>CAWJSL010000003.1:0-3822982 GCA_963845585.1 uncultured Acidobacteriaceae bacterium | reverse complement strand
GCGCAGTTCGCCTTCCACCTGGATATGCGCTCCCTTGGTGAGCGTCTTGGCGAACTCCGAGAGCTTGCCGAAGACGACGCAACGGTGCCATTCGGTGTGCGAGATGTACTTGTCGTCCTTCTTGTAGGAGGACTTGGTTGCCAGCGAAAGTGTCGTGAAGCTGCCGTTGTTGGTGGTGCGAACTTCTGGGTTGCTGCCGAGAAAGCCGATGAGGGTTACTTTGTTCTGGTACATGATGTGTCTCCGTTTGTTGAATTCGCCCGTTGTTGCTCGGGTCACACTGGGCGGAGCTTAGCGAGTGGGCCCGGCTCCCAAGTGCCGAAGGTCTGCTTTCTGGGAGGGGCCCGAAAGAAGTTTGAGCGGCGTTCTTTGCCGTGGTTCTCAAACTTGTTTTGGGAGGAACCGAGACCCCGAAGGGGCGCGCAATGCGAAGCAGAAGACCGAGTGCCGCCGGGCGCCGGAAAGGCCCCGAAGCTGTGACCGAGCAAAAGACGGGATACATAACGGCAGACACGCTCCAGAGCAAAGTTGTCATCTGCACACTGGCTGCGGAAGTTCGCCGCAATCGCAGCTCGATTCGAGCCGGCATGTCCGCCGTAAGAAGGGCGCAATTCGCCACCGTAGTTGCGCGTCGAAAGGCTCTTGTTCGCCTACTCCACCGGGCACGAGGACAGGTGGGAAAAGCCAGCCGGATTAGCAGCATGAAAGGACATGAATAAGCCTCTGGGCAGGTCGATGAATCCCTAGCTGAATGCCTGGTCGGCCCGGAAGCGCACGATGGTCAGACCGAGGGGGTTCACGGCAAGCTCATTGTTCTTCACGTTCTCGCGAAAGACATAGGTGACGCTGGCTGTCCATCGCTCCCGCTTGAGTTCGGTATGATCCGCGGGATTGGTGTACACCTTCTCGAACTCGATGCGCGCCGAATACGGCGACTGTCGCAGGTCGTCAAGGATGACGTTCTTGATCTCCACATCGACATACGGCAAGCGTGCTGTCTTTGACGTAATTCTGAATGCTGTTGTCCTTGCGTTCCTGGTCGATTACGGCGCGTTGCACGTCGCTATTGAGGAAGTAAAGGGACTGCGTTTGATCGCGTTCGATCGTGAAACGATTGCGGCTGAAATACAGTTCCGCCCAGCGGGTGAGGTAATACTTGTTCTCCGCTTCCTGCGGGCGATACTGGAAGTTCCGATAGTCGATCGCTTCCGCGTGGCCCACGTCGTTGATCCGCACAATCATCGGGTGCATGTTGGCGAGCGCCTGCTGGCTCTTGAAGGTGAGTGCCGCCAGCGCGAGACAGACGCCGGCGAGCACGAGAATCGTCACCTTCAAGTAGGTATTCATCACCAGCGGATCGCCGTACTGCTCCAGGTAACGCTCCGCGGCGCGGGTGATTTCCGGGGTGGCTTTCGTTTCCATGCTCGTTGTTTCTGTGCTCATCTGTGACCTCGTTTGCTCTTGCCGTTTACATCGCGGCCCGTATCGCCATCATCGCCACGCCCAGGCCCCCACCATGTCCACCAGTACCGCCAGTGAATAAGCTGTGCGTCATGGTCGGAATCTTGAAGAGGATGTAGACGTTGACCAGTACGAGAAGGACAGAAGCGGCAAGCGTCTGGACCATCATTGAAGGGTCCGACACGCTCTGGCCAAGTTGGATGTAATAGTTCGTCAGAACATGGGACAGAACATTCATGGTGGCTGCGGCGACGACCTTGTAAAAGCTGAATCCGAGATACGCCTTGAGCCATCCCCAGAACAGCCAATCGAGCTTGTCGAAGACAAGAAACGGGATAAAGATCGGCCCGAGCAATCCGATGATCGTGGCCGCAATTGCGCCGTAGGCCAGGATGGCGGAACGATCGCGGCCAGCAGTGGCCAACAGGAATTGCACCACGAAGTACACGATGGCGTAGTAGGGATTCATCATGCTGGTCAGCATCGACGGCCCGGTCTTGGAGGATGCCGGTGGATCTCGTTCAGCATGGTGGTGGAGCCATCCGCTGCCAATGAGGTTCACAAGATTGATTGTGCCGCCGTCGATGAAGCCCTTGATGGAAAAGCCAAGTCCGGGGATGGAGCTGTCGTAGTAGTTCACCATCGCATAGGCGAAGGTGAGCAGCATGAAGAGGTTGAGAAACCTCCCCATGCTGAACCCTGGCCCGCCGTGCGCCGATGCCAGCGCTTCCTGCACGCCGAACCAAACCATCATGATGGTCGCCAGCGCTATGCACGATGTGAATGCCCATCGCGGTAATGGAGGGTGCCGCCGTGGCTGCAAGCGACTGGCACCCTGAGCGATACAATTCGAAGAGACCTTACCCATGTTCCATGCCCTCTGCTCTTGTGCTTGCGCCTACTCAGTACGCTTGCGTGAGGAGATTAGCCGCGCCGCCGCTGGTTGTGGTGATGTTGGCGTTGTAGTAGCTTTCGTATCCTGACGAGTCACGGAATGCCGACTTTCATCGCGTCCTGCTGCTGCTTTTGGGCAACGATCTGCTGCAGGGCAAGATTGGCGTTGATCTGGTTTGCGTCCTGCAGAGTGCGCAGTTGCAAGAGCAGGGCCTGGTTGATGCGCTGCAGTTCGGCCATGATGGTCTGCTGCGATGGGTCCTGGGTTTGTGTTGCGGCCTCCAGATTGGCGATGTCCGTTTGTCTTGCCGTCTGATTGGCGCGGATTGTCCCTAGCACTTGCGAGGTTGTTGGTCATTACGGAATCGCCGATGTCAACGGTGGCTCCCTGCGCGGCAATCTGCTGCTGCCCGGCGATGCTCGCGGTGCTGTAGCCGGGAATCATGTTGTTGGTGTTCGGAACGCTGACTTGCTGGTAGGAGGCTGCGGCCCCGTTTCCGGTGTTTGCGGAGTTGAGCCACCCCATCGAATTGCCATAGGTGTTCGAGATCTGTTGCAGCATCAGCAAGTCAGTCGTCGGAGACAGAAATCGCGAATAGAGCATCCGCGGCGCAAGGATCATCTGGTGGTAGAGGTTGTACTGCTGCTTCACCTGGTTGTAGGTTTGGAGTGCTGTCGTGGCGATCTTGACGGTGTTGGTGAAGATCTGTTGGCCGTTCTCGATCTGCTGGACTTGGTTGGCTGATGGATTGTTCTTCGTGTTCGATCTGCGCGATGGCGTGGCCCGACTGCGTGGGATCGAAGACGATGCCGGAACCGAATTGCGCGTGCGCGAGCGGTTGCAACGCCGCCGCAAATCCGACGGCGAGTACGGTAAGGGTTAGTTTCTTCATTGTCTTGTCCTTTCGTCGCCGTTGGTTTCGTGATGCTTTACAGCGGTACGGCTTTACTGCTGTGCGGCAAGAATTTCTCTCTGGATCTCTGCAAGACGGTCAGCCTCTGGCTTGCACCGTGCGTCTCGTTCTTTTTTCTTGGCTTCGAGAGCCGCCATCTGCTCCTTGGTCAGCTTCTCTCCGGTCAGCATTCTTGCGGCCCCGGAGGTCTCCGGATCGAGGCACTCCTTGGCATAGGCCGGGTATTCGGCGTTGTATTGGTCCTGCAACTTCTTGCACCTTTTCCGCTTTGCTCTGGCAGCCGGCAAGGGTGAGAGTCGACAGGAGTAAGAGGGAGAGGGCAACGATTCGCATGGAAAGCCTCCTTAAAACGTCTGCGGAATAGTGTGGTTCGAGTACGCAGGAAGAAGCAAGTCCTGCGTGAAATACACTTTCACGCGGTGGCCCTCCCGAATCGTGATAGTGGGCGGTATCTGTATGAAGCGATCAAGGATCGTGGTGGCAGACTGCGAAACACTGCCCGCCGCCCCGTTGGTGAATGCCTGGGAACCGCTCGTGGTAATGGTGCCGCCACCCTGCGTGATCTCGCTGGCTCCAGCAATCACACCCAAAGCTATCGAGGTACCGAAGATTTGAAGGTAGTGGTTATTGACCTTGTCTTTCAGCCCTTCCTCTCCGATCTGATCGAGGCCTTGGAACTGGTCGAGATCGACGGAGTAACCGTCCGGCATAATCAGGCGGTGAAAAACCACGGCCATCCGCCGCTGTTGGCCGAAGCCCGCCGCTCCAATCTTCTTTGCCTCGCCCAAAACAACCGTTCCCTCGGGAATGATGACGTGTTGATGATCGTGCGAATACAACGGATTTGAGACCAGGACTTTGACCGGCCCTACGGCGTCTCCATCCAGACGATTCATGAGAACCGTGTCGAGAACCGAGCCCTCGTAGACGAGATAGGGCTGACCGACGGCCGAATCGATATTGGCCTCCAGTGGGCGTTTATAGCCTCCGGGCGTGTCCTCCTGTTTTCCTTCGGCTGGTGGGGAGACGAGACTGCTGTTTGTCTGCCGTTCGGCAGGGCCATATTGGGCGGGCATCGTCTGGCCTTGCTGTTGTTGTTGCGGCGGATCGGCAGAGCGGGAGTACACAAGATTGGAAGCGAAACGGGAGTCGTCAGCGCGTTCGCGTTCTTTCGCAGCGATCAGCTGTGCCTGCTGTTGCACAGGCGTGAGTTGCATCTGCATGTTGCCCTGCTGCGCTTGCGGGCAGGGCTGGCCCGGAATACAGGGCACGGCAACGCCGGTCGGTCCATAGGCCGCGGCTGCGGCCCGCTGCTGGGGCGTCGCAGACGCAAGCGCCGGATCTCCCATCGCAGCAGCGGCCATTGTCGCCTGCTGTTCTTTCTGACGTTCGGCCTGAAGCTGGTTCTTCAACTCCTGCACGTTGTTGTCGGTGTTGTCCTGCAAGGCTGGTTGCGGTGGTTGCCCTTTCGCGCTGGCCTGTTGTCCGGGCGTCTTCTTGCCGGACGAGCTGAAGAGCGCCGCCACAATCACGAGCAATGCCGCACCCAGATAAACGAAGGTCTTGAGGTTCTTCTGCAAGACGCCTTTGGGCAGTTCCAGGTTGCGGCGCAACGTTGGCTCGGCTTGCGGTTCTGTGTGGGGAGTAAAGACGTTCTCGGTCATGACGGTGATCCCTTGCGCGTGAATTCCATCCGCTTCTTGCCCAGCTCCACATATCCGCTGTCCATGATCTTCGGGATGATGTACGTCCCTTCCCGGAGGTCGTAGGTGACGAGGTTGGGCTTGCCGTCCTTCATCTCATAGACGCTGAACTTTTCAGGCGCATTGGTCTTGATGTAGGTGAACCTGTCGTCGTGATAGATCGACTGGATATCGAAAGGGGCTTCGTTCGCCTTGTAGGCATAGTCGAACTTGAGCCGTGTCGGATAGGCGCTTTTGTATTCATCCACCGCCTGTTCAACGTGCGATTGCAGAGCGGCAAGCTGCTGCCGCGACTGTTCGAGTTGGGCGGCGGGCACGAACTGCGGAGGGCCGCTCGCGGCCACGATCGCAGAACGGTCGGCGGGTTCGACGATCACCTTCAGGTCAGGGGTCGTCGATGAAGGCAGAGATGTCCTGGAGCGTGAAACTGTAGATGTTTCCCTTGTCCGTAATGAGATTCAAGTTGGAGCTGATGCCTTGTTTCGCCGGATGCACAAAGCAAAAGTTGCCAACCACATCCACGATCCAGAAGTCCTTGTCTCCCGTGGCGGCTTCCATGATTTTCTCGGTCGTGGGCAGTTCGATCAGGGTCGTATATTTCACCTTGGCGCGGATCGGGAACGATGTCCTGCGAGTGATACTGCACAGTGCGCGCAGAGTCTTGGGCGAAAGCACCGATGGAAGAAAAAACCAAAGCGCAATTGACGACGAATTTCAGATGCCGCATAAAGCTCTCCTTAGCGGTTAGTTGTTCGAAGTTGATACGGCCAGCGTGCGCGGCCGGAATGGACATCTTCCGCGAGATGGCGAAGCCCATCCGCAAAACCGAAGCGGTCGAAATATTCCTGCTTCTTGAGGTTGTCGCGGGCATTGTTGGTCGCCATCCAGTGCGAGACCGAATCGACGTTCAAATGCACTTTCTTTGAGGTCTGCGCCTTACGAATCAGCATTTGGCCCGGCGGAACAAGGCCGTCGATAAGGTCCAGTTCCGTGTCGTTCAGATGAAACGCTTCCCGGTAAACGTCACGGTTCATGTCCGGGTTGGCGAGAAAGATCTTCGTGGGGCAACTCTCGGCCACTATCGCCAGCATCCCCGATTCCTCAAGCTCTTTGATGGATTGCGTCGCCAGAATCATCGCCGCTTTGTGCTTGCGCCATGTTTTCTGCGCCTGCACCACGTAATTGCGGATCGTCTCGTTCTTGATGAAGAGCCACGCTTCGTCGAGCAGGAAGAACTTGGGGTGCCGAGCTTCTTGGGGTCAGTGATCTCATTCGATGCTCGATGCAAAACATAAAATAGCAGTGGTTCCAAAACCTCGGGCGCAGTCATTCCAACCGTGGAAGTTGAACGTCTGAAAGCCTTTGAACGAAAGCGTGTCCTCAGCGTTGTCAAACAGAAATCCGTACTGTCCGCCGCGGGTCCAGCGGTGGAGGCGTTCCTTCAACTCGCCAATGATGTTGCCAAAGTTCGAGATGGTGCGCTGGTTCGGCTCCAGTACGTAGATGCGCTCGATCGCGTCCCACAATCGGCGTTCCTCCTTGAAGTCGATACGGTAACGTTGCTCGTTGCCCTCAATGAGCACGCGGAAGAAGCTGAAGAGAAACTGCAGGTTCTCTTTGGTCTGAGGCAGCGAGAAGGGGTTGATGGTGAAGTCCCGCGCTTCCTGGCCCACATTGAGATACGAGCCCTTGAATATCGTCGTAAGCGACTGGAAGCTGCCGCCGATATCAAAGATGAAAGTCAGCGGCTTGTACTTCTGTGCGTTCTGCAGCAGAAAAACGCACAGATAGGACTTGCCACTGCCGCTCATCCCGAGAATGAGGGTGTGGGCAACGTCGCCGGTATGCAGGTTGAGATAGTAGGGCGTGCTATTGTCGGTTTCGAGCACTGCCAGGTACTCGGTGCCGAGATGTGCGTTCGTCTTCTCGCCGGGAAGGATCGTAAACAGAAACGACAGGTCGGCGTAATTTGTGTTCAGCAGATACAGCTTGCGGAGGTTGAGGGCATAGTTGCCGGGCACGGTGGCGAAGTAGGCGTTCAGCTGGTTATAGGTTTCGGCAAAAAGATTGCCGTCCGCGTTGGTGAAGAGGCCAGTGAACTCGGCCCCGAGCTGCTCCAGTTCGTGTTTTTGAGTGACCGTATAGCACGATCGTCAGCGAGAAATCTCCCAGCGATTGACCGTCACCGAGAGCGCGCAAGCAATCGCCAAGATTTTCGATGTCGGCCTGTTTGGACTCGTCCACGAGCACGTCGCGTGGGTTCGTCTTCGTGGCATCGTTGCCCATCTGGGAGACAAACCCTGTTTTCGACATATTGAAGTGGCGGCGGCGCTTGTTCACTTCTTTGCGAGCCTTGTCCGCGGGGAGCGGCGTCCACTCGGTGACCACATAGAAGTTGGCGGGAATCTTCAGCAGGGCGTCCAGGACCAGAGGCCGTGTTTCGGTGATGGCCTCTTTCATCGTCAGCACCCGGACGATGTGATCGCCGACGCGCAGATGATCGCGTTCGGCTTCGATGTCGGAGTTGACCACCTGATAGTCGAGAAACTGCGTGGACTGCGGCCTCCCTTCAACACGCCAGTCGTCGTAATTGAGCAAGCGGCGGAAGAATGTGAATTGTCCTTGTTGATCTAAGATCTCGATTTGCATGAAGTCCCCGAGCTGTCGAGCGAATGCCTGGACGCTCTGGTCGAGCCGTCGAAGATCGTGCTCGATATGCGTGCGCAAGAGGGTCTTCATGCTGTCGTTGGTGAACTGCACTTTTAGTTCGCCAACGGCACCCGCGGGATCGCGCAAGATTCGAGCGATTGCCGCGCCTACGCCGGTCTTTGACCTGGCGCCTTCGAGCAGAATGCAGTAGAAGATTTCAATCTGATAGAGATGGTCGCGTTTTGCTTCAAAGAACTTTCGCCGTTGTTCGATCGCTGCTTCCACAATCGGATCGTCATAATGTGCGAAGGGTATATCGGGGCGGTTCGATTTGAAGAGGTATTGGTAAACGTGGAAGCCTGGGCCAAACGCTTTGAGTGCCGCTTCCAACCGCTTCACTGCGTACTCCTGTTCTGAGCGGTCCAGACTTTCGTAGTCCACGCCGGGAACGCTCAGAACCATGCCTAGATCGCCACTTTTGGTAAGGAAGGCTGTCTCGTTCCAGAAGCCGTAGAGGTTGATGTGGTCGTTGAGAGACGCACTCTCTTTCCACGGCTTGATGACTTTATCGAGGCGCAGCATCAAACGACCTCCACAAGTGGGACTTGCTGTTTGGCCGCGTCGTAGCGCAGCTTATAGCGTTCGGATTTCGCGAGGATGCGGAGGAAGGCCGGATCGCTGTTCGTTACCCAATGCCCGAAAGCAAAACCTCCGATGAATACGGCGATACCGGCGAGGATGGAATTGAAGAGGTTGAAGGCCCCCACAGCGCCGACGCATACGAAGTAGAACAGCGTCCGTTCCACGCCCAAATAGGTGAGCGGCTTGTGCAGGCTCTTGAAGACTCGATTTGTGCGGTGCTTCTGCTGTGGTTTGTCGGGCATAAGTTCCTCCTGGCAGGCGCTGGTTGAGAAGTGCGCTATACGCCCCAGAGCCAACTCAGGACATTTACGGCGAGAACGGCGATGCCCGTTCCAGCGGCAACGCCGGCAAGCGCCTTTTTTGCGCCGGGTTCGCCATGCGCGAATCCGTAGCCGCCGATCACGATTGCGACCAGACTTGCAACCTTCGCGATGGTGCCTGTGAAAAGAGCTTGGATAGCGTTAAAGCCGGTGTCGAAGGGACTCCCCTGAGCGTGAGCCGCCACAGGTAGAAGCAAGAGAAGAGCGAGCCAGAGGGATTTTGAAGCTGACAGGCGAACGCCCGCAAAACGCTGTCTCCGGCACAAGCTCTTAGTAGGCGCAAAATGCAGCATGAAAACCTCCAGTAGGACCTTTGGAAATGCTGTCTTGAATGCTCACCATAGAGACCAATAGTGGAACAAGTCCAAGACTTACTTAGAGACTATCCATGCGAATCGGCTATGGTTCAGTTCCGGGGAGACACCGTAGGGAATGCTGGAGGAGTTAACAAAAGGAAGAGGAGCGGTAACGCGCTGGCTAGCAGCGAAGAAACTTCCCCTTTTGCTCAAGTATCTTGGCTGTCACTGTGGCTGCGATGTGCGACGCTTCATGCTCTGGTTTAATACGCACGAATGGAAACGTTCCGTGAACGGAATGCGCCCGGCATTTGACTGCGGAGTCCTCTGGCCGAAGATATCAACAGGTGACTCTTAGTTTGCTTTCCCGACCGAACGTTTTCGATGCGGCTCGCATCCAGATGCCAACTCAGCCCAACTTCGTCCTTGCCGGTATCGAATAGGTTGACCACTAAAGGATGTCGCGCATTTCCAGAAAGCGATTTTGCACATTGTCCCATGACGGGTAAGACCCGTAACAAAGCACTCGACATTGCGCCTCATATTCGGGGCCAACGACGGACGCCAGTGCTGGCTGCGGGAAGAGAGCATCGCTCCGCGCGAAACTCATGCCTTCCGGGAAGAAATAGCTCTTGGGGAAATACGTTCGGCTGATCTGGTCGTAGTCCGCTTTGATCGTGGCGTATTCGGTCGAGCGGAGCATGGCCTGGACTTCCGCGTGTCCGGATAGTTGATACAGGTCATAGTAGTGCCGCGCGTAGCTACCGAGAGCCTGGCGGTCGCGCTTGAGGAGTTCGACTTTACTATGGATGGCGAACATTTTTTCAACAAACGTTCTGCGAAAATGCAGGAGGCGAAGAGGGAATGATCTTTCGTCTTCGGCACCGAGTGACAGTTTGTTCTCATGCAGATATTGACCTAAGTAGGACCACAACTCGATGACCGCTGATGGCTCGCGTCCGCTAGCGGTTCCGGCTTCAAGAAGGACGCGATTAGCAACCTCACCTGGGCCGCCGAATCTCTGGGCGTAGGAGAAGCGATCGTTGCGTCCGAAGCCGCCGATGGTCTGGCTCTCGTTTTGAACAAACGACAACGCAGGATGCCGACCTACGGCGTCACGAAGTTTTTTTAACTCCCGGTCGATGGCATTCTTTCCCAGTGCTGGCTGAAATGCTCTCGGATCGAGAAAGATGTCAATGTCCTCCGAGAATCGCTCAATTAGGTTCCATCCTTTGGCGAGGCTCGTACCACCCTTGAAAATGATCTTATCGCGGCTGGTCGTGGCGAGAAAGCGAAGGGCCTCGGTGACGTAATAGTCTTTCTCAATAATCGCCGGACGCAGCTTGCGCTCGCGAAAGTGTTCCGCAGCGCGGAGGATTGCCTGTTCAAAATCGGCATGCTCAAAGAGTCGCAAGCTACCGTTTCTCCTTGGCTTGCCAAGCAGATGCGTTAGGCAATGCGGTGAGTGTCCCGAAATCGAATCGAGACAGTGGATTCAGAGAAGCTCGCAAATGTTGTAAAGCCCGGCGATTGTTGCCCAGTTGCTCGGCGAGTGCGCCAAGCATGGCCCGAACACGGGGGGGTTCGGAATCTGCAACTGTGAGAATTCGACCGAGGCGTCCTCGTTCGGACAGCAGGGTCGTCAACTTTCGGATTGTGTTTTCCGGGCTCAATTCACTGAACTCAGCGCCGTGTCTTAAGAAGTCCAGCAAGGCAGCGTCTGTTTCGGACAGAGTGGCCCAAGCCTGCGGTCGTCGAGTATGAATTCGGGTGTCCTTGCCGACGAGCTTTCTCGGAAGACTGAGAGCACTGGTGGCGATCTCACCCTGTTTCGGTATTTGTGTGGTGAATCCTAGGAGATTGGCAGCGGCAATGCCCGAGGGAAACATCGTGTTCCGCCGTAACGCCAGATTGCGAATCGACGCCGGGTTTGGCCTGCTTTTTCCGAGGGTGGTCTCGCGATTACGGTAGTAGACACCCTTACTGAGCCGCTCGATGGCTCCTTGTCGCGTTAGACGGGAAAGAGCCTGTGCGACTGCCGAGAACGTGAGGCCGCGAAAGTCCTCGAAGCGCCACAAGCGTTCGCCACCTTGTTCGATACGTTGGCGGACTAATCCCATGATGAGAGGTGATCGACGTGGCGTTTTTGGCTTTGGTCCCACATCGCAAGTATGAACTCCCAGGAATTATTATGTCAAGTTTTATTGCAATAAAACTTGACACATTTGGAGTTTCACAAACCCCTTTTAGACCCCCAATAAGGATTACCCAAAGAGATTTTCAATGACTTAGGGGTTTTTCGAGAGCCACTCGTACCCGTAGAATCTATAACTTACCGTTACTCGGTTCACTCATAACCCAAAGGTCGGTGGTTCAAATCCACCCCCCGCAACCAACCTCATACTATTGAATTAAAAGGGTCAGCGCTTTCGGTGCTGGCTCTTCTTTTTGTTCATTCCGTGCATTAACGTGCAGAATCCTCCCAAGGTCCAACTGGGCCTGCAGTCCCTAGCGATCACCCGTTGGTCGATGCACTTCTGGCTTTGCCATCGCTGTTCGTCTACGCTTCTTCGAACCTCCACTGAGAAGCCACCCCGCCCCAGAAGGACTCCACGTAGATCGCGACTCTATTAGGTAACCATGAACCTGGGCTATTTCCGCTTGAGCGTCTTTTCCGAAATGGTTCTTTTTCCGTGCCTTACATTTTTCGACATTTTCCACAGCCCGCCTGCTAAAGCACGCAACAACGGGGAAAACCGATGGGGAAAAGAGAGGCGAGAGGAGCCTAGCGCAATGAGTGAAACCTTGGAACAGGCAAATGAGACGAATGGTCATGGGACAGCTACGCCAGCAGCGGGGATGAAGCGGATGGCCCCGCCAAGAACGGGCAATCCGGTGCATGAGCAGCACACCGATTCAGCCGCAGACAATGGTGCGAGCCGTCTGCAGAGCAAGAAAATCGCCGAAGACAAGACGCGCGCCCGCACTTTGGCCCGCGCTCAGGCGGTTGCCGAAAAACTCTCGACCGCGACCGAGCAGGTGGCCAGCGCCATCAATGAAGCGACCAGCACGGTTGAGGAACTCGGGAAGTCGATGCAGACTATCGCCTCCGGAGCCGAAGAGGCAGGGGCCGCGGCCGAGGAGTCTCGCGCTGCGATCAACCAGATCGAAAAAGCGGCGGACGAGGCGAACACGCAGGCGGCAGGATCGCTAACCGTGGTGGATAACCTCTATGGGCTGAGCCGCAGTACGGCGGTGGATATTAAGATCCTGATCAAGGGCGTGAGCGATGCCGCGCAGGCAAACTTTGATTCCGCCAAAATGATCGCGGAATTGGAGCGGCAGTCGGAGGAGATCGGCAAAATCGTCCATGCCGTGGCCCGCATCGCCGACCAGACGAACCTGCTGGCACTGAACGCCGCCATCGAAGCGGCGCGCGCCGGTGAGCATGGCAAGGGATTTGCCGTGGTAGCGGATGAAGTGCGGAACCTGGCGGAGATGAGCGAGAAGAGCGCTCGCGGCATCCAGAAAGTGGTGAACGAGATTCAGGGCCAGGTGAAGGTCGTCGCCGTCGATGCTCAGACCGCCGGAAAGAAAGGTCTGGAGGAAGTCGAGAAGGCGAAGGCGATCACCGAAGCGCTGGCGCGCGTGGAAACCGATTTCGCCGACATGCGCGAAGGCTGCAAAGCGATTGTGACCAACGCCGTCGCGGCGCTGGGCCGGCGCCAAGGAATACTTGCAGGGCGCGCAGGAGATTGCCAAGGCGGCGGAAGAAGCAAGCACCGCCGTAATGGAATCGCAGAAAGCGGTGCAGGAACAGGGCCGCGCCTACACGGAGATGAACGACGCTTCCAACAGCCTGGCACAGTTGGCGGAGAAACTGAAGACCTCGACCAGCGCGCAGAAGTCCGCCGAGGAACTGGCAGCGGCGGCGGAAGAGCTCTCGGCCAACGCGGAAGAAGTCAAGAGCGCTTCTGGGCAGATCTCGGCCGCGATTGAGGAGATCAGCCGCGCGGCGCAGGTTTCCGCGAAGGCTTGCGAGACCGCCCAGGCTTTGGGCACCAAACTGGAAATCGCCGCCAAGGACATGGGCGGGAAGGCCACGGAGAGCGGCGAGAAATGCACCGCCGTTTCCACCTTGTTGACCACAAACAAGGACGCCCTGGACTCGATGATCGTCAATATCGGGCAGGCGGCGCAGATGTCGCTGGCCTCGGCAAAGAATGTCCTCGAACTGGAAGAGCGGACGCGGCGCATCGACAAGATCGTGGATGCGATCGTGATGGTGACGGTGCAGACGCGGATGCTGGCGGTCAACGGCAACGTTGAAGCGGCGCGCGCGGGTGAGTTTGGACGGGGCTTCTCGGTAGTCGCCGGGGACATTCGTTCGCTCGCCAACGAGAGCAGCGAAAACGCCGACCGCATCAAGGATCTGGTCAAGAGCATTCAGGGCCAGATCACGAAAGTCGTCACCGACATTGAAGGCGCCGGCATCAAGGCCAAAGAAGAGGCCGAGCGCGCCAAGGTCTCGACCACGAACCTGGAGCGGATGGCCAAGGACATCAAGGAAGTCCAGGGCGGCGTCAATGTCATTGCGAAGGGATCGGATGTGGCAGTGAATGCTTTGCAGCAGGCGTCCAAAGCCAGCGAGCAAATTGCCACCGCCGCCGAAGAGGTGAATCGCGCCAGCACCGAGTCCGCGACCGCAGCCGAACAGGGATTGAAAGCGGCCCAGGAAATCTTGCAGGCAGTCGAAGAAATCGCAGCCCAGGCCGACGAACTCCAGCACGGATAGGGACCATGACCAAGCCCAGTGTACTTACTTGTGGAGCGACGGGCGAAACGCCCGTCACTCCACGTAACAGGGCCAGTTGTAAGTAAAGGTCATGGTTCGGAACACCATGGTCCGGCAACGCCGGGCACGAGGAGGATTACGATGGCAACGGAAACGGTGAAACCCACCGCCAAGGCGGGAGCGGACGGAACTCAATTGGTCACTTTTCTGCTCAAGGATGAGGAGTTCGGCTTCGACATCATGTCGGTGCAGGAAATCATCCGGCTGCCGAAAATGTCCAAACTGCCGCACACCCCGGAGTACGTCGAGGGTATATCGAGTCTGCGGGGAGCGGTGTTGCCCATCTTTGACATCCGGGCGCGATTCGGAATGAAGCGTGAGGAGCACACGGACCGCAGCCGGGTGCTGGTGATCGATATCGAGGGGAAGCGGACGGGGTTGCTGGTCGACAGTGTGCGCCAGGTTACTCGCGTCGGACGGAACGAGTTCGAGCCCCCTCCAGTGGCCATCCGGAACGAAACCGCCGACTACATTGATGGCGTAGTCAAGCTCGACAACGGGGAACGAATCATCATTGCGCTCGATGCGCGCCGCGTCTGCACCTTTGGCGGCAGCAATGCCGCCGGCGAAGTCATCGCGGGGGCAGTTGCGCAGGACTCCGAAGCACGCTCCAGCCATGGGCCGAACGATGGCGAAAAGCAGGGCAAAGAGGCGCAGAGCAAAGAGGTGCAGGCAAAGGGGGGAGAAGTGCGTCAACTGGTCAGTTTCCAGGTAGGGCGGGAAGAATTTGCCTTTCCCATGGAGCATGTCCGCGAGATTCTGAGGGTGCAAACGCCAAAGGAAGTGCCCGGCGCGCCGGAGCACCTGCTGGGCGTGTTGACGGTCCGTGGACGGATCCTTCCGATCATAGACCTGCGCCGCCTTCTGCGGCAGACCTCGTTCGCGATGGACCACGTCGCCGCTTGCCGCCACGCTAGCGGAGAATACCAAGCGTGGCTGGCGGCGCAGAGCGGCGCCGGCGCCGGGAAGGACGACCTGCACGGGGTGACGGCGGCCGCCGAACAGCTTCGCACTTGGCTCTCGGCTTTCAATAGTTCGAGCCAGGCGCTCACCGAGACCCTTGCCCAGGCGAGGGGATTGAATGAGCACGTAAGCAAGCAGGCCAGTGCCATCGCCGAGCAGGGCGCGGATGCGAAGGGGCTGGAGGCGCTTAGCCAGGATATCGCAGCTTCGGTCAAGGCGATTGTGGCAGCGCTGCACACCTTTGAGGAGCAGGTCGAGGGCAACATTCGCGAGGACCAGCGCATCATTGTGGTCGACTCGAACGGCTTCCAACTCGGGCTGGTCGTCGATCACGTCAACGAAGTGCTGGGGGTTCAGGAGGACGCGATCGAGGCTCCGCCCAACGTGGCGCATCAAGCCGGCGTCAGCCTGTCGGGTATCGTCAAACTGGACGATGGCAACCGGCTCATTCTGCTCCTGGCAACGGGAAGCCTGCTCGACCATAAGGTGCTGGCGAAAATCACCGAGGGGGTTGAGGGAGCGGCTGCCACTGCCACCGAAGAGACGAAACAGGAAGAAAAGCAAACTCCGAAGGCGCCGAAGTTTGTCGAGGGGGTCACAAACCTGCGCGGCGAAGTCATTCCCGTGCTTAGCACGCGGACGCTGTTTGCGCTGGAGGAGAAAGCCTCCGACGATCACACCCGGGTCATCATCGTCGATCTCGGCGGTGCGAAGACGGGCCTGGTCGTCGACTCCGTGAAGCAGGTTCTGAGCATCTCCTCGCGCAACATCGCGCCGCCTCCAGCCAGTATCTCGAACGGGGTCGATGGGCAGTTCATCTCGGGTATCGGCAAGGCGGAAGACGGAAAGCGCATGATCGTTCTGCTGGATGTGGGAAAGGTGCTTACCCGTGGAGAGCAGAGCGAACTGGCTGCGCTGAGCACCCACGCCTAGCCCGGCAACTTGAGCATGGATCGGCCGGGGAATCCTCCGGTGGAGGGACGGGCGTCTCGCCCGTCCAGCCCGGCGGAGACGCCCGGCTCTCCACCAGCAATCGCGCGGCCGCGGCACTGGAGACGGCCACTCCTTACATTGCTGCAAGCTAAGTAATGGGTGGGGTTGAGTCGATGAAGCATGGGTCCATCATTCGCGTTTTGGTCGCTGACGATTCCGCGTTAATGCGAAATCTGATCAGCAGACTATTGGCCAGGGCGCCCGACATCAAGGTGGCCGCAACCGCAAGAGACGGCGACGACGCAGTTCAGAAAGCGATCCAGTTGAAGCCCGATGTAGTGACCATGGACATCAACATGCCGAAGCTCGATGGCATCAGCGCCATGCAGATGATCTTGGCCGAAAAGATATGCCCCGTCATCATGTTGAGTTCGCTGACCCAGAAGGGTGCGGTAGAAACTTTCGAATGCCTGGAGTTGGGAGCCTTTGATTTCGTCGCCAAGCCGGAGGGTACGGTCTCGGCGAATCTGGACGCCATTGCCGAGGAGCTGATTACCAAGATCCGCGCGGCAGTGGCATCCGGCGCGGTCAAGCGGCCGCGGCCCACGGCGATCGCGATCGGAATCTCCACCGGCGGACCGACCACGATCAGCACCTTACTCCCCGGCTTGCCCGCCGACCTCCCGGCTGCGGTTTTCCTGGTGCAACACATGCCGGCTGCATTCATTGGTCCTTACGTCTCCAGGCTGCAGAAGGAGTGTGCCATCCAAGTGGTCGAAGCTGAAACCGGCGCGCCGGTTCGCCCCGGGTGTTGTTATGTAGCCGGGAACGATCTTCATCTTTGTCCCTACCGAAAGCTGAGCGGCGAGGTCGTGCTGCGCCGGCCGAGCCAACCGAAGACGCTCTTCGTGCCTGGGGTCGGCGTGATGATGGATTCCGTCCTGGCCATCTATGGGCGCAGGACCATTGGAGTGCTCATGACCGGCATCGGCGACGACGGGACCGATCAGATGGTCAGAATCCGCGAGGCCGGTGGCGTCACCATCGCCGAGTCGGAGGAGAGCTGTGTCGTCTTCGGCATGCCTTTTCAAGCCATCAAGCGCGGCGGCGCGGAGATCGTGCTGCCGAGCTGGGAAATCGCTGCCAGACTCGTCCGCATCCTCCAAACCAGGCCGGTTGGAAATTCTGTGCATCAGGGAGCGCAGTCATGATCGATAGCAAGCTAATCGAAGCGCTCAGCGCTCCGGAGGAATCCGAGCGGCGCTGCGCCGCGCAGGAGATCAGTGAATCGGGCGATCCCGAGGCCGCGACCGTCCTGGTGTCGCAACTCGCTAAGGAAAGTTCGCGCGCCGTCAAGGAGGCCATTCTGCGCGGGCTCTCCCGGATATGGACTTCGAATCCGGTGGACTCGATCATCGAGCTGCTGAAAGACGACGATCCGTTTGTCCGGGCCGAGGCTGCGGATATGCTCCAGCGGCGCGCCGGCGACGTGATCGAAGGGCTCAACCGCCTGATGAGGAGCGATGACAAAGATCTGCGCAAAATCAGCGTCGACATTCTGCGCGAAGCTACCATCGGCGCTCCCGACGCCCTCTACCTCGCAGCCTTGAAGGACGAAGACATCAACGTCGTCATCAGCACTATAGAGAATATCGGGTGGCGGCGGCGAACGGGTCTTGCCAAACCCGTGCTCGCCATGGCGATGGAAAGCTCGCGGCCGATGGCCGTGTGCGCGTCCCTTGAAGCGCTCGCGATCATCGGAACCAGACAGACGCTGGAGGCTCTGCGCGCGAAATACCCCGACGCCGCGGAAGTGGCGGGGATATACCTGCAGCCTTTCCTGAAGTTGCTCGGCCACACCGCCGGCCCCGAGTCGATCGAAGAGATTTGCCGGACGATCGAACGCAAGCGTGCGTTCGTTCACGAAACCGCCATTGACGCTCTCACGAATATCGCGTTGCGCCACAATGTGTCGCAGTTGAACTCCTTCTGCGAAGGAGAACTCTGCGGCCTGCTCAAGCCGGAGCTCGAGGCGGGCGTGTGCTTTCATCTTATCCGGCTGTTGGGGCACTTTACGGGTTCGAGCCGCGTGGCCCTCGCAGTGCTGCCCTATATCCACGACCCCGACCGGACCCTGGGCCTGGCAGCGGTCGAGTCGCTCGCGAACTCTTCCGACCCCGCTGTCGAAAGCGCGCTGCATTCCCTGCTTTCGGCGGAGAGCGATCCCGAGATCGGCGAAGAACTGGAAGAACTTCTCAGGAGGCGCCCGCGATGGAACTCACCGCTGAGCAATTCTCCAAACTGAGCAAGCTCATATACAAGAAGCTGGGACTGCAATTCGACGAAAAGAAAGTCTACTTCCTCAATAAGCGGGTGGAGCGGAGAATCTCTCAACTCGACCTGAAAGACGCGGACGAATATCTTTTCCAGATCGGGTATTGCGATGCCAATGGCGCCGAGATGCAGGCGCTGGCGAACCTCGTCACTACCAACGAAACCTACATGTTCCGCGAGTTCGAGCAGCTCGCCGGCTTTGCCGACGTTTGCCTGCCCGAACTGATTGCGGCGAGGCAGAAAACCACGGAACGGCGCATCCGCATCTGGTGCGCGGGCTGCTCCTCGGGCGAGGAAGCCTACACGCTCGCCATTATTATCCGTGAGGTCTTTCCCGATTCCAGAAATTGGGACGTCAAGATCACCGCCACGGACATCGATGAAAACATGCTCCAACTCGCCCGCAACGCAGTGTATGGCGATCGTTCCGTCAAAGGCGTTCCAACCGTCTACAGCAAACATCTGATACCGGCGGTCACCGGCTTCCGGATCGATCCGGACACCGCGAGCCTGGTACGCGTGGAAAAACTCAATTTGAACGATCATCAGCAGATGAAAGCCATGCGCGGCTACGATTTCGTCTTTTGCAGGAACGTGTTGATCTACTTCGACGACGAGTCGCGGCGCAATGTGGTGAACCACTTTTACGACTCGCTGAATCCCAAAGGCTATATCTTCCTGGGCCATTCTGAATCCGTCGGCCGCATCACCTCGGCATTCCGTCTGAAGAAGGCCGCGGGGCATCTGCTCTATACAAAGGACTGACTATGAAACGGAATGTGCTGATCGTCGATGACTCGGAGTTCACCCGCAACTACCATTCCTACATTCTCCGCGAGGCCAACTTCGAGGTGGTCACCGCCGTCGATGGAGCGGACGCGCTCGAGAAACTATACAGCCGGTCCTTCGACCTCGTTCTTACCGATATCAACATGGCCAATATGGACGGCTATGAGTTCATCCGCCGGGTGAGGAGTAGCGGAGACTACAACGACTTGCCGATCATCATCATCTCGACCGAGTCCGAGACTGAAGACAAAAGCCGCGGCTTCCTCGCCGGCGCAAATTTCTACATCGTCAAACCCTCGGACCCCAAGCCCTTGATCGAGAACATCTGCATGGTTCTCGGGATTGATGCTTCGCGGGGTGGCCAGAGCGGTGACTCGTGAGCTTGGGCATGGAAGAAGAAGGGCGGGAATCGCTTTCGTCGGCGTGGGCGAAGTATGAGCGGCTGAACACCAGCTTGGTCCGCTATCTGAACACCAGCGAAGCCGAGTTTGCCAGCCTGATCCAGGCGCTCGATGCTTGCTGGAGCATGGCGGAGAATGTCCAGAAGGCGACCGCCGAACTGAAAGAACACACCGCAGCCTCGGGCGATAGCCAGAACGCCATTCGCGAATCGATGCTGGAGGGGTGCGCTGTCTTCAAGAAGTTTCTCCTAGAGATCCAGGAAGTGCGCCGCCAGTTAGCCGACACCGCGCATCAGACCGGAGCACTACTCGGCACCGCCAGGCACCTGCAGGAAAACATCGCGCCGCTGACGCACATAGCTTTTCATTTCCGGCTGGAGGCCTCTCGACTCTCTCCCAAAGACAGCTCTTCCGTCGTGAAGGCCTATGAAGAGATGAAGCAAGTGGTGGGTTTCATGACCGAGGCAGACCATTCGCAGCGGAGCGCGCTGCTGACGATTCTCGGCAAACTCTCGGCGGCCACGCGATCGGTGGAACAGACGTGTGCTTCCTATGCCTTGCAGGCCGCCGAATCGGAGCAGAAAGTTGTGCGTCATCTCGATCTGATTTCGATCGTCCCGCGCAGCCTGCTGCGAGTCCAGAACAAGGCAAGCGCTCTGGGAACAGTTCTCGCCACCAGTATTGGTGAAGCGGTCAAGGCCCTGCAGGGGCACGACGCGATTCGTCAGCGCCTTGAGCATATCCTCCACTCGCTGGCCGCCGTTCGCAAAGGAAACGACAATGACAATAATAAGCCCGAGAACAAGCAGGACGAGCCCGGACATGCGCTGTTACTCCAGCGCCAGCAGGCAAAGTGCCTGCTGGAGATGATTGTCAACACCGGAAGCCGCATCGAGCGCGAGTTGAATAGCGTGATCGGTTGCGCCCAAGGCATAGCCGGTGACGGCGCGACAGGGGCGTCCAGCGACGACCAGCTGGAAGGGTTCGAAGAGGCGGTCGATCGCCTCGCCTCTCTCGGCGCAGAAGTTGCTGCATTACTGGCAGGGGAGGCGAAGATGGGTAACTTCGTCGTCACACAGATTGATCCTGTTCGCGAAATGTTGAACGCGAATAGCCGCGAATTGGAAGTGGTGGCGCGGTCGATGAAAAGACTGGCCCTCAATGTTCTGGTCGACGCGTACAAGATTCCATCGGCACGAGGTCTTGGAGTACTGGGGGTCTGGACCTCGGAAGTCTCGGACGATGTCCTCAAGCTCGCGACCGATCAAAATGAGCAGTTTGCCCAACTCGGGGCGACGCTCCAATCCCTGGCTGGTGTGATCGTCGCCGAGGTTCAAAAGGTCGAGTCCTGCCGGGGCGCACTGATGGCGGAGACCGCAACCGATTCGTTGCGCAGTTCACGAAGAACTGAACATGTCGTGGTCAGCCGTCTTTGCCAGGAAGCGGTGCAATTGCAAAAGAAGACCGAGACCCTCCTGCAGTCGCTGAAATTTGTCGATGAAGGAATAGAGCTGCTTGGAGATCTTGATGCCATACTCGGCCTTCTTCTGACCCTGTATCCAAAGTCGGAGAAGCCGTTCGATCTCAAAGCCGCTTCCGCCGGTTACACGATGCAGGAACAACACGATGCGCATGCCATAGTCTCCGGTGGAGAGGCGGGAAATGGGGCACGGCTGACGGAACCGGCGGAAGGGCAAGACTACGGCGCCAATGTTGAACTTTTCTGATGCGAAGGAGGACTCGATGCCATTTGAATTACAGACAGCCGCGGACGGAGTGAAGCTCATTCTAGTGGGAAGACTCGGCGTGCAACAGGCCCGACCGCTCTGGGACGCCTTGCAGCCCGCAATGGCCGCTAGCCAGAGCATCCGGCTGCAGGCTGAGGGACTCGAAGAGATGGACACAAGCATCATCCAAATTCTCTGCCGGGTGAGCAGCGAGACCGGCCACCTTCAGATCGGCGAGACCTCAGACAGCTTTCTCGCGGCGCTGGAGCGACGGGGCCTGGAAAAATTCTTTGTGCAGCCGCCAGCACTGACTGAGCCAGAATCGCCAGTTCCTCAGACCGAGGCAGAGACCCAGGCAAAAGCCGCGAGGCAGGGACATGGCTAAGAAAGTGTTAGCGGTCGATGATTCCCTGACGATGCGCCAGTTGGTCAAGATGACTCTGTCCCGCGCGGGCTATGAAATTGTCGAAGCGGAGGATGGCGCGAAAGGCCTGGCGAAAGCATCCGTGGAGACCTTCGACCTGGTGCTGAGCGACATCAACATGCCGGTGATGACTGGTATCGAGATGCTCCGCGGTCTCAGGAAACTGGCGCAATACAAATTCACGCCGATCGTGCTGGTCACGACGGAATCTCAACCGGAGAAGAAGCAGGAAGGCAAAGCTGCCGGAGCCACCGGCTGGATTGTAAAACCGTTTGAACCCGAACAATTGCTGGCCGTCGTGACGAAAGTCCTGCGCTGCTAGAACCGTGTCCCGTAAATCAAGGACATAAGTTTGGGTTGTGACTTATGCCACTAACTTGCGAGACAGCACACTAGTCGATCTTAGCCGAGGGGAGGTGATCAAAGTTATGGACTTCGGGGATCTGGAACAGTTGCAAGCCTCCTTCCGTCATGAGGCGGACGATCTGCTGACCGATCTCGGCGGCGCCCTGCTGCTTCTCGAACTCGACCCCCGCAATGCGGAGGTGGTGAACCGCGTTTTCCGCGCGATGCACACCCTGAAAGGCTCGGGCGCAAGCGCCGGCTTCCGCAGGCTGGCGAACTTTGTGCATCATGTCGAAGATGTCTTCAATCGGATCCGCAACAAGCAACTCGAGACGACTCCCGAACTGATCGACGCCACCCTGAAGGCCTGCGATTGTTGTGCCCTGCTCCTGGAGCTGGGCAGCACGGACTCCGACACGCCTTTGCCGTTGGAGACCGAGGTGCTCGCGGCCATCCGGCCCTTTCTGCCGGACATGGACAAGGCCGCCGGCAAGGCACAGCCCGAGAAGATTGCGGCCAGCGGACCCGCGCGATACAAGATCGGCTTTCGTCCGAACCGGGAAATTTTCTTTTCTGGAACCGATCCTGCCTCACTCCTTCTTGAGCTTACCGATCTGGGCGAGATCGAAATCCACTGCGATGCGAGCGATCTTCTCGCCGCTGACCCGTTTGACCCGGAGAAGTGCTACTTACGCTGGGAGGTCCATGTCGAGACGAACCAGCCCGAGCACAAGGTGCGGGCGGTCTTCCTGTTTGTCGAGGACGACTGCGAAGTGTCGATCGAGCACGAGGAGCCCGCGTCCGACGCTCGAACGAAAAGCAAGGCCGCTCGCTTCCGCGGCGCAGCCCAGCAGTGCTTTTCCGCGCTTGGCTTTGCGCTCAAGCAGTTTCAATCTGGGGATGAGAATCCGGGACTGGCGACCGCACACCGCGCGGCGCAAACTCTGATCTCCGCATGTAAAGCTCAGGGTCACGCGGGAGCCACGGCTGCCGCGCGGAAAGTTCTCGATGCGGTCCTGGCGCAGCAAGGTGGAACCCTCGATGGTGGCTGGCTGCCGAAGGTGAAACTCCTCATCGAGGCGGCAAGGCTGGCCGTGGATTCGCCAGGGGCGGCGCAAACCGCAACTTCGCCGCAGCCCGCACCCACCGGGGCCGCGGAAGCCTCGCCTGCTCCAGAAGCCGCCACGGGTGCGGGAGCGGCCGCGACCAGTATCCGCGTTGACTCCGTCAAGCTCGACGCCCTGATGAGGCTGGCGGGAGAGTTGCTCGTCGCCCGCGGCGCACTGCCGGCCTTCGCCGAGCGCGTCGAACGCATTGCGGGGGAAGAGTCGCCGAAGGTCATGGCCAAAGAGATGCGCGACGCCGGCGCCAAGGTTTCCCGGCTGGCGGACGATCTGCAGGCGACCGTGATGTCGATCCGGATGATGCCGGTGCGCCAAGTGTTTCAGCGTTTTCCCCGGCTGGTGCGCGACATTGCGCGAAATCTCGACAAGAACATCGAGCTCCATGTAAGCGGAGAAGAGACGGAGCTAGACAAGACGGTGATCGATAGCATCGGGGATCCGCTCACTCATATCATCCGCAACGCCGCCGACCATGGCATCGAGTCGAAAGCCGACCGCGCGCAGAAGGGCAAGGCCGCTGTCGGCCGTATCGATCTCTCCGCCTACACTCAAGGTTCCAACGTAGTGATCGAAGTGAAGGACGATGGCAAGGGATTGGACGCAGGAAAACTCAAGCGCCGCGCGGTCGAGAAGGGCTTGCTTACCGAGAGCGCGGTCGCCGCGATGGACGAGGAGGCAGCCTTCAAGATCATCCTCGTGGCCGGTTTCTCTACCATTGATAAGGTAACGGACTTATCGGGCCGGGGGGTTGGCATGGATGTCGTGCGCAACGCCGTCGAAGCGTTGCGCGGCGTCACTCATATTCAGAGCGAGATTGGAAAAGGAACCAGCTTCCGTATCGAGCTTCCGGCCAGCCTGCTGGTCTCCAAGGCCATTCGGGTCGCGGTATCGGGGCACGAGGTCGTGTTGCCGATAGATACCATCCGCAACCTGGTGAAAATTCCGAAATCGGTAGTCCAGACTGTGCAAGGGCAACAGATCGCGCCGGTGCGTGGCACCGTCTTCCCCATGCTCTGGCTGGCGCATGCTTTGTCATTCAAGAGGATGGAAGAGAGGCGGGCAGAGCTGGCGGTTGCGATCATTGAGACTGCTTCGGGGCCATACGGCCTCGTCGTCGACCACTTCCTCGGCGAGGTCGAAATCGTCGTCAAGCCGCTGAGTGGCGTGTTGGCCAAGGTGCAGGAGTATGTAGGCGCCGCGATCATGGGCAACGGCAAGACCGTGCTGGTGGTGAACACAGAGAGGCTCTTCTCGCTGCAACGTCCCTCGGCAACGGCGCAGAATGATCTTGCGGCCGCCTTGCCTTACTGATTGATTAGCACCGGCTCTGGATCGGCCGCGCGACTTAGCTGCCGCCGGCGCCATTGACCTCATCTAAGTTCACTCGCCCGGCAGGCCTTAGCTCTTTGCGCGCACTGTAATGCGCAGCAGTTCACTTCGTTTGACGAGGCGCATGCGGGGTCCCCAGGTTCCGGTGCCCCGGCAGACAATGGCGGTCATGTCCTGCACACGATAACGCCCTGAAATTATCGGGAAAGCGAGCTGCACGAGATATGTAAACGGCCATATCTGCCCTTCGTGTGTATGGCCAGAGAGCATGAGTCCGATGCCGGCGCTGGCCGCTCGTTGCGTTTCCAGCGGCGTGTGCGAGAGCAGAACGCTGGCGCCTGCGGGACGCTGACGCAGCACCTTTTCCAAGATTGCCGCATGCGCCGCGCGTCCCCGGAAAGCTACGTCATCAACTCCAGTCAGGATCAGCCCAGGGATCGGTTCGATACTTTCATCGCGCAGCGCGTGGAAGCCCGCCCGGCGAAAGAGATCGACGATCTTCGTGCCTCCAGCGTAGAACTCGGAATCTTCACTGGTTCGACCGCCGCGATAAGGGGATCCACGGCTAGCCTGAAGACTTGCAGCGGCCTGGACAACCCGAACGAAGGGACAATGTCTCATAGCTTCACTCCGAACCCCGCAGCAAATGTCGCCCGAAGTCGACTGTCCATTAGCGGTCTAATAAGGGTTCCGTAGCGTTCCTTACAAGGCTTTAAGGGAGCCACCCGCGTCTTGTAAGTTGTTGTAATTCCAATTCCCTGTGGGCTCACAACCTGCCGCTCCTTAGGATTCCCAAGAGTTCCTTGGGAATTCCTGATCGAGCTTTTGCAAATTGGGCGTCCGGCCCAGCAATGCACCGGAAGATCACTCGTCAAAGTCGGTGGAACCTACGTCGCGTGAGCGATAAGGCAATACCGAACCAAGCCCCGGAATGGTGAGGGAAGGCGTAGAGACTGGATGGCGAGCATCCCATGTGGATGAAGGTACAGTCCGACTCTCATCGAAAGGTGAGTCAGATCGCATAACCCAAAGGTCGGCGGTTCAAATCCGCCCCCCGCAACCATGAACGCCACTGCCGAAATGCAGTGGCGTTTACCTCACACAGACGCTTTCGTCCCCGACTACGCGGCTATCCGTGGTCTTGTCGGTTCGGCGTGCCTCTTTCCCGGGAACGGCGAAGCCAGTCCGACATTCGCAACGGCCCTCCCCAAGGTTCCGTATAATTCACCTGTGCTCATTGCCGATACCAGGATGTGCACGTGAGCCGTCCTACTGAACCCGTCTTATGGCAGGACCCCAAGTAGAAATCAGCATTGACGAGTACCTCCGCAAGAGACTGATGCCGGTTGAGGGCGCGATCCCCCAAATTGCCAGCATCGATATGTACGGCAACTCCATTCCTGCCGGGCCGGTGGGCGGCGATCTCTTTGAGTACATCAACTTTCAGCAGCGTTACAACATCGACGCGCGCATCGCGCGTGCCCTCAAGCTGTCCAAAGACTATCTGGAGCCTCTCCCTACCGGTCGGACCCCGCGAAACTCGGTGGATGCGCACGTGGAGTGGTTGCAGTCGAAGCCGGGCTACACTGAGGCCGTTGCCGCGGAGTACAGTAGGGCAAAGAGATCCGAGCAACTGAGAATCGCCGAATATTTGCAGGAACTCCACACGACCGCGGGAGTGCTATTGGTGGACGCGCAGGGGCACGGCGTTATCTCGGCGAAGATTGCTTCAACCGTCCACGACACCTTCCACGCATTCATGCTGGCGGAGCTGGATCGGAACGGAAGAACGACGCCCGATATGTTCGAGAAGATCAATCTGAGGCTCGGCCAGTCCGTTACTGCACGAAACGCTTTGGGCTGGGATAAAGATGACAATTCGCGCGAGATCGCGACGATGCTCTACGGTGAGATACGCCCCAGCGGGCATTTCCGCTTCGTAAATTTCGGCCACCCGCCCCCGTTAGTATTCTCCGCGGAATACGAAAGTTTTGTGGAGATCGGTAAGGCGAGCATGGCGCAGTTCCTACCACTCGGATTGGCGATTCCGGAGGACAATCCAGACCGGAACAGGTACCTTTCCATGACGCCACGAACGCGCAAAATGGACTCGTCCGACGTGGCAGAAATTACGCTCATGAGTCCAGGAGACATCCTCTTCCTTTATACCGATGGGGTTTACGACGGCAGCGATGCTCAGGACCGGCTGCAGATCGAACAGGTAATCCGCGAACACCGAGATCAGCCTGCAAAAGAAGTTTGTGACGCGATCCTGGAACATGCAGTTAAGCAAGACGAGAACCTAACCCAAGCCAGTGAAGCGGATCGTATCGACGACAAGACCGTGTTTGTCATCAAGCGTAGGTGAAAGATCTCGGTTGTCCTCACCAAAACCTCTGACCGCTCCTGGAACCCGGGCAATTTCCTCAGTGCCAGCTTTGCGAATGCAAGATAGGCATGAGGTTGGCCGTTACGAGAGAGGAATTCTCTGAGACGCAGCGTGTCGCTCGAATGGTTGGATCCAATCAGTACTGCATCGCCTACGGAATTAGAGATGAGGAACGCCCGCCGCAGCAGAAACGCGTTCAGGAATGCCGCAGCTGTCTATGGAGCGTCCGAGGGGCTGAAGGTCCTCGTTCTCGAGAAAGACGCTCCGGGTGGACAAGCCGGATCGAGTTCCAGGATTGAGAACTATCTCGGTTTCCCCATGGGAATTTCAGGGCAGGAACTTTCCAACCGTGCATTTGTTCAAGCAGAGAAATCTGGGGCACATATCGCTATCGCCCAATCCGCCAAAGGACTCAAGACCCGCCAGCCGCCATATACGGTCGAGCTAGACGGCGGAGGGTCAGCACGGGGTCGAACGATCATAATAGCTGCTGGCAGCCGATATCGCAAACTCGATCTGCCAAACCTTTCTCAGTTTGAAGGAGTTGGAGTCTATTACGGCGCTACCCAAATCGAGGCCACAGTCTGCCGCGACGAAGAGGTCGCGGTCGTGGGCGGTGGAAATTCAGCAGGGCAGGCGGCGGTTTTCCTTGCCGACAGTGCCAAGCATGTTTATCTCGTGGTGAGAGGACCCTGCCTCGCTAAAACCATGTCGCGATACTTGATTTCCAGAATCGAAGCGAGCCCGAGGATTACGCTGATGGCTTGGACCAGGATCGAAGCACTCGAAGGCGCGGTCGGCGATATCCGGGCCGAGAGCGTGAAACGTGTCGCCTCGGCCGTTGGCGAAGGGTCGATGGTTGTTCAATTTGTGCACAAGGTGTTAGCCGAGTAGCGACTGACCGAGGCTTCATTTGAGAACCGAAACATTTGAGTCGGGCTGTCGAGTGCAACGTTAAACCCGGGAGCCTGCGAAAGGTATTTTGCTGGCGTTAGTCACAGGGCACTGGTAGGCAACCTGCGAATGGAGATACCGCGAGCGGAAAGTTCTGCAAGCAATAGCGCTACCCCCGGAGAAACTTCACTCTCACCCGGGACTATTACCGCCCACTCCAGATTCTCTCGAAACTCTCTTGACTTAATCTCCCACTGGCCGAAAGACGACGACTTTGCCTCGCCAATTTGGATGATTGACCAGTAGCGCGCCAACGCCAAAGCGGCGGCCTCGTCAGGTGAGGGTCCGGACAAAATGAAGTGGCTATTTCCGTGCACAAGGATTCCCACCATTTAGTTTCAAGCCTCCAGGCGCGGATCGGAAACCGGGTAGCCAATTGCGAAATGGTAGACGACTTGTCCCAATTCAGGGGTTAAGCTGAGATATCGGTTCACCTCGTCGTCAAAAAACGCTCCGATGCCCGTTGCTCGCAGGCCAAGCGCCTCGGAAGCAACATACATTCGTTGACCAATCGCACCCGCCCCGAAATGGACGTATCGATATCCACGATCGCCGTAACTGCGGGCGGCATTCTCAAAATCGCCGATCATCGAGAATGCCAGGCAAGCGTTACCCGCCAGGTCTTGCCCCAAACTGAGAGCGGCCGCTACCAGGCGCTGGTCCCCTTCCTTGATTTTCTCTAGCTCCGCGTGCTCCGGCCAATAGCGGTAAACACCATGCGCCAGGCCTTCGACGCGGTGGACGTAAAGATAAAGGTGGACGAAACGTGTTGTAGCGAAATCGGCGGAGAGAGGCTCTTTTGTGCTGGAGAGGAGAGTCGCAAGTTGCGAGAGGGAGATAGATTCATCCCCACCTCTGAAGTCAAGAGCGGAGCGCCGGGTACGCACGACGTCGCCGAAGCCGCGGCTTGTGGAGACACTAGGCGGCAGGCTAATTTCGCCGCGGCCCGATGCTTTCGGCCGGCCAAGAGAGGAGTTAGTCGCTTCCGCGCAGAGCTTCGTAGCAGCGTGAATTCTCTCAATCAGCGCATAAAGTACCTGCTCTTCGGACAGTCGATTGGGGCGACCACCAAGCACAATCGTCTCGACTGGCCCCTGCGTTCTCACGGGAATGGATGGACCGTGAAGCTCGACGATCAACATGGGCCACTCATCCTGACTGAGGTGACACTCTTCCGTTATTTGTTCGTCCGAGAATTGGCCAAGCGCAGAGCTTTCGCACCCGATGGATCGAGCGGCAAGCGCAAGAGCCTGCCAGGCATGTCCGATGTCGTGCAAGCAATATTGATATGCGCGGTCTCGATATTTCCATGCTTCTCGCCACGCGATGCTGGTCAGAACGAAAACAAGCGGGGCAGAAGTGTCGACGAGCTTCTTGCAAAATTCTCCAATGGCCCGTTGTTCTGCCATGTGGGAAGAGGGACGGTAATGATAGAGGCCGTCGACCCAATCCGTGAGGCCATGGGTATAGAAGTGAAATTCGGTCGGGTGCAGATTGCCGGAAGAAGGATTCACGCGCAGTGCGTATGTAGATCCGGTTGAGGGCACTCGTTTGGATGCGCTAATCGAGGCTGAATAGAACATCAATTGCGAAAGGAATTCTGCACCATCCCGGGCTGAAGTGTTTCCCACTTTCCCTTCGAGTACTTCGAGAGCTGAAATCTGAGGAACCGGAGGGTCGGAGGGCAAATCGAGGATGGGTACGTCCTCATAATGCCGGAATGGATTGGGCATGTTGGCCCAATCGAGATAGTGGCGATTTCGCCGCAGCGATTCGGCACTGTGCTTCGTCAACTCGTGGTATTCGCGCCAGGTCATGTTGGGTGAATCCTGAGGTGACCGTACGTGCAAAAACAGACGTTCAAGTATTTGGTCTGAGGTCGATTGTCAGCTAGAAGAGCGTATCAAACGAAGGGCATCCCGCGCCCAAACGGGAACACCAAGACCTTCGCTGCTCTCACTCAGTTGCTGCTTTCCGAAGTTGGGCACATTAGGGCACAAAATTTCGCCCAATTTCTCTGTTTTGGACGCGACTAGAACTCCACGCTGAGGCCCGCGCTTGGAATGATCCGCAGTAACGTTCCGCGCCCCGCTTCGATGTACCCGTACTGGCGAACGTAGTCGGGGACGAATCCCCAATATTGGTAATTCGCGTGATTCGTCAGGTCCGAGATTTCCGCGTACAGAGTGGCCTTAGAGCGCCTGCGATTGAACGCCTTGTTGACTCGTGTGTCGAGCCGGAAGTACTTCGGTATCCGGGTATCATTACGCACATTGACGATGGGAAAGTAGGCATTTCCCTGGATGATCGGTGTACCAAGGTAGCCAATCACCGGAAAATTGCTGCCATACCTCGCGTTGGAGCTGAGATTGACACTCTTGCTCCAGCGGTAGCTTCCGAATATGTTCACCGTGTGGCGCTGGTCAAAATCGCTCCAGAAGTGTGCATTGGTGGTTGTGTCCACGGAGCGCGCGTAGCCGAGCGCATACGAAATCCAACCGGTTAGACGGTTGGCGCTGCGCCGCTGGAGAGTGACTTCGATTCCGCGCGAGTAGCCGCGTAGGGAGTTGGCGAGGATGGGGCCGAGTTGCGGGTATAGGATGGGGCCTCCCGGGCTGGCGGTGCGGAACTCGCTCTCGGCAGAGTAGACTCCGTCCCGTATCTGGCGGTCGTACGCCTCGACACGCAGCCGAGTCCTCTCGTCCAGCGACTGCTCGAGTGCGAGAGAAAATTGGGTAGAGAATTCGGGCCGCAGCGTGGGTGTGCCAAATTCCCCATACAGCTCGACCATATCGGGGAACTGAGAGTATTGGCCGGCTGCCGCGGTCAGCTTGGTGCCGTGCAGCGGCTTCACGGCCAGGCTGACCCGTGGCAGGAACGTGTTCTCGCTGTTCTGGCTGAAATAGTCCCAACGGCCGCCCAGAATCATGGTCGCGCGCTCGCCGGGCAGAGAAATAGTGTCTTGGAGGTACGCCCCGGACTGGGAGACGCTTTTGGAGAATAGGGCAGTCTGTATCAGGGTTTCGGAGAGCTGCTCGGTGGCATAGTCCCAGGGCTCGTTTTTCAGATAGTCGCGATCAAGCCGCCGGAAGATCGCCCCCGCTTGGAACTTGTTCCAGTGCCCTGTCTGGTGCGTCACATCCTCGCGGAAACCGATCTCACTGCCGATTGAATGCTCCAGCGGATCGAGCGCGAGATCTTTGTCCCGCTCAGCATCGCTGGAACCGTAGACCTGAGCCTGCGAAAGGGTGGCAGCGCCCGACCACATCCATCGAAGACTGCCCAATTCGCTGCGGCTGTTGCCATCCTTCAGCCCGTCGGTGCCAAATACACTGTTAGTATCCTTGGAAATTGCGGTCTCGCCATGGACGGCGGTAAGCGAGATTCGGTTGTGCTGTGTGGGATTGTAGGTCAGGTCTCCGTACATGTCATAAAAACTCAGACCGAGGCCGTTGTTGCGGCCGATAATCGCGCTAACGTAGTCCTTGCGTGCCGAAATGAGCCAGGTGGCCTTTTTCGAAGCGCCCAGAGGACCCTCCGCGCTGAATGAAACCGCCACCAGGCTCACGTCAGCGCGATAGGACACGCGGTCGGCGTTTCCCTCGCGGCTCTGCACGTCCAGTATGGAACCGATGAAATCGCCGAATTGCGCCGGAAAGTTCCCGCTCAACAGGGCCATCGAGTCCACGAAGCCATTGTCCAGGAGGCCGATCGACATACTGTTGCCCCGGTCGTCGAGGATCTCGTGGAAGGGGACGGTCATCGGCGCTCCATCCACGAACACCCCGATATCTGCCGGTCCAGCGCCGCGAACGGCAAACTGAGCGTACGCGTCGTTGTCGGCGGCCACTCCAGGCACGGACTGGATCGCGCGCATCGGATCGTCGAGCATCACCAAGGAGAGGTTCTTCAGTTCCGTGTTGGTGATCGAGTGCTCCACCGGAGCTTCCGGCTGTACAGGTGCGAACGGCCCGCTATATACCGCTACATGTTCATAGCGCTTGAGAGCCTCCTGGCCGACTAGAAGCTCCAGATTATTTTCGACACCGGCCCGCAACTCGACAGATTGCTTGAGCAACCCATACCCCACTGTGCTGACATACAGATCCACTCTTCCGGGCAGCACGTTGCGCATCTCAAACTCGCCATTGTCGTCCGTTATCGCTTGCAGTTGTTGGTCGCGAATGGCGACCAGTACTTTGGCAATTGGCTCCGTTGTTTGGAAATCAACGACTCTTCCGCGCAGAGTCACGACGCGCGGAAACTGTACTGAGATTTTGGCATTGATACCAGCTTGCAATCGGAGACCGGTAATCCGCACCTGGGAGAACCCTGTCCGTTGTGCGGTTAAGGTATACGTTCCCGGTGGGAGCGCGGGAAGGAGGAAGCGGCCTTCCCGATCGGCGGTTGCCTGGCGCTCCAAGCCAGTGTCTTCGTTGGTGACAGAAACGCGTGTGTAAGGTATGGCGGCGCCGGATGCATCGGCTGTGGTCCCAATGATATTTGCGGTATTTTCCTGTCCGATAACTTCGAGAGTGGATCCCAGCACCAGCAGCAGAACCGCTATGAATGCCGCGCGATAAATTAAAGGACGCTGCGCACAACTGTATTGGCGATATAACACTTCGCAAACTCCTCTATCAAAAATTCGAATATCCGCGGGCAGAATTCGCCGGCGCACTCGCTTCACTGCATTGCCTGCTTTCGGGGCGGGTCGGCACCACAGTCGTTCAAGTGCGCAGCTTGGTGGACCCATTTCGCCAGCTGCTCTGCCTGGAATAGCGAGTTTTGGATCTCTTGAACTTTGACGGTGCCTTCCGGAGCGCTTCCGGTCGTAAGGCTGAAACTGGACTGGATCGCCGCGTCGTTTCTTGACGCGGCCGCGAACAACTGCTGAATTGCCGCTGCCAGATTCGCAGGCTTTGTACTCCTGTCGGCTCCCTCCAGGCCAGGCGTATCCGCGTTCGCGAAGAATATGGGCCCAAGTTGAAGCTGCAATTTCTCTGTTTCCTGACCCACCTCTTGCGCATGATTCGCAACCATACAGAGGTATTCGTTGTGGGCCGTCTCGCTTAGGCTGCTAATTTCCGTTGGCGAGATCGTATTTGCAAGCCGCTTCAGTACCCAGGCGTGGCGCATGGCTTGGCTTGAGTCGTCCGATACCTGTTGCGAAAAATGCTGTATCTTTGTGCGAACATCGGCCGTAGAACCGGACACAGTCTTAGCCTCGAAATACCGGCTCAATTCGTCGAATACGGGGATAGACCCACGTTCGGCCTGTGCTCCTATCTCGGCAACAACGGATGGTTGTGCCCGCTCGCGCCGCACGGCCTCGGCGACGGTCATTATGTTGATGACTACGGCCGGATTGTCGCGAACCGGGGCAAGAACTCCGATGAGCTGCGCCTTCCGCAAATCAGTTGCCGCGACTCCTTCCACGTGCAGCTTGTGGTCTGAGCCGACGGTTATGGTGACCTCCTGGCCAAGAGTCGCTCCAACTCGATCCAGCAAGTAAGTCGTTTCAATCTGCAGATCGGCGGTTGGGTAATTCTGGTCGGGAGCGGCTGCTGCTACGAGTTCGGCGTCGGCCTCAAACACCAGCGGACTGACTTCCGCTGCAGGCCTTTGCTCGAAACTGGCTTCGACAATCGAATACACCACTGGCGTTCCCGGTTCGGCCGAAGCACCGGAACTTCCCTGGTCCCGCATCGTCACTTCGAGACCAACCGCTCTGAGATCGGCTTTGCGGATTGTGATTGCTGCATCCAACAGCCTGTTGTTTCCAGATCGATCTTCAGGTTCGCAGTGAATAATGTAGTCCGCCCCGTGCTTATCCACTTGCGCTTGAGCGGATGCCCCCACCAGCCCTTCGAAACTGCTGGCCGAAAGGTCGAACCTCCACAGATCTTCCGGAGAGTCCAGAACGGCGGGAACGATTCGCTCGCGGGTGGTGATTTCCGTCCTGGCCCCCCGCTCGTATACCGCGGACGAACCGTTACGTTCGCTCCATTCACCAGCAACCAACTTCCCTGCGTCGTCATACACACGCCGTGCGGTCACTCCGCGCCCGCCACTGTGCCAGACATTGATTCGACGGCGAGAAAGGACCGTCTTATCGTTCGTTCTGCGCTTCTCCAGCCGCAACGAGCGATGCAGCACGACGTTGGGATTGTTGTCGTTAGCTTGTTCTACAGCGTTGGAATGAGAAAGCAGCTGTTGCGCGTTCACCACAGGCGACCAGACGTACGACAGCGTGATGGCCAAAACAAGCGTCAGCGCAACTGCCATGCCCGGCACCGCGAAGGGAGTGCGCAGCAACTTCTTTGTGGACGAGCGTATTCTGTCCAGCATTGACGGCCACGAAAAACGGTTGGCCTGTGTGCTCATGGCCAGCGCATGCAGCTTGTCTTCGAACCTGCCGGCCTGGTTTGCGAGTGCAGGCAGGCTGGGAAGGAGGATGCGGGTGCGATAGTCCATAAACGCAGAAATCGTTTGACTGACCTTCTCCGCCTCCACGCGACAGGCCCAGCACGCCTCCAGGTGCAACCGAATGCGAGCCGTTTTCCGCGATGGCTGTTCGCCATCCAGGTAGAGCAGGAGATCGCCCGCGTCTGGGTGCCAGTCCGGGTCCTTACGAAAGAAACTAAATTGACTACGCATTCTGGTACCTCGCCATCTTCCGCATTGCCCGCCGCAGGAACTCGGCGACACTGGAACTCGTGATGTTCAGAATCCCCGCAATTTCGCGGTAGCAAAAACCTTCTGCCCGCAAATGGAGACAGCGGCGCTCTTGTTCCGACAAAAGTGCAAGTCCATTTCGAACCGCATCGAACCGCTCCCGATCGAGCAACGTTTCTTCAGGATTTCTTCCGCTATCGGGCACCTGGAGCACTGCCGACAGATATGCCTCGGGAGCGAGATCGCGGATAAACTTTGCGCTTCTTCCCCGGTCAATGGCCAGATTATGTGCGACCCGAAAAATCCACGACCGCAAGCGATCGTCCGCGATAGTTCTGCCGCTCGACCAGTAGACATAAAGCCGCAGAAAGGTTTCCTGGGTGATGTCTTCGGCTTCGATCGGGTTTCTGAAAGCAGCCGCCAGGTACTGGTAAACCGGGGTCCGCAGCGCTTCATAAACCCGGACGACTTTTTGTTCCAGGTCCATGGGTTGTTGGGTTAGGAGCAGGGTGGAGGACCGTTGGGCAATGCTTGATTCTGTCGGGAATCCGGTCTTCGACCACATAGCATGCGTAAGTTATACAGTGTGCCCAATCCGTGTTAAAGCGGTTCAGGGTTCACTTTAGAAGACGGATGAGACCGGAATTTGCGTGACAACAAAAATGACAAAGTCTGGGGCGTGGGTGTCCTTCGCCAGAATCATGATCTGCTTTTGAAACAATGCACAGGCCGTTGACTTCAAGGCTGGCGCCGGTTTTGCGCCCGCACTTAGTGGCGATGTTGCTGTAATAGAACGCTTGCCGTAGAGTGCAGCGCTACAGCGAGTTAGCCTGTTGGAGAGATGGGAACTCTTCGACCCGAGGGGGCTCCTGCTCGCTGCTTTCGCCGAAAAACTGAAGCGAGAGTCTGGCCCTATTGGACGCATTGCAGAGTATCTGTGTCGGCCGACCATGACACGGCAGACGTCTGCCGCCGTTTGTATTTCTCTCGGTCCAAGCGACATGAATTGAGTATGGGGTTTGTGAAAGGTCAAGCCACCAGCAAGATCTTACCGACACCACCCTTTTCTGCCGCTGCTTGAGCCTCCGCCGCTTCACTGAGTGGCAGTTTCTGGCTAATCGGGATTACCAGCTTGCCATCTCGCACCGCTTCGGCCATGAACTGGAGCGTTTTCCGGTCGAATTTCGAGAACACTGGCACCACCTTTACAGATGGGTACTTCGCGGCGTTCTGCGGTGCCCCGAGAACCGAAGCAAACACTCCTCCCGGCTTGACCTTGGCGATCAGCTTCTCAGCGGTTCTTCCGCCGACCGTATCCGCAACCGCATCGAGCGGAGGAAGATTCGCAATCGCGGTGTCGTCGTCGGTTGCGACCACCTGATCCGCGCCCACAGTCTTCCCTTCATCCATCTGCCTCTTCAAAACCCCCGCGATCACAGTCGCCCCGTGTTCCTTCGCAGTGAATACCGCCGAACGCCCGACACTTCCAGCAGCACCTACGACGAGAACCGTCTGGCCCGCTTTGATTCCCGTGGCTGAAAGGAGCTGGTTGCCAGTCGTCGTCACCAGCGGCAGCGCCGCCGCCTGGATCAAATCGAGCCCCTCGGGGATCTTCGCCAAGACCGCCGCTTTCACGACACAAAGCTCGGCGTAAGTATTGTCCGCCATAGCGAACACCTGGTCGCCGACGGAAAAGCCTTCCACTCCCGGCCCAATCTTCACCGCGGTCCCCGCGATATCGACTCCTATCAGTCCCGGGAACTTGATGGGATAAAAATCCTTCGTTAATCCGGCACGCCGCTTGTAGTCGATCGGATTCACGCTCGTGGCGGCGACCCGCACCAGCACCTCGCCCGGACCCGGAACCGGGTCGGGGTATTCCTCGAACTTGAGCACTTCAGGACCGCCATATTGGTGGACAACAACTGCTTTCATATTTCATCTCCTTTATACGGCGCGCAAACCGTCACTAACAAGACTTAGATGAGCGAAGCTGGAATTGGTCGCCGAGTCGGTGGAGTCCCGAAATTCGGCACTGGAAATCACCAGGATAGACATGGCGAAATAGTTTAGTGAGAAACGACGCACCGATTCTTGCGCTCAGCCGTGGCTCGTCTCGCTGAAGATCGGTATTTCGCTCACTTCAGCACGTCCCAGATCTCGCACTGCAAGTAAAAGCCTGACGAGATAGAAGGCGCTATCCCTCCTTCGCTAACGGCATCGTGAACCGCTTTCAATTACTTTCGTCATTCCCGGGAATACAGTCGGAACGGCGATAATGGCGGCGTGCGCCGCTGGGCGAGGTTCCGAGATTAGCGCGCTAAAGGAGCAGTATATGAAGGGCAATTTGGTTCTGACGGTCTTGTTAACGGTTTCATGCCTGCCGATTTCCGCTCAGGTGCGGCCGGCCAAGCCCGCATCCCCTCCGCAGCGCCAGGCCGCCGATGCTGCCGACCGCAAGCAACTCGCCGCCTATCTGGCCGAGTTCCGCAATGATCCCAACAATTCCGAACTTCGCTACAAGATCATCGGGTTAGCCAAGACCCTGACACCCGCCCCGGCGGTGCCCCCAAGCGCAAAAGCTGATTTCACCGGAGCCGCCACGCACGTCAAATCGGCCTCGAGTGCCGACGACTTCAGGACTGCAGCCGCCGTTTTTGAGCGGGTTGCCGTACAGGCGCCGTGGTACGCCGAAGCTTACTTCAATGCCGCGTCCGCTTACGCCAAGGCCGCCGACTATGACGGTGCCGAGCGTGACCTTGCGCTTTACATGGCCGCGGCACGCCAGGGGGACGACACCTCGAAGGCGGAGAAGTTGCAGCGTGATCTGGACGAGCAGCGGTTCCAGCAGGCATTGCAGGAATTTCAAAAGAAACCGTCCGAAGCGGGGAGAAAGGAGTTGGTGAAACTCGCGCAGCAATTGCAGCCGGCTCCCAAAATTCCCGAAGAGGCGAAGCAGTACTTTGCCAAGGCCAAAGAACTTGCGACGGGCGCTTCGAAGCCTGAAGATCTCAGCGAGGCCGTGGCAGAGTTCAGGAAAGCCCTTCTGATTGCTCCCTGGTGGAGCGACGCGGTCCACGACTTCAGTCTTGTTGTAGAACCGGTCCAATTTCGGCTGGCGGTGGACAGGCTGCATCACGTCGCGAGATACAGCGACGAAGACCAGCGAGCGCGCGAGGCAATCATCAAAGCTGTACTCGCCATGCCCACGCCCCCGCCGACTCCCGATGACGTGCTGCGTGCCATGGTGCGCGCGCAAATGAGGATCAAGCAGGGCAACAGCTTTCAGACCGCGGTCGACGAGATGGAGCAGGCTGTTCTCGCCGCGCCCTGGCTGGCCGAAGCTTATCTCAATCTCGCCCTCGTGCAGGAAAAGGCAGAGATGTTCCAGCCGGCCATTCAAAACCTGAAGCTGTGCCTTCTTGCGGCCCCTCAGTCTCCGAATCTGGCAACGGTCAAGACAAAGATCTATGAGCTTGAGATGATGAATGAACAGGCGGTTACCACCCAGGGTCTTCAGGGAGAGTGGAAGAACGCCAATTGCTCGAGTTGCAGCGCCTATACCGTCAAAGTAGAGGGCAACAAAATTCGTATTGGCGACTGGGATCTTGTCAAAACAGGTCACACCCTGGAAGGCTCCACAACCATCGGCGGTGACGCGCTGCCTCATCCTCGGTTCGGTACTGATGATGGAAAATACTTCGATCCTTGCCGTTCGCCCAACGAGACCGTGCCCGTATCCGGCTCGATCAGCGATGACGGGAAAACGATCGAGCTGACCTGGATGGCTTCCCAGTACAACGGAATCTATAAGGACACCAAGGGAATGTTCAATTTTGATCCGAAAATAACGCATTGCGATACCGTTGTGTTTACGGGGAAAGAAAAGGAGTCTCTCAAGTTGCAAAGGTGAGTTAGAACTGGTTTCAAAAAACGATCTTACGTAAGGGCACGGCTTCACAGTCTGCGGAAATATTCTGTGTGCATGAAAAGATACGGGTGTTTCCACAGGGCGATTTGATATGTACGTAGTATGCGTGGAAACGACGAGCAGCAAGGAGCGGTGTTCAGTTATCTCAACCCGGAAGAGCGGATACCGGCGGATCATCCGTTGCGGCGGATTCGCGCCATGATGGATCGGGCGCTGCAGGACTTATGGGCGCATTTCCAGGCGCTGTACGCGCGGCGGGGGCGTCCGTCGATTCCTCCGGAGAAGCTGTTGCGGGCGCTCTTGCTGCAGGTTCTGTATTCCCTGCGCAGCGAGCGCCAGCTGATGGAGCAGATGAACTACAACCTGTTGTACCGCTGGTTCGTGGGCTTGAACCCGGACGATGAGGTTTGGGATGTGACGGTGTTCACCAAGAACCGGGAGCGGATGATGCAAGGCGAAGTTTCCGAACGCTTGCTGGGCGCGGTGTTGGAGCAGGCACGCGCACACGGTCTGCTGAGCGAAGAACACTTCACGGTGGATGGGACGTTGATCGAGGCGTGGGCGAGTCGACGGAGTTTTGTGCCCAAGCTTCCGCCGCCGGCGGCGGGCACGGGCGCGGGCGGCAAGAAGTTGCTGCGCGACACGCACGTTTCGACGACCGACCCGGACGCGCGGCTGTATAAGAAGAGCACGGCGGGTGAGGCCAAGCCGAGTTATCTGGGGCATGGGGTGATCGAGAACCGCAAGGGGCTGGTGGTGGCGGCCCGCGCCACGCCGTCGAGCACGACGGCGGAGCGGGAAGCGGCGCTGCAGATGCTGGACGCCATGGGCCGCAGCGCAGAACGAGTGAACGCGCAAACGCCCGTCATCACGCTGGGAGCGGACACGCTGTATCAGGAGGAAAAGTTTATCGCGGAGTTGCGGCGGCGCAACATTACGCCTCACGTGGCCGAGTATGAACCGAATCCGCACTGGCCGAACTGGCTGACCGAAGCGGAGCGGAGCGATCCCGGCTTTGCCATCAGCCAGAAGAAACGCAAGCGCATCGAGAACGTGTTTGGCTGGGGCAAGCTGCACAGCATTCTGCGGAAAGTGAAACTGCGCGGCGCGCGGAAAGTGGATTGGTTTTTCCGTTTCGTGGCGACCGCGGCCAACTTGGTGCGGATGGCGAAACTGATTCCCGCGGTGTAAGCGCGGGGAGAAGTGTGTTTCGAGGAGGCAAAATGGCCGGGCGAGATAGCCCGGGAGAAGTCAAAAACACGATCCGCAGCGAAAAATGAACGTTCGAAAAGCCGCGCAAATAAAATCAGCGACTTTTTCCGCAGACTGTTTAGCCGCTGAGGGTCAGCCTTCGCACAGGTCGAAGATGAATTTTGAGACCACTTCTAGTGCCGGAACGAGCAGAGAAGAGTCGCAAAGGCTCCTCGAACTGGAGGCAGATCATGAAAGAACATTTCTTCCCGGTCATTCTTGTTGGCTTGCTGATGGGTGTGAGTGTGGCGCTCGCGGAGGACTGTACGCAGTCGCCACTGGGGGCCAATGCATCGGCGTCCGCGGCCAATTGGAACCGATATGCGACCTGGTGCTCGGCCTGCGGGGGCACTCCCGATGCCAGCAAGAACAGTTGCACTCAGGGCCCAAACTGGGGCAAGGGCCAAAGCTCCTCAGCCGCCTCCAGCGCGACTGATGCCGCCTCTCAATTAGGATTCCAGATCGGCCAGGGCATAGGAAAACTGATCTTCGGCGACCCCGCAGCGGAACGGGCCGCTGAAGAGGAGAAGCGGCAAGTGATGCAAACCCAGGGTCAGATGGCACGTGAACGGGCAGACCAGGAGGAGCAGACGATCCGGGATGCCACCCGGATGGCGCAGCAACTGGATGATCGCAGCCGGCAGGAGACCGCCTCGAACCTCGCCGGCATTCCGCGCACTGACGATCTGGCATTCGGGTCCTCCACCAGCTTTTTCGGCGTTCCAGCAAACCCCACAGATCCGCGTGTTGGCGCGAATGACAACCGCCCCGGGCAGTCCGGATGCAACTGGGGCGATCGGGCTTCCTCAGTAGTTGATCTTCGCTGTCTGGGTCTGGATCCGGACAAGCCTGTCGCCATTGATCCTCACGTGGTTCGCGGTCAGGAGCGCGTCTTCCCGGCGCAGATTGACCCGGCAACATTTGAGAATGTCAACTACAACAAGGGCTTCGAGGCGCTGATGCGGCCTACCTCCAGCGTCAACGACGCCATGGACGCCGTCAACTATTTCCAGTTGGCCAAGTTACAGCGTCCTAATGACCCCATGGTGCGTAATGGCCTGCTGCTGGGGCAGGACATCGTGAAAGCTCGCCAAGAAAAGGAGAAAGACGATCAGAGCAAGGCGGCCTACCTGACGCTGCAGGGCCACGCCGCGCTGATGATGGGCGACACACAGACAGCGAAGGGCTACCTCGCCCAGGCGCGCCAACTGGACCCAAACGACAAGCTCATCCAATCAATGCAGTCGCTGGCCGAGATTGATCTCGGGCCGGAAGGTACGTACCCGGAACGAAGGGCCGCGTATCGGCTGGTCGCCAACAGCCTGGCTACCGCGCGCAGGCAGGAAATTGGCGCAGCGGTCGCCATGATGGAGGCCGCGCATTCGCTGCAGCCATACGACACCACGATCTCCGCTTACCTTGATGCGTTACGCAAATACCCGGGCAGCCATTCGCCGGAAATCCATAATTAACCAGCCGCGATTTAGCCAGAGAGGCGAAAACGGCATGCGCTCTTACGTGCTCATGAGCCAACCTTTCGCCCAGGACTAATTCCGTAGCGGCTTGCGAGCAGGCAACGGCCGGAATCAGAGCAAGAAAGATAAGACTTCGGATAGCCCTGTGTGAGGGATTGCCCAGTCGTGTTCGAATGTGTTCGGGCTTCTCGACATGGTGGATACTGGTACCATTCCGAGCCTGAGAAGCTTTCGTTCTTCGAGCTGCAATTCGATGCACACTCCCCGCTTGCTGTGAACCTGCAGCGATTCCCGTAAGCCGCTAAAAGCACGAGGTTTAGCGGATTCCCCCGGCACCTGACGGGATGGAGCAGCGCGTGCTAGCCCGGTAATGCCAACAAAGTCTAGTACTATGATGGACATTATGGCATAATTACCAACCATGAAATTGTCTCAGAAGCGACTCTACGAACTGCCGACCATGATTATGTTGGCCCGCCATCACCATCAGCGCGCCGCCTGCCCGCAACACTTGGAGCCGCTGCTGCGCAAGTTACGGAGCAAAATGGTTGGATGGCAGCCGCAGTTTCTGTCGCCCGGGTTAGGGACTCTCACTTTAGCGGTTCCTCGCCAGCCCGTCGCCGAGCGAGGTGCCGATTATCACAGACGCGCCATCGGCAGCAGCCGAGAATGCGCGGTGAGCATGGGGTCGTCATGGTACCAAGTCGTATTGCGATCGGCAGGAGAGCTAAAAGGGGATTGACGCCGTCAGCCTAGGCCACCCGTTTTAAGAAGCTTTTTCCCGGGCTTCGCGCGATTCAGCACTCGAGTAAGTTTGTTCTCAAATCACTAGTAATATACTTTATATAATTGTAATAGTTGGCTATAGCAAACGCGGCACTCGGGGAAGGCCTGCGAAAAATAAGGGTCGCCACGCTGTGGCCTCCGATTGCGAAAAGTTTTCTGTTGTTCCCCCGCGATATGTTGTTCGACTAAGAACTCGAAAAGGAGAGGCTTGCATTTTATGACACCAACCAAGCACCTAGTTCGCACCGCCCTGACGCTGGTGGCACTTTCAGCCGGCGCTTGGGCACAAACCTCCGACTCAACGGCGCCGGTTCCAAAGAAGAAGCACGAGCCCGTAGCAGCGGCGCCAGCGCAGCCGGCGATAACGGCTGCCGACGTTCAGGCGTTGAAAGACGGCCTGGCCGCCCAGCAGCAGCAAATCCAGCAGCTTACCCAGCAACTGCAGCAGGCACAGCAGAACTGGCAGCAGGCGCAGCAGAACTGGCAGCAGGCGCAGGCCGCCGCGGCCGCCGCCGCCAATAAGGCGGCAGCCGCTCAGACCCTGGCCAGCCAAGAGCAGCAGACGGTGAATGAGCTGAAGGGCGATCTGGCCGATTTCAAGACGGTGAACAGCGCGGCGTCGAACAACGCGGAATTGAAAAACGCTGTGCTCTCGCTACAGGACTCACCACAGACATCCGGCGGCCCGTCACCGGAAGTGTTCAACAAACAGATGGAGAGCCCGATTACGATCCGCTTCCGTGGCATCAACATTACGCCGGGCGGATATGCCGCGGCCGAATTCGTGCGCCGCTCGCGGGCATTAGGCGCAGATTTGCCGACGCCCTTCAACTCCCTGACCATGCCAGGGGCCTCGCAGAGCCAGCTGTCGGAGTTTTTCGGTTCAGGCCGTCAGTCTAAGGCCACCGTCTTTGTTGACGGCCGCCTGGGGCACGTGGATCTTTCCAGCTACGTTTCAGGCGACTTCCTTTCTGCCGGCGTCACCTCCACCTCGACTCAAACCAATAGTTACACGTTTCGCCTCCGCCAGGCGTGGGCGCAGGCCAAGTTTCAGAATGGCTGGAGTTTCCTCGGCGGCCAAGCGTGGAGTCTCGTGACGGAGGATGCGAAGGGAATTGCCCCTGACGATGACATGGGCAAGACCAACGATGTTCGGCCCAAGACGATCGACCCGTCGTATAACGTCGGCTTCGATTTCGCGCGCCAGTATGGAATTCGCCTGACCAAGAGCTTCGGGGACAAGGTTGCGGTCGCATTCGCAATCGAGAATCCGCAGGCCACGCTGACTACGCACGGGAACGCGAGCAATTTCCTGCTCGGCGAGACTGGCGCCAGCAACAGCTACAACACCACGGCGAATTACTCCTTCAATCCTTCGCCCGATATCATCGCCAAGGTCGCTTTTGATCCGGGGTTCGGGCACTATGAGGTATTCGGTTTGGCCGACCGATTCACCGATCGTGTCTTCCCTTGCGTGGAATTTGCTGCCGGCTCAGCGCTGTGTACCGCCACCGGTGCCACTTCCGCGACCGGGGCTTACAACGCTTCTAAGGAAGGGGGTGGCGTCGGCGCCAGCGCACGCTGGAAATTTGCTAAGCACATCACGTTTGGCTTGAAAGGTTTCGGCGGCAGCGGAATCGGACGCTACGCTCCGGGTGGGCTTTCGGATGCCTCGATCAATGCCGACGGAACGATCCATTTGATCAAGAACTTGCAAGGACTGAGCACTCTCGAGTTGCACCTCAAGAAACTTGATATCTACGGTTACGGTGGAGTCGAGTACGCCGCCAGGTCGTATGACTTCGATCCTCTCGCGGCCAAAGGCGCCGGAGCTAATGTTGGCTACGGCGCGCCCACGTTCAACAATACCGGCTGCTACAGCGAAGTCGCGCCCGGTTCTGGTGGCTTCACTCCTGGCACCCTTGCCAATTGCACGGCCGATACGCGGGCTCTGATCGAGGGAACCGTCGGCTTCTGGTATCGCTTCTACAGCGGGCCCAGGGGTAGGTTCCAGTTCGGCACTCAGTACTCGTATGTGACTCGCAATACTTGGTCGGGCTACGGGGGCCTGCCGGCGGGGAGCAGCGGCCTGCAACCGAACGGGCTCGACGGGATGGTCTTCACCTCATTCCGCTGCTACCTGCCGTAAGACCGCAGACGGTCCCGCGTCAACGCTGGACGCGGGACCGCCACGTTAACGGCCTCCCAACTTTTTGAGGGGATTCTTCCCTTCGGAATCACGCCGGCCCGGTTTTGACTTACTCTCCTTTTCCGGGCCGGTGGTGCTAAGGTTCTTCCTTAGAAAATTCCAACGCTTCCCGGTCCAAACCTTCGGCAAGCGGTCCCCGCGAAAACGACAGTAGATTGCGGTTGCATCGATTGCGGTCGATGACAGCCGGGCGGCGGCATCCGCCTCATGCCGCTTCCTGTCCGTGGACCCATGATGGTGGCAGATCGGCCGATTCACCGAATATTCAACAGATTGTAACCAGCTATTAACAAACAGCGGTCTAGGCTGATAGTTCACGAAAAATGAGTACGAACTGAGAATGCCGGTTTGTCATGGCTTGTCTGAAGTCTGGAACTTAATTTCCCAAGGAGATGGAACGATGAAACGAATGATGGCTGTGCTGCTGTCGATGGCGCTCGCGGGCAGCGTCATGGTAGCCCAGGATCGGCAAGGTGCGACCACTGCAACGACGGCGAAGAAGAAAATGGTTCCCAAGAACACCGGGCCAACTGTTTCAGAGCAGCTCAGTGAGATGAAGCAGGCGATCGATGCTCAGCAGCAGCAGATTAAGCAGCTAACCGACCTGGTGCAAAGCCGCGATCAAAAGATTCAGCAACTGGAGCAGCGGCTTGATCAGAACCAAACCGTAGCCGTGCAGGCGCAAACCAAGGCGGATACTGCGGTGGCTCAAACGACAGAGCAACAGCAAACGGTGATGGCGCTCAGAAGTGATGTCACGGACTTGAAGTCGAACGCGACGAACGCCGCAATGAGTCTGCAAGAGACGCAGAAGCGCATGGGGGACCTGGAGAGCCCGCTCGCCATCCACTTCAAGGGAATCACGATCACACCCGGCGGATTTCTGGCGGCTGAATCCGTGTATCGCAATCGCTCGTTGGCGTCGGACATCAATACTCCTTTTAACAGCGTCTCCATGCCCGGAAGCGGAATGAACGCGGTTTCTGAATTCTATGGTTCCGGCCGCCAGTCGCGCATCTCGATGCTGGCGGAGGGCAAGATCAGCGACGCCAAGCTCACTGGCTATTACGAAGCTGACTTTCTTTCGGCGGGCGTAACTTCCAACAACAACCAGAGCAACAGCTACACCATGCGCCAAAGGCAGGTTTGGGGACAGGCCGCCTTGGATAATGGCTGGAGCGTCACTGGCGGTCAAATGTGGAGCCTGGTGACGGAGACCAAGAAGGGCGTCGACAACCGGAGCGAAGCTCTGCCCATGACCATAGATGCGGCATATACCGTCGGTTTCAGTTGGGCGCGCCAGTACGGCCTCCGCGTGGCCAAGAACTTCAACAATCACGTTTGGCTGGCCGCATCGCTGGAAAATCCTCAGACTATCTTCTCGGCAACCAATAATGCCTCGAACTTCGCCTTCGGTGGTGCCGGCGTGGGCGGCGGAGTGTATAACCTGAACGCCAACTATTCGTTCAACGCGATGCCGGACGTCATCGTCAAGGCGGCCTTCGAGCCCGGTTTCGGCCACTATGAGATCTTCGGTATCTTGAGCCGCTTCCGCGACCGCGTTTATCCCTGCGTCGAATATCTTCCCACCTCGACCCTGTGCACTGCCGGCGGCGCCACTGCCGTGACCGGCGCTTATAACGACTCGAAGAATGGCGGTGGACTGGGAGCGAACGCCCGCGTCACTTTGTTCAAGCAGGTGGATTTCGGCCTCCATGCCCTCTACGGGAACGGTGTGGGCCGGTACGGCGCGTCGGGTCTGCCGGATGCCACGGTGAACCCCGATGGCACGCTGGCGCCCCTGCGCAGCTATCAGGGTCTGGCCACGCTGGAATGGCACACGCCCAGGCTCGATGTGTACCTCAACGGCGGTGAGGAGTATGTGAAACGGCGCTATCAAGTTGACCCCGTCTCCGGCAAGACGGTGGGGTACGGGGCGCCGACGTTTAACGACGCGGGATGCTACACCGAAACCGCGCCCTCGTCGGGCAGCGGTTACGGTTTCGGATCGCTTAGTGGCTGCAGCGGCAATACCCAAAGCACTATCGAGGGCACGTTCGGGTTCTGGCTGCGCTTGTACCACGGTCCCAAGGGAAGACTGCAGGTCGGCCCGCAGTATTCCTACCTGGTCCGAAACGCATGGGTGGGCGCGGGTTCTGCGGGCACCTACGTTGCGCCGCACGGAATCGACAACATGATCCTGACTTCTTTCCGCTATTACCTGCCGTAGCGTTTGCGGAACCCTCGCCCCCATGGCTCCCTCCTTATTGCCCATGGGGGCGAGGGTTGGTTCTCAAAGCCGAGAAGGGCTGGTCGCCGAACCGCTCCTGCTCTGGCTCAATCCCTTCTGTTTACTAGAAAGGCATTAACCCGTGTTTACTAAAAACCCCTCCCGCAGTCTTTTGGAATCATAGACTTAGGAGGAAATTCCCGCCAGGTCTTTGGGTTTAAAGGACTTGCGGGTAAAGTCTTCCAAAATCAATGATTTAGCTCCTCTGGTTGCGCCAAAAATGGGTTTGGGGCAGCTTCGAGGGCCGTCTTGATGGACTGGCTCACCTCTTCACTGCCCCAATCAGATCTCTAATGATTATGGTCGCGCGCGGCTGGTCTTAAGTCAATGGAATTCGATCACTCACGGTTTGTGATGGAGAAAAGCCAAGGCCCTGCTCAAGCGAAGCTTGGGCGGAGCACCCCGCAGAGTTGTGATGGACGCGAAGTCCGGCTACCCGCCGGTCACGGTTCGTCGTCCTGGTCGTCGATGGCATGTCTATCGGGCAGCATGCGCTGGTGCAGAATGCGAGAAACCAAAATACCACCACGCTCCTGCCGGTAGAACAGTACGTGCTTGCCATGCTCATGACGGCGCAAGCCGGGACGAACCTCATCACAGAGCCGGCCTAGCGCCGGATTGCCGGCTAATGTCTGGCAACAAGTCTCAAGCTCGCCGAGGTAACGGGCGGCCTGGGCTTTGCCCCATTTGCGAAGGGTGTAATCGCCGATGGTCACCAGGTCGGCCTCAGCGCGACGCGAAAATCGGAACTTGCCCATCGAAATGCGCCCAGGTTAGCGGGACAGGGGAAGCTTGAGGGTTTTACGGACTCGCCCAAAGGCATCGCCCTCGGCGATACCGCTGGCGTCGCCTTCGTCAATCGCCGCCCGAAGCGCTGCGAGTTTCACTTCGTACTGCCGCTCCTCGCGCTCCAAGGTCCGCAGCCCGGCGCGCACAACCTCGCTGGCGTTCTCGTAACGTCCACTCTTAACCTTGGTGGCTACGAAGTGGTCAAGCTCGTGGGTCAAATTGACGTTACGGGTAGGCATGGCGTCGGCCCTTTCTATGGGCGGGGGCTTCGACACCATAATAACATGATTGGCAAAGATTGCCAATACTGAGTCAGAGTCGAACCACGCGGTCGCGGCTTGCGTGTGATAAAAAAGTCAAAGGCCCGGCGCAAGCGGGGTGAAGGGAAAGAACCTAGGGCACGATCAGTCCGCTGAGCCCACCCTTGCGCGAAAAACACGCGCAAGAATGGGGCACCCACTTTTGTTGTTATGCCAGCGGAAGGCTGGGGCACCCGGCAGAAAATAAGACAGGGGGTGACCCGCTTCTCGCGGCGCTGGAGGTGGCGCACCCCCAGTTGTTTCGGTCAACGTTCGAGACAAACCCGCGTTATACTTTCCCCGTTTTGGATAATGACGGCGATTTTGAAGCGGGCAAACGTCGGATAGAGGATCATGACTTCCCGGTCCTCATTGGGTGTAATCTGGAGGCAGGGGTTTTCGTCGCCTGCCGCCTGGAACCGTGATCCAAATCACAGTCTGCGGCGCCGGGTGTATGCAAGATAGGCTAAGGCAAGAAGGAGTGACATTGTGTCGTCGCAGCCTACACCGGGTAATTTGAGTCCCGATCTGTTGCAGGCCCTTCGCGGAATCAAGTCGGTTCAGCGGTTCCCCAAAGGCGCCACGCTCTTTCAGCAGGGTTCCGCAGTCACGGGCGTTTACCTGGTGGAGAGCGGCGAGGTTCGCGTCCTGCTGCCGACCGGTCCGAGTCAAAGGCAGCTTCTGGAAGTCGTCGGTCCTGGAACCATGCTTGGGCTGAGCGAGTGCATGACCGGGGAAAAGCATCGGATCACGGCTGAAGCGGGCGACGAAACGACAGCGGCCTTCATTCTGCGCGAGGATTTCCTGGAATTTCTCCGTGAACACGGGGATTTCTGCATGCAGGTGGTGCGGCTCTTGAGCGAAGACTTGCACGCACTTTACCACAAATTCCGCAGCATCAGTGCGCACCCGGGGCGTCCGCGGCACCGGCCTCTGGACGAGCAGTTGAACTAGATCAGGTCTCAGGTGTCAGGTGTTAGGTCTCGGGTTTGGGAGTGGACCCCCCGGCTGAGACAGCCAGTTAAGCGACGCTTCTCCGTTCGCTGCCAACTCTTAAGCTTGATGGGCGTACCCTCCTCGGCCTCTACGACCCGTGTGCGCGCCCGAATCACCTGTTCGGACGCTTCTCTCATTCGCAGTGGTTGGTCCTGCACTTTCCACTCTGGCACTCTGGCACACTCGATGCCGTTTTGACCGGGGCGTCCATTCCGTTGATTACCATCGAAACGACGCTGGCGGCGGACAAGTACGGCTTTCGGGCGGGTTGAGACACCCGTTGGCAGGCAGTCCAGCGAGCCTTCTGGAGGATTCGATTGATGTTTCAGAGAAATATGCCGATAAGTTGAGATGAAGTCTGCTTCCCAACAAAAGCTGCGGATGCCCCGCGTTGGTATTGAATCGATCCAATGAGCCCTGCCGAAAGCCCAAAACGACACATCACCAAGCTCAAGCGGGCCGAAGAGGAACTTCGGCGGACGCAATTCTCGGTGGAGCATGCCTCGGACGCCATATTTTGGGTGGATTCACAAGGCCATTTCGTCTATGTCAACGAGGCGGCCTGCCGTTCTTTGGGACGTTCCCGCGAGGAGCTTCTTTGCCTGTCGATCTGGGACATAAATCCGCAGTTGACGGAAGAGGCTTGGGGGGCGTCATGGGCGGGGATCAAGACGCAAGGCTCGATCGTCTTTGAATCCCAGCACGAAACCAAACAGGGAGCCGTTTTCCCGGTGGAGGTAACTGCGAACTACCGGGAGTTCGATGGGAAGGAATACGGCTTCGCCTTTGTGCGCGACATCAGCGAGCGCAAACAGCAGGAGGATGCGCTGCGGACCTCGGAGAAACGCTATCGGCTGCTGTTCGAGCACAATCTGGCAGGCGTCGTTCGCACCACGCTGGACGGGCGCATCCTTGAAGTCAATCAAGCTGCTGCTGGCATGTTTGGCTTTGACTCGCCCGAGGAAGCCCTGGCCATCTCGGTTGCAAGTCTGTATTACACGCCTTCCGATCGGGGAGCGTTCCTGGCAAAACTCAAATCCGAGAAAAGCCTTACAAACTACGAGGGGAAATTCCGGCGCAAGGACGGCGAACCCGTCTGGGTGCTCGAAAATGTGAGTCTCGATGACGGGATTCTTGAGAGCACGCTCATCGACATCACCGAGCGCAAGCGGGTGGAAGAGGAACTGTACCGGGCACACCATATGCTTCAGACCATCCTGGACACCATTCCTCAACGCGTCTTTTGGAAGGATCGGAACTGCACCTACCTGGGCTGCAATCGGATGCTCGCGAGCGATGCGGGTTTAAACAATCCGGCGGAGATCATCGGCAAAAGCGATTTTGACCTGGCCTGGAGCGAGACGGCTGAAGTTTATCGCGCCGATGACAAGCTGGTCATGGAACAAGGATCGGCAAAGCTCGGCTATGAAGAAGTACAGGACCGGCCCGACGGAGGCCAGACGTGGCTCCGGACCAGTAAATTGCCCCTGTGGGACCGGGAAGGCAAGGTGATCGGCGTCCTCGGAACCTACGAAGACATCACCGAGCGCAAGGTCGCGGAGGAACGGGTTCAATTCCTGGCCTACTATGATGCTCTGACGGGATTACCGAATCGGATTCTTTTGCGGGATCGATTGTCACAGGCACTAGCCACTGCTCGCCGGCAGAAGCACAAAGTTGCACTTCTGTTCCTTGATCTCGACCGCTTCAAAACCATCAATGACTCGCTTGGGCATTCGGTCGGTGACCTCCTTCTGCAAGACGTTGCAGAACGGCTTAAGAGGTGTGCGCGTGAACAGGACACAGTAGCCCGACTCGGCGGAGACGAATTCCTTATCGTGCTCACCAATGTAAAGGACATCCCCGGCGTTGCCGTTGCCGCTGAGCGGTTTATGGATGCAATGACAGCCGGTTTCGTCATTCAAGGTCAGTCCTTCAGCATTGGTTGCAGCCTGGGCATCAGCATTTTCCCAGAAGACGGTGCGGACAGCGAAACCCTGATCAAGAATGCCGATGCCGCCATGTATAGCGCCAAGGACGGTGGACGGGACAACTTTCAGTTTTTTACGGCGGACATGAATGCTCAGGCGGTGGAGCGATTGACCTTGGAGAACGGCTTGCGGCTGGCACTCGACAAGAAAGAACTCTTTCTCGTGTACCAACCGCAGATGGATATTACCACTGGAAAGATCACCGGGTTGGAAGCACTCCTGCGGTGGCAACACCCGAAATTGGGCCTCGTGCCACCCGACAGGTTCATACGAATTGCTGAGAACAGCGGCCTGATTATGCCAATCGGTGAATGGGTGCTCAGGACTGCCTGCTCTCAGGCCCGGAAATGGCAAGATGAAGGGCTTAGCGCAGTGTCGGTAGCAGTAAATGTGTCGGCGGTGCAGTTTCGCCAGGAGGGCTTCCGCAAAACCATCCGCAGCGTGCTCGACGAGACCGGCCTCGCCCCGCAATACCTCGAACTGGAACTTACAGAAAGCCTCTTGCTATCTAACGCAGACGTGATGTTCTCGGTTCTTCACCAATTAACGGCCATGGGGTTGAGGCTGGCAATTGACGATTTTGGGACTGGCTATTCCAGCCTAAGCTATTTGAAGCAGTTTCCGGTTAGCAAACTGAAGATCGACCGGTCGTTTATTCGAGATCTCGCCGTGAATCCTGACGACGCGGCGATCACAACCGCAATCATCAGCATGGCCAAGAGCCTGAATATCAAGGTGATTGCCGAAGGCGTCGAAACCGAAGCACAAATGGCATTCCTGCGGACACATCAGTGTGACGAAATTCAAGGCTACTACCTCAGCAAGCCTTTAGCGGCCGACGAAGTTGCCGACAAACTGCGAGCCGACTATTCCGAAGCGCACGTCCGGGCACAAGCAAGCGGGAGACAACCGTGACAAAGACGTTATGAAGCAACGCCAGGCGAGAACGGCTGGCGAAAGGCAGCTGCACGGGTTGGATGTTTTGTGCCGCTAAGCGGCAAAAGATTGCACAGCCGGGCGTGGGGAGTCCGTCCCAGGATCCCCTAAGTTACAGAAACGACAGATGTTTTGCACGCTTCCTTGACCACCGGCCGGGCGGCAACAAGATTGCGAATTATCAAGATGTTGTCTATCAATATGATAGACATGGCTGAGAGAAAGGGCCATAATTCTTGAAACTGAACACGAGCCTTCGCGACGCGGCAACGTTTCGACAAACGGATTGTGCTGAATTCATAGAGGCTGGGGAGCGGAACATGGAAAAACGCTTGATCTATTTTGATAACGCTGCGACAGTCTGGCCCAAGCCAGAGGGTGTTTACAAGTTCATGGATCAGTTCTACCGCACGCACGGGGTCAACCCCGGGAGAAGCGGTTACGACCTGGCGATTGAAGCCGGTTCCTTGCTCACGAATTTGCGCAAGCGTTTGACCAGGTTCTTTGGCGGTGACGAAGACGCGCCGGAGCGGCTCGTCTTCAGCTATAACGTCACAGATGCGCTGAACCTGGTTATTCCGGGGCTGATCGGCAGGGGCGACCACGTGATCACGACCAACCTGGAACATAACTCCGTGATCCGGCCGGTCAATCACATGGTCCGCGATTGCGGAGCGGAGGCGACCTATCTTCCTTTCAACTCCGCGGGATTCATCGAACCGGACGCGGTCAAGCGAGCCATTCGTCCGAACACGAAAGTATTGATTGTTAATCACGGCTCAAACGTGATCGGCACCGTGCAGCCCCTCCGCGAAATGGGGCGCCTTTGCCGGGAGCACGACATAGTCTTCCTCGTCGACACGGCGCAAACCGCCGGCGTGATCCCGATCAACATGAAAGAAATGAATATTGACGTGGTCGCCTTCACCGGGCACAAGGCACTGATGGGCAGCATGGGCATCGGCGGTCTTTGTATCCGCAAGCATGTTGAAATCGCGCAGGTGCGCAGCGGGGGTACGGGAGTGCGCTCGGTCGAGCCCTATCATCTGGAGGAATATCCGTGGCGCCTCGAGTTCGGCACTCCGAACATGGTGGGAGTGGCGGCCCTTTGGGCGGGCCAGGACTGGCTTGACAAGAATGGAGTCGAAAATGTGCACGCCCATGAGATGAAGCTCGCCAAACGGCTGGTGGAAGGCCTGCGCAAGATCGATGGTGTGCGGCTGTACTGTTGCGACCAACTCGAGAACCATCTCTCGACCGTTTTGATGAACGTGGAAGGCGTCGATCCGAGCGACGTTGGAATCATGCTTGACGTCGACCATGACATCGCCGTCCGCACAGGCCTGCATTGCGCGCCGCTCGTGCACACGCAATTGCGCACTGTAGATACGCACGGCGGCGTGCGCTTCTCGGCGGGCGCATTCAATACCGAGGCAGAAGTGGCCGTGGCGATTAATGCCGTCTCCGAAATCGCCAACTGGGCACGCGAGCGCGTCCGGAAGCCGGAGCACGAGCTCGTGCTGACTACGACTCAACAACCCATGGGGCTGACAGCGTAGCGCTAGACCATCGCTTCAATCGTATGTGAAATCTCCCGGTGCGCGACACGAGGCGCAAAGCGGCGCGCCGCATCCAGGAAGCCTTTCGCCCATTCGGGAGTGGCCAGAGCGTGCAAGTGGGTATAACCCGCCATTACATTTCTCGTAATCGCAAAGTCGCGCTTCTCGAAGCATCCTGCGCCTCGAAGCACGGCGCAAGCGGTCGGAACCGGTTCGCCTCCCAGCGAAATGCGTGAGTAGTGGAACTCATGGCCGCGAAGAACGAGCCCAACCGGGAGTAATGGGTTCGGAGCATCCACGCGGAGTTCGCTGTAGCCGTGGCCCTGGGGAGTGTTGAAGCCTTCCACATTGAAGGGAAAAACTCCGGCCATCGGATACGTTCGGCCTTCCCAGCGCAGCGTTTGGGCGAGCAGAATGAGGCCTCCGCATTCGGCGTAAATGGGCAGACCTCCGAGCGCGGCGCGGCGGATGGATTCGAGAAAACTTCGATTCGCGGAAAGCGTTGGTGCGTGGGTTTCGGGAAAGCCGCCTCCGATATATAGCGCGCATAGTCCTTCCGGCAGAGCGCCGCTCTGAAGGGCGGAAATTGGGATCAGTTCGGCGCCGCCTTGCTCCAACTGCTCTAGATTCTCCGGGTAGTAGAAGCTAAACGCGGAGTCGCGCAGATAGCCAACCTTGATGTCCTTCACCGCCGGGATCGAAACCTCTGGGGGATCGGCTTCCAGCAAAGGCGCACTCCGCGCGATCGCGACGATGGCATCCAAATCGAACCCATCCGCCAGTTTCAACAAATCCTCTTGGGTTTGCGCTGTGCCGGTGTGCTCTTGCGGAGGAACCAATCCGAGGTGGCGCTCGGGCAGCGGGTTGACGGCGGCTTTACGAATTGCGCCAACTACGGGGATTGCACATGCGGACTCAATCGCCGCACGCAAGATTTGCTCATGCCGCTGGCCATTCACGTTGTTCAGAATGACGCCGCGAGTCGGAAGCTCCGGATCAAGCGCGCGGCATCCTGCGACAAAAGCCGCTGCGGTGCGCGTGACTTTGGCTGCGTTGATCACGAGCACGACCGGAGCGGCCAGGCAGTGGCTGAGGGCGGCACTGCTGTGCGTGCCGGCAGCGTCGAAGCCGTCGAATACTCCGCGATTGCCTTCGATAAGGTTGATGCCATCCGCAGTCGCTGTACTCACAAACCCAGTACGCACAAACGAGCAGCGGACGTTATCCCGCCCCATCAAGTAAGTGTCCAGATTGCGAGCGGGGTGAGATGCTGCCCAACTTAGCCAGGCAGCGTCGATATAGTCGGGCCCTTTCTTGAATGCGCGCACCTCGAATCCCGCCCGGCGCAGGGCCAGCAGGAGCGCGAGCGAAACCAGCGTCTTGCCCGAACCGCCGGACATACCGGCAATCAGCAGGCGCGGCATGGAATGAGAATCCGTCACAGTTCGGTGCCTGGCTTGGGCGGAAGCTGGATGTAAGAGCCTCCCAGATAGCTATAGACGCAGCGGCCTGAGTCAATCAAGATTCGCAGAGCTTTCTTGCAGTCGTCTTTGCTGCAAGCTGGGCCGTGTTTGGCAATCATCTCTTTGGTCAGATCGCCGGGCTTCAGGTTCTTCTTTCCGGCACAGTCCGCAACCAGCCCGTACATTTCTTCTGCCAGCGTCTCGATAGGAACCGATGTCGCATTCGTCATTGGAGAACCTCTTTCTCGCAGGATACAGGGTTCGCGCAACTCTCCTCTTCCAGACTTAGCGTGTCGCCCGAGGGCCGGTCAATCATAGGAACAGCGACAGGAACAAGGTGAATCAAGGGATCGCGGCCGGCGTGCTGTCCGATGTGTTGTTGATGATGTTTCAATTTCTCGCGCAGGCGTACCGCCTCCCCAATCACAAGAGTAGCCGGAGGCTCGATGGCGGCGCGGCGAGCGTCCTCTGCAATCGCGCCCAAGGTTGAAGCGATAACACGTTCACTTTCCCAGAAGGCCATTTGGATGATCGCGGCCGGAGTATTGGGAGCGAGGCCGGCCGTCATCAACTTCCTGGCGATGTGCTCCAGATTGTGAATGCCCATGAGAACGACCAGGGTGTCGACTTTGCTGAGCGCTTGCCAATCCACGCGATCCTCATGCTCCGATGCCTGATGGCCAGTGACAATGGCGACCGACGAGGCCCGGTCGCGGTGCGTGACTGCGATTCCGGCGCTCAACGGCGCCGATAAGCAGGAGGAAACTCCCGGAACCACTTCGAAAGGAATTCCGTGCTCGGCAAGGCATTCGGCTTCTTCGCCGCCGCGTCCGAATAGGAACGGATCGCCGCCCTTGAGGCGCACCACCGTCTTGCCTTCGCGGGCTTTGCGAACCAGCAGATCGTGGATCTCGTCCTGGCGCGAGCAATGCATGCCCAGCGGCTTGCCCATGAATATCTTTTCGGCGGAAGGCTTGGCCAGGGCCAAGACCTCATCCTGGATCAGCCGGTCGTACACGATCACTTCGGCAGTCTTGAGCAGGTTGGCCGCCCGGATCGTAAGCAGATCGGGATGCCCCGGTCCCGCGCCTACCAAATACACTTTGCCAGTCTTCGTCATGAATGCTCTCTTTCAAGAATCATCGTCGTGCTCCAACCGCGAACCGCCCAGCCCTACACAAACCAGCGGCTGGCGAGTACGAAAACCGCCAGCAGCACGACTCCCGTGCTGAACGTGTACCAAATCAACTTGCGCTCAATCGGGAGCAAAGGCTCATACTCGCAACCCACCGCTTCAAAATGGCCTCGCTCGCGTCCATAGGACCTCTACACGCAGCCCGTGGGTTTGGGCAACCCGGCAAGCTTGCACGCGCCCTTTGCCGGCCCCGATGGGAACAGCTTGTAAATCTCGCTCAGTTTGTGCCCGGTTTCCTTGCAGAGTTTCCGGATCATGGGCGCAATCCCGAACTCCAGGTAGTAATTGCGGATGTAGTTAATGACCTTCCAGTGTTCCTCGGTAAGATCGGCGATGGCCTCCGTACCGGCAAAGTCCTTGGCCACCTCCTCGTTCCAGCGTTCCGGTTCCTGCAAGAAGCCGTCTTCATCCACTTCGTAGCTTCTTCCCTCGATTTCCAATGTTGGCACAGTTACTCTCCTTGTTATTAACTCAGTGTTATCAAGTTAGTGTTATCAACTTAGTTCGATATATCCGCTCGGACATGCGTCGGCGCACTTCTTGCAGCCGTTGCAGATTTCGAGCTTGATTTTGCAATGTTCGCCTTTCGGCAGCCTGACAAAGCAGTTGTTGCTGCAATACATCCAGCAGGTTTCGCAATCCATGCACATGCCGCAAGACATGCAGCGCCTGGCCTCTTCGAAGACTTCAGTTTCCGTTAAGCCGAGCTCGACTTCGGCGCCGAGTTCGCGCTCCGCGACCGAAATCCGCTGCGCTTCGTGTCGCGGCGCCGCCGGATACCAGTCAAGCCTTAGTTTCTCGATCGGGATGGCAGGCAACGCGGGCGGCTTCTCCAACTTGCGTCCCTGAAAACGCGCGTCGATGGCCTCAGCCGCCAACCGGCCCTGCGCAATGGCAACGGTGGCGATGCCGAGTCCGGCACTGTCGCCGCCTGCGAAGATTCCGTCAACGGCGGTCCTGCCCCAGTCGTCAGCCTTGATCCAGCCATTGCCGTTGGGCAGAGTCTCCACACCCCGGAAGTCTGGCTGCTGGCGGACGGCAACAATGATGCTGTTCGCTTCCAGGTCAAATTCGCTTCCCGCTATGGGCACCGGCTGCGGAGTGCCACCGGAATCCGCCAGCTCCGGTTTCACGCGGACACAGCGCACTCCAACTGCGCGTCCATTCCGCCGCAGCATCTCCAGGGGAACGGCAGGATATTCGATGCGCACACCTTCTTCCCGCGCGCCCTCGGCCTCGGACTTCGTGGCGGTCATCTCCAGGCCCACCATCGTTACTTCGGCGCCGAGTCTCCTGCTCAGGCGGGCCACATCGCACGCCGTGCCGCCTGCGCCCACCACAACTACCCGGTTGCCCACGTCGACTTTTTCGCCGCGGTTCATGCGCTTCAGGAAGTCGATTCCGCTAAGCACGTTCGGCGCATCCTCGCCTGCCAAATTCAGACTGATTCCTTTTTGCGCGCCAATGCCCGCGAATACGGCTGCATATTCGCGTCGGAGTTGCTCCAGGGAAATATCTTTGCCCACCGCGCAATTGCACTTCAGTTCGACTCCGAGATCGAGAATGCGGTTGATTTCCGCGGCGAGGACTTCACGCGGCAAGCGGAATCCCGGAATGCCGTAACGCAACATGCCTCCTGGCTCGCTCGAGGCTTCGAAAACAGTGACCGCGTATCCGCGCCGAGCCAGCTGATAGGCGCAGGACAAACCGGCCGGGCCCGCGCCAATGACGGCAACTTTTTCTGCGCGGGGTTCAACCACGATCCGCGAGAGCCTCAGCTTGTGGGCAATCCCAAAATCTCCGATCATGCGTTCGATCGCATTGAACGCCACCGCTCCATCCTTGGCGCTGCGGTTACACGCCGTTTCGCAAGGGTGAGGACAGATTCGGCCGGTGACCGCGGGGAAAGGGTTGCGTTCCACAATCCGATTCCAGACGCGCTCGAAAGCCTGCTCTTGAGTCAAGCCGTAGTCCTTGGCTTGCGCAATGATCACCAGCAACTCGCGGACGTTGTTGCCGTTGGGGCACCCCGAGGCACACGGCGGCGCCTTGGGCACAAAGCGAGGTCGCAGCCGGCTGATCTCGCCTGCGCTTGCCGCTACGGTTCGAATGACCGGCTTTTTGACTTCTTTGAACAGCCCCATCAGCCAGCTTCCTCGCAGGGGGAGGATTGGAGAAGGCGCTTCAATACCGAACGTGCGCCGACCGCGCGTACGTCAGCGCCGCATGCTTAAAGTCGTCAATGTGATAACGCGTAAACTCAAACCCGGTCAGTTGGAAGAAGCGCGGCCAGCCGATGCGCTCGATCCACTCGCCCACTCGTTCGTATTTGCGCGCGTGTTTCGCGTAGACATCCACGATCTTCACCACGGCCTCAACCACCTCGGGCCAGCGCGGAGGATTATTGGGGAGGAACGGAATCGCCAGCTTGGAAAACATGGGCGCGCTCCGCGCATTACTCACCTTGCCGCCCACCCAGATGGACAAACCGTCGTTCTCCGCGTCATTCATGGGCATGGCGGGGCACACGGTGTAGCAATTGCCGCAATACATGCACTGTTGCTCGACCACGGCGACCGAGTTCTTGCCGTCCACGATCGCCGGACGAATCGCTCCGGTCGGGCAGGCGGCGATCAAAGTTGGAACCTCGCACACCCTGGGCAGCGTGGGCTGAATCTTAGGGGGAAGGCGGTGAACGCCGAGGATGGCAATGTCGGAACAATGCACCGCGCCACACATATTCAAACAGCAAGCCACTGCGATCCGCAATTTCGCCGGAAGGTCCTCGTGCGTGAAGCGTTCGTAGACAGCATCCATCACGCACTTGACCAGCCCCGAAGCGTCGGTTGCCGAGGAATGGCAGTGGATCCATCCCTGGGTATGCACGATGTTGCTGATGGCGTTATTGGTGCCGCCAACCGGATATCCCAGGGCGATCAGTTCCTGCTTCAGCGGCTCGATCCTGGCCGGATCGTCCAGCAGAAACTCGAGATTGTTCCGGCTGGTGAAGCGCAGATAACCGCCAGAATATTTATCGGCTAAATCGGCAAAGATGCGCAGCGTCTGGATGCTCAGCAGGCGCGGCGTACCCGCGCGCACCGTGTAGATGCGGTCACCCGATTCCGCCACATGGCAATAGATTCCGGGGGCCAGATTCTCGTGGTACTTCCACTGGCCGTAGTTCTTCTTGATCAAGGGATGCAGATACTTTTCGTAATGCGGCGGCCCGATGTCGGTGAGCCGAGGTTGGGTTGTGGCGCTCATTTCTCACCTTCCTTCGCAGCCTGATAGAAAATATAGGGATTATCGCGGGGCGCGGAGACCATTTCCGGGACGGGGTCGAGACCGATACCGTCGAGGAACGCGGGCAGCCCGACCCGTTGCATCATTTCACCAACCCGCTCCCGATTGTTGCCGTATTCGTCCCAGAAATCCCAGACGCGGCGGATCAGCTCCTTCAGCGTGTCCAAGAGTTCATCCGCGGGCACGAAGGGAACCAAGACGGAGGAAAGCAGCGCGCCTTGCATGATCGGCGCCTTGCCCCCAATCATGATGACCGCTCCGCGCTCTTTGCCGGGGCGCAGCGCTTTGGGCATGACGTTGATGCAGTGCATGCAGCGCACGCATTCGTGGTTTTCAATGCTGAGCTTGTTGCCATCCCACGCCATGCACTTGCTGGGGCACAGGTCGCAAATGTCCTTCTGGATGTTGAGGCCGGCGGACGCGTAGTTCGTCACGGCGCTCTCGTCCACCTGGATATCGTCCTTCCAGGTGCCGATGATGGAAAGATCGGCGCGCGCAATGGCCGCCACGCAATCATTCGGGCAGGCGGCGCACTTGACTTTGAACTTGTAAGGGAAGGGCGGACGATGCATTTCGTCCTGGTAGGCCATGGTCAGGTCGTAACACAATTTCATCGCGTCGTAACACGCCCACTCGCAGCGGGCCATGCCGACGCAGCAGGAAGGCGTACGGAAAGAAGACCCGGAGCCGCCCAGATCGAAACCGGCCTGCGCCAACTCTTGAAATGCCGGTTCGAGTTCAGCCGTGCGCGTGCCCAGCAGAATGAGATCGCCGGTGGACCCGTGCATGTTGGTAAGGCCCGAGCCGTGACGCTCCCATATGTCGCAGATCGTGCGAATGGCGTCGCTGGTATAAAACCATCCCGCGGGTTGGTTGACGCGGATGGTGTGAAACTGGGCGACATCGGGGAATTGCTCCCCGGCATCGCTGTAGCGCCCGATGACTCCGCCGCCATAGCCGAGCACGCCGACCAGACCTCCGTGTTTCCAATGCCCCTTCTTCTCCTGGTAGGAGAGCTCCAGTTGGCGGAGGAGATCCTGGGCGCTGGCGCTGGTCTGGCCCGCCGACTTGATTTCCTTGACAAAACTGGGCCACGGCCCTTTTTCGAGTTCGTCGAGCAGTTCAGTTTTTGGCCTGTCGTCAGGCATCAGGCGTCCCCCTTGGAAAGTATCTTGATGTGGATTTCGCTAAGAGCAGTGGGAGAATCACAGTCAGAATAGCGCCGTCAACTGCCCAACTGAGAGTTACGAAAGTACTGAAAAATGGCAGTGAAGGACCAAAGCCAGAACCTCCCGATTCCGCCGCGCCCGCGGTGCACACACTGAGCCCAGGGGCAGATCGAGAGTTTTGACCCTGGCTTTGCCACGATGTTTCTGAAGGATCGCAGGCCATCGCCGGCTGGATACCATACATACACGATTAGTTTAATAGAGAATAAACATTTGCGGCGTGACGTACATCACTAGGCCGTGTGAGGTGGGAGCTATGAGTCGCGCTCCCAGGCGGACTTAGCTTCTCCTGGGTTTCTACGATACGATGGCACTTCAGGGGAGAACCGGCCGGACGCCACATGACTTCCTTTCCCATTATGCTCAAGCTCGAAGGACGCACCTGCGTAGTCGTTGGCGCGGGACGAGTTGCGGCCGCCAAGGTAGCAGGGTTGCTGCACCACGGAGCCGAGGTCGTTGTCGTTGCTCCGAAAGCGGTCAACTGGATTCGCGAGAAAGCGCGATCGGGCAAGCTCGTATGGCGCCGCCGGGCATTTTCGTCCCGAGACGTACGAGGCGCGTTTCTAGTGGTGGCAGCCACCAATTCCGCCGCATCCAACGGCGCTGTGTTTCGCGCCTGCCAAGCCCGCGGTGTGCTCTGCAATGTAGTTGACGATCCTGAGCACTGCGACTTTTTTTACCCGGCAGTGGTGCGTCGCGGACCGCTGCAGATTGCGATCTCTACCGAGGGAAACAGTCCTGCCTTGGCGGCACGACTGCGCAAGGAATTGGAGCGGCAATTCGGGCCGGAGTGGGGACCGTTTGTGGAGCACATCGGAAAACTCCGGCAACAGTTTCTGAGTGCGGGTATGCCTTTGGAGAGCAAGCGCGATCAACTGGCGGAACTCGCCGGGAAGAAAGCATTCCAAAGCTTCCGACGACAGTTGGCGCGAGCAGGTCGCCGCGCGAAGTAGCTGGCAGCGTGCCCCGAACAGCCTCGCTACTTCCGCTGGATCGACTCCAAATACTTGGTTACATTTTCCAGCCGCACATTGCCTAAGTCCCGATCAAACTCGATCTCGTGGAAAATCGGCCCCCAAATCGGCATCTCCTTCGAGCCGTGTGCGGGCAGGAGATCGTCCGCGCCAAACATGATGATGGTTCGCACATGAAGAGCAGGAAATGCGCCGTCATTTCGCCGCGAAAGTCTCGTCAGGTCGGGAACCTCTCGTTTCAGCGCCTTGGACGCCGGGCCATTGCCTCGCCCATCGAGTCCGTGGCAAGCAACACAGTAATTTCGAAAGATGCTGGCCCCCTCCACCGGACGGATTGGCGGTTGTCGTTGGTTCCTAATCTGTGCGGAGGCGGAGACGGCCCCTGAAACCAGTAAGACCAGTACGAGCATCGGCACTCGTCGCTGCACTGTGGCCTCCGGCTAAGAGGTGCTTAGGCAGAATACAACTTGTTAATATACTATGCCGACTAAGTGCTATGGTCGGCGACTGGAGTGACAGACCCGCGTGATGTCGTCGGGGAAGGTGATTCTTTAGCCCGAGGCTGGCAGACCGGTGGACGCTCGTTGCGAGCGCGGCCGGATGCTATCTCCGCGAGCCAACAAAGCGTCTTCAGAGTGAGTCCTAGCAGCAACCCATCTTCACTTCGCCGCCATCGGTGAGCGGGGGACCGAAGGCCTCCTGCGGCGCGGGCGCACCGTTCAGCGTCTTGATCCAGCGTCGCACCGCATCGAACACGACGAGCACTACGCCCACGATAAAGATGGCCATAAGGACTGAATCCAGGTAGCCGGCAAATACCTGGCCGGGCTTCGAGGTCAAGGGCCAGAAAATGTTCTTGATCGACAGCACTCCCGCCGTAAGTGTAGTGACACCCACGAAGCACATCGGAACGGCCGTAATCCACGCATATTTCTGCTTGCCCATGTTAATCAGGAAGGTCGTCGTCACCGCCAGCGCGATGGTCGCCAGTAACTGGTTGCCGGTTCCGAACAACGGCCATATCGTGGAAATACTTCCCGTGTAGATCAGGTATCCCCAGCCCAGAACCACAAGGAAGCTGGTGATCAGATTTCCGGGCAGCCAGGCAGTGTTGCCGAACGGCTTGTACACCTTGCCCATGAGTTCCTGCAAGACGTAGCGGCCCGCGCGTGTTCCCGCGTCTATAGTAGTCAGGATGAAAAGGGCTTCAAACATGATGGCGTAGTGATACCAGTACCCCATCAAGCGATCCATCCCCGGCAGGCCGCGAAAGATTTGTGCCATACCGACAGCCAGTGAGACCGCTCCTCCCGTGCGCCCTGCGAGTTTCTCCCCGACCTCGCGGGAGAACATATCCAGATTGACCGTGGTCAGCCCCAGATGGCTGAAGACCTGCGGCGTCGCATTGATGGCAAAGTAGTCGCCCGGATACAGCGAGCAGGCCGCAATTAGGGCCAGCACACCCACCAGCGACTCCGCGATCATGGCGCCATATCCGATGAGCCGAGCGTCACTTTCCTTATCCAGCATTTTCGGAGTGGTGCCGGTGGCGATCAGCGAGTGAAAGCCCGAGATCGCGCCGCAAGCGATGGTCACGAAAAGAAATGGGAACAGGCTTCCTTTGATGATCGGGCCGCCACCATGAACGAACGGCGTGAAGTTCGGAAATTTTATGTTGGGATGAACCACAAAGACGCCGACGATCAGGACGGCAATCGTGCCCAGCTTAACGTAGGTCGAGAGGTAGTCGCGCGGCGCCAGTACCAGCCAGACGGGAAGAACCGAAGCCACAAGACCATAGACGGCCATGAGGATCGTGATCTCGTGAGGCGTGAAGGTAAGCGCCGCTGCAGCTCCGCTCTGAGCCACCCAGTGTCCGGCGATCACGCCGCCGATCAAAAGGACGACGCCAAAGATACTGGGGCCGGTGATCGTAATCTTTCCGGCATGGCTCTTGAACATCCACAATCCCATGATGACGGCGATGGGGATGGTCATGCCGATGGTGAACACGCCCCACGGGCTATTCGAAAGCGCATTGACCACTACGATGCCGAGGCCGGCCAGCGTCACCAGAAGAATAAAGAGCACGGCGATCATCGCCACCAACCCGGCAAAGGGACTGATTTCGGTGCGTGCCACATCCGCCAGCGAGCGGCCGCGGTGACGCACCGAAGCCACCAGCACGGTGAAATCCTGCACGCACCCGGCCAGGACGGCGCCGATCAGCAGCCAAAGGAAGCCCGGCGCAAACCCGAATTGCGCCGCCAGAGTTGGCCCCACCAGCGGCCCTGCTCCCGCAATGGCCGCGAAGTGATGTCCGAAGAGCACCCATCGCGGTGAAGCGACATAGTTATGCCCGTCCGCGTAAGTGTGCGCCGGAGTGGTGCGACGATCGTCGAGCGCCAGGGCCTTCGCGGCAATAAACGCGCTGTAGTAACGATAGGCAAGGGCGTACACGCACAACGCACCCAACAATACCGGGAGGGTATTCATGACTCGCTCCAGGCCAGGCAAATAGTGGCCGATCCTGACAGCCCAATTCAACGCATCCTACACCCATGGTGGAAACCGGCACAACGACTTCCCTGGCGCGCAACACGCGCTACAATGTCGGGCATATTCCGGTAAGGGACCGACAAGCCCACGTGTCTTCCGCGACGGTGAGGATCTTTCACTTCACTTCTGTTTCACTGGCGCCCGAAGCTTTCGACGAGCTCTCGGATCCCCTACGTTGCGCTCCGAGGCGCGCCATGCGAGGAACGAGAATCAGAACCACGGCATAGAGGAAAATCGACACGGCAGTGGATCCCGGGTGCCCGTGTTGCAAGTCCTCGAAGAGCAGCTTCGCCGTGACCAAAGCCAGCGCGCCATAGGCAATCCATACCAGTTCACTCCGCTGCCAGCGAGAGCCGCTGAAGGCGAGCGCGAGCGCAACCGCACAGGTGATCAGGGTGCGAATGACGGCCACGTGGGATGCTCCAAGAGTCATGCCGATTGCTGCCAGCCACACCAGAACAGAAACCAGAAACACGATCACCGCAGCCACCGCCAGGATGGCCGAAAGCGTCTGCAGGAGCCGCTGGTTCCAGCGCTCGGTGCGGAAGCGGCCGCCGACCGCGTAGCACGGAACCGCCGAGGCGGCGACGATCCAGACAATCCATCCGGGCACGGCTGGGAACGTTCCCACCAGGGCGCTGCCGGCATAACCCAGCAGGCCGGATGCGTACGCCGCCGCAGCCAGAAACAACAGGCCGTGGAATTCCAGCGTCAGGCGCGATGCGCGCACGCCCAAGAGCGTCGCCGCGATCGCGGCCACGCTCAAGCACAAGGCCAGCGGCATCGGCGAGAGACAGAGAGAATTGCCCGTCAGAAAAAGAGCCCCGCTCCAGGTGGCATATACGTGGTAGTTACGCTCTTCGTGGTAGCGGTCGAAATAAGCATAGGCAACCGCGTAACACGCCGCTGAGAACAGCAGACAGAAAACACCCAGCACCGTCGTACCGGCACTCCCTCCAAAGCGCAGCAGCCCGAAGGCCGCCAGCATAAAGGCGATGACGGTCTGCACGATCTCGAAGATCGTGATCCGCTGGCGCAACCACGTGGTCCGCAAGGCGACGCTTGCCCCATAAATCAGAAACAGAGCAGCCGGGAGCCCGAGCAGTGCTGCGCTCTGGCCGGCTGGGTAATCCGAGCGGGAACTCTCCGGAAGCGAATAGATGTAGATCAGGATCCAAACCGCAAGGTCCGCCGCCGGCGCCACTAGAAAACGGAGGCGCAGCCAGCGATTGCGATCAGCCGCGAATTCACTGGCCAGGGCCATGATGAGGAGCGCCGAAACGAAAGGCGCCAGAGCGTGCGTGGCAATCATCAATGCGAGGGCGGTGAAGACCGCGGTGACGTTGGCCACCCAGAGGACCGGTGCGAGATTGCGTTTCCATGCGAGGACCGATGCCAGGGCCACGAACACGATCAGTACGCCGGCGGTCGCGGAGGCTGGCAATACTTTGAAATGCAGTGTGAGTTCCCAGAGCATGGGGGCGAGAATCAAGCCTGAGGTAACGGCGTATGCGGTGCTGGTAAAAGGCATGTTCGCCGGGACCCGTGCCGCCCATAGCAACCACATTCCCGCATAGGCAAGGGCAAGCGCGACGACCGCCAACTGCGGCAATGAGCCCGATTCGGCCAGGGCTCGGAGCAGGTAGGCGCCCGCAATTCCGAGCATGGCTTTGCCTACGACCGGAAACACTCCTTCAGCTTGAGGAAGGGAGAACTCTTCAGCGGCAGGCGTTCCCCTAGCAGGCCCTTCCGCCGTGGACGGGCGAGAGTTGGCGGTTTCGGAGGAGCGTTCCAGGGCGGAGACTCGGCGCTCCAAGTGCTCCAGCCGGTCGGAAAGCCGTGCTAGAGCGTCGAGAAGATCGTCCATAATCTCCACCGCTTGAGGCTGGCAACGAATACGGGTCGAACGTCGAGCAACGTCGAACTTAGTGCGCGGGTGTGGCGTCGGGAAGTGAACCCGAATTTTTCTCCGGCCAGGGTGGCAGGAGCTTCACCAATACCCACAGGATCGCGAGCGGCAGAACGGTCAGCACAATGGCCATCAGCAGTCCTTCGCGCGTGATCAGGCCCATCTTGTACGTCGTGTATCCCAGGAAACTCTTGGAAAATAACTGGCCCCCGATCACGACGTTCCAGCGCATGGCAAAAATGCCGATCATGGTCAGGCATCCGGCCAGTACGTAAATGCGTTTGCGGGCCATTTCGCCGAGCCTCAACACCTGGGTCAAGGCGAGAAGCGCGATGGGAGTAACCGTGCCAAGCACAATCTGAACCACGATATGCGACAGGTACAGCTTGGTATGGACCATGAAATCCAGGCTGCGGAAGCTCTCATCGGCCTCGTAGATGCGGTGGATCAGATCGAGCATTTCCAGGCTGAAATCGATGATGAAGATGTAGAACAGGTAGCTCGCCACCGTGTCCACGCAGCGCATGTCGATCTTCTCTCCGCGGGACCACTTCATCAGCATGTAGAGCAGCATTACCAGGGCGATGCCCGACACCATCGCCGAGAACAGGAAGACCACGGGCATGAGCGGCGACGACCACCACGGGTTCGCTTTGACCGAGCCGAAGATGAAGCCGACATATCCGTGCAGCAGGAACGCCGAAGGGATGCCGATGAGGGTGACCAGCCAGCCCACTCGTTCATCAATTTCAAGCGCGCGCTTGCTGATGTTGCTTGAGCCCAGGGTCATCAGCCGGTAGATCCAGCGCTTCCCGCCGGTGGTGGACTGTGACATCACGACAATGTCGCGCCGGTAGTCGAGCCAGATTTCCAACACCAGAACCGCCATCAGATACCACAGGTACACAAACCCGAACATGGCCATCGCCGATGTGCTGTGCGGCGTCAGGTACATCTCGTACGACCGTTCCGGGTGTCCAAGGTGCAGTTGCAGCGGCAGCGGCGCCACCAGCAGGAAGGCCAGAGCCGTCAGCAACGCCAGCCGGTAGGTGGGCTTTACCGCCTCCACCTGGAACACGCGCTCCAGCGACGCCAGAATGAATGCGCCAGCCACCAGCCCCGTGAGGAACGGATACAACACGATCAGGACGCTCCACTGGAGCTCGATTTCGTTCGGATACATGAAGCCTTCAACGCCGGACATATCCCTTACCAGTCTCCTTGTTGCATCGAAGCATTCATCGCACCGGTCATCGCACCGGTCATCGCACCGAACCATCCAGGCCGTTGTAAAAGACCTTGGAATGGGTCGCCATGTAGGGTTTCAAGACCTGAACGCTGTGAGTCCTCAGGAACTCGTGAATCGGGTCGTTGGGATTTTTCAGGTCCGCCAGTTGCCGCGCGCCCGTCGGACAAGACTCGCAGCATGCGGTGGTCAGGCCTTTCGTGATCCGGTGATAGCAGAGAGTGCATTTCTCGGCGGTCTTCGTTTTCGGGTTGAGGAAGCGGCAACCGTAGGGGCAGGCCTGGATGCAATACCGGCAGCCGAGACAGTATTTCTTGTCCACCAGAACCACGCCATCCGGGCTTATAAAGGTTGCGCCCACCGGACAGACCTGGGTGCAAGGTGAGTCGGCGCAGTGGTTGCACAGCTTGGGCACGAAGAAATTTTTCCCGCCCTCCTTTTTCGTCGGCGGAAATCCCTTCTTGCCGCCATCGGGAGAGTCTACGTGCGGATTTTCAATGTCGTAGTCCGTCACGTGATAGCGCTCGACCCAGGTGCGGAAGTATCCGTCCGGCACTTCGTTCTCGGCCTGGCAGCCGCGGACGCAGTTCCCGCAGCCGATGCATTTTGTCAGGTCCATCAGCATGCCCCACCAATGCTGACTCATGGTGTAGTTGGGGGACGACTCCGGGGTTCCAGCCAGAACGTGCTTCCATGCGACCGCGGCCGCCGGCAACAGAAGCAGCATGTGGCGTCGGGTAATGCTCATTTCGTCCCTCCGTCGGCGATGGCCGGACTGTGCGGCTGGTGGCAGGTATCGCAGGGAAGACCGGTGGAGTGGTCGGCGGAAACGACCTGCGGGAAACTTTTCGGCTTGGCCGCGTTTGCCTCATGACAGCGCACGCAGAGTACCGCCGTGTCGAGCTTAGGGGGCTGAACCGAGGCCGGGTCGTCGGCATGCTTGGCCAGGGGTCCGTGGCAGGCCTCGCAATTGACGTGGGCGTGCTTGCCGTCCTTTTTCTTGTTGAGGACTTCGTCATGGCAGGTCTCGCAAGTCTCATGGCCTGCGAAGCTGACGGGCCGCGCGGCGGCTTCGGCCATCGCGTTCCCGCGGTAATGCCCGTATTCTCCGAAGCTTTTTGGGACCAGGAAGCCGCGGATGACCAGGAACAGGAGGATGCCCGCGACAAAAACTGCTGCCAATCGGAAAAGGTGCCCGGAATCTTTGAAGGCATGCATAGCTACAGTCTCCACTAGATACAGCAGACTGTAGCCAAGCCGCTGTGTTCCGTGTCACGCGCTGCGGTGCACGGGATCACAGATGTCAGTGACACGCGGGCTCGAAAAGCGGGTCTTGGCCTCGGCGTGCCATCGTGCTCCGGACTAATCCGCATCCCGAGGTCGGATCCTATGGTGCGAAGACAGTGATGTATTAGTTCCCAAATCCAACGGTTACGCCTACTCCGCCTGCTTCGTAATATTCAGCAGAACGCCAACGCACATCAGGGTCACGAACAGCGACGAGCCTCCGTAGGAAACGAACGGCAGCGGGATTCCTTTGGTCGGCATCAGGCCGAGCACCACGCTGATGTTGATGAAGGCCTGCAGCACGATCATGCTGGTGATTCCGACGGCCAGAAAACGGCCGAAGTTATCCTGCGTTCGCAGTGCCGCGCGCGTTCCGCGCCAGAGGAAGATCGCAAACAGGATGATGACGGTGAGCGCTCCGACCAAGCCCAACTCTTCGGCGGTAACAGCGAAAATAAAATCCGTGTGCGGCTCGGGAAGATAAAACAGTTTCTGCTTGCCTTCCATCAGGCCGAGTCCGGTGACGCCGCCGGTCGAGACGGCAATCAGCGACTGGATAATGTGGAAGCCAAATCCCTTGGGGTCGGCGTAGGGATTCAGGAAGGCCAGGATGCGATCTTTCCTGTACGCCACATGAAAGATCAGGAAATAGAGCGGCAGCAACGCGGCCACGAAGGCGTATGCGAAATAGCGCAGACGGATGCCGGCGACGAACAGCACGCAAGCGATAATGCCCGCGCAGGCGATGGCGGTGCCGAGGTCGGGCTGAAAAACAATCAGTCCGAGAAAAACCGCGGCGGGCGCAACAGCGGGGATCAGCGTATTACGCCAATCGTCCATGATCATGGCCTTGGTCTTATTTTCGAGAAACCACGCGAGAAACAGGATCAGTACGGGCTTGGCCAGTTCCGAAGGCTGCAACGAAACCGGACCCACATGAAACCAGCGGTGCGTGCCGTGGGCGCGATCAAGAAAAAAAACTGAGATGAGCAAAAGCGTGGTGACGCCCAGAAACGAGAAAACCAGCGCCGGATGTTGCAAGCGCTTGTAGTCCACCTTCATCGCGAACACCATCACGGCGAGTCCCGCGACCGCCCATACCAGTTGCTTCAGCAGGAATTCGTAGGCCGAGCCGAACCGCTCCTTAGCCATCACAGCGGAGGCGCTGAAGATCATGACCAGTCCGATAAAAACCAGGAGCGTGGTCACGGTGAACATCCAGCGATCGACGCTGACCCGCTTGGCCATAGAGAATCCATTTCATCACGGAGACACGGAGACGTGGAGGAGTTTCGACCGTGGATTTTGGCGAGGGGATAACTGAGTTGGTTCCAGCCTAGCAACTTCTCTATGTGGATCGAGACATTGCCAATGAATGAACTACCTCTTTGAACACTCTGCCCCTGTGCTCGTAGCTTTGGAACTGATCGAAGCTGGCGCAGGCCGGAGCAAGCAGAACAACGTCGCCCGGCGCGGCGGATTCACTGGCGCGCCGGATGGCGTTTTCCAGGGTTTCCGCATGATCAATTTCGGCAGCACCCTGAATCTGCGATTCGATCTTGGCGGCCGCGGCCCCTATGGTGTACACGCGCTTCACTCGCTGCCGCAGCAACTCATGGAGCACGGTATAGTCGCTGCCCTTATCCTTGCCGCCGAGAATCAGGTGCAAATGAAGGCTCGCCGGGAACGCTTCCAGTGCCTTGATGGTGGCGTCTACGTTCGTGGCTTTCGAGTCGTTGTAGTAATCCACGCCTGCGACCTTGGCCACGAACTCCAGCCGGTGCTCGACCGCTTTGAAATTCCTCACAGCATGGCGGATCTCGTCGGGCTGGCAACCGGCGAGCATGCCGATAGAAACCCCGGCCAGCACATTTTCCAAATTGTGCCCACCTTGCAACGGGACTTCGGCAAGTGGGAGGATTTCGCGTTCACTACCCCCATCGCGGAAGCAAATATGCGTGCCGCGGACAAAGGCTCCTTTTTCGATCTCCTTCTTTCGACTGAACCAGAACAACTGCGCGCGCGTACGGTCCGACAATCCAGCGGTGGTGGGATCATCGGCGTTGAGAACGGTGAAATCATCCTGCCGCTGGTTCTCGAAGATGCGCGCTTTGGCGTCGACGTAACTGGCAAAAGTCTTGTGGCGATCGAGATGGTCGGGCGTGATGTTCAGAATCACCGCGATCCGAGGCCGAAATTCAACAATCGTTTCCAGTTGAAAGCTTGAAACTTCAAGCACAGTCCAGGTCGCGGGCCCGGCCTGATCCACAAAACTGATGGCCGGCGTTCCGATATTACCGCCTACAAGAGTGGAGAATTTTCCCGCGGCAATAATTTCGCCGGCCAATGAGGTGGTGGTGGTCTTGCCGTTGGCTCCGGTGATGGCAACGATCTGGCCGGCGAGAAACTGCGCGGCGAGCTCGATTTCGCCGATGACCGGCTCTCCCAGGTTGCGCGCCTGCACAAGCTGCGGCGCATCGACCGGCACACCCGGGCTAACGACGATCAAATCTTGCCCACGAAAGGTGCGGTCGCCGTGGCCACCGGTTTCGACCGTGATGCCATGTTCCAGCAGGAGCAGGATTTCATCGCGAAGCTCGGCTTCCGGCTTGGAATCCGATACCGTGACGCGGGCGCCGCGCGATTTAAGGAACAGGGCCGAGGCAACGCCAGACTTGCCCAGGCCGACAACGAGGACGCGTTTGTTGTTAAGCTCCATGAAATTCATTTCACCACGGAGGCACGGAGTCACGGAGAAAACCAAGTCTTGTCCTTTTCCCTCTGTGTCTCCGTGCCTCCGTGGTGAATTCGCTTTACCGCAGTTTCAGCGTTGTCAGCGCAAACAGCGCGAACACCAGTGATGCGATCCAGAAGCGCACAATCACCTTCGACTCCGACCAGCCCAGCAATTCGAAGTGATGGTGGATCGGCGCCATCTTGAAAATACGCTTCTTGCGCAGCTTGTAGGAACCGACCTGCAGGATCACCGAGAGCGCCTCGATAACGAAGATCCCTCCGATGAACGGCAGCAGCAGTTCCTGTTTGATCATAACGGCTACGGTGCCAATCGCGCCGCCCAGCGCCAGCGAGCCGACATCGCCCATAAACACTTCCGCCGGATGTGCGTTGTACCAGAGAAATCCAATGGCGGAACCGACCATCGCTCCGCAGAAGATAGTGAGCTCGCCGATCTGCGGCATGCGCTGCAATTCGAGATAGGTGGCAAAAGTGGCGTGGCCGCTGAGGTAAGTGAGCACCGCGAGCGCTCCGGCCGCGATCACAGTACAGCCGATAGCGAGCCCGTCAAGGCCGTCGGTAAGATTCACGGCGTTGGTCGATGCGACAATCACAAACACCACGAAACCGACGAACGGCAGGAAGGCCAGCGGCCAGAGTCCGGGATGACCCAACAATCTTTGGATCACCAGGTCTGGATGGAACTGCTTGAAGAAAGGAACCATCAGCACGGTGGAGTATTCTCCGCGATGCTGCAAAGAGATCAGCACAACAGCAATCACGATGCTGGCCGCGACCTGAAGGCCCACCTTGGCGCGCGCGGTAAGGCCTAGATTGCGGCGATGAACGACTTTAAGGTAGTCGTCGGCAAAACCGATCGCACCGAACGCTATCGTGGAAAACACGGCGATCCAGACGAACGGATTGCTCAGGTCGGCCCAAAGCAAGGTCGGCACCAGGATGGCGATGGCGATCAGCAAACCGCCCATGGTCGGCGTGCCCGCCTTTTTCTGGTGGGCCTGCGGCCCCTCTTCGCGGATGTATTGCCCGATCTGGAAATCCTGCAGACGCCGAATCACAATGGGCCCAACGATGAGGCCAGTGAAAAGCGCGGTGAGGCTGGCGAACGCAGTGCGGAAAGTCAAGTAACGAAAAATGCGGAACGGCGGAAAGTAATGGAAGAGCTTCAGGTAGAGCAGCCAGTAGAGCAATCCGCCTCCGACACCAGTTCTCAGTTCTCAGTTCTCAGTTTCCCTGCGCCTGGGGCGCTGGGAACACCGATTATTCGTTGCCACGTCTCTAATGCTTTTTCCAGTTTCACGCCTCGCGACGCCTTCAACAATACTGCATCGCCCTCGCGAGTCTCGCGCGCGAGCCACTCGCCGGCTTCTTCCGGCGTCGCGACGAATTCCGCTTTCATCCCCGCTTCGCGAGCCGCTTCCACCATCGCCTTCGCCAAACCGCGCACGCCGAGCAAGAAATCGAGTTTATTTCCAGCCTTACTTCCGGCGATGTAACGTCCGCACTCGCGATGCAGTTGCTCGCTGGTCGCGCCGAGTTCCAGCATTTCGCCGGCGACAACAATCCGGCGCCGGCCGGGCATGGCGGCCAGAGTATCCACCGCTGCCATAAGCGCCTTCGGACTTGAATTGTAGCAATCGTACAGCACCGTGATGTTACCCAGTTGGACGACCTGTCCGCGCTTGTCGGCGGGCTGGAGGGACGGCAGCGCTGCGGCGATCTCCGACGGGGTGATGCCGTGCTCAAGCGCAACGGCAGCCGCGGCGAGCACGTTGTACACGTTGTGCCTGCCGAGCAACGGACTCTGCACCGACTGTCGTACTTCGTGGCTGACGAGATCGAAGCGCGTACCTACGGGCCCAAGAACTTCGACGTTTTCCGCACGCACATCTGCGGTGGACTTGAAACCAAATAAGACGACCTTGCCCTTGAAGTCGCGGCCGAACTGGCACACATATTCATCGTCGGCATTCAACACGGCCGTGCCGCCGTGCGGAAGAGCTTCGATCAGTTCATATTTTGCGCGCGCGATTCCGGCGATGGAGTCGAAGCTCTCCAGATGCACCGGGGCAACGTTGGTGACCACGGCCTGATTCGGCAGGGCGATGCGAGCCAGGGCGGAGATTTCGCCGGCGTGGGACATCCCCATCTCAACCACGGCGAGATCGTATTCCGGCTCGAGAGTCAGCAGCCCGAGTGGCAGACCAAAATGATTGTTGAAATTCCCCTTGGTGCGATGCACGCGGTACTTGATCGCGAGCAAATGCGCCATGGCTTCTTTGGTGGTGGTCTTGCCCATCGACCCAGTGATAGCGATGGCAGTTTTTCCCCAAATTTTTCGGACCGCCGTCGCCAGCGTCTGGAGCGCGACGAGCGTGTCGTCGACGGCAAGCAGGCCGGCGGCGTTGGAATAGCGCGCCAACCGCGCTTTCTCGACCACCGCGGCAATCGTGCCCCGGCTCAGCGCCTGCTCGACGAAGTCGTGTCCGTCGAGACGTTCGCCTTTGACCGCAAAAAAAAGTTCGCCCGGCTGCACAGTGCGGGAATCGATGGAATATCCCTGGGCCATGGCGCGACCGTCGTATTGGCCGGTCGCAGCTTTGTCGGCCGCAGCTTTGTCGGCCGGAGCAATGAATTCGGCGATGCGGGAGAGGAGAAGTTTCATGCGGTCTTCCCCGCAGTGCCCGTTTTCGCGGCGCTTTTGCAGTCGTAACCCAGGGCCATCAGATTCTCGCGCGCAACGTCCAGATCGTCGAACGGAATCGTTCCGTCCTTTGTGACCTGCACTTTTTCGTGTCCCTTGCCCGCGAGCAGCACGATGTCGCCCGGGGTTGCCTGCTGGAGAGCGAGCGTGATGGCCTTGCGGCGGTCGGGCTCCGCGGAATATTTTGCGCCGGACTTTTGTAATCCAACGAGCGCATCGTTCATGATGGCCAGCGGATCTTCGGAGCGCGGATTGTCGGAAGTCAAAATGACGAAGTCGCTGCCTTTGCCGGCGGCCTCACCCATCAGCGGACGCTTGGCGCGATCGCGATCCCCGCCACATCCGAACAGAGTGATGACCTTGCCTTTGAGGCCGGCGCGGGCCACAAAATCGCGGGCCAGCGCGGTGAGGTTGCGCAGCGCATCGTCGGTGTGCGCATAATCCACGACCACCGTGAAGGGCTGGCCGCAATCCACGCGCTCGAAGCGGCCGGGGACGCTGGTGAGGTCGAAGATTCCTTTTGCGATCGCCTCGGCCGAACAATCGCGGGCATACCCGGCGGCAGATGCTGCGAGCGCGTTGTACACATTCACATTGCCGATCAGCGTTGACCATATAGCGATCTTCCCCGCCGGCGTCACCATTTGAAAACGGGTTCCCCGCGGCGTGATTTCGACGGACTCGGCATGGAAGTCGCCGGATGCGAGACCGTAGGAGAGCGCCAGGGCGCTTTTCTTCTTGCAAAGCTTCAACAACTGGCGGCCGTATTCGTCGTCAAGATTAAGAACGGCGGCGCGCGGCGGGTCCGTGCCGCAGCCTTCGAAAAGCACCTGTTTGGCGCGGAAGTAATTTTCCATCGTGACGTGGTAATCAAGATGGTCGCGAGTGAGATTTGTGAAGACCGCGACATCGAAAGGGATTCCGAAAACGCGCTCTTGCTCGAGCGCGTGCGATGACACTTCCATCACCGCCTCGGTGACTCCCTGGCCCAAGCCCTCCGACAAAAGGCGGTTCAACTCCAGTGCTTCCGGCGTGGTGTGCGGAGCGGGAAAGATCTTTCCGGCAACGTGATATTCGATGGTTCCGACCAGCGCGGTCTTGCGTCCAGCCGCTTGCAATATGGATTCGATCAGGAAGGCGGTCGTGCTCTTTCCGTTTGTGCCTGTAATTCCAGTGTTCGCAATGCGCTCGGCAGGACGCTTGTAGAAATTCGCGCTGAGGCGGGCGAGCGCGTGGCGTCCATGCACGACTTGCGCCCAGGCAACCGCGGGACGCGGCGCTTCGGCTGCGGAGTCGGTGACGATGGCAAACGCTCCGGCAGCGATGGCCTGATCGATGAAGCGATTGCCGTCGCTGGTCTCACCCTTCATGGCGACGAAAACGGTTCCCGGGCGCACCCGCCGCGAATCGTATTCCACCCCGGCAACGCCCGGGTTTCCGCTCTGGGAGAGAACCTCGGCGCCTTGCAGGAGTTGTTGGAAAGTCATTGGAGTGATTATAGAAGGTCAGAGGTTAGAGGTCAGATGGCAGAGGTTAACCCCCTCGTCGGATAGGATCAATTTTCACGGGTGACCGTCAATGAGTGTAATCGCGATTTTGCAACAACTATGTACATGCGCCGCGTTCACTGACTTAGAGTTGGTGATTGGAGCGGCGATGAAGCGACTTTGGACGTGAGTTTTTTTCGCCAAAGGAGAAAAGCGATGGCCCCCAAAGGAACCGTTATTTGGACCATCCATGGGCCGTATGGCATACAGAACCACATGACCGGTGGCACTTGAACACTCAATGGAGTGTAAAACCACTGTCCAGTCGTCCAGTTCGCGGTAAACCGGAACACACCAATTGCTGTTAGGGTCAGCCAAACCAACTTTTTCTTTCCCATCTTGGTCCGAAGGCACAGCACAAAGGCATCCAGGCTGAACAGTGAAACGAAAATAGTAAGACCCAGAGCTGCGTCTTGGGAAATGCCTTTGTCCGACAAGGTGAACTCGTTCATCTTCTCCAATGGTTCTGGTACAGGTGTGAAGGTTAGGAGCTCAACCTTTCGCTTGCTTCCTGCGGTCTGAACCACCACTTCTGCAAGAAACCACTCTCCCGGGATCGGCTCCGTCCTGCTGCTCGTCGGCTGTGCTGCAAACCCGTACTCGAACGTAAGAGCAGATGTAGTCGAGGAATCTGCGTGATGAATCACACGGGCGGCCACGAGTTTCGTCGAGGCCGGTTCGCGCGGTGGAAACACAGCGGCCATCTGCGTGAGATTGTCCTGTGCTTCCGACTTGCTGACACTGGGATCGAGATCGTTTTCAATCTGCTCGAATCTGCGCTGACGGACGTCCTCGATGTAGTTCCGAGCGAAAGTTTCATCCTTTTCCGAAACCATCACTCGCAGCAGTTTGGCTCGGTCATAGCCAAAGGGCTTCAGAACGCTATCTCGGTCGCATCCCGCAAGGAGGACAACCAAGAGCAATAGACTGAGCCAAAACACCCAACGCGCGCGAGCGAACGAGAGCATGGAGGCATTATCCCATTGTTGTTGTAACCAGGCTATCACTCACGACCCGGCGGGCAGTGCGCGTTTGAGCGTGAGGTCTGACTAATCATCGCGCGAACCTTACCACCACCCGTGATCCCGCTGCGACCTTGGCGCCCGGCGCCGGCGACTGCTCTCGCGCAACGCCGCTGCCGACCGCGTCGAGGTCGAGTCCTACATCTTGCGCCGCCTCCATCGCAGCCCGCAGATTCTTCCCCAGGAATGACGGCACCTCGATCCCTCCTTCTTCTACGTCGAGAACGACCGTTCCGCTGGCCGGCAATTTCTGCGTGGGTGAATTCCCGGATTGTGCGGCAGATGGTGCATTCGGCGAACTCGCCGACGCTGTCGTTAAGCCGGTCAGCGCGGGATGATCCGCATTTCTTGCGGTCTCTTTACCAGTGAGGGCAACAGGAACGACCTGTGCGCCAATCGCGCCGGGCTTGGCGGCTGCTGGCATGGCGGGCGTCGCATTGGCTTCGGCGGCCTCGGCCATGTCCAGGCTGGCCCCGAGGTGATCGGGCGAGCTTTCTTCCAGACTTGCGTCCGGGACATCGCGGCGAGCCAGCAACACCTGGCGGCTGGGGGGAAGCTGAACGTCATGCGGCACGTGCTGATACTCGAGTACCTGCTGCGTGATCCGCTGAAAGACCGGCGCCGAGACCTGGCCTCCCTGGTGCAGGCCGACGGCGGAGTCGAGGATCACGACTACCGCAATTTGCGGATCGTTGATGGGAGCGAACCCGGCAAAAGACGCGACATACTTCGTCTTCGAGTAGGCGCCGGTGGCAGGGTCCACCTTCTGCGCCGTGCCGGTTTTGCCCGCCGAACTGTAGCCCTCGAGAATGGCCCTGCGTCCGGTGCCGTGGAGCACCACTCCCTGGAGCATCTGGCGCATCTCGGCCGCAGTGAGAGATGAAATCACCCGCGTCCCCTCGGCGGGTTGAAAAGCTATGGTTTGCGGAGCATTCTGCGGCGCAATCGTGCCAGCCACGATGCGCGGCGGAACGCGCACGCCGTCGTTGGCGATCGTCGAGATCAAGGAAACGAGCTGTAGCGCCGAAATGCCAATCTCCTGACCCATGGAGATCGCGCCAATGGAAACTTTCGACCAGCGTTCCACCGGTTTCGTCAAGCCGCGCGTTTCACTGGGAAGTTCGATCCCGGTTTGCTGGCCGAATCCGAAAGCGCGGATGTACTTGTACAAGCGCTCGTCGCCGAGCCGCAGCGCGACTTTGATGGCGCCGACATCGCTTGACTCCGCAATAATGTCGGCGACCGAGAGCATGCCGTGCGGCCTGCTGTCGCGTATGCGCATGCCGTTGATGACAATCGATCCCATCTGGCAGTCGAACATTTCGTCGGGGCGCGTTACTTTTTCTTCCAGGCCGGCGGAGATCGTCACCATCTTGAAAGTCGAGCCGGGCTCGTAAATGTCGCTGACCGCGCGGTCTTTCAAGGCCTCGTTGCGAATTTCCTTCCGAATATTGGGATTGAACGTGGGCCGGTTGGTGAGCGCCAGAATCTCGCCGGTGTGAGGATTTCCCACGATCACTGTACCGGCAATGGCGTGCGTCTCCTCCATCCCGCGCTCCAGTTCGCGTTCGGCAATGTACTGAATGTTCTGATCGATGGTTAGCACGACGCTGTTGCCGGATTCCGGTTCTTTTTCAACGCTGGCAAACCAATGTTTGCGCGCGTCGACCGAAATCATCAGCTTGCCGGGTTTGCCCTGCAGTTGCTCGTTGAATTGCCGCTCCAGGCCGCTTAGACCCTGATCGTCGGTGCCAACGTAGCCCAGAACTTGCGCCGCCAGTTCGCGCTTGGGATAAAAACGCTTGGGCTCTTTCTGGAAGTGGATGCCTTGCAGATTCAGGGCTCGGATGCGGTCAATCACTTCGGCATCGGCCTTCCGCGCTACCCAGCAAAAGGTCTTGTGGGCGCGGCAGTCGGCAAGCACGACGCGGGGATCGTCATTAGTGATGCGCGTAATCAGGCTGATGGCATTGGGAAGATCGGGAGCTTCCGAAGGCACCACGAAAGCCGAGTCCACCTGGATGGACATCGCCAGTTCGCGTCCCGCGCGATCGTAGATGACACCGCGTTTCGGCGAGAGATCGAAGCTGCGCTGCTGTTGGTGCTGGGCGCGGCGCTCGAAATCGCCGTAGCAAAAAATCTGCAGATAGACGAGCCGCACGCAGATCGCGAGCAGCCAGAGGCACAGGAATCCGGACAAGGCATAGAGCCTGAATCTTGCGCCGTTCGAAGAGGTACTCGCCGCCATTTCAGTTCCCAGTTCTCAGTTCTCAGTTCTCAGTGAAAAGCTCAGGGCTCCTTGCTGAGAACTGAGAACTGGGAACTGAGAACTGGTTTACCGCGCGGACACCACCGCGACCGGAGTCACGCTGGCCATCACCGGCGTAGCGGCATCGGTGGTGGCGTCCATGCGAAGCACCTGCCCAGGCTGGGGCGACTGCAGGCCGAGCTTGCGCGCCATCACATCAATTCGCTCCGGATCGCGCAGCGACGCCTCTTCCAGGCGCAGGGCCCGGTTCATTTCCGTAAGACCATCGCGCTCGGACCGCAGCGTCTCGATCTTGTACCCGTATTCAATCGCGCGGAAATGCTGTAGCGCGTATCCCATAACCAGCAGGAACAGACAACACAACGCAAATCCGAAATATTTCATCTCGCGCGCGCGGCGCGGGTCCTCGACCTTGACCAGGCGCGAGTTGTCGATGGTCTTGCGGAAATAAATTTCCGGGGTCCCCAGCCAGCAGGACTTGCGCCAACTAGAAGGAACTGCGTTTTGCATTGCCACGGCGCTCATGATTTATGCCACTCCAATGAATTGGGAATCGTTGTCTGTGTTTTCCTGAACGGAAGCGAACCAAGGTTCAACGAGCGATGTTTCGATGAACATGGGTTCGACGAGCGAAGCTCCGACGAGCAAGGGTTCGTCGAGCAAGGCTCCGTCCGACTGCGCCTTCCGTTCAGCGCGCTCGACCGTTGCCATCAGATCTTCAATAAGAGTGCCGGTAAATTTCATTGCGATATTCCAGTTTTTTCTTCTCCGGACGCGGCCTTGTTCTGTTTTTCTTGGCCGCTCCGGGAAAACTCCACCACAGAGTTCTTTCCAAAACCTTCACTCCACCACTTCAGTTCTCAGTTCTCGGTAAACGCTCACGACTGAGAACTGGGAACCGGGGACTGAGAACCGATCTTTTCGGCGGCGCGCATCTTCGCGCTGCGCGACCGCGGATTGCGATCCATCTCTTCTGCGCTGGCCGTCATCGGCTTTTTCGTCAGCAGCCGGTACCAGCCCTGCTTGGCACCGTCCCGCAGCGCATCCTTGACGATCCTGTCTTCGAGCGAGTGAAAGCTGATTACCACCAGCCTTCCGCCCGGCTTCAGCACCCCGGGCGCCGCCTCCAGCAGTGCTTTCAGATCGTCCAGTTCACGGTTTACGAAGATTCGGAGAGCTTGAAAGGTCCGGGTCGCCGGATGAATCCTGTCGTACTTGTGTTGACCCAGTTTCATTGACCGGGCCGCGGCTGATACGACTTCGACAAGTTGCTTCGTCGTGCGTATCGGCCGCGACCGGACAATGGCTCTGGCGATTCTCCGCGACCTCCTTTCCTCACCGAATTCGTAAATCACATCGGCCAGCTCGCGCTCGCCGATGTGGTTTACCACTTGTTCGGCGGTCTCGCCGGACATCGGGTTCATCCGCATGTCCAGCGGTCCTTCCGCCTGAAAACTGAATCCCCGCGCCGGGTCGCCAAGCTGCAAACTGCTGACGCCCAAGTCCGCCAGGATGCCGTCATACGCGGTTCGCTGTTCGCCGTTCGCCAGTTCCGCGAACGAACCGTGAATCAGCGTAACCAGCGGCCAGTCTGGCGGTTCGTCGTCTCTCGCTGGCTCTTTATCGACGCCTTCGCGAACGGCGAACGACGAAGAGCGAACAGCGAGTTTCTTCGCCGCCATATCCAGCGCCGCCGGATCCTTATCGAAGCCAATCAAATGTCCCGGTGCGCCGAGGCGTCTTGCGATTTCGTAACTGTGCCCGCCCAGGCCCACCGTGGCATCCAGATAAGTTCCATCGCGCTTTACGGCCAGAAAATCGATCGCTTCTTTTAAAAGAACCGGGACATGGCCAACCACCGTTCCATGCCCACCCCGCTCGGGGGTGTCTGTTGAATCCGTGCGCACTAGATGCCCAATTCGTCGAGCGTCTTTGTGTCTTCATCCGTAAAGGCTTGCTCTTCAACTTCTTTGCGGAACGCTTCCAGGTTCCGGACTTCCAGGTAGGTCAGATTGCCGAGCACTGCTACGTCGCCGCGAATCTGCGCCGACTCGCGCAGAATCTGCGGGACCAGCAGGCGCCCCTGCCCGTCCATCTCCACGACCTGCCCGTAGTAATTCGTGCGATTCAAGAACTTTTTCTTCGTCGGATTGAAAGTCGATAGCGCCGCCAGCTTCTGCTCGATCCGCTCCCATTCCTCGAAGGGATACACTTGAGCAACGTTTCCATCCAGACTCGTGATGTAGAATTTCTGCGCATACTTCTCGTCGATCACGCGCTTGAATTCCGCGGGGACTTTTAACCGTCCCTTTTCGTCGACGCGAGTTGGATGATTTCCGCGAAACATAAGCCCTGCTCGTTACTGGGCTCCGTTTTTCTGTGGCTGCTACCACAGCCGCCAGAGGGAGGTAGAAGCAGTCACAAAAGAAAGTGGATTCGGGTTCGTTGGGCTCGTTTTTTTCGGTGTCAGTCTCGGAAACCACTGGCGCCTCGAAAGTTACCGTTCCTATCCACGAACTCTAATATTTATTCCACTTTAAACCACTTTTGTCCACATCCTACGCCTAAATCATTTGTTGTCAATAAGAAAGTTTCAGGTTGAGACTGCGGCAAGGGACTCAAGTTGCAAAACGCGAAATGTTGCGGTTAACCAGAAAGATGACCACTAGGGCTTGTGTTTAGAAAAGTGGTTCGCCCACGCTGGAATTGTGAATTTTTCGCTTGCAGATGCTTGGGCTGGCGAAGAATTTCTTGGAGGAGTTGCCGCCGGACAGATTAGCATCCGAACCTTGGCCCGCATCCAGCCCGCAATTCCACTCGTTGACACGCTGGAGTACACTGGTGCCGAATTCTTAAGTCGACATAAACAGGGGGCACGATGAAGCTAAACAAGACTCGGGTGTGGCTGGGGGGCATTGCGGGCGGCGTGGTGTGGAGCGCATGGAGCTTCTTCATTGGGTGGCGACAGGCTCCGTTTTACGAGGCCATGCAGAAACAAGGATTGTTCCTCAAGCAATCGCGCTATCCATTTTTCGCCGGGTATTGGTTCTTGCTGCTGTTCGTGATGTCGATTCTTATCGCGTATCTCTACGCGTGGAGTCGCGCCACCGCCGGCGCCGGACCAAAGACGGCTGTCAAAATCGGGATGATCGTCGGATTCTGCGCCGGTGTGCCGGGCAACTTTGCGCAAGCAGCCTGGTCGCCGGTTCCTCGCATGTTGCCGCTCGGATGGATGCTCGACTTGTGGGTAGGCGCGATCCTGGCTGCGCTGGTCGCGGGGGCCTTATACAAGGAGTAACGCGGACGTGATCGGTTCAGGCCGGGGCATAGCGCTTGATTGAGATGCCCCGTGCGTGCTCTCGCGTTTTCGCCACATCATAGGCGAGCTGCATCCGGAGAAGGTGGTCCATGTCTGGGCCGAACGCCTTTTCGATGCGCAGGGCCATTTCCGGCGTCAACGCGGCCTTGCCGTGCAGAAGGTCGGAGAGCGTGGCGCGGCGCACTTGCAAGATCTCCGCCGCCTTGGTCACGCTGAGGCCAAGGGCTTCGATGACTTCGGTCCTAATCAGGTCGCCGGGATGGGGCGGGTTCTTCATGGGCATTTCGGCCTCCTAGTGATAGTCGATCAGATCAATATCGCTGGCGGTATTCGTCAGTTCGTCGTAGCGGAAAATCAACCGCCAGTTTCCTGTGACCGTCAGGCTCCATGATCCTTTAAGGTCGCCCTTAAGCGGATGCAGCTTCCAGCCGGGAAACCGTCTAAGCTGCTCCAGCGTCTCGGCGGTTTCGAGGGCGAACAAGAGCTTGCGGAGCTTGTCGGCCATCGCGGACGGCACACCCTTCGCGCTTCCGTCCTCGTGGAGTTGCCTTAGCCCTTTATGGCGAAAATGGGCGATCATAAAGTGTTCCTCTGTTCCGCAGCGAGCATCCAGCCCTCAAGCTGAATGCGGTTGGCGATCCTTGCGGTCAGGATACAGCCACCACGGGCGCTGACTTGCGGTTTCGCACCGCGCGCGCGATGCGGACGAGAGAGAAACACCTGTTCCAAGTATGTACGGTTATACAGTACATGTCAAGCGGTTTCCCGGAAGGGGGAAATCCGCATAAGATATCCGCAACTGACGGAAGAGGGCGGCCGCGTGTTCGCCATTGGCGTTCTTTGCAAATGCGCGGGATCGCTCCTGAGCTATCTTGCCGGCTCCACGACGACGGCTGTGCCATAGGCAAGAACTTCCGTGACGCCCTGCATCACTTCGGTTGCGTCGTAGCGGGCGCCGACGACGGCGTTGCCTCCGATCTCCGCCGCGTGTTGCAACATCAGGTCGAACGCTTCGGCGCGCGTCTTTTCGCACAGATTGGTCAGCAGCGTGATGTTGCCGCCGACCAGCGTTTGCAGCCCGGCTCCAATGGTTCCGAAGATCGACCGGGAACGCACCGTGATTCCGCGCACCACCCCCAGCGTGCGCACAACGCGAAAGCCATCGAGTTCGAACTGCGTGGTCACCATGTTGTGCGGGACCATCCGTCCCGCGCTTACGGCATAATTACCCATTGCTCCTCCGGAAAAATCTGGCAGCTATAAAACTACTATTTCACCGGCACGCTGTATTGGGAAGCAAGCACTCGCCAGCCGTTCCCAGCCCTTACCCAGACATCGGTGAACCGGTCGTGATATTCGTAGGGCTTGCCGGCGGACCGGCCCATCTCGTGATACGCCCCGGTGACCACGGCGAGCATGCCGCCGCCGCGCACCCGCGCCCTGAGGTCCGACAATTCGGCCACTTCCACCTTAACCGTGGGATCAGCGCTGTGAGCGATGTAACCCGCTTTGCTGTAGGTGTTGCCATCCTCCACCGTAATCACGAAATCCTCGGTCAGGAGGGCAGACAGAACATCAAGATCTCGTTCCTTGTACGCTGCGGTCCATTTTTCTTCCAGCCTGCGCACTTGTGCCTCCGCGCCGGCCTGTTCTTGCGCAGCCAGGCGAGTTGTCAGACAAACGAGCAGACAGAGAGTCAGTCTCGACGCCATGCGGGTTCTCATGGTCTCTATGTCATACCAAACCAGGCAACATTGACAAGTTCCTTCTGTAATCCCCGTCAGCGCTGGCGGTAGAAGAGCGCTCGTTGCCCGAAGGTTACTCCACGCTTATCACTCCACCACCCATTCCCGCATGCGGCGCAGCAGCGAGGCCGGCGCTTCCGCTTCCAGCACAACCGAGCCGTCCTGATACTGGCGGGAATAGATGCGGGCACGGGCCTCCAGCAGGGCCAGCATCTTGCCCTCTTTTTGTGGGATGCGCAGGCGAACGCGACGGGGGCGGTCTTCTTCCAGCAGCGCGTCGACGCGATCGAGCAGCGTGCTTAATCCGATTCCTTTCGCGGCCGAGACGTGGATGGTCCGATGGTCGTCACGCAGCGACTCGCGCTGCTTGGGAAGCAACAGATCGATCTTATTCATCACTCGCAGCCGCGGTTTTTTGTCGGCTTCGAGTTCCTTGAGAACGCTTTCCACTTGCGCGTCCTGCTCGGCGGAAACCGGGCTGCTGGCATCCGAGATCTGCATGATGAGCGTGGCGCGCTGAACTTCTTCGAGCGTGGCGCGAAACGCCGAAACCAGCGTGTGCGGAAGATGCCGGATGAAACCCACTGTGTCGGAGAACAGAACTTTGCGTTTCGAAGGCAGATCGGCGCCTCGGATGGTCGGGTCAAGCGTGGCAAACATGCGCGCCGAGGCGACCACATGGGCATTAGTCAGAGCATTGAACAACGTGGACTTTCCCGCGTTCGTATAGCCCACCAGCGCCACCGTCGCCACCGGGACCGCTTCGCGCCGCTGCCGCTGCTGCGCCCGGATGCGGCGCACATTTTCGATTTGCTGTTTGACGTGCCTGACGCGGCGGTAAATCTTCCGCCGGTCGGTCTCCAATTGAGTTTCGCCCGGTCCGCGAGTGCCGATGCCCCCGCCGAGCTGCGACATTTCCACGCCGCGCCCCGCCAGCCGCGGCAGCAAATACTCGAGCTGCGCCAGTTCCACTTGCAACTGGCCTTCACGGGTGCGGGCGTGCCGCGCAAAAATGTCGAGAATCAGCTGCGTACGATCGATGACGCGGGTGTGGACCACGCGCTCAATGTTGCGCTGTTGCGAAGGTGAGAGGTTGTGATCGAACAGAATCACATCCGCGGAAACCGAGGCTGCCGCGGCTGCAATTTCCTCCAGCTTGCCCTTGCCGATCAACGTGGCTGGATCCGGCCGGTCCTTGCGCTGGGTGAATTCGCCGGCAATCTGCGCGCCCGCGCTCGTGGCCAGCGCCCGCAGTTCGTCGAGCGAATCTTCTGTGCTGAAATCGGAAGTGAAATCGGAGCTGAAATCCGGGGACCCCGCCCGCAAGGGCAAGGACGACGATGCCGCCACACTGGTGGCGTGATCGCGAGCCGCCTGCACGCCCGGAGTGATGGCTGAAGAAGCAGTCTTACCCGCGCGGCCCCTGGTGCGAAACTCCACCCCCACCAGGAACGCTCGTTCCTGCCGCTCCGATGGATTCAGCACCACCTTGGGCTCATTCCGCGAACTGCTACGGCTACTCACTCTGGAGTCGTCTCGACGCAAGCAAACTCACTTCATCCTTCAGTGCCGGAAGCGGGGTCTGGAATCGCCGCCTCCTCATGGGGCGCCGCCGCCGCCGGCTTCGCATCGGTGTGGCTGTGGGCTCCGCGCACGATGACGACGGTCGAAATCGCATGTTTGAAGATGAGCTGCTCCTGGTTGCTGGTTTCGAGGACCACCGAGTACTTGTCGAACGATCGGATACGTCCCGTCAGCTTCACCCCGCTGACCAGGTAGATCGTGATATTGTGCCGTTCCTTTCGTGCCGTGTTGAGGAAGGAATCCTGAATGTTCTGTTGTGCCGGCTTGGCTTCCATTTGCCGATCTCCTTTTTTCGGGTTCGATGCTGCGCCATGAGCTTAGGGAGGGCAATTGGCGGCAGCTCTCTTCCTGTAGGCTCCTACAATACGGCCTTGTCTCGCGCTTTTCAACTTTCCTGCCAATAATATTCTCCGGGGCCGTTCCGGCGCCTGGCGCGCCCAATAGCTCAATCCCGCCCGCCCAAGGCCGTCCGCCCCAAGATCGATTCGGTCTCATAGTGTTCGGTAGCGGGCGATTACAATTAGGGCGAGTATGCGCGAATACCTGGACACAATTGCCGAGTGGTCCGGCGCCCGGGAAGACTGGCGCCCAATCTCGCGCTGGGCCATTCTGGCGTGGCTCGTCTTCTACGTTCTCTTCCTGATCTACGCATTCAGCATGCACGGAGGCTACCTGTTTATCGACTCCGCCAACCTCGTTGTCCATGAAGGCGGCCACATGCTCTTCGGCTGGTTCGGCAGCACGCTCGGCCTCTGGGGAGGAACCATTCTGCAGTGGCTGGTCCCGCTGCTGCTGGCGGCCTATTTCTTCCGCGAACGCCAGGCCGCGGCCTTCGTGTTCTGCATGTTTTTCTTCTTTGAGAACTGGCTCTACACCGCAACCTACATGGCCGACGCTCGCGCCATGGCTTTGCCGCTGGTGACTACCGGAGACTCCGATTACGTAGAGCATGACTGGAACACGATTTTCACGAGTCTCGGCGTTCTGCAGTATGACACGACCATTGCCGCCATCGTGCGGACGCTCGGCTGGTGCGGGATGCTGGCCAGCGCAGCGTGGCTAGCCGCGCGCCTGCGACCGACAAAGTTGTAAGTGGAGCGAGGGGCGTCCCTTCGGCAAGCCCAGGGCAGGCTCTCGCCCGTCCGACATACTCACGCGGTACCAGTGATGCCCCGTTGTGGAATGGCAGAATGGCAGCGAGTTCGATTTTCCGCAAAAATGCGTCAAGATACGCACCACGAGACGAGAAATACCGCAAAGTTTATGCAGGGAAATAAGACAATCAGAGGGTGCTTTTTTCTAAACAACCACACAATCCCAACCGATATTGGATATGACCAGATGGACCAAACCCCAACATACGTTGACAACGTGGCCGGAGAATCGGATACCATCGCCATCGCTGATGCTACAACCGTCCATGGCAGTAGAAGGATGTTACAAATGAAAAACAGGAGTGGGCTCTCTCCTAGTGGGCCGTCTTCTTCAGGGTTCACGCAACAATTATCGCCGATTTGTGGCGTATTGCATTGATAGCTTTCGAACAGGCCTTTACACTCAGAACCCCGTCAATGAGCTTTCGCCGCCAGCGTCCACGGCTTGCCGTCGAAATATGCGGGGAGCGCGAGGCCAAACAGTTTCAGGATGGTCGGCGCCACATCCACAATCGCGGGCTTCTCTTCGATGAACTTGTGGCTCGAAAACAAAACTCCAGGAACCAGCCGCGGATCGATGCAATGGTCGCCGCTCCACGCCTTGATATTGTCCTCGAAAATCTGACTAGTAACTTTGCCCATAACCGAATCCCACGAAGCACGATAGCCGGCGCCGTAGCCGACCAGCAGATCGGGCGCGTTCTCCGTGTACGGTCCACGATACACCGCGTCCGTAATAAACACGCCGGTGACGCCAATAGCGCCGGAGGCCGGATCGACGAGCCCATTCAGCTTTTTCTGCAGCTCGTCTTTCAGGGCGTCGGCTTCAGCCGGATCCACAATTCCCTGCTTCTCGCGGCCTTTGATATTCAGATAAAGTCCGTTGAGGCCCATGGTGTAAGCGCGGGTGCGCGACCAATCCACGTCCTCAAACCAGTCGCCGCTCTCGGTCTTGCCATCCTTCAGCGCCAGATATCCGTTCTGATGCAGCCACGCATTCACGTTCATGCAGCGCGCAAACGACTTGAATCCATGATCGGAGATCACCATCAGCAGCGTGTCGTCGTCAATTTTTTCCATCACGCGCCCGATCAGGCGATCCATGCGCTCGTACAGATCCTGAATCACCTTGGGATGCTGGCTGTGCGGCACATCGCGCGCCGCCGGATGATCTTCTTCCAGATAGCGCCAGAACATGTGCTGCACGCGGTCGGTCGTATCGAAAACGCAGGTGCAAAGGCCCTGCTTCGTTTTGTCCAGCGCATCAAAGAGCATCTGCTCGCGATCTTCGTGATTGCCGTAGGCCTGCGCCAGAAAGGCATCGTCATCGAGCACGTGCTCGTTGAGCGCCCACGTGTCTTCCGCCAGCCCGAGCGTCGCGTACGGCCCGTAGAGCTTGGCCAGATAAATCGAATAAGTCACCGGGTGCGAGATCGGCAGGTCGGGATGTCCGGGGTCGATGTTCACCGGCGTGACATAGACTTCCACCTCCGGCGAAAGTTCCTTGAGATAGAAGCGGCAGATGCCGTGCGCCGTGAAACCCATGCCAGCCTTGAATTCAGCCGGAATCCACTCCGAGTATTCCCCGACTTTCAACGCGAACTTTTCAGAACCCACGACGATGCGCGCCGATTTTGATCCCGGCTCCGGCCGAATCTCGAAATCCACCCGCAGTTCGCCGGCTTTCTCCACCAATGGATTCTCCGGCCCCGGAATGTAGGAACGACAAACACCATTCTTGCGCTCGATGGGTACGCGCACGCCGCCTTCGCGAAACTTGTCGTTGGAAGCGCGGGTCGTACACAGGCAAAACGTGCCCTGGCTGCCCTTCAGGTCGGGCACGCACATCCCGGAAAGCAGCACGCCCTGAAACTTCTCTGGCGGAAAGGTGACGGGAACGCGAATCACGGAACTGAAAATTCCCGCCTTGCCCAGCCAGTGCCAGAACGGCGTGCCCTTGCGCATGCCCTTGATTTCCGTTTTGCCGAACGGAATGGAATACTTGCCAATCTTCAGGTGCCGCTTCGGGCCCTTGATTTCAGCCGACGAAAGGAATGGAAGATAGTTGCTGGTATCGCGCGCCAGAAAGTCGTAAATGTTGTGTTTGCCCGGATTCACCCCGGTCATGAACGTCGACCATGCCACCGGAGAAATCGGCGGAAACGTCGTGCGCAATTTGCTGAACGTTCCTTTTTCCCGCAACTTCGCCAGGTTCGGCAGCCGGCCTTCGTTCATAAATCGATCGGCAAGCTCCGGATCCATGCCGTCGAATCCCAAAATCACCGCCCGCTCAAACGTCGCCTTCCCGTATGCGTTTCGACGCCGCAGAAAACGGAACAACTGGCGGAATGGCCACGTCATTAGCGCGTAGAACGAATAGAGGAACGCAACAAAGATCGCCCAGAACGACGACAGCACCGCGAACCCCGCACCCGGGCCGGCGTAGGCATGACTGGCCGTCGGGAACAGGATAACCGCAAGCAGCAGGAAGAAATACCAATGGAGCGACGGGCGCCCCCGCGAGCCCGCCCTGAGCGAAGTCGAAGGGTTCCGCGACGCGAAACGCAGCCCACACAATCTCTTCATATCTGGATCCCCAAAAGCTCCTTGAAAATAAATCCTGCAACCATCGACAAGATGAAGAACAGCCAAATCCAGTTCATGCCATAGCCCGCGATCTCGATATTACGATCCGGGTAATTGATCGAAATGGACTCGATCGGACTATTCTCCGGCAGCGCCGGCTCTGCCGACGAGAACATGCGGCTCCAAAAGTGTCCACGCAAGCGGACAGTCGAAATTCGAGCCAGGTCGCTCCCCACGCAAACAACCTTCGCCGCGCTCTGGCCGCCAGCGGCGACCCTCACTTCATATTTTCCCTCTTTTGAGCCGGCCAGTCGCCAGACAATTTGATTCTCCGCTGGAACGTGCACAGGAGGCGCGGTCATCGTAATCTCCGGCGGAAGGTCGAGCGTGACGTCATTCAACGCGTCGCTTCCGGCCGCTTGTCCGGTCGATTGTCCAGTTACGACGACCGTCAGCAGGAAGGGCGCGTTCGGCGGAATCGGGTTTGCGCCCAGGTAGCGATCAATCTGCACAATCAGCAAAGTAATCGGAATGATGACGTACAGCAGCGGCTTGAAAGCGAGTTTCAGGTAGCGCCCTGTGCCGCGCAGGATCTTGCCGTAAGAGCCCATCACCACCGGAATCTGATCGCGATAGAGGCGCACGGCCAGCAGATGGGCCTTCAGTTGATCCTTCGCAATTCCGATTGCCTTCTGATCCGACGTGTAGCCGAACAAGACCACCATCAGCAGCCCAACGACCAGCGACAAGACAATTACAATCGCCAGCGGACTGGTCGGCAGAAAGAACTTGAACGCCGCGACTGCCAGGGCATTACCGGCGATCGCCATCGGTTTGGAGAGAACAGTCAAGCTACTCGATGTACCCTAATCCGCGCAGCCGTTTCTGCACGTCTTCCTTCGACGTGCTGCTGTCGTCCGGCAGAATTTTCTTGGTTTCTTTTTCCAGCATGTGGATCACGAATTCGTCGATCGATTCGTATCCGGCGGCATCCGAACACTGCTTGACCTTCTCCAGCAGTTCGCCTTCGATCTTCACTTTATGTGAACCAAACATGATTTCTCCCGTTCGTAATTCGCAGCGCCTAGCGCGGCTGAAACACCGACTGCCCCATCATATCCTTCGTCTTCGCGATCCCGAATTCCGACAGAATCGTGGGCGCGATGTCAGTCAGCGCCGGAGCCTGCGCTTCAATCTTGCGATTGCTCAACAGAACTCCCGGCACCTTCGTGAAGTCCATGCAATGATCGCCGCTCCACGCATTCGTGTTGTCCTCGAGTACGTCCGCCGGGAACGCGCCCAGAATCGTTTTCCATCCCGCGCGATGTCCACGGTTATAGCCGACGAGCGCATCCGGACCGGTGTGCGTGTATGGTCCTTGATAGGCTTCGCTCGCCAGATCGATCCGGGTAATTACCTGAGAACCATCCTTCGGATCGCGCACTTCCAGGAGCTTCTGGCGGATTTCGTTGAGCAGCGCGTCGGCCTGAGCGCCCGGCTCGACAATGCCCTCACGCTCGCGTCCGCGCACATTCAGATAAAGTCCGTTCAACCCCAACCCGTAGGCGCGCGTACGGCTCCAATCCACATCGAAGAAAGGTTCGCTCGAATCGCCGCTGACGCCCTGTTTCCGCGTGATGTAGCCATTATTCAACAACCAGGTGTTCAAATTGAATGAGCGCCGGTAGGGAGCAAACCCATGGTCTGACAGCACCAGCAGCGTCGTATTCTCGTCGACCTTCGGCAGCACCTCGCCGAGCACCTGGTCGATCTGCTCGTAAAATTCCTCCAGCGACGACCCGTACTGAGCAGCGAGCGCGGCGTCGTACGCCGGACTCTGCGGATCGGTCAGCCGCCACATCATGTGCCCGTTCAGATCGAGGCTTGAGAAATAAAAGAAGAACAGTCCCTGGTGAAATTTTGGGAACTCAACATCGAACGCGCGCCGGTGTTCGGCGAGCACGGTGTGCGCCTGTTCCAGATACTCCTTATCGTCGAGCACTCCGGCGATGAGCGCCTTGGTGTCTTCCGCAATTCCTTGCGTGTGAAATTCGCCGATTTGTTTCGCCAAGTCGCTCGAGTAACTCGATGGCGTCGAGATTGGCAGGGCAGGATTCTCCGGGTCAATATTGATCGGCGACACATAGAGTTGAAAACGCGGATGCGTCTGCTTGAGATAAAAGCGGCAGATCCCCTTCACATTGCCAATTAGCGGCATGAGCTGAAACTCCACCGGAACCCATCCACTCCACTCGCCTTCTTTCAGAACGAACTGCTGATCCTGCACGCCGATGCGCGCCACCGGTTGCAGCGGATCCACATCAACCGTGAAAGGCTCGGTGGCGGGAGGCGAGTTCCTGCGAAACGTGTTGTCCGGTCCAATCAGATTGGTTGCAACCCGATTGTTCTTGACTTCGACCTGCACCACTTCCCCGCCCTCGACGGCTCCTATGGCTGCCGTAGGATCGTCGGTATAGAAAGTAAACGTGCCATAAGTGCCGCGCAGGTCGGGCGTGCCCATGCCGGAAAGAGTCTCACCTTTCGCCGTGATCGGAGGGAAATTTGCCGGCATGCGGTAAACATAATTGGGTACGCCATATTCGTCTAGAATCTCCCAGAAGGCCTTGCCGTGCCTCAACTGTTCCGCCGAGCCGCTGCCCAGCGGAATCACCCAACTCCCGACATGAAAGCTGTGCTTTGGGCCTTCGACCTTCGACGTGGAAAAATAAAGCTGAAAAGTTTTCGGATCGCGGTGGATGAAATCAAAGATTCCATGCCCGCCTGCATTCATGCCCGTGATCACGTTCGACCACGCCACCGGGCTCTGCGGCGGGATGCTCGTCGTCAAATGCCGGAACGATCCCTGCGCGGCCAGCCGGGCAAAGTTCGGCATCTTGCCTTCCGCCATAAACTTCGTGAGCAGATCCGGGTCGAGCCCGTCAATGCCCAGGACGATCAGCTTCCTCGACCGAACCGCCCCGCCCCGCGCGTGCTGGCAGGACAGAAGCAGGCTCAAACCCGCGGCGCACAAAGCCAGCAGGCACAGCAGCCGAAGACGTTTTCTGAAGGGCACAGTCACTGCAAATAGTTAATATGGTCCAGCTTCACGGAGGGCCATCGAGCCTTCCCGGCCAACGATGGGTGGTGAATCACAGCATCACCACGAGATGGGGGATCCCGAGGAGCAGGTACGTTAGATTATACGCAAAGTTGCATGGCCGTCAAAACTGGGGGTTATCGAAGGGGTCGAGTGAAAAGGCCCGCCTGGCCGCCGCCGGGATTGGTTCCCCGATCAATGGTATTGCAGATATGGCACTGCAGGTATGGCGTCGCAGGTTTTGATCAATGGCGGCGCAGCCTTTACACTTACTGTCATGATCCGAAAAGTCATTGCCGGCATGAGTCTGATTTTTCTTGGTTTCTCCCTCGCCGCAGCCGCATCCAAACCCAACCTGGTGCTGATCACCCTCGACTCCGCCCGCGCCGACCGCATGGGCTTCCTCGGCGCCAAGGGCGCGCTTACACCCAACCTCGATCGTCTCGCCCGGGAAAGCATCGTCTTCGAGCATGCCTACGCGCAGGCGCCGGCCAGCGTGGTTTCGCATGCGACCATTCTTTCCGGAGCCTACCCTCAGAGCACCGGCATGAGCGAAATTGGCGGTACGCTATCGCCATCGCTCGTTTACCTGCCGGAGCTGCTGAAGACGCAAGGCTATCGGACGGCCGCCTTTGTTGGCTCCATTGATCTCGACCCGCAGAACGGGCTGGCACAAGGCTTCGACCGCGGCTTCCAGGCTTACGATGCTGGCTTTCGGCCTGCGATACCCGGTGACGCGCGTCCTCCCCTAACCGAGCGCCGCGGAGACCAGGTGGTCGCGCGCGCCGTCGCCTGGCTGGACCACAATGCGCAAGCGCAGTTTTTTCTATGGGTCCACATCACCGATGCACGCGCTCCCGGCGCTTCCTACAATTCCGCTATCGCCTCGGCAGATGCAGCCATCGGCAAATTGATCGGCGCCCTGCAACAACGGAAAATCTACGGAAACACCGCAGTGATCGTAGTCGCCGGCCACGGCGAGAGCCTGGGCGCCCACGGCGAAGTCACACACGGCATTTTTCTCTATGACGACACCATTCATGTTCCGCTGCTCATAAAGCTGACTGAAGGACCGTCTGCCGCGAAGCCTGCGGCCGCTCCAATGACCACGCGAGTAGCTGCCAAGGTGCGACTTGTGGACATCGCTCCCACCCTGCTGGAAATCGCCGACATCCCGGTTCCCTCGCAAATGCAGGGACAGTCGCTGCTGCGGATCGCCAAAGCCGGTGGCGGCAGCGGTGGCGATCAGCCCGTGTACTCCCGCGCCGACCTGCCCCAACGCGGATTCGGCTGGAGCCCGCTCGAATCCTGGCGCGCCGGCAAGTATCTCTACATCCGCGCCCCCAAGCCCGAGCTCTACGACTCAACCGCCGACCCGGCCGCTGCCCACAACCTGGCCCAGAGTTCAAAGGCCACGCTCGACACGATGGCCGCGCAGCTCGATAATCTCGACCGCCGTTACAGCGGCGAGGCCGGCAAGTCTTCCGCGGAGCTGAGTTCTTCCGAGATGCAGAAGCTGGCGTCGCTCGGATACGTCGGACTGCAAAAGTCGTCGGGCTCTGCCGCCGCGGTTGCCGGAACCGATCCCAAGGACAAAATAGCGACCGCCAACAAAGTGATCGGAGCAACGCTGTCTCGCGACCAGACGAAGCCAGACCTCGCCGTTGCCGCGCTCGAGCCCGTCGTCTCCGCCGATCCCAACCTCTACCTGGCGCAGTACACGCTTGGCGCGGCATTAGCGCGGAAAGCGCAATACGCCGAGGCGGCCAGGCATTTGCGCAAAGCGATTGAACTCCAGCCCGACTCCGCCTGGGCCCACTACGAAATCGGCGCAACCCTGCTAAAAACCGGCGACTTCAAAACCGCGATCATCCATCTGGAAATCGCCGCCGGACGCCTGCCCGCCTTCGCCCCCGCCCACGCCGCCCTAGCCGAAGCCTACGAACACACAGGCCGAACCGAAGACGCGAAACGGGAACGGGCACGAGCGCCAAAGAACCCATAAAAAAGGGGACGACAGAATGTCGTCCCCTTTTGATGCGAATCGCTTAGTAGTTAGAACTCGACCCGCAAGCCAAGCTGCATCGTGCGGGCGCCATTGTTGAAATTCTGAGCGGCAACTCCCGCACTAGCCTGGCTCGTGATAACGCCGAACGCACCTGGGTTGGTGATATCCAGAGACGGGCTAGCGAAGATCACGTGGTTAAGTACGTTGAACGCATCCGCGCTGAAACTCATCGCGACTCTTTCGGTGATGGGAATCTTCTTGCTGAGAGACATGTCGAAATTCCAAAATGCGAACGAACGCATCTGGTCAACGGAATTGCGGAAGCCGGGGTTCAGCGCATTGCTCAACTGCGGGTACGCAAAGTTGGCGTACTCCGCTGTCCCGTTGGGGAAAACATCCAAACCGCCGTTCACGTTGTTCTTACCCCACTTGGGGATACTTGCGGTCGACCCGGCACACGGATAATTAATGGTCGTTAATGCGCCGTAGTTGCCCGCAGAATTGTAAGCGCAAGTTGGCGAACCGGTGAAGAAGTTGAAGATACCAGAATAGCTCCACCCTCCGACGATCCGGTCGAGCACGCCACTGCTGGTGTTGAAGGTCTTGCCCTTACCAAAAGGCAGCTCGTAGTACCAGAGCCCGGTCAGCGTATGCCGGTGATCAAAGAACTCCGAGCCGTAGTCGAGCCCGTAGTTATAGGGGTCACCGTTGGAATAGATGTACTGCTGGTTGGTGCCCTGCGTGCCAATGGCATGGCTCCAGGTGTAGTTGAGCTGGTACTGCAACCCATGCGACATCGCTTTCCGGAACGATACGACGGCGGCATTGTAATTGGAGCGTCCGCCGTCGGTAGTTTGCTGGAGCAATTCGATTTGACTGTTGGTGGTCGGGTTGGTGTATAACCCGAAAAGGTTCATATATATGTCGAACAACCAGAACTGGCCGGGAGCAGCGATAAACGAGTTAAATAGAGACTGGGCCACCGCAGTGCAGCTGTTGGTCGTGCTATTGGGTGTGCAACCGGCAGCCACGGGGTTCATCTGGTTTTCAAAGAAAGGCTGGTTGGCGGCGGCTGTGCCGGCGAGAAACGCATTGCTAAGGGCATCGAACGCTGGCGCGTATCTTTGTCCGCTTGCCAGATCCATCTGCTTCAAATCCGGCGCATCGAGCTGTTCATCGGCCGCCAGATTGCGGCTAAAGCGCCCGACATAGCCAACTTCCAGGAACATATTGTGGGCCAAGTTACGCTGAAGGGTAAAGTCAATGACATGAGCGTAACCGGGCGTAAGGTACGCGTCCGCGCCGTAGGACCGGCTCAGGCTGAAACCTTGAGGGATCAATGGGATCGGATCGGCGACGGCCGCCGGAAGGGTAACGCTGGACCCGTCTGGCCCAATGCGGTACGCGGTGGTTGGATCGGTCGGTAGCCCCGAACAAACCGCGACGCCGCTGCCGTTGAACGTCGGCCCTGCACAAGTATCTACGTCCGCTAAGCCGCCGGCCAGCAAACCGCTAAGCACGCTGGTCTGGGCGCTGGTGCGATCGAAGACCAGCGAATAGCCTCCGCGGACCACAGTGCCCGGCGTGACTTGCCAAGCCGCTGAAATGCGCGGCCCGATATTCTTCCAGAAACTTTGACGCATCTTGTCGTTGAACGGGGCCGCCAGGGAGCCCACCGGGCTGACCCCAATCGTCGGGTTGTAGGTCCCTCCCGATTCGAGCGCAAGGGCACGGCTCTTCAGGAACTGCTGCGCGTTGACTGGCGTATTCGAGTCGGCGTAAACCAAAACCGATTCCTTGTTATCCTGCTCGTTCGGCGCGAGAACCACGCCCCAGTTCAATCCTGCCGTCACGGTGAGGTTCTTGCGCACCTTCCACACGTCCTGGAAGTACAGGTTGAACATGGGCAAGGTCACGTGGGCATATGACTGGGTACCCAGCGGGTTCGGCTGGAAAGCGCCGTTGCGGGTTTCCACCTGAGCCGAGTGGTCAACTATACCCAGCATTGATGCGTAATAACCGTCCCAAAAAGGAGAGGACGCGGGAGGAAGGCCCGCGGGCTCGTAACTGCTTCCGACGGAGGCATAGGCGTATTGGGCGAGGTTAGAGGATCCCACGTAGGTTTCCGGCCCTGTAGTCAACCCTCCCAGCACCTGATCGGTTCGGATGTGGTAATCATGCCAAAGCCGGCCTTCGCCGCCGAACTGGAACGTGTGAGGCCCCTTCACCAAGGTAAAGTCTTGGCCAACGTACCAGTCGTGGCCATCCCAGACGCGGGCTCGGGCTTGCTGCGTATTGATGTTGATGGGGTCGGTAAACAGCTTGCCGAACGCGGAGAAATCAGCATTGGATCCCGGATCCTCGCCCGAAATCTGCAGCGCATAGTCGCTGCTGCATGTACCGTTAAGACAGGCGGGATTCGAGAAAGAGCCAACCAACGATGTCGGAGACACTCGCGTCCACCCCCACCAGTTCTTCAGGAACGAACCGTGTGTGACCGAAAGGAACGTCGGGTTGATTTGCCCTTGCAGTTGAAAGGTGAAAAAGTTGGAGGTGTAAGGGTCACCGCTCACCGCCGTGGGTGTCGCGCCCAGCAGGCTGATTTGCTCGGAGCCGGTGCGCTTGGTTTCCGCATACTGCCAGCTCACAAAGGTCGACCATTTGTTGTTGATGGTGCCATTCAGCTTCAGTTTCCCCATGTTCGTGCTGATGGGAGTCGGCACGGGCACTGTCAAGCCCTCCGTGTTAAGGCCTTGATCCCCCTCACTCGTGTTGTTCCCCTCCGGAAGAAGCGCCAACTGGGCCATGATCACGGGGCTAACGCCCAAGCCGCGCGGGTCGCAAGCCGCACCGCCCTCGCCGAGCAGGCCGTTACAGTCCGAAGCAAGAGGCCCGTTCGCCGGATTCAAGTTTTCCGAGTGAACGGTGGTACCGTCAGCGTCCAGCCATTTAATAATCCCGCTCTTGAGCGAATCCGTGGGTACGATGCGATCAACGGGGGTCAGGTCGTGGAAGCGGCGCCCCTCGTAAAAGCCGAAGAAAAAGAGCTTATCCTTGATGATCGGGCCGCCAAGGCCCGCGCCAAACCGGTTGTCCACCGCCTTTGGCCTGATCACGCCGTAGTGATTGTCATTCCAACCATTGGCGTCCAGCCCGTCGTCGGAATGGTACTCATAGAGGTTGCCGTGGAGCTGGTTTGTACCGGACTTAGTGATAAACGAGATCTGTCCGCCCGAAGATGCCCCGAAGGTAGCGTTTGAGTTGCTCGTCGCCACCCGGAATTCGTCGATGGAGTCCTGCGGTACCGGCACAACTGGGGAAAGCGCCCCCGATTCCTGACTCGGCGAGTTATAGTTGTTTGACCCTTCCATATCGCTGGTGGCGTCGCCGCCGTCAACGCTGAAACTGGCTTGCTCGCTTCGAGCGCCCGAGATCTGTCCGCCGGTCGTGTCGCCCCCGGCCATATCAGGTGAAACTCCGGGCTGATAGAAAATGAGTTGGGCGGCGCTTCTGCCTTGCACCGGCAGCCGATTCAGTTCCGTGCCGCTCAGCACCTCGCCCAAGCTGGAATCCGTAGTTTGCAGCTCAGTCATCCCGGAAGCAGTAACCTCGACTACCTCCGTAGCTGCGCCCACCGTTAAGATCTGATCTACAGTGGCAGACCTGTTAACCTCGACCACCAACTTATTGACGGTCGTTTTGCGAAACCCTTTTGCAACAATGGTAAGCGAATACTCCCCCGGGGCCACAACCGGGAAAATGTAGCGCCCCCCCGAGTCTGTCGTCGCCGTCAGGGTGAAGTTCGTAGCCGTTTCGACCATGGTAACGTTGGCGCCACGAACAACCGCGCCCGTCGGATCCGTCACGGTCCCGATCACTACGCCCGAGGTGGCGGTTTGGGAGTAAAGCATGCTTGCACTCAACGTCAACAGGCTGAACAACGCTAGCACAGAAACTAGAACTCTGAAATTCCGCACGCCTTGTTTCATAATCTCTTTTCTCCAGGACGCCGCTTTTGAAGATTCCGAGAAACGAATGCAACTTATACTCCACAATGAAATACTCGCTTCGATGCTTGTTTTCAATGATTTGCGACGAGTGTTCCATTCTGATCTATCAAAATCCGTATGGAATGATTGGGCCGGCTATGATTTTTGGTATGCGCCTCGACTGATGCCGACACTGTCTGGCTCGCCAGTGGTCAAGTCTTGTCGGTGGTGACATCTAACGCGCCTTCAAGAAATCGCCGCCGAACGTCTACCCTCCTTCGCCCTCGCACACCTCTCTTCGCCCAAGCCTACGAACACACGGGCCGAACCGAAGACGCGAAACGGGAGCGCGCACCAGTTCCGGAGAATCCTCAGCGGTTACGATGAGGACCATGAAAGCGATTCGCCATCGCTCTATCTCCATCAAGTTGTGAGGAGGACTTTCACCCCCAAGCTGTTGATCATGCTCGGCACGCTGAAAAAAAGCCCGTGGAGAAATTCCACGGGCATTCGATGACTCGCTCTGGATGCGTCTAGAAGCTCAGCCTCAGCGCAACCTGAATCTGACGCGCGGAAGTGGTTCCGTCCGGCTGAGTCGCGGTTGACGTAATCACCCCGAACTCACCACTAGTGATCGAGTTCCCGAGCGCATTCGGGTCGGAACCGGGATTCGTGAAGTGCGTGTGGTTAAAGACGTTGTATCCCTCAAAGCGGAGCTCCGCCTTGACTCGTTCGGTTATACTCGTCGTCTTGGAGAGCGACATATCCCAGTCCCAGGAGCCCGGCCCATACCACATGTTGCGCGCGTTGTTCGACGCCGATCCCCACGGGGAATCGGTAAAGGCGCACCCGTATGCGTTGTTGGGCAGGTAAACGTAGCCCGCCGCTGCCCCACTCGTACATCCGGATCCGGAAGCCGGCGTAGCAAAAGGATTGCCCACCTGGTAACCCCACGCGGAGATACCCGTTCTCTGGCTGTCCCGCGGACTGCGCACGTTGAAAGGGTGGCCGGTTTGGGCGCTGAAGATTCCGGTCAATTGCATTCCTTCCAGAACCCGTCCCATCGTTCCGCTGCTCAGGTAGCCCTTGCCGCGGCCGAATGGGAGGTCCCAGATGTAGTTGACGACACCAATCTGCCGGACATCGTTGTCGGAGTTCCCGTAGCTCTGCCCCAAGTCGCGTGAGTTGCGTGGGAAGGTACGGGCGCCAAGGGCCGGAGCCAGCGGATCGATCCCGTTGTCCAGGGCATGCGACCAGGTGTAAGAGCCCTGGACCTGCAAACCGTGGCTCATACGATGCGTGAACTTCGCCTGCAACCCATTGTAAATCGAGTTGAATTCCGTGATCTGATAGTCGGGCTGGAACATCGCATTGTTGTAAACGGCATTAAACGGAAGCACTCCGTACTCGTAACCTAGGTATACATATGGGTAGGTGACCTCGGTCGGGGTGCAACCTAAAGGGTTCACGGTAGGGTCCGTCGAACTACAGATTGCTACCAACTTTTGAACCAGTCCTGGATCGGGCGGATTCCCGTCTCGTTGTCCCAGAACGTGGGTCCCCATCGCGCCGATGTAGGCCACATCGAGAACGTTGTTGCCGGACAGTTGACGCTGGATGTCAAAGTTCCAGTTGTTACTGGCGGGATTGCGGAAATGCTGGTCGAAGATGACCAGACCTGAAGTCAGCGATTCATCGGGAATCGTTGCCGAAGGAGTCTGTGTGTTAATTTGCGCCGGGAACGCGCCCGACTCGAAAGCATTGTTGATCGTCTCACCGGGATACTGGGAGTATTGTGCCTGGAAAGGCGGGTTTGCCCGGGCATTGCCGAATTCGTTTCCGAACACGCGGTCATGGAAGATACCGAAGCCCGCCCGTACCGCGGTCTTGCCATCACTCCAGGGATCCCAAGTAAATCCGATGCGTGGCTCGATGTCCTTGTAATCGGGTTGGTAGAGCGAGTGCCCAGTCCCCGCACCAACGATCGTGAACACCACTGGCTGCCCCGTAGCGGATGGCGAATCCAAGGAGTCGGGATTCTGCAAAAGATTGGATGCGTTTCCATCGACCTCGGAGGGAACGGCATTCATCTGGTATCGCAATCCCACGCTTAGCGTGAAATTCCTCCTTATTTTCCATGAATCTTGACCAAACCAGTCAAATTCGTGCTGCGAGTAAATCTTGTTGTCCGTAGGCTGCCGTGCCGCAGCTTTGTTGAAGAATTGGTCCTGCTCGTCATGAATGACAAGACCCCAAAGAGCGTTCGCACCATCCACAAGCGCCGTGCCCGGATCGTTGGGTGGCGCGTTGGCTAAGATACCGTAGGCGTCATAACCATAGATCAGTTCCTCATCTAGACTGACTTGGCGCCGGGAATCGAAGTTGTCGAAGCCTCTTTCCCTCACGTCGCGGAAATCGAAGCCGAACTTAAACGTGTGGCTTCCGCGCACCCATGTGATATTGTCGGTATAGCTCACAGTTCCTGTCGTTCGTGCCTGACCGTCAGACCCGCTAAGAGTACTGGCGAGGCTGCTGAACGGCTCCATAACGTAATCCCAGCCATTCCCAAATGAGTCCTGCCCTCCCGGTCCGTCGAGGATGCTAGTGGTGCTCTGCGGCAGGTAAAACGTCGCGTAGATGTGATTCAATCCGAATTGAAAGTTGTTGATTAAGGTATTGCTCAGCGTCGACGTCAGCGCCCCGGTTATCCCATAGCTGATGCCTTTCTCCGAATAGTGCCCAAATCCCGGAAGAATGTCGCTGTTAGACGGATTCGGATCGAAGAAATGGTTGTAGCCGTACCGCAAGCTGAGCGCCTCGCGATCGTTGATTTTATGATCGATCTTGAGGATCGGATTGTACGTTTTCGTCCTCGAAGTACTCGGGAAGAAGACGTTTCCATCGACGCCATTGGCCGACTGGGATGCGGCGACGGTGGGGTACAACGCAAAAACCTTTTTCATCGTAGCGTCGAAGGGGAGGCAATAGGTATTGTTATTGCTAGGGGTAGCGGGGCAATTCAATGGGTTCGTGCCTGGTACTTGCGTCAAGTCAATCGGGACAGTCGCAGGCGTGCTGCTGCCGATCGGAAGGTAAGTGTAATTGAACTTCCCGGTGAGAAAATCGGCCGTCGGCACAGTCGCCACGTCCGTCAAAGCCGTGATGAAACGGTCCATCTCGTCGTTGAAGAAAAAGAACGTCTTGTTCTTGATGATCGGTCCGCCCACTGAGAAACCAAACTGGTGGCGGATATAGGGGTTCATCGGCCCGGCGTTTGGTCCAACGCCCGGGTTAAAGTAATCGCGCGCTCCGCCAAAGCCGTTCCAACGCCCGAAGTAGTAGGCGTCGCCGTGCAGGGAGTTGGTTCCGCTCTTGGTTATAACATTGATGATCGCGCCGGTGTTGCGGCCGAATTCCGCGTTAAAGTTGTCTGTGATGACACGGAACTCCTGTGTCGAATCCGGATTCGCATTCAACACTCCACCCTGGCCGCCGGGCACGGACGTGTCGTTGTTGTCCACACCGTCGAGCATGAAATTGTTGTTGCGGTCGCGTCCCCCGTTGACGGAAAAGCCACCCGTGTAATTATCCGAGACGGTGGTCCCCGGCGAAAGCAATACGAGCTGATAGGGGTTGCGCGTAATCAGGGGCAAACTCTCCATCTGCTTCTGCTCGACCAGATTGCTGACCTGCGAAGACTCCAGATCCACCGGGGGGCAGAGTCGCTGCGGTCACTTCCACTGTCTCGCTCGCCGCGCCGGGCTTCAGGGTTGCGTTGATCGTCAAGGCCTGATCCACGGTCAGTGTGATGTCGGTCACGCGGAACTGGGCAAAATTCTGCTTCTTGATTTCAACCCGGTACTTCCCAGCGGACAGATTGGTCACGGCGTAAGCGCCGCTGTCTCCTGAATTGACCGTGCGGACGGCCCCGGTATCCGTGTTCAGAACTGTGATTTCCGCCCCTTGCACTACGGCGCCGGTAAGGTCGGCGACGGTGCCGGCAATCGACGCGGTCTGCGCCCCTGCGGTGCACACCATAACCAGCATCAAGCCCATGACGACAGCAAACAAAACATGTTTCCGCGACATAGCCATCCTCGTTTCCCCGTTTTCGACATTCACCACCGACAAGTCTGTTGACCCATTTCAGCGGTGCTCACCCATCCTGACAAAGAACTCCCCCTCAGGATAAGCCACGGCTTAGCGCAATCTGCATTCCAAGAGATAATCGAACAGGGATCATAGTTTTCAATGACATAGATTCTTTCATACGAATCGGTCTACATTTTTTTGGAGGCTAATCATCGATAATCTATTGAAACGTGTAGATTGCCAGACAGACGGATGCAATCGCTGGAAAGCAGCCCGCTATAACCACGCCGCCAAAAAAACTGGACGGGCGGGACGGGTCTCCACACGGCCCCGGCCCTGCCGGAGATTATGCTGCGCCGCTAGATCCTGAGGTTGCGCGCTGGCGGCGCCTGCTAGACTTGTTCCGTGAACCTCCATCTCCTATCTCCGCAAACCGCGACGCGAAACACCGCGCCCCAGTCCGTACCTCTGCTTGACTTGCGCCGCCAGTACGAAGGCATCCGCGAAGACGTGCTCGCCGCCATCGCGCGCGTGTGCGATTCGCAAAGCTTCATTCTCGGTCCCGAGGTCGAGGCGCTCGAGCGTGAGATTGCCGCGCTGACGGGAGCGGACTCGGCCGTCGGTTGCGCGTCGGGGACGGAGGCCCTCTGGCTGGCGCTCGTCGCCGCAGGCGTGAAACCCGGGGACTCGGTCATTACCACAGCATTCAGCTTCTTTGCCTCGGCCAGCGCAATCGTGCGGGCGGGCGCAACGCCGGTCTTCGTGGACGTCGATCCCGGCACCCTGAACCTCGATGCGGCCCTCGTCGATCGGCAACTCCGCGGTCGGCAGCTCCTCACAAAGCGGCCCGAAAATCTTCGCGCTATTCTTCCCGTGCATCTTTACGGCCAGTGCGCCGACATGGACGCGTTCGACCGCATAGTTCGCGAATATGCTCAGGAATTCAAGGTTGCAATTGTGGAGGACGCCGCCCAGGCGATTGGCGCCCAGTGGAGCGGCCGCGGCGCCGGCTCGCTCGGTGTAACCGCCGCCTTCAGTTTCTATCCCACCAAGAACCTCAGCGCCTACGGAGACGCGGGGATCGTCACCACGACCCGTCCCGAGATGGCCGAGCACATGCGGAGACTGCGCAACCATGGCAGTCCGCGGCGCTACTACCATCACGAATTTGGCTGGAACGGACGCATGGACGCCATTCAAGCAGCCGTGCTGCGCGTGAAGCTCAGACACATCGCGGACTGGAACCACAACCGCCAGCAGCACGCCGCGACCTACGATCAGTTGTTTGCCGGCGCGGGACTGGCTTCCAACCAGACTTCGAACCAACTTGGCGCGCCGGTGCGCCTGCTCTCGCGGAGCCCGCAAGCCAAACACGTGTTTCATCAGTATGTGATTCGCGCCCAGCGCCGGGACGAACTGCGCAAGTTTCTCGCCGAACGAAACATTGGGTCGGAAATCTACTACCCGCTGCCGCTGCACTTGCAACCCGTCTTTTCCTACCTCGGACTGAAAGCAGGAGACATGCCGGTCTCCGAGCAGGCCGCGACGGAAGTGCTGGCCTTGCCGATGTTCCCAGAGTTGACCGAGGCCGAAATCCGGTGGGTGGTTGAGAGCATTGCGGAGTTTTACTCGTGAAAGGCGTTTTACCGCCGAGACGCCGAGTTCGCCGAGACAACCTTCAAGAAAAAAGAAACGAGCAATTCTCTGCGTCCTCGGCGTCTCGGCGGTGACTGGGTTATCGCTTCCGCCGCACCGCTCGCTTCGGTGATGTCCGCACCGGCTCTTCTCCCGGCCCGAGCACGCGGCGCACAATCGGAGTGTTGAGCTTGTATTTGCGTTCGGTGACGTTGCCGTTGTCGTCCTTCACACGAATGATGAACACGGGCAACCCGCCCTCCTTGTCGAAGCTCTCTTGTGCAACGGTCACGGGCAGGACGCCTGCCATGCGCTCGCGATAGGCCGTCTCATAGCGATGGCGCTTCACGTTCCAGGTGAAGACGCGAATCTGGTTGAAGTCAAACGGCAGGCCATCCCTGGGTTCGGTCAGCACGGTCAAGTACTGCGCGACTTTCTTGTCGCCATCCTGAACCTCGTTCAGCACGAAGAATGCAACGATCCGCTGGCCTTCCGCGTATTGCGCGACGTCGAGCGGGACGTTGAGATCTATCATGCGTCCCAGCACCCAGCCGACACGTTCGTGGGAGTCGCGCACCAACCACCAATCCTCGATCACCGGAACCGGCTGCTTCTTTTCGTCGTTCTGTGGACTGCTGTTCTTCGGACTGCTGTTCTTCGGACTGCCGTTCTGCGCATTGCCGCCGGGCGTGGCGGAGCGTGGCGGCGGCGCGACTATGCCCGGCTTCTCGGCTGTGCCTCGCTTCAACAGTGCCAGCTTCTCGCCGGAGGAAATCTGATAGAGATGTTCCGAATCGCGCCCCGGTTCGACGTGCAGATTCGTGTCGTTGCGCGCTACGCCCTGCGCCTGCACGGGATCGTTCTGGTTGTCCGCGGTCAGCTTCTGGATCTGATCGAAGACTTCCTGGCCGACGAGGTAACGCTGCTCCACCCATCCCGTCACGCCGCTCGCCGTGCGCACTTTGACGAAGCGGCGGTCATGGTCGAGCACTTCCACGCGCTCGCCGTTCTTCACCACTCCGGTCTTTTCATACACCGCAGCCACGTGGTCGCGCAGGACGGCCTGAACGCCGGAAACGTAGGCGACCTCCAGCACACGTCCGCGAGACTTGCAGCTCGCAGAAAAAATCGTGCTCGCCAGGCAGAGTGCGACCGCCGCCGATCGAACGAGAGATGTAGGGAGGAACTTCACCGGATCAAACTTTTACTATAGCGCGGGATGACGGCGCTGGAAAGAGAACGGCGCGTAATCGAACGCTCCAAGGTTCCCTGTGTATTTCTGTTGCATCGGTCAGGCTGGGATGTCTGTGATGGCCCTCACAGGTTTCTTGTGATGAGAAGTCAGTACTCACGCGCCCTCGACTCCCGTGAAAAATCCCAAGCTTTACGCGGCAGTGGAATCACAGGCCTCGAAAAGCGCGAGAAGCGGGGCACCCGGCAGACAAAGCGAATGAGTGGGCACCGATGAAGTCAAAAATCTAGTTATTGTTCGCCGTCACGGTCAGTGTGTTCGAGTACACCGTTCCGCCCGAAGCGGTCGGGTAGCTCATCTGGAGCTGATAAGAAGGGGCGCTGCCGCCCTCGCTTAACGAGCACTCTTCTGCCGGATTTCCTGCTGGGTTGTTGGCAACAGTGCAGGTGAAATAGGCATCGGCCGTCGTAATCGTCAATGTGCCGGCGTCGTTCGCGGTAATGTAATCCGGCGGGCCCGGGGTCCCCGCAAAAGTGAAATACACGGGACTCCCGCTGGCTGTGATACTGCTCGCACTTTCGGTGCCCGTAATAACGGTGACGTCCCCGATTACACTGAGGGTGGCTGTGCCACTAAGGCCCTGAGCAGCTCCAGTGATCGTGACTGAGGCGCTAGTCGCATTGACGCCGGTTACGAGCCCCGCGGCAGTAATCGGTGCGTCCACTGTATCGGTGGACGTCCACACCAGCCCGGTGGTAATCTGCGCCCGGCTGCCATCCTCATACGTTCCCCACGCCGAGAACTGTTGCGTAGCATCAACCCCAAGATTAAGGCTCGGAGGCTGGATCGCAATTGTCTGCAGAGTATTAGGCTGAAAGAACCCCTTGCAGCTGACCCCAAAGGCCAGTGCAACCAACACCGTGAAAGCAAGCGTCAACGCCAGTTTACGCCCAGTCAACATAGATGATCGCCTCGATAGCGTGATTTTAGCAGAACGCCCGGCCTCGTCCGCTCCCGGTAGTGCATGGCCTGAGTCGTACCTTCGCCCGCCTGCTCGCCGCGGCCCGAAGCGTTCTTCAGTAAAGGAACGGGGCGCGAGACAGAACTTGCGCAGCGTTTTCTGGCGGGGCGCGGATTTCCGGCGCTGCAAGCCAGTCCATAGGTCCTTCGCTTCGCTCTGATGACAGCGCTGAGATGGATGACAATATGGAAGGGATGACAATATCGGGAGATTGGCTGAAAGCCGATGACTGATAGCTGACAGCCCTTCCTTACTTCGGCCGCTTCTTCCCGGCGTTCGCGATGCGCGCGTCAATCGGCTTGCGGGCGGCGAAGCCCTCGTTCGTTCCATGCCAATGCGCGATCATGGGCTCTCCCAGTTTCCAGCACAACAGGAGGATCTCGCCCTCGACCTTGCAGGGGAAATCTAGCAATCCGATGTCGAGATCTTTCACCTGCGCGCCGGCCGCGTCAATTTCGGCGAGGGCATCCTTGATGCGCCGAATCGCCTTCTCGCGCTCCGCTTTGCGCCGTGCCAGATGGACCACATTCAGCATCATGCCGCCGTTGAGAAAAACCCGGTGCGCCGTCGCCTGCAACTCGGCGTCCACGTCTTCAATCACCTGCTTGCCGTGGATTGCCTGCCGAAGCAGCGATTCCAAAATCGGCAGCAGCATCTGCGCTTCATCGAGGGTAAAAGTGCGGTCGGACATGTACGTTCATTCTACTGGAATGCAGTACGAGAGGGAGGGCTTAGGTCTCAGGCCTCAGGTGTCAGCAAAGCAAAGCGGGCTCCACTAGTGGCAGGTCTCCCCACGCAACCGCCTTCGTATCCATGCTATTTTCAGATAAACGCTCATGGACGCTCCGGCCTTAGCGACTTCCCAATCCACCCCCCGCAATATCTACGTATTCGGCCTGACCTCGTTCCTCAACGACACGGCCAGCGAAATGGCGTACTGGGTGCTGCCCGCTTTTCTCGCATCGCTCGGCGCCGGACCCGCGCAACTTGGGATCATCGAAGGCATCGCCGAGAGTACGGCTTCGTTCGCCAAGCTTTTCTCGGGCTACGTGACCGACAGGGTTTCGCATCGCAAGCCTATCGTGGTCGGCGGATACTTCGTAGCCAATGCGGTGAAGCCGCTGCTGGCGCTGGTTTCTTCGTGGTGGCAAATTCTGGGAATTCGTTTTTGCGATCGCTTCGCGAAAGGCGTCCGCGGAACTGCCCGCGACGTAATGGTGGCCGAGTCGGTCGACAAGTCAGCGCTCGGCTCCGCCTATGGCCTGATTCAAGCCATGGATTCCGCCGGCGCCATCGCTGGCCCGCTGCTGGCGCTGGCAATTATCGGACGCTTCGGCATGCGCGGCGTGTTCGCGTCCGCTGCCGTCCCGGGAGCTCTGTGCGTAATCGTCGCCTCGATTGGAATCCGCGAGATTCGGCGCCGCCCGCCAGTGGAAAAACGGACGCATGAGCCCGTCCCCGTGGCGCCCGAAAAATCCGCATGGCTCCCAAAATTGCCGCTCGGCTTTTACTACGTGCTGGCGGTGGTCACGCTGTTTTCGCTGGGAAATTCCAGTGACATGTTCCTCGTCCTGCGCGCCGGAAACATCGGAATTCCAGCGTCTCGCGCGCCACTGCTGGGACTGGTTTTCAACATCACGTTCACGCTGTTGTCGTGGCCGGCCGGCAAGTTCAGCGACCGCTTCTCGCGCTCGACCATCGCCGCCGCCGGATATTTCGTTTTCGCCATCGTCTATTTTGTCTTCGCGGCCGCGCCCTCCCAATTGGCGATCTGGCTGACCATGGCCTTCTACGGACTCTTCTATGCCCTGACCAATCCCGTGCTCAAGGCGCTGGTCGTGGAAAGCGTGGGCGGCGATGTCCGCGGCCGTGCGCTTGGAATTTATTCGTTTCTCACCAGCGTGACCACGCTGCTCTCGAGCCTCATCACGGGAGCGCTTTGGAAGGTTTATGGCCCAGCCGTCCCGTTCTATTTTTCGGCGGGAATCGCGACCGTCGCGGCATTCGCCCTGCTCGCCCACCGTTCGCCCGCGCGAGACTGACCGCTAGAGACGGGGCTTGCCCCGTCTCCGGCTTCGCTGCCGTCGGGAGACGCGGCAAGCCGCGTCTTTACAGGAAATCACGTAACCGCTTTGCTCCGGCGCAACCAGAAATACGCGACCACCAGAAAAGCTACGCCCGCCACGGTATCGAGCGCGACATCCCAAATCGAGCCCTGGCGCGACGGAATGAAGCTCTGGTGCCATTCATCCATCGCGGCAACGAAGGCGGTCCCCAGCCAGGACAGCAGCGCCGCGCGCAACAACAAGGTGTCAACTCGACCGAGCGTAGCCCGCCAGCCACGCAGCAGCAGCAGGCTCAACATGCCGTATCCGACGACGTGTCCGGTCTTGCGCAGATAGTGATGGAAGACGAAGAACTTGTAGAAATCGATGTGGCCGAACAGATGCGTCAATATCGTATACAGCACGCTGCCGGTATTCTGCGACGAGAAGATGTCGGTGGACTCAAACGTAATGAGGCCGATCCAGACGGCCGCTGGCCACCAGGCACGCACAAGATTGGGACGAGACGCAGTCAAATTGGCCTCGTCCTCACTCCGCCGCGTAGTTCGGGGCTTCGCGCGTGATCATGACGTCGTGCACGTGGCTTTCGCGCAGGCCGGCGGCGCTGATGCGCACGAATCGCGCCTTCTGCTGCAGGTCGGCCACTGTCTGGCACCCGCAATATCCCATGCCCGACTTCAGCCCGCCTACCATCTGGTGAACGATCATTGCCATCGAGCCACGATACGGCACGCGCCCTTCAATTCCCTCTGGCACCAACTTGCCAAGGCGGTTCGACTCTTCGCCGATTACCGGCATTCCTATCGACGCATCTCCATCCGAATTCTGGAAATAGCGCTCGCTCGAACCCGCCGCCATCGCTCCGAGCGATCCCATGCCGCGATATGCCTTGAAGGTTCGGCCCTGATACAGAATCTGTTCACCCGGGCTTTCATCGGTTCCCGCAAACATCGATCCGATCATCACCGCGGAAGCGCCCGCTGCCAGCGCCTTGGTGATGTCGCCGGAATACTTGATGCCGCCGTCGGCAATCACGGGAACGCCGGAGTCGCGCGTGGCTCGCGCCGCCTCCGCAATCGCCGTAATCTGCGGAACCCCCACGCCGGTTACGATCCGCGTGGTGCAGATCGAGCCCGGCCCAATGCCGACCTTAATCCCGTCCGCTCCCGCGCGCACCAGGTCGCAGGCGCCATCGAAGGTCGCCACGTTGCCGGCAATCAGATCCACCTCCGGTAACTTCGCTTTCACCTTCTTGACCGCTTCGATCACAAGAGTGGAATGACCATGGGCGCTGTCAATTGCCAGCACGTCGACTTTCGCGTTGGCCAGCTCCTGCGCGCGCTCCAGAAAATCGCCGGTCGCGCCGATCGCCGCGCTCACCCGCAGCCGCCCCTTATCGTCTTTGGCGGCGCCGGGATATTTCAGTTTTTTCTGGATGTCTTTGACCGTGATCAAGCCCTTCAGGATGTACTTGTCGTCCACCACCAGCAGCTTTTCCACGCGGTGCTCGTGCAGGATTTCTTCCGCCTGTTCCAGCGTCGTGCCAACCGGCACCGTGATCAGATTCTCTCTGGTCATCACCTTGCTGATCGGAACATCGAAGCGCGTCTCGAAGCGCAGATCGCGATTGGTCAGAATGCCGACCAGCCTTCCATCTTTCTGCGTGATGGGCACGCCTGAAATCTTGTATTTCTTCATGACGTCGAGCGCATCGGAAACCTTGGCATCCGGCGACATGGTGACCGGATCGACGATCATGCCGCTCTCCGACCGTTTCACCTTGTCCACTTCATTGGCCTGCTGATCGATGGTCAGGTTGCGATGGATGATACCGAGGCCTCCCTGCTGCGCCATGGCAATCGCCATGTGCGACTCGGTCACCGTGTCCATGGCGGCGCTGACGATGGGAATATTCAGCCGGATGTTGCGCGAGAGCTGGGTCTGCGTGTTGGTGTTGGCGGGCACAACTTCGGAGCGCGCCGGCAGCAGCAACACGTCGTCAAATGTGAGGGCTTCAGGGACGGGAAAATGGATCATAGGATTTGGATTAAATTTCTATTGTAGGGAGCGGGTGAGCATCAGGCAAATGCAGCTGGCGGGTCAGGTGCCGGTTGCCGACGATACGCTCGCAATGCGACCCCCCCGATTGCACCAGGAGTGGGGCATGACTGTTTCAGGTCGAGATAGGCAAGTGATAGGTGGATTTATCGTTCAGCTATCTCGTTCCTGACGGAATGACGGTTAGCGGCGATTCCGCAGGACGCAGTGGGGCATTCAGGTTTTCCTCAGTTGTAAAACTTGGTCAGCGGCCACAATTCCGCCAGAGGTTTCGTGATTCCCCGGCAGAGCATAATCGGGATACCAAACTCGGAGGGTTGTATCCACGCCGCCTCAAGGTTTGCTTCCACTGTGCAGCTACGAAAATACTTAACAGCCGAGTCGCAGTTATCTCCGACACAGATAAGAATGTCGCCGGTGTATCCGCGAGGCCCCCAGAGGAAATATTGGTTGTGCCCGCTGATGACCGGCAGTCTTGGCTTACTGAGGAACTCGATCGCCGCAGCCTCACTGTAGTTCTGTACCAACACAACGGCCTGCGCCCGATCCTCGGGCGGAAGTCCCTGGTAAACGCGATTCACGATTGCGGTCAGCTCTTTCCAGCCATGCATGCTCGGGAAGTTGAATGGCAGTTCCGCCTGTACACGGTGCTCGGTAGCAAGGCTATCTCTCGAAATGTGCAAAAGTGACCACAGCCGTATGTTGTACCTCGCCAGTTGCGCTTCCGGAAGCACTGGCATCACGAGCGGAAAGAAAGTCAACCCGAGTAGAACCGTAGCCGCTGCAATGACAACTCGCCCCCTCCGGAGTTTACTGGTCCAATCTTCGATTTGCACGCATCCTGCCGCGATAAGGTAAGGATAGGCGTTCGCCGGATAGTAATGCTTTCCGTGCTGCACAATCATCATGGCAATCAGGAGCGCATAGCCATATGCCAGGAAACGAAAACGTGGCCGCAAAAACAGCCAGGCCAGTCCGATAATCCAGAACTCCGCCAGCAAGCCGCTGATCAAGAGCTGTTGTCCGAGATAGGCCAGTGGCCCGACGATGACGTTCTTGCCGTGCTCGACCGCACGCAACAGTTCGAGCATCGGGTATCCATAGTGCACTTGCCACAGAAACGCCGGCAGCGCGATCACCCCGGAAATCACTGCCCCAACTATGAACCACCACGAATACAGAATCCGCCTTTCCGGCGTGAGCAGCAGCCCCATCAGCAATGCGACCGCGAAAAACAGGACGCTGTATTTGCTGAGTATGGACGCTCCCATCAGCCCGCCGATTGCAACCCACAGTCGCGGGTTCGCTCCTTTCGTCAAGCGCACGATCCACAATGCGATCAGGGGCCAGGAAAAGAGGCCGACCATGTCTGGCGAGACCTTCATCCCGAAATCCGTCAAGACCGGGAGGAAGAAAACCACAATCGCTGACAGGAGTTGGGCGTAAGCCGCTCCGCCAAACTCGAGTACAACCAGACAAGTCACATAGATGCCCGCTCCCGCGAAGAGCGCTGGCACGGCCCGCAGCAACACGAGCGACGGACCGAACGCCTGCGAAGCCGCAGCCAGGAGCGGCGCAATGGGCGGCTGATCCACGTAGTTCCACTGCGGATGCCGCCCGCAGACGATGAAATAAAGCTCATCGCCGAAGAATCCGTAATGCGGATTGCAAACCAGGTGAATCAGGAAAGCAGCTATTGCGGCATAGAGAGGAATGCGTGCGCGCTGGTAAGTGCTTTGCAGCATGAACATCCTACATGCCCACATCCCCGGTGCGAAGAGTATAGCGTACTTCTAATTCGGAGGGAAAGCTGAAGAGACCTCTAATACCGTCGCTCAGGATTGCAAGTGCGTCAGTATTAGCGGTAGTTGTGATCGCTTCCGGATGACGTGCAACCCAGAAACTAGGCCACTGCATAGCTTCGCAACTAACTTCGCTGACTATTGTTGCCATGAAGTCGATGAAAGACGAGCGTGTCATCTCCAGAAAAAAGGCGTCCGTTATGGACGCCTTTGTGCCTGCGGGGACTGCGGCAATTACTCTTTCTTGTCGCCGCCCTCAGTCTTACCCTCGGCCTCAGCGTTGGCGATGTCCTTCTCCGCCTGTGCCTGCGCGTCGGCGTTTTCCATCGCCTTGCGGTTCTCTTCGGCGCGCTTGGCGCGGATTTCGGCTCGCTTCTGGCGTTTTTCGTCGAGCACCTGCTCGCTGCCCAGCAGTTCGATGAACGCCTTTTCAGCGCCGTCGCCCTTGCGCCAGGCGCCGCGAACGATCCGCAGATAGCCGCCCGTGCGGTCGCCGAAGCGCGGAGCCACGGTGTCGAAAAGTTTGCGGACGGCTTCGTCCGTCATCAAATAGGACGCCGCCTGACGTCGCGCCGCCAGATCGCCCTTTTTGCCGAGGGTGATCATCTTCTCGACCTGCGGACGCACCGCCTTCGCCTTGATCACCGTTGTCTCAATGCGCTCTTCCATGATGATCGAAGTAACCATGTTGCGCAGCATGGCGCGCCGGTGAGAAGTGGTCCGTCCTAACTTGTATCCCGCAACTTTGTGACGCATGTCTGAACCCCAGTTGTCAGTTGCCAGTGGCCAGTTGCCAGTGGGTTGTTGGTCAGCAGCCAGTGGCTCGTGGGGTCAGGTTTTACTGGCAACTGACCACTGGCAACTGGCAACTGCTCTTCTACAGATCGTTATCGCCGTACGCCGAAGCGGGCAGCACCTGGTTCGAAGTCGGACCGGGCACAGCATTCCCGTGCTCGTCGATCTTCATGCCCAGGCTCAGACCCATCGAGGTGAGTATCTCCTTGATCTCGTTCAGCGACTTCCGTCCGAAATTTTTCGTCTTCAGCATCTCGGCTTCGGTCTTCTGCACCAGTTCGCCGATCGACTGAATGTTGGCGTTCTTCAGGCAGTTATAACTGCGCACCGAGAGTTCGAGTTCCTCGACCGAACGGTTCAGGTTCTCGTTCTTGATCTCCGGCCGGCGCTCTTCGCTCGCCGACGCCGTTTCAATCTCTTCTTCGAAGTTGATGAAGATATTCATGTGGTCCTTCAACAGCTTCGCCGAGAGTCCCAGCGCATCGCCGGGAGTGATCGAACCGTTCGTCCAGACCTCGACCGTCAGCTTGTCGTAATCGGTGATCTGCCCCAGACGCGCCGCTTCGACGGTGTAGTTGCACTTGCGCACCGGCGTGTGCACGGAATCGATGGGAATGAATCCGATGCCCAGGTCGTCCTCGAAATTCTTGTCCGCGGAAACGTAACCTCGGCCGCGCTTCAGGCGCATTTCCATATCGAGCTTGCCGCCCTCGCTCACGGTCGCGATGTAGATTTCCTTGTCGAGCACTTCCACATCGCCGTCGGCTTCGATCATGCCGCTGGTAACCACGCCCGGCTGATCGGCGCGCAGGTAAATCGCCTTCGGACCGTCTCCCGCCAGTTTGAACGGGACCTGCTTCATGTTGAGGATGATGTCGGTCGCATCCTCGACCACACCCGGGATCGATTGGAACTCATGCAGCACGCCTTCGATCTTCACCGCGGTCACAGCCGCGCCTTCGATCGAACTCAGCAGCACGCGCCGCAGCGCGTTGCCGATGGTGGTGCCAAAGCCGCGCTCAAACGGCTGCGCCCAGAACATCCCGTATTTATCGGTGAGCGAACTGGTATCGCTCGCCAGCCGCTTCGGTTTTTGAAAACCTCTCCAGAGCATTATGTGTTTCTCCTCTCGGCCATGTGGCTCGATCCTGCTCGCTGAGCGGCCCGGCTCAGGTCACAGCAGGAAAGGCTGATCTGGCACGAAAAAGTGGGCCTAAAAACAGTCGCTGGTCGTTAGTCGATGGTCGTTCGCGGGTCGCTTGGTTTTCCCAACGACCAACGACTAGCGACCAACGACTTAAACTACTACTTACTATACAGTTCGACAATCAACTGCTCGTTCACCGGCAACTGGATATCTTCGCGCTTCGGCAGGGCAATCACGCGTCCCTTGTAGTTCTCGCGATCGATCTCCAACCATACCGGCGCCGGCTGATGACTGGCAAAATCCCTTGCGGTTTCGAGAATCGGCACCTTGCGGCTGCCCTCGCGAATCGCAATCTCTTCTCCCACGCTGACCTCGTACGAAGGGATGTTCACCTTGCGTCCATTCACCTGCACGTGCCCGTGACGCACCAACTGGCGCGCCTGACGGCGGGAAATGCCAAAGCCCAGCCGGTAGACCACGTTGTCCAAACGTCGCTCGAGCTGCTCCAGCAGCTTCGCGCCTGTCACACCCTTGAACTTGACCGCTTTCTCGAAGTAATTCCGGAACTGCCCTTCCTGGGTGAAGTAGATGCGTTTGGCTTTCTGTTTTTCGCGCAACTGCAGACCGTAGCCTACAACCTTGGTCTTCTTGTCTTTCCCGTGTTGTCCGGGAGCGAAGTTGCGTTTCTCAATAGGACATTTGTCGCTGAAGCACTTGGTGCCTTTGAGGAAGAGCTTGATCCCTTCCCGGCGACAAAGACGACATACTGCATCGGTATAACGTGCCATTGTTCTCCTTTTGGAAATCGGTTTACGGGGTGGCGACCCTTTCGTCCCGATTCAAAAATAGTTCTCAGTTCCCAGCTCTCAGTTCCCAGTTCTCAGAAAGACCCAAAGTCTCTTCAGCTCTTACTGAGAACTGAGAACTGGGCACTGAGAACTGTCTCTTAAACTCTGCGCCGTTTCGGCGGCCTGCACCCATTATGCGGAATCGGCGTCGTGTCCTTAATAGACCGCACTTCGATTCCCGCCGCAGCCAGCGCGCGCACTGCCGACTCCCGCCCCGATCCCGGACCGCTCACCCGCACATCCACCGTGCGCACTCCATGATCGCGCGCCATGCTGGCGGCGTTCGCCGCGGCCTGCTGCGCCGCAAACGGAGTCCCCTTGCGGGACCCGCGAAAGCCCAGCGAGCCCGAACTCTTCCACGCCAGCACATTGCCGGTCATGTCCGAGATAGTCACGATGGTGTTGTTGAAAGAGGCTTGCACGTGCACCAGTCCGTGCGGAACGTGCTTGCGCTCCTTCTTTTTGAACTGCTTCTTCTTGCCTTTTTTCTCGGGCGCCGCCGCGGCGCCGCCTGCTGCTGCCGGTTTTGCCATGGATTAGGTCTCAGTTCTTAGGTCTCAGGCCTTAGGAAGATCTCATGGCCGCTGAGACCTGACACCTAAGACCTGACACCTGATTCTTACGCTTTTGCCGTCTTCTTCTTCTGCGCGACCGTGCCTTTGCGCGGACCCTTGCGGGTACGAGCGTTAGTGTGCGTGCGCTGCCCGCGAACCGGCAGGTTCCGGCGATGACGGAATCCGCGATAGGACCCGATTTCGATGAGCCGCTTGATGTTCATCGAAACGTCCTTGCGCAGATCGCCTTCCACCGAGCCTTCCGCCTCGATCACCTGGCGGATGCGGTTGACCTCATCTTCCGCGAGGTCCTGCACTTTCTTCATCGGGTCCACTTTCGCCGCGTCCAGAATGCGCGCCGCGCGTGAATTGCCGATGCCGTAAATGTAAGTGAGCGCGATATTCGCGCGCTTGTTACGCGGAAGATCGACGCCTGCAATACGAGCCATGATCCCTCTCTTAACCCAGTTCTCAGTCGCCAGTTCTCAGTAAGGGCAACTGCAGAACCCTTCGCTTAGTTAGCCTTGACGCTGCTTGTGTTTCGAGTTCTCGCAGATCACCCGCACTACTCCCTTGCGGTGGATGACCTTGCACTTATCGCAAATCTTCTTGACCGATGCCCTTACTTTCATAAATCAGTTCTCAGTTCTCAGTTGCCAGCTCTCAGCGGTAGAGATCCTTCCCCTTCGACTTTGTTCAGGGTCAGGATGACAACAGTAGAGATTATTTGTACCTATACACAATGCGTCCGCGATTCAGATCGTACGGAGAAAGCTCGACTGCGACTTTGTCTCCTGGCAAAATTCGTATAAAGTTCTTCCGCATCTTGCCGGAAACGTGCGCCAGTACCTGGTGTTTATTTTCGAGCTCCACCTTGAACATGGCGTTGGGCAGCGGTTCGATCACCGTCGCCATCACTTCAATCGCGTCTTCTTTACTCATTACCCTCCCGAATCAGTTCTCAGTTCCCGGTTCTCGGTTCTCAGTCAAAACGAATCGGCTCTCACTGAGAACTGAGAACCGGGAACTGAGAACTTCTCTTCACTGGGTCAAAATCGCCGGCCCTTGCCGAGTTACCGCCACGCAATGCTCAAAGTGCGCGCTGTAACTGCCGTCGGCTGTCACGGCGGTCCACTTATCGCCTAAAACCTTGGTCTCCGGACGCCCCGAGTTCACCATCGGCTCAATCGCCAGGACCATGCCTTCGGTCAGCTCCGCGCCCTGGCCCTTCTTGCCAAAGTTCGGAATCTGCGGCGCTTCATGCAGCTTCGTCCCGATGCCATGCCCAACAAAGTCTCGCACCACGCTGAACCCGTTCGCTTCCACGTGCTTCTGGATCGCCGACCCAACGTGTCCAACGGTATTGCCGATCTTCACTTGCGCGATGCCTTTGTACAGCGAAGCCTCGGTCACCTCGAGCAGCTTCTTCAATTCCGCCGTCAACTTATCGCCCACCGGCACCGTGATGGCCGCGTCTCCGTAATACCCATCGTAAACAACTCCGCAGTCGATGGAAACGATGTCTCCCGTTTTCAGCGCCCGCTTTTCCGACGGGATCCCGTGCACGATCTCTTCATTGATCGAAGTGCACAGCACACAGGGATAGCCGTAATATCCCTTGAACGCCGGCGCGGCCCCGAGTTCCGCGATCAGTTTCTCGGCGGCCTTCTCCAGGTCCATCGTCGTAACGCCGGCCGCCACTACCGTTTTCAGGTGGTTCAGAACCTGGCGGACCATCTTCCCGCTCCGCCTCATCTTTTCGATCTCTTCCGGCGACTTGCGGATAATCCGGTCTTCTCCAAAACTCATCATTCGACTCTAACTTCAATGGCTCTAACTTCAGCGCCTCTAACTTCAACGACTCTGCCTTAGTTCACTCTGGCTTCGTTAACTCCAGCTTCGCCGTTCCACTACTGGCATCCGGCCTGGCAACGACTGTCAATCACGCCGAAAATCTGCGCCGTAACATCTGCCATCGGGCGATCCGCATTGACTGCCACCAGCCGGCGCTGCGCCCGGTAGTAATCCGCTACCGGCCTGGTCTGCGAGTCATAGGCAGCCAACCGCTCCGAAATAACTTCTTCGCGATCGTCGTTGCGGATCACGAGCTTCGATCCGTCCACATCGCACAACTCGTCAACCAGAGGTGGCTGAAAGTGGATGTTATAGAGCCGTCCACAGGTGGGACACGAACGCCGCCCGGTAAGCCGTAGCAGTAATTGAGTATAGTCTACGAGCAACTGGATCACAACCGGCGTGCACTCCTCCGATTTTTCCGATCTCTTTTCAAAGACCGCTTTTTCCAGGAAGGCGTCCAGCCATCCTGCCTGGGCGGCTGTCCGGGGAAAGCCATCCAGCACAAATCCGCGTTGACAATCGGCCTCCCGCAGCCGGGTGGCCACCATGCCGTACAACAACTCGTCAGGCACCAGTTCGCCTCGCGCCATGATCGCCTTGGCTTCAAGGCCAAGCTCGGTGCCACGCTCAACGTGATCCCGCAAAAGATCGCCGGTCGATATCTGCGGGACACCATAACGCTCGACAATCTGTTTGGCCTGCGTGCCCTTCCCGGCCCCGGGAGGCCCCAGAAGAATCACCGGTCCAATATTTCGCGCGGCCATCAAAACCAGTTCCCAGTTCTCAGTTTTCGGTCCTCAGTTCTCAGTATTAATTCCGTCGTTTCTCACTGAGAACTGAGAACTGGGAACTGAGAACTTTCTTACCAGGTCCGGCGTCCGCGAATCCGGCCGCTCTTCGGCGTGAATCCATCGTAGTGCCGCATGATCAACTGCGCCTCGATCTGCGTAACCGTGTCCATCGCCACGCCCACCACGATCAGCAGCGACGTTCCGCCAAAATAAAAATTCACTCCCAGGCCGTTCGTGATCCAGGTGGGCAGGTTCTCAAAGATTCGCCCCACCAGCGGAAGGTGGTTCAGCTTGATGCCCGCAATCATCCACTCCGGAATCAGCGAAATCAAAATCAGGTAAAGCGCGCCCACCAGCGTGATCCGGGTGAGAACGTCGTTAATAAAGTCCGCCGTCCGCTTCCCCGGCCGGATGCCAGGAATGAAACCTCCCCACTTCCGCATGTTGTCCGCGACCTCGTTCGGATTGAACACGATCGAGATATAGAAGTAGGCAAAGAAAACAATGCCGAGGGCATAGAGCAAGGTGTACAGCGGCTCGCCCCAGCGCATTGCGTCCAGGAGCGGGCCGACCACCTTGTTATTGTGGAACGCCGCCCCCAGCATCTGCGGCAAGGCCAGAATCGAAGACGCAAAAATCACCGGCATGACGCCGCCGGCATTCACCCGCAACGGCAGGTGCGTGGATTGCCCGCCCATCACTTTGCGTCCAACCACGCGCTTGGCGTACTGCACCGGAATCCGCCGCTCGCTGCGTTCCACAAAAACGATGAACGCCACCACCGCGATCATCAGCACCAGAAGCATCAAGAGGGCTGGGGCCGTGAAAACTCCCCAGGCGGAGGTCTGCGCCTTCTGGTACAGATCGGCCACGCCGCGCGGCAGACCGACCACGATACCCGCAAAAATCAGCAGCGACATGCCGTTGCCGATGCCGCGCTCGGTGATCTGCTCGCCCAGCCACATGACGAACCCGCTGCCCGTGGTCAGCGTGAGCATAGTCATCAGGACAAAGGCCGGCCCGGGAGTGTTGACGAAATCGCCCGCTTTCTGCAGGCTGATGGCAATGCCGAACGACTGTACCGCGCTCAAAATCAAGGTGAGATAGCGCGTCCACTGGGTGATTTTCTTGCGGCCCAGTTCGCCTTCTTTCTGTAGCTTGGCCAGCGGCTCATACACCACCGTCAGCAACTGCAGAATGATCGACGCCGTAATGTACGGCATAATGCCCAGCGCGAAAATCGTGAGCCGCCGCAGGTTGCCGCCGCTGAACAGATCCACAAAGCCCAGCACCGAGCCCCGGTTCTGCTCGAAGAACGCCGCCAGCCGGTCGCCGTTGATCCCAGGCGTCGGAATGTGGCCGCCGATGCGATACACCGCCAGCAGGCCGAGCGTGAATAACACGCGTTTACGAAGATCGGGAACCCGGAAGATATTTGCCAGCTTTTCCAGCATTACTGCAAGACCTCGAACTTGCCGCCCGCCTTGGTGATCTTTTCCTGCGCCGACTTCGAAAACTTGTGCGCGTGCACTGTAATCGCCACCATCAGTTCGCCGTTGCCCAGAATCTTGACCGGCGACTTGCCATCCACCACGCCCGCCTTCTTCAGCACTTCCGGAGTGATTTCAGTCTCGCCGAGCGCTGCCAGCCGGTCCAGGTTCACGACGTCGTACTCCTCGCGGAAAATGTTGGTGAAGCCGCGCTTCGGCACGCGCCGGTGCAACGGCATCTGGCCGCCTTCAAACCCGCGTATCAGCCGCGCGCCCGATCGTGACCACTGCCCCTTGTGCCCGCGCGTCGAAGTCTTGCCCATGCCGGACCCCATGCCGCGTCCGACTCGCTTCTTCTTTTCCGTTGACTTCTTGGGTGCCCGTATTGTGGATAAGTTCATAACTGTCTCTCTGGATTTGTAATTGGCAATCTGCAATTTGTAAATTTGAAAGGCCTTTGCTCTTAGATTACAAATTACAAATCACCAATTACAAATTATCCTACGCCTTCACTATCTCCACCAGATGCGGGATCTTCTTGACCATGCCTCGAATCGCAGCCGTGTCCGGCCGCACAATCACCTGGTTCAGCCGGGTGAACCCCAGCCCTTTGACAACTTTCCTATGTTTTACCGGAGTGCAGATCATCGACCGCACCCACTTCAACTGAATCTTGCCGCTCCCAACCGATTTCGATGTCTTAGTTGTCATTTCACTTCCTCGGTCGTCGGTCGTTAGTCGTTTGCGAACGACTAACGACCGACGACCAACGACTAGCTTCCCTACAATTCCTCCACCGACTTACCCCGCAGCGTCGCGACGGCTTCCCGGCTCTTGAGCTTCTTCAGCGCCTCGAACGTCGCCTTGATCACGTTGTGCGGATTGTTCGTGCCAATCGATTTCGTCAGCACATTCTGCACCCCCGCCGACGTCATCACCGCCCGCACCGCTCCGCCGGCGATCACGCCCGTGCCTTCCGGCGCCGGCTTCAGCAGCACCATGCCCGACCCAAAACGTCCCAGCACCGTGTGCGGCACCGAGGTCTGCGTCAGGTTGATCCTCATCAGGTTCTTCTTCGCCGCCTCAATCCCCTTGCGGATGGCCTGCGGAACTTCCTTCGCTTTGCCCGAACCGAAACCAACCACCGCCGCCGAAGGATCGCCCACCACCACCAGCGCCGCGAACGACATGTTCTTGCCGCCCTTAACCACCTTCGTCACCCGGTTAATCGAGACCACCTGGTCTTTTAACTGGAACGAACCTGCATCGAGTTTCTTAGTCACTCTTGGCATTCTGAAGTCTCATTTCCATTTTGTAATTGTGTAATCGGGTAATTGTGTAATTTGAAAGTCGCCCAGGTTTTCAAATTACAAAATTACCCAATTGCCAAATTACCAAATCTAGAACTGCAGTCCCGCTTCGCGCGCCGCATCGGCCACCGCTTTGACCCGGCCGTGGTAAATGTAGCCGCCACGATCGAATACAACCTTGGTGAAGCCTTTCTGCTTGGCCAGTTCGGCAATCTTTTTTCCAACCATCTTCGCCGACGCCACGTTGCCGCCGGTCACCCGCGCACCCTTCCGGTCGTCGGCCGTCGAAGCCGCCGCCAGCGTGACGCCCTTCAGGTCGTCAATCAACTGCACGTAAATATGGTTCAACGACCGGTACACATTCAGCCGCGGACGCTCCGGCGTACCCATCACTTTCTTCCGGATACGATCGTGCACCCGCTGCCGCGTCTGATTCTTTGAAGCGATTCTCAGCATGTTAAAACCCTCGAGTCAGTCGTTAGTCGTCGGTCGTTAGTCGTTCGCGAGCCTCGTTTGCCAACGACCACCGACCATCGACTAACGACTCTTACTTGGCTCCTGTTTTCCCAACCTTCTTCTTCAACCGCTCGCCGGCGTAGCGCACGCCCTTGTTCTTATACGGATCGGGCGGACGCAGCGACCGCATCTCCGCCGCCACCTGGCCGACTTTCTGCCGGTCGATCCCATTCAGCGTCAGTTTCGTCAGCTTCGCATCCACCGTGCAATCCACACCCGTCGGCAGCGGATACTCGATCGGGTGCGAGTAACCCAGACTAAACACGACCGTCCCTTTGCCTTTCATCTCCGCGCGGTAGCCGATGCCGACGATTTCCAGTTCCCTCGTCCAGCCCTTGGTCACGCCATCGACGGCGTTATTGACCAGCGCCCGCGCCAGTCCGTGCACCGCCGCCTGCGAATCGTTTTCGCGCAGGGTCACCAGGTTGCCGTCCTTCTGCTCCATCTTGATGCCGGACGGTAGAGATGTGTCCAGCTTGCCTTTCGGCCCCTGGACCATCACCGTATTGCCTTCGATCTTGACCGTCACGCCCTTCGGGATCGCGATCGGCTTTTTTCCAATTCGTGACATAAGTCGCTCTTCGCTCTTAGCTGTTCGCCATTCGCTTGCCGCCCTTAGCGAACCGCCAGGAGCGAACCGCGAACAGCGCCCTTCTACCAGATCTCACAAAGCAATTCGCCGCCCAAGCCTTCGCGGCGCGCCTGGCGTCCCGTCATCACGCCCTTGGGCGTGGTCAGGATATTGATTCCCATTCCGCCCAGCACCCGCGGAATCTCGGTGCGGCGCACATAGACGCGGCAGCCCGGACGCGACACGCGCGACAGGTTCGTAATCACCGCCTCGTTGTTGTTGCCGTACTTCAGATACACGCGCAGCACCTTGTGGCCCTCATCTTCCGCCGGCTTGAAGTTCGCGATATAGCCCTCTTCCTTCAGGATGCGGGCAATCTCCGTCTTCAGCTTGGAAGCTGGAATATCCACTTTCTGGTGCCGCGCGCAAATCGCGTTGCGGATGCGCGCCAGCATGTCTGCGACCGGATCGGTCAACCTCATCGTTTGCTTCTCCTCGAGCCGCCCGTTCGCTCCGCATCCACCGGAGAACCTGTCAGCAGCTTGCTTCTGTCGGTCGTTGGTCGTTGGTCCTTAGTCGTTAGCAAGCAACTTCCGACGAACCGATCTTCCTACTATCCTTGCAGTAAGCCCACGCCGCCTTAGCCACCCGTCGTCGCGAACGACCAACGACGAACGACCGACGACGCTCCTACCAGGACGACTTCGAAACTCCGGGGATCTCGCCCCGCAGCGCCAGTTGCCGGAAACACAGACGGCACAGGCCAAACTTCCGCAGAAAGCCCCGCGGACGTCCGCAAATCTTGCACCGGTTATGCTTGCGCGTCGAGAACTTCGGCTTCCTAGCGTCCTTCACTCGTTTTGCTGTAGTTGCCACTTAGCTTCTAGCTCCTGGCTGCTAGCTTCTAGCAACCCATTTGTTGCGAATTTCGGTCCTACCTCTGCAATCTGACCTCTTACCTCTGACTTATGCCCTGAACGGCATTCCCAGATGCTTCAACAGCGTCCGCGCCTGGTCATCGGATCGCGCCGTTGTCACAATGGTCACGTTCATGCCTTTCAGCTTGTCGACCTTCGCGTAGTCGATCTCCGGAAAAATCAACTGATCGTGCAGGCCCAGCGTATAGTTGCCGCGCCCATCGAACGACTTAGTCGAGACTCCGCGGAAGTCGCGCACGCGCGGGAGCACGATGCTTACCAGCCGGTCGAAAAATTCGTACATGCGGTCGCCGCGCAGCGTCACCATCGCCCCAATCGGCATGCCCTCGCGCACCTTGAACGCCGCGATCGACTTCTTCGCCCGCGTGACCACCGGTTTCTGTCCCGTAACCTGTCCCAGTTCATTGACCGCCGGGTCGATAAGTTTCGCGTTCTGGGTGGCTTCGCCCACGCCCATGTTCACGACAATCTTGTGCAGCCGCGGCACCGCCATCGGGTTCTTGAGTTCCAGTTCCTTCATCAGGACGACGGAAACTTCCTTTTCAAAGCGCGCCCGGAGCCGCGGCCGCTCCTTCGCCGCGTGCCGTGGAGCCTCCGGTCCAGCCTTGGCCTCGACGGGCGCGCGCCCCTTCTGCTCGCCCTTGCCCGGCTTTGCCTTCTTCTGTTGCTGCTCGCCTTTTTTCTGCTCGTCTGCCATTGCCGTTGCTGCCTTCTCCATCACGGTTTCGGAGTGATTACCGGTTCGTGAGGAATTTTGTAATTTTGCAATTGCGTAATTTTGTAATTTGAGAACCCTTGAGCTCTTAAATTACAAAATTATCCGATTACCCAATTACCAAATCATTTGTCCAGCGTCGTCCCGCACTTCTTACAAACTCTCACCTTGCGATCGCCGCGCACTTCATGCCCGATCCGCACCGGACCGCACGTCGCACATACCAGGGCCACGTTCGACAAAGGAATCGCCCGCTCCTGCTCGGCAATTCCACCTTTGATGTTGCGCTGCGGATTCGGCCGCACGTGCTTCTTCACCATCATCACGTGCTCCACCAGCACCCTGCCCTCGTCGGGCAACACGCGCAACACACGCCCCTCTTTTCCCGTATCCCGCCCGGTCATCACCTTCACCGTGTCGTTCCGGCGGATATCCACTCTCTTGTGTTCTGTCGTAATTGCTGTTCCCATAGCCAAATCCTTCTTTCCAACTTGTCATCCTGACCCTGAGCTTGCCGAAGGGGAAGGACCTGCTTTTCGCCTCTGCCCAAGGCGCGGCGCCCTAAAGTACCTCCGGCGCCAGCGACACAATCTTCAAAAACTTTTTCTCGCGCAGTTCACGCGCCACCGGACCGAATACGCGCGTGCCCACCGGTTCGCCTGCCTCGTTGATCAGCACCGCCGCATTCTGATCGAAGCGGATGTAAGTCCCGTCCCGCCGCCGATGCTCTTTCCGCGTCCGCACGATGACCGCCTTCACCACTTTGCCCTTCTGCACCTGGCCGTCCGGCGCAGCTTCCTTCACGCTTGCCGTGATCACGTCGCCCAGGCCCGCGTTCAGACCGGTCGAGCCGCCCAGCGGCAGGATCATCTGCAGCTTGCGCGCGCCGGAGTTATCGGCAACCTCGAGCATGGATCTCATCATTACGGCCATGTTCGTCTCCCTCTCCGCCTTCTAATTCTTAGCGGGCGTTTCTAGCCGGCATTTCTACTGCTCAATGCCCGTACCGGCGTCGACATCAACTTCCGGCACCAACGCCGTCTTCCGCACGATCTCTTTCAGCGTCCAGCGCTTGAGCTTCGACAACGGCCGCGACTCTTCGATCCGCACCGTGTCGCCGGCGTGCGCTTCGTTCTTTTCGTCGTGCGCGTAGAACTTCTTCCGGATCGAGATCACCCGCTTGTACATGGGGTGCGCCTTCTTCCGCGTCACCTCGACCACGATCGTCTTCTGCATCTTGTTGGAGACAACCGTGCCGATCAGTACCTTGCGGCCCGTGTGTTTTTCCGGTTGGCTTGTGGTTTCCGCCATTATTTCTTCTCCGTCTTAGTCTGCGTCTTCTGACCGGCCAGTTCCTGCTCGCGCAGCACCGTTTGGACGCGCGCAATATCCCGCCGCAGCCCGCGAATCTTCTTCAGGCTCTCGCTCTGTCCCATATTCATCTGGAACTTCAGCTTGAAGAGCTGGTCCGCCAGATCCCGCTCCTGGTGCTTGAGCTCGACGTCGGTCAAGTTGCGAATCTTTTCTACTTTCATAAAGTCAGGTCCCGAATTTCAGTTAGAACGTTCTCTGCTTTTCGCGGCTCGCTATTCGCTTTTCGCGAACGACGAACAGCGAACGACGGCCTTTCTTTAACCTCTGCAATCTCTACAGCACGTCCCGTTTCACAAACGTTGTCCGCAGCGGAAGCTTGTGCGACGCCAGCCGCATGGCTTCTTTCGCGTCCGTGATCGAAACGCCTTCCATCTCAAACAAAATCTTCCCCGGCCGCACCACCGCAACCCAGTGATCCGGCGCGCCTTTGCCTTTGCCCATGCGGGTTTCGGCCGGCTTCTTGGTCACCGGCTTATCCGGAAACAGCCGGATCCAGACCTTGCCGCCGCGCTTCACAAAACGCGTCATGGCGACCCGGCTCGCTTCGATCTGCCGGTCGGTAATCCAGCCCGGTTCCAGCACCTTCAGCCCGTATTGGCCGAACGACAGCTCGCTGCCGCGCCAGGCCTTCCCCGTCATGCGCCCGCGCTGCTGCTTGCGGTACTTAACTTTCTTCGGCATCAACATAAGATCAGCCTTTAGCCTTTAGCACTTAGCTTTTAGCTCTCACAACTCACTTCACCAATGAGCGTCAGTTTCTCGCTTCTATAACTCACCCCGTGCCACTCTGGGTACTAGATACTGGGTACTGGGTACTGGGTACTGGTTTCTAAAACGCTCCGGTGGTGCTCACTTCCCGCGCGGGCGTCGCTTCACGCTTCTTCGCCGGCAGAATCTCGCCTTTATAAACCCAGCACTTCACGCCAATCACGCCGTAAGTCGTGCGCGCCTCGGTAAAGCCGTAGTCGATATCGGCGCGCAGCGTGTGCAGCGGCAACCGCCCCTGCAGATACCACTCCGAGCGCGCGATTTCGTTGCCATTCAGCCGTCCGCTGACGCGAACTTTAATCCCCTTGCAACCGAAGCGCAGCGCCGAATCCACCGACTTGCGCATCGCCCGCCGGAAGCCCACGCGCTTTTCCAGTTGCAGCGCGATCAATTCCGATACCAGTTGCGCATCCAGTTCCGGCTTGTGCACTTCCTGGATATCGACATGCACCTCGCGCGACGTGCGCTTCTGCAGGTCCTGCTTCAGCTTGTCGATTTCCGCGCCCTTGCGCCCGATAATGATTCCCGGACGCGCCGTCTTGATGATGATGCGCAGCTTATTCCCCGGACGCTCGATCTCGATCGCGCTCACGCCCGCCGACTTGAGCTTTTCCTTCAGCTCGGTCTTGAGCTTATGGTCTTCGAGCAGCAGCTTGTCGTAGTCCCGCTCGACAAACCACCGCGATTTCCACGGCTTGGTGTAGCCAAGCCGGAATCCGTAAGGATGAACCTTTTGTCCCATGTGTACTCCTAAACTTTAGCGGTACGCTTTTCGCTGCCCGCCATTCGCGGTTCGCTTTTCGCGAACGACGAACAGCGAACGACTTCCTTATTTCTTTGCGGTCGCTTTCTTACCAACCGCCTTCTTCTTCGCTGGCGCCTTGGCCTTGACCTTAGCCTTAGCTTTCGCCTTCGGCCTTGCGGGAGCCGCGGCCTTCGCCGTTTTCTCGCCCGCCGCCGCCGTCTCCACCGGCGCGCCGTTCCGGTTTCGCTCCGCCAAAACAATTTCAAGATGCGCGATGCGCCGCACGTAATGGTAGGCGCGCCCCATCGGCGCCGGACGAATCCGCTTCATGCGCGGACCGTCGTTCGCCACCGCCTGCTTTACGTACAAGTTATCGAGATCGACATCCAGGCCCTTTTCGCCGCTCAGGAAGTTCGCGTTGTCGATCGCCGACTGCAACAGCTTCCCGACCGTCGCCGCCACGCGCTTCCTGGTGAATGCCAGCGTGTTCCGCGCCTCTTCCACGCGCTGTCCCTTGATCAGGTTCAGCACCAGCCGCGCCTTCTGCGGCGAGACGCGCATGTATCGGGCTTCAGCTCGAAATTCCATCTTCGCGTCTCCTCTCTACGCCTTTGGCGCCGCCGGCGGCGCTGACGGCACTATGGCTCCCGGTCCGCCGGGGATGCCCGCCGGTTTCGCCGCCACTTCGGTCGCCGCTTTCATCGAGTGCCCCTTGAATTGCCGGGTAAAGCTGAATTCGCCCAGCTTGTGCCCCACCATGTTCTCGGTCACATATACCGGAATGAACTTCCTTCCGTTGTGCACGGCAATCGTGTGTCCCACCATCTCCGGGACAATCGTCGAGCGCCGCGACCACGTCCGCAGCACCTTCTTCTCGTTGCGTGCATTCATGGCTTCCACTTTCGTCGCCAGATACGCATCCACGAACGGTCCTTTTTTTGTAGAACGAGCCATAAGTTCTTCTTCCTTAGAAACCTTGAAACTCTGAAACCTTGAAACTTTGGAACCTTGCCTTATCCCTTCTTACGGCGGTTGACGATAAACGTGTCGGTCCGCTTATTGTTCCGCGTCTTGTAGCCACGCGTTGGCTGGCCCCACGGCGTCACCGGATGTCGTCCGCCGGAGGTCTTGCCTTCGCCGCCGCCATGCGGATGGTCCACCGGGTTCATCGAAACGCCGCGGTTATGCGGACGCTTCCCTACCCAGCGCGTGCGTCCCGCCTTGCCCCACGTAACGTTCTCGTGATCCGTGTTACCCACCTGCCCAATCGTCGCCAAGCAATCGAGCAGCACCTTGCGCGTCTCGCCCGAAGGCAACTTCACGAGTCCATAGTCGCCTTCTTTGGCGATCAATTGCGCCGCGCCACCCGCCGACCGCACCATCTGCGCGCCCTTGCCCGGACGCAGTTCCACGTTATGAATCGTCGTGCCGGGCGGAATATTCCGCAGCGGCAACGCGTTCCCCACCAGAATGTCGGCCTCGGGTCCGCTCAAAATCTTCTGCCCAACCTTCAGCCCATCGGGCTGCACAATGTAACGTTTCTCGCCGTCGGCGTAGCTCAGCAGAGCAATGCGCGCCGAGCGTCCCGGATCGTATTCGATGGTCTCGACCGTCGCCGGAATCCCGTGCTTGTCGCGCTTGAAGTCAATCGTGCGCAGCTTGCGCTTGTTGCCGCCGCCCCGGAACCGCATGGTCGTGTCGCCGGAATTGCGCCGCCCGCCCGACCGTATCTTGCCCTCAACCAGCGGCTTGTGCGGCTTCTTCGACGTAATGTCGTCGGTCACGAGCGTGGTGCGATAGCGCAGCGTCTGCGTCGTCGGTCTGTAGGTTTTGATGGCCATATCTAGCTCACTGCTCTTGGTCGTTGGTCGTTAGTCGTTGGTCGTTAGTCTTTAGTCGTTAGTCTTTAGTCGTTAGTCGTTAGTCGTTCGCTTTTCGTTGTTCCCAACGACTAACAACCAGCGACTAACGACTGCACTACAGGTTCTGCGCGTACTCCGGCATCTTCTCGCCGGCCTTCAACCGCACGTACGCCTTCTTCCAATCGGGACGGTAGCCCGTGAACTTGCCCCGCCGCCGTTCCTTTCCCGGATAATTCGCCGTGCGTACCGAAACCACCTTCACCTTGAAGATGGCCTGCACCGCTTCCTTGATCTCGGTCTTCGTCGCCTTCGGCGCCACCTGGAATACCAGAGTGTTCTGGGTCTCCTTAATCCCGAGGCCCTTTTCGGTGATCACCGGCTTCCGAATAATCTGATAAGCGGATTTCATCAGGCCACCTCCGCCTTCGTCTTCGTCTTACTCAGGCGCCGCGCGGGTTTCTTCTTTTCTTCCGCCGGCTCCGCTTCGTGATCGCGGAGCGTTGCCGTCTTCTTCAGCGAATCCTGCAGTCTTTCGAGCGCCGGCTGCGCGAACACCACGTGGCTGTAGCGCATGATGTGATAGGGATGCACTTCGTTCGCCCGCACCAGCTCGAGCCCGTCGATGTTGCGCGAACTCAACGCCAGATTCTTGTTCTCCGCCGTCGAAACATCGACCAGCAGCGTCGTGCCTTCAATCTTCAGCTTGTCGAGCGCCTCGCGAAACAGCTTCGTCTTCGGCTCTTTCACGTGAAACGAATTCACCACCATCAGCTTGCCATCGGCAAACTTCGAGGCCAGCGCCGAGCGCAGCGCCCCCAGCAGCTTCTTCTTCGGGAAGGCGTAGTCGTAAGATCGCGGCTGCGGCCCGTGCACCGTGCCGCCGTGGCGCCACAGCGGCGAGCGGATCGAGCCGATACGCGCCCGCCCCGTCCCCTTCTGCTTCCACAGCTTCTTGCCCGAACCGGAAACCCGCCAGCGGTTCTTGGTGGCATGCGTGCCCGCGCGCGCCGAGGCGCGATAGTGCGTGATCGCCTCCCAGAGCAAGTCTTCGTTCACCGCCCCGAAAACTTCCTCGGCCAGCTCCATCGTCCCGGCCTTGGCTCCGCTCAGATTGTAAATATCAATAGTTGCCATATCTCTCTCGTCTTCGTGCTTACCCGTTGGCCGAACGACTAACGACCAACTTACGCCTTCTTCGACGCTCGCTTCGCCGCCTTCAACGGATCCACCGTCGCCGAACCCCCGAATCCACGGCGCTCTCGCGGCGGCTTCTTCGCCTTGCTGATCACCAGATATCCGCCGTTCGAACCCGGAACGCTGCCCTCAACCACCAGCAGATTTTCATCTTTATCTACACCCAAGATCCGCAGGTTGCGCGTCGTTACCCGGACATCGCCCATGTGGCCCGACATCCGCATTCCCTTGAACACGCGCGACGGAAATGCCGACGAGCCAATCGAACCCGTAATCTGAAACATCGAACCGTGCGACTTCGCGCCGCCGGCAAAGTGATGCCGCTTCACCACACCCTGAAACCCGCGGCCCTTGCTCACTCCGACAACGTCGACAAACCGCTCGCCCTCGAAAATATCCACCAGAATACGGTCGCCAGGTTTCAGCACGCCTTCGGTCGTTTCGCCCGGGGCGTCGACTTCGACTGCAACTTCCCGCACAAATTTCACTGGGGGAAGGTTGTGCTTGGCAAAATGTCCGCGCATGGCCTTGGTCAGCTTCTTTTCCTTCACAAACTCAACCAGGCCAATTTGCGCCGACTCATAACCGTCTTTGGTCTGCGTCTTATGCTGCGTAATCACGCACGGCCCCGCCTGCAACACCGTCGCCGGCCGCACATCGCCCTTCGAATCGAAGAGCTGCGTCATGCCGACCTTCTTGCCCAGAATCCCCGTGACTCTCGCCATTTCCTTCTCCGTTCCCAGCATGGCTCGTCGATGATTCAACGACGGCTATTGGCTGGGACTGTAGCGCCGGCGTCTCGCCGGCCATCCAGCGGGCTTTTCGCCCGCCGACTACAGCGTCCTATTTATGTTCCTTGCCGAACGCCTTGATCTCCACATCCACGCCCGCCGGCAGATCCAGCTTCATCAGCGCATCGACCGTCTGCTGCGTCGGCTCCAGAATATCGAGCAGCCGCTTGTGGGTGCGGATTTCAAACTGCTCCCGCGACTTCTTATCCACGTGCGGCGACCGCAGCACGCAGTACTTGTTCTTCATCGTGGGCAGCGGAATCGGCCCTGCAATCTGCGCGCCGGTGCGTTTTGCCGTCTCCACGATCTCGCCCGTCGACTGATCCAGGATGCGGTAGTCGTAGGCCTTCAACCGGATGCGAATTCTTTCTTTTCCAGTCACTGTTTTTCTCTCTTTACCCCTCCCGGCTCACCCGGGAAGAAAGATCTGGCGGCAAGTTACAAGCCGCTTTGTTGGTTTTTACTTCTGCAATCTGACCTCTTACCTCTGACCTGCCTTACTGAATAATCTCCGCGATCGTGCCCGCTCCCACCGTGTGCCCGCCTTCGCGAATCGCGAACCGCAATCCCTTTTCCATCGCCACCGGCGTGATCAGTTCGATCACCAGGCTCACGTTGTCTCCCGGCATCACCATCTCCGTCCCCGCCGGCAGCTCCGCGATCCCGGTCACGTCCGTCGTCCGCAAATAAAACTGCGGACGATAGCCCTTGAAGAACGGCGTGTGCCGCCCGCCTTCTTCCTTCGTCAGAATGTAAACTTCCGCCTTGAACTTCGTATGTGGAGTTATCGATCCCGGCTTCGCTAGCACCATCCCGCGCTCCACTTCGTCCTTGCCAATGCCGCGCAACAGCAGCCCGGCGTTGTCGCCCGCCATACCTTCGTCTAACTGCTTCTTGAACATCTCCACGCCAGTTACTACCGTCTTACGCGTCTCCCGGAAGCCGACAATCTCCACTTCCTCGCCCACCTTGACCTTCCCGCGCTCGATCCGGCCCGTCACCACCGTGCCCCGCCCCTGAATCGAAAAAATATCCTCGATCGGCATCAGAAACGGCTTGTCCAGCTCCCGCGCCGGCTGCGGCACGCTCTTGTCCACCGCCTCCATCAGCGCGTCCACCTGCTTCTCCCACTTCTCGTCGCCGTTCAACGCCAGCAGCGCCGACAGCCGGATCACCGGCACGTCGTCCCCCGGAAACTGATAGCTCTTGAGTAACTCGCGCACTTCCAGCTCCACTAAGTCGAGTAACTCGGGATCGTCCACCGCGTCGCACTTATTCAGCGCGACCACGATATAAGGCACGCCCACTTGCCGCGCCAGCAGCACGTGTTCCCGCGTCTGCGGCATCGGACCGTCCGTCGCCGCCACGACTAAGATCGCGCCGTCCATCTGCGCCGCGCCCGTGATCATGTTCTTGATGTAATCCGCGTGACCGGGGCAGTCCACGTGCGCGTAGTGCCGGTTCGGCGTCTCATACTCGACGTGCGCCGTCGCGATCGTGATGCCGCGCGCCTTCTCTTCCGGAGCGTTGTCGATCGAATCGAACGACCGGAACACGATCTTTGGGTTGTGCTTCTGCAAGACCTTCGTGATCGCCGCCGTCAACGTCGTCTTGCCATGGTCAATGTGCCCAATCGTCCCTACGTTGCAGTGCGGCTTCGTCCGTTCAAATTTTTCTTTCGCCATTTCCGTTTTCCTCAGGGGCTAAAGCCCCGAACCTACTTTCACGATTCGGCGTGGCTGAAACCACGCCCTGATACGAATCACCTCGATGCCGTCTTCCCCTGCGTCTTGGCGATGATCTCTTCCGCCACCTGGCGCGGAGCTTCTTCATAGCGCGCAAAATGCATCGAGTACTCGGCGCGCCCCTGCGTCGACGAACGCATATGAGTCGCGTAGCCAAACATCTCCGCCAACGGAACGGTGGCCTTGATCACCTGCGAACCGGCGCGGTGCTCCATGCCTTCGATCCGCCCGCGGCGCGAACTCAGGTCGCCCATGATGGCTCCCGCGTAATCTTCCGGCGTCACCACTTCCACCGCCATCACCGGCTCCAGAATCACCGGGCTCGCCTTGCGCGCCGCTTCCTTAAACGCCATCGAACCGGCGATCTTGAACGCCATTTCGTTGGAATCGACATCGTGGTAGCTGCCGTCGTAAAGCGTCGCCTTGATATCAACCATCGGATAGCCGGCCAGAACGCCGCCTTCCATGGCCTCCTGCATGCCCTGGTCGATCGGCTTGATGTATTCCTTCGGCACCGTGCCGCCCACGATTTCGTTGATGAATTCGTAGCCCTTGCCCGGCGCGTTCGGATCGAGATAGATCTTCGCGTGTCCATACTGGCCGCGGCCGCCCGTCTGCCGTATGTACTTGCCTTCGGCTTCCGCATGTCTGCGAATGGTCTCGCGATACGCTACCTGCGGCTTGCCGACGTTGGCCTCGACTTTGTACTCGCGCATCATTCGGTCAACGATGATTTCCAGATGCAACTCGCCCATGCCGCTGATGATGGTCTGTCCGCTGTCCGGGTCGGTGTGCACCTTGAAGGTCGGATCTTCCTGCGCCAGCCTCGCCAGCGCCATGCCCATCTTTTCCTGATCGGCCTTGGTCTTCGGCTCGACCGCAACCGAAATCACCGGCACCGCAAACACGATCGACTCCAGCGTGATCGGATGCTTTTCGTTGCAGATGGTATCCCCGGTGCCGACATTTCTTAGCCCGACTACGGCGCAGATGTCTCCGGCGAGAATTTCCTGGATGTCTTCCCGCTTATTGGCGTGCATCTTGAGCAGGCGCCCAATTCGCTCGTGTTTCTGGGTGCGCGAGTTCATCACCGACTCGCCCGAATTCAACTGTCCCGAGTACACGCGGATAAACGTCAACTGACCGACATACGGGTCGGCCATGATCTTGAAGGCCAGCGCCGAGAAAGGCTCGCTGTCGTCGGCCTTGCGCGTGATCGTCTTCCCGGTGTCGGGATCGAGGCCATGCGTCTCTTTCGTGTCGAGCGGCGAAGGCAGATAATCCACCACCGCATCGAGCAGCGGCTGGATCCCTTTGTTCTTGAACGCCGTTCCCACCACCACCGGAAACAGCTTCAGCGCGATGGTGGATTTGCGCAGCGATTCTTTCAGTTCGTCCGCCGAAATCGTTTCGCCTTCCAGAAACTTGTGCAAAATGTGGTCGTCATTCTCGGCGACGGTTTCGACCAACTGGGTATGGAACGCCTCGGCCTTTTTCTGCAGGTCCGCGGGAATCTCGCCGACGTGGAATTCCGCGCCGATGGTCTCGTCCTGCCAGATGACGGACTTCATGGCGACCACGTCCACCACTCCGCGAAACTTGTCTTCTTGTCCGATGGGAATTTGAATCGCGACCGGCTTGGCGTTGAGGCGCTTGCGGAGGGTGTCGATGGCATGCTCGAAATCGGCGCCCATCTTGTCGATCTTGTTGATGAAACAAATTCGCGGGACGCCGTACTTGTCGGCCTGCCGCCATACTTTTTCCGACTGCGGCTGCACCCCGTGCACCGCGTCGAACACCGCCACCGCTCCGTCCAGCACGCGCAGCGAGCGCTCCACCTCGGCGGTAAAGTCCACATGGCCGGGCGTATCGATAATGTTGATGCGGATGTCGCGCCAGGTGCAGGTCGTTGCCGCCGACGTAATCGTGATGCCGCGCTCCTGCTCCTGCTCCATCCAGTCCATGATGGCCGTGCCTTCATGCACCTCGCCGATACGGTGCGTCTTCCCCGTATAAAACAGGATGCGCTCCGTCGTCGTGGTCTTCCCGGCATCGATGTGGGCCATGATGCCGATGTTCCTGCAACGCTCTAATGGGACTGTTCTAGGCACGACTTCTAACTCTTTCTGGGGCTCCAACCGCGTAATTTTGTAATTTTGCAATCGCGTAATTTGGTAATTTAACGGCAACCGCCGCTGGAGTTCTTAAATTGCAAAATTCCCCGATTACCAAATTACAAAATGCCTACCATCTGTAATGCGCGAACGCCTTGTTCGCTTCCGCCATGCGATGCACGTCTTCTTTCTTCTTGATGGCAGCGCCCTTGCCGTTGGCGGCGTCGAGCAGCTCGTTCGTCAACTTCTCGATCATTCCCTTTTCCCCGCGGCCGCGCGCATAGCTCACGATCCAGCGGATCGCCAGCGACGTCCTGCGGTCCGGACCCACTTCGATCGGCACCTGGTAGTTCGCGCCGCCTACGCGCCGCGTCTTCACTTCCAGCAAGGGCTTGGCGTTCTCGACCGCCTTCGTGAAAAGCTTCAGGGCTTCGTCGCCGCCCTTTTCCTGCAGCTTCTCCAGCGATTTATAAAAAATGCCCTCGGCAGTCGATTTCTTTCCCTGCCACATCATCGAGTTGATGAACTTTGTCACCAGATCCGATCCATACACCGGATCGGCCTCGACCGTCCGCTTTGGGGTGTGTCCTTTTCTTGGCATCTCCGCTTCCAGTTCCTGGCTGCTACTTTCTAGCGAGCCGAATGTACAACAAGTCGCGAACGACTAACGACCAGCGACTGACGACTGCCTTACGCTTTTTTCGCGCGCTTGGTGCCGTACTTCGAGCGCCCTTGGTTGCGGCCCGCGACGCCGGTCGCGTCCAGCGTTCCGCGCACCACGTGATAACGCACGCCCGGCAGATCCTTCACCCGGCCCCCGCGGATCAGCACAATCGAGTGCTCCTGCAGGTTATGGCCAACCCCCGGGATATACGTCGTCACTTCGATTCCATTGGTCAGGCGGACGCGCGCCACTTTGCGCAGCGCCGAGTTCGGCTTCTTCGGCGTCTGGGTATACACGCGCGTGCACACTCCGCGCTTTTGCGGACACGATTGCAGAGCCGGACTCGCCGTCTTGTACCGCGTCCGCTCGCGCCCGAATTTCACCAGCTGATTAAAAGTAGGCACTCTAGGAACTCCTCAAAGTCGCCGGTCGTTCTTTGGTCGTTGGTCGTTCGTCGCTAGTCGTTAGCAAAACCCCGATTCCAAACGACCATCGACTAACGACCATCGACAATCCTCGCCGCAACCACACACTTCCTGTAGAGACGAGGCTTCCCTCGCCTCCGGTCTGGCACAGGCTGTCGCGCCCAGCCATACTCTCCCGCGCAACATCACCAATGCCGGTGAGAATTCGTTCAATTTCCCGCTCAGACTAATCGCCGACGACGGTGACGCCACGCCTCACCTCGACAGGTTCGGAGGCGTTCCGTTTCGTCTGCTTTCCCCTGCATAGCCTCGCCTGACTCCCAGGCTCCTAATTCATACGCCCGGGCGCAAAGGTTTTCGCAGGACGTTTCAGCGAGGGCGCACCCGATCCCACTTCCAACCGGGTACGTATTTCTTCAAAGCTCTTAAACTCGCGGAACTGTTTGATAATAACAACTAGCTCGCACATCGTCAACCACTGTTCGAAGCATCGAAAGAACAAGGTTTCCAGGTTTCAGGGTCGCAGGATTTCAAAGACTCATGTCCCCCCGCCCTTGAAACTTTGAAACTTGAAACTTGGCACCCAAACCTTCTACACTAACAGCTTTCCGCCCAACCACATTATGCTCGCGCCCGGCAAACCGACGCGAGGAGGGTTCATGCATCGTTGCGTTTCTGGTTTTCTTCTTACGTTGGCCATCGCTTGCGTCGCCGCCCTCACCGGCTGTCTCGGCAAGAGCAGCAGCAACCCCGGCAATGGGGGCGTGGAGAGCGTTTCGCTGGTCCCCGGCGGTAACCTCTCCCTCGACGTTGGTGGCACTCTGGTCTTTAGCGCCTCCGGCAAGAATGCCACCGGCGGCGCCGTCCTCGGCGCCTTCATTCAATTTGTTGTTGCAGTGCCGGCCGGTTCGCCCACCCCCGCGCCACTGTCGATCGCCAGCAACGGCCACGCCTGCGCCGGCACCTGGGACGCCAGCGACGCCATTTGCACTCCCGGCGCTCCCGGAATCGCGCTCGTAACCGCTGTCATCAACGGCGTCAACAGCATACCCGCGACGGTCTACGTCCACTATCACATCGATGGCATTCAGATCACCAGCGTCACCCCCCAGGGCCCGCCGCCGCAGCAGTACGACTGCTTCTCGCAGGGTCAAACCTGGGAATACGCGGCGACCGCTTTCAGCGGCAATCCCCCCGTGGACATCACCAACAGCGTCGGCCCCATAACCTGGTCGTCGAGCAATGTCGGCGTTGTCACCACAACTCCCTACGTGAACCCAAAAGAGCCCTCCGTGCTCAACCTGGTTCAGACCACCGCCAAGGCCCCCGGGTTCACCCAGCTTTTTGCCGGCGTCTCCGGAGTCACCAGCGCTCCCTATCCCTACACGACCTGCTTGATCCAAGCCATCTGGCTCCAAATCGGGGGCCAGAGCCAGGCGGGGAACTCAATTACTGTAAACACCAGCCAATCCGTACCCGTCACGGCTATCGCGGTCGATACGTTGTGTCAGTATACCGATGTCACCCTGGCCAACCCGCCCCTCACCTGGAGCACGACCAATCCCGAAGTTATAGCCTTCACCAACACCACCAACAGCACAGGAACCAACACTGCTGCCGCCCGTAACAACCCCGGCGGCGCCACCATCTTCGCTTCCTGCACTCCCCCAACCTGCAATATTGGAATTCTGCCCGGTCTCCCCATTTACGCCAGCGACTATCCAGCGACCCCTCCCACAGCATGCCAGCCGCCGAACGTGACGAAGGGTTACGGCACCATCTCCGTCGACGTAACTCTTTCCTCTACCGCCAAGCCGCCCACCTACACCGCCTGGACCGCAACCACCGGCTGCCAGAACCAGCCCGGCTGCGCCAGTGCGCTGTTCGCGGTAACCCCTGGAACCACTCCCATCGGCTCCACCATCCTGACCGTGCCCCGCACTCCCAATTCCATGATGTTTAACCATCTGTCGGCGGCGCGCCTCTACCTCGGCAGCGATCAGGGCCTGATGTACGCGGATTTCAGCGCCGCCAATCTCACCGTTAGCGAGGTCTCCGGCTCCTCGAACCCCTGCAACGTTTCCTTGTGCGGCAAAGTGCTCACCATCTCGAACGATGGCAAACTGGTCGTCGTCTCCGACACCGTTTCCACCCCCAGCCAGGTCTACATCTACAACGCGGGCAACACCAGCAGCGCTCCCGTTGACCTCATCATCCCCGGCGAAACCGCCACTGCCGCCGCCTTCTCTCCCGATCAGTTGAAGCTCTTCATCCTCACCAACGCCGGCAATATGTACGTTTATTCCACCGTCGACGCGCTGGCCTCAGTTCAGCTCGCGGCATCGGCAACCGACGTCAGTTTCTCGGCGGATGGCAGCTTTGCCTATGTGGCCGGAACGCCCGCCGGTTCGGTGTCCGCCTACTCGACCTGCTCCCTGCCCACCATGGCAAGTGTGAACATCGCAAGCGTCGACACGTCGGGCACACCGTTGAAAATCTTTCCGTCACCTGTCGTTCAGGCCGGCTCACAGGGGTTAACGCAGAACGTAATCGCTCTCGAACAACCGAATACCAATCAAGGCACTTCCATTGAGTTCCTGACTGCTCAGTTCACGCAGGACCCGATACTGTACAGCGATCCTCTCCAGCTCACGTGCAATGTTCCAAAATTTCCGAGCTTCACCGCGGCCCAACCCGTCGACCTCGGCCAGGGCAATTTCACTCCGATTTATTCCCAGCTCGTAGCCAACGGCACCGAGATGATCATCGTCGCCCAGAACATCCCCGCCGTGCTCCTCTTTAACGTAAGCAATGGAACCACCACCTCCGTACCGCTAGCGCGGTCCGGCTTCGGCAGCAGCTACCCGTTCTCCGCCTCCGCTTCCGCCTCCGCTTCTACCGACGGAAGCCAGGTCTACGTAGCCGCCTGCGATCAATACCCGAATAACGATCCCACCCAACCCTGCGCCGCCGCCTCTGTGCACCTCGTCTGCACCGCCAACTGCACCGCCGGTCAAGGCGACTACCAGCAGGTCCCCTACGTCAACATCAACGACAACAACGACACCAACATGTGCAACAACGGCGGCAACCCGGTATCGCAATGCTTCCCCAACCTGGTCGCTATCCGGCCAGAGTGAGTCCGGGCTATTTATATGGGGGGACGGGAATCCTAGCCCGCCCAGGGTTGCGTAGGGACAGCCGGGCACAGCTCGGCTCAGGCTGCGAACATCACCCCATTCAGGACAGCGCCGCGCAGCAACCGAGAACTCCAATTATCTCGCGTGCGAATTTTGGCCGATTGTGCCCCAGGAAGTCATACACAAGAAAAGCGAACTGCCAAGCTCGTAACTGAGAACTGAGAACTGAGAACTGAGAACTGGGAACTGGGAACTGGGAACTGGGAACTGAGAACTGAGAACTGAGAACTGAGAACTAAGAACTAAGAACTAAGACCTGAGACCTGAGACCTGAGACCTGAGAACCTACGGTCCGACATCCTTCCCCACGCTATCCAGCACTCCATTGATAAACTGCACCGACTCCGGCGTGGAAAACTTCCGCGCAATTTCGAGCGCCTCGTTAATCACGATCGCGTGCGGCGTCGCCGGATACCCCAGGAACTCCGCCACCGCTTCCCGCAGCACATTCCGGTCCACCGCCGCCATCCGGTCCATGCGCCAGTGCTTCGTGTGCTTGCCGATCAGCGCGTCGATCTCTTCCAGCCGCTCGCTGGCCACGCGAAACAGATCGTCGGCAAATCCGCGCGCTTCTTTCTCCACATTGCCCCGCTCCGCCCAGAACGTCTTCCGGACAAGCTCCGGCGTCTGCTTCCCCATGTCCGCCTGAAACAGCATCTGCAGAACCAGTTCGCGGGATTTGCGGCGAGTACCCATGAAGGGTCGTTGGTCGTTAGTCGTTGGTCGTTCGGGATTCGTTTTTAGTGTACAAGGTCAGACTCGACCGCGAGTATGCGGAATGTGGGTCAACGCTTCCGCTGGCTGCCTTTGCCTTTGTTCTTGCCTTTCCCAACGACTGACGACCGACGACCAACGACAGCTCTTTTTAGATTCGCCATCTCGATTGCCGCCAGCGCCGCGTCAGATCCCTTGTTCCCCATCTTCAATCCGGCGCGATCAATCGCCTGCTCCAGCGTGTCGCAAGTCAGCACGCCAAAGGCATGAGGCACTCCCGTCTCCTGCGCCGACTGTCCAATCCCCCGCGTCACTTCGTTCACAATCACGTCGTAATGCGCCGTGTCGCCGCGCAGCAGACATCCAATACAAATGACCGCGTCGTACTTCTTCGTCTCGGCGAGCGTGCGCGCGGCGGAGGGAATTTCAAACGCGCCGGGAACGCGGACCAGCGCGATGTCTCGGCTCTCCGCGCCGGCTCGCCGCAGGCCATCGAGAGCTCCCTGCAGCAGCCGTTCGGTGATGAAAGAGTTGAAGCGCGAGACCACAATGGCAAAGCGTTTTCCCGCCGCGTTCAGTTGCCCTTCGATCGCGGCCGCCGCTTCCTCGGGCCTGCCCTTAATCGTGAGGACGATTTCCCCCGGCAACTCCAGCGAAAAGCTGCGTTCCTTCGTCTTAGGATTGGTCGCGTCGGCCAGCAGCTTGAACTTCCGTTTCTCGGCAATCTCAAACACCGCGTCTGGATTCGTGACCTCAATCACCAGCAGCCGGTTCACATCCTTCAGTCGCTCGCGCACCTCGGCGGAATACTCCTTCGCCAGCGAGTTCAGGCTGAGCAGCGCGAGCGGCGCCGACAGGATCGCCGACCGTCCATCTTCGCCGGCAACCGCCTCAAATCCAATCGCGCGCAGAAACTCCGCGAGCACCCGCAAGTCCTTCGGGTCGCTAACGTACCGCCCGATATGGAGTGACTTCAGCATTATTTAGGAACCCCCTTCACCACCGAGGCACAGAGACACAGAGGAAACCAGGTTCATTTTTTCTGAGTTTCTCCGTGCCTCCGTGTCTCCGTGGTAAACGTGCTTTCCCCTGTGCCCCTCTGTGTCCCCCGTGGTTAAAGCCTTTGACTTCACTTCCCTCTAAACTGCGCCGGACGCTTCTCCAAAAACGCCGCCGTCCCTTCCTTCTTATCCTCGGTAGCGCAGCAGACGCCAAACAAAGCAGCCTCCAGATACAGTCCCTCGGCCAAAGTCATCTCCATCCCCTTGTTGACCGCCTCCATAGCGTACTGCACCGCCAGCGGAGCGTTAGCAACGATCTTAGCCGCAATCGCTTCCGCCCGCGGAATCAGTTCTGCCGCCGCCGTCACTTCGTTCACCAGCCCAATGCGATGCGCTTCCTGCGCCGTGATCATCTCCCCCGCCAGCAACATCTGCATCGCAAGCCCCTTGCCCACCAGCCGCGAAAGCCGCTGCGACCCGCCGTATCCCGGAATAATCCCCAGCTTCACCTCCGGCTGCCCCAGCTTCGCGTTCTCGCTAGCGAGACGCATCGTGCAAGCCAGAGCCAGTTCGCATCCGCCGCCAAGCGCAAATCCATTAATGCAGGCAATCACCGGCTTGCCGAGATTTTCGATCAGGTCAAGCACCGCCTGCCCCCTGTGCGCATACTCCTTGCCGGAGACCGCGTCCAGCTTCGCCAGTTCGCCAATATCCGCGCCCGCAACAAAAGCCTTCTCGCCCGCCCCAGTCAAGATCGCCACACGAATCGAGCCGTCGGACTTAATGTCGGTGAACGCCGACCGCAACTCTTCCATGGTGGCCATATTGAGCGCATTGAGCACCTTCGGCCGGTTGACGGTGACGCAAGCGATGGAGTTTTTCTTTTCGAGGAGAATATTTTCGAAGGTCATGGAATTATGCTTACTTGATCAGTTTGACACGGCGCATATCGCCTTCACTCCATCCAATGTCCGCAAGCAAGGCTTTCAGCAATTTCGGGCCGTATGTCTTGCGGGGATGGTAGTGAATGACGATGCGTTTGCTTGGATTCCCCGCTTTGATGTAAGCGATAGTTGCGTCGGCACTCGCGGGATCTTGCTGGTAGCCATCTCTCCTCAGGGCGGCGATCAACTCATCCGCGGTGATAGATTTTAGCTGATTCCAGACGTGCTGTGGGAAGGCCATTGCAGTTCAAGATGACGCAAGAAAGCCCCCGGAGGAACCGTTGGGATTTGCTCCTCACGGTCGAGCGTGCAGTCCGGCCCAATCGGCAAAGGCTCTCCATGCGCCGCGAGAGAGTCCACATAAACGCGCGCCGCTTTCGTGGCATTGCGGAGAGCTTCATTCTCGGTTTTTCCATCCACGTGCAGACCCTTGAAAGCAGGGCAGAAGGCATGGAACGAACCGTTGTCCGGCTCCACGATCACGGTGAATTTCAGGCGAAGGCGAACGGTCTTGGCTGGCTTTCGAACCGCGCGTTTCGCTGCTGTGGCCCTCACGACCGATGCCTCTTTCCTCAAGCTTCTATGATACACACTCCGCCTTCTGGTTCGTGAACCAATCGTCTTCCAGGGTTGCCACGCCCTTCAAATCATCCGATAATCGGGCCGATGGGCCGCTACGAAATCGACTTCCTTGAAGAGTATACCGACGAAGCCTTGCTTGATGAACTACGCAGAGTCGCGTCCTTACTGCCGGAGGGCAAACCACTCACCAAAACCGCTTACGAAGAGCTTGGCGGAAGAGTAGCGCATACCACGGTACGTCGCAGGTTTGGTGGTTGGCAAACGGCGTTACAGAAGGCTGGGCTCGGCGGGTTATACATAGGACAGCGGGTATCCCAAAAAATGAGGGACCAGCCGATCAAGAAATTGTCCAACGACGAATTGATCGCTGAACTCAGGCGTGTCCAGGCATTGTGCGGAAAGCAATGGCTAACATCGGACGACTTCAACGCCCATTCTGTCACCAGCGAAGACGCCGTGAGACTCCGCTTTGGGAGCTTCCGAAAGGGCCTGGAAGCTGCGGGACTATACCATGCCCCTTTCAAACAGCGCCTCCGAACCGACGACGAGTGCTTCGAGAATCTCGCCGCCGTCTGGACACATTACGGACGCCGACCGATGTACCGCGAGATGTTCCAACCGCCATCGACAATTCAGGCCAAGACGTATGTATTACGTTGGGGGACATGGCGAAAGGCCGTGAAAGCATTTGTCGAGTGGGCCAACTCCGAGGCGTCGAGTGAACCGATTCAGGGACCGGCCAAACCGATAACAGAGGCGTCACCGACTGTACCAAAGTCTCGGACGGAAGCGGACTGCCGAGAGCTACGCCCCGGCCTTCGGTTCAAAGTTTTCATGCGCGACAAATTTCGTTGCGTTGCCTGCGGTAGAAGTCCTGCAACGCATCTGAACATCGAACTCCACGCTGACCATATTGTCTCTGTAGCTGACGATGGCAAGACTACGCTTGAGAACCTACAAACCCTCTGCCAAGACTGCAATCTCGGAAAAGGCCGGACTTCAATAAGGTAGATCTCGGGAGGTGGGACTGTGATATAGCTGTATGGCAAGAGGATTCCATGCTAGCCATCCGCCTTCCCGAAACCATCGAAAAACGCCTCGACCGACTCGCCAAGCGCACGGGGCGCACCAAGAGTTACTACGCCCGCGAAGCCATCCTTCAACATCTCGATGATCTGGAAGACATCTACCTCGCCGAGAAGGCATTGCAGAAGATACGCTCGGGACGCAGCAAGCCCGTTCCACTCGAAAAGGTAATGCGGCGCTATGGTTTGGAAGATGGGGTTCGATCCCGCAGCGCACAAGGAACTCGAAAAGCCTGACAAACCCGTTGACCCGAAAACTGTGTCAAGCCCCCATTCTCACGATTTTCCCAGTAAGCCAATGCATCGCCTGGGAAAATAAAGTTTGAAGACTTGTCCATTTGGCCACCATGAATTGATATAATAGAAACAGAGACGAAAAACATGAAAAGGGCGCGGAATCATTCCCGCGCCTTTTTTCATTGCTTCCACCCAGTAGAGCTAAGTCATTATTCCTGAATACTTTGTATCCATGTCTTTTGTTTTGAATACTTTGCAAGAAATAGTCGCCTTACCAGCAACTGCAACCACCAAACACAACCTAACTCCTTATTCCGGAATACTTTACAAATAAGTCATTTAAACACAAAGACCTGGAAGGATTTTTTGTCTAACTCTATGATTCCAAAAGACCGGACGGGTAAGTTTTTTCGCCGCAAGTCCAGCGTGGCTGTCGGTGCAATTGCAGCTAACTTGTCTTGAATCAAGACTTTGCCGGGAGAGCAAAGACTAACTCATTGATTCTAAAGGTCAGGACTCCAAAGACCCATCCGTAACTCCTTTATTATGAATACTTTGAACTTAAACACTTTAAAACGAATACTTTACGAATATAGGGGGGAGGGGGGTACCCCGCCAGACCTAAAACCCCAAGGGAGGATCAGCCCTACCGGTTTGCACCTCTGCAATCCGACCTCTGACCTCTGCAATCTCAGAACTTCCCTGCCACTGGCTTCGCCGGGTCCGAGTAATCATAAAACCCGCGCCCCGATTTCCGCCCGTACCACCCCGCCATCACCAACCGCTTCAGCAGCGGAGGCGATGCGAACCGCCGCTCCTTGAACTCGTCATACATCACATGAGTAATGTAGTAAATCGTATCGAGGCCGACGAAATCGAGCAGGGTAAACGGACCCATCGGATAGCCGCAGCCGAGCTTCATCGCGTTGTCGATGTCCTCGATCGACCCCACGCCCTCTTCATATGCCCGGATCGCATCCAGCAGATACGGCACCAGCAGCCGGTTCACGATGAATCCCGTCTTGTCCGACGTCCGCACCGGAACCTTGCCCAGCTTCTGCGCAAACTCGTAAGCCGCGTCGTACACGGCGGGAGAGGTGGCAATCGTCTTCACCACCTCCACCAGCTTCATCAGCGGCACGGGATTGAAAAAGTGCAGCCCGATGAATCTTTCCGGGCGTTTCGTAGCCGTCAAAAGCTCAGTCACCGAGATCGAAGAAGTATTCGAGGCAAAGATCGCGTCCTTTTTCACGACGCCATCGAGCGACGCACACATCTTCTTCTTTTCCTCAACGTTCTCGATGATGGCCTCGATAACAATGTCGCAATCGGCGAGGTCCGCTGTGTTAGTCGTCCCCTTGAGCCGAGCAAGAATCTCGCGCTTCTGCGCCCCGGTAATTCCGCCCTTTTCCGGAGCCCGCTCGGCAAACTTAGCCAGCGACTTCTCAATCCCGGCAAGCCCCTTGTCGAGATACTTCTGCTCAACTTCAAGCACAGTAACGTCAAACCCAGCAGTGGCGCAGACCTGCGCGATGCCGGAGCCCATGAGGCCGCAACCTAGAACGCCGACTTTCTTGATATCCATCGCTAATCACCGATTAGCCAACCTGTGAGTTTAGCAGCAGGAAAGGATTTATCATTTGTAATCTGTGGTGTGTGATTTTGCTAGCTTGGCGGCGTTTTGGGTGGGTTGGACCTTCAGTTACAAATTACAAATCGCAAATTACAAATCGTCTTTTTACGCTACTGCCGCCGATGCGGCGAACTGCGGCGCCTCGCTCACAATCTTCCCCGCGCCCTGCGCCACCGCCAGTTCCAGCGCGTGATCGGCGCGGTTGGCTACTTCCGTCACAATGTCCACCGGATCGAAATGCTGCCGCATTACCGCCTGCGCCAGCCCGGCGCTGAACTCGACTCCCTTGTCCTTACCGGGGAAACGCACTTCCCCGAGCAGCCGCCGCAACTTCTCCACCGCCAGCAACGCTTCTTTTTCTCCCGTGTCGCCCAGCACCAGCGCCACCGTCGTCGCCTCATAGTGGAACGCCAGATCGTTCGTCCGGATGTTCGCCGAAAACAACTGCCCGATCTGCTCCATCACCGCCGTCACCGCCTGCTCGCCATATTCCTTGATCAGCGCGCCGCGCCGTCCAAACTGCATCAGCAACACCGTCACCGCCGTCCCCTGCTGTAACCCGCGCCGGATTTCCGCCTGCAGAAGATCCATATACGAAGCCCGCTTCAGCAGCCCCGATTTCTCGTCCGTCACCGAAAGATTCTTCACCAGCCGCCGCAGCCCGGCGTTGTTGAGCGCGATCAACACCTGGTCGCTCAACGTCCGAATCACCAGCACCTCCGAAGGCTGCCACACTCGGCCCGTGTTCTGCGTAAGGATCAGCACCCCGATCTGGTCGTTGCCTTCGGTCAGCGGCAGAGCCAGCAGCGATTCGATCTGCAACTCTTCGACCGCCGCACGCACGCCCATCAACTCCGGAGCGTTTTTCGCGTCGCCCATCGTCACCGTGCCTCGCGCCACCGCCAGATCCTGCAGGGTTTCCACCAGGCTGACCAGCGCCACCGAACTCGCCGGAATCATCCCATCCATGTGATATTCCTGCATGCTCGACGGCGGCAGCCCCGGCTTGCGCAAGGCTGCAATGCAACGCGCCGTCCGCCAGTTCGCGCCGATTTCGTTCGCCGCCGTTTTCAAAACCCCTTCCGCGTTCCCCTGGTGGTAGAGCTTGCGCGTGATTTCCGCCACTCTCGCCAGGCTGCTGACGTTCGGCCGACTCGCTTGCCGCCGCTGGCGCAGCCGGCGCGGCCGCCACCACCACCGGCTTGGCATATTGCGGTTCGATGCCCGCCGCAATGTACAGCCGCTGCAAATCCTGGTTGCGCTCTTCCTCATGCGGAAACAATTCCTGAATGCGCTGCAAACGCTCGATCGCTTTCGAGCGCATCCCATACTGCACCAGGATCTCGGCCTGCAGCATCAGATCCTGGAGCGCGGCCGCTCCCAACGTCGGTTCCTGGACCTTGATTTCCTGCTCTTTCTTCACCGCCGTGAACCGCGATGCGATTACGTTGAAACGCTGATCGTCGATCTTGCCCCGCAGCCCCTCCAACCGTTTCTGATGTCCCGGCTCGTACGGGTCCACTTCCGCCGCCCGGTCCAGACACTCACCCGCTTTCTGGTAATCGTGCTTTGTGCAATACAAATCGAACAGCTTCAGCAGCGCCTGGGCGTAGTCCGTTTCACGGTTCGACGCGTTGAACAGCTCCGCCAGAAATTCCAGCATTTCCGCCGACGGACGGTGCGACGCCAACAGTTCCTGCATCGTCGCGATGAATGATCGCCGTTCCCCGCGCCGCCGCTGGAAGGCTTCCAGCTTCCGCGCCAGCGCCACTGCCTCCGCATCCAGTTCGGAGTCGATCATCTTTCCGATCAGGCTCACCACCTGGTGCATGCGCGCCGGGTTCTGCTCGAACAACTCCCAGATCAGCGGCTCGCTATCCACGCACCGATCGGCGGACAGCAGCGCCTGCGCATACAGTTCGCGCAGCTCCAGCGATGCATCTCCGGAATGCACCAGTGGCTCGAAAATAAAAATTGCCGCCCCCGCCTCGCCCCGCGACAGCAGGCTCTTGCCATAGGCCATCGCGCTCTTCGAATCCTCCGGATTCTCGGTGTACGCCCGCTCGAACCACTGCCGGGCGTTTCCGCCCGAAGCTTCCGCCAGTTCCGCCGCTTGCAGGAACGACTGCGATGCCATCGCGTGCTCGCCCAGGTCCGCCGCCAATTCCGCCACCCGCAAATGGTTGGCCTGCGATGTCTCCAGACTTACAATCCGCCGCAAAACCAGCAACGCTTCTTCTTTCTTTCCCTGTTTCTGTAAATCCTCCAGCGCATTTTCATACGTCCCGATCGCCAGCTTCTTGTTTGAATGCTCCAGCAGTTGCCCAAAACGCACTTTCTGTTCCCACGTCGGGCTGGTGTACCGCGCCAGCTTCTTGTAGGTCAGGCTCGCGCGCGTCGCATCCATCGCCGCCACCTGCCGATCGAACAGCTCTCCCAGCAGCCGCACCGCCTGCGCCCCCTTATTTAAAGAGAGACACAGCTCCGCCGACATCTGCCGCACATTGTCGTTTTCCGGATCGTCTGCCAGAATTTGCAGATACTCCGCCAGCGCGTCGGCCGTCTTCCCCTTCTGCAAAAGCTTCTCCGCCTTTTCCACCCGGCGGGCGACTTCGGCACGATTAGGATTTTCCGGCATGGGCGGTCTTGGAACAGAGAGTTCCGCCTTGATTCTAGGGTTCACCCCACGCCCCAGCAACGCGGTTCCCCCGCTCTGCGATTACGAAAGTCATGCGATCGCCTGCCTCCCCAGTCTTCCAACCGGGAGGAACTACTCAAGCCGCAGAGTAGGGAAGAAGTCTTTCGCCCTCATCCCGGAGCGTTTGCTCCGTCCGTTTCCAGGCGCCTCCGGCTGCACGTCGAACCGGGCGCTAGGAGGCCTCAAGAGTCCCAAATCGGGAAGAATCGCGCCTCCGCTTCTGATTTATTGGCCCAATTTGCATTGGTAACTCTCATTTTTTTTGATATCCTCAACTCGTTTCGGGACCCATCTGAACGGCGGGACGACCCCGGACTTCCCTGCCTGTGCGACTCCCAGTCGCGACTAGTTCCTGGCCGTTCTGTTCCCCCGAAACGAAGGAGCAACCGTGACTTCCACTCGAGAATTTAACGCCATTTCAGGCAGCGAACGTCAGCCCGTCCGTGGTGCCCGCCTGATCCAAAATTCGCATCCGGACCAAACCATTGAAGTCTCCTTGCGACTTCGCTCGAAATCGGAGATGAAGCGGGAAGAGTTAAAAAATGCCCTGGGAAAACCCGGTTTCAAGCACATGTCGCGCACCCAGTTCGAGAATGCCCACGGCGCCGATCCTGCCGATCTCGACAAAATCAAGAAGTTCGCCCAGGAATTCGGCCTGAAAGTGCACGAAACCGGCACTGAGCTCGCGCGTCGCACCGTACTTCTGTCGGGAACCGTAAGCAATCTCCAAAAAGCCTTCCACGTGGAACTCAAAGAGTACAGCCACCCGAAGGGAAACTTCCGCGGCCGTGTCGGCGCCATCAGCGTGCCAACCGAGTACGCGGACATCATCAAGGGAGTGTTTGGTCTCGACAACCGCCCTCAGGCAGAACCGCATTTCAGGCGCTTGCCGCAGACCCCCGGAATTAAGGCCCACACCGCCACCGCCTCGCACGATCCCAACGAAGTGGCGCAAATCTACGACTACCCGGCAGGCGACGGAACCGGCCAGTGTATCGGGCTCATTGAGTTAGGCGGAGGCTTTCAGCTCGATGACCTGAGCAACTATTTCGGCTCGCTCAATATCAACACGCCGCAAGTCATCTCCGTGTCGGTCGATGGAGGCACCAATAGCCCAACCACCCCGGACAGCGATGACGGCGAAGTGATGCTCGACATTGAAGTGGCCGGCGCGATCGCTCCGGCTGCGAAGATCGTCGTCTATTTTGCCCCGAACACAGATCGGGGTTTCCTGGACGCGATCACCACCGCCGTGCACGACAGCACCAATCAACCCTCGGTCATTTCCATAAGCTGGGGTGGTCCCGAGTCGCAATGGACAACTCAGGCCCTCACCAACTTCGACGAGGCCTTGCAAGCGGCCGCGGCCATGGGTGTAACCGTCTGCGTCGCTTCCGGTGACAACGGTTCTTCCGACGGACTCAACGACGGCAACAACCACGTTGATTTCCCCGCTTCCGACTCGTTCGTACTCGGCTGCGGCGGCACCACACTGCAAGCTTCGAACGAACAAATTGTCAACGAAACAGTCTGGAACGACCAACCGAATGGAGGAGCCACCGGCGGCGGCGTGAGCAACGTGTTCCCGCTTCCAACCTGGCAGGATGGCTTCGATGTTCCGTCGCCAACCGTCCAGGGTGGCGGCCGCGGCGTACCCGACGTCTCCGGCGATGCCGACCCAAACACCGGCTATAACATCCTCGTCGACGGCGAGAATTCTGTCTTCGGTGGCACCAGTGCGGTGGCGCCTCTATGGGCCGCGCTGGTGGCGCGAATCAATCAAAAGATGGGGAAACCGGCCGGTTTCCTGAACCCGCTAATCTACAACCAAGCCGTCGAAGCCTCCGGATTCCACGACATAACCGAAGGCAACAACGGCTCCTTTAGCGCCGGTCCGGGATGGGATCCATGCACCGGACTTGGCAGTCCCGATGGAGTCCCATTAGAGGCAGCGCTTACCGGAACACCGGCTGCACAAGCAGCCGCATCCGCGCGTTCTCGCAGATCCAAGCAATCCGCAGCCTGAACACCACCCGGGGGCGAGCCTCGCTCGCCCCCAATCCTCTCCACGCTAACCCTGTCATCACTCCGCCCCAGCCAACTCCATTGTTCCAATTGCGCCCGTTTGGTGTCGTGTGCCAAAAGTTCGCGGCGAAGCGAACAGCGAACGACGAAGCGCGAAAAGCAAAGCGCCAAACGCAAAAGGCCAAAAGCTGCAAGCGGAGAGCTGTCGCCTCCGCTGCAATCGCAGTCCGCAACCATTACTTCCGTAAGCCCATTCCGCCTCTTCTCCGTGTCGTTTTGCCAATCTCTTCCTTATCCTCGTATCAGATCCTTCGAGGCAATCCAGGAAAGCACTTGTGACCATCTGTCTTTCCCTCTTCATTCCGATCAACCTCCTCACGATTCTTTCGTCCATCGCGATTGCCGGTGGTTTGTACTTCTTCTTTCTCGGGTTCCAACTGCTCGCCCGCAAGCGCTTATTGCTTGCCACACCAACCTCCAGGATTCGCAGCGCCGCCTTGGGATTGGTCGAGGTCAATGGCATGGCCGCCGGTCCTTACACCATGTCCGCGCCCATCACCGGCAAACCTTGCTTTCTCTACCGCACCACCGCATGGCAGCAGCGCGAGGGCAAGAAGCAGGAATGGGAGAAAGTTGCGGATGAAACTCTGCACCTGCCTTTCCTCATCGATGACTCGACCGGCCAGTTGCTCATCGAACCTCTCGGCGCCGATCTCGACCTGCACCGTGATTTTCGAGAAGAATATGCCGCATCGTTTTTTTCCTCGAACCTCTTCTCGAAAGACGATGACGTTCCGCCGCGCGTCGGCGTTTTTCTTTCGCGCCACGGCATCGTTCCGGGCCGCCGCCTGCGCATCGAAGAACGTTCGATCAAGCCCGAAGACGCGCTCTTCATCGCCGGAACTCTGACGGAAAATCCGGGTGTTCAGGTGCGTCCGTTTTCGCCGCGCGGCGACCTGCGCAGCGACGTTCGCAACCGCGACGCGGGCAACTCCGCGCCCAATCATTTTTCGATCCAGCTCCCTGCCCCGCAGATCATCAGACTTTCCAGCGGTGCTCCTGCGTCCACACAAGAGATGAGCCAGCAGGCAAAAATCGCGGCCGCTCTCACTCGCGCCGGCATCGCCAAGCCAGAGGCGTGGTCGGCCGCCGGGGTCCCGTACCAGACTGTAGCCGTCGAAGAGAACGCGCCGCCCGCGCCAGTCTCCGCCCACGACGATGCGCGTCCGCCCGAAGCGCGTTTGCTCGAAGCGCGTTTGCCCGAAACACGTTTGCTCGAAGATCAAGCCAAGCCATCCGACTTCAATCTCACTCCGCCCGTCGTATTGATGAAAGGCGCGAATGATCCGACATTTGTGATCTCCTTTCGCAGCCAGAAGGAATTCGTCAGCGCGCTGGCCTGGAAATCCGCCGCCATGGTCTGGGGAGGAGCCGCCATCACACTCCTCGGCCTCTACACGTTGCTGGCGCAGATGGGGTTGCTGTAGCCGGCAGAGGTTCTTCGCATCCGGCTCGTGGCGTGGCGTCATTTGTAATAGCCATGACTTGACCTTGCACACCACGCTGTCGGACGGGGTCGTTACCGTCAAACCGTAGCAGGGGTCTTGAGCGTGATGGCTGAAGGGCGAACAAACGGCGCAAAGTTGTGGTAACATCTGATCACGACACCCAACTCGGAACGGGTGGCCGTTTATGTAGTAAAGTTGGACCGATGAGGCGCTTCCTTTGGAGGATCGCCATGAAAATACGCCTCGATTCAGTCCTGGTATCCAGCGTACTCCATACGATCGCTCTCCTTGCCCTCGTCCGAGCCGCACTCTGGAACTTCTCTGGAAGGGTCAAAGCGCTGTTGGCGCCATTGGTGGCAGGTTTCCCTGACGACAGGCAAACCGGGCACTATCTTGGCATTTGCCTGTTTGCGCTCATTCTCATCGGTTTGATCGTCACATGGACTGGGTACGTAAACATGCGACGCTCCGCTTGGCTTGTCATGTTTGTGATCACATGGGTAGGCGTGTTCCCGCTGTTTATCCTGCCGTTCGTTTCTCCATTGCTCCACGGAAGGCTGGAACTCGCATTCTCCGAGTTTCTCTACAATGCCATCTCTAGCTGGGGACTTCCTCGTCAGTTGTTGGAGTCGATCCTGATGTTTTCGGCGATGCTGGTTGGACTGTTGCTGCCAATCAAGAAATTCTTTGGCATGCACGACCGGGACGAACCGACTCATCGGCCATCGGCCAGGCTCGTAGGCTTCTCGGCGGCTGGAATTCTGATCCTTTTGACCGGACTTTATGCTTGGATACGAGTTGGAGTTGTCTATGAGATTCCGACTGAGCAATTGAATACGTTCCGGGAAGAACTGCCGCCTCCGCCACCGCCTCCGAATCCCTGCAAATGCCCAGATCGGAATTAGTGAGCAACTTTCGTCGAAAAATCTCAATTACACTCAAATCCCCCCAATTGGATGCCAGGCTGTGCCCGATACGTGGAGTCTTGCCAGCCCTGTCCGCAAGCTCGCGCTCAAACCAGCTCACGTCATTCGACCGTTTCTTCGAACCTGGCCACACCAGTAGCTAACTGCTCAACGCCAACTTCAAGCCGCTAATTTAGAATGTCCCTTGTGACCGAACCCGTCCGGATCGGGATTCTCGGCGACTTCAATCCCGAATTCCGTTCCCATCACGCGACCAACGATTCGCTCCAGCACGCGGCTCGGAAGCTCCAACTCAAAGTGGAATCGGCCTGGCTTCCGACGCCTTCGCTCCTCGAACCGGGCGCCGTCGCCACCCTCGATTCCTTCGATGGTCTGTGGGCCTCGCCCGGCAGCCCCTACAAAAGTTTCGACGGCATGCTCAAAGGGATCGAGTTCGCCCGCGTCCACGACCGGCCGTTTCTCGGCACCTGCGGAGGCTTCCAGTACGCGCTCATCGAGTGCGCCCGCAACGTGCTCGGCATCCCCGACGCCACCACCGCCGAAGAAGATCCGAACGCCAGGAACATCGTCATCTATCCCGTGGCCTGCGCGGTTCCGAACCGCGATCCGAAGGCGCCCAAGCTCTCAGGAAAAGTTAGCCAGATCCGCCTCCGTCCCGGCTCTTATCTCGCGTCGTTTTATGGAAAGGAACTGATCGAGGAAGAATTCTTCTGCAACTACGAACTGAATCCCGAGTTCGAATGGATGGCGATGGAGGCGGGCTTTCCCGTCGTAGCCCGCGGCTCCAAGGAAGAATGCCGGGCCATCGAATCTCCCGCGCACTTGTTTTACATCGCGACGTTATTCCAACCGCAGCTCTCGTCGCGCGAGGACACACCTCATCCGCTGATCATGGCCTTCGTGCAGCACGTCGCCGACTTCCACCGCAAACGCCTCGACGATTCCATCCTCACCTGAGGGCGCACCCCAGCCGGCCATTGTAAAAAGCACAAACGCGGGACGCGGGCTCACACGCCGATGCCGGAGCCTAAGAGGCTGTACAGCAGGATAGCGAGCACGATCAGGGTGAAGGCCACGTACATGCGATCGCGTTCGAGGGCGAATCCCACGATGGAGAAGGCTACGCGGGCAATGGGGGTGGCGATGAGTACGAGCAATCCGAGCTGGATCAAGCCTCGGCCTCGGCCGCTTATGACGCTTTGGATGATTCCGGAGATGGCGCGAAATTCGGAGGGTTCGCCGCGAAAGATGCGGTAATCGGCGGGCTCGTGCGCGTGGCGGAAGAGGTAGATACACGCTCCCCAGAGAACGACAGCCGCCGAGAGCACGACTCCGGAGCGGAGCACGTTGCCGAGGATGACTTCGATGCGGTGATCGTCCCACGATCGCTCGCGGGTTTGCGGTTGGAGTGGATTCGGCTGTGGAGTGGGCGCTTGGGCGGCGGGCATCAGATGCTCCCCCAGATTCCTTTGTAGAGCATTTGCAAACCCAGCACCAGAATCACCACGCTGAAGACCAGGCGGAGCGATTTGGTTTCCGCCTTGACCAGGATGCGGCTGCCGAACAGCGAGCCGGCGAGGACTCCTAACATGACGGGCATGGCGAGGCCGGGATCGACGTATCCGCGGCTGAGGTAGACGCCGGCGCTGGCAGCGGCGGTCACGCCGATCATGAAGTTGCTGGTGGTGGTGGAAACTTTGAACGGAATCCGCATGGCCTGATCCATGGCCAGCACTTTGACGGCGCCCGAGCCGATGCCGAGCAATCCCGAGAGCGCGCCGGCGCCGAGCATGAGGCTGAAGCCGGTGGGAACGTGCTGGACGTTGTAACTGCGCTCGCCGTCGATGTCGGGAAAGCTGCCGTTCAGCCGCAGACGGGTGGCGAGCGGATCTGGCGGCAGGTTGCGCTCGGCCTGCGTGCGCGGCTTGCGCGAAGAATACGCCGAGTAGAGCAGCACGGCTCCGAAGATGATCGCCAGGGTGCCGGTCGGGATGCGCGTGGCCAGGAAGGCTCCGAGCAATGCGCCGAAGGTGGTGGCGATTTCCAAAAACATGCCGATGCGAATGTTGGAGAATCCTTCTTTCACATACGCGGCTGCGGCGCCGGAGGAGGTCGCGATCACGGAGACGAGCGAGGCTCCGATGGCGTAGCGGATATCCACGTGAAAAAAAATGGTGAGCAGGGGCACCAGGACAACACCGCCACCGAGGCCGGTGAGCGATCCGAGAAGTCCCGCCACGAACGAGACGATCGCCACAGCGCCGGTGAATTCCACAATAGTCATCGTTCTTTTTAGCAGCCCGTGGTGGAAGTTAGATTCGTATCAGGGCATGCCTTCAGGCATGCCGCAAGTGCACCGGATCAACGCGCCTTCAGACGCTGGGTTTCGACCGTAGAGTTTCACCACAGGCTCTTAGGTTAACATTTCCTGCGCTGGACGGATTCCTGGCGCCGGTGCTGAAGAGTGGCGGGGCGGAAAAACTATAAGAAGGGATTTGATTTCCCGTAGAGACGGGGCAAGCCCCGTCTCTACTGAAGGAAAAACTGCAAGTTGGATTGAGCCTCTGCGCGCATCCGGAAATCAACGACACAGCGCCGCGGATAAGAGCATCCGCGCCACACCCTACTGGTTTGCCCAGACGACGCTGGACTTTTTCAACTGGGCGTGCTGCTTCCTGATTTCGCGGGCATAAGCGCCGAGAGAAACGGCCTCTGCCTGCGGGAAGTCCGAAGGCGGCCTTTCTCCCTGAGCGGAGGTGTAACTCGAGGAGGCAAGGACGCTCTGCTCCGGAGACATGGGCGTATAAGCTGCGTGCGCCGGATGGCTTGGAAACTCGAAGGCCTGCGGTTGACTATTGAGAGACCCGCCGAACTGCGCAAATGCCGCGGTGGCGGAAAGCAGGCAGAGTATAAACAGGGTCTTCTTCATCGCAAGGTCTCCAGACTGCCGAGGAAGCGAGGGATCATCCGCGGACCAAGCGGCGGATGTGGGCTCCTCCAGGCATAGTAGAAGCAAGCCCGGTACCAAACCTTGCTGGGGTAAAATGGCGGTTGGCGTGGGGTTGCGGGGTGTAGTGGCAATTGTTTGCACAATTGTGGAGAGCGCATGGAAACAGGCGGCAGGGCAAGACTCCAACTGCTGAAAATGGACCGTTGCGGCGCCCCGGCGGAGGATTTTTTCTGTAAATTGCGATAAGGTGGTAGCCATGAAAATGCGAACAGCGGTAGGACTCTCGTTGATCTTGCTGGCAACCATGGTAGCGCTCGCGGCGGTGGCAGCCGGTGCCGACTACAAGGTCGTTACAACGTGGAAACTGGGCGGCGATGGCGGATGGGATTACTTGACCGCAGACAGCGACGGGCATCGCTTGTTCATTGCGCGAGCCACGCGGGTGATGGTGATTGATACCGAGTCGGGCAAGCAGGTGGGCGAGATTCCGGAGACAACGGGCGTGCACGGAATCGCGCTGGCTCCGGAAATCGGGCGCGGATTCACCAGCAACGGCCGCGAAGACACGGTGAGCGTGTTCGATCTGAAGTCGCTGGCGGTCGAGAAGAAGATCAAGGTCGGCAGCGGCCCCGACGCGATTTTGTATGACCCATTTTCGAAGCGCGTGTTTACGTTTAACGGACGAGGCCATGACACGACGGCCGTGGATGCGTCCAAGGACGAGGTGGTGGGCAAGATCGAACTGGGCGGGAAGCCGGAATTCGCCGCGACCGACGCAAACGGCACGGTGTTCGTGAATATTGAAGACACGTCGGAACTGGTGGCGTTCGATCCGCAGAAGCTGACGGTGAAGTCGCGGTGGAAGCTGACGGACTGCGAAGAGCCGACGGGACTCGCGATCGACCGGAAAAACCGGCGTCTGTTTGCCGGCTGCGGCGGGAACAAGAAGATGGCAATAGTCGATGCGGACAGCGGAAAAGTAGTGGCGAGTCCCGCCATCGGAGAAGGATGCGATGCGACCGGCTTCGATGCCGAGCTTGGTTTAGCGTTTGCGTCGGCGGGAGACGGCACGATCACGGTGATTCGCGAAGATGGCGGTGACAAGTTCAGCGTGGCGCAGACCGTAACGACCCAGAAGGGAGCGCGCACCATGGCGGTTGACGCCAAGACGCATAAGCTCTTCACCGTCACTGCGAACGTGACAGGCACTCGGCAGGAAAGAAAAGTTGAGCCGGATTCGTTCGTGGTGCTGGTGGTCGAGGCAGCGCGCTAGATCGATTGGACGGGATCGCGCCCCGGCGAAAATGTTGCGCGTTGCCAGCCTATCAACTCAAACAATGGCCGACGCAATCGCCTATTGAGTTTCTCCAATCCACGCCCCAAACGGCTCCAAAGAAATTTCGCTGGGATCCACTTCGCTGGGCGCGGCGAATGACGACAGAAGCGTCTTTGCCACCTTTGCGTGAACGTCTTTTGACGCGAGGTTAAGGTTCAGTGTCCGTGCCACGCCGCTCATATTCAGGACAACGAGCACGTTCTGTCCCTTGTAGCTGCGCGCGTAAGACAGTACGTTCGGATCGTCTTCGTTCAGCGCAATGTACTTGCCGTCCAGCAGCGCTTTGTTGGTGTGCCGCATGGTCAGCAGTTGCCGGTAGTAGTTCAAAATTGAATTTGGATCTTTCTTTTCGCTCTCCACGTTGCAGATCTTGTAACGCTCGTCCACTGGCAACCATGGAGTCGCGCTGCTGAATCCCGCGTTGGCTTCGGTGTTCCATTGCATCGGAGTGCGTTCGCCATCGCGGCCTTTCTCTTTCGGCCAGCCCGCCTTTCCCATCGAGTCCTTCACATCCTCGGGACGCTTGGGATCGTTGTTCTCCATTCCAATCTCTTCGCCGTAATACATGACCGCAGTGCCGCGCAGCGTCAGGTAAAGCGACGCCATGAGCTTCGCGATCTGATCGTTGTGCTTCCCGTCGCCGTATCGGTCGTACACACGCCGAATATCGTGGTTGCTGAGGACGTACACGGGCCAGCCGCCCGAGCCGTCCACCCACTCGATCTGCTTGCGGAAATCTGCCGGTGAGAGTTTGTTGATGGTGGCGAACATGAAGTCCATGGGCATGTTCACTTCGTCGTTGTGCTCTCCGTAGTACCGCTTGAGCTGGTCGATGTCGCTGGTCCAGGTTTCGCCGATCAGCACCCCGTTGTATTCGTCGGCTACCTTGCGCAGACGCTGCAATACACCGTGCAGTTCCGGCTGGTTCTTGTCGTTGATTTCGCGCTCGACGGGATCGCCAAAGGCGTTCTTTTCCGTTCCGACGACAGGATTGTCGCGAAACTGGGAATCCACATACATGACATCGACCGCATCCAGACGAAATCCCGCGACGCCGCGTTTGTACCACCAGCGCGTCACGTCGAACATATTCTTTTCCACCTCGGGATTGCGCCAATTCAAGTTGGGCTGCGGCGGATAAAAATAGTGGTAATACCACTGCTTGGTCGCGGAATCGTATTTCCACGCCGGACCTCCAAACACCGACGTCCAATTATTCGGAGGTTGCTGCGGACCGCTTCCGTCTCGCCAAATATACCAATCCCTCCTGGGGTTGGTGCGCGAAGACTTCGCCTCTTGAAACCACTTGCTCCGATCGGAGGTATAGGTCAGGACAAAATCGAGCAGTACGCGGATATCGCGCTGCTTGCCCTGGGCCAGCAATTCATCCATGTCCTTCAATGTGCCGTAGTCGGGATCGACGTTGTAATAGTCCGATATGTCGTAGCCCCAGTCCACATGGGGAGACGGAAACATGGGCGCGATCCAGACCGCATCCACCCCCAGCCAACGCAGATAGTCGAGCTTCGAGGTAATGCCGGGAATGTCACCGATACCGTCATTGTTGCTATCCGCAAAACTACGGGGATAAATCTCGTAAAAGACGGCGTGCTGCCACCATTGATGGCCTTCGTCGTCAACTGCGCTCTTCTGGGCCAAAGCGGGCAATCCCAGCGCAACCAAGAGCAATACTATCAACCCCAATTTTCGGTAACGCACGTCAGGTCTCCTCCGTCGCAGAACGGTCTGGACAGTCCTAGATAAAGTAACTGCTGATCCCTGAAACGTAAAGTCGGCGGCGTGGGGAAAGTAGGCTACTCCGCCCCGGCGTCCAAGTGGAGCGTCCACGTGGATATTGACATTCGCCAACCATTCGCCTATGCTGCGGGCATGGCGATTACTCGGCGTCAACGCGAGCTGTACGATTTTATTTCGCGCTTTGTGGCGGAGAAACAATACTCCCCTTCGTTTGAAGAGATCAAGGAAGCCATGGGGCTGAATTCTTTGGCCACGGTGCACAAGCACGTCACCAATCTGGAGAAAAAAGGGCTGCTGACGCGGGACTATAACCGCAGCCGCTCGATTGATCTGCTGCCGCCCAGGGGAAAGTTGAAGCAGTCGATGGCGGTGAACACGGCGGTGGTGCTGCCGCTGGTGGGCAGGATTGCGGCGGGGCGCCCGATTGAAGCGGTCGAGAATAGCGAGACCATCTCGCTGGCGGATTTTGTGCGCTCGAAGGAAGTGTTCGTGCTCGAAGTGCGCGGCGAATCCATGCAGGACGAAGCGATTCTCGACGGCGACTACGTGCTGGTCGAGAAGACGAAAACCGCGCACAACGGGGACATTGTGGTGGCGCTGCTCGAGTCGTCGGACGCGACTCTGAAACGCTTCTTTCGCGAAGGAGACAACATTCGGCTGCAGCCTTCGAACGCTGCGATGACGCCGATCATCGTGCCCGCGGCGTCGGTCCAGATTCAGGGACGCGTGATTGGCGTGCTGCGGAAGTACTGAAGGGCAGTTGCCAGTGGTCAGTTGCCAGTAAGACTCAAAAGCACGCTAATTCCGTCGCGACAAAAAGCCCGGGGATTACCCCCGAGCTTTCTTGTCTAATACTGGTAGCTGGCAACTGGCAACTTACCCCAAGTGGCGATCCAGCGCCTTCTGAATGTCGTCTTTCGAGCGGTAGCCGACGAGCTGTTCCACGACCTGTCCGTTCTTGAAGACGAGCAGGGTAGGAATGCCGGTGACTTTGTAGCGCATGGGCGTGGCAGCGTTACGGTCGACATCCATTTTGCCAAACGTGATTTTCCCCTGATATTCGCCGGCGAGTTCTTCGACGATCGGAGCGATGGCGCGGCAAGGGCCACACCATGCGGCCCAGAAATCGATCAGCACGGGCTTATCGGACTTCAATACATCGGAATCGAAATTAGCGTCAGTGACTTCAACGGTGGCGTGTGCCGGTCCATTCTTCATCGCCTTCGGTCCCGAAGACGTGTTTACGTTGCTTGCCATTCATCCTCCCGAGTTCTCGGTTAGCTGCCAGTTCCGCCCTGGTCGACCGTGTGGTTCACTCAAGACAGAACATCTATCCTAGCATTGTTGATTGGATGCTCCGCAAGGATGGAAGTCGCAGGAGTTGCGCGGGTGGGTAGGCGGGGGCAGAGCGCCGTAGAATGAAGGTCTTATATCAATCACTGGAAAATAAATGACTGGCGATCTCGATAATCTCCGGGTAGTGCTCGTGGCCACGCGGAATCCGCTGAACATCGGGGCGGCGGCGCGGGCCATGAGTAACTTTGGGGTCCGCCGATTGCGGGTGGTAAATCCCTACGAGGCGGCGTTTCGCGAGGCGCGGTCGGCGGTGGGCGCGTCGGGGTTGCTGGCGAAGGCGGAACAGTATGAGAACGTGGCCGAGGCGGTCGCGGACTGCAAGTTGGTGGTCGGAACGACCGCGGCCGGAGCTCGGCGAGAGTTGCAGCATCGCTTGCAGCGGCTGGATGAGGGCGCGCGGGCGATCATCCGGCAACTGAAGGCGGGACCGGTCGCGTTGCTGTTCGGCTCGGAACGGGTGGGGCTATCGAATCGGGAGATGAGCCACTGCCACTGGGTGATGCGGATTCCGACGCGAGAAGAACACGGTTCGATGAATCTGGGGCAGGCCGTGGCGGTCTGCTTGTACGAACTGGTGCGAACTCGGAAGACAACGGCGGCAAAGACCGCGCCCGGGAAGAAAGAAAAGACTTCCGCCACGTCGGGAGAGGTGGAGCGGCTGACGCAGATGCTGCTTGAGGTTCTGCGCGCCAGCGGGTACGTGAAGCCGCGGACAGTAGCCGCTGAAGAAAAGTTGCGCCGCCTGGTTCGGCGCATGGAGTTGAACGCCAATGACGCCGAGGTATGGTTGGGAATGCTAAGGCAGATGGCGTGGAAGCTGGGTGCGAACGAAAAGGACGGCAAATAGTCTGAAGAACCTGGTTGCTTAATTGTCAATTGTGCGGCCCCGATGTGTGGCGCTTCCGCCGCACGGCTCCGGTGGCCTCCTCTCCAGCGAATCTCACGCGAATTGCACGCTAACGCTTGCCACTTTCGGGAGTCGAAGGAATAGGGCGGGGGCTGGTCGGCGTTTCCAGGCGTTCCCTTCCCTTGCTGACCTCGAGGTGGCGAACATGCGCATGCTGCTGGACACTTTCGCGCAAATCGTACGTACTCTGTGGGCGCACAAGGTGCGGTCCTTCCTCACCATGTTTGGGATCGCCTGGGGCGTAGGTTCGCTGCTGCTGCTGGCCGGGGTGGGCGAAGGCTTCCGCAACGGCAATCGCAAGCAACTGGAAACTTTCGGCAAGAACATCATCTTCTTTTTCGGCGGACGCGCGCCGGCGGTCGAGGGCAGTTTCAACTCGATGAAGTGGTTCAACCTCACCTACGACGATTACCTCGCCATCAAAAGCGAGTCGAAGCTCGCAATCAATATTTCGCCGCTGATCGCGCGCGACGACATCCGCGCCGTCAGCGATTACACCAGCACCAACGGGCAGGTCTCGGGCGTGCCGCCGATCTACAGTCAGGTGCGGACGATCCCGCTCACCGTTGGACGTTGGATCAACGACGACGACAATGACCAGCGGCGGCGGGTCTGCATTCTCGGGCGGGAAATGACGCGCAATATGTTTCCCGGACGTCCCGCGGTGGGCAACACTATCCTGCTCAATGGCGTTCGTTTTCAGGTAATCGGCGTGCTCTCGATGATCGGCCGCGAGGAGAATAACGCGACCAACGTTCGCATTTTTGTTCCGTTCAACACCATGCGCGAACTGTTTCCGCTGACCGGCGACAACTCGCAAGAGGGCAACGCAATTTCGTTCATCAACTATCAGCCGCGCACCTTTGACGAGAACGAAACCGCCAAGGATGAGTTGCACCGCATCGTGGCCCGCAATCACGGCGGCTTCGATCCCAAGGGCGCCGACATCTGGGAAGAATGGGACACGGTCAAGAACCAGAAGACCATGGGCAAGATATTTACGGCCATGGATTGGTTTCTGGGCGGGGTCGGGTTGGTGACGCTCGCTCTCGGCGCGATTGGCATCGTGAACATCATGCTGGTGGCCGTGACCGAGCGCACGCGCGAGATCGGCCTGCGCAAAGCCCTGGGCGCGACCAACCGCAACATCTTGTTTCAGTTTTTTCTTGAGGGCGCATTCCTGACGCTGTTGAGCGGCGCGATCGGAGTCGGTGGCGCGATGCTCGTGATCCACCTGCTCTCGGGAGTGCAACTGCCGCAGGGCTTCGATACTCCGCGGATCGTGCCCGTATCGGCGATCGGCGCGGTGTTGTCACTGGCGCTGGCGGGCATCACAGCGGGGCTTTATCCAGCGCGCAAAGCGGCAATGCTGGAACCGGTGGAAGCCTTGCGCCAGGAGTAGAGGTGGCGGGCAGAGGAATAAGTCATGACAAGTGATCTGCTGAAAGAAGCTTACGGCGCGATGCAGCACAACCGCCGCCGCACCACTCTGACGATGCTCGGAATGGCTTGGGGGATTGCGACCGTGGTCATCCTGCTCGCCTTCGGCTCGGGATTCGAGCGCGCTATCAACCTGATTTTCAGCTCATGGGGAACCGACGTGATCGGAGCGTTCCCGGGACGAACGTCGCTGCAGGCGGGCGGCGCGAAGGCAGGGAGCGAAGTGCGGCTGAAGCTGGCGGACGTGGACTACATCCGCAACGAAGTGCCCATGGTGAAAGGGGTCACGCCGATTTTCGACAAGCAGAATGGCGTGACCATTCAGCACGACACGCGCACCTTCACCAATCTTTTTCTCACCGGTGTGTACCCGGTCTACGAGCGCATTCGCGGCTTCGACGTTGCCACGGGCCGCGGCCTGGGCGAGCAGGATCTGGCAGAGCACGCCCGCGTGGCCGTGATCGGCGACGAGGCGAAGCGCAGACTTTTCTCGGGCGAACAAGCTCTGGGGCAGAGCATTCGCATCAGCGGCGTGAGCTTTCAGGTAATCGGCGTTTACCAGCACAAAGTGCAGGGCGGCGACGATAACGACAACAGCATGGTGGTGATCCCTTTCAGCACCATGGGCGATCTTTACGATACCGAGTACATAACCGGCATTTTCATGGACTACGAAGGGCAGGATCATCAGCAGCTCGCGCGTGTGGTGCGCAGCGTGCTCGCCGGGCACCATAACTTCCGCCCGGACGATCGCCGAGCCGTGTTCATCGCCGACTTCAAGCAGGATTATGACGAGTTCACGGTTGTAACTACGGCGCTCAAGATACTGCTCGCCTTTATCGGCGCTCTGACCCTGGGAATCGGCGGCATCGGGCTGATGAACATCATGCTGGTCTCGGTGCAGCAGCGCACGCGGGAGATCGGCGTGGAGAAGGCCCTGGGCGCGCAAAAGCACCACATCCTCTTTCAGTTTCTCGCGGAAGCGCTGGCCATCACCTTTGCCGGAGGCGTGGCAGGGATCGGAATTGCTTACCTGATCTCGTGGTGCGTAGGGGCGTTGCCGCTGATGAGCGCCTTTGGGGACAACCTGCAGGCCGGCGATATCCATCTGCATATCAACGTCGGCAGCCTCGCCGTGGCGACAATTATTCTGAGCGTAGTCGGCATCCTGAGCGGGATGGTGCCGGCAATCCGCGCGGCGCGACTGGACCCGATCGAGAGCCTGCGCTACGAGTAGGACTGCCGCGGCCGCATTGAATCGGCGATCACCTGGCCGATCACCAGCAGGGTCATCAGAGTAATCACTCCGAGCGATATGACGCAGTAGATGCACCAAGCTCCCAGTACCAGGGCCTCTATGTCCGCCAGATGGATCGCAAAAACAAGGGCGACCGTCACCAGCGGCAGCATCCATGGGTATGCTTTTCCGGCGGCCAGCACGCCGAGCAGCAGATACCCGGCGATGCCGATCACGGCCACGGGAACTCCGTGGAACACGGCGTACGGACTGTGATTCACGATGCCGCAGTCCCATCGCTCGTTGATGCTGCAAGGCGAAGCGTCGGTGCGGTAATGCTCGCGCAAGGCGAGTGCAGAAACGACGATACCGGCGACGGCAAGCACAATCAGCACCCATCTCATGAAGGCCCCCATACCAACGTAAATGAAGTTGCATTCCTGAAAGAGATATTATCCACGATTTCCGCCCGTCGATAACGGCGGACCGATTTTCGGGCGCCCCAATTTGGCCATCTCCACTCAACCGGCGGCCAACACAAAGGCGCAACTCAGTCAGATGGGGCAGCATCCGCAAGCACGCTGGAACTTCGTTTCTTCGTTCGACGTATGATCTTATATCGGGGGCATGATGCGTAAGAAGTGGAAAGAAGTAGGCCTTGGCGCGCTAAATCTGCTTGCCGTTGTCCTTGTGATCGTTGCGGCGCAGCCTATGCTTCGCAAACATCTTCCGGATGCGGTGGGCGGATCCCTTCTGGCGCTGCTTGTGCTCGCGACCTATGTCGCCGCTTCGAAGTGGATCGAGCGTCGCACGCCCTCCGAATTAAACGTGCGCCGTTTGCTGCCCGACGTTGCCGCTGGATTTGCTGTCGGATTTGTGTTGTTCGCCTGCGGCATGGCGATTCTCTGGGCCGCCGGTGTCTATCATCCGGCCGGAGGCGGCACGGCGAACGGGCTCGCCAAAGGGTTGGTCTCGGCGCTGATAGCAGGCGTTGTCGAAGAAACTTTTTTCCGCGGACTGCTCCTCCGCTTGAGTTCGAAGATCCTGGGAACGTGGGGAGCCCTGCTGTTTACGGCGGCGCTGTTCGGCGCGTCGCACGCTTTCAATCGCGGCGCGACCCTCGGCAGCTCGCTCGCGATTGCGATCGAGGCCGGCGTTCTGCTGGGCGCGGCTTATGCCGCCACGCAAAGCCTGTGGGTGCCGATCGGGCTGCACATCGGATGGAATTTCACCGAGGGTTCGATCTTCAGCCTGTCGGTCTCGGGAAACAACGTAAGTACGGGTCTGATTCAAGGTTCGCTGAGCGGCCCGCAAATTCTCACTGGCGGACAGTTCGGGCCGGAGGCCTCCATCGTTGCAGTGATAGTTTGCCTGGCAGCCGCGCTCTACTTCATCCGCCGCATTATCACGCTACATCGTGCCGAGCCGGCGGCATGGAGGAAGGCGCGGCCGCTCGCTCCCGTTGCTCCAATAAGTTTGGGTTGAATCCACCAAGTCAATCAATCGTGATAACGCTGCTCGCCGGCCGGTATCGGGACGCTCAGGCGATTCTGCGCCGGAGGCAGCGGACACGTCGCATACGGGGTGAATGCGCACGGCGGATTCACCAGCCGATTGAAATCCAGCCAGACCTCGCCGGGCTGGCTTACGCCATGGTCGGGAAGTTCGGTATACAGAAAGCGTCCCGCACCGTATGTCGTAGTCTTGCTGGTGGCATCGCGAAGAATAAAGAAAAGATCGGTTGATTTCGGATCTTCGAGGACGGGCTCCAGCCGGACAACTTTCCCATCCAGCGTGAATTCGGCAGCGCCGGGCGCGGGAAGATGGGTCGTGGTCCCGAGCACGGTTGGGATGTCGAGCACCTTGGGAGGGTTGTAGGGAATCCAGCGCGCGTGCACGCGATAGGCGGCATTCGGCGCATACCAGCGCAATCCATGGAAGCCGACGCGCGTGGGAGCCTGCAGATCTTTGACGCGCAGGCCAAATTGTTCGTCGCGATGGATCACGATGATGGTGAGCGTGCCGATCGTGAGCTTCGAGGGCTTGTCGGTATCGTCCGGAACGAGAGCCTGCTCCTTCGCAGGTTGGCCATCGACCAGAAGATCCTTCGGGAAACCTCCGGCGGGCGGAAGCAAGCGCAGCCCACCTTTCTCCAGGCGCACGATCGCAATGTGCGCTGGCGCTTTACCCGTGATCTGAACGCGGCAGTCTTCAGCGGAGCCAAAACTGTTGTCCCCTTCCTTAAGCCAACCGAGGGCGATCAGAGAAAGCCAGCCCTCCGGAGCCTGGAGGTTGGTCGCCCGTTGAGCGCGCCAGGCAAGCAGGTCGCGCTGCCATGAACTTTGATCGTCCGCCCCGTTATTGTCGGAACCGGCGGCAAGCGACTGCGCAAGCATCGCCACCAGAACGAACGCTGCGGCCAGCAGGAATCTTCTTTTCATTTGCAAGTCTCCGTGTTCCTATATCTGCGAAGTCCGCGACTTCCACACACCCGATAATACTGCTCCTGCCGGCCGGCCGCAGCCTTTCCATTTTTGCCGGCACTGAGGACAGCCAAGAAGTGGAACACGCCAAACTCCGTGTCGCGCTGCTTCCTGCCACACTTCTTGCTGCTTTGTCCATTTGCTAACTTCCCGCGACCGCTTTAATGTTTTTCCGGGAGAAAACTCATGTCCAGGCGGTCGTCGCTGCCATCGCTGATCCCGCCGTTGCTGCTGACGTTTTTATGTTCCCTTCTCGCCGCCGCTCAAGCCAAGCCGGTCGACGCGGAAGGCCATCAGTGGTGGCAGCACGCCGTGTTCTACGAAATCTATCCCCGCAGTTTTGCCGACAGTAACAACGACGGCGTCGGCGACCTCAACGGCATCACCTCCAAAATGAGTTACCTGCATGAACTGGGCGTCGACGCCATCTGGATCACTCCCTGCTATCCCTCGCCCCAGGTCGATTTCGGCTACGACATTGCCGACTACCGGAACATCGACCCCATGTACGGAAATCTCTCCGACTTCGATCGCATGGTTGCCGAGGGCAAGAAACATCATGTGCGCATCATCCTCGATTTTGTGCCGAACCACACTTCCGATCAGCACCCGTGGTTTCTGGATTCGAAGTCTTCGCGCACGGCACCGCATCGCGACTGGTATATCTGGCGCGACGGCAGGGCGCCTGGCCAGCCTCCCAATAACTGGATCTCAGTTTTCGGCGGCTCGGCGTGGACGCTCGACCCCACCACTAATCAGTTTTACTATCACTTTTTCTACGCCCAGCAGCCCGACCTCAACTGGCGCAATCCCGCGGTCGAAAAGGTGATGCTCGACACCACGCGCTGGTGGTATAAGCGCGGCGTTTCCGGCTTCCGCCTCGACGCCGTCGACACCCTGTTCGAAGATCCTGCCCTGCACGACAATCCTGTCCTTCCTGGCGCCAACAAGCAGGGCGATCCCAATATGGAGAATAAGAACAACTCGAATCTTCCCGAGGTTCACGAGGAGTTGCAGAAGCTGCGCAAAGTGGCCGACGAGTCTGACGCAGTGCTCATCGGCGAAACCTGGACTGCGAATGTCGCCGATCTCCAACACTACTACGGCCATGGCGACGACGAACTTCAAATGCCCATGGACTTAATGTTCGCCAGCGTCAGCGAACTTTCCCCACCCGAATTTCGGCGCCAGATCGCAGCCGTCGAGGGCGCCCACATCTGGCCCGTGTTCGTGATTGGCAATCATGATATTCCGCGGTCGTACAACCGCTATGGAGACGGCAAGAACAACGACGCCATCGCCAAGCTGATGGGCGCTTTCTACCTGACTCTGCGCGGCACGCCCATCATGTATTACGGCGAAGAAATTGGAATGGAGAACAACGACCCCACGCGCAAGGAAGACGTCAAAGATCCGATTGGCCGCACCGGATGGCCGGCCGAAAAAGGCCGCGACGGCGAACGCACGCCCATGCAGTGGAACACCGCGCCCAACGCCGGGTTCAGCAAGAAAGATCCGTGGTTGCCCGTGCCGCCGAGCTACCGGACTCACAACGTGGCGGCGGAGTCGAAAGATCCGAATTCCGTTCTGAGCCTCTACAAGAAAGTTCTCGCGCTGCGCCATACGAACCAGGCGTTACTCGAAGGCAGCTACATCGCGCTCAACGAAGACGACCCCAATGTGATGTCCTATCTGCGCAGCTACAAGCGAAAAGCCGTGCTGGTAGCGTTGAACATGTCGGCCTCCCCGCAAAAGGCGACTTTCAATCTTTCCCCGCAAGGACTCGGCCATGCTCCGCTGAAAACCCTGATCGCATCGCCCGCGGCGTCGGCGAAAGGTAATGAAATCACCCTCGAACCTTTCGGACTGCTGATCGCCGAAGCAAGCCAATGAAGTCAGTCACCAGCTTAGCCCGTTCTTTGCCAGGGGCAACTTGCGAATCCTCTTTCCCGTCGCGGCGAAAATCGCATTGCACACGGCCGGCAAAACCGGCGGCAGCGCGGGTTCGCCGAGTCCGGTCGGCGAGAACTCCGTCTTGCGGAAGTGTACTTCAATCTCCGGCGGAGCCTGCGAGATCCGCACTGGCGGGTAGTCGTCGAAGTTGCTCTGCTGCACCCGGCCGCGGTCGATGGTGATTTCGTATCCCATCACCTGGCTCAGTCCGTCGATCACCGAACCCTGCGCCTGATTCATCGCGTTGCTCGGGTTGATGACCTGGCTGCCAATGTCGGCGGCAACCCAGACCTTGTTGACCTTCAGCTGATTCTTCCCGTCAACGTGCACCTCCGCGACTTCGGCAAAATATCCCAGATGGCTGAAGTGGAAAGCCACTCCCATCCCTGCACCCTTCTCGGGCCTGCGTGCGTCCCAGCCGGATTTGTCGCGCACCAGTTCGAGCACCCCACGCATGCGCTGCGCATTGAATAGACTTGCCGGCGGCGCTCCCTGGTTTCCCGCCGAGAAGGGCAGCGGCGCCGTTTCGAGCAGCGCCAGCCGGAATTGCACCGGGTCCTTGCCCGCGGCGAGGGCCAGTTCGTCAAGGAACGACTGCATGACAAATGCGATCCCATTACTGCCCGGCGCGCGCATCGCCCCCGTCGGCACACCCAACGGCATCACCGAAGTGTGCAGCGCGTAATTCGGGATGAAGCGTGCCGGAAATTCATCTTCCCCGATCCCGGCAGCCGGAGCAAAGCGCTCGCCTTCGCCAAAGCTCACAAAGTGATTGCGCCACGCCACCAGTTTGCCCGACGCATCCACGCCGCCTTTCAGGAAATGGAATCCGGCTGGACGATAGAAGTCATGGCGCATGTCGTCTTCGCGCGTCCACAGCAGCTTCACCGGGACGCCGGCAATCTTGGCAATCCACGCGACTTCGACCATGTAATCGTCGTTCAGGCGCCGCCCGAATCCGCCGCCGATGCGCGGCAGGTGAATCGTGATGTCACTCGTCGCGATGCCGAGCGTTCTCGCCACCATCGCCAGGCCTCGCTGCGGAGTCTGCGACGGAGCCCACATCTCGAGCTTGCCATCTTTATAGTGGGCCGTGCAGTTTTGCGGCTCCATCGGCGCATGCGCCAGGAACGGGTAGAAGTACGATGCCTCCACCACTTTGGCCGTGTCCTTCAGCGCGGCATCCACGTCGCCATCTTTACGCAGCGTGCGCGCCGGAGGCTGCTTCGACAATTCCTCCGCCTGGCGCGCAAACCCTTCGCTGCTCTGTGCGGCCGTCGCTCCCTCGTTCCACTTGACCTCGAGTTTCTCTCGCGCCGTTCGCGCCGCCCACCAGTTGTCGGCGACAATTGCCACCCCGCCGCTCAGGCTCATCGGGTCGTTGTCGCCCTCAACCACAAACGCGTGGCGCACTCCCGGCAATCTCTTGATTACGTCGAGATTCGCGCTGACGACCTTGCCGCCGAACACGGGACACTTCTCAAACACCGCCCACAGCATGCCCGGGACGGTGAAGTCAATTCCGTAGATCGGTTTGCCCGTCACGATCGCGTGGTTATCCACCCCTGGGGTCGGCTCCCCGATGATTTTGTAATCCTTCGGATCCTTCAACCGAACCGCTTTCAGATCCGGCGGCGTCAGGCTGGCAGCCTTGGCCGCGAGTTCGCCGTAGCCGAGAGAACGCTTCGCCGTGTTGTAGACGCGCCCGGAAGAGGTTGTGCACGCCGACTCGGCCACGTTCCACGATCGCGCTGCCGCCGTGACCAGCATCTGCCGCGCCGCTGCTCCCACTTGGCGCAACGAATCCCAATGCAGCGGAGTCGCGCGGCTGCCTCCGGCAAACTGCTGGCCGTACTTCGACTCATCCACATCGGCCTGCTCGATCTTCACATTCTTCCAGTCCACATCCAGCTCTTCCGCGATCAGCATGGGCAGCATTGTCTTCACCCCTTGGCCCACCTCAGGGTTCTTGGCCATGATGGTCACGGCTCCATCGGCGGCAATCCGAACGAATGCACTGGGCGCGAGCGGCGGAGCGGGCGCCTGCCCTTGTCCCGGCAGAAACGGGTCGAGGTACAGACTGAGCACCATGCCGCCTCCCGCCATGGCAGTGACGCGAAGAAATGCGCGACGATCGATCTGAATAGATCCCCGAACAGCTCCCAGAACAGCTTCCATGACGCCTCCCTATTTCATTTCACCTCATCAACGCGTTTGCGAAGGCACGGCTGCCGCAGCCCGTTTTGCTCCCCCGGCAGATATTGCCGCCGCCCGGTGAATCGCCTCGCGAATGCGCAGGTAAGTTCCGCAGCGGCACAAGTTACCTTCCATCGCGTCATCGATCTGGGCATTGGTCGGCTGCGGAATCTTCGCCAGCAGCGCCGCCGCCGACATGATCTGTCCTGCCTGGCAATAGCCGCACTGCGGCACATCGATCTCCTGCCACGCCACCTGCGCCGGGTGCGACCCATCGGCAGAGAGCCCCTCGATGGTCGTAATCTTCTTACCCGCAACGCTCGAAACATCAGTGACGCAAGACCGCGTGGCTTCGCCGTCAATGTGAACCGTGCAGGCGCCGCACAGCGCCATGCCGCACCCGTACTTGGTGCCGCGCAGATTCAGAACGTCGCGAATCACCCACAGCAGAGGCATGTTGGCGGGCACATCCACGCGGGTGGGTCGCCCGTTAATCACAAATTCGAAAGGCATGGTGTCAACTCCGCTCAGAAACAATGAGAAACAATTCGACCCCGGGAACGCTCGCTTTCGTTGTGGCCGCGCTGTGCTGACCGCGGCCTGAAGAACAAACCGAGCATGGGGAGGCTGCGCGCACTCACCGACAGCATGCAGACCTTCCCAACGACGATCCGCTAATTATAAAGAAAGGACAAAGGGTTCAGCCAGAGGACAGTGATTTTCTTCCGCTTCTCCGCTCGACACTGGCAGGATCGAGGCGAGCGGCAGCGAGTCATGCGCGCGATTTCCTGTTCGAGCTTTTACAATGGAGCAAGACTTCGTTTCAATCCTCACATCGGGAGATTGGCATGCAACGGAAAGCAAGCGCAGTGTGGAAGGGTGGTCTTAAGGATGGGAAAGGGACGGTTTCGTCCACCAGCGGCGTTCTTTCGAATACGCCCTATTCGTTTACGACGCGGTTTGAAAACACTCCGGGGACAAATCCGGAAGAATTGATTGCGGCGGCGCATGCGGCCTGCTTTTCGATGGCGCTGTCGGCGCAACTGGGAGCCGCGAACCTGACGCCGGAGAGCATTAGCACAGCAGCGACGCTCACCATGGATAAACTCGACGCGGGCTGGACCATCACGGCTGTGCACCTGGATGTGGTCGCGAAGGTGCCGGGCGCGAGCGCGGAAGCTTTCAACACGGCGGCGCAAAATGCCAAAGCGGGCTGCCCGGTATCGAAGGTGCTGAACGCGAAGATTACGATGGATGCGAAGCTGGGCTAAAAGCCCGTGGCGCAATGCCCCAGGTTTTCCGGGAACGCACATGAACTGATAGCCATGCGCGAAAGCCTTAGTGCGAGTAGAATGCCTGCGTACTTGGAGGGAAAATGGTATGAACTGGGCGCGACTCGTTGCGATCGTTGTCGGCGCTGGTGTCGTCTCGTCGCTCACTGACTGGTTCTTCGCCGGCGATTGGATTCATCGGCGCTACACCTATCCCGAAATCTGGCGTCAGGGTGCCGAAGGGAGAGCGATTGCTCTGACCAGCCCGCTACCGTTTCTAACCTGCGGGGTCTTTGCCTATGTCGCCGCCCGGCTGGGTCTTCATTCTGTATCGGGCGCGGTCAAACTGGCGGTTGCGGTATGGCTCATCGGCCCGTTGCCGCTGATCCTCACTAATGCCGCATTTATGAAGCTGCACCGGGTGTTTGTGATGTCTTACGCGATCGGCTGGCTAATAAAGCTCATGATCGTTGCAGTGGCAGTTGGCTGGTTCCTTCGCTGACGCCGACAGGAAAATCTGTAGTGTCGTTTGGCTCCCACGGCTCTAACCACGGCCTGCTAAGGGTTTGGAGCGAAGTGAGACTCTTCCCTCTGCCCTTCCAATCGCCAGTCCGTCAGATCTTGTAAAAAGATAGCTAACTTTGCTCGCGCAAGACTTGGCGCAATTTGTGATTGATTCTTACCGCCTCCTGCGAGGCTTGATCGATCATCTCGACCCAGCGGCGTGAGTTCTCGGGCGGGCCGGCCTGCGAAAGCAGATAGGTGGCTTGCACGATGGTTTCGAGCGCGTTGCTGAGATCGTGCGCCAGCGTTCGGAGTTCCTTCGCCAGCTCTGCCGGGATTTTATCGGAGGCATTTGCCATGGTCCAGGACGCGGCCTTGCGCCTTGCAAACGACGCTGCGCTCGTTTGACAGCCAGACGCCAGCCAGTAGATATTAGTGTAGTCGCCCCTAAAAAAGGGCCCCGCCCATTTTTTCTCTGTATGCGGATATGGCGGAACTGGCAGACGCGCTAGGTTCAGGTCCTAGTGGCCGCAAGGTCGTGGAGGTTCGAGTCCTCTTATCCGCACCAAGATCAGTTGCCAGTTGCCAGTACCCAGTTGCCAGTTAGGATCGCAATGCGATGGCTATCGAGACCTTCTCATCCATTCCGCAGTGTTTCGCCATGCGGTTACAAGCTGGGATCGTAGCTGGAGACTGGCAACTGGGTACTGGCAACTGGCAACTGTTTTTACGCGCCAGCGGATAGCCGGTGCGTGCTGCGGTTTTGCGCTATGCCGTACTGGCGGATCTTATAGAGCAAAGCTTTGTAGCTGATCTGCAGCAGCGCCGCGGCTTGTTTCCGATTCCAGTTTGTCTCTTCCAGGGCGCGGGCGATGGCTAAGGCCTCAGCTTCATCTTTGGCATTGCGCGACAGGGACTTCAGGCCGCCGCCGTTGTCGGCACCCGCGACTGCGCCTCTGCCCTCGGCGTGCGCTCCGCTACCGCCATCGGGCCGGGGCTGCAACTCGGATGCGGCCAGCGTTTCATCTCCCAGAACCAGGTAGCGCTTGATGAAGTTACTCAGTTCGCGCAGGTTGCCCGGCCAGGAATGCCGCAGGCATGCCTCCATCAACGGGGACGAAAGTGGCAATGGGGGACGCGCGTAGGACTCCGACATGCGCGACATGAAATGCTTCAGCAGGATCGGGATTTCTTCCTTGCGATCCCGCAGCGGAGGCAGCGTCATGGTGAAAGCGTTCAGGCGGTAATAGAGATCCTCACGCAGGCGCTTGGTGGCGAGCGCTTCGGCAATGTTGATGTTGGTGGCGGCCAGGATGCGAACGTCCACTTTGACCAGGGTGCGGCTGCCAAGGCGGGAGAACTGCTGGTCCTGGAGAACGTGCAGCAGCTTGGCCTGCAGCCCCGGCGGCATTTCGCCGATTTCGTCGAGCAGGATGGTTCCTTTGTTGCACAGTTCGAACTTGCCGGGCTTGGGGTGCGTGGCGCCGGTGAAGGCTCCCGCTTCGTACCCGAACAGCTCGCTTTCGAGCAGGTCGGCCGGCACCGCCGCACAGTTCACTTTGAGGAAGGTGCGGTGGGCGCGCGGAGAAAGCTTGTGAATCAGGCGGGCGAGCACTTCCTTGCCGGTGCCGCTTTCACCGAGCAGCAGAACCGGGATGTCAACGTTGGCGACGAGCGCGGCCTGCGAGCGAATCTTCTTCATCGCCGGGCTGGCGGCGACGAAAAACACGTCGTCGCAAAGTTCTTCGATGTCGCCCGCGTAGTTTTCAACCTTGGCATTGCCGACGCACTGTCCAATGACCGCGTCGAGTTCGGCTTTCTGGAACGGCTTGGTCAGATAATCGATGGCGCCGAGGCGCATCGCCTGCACGACTTTGCGCGTGTCGTTCACGCAGGAGAGCATGACGACTTTCAATCCGGGCCGGAGATGGCGGAGTTGTTCGAGAGTCTGTAACCCGTCGATGCCGGGCATGAGCAGATCGAGCAACACCAGGTCGGGCTGCAGTCCCTTCTGGACGCGCTCAACCGCTTCTTCGCCGGTGCTGGCGGTTTGAACTTTGTGCTCGTCCACTTCCAGCAGCGTGCGGATATAGCGCAGCATTCCCGGTTCGTCATCCACCAGCAGGATGTTGGCGGCTTCGCTCATTTCGTTCCTCTTGGCGGACTGCTCGAAATTGGTTTCAGTGGAATGAGAAAAGAAAACTTGCAACCCGCGCCCGGTTCGCTTTCGACCCAGATTTTACCGCTCATTCCCTGAAGAAGGCGGCGCGCAATGGCGAGTCCCAGGCCCATGCCCTCGGCCGATTCGCTGCCGGGCAGGCGGAAGAAATCATCGAAGATTTCCAGGTGAAACTCCGGCCGAATTCCCGGGCCGGTATCGGCAACGCTGACTTTTACAGCGTTCGGCACGTTCGTCGCCTGACGGCGGCGGTCTCCATTGACTGCCGAGTTGCTCACCCCGCGACGCTCCCACATATGAGGTTCGGCGTGCAGCCACACGGTGCCGCCGTGAGGTGTGTACTTGCAGGCGTTCTCCAGAAGATTGGAAATCACGCGCTGGATCTTGGGCCCATCGAATGGAAATGGCGCCAGTTTGTCGTTGGCCAGGAAATACAGGGCGAGACCGCGCTCCTGAAACCGGCCCGACCAGAGCCGGCAGACTTCCGAGAGGCAGGCGTTCATGTCGCCTTCGATGTACTGCATGCGCAGTTCGCCGGTTTCGAGCACGCTGTAGGTCAGGAAATCCTGAATGAATTGCTGCAAGCGCTGTCCGCTGGAAAACATGTCGCCCATCACTTCGCGCTGCCGGTCATTGAGCGGTCCGAGTTTCTGACTCTGCAGCACTTCAATGTAGCCGTTGAGGATGGCCAACGGCGTCTTGAGGTCGTGGGCGGCAGAGGCTAGAGCGTTCGTGGTCTTGCGGAAACGATCGCGCAATTGTTCGAGCTCGCGGGCCATATCGTCCGCAGAGCCGGGCGCGGAAAGCCGAGCCCTGGCGGTTGACGCCAGACCATCTTTCGCGCTCGTGCCACTGTGGGCAACGGCTGGGCTTTTGTCGGAAATCGAAGCCATGGAGAACCCTTGACGCACAGTACTGGGGAGGAAAATCTATTACCGTCGGGACAAGGGGGATAGGTTGATCCTATGTCACGTGCACCACAGTGTCAATTGGAAACGGCTCCCAAAAGCCGCCGAAGCGAAAAATATTGCACTTTCGTGTCGTGACCATTAGTCATTATGGAATCCGGGCTGTGCGGTTTTCTTGGCCTTTTCCGTGCTGGAAGCTAGGTTTGGAGTGATTTCAGGCAGGCTCGGCTCTCTCCGACGTTTGGCCCCTGAGATGCGGTCTTACGGGGTTTAATACCTCTTTATGGTGGGCCAGACACGTGCCTCGTAGCTTATCGAAGAAGGAAGAACGCAAGTGGGCACGGTTGCAGCTTGCCATTCCGGTTTTTATCCGTACCCTCGACGGAAACGGCAGGGATTCCCTGGAATTTGCCACGGCCATTAACATCTCTCCTGGGGGTGCCTTGGTGGCAGTTCGCCGTTCTTTGCCGCTATCGGCGATGGTTTCACTGGAGATTCCGAGCGCCCCAATCGGACCTGCCCACGGTTTGAACGCCTCTTCGCGGATCATGCAAGCGAAGACGGTGTGGGTTAGGCACCTCGATGACTACCATCTTCTAGGTCTGAAGTTCGCCCACCCCCTGAGTACCGACGCGGCGGTTTCCGGCGAGCATTTGAGGAAAACGGGTTCTGCGGTGTGAAAGATTTTTCTCTTCCCCAGTCTGCCTCGGCATGGCACTTTCGTGCCATGCCCGATGTTCTCTATCCTGGGGTATCATCGCTGTAAGCCATTCATAAGTTGAGCGTTTAGTTGAAATCTCCCAGGCCGCTTGGCTCTCCTCCCCGGTTTGGCGCTTGGGATGCACTTTTAGTGCATGCGGGTGAACATTAACCGCAATGGGGCATTCAATCTGATGACGACACTTTCGGTGGTCTCTCTCGCGCAGTCGCTCGGCGATGTTCCCCCTGACAACATCATTTTTGGTCACTCTGAGGTCATGCAGGCGGTTCGTTCGCGGCTGGGCAAAGTAGCCGCCGCTAACGTCCCGGTCCTTATTACTGGAGAGAGCGGCACCGGGAAAGACATCGTTGCCCGGCTCATCCATGGGCTGTCTCCGTGGAAGACCGGACCGTATGTAAAGGTGAATTGCCCGGCGATTCCTGGCACCCTGCTGGAAAGCGAGCTGTTCGGCTACGAAAGAGGAGCCTTTACGGGCGCGGTTGGCTCGAAGCCAGGACGCGTCGAACTCGCCCACCGCGGCACCTTGTTTCTCGATGAAATTTCCGAGCTTGACCCATCGCTGCAATCGAAGCTCTTGCAACTCTTGCAGGATGGGCAGTTTTGCCGCATCGGCGCCCAGGAAGACAAGAAGGTCGAGGTGCGGGTGGTGTGCGCGACCAACCGCCATCTGGAAGCGGAGATTGAAGCGGGGACTTTCCGCCAGGATCTTTACTACCGCATCAACGTGGTGAATATACGCATGCCGGCGCTGCGGGAACGCCGTGGCGACATTGAAGATCTGTGTGGCTATTTTCTCGATTACTACAACCGCAAGTTCAACTGCCGGGCACGGCCTCTCTCGAATGAAGTGCTGGCGGTGCTGCAGAAATATCACTGGCCGGGAAACATCCGCGAACTGGAAAACATGATCAAGCGCTACGTGATCCTGGGCCATGAGGAAGTGATCACCAACGACCTGGTAGCGCGCGAGCCGGACTTGTTCAATCCCGAGATGATCTCGCTCGACGGCCCGATTTCTCTGAAGAAGCTGACGCGCCAGTGCGTGCGCGAGTTGGAGCGTAAGGTCATCCTGAAGGTGCTGCAACAGCACCACTGGAACCGTAAGCAGTCGGCCCGCGCGCTGGGCATCAGCTATCGCGCCCTGCTTTACAAGATCCGCGATGCCGGCCTGCCCTCGAACCGCGCTCTGCGCTTGCGCCAGGCGGAGAAGAACAGCATCGCCAACCTCGACAGTGCAAATAGCGGGGTGGCGGCGGCCGACTGAATCAAGAGGTCAGAGTATGAGGTCGGATTGAAGAGGCAAGCCTCGCTTGCGGGCCCGTTGCAGATTTGATTCTTACCTCTGCAATCTGACCTCATACCTCTGACCTGGACTTACCCGCCAAGTCTTCCTTCCAGTTCGCGAAGCTCCGCGCTCCACTCGTTCACCCCCTCCGCCTCCTGCCACAGATCCCGAAGTTCCGAGTTGATCCGCACTTTGTTGACCGCCCGCCGCGCCAGTTCGTTCATCTCAGCGCTAGGAGCGCCTTCAATCTTGCCGACCCATTCTGCAATTTGAGGTGGCACAGTCTGCGGAGGCGCACCCTTCGCCGCAGCGACAACCTCGGCGGCGGCAATCACGACACCACTCTGCGACGCTTCCAAATAGTCGATTTCATCCGCCGCGTGCGCCAGGATCTGCTTCAAGTCGTCGGGCGTTTTCAAATGCAGCGCGGCAAGAAAACTCTGCGCATCCTCGTTCTCGAAACTCCCCGTCCCCCACCCTGGCATGAATCCTCCGCGCCTGAATTATAGAATGCGCGGCTGGCGCCGGGCTGGATCGGCGAAGACTTCTGCGCACGCAGGGATTTCCTTGACCATCCGTATCGTGTATTGGTACACTTTACACATGTTGAAGAGCTTCCATCCATCCCATCCCGGCGAAATCTTGAAGGATTACCTGGGCGACATGACGGTGAAGGAGGCGGCCAAGCGCCTTGGCGTGACGCGGCCGAATCTCTCCCGGATACTCAACGGCCGCGCCGGTATTTCAGCGGCGATGAGCGTGCGACTGGCCAAGGCGATGCCCTGCACGTCCCCCGAGTTTTGGCTGAAGATGCAGCTCAATTACGATCTTTGGAAGGCCCGGAAAAACAGATTGCCAAAAATCAGGCCGTTTCCGGTCCGATTGCAAAAGGAAACTGCTTCAGCCTGAATGCGCGGTGCGCCCTGTTTCGTGGACCATCTCCGACTAGCCGATTACTCGCGAAGTGACCGGATTCGGGCGTCGTGAATGATATGGAAATTTATCGCCAACTACGAGTCCCGGCCCTTTGGATACAATGCGGTCATGGACGCGACCCAGCCAGGTTGCAACTGAAGGGGTTCAGAAAATGGAAATCAAGAGAATTGGCTCTCAAGCTTCTGCCAAGGGACCGTCAGAGTGGTTCACCGGCACTGTACGGATTGATCCGCTTTTTCAGGCACCCGATCCGGCACTCGTACAAGGTGCCAGCGTAACCTTCGAGCCGGGCGCGCGGACTGCATGGCACACCCATCCGCTCGGTCAGACTCTCATCGTCACTGCCGGCTGCGGCTGGGTTCAGCGCGAAGGCGGGCCTGTCGAGGAGATCCACCCTGGTGATGTGGTGTGGTTCTTGCCCGGCGAGAAGCACTGGCACGGCGCTACGCCGACGACAGCGATGACGCACATCGCCATTCAGGAAAAGAAGGACGGGAAGGTAGTCGACTGGATGGAGCAGGTCAGCGACGAACAATACCGCTCCGGAAAACAAAGGCCATTGAGATGAGCAATAATCAAGCGCGGAACGATGCTCTAAAAGACCGCCTTTCCCGATATCGCGAAATTAAGATCACTGTGACCGGCAGAAGATCACGACGCGCCATCTCAATCCCGGTTTGGTTCGTATTGCAGGACGAAAAGCTTTACCTCCTGCCGGTGCAGGGGTCGGATACACAGTGGTAGAAGAACGTGGTCGACGTTGCCGTTCTCGCTCAGATCCCGTGACGGTTGCGTCCCGACGGGGTAGGTAAGTGTTGTTATCGGGCCATGGCGCTCGCGACCCGGACTGGCTGGGTTCGTTTCAGGTCGAATCACACCTGATCGGAAGGAATTCTGCCTCCCTATCCCAATCCCTCACGCCCAAAACGTGCGGTCCAGCGTTCGATACTGAATCGCCTCGGTGTTGAACGCCGGATGCGGAAGGCCCGCCGTGTTGCAGGTCACTTTCACGGTTCTTCGGACATGCTCTCGGGCCACTGCTGTGCGCCGTGCAACACACGCAAGATTCGCACCGTGCCCCCAACAATGCGATAGGCGGCGATGTAGGGTGTGCGCAGAACGACCAGCTCCCGCGTGCCCTCGACGCGACCGGCACGGCCGCACTCCGGGAACCGCGACAGACCTTCGACTTGCGCTCGGATGCGGTCATCCACGGCGATGGCGGCCTGCGGGCTGCCCGCCTCGATGTAGTCGAAGATCGCCTCGCGGTCTCTTTGCGCAAAGATGGACCATTCGATCCGCATGTACTGGCGCATGTTGAACTACCGAGCGTTGTACTACCGAGCGTTGTGCTATCGCCGCTTGACCTTGCGCAGCGCAGCCGCGCGCCGCTTGGCGAAGCGCGCTTCCACTTTCTTGTGCGGAATACCGGGACGTGGATCGTTGAGCGCCTCCTGCACTCTGGCGCGGAACCACTCGTCGTAGGCAGCGGCATGATTGGTCAATGCGAACGGGAGTGCGCCTTCATTCGCGGTCCGCGTCAACAGAATGCGTACCGCGTCCGAGACGGTGATTCCCATCTCCTCCAGCACCGCCGTTGCGCGCTGTTTCACCGCGGGATCGATTCGAGTTTGCACCACTGCGTTGGCCGGCATGAGATAAGCTCCTTTATCTCATTGTACTTCAATTGCATTACATCGCCCACTCCTTGTTTCACGCCCAGAACGTCCGGTCCAGCGTTCGATACTGAATCGCCTCGGCGATGTGTCTGGGTTCGAGCTGCGGAATCGCATCGAGGTCGGCAATCGTGCGCGCGACTTTCAGAATGCGGTCATGGGCGCGGGCGCTGAGTCCTTGCTGCGCCATCGCGCGTTCGAGCAGGCGCTCACAGTCGGCGGAGAGTTCGCAGAATTTGCGAATCGACTGCGGCGGCATCTGTGCGTTGCAGTAAAGCTTTTCGCGTCCGGAAGAAAAGCGCGCCAGCTGAATCTCACGGGCGCGAATCACGCGTTCGAGAATTTTGGCTGAACCTTCCGGCTCCGTCGTGCTGCGCATTTCTTTGTAATTCACCGCCGGAACGTCAATGTGGATGTCGATGCGGTCGAGCAGTGGCCCCGAGATCTTGGAAATGTAGCGCTGAATCATGGGCGGCGTGCAGTGGCATTCGCGGGTGCGGTCGTTGTGAAATCCGCAGGGACAGGGATTCATGGCGGCGGCCAGCATGAAGCGCGCGGGAAAGGTCAGCGACATGGCGGCCCGCGCGATGCAGACGGTCCCATCTTCCAGCGGCTGCCGCATGACATCAAGAACGTTGCGCGGGAATTCGGGAAGTTCGTCGAGGAACAGAACGCCGTTGTGAGCCAGTGAAACTTCGCCCGGCCGCGGGATCGCGCCCCCGCCGATCAGGCCTGCGTCGGAGATGGTGTGATGAGGTGCGCGGAAAGGGCGCAGGCCAACCAGTCCGGCACGCGCGTCGAGCACGCCCGCCACGCTGTGAATCTTGGTGGTCTCGAGCGCTTCTTCGAAGGTAAAGGGTGGCAGGATGGTCGGCATGCGTTTCGCCAGCATCGTCTTTCCCGATCCTGGAGGCCCAATCATCAGAATGTTGTGCCCGCCGGCGCAGGCAACCTCAAGCGCGCGCTTGGCGGTTTGCTGGCCGCGAACGTCTTTGAAATCCACGTGGAATTGCTGCGCTTGGCTCAGCAGTTGATTGGTGTCGACCTGCAGGCGCGAAACGCCGTTGCCGGAATTGATGTAATGAATGAGGTCGAGCAGCGACTTGACGGGATAGACCTCAACGCCTTCGACCATGGCGGCTTCGCGAGCGTTGACTTCGGGCACGATCACGCGCTTCACCTTGGTTCGACGAGCCTCGATCGCGATGGGCAAAGCGCCACGAACTCCGCGCAGGCTGCCGTCGAGCGAAAGCTCCCCGACAAACAGCGCGTCCGGAATCTCCTTCTTATTCAGACCGCCGTATGCGCCGAGAATGCCGAGCGCCATGGGCAGGTCGAAGCCGGAACCTTCCTTCTTGATGTCGGCAGGCGCCAGATTGATGGTGATCTGGGTGGGTGGGATATCGTAGCCGCAGTTTTTCAGCGCCGAGCGCACCCGGTCGCGGCTTTCGCGGACGGCAGCGTCGGGCAGTCCGACCGTGTGAAAGTGGTCTTCGTTCATTTTGATGCCGGAAACGTCCACTTCCACTTCGATGATGTTGGCATCAATGCCGTAAACCGCTGCACTCAGAGTCTTATAGAGCATAGGGACACCAGGGGCACACGAAAGAGACAACGCGGATGGGAGATCCTTACCGTCATCATAGCCGGGGCAAACCCGGAACGCTGTGATGGTCATCACCCGGTTAACGTGATGGAACCTTCGGTAACGTTCTGTCGTCAACGGCCATTTTCGGTGCTACGCTAGACGCAATCTGGCCGAATACGCTTCTGCGTCAGTGGAGTTAACCAATGCTCGACAAGGGTCCCACTTCCCAACGGCCCGATCCAGTGCCAAGCCAACTGGAACGGGAAGAGCGGCAGTTGTGGCGATGGGCGCTTGGCCTGCTCGTTTTGTTCGCGGCGGCGGCGGCGGCGTTATCGTGGCAACAGCTAAAGGACATTCCCTACCAGCTTTGGGCAATTCCCGCCGGACTTTTTTTGCTTGCCGTCTTGTTTGCCGCTTACGCTTTCGGCCGCAGGCGCGAGGTCTCCGAGCTTACGCGGCTTCTGAAGGACGTGCGCAGTTTGCCGGGGGCCATGCCCTCGGAAGAGCAACTGGACCAGTTCGGCCAGTTGATCATGCGTTCCCAGCGCAGCTTCAAAGAGCTGATCGATTCCTTGGATGACGTGGCCCTCGCCATCTCACTCGATGGCACCCTGCGAACGGTAAACCGCCGCGCTACGGAAATTCTCGGCATTTCGTATTCCGAGCTCATCGGTCACAAACTTGAAGAATTCCTGGGCGCTCCGCTGCATGCCGAGAGCCCCTGGAGTCTGCCGCGGTTTATCGAGAAGCGGAACTGGTCGGGAGTGGTCGAGGTCCACCTGAAGGACGACTCGCGGCGCCTTTACTACGATTGCCTGGTCAACGCTATCGTCAAGGGCGACGAAGTGACCGGCGCCAGCGTGCTGGCCCGCGACATCACCGAACATCGCGACAAGGAGCGGCGCTTCAGCCAGTTGTTCGAATCTCTCCAGGAAGGCGTTTATATCAGCAATCCCGAAGGCCAGTTGCTCGAGGTGAACCCGGCGCTGGTAAAGATCCTGGGATACGCCACCAAGCAGGATTTGTTGGACCTGCCCCCGCAAGGATTGAACGCCGATGCCGGCGCGGAACCCGTGCTGGGACATGCGGAAAACCAGAGCGGCGACACTCGCGCTCGAGAGGTCCGGCTGAAAAGAAAAGACGGCGGAGTCGCGGTCTGCGTAGATACCTCAAGCGGCGTCATGGACGCGGGGCGGATTGTCCGTTACCAGGGCACACTCGTCGACGTCACCGAGAAGCGCGCCTTGGAGCGCCAGTTGCAGCGCCAGGAAGAGTTCCGCCGGCACCTGCTGGAAAGTTTTCCCGACCTGATCCTGGTGCTCGATCTGAAGGGGCAGTACACGTTCGTGAGCGCGCGCATCGGCGAGCTCCTCGGGTACGGGCCGGAACATCTCATGGGCAAGAACGTCGAGGACGCCGAAAACACCTCACCCGAACTGGCCGCGCTCTACCGCACCGTCGCGGCCGGCCAGAGTTCGCTGACCTCATGCGAATACGGCGCCCGGCACCGGGACGGCAGTTGGCGCACCATGCTGGGCATGGCCAGTCCGCTGCTCGATGCCGACGGTAATCCTGCCGGCGTGATCGTCTCCGTCCGCGATGTCACGATGGAGAAAAAGCTGGAGCGGCAGATCATTCTGAGCGAACGTCTCGCGGCCATGGGACAGATGATCGGCGGCTTTGCCCACGAGCTCAATAATCCGCTGACCAGCATTCTGGGCATGGCGGAACTGTTGCAGGAAGGCGGCGCCAGCGAAGGCGCCCGCAAACAGATCGCAATTCTGCACCAGCAGGCGCGCCGCGCCGCAGAAATCGTGCAGAACTTGCAATACTTCGCCCGCCCCCCCATGCCGGGACGCAGCCAGGTCAACCTGAATGAGCTGGTGCTGCGTACCGTGCAGGTGCAAACCTATCCGCTGCGCAAGAGCAACATTACGGTCGACTTTCTGCCGGAGCCTTCCCTACCCGCAATCATGGCCGATCCCAATCAGCTCATGCAGGTGTTCTTGAACCTCCTGCTCAATGCCGAGCAGGCCATCCGCGAAAGCCGCGAGAAAGGCACGATTCGCGTGCGCATCGGGCGCAAGCCCGACTCGGTATGGATCGTGTTTCAGGACGATGGTCCCGGCATCGCGCCCGAAAACCTGGCGAACATTTTCGATCCCTTCTTCACCACCAAGCGTCCCGGCCGCGGCACCGGCCTGGGCCTAAGTATCTGCAAGACCGTCCTGCGCGAGCATGGAGGAAACATAGAAGCCGCCACCGGCCCGGACGGAGGCGCGGTGTTCACCATCACCCTGCCGCTGACGGCGCCGGAGCCGGGCGCGGTCGCGACGTAAGACTGCGGGGGGATCGCACTTCAAAGATTATGAACTTCCCCTTACTGCTGCCCCGAGGCAAATCCCATGCGCTGCAACAAGTCCTGAAAGCGGGAATCCGAACGGAAGCTGTCCCATTTGGGGTCGACCTTGAGGAATATCATATGCACGTCTCGGGCCTCGTAGCCTTTTTCGAGCCAGTCCAGAGCATGGTCCTTTTCGCCTAGACCTGCATAGATCATGGCGATGTTGTATGGCGGGACGTAGCTCTTCTGCGATTGGCGCTTCAATTCTTCAAGCACATCTCGCGCCGCATCTTGCCTGCCGGACAGTGCATACGCGTGTCCCAGAGAAGCAACCGTCTCCGAGTTTCCCTCAGAAAGATCGCGGGCTCTTGTAAACTCTTCAATTGCTGCCTGATACATCCCCTTCTGCTCGTAAGCCTTTCCCAGGTGGAGATGTCCTACCCAAAAATGCGGGTTCATTCCTATCGTCTTCTGCAACTGTTCGACCGCAGCATCGTACTGGCGCGCCTGGAAGAGGAACATTCCAAACAGCGCATTGGTGATCAACGAAAGGGGGTCGAGCTCCCGGGCTCGTTCCGCTTCGGCAAGCGCTTCCTTGTGCCGCCCGACATTTGACAAAAGATGGGCATAGCGAACATGCGCACCCGCCAGGTTCCGGTTCAGCGCAATCGCGCGCACGGACTGTCGCTCAGATTCAGCCCAGTTCCACTCGTAAAACAACTTGATTCGCGCATCGGAGTCGTGGGCTTGCGCGAGTGCATCGTCCAATTCCAGAGCTTTTGCTGCTGCCGCCTGCGCACCGGGGAACGACTCCCTGGGAGGCGAATCGCTGATCATGGGAAGCACGGCATAGCAATCCGCCAGCCCGGCATAAGCCAGCGCATACTTCGGGTCTTTTTTCGTTGCCTCCTGAAAGTAGTTGATTGCTTGGCCGAAGCCGGTCGGCGTGAGCATGTTCCAGTGATACAAACCTTTCAAGTAAAGGTCGTACGCCTCGGGATCGAGCCTACGCGTCGTCTCCAGTTCACTCTTCTGTCCCGGGGTAAGTCTTAGACCGACCTGTTGCGAGATCACTTGTGCCAATTCGTTCTGCACGCCCAGGAAGTCTGGGAGCCCGCGATCATAGCTCTGCGCCCAGAGATGAGTTTGGTCTTGTACGCGGATCAACTGGGCACTGATGCGGACCTTTTCTCTGTCTCGTCGCACGCTTCCTTCCAGGATGTAGTCGACACCCAGTTCATGACCGATCTGGCCGATCGTTTTAGTTGTGTGCTTGTACGTCATCGCGGAGGTGCGAGCGATGACGCCCAACTGTTCAGGGGTCAGTTTGCCCAGGTCTGTAATGGTCTCTTCGGTCAGACCATCGCTGAAGTACTCCTGCTCCGGGTCATTACTCAGATTTTGGAAAGGCAGGATCGCCAGCATCACTCGCTTGTTGGCAGCTAGGTTCGCGGACGAACGCCAGCGCGCCAGGTATGCGACGCCGGCCAGAATGACAAGCAGAGCAGCCGCCGAAAGCACCAAAACTGGCCGCCGGATACGCCGAGGTCGGCCATGCTTCACTTCGGCGGCGTCTGGAGCAGCAACTCTATCCGAAGATTGAGGAGCTAGCGCGACGGCTTCACGTACCGGCGCTATGAAGCGATACCCCCGACGGGAAACTGTCTCGATGAATCGCGGGTTCTCCGCGGAGTCGCCGAAGGCAACCCGCAGTTTCCGGATGGCTGTGTTCAGGCCTTCATCGAAACCCACATACGTGTCGGCCGGCCACAACTTCGCCTGCAACTGCTCGCGGGTGACTACTTCTCCAGGACGCTCCAGCAGGATGGCCAGGACCCGAAAAGGCTGCTCCTGCAGCGGCACTTTTCGCCCTTCTTTGTGGACTTCGCCGGAGCCAAAGTCAATTTCGAAGAGTCCGGTGCGAACACGGCGGCTGGAACTGGCGAGCGCGTCCATTAACCCCCACCCGAGGAACCTGATTTTATCCCAGGACTTCAGTTCAGGGAACCCGATAACTCCTTCGGCAACTTTCTCTTAGCAAGTCAGGGAGGATTTAGGGCGGGTCAATTGACCGGATTCGGGTCCCGCGCTAAGAGTACACACACTTCGGCAGCTGCTCTGCAATAAAGCGGGGGCGCGCTGAGGAAAACAAGAAATCAATGAATGAGGAGGATTTATGAACAAGAAGCTAGTCGTAAATGCGGCCGCGTTGGTTCTGCTAACGCTCGCGGCTTTGGGGTCGGGATACGCGCAGAGTGCGTCTCCTGCTTGCAATAACAAACTCATCGCTGGCAACTACGGATTCACTATCCAGGGCAACAAATTGGGAGGCCAAGGGCCCACCGGCCCACAGGTGGGCGTGGCGATGACTGAGTTCGATGGCAAGGGTGGGCTCACACAGATCGATACAGTCACGGTGAGTGGCGAGGTTGTCGCTGATTTCACCCACACCCAGGCCACTGGTACCTACACGGTGAATTCCGATTGCACCGGCACCTTCACCATCAACTTCACCGACGGACGGCCGCCGGTGGTCGCGAACTTCGTCGTGGTGGAGAGTGGTTCGGAAATCGACACCGTAGTGATCAGTGCGGGTGGAAACCAGGGAATCATCGCCAGCGGCAGCATCGGAAAAAGGCGGTTTGCCAAACACTGAACCTCAGCGCGCTGATTGGAGAACCGCGCTGCTGTGCGGTTCTCCCGCCCGCCTGCAAGAACGACTATGCATGTACGTAAGACGCCTATCGTCGGCGAACCGGAAGCTATCCGGTTGTTGTTGAAACATCAATTACACTCGCAAACAGGTTCCAGACTATCCTACCGCTCCACCGCCATAGCCACCGCGTTCCCTCCGCCCAGGCACAGCGCGGCAATCCCGCGGTGCACGTCGCGGCGCATCATCTCGTAGATCAGGGTGACGAGCACGCGCGCTCCGCTGGCCCCGATAGGATGCCCCAAAGCCACTGCGCCTCCGTTCACGTTGACGCGGTTCATATCGAGGCCCAGCTCGCGGCAGACTCCGAGCGCTTGCACGGAAAACGCTTCGTTCAGTTCGTAGAGATCCACATCGTCTTTCTTCCAGCCCGTCTTCTCCCAAATCTTCCGCACCGCGCCGACCGGAGCCATCATCACCCACTTCGGCTCGACTCCGCTGGTAGCCTGCGCGACGATGCGGACCATCGGCGTGGCGCCTAGTTCCTGAGCGCGCGCACCGCTGGTCACGACCAGCGCCGCCGCTCCGTCGTTGACTCCGGGAGCGTTGCCCGCCGTAACCGTGCCATCCTTCTTGAAGGCCGGCTTGAGGGCGCGCAGCGCATCAATCGTAGTGTCCTCGCGCGGGCCTTCGTCCTTGTCAAAGATCGCGGGCGGCTGTCCTTTTTTCTTGGCCGGGATTTCAACGGGAACAATCTGCGACGTGAAGCGCCCATCCTTCTGCGCGGCAATGGCCTTGCGGTGCGAGTTGACGGCGAACTCGTCCTGCTCTTCGCGCGTGATGCCGTACTTCTCGGCGACGCTCTCGCCGGTCAGCCCCATGTGATAGTCGTTGTAAATGTCCCACAGTCCGTCGTGCACCATGGAGTCGACCAGTTGTCCGTTGCCCAGACGATACCCCTTGCGCGCATTCGGCAGGAGATACGGCGCGTTGGTCATCGACTCCATGCCACCGGCGACGACGATGAAGCTGTTGCCGGTTTCGATTGCCTGCGCCGCGAGTGCCACCGCTTTCAGTCCTGAGCCGCACACCTTGTTGATTGTCATGGCACCTACTTCGGGTGCCAGTCCGCCGAATAGCGCCGCCTGCCGCGCGGGATTTTGACCGAGCCCGGCGGAGACGACGTTGCCCATGATGCACTCGTCAATTTGCTGCGGCTGTAGATTCGCCCGCTTGACGGCCTCGCGTACTGCGATCGCGCCCAATTGCAGAGCGCTCAGGTCGCTCAGGCCTCCCTGAAATTTTCCGATCGGCGTGCGGCATCCCGCGATGATCACAACATCATTCGAACCGGCCATAGACGCCCCCCTTCAAGCAACGTGCCACTGCAAAATCGTCTCTCATTATAGACGGGGGAACGCTCCGCGAAGATTTGCGGCGCGCAACCACGCCGGCATCGCGGCGAAGCGTCCCTTTGAAACGCGCGCGCGGCCCGGCACGACGCGATGGGAGAACCGGCGAGAGCGAGCTGTGATGGTCACGCGAACTTTTTTTCGCGTGCGAGTTGCGCAGGTGACTTTGGTACATCGTTGCATGCGTCCGTTTCAATCATTTTTCTCTTGACTTCGTTCTGCGTTGACTCTATACATCAATCAGTTGCAACAAAACACCGTTGCAAAAATTCCATGAAGAATGGAAAAGGGAGAATAGATCCATGGCAACCAAAAAGAAAGCAAAGAAGGCCAAGAAGCACTAAGCACCCGCAACAGGCAACAACAATGGGGACGCGATGAGCGTCCCCAAAGTTTTTTTATGGCGTTTTTCAGATTCCCCGCCCCTCTGTTCTTCTGAACGAAATCCCGCTGGCCAAGCTAATGGACGCGAGGCGCCGGCTTCTTTTGCGGCGCTGCGACCACCTTCTCCGTCGCCGGACAGAGATTGCGATAGGGACAAAACGCGCAGTGATACCCAAGCTTCGGGGCGAAATTCCCCTCCGCAATTCCGTCCGCCGCCTTCTGCACGCGCAATTTCGCCGCTTCCAACTCGGCATCGATCCGCGTGGTGCAGACGGCCGTGTTGTTTTCGAGATTATGGAAGATCAGGCGGTCGGCGCGCTTTCCCCACGTCTCCCTTGCCGCAAGCGCATACAAAGAGAGTTGCAGGCTCTCGTCGGCATCCTCTTGCGACCGCGGCTTGCCCGTCTTGTAGTCCACGATGGCAACCGTCGACGGGCCGGTGCGATCGATGCGATCCACGCGCCCAGTCATCTTCTCCGAGCCCACTTGCAATTCAAACCTGCGTTCGGTCTCGATGACCTCGGGAGGTGGTGCGCTGCGCGCACACTCGAAGAACTGCCGCAACTGCTCGAATCCCTGCCGCAGGTACAGCTCATATTGATAGCGGTCGGCAATGCCCGCGGAAGCCAGCTCCGACCGGAACTGTTCGAGCAATTCGTCGTCGCCGATCTCGCGCCCGTAGCGCTGCGCATCGTAGAAAGTGTGCAGGACGTGGTGCATGGCCGCTCCGTAGTGCAATGACGCGGGCACGTCGCGCGGCAGGTTCCACTCCCTTTCGAGCTTGAAGCGCAGCGGGCACTCTTCGTAGATTTCAATCGCCGACGCGCTCAGGCCGCTGACGAAGTTCGCCGCCGGCGGCATGAGCAGCCACGCGGCAACATTCGATCGCTGCACCGCGATTCTTTCTTCCTCGGCAAACAACGTATCCTGCACGGCCGCTGCTGGACGGGTGGACCAGAACTGCTTGTGAGCCGGGCGAACCATGAACTCCCGCAGAAACTGGGTTGGCTTCGGATCCCTCGCGCCCCTGCCCTGGTGCGCGTAGATCGCGAGCGTGTCCTTGGCACGCGTCATGGCCACGTAAAAAAGGCGGCGCTCCTCCTCTTCGTGCAGCGTCTTGTCGTCATTCGAGGACGCGTCCGGCCGGCGCAGCTCCGCCGGAAAAGCAATGAGCGGTTCATGGTAGCTAGTCGGGAACGAGGTGGATGAACCGCGCACGATGGCGACGTGCCGGTATTCGAGCCCCTTGGCGGCGTGCGCGGTCAAAAGCTGTACCGCATCGTCATGTTCCTCGACGCGCGGAAGCGGAACGGTGCCTCGTGCCTGACCAAAATAATCCAGGTAATCGAGGAATTCGGAAGGGCTGCCAGTTTCGGCAATGGCTTTCTTGTGCCAGTCCTCCACAAACTTCACGAACGCGCCTATCACAGCCGACCGCTGCAAATCGAAGTGCCGGATCGCCGCGTTCACCGCAGCGTCCGCGCGAACTCCGTCTTTCCCCACTTCGCGATGCACCTTCTCCACGCTTTCCAGCACCGCCGAACCGCCCGCGAGCCTTCCCAACACGCTGCGGAGATCGAGTTCCTGCCGCCGCACGGCCCTCATCGCCGCCCGCAATTCCATTGGGTTGATGCCGAATTGCGGCAGCGCCGCCACGCGAAACAAACTGGCCGCATCGTTCGGAGACACAGCGGCGGTCAGGCACGCCACTACGTCGCGGACCTCCGGTGTGTCGAGCACATCCAGCCCCTCGATGGAAAATGGCACGCCCCGCTCGGCAAGTTCATGGACCAATTCATCGCGATGGTTGTGCTGGCGATAGAGCACCGCAAATTCGCTCCACCGGCATTGCTCCTCCTTGCGCTTCCTCTGGATCCGGCGGGCGAGGTCGGCGGCCTCGACTTCTTTATCTCTCCAGGTGACAATTTCGACCGGCGGCGCGGCCGTAGTCTCGCCGTTTTGCTTCGCCTCCTCATCGCGCAGCGATTCGAGAGGCGCTCGTTGATAGGAAATCGAAGTCCCTTTTTGCGAGAGCGTTGGTCCGAACACCGGCGGGTTGTCATTCACAATGCCAAAAGCGCAGCCGAGGATCGGCGAGAGCGAGCGCCGGTTCTTTCCCAGCACAACGACTCTCGCCGCGGGAAAGCTCCTCATAAACAGCGTGAATGCCTCGCTCGAAGCTCCGCGGAACTGGTAGATCGCCTGGTCCGGATCGCCCACGGCAAAAACGTTCGCCGCCGGTCCGGCAAGCAAGGAGAGGATCTCGACCTGGGCAAAGTTCACGTCCTGGAATTCATCCACCAGCAGGAAGCGAGCGCGGCGCCGTTCTTCTCCGAGCAATGTGGGATCGTCCTTCAGCAACCGATAGGCCCTGGTAATCATGTGGCCGAAGGTGCCCAGGTTTTTCTCCCGGAGCATGTTTTCCACGGTGGCGAAAACGCGAGCGATTTCCTGGCAGCGCTCCAGTATCTCCCCATCCGCCAATTCCGCTTGCTTCTTCGATCGGGTAACCCGGGGAAGCGGAACCTCGCCGCGTTCGAGGCGCTCTACGTAGCGCGCGTATTCTGCGGGGCCGACCAGTTCGTCCTGGCAACGGCGCATGAACTCGAGCAGGCTGTCGAGAAACTGACCGACGTTGGCAGCGCGCACGAAGTGCTTGAGACGCAGATCGCGAATACGGCGGCGCAAGTACACCCAGAGATCCCTCTCGTCGAGCACACCAAAATCGGCGCCGCGACGCTGGAGCAGTCCGTTGCACCAGGCATGGAAGGTGTAAGCCTGCAAGCCCTCGATGGCCGTGCCCCGCAGTTCTCCCCGAACGCGGGCCAGCATTTCTGCGGCGGAATTTTCGGTATAGGTGAGCGCAACAATCTCGTCGGGACGGGCGTGACCTTCGCGGATCAGATTGGCCGCGCGCTGCGTGAGCACAGTGGTCTTCCCGGTGCCCGCGCCGGCGATCACCAGCATCGGCCCATGAACGTGCTCGATGGCTTGCCGCTGCCGTTCATCGGGAACGATCTTCGTCGCAGGTGAGATAGTCGTGGCCACCGGAAAACTCACTGGCCGGAGAATATCAGAGGTTGGTTGTGGAATGCTGTAGTGTCATGCCCCGGCAGTTCAAAGCACAAATCTACGCTGTCATCCTGAGCGAAGCGAAGGGATGAATTCACGTTTGAAGTGCAACAGTGTGTTCCAAGAATACCTCGTTGGGAGTTTTGAAGCCGAGGCATTTTCTGGGTGTGTCGTTATAGCGTTCGAGACAGAGGGCGAGGCGATGGGCGGGCAGGGTATCGAGGTCGGTGTTTCTGGGCAACTGGCGGCGCAAACGGCCAATCGCGTTTTCGATGCCGCCCTTTTGCCACGGCGAGTGCGTGTCGCAGAACCAGGTCTGGATGCCAAACCGTCGGCTCAGGAGATAGTGTTTGCTGAACTCCGTTCCGTTATCGAAGGTCATGGATTGGCACACACGCGCGGGCATCGCTTCCACCATGGCGCTGAGATTGTCGGCGACCGACTGCGCCGTTCTCGCCTTCTGCCGCACCAGCAGGGCGCGCCGCGACCTGCGTTCCTGCGCCACCAGCAAGAACTGTCCCGGTTTGCTGAAGCTCATGAGGTCGGCTTCCCAATCGCCCAAGCGCGTTCTGGCCTCCACCACCGCCGGACGATCATGGATGGAAACCCTGTCCACTATGGACGCCGTCGACCATCGGCCATTGGGCAGACGCTTTCCGCGACGGTACTTTTGGCGAGGCAACCAGCGATGCAGGGTTTCGTTGAAGGACCCACTGCGCCAATAAATGTAACGGTAGATCAATTCGTAGCTGATGCGGTCGCTGCCCGGTCCCTGGGCCATGCGCCCGGCAATCTGCTCCGGCGACCATCCCGCGGCGAGATGTTGCAAAACTTTCTCACGAAGTTCCGGCTGACGTTCCAGCTTATGGGCTCGACCGCGAGCATGACGACGCAGCATCAACTGCTGCGCGCGCTCCGGATCGTAACCCCCGGTCCACTGCTTGGACGCCTTGCCGTTGCGCTTCAGTTCACGGCTGATCGTCGCCGCGCTCCGCCCCAGAACGCCAGCGATGCAGCGCAGAGATTTACCGTCTGCATGCAGACGGTAAATCTCAATCCGCTCTCTGAGGCCCAACTGCTCATACCTTCTTTTTTCCATCGCAACACCTTTGTACGGTGTTGCACTTGATTCGTGAACTCATGAGGACCTATGCATCTTCTCGCCGCCTCGAAATACATGGGTCCTTCGTTTTGCTCAGGATGATAACCCAAACTTATGTCGCGAATTGACGGGACCGCTACAAGCGCAGCGCGTCAAGAGCAAGGGCAGTAGCGACAATCGCCGCAGTCTCCGCCCGCAGGATTGTGTTGCCGAGCGAGGCCGCGATCCATCCCGTCTCGCGAAACCACGCGAGTTCCTCGCCCGTCCATCCGCCTTCGGGCCCCACGGCCAGCGCCACTTCGGTTGGCCGGGATTGCAAAACTTCTCCCAGCCGAGCGCCCTCTTCCGACTCAGCGAGTGATTCAGCAAGAACGATGCGGGTCGATGCGTCTGCCGGCAGAACGCCGTCGAGCGCTTTCAGTTTGACCGGGACCGCAATCTCCGGCGGCGCAGACCTTCGCGACTGCTCGGCGGCCTGGCGAACAATGCGCTGCCAGCGCGCGTGCCGCTTCACCGCAGCGGCGGCCAGATGAGCATCGCTGCGGCGGGCGATTACGGGAATGATCCGAGTTACTCCGATCTCCGTGCACTTCTCGATCGCCCACTCCATGCGGTCGAACTTGAAGATGGCGAGGGCGAGAGTGATCTTCGGATCATCAAACGGCTTGGATCTTGGCGTGCGGTATCTCTTCGTGCCCAGCGCGAACTCTACGCGATCATAGGAGATCGTGGTGATGGTCCCGCGGCGGATTTCGTCTCCGGTTGCGATGTCGAACTCCTGCCCAACTTCGGCGCGCAGGACGCGAGCAAGATGCGCAGCATGCTCGCCCACCAAAGCGGCAGTATTTCCGGCGACCTCGTCGGCAATCCAGCGGCGTCGCGTCATGGTTGAGTTCTCATTTCCCAGTTCTCAGTGAAAGCTCATTCATTGAGTGCTCAGAGCAGGGAACTTGAATCTGGGTACTGGGTACTGGGTACTGGGTACTGGGTACTGGGTACTGGGTACTGGGTACTGAAAACTGGCAACTGGCAACTGCCCTACACAAACATGTCCTTCACGCGTCCCAACAACGACCGGCTCTGCGGCTTATTTTCCACCGGAGACAGTTGTCCCAACTCGGCCAACAGTTCGCGCTGGCGTTTGCTCAGTTTCCCAGGCGTTTGGATTCGCACCTCCACGAAAAGATCGCCTTTGCCGTGCCCATTGAGCACCGGCACGCCTTTGTTCCGGATGCGAAACGTGGCTCCCGACTGCGTCCCTTCAGGCACTTTCAGCCTGTGTTCTCCCTCCAGCGTCGGAATCATAATCTCGATGCCGAGGGCAGCTTGCGAGAACGAAATCGGAACCACGCAGTGCAGGTCGTTGCCCTCGCGCTCAAAAAAGGCGTGCTCTTTGACGTGCAGAACAACATACAAGTCCCCGGCCGGCCCGCCGAACGCGCCCGCTTCACCCAGGCCCGTGAAACGAATTCGCGTGCCGTCCTCCACTCCCGCCGGCACCCTGGCTTCGACCACGCGATCCCGCAGCAAGCGCCCTTCGCCTTTGCACTTCGGGCACGGATCGGTGATTACGCTGCCCGCGCCCTGGCAGGTGGGGCAGGTTCGAGCGATGCTGAAGAACCCTTGCTGATACCGCACCTGCCCCCGTCCAGCGCACGACCGGCAGGTGACCGGAGCTTTACCCGGCGCGGCGCCGGTTCCGCGGCACGCGTCGCAAGTCTCATGGCGGCGCACATTCACTTGCTTGTCGGTGCCGAACACCGCTTCATCGAATTCAAGATGCAAGTCTTCGCGAAGGTCGGCTCCGCGCTGGGCCCGGCTCCGACGCCGGCTGCCCTGCCCGAACATGTCGCTGAAACCGAAGATGTCGCCGAAGATGTCGCCGAAATCCTGGAAGATGGCGGGATCGAATCCCGCCCCGCCTCCGGCGCTGCCGCCCACGCCAGCGTGCCCAAAGCGGTCATACAAAGATCGCTTCTCGCTGTCGGCGAGAATTGCGTACGCCTCGGTGATCTCCTTGAACCTCTCCTCCGCGTCGGGATTGTTGGGATTGCGGTCGGGATGGTACGTCATCGCAAGCTTGCGGTAAGCGCTCTTGATTTCAACGTCGCTGGCCGTGCGTGTGACCCCGAGTACCTCGTAATAATCCCGTTTTGTATTTGCGGCCAGAAACTCCCCCACTCTTTTACTATGCCAATTTTAATCTTAATTTATGCGCGAGTATTGCGAGCGACCCGCACCATCGCGGGACGCAGCAGGCGGTCCTTGTACTTATAGCCGTGCTGCAGCTCGTCGAAGACATAGTGATCCGGAACCTCGGCCGTATCCACCATTTCGACGGCTTCGTGAACCCGCGGATCGAAAGGCTGCCCCGTCGCAACAATCGGCTGCACTCCGATTTTCTGCAGCGCATCCAGAAACTGACGGTAGATGAGCTCAATGCCGTTGCGGAAATCCGTGGAGTCGGCGTTGGCTTTTAATGCGCGCTCAAAACCGTCGAGGATCGGAAGAAAGTTCTTGATGACGTTGGCCGCGGCGAACTCGCGGAAATCCTGCTGTTCACGCACCGCGCGCTTGCGGGCATTGTCGAATTCCGCCTGCAGACGGGCCATGCGGTCAAGAAGCGCGTCGCGCTCAGCCTTAAGCTTTTCCACTTCCGTTGCCGCACCCGCCTCCGCTGGTTTGGTCGCGGCCGCGGCCGGCGCAGCTTCTTCTACGCCTTCCGCCGCCGGAAGCTCGCGCTCCAGATCCTGCTGTTCCAGATCAAAGCGCCCCTCGGTCTTTCCGTTTCCTTTACGCATGCTTCTGCATTACTCCGATTCATTCAAAAGTTTGTCGAACAGCCGCGCGATGTACGACACCGCCGACATGGTGTGCTGATAATCCAGCCGCGTCGGTCCAATCACCGCCAGCGATCCCATCACTTCCCCGCCAACGCGCGCGGGCGCGCCAATCAGGACGAAATTCTGCAAATTCGAAGCCGGCAGCGCCTCGTCCAGCCCGATCACCACCCGCACCGCTTCCTGCCGCGTGTCGAGATAAGCGCCGAGCAGCTTCACAACTTTTTCTTTTTCTTCAAGCGTCCGCAGCATATCTTGCAGGCGCTGGCGATCTTCCTCGCCGGCCACGCGGTTCATTACGAGGTTCGCCGCTCCCTCCACAAACACCGCCCGCGTGTCGTCCGTCGAAGCCAGCGCGCCCTGCTGGTAGAGCTGCTCGATCAATTTCATCAGCCGGTCGTACTCGCTGCGTTCTTGTTCCAGCCGGCGAGCCAGCTCGGCGCGCATGTCGCCCATCGTCCAGCCGCGAAAATTGTCATTGATGTAGCGCGCCGCCAGGTCGAGATCCGATTGCGGAATATCCAGCCGCAGCACGCGGTCGCGCACCACTCCCGAGCGCGTGACCACCACCGCCAGCACCTTCTGATCGCCCAGGCGCGAAAAGTAAACATGCTCGAGCGCGTTGCGTGGCCCGCTGGTGGCCACGGTAATACCGACGCTGTGCGAGATCAGGGAGAGCACATGCGACGTGCGCTCCATGAACTCCTCCACGTCCGTGACCCCGGTCAGCGTGTCCTGAATGATGCTCTGGTTCTCGTGCGAGAGATGCGCTTCCCCACTAAGCTGCTCGACGTAATAGCGATAAGCCTCCGCCGTAGGAACGCGCCCCGCCGAAGCGTGCGGCTGCTCCAGAAATCCAGCATCGGCCAGATCGGCCATCACGTTGCGAATCGTAGCCGCACTCAGCCCCTCGCGGCTGGAGCGAGCCAGCGTCCGCGACCCCACCGGCTCTCCGCTGGCAATGAATGTCTCAACGATGGCAGTAAGAATTTCCCGTTCCCGTCCGCCGCTTGGCCCTGCAGGCATATCAACCCGAGTCGAGGAGCGAACCCGCCCCTCTAAATTCTTTAGATGCAGTGGCTTAGATAAAGACTCCACCACTCCTCAATGGAATTCTAGGGAGCCCCGGCAAGGGTGTCAAGGATCGGGGCGGGCTGCGCACGTATGCTTCCGTTCGTCCAGTTCGTTTATAGTGCGTTTCATGGATTTGGCAAATATTCGGCGGCTGGTAATCATTGCAATGTTCTCCGACGACGTTCTCTTCAACAGACTCGTGCTCAAAGGAGGAAATGCAATAAGTCTCGTATACGGATTTGGAAATAGAGGCTCCTTCGATGTGGATTTCTCCATAGACGGGGACTTCGACGACCTGGAAGACACGGAGAGGCGAGTCAAGGCCGCCTTGATCGACCGCTTTCGTTCGGCAGGCTATGTGCTCTTCGACTACAGCTTTACGCCTCGCCCCTCCATCGTCGGTGCCAAGGGCGACAGGTGGGGCGGGTACCGAGCACAATTCAAGATCATCGAAAGGGACAAGTACGAGAAACTAGGCGGGAATTTGGAAGCTGTCAGACGCAATGCAACGATTATTGGTCCAATGCAGAAACGCAACTTTATCATAGACTTCAGCAAATGGGAGTTTTGCGAGGGTAAGGCAAACGCCGAACTGATGGAATATGCGATATACGTATACACCCCTGTAATGCTGCTTTTGGAAAAAATCAGGGCCATATGCCAGCAAATGGAGGAGTACAAACTCCGGGCTGAAAAATCCGCCCGAGCGCGAGACTTCTACGATATTTACGTCCTCATGAAGGGAGCAAACATTAACCTAGCCACACAGGATGCACTCGAATTGACAAAACAAATTTTCGCCGCGAAGGACGTCCCCGTGCATTTCATCGGCAAAATGTCAAAGTACCGGGAATTTCACCGGCCAGATTGGCCTTCGGTTCAAGACACGGTGGGCGGCGATTTGGAGCCGTTCGACTTCTATTTTGATTTCGTGCTTCGGATAGGCAAGATGCTAGAACCCCTTTGGAAAATATAAGCGCCAATACGGGTCGAAATCGCGCTCTCTGATATCGTGGGCCAAGTAAAAATCAAAATCAATTCCTAGGTTGCGCAGCCGCTCATACCTATTGCTCTCATACCCAGCCCTTTGCATATAAAAACCGATCGCTTGGTGATATGGATACACGTAATCCAATTTCTTAAGCGTCGCGATCAATGTATTTACCGAGACGACATCTTTCGCCGATTTGTAAGCTTCTAAAACCTGATAGACGCCACCGGCGTATGCGGGTCGGACAGTGATATCGATGAGTGTTCTTTCGATACCCGTAACCTCAATTATCTCCCCCATCGCCGTGTGCAACGGCACAACCTCAAGCCTTCCAGTCTGCTTACCACTGAGGAGCACCAGGGACGACTGCCTAACCGTAAATGAGTACTTGGATTTCCTCTGAGGCCGGCTGAATGCAAGTTCCAGCGATTGTTGAGTCAACGGAAAACTTGGACGAGCTTTGGGGCTCTGTTCTTTGTTGACGTAGATGGTTCTCGGGATTTGCTGCGTTAAATTATGAAGAAAAACCGCGGTGCCGTGTGATAAGTACGCAGACGGTCGTAGCGAGACGGCAATCGCAAAGTCCGAGACTTCACCCCAGATATACCGAGCAAGTAATTGCGATTCTGAAGAGATTTCGACGCGCGCGAGTTTGCCGCGTTGAATGAGGAACACTACGAAGCGGTCTGTCGAGATGTAGTCGGGAAGATCCCAAGCAGCCCGGTTGAAATTCAGAAGCGAGGTGAGTTGACCGTATGTATAAACGCGCCTTGGGGCAGTATCCAACTCCTGGAATATCCGGGGGCTGGCTATTTCGATCCTGGAGGCTTTCCTCGGCATCAGAGGGACTCGTCCGCATTCTCCGTGTTCTATCGTATATATACCATAGAACACGGAGAATGCGGGAACTTCGCTACGCTTCAGGTATATATACCTTAAGCGTTGTGATCGAAGCTATTGTATCGTATAAGTCTTTGTTTACCAATAGATTACATCGCGATCTCGCTGTTTTCTATTTAAGGTATATATACCTTAAATCTAATGCCATGGGCTCTCCCCTTATTCCAAGGGGGTGGAAATTTGCCGGGTGCAGGTTAGCGACCCGCGCATGGCTACGGTCGTTTGCTCGGCACCACCCGAAACTGCCGCTTCCCTTCAATCCGATAGGTTGCGAAGTCCGCGTGATCGACCGTGAGAATAACAGAAAGAGATTCGCGCTTCGCCAGATACACGAGCGTGGCGTCGGTGAAATCCATAGTTCGATCCATGCCCCGATCCCAATCGCGCCACATCAAGCTGTGCACGTGCGTCAGTTCCGCATCTTCGATGGTGCCAAGAACGAGCGCTCCCGAACGGACGAACTCTGGGTACTGGGTACCGGGTACTGGGTACTAAGCCCCAGATTTCAACCTTGACTCCAAACTTATCGTGCGTGATAATAGAAGTCTAATTGGGGCAGTTCTGAGGTATGCCGTCCATCAAGACGGCCCTCGAAGCTGCCCCAAAACCATTTTCAGCGCTCTTTGACAGGTTAAGTCATTGATTCTGGAAGACTTTACCCGCAAGTCCTTTAAACTCAAAGACCTGGCGGGAATTTCCTCCTAACCCCATGATTCCAAAAGACCGGGGGTGAGTTTTTTTTGGAGGGGGTGGTACCCTGTACTAACGGGTTAATACCTATCTAGTAAACAGCAGGAATCGAGACGAAAAGCAGGGGAACCCAGTCACAAAAACCCCCGCGAACTCTGCGTTCTCTGCGGTTCAGCGTTCTTGGCCCCTACTGAATCTGAATCACGCCTTCCGAACTGCCGGCTTTGATCTCCTCCACTCGCGCCGCCACATTGCGGGCGAACGCGAACAGCGACTTCGCATGAGGAGAGTCTTCTCCCTGAAGCACGGACGGAACCCCGCTGTCGCCCGACTTGCGAATCTCCGGATCGAGCTCGACGCTTCCAAGAAAGGCGATGTCAAGCTGCTTAGCCGTCTTTTCCGCGCCGCCCCGCGAGAAGATGTCAACTTCGTGCTGGCAGTGCGGGCAGACGAAGTAACTCATGTTCTCAACCATGCCGACGATGTCCACCTTCATCTGGCGGAACATCTCGATGGCCTTGCGCGCATCCTGCAGCGCAACGTCGGACGGCGTAGAGACCACAATCGCGCCGGTCAGCGGCACGGTCTGAATCAGCGAGAGCGCCACGTCGCCCGTTCCCGGAGGCAGGTCAATCACAAGATAGTCAAGCAGTCCCCACTCGACCGATCCCAGAAACTGCTTGATGATCGAATGCAGCATGGGCCCGCGCCAGATGAGCGGCTTGTCTCCAGGGTTGAGGAAGCCGACCGAGATGACCTTGAGCCCATGCGAGTTGATGGGCGCGATCTGGCCTTCGCCCATCACTTTGGGCTGCTCGTTGGCGCCGAGCATGAGCGGGACATTGGGCCCGTAGACGTCGCCGTCGAGCAATCCCACTTTGTGGCCCATCTTGCTGAGGGCGATTGCCAGATTGACCGCGAGAGTGGTCTTGCCGACTCCGCCCTTGCCGGAACCGACGGCGATGATGGCGTTGACGCCAGGTAAAGGTTGCGCGGTGGGCTGTTGCTGACCGGGATGATGGGAATGAGCGCTCATCTTTCGATTATACGGGAGGGATGGAAAGGTCAGAGGTTAGAGGTCCAGATTGCAGAGGTAAGAGCTCTAGGGCTCACGGTGCCGTTTGCCTCGGAGTGGTTCACTTCTGCAATCTGACCTCTAACCTCTGACCTCAGTACTGCCCTTCTCCCAACTTCACCTTGCCGCGAAACATGCGGTAAACGAACACAAAATAGGCCACGGCCAGCACCGCGCCCAGCGTCCACCAGACCAAGCCAACGCTCAGTCCGTGACTGCCGGCGGCGGTGTTGTAGATGGTAAGGTCGTACCGGTGATCGCGGGCAGACAGCACGACGGGATAGAGCGCAAACGCCGCGCCCACCAGCATTCCGGTGATATACAGGCTGGAGGCAACGAACGCGAGTTTCTCTTTGCCCTTGGGATTGGCCCAAAGCATGACTGCCAGGCTGGCGAAAACCACGATCGGAACCAGCATCCCGACCGTGTGTTCCCCGTAGTTCGCCATGATATCGGGCCGGATGAAATAAGTCGCAACCAGGGAAATGCAGGTCAGAAAAAACTGCAGGGGCCAGCAGAGCAAGGCGAAACCGCGGGCGCGGCGGCCGAGATCCTCGTCGGTCTTAAGCGCAACGTAGTAAGAACCGTGCGCGGCTAGGGTCACTAATGCCACCACGCCGGTAAGTATCGTGTACCAATCCAGGATGCCCGTCTGCGGGCCGAGTTTGAAGTTGGTCCAGAGCGGCTCAAAGAAATAGCCGGTTGCATCCAGCGGAACTCCGCGCACCACGTTGCCCAGCGCCGCCCCGAAAAACACCGCCAGCAGAATGCTGGAAATGCTGAAGACCACGTCGAAGAAGTCCTGCCACACCCGGTTTTCGATGTGAGCCCGGAATTCAATGCCGATGCCGCGCAGAATGAGCAGCCACAGGACAATCGTCAGCGGAAGGTAGAACCCGCTGAAGCTCGACGCGTACAATCGAGGAAACGCAAAGTAAAGCGTGCCGCCGGCAGCCAGCAGCCAGACTTCGTTGCCATCCCAGACCGGGCCGATCGCGCGCAGCACCCGCCGTCGTTCATCGTTGGTTTTGGCCGCAATCAGATAAATCGCGCCCGCTCCAAGATCGAATCCGTCGAGCACGACATAGGTGGCGATCATCACTGCGACAATCCAGAACCAAAGGCTCGTCATGTTCACCTTGCCTCCGTCACCTTGCCTCCGTCGCCGGATGAAGATTGGACGCGGATTCGTGTCCGGCCACAGGGCCGTTCTCAATTTCCCGCCGGATCAGGAACAGGCCCAGAATGCCCAGCACCATGTAAATGCCCATGAATCCCAAAAGAGTAAACATGGCGTTACCGGCCGAAACGGCCTTGGAATAGCCGTTTTCGGTGCGCATCAGCCCATAGATCAGCCACGGCTGGCGGCCGAGCTCGGCGGTCATCCATCCGGCGGTATTCGCGATATAAGGAAAAGGCGCTGCCAGCATCAGGATCCAGAGCATCCACCTGGCGTTAAACAGTCTGCCGCGCCACAGCAGGAACAATGCCACGACCATGACGGCGACAAAGAACGTCCCGAGGCCAACCATGATGTGGTAGCTGTAATAAAGCAATTCAATGTTACCCGGCCAGTCTTGCCTGGGAAAAGAATCCAATCCGCTAACATTGGCATTCCATCGCTTGTAAGTCAGCATGCTCAACATTTTCGGAACTTCGAGCGGGTTATCGATCTTACCTTGCGGCTCGTTAGGCTGACCTAGAATAACTAATGGCGCTCCGGACTGCCCCTGAAACAATCCCTCCATCGCCGCCAGCGTCACGGGTTGCAGGTCGGCGACCATTTTGCCTTGCCGGTCGCCGGTCGGAAAAATCTGCAGCACGCTGAACACGCAACCGGCGATCACTCCGGCCTTGACGAAGATGCGCGCGTGCGCGGTCCACTTGCCCGAGAGCAGATAGAACGCTCCCACCGAAGTCATGATGAACGCGCCGGTGATCGCCGCTCCGCTCATGTTGTGCGCGTATTGCCATCCCGCCCAGGGATTCAGCACGAAAGCCCAGAAGCTCTTCAGTTGCAAGCTCCCGTCCGCGGCCGTGAAATAGCCGACGGGATGCTGCATGAAAGCGTCCGTGGCGATGATGAAATAACCCGACAACCAGGAACCGGCAAAGACTGCGACCGCCGACAGCCAGTGTGCTTTCGGGCTCAATCGCTTCTCTCCGTAGAGAAACAATCCGAGGAACGCCGATTCGAGGAAAAATGCAAACATGCCTTCCATGGCGAGCGTCTGGCCGATGACGCCGCCCGCGAATCGCGAAAAGTGCGACCAGTTGGTCCCGAACTGAAATTCCATCGGAATGCCAGTCACAACCCCTAACACGAAATTGATGCCAAAAATCCTTCCCCAAAAGCGCGCCGCCTCGTGAAACACGGGATCGTTGCGCCGCAAGCCGATCGTCTTGAGCACCACGATCAGCAGAGCCAGGCCCATGGTGAGCTGCGGGAAGAGATAGTGAAACGTCGCGGTGAAGGCGAAGTGCAGGCGATGAATAAGAAGTGCGCTGTCCATAAACCAGGCCTCAGGTCTCAGTTACTGGGTCTCAGCTTTGAACCCTCCAGCTTAGCAGCAATCGAGCATTAAGTTCTCGGTTAGTTAGCAAGCAATAGTAACTAACTCCGAACCTCGTTTCTGCGCGCCGATTCCTTACGGCGTATCTCCCGGCGGCGCGCGGCATCTTCGTAGCGGCGCTTTTCATCTTCAGTCTCGGGGACGACGGCAGGCACCGCCATGCGATTTCCGGCAGCATCTACGGCGACAAAAGTCAGATAGGCGGAGCTCACATGACAGCTCTCTTCCGAGCGATAATACTCCACCCAGACCTTCACGCCCACCTCCATCGAAGTGTGGAAGGCGCGATTGACCGATGAGCGCAGGATTACGAAATCTCCGACCCGAACGGGCACCAGGAAGTCCATATGGTCGATGGAAGCCGTCACCACGTACTGGCGCGAGTGGCGATGCGCGGCCATGGCGCCGGCCAGGTCGATCCAGTGCATGAGGCGTCCGCCCAGCAGCGCGTTCAGCGGATTGGCATCGTTGGGCAGAACGAGCTCGGTCATTTCCGAGATCGATTCGCGCACCGCACGGGGCTGCATCGACTTCGCTTTGTCGTTGTCGTTCATAGAGTGTCAGTTCATCAATGCCCATTCAATCGGCCGTTCACAAATCGTTAGATGTGAACACGCTCTGCCGGGCGCGATATGTTTCGAGATAGCAGGTTGCGAGTCTGAGCACGCGCGAGTCCCGATGTGCATTGAGCCAAACCTCGCTCGCCAAATCGAAGGTCAATTTTCCATGTTCGATCGGAGCGTGGCCCAACTCGCAAACAAAGCAGATCGTGACCTCCTCCCGGCTAGCACGCGCAACCGAAAAACGAATTGCATCCCAGTCACGGCGCCGGGGAAGATGCGGACAAGCGGCTGCGTAACCAAGGTTGCAGAATTCCCGTATCTGGCCGTCGGATGCCGGCAGTTCCTGCCCCGAGGCGCGGCAACTCCCAGTCCATCCCGCTCCCAGTGGCAGACGCGAAGGATGCGGCCAGGAGCCGTCGTTCACGATTTCAAGCGGCACAAAAAATGGGCAAGCCAAGTTGGTCACTCGGACGGAAGCCATTGTAGCGCAGGCCGTGATATGAATGGAAAGATCAGATCTCAGGTCTCAGGTGTCAGGTGTCAGGTCTCAGCTTTTAGCTTTTGACCGTTGGCTGTTAACCTGCGACCTGAGACCTAACACCTGACACCTGAGACCTTCTCTATGGATCGCATTGCCATGTTGAGCGAAATTCTCGCCGCGGATCCCGAGGATTCGTTTGCGCGCTATGGACTGGCCATGGAGTACTCGAAGGCCGGACAAATCGAGCAGGCGCTTGAGGAATATAAAACGCTGATCGGGAAGAACCCGGATTACACGCCCGCATACTTCATGGCAGCGCAGATGCTGGCCGGCGCCAGCCGCGTCGACGAGGCCAAGCGCATGCTGGTGGATGGCATCTCCTGCGCACGCCGCACCGGCAACGCCCACGCCCAATCGGAGATGACAGCCATGCTGGAAGACTTGGGATGAGGTCAGAGGTGAGAGGTCAGATTGCAGAGGTATGAGGTCAGATTGCAGAGGTATGAGGTCAGATTGCAGAGGTGAAACAAGGCCCCGGAGCCTTTACCTCCGCAATCTGACCTCTCACCTCTGACCTGTTGTCACCTCTGAAATCTGACCTCGAACCTCTGACCTAGTGCTACACTCTCTTGTTCCGCGGAGGCACGCCATGCGCCGTCTTGCTTTTCTTCTCGTTCTGCTTTTCTCTCTTCCCGCATTCTCTCAAGCCAAGCACCCCTTCACTTTCGAAGACATGATGAAGCTGAAGCGCGTCGGCGAGCCTGTGCCTTCGCCCGACGGCAAGTGGGTGCTCTTCAGCGCCGTCGATGTGGACCTGGCCGCGAATACAAAGACCCCGCACATCTGGATTGTCCCCCTGAATGGTGGAGCGACGGGCGTCTCGCCCGTCCAAGGCGGCGCAGCCGCCGAACGCATTCTCATCGCCGATCAAGACGGCGACCGTCCGCGCTGGGCTCCGGACGGCAAGCGCTTCGCCTTTATCTCGAATAAGGAAGGCGGTTCGCAAGTTTGGGTTGCGGATTTCGACACCGCTGCGGGCAAGGTCACGGGCGTGCACAAGTTGACCTTGATCGACACCGAAGCTGACGGCGAACTCTGGTCGCCCGACGGCAAGAACATTCTGTTCCGGTCTGATGTATATCCGGAATGCGACGGCGCGCCGGAAGCGGAAGCCATCTGCAATGCGAAAAGGCTTAAAGAAGTTGCAGACTCGAAGGTGAAGGCGATCGTCTTCGAGCGCCTGCTGTATCGGCATTGGAACGCGTATAAGCAGGGGAAGAGAAGCCATCTGTTCATTTTGCATGTCCCTTCTCAATCGGAGATGAACGCCCCAGTCGTTGATGCTCCTCGAGGGAGTGGTCCACCTATATCAAGCCGGATCGCCCGCGACCTCACGCCCGGCGACTACGATGCGCCCGAATTCTCGCTCGGCGGACAGGACGACTACGCCTTCTCGCCCGACGGGCAAGAACTTTGCTACACCTCGAATCACGACAAGGTCGAAGCCACTTCGACCAACAACGATCTCTGGATCGTCCCGGTCAGTGTGGGAGCGGGCGACTCGCCCGCTCAGGTCTTAGCCCAAACGAAGAATATCACCGCCGACAATCCCGCCAGCGACTCGACTCCGCTCTATTCTCCCGATGGCAAGTACATCGCCTACCGCGCCCAGCAGCGTCCGGGATACGAGAGCGACCGCTTCCGCCTGATGCTCTACGACCGCAAGACAGGGAAATCAAAAAATCTTACGGAGAACTTCGACAGTTGGGTTGGAACGTACGCGTGGGCGTCAGATTCGTCGACCCTGTACTTCGGAGCGGAGATGTCTGGGAAGAATCCAATCTTCAAAATCGAACTCGCGAACTTAACGCCGCAGGCGATGACAAACGCCTTCAATGACGATGTGATAGTTGATCCCCACGGAAGGACCATCTTGTTTACGGGAATGGGGATATCTCAGCCCAACGAGTTATTCATTGCAACGTTAGGGCGTACCCCCTCGAACCTTCCCTCTCCTGAACGTGCACAATGCTGGAGTACGCTTGGGGTGGGAAGCTTTTGCGTTGAGGTGGAGCAGTTGACGCATCTGAACGAAGGCCTTCTCTCGCAAGTCTCAATGTCCCCTCTCGAAACTTTCTTCTTCACAGGAGCGCATGGCGACGAGGTCCAAGGCTTTCTCGTCAAACCGCCGAACTTCGATGCCTCCAAGAAGTATCCCGTGAAGTTCCTCATCCACGGCGGGCCGCAGGGGGCTTGGGGAGACGACTGGTCGTATCGCTGGAATCCCGAACTCTTTGCCGCCAATGGATACGTGGTCGTCATGATCAACTTCCACGGCTCGACTGGATACGGGCAGAAGTTCGTTGACTCAATCAACGGCGACTGGGGCGGGGCTCCGTTCGAAGACCTGATGAAGGGGCTCGACTACGCGGAGAAGACCTACCCATTCATCGACAAAGACCGCGAGTGCGCGCTGGGCGCGAGTTTTGGCGGATACATGGCCAACTGGGTGCTCGGCCACACCGACCGCTTCAAGTGCATCGTCTCGCACGATGGCACGTTCAACAATGAATCAGACTGGGGAACGACTGAGGAGTTGTGGTTTAACGAATGGGAATTTCACGGCACACCCTACACGAACCGCGAGCTGTATCGGAAGTGGTCTCCGCATTTGTTTGCGACGAATTTCAAGACCCCCACGCTCGTCGTCCACGGTCAGCTCGACTATCGCCTCGACGTGAGCGAAGGTTTCCAGCTCTTCACCACGCTGCAGCGCCTGGGCGTCCCGTCGAAGATGCTCTACTTCCCCGACGAAGGCCACTGGGTGCTGAAGCCGCAGAATTCGCAGCTTTGGTGGAAGACAGTCAACGACTGGGTCGATCAGTGGACGAAGAAGTAGTCAGTCCTCGGTCGGTGGTCGTTGGCCGGTAGCTGTTCGCTATTCGCCGTTCGCTGTTCGCGAGTACATGGAGACTATGTAGAGACGCGGCTTGCCGCGTCTGAGACGAGGCACGCCTCGTCTCTGCAGTGCGATTTACCTGTACATTTCCGGGACGAAGTTCTGCTCGTGGATGGGCGGCCGGATGTACTTGACCGCATCGAGCGGCGGCAGCTTAAGCGGCGCCGGCGTCAGATCTTCGTAAGGAATCTGCGACAGCAGGTGGCAAATCACGTTCAGCCGCGCACATTTCTTGTTGTCTGCGTTTACGACGTACCAGGGGGCTTGCTTGATATCGGTGTGCGCGAACATCTCGTCCTTGGCACGCGAGTACTCCACCCAGTGCCTTCTGGATTCGAGGTCCATCGGGCTCAGCTTCCAGCGTTTCGTGGCGTCTTGCATCCGGTCTTGAAAGCGGCGCTCCTGCTCTTCATCGCTCACCGAGAACCAATACTTGAGCAGGATGATGCCCGAACGCACCAGCATGCGCTCGAACTCCGGGCAGCCGTGCAGGAATTCGAGATACTCGCTTTCGCTGCAGAAACCCATCACGCGCTCAACCCCAGCCCGGTTGTACCAACTGCGGTCGAACAGGACCATCTCGCCGGCCGCCGGCAAATGCGCCACATACCGCTGGAAGTACCACTGCGTCCTTTCCCGCTCGGTGGGCGTGCCCAATGCCACCACGCGGCACACCCGCGGATTCAGGCTGTCCGTGATCCTCTTGATAGCGCCGCCTTTCCCTGCCGCATCCCGCCCCTCGAAGATAGCCACCAGCTTCAGGCCCTTCTGCCGGATCCACTCCTGCAGTTTGACCAGCTCGATTTGCAGCCGGCGCAACTCATCGTCGTAGGCACAGTCTTTACCCAGCCTTACCTGTGTACGGGCGGAGCCATTCACCGGCGTTGCGCCGTTCTTGGTCTTCTCCGAGTTCTCCGAGTCGGAAGAGCGTTTTTGCGCCATGGCCAATTCCTGGATCGCGAGGCGAGACACGCCTCAATCAAGTCATCGGCATGACGGGCCAACTGCCTTAGCCCGCCGTCGCCCTCGGTCACTTCCGTTTAAACGCTATACGCCGGGAAAGTCCTCTTCCCTTATGGCATACCCCCAAACGTCGTTCCGAAAAAAAATTCGTCCTCACTCCGCGCAAAACGGCAGCTTCGCTTGTCTACAAGCAGACTGCTCACGGGGCAGGACCGCCAAGTGAGGAATTGTTTGCTGAAGGTTGGTTCGACGACGGGTCTTTCGCTGAAGGACTGCTCGTCGAAGGAATCTCAGCCGGCTGCGGTGCCGCCCCGCCGCCGTTGTCGCGTTCCGTCGAGTTCGCTGGCGGCACAGCTGGCGACCTGGTTGACGGCTCAGCCGGAGGCCGAGGAGCCTCGGCCTCCGGCAACTTGGAGGCCGGCTCACAAGAAACCGCATCCCCGGCCCCCGGAGTTCCCGTCGCGCCAGAGCTAGAGTCAGCGCTCGAAGCACTATCCTGGCGCGCGTCGGAACAGCGGCCCTGGCTCGCAACCGGGTCATCCACGAGAACAACTTCCGGCATAGTAAACAGCACCTCTGGCACGCCTTGTGGCGCGGAAGCTTGCCCACCAAATTGCGGCCCGCGCTGCGCCCCCGGAGCCTTGGCCACCTCATTTTGCGGCTGCTCCGGAACTATCGCCGCCAGGCTCTCCATTTGAAACTGCGCCGTCGATGGGCCCGCGCTCACCGCGATGAACACGTCGCACGGGCTCGCGCTGCCAGCGGAGGGAACGATGAAGGCGAGGCCATTCTGATCGGTCACGATGACAAGCGGCGGCGGCGATCCGAGGAGAACGGGCATTCCGTTTTCTGCGCTGACCCGTGCCAGCGTGGTCGCAAAGGCGACGTTCACTCCCATCACCGGATTATCGGCGCTCGAGCCGTCGGTCACTCGCATGACCAGCGGCTGAAACGACTGCCCTGTCAGCACAAACTGTGACGATCCGCTCACCGTCTCCAACGTCCAGTAAGAAGACGCCGTCGAGTACAAAGTGAAAGGCTGGATGCTGCACGGCGAATTCTTCGGAGCCACGCAAGCGCTCACCTGCACCTCGGCATTTAGATTCGTGAGCTGTGCCGCAACCGTTGCGAACCCCGAGCCGTTGGTGATCGCACTCGCCGCCGAAAGTGAAGCCGTGCCCAGGGTGATTGTGAAATCGACTGTTACATTCGCCTGAGGCGCGCCACTTTGGTTGAGCGCTTCGACCGTGAGCGGAACGGCCATGGTCGCGCCTTGCGCAATCCAGTGTGTCGGCGTCACAGCAGCCAAGTTGAGCGTAGACGAGCTGGCAACCACGGTCGCTTGTCGCATCTGCGGCGGCGAGTACGAGGCTGGCGCCAGCGAGATGGTGATCGTGCTGGCCCCGACGGCGGTGGGAGTCACCCAACTGGAAGATTCTCCCGCTTCATCGCTCAGCACCGAGCAGGAAGAAGCTCCGCCGCACACCGAGAACTGCAACCCGTTGGTCGCGCTCCATGCAATCGTCGCCCCGCTCACCGGAGTAACTCCGTCGGCTGCAACCGCGCGCACGCGCATTGGACTGGCCGCTTGGGCCCCCACTGGAGTGGCCGGCTCGGCGCCTTGCAGCAGCAGCAAGAGGTCCGTAGCCGAAGCGCCATAGGTCAGCGCGCTAATCATTTGGGAAAAAGCCCCGCTCACCGTATCCGTAACCTGGATTGAAACAATTCCGTCCTGCGATCCGGCAGGCACGGCCACTTCGATCTGGCGCGCGGACGCAGAAAGCGTGCTGCCATTGCTAACGCCAACGCAGCTCCCATCCGGCGAAATCGCACTACACACGCTCACCTGCAGTCCCGGACTGAACCCGATGCCACTCAGAGTCGCGATGCCCCCGGTGAGACTGAGGCGCGCCGGCGTAACCGTATCCGAATAAAGAAGGCTGGCTTGGTAGAAGTAGTCCGGACGGCCGTCGCCACGGAAGTCGGCCACCCCCAACCGGAACGCCTCTGATACGTTGAACTGCGCATCCAGTCGGGACATTCCAAAAGTCGTCGAGTTGAATGCCGAGGGCGTCGACGCCGGTGCTGGATTGCCGCTCTGGTCGCTCAATTCCCAAATCCCAATCACCGGCAACAATTTGGTTTCGGTCGGCTGCCCCGTTTCGTCGAGTGCGGTCACCGCGACCGAGGCTGTCCGGTGCGCCTGCGCTGTGAACTCGAAAAAATCGGCGCTGCCGTAGCCGGAGATCCACGACCCCCATCCACCGCCCTGTGGAAGCGCCGCCGGATTCGCGTAGGTCGACCCGCTGCCGGGATGCCTTTGCGCGATTTCATCCTGCAACATCAGGATGTCCTGCTCCGCATTCGACCCATTCTGCACCGTGACCACAACGGGAGCGAACGATCCCGACGGTGTCACCTGTGTGGGAGCGTACGGCTCGACGCCCATGGACCAGTTCGGGTCCAGCGCTTCCACGCTTACTTGGTACTGGGCCGTGGTTTGCCCGCTCGGAATCATCAATTCGCCCAGATCGAAAAAGCCTTCCAGCGAAGGATCGCCGGAGCCCCACCGGTTATAGAGAAGGCCCTTCCCGTCCACATATCCATCGATGATGTTGCCCGCGTTGCCGCAAAACAAGAATCCGGAAACGGAAGTCGCCACGTACTGCCGCGAGGCTTGACCCGAGACCATCAACCGGGCCACCACATTCACGCCCTGCATCGGCTGCACCTCATTCCCCGATGCGTCGGTGAAATACACGCTACCGTAGATTCTGCCCGCCGGTTGCGCGCTGCCTGGATAAATCCGCGCGAGCGCATCGGCGTCATCCAGCGCAGGAGTAAATGTGTAGTTGCCGAGAGCGCCGCCGAAGATACCTCCATAACAGATGCTGATCGGCACGCAGTTAATCGGATCGCTAAAGTGCATCACCGGAAATCCTGCATAGTCGGCTTGGGTTGGAGGCGGGTCCCGCGTCAACACGTTCACGTTGGCCTGCGACCACCCCAAACCAACCGTGCGCCCCAGCACGCGGATCAACCGGTATTGAACGTCGGGCAACTGCGCACTGCTGGCGGCGCAGACTCCGTTGATTACCACCAGCGCGTGCACGATGTTCCCGCCGGCGGAAAAATTGTCCGGTGAGCCGTAAACGGCGTTGGTAAAGCAATCCTCCAAATCCCCGGCGCCCTCGCCCAGTATGGCGTCGGTGACCGTCCCATCGTAGTCGTAAACAATTCCCACCGGAGTGGCCGTAGCGGAAGGCGTAATGTCCGCCGGGGCGGTAACAACCCCGTAGCCGTTGGTTTCGATGTTGCTGCCGTTCACGTCCTCGGCAAGATGACCTTCCTGCGTCGCGGTGAGGGCTACGCCGGAAATGCTGGTCCATACGCTGAAAGCAGTGGCAACAAAAGCATCGGCCTGCGCGCCGGTGAGGATCGGGCTCAAATTTCCCTGGTCGGTGAAGTACTGCACCGAGCCATTCGCCCAAATCAGCGGCTGGCCTTCGACTCCGGCGTTGTAGCCGGAGCCCGCTACAAAAGCCGGGCCTCCGGCGCGGCTGGCAACGGCACTGCAAATCAGAAGAGCCGCAACCGTCAAGATTCGCCAGGGCATAGTTACTCCTCTCGGGCGCTGCGGATGGCCCGCTCCAGTTGAACGACGCTGACGCTCCCGCGATCGACGGTCGCACGCGGCCGCGAAGACGATTCGTTTCGGACGCCAACAGCTGCGGCAGTTCTCTGCGCATAGTCAGACACGTTCTTCCCGCTAGGGTCGAGAGCAATCTGCCCCAGCGGCCCACCCACCGGGCTGGTAAGGCCCAATCGACTCGGCGGATATAAGAAGATCAAAATGTGCTGGCCCTTGCTCATCGGGCGATGCATGGACCATGCCCCCGCCCACTCGTGAATGGTAAGAATTTGTCCCCGCTCGACGCCGGCAATCGCCTCGTCCACGCGAAAACTCAATTCCACCGCCGGAGTTGCCCCCGGAACCGTCCGATCGGCTGCCCCAGTCTGGGCTGTCAGACTTTGGTTGGTCGCGCCTTGGGTCGCGGCGCTGAGCACCGTGCCGGCGAATATCATCCCGGCCCGTCGCGAAAGCTGCTTCCATCGCGGACCAAGAACACGCTCAGCGACAACCTGATCCGACGACTGCGCCGCCGCAAAACTCGACAGGCAGAAGCTCACGAGACACACGAGTGCAACGACCAACACGCGTCCTGACGCACGCATAGCAAGTCTCTTTCTGGAGGGAACCGGACCGGGAGAGGTCCTCGGGTGAAATCAGCCTAGCGGGTTTTGAATTACGCGGATGTGCGAACGGTCACTGTGGATTTGTGATGAATCGTTACGGAACGCGAAAGGCTACCTCCTATATCGACGATTCGCCCTCTTGTTCGCCTTCCGTTGCGCCTTCGCGGCTTTCTTGTTTGCCTTCTTCAACATCTTTTTGTGCTTCTTGATCGCCTTCTGCGACCGGCGCGCATTTTCTTGGGGACTGATGCGTTGAGCTTGAGCCGGCATCGACCCTGCAACACTCAAGGCGGCCAGCAGAATGAAGGCAGCAATTCGTTTCATAACCTCTCCGAAGGGAAAATCCTACAGCGATCTTACACCGAAGCCGCGCCGGGGCCGCACACCAGGTGTTACTTCTGTAATCCAGCCTCTGAAAGCTGGGAGCTGAGAGCTGAAAGCTTCGTTCAGTTCCAGCGCGCCTTCGAGGCCCGCCGCAGGCCGGGCAAAATCGCCTCGAGATAGCCGACCACCGCCTCCAGACGTTTCGCTTCCGACAGCATCGAGAGCAGGGTTTGCTTGAAGTCAAGATCGAGCGGAAGCGATCCTGCGAGTAAGAAAGAAAGATTGCCGGCGTGCTCGTCGGGTCCGGAGGCCTCTGCCCCGGCCAGCTTTGCAATCTCCGCGTGCAACCGCACTGCCTGCGTCACTATCTGCGCAGCCGGCGCGTCGGGTTCGTCTTCCACCACCGCAATCTCGGCCTGCAAAAACGATCGGTCTTCGTTGACCTCGATCACCTCAAACCGCTCCACCCCACGCGTCAGGATGTCCATGCGCCCATCGTCATATTTCTTGGTCACCGACATGATCTCGGCCGTGCAGCCGATATCGGCAACTCCGTCCGAAGACGCCCGCACCACCCCGAACGGCTTTTTCTGTTCCAGGCATTCCGCGATCATCTCCTTATACCGCGGCTCGAAGATGTGCAACGGCAGCGGAGCGCCCGGCAGCAGCACCAGTTCGAGCGGGAAGATGGGCAACAGCGAACTCACAGCCCCTCCAATGCAGACGATTTTACGCCATTAAGAACTTCTCAGTTCCCAGTTCTCAGTTCTCAGAAAAACCAGGATCATCCGGTCCCCACTGAGAACTGACGAACTGAGAACTGAGAACTGGGTTCTGAGAAGTCGATAAAGAAGGAAAGCAAAGAAGGTAAAGAAAAGTAAATTCGGCTAACCCTCCGCCGCCGGCCGCATCGAACAAAGTAGGCAGAACCGCAGTCTTCCACCCCCTCCGAAAGGCCGTTTGCACGGCGGCCACTCCGGGGGTGGAGGCTGCCGTTAATCTTTTGCGTTCCTTTTCGTTAGAATAGGCTTTATGAGATTCCAGTCCCGACGTGCGTTCTTGACGTTCCCCGTGCTTTCTCTCGCCGCACTGTTTGGCGTCCTGTTGCCAATGATCACGCTGTCCCGGGTGGCACGCGCGCAGGAAGGCCCCCTCGACAAATCCGCGCCCAAAGGGATCACGGTCGAGGAGATCATCAAGCGCTTCGCCAGCAAAGAAAAGGAATTCAAGGAGGCGCGCGATCAATACACCTACCGGCAGGACGTCAAGGTCATGACGCTCGACGGCGACACTCCGGACGGTTACTACCAGCAAGTCTTCGACGTGACCTTCGACGACAAGGGACGCAAGACCAAGAACGTGGTCTTCGCGCCGCAGCCCACCCTGCAACGCATCATGATGACCGAGGAAGATTTCGACGACATCGAGAACCGCCTCCCGTTCGTGCTGACCGCGGATGAAATCGGCGAGTACGACATCCTCTACGTCGGCCAGCAGAAACAGGACGAGCTGAGCACCTACGTCTTCGATATTGCCCCCAAGCAGATCGCCGGCAAGAAGCGCTATTTCCAGGGGCGGATCTGGGTGGATAACCGCGATTTTCAGATCGTCGAGACCTATGGCAAAACCGTGCCTGACATTAAGAAAAAGAAGGGCAACGAGAACCTGTTCCCAAAGTTCGCCACCTGGCGCGAACAGATTGACGGCCAGTACTGGTTCCCCACCTTTACCCGCGCCGAGGACACCCTCCAGTTCTCCATGGGCGCCGTAAAGATCCGCGAGATCATCAAGTACACGAACTACCGGCGCTTCGGATCGAAATCGAAGATCATCTACGAAGGCAAGGAAGTGCAGAAGGCCGAGCCCAAGCCAGATGAGCAAAAGCCGCCCGATCCGCCAAAGCCGCAGTGAGGCCAAGTTTCAAGGTTTCAAGGTTTCAAAAACACGTCCGGCATGGGCCGAGGTTGGCTCTCAGCAGGGGTGGTCGCGGCAAGCGCAAATCGATACACTTGCAGGCATGAGACCTCGACCTGCGTTGCGCGGTACCAGGGGAATCGTTGCTCGCGCTCTGATCATGCCACTCTTCATGGCCGCTTTGGCGCACGGACAAGAGACCGCTTCTTTCAAATCCAATGAAGTGCATCCCGACGGAAGCATCACCTTCCGTTACAAAGATCCCGCCGCCGGCAAAGTTCTGCTCAACCTCGAGGGTACGGCCAAGCCCCTGGCCATGGAGAAAGACAGCGCCGGAGTGTGGAGCGTGGTCACTCCTCCGCTCCCGCCCGAGATTTACGGATATGGATTTGAAGTCGATGGCCGATCGCAACTCGATCCGCAGAATCCGGCCGTCAAGCTGAACCTGGTCTTTCCCGGGAACCTGGTGACTGTGCCCGGCAGCGTCCCCCAGCTATGGGAGGCGCGCGAAGTGCCCCACGGCGTGGTGCATCATCACTTCTACACCTCCAGAGTGGTGAACGGCCTGGTGAACGGCCAAAGTGATCACTACGTCTACACGCCTCCCAGTTACGATCCGAAAAGGGCCGAGCCGTATCCGGTTCTGTATCTGCTGCACGGTTGGAGTGACACAGCGGCCGGTTGGACCGCAGTCGGGCAGGCAAATTTCATTTTCGATAGCCTGATTGCCGAAGACAAAGTGAAGCCGATGCTGGTGGTCATGCCGCTTGGCTATGGCGATATGAAGTTTGTAACTAGCGGGCATACAGTGTGGGACGATGATGCGGCGATCGAACGCAATGTGACTCTCTTCAGTCGGGCTCTGCTGACCGAAGTATTGCCGCAGGTGGAATCCGATTATCGCGCTTCGAAGAACCGGAATGATCGGGCAATCGCCGGGCTCTCCATGGGCGGCCTGGAAAGTCTGACGATTGGACTTTCTCATCCCGAGCTCTTTGCCTGGGTCGGAGGATTCAGTTCAGCGGCGAAACCGCTTGAGAATGGCGAACGACTCGCAGCGCTGAATGGAAAAACCGCGAATCTCCGCCTGCTCTGGATTGCCTGCGGGACGGAAGACCACCTCATCGCACCGAACCGCAAGTTCATCGCGTGGCTCAAAACCAAAGAGGTCCCGCTGATCGCCGTCGAAACGCCCGGCATGCATACGTGGATGGTCTGGCGCGACAATCTGGCACACTTCGCTCCGCTGCTGTTCTAGAGCAGGTTTCAAGGTTTCAGATTTTCAAGGTTTCAAAGTGCGGACACCCATCTTTGGCAATTTGTGGGGGGTACCCCCCCTCCCCCCTAAAATGAGTTAAGTCGATGATAATAAGATAATTAGAGACAAAGTATTCAAAATATTGGACTTAACGTTGAATTCTTCTGTTTGGCGTGCACTTGCGGGGGTGCTGACCGGGGCCATTTGTTGTCAAAGAGCGCGTGAAAAGTTTGCGGCCGGAAATGCGTTCGTCTCTGGAGACTGGCGCACTTCTCGATGGTGCACTGTCGAGGTATCTTCGCACCGATTGGGGTGCAAGTCTGTGACGACGGTACGAGAAAAATGTGATGAAAAAAAGTTGGGGCTGGCGGTAGAATCCCAGCTTTGCGTGAAGCGCGGCAGGCCTGGCGACTCACCATCCGCGGGATTTAAACAAAGCGGAATGGGATCGTGCCGGCGGTTCGCCAGGCTACCCTTCGGCATCGCTCAGGGCAGACTTTCTCGAATAGCGCGAGAAGTGGCGCACCCGGCAAAAGTGGAAACCCAGTGCAAGCTTAGATGAGCGCTCTCCAACTCTAGCGGTGTGGGGCTTTCGTGCGACGTTCCTTCGGAAAACCAGGGGGTGGAACTGGTACCACATGCGCATATTCGCCCAGAAGATGCTTCACTCCGAAGAACCGATATGCCTGTAGGTATTTGTCCAGAGCATTCTTGCATTCCTCGTTTTTCCACTTATCCATACTACGCAGGCTTTCGAACCAATAGTAGAAGTATGGAAGGTCCTGAAATTTCAACAGCCCGATGCCCCAATAAGATTCGACCTTTTCAAAGTAATCGAAGAAAACATCCAGGGCATCCCGTATTTCATCCTCAGGAAAATTGAAGATCACTTCCTCACCTTCAACTGGTGCTCTCAGTGCGCTACAGAATGTGTCATTCTCAAAGTCGAACGATATATTTGGCGGTATTTGGATCTTGCCATCGTCCCAATCCAGCATGCATTTCACGGCCAAGATTTTAGGATTTGTTTCAAACTCAGTTATTAGAGCTGCCAAGAAAGTTGCCTTCTGCCAACTCTGACTCTTCCTGTATTGCCTAAGGCCCACAATATATGCGACAACAGCACCGCCCCCAGCGACAAGCTTGAGGAGGAATTCAATCCACTTTTGATTCGGTTCGAACCAACTGGGAATCGGAATCATAATTTCCTCGCAATCACAACTAAACTGCACCCGCAGATGGAAAATGGCCATTTATCATATACGAGTCCCTCGACCCAAGCGAGCGCGTGAAATAATCGCCGGATCCATGCGGAGGGAGACGCGTCATGCAAGACCGTACTCGGTATGACATTCGTAAGTATGTGAATACCAAACTCCCGATCCACGCTGAACCCCGCAATTGCTAACGCGGATCGTAATTCTCCGGGGGTAAATAGCTTCAGAAGCATATAGGATTTCTGACCAGACTCGGTACGAAAGGCATATTTCAAATAGTGTCCCTTCCCGAAGGGTGGAAAGAAGTGCCTAATCGCTTCGGCGAGCGATTCATCGTATTCAAGCACATTCCCGAGTAGGGCGTTCACAACCTCCCACAGCATGTCTAGATTCCATTTCTGTTCGCATTCAAGGATCAGCCGCCCACCCGGCTTAAGTACGCGCGCCATCTCCCTAAAAGCCTGCTCATAGTCCGGCACGAAGCTAATCGTCGGCCCACAGCAATTAATGATGGAACCGACCGCATCCGGCAACGGAAGGCTCTGCGCATCTCCTCGAAGAAAAGTCGCCCTACCTGGAAATTCTGATTCCAGCTTCTTTCTGGCAATCTTCAGAAGATCCTCGGCAATATCAATCCCGATGACCTCGTAGCCAAGTTGCGCAAACGTCAGACTCTGAATCCCGGTGCCGCAGCCTACGTCAACAAGCACTCTGCTTACGGAATCAGGCCCTTGGGATAAGAAGCATCTTCTGATAATCGAATCAATGCGTGAAAACGAGTAGCTGTACCACAGATCATGTAGATGGTCGTATTCATCTGCCATCTCGTTGAAAATCTGGCTTACAGACTCCAAATTTGGCCGGTTGTCTTCACTCATTTCTTAACAGAATAAACTACAAATCCTGAAGACACCTAAAAATAGAGTCAGATACGGCAGCGGTTAACAATCGCGTTCTAGATCAACTTCATCTGCTTGGAGGCGACGGTGGTGATGCGAACGCGTTCTACGCGGCGGTCGGTTGCGTCGAGAACTACGTACTTCAGCCTTCGTCTTCGATCACTTCGCCTTTCTTGGGGATGCGTCCGGCAAATTCGCTGACCAGGCCGGCGATAGTGGAGGATTCGTGGCCTTCGGGGCGCAGGTTGAAAAGTTCATCGAGGGCGGTCGATATCCATGTTGCCGGACGAGCGATTTTACTGAGTGCTGAGAGCTGACAGCCGAGAGCTAATAGAACAGATATTTGCGCCACTTATCGTCGCTATGCCCCATGAGGCGCATGATATGCCGGCTGGTGTGGAGATTGAAGGCGCGGGGTTCGCGGGCGGGCTTCATGCCGGCTTCATGAGGAAGCTGGTTGCCTTTGCGGCGGTTGCAGGGATGGCAGCAGGCGACCAGGTTCTCCCAGGTGGAGAGACCGCCGCGCGAGCGCGGGATCACGTGGTCCAGCGTAAGTTCGCCGGAGGGAAGCGTGGTGCTGCAATACTGGCAGGTGTTGCGGTCGCGCAGCAGGATGTTCTTCCGCGACAGCGCCCGCGACTGGTGCGGAATCCGCCGATACTCCAGCAGGCGGATCACCGAGGGCACGCACACGGCAACGCGCGCGGCGTGCAGGAAATGTCCGTTTTCTTCTTCGGCCATGGCGACGCCCTTCAGCACCAGCACGATCGCGCGGCGCGCGGCGCAAACGTTGATCGGCTCGTAAGACGCGTTCAACACCAGCACCGGCTGATGCAGCGCGTGGCCGTCGCCTTCGGAATGCATTCCGGGAGCGAGGATCGACGCTGGGAGATGCGGCCACACCGTTCCGCCGAAATTGTGCAATCGCAACGACATAAAGTCAGTTCCCAGTTCTCAGTTCTCGGTTCTCAGTACAACTGGGCGGGTTCACTGAGAACTGAGAACTGGGAACTGAGAACTCTTTTCCCGATAACGAGATGACGTCGTAGATTTTCAACGTCCGCGCCACCGTCGCCACCCACACCCGCCCTGCTCCCGCGCGGAGAAGAACTCGCGCGCACTCCGACGCCGTGGTCCCCGTCGTATAAACATCATCGACCAACAAGATGTCGCGGTTCAATATTCGCGTTCGGTCGCTCACCGCATAAGCCCCGCGCAAGTTCTCGCGCCGTTCATGACTAGTCAGGCCAATTTGGCTTCCGGTCTCGCGCCGGCGCACCAGGACTCCCGTCGATAGATCAAATCTTTTCGGACGCGACAACTGCTTCAGCGCGGCCCGCGCGATCGTCTCCGCCTGGTTGAATCCGCGCTGCGCCTGCTTGCGCCTATGCAGCGGTACGGGGACCACCGTGATGATCCCAACCGGCATCGCCTGTTCCAGGCTGGCAATCGCCTCTGCCAGCAAGCGCCCCAGAACTGCCGCCGCGGGACGAACCTGCTGGAACTTGAGCAAATGGATCAGGTCGCGCAATTCACCGTCATAGCTGCCGTAAGCGACCGCTCGCTCGAACGGAGGATGCACGCGCTGGCAGAGCCGGCACCGCGTCTCCCCGCGATTCGCCTCTTCGCAATCCGCCTTCCCGCACTCCACGCAGACTGGGAAGTGCAAGGCTTCTCCGCAAACCGTGCAGTACGACCCCGGCAGCGGCCGCAGCGCCATCAAACAGGTTTCACAAACGGGAAGCCGGGAAACTCGAAGCAGTGGGAAACCACAGATACGGCAATCGGCAGGAAAAAGCGTGAAGAATAAAGTCGCAGCCGCGCGCTTGGCAAAGCCAGCGAACCCATGCTTTGCCAACTCATGGTCCACCGCTTGGCCCTGGGCAGCCCGTATTCGAAACCCAGTACTGCTGAAGACGACCTCCCGCACCCGCCGAGCCGATGACGCTTCGCCGGGCTACACTAAGTCAGTATAGCCGCGGTGCGCGCCCTATGCAACGCGGCCATCGGACATCGAATCGTCCGTCGGTTGACTCTGTGACTGTCTGCGATCGGGCTGAACGCGTTCGAGCACTGGAATCGTGCACAAGGCGTAACTCCGGTGATAGCAACGCTCACAGCGGACCGTCTGCAGCAACAAAAACGGAAGCACATGTTTTTCAAAGAAACCGCGAGGGCGGGAACGATATGCTTCTTGAAAGCCACATCCCCGGCAGTAAAATTCCCCGAAAAACCGGCTCCAAGAGGGTCTGGCAACGGGACTCACGGAATGCCTCCTGGAAACAACTGTTCTAACTCGGTTTAAGATGCAAAGTTGCGGACAAAGTTGCGCATAAAAGGCGGCGTCTCCGCTCCCCGGCCTTTCCTGCGAGACGGCCGCACTTGTAAAGTTGCCTTTCGGCATGTTAACGTGCGCCGTCGCTGTTAATGTGAATCGGCAATTAAATTTCTGGTGGCCACGAGGTCCTCATGAACACTCCGGTTGTGGGAAGTACTGAAGCCCCCCGCAAGCATCGTCCCTACGTTCCAGAATCGATGGAGATGAAGGAATTTACCTTCCGTGCCGTACTGATCGGCCTGTTCCTGACCGCCCTCTTAGGCTCGGCCAACGCGTATCTCGGTCTCAAGGCCGGGATGACGATTGCCGCAACCTATCCGGCCGCCGTCATCTCGATGGCACTGCTGCGCTTGATGAAGGGTTCGCTGCTCGAAGAAAACATAGCCCGAACCGTAGGCTCGATCGGCGAGTCGGTCGCGGCTGGCGCCATATTCACCATCCCTGCCTTTGTCATGGCTGGCCTGTGGCCGACACTGGTGCCGGATTTCAGAACACCCGAATACTGGAAGTCGGTTGCCCTGATGTTGATCGGGGGCACACTAGGCATCCTGTTCGTGACCCTCCTGCGCCGGGTGATGGTCGAGGATCCCGACCTGCCGTTTCCCGAATCCGTCGCCGCCTCCGAAATTCACAAGGCTGGGCAACAGGGAGCCAAAGCCGCCAAGATTCTGTTTGCCAACATGGGCTTCGGCGCGTTCATGTTTCTGCTGGGACAGATCAATGTTTTCAATCCCAGCAACACTTTCCCGGCGAAGATCAGTGCCCTCGGAAAAAAGCTGCTGCTCCGTACCAGCACAAACCCCAGCGTGGCTACGACGATTACCGGTGGCGCCACGCTGCTGACGGCGCCCGACATAAGCCCTGCCTATCTCGGCGTTGGATACATCATTGGCCCAAGACTCGCCGCCCTGAACTTCGCCGGCGGCGTGCTGGCATGGGGCCTGCTCGTTCCACTCCTAACCTTCACCCTCGGTCCGTACATCCAGCAATCGATGCCGCAGGGACAAACCATCGCCTGGCCCCTGCTGGCGCAAGCCATCTATTTTTCGATTGTGCGCCCGATCGCGGTCGGCGGCATGCTCGTAGGCGCGACCTACACTCTTTTCAAAATGCGCAAACAGTTGGCCTTCGGCATGGGCCGCGCCGTTTCCGACCTGAAAAAGTCGGCGGCTGCGCACGCCGCTGCCAGTCGCATCGAGCGTGACCTGCCCGCCAAAGCCGTCTTCGCCGGCATCGCCGTGGTGTTCGTCGCCATGATTGTGCTCTATCACTATTTCATCGCCGGCGCGGGGACGCTCTCCACCTCCAAGATCCTGTCGGGTTCGCTGGTCGCAGCCGGGGTTATGCTCATCGTGGGATTCTTCTTCGCCGCCGTTTCCGGCAACCTGGTCGGAATGATCGGCTCCTCGAACAATCCCGTGTCGGGACTCACCCTTTGCACCCTGGTGATCGCGGCCCTCCTGATGGTCGCTCTGGGAGTCTCGGGCACCGGCGGAGTCGCCGCCGTGCTCGGAGTTGCAGCCATAGTCTGCGTCTCATCGGCCGTAGCCGGTGAGATGTTGCAGGATCTGAAAGTCGGATACATCCTCGGCGGCACGCCCTCCAAGATGCAAATTGGAGATCTTCTCGGCATCGTCGTGGCATCGCTCGTCCTGTTCTTCCCGATCGCGATCCTGGCCAGGGCGTACACCTTCGGCAGCCCAGCGCTCCCGGCTCCGCAGGCAGGATTAATGGCCATGCTCTCCAAAGGAATCGTGGGCGGCGACATGGCGTGGCCGCTCGTAATCGTTGGCATCCTGCTCGGACTGGCGATGATCATGATCGAGGTGAAGAGCGTAATGCTCTTCGCCGTCGGCATGTATCTGCCGTTAGGTACAACCTTCGCCATTTTTGTCGGAGGCGTGATTCGCTGGATTACCGACAAATTGCGCGACCGTCGCGGCTTGAACGATGCGCAGAAGGCGCGCGTGGAAAACGCCGGCGTCCTGACAGCCTCGGGTCTGATCGCGGGCGAGGCGCTGTGCGGCCTGCTCATCGCGGCCCTGGTGGGCTCTGGCCACGACGTAACCTTGTTCAAGTGGACCCCGCCATTTCTACTGGCGCTAGGCGCGCTGGCGGTGCTGGCGATAGTCATGATCCGAGTTCCGCTGGCGAATGCCGGCAGGCCCGAAGATCCGGCCCCGCCAACAGCGATTATGTGAGGTAAGAAGTTCTTAACTACGAAGGACACGAAGGTTGACGAAGGAAGGCAATTCAGCAGAAAACCTCCTTCGTGATACTTTGTGTCCTTCGTGGTTTTCGCTTTATGTCGATTGCGGAGAACATTGCCCAAGTGCGGGAGCGGATCGCGGCAGCCGCGCGTCGGGCGGCCCGCAATGCGGACGAAATCACCCTGATGGCTGTGAGCAAGACATTCCCCGCCGAACGCATCCGCGAGGCCTACGCGGCCGGACTGCGCGTCTTCGGCGAGAACAGGGTGCAGGAGTTTGCCGTGAAAGCGAATGCCCTGCGCGACTTGCCGGACGTTGAATGGCACTTGATCGGACATCTGCAATCGAACAAAGCCGCAAAGGCGGCGGAGTTGTTTGACGCGGTCGATTCCGTCGACTCCGTGCGCACGGCGGAGAAGCTGAATGCCTTCGCGGAAAGCGCGGGCAAAACATTGTCCGTCCTGATCGAGATCAATGTCGGTCGAGAGAAGGCAAAAAGCGGACTCGCGCTAAGCTCTGACAAACAAGGCTCGGACGAATCAGGCTCGGACCAACTGGAGCAGATTCTGCAAGGCGCGCCGCGATGGGGAAATCTGGAAATCCAAGGCTTGATGACCGTCCCGCCGTACACAGAAGATCCAGAAGCCTCGCGCCCTTATTTCCGACAACTCCGTCAAATTCGGGACAGCATAGCCGCGTGCAACCTGCCGAAAATCGGCGCCGCAGTTCTCTCCATGGGCATGTCGCACGATTTCGAAGTAGCGATCGAAGAAGGCTCAACCTGCGTGCGCATAGGCACAGCAATCTTCGGAGAGAGAGCGTAAAGGGGAAAGAGCGTAAATCCACCACAGGGACACAGAGGCACAGAGAAAACCAAAATGAGGGCGGTCGAGTTTCAGCGGAGTTGAGCCCTCAATCTTGTGACTTGTGGGTTTCGTCTTTCTGATTTCCTCTGTGTCTCTGTGACTCTGTGGTAAGAACGAATGGCCGAGATTCATGACACTACGTCTGGCGCAACCTTCGCGGTCAAAGTCCACCCGCGCGCGAAGAAGAACGCCATCACCGGCGAGGTCGGCGACGCGCTGAAACTATCCCTCACCGCGCCTCCCGCGGACGGCAAAGCCAACGAAGCCTGCGTCGAATTCTTCGCAAAGCTTTTGAACCTGCCGCGTTCCTCCGTTACTATTGCAGCCGGCCAGACCAGCCGGAATAAAGTGATTCGTGTGGCGGGCCTGTCGGCAGAGGAAGTGCGCAGGAGTTTGAAAGTATTAAGCCAATCAGCGCCGACATAAAATCGCGCTGTCATCCTGAGCGAAGCGAAGGACCTATGTACTTGCTCGTAGCGCCGGAATGCATAGGTCCTTCGCTTCGCTCAGGATGACAACCCATATTCAGGTCGCGCATTTACGAGTCGCTACAGTTAGGAGCCGCAGTATCAGGAGTCACTTTTGACTTTTTCCCAACGCTTCCACGAGATTCGCACCGGCTTCGAGCGTCCTTTCTGGATCGCCAACATCAGCGAGATCTTCGAACGCCTTTCCTACTACGGCGCTTTTGCTTCCCTTGCCCTGTACCTCCAGGAGAAGCTGAATTTCTCGACTGAGCAAACCGGGACTCTGACCGGCTTGTTCGGCGGCATGGTATGGTTTCTCGCCATTTTCGGAGGAGCCGCCGCCGACCGCCTCGGCTTTCGCCGCGCTCTTTCGATGGCCTACCTCATCCTGGCCGCCGCCTATTTTCTGATCGGCTCGATTGGAGCTTCCTGGCTCGCGCCGGTGCGCAATGCCGTGCCCCTGGGATTGTTTGTCGGCTGCATTCTCATCCTCCCCGCGCTCGGCATCTCGCTGGTGAAACCTTGCGTGGTTGGCACCACGGCGCGCGCCTCCAAGGAAAACGTTCGCTCCATCGGCTACTCGATTTATTACACGATGGTCAACATCGGCGGAGCGCTGGGCCCTTTGTTCGCAGGATGGGCTCATCGCCACCTCGGTGTCGAGAATGTTTACCGTGTCGCTGCGCTCAGTGTCTTCGCGATGTTCTTCGTGGTCCTATTCTTCTTTCGGGAACCGCGCAAGGCCGGCGACGCGCCTCCACCTTCGATCGCGACCGTCGCGCGCAACTTCTGTGTGGTGGTGGGCAATTACCGGCTGGTTCTGCCGGTATTGCTGATCGCCTTGTTGCTGCGCGCCGGGTTGTGGATCTATCCCCGATACACCGTGCCTTGGTGGATTTGGGCCGGGCTCTTCGCGCTCGTGCTCGCCGGAATCAGCCGGTTCATGTGGTTCCTCGTGCTCTTCACCGGATACTGGGTGGTGTTCTGGCAGCAGTACATCAGCCTGCCCGGCTACATTCACGGCTACATCAACTCTAGCGCCGCCGTCGAGACCATCCTGGTCACTGATGGCGTAACCGTGATCTGCCTCACGCTCGTGGTGAATTTCTTGACCAGCAAGATTCCAGCGTTTCAGGCCGTGATTTTGGGCACGGTGATCACTTCTGTCTCGTGGCTGATCCTCGCCTTTCGCCCGACGATTTGGGGCGCGGTGCTTTCGCTGTTTGTGCTGGCGCTGGGCGAAATCATTCTGTCTCCGCGTTATTACGAATACATTTCGCGGCTAGCGCCTCCCGGACAGCAGGGCACTTACATGGGCTTCGCGTTCCTGCCCATCGGAATCGGCTCGCTGATCGGAGGCTGGTTTGGCGGCACGCTTGTCCACCACTTCGGAGAAGTCACTCATCAGCCCGCGCGAATCTGGTGGAGCGTCACCGCAGTCGGCATGGCCACGGCAGCGGTGCTTTGGATCTACGACAAAACGGTGGGCGCAAGCAAGGCAGCGGGTGCCCCTCGATAAGAGTGAAGGCTCTGTCAAGGACAAACTTATCCTGGGCAGCGCCGAAGCACCGTTTTTTTCGCCAGAGAGGTTGAGGACCAAGGCTCTGGAAATCTCACGCGGAATCACCTAGCGGTGGAAGATCGTTCCACCAACCATTGATTCGGCCCGAACATCGACCATGATTCTTCTATGCGAACATCCAGCCGCAGCCGTAGCCGGGGCGGTGGGAAAGTGGAAAACGGCTTTTTTGTTTTCCACTTTCCCACCGCCCACGCTGGATGCGAGAGCGCCCAATCAGTCCAGCGGTCTAGCTTGCGCCGACCAGGGGCACCCGCGGGCTGCTCTCGATACGAACGATCTCTGGATACGGTTTCCCCGTGCGCAGCATCCAGTAGAGTCGTACGGCTAACTTGCGCGCCGTCGCCACCTTCGCCACTGCTTTCGGCTTCTGATGACAACGATGCAGATACTGTTTACGAAGTCCGGGATCGAAACGCACTGCGATCTGCGCCGCTTCCACTAGCAAACTGCGCAGCATCCGATTGCCTTGCTTCGTGATGGCGCCCAGTTTCTGCCGCCCGCCCGAACTTTCCTCGCGCGGAATCAGTCCCAGATAACTCGCCACCTGCTTGCCCCGTGGAAACCGGCTGACATCGCCCAGGGTCAGCACAAAAGCCAGCGCCGTATTCGGACCGACCCCCGGCTGCGTCATCAGCAACTTCGCCTGAGGATGTTCCTCCGCCGCTTGCTGCACCGCCTCATCCAACTTTCCGATCTGCTGGTTCAACATCTCCAGCAACCCGAGTAAGTCTTCTCGCCGGCAGGCCGCCCATGGCTTCAAGGGCAGTTCGCGCAGCAACTCCTGTCCCGCCTGGCTCCACAGCTTGGCCTTGCGCTGCATGCCCTTATTCAGAGCAAGATGTTGCAGTTCGTTTTTCACCCGGCTGCGAATCTCCACCAGTTTGTGCCGGTGCAGCACCAACTGCCGCAGATCCCGTTGCTCCCGGTCCGGCGTCCACAACCGCGGAAACCGCCCTTCCACCAGCAGTTTCAGAATGTGGGCCGCATCCCGTTTGTCCGTCTTTTGTTTGCGCACGTAACTGGCCCGGATCTGCGCCGCATCCCCGATCCAGATCTCGTGCCCCAGATCCTCGACCACTTCAATAAACCACTGGCTATTGCCGGTGGCCTCCATGCCAATCAGCGCCGGTCGAGCCAGCTGGGCGTAAAACGTTTTGGCGTCCCCCGAGGCATGCACCAGTTTCTGTTCCCCGGTTTCCCCAGTCTCCGTGTCCAACCACGACACTTGTTGCCAGCTGGGATGAAAATCACATCCTATAATCATCATGCGAAGGCTCCTTCCTCCCCAGCAGCCTTAGTCCTCAAACCAAGACTACCGGGTCGATCGAGCCTTCGCTCTTATCCAATCAATCCTAACGTCGTGCTTTTCGACGTTAGGGTGGGGTAGTTGACTTTAGGGTGGGGACGCCCATTGCGACGTGAGGAGAACATGTCCAACAGCAAAATCAAGCCCAGCTACATCGCCGACCACATCCGGAGCGTGCTGAAGGATGGCGGGTCGGCGCCGCACTCGGAAGAGGTGCAACGCTTTTTCAAGGAAAAAGTGCAATCGCGCGGCTGGTACGCGGCCGAACTGAGAAAATTCGCGGTGCGCTTCCGGCGCAGCATCGCTCGCGAACGAGGAATGGATTTCGTGGTGCAGGTCGCCGACAATCTTTTCTCCGGCCGGATTCTCGAAGAGAAGGCGATGGCTGTTCTCCTGCTCGAAAAACAGACAAAGAATTTCGGCGACAACGAATTTCGGCTGTTTGCCTCCTGGCTCGACCGCGTAACCAATTGGGCCGATCACGACGCGCTGGCGCATGATCTGCTGGCGCCGATGGTGGTCGCCGACCCTGCCCGTTGCCGCCAGGTTTTCCTCTGGGCGAAGTCGCCGAATCGTTGGCGACGGCGCGCCGCGTGTGTGGCGCTGATCCGCGGAGCGCGCGAGCGGCGGTTCTTTGCAGAAATCGTGCGGCTTTCCAAACAATTGCTGCATGACGAAGACGACATGGTGCAGAAGGGATTGGGCTGGCTATTGCGCGAGACGGCCAAGGCCGATGCGAAGCGCACCGTGCCATACCTGATGAAGATCCGGAAGAGCGCGCCGCGACTCGTGCTGCGCACGGCGTGTGAGACACTGCCGGTGGCCACGCGGAAGCGAGTTTTGCGCTGATGAACAAAACCTTTACCACAGGGGGCAAGAAATCGGGCCATCGGGTGATCGGGGCATCGAAGTTCAAACGCCTTTGACTTTCGATCGTCAGATGACCCGATCACCCGATGGCCCGATTCTCTTTTTCCTCAGTGCCCTTCTTCTTTCAGAAATTTTTCCACTTCCAGCGCAGCCATGCAGCCGGAGCCAGCGGCCGTAATGGCTTGCCGATAGCGGCGGTCCTGCACGTCGCCGCACGCGAACACGCCCGGCACTCGCGTGAAGACGTTCTTCTGCGTAACCAGGTAGCCATCCGCATCGGTTTCGAGCTGGCCTTCGAAGATCCTGGCGTTCGGGATGTGGCCAATCCCGAGAAACATTGCGCTAGTAGGGAACTCCCAGCTTTCGCCGCTCTTCAGATTACGCAGGCGCAGGGCGGTGACTTCCTTCTTGCCGACATCGAGAACGTCGTCCACCACGGTATCGGTGAGAAACGCGATCTTGGGATTGGAACGCACACGATCGAGCATAATTTTCGAAGCGCGAAACTGCTCGCGGCGATGGATGAGCGTCACCTTGCTCGCGAAGCGCGTCAGAAAGGTCGCTTCTTCCATGGCGGAATCGCCGCCACCGATCACCGCGATTTCCTTGCCCGAAAAAAAGAAGCCATCGCAAGTAGCGCAGGAAGAAACACCGTGCCCGATCAGCGCCTGCTCGTTCGGCAGGCCGAGCCAGCGCGCCGACGCTCCGCTGGCGATGATGAACGTGCGCGTCTGAAGGATCTCTTTGCCGACGCTTAACTCGAACGGACGTTTACTCAAATCGGCTTTGACCACGTGGCCGATGCGATAGTCCGCGCCGAACCTCGTGGCCTGCTGGCGCATGTTCTCGATCAGTTCCGGCCCCTGGATGCCCTCGGGGAAACCCGGAAAATTTTCCACCAGCGTGGTCATCGACAATTGCCCGCCCGGTTCGTGCCCTTCGATCACAAGCGGCTTAAGGTTGGCGCGGGCGCTGTAAAGCGCGGCGGTGTGGCCCGCGCATCCGGAGCCCATGATCACAACATTGCGTATGTCCATATTGGTAAGAAACCGTGTTTAAGAAACAATGCCAAGTAGATAGATTCTGAAAAATAGACTTCGCTTCACACGGCAAAGCGACGGGACAAACTACGGATTCTTCTTGCTGCCCGCGCCCGCCTTGGTCGTAACCCTGGTCGCAGCTTTCGTCGAGGTTCCCACGCCCAGGCGAGCCAGTTCCTGGGGCACCAATTTGCGCGCTCCCAGAGCCTCGCGATAGCGCTCCATAATCGAAGAGGCGGCCTGGAAGATCGGCTCGTATGCACTCTGATCCTTCGCCGGATTTCCTTCCGCGCCCCCGCACCGCGCCAGCGCCACCGACGACTTTCCGAAGCGCTCCAGTTGGACGCGCGAAACCGGCGTACTGGAAGACAACATCGCAGCCGCGGAAACAACCGCGGACGCACTGTCCTCGACGGAAACCTGCATCAGGTCGTTGGGCTTGGGCTCGCGCACGCGCAGCACGAGCGTCTCCACCATATCCCTCGCATCCACGCTAAACGAGTATTGGACGTTGCTGAACAGAGTGGCGCCGGGGAACTCCCGCCGAACCCGGACCCAGTCGGCCGCCGAGACCGCGCCGGGCGGTAAGGGCTGCATACCAGGGATCGCAGTGCTCTGGTCGAGTGTGGAATGCCCGCGAGCCACTTCGTAATCCTTGCTGAACGCGGGCTTGCCCGGCACCTTGGCCAGCGCCGACGATAATTCTTTCTGCTCGCCGGCCGAAGGCGCGCACACGTTGATGACGTTCACTTTTACCGGAGGTTGCTGGGCGCTGGCCGGGGGCTGCTGTTGCGCGAAAGCCGCCGCGACCATAAACAGCGTCACGATCAGAATTCTGTATGGGAACACGGCGAAATTGTATCAGGGGAATGCAGAGGTTAGAGGTCAGAGGTCAGATTGCAGAGGTGAAAACCATTCGATTGCAGAGGTCAGAGGTCAGATTTCAGAGGTGAAAACCATTCGATTGCAGAGCTAAAATCCCGCGAATCGCCGGTGTCGTTTGGGCAATGGATTTTTACCTCTGCAATCAAACCTCTAACCTCTGACCTCCGCTCTTACCTCTGCATTCAAACCTCTAACCTCTGACCTCCGCTCTGACCTCTGCAATTCCTACTCGCCGACTTCTTCGATGGCGCCATGCCTCCGCAGCAACTGCGGCAGATTCTGCGAAAACGCCGAGCGCGGCAGCACCATGTCACAGCCCGCTTCGTGCGCTTTCTGCTTCAAGTCGCCCTGCACGTGCGAGAGAAACCCGATGATCGACGTCCCCTGCTTCAGCTTGCTTTTCAGTTTCGGGATGAGCGTCAAAGGCTTGGCATTGGCATTGTTCAAGTCGAAGATGATCAGGGAAGGCTTTTCTTCGCCGTTGCTCTTCATCCGCTCGGTGAGTTCCTTTTCGTTCTTCACGAACTCCACCTTCACGTTCATCTTGCGGCCGGTGTCCTGAATCTTGCTCAGGAAGAACAGGTCCTCGACAAACGCGAAGACGCGCGAAGCAGCATCTTCTCGTGGAGCGGGTAAAGGCTCAGGATCCACCACCGGGTAGGCCGCGGAAAAGCCGGGCCGCCGCGGTCCTCGGTTGCCGTTGCCATTGTCGCCGCCCAGGTTGGCGCGGTAGCTGTGATCCATGGGAGCGGTAAAAATGCCCTGGTGCTCCTGGCGCTCGCGGCCCATCGGGCCACCCGCGCCTCGTCTCGGCGGACGCCGTCCACGGCGCCGTTTGTGTCTTCCTCCTCCGGCGGAGGAATTTCCGGGTCCTGCATTCATAGTTTTTCTCTGGTTAAGCTTTGAAGTTAATCCCCGGCCTGGATCACAGGCCCGATTGTTTCGTCTTCCCTTGCGATCGGCACGTTAAACGTGTGGCGCAACCCGCGGCTCACTGCGCGTCGCTCACTGCACACCGGCTACCGGCAGATCAAACCCCACTTCGGCTGGATGCTGTTCGAGAACGATGTCCAAACTGTCGTTGTCCAAACTGTCGTTGTTCAATCTAGGCGCCTGGAGTTTTGCTTGGCGCAAACGGCCAGCCTGGAAGCATGGCCCTTGGGAACATCTAGATGTTACTCACGAAACCGCCGATAGCGCAAGGGGCGAGTGCCCTAAGTTTTCCACATCAGGGCATTACCCAAGTCAGTACCCAGTACTCAGTAACCAGTACCCAGCAGGTTCAAACGCGAGTCTCTTGACTTTACTGAGTACTGGGTACTGGCAACTGGGTACTGACCGCCTGAAGTTCGCCACGGCTACGCCGATATAATAAATGTGAAAGCCGCTCCAGCCAGAGAGAAAGCCTCCGCATCGAGCCCGCTTGCGCTGCCGGGACAGCGCTTCGTTGCCCGCCAGCCAATTCTCGACCGCACGCAGAACGTGTTCGGATACGAAATTCTTTTCCGCAACGGTGTTGAAGACTACTTCAACGCCGATCCGGAACTTGCCGCCCGCTCCACCGTGGATAGCTCCCTGCTTTTCGGGATCAACGTGCTTTGCGACGACCGCCGCGCCTTCCTGAATTGCACCCGTGAGGTCCTGTTCAAAGATCTGATTACGCTGCTCCCCCCTCACCAGACCGTGGCCGAAATTCTGGAGACGGTTGAGCCCGAAGACCGCGTCATCGCTGCCTGCAAGCGGCTCAAAGCGGCCGGCTATCTCATCGCCCTCGATGACTTCGCACCCGACGATCCGCGCCTGCCGCTCTGCGAGTTTGCCGACATCATAAAAGTCGACGTCCGGGCAACCAGTCCGGTGGAACGGGCTGGCATGATGCGCCGCTTTGCCTCCCCGAAGTGCAAGATGCTGGCGGAAAAACTCGAAACGCCCCACGAGTTTCATCAGGCCCGCGACATGGGTTTCGTCTATTTCCAGGGATATTTTTTCTGCCGGCCCGAAGTCGTCATCGGCCGCGAAGTTCCAGCCAGCCGCTTGCGCTATATACGGCTGCTCGAAATCGTCTCCCACGCCGAAGTCGATATGCGTGAACTCGAGAAGATGCTCAAACAGGAAGCCTCGCTTTCTTACCGCTTGCTCCGCTATCTGAATTCCCCGCTCTTTGGATTTTCCCTCGAAATCAAGTCGATCCGCCATGCCATGGCCGTTTTGGGAGAACGGGAAATGCGGCGCTGGGTCCGGCTCGTCGTCACCGTGGGCGCGGCCGAGCAAACCTGCAGCGAGCTGGTGCTGATGGGATTGGCCCGCGCCCGCTTTTGCGAACTGCTCTCCCACCGCCTGCAATCGGACACGGATTTCTTTCTCCTGGGGCTGCTTTCCATCATGGACGCCATTCTTGAGGTCAGCATGGATGTGCTCCTGGCGCAACTGCCCGTGGACGGCGAAACCAAGGCGACGCTGCTCGGCCAAGACAGCAGCCTCCGGCCCCTGTACCGACTCATGCTGGCCCAGGAAGCCGGCGACTGGCCCCAATCGAGCGCACTCGCCAAACAATTGAAACTGCCCGATGAGGAAGTCGCCTCCAGCTGGTGGCAGGCCCTGCTGTGGGCACAAGAAGCAACCAGCGGCATCTGAAAAAAACAAGGTTAGAGGTAAGAGGTCAGAGGTAAAAGGTCAGAGGTTAGAGGTCAGATTGCAGAGGTAAAATCCCGCGAATCGCCGATGTTCTTTGAACAATGGGTTTTTACCTCTGCAATCTGACCTCTAACCTCTGCAATCCCTCTAAGGCGCTTCGATCAACTCCATCTTCCCGTCTCGTGTCCGGTGCAGCACCAGCAACTTGCCCTCGGGATCGCGGAATACGAAAACATCTTTGTCGCGGAAGTGCGCCTCTTTGATCGCTTCTTCCAACGTCATCGGACGAAGCGCAACCGAGTCCTTGGCATGCACCAGGTGCACTTCGGTGGTCCGCGCCACCGAGGGAAATTTGTGAACGAGAACGGAAACGGTGGCATTCTCCGCCAGTCCGAGCGCCGCCTCAATGTTGTCTTGCAACGACTGGCCGTCGAACTTCTTGACCGCCTTGCGCTTCTTGCTCAGCCACTTCGTTTTATATTTGACCGCCTGCTTGTGCAGGTGGTCGAGAGCTTCATTGACCGCCGACGCCATGTCGCCGGTCTGGGCCAGCCCCACAATGGGACCGTTCGGCGGGTTGATCGTGATTTCGGCTTTGTGCTGCCGCTTTTCCACGGCCAGAATCACCTTGGTCTCGAATCGGTCGCCTAGAATTTTGCGGATCTTGTTAAGCCCGGTTTCAACTTCCCTGCGGATGGTGGGAGTAATTTCGTACTTCCTCGCGGTATATTCCACGTTCATTAAGCAGCCTCCAGAATCTCTTAGTCTGGGGAACAAGGTCAGAGGTTAGAGGTCAGATTGCAGAGGTGAAAAGCTTCAAGTGCGCAGCAATAGGGTTCACCTCTGCAATCTGACCTCTAACCTCTGACCTCTCTACCTCTGCAATTATTTTTTCACTCTTCTTTGGTGCGTGCTGGGAATCTTCATATCTTCGCGATATTTTGCGACCGTTCGGCGAGTGACCTGGATGCCTTGCGATTGCAAAATGCGGGTGATCTGTTCATCGGTAAACGGCCGGCTTGGATCTTCCTCTTCGATCAGCTTCTTGACCCGGCGTTTCAAAATCAGCAGCGAAGTGCCGCCGCCCTCGGGGCCCTGCACGCTCTCCGAGAAGAAATACCGCAATTCGAATACGCCCTGCTGCGTGTGTACGTACTTATTGGCGACCGCGCGGCTGACGGTGGAAGGATGCACGCCGATCTCTTCGGCCACTTCTTTAATCATCATTGGCTTCAGGAAATCGATTCCCCGTTCGAGAAAGTCCTGCTGGCGCGCCACGATAGAGTAACAGACCTTGGTAATCGTCTGCTTGCGTTGTTCGATGTTCTTGATCAGCTGGATGGCCGACTTGTAGCGGTCTTTGACGTAGTTGCGCGTGTCGCGGTCGTTGCCGTCGCGGGTCAGCAGCCGCTTGTACGCGGGATTCAAGCGCAACTGCGGCATGTCATCGTCATTCATGATGACCAGCCACTCGTCGCCATGCTTCACGAAAGCGACGTCGGGCTCTATCAGCCGCGCCGGAACTTTGTTGTAGCGCAAGCCCGGCCGGGGATCCAGCGTGCGGACATACTCGAGCGCCGCCTGCACCGCCTCCACTGGACGCCCCATCGCGCGCCCAATTTCCTTGAACTGCTTCAGCGTCACCGCTTTCAAATGCCGGTCGACGACGGCGATCGCGTCTCTCACCACTTGCTCGGTCAGGCCGCTGCCGTTTCTGTGTAGTTGCAACTGCTCCAGATGGTAGCGCAACTGATAGAGCAGGCATTCGCGCAGGTCGCGACAAGCGATGCCCGGCGGATCGAACTGGCGCACAACTTCCAGCGCTTCGTGCAGATCGGCGACCGTGAAGCTTACCGACGCAATCCGGGCTGGCGCTGCCGCCGTCCCCGCGGCATCGGTTGCCGGTTGCCCGTTGCCCGTTGCCAGTAACCCCGACTCGACTTGGGCACTGGCCTCTGGCAACCGTTTCGCCGCATCTCGTCCGGCGAAGTCCTCCGGCGCAACGACAGAAGCATCTGGCAACTGGCAACCGGCAACTGGCAACTGGTTCGCCCCATCTCGCGCGGCGAAGTCCTCCGGCGCAAGGACGGAAACATCTGGCAACTGGCAACCGGCAACTGGCAACTGTTCTTCCACCGCAACTGGCAACTGTTCTTCTACAGCAATCCCAAGCGCCTCCGCTTCACCCACGATCTTGGCCGCCACTTCCAGATCCGCTTCGGGAGGCGCGACCGGAGCGATTCCCAGCAGTTCTTCGTCCGTGGCAATCAGGTATCCTTCCTCGTTCAGATTCCCAATGATCAGCTCCGCCGCCTCGTGCACCGGCGGCCGCACGGAAATCGCCCCCAGTTGCCACAGCAGGTGGTCGCTCAAGTTCCCCGGCTTCGACAGGAAGTTCTCGAACGAAGGCTTCTCGATCTCTTCCATTTCCCCCGAGCTGCGATAGCCGGGATCCAGATAGTCCTGGAAGAACGAACCAAAATCGATCTCCTCGAAAGGATCCTTCTTCTCATCCGCGATGGTCGGGGGACCCTCTTCCGGGGTGGTGGCCTTGGCGGCCAGCCGGTCGCGTTCTTCCTCCTGGCGCCCCACATCGTCCAGCAGCGGGATAGCATCTTCCAGCTCTTCCAGCACCGGGTTCTCGACCATCTCGGCGTTGATCATGTCCTTGAGCTCGAGCTTGTTGAGCGCGAGCACGGAGACCATTTGCACGAGACCCGGCGTCAGAATCTGCCGCTGCGACAACTTGACGTTCAATCTGTGCTGAAGAAGTACCATTTCTCCCCAAAAACCAGTTGCCAGTTGCCAGTTCCCAGTTAGAGTCGGTCCGCTGGCTCACTTCTTGAACTTATTGTTCCTCACCCACTCGGTTGCACCCTAACTTCGGTACATCGGAGTGTGGAAAACTTAGCTTCTCACGCACCCGCATACATCGTGTGGGCACGAAAGGTCAATGTGCCCACGCCTTGGTAACCTGAATCAGTTGCCAGTTGCCAGTTCCCAGTAGAGCCGTGTTGACTGGCAACTGGCAACTGCTCTTACCGGCGACTGGCAACCAGAACCAGTTCCCAGTTGCCAGTAAACCTGACTCTCACTGGCAACCGGCAACTGGCAACTGCCTCTTCACACCAGCGAGAAACTCTCTCCCAAATAAACCCGCCGTACCTCCGGATCGCTGCCCAACTCCTCCGGCGTACCGGAGCGGAAAATCCGGCCCTCGTTAATGATGTATGCCCGGTCCGTCACCGACAACGTCTCGCGAACGTTGTGGTCCGTGACCAGGATTCCGATGCCGCTGGCCCGCAGATCGGAAATGATCTTCTGCAAATCCAAAACGGCGATCGGGTCGATGCCCGAAAACGGCTCGTCGAGCAATATAAATGTGGGGCTGATGCAGAGCGACCGCGCGATTTCCACTCGCCGCCGCTCCCCGCCCGATAACGCATACCCGCGATTCTGCCGGATATGCTCCAGTCCAAGCTGGTCAATCAACTTTTCCGCCTTTTCCCGGCGTTCATGCCATGAAATCGGCTGGACTTCCAGCACCGCCAGGATGTTCTCCTCGACCGTCAGCCTCCGAAAAACCGATGCTTCCTGAGGGAGATAGCTGATGCCGTACTGGCGCGCCCGTAAGTACATGGGAACGCTAGTGATATCTTCGTCGTCGTACAGCACCCTGCCTGTGTCGGGAGGAACCAGACCTACGATTGCATAGAAGGAAGTGGTTTTTCCGGCGCCGTTCGGTCCCAGAAGGCCCACTACTTCGCCTTGCCGAACCTGAAGGCTTACTCCGCTGACCACGCGTCGGCGACGATAGGATTTGCTAATTTCGTCGGTGGCCAGCGTGTGCATTTATCGTGCCACTTGCGTCCTGGTGACCGCCGGAGACGTTTCTCTTCCTTCCACGAGCACCTTATCATCGTGCCTAAAGAAAGTCAACGAATCGCCCGTAGTTTTGCCTCGTTCGGCATCAAAAATGCTAGGAGCTCCGCCCGTCAGTACGAACTTGTCGTCGGCTGCCGTGTACACCAGGTGGTCGCCGGTGGCATGACGCGTCGGTTGCGTGATTACAACCCCATGTTCGGCGATGATCCGCTCCACTTGCCCAGGCGTTCCCGGGCCCGCCCCTCGTTGCGACTGGCTCCGCGGCAGCAGAAATACCGTCATCTGCTGTCCCGTCATCGTAGCGTCGGATGCTTTCGCGGTCACCCCCCCATCCAGGAAAATTCTCCGCTCCGCATCGGCGTAGTTCAAACGCTCCGATGTAATACGGACCGGCGTCACCGTCCCGTTCTTGTCCACTTGCACCAGCACGCTCGAAACCGGCTGAGCCACGTTGCCCGAACCCTGAGCAACCCCTTGCGCGAATAACGATCGGTGGTCGCGATCAAATTGCAGCGTCGGCGCCTCCACTATGTTTGCGTCCTGCCACAGGCGGGCATCTCCGGTGTACACCGCAACCGAGGGTGAACGATGCGCCGTCATCGTGCGGCTGGTCACGTGGATCGGGTCGGAGGAGGCGAGCATACCGCCGTCCGGTTGCGCCTTCAGATCGGAGTACGTGCTCTTGACGTTGCCCTCGGCAATGGAGTCGCCGGTCGTCCGGTTCATGCGAATCGTCTGCGCCGTCGTCGTCATGCCGGCGTCCACCACCCGAGGCGATCCGCTCAGCACCAGCATTTGATCGGCGGTCGTGTACTGTCCACGCTGCGCCCAAGCCTTCTCAGTGCCATCGGCGTAGGCAACGCCACCGGTCTGCGCAACCGACGCCACGCCGCCATCCGGCAGGAAGACGACATCGAGCATCTGGCTGGTCGATACGCGCTCCGTCTGTCCCGGCGCGCCAACTTTGCTATTGACGATCTTCGCGTCCGGTTCTCCATGCAGCGTGGCCAGGCGATTTTTCTCCGTGAATTTCGCCGTAAACTTGGCGGCCGTAACCACCGTCTTCTGATTCGAGTCCGGCTGAGTGATCACGATCTGCGGCGGTCCGCTCGTCTCGGCCCGCTCCAGCAGACGGCCGTCCTTCACGATGAAGTCCATCGCCGGGACCGTCATCTCGATGTCTTGACTTTGCGCGCCGCCCTTCGCCGGCGAAGGCGGCGCCGCCGCAACCAGATTCCCACTCCGGTTCTTCTGTGACAGCCTCACGCCGTCTTCAGCATGAACCGTCTCCAGCATCTGCTGCCCCGCCCGCTCAACAAAGTGCAGCGTCACCCGTCCGGCGGCAGCGTTGGCGGGCTGCGCTCCCTGGCCCTGCGCTCCCTGGCTCTGCGCTCCCCGGTTCTGCGTCCCCTGGCTCTGCGCTCCTGTAGAGACGCGGCTTGCCGCGTCTCCGGTGGCGAGTTGCACGTTGCCCGTGAGAATGGCCGTGGTGAGTAGATTCCGCGTTCCGGTCAACCACAGCTCGGCGCGGTCGGAACGCTCGTGCGTTTCCGAGCGGCCATGAAGCTCGCTCTCCACATCGCCCTCGGCAAGAATGCGGTCCACCGTGTTGTCCTCGCGCAGGAAAAACGTCGCCTGGTCGGACTGCATTTGCTGCTGCTCCCGGGTCACGTGCACGCCCGTGAGAAAGACCTGCCGCGGCTGCTTCGAAATTACGCCGCGCTCTGCATTCACCTGGACCGGCTGCGGCCGGTTGACGGTCACCACGACCGCCGACAGCAAGTTCATCGTGCCCGTCTTCGCCACATACCTTACGCCCACCGCCGAACCCGATGCCTGCGGCGTCCGAAACACCACCTCCCCGGAAGCGGAAGCGTCCCCCGTATTCTTGTTGAAGACCAGCCCGTTGGTTTCAAGATGAAGCGGTTCTCTCCTTCGCTCCGGAGGCGACTGGTCGGAATGCCGCATCCCCTCGGGATTCGCTTCCAGGTCGATCAGCACCCTGCCCTTCCCGCTCACATTGCCCGACCCGGGATCGTACTCGAAGTCGTCCCCGCTAATCCGGTCGAAGCGGCTGGCATCCCTGCCGTAGACGACGATCTTGACGTTGTGCAGCTCCGCTCGCCCACCCTCTTTGAACTGAACCGCCTTGGATGCGCTCACCGTAAACTGAGTGCGGCCTTCGACCGACTTGGAGATCGAAAAACCCTCGGCGGTCTGCTGAATGTCCAGGCCGATTTTTGCCGGAATGTTGTGGATCGCCTTGCGCAGACTCCAGCGCGCGTAGAAATACATCCCCGCAACCGTAGCCATCATCAGAATCGCGCCCAAGGCAAACCAGCGCCGCAGCCGTGAGGTTGGAGGGGCCATCAGAGCCTAGTGTAACTCGCGCGCCACGGAGGGACGACCTGGTTCTCACTCACCACTCAAGCCCAATTTCTAAAGAAAAGCGCCTGCTTGGCAATGGACTCGGTGCGTCCGGTCAGGAGCGCCATTTGGGCCGCGCTGAGCGGCGTGAAGTCACGGGCGAGTTGCACGTTTTCTTCGAGCTGCGCAATGGAATCGCATCCGATAATGACCGTGCTCACCGGCAGGCTGAGGGTGAAATAGAGCGCTTCCTTCATCGCCAGGACGCCGGGCTTCGGAGCCGGCTGGTTCCAGCCCGAGTCGTGGCTCTTGTCGGGATTCCACGAGTTAAGGATGCGGCCACGGGCGGGAATCTTCATGCCGATAACGCCCATTTGTTTGTCCACCGCCATGGGCAGCAGGCGCTCGATGAAGCTGCGGTGGTGCGGGTCGGCGGCGTTCACCGCCATCAGGATCTGATCGAAGTCAAAGCGGTGAAGGCACTCCATCAGTACGTCGGGGTCGGAGTGACCGGTGACACCGAGGTAGCGGACCATCTTCTGCTCGCGGGCATAAGTGAGGGCTTCGATGGCGCCCCCTTTGCCAAAAATTTGCTCGACCTCATCCTTACGGTCAATGTGGTGAAGCTGCCAGGCGTCGAGATGATCCGTATTGAGCAGCTTAAGCGATTCTTCGAGCAGCCGGAGCGAACCATCGCGAGTCCGATCGTGTGTCTTGCTGGCCAGGTACACCTGGCTGCGACGATGCTTCATCACCTGGCCAAAATAGCGCTGGCTCCAGCGTTTTTCGCCCCCATACATCGCGGCGGTATCCACGTAGTTGACGCCAAGATCGAGAGCGCGCTCGATGATGGGCACAGCTACGGCCTCATTGCTGGGTTGCTCAATGGCAGCTTGTCCACCGAGGCTAAAGATGCCCGGGCGATGGCCGGTACGCCCGAGGTTGCGAGTGGGCATGGCCCCGGCGGTAGCGGGATTAAACGGTGCGCTGACAGGGCCACCCGGCGACGCGGCCGCGGTTTCGGGCAGCAGACTTCCGGCAAGCGCTCCGGCGGTCACCGCGCCAGTGGTTTTGAGAAAACTACGACGGGAAGCGGTGGAGTTCACCGCATCAGGACGATGCTCACTCATGGCAGTACCCCAGTGGCGCAATCTTAGCTTAGGTTCATAACGGGATGCAATCGCGGAATCACGCCTGGGAATCTGCCGCTGGCCGCCATCGCACGCGGCAACCGGCTTCCAGCAACACAACTTAAGTTGGAGCTTATGGAGTCTACGCCCGCCGCACCAGCGTCCCGGCCAGCAAATCGTGCAGTCCCTGTTTGCGCTCCGTGAACCCGACCATGATGTAGCCGATGCCCAGAATCATCGCGGAAAGCCACTTCGCAAAATGCCTTCCCGTCGCGCGTTCGAATGAGATGCGATTGCCGTTGAGATCGGTAACCTTCATCCCAAAGATCATCTTGCCCAGCGTCGCCTGATACGACGAACTTTCCATGAAAGCCTCATACAACCAGGAACCGAAAACCAGGAAGATGGCGGAGAGGCCGCCGCCCAAGAGACCAAGTCCAATTCCAGCGTGGGGAACCCCACTCATCATTCCCGCCAGGCCGAGACCACCGAAAATCATGTGAACCGGGGCCACCACGACCCGCAAAATGATGGTGTCGATGATGGCGGCAAGCACGCGAATCCAGAACCCTCCGTAGCCAACTCCCACTGCCGGCGCAACTGCCGGATACGAAGCCGCCGGGGCTGCGTAAGGCGACGCTGAGTAGGGCGATGCTATGTTGGCCGATGATGAGACCGCTGTCGGGACCGCGCCGGGCTGAGGGCTCGTCGGCGCTCCGCAGCGACTACAAAACTGAGCGCCGGCGGCATTCTGCGCGCCGCACTTGTTGCAGAAGAAGGTTCCGTTCATGCCCGGCACTATAAGGGTTTTGCCGGAAACTGTAAAGTGTCGCGTTGCCCTACAACCGGTTCAGAACCGTTCGTCCAGGACAATTTGCCCGACCATGGTTTCCAATTCCTTCTGCACCAGCTCCTGCTTGCTTTCAAGGTCTTCCTTCTCCTTGCGCAGAGCGGCGAGCCTGTCCTCCTGCGAATCCAGTTCGCGGGTGTAACGCTGGATGAGAGCACGTTCCTCGGCGCTGCCCTTCAGCGCCTTCATATTCTCACGCAGACGCGCCTGATCTTTTTCAATGGCCTCCATCTGCCGCTTACGTTCCGAGGACTGGTCTTCGAGCCGGGCAATGTCGTTCTTCTTTTGCAGCACCCGTTGCATTGCCTCCTTGAGCGCGGGCGTAATCCGGTTGTCGGCGACGAGGAGAGTTAATTGCTTGACTTGCTCATCCTCAAGGTTGGCAAGTTCGTAGCGTGTGTCCTGCGGGTTGTATTCCTCCACTAGGAGTTCGCCCGATTTGCCAGCTTCGACCGGCACGCGGAAGCGATAGAAGTTCGCCGTGGTCTCTTCTGGCTTCACTCCGTCCACGAGCTTCCAGCCGCTGCGCACCGGGTACTCAATGACCACCTGACGAGGCGCCGTATCAGCATTGCGGATCACAAACTTGTGACTGGAACGCAATTCCTGGGTTGCGATCAGGATGCCCTTCGTCATGCGGACCCGGCTCACCGGCCTTTCCTCCTCCTGTGTGCGATCCACGATATGCACCGCGGGGTCGGCCGCGTAGGAGATTAGACGGCGTTCGTCGGGATGAATCGTTTCCAGCACGCCTTCGCCAGCAAATGCGTCGGCGTCGATCAGATTGAAGGAGCCGCCATCCAGCGTTAGGCCGCTTGTGTTCTTGATCCAAAGGGCCCGCAGCACATTGTCCGACCCGGCGGTCCAGAGCGTGACTTTTTCGGCGTCGATCTTCGATTGCAGAATGGGCACGAGCGCGGACTGGTTCTTGCCAATCGTGATCTTCTGCTTGAGCTTGTACTCGAAATTGTCGCCCAGTCCCTTGGCCTCGGCTTCGGGCTCTTCGCCTTCGGCGTAGCTTCTGACCGAAGCACTCTCCGTGTTCAACGTGGCGGCTGCTGCTGTAACCTGTACCGATTCCGACACACTACCAACTTCCAGCCGGGCGTCAATCTCGTTCATGCGATCCACGCCAAGATAGAAACTGGTTAGCTGAAAGCGCTTGAAGCCAGGCGAGTCCACGAAGAGCGCGGAGTTGCCAGCTTGAATGTTGTCGAAGCGGTACAAGCCCTGCGCATTGGTTGTAGTGCTCTGCGAAGTCCCCGTCTCCTCGTTCCGAACCGTGATGCGCGCATTGGGTATTGCCGCTCCAGTGGGGTCGCGCACGAATCCCTGCAGACCCGTAAGGGCGCCGTTCCCACCGGCAACTCCGGGGCTGAGTGCGACCAAGTCGGAAAGATTGCGGCCATTGATCGCCGCTTCATGCGTTTGCGGCGTCAACTGCGCCGACTCCGGCAACGCGACCTCGGGCCGTCGCACATAGTACGGCTGCGAGATGTTCTGCACAAACGATTGCGGTGCCCCGGCGACGAGCGATAACTCCACATCCGTCCAGTCTTCTCCAATAGTGTTGTCCACCACCGCCCAACCTTGCAGCAGCGGCTTGTCGCCCGGTTTCTCGGGCATCAGAATCCGGTAAGTACTCTTCCAGACCGGAACTTCGCTGATGTAACTGACGAAAATCTCTCGTTCGCCAGAACCGGTCGCAGTCAGGGTCATGCGGCGCACGTCGGCCGCCCGCGACGATCCGATCAAGTTCAAATAACGCCCGACTTCTTCATTCAGATCATGTTCGGCCAGACGCACGCTGGTGGCAGGAGTCAGTTCGAAGGTGCGCAAGTCACCAGCATCGCCAACCAACGAAAACTCGGTTACATCCGTGAAGTTCCCGCGAGCATCCTGCTTCCTGCTTTTCTCTACGCTCAACAGCCGTCCGGTTGCCGACGTTGCCCCGATGCGCACCTCCACACGCGCGCCCCGCAGTGCGTTTAGGAAGTCGGCATTGGTAGTTTGTAGGCCGAAGGGCAAACGCAGTGATTTGAGTCGTTCGCTAAGTGGCGCGGTCGAATTGTACCGGACAGAACTTATGCGCCCGTCTCCCGTATTTCCACCGCGGTCAGCGACTTCAGCACATCGTTTAGCTGCCCGGTGGTGAAATCAATTCTGAGATCCTGTGTCCCGCGCACCCGAGCCGTGTGTTCGAAATATCCAATGCCGTTCTTGTAGAGCACGACGCGTTTTACCGGCAGGCGGGCGGCTGAGTCCGGTGTTTTCTCCGCACCTTGGAGCACAACCGGCGCGGTTTTGGCGTTCGCGGGCTTTTTTTGCGCGATACAGGGAAGCACGAGCAGAATTACAAAGGGGAGAATTCGTGTGGGTCGGAACATAACACACCTTTCTTCAATGACGGGAACGAAAGTATAACACCGGACTTACTCGCCATTCAGTGACCTCCCGACTCAGCCACTTCGCACCACATCCCACAGAGTCAACTCCAGCCCGCCGAATTCGGGATGGTCGTTCATGCCCAGCGAATAAGCAACGTCCAGGCGGTCCCCGGCCAGCAACTGCAACCGGTCGCAGGATTCCTTCAGCCCCCAGCCCATAGCTTTGAACGCAATGTTGTCGCGCCAAGACGTAGACGTGCTGCCATTTTGAGGGGCATCCGCTGTGAGAGTCGCTTCGACGCGCCTCTTCGGAATGGCCGCCGCGTCGGGATGGCAGCGCGGAGTAAAGTCCTGCGCCGCCGCCGAGATCGCAACCGTGCCGCAAGCCGAGCCAACGACGGCGGGCGCCACTCGCAGCCGCACATGCTTGTCTTTCACCGCCTGCGGAGGCCCCATCAGCCGCACCGCCCGCGCGGCGAAAACCGGCTCCCGATTCTCCATCCCAAAAGGTTCCAGCAAAAGTAGCGCCCGGTGAAGTTCCGGCGTAACTTCCCCCAGCGGCAGTTCTCGATCGAACTCAAGCTGCGGTTCGAAATCTGCAGGAGTAAGCCGGGCGCGCGCGTAGCCATCCAGATGCTCGCGCAGTTTCTCCACGTTGGCGCTGGGCAGCGCAAAGCCAACCGCGTGCGCGTGTCCGCCGTAGCGGGAAAACAGCTCGTGACACGATTCGATCGCATGCAGCAGATGGAACGCCGGAATCGATCGTCCCGAGCCGTGCGCTTCGTCGCCCTCACGCGAGACGACCAGCGCTGGCCGCCCGTGGCGTTCCACCACGCGTGACGCCGTGATGCCAATCACGCCGCGATGCCAGCCTTCCCCATCCACCACCACGCAATACGCTTCGCGCAACCCAGGCTCTTCCTCCAGACGGCGCTCGATGCTGTCCATGATGCGCCGCTCTTCTTCCTGGCGCTCGGCGTTCAACTGGTCAAGCCGGGCGGCAATCCTCCGAGCGCGCTCCATGTCTTTCTCGTTGAAAAGTTCCACCACGTCGCGGGCCGCGTCCATGCGTCCGGCAGCGTTCAGACGCGGCGCCACGCGGAAGGCGACCTCGGTCGCAGTCAGCGCCCGCCCGTCGCCGAGCTTCGCAACTTCAAGCAGCGCCTTCAGCCCCACGTTTACCGGACGACGCAGCCCCTGCAATCCCAGCTTCGCAAAGACGCGATTCTCGCCCAGCAATGGCACGGCATCGGCGATGGTCGCAATGGCCACGACTTTCATGAACGACATCAGCAGGCGCGATTGATCTTTCCCGGCCAGCCGCCGCTGCATCAATCCCTGCGCCAATTTGAACGCCACGCCCGCGCCGCACAAATGCTTGCAGGGATAATCGCAACCGTCTTGGTTTGGATTGACTACAACCAGCGCCTGCGGAACTCCGCCCGGCCCCGGCAGGTGATGGTCGGTGACGATCAGGTCCACTCCAGTGCGCCGCGCAGTTTCGGCGGCGGAGAAGGCGCGAATGCCCGTGTCCACGCTGACGATCAGCCGCACGCCATCGGCAGCCGCGCGCTCAATCACGTCATCGCGCAGGTCGTAGCCTTCGCGGATGCGGTGCGGCACATGAAAATCGGCCGCCCCGCCGCAAAGCTCGATGGCCGTCTTGAGAATCACGATCGCCGTGGTGCCGTCCACGTCGTAGTCGCCGTAAATCAGAACTTTCTCTTTGCGCTCCAGCGCCGCTTCCAGCCGGTCCAGCGCGGATTTCATCCCGCTCATCCGCAGCGGGTCGTGAAGGTCGCCCAGCGCCGGCGAAAGAAAACGCGCCGCCGCCTCCGGCTCATCGATCCCACGGCCAACTAGCAGATCGGCAACCACAGGCAAAGCAGCAGCAGGGATCTTCAGCGTGGAATCCCGCAGCGCAGCCTCAAGCACCCTGGCCTTAGGAGAATTCAACGGACTGGAGATCCATCGCATGAGCAGCTTCCTGTAAGCAACCAGATTAGCAGCTTGCGCCACACTGCCAGAAGCAGGCGCACCAGGGTCATTCACGAAACCGGCCCGGATTGCCGATAGAAGTAATTCGGGGAGAACCTGGAATCCCTTCCATCAGGGCCGCAACCGTTTGCAGCACTCGAGCGCGAGACTTCCAGGTCGAGGGAATGCTATGACTCTGGCAACCAGCACATCCAAGGCAGCCGAGCCGATGGAACTGCGGTGGGATCCGGACAGTATTCCGCCCTTCCCGGCCATCGCGCTGAAGGCGTTGCGCCTGATGTCGGGCACGGATACGTCCTTGCTTGAACTCTGCAATCTGATCCGCGCCGATCCCGCATTCTCGACTGCCATTCTCAGGATCGCCAATTCTCCCCTGGTTGCCTTTTCCAAGGACATCACCAGCGTGCTCCAGGCATCGATGCTGCTCGGCTTCCAGCGCCTCAGGAGCGTGGTGATTACGGTTGGTCTGAAGGCGTATCTCAAAGACTCGTTCACACCGCTGATAATGTTGTGCTGGCGTCACAGCCTCGCCTGCGCGATCCTCGCCGAGCGCGCCGCCAAGTGCAGATTCCTGGACAAGGACTTCGCCTACACGGCCGGGATTCTCCATGACATCGGCAGGGTCGCTCTGGCCTCGGTCATGCCGGCAGCATACGCTCGCGTCGTCGAGCGCGGAGCGGATCGGCCCCTCGATCTCCTCGCGAGCGAACGGGAGTTGTGCGGAATTGATCACTGCCAGGCAGGACGTTCGCTGGCGATTTCCTGGAATCTTCCCGAAGCGTTCCTCGAGATCGCTGCCCGCCATCACGACCCGGAAGCGCACCCGCCGGGCGTAGCTTCACTGATTCCGCCCAGCTGTGCGTTGGCCGATTCCCTCGGATTCGCAGTAATCCCCTGCCGCTCGCCTCGCAGCTATGCCGCCATCCTCGCCGCGTTTCCCGAGCCTGCGCGAAACCGCTTCCCCGCCGCTCCCGAAGATCTCGCCTCCGAAATCGCAAACGAAATCAAAGTGATTGAGTCGGCGTAAACCGAGGGCAAAAGTTAGAAGTTAGAAGCGAGAAGTTAGAGGCTAGAGGTTAGAGGTTAGAGGTTAGAGGTTAGAGGTTAGAGGTTAGAGGTTAGAGGTTAGAGGTTAGAGGTTAGAGGTTAGAGGTTAGAGGTTAGAGGTTAGAGGTTAGAGGTTAGAGGTTAGAGGTTAGAGGTTAGAGGTTAGAGGTTAGAGGTTAGAGGTTAGAGGTTAGAGGTTAGAGGTTAGAGGTTAGAGGTTAGAGGTTAGAGGTTAGATTGCAGAGGTTAGAACCTCACCGCATCCGCGTCCTGGGTTTAACCTCTGCAATCTGACCTCTGACCTCTGCAATAGGTTTGCCAAGACTCGACCTTGCACACCACGCTATCGGATGGGGTCGCTACTGTCAGGCCGTAACAGGGTTCTTGAGCGTAATGGCCGAAGGGCGAACAAACGGCGCACAGTTGTGTAATCGCCTGACTTCGTCAATCATCCGACTTGGCAATCGGCCGCATGCAGACGGCGGAGAGAACATCGTAGGATGAATCGCATGACGCAAGAATTGGAATTAGACTGCCTCGACCAGTTGGAAGCGACCCCCGCGATCCTGCGCGGATTGACGTGCGCGCTGTCGGTCGAAGATACCGAATGGAAGCCCGCGCCCGACCGCTTTTCGGTAGCGGAAGTGCTCGCGCATCTTTCCCATTCCGAGGGCCACTGCTATCGAACACGCGTGAACCGGTTCGTGAGTGAGGAACTGCCGGAGTTCGAGCCGGATGATGCGCAGATGTACCTGGAGCTGTACCGCAATGCCAATGCGGAAGATGCCTTCGACCATTTTGAAGAGCAGCGCGAGACCAACGTGGAGTATCTGCGGACCTTGCCGCGAAGCGCCGGTGAACGCCGCGCGAGGCACCAGCAGGCCGGCGAAATCACCCTGCAACAAATGCTGCATGAGTGGGCCATGCACGATCTGGGACATATCCGGCAGATCGCTGAGCTGGTGAGAGCGCGAAAACACCTGCAGGCAGCGGGAAAACTGGGCGATAGCTACCGCCTGAAACCATAGGGCCGCCGGCGAGCGCGTCCGTTTACCAGTTGGGCAATTTCAGGACCGCACGGAAGCGCATCCGCGTCCTGGGTTTAACCTCTGCAATCTGACCTCTGACCTCTGCAATAGGTTTACCGCTCCTCGTCCTGGTCCGGCTCATCGATCATGAATCCGCCGGCATCGTCCGCCAGTTCGCGCAGCTGCTGATAACGCTCATACCATTCCGTGCCTGCTTCGTAGACGAAGACGCATCCCTGGTACGCCCATCCCAGCTGCACGAACCCGGTCTTGCCGATGTAGTTCTTCAGCCAGCGGCTTTCTTCCATATCTTCTTCGCTTCTGTATTCGCTGTCCGCGAGCTGCTGCGACAAGCGCTCCAACTCTTCGCGCTCGAGCGCCCACGAATGCATGGTCAGGAAAGGCGCGCCCGTCGACTTGGCCAGCTCCACGAAATCTTTCCAGCCATCCGGGTTCTTCCCCGAATCCCACAGCACGCTGGGAATCTCTTCGCACTCGACATAGCCAAAAAAGCGGCGCATGCCCAGACCTTCAATGAAGGCCGTCATGTCGTCTTTCATTCCCGTCAGGTCGTCCGGTTGTGGAGTCATTGGAATCCCATCATTGTAAGGCTTGGCCCGTTTACCCGCCAGTGCGCGGCACACGATAGTTGTTGGTTGTTGGTCGTTGGTCGTTGGTCGTTAGTCGTTGGTCGTTCGCCAGCCGTTTCAGTTCGCATCGACAGACCGAAAGCAACATTTCACAGAAAGGGTTTGCCAACGACCAACGACTAGCGACCAACGACTGGCTAGCTTGTGTTAAACTTTCTCCTTACAAAAAAGCGCTTTGATCATGCTCTTTTCCAAAGAATATGTGGGCTATCTGGCCCGCGAAGTTTCCAAAAAACTGGTGGCGAGCGGTCTCATTGAGACCAAGGCGATGCCCGCTCTTACCGCGAACGTGCACGCCGCTCTGGCCGAAGAACTGGCGCTCGAGGACCGCATTAACGACGAGGTGCGCGTCATCCTCGAGGCCTATTCCGAAGAAATGCAGAAGACCGGCGCCAATTACCAGGAAATGTTCCGTAAAGTAAAGACCGAGCTGGTGAAAAAATATAAGGCTGTGCTTTGAAGTTGAAAATATGAGGACGCCCTGGAGGACGCCCCTGCCGTGCGATTGAGCCGCGACAAAGTCAACCAACTCGCCCACGCCGTCACCGACGCCGTTGCCGAAATGGATGACGTCGACTTCATCGAGGACCGCAACACCATCCGCCTCGAAGTCCGCAAGATTCTCGAAGAGCTCCTCATGCAGGAAGCCCGCATCGACCAAGCCGCCCGCCAGAAAATCGAAAGCCAGCGCCGCACCATCATCGAGGGCTCCGAGGAATGGTCGATTCTCTACCGCAAGTATTACAACGAGGAAGTGAAGAAGCTGGGATTGTAAGTACCCAGTTGCCAGTACCCAGCCTGGTGGTGGGTCAGCCTGATTTCCGCAGCATTCGGCCAAAGGGCGGGAGCATGACAACATTCAAAGCCGCTTGGGTACCGGGTACTGGTTACTGGGTACTGGGTACTGGGTACTAGGTACTGGGTACTGGGTACTGGGTACTGGGTACTGGGTACTGGGTACTGGCTACCGGCTACCGGCTACTGGGTACCGGGTTCATCCGCAGCACATCATCCTGATCCGCATCCTTGCCCTTGATCCCCGCCGCATCCAGTTGCCGCGCCACCGGCTGCACCACCTGTAGAATCCGCGCCAGCGTCCGCCCCACGGCTTCTTTGTCGCTGTTATCCGCACCCTGGCGCTCCATCACGCTCTGCAAAAAAGTTTTCGGCCGCGGATAGACCACGATCTTGACCTCGTCGCCCTCCGGAACTCTCGCTGCCTTCTTCGCCAGTTTCAGCGCCGTATCGTAGCCGCCGAGCTCATCCACCAAACCCAGGTTCTTAGCATCCTGGCCCGACCAGATCCTCCCCTTGGCAATCTCCAGCACCTTCTCCTTCGGCAGCTTGCGCCCATCCGCAACTTTACTTGTGAAATCCAAATACACGCGATCCAGCCACGCCTGGAATCGTCCCCATTCCGCGGGCGTGAAATCGTGCGTTCCCGTGAACATGGTGGCGTTCTCGCCCTGATGTACCTCATCCCACGAAAGCCCAACTTTGTCCCACAGCCCGCTGGTCAGCATCTTTCCGCCCAGCACTCCGATCGACGCCGTAATCGTTCCCGGCTCAGCGACGATCTTATCCGCCGCCATCGCCACAAAATATCCGCCCGACCCCGCCAGATTTCCCATCGAAACAATCACCGGCTTGCCCGCCTCGCGCGCCTTTTTCACTTCCCGCCAGATCGTGTCGGAGGCGACATACGAACCGCCCGGACTATCCACCCGAAATAGGATCGCCTTCACGTCCTTGTCTTCCGCCGCCGCTCGAATCGCGCCCGCCACCGTATCCGAACCCATATTCTGGCTGCCCTCGACGGGATCGTAATCGCTCTTGCCGCGCGTGACGCCGCCCACCCCAAACACCAGCGCAACCGTCTTCCCGCGCTCGTGCGGACGCCCGGCGCGGCTCAAATATTTATCCAGGTAGAGCAATTCCGCCCCATCGCCCGCCTCTTTCTTTACGTCGCTGTAGACCTGGTCGCGATACAGAACCCCGTCCACCAGCTTCGCCGCAACCGCTTCTTTGCCCAGATAAGGTCCCGCGTCCACCACCGACTGAAACTTTTCCGGCGCGATCTGTCGCGCCTGGCAGATGCCGTCCTTCATCTGGTTGAACCATGAAGTCATGATCGCGGTCATCGCTTCTTTGTGCGGCCCCGTGTACTTAGTCTCGGTGTAGAAGTTGAGCGCATTCTTGTACTCGTAGCGGTGATCGCCATGAAAGGTTACGCCCAGCTTCGCCAAAGTTCCTTTCACGAATGGCGACTCCATGATGATGCCCGTCAGTCCGACGTTGCCCGAGGGTTGCAGATAGATATGGTCAAACGCCGTAGCCAGGTAATAAGCGCCGTTGCCCGGACCAAACTCACCAAAAGTTTCCGAGTACGCAACCGCAAATTTCTTATGCGCGCGGAATCTCAGGACCGCATCGCGAATTTCCTGGGTCTGCGCCATCCCCATCGGAGCCGCGCCGATCTTGGCAATCATGCCCACAACGCGATCGTCGCTCGCTCCACGATCGATCGCGTCCACCACGTCGCGCACCGTCTGCCGATCGCTCAGCAGCACTTGCGCCGAAGGCGTGTCCGGCACGTCCTCCATGAGCGCCTGCTCGAAATTGGCTTCGAGAATCGTCTTGGATGGAACTCTGCCCCTGATGCCGATCACGGCCACCAGCACGATGGCCATCCCGGCCAGCGACAGGGCCCCTAAGATGGCAAGAAACCGCACGATCAACTTCGACATGGCCTGCTCCTTTTGGTAAGAAAGAGCAGTCTAACCCAAGTGCACGCCTTGCGCGCTATAGCGGGTGTTTCTTACTCCATTTTCCTGAGAAGATGAGCCTGCCGAATATCCACTTCCTGGAAGCCGAAGCCAAGCCTGGCGGCTATCTGCTCTGCTGCCCCTCTTTAGTCACATCGGCAGACATTTCCTTAAGAGCCTGCGGTGCAAGTCGGATTTGTATCAGGGTATGCCTTCAGGCATACCGTAAGTGCCGTGTTATGAATGCGTCTTTAGGCGCTGGTTTTGGGCGCTGGAGCTTCACCACAGGCGGTTAAGGTTGATCGCCGGATTTGTCGAAGAATCCGCCATGGCACAACCACTCCCAGTTGGTGAAATCGGCGGTTTAAGCAACCTATCGCCCCATTTCGACCTCGGACAACCTCCCTTTGGGGCGCGTCCTTCTCGCGCACGTGCGGCGGGTATCGGTTCGGCGCAAGTAGTCGTTCGCGGAGATCTGGCAAGAGTCTGCCTCGCTGCTTCAAAAATATCGGGCTTCTTGTTACTCGGAATCGTCTCGCTCTTTTTCCTGCTCATGTTTCTCATGTGGTCGTGCGAAGCTCCCTCCGACACAATTCTCCAAAGTCAATTTCAGAGTCACCGTTCCCAACTCGATGTCCTGGCTCGCATGTCTCAGGAAGACGCGAGTGGCATGAGGATCACCGACAGTTTTCAGAGGCTGGAGAACGATTGGGGTTGGGCAAGGCCAAAGTCTAGAAGGGGAATTCCCCGTGATAAGTACAACGAATACCAACGACTGTTCCGCGAGACTCACCTGAGCGGATTTGATAAAGACAAGGTCGGGAACGTCTACTTTCTCGCCCATGCCACGGCTTTCGTCGCTGGCGGCACGACCAAAGGATTCGTCCACTGCACCAATTTCGGAGCCCGCGACAAGGCGTTTCTTCCCTGTGCAGAGCAAGGCGATCGCGGTCAGCTCGAAAAAGCAGGCGCAAGAGTCTGCTCATATCGTAAACTCGTCGAGAATTGGTACATCTTCGAGACTTGGGACTAGAGCGGTTTCAGCGTTGCTGTACCCCGCTTATGTAGAGACGGGGCTTGCCCCGTCTCCGTCGGACGAATTCCGTAGGTACAGCAATCATGGATTCGCTATAAAGTCGAAGCGAATTAACCGCAGGTGCGCCTCGATAAGAGCGAAGGCGCTGTCAAGTACAAAGAGATCCTGGGCAGCGGCGGTCGCCGACGTCAAGCGAACACATCGTCATCCTGAGCGGCGGTGGTCGCCGACGTCAAGCGAAGCCATTGTCATCCTGAGCGAAGCGAAGGACCTATGTATTTGAATTCGCCATGCAGCAGATCCGTGCCCTTCGCGCAGGACGACTCTCCAGGATTATGTCGCAAATTAACGGGACAGTACGCGAGTGCCGTGACCGCATAACTTGCACTGCCTCGCCGCCGAGAGTAGCGCCGGCGGCGTGTCCGGCACGTCCTCCATAAGCGCCTGCTCGAAATTGGCTTCGAGAATCGTCTTGGACGGAACTCTGCCCTTGATGCCGATCACAGCCACCAGCACGATGACCAGTTCTCCTCGCATGATAATGTTGTGCCGGCGAGATGCCAGTAGACCTGAGAGAAACACTGAAAGGAAAATTATGAATAAGAGATTTCGCTCTGGATTTGTGTTCGCGTTTTCTGTATTGATGCTGTTTTCCGCGCAGCTGCGCTCACAGGAGGTCGACGAGAAAAGCCCGGCCGAGCAGAAGACCATCGAGAAAAACCGTGGAAACGACTTCCGTAAGCCATGCGAATTGACCACATGCGCCACCAAGGTCTTGTATCTTTCCAACCTCTCGCAGCCCAGCGAATTGCAAGATGTCGTGAACACTATGCGCACGATTGCGGAGATTTCACGTGTTCAGCCGATCCCATCCGCGCGAGTTGTAATTGTGCAAGGGACGCCCGATCAACTGGTTTTGGCCGAAAAGCTGGCCGATGAAATCGATAAGGCCAAGAGTAGATTCGGAGGAGTGGGATACCGCCTCGACTTCAAGGTCAGCGAGTCGCAGGGCGACAAGAAGCTGCGTTCCCGAGTGTATTCTCTCGTGACGGAAGGGCGCGATACATCTGCGCTGAGTATCGAAAGGCAAGCGCCGAAGCAGAGTCAAAGCGAAGCGGCCTCCGAAAACAAGCAATCTCAAGATGCGGCGGGCGGACGAAATATAGAATGCCGGATTCTCTCGGAGAATGAGCGCACGATTGAGCTGCATGTTGAAGTAGCTTTCTCCAACTCGGGCACGAGGGAGCCCGAGAAGGATGAGAAGGCCGGGCTCAACGGCCTGGCAAACCCCGTTCCGACACAGTTGCGAGTCAAAGACCACGTCACACTTGAACTGGGCAAAGCAACTGTCATCAGTGTGCTCGATGATCCCGAGAGCGAGCGTACCTTTCAAATTGAAGTGACGGCCACCCGGCTAAAAGAAAGGCCGTGAGGGCACGTTCGCCGACTGCGTGCTTCTTTGGCGGATTCGGGGAGTGAGGTCGGGGAGTGGTTTGGAGGGGATTGCGGTAAGGAAGAAAAGGAATAGGCGCAGGGGGCACCCTTCGGCCGGGTGCCCCACTCAAGCCTTCTTTTGGCTTGAGTGGGGACTTTCATACCTTGCGGGTGGCCACCTTAAACGTGGGAAGTCCAACGCGGGTTTGTCGAGAAGCGGCCGTGTGCCCCACCCTTCCGCGTTTTTTGCGGAGGGCGGGATTACAGCCGAACCCCCGAGCGAACCGGGCCCCCGGCGCGCCCGCCTCTGGCGCGATGGGGTGGGAAAGCCGAGGAGGTAAGCCGAAGGGGTGGAATTCCACGGCCCCGTCCCGCCATCCGCCAAATAATGAGTGTGTAATAATTACAGTGTAAGAATTACACGCTTGTGGCTGTTTAGCCACACCCAACCCCTGAGCATTATCAACAACTTAAGACCCCTCGCGCGCGGCAGGAATTTATTACATGGTTCATCCAGCCGCCAATGTATGTACACAAGTATACATACAGTAAGGCGAACAAAGTACGAAAATGTTCCACGTGGAACATTGTACGTACACCCGGCGCCCGCTAGGCCTTGGACTGACTCTGGTGGGCCGGGGTCGTAATGGCGCCTTCCGACGCCGACCTCACCAGCGCCGCGTACTTTGCGAACACGCCGGTTTTGTAGCGTGGCGGCGGGGCTTTCCATTCCGCCAGCCGCCGCGCAATCTCGGCGTCGGAAATCTCCAGCTCCAGCCTTCGGACCTTGGTGTCGATGGTGACGCGGTCGCCTTCGCGGATCGCGGCAATCGGCCCGCCCAGCGCCGCTTCTGGCGCGACATGGCCGACCATCAGGCCGCGGGTCGCGCCGCTGAAGCGTCCGTCCGTGATCAGCGCCACGCTTTCGCCCAGCCCTTCGCCCACAATCGCCGCAGTCACGCTCAGCATTTCGCGCATGCCGGGTCCGCCCTTTGGACCTTCATAGCGGATCACGACCACGTCGCCAGCCTTGATCTGCTTGCCGGTCACCGCCTGCATCGCCGCTTCTTCGGAATCGAACACGCGCGCCGGCCCGGTCTGCGACGCCCGTTCGTGGCCGGTCATCTTCACCACCCCGCCCTCGGGAGCGAGGTTCCCTTTCACGATCACCAGTCCCCCCGTGGCCTTCAGCGGCTTACTCAAGGGAGCGATCACCGTCTGTCCGGCAGTTTCTTTCGCTGCGTTGGCCTCTTCGCCAAATGTCTTTCCGGTGACGGTCATCGCCGACCCATCCGCATATTTGCCGTCGAGCAGCCGCTTGGCGATCACCGGGATGCCGCCCGCTGCGTCCACATCCGCCGCCACGAATTTTCCCGCAGGCTTCAGATCCGCCAGCAGCGGCGTGCGCTCGCTGACGCGCTGAAAATCGTCGATGTCGAGCGGCAGCCCCATTTCGCGCGAAATCGCGAGCAGATGGAGTACGGCGTTGGTCGAGCCGCCCGTCGTGGCCACGCCCGCGATCGCGTTCTCGAACGCCGGTTGCGTCAGAATATCGCTGGGACGAATGCCTTGCCGCAGAAGATTCATCACCACTTCGCCGCAGCGGAAGGCGACTTCGTCTTTGCGCGGATCCATCGCCGGAATGCCGTTGAAGCCCATCGGCGAAAGGCCGATCAGCTCCATCACCGTGCTCATGGTGTTGGCCGTGTACTGCCCGCCGCACGCGCCCGCGCCCGGACACGCCACGTTCTCCAGCGCCAGCAGATCCGCGTCGCTCATCTTGCCCGCCGCATTCGCGCCCACGGCCTCGTACACATCCTGAATGGTGACGTCTTTGCCGCGATATTTTCCGGCCATGATCGTTCCGCCGTAAAGCAACAGGCCGGGCAGGTTCATCCGCGCCAGCGCCATGGCCGCCGCGGGGATCGTCTTGTCGCAACCGACGATGCAAACCGCGGCGTCAAAGAGTTGTCCGCGGCAGACCAGTTCGATGGAGTCTGCAATCACCTCGCGGCTCACCAGCGACGCCTTCATGCCCTCGGTGCCCATGGTCTCGCCGTCGGATATGGCGATGGTGTTGAACTCCATGGGCGTGCCGCCGGCGGCGCGAATCCCTTCCTTCACCTTGGCCGAAAGCCGCCGCAGGTGGAAATTGCACGGCATGGTCTCGATCCACGTGTTGGCGACGGCAATCAGCGGCTTCGCCAGGTCTTCGTCGGTGAAGCCAATGGATTTGTACATGGCGCGCGCCCCAGCCCGGTCGCGCCCGTCAGTGATATTGCGACTGCGATGTTTGAGGTCCATGGGAGTAATGCAGATAGTGTAGCTGATGGGAGAAAAGTTCTCAGTTCTCAGTTCTCAGTTCTCAGTTCTCAGTTCTCAGTTCTCAGAAGTGGTCTCACAAACGTCTCAACAGGATCAACATGCAGGCAAGTTGAACCATGCCGAGAAAATTACTGCTATGACGTTCCCAACGCACCAGCAGACGGCGGAAGTTTTTCAACCATGCGAACAAGCGCTCGATTTTCCACCGGCGTTTGTAACGCCGGAGTTTTCGCCGGTCCTGGCGGTGCGTTCGCGTGCGATAACGACGATGAGGTGCGATCAACTCAATTCCGTGCTGCTGGGCCAGAAGATCGTCCAACGCGTCGCTGTCATACCCCCGATCCGCAATCAATCGTTTCGGCTTCTCGGCCACGAAGCGGTGCTCGATCGTAGCCGCGACCAGCTTTTGCTCATGCGGCGTAGCGCTCGTAACCCAGAGGGCGATAGGAAGACCATGGCAGTCTGCGATTGCCATGAGCTTGCTCCCTTTGCCGACGAGCGTTCGACCCACGCCATCGCCCCTTTTTTTGCCCCCATGAAGGAGGCGTCAATAAACGTCTCCTCCAGACCGAGCTTTCCCCGCGCCAACAAGTCTTCCGCCAACCCCCAAAGAATGCCGTCCAGCACTCCCGAGCGTTGCCACTGCTGGAAACGGCGGTGGCAGGTCTGGTACGGACCGTATCGCGCGGGCAGATCATGCCAGGGCGCACCCGTCCGCAACACCCACAACATGCCGTTCAGCACTTGCCGCGCTTCCCGCCAGGGTCTGCCCCGGTTGTCAGCACGGCGCCGTTGTCCAAATTCCACCAAGGGCCTGATCCGTTCCCACTGCACGTCGGTGAGATCCGCCATGCCCTTGGTTTGCTTCAAATTCGCCCGTGATTCAAGTGTTTATTCACGAGCAACGTTTATGAGATAGCTTCTCAGTTCTCAGTTCCCAGTTCTCAGTAAAAACTGCCGACTTGCTTGCTGAGAACCGAGAACTGAAAACTGAGAACTTTTTGTTACGCATTCGCCACTTCCGGTCCGATGGCCTTGGCTTCGGGCGCTTACTTCTTCTCCGAGGGCAGCCATGACATCATCGCCCGCAACTGCTCACCTACTTTTTCAATCGGGTGCTGCTTCGCGCGCTCACGCAGCTTGGCAAAGTTCTTGCCGCCCTTCTTGTTCTCTTCAATCCATTCCTTGGCAAAACTGCCATCCTGGATTTTCTTCAGCACTTTCTTCATCGCCTTGCGCGTCTCGTCTCCTACGACCATTTCGCCGCGGGTCAGGTCGCCGTATTCCGCCGTGTTTGAAATCGAGTAGCGCATCCGGCTCAACCCGCCTTCGTAGATCAGGTCGACGATCAGCTTCATCTCGTGCACGCACTCGAAGTAGGCGATCTCGGGAGCGTACCCTGCCCCGACCAGCGTCTCGAAACCTTTCTGCATCAGCGAAGTCAACCCGCCGCAGAGCACGGCCTGCTCGCCGAACAAGTCGCTCTCGGTTTCTTCTTTGAACGTCGTCTGCAACACGCCGGCGCGCGTCGAACCGATGCCGTGCGCATAGCAGAGCGCGAATTCATGCGCGCGCCCGCTCGCATCCTGGTGGATGGCCAGCAACGAGGGCACGCCGCCGCCCTGCGAATATACGCGCCGCAGCAAATGGCCCGGGCTCTTGGGCGCGATCATGACCACGTCCACATCTTTCGGCGGCTTGATGGTCTTGAAGTGAATCGAGAAGCCGTGCGAGAAGCCGAGAATCTTTCCTTTGCGCAGATGCGGCTTGATGGCCGATTGGTAGAAGGCGGCCTGGGTCTCGTCCGGCGTGAGAATCTGTATCCAGTCGGCGCGCTTGGCGGCTTCCGCCGGAGCGACCACGGTCATTCCATCCGCGCCCGCCTGCTTGGCCGAGCCACGCTCGGGATCGAGCCCGATAATCACGTCGTATCCGCTGTCGCGCAGGTTCTGCGCCTGTGCGTGTCCCTGCGACCCGTAGCCGAAAACGGCGATGGTCTTGCCCTTCAGCGCTGAAGGATTGGCATCGTTTTGATAAAAGACTGTGGCCACTGAAAACTCCTTATCGATGTTGGCTGGAATGCGGAATCATCGCTCCAAAGCAAAGAACCGACCAATCGGTCGGTTTAACAGATGCTACCCACCTGGCCCTCCCGGTGTCAACCTCGGATTCCCAGCCTCGGATTCCCCGGTGTCAAGCCACATTCAGCCAGAACACTTCATCCAGTTGCCACGCCGTTCCGCGGGCCGCTACCACTCCCTGCTCATGCCACTTCCCGCCCATTGCCCCGCCCCGAAGTTTGTGTTAATTTCGCCGCTCATGAAAGCGCTCCTTTCAAAACTCGGGTTCGGCTCAACTGCGGAGGAATTTCCCGAGATCGTCCAGGGGGAAAGCCCCGCGCTTCAGGGCGCTGACCTGGCGGTCGCCTATTTCTCCTCGCGCGCCGGAGGCGATCTCCACGATTTTTGGCGGGTCGGCCCGACCCGTTTCCTTTTCGGATTGCTCGACGTGGCCGGCAAACGCGAAGCCAACGCAACCGTGTTGCAAGCCGCACAGGCTTGTTTCCGCGCGTCGGGCGAGCAGCTGTTCGCGGCCACCGAACTGAACGAATCCGACGCCATGATCGAACTGTCGCGCCGTCTGAATCTCGAGATCATGCGCGCTGCCGGAGGCGTGCGCAGTTGCCCGGCCTTCGCCGGCTGCTACAACGAAGAATTGGGCACGGTTTGCTACGTGAATGCCGGCCACACACCCGGCCTGCTGCGGGATGACGCAAGCGTCGTCGAATTGCCCGCGACCGGCTTGCCGCTCGGCCTGTTCTCGCTGGCTCCGACCGACGCCCGCATCGTCGGTCTGGGACCAAAGGGCTCGCTGGCGGTGGTCTCCCGCGGAGTGGTGGAGGCAGAGTCTAAGGACGCAGAATTTGGTCTGGACGGAGTCAAGAGCGTTATGCAGGTGGGACCTGCTTCGGCCAAAGATCTTTCCCGGAATATCGTGCAACGTGTGCAGGACTTCATGCACGTGGTTCCGAAGCACAACGATGTGACCGCTCTGACGCTGACGCGGGGAAATTAGTCAGAAGTTAGCTAGACAACCCGCTGACAACCCGCCCGCGCAATTGGCCTCCATGCTGCTCCCGGCGTAAAATAGAAAAACAATTTTCCCGGGTTTTACCCAGGTTGCAAGAGAGCCCTTAATGAAGATGACCAGACTTCCCCTGCTATTAGCGGTTGGATTCGCCCTGTTGCTCCCCTGTCTTTCGCCGGCCGACACCGTGGTCGAAGAGATCATCGCCCGGGTGAACAATGAAATCGTCACGCGCTCGGAATACATCCGCAGCCGCGATCAGCTCAAGCAGGAAATTCAGCAGCAGGATCCGGCCAACGCCGATCGGGCATTTGCGGAAAGACAGAAAGACGTTCTGCGCGATCTGATTGACCAGCAACTCCTGCTGCAAAAAGGCAAGGATCTGGGCATCACCGGCGACACTGAGCTCATCAAGCGCCTCGATGAATTGCGCAAGCAGATGAACCTCGAAACCATGGAGGATCTGGAGAAGGCGGCGGAGGCGCAGGGAGCTTCGTATGAAGACTTCAAGCAGAACCTGCGCAACCAGATCGTCACGCAGAAGGTGATTGGGCAGGAGGTGGGCCAGAAGCTGGCGCTGAACAAGAACGAGGAGAAGAAGTTCTATGACGAGCACCGCGCGGAGATGGAGCAGCCCGAGCAGGTTCGCCTGAGTGAGATTCTGATCGCGCCCAAAACGCCGGCCACACCGGCTCCGAGCGCGGACGCGAAGCCCGAGCCGCCATCGGAGGCTGATACGGAGGCAGCGCTGGCCGCCGCCCAGGCCAAAGCGCAGGACCTGCTCGAGCAGATTCACAAGGGCGCAAAGTTTGAAGACCTGGCGAAAAAGTACTCCGACGGACCATCGGCGAAAGACGGCGGCGACCTCAGTTATTTCAAGCGCGGCACTCTCGCGCCGGAACTGGAAGACAAGGTCTTTGCGCTGAAGGAGGGTGAAGTCACGGATGTGATTCGCACCAAGCAGGGTTACGTGATCCTGCAAGCGACCGAGCATCAGAAGGCGGGCATTCCCACCCTGAAGGAAGCGGAACCGCGCATCCAGGACGCGTTGTACATGCAGAAACTGCAGCCGGCGCTGCGCGCTTACCTGACCGCGCTGCGCGAAGACGCCTTCATCGACATCAAGAACGGCTACGTCGACTCGGGCGCGAGTGCAAAACAAACCAAGCCCGTCGAGACCACGGCCAAAGAGGTCAAAGCGAAAAAACTGAAAAAGAAGAAGAAGCTCGGCGTGTTTTAGGTTAATCTTCCGGAGCGTAAGTGAGATTCAATTCAGGGCATGCCTATAGGCACGCCGCAAGTGCGGCAGCGATAATGCGCCTTCAGGCGCTGGATGCGGAAAGCCGGTTTCGCGGAGGCTCATGAAAGAGTTTTTTATCTCCGAGTGTTCCCAGCAGGAAAACAAGATCGTCACCTCCAGTTTCGTGGTGGCGTCGAAGCAGGTGAAGGCAAAAAAAAATGGCGAGCCTTACCTGGCATTGACCCTGGCGGATCGAACCGGCCAGATCGAAGCCAAGATGTGGGACAACGTCGAGGAATTCATCGACGCCTTCGAGCAGGACGATTTTCTCAAGATCAAGGGGCTCATCAACAAATATAAGAATCGTTTTCAGCTCACGATTCACAAGCTGCGGCGCATGAAAGAAGGCGAGATCGACTTCACCGACTACCTGCCCAAGACCACTCAGGATATCGGCGAACTCTGGCGAACGCTGACGGAGTTTGTGGCCACGTTCCAGAATCCACACCTGAAATCGCTGGTCGAACTCTTTATGGCCGACGCGGAAATTGCCGAGCGTTACCGCAATGCCCCCGCGGCCAAAACCCTTCATCACGCCTACATCGGCGGACTGCTCGATCACGTCGTGTCGCTGTTCCGCTCCTGCGATCTGATCTGCCGGAATTATCCAGAGGTCAACCGCGACCTCCTGCTGACGGGAGCGTTTCTGCATGACATCGGCAAGCTTCAGGAACTGACTTACAACCGCGCGTTTTCCTACACCACGCGCGGCCAACTGCTCGGGCACATGATCATCGAACTGGAAATGCTGCAAGCCAAGCTCGTAAAGCTGCCCGGCTTTCCCGAGGAACTGAAAACTCTGATCGAACATATGATCATCAGCCATCACGGACAGTACGATTTCGGATCGCCCAAACTGCCGATGTTTCCCGAAGCGCTCATGCTGCACTATCTCGACGATCTCGATTCCAAGATGGAAGCGATGCGCGCCCACTTCAAGCGCGAGGCCGAACTCGAAGGGCCGTGGACCAGCTATAACGCGTCGCTGGGGCGTCCGTTGTTCGATTCCAGAAAATTCATGCAAGGGGAGAAAGCGCCCGCTGCAAAAACCGGTGCGGAAGATTCCGCCGCGCAGCCAGCCGCGCCCGCAGTGTCCGAGCGCCCAGTTTCCACAGCATCAGCGCCTGACCTGTTCAGCGAACAGAAAGCATGAAGATAAGAGCATAGAGTCCGCGCCTGAACGTCGAATCGTCCCGCTGCGTTGCCTATGGATTTCTCACGTTTCACCGCCATCAGCTTTGACTGCTACGGCACTCTGATCGATTGGGAGTCGGGGATTCTGCCTGTCTTGCGGGCCGTACTCGCAAATCACGGGCACAGTCTGCCCGACGCTGCCATTCTCGAACTCTATGGGGAATTTGAGGCGGAGGCCGAAAGCGGCCCATACCAGAGTTACCGCGATGTACTGCAATCGGTGGTGCGGGCGTTTGCAGATCGCCTCCATTTCCAGGCCAGTTCCGCCGAAATCCGCTCGCTGCACGAATCGGTCCACGAGTGGCCGCCTTTCCCGGATACCGTGCCTGCGCTGCGCGAGCTTCAAGAACGCTACAAACTTGTCGTGATTTCGAACATTGACGACGATCTATTTGCGGAGACGCGGAAGCTTCTGGACGTGGAATTCGAGGGCGTGTTCACGGCGGAACAGGCGAGAAGCTACAAGCCCTCCATCAATAATTTTCAGATGGCCCTGCGCGCGCTTGCGCTTTCTCCGGACCACCTGCTGCACGCCGCGCAGAGCGTGTATCACGACGTGGTGCCGGCGCAGTCGCTGGGCATCTCGACAGTGTGGGTAAAGCGGAAGTCGGCCCGTCCGGGGATTGGCGCGGTTCGAGCCTCTGCGGGACGGCCGGACTTCGAGGTTCCCGATCTTGCCGGCCTCGCCGCAGCAGTTATGACACGTGCGCAGGACTGATGCTTTGCCAGTCAGCTTCTTCCCCACATCGAGACCGGCATCGGAAGAATCTTCTTCTGTATGGCGACGGTGACCAGTTGGGCCTTGTTGTGAATGTCGAGTTTGCGCATCAAGTTGAACTTGTGCGCTTCCACCGTCTTGACGCTGACTCCCAGAATCGCCGCCGCTTTCTTCACCGTGTTGCCCTCGGCGAGCAACTTCATCACTTCGCGCTCGCGCAGAGTCAGCGTACTTCTCCGCAGCGGCACCCGCGCCGGCAGTCTCGCGCCGTCTTTCAATTTGTTCTCGACCTGCGGACTCAATGACCGTTCGCAACGATGCGCTTCGCGCAGCGCCTGCAACAAAAGCGGCGCCGGAGTGTCTTTCAGCAGGTAGCCGCTGGCGCCCGAGCACAGGGCTTGCCGCACATACTCCCGGTCCTCGTGCATGGTCAAATACACGATGCGTGTGCCGGAACAATGTTCTTCGATGAGGCGTCCGGCTTCGAACGACGACATACCGGGCATGCCGATACCGAGCAGCACCAGGTCGGGGTGGTGGGCCAGGACCAACTTGAGCGCCTCGGCGGCATCGCGCGCTTCGCCCACCACGGCAAAGTCCGGAGCGTCTTCCAGCAGGCGGCGCACGCCGTAGCGCAGCATCTCGTGATCGTCGGCGATCACGCAGCGAATGGGCCCGGCAACTTCCGGATGAAACGGACCCGCCTTCGTGGTCAACATGGAAGAATCCTCGCGTCCTTTGACGAAGTAGCGCGATGAATTTGGAACCCCGGATCGTCCGGCGACTGCCGGTGCAAACTGACTTTGATTGTACCTGCACAGGCCACACCTTGGGCGCAAGAAACAGACTGGGGGAAAATCAACGGGAAACGCACTTTTCTTCATTTACAATGCCTTTTCCACATGTTGCGCTACTTTACTTCCGGCGAATCCCACGGCGAGGCCCTGGTTGCGTTTCTTTCCGGGCTGCCTGCTGGGCTGGCGGTGGATCGGGCATTTGTGGACCGCGAACTGTGGCGGCGTCAACAGGGCTTTGGACGCGGCGGCCGCATGAAGATCGAAACCGATCGGGCGCACTTTCTCGCGGGCGTGCATCACGGCAAAACGATCGGTTCTCCCATCGCGGTAATGCTCGAAAACCGCGACTGGCAGAATTGGAAAGAATCCCTGCCGGTGGAAACGGGCGATCCGGAGAAACACAAGCGCGTGGCGTCTCCGCGCCCGGGTCATGCCGATCTTGCCGGAGCTTTGAAGTACGATTTCACAGAAGCGCGCTATGTTCTGGAGCGCTCCTCGGCCCGTGAAACGGCGGCGCGGGTTGCGATTGGTGCGCTCGCCAAGCTGCTGCTGCGCGAGTTGGGCGTGGAAGTTCTGAGTCATGTGATTGCGGTGGGCTCGGTTTCGATTGCGGATCGGGAAATTGCATGGGAACAAATCGAGCCACTGGCGCGCAAAAACGAGGTGCTGCTCTCCTGCGCCGACGCCGACGCCGAGCAGCGCATGAAGGAAGAAGTCGATAAAGTTCTGCGCACGGGCGATTCGGTGGGCGGAGTTTTCGAAGTCGTGGCGCACAATGTTCCGCCCGGTCTTGGCAGCTACGCGCAATGGGATGAGCGGCTGGATGCGTTGCTGGCCGCGGCGGTCATGTCGTTGCAGGCGGTGAAGGCGGTAGAAATTGGAAGCGGGATTCAGGCAGCGCATTCGCCGGGGTCGGCCGTGCACGACGAAATTGGTTATCAGAGCGACGCTGGATTTGCGGGCTTCACGCGCACGCGTAACAATGCCGGAGGCTTGGAAGGTGGCGTCTCTAACGGGCAGGAGATCCGGGTTCGCGGTTATCTGAAGCCGATCTCCACGCTGCGGCGTCCATTGCAGTCGGTGGATTTTGCCACGCGCGAGCCGGTGAAGGCGGCATATGAGCGCTCGGATGTATGCGTGGTGCCAGCCGCCGGCGTTGCCGCCGAGGCCGTGGTCGCGCTCACGCTGGCTCGATCCGCGCTCGAGAAATTCGGCGGCGACTCGATGAAGGAAACGAAGCGAAATTTTCAAGGCTATCTGGAACAACTGAAGAACTATTGATCTGGACAGTAATCCGAAAATGATTTACCCCATTGTGAAATTTGGCGATCCCGTCCTGGAAACACCCGCGGCCGAGGTGACCAGCTTCGACGACGAGATCAAGAAACTCATCGAAGACATGTTCGAGTCGATGTATGCGGCTCGCGGCGTCGGATTGGCGGCCCCGCAGATCGGCATTTCGAAACGAATCGCGGTTGTGGATGTGACCTTCAAGGAAGACCCCGGCGCCAGGCTGGTGCTGATCAATCCGGTAATCATTGACAAAGAAGGCCGCCAGCGCAGCACCGAAGGCTGCCTGAGCATCCCCGAATTTCGCGAGGAGGTCACGCGCGCGAAAACCGTGACCGTACGCGCACAGGATTTGACCGGCAAGTTTTTCGAGCACACAGGAGAGGAACTGCTGGCGCGGGCCCTGCAGCATGAGACCGATCACTTGAACGGCAAGCTGTACATCTCACACATCAGCGCGCTGAAGCGCGACCTCATCAAGCGCAAGATCAAGAAGATGGTGAAGGCGGGAGAGTGGTAGGAAACAGGTCTCAGGTCTCAGGTATCAGGTCTTAGGTCTCAGGGAGAATATATGCTGGGCAGTAGCTCAGTACGTTTTGCGAAGTCCTGAGACCTGAGACCTAAGACCTGAGACCTGACACCTATGCTTTTAGTTTTCTGTGGCACTCCTAGTTTCGCCGTTCCGACGCTGGAAAAAGTGCTCACGGCCGATCATTCTGTGCCGCTGGTGGTGACGCAACCCGATCGACCTCGCGGGCGTGGGATGGAAGTGTCCGTTCCTCCCGTGAAAGATGCGGCAGCCCGCCTGGGCATTGCCGTGGTGCAACCCGCCACTATCAAGAACAATGCCGAATTCCGCGACCAGCTTGCGGCGATCGCCCCGGACGCGGGCATTGACGCGATCATTGTCGTCGGCTATGGCCGCATCATTCCGCAGTGGATGATCGATCTTCCCCGGCTCGGAAATTTGAATCTGCATGCGTCTCTGCTGCCCAAGTATCGCGGCGCGGCGCCGATCCAGTGGGCGATCGCCAACGGTGAATCCGTCACCGGAGTTACGACGATGCGCATTGACGCGGGGCTCGACACCGGCGACATACTCATGCAGCGCGAAATCTCCATCGATCTGAAAGACACAGCCGAGACGCTGGGCCCAAAGCTGGCGTCCATCGGCGCGGATCTGATGGTCGAGACCCTGCGCGGACTCGAGAATGGGCAAGTTCGCCCGACTCCGCAGAATCATTCGCAAGCCACGCTCGCTCCGATTCTGAAAAAAGAAGACGGCCGTATGGACTTCGCTCGCACCGCTAACGATCTGTTCAATCGTCTGCGCGGATTTCAGCCGTGGCCGGGGGCGTTCACCACCTTTAGGGATAAGACGCTGCAAGTGCACCGCGCTCAACCTTCGCAACACGCGCTCAAGTTGATGCCCGGAGAAGTCGCAGTCGAGGGAACGCGCCTGTTCGTCGGTTGCGGCACAGGCACGAGTCTGGAGCTGCTCGAAATTCAACTCGAAGGTAAGCGCCGCATGACCGCGCAGGAATTCATCAACGGCTACCGGCCCAAGTTCGGCGAGCATCTGGGACAATAGGCTGCGATGGCCGTTTCTCCTGCTCGCGCCGTGGCTTTCGAAATTCTTTTGCGGGTCGAACGCGAAGAATCCTACGCCGCGGAACTGCTCCATTCCGCTCGTCTCGCGAAGCTTTCCCCGCGCGATCATGGGCTCGCTACCGAGCTTGTGATGGGAGTTCTCCGCTGGCAGTCTCTGCTCGATCGGCGATTAGCCGCCGCATCGTCGCAGAAACTCGATCGGCTGGATGGCGAGGTGCTGGCCGCATTGCGCCTCGGCGTGTATCAATTGCAGTTTCTCTCCAGAGTTCCGGCGCGCGCGGCGATCTTCGAAAGTGTGGAGCTCGTCAAAGCGGCGCGAAAGAGCTCGGCGGCCTCGTTCGTGAATGCGGTTCTTCGCAAGATTGCCAAGGCCGGCGCGGAAGACATTTTCGCGGAAATCGGCAAGTCGCCCGACTCGATCACACTGGCGCAGAACGCGGCTCATCCCTCGTGGCTGGTGGCCCGCTGGATCGAGCGCTTTGGACTTGAAGCCACGCGGCAGATCTGCATCCATGATCAGACAGTTCCCACCACGGCGATTCACATTCACGCCGATGAATCTGACGCCGAACTAACCGCAGCGGGCTTGCAGCTCTCGCCGGGTCGGCTGCTAACGGCGGCACGGCGCGTTCTTGCGGGCGATGTAACGGCGACGCGCGCCTACCAGGAAGGCCGCATCTCGATTCAGGACGAAGCTTCGCAACTGGTCGCGTTGCTGGCCGGTCGTGGAGAAACGGGCGTTGATTCTGCGATCCTCGACTGCTGTGCCGCTCCCGGCAGCAAGACTGCCTTGCTCGCCCGGCGCAACCCGCGCGCCAAAGTGTTTGCGACGGAGTTGCATCCTCACCGCGCGCGCTTGCTGCAAAGCCTTACTCGCTTGCCGAACGTATACGTAGTCGCGGCGGACGCGCGTCATTTGCCTTTCTCCGTAGCCTTCGACCGCATCCTCGCCGACGTTCCTTGTTCCGGCACCGGCACTCTGGCCCGCAACCCAGAGATCAAATGGCGGCTCAAGCCAGAAGACCTGCGCTATCTCCAATTGCGGCAGGTGGCCATTCTGAAGTCCGCGCTGGCCCAGCTTGCGATTGGCGGACGGCTCGTCTATTCCACGTGTTCGCTGGAGCGCGAGGAAAATCAAGCGGTGGTAGAAGCTGCGCTCGATGGCGCGACCGAATTCAAAATCGTCGATTGCAGAGGAGAGCTGGAGCGCCTGCGGCAGTCGGGCGAAATGTGCTGGGCGGATATCGCATCGCTTCTCGCCGGCCCCTATCTGAGAACAATTCCGGGCGCGCATCCTTGCGACGGCTTTTTCGCTGCGATGATCGAACGGAAATAATCGAAATAAAGACGAGCGGAGTGCGCCGCTAGCGGACTTCGAAATTCACCGCGCTGCCCGCCACGATTTTCTGTCCCGGCGCCGGAGTCTGGCTCACGATCATGCTCGCCGCGCTGGGCTGGGAGACCGCAGACGGCGCAACTGGCGCGGCTTGCGGCTCGCCGGGCGGCGATGGTGCCGACGCCGGCGGAAGCACGCTGACCTTTCCGACGTTGATGCCGGCATCCTGTAGCGCCAGCATCGCGCTGCCGAGCGGTTGTCCGGTGAGGTTCGGCATCACATAGGTTGGCGGCTCGGCGCCGTCGCTTACCAACAGACTGATTTTTGGCGCCGCCACGCCGCTGGCATTCGCCGGCGGGCTTTGCGAGATCACCTGGTCTAGCGGCGCGTCCGGCAAATTGACGCGGGCGACCGAACCCAGGCTGAGCCCGCGGCGACGTACGTTCAACTCCGCGACCCGCTCGCTCCCTCCCGTCACGTCGGGAATCGCCACCCGCTGCGGCCCCAGACTTTGCGCCACGCGGATCGACCAGCCTCGCCGCACCTTCGTTCCCGGCGGCGGCATCTGAGTCATGATTTTTCCTTCGGGAATGTCGGGGCTGTAGAACTGCCGCTCGACCACCACTTGCAGGCCCGAAGCCGCCCCCGCGCGCTCGGCTTCGAACGGACTCATGCCGACCAGCTTCGGGATGGCCACCTCGCGCCCGTGGATGGCGAACTGCATGGCCGTGAGCGCCGAGATCAGCGCCACCGTCATTAGGACGAGAGCCAAAAGCAACATGCGGAAAAACTGTCGCATTGCTGCCGATTATAGCGTCTCCGTAGAGACGCGGCTCGCCGCGTCTGGCGCCGCGTTCAGAGGAGACGGGGCAAGCCCCGTCTCTACCGGGAGAGGCACTTATAGCCGCGCGCCGCCCTGCTCTTCCCACTCATTGCCGCACGCATAGCAAGTCCACCCGTGCCTGTACAGCACGTAAGTGACATCAAGCGACTGGCACCGGGGACACTTCGGCTGCTCGAAACTCCCGACGCCTTCAACGTCCAGCATTTCGGGGATGGGCTGGTTCAGGATTTCGCTGGCCGCCTCCGCATCTCCGGCGCGAACCTTTAGTTTGATTCCGCCGAGAATATTAGAGATGAACCAATTCAGGCGGACCATGTTGTCGTCGACGAGGTAAGCCTGTATTCCGGCCGACTCCAGTCTGCCCTTCGCCAGCAGCGCTTCGGGAAGATCGAGAAACTTGCGCAGCGTTACGGTTTGGTTGAACTCGAAGACGTCTTCGCCGCGGGGCGGGGCAATCTCCATCTTGAGGCCACGCCTCGCCACCTCCGCCCGGAACGCTTCCTGGGCAGCATCGCTCAATTCATCGCCGCTTGCAGCGATCTGACCGAGTTCTTCGTCGCTCATCGCGGAGTACACGCCGGCGATGCGCACACGTTCTTGTTCAGGCGTCGGCATCGTCATAGCTGGAGATGATACTCCAGAGAATGAGCGCCCTACTGGCTTTGATCCGGGCTCGACTTCGGGCTCGACAACGATAGTGACGCTTGCGCCTTCTGTTGTTCGACCCACTCGTGAATGCGCGTGCTCAGTGCATCCATCGGAAGCGCGCCGCCCGAAAGCACCTCATCGTGGAAGGCGCGCAGGTCGAACTTGTCGCCCAGTTGATCTTTCGAGTACTGGCGGAGCTTCAGAATTTCGAGCTGTCCGATTTTGTAGGCGAGCGCCTGCGCCGGCCACGCCATGTATCGGTCCGTCTCGCTCTGCACCGAGACTTCGTCAATGGAGGAGTGCTCGTGGAAATAGTCGACCACCTGTTGCCGCGTCCAATGCTCGTAGTGGAAGCCGGTGTCGACGACCAGGCGAATCGCCCGCAGCATGTCATCCTGCAGGTGGCCATAGTAGCTGTATGGATCCTGGTAAAATCCGGCCTCCTTGCCCAGTCTTTCCGAATAGAGCGCCCATCCTTCGACATAAGCCGTGTAGTCTTCGTGCTGGCGGAAGAGGGGCAGTTCGGGCAACTCCTGCGCAATCGAAATCTGCATGTGATGTCCGGGCACGCCCTCGTGATACGCGGTCGTCTCGATATCCAACAAGGTGCGCTTGGCGAAGTCGCCCGTGTTCACCATGATGTGGCCCGGCCGCGAACCATCGGGAGTGCCGTCCATGTAGCTAGCGTCTGCCGCTTCTTTCTCGCGGAACTCCTCGACCGGCATTACCTCGAGCTTGGCCTTGGGCAACCGTCCAAACATTTGCGGCAGCCGCGTGTACATCTGATCTTCGTATTTGCGGTACAAGTCGAGAATTTCCTCTCGCGAATGTGCGTGCAGTTTTGGATTCGCATCCACCGCCGCTTTGAAGCTTTTCATGTCCTTGTAGCCGAGTTGGTTCACCACCGCGACCATGCGTCCCTCGATCTCTTTCACCTGCTCCAACCCGAGCTGATGAATCTCTTCCGGCGACAAATTCGTCGTCGTGCTTTCTTTTACGCGGAATGCATACCAGGCGGCGCCGTCCGGCAGAGCCCAGGCTCCCGGCTCCGCTCTCCCTTTCGGCGCATATTCGTCCCGGACGAATGCCGTGAACTTGACGTAGGCCGGAATCACGGAATCCCGGACGGCAGCCAAGCCCGCCTCGCGCAGCCGCTTCCGATCCACTTCGGAGATGGCCTCGGGGAACTTATCGAAAGGATGAGTGAACGGGCTTTGATCCGGGGGCGTCGTGGCGATTCCGTTCGCTTGCGTAACCACCTTCTCCAGAAGAATCTTTGGCGGCATCCGCCCCTCGGCCAGGCCCTTGCGCATCTGCTCGATGGTCTGGTCGAACAAAACCGAAAGCAGCTTCAGCCGCGTAATGTAGTCTTCGTAGTCCTTCACATTCTCAAACGAAAGAACGCTGACCACTTGTGGCGCGTCAATGTGAATTCCGCTGGACTGATTCACCGGCATCTCCCACGGTTTGAAGCGCGCGCCTTCCAGACCCATTTTCAGGTCTCGAACCATGAGCTGTTTGTTCAGCGCTTCCTGCTCGGGAAAACCGGTTGTGTCGATCGCCTCGAAACGGTCGAGGAAGCGGCGGGTTTCTGCCAGATTGTCGTCGATGGCTTGCTGGGAAAGGTCGTCGAGTTTGTCGTTATAGCGCTTGTCGCCCAGGATGGAGGCGTAGATCGGGTTGGTGCGCATCGTGTATTCCCACTGCTCGTGCAGCAGGTCGTTCAGCGCTTTGCGCCGCGCTTCGAGATCGGCAGGTGGATTCGCGGCGGCCGCAACGGCCGGAATCAGCAGGGCAACAGCAAGCAGACAGATTAGGAATCGCATCGGAGCTCCAGAAGAAAATTTTGTTGGCGTTGAGGCAGCCACTCGACAGACAGGTCTGTGCTGTTAGACGAATACGCGAACGGATGGTAATCCGTTCCCTGAAAACTATTTGCCCGAAGATTGGAGGACATTCAAGTCGGTCTGAAGGTGCTTCTCCGCGTGCTCTGCGACCTCTGCGGTTAATGGGGCGACCGCGCGCCGGACAGTACCTCAGCTAACCTGCCACACCGTATCCAGCACCGTCCCATCCACCCACTTCACCACCGCGCACGGACGATCGCCCAACTTCGGCCGCGCCGGCTTGCCGCAAATTTTCTCGACGTCCGCTTTGATGTCCTGAATCGGACGGACCGGCAGCTTCGATCCCTTCACCGCATCGAGCAGGTCCGTGCGCCGCGGATTGATCGCAATCCCGCGCTCGGTCACGACCACGTCAATCATCTCGCCCGGTCCCGTCATCGTCGTAACTTCGTCGACGATCACAGGAATGCGATCGCGGAACGAAGGCAGCGCAAGAATCGTGCACCCTGCAAACAGGCAGTTCTGCCATCCGCCAATGCCATGCAGCAAGCGCCCGTCGGAGTGCGTCACCACGTTGGCGTTGAAGTTCACGTCCACTTCCGTCGCGCCCAAAACCACGGCATCGACCAGCGAAGCGAAGTTTCCCTTGCCGTGGTAGTTGTACGAAGTGAACGGCGAAGTCGCGACGTGCCGCGGATCGTTCGCTATCGACTTCACGCCGTCGAGATCGAATGTCTGCCCATCCAGGATGTAATCCGTCAGCCCTTCATGCAGCAGCTCAACCAAGAACTTAGTCGACCCACCGCGAACGAAGCGCGCCTTCACTCCATCCTCTTTCATCATCTGTTTCAGATACTCAACGAATGCCAGCGCGATCCCGCCCGCTCCCGCCTGGAACGAAAATCCGTTCTTCATGATTCCCGCTGCCCGCAGAAACCGCGCCACCAATTCCGCGATCCGCAGCCGGTCCGGCGAACGCGTAATCTGCGTCGTGCCGGAAACAATCTTCTCCGGATCGCCAATCGATTCCACTTCCACCACGAAGTCCACGTTGTTGCCCTGAATCTGCCAGGGCACGCAAGGAAATGGCACCAGGTTATCGGTGACCACGATCACGCGGTCGGCGTAGTTCGAATCCGCCAGCGCAAAACCCAGCAAGCCGCAGGCCGACTTGCCATGCGAGCCATCCGCGTTCCCGAAAAAATCGGCCGTCGGCGCCGCAATCACCGCAACGTCAATGTGAACTTCCCCGTCTTGAATCGCCTGGTAGCGGCCGCCATGCGAACGCAGCACACCCATGCCGCGCATCTTCCCCTGCGTGCAGTAGTCGCCCAGCGGCCCGTTCATCGAGCCTTCGATGTGATGGATCACGCCTCTTTCCATCAGTTCGATCGCACTCTCCTGGGAAGGGAACGACGCGCTCGGGAACCACATCAGATCTTTGACGCCGATCCTGGCCGCCGCCTCCAGCGCCATCAGCGCCACTTTATCGCCGTCGCGCAGATGATGATGGTTCGAAATCACCATCCCGTCACGTAGTCCGCACTTGCGCAGCGCCGTCTCCAGATCGGTCACGCGCTTATCGCCACTATCGGGATAATCTTTATTCGAGCAGATTGCCGGCGCCGCCTTCCGCCCGCGCGGCTGATATCTTCCCGCGCCCAGAAACGGAATCTGCGGCTTGCCGTTCACCATCGTCGGCACCGCACGCCCGGCGGCGTTATGCGCCAGTTCCACGCGTTCTCTTGCACTCACGAAATCACTCCCATCGCCTTCGCCCGCTCCACCAGCTTCAGCGCCCGCTGCACCACCGGCGGATCGATCATCTTCGAACCCAGACTCACCACCGCCAATCCCTTGCTCTGCGCTTTCTCAAAAGCGGCAACCACGTTCCGCGCCTTTTCGATCTCGACCGCACTCGGTTGAAACGCCTCGTGGATCACGCGAATCTGTCCGGGATGAATGCATCCCATGCCTTCAAACCCCGCAGCCCGTGAGGCTTCTGCCCATCGCCGCAGGCCGTCCATGTCGGCGACATCGCTGAAGACCGAGTCAATCGCCTGCACCCCCGCTGCGCGCGCCGCATTCACCACGCGCGACCGCGCATATTGCGACTCACGCCCTTCCGCGGTCTTCACCACGCCCAGATCGGCCGTGTAATCCTCAAGCCCAATGGTCAGCGCCGCTACGTTTTCGCTCGCCGTCGCGACGGCGAATGCGTTCTCGATCCCCAAAGCCGACTCCAGGATCGGCATGATCCAGATCGGCCGGATAATTCCGTTGCGCTCCTTGATCTCGGCGGTCATGCGATCCACTTCCCGCACCTGTTCAGGCTCCTCGGCCTTCGGAATCAAAATCAGATCCGGACTCTCGCCCACCACTTCCGCCAGATCTTCGAGTCCCAGCGGCAACTGGTTAAGACGCACCATGCGCTCGCACGATCCGAAATCGACCGTCCGCAGTGTATTTCGCACCAGGACGCGAGCGGCATCTTTCTCTTCGCGATGCACCGAATCCTCCAAATCGAGAATCACCGCATCCGGCGCATGCAATGACGCGTTGATGTAGTACTTCGGTTCAGAGCCCGGCAGATAGAGACGCGATCGGCGCAACCGGTCCTTTTGCGACGGCGGCGGCAGCGGATGCTGCTCCGGCAGCGAGCGCTTCCCGAGCGCGATCCCTGCGCGCCGTGCCGCGGCCTCGATGCGAGCCGCAATAACAAAAGGCAGCGCGCCTTCATCGTGAATCGCAACCCGCGCGTGCTTCACTCCGAGTTCGCTCAGAACCTCTCGCGTCTGTTCCAGGATCGCCGAGCCGTAATAGGGCGCAACCCGCGACTCCAGTGAAATCTCGATCCCGCCGCTGTCACGCGCCTCAAAGGCAACGTGCACGTCCGACCGAACTTCTTCGCCCCAATGGCCGGCCTCGGCAGAACGCGGGGACGTAGTCTCGACAGCGCTGCTCATAAAAACCCCTCAACCACAAAGGGCACGAAGGTTCACGAAGGAAGACCTTTGTGTTCCTTCGTGTCCTTGGTGGTTATTTCAGCTTTTCCAAAATCGCGTCCGTCATCTGCACGGTCGAAGCCGCACCCTGACTGATCGCTTTCGGACCACCCGTCAAACGCATCATATCGTATGTCCGCACTTTGCCCTCGCGCACTACATCCGCAATCGCCGTGCGGATGCGATTCGCCTTCTCGCCTTCACCAACATGATCAAGCATCATTGCCGCCGAAAGAATCATCGCAATCGGATTCACGATTGGCGGATTCAGCTCGGCATACTTCGGCGCGGATCCGTGCGTCGGCTCGAACACCGCGACGTCATCCCCAATGTTGCCGGACGCCGCGAATCCCAGCCCACCCACCAGCCCCGCAAACGCGTCGGAAAGAATGTCGCCGAACAGATTGGAGGACACGACTACGTTGTACTCCTCCGGATTCTTATTCAGCCACATCAGTTGCGCGTCAATGTTCGTCGACCAAAGCGCAATCCCCGGATAATTCTTCGCAACCTCTTTTGCCACTTCTTCCATCATGCCCGAGGTCTCGCGCACCACATTCGGCTTCTCACAAATCGTCACGCCCTTGAATCCGCGTTTCTTCGCATATTCGAAAGCCGCAATCACAATGCGCTGGGCCGCCTTGCGAGTGATGATGCGGCAACTAACCGCGAGCTCCGGGCCGGGCACGTTGGCAAAAGCTTTGAACCTGGGATGGCTGTTCAACGCGGCGCGCACGTTCTCCGGAGGATTCGTCCACTCCACGCCTGCGTACATGCCCTCCGTGCCTTGGCGGAACACAGTGGTGTCGATGCGCGGCTCGTCGAAGCCGCCACCTGTTGTCTTCCGGATGTAATTCAGAGGATTGCCCGTGAACCCGATGCACGGCCTCATGCAGATATCAAGATTGAATTTCTGCCGCATGGTCACAATCGGCGAGTAATAAACGTAACCCTTTCCTTGCATCTCGGGTCTAAGCTCCGCCTGCGCTGCTTTGTTCGGCTTCGAAGTAATCGCACCAAACAATCCCAACTTATGCTTGGCTAGTAACTCGATTGTCAGGCCCGGCAACGCATTGCCCTGCGCGCGCCAGCAGTCCCATCCGATGTCGGCATGAATATACTCAGCGTCAAACCCGACCGCCTTCAAAACCCGCAAAGACTCCGGCAGAACCTGATTTCCGATGCCGTCTCCCGGCATGGTAATGACTGTGTATCTCGCCATAAGTGCTCCTTAACAACTACTACCACCGAGAGGCCGAGAGAATATTAAACAAGCTTGTCATCCTGACCCTGAGCGCAGCCGAAGGGGAAGGACCCCTGCATTCCTCCGCGCACTCTGCGATCTCTGCGGTTAAGTTCTTAAGCCACGCCCAACCGCTTCGCCACCAGATTCTCCACGCCCCCGGCAATCACCAGCGACTGTGGCACGCTGCCCAGTGCCGGAAACGCGAAGTTCTCTCCGCGCCATGAGATCGTGCTCGAAGTGAAATCAATGTCAATCTCATCTCCCGGAATGATCGTCTTCTGCTTAGCCGCGATTTCCCCCGCAAGCTGCTCGCGCACTCGCGCCACCAAATCCGGCACTTCGATACACAAAAATCCGTTGTTGAACGCATTCCGCAGATAAGTCTGCGAAAAACTGGCCGCGATCACCAGCGGAATGCCCTTCGCCTTCAGGCACGTGACCGCCTGTTCGCGGCTCGACCCCGTGCCAAAGTTGAACTGGCCGACGATCACGTCGCCCGCCTTCGTGCGCGCGGCGAACTGTGGATCGTAATTCTCCATCGCCACCTTTGCCATCATTTCCGGAGTCATGTCGTCGCGATAGGTGTAGTCCTTGCCGTAAATCGCATCGGTGTTGACATTATCCTGCGGCATGAACACCAGCCGCCCCCGCACGCGTTGCGGAAAACCAGCCAGGATTTCAACTTTCTCAGCCCCGCCCGAAGCCGACGCCAATTCGGTATAGACGCGCTGCGGCGCCCGATCCGCGAATTCATGCGGCCCGCGAATACAACCGGCAATCGCCGACGAGGCCACCACTTCCGGACTCGCCAGGTAGCACTTCGCATCGCGCGATCCCATGCGGCCCTTGAAGTTTCGATTCGTCGCCGAGATTCCGACCTCGCCCGCCTCAAGCAATCCCACGCCCAGCCCAATGCACGGCCCGCAGCCCGACGGCAGCGGCTGCGCACCCGCATCCATCAATGTTTGCCAGATGCCGCGCCTCTCGGCTTCGTCCTGCACCCACTTACTGGCCGCGCTCAAATAAAACTTCACACCCGGAGCAACTTTCTGACCTTTGAGCACCTTCGCCGCCGCAGCCAGATCTTCCAGTCGCGAATTCACACACGAAATCAAGTACGCCTTCTGGATCGCAACTTTCTTCCGCTCAATTTCAGCGAGCGACTGCATCGCCTGCACCGTGTCGGGCCCCGAAACATGCGGAGTCACCTGCGCAAGATCGAGCGTGATCCGCGTCGCATAAACCGCATCCGTATCCGGCGCCGCAGGATTCTTCTCCCAGTTCGCGATGTCTTTTTCCGAAAACCGCTCCACTCCCATCGCCTTGAGCCGCTGGTGAACGCCACGCAAATACTGGATCGTGACCTCGTCCACCGGAAACCAGCCGACCAGCGGGCCCCACTCCGTCGTCATGTTCGAAATCGAAAGCCGCGCGTCCATCGAAAGCGACGCCACGCCCGGCCCCGTAAACTCGACTGCCGCATTCAGGCATTCGTCGTGGTTATAGAGCCCGCACAAAGTGATGATGACGTCCTTACCCGTGACGCCCTCCGGCAACTTGCCTTCGAGCACGACCTGAACCGACCGCGGAATCTGCCACCAGAATTCGCCCGTAGCCCACACCGCGGCTGCATCCGTGCGAACAATCGGCGTTCCAATCGCCCCCAGCGCGCCATACATGTTGGAATGCGAATCCGATGCAACCACGAACGAACCTGGAACCACGTATCCGCGCTCGACCATGATCTGGTGCCCGATGCCCGACCCGGCAGGATAGAAATCCACGCCCTGCTCCTTCGCGAACGCTTCAATCGCCCGGTACTTTTTCAGGTTCGCTTCATCCCGATTCTGGATGTCATGATCGAGTGCGAACGTGAGCTGCTGCGAATCTTTCACCTTCTTCGCGCCGATGCCCTTGAACTTGCTCATCACCGCCGACGTGTTGTCATGCGTCATGCAGCGGTGCGGACGAATCGTCAGGAAATCTCCCGTCCGAAGCGGCCGCGCTGGCCCTTCGGTCATGTGTTTCTGCGCGATTTTTTCAACGACGGTCTGGCCCATCCGATGCTCACCTGCTTCGAGCGAATTCCACTCTAAGCGAGTACTGAACGATTTCCAGCTTCGGGTCTTTTTCTATCTCTGCAAGTACTTCACCCCGCAACTTCCTTGCTCCCCCGTGCACGAGAATTCCTCTAGGCTCTCTTCCTGTTTCTTCTTCAACCAGCCCTCTGTATCGCCGAAGCTGGCCGATGTCGGCTAGTGTCGGAGAGCCCTGTTTGCACTCCACCACAACGGGGTTACCGTCACGATCTATTAGAAGAACATCCGACCGGGTCCCGTCGCGAAATACCTTCTCTCGAACTTTGGCGGAAGGGTACGGCTGCAAGCCATCTTCTAAATGATGGGGGAATGTGCCGATATAGTCCGATAAGGAACGCTCATACTCGAAATACGACAGCAAACTGACCCAATTGGTGTCGTCTTCCATTGTTGCTCTGATCGATTGAAAAAGTTTTGGGTCCAGTTCCCGAATCGTCGGACGGATAACTTCGCTTGGTAAGCGCGAGGAAAGAGGTAGCTGGACGACTAAGTCTGGATCAAATGGGCCAACCGTAAGGTCCCACCGCACAAGGATTCGGCGACCCATCTCACCGTCAACCTCTTCTCGGCTGGGCGGGACAAGCGGATGCCATTCATCATCCCCAACGTTTTTGCGAACAACTTCGCCAATTCGTCCGATCCGATTTTGTGCTAGCTGCACAACCAACACGTCACCTTCTTGAATTCGCTTTAAGCAGTTTCTGGCTTCCGTCCACGACTTCTGCGGCGACTTTCCTTCCAACGTAAAGCCCCATTTCGCATACCACCCAACTGCTACGCACTGATTCTTAAACCATCGCGGCCAAAGGCCGGGGTACTTGTCTTCCATGCAGAAAACTTTCCAATAGTGCATTTGTTCAGCCCTCCCTATCCCTCATTTTTTACATCCGCCTTCATCAGCGCCATCAGCTTTGCGACCGACGCGCACTTCTCCAGATTCCAAATCGCGGCAATCAGCTTGTCTTGCGCCTTTGCCGAAAGCACGCCCTCCGCCAGCGCGCGGAATTTCTCTTCAATCTCCGCATCGCTCAGCGGGTTTCGCGGATCGCCCTTGGGATAGTCGAGTTGCTTCGAGAATTTCCGCCCGTCGGTAGTCGTAATGTTCACAATCACCCGCTGTAACGCAGGGAAAAGCTTCTCGATCTCGGGATCAGCCACGACTTCCACTTTCTTGAGCTGCGCGCGAATCGCCGGGTCCATGATCTTCTTCATCTCGAATTGCGCCGGCGTCACTTGCCGGTCCACCAGCGCCGCTGCAATCACATAGGGCAGCGAATGGTCCGCCGTCTCCTTGGTACGCGGATCATACTTGCTCGGGTCCGAAAGAATATCAGCCGCGCGCGCCAGCGACCGAATCTGAATCTTCTCCACTTGCTCCGGATGCAGGTCGTTGCTCTTGACCAGGTCAAGCACCGCCGAAATTGGAGCGTGCGTCAGCGCTTCAGTCGGGAAAAATTTCATTCCGCACTGCGTGATGCGCCACGACTCGCCGAGTCCATCGGTCAGCAAATTCTGTTTCCAGTCCGGACCGAAGCAGTGCACCAATCCTTCCTTGCCGTCGATCACGTGCTCGGGACCGCTGTAGCCCCGCTCGGCCAAGAGCGCCGCCAGAACGCCGCTCTGCGTCGCCAGCGGATCGACGGTGTTCTTCATCATCGTCAGCTTCCCCGCAGTCACCGCGCCCATCGTGCAATGCCGCGAAGCCGAAATTCCGATGGCATTCTGAATCTGTTCCCAACTCAAATGCAGCGTGCGTCCCGCCACGATCGGCGAGACAAACGCCGTCAGCGTCGCATGATGCCAGCCGCGCTCGCGGATGCCCGGAAAAGCCGCCTCGCACAAACGCATTTCGAATTCGTGGCCCAGCACAAATCCAACAATCAATTCCTTGCCATCGCTTTTGGCGCGCTCGCAACACGCCATCGCGGCGGGAAAAATATCGGAGGGATGCGACGGATCCTGCTTCCAGTAAATGTCGTTGTAATCCATGCAGCGGATCATCAGCGCATTCGCCAGCGACGCCGAAACTGCGTCCATCTTCTCGCCCGTGCCGATCACGGTCGCCGGTCCGCGCCCGGCAATCTCTTGCAACACTTCAAGCGCAATCATCACGTCATGCTGCCGATATCCGCCCAGCGCGCAGCCCACCGAATCGAGCAGAAAGCGCTTGGCCCGGTAAATCGCGCCCTCGGAAAGTTGCGCGTATTGAAGCCCCGCCGCCCAGCGGGACATGGTCGCGGTGATGGTTTCTTTGGTTGAAGCTTTTTGTATCGACAAGGACAACTCCTCGCGGTTCGCTGTTCGCTATTGGCTGTTCGCTGTCAAATGATCCTGAGACCTAACACCTGAGACCTTACCTCACATTCTTCGGGTTCTTAAACGGCAGAAACGCCATGAAATCGGCGTGATGCACAATGAACGCTTCGGTCGTACGCTTCACCAGATCGCCTTCGGCCGCGTGCGCGGCGATGATGTGACACACTGCGTCCGGCACGCCGCACTCCATCGCCAGCGCGACTCCGGTAAATGGATGGCGCAACGCTTCTCCGCGCTCGCTTTGGCGGCTCTTCCCGTCCGGACCGATTTCATACTCCAGCAACTTGCCGACGTCCGCCAGGATCGCGCCCGCGATCACTACGTCCGCGTCGATCGGCAGCGCTCGGCCCATGAAGTCCATCATCGCCTTCGCACTGTCGCGCGCGATATGCACCACGCAGCGCTTGTGCTCCATGAAGGTGATCGGACAATTCGGAACCAGCAGAGTAAAAGGAATCCGATTCAGGTCATCGGCCTTCAGGGGACTGCGCTCGAGAGCCTTGATCCAGGTTTCGGTCACCTGCTCCCGAAGCTTGGCATCGCCGATCCACTGAATTTCCGGCCACAATCGTTCGACGGCCTCCCGCATGGCAGGACCTCCCTTACAAGACTCACCAGATTATCGGAGTCGATGCGCGTGCGTCGAGCGGACGTTGCGACTGTCAAGAGAATGGAGACGTGACTTGAATCAAAAAAGCGCTCAAATTATCTTACTTTAAGCAGAGGTTCAGCAAAGGATGCTCAAGTCTGCATATTGGATCGTATGTGTGTCCATCGTTGAGACCGCGTTTATTGGCCTCGGCTATCTCATGCTCTTCGATCCCGTGAGATATGTAGATCTTTGGAACTGGCATTCGCGAAAAACCGGCTCTGAGAAGCGACTCTCGGTTGAAAAATGTTCTCGGATTGATCATCGTGCGGCGGGGCTGTTCTTGCTTCTGTTCGGAATGGTCATGCTGTATGTGGAAGTGAGAATCCTTTCGTCGTGATGGTATGGAGTTCGCGGAGCCCGTACTAAGCAATCCTTCAATCTCACTTCTTCGAACCCGCCGACGCTGTGGCCGAAGGTTCTTTCTCGATCGGCATCAGCTCAATGCTGCAACCCACAGCCCCGCAACTCACCACTCCACGGCGAACGATCTTCACCGACGACACGTCCGGAAATCTTACCGGGAAGTCCTTCTCGCGCAGTTGCTCGCCCGCAGAACGCAAGCTTTCGTCGCCATCAACAAACTCGGCGCGCTCCGGACGAGGCGAGCTGTCGAACACGAGGTTGAACCGCGCCGACACTGGCTTGCTCGTGATTGCGCCGAGGTTCACCGTGCGTGCCTGCACCAGTTCCGCTGGCGCCTGTGCGGCATCTTTCTCCGCCGCAGCGGGATCGCCCGCCAGCTTCGCCAAGCGCGCCCGCGAATCTGCTACGTCGCTTCCGCCCGCCGCCGCGGCCAGCGCGTACATATGACGCGCCTTCTCCGACTGCCCTTGCTTTTCGAGCACCTGTCCCAGCCGGTTCGCGACTGTCCCCGACTGGCTCAAGAGCCATGCCGACGTGAGAAACTGCATCGCTGCCAGATTTTCGCCGCGCTGAAATTTCGCCCAGCCCATCCTCGCCCATGCCAGCGCCACCAGTCGCATCGACGAAAACGCCGACGGCCCCAGCCGGTCCAACTCGCCCGAATCGAACTGTCCTCCAATGTCGTACAGCACCTGCTGCGCGTCGTTCTCGGTTTGCGTTGGATCAATGTCGTTTCTTAATGCCGACGCGAAAATATCCTGGCCCGAATCCGCGCCCGTGCTGCCCGTCAGTCCCTTCATCAATTCCTGCGACTGCGCTTTCTCTCCCAACCGCCCGTACACCTGCGCCAGCGCCATCTTCGTTTCCGGATCATCCGGAGGAATCGCGGCCGCTGCCTCCAACTCTGTGCGCGCGTCGGCATCGCGCCCCAACTGCGCCAGCAACAAGCCAAGATTCTTGAGCGTCGCTTTCTCGTATGGAGCCGCCTCCAACTGCTTGCGATAAGCCGCGATTGCCTCGTCGGTCTTCCCCGTTTGCTGGAGTTCCATCGCGAGCTCGCCGTTCGCGTGCTTGTGATTCGGATCGAGCTCGATCTGCTTGCGGAACGCCGCGATCGCCTCCGCATGATTGTTGGCTCCGGCGTAGGCCAGTCCCAGGTCATACCAGCCGTCTTTCATGCCTGGATTCGCCAGGCTCGCGTCCGCGTCCACTGCGCGCTTCAACAGGTCGATCGCCGTGCGATAATCCTTGCTCTGCAGCGCTTTCACTCCCGCTTTATGCAGCTCCGCGGGAGTTCCTTCCATTTTCGCAGCCGCCGTCTGCGCCCCTTGTCCCGACGGCGTCAGGATCGTGCACGACAACAACTGGTCTTGATCGCTTTGCGTTGCATTGCGAAACGATTCGTAATCCGCGCGCCGCGCCGCCGCCAGTTCGTTCACCTTCACGACAAGTTTGCGCTCGCCTTCCAAGATCCCCTTGTTCTGCGAATACGTCGATGAATAATCGCCATAGTCGCGCGTCATTTTCACCGCGGTCGGCGTTCGCACCGTGTAGTTGGAGGGAAACTGCAAGCGGGCCCGGTAGTCCATTTCACCCGCGGGACCGATGTCCATCGGCTCGGTGCTTTTTTCCGACGCTCGAATCGCAGGCATGCCCAGCGGCGGAATCGGACGAAAATTCACGCTCGCCGATGGCACTACAAAATACCGGTCCTGGTGCAGGTGATACTTCAGATGAAAAGGCTTGCTCGTGTCCTCAATGGGATCGAGTTGAACGTCGTCGACGTCACCGGGCAAGCCCCAACTCGCGGAGAGCACTTTCACAAAGTCCTTCCACTGCGCCTGCGAGAAGCGGCGAAAGCTTGCGCGCATCGGCCAATCGCGATCTCCCTGGGCCGTGACCTCGAGCGTCGCATCGAGCGCCCCGAACTCGCTGAACTTGCCGTCGAGCGTGAAGTGCATGAAGGTCTTGATCGGCGAATCCGCCGGCGTCCGCTGCAATCCTCCCTCGCTATCCTCCGACGCCAGCACTGCTTGTTTGTTTCGCAACTGATAAAGAATCAGCCCAAAGGGTGTCACTTCAGGAGTCGTATCCAGCCAGGTCAGCCCCGTTCCCGTCCCCAGTCGAGCCGCCGTGATCACGTGATCGAACTGCGCCGGCGAAGGAACATCCACATCCAATTTGCGCGAGCTGTTGATTAGCACCGGATAACTCTGAATTCCCTCTGCCCGCAGCAACGCGGAAAACAACGTGTGTTTGTCCTTGCAGTCGCCGTATCCATTCTGCAGAACGTCCGAGGCCGAGTGCGGCTGATAGCGCCCGACTCCGAGGGAGATGCTCACGTAACGCACATTCCGCGCCACGAAATCGTAGAGCCGTCGCGCCTTCTCCGTGGGCGTGTCCGCTCCCTTGGCAAGCTCCTCGGCTTTTTTTCGCACGCTGTCGTCCACCGTCATGCGCTCGCCTTGCAGCTTTGCGTACCATTCGGCAACCTGCTTCCAGTCGGTGAAAGTCGTCAGTTGCACATCCGGGCCGGTCTCCTCCTCCGCCTCGTCCTTATCTTTGTCGCGTTCCGGTTGGATGTCCTTCACCACCCAGGTGTAAACGCGCCGGTCTCCAGTGTCCTGAATCTCCGGCTTTCGCGCCGGCGTCTTGAGCTTCACTTCGCGCGACTTCGGGACGTCAATCTCCAGCCGGTCTTCGGTTACCACCACCCCCTTCGGAAATGTGGCTTCGTACCAGAAGTTTCCCGCGGCCAGCGGCGTGAGAACTCGCGTCACCGTGCGGTATTCCAGCGTGTCCCCGGGCTGCAGCGCCGCCACGGAAATATGCCGCTGCCGGTAGTCGCTGTACATCGGAGCTTCTTTCAGCACATCGGGAGCGAAATCCTGCGCCGTCGACTCCGGCGTCACCACCACCTGCCCATCCGGCTTGCGCACGCGGACGTATTCGACCTCCAACTTCTCGGTCGCCGATGAGTATCCGAAAACCAGTTGGCCGAATTCTTCCACGCCCGCCTGGCTCTGAATCCGAACCACCGCTTCGGCCTCACTCACTTCGGTTCCGTCGTTTTCAAAGCGGACACGATTCAAGATTCGTTCAAAGACCGCGGCCTCTTCAGCGTTATTCGTTTTCGCCTTGGAAGAAGATGAAGGCGCGGCCTGCGCCAGAGCATCCGCGGTCGTCAAGCAGACGATCAAGCAGACAAGCGCGCAGACGAATAAGAAGCCAACCACAACCTGCGACCCACGATAAGACATATTGCAGTTTTTACGCCCTGCCCAGCGTAAAATCAAACGAACTGGGATGAATTTCAACGAAGTTATTTGCCCCCTTCGATCCCGATTTGCTTTCTGCGGTTCGGTCGCCGCACAGGAAGTCACGCAGAGCCGGTAGCGGCTGTCGCGTCTCCCCGCTTAGCGGCCAGGTACTCAAGTCACTTGTCATCTCTGTGCTATCCTGATGATCTTGAAGCAGTTGCACCGGGTCATGGCCGTGGTGTGTCCTCCGAAAGACCTGGGCATTGGGTATGGAGCTTTTTCTTAATCTGTGTTGGCTCTCTCTGTTGCTGCCCGCCTGGCTGCTGTGGCGGCAACGGACTTTTGCGTCCGGTTCAGTTCATTTGACGGCGCGCCCGCTCGTCTTCGCTTGCGCTCTCGGCTGCGTTCTCGTGTTGCTGTTTCCCATGATCTCGGCTACCGACGACCTGCACCCCATGCGGTCCGAGATGGAAGAATCGAAACGCGCCTTCCGCCATCCCGATCATTGCGCCTGCACAATTCATGCGCTGACTCATTCCGCGCAACCCGTTCAGTCCAGTTCCGCTTCGCTCACGCCCGCATTCGAGCAGCTCGGCACGGTGTTCCCGTTCATGCTGCAAACGCTCGGAACTTTCTCCGCCCCTGCGCCCACCGGCCGCGCTCCTCCTTCCGAGCATCCAATTTTGCTGTAGATCCGAAGTCAGTTTTGTTTTATTAGTCCGGGAAATCCCGAGGATTTTCGCAGTCACGCGCATTGGGCGATCCGCCTTTCCCCGATGCGCACGGAGCGCGCGATGTTCAAGTTTCACAATTTCAGTCTGGCCGCATCGCTGTGGCTATGGCTAATGACCGCAGCGGCCGTCAGCGCCTCGGCGCAGCAGACCCTCACCTGGGAGCAGGTCCGTCTGCGTTTTGAGCAGAACAATCCCACCCTGCTGGCGGGCAAGCTGAGTATTGACGAATCCAAGGCCCAGGAGATCACCGCCTTTCTACGCCCCAACCCAAGCCTGTCACTGGGAGTCGATCAGATCAATCCGTTCAGCGGCGGCCCGCCTCACAGCACGTTCGGGTCCCTGTTGACGACGGCATCCACCAGTTATTTGTATGAGCGCCGGCACAAGCGGGAATTGCGGCTGGAGAGCGCGAAAGAGGGGACGGCCATCGCCGCTGCCACCCAGGATGACCTGGAAAGAAATCTTCTGTTCAGCTTGCGCGGAGCGTTCGTCGAAACCCTGCAGGCAAAAGCGGTTCTAAACGTGGCCAAGGAAAACCTGGCCTATTACGACCATGTGCTCGACATCAGCCGCGACCGCTTCAAGGCAGGGGATATTGCGCAAATTGACCTGGATCGTATGGAGTTACAGCGGGTGCAATTCGAGTCGGACTTACAAACCGCCGAAGTCAACCTCCGAACCGCGAAGATACAGTTACTAATGCTTCTGAACGACCGCACTCCCGTTGAACAATTTGACGTAACCGGGCCGTTCGACTTTAACGACCAGATAGCGCCGCTCGACGACTTCCGCAAGATTGCGGTGGACACGCGGCCCGATCTGAGGGCCGCGGCGCAGGCAGTCGAAAAGGCAAAGACCGACCACAAACTCGCCGTCGCCAATGGCTCGACCGACCCGACCCTCGGTTTTGATGTGGGCCGCAATCCTCCCATCGACCAATACGTTGGCTTCAATGTGAGCATTCCGCTGCGGATTTTCGACAGGAATCAGGGCGAGAAACTGCGCACTCAATTGGACATCGACCGGAACCAGAGGCTGCTCGATGCCGCTCAGATGCAAGTATTCAGCGATGTCGATTCCGCCTACGCGACGCTGAACAGCAACTTGATCTTGCTGCGGCCCTACAAAGCGAAATATCTGCAACAGGCGGTGCGAGTCCGCGAGACGGTTACTTTTGCATACCAGCACGGAGGCGCGTCTTTGTTGGATTTTTTGAGCGCGGAGAACGACTACCGCAGCATTCAACTTAATTACGTGAACTTAGTCGGCTCTTATTTGACGTCCGCGAGTCAGTTGAATCTCGCGGTGGGGCGCGAGGTAATCCAATGACAAGTGTAAGAGAACATGCTCGCCTTAGTATGTCGGCGTGGTTGGTGTTTTTCATGGGAGCCGTCTTTTGTGTTGCGCTAACTCTTGCGCTGGCCGGTTGCGGCGAAAATAGGGCCGATCCGAAGGCCGAGGCGCCGCCTCCGGCAACCGTCGAGCCTGATCTTGATGCCAACAACTTCAAAGTGGATCACCCCGAGCAGTTTCCATTGGTGACGGCGGTTGAGCATAAGGCTGCGCCTGCGCTGAATGTCACCGGAGTGGTGCAGCCCGATATCGCGCGCGCCGTGCCCGTGATCTCGTTAGCCGCGGGCCGAGTTATAGAAATCAAGGCCAGGGTGGGCGACACCGTGAAAAAGGGCCAGTTATTGCTGCGAGTTCAGAGCAACGATGTCTCCGGCGCTTACCAGACGTATCGCAAAGCCGCGAACGACGAGCTACTAGCGCGTCAGCAACTCGAACGAGCGCAGATCCTTTACGACAAGGGCGCCATCGCCAAGAGTGCCCTCGAACAAGCCGAAGACACGGCACAAAACGCCAAGGCCGGTCTGGACGCCTCCACCGAACAGTTGCGGCTTCTCGGCATCGACAAGGATCATCCCTCGGGCATTGTCGACATTACCGCTCCTATCTCGGGCGTGATCACCGACCAACAAGTTACCAACGCGTCGGGCGTCCAAGGATTGGGCTCTCCCAATCCGTTCACTATCTCCGATCTTTCTTATGTTTGGATCGTCTGTGACGTTTATGAGAACGATCTCGACGCCGTGCACATCGGTGGGTACGCGGACATCCGCCTGAACGCCTATCCCAACCAGGTCTTGAAAGGCCGGATCGATAACATCCTGCCGGTTCTAGATCCCAGTCTCCACACTGCGAAGGTTCGGCTCGAAGTCCCGAACCCCGGAATGATGCGGGTAGGAATGTTCGTTACCGCGACCTTCTACGGTAAACAGCCCGAAACGCGGGCTGCGGTTCCCGCCACTGCCATTCTGCACTTGCACGATCGCGAGTGGGTTTACACGCCGGTGAGCACTGGGCATTTCAAACGCCTGGAAGTGGTCACGGGAAAGATGCTTCCCGGCAACCTGCAGGAAGTTGTTTCAGGTATCAAACCCGGAGATCAAGTGGTTTCCAAAGCTCTGGTACTGCAAAACACGTTGGAACAATAGATGGGAGCAATGAATGGGAGCAATAAATGATTCGTCGAGTCGTTGATTTTGCTCTTAACAACCGCCTGCTCGTGTTGGGTTTCGCCCTGCTGCTTTTCGCCGGGGGCATCGTCGCGTTCCGCGACCTTCCCATCGAGGCTTATCCCGACGTTGCCGACAGCTACGTTGAGATCATTACGCAATGGCCGGGAATTTCGGCCGAACAAATCGAACAGCAGGTCACGATTCCGCTCGAAATCGTGATGAACGGCATCCCGCATGTCGTGCATCTGCGTTCGTTCTCGCTCTTCGGGCTCTCCGACCTGAAGCTGATCTTCGACGACCAATCGGACAACGACTGGAATCGCGAGCGGGTTCTGGAGCGGCTGAGCCAAGTCACCCTGCCGCCCGGTGTACTGCCACAAATGGGCACGGACTGGAGCCCAGTCGGCCAGATCTATTTCTTCACCCTGCACAGCACCAATCCCGCGTATGACCCGATGGAGTTGAAGTCCCTTGAGGACTGGGTTGTCGAAAAGAGTTTCAAATCCGTACCCAACATTGTCGACGTGGCCAGCTTCGGCGGTCCCACCCGCGAATACCAGGTTCGCGTCGACCCCAACAAACTCGTCGCCTACGGCCTGAGCCTGGCCCAGGTCGAGCAGCAACTCACCAACAACAACGTCAACGCCGGCGGAAGCTTCATACAAGAAGGTCTGCAGCAGATCAACGTGCGTTCCGTCGGATTGGTCGACCGTGCCCAGGACATCGAACGCACGGTCATCATGACCAGGAATGGCACGCCGCTCCGGGTGAAGGATATTGCGGTCGTTTCGCAGGGTCCAAAGATTCGGCTCGGCCAGTTTGCCAGAGCCATTCACCACGAGGACGGAAAGATCGTCGATAACGACGACGTTGTGTCAGGCATCGTGCTCTTGCGGAAAGGCGCAACGGCCGAGAAGGCGCTGAACGGCGTCCACAGGCAGGTGGAAGAGCTCAATAAGCACATTTTGCCTCCCGGCGTGAAGATTGTTCCCTTCATTGATCGCAGTGATCTAGTTGGCTTCACCAGTCACACCGTGCTTCACAACCTCACAGAAGGCATGATCCTGGTATCGGTCGTTCTGCTTCTATTTCTGGGTAATGTTCGAGGCGCTGTCATCGTCGCCGCAACCATTCCGTTTGCTCTCTTGTTTGCGTCCATTTGTCTGGACTTGAGTCGCATTCCCGCCAACCTTCTGTCCATTGGCGCATTGGACTTCGGTGTGATCGTGGAAGGCGCCATCGTGTTGATCGAAAACATTGTGCGCCATTTAAGCCATGCCAATGGGACCCAGACCTCTACCGAACGAATCAGTTTTGCCTCGCATGAAGTACAGCGCCCGGTTTTCTATGCCATCGTCATCACCATTACGGCCTTCTTGCCGATCTTCACGCTGCAACGTGTCGAGGGCCGCCTTTTTCATCCCATGGCTTGGACCGTAGCCTTCGCGCTGCTGGGCGCGTTGCTCTTCTCGATCCTTGTCGCACCCGTGCTGGCCAGTTTCGCCTTCCAGAAGGGAGCGCGCGAATGGCGTAACCCGGTCATGACCTTCGTGACCGAACGATACGGGGTTGCCCTCCGGTGGGCAATTCGCCGGCGCGTGATTACCGTCGGTGTGTGCGCGCTTCTGGTGGCCCTGGGGAATTACCTGGCTTTCAGCGGCATCATCGGTTCCGAATTTCTGCCCCACCTGGATGAAGGCGCGCTCTGGGTGCGTGGCACGCTGGCGCCCAGCACCGGCCCGGACGAGGGCATCCGCATCGCGAACCAGGCGCGAATCGTACTTTGTTCCTTCCCCGAGGTGCCGCAATGCACCAGCCAGGTGGGCCGCCCGGATGACGGAACGGATAACACCGGCTTCTTTAACACCGAGTATTTCGTGGACCTGAAACCGAAAGAACAGTGGCGGCCTGTCTTTCACGAAAATAAAGACGAATTGATCGCCGCCATGAATCGCGAACTCGACAAAATCCCCGGCGTCGTCTGGGGTTTTTCTCAGCCCATCGAAGACAACATGGAAGAGGCTGTGAGCGGCGTGAAAGGCGCGCTGGCCACAAAAATCTACGGCGACGATTTGAAAGTTCTCGAAGCGAAGAGCGACGAGATCGTCGGCATTATGCGAAAAATCAATGGCATTGAGGATCTCGGAGTTTTTCGCGTGCTCGGCCAGCCCAATCTGAATGTGACCGTGGACCGCGATGCGGCCGCCCGTTACCAGATCAACGTCGCGGACGTGCAGGATGCGGTTCAGACCGCGGTTGGCGGCAACGCGCTCACCCAGGTCCTCAAGGGCGAAGCGCGATACGACCTCGTGATGCGCTATCTCCCGCAATACCGGGATACGAAGGAAGCGATCGAGAGCATTCGCCTGCTATCGCCCTCCGGGGAACGTGTCTCGCTCGCACAGCTCTGCAAAATCAGCGTGACGGATGGCGCTTCGGAAATCTATCGCGAGGGCAATCGCCGTTATGTTGCCATCAAATATAGCGTCCGCGGCCGTGACCTCGGCAGCACGGTGAAAGAGGCGATCGAAAAGGTGAACGAACAGGTCAAATTGCCCACTGGATACAGCATCGATTGGGAAGGGGAATATGAGAGCCAGAAGCGCGCCAACCAGCGGCTGATGATCGTACTGCCCATCACGATCCTGCTGATTTTCGTCATCCTTTACACCATGTTCAAATCTTTCAAATGGGCAATGTTGATTATGGCGACCGTTGCCGTCGCACCCATTGGCGGCCTGCTTGCTCTTTGGTTCACCGGCACAAATTTCAGCGTTTCCTCGGGCGTGGGTTTCCTGGCGCTGTTTGGCGTGTCCGTGCAAGCCGGAGTCATTATGCTGGAATACATCAATCAGCTTCGGGCCCGGCGTTACTCTATAGAGGACGCCGCAGTTGAAGGGGCCGTGCTCCGGCTGCGGCCCATCGTGATGACCATGCTGGTGGCAACTCTGGGACTGCTGCCGGCCGCGACCTCGCACGCCATTGGTTCCGATTCTCAACGCCCCTTCGCGATCGTTATCGTCGGAGGCCTCATCGCAGCCCTCATCATGAGCGTCTTCCTGCTGCCGACGTTGTATGTGTGGATCGCGGGCGAGCGCGATGTGCTGCCCGCGGGCGAAGAAGGATTCGAGGTCGGCGAGCACGTAGACTAGGAGCGATCGGGTAAGGTCAGAGGTCGGATTGCAGAGGTCAGCCCGCAAGAGTCAACCCGACAGCTTTTACCTCTGCAATCTGACCTCTCACCTCTGACCTTCAGTGGCCGTTTCTTGCTTTTTGCCAGATCTTCCGCTAGATTTCATCTTTCCCCTGATCTAAGGAGTGGTGGTTATGAAGCGGAGCTATATTGGGCTCGCCTTGGGCGCGCTGGTGGCAGTGGGAGCGGTGTTGAGCCTGCCGAGTTGCGGGCACGACCAAAAGCTGGTGAGCCTTGAGATTCAACCGGGAACATTTACTTTTCTGGAGCCGTATTCCCCACCCCCTGCTACCAACGTCATGGAGCAGTACACCGCGATCGGCACATATATCCATCCCCCGGCGACAATGGACGTTACCAATCAGGCAACCTGGAAGATTGATGATGGTGTGGTTACGATGTCGACTCCCGGCTTGTTCACTGCGGCGCCGGACTATTGCGGTGGTGGGAACATCTCAGCAACTGTTCCTGAGGGCACGGGCGGTGCGTCGAACGTTCTGATTGCTTATGCGACCGTAACCGTGGACAATCCACTCGTAGTAAACTGCCCGGGCTACGGCACTGAAGTCGAATTAAGCGTGCAGGTCACTGGGCCCGGGACGGTAATCAGCACGACCGGCACTATCAACTGCCCGCCGTCGTGCATTACCCCGGTTGCGGTAGGGGCTACGGTGGGACTCACGGCCGAACCTCAATCCGGCGCCAGCGTGATTTGGGCGTCAGGCTGTACAGCTGATTCGGGAAACGACTGCTCCGTCACCATCCCTACCGGCGGCGCCAATGTGCTGGCGACGTTCCAGTAGCAGTAATGGCGGAGCGTTCACCCCGCCGTCCTCATCTCTTGACTACTCATCTGTTAGCAGCTTGCCCAGCGTAGGCTTGTGCCGCTCTGGCTTGGTCTTCTTCGCGGGGACGAGCCGCGACGGCTTGGGACTGCCCACGCGCTCGCGCGCCATTTCGCGCACGACCTTGGCGGCGGAGAATATTTTTTTCTTGCGCTTGCGCGGCATGATCGTAATTCTCGCATCTTCGCACATTCGCTGCGCAAAAGTGCAATAATCTTAGGCTGGCGTGGGTTGGCGTGAAGTTCCAACCCTTCGCAAAAACGCGAAGGGCGGGGACACGCGCCGCCTTAGCCTGAAGCCGAGAGCCCAATCTATGGATGAGCGCGAATTCTTCGACGAAAAGTCCGATAAGAAGCTGGCAAATTTAAGTTGTCCGCATTGCCATCAGTCCGCGGAGTATGAGATCCAGTGGCTGGTGCGCACCAAGAAGAAAAATCTGCCGCCGCGGGCCGACGATCGCGACCGCGCGAAGTTCGCCAAGGCCCAGTCGTACATGCTGCGGCGCGACGACATGATGATGTGCAAGAATATGCGCTGCCGCAAGCGCTTTGAAATTACCGGCGTGCAGAGCGTCGCGTTTCTGGAGTAAGTCGTCGTTCGCTGCACGCTATTCGCTGTTCGCTGTTCGGCGTTCGCTGTTCGCAAATGCGGATACAACCGTAGACTACGTTCCGAGCGCCGAACGATCAGCGAAGGACGAATAGCGAACGACGAATAGCGAACAGCGAACGCCCGACAACGGGAGTCGATCCGTGAAGATTCTGGTTTGCATAAAGCAGGTGCCGCAGAAAGACGCTCCGCTGAAGCTGAACGACGCGGGGACGTGGATCCGCGACGATGTTTCCTACGAAGTGAATGAGCCGGACGCGTTCGCGCTCGAAGAGGCGTTGCGGCAGAAAGAAAAGCACACCGGCGAGGTGGTCGTTATCACTGCCGGCCCGGCGCGGGCGATGCAGGTGTTGCGCGAGGCGCTGGCGAAAGGCGCCGACCGCGCCATCCATCTCGAGGGCGATGCTTTTGTCGCGCTCGATGCCTGCAACACCGCGCGGGCGATCGCGGCGGCCATCAAGGATGAGAAGTTCGACCTGATCTTTACCGGCTTGCAATCGGACGACTGCGGATATGCGCAGACGGGCGTCATTCTGGCCGAGATCCTCGGATTGCCGCACGCGACCATCATCATGCAGATTGAGAAAACCGCTGGCGGCATCCGCGTGAAGCGCGAACTGGAAGCCGGGTTCTTTCAGTTTGTCGACATGCCTTTGCCGGCCGTGCTGACCATCCAGTCGGGGATCAACAAGCTGCGTTATGCGACGCTGATCGGGATCAAGCAAGCAAAGATGAAACCGCTGCGCAAAGTCGCGCTGGCCGAGGTGCAGTCGGCCATGGGCGCGAATTTGCAGAAGATCGAGAAGCTGTACGTACGCCAGAAGACGAAGAATACCGAGTTCCTCGAAGGGCCTCCGGCGGAAGTGGCTAAGAAACTGGTGGATAAGCTGAAGAATGAACTGCGAGTAATTTGAAAAGCAAGTTCTCAGTTCCCAGTTCTCAGTTCTCAGTGTGGAACTGGGGTTTTTTCTGAGAACTGGGAACTGAGAACTCCTCATTATGGCTGACAGTATTCTCGTAGTCGTCGAACAGCGCGAAGCAAAGCTAAACCGCGTCTCATGGGAGACGATTACGGCTGGGCAGGCGATCGCCGCTCAGACCGGATGGACGCTGGAGGCTGCGGTCGTGGGCTCGGACGTAGCTGCCGTCGCAAGCGAGGTGGCCGAGAAAAAGGTCGCCAAAGTCTATGCCATTGAATCGGCCAGGCTCGAACCCTACACAGCAGACGCGTTTGCCTATGCGCTGAAAGATTTCCTGGAGAAGCATCCGGCAAAGCTGGTGTTGATGCCGCATACCTACCAGGTGCGCGATTTTGTTCCGAAGCTGGCGACGGCCCTCGAAACCACGGCCATCAGCGACGTGATCGGGGCTAGGTATGAAGGCGGGAAGCTGCTGTTCACGCGCCAGATGTTTCAGGGAAAATTTGTGGCCGACGTGAGTTTCGCAGGCTCGGGACCTTGCTTTGTCACATTTCAAAACGGCTCGTTCCGCGCCGATAAAGTCGAAGCGGGAGCAGCCGCGGCCCCGGTTGAGACCGTCAATGTCGATGTTCCGGACGCCGTGGTGCGCAACCAGCCGCAGGAAGTTTTCAAGGAGGCCAAGCAGGCGGTCGATTTGACGCAGGCTGAGATCATTGTCTCGGTGGGGCGCGGCATCAAGGAGCAGAAGAATATCGACCTGGCAAAGCAGTTGGCGGATGCGCTGGGCGGCGAGCTCGCGGCGTCGCGTCCGATCTGCGATAACGGATGGCTGCCCATGGACCGGCAGGTCGGATCGTCAGGACAGACGGTCGCTCCGAAACTGTATCTGGCGCTCGGAATCTCAGGGGCGATCCAGCATATTGTCGGCATGAAGGGTGCCCGGAGCATCGTGGCGATCAACAAAGATTCCGAGGCTCCGATCTTTGAGATTACAGATGTTGCCATCGTCGGAAACTTGTTCGACATAGTGCCGCCGCTGATCGAGGAAATCAAAAAGTCCAAAGCGTAGCAGGTTTCAAAGCCGGGTTTTCAAGGTATCGATTAAATCAAAAAGCAATGTCACGGCAACCGGTGCCCGTACCAGTCACATCGCCGTAAACATTTGGGAGAACAAAAGTGTCGCAATCGGAACTGACGCCGGTTTTTGATTCCGCAGCAGCAGACTCTGGATGGAAAAGTCTCTACAAAGTCGGCGGAGCCACTGTCCTGATTGCGGTATTGCTCCCGCTTGCCGAAGTCGCCATTAATTTCCTTCCGGGAGTCGCCAGTGCGTCGCAGGGGACGGTAACCGTAATCGACTGGTTCTCTCTCTTTCAGAACCATTGGTTTCTTGGACTCCGCAACCTCGGTCTCTTGAACATTGTTGGAGCAGCTCTATTGGCCCCGACGGTTTGCGCCATCTATTCCGCCCTCAGGCGCGACAACGAGGCTTACGCAGCGCTCGGCGCGATCCTTTTCTTCGTGGGAATAGCCGTCTATCTTGCAGGCAATAGGGCCTTCTCAATGCTTTCCCTTAGCGGCCAATACGCAAGTGCTGCCACAGATGCGCAGAGGTCTCTCTTAGCCGCGGCGGGGCAGGCGATGCTTGCTGAGGGACAAAGCCGGGCGGGTATTTCCCTCATAGAATTTGCGTGCCTGGTAATCTCCGCCGTCATGCTGAGAGGCAAGGTCTTCAGCAAAACCGCCGCTTACGCAGGGATTCTGGGAAATGTGCTGCTGATCATCGTTGAGATCATTTTGACCCTCATGCGGACGTTGCCCGGCTGGGGGATGGTAATCGCCGTAGGCGCCGGACTTTCGATCATGACCTGGTACATCCTGGTTGGCCGAAGACTGCTCCAGCTAGGGCGCCTCTGACGCACTAGAGAAACATTCCGTCCTTTGGATGCGGGTCCCATCTGTCGTATGGTTGTCCTGGAGAGCCGAGGTCAAAGTCTTCCAAATCCTGGTAGCGGGCTGTTTTGAATTTCTATTCTTCGGAGCTGGCGGCTAGATCATGTGGAAGGATGTCCAGTTGAAACATCCAGAGATGCCGCAACATAGCCTCGATCTCCTTGTTGTCCACTTCGGTCTGTCCGGGTTTGGTCACGATGACGTACCACGCAGGTTCAGGTGCATGAGGGAAGGGGTAGAGACTGGAAAACACATACACCCTTGTTCCATCGGGATGAATGGTCTCTATGGTTTTAATCTGAGCGTGAGGTTTTAGCTTTTCAAGCAGCGATGCAATCGTCACGGACCTCTGCCTCCACTACCTTACGTTCCATCCCAGCGATTGTAATAGGTGGCCCGAGTTGTAGCGGAGTATCCGGCGTCAGTTGATCCCAACACTCCTGAGGAGCTGGGAAAATAATGGAGTCTTGCCAGCCATTGCTGATTCCGAATTCAACGTATGTCTTGATTGCGAGGCGAAGTCTTTCCCACGCTTCATGCTCTCCGGCGGCGACACACACGATGTCGAAATCAAGCGAATGCGCAACGCACTTGCCATCGTCATGAACCATGACATGTGTCAGCATCATCGGAAGAGTGAAAGGTTTTCTTGGTCGCGGCATCATGGGAATATCTCTACAGGCCATTTGACTGCGAAGTGTAGCACGACCGCAAGTGACGAGCGTAACAATTTTTTAGATTACGCCGCTGCCTGTTTGGTTGCATTTCCCGATACCGTCTCCAGAAGTTCCAAAATGGTCCACACGTGATTTGTTGAGCCAGCTTCCATTGCGGTCGTCACGCGCAGGGTCTGGTGGATTCGACTAAAGTTGTAATAGGCATGGTAGATCGCAACCATGTGGCAGTGATTCTCAAATGTCTTCGAGAACGCATTCGTCAGTCGCGTGAACCGCCGCACGCCCATCCTCAGCATGATTCAGTGAAGATCGAAGTTGACGCCGCTTAAAATTCAAAACGGCCCACTACCCCAATCCTCGATCCGCATTGGTATTTGTGCGGCGACCGGGTGCTCCGCTCTAACGTCGCGCCTTTTGCGACGTTAGGGTGGGGATTTTGACCTCCGTCCTTATTGCGGATCATCGCGAGCCTCCGTCCGGGCGGCCTGTGTCTTTGAGCGATTCCTTAAGAATCTCCACCCGGCCCGTCAGACGCCCGGCACTCTTTCCACAGCTTTTCCCAATTCCAGATCCCGGACGTCACCTTGATCGGCAACGGGAATCCGAGTTGATGCGCCAGCATACACACCTGCCCGCGATGGTCGGGCTTCGTGAGAAAGCATGTAGCACAGCATTTCCAAGCCCACCGGCCAAGGCCGCTTCAACGTCAGAGGGAGTTTGCGCGGAGAAGGGTGTACGCGCCACACGATAGCTGGTGTTTTTCCTGGCAGCTCCTACTCACGAAGGGCATCCGTCCGTTGGTGGTTCCGGGAGATACTTTTGCAGCGATTGCTGGACATTATCATTGCCCTTGCCGTCGTTTTCCGCAGTGAGATCGTCGTATTCGCGTCCCTGGACTCGGGACCAGGCCGAGGCTCCAATGGGGCGCTGGGCCACCGATTGGCGATCGATGATTACCTGGGTTGGGAGCGCGGGTTCGAGCGAGGTGCGTTTCAGGTTCATCGAAGCTGTCTGCAACGCATAGAGCAACAGGGCAGCGGTCTTGTGGTCTATTTCCTGCGTCACCAACTGCTCTATCACCTTGGCCAGCGAGACCTGTATGGAATTTGCATCTTCCAGGGTTGGCAGTAGTTTGGACCACTCGCCTTTGTTTTCCAGGGCATCCAGTTCCGGCCAGTGATAGCGGATGTGGTAATAACAATACTTAGTTTCGCGAAGCGACGGCGATCCGCATTGGGTTCCGTTCACTTTAATGTGCTGACACCGCGAAATATGGCTGGGATATAAGGACATCTGTTTCTCCGTGTGTGGAAATATGAAAGAAATGGAACCGCGGGGGCGGTATTTACTACTTGGTACCCCCTACCCCCCTCCCCCCTGGTCTAATGAAATCATGGGTTTGGCTCGGATTTTCTGCTTTGGTCTTTGAATCTAAAGGACTTATATCAAAGTATTCCGAAATAAGGACTTAGGAGCAGTCGCCAGTACCCAGTAGCCAGTACCCAGAAAAACCACGCGCGGCACACAAAGAAAAAAGGCAGTCGCCAGTACCCAGTAGCCAGTACCCAGAAAAACCACGGTCGGCACACAAAGAAAAAAGGTGCGAGAAGAACTCCGCACCCTTTAGGAGCAGTCGCCAGTACCCAGTAGCCAGTACCCAGAAAAACCACGCGCGGCACACAAAAAAAAGGGTGCGAGAAGAACTCCGCACCCTTGTTCTTACCTATCTATATCTATTATATCAATTCCGACCGCCCACTAGGACAAGTTATCCGATTTTATTTTCCCTGCCAATTCATGGCCTTATAGGGAAAATCGGCAAATCGGGGGCTTGACAAGATTTCAGGATTAAGAGCCGGCGGCGAAGCCGCCAAGGTGCGCCACTGTCAGCCGCAGGTACTTGTGGGGATTTACCGGAACGTCGTTGATGCGGACTTCGTAGTGGAGATGCGGCCCGGTGGAGCGTCCGCTGGAGCCTACGTAACCGATGGTGTCGCCGCGGTGGATGTATTGTCCGGCGGTGACGGCGAAGTTGGAAAGGTGGCCGTAGCGGGTCGAGATGCCGTGTCCGTGGTCGACCATGACAGCGCGTCCGTAGCCGCCCAGGAAGTCGGCGAAGGTAACGACGCCGTCGGCTGGGGCGATCACGGGCGAGCCGACATTGGCGGAGATATCGACGCCGGAGTGAAAGGCGCCTTCTCCGTTAAACGGGTCGATGCGCTCGCCGAAGGAAGCGGTGACCCGCCCTTCGACCGGCCAGAGGTTCGGAGCCGAGTTGGCGCGGACCCAGTCGGCCGTGGTCGAGTTCCTGGTGAGGCCAAGCGAGATGCCGACGCTGGCAGCGCCGCTCAGCGCGGTGTGCTTCAGCGCGTAAAGCTGGTCGAGCGACGAGTGCACCTGCGCTGCCTGAATCTGCTCGGTCGAGGCGGCCACCATCGCCGGATCGGACTTGAGTCCGTAAAGCGCGGAAACCTCGCTGGCCAGCGAGCCGAGAGAAGCTACCTGAATGTCACGTTCCTTGGCGACCTGCTCCAGATGCGAATAGCTGTCCTTGAGCTGGGAATGCTCGGTACGGAGCTGGTTATAGTGGGCGACTTTTTGCAGCATCCGGGCATACGAACTGGCGATTCCGGTGAGGCACAGCGCGCCGATCGCCAACCCGGCCGCCAGAACATAGAGATATTGGACGGGAATGGAAATCTTGCGAAGCTGTCCTGCTTCGTCGCGAGCCACGAAAAATATGTAGAAACGTCTGCGCAAGATCCTACGTCCGCGTACCGAATTTTCACTTCGGAATCCTGCCGGAGCTGAACTGTCACGCTCGGGCTCGGAATCCTGATTCCACCAGCCGCGTCGGGAGCAGGCTGGCTCTCTCCTAGAACAACGGAACCAGGCAAGCCAATATCCAATCTCGCTGCAACCGATTCAGGTTGCAGTACTTGGTTTGGCAAAATACTGTGAACGGCGAGTTAAACGGTAACAAACCTGGTTCCCCCTGTCAACCTCAATACGACCCTTTGGGTGGTTACCAAGGCCGCGTAATGGGCGCTGCCCATCCGGACAGATTACCGCCGGAGGGGAGCAGGCGGCCGCAACCCGGCGCCCGAGCGGCCACCCTGGGGGATCGGAGGTATAGTGATCGGCATGCCACTTAGCGAAAAGAACCTGATTAAGCAGATCCGCCGCCTTGCCCGCGGAGGGAAGTCGGTGGTAACCGGCATCGGGGATGACTGCGCGGTGCTGCGCGTTCCTCCAGGACACGAGTTGCTGGTGACCACCGACTTCACCATTGAAAACGTGCATTTCCGGCGCGATTGGCACCCTCCCGAGCTGGTGGGGCGGCGCTGCTTGACGCGCGGGCTGAGCGATATCGCGGCCATGGGAGGCGAGCCGCGGGCGGCATTCTTGTCGCTGGCCATCCCGAGCGACGTTTCGCAGAAGTGGGTGGACCGCTTCCTGAAGGGGCTGCTGGATCTGGCGGAAGAATCCAAGGTTCCGCTGGCAGGCGGGGACACGGCAGAGTCGGCAGGCGGAATTGTAGCGGACATCGTGGTGGTGGGCTCGGCGCCGAAGGGAAAGGCGGTGCTGCGCTCGGGGGCAAAGGCGGGCGAGCGGATTTATGTGACCGGGGAGCTCGGCGGGGCAGCGGCGGCGCTGGCGCGGCTCGGGGAATCGAGGCCCGTGGGCGCGGAGTATTTCCGGCATTTTCATCCGCAAGCGCGGCTCGCGGTGGGCCAGCGCCTGCGCCAGCGAGGATTGGCTTCGGCCATGATCGATCTGAGTGACGGGCTTTCCACCGATCTCGACCACATCTGCCAGGAAAGCCACGTGGGCGCGGAGATCGAGGCTGCGGCGATTCCGCGATCGCAGGTGGGGCAATGGAAGAAAGACCTGGGGGAAAAGCCCGTCGCGCTCGAGTTCGCGTTGCACGGCGGCGACGACTATGAACTGCTGTTTACGTCCGCGGCGGCGGTCCCCTTGGAAGTGGCTGGAGTTCGAGTGACGCGGATCGGGCGCACCACGCGATCCGCGGGGATGCGGCTGATCGCGCCGGATGGGAAAGCGCAGCCGCTCAAGGCCGGAGGCTGGGAGCACTTCAGGGGGAATTGGTAATTTTGCAATTTTGTAATTTGGTAATTTCCACGGTTTCGTATCAGGGCATCGCTTCGGCGATGTCTTCGAAATCAGATGCCCCTTCAGGGGCTGGTCATCGGTCCGACTTCCTTCGCAACCACACCACGTTGTGACTTTCGTTACCTGCCCGTGGTGACGGCGAAGGGCTAGAGTGAACCCATGAGAAAAGCATTTTTACTCCTGGCGTTCAGTGTCGCGCTGCTGCTTCCGGCGTTCGGGCAAGCGCCGGCGGCGGCTCGCAAGATCGACAACGAGTTCGTGCAACAGCAGTTTGGCGACCAGTTCACGCTCCTGCCCGATATTGCGCCCGCGTTCGGCGATCTGGACGGCGACGGCGTGGAAGACGTGGCGATTGCGGCGCGCTGCAAGAATCCAATGCTCGATCAAGGGGAGCACAAGTACGCGGTGATCGATCCCCTCGACGATTTTTTTGGCTATGGCGACCCCAGGGTGACGACCACGTTCAGCACGGGCGATCCGGCGCTACGGGGCCTGGTGGTGCTGATCATTCATGGCGCGGGCAAGGACGCCTGGCGCTCGGCCACTCCCAAAGCGAAGTACGTGATTGTCAATTTGCCGTTTCGGGCAATCTCCGTCCGAAAACTGCAACTCAAGAAGACTACCGTCGAAGCCATCTACATTGAAGAAGCGGGCGACTTTGGCACTAGTTCCGCCATCTTCTTCGAAGGCAAGAAGTTACTCTACCACTACGTTCCCATGGGCGGAGACATGCAGTAGGTGCTTTCAGTTCTCAGTTCTCAGTTCTCAGTTCTCAGTTCTCAGAAGTGGTCTCACAAACGTCTCAACAGGATCAACATGCAGGCAAGTTGAACCATGCCGAGAAAATTACTGCTATGACGTTCCCAACGCACCAGCAGACGGCGGAAGTTTTTCAACCATGCGAACAAGCGCTCGATTTTCCACCGGCGTTTGTAACGCCGGAGTTTTCGCCGGTCCTGGCGGTGCGTTCGCGTGCGATAACGACGATGAGGTGCGATCAACTCAATTCCGTGCTGCTGGGCCAGAAGATCGTCCAACGCGTCGCTGTCATACCCCCGATCCGCAATCAATCGTTTCGGCTTCTCGGCCACGAAGCGGTGCTCGATCGTGGCCGCGACCAGCTTTTGCTCATGCGGCGTAGCGCTCGTAACCCAGAGGGCGATAGGAAGACCATGGCAGTCTGCGATTGCCATGAGCTTGCTCCCTTTGCCGACGAGCGTTCGACCCACGCCATCGCCCCTTTTTTTGCCCCCATGAAGGAGGCGTCAATAAACGTCTCCTCCAGACCGAGCTTTCCCCGCGCCAACAAGTCTTCCGCCAACCCCCAAAGAATGCCGTCCAGCACTCCCGAGCGTTGCCACTGCTGGAAACGGCGGTGGCAGGTCTGGTACGGACCGTATCGCGCGGGCAGATCATGCCAGGGCGCACCCGTCCGCAACACCCACAACATGCCGTTCAGCACTTGCCGTGCTTCCCGCCAGGGTCTGCCCCGGTTGTCAGCACGGCGCCGTTGTCCAAATTCCACCAAGGGCCTGATCCGTTCCCACTGCACGTCGGTGAGATCCGCCATGCCCTTGGTTTGCTTCAAATTCGCCCGTGATTCAAGTGTTTATTCACGAGCAACGTTTATGAGATAGCTTCTCAGTTCTCAGAAGTGGTCTCACAAACGTCTCAACAGGATCAACATGCAGGCAAGTTGAACCATGCCGAGAAAATTACTGCTATGACGTTCCCAACGCACCAGCAGACGGCGGAAGTTTTTCAACCATGCGAACAAGCGCTCGATTTTCCACCGGCGTTTGTAACGCCGGAGTTTTCGCCGGTCCTGGCGGTGCGTTCGCGTGCGATAACGACGATGAGGTGCGATCAACTCAATTCCGTGCTGCTGGGCCAGAAGATCGTCCAACGCGTCGCTGTCATACCCCCGATCCGCAATCAATCGTTTCGGCTTCTCGGCCACGAAGCGGTGCTCGATCGTAGCCGCGACCAGCTTTTGCTCATGCGGCGTAGCGCTCGTAACCCAGAGGGCGATAGGAAGACCATGGCAGTCTGCGATTGCCATGAGCTTGCTCCCTTTGCCGACGAGCGTTCGACCCACGCCATCGCCCCTTTTTTTGCCCCCATGAAGGAGGCGTCAATAAACGTCTCCTCCAGACCGAGCTTTCCCCGCGCCAACAAGTCTTCCGCCAACCCCCAAAGAATGCCGTCCAGCACTCCCGAGCGTTGCCACTGCTGGAAACGGCGGTGGCAGGTCTGGTACGGACCGTATCGCGCGGGCAGATCATGCCAGGGCGCACCCGTCCGCAACACCCACAACATGCCGTTCAGCACTTGCCGCGCTTCCCGCCAGGGTCTGCCCCGGTTGTCAGCACGGCGCCGTTGTCCAAATTCCACCAAGGGCCTGATCCGTTCCCACTGCACGTCGGTGAGATCCGCCATGCCCTTGGTTTGCTTCAAATTCGCCCGTGATTCAAGTGTTTATTCACGAGCAACGTTTATGAGATAGCTTCTCAGTTCTCAGTTCTCAGTTCTCAGTTCTCAGTTCCCGGTACCCAGTACCCAGTTAACGGCTCTTGAGCTTTCCGCTGATGCCCGCGGCATCACGGCAGTCCTTGTCTTCTTCCAGCGGGCGACAGCCTTGGCCGCCGCTCGACGGCTGGCAGTGCGGTGCGAGCGTGCTTGTGGTAGCGCGGGGCCGCGTGGACTAGCGCAATCAGTGCTGGGGCTGCCTGTGCCATGGCTTTTTGCGTTGCGCCCAATCGGACCCTCATTGTCCCCCGATTCGGGACGGAGGTCTGTGATGCGGCACCCAGATGTTTTGTGATGAAAAAAGGAAGGCGTCAGATTGCTAGAAGTGGGAATGCCCGCGCGGCATACCGCCTCTTGAAAACCCCCCGGTGTGGGCCGCCTTGGAACGGGTGGTGTCCTATGAGTGCGTTGCTATCGGAACTGTGATTGTTGTATCGGTAGCAGCCAATAGGAGTTGAGTCAATTGCCGACCGGGTTGAGGCGGGGCATTGTGCAGCACAAGATCAAACAGGCAGTCTCGGAATTCTAGGGTGTTGGCGACCGATACATTCACTGTGCCTGTTCCCATGGGATGCTCTGATGATCCCACCGTGTAAGAGGCATTGCGCTCATCTAGCGAAATAATGAGGTTAATTGTTCCTCCCCGGTAGACGATAACGCAGTGTTTGAAGGCGATCTGTGGCGTGCTATGCGTCAGGAATGAGTTCAAACGTTCATCTTCTTGGGGAGAATCCAAAGTAAACCGACAATTTTCATATACGCCGGGATTTATGGTCATTTGCCTTGGGCTCTGGACCTCCTTAACGGTGGCAGGCGTGGGCGCGGAGTCCGTGCAGGCTCGAAGATTCGCTGGTGCGGCCCAGGATGCACTGTTGAATGACTTGAAGCTGATGAACTCGGCTACGGTTGGCCAAAAACTAGGGGTTTTATCCGCATCGGTTGCGGTAAGGTGTTGCTGTAAATCGCTTACGACTTTGGGCGAAACCTTTAGCTTTTGCCGTCGAGTAGCGGCAATGGCAGGACCTAATTCTGGAAGCGCGGCCTTGAACTCGCTTGCCGGTAACGCCGCATCCGCCGTAACGGTCTGCCTCGCGAGTTCGCCCTGAACGCCCGCTACGTTATTTCGCATGCCAGCCATTGCTATCTCAAGATGTACCACGGCTCCAACGGTGGCAGCCGCAGCGACTACAGCCAGGGGCAATAGAAGAAATCTCACCGCCCAAGGTAGGTCCCTTGGCTGGATAGTGGCCTGGATTTGCGCGATGTCTCGGCCTATTTCGGCGATCCTGTTATCAAGGCCCTCCAGCCATATGGTTGTCGTCTTTTGATTTTCATCGAGGCGGTTCAATCTGAGTTCGGTGAGCTTTTCCATCGCGGGCGCTCCGGCCTTCGGACGAAAGTATATCTCGAAGGACTTATCCTAGGAAGCCTTGGGCGCGCGGCATCCCGCGTCTCGAAAATCGCGAGACGTTGAGCGCACGCGCGTGGAGCCTATGCTGCCTTCGAGCCTTCTGCCTTCAGATCGCGGAGCAAGTTCCTTAGCCCCTCCGCATAGGGGTCGTGGTTCTTCCACTCGCTGAAATCGGGGATGTAGTATTCGCGAATCTCGACGGCCAAATCCTTGCCTTCGTCGGCGTCGAAAAGCTCCCAGTCCCGAATTGCCTCAAAGGAAACCAGGCGGACGGGAAACAGCACGCGCTTCTTTTCCGTGCGCTCCCGCTTGCGGGCTTAGCGGATTTCAGTCTTTACCCACGGGCTCTTCATGCTGTTGGCGGAAAGGATCAGGAGCAGCCGCTCATATCTTCGTATCGCTTCGTCAATCTGCTCATGGATCTTCTTTCCGGCTTGGATATCGTGCGGCGCGAACCAGCAGCGGACGCCTTTGTTCTGCAAGTCCGCATACAGGCGGTCGGCGAATTCCTGATCTTTGGTGGAATAGCTGATGAAGCAGGAATAGAACTCAAGGGCCTTCCCGGTGAGGGACCCCATGTACTCAATAAAGTTGTCGGGAACTCCGGCCCCGCGCAAGAATGCCAGCGGAATGTTTCCATGGGAGCGGTAGATGGTGTCGATGCCGATGATCGAGGGGCCTTCATGCTTCACTGTCTCAAGGCCCTTCACATAGCTCAGGTCGTTGTCTCCGAAAATCGTATAGCCAATGAACGCCCCGGTGAAGTCCGCCCCGCTGAGGTTCGCCTCGTGCAGACCCGCCTCGCCGAGGTTCGCCTCGGTGAGATCCGCCCCGGTAAGGTTCGCCTCGGTGAGATCCGCCCCGGTGAAGTGTGTCCGAACGAAGGTCGCCCAGCGAAGATCCGCTGCGGCAAGATTTGCCTCGGTGAGGTCCGCCAGGGGGATGGCTGTCTGCCTAAGATTCGCCCCGCGAAGATCCGCCTCGCTGAGATTCTCCTCGACGAGTTCCGCCTCGCTGAGGTCCGGGACTATTTCGGGGTTCGCCTTTCTCCAGGCATTCCAAGCCTCCACGCCTTCCTTGAGTTTTGCGAGGTGTTCAGGGTTCGCCATGGCGCCAGCCTTTCATTGGCGCTCATCATAACCTGCCGTGGCGACGGCGGTAAACGAGTTGGGAGGAACGGTGGCAGCCGTCCGCCGCAGAAAGCAGGTCCTTCCCCTTCGGCTACGCTCAGGGTCAGGATGACAAATCTGAAGTGAGGTTGGCGGGGCGGCGCGAATTGCCATTCGACCCGGCTTTTCCTCCGAATACTGCGGTGAAATGGGCGCGGGGACGGTTACTGTGGTGAAATAGAGCCAAGTCTTGAAGATGACTGCTACGGCGACGGCCGAACTAACTGTCCAATACATAGGTCCTTCCCCTTCGACAAGCTCAGGGTCAGGATGACAGAGACGATTAGACGATTACAGATGGCTACCAAACGATGACATCCAGATCAGTGGCATTGCGGCGCAAGCTTAAGGCGGCGGAACGGGGCGCTCATGGATTGTGGCAAATCCTGAAGGGCTTGGTGTCTACGGACCATCCTCTGCTGGCGCATCTGATTCCGATCCGGCGCTGCAATCTGGCTTGCACGTACTGCAACGAATTCGATAATTTCTCGAAGCCGGTGCCTGCCGACGAGATGTTGCGGCGGGTGGATCTGCTGGGCAACCTTGGCACATCGGTGGTCACGATTAGCGGCGGCGAACCGATGCTGCATCCGCAACTGGACGACATTATTCACCACATGCGGAAACGCCGGATCGTTTCGGGGCTGATCACCAACGGTTATCTTTTGACCGCGGACCGCATCCAGCGGCTGAACCGCTCGGGGCTGGAGTGGCTGCAAATTTCGATTGACAACGTGAATCCCGACGAAGTTTCCAAGAAAAGCCTGAAGGTGCTCGACCGGAAACTGCAACTGCTGGCCGAGCACGCGGATTTTCATGTGAATATCAATTCGGTGGTGGGCGGCGGAGTGAGCCATCCGCAGGACGCGCTCATCATCGGCAAACGCGCGCTGGAGCTGGGGTTCAGCTCGACGGTGGGAATCATTCACGACAACTCCGGCCAGGTGCAGCCCTTGAACGACGGAGAACGGCGCGTGTACCACGAGATGAAGGGACTGGAGAAACGCAGCTTCACGCGGGTGAATGCGTTTCAGGACAACATCGCGCTGGGACGGCCGAATCAGTGGCGGTGCCGCGCCGGGGCGCGCTACCTCTATATTTGCGAGGACGGGCTGGTGCATTACTGCTCGCAGCAGCGCGGGTACCCGGCGATTCCGCTGGAGAAATACACGCTGGCCGATATGCGCCGCGAGTTCCACACGGAGAAGCCGTGCGCGCCGCATTGCACGGTATCGTGCGTGCACCAGGTGTCGGTTTTCGACGCCTGGCGGGCGCCGCAGCGGCTGGCGCGGGCGTCGGAGCCGGCGAGCGGATTGGTGCAGATTGAGTAGCAGTACCCAGTACCCAGTACCCAGTTGCCAGTACCCAGTAGCCGGAAAACCCCTCTGCGATTGAGTTTCCCTTCATAATTTCCCGGAAGTGGCTGCGGTACCCAGTACCCAGTGGCCAGAAAACCCCTGTGAGATTGAGTTTCCATTCATAATTTCTCGGAAGTGGCTGCGCCGCTGCTGCGGGCGTGGCGTTCCCGTTCTTGACTGGGTACTGGGTACCGGCTACTGGGTACTGCCCTTAGAACGTTGTGGCTACGGTGAAGCGGAACGTCTTTCTTGGTTCGAGGAGAGTGTAGTTCGAGCCCAGGGTCGAGCGCGTCAGGCAGTAGGTGTAGTCACCGGCGCCTTGAGGGAGGTTACAGTTCCCTACCCCAGGACCGGGGAACATGCCGCGAGTGACCTCCAGGGGCGGATTGGCGCTGCCGTCGAGGCGCAGGGCGTTGTAGGCATAGTAAATGCGGAAGGGCGCATTGACGACGGGAAGCATCATCTGCAATTCGAGCCCGGTGGACATACGCACAACCCAGTTAGTGCCGGGAACCGGTTTGAGGTCTTTTGGGATGCCGGTAATGGTTTGCCCACCGGAACAGGCGTACGCGGCATTCAGTGTGGGACAGCCAAACAGAGTGCTGATCAGGTTTTCGTACTGAGTCGGGTTGGTCTGCAATTGTGAAGTACGCAAAATCGGATCGGTGCCGGTGTCGACAAAGGGGGCGATGGCGACGGGCCCGGCGATAGTGATGCGGTATTCCAGGTTGCCGTGCAGACTGAGGTCGCCGCCGGGAGTTACGAGTTGATAGTAGGGAACGGGAATATTCCAGCAGTTACTGACGCAGGATGCCCCGGAGGTCACCGGCGGAAATCTTGGATTGGCGGGAACGAACGTTCCATCGGGGTTTCTGAGGGCCACGGTCTGGGCGCTGGGCAGGTAGGCGATGGGAGAGACCATGCGGATATCGAAACCGCGCAGATCGTTTTCGCCACCGAGGTAGGCTCGTTCAAATGGAGGCGCAACGATCCCACCATAGCCCGTGATAAACGAAGCTTGCACGTTGTAACCGAGGGCGTTGCGGCGCTTTTGCATGGGGAAAAACTGTTTGTACTGGACGATGGGCCGAATGGTGTGAACCGTGCCGCCGATGCCGGAGAACTCCCCGCCGAGGAACAGGCTCCTGCCGCTGTGGGGCGCATAGGCCGCATCGAGCGAGTTCACGGTGAAGCTGGGAGTGATCTTGCTGGTGATGATGCCGTTGAGCGCGTTGGGGCCGGTGATGCCGCGGAAGTTGAGATTCTCGAACAACAACTTGGAAGCGTTGCTGACCGCGACCAGGGAAGAGCGGTCGAAGGAGTAGCTGATGCCAATCCGCCTGGAGGCGCGGCGTTTCCCGCGCAGCGGATAGGCCACGCTCAGCATGGTGCCGGTGCTGGACTGCGAGTAGTTCTGCAGGTTCTGCAGGTAGACCGAGGGCAGGTTCAGATTCTGTCCGGTGGCAATGGCATACTGCCGAGCCTGGTCATAGCTGGTCTTGCGGGCGTAGACGTTGAAGCCGGCCTGGATGGGACGGTCAAATAAGTAAGGCTCGGTGAATCCGAACACCAGGTCGCGCTGGCGGCTGCCCAGGCTGGCCTGGAAAGAGAGCGTCTCGCCCAATCCAAGAAAGTTGTTGGTGCTGTAATTGATGCCAACGAAGGCGCCGGCGAGACCGCTGACGCCGCCTTGCAGTCCGATGCTGTTCTTGCCTTTTTCGTGCACCTTCAACGTGAGATCGACGGTGCCGGCCTTTTCGTCGAGGTGGCGCTCGGTGGTATTGGGATCGTCGGGCTTGAGCTGCTCGAAGTAGCCGAGCTGGTTCAGGCGCATCAGGCTGAACTCCCAGTAACGCGAGTTATAGATCTGGCCTTCTTCCAGCGCAACTTCGCGGCGGATGACTTTGTCGCGGGTGGTGGTGTTGCCCTGGAACTCGATGCGGCGCACGTGGAACTGCTTGCCTTCGTCCACATCAATTTCCAGATTCACGATCTTCTTCTCGTCGTCGAAATGGGTGTCGGGGACGGAAGTGAAGTTAATGTAGCCGGCTTCGCCGTAGGCTTTGCGCAGGTTCTCCAGACCCTTGGCGACTTTTTCGCGGTTGAAAATGTCGCCGTCCTTCATGGGGAAAAGGCTGCGCAGGGCGTTGGAGTTGGGGATGGCTTTGTTGTTCTTGAAGGTGATGGTGCCGAGGCGGTAACGGTCGCCTTCCTCGATGGGCATGGTGATATCGACGGATTTCCCCAGCCCTGGCTGGAGCCACGGGATGTGGAGGCCGGTGTGTCCGGTGTCGTGGATCTCGGTTTTTGGGTCTTCGACCAGCACCTTGAAGTAGCCGCGGTTCTGGAACTCGGCGCGGACGCGTTCGGTATCCTCTTCGAGTTTGGTGGCGTCGTAGGTCTTGGCGAAGAGATTTTCCAGAAAAATGGAGTGCGGGATGCCGATGGGCTTGAGGTTCTTCATGGACGCGCGCAGGATGCGGTCATTGATGTGTTTGTTGCCCTTGAAACGAATGCGCCCAACCTTAACCTTGGGCCCCTCCTTGACGACGAAAGTAATGCCCACCGCGGCGGGCGGGATGGGGCGGACTTCGGTGCGGATGGTGGCGAATTGATGCCCATGCTCGGAGAGCAGTTCCTTCAGGACAACTTCAGCCTTTTTGACCTTTGTGGGATCGTACTGGCTCTCAACCGAGAGTCCGACTTTGCGTTCCTTGAACCGGTCGAGCACGTCGCTGGTGGTAACCGCATTCAGGCCGGTGTAGTTGATCTCGCGGATGGTGGGCCGCTCTTTGAGGTAAATGTGAAGGATCCAACCTTTGGCGCTCGGTTCGCGCTCAAAGCGGATGTCCTCAAAGTAGTTCGTGTTCCAGAGGGAGTTGAAGTCGCGTTCGATGGCGGCGTTGTCGTAGACGTCGCCGACCTTGCTGAAGATGCGGGCCTTGACGGTGTCGACGGGGATGCGGCGGTTGCCGTGGACTTTGATGTCGACGATGAGGTCCTGCTGGCTTAGAACGGGGGCAGCCAGCAGCAGAAGCGCCAACAAACAGAGGAGGCGATTCCAGACGGAACTGCGTTTCCAAAGTCTTGCGGTGGAAGAAGATGGAGACCAGGACGGCTCTCTCTGCGGGCCCATGTCGTGGCCGGGTCGCGGGGTCCACACAGGGATGGGATGATGGCGGCGATGAATCGCAACTACCTCGAAAAACTAGAGTTAGGAAAACGGTAATTATACGGTAGAGAGTGCGAACCGTCCAAGGCGGGGGCGAATTTTCTTCTCCCAGTCACGCCCGAAAAAGTTCCACTTCAACAGAGACGGGATCGAACGCCTTCGCGTTGCCTGCGTCGGAAAGTTTTTCCGAGGTCAGAGCTGTGATATTGCCGCCGGGCCGAGCGGTGCGAGCAGGCGGCGCGTTTCGGCTCCAGATCATAGGGGCAATCGGTTCAAGTTGCGCCACCAGTCAGGCCGCTTGCTTGCGCGCGCTGAATGTCAAAATGGAGCCAGAGACTTCGGGCTGGAAGTTTTCAAAGCCGGAAGCGGTCAAGTATTTCTCCATCTCAGAAAGCTCGAATGCATGAAGGCCGTGATTCCGGCTCCACTCGCGCCCCCGGCGAAACTTCAGGACACCACCGCGGCCTGCGGCGAACGTGAAGACAGAAAGAATTGCCGCCGGCTTCATGACGCGGGCCATCTCGCGCAGGGCAACCACGGTATCCGCAAAAAGATGGAGAGAGCCACAACAGAGGGTGGCGTCGAACAGGCCATCTTCGAATGGAAGCGCCTCGACTCTGGCGCGGGCGAAATGCACGTTGGGGATTCCTTCCTCGGCAGCGTAAGCCGCGCCTTGCCGAAGCATTCCCATGGACACGTCGATTCCGTACACCTCTTTCGACGGCGATGCGATCCGCCGGCCGTAGGTGCCGGGTCCGCAGGCGATATCCAGCACGCGGCCTTTCGCCGATTGGACTTTCCGAGTCACTGTACTGATCAGTTGGGCAAGAGATGGGCTGTGAAATCCACCGTAGAGACTTAGCACGATCGGATACCACAACCTTGTCTCGTAAATCGGCGCCATCCGATCGATGAAACGCATTCTTCTTAGAACGGGATCTGAACTTCGCGATAGTTCTTCGAGAATGAAGTCGGGGATGCCCTCGCCGATTGGATAGGCTTTAGAACAGGCGGGACAGCGGAGCACACCCTCTTCCTGGCGCAAGAGACGTTTGCACACCGGGCAGGCATAGATTCCGAGTTCGCCAGCTACGGATGGGTCAGCGGCCATGTTCACGCTCATAAGCGCCATGGATGGCGCATGCAGGCTAAGCAAGAAGCCTGGACTACTTGAACTCCAGGACTTCTTTTTCTTTCGCCTTGCTCATTTCTTCCATCTTCTTGATTTCGTCGTCGGTGAGCTTCTGGATTTCGTCGAGGGCGCGTTTCTCGTCGTCCTCGGTAATTTTCTTGTCTTTCAGCGTCTTCTTGATGGCGTCGTTGCCTTCGCGGCGGATGTTGCGCACCGCGGTGCGGTGCTCTTCGAGAATGCGGTGCAGGTGCTTGACCATTTCCTTGCGGCGCTCTTCGGTGAGCGCGGGCACGGGGACACGGATCAGTTTGCCGTCGTTCATCGGGTTGAGGCCGAGATCGGCGCTGCGTATGGCTTTTTCGATCGCCCCAAGCTGAGAGGGATCGAAGGGCTGCACCGTGATCATTTGCGGCTCAGGCGCGTGAATCTGGGCGACCTGGTTGAGCGGCATCTGGGAGCCGTAGTAGTCGACGGAAACGGTGTCGAGCATGTGAACGTTCGCGCGTCCGGTGCGCGTGGCGGCCATTTCGCGGCGGAAGTCTTCCACCGCTTTATCCATGCGCGTCTTGAGGGTTGCGTAAACTTCTTTCAGGGCAGGATGAGCCATAGCTCGGGGCTCCTAGTATGTATTGAAATCAAAACCGTAAATTATAAACCGTGACTGAGGTCAGAGGTTAGAGGTCAGATTGCAGAGGTGAGAACCCAAGGTTTTACCTCTGCAATCTGACCTCTAACCTCTGACCTTTTCTACGCGCTGACCAGCGATCCGATTTTCTCTCCGAGCACGACTCTACGGATATTGCCGCGCTGGTTCAGGTTGAAAACGATGATGGGCAGATTGTTGTCCTTGCACAACGAGATCGCGGTCGAGTCCATCACCTTGAGGCCCAGCTTCAGAACGTCCATGTAGGTGAGTTGCGAAAACTTCTTGGCGTCCTTTACCGTCATCGGATCGGCGTCGTAGATGCCGTCCACTTTGGTGGCTTTGAGGATGGCATCGGCTTTGATCTCCATCGCGCGCAGCGAGGCGGCCGTGTCGGTCGAAAAGTACGGATTGCCGGTGCCGCCCGCGAAGATGACGACGCGTCCTTTTTCAAGATGACGGATGGCGCGGCGCCGGATGAAGGGCTCGGCCACCTGGTTCATCTCAATGGCCGACTGCACGCGGGTAAAGACGCCCTGTTTTTCGAGCGCGTCCTGGAGCGCCAGCGCGTTGATGACGGTGGCCAGCATGCCCATGTGATCGGCGGAGACGCGATCCATGTCCCTGGCTTGGTCGGCAACCCCGCGGAAAAAGTTGCCCCCGCCCACGACGATGGCCATCTGGATGTCGAGAGTGTGTATATCGGCAAGTTCAGCCGCAACTTCATGAATGCGTTTTGTATCGACGCCGAAGCCTTGATCGGCGGCCAGGGCTTCGCCGGAGAGTTTTAGCAGGATGCGTTTGAAGATCGGTGCAGACATGAGAGTCCTCAGTTCCGGTTCTCAGTAACCCAAATGCACGGGCCCTGCGCTTCGCTAGGATGACAGGCTGTTGGTTAAATCGGCGAAACGCTTCTGCGAGAGCATAAATCAAAAAGGGCGCCGCAGCGCCCCTGAATTATTCGGCTGCTACTTGGCAGCCGGAGCGGACGCCTCGCCGCCTTCGCTGTCCGGCTTGGTGCTGACGAAAGCCACGGTCGCAGTTGCATCACCGACTTTGAAGCGGGCGTAGCGGCGGACGGCGATGTTCTCGCCGAGTTTGCCGACCTTGGCGGCGATTAGCTGCGAGATGCTGATGGTCTGGTCCTTGATGAAGGGCTGCTCCAGCAGGCAAACCTCTTCGTAGAACTTTTCCATCTTGCCGGCCACGATTTTTTCGACCACGGGAGCGGGCTTGCCGGTGGCAGCGGCCTGGGCGCGATAAATGTCTTTCTCGCGCTCGAAGGCTTCCGGCGTGACGTCCTCTTTCCGGACGAACTTCGGATCGCTCGCCGCAATGTGCATGGCGATGTCGTGGACTAACTCTTTGAAGTCATCGGTGCGCGCCACGAAATCGCTTTCGCAGTTGACCTCGACCAGCACGCCAATCTTTCCGCCGGCGTGAATGTAGTAACCGACCGAACCCTCACTGGTCACGCGCGCCGCTTTCTTCGCGGCCACGGACACTCCTTTTTTGCGCAACACGACAATCGCCTGTTCCATGTCGCCTTTGGCTTCGGTCAGGGCCTGTTTGCAATCCATCATGGGCGCTCCGGTTTTTTCCCGGAGCTCTTTTACTTGTGCAGCGGAAATGTTTGCCATAGTGGTACTCATTAAGAATTCTTCCTTCGATTGAAACTTGCGGTTATAAAACTCGACCCGCGCACAGTCGAGCTGCGCGGGTCAGAACTGGTGCTGGCGAAATTCTAAGCCCAGCCCCTAAAGGGGCGCAAAATTCCGAAGGGTTTGCGGTACCGCTAAAGCGATACCCTGATACGAAACTCGCGGATACAAACCCAGTTTGGTTCACAACTCAATCAGCTAGAAGCGGCGCGTCTCGGCCTGCAACTCGTCGACGTCTTCGGTGGCGGCTGAGGGACGCTTGCGCGTGCCCTTGCCCAGCACGTCTTCCATGCGGATCTCTTCGCCTTCGAGGGCCGCAACCGGCACGGCGATTTCTCCGTCGGCCACGGCTTCGGCCAGCAGTTCCTCGGCAACCGGGGTTGCAACCGCCGGCGCAGCCTCTGCCTCCGCCTGAATGTCCGCCATCTGCTTGTCGTCCCTGGCATGGACGCCCTCGGCAATCGACTCCGAAATCTTCGAGGCAAACAGCCGGATCGCGCGCAGCGCGTCGTCGTTGCCCGGAATCACGTAATCCACTTCGCTCGGGTCGCAGTTGGTGTCGACCACGGCGACCACGGGAATGCCCAGCTTGCGCGATTCGCGCACCGCGATCTGCTCTTTATTCGAATCGATGACGAAGATCGCATCCGGCAAGCGCGTCATGTTCTTGATGCCGGCGAGATTGGCCTGCAGGTGCTTGCGCTCGCGCTCGAGCTTGATCACTTCTTTCTTCGGAAGCAGGTCGTAACGGCCATCGGTGGCCATTTCGTCGAGTTCCTTGAGCCGCTTCACTGATTTCTGCACGGTGACCCAGTTGGTCAGCAAGCCGCCCAGCCAGCGCTGGTTCACGTAGAACATCGAGCAGCGCTGCGCCTCTTCGGCAATTGCGTCCTGCGCCTGGCGCTTGGTGCCCACGAAGAGGATGATTCGGCCGTCAGCAGCCAGTTCCTGCACGAATTTCGACGCTTCCTTGAACATCTTCAGCGTCTTCTGCAGATCGATGATGTAGATACCATTGCGCTCGCCGAAGATATACTCCTTCATCTTCGGGTTCCACCGCTTCGTCTGATGCCCGAAGTGAACGCCGGCTTCGAGCAACTCCTTCATCGTGATGTTTGCCAATTAACCTCCTCAGTTGGTCTGCATCCGGCAACTGCATTTTCCGGATTGCCATTCCCGTCCACCCCATCTCGGGGAAGCGGGGGGATGAATTTTTAACACCCTGAAAACCAGTCGTTTGTCGTTGGTCGCTAGTCGTTTGCAAACGACCATCGATTAACGACCATCGACTACCGCTTCGAGAACTGGAAGCGCTTCCGTGCGCCCTTCTGGCCGTACTTCTTGCGCTCTTTGGCGCGCGGGTCGCGAGTCACCATGCCTTCGGCCTTGAGCTTCTTCCGCAGCTCCGCGTTGAATTCCATGAGGGCGCGCGTGATGCCCAGGCGCACCGCATCGGCTTGTCCAGCGATTCCGCCGCCGCACACGTTCGCCAGCACGTTGAAGTTGGCCGTAGTCTCGGTCGAGACCAGCGGCGACTTCGCGCTGATGCGCTGCGAGGGCGTCACAAAGTACTCATCGAACGCTTTGCCGTTAACCTTGAACTCGCCGCTGCCAGGACGAAGAAAAACGCGAGCGATCGCCGCCTTGCGCCGTCCGGTTCCGTAGTATTGCACCAGTTCTGCCATCGTTAGCATTTAGCACTTAGCATCCAGCAATTAGCCAAAACACCGCGTGCTTCAACCTTTCCAAAATTTTGCGGCGCCGATCTCCTGAGACCTGAGACCTGGCACCTGAGACCTTACCCTACGCAAACACCTTCGCTTCCGGCTTCTGCGCCTGGTGCGGGTGCTTGTCGCCCCGGTAAACCTTCAACTTCGTAAACATCTGCTTGCCCAGTTTGTTCTTGGGCAACATGCGCGACACGGCGTCTTCAATCACCAGCTCCGGCTTGCGGACCATGCGCTTCTTCAATTCTTCCGAGCGCAGTCCGCCGGGATACCCGGTGTAGTGCTGATAGAGCTTCTGATCCGTCTTCAGGCCGGTGATCTTGATCTTGTCGGCGTTGATTACGATCACGTGGTCGCCAGTGTCGATAAACGGCGTGTACTTCGGATTTTCTTTGCCGATCAGAATGCGGGCCACGCGCGAGGCCAGGCGTCCGAGCGGCAGCCCGGTTGCATCCACCACAAACCACTTACGCGCAATATCTCCCTCTTTCGGGAAATAGGTTGACATCGGAAATCTCCCAGAAAACTAAAGAACGCTAACAACGAAGACCGCTGAGTGCCCTAAGCAATCTCTATCCACGCAGAACGCGCGCTAGGTGTTCCAGGCGGGCAGCCGCAGGACTTCCAAAGGCTTTTAGAATAGCCCAGCCGCGAGGCGCTTGTCAACGAAGAGGTTGAGAAACAAGGGGATCGGGTCATCGGGTGATCGGGTCATCGGGTGATCTGAAACCTTAAACCCGGGAGCTTTTGATTTTCGATCGCCCGATGACCCGATGGCCCGATCACCCGATCCCTCACTTCCCCCCGACCGACTGCAAACACCGGCCGTAGAGTTCCAGCAGATGGGCGGCGTATTCCTCGGGCTTGTCGGCCGCACCGCTGCCCTGGAAGCCGACTCCGGTGCCAGAGGTCTTGCCGTAGCCGGTGGTCATGGCGATGAATTTCATGAGGTCAAGCGCGATGTCTTCGTCGCGGCGGGAGCCCAGAGGAAGAACTGGCGTTTCCATGATAAGAACTCCTCGTAAAGGGTGAATCCGCCGGTTTTCCCGGCCCTGCCGCGATCATAGCAGAAGCATCGCAGATGGAGCGGGGGCGGCGCGTGCCGCCGGCGAGGGCTGCGTTCTTCTGTCAGAAAATCGCGATATCACTCATTGACTGGGTTGTGAGTGCTGTCGCTTGTGGGTGTTGAAAAACTCCGTGATCGGAACGTGTTTCTTGGCTGAGAGTGGCTGCTGACAAGTTTTCTTTTCTTACCTCAGCTAAGCGGTGACTGGCACAGGTGGGGTTATAGGTTGGCTGAGGAACCGCACCAGTCGCTTGATGTTCTGCGCGGCCGCCGCCAGGAAGAACTGCTCACGCACGAACTTCAATCTCCGCAGGCGCAGGCGGCGCAGTCCGATCTGATGCTTCAGTTCCGAGAACAAGGCTTCCACCTTCTTTCTTTGCCGCTGTGCTTGGGCGAACTCGGGCGTGTTGACCAACTCCCGCGCACGCTGTCGGGCGGGTTCGTTCTGGTGGATGATAAGGCCCCGGAAGGCAGCACTGGTGCATTGGGGTCGGAGCGAGCACGGGCCGCACTTTTTGCGTGTCCCAATGTAGTTGAAAGCGCGATTCCGATAAACTCGCCCCCCGTAGTTCAGCGGCTGGCCGGCAGGACAGATATAGCGATTGTGTTCCGGTTCATAAGTGAAACGCTCGGGGCCGAAGAACGGACTCCTCTTTCTGTGGATACTGTCGCGGGTACGCATGTAAGGAGTGATGTTGCGGTCCGCCAACCACTGCAGAAACTCCCCGTTGCCATAGGTCGTGTCGGCGGCCACCGAATCGGGGGCTCGTCCTTGCCATCGGGCGAAGCGATCGAGCATGTCTTGTGCGGCTACCGTTTCCTGACTCATTCGGGCCGCGGTGGCTTGCACGCCCACGATCACGCAGCTGTGGTTGTCCACCAGATAGTTGTCGTAGTAGCCCAGACGGGCTGGCGTACCGCCCTTGGTGGCGTAGGTCGAATCGGGATCGGTGGTCGACACCTGGTCTTGCTGATGTACCGGTTCTTCCACCGGGTTCTGCTGTTCCAGTTCTTCCACATACTGACGCACCGTATGGTTCACTCGGGCAGCTTCCGCCAACTGCTCGCGCGGAACGCGGCTCTCCTTGGCCGCGTTGGCTTCGACAAAACTGCCATCGACCGACAACTCGTTCCCTCGCACCAGCCCCACTTCCAGGCACTGTTTCACGATCTGTTCGAACAGCTGCTCGAACAGCTTCGATTCCTGAAACCGTCCGTGCCGGTTCTTGGAAAACGTCGAGTGATGCGGAATCTCCTGATCGAAGCCCAAGCCGGTAAACCAGCGCCACGCCAGATGCATGCGCAACTCCTCTACCAACTTGCGCTCGCTGCTGATGCCGTACAAGTAGCCGATCAACAGAATGCGCAACAGCAGCTCGGGATCGATCGAGGGCCGCCCAGTCTCGCTGTAGCTGTCTTTCAGTTGCTGCCGCACGAACTCGAAACTGATGTGCTTGTCGATCAGCCGTAGCAGATGGTTTTCAGGAACTTGATCTTCCAGACGAAAGTAGTAGAACAGCGCTTCGGAGCGGTCGTGTTGTCCCATCATGATCAGCAGGCCCCCGAGTATCGAGATCCAATACAGCATGTCCAGGTTCTAACATGCTTTCACCCAATCTCAGCCGCTAATCACAGTGACTTTTTCAACACCCACGCTTGTTTTCGCCAACAACTGAGAGATAATGAGCTATGAACCGAGGCAACCTAACTTCCGCTCTTGGGTTCATAACGGAAAAAGGGGGAGGAATGAAAAACCCTTGGCCGATCAGAGTTGCGCTATCCATTGGATTCGTGGCTGCGTTACTGTGTGCACCTGGCTGCGGGAGCTCCAGCCGGGGATCCAGTGGCACGGCGCAGCTAAGCTTCGTGATATCCGGCACTCCGGCAACCAATCCTTGGCCACAATCCATCGCGGTGGCGGACTTTAATGGGGACGGAAAGCTGGATCTCGCTGTTCCGGTTTATAGCATATTCACCTCGTTGACCGATGTGAACATACTGCTGGGTAACGGCGACGGAACATTCGCGGCTGGCCCGGCGTTCCCGCTAACGGGGCAAAATGCCAATAACGCCGCAGTGGCGGACTTCAACGGCGATGGCAAGGTGGATCTCGCCATTTCGCTCCCGGACGCCAACGAAGTCCAGGTGGTGCTGGGTAACGGAGACGGCACCTTCACCCCAAAGTCGGCTATATCGGTCGATGGGGTTTATGTCGTTGCGACGGGGGACTTCAATGGAGACGCCAAGCCGGACCTGGTTACGGTGAATTTTGGCCCTGGTACATTAACGATCCTGTTGGGCAATGGGGATGGGACGTTCAGGGAGGGGGCGACGATTACGACCCCAGTTAACGGTCCAGGAGGTTTGGCTGTGGGGCCCGTATCAGTGGCAGTGGGAGACTTCAACGGAGACGGTATTCCCGACCTTGCCGTTGCAAACTGCCCCAGATTTGATCAAGGAGCGACAGGTTCGGTAACAATTCTGCTCGGGAACGGGGACGGAACCTTTACAGCGCAAGCCGAGAACCCAGATGCCGGGGGGCAGCCGCTATTTATCACCGCCGGAGACCTCAACGGCGACGGCATCCCTGACTTGGTTGTGTCAGACATGAACGGCGGCTACCCTGAGTTGGGCAATTTGACGGTGCTGATTGGTAAAGGCGATGGCAGCTTTACACCAACCACAGTGAGTCCGCAGACAGGTTCAATTCCCTATTCCGTCGCTGTCGCGGATTTCAACGGAGATGGCAAGGCGGATCTGGCCGTTGCAAACGCTGGCAGCAAAACGATAACCGTGCTATTGGGCAACGGAGATGGAACCTTCGCTGCTCCACTGACTACTGCGGCGGGTGCAGATCCCGTTTTCGCCGCAGTGGGAGACTTCAACGGCGACGGCATCCCCGATCTTGCCGCAGCGAACAATACCACCAGTTCGGTGACGGCTCTGCTGGCAAAGCACTAAGACGACAACGGCTAAGGAAGCGGCCTCGCCTGTAGGTTCCGGGCCGCATTTGGTCGAAGCGGTCACCCAGTTTGATGCAACTTAAGTAGCGATTGTTATGATATCGCATTTACACCAACAACGCTCAAACTGGCCTCCTCAGCCACGCCCTACCCCACCTCAACCAGCCCATAGCTGAGCGCCCAGCGCGACCGCATTTCCTTTAGCGCACGGTCGATCTCTTCTTTCGATATTTCGGGATTTGGGCCGGAGATCACAAACGCTGCCTCGCGTTTGGCGGCTTCGAGGAGTTGGCGATCTCGGATGATATTGGCAACGCGGAAACTTGGGATGCCCGCCTGCTTGGTGCCGAAAAATTCGCCGGGGCCGCGCAATTCTAGATCGAGTTCCGCGATCTGGAAACCGTCGTTCGAGCGCACCATGGCTTCGAGACGGCGCTCGCCTTCTTCGGAAACCTTGCCACCGCGCATGAGCACGCAGTAGGATTTCGCCGCGCCGCGCCCGATGCGTCCGCGCAACTGGTGGAGTTGCGCCAAGCCGAAGCGGTCGGCGTGCTCGATCACCATGATGGTTGCGTTGGGGACGTTGACGCCGACTTCGATCACCGTGGTTGCGACTAGAATTTCGATCTTGCCCTGTTGGAATTCGCGCATTACACGCTCTTTTTCATCGGCGTCAAGACGGCCATGCAGCAATCCGACGTGAAGGTTGGGAAAAATCTTCTCGCGCAACTGCCGGTGCATCTGCTCGGCAGCCTTCAGTTCGCGCTCTTCGTTTTCCTCGATCACCGGATAAACGACGTAGGCCTGATGTCCGGCGGCGATCTGCTTGCGGAGGAAGTCCCAGACTTCGGGCGCGCGCTCGTCGGGCAGGGAGCGGGTGACCACCGGCGTGCGTCCCGGCGGAAGCTCGTCGAGCACCGAGAGGTCGAGGTCGCCATAGAGAGTGAGCGCGAGCGTGCGCGGGATGGGCGTCGCCGTCATCACCAGCACGTCGGGCTCGGGGTCGGTGGGCCTGGGATCGGCTGCGGTCGAGCTGCGCTCGCCTGGGCGGACGAGGGCGTCCGCCCCTACGTGGGTCTGGACGGGCGAGTCGCCCGTCGCTCCACGATCGTCTGACTTCTTCATCAGCTTCAGGCGTTGCATTACTCCGAAGCGGTGTTGCTCGTCCACTACCACCAGGCCTAGCTTTTCGAATTCGACTCGGTCTTGAATCAGCGCGTGCGTCCCTATGACGAGTTGCGCGTTGCCTTGCGCGATGTGGCGGCGCACGTCGCGTTTGCGATCCTGTTCGAGCGAGCCGGTCAGGAGCACGATGCGGTATCCGGCGCGTTCGAGAATCTGGCGGGCGGAAAAATAATGTTGCTGTGCCAGAATTTCAGTCGGCGCCATCAACGCGACCTGGTAGCCGTTTTCAATGGCGACGATCGCGGCCTGGAACGCGACGATCGTCTTGCCCGATCCCACGTCGCCTTGCAGCAGACGCCGCATAGGATGAGGCGTCTGCATGTCGGTGGCGATTTCTTTCAGCACCCGCTTCTGCGCCGCCGTCGGATGAAACGGCAGGATCTTCTTAATCGCCTCGCGAACGCCATCGTTAAGGCGAAAGGCGATTCCGGTTTGCGCCTTCTGCTCGCGGCGCTTGAGTTCGAGGCCGAGCTCGATGAAAAAAAGTTCATCGAAGATCATTCTTAGGTGCGCGGGCGTGCGCGACGATTGCAGATCGGTGAAGCTTTCGCCGGCATCGGGCCAGTGAACTTTGAACAACGCTTCGCGCGGAGATACCAGGCTCAGATGCGCGCGCACCGCGGCGGGAATTGCATCGGGAAGATCGGGACTGAGATTTTCGAGCGCCCCTCGGATCACGCGCCGGAACCAGCGTGGCGTAAGCTTGCCCTGGCCGGTCGATTCGTAGATGGGAACAATGCGTCCGATCTCAAGCGAGGCGGCTGCCTTTTTTTCAGCCTCATCGGCGCCGCCTTCTTCGTTGATGTCGCCGAGAATCTCGAATTGCGGTTGCACAATCTGCAGCTCGCCGTCGCGGCCCTCCTCGACCTTGCCGTAGAGCGCCAGCATTTGTCCGGGCTGGAAGCGGCCTTGCAGATAGGTGGCGTTGAACCAGATACACTTCAGCCGGGCGCGGCCCTGTCCGACCGTGAGTTGGAAGATGGGCATGCGGCGGGTGCGAAACAGACCCGAGTTGCGGACTTCGGCGATCACCGTCGCCATCTCTCCGGCGCGCAGTTCGGCGACCGAACGCGGGTTCAGCCGGTCTTCGTAGCGGAAGGGCAGGTAGTGCAGCAGGTCGTCGACGGTTGCAATACCCTTGGCGCGAAGCACCTCGGCCAGGCGCGGGCCGATGCCTTTCACATACTGCACTGGAGTGGACGGTTCCAGCATCGTAAGCGATGTTAGCAGCCGGGGTCCCCATCGCGCCTGGTTATCGGGCGATGTTTTCGCGCCATGTTTCCACGCGACGGGCTGGAGGAGCGGAGGCCGACCTGGGCAAAAGCCCGATTATGAAGAATATGATGGTGAAGAATGACGATGAAGAATTTTCTCGATGCGCTCGTGGCCGTGCTCGCAGGCAATGCAATCTATTACCTACTCATGCCACATCTGCCCAGGGTAGCGAGGCATGGTCTTTTCAAGGAAGACTGGGGCCTGCTGGTGGATTTCGCGATCTGCACGGTGATCTTTGGCGCGGTGAAATATGCGCGGCGGCGCGAAAGATGATTGTCGGAGACGCGGCTTGCTGCGTCTGAGGCCGAGCCGCCCTCGAGCAAATCCAGGATAGCTGTGACCACAGGTGGCTGCCGAGCTGCGCTCGGCTTGGACGGACGAGGGCGCCCGTCCCCACACGAACGGGCCGCAGCACTGGATCCGCCCTAGTCCTCGCCGGCTGTCTTTTGCGGGCTGGTTTTCGCGATGGCTGCGGCCACGATCTGGGCGACGTTGAGCAATTCCGGCGGGGTGTCGGTGATCGCCGCCAATCCGTCGCGCAGCATCGAGTTGCAGAAGGGGCAGGCTGCGGCGACCACGCTTGCGCCGGTTGCCACCAGTTCCTCGGCGCGCTCCAGGTTGACGCGCTTGCCCGACTCTTCTCCCAGAAACATCAAGCCGCCTCCGCCGCCACAGCAGAAGCCGCGTTCGCGCGCTCGCGGCGGATCCACCACCTGGCCGAAACGCGCCATCACCTCGCGCGGCTGGTCATAGACGCCGCGATATCGTCCCAGGTAGCAGGCGTCGTGAAACACCATGCTCTTCCCGGCGGCGGTGTCGAGCGGCAGCTTATCGCGGTAGCGGGCCAGCAATTCCGTGTGGTGCTCGATTGGGACGACGCCGCCGTGCTCCTTCCAATCCACGCCCATGGTGCGCACGCAGTGCGGGCAAATCGAAACCATTTTCTTCACGCCGGCCTCGCGTATCTGTTCCAGGTTCCCCTGCGCCAGTTCGCCGAACAGATAATCGTTGCCCAGTCGCCGCACGGGATCGCCGTTGCACTTCTCCTGGCGCAGAACGCCAAAGCTGATGCCCAGGTAACCGAGCGCCTCGACCAGCGCCAGCAGAATCTTCCGGCCATTCGGGTCATACGATCCCAGGCAACCCATCCATAGGCAATATTCCTGAGTTCCGTCGAAATACGGCAGGTTGTTCTTCGCGATGAATTTTTCGCGTTCGGACGCCGGAAACCCCAGCGCATTGCCGTGGCGCTCGAGCGTGTTGAACAGCTCGCCGCCGTGACTGTTGTCCCACTTGCCGGTATTCACCGCGCCGCGCCGCAGACCCACGATCAACGGCAGGTGCTGGATGCCCACCGGGCACTGGAACTCGCAGGCGCCGCACGTGGTGCACTGGAAAGCCGCCTCCATGGAAAGGTGCTTGCCCAGCAGCGGTTCGCCGCTCCGCGGCCCGAACTCTTTCAGGTAATGCCGGGCGCCCAAAACGATTTCTTTGGGATTCAGAATCTTTCCGGTGTTATTGGCCGGGCAGTGTTCGGTGCAGCGGCCACACTCGACGCAGGTGTAGGCCTGCAGACTTGCGATCCGCGTCAGATCCTTGCCAGTGTCGAGGCCGAAATCGTCGTCGCCCACGAGCGGCGGGATGCGGCTGAAGCCGTCGCGCTTCAGAAAGACCGTCACCGGGCTGAGCAGGAGGTGCAGGTGCTTGGTGCCGGGAATCAGCACCAGGAAAAGCAGGATCATCAGAGTGTGCGCCCACCACAGCGTCCAGCCGGCCACGGTGCCTTCCGGCACCCAGAACCTGGCCAGGTAGGTGATCATCAACGCGAAAATCAAGAAAGCGATCAGGCCCGATTCCGGAGACAGCGGCTCAAGCCATTTCGGCCGCAGGACAAACCGGCGGAAGGCCAGCCCCGCGATCGAGATGGCCACGGCCACGGCGAACACGCCCGCAAACACGAAATAAAAACGCGAGAAGCCGCTATGGGACAGGAAGGCATGGCCGAATCCTGCGGCGAAGTGGTTGAGCGTCACCAGGGCGAAAACGCAGAAGCCCCAGAACACAAAGGCGTGCGCCAGGCCGGGCAGCGGCCGCTGGGAAATGACCAGTCCCTGCGCGGCCACCTCCCAGAGCACTCTGCGGATGCGCGGGCCAATGGGCCGCAGTTGGAAGTCGGCGTCCGGCTTCGATGCCAGGATCGTACCGAGGGCTGCGCCGAATTTCCGCCAAAACAGAAACACCGAAACGCAGATGGCAACGATCAGGACGACTTGTCCCGGCCAGTTCATACGCGGATGCCTCCAAATGACCTAACAGTCTAACGTAGCCGCAGTCCCGACGCGCTAGAGCATCAATCTGAACCCCGCGAACTGCGTGCACTGCAAAACTTTGCGACATTCAGGACCCCTGCCAGATCATTACCCGATCCTTTCCTTTGTCATGCGGAAAGTTTTCCACAGAGCGGATTCCGGCGTGCCCCTCTGGATTTCAAACTGCATCAATATTCAAAAGCTAAAGGTTGGTTCCCCTTCCCAACCGGGTATATACTGCTCCCGTACTTTTGCCGTACTCCGGCTGTGACCGGGCACGGGGCACATTTTTTTCATACCGCTCCGTGAATAGGACGCTGGCGCAGGGATATTCATATCATTGTGCCCTGGACGACCGGCGGGGGGCGGGAATCGCTCCAGCGGTGCCTTCCCCAAGAGAGGTCTTACTCGTGAACGTCTTATTCATCCGCCTTCTGTTTGTCCTCATTGTCGCTCTCGTCTGCTCTCTCATTCATCCGTTTAACCTGCGCCCAGGCCTCGATGCCGCCGTCGGTCTGTTGATCGGCGTGGCCATTGTCGCGTTCGAGTGGAGATTGCGCGCCATGAGCCTGAGGCGCCTGATTGGGGCCGCCATCGGCAGCGTGCTCGGCATCTTTGGCGCTTATCTTTTCGCGCTCGTCATTCGCAACAGCATCCCTCCGGGCCCGGCGCAGAGCTTCCTGCAGATCATGGTCATGATGGTCATGGCTTACGTGGGATTGGTGGTCGGCGCCAACAAAGGCGATCTGCTCAATCTGGCGGCGCTCGGCGGGGTCTTCGGCGGCGAAAAGTCGGGCAAGAAAAGTTACAAGATCCTCGACACCAGCGTCATTATTGACGGCCGCATCGCCGACATCGCCGAGACCGGTTTCCTCGACGGCCTGATTGTGATCCCGCAGTTCGTGCTCCGCGAATTGCAGCTGGTGGCCGATTCCGCCGACTCGCTCAAGCGCAATCGCGGGCGCCGCGGTCTCGACATCCTGCAGCGTCTGCAGAAAACCGCTTCGGTGCAGATCCAGATCGTGGAAGACGACTTCCCCAGCGTCCGCGAAGTCGACTTGAAACTCATCGAACTGGCCAAGTTGTATGAAGGCAAGATCATCACCAACGATTTCAATCTCAACAAAGTCGCGCAGTTGCAGGGCGTGGCCGTGCTCAACATCAACGAACTGGCCAACTCGCTCAAGCCCATCGTTCTGCCCGGCGAAGTGATGCGGGTATTCATCCTGAAGGAAGGAAAAGAGTACAACCAGGGCGTCGCCTATCTCGATGACGGCACCATGGTAGTCATCGATAACGCGCGCAAGATGATCGGCAAGACCATTGATATCGCGGTGACCTCGGTCTTGCAAACCACCGCGGGCAAGATGATCTTTGGCAAGTGGGATGAGCGCACGACGGGCCGCCACGACGCCAAAGGAGTGCCGTCAGCGGCGCTGGCGGCGCCACCGGTGGCCGTGCCGGCGGCGACGGGAAGCAGTGGACCGGCCTCCGATCAGGCAAAAAAGACAACGCCGGCGGTGGCCGACCAGAGCGCCGACTAGGCTCTGGGCTGGACACGCGGCAGGAGACGCGGCGAGCCGCGTTTCTGCGGGAAAAGCCCGAGTCCTGTACTATACGGATCGCCCCTTATGAAGGTGTTTGTCATCGTTCCGGCGGCCGGACTGGGCACGCGCATGGCCCCGGCCTCGGCCGCGAAGTCGAAGAGAAGAGCGCCCACGAAACAGTTCAAAGAACTGGGAGGCGTTCCCATTCTCGTCCACACGCTGCGTAAGTTCGCCGCCAACCCTGCCGTCCACGAAATCATCGTCGCTCTGCGCAAAGATGAAATTGCCGGCTTTCGCGCCCAGGTCGAAAAGCAATATCCGGAAATCCTGAGCAAGCGCCTGCAGATGGTCGAAGGCGGCGAGCATCGGCAGGACTCGGTGACAAACGCTCTGGCCCGCACCGCGGCCGATCCGGAAGACATCGTCCTGGTGCACGATGCCGTTCGTCCGTTCGTTACGCCCGAAATCGTGGGCAGTGTGATCGAGGCCGCGCACAAACATGGAGCCGCCATCGCGGGCTGGCCCGCCGTCGACACGGTGAAGCAAGTGGAACGAACCGCGGATGGCGCGCTCATCAAGGCCACCTTCCCGCGCGCGAGCATCGTGATGGCGCAAACCCCGCAGGGCTTTCGCTACGGCATCCTGAAGAAAGCCTTCGATGAAGCCGCCGACGACGGCTTCCTCGGCACCGACGAGGCTTCACTGATCGAGCGCGCCGGCCTGCCGGTCGTGGTTGTGATGGGCTCGCCGCGCAATATAAAAATCACGACGCCGGCCGATATGGAATTGGCGGAGTTCTATCTGAAACAGGAAGGGATTTTGAATTTTGTAATCGGGTAATTTTGTAATTTGTAACCGGCCCAGTGGTCTGATTTTTTTTGAATTACAAAATTACCCGATTACCAAATTACAAAATCCCCGCGGAAACACACCTTGAAACCTGAAACGCTGAAACCGCAAATGCGCATCGGCTACGGTTGGGACTCGCACGAATTCAAGCCCGGCATTCCGCTCAAAATCGGAGGCGTGACTTTGCCGCACGATCAAGGTCTGGGCGGGCATTCCGACGGCGACGTCCTGCTGCACGCGATCACCGACGCGTTGCTCGGCTCGATCGCCGGCCCCGACATTGGAGCGCTGTTTCCACCTTCCGATCCGCAGTGGAAAAACGCCGACTCCGCCGTGTTTCTGCGCGAGGCGTTGCAGCGCGTCAAGAGCGCGGGCTACGAACTCATGAACCTCGATTCAACGCTGATCCTGTCCGCTCCAAAAATCGCCTCACATGCGGACGCGGTTCGCCAACGCGTCGCCGAGCTGTGCGGAATTCCCGCGGACTGTGTCGGCATCAAAGCAAAAACGCCGGAAGGCATGGGGACAGAAAACGCCGCGATTGCGAGTGCGGTGGTGCTGCTGAAAGGCAGCTAGCTTCTGGCTACTGGCTACTGGCAGACTCAAGCTTCTTCGCCAACTCCGCGTGCTTGGCTCGCGCCGCCTCAATGAACGCACGGAAAATCGCGCGCGCAGACTCGGCCAGCTCCGGCCCGTCATTGACACTCCGCTCCGGATGCCACTGCACCGCCAGCACAAAATGTCCGCGAGCGGTTCCTTCCAGAGCTTCAGTGATTCCGTCTTCGGCGGAACGCGCTACCACTCGCAACCCATCGCCCACTCTGTCCGCGGACTGATGATGCGAAGAGTTCACGGCCAGCGTCTTGCTCGCGCCCACAATCTCCGCCAACCGCGATTCCGGCTCGATCTTTACCGTGTGCGCTTTCGCTACCGTCCGTCCCGGGCTGTGATTGATTGCTGACTCGATGTGCTGCACCAGCGATCCCGAGCGGTGCACATTCAACGACTGCAGTCCGTAGCAGATGCCGAGCACGGGCTTGCGCATTTTGTATGCATCCTGCAGCAGCAGTTCGTCCACCATGTCTCGTTTGGCGTCGGCGGACGCGGTCTTCTCATGGCGATCCGCGCCGTATTTCTGCGGATCGACGTCCGCCCGGCTGCCGGGCAGCAGAACGGCGTCGCAGCGCTCGATCTGCTTCATCACCTGCGCCGGAGTCTGATCCAGTTCGATGCGCACCGGCTCTCCACCCGCCCCGCGCACGGCTTCTTCATACTGCGGCAGCGAGCGCTCGGTGAACTCGCGATCGTTCTGGCAGTCCCCGGAATGCGGCACGGGAATGGCAATACGTGGCGCGGTTGTTTTCTCCTCACTCATTTTCAACTCACGCGCTCGATCCCGGCCAGCGTCTTGCGCTGCCGGTAGTTCCGAATTTCCATGGCCAGCGACAGCACGAGCACGATCGCACCGGCGGTAATCGCGCACGGAAACGCGATGTACCGGTAGGCGAACGCCAGATTGGGCGCGACATGCTTCACCTGCGAGTACACCACGGTCCCCATAATGCTCAGCAGCAGCGCGACCGCGAACGTCAGCAGGGTAAACAGAAACGTCATCGCGAATACGCGCGCCGGAATTCCGATCCAGCGCGGCCCGTCCGAACTCGTTTTCGCCATGCTTCTAAGCTACACCATCGGTCATTACTCTGGAGCATCGCGATTGGCCATGAATCCGCCGTTGGGATCGCGCTTTTCGCGGCACCGCCACTCGCTCGCGATACGCCGCCACGGTGGCGGCAGAACAGACATATCCCAAAGCGCAGATCGACGACACTGGAATCGCTCAAGAGTTGCCTCATTGCACCGATAACCGCTCTTAGACGGCGATCCGGGCCGAGCGGGAAACCCCATTTGAGATCCGGAAGCGAAGAAGGTGGCTTCTGGGAGCTACGGCGCTGGGTTGACGAGGTGTGTTCAGGACTTCAAGAAGGGGAATAAGGAGAGAAACCGCAATTGTTCCCCCGAAAACGGTTCCCGGGGCTGAGTCAATAGTCGATTTCACCGATTCTCATTTCAATCTGGAGGTGTATTTTGACCATGAATTCACGAGTGCTTAAAGCGCCCCGGCAAGAGCGAAGCCGGTTTAGTTTAATGCTGCTGGTTTTTGGCATGCTGTTTGCAGCCGGCGCGGCCACTCCCTCGCATGCCCAGGCTCTTGGCTGGGAAGGGGAAACCGGAGTATTTGTCACGCCCCTCGCCTATACGGCGTCGGCGGAGAACGAGAAACTGCATCCGGTCGTGGCCTATCACTATTTGAATGCGGGCCCGGTCATTGGGGATTTCCATGAGATTTCGGTCGAGGTGGGCGTCGGCAAGCGCTTGGAATTCGGCTACACGCACGAGTTCCACACTTTCGGCGACAATGCGGATCTCAGTCCGCTCTGGCAGAACGGGTTTGATATTTTCAACGGCAAGGTCATCCTGGTCCCGGAAAACTACGGCAAGCAGAAGTGGGTGCCGGCGATCTCCGCCGGATTTCTGGCGCGGCCCAACGTCCGCAATGTGGGCAACTTCACCGAGCAATACGGTGCGACCCCACAGAGCATGGGAGGGATGGCAAACGGCGATATTTATGTCGTGGCATCGAAAGTCGTTCCCCTCAAGCCCATTCCCATCGTTCTGAACGCGGGCGTTCGTGGCACCAACGCGGAGCTGTGGGGCATGGGCGGCAACGCTCCCGACTGGCAGGCGCGCGCCTTTGGCGCAGTGGCGCTTGTATTCAAGGGACCGGCGAAGAGCACCATCATTCTCGGCTCGGAAGCGGCCCAGCAGCCCCATCATCCAATAAATTTTCCCACTCTCAACATCCCGACAACGCTCACGTATTGTGTGCGGTTTGTTCCCAGCGCAAAGTACAAACTAAACTTTGACGCGGGCGTGGCACAGATTGCGGGACAGGTAATGCCAACCGTAAATCTGCAAGCGCGGCATCAGATTGGGGTTCAGATGTCGTACGGTTTTTGACGAACGCGAAACAAGGGTGGGTGGGCGATTCCAGCGACTCGTAGCGGGGACGACACGGAACCAGGAACCACGCGCACGACAGGCTGCGACAACCGCCCGCCGCCACCGTGCGGCCGTGCGCTACAATGCGTTCATGTCGCAAACCGCGTCCGTGATCGTTCGCAGCCCGGCGGAGATCGTGCAAAATAGCCCGGTTTCACAGGCGCCGAACGGCATCTGCTATGCCCGCTCGGGCGAGATCACCGTTGCCGACAACGATCTCGACCGCATGATCGCCGTGGTGCCGGCGCCGGTGGCCGCCGCGCTCACGCGCAAGGCGTACTACTTCGTGCCGCTCACCGTGACCCAGGGCGATGAGACGGTGATTGCCGACCGCTACGACGTTGCGCTCAGCGACAACGCGGTTTGCCATCGCAACCTGAATCTCGGCGACTCGCAATGCGTCTTCATCTCGACCCGCTTGATGGACGACAAATTTTCGGTGGCGTTCGAGTTCTACATCAACGTCGGGCACGCGCTGGTGGAACGCGCGGGCGTGTCGCAGAGTTTCGCCGACCTGGCCTGGCAGCAAGTGGAGTCCGGTGTGCGCGGCGAAACTTCGCTCGACGCCTGGGAGGCGCGCAAGTTCGCCACCGCCCACGGTGCGGACGCGGAGAAATTTAAGAACGAGTATCTTACCGCCAGCTTCGCCGATGCGATTTCGATCTACCTGCTCGCGCTCTACCTCGACGTCGATTACTACGATCTGCGCGAGCGCGACTATCCGCTGCTGGCGCCGGCTCCGATGGCCGAACGCCTGCGCAAAATTGCCGAGATCTTTCCGCCGAATCCGGGATTCGAATTCAACATTTACTATCGGCGGAGAGCGTAAGGGCAATATCTGCCGACGAAAGAGCGGAATCCGATTTGGCGGGCTGCGGGGTTCCGAGCGTAGATACCTGTCTCGACAATTACTTTGAATTCGTTTCAGTCAGCCGAGGCCAGGCAATCTGAATCACGATGGCCGTAACCAGGGTCAGCAGAAAGCAGGCCACTTGAGGATGAGCGGGCCAGATGATTCGCCCGAGGCCGAACATCCATGACCCCAACCCAACCGCAGTTCCAATCAAAGACGCGATCAAAGAGACTTTTAGAGTTTTCATGGCCCGTCCTCGATGGTTTGCATACGACGCCCGGATTGGCAAGGGCCAAGATGCACCACGGTGCTGAAGGATACAAACGCCCTGCATCCCAGCCAGACCTGCGTAACCGGTTACACGCTCAGCTCTTTTTCGAAGCAGATTTCATCGCTGGTTCGCTGAACGCGACACACTGTGCGATCACTGCAACAACCCAGATGTACCACGGAATGGCATCATGATAATGAAACTGCAGGATGACACAAACGACAAGAAGCAGACCTCCGAACATGATTCCCTCCTCACCCATCTTGTTTACGTGCGAACGCGAAGCTTAACACAGCGGCAAGAGCACGTCAGTGAGTTGGGATACTCGCACTCCCATGCGTCTTGGGGTGACAGTTGCAAAATCGCCTTTACACCTACAACCCGGCGATTCGGGGCGGTTCTAGAGCCGAGTAGGCGTCGACTGCGGAGCTTCGCTCTGTAAAGGCGGACGAATGCGTCCGCCCCTGCGTGGGCGTCTCCGACCTACACTCACTTGCTCGAGAGCACGAACTGATTCCCGTCGGCGTCCTTGAAAATAGACGTTGTTCCCCAAGGTTCCTTCTTAGGCTCAACCGCAAACTCCACGCCCTTGGATTTCAGCGTCTTCGCAGTAGCAAACACATCATCCGTCCAAAACGCGAGCGGCTGAAATCCGCCAATGCGGTTTTCATGGCCTTCCGGCGTAAATAGAACGAGCTGCGATTCGGCGCCGGGGATGCCCAGTTCAATCCAGCGCTGCGCTCCGAAGGGCTGGTCGGTCATTACGCGGAAGCCGAGTTTTTCAGTGTAGAACTTCAAAGCGCGATCCTGATCGCGAGTCGGAACGCACGCGAACTTGATACCACGAATCATTTTCAGTCTCCTTAATGGAAGTAGCGAAGCCGTTCGAGAATAAAAAAGCGCGGCCGAAGATGCAATCGCCTATTTAATGCTATATTTACGGCCGGTATAGTAATGATCGCCATCGACGACTACGTAGTCGACGTCCTGATGCGCGACCTCGTCGGCCACGACCGCCGCGTGGTGAGCTTCCTGGTCTATCTGTGGTTTGCCAGCGAGCAGGGAAAAGACCAGCGAAAAGGAAATGTGGTCGAGGCCAGCTATCGGCAGATTGCCGAATGCATCGGAGTATCAAAAAGTTCAGCGCAGGCCGCAGTCGCCTGGCTCATTAAAAGGAAGTTGCTGGCTTCGACCAAGAAAACGGTCACGGCTACACCGCGCTACAAAGTGCTGACCCCCTGGCGGGATTATGAGAGCCGCAGCCGGAATCGTGCGTAGTCCGGCTTACGCCGCGCTCTTCTCTGCGCGTGCCTTTTCCAGCACTTCCAGAAACGCCGCCAGCCAGGCTGGATGCGCAGGCCACGCCGGAGCAGTGACCAGGTTTCCATCCACACAAGCCTTGTCGATGGCGACATCGGCGTAGGTTCCACCCGCGGCCACCACCTCGGGAGCGACTGCGGGATAGCAACTGCAGCGGCGGCCTTTGAGCACTCCGGCGGCAGCCAGCAGTTGCGACGCGTGGCAGATGGCCGCGATCGGCTTGTTGGCCTCGGCAAAGTGCCGGACGATTTCCAGCACCCGCGGATTCAGCCGCAGATATTCGGGCGCTCGCCCTCCGGGCACGACCAGCGCGTCGTAGCTCTCGGGATGCACTTCATCAAAGTTCGCGTTGAGGGTGAAGTTGTGCCCGCGCTTTTCGCTGTAGGTCTGGTCGCCTTCGAAATCGTGGATCGCGGTGCGCACCGACTCGCCCGTCTTCTTGCCCGGACACACCGCCTCGACCCGGTGTCCGACCATCTGCAGGGCCTGGAATGGCACCATGACTTCGTAATCTTCGACGTAATCGCCAACCAGTATGAGGATTTTTTTCTGCGGCATAGGAGCCTCCGGGAATATTGTGACAGAAGTGAAGGCGCGCGTGCAGCGTGCTGCCTCGTTTACTTTCCCAACCACGCGCACTCCGCAGTGCATGAGTCTCAAAATTATCCACAGCCCCGGTACACTTCTGCGCACCTTGGTGACCTTGGCGGTCCGAGCGCTCAGAGTTTATGCTGAAAGCACAGTGAAAGGCTCAGGTTTCGTTTGCCGATGATTTCGCTTCGTCTCTACACACTTGCACTGGGCGCGATTGGCGTGGCCGCGGCCAGCTATGGATTGCTGCGCCGCAAACCCAGGAACGCGGACGACGTTCGAACTCGAACGCCGCGTCTGGCTGAACACGATCGGGCGCATCACCGATGGCACCGTGATCGATGTCCAGGAAATCACGACTGCCGCGAACCGCCCCGCCACCATGCTGATTTACCAGTATGACGTAGCCGGCGTTTCCTATGAGGCCTCACAGGACGTCACCTATCTTCGGCAGTGGATCAATCTGCATTCCTGCCGGCTCGGCGTGCCGACCTCGGTGAAGTACGATTCTCGCAACCCGGGAAATTCCCTGGTGATTGCGGAGGGGTGGATGGGATTGAGGCAGTGAGAGTGAGGTCAGAGGTCAGAGGTCAGAGGTCAGAGGTCAGAGGTCAGAGGTCAGAGGTCGGAGGTCGGAGGTCGGAGGTCGGAGGTCAGAGGTCAGAGGTCAGAGGTCAGAGGTCAGATTGCAGAAGTGAGCAGATTTAACCTCTGCAATCTAACCTCTAACCTCTAACCTTCCTTTAGAGTTTCCCTAGCGCCATCGCAGCCATGTAGAGAACCTGCGCGGCCGCCAGCCCGATCCAGATGCGCTGCCGAATGCGCGAGCGGCGTATGTCGCGCAGCAGGTCGGCGGTGGTGGGTTCCTTGACCAGAGCTTCGATCAGAGCTTCCCGCTTTCCCGGCGGCAATTCCACCGGCCGCGGATCGACTGGCCTCGCCGCATCGGCCGGTTTCGGCTTGTCGGGATAAAACACCTTCGGCGTGTCCACCACTTCCGACCACATCGGCAGCAGGATCCATGACTTCGGAATGATGTCCAGAACCGGCTTGGAAGTCAGATGGAGAGCCGGCTGCGATTCCGGCGCGACGCGATCGGCCAGATTCCGCAGCAGCGAGCCCCACCAGAAGTGGCTGAGCCGATCGGTGAGGAGTTCACCGACATCGGCGGGCTGCGACTCCAGTTCAAGCGGCGGCAGTGTTTCCGGCGAGATCACGTCTCCGAGGTTGGTGAACACGGTGCGAAACCAAGGCAGGCGCAGACGCTCCCCCAGCAGCAGGCCGACGTTCGCCGGCCGTGAAGTGAGTTCGAGCGGCGGCAACTTCTCCGGCGCGAAGGTATCGCGGAGATTGCCGGCCAGCGACCTCCAGAGGGGCTGCGCCAGGCTCGCCGGTGGGAGCAAATCCAGCGGAATCTCGGCTTGCGCCTCCGTGGACTGCGGGTCGGGATACCAGGCTTCGGCGGCATTCGAGCGGTAAGACATTTAAGGATTCAGACGACCCCTGTGTCAATAATGATGTTAGATGCTGCAGATCGATCTGTCACGCGTCTTTACTCAGCTTTACAAGCGGTTGCGCCAGTAGCGGCGTTCCGAGCGCGGATGCCTGGTTACGTCAACTGACTTCCGCGAGCGCAGGAGGAGGGCACCTGTTACCGAAGATAGTGTCGCGGCCAGGCTGCTCGGTGTCCAATATCTGTATGGGATTCGACCGCCGGCAGAGCACCGAATTGAAACTTGGCGTTTCGGCCATACTCCTATTTTCACTCGCTGCTGGCATTGGCTGGGTGCTGTGGCTGCGATTTTCAGATCGCAAAATCACTGATCAAGAATTGCTTCGAGAGGCGGTCGCAGAATGGAAGCGTAGCGGAGAACCCGGCTATGGCCCCGACTACCAGATTTTCGAGCAGCAGGCGGCACAGGGTTATTACGACGACGCAGCGGCAACGGGGCATCTGTTCAAGCGCGTCGATGATGTGCAATGGTCGGTCGTCGAATTGGCAAAGATTCGCGCTGAAAATGGGGACATTCAGGGTGCGAAAAACTCGGTCAATAGTCTTGCCGGATCGGAAGTGAGAGCTAAGGCTACCGAGGTGATTGCTTTAATCCAGGCTCACCGGGGTGACTTATCGGGGGCTCTCGAAACAATCGCGCCCTTGGGTCAATCGGATGAGGTCTTTCTGGCGTTTGGGCAATATCAGATTGAAAGGGGCGACTTTGAGGGAACGCTGAATACCGCTGAGCGAACTAGGTCCGGCTATCAATTGTATTACGACATCGGCGATGCCCTTCGCCTTCGCGGCCAGCAAAGCCGGGCTCGTAAGCTCGCAGCCCACATGAAGGACAGTAAACATGCTGCTCTATTCCTGGACTGCGCGCGATTCACCCTTTGGCCCCGAAAGGAAGAGGTTAGAACGATTCAACTAGCTCCTTGTGACTATTCGTGGATGTATGCCACGGAGGGAAAGTTTGCCGAAGCTGCCGCCATCATCCAGCAGAACCAATGTCCAAATGTTTCTTTTGTTGCTGCTCGCCAGTACGCTGTTGACCCCGCTGACGCAGAGCATCTGCTACGCGCAAGAGCGGATCAACAGGATTTGGCCCGTGGGCTGGGCGAGTTCGCAAAAGTGGCAGCTGAGAAAGGCAACATCGCTGAGGCTCTGCGATTTCTCGACAACATCCAAAGCCTTAGCGGAGCAGAGAGCGTGAACCCGGAAGTTCACGCAATTGCGCGCGCTTGGACGATCAGAGATGGGCCGAAGGCGGTCCTGAAGTGGGCGCGTTCCAGACCCACGACTGAACAACGCACTTGGGCTCTGATAGGTATGGCAGAAGCACTGGGACATGCAAGGCCAGGAAAGATATGCCTCTGATTCGCAACAGTTACAACTGGCGATAAATCTCATCTATTACACCAACCGCCGGCTTCTCCGCCAAACCGCTCACCGCCCCATGCTGCACTGCGCGTTATCTTTGGTACATGGACTTTGATGCCGTTGAGGGCAACCCGTCCGCTGAAGCACAATCGCAAGGGAGATTTCAAAGGGAACTCGGAAATGGAGAAACTGGATTGAGCGGCCAGGCACAAGCGACCGCCAAAGCTCAGCGGCGGATGCGGCGTTCCCCCCGTTATCGTTTCGACGCGCGCATCGAGGTGTCGGTGTTTCGCGAAGGCGTGACCACCACCTGCTGGGGTCGGACCAGCGAACTCGGCGAGGAGGGCATCGGGGCGACCCTCTGCGGTGAGTTGCAGGCCGGCGAAGTTGTTTCCCTCGAGTTCCCCATCCCGCTCGCGCCTCACGTTATGAAAGTGCGAGCCGTGGTGCGTTATAGCGACGGCCTGCGCTGCGGACTCGAGTTTCTGGTCGTGACCGACGAGCAGAGACGGACGCTGCGCCAGGTCTGCGTGGTGTTGGCGAACGCCTTCTGAACCCTTCCGCTTTCCCCGATTTGAAACCTCCATTACTGCGGTAACTATCGGCGGATAACCCTGCCCGCTTACCATCGCAATATCGTCCAGTGCAAACTGGGAAAGGACTGTATGGGGGAGAAAATCGCCCCGGCAGCAACTTCGACCGAACTGCCGCGGGTGAAGGCGCCGCCGGATGCTCTTGAGCACGACGCGCCGCCGCTCCTTACTCACATCTCCGATCCAGTCCCCGCCACTTCCCCCACGAACGGCAATGCCGCCGAAGCCCCGCTCGCATTCGAGAAAGTCTGCTTCGAACAAGTCATCGAGAACGCGCCGGAAGCGATCAGTATTGTCGACCAGGAGCTGCGCATTCTGACGATCAACGGGGAGTTCACCCACCTGTTCGGCTTTACCGCGGATGAGGCCGCGGGAAGACGGCTCGACCAGCTCATCGTGCCGTCCGACCGCTACGCGGAAAGCGCGTGGATCGCCGAGTGCATCAAGACGGAACGCAGGCTCTTGCTGGAGACCCGGCGCCAGCGAAAAGATGGCTCGCTGGTCGAGGTGCTGCTCTCCGTCGCGCCGGTGACGCTGAACGGCAAAAGAGTTGGATCGTATGCTTCCTATCGCGACATCACCGACCAGAAGCGCACCGAGGAGTTGAATGCCGCCTTGTACGCCATCGCGGCGCGGAGCCAGTCGGCCGAAGATCTGCAACAGTTTTTCGCCGCCATTCACAACATCGTCGGTGAGTTGATGAACGCGCGCAACTTCTACATCGCCCTCTACGATCCACAGTCTCAGTTGTTGAGCTTTCCCTACTTCGTCGATGAAGCGGATTCCACGCCCGTCGCAAAACCGCTGGGCCGCGGTCTGACGGAGTACGTCCTGCGATCCGGCGAGCCCTTGCTGGCGACACCGGTGGTCTTTGAGGAACTGCAGCGGCGCGGCGAAGTGGAATTGATCGGTACTCCCTCGCTGGACTGGCTGGGAGTTCCCCTGAAAAGCGGCACCGCCTGCATTGGAGTTCTGGTCGTCCAGACCTACAACGAAAAGACCCGCTACGGAGAGCGCGACCGCGAGATTCTGAAATTCGTTTCCCAGCATTTAGCCGCGACCATCGAGCATAAACGCTATGAAGAGGCGCTCCGCCGCTCCGAAGCCCGCTCCCGCTCTCTGATTTTGAGCGCAGCCTTTGGCATTTGCCGCTGCACGCTCGGCGGAAGATTCCTGGACGTGAATCCGGCGCTCATTACCATGCTTGGCCATGGGTCGGTTGAAGATCTCCTCCAGCTCGATGTGAGGCGCGAAGTCTTCGTCAACCCCCAGGAGTTGGACCGGCTGGCCGAGGACTATCGCCAAACCGGAAGTCTGAAAGGCGTGGAAGTGCAGTGGAGACGCAAAGACGGCCGCGTCATCATCGTGCGGCTCAGCGGCTGCGCCTCTATTATCACCGATGAACCCGAAGAAGTATTGGAGCTGATCGCGGAAGATATCACCGAGCGGCGCCAGCTTGGCGAACAGCTTCGCCAGGCGCAGAAGATGGATGCCGTCGGCCGCCTCGCCGGCGGCGTCGCCCACGACTTCAACAACCTGTTGATGGTGATTAACGGATACACCGAGGTGTTGCTGGAGGAGTTGGAAAAAGACAGCGCCATGCACCAAAAGGTCCAGTCCATCCAGCAGGCAGCCGACCGCGCCGCCACCCTCACCCGCCAGTTGCTGGCCTTCAGCCGGAAGCAGCTCCTCGAACTCAAGGTGGTCGACGTCAACGCCGTCGTCGGCGACATGGAGCGCCTGCTGCGGCCCCTGATTGGCGAAAACATCGAATTGGTCACGCAACTTTCCACCGAAACCGGACATACCCGGGCCGACGCCGGCCAACTCGAGCAGGTCATCATGAACCTGGTCGTCAATGCCAAAGATGCCATGCCCGAAGGCGGCAAGCTCACCGTGCAGAGCTCCGACGTTACCGTGCGCCATAGCTTCAGCGAACACTGTTTTATCCAGCCGGGGCGTTATGCCGTGATCTCGGTTGCCGATACCGGCCACGGCATGGACAAGGAAACTCAGTCCCGCATCTTCGAGCCCTTCTTTACCACCAAGGACAAAGGAAAAGGCACCGGCCTCGGCCTCTCCACCGTCTACGGCATCGTCAAGCAGAGCAATGGATACGTTTTCGCCCAAAGCGAGCTCGGAGTGGGCACGACTTTCTACGTTTACCTGCCCCGCGTGGAAGATTCGGCCGAGGAGCTGAGCCCGGCGCAGTCTCCGCCGAACGAAGCCGGCGGCTGCGAAACCGTCTTGCTGGTGGAAGACGAGGAATCGGTGCGCGAACTGGTGCGTGTAACCCTCGCCTCTCGCGGCTACAAAGTCCTCGAAGCCGAAGATGGCGAGCGCGGTCTGCGCATCGCCGAGGCCTTCAAGGAACACATTGATATCCTTATCACCGACGTTGTCATGCCCGGCATCGGCGGCCGCGAACTGGCGCAGAAGTTGCTCGCGCTGCGTCCCGGCATCAGCGTGCTCTATCTTTCCGGCTACACCGAAGATGCCGTGGTTACCCCGGGTGCGATGGGCCCCAGCACCGCGTTCCTGCAGAAACCTTTCACGCTTCAGAATCTTGCCAAGAAAGTCCGCGAAGTCCTTCGCTCCAGGCCCGCCCTCAAGTCCATCGCAAAATCGGCTTCGAACTAATCTCGGGCCCGGCGCTTGCATCTTTTCTCCCTGTTCGCGCGTCTTATACTCAACTGTGGTGTCTTCGGCATCGGGCACATCCACGTCTGCCTGCCGGGCATACTTCAACCAGGTAAACAATGCTCGGGGTGAGCAATGCTGATCGGGAAACCGCACGCGATTCCGTCTTCTGAAATTACTCCCAAAGCGCTCTATCTGAACCGGCGCAAGTTCCTCGCCGGCGCAGCCATCGCCGGCGCGGCCGCCGCGACCGGTGTCGCCTTCCGTGGTCTGGCTGATCTTGTCGATCCGTCGCTCACCGCCCTCGCCAACGCCAAAATCGATGGCCTCCAGAAAAGCCCCTTCAGCACGACGGAAAAAGAAACGCCCTACAAGGATGTCACCAACTACAACAATTTCTACGAATTCTCCACCGACAAGTACGAGCCCGCCGAACTAGCCAGGAATTTCAAGACCCGTCCCTGGACGGTGACCATCGACGGCGAGGTCAAGAAGAAACAGGTGCTCGACGTCGATGCGATCATCAAGATGGCTGCCCCAGAAGAGCGCATCTACCGTCATCGCTGTGTCGAGGGCTGGTCGATTGTCGTGCCCTGGGTTGGATTTTCGCTGAGCGAACTGATCAAGCGCGCCGACCCCCTGCCCAAAGCAAAGTTCGTCGAGTTCACCACCTTGTACGACCCCAAGCAAATGCCCGGCCAGCGCAGCAACATATTGCGCTGGCCGTACGTCGAGGGTCTGCGCATGGACGAAGCCATGCATCCGCTCGCTCTGCTCTGTTTTGGCATGTACGGCGAGGTGCTGCCGAATCAGGACGGCGCTCCGCTCCGCATCGTACTTCCATGGAAGTATGGATTCAAAAGCGCCAAGTCGATCGTCCGCATTCGCTTCACAGGCGACCAGCCGCTAAACACCTGGCAAGAGTCCGCCCCCCGCGAATACGGCTTTTATTCGAACGTCAATCCGAACGTCGACCATCCGCGCTGGAGCCAGGCCAAAGAACGCCGCCTCGGCGAATTCCTAAAGCGGCCGACCCTGATGTTCAACGGGTACGACCAGGTGGCCAGCCTCTATTCCGGCATGGACCTGAAAAAAAACTTCTAGCAATTTTGCAATTTGGTAATCGGGTAATTTGGTAATTTGAAGAGTGGGGTTTAAATTACCAAATTACCCGATTACCAAATTGCAAAATGACCCTCCGCTTCACAAAGATCGCGCTCTTCCTCGCCGCGCTCATCCCACTGGCGCGCCTGGCGTGGAGAGCGCTGCACGACGGCCTGGGCGCCAATCCCATCGAGGTCATCACGCACTCTACCGGCGACTGGACGCTGATCCTGGTTCTCACCACTCTCTCGATCACGCCTCTCCGCCGGATCACCCGTCAATACTGGTTGATTGGCGTCCGCCGCATGATCGGGCTGTTCGCATTCTTTTACGGAACTTTACACTTCTTGACCTACATCTGGCTCGACAAGTTCTTCGACATCCACGAAATGTGGAAAGACATCGCCAAGCGCCCATTCATCACCGTAGGATTTTCCGCCTTCGTCCTCATGATTCCGCTGGCCCTGACCTCGACCGCCTGGTCGATTCGCCGCCTCGGCGGCAAGAACTGGCGGCGCTTGCACCGTTTGATTTATTTGACTGGAATCCTAGGGGTCGTGCATTACGCCTGGCTGGTGAAGGCCGATCTCCGCAAGCCCATAGAGTACGGCGTCGTGCTCGGCGTTCTGCTCGTCTACCGCGTGGGAGTCTGGGCATCCGAAAAAGCGTCCGAAAAGCGCAAGCAGCCCGCCATTCCAGCCCCAGCCCGGAATCGGGTGGAAGTCGAGTAGAGACGCGGCTCGTCGTGTCTCCGCAGACTGCTGAACGATCAGGTCTCGTATCAGAGCATCGCTCTAGCGACGCCGGATTCGTATCAGAGCGTCGTTTTAGCGATACCGCAATTTCTTCGAAATCAGACGCCCCTTTAGGGGCTGGGCGGACTCGTCCCGCAGCCGGTTGAGAAAACTCTCCCGCCAATTTTTCCCACCGAAACTTCCTCCTACAATCGGGGTTGACGCATCTTAAGAAGAAGACAGGAGTGTCTTATGAATCCCCATGCCTCCACCCAGTGCACCGGACGCCTGCTCATGGCTCTGGCAGCGATCACCAGCATCCTTTTTGCAGTCGGCTGCGGCTCCAGCAGCGCGCCCCCACCGCCCAACCAAGTCGGCTTCAGCAACAGCAGCCTGAGCGGCACCTACGTTTTTTCGTCGCAAGGCGCAGACCTCAATGGTTACCCAGTGGCGATGGCGGGCACTCTCGTGGCCAACGGAAGCGGCGGAACCGGCGGTATTACCGGAGGCATGATCGACATCATTGACCCAGACCCAAATTTCAGTCCACCGTCGCCGGCCGCCCAATCGATTACCGGCGGCGCCTATTCGGTAGGAAGCGACGGCCGCGGGGAGGCCTCGCTTACGAGTTCGTATGGAACCTTTGGCTTGGATTTCGTCCTGACCTCGACTTCGCACGGGCTGGTCGCCGAATTCGACGGCTATGGCGGTGGCAGCGGCACCATCGACTTGCAGACGGCAGTCACGGGCCTGAGTCAGCTCGCAGGTCCATATGCCTTCAGTCTGGCCGGTAGTGACTCGGCCCTCAACCCCTTTGCAGCAGCAGGGGCGTTCACGCTCAATTCCAGTGGCATCATCGCTGAGGGTAACGGCATCGAGGACTTCAATGACGGCGGCGGCGTTGGCAGTGAGTCCCTCACCGGAACCGCGACCATGGGTTCAGGCACAGGTCCGGAATCCATCACCTTTCCCACTTCCAGCTTCCCGAACGCTGTCTTTGATTTCTACCCGATCGACGCCACGCACTGGAAGATGATCGAAACCGACTATAACGATTTCCTTGCCGGCGATGTCTTTACCCAAACCGGCTTTTCTTCCATCCCCGCGAACACCCCCCTGGCGTTCAGCATGTCCGGCGGCGTCAGCGCAGCCATCGCCAACGCGGGCTATATGACCTATAACGGGTCGAGTTTCAGCGGCACTGAGGACGTCAACGACAACGGTTCGTATGTGCCGCAAGTGGGATTCACCGGCCAGCCTGGCACGGTTGGCGCGGTCGGCGGCCGGGTTGTTCTGACCCTCACTGACTTCACCCCCGCCACTACGGTGGTCGTCTATCCCTCCAGCGGCGGACTGCTGATGCTGGAAACGGACGACCTGAACGTTACCTCTGGCGCCGCTTACGCTCAGACGCCAGGTGCGGCCCTCGCAGCTTCGCAAGCCTACGGATTCAATCTCAGCGCTTACAACAGCAGCGGCGGTTACGACGAAGACGATATCGCGCAGTTCACCACAACCAGCACTGATATCCCCGGAGTTATCGACGTCAACGATAACTATTTCAATGGCCTAGCGGACCTAAACAGCTATTCGCTAGGCGGCAGCTACACCCTCGATTCCCCCGCCACTGGCCGCGGCGAAGCCGCCACCACCGCCGGCGGCACCGCCTACATCGGCTTCAACTTCTATGCCGTGACCAGCAGCCAGTTCCTCGTGCTTGAAACCGATACGACGACCGGTCCGGTCGGGGCTCAGATAGGGGCGGGGATATTCGAGTCGCAGACTGCACCCGGGGCAGGGGGAGCGGCGAAGTCGCGCGTCGCGATCGTGCACCCAGCAGTCCGCCCACACGGAGCCTTGCGGCGCAAGTAAACTCCGGCGAATCGCGCAAATGACGAAGGGCGCGGCTCCCATGCCGCGCCCTTTGTTCTGCTCGATGAATCGTACGATGGAGCGAAGGGCGTTTCGCCCGCCCCGCCGGGCGGGGACGCCCGGCGCTCCATTGACTACTTGATGGCTTCCGCCGCGATCCGTTCCGTCAGGAACGCCTCGATCACGTCGCCGATCTTGATGTCGCCGTAGTTAGCGATCGAGATGCCGCACTCCATGCCGCTGGTGACTTGCGAGGCATCGTCCTTGAAGCGCCGCAGCGACGCCACTTTGCCCTTGAACACGACCACGTTGTCGCGCAGCAGCCGCACTTCGGAATCGCGCTTCACCAGTCCATCGCTCACACGGCAGCCGGCAATCGTTCCCACCTTCGGAATGCGGAAGGTTTCGAGCACCTCGGCGCGGCCCTGGTAGGTCTCTTTAATCGTAGGTTCGAGCAGCCCGGTCATGGCGCGCTTGATCTCGTCCTGCAGTTCGTAAATGATCGAGTGCAGCCGGATGTCGACTTTTTCCTGCTCCGCCAGTTCCTGCGCCTTGCGCTCCGGGCGCACGTTAAACCCAATAATGATGGCGTTCGACGCCGAGGCCAGCAGCACATCCGTCTCCGTGATCGCGCCAATGCCCGACCGCAGCAGCTTCAGCCGCACTTTGTCGTTCGACAATCGGCCGAGCAAATCGCCCAGCACTTCGACCGAGCCCTGCACGTCGGCCTTCAAAATAATATTCAGTTCCTTCATGCCCGCCGTCTTCAACTGCTCAGCCAGGCCTTCGAGCGAAACGCGCGAACTCTTGGCCAGCGCGGCCTCGCGCGCTTTCTGCTCGCGGTATTCCGAGATATCGCGCGCCTTCTCGCGGTCGGTGACCACGACGAACTGATCGCCCGCTTGCGGCAACCCCTCCAGCCCGATGATTTCCACCGGCGTTGCGGGCGGCGCTTCCTTCAGTGGCTTGCCGCGATCGTCGAACATCGCCCGGACTTTTCCGTAAACGTTGCCGACCACGAAGTTGTCGCCCGCGCGGAGCGTGCCGTTCTGCACCAGGATCGTGCCCACCGGACCGCGGCCCCGATCCAGCTTGGCTTCGAGCACTACGCCGCTCGCCGCGCGTCCCGGAGTCGCTTTCAATTCCTGCAAGTCCGCGGTCAGGCAGATCATTTCCATCAGCAGATTGAGGTTCGTTTTCTGCTTGGCGGAAACATCGACGAACACCGTCTTGCCGCCCCAGTCTTCCGGCATCAGCCCGCGATCCGCCAGTTGCTTCTTGACCCGCTCGGGCAGCGCGCCCGGCTTATCGATTTTGTTGACCGCCACAATGATGGGAACTTCGGCGGCGTGCGCGTGGTCGATGGCTTCAATCGTCTGCGGCATAACGCCGTCGTCGGCTGCGGTGACCAGCACCACAATGTCGGTCGCTTTCGCTCCGCGCGCGCGCATGCGCGTGAACGCCTCGTGACCCGGAGTATCCAGGAACACGATCTCGCGGCCATAAGCCGGAGACGCTTTGTCCGTGATCGAAACCTTGTAGGCTCCGATATGCTGCGTGATGCCACCCGCCTCGCCTCCAGCCACATTGGTCGAGCGGATCGAATCCAGCAGCGTCGTCTTGCCGTGGTCCACGTGGCCCATGATCGTGACCACCGGCGGACGCGGTACGGCTTCCGCGCCTTCCTCGCTGCTCTCGGTGGCTGCGTCCGTATCTTTGGCAGCTTGTTCTTCGAAGGTGATCACTTCCGTATCCGCTCCGAAGAAGCGCGCCATTTCACTGGCCAGTTCGGCGTCGAGCGTCTGATTGATGGTGGCGAACACGCCCCGCACCACCAGCCGCGCAATCACATCCTTGGCGCGAATGCCCAGCTTCTCGGCCAGGTCCTTTACCGAGATTCCTTCTGTAATCGTGATGTTGCGCGTGATGGGAGCGGGCTCGTTGCTGATGATCATGCGCGGCGGCGGAGTGTAGCCCTTCATCGGGCCTTCCTTCACGCCTCGCGGCACATACCTCTGTCCCGGACGCCGCGCCGGAGCTCCCGGACGGCTTCCCGGACGCGTGGCTCCCGGCGGCGGCAGTCCCGCTCCCGGACCTACGCCCAGCGGACGCGATCCCGCGGGCGCCACGCGCGTTGGATGCATCGGCCGCCGTTCACCCGGACGAAGCGGCGGACGCGACCCTGGCGCTTGCGGCCGTGCCGAGCGCTGAAAAATTGGCTGTCCCGGCACGGGCCGTCCAGGCACGGATCGCGAAGCCGCGCCCGGCGCGGGCGCTCCCGGCGCAGGCAGAGGCGCCTTGTACACCGGGCGCGGGCCGGTCTGCGGCATGATCATTCGCGGAGGTGGCGCAATCGGAGCCGCGGGCTTCGCGGGCGCCGCGGCTTGCATCTGCGTAACATTATTCTGCGCCGCTGGCGGAGCGCTTCCGGCCGCCGCTGCGGGAGGCGTAACTCGGGGCGGAACGGCGATCGCAGGCGGCGCTGCAGTCGTACTTGTAGCGGATGGGACCGCAGCCGCTGTGGTCGCGGCGAGTGGTGTCACCGGGACTTTGGGCAGAATCACAACCGCCGGCGGCGGTTGCGCGGCGGCTACCGAAGCCGGCGTCACCAGTCTCCGTGCCGGCGGCGCAGGAGCTTCGATCACAGGCTTGGGTGGCGCTGGCTTCAGCGTCACGGGAGCGGCCGGAGCTTCTGCCTTCGCTTCTACCGCTGGCGTCGTAGCCGGCGGCTTGATTACCGGACGCGCCGCGGGGCGCTCGACTGCGCTCTTTTGCTGCGTGATGGCGCGCAGCACGTCCCCCGGGCGCGAAATGTGCGAGAGGTCGATCTTGGTCTTGATCTCTTCTTCGCCGTGAGTGGCACGCGAAGTCCTCGGCGAACTCGGCGCCGCCTCGGAACGGCCGCGGAGATGTCTTCGCACCAGGTCCGCTTCGAAATCTTCCAGAGAACTGGAGTGCGTTTTTTTCTCCGTAATGCCCACCGTGGTCAGCGCGTCAATAATTTCCTTGCTCTTGACTTCCAACTCACGGGCCAGATCGTTGATTCGAATCTTACTCATCCGCCGTCATTTCCTCTGCTTGCGCCGCTAATTTCGCGTGTCTAAGTTCGCTTATCTAGGCTCGCATATCTAACCTCATCGAATCCCTGTGCCAATCGTACTTCCGGCCGGCTTCCGGCTGACTTCCGGCTGACGAAGCCCGCGCTTTTGGTCCGGATGCAACTCCGGACTCGCCACCGTCCCTGTTTCAGCTCTGCTTTTCTTCCGGGGCTTCTTCAGTCGCAGGTTTTTCGGCCGCGGCTTCTTCAGTCGAAGATCCGGCGTCCTCTTCTGCCGGCGCCGTTTCGGTGGGCTCCGCTTCCGCAACCAACCTCGCCGCTTCTAACTCGCCGTCTGCCGGCGATTCGGCTTCTCCGGTGCTTTCCGGTTCGGTGGCCAATGCATCCGCTTCTACTGAGCCTTCCGCCAGCGATTCCTCGCTGAAAGCCGCTTCGGTGGCGGCTTCTCCGGTCGTTTCCGATTCCGCGGCGGCTACCGCCTCGCCGCCATCCAGACTGGCAAAGTAATTATTGACCGCAATACTGATTTTTTCCACCGTTTTCGGGCCAATGCCTTCGATCGCTTCCAGTTGCTCCGGCGTCATATCGGCCAGCGACTCCGCCGTATTCACGCCCGCCGCCTTCAGTTTCTCGACCAGCCCCTCGCCCAGTCCCGTAACATTCTCCAGCGGAGTTACGGTCTGCGTGACCAGCGCCGACATCTGCTGTTCCACTTCCTGCCGCTTTTCCTCTTCGCTCTTGATGTCGATCTTCCAGCCCAGCAGCTTCGCCGCCAGCCGTACGTTCTGCCCTTTTTTCCCGATCGCCAGCGAAAGCTGCGTGTCGTCCACCACCACTTCCAGATGCTTGTCCGCCGCGTCCACAACTGTCACCCGGCTCACTTTCGCCGGCTGCAGCGCCTTCTCCGCGAACGTAACCGGATCCTCGTGATACTCGATGATGTCGATCTTTTCTCCGCGCAACTCGCGAATGATCGACTGCACCCGCATCCCCTTCATGCCCACGCAGGCTCCGACCGCGTCCACGTCCTTGTCCTTCGATATCACCGCAATCTTCGTGCGCTCGCCCGCTTCCCGCGCAATCGCCCGAATCACCACCGTGCCGTCATAAATCTCCGGCACTTCGGTCTGGAACAGATGCTGGACTAATTCCGGAGCGGAGCGCGAAGCGATCACACCCGGACCTTTCACCGCTTTTTCCACCCGCGCGATCACCACCCGAATCCGCTCGCCCACCGCGAACGATTCCAGCCGCGACTGCTCCTTGCGCCCCATGCGCGCTTCGGCCTTGCCGATATCGAGAATCACGTCCGGACCCTCGATCCGCTTCACGGTCGCATTCACGACCTCGCTCACATGCCCGATGTATTCGTTGTAAACCGTGTCGCGTTCCGCCTCGCGCACCTTCTGAAAGATGACTTGCTTGGCCAGTTGCGCCGCAATCCGCCCCAGAATTCCCTCCGTCACTTTCGGGATCAGCAGCTCTCCGCCCGCTTCCGCCGCCGGATCCAGCTTCCGCGCCTGCTCCACCGTTACCTGCAGGTCCGCATCTTCCACCTGCTCCGGAGTCTCGACGATCGACTTCACCGCATAGGCACTGATCTTGCCGCTCTCTTTATCGAGCACCGCGCGCAGGTTTTCCTGCGTCTTGTAGTATTTGCGCGTGGCCACCACAATGGCGTCCTCGACCGCGCTCACCACAATCTGCGGATCAATGCCCTTTTCCCGGCTGACCCCTTCGATGATGTTGTAGAGCTCACTAGCCATATAAATTTTCAGGTCTCAGGTCTTAGGTCTCAGGTCTCAGAACTTGCTTTTCATGAGACCTGAGACCTAACACCTGACACCTTGCTCCTAAATTTCCGGCACGAGATTCGCCTTCTCTACGTTGGCCAACTCAACTTCAACCTTCGCCGCCGCGCCCTCTTTCGGACGCATCTTCTTCTTCCGCGCCGCGCTCAGATCCAGCAGCAGCTTCCCGTTCTCGAAGCTTTCCAGCTTCCCTTCAAAATACCGGTTGTTGCTCACCGGCTCCCGCGTCGTCAACTTCACGCGACATCCGCGGAAGCGCTCAAAATCCGCCGTCTTCGTCAGCTTGCGATCCAGTCCCGGAGAGGAAACCTCCAGCACATACGATCCGCCCGGCACCGCATCCTCAACGTCGACGATCGTCCCGAACTCCCGGCTGAACTTCGCGCAATCCTCATGCGTCACGCCGTCCGGACGGTCCGCCGCTGGCGCCGCTCCGGGCCGGTCGATAAACACGCGCAGCATGCGGTGCTTACCCGCCCCGCAAACTTCCACTTCGACCACTTCCAGTCCGCTCGAGCCTGCCACCCGCTCAGCAATTTGCCGGACCTTATCCAGATCTAGAGCCATGTTTTCAGCAATTTGCGCCCCAGCCGCCACTTCAATCCCAGCCCAAACTAAAAAGTGGGCTTTCGCCCACTGGTGTGCTTCGACAATCCTGACACTACGACACAACAGTATTCCAATCAACTATACGCCGCCAATATGGAAAACACAAACCCGCGTGGCGTACGTACGGTAGTCGGCCAGTTTGAATTTTGAGACGGCTGGCGAACGTGGCATACTGGTGTCACGCCAAAGCGCTTTAGCAACAGAGCTTCGGACGTAAACCAAGCCGCTTTCCAGATGGTACAGCGGTCCACGGCCGAGGCGGAACCAGAGAAACCCTTTGGGAAGCCCACGAGCAGCGGAGGGCGGAAGGACACGAAGCCTGAGGCAACTCCGGTAGTTGCGGTGAAGGTTATACACCTAACGCATAAGCAAGTCTGAGGAGTTCCGATCTTATGATTCGACTGCCAATACTGAAAGACGAATTGGCTTTTCTGGAAAAGCTCTTGCCGGATTTGGAAACCAGGCCGGATTTAGGGCATTTGGCAATTGCGATCAAAAAACGGATTGATAAGATTCGTCAAGAGATTCGCGCCTTACAGGAAAAAGGGTGACCAAAATTCAGAGCAGCCCACTACCCGGCGTACGGCAACGGTCCATCGGGAACGGCCCATCGTCCAGCCCGCCCCTCCAGTTACGGAAGTATCTGAAGTAATCTTGCCCTCACCTTGCCCATCCCCCAAACTTCTTCTGATGCAGTTTTCCCGCGCTCATCTCGCCATCGCACTGGGCTCCGCTGGCCTGCTCGTGTTCGTGTTTCTCGGCTATCTGTACTGGCTCAGCAACCAGCCGCCGGTTCTGTCGCGCTCCGAAGAACGCGACCCTCTCACCCAGATGCCGATCAGCATCACCATGAATCCGTTTCGCGATCGCACCATCGAACGCACCGCCAATCGCTTTATCGCCGAGATGCGCGACGGTAATTGCCGCAAGCTGCTCGCCCAGTGGGAAAAGGACTACCGCAGGAAGCGCGCCGACTTCCTCTGCAACTCCGAAGCCCAGCACCCGCTGATTTCCTGGAACCTGGTGGAATGGGAAGACGCGCCGCCCCTCGTGATTCTGTATTACAAGGGCCAGCGTTACAGCACGCCAGCCCAGGACTCGACCTACAAAGACCTTTTCTCAGTGACCGAAGAAAAGAAAGACGACGGCTGGACGGTTACTAAGTACGACTCTTTTTACTAGGGCAGCCCGGTTACCTCGCACTTGAACTGCTCCCCGGTCCGCCGTTGCTTTCTGCGTCCCTGGCGATGAATCCCTGCGCGATGTCCTAAGCAGGCTCCGATTTCGCCAGTTCCGATCTGGCCTGCAAGTCACCGGAAGCGGCTGCGTTTACGGTCTGAGCCGAAGCCTCGGTTCTTTGCTGTAAAGCTCGGGCAGTGGCGCTGATCCTGACTGTATCCGTTGGTGGTGGCTGCGGCTTGGGTGCGGGCGCTTCTCGGCGGTCTACCGACGACCGAATTGCAGCCGGGGCCTCGACTTTCGTTACGCTGCTTACTGAGCTGGCCATATATTAGGAACCTCTAATGTTCCCATCGGCACCACGCCCACGGACTTTAGGACATGTCCAAAAAAACTTCTGGACGGGGAGCAGTTTCAACCGCGCTACGACCGGGTAATCCGGAAGCTGGTTACTGGAGTTAGAGGGAATTCGCGGCGCACTCTGCGTCTGGCGACGCGGCGCCTTCACCGATAGCTGACAGCTCGCATTTACCCGCCAATATGCACCATCGTCCGCGACGCCGGCACAAATCCCGGCTCCCCGATATGGTGCCGCTCTTCTTTCTTCTCCACCACTTTCACGATGAACTCGGTGAGCTTTTCATCGGAAGCGCCGCGCCGCATCAACTCATGCAGATCGTGATCCCACGCGGAGAATAAGCACGTACGCAACTTGCCGTCCGAGGTGATGCGAATCCGGCTGCAGTGTCCGCAGAACGGATGCGACACCGGCGCGATGATCCCAATCTCGCCCACGCCATCGGAGAAGCGATAGCGCCGCGCCGTTTCGCTGCCCTCGTGCGCGATCTCCTCCAGCGGCAGATACTCCGACATGCGGGAGACGATCTCATCGAGCCTAACCACAATCTCCGGCGTCCAAACGCGGTCCTCTTCGAGCGGCATGAATTCGATGAAGCGCACCACCACCCGCTCCTCCCGCGCGAACATCCCAAACGGAATAATTTGATCTTCATTGAAGCCGCGCAGCAGCACGCAATTGATTTTCACCGGATCGAGCCCCGCCTGCCGGGCTGCGCGCACTCCCGCCAGCACGCTTTCGTATCCATTCGGCACGCGCGTTATGCGCGCAAACCGTTCCGGATCGACCGCGTCCATGCTGACCGTTACGCGGTCGAGTCCCGCGTCCTTCAGCGGCTGTGCAACCTCCGCCAGCAGATGACCGTTGGTCGTCAACGCAATTTCAGGCTTGGCGCCTTTTAAGGTACGCAGCTTCGCGAGGTCCCGCACGAAATCCACAATGCCTTTGCGCAGCAAAGGCTCGCCGCCAGTCAGCCGGATCTTCGTGATCCCCAGCCCAATCAGTATCCGCGCCATCCGCAGATAGTCACCGAACGGAAGTTCGGCATAAGCCGCGCCGTTAGTCCCCGTCCGGCAATACACACACCGGTAGTTACAGCGGTCCGTGATCGAAATCCGCAGGTCGTGAATCGAGCGCCCAAAGTTATCGGTAAGCTTCGGCATTTAGCACTTAGCCCTTAGCACCTGGCCTCACCTGCATCGAGCCGGTTTGGCTGAATGCTAAGTGCCAGGGAAGTTCTGATTAAGTTCCTGGGGTCCTCCGTGCACCCCTGTGTACCCTGCGGTTTATGCTTTCTGTCGGCACTTGATCGGAGTTTCCCCAGGTGCTGGAGATCGGAAACTCGACCATCATTATAGATGCCGAAACCGGGCTCCGAGGATCCACCCTATCGCGGTCGTGGAGAGCCGGACGTCCCCACCCGTTCCTCGACAAGACTGATAGACTCTCCCCATGAAAGCGCTCGTCATCACTCGTTTCGGCGGTCCCGAAGTTCTCGAATTGCAGCAGGTTCCCGACGCGCATCCCGCACCCGAGCAACTTCTGGTGAAAGTGGAGGCGGGCGGCTTGAACTTTGCCGATCTGCTCACCGCGCGCGGCGGATACGCCGGCACGCCCAAGCCGCCGTTCACTGCGGGCCGCGAATTCGCCGGCATCGAACTTACCGGCAACGCCGAGTTGAGCGGGCGCCGCGTTATGGGTTACACGCAGTGGGCCGCCTTTGCAGAAAAAACGGCCGCGAATCGCAACCTGGTCTGGCCCGTCCCGGAAAATTGGACCGCCGAGCAGGCCGCCGCTTTCCCAGTAAATTTCTTCACCGCCTACTTCGCCTACTGGAAGGCGGGTTTGGTCGCCCAGTCAAACGACAAGCCCGGCGGCGCCCGCGTCCTGATTCACGCCGTCGCCGGCGGAGTCGGCACCGCCGCCGTCCAAATCGGAAAAATTCTCGGCATCGAAATGTACGGGACTTCTTCCTCCGAAGACAAGCTGGCCCGCGTGCGCGAGCTCGGCCTGCAACACGGTATCAACTACAAGCAGCGCGATTATGTCGAGGCGATCAAAGATCTCACGCGCGGCGAAGGCGTCGACGTGGTTTTCGAAATGCTCGGCGGCGAGCACGTCGCAAAAAGCGTCCGCTGCGTGCGCGACTTTGGACGCGTCATCGTCTACGGCGCGGCCACCGGCGAAATTCCGATGCTCGATACTCGCCTCCTCTATGCCAAAGGCGCAAGCGTCCACGGACTCTGGCTGTCGTATCTGAGCGCGAATCGTCCCCTCATGGAATCCGCGTGGAAGCAGCTTTCCGAATGGCTGGCAGCCGGCAAGCTCCATCCCGTGATCGGACAAGTTTTCCCGCTGGAGCAGGCGCGCGAGGCCTACACGCTGATGCAGGAAGGCAAGAACTACGGCAAAATTGTCTTGAAGATTGGTTAGCAGCTTATGTAATACAGATTGTCATCCCGACCCTGAGCGCAGCCGAAGGGGAGGGATCTGCAGTTCTCCGGCATAGCCTGAACTCCAGACAAGACACTGCCACACTGTTACTCCCGCCCACGCGCGCCATGCTCTGCTAACGCGGCGAGCGCCCGCACGTCTAATACGCATGTTCACGAAAAGCATGGTTCGCAAAGAAAAAGGGGAAATCGGGAACTTACCCAAACCGGGATTCGTATTCTATAGCGAACCGACGTGGGGTGAGCGAAATTCGATCCACGTACAAGAATTTGCAGGGTGACGGGACCGGCGCGCGCATGGTTTGGCGGCCCTGAGTGCGCCGGGTCCAGCTAAAAAACACGAGTGTGAGGCCCGCGTCTTTTTGCGTCACCCTGACACGCGCATTGTAGGAGTTTGCACGAAAAAGGCAAGCCTTCAGACGAACTATCACCAGCCGCCCCTAACGTCCCGGCCAGAAACCGGGCAGAAAGCTAAGGAGCATATGAAACTGAACCATCTGGCAAAGACTGTTGTGCTCGGGCTGGCCGTGCTGCTCGCATCGAGTGCGTTCGCAAGTAACAAGGGTTCGCTGCAGGTACGGGAGCCGGTCGAAGTCAACGGCCAGCAGCTTGCCCCCGGTGACTATCAACTGCGCTGGGACGGCACGGGACCAAACGTCGAGGTAAGCTTCATGCAGGGCAAGAAGGAAGTCGCGAAGGCTTCGGCGAAGGTCGTCGCACTCGACAAAGCTTCCGACTCCGACTCCGCGGTTGTCGAGCACGCCAGCGGCAAGGCCACGGTTTCCCAGGTTCGCTTCGCCGGCAAAAAGTACGCTCTGGCCATCGGCTCTACCGACTAGGCCGAGATGAGCGGAAGCTCAAGCAAGTAACTGACTAACTCCTGGAAGAGGAAGGCAAGCAAGGGAGCACTCCGGTGCTCCCTTCTGTCTGTCGGTCTAACCTCTACTTTGTCATCCCGAGCGGAGCGAGGGATCCGCATTTCGCGGCCTGAGGGAGCGATTTCGCGCTCCCCACCAACTGAGAACTGACCACTGAGAACCGAGAACTGCCCTTAGTACTTAGGCATCTTCGGATCGATTCGATCCGCCCAGGCTAAGATGCCGCCGGTCAGGTTATAGACCTTCGTAAATCCCGCGCGGCGCAGGAAGTTCACTGCCTTCGCTCCGCGCCCACCCATCTTGCAATAGGCCACGATCTCGCGGCTGCTGTCGAGTTCGCTCACCCGCTTCGGCAAGTCGCCCACCGGAATGAGATATCCCTTCAGGTTGCAAATCTGGTATTCGTGCGGCTCGCGCACGTCGAGAATGAACACGTCGGCTTTCGTGTCTAACTTCTTCTTTAACTCTTCCACCGAGATCGCCGGGATGTCATTTCCAGCGGGTTCTTCCTGACCGCGGATTCCGCAGAACTGATCGTAGTCAATCAGCCCGGTGATCGTCCGGTGCGTGCCGCAGACGGGGCAATCGGGATTCTTGCGCAGCTTCAGTTCGCGGAACTTCATGGCGAGCGCATCCACCAGCAGCAATCGTCCGGCGAGCGAATCGCCTTGCCCCAGAATCAGCTTGATGGTCTCGGCCGCCTGAATCACGCCGACCAGTCCGGGCAGAATGCCCAGCACTCCACCTTCGGCGCACGAAGGCACCAGGCCCGGCGGTGGCGGCTCGGGATAGAGGCAGCGATAGCATGGTCCTTCTTCGGTCGCGAAAACGCTCGCCTGCCCCTCAAAACGAAAAATGGAACCGTAAACATTGGGCTTGCCGGTAAGCACGCAGGCGTCGTTGACCAAATAGCGCGTGGGAAAATTATCGGTGCCGTCGGCGACGATGTCGAACTCGCGAAACAACTCCAGCGCGTTGGCGCTGGTCAGTTTCATGTCGAACGTGCGCAGGTTCAGGAACGGATTGAGCGCCGTCAGCTTGTCGGCGGCGGAGTCGAGCTTCTTGCGCCCAACGTCGTTGGTCGAGTGGATGATCTGGCGCTGCAGGTTGGTGTAGTCCACGACGTCGAAGTCCACGATGCCGAGCGTGCCCACGCCCGCGGCCGTGAGGTAGATTGCGAGCGGCGAACCGAGTCCGCCCGCTCCGATGCACAGGACTTTCGCGGCCTTCAGCTTCCGCTGCCCGTTCATGCCCACCTCGGGCATGATCAGATGGCGCGAATAGCGCAGGATCTCGTCGTTGCTCAAAATGGCTTCGGGTTGGGCGGCAGCGGGTTTGACATCGGTAAGGGTGGCCATTGGTTCCTTTTTCCAATTTTAATCAGTTTGACGGCGAACTACAGACAGCGGCGACAGCGCGCGGGGCGGGGCATTCGGTCATGTGTCAGTCCGCAAGTCATACTCATCAAAATCACGCTCAGCAAATCATAACGCAACAGCCGCCGGCAATCGACGGCACAATGGAAATGGTATCACCGTCTTTGACCGCAGTGGCTTCTTTTTGCAGGTAGCGCATGTCTTCGTCGTTGACGTAGACGTTCACGAACGTGCGCAGCTTGCCGTCGCCGGTGTAGAGGTGGCGCTTCAGGTCGGGATGCTGCGAGACCAGGCCAGCAAGGGCCTCGCCCACGGTTTTTCCAGGGACATCGACTGAGGCCTGTTTCCCCGAGTATTGGCGCAGCGGAGATGGAATCTGGATCTGGGGCATGTGGAGAAGATGCTATGGTACTGGCGAAAGATGCAAGCCGAAAATGGAGTGACGGCCTTCCTCGGCCGTCCAGCGCGGAATGGAGAAGGTAATGGGTACTGACGAAAATGAACGCCCTCGGGGCTTTGTCCCAATCGGCGTATTTTTCGTGTTCGGCGCAGCCATGGCCGCCTACGCCGCCGTCACGCTGCTCAAACCTGGGACCATACTCGATGGGCTGTGGGTGTTGAACAAAACGGCCCATGCTCAGCTCGTGTCGCTGGGCAAGGGTGCCGGGCTTGGTTTCGTGGTGGTCTCGGCGTTGTTGTGCGCCGCAGCCGTCGGCTGGTTCCGGCGCCGCTACTGGGGATGGATTCTTGGAGTGACGATCGTTGCGATGAACGCGGCGGGCGATCTTGTTAATCTCGCGATCGGAGAACATCTGAAAGGCGCAGTGGGAGTGGCGATCGCGGGCCTGTTCCTGCTCTATATGACGAGCAGCGGTGTGCGGAACTACTTCGGTACAAGAATGAAATGAAAAGTCCCTACGCCTTCGCTGGCGCAGTTCAGATTTCGGGCACTAATACAGAACTGGCGTTTTGCCGATCTGACCCCTAGGACGGTGGGGCATGTCTGTAGCGGCTGGCGTGGCGAAATCGGAGTCCGTGAAAGAAAGCTTGACCTGCGATCGCATTTGTGACGAGCATGCACGGGAAGCGAAAATCATCCAATCCTCGTTGCTGCCCACAACCATGCTCTGCCACGAGTCCGTCGAAATCGCGTTCCGCTTCATTCCTTTCGCCGATGTGGGGGGCGACTTTGCCGACTTCTTTTTTTTACCGGACGGTTTCATCGGCATCTACCTCGGCGATGTGGTCGGCAAGGGCTTACCGGCGGCCATGTTCGCCGCACTCGTGATGGGAACGCTGCGCGGGATTCACAAGACCGGGACGGATACCGCGGAAGCGCTTGTCCGGTTGAACGAGCGCCTGTTGCAGCGACCCATCGAGGGCCGCTTTTGCTCGACGTTGTACGCTCTTTTCAACCCCGCCACGCAGGAACTCGTCTTCTCCAATGCCGGGATGCCACTGCCCCTGCTGGTCTCCGGAACCACCTGTCGGCAGCTCGGCGAGGGTGGATTGCCCTCGGGAATGTTCCCGGGCGCCACTTACGGACGGCACGTCGTGCAACTCAGTCCGGGAGACTGCGTTTTGTTCGCGAGCGACGGTCTGCATGAATTGCGCAACGGGGAGGGAGTCGAGTTCTGCACCTCTGAAATAGAGGAGGTTTGGGCACAATGCCACCGCAAATCGGCAACCGATTCCGTGAACTTCGTCTTCGACCGCCAGTTCGCCTTCTCCGATGGCACCGCGCCGCACGATGACATAACTGCCGTGGTGCTGAAAGTGCTGCCCTAGCCCTTGGTCATGCGCCTCGGTGTCATGACACTTCAGTCTTCTCGTCCACGAATTTCTTGTCGGCCTCACCGCTGCCCACAAGCTCGAACGAATTCGTAATTGCCGCCACGCCATGGTCGACGCTCGTGATCACATACGAACAGCCGAACCAGTGGGCTTCGGCGAGGTCGGTGGGCGACCATTGCGCGGGATGGTCGGGATGGGAGTGATAAAAGCCGACAATCTCCTCGCCGCGCTCGCGGCCTTCGCGCTCAATGCGGATGAGATCCCTGGGATCGATATGGTAGCGGTTGTGCGGCGAGTCCGCGCGCGTATTGCCGCAGCGCGCGATGCGCGAGACCGTCTTCGCGCCGTTGTCGTCGAAGCGCCCAAGCAGCACGCCGCAGCACTCGTGAGGATAGGTTTCCTCTCCGTGTTCACGAAGACAGACGTAGGCGGATTGAGAGAGCGTAAGCATCAGAAGTCAGATGGCAGAACCATTTCACCACGGAGGCACTGAGGCACGGAGAAAACCTTTCTCTTCGATCTTCCGTCGTTGATCTTCTCCGTGTCTCCGTCGTGAACATGATCCATGGTGGACCTTCGGCGACGTTTCCATTCGGCCGTGCCCATTAGTTTTACTCGAGGCAGATCGCGGGTGAAGGCGGCAAGTGGCAGGAGCGGCGGGGTGACGATGCGCTCTAGAAAGGCTTCTCCTGTCAAGCCAGGCGCGGCTTTTGCCTCGCGTGGCGACGGCGAGGGCGCGGAGCCGGAAACTGCTGGTGTCATGGAACGCGATGCCCTTTGTGACTAGAGTAATGTGCCCGCAATCTCAAAAAGGTATATCTATACTAAGCGTTGTTGAATTCTGGCGTCATTCGATTTAGATTTGCAGATTTGCAGTGGACAGTTTTGGTTCCATCGAGCCCGAGAGCCGCATCTAAACTGATGCCACGAGAATAACGAGAACTGAGTTTATAAAATGACAGCGAAAGTCGAACAACGAACCTACGAAGACGCAGTCAACTGGCTGCGCGATCATGGCTTTGACCTGATTGAAGCTCCGGGCGCGCAAACGCGCGTGTTCCTGAAGAAGTACAACTGCTCGGCGGCGATCCAGAAGACGGCTGACGGCGGCGCGAAAATTTTCGCGTATCCCGGATACCTGATCGGCAGCGAAATTTCGAAGCTGGTCAATCGCGGCTATCAGCAGTTTATGAAGACGACGAAGACCGAAGTGCCGGCGACGGCCGACCACCTGAAAGCGCTGCAGCAGTTCTCCGAAGAAATGAAAGAAGCGCTGGGAACGCCGAGCCTTTACAACGAGTCGCTCGGAACGGTGAGCGAGTCGTACCAGTACGATCGCATCAAAGACCGCGACGAGCCGGAGGTGGATCGTCCAAAGCGGCCGTGGGAGACGGTGAAGGTGAAGGCAGCCGCCGCGACGAAAAGAGGCCCGGCGTAGATAGGGCGCTGGCGCGGTTTGTGTAGTGCTTCAGCCATCAGCTCTTAGCCAATAGCCCCGTTTGCTTTTCGCGGTTCGCGCTTCGCTCCTCGCTTTTCTTTTCCTATCGCTTGACGCTTTTTGTTTTCTATCTCTCTGGCGTCACGCTTCTTCTTCTTTAACTTTGAAACTTTGCAACTTTGAACCTCTGAAACTTTGAAACCTGCCTCACTGCCCTCGATCCATTGCCTCATTCGCCAGCCGATCCGCCGTCCGGTTGTGTTCGCGGAGAGCGTGGCGGATTTCGAAGTGCTCGAGCCGGCGAACCAGTTGCTGCGCCTCGTCGTACAGCTTGCGCAGTTCGGGATGCCGCACCTTGTAGACGCCTTTCATCTGCCGGACCATCAGTTCGGAATCGCTAATCACCTTGAGCGCCTTGATCTGGTTTTCGGCGGCATAGCGCAGCGCGGCAAGAAGCCCCTGATACTCGGCGTAGTTATTGGTCCGGTGCCCAAGGTATTCGCTAAGCTCAGCGACGGGGTGCCCGGAAGCGTCCTGAATGGCAACCCCATAACCGGCGGGCCCAGGATTGCCCCGAGCTCCGCCATCGACGTGAGCAGTGTGCGCGGCAGGCGCGGATTTCGCCGCAGGGAAAAGATTGCCGGAACTGGAAGAGCGCGAAGGCACGGATCGAGTTTACAACGTGAGCGGACACCGCAGCCTACTCGAAGCGCGATGCGTTTCTAGCCTTGGGGATGGATCTTCTTCAGCAGCCAAGCCATGTTCTGTCCGAGGACTTTCATGGTCCGAATGCCTTCTTCGTCTTTCTCCACTTCGCCGGGCTCAAGGCCGATGCCGATGTTCCAATAAGACGAGCCCGGCACGATCATTTCGCCGATCAGGAAGAAGTGATTCAGGGCGTCGAAAGCGTGAATGGCTCCCGCTCGGCGTACGGCCACCACGCCGGCGCCGACTTTATGGCGAAACATGCCGCCGTTCGCTCTGGAAACCAGGCAGACACGGTCCATCAACGCCTTGATCTCCGGCGAGACATCGGCGACATAGGTTGGCGAGCCGAGCAGAATGCCGTCCGCCGCGTCCATCTTCTCGATGCAGATGTTCCCCATGTCGTTCTCCTGCGAGCAGCGGCGGTTCTTCTTCTTTGAACACTTGCGGCAGGCAAGGCAGCCATGGATTTCAGCGCCGCTCAGTTCCACCAGTTCGGTTTCGATGCCTTCCTTTTTGAGTTCGCTCAGAGTGTAGCCAAGCAAAATTGCCGTATTCCCGCCCTTGCGGGCACTACCGTTGAACGCGACGACTTTCATGACGGCTCCGTTTGCAAAGATCGAATTCAAGATCGAATTCAAGATCGAAATAATGACCGCCCCTATTCTCTCGCAGGAGAGCAGCCGGCGCTAGGCGGTTCTGTGCGTCAGTTCGGAAATGTTCAGGCTTGCTGAGAGGCTGGGATCTCTCGGCACCGTTGAGAAACCTGGCACCCATCCCTTTCGCGTACTTTGCGGAAAGGGTGGGCGATGGAGGAGTAACGACAATCCCCAGCACCCCAACCGCGTCATGGTTACTGCTGCCGATCCAAGTTTGCTGGTGGAGAGCCGGGCGTCCCCGCCCGGCTGGACGGGTGAGGGCGGCCGTCCCTCCACAGGCGCCAAAACGCTGTGTCCTATCTTCCCGTTGCCAGCCGCGTGGCCAATCGCTGCGGCAAATTAGCCGCCAGAATTTTTTCCTGCGCCACGCGCACGTTGTAGGGCACGCGATAGAAAGTAACAATCCAGGCCTCAGAGTCGAACATGGCAAAGGCGGCGCGCCAGTCGCCATCGCGGGGCTGTCCTACGGAGCCGGGGTTGATGAGATAGCGGCGATCTTTGCGCAGCGGCCAGTCGGAGGACTCGGGCTGCCCCACCGTTCGATATCCGGGACGGTAGCCTTCGCTGATCTCGCCCGTGAGCGAGAAACCGCCCTGGAGGTGGCTGTGTCCGAAGAACGTGACCGGGACGGGGTCGGTGATGAGCGGTTCGATGGCGTCGCGGGCGTTGACCATGTATTCATTTTCGTCGAGCGAGGAGCCGTGGACGAACTGAATGCCGGGGAGTTCGTCGAGGCGGACGGGGCCCTGGGGAAGCGAGCGCAGCCATTCGAGATTTTCCGGCGTGAGCTGGTCGCGCGTCCAGAGCGTGGCGAGGCCGGCGACGGGGTTGAATTCTTCGAGGGTCATGAGGCCGCAGACGGCTCTGTCGTGATTGCCGCGGACGAACACGCGTCCGAGAGCTTGCGCGCGGGCAATGACTTCGTTGGGATTGCCGCCGTAGCCGACCGTGTCTCCGAGATTGACGACGAGGTCATAGTTGGGAGCGGCGGCCAGACAGGCGTCCAGCGCTTCGAGGTTGCTGTGAATGTCGCTGAAAAGAAGGATGCGCACAAGGGGAGGATTATAGCTTTTTCGGGGAGAAAAGGACGAGGCGGGGGCTGTGGAAGTCCGGTCTCCGAGGGACACGAGCAACACCTTTCATGAATTGTCATCCCGAGCGAAGCGAGGCCCCCAGCGCGCCCGCACTTGGCGCGATGGGGTGGAGAAGTGAGGGATCTGCAGTTTGTCTGCAGTTGCGCCTACTACTTAGTCGCGCAGATTAGCGTCATGTCTAACTGATCGCAACGCGCCAATCTATAGTTGCCCGAATCGAACGTGGAATTGCGCAATCAAGTACTAGCAGGGCTGAATCGAATTTCATCGGAGTTTCACGAAATTGCAATATTCCCGCAATCTCTCGCGACTATCGTAATCACAGTTGCCCTTCTAACCGGGAGGGTCTATCAGGACGGCCTTGGGGGGCTCCGGGCTGTCCTTTTTTAGTTTCGAGTCTTTCCACAAGACTTTTTCCGCAACCTGTTGAGGCCTGGGTCGACGAATCCACCGGCCAAGGGCTGCATAGCCGCAATCGCCGTTCCTCTCTTTGCCAGCAGTGTCGATCAACCCTATAATTGAAGTTCGACGCGAGTCCACGGGGCCGACCGTGACTCTGACTCGTGATTTCACCGGTCACTTCCCGGTCACTTCACTGAATACTAAGGAGAACTTTATGTCCGCACCCAGCCGTCGTCCGGAAATTCGCCGGCGCCGTACGCGCGCAGAAAAAATCGCAAAACTGCGCAAGCGCCTCGCCGCTGCTTCTGCTTCCAATGACAAAGATCGCCTCACCGCTAAACTGCATCGTGCCGGTTTGGTTTCTCCGGGTAACCCGCTGGTCAAGAGCGCGTAGAGCGGCTTCACGGCTGCCAAGGTACGCACAGGAGGCGCTGCAAGTCTCTACTCAAAGCTCCACAGTAACGAATCGGGCCGCTCTGCTGCTGCAAGCTGGTTCGGAGTCATTACGGAATGATGCGCCAAAGACGCTTGCGCCCTGCCAGGTACACCGAGAAATCCCGCCAATCTAGCGTAAAGATCACGTCGAAACCATCGCGCTCGGCCAAATAAACCAGCGCTGCATCCGCAAGTTGCGGGCGAACATTTCTGTACTTTTCCATCACCTTCCCGATTTCCGACGCTTCGGCGCTTTGGATGGGAAGAAGTTCGAGGAAGCCTTCTGCAATGCTGCTCAGCAATTGCCGGACAGCTCCCGCGTTGCCGCGCAGCAACCAAGCCGCCTCGGTGATGACTGGCCAACAGGAAAACAAGGGGCCGGGCAGATCGTGCAACGTCTCAACGCAAGTCTTGTGGTGCTCGTCGGCGCGCGACATAATCGCCACCAACGGCCCCGTGTCCACCAGCACCCTCCTCATCGGTTTTCGCCAAAACCTTCATAATGTTTGCGATTGGCGCTCAGGTCGGATGGCGCACCGCGCACACATCCGATCAAGCCCGCTTCTCTCGCCAAGTCGTAAGCTGAACTGGGTGCCGGGGCTTCTCTGAGATAGCTTTCCAGGGCTTCGCGCACCAAGGCGGACTCGGAGCGGCGTTTCATTCCGGCCTGTTGCTTCAGGCGCTTAACCAAAGACTCGGAGATGCGGATGGTGATGCGCTGCGAGGACATGGTGTCAGACATTCTAACACATTTGTCTGACACAACGGCGCTCAACCCGAATACACGATCTTCCCTCCGACAATGGTTGCGACTGCTTTTCCCGTCAGCTGCCATCCATCGAAGGGCGTGTTCCTCGATTTCGAGCGTGACTTGGCGGCATCGAAGGTCCATTTCTTTTTCGGATCGAAAACGGTAACGTCGGCAACCGAGCCGCGGACCAGCGAACCGCGGCCGCGAAGATCGAAGCAGCGCGCCGGACCGGCGGTGAAGAGTTCCACGATGCGGGCAAGAGGGATGCGCTTCTCGCGATGCAACCTGGTGATCGCCAGCGCGAGCGCAGTTTCAAGTCCGGCGATGCCGAACGCCGCGCCCTCGAATTCCATCTCCTTTTCGTGGACGGCGTGGGGGGCATGATCGGTGGCGATAGCGTCCACCGCACCGTCGGCGAGCGCGGACAGGATGGCTTCGCGATCGGAGGGCGAGCGCAGCGGCGGATTCATCTTGTAATTGCTGTCGTAGTCACGCATGTCTTCGTCGGTCAGCGTGAAATGGTGCGGCGTAACTTCAAAAGTGACGCGCGCTTTGGCGCGCTTGCCACGGCGCACACTCTTCAGCGCGTCCGCCGTGGAAAGATGCGCGACGTGCAGGCGCGCGTTGGGAATGTGCATCGCGAGCTGCACGTCGCGCTCGACAATCGAGGCTTCGGCAGCCGCGGTCATGCCCCGCAATCCGAGACGAAAAGAACGCGCGCCCGCATGCATCGAGCAATTCTCGGTCATGCGAGTGTCTTCGGCATGTTGCGCGACCGGGAAATTCAGCTCCCCGCCCAGCACCAGCGCCTCGCGCATAATGGCGTCGTCGAGGATGGGCTTGCCATCGTCGGTGACCGCGATCGCCCCGGCGCTGTGCAGCGCGCGGAAGTCGGTAAGCGTGACTCCTTTGCTCGCTCGCGTCGCGGCAGCGATGACGAACACATTGACGATCGCGCCGCGTTCAGGCTGTCGCAGCCACTCGATCCACTCCACCGAATCAACCACCGGCACCGTGTTGGGCATGGTGCAGACAGAAGTGAAGCCGCCAGCCGCAGCGGCGGCCGTGCCCGTCGCGATCGTCTCTTTGTGCGTCTGTCCGGGCTCGCGCAAGTGCACGTGCAGATCGATGAAGCCCGGCGCGACGATGAGTCCGCGGGCATCGAAATTTTCGTCCGCCCCCTTGATCTTGTGGGGAGAAGCCACTTCGGCAACGCGGCCATCTTTGAGGAGCACATCCATGGGCGCGTCGACGCGAGCCGCCGGGTCGATAAGGTGGCCGCCCTTGATCAGCAGACTGGTTGTGGAGCGTGAAGTCACGTCAATCCTTGATTTTCACAGACATTGTTTACCGATCTTCATCGCATCTTTCCCATCGCCCGCGCCAGAATCGCCATGCGCGTGGGCACGCCGTAGCGCACTTCTTCCAAGATGCGCGACTGGGCGCCGTCGGCAATTTCGCTGGTCAGTTCCAGGCCGCGAATAATTGGGCCGGGATGCATCACGATGGCGTCTTTCTTCGCCATCTTCAACCGCGCCGGGTTCATCTGGTAGCGCGCGATGTATTCCGGGAGGTCGATCTTCAGCCCTGAGAGACGCTCCTTCTGCACGCGCAGCAGCATGACCACGTCGGTGCCGCGCAAGGCGTCGTCAATGTGGCGGGTCACGCGCACGCCGGGCGCCAGGGTCGTCGCAATATCGGGCGCCAGTTCCGGCGGACCGCAAAGAATGATCTTCACGCCGAATTTGCTCAGTAGGTGGCAGGCCGACCGCGCCACACGACTGTGAAAAATGTCGCCGACAATCGCGATCTGCAGACCTTTGAAAGTTTTCTTGTTGCGCAGAATTGTGTACGCGTCGAGCAGCGCCTGCGAGGGATGCTCGTGCAGTCCATCGCCGGCGTTAATGACGGGCACGTCGATGTGCTGCGCCATCACATAAGGCGCGCCGGCATTGGGGTGGCGGATGACGATGATGTCGGCGCCGACGGCGCGCACCGTGTATCCCGTGTCGAGCAGCGATTCGCCTTTCTCAATGCTGGAACCGATCGCCTGGATAAGTACGGTGTGAGCGCCCATTGACTTGGCCGCGATTTCAAACGAGCTCCGGGTGCGGGTGGAGGCCTCATAGAAAAGAAGAAGCACCCGCTTGCCCTTGAGCAGGGGCCGCGGCCTGTCCGGATTCATGCGCCGGGCAAACTTCAAGAGTCGCAGGATCTCGGCTGCTTCCAGGTGCTCGATACCGAGCAGGGAACCGCGCGCTGGATTCATAGTTAATTTGTGATTTCCAATAATTTCCAATTTGTAATTTGTAATTCAAGAGGGCGCGATGCGGATCCAAGTTTTCAATTACAAATTACAAATCGCAAATTACAAATTGACCTGTTTTTCCATCAGCAGGACTTTCTCCGCGTCGTCGACCTCGCGAAGTTTGACCTCGATAATCTGATTTTCCGTTGTCTGCACGGTTCGTCCAATGAAAGCGGCCTCAATCGGCAACTCGCGATGGCCGCGATCGATCAATACGCACAACTGCAACCGCTTGGGACGGCCCGAGCGAAACAGCGCGTCCATGGCCGCGCGGGTGGTGCGGCCAGTGTAGAGCACGTCGTCAACCAGCACCACCGACTTGCCCGTGATGGGGATTTCCAGTTCGCTTTTGCGCACCACGGGCTTGGAGTCGAGGGTGGAAAGATCGTCGCGATAGAGGGTAATGTCGAGCGTGCCGAGGAGCACCGGTTTCTTTTCGATGCGCTGAATAATTTTGGCCAGCCGCTCCGCCAGCGGAACTCCACGGCGCCGGATGCCGACCAGCGCCAGATCTTCGACGCCATTGTTCTTTTCAAGAATCTCATGCGCCAGCCGGATCAAGGTGCGCTCCACCTCCGATGCCGACATGAGCTGCGCTTTCTGATGGATCTCGACGGGATGCCCTGGCTCGCGTGAATTCATAAACGCTGCATCATACGCGTGCGGAAAGATGAGAGCAAGGGCGAGCCCGAAACCCGCGTCGATACTGATTGAATTACACGCCCGTGTTGCGGGGCCGCATAAACAGCGAGGCCAGCGCGCCGCCGACTGAGGCGAGCGCCACGGTAAAAATCATCCCAAAAAAGAAGGTGATCGCCAGCCCCGACGGAGTAAACAGGTTGTGGATGCTGGCTTGAATGTCGGGGTCGGCCGCGTTGGCGCCGAACCTCTGAGCGAGTTTCAGGATGTAATCGGTGTATTCCTGCTGGGCATGAAAAACAAGAATACGGATCGTGATCAACAGAGCGTTGATGGCGAAGATGACGACTCCCGCTGCTCCCCCAAGCCGCGACGCGAGAGCGGCAGGAAGGACGAATCTACTTTCACGGCGGTAGAAAAAGACAGCCAGTGCCCCGGTCAGCACGATGCCGAGGAATGGGATCATCCCGATGAAAACGCCGAGCACGCCAGCCTTGAGCGCGGCACGAACGGCGACGGCCCTGTCCATCGTGCCGGCCCTCGCACTTCCGGCTGGCCGCGCCTGAGACGAGGCCAGCCTCGTCTCTACGGGAATCTCCGGGGAAAACTCGTCCGGCGCGGAATTCAGGCCGGCGGCAACTCCATCATCCGGAACCGCAACCTGCACATGGATTTGAGGAGCGCGGCATTGCGGACAAAACGGCCGGCCGTCCTCGACCGTAGTCCCACATTGTTGGCAAGCGTGCTCCACGTCTTTGAAACTAGCGCACAACGAACCGGAGAGCAAGGCAAGGCATGGGGTGATCGGGTCATCTGGCCATCGGGTCATCGCGTATCGTGTTTACGATGCCGGCAGTTCCGATCGCCCGATCACGCGATGACCGGATCGCCCGATGCCTTTAGATGGTCTCGTCCGAGCCCGTATGCATGCGTATATAGACCAGGGCAAAGCGGGTTCCCTTAATGCTGGGCTCGACTGCGACCACGTGCTGGTTTCCTTCGGTTCCAACCTTCAACTCCACCGAGTCTCCGGTGCCTTTGCTGTCACACGAAACGGGCTTAGATATTGTGTCCTTGCCGCTTTCCGTTTCCACGTGGCCACCGCTCCATGCACTGCGGCACTGGATGGGTTTGCCATACTTCTGCAGCTCTTTGTCGTAGTAGGCGATGAGTTTGTCGGGAGCGTCGTCGGAGACGAACTCCGCAGCGACCACCTTCAACGAAAATCCCGGAATCGAAAGGTTCACATTGGCGCTCTTCTTGTCGTCGCTGGTGTCTTTCGGAGCGGGCTTGGCGCCGGGATAGAGCGCCAAACCGACGTCGCGGATATCGGCTTGCTCGCTGACGTGCAAATCGCCGATGGGAGACTTGATGTCAACGTGCTTCTCGCCATCCTTGCTATCGTCGTTGGCATGGATGCTGCAAGCGGGAAGCACGCAGAGCGCGGCAAACAACGCGCCCAGGGACAGTTTTGCGATCACGCTACCGTTGAATATTTTGCGGTTGAACATTCTAAGGCTGAACATGGGAGGAACCTCCTGAACTGGGTTGGACTGAAATCGGCCGGGCGGGGCGTTCGATCCCCTCGCCTCGGGATGCGACGCCCGGAATCGTAACCGGCAGACGGCCGCGGATCGGGATCTCGCCGAAGATCGCCTTCACGGCAGCGGTTTCCGAGACGGTTGCATTGGAAAACGCGCACACATAATTCTGGATCGCGGGGAAATCCTGCACCACATAGGGATTGCCCATGGCAAGCACGACGGTGCGGCTGGCGGCGCGATCGAGAATCCCGGCGAGTAACGATCCCGTGGCGTCGTCCATGGCAACCGTATTCTTCAAACCTCCTCCAGCAGCGCGCATGGCCTTGCCCGCGGTCGGAACCACATACACCGCGGCGATCGCGTGCTCCGCCGCTTCCACCGCTTCGACCACGGACGGCTTCATGCCCGCGGCCGAGCGCGGATCGACGTAGATCACGCGGGCATCGGGCACACGGGCTAGAATTTGGCGTTCGAGCATACGTCCGGAGTCCGTGCGCAGGTCGTCGGAAAAAATCACCGCGACCAGGCGATTGCTCGCCTCGGCTACTGATTGATACGGAAGCGCGGCCTGCCGAGTTCCAATAGAAGCTGCAAAAGACTGTAGCGGGATCACTTTGCCGTTGTCGCGGACGAGCGTGATGGCTTCGTCGGCAATGCGCTGGCCGACGGCCAGATTCTCCGGTTTCGCAATCTCGCTGGAGAGTAACGCGGGGTCCACCAGCCGCGCCTTGTTCAAACCGAGAGAAGCCTTTGCTTCCAGAATCTTACGCACCGATTGATCGAGCCGCTCGCGGCTGATTTCGCCGCTATGCACCGCTTGCAGCACCGAGCGATAGCTGGCTCCGAGATCGGCTGGAATGATCAGCGCGTCATTGCCGGCTTTGAAGGATTCGACCGCGGCCCGGCCGATATCGTTCGCGTACAGGCGCGTCAGCCCCGCCATGTCGAGAGCGTCGGTCACCACGATTCCTTTGAATCCCATGTCTTCTTTTAGCAGTCCGGTCACAATCGCCTTTGAAGTTGTGGCCACACGGTTGGGCTCGGCGTCGAGAGCGGGAACGGTTACGTGCGCCACCATCACGGCGTCCACGCCCGCCTCGATGGCGCGCCGGAACGGCGGCAGCTCAACCGCATCGAGCCGCGCCCGGTCGCCAGTGACTTGAGCCAGGCCAAGATGAGAATCGGCAGCGGTGTCGCCGTGTCCGGGAAAATGTTTCGCCGTGGTCAGCATGGAGCCTTCGTGAGCGCCCCGGATGTACGCCGCCACGAAATCGCCCACCTGCTTCGGGTCTTCTCCGAACGAGCGCGTGTTGATGATGGGATTCGCCGGGTTGGAATTCACGTCGGCAACGGGAAAGAAATTCCAATGCACTCCAATGGCTCGCGCCTCCAGCGCGGTGATGCGTCCGAAGGCTTCGGCATTTTCCGTTTTGCCGGCAGCTCCAAAAGCCATCGCATGCGGGAAGACGGTCGCGCCATTCAGTCGCATGGACACGCCCCGCTCAAAGTCTGCAGCGACAATCAGGGGCAGCTTCGATGACCTCTGCAGCCGGTTGAGCAGTTCGGCCGCAACATCGGGCTGGCTTTTGAGCAGGAAGGGCCCATCCATCGGAACAGTCATGACCAGCGATCCGATGTGATATTTGCGGACGTTGTCGCGCAGTTGAATCCAGATGGGGTCGGCGTCATTCAGGAATTGCACCTTCACCGGGATCGCGAAGAGTTGGCCGACTTTGTCTTCGGGCGACATCTTGCGCAACGTTTTGTCAACCCACCTCCGGCCGGCTCTGTCGACATGGATGGGACCAGCTTGCAGAAAGCGGTCTTTGCTCTTGTCTTTGGCAAAGCAAAGCGCCGCGGCAAGCAGGAGCGCGATCGGCAGCAAGTGTCGGAACATGCAATTGAACAATAGCAAAAACGGGCGGGGTCGTCGTGTAGGGCGTCAGTGGAGCGACGGGCGTCGCGCCCACCCAGCCGGGCGGGGACGCCCGGCTCTCCACCAGTAAACCAAGTTCTCTCTTAAACTTGCCGCTCGACAATTGCGATGGCTTCCGCCTGAATCGCCGGGTCGTCGCCAAACCCGGCCAGCCAATGCACGTCCGGTTCTCGACGGAACCATGTGATCTGGCGCTTGGCATAGTTGCGATGCGCCTGCTGCGCCGCCGCGAGCGCCGACTCCCGATCCATCTCGCCGCGCAAAAACTGCACCGCCTGCTTATATCCCAACGACGCGAGCGGGCGGCGGGCTTCGTCGCCATATTTTGCGAGGAGCCTTTCCGTCTCGGCAATCAATCCTCCGTCAATCCGCCCTTCGTCAAACATCTTCGCGGCGCGCCGGTTGATGCGCGCATAAAGAACCTCGCGCTCCGGATTGAGTCCGAGGCGCAGAATGCGAAAGCCGCGCAGCGGTTCGCGTCCCTGCCGCCAAAGTTCGGTCATAGTTCGTCGATAGGGCCGGCGCGAGGCCAGGCACACTTCAATCGCCCGAATCACCTTGGGTACGTCATGGGCGTGAATGCGGCTCGCTGCCGAGGAGTCGAGCCGCCGCAGGATGCGATGCAAATGCTCGGTGCCGCGCTCCTCCGCGCGGCCGCGCAGTTTCTTGCGCAGCTCTTCGGATCGCTGCGGGCCAGGAAAAAGTCCTTCCACGAGAGCGCGAAGATAGAGTCCGGTTCCTCCGCTGACGATGGGCAAGTGCCTTCGCTGCTCGTTTTCGCCTAGAGCTGTCTCGCGCAGAACGTCTTCGCGCAAAGCGATCTCGTGCAGAATCTGCCGCGCCTGCCGAGCATATTCTCCCGCCGTGACGTCGGAGAGCGGATCCACGCAATCGAGCAGGTGATGTGGAACTTCCGCGCGCTCCGCCGCGCTCGGCTTGGCCGTGCCGATTTCAAATTCGCGGTACATCGCGACCGAGTCGCAATTGACGATTTCACCGCAAAAGCGCCGCGCGATCCCGAGCGCCAGAGCAGTCTTCCCGCTCGCCGTGGGACCAAGCACGACGACGACCAGCGGCTCGCGATCTGACTTAGGCTTCGGCAACCCCGGCAAGTTCGGCAACCTCAGCGCGCGCTCCAAGGGATGTACCGCCAGTAGCGGATGACGGTCAGAACGAGCAGCAGAACCGCCATGAGAAGCAATCCGGTGGCTTCGGCGGCGTAGATGGAATGGCGGTGCTGATGCCTGCTGTCGTGATGCTCGTTGTCAGCTGCCGGCTTCGGCGGAACGGGGGCGTTCACGCCGCTATTGTAGCCTTTTCGTCCGTCGATAGCCGTTGGCCGACCGCAACCTCCGGAGCCGCTTGTGTGAAGGGCGCTAACGGCATAGGCTGAAGCCACGCCCCTTCAAAGCTAGGCCAGCAGTCTCGCCGCTTCCTTGGCGTAGTAAGTCAGAATGACGCTCGCGCCCGCGCGGCGGATACATACGAGCGATTCCATCATCACCCGCTCCCGGTCGATCCACTGGTTCCGGGCCGCAGCCTCGATCATGGCGTACTCGCCCGAGACCTGATACGCCGCCAGCGGCAAGTCGAAACGGGCGCGGGCCGCGGCAATCACATCCAGGTACGGCATCGCCGGCTTCACCATGATCATGTCCGCGCCCTCTTCAATGTCCAACTCGATCTCTCGCATCGCCTCGCGAACGTTCGCCGGATCCATCTGGTAGGAACGGCGATCTCCGAACTGCGGCGCTGAATCCGCCGCCTCGCGGAACGGACCATAGAAACCGGAAGCAAACTTCGCCGCATAGGCAAGAATCGGCGTATTTTCGAAGCCAGCCTGGTCGAGCGCCGCGCGAATCGCTCCGACCCGTCCATCCATCATGTCCGACGGCGCGATGATGTCCACCCCCGACCGCGCCAGTGAGACCGACGTGCGCGCCAGCAATTCCAGGCTGGCGTCATTCACGATCTCGTACTCCGCGGCAGCCGGTGGCGCCACCGCGGCCGCGCCCAGCGATTGCGCCCTCGCCTTGTCGTTCACCTTGACGATGCCGCAATGCCCATGCGACATGTACTCGCACAGGCAAACATCGCCGATCACCACCACGTCTCGCACTTCGCTCTTGATGGCGCGCGCCGCCCTTTGCACGATGCCATCTTCCGCCCAGGCGCCGGTGGCAACTTCATCTTTCTTCTCTGGCAGCCCGAACAAAATGATCGACAACACTCCCAGCGCGCGCGTCTCACGCACTTCCTTCACTGCCTCGTCTACGGAAAGGTTGAAGACGCCTGGCATCGAGCGCACTTCTTTACGGATCCCCGTTCCGGGGCAAATGAACAGTGGATACACGAAAGATTCGGGCGTAAGCCGGGTCTCACGGACCAAGGTGCGCAACGTTTCAGTGCGCCGCAAACGGCGCATGCGGTTAGCGGGGAATGCCATGACACGAATTCTAGCAGCTTGCCCCCGAACCGATCGAAAGTTACCTCAGTAACCTCCGGTAACCAGTGCGTGATCTAAACATCTCGTGGCGAACGTCATATGATGCGGTGTGGTCTCTCGGAGAGACATCTCGGCGCTCCTCTGCGGAGTTGGTCTACTGCTGGCCTTTGCTCTGGCGCCCGCAGTGTTTCCCAGCCCCTTCTTTCGCGTGGCCATGGGAGACCTGGTCCCGCTCCTGGTGATCACGGCTGCCTTTATCCTCTCCGCCAAAAACGCCTTCGACAGTCGTGGGTATACACGCTTGTTCTGGAGTCTGATGACGGCGGCCATGGCCATGTGGTGTTTCAACCAGGCATGCTGGGTGTGGTTCGAAGTGGTGGTTCGCCAGCCCGCACCCGACCCCTTCCCGGCGGGTATCGTGTTGTACCTGCACGTTGTCCCCATGATGGCAGCCGTGGCCATCCGCCCCCATCAGGGCGATGAGCGCGAGGGAATGTTGCCCAGCGCGCTGAATATCCTCATGCTGCTGGTTTGGTGGGTCGTAGTCTACGCCTTCTTCGTTTTTCCCCAGGAATACATCGTCGTCAATGTCGCGGTGTCCAACCTGCGTTGGGATCTCCTGTACTTCGTCGAAGGAGTGATATTGATTGCCGTGTCAGCCTCGGCATTCTTCAGCAGTTCCGGAGCGTGGCGCCAACTCTATCGCAACATTTTCTTCGCCAGCGCTCTCTACACCTTCTCTTCGGAAGCCATGAATGCCGCCATCGCGCGCGGCTCCTACAAGGTTGGCGGAATCTACGACCTCCCGTTTCTCGCCTCTTCGCTGGGGTTCCTCTGGGTCGCCATCGCTGGGCGGCGCTGCCTGCGCGACACCGAGATGATGCCCTCGGTCGCTCGCGCCAGTAGCCCGGTCGCTTCTCAACTTGCGAAGCTCGCTCTGTTCTCTCTTCCCCTCATGGGATATTGGGCGCTGTTCTTGAGCCACGAGCAGCTTCGTCTGCGCCAGGTACGTTTTGAGGTGGCCATGGGCGGCGTCGCCGTCCTGGCATTTGTCGTTTTCCTCAAACAACACCTGCTGGATCAGAGGCTTCTGCAGCTGCTCAATCATTCGCGCCAGAGCTTCGACAACCTCCAGCGGCTGCAGGGAAGAGTGATCCAGCAAGCCAAGCTGGCTTCGCTCGGAGAACTGGTTGCGCTCGCCGCCGGCGAACTGGAGTTCCCGCTCTTGGCCATCCTCAGCAGTTCCGAACGCATGGCTGCCAGCAGCAACCTCAGCCGCGAACAACTCTCCAACGCGCAGAAAATCGGCCAGCAGGCCCGGCGCACTCGCGAACTCGTCAGCGATCTGCTCAGTTTCGCCCAGCAGACTCCAGGAGAAAAAAGTCCTCTCGAACTGAAGCCTCTCTTGCAGCGCGCGGTTCAAATGGAAGGTTTCAAGCTCGAAAACAAAAGGATCAGCCTGACCGTGGAAAGCAATGATCCCCTGCCTCGCGTCCTTGGCAACCCCAACCAGCTCTTGCAGGCTTTTCTTCAAATCGTCGAGAACGCCGTGGACGCATTGCAGGAAATCGGCGGCGGGCGGCTCCAGGTCTCCCTCTGGCGCGATGCCGACGAAGTAATCGTGCAGTTCGCCGACTCCGGCCCCGGCCTGCGCGATCCCGAGCGCGTCTTCGATCCCTTCTACACCACCAAGCCGGTCGGCAAAGGCACCGGTCTCGGACTCAGCGCCACCTATGGCGTAATCCAGGACCACAAGGGACAAATCACCTGCTACAACCGCCCCGAAGGCGGAGCCGCATTTGAAATCCGCCTCCCCGCGCTCAAAGTCACCGCCCCACTCGCCGAAGCCGCCAGGGTCTGAGCCGCCAAACTGTGCTTCCCCGTCTCTGCACTATCCTCCACTGGCCACAATCGCATCCGCCACTCGTGCCGCCTCCACCGCAAATCGCACATCGTGCGTGCGGATGATGTGTGCCCCTTTCAAGATCAATGCCGTTTCCGCAGCCAGCGTTCCGTAGAGCCTCTCGCCAACCTCCGCGTCTTTATCCTTGCCATCGCGCGCCAGCGTTCGCCCAATAAATGACTTCCGCGACACTCCCGCCAGCAGCGGGAATCCCATCTTCTGCAACTCGGCGAAGTGCGCCAGCAACGGATAATTCTCCTCGAAACGCTTTCCGAACCCAAACCCCGGATCCAGCACCAGGCGATGGCGCTTGATCCCCGCCAGGGTCGCCGCCTCGGCCCACTGTCCCAAATCCCGCTTCACCATCAATACCGCATCGCCAATCGGCGGCAGCGACCGCCATTCCTCCGGCCGCCCGCGCGTGTGCATCAGCACCGCTCCCACCTTGAGTTCGGCCAGCGTTTTCGCCATCTTCGGATCCCACCGGAACCCGCTGACGTCGTTCACCACCTCCGCCCCAAGTTCCACCGCCGCCCGCGCCACGCTCGCCTTGTACGTATCGACGCTTACCAACGCATCCGGCCGTCGCCGCTTCAAATCCCGGATCACCGGCAGCACCCGCCGGCGTTCCTCTTCTTCCGGCACCAGTTCCGATACCGGCGATTTCGTCCGTGCCGCCGTGTCCTCCCCCCGCGCCAGCTCACCCGCCACCAACGCTCCTGGCCGCGTCGACTCCCCACCCACATCAATGATGGTTGCGCCTTCGTCCAGTAACTGCTCGGCGCGGACCACGGCCTTCTCGGCATCGATGTACAGTCCCCCGTCGGAAAACGAGTCGGGAGTTACATTCACGACGCCCATGATCAGAGTGCGCCGCCCCAACTCCAGGACTCGAGCGCCCACGTTCCACTGAAAAATCGCCCGCATGATGCCGCTATTCTATGCCCGTTTCACAGATACTGTAGTCTGACGTCCGGACGGAGAAAGGCGGGCAACTCCAAAACCAGCGCTTCGAATCGGCTGGGTTTCCCTGTGTTACCCCGTGTTCCCTGTGGTTCAAGCTTTTGACTTTTACGCCTTGAAACCGCGACAGAACGAGCCCATCTTTTTTGGATGTTACAATCCAGTGAATGCCTCGCTGGCGATCAGTTGCGCGTCTGTTCCTCATCGTCTGTCTGCTTGCTGTGCCACTGCTGGCCGCACCCGTTAAGCCGTTACAAGATCGCATTGCCGGGGTGCTCAACGCCCCCGATCTCGCCCGCGGCTTCTGGGGAATCGAAGTAGTTTCTCTGTCTTCCGACAAAACGTCCGGCAAAACGCAGGGCGAAACGTTGTACTCCCAAAACGCCGACAAGCTCTTCACTCCCGCGTCGAACACCAAGCTCTTCACTACCGCCGCCGCGCTCGCGCTGATCGGTCCCGATTACAAGTTCCGCACGACCGTCGAAACCACCGGCACTCTCGACCGCTACGGCCGCCTCAACGGAGATCTCGTCCTTGTCGGCCACGGCGATCCCAATCTCTCCGGACGCGAGCTCCCCTACGATCTCAAAACCCAGCGCAACGACGATCCTATCCAAGCCCTGGAAGCGCTCGCCGACGCCCTGGTGCAAAAAGGCGTGAAATTCATCGACGGCGACATCGTGGCCGACGATTCCTACTTCGCCTTCGAGCGCTATGGCGAAGGTTGGAGCCAGGACGACCTCGTCTGGGCCGACGGCGCTCCCGTCTCCGCGCTCACCATCAACGACAACGTGGTCTTCGTCGACATTCTGCCCGCCGACCGCCCCGGCGAAAAAGCCTTCGTCAGCGTCAAGCCCTTCGCCGATTACTACCGCCTCGACAATCGCATCATCACCACTCCCGTCGGCACCGGACGCAAGTTCTTCGTCAACCGCGAGCCCGGCTCTATGGTTCTCACGCTCTGGGGCAACATGCCGCTCGATGACGCCGGCGCCAATGAAGCCCTCGCCATCGAAGATCCCGCCGAGTTCGCCGCCGGGCTCTTCCGCCAGTTACTCGAAAAGCGCGGCATCGTGATCTACGGAAACCAGCGCACCCGTCATACCGAACTCGCCACCCTTTCGACTTTCAGCGTGACCGCCGTCGCGCCGTCGCGCGGAGGCAGCGAGGACGTGTCGCGTCCGCTGCGAACCGATCAGCCCGCCACCCTCGCAAGTTGCGAATCCAAGCCGTTGCTGCAAGATATCCGCGTAATCAACAAAGCCAGCCAGAACCTGCACGCGGAGATCTTGCTGCGTCTCCTCGGACGCGAGCGCGGCAACACCGGGACGGTTGAAGGCGGCCTCGAAGTTCTCCGCGGATTTATGACCCAGGCTGGAATTTCCAACGACCAGTACATTTTCTACGACGGCTCCGGACTCTCGCGCCAGAACTTAGTAACTCCCCACGCCATTGTCCAGTTGCTGCGTTATTGCTCGACGCAGCCTTGGGGCGAGGCCTATAAGTCGACCTTCCCGGTCTCCGGCGTGGACGGCTCGCTCTCCGATCGCCTTAACTCTCCCCGCCTGAAAAACCGCATTATGGGCAAAACCGGATCTCTAGGCGGCGTGAAGGCGCTCTCCGGCTACGCCACCACCGATGCCGGGCAAGTCGTCGTCTTCTCCATCCTCTCCAATAATTTCAATCTCCCCGGCAAGCGAGTTACAGACGCGATCGACCAGTTAGTCGAGGCTATCGTAGAAGACGCACCGGCGGGGAGGTAGATAGTCGCCAGTCCCTCGATGTGCCAGCGATAGGCGGAACGTCTATGGTTCATCCCCGGAATCTGTGTCGGTGATGTTTAGGCGGATGGCTCGATCCCGGTTCAATCTTGTGCGGACTCCCGTATATACGGCGAAGATGCCCAGAGCATAGAAGAAGCTGTTCCCCATAATGATCCCGATAACGTCAGACAGCCATTTATCCGACCGGATGAGAAAGCCGAATTAATCCAGGCCAATGGGATGGAAAAGAAATCCCAGTTTTCATTAAGTTCGTCCTTTGAAGCGCCCAGCGCAATGTGCAGCCAGCCCCATGATTGCCAGTAGATGATGCTCGTCACACAACACGCGACATACCAGACGGGAAACGGAGCCTATACCTGACGACGCCAAGCTCGAACCAAGGCACGATCAGAATTCCAAATACGATGCGGAGCGGGATCACGGCAAACAACAGGGCTAGCAGCCAAGTGCCTGCGTGATCGCGACGGAATGTTGCCATTCCTATGGCAGCCATCGAGATGACAACCAGCAACCACACCATCCGGAAGTACAGGATCGGAACGTGGACTTGAGCTTGGCAGTAAACGCAACGCCCGCGACCGAACCGGGCCGGTCTCCCGCACCCGGGACATGTCGGTGCCTCTCGACGAAATGGGTTGAAGGTCAAGACTACCAGCCGGTCAAACCAAGATAATTCAACCTCAGTGTAGAATCCCCATCTTCTTCCCCACGCGCTCCAGCACTTCGAGCGCCTGCTGCAATTCTTCTTTCGTATGCGTCGCGGTCATGATGGTTCGCACGCGGGCTTTGCCTTCGGGGACGGTGGGAAAGGCGATGCCGGTTCCGAGCACGCCTTCTTTGAACAGCTCGCGGGAGAAATCCATGGTCAGCCGTCCGTCGCCAATGATGATCGGCGTGATCGGCGTTTCGCTCGCGGGAGTTGTCTGGCCTCCAATGTTGAAGCCGAGCAGGCCCAGTTCTTTTTTCCAAAACCGCGTGTTCGCCCAGAGCTGCTCCATCCATTGCGGCTCGCTTTCGAGAACATCGAAAGCCGCAATGCAGGCCGCCGCGACCGACGGCGGATGCGACGTCGAAAACAAAAAAGGCCGCGCGCGGTGATAAAGATAATCGATCAAATCGCGCGTGCCGCAGACGTATCCGCCGAGAGCGCCGATCGCCTTCGACAAGGTTCCAACCTGAATGTCGACGCGCCCGTGCATTGAAAAATGATCGATGGTGCCGCGCCCATTGCGGCCGAGCACGCCCGAAGCGTGCGCATCGTCCACCATCATGATCGCGCCGTACTTCTCGGCTGCCGCGCACAGACCGGGCAGCGGGCTGATGTCGCCGTCCATCGAGAACACGCCGTCCGTGATCAGCAGCTTCTTCCCCGGCTCATTCTTCACGCTGGCAAGTTGCTCTTCGGCGTGGGCGACGTCCTTGTGCCGGAAAACGAGAATCTTCGCGCGTGAAAGGCGGCAGCCATCGATGATCGAAGCGTGATTCAGCTCGTCGGAGACGATGAAGTCGTCTTTGCCCAGAAAGGAAGACACCGTTCCCGCGTTCGCCGTGAATCCCGACTGGAAAACCACGCAGGCCTCCACGTTCTTGAAGCGCGCGATCTTCTCTTCCAGCTCCATGTGGATCTTCATCGTGCCCACGATGGTGCGCACGGCGCCCGACCCGACGCCATACTTGCGCGTGGCTGCAAGCGCCGCTTCGCGCAGCTTGGGATGCGTCGTGAAACCGAGGTAATTGTTCGAGGCAAGGTTAATGACCCGCTTGCCGTCGAAGGTGCAGACCGGCGCCTGCTCGTCTTCAAGGACGCGCAACTTGAAGTGCGTGCCCTTGGCCCTGAGTTCGTCGAGTTGGCCGGTCAGAAACGAAAGCGGATTGGCGCGCGTGGCCGTCAGCATGGCTTACCTCGGATCCGTATTGATTTATCTGTAGAGACGCCCCGTCTCCACAAGCGGACTGCATGATAGTTTACCCTGACTTGTCTGCTATCCGGCCTTGGGCTGTCCAAGCGCCGCAATCGTTCCTTTGGTTGCGCGCAGATAATCGCCCGGCGCGATCAGAATCTGCAATCCACGAACGCCCGCCGAGATGGAAACAGCGTCGAACAGTTCAATCGTTTCGTCCACGTACACGGGAAAGTCGCGCTTGGCGGCGAGCGCGGTCACTCCGCCACGAATGTAGCCGGTGAGCGCTTGCAGTTCCTTCACCGGAACAAGCTGAATCTTTCTTTCTCCTGCGGCGGTGGCCAGCGCCTTCAGATTCAGTTCCTCATTTCCAGGGATCACGGCCATAACAATTCCGTTGCGGTCGCCGCGCGCGACCAGCGTCTTGAAAACCTGCTCCGGCGGTAATCCGATCTTGGCCGCAACCGTTTCCGCGGCGAGGTCGTCGGGATCCACGTCATCAGTTCGTAGTGGATCCCCATCCGATCCAGCAGACGGGCGGCGTTCGTTTTCTGGATCGTTATTCGCTGAATCACGGTTTTCTGAGTCGGTTTCACGTTGTATAGTGTCCAATCATTACTTGCCCAATCGTTCTTTGAAGGAGGCTAATCGTGCGTCTTCTGCTCCATTGGATTCTAAGCGCTGTAGCGGTGTGGATCGTTGCCCACGTAGTGCCGGGCATTAGCGTAAGCGGCCCGAAGGCGGCGCTGATCGCGGCCCTGGCCATAGGCCTTATCAACGCAACCATCGGCTTGCTGCTCAAGATCATCACTTTCCCGCTGACGATTCTGACGCTCGGCCTGTTCTGGTTCGTGATCAACGCGCTCATGCTTGAGTTGGCGGCGGCGTTCGTGCGCGGATTCCAGGTGCGAGGCTTCATCCCGGCTCTGATCGGCGCTGTGGTCCTCAGCTTGGTGAGTTCGGTGTTGCAATGGATATTCATGCCGAGCCGGAGACCCAACTAATTAAGGAGTTTTGTCTCCCAAGCGCAGCGCGGCGAAAACTCGCTCCACCTGCCGCTCGGTTGCGTCGAGCGATCCGGAGTTATCGATTACGAAATCAGCGGTTTTGATTTTTTCTTCGTCGGGAATCTGCGCGGCCATGCGGCGAGTTACGTCGGCACGGGCAGCGTCTTCCGCGATTCCCAGGCGGCGGGCGAAACGCAGAATGCGCTGTTCGGGATGACAGGTCACGACAATTAAATAATCGAAACGGCTGCCGGTGCCTGCTTCGAGGATCAGGGCGGCTTCGACGATGGCGATGGCGTTCGGATCGCGCTGGCCGATTTCTTCCATCCACTCGTTTTCGCGAGCGACCACGGCGGGATGAACAATTCCGTTGAGTTCCTTGACGCGCGCGGGCGCGCCGCCTGGGGCGCCGAACGCGGCTTCGGCCAGCCGGGGGCGGTTGATGCTTCCGTCCGAATTTAGGATTTCGCGGCCGAAGCGGCGCACGACTTCCTCATAGACCGCGTGGCCGGGCTGCATGAGCGTGCGCGCGACGGCATCGGCCTCGGTCAGGTGCGCGCCGAGTTTTCGAAACATCTCGCCGACGACCGATTTGCCGCTCGCGATGCCGCCAGTGAGGCCCAGTTTCAACAAAATATTTTCGAGGTGAGAGGTTAGATTGCAGAGGTAAAAGCCGAACCGAGGGTTCGTACCTCTGCAATCTGACCTCTAACCTCTAACCTCCCTCTGACCTTATCTCCCACGCCGCAGCATGGCGGCTTTCACGGTGTTGGCCATCAGCATGGCGATGGTCAGCGGCCCGACGCCTCCGGGGACGGGCGTGATGGCTCCGGCAATTTCCGCTACCTCCGGGTGAACGTCGCCCACCAGGGTTGAGCCTTTGCTCAGAAACGTTTCCTCGCGCTTTTTGTTTCCAGCGAACAAGCGGTCGAATTCTTTCCGGTCCGTGATCCGGTTGATGCCGACATCGATCACCGTGGCTCCGGGCTTCACGAAATCGCGGGTGACCATGCCGGCTCGGCCAATCGCCGCCACCAGGATGTCGGCGCGGCGGCAAACCTCCGGCAGATCGCGCGTCTTCGAGTGGCAGACGGTGACGGTTGCATTTTGATTCAGCAGCAGCATGGCGACCGGCTTGCCGACAATGTCGCTGCGTCCGACGACCACAGCCTCCTGCCCCGCGACCGGAATCGCGCTGCGCTTCAGAATCTCCATGACGCCGGCCGGCGTGCAGGGCACCAGCCCGGGACGCTGCGTGGAAAGATAGCCCACGTTCATGGGATGGAATCCGTCGACATCTTTGGCGGGATCGACCGCCAGCAGAACTTTCTTGGCATCGACCTGCGCGGGCAGCGGCAACTGCACCAGGATGCCGTCGATTTCGTCGCGGCGGTTCAGGTCGTCGATCAGCGTCAGCAGCTCTTCGGTGGTCGCGCTTTCAGCCGGCGTGTGTTGTTCGCTATAGAGGCCGACTTCTTCCGAGCTCTTCACCTTGCCGCGAACGTAGACCTCAGATGCGGGGTTGTGCCCGACCAGCACCACCGCAAGCCCGGGACGCACTCCCAATAATGCCAGCTCTTTCGCCTGGGCGGCGACTTCCGCGCGAATTTCACCGGCTATTTTGGTACCGGCGAGAACCCTGGCTGCCATCGCACCTCGCGCCTTCGTGCAGTGAATTGAAAGCCGATTCTATCGCATTGCGATTCCGGCAGATGGGCAATTCCGAGAAAAGGACCACTCCGCGCCGCTTTCACTCCGCGCTACAATGGAGCCGCTATGATTTCTCAGGATCTGCTTGACATGCTGGTCTGCCCCGTCTGCAAGAAGCCGGTGGTCCCGAATGCGAACGGGGATGGCCTGAAATGCAGCGAATGCCGCCGTGTTTACCCGATTCAGGACGACATCCCAATCATGCTGGTGGACGCCGCAAAGATCGACGATTGAAGCGGCCTGAAACCGAGCCGACCGACTGCCCGCGGAAGGTCGGTTTTCTCCCCCCGAAACGACATTTAGTGTCATTCCGGCAACAGTTGCCGGTGTTATGTCTTCCCCTCGCCTGCCGATGATACTGCCACAACCTTTTGCAAAATATTGGGTTCTAACAGCTTGAGGCCCCGAGAAGTTCTATCTGAAGGGGTACCAAAGTTACGGCAATTCGATTGCATGGAACGAAATAGATTGCCGATGAATCTAACATGGCAATGGTAGGAAGGCCGAAGGTGAGAATGGCCACGAAAGAGAAATTTACGGTGACGGAACTCTGCGCCCTGCGAAACGACCTGATCCAGGGCGGCATGGTGGATTCCAGCGAAGCAGCGGAACTGCTGCAAGTTTTTTTGGCGGGGCGCGGCTATGGCGTTTCGCAGAAAGCTGCCATTGATGCCGCCGGGCGCGTGGAAATGGCGGGCTGTTCTCTGCCGGTGCTGGAGCGTGAACTGGAAGGGCTCGCGCTGGTGATGTGAGGTTTCGCGCAATGATTCTCGCGCAATGATTTTCGCGCAATGACAATGACAATGATCAAGCGGTTTCGCGCAACCGATAAAACGACGTTAACGGGAAACTGATCTAGCTCAACTCAGCGATCGACAGTTTCTCACTACGAAATGCCGGGCTCAATCGCCCGGCCTTTTGTTTTTCCGGGGAAAATTTGGGCGATAATTACCTTGACTCGCCCAGCGATTTCTGCTATATTTTTGGTCATGGAGAACAAGGCCATGCCCGAACCGACAAGCCTTCAAGAGGCGATTGTTTATTTCTCGAATCCTGACAACTGTATTGATTACATAGCGATACGGCGATGGCAGAATGGCAAAGTCATTTGCCCAGGTTGCGGCTCCGAAAAGGTAAGCCAGTTCAACGCCAAACGGCGCACTTGGAAGTGTGGGAGCCATCACCCTAAGCGTGAGTTCTCCATTAAGGTCGGTACGATCTACGAAGACAGCCCGATCCCGCTGGACAAATGGCTTACGGCAACGTGGATGTTGGCGAATTGCAAGAACGGCATCAGTAGTTACGAGATCGCCCGCGACGTGAAGGTTAGCCAGAAGGCGGCTTGGTTCATGCTGCAACGGATTCGTCTCGCGATGCAGGATGAATTGTTCGGCTCCAAACTTGGTGGTGCAGGAAACGAAGTTGAAGTCGATGAGACCTTCATCGGCGGCAAGGCTCGTAATATGCATAAGTCGAAACGTCTCAAGATGAAAGTTCGTGAGGATAACTGGGGAAAGACAATCGTTATGGGAATGCTGCAACGCGGTGGGCAGGTTAAGGCGCGAGTAGTTCCTGACCGCAAGAAGCCAGCTATCCATTCGACAATCGCAGAGACCATTGAAACCGGAACGCAACTCTATACCGATGACCACACCGGTTACATGGACATGTCGCCTGACTTTATTCACAACATCGTGAACCATGCCGAGACTTACGTTAACGGTCGCGTGCATACCAACGGAATCGAGAACTTCTGGAGCTGCCTCAAGCGCGGATTGAATGGGACTTATGTAAGTGTCGAACCGTTTCATTTGTTCCGCTACCTTGACGAGCAGATGTTCCGTTACAACAACCGCAAGAACATGAACGATGCTGACCGGTTCAGTCTCGCTGTATCGCAAATCGTTGGAAAGCGTATCACCTTCGCTCAACTCACAGGCAAACCGAACTGACCAAGGACTACCCGTAAATGGGAGGCTAGGCGACAAGGCCGAGGCAAGCGGGCTACTAAAGAGCCCGCTTTTTCTTTGCTCGCTCGCGCTTGCGCTTCCATGCTTTCTCGCGCTTTTTCAATTCCTCTTTCGAGACGGACAGAATCTTCCGCATCGTCGCATCAAACTTCTGGGCTTCTGACGGTGGTTGTTCTGACGTGTTCATGCGTTTCCTTTTCGCCAATCTTGTAGGCTAACTCCCAAAGTTTAGCGGCTATATTGCGTATGCGTTCTGCTCCGTATTTGCCCTCGATGGGCATCAGAAGTACGTTGTCCATTATCCCTTCCAGCAAAAACCGATTGCGCAACGTTTCCACCTTGCCTTTGAATCCTTTTAAGGCATAAGCGGCTTCGAGCTTCTGATACCAAGGTAGTAGCCGCGCCCACTGCGATGTAAGCTGATTTTCTAGACCTTCGCGTGTAAAGGCGACTTCGCCCGGACGGTAATACTCGACGGCTTCCAAAAAGTCACCGTCATTGGCGTTTATCAGCGCCTTCATTTGAGCGGATGTCATTTTGTCAATCTCTGCCGCCGTATATTTTGGGGCTGGCGGAGAACCTATTTGCTTCAGAAAATTCAGCAACTCCGATGCTAGGTGTATAGCTTCGATCTGTAAGGAGGACAGCCCCAGTTGCGCTGGTTGCGCTGCCGTAAGCCGCGCTACCTCGGCCATCAACCACTTAATCTTGGAATCTTCCGGCAGAAGCAAGCGGCCATGCTCGCGCCGCTCAGTTATTACCGGTATCTCGCCCCCGTAAGAGTAATTCACTTGAAGACGTTTTTCTTTAAACGGTAGAGGATCGTGCGGGACGAAGTTTTTGTCGCCAATCACGAAGTTGTGGTTCTCAATGTCAAAAACAAGGCTGTCGCCAGCGATGATCTGTCGCAGGAAATCACCTACCTCACAGACATCACCACCGCTCTCTACTGCTCTGTAATTCGCCCAATGAATTACGAGTTTTGACGGTTTTTTCTTAAACCAAGTCCCCACACTCGCAATCGCCCGCTTAACTTCCAACCAGTGATAGCCAATTAGACCAGAGCCAACCCCCACAACTATCCAAATTGCCCCACCGGCAATTTTGTGAACACTGATTTGTTCCAATCCGATAAGGATGCAGCAAAAATCGACAATCCCGAGCAGGATGAGGGAAGGCAGGGGACGGTTGACGTTGGCATCACCAGACATGAGACCTCGCAGTAGCGAGTTCATCGTACACCTTTATCGCTGGGCGAGCCAAGGTAATTATCGCCAAAATTTGTCGTCTGTTTTCCCGGGGTTAAGCCTGTCATCCGAGTCGCCCATGCGCCGCCCATGAGAAAATGGCCACGCCGGGAGGTCATTCTGCAATGTGCCGGAACATCAAAACCCTCTTCAACTTCGATCCGCCCGTTACCGACGAAGAGGTGCGAGCGGCTGCGCTTCAGTTTGTGAGAAAAATCACCGGTTTCAACAAGCCGTCGAAGGCGAACGAAGCCGCGTTCCTCGCCGCGGTCGATGAAATCGCCGGCGTCTCGGCTCGTCTTCTCCAGGCGCTCGACACGAACGCGCCGCCGAAGAACCGCGAAGAAGAAGCCGCCAAGGCGAAAGCCCGCGCCGCCGAGAGATTCGGCGCTTGAGGAAGAGCGGAGGTGCCCCTTGATATCCGTACTCATTCCGGGCGGCAGCCTTTGAATCCCGATTACCGTCGGCAGCGTTTCCGGTTCGTTTTGCCAAAAGAGGGATTGACTGGGCCCCCGCCCGGTGGCAGGATTATTTCTTAGGAGGGGCACAATGCCATTCCCTCTCAAGAAGAGTTACCCCGTCAGTCTAGCGACTATAGTCGTTATCGCCACGCTGTCGGTCCCCTTCCTGTTGCACACATGGAAGGCGAACCGCACAGTTACGGCGTTCGCTGCCCAACAGTCGTGGGCGCAGGTAGCACTGCAAAGTTCAAATGGCGGGATGGCGCAGTATGGGGCCGCAATGCAGAACGTCCCAATCATTATCCGCCACTCTCGAGACCCTCTCTAACTGGAACACTTACGCTGCTTCACGGAGCGGCTGGTCAATGTCGTCGACGCTCCTAAGCCGTCTAGCCACGGCGGACTGGAACGCGCGACAGGCAGGGGCTCCGACACTCACGGCCCAGCAGCTAGCCACAGCGGCCACTCAGCTGATTAATAATCAGCTCAACACGATGACGCCCGCCCAACAGAATGCGCTCTTTGCCGCGTGCTTCAGCGTTCAGACGCCCAAGGGAACAATAGGCCTGAATCCAAATTACCCCTACGTCTCAGCCTCGCAAAACCCAAGCGGCCAGTGGTCCGTCACGGTTCAGTCCAGCGCTCTTAGTTCTAGAAAGGCGGATTTCGCAACCCTGGCACCCGGGATGGTTTCGTCGTCTGCGAACTTCTACCCCGGCGAGGCAATGCTTGTTGCCTATTCGGTCGCCACCTGGGACATGGGATATGGCAATGGGTTCGTTTCCAAAACAACGCAGAGGGTGTCCGACCTAACCGGCCTCAGCACCACGGGCCTCGTGTTATACGGCGACAATGGATACCTTATCCGACGACCGATCGCCCAGTTTGTGACGGCCACGGCCCTGAGCCAATTTTTTACGCAGCTCGGGTTCTGAAGGCTATACGGGGACTGTCCTATGAAGAGGATTATTCTGGGAACGTTGCTGCTTTTGATCTTGAGTGGAGTTTCATGCGACCTTCTTGACCTAAACGGAGGGACGATTAATGTCAGCGGTCAGCCTTTCGACCTCGTCATTCTGCAGTTAGATAGCGCGCCTGCCGGGGCATGCTGTCCGAATTGCCTGGTCTCTGCCGCTGTTCCACTCGATAGCAACGGTTCAGGATCAGAGAGCGGCCTGGTTGACGGCGACGGCTACGCCGCAGAATAGTTGGGCACGGGGTTGTACTCGGGCTGTGTTGGTACTACGACTCTAAGCTGCTCGGGAACGTCGAGCCTTTCGTGCCAGGGAACGTCTGGAAATGTGACGGCTTACGGCTCAATCACGCTCACAGACAACCAGCCGTGCAAATATAACCAACAAACACAAATGTGGAAATGCCCGGCTCAGACCTTGATTACCCTCACAATAAATGGCGTCCAGGTGTCCTATTGGGCGGCTGCGCTAATTAACGACACCCCTGCTGAATCTGCGGCAGCGGCGGCATACGGCTTGGCCACCGCGATAAACAGCACATCGTCGCTCGTGGGCGTCGTCGCCGCGGGCTACTCCGGGAACGTGGTCGAGATCACTGGATCGCAAGGTAGCACCAACCCGGCCACACTAGACCTTTACCCGTGGAGCATGTCGTTGTCGCAGCAGAACGGATGCAACAATGGCGTATGCACATTCTCCGCCTCTCTTGCCCCACTTCAGACCATGGGAACCCGCCCGCCACTATAGAAACCTGGGCGGGTGGCCCGTCCTATCGCGAAGCGAAAGGCGGGGCTTTTGACTTTTTTTCATCACAAACGCCCAGTGAGCGCCATCACAGACATCTAACCACTCGTCGGCGACAATGGAGATCGACCTGTTGTGCTAGCGCCGAGGTGTACCCGGTCCCAGGACGGCCCTCGAAGCTGCCCCAGCCCCATTTGCTAGTTATTCTTTGATAACCATATTGAGGTAATTTGTGGCAACGACTGGGTGCCAGAAAACCGCCGAATCTATGAATTGTAAGAGAAAAGAGCGAGAAATCGAGCTAAGTCCTTAATCCGGAATACTTTGAAAAATAAGTCCTTTGCGCTCTAGACTTTGGCTGGAAGCATCCCCCTAACCCCATGATTCCAAAGACTAGGGGGGAGGGGGGTAGTGGTAAACACGGGTTAATACCTTTGGAGTAAACAGGCACGAACCAAGAATGAAGACAGCTCAAAGGTTCGCAACCGCCTTTTGTAGCACAAGCGCGATTTCTTCCGGGTCGGTTTCTGCGGCGAACTGGACGGGCTTGCCGATGCGCACCTGAATCATTCCGGGCGCAGCGAACTTCTTCCTGGCATTCTTGATGGCAAATAAACCATCAATCCGCATCGGAAGGATGGGAATGCGCAGATTGTTGGCGAGCAGGCCGACTCCGCTGCGGAACGGGCAGAGCTTGCCGTCTTCGGTGTGCTTTCCCTCCGGGAAAACGAGCACGCTGTAGCCGCGATCGACGGCCTCTCCGGCGTAGGCAAAGCTCTTGCGGAAGCCGGACTGGCGCGGCAGCGGGAACAGGTTCAGCAGGGCGACACCGAGCGTCCACTGCGCGCGGTCGTAGATTCGGCCGATTCGCGTGCGATCCGAAGCCGGCGAGCGCAGCCTTTCTAGCGCTTCGCCGCCGGTTGCGGTTGCCAGTTTGTGGCGGATGCGCGCGGGAAGCGCCGTCTCGATGAAACCGATATCGACATCGGCAACGTGGTTTGAGATGACGAGCAGCGGCCCGCGAACGCCGCGCAGGTTTTCGCGCCCGATCACACGCGGCCATGCCAGAAGAAACACGGCCGGGCGCGCCAGCAGATAGTGCGACGCCAGGCGCAGCCACGTAATCGGCCAGCGCAAGGCCCATCCTGGATAGTGAAAGGCCGGAGAGGCTGTGAGTCGTTGGTCGTCAGTCGCTGGTCGTTCGGAGGGTTTGCCAACGACTAACGCCTGACGACCAGCGACTGACCTGTCTTGCAGCAGTCTCTCCAGATCGCCGACGGTCGCTGCATTCGCGAATTTCGTTTCGCTCAGGTCGATCTGGTAGCGGTCTTCGAGAGCGCTGAGCAATTCGACGCGTTCGAGAGAGCTTAGTCCCAAGCCGCTTTCGAGGTTCGCATCAGGCATCAGATTCTGCGCAGGGCGACCGGTGATGCGCGTCAGCAGTTCGGACAGCGGGCTGGCTGCGCTCGCGCCCGTTTGTCCGCGGAGGCTGGCCTCGACCGCATCGCGAATCGCGTTGCGGCGCGGCTTCTGCGTGGCACTGCGGGGGAAGTCTTCGTCGGGCCAGACGAACCACGTGCGCATGCGCTGATATTCGGCCAGTGTTTCATTCGCACGCGCTATGATTGTTTTCACATCGATGGTCTTCGCATCGACTGTCTGAGCGCCGCGATCGCGCAGGATCAGCACGGCGCAGGGCTCGGCATTTCCGCCGCGCTCCAGCCCGACGACCACGCAATCCCGAACTTCTTTTTGCTGGCGCAGCGCCGCTTCCAAGTCTTCGGGATAAATGCTCATGCCTGCGGGCGTAACGATCACTTCTTTTTTGCGGCCCTTGAAGAAAAGATTGCCCCGCTCGTCGAGCGCGCCCAGGTCGCCGGTGCAATACCAGCCTTCATCGCTTGCGACCGGTTGGAGTTCGCGCCCGTTCCAATAGCCGCTGGCGACGCCGCTGCCGCGCACGAGAATTTCCCCATCTTCCGCCAGCCTGACTTCGCGCCCCGGCAGAACCTTTCCGATGGAGCCGCGGCTGGTGTGGAAGGGGTGGTTCAAGCTGATCAGCGAAGTCGTTTCGGTCAATCCGTATCCCTGGACCACAGCGTATCCGAGGCGATGCCAGAATTCCTCGGTCTCACGATCGAGAGCGGCACCGCCGCTGATCATCGCCCAAAACTTCCATCCGAACTGGCGGCGCAGGTCGCGGAAGGTCCACCAGCGCCGCAGAAAGTGCTGGCTCGCGGCTGTGGCATAGCGCGCGGCAAAATTCTCGCGGGCGCTAGAGTCATCAACACTGTCTTCGAGATCGCGTTCGATCTTCTGCTTCAGCGATTCAATCATGCGCGGCACGGCCACCAGCACCGAGACGTGCTCCCGGCGGATCGTCGCCATGACTTCGGTTGGGCTGAATGTGTTTTCGAACACGACGGTCGCGCCCAGCAGCGGGGGAAGAAAAACTCCCAGGAATTGGCCGAAGACGTGGCTCAGCGGCAGCAGGTTCAGGAAACGAATCGGATGCACCAGGCGCTCGTACTTCAGGTATTTTCCGATCTCGGTTTCGATCGGGACGAGATTGCCGACCACGTTGGCGTGGGTGAGCATGACTCCCTTGGGTTCGGCCGTGGTGCCGGAGGTGAAAACGATCTCGAGCGGATCGGAAGGCTGAATCTGAGCCGGACGAAAGCGTTCGGCCGGACGTTCTGCGACTGCGGCCGCCAGATCGGCGGGATCGATGGTTGCGATCTTCCCCGCGATGATCTTCGTTACGATGTTCTCCGTCACGAGCCCATCAAAAATTGGGGCGCGTTCGCGCGGACACAACACCAGCCTGGTACGCACCTGCGCGCCGATCCGGCGAGCAAAATCGGGGCTGGCGGCATCGTCGACGGGAACGGCGATAACCCCGCAAAGTGCGCATCCCAGGAACGCCGCCACCCACTCCGCGCAGTTCGGACTCCACAGCAGAACCGCATCGCCCTTGGCGATGTGGCGCGCCTCGAGCTCGCGGGCAAACTGATACGCCACTCCGGCTACGCGCTGGTAGCTCCAACGCTCGCGCCGGTATCCTCGCGGAAACACGTAGGCGCGGTCGCCACCCCAGCGCTCGAAATCGTCCAGCGAATCCAAAAGACTTGCCCGCATACCCTGTTTAGTAGCACAATTCCCAGAACTTTACAGGTAATAATGGCGCTCTGACGTAATCTGGGGTTGGATGACGAGATTTTTTACAGTTCGTGCCGTTCGCGTCGTTATGGTTTGTATCGTTGTCGCGGTGGGGCTGTGCGGGCCGATCTCGTGCCAGCCGCCCGCTTCCACGAATGGGGCGAGTTCGGAGCCGCCTTCTTCTATAGCCGCGCGGGCTGAGAGCCGCCAGACGAATGGTCCCGTGCGCGACCTCAGCCGGGACGAGGCCGCCGGTGGACACACTCTGCGTAAGCATGTTGGGCAGACCGACGAGCAACTGCGCGAACGCCTGGAGCGGGAACCCGGCATTACCGGCGCGTCGACCTGCACCGACCGCGCGGCCGCTGAGCATGCGGTGGGCGCGGCGATCGCGGAATCGCAAGACCGAATCGAGCGCTGGCTCCGCCGCTCGGGTGGACATCCCAACCTGGTGCTGGACTACGACAGCCCGGCTCCTATCGGCCGCACGATCTCTCGCAATCGTGGCGAGAGCCAGTCGCGTCCGTGCGCGCACGCGCTGGTTGTACTGAAGTACACTTGGCCCAACGATTACTACGTTTTGACTTCTTATCCGGAGTGCCGCTAATGAACTCGAAACCAGAAATCACCGCCGCCAACTTTCCCGCGCTGCATACGTTTCTGCGGGGCTACTTTCATGAGGATGTCGCCGATGAGTACGGCACTCCTCCGGAAGCGGCCGATCAGTTTTGCGAAGACGCCGAGACCGACGAGCGCATTCCAGTTGCCCGGGAGTGGCAGTTGCTCTCGGAACTGACACACGCACAACCAGCCGCCCTGAATACGGCCTTGAAGAAATTGGGTAGCGCGATTCAGTTGACTGACGAGGAAATTCCGCAGGTGGCGGCGATCTTCGCCCGTTGCCTGGCCGTGAAATCGCGCCGGCGGTTGGCCAACGAGTAAGGGGCGCGGAAGGGACCAGACGCGGCAAGCCGCGTCTCTACGGTTCCCGGCCTGGGGCTCGCAGCCTACGCCCAGCGCGCCTGGCCACGCGGTTAATGTGGTTGAACCAGGACGCAATCGGCGTGATCTGCAGGAGGGCCCGATCCTCGAAGCCCGCGGCGCATAATTTTTCGTGATCGTTCTTCCAGATTCGCAATCAGGCCCGGCGCTGGTAGCATTACCTGAGTCCTTAGGGAATGCGCGAGTAAACATTCCGTTGTGACGTAGGCCATTGCGTCCCGGGACCGGCGGTCGATATTATCGGCGTGCCAGTTTTGTCCCGCGTTATATTCTTTCGCTTGCAATCGTTCTCAGGAGGTTTGAATGCCGCAAGATACCTTGACGATCACCGACAACCGCACCGGGCATAGTTACACGCTCCCCGTCGAAAACGGAACCATCCGCGCAATGGATCTGCGCAAGATCAAGACCGGCCCCGAAGATTTCGGCTTGATGACCTACGACCCGGCCTTTATGAATACCGCTTCCTGCCGCAGCGCGATCACTTACATCGACGGCGATCGGGGAATCCTGCGCTACCGCGGCTATCCCATCGATGTTCTCGCCGAACACTGTACCTATCTCGAAGTTACCTACCTGCTTCTGTTCGGCGAACTACCCAGCGCGAGTGAATTGAAGGATTGGGTGTACGAGATCACGCACCACACCATGCTCCATGAAACCACCAAGAAGTTCATGGAAGGCTTCCGCTGCAACGCGCACCCCATGGCGATGCTGGTGAGCACGGTGGCGGCGCTGTCGACGGTGTATCCGGAATCGAAGAACATTCACGACCCCGCGAACCGGCTGCTGCAAATCAAGCGCCTGATCGGCAAGATGCCCTCGATCGCGGCCATGTCGTATCGCCACAGTGTCGGATTCCCCTACATCTATCCTGACAACGACCTCACCTATCCCGAAAACTTCATGAATATGCTGTGGAAGATGGTCGAGCCGAAGTATCTCGCCAATCCCGTGGTCGCGCGGGCGCTCGACATTCTTTTTATTCTCCATGCCGACCACGAGCAGAACTGCAGCACGAACGCGATGCGCGCCGTGGGCAGTTCCCAGAGCGACCCTTACCTGGCCACGGCTGCGGCCGCCGCTGCTCTTTCCGGACCCCTGCACGGCGGGGCGAACGAAGAAGTACTGCGCATGCTGGACGAGATCGGTTCCAAGGACAACATCCCCGCCTACATCAAGAAGATCAAGGAAGGCAAAGGCAAGCTGATGGGTTTCGGGCACCGCGTTTACAAGAACTACGATCCGCGGGCCAAGATCATCAAGTGGGCCGCCGACCAATTGTTCGAAGTTACCGGGCGCAATGCCAAACTTGAGATTGCTCTGGAATTGGAGCGCATTGCCCTCGAAGACGATTATTTCGTGCAGCGCAAGCTCTATCCGAACGTTGATTTCTACTCCGGCATCATGTACCAGGCGATGGGCTTCAATCCAGAAATGTTTACGGTGCTGTTCGCGATCCCGCGCACCGTCGGCTGGCTGGCGCAATGGCAGGAAATGCTGACCGACCCCGAACAGAAGATCGCGCGCCCGCGCCAGATCTGGATCGGCCACGAGACGCGGGAGTTTGTGCCGATCGAGAAGCGGGGAAAGAGCTAGCTGGGGTACCCCCCCATTCCCCCGGTCTATTGGAATCAATATGTTGGGGAGAAATTCCGGCTAGGTCTTTGGGGAGTAAGGACTTAGAGGTAAAGTCTTGAGCGCATTGGACTTAAGTCCGGGAAATGCCGTTTCTTGTGGCGTTTTCGGGGAGCCTGCCTCGTAAAGTATTGATTCTACTATTGTAACTTTGCAAAGTATTCCGGACAAAGGAGTTATGGGGTATGGCTCCTTTGGATTCGCCTGCTCTACAACTTAAGAATGTCAAAGAACCGAGCGGCACCGGTTGGGGTGCGTTGCCTCCTCGGAGGCGACTATGTACGTTTCACAAATTGCTGCGATAATTCTATTTTACGATGGAGTGTCAAGGGCAGCGAAGGGTATCTCGGGCTGGTTTTACACCGGATTGACGGCATTCTCTAGAGCGACTCTCGTTACGGTACGGAGTGCGCACCCGCAGAAATCAAAACTGCTCTAGACTAGCCGCCCGCAATGGCCCCGATGACGATAAAGGGCTCCGCCCCGGATGCAACCGCGTCCGGCAGTGGAGCGTCCGGCGACTCATGGGATAGATCCTCCTCGCAGGCGAAGAAGCGCAGGAACGCTCGGCGCTGTTGCGTGACCTGGTCGCGGATGGTTCCGCGCAGCATCGGATAGCGCGTCTCGAGCGCGTCGAGGACGGAGCGCTGCGTGGCTGGGCCGTCGACTTCGAGCTCCACCTCGTCGCGAACCTGCGCCAGCGTTCGGAGATGGTGGGGGAGGATGACTCGAATCATATTAAGCCAGATTCTAAACAGAAACTCCGTTCCATTGGGCACGCGCATGAGCTAAAATAAGCGAACGGCTTCGCCTTCGGATGTGACGGGCAATCCATCTGAAAGGAGAACTACCGTGAACAACGAATTTTTCTTCGAGCCAAGCAGCAAACGTCGTAAGGGGTTCCCGTCCGAGACTAAAGTGAAGCGCGGGTTTCCGCGTCGTCCATAACGAAAAGGAGCTCTTCGAGAAGTTAGGCAGGAACGATCTCTGTCCATGCGGATCCGGCCGCAGATTTCAAGAAGTGCTGCATGCCAACAGGGCATTACGACGGCGTACAACGTAAACATTACCAACGATAACCTGCAAAGGGTACGGTTCATATCCGTGCCCTTTTTGAACTCAGTCGGCTGAATCTCGGTCATGCGAGCGTCTGCACTTCAACAGACAACACCGCCGGAAGATCCCGGACAATCGGCGCCCAGTTGTCCCCGGCATCGGCGGAAGCGTACACCTGCCCGCCAGTGGTGCCGAAATACACGCCGCATTTGTCGAGCGAATCGACGGCCATCGCATCACGCAATACGTTCACGTAGCAGTCGCTTTGCGGCAGGCCCTTGGTTAGGGCCTCCCACTCGTTTCCGCCGGTGCGGCTGCGGAACACGCGCAGCATCCCATCCGGGACATAGTGCTCCGAGTCGCTCTTGATGGGGACGACGTAGATCGTCTCCGGTTCGTGCGCGTGCACGTCGATCACAAAACCGAAGTCGGTCGGCAAGTTTCCGCTGACCTCCTGCCACGACTCGCCAGCGTCGTTGCTACGCATGACGTCCCAGTGCTTCTGCATGAAGAGCACTCCCGGCCGCGACCGGTGCATCGCGATGTGGTGAACGCAGTGCCCAACCTCGGCCCTGGGATCGGGAATGTATTGCGAATAGAGTCCACGGTTGATCGGCTTCCATGTCTTGCCAGCGTCGTCGGTGCGGAAGGCGCCCGCGGCCGAGATGGCGATGAAGATCCGGCCGGGGTTGCTCGGGTCGAGAATGATGGTGTGCAGGCACATGCCGCCCGCGCCCGGTTGCCACTTGGGGCCGGAGCCGTGGCCACGCAGTCCGGGTAGTTCGTGCCAGTTCACGCCGCCGTCGGTCGAGCGGAAGATGGCGGCGTCTTCTACTCCGGCATAAACCGCGTCAGGATCGGTGAGTGACGGTTCCAGATGCCACACCCGCTTGAACTCCCATGGATGTTGCGTGCCGTCGTACCACTGATGCGTGGTGAGCGGCTTGCCGGTTTCGGCAGACGCGTCATAGACGAACTTGTTGCTCGCGGCCTTGGGGGGACCTGGAGTGGGTGGTTCTCCCGGCGGCGTTCCGGGCTGGAGCCATGTTTTGCCGCCATCGTCGGAGCGTTGAATGATCTGCCCGTACCATCCGCTCGACTGCGAGGCGTAGAGGCGACTCGGATCGACGGGCGATCCCTTGAGGTGGTAGATCTCCCAGCCCGCAAAGTGAGGACCGCTGACTTCCCACTGTTCGCGCTTGCCGTCCGACGTGAGGATGAATGCGCCTTTGCGCGTACCGACCAGAACCCGCACCTTGCTCATGCGTCACTCCTTCTGTGCCCGTGAAACTTTACATACTTCACCTGTGAAAATGCAATCGGTCTCGCGCAGATAGCGGCAATCAAGCGCTCGTCCGGCAAATGCGGGGGGTAAGAAAAGTCTCTGTCTGGAAGGCTCCGGGCTGAGAAAACAACGCGTTCAACGGTCAAATGAAAATCCCCGCCCAAGCAGAGCTTGGACGAAGCAGCCTCGAGAGCCGCTTCTTTTCTTCCATTCTGGGAGCAGTGGGCGGGTTTTTCCGCAACCGGACGTACACGCCCTTTCGGTAACCCCCGGTAATCGTCGGTAACCATCGGACTGCCGGTACCCGGCCTTACAATTATCTTACTCCGCGGTCTTACTCTGCGATCTTGGTTGCGCGGTTTGCGGGGTGTCGTCTGGGAATCTCCCGGCGAGGTTCGGACCCGTTCGGCAACGCTCGAGGAAAGCGCGGGCGTTCGGCGGGAAAAAGGCTGGAGTCCGTACTCTATGGCGTTTGGTTTTGGCTTTAACAAACAGAAGATTCTCAGCGCCGCGGAAAAGTTTGTCCAGCAGGGCAAGCTGCAGAACGCCATTGCTGAATACGACAAAGTCCTGAAGAACGATGCCAAGGATCTTACCGTCAACAACACCATCGGCGATCTCTACGCGCGTCTTGGCGACACCGCCAAGGCCATTGAGTGCTTCAAGACGGTTGGCGATGCCTATGCCGCGCAAGGCTTCACGGTCAAGGGCATTGCCATGTACAAGAAGATCGCCAAGCTCCAGCCGAGCGTGGATGGATCTCTGAAACTGGCGGAACTCTACACCCAGCAGGGGCTGTTCAACGACGCCCGCGCCCAGTACCTGCAAGTTGCCGAAGACTTCATGAAGAACGGCGACCTCGAACAATCGGTGCGGCTTTTCCAGAAGGTCCTCGAAATGGACCCGGAAAATGTGCCCATGCGGGTCAAGCTCGCCGAGGTCTATGTCCGGCTCGGAAAGAAGAAACAGGCGTGGGAGATTTTCAGCGCGGCGGCGGAATCGTTGCGCTCGCGGGGTTCACTCGCCGCCGCCGAAGACATTCTGAAGCGGATGCTGGTGCTCGATCCGGGCAACAGTTACGTTCTGCTCCTGCGCGGGAAGGCCGCCCTCGAGAGCGACGATCCCAAGAACGCCATCGAGTACCTGGAGAAGGCCCCCGACCTTGATTCTCATGCCGAAGGTTTGCGCGACCTGCTGAAGGCGCACCTGCAGATCGGGAACTCGGCCACCGCGGGTCCGATCGCCGAAAAGCTGCTCACGGTGCACAACGATCCCGAAGGGCTGTTCCTGCTGGCGGAGGGTTGCACCCGCCTCGGTCAGTATCACGAGGCACTCGACATTTATACCCGGCATGCCGATCGCCTGCTGGCGACCGACTCGACCAAACTGCTGGGCAGCCTGCATTCCATGGTCTCCCACGTGCGCGACGATGCGGGCGCACTGGACGCACTATTATTGCTGCTGAGCAAAGCTGGCGAGAGCACGCACGTCAACGAAGTCACCGAGCTTCTGGCTCACGCCTCCGTCAAAGACGGAAACCTGGCCCGCGCTCGCGACCTGTACCAGATGCTGGCCACCACCGAGCCCCAGAACCAGATGCACATGCAGAACTATCAGCAGGTGGTGACGCGCATGGAGGGCGCATCGCCCGTCACTGGGATCACAGCCGAAGAAGGTGGGGTCATCGTAGAAGAGCTGGAAGCGACCGCACCGGTCCTCGACCAGGCTTATCCAGACCACGTCGCGATCGCGCTGCGCTCCGCAGTCACCGATGCGGACCTGTTCCTTTCTTACAATCTGCCGGACAAGGCGGTCGTGCCTCTGCTGGGCGCTCTGCCTCAGGCGCCGTGCGACGTACGCCTGAACCAGCGCCTGGCCGCTCTGCATACGCGCTTTGAGCGTTTTACCGAAGCCGCCGTCTGCTGCCGCACGCTGGAAGGCGTGTACCACGATGCCGGCTATCCCGATGAAGCCGTGCGCTATGGAGAATTGGCCGCGCGCTATGAACAGAGTGCGGAAGCTGCCCCGTTGACTGACGCTCCATCGACTGCCGCTCCGGCGGCTACTGCTCCATCGGTGATCGCTGCGCCCGCCATCGCTTCATCGGCCGCCACTCCGCCCCTGGTCCGCGCCGCTGCTGCGGCTGCGCCCGCGCCCTGGCCGATGGCCGCGCCTGCGGCTTCCGGTCACGAAATTGCGGCGGCCGCGCATCCGGAATTCGCCGTCCATGAATCGGCTGGGCACGCGCCCTCCGACACGCATGATCCTTCCCCCGACCTTTCCGCGGAGTGGGAGGATTCCCTTTCCATCGACGAGCCTGCTCCGGCCGCGGAACTGTCGGCCACCGTCGAAGCCGCAGCCGATACGGATGCCGACGCTTCCAGCAATCCCGAGATCGCCGAGACAGTCGAAGAAATCCGCTTCTATCTCGAGCACTTCATGACGGACCAGGCCCGCTCCGGGATCGAGAAGCTCGAAACCCTGACCAGCGAGGCCCGCATTCTCGATCCGTTGCGCGCCGCCGTCGAATCCGCCGGCCAGCCGCCGGCCGAGCCCGAGCCGGAAATCACGGAGATCGACGCCGACGAACCCGCGGATTTCGACGTTGAAATGGAGACCCAGCGCGAGTCTGGGACCGCCGTCTCGCCCGATCTGCTGGCTGGGTACCACCACGAGATCCACGACGAGGCCCCGGCGGAACTCGCGCCTGAACCGGCGTACGCCGAACCCGCTCACGCCGAAGCCGTGCATGCGGAGGCAAGCGAACTGACCGCGCTGGTCGCAGATCTGGAAGCTTCGCTCGGCGATTCTTTCCCGGAAGCGCCGCCGCCCGCTGCCCATTTACCGGTAACTCAGCCGCCCCACACCCAGCCGTTGCCGGGTTGGCCGGCGGCGCCAGCGCCGGCCGCTGCCAGAACGCCCGAGCCGGAACCCGAGCCCGTAACAAGCAGCAAAATTGAAATTCCTGCTGTCCCGGCGGCCATGCCCTCGATAGCAGCATCGGCGGGTGGCGCCGCCGCCGCTCCTGCCATGAGCTACAGCCCTGCTGCTGTGCGTCCCTTGGGAGCCGGGGCCCAGGCCATGCATCCTTCCGGCAGCGTCGATCTTTCGGAGTTGTTCGGGGAGCTGAAAAAGGATCTCGAAGAAGAGGTTGTTGCCGGCGATGACGATCCGGAAACGCATTACAACCTGGGCGTTGCCTTCCGCGAAATGGGCCTGCTCGATGAAGCCATCGCCGAATTGCAGAAAGTCTGTACCTCGATCGATCGCGGCAAGGCATTCACGCAGCCCGTCCAGACCTACACCTGGCTGGCCCAGTGCTTCCTCGATAAAGGAGTTCCTGATGCCGCCATCCGCTGGTACGAAAAGGCGCTTAACATCCCCGGACTCGATGACGAAGCGCGCCTGGCCATCAACTACGAACTGGGGGCGGCCTGCGAAACTGCCCTGGACAAGCCCGCGGCGCTGCGCCATTTCACCAGTGTGTACGGCACGAATATCGATTATCGCGACGTGGCCGAGCGCATTCAGGCGCTGAAGTCGTAGAATGCACCAAGTGGGTTCGAAATTTGCGCTGCGGATGCGACCCGATCCCGCGCCCACCCCACGGCCTTACTGACAACGACGCGTGCAATGATTTCCGATCCCAAGCTACCCTTCGCCAGCGATCCAACCAGTGTCGGAGAACTCAAGTCCCCGGCGGAAACATCGGTCCCGGCCGTTCCAGTGCCGGTTTCGGTTTCCAGACCCTTGCCTTCGGTCGCGCGCGTGTGGCTCCGCCGCATCGGAGTGCTTCTGTTCGTGTTTTTGTGCGCGACGCTTGGGGTGATGCTCATGATTCTGCCCTGGCGTCCCGAGTGGTCCGACAACCCTCTGCTCATGCCGTATCCGGTGCTTCGCGCCGTGGTGGCCAGCGGCTTCGCGCGCGGCGTCTCGACCGGCTTAGGCGTGATCAATGTGTGGATCGGATTTTGGGAGGCCATTCAATATCGGGAAGAGGAATGAGAGATTGAGCGTCGATTAATCTCTATTGGATTTTGTAATTTGGCAATCTTGTAATTTGGTAATTTGAACCCCAGCCGCCTTTCAAATTACCAAATTACCCGATTACAAAATTACAAAATCATGAATTCTAACGACTCAACATCTCAACGATTCATCTTATGACCGATCAAAAACTCAAGCCCGCTCTCCTCGCGTATCAGAACGAACCATTTCTCAACAGTCCTGACGGCAGAATTCTGCGCTTGCTGTCGGAGTACAGCGAGCCGCTCTCGCGCTTCCGCCGCGAGCAGATCCAGGACACGGTCGTTTTCTTCGGTTCCGCCCGCATCCACAGCCGCGACAATGCCAAGAACCGTTTGACCGAAGTCCGAGAGAACGGAGATCAAGGCTTCGCCGCGCAGCAAGCCAACGATATCAAGCGCGCCGAGGCTGCCGTTGACATGGCCCGCTACTACGAAGACGCGCGCCGGCTGGCCTTTCTGCTGACCGAATGGTCCACCCAGATCCCCGCCAAGCGCCATCGCTTTGTGGTCACCACCGGCGGGGGCCCGGGCATCATGGAAGCCGCAAATCTCGGCGCCCACGAAGCGGGAGGAAAAACCATCGGCCTCAACATCAACCTGCCCCTCGAGCAGAGTCCGAACCCCTACATCTCGCCTTCGCTTAACTTCGAGTTCCATTATTTTTTCATGCGTAAGTTCTGGTTCGCGTATCTGGCCAAAGCGCTGGTGATCTTTCCCGGCGGCTTCGGCACGCTGGACGAGCTTTTTGAAATCCTCACCCTCGCGCAGACGGAGAAACTGGCCAAGAAGATTGTCGTCGTCATTTACGGCAGCGATTACTGGAAGAAGATCGTTAATTTCGAAGCCATGGTCGAAGCCGGCGTGATCTCACCACCGGACCTCGAACTGTTCAAGATGTCCGATTCGCCAGAAGAAAGTTTCGAGTTTCTGAAAGATGGATTGACCAAGTATCATCTCGGCCCACAACAACCCAAGCGCACCGGCGAGGCGGCCGTCCCCGAAATCGCCAAGACGCGACCGTAGCTAATTGGCGCCAGGGAACCGGCCCCGTAGAGAAATCGAACTCCCAGCAGCCGGCTTTCGTATACACTTTTACGCGTCAGTGCTTCAGGAGACGAACAAGATGCCCTCACGAACATTCTTAGCGACAGCATTTTTTTGCCTATTTGTTTTCTGTGCAGTGTCCGCACTCGCGCAACCACCAACCGCAAACCAGATGCCATCCGTGATCCAGGTTCCCGCCGAGGCGCAGCCCTCGCCGCACTTCGACGCCACTGCGGCCACCAACGCCTATCTCGCGCAGATTCCCGCCGACAAGACGGCTCGTTCCGACGCCTATTTCGAAGGCGGCTACTGGATGATTCTTTGGGATTTTCTCTATGGAGTCGTAGTCGCGCTACTGCTGCTGAATCTGCGGTGGTCCGCTCGCATGCGGGATCTGGCTGAACGTGTTACTCGCTTCGAGCCGGTGCACACCTTCGTGTACTGGTTGCAATACCTCGTGCTCACCACCATTCTTATTTTCCCGCTCACAGTTTACGAAGATTATTTCCGCGAACACAAGTACGGGCTCGCCACCCAAAACTTTGGCCCCTGGATGGGAGATCAGATGAAGGGTCTTGGTGTGGGACTGGTGCTGGGCGGCCTGCTGGCGATGCTGCTGTTCGGAGTTGTCCGCCGCCTGCCGCGAACCTGGTGGATCTGGGGCGCGGTCGTGACCATCCTGTTCCTGATCTTCACCGTGCTGATTGGGCCAGTGTACATAAATCCCATCTTCAATAAGTACACACGGCTCAATGATCCGAAGATTGTCGACCCGATCCTGAGCATGGCGCGGGGCAACGGCATCCCCGCCAAAGACGTCTACACGATGGATGCTTCGCGACAGACAACGCGGATGAGCGCCAACGTCAGCGGCTTTGCCAACACGATGCGCATCACGCTCAATGACAACCTCTTGCGCCGCGGCTCACCGGAAGAGATTCAGGCGGTCATGGGACACGAGATGGGCCACTACGTGATGAACCACATCTACAAGGGCATTATGTTTTTCTTGATCGTGATCGTGCTGGCCTTCGCCTACTTGCGCTGGGGACTCGCCTGGACGCTCCAGCGCTGGGGCGAAAAGTGGCAGATTCGGGGCGTGGGCGACACGGCCGTTCTTCCACTCGTGGTGCTGCTGGTCTCCATCTTTGGTTTCGTCTTCACTCCCGTCGGCAACACCTTCACCCGCACCCAGGAATACGAAGCCGACATGTACGGACTGAACACGGCCCGGCAGCCCGACGGTTTTGCCCAGGCGGCGATCCATCTCGGCGAATACCGCAAGATGAATCCCGGCCCCATCGAGGAGTGGGTCTTTTTCGATCACCCCAGCGGACGAAATCGCATCTATGCCGCAATGCGCTGGAAGGCTGAGAATTTGAAACTCTTCGCCGCGCAGCCACCGATTTCACCTGCGCCGACAGCGAACCAACCGGGTGACGTCGGCAAGAAGTGAGAGTTTAGGCTGCGCCGCAAGATCATTCATCGCCGCGCCGCAGTTCTGGACGTCCGGCCGACTACAATGGCGGCCATGAGGCTGCCCCTCTGGCTCAAGATCGGGTGGACTGTATGGGTGATCGCCTGGGCCCCGTTCTACTGGAAGCAATACGGCCTGCAAAACTTCCTCTTCTTCTGCGATCTGGGAAATCTCTTCCTCATGCTGGCCCTGTGGCTGGAGAGCCCTCTGATTTTCTCCTGGCAGGCGACCGGACTGCTGCTGTTCCAGACCCTCTACACCATCGACTTGGCCGGGGCTTTCAGCACGGGCTCGCACATCGTCGGCGGCACGGAATACATGTTCGATCCCAACCTACCTTTGTTCATTCGCCTGCTCAGCTTGTTTCACGTGGCCACTCCTCCGCTGCTGCTGTGGGCCATCCGTCGCCTGGGTTACGACCGCCGAGGATGGCTCTGCCAGACGCTGACCGCCTGGGTCGTCGTTCCCGTCAATTATTTCTGGCGTCCGCAGTTCGACGTGAACTGGGCTCGGGGCCCCTTCTTCCGCTTGCAACACGCGATGCCCGGCCTGCTTTACCTGCTGACATACCTGGTCGTGGTTCCGCTGGTCGTGTACTTTCCCACCCACCTGCTGCTGCAATGGTGGGCCCGGCGTGGAGGCTTCCTGCTGGCGGGAGGGAAAGGAGAACGTCCATGACGTCAGGCCAGTCTGGAAAGGATGAGAGCACGCAGTTCAAGTCTCTGCCGTTTGTGCTGAAAGAAGGTCAGGGTTTGAATGGAGAGGTGGGAGCGTTTGCGGCGTCCCCGGTAAATTTTCGGAGAAGGTAGCGATATCCTACTGCATCAGCCGCCAGGCTCCGTACGCCCACACCACCGGCACCGCGAACAGCATGGCGTCGATGCGATCGAGCATGCCTCCGTGGCCGGGCAGAATCGTGCCGGAATCTTTCACTCCGGCGCCGCGCTTGATCAGCGACTCGACCAGATCGCCCAACTGGGCCGCGATGTTGACTACCGCCGACAGCAGAATGATCGGCCACAGTTGCGGCTGCTCCAACCCGAACATGCCATCGCGGCGTTCGATCAGTCCGGCGCGCAGAAGAGCGGAACTGATTCCGGGCGCGTGCTGAAACCACAGCGTGCCGACGATCACGCTGGCCAGGATCGACGCTGCCGCGCCTTCCCAGGTTTTCTTCGGGCTGATCGCGGGCGACATGCGGTGCCTCCCCAGCGACTTGCCCACGAAGTAGGCGAAGATATCTCCGGCCCACACGGCGAGCAGCATGTAGATGGTCCAGATCGCTCCTGCCGGCTGCTCGCGGATCGCGACCAGCAGCGCCATCGGGATCGCAATGTACACGAAGGCAAACACCGAAGCCGCGGCCGCCGGATAGCCTGTCTTTAAATCCGCGCGCTGCATGGCCACGGTCAGAAACACAAACGGCGCGAGCGCCGCCGCCAGCGTCGTTCCGTAGAGGATGGCCGTAGTCTCAACCAGCGGCGTGCGATTGGTAGAGACGATAATCACAAACACAAAGAAGAGCGCGACGAAAGCATACGTCGCCCGCCCCAGCGGCTGGACTCCATAGTGGGTTGCCAGTTTCAGGAATTCGGAGATGGCCAGCACAGCGACCGCTCCAGACACAATGGCCAGCACATAGAGCGGCGCCTTCAGCACCAGCAAGAGAACCAGGGGAATCAAAACGACGGCGGTCGCGACGCGCTTGATCATTGGTTTACGGGTTTACGGCTCGCCCGATCACGTCCTGTCTCTCGCGAACCCAGCAGCGTTGTGACTGCGGACGACTGCCGAGCGGTGACGATCAACCCTTTGCCTCAGCGTGGGCCCGATGCGGCGCAGGCTGCGGAGCATACCCGTGATCCTGCCCCAGGCCGCCGTAGCGGCGGTCGCGCCTCTGATATTCTTCAATACCCTCGAGCAGTTGCACGCCGCGGAAATCGGGCCACAACGTCGGTGTCACATAAATCTCCGCATAGGCCAGTTGCCAGAGCAGAAAGTTGCTCAGCCGCATCTCGCCGCTGGTGCGAATTACCAAGTCCGGATCCGGCAGCCCCCGCGTGTAGAGATGATCGCTAATCGCCTGCTCATCGACTCGTATGTGGTCGAGGCCGCCATTGCGGGCCGCGACCTCCGCCAGCGAGCGAAACGCGTCGACGATCTCGCTGCGCGCGCTGTAATTCAGCGCCAGCGTCAGCAGCATCCCGGTATTCCCGGACGTGGCGCAGCTCGCTTCCGCCATCTCGCGCTGCACCGACTCCGGCAACTCATGCTTGCGCCCGATGTATTGCAAACGGATATTGTTTTCGCTGAGCGTCTTGATTTCCGCTTTGAGATAACGGCACAAAAGGCGCATCAGGAAATCGACTTCCGTCTTCGGACGCTTCTTCCAGTTTTCTTCGGAGAAGGCATAAAGCGTCAGCGCCGGAATTCCGATGCGGGCTGCGGTTTCGACCGTCGAACGCACGGCGGCTACGCCGGCGCGATGTCCCGCGACGCGCGGCATATGCCGGCGCCGGGCCCAACGCCCGTTTCCGTCCATGATGATGGCGATATGCTGGGGAAGACGCGCCGGATCGAGCCGCTGGTAAACGTCAGTTTCCTTGCGCTCCATCCCCGCCGGAACCGTGTGTCGCAAGCGGAACTCTCCGAGTCGAAGCTAACACACGAAATCCAGTGTGTGCAATGCGATAGGAGCGCCCCCGGGCTCATCACCTGGCGACAGCCGCCCCCGGGCTGTCCAGCCAAGCCAGGCAGGCCGATAAGCCTAAGCCCGATCACGCGCGGCTCACACCGTACGCATCCAGCACATCCCGCAGCGTCACCATGCCTTCCAATTTGTGTACATCGGCGCGGCTCACCACCGGCAGAATCTCGATTTGGTTCGCTCCCATGCGCTCGAGCGCCAAATCCAGCCCCTGGTCGGAGTGGACGTGCGGAAAAACCGGCGCACCCATCAACTCCCCGAGCTTCTTATCCGCACCTTCCGCCAGCTCCCGATCCAGCCTGGAAAGGTTGATCACACCAACCACGCCTCGTCGATCCGTCACCAGCCATGTTCGGAATTCACTTGAGCCAACCCGTTCCAAAGCCTCCCGAACCGTGATCTCGGCCGGCAGCAGATGGCTCGCCGCCCGCATTACCTTTCGTACCTGACGCCGGCCATAACGTTGGCGCGTCTTCGCCGACGGCAGGTGGATGCCGTCCTGCGCGGCGAGGGCTTCGTAGATGGGCTCGTGCTGCAATCTTGAAGCGATGAAAAGGCTCACCAGATTGGCAATCATCAGCGGGACGATCACCGCATAATCCTGCGTCATCTCGAAGATCATCAGCACCGAGGTCATCGGAGCGCGCACAATGCCCGCGAATACCGCGCCCATCCCGACGATCGCATAAGCGCCCGGCGTCGCCGTGTAGCCGGGGAACAAATGATGCGCCACGGTCCCCACCGTGCCTCCCAGCATGGCGCCGATGAACAAAGCGGGCCCGAAGATACCGCCCGCGTTGCCCGAAGCATAACTCGTGGTGACCGCGATAAGTTTCAGCACCACGAGCAGCGCCATCAACTTGAACGCCATCCTTCCGTTCAAGGCCTCGCCGACAAACCCATAACCTACGCCCATAACCTGCGGCACAAACCATCCCATCAGCCCGACCACTAACCCGCCCGCCACCGGTTGGAACCAGACCGTCTTCTGCGGAAACCGCAGGAAGCGCGCCCGCATTCCCAATAGCAGTCTCGTGAAGGCCGCCGAAACCACACCGCCGGCTACGCCAAGCACGGCATAGACGGCAAGCTCTACCGGACGGCCGAGTTGGTATTGCGGAACCTTGAAGAGAGGATGATTGCCGAGCGACACGCGCAGAACCATCCACGCCGTCGCCGACGCCAGCACCACCGCGCCCATCACCGGGGCGTAGAGGTCGCCCGTGATCTCCTCGAGCGAAAACAGCACCGCTGCCAGAGGGGTATTAAACGCGGCCGCAATGGCCGCCGCCGCTCCCACCGGAATCAACTTCTTTACTTGCTCGGTGCGCAGTCCGAGGAGGCGTCCAAGCACGGAACCAATGCCCGCACCCACTTGCACCGAAGGCCCTTCGCGTCCCAGCGGGATGCCGCTGGCCAGCGTTGCCGACGTGCAGAAAAACTTGCCCAGCACGGTGCGCAATGTAATGCGGCCTTCGCGCGCGAACAAAGCGGCCTTAGTCTGCGGCACGCCGCTGCCTCGCGCGTTAGGAAAATAGCGATACAACAGGTAACCGATGCCGAGCGACCCCACGACCGGGACCAGCAACCGTCGCCAAGGAGCGCCGCCCACCGGATACAGCCGCATCCCCATGCGTTCCGTCAGCAGGATGAATGCGACAACCGCCAACCCAGTTAATGCCCCAATCACCAGCGCCAAAACCAGAAAGATCTGCCCCTCACGTTGCCGCAGTTCGGTCGCGCGACCTAACAGCCAGGTTCTCCACCAACTCGTGCTCGTTGTCTGGACGGTTTCACTCATCTTTGGGAAATGTTCCACCAAGAGCACACCTCACCCGATTGGCTTTGGAAGGCCGAGTCAGCGGGCGAATGACGCTGCAACAGGCGAGCGGCAAATGACCCTCTTCCACGCCCGAACTCTAATACCGACTGCGCCGAGTCGGAAGCAGTATGCGCAACTCGTCGGCTCTTGAACGCTCACATGCGAATCTTAGCAGCGTCTGCTTCTAGCAAACCCCTTGTTGCTCAGATACCGGGTTAGGCAAACTGATTGTAAAGCCAAGCGAAGACAGCGCCACCAACGAGACCATCTGCGACTCCGTAAAGCGTTCCGACAATTACCTCTGCAATGCTGCGCGTTGCATGGTAGCCGGGATACACCGACGACATGAACTGGAGGAATTGCCGACCATAGTTGCCCCAGATCAAATTGGCTAGACCCATCACCAGCATCGCCAATCCCCACAGGATTGCCGACGCCAAGGCCAGAGCTTTCGTGTTGAATTTCATAACTCACTCCTTCATGTGCTTTTCAGTTGTACCTCCCCAAGAATCGCGCGTTCACCATTCCGAAGGAAGTTATGGATAATCGGCAGTGGTACCAGAGAGGAAGGCGGCCCGGAAATGGGCCGCCCTCGCCTTATAACTGCTCAGCGTTCGAATACGAAGTGGTCAACCCTGTTCTGCTGCCAGCACTGTTCATTGTCCTGGGTGCAGAACGGTTTCTCCTTTCCGTAACTGATGGTCTTAATGCGCTCTGCGGAGATCCCCTGCTGCACGAGCGCTTGCTTTACCGATTCCGCACGGTTGGTTCCGAGGGCGATGTTGTATTCCTCGGACCCACGGTCGTCACAATGTCCCTCGACGAGGACTTTGATGCTCGGATGTTGCGCGAGGAAGACCGCGTCATTTTGGACAGTTGGCGTTTGGTCGGGGCGGATGGCGGATTTATCGTAGTCGAAGAAGACGTCTTTGACGTTCTTGCTGAACAACTCCTCGTCCGTGGGTGAAGGCGTTGCCTTGGCGATGGGCGCGTTTACCGTGACACGGGCGGAAACGTCTTTCGTTCCTCCCGGCCCCTTTGCGGCCAGGGTGTAGGTAGTGGATTCACTCGGCGAGACCATCCGCGAACCGGACGGCGGCAGCGTGCCGAGTCCGGCGATGGTGACTTCATTGGCATTGCCGGTTTGCCACGTCAGTTCGGTGGATTGGCCCCGCTGAATCACGTCAGGGTTCGCCGCGAGAGCGGCGGTTGGCGCGGCGGGGGCGGGGGCGGGTGCAGGCGGAGGTGGTGGCGTCACTTTGGCTGCCTTTTTGGCGCATCCTGCTAGCGACAACACTCCCGCGAACGCTGCGAGTAGAGCAAATGTTTTTATTCTTTTCTGCGTCACTTTAATCCTCCTGACTCTGAAGAAACGTTGGATTCGCCGTGGAGCGAATACTTGCTAGACAACCTCCGCCGATCCGCGAAAGACACCCATGACCGGAGCGAAACACTTCCGGCGGCTGCGACGGAGGCTAAGGGGCCCTAGAACAACAGTCTGAGGAGAATCAGCAACGGAGGATGCTATTGCCCTCTGGCAAGGTAACCGAGAGAAAGTCTGGCTCTGCAAGCGGTATCCAAGAAAGAACGGCGAGAGGCGAAATCAGGCAATTGCCTAATGATCCAAATGCGGCCTGCACGATGGCGCTCCGCACGCGGGCCGCTGCTCGCGCTGCCAGAAGTGCAGTCACCGGCCCGTGGACCACAGAATACGGACCCTGTATGGCCGGAAAGAGAAAAATCATCAGAACGCAGAGAACCGCCACCACAGCCAGTTCGCATCCAATGCGGCCAGGGACCATTGACGTGCAACCATTATATCGGAGGATTCGGATTGGCGCTTTCACCCCAGCAGCGAATAACTTCCGCCAGCATCTTCGATCTCAACTATCTCCTTCAGTTCGGGATAGTGTTCCACCAGCGTCTCGGGGGCCCGGACTTTTTTCCCGTCCAGCAGGTGCCTTAACTCCAGCGCATTCACTGCGGCCTTGGCCTGAAAGTGATTGTTCGCGATCACGTAAGTTGACTCGGCCCGGTGCGCGATGATCTCGACTTTTTCTTTCCACTTCTCCAACTCCGCCGGCTTGTAGAGATAGTTGTAACGATCGTCGCGGCTGTCGCTGTCGAACCCGCTGTCGAACCAATGCTCGTAGTTGCGGCCGTGCAGACGGACGTATCCGACGCCCGACGTGACATGCTCGGTCGGCCCCAGCGAACGCCCCAGGAGCGGCTGATCGATGTTGCAGAAACCGACGTTGTGGCGCATGAATTCGGCAAGCGTCTCAGGATTATTCCAACTCTCGTGCCGCACTTCGACCACTCGCGGATACTCGATGAACTGCCGCAGCAGCAACTCCAGGTATTCGCGGTTCAGGCTGGTGTTCTTGAACGAGACGGGAAACTGGATGAGCAGCGCGCCCAGCTTGCCTTCCGCCGCCAGCGAGTCCAGACCCTCCCGGGCCAGCTTTTCGTCGCGGTCATTTGGCCGGATGCTGGCCGCCGAAGTTGGCTCTATCACCGCCAGCGGAGAGTGCGTGAACGACCGATGCAGCTTCGCGGTGAAAAGAAAATTCGGATTCACCGCCGCTGCCTTCCGCGACCACAGACGCCCCACTTCCGGCCGTATGTGTCCGTAAAACGAGCTGTTGATTTCGATGACGTCGAAGAATCGCGCCAGAAACTCGACCGGATGTGCCTTCTTTCGCGTCACTTCCGGAGGATACAGAATCCCGTCCCAGTCTTTGTAAGACCAGCCGGCAGTCCCGATGCGGATTCGCGAAGCATGTTCCATACGGGCGGGCCAGATGCTGAAAGACCAGATGCTCGCAGGTTAGCACAGAGCTTGATGAAAGTCGGTCCGGAGCGGTGCGCAAGGGACGTTCTTCAATTCTGTTATCAGTAAATCAATATGTCAGTAGGGAACAATCAGTAGAGAAGAATCGCGACCCAATAAGTCCCCGTCGGATACGCCTCATTGCGCGCGTAGCAGGAGCCTATCGCAAACTGGCGGACGTCCGGGTCGCGCAGCAGACGCAACGCGCCTTGCGGCAGCACTTCCGGGCGGCTCTCGGAGTAGGTGATAATTTTTCGATTGTCATAGGAGGCTGCGAGCAAGCGAGCATTGGGCCGGCTCTCTCTGGCCAGCGAGCACGCGGCCTCATCAAGATGCGGCGGCGTGAGTCGGATAAGCTCCGGAAGCCCCGCCTGTTGCCGCATTTTGTCGACGGCCCGGCCCACTAACTTTTCGCTTTGCCGCGCGGAATACGATGGAACCTCGCGCGCGAAATCCTGAACCACGTACAGCCGGCCTTTGCTCCAGATGGCCGCGACGCCCGCGACATTGAATCTGCGATCGAGCAAGTTCTCGCGGTGCGGGGCCGAGCGCATCAGCACGTCATTCGCACCCGGAGCGCAACTGGCGTAAGCGATATTCTCGCCGGCGCGATCGATTTTCAGCGGGCTGACTTGGGCAATTCTTTGTAGCAAGGCGGGTTCACCGGACAACTGATGCTCCAGACGTTCGCTCGCAACCATCCGCCGCGCGTGCGCTCGCGCCGCTTCGCGCAGACTCTCTTCCATGCGTAACGGCGGCGCGCCGGCGAGTTCGCGGCTCTTGTTTGCCGCTTCCAAAAGTTCGTTCTCGGCGGCGAAGTCCTCACCAGAGGAGGCTCCGGCCGCCAAGTTCGATTGGGGGTTGGGCTGCGTGTTGCTAACGTCGTTATTGCTGCGAGCATCGACTGCCTGCGGAGTTGTTTCCGCGGCGCAGAGTCCAGGATCTACCGCCAACATCGCGAATGAAAGAGCGAGGGCCCCGAGCATGATTTTGTCTTTGATGTTTCGGCGCGGGGGATCGCCGCTAAAGTTTCGCTTTCCATCTCTCACGCTAGCCTCTAGAATTCAGCTCAGCCACTTACCATGGAGACCATGCTGCTGGTTACCGTGCTCGTCGGAACCCTTGTCCTGCTTGGGTTCTCGGCTGTCTTGCTGCGCCGCGTTTCGGCTGCCGCGCAAGTGGATGTAAAGGCGGAAGTTGCAGGTCAGCTCGAAAGGCTTAGTACCACCCTTGGCCAGAAGTTCAGTGCCGCCACTGCCGATATGGCCACTCGCTTAGAGCAGACCAAAGGTGACCTCCGCCAGCAGGTCACAGACCGCATCCAGCAAGGCTTTTCAGAGATCCGGAGCTCGGTCGAGCAGCAATTCGCCGCTGGTAGGGAAGAACAGAACCGAAGCTTGAGCGAAGGCCGCAGCGAGATGACCAGTTCTCTTCTGCTCACCACGCAGCAGCTCAAGAGCGAATTTCAGAGCCTGAATCAGCAGACCGCGCAAGGCCTCGACTCGATTCGCGATCGCGTGGACTCGAAGCTGATGGCGATCACCGAGCAGGTGCAGCAGAAACTCGACCAGAACATCAAGGAAGGATTCGCGCAGTTCGAAAAAGTTCAGCAGCACTTGAAGGCCGCCGAAGAGCAACTACGCGAAGTCGGCGCTCTCGGCCACTCGATTAACGATTTGAACAACCTGCTGAAACTTCCGCATCTGCGTGGCCAGTTCGGGGAAGCGAGCCTGGAGCGGCTGCTCGCCGACTTCCTGCCCGCGCATATGTTTTCGTTGCAGTCATCGCCGGGCGAAGGCGGAGGACGCGCCGACGCCGTCATCTATTTCCCCGATCGCAAGCTGCCCATCGACGCCAAGTTTCCGCGCGAGCAGGTGATTGCGCTCTTCGAGAGCAACGACAAAGCTGAGATCGAAGCCGCGCGCATTGCCCTGGTGCGCGTGATGAAGACGGAAGCCAAGCGCATTCAGCAGTACATCCAGCCGGAGAATGGCACGACTGAAATCGCACTCATGTATCTGCCGAGCGAGACGCTTTACATGGAAGTAATTCGCAACCGCGAACTGGGCGACTGGATGAATGAGCAGCACGTCTTCCCCGTCTCGCCCAACACCTTGCTCATGACGCTGCACACGATTGCGCTGGTGCACAAGTGGTACGAAGTCGCCAGCCGTTTCGAGAAGAGCCGCGCTGAACTGGCCAAGGCGCAGAAGTCGTTCGACTTTTTCCAGAACCAGTTTGAAAACGTCGGCAAGAATCTGAACAAAGCGCAGGAAGCGTTTGAGACCGCGCAGCGGCACCTGAAAAGTTATCGGGGAAAAGTTTCCGCGCTCAGTGGGCAGGAGCAGTTGGAGCTGGAGTCAGGCGGCAAGCCGGTGCCGCTGATCGACAAAGCCAGCGCGTAATCTTCGTGGCTCACGCAAAGCCCCGGACCGCTTCGCGCAATCCTTTCTCGTATGCGGAGATCAGCTTGTCCACGGTGGCGCTGACCTGCTGGTCGATTTGTTTTCGCGAAGGATCGGCGTTGAACCACGCTAGAGACTTTCGAATCCCTTCGGCAAACGTAGTCGCAGCGCAGTAGCCGGGAACAAAGCGTTTGATCTTGGAGTTGTCGAAGACCACGCTCACGGACTTGTCACCGGTCAATGACCCCTCCTCTTCGGGGACGCACGCAATAATGAAGTCGGATGGAATATGCACCAACTGCGGTTCCACGCCGACGGCGGCGCCGACGATGCGGAAAAGTTGGTCCCAGGTCAACACCTCATCCGATGTAATGTGAAACGCGTGTCCTATGGCTTGCTGATGGCCGAGCAAGCCGACAAGTCCTTTGGCGAAATCGGTGTTGTGCGTCATCACCCACAGGGAAGAGCCGTCTCCCGGCACAATCATCTTTTGTCCGCGGATCATCCTGTCGACGGCGGTGTAAGACTGCTGCCAGCTATTTAGCACCAGCGGGATCAGGGTCTCGCCATAGGTTAGCGATGGCCGCACGATGGTCACGGGGAAACCCTCGTCGCGATAGGCCTGCATCAGCCGTTCCTCACAGGCAATCTTGTTCCGCGAATATTCCCAGTGCGGATTGGCGAGCGGAGTGGACTCGGTCATCAAGTAGTGCGTCTGCGGTTTTTGATAGGAGCTGGCCGAACTGATGAACACGAACTGGCGCGTGCGTCCGCGAAACAGCTTGAGATCGCGTTCGATGTCGGCCGGAGTGAAAGCAATCCAGTCGACGACCACATCAAAGGACTCGTGCTCCAGCTTCTGGATTACCGCGGGATCGTTCACGTCGGCGATCAAAGTCTTGACGCCGGGCGGAAGCTCGCATGCATGCTGGCCGCGGCTGAGCAACGTGAGATCGAGGCCGCGTTCGGCAGCCAGTGCGGTGCAGGCGGTGCTGATGATTCCGGTTCCGCCGATGAAGAGAATTCTCATACACCATTATTTGTAGCAGGAATCGGGCGTTGTCGGCATGTTGGTACGAGTCAGCGACCGGCGAAGGGCCCCGGCCGAGCGGAACTTGGCTGGGCATCCTCCGGAGTTAGGATGCAGACAAACTCCTGCCGCCCGCGATGGACTTCAGGTGGTCGGCGTTCCTCACTTCCTAGATTCCGTCAAACTTCACGAAGTAGGGCTCAACTGAAATGCCGGGGAAGCTTGACGTGAGAAGCTCTCCGGCGCGGAGGAGTTCGCTGCGATGGTGTTCGGCTTCGGCCTGGCTGTCACCCTTGAAGTGGTCTAGTCCGCCGTAGGCGCCGCAGTCGGAGTGGCTCATGACCATGACGCGTTTGGCCTGGTGCAGGCTTATGGACGTGCGGACCTGTTCGAGGATGAAGTCCCGTTCGAAGTCGTTGCGCGGGGAGGCGAGGGTCTTGGCTCCTCCGGCCACGACGATCATGTCGGCATGCTCGATGCCTTGCTTCTTCAGGAACTTTCGCACGGCTGTGCTGATGCGGTGATCGAAGCAGCAGAGGACGGCGGCGTCGGCCACGTAATGGTCGGCGGGCGAGTCGAAATGGAAGACCTTGCGCATGGGAACTCCTCGTCGATTATGAACTGAGCCCGGTGGGCAGCCGAAGACGTTCGTTTCCATACAGGCCCGCTCTATCTAAGGCGCTTCAGCAGCAATGCGACGATGAGCAAGGCGATACCGATGAGCATCCCAATCAAACGGGCCTTATTCGCTCTTTCCGGCATGATTATCCGTCACGCTCCGCGCTTTGTCTTCAGCTCAGTTAGTAACTGCTCGACGCGGTCTTCTTTCTCCAGGGCGGCGAGGCGGTCTTCTACGTCGTCGGCCAGGAGTTCGGCTTTGGCTCCGCCTATGGCTTCTTCGCGGGCTACTTTTCTCTTCATGCGGTCGAAGGTGGCGGACTTGGTGTTGGCACTCATGCCGGACTGCGCGTCGGTGGCTCGATTGGCGGCGCGGGCGCGGCGGTGCTGCGCGATCAGCAGATCGGCTTTGGCGTTGGCTTCGGCCAACTTCTGATCGAGATTGCGCAGAGCCGATTTTAGATTCTCGACTTGGGCCTTCTGGTCTTCGAGCTGTTGCGCGAAGTTCGAGCTCAGGTCGCGATAACTCTCGACGCGGAGCAGAGCGGCGCGGGCAAGGTCGTCGTGCTTTTTGTCGACGGCGAGCTCGGCCTTGTGCATCCACTCCTGGATTTTGTCGTCATTTTCGAGTTTCTTCTTTTCCAGCAGATGCTGGTCGGCGATGGCAATGGCGACCTGCGTCTTGACCTGCAAGAGCTGGTTGTTCATGTCGAGGATGACTTGCTTGATCATCTTTTCGGGCTCCTCGGCTTTGTCGATCAGGTCGTTGAGGTTGGCCCGGACTAAGGTGGAAACGCGTTCGAGTAATGCCATATAACACCTCGTGTAATTCGTCGTTAGTCGTCGTTCGTTAGTCGTTATGTTCTTTGCTCCAGGCGCCGCCTACTAACGAGATCGCGATGTAGGCTGCGATTCCGGCGGCGACCCAGACGCCCATGTGGCCGGTGGCGGCGCCCAGGGCCGCGCCCATGGCGCCTCCGAGGGCGACGGATAGGCCGAGTGATCTGGCGTGGTGAACCTCTTCTTGCACGGCATACCTCCTAAAATCGGTCGTTGGTCGTCGGTCGTTAGTCGTTCGCTGTTCGTCGTTCGCGCTCCTGCCGAATTACGATTCCTGACGACCGACGACTAACGACCAACGATTGCCCACTTACTGCTTCTCCGCCGGCTTCGGTGTTTTGTCGCCGATGGCGCGGACTTTGCCCAATAACTCTCCCAGCGGCATGCCGGAGAGCGTTTCGAACAGAGCCGGCACTTGTGCCGCCATTTTCGTGATGTCGCCGGTGATTTTGTTCAGGCCGGCGGTGTCGCTGTTCCCGGTGGAGACGATGGTGATCTTGTCCACATTGGCGAGCGGCGCAGCCAGGGCTCTGACGACTTCCGGCAAGCCCGTAAGCAGCTTGTCAAGGACCGCGGCCTGGTTGTACTCCTGATAGGCTGCGGCTTTGACGTTCATAGCCTTCGCTTCGGCTTCACCTTTCTTGAAGATGATTTCGGCCTCGGCTTCTCCCTGGGCGCGAATCGCCGACGCGTGGCCTTCGGCTTCTGCAATCAGGCGTTGTTTCTCGGCGGCGGCCAGCGTTTCGATACGCTGACGCTCGATCTCGGCGCCTTTCAAAACCGTCGCGATCAGTTCTTTTTCGCGGCGGCTGATTTCGGCGTCCTGAACTTTGACCTGTCCTTCCTTTTCTACTTGCTGCACCCTCACGCTTTCGGTGGTGACCTGTTGCTGCATGATGTTGGTTTGAATGTCGTAAGCCTTGTCAGCCTGCGCCTGCTGCTTTTTCGTAACTTCGAGGTACTGCGCTTTCTTGACCTCGAGGTCGCGCTGCGATTCGGCTTGCTTGGCCTGGGAGAGCGTCTCGGCCAGCACGCGCTCCTGATCGGCTTGCGCTTTCGCAATCGCCGCTTCGCGGGTTGCCATGGCGCGCTTGATGGCCGTATCGCGCTCGGCTTCGGCGGTGGCGACGTCGGCGTCGCGCTTGATGCGGGCGACGTCAGGCTTGCCCATGTTGGTGATGTATTCGTTCTTGTCGCGAACCTCTTTGATGGTGAAGGAAATTACCTCGAGGCCCATCTTGTTCATGTCGTCGGCACAGGTGCCGCGCATGCGATCGCCTACCATCTCGGGCTGCTTGACGATTTCTTCCACGGTGAGCTGTCCGATGATGCCGCGCAGATGGCCTTCCATTACCAGGCGGATCAGGCTTTCGCGCTCCTGATCGGTTTTCGTGAGGAACTGCTCGGCCGCGGTGAGGATCGATTCCTTATCGGACTTCACCTTGATTTGAGCGACGGCCTCGACCGTGACGGCGACGCCCTGCTTGGTGTAGAGGTCCTGCTGCGGGGCCACGTCGAACGACATGAGTTCGAGCGAAAGGTCCCGGCAGTTTTCGACCATCGGAAAGATGACCGTGCCGTGTCCCTGGACCACGCGGGTTCCGCGAAAGCCGTAAACGATTAGCGCTTCATGTGGTCCCGCTTTGCGGTATAAGCGGGCCAGCATGCTCATCAGGAACAAAGTCGCCAATACGACCAGCCCCGCGATGACCCAGATTTCAATTGCTATGCCGAACATGTTGCCTCCTGAAAAAATCGTTGCTTGCTGACTGCCAAAAAACTGCTGCCTGCTAATGACTCATAACTCGGTCCAGATCGCGAACAATGCGGTCGGGATCGCTGTGCCCGAGGAAAACGTCGCCATTCGAAGTCTTAATGTGCACGACCTTGTTGCCCCACACATACGCGCGGGTGTTGCCGATGCCGCGAATGCCATAGCCGCGCACCAGGCTCCAGGATTCGGGCGCGTAACTCTGGATCTGCTGCCTGGGTATCGAACGCAAACGGAAACCGAGGCTGCGAATCTCGACACCGTGGCGGAGAAAGCGATACTGGAATCCGCTCCAGGCGGCGGCGATGGTGGCGAAACCGATCAGCCCGACGAGGGCCATGGAAAGGCGCAGGGACGGGACGGGCACCAAGGCCGCGGCAATGGCCGGTCCGACTATGGCGGGCAGAATGAGCAGAGTCATACTTCGCCCGGAGTGCGTTTCTTCTGCGAGAAGATCGGTTGCCAGAGATCCGGTGGATGGCAGCGCCGGTTCGCGCCGGGATGCGATGTAGATCGCGATCAGCAAGACGAGTGCGATCGGGAGTGCAAGCAGCATCGTTCCCGGCAGCATTGACGTACCATGCAGGTTGTAATTCACGATGCCCCGATTCACCCCGGCCATGATTCCGAGGACGAGGGCGCAGAAGGCGAGCATCGCCCAGGAAAACGCATCCACCCTGCTGCGAGTCATGTAAAGCAACAGGGGAGTAAAGATTGCCAGCAGAAATGCGATGAACCCCACGCCGAACTTGATCGCCTGGTCGCGCGACATCCAGCCGTTGGCTTGGCCAGCGGCGTTGAAATGCGTGGCCACATGGACCGGGAGCTGGTCCCAAACTTGCCGGTACTGGAGCGCCACCAGCGGCAGCGCGAGCCAGAGGAACACGATTGCGAGTTGGAAGATTCGACGATGCATAGACGGCCCCTAGCTATTGGCTCCTGGCTTCAAGCAACCCAACACACGCTGCCTGCTACTCACCACTGATTTCCTCCCAGCGCTTGACGTAGGCGATACCTTTCTCGTAGCGAGCGACCATCACCTCGGCCCCTTTTTCGAGGGCGTTGCCGCTCTCGCTGCGCGCGCCGCAGGTGCGGCGTGTGCCCGCCTGCGAGTAAATGATTTCGCCGGTGCCGTTTTCACGGATGGGCATCGAGATTCGTCCCAGCACGCCGGCCATCTCGTAGTCGGCGGAATCCATGTTCTCCTCATGCGAAATCAGCACCCGCGTGAAGAAAAGAAAAACGATGGCGGCGCCAAAGAGTCCCGCTCCCAGGGCAATCATCAGGCCGAGCGCGAACCATATGCTGGAGAAGCGCGTGATCAAAAATCCCGTCCCGCCGAACCACGCCAGAAACGCCGTCAAGGTGATAAAGTTGAACGGCGACACCGGCGCCTGGCGCGCCGTATGCGCAGCCGCGCCGCCCGTGTTCCCATGCACCACCGGCGCGTGTCCGGCGGCAACATGCCCGCCGCCATGCGGAAGGTGCGGGAGATGCACATGCCAGCGCAGTCCGCCCGCGATAAACGAAACCGCGCTCAGCAGAAAACCAACGGCGAAACAGATCAGGTAAAAATCATCCCAAGTCATATTCCAAGTCCCAGCCATATTGCCGGTCATAGGGTTCGCCTCCTAGGCACGGCGCCGGTGGCGCGCGCAGGTTCCGGACGCAGAGCTTCGAACAAGCGGTCGGCGAGTCCCGGCGTGTTGAGGATTTCGCCGAGCAGCAGCAGGCAACGCCGGGTGTCTCTATCGCGCGCGACCTTGATCAGGACGTTGCTCACCTCCGGGTCGCTGGCGAAACGCTCCGAGCCTTGCAGCAGCCAGACATCGAGCTGACCTTCGGTGGTGCGCAGATCGGAGACCAGTTCGGTGTGATAACCCTCGGGGTCGTCGACCAGAAAGCCGGGGTGCACCTTGAAGAAGCGCGCCAGCAAAGTGCGCGACGATTGCGTCATGTGCGGACGCTTGCCGCGCTCGATCTGCGAGAGATACGACTGGCTGATGGTCTTGCCGGTCTCGGCTTGAATGCCCTTCATCAACTCCTGTTGGGTGAGCGGGCGATTCATGCCGCGGAGGGATCCTTCGACCTCGCGGAGGTAGCGAATTTTTTCGCCCAGCCTCATATATGCCAGATCGCGATAATAATATCGCAATATGAAATATTGTCAAGCGCTGAATTCGGCCTGTTTGCAATGGCTTACGGAAGGACCTTCGCTCGATCGTCTAAAGCGCCCAAAGAAAAAGCCTCCGCCGCAGCGGAGGCTCGAACGAACGCGTTGGTTTAGTTTACCCGCAATGTCACCTGCTTGGTGTGCGACGCTCCCGTTCCGGCAGAGCCAGTGATCGTGATGGTGTAGACTCCAGCCGCCGTGCCGGTTTGCGTGGTGACGCTGGTGCTGGCTCCTCCGCAGCCCGGCTGCACCAGGATCACGCCCGCGATCAGGCAAAGGACAGCTCCGATCAACCAGCGGCGACGCTTGCGGCCAGCGCCGATGCCGAGTCCCACCAGGCTCAGTCCTCCGATGGGAAGCCAGGTGGCGTAGAACGAGCCGCGGCGGAACAGGCTGCCGGTATTCACGGGGCGGGCCACGGTTTGGATGCTCAGCGCCGTGGTTCCGCAATTCCCCGGGAGGGTGACGGGGGTGGGGGTGAAGGTGGGACTGGGGGACGTAACCATCGAAGGCGAAGTGCTTTGGCTTGGCGTGATGGTGCCGCTATATCCGCCAAACGGAAGACTCGCGGGAGTGGGACAAAAGCTGACCGTGAACGTGGAGGCAGGGCCGCCGGCGGTAACGGTCTGGTACCCCGGCAACGCCTGGACCATGAAGTCGACGACGTTCGCCGTCTGCTCGATGGATCCTTGCGGTGGACCGCCGTTGGCGCTGGCGAAGCCCGAGACACTGACTGCCGTGAGGACCTGCGTAGACGAATCGGACGGGGTCACGGTGACTTCAACCGTTCCCATGGCATTCACAGCCAGTGTCGGAATATAGCACTGGATGGTATTTCCGCTGATCGGCGGGCAGGTTCCCGTGCCGCTGGTGACTTGGGCCGTGGGGTTTGTCGACAGCAGGGGCAGTTCGTTGGTTGGAAATACGGCGTAAAAGGTCACGTCGGACGCGCTGTCCGGTCCCTTGTTGGTGATGTCGAAGGTAAACACAACTTGAGTTCCGGCCGCGACCGGGCTGGGCGATGGACTGTTGTTAGGCTGCGTCGGCACGAGTTGGCTGACGGCGCCGATCTTGCTCACGAAGGCAGCCTGCGACCCCTGCGACCCGGGGAACGTCGGATCGTAGGCTGCAGCCGTAGTGGGGAAGTCCGGCGATTGGGTTGAGCCGGCGACGTAAGTGGCGTTGTAGATGTCGAGTGCGATTCCACTGCCCACATCCAACTGGCTGCCACCAAGATAGGTCAGGTAATCCCCAGCGCCCTGTCCCGCCAAGCTGGTTGAAATCAGCGCGACGAAGGCGTCTCCCCCACCGCCGTAATTGCTTCCATTGTACGAGCTTGCCGAGCCCGGCTGGAGGGTGTTGACGGTTGCAAGGTTTCCTGAGGTCGAGCCCGTCACATGGGCGGCCTGGTTCGAATCCACCTGAATGGCGTTGGCGCTGTCCGCGCCGGAGCCGCCCAAATAAGTGAAGTAGTTCAGCGGATACACCGACCCGCTCAAAGCGCCGATCTTGGCGACGAACCCGTCGTAGCCCCCGCCAGGGGTGGGCTGAAGGCCATTGCCGGGGCTAATCCAATCGGTCGAGTTGGTCGAACCGGCGACGTAGGCGCTGCCGGAAGTGTCCACGGCAATGGCCAAGCCGGCATCGGTACCACTACCGCCAAGATAGGTGGAGTAAACCGGATTGGAGCCGTACTGGTTAGGGTTGATCTTGGCGACGAATGCGTCCGTCTCCGTGTTGTTCAAGTTACAAGAGGTTGTCCCAGGGGGCTGGTCGAGGCACGCCTGTTGCGCATTGAAGAGCGGGAACCCTGCCCCGCCGTTCACGCCCGCGGACAGCATGTTGGTCTGGCCGGTGATGTACATGTTGACATTGGACGTGGTAGGGTCCACGGCAATGCCGCCCCCAATCGCGGTTGCGACAGCGGGATTTCCGCCGCCGAAGTAAGTGGAGTAGATCATGCTTGTGGAACCGCTGTAGCTCGTGTTGATCTCGCTGGCGAAGAACTGGGGGTTCCCGGGAGAGTTCGACGTCAACTGATAGCCGTTGGCGTTCGCCGGAAAGCCGGGGCCGACGTTGTAAGCATTGCTGGAAGTGGTATCGCCGGTGACATAGGCGTTCTGATTCGTACCGTCGATGGCGAGGCCGGTGACATTATCGGTGCCGTTGCCGGCGAGATACGTGGAGTAAGTAAGATTGTAAACGATGGTGGGGGGGGTCCCGGTCTGGGTCGCACCTATCTTAGTGAGGAATCCGTGGGTGCCGGCCACCGTGGGCGCGGTCTGGAAGGCATTGCTGGTCGTAGGGAAACAGGAACTGGTCGAGGTGGTCGTACACGTGGAAGTGGTCGTACCGGCAACGTAGATACTGTAATTTGTGTCGACCGCGATTCCTGCCGGGGCGTCAGTTCCCGTACTGCCCATGTAGATGGAATAAACCAGCGCTACAGACGAGCCCGCCACCGGTGTCGGATTGATCTTGGAAATAAATATGTTTTGCGTGCCCGTTAAAACCGAAGTATTCGTGACCGGAAAGTCCGTTGAGTTGGTCACGCCCGCGAGATAAATATTCAAGCCGCTGTCGACCGCCACCTGCACACAACCACCTTGCAGACATCCCTCGCTGCCGTTGGCGCCGCCGAGATAGGTCGAATAGGTCAGGGTCGGGTCGATGACCAGTTCGCGGCTGTGGTCGTAGTCTCCGATAGTGAAGCCGATTTTATTGTCGGCGAGCTGGCGGAAACTTCCCGCGACCGCTTTCTCGGCATTGCCCGACGAACTCCCGGACGAATTTCTGGACGGCGGCGTGGCGGGCTGATAAACGTGAGGCGCGTGGAAGCGCACGTCTCCGTTGGCGGTGGAGAGGATGAGATCGCCGGCATCGCCGGAATCCCCTGAAACAATGCGCGCGGAAGCGCCCGTGAAGCTCAGCGCAATCTCGTTCGGCTCGGCGCCCGGCGCCACGCGGAAGTCGTATTCGAGCTGTCCCTGGTCGCCGTGGTAAACCATGTCGACGCCGGGATAGACCGCCTGATACTCCACGCGGGCAAACTGCGGAATGTCACGATGCCACTTGGAAGGATCGTTGCCAATAAAGTAGCTGCTCTTCCCCGGCAGAGGCGAAGCGCCGGAAACAAGGGCCGCCGGGTTCGCCCCGTCAAGCCGCATCCGAATCACCGAACGAGCCGCGCGCTGAGAGCTGAGCGCCGAATGCGGAGTGCCGACGGCTCGCTGCAGTTCCAGCACCGCTTCGTCGGCGGTCAGAAACAGGCCGTAGCCGACGCCGTGCGCCAGGAACTTGACCTGAGGAGCGGTCTGACCCCGGTTCGGCTCAAAGAACAGCGGCAGCGAGATCGCCGTCGCCGGAAGCGCCTTATGGGCGCCAGGCTTGAGCCCGCTGGCTTTGGCGGCATGTACCGCGGTCCCAAAATAAAACACGACGCCCGCAGTGGCGAGCACGGCCGCCGCCAGAAACGCCGCCTTCATCCCGTTTCCTGTCTTGCCTGTCCTTTTCGCTGACACCGAACGTCTCACCGAACCTCCTACCGACACAGGGTAATTCCGATTCACGAAGCTCCTCCGATTTCCCAATTTCGTGGGGTGAGAACAAGACTGGCACACAAACACCGCTGCGGCTTGACGCCCCTGGGAAGCGGATGCGTACCTGTCACCAGAACTGGGATTGAACCAAACAAATACTTTTACATTCAACAGATACGCTGTCAAGCCGGGCAGACAGCGAGGGCCGCATAGTGAGAAGCCGAAAGAGGGGCAAATGGTTGCAAAGAAAAAGGTCTCAGGTCCAAGGTCTCAGGTCTCAGGAAAACCTCGCTAATGGAGTAGCCGCTTAGATCTTCTACCTGAGACCCGCCGTTATGGTTTCCTGACACCTGACACCTGAGACCTGAGGCCTGCCTCTTCGATCTCCCGCTTCAGGCGCGCGTAGCGCGACACAATCGTTCCCAGGTAAGCGATGTGGATGATCCAGGTGACGGCGTACGCTGCAAAAAGGTATCCGTTGCCGCTCATCGCACACTCCCGCGAGGATCGAGCAGCGATTGCAAGGCGTGGGCCTGGTCGACGTCGCGCTGCAGCTTTTCCAGGCGATAGCGCGACCAGCAGACCAAGAAAGCGAAGCAGGAAAAGGCCAGCCAGTTGATGAGCAGCACGTGCAGCATGCGCGGATCGATCGAATCCGCCTCCGCCCATCACCGGCTGCGGATGCTGGGTGCGGAAGAACCAGATCGAGAAGTAAACGAACGGAACGCACAGCGCGCCCAGAACCGCCAGGGCGGCCGCCAGCAAGGGCGTCTGTCCGCCGGAGGAGAAGCGGCGCAGAAATAGATAGCTCACGTAGATGAGCCACAAAACCAGGGTCGAGGTCAGCCGCATGTCCCACGTCCACCAGATGCCCCAGACCGGACGCGCCCAGATCGGGCCCGTAATCAGGACGACGGTGCAGAAAACCACGCCGACTTCAGCACTGACCAGCGCGACAATATCGGCGGCAGGCCGGCGCTTGATCAGATAGACAACCGAAGCTGCGAAATTGACGAAGAAGAGAATGAACGCCGTCCAGGCCGAAGGCACGTGGTAGTAGAAAATCCGCTGCACGTTGCCCATGGTGCGCTCGGTGGGAGCCCACACCAGCGCCATGTACAGCGCGTAGCTCAGCAGGATCGCCGTCACAACACCGAGGATGGGAAAGGCGCGTTTCATTGAGTCATTCAATCATCGAGACATTGCAGAGGTCAGGGTCAGATTGAAGAGGTAAAAGCTGCAGCACTTCAGCACCTCAGCGAAAGCCAGAAAGGGTTTCACCTCTGCAATCTGACCTCTGACCTCTGACCTCTGACCTCTGCAATACCTTCACTCCGCGTTCAACACCGTTTCAAACAAGAGCAGACACACCGTAGTAAACACCAGATCGTAGGTCACAAGCAACACGATCCAGAAGCGTGCGCCTTCGCCGTTCAGTATGGCGGTGGTGGCTTGCACCATGGCGAGGAGAGCCGGGATCGAAATCGGGAACAGCAGCAGCGGCAGCATGATCTCGCGGCTGCGCGTCCGCAGGGACATGGCGGCGAAGAAAGTTCCGTTCACGACCAGCGCCCAGGTCCCAAGCACCGCGACCAGCGTCAGTTGCCATACCGGGCCCAGCGCCCGCAGCCGGTAAAACACGATGAATAGCGGAGTCATCAGCGCTTCCAGCACGCTCACGAAAATAAAATTGCCCAGCGCCTTGGCGATGAACAGCGAGTTCGCAGGCGCGGGCGATACCCGGTAGGCGTCCAGCACCTGGTTGCGAATCTCGCGCGCCCAGGTCTGGTTCAGCGCCACCACCGCCGCGAACAGGAACGCCACCCAGACGAGCCCGCCCGCGATCTGGCGCGATTCTTCGGCGGTCGGATCGAACGAGAAACTGAACACGACCACCACCAGCAAAGAAAAAAACAGCATAGAGTTGATGGCGTCCTTCGACCTCCACTCCAGGCGCAAGTCCTTGAGCAGCGTGGCGCGGGTGATGCCGGTGGGCGCGCTCATCGGGCGTTCTCCGCAGCAGTCGTCCCCGGACTTTCTCCCGAACGACTCGGCCGTTTCAACTCGCGCGTGCGCCCAACAATTTTGCCCAATTCCATCCACACAAACTCGTCGGCCACGCCCTCGAGCAACGACGCTTGATGCGTGACGACGAATATCGTTGTGCCCCGATCGCGAGTACGGGCCAGCAGGTGTACCATTTCCGTCGCGGAATGAAGATCCACATTCGAGAAGGGCTCATCGAGCAATAGGATTTTGGGGTCGTTCAATAAAGCCCGCGCCAAAGACATCCGCTGCCTCATGCCTTGCGAGTACTGGCCGACGGGGCGCGTGAGATCGGGATCAAGCCCAACCGCGCGGATCGCCTCCGCGCAGCGCGTGCCGTCGGTGATTCCGTACAACCGGGCAAAGTACGCGAGGTTCTCCATCCCGCTCATTTCGTCATAGAGCAAGGACGGATGTGCCATGTAACCCACCTGCTGGCAGATATCGTGGAACTTGCTGGCCCCGAGAATCGTGACCTCGCCGCTAGACGGCTGGTTGAGTCCTGCCAGAGTACGCAGCAGTGTGGTTTTCCCGGCGCCGTTATCGCCCAGAATGGCGTAGAGTTTCCCGCCGGGAAATTCCGCGCTGACGCCGCGCAGGGCTGCAAAACGCCCAAACTGTTTGATCAGGTTCGAGACGGTGACGACGTTGACGGGCGCGGCTTCAGCGCTTATTGTCATTTTGCGGATGGTCGATTTATTCAGTGACTAGAGTCAGCCAGCGTGGTTGCCGGTATTCCTGGAGTCGTGTCCCGGTCTCGTTTTCAGCTTCAACGCACGCCGTTGCTCCAATGCGCGAGCGAGACCGAAAACTATCAAAAATCCCCCCAAGATGGCAATCGCAAGGGCCCATCTGACGAGTCCTATTAGAACGTTTTCCCAAAGAGAGCCGCCACTTTTTTCAATAGTGATCGCAACGACAAGAGCTAGCACCCAAACCGCTAAAACCAGGACACCAGCTATCTGGACACTACTTAGAGTTCGTGTTCCATTGAACAGATTGCGCCAAAATCGAGCCTCGTTGGACGCGGTATCTGGAAAGACGGTGTTTTGCTGTCGGTCATACACATCCCGCAGCCACTCTTCATGCCTTCTCGCCATTACAATTACCAGTAATCTGGAGCCCTCAACTCAGTCGAACGAATAAGGAGCGAGAGTTAATTCGCCATCCCGCTCGATCCGGAATTTTGATTCTGCGACATGCTTTTGCCAGGCTCATTGGCCGGAGTGGCTCCAGGTTGTCCCGGCTGCGGCGCATACTTCGACGCGCACTTGGCCTGCAATTCCTTGGCGTGGAAGACGCCGTCGCGTCCGAAACTGCCGTCGGCCAAAGCCTGCGAGTCGTCCTTAAAAGTGTCGGGCGGAGCTTCGGTTCCGGTATACGAAACCGGCAGCGTCAAATCGTTTTCCTTCAACACGAAGTCCACTCGCGTTCCCGAGCGCTTGATCGACCCCGGTACCACGTTGCCAGCCACGCGCAGACGCTTCGAGTAAGCCTCGTTCCCCATGCCGTTTAATTCTTTGATGGTGACGTAGTAGCTCTTGCTGTCCTGGACGCCGGTGTAGGCAAGATAGCCGAGCGAAACGAGAATCAACACGGTCACCGAACCAAATTTCAGATACTTGCTGGCTTCGCTCGACATAAAAAACCCCACCCCTGATCAAAAACTCTACGCGCTGCTCGGGTACGGGTCAAGGTGTCCAGGCGCCAACGCGTCTTCTTACTTGGTGCCGCCCGGACGCCGCAGCGCTTGCCGATCCCACTGCGCTTACCACGCCTTGCAGCAGTGCCCAATCCCGATGGTCCGGTGGCGCAAGCGTCAGTAACCATCCTATTGTCAACAGGATGCTGGTTTTTTGTGGCAGCAGCTTGTTCTTGCGGGAACTCTTAAAATAAAGTCCATCGACTTACTTGACATTCACTGAGAACTGTTCTATGCTTTGAATCGTTCCCTCCTGGCCCGTACCGCTATTCGCCTGGTGGTACGGGCCCTCTTCTTCCCTCTTAAGTAAACTCCGATTGAGTTGGACCCGGATTTGCGCGCGGGAGACGCGTCAAGCCGCGTCTCTACAGGGGATGCTAGCTTCCTTTTTCCCGCTCGTAAGCTTTTTGCATGTATCGGCGGCATTCCTCGAGCGCGCCCTGGGTATTGTCGTTGGTCTGGATGGCCTGGCGGTATTCATTGACGGCGCGTTCGCGCTGTCCGGTTACGTCGAAAATCTTGCCCAGCTGCAAGTGGCTCCAAACCTCAGTCCATCGCGGCTCCCCGTCGCCATTCAGCGATGCGCGGTAGGCGTTCGCCGACGCCTGATAATTCTTCTGCATGAAAAACACCTCGGCGACCCGGTAGTGGGCCAGCGAACTGTTCTTGCTGACTTCGAGCGCTTTGTTGAACTCGCTCAGCGCGCCCGCCAGATCGCCCTGCTGGATCATGCCCTGTCCGCGCACGATGGAGGAACGCAGCTTGATGTCCTTGGAGTTGGTCAGCACGCGGTTCTCGGGATCGACCGAGATCCGTCGCGGGCGTCCAAAGGTTTCCACCGAGAACGGGGAATCGGTGCCCACCACCTCAATGCGTTTTTCTTCCGTTCTTCCGTCGGTATCGATTCTCAACTCCACCGGCATGCGGAAAAGATCCAGATCCTGCGTGATCGCGCCGACAATGCGGAAGCCCTTGTTGTTGCCCATCCGGTAGCACGTGTACTTGGCCTTGAACTCGGGCGCGCTGGTCGAATCCATCCACTGCGAGTAGAACCAGGTGAGTTTTTCGCCGTACACTTTCTCGCTGAGCTCGCGGAAATCGTCGGTGCTGGCCGACTTGCCCGCATACTTGGTGGCGAACTCGCGCATGAGCTCCAGATACTTCTTCTCGCCGACCACCCAGCGCAGCATGTGCAGGATCATCGCTCCCTTGTCGGTCACCAGTGACTGAAATTCGGGAGAGAAATAATCCAGCTTGTCGGCGCTCGAAAGCGGCACGCTGTCATAGGCCAGCGCCCCAACCGACATGTCCTTCACCATTTCATCGAGCCCCGCCGCGCCCGCCGCGCTTTCCACGTAGCGAGCTTCGGAGTAGCGCGCGAAGCCGTCGCTGATCCACCAGTCGTCCTTCGATGCCGGACTCACCGAGACGCCCCACCATTGATGCGCAATCGTATTGGCCAGCAACCGGTAGTTGGTCTTCTCCGTGATCGCGCGGCTCGAAAGCGCCGCGATTTCAGGCGCCCACGCCGACGGTACCGTATCATCCGGGATTTCAACGACCTTTAACCGCGTCGAGGGTGCGTTCCCATACTGCGTGACAAAGTAGGTGAACGCCTTGATCGCCGTCGATGCGTACTCCGCGCCCAGATCCTGTTTACTTGGTTTGAAGAACACGTGCAGGTCGATGCCCGCTTCATCGCTCTTGAATTCCTGGAAGGTGCCGGCAATGATCGTGCCCGGAAAACTCGGCTTGTCCCAGGTGAAGGTGAAGGTCTTGGAGTTCGCCAGCGCGGTTCCGGTCTTCTTCGTTGCTGCCGCCGCCGCGGACGGTTCCCTCCCGCTGCCGATCGCCACCATGTGCGCCGGAACGGTAACGCTGATCGTCGCAGTAAACCGGTTGACGCCGTAGCCCGCGACCGGAAACCACAGCCCGGAGTAAAGCAGGTAACTGGTATCCGGGCCGACATAGGCGAGCTTCAACCCCTGAACCGGGCTGTCGTCGGCGCTTTCCAGCGTGCCTTCGTATTCGAAGGTAAAAGTGGTGCTCGCATTTTTCGCGAGGCCGCTGTTGAGCGCGAAGCGCACCGTCGAATCCTGCGTGTTGCGCTCCGGAGTGAGCGGCTTGTTGTTCGCGTCCGTGAGCTTCGTAATGCGCAGCGCGTTGTTCAACTGAAACGTGGCCACGTTGAGATCTTCGAGCGCCGTGACCTTTACCGTGGCGTGCGCGGTGAGCTTGTGCGTCTGCGGCAGGAGTTCGACCTCGATCTGATAATCGTCCGCGCGCAGCCGCGTCTTCTCGGCCGCCTGGGCCGGCCGGTTCGTGGTCAGGCACACAAGAAAGACGACACATAGACAGAGCGCCCGGCGCGCCGATCGAGAGTGGCAGAGTTTCAAGTGGAGTCTCCTGGTGAGCGCAACACCTTCTAAGATGTTAATTTTCCCGCAAAAGATGCTGTGAGGACAAGGGTTGGCCAAATTTGTTTGGTCAAAACTTTGTCACAGAGTCGTTGCACCCGGCGGCAGACCCGGCTATCCGCTGTGCGTCGCGGCCCTGTTTCACAGCCTGCCGTGCAAGTGCGATTCGTGTCAGGGCATCACCTCAGTTTCAGCGGTGCCGCAAGCTCTTCGAATTCAGACGCCCCTTTTAGGGGCTGGGCGTCCGATGCCGAGTTTTTCCGCACCCTGTTCACGTGTCGCGAAGGGCGCCAAGTGCCGCCCACGACGGAAGAATTAGAGTTCAACTGGTCAAAGTTCCTGCACATGCCAGAGCTGCAATCTGCCCCACTTCGGGAAAACAACTCCTACCCCGTTGAAAACCAAGTCTCCCGCGATTGCCGCCGAGGTGGCGCAGAGGGTGCACCGTACTACTCAGTACATCTTGAATCGCCCAGCCAACCGGCGCTTCGCCGCCCTCCTCCCGGCAGCCGGGTTTCGCGATGACAAGCGCAAAGGAGATTGTTCTTGCAAACCGCCTGCTTGCTCGTTCTCACGCTTTTGGTGGTCTTTCTAGCGATCGCCCCTGCCCTGGCCCAAAATCCACTGCCCAACGAAATGCTCGCCGAAGTGCGCGATGAAATCGACTCGGCGACCGTCTACACGGCCACCGCTGCCCCGCCCGTCTCGCTTCCGGACACGCCCGCCCCGCAAAGAGTCATCGACAAAAAGTTCATCGCCGTCATGGGAGCGCTTGGTGTTGCTGAGAGTCTGCGTTTCACCACGCACAAGCTGGTGCTGGACAACGAGTACGCCGCCGGCGCTCCCTGGGTCACTAGCGTCCCTCCGAACCAGCACCTGATCGCCAAGGGCGCTGCGATCTACGCGGCCGAGTTGCTCGTGGCTTACGAACTCAAGAAGCGCCACGCCTGGCTTCCCGGCGACAGGATCGTCAGAAAATTCTGGTGGGCGTATCCCGCCGTAATGGCGCCGATCCACGTCAAGAACGCGGTTGGCAGCATCCGAACCCAAGCTCCGTCAGGATGCCCCGTGGCCGAGTGTGAATCGCAATAGATTCGCATCGGGGGATCGCTTTAACGATCCCGCAAGCGTTTCGAAATCAGACGCCCCTTCAAGGACTCGGCATCGGAAATCGTCGGACTCACTCGATCATTTTCATTATGATCTCCGCCGCCGTTTCCGAAGGATGCGCGCCGCCGCTCCCTTGCTTCAGTCTTGCCTTTACCGCCGCCAAGCGTTCGATCATGCGCGCCCGCGGCTCGCCGTCGGGGATGATCTTGTTCATCTCCGTGACGATGTTTTGCGCCGTGAACTTCTGCTGCACCAGTTCCGGGACGACCTCCTCCTCCGCAATCAGGTTGACCATGGCAAAGTAAGGAACCTTCACGCGCGGTCTGCCCAGAGCGTAGGTCAGCCGGGATACGCGGTACACCATGACAAACGGAGTGCCCATAATTGCCGCTTCCACCGTAGCCGTGCCGCTGGCCACGATCCCGGCGCGGGAGTGGTAGAGCGCAGGCAGCGCATCCGGAACCAGATGAATTCCCTGTAGAGACACGGCTTGCCGCGTCTCCATCCGCCGCGCGTCTATCAGTTCGCTGAGAAACGATGCATCGAGCGTGCGCGCCACCGGCAGCAGGAATTCATAGCCCCCGCCCAGCCGATCTTTTTCTAGCCGATCTTTCTGCATCCGATCTTTTTCCAGCCGATCCGCCGCCTCAAGAATCGTCGGCAGGTTCATGCCCGCTTCTTTCCGGCGGCTGCCCGGCATCAGCGTGATCCAGGGTTTCGCGGCGTCGAGCCGGTGCTCGGCCGCATACGCTTCGCGAGTAATCTCAGGCGCGGGCAGATCGGCCAGCGGATGCCCGACAAACGTAGCGTTCACTCCGCGATCGCGATAGAACTTCTCTTCGAAGGGAAAAATCACTAGCGCTTTGTTGACGTACTTGCGCAGCAGCTTGACGCGTCCCTGCCGCCAAGCCCAAAACTGCGGGCAGACGTAGTAAACCACGGGAACGCCGCGCCGGCGCATCTGCCGCGCCACGCGCCAGTTGAAGGCCGGGCAGTCGATGACAATGGCAAGCGCCGGATGCTTCTCATCGGCCGCCCGAATCAATTTCCGATAGAGCCCAAAAATCCTAGGCAGATGGCCAATAACCTCAGTGATGCCCACGACCGCCAAGTCTCGAGCATCGACAACAATCTCGCAGCCAGCGGCAGCCATGCGTTCTCCGCCCGCGCCAAAAAAAGTTAGGAAAGGATTGTGGAGGCGCAACGCTTCAATCAACTGCGCGCCATACATTTCCCCTGAAGCTTCGCCGGCTGAGATCAGGATTCGCATGTTTTCCCGCGCTAAATCGGCGGTAAGGCCTCGTCTCCCATAATCATAGATGAGGCCCGTATAGCTCCACGAAGAACGATGCTACGGAGGAAGTCTAAGGTGAAGTTAGTCTCGATTGTGACATCACCGAGGGGAACGAGCAGCGGCAAGTCTGATTCGTCTCGGGGAAGTTGGAAGACGTAGTACATTCCACGGTGTGCGACGTCGCAACGAACACCATAGAGAAGGTCGACAGCCTCCGTAAGACCGATTGGGCGCCTCGTGGGGGACTTGCAGAAGGCACGCGACAAAGAATCTTGGTCGGCCTTATTGCATAGCTGCTCGAAGAAGGCGTGAACGTAACGGCTCGATTCGCCTCGCCCTTCAAACCCGTAGGTCAGTTTCGCCACCGTCTCCGCAGCGATTACGTAAAAGAGAATCTGTAGCGCTGGTCGGCTTGCTGCAATTTCGTTGATACGATCGCCGAGCCACGTTAAGCGGGCTGCCTGATGAAACACTTCCTTTACCGGACGCTGGTCGTCGGGGGCACTCTCCACTCGGTCGCTAAACCACTTGGATTCATCGACAGTAGGAAATAGCGGCCGGTAGAACTCCTCAAAATCTATTGTCGCGATGTGGGGGCGCTCGGTCCTCGCAGTCATGTCATCTCTTTGCATCAATCCTCACTCCAGATCAGCTTCTACGACGGTGGAAGATAGTGGACGACATTCCTAGTCGTCCGCGTTCGCCGTGACTGCGGGAGCTCCCGCCGCCATCTCCTGATCCTTATATTGCAGTTGATAGAGCTTCCAGTAAATCCCGCGCTGGGCCAGCAGTTGCTGGTGCGATCCCATCTCGCGGACTTGGCCTTTGTGCATAACGATGATCTTGTCGGCGCGCTGGATGGTCGACAGCCTGTGCGCGATGATCAGTGCCGTCCGCCCTTCCACCATGCGGTTGAGCGCGTCGCGCACCCTGAACTCTGTCTCCGTATCCACGCTCGAAGTCGCTTCATCGAGAATCAGAATCTTCGGATTGTGCGCCAGCGCCCGCGCAAACGAAATTAGCTGCTTCTGCCCCGTCGAAAGCGTCGAGCCGCGTTCGCGCACTTCCTCTTTGAATCCTCCCGGCAAGGTTCGGATGAAGTCGGCGAGGTTGACGTCCTCCGCCGCCTGCTCCACGTCTGCGTCTTGAATGCGCGCCGTCCCCAGCCGGATATTGCCCTCGACCGTGCCGCTGAATAGAAACGGGTCCTGCAAGACGACCCCGAAGCGGCTGCGCAGATCGTCGAGATTCATCTCCTTGATATCCACGCCGTCGATGCGAACCGCTCCCCGCTGCACGTCGTAAAAGCGCATCAGCAGCGAGATCAAAGTAGTTTTGCCCGCCCCGGTGTGCCCCACGACGGCGATCGTCTCGCCCGGTTCAAGCACAAAGCTAACGTCGCGCAAAACCCAGTCCGGCTCCGATTCTTGTGTGGCGACGGGCGCCCCCGCGAGCCTGCCCTGAGCGGAGTCGAAGGGTCCAAGCCGACTCGAAGAGTCGACAGGCTCTTCTGCCGCCGGCTTGTTCCCGTACGCAAACCACACATGGTCAAATTCAATCCGCCCCGGCCCCCTCGGCTCTTTCGCGATCGCCGGCGAGGTCACTTCAATCTTCGTATCCAGCAGCTTGAACACGCGCTCGCCCGCCGCCATCGCCGACTGCAGGATGTTGTACTTCTCGCTCAAGTCCAGAATCGGACGAAAGAACCGCTGCGCGTACTGCATGAACGCGACCAGCACGCCAATCGACGCGATGCCCCGGATCACATCATTCCCGCCGAACCAGATGATGCTGGCGATGGCAATCGCCGACAGTATTTCGACCACCGGGTAATACACCGCGTACGCCATGATGGCGTCTTTAAACGCCTCCATGTGCGAGGCGTTGATATCGGAAAATCTATTGAAAGCGCGCTTCTCGCGATTGAAAAGCTGCAAGACCAGCATCCCCGAGACCGCCTCCTGCAAGTAAGCGTTGATCCGGGCAATCGCCGTGCGGATGCGCCGGTAGGAATCGCGCACCTTGTCGCGAAAAATCTTGGTCGCGTACCCGATCAGCGGAAGCACGGCGAAAGTAATGAGCGCCAGCTTCCAGTTCATCGTCATCATGATCGCGATGATGCCGGCCAGCACGAAGACATCTTCAAAAATCGAAACCACGCCCGCCGTAAACATTTCATTCAGCGCGTCGACGTCAGTGGTTACGCGCGTCACCAGCCGCCCCACCGGGTTCTTGTCGAAAAACGCGACGTGAATGTGCTGCAAGTGGCGAAAGATCTGCCGGCGCAGATCGAACATCACCTTCTGCCCGGTCCACTGCATCAGGTAAGTCTGGATGAACTCAAGCGCGAACGTGAAGACAAGAATCCCGACGTAAAGCCCGCCAATCTGCGCAATGCCGGTCAGCGGAGCGGCGCTCAACCGGTCGCCAATCCAGGAATGCGAGTTCGGAGACTTCGCCAGGTATTTATCGATGGCGATCTTGGTGAGGAACGGCCCCAGCACGTCCAACCCAGACTTTAGGATGATCGCCGCGAGCGCCACCACCACGTGCCATTTGTACGGACGCAGATACGTCAGCAGCCGCCGCATCAGCCGGCCGTCGTACGCTTTCCCTAATACTTCTTCTTCCTGATTGGAGGCCATCGGTGGCGCCAGAGATCATGGGAATAAAGATCTCCGCAATTAAAGATTACCCGAAAAACGCTACTCCAAGTAGATGGCCGAACCGGCGTTCAGGATGGAAAAGATTGGTCAATCCAGGTTCGTTGATCTAATGAGTCCCTTTGACGGACCGAGCCCCCGCAACCGGCTCGGCAGCCTTCGGAGGTTTGCCGTCATGGGCCTTGCCGCAACTCGGGCACGATGTAACCTTGGCATTGTGATCGGCCATCTCGTGCAGAAAGGCGGAAAACGTCTGCCCACAGCCCGCGCATAAAAGATCAACCTTTTCAGCGCTCATATTTGTTCTCGTCACCGTGCCACGTCTGATCTATTGGGCCCTTCGGCAGCGGACTCCTAATCCTTCTATTCTAAGCCACGGTCAGGTCGCGCGCGTCCCATAGAATAGAGAGCAGCGTGCCCCTCGGCCTCTACATCTCCGTCCCGTTCTGCCGGACCAAGTGCAGCTACTGCAACTTCGCCTCCGACGTGTTCTCGAAGTCGGCTTATGAAAACTACGTTGCCCGCCTGCTGGAAGATATCGCCAACTCGCGCCAGCTTGCGTCGGAACTCGGATCTGCGCACGATGACACCGTCGACTCCATCTACCTCGGCGGAGGAACTCCCTCAATCCTCGATGCCACGCAATTGCTGCGCATCTTCGCCGCCGTTCGCGGCCAATTTGCGGTGACGCCCGATGCCGAAATCACGGTCGAATGCGCTCCGGGCACGCTTACTCCCGCTCTCATCAAAACTCTGTTGCAATGTGGAGTGAACCGGGTGAGCCTGGGCGTGCAGTCGTTTGTCGATCGGGAAGCGCAGTCGGTCGGCCGGCTGCACAAACGCACCACCGTTCTCGAAGAGGTTGCTCGCCTGCGGGAGGTCGGCCTCGCCAACATTAACATCGACCTGATCGCCGGGTTGCCGCACCAGACGGCGGAAAGCTGGGCCTTCTCGTTATCGGAGACGATTGCGACGGGCGTTCCGCACGTGAGCGTTTACATGCTCGAAGTGGACGGCGATTCTCGCCTCGGCCGGGAACTGATCGCCGGAGGCGCCCGCTACCACGCCCACTTTGTCCCCGACGACGACGCGACCGCGGATTTCTACCTGCAGGCATGTGAGATGCTAGCCTTCGCCGGTATCGCGCAATACGAGATTTCCAACTTTGCCCGCGTCACGCCGCAGTCGCAAGACAACGAGTTACATTGCAATGAGTCGCGCCATAACTTGAAATATTGGACTCGCCAGCCCTACGTCGGCTTCGGCGTCGATGCGCACTCGATGCTGTCTACCGATCGTCAAAAGGAAGAACGTGACCAGGCTGTCCGCTTCGCAACTCCCGACTCGCTCGACGCCTACATGAACCGCGAGCCGCATGCGGTGACGCCTGTTTCCGCGCAGGCAGCAATCGAAGAAGGTTTCTTCCTCGGCCTGCGCTTAAATCGCGGCATCGATCTAAAAGAGCTTTGCGCACAATTCGACTCGGAGTTAGGGCCTGCCAGTTCGTCGCGAAGCTTTATGAATTGTCATCCTGAGCGGAGCGAAGGACCTGCTGTTTGTCGGAAAGCGGCGCAAACTCCCGATTCACGCCGGTTTCGGGAAGGGCACGACTTCAGTCGTGCCACAAACGCCGCAGAAAGAACGGCGGCTTTAGCCGCTGAGGCCAACCGCGGCCGGCAACAAAAGTTTCGCCATGAGACGGCTGGCGTCTGGGAATCGGCGATCCAGCAATGCGTGCACGACGGCCTGCTCGAACAGCAAGGCACGACCCTGCGCCTCACCGCTCGCGGCCGCCTTTTATCCAATGAAGTCTTTGCCAGATTCCTTGTCGAAGAAAAAGTGGGAACCGGCCACGTGAATCCACGTTAGTTGGCCGATCGGTGCCGTTCGGCTTTGGCCTATCCGGTCCCCACCATTTCACAAACTTCGGGGAGGCCGATGCCCAAGATGGGAGGCTCAAATGCCAGAGCCTGTATGCCGGCCTCTCCCAAAAGATTCATCCACACAATGCGAAACTGCGTCCGCGACGCGCCCAGTTGCACGTCCAGCACTTCTCCCGTCTGCACCTTCGAACGCACGCCGATCAGAACTGCCCCATGGTTGCTGACGTTCCCCACGCGAACCAACTCGGCGAAAGGCCGCGCCATCCTGTCCACTCCCCAGATGCGTACCGGAAACTCCAGGTTCAGTCTGCGCTCTTTTCGCCGATCCATTTCCGCTCCGAATCTCGTTCCAACGATTCAAGGGGATCATAACCACGAACGCCTCAAAGCGAAACGTCACATCGGTTACACGCAAACAGTTCCCGAAGTTACGTTGCATTCGGGAAATTATGATTGGATAGCTTTGAGGGGGAATGGCTTCAGCCCTGCCGCGAAAGCCCGCCACACAAGTTTAAGGATTGTTGGAAAACTCGAGTTTCGTATCAGGGCATCGCTTCGCCGATGCCCTAAGGTCTTCGAAATCAGACGGCCGTTTAGGGACTGGGCATCGGAGATTCTGCTTTTCGCCGGCCTGCAGCGACAATTGTCGAGAAAATAGTGCGCGTCTATATATATCTACAAGCTACAATAAGAATCGAATACCGCACTAATGTTCCACGTGAAACACTTTTGATCGAAAACAAAAGACTTAGTCGAAGTCTTTCATCGGGCAGCCCCCCGGCCCGGGAGCGCCGCTGCACGATCCACAGGGTCCCGCCGGCCCCTCCGAGAAAGAAGGCTGCGCTCCGCTCTTCGCCGCCACGGCGAACACGGAGAGCTGCGGCTCCAGCTTCTTGCTCTGACATTTCGGGCACTCGGCCCTTTGTTTGCCGAAGACCAGTGCCTCGAACTCGTGCCGGCATTCCTTGCAGATGTACTCGAAGATGGGCATGAAGAAAACCCCGCGAAGAAAATCCCTGTCTTCTATTTAAAATCAAAGCGTGGGTACTTCGCAAACACACGAGGAGACGCGTCCCTTCACGCCACGTCGCTGGCTGCGCGGCGGGCACGTGCAAACGGTTGCCAGCTTCTTAATCCCGCGACGTTTTCATCTGCCTGCGCCCCCTGTGCCCGAAGAGCGGCTGATCGAAGTCGAGCCGGGCGTCCAGGTGCTTTGTCACTGCCACTGGCAAGCGGATCGAGGGCCCGCGCTGACCATCATTGCCGTTCACGGGCTCGAAGGGTCGAGCGACTCGCAGTACATGCTCGGCGTCACCGAGAAGGCGCTGGCCGCGGGGATGAATGTGATCCGCTACAACCAGCGCAACTGCGGCGGCACGGACGCGCTCGCTCCGGTGCTCTATCACTCGGGGCTGTCGAATGACGTGGCGGCAGTGGCACGCGAGGTCATCGCGCGCGACGGCGTTTCGCGCCTGGCGCTGGTTGGTTTCTCGATGGGCGGCAACATCGTGCTGAAGTTGGCGGGGGAGTGGGGATCGCAAGCTCCGCCTCAGTTTCGCGCCGTCGCTGTGTGTTGTCCGGCGATTGATCTGGCGGCGTCGGCGGATGCGCTGCACGAACCGTCGAACAGAATCTACGAAACATATTTCTTGTGGGCGCTGCGCCGGCGAATGCTTCAGAAGGCGCGGCTCTTTCCCAACCACTTCGACGTGAGCCGCCTGCGCGGCATCCGGAGCCTGCGCGAGTTTGACGACAAGGTGACGGCTTACTATTGCGGCTTCACCGGCGTGGACGATTACTATGACCGCGCTTCGGCGGCGCATGTGGTCGAGCGGATCGCGGCTCCGGCGCTGATCTTGCACGCGGCGAACGATCCGTTCGTGCGCATCACGCCGGAGACGCGGCGGAAGATTTCGTCGAACCCCAACATCGTCTTCGTCGAGACGGAGGACGGTGGACACTGCGCGTTTATCGGGTCGCCTCTTAAATCGCCTGCCGGAGTGGGGAAGGCGAGCGATGGTCGTTATGACGACGGTTATTGGGCGGAGCATGAGATCGTGAACTTCCTGCGCCGCTTCTAATGGATACGTTCTAATGGATGAGGTTCCGATGGATGCCGACTTCTCGATCGAGCTGGGGCCGGAAGATCCGGTGCTGGATTTTCCCTGGAAGGACCCGGCGGGCAAGCTTGCCTATCTTGACCTGAAGCGGCGTCCGGAGTTGATGGCGCGGATCGAGGAGGCGGAAGAGTTTCCCGGGCTGGGGGAATTTCTTCGGTCGGTGAACTCGGCGCGGAGCATGGTGGAGACGGCGAAGTGCGACGCCTGGGCGACGACGGAGTTGAGCCCGGAGGAAGAAATCTACGGTGCCTCGCACAAGTTCGCAAGTTATGTGGACGTGGTGTTTTCTAAGATTGATGTGCGTCTATCTTTGTCCGCTCACGAACAGTTTGCTCGAAAGCTGGCTGAGTTGCTGCGGCGGGCGCCGGAGACTCCGTCGGCGGCGGAGCTGTGCGTGCGGCGGTGTTACTTCGGGGAAGAGGGCGTCGTCCGGGAAGGTTTTTACTGCACCTTATATGTGAGCGGCTACGGAAACGACGCGGCCAGCGCGCGTCAGCATTGGGCAGTGGGGCTGAAGCTGACGGGGAACGCGATCGTGCAATTGTCGGCGGCCGGGGTGGGGTGAGAGGAAGGGAGGATAAGAATCCTAAGCGGGACGCGGCCGCGGAATCCGACCCTTGACACGGCTTCGGCAAGACGCGGCAGGCTCGCGAGGTCGCCCGTCCTTGCATTAGCCAGACGCGGCAAGCCGCGTCTCTACGGGGAGCTCCGCATCTCCTGCTCCCCGGACGGCACCCCAGCACCGAAAACGTTGGTAACTTGGAACGATTCGGCCTGCCAGTAGACAATATCGACAGACGCCGCCGCCCCCCTTCCTCTCGCGACCGCGAGAGAGGCGGTGCAGGAAGGCTATGTCCTCACATCAGGTGTAACTGATGGCGACAACCAAGATCGAAAGAGCAGGCGTTGGTTTTGGCATTGGCCGGCAGGGTGCGTCGATCGTAGTCGACGTTCGCCCCCACCATGACACTATTTCGTTGCTCAGGGGCGTTCAGGTTGGCTTTGAACTGCTGAATGGAATCCCCATCGAGCGAGCTAAAGAAATCCTGGATGCGCTGAACGAGAACGTAATCGGCGTGTTTGTCACTACCGCGTCGGACTATAAGACGGACGATAAGACGAACGATAAGACGGAAGCGGCGGCCGGCTGACAAGGTTATGCCGAAACCCTGAAACCGCAGATGGCACCTATGGATGATCGCGGGCGCGAACGTTTTGGGCGATACGAGATCCTGGCCGAACTCGGACGGGGAGCCATGGGCGTTGTCTACAAAGCGCGCGATCCCAAGATCAACCGCGTCGTCGCGGTAAAGACTATTTCGTTGGCCGGCCGACCGCCGGAAGAGGAGAGCGAGTATCGTGAGCGTTTCTTTCGGGAAGCGGAAGCTGCGGGCCGCCTGTCGCATCCTGGAATCGTAACCATCTTCGATGTGGGCGAGGAACCGGAGACACGCGCTCCTTACATCGTGATGGAGTTTGTTGCGGGCCAGTCGCTCGACAAGCTGCTGTCGCGGCACGATCATAAGTTGCCGCTGGAGACAGCGCTACAACTAACTCTCGAACTGGCGGAAGCGCTGGATTGCGCCCACGGTCAAGGCGTGGTTCACCGTGATCTAAAGCCCGCCAATATCCTGTTGACCGAGGACGGCCATGCCAAGATTGCCGACTTCGGTGTGGCTAAACTGAACCTCGCCAACCACACGCTGGCGGGACGCGCGTTAGGCACGCCCGCTTACATGTCGCCCGAACAATTGAATGGCGAAGCGGTGGATGGGCGGTCGGACTTGTTTTCCCTGGGTGTGATCCTATACACGGTCCTGACAGGTTATAGGCCGTTTCAAGGCAACAGCGCCATCACGGTCTCGTTCAAGGTAGTCAACCGCGACCCGGTACCGGCGACCACTCTCGATACTGAGTTGCCGCAGGGAGTCGATTACATCATTGCACGAGCCATGGCGAAAGATCCTGCCGAACGCTATCAACGCGGCATGGAGATGGTGCTCGACATCCAGGAATTGCGGCAAGGACGAGAGCCGTGGAGCAAGGCAAAGCGGCCAGCTTCGCCCACGGGCGGAAGCGCAGTCCAAACACCGAACGCAAGAGCCAAGTCATCCGTGGGTCAACCGGTGGTTGCCGCTAAACCCCGGTCGAGTACGCGCGCTCTGACCCAGGGGCACGGGGCAGCGGCGAAGCTGCTGGAGCAGATCCGGAAGAAGTCTGTCGCCGGTGTCTTGGTTGTGGCCGGACTTTTCATCTTTGGGCTCTGGGTCATTTCGTTCGGCCCCCAAGGAGTGCGATCGAGAGCCGCCGGACCACGGCCACTCGCCGCGGAGGTTGCCCCGGTCAAAACGGCGTCGACGCCGACAGCGCCAGCCGCGACGGTCGCTTCGGTTGCCACAGCGCCGACGCCAATGGTGGAAAAGCTCTCGAAGCCGAGTTCCCCGGGCCGAACTTATCCGCCCCCAGCGAAAGTGGCCCGCGCAAGCTCACCAACAGTTTCTCCAGCAGTTTCGCCGACAGTTTCTCCAGCCCCTTCTCCCGCAACGTTGGAAATCGAGGTGGAGCACAAATTCGCGGAGGCTCATCTGTCGATCTGGGTGGATGATCGCCTGACTTATACGCACCTGTTGGAAAGAACAGACAAGAAACGTCTGGTCGTGTTCCACCATGTCCAAGGCCATGAATTCCATGCCATGCAGGTGTCACCCGGGAAACATAGTCTCCGGGTGCAGGTGACCTCCGATGGAGCCGCCTATGACCGGTCCGCCACGGTTGAGGGCGAGTTTGCCAGCGGGCAGGAAAACGTGCTCCGGATCAGTTTCAATAAACACAGCGAGATGAACCTGAGCCTGCGATAGTCAAGGGTTTGCCGCACCCCACCAGTGCCAGAACCGCGAAGATTCTCGGCCCGCTATTCTCGCGGTACACTTCCGTAAGGCACTCCGATCACCCGATGGCCCGATTCCCCGCACCATCTTTCACGTCGATATGGACGCGTTCTTCGTGTCGGTTGAGGAATTGCTTGACAAGATTTACGAACATGCGCCAGATTCAATGGCCGAACAAGACTGCGATGTTCCGGCTGCCGCGCAGCACGCGAAGAATCACCACGTCTTCGTCATCAACACGGTAGAAGATGACATACTCGCCGACGGGAAAGGTCCGAAGGCCGGGACGCAAATCTTCGTCGCGGGCGCGACCCAAGTTGGGATAGCTGGTGAGAAGAAAGAAACGGTCCGTGATGGAGCCAATGAGACGGTCGGCAATTTCCGTACTGCCGCTTTGGGAAGCAACGTAATACCAAATATCATCGAGGTCGGAATCGGCCAACAGCGAAAGGCGGTGTTTCATGGGCGAGGCGGATGCTGTTCGGCGGCGAGGCGGACGCGTCCACGCTGCATGACCTGCTGGGCAAGCTCGCGCATGGACTCCTGCGTGATCGCGCGCCCTTCGCCACGGGACAGAGAGGCTTCCGCTTCATCGACGGCGGCAAGGATTTCCGCGCGCGTACGTTCGCGCTCCTCCCACAAAGATAGAGCTTCCATCACGGCATCTTCCTCGCGTCGAAGACGTCCGCTGGCAATCGCTTGCCGGACAAAGGCCTGTTGATCGGGGGTGAGTTGCACTTCCATATGCCGCTAGCGTAGGAGCCGGGAGCGCAACTGTCAAGGCGCGGTTTCATAGGATTCGCGCCCCCCTCGCGGTACACTTCTGCAAGGCACTCCGATCACCCGATGACCCGATTACCCGATGGCCCGATTCCACGCACCATCTTTCACGTCGACATGGACGCTTTCTTCGTCTCCGTCGAGGAATTGTTTGACCCTTCGCTGAAAGGCAAGCCGGTGGTGGTGGGCGGGCAGCGCGACGAACGGGGCGTGGTCTCGGCCGCATCTTACGCGGCGCGGAAGTTTGGAGTGTACTCGGCCATGCCGCTGCGGGCAGCGGCGAAACTCTGTCCACAGGCGATTTTTTTGAACGGGCATCCGGAGCGCTATCGCGAGTATTCGCAGAAGGTGCATGAAGTGCTTGGCCACTTTTCTCCGCTGGTCGAGATGGCTTCGGTGGACGAGGCCTATCTCGACATGACCGGAACCGAGCGCCTGTACGGCCGGCCGTTGCTCTCGGCGCACCGGTTGCATGACGCGATGAAGTCGGCGACCGAATTGAACTGCTCGATCGGGATCGGCACCTCGCGGCTGATCGCGAAGGTTTCCTCCGCCAAGGCCAAACCGAACGGAGTGCTCTGGGTGCTGCCCGGCGAAGAAGCGAAGTTTCTGGCGCCGCTCGCAGTCGGCGACATTCCCGGCGTGGGCAAGGTGATGGAGCAGAAGCTGCACGCGCTCGGCATTCAGAAAGTCGGCGACCTGGCGCGCCTCGAAGACCGCGATCTGGAACATCGCTTCGGAAAATGGGGACTCGCGCTGGCGGGGAAGTCGCGCGGCGAGGATGCGGGTGGATGGTTCGACAACGAAGTGGGAGAAAACGTCGATCCCAAGTCGATCAGCCACGAGCACACGTTCGACGAGGACACGGGCGATGCCGAGCGCTTGCAGTCCACGCTGATGCGGCTCAGCGAGATGGTCGGGCGGCGGTTGCGCGAGGGCGGATTTTTTGCGCGCACGCTCCAGTTGAAATTGCGCTACAAAGATTTCTCGACCATCACGCGAGCGCAATCGCTCGAGCAGCCGACGCAGATGGACAACCAGATTTTCGAGCAGGCGCGGCGTTTGTTTTTCGACAACTGGAAGCTGGGCGCGCCGGTGCGATTGCTGGGAGTGCAAGCGTCGAATTTCGAATCGGGTCCGGCCCAGCTTGATCTGCTGGAGCCTTCGCAGAACGAGCGTTGGCAGAAGGCCCTGGCGGCCGCGGATCATCTGCGCGACAAGTTTGGGGAAGCGACGATCGGCCTCGCGCGGGGGATGAAAGGCGGGTTCCGCGAGCGCACGCACGAAAGTCCTGTGGGATTGCCGGGCAAAGGTAGCCAAGACAAGAGCGGCCAAAAGAAAGCCGAGCGAAAGACGAGCGATTGAACGCTAGACGTGGCGTCCCGCTCCAAATTGCCGAGTCAAATCAAAGAGCAGGTTGACGGCGACCTCGATGATGAGTGTGGGACTCCCGATTGCGGGAGGCTGGCTAACTTTTGTGGTTGACCCGGTGCGAAGCGCTACCGCTGCCGCCTCGCTAATATCTCGTAGACCGGCTTGTTGTCCGCGAACACGCGCCATTCCATCACCTTGCCGTCACGAGTCACCGCCTTCCAAGCCGCGGGCGTCCGCCACGACACGCCGTCTATAGTCCCACCCGCCTCCCCCACCGCTAACACCACGCCATCTTCCGTCATCACATGGTCTGTGTGAATCCAGTAGTCCGGACACATCGCGAAGTAGCCGCGCCATCCCAACTCCATGGATGTAGCGCTGTGCACCTGATTCCCCACTGAGTCCACGAACACATGATCGGTGGTCATCAGCGCCGTCAGGGATTGTACGTCGTGATTATTGATGGCAATTACGAATTGCATGAAAATCCCGGCTGAGTCCATTGGGGTCACCCGATCAGATATGCGAGAGAGACAGATTGTGGCAGCCGGACCTGTAAGCCGAATTCTGTCCGCCGTTGCCGGCGGGACGGTCATTCCTCTGGGCCACGCATTACTGCGGGGCTCAAGCGACCTACCCGGAGGTTGTGGCGCGCCGAGCCGGCACGCGTCCCCAGCGAAGCCCGAAGGCTTGCCAGGAGATCCCTCCCTATTTGGTCTTGCTCCGTGTGGGGTTTGCCCTGCCCGCCGCATTACTGCGGCGGCGGTGCGCTCTTACCGCACCTTTTCACCCTTACCCGAGCCTTGCGGCCCGGGCGGTATATTTTCTGTGGCACTTTCCGTCGAACGATCCCGCCCCTACAAGCGCGGGGGCCCTCCCGGACGTTATCCGGCACACTGCTCTGCGGAGTTCGGACTTTCCTCTATCTTGCGATAGCGACCGTCCGGTCCGGCTGCCAACCAGTTCATTATAGTGCACGGTCGGTAGAGGAAAGATGGGGGTGCCCCGCTCCTTGCGTTTTGTGCAAGGGGCGGGTGACGGCGGGGATAGAACCGGTCGTAAGTCCGGCACGAATCCTCGTAAAATTCAGGTTTCCAAATTCCTCGCATCGCCTTTCTCACAGCTAGGCAGTGAGCGCCATCACATCCTTCACAATCCACCGCGATCTAGTCTGACCCCATGCCCGACGGCCTAAAACGATACTACGGGACCGGATATCTCCACTTCATCACCTGTAGTTGTTACCAGCGAAAACCGTGGCTCGAAACGGCCTCGCGTCGCGATCTGTTCTTAAACGTCCTCGAACAAACCCGCCAGCGATACCGATTCGTGGTGTACGGCTATGTCGTCATGCCCGAGCACTTTCATCTCCTGATGTGCGAACCGCAGGAAGGCGATCCGTCCAAAGCGATGCAGATCGTGAAGCAGGTTTACGCGCAGCGGTTCCTGCGGTTGTTGCCGAGCAGTGAGGGTACGTTCTCGTCCACCGGTCCCAGACACGTTTGGCAGGCGAGATTTTACGACTTCAACGTCTGGACCGAACATAAGCGCGTCGAAAAGTTGCGCTACATGCATCGCAATCCAGTGACGCGAGGTCTGGTGGATAAGCCGGAACAGTGGCCATGGAGCAGCTTTCGGGATTACTTGTATGGGGGGAAGGGGAAAGTGCGGGTGAACGACACTGAAACTATGGAGATGCGCGTTGCACCGCCGGCAGCGTGACCGGCGCCAGCACCCGCCCCTCGCACAGAACGCGAGGAACGGGGCACCTGTAGATTATCAGGACGTTGTACCCATCGAAGTCGGACCGACCAGTCCCGATTTCGGCGCCGAGCTGTGCAAAAGACGGCGCGATAAGTCCGCGCCTTGCAAATCGTTACGGCCGATTTGCACTTCCGCACCGCTCCTGCGACGACGGCGCTCGTAGGGTCTGGGAAGGGGAACAACGTGTTGAAAGATCACAGGCACCCCACACTGCTTACTCCTTGGGCGCGAGGACAAAGGCATACGTCAGCATGGCCACGCCGATCAACAATGGGATCAGTCCGGCGAGATAAACCGGTTCGTCGTGCACAATCCCACGCAGAAGCGCCATGATACCGAGGCCGACGGCGGCCGTGATCAAGCCGCCCAGCTTCGAGCCCTCGAGGCGGCGTTTTATATAGTTCTTCTCTTTCTCGCGCAGCAGTTCCAGAGCGCTCTTGGCGCCCTCTCCCGAGCTCTCCGCGATTTTCTTCAGGGTTTCGCTCGTGTAGTAAGCTTCCCGTTCCTTGCGGCGCGCCTCGGACCATGAGGCGACGCCCAGGAAAGAAAACAGGGCAATGCTTCCTACGACGGGTATTGCGATTGCTACGACCCCGACCGCGTTGCTGTCTATATCGAATATCATTGTCGGCTCCTTGAACGTCTTGTGCCTTCGTTCGGTAGGACCGGCCCGGCGCAGTTCCGGTTGCACTTTCTTCGTCCTGGTGCCATTTTTTTGAAATAATGCAACCGTCGGCAACGGCGTCGTGTCGTACCTTATGAGGCGGAGTCCCGAGTGAGCGCGAGCGACGATCAGGCCGATGTCGAAAGAGTCCTGGCTGGCGACGTTTCCGCCTTCGAAGGGATCGTCCGCCGCTGGCAGGGGCCACTGATTAACTTGGCTTATCGTTTTTGTCACGATCGGGGTAGGGCTGAAGACATGGCGCAAGAAGCATTTCTGCGCGCTTACCGCGGGCTCGGCCAATGGCGCAAGGATGCGGTCTTTTCCACTTGGCTTTTCGCGCTGGCGACCAACCTCTATCGCTCGGAGTTGCGTCGCATCCCGGCGCGAATCGTTTCTGTTTCGCTCGATGACATCGCCGAGCCTGCGGACGCGCGCGCTTCCGATGGAGGTCTCGAAGAACACGACCGGGATTTGGCGGTGCGGCGGGCCGTCGGTGCTCTGCCGGTAAAGTATCGCGAGGCCTTGATTCTTTTCTACTTTCACGACCTGGACGTAACCGCTGCGGCGCGGAGCCTCGGCCTGCCCGAGGGCACGGTCAAGGCGAGATTGTTTCGCGGGCGTGAAATTTTGCGCAGTAAACTCCCGCAATTGCTGGCTGTGCCGCGCCTGAAGGAGGCCTGATGAAGCGCTTGACTGAACACGACGAGGACGAGATTAACCGCGTTCTTTCCCGCGAAGACGAAATCCTCCCGTCGTCGGGCTTCGCCGTCTCTGTCATGGATGCGGTTCGGCGCGAGGCTGCAACCCCGCCGCCGATCCCGTTCCCCTGGAAGCGCGCCCTGCCCGGCCTGGTGGTTGCGGGCCTCGCTCTGGCGCTGGCTCTGGTCGCGGGCATTGTAGCCATCGCGCAGCTGGGGAGAGCATCGTTGGGAACATCAACGACCCCACAGTTTTCCATGTCCTGGCCGTCCATGCTGCTGCCCACGCTCAATGGGGGTATAGAGTCTGCGACGATTTGGACCGTGCTGGCGCTGCTGGTGACCTTTGTGTCGGTGAAACTCTCGATGCGCCTTGCTTCCGGCAGGGGATGACGCAGGCTGTTCAGTCCAACCAATCCCCACATAACACGCTCCTCTTGTGAATATTTTCAGCGCGAGTTCTCACCTGCCAGTTCGCAGAAGTCCAGCGCGAGGCTGTTAAACTGATAGCCGAGCAAAAAGTCCGGAGCGAGGCGTTTTGCCCTGAGGCCTGAGGCCTGAGACCTAACGCCTGCGACCTGAACCATGAACATTGCCGAGGCCATCAAGATCGCGTTCCTGTCGTTGTGGGCGAACAAACTGCGCTCCGCGCTCACCTTGCTCGGCGTGGTCATCGGCGTCGCCGCCGTGATTGCCGTGGTCACGTTCGTCAACGGCATCAATGGCTACGTGGCAACGAAAATCTTCAATCTCGGCGCCGACGTGTTCATCGTCTTCAAAGTTTCACCCGCCGTCACCAACATCGACAAATTCCTCGAAGGCGAAAAGCGCAAGAACCTCACCATGGAGGACTACGAAGCCGTCCTCGAAGCCTGCAAGCATTGCGAATGGGTGGGAGCCTCGCTCTATAACACCAGCGGACACGTTAAATACGGCGAGCAATCCATCAGCGATACGATTGTTCGCGGCCTGACGCCTTCCATGGTGACGATTCTCGATGTCGATCTCACTGCCGGTCGCATGATTAACGATATCGATTTGAGGAACAATTCCCCCGTTGTCGTCGTCGGACCCGACATCGTGGATAACCTGATGCCCGGCATGGATCCCATTGACAAGGAGATCCGTATCGACGGCTGGGTCTATCGTGTGGTCGGCGTCGGCAAGCGCAAAGGCAAGACGCTCGGCCAGACCATGGATAACTATGCGCTCATGCCGATCACCGCGTTTTTGAAGCAGAATGGTTCCCACGAAGATATCCACATCTCGGGCAAGGCCGCGGCCAGCGGCGCCGGATTCGACGAAGCGATGGACGAGACGCGAGCCACCCTCCGCGCCCGCCGCCACGTCCACCCGGGCGACGAAGACAATTTCGACATCGAGACCAACGACAGCCTGCTGAGTATCTGGTCGAACTTCAGCGGCACGTTTTTTTACGCCATGATCGGAATCGCCGCCATCTCGCTGGTCGTCGGCGGCATCGTGATCATGAACATCATGCTGGTTTCGGTGACCGAACGGACGCGCGAGATCGGCATCCGCAAGGCTCTGGGCGCGCGCCGCGGCGACATCCTGCTGCAGTTTTTGATCGAGTCCGTTGCCTTGGCCCTGCTCGGCGGCGCGATTGGGGTGCTGTTCGGTATTTCGTTTGCGAAGGTGGTTACCCTCGCCATCGGCATGCCCTCAGCGATCAAACTCTGGGCAGTTGGGGCGGGACTATTTGTGGCGGCGAGCGTTGGAATTTTTTTCGGTGTCTATCCCGCGCGCCGCGCGGCCATGCTTGACCCAATCGCGGCGCTGCGCTTTGAGACTTGAAAAAAGGATTTTACTCGGCGCTCTCTGCGTCTCGGCGGTGAAAAGGTTGTGAAGCAATGCTGATCAAAGGCGAACTTGGCGAAGGCCTGAAGATGGCGGTGGACACGATTCGCAGCAACAAAATGCGCTCGTCGCTGACCGTGCTTGGCATCGTGATTGGAGTTGCCGTCGTCATCGGGATTTCGTCGATCGTGCGCGGCCTGAACGACAACGTTAGCCAGGTCATCAGCAGCCTGGGTTCCAACATCATTTTCGCCTTCCACATGGAGCCCTTCACCTTCGGACGTTCCGACGGAAGAGATGCGCACCCGCAAGGAACTGACCCTCGACGACGCCACGGCGATGCAGGATCTGCCGCACGTGAAAGCGGTCTCCGCCGCCGTGCAATACGTCCGTCCCGAGCTCGGCACCGGCACTTATGCCGTCAAATACAAAGACCGCAAGGCCAAGCAGACCATTCTGGAAGGCGACACCGCTTCCTCCAAAGATGTCATTGACGTTGCCCTCGACTCGGGCCGCTGGTTCAGCGATATCGATGAGGAGCGCCGCGCTCCCGTCATTGTCCTCGGCCACGATACCGCCGAAGAACTCTTCCCGAGTGAGCAGCCGTTGGGCAAAGAGCTGGACATCGAAGGCCAGTTGTTTACCGTGATCGGTGTAATGAAGATCCAGAAGAGTGTGTTCGGCGGAGGGAAAAATCCCGCTGACAACAAAGTCTCATTCCCGCTGAGCGCGTTCCGCAAGCTGCACCCCGAACTGAAGCAGTACTGGATCAGCGTCAAAGCTACCTCGCACGCGGACATGCCCAAAGCCATGGACGAAATGCGCGAGTTGCTGCGCCGCCGCCGGAGGGTTCCGACCGAAAAGCCGGACAACTTTGCCATCTTCACCCAAGACTCGATTTCCGACGTGTGGAATCAGATCACGAGTATGATCTTCATCTTCATGTTTGCGGTCTCGAGTGTAGGCTTGGTTGTTGGCGGCGTGGGCGTGATGAACATCATGCTAGTTTCGGTGACCGAGCGCACGCGCGAAATCGGTGTGCGCAAAGCCATCGGAGCCCGCAAGCGCGACATCCTCCTGCAATTCACGCTCGAAGCCGTCATGCTCACCGCCGTCGGCGGAGTGATCGGGCTCTTGCTGGGCGCCCTAATTACTGCGATCGTTCCGGTTGCGTTTCCATCGCTTCCGGCCACCATGTCGGTGGACTGGTCGATCTTCGCCTTCGTCGCCTCGGCCGCAGTAGGACTGGTCTTTGGGATTTACCCCGCGTGGAAGGCCGCCAACCTCGACCCCATCGAGTCGCTGCGCTACGAGTAAGATGCTATTGATGCCGCCGTCATTGACAGCGCGAGTCTTACTCGAAGCTGTGGCCGCGATTGGAACTGTCTGCTGTCTGTTTTTCTATTTCCTGTCCGCGCTCTCGCTGGCCAATTTTCTCCGCAACAGGCGCAAGAACCTCAGCCAGCCACCGCTGCCGGAAAACCAGCTCCCTCCCGTTTCCATCCTCAAGCCATTGAAAGGTGTCGATCCCGAGATATGGGAGAGCTTTTGCAGTCACTGCGAGCAAGACTATCCCCAATTTCAATTGATCTTCGGGGTCAGCGATCCCGCCGATCCCGCCATCGAGGTGGTGCGTAAGCTCCAGGCAAAATATCCCAACCGTCCGATCGAACTGATCGTGTGCAATCGCGTTCTGGGAGCAAATATCAAAGTCAGCACCCTGGCGCAAATGCTGCCCGCGGCGCGCCACGAACTCCTGCTGGTGAATGACAGCGACATCCGCGTCCCTCCCGATTATTTGCGCAAGGTGATCGCGCCGCTCGCCGACGCTTCTGTGGGGCTGGTGACCTGCCTCTACCGCGCTGTCGCCGGCCCGACCCTCGGCTCGCGCCTCGAAGCCTTGGGCATCGGCACCGACTTCGTGCCCGGCGTCCTGAGCGCAAGGTTTCTCGAGAAAGGACTGCACTTCGGATTGGGTTCAACGCTGGCGTTTCGCCGCCGTGACCTCGAAGCCATCGGAGGCTTCGAGGCATTACTCGACTATCTGGCCGACGACTATGAACTCGGCCGGCGCATCGCCGCCACCGGAAAGCGCGTCGAACTCAGCGCCGCGACCGTCACCACATTTCTGCCTGCCTACACGCTGCGGCAGTTCTTTCGCCACCAACTGCGCTGGTCGCGGACCATTCGGGACGCCCGCCGATGGGGATACACCGGACTGCTCTTCACCTTCGGCCTTCCCTGGGCATTGTTGACGCTGCTGGCGGCGCGCGGGGCCGCGTGGGCGTGGGCACTATTCGCGCTGACGTTCGCCGCGCGTTTGGCCGTCGGGTTCGTTACGGCAGATGTCGTACTCCACGACCGTCAGATATTCCGCAACATTTTCCTAGTGCCCTTGCGAGACCTGATCGCGCCGCTCGTCTGGGCCGCAAGCTTTATGGGCAACCGCATCCACTGGCGAGGCGATTCGTTTGTGCTGCAGGATGGGAAGCTGATCCGACGAGCGCGCTAAGTTGAGATCGGCGGGCCACTCGCTGCCGCCCAGGCCTTAACGTGACAGCAACTCGCATCGGCCGTCGGCGCGAAGACGATACTTGCGGCCCCGCCAAACCACCGTGTTGCCAAAGAATCCGGCGATCCAGAAAATGAAGCCCAGCAGATCCTCCAAAGGCACGAGCAGCCAATTGATCCGCGCCCGTAACACCCGCGCTGAAACAATATAAGCGGCGGTGGCGCGTACCGCGAGCGTCAGCAGCAGGACCGGCCAAAAGCGCGGAGCTACCGCGCACGCCAGCAGCACGAGAGGAACGGGTATGGTGAAAAGCTGTCCCACGTAGCCCCAGGGCCGGGATCGGCGGGTGCTGCGCGCCCAACGCAGCCGGTGCGCAATGTTCTCGGCCAAAGTTGAGTTCCCGATGTGATGCTCGATCACATAAGACGACAGGAGGACCTCGTGGCCGGCTTCCACCACGAACTTGCCGAGCACAAAATCTTCCGCCAGATAGTCTTTCAGGCGCTCGTAGCCGCCGATGGATTGCAACACCGAGCGGCGCGTGACGAGGGTGGGCCCGATCGCAAACTTCATGCCCTCGAGCATCCGCGCCACGAGAATCCCCGCTATGAAGTCCGTATTTATGCCGGTGGCCTCGAGGCGTGACCACAGGCTCGGACCGGGCACGGCGCGATATGGGCACGTCGCCACTCCCGGCCGCTGGCGCACGAATTCCGCGGAGACGGCGCGCAACAGGCCCGGAGTCACGCGCGTGTCGCTGTCACTCATGACCACCAGATCGTTCCGAGCCGCCTGCAACATGCGATCCAGGCTGAACGCTTTGGCATTTGGGTATGGCGGCTCGCCGGTCACCAGCAGCCGTGCGGGGATGTGGGCGTACTCGCGGCGCAGCTTCTCGACCACGTGGACTGCGGGATCCCTGGCATCGCGCACTGCGAATAACAGCTCAAATGCAGGGTAATCCTGCTCGAAGAACGTTCGCAGGTTGGATTCGAGGTCGAGGTCTGCGCCGGCCAGCGGCTTGAGGATGCTGATCGGTTCGGAACTCGCGGCTGCCGGGCTGGTGGTCGAGAGATACCGATAGGAAGCAATGATCGCGAGCAGAGAATAGACCACGGTCCCGGCGAGCAAGGTCAGTAGGAGGATGGCGATCGCGTTAATCACGAGGCGGCCGGTTGCTGTAGATGGATTTTCCCCCGCTGCGCGCCAACAAAAAGGACGTCAATCCGCGCAATTCTTCCGGATCCTCCTGGTCCGTCCACAGGAACACCTCCGCCGGACCTCTCCACAATGCAGCCAACGATTCTGGTGTTTCGAAGATATGCGGCGCATCGGGGAATTTCGCGCCGTACCAAAGGTTCCCGCTCGGTTCGTGCAGAACGTGTACTTGGACCCCGGTGTAAAAATTCAGCGTGGAGGCCTGGTGATACTCGCCGTCGATCACAATCACATCGCCCGGCCGAAACTGCTTTCGAATCGCCGCCGCCAGGTTGTAAGAAGAAAGAATCGGCGAAAACGTGCTGAAGGAGGAATGTACACAGGCGAGCAACACAACCATCATGGCGGCGAGCGCAACATTGCCGGCGAAAGGACGTCCGCGCCGTCGAAGAATCCAACTGAATCCGGTTCCGAGAAACAGCCCGAGGGATGCCCCCAGGAGCGGCCCGCGAAACGCACCCAGCGCCCGCGGCGTCAGATCCAGCACGTGCCCCATCGAGAAATCATAATCCTGCGGATTCTTCTTGAGCAGATCCGCCAGATCGGCTCCCGGAGCGGGCCGATGGGAAACGGACAAAAGGTACATCCCGGCGGCGAACCCGACCACACCGAAAACAAACAGAACGGTCGAGGAAATTCTTCCCGCCCGCCGATCCGGCTCGCCCGCTGCCGGTCCGGATTCACGCGCCAGCCAACCGCCCACCAGAAGCGCCATTCCCGGCAAGGCGGGGATCGTGTAGTACTCCTGTCGCGTGGAAAAACTGAAGAACCCCACAATCACGAGCGCCCATAGGAAGAAGAGCAGACTGGCGCGCTGCCGCCGGTCCAGCTTAGTCCCTGGCTTGCTCCGAAGTTCCCGCCACCGCATCGGAACATCGCGCAGAGCTTGCGGGAGGAATGCGCTCCAGGGCAAAAGCCACGCCAGCAGGAGCCCCCAGAAGATCAGGAGCGGTACGGTGTCGTACCCGGGAGGCACGCGCTTGTTCAGGAAGCGCATCAGGTGTTCATTGATGAAGTAGAACCACAGGAACCCGCGAGCTGCGCCCTGGCTTGGATTGCGCACCGCTGCCAGGACGTGCCACGGCGCCGCGATTGCCAGGAAGACCGCTGCGCTCGACAGAATCCGCAGTTTCAGCAGGTGGCGCAGATTGCCCGTGAGCAGCAGATAAAGCCCGATTGCTCCCGCAGGAAAAACCAGGCCAATCAGGCCCTTCGTGAGCACATTCAAGGCGCACGTCGCGGCAAATCCCCAACAGGTGAGACGCGAGGGCCGTTCTTCTTCGAGTGATCGCAAAAAGAAGTAGTACCCGATCGTAAGCCACAGCCCGATGAGTATGTCAGGAATCAGGATGCGCGTGAAAATATACGGGCCGACCGATGTGGCCAGCACCGCCCCGGCATACAGGCCGCCCGATTCACCAAAAACATACCGGCCTAACTTATAGGTCGCGAGAAGCAGTCCCAGCACGCCGAGCATCAGCGGCAAACGCGTGCTCCACTCGCTGATCCCAAAGATGCCGTAACCCGTAGCCACGCCCCAATACATCAGCGGAGCTTTTTCCAGATAGCGAATGCCATTGGTATACAGCGTAACCCAGTCGTGCCGCAGCAGCATTTCGCGCGCCGCCTCGGCATGCACCGTGTCGGCGTCGTCGAGCAAAGGGGGCCGCGAGAGTCCGGCCATGTAGATGACCGCCCACAACCCAATCAACACCAGCACGGAAATCCGCCAGTCCGAAAGCAACCGGTTCGGACGGATCGTTGCCGGGGAGATCGTTGCAGGTGGGATCGCTGTCGGATGCGTCACGCTCTCAATTTTCGGCGGATCGAGATTGGACGCGGCGCCGGAATTCATCGCGGAATTTTTCATTATACGGAAGTAAGGACGCCCTCAGTCCGCGGCGGCCCCGCGGGAAACACGGCCGTCCGCCACTTCGCGGTAAATCTCAAGGATCCTCGACACCGAGCTTGTCCAGGAAAAGCGTTGCGCCTGCTCATAGCCGCGTTCTTTCATTCGCGCGCGCAGCGCCGGATCAAGCAGCGCTCGCTGCAAAGCTCGCCGGATCTCAAACACATTTTCCGGATTCACCAGCAACGCCGCGTCCCCCACCACTTCCGGCAGGCTCGAAGTGTTCGAGGTGACCACCGGAGTTCCGTGCGCCATGGCTTCCAGTGGCGGCAATCCAAATCCCTCGTAGAGCGATGGAAACACAAAAATCTTGGCGACATCGTAAAAAATGCGCAGCACTTCGATGGGCACGAATCCCAGGAAACGCACGTCGTTCTGCACCCCGCTGCGCACCACCGTCCGTCGCAGGCGCGGATGGCCCGACAGATCGTCCCCAATGATGATCAGCTTCAGATCCGGGAACTCCTGCTCCTTCTGCAGTTCGCTCTTCAGCGCCGAAAACGCTTCAATGATGCGCACCACATTCTTGTGCGGCCGAATCGCGCCCGCATACAAAATAAAAGGATGGTTCACCTGATAACGCTGGGCAATCAGCTCGCAATCCGCTTCCGAGGCATGGCCGTGCAGAAAACGCTCGTCAATCGCGTTGTACACCACCTCGATGCGCGCATCCGGAACGGCCAACAGCTTTTCGATTTCGTTCTTGGTGAATTGCGACACCGCAATCACGCGCGCCGCCTTGCGCAACACGCGCCGCGTCAAATAAAAGTGCAGGCTGCGCCGCAAACTGGAAACGTCGCGCAATCCATACATGTGCTCCAACAGATCGTGCACGGTCAGAATATAAGGACAACTCAACCCCCGCGGAATCCAGAACAGGTGCGGGATGTGAACCACGTCGCACTCCAGGCGCCGCACCATCGCCCGGAAAGCGAGATTCCCTTTCAGCGTGTCATCGCCGCCGTCCAGCGCCACCGCGTGGAAGTTCGGCGGCAGCGCGCCACATTCCGCCACCCTGTCCAGCGATCCGATGAGGAAGTACTTGCTCTCGCGGTCCAGGCGCGCCAGCGTGCGCACCACGTTCCGGATGTAAGTGCCCACCCCGAATTCCGTCATGCGACGGATGTCGATGGCTACTTTCACGATTGGAATTTAACCACAGAGGACACACGGGAACACAGGGAATTCACAGGCTACCACTAAACTTGTCATCCTGAGCGAAGCGAAGGATCTGCTTCTTGCGGCGAACAGCAGGTCCTCATGAGTTCACGAATCAAGTGCAACACCGTACAAAGGTGTTGCGATGGAAAAAAGAAGGTATGAGCAGTTGGGCCTCAGAGAGCGGATTGAGATTTACCGTCTGCATGCAGACGGTAAATCTCTGCGCTGCATCGCTGGCGTTCTGGGGCGGAGCGCGGCGACGATCAGCCGTGAACTGAAGCGCAACGGCAAGGCGTCCAAGCAGTGGACCGGGGGTTACGATCCGGAGCGCGCGCAGCAGTTGATGCTGCGTCGTCATGCTCGCGGTCGAGCCCATAAGCTGGAACGTCAGCCGGAACTTCGTGAGAAAGTTTTGCAACATCTCGCCGCGGGATGGTCGCCGGAGCAGATTGCCGGGCGCATGGCCCAGGGACCGGGCAGCGACCGCATCAGCTACGAATTGATCTACCGTTACATTTATTGGCGCAGTGGGTCCTTCAACGAAACCCTGCATCGCTGGTTGCCTCGCCAAAAGTACCGTCGCGGAAAGCGTCTGCCCAATGGCCGATGGTCGACGGCGTCCATAGTGGACAGGGTTTCCATCCATGATCGTCCGGCGGTGGTGGAGGCCAGAACGCGCTTGGGCGATTGGGAAGCCGACCTCATGAGCTTCAGCAAACCGGGACAGTTCTTGCTGGTGGCGCAGGAACGCAGGTCGCGGCGCGCCCTGCTGGTGCGGCAGAAGGCGAGAACGGCGCAGTCGGTCGCCGACAATCTCAGCGCCATGGTGGAAGCGATGCCCGCGCGTGTGTGCCAATCCATGACCTTCGATAACGGAACGGAGTTCAGCAAACACTATCTCCTGAGCCGACGGTTTGGCATCCAGACCTGGTTCTGCGACACGCACTCGCCGTGGCAAAAGGGCGGCATCGAAAACGCGATTGGCCGTTTGCGCCGCCAGTTGCCCAGAAACACCGACCTCGATACCCTGCCCGCCCATCGCCTCGCCCTCTGTCTCGAACGCTATAACGACACACCCAGAAAATGCCTCGGCTTCAAAACTCCCAACGAGGTATTCTTGGAACACACTGTTGCACTTCAAACGTGAATTCATCCCCTCGCTTCGCTCGGGATGACAATTTATAAAAGATATCGCTCCGCACGATCCACGGGCACCTATGTTCGCACTTCCGCCTGCGCTCGCGCCCGCCGCTCGGCATACAGCGGAAACTCCTCCGCCATCCCCAGCACCTGCTTACGGATTTTCCCGAGCACCGCGGCGTCCGTCCGATGATCGAGCGCTTCCGCGATCCAGTGCGAGATCTGCCGCATCTCCGCCTCTTTCATGCCGCGCGTGGTCACCGCCGGAGTGCCAATGCGAACGCCGCTCGGCTTCATTGGCGGATTCACATCGAACGGAATCGCATTCTTGTTGACCGTGATGCCAGCCTCGCCCAAAGCCTTCTCCGCCTCGCTCCCCAGCATGCCCTTGGCGAACACGTCCACCAACATGACGTGCGTGTCCGTTCCACCGGACACAATGCGATAGCCATCGGCCGCCAGCGTCTCGGCCATCACCTTCGCGTTGGCCACGACCTGCCGCGCGTAATCGCGGAAACTCGGCTGCGATGCCTCAAGGAAACACACCGCCTTGGCCGCAATGATGTGCACCAGCGGCCCTCCCTGCATTCCGGGGAAGACCGTCTTATCGATATCCTTCGCGAATTCCTGCTTGCTCAGGATCATGCCCGAGCGCGGCCCGCGCAGCGTCTTGTGTGTGGTCGAAGTCACAATGTGCGCGTGCGGCACCGGCGATGGATGCGCTCCGCCTGCCACCAGTCCCGCGAAGTGCGCCATGTCGACCAGATAGAGTGCGCCAACTTTGTCTGCAATCTGGCGCATACGCGCGAAATTGATGATTCGCGGATAAGCGCTCCCGCCGCCAATAATCAGCTTCGGACGCTCCGCCGTGGCGATGCGCTCCAGTTCGTCGTAATCGATCGTTTCGGTTTCTCTGGTCACGCCGTAGGGAACGATCTTGTAGGTCTTGCCCGAAAAATTCAGAGGATGTCCATGCGTGAGGTGCCCGCCATGAGCCAGATTCAATCCAAGAATCGTGTCACCGGGTTGCAGCATCGCCGCATAAGCGGCTTGATTGGCCTGCGATCCCGAGTGCGGCTGCACGTTGGCATGCTCCGCGCCAAAAAGTTTCTTGACCCGCTCGCGCGCCAGATTTTCGACCACATCGGTAAACTCGCATCCGCCGTAATAGCGCTTGCCGGGATAGCCTTCCGCATACTTGTTGGTGAACACGGACCCGGCAGCCTCAAGCACAGCCTCGCTGACAAAGTTCTCCGAAGCGATCAACTCCAGCCCTTCATGCTGGCGGCGCACTTCGTTGTCGATAGCGTTCGAAATCTCCGGATCAACTTCATAGAGCGGTCGAGACATCGAGGAATTTTTCATAGTCAGGTACCAAAACCTATTTTACTGTGGCGCGGACACTCCTGTCCGCGTGAGGCTAAGAAACTGCCCTTGGAACACAGCACCGTCTCTCCTGGTCGTCACATGATGATGTTGTCTAACCCGGAGCCGAGGGCGATCCCATTTAGACGTTGGTAAAGTGTGATGGCTTGATACTCGGTCATGCCTGCAATGAGGTCACAGACGACGCGTTTCGATCCATTGCTGCTCGATCCCTCGCGATCGATGACGTTTTTCAATCGCTCTTGATAATAGGGGGGCAGCAAATGGCTTGGGGAACGCTTGACTTCGCTTCGGAAAACACTGAAGAGATACTTAATTAGCTGCTTCTGCGCGTGCTGTTGAACAGCCAAACCGGGGCGCTCGATCACATAGTACCAAGTCAGTTGCTTCAAGATTGCTAGCTCCTTGCTCTTGAGCGCATCAACTTTGACTGCTGCCTGCCCGTCTTTGTCCTCCAGCGAGACCCCGTTTATATATTGATTAACGAGGTTGCTGGTGAAAGTCCGCAAGCGGGCACGCTGGTCCCTGGTGCCATCATAAGCACTTTCAATTCGAAAATATACCGTCATGAGCTCCCTGAAAGTGTTGTCAAGCTCCTCTTCAGCTGCCCGCTTGAGCTCGTCAATCCCGTCCTTGCGAGACACTACGTACCTCAGGAATCGTTCGCGCTCTGGATCGTCGGGACCCTTCCCGTCCACCTTGGGGCGCAAAAGGTGTAAAGGAATCAATCCGGCTCGATAGAAATCCTCCACGTCATGCACGGAGTACGTGAGATCGTCAGCCCAATCCATGAGTTGGGCCTCAGGGGACTTCGGAACTGGACCACCGCTTGGGTCGCCCGTTGCGTGCTCGAAAGACTCAATCTCCGATTGATAGGCTCCCCACTTCTTTGGATGTTCCAGTGGACGCTTACCGTAGGTCCAGGGATATTTGAGAATGCCGCGCAGGGTGGCTCTCGTCAGGTTCAGACCCGTATATCCATCGCTCAGATAAGAGAGCTGGGAAACGATTCGAAAGCTTTGAGCATTGCCTTCAAAGCCTTCGGCTTCCTCTCCCATGCACCGATTCAGAGTCTCCTCGGCGACGTGCCCGAAGGGTGGATGTCCCAAATCATGCGCTAGGCAGGCTGCTTCAACCACGTCGGGATCCAGCTCCAGTGCCTTTGCCAGTTCAGGGCGGTGTATGTGCAGCTTCTCCGCTAAGGCGCGGCCAACCTGAGCGACCTGCAACGTGTGCGTGAGGCGATTATGAAAAGCGTGTCCGGTTCCGGCGGACACAACCTGCGTGATGCCTGACAGCCGCTTGAATGCGGAGCTATAGAGGATGATGTCGCGATCCCGACGAAAATCCGTCCTGTCGTCGCCCTCAGGAACGCTCTTGTCCGTCAGCCGTTTCGCCGGATCGGGCGTTGACGAGTTCATAGTGCCGCCCGCGCGGATTGCTAGGCCGCAAGCTGTTTGGCGTGGAGATGGAGGCTCGAATCTAGGCTGACCCTTCCAGATTCGATGAGTTCGGAAAGGACATCCTGGACCTCGCGATAAGACATCTCGTTCTTGAGCTCCGCAACCAGTTCGGTTGGAAGCGGTGAGTGCTCCCTGATCTCCTCCAACACGCGGTCACGAATCTGCGAGTCCATTATACATACCATAGATGCCAATCCCTCCTCGTGCGGCGTTGCTACCTCCAAGATTACGGGGGAGTACGGAACGTGCAAGATTACCGAAATAATGCACTTTGGGGAAGCTTACTCGTTGGTCACCCCCCGATGAGGCCAGGTAGAGCGAACCAAAACGGGAATGGATAACGTCCGACTTCGCAACAGCCTCAGCCACTTGAAACACCGCGATTACACTCACGACCGCTGGCCCTCCCGTTTGCAGGACAAGTCGCCGAGACCTACTCGAACGCCGTCCTTAGAAAACTAACCAACTGCCAGCCATCCATGTATTTGTATGGAGTTTCCCCCAGGGTGTAATGCCCGCAGGGGAGCACGACGACTTTGTGATCCAGTTTGTGCTTCTCGAATTCCTCGACCACTTGCTCGGAAAATTCCGGCAGGAAGGTCATGTCGTACTTGGCATAAATAATGAGCGAGCGGCGCGGCCAGCGCGAAAATTTGTCGAAGTAGACGATTGGACTCGCGGCGCGCCACACCTGCCGCAGATTCTCCAAGTCGATTGCCGTTTCCAGTCCCTCGCGGATGTGGCGCGTAGATTGCCCGTGCCACACCACGTCGGCAAAGTAAGTCGAGGCGTGATTGAACGCAGCCACCTGAATCCGCGGATCGTGCGCGGTGGCGATAAACGCATAGCACGATCCCAGGCTGGTCCCGACGATGCCGAGCCGGTTGTAACCCTGCGCTTCCAGCCAGTCGAGACAACAGCGCGCATCGACCACGCCCTGGCGCACCGAATCGAGCGTGCGTCCAATGTTGGCGGAAACGGCATAGTCGGCGCGGTCGATCTCCGCCGGACGGCGAATGTCGTGATACGGCATGGAGAGCCGCAGCACCGCAATCCCCATCCAGTTCATCACGCGGCAGAGGCTGGTATAGGAAATCGCATCGGAATTCCAGTGCGGCAAGAGAACCACGGCGCGGCGTCCGCGAGCCGGAAACCAGCGCGCGTTCACCAGATCATTTTCGGGGAAAGGCGTCGCCACCGGCGAGGTGAAGCGCAGAAACTCGGCGTGAGTGCCGCGGACTTTTTCTTCCAGTCGCGGGTCCGGCGCTTCGCGCGTGCTGAACACTTGAACCTCGCGGCGCTCCAGCCGGAAATTCGCCGGTTGCTGGTAAGAGTAAAAGTCGTCGCTCGTCCGAATGATGCGATCGTTGAAACGCGAGAAATATTCCAGCAGATCGCGCGAGGCCGATCCAGCAGGACCACCGTTGCGGCCAGGCCAGCCCTCGGTCCAATCGAGCCCCCACTCCAGCGGACGCACCACGCGGTTATTGTCCACCGACGTGAGCCGCGTCTCCCAGTCGTACATCCATTGCGCGTAGCGCGAGGCCATGTCTATTCCAGAAATACAACAGCTGGGGCGCAGATTGCGAACCCCGACGGTTCAATGGCAGGATTGAGCACCCAACCGTCAGCAAGCAGCATTCAACCGTTAGCTGAGGGCCAACCGCTAAGAGCTGCTATAAACTCGCGGCACTCGCTGCGACAATCCGCACAGAATTTCGTAGGGCACGCTTTCGCACCAACGCGCCAGTTCGACCGCGTCAACACTCTTGCCGGCGCTTTGACCAATTAAGACGACTTCATCTCCCACCTTGATACCGCGAATGTGGCTGACGTCGACGATCGTCAGGTCCATCGAGACGCGTCCTACAACCGGCGCGTATTCGCCGCCTACGATCACGCGCGCGCGATTCGAGAGCAGCCGCGGATAACCGTCCGCATAACCGACGGGCAGCACGGCGATGCGGCTCTTCGCCTTCGTGACGAAGGTGCCCATGTAGCCGACCGCTTGTCCCGCTGCGACATCCTTCACCGTCAGCACCCGCGTCTTCCACGAAAGCACCGGACGCAGCGGCAGTTCCGCCACCGCGGCGGGCTTGCTGGCGCGCGTGAACGCCAGCGAATATCCGTAGAGCGCGATTCCCGGACGCACCATGGTTTTCCACGTCTCCGGCCGCGCGCTCATGGCGGCCGAATTTCCCATATGAACCAGCGGAGGCTGAAGCCCGTGATTCCGCAAGACCGCGAGTCCCTCTTCGAAGCGCTTCATCTGGCGCACAGCGTCTTCGGCGTCGAGCACTTCCGCCGACGCGAAGTGCGTGCTCACTCCTTCGAGGCTCAGGTGGTCACACGCGGATAACATCTCGCACAAATGCGGCAACGCTTCCTTCGATGCGCCGAGACGGTTCATGCCCGTGTCGAGCTTCAGATGTACGGGCAAAACGCTCTGCCGTTTCCGCGCAGCTCGTTCGAGCAACTCAATGTGCCATGGTTCCCAGATCGTGGGAGTGAGATTCTGGGCGACGATCCCATCCTCTTCGCCCTTCCAAATTCCTGTCAGCAGCAGAACGCGGGCCTTGGTGCCGGCGCCGCGCAACGCCAGGCCTTCCGCGGCATCGGTCACTCCCAGCCACTCGGCGCCTTCGGATTCGAGCGCGCGCGCGCACTCGACCGCGCCGTGGCCGTAACCATCGGCTTTGACCACCGCGCAAATGGCGACCCCTTTGCCGACGTGCTTCTGGACCGCGTGAAAATTTTCTCCCAGCGCGGACAAGGAAACTTCCGCCCAAGTCCGGCCATCGAGAATCAGCGAGCGGCGGTCGGGCAGTTGCGACAAATCGGGACGTGGAGCGTTCACGTAGCCGATTATAGCGAGCGCAGGCACGACCGTCGTTCGCTTGTTCGTCGTTCGCTGTTCGCTTGCCCTTGGCTCATCGCCGGTCTTAGCGAAAAACGAACAGCGAACGACGCAGATCCGTTAATTGCCCGATAACACAAAGTTCACCGTGATTTCGGTCTCCACTTCGATGGGCTCGTTGTTGAGCAGATACGGGCGGTAGCGCCATTGCCGCACCGCTTCAATCGCGGACTTGACCAGCATCGGGTGTCCGCTGACCACGACCAGATTCTCGATCGTCCCTGCCTTGCTGATGACCGCCCGCAACTCGACCGGGCCCTGAATGCGTCCCAATCGCGCGATTGGCGGATAGATCGGCTGCACGCGATGCAGAAGATTGGCCTCGGCCAAGTGCGAGACCACCAGGGGTTTGACAGCGGCCGGGCGCGCCGGGATCACTATGGAAATGTTGTCTCCGCCGCTATAGGGAATAGCGCCGCCTGGTCCGCGACCCGGCCCTACGGCGATGGTTGGCAAGTCTGGCGCGGACGGAACCGAGTCTTGATCGTTGCCCGGCGCGATCTGACGTGAGATCGATGGGGGCGCGACGATTTGTTCCGGGCGCACGCTGCGAACCGTGGTGGCCGCATGATTGGGCCCGCGCGCAGGCTGTTCTGCCGCCGGTGGCGCGAAGGCGGCGGGCGCCGAAATCTGCAACCAGCGCACCTGCGGTGGCCGTTCAATCCAAATCAGCGAGATGGCGAACAGCAGGCTCAGGGCCAAGGCTTGCATGGTGAAGGATGCGAGTGTGGTCCAGCCGCGACGGCCACACTGCTCCCAGGTGCTTTCGAGTGTGCTGAACATTGGGGTGCTGGTCATGGTGTCCTCCTGAACGGGCCTCTACCGGTACAGACACCTGCGGTTGGCGATTTGATCCTGAGTGGCGAGGGAGGCGAAAACAAGAGTTAGTTACTGACGCAAAAAAAAGACCGCGTCGGCACGCGGTCTTAAAATAACTTTTTCAGAAATACCTGGAACCGAAACTATCCGAGCGGTGTCGCTACTGTTTCGGCGGAGTGGTTGCCGGCGGCTTGGTCGCGGGGGCAGCGGGTCTGGCAGTCCCCGGTTTGGCTGCGGGTTTTTGAGCTGTGCTCCCCGCGGCGGGCGCCGGCACGCCGGACTGAGCGTTGTAGACATCCACGATCTGTTGCGTGATGTCCATCGCCGGTCCAGGATAAATCACAGGGCCCCGCGGCCAAGGCTGAGAAGTGTCAAGGAGCAGGCCGTAACCGTTGTCAACAACATATTTCTGAATTACAGGAGCCAATTTCGTCAGGATTTTGTTTCCGATCTCGCCCTGCTGGTTCTGGAAATCTTCCTGCGCGTCCTGCGTAGCGCGATCGAAACTCTTCTGCTTTGCCTCAATCTGCTTCACCAGCTTGTCGCGCGCTTCGTCATTCAGCTTGTCCTGCTGGGCACTGAGCTGTTTCTTGAGGCTGTCGATTTCGTCGGCCTTGCTTTTCAGTTCGTTCTGCTTGGGTTCAAACTTCTTGGCGAGCTCGTCGAAATCGCGCCGTCCTTCATTGGAGGCGAAGATCGCCTGTTCGATGTTGATGGTGCCGACTCTGGTGCCCATATTCTTGGCCGCCAACGCAGCAGCAGCGGAGGCGGAGTCAGGCGTAGGGGCAGCCGCGGGAGCGCCGGCAGCCGGGTTGGCTTGGGCCAGAGCGAAAAGGGAGAGGCCGAATACTACGGCCACAGTGGCGCGCGCAAACGTCTTAATCATTGGATCCTTGAACTCCTTCGGATTTTAGGAATGCTGGAAGCTGCCAGCTCGCTGGGCTCAACGAGGCTGATCGCAACCCGAGCCTATCAGTCATCAGACCTGAGACGCCGCAACCGCAAGCGTGGTGGTCAGGGTGTGGACGCTCTGAATTATACGGACCGTACCGGAACAGCGTCAAACTGTCCTGTCACGATGGGGTCAAGACGGGACACGATCCCTCTCGGCTCGGCGTCCTCCGAAGGCGTGGATGGTCCTGGTGCTGGCGACAACCTCGCCGCCATGCGAGAGTCCCTTTGGAATGAGATATTCCTCTCCGGCTTTGACCGGGATGCGTCTGCCGCCAATGACCACGGTATAACAGCCCTGGACAACGATCATGTATTCGTCATACTCATGCACATGCGGCGCGGAAACCGCGGTCTGGTGGCAAGTCCAGAATGCCATTTGACTCCCGTCCGCCCCGTCAAAGACGTAGCCCTCGACGCCAGGAGTCGCCTGACTGCTGGTTGCAATCCTATTTGCGGGACATTTCATGAACTCCGGGAAATCGTCCATCGCTTCTCCTTCCGCCGAAAACAGTCGAGCCCGTCTTGGCCCGCTGGCCGCAGCGAAATTTCCTTCCCCGGGCAATTCTCGCACTCGGAGTGAGCGTGTCAAGGCCGGAACGACCTTTGTCCACGACCGGCTCACCTCTTAATAGTGGAACCTATAGCGTACCTGCACATAGATTTCACGCGGCAGGTCCCAGTGGAATCCGCCGTAGGTCACGCTGTCGTCGTAGATCACGCGGCGGCCGGTTACGTTGAGGGCGGTCAGTGAAGCGCTGAAGCGTTCGCTGAAATCTTTGCCCAGGGAAAGATCGAACGTGGTGTGTCCGGGGAGATACTCGCCCAGGTAAGGCCAGCCCTGAACACCTTGTTGTCCGTTGTCGAATCCGGAGCCGTAGTAAACGTTGGTCGAGGCGTAGGAACGCCACGGGAGGGTGTAGTCGCCGCCCACGTTGAGCGTGTTGCGCTGGTCATGATCGAGCGGGCAAAGGTAGGGGAAGGAGCCGTTAGGGTTTGGCGGGCAGACGTTGGTGTTATTCAGCCCTCCGGTGATGACGCCGCCGCCCTCGGCAATCTGGTTCGAGTAGGCGAGGTGAAGCTGGGCGCGGTGGGCGATGCGGGGAGAGCGCAGCGTAAGTTCCCATCCGCGAATCAAGGCTCTGGTATCGGTGAGGGGGAAAAAGATGTTGGAAGCTCCGATGTTGTTGTGGTCGAGAAAATTGGCGACATCGGTTTTGAAGGTATCGGCGTCGAGCACCCATCCGCGGTAAGGAACGGTGACGCCGAACTGATGTTCTTCGTCGCGCTCACCCTTGAGCGTCAAAAACTGGCACGCATACTCGGGCTCGGTACAAAGGGATTCCAGCTCACCGGAAACGGTTTCGATGGGCGGCGCTTGATAGTAGTGTCCGTAGAAGGCGCGGAATGTCCAACGAAGTTTAGGAATGGTGACGGTAGCGCCGAAGCGTGGGCTGATGGCGGACTCGGAGACCGGCGTCTCGGGTGCACCGGCCGGAAAGTTGCCTTCGGAGAAATGCGTGGGGCGCATACCGGCGGATAGAGTCAGCCAGGGAAAAGGATTGAATCGGTCGTCGATGTAGAAGGTCTCGAGATTGGCGGTGGGGGTTTCGCCGATGTTGAACGGCGGATTTCCGCTGCCGTCATTGAAGATGGCGCCGAAGACCTGGTTATCGTGCTGGTAGAAGCTGAGGAATCCAACCTGCAGATCGTTCTTCTTGTAGTTGGCGGCGAAGCTGGCTTGGCCTCCGACGTAGGTGGAGGCGCGGTCTTCCGTGGTGGCGATGGGATCGTCGTTGGGATTGCTCGCGTAGTCTCCGCTGTTGTAGTGGTAGAAGGGTGAGACTGTCGTCAGGAGATGGGAATTGAAAGTGTGCAGCCAGGTGAAGAGGACTCCAGCATCGACCTCGGTTTCGTTATCGCGAAGATCCAGGCTGGGGTACAGTCCGGTCAGCTGGCCATTGACCAGACCGTTCTCGATATCGTTGGGGTTCGGATCGTAAGGAATCTGAAAATAGTCGCGGCGTACCGAGGTCATCAGGCGAAGCTGGTTGCTGGGATCCACATTCAAGATGAACGATCCGAATCCGCCCACGCCGTTGACGGCATCGTGCACAACTTGCGGAACAGGCGGCTGTAGTCCGAGATTGCTGCGGTTGCCATTGACGCTGGCGTAATACGCGAAGCGGTCGGTGTGGCTGCCGAAGCTAAGCGCGTCGTCGGTCTGGTAGAAGTTGCCGGCGGTCATGACGAGTTCAGCCTGGTTGTTGCGTTCGAAACCGGTGCGGGGCACGACGTTGAAGACGCCATAAGTCCGGTCGCCGAATTCAGCGCCGTAGCTGCCGCGATTGACCTCGACGTAATCCAAGTCTTTGGGATCGAACTGTGGGCCTAGATTCTGCGCGATGGCGGTGTTGATGATGGGGATGCCATCGAGGAGCCAAGTGGTTTGGTGGCCGCCGCGCATGTGGAGCATATCGTGAGTGACGTAAGCGGCAGGCACGTAGTCGGTGATCATCGACATACTGTTGGTGCCGTCGGCGCCGGGAGTGCGCTCGATGTCGAGCCGGTTGACGAGAGTGGTGGGAGTGAAGCTGTCGGTGGGAACGACTGCGGGCGAGCCCGAGACGATGACCTTTTCATTCGCCGAGGCCACTTGCAATTGAAAGTGAACGACGGGCACAGATCCCGAGATCACGACGACGTCCTGAGAAGTTTGCGCGAAGCCCTGGCTGGCGACGCTGACGGAATAATCGCCGAGCGCGACGGCGTTGAACTGGAATTCACCGTTGGCGTCGGTGGTCACGCTCTTTGCCCACTCCGACGATTTGGCTCTGAGCATCACCATCGCATCTTGAATGGGGCGATGCTGCGGGTCGTGCACAACGCCGCGAACCGCGCCGTAGTCGTTGGCGAACGCGGTGGGAGCGATCGAAAGCAAGACGGCGAGTGTCAGAAGTTTGAGGCGAGTCATAATCTTTTGTCCTTATAAGTGTCGAATTCTCATCAGCCCTTAAGAGGGCGAGTTGAGAAAAGTCGGCTTGTCGCGTGCCTTCACTGGAAGCGAGACAATTCCGGTTTCGTATCAGGGCATCGCTTCAGCGATGCCGCAAGTTCTGCGAAATCGGGATGCCCCTTTAGGGGCTGGAGACGCGCGCAACCGTGCGCTGTCTGCCCAGGCTGCCAATTCTCAGCATTCACGAAGAACTAGCTGCGAGGAGGCGCGCGGGCGGAATCGAGTCCGGAAAGACCGGTCGACTGAGGCACCGCGCTTGATGACGCGTGCGCTGGCTCGATAATGAGATTTAAGAATGAGAGCAGACTAGATGCAGGCTGCGCCCATTCGGAGGTGGTAGCGCCGCAGCAGCAATGGCGACGGCAGCAGTCATCGTCATTGGCGGCCTGAAACGAGGCTTCGGAGGATTCAACTTGCGATGATTCGGGCTGGGGCGGCTTCGACTGCGCCATCGCATGATGGCAGTGCATGACAGGCTGCGCCGCCCGTGAGGACACCGGCCGGCGCATGCAGTGCATGGCTTGCGGCAGGGCAGCACAAGGCATCGCCATCGGCGCGAAGGCCGGGACGAGCATGGCCAGCGACAGAAATCTAGCAACCCAGCGAGAAGCTCCCCACATTTGCCAAACAGCATAGCAGGAACCAGTCGCCAGTATCCAGTTGCCAGTGGCAGCGGTTGGCTGGCAACTGGCAACTGGCAACTGGCAACTGCTGTACCATTTCTCCGTGCACGAACTGGCCGAGCGGCTGTTGAAGACAATTCGGAAGCAGGACTCGATGCGGGCGGGAGACCGCGTGGCGGTGGCGGTTTCGGGTGGGGCGGATTCTGTGGCTTTGCTTTGCCTGCTGCTGGAGTTGCGGGCCGAGTTGGGAATCGTGCTGTCGGTTGCGCATGTCAATCACCAGCTGCGCGGAGAAGAGTCGGACGAGGACGAGCGCTTTGTCGCGAAATTGGCGCGGCAGCACGGGCTCGAACTACATGTTCGCGAAGCGCCGGTTGACGGGAGACAGAGTCCCGGCGATAGCGCAGCCAAGAGTTCCGGCATCGAGGCGGCGGCGCGTGAACTGCGCTACGGTTTTTTTCGCCAGCTCGCGCGGGAGGGCTGCGTCACGAAGATTGCGACCGCACACACGCTCGACGATCAGGCGGAGACGGTGCTGCTGCGCATCTTTCGCGGCACCGGCATTCGGGGACTCTCGGGCATTCATCCGCGCATCGTGTTCGAGGAGCAGGGACACGCGTTTGGCGAGTTGGTGCGCCCGCTGCTGGGCTTTCGGCGCTCTGCGTTGCAGGAATTTCTGCGCGAGCGGGGCCAGAGCTGGCGCGAGGATTCATCGAATCGGGATATTGCCTTCCTGCGCAATCGCGTGCGGCATCGACTGCTGCCGATGATCGGGGAAGAATTTGGCGAGGCCGCGATCGAACACATGGGTGAACTGGCGGAAATCGCGCGGGCCGAGGAGGAGCATTGGGAGCGCGCGCATCCGGAGATCGCGCCGCAGTTGCCCTCAGCGGCTAAACAGGTTGCGGAAAAAGTCGTCTTCGTATCAGGGGAGATAGGATCCGTATCGGCGTTCAGCTTCGTATCAGGGTATCGCTTTAGCGATACCGCAAGTTCCTCGAAATCAGATGCCCCTTTAGGGGCTGCGGTGCGGCCTGAGACGCGGCGAGCCGCGTCTCTACGAGTGGGGCCTTTGTTGGCGCTTCCGCTAGCGGACCAGCGCCGGCTGGTACGCGCGTGGCTGGAAACGAACGCGCCCGATTTGAGTATCTCGTTCCGTCTGATCGAGGAGGCGCTGGAGTTGGCGGGCGAACCAGCAGGCAGCAAGGCGGCGATGCCGTCTGGCTGGAATCTCCGGCGGGGCCGACAGGAACTTCTGCTGGAATCCGAGGCCTTCGAAGGGCGCAACCAGGCCAGGGATTATGCCTACGCTTTAGTGGTGCCAGGTGCGGTCGAGGTTCCTGAACTGGGCGCTTGCGTCGAAGCTCGGGTGGTGGACACGAGTGGCGTTCCGGAGGATGCGCGCGGGCAGTTGCTGGATCTGGGGCGCATGCCGAAGGAAATTCTGATCCGCAACTGGCGGGCGGGAGATCGTTTCTGGCCCTCGCAAACGGCGGCGGCAAAGAAAGTGAAGGAGTTGCTCAGCGACCGGCATGCGACCGGAGCGGAGAAAAAACTCTGGCCGGTTGCGGTCGCGGAAAGCTACGGCCTCGTCTGGATGCGCGGCTTTGCGGTTCCGGCGGCTTTTCGCGCGCCGGAGGGGGCTTCAAGAGCGATTTGGATTCGGGAAATTGAGGGCATGATGTAACATGCCATTGGCCAGAGTTGCTGCTTCAGAGTTACAGCTACAAGGTTGCAGGTTTAGATACAATGCCGGAGGCGTCACTTCCGCTATGAATGTTTCGCCGAATGCCGGGTTGCGCCAGGTGATCTCGGCCGACCAGATTCAGAAGAGAGTCCGCGAACTCGGACGCCAGATTTCCGACGACTATCGCGGCCAGACCGTGATCGCGCTGGGGATTCTCGAAAACAGCTTCCTGTTCATGGCCGACCTGGTGCGGGCGATCGATGTTCCCATCGTCTGCGCTTTCATCAAGCCGCGCTACAAGCAGAGCCAGCAGGGCGAATCCCCGCTGCTGGAGATTCTTTTCAGCCACGAACTGGCGATTGCAGGCAAGCATGTGCTGCTGGTCGAGGGGTTGGTGCATTCGGGGGTCACCAGCGAATTTTTGATGAACGACCTGCGGGCGCGGGGCGCGGCTTCGGTGAAGCTGGCAACGCTGTTGGACCGCCAGTCCGCGCGCCGGGTGCCGCTGCAGCCGGACTACTTTGGATTTCTCGTGGATGACGCGTTTCTGTGCGGCTATGGCTTGGGCAGTCCGGAGCAGACGGGCCGGAATTTGCCGTATGTGGCCGCGACTATGTAGAGCACCGCTCGGTGTTGTGTGGGGACGGGGCGGAGCCTGCCCTGAGCGGAGTCGAAGGACCTCGTCCAAGCGGGGCACAGCCCCGCTTCCACTCGGTGCCCGTGACTTATGTTACTTCCTTCTGGTTCCCCGTTTTCTTTGGAAAAGGTCTAAAATCGAGGGGCAGGCTTTTCCCAGTCGAATTTCCGTCTCTGGCATCTAATATGAGCAACAGAGGCGGCGTCTTTCTTCGCTAGGATGGGGCTGCACTCAGAGGAGTTTTAGGTGAATTCGACGATCAAGACTGTACTTTTCTGGGCGGTCATCGTAGTCTCGGCCTTCCTGCTCTGGCAGGTGGTGAAAACCGGGAGCAACACCCAGAAGGAAAAAGAAATCGGCTTTTCTGAATTCCTGTCGGAAGTGGACCAGGGCAATGTCCACGACGTGATGTTTATCGGCCAGGAAGTGAAGGGGAAGTTCAAGAACGACTCGCCGTTTCACACGATCGTGCCGGCGAACTACCCGGATATGTACAAGAAGTTGACGGAGAAGAATGTTCCGTACGGCTTCAAGGACATCAGCAACGGCACCTGGCCAAGCTGGCTTCTGAATCTGGCGCCGCTGGTGCTGCTGGGCGCGCTCTGGTTTTTCATGATCCGGCAGATGCAGACGGGTGGCAACAAGGCGCTGTCGTTCGGCAAGAGCCGGGCGCGGCTGCTCTCCATGCAGCAGAAGAAAATCACGTTCAAAGACGTGGCAGGCGTGGATGAGGCGAAGGAAGAACTGCGCGAAATCATCGAGTTCCTGCGCGAGGCGCAAAAATTCCAGAAACTTGGCGGCCGCATTCCAAAGGGCGTGCTGCTGGTTGGACCTCCGGGAACGGGCAAGACCTTGCTGGCGCGCGCGGTCGCGGGCGAAGCCAATGTTCCGTTCTTCTCCATCTCCGGCTCGGACTTTGTGGAAATGTTCGTGGGCGTGGGCGCGAGCCGCGTGCGCGACCTGTTCGAGCAGGGCAAGAAAAACGCTCCCTGCATCATCTTCATCGACGAAATTGACGCCGTCGGACGTCACCGCGGCGCTGGGCTCGGCGGAGGGCACGATGAGCGCGAGCAGACTCTGAATCAACTGCTCGTGGAAATGGACGGCTTCGAATCGAACGACGGCGTGATCCTGATGGCGGCAACGAACCGTCCCGATGTGCTCGATCCGGCGCTGCTGCGGCCGGGGCGCTTCGACCGGCGCGTGGTGGTGAATCGCCCGGATGTTCGCGGACGGGAAGAAATTCTGCGCGTGCACACCCGCAAGATTCCGCTGGCCGACGATGTCGATTTGTCCGTGCTCGCTCGCGGCACACCGGGCTTTTCTGGCGCCGACCTGGCGAACATGGTGAACGAGGCGGCGTTGGCCGCTGCCCGTCAAAATCGCAAGGCCGTCCTGATGTACGACTTTGAAGTGGCCAAGGACAAGGTGCTGATGGGCGTGGAGCGCAAGTCGCTTCTGCTCTCCGATGAAGAGAAGAAGAACACCGCCTACCACGAGGCCGGGCACGCGCTGGTGGCTGCCTTGCTGCCGCATTCCGATCCGGTGCACAAGGTCACGATTATTCCGCGCGGCTTGGCGCTCGGCTTGACCATGCAGTTGCCGACCGACGATCGCCACAACTACTACAAGAATTATCTCGATACGCAGATCGCCATCCTGATGGGCGGGCGTATCGCGGAAGAGCTTTTCCTGAACTGCATGTCCACCGGCGCGGGCAACGACATCGAGCGCGCCACCGAACTGGCGCGCAAGATGGTTTGCGAGTGGGGCATGAGCGACCTGGGGCCGGTGACCTTCGGCAAGAAAGAAGAACAGATTTTTCTGGGACGCGAGATCTCGCAACACCGCGACTACAGCGAAGCTACCGCCATCCAGATCGACGAAGAAGTCCGGAAAGTGGTGAGCACGGGGTACGCGACCGCGAAGCGAATACTCTCGGAGAATCGCGAAACCCTGATCCGGATCGCGAAGGCGCTGATCGAACGCGAAGTGCTCGATGCCGTCGAGATCAAGATGCTGGTCGAAGGGCAGGAACTGCCGCCGATCAAGCCGCTGCCGGCGAAGACCGACGACGGCGTGCAGCAGGTGATCAAGCCGGACCGCGTTCCCGCCAAAAGCGGCGAGCGGCCAGCGACGGCGTAAGAGCAGTTGCCGTTACCCGGTTCCCAGTTGCGGGAAAACTAGCGCGCTCGTGTCCGACCGCCCTGTTCCCCTGTGGTTAAGCGCTCGGCTTTTCTCCGCGCCCTCCGCGCCTCGGCGGTGAAAAGGTCTACAGCGTCCGCTTGAACAAAGGCACCGCCGCCGCCAGCGTCACCACCGCAAAAATCGACAGATAAATCATGTCCGGAACAATCGCCCCCAGCCCCGTTTCCTTCAGCAGCAGCGACTTGAATCCATGCACCGCGAACGTAAACGGATCCACCCTCGCAATCGCCCGCAGCCACGGAGGAAACGCTTGCACCGGATAAACCGATCCGCTGGGAAACCACAGGAGCGTATTCAGAATCCCGAACATTGCCCGCGGCACCAGCGGATCCTCAATGCGCACCATCAGCAAGAACATCATCGTGTTGAACGCCACCGAGGTCAGCGCGATCATTACCACCAGCCCCAACATCGCCCCTGGATTGAAAATCGTCCCCACTCCCGCCAACAGCGACCCAATCACCGTAATCACCACCCCGGTCATCACCGCCTTGATCGCGCCCGCTCCAACCAGACCCAGCACCAGCTCCGTCTTCGTAATCGGAGTTACTAAGTATCCCTCGTGTACTCCGCGCGCCTTGTCGTCGATGTACAGCATCCCGCCGCCGATCATCACCGACACGAACATCGCCAGCGTAATCGATCCCGGCAGCAGGAACTTCATGTACTCGATATACGGATAGAGCTCCACGACCTCCAGTGCCGTCTGCTGCAACAGCCGCGGCGACACGTCCGGCTGATTCAACGCGTCCGTCAACGAGGTCATTTCATCTTCGAGCGTCGCACTCATGAAGTTATCGCTGTTATCCACAATCAGCGCGATCCGCGGATGATTCTTCTCGTACACCATCTTCGAATACTGCGCCGGAATAATCACCGCTCCCTGAATCTTTCCGTTGCGCACGTCCTCCCGCGCCTGCACCTCGTTGTCATAAGGGATCGGAATAAACGTGCGCATATTCGCCCGGACGGCATCAAACGCTTCTTCGATTCGGATCGCCTGCGTCCCATGATCCTCGTCCACTACGCCCATCTTCGCGTCGCGAATTTTTCCGCCAAACGCATTCCCCAGCACGATCAACTGCACCAGCGGCATTATCATCGAAGCCATCATCAGCGCCGGCGACCGGAAGAACTTGCGCATCTCGCGTTCGATAATCGCCATCGTCCGGTTCATGGTTGCAACCCCGGCCGCGGTGGCATCACGTACGCGTGCGCTTTCACCAGTTCATCCCTCAACTGCCGCCCCGTATAAAATACAAACACATCGTCCAATGTTGTGTTCTGCACCGTGAGCGTCTTCACCGACACGCTCGCCGCGACCGCCATCTCCACCAGATCCACCGTCGTGCGCGACCCGTTCGCCGTCAGCACCCGGAACATCCCTCCGCTCTCGTTCTGCACCGACGTCACCTCCGGCAATCCTCGCAGCCGCTCTTCCCAATCCTCCGGAGCCTGCTCGAACTGCGCCTCAATCACGTTCGATCCCGGCACGCTCGCTTTCAATGCTTCCGGCGTATCCAAAGCGACCAGCTTCCCGTGATCCACAATCGCAATCCGGTTGCACAGCCGGTCCGCTTCGTCCATGTAGTGCGTGGTGATCAGGATCGTCAGCTTGCGCTTCGCCTTGATGTTGGTCAGCATCTCCCACACCGCCACGCGCGACACCGGATCGAGCCCCGTCGTCGGCTCGTCCAGAAAAAAAATCTTCGGACTATGCACCAGTCCGCGCGCAATCTCCAGCCGCCGCCGCATCCCGCCCGATAGCGTTTTCGTCTGCGCGTCGCGCCACTTCGTCAGGTCCACCGTCTCCAGCAGTTCCGCAATCGCCTCCTTGCGCCGCTTCTTCGGAACGTCATACAGCTTCGCGTAAATGCTTAGATTCTCTTCCACCGTCAAATCCAGATCGCTGGTCAAAGCCTGAGGAATCACTCCAATCGCGTGCCGCACCGCTCCCGGATCGGACGCCACGTCGTGCCCCGCCACTCGCGCCCGCCCCGCCGTAATCGGAATCAGTGTGGTCATCATGCGGATCAACGTCGATTTCCCCGCCCCATTCGGCCCCAGCAGCCCAAATATTTCCCCCTCCTTCACCGCAAACGAAATATCGTCCACCGCCAGGAACTCGCCATATCGCTTCACGATATGGTCCACCTCAATAGCATTCGGAGCATCCGCCGCAACCTCGCCCCGCAGGCTCAGTTCCGACGCCCCAACACTCATGCCGTTCGTGGTGTTCCCGTTCGTCTTGCTCACTTCGTCGCTCATAGTTTGAAACCTTGAAACTTTGCAACCTTGCTTTCGTGCGCACCATCACAGTCCCAATCTTCGTTTCCCCTGTGTTCCCCCGTGTCCCCTGTGGTAAAGGCCTTCCCTACCTCTACTTCTTCCCCGCCGCCTCCGCTGTCCCCTTCAACTGCTCCGGCGATACCAACACCTCCGCCGTCATCCCCGGCACATACGCCCCCTTCGGATTCTCCAGCCTCACCTTCAACGCAATCGTCCGTATATCCCGCTTCCGACGCCCCACATCCCGCTGCGTCGCGAAATCCGCTTCCGCCGCCTTGTAGAAAACTTTTCCCGGAACCACCGTGCCTCCCGGCAGTCGCACCCGCAGCGTGTCTCCAATTCCAATATGATCGGCATCCGTCTCCGGGATCGCCGCAAACGCCCAAGTGTCGCTGAAATCCACCACCGTCACGATCGCCTGCCCCGCGCTCACCACTTCGCCTTCGCGCGCCGCCCGCACCAGCACCGTCCCCGTCACCGGCGCATAAATCTTCGTATATCCCAGATGCACTTCCGCTTCCTTCAACAGTGCCACCGCGTTATCCACCTGCGCCCGCGTCGATTCCACCGTACTCTCGGCCGCCGTCGCCTGATTCGTGCGCGCCACTGCCGAATCCAGATCCGCCTGCGCCGCCGCCACCTGATCCTTCAGCGACTGCACGCTCGCTTGCTGCGCCTTCAGGTTCATCTCCGCCTGCACCCGATCCTGATCCGATGCCACTCCTGCTTGCGCCAATCCAATCGTCCGCCGGCTGTCGCTTTCCACCCGGGTCAAAGTCGCTTCCGCCTGCGCCAGTTGCGCCCGCGCCGATTGCAGCTTCGCCTGCGCATTCGACACGTCGCTCGACGTCGACCCCTTCGTCGACTTCCGCGTGTACTCGTTCGCGCTCATCTGCGACCGCAAACTGCCAATCGTCGCCGCCGCCGCGCGCTCCTCCGCCTCCAGTTCCGACGGATCCAGCAACGCGATCAGATCCCCCTGCTTCACCTGCGTTCCTTCTTCCACCAGCAGCTTGAGAATCCGCCCCTGAATCTGCGGACTCACCACGATCTGGTTCGCGTCCACCGTTCCCACCAAAACCAGGTCCTTCCCCGCCGGAGTGGAAAACAAGTAGTACCCCGAAGCAATCGCCAGAATGACCCCCAGCAAAATGAAAAATCTATTCCGCGCACTCATCGAAAATCTCCTGGCATCTCGTCAGAAAGCTCTTGGCTGTTCGCTATTCGCTCTTCGCTGCTCGCTATTCGCTTCCTTGTCCAAGGGATGGTTACGAAAGCGAAAAGCGAATAGCGAAGCGCGAACAGCCTTTCCCGCGTCCTCGGCGTCTCGGCGGTGATCACTTAAACAGCGCCGCCGAAATAAAATCCAGAACAAACGCCCGCCGCTCCCGTATCCGTTCCTCCGACAACGGATCCACCTTCGTCAGCGTCTTCATCAGCGGCGCCGACGTGAAATAAAACACAATCACCGCCGCCATCGAAGGCAGAAAGTCCATCGCATTCACCGCGCGAAATTTCCCCGCCCGAATCCCCTCCCGCAGCACCTCGGCCAGCTTCCCGAAGACAGGACGGAAATATTCCTTGGCCACCCGCTGCATGCGAGCGGCGCCCGCGCCCGAGCGCATCCACTCCCCCTGCACCACCCGCGGAAACCGCGGATTTGCCGCGATGTAATCGAAATACGCCCCCAGGTATGCCAGCATCTTCTGCCGCGGCGGCAGCTCGCTTTCGAGCACCGGCATCACCCGCTCGCGCATCCCGCTGAACACATGGTCCAGCGCCGCTTCATACAACGCGTCCTTGTCCTTGAAGTAGTAATAAAGCAGCGCCTTGTTGACGTGCGCCGCCCGCGCGATCGCATCCGTCCGAGCCCCTGCAATCCCATTCTCGGCAAATTCCGCCACCGCCGCCTTCAAGATCGCAGCCCGGCTCTCCTCCGGATGCCCCCGAGTCCCCAAACGATAAGTCGGGTGCCCCGTTCTAACCGCTCCGTTTTCTGGAGCAGTTAGGGCGGGCGATCGAACCGACCGGCGTATAGCCGCAGCCTTCCTCATATAATTAACCAGTTAGTTAGATTGTAGCACCGCGTGCTGCTGCGGTCAGCCCTAAAAAGGCGGCACGATTTAGGGGAAAGACCGGCCCCGCAAGGATTGCTTCTGGTCACGCATGGGGCGCTGCAGCCTGCGGTTCCTGCGAATCGCAACACCCGCGCATGGATTGACGGAGCTTCTCGCGCTCTTCGGGAGTCATCTGTTCCCACCGTTCCGTCATGCGGTGACGCCAATACATATGGCGGCCGTGCCGGCCATGGAATCCGCCAAACAGGATCTTGCTCAGCACCAAGATTCCTATGGCTTGCCAGAAGCCGATCAAACGCCAGCCAAACAGAGCCGGCATCAGCCAATTCCACAGGAGCATGACCACAAAGCCAAATATAGTGACGAACAGCGCGGCAAACAGCGCGATCTTCAGCCCTTTCACAGCCCAATTCCTTCTCATGTTTTTTCCCTCATGCTTTCGTAAATTCGTCGTGGATGGCCTGGAGGCGCTCGCGCAAATAAAGAACCGCATAATGCTTACGCGAGAGCAACGTGTTTATGCCCACGCCCGTTTGTGCCGCCAGCTCTTTGAAGCTGTAACCCATCAGCTCGTGGGCGATGAACACCTCGCGCTGCTCGTCAGGCAACTCGTCCAGAGCAGCGTCCACTTCTTCCAACAGCACCCTTCGTGCGTACGCTGCGTCCGGCCCGGCGTCGGGCGAGGGCAGCAACTCTTCCAACTGGAGCGTCTCCCCATCCTCCATGATCGCCGCAGGCTCGTTTCTCAACGCCTCCCGTTCCTTCCTGCGGAAGAGATCGATGATCCGATTGCGCGCCACACGATATAACCAGGCGGTGATCTGCTCCACCGGCTTCATCATGCGGTAGGCCTCGACGAGCTCGTAAAAGACATCCTGCAGGACGTCTTCCGCGTCCTCGCGGTCGGCCACGCGCCGTCGGATGAAATTGCGAAGCCGGGATTGCTCCCGCTCGATCGCTTCAGAGATCCGCTGGTCCTGCTCCGCCATCGCCCACCGTTTGGTCAGCGCCTCGTCCATCTACTTATGTAGACGAATAAGCGCGACAAATATTTTACGAAGATAAGCAGAAGATACAGGAAAGGGAGGCACAAACCGGCAGAGGGCGTTGGCCCGCTCCGCGCAGGCGTCGTTGGAAGAGCACAGAAACCACGGCAAGAACGAAGAGGAAACTGCGAGGGCGACAGCCAGAAACGGCTCAGTCAGTGTAATGGGGACGTTGCAACAATTGACGAGCGGTCAGGGACGACTGCGAATGCCATCAGCGTGCGACATTATTCCGGTAAGCCTATCCTGCTTATCGAAAACGAAGGTGACTGTCTGATCCTGAGGATTCGGTCTATCCTGTTCCCGCCATTTTTTCACAAAATAGATCAGTCGCTCCGGGTCGCTTTCACCTAGCATCGTGCCATCCGGGAACCGGTATGGTAACTTGTCGTCGAACAACGGCTGGGAAGTGAGTCCGCCCCATCCAATACGACTGATCACGATTTTTTCTGGGTTGCCTAACCGTAGCTGATTGACTGCGGTTTGAAAATTCTTCACCAAATCATCTGGCATCTCGAAGTAGAACCAGTCGCCGTGCTCGTCATCTTCGCAGCTGCCCGGCAGAATCTCGCACCGCGAACAGCTTCGTCCGATGCGTAAGCAGCTCAGATTGAAATCCAGCGCAGCCTCTTGTTTCGGGTGTCGGCTCCGGGGACTGAACGTTATCTCGACAGTGGGGGTCGTCCTGCCCGGTCCTCCTGTGTTGAACGCTGTGTAACGCCTTACGTTCCACGCTGATGCTAACGGCTTTGAAGTAATCCGTGTTCGTGCCGTGTGAACTTCTTGCTGCTGAATGGATTCCACAGAAACTAAAAGATCTGTTACGGTTCCGTGCTCAACCGTCACGTCTGCATAAATCCCGGTAATTGGGATCCACTTGCGAAGGACAGGCCAGTTCCACCAAGGATAGGAAACCGCCCTCAGCCATCGCGCGTGTGTATCTGCACCGAACGACAAAGAGCAATTTCCTGATATGCAATCGTTGTTGGGAATGTCGACGATCTGATCGGAGAAACCTGAAGGCAATTCCGTGTGTTTGACGATATATACTTCCGCGTTGAAGCGTTGCGCGATCTTCAACGCCTCGCTCCCCGTGGTCGTGCCCACCTTTACCGTGCGCACTGCGTTCAGAAAATGTTGCGCGTCTCGGTGACGGACGACGTTCAACGATATCGCCATCCCAGCGATTAACACCGACGTGACGAGTGCGGCCACTAAGAGGATTCGCACCGCCCTTGTTCGGACCTTGGCGTAAACGGCCACAACTTATTAGACACCAGACCCAGCGATCCTGTTCCGCATCCTGCTGAAAATACGCGACTTCACGGAGCTTTGTATCATAGCTGTTCAAAGCAGGCGATTTCACTACTTGAGTCTTTCAAGCCCCGCAAGCGGTCGCGCAAGTGTGGTCTACCGCGCCCCGCCCGCGATCGAAGGCACCAGCAGCACCTCATCGCCGTCGCGAAACGAATAGGAATTACCTCCCAGAAAGCGAATATCTTCCTCATTCACATAAATATTCAGGAAGCGCCGCGTTTCCCCCGCTTCATCCCGCAAATGGGGTTTCAAGTCGGGGAACTGCGAGTCAAGCTCCGAGAACAGCTCATTAAGATTCGCCACCGAGCAAACGACGTGAGGCGTCCCAGAAGTGAGCCGCCGCAAAGCCGTAGGAATTTGAACCGTGATGCTCATAAAAACCTCCCGGGCAAAAGGCCCGTATGAAAAACGTGCGTTAGTCGTTAGTCGTTGGTCGTTAGTCGTCAGTCGTTGGCAAACCCGGCCGCCGGCGAAGCCGCCGTCGCCGCGAACGCCGCCGGCAAACTCGCCGCCTTGGTCGCGATGTAAGCTTCAAACTCGCTGAGCTTCGGAGCGATCGGCGTTTCCGCCCGATACTTGTCCGCCAGCGCGTCCGTGGTCTTGAGTCCGTTGCCTGTAATGCAGAGCACGGTCGTTTCATCGGGCAGAATGCGGTCTTGCTGGATCAGCTTGCGCGCGCTCCCAACCGTTACGCCGCCCGCTGTCTCGGTGAAGATGCCCTCGGTCTCCGCCAGAAGTTGAATGCCACTGACCACTTCGGGATCGGAAATGTCTTCCGCCCATCCACCGCTTTTGGTGATGGCCTTCAGCGCGTAATGTCCATCGGCCGGATTGCCAATCGCCAGCGACCGCGCAATCGTCTTCGGACGCTGCGGTTCAATCTCGCTGCTGTACTGCTTGATCGCCGTGGAAATCGGCGAGCACCCAGTCGCTTGCGCGCCGAAGAACTTAACCGGTTTCGGATCCACCAGTCCCAGGAGAATCAATTCATCGAACGCCTTCTTGATTTTCGTGATCAGCGATCCGCCCGCCATCGGCACCACGATGTTATCGGGCAATCGCCAGCCCAGTTGCTCGGCGATTTCATAGCCCACCGTCTTCGAGCCTTCGGCGTAATACGGACGAAGATTGACATTCACGAATCCCCAGCGATGTTCGTCGGCAATCTGCGAGCACAGGCGATTGACATGGTCGTAGCTGCCGTTGATGCGCACCACCTCCGCCCCAAACACTTGTGTGCCCAGAATCTTCGCCGGCTCCAGATCCGAAGGAATAAAAATCCAAGCCTTCAAACCTTCGCGAGCCGCTTGCGCCGCCACCGAGTTCGCCAGATTTCCCGTCGACGAGCAAGCCACCGTATCAAACCCGAAGCTGCGAGAATTGGCCAGCGCGACCGCAACCACGCGGTCTTTGAAGCTCAATGTCGGCAGGCACACCGCATCGTTCTTGACCAGGAGCCGCCGCGATCCGATCTTCTCGCCGAGCCGCGGCGCGCCGACCAGCGGGGTATATCCAACGGGGAGGGAAGGCTGATACCCCGCCGGCAGCGGCAGCAGCTCGCGATAGCGCCACATGTCCGGCGCGCGCGAGGCGACCAACTCGCGCGAAATGCGCGCGCGAAGCAAATCGTAGTCGTAGGTAATTTCGAGCGGCGAGAAACAATCTTCGCAGATGCTGCGTGGCTGGTTGCCCCAGGTCTTGCCGCATTCGCGGCAGCGGAGGTGGTAGGTGCTCGTCTCCATCTTGCAACTTCTTTCCGTGACTGCGGGACGAGCCGGGTAAAAATTACCCCAGTTACGACAAAACCCCTTTTCCGGATTGGAAAAGAGGCTCGGGAGATGCGAACAATTCGCTTCCACCCCGAATCTCATGGTCCCCGTTGCCGGGCGAGAGTTGGCACCTGACGGTCGGGATTTATGATCCCGATCCGGTTGCCGTGGCGTCCCAGGGCTCGTCCCTCAGCCACTCTGCATGAAATTCCCATTTGCTCAAAAAAGAGCAAACTTGGGATCAAATACTACCGTTGTTCAATCCCCCTGTCAAGCGAGATTTTCGGGATTTCCGGGAGATCCCCGGAACCACAAATCTGTCATCCTGAGCTACGTAGTCGAAGGCCTGATTGCGCCTTAGGGAAAGTCTGATTAAGTCGCCGACGCCTCCGTGTACCCCCGTGTGCCCCGTGGTCCAAGGTTTCCGACGGTACTGAATCGGAGTTTCCCCAGTTCCGGATGGGTGGTCCACTCAAGCCCGCTGTTGGCTTCGTGGGGTGGCTGACCGAGACGGGCTTTTTCATGTACAGCTCCAACTCCCGCACGTAATTTAGCTGCACTCAGCGTAACCTGCAACCTCGGCGAGTGGAGGGGGCATGGGGGATATCGCAAGTGGAGTGGGGGATGCTGATGTGGATTCTGGGGCAGGCGGCCCGCCCACCAACTATCGGGAACATGACAGCTTGCTTTGCAATGTCCTCTATGTGGAGTATACTGTGGAATAAAGTCCACATATGCAAATCGTTCAAATCGTACTGGATAAAAAGCTGTTACACGCCGCCGACCAAGCCGCGAAGCGCACCAGGCGAAACCGGTCCGCTCTGGTGCGCGACGCTCTGCGGGGACATCTTCGCCGGCTAGAACTGCAAGCCAATGAAGAACGCGACCGCCAGGGCTACTCGCGACATCCGCGAGCCGACGCGGAAGCGCGGGGTTGGGAATCGGAGGCCACGTGGCCGGAAGAATAGCCCGAGGAGAAGTTCGGCTCTACCAGTTCGCTGCGCCCGACAAGAAACGGCCGGCCCTCGTGCTCACCCGCAACAGCGCCATTGCCTATCTATCCACGGTTACGGTTGCGCCTGTCACTTCCACCATTCGCGGTGTGCCATCGGAAGTCGTGCTGAATGAGGAGGACGGCATGAAGTCCCCTTGCGCAGTAAACCTGCACAACGCGGTCACTGTATCTCAACAGCGATTAGGAAGGCGCGTGGCCCAGCTTAGTGCCGCACGGATGAATGAGGTGTGTGCCGCCCTGCGGTTCTCTTTGGGGTGCGATTCAATCTAATTATTGGGAACGTTCAGTCTGTCCCCGGGTTCCCACAAGGTCCCCCAGGTTCCACGGATACTGCGCTATAATCCAGTCGCTCTCAGGATGCATCTAGATAGCTTCATTCTTCAGGCGGTGATCTGCAGTCAACATGGCGAAACGGGCACAAACCTTACTAAAACTGCGGATTGAAGGCCCCGGCATTCGTTCGGGCGCAATCTCGGTGCCAGACCTTGTGCGCATTTGCCATGCAACACAAAGCGCGGTCAATCGACAGGCTGAGGCTATGCGTGGCGGGCAGTCGCTTCGACCGGGGCCGAAATCCCTAGTGGTGTATCAGGAATGCACACTTGAACTGACCGGGATTGAAAAGGGTAGCACCGTGTTGCCGTTTGTTCTTGCGAAGCCGCAGCAGCAGCTTCCGATGCCAGAGTTAACGACATTCGGTCGAGAGGTGGTGCGCGAGGTTGTGACTGCGGTGAAGAACATTGGTTCACGGAGACCACGGAGGAGTGGTTTTGAGGCGGGCTTGCTCGATAGTCTTTCCGAGATGGGCGAAGTGTTGAATAAGGATGTGACGAAGATCGAATGGATCGTCCCCGGCAACGGCAGTCGGTCAGTGAAAGCAGTATTCGATAAGCGGGTGCGGGACAGGGTCTTGGAACGGATCAAAACACCTTCCACTCGCACAGAGACTGTCGAAGGTGTATTGGAGATGGCAGACTTCAAGGAACAAGACCATCGCTGCCGAATCCATCCCCTGATCGGTCAGCCCATAGTTTGCACCTTCACTCCAGAGCAGGAACAAGAAGTTCAAGACGCTCTGCGCAAGCCAGTCAGCATCACAGGCAAGGCGACAATCAACCCGAACAACGGCAAGGTGGAATCAATCGCTGTCCAGAGCCTCAATGTCACCGAGCAGCTTTTGATTGGTGCGAAGGAATTCCATTCTGGAAGATCAATTCAGCAACTCGCTGAAGCTCAGGGTGTAGAGCCCCTATCCAATCCGAAGGTTCTCGTCGGAGGCTGGCCTGAAGGCGAAGACGTAGACGAGTTTGTGGAGGACATTTATTCAACCCGAGTGACCTAAATCCAAAGATGGAAGCTGTGATCTTAGACACCGACGTTTTCTCGTACTTGATGAAGCCGAAGGACACTCGCGGCGATGCGTATCGGCCTCACGTCAAAGGGAAGACTGTCGCTGTGACCTTCATCACGGTCGGTGAGCTTTACCACTGGGCAGAGAAGCGGAAGTGGTCTGCGAAGAGTCGGCAGAATTTAGAAGAGCGTCTGAAAGCGGTTGTCATCGTGCCTTACGACGCTGAACTGTGTCGCACTTATGGAAGAGTTCGGGCATTACTGCCAACGGGTTTTGTGGTTGCCGCCAACGACCTTTGGATAGCAGCTTGCGCCATTCGACACGCAATTACGCTCATCACAAATAACCGGAGACACTTTGAGCGCATTCCCGGCCTGACAATTATCAGCGAGATGCCAACGAAAACCGCCCCGATTCCCGTTTCCGGCGATCTGTTCAAATCAATCAAAACTGAGACTGGCACTGTCGCGAAGGCACGACCGAACCCAGACCCCCCACGAGTCCTTCTGGTCGAGGATGAGCAGACAATCCGGGACATCATCGTCCCATGGCTGTTTAGAAACGGGTTCGATTGCCGGGAAGCGGCAGACGGCAGAGCAGCAATGGAATTGTTGGCCGCAGGAACTAGAATCGACCTTATTCTCTCAAATTTGCTGCTACCGCTCGTAGACGGGTTGACGCTTCTCCGGCACGTGAAGCAGCAGTATCCTCGCCTTCCATTCGCTTTCGTCACGGCCATAAATGATTCGCAGGTCCGAGAAGAAACAATGCGCAACGGAGCGGACGGTTACCTACTGAAGCCATTCACTGAACTGGAGTTTCTGGCGCTTGTCCGGAGCACGGTCGGAAAACCGCCACGGCAATGACAGCCTCGAGCCCCACGTTCGCGTCCGTTCTTTGGGCGGGCGGCCCGCCCTATCGCGAAGCGAAGGGGGGGTCCTTTGACTCTTTTCATCACAAACGCCCGGTGCGCACCGTCACAGACATCTAACCGCTCGTCGGCGATAATGGAAATCGACCTGTGGCAGGTCCGAGGTGTGCCCGTCTCCCAGGAGACGGTCCTCGATGCCGCCCTAGCCACAGTTGCTAGTTACTCTTTGATAACTGTTTCTGAAGCAATTCGTGGCACCGACCGCGTGCCAAAAACCGGTCGAGTCTATGAATTTTAAGAGAAAAGAGCGGAAAATCGAGCTAACTCCTTATTCCGGAATACTTTGAAAATAAGTCCTTTGCGCTCGAGACTTTGGCGGGGAGACTCCCCCTAACCCCATGATTCCAGAGACTAGGGGGGAGGGGGGTAGTGGTAAACACGGGTTAATAGCTTAGGAGTAACCATAACGGAGAACAGCGCAACTCGACTGATCCGTTAAGGGCGGTACGAAGGCGCTCACGGGCACACTTCAGCGGCTGTATTGATTCCGCTTCTTGTCTTCGTGCCGCTCGATTCCTAACTGGATTAGGCGGTCGATCAGTTCGGGATACGACACGCCCGTCGCGGCCCACAGCTTGGGATACATGCTGATCGCGGTGAAGCCGGGCATGGTGTTGATCTCGTTGACGAAAATCTTGCGCGATTTGGGATCCATTAGAAAATCGACGCGCGCCAGGCCCGTGCAATCGACCGCTTGAAACGCCGCGACGGCGAGGCGCTGCACGGTTTTCATTTCCGCTTTCGTAATCTTCGCGGGGATGATTCCTTCGGAGCCTTCCACCAGATACTTCGCGTCGTAGTCGTAGAATTCCTTACAAGGAATAATTTCTCCCGCAACCGACGCCTTGGGATCGTCGTTGCCGAGCACCGCGCATTCGAGCTCGCGAGCTTTCTTCCTTTTCCCGCCGACGCCTTCCTCAATCACGATCTTGCGATCGAACTTTGCCGCTTCCGCGACGGCCGGACCGAGCTCCTTCCCATCGTGCGCCTTCGAGATTCCCACCGATGAACCGAGGTTCGCCGGCTTCACGAACACTGGATACTTCAACCTGCTCTCGACCAGTTTCTGTACCTTCTTTGGCTCGCGCTCGAATTGGCCGCGCAATACGGTCACGTGTTTCACGATGGGCAATCCCGCCGCGCGGAACAAGGACTTCATGATGTCTTTATCCATACCGGCGGACGAACCGAGCACACCGGCTCCGACGTAGGCGATGTCGGCAAGTTCGAGCAGGCCTTGAATCGTGCCGTCTTCGCCGAAGGTTCCGTGCAGCACGGGGAAGATGATATCCACGTTAATCGCGCGATCAGACGCGCGCCGCAAGTTCGCATCGGTCTGAAACGGCGCGAGTGCAGCGTCGTGCCGCGCCGGTTCCGGAGGAACGACCACCGACTCGCCCGCTGCCAGCACCGCCGCTCCCGGAGTCCAGTCCGGGTCGCCCGCCCGCAAATGCTTTTCGGGGGTGACATGGAGACTGGCTTGCTTTTCGCCCCGCAGCAAACGTTCCGCGTGTTCCGCCGTGAGCCAGCGGCCGTCTTTCGTGATGCCGATGGGAACCACTTCGTATTTTGTTTTATCGATTGCGTTCAGGACCGACGCCGCCGACAGCAACGACACTTCATGCTCGCCGCTGCGTCCGCCAAAGAGGATGCCAACCCGGAGCTTTGCCATGCCCTTTCAGTCTGGCGCTCAGCGTGTTTCCCGTCAATCGCAGCTTTGGTTCAAGTCGTGAGAATTCAACCGCGGAGAGCGCAGAGCGCGCAGAGTTTTTCTAACCGGTTTCTCTCTGCCCTCTGTGCCCCGTGTGGTGGAAGAGTTTGGGCTGAATGTTCCTAAACCACCCAACTCGAAGAGATTCTTACTGTCTTTATCTCAGCGTCCTCCGCGTCCTCTACGGTTTAAGGTTTTGATCCTGATGTCCGCGCCCATCAGCATGGCGCGGTTATTGCCGGTTGCGCAGCGCCAGCGACGTGTCCTCGGGGCGACGCGGCGGTTCATTGAGTTCTTGCTCGATGTGCTTTTGGATGAGGTCCCATTGCGAGCGCAGCGTCATTTCCTTGATGGCGAACATGGACTCTTTGCGAGCATCATCCACGCGAACCGCCAATTCTTTGTTCTGGATGCGGAAATCGATGGTTTCCGCGAGCGGCACCAGTTGATTGGAGGATTTGCCCACGATGAGAAACACGACCTTATTGGTCACCAGCGTGTATTCCGGGCAGCCTTCCTCAGTCGCTGCGGCTTGCGGCGGGCCGAACTGGTTCATGAAGCCTCGGTGCATGATCATGCAATCGCCCATGCGCATACGAACCACGGTTCCCTGTTGATAGATACCGATCGGAGCAGCCAAAGCAATCGAGACGCCGGTCGATATCCATGCGAGCGCCAGTAACAATGTGAATTTCATAAGTCTCCAATCTTCGTAAGTCTTCGAGCAAGTCTCCAATCAGCGGCCGCTGGGTTCGTAGTCGTAGCCATTGCGGCTATGGAATGTGAGGTTGAGGTTGTGGGTTGGCAAAAGGCGAAGAGAATGAAATCCCTCCTGATGGCTGGGCAGATCGTAGGTCACCACGTAGGAGGCGCGCAGATCCTCCAGCACAGCGTTCAGCACTGCGGCGGCGCCATCGTTCGGGGAGGAGCGCAGGAAGGAATAGCGCCCACCCGTAGCATCCGAAATCCACCGCAGGAACCTGCTGCCCGCCGTGTGGTTCTCGGAAGTCCCCATATCGACGGAGTAGATCAGGGCGCCCTCGTCCAGCACCGCCTGCAGCGCCTCGCGCGCAGAATGCATGCTGATGGTGTCGTTCCCGTCAGAGAACAGAATAATGACTTGCCGGGCCCCGGCGCGGCGATGATGCGAGATGAAATCGGCGCCAAATATCAGCGCGTCGAACAGCGGCGTTGTGCCGCCACTCTTCACCGCCAGGAGTCTCGCCACGGAGTCGGCAGCACGGCAACCGCTCGAGCAGAGGACGGCGGAACTTACGCCACCAGATGTCCCTCCAAACGACACGACGGCGATGTTGCCGTCGGGGATCGACTGCTGCCGCGCCACCAGTTGCAGCACAGCGCGCATGGCAACTCGAACGCGCGGCGCTACCGATTCGCTCAGGTCGACCAGTGCAACCACGTCGAGCAAGGTTTCATCGGAATGCGTGAAGCTTCGGAAATTCCGCACCACACGTTCGTTGTCGACTACCGCAAAGTCCGACCGCGTGAGGGTTGCGAGCGCTTGATTGTTCTCGTCGGTGGCGAAGAATGTAACCCGGACTTCAGAGACGGTGCTGCGATACGTAGGCACGCCCGAGGAGCCGTTCGTGTCGTCGGCAGCCGGCGCGTAAGTCGGGGCAAGTAGAGCCAGGAATAACGAGGGAGCGAGGAGCGCCGGCCGAGTGTGCCGATGGGCTAACATTGCTGTCTATTAGTGTCATCGGTGAACGACGGGACGCTCCCCAGTTACCATGGTTACTCTTGAAGGTGACCAGAAGGTTGGTAAGGCCGGCGGAAGCCCGAGCCGAGTAGTCCGCAGTTCCTGCGTGCGCTGATTTTGGTCAAAGGACCGTAAGTGACCAAGAAAGCCGGCGCTTTCGTCCACTGGCTTCGCTTTCCTTTTTTCCTTTGCGCGCAAACCGGCCGAGGCTGGGGGCGAAGCTTTGAGGTGGTCCACGCCGCTAAGAAGCGGCCCTTCGAGTGGTTCAGGATGGCAAATGAAATCGAGGGGTACGCTGCTTGACACGGTGGTGAAACAGGTGTGAAATTGTCGGGACATCGAAGGCCGGTGCCCGGCCCTTCCCCCATGGCACTCGGACCCAGAAGCTCTCGTCGAAGAACTCATGAGCGGGATTGAAGGCCAGATGAGATTGATCTGGCCGCTCATGTTTCCTGGGATTTATGAGAAAAGAGCTTCGCAACTCACAGGAGCGTATATGAATTCGAGCAACCGAGGAAAGAACGTCCTGCCGAAATGGTCCGTATTGCTGGTTCTTCTCGCAGTAACAGCAGTTGCTTCGGCGCAGAAGAAGACGAGTGCGCCAGCGGCGCACGCAGCCCCGGCGCAACACGCAGCCCCGGCGCACGCAGCCCCAGCGCAACACGCAGCCCCAGCGCAGCATGCAGCCCCGGCACACGCGGCCCCGGCACACGCAGCCCCAACGCACGCAGCCCCAGCGCAGCACGCGGGCGGGGGCGCTAGGCCCGGCGGCGCGGGCGGCGCGAACAAGGGTGGTGCGGCAAACGCCGGCAAGGGTGGTGCTGCGGGCGGCAACAGAGGTGCTGCTGCGGGCGGCAACAGAGGTGGCGCCGCGGGCGGCAACAGAGGTGGTGCCGCGGCTGGCAACCGAGGTGGCGCAATGAACGCTGGCAGAGGCGGCGCCGCGGGCGGGCATACGCCGGCAGGAAGCAGGAACGTTTCTCTGAAGGGTGGGGGGTCGGCCACCGTCCGTAAGAACGGATCGATTCGCTCGGTCGACCGCAACGGCATGCACATCGAGCATGGGGTCCGCGGCGGGCGCACGGTTGTCGGCATGCACAACGGAGCCCGCGTGGTCAACACGGGACGCCATGGCGGATACGTGCAGCGCGCCTATGTGACGCGCGGCGGCCACTCCTATTATTCCCGCACGTACTATCGCAACGGCCACTACTACAGCGGCGTGTATCGCGGCTACAACTGGCATGGTCACGCCTACTACGGCTACTATCCGGGGTACTGGTACCACCCGGGATTTTATGGATGGGCCTACAATCCGTGGGCAGCGCCGGTTTACTGGGGCGTAGGGGCGTGGGGTTGGGGAGGAGCGCCGTGGTGGGGCTTCTACGGCGGGTGGTTCACGCCTTATCCCGTTTATGCCGGGCCAGCGTTCTGGCTCACCGACTACCTGATTGCGGCGGAATTGCAATCAGCCTATGCGGCTCGGCAAGAAGCCGCTGCGGACGCGGCAGCGGGCGACGGAGGCGGGGGAGATGCTCCTGCTCCAGCGGCCTCGAACGCGCCAGCACTGACTCCCGAGGTCAAGCAGGCGATCGCCGATGAAGTGAAGGCGCAGTTGGCCGCGCAGCAGGCACAAGCGGCACAGAGCGGCGGTTCCGCCGCGCCAGCACCCGCGAATGCCAGCGGCGAAGTTCCGCCGGCGCTCGATCCGGCAAGGCGCACCTTCGTGGTCGACAGCGACCTCTCCGTGGTCGCAAACGGACAGGAATGTGGGCTGACGGGCGGTGACGTCATCATGCGGCTCACCGACACTCCGGATGCCGACAATATGGTGAACGCGAGCGTCTCGGCGAGCAAGAAGTCGGACTGCGCGGCCGGACAAACCGTGGCCGTTAAAGTGGACGACTTGCAGGAGATGCAAAACCACTTCGACGAGCAACTCAACAGCGGCTTGGGCGAACTGGCCAAGAAGCAGGGCACGGGAGGCATTCCGAAAGCGCCGGACGCGGGCACTACGGCCTCGGATGTGCCTCCTCCGCCACCAGATACCACGGCGGAGAAGACTCTGCAAGACCAACAGCAGGCGGCCGACCAGACCGAATCGCAGGTCAAGCAGGAAGCGGCGGGAGGCGGCGGCCAGTAGAACAAACGCTGGTAGAGCGGTTTCACCGATCAATCAAGCACGGGGAGCGTCGGATGACGACGCTCCCTTCTGCAATGAAGTGGCAAGATATTTCCCGACGCTGCGCTCATGGGTCAGCGCACCGCTCGGAGTCCAACTTTGGCAAAAGCTAAATCGGAGGGTTTTACGATGTCGCAGAAATTCCACAATCTGATTTCAGGAATTGTGCTTCTGGCTGCCACGATTTTTCCGTTGTCGCTGGCCAGCGCCCAGGCGGTTTCTCTGCAGGAGCAACTGGCCGCGCAATACAAGCTGGTGAAGATGGGGTCGGACACGGGCGGATATTCCGTGGTCGAGGCGGGCACGCTGCTGGCCATCCAAAAGGGCGGAATCCTCGGTGTGCCTTATTCCGACAAGACCATTCTTACCACCAAGTATGAAGGCGGAGCCGTGCATACCCCCAGCGGCGTTGCGGTGCAGGCACGCAAGGCCCTCTTCGGACATTTTTCGCAGACGGCGTCGGAGGGACAGACCACGCATTTGTTTGCCAAGGGAGACAAGGTGTATCCCACGAAGATCGATGTTAACGTGGCCAAGGACAATGTCACTCTCGGCATCGTCGCTTGCGACACTTGTAACAAGACCGATCCTCCGACTTATAACAAAGCTCAAGTCGTCTTCCAGTTCCCCGCGGGCAGCTTGGCAAACGCGAGCGCAGGCCAGGTGGAAGACGTCATCGGGCAGCTGCTGTCGATCAGCAGTGACGATGCGCAGCAGGGCGGCGATCAGGGTGGCGCACAGCAGGGCGGCAACGATCAGCAAGGCAACAATCAGCAAGGGGGCGACCAGGGTGCAGCTCAAGGACAAGCGCCTCCCGCGGAGCCGGCGCAAATTGAAAAAGGACAGACGCCCGATCAAGTAAAAGCCGCGCTCGGCAATCCGGACAAGATCATCAATCTAGGCGCCAAGCTGATTTATGTTTACAAGGATATTAAGGTTACGTTTCTCAACGGAAAAGTTTCGGACGTGCAGTGAGCGTTACGATTTTTTCTCTGTAGAGACGGGGCTTGCCCCGTCTGCTTTGAACGCTTGGGGAGACGCGGCAAGCCGCGTCTCTACAGGATTTTCTTCCCAAACGCCGAGAGTGCCAACTCCACGGCTAAGTCGGCAGTCTGGTTGCGCTCGTCGATGACGGGATTCACTTCTACGATTTCGAAGCTCGACATGCGTCCATGGTCGGATATGATCTCCATGGCCAGGTGCGCTTCGCGATAAGTCGCTCCACCCCAAACCGGAGTGCCGACGCCGGGCGCGTCCTCGGGATCGATCCAATCCATGTCGAGCGAGACGTGATAGCCGGCGGTGCCGCTTCCGGCCATGCGTAGCGCCTCTTCCATGACAGCGCGCATGCCGCGTTCGTCGATGTCGCGCATGGTGAAAACTTCGACTCCGGATTTGCGGATGTATTCTTTTTCGAAGTTGTCAACGTCGCGGATACCGACGAGCACGCAATTCTCCGGCTGCACTTTGGGCGAGAAGTCGTAAATCTTTCCAAGTTCGAGGGGAGGAAGGCCCATGATCGCGGCTAGCGGCATGCCGTGCACGTTGCCGCTGGGGGAAGAGTCGGGCGTGTTCATGTCGGTGTGCGCGTCGATCCAGAGGAGTCCGATTTTCTGGTTCTTGCGGCGGTAGAACTCGGCCACGCCTGACACCGTGCCCACCGCGATGGAGTGATCGCCGCCGAGAACGAGAGGAACCTTGCCGGCTTCTAGCGTCTTCAACACCAGGTCGGCGCTCTTGGTGCAGGTGGCGGTGATTTCCTTGAGGTACTTGGCGTTGGCCGCGCCTTCTTTCTTCTGTTCGGGGATGGCGACGGCGATGTTGCCGGAGTCTTCGACAATGTGCCCGATGGCTTGGAGGCGGGCATCGAGTCCGGCGACGCGGACGGCGGAAGGACCCATGTCCACGCCGCGGCGCGATTGGCCAAGGTCAAGGGGAACGCCGATCACGCGGATCTGGCGCGGAGTGATGCTGCTGAACGTCGTGGTTCGCAGTGGCATAGTCAGTTTTTCAGTTGTCAGGTCGCAGTTCCCGGTTCTCAGGATCAAATCTTGCAGGGCGAAGGGTCTTAGCAAACGGAAATTTCGATGGGGTACCCCCCTCCCCCCTCCCTACCGCCGGTCTATTGGGAATCATAGACTTATCGAAAAATTCCCTGCAAAGTCTTGAACGGAAAAGAGTTATATGCAAAGTATTCAATCGGAAAGAGTTAGAGACGACTTTTGTCCGATTTGCCTGGGCCTTGCCTTGCAAAGTATTGATTCTAAACGAGCGATAATTGCAAAGTATTCAAAACAAAAAAGTTATCAGGAATTCTCGACCTCGTCGCCGACGGCGTTCGTGATTCCGCGGCGCGTCAGCTACGACTGATAATGTCAAAGATCTGTACTTCTGCCTCCTGGGAGGCCTGGGGAGATGACGACTCGCTGCAATTCCCCCTATAGCTTTATTGTACCGCGTGTAGTCAAGGGTGCCGCCACCCAAAAGCCCTTATACCGGTACAAGTGGGGCCAGCGGTTCTCCTTTGTAGAATTTAGGGAATATTTGGCGGACGGGGCCTGTTGAAACGAATTTTACGGGTATCGATTCACCCGGATTGAGCGCTGCGTACTTTTTCTTCGTTTCTTCCAGGTCGCATAGAGTAGCTCTCTCAATGACCATCCGACAGGGTCCGACCATGATCTGCGTGCCCAATACGTGTTGTGGCGGATAGTTGTCATTCTCCACCCCTATCATGAACTCACCGGAGATTGGACTGAAAATGGATTCCGCAGGCTGGTCGCGACGCACCAACGTGGCGCTTAGGGTCTGAACCGTTCCGCCTTGAATCTCTCCCGTCCGGCAGACCTCGAGCAAAAATGCCATCGTTTCGAGATCCTTTCTGCCAATCACCTCGGGTGCGATGAACTGGACCCCCAATGCCCTGGCTACCTCAGCCAGATTACGTGTGATTTGCTCAAACTGTCCTCCGCCCTCGCCTAACGTGTTTAATTGACCAACGATTGCAGGAAATGATTTCCCCTGCTTCAAATCAAAAAGGCCAATACCTCCGTCGCTCTTCAGTATTGCGAGTGCATCTAGGCATTTTCCCACCTCCAGAATGTCATGCCCAAGAAATTTCGTTTCCAAGCTGAAGCTAGCGGTGGCATCGTCCATCACGTACTTCACGTTCATGTGAAACGGGACGTGGGTACTCGTTGAAATCATCTCGACCTCACGGTGCTCGCCATTCTCTCCAAACTGCCTCGCGGTCACGTCGAATTCGATCAGATCGTATACCACTTTCCTAGTGCTGTTCTCGAATGTGACGCGGAAGCTCCCGCGGAGCTTCGGGAATTTCGGCGAAAGAACGATTTCAAATGGCTGCTGGAGTTGGTCGGGAGACATCAAGAAATTGAAGGAGCTTTTGAACGCGACAAGTTCTTTCGGATCCAACTGGATGGAGGTCCCGGTACGAAACGCATTCTGAATCTTCTTCGCGCCCTCGGCATTTACCGTCAAGGCCAGCCGGGGTGGATCCTTCCGAATAGCCTCAACATCCCTAACTGTTAGGTCCAATCGCCTATTACCATGCCAAGCCGACATGATCGTTTTCGGTGGTAGCACCTCGTCCCCGCGTTCCAAAGCTGCCAAGCCGGCATTTCCAGAGTGGTAGCTGAGTTGATAGTCGTAGCGAGGTTCCTTCTGGCGAAGTCGCTCAATATACTGGTCAACATCTTCGTCAGCGAGGTTTGCGAGTTGCGAGTCCGAATAATCTCCTGTGCCGAGTAGCATGGCCCTGATCTCAGAAACATTCAGAACCACATCGGGGAAGAAGAAATCTCTGATCGTTGGACGAAAAATTAACTCCCTTACGATCATCGGGCCGTCGAACAACTCGATCTTTACACTGGTATGCTGTTTGGCCAATTTTTGAAACCATGAATGTGCGTTTATGTCGAGTTTTATCGGGACGCAGAGTGTCCATTCACGCGGGCTGAATTGCGAGACGGCGGTTTTCAGAGATTTCTTGATCTGTCTTTTCTGAACATCCTTGATTCCATCCTTGAAAAACTTGCACTGCCAAATTGCAGGTCGGCCTGCCAGAGTGCCAGCGAACAGGTCCGTCCCCTTGTCACCCGCCTTTCCCTCGACGTGCTTCAATCCGGCCCCCGGAAACTTCTCGGACAAGATGTGAAAGCACAGCTCTTCAAATTTCGCAGGATCAAGATCCTTAAGACGCTGACCTAGGTCAATCATCCGTCACTCCGCGCTCCGCTTTAGGCCGATTGTACTGCACGCGAAACCGTAAGGGACGCTTACCCCCTGACCGGCCATATTGGTGACCTATGCGGACAAGAACATTCGCGTCACCCATCATGAATTTCTCACGGGCGAGGGACCGTGCTGCACATCACGGGTAGAGACGATGCAACATGCGCGGGAAGGGGATGGTCTCGCGCACGTGCTCCAATCCGCAGATCCAGGCTACGGCCCGCTCGATGCCCATGCCGAAGCCGGAGTGGGGAACGCTGCCGTACTTGCGAAGATCGAGATACCACTTGAAGGCTTCCTCGGGCAGCTTGTGCTCGTGAATGCGCTGGAGGAGCAAGTCGTGAGAGGCCGTGCGCTGCGATCCGCCGATGATTTCGCCGTAACCTTCGGGGGCTAACACGTCCACGCAGAGGGCTAGTTCGGGACGCTGGGGGTCGGGTTCCATGTAGAACGCTTTCACGCTGGCCGGGTAGCGATGCACCATGACGGGCCGGTCGTAGAGCGATGAGAGATAGGTTTCGTCAGGCGAGCCGAGGTCTCCGCCCCACTCGAATTTATTTTCGAGCACGCCCTGCGAGTGGCCTTCCTGCAATTTCTCGACGGCCTCGCCGTAGCTGATGCGCGGGAAGGGCGCGTCGATTATCTCGAGCTTCGCGAGATCGCGGCCGATGGTTTGCAAATCGACGCGGCGACGTTCGAGACAACGTTTGACTAGAAAGGTAAGCAAGCCTTCGGCGAGCTCCATCATGTCGTCGAGCGTGCCGTAGGCGACTTCAGGTTCGACCATCCAGAATTCTGTGAGATGGCGGCGGGTCTTGGATTTTTCCGCACGGAAGGTTGGGCCGAACGAATAGACCTTGCCGAGCGCCATGGCGGTGGCTTCGATGTAGAGCTGTCCGGACTGCGTGAGGTAGGCCTGCTCTTCGAAGTAGTCCACTGGGAAAAGCGTGGAGGTGCCTTCGCAGGCGGCGGGCGTGAGGATGGGCGGGTCGGTGAGGGTGAATCCGTTGCTGTCGAAGAAATCGCGGGTGGCGCGAATGATTTCGGCGCGCACGCGCAAGATCGAAGCCTGGCGCTGGGAGCGCAGCCAGAGATGGCGGTGCTCCATTAAGAATTCGACGCCGTGCTCTTTGGGAGTGATGGGGTAGGGAGTCGACTCGGGCACGCGCTGCACGATCTGGACGTTCGAGACGTTGAGTTCATAGCCGCCGGGGGCGCGCTTATCGGCGCGGACTTTGCCTTCGACGATGACACTCGATTCCTGCGTGAGGCCCTTGATGGCGTCGAAGACTTCGGCCGGGACGGCGTTCTTCGGGACTACGCCCTGAATAACGCCGGAGCCGTCGCGAAATTGCGGAAAGAGGAGTTTGCCGCTTTCGCGGAGGTTGTAGAGCCATCCGCGGATGATGACGGACTGGCCTTCGTGGGCGCCGATTTGTGCGATGGTGCTGACGGGTGAGGACATAAAATTTGAGCGCTTACGCTGCGCAACTGGCGGAGGAGGTCAGAGGTGAGAGGTCAGATTGCAGAGGTAAAACCTGTGGCGTGGATGTTAACCTCTGCAATCTGACCTCTGACCTCTGACCTCGCTTTACGAGTCTTCCAGTTTGCGGAAGGTTGCCGTCACTTCTTCGCCGGGGCTCTTTTTTTCTTCGCCGTCGACTTCCAGCAACAGGGGCGGCTTTTGCGGCGCGGTGCGCAGCAGTTCCATGGTCTGTTTCCAGTCTGTCGAGCCGCTGCCGGGCCAGAGGTGCGAGTCCTTGTCTCCGTTGTTGTCGTGCACGTGAGTCGAGCAGATGTGCCTCTGCAATGTCGCGAAGGCTTCGGGAATGCCGCCCATCATGTGGGCGTGACCGCAATCGAAGCAGACGCCGATGTCGTCGAAATGCATGGTGCGAATGAACTCGACGAGGCGCTCGGGCGTGGAAAGTTCGTTGGGAATATTTTCCACGAGCACTCTGACGCCGAGCGGTTTGGCGAAGGCGCGCAGGTGCTCGACGGAGGTCATGGCGTTTTCGAATTTCTTTTCGTCGAACGCTTCGCCGGGATTGCCGATGTGCTGGACGAGAAAGCGGAAAGGGATGTGCTCGGCGATTTCGAGGGCGCGCTTGATCTCGTCCATGGCATTGATGCGGCCGGAGCGGTCGGTGGAGGCGATATTGACGGGCGGCCCGCCGGTGCGTCCCCATTCGTAGTCGGAGTACAAAGGCGCATGGACGGAATTCAGTGGAATACCGGTGGAACGGAACCAGTCGGCAATTTCGCGGACATGCTGTTTGCGATTGGCATAGTCGAAGTGCTGGCGGGCGGCGAAGATTTCTATCGACTGGGCTCCCGCCTTGACCAGCTCATCGAGCAAGCCCGGATGGAGCCGTTCCTTCACATAGACGTAGGTCGATACCGCCCTCTGCATCAGTAACCCACCGCCTTCCCGTTGTTGCGTCCGTCGCTGGCGCCGAGGCGCTCGCCGGTCTTGGGGTCAATCATGATGCACTCGCCGTCTCCCCAGAAATGCCTGACGATCAGCTTGTGTCCTTTGGAACGTAGAACACTCATTGTATCGGGAGAGAGGCGGTCTTCGACGAGAATCTGATCGGGGAGCCACTGATGATGAAACCTGGGTGCGTTGACGGATTCCTCGATATCCAGCGAGAAATCGACGACGCCGATGAGGATGTTGGCGACGGTGGTGATAATCGTGGGGCCGCCGGGCGAACCGAGAACGAGGAAGAGCTTGCCGTCTTTGAGCACGATGGTCGGCGTCATGGCGGAGAGCGGGCGCTTGCCGGGGCCGATGGCGTTCGCCGGGCCCTCGATAAGTCCATAGGCGTTGGGGACGCCTGGTTTGGCGGCGAAGTCGTCCATCTCGTCGTTGAGCAGAAAGCCCAGGCCTGCGGCGGTGACGCGCGAGCCGAAAGAGTCGTTGAGCGTGGTGGTCACGGAAACCGCATTTCCTTCGGCATCGACCACGGAGTAGTGAGTGGTATTTTCAGGTTCGCGAATGGTTACGGCCGTGGGGCGTGACTCGGCTACGCGCTCCAGTTCACTGAAGATCGACGGGCGTTTCAGGTCTTTGCTCACGCTGGCGTGGTTGGGGTCGATGGAGTCGCGCCATGCGGCGGCGTATTCCTTGTCGATGAGCTGCGCGACGGGAACTTTGGCGAAGTCGGGATCGCCCATGAAATCGGCGCGATCGTAGAAGGCGCGGCGAAACGCTTCGGCTTCGAGGTGAATGGCACCGGCCGAGCGGTTGCCGAATTTCGCGAGGTCGAAGCCTTCAAGGATATTGAGAATTTCGACGAGCGCGACGCCGCCGGAAGATGGCGGCGGAGCGCTGATGATGTCGTAGCCGCGATAGGAGCCGCGAATGGGCTCGCGTTCTTTGACTTCGTAGGCGGCGAGGTCGGCGGCGGTGACCAGGCCTCCGCCTTGGTGGATGGTTGCGGCCAGTTCACGGGCCATGGCTCCGTGATAGAACGTGTCGGGATCCTTGGCGATGCGTTCGAGGGTGCGGGCGAGTTCGGGTTGCTTGAGTAGTTCGCCGGGCTGGTAGTAGTTTCCGTCGCGCAGGAAAATGCGTTTGGATTCGGGAAACTGGGCGAGATATTCATCTTTTTTCAGATCTTGCGTGTCTTCGTAGGCGAGCGGGAAGCCATCGCGGGCGAGCTTGATGGCGGGAGCCATTACTTTTTCGAGCGACAGCTTCCCATATTTTCTTTCGGCGTAAACCAGGCCCGCCACGGTGCCGGGGATGCCGATCGATTTGTATCCGACGACGCTGGACTCTTTGCTGGACTCTGGGATGACGTTGCCCTGGGCGTCGAGATACATGTTTTCGGTGGCAGCGGCGGGCGCTTTTTCGCGGAAGTCGATGAAGTGGGTTTCGCCGTTGGCGTTGCGAAGAAGTAGGAAGCCGCCTCCGCCAAGATTTCCGGCCTGGGGATGAACGACGGCGAGCGCGAATCCAGTGGCGACGGCGCCATCGACGGCGTTGCCACCGGAGCGCAGCATCTCGACGCCGGCGCGCGAGGCAAGCTCGTGGACGCTGGTGACGATGGCGTGCGGAGCGTGCGTTGGACGCAGAGGCGCGGCCGCGACGGTCGCGGCGAGCAGAGCGCACAGAATGCAGAGGATCGGAAAACGGATTCGTGAACCTATTAGAGAACGTATTAGGAAACTATGTTGAATGCGCATGGATTGGGCGGCGAAACATTGGACGGCGAACCTACGAGGCTAGCCCAGCGGGCTGCGGGGAGTCAAACGGAGGAATTTTTCAGCGCCGAGACGCCGAGGGCGCGGAGAAAAGGCGATAACCACAGGGAGCACGGGGGTTCACGGGGGAATGCCGACTTCATTTCGTTCGACGCTTTTTGCGCTTCTTTTTGCTGGCGGCTTTCTTCTTTGGCGCTTTGGCTCCGATCAGGTCGTAAGACTGGCGAATCAGGGCTTCGAGTTCGCTGGAGGGCAGGACGTTGGAGGTTTCGAGCAGCACCCATCTGTAGCGCCCGACATACGGGGCTTGCGAGATGCCTTCGATTTCCAGGAGTTCGTGGAATTGTTCCGGAGCGCACTTCAAGGTGATTGGGCAGAGGTTGCCTTCGGAGAGGTCCACGATAGCGAATATCTTGCCGCGCACTTTGAAGCAGAGGTTTTCGCCCCACTGAAGCCTCTCGGTGGCGTCGGGGAAAGAAAGGCAGAGTTTGCGAATCCAATCGGCGTCGGGCATGTGGAAGATGATAGCGCGGGAGTGGCACTCCATCAGAAACAAGCAAGTGCACGCGGGCGAGGGCGCCCGCGCCACACCACCTACAAATCCACTGCCCAGTTCACGGGAGGACGGAGGTCTTCGACTTGAGCGAACGCCTTATCCCGGGTAACCAGGGTTGCATTCGCACTGATGGCATGCGCTGCGATCAGCATGTCCAGGGCGCTAAGAGTCTTGCCGGCACTTTCCAGTTTCAAGCGCAGGGTTCCATAAGCCTGCGCTTCATCGCTGCCCCACGGCAGGATTTGTATCTTTCCCAGGAAGTCGTTAAGGACCGTGCGAAAAGCAAGACTCGGAGGCTTTCTGGCCAGCCCATAACGAATCTCCGCCTCGGTAACGACCGAGATGCATCCGACTTCGTTTATTTTCAGGCCGTCCAGACGATCCCGTGCAGCGGGAGATGTTCCCCGAACGATGTAGCTCACGGTATTCGTGTCGAGCATCCAGGTTCGAACCATTAGAAGTCCCGCTTCTGCGGTGGTCTGGTATCTCGATCAGCCAGGAAATCGTCGGGAACGCCAGCCTCGTCGAGCGCGGCGAAGATTTCTTTCCAGGTCTTTGTCGGAGACTCGGAAAGAATCAGATCTCCGCTCTGCGGGTCGCGGCGAACGTAGACCTCGTCCGTCGTGAAACGAAACTCAGCCGGAATCCGCACGGCTTGACTCCTGCCGCTATAAAAAACTCGCGCTTTAGAGATCTGCACCATGGCGATCCACCCTTGCTATATATCATGCTATATAGCAACGCGGATTGCAACAAGTTTGCTCAGATCCACCCCACGTTCACGCGGGCGGGTCGCCCGCGTCCACACTTACTGACTACACCTGGTCTCTAGCCTCTCCCAGCACCACCGGTACCTCAATCTGCTTCTTGCCGCGGAAGATGGTTACCTTCACGGTGTCGCCGGCGCGATGTTTGTTCATGATCTGGGCGAGGATTTGCTGGCTTTCGATTTTTTCTCCGTCAATGGCGACGATTAAATCTCCACCGATCATGATGGGAATGTTGCCGAGGTAGGCGCGTTCCGTGCCACCACGCAATCCGGCGCGATCGGCGGAGCCTCCGGGAACGGCCTGCACGATGAGGAGTCCGTAGTCGGCGGCCAGGCCGAGTTCTTCGGCAATTTCCGAATCGATGGGAATGGTGCGCACGCCGAGCGCGGGACGGCGCACGCGTCCGAGCGTGACCAGATCGTTGACCACGGCTTTGGCGGTGTTGATGGGGATGGCGAAGCCGATGCCGGCGCTTTGTCCGACGCTGGAGGCGATCATTGTGTTAATGCCGATCACCTGGCCGTGCCAGTTGAGCAGCGGGCCTCCGGAGTTGCCGGGGTTGATGGCGGCGTCGGTCTGAATGGCTTCGTCGATGACCAGGCCGTCGGGCTCCTGCACCTGGCGAATGGAACTGACGATGCCGAGCGTGAGGGTTCCGGCGAGGCCGAAGGGATTGCCGATGGCATAGACCTTCTGTCCGACTTGCAGATTGGCAGAGTCGCCAAGCGTCATCGGCTGTAGATCGGGAGCTTTGATCTGGACGATGGCCAGGTCATGAGACTTGTCGGTACCAACGATGGTGGCCTTGTATTTCTTTCGGTTGTGCAGCGTCACTTCAACCTGGCGCGCATCGGCGATGACGTGATAGTTGGTGAGGATGTGTCCTTCTTTGTCGATAACGAAACCGGAGCCCTGGCCTTCCTGCGGCACCAGGCCGTAGAAGAAGTCGAAAGTCATCACGCGCGAGGTGATGTTGACCACCGATGCGATGTTCTTGCGATAGACGCTGATGTTGTTCTGCTCCTCGGCGTCGAACGCTTCGCTGCCGGCGGCTTCGGTGATTTCAACGCTTTGCGGACGGCTGATCCAGCTCGCGAGATGGAGATGTCCGTTGCGGTAGGTGGTGAAGTAGAAGAAGGCGGACGCCAGAATAATGGCGAAAATGAAAGGGCGCAAAAATCTCATCGTGGTTGATCCTTCGATAGCCTGCACTTTGAATTCTAGCGAAAAGTGGGATTTACCGCAGGGGACGCCGAGGGGCAGAGAAAAATCGCAAGGCAGAAGAAGCCTGCGGCGCATGCCAACCGGCAGGCCGGCGCTCCACGGAAAAATCGGGCGGAAGAGCCTCAGCCCGACCGCCCGATCGCAACCGCCATATGTGCCCTCGTGATTACGGCGTCAGTTTGAATACGACGCCGCAGTCACACCCCCATTTAATGCCGCCCCCCAGGTAAGCGGTCCCATAAAAATTGCCCGCATTATCCGGGGTCAAGCCTCCAAACGGCATCGCTCCATCAGCCCCGCCCTTGAAGCTATAGAGCGTAGTGAAATTGCCGGCGCCATCCAGTTCGAAGATGATCCCATAGCCTTTGGATCCGCCCCCCGATGTGGTCCCATAGAGATTGCCTGCCGCATCCAGGATGACTCCGTTGGGGGATATTCCATCCGTCCCAACGAATGTGTGCAGTATGGTCTCATTGCCTGCCGGGTCCAGTTTGAACACTACACCGCAGCCAAAACCAGGACAGGCATAGGCGTTGCCGCCCGATTGGGTTACGCCGTACAGATTGCCCGCGCTGTCCAGCACCATAGGCTGTCCCGCCGACGCCAGCCCTCCATCCCCAGTTGGGTAGCCTTGGAAGGTATAGAGCACGGAGAAATCGCCGGCCGCACTTATCTCGAACACCGTCCCCCAGCCGGCCGAACCGCCGGACGAAGCTGTGCCATACATGTTGCCGGCCGCATCCTGAACCAAGCCCGCCACCGGACCGAATCCGTCGTACCCGGTGAAGCTGTGTAAAACACTTTCCTTCCCCGCCTTGGTTATCTTGAACACTGTGCCCGCGCTGTAAGAACTGGTGCCGCCGGCAAATGTCGTGCCGTAGAGATTTCCGGCCGCGTCTTCGATCAGCGATCCTTCAGGACCCGCCCCATCGCCCGATCCGTCGGGAAAGCTGTGCAGCACGCTCTCCTTCAGCCCGCCGCTCTTCGTCTTTTTCAGCGCGAACACGACTCCATTGTCCGAGATATCTCCGGCTTGTCCGGTGCCACCCAAGGCGGTCGTCCCATAAAGGTCGCCAGCGGTGTCCATGAGCAAGTTGCCGAACGTGGGCTCCTGTCCGTCGGGGGTAGCCTTAAACTTGTGCAACACCGTCTCCTTTCCAGCGGGATTCAGCTCGTAGACAACGCCGCAACCGGGGTAGGCCGGGCACTTGCCGAGGTTGCCGCCTATGTTCGTCGTGCCGTACAAGTTGCCAGCCTTGTCGAGGATAACGCCGGACCAAGGTTGGACTCCTCGAGCATCGGCCTTGAACGTGTAGAGCACGGTGTAGGTTTGTGCCTGCGCCGCTGTGGATGCAGCCGCGGCTAGCGTGAGTGCAAGGCCAAACGCCAACAGGGCGTGCATTCCTCGTGAGATGGTCTGAAAAAGCGACGGCAGATATTGCATTTTTTTCGCCATGAGATTTCCCCTTTGCCTGTTTCCAATTCGCTAGTAGAAAAACGATTTTCAAAAGGCCAACAGCCCACAGCGGGCGCTGGCGGCCCAGTTCCGCCGGTCAGCATACCACAAACTAAGGCGGCGTGCTTCCTGAGTGGAGGGTGCCCGCTAATTCGTAGAAAGCAGCGGCTCTCACCCCCGGTCATTACGACCGAAGGTAGTTCTTCTGATCGACCGACAACGAGCGCTACGAAGTTTCCGCCAGTTCGCCCGCGAACAGAACCCCACCAACCCGGTGATCTTTGCCCCAGCCACCGCCGCCAGGGGTTTCGACTCGCACTCTCTCCCCTGACCGCAGGCGAACGCTGGTCTTGCCAGGGATTTCTTCCGCAGAGCCGTCACGCCGGATGATCAGGGTGCGGCCCGGAGCGCCATCGGCTCCGCCGGCCAGACCGTAGGGTCCGCGCGACCGGCGGTCGGCGAGCAGAGCGACCTGGGCGTCGGTTAAGACTTCGATTTCGCGGACGATTCCGTCGCCACCGGTGTGGAGGCCTGCGCCTCCACTGTTGGAGCGAAGAGAATACTGCCGGAGGCGAATCGGGTAGGCGTATTCGAGGGCCTCGGCGGGAGTGTTGAGGGAGTTGGTCATGTGCGTGTGGACGCCGGAGACTCCGTCTTTGGTCGGGCGTGCGCCCATGCCTCCGGCGATAGTTTCGTAATAAGCGAAGGGCTCGCCGGAGCGCGGATCGCCCGGACGAAGATCGATGCCGCCGATGGTGAGGTTGTTCATGGTGCCGGAAGCGGCGGCTGGGATGCGGTCGGGAATCGCCTGCGCCAGCGCCTTCAGCAGCACGTCGACAATTCGCTGCGAAGTCTCAACGTTGCCGCCAGCGACGGCGGCGGGAGGCTTTGCGTTGACCACGGTTCCCGATGGAGCAATGACACGAATGGGGCGCATGAGGCCGGAGGTGGCGGGCACGTCTTCACGGAGCAGGCAGCGGAAGACGTAGAAGCAAGCCGAGTAAGTGATCGCCTCGACCGCGTTGATCGCGCCTTGGACTTGCGGGTCGCTGCCGGTGAAGTCGACGGTGACTGGGGCCGGGGGCTTCTTACTCGATGCGGACGGAGACGCGGCAAGCCGCGTCTCTACGGGGGATTTCTTCCTGGATGAAGCCTTGACTTGGATGCTCACGGCGATGCGCACGGGTTTGTCTTCGACGCCATCGTTATCGAGAAAGTCTTCGGCCTGGTAGTGGCCTGGCGGGATGGTGCGCAGGAAGGCTCGCATCATTTCTTCGGAATAAACGAGCAGGTCGGCGGCCGCTTTTTTCGCGCGGACGATTCCGTAGCGAGCGCAAATATCACGAAGACGCTGGGCGCCGGTCTGGCAGGCGGCGATCTGAGCGCCGAGGTCGCCTTCGCGCTCTTCGGGCGTGCGGACATTGTTGAGCAGGAGGGCCAGCACATCGGCGACAAGTTTTCCGCCGCGCATGATTTTGACCGGCGGGATGCGAAGGCCTTCCTGGCAGATTTCACGGCAGGGGCCCATGGAGCCGGGGTAAGTTCCGCCGACATCGGCGTGGTGAGCGCGGGAGGCGACATAGAAGTCCGGAGCGGTTGTGTGGTGGCGGGGCTTTGTCCCGCCGGAACGGGGCCGAGCGCCGTCGTCACACGGGATTTCGCTTGATCGAAAGATATAGACCGGCATCACCAGCGTGATGTCTGGGAGATGAGTGCCGCCGCGGAAGGGGTCATTGAGCATGACGACGTCACCAGGTTCGAGCTCGCATTGTTCGACAGCCGCGGCGACCGACATGGGCATCGAGCCCAAGTGCACCGGCATGTGATCGCCCATGGCGATGACCTGGCCTGCGGAATCGAAGACGGCGCAGGAGTAGTCGCGGCGCTCTTTGATATTGGGGGAGAAGGAAGTGCGGCGCAGGGCGGCTCCCATTTCTTCAGCGATGGAGTGGTAGAGATTCTTGAAGACCTCGAGTTCGACAGGATCACGCATGGAATTTTGCAATTTTGCAATTTTGTAAATTGGCAATTTGTGAACCGAGACTGCGGACGGTGCTTATCTTCCGCGTTCAAATTACCAAATTACAGATTACAAGATTACCAAATCAATCCGGTGCTACACTCATCTGGTTATGGCTGAAGGGCGTTCGCGGATTTGGGTGTGGTTTCTGGTGGGCGGCGGGCTGTTTGCGCTGTTCGTGGTGGCCGTGTTCACGCTGGTGTACTTGAGTTTTGGCGGCGAGAGTGAAGAATCGTTCTCCGGCTTCGGGCCCAAGATTGCCGTGGTTGAGCTGGATGGCGTAATTTTCTCTCCCAAGCAAATCGTCCCACAGCTGAAGAAGTTTGCCGATGACGATTCCGTCAAGGCCATCATCATTCATGTGAATTCGCCCGGCGGCGGTGTGGCCGCGTCGGAGGAGATTTATCGCGAGGTGAAGCGGATTCGCGATGAGAAGAAGAAACGCATCGTGGCTTCGATTGAGACGGTGGGCGCGAGCGGCGCGTATTACGTGGCGTCGGCCACCAACAAGATTTATGCCGACAAGGGCAGCGTGGTGGGATCGATTGGAGTGATTGCCGAGTGGGTGAACTACGGCGAGCTTCTGCGCTGGGCGAAGCTGAACGCGATTACGATGAAGTCGGGCGAATTCAAAGACACAGGCAGCCCGACCCGCGAAATGACGCCCGCGGAACGCGAGTATTTTCAGGGCTTGATTGACAACATGTGCACGCAGTTCATCCAGGCGGTAGCCGACGGGAGACATGCGAAGGAAGAAGACATCCGCGCGATTGCGAACGGAAAAGTCTGGACCGGCGAGCAGGCGTTGTCGCTGAAACTGGTGGATGAGATTGCCGATTTCGAAGGAGCAGTGAAGGATACGGCCCGGGCGGTGAATATTTCCGGCGAACCGACGCTGGTATGGCCGCCAAAAGAGAGGCGGTCGGGCCTGGATCTGCTGTTTGGCGATGTCTCCGATTATTTGCCCACGCGGGAAAAGCTATTGGAGCAGCAAGTCGGCTTTTACTATCTGTGGAAGTAGCGGCGTAGTTTCAGTTCTCAGAAACCGCATCGGAGTCCTTTACTGAGAACTGGGAACTGAGAACTGTACTTGCACAGAACCCCTTAAATTTGAGAAGGTTATAGGCAGGCGAAGGCGGCAAAGCCCTCGGGCACTGGAAACCCGCGAGGGAACCGGCCCAAGAGGGAGCAAAAATCTTATGACGAAGGCTGACCTGATCGAAGAAGTTTCCCGGCTGGCGGAACTCACCCGCAAAGACGGCGAAGTGATTGTGGACACGATCTTTGACAGCGTGGTGCGCTCGCTGCGGGTGGGCGACAAGATCGAGATACGCGGGTTTGGCAGCTTCCGCACGCGCCAGCGCAAGCCGCGTGTGGGCCGGAACCCGAAAACCGGCGACCGGGTGGAAGTTCCGGCGAAGAAGATTCCGTTCTTCAAGCCAAGCAAGGAATTGAAAGATTTGGTGAACAGCAGCGCGGCAGCGGAAGTTGCTCCCGCGGCGCCGCCCGCACCGCCCGCGCCCCCCAGTACGCCCTAAGGGGGCTGAGAAAGCCGGCGGGTCGCTGCGTCGCTCAAGGGTCCCGTTAACTAAGCCGCCGTCAAGAAATGCGCGAACTCGGTGCTATGCTATCGAGCCGCGGCCGTCAGCGTTGCTTCGGAGGAGACCATGTCCCAGCCATTGATCCTCCTCGCCACACCATGCTTCGGCGGCATGGTTTCGCAAGGTTACATGCTGTCGGTGATACGGCTCATGAGTTATGCGAAATCCGCCGCGTTCGACGTGTCGCTGTCGATGCTTGGCTATGATGCCCTGATCTCACGAGCGCGCAGCACCCTGGTCGCCGCATTTTTGGACAATCCGGCGGCCACCCATCTGTTGTTCGTCGATGCCGATATCAGCTTCGACCCGCAGCAGGTCGAGCGGCTGCTGAGGTTCGATAAGGACTTCACCGGGGCGCTGTATCCGCTCAAGTCGATCGACTGGGATTTCATCCCGCAACGCTGTGTCGAGCGCGGCGAAAGCGTGCGGCAGGCTGCCCTGTCCTATGTCGGAACCTTTTGCCCCGAGGCGGAGCGCAAGCAGGAAGGCGATTTTGTTACGGGGATCTATGCCGGCGGCGGTTTTCAGATGATCCGCCGTAGCGCGTTGGAGAAAATGACTGCCGCTTATCCCGAAACTCATTTCAGCCGCGTGCATAGCCTGCCCATGTCGGGCTCGCGGCGCGAGGCGGCGCCGAGTTCAAATCTCTTCGCGCTCTTCGATTGCATCATCGACCCCGAGACCGGCGCCTATCTGAGTGAGGATTATTCCTTCTGTCTGCGCTGGCGGCGAATCGGTGGCGAGATATGGATCGACGCCGCGAGCAAACTAACTCACTCCGGCCCCTATGAATTCGTCGGCGATCACTCCTCGCGCTTTTATGGATCGACGCCGGGGCCGCGATAATTTCCCGCTACGACACGTCTGGTCGGGCATCTACGGATCGGAGAACAGAGATGGTCGATGTCAAGGCCGTCGAGGTCAAGGCCAACGACGCGATCTTCCTGCATTCGAGCTGGCGAGCGTCGAGCACGTATGTTTGGGCGAAGTTCCGGCAGCGGCCCGATACCTATTGTTACTTCGAACCGCTCAACGAACATCTATTCACTTTGACGGCGGAAATTGTTGATCGCTTCGTCCCCTGGTCCTTTGCCAATCACCCAGCGCTCGAAGCGCCGTACCTGGAGGAGTATCGTCCCCTGATCGGCCCAAGCGGCGGCATACCAGGTTTCCCCGCCCATCTCACCTTCGGGCGATACTGCGCCACAAGCGATGACTCTTTGCCGGAGCTGAAAGCCTATCTTTCCGATTTGGCTAGGCTTGCCACGCGGCTCGGCCGGCGTCCGGTCTACGGTTTCGTGCGCACCGATTTGAGGGTGGGCTGGTTTCGCGCCCGGATGCCCGGCACGCATATCTTCATCCGCCGCGAGCCGCGGCGCCAGTTTCTGTCGATGTTGCGCCAAGCGGTGCAGGGCAATCCTTATTTCCTGCAACGGGGCGTGGTCATTCTCCGTCACAATATGGAAGCGCCTGCCTTCGCGCCGCTGCTGGCCGCCATTGAATTGCCGGCATTGCTGGAGTCCTTCGGACTGCGCGAGGCTTTCCGGGGCAAGCTCGTGGACGAGACAGTTTTGCGCCGGCTTTACTTCATCTTCTATTTCATGGGGCTTTTAGCGAGGCAACTCGGCGAGCCGCAATGCCATCTCGCGATCGACATCGACCGCCTCAGCCTGGACAATTCCTATCGCCGCGAGATCGAAAATCGCCTCGGCGACCTGGTGGGCATGGCCATCTCATTCGCCGACTGCCGGGTCGAACGCTACGATGAGAATCTCGGTTGGAGCGCCGCCCAATTCGAGGCTCTCGAACGGGAGATCGAAGCGCTGGCGAGCCGAGGCGCACCAGCGTGACTGGGCGACGCGGGCGCCTCGCGAGCCTGCACTATCTTGTCGAAACTTTCTGCTCCGAGGCCGCCCGTGCGTTTCTAGCTAGCTCTTCGATGGCGGGAATGGATCTGGGTTCGGTCACTGTGCAAACAGGCGGCATGGTTCCGCGCTCCATGAACCGAGCCATCAGTTCAATCGCAATCCCGGCAGTCGGAGGGTTGAAGACGGTGGCAGTCAGAAGGCCTTCGCGCACCCATGCCTGACCCGTCTTGGGCAGGCCGTCGACACCCAGGAACGGAACCTTCAGCCAAGACTTGGGCAATTCATGAGTGCACTGCTCGAAAGCCTTGCGGGCGCCAAGGGCCATGGAATCGTCCTGGCCGCAGACCGCTGCAATCTCCGCTTTGCGCGAGGTGGAAAGGTCGAGCCAGGCGGTGATGGCCTTATGCGAACTCGATTCGGTCCAGTGGGCCTTGACCACGCGCAATTGCACGTTCTTCGGCTTCGTTTCCAGCAGGCCGACATACCTCTGCGTGGCAGAGAAGCTTCGGCTGGGACCCTGAACGTAGAGCACCAATCCTCCCGCTGGCAGCAAAGCGGCAAGTTGGGTTCCCTGGATGCGGCCAATTTCCTCATGGTTGGCGGTCACGACGAAAGCCGGTATGTGATAGGTCGCGCGGAGGTCGTCGAGATAGTCGGCGTTGCGGCTCAGCAGGGCCCAGCCAATGCCCACAGCGGCGGCGGCGTGCGCCACCTGCGGAAGAACGGTGGACCCGGCCGGTTCGAAGAGGATGGCGTTGGGGCGAAGATCGGCTTTGGACTGGATTTTCTTGAGAAGCTGCTGGCTTTGCAGGATGCCGTCATCCTGTGCACAGAGGACTTCGATGTCGATGCCGGCTTCGCTGGCTGCCTGGCGCGCAGTTGCTGCCTGCTCGATTTGGAAATCGTTATAGTCGTTGTGCAACGAAATCAAGAAGCGCAACTTGGCCATGAGTCGTGGGCTCCGCAAGAATCATAAACCCAGTGGCATTGGGCAAGGAACTACGGAGGTACGCAGGTTTGCCGTTGCAGATCAGGGCGGTTCAGCTTTGGAAATTGAGTTCGTGGGATAATGTGGCCGAGGGCCCGTAGCTCAACGGTTAGAGCAGCAGACTCATAATCTGTTGGTTCCTGGTTCGAATCCAGGCGGGCCCACCAAACGTCACCCTTACCCCACCGGCAAACTAAAATAGAAGACCGACCCGTGCCCTAGCTGGCTTGTGACTCCAAGATGTCCGCCGTGGGCTTCTACGATGGCTTTGCAGATGGCTAGTCCCATGCCGGTGCCGTGCACCTGCACGCGCTGGTTTCGTCCGCGATAAAATTTTTCGAAAACTAGCGATTGCTCGAAATCGTCGATGCCCGGCCCACGATCGGCAATGCTGACGTTGAGTATCTGGTCCCTGGCTTCGGCGGTGATGCGGATCGGACTTCCGGCGGGCGAATACTTCGCGGCGTTCTCGATCAGGTGCACCAGGACTTCCTTGATGTGCGCCGGATCCATGCGCGCGTTGGGAAGGCAGGCGGGAATTCTGACATCCACGGGATGCTGCACCAGGAGTTGCTTCAGTTCATCAAGCGCTTCCTCGACCACGGGGCCGATGGGGGCCGATTCGAGGCGAAATTCCACCTTGTTGGCGTCCAACTGAGCCATCTCGGCCGCTTCTCCGATCAGCCGGTTCAGCCGGTCGCTTTCCTCGTTGATGATGGTCAGCAGTTCCTGTCTCTCCTCCGGCGAATGATTCTCCGGCGAATGACTCGAGCTGCCGAGCAACGAGGTCACCGACGCTTTGATGGCGGTGAGCGGAGTGCGAAACTCATGCGTGACCGAATCGAGCAGAACGGAGCGCAATTGCTCGCTTTCGCGGGCGGCTTCAGCACGGCTGAGTTTTTCGACGGCGCCCGCGCGCTCGATGGCGATGGCCACCAGGCTGCCGATGGCCTCCAGGGTTTGCCGCGAAAGATGCGAACCGGAGACGCCCATGCAGCCCACCACGCGCATGCCCATGCGGAGCGGCATGAAGGCCAGTTCATGGACAGCATCGAACCGCGGTTCACCGCGCAAGCAGATCAATTGGAGATCGCGCGATTCTAATCCGTCGATGGTGGGGCCAGAGCGATAAACGTCGGCACGGCTGGACAACGAAATCGCCGCTGACCGCGTGCTGAATGACTCCACGATGTAGCGGGGAATCAGATTCAACAACTCCGCCGGGTTGTCGCTCGAAAGCAGCAACTGGCTGAAGGCGTAAAGGCGTTCCAGTTCCTGCCGGCGCTCGATGGCAGAACGAGCCTCGCGCCGGACGCGCTCCGACAGTTGGCTGACCGCTACGGCGGTGACCAGGAAAGCGAAGAGCGCGATCCAGTTCTGCGGGTCGGCGATGGTAAAGCCGCCGGTCGGAGGCAGAAAAAAGTAATCGAGAGCGAGGGTGGCGGCCACCGACATGAAAACGGCTTGCCGGAAGCCCCAGAAAATGGAGACCCCGAGGATGCCCAGCAAAAAAACGAGCGCGATCGTGGTCGGGTTTAGATGGAGCCACTCGGCGCCGATGAGAGTGATTCCGGCTACCGACAGCACCGCGATCAGGTATCCGGCTCCGGATCTGGCCGCTGCTCTCACGAGCCGATTGTATGACAAAGCTGTGGTCAGAGGTTAGAGGTCAGATTGCAGAGGTGAAATCTCAGGATCGCGCGCTGCGTGTGGGATGGGTTTAACCTCTGCAATCTGACCTCTAACCTCTGGCCTTTCCTTGAAACCTGTTTTTTCACACATCGACAAAGCCGAAAATCTCAACGACAATAAACGCGATGCCCAAGACCCCCGAGCAGTGGCTGGAGGACGTTTCGCCGACGAAGAAGGGAGGCGTGTTCAAGCTCTTTCTTGGATACGCTCCCGGTGTGGGCAAGACCTACACCATGTTGACCGAGGCGATCCGGCGGCATACCCGCGGCGAAGATGTGGTGATCGGAGTGGTGGAAACCCACGGACGGAAAGCGGTGGCGGACCTGGTCGCGAATCTGGAAGTCGTGCCGCGCAAAGCAATCGAGTACAAGGGCGCGCTCTTCGAAGAGATGGACGTGGACGCCATTCTCGCGCGTAATCCTCGTGTCGCGCTGGTGGACGAACTGGCGCACACCAACATCGAGGGCAGCAAGCATCGCAAGCGTTATGAAGACGTGCTGGAGTTGCTGGATGCGGGGATCGACGTTCTCTCCACCATGAACATCCAGCACCTGGAGAGTGTGACCCCGACGGTGCAGGGAGTCACCGGGATCCATGTGCGGGAAACGGTTCCGGACTGGGTGCTGCAAAGAGTCAGTGAAGTGGTGATGATCGATCTGACTCCGGAGGCGTTACAGAACCGCATGCGGCGCGGCGACGTGTATCCGCAGGAACGCGTGGGGCGGGCGCTGGAAAACTTTTTCCGCGAGACGAACTTGATCGCGTTGCGCGAGCTGGCATTGCGCCAGGTGGCGCAACAGGTGGATCAAAGCCTGGAGCAGCATCGCGGAGAACAAGAGGAGGACCGAGCGCCGGTCGCCATCCGGGAAAGCATTGGGGTTTGCGTCAGCTCGAATCCGGCGGCGCAGTATCTGATTGCCCGTGGCGCCCGCATGGCTCACGCCTTGAATGCCGAGCTTTTTGTGATCTATACCGACTTGGGGCTGGATTCGAGCGATGCCAATCAACGCACCTTGGCTGCGAACTTGCGCTTTGGGGAAAACGTTGGGGCAACGATCGTCCGGCTGAAAGGGAAGAGCGTGGCTCATGCGGTTGCGGAATTCGTCAACGAGAAACACATCACGCAGGTTGTTTTTGGACGCTCCGCGACGCGAGGCTGGAAACGATATTTCTATCTTTCGGCGATCCATCAGTTTTTGCGCGACGCTCCCGCCGTGGACGTGCACATCGTGACCCAGGAACGTGGCTGATTGGAGCTGTTGCATAAAGCAGGTGACCGGGCGTGTCCTTACAATAGCGCCGCGCCGAGCAGATTATGTGGTGTCAGTACTCTTTTGGCGGAGACATGAAATCATGAAACATGCTTTTCTATGCCTGATGACCTTGGTCTTTTTCACGGGGAGCTTTCTGGGCCAGGGTCAGACTATCGGCGAAAGCAAACCGACTTCGGTTGCACTGAGCGGCGACTCTGTGCTCGAAGCGAAGGTCACCGGGAAGACGATTCGCGTCATCATAAGCACCTTCAAGGTGGACCTAGGCAGCCTCGCCCCGACGCGGCCTCCTGACGGTGAGGCGAAGACAAACTGCACGTACTCCAGAGTTCCCTGCAGCCAGGTTAGCAATCTGAGGATTTGGGTTGCCGGAAAGAAGCTCTTTGTCCCAAGATCGGTCTTCGCAGACCGCACGGACGTTGGCAAAATGAGCCTATCTAGTGCGGCCGAGGCAAATGTGTTGACGCTTGACGGAGGAGACGCCTCCGAGGGGTACACCGTTAAGGTTTTCTTCAGCGCCCGTCGCGTAGAGAAGCGGAAACTCTACGATGTCGAATCTAATAGCCTGCTTCAGGTTACCACCTATATGCCGCCGCCGGTCCTGAACTAATGTCGGAGCATAAACACATCCTGGTAGTGGACGACGAATCCCAGATCACGCGGGTGCTGCGGACTTCTCTTTCCAGCCATGGCTACGACATTCGCGTAGCCAACGACGGCGAGACCGCGCTCGAGATCATGAAGGACTGGTCGCCGGACTTGGTCATCACCGACCTGGCGATGCCCAACATGGATGGACTGGAGTTATGCCGGCGGCTGCGAACGAAGACGCAAATTCCCATCATCGTGCTCTCGGTGCGGGGTGAGGAACGGACCAAGGTCAAGGCGCTGGATGCGGGCGCGGATGACTACGTGACCAAGCCGTTTGGCATGGAGGAACTTCTGGCGCGGGTCCGCGCCAATCTTCGCCGCGCGCGGACGGAGGCGTCCGAACTGGCGCCGATAGAAGCGGGCGACTTCAAGATCGATCCCGAAGCCCGCACCGTCTTTGTAAAAGACCGCGCCGTCCACCTCACGCCCAAAGAATTCGACTTGCTCGCCTATCTGGCCCGCCACGCCGGCAAGGTGGTAACGCATCGCGCCTTGCTGGGCGCGGTATGGGGCGGTGAAAGCACAGAACAGGTAGAATACCTGCGCGTTTTCGTAGCGCAACTCCGGAAGAAGCTTGAGCCCTCGCCAAATTCCCCGCGCTACATTGTGACCGATCCCTGGGTCGGTTATCGCTTCCAGCCCGGCGATTAAGCAGGCTGCGAAAAAGTCGCGAGCCCTCCGGTTCTGGCCCCGTGCTACCCCCGTCACTCTTTACGACTTTCCTATTTTCAATTTATGCAGATTTTATGTCCTGTCGAATCCAATGCATTGGACGCCGGAGAAAGCCGGCCGCTGGAAAGGAACAATCTCATGTCCATTCAGGAAGTATCCGCCGAACGCTTTGCGCAACTCTTTCACCATTATCATCAGGCGCTGGCCAATGATTCTGGGAACCCCTCCGCCCTTCGCACGAAGGATGCATGGGAGAGTGTGCCGCCAGCGGAAAAGAGCAATTTGATTGCTGCCGCACGTCTCGCTCTCCTCGAAGTCGAACTCATTCCCAGCGAGCGCCAGTCCCGGCGATACTTCGCGAAGGCAGGCGAAGCCGAGTGGGGTTGTTGAGCAAACCCGGCGGGCTGCCCTCGCCGGGGTCCCTGTTCCAATCTACGTCTGCGGAATTGTCGTGAAGCTCTCCAGCGCTGCCTGGCGAGCGCGCAGCTCGCGCAGCTCTTCTTCGCCAAGCTTTTCGGCGCAGCCTGCCACGGTCCGCATTCCTTGCTCGACGAGTATCCGGCGGAACTCCCGATCGGGCGTCGACGCGGCGACGTCACCGAGGGCTCGCAGCAACCGCAAGCTGACGGCCACGTCCGTCTTCGCATACATGCGGATCTGCTCCAGGGCTGCCTCCAGCAGGCGCTCGAAGTGGATCCATCCAATGCTGGCGCGAACGATGCCCGGCGGATCGTAGAGCAGCTCCTCCGGCGGCTCTCGGGACGCGAAGCGGATCAGAATGCGGCTCAACTGATCGATGCAGTTGATGGCCGTGGTGGGGTCGTTGACGGCGGGCGAGATCGCCTTCAACGCAACGTCGACAATCTGCAGGACGCCAAACTCCACGTCTTGCTGCAACGTTCGGGTCGGGCCGAAGTCGAATGCGGCCAGCAGCTCGGCGGTTCCTTCGGAGGGCAAACGCTTCCCCTTGGAGACCATCATCAGCGGGATTCCCGCCGGAACGAAGTGGCCGACCCGGCGCAGAACGCGGATCGTGACGTGATACTGCTTCGCAAGCGCGACCAGGCGCCGCGTATCGACAAAGCGGATGTAGCCGGAATCATGGCTCAAGACGGCCACCTCGCTCGCGTTGGGCCGGAGCGGTTCAGCATCCTCCAGGTAGTTCAGCCGATGCGGCCAGGGCATAACCTCATCGATCACGGCTTCCGTTTCTGCCGCGATTCTGTCGACGATGTGATTGACACTGATGGCCTGCGAGATGTGGTGAATGAAAAAGAGCAGCAACCCGACGCAGACCAGTGCCAGCGCCATCGCTCCCAGGACTGTGGCCACCGGCGCGAAGGGCTGAGGCAGCGAGCGCGCCGCCGGAAGCGCCGCCATGCAGTACAAGAAAGTGCCCAGGAAGATGCCGAGCGTCCATTGCGTCACGCGGTCCCGGGAAAAGCTGACGATGATGCGCGGGGAGAACTGCATCGACGCCAGGGTGAGCGTCATCAGCAGGATGGCGAACACGATCGACACCACCGTCATAATGGAGGCGGCGATGCCCGCCAGAATGACCTGGGCGATTTGCGGGTCGGCGTGCGAGGGAAATATGGCGGTGGGCACCCAGGCGCTGATGGCCGGAAACTCCTCTTCCAACCACGACAGGAATGCGCCCGCGCCACCCAGCGCCACCGCGATGGTGAGCGGGCGAATCAGAAAGCCGCCACGCAGGTTATACATAGCGTGGCGAAGCATCAGCGTCAGGCTCTTTCTCATAGCTCTATCGGTTCAAGTGTAGTGGGTCGGACCCGCGCGCACAAAGAAAACCGGAGACCGCCGTGTCCCGCCTCCACTGGAAGTGGAGCGCGCGTTCCTTCCATTCCACGGCCGGAAGCCCCCCTTCTTCTTTATGACTTCTTTACGAACTGCTTACCTCATTCTTATGGGGAGGCCTGTCTAATCGACTGTTGATTCCGGCGGAAAGCTGGTCCCCGGTTTCGTGGAGGTCCCGTGCAAGACCTGATCTTTGTCGTGGTCACGATAGCGTTCTTCCTGCTGTCGCTTGGTTATGTGAAATTCTGCGATCGAATTCGCTGAGGACAAATCGCCTGAGGACAAATCAACTATGAACGCTGAATTGATCGTCATGCTGATTGTAAGCGCAGGTTTGATGGTCTACCTGCTTTATGCCTTGCTGAGACCGGAGAAATTCTGAAATGACAACCAATGGCTGGATACAGATCTTCGTATTTCTGGCTCTGATTCTGGCGATCACCAAGCCGCTCGGCGTGTACATGGCAAAAGTGTTCAGCCGTGAACGCACTTTTCTCGACCCCGTGGTTCGGCCGGTCGAGCGGTTCCTTTATCGCGTGACCGGCGTCGATGAAGAGCACGAGATGCGCTGGACCGAATACGCTTTCTCCATGCTGTTGTTCAGCGGCGTCTCCATGCTGCTGCTCTACCTGATTGAGCGGGTGCAGCAGTTCCTGCCGTGGAATCCGCAGAAGTTCGGGGCAGTCGCTCAGGCACTGGCCTTTAACACGGCCGCGTCCTTCGACACCAACACCAATTGGCAGAACTATTCGGGCGAGTCCACCATGAGCTATCTCACGCAAATGGCTGGCCTGGCCTACCATAACTTCGCGTCGGCGGCGGTGGGGATCGCGCTGGCCATCGCATTCGTTCGCGGCATCGCGCGCAAGGAAAAAGAGACCATCGGAAATTTCTGGGTCGACATGACCCGCTCCATCCTGTGGGTGTTGTTGCCCGCCTGCATCGTCTATGCCCTGCTCCTGGTTTCGCAGGGAGCCGTGCAAAACCTCAGGCCCTACGACACCGCGAAGCTGGTCGAGCCGCAACAGGTCCAAAAGACTGGAACGGACGGCAAGCCGATGGTTGGGCCGGATGGCAAGCCGGTCATGGACACCGTCACCGACCAGACCATCGCCCAAGGTCCGGTTGCTTCTCAAGAGGCGATCAAGATGCTGGGCACGAACGGCGGCGGATTTTTCGGCGCCAACAGCTCCCATCCTTTTGAGAATCCCACACCACTTAGTAACTTCCTGCAGATGCTTTCCATCTTCGCGATCCCGGCAGGTCTTACTTACACACTGGGCCGAATGACTGGGTCGCCGCATCACGGCTGGGCGGTCTGGGCGGCGATGGCGATTCTTTTCCTGTGCGGGGTTACGACGGCTTACTGGGCCGAGGCCAGCGGCAATCCCTTGCTGCACGGCGTTGACCAACATGCCAGCGCGCAGCAGCCCGGCGGCAACATGGAAGGCAAGGAAGTGCGCTTTGGCATCGCTAACTCTGCGTTGTTTGCCACGGTCACTACCGACGCGAGCTGTGGCGCCATCAACGGCCAGCACGATTCGTTTACTCCGCTGGGCGGGATGGTGCCGCTGGTCAACATCATGCTCAGCGAGACCGTTTTTGGAGGAGTGGGCGCCGGCCTGTACGGCATCCTGATCTACGTGGTGCTGTCGGTGTTCATTGCCGGGCTTATGGTCGGGCGCACGCCGGAGTATCTGGGCAAGAAAATTGAAGCCTATGACGTGAAGATGGCGATGTTGGTCACGCTGGTCTTCCCGCTGATCATACTTGTGCTCACGGGCATTTCATCGGTCGAGGGATTTGGTACATCCAGCATCAGCAATGCGGGGCCACACGGGCTGACCCAAATCCTCTACTTGTTTACGTCGTCGGCAGGGAATAACGGTTCCGCGTTCGGCGGCATAAACGGCAACACCCTTTGGTACAACATTGCGGGTGCGATGACCATGCTGGTGGGACGATTCTTCATGATCATCCCCATGCTGGCGATTGCCGGCAACCTGGCGAAGAAGAAAGCGGTGCCCGCTACGGCTGGCACGTTCCCGGTGACTACGCCCCTGTTTACGGTTCTGCTCGTGTCGGTGATTGTGATCGTGGGAGCGCTTACATTTTTCCCGGCTCTTAGTCTGGGGCCCGTACTTGAACACCTGCTGATGATGGCAGGGAAAACTTTCTGAGGCAGGCCTTTCCGAGGTAAGACATGGCAGAAAAAAAGAACAAGAGTTTGTGGGACGCAAAAATCATCCGGCGGGCGCTGGGCGACGCCGTGGTCAAACTCGATCCCCGCACCATGATGAAGAATCCGGTCATGTTCGTGGTCGAGGTTGGCGCCGTGGTGACGACCATCCTGTTATTCCGCGGGAAGCAGAGCTTCTCCTTCAATCTTCAGATCACGCTCTGGCTTTGGTTCACCGTGCTGTTTGCGAATTTCGCGGAAGCCATGGCCGAGGGCCGCGGCAAAGCGCAAGCCGACACGCTGCGCAAAGCCCGGTCTGAAACCGAGGCCAAGCGCTTGCTGGCGAACGGGAAGACAGAAACGGTGCCCAGCGCGAAGCTGCGTTCGGGCGATGTCGTGATGGTGGCCGCGAACGAACTCGTCCCAGGCGATGGCGAAGTCATCGAAGGCGTTGCTTCGGTGGACGAGTCCGCGATTACGGGTGAATCCGCGCCCGTGATCCGCGAAGCCGGAGGAGACCGGTCGGCGGTCACCGGCGGCACGCGCGTCCTTTCCGATGTGATTAAAGTCCGCATTACTTCGAATCCTGGCGAAACCTTCCTCGACCGAATGATCGCGTTAGTCGAGGGCGCGGAGCGGCAGAAGACCCCGAACGAAATCGCGCTCAACATTTTGCTTGCCGGCCTGACCATCATTTTTCTGCTGGCGGTCGTTACGCTCCAGCCTTTCGCAATTTACTCGGGATCGCCGCAAACGGTATTCGTGCTCGTCTCCCTGCTGGTCTGCCTGATTCCAACCACCATTGGCGGCCTGCTTTCCGCGATCGGCATTGCCGGGATGGACCGATTGGTGCAGCACAACGTGCTCGCGATGTCCGGGCGCGCCGTCGAAGCGGCCGGAGATGTGAACACCTTGCTGCTCGATAAGACGGGAACGATCACGCTCGGCAACCGCCAGGCAGCGGAATTCATTCCCGCGCCGGGGATTACCACGGCCGAGATGGCCGACGCCGCGCAACTTGCTTCGCTCGCCGACGAAACACCCGAAGGCCGCTCGATTGTTGTGCTGGCGAAAGAGAAGTACGGCCTGCGCGGACGTGAACTGGCTTCGCACGAAGCCGTGTTCGTCCCCTTCACCGCGCAAACCCGCATGTCGGGCGTGAACCTGGACGGCCGCGAAATTCGCAAAGGAGCGGTCGACGCCATCACCAAATACCTGCAGCACTTCGGCACTTCGCTGCCGCGCGAGATTCAGGCAAGCGTGGAACAAATCTCGCGCTCCGGAGGAACTCCGCTGGTGGTCGCGGAGAATCAGCGCGCGCTGGGCGTGATCTACCTGAAGGACATCGTCAAAGGCGGCATGCGCGAGCGCTTCAATCAACTGCGCGCCATGGGGATCAAGACCGTCATGATCACCGGCGACAATCCTCTGACGGCGGCGGCGATCGCGCGCGAGGCGGGCGTGGACGATTTTCTGGCGGAGGCGACTCCGAAAGACAAAATGGATCTGATTCGCCGCGAGCAGGCCGACGGCAAGCTCGTGGCCATGACCGGCGACGGCACCAACGATGCGCCCGCGCTGGCTCAGGCCGATGTGGGCGTGGCCATGAATACCGGCACGCAAGCGGCAAAAGAGGCCGGCAACATGGTGGACCTGGATTCGAATCCCACCAAGCTCATCGAGGTGGTGGCCATCGGCAAACAGCTGCTCATGACGCGCGGAGCGCTCACCACCTTCTCGATTGCGAACGACGTGGCCAAGTATTTCGCGATCATTCCGGCCATGTTCGCCGGAACCTTTCCCGTGCTGAATGCGCTGAACGTCATGCACCTTCAGTCGCCGCACTCGGCGGTGCTTTCTGCCGTAATTTTCAACGCGCTCATCATCGTTGCCCTGATTCCGCTGGCGCTGCGAGGGGTCAAGTACAAGGCGATGAGCGCCGAATCTCTGCTCCGGCAAAACCTGTTGGTGTATGGATTCGGCGGACTGGTGGTTCCGTTCATAGGCATCAAGCTGATTGACATGTTCATCACCGGCATCAAGTTGACTTAGGGAAGGGCAGTGGATGGTGGCTGGAGCTGGGTTCATAAGTCGGTTTAGGGTAGGGCACGCCTTCACAGGCTGCGGAAAAACTCCGTGTAGAGACGGGGCTTGCCCCGTCTCGGACTGCCGAAGAACTGTAGTTCGCTAGGCCTTTGGGTAGGGCACGGCTTCACAGTCTGCGGAAATATTCTGTGTGCATGAAAAGATACGGGTGTTTCCACAGGGCGATTTGATATGTACGTAGTATGCGTGGAAACGACGAGCAGCAAGGAGCGGTGTTCAGTTATCTCAACCCGGAAGAGCGGATACCGGCGGATCATCCGTTGCGGCGGATTCGCGCCATGATGGATCGGGCGCTGCAGGACTTATGGGCGCATTTCCAGGCGCTGTACGCGCGGCGGGGGCGTCCGTCGATTCCTCCGGAGAAGCTGTTGCGGGCGCTCTTGCTGCAGGTTCTGTATTCCCTGCGCAGCGAGCGCCAGCTGATGGAGCAGATGAACTACAACCTGTTGTACCGCTGGTTCGTGGGCTTGAACCCGGACGATGAGGTTTGGGATGTGACGGTGTTCACCAAGAACCGGGAGCGGATGATGCAAGGCGAAGTTTCCGAACGCTTGCTGGGCGCGGTGTTGGAGCAGGCACGCGCACACGGTCTGCTGAGCGAAGAACACTTCACGGTGGATGGGACGTTGATCGAGGCGTGGGCGAGTCGACGGAGTTTTGTGCCCAAGCTTCCGCCGCCGGCGGCGGGCACGGGCGCGGGCGGCAAGAAGTTGCTGCGCGACACGCACGTTTCGACGACCGACCCGGACGCGCGGCTGTATAAGAAGAGCACGGCGGGTGAGGCCAAGCCGAGTTATCTGGGGCATGGGGTGATCGAGAACCGCAAGGGGCTGGTGGTGGCGGCCCGCGCCACGCCGTCGAGCACGACGGCGGAGCGGGAAGCGGCGCTGCAGATGCTGGACGCCATGGGCCGCAGCGCAGAACGAGTGAACGCGCAAACGCCCGTCATCACGCTGGGAGCGGACACGCTGTATCAGGAGGAAAAGTTTATCGCGGAGTTGCGGCGGCGCAACATTACGCCTCACGTGGCCGAGTATGAACCGAATCCGCACTGGCCGAACTGGCTGACCGAAGCGGAGCGGAGCGATCCCGGCTTTGCCATCAGCCAGAAGAAACGCAAGCGCATCGAGAACGTGTTTGGCTGGGGCAAGCTGCACAGCATTCTGCGGAAAGTGAAACTGCGCGGCGCGCGGAAAGTGGATTGGTTTTTCCGTTTCGTGGCGACCGCGGCCAACTTGGTGCGGATGGCGAAACTGATTCCCGCAGTGTAAGCGCGGGGAGAAGTGTGTTTCGAGGAGGCAAAATGGCCGGGCGAGATAGCCCGGGAGAAGTCAAAAACACGATCCGCAGCGAAAAATGAACGTTCGAAAAGCCGCGCAAATAAAATCAGCGACTTTTTCCGCAGATTGTTCAGCCGTGCCGTTCAGGGCCTGGAACGATGCGGGCTTCAGCCCCTGAGGGGGCGTTGCGTCCGAGCTGAACGGCATTTATGAAACGGTCTAGTGAATAGTGAACAGTTTTTCGCGGCCCGGTTTTGCTGTCCACTTATTGGAGAAGACCTATGAAGAAAAATCTGATTACGGCAATACTCATGACGATCGCGACCACGGTTCTCTTGGGAATTCTGTATCCCCTCGCGGTGACCGGACTCGCGCAACTGATCTTCCCCAAGCAGGCCAACGGCGAGCTAATCCGCGGAAAAGACGAAGTGGTAGTTGCTTCGCGGCTGATCGGGCAGCCATTTTCGGGGCCGGGCTACTTTCATTCGCGGCCATCGGCCGCGGGCGCGGCAGGCTACGATGCCAGCGCTTCCAGCGGCTCGAACCTGGGCCCGACCAACGCGCAGTTGATTGCTCGCGTCAATGGAGACGTCGCCAAGCTGCAAGCCGAGAATCCCGGCGTTCCCATCCCAGTCGATCTGGTGACGACATCGGCTTCAGGACTCGATCCTGATATCTCGCCGGCGGCGGCCGAGTTCCAGATCCACCGCGTGGCGTCGGAACGTAAGATTCCGGAGGCGGAAGTCGCACGTTTGGTTCTGGAGGACTCCGAGAACCGGCAATGGGGATTCATGGGCGAGCCGCGCGTTCACGTACTCGAACTGAATATTGCGCTCGATGCGCGCTACGGCCGAGTGCGCTAGACTTTCTGGTAGAACGTTGTCATCCCGGATGAATCACTCGCAGCGCGCCCGCGGCAACTGAAATCTCGGCGGGCGTCTCGCACACAAACTCTCCGTCAGCGTAGATCTCGAGCGGAGTCTCGGTCCGCAGGTGGATTCGCTCGGCCCGCGAGTACTCCACTTCGGGCAGGAGGAGATGTCGACCGAAGTACACCGTCGGAAACGTGAAAAACAGCTTGAAGGGATTCAGCGTGCTGATCCGGCAAACGTCGAGCTTGCCATCCGCCAGATCCGCTTCCGGCGCGATGCGCATGCCGTCGCCATAGAACGGCGTGTTGGCGAATGCGGCGAGCAAGCTGAGCTTTTCGGCTTCGGCGCGATCCTCACCACTGATCTGCGTCAGCCGCATGGAATAGGCAGGAAGTTTGAGCAGCAGCGGCAATAACGCCAGAGCATAGCCGCCGTGTCCGCGCAGCCAGCGCGGCATCCGATTGGCGCGCCGAGCGGCCGCAGAATCGAGGCCGCAGCCGGCGACGCAGCAGAAATAGTGGGTGCGCTCCGGCGAAGCGGATGGAACAATGACTCCGAGATCGATGGCCTGCGCTTGAATTTTCCCCGATTCGAAATCGCGCCAAAGGCGCAAGGAGTCTCGCATCGAGCGCAGTTTCAGCGCGCGGGCAAAATCGTTTCCACTGCCTGCCGGGACGATCAGCACGGGCAGTTGGAGCCGCACCAGCGCTGGCAGATGACGATGAATGGTGCCGTCCCCGCCAAAGATGAGGATGGCGTCGGCGTCGCCGGAAGAGGTGGGCAATCCCTGCAGCCACCGTGTTGGAGTGGCGGCTTGAAACGGCTTCAATTCAGCCGGTGAAGTTCCCAACCCGAAGATGGCAGCGGCGCGCATGGGCTCAGCACTAAATGTCCAGCATTAGAACACATGCGCCGCCGCGAAACGAATCGTCAACCGCGGAAACTATTTCGGCAAGCATTTCTCCATGAAGTCAACCAGGTCTTTTTTCATCTTGTTGTGTTCGGCGCGGTCGATGTACACCATGTGCCCCGAGTTGTACGTGGCGTACGAAACATTCTGGCGGAACTGCGGGCCGAGGTCCAGATGATCCATGGTCCAGTTGGCAGCGGTGAAGGGTGTGGCGAGATCGTAGTAGCCTTCCATCACCAGGATCTTCATGTATGGGTTCTTGATCATGGCCGACCGCAACCCGCCCGCCGTGCTGGGAAAGCCCTGCTCGGCGTTGCCCCAATCCCAGTTGCGGAAGCCAGGCTGGTCGTAGGCGAAAACCCTGTAGGGCATGTCGGACTTGTAGCTCAGTTCCGTGCGCAGGTAGTTGTTGAACGCCGAGGTGTAAGGCGGCAGAATGGCGGCGCTCGTCGGATCATAGAAGGAACGATCTTCGTCTGGATTGGGGCTGCTGAAGCGGCCATCGAGAACGTCCGGTGACCAGTTTCTGGTCAAGCAGCAGTTCGTGAGTGAAGGTCGGAACGTCAATGCGCAGGTTGTGCGCCTCAATCACTTCCGGACGCAGCCCAATGTAGCGCGACAGTTGCTCGACAATCTTGCGGCGTTCTTCGGGCGTCATGGCGTCGCCTTGGCCCAGAGCGAGCGCGTAATCATTGGTCGACCAGCGCACGACTTCCTCGCGCGTCTTCGCCACATCCTGGGTGAGATCGGCGGACAGCCTGTGATGGTATCCGGCGATCATGTTGAACGTGGGCACCAGCAGAAAATAGGGCAGGTCGTTCGACTTATTATATTCGAGCGTCTGGAAATCCACGGCCATCGAAAGCAGGGTCACGCCATTGAAAGCGATACCATGATCGGCCAAATATCCGGCGATGCCGGCGGCGCGCGTCGTGCCGTAACTCTCCCCGAGCAAAAAGAGCGGAGAGCTCCAGCGATCGTAGCGGGAAATGTAGAGGCGGATAAATTCCCCAAAAGCTTCTACGTCGCCTTTTACACCTAGAAACTTCTTGGTAAGTTCGGCGGTCGCGGCCCGCGAATAGCCAGTGGACATGGCATCCACCATGACGATGTCACTGCGATCGAGCAGCGTGTTGGGATTGTCTTCCAGACGATAGGGCGCTGCCGGCATGAAGCCGCTCGCCTGCAGGACCACGCGCTTGGGCCCCAGCGCGCCCATGTGCAGCCACACCGAGGCGGAGCCGGGGCCACCATTGAACGCGAACGTCAGCGGACGTTTTGCCGCATCCTGTCCGTCGAGTGTGTAGGCAACGAAAAACATTTCGGCTTCCGTCTTGCCATCGCCGCGCTTGAGGGGAAGCCTTCCGGCCGTCGCCGTGTAACTGAGAGTCTTGCCGTTCAGCGCGATCTGGTGATGCGTGATTACGGGCGGAACTTCCGCCACATCGTAATGTTCTTCCTTGTCGGTAGCTTCGCTGGCGTCGGCTTTGGGCGGCTCCGCGGGCTTGCCGCTTTCCGTGGATTTATCCGGAGTTGCGGCATTCACCGGCGCTGTTTGTTTTTTATCCTTCTTGGACGCGGCCTGCTTTGCGTTCTCGGACGTAGTGTCCTGTGATTCGTTTTGCTGCGCCACTGCATACGGAATCGTCAGCACGGCGAAAAGAAGAACTGCCAGAAGTCTCATACTTGTCTCCCGAAGAAAAGAATTGGACCAGCATTATAACGCCTTCGCCGATCGCGCTTGGAAAAGCCTCGTCCCGGGTCAGCAATTTCGCCGACCACGTGACAATCACATCCACCCCGTCACGCCGGAGGCAACTCCAGACGTGCTAGAATTTGTTGCGTCTGGAACGCTTCCCCCGGCTCGGTGGCGCACCAGATCTCTCCACCCTGGCTATGACGGACTGAAAAAGTGGCCCAGAACCCCAACGCCCAAAGCGACTCCATCACCTACGCCGACGCCGGTGTCAGCATTGATCGCGGCAAACGCACCAAGCAGCGCATCAAGTATTTAGCCCACAAGACTTTTACCAAGGGGGTGCTGAGCGAAATCGGCGGATTCGGAGGGTTGTTCTCGGTCGATAAGAAGTATTTGGACCCGGTGCTGGTTTCGAGCGTGGATGGCGTGGGTACGAAATTGAAGGTGGCGTTCGAAATGAAAATGCACCACACCGTCGGCGCCGACCTGGTGAATCACTGCGTAAACGACATCGCGGTGCAAGGTGCGGCTCCGCTGTTTTTCATGGACTATCTGGCCACTGGCACGCTGGACCCGGAAGTCGCGGAAAAGGTTGTTGGCGGCCTCGCCGAAGCCTGCAAGCATAATGGCTGCGCCCTGATCGGCGGCGAGACCGCCGAAATGCCGGGGTTCTACCCCGAGGGCGAATACGATCTCGCCGGGTTCATTGTCGGAGTAGTCGAGCGCGACCGCATCATCAGCGGCAAAGACGTGCAAGTGGGGGATTGCGTCCTCGGCTTGCCGTCCAACGGCCTGCACACCAACGGATACTCGCTAGCCCGCAAACTGCTCTTCGAAATCGCGGGCTATTCTCCCGAGACTTTTGTCAGCGAGATCAAGAACAAGGTCGGCAACGAACTCATGCGGACCCATCGCAGCTACTGGCCGGTCATTCGGAAAATGATCGCGGGCGAGTGCGTCGCGGCGTTGGCGCATATCACCGGCGGCGGCATCACCGAGAACCTGCCCCGCGTGCTGCCCAAAGGCACATCGGCCGTGATCGAACTCGGCACCTGGCCGGTTCTGCCAATCTTTGAACATCTGCAGAAACTCGGCAACGTCGCGGAAGAAGAGATGCTTCGCACCTTCAACATGGGCCTCGGAATGCTGATCGTGGTTCCCGCCAAGAAATTCAAGAAAGCGCAGACGCTGCTGGAGCGCGCCGGAGAAAAATTCTACAGCGTCGGCCGCATCGTCAAAGGTGATCGCAAGGTGGTGTTCAGCTAGGGCAGCCCTGGGCTTTCAGCTCTTGGCTCTTAGCGGCCTCTTTCATGAATTGTCATCCCGAGCGAAGCGAGGGATCTGCAGTCAGCCGCAAAATGCAGATCCCCATGAGTTCACGAATCAAGTGCAACACCGTACAAAGGTGTTGCGATGGAAAAAAGAAGGTATGAGCAGTTGGGCCTCAGAGAGCGGATTGAGATTTACCGTCTGCATGCAGACGGTAAATCTCTGCGCTGCATCGCTGGCGTTCTGGGGCGGAGCGCGGCGACGATCAGCCGTGAACTGAAGCGCAACGGCAAGGCGTCCAAGCAGTGGACCGGGGGTTACGATCCGGAGCGCGCGCAGCAGTTGATGCTGCGTCGTCATGCTCGCGGTCGAGCCCATAAGCTGGAACGTCAGCCGGAACTTCGTGAGAAAGTTTTGCAACATCTCGCCGCGGGATGGTCGCCGGAGCAGATTGCCGGGCGCATGGCCCAGGGACCGGGCAGCGACCGCATCAGCTACGAATCGATCTACCGTTACATTTATTGGCGCAGTGGGTCCTTCAACGAAACCCTGCATCGCTGGTTGCCTCGCCAAAAGTACCGTCGCGGAAAGCGTCTGCCCAATGGCCGATGGTCGACGGCGTCCATAGTGGACAGGGTTTCCATCCATGATCGTCCGGCGGTGGTGGAGGCCAGAACGCGCTTGGGCGATTGGGAAGCCGACCTCATGAGCTTCAGCAAACCGGGACAGTTCTTGCTGGTGGCGCAGGAACGCAGGTCGCGGCGCGCCCTGCTGGTGCGGCAGAAGGCGAGAACGGCGCAGTCGGTCGCCGACAATCTCAGCGCCATGGTGGAAGCGATGCCCGCGCGTGTGTGCCAATCCATGACCTTCGATAACGGAACGGAGTTCAGCAAACACTATCTCCTGAGCCGACGGTTTGGCATCCAGACCTGGTTCTGCGACACGCACTCGCCGTGGCAAAAGGGCGGCATCGAAAACGCGATTGGCCGTTTGCGCCGCCAGTTGCCCAGAAACACCGACCTCGATACCCTGCCCGCCCATCGCCTCGCCCTCTGTCTCGAACGCTATAACGACACACCCAGAAAATGCCTCGGCTTCAAAACTCCCAACGAGGTATTCTTGGAACACACTGTTGCACTTCAAACGTGAATTCATCCCTTCGCTGCGCTCGGGATGACAACGACTAGCTCGCTCTTCGATTTTTCTCCGTGTCTTCGTGCCTCCGTGGTGAATAATGTTGTCTATGAAGAACCTCGGCATTCTGCTTTCCGGGCGTGGCTCCAATTTTGTGGCGATCGCCGATAGCATTGCGGCGGGCCGGATTCCCGATGCGCGCATTGCGGTTGTGATCTCGAACCGTGCCGATGCTCCCGGCCTTGAAACCGCCCACCAGCGCGGCCTCAACGCGCTTATCATTCCATCGAAAGGCAAGCCACGCGAGGAGCACGACCGCGAAGTTGTGGCTGCGCTCCGGGGCAACAAAGTCGATCTCGTCTGCCTCGCCGGTTATATGCGCCTGCTCTCGCCCTGGTTCGTGCGGCAGTTTCCGGCGAAAATTCTCAACATCCATCCGTCCTTGCTGCCCGCGTTTCCCGGCTTGGAAGCGCAGCAGCAGGCCTTTGCCTACGGCGTGAGAGTGTCAGGCTGCACGGTGCACCTGGTGGATGAGGAACTCGATCACGGCGCCATCATCGTGCAGAAAACCGTGCCCGTGCTGGATTCCGACGACGAGCACACGCTGGCCGCGCGCATTCTTGAGCAGGAACACATCGCATATACGGAAGCGATCAGGATTGTGCTGGAAGGGAAATTTGAGATTGCCGGCAGGCGGATCGTGCGATTGCAGAAGTGAAACCCAATTGCCGCGCGATGGTTTGGTCTGCACTGGCGTCAACGTCCCGCCACCAGTTCGTTCCCGCCCCGGCCGCGTGTCTTTCGCCTCATGTGTGACAACCGTCACTGCACGCGGCGCGCGCCTGCGTAAATTCTTAGGCATGAACGCACCCATCAAGAACGATCGCGTAGAGTGGCTGCAAGGGCCTTCGGCAGATGGCTCAGTGAAGTGTTCAGCCGTTCCAGCACAGCGCAAGAACCCCTGGCGGCTGATCCTTCTGGGGGCGCCGGGCGTCGGCAAAGGTACTCAAGCCGAGCTCCTGACCGAGCGTCTGGGGGCTTGCCATCTCTCGACCGGAGACGTCTTTCGAGCTGCCAAGGAGCGGCGTGACTGCGATCAATCCCGGGCGATGAAGGCAGCGCTGGAGCACATGCGCCGCGGCGAACTGGTGCCCGACTCCACCGTGTGGGAAATGGTGCGCGAGCGCAGCGGCTGCATCCTCGATTGTGGCGGCTTTATCCTCGACGGATTTCCGCGCACGCTGGGCCAAGCCGAGTCGCTGAGAGAGCTGATGGAGAAGGAGAAGCTTTCGCTCAGCGCCGTGGTCAACTACGAACTGCCGCTGGACGAGATTGTCCGGCGGTTGAGCGGCCGCCGCACCTGCGAAAAATGCAAGTCGATTTTCCACGTCATCGAAAGACCGCCGCAGGTCGAGGCCGTGTGCGATCAATGCGGCGGCCGGCTCTATCAGCGCGAGGACGACCGGCCCGAGTCTGTCACCGTGCGTTTGGAAGCATACGAGCGCAGCACTGCGCCACTCATCCAGTTCTACGAAGATCTTGGCCTCCTGGTGCCGATTGTTGCCCAGGGATCTCCCGGCGAGATCTTAGCGCGAACCATGGATAAGCTGGACAAGCTGGCAGGCGACAGATAACGATACCGCTGGAGGCGCGGCCCGGTGAACGGTGATGGCAGCCATTGCCGATCTGGCGCGGGCAGGGGGTAAAGCCCTTGAGGCCAAAAAAAGGGCGGGACCGAAGTCCCGCCCGCTGGTTCAGTTTCCTGGTTAGGGTTACTTGCCGGTGCCCGTCAGACTCGAAGTCTGCGGACTACCAATGGCGCTATCGGCCACCTGCAACGTCCCCGTCCTCGTGCCCGTCTGGGTTGGCGTGAATACCACGCTGATGGTGCAGTTGGACTTGGCGGCCAGGCTCGTCGTGCAGGTCGTCGATGAGACACTGAAGTCCCCGGTCGTCGAGATCACGATGCTGGTAAGCGCCACGCTCTGCTTGTTGGCAAGCGTAAACACCTTCGCCGGACTGCTCTTCCCCACCTTCTCTGCCGGGAATTTCCTGCTGGCAGGGGTTAAGGTGGCCTGCACGGTGCCCGTGCCCGACAGCGGCAGCGTCTGTGGACTGTTGGGGGCATTGTCAGTGAACGTCAGAGCGCCGGTGCGCGACCCAACCTGCGTCGGCGTGAAGGTCACTGTCAGGAGGCACTCCTGACCCACTACAAGCTGGGCACCGCAGTAGTTGTTCTGGATGGCGAAATCGCCGCTGGCCACGATGCTGGTGATCTTCAGCGTCGCGGCTCCGGTGTTCTTAAGCAAAACGGACTTCGCCTTTGATGTAGCTCCCACGACTTCCTTACCAAATGCCAAAGACGTCGGCGAGAGCGTAGCGAGTGGAGCGGCAGCAACGGTGAGCTGGATGCCCGCTTGATTCGTCAAGCTGCCCGACACGCCGGCAATGGTCAACGACGACGTTCCGACAGCAGCGTTGGGAGCGACCGTAAGGGTCAGGGTGCTGGTTGAGGTTGTGGGATTCGGGTTGAAGCCGGCAGTGACGCCGCTGGGCAGACCCGACGCCGACAGCGTAACGCTGCCGCTAAAGCCGTCATAGTCAGTGACGGTGATGGTGCTGGTGCCGCTGCCGCCCTGCACAAGGGTGAGCGAGTACGGGTTCGCAGCCAGGCTGAAGCTAGGTCCAGCGGGTCCACCGAGTGCGTTGATCAGATTGGCTCCGTTCGGACTGCCCCAGCCGGTCACCAGATCGTAGCCGGTGACCGCCGGATAGCCATTACTGCCGCTGGTGATGTCATGAAAATTGGTGTCATAGTTCGAGCCCAAACCAATCGCGTAAAGGGCTGGGTTGATGAAACCGAGCGGCGGATTGCCGTTAGCCTCTCCCTGTTGGTTGGCCAGAGCCAGGTAGCCGGCCCACATGGGCGCAGCAAAGCTGGTTCCACCGTAAGCGTTCTCACTGCAGGTAGTTTGGTCGGCACAGACGTAGAAGGACCAATTCGCATTGGCCGCTACGTCCGGGGCGTTCCGATAAACCGAGGAAGCTTTGTTCTGTGCGTTGACGATGCCCGTTTGCCAAGAAGGAAACGGAATGTCGTCCGGTGCCCAGTAGCCGCCACCACTGTCCTCCCAAGCGGTTTCGGAGGCCCAGGGACCGGCCGCGCTCTGTGTGTCCAGATCCGTGCCACCGACTGAGGTGACATACGCGGAATCCGCCGGCCACGTTGGGTAGCTGGAGTTAAACTCGGCGTCGTCGCCGGACGCATTGAAGTAGTTCTGACCCTGCGCCGCCATTTTCTCGAAGTAGGGGTCATCCGCTGCCGGGGACGTGCTCCAGAGCCACGAAGCGCTCAATTGAGCGGGGAGAGGATTGTACGAAGACATACCCGACAACAGCGCGGTATCGGTCGATCCAATGAACATCACGAGGCTGGATAGGTCCGGGGCCATGCCGAGCGCCTGGGTTATATTGATCGTCGGTTCGGTGTCATCACAGTTTTGCGATGCATAGCAAGTCGTGGCAGTCCCGTCCACGGAATAAAGAGTGATTGGGGTGTTGAGCGTTTGGCCAACGTTCTTGTAGTAAGTGTTCACATCGGCCAAATCGGTGCCTTGATATTCCAGCAACCCGATGGTCTGGCCGGCACCGTTGAGAGGTCCTGTGCCATAGTAGGCGGCGCGCATGTCGCTGCCGAGGAAAGACTGACCAGGGCCGGAACCAATACTGGCGTTGGAGCGAACCTTCTGTCGGTTGTAAACGAGAGCTGGCCGCGGGATCGAATAGTTGTCCAGGCCCGAGATGTGCCACAACTGGAACGGCAGGTCCACCGTGGGCTCGCGGTCCGGCGAATAGAATGTGCGGTTCTCGGTGGGGTGCTGGTAGACGCCCATGGTCACGTGGAAGGCTTTCTCGATGTTCGCCACCGAGCCCGTGAGCTGCACGTCGAAAGCGTCGCGGGATCCGCGAACGACTGTAAAGCCGCTCGCTTTCGCGAAAGCGATCAAGGCGTCATAATCTTCCTGGCTGGGACCAAACCGCGCGGTGAACTCTTGCGGCGTGACGTACTGCTTGTAGGAGGGGCTGGAAGGATCGTAGAGTTCTTGCAGGAAATTTTCCAACTCTGGCCGATGGCGCAGCGCCAGAACAATGTCGAAGCGCATGGACTGTGTTGCCGGGAGCCGCCCGACGGACTGTGCCTCCCCATTGACAACCACTTCTTTCACATGAGGCGTTAACAGGGGTTGCGGTTCTGCCTGGCAAACCACATTCACGACCGACACCATCGCGGCGACGGTGAGCAGGAATATGCTCAATCTTTGAATCATGATTTCTCCTTTAGGATTTCGCTTTCAGTTTGGGCGACCGTTCACAGGGGGGGTGAACGTCCAGCGTGCGTATAGTACTCCTCTCCTGCCCTGGACGCAACGAAATTACCGCATGGATACTGGGCGAAAATCTTTGCAGAAATACGGCAAGAGCGCAGCCTTTCCACGCCAAGCATTTCGTTGATTTGGCGGACGCTGAGGTATGCCTGATGCCCCGGCTTTCAGCCAAGAAAGTATATCTAGAAGAACTTTCTCCACGATGAACCGGGCGGCCCCGCTCCTGGCAGGAAAAAAGGGCGGGACCGAAGTCCCGCCCGCTGGTTCAGTTTCCTGGTTAGGGTTACTTGCCGGTGCCCGTTAGACTCGAAGTCTGCGGGCTGTTGACGGCGCTATCGGCCACCTGCAACGTCCCCGTCCTCGTCCCGGTCTGCGTTGGCTTGAACACCACACTGATCGTGCAACTGGACTTGGCCGCCAGACTCGCCGTGCAAGTCGTCGCCGAGACATTGAAGTCTCCGGTCGTCGAGATCACGATGCTGGTAAGCGCCACGCTCTGCTTGTTGGCAAGCGTAAACACTTTCGCCGGACTGCTCGTCCCCACCTTCTCTGCCGGGAACTTCGCGCTGGCAGGGGTTAACGTGGCCTGCACGGTGCCAGTGCCCGACAGCGGCAGCGTCTGCGGACTGTTGGGGGCGTTGTCAGTAAACGTCAGAGCGCCGGTGCGCGATCCAAGCTGCGTCGGCGTGAAGGTCACTGTCAGGAGGCACTCCTGACCCACTACAAGCTGGGCACCGCAGTAGTTGTTCTGGATGGCGAAATCGCCGCTGGCCACGATGCTGGTGATCTTCAGCGTCGCGGCTCCGGTGTTCTTAAGCAAAACGGACTTCGCTTTGGATGTAGCGCCCACGACTTCCTTACCAAATGCCAAAGACGTTGGCGAGAGAGTAACGAGTGGAGCGGCAGCAACGGTGAGCCCGATGCCTGTTTGATTTGTCAAGCTGCCCGACACGCCGGCAACGGTCACTGTATAGCGGCCAGGCGTAGTGCCGCTACCGACGGTAAGGGTCAGAGTGCTGGTTGAGGTTGTGGGATTCGGGTTGAAGCCGGCAGTGACGCCGCTGGGCAGACCCGACGCCGACAACGTAACACTTCCGCTAAAGCCGTCATAGTCAGTGACGGTGATGGTGCTGGTGGCGCTGGCGCCCTGCACAATGGTGAGCGAGTACGGGTTCGCGGTCAGGCTGAAGCTGGGTCCGGCTGGTCCGGCCAGTGCATTGATCAGGTTGGCACCATTCGGACTGCCCCAGCCCGTCGCCAAATCGTAGCCGGTGGTTGCTGGATAGCCGTTGCTGCCAGTGGTGATGTCGTGGAAATCACTGTCATAGCTCGATCCCAAGCCAATCGCATAAAGGGCCGGGTTGATGAAGCCGAGCGGCGGATTGCCGTTGGCCTCTCCCTGTTGATTGGCGAGAGCCAAGTAGCCGGCCCACATGGGCGCAGCAAAGCTGGTTCCACCGTAATCGTTCGCAGTGCAGGTAGTTTGGTCGGCACAGACGTAAAAACTCCAATACGAGTTGGCCGAAACGTCCGGGCCGTTGCGAAGGGTCTGGGAACAATTGGAGCAGCCTGCGGCTGTGGGCACCTGCCAGGAAGGAATCGGAATACCGTTCGGCGAGATGCCGCCGCCGCCGTCCACCCAAGTGGTTTCTGAAGACCACGGACCGCCCGCGCTTTGTGTGAATAGCTCAGTTCCGCCAACCGATACGAGATATGCGTCATCGGCCGGCCAGATGGAACCGCTTTCTTGCCAATCCGCACCGTCGCCGGCGGCGTCAAACAAGTTCTGGCCCTGCGCCGCGAACTCCTGAAAGTATGGGTCGTCCGTCCGGGGATCTGCCGGGTTCCAGTACCACGAGGAGCTCAATTGCGCGTTCAGCGGATTGGCCGTTGCCATGGCGTTGAAAATGGCGGAATCGGTCGATCCGATGTACATCACCAGGCTGGACAGGTTCGGGGCCATGCCGAGCGCCTGCGTCATGTCGAGCGTTTGTTCTGTGTCGTCACAGCTTTGCGATGCGTAGCAGGTCGTGGGGGTCCCATCCACGGACAAGAGAGTGATCGGGACGTTGAGTGTTTGGCCGACGTTGTGGTAGTAAGTGTTCAGGTCGGCCAGATCGGTACCGACGTACTCAAACAGTCCGAGCGACTGGCCGGCGCCGTTGAGGGGGCCTGTTCCGTAGTAGGCGGCGCGCATGTCGCTGCCGAGGAAAGACTGACCAGGGCCGGAACCAATACTGGCGTTAGAGTGAGCCTTCTGTGGGTTGTAAACGAGAGCTGGACGCGGGATCGAATAGTTCTCCAGGCCCGAGATGCGCCACAACTGGAACGGTAGGTCCACCGTGGGCTCCCGATCCGGCGCATAGAAGGTGCGGTTCTCCGTGGGGTGCTGGTAGACACCCATGGTCACGTGGAAGGCTTTCTCGATGCTTGCTACTGTTCCCGTAACCTGCACGTTCATGCGATTGCGGGCAGCGCCGGCGACCTGGAAGCCATTCGCTTTCGCGAAGTGAACCACCGCGTCATAATCCTCCTGGCTGGGACCAAACCTCGCGGTGAATTCTTCCACGGTGAGGAAGCGGCGGTAAGACGCGCTGGTGGGATCGTAGAGGTCTTGCAGGAAATTCTCCAACTCCGGCTCATGACGAAGAGCCAGCACGATGTCGAGTTTCATGGTTTGCGCTGCCGGGAGCCGGCCGACGGATTGTGCGTCCCCATTGACAACCATTTCGCGCACATGACGCGTCAACAAGGGCTGCGGTTCTGCCTGGCAAACCACATTCACGACCGACACCATCGCGGCGACGGTGAGCAGGAATACGCTCAATCTTTGAATCATGATTTCTCCTTTGGGATTTCGTTTTCAGTTTTGGGTCGAACGTTCACAGGGGGGGTGAACGCGTAGCGTGGGTATAGTACTCTTCTTCCGCCCTGGACGCAACGAAATTGCCGCATGGATACTGGGCGAAAATCTTTGCAGACATACGGCAAGAACGTAGCCTTTCCGCGTCAGGCAAACCCGCCTCGATGGAGAAGGAAAAGCCTCCGCTCAGCGCGGTGCGAGAACAGTTTTCCACTTCGAGAACGGCAAGGTCTAAGCGCCGATGTGGCGCAGGCACGGGGTAAAGCCCTCGAGGCCAAAAAAGGGCGGGACCGAAGTCCCACCCGCTGGTTCAGTTTATTGGTTCGAGTTACTTGCCGGTTCCGCTCAGAGCGACGCTCTGCGGACTGCCGGGGGCGTTGTCGGTGAAGTTGAGATCGCCGGTGCGCAATCCTTTCTGCGTCGGCGTGAAGGTCACTCTCACCGTGCAGCTCTTTCCCGCCGCCAAGGTGCTGCCGCAGTCCGTCTTCTTGGGGCCGGCCAGGCGGGCGAAGTCGCCCGTGGTGGCGATGCTGGTGATGTTCAGCGTGGAACCGCCCGTGTTGGTCAAGGTGACTTTCTTCGCGCCACTGGTCTTGCCCACGAGTACCTTGGCAAACGTCAGCGAGGTTGGCGACAGGCTGACGACTGGACCACTCGCGCTCACCGTGAGGCTAAGCGTCGTGGTATTCGTCAACGAACCCGACACACCCGTGATCGTCACCGTGACTGTGCCCGTGGCTGCCGTGCCGCTGGCCGTCAAGGTCAATGTGCTGGTTGTGGTGGCGGGATTCGGATTGAACTGCGCCGTCACGCCGTTGGGCAGGCCCGAGGCAGAAAGCGTGACGCTGCCACTAAAACCGTCCTCTGGAGTGATGGTGATGGTGCTCGTAACGCTGCCGCCCTGCGCGACGCTCACGCCGTTCGGATTGGCTGAAAGCGTGAAATTCGGCCCCGCAGGTCCGGTCAGAGCGTTGATCAGGTTGGCTCCATTCGGACTACCCCACCCGGTCACCAAGTCGTACCCCGCAACCGCAGGAAAGCCGTTATTGCCGCTGGTGATGTCGTGGAAATCGGTGGTATAGTCTGATCCCAGACCCAACGGATAGATGGTTGGATTAATGAAGCCGGGCGCCGGAACGCCATTGGCAACCGCTTGTTGATTGGCCAGAGCCATGTAACCGGCCCACATCGGCGCGGCAAAACTGGTTCCACCCTCCCCCGTACCGCAGGTACGGTCGGCGCACCAGTAAAAGTCAGTGTTGGCTTCTGCCGCAACGTCCGGGCCGTTGCGCAACGTCGTAGAACCTTCGTTCTTCGAAGTGATCACGCCGGAGAGTTGCTGCCAGGAGGGTATCGCAATGCCGTCTATGGAGATTCCTCCGCCGCTATCGGGCCAGGCGACTTCCGATTTCCAGGAGCCGCCCGCCCCATTGGTCTGCAACTCCGTGCCGCCAACACAGATGACGTAGTCATCCTCGCAGGGGTAGGCAAAGCCGTTACGGCCGGTGCCACTAACCCAATGGCCGCCGTCGCCGGCCGCGTCGAAGAAGCTCTGGCCCTGGGCCGCCATCTGCTGGTAGTAGGGATCGTCAGTGCTGGGATCCGCCGGGTTCCAGGCCCACGAACTGCTAATTTGCAGACTCAACGGAGCCTGCGCGTTCGACACCATCGAGCTGAGACAGGCAGTTTCGCTGAAAGTCCCTGAATTGAAGGCGTCACCGCACACGTACATGTAGAGCATGCTCGTGCCTGGGGCCATGCCCATCTCCTGGGTCATGTCGATGGTCTGCTCGGTATCGTCGCAGGAGCCGGTGCAACTCGTAGCGTACCCGCCCGTGGAAACGAGAGTGGGAGTGTAAGGTTGGGTTTGCTTCGCGTTCTTATAGTAGTTACTCAGGTCGGACAAAGTGGTGCCGGCCAACTCGAGCAGGGCCATGTTCTGGCCGGCGCCGGTGAGAGCCGTTCCCTCGTAGTAAGCCGCCCGCATGTCGCTGCCGCAGTAAGAGCCGCCCGGGCACGACCCTGTGATCTCGGGCTGCATACGAATGTTCCTGTGCTTAATGTTCGGATGCGGGATGGAATAATTGTCCAGACCCGAGATGTGCCAGAGCTGGAACGGCAGATCCACTGTGGGCTCGCGGTCGGGAGCGAAGAAGGTGCGATTCTCCGTGGGGTGCTGGTAGACGCCCATCGTCACACGGAAAGCTCTCTCGATCGCTGCTACCGTGCCCTTGAGCTGCACGTCCCTGGAATCGCGCGAGCCGCCAATCACGGTAAAGCCGCTCGCCTTTGCCAATTGAATCACGGCATCATAATCTTCCTGGCTGGGACCAAACCGCGCGGTGAACTCTTGCGGCGTGACGTACTGCTTGTAGGAGGGGCTGGAAGGATCGTAGAGTTCCTGTAAGAAATTTTCTAACTCTACCGGATGACGCAGCGCCAGCACGATGTCGAAGCGCATGGTCTGTGTTGCCGGGAGCCGCCCGACGGATAGCGCCGCCCCATTGACAACCACTTCGCGCACATGACGCGTCAACAGAGCCTGCGGTTCCGCCTGGCAAACGATACTCACCGCCGACACCATCGCGACGACGATGAGCAGGTATACGCCTAATCTTTGACTCATGATTTCTCCTTTGGCCGGAATCTCGTTTTCAGTTTTGGGTCGACCATTCACAGGGGGGGGTGAACGTCTAGCGTGGGTATAGTACACTTCTCCTGCCTTGGACGCAACGAAATTGCCGCATGGATACTGGGCGAAAATCTTTGCAGCAATACGGCAAAAGCGTTGCCTTTCCACGTCAGGCATTTCGTCGCTTTGGCGGACGCTGAGGTATGCCTGAAGTCCCGGCTTTCGGCCAGACGACGCCCTTGCGCTTCGCTATCACTTCTCCTCCATCAGGATGTGAAGAGGACTTTCACCTCCAAGCTGTCGAACATGCTCGGCACACAGAAAAAGGCCGCCAGCTTGACGCCGGCGGCCTGCAAATTCCATTCTCACCCTAATCGCGTTCCGGCGGGCGCTGCCCCGAAATGGGGATCTCGTGATCCTGATCCAGGTATTCCATCGGCCCGTGATCGGAGTGCGCATTCGGAACCGGAACATCCCCCTCCGCGCTCATCAGCTCCGTCTCCGGAGTGGACGCGTCCTGTCCCGATGCCGTGGTGTAGATCGCCTCCTGGAAAAGAGATCCGGTGTTCGCCTGCGCCGAGGCAAAAACCGGAAATGCCTTCCCACCCGCAAATCCCATTGAGATGTAATCCGCCACCATCGTCCCCGAGAACGTTTCCGGCAGCCATGTCAGCTCCATTGGACCGGCCAGCGTTTCTGCCGCGGTCCACTTGGAGCCTGCCGTGGACGACTGAATGAACCCGACATTCAGCGAGCAGTTGTTCCCGCAGTTCGACACCGGGTAAAAGTAATAAACGAGCGCGATGTGGGCCTTCGCTCCCTTCGTGCCCGGCGCAATCGCCGCGCCTGTGATGAAGTGATCCACGGTGCTCTTAACCGCATCGATCGGCACCCGCTTGACCGCCGACCAATTTGTCCCGGTGGTTGACGTGCTGTACACGATGTCATTCGACGAGCAGTTCGAGCGGTAGCGGCAATCCGACCACAGCACATACACCTTGCCGTTCGAATCCACGGCCGACGAGGGTAGGCCGGCGCTCCGCAAGCCCCCATCCTCACCGTGATTGATAAAGCTGGCGACGTTCACCGCCCTCGTCCAGCTCTTTCCGCCGTTGGTCGAGGTGTATGCGATCACATATCCATTGAATCCCAGGATGGGCACAATCACTTTCCCGTTCGGCTTCACCACCGGCACGCCGCCGATGCCGTAGTCATTGCCCGCCGTGCCCAGCGCCCGCCCCCAGGTTTGCCCGCCATCGGTCGAGGTGCTCATCTGGATCAGGTCGCCATCGTTCGTGTTGTCCCACTCCGAATAGCAGTGGCCGTAATAAGGGCTGGTTGCCGTGTTGTCGCAGACAATCCAGTTCTTGTCGGCGGCAGCCGACCCGGTGACCGTGATCGGGTCGCCCCAGTTGATGCCGTCGGTTGAGCGGCTCACCGCCACCGAAGTATTGTTGCCGATCGGCAGCGTCTGGATCAGCCAAACGTTGTGCAAGGCGTCATATGCCACCATCGCGTCGCTGGCCGCCGAGTTCGTTCCGTTGCCCTCGTAAATCGTAATTCCCGGCAGGTACCCATTGGTCCACGTCGCACCGCCATCGGTCGAAGTCGCGAACCCGATATCGGCGCCGCCTCCACCGTAGATCCGTGCCACCTGAAATGCGCTCACAATCGTCGAGCCATACGAGAACGTACCGGGCTCGACCTCGGTGTCGTGCTGGCTCGGACTATCGGTAAAGGTGTCCTCACTCAACTGGGTAAGGCTAACCTGAGCCTGGGCAAAAGCCGTGAACACCACGCTGGCAGCCAAAACCGCCAGGCACAGCACACGGCCACAGAAAAACGAGTGTCTGCGAATGCTCATTTTGATCAACCTCGGAGAGTATTTGATGAGGATCCAGTGCAGGAGCAGGCGTCTGGCCCGCACCAAGCAACCAATGTTTCGGGTATGATCTGCCGCTTGGGGGTAGTCGGCTCCCGCCTCAATGCCCGAGAGTAGCCGCTCCCACTGGCCATGTCAACACCGTTGAAAAAACCGTTGAAAAACAACTTGACCAAGGTGTGAAACGCTCTGCTAGCCTATCTCTATGCCGCAGTCCGTCAAAGAGCGCGTCGGGAAGTTGCGAGAAGAAATCGCGGAAATCAGTGAAGCAAACCGCCTGTACCTGCAAGGTGGCAAGAAAATCATCGGAGCATCCGATCAGGAACGGCGACTGCAAAGATTGCAGGAAATCATGGACGAACTAATGTCCTTGACTGACTGGAAAAAAACCTGACCCGTGCTGCAAATCGCGTCCCACTGGAAATCAAACGCCCGCCAAGAGCTGGGCATCTTCAGTCCGAAGCCTGAATCTGCATGGTTTCCGTAATCCAGAGCTGCGCCGGAGCGCCTTTCGTGGTGCGAGTCGCAGTCGCGCGGAAGCTGCCGGAAGTGATTTCGACATCGTAAACATATGGAGGGCGCTCGCCCTTGATGCTGATGTAGTTGCCTGACATCAGCTCATCAAGCGAAGCATACTTCCCTTCCGCGGCCAGGTACCCGCGTTCGGCGTTGGCGATGCCGACCAGATCGTTTTTCACGCCCGTGATGGTGACAGCTTCTTCAGGATTGCCACTCCCAGCGCCCGGAGTCAGGGTCTTGACCTGCAGAGAATAGATGTACATGCCAATCGCCAGCGTGACGATCGTGCCCACAAACCCAAAAACACGTCCCATAATTCGCTCCGCAAGAAGCTATTTCATAAAATCGTTTTGGAAAGGGCACGGCTTCAGCCGTGGCGCCCAGAGCCAATAAAGACGCGGGCTTTAGCCCGTGGGGGCCCGGCAGCTTACCCCTCAAGTGCCATTGCACCGCGAAACCGAAACGGTTGCAAGTAACCAGAGTGCAGGTGCCCGGAATGATGGTCAGAAGCTGTCGTTCGCAGGAAAGTTCGCAGGGAAGATCGCAGCAATGTTCTCCGGAATGGCAAGCCGGTTTTTCCAATGGCGACCCCGGAGGGAGTCGAACCCCCAACCCTCAGATCCGAAGTCTGATGCTCTATCCAATTGAGCTACGGGGCCGTCCGCCGGAACTCACTTCGCGGTGACAGTGAGCCGGCGCTGTTGATTCTACACCGCTGCCAGCCTCGAATCATCATTGGCAACGGAAACTTGCTCTGCGTTGTAACATGAAAACGCACCCTAAGAACGTAACTATCGACGCGCATGACGTTCGTGCCCAATCCCGTGACCCACACCAGTTCGCGCCTGCTCGAGTTCGAGACGCTGCGCGACTTGCTTGCCGGCTATGCCTCTTCCCCTTTGGGCCAGCGCCGCATCGCGGAACTTCTGCCTTCGCTCGATCGCGGGTGGATTGAAACCCAGCAGCAGCTCACGACCGAAATCCGCGAGTATCGGCGAGTCGGCGGACGATTCGACTTTGCCGGGCTGCCCGAAGTCAGGAAGCTGATTGAGAAATCCCGCATTGCCGGAGCCGCTCTTGAGACCAGCGAGATCCGCGACGTTGTCCTGGTTGCCGACCGCGGAGCCGAGTGGCGCGAAATCGTCCGTCAGCCTCCAGCCGCGATGCGCTCCGACTGGACCGCCGTGGCCGCGCTTTCCGCCGGCATCCAGGATTTCACCGGCTTTCTGCGCTCGTTCCACAACAAGATCCTGCCCGACGGCACGCTTGACGATCGCGCTTCTCCCGAACTCAACCGCATTCGGCGTGAGATCGAGAGGCAGAAGCGTCAGATCCAGGAATCGCTGCGCGGCTACCTGCGGAAACTCGCCGAAGGCGGCACCGTGCAGGACGAACTCATCACCATCCGCGGCGAGCGTTTTGTGATCCCCGTGAAAGTCGAGCAGAAACGCCGCGTGCAGGGCGTCGTGCACGGCGCCAGTTCCAGCGGACAGACTGTCTTTGTCGAGCCGCTGGAAACCATCGAGCAGAACAACGAACTGGTCCGCCTGCTGGATGAAGAACAAGCCGAAGTTCATCGCGTGCTGCTGGAGATGACGCGCCACATCGGCGAAAACGCCGACGCAATCCTCGTTGCCGCCGACATCCTTGCCGAACTGGAACTCCAGTTCGCCAAAGCCCGCTTCGCCGAAGACTACAACTGCGTAGCCGTAACGCTGACGACCTCGCCCGAACCCACCGGTAGAGACGGGGCTTGCCCCGTCCCAGACCCCGTCGGCGACTCCGCTTGCCTGCTTCTCCACCGCGCCCGCCATCCTCTGCTCGAACGCAACCTGAAGCTGAAGAACGCTAAGATCGTCCCGGTCACCATCGAGCTCGAAGGCGACCACCGCCAACTCGTGATCACCGGACCCAACACCGGCGGCAAAACCGTCACTCTGAAAACCCTCGGCCTGCTCGCTCTGATGGCGCAGTCCGGCATCCCCGTTCCTGCGGATCGCGCCGACATGCCCGTCTTCGACGCCATTCTCGCCGACATCGGCGACTATCAATTGATCGAGCAGAATCTCTCGACGTTTTCGGCCCACGTCACGAACATCGAGTTCATCTCGCGCACCGCGACCGCGAATTCGCTGGTGCTGCTCGACGAACTCGGTTCCGCCACCGACCCCGAGGAAGGCGCTGCGCTGGCGGTTGCGATTGCCGAGCATTTCCGCCAAGCCGGATGCATGATCGCGATCGCGACGCACCACACTTCGCTGAAAGTCTATGGCGCGAACACTCCTGGAGTGATCAACGCCTCGGTCGGCTTCGACGAGGCCACGCTGCGGCCGACTTATGAGCTGAAGATTGGCGTCCCTGGAGCATCGGCCGGAATCAACATCGCGCAACGGCTGGGACTGAATCCGGCAATCATTGCGTCCGCGCGCTCGCGATTGGGATCGCAGACTCAAGATGTCGCGCGCTTTCTCGACCGCCTGCACGCCGACCTTCGCGAGCTGGAAGCAGAACGCTTTCGCATGAAAACCCGCGAACAGGAACTCGAACGCGAGAAGTCGCAGCTCGCCAACGAGGGCCGCAAGGAACAGCAGGCCAAGGTTCGCGAGATGGAGACGAAGCTCGAAGTTCTCTTCCGCGACTTCGAGTACCAGGCGCGCGAGACCGTGAATGCGGTGCAGGATCGCGCCGCCGCGCAGAAGCTATCGAAAGACGCGGAGCGCCGCATCGCCAAAATGCGCCGCGAATTTCGCGAGCAATTCGATGCGACCGTAGTTGCCCACGCGACCGGCGCCGATCGCGGCGACCCAAACGCCCAGCCCAGCCTGGTCAAGCGCGTCTCCGAAGGCGACACGGTGAAGCTCAAGTCGATGGGCCGCGCCGCCGTAGTCAAGAAGAAAGTTGGCGACAATCACTTCGATGTCGAAATCGGCTCGATGAAAATGCGCATCGCCCGCGAAGATATTGCCGAAGTGCAAAGTCGCGCTTCCGACTCGCCTGTGCAGGCTGCGCGCGCCCGAGGCATCAGCGTCTCGCTGCAAAGCGAAGCGAACGCCCTCAACATGCCCAGCGAGATCAACGTCATCGGCCGCACCGTCGACGAAGCCACCAGCGAAGTCGAGAAGTTCGTGGACCGCGCGTTTCTGGCCGGGATGCAGCGGGTGCGCATCGTCCACGGGAGCGGCATGGGCATTCTCCGCAAAGCCCTGCGCCAGTATCTGCAGAAGCACCCGCACGTTGAGTCCGTCACCGAGCCGCCTATCAACGAGGGCGGCGGAGGGGCTACGGTGGTCGAGTTGCGGGTCTAGCGAGGCTCCTGCCTCGCTCTTGCTCGTTTACTACTTTGACAACATATAGCCGGTTATGAAAAAAACTCACCCATCGGTCTTTTGGAATCAAGGAGTTAGGCGGAAAATCCCGCCAGGTCTTTGAGTTTAAAGGACTTATTCGTAAAGTCTTCCATAATCAATGACTTAGCTCATTAAAGAGCGCTGAAAATGGGTTTGGGGCAGCTTCGAGGTGCGTCTTTGTGGACGGACACGCCTCGAAACTGCCCCAATCAGGTTTACTAGTATTGCACTAATTGGGTTGGATGTCAAGAACTTTGTGACCCTGATGTTGTTGTCCTTGCCCGGGCTCAGGTTAGCACCCAAAGAACGGCGCGAACCTGGAGCACGGGGCTGCTGCGATCATCCATTCAAAGACTCAGTTCACCGTCTGTGTCAGCGAAGCCGAACTGCCGTCAAAGTCAGCGCTGCCCTTGTATGTCGCCGTGATGGTGTGCGTACCCGCGGTCAGCTTCGAGGTGGTGAACTCTGCCACGCCTCCGCTCAGGGTGACAATCTTCTTTTTGGTCGTGCCATCGTAGAAGGTCACCTTCCCGGTGACCGTACCGCTGAACTGCGGCGTCACGACCGCCGTAAACGTCACCGACTGCCTAACTTGCGACGGATTCAGCGAGGAAGTCAAAGTGGTCGCGGTCGTGGCTTTGCTCACCACCTGCTTCACCGCCTTCGACGTGCTGCCGGCAAAGTTCGAGTCGCCGGCGTACACCGCCGTGATCGAGTTCGTGCCCCGCTTGAGCGCCGAGTCCGTGAAGCTCGCAGAGCCGCCACTTAACGTCCCCGTTCCCAGTACGGTCTGGCCTTCCATGAACGAAACGGATTCTCCGTCAGGCGGAGGGCCGAGGGCGGAACTGACCGTCGCGGTGAAGACCACCGCCTGCTCATAAGTGGACGGATTCGGCGAAGACGTGAGCGTAGTCGTGGTCTTGGTCAGAGTCGCGGTGCCATAGTCGAGCGTCACTTGCGTCGCCGCCACTTGTCCACCATAGTTGCATTGCGGCGTTTGGCCCTGCGCCCAATCGGTTATCGACCAATCCGGATCAGGGATCTGGACGAAGTTATAGTCATACAGCGCTATGTTGGAGAAAGTGAGCGAGCCATTCGCGGGGTAATCGCCACATTGATCAATACCGTAGGCCTCCAGCACTCCGCCGAACGCCCAATTGAACGTCTGCCTTTCACTGGGACTATTGCTCAACGTTGTGCTTGCACCTAAAGTCACATCTTCGGTTGTAATGTTCCACGTGGCGCAGGATTCGGTTCCCGCGCTGCAGGTGGACTCGACAGTGCCTTGAATGGTATCGCCCGGGTTGACACGCACTGGCGTGCTGTAATTTGTAGTGCCTGACGGGCAGCAGTTCCAACTCGCAATACTCCACACTTCGCCAAAAAACGAATTCCACCCCAACACGGGCTGAATGATGCTGACAACGTCGTGGCTGTCCTGCATGCCGGGGAAGAAATACACAATTTGGTTAACTTTGGAATTCGGCGCCGGCGGCACGGTCCAAGTTGCAACAATTTCGCCATACGATGTATTGGTGGTGACACTTGCGGATTCAACCCAGCCATCGATCTCCGGTGGCTCGACCTTTGCGGCACCCGCGGCTACAATCGCGCCGCTGGCCGCGTAATGCGGATACTCGCAAGCCGCAATGTTCTCCTGAGTTCCATTGGCGTGTTGGATGACGCGTCCGTCGGCCAGCAGAGTCTCTCCTTTCGCTAGCTGCCGGACACAGGATGGATGAAAGTAGCCGAACGGAGTGATCACATACCCGTCCGGTACTCCCGCAGGGCGGTTCGGTCCCACCGGCACCTGAGCGTAGGCCGTCGAGGTTGCAAGGAAGGTTAAGCATAAGCTCATGATTGCAAGCGTCACGAGCACAGTACAGGTTTTCGTTCGCATTTGAAGAATTCTCCTAGTTAGATCCGTCTCGCAGAAGCCAAACCATCGCCGGACGGTGGCCTTGAGCTTGCTGTCTGAGAGTTCGGGCCGAGCAGGGCACCTGGGGAGGAAATGTGCTCTGTAACACTTTAGCAGAAATCCACGGAAGAATCGGTGACCTGACTCACATCCCGAGGTGACCGGACCGGGCAGCCAGCGCGGTGTTTGCTGGCGTGACCGGAGTCCAAAACCGGAAGCTTCGGATTGAGCGTTTCGGCCGAACAGAGCTGACGCGGTTCAATTGGTGGAACGTTGTTTCTCACCAGCCGCCTGGCATCATCCGAAGTATTTGCTTTTTATTCGCCTTGTGGCATACTGCGGTGCAAGCGTCGGCTGAATTTCCGTGGAGGCGCGGGTTGCGGCGGCTCCGGAGACGGGGCAAGCCCCGTCTCCACAGGGGAAGTATGACGGCCGAAAATTATTTATTTTCGGACTGGTTTTCCTGCGGTGCTCCTCATACGTCCACAGGGGGGAACGGATTACGATGCAAGGCGCTCACTTAAATATTGTGGCTACTCTGGAAACCAGCATCGGACGGTTGCCGGCTAACATTGAAGCCGAGCGCTCCATCCTGGGCGCGGTGCTGCTGGACAATCATGCCTTCAACGACGCTGCCGAGCACCTCAAGCCGGAAGATTTTTCCATCGACTCGCACCGGCGGATTTATTCGCGAATGATGGATCTGGCCGAATCTTCTCGGCCGATTGACATCATCACGCTGGTCGAAGAGCTGGAGCAAAAGAAGGACCTGCAAGCGGTCGGCGACGTCGGCTACATTTCCGGGTTGCTGGACGGCGTGCCCGACCGGCCTTCCATCGAGCATTACGTTCGAATCGTCCGCGACAAGGCCATTCTGCGCGGGCTGATCAACATCTCCAATACCGCCATCGCCAAGGCCAGCGAGCAGGCCGATCCCGCTGACGAAATTCTCAACGACGCCGAAGCCGCCGTCTTCCAGCTCTCGGAGAAGCGCATTGGCAAGGGCTTTCAGGGCATCAAGGAGATCGTCCGCAACTCGTTCGGATCGGTCGATGCCCTGCTCAAGCGGGGCCAGCGCATCACCGGGTTGGCCACGCACTACACCGATCTCGACGAGAAGACCCTGGGCTTCCAGAAGTCCGACCTGGTGATTCTGGCGGCGCGGCCTTCCATGGGCAAGACCGCTCTCGCCATGAACATCGCCGAGAACGCCGCCATCGACGACGGCAAGGTGGTCGGCATCTTTTCGCTGGAAATGTCGTGTGAGGCGCTGCTGCAACGGCTGCTCTGTTCTCGCGCCATTGTCGACGCAAACAAGATGCGCACCGGCTCGCTCTGGGGCGACGACATGAAAAAAATCGTCCACGCCATGGAGGAACTCTCGAACGCTTTCCTGTTCATCGACGACTCGCCCGGCATCACCCTGAGCGAAATGCGCGCCAAGGCCCGGCGGCTCAAACATTCGCAAGGACGCCTCGACCTGCTGGTCGTCGACTATCTGCAACTCATGTCCGGTGGCAGCAAGCGCTTCGAGAACCGGACGCAGGAAGTTTCGTCGATTTCGCGGGGACTGAAAGCCATTGCTAAAGAACTCGAGGTGCCGGTGCTGGCGTTGTCGCAGCTTAGCCGCGCTCCCGAAAGCCGGGGCGGCGACCACCGGCCGCAGCTTTCCGATCTGCGCGAATCGGGATCGATTGAGCAGGACGCCGACGTGGTCATGTTCATCTTCCGCGAAGAGCTCTACAAGCAGGATGACCCTGACCTCAAAGGCCGCGCCGAGATCATCATCGCCAAGCAGCGCAACGGGCCTGTCGGCAAGTTCAATCTCGCGTTTTTGCATAATTCGACGCGCTTTGCCAACATGCTCGAAGGCAACAACGAACCGGGCGAGTAGGCTGGGGTGATCCCAAGCAGAACCACACCTCAATTGGCGGGGCTGGAAGGCGGAGGGCGGGTCGGCGGAGACGGGGCAAGACCCGTCTCTACAAAGAGATGAGGGGCCGGTAAAATCTGACCGGCGGACAACGCTACCCTGTGGAAAAGTTTGTGGATGCGCGGGACGGCCCCGGGGATCCAGCGACACCGACCGCCCGGTAGGGATATTTCGGCGCCGTCTCGGGCTTCCTAAGGCTATGTTTCTAAGTTGGTTAACTGTCGTTTAGACGGCACGCAGCGCAACCGCTTGCGAATCAGTACTTTCGTCACGCAATCTGAGATTTGCACATAATCCGAGAGGCCGTAGCCCGCATCGCCAGCGGCTGGGGCTCGCATAGAACGTCTCGACAGGCCTGCCAAGGGCCCGCCAACGCGCGGAAAAACCGGGCTTCGCACCAGACCTCACTGATTCAGCAAATAGTGGCTTGCGTCACAACCAACTGTGACGCACCTCATGGCGCTAGTGTGCGCCAAAACGTAGGCTCTTCCGGGAAGGAGGAACTGGCGGGTTCTCATAGTCCGGTCAGCGTGCCGCCGGAGAGCGCTGGCGTTTTCTTCACCTCCAGTCCGGCAGTACACGCGAGTTCCTCGTTTTCACGTTTTGTAGCGGTCATTTTTGTAGCGATCATTAATTTGTAGCGATCATTAAAAAATGCTGGACAGGTCCGGCCATTCGGGCTGCATCGGCCTGTGAAGCTAACGGATGTGGTTGCTTGATTCGAACCGCAGACTCTCGTATGTCTTCTAATCTTCTCTCCTGGAGAAACTCCAATGCTGCATCTCGATACTGGTAACACAGGTTTCATGATTCTATGCACCAGCCTGGTCATGCTGATGACACCCGGCCTCGCATTTTTTTATGGCGGCCTGGTGGGGCGCAAGAACGTGCTCGCCATCATGATTCAGAGCTTTGTCTCGATGGGCTGGACGACGGTGATCTGGTACTTATACGGCTATTCGCTGTGTTTCAGCGGCGACTGGCACGGGATCATCGGCAATTTCCACTATGCATTTCTGCGCGGGGTCGGTCTCAGTACGCCATCTTTGCCGAACGACACGATCCCGGCCTTTGTGTTTATTGCGTATCAGATGATGTTCGCCATCATCACTCCCGCGCTCATCTCGGGCGCGTTCACTAACCGGGTCACATTTAAGGCGTACATGCTGTTCCTGACGGGTTGGCTGACTTTCGTTTATTTCCCCTTCGTCCACATGGTTTGGGGTGGAGGCTTTCTGCAAAAATGGGGCGTGTTGGACTTTGCGGGCGGCATCGTGGTGCACAACATCGCGGGCATCGCGGCTTTGGCTTCGGTACTGTACGTGGGGAAGCGCCACACGGCGGATCGCGGCCCGCACAGCATCCCGCTGGTTGCCCTGGGAACCGGCCTGCTGTGGTTTGGATGGTACGGTTTTAACGCGGGCAGTGAAATGCGAGTCGATTCGGTGACCGGTGTCGCATTTCTCAATACCGATTTGGCAGCCTCGTTCGCGGCTATCGCGTGGATGTTTGTGGCATGGTTCAACGAAAAGAAGCCTAAGTTCCTGGGCCTGCTGACTGGAGCCGTTGCCGGACTGGCGACGGTCACGCCCGCGGCCGGGTATGTTTCTCCCACCACTGCGGTCATCATCGGCTTAGTTTCTGGAGTGGTTTGCTACTACGCGGTTGAGATGAAGAACAAAATGCAGTGGGACGACGCGCTGGATGTTTGGGGAGTCCACGGGGTAGGCGGCTTCCTCGGCATCGTCATGCTGGGAATCTTCGCCAACAAGCAATTTAATCCCAACGGGGCGAACGGATTGCTCGCCGGCGATCCGGTGTTCCTGCTGAAAGAAGTCGTGGCCGTGACTTTCTCGTCGGTATGGGCCTTCGTGTTTACCTACGGGATGTTGCGAATCATTGATATGTTCACGACGGTGAAAGTGAGCGAGATGAGCGAGGAAATGGGCCTCGATGAATCCATCCACGGCGAACATGCCTACGAGGAGGGTCCCGAGCACGATCTCGTTCATGATCTACGCTAGCCGAGCTGCAATAGGTTGGTGTGAGGTTGGGCGGGTTGGCCGGCAGTCCCTGGGTAAACAATGCTGGGGTAAGTGGATTGTGGCAGGGATGATCATTGGGTCATCCCTGCTGGCCCACTCTCAAACTGGCGAGCCCGAGCCTGCCCCGGCTTCGGCTCAGGTTGCCGTCGACGCCGACGCAAAACCAGATGCAAAATCATGGTGGCGGGGCATCACTGCCGACGGCTTCATGTCCCTCTCCTACACTTACAACGACAACGACCCCAGCTCTCGCATCAACCAGTTTCGGGTTTTCGACTTCAATGACGACGATCCTCAACTGGATGTCGCTGAATTGGTGATTCAACACGCCGACAGCGAGCCGAAACAATTCGGCTTCCGCTTCAACCTGATCGCAGGCTCAGGAGTTCCGGAAGTTACCGCCGCTTATGGCCTCTTCCGCAACATGCACACCGGAATCGCGCACCATGTGGATATTCCCGAACTCTTCATCAGCTACATTCTTCCCATCGGAAAGGGTCTGCGTCTCGATGGGGGGAAGTACGCTACTCACATGGGATATGAAGTAATCGGCGGGTACGACGGTTATAACGATAACTTCAGCCGCGGGTTCATATTCGGGTACGGAATTCCGTTTACCCATACCGGCCTCAAGGCGACTTATGCCTTCACGAGCAAGATTGCGGCCATGGTTTCAATCTGCAATGGGTGGGACGATGTTCAGCGACTTAACCATGCTTATACGGCCGCGGCACAGATTGCGCTCACTCCGACCAAGACCTACAGTGTGACCTTCAATTTCATTCATGGTCCCGAGCGCCGGCAGGATACTCACGACCAGCGTACGGTCTACGAATTGGTCACGACCTGGAAGCCGGTCTCGAAATTCACCCTGGGCGGCGACGGTGTCTATGGTCACGAAGAGAATGGGGTCGCGATCGGTCACGATGCGATTTGGAGAGGGCTGGCTGGATATGCGAAGTACAGTCTTACCTCCAGGTTCTCGCTCGCATTCCGGGGAGAGGTTTTCAACGACGCTGGTGGCACCCGCACCGGTACCGATCAAACCTTGCAGGGATTCACCTTCACTCCCGAGTACGATATGAACGCCAAATTCTCCCGCTTGAACTCTCATTTCAAAAAGGCGGACGGGAAATTCGTGGTGCGGGGCGAGGTGCGTTGGGATAAGTCGGACAAGAATGTGTTCCTAGTAGGCAGCAATCCCACGACGAATCACCAGTTCACCCGGGCGGTGAACCTGATCTATCTATTCTAGAGGCGCGTCTGCCTCACTCGCGGAGAGACTTTGCTCTTCCTATTGATCGAGCGCAATTGCCACGCCGTAGGGCGGCAGGTCGACCGAGTCTGCCCGCTTGCCGTCAAGCAAGAGTTTCATGGAACGAGGCAAGGCTACGCGCCGGTTCTCTTGCGCGAAGTTGATGAGAATAAATACCTGCTTGCCAGGGCCCACGCGGCGGCTGACTTCCACGCCCTCGGGCACCGGACCGAAGACAGGCGTAACTCCAGATTTCTGCGTCATCCACTCGGCGGCAGATGCCATCAGCTTGTCGTCCAGCACGGCGCCGATGTAGGTGATCCGGCCCTTGCCGCAGGCGCGAGTGATGACGGCAGGTTGTTGGTCGAGCCATCCGTTGCTCTTGCCGTACTTCAGAAGAACTTCTTCGCCGGGAGCCTGACTTCTTAGTTGCTCAGCCCAGATGCTGGCTTGACCGTCGCCCCAGGCGCCTGAAACCGGGAAGTCTTTCTCGAGCGCGTAGTATTGCTCGACGCGCGCGCCCAGAGCGTCGACGAGGAATCCCGGCTGCCGCTGCGGCAAGAGCGCGTTGAATTCATCCTTCATGCCGGATCTGGGACCTAGAACAAGATGTCCGCCGTTGCGGACATACTCCTCCAGGTGGCTGGCCAGATCCTTGGGGAGGACGTTGAGGTTGGGGGCAACAACGAGCTTGTAGGCATTCAGCGGAGCGTACGCGCTGACGACATCCACCGACTGCGAAAGCTGGCGGAGCGCCCGGTAATAACTCTTCAACAGCTCGATGTCGTCGTATTTCTGTGTGTGTTTCTGAAACTTTATGGCCCAGTGGCTGTCGTAGGAGTAGAGCAACGCTACCTCAGACACGGGCTGGGTGTCGCGGAAAGCGGCTTCGACGTTGGCGAACTCGCGCGCGGTCTGGCTTACCTCTTCGTAGAAGGGAACGGGAGTGCCGTCGGGGCCGACGAGAACGCCGTGCATTTGTTCCTGCCCGTTGAGCGCGCTGCGCCATTGCCAGTAGTTGACGTCGTCAGCGCCGTGGCCGATCGCCTGCCACGCCATAGCGCGAGCCTCTCCGCGATTCAGGAAGTTGTTAACCGGAGCCCAATTCACCACTCCGGGCTGCGTCTCCATGACCCAGAAGTTCTGCCGCTTGAATCCGCGGTTCAGGTCATGGGTAAGCCCGTTGTGTGCGGGATCGACATGTCCAATTCCGACGTAGTCGTCCCAGGACGCGAAAGTGAGCGGCTCGTTGATCGTGTAGTGATCGAATCCGTCGAAGAAGCCCATGAAGTTGCTGGTGATGAACTGGCGCGGATCGGCGTGTTTGCGGATTACGTCGATCTGATTTTGCTGGTAAGAATTCCAGGCATAGGTGAAGAACCGCTTCCAATCGAGCATCAGGCCGGGATTGTGGCCGCCAACCGGGATCGGGATTTCTCCCCAGTTGTCGTAGGTCTGGCTCCAATAGGAGGTCGTCCAGTGGGTATTCAGGTTGTCGAGGGTTTTATATTTTGCTTTCAGCCAATCCTGAAACTGCCGGCGCGCGACATCATCGTAGGACATCACGGAGTATTCGTTGTCGATCTGCCAGCCAACGACGTTGGGATTGTGGCCAAAGCGGATTGCCATTTGCTCGGCAATGCGACGGCAGAATGCCAGGTACCGGGGAGAAGTGGCGGACGCGTGCGCGCGGTTGCCATGCGTGACGCGTTGACCGTCTGGTTCCACCCGCAGAGTGTCAGGATACTTTTGCGTGAGCCAGGCGGGCGGGGCCGCGGTGGGCGTGCCGAGAACCGAAACGATGTGGTGTTTGGCGGCAACATTGATGGCGCGTTCCAGCCAGTCGAAGTCGTAATGGCCCTCGGAGGGCTCCATACGGCTCCAGGCAAATTCAGCGATCCGCACCACCTTCAAATTTGCGGCTTCCATTAGCCGCAAATCCTCTTCCCAGCGCGACTCCGGCCACTGTTCGGGGTACCACGCCACGCCCATCAGGATTGCGTTCTGGCCAGGGATTTGCGTGGGAAAGGGCTTGTTCTGTGGAGACGCGGGAGTTTCAGCGGAAGCCGCGGTGAAAAGAATCAGCAAGAAATACAAAACAGTACGGGAAAAAGACGGTGAGGGCATGGACGCCTCCTGAACGCGTTGAACTGGCGAATCACGGTCATGTGCTGTACGGAATAGTACACGACTTTATCGGGAGTGCGGTGGGCGCGATGAGGTTCATATTGATCCTGGTTGTCGCCATAATTTTCGCAACGATACATCCGGGCCATCTTCGGTTGTGGATTTTTTTGCGACCGAACCTGTCCTCAGTGAAGCCGAAGCGGGCACGAGGGGCTTCCGTCCTACTTTGCCGGCAGAAACTCAATGGTCACGTCGCGGCTCGCAGGTTTGAAATCGAAGTCCGCGGTCACGAAAACGCGATCTCGCGAGTCGGACGCCAGTTCGATTCCGAAGGCGTCCACGTAAGGAATTTCTCTTTTGAGTTTAATCAACGACGACCGAACCGCCCGCTCGGCATCGGCGGCAATAATCGGAAGCCCAAACGAGCTCAAGCGCGAGAGCACCAGCTCCATCGCCGGCCTGCCATGCAACTTGCACGCGATGCCGGCCACCTCGCCCCAATGCAGCGCTGAAACGGCGGCCACGCACCCTCCCGCCAAATGAGACTTGACGATCTCCGCCACGCGCACCGCGCCGGCTTCATCGTCCAGGTACCGCAGAATCGCGCTCGAATCGAGGACGTAGGTTACCATTTATCCTTTCGCCGCCGCTGGCGTTTAAGTTCCGCGGAAAGGGAAGGCTTGCCGGAGAAAAATCCGCGCGTCTTGTCCACCAAGTCTTCCGACACCGGTTCCAGTACGATCCGCGATCCATCCTGCGTGACGGCGATGCGGGTACCGGGTCTGATCCCCAGAGATGTTCTCATCTCCGCAGGAATTACAAACTGTCCTTTTGTGCTTACCGAAGTTATCTGTCGTATCATGCTTACAGTTTACCACAAGTAAGACTAGGATCAAAACTCCGGAATGTCACGCTGAACTTATGTATAATCCGCCGATGCAAGGAATACCGTGGAGCACAATTGCGCTCGGGTCGCTGTTGCTCATCTCGGCCCGCTCAACGGGAGGACAGGAAATGAAAACTCCGCAACCTGAAAAGTCGAAGCCGCCCGTCAAAATGGAGCAGCGCGGGCGCATCATTGGCATCGGCGGTGTCTTCTTCAAATCCGCCAATCGCGATCAGATGCGCGAATGGTACGCGAAGCATCTTGGACTCGCCGACAAAGGCCAGGGCGTGATGCTTCCGTGGCGCGAACACGACGACCCGCAAAAGGAACACGTTACAGTCTGGACTGTTTTTCCCGCCTCCAGTAAGTATTTCGATCCCAGCCCCGCACCGTTCATGGTCAACTACATCGTGGACGATATGGATGCTTTGCTCGACCGCTTAAAACAAGAGGGAGTAAAGATCGATCCCAAACGAATGGATGAATCCTACGGTCGCTTTGCCTGGATCTATGACCTGGATGGGAATAAGATTGAGCTCTGGCAGCCGCTTCCCGAAAAGCCCTAAGGGCCTTCCACTGCACTTACTCAATCGGTTTTCTGTAGCTACGGTCCCGTAGTCGTAGAATGGCCGGAGATGCTTTGCGCCTGGTCATCTCAATATCCGCATCGGCCGATTCCGCCCGATCAGTCGCGCAGTGTAGAGGTTCAGAGCTCGCCATGCCCCTTTGAACTCATCGAGTTCAGCGATTAGACCGAGGACTTCCGAGGTAATCTTTGAGGTTGTCGGTCTGGATCATGACACCCAAAAATGCATCCATTTACACCCAATCAGTCAAGCCAAAATATCACCCATTTACACCCATTATCCTGCAATGGCCGAAATGTGCGTCGCCTCAAAGCTTTGATGACCGCTTGGCTTGCTTGGCGAGCGGCGGTCCAGGTCCGTCGTGCTCAATCGCTAAGAGGATCAAGGGCGAATCTTCGAGCCGCGCCACCTTCGCGTGTTTCTTCGCGTCGGATATGCATGGGCCTCGGTCGGTAAGGAATCTGGACAACTTATCGCTTGGCACAATCACGATACCCGCGTCCAAACGCCCATCTCTAAAAGCAGCTGTCAGGTGAATCATATCGACTACCAAAAGATCCGAGCGCGCTGAGACCTGCACTTCGACCCCAACGCAGACCTTCGTACCGTTTACGACCTTGCACTTTGTCCAGTCGATGTCACCAGATACCTTCTGGGTCCATCCTCCGGATTGTTCAAAGCGTGCGTCCAGCAGTTTACGAACGGCGGCGCCGCCATTCGTGTCTGACTTTTCCTGGACGAGCAGCTTGAAACCCGTCACGATCTCTTTTATCTCATCAATTAGCGGCGTCAAGCCGAGCCTCTCTACGCGCTCGCGTGCGCCATCATAGTGGACTTCTTCGACGATTCTGGGCATAAGGGCGAATCAATGCTTAGGTTGTTATGAGGATGTATGAATATATCAGAGAGCGCTTGCGGCGGTTTGACGCGTTCGACGCCGGGCAGGTTGCGCCCAAACCGATCTCGAATTAGTTCACAATCTACGATTTCCGTCCCAATCCAATAGCGCTTCAATTGTTGCGCCGCCTCAAACGTCGAGCCGCCCCCACCGAACGGATCCAGGACAATTTCGCCCTCGTTCGTGGAGATTTCAATACATCGAGCGGGGATCAGCGGCTTTAGTTCGTTGACGTGCCAGCGTGCTTTGAATTTGCGATGCCGGGCCGGAGCTGTATCGTCCCAGAAGTCCGTCAGGTTGATTCCGAGGGGATTCAAATACTTTCTGTGTCCACCGTAATCTTTGACATCCTTCTCGCAGTGTCGGCATTTGGGAATCGGAAGCCGAACACGGTTGAAAGTCTTAGGATACCCCTTGGTGAAGTAGAGCAATGCGTAATGGGCTGGATATAGCTTGCGGCCTCTGGGAAAGGTACCCTTCATCAATACGGCGATCCAATGCCGAAATGTCATTCCTTGCTGTTCGAGGTGAGCCGCTACGTGAAAGGCCCATTGCGGCAGATTGTAAATGAAAATAGCGCCGCCCGGCTTCACGACGCGTATACACTCGTCCATCCAGCGGTAGCACCACTTCAGGTAGTCATCCCTGTCTAGGTCGTCTTTCTCCTTGCCGTTCCCGTAATCCTTCGCCAGATTGAATGGAGGATCGGCGAAGACCGTATCGATTGAGCCGTCCTTGATTGCTCCAAGGAGCTCAAGGCAGTCGGCATTGTAGACCGCGCCGAGAATCGTGCTGAATGCCGGTGTCAGTTTCATGCTGGCGAGAGCTGCTTCCTCAGGGAGCGGGGCTCGGTTTGATTCGATGGCATGTCTTGACGATAGGGCGGCTGCTAGAAAAAAGCAATCGGTCGCTGTCAGGCTTCAACGCACATTTCGGCCATTACCCATTAGCCCAACACGTCGCCACGGGCGCAACTTTGGAACATAATGGAGTGCTGATTCAGGACGCGGTCAGCGGGACGGTTGCCGCCTCCTCTCTATAACTCATGCCGACTTCAGCCAAGCCGCTAGATCTAAGCAACGTGGCGCCTTCCCATGCCCACGAGGACCGCGCGCCACGCATTCTGGCGGCCGACGATCAACCGCACATCCTCGAAGCTCTCCAACTGCTGCTTCATCCCCAAGGCTATCGGCTGGAGAGCGCCAAGTCTCCCGCCGAGGTGCGGGAGGCGTTGGCGGCGGATTCTTACGATGCGCTGCTGATCGATCTCAACTACACGCGGGACACCACTTCTGGCCGGGAGGGCCTGGATCTTCTTTCGGAAATCGTAGCGTTTGACAGCAATCTTCCGGTCATCGTAATGACGGCCTGGGGCAATGTGGAACTGGCGGTGGAAGCCATGCGCCGAGGAGCGCGAGACTTCATCCAAAAGCCCTGGGAAAACGATCGCCTGCTGGCCATTTTGCGGACGCAAATCGAGTTGCATCGCGCCCTGCAACGCGCCGAGCGGCTGGCGGCGGAAAACCGGCTTCTGCAAGCGGAGGGCCGCCCGGAGTTCATCGCCTCGGCGGCGTGCATGCAGCCTGTCCTGGAGGCCATGGCGCGAGTCGGTCCTTCCGACGCGAATGTCCTGATTACCGGCGAACACGGCAGCGGCAAAGAAGTGGTCGCGCAAACGCTGCACTCTCTTTCTTCACGCGCGTCACGCCCCCTGGTTACGGTGAATACGGGCGGGTTGGCGGAGGGACTATTCGAGAGCGAACTCTTCGGCCACGTGAAGGGCGCTTTCACCGACGCACGAACCGATCGCATTGGGCGTTTCGAACTGGCCGATGGGGGCACGATCTTTCTGGACGAAATCGGAAACGTGCCCATCCGGCAGCAGGCAAAATTACTGCGCGTGCTCGAATCCGGCGAGATCGAACGGCTGGGATCGTCGCGGGCAAGGAAGGTCGATGTGCGTTTGATCTCGGCCACGAATAGCGACCTTCAGGCTGCGTGCTCCTCGGGCCAGTTTCGCGAAGACCTGCTTTTCCGGCTCAATACGGTCGAGATTCATGTGCCGCCACTGCGGGAGCGGCGCGAAGATATTCCGGCGCTCGCAATCCATTTTCTGCGGCGCTATGCGTCCCGCTATCGCCGCGAAATCGATGGATTCGACAGTTCTGCGCTGCAAGTCATGGCGCAATATTCCTGGCCGGGCAATGTTCGAGAACTCGAACACACGCTGGAGCGAGCGGTCCTGATGTGCCGCGGACGGGAGATCCAACCCGCGGATCTGGGCCTGAGTCTGCAGCGGCCGCAAGCCCAGAATCTAGAAGAGCTCAGCCTGGAGGCGGTGGAGACGCTCCTGATCCGAAAGGCGCTGCAACGCTTTCAGGGGAACATAAGCCAGGCCGCCGAAGCCCTGGGGCTAAGCCGGGGTGCGCTCTATCGGCGCATGGAAAAGTATGGCCTCTAGCCCGCAAACCAGCGGCAAGGCAGAAACGCGGAGGGTTCCTCGCAGGCGGGTTCGCCTCCTCTATGAGCATCGCATCAGCCTCTACTCGCTGCTGGTCGCCTTGCCCGGAATTGTGGTCAGCGGCGTTCTTATCTGGCTGCAGCCCTGGTCCACAGAATCGAAGCTGGCAATCTCGTTGGTAGAGCTATTGGTCTGGTGGGTGCTGGCCCTGGCTTTACACGAGCAAACGGTGCGGCCGTTGCAGACACTGGCAAACATAGTGGCGGCGCTTCGCGAGGAAGACTATTCCTTTCGAGCGCGTGGAGCCGCCATGGGCGACGCGGTGGGAGAGCTTTCGCTCGAAGTCAACGCGCTGGCCGATCTGCTCGCCGATCAGCGAATCCGCGCCATCGAAGCAACTGCACTTCTGCGCCGGGTTGTGGAAGAAATCGATGCTCCGTTGTTTGCATTCGATCCGGACCGAGTGCTTCGACTGGTGAATCCCGCAGGCGAAAAACTCCTTCAACAAGCGGCGGTTCGCCTCCTCGGACGCACAGCCGAGGAGATCGGGCTGGCCGATTGCGTGAGCGCCGCGAATGAGGCGCTGGTGGCTTTGCCGGCCAGCAGTTCGAGCGCTCGCTGGCTGGTGCGGCGAAGTAAGTTCCGGGAAAAAGGTGTGCCCCACACACTGGTTGTCTTGTCGGACGTGAGCCGGGCGCTGCGGGAGGAGGAGCGCAGCGCGTGGCAACGGTTGATCCGGGTGCTCGGGCACGAACTTAACAACTCGCTGGCCCCGATCAAGTCGATCGCAGGAAGCCTGAGCAGCCGCCTCGCCGAGACCGAACTCAATCCCGAACAGCGTCGAGATTTTGAACGGGGTTTGGCCATCATCGAGGATCGCACCGCGTCGCTCAACCGGTTTCTGCAGGCGTATCGACAATTGGCGCAGATGCCGCCTCCGGCAATGAGAAGAGTCGCGCTGCTCCCGATTATGGAGCGGGTCGTTTTCCTCGAGACTCGGCTGGCAGTGTCGCTGTTTCGCGGCCCGGACGTGATGTTGATGGTGGATCCCGACCAGATCGAGCAGATGCTCATTAACCTGGTGCGCAACGCGGTCGAAGCGGCGCTTGATCGAACCCTGGGCGATGACCGTTCCCGCAACTCCACGAACGGCGTGGAAGTTCGGAAGCCGCAGGTGAGTTTGAATTGGTTGCTCGAAGATAAGGCCGTTGTCTTGACGATCGAGGATAACGGACCCGGCCTATTGAACCCAAGCAACGCATTCGTCCCGTTCTATACCACCAAACCGGCAGGAAGCGGCATCGGGTTGGCGCTCTCGCGCCAGATCGCCGAAGCGCACGGAGGCTCGATTGAACTCTCAAACCAGAACGGGAAGAGAGGCTGCCAGGTGCGGGTGAGACTGCCCTGTAGCTGAGAAGAAACGCTGGCAAATCGGAAGGGGGGAGGGGAGGAATAAGTTGTTCAGACTTCGAAGGGCTGTGACAGCGGCGCGGCTTCTGAGGGCCCCCCGCACTCGACACGGTTACGTCCCTTTTTGTTCGATTCGCGCAGGGCCGAATCGGCCTCTTGTAAAGCCACTTTCATGTCTGCCACGCCGTCGCGTATCGTGCTGACACCAACGCTGATGGTAACTGCGATGCCGGCCTGGCCGATCGTCAACTTCTCCGTGGCAACTCTGTGGCGTAACCTCTCCGCGGTGACCATGGCCTGGTTGAGGGTGCAATTGGGCGCCAGAATCAGAAACTGTTCACCTCCAAAACGCCCGATCGAGTCCTTGGGCCGCAACGGCGAGCCCATCTTCTTGGCGATTTGCTTAATCACCTGGTCACCCACGAGGTGTCCATAGGCATCGTTTATGGCGCTAAACTGATCGACACCGGCGATGAGTACGCTCAACTTAAGGCCCTCATTTCGACAACGCGAGACCTCCTGGTCAAGCAACTCGATGATCGTGGCCCGGTTATAAAGGCCGGTCAGCAGATCATGGGTCGCCTGATGCTCGGTCGTCTCCCGAGCTGTTACCAGCCGGCGCTCCAGGCCGAGGATTCGGGCTCCGACTCGAAGCCGCGCCCGCAACTCGGCTGGGTCGAGCGGTTTTTTTAAATAGTCGTCGGCGCCCGCATCCAATCCTTCGAGCAGATCTTGCTTTTGTCCCTTTGAAGTCAGCAGCAGCATGTAGGTATAAGCCTCGCGTGAGGCTGCACGAACTGCTTTGATCACCTGAATACCGTCCAGACCCGGCATCATCCAATCGAGGATTGCCAATTGCGCAGCATCGGGCTTCGTAAGTTCGCGCTTTGCCTCGACGCCGTCATATACGATTTCGGTCTGGTACCCCCACTTGGTCAGCAGGCCGCTCAAGAGTTTGCACGAGATACGATCATCATCCGCGATCAGGACTTTGGACATGTTTCCTCCCTCAACTCCGCCAATGATTTCTCGAGGGCTTCGATCTGCTCTTTGAGCTGCGCAAAAGCCTGTGCGGCATGGTGTAGATTTCGGTCCCGGCCCATAGTCTCCAAGGCTTGTGCCGTCCTGGAAGCTGAGTGGCCGCACAGAGTGCTCACAGTCCCCTTCAGCTTGTGTGCAGCGCGGTCCAGGCGGGCGGCATCCTGGCTCGTGACCGCGTCCAGGACTTCCTGCAGGAGAAGACGGGAGTCGGCGAAAAAAGTGTCGATTAACTCACGGAGAAGTTGCTCGTCGCCTTCCAGCCGGTTCAGGAGTTCAGACTTATCCAGCACATCGTTGGCGTCGTCAGCATTCGGAGTGAGCCCGCGGGCGTTCTTTGGCGCTGACTGAAGTTCAGGGACAACTCGATTTGAGTTGTGCCGAGCAAGCACGCCCAGCAGTTCGGGCCGTTCGATGGGCTTGGATAAGTAGTCATCCATGCCCGCTTGCAGACAGCGCTCGCGATCACCGGTCATGGCGTGCGCGGTCGTGGCCACGATGGGCACATGTCCCCCGCAGGTCTGCTCTCGCTGGCGGATTTGTCGCGTGGCCTCGAAACCGTCCACTTCGGGCATCTGTACGTCCATCAGAATCAAATCGACACCGCCGTTCCTCCACTTGGACACGGCTTCGGCGCCATTGGAAGCCAAGGACACCCGATGGCCGGCTCTCTCGAGCAACGTAATGGCCAGCTTTTGATTCACTGCGTTGTCCTCAGCCAGCAGTATGTGCAGCGGATAGACGGTGGTCACGTTGTCGGACGGCGCTGGTTTACTCGCTTCCCCTTCCGGCTTGCTCAGGACCTTGCGGATCGCGAACAGCAGATCCGAGGGTTTCACCGGCTTGACCAAGGAGGTTCGCAGGCGCAGATCCCGGCACTTTTTCATCGCCGAGCTCTGGTCAGCGGAGGTCAGCATCATAATCACCGTATCCTTCAATTCGTCCTGCGCGCTGCACCGACGAATGACCTCGAAGCCGTTCAAGTCAGGCATCTGCTGGTCGAGCAAAACCAGGCGATACGGAATACCGGATGTATATGATTCCTCCAGCTTCTTCAGCCCTTCGGCACCGGAATCGGCCTCCTCGGGCTGCATCTGCCAATGTTCGGCAATCTTGCGCAGAACGGATCGGTTGGCAGCATTGTCGTCGATAATCAGCAGCGTTAATCCCCGCAGGTCATGCCAGGCGGTGGGTTCGAATGGGGATTCGCCGACTCCGAGTGCTCCGCCGAAAGTCATGGTGAAGTGAAACACCGAGCCCACCTCGGCGGTACTTTCCACCCAGATTTTCCCGCCCATCAACTCCACGATCTGCCTGGAGATCGCGAGGCCCAGCCCCGTGCCGCCAAATCGGCGAGTCGTGGATGAGTCTCCCTGCTCAAACGCCTGAAACAGTTTTTCCTGGATGTACAGTGGGATTCCGATCCCAGTATCGCGGACCGCGAAGTGAAGAGTTGGGGGTCCGTCCTGGTTGTGGGCCAAGCTGACACTCAACTGCACTTCCCCTTGACTGGTGAACTTGATCGCATTGCCGAGCAGGTTCAACAACACTTGACGCAAGCGCATGGAATCGCCCACGATTCCCTGCGGCGCATCAGGCTCAAAGCTGACGACCAATTCAAGGTTCTTCTTGTGGGCCAAGATAGCCACGCTGTTCATCGCATCTGCCACCACATCCTGGAGATTGAAGGGGTGTGGATCGAGCTCGATCTTTCGCGCTTCGATCTTGGAAAAATCCAGGATGTCGTTGATCAGGGTGAGCAACGTGGTTGCAGAGTTCTTGACTATTTCGAGATAACCTCGCTGTCCTTCTGTCAGCTCGGTGTCTAATGCCAGGTCGGTCATCCCGATAATGCCGTTCATGGGAGTGCGGATTTCGTGGCTCATGTTGGCCAGAAATTCGCTTTTGGCGTGGTTGGCGTCGTCGGCGGCGTTGCGGAGCTTGGCCGCCTCCTGCAGTTGCTTCCGGATGGTACGGGTCTGTTCACGGACTCGTTTCCGCAGCGCGGCCACCCAAGCCAGGACTACCAGAGTGAGCACAGTCGCCGCGCCCAGCACGAAGCTGGCTCGGGCTGGGGTCCACCACGAAGGCTCTTGCAGGACAACAACGTCCTGCGGCGAGCGCAGCAAGACTCGAAACGACATGGGCAGCGCGGCGCCTTCGCGCTGGACCGACAGATACTTGTCCACTTGCACCGAGCAGACTCCAGTGAGTCGAAGCGTGCTGCCTGCCCGCCAGGACGCCATATTCTCGGCTTGCGATCCACGCGGAAGAACCGCGAAGAAAAGCGTTCCTCCCGACGACATCACCAGCGTGGGATCCCCCGAGGTTAGATCCTGATTCACCAGTTGGCCGTCAATTCGAACGAGTTTAGCGTCATAATCGCTCTTCATCGCGTCTTGCGCTGTGATGGATGTGGCAGCGATGGGTTGGCCGGTGCCTTGTGGCTTGAAGACAGCGTCCTCAAGCATCAGGGTGTACTCGCCCATGGCGGGGAAGCCCACCACATCCACCACATCGCCCAACTGGAGGGGGGTTCTCTGAACGGTCGGGATGAAGAGTCCCTGCGAGCCATCCTGAATGTAGATCCACCGTCCGGGCCACTGCAATATGACTTGCCCCCGCACGCGAACACGATGAACGAAGCGGATGCCCGGCTCGAAGCGCAATAAGGTGTTGATGGCACGTGCTGGCAATGAGAAAGGATTGGGCGGGGCCGGCTCTTTTATCCTTACTTGGGCGAGGGACGGGAAGAGCAAGCGCACCCCAACCATCTGGCGGTTTTTGGTCCAGACCGGGGTTACATTGCCGTGAACCACTACTCTTGCATCGACCAAGCGAGCGTAGTCGGCAGCCGGTTCCCGCGTCGTGATGCCGAGGATCATGCCGTCTCCCAAGGCGATCGCGACCGTGACGTGGGGGCCCGACTGCACCACGGAATGGATGACACCCTCGACTTCTATCCACTGCCCGTCGTCCGCGCCCGTCATTAGTTCCGCCAGGCTTCTCCGCGGAGGATTCGCCGGCAGTTGAGACTGCCCTACGACGTGTACCTCGGACGCGACGACTATCGGCGCGTAATTCCCCGGCTCACTCGCACCCTTCATATCCACCAGGGTGCCCGCCGGGATGGGAAGAATGGGCCGTGGCGGAACCAGGATGGCTATGCAGCCGGTGGGATCACAACCAAAGAAGGCGCCGGTTCGGGGATCGGTATCGGGATCGTAAAGGGTAACGGTTACTCGCAGATGAACCGGGTAGCCTCGCCTGGCTTCGTCCGCAGACAAGCTATGGGCGGCCCGGGTGGTGGTCAGAGTGGGCAAGGTTGTCTGCGATGGGGTCGCGTGCTGAGCAGACGCAGTCAATGCGACCGAAAGGACGGCAAGCGCGGTCAAATGTGGCCACTTGCGATGGAGTGACGCCGGTTGTGATCTTCGCTTGACGTGCGCCGTTGGGCAAGCACGGTCTCCCGGTTTCAGGCGCGAGTCTCTGCCCTTTCCCAGTCGAGAAGAATGGCGGCGATCTCGCGCGCAGGTGGACACTGTTCTCTTCATGGGATGGTCCCGCATCGTCTTCTGGCTTCAAGATGGGGCAGCTTGGGCGAACTTCTTGAAGCGCCATTCCCGCGCCATTCTCGAACCGACCTTCCTGCACGAACGTTCAAGGGACGCCGGTCTTCTACCGTTGAATAGAAGGCCGACAGGGGTCTTCCGGTAGCAGATTCGCCCTGTCTATCCATCGGTAGGATCCGACCGGAACTTCAGTTGTTTTCTGTCGTGGGAACAGTCAGGGCGCTCGTGCTTAACGTAATGCTGTCTCAGTGCCGGCGAATTTACCCACTATGGACAGCACGGGAATCCCGGTCTACGGAGAACAGGAGCACAGTGCCTACAACGGACACTTCGAGTCAACCGGTTATCACCCGCTGCTCCTGTTCAACGGGTGGGAGATGGCAGACCACCGGGAGTGCTGCGATGAAAAATGGTTTCCCAATCTCGCGAACAGGCGAGATGAGCGTACAATGATGCGTTTTCGAGGTCCAAGAAGGAGACTCCGGCCTAATCCCTAGTGAACTGGCAGTCTTTTCGGAGAATTCAACTTTATGCGGATGACATTGACCCCGGCAGGAAAGCCGGCGCGAATATTCTGTTTGTGGTTCGTCTTGTTGCTTCTGGCCGCGAGCCCTATTCTGGCGCAGCAGTCTGGCGTCGTACCTCCGCCAACGGTCGTCTTCATGACCGATTTCGGCATCGTGGACGATTCGGTGGCTCTCTGCAAGGGCGTTATGTACGGCATCGCGCCCAACCTCCGGATTGTCGATCTCACGCATCAGGTAAATGCTTTTTCGATTCGAGACGGCGCCCGCTTCCTGTTTGGCGCCACGCCCTACTTTCCGGCCGGAACGGTATTTGTGGCAGTCGTCGATCCCGGCGTCGGCAGTTCGCGCAAGGCTGTGGTGGTGAAATCGAAGCGCGGGCAATTCTTCGTGCTGCCCGACAACGGCCTGATGACGATGGTCGAAGACCGCGATGGCATCGAAGGCATTCGCGAGATCACTAACCCCGATTGGATGGTCGGCGCGAAGATTTCCTCCACATTTCATGGCCGGGATATTTTCTCTCCCGCCGGCGCCCACATCGCGCGCGGCGACGACTGGACCGAGGCCGGACCTGCGGTCAAGGAACTGGTCCGGCTCGATCTGAAGCCCGCAACCGTGGACGACAAAGGTCTGAGCGGAGAAGTGATCGCCCTCGACGGCCCGTTCGGCAACTTGATCACGAACATCAGCGCCGAAGATTTTCTGAAGCTCGGCTATCGGCGCGGAGATAAACTGAAGGTCGCGATCGCGGGGCGCGAAATCGAGATGCCGTTTGTCAGGACGTTCAGCGATGTGCCGCTCAAACGACCGTTGCTGTTCATCGATTCGCGCGGACGAGCCAGTTTTGCGCTCAACCAGGCAAGCTTCGCAGCGGCGTACGAGATCAATCCGCCGCAACCGGTGTTCATTCCCCGCAAGGGGCATTGAGTTCGGAACGCGTGCGGAGCACGATTTTGAAAGATGACTTCAAACAAGATCTCACCCAAAGGAAGCGATCATGCATAGAGGCGGCAGCAGTCACCAGACACTGGCAATCCTGACCCTGAAGATCGGCGCGGCGGCAATGTTGCTGATCGCCGCGTCCGCATGGGCGCAAAGCTTCCGCGGATCCATCCGCGGCACGGTGACGGACCCGAGCCGCGCGGTAATTGCCGGAGCGAAGGTCACGGCGAAGAACATCGCCACCGGACTGCAACGCGAGGCCACGACCGGCCAGGACGGAGCCTACGTGCTGGCCGAATTGCCCGCCGGCGAGTACACCGTAAGGGCAGAGTCCGCCGGACTCTCTCCGAGCGCGCAGAATGTGCAGGTCAACGTCGGGCTGGACACGTCCGCAAATTTCGATCTGACTAAGGTGCAGCAGCGACAGGAGCAGTTGACGGTAACCGAAGAAGCGCCGCTGGTGGAAGCGAACCGCGACGTACTCGGTGAAGTCGTAGACCGCGAGCTTGTAGTCGACCTGCCGCTAAACGGGCGGGATTTTGGCAAGCTCGTGGCGCTCGTTCCTGGTGCGACGGTCGAGCCCTCGGGTGTCGCCGCCATTCAGAGCGGATTCGGACAGTTCTCGATCAACGGCAACCGCGACCGCTCCAACAACTACACGTTGGACGGCACCGACAACAACGACCCGTTCTTTAATAATTCGGCGCTGAACCAGACCGGCATTGGCGGCGCGCCCGCCTCTCTGCTCCCCATTGACGCCGTCCAGGAATTCAACCTGCAGTCCCAGTTTCCCGCTGAATACGGACGGAATAGCGGGTCCGTAGTGAACATCATTACGAAGTCGGGAACCAACCAGTTGCACGGTTCGGCGTTCGAGTTTCTTCGTAACGACGCCATGGACGCAAGAAACTATTTCAACCGCGAGCCGGCTGTGAAGTCTGCGTTTCGCAACAATCAGTTTGGGGCCTCTTTGGGCGGCCCGATCCTCAAGGACAAGACTTTCTTTTTCGGCGCCTATGAAGGCCAGCGCGAACGCGTCGGGTCGGATTTCACGTTCCTTGTGCCAACCGACACAGGTACTGTGGGCGGACAAAGCGTGCCGAACCAGGTCGAACTCGCCCAGGAAATTGCCGCCGCCAATCCTCCGAGCGGAGGATTCGCGCCGAGCCAAGCGGTCACCAATCTCTTGAACCTTTTCCCGCAGCCGACCGGCTTTAACGGTGAGACTGGGACGATTCCCGGCACGGTAGCTGACAAGAACGACGTAAACAGTTTGATTGCCAAGATTGACCACCAACTCAACTCTAACTATCAACTCACCGGGCGTTACGCATTTGCCCAGAGCTACCAGGTATTCCCACTCGGTGGTCTGGGTGGAGGAGCGGCGTCCCGGCTGCCGCAATTCGCTCAGACTTCCCCAACCCGCGTCCAGATCGTATCGGCCAGCCTGCTGTCGACTCCGAGTGCAAATAGGATTAACGAAGTCCGTTTCGGATACAGCCGCTATCGCACATCGTTCAGCACGAAAGACGCTCAGTTCGATCCGCAAACGCTCGGCTTCAATTTCGGAACCGGCCAACTGAGTCTGCCGGAGATTGACTTTGGCGGGGTGTACGACAATCTGGGTGCGACCGGCTACAGCATTCCGCGCGGGCGAACCAGCCAGAGCTTTCAGATTCTCGACAATTTCACGTGGATGCGCGGACGTCACACTGTCAAGTTCGGCGGTGAATACCGCCGCATCAGCGTGGACAGCTTCGATAACAATCTGTCCCGTGGACAACTGGAGTTCGGGTCCTCGACCTTTGGCAGCCAGGGCAGCGGAAACTGCCCGCTCGCGGGCGGCGATGCGTCCTATTGCAGCGATCCGGCAGTTACAACACTGGCGAATCTCTACTTAGGGTCTCCTTACAATGCTGTGGCGAATTATGGCAACACGCAACGCACGACTTACAACAATGGCCTGAGCTTCTTTGCGCAAGATGACTTCCGCTTCGCTCCCAACTTTACGGTCAACCTCGGTTTGCGCTGGGAGTACTTCGGACCCATCAGTGAAGCACACAACCTGATCTCGAACCTAGGCGCGGACGGCAACCTGGCGATGGAAGGAACGGATGGGGTGAATGGAGCCTATGCGAGGGACCTGAACAATTTTGGTCCCAGGATCGGTTTTGCCTGGAATCCGCGGCCGAACACCGTGGTTCGCGGCGGATACGGCATTTATTATGACTATGTTCCGCAGGACTTACTAATCGCCAACTACACAACTTCAGCGGGCCTGACGCAAAATCCCATCGGCCCTTCTCCTATCTACCCATACCAGTTCAATTCCGGAGCCTTCAATGGAAGCGCACCGGGACCGATTTTTACGCTTTCCGACCCGCCTTGCGCTTACCCATGCGACATTTTCGTGACGCCCCGAAACTTCGTTACTCCCTACGCTCAGAATTGGAACTTTAATATTGAGCGGGAACTCTCGAAAGCGTTCGCCTTGCAGCTTGGCTATGTCGGGAGTAAAGGGACAAAGCTGGTTCGGCTGCTTGACCTGAATCAGGCCGACAGCAATGGTGACCGGCCCAACCCAAACTACGGCGCGATGGACTCCCTTTCCACCGTCAGCGCTTCAACTTACCACGCCCTGCAAACTACGCTTCGCTCCCGGAGCTGGCACGGACTGACAGGGTTCGCTGGTTATACCTGGTCCAAATCGCTGGATGATGCATCGGATGGCATTGACTTCAACTTTTCCACGGTCGCGTTCCCGCAGAACTCGTACGACCTGCACGCCGAGCACGGCCCGTCAAATTTCGACGCCCGTCATCGCTTCACCGCTGCCTTTACCTATGATGTCCCCAAATTAGCCGGTCCCAATTGGATCGCGCAGGGATGGCAGCTCAACACCATCGTGACTGCACAGAGTGGACGGCCCGTTCCGATCGTGAGCGCGAATGATACGAGCGGGCAAAACGACAACGTGTATCCAACGCCTTCTAACTATCACCAGCGCCCGAATTTCCTTCCCGGAATCAATCCGATCAACTCCAACTGGCGATCCGCACCGGACTCAATTGGATATCTGAATGGTGCGGCTTTCACTCAGCCCGACTACGCCGGTCCGGACAACCTGGTCGGTAGCTTTGGAAACCTCGGGCGGAATGAGATCTATGGACCGGACTACTGGAACGTAGATTTTTCGCTTGCCAAAAGCGCCCACATCTTCGAGAGGACGACGATCCAGCTCCGGGCAGAATTCTTCAACATTCTCAATCATCCGAACTTCGCCCTGCCGAACTTCTTCGTGGACCCAGGAGCTCCGTACCAAGGCCTCATCACTCAAACTCCCGACCAGGCCCAGACCAACCCTGGCCTCGGCGGCGGCGGTCCGCGGGTGGTTCAGCTTGCGTTGAAGGTGATCTTTTAAGGTAAATATCCCGTCTAATATCTACATTGGCCTAATCTCTCCAGACTATCGTCTACAAGCTCTCCACTTGTCGCGGCACATCAAGCCAGACGCGCGCAAACCTGGTCTGCCCTGGTAGACCACAGGTGTGAAGCGGCATGCGTTTTTTTCGAAAGTGCCGGTCCCCACAGGCAGCCGACCCCGTCTGTGCCGGCCGCGTCCATGAGTCTAGGGATGGGATTGGCCAGGGGGTTGCCCAGTGGACGAGTCATGATGGATGAAGCCCTTGACTGGCTCGTCGCCATCTCTGAAGATTTCGTACTCGTCGTTCGACAGGTCCGCTCTTTGAGACTTTACCGTGCTGAGAGCGTCGTTGCCGGCTACGACCAAGACCATGTGAGCAGCATCGAGCGGATTCTTTGCGGCAAGAATCAGCCCTTCCCGTTCCGAGGCATGCACCATACCGTCGATCTTGAAGGCAGCCCCTGCGTAATCCAGTCCCAGTTTTTCGGCCCAGCGGGCCAACGCTACGTTGGCCTCGGTACGGCCCACAAAGACGACATCATGATGACGAAGCAGGTCGTCCGTGACTTCGAAGTCCTTGTAGATCGGGACTTGGCTTTCGTAGTAATCAAGGAAGTGGCTCTGCACCTGCTCGGCCGAGTATCGATTCGCACCCGCCTCACGCATGGTGCCGTAAACGATCACGGAAGAGGCGAGTTTCTTCCAGATGTCGCTGGCAAGATAGGCAGGTCCATCCGGTGGTTCGATGACTTCGAGCTTGGCGCCCGTCTGATCGAGGAATGACTGAGCGGTGACCGTCTTGGTGGTATTGGCCGCGAAAAAGTCGCACATTAGTTTCAGGAAGGCAGCATCGCCCCTCTTGCGACGGAGGGAATCGAGAATGAGCACACCTTTTGTCTGCTCGCGCCGAAAGTGGTTTGCCGGGGAATCGGGGCTGAGTTGAAGACCGCGCCAACCAGTGCGCTGGCTATCCAACGCCTCTTCCACATCTTTCGATTGAAGCACGCTCTTATAGGCTGCGGAGCCGGCAACGAACCAGGTGTCCGCGCCGGTCGCAGGCAGTATCCAACCTTTCCATAGGCGGCTCTCAAACGGGGGTGGACCTGACGCCGCTGGGGTCGTACTCACGGGTGAATCCACCAATGCCAAGCGGGCCTTTTCGTTTTGCTGGATGATTGCCCGCAGGGTCTCAGAAGGTTCCCCCTGGAACAGGTAGTAGCCCGACGGATAGAGCCCGTCGTCCTTCACATAATCCCATTTCTGGGGAAGCCACTCGAGCTGGTTGGGTTTGCCGATGGCGGCCCAGACCATAAGATTGGATGCCATGTCCGCGGTCACAACCTTTGCGTCCATCGTGGAAGCGCTGACCAGGGGCGCGGTATGAAAAGCAAGAAACGCGAACTGCTCGTCGATCTGGCCCCGATACTTGCGATAGAGATCCTGCCAGGCAAGATCGCGGGGGTAGGGCACGTACGGAATGTAACCAGCGTCTCCTTGTGGATCGGGAAAGTCCTCGAGGCGAACGCTCAGGTCCTTGGCATTGTTGTCGCCCCAGTAGAACCCGGGAGTGTCCCCAAACCATTCGTTCTTTGAACTCCGCCACAGGCGGGTATGGCTGGTACCGAGATCGTAGATGGCGATTTCATTCGTTTTCGCGTCGCCTATCAGCCACTCGTTCGTGTAGAGGCCATTGTTGCGGGCACCGAGGTGCTGGACAACCTCGTCAATGTTGCCGCCGTACTGGATCGCAGAGCGCGCACGGAAGGCCACCGGGGTGCCCTGAATGTTAAAAGGCGTTTGCTCAATTGTGCTTTCGGTCAGGACCACGCCGGCGTCATTCTGGTACCAGTCCGTGCCACTCTCAATGCCGCCCGGATAGCTCTGCATGAGCACGCGGTGGCCGGAGGCGGGTTTGATGTCGAGCATGACGTTGGTCTGCTCAGCGAGTGTCAGCGGCCACCAGGTGACATGTCCGATAACCATCTTGCCGTCGCGCGTAGCGGGGCCGGTGGCTGCGAACGCGCTGCAATGGTTCACGACGGAATCACGCTTCTCATTTGCGTAAGGAGGCTTCTGCAGGCCCAAGCCCTCGAGTCCGGTGGGAGTGGCTGAGACGGCGCCGGCCAGTTCGCTCATTTCGATCATCACATTGGCCACGACCACATCAATGAGATCGATGCGCCGATCCTGCCACCGCGCGCCTGCGTCGGAGGCGCCATCCGCGATGCCGCGCATCTCCTCCAGAATCTCCTGGTCGAAACCACGGAGGAAGAGAGCATTTGCCGTGGTGCGATATTCTTTCCAATGCTCCTTGGCCCCGAGCACAGCAGCAGAGCGCTCGAAATACTCAGGAATCTCTCGAGCCATCAGATGGCCGTGCTGGTATCCGCGCTCATAGGGTTTGCCTTCAATGTGCAGATAGATCCAGCCGGCAGCGGGGTAGCGATAGGCAGGACCGAAGGTCTGGACAGCCTCCCGAACCGGCCACTCATCGTCGGAGGCGATTTCGTCCAAGTGTATGCCTTCGAACCAAGCCCTGCCGCTAAACGAGCCGCCGCTGCCGACCGTGAGCAATATCTGGTCCTGCGCACGGCTAGCTATGAATCGGAGGGTCACGCGCGTCCACGGCTGCGTACCACCGACCGAGGCCGAGTGGACGTTCGAACGGCATCGAGGCCATGCTGGCCCGGCACCGGATGCAATCGGGGAGCGATCGAGATCGCGCACCACAATGGCTTCGGTACGGATCCAGCCACTCAACTCATAGCGCTTGCCGAGGGTAAGCGTTACGGGCGCAAGGCTGACGCACGCATCCTGGGAGTTAGCATCCCGTTCGACTCGAAGGGAAACGTTGTTTGCGTGCTTTACCGAGGTGTCCGGCGCTGCGGCACCGCGAACGACGGTCCAATCCCGGTTGGACCTGTTGAAAGAAGCCTGGAATAAGGGAGTGCTGGCCTGGGCCACCGACGCGATGAGCAGACAGCAAGTTAGACGAAACATTCGCCACCCCCTATTGCAAGCTGTATAACCAAGACAAGACTTGAGACGCTCGGCTCTTAGAAATGTACCAGACTCCCCATTCCTTGCGGCGCAACGGATCAAAGACCCCGCTTTCCAATGGCGAACGCGGACGAAGGCCGCAAACGCGTGCCCCGATTGCGGCGAGTATCCTCGCTGCGCGAAAGCTCGCTCAGTTCGATGGCGGGAAAAGAGTTCCGGCGACAATGAGCGCGATTGCCGATGACAAACGCTGTGCCCACGAGCCGCCTTGGGGCTGGTCGTCTCCTGATACTGTTATCGGCATCACCTCAAGGCGGCGCTCTTCCCGTGCAGTCAGCGTCACAGCAGCTCGACAGTTCTGTATCAACAAATGTAGTCTTTGGTGGATATTCGGAGACGGCTCGATCAGATCGGCCTGAAAGCATGGCTGACATTCCCGGCCGTGGCCCGATCGACAACGTAATCGCTCACAACGATCTTTCGTCCAAGAAGCTTCATTCAAGAAGCTGAAGCAGGGCGCCCACAGATTACGATGAAGGAATCGTCCGGCAGCACCGAAGAGCGCGCCGCAACCAACTGGCATCGGTCGTTCACGGCCTACACTGACAGGCGCGTGCTGCAAGTATTGGCACTCGGGTTTGCCAGCGGCCTGCCGCTCCTGCTCACGTACTCGACCCTGTCAGCGTGGCTTGCGACAGCCGGTGTGCGGCGCGCAACGATCGGCGCCTTCGCCCTGGTCGGCACGCCCTACGCATTCAAGTTCCTGTGGTCGCCGCTGATTGATCGCCTCCCGCCACCGCTGCCGCTGGGGCGGCGGCGCGGTTGGGGAATCACGATCCAGATCGTCTTGATCGTCGCCATACTCGGCCTGGGATCGTGCAATCCACGGCACAACCTGCCTCTGATGGGCGCCCTGTCGCTGCTCGTCGCGTTTCTGTCCGCGAGCCAGGATATCGTCATTGATGCTTGGCGCGTGGAGATCCTGGAACTGAATCTGCAGGGTCCCGGTGCGGGCATGATCCAAACCGGCTACCGGATCGCCATGCTGGTTTCCGGAGCAGGCTCCCTCGTGATCGCGGCGCGCGCCGGATGGTTCGCGGCCTATGCCACGATGGCAGGGCTGGTCGGCTTGGGAATGCTGGTGTTCTTGTTTGGCCCCGAGCCGAAAGTGGCGCCGGAAAGTACACATACCAGGGCAGCCGGATGGGAGGGAGTTCGCCAAGCGATCGCCACCGCAGTGACGGGCCCATTCACCGATTTCATGCGCCGGCCGCTTTGGCTGGTCATCCTGATCTTCATTGTCGGCTACAAGTTGGGGGAAGCGCTGGCGGGAGTGATGGCAACGCCGCTTTACATCTCGCTCGGGTTTTCGCTCAACGAGATCGCCGCCGTTTCCAAACTGGTCGGGTTCTTTGCGACCGTGGCGGGGGCTCTGATCGGCGGGGTGGTGACGGTACGGTTTGGCTTCCGGCGCTCGCTCGTCCTATGCGGGGTGCTCCAGTCGGCCGGCAACCTGTTCTATGTGCTGCAGGCTGTAGGCGGGCATCGGCTCGGCTATCTTGCGCTGTGTGTCACGGCCGAAAACGTAACTGGCGCAATGGCAGGGACAGCGTTGGTAAGCTATCTCTCCAGTCTATGTTCGCCCGCCTTCACCGCTACCCAGTACGCGCTGCTTTCCTCGCTCGCGTCGGTTGGCCGCACACTGGTGGCCTCCTCAGGAGGCGTGCTGGCTGAGAAGCTCGGCTGGGTGTCGTTCTTCCTGCTGACCACCGTGGCAACAGTGCCCGCCCTCGTGCTGCTCCTCTGGATCGGGCCGCACGACGATCTCAGGAATGACAAGCTCGACCGAGCCGTCGAACGCACACCCAACAAGTCAGGAGACACGAACCCGTCTTAGCTATTCAGACGAACAGGATGATGTCGGGTTCGAAGTACTTTCCAAGTTAGTGATCGAGTTGATGACCGCGATGCCTGCGGCTGCCGTGAAACTGGCCATCTGAGAAAGTTTCCAGCGCGATCCGAGTCCGCGGCATCCCGCCGAACGCGTCTTTCATGGCCTTCGAGGTGGTGCTCAGCTTTTGTTCCAGCAGCACTTCCCCCGCTCCGCGACCCGCATTCTCGGCAGCGGCCCGGTCAGCGTCCGCTCACTTCAAACCGCACAGGCTTCGCTGTCGCATTGACGTTCGGATCGTAGTATTCGTATACGCGCGATGCGAATCCCTGCGCATGGATCGGGTATTTTGCCCGCAGCCGGTACCGCACTTCGAACGAATCGCGCGGCGCGATCGAGTCGAAATATAGGATCGCTTGCGTTGCCGTCATATTGAATTTTTCCAGCCGCCCGCTTTTTGCGCTGGCCGTTTTCTCCACCATCTTCTGCAAGTCTTCGCTCAGCAATTCGAATCCCGGCGGAATCCCCAAATCCACCATCACCATTTTGGCGGTTTTATCCAGGTTGTTGCGGATTTTCGCAGTTCCCGTCACTATCTCGTCCTGGGCCAGGCGCGTGCGATCGTACTTCACTTCGATTGCCAGCGGCTCATGCGTCGCCGCTTGCTGCCAGGGAACAAAGTAGCGCCCGGCGATTTGATAGGCCAGTCCACCTTTTCCGGAGAAACGAATCTCAATCTCGTTGTCGCGATCCGCGCTGGCTTGAGGCAGGACGAACTGGTGGAACAGATCGTTGTTCTCCTTGCCGATTTCCAGAGTTACGACTTTCTTTCCATCGAGCAGAACCTCGGCCGTTCCGCGGGCATCGCTTCCGCTTTGTTCAGAGGCTTTCAAGAGCGCACGCAAGGCCATGATCGTCCCTTGCGTCGTCCCCCAATTACCTTCCCCATTCTTTTTTGAGGCAATCCACGCGAGCGACTTGCGAACGAGATCGTTGTATCCGCCGGCCTTGAGAAACGCCTGCAAGGCAAGTCCTGTCGTCTCCACCGCCGCGCTGTCGCCGGTCGCATAGACGCCGGTTTCGTCCGCCGACCACCACGCGAAGTCGCCCTTCTCCGTTGCCACGTCGCTCAGCAGTTCGAGCGCCCGGCGCGCCAGTTCCGAGTCCTTGCCGTTCTCTACGGCGAAATTCGCGGCCACCGCGAGCGTGTACGCGTCCATCTTGCCGTCGAGATGTTTCTCGACAAAGCGCCTGGCTCTGTCGATCGCCTCGCCTTTGTAATCGGCCGATTCGAGCGCCCACGCGATGTACGCGGTGATGCGCACCAGGTCGGTGTTGAAGCGGTTCGTCGCTCCTTCGTTGATGAATTGCGTATCGGGCTTCCAGCTTCCGTCCGGCTGCTGCTGCCGCACCAGCCAGTCGCTCGTGCGGGCAATCACCTGTGGGTCCACGTCGTAAACCTTCGCCATGTCGTGGAATTCCATCAGCCCGTATGCGGTGAGAATCTTGTTGGCCGGAGAATTGCCGAACCAGGAGAATCCGCCTCCCGCAACCTCGAAGGTCAGGAGCCGCTGGTAGCCGGTTGCGACGAAACCTTCGGCCTTTGCATGAATCTCCGGCGTCAGCTTCTTTGTCCGCTTCATGTAATCGAGCGCCAGCACATTCGGATAGGTGGCTGACGAAGTCTGCTCGAAGCAGCCGAAGGGCATGCGCAGGATGCCGTCCATCCCCTCGATCACCTGGCTCAAGGGTCCGGGATAGAGCCGGACGAAAATCTTGCTTGCATCCGGGATGGAAGTTTCCGGGAAGCTCACGGTGTGACGCACCGACGAATCCAGCCGTCCGCTGAAGACGATCTCCCTGGCCTCTCCATTGGGCACAACCTCAATCTCGCGCACCACCGTGTCTTCGCGCTGCGAGCCGCCTTTCATGCGGCCGCTGAGCGTGAGTTTGAATTTGCCGATCCTCTCCGCCACGATGGTGAATTGCGCCGCGCCTACCTGCCCGGCGCCGACCGAGACGCTCCGCTCGCCCGCACCTTCCAGCGAGAACCAATCCTCATGTTCCAGTTTCAAATCCACATCGCCGCCGTGGCCTGCGTAGTTGTACACAGCCACGGGGATCGAGACCATATCTCCCTGCGTCAAGGTCACGGGAAGATCGAGGTCCACAAAGAAATCCTGGAAGACCTTCAGTTCCGAAGTTCCGGTTCCCAGCGCGCCCGTTTGCGTGGAGGCCAGCATCGCCATGCGCCACGTCGTAATCGAATCGGCCAGCGGGATCGTAATACTCGCCTTGCCATCGCCGTTGGTGAGTATCTCCGGATTGATGTAGAGCGCCTCAGGGAAGTAACTGCGCACATGACCGCCTGGCGCAGCCGCGGAGCCCGACTCGTCCCTCGCCCTCGCCTGTTCCCTGGTTTTCTTGGCGCCCTGGAGCTGCGCCAGTTCCGTAAAATTTCGCCCGTTCAACGGCAATGCCTGAGGGGCAGGCCCGGCGCTTACTGCATCCATTGTCTCCACCCCGACCATCCCCGCTGCGACTTCTACCACTTCATTGACCGCGCCGATCTGCAATGTCGCAGAAAGAACACCGCGGTCGCGGGCCGCGAGGGAGATCACTCGAACGCTGGTTCTGAATCCAGCCGACTCGACTTGCACTCGGTATCGCCCCGGAGGCAATGCCGCGAAGGAAAACTTTCCTGCCGCGTCCGCAACGGTGTTTCGGCTGCTCTTGTCCTCCATGCGCTGAATCTGAACCCGCGCGCCCGAAACCGCTGCGCCGCTCACATCCGTGACCGTGCCGTCGATTTCGGCAAGACCATTCTCGGGGCCGACGCCGTGCTCCATCCGCATCGTGATCGTATTTTCTGGCGACCGCCAGGCATTCCATTGCGGCTGGCTCGACACCCATGCGGTTCTAGGCTCCAGCCATACGGTAAGATCGTCCGCCGTGCCAAACGTGCGGTCGGGACCCGCGCTCGTCACCCGATACGAGCGGTAGCTTCCATTCCGCCACGGCGCAGCATCGATACGCAGCTCTGTACCCCATGCATCGCGCGGAAGGTGGCCGCTTGCGTCTCTCAGTTGTTTAAATGCCGGCGCCAGATCTTGCTTGCGGTTGAGGTCGGTCATCTTCGCGGCAAGGTCGCGGACGTAGTCGAGAAGCGCATTCTGGTAGCGCGCCATGGCATCGGCCTTTTCCGTCTCCGGCAGCGCGCGCTCGGCCTCGCTGTCGAGCGTATGCGCTGCAACCGTTTCCGCTGCCGCAAAGAGTGCCCGCGCGGCGCGATCGTGCGACTCGTCGGACTCGTCTTCCGCCGGCTCGATAACCTGCGTCGAAGACAGCGAATGAATTTCGTAGTGCGGCTTCATCAATTCCTGTTCCAGATAGAAGAAGACCTTGGCGAAGCCCGGCTGTTTTTCGGCCAGCGCGAAGACCGCCTGATCCACAACCTCCAGTCCCAGCGCGGCGCTGACACCTTCGCCTTTTTGATTGGTCACGTGGAAATGCACTTTTGCTTCGCCGCCGGGCAAGTAACTCCTGGCGTCGGCCACGGTTTCGATATGCAACTCCTCGGCAGGCTGCACGAAGACCAGCCTTTGGTCCTCGACCTCGCGGCCGCTGCGCCCAATCACGTAGGCATCGATCGTCAGTGTCCCGCTCATCTCCGGACCGACGACCACGCTCATCTCTGCGCGTCCGTTCTCGAGATCAACATCGCGCGTCAGAATCGTCTGCCCATCGCGCACCAGGTCGATGTAAGCCGCGCCGCGTTGCCGTGTCGACAGCACCGCGATCTCCATGCGATCGCCCGGCTTGACCACGGCGCGGGATGTGCGCACCAGCACCTGATCCTCTCCGGCGCGCGTCTCTAGCGTTACGCTATCCGAGGCGCGATTGCCTTTGTGATCGTCGGCATCTATGCGCAAAACGCTGTTGGCGTCATTGCCCGGAATCCGAACTGTGGCAATTCCGGCCTCGTCGGTTTTCACCCGCAGGCGGGCATCGCCAGCGCGGACTTCGAGGTCCGCTTTGGCCGGCGTTCCGTCCGGATACGATGCCAGAACGAACACTTCATTCTCCAAGCCGCGCACCAGCTTGCCGCCTTCAGGAACAGCCGTAATCAGCAACGATGTTTCGCTTACGGTGATCGGCTCGCCGCGCGTCTCCGAGTGCTCGGCCGCATCCTTCACCGTGGCTTCCACCACGACCGGCGCCGCGCCATGGCGCTTTCCGTTGCCGGCAAAGAATTGCGGCAACACCAGATCGAAGCGACAGGCACCGTCGCGATCCGTGCGCCCCTTGGCCGATGCCGCTTCGAAAAGCTCCGCATCCATCCCCGACGCCTTCATCGTGACCGATGCATTGTCCACAGGCTTGCCAAAAAAGTAATTCGCTTTCACGGCGCCGGTGACGTGATCGCCAGGCCGGTAATCGCGCTTCGGCTTGCCGTTTTTCGAATCGAACTCGATCGCCACGCGGAACTTCGGCAATACATAGCGCTCCACATTCACCGCCAGTTCGGCGGCGCTCGCCTCGCCTATCCTGGCGCGAACGTGATACGTTCCCAAATTCACTTCGTCGGCCAGCGTAAATTCCGCCGATGCCACGCCGAAATTGTCCGTCGCGGTGCTTTTGCGGAATACCTTGTTGCCGCGCGGATCTTCTACTTCGAAGGTCAGTGCGCGGCCGGCCGCGGCATGTCGATCGGCGCGGTCCAACGCCAGCGCGCGCAAATGAATGGTCTGCGAAGGCTGATAGATAGGCTTCTCGCTCGTCAGCAGCACAGAGACTCTGTCTTCAAGCTGAACCGTTTCCGTGGTTTCCACGTGGCCCAGAGGCGTATCGGCCGAGAAGCGCACAGGAAAACTGCCCATCAATCCCTTGGGGAAACGGAAATCCGCCGCAACGGATCCTTGTCGGTCGAGCTCTCCAGCAAACAGCAGCTTGGGATCGTGATCGGGCTCGATCAGCTCGATCTTCACCGTCCCCCGTTTCATCATGGCCGCCGTCTCACCGGTGCCGGAGCCGGTGACGATTATCCGCATGGCCGCCGCCGCGCCAGCGATATACGATCGCTGCCCCAGAACGCGCAGCACGGGCCGTTCGAGAATCTCCGACAGCGAGCGTATCTCCTCTAGATCGGGCGACGTTCTGGTTTTCATAGCGCAGAGTAAAACGCACGCGCTGCCACACCAGTTCGTCCAACGTCATCGGCTCTCGGAGCGCCATCCTTGCGTTCCAGACCGCGCTTCCTTCGGTTACGCGCTTATGGCGCTTCACTTCGCCAAGGACGCGATCCTCGGGGCTCAGCAACTCCAGTTTCAGTTCCGCCTCGCCGCTGTGCGCGGCTTCGTAGGGCACAGAAATAGAAAGAGCATCGCGAAAATAGACGGCGGAGATTGTTTTCGACTCTGCGTTGCCGAAGGTCGCTGCAAACAGCAGTGCCAATCCTGCCAGAGCTTGAAAAATGCGAAACATGGCGCGTCCCCCTCGCGGCAAGCGGCCGGCGGCCGCGCCGCGCTTCTTTGTTCAATCGGAGTTCGCGCCCGCTCGGGAGTTTTGCAGACTATTTTTTGGGGAATTTGTGGGAAGTTACTATTGGTACTTACTATCGAAAGCTGCCATCGGAAACTACTATCTTGCGGATAGTTAGCGCTGATGCCAGTGCGCCCCGTCCTTACTGCTCCAAACCGTGCCACCGTCAGTGGTTAGCAAAAAGGCCGCCTCCTCGTTCGCCACAGCCGCCTCGTCCTTGGCCTTCGCCGAAGCTTCACCGCTGGGTGGTGGCATCAACTCGACACGCACCGCCTTGCCCGCCCATTGGGGTTTGACCTTCTTCCATTTCTTACCCTCATTGCGGCTCCGGAAGAGATTGCCCGCGTCGTCTAGAGAAAGAACCCGCTTGCCCAGCGACACGGTCGCCAAAATCGGCCGGTCGGATAGTGCCGCGCTTCCAAGGCGCGCGCCGCGCGTTTCCGTCACCACTTGGCTCACGTTGGCCGATTCAGTTTGGATGGATATTGCGCCCGCCGCCACCTCAACCACCTCTGAGGCCGATCCCACGTCCAGCACCGGCTGCAGCATGGCCATTTCGCTCGGTTTCAACTCGATCGACTCATTGCCCGTCTTGAAGCCACTTGCCGTCGCTGTCAACCGGTACTGTCCAGCCGGCAGTTGTGTCAGATGGAAGCTGCCCTCGGCGCCGGTTGTCGTTTGTCGCGTCTTGCCGGCCGCATCGCGCACAGTTACCGTCACCCCCGCGATGGAGGCCCCGCTTCGGTCCGTGATGCGGCCTGAGATTCCGGCAAGCGTTTGGGCTTGGACACTTGCGTCCTGAATCTGCAACGCAGGCAGTTCTTTTTTCTTGGCCAAGGTGTCTTGCGTCGCCGCGCCTTGTGTGCCCGCGGGCGAGAGCTGTTGAAGTTGCGTGAAATTCCGCCCATTCAACGGCAATTCGGATATCGCTGTAGTACTGATGGTGTTCTGCGCCAGCGACGAGTCGGCAGTCTGAACCGAATCAGCCGGAGCCGAGGCAGAGGAAGCGGCTACCGGTTTCTGCGGCGCGGCCCCTGCGGTCATTTGCCCGCTCTTTGATGTGGGCGGACGCAAGCCACCTGCGATCTGGTTCTCTTGTCGGGGGACGTTCGACGCCGCGTTCGGCGCCAAGTTGTTCTGCGGTCTACCGAATTGCGCAACCTGCGTCGAGTTGGCGGCTGGCGCCCGCTCCGATTTCGTGGTTGGCGCCCCTTGCTCCAAGTTGCTGCTTGGCGCAGACCGGTCGGCCTCTGCGTTGGTGGCTGGCGCAACTGTCGTTACTGGACGCTCAGTCTCCGGCTGCCTCGCGCTTGCCATCTGTTGCGGAGTCTCGGGCGCGCCCCCACGTGGCCGAATGTAAATCACCGCCGCGACCAGTCCGCACGCAAGCACGGCCGCGGGCAGCCCCACCGGCACGAGCCATCGCCACGTCCATCCTTTCTCAAGCGTTGCCGCAGCCCGTTGCGGCTCCTCATGCGGCTGCACCAGGAATACAGCTTTCCGGCACTCCCCGCATGCGGCTAGGTGCGCCAGCATCCGCTCCTGTTCCCGCGCGGTGGCGGCACCCTCCACGAACACACTGAGCTGGTCAGCATCGGGATGTATCCCGGGTTGGAGATTCCGGCTCAATCTTTTCCTTCCTGATCGGAGATCGCGTCGCCCTCCGATTTTTGCAGCAACTTGCGCAGATTGATGTCCACATCCCTGGGATCGGTTCCGAGGGCCTCCTCGGCCGCGCGCCGGCTCAGGCCCCGCGCCCTCAGAGTCCGCAGCAGCTCTTTGCGCAGACGCTCGGTCGCGCGCTTCAGTTTGCGGCTGATCGTCGCTTCATGAACTCGCAGGACGCGGCTCATCTCATGCAGGGTATGCTGGTCGAGGTAATAGGCCGAGAGCAAAAAGCGTTCCTCCGCCGAAGCCTCGCTCAGCGTCATTTTTATAGCGAGCCGCAAATCTTCCACTCGTTCGAGGTCAGGCGCCTCGGAAACCGCTGCCGCCGGTTCGATCTCGCCCAACTCCGTTTCCCGGCCGATTTTCCGGTACTGGTTGACGCGGCGTTGCGCCAGGATCGCGCGCAGCCATCCCATCAGCGAGCCTCGCCCCGAATATCGAAGTAGCGGAGACCAGCGCCTGCCTTCGCGCTCCGTCAACCCGAACAGCTCGGAGTAAAGCGCGCTCGCCAGCTCTTCGCCCAACGCCGCCGATCCTGTCATATTCACCGCGGCTCTGGTCAGCGGCTCCCGATATTGCGCAAGGAAGCGCCGCCATGCCGACTCGCGTCCCAGCGCGCACCCGCGCGCAAGAGCAAGGTCCTCCAGATGCAGCGTCCGCCAGAACATCTCCCGCTGCCGCTCATTGGCATGTTTTTCTGGGTCGAGGCCGTAATTGTCCCGCGCTCCTATCGTCTCCAGGGCCTCTGCAAATTCCGCCCTGCTTACCTCGACCAATTCCGCTCCGGCCGCTCGCCAAAGCTCTTCGCCCAGCTTTTCGGACAAAAGCCGGTTCTCCGGACCGAGCTCCATTCCGAGAGCAATTCCCTCCGCGACCGATGCGGTGCGCTCTTCTGCCCCCGAAGATTCTGTTTGAGTAACGTTGGCAGGCGGTATATCCACGCTGGCCCATTAGATCACATCGTCGCGTCGTGGCCCATTCCTCGCCTCTGCCAACTGGCGAAGGTCTTCTCGCTCGCCTCGACAAATTGGCTTTCGGCATTCCGGACAGTTCGGTGAAGAGCATGAAGACAATCTGCCCGGTTGGCCAGTTGTCACCGTGAAAGACACAAAAAGGGAGTTTTCCTTGACCTTATGAGATCCTGCGACTATGACCTGGAAGTTAAACCACCGGAGACTTGGGGGACAAAAGTCGGCTTGGGGGAGATCAGCCGATCAGGAACGATAAACGCCCTACGGTAGAGCGAAGCGGCCAATTCCTCGACCGCTTCGCGGTCGCCAGACCGCCGGCCTGCCCGGCGCCGATGATAATCGCGTCGTATTGTTGCCGAGTGGTCACGGTCACACCTCAGATTGGAAAGGAGGGGAACAGACAGAACGCTATTCGTGCTATCCGGGAGCCTGCGGCAACGGCAACCGCACCTGAAAACATGTGTCTCCGGGTTTGGAACGGACCTGAATATTGCCACGGTGCTTCTTCACGATGCGTTGGACGGTGTCGAGGCCAAGCCCAGTCCCTTCCCCGACTCCCTTGGTGGTGAAGAAAGGCTCGAAGATGTGAGGCTTGACCTCAGGAGAAATTCCGGGACCGTTGTCGGCGATCTCGACCACGACGCAATCGTCCTCGCGATAAGTGCGAACTCGAAGTTCGCCTTTTCCACTCATCGCGTCAATCGCGTTGTCGATAAGATTGGTCCAGACCTGGTTGAGCTCGCTGCCGAAGGAATTCACGAGCAGTGGAATTTTCTGATAATCACGCTGCACTGCCACGCCGCTTTTAAGCTTGTGATTCAAAATGGTCAGCGTGGTCTCCAGGGTCTTCACGATATCTACGTTCTGGACGGGCGCCTGGTCCATAAACGTGTATTCCTTGATCGCGCCTACTAGCTCGGAAATCCGCGATGTGCTGTGCTCAATCTGGTTCAACAAATCTGCGATCTCCACGGAAGCCGAAATCCTTACCAGCGCCGCCCGGGCAGTAGCCGCATCGAGCGCAGCGAACAACTGCTCCAACGCTTCCGGCTTGAAATTTCTGCGCGCGAGATCGGCAGCGAGCTGCCACAGATCGCTTTGCCCATGACTGCGAAGCAAGGAGTCCAGTTGGTCCTCCAGGTCGCTGGCAGCGAGGGTATCTGGCGGAGGCCCATCTATTTGAACAAGGGAAGCCTCCAGCTTCTCAATCTCCGATCTTTGCGCCGCGGTAAGGTCGCGCCTTCCCAGTTCGAGGCTGGCATCGCGGATCCGCTTCAGAATGTCGCGCAGTTGACTGGTGGCGCGTTTGGCAGCCGATGCAGGATTGTTGAGTTCATGGGCCAGGCCCGCCGAAAGCTTGCCCAGTGCCGCCAGCCGGTCTTGTTGCTGTTCGAACCGGGTGGTCTCGCGGATCCGGTCCGACATCAAGCCCACAAGACGCTGGGTAAGTTCCGGCATCTTCTGCACTAGATCGGGAAACTTCGATGCAGGAAATCGCAAGGCCAGGCTGTCCGTCTCGGCTCGCCCGCTCACGCGAAACTGCTTCATCCGCGAGAACGGAAGCAATCCGGTGACGTTGCCCGCCTTGAGGTCGATGATGATGGTGTCCCCCGCGAGTTCTCCCCGGCCTTGAAGTTGCCCCTCAAGAACCACAAACATGGCATCAGCCGGGTCGCCCTGGCGCGAATACAGTTCTCCGGCTTTAAGATGCATCTCTTGCGATTGGCTGAGGAACCAGGCGATCTGGTCATCAGGCAGTCCTTCGAATACGGGGACGCGACGCAGGAGATCCGAGGTTTCGACCATTTATACCTTGCTCAAATACTGATGGATGAACTGCACCGCGACCGATCCTTCACCCACTCCGGAAGCCACCCGTTTCACCGAACCATGCCGCACGTCTCCCACCGCAAAAACGCCCGGTACAGTGGTTTCCAGCAGGAACGGATCCCTGTCCGGCGCCCAGCCCTTGGGACGCTGTCCACCCTGCATCAGATCCGGACCGGTCAGAATGAATCCGCGGTCGTCCCGCTCGAGGGTGCCCGCCAGCCAATCGGTCCGCGGCAGCGCTCCAATGAAAATGAACATTGAGCTGGCCGGCACACGCTCCACCTTATTGGTGTCTGAACACAGGACCGAGATCTCCTCCAGGTGGTTTTCGCCGTGCACCTCGGCGACGGCAGCATGCGACCATAGCTGAATGTTGGGAGTTTCCTTGATCTGGTCGATCAGATATTGCGACATCGTGCTGGAGAGCGATTCCCCGCGCACCAGGATCACGACCCGCTCGGCGTATTTGGCAAAATTCATCGCGGCCTGGCCCGCCGAATTTGCGCCGCCCACGACGTAGACCATCTCTCCTTTGCAGGAGAGCGCTTCCGTGGCGCCGCCGCCGTAGTAGACTCCCGCGCCTTGCAGCCGGTCAATGCCCGGGGCCTCCAGTCGCCGCCACTGCACTCCGGTCGCGATCATCAACGCGTGGCAGGAGATCTCGCTGCCATCGGCCAGTTTGACGATCCGGTACGGTCCCTCCGCGCGGATGCCGACTGCCTCCTGCGGTGCCAGGATTTCGACTCCAAAACGCCGCGCCTGCACAACTGCGCGACGGGCAAGATCGCCCCCGCTGAGCCCGCTGGGAAATCCGAGATAGTTCTCAATCCGAGAGCTCATTCCGGCCTGACCCCCCGGGGCCTCGCGGTCCAGCATTACCGTGTGCAGACCCTCCGAAGCGCCGTAGACCGCAGCCGCCAGACCGGCCGGTCCTCCACCCACAATCGCCAAATCGTAAAAGCTGGTTTCGGCGCGGGTTTGCAGGCCAACTTTCTGCGCCACTTCTGCCGGTGCACTGTTGAGCAGCTTCGTCCCATCCGAAAACAGGACCACAGGAAGTTCACTCGCATCCGGCCCCAGGGCCTCGAGGAGCCGCTTGGTCTCCGGATCGTTGGCCGAGCCCTCAACGTCGATCCACTGGTAGGGAACGTGGCTGCGTGCCAGAAAATCCCGCAGTTCGTACGATCGTGGAGACCACCGCGTGCCCAATACCCGGATTCCTTCGAAAGCGGGACGGTACGAGGCTTGCCAGTCATCGAGCAAGTCGTCCAGTTGTGGGTACAGGTGCTCGGTGGGAGGATCCCACGGCTTCATGAAAAAATAGTCGAGGCTGGCCTGGTTAATGGCGCTGATCGCGGCGTTCGTGTCGGCATACGCGGTGAGCAACGCCCGCTTCGCATCGGGGAATATTTGCCGCGCTTCCTGCAGGAACCCAACACCATTCATACGCGGCATGCGCTGATCCGCCAGCAAGAGGGCTACGCCGTCGTTGCGAACCTTCAGTCCCTTGAGGAGATCCAGCGCGCCTTCCGGGGAGTCGCTGCTGAGCACGCGATATTCAGCACCGTAGTGCGACCGCAAATCGCGCTCGATTGCCCGCAAAACATCGGGATCGTCGTCGACCGTCAGCAAGATCGGCTTGGCCATGACCGCTCTCAGACTTAGTGGTGAAACAGGGAATTCCGGAAACCCCAGCCGGAACAAACTAATTAGATACAGAAATCCGCATTCGGTCGCGCCATTAATCGTGGGCGATCAACCCCCGCGATCAAGCCACGAGTTCACCGGGCTCGATCTCGTCCACGTAGCACCACATCCATGCCTCCCCAGGCTCAATCGAGCGGATCAGAGGGTGCTGCGTTTTGTGGAAATGTTTGGTGGCGTGCTTGTTCTTGGAAGAATCGCAGCAGCCCACATGTCCGCAAATCAGGCACAGGCGCAGGTGCACCCATGTATCGCCCATCTTCACGCACTCCTCACAGACGTGCCTGTTTGTATTTCTAAACTTGATTTGGTCAAGGTGGCTGCACTCTTTCGGCATCGGTTCCTCCGTGAAGACCAGATTTTAAGTCAAGTCACTTCCGTCATGTAACGAAAGGGCACGATCACGGTCAAGACCCCTTTCTTTCACTGACAATATTTGTGGAGGTCTTCATTTGTGTTGCGACTTGATTATCTATCTTGCGTACTGACCGTTGCGTCCACGATTCTGGTTGGACGGCGGTGCTGGGAAGGCTGGGCGTTGGCTGGCGTGAATGGCGTACTCATATGCATTATCGGGTTCAAAACCGACCAACTGGGCTTCATTCCCGCCAACGCGTTCTGCATCGTGATGAGCGCGATCAACCTGCGCGCGTGGCGCAAGTCGGGAGTATCCTGAGGAGCGATCCCGGACAGGCGTCGATTCCACGCACCGGCTGCTTGAACCACGGATTTACTCCGCGATGAGCAGGTTTTCGGCGAAAGGCCATTGCTCGTCGATCCACTGGGCTTCGCAGCGAAATCCGGCGCAACGCGCAGTCGCGATGATCTCCTCGGCCGAGTACTTGTGGCTGCTTTCCGTCCATATGGTTTCCCCTTCATGAAACTCGACCGCGACTTCTGCCTCCGGAATACTCACGATCTGCCGCCGCATCGACCGTAGATGCATCTCAACGCTCCGGGCATCGTGATTGATCTTTGCTACGTGGGCAAACTGCCTTAAGTCAAAGTCGGCGTCGAGTTCGCGATTGATGCGAGCTAGCAGGTTGAGGTTGAAAGCAGCCGTTACGCCGAGTTCGTCGTCATAGGCTCGGAGTAGTTGCACGCTCGGCTTTTCCAGGTCTGTTCCAAGAAGGAGAGAATCTCCAGGCTCGAGAATCCGCCGTACTTCTGCCAAAAACTTCAAACCTGCCGGACGATCGAAGTTCCCAATCGTGCTTCCGAGGAACAGCACGAATAGATGCTGGCCACTCTGACGGTACGCGGCCACTTCCAGCAAACCATCGAGATATTCGCTCTCAAAACCCAGAATGCTAATCGAATCGATGTTGCCCAGCTCCCGTTCACACATCGCCAGTGCCGAGCGAGATATTTCGACCGGATAGTAGAGCGTCCGCTGGCGCCGGCAGAGCGCTTCGAGTAACCAGCGGGTCTTCTTGCCACTGCCGCTACCCAATTCGGCCACAGCGACCGGCCCGGCCACACGGTCCACGATTTCATCCGAATAGCGTCGCAGCAACCGCTCGTCAGCCCGGGTGAGGCCGTACTCGGGGAGATGACTGATCACTTCAAAAAGAGCCGAGCCCACCTCGTCATAGAAATACTTGGATGGAAGTTCCTTCTGTCCGGGCCGGGTAAGCCCGGCGCGAACGTCGGAAGCGAATTCGCATGTCGCATTTGTGGGAATCGCATGGACGAGCATTTGTCTGGCTCCTTCCTTCAGCGGTTCACGCAGCGGAAACCCGCATACGCGTATTGGTAATGAGCTTGAAACCAGTTGCGAAACGTGGGCCGCAGCATGCACGCACCCGTGCGCGCCGAGCCGCCTTTCATGACGAAGTGCTTACCATCGAAGAAATCTGCCGAATATCCGCGATAGAACGGAAATGGCTCGAACCCAGGAAACGGGGCGAAAACCGTGGACGTCCACTCCCATCCGTTGCCCAACAGACCTTCTACACCGAAAGCGCTGCGGCTTCGTGGGAAAGCATTCACCGGCGCGGGATCCCAGCGACTGAAATCAAAGTTGCCGAAACTCGACTGCGGCGCTTCCCTGCCCCAGGGATGAGGTCTCTCGCTTCCGTCCGTCGTGCCGTAGGCGGCGCGCTGCCATTCCTGCTCCGTCGGAAGTGATTTCTTGGCCCAGCGCGCGTACGCCGTGGCCTCGGCGTGACTCACGTACGCGGGCCAGTCCAAAGGCAAAGGAGTCTTTTCGAACATGGTGCGATAGAGCCACCGGCCGCCAGCATCCTCCCAGAACACCGGATGCGACACAGCATGCGCGCTCCTCCAGTTCCAATCGTCGTCGCTCCAGAAACCGCGGGTCTCATAGCCACCCGCGGCCATGAAATCGAGGTACTGTCGGTTCGTGACCATGTACTGGTCAATTTCAAACGCACGCACCGGTACGGTATGGGCCTCATACTCGTTGTCCCAGCCGAAGCTGTTACCACGGCGTGCGAGGCCGAGCGTTGCCGTGCCGGCCGGGATCGGAACCATCCGGTGAGTTGCAGGTGGAGTGACGAGACTCGGTGGATCAGCTGCCGGTCGAATTTTCCGGTCCGGCGCCAGTTGGTGCAGCATGTAGGCCAGGGTCTCCACGTGCATCAAGCGGTGCTCAACGGCAACATGAAGCAAGGTGTCGAGCGGAAATCCGTCGCGCGTGTGAGCGTGGGGCTCGAGAACTCCCTCGGCCAGCTTCTCGTCCAGAGTGGCCCGGATTCCGGCTACGTACTCATGCACCGCTTTCTGCGAGGGCCAGTCCGAGGGCCGATCCGCGGGCAATCCACCGCCCACCGGGTCAATACCGAAGGCAAACAGCCGATCAAACTCCGGATGAAAGCTGCTGAGGCCAAGGACGTTTTCATGGAGCAGGTTCCAGTCAAACGCTTCGAGGTGGCCCAGATAGAAGATGATGCGGTGACGTTCCGGAATCGGCCGTTCGTACATCGAATCAGCGCGGACCGTGCTGAAGAGAGCATCGCTGTGCCGGCGGGCATCAAGCACTCGATCCAGCAACTGGTGGCGGACCGCTATTTCCCCTTGAGCAGCGACCATTCGGGCCTCCCGGTTTACAGCCTGGACGATGCGGCAAAGAAGAACTATTACGAGTGAGTCAGACGCAGCCACGCCACCTGGAGGCGAGCAACCAGCATTCCGGCATTCCCCCACGCGTCGAAAGCCACGTAGAATACGGCGGTGCGCATTCCCCTGTTTCAGGTTGACGCATTCACACGACAGCCCTTCACAGGCAGTCCCGCGGCAGTCTGCCCACTCAATGGGAGCTTAGATGACGGGATGCTGCGCAAAGTCGCAGCCGAAAACAATCTTTCTGCTACCGCCTTCGTCGCACCTCAGGGCGGCAACCAATACCAGCTCCGCTGGTTTACGCCTCGTTGCGAGGTCAGCCTCTGCGGCCACGCGACCCTCGCGGCCGGCTACGTCGTGCTCAACATCCTGCAGACGGGAATCGACACCGTACGGTTTGAAACACGGTTCAGCGGCGCGCTGACCGTGTGCAGGAATGGAGACCTCTTCTCGATGGACTTCCCGGCGATGTTTGGGAAGACTTGCGCGAACCCGCCGGACACACTGGTTCACGCTCTCGGCCCTGGCCCGCCTCCATCGGAGGTTCTGGAAGCGAATGACACCTATATTGCCGTCTACGAAACTGCGAGCGCAATCCGCAACGCCCGCCCTGACCTCGCGCGATTGGAACAGCTTCATCCTTTTGCCGTGGCACTCACGGCGCCTGGAGACGAAGTCGACTTCGTGTCGCGATACTTTGCCCCGAGCTATGGCGTCCCTGAAGACCCTGTGACCGGCTCGGTCCACTGTGCCCTGACCCCATACTGGACGAGCCGCCTTGGCAAAACGCAGCTCCATGCGCGCCAGGTATCGGATCGCGGTGGAGAACTCTGGTGTGAAATGGCAGGACAGCGCGTCGTCCTCAGGGGCGGTGCGGTACTGGTGCTCGAGGGTTCCTTCCTAATCTGACCGGGCCCCGGGTGGCTGTCTCACTGGATGAGTCCCTGCTTCTTGAGAAACTCGTGCACCACTTCCTGCGCATCGCGATGCCGGCCGTCGACGGCGTAATTCAGTTGTTGCATCTCGACGTCGGAGATCTTCCCCGCAAGTTCGGCGAGGACCGCGGAGAGCTCCGGGTGCTGCTGCAAAGTTTGCTCGCGCAGCACTGGCACCGCTTCATACGGGGGAAAATAATGCTGGTCATCCTCAAGGACGAACAAATCGAGAGCAGGAATCAGCCCGTCGGTGGCGTTGCCCGCAGCTATGTCGATCTGGTGATCTTTCAGCGCTCGCGCGAGCAGGCCCAAGTCCATTACACGCGGCTGATCGCGGAAGTGCAGGCCGTAGGTTGCTGCCAGCCCCGGATATCCGTCAGGCCTCTCCATAAATTCGTAGCCGAATCCGGCACGCCACTGCGGAGCAAAGGCGACGGCCTGCGACAAAGTCCTGATGTTCAGGCGGCGAGCGTCCTCGCCTCGGATCTCCATGGCAAAAGTGTCGTTGAAGCCGAGAGCCGGACCTAGCGTCAGCCCGAAACGATGTTCATACTCGCTCTTCACTCGACGGTAAGCCTCTGACTTATCGCTAACTACTTTCTGTTTGAGGATGGCGGTCAGCGCCGTACCCGTGTACTCCGGATAAATGTCGATCCGCCCGGCCAGTATTGCCTGCTGGCAGATGTAAGTTCCCGCCAGATAGAAGCGCCGTTCCACTTTCAGATTGGTATGGGCCTCGATCTGCTGCGCCAGGAGTTCGCCCAAAAGCAGGGACTCGGTAAAATTCTTTGACCCTATAACAATGCGATTGGAACGCGAGGGCGAGCAAGACGGCAACAGCACAAGCACCGCCAGGAGGAGCAAAGCACAGGCAGTAGATCGAGGAGGCTTCATCGTGTCCGCAACCGCCGCTCCAACCATCCCAAGCCAGCGTCCGCGACCAGCGCGAGCATCGCCGCCGGAATTGCCCCGGCCAGAATCACCCTATCGTCAACCATGGCCAGTCCCCGAAAGATGAACTCTCCCAGCCCTCCCGCGCCAATCGCCGCAGCGATCGTGGCCAGCCCCACTGAAGTAACCACCGCCACCCGTACCCCTGAAAGAATCACGCTCACCGCCAGGGGCAGTTGCACTTGAAACAAGAGCTGCGATTCCGCCAGTCCCATGCCTCGCCCAGCCTCGACCACTGCAGGATCGACTCCGCGGATTCCCGTGTACGTATTGCGAATAATCGGCAGCAGAGCGTAGAGGGTCAGCGCCAGAATCGCCAGTCGATCGGCGCGCTCGCCCAGCCACGGCATGGGCAGCAGAAACCCGAACAGCGCAAGACTGGGAATCGTTTGGATAATGTTGGCGCTTCCCAGGACTGGCTTGTCCAACGCGGGCCGTCGCGCGATCAGGATGCCCAACGGTATCCCGATCAGCGCCGCCAATACCGTGGAAATCCCCACCAGCCAAAGATGTTCCAGCGTGAGCTCCAGAACCTGCCCATGATTCTGCAAGATGAAGCGAAAGACGTTCATGACGTGCCTCGATCGGCGGTAGACTCCAACCCATCTCCGAAGGCCCTGACGTAGGCGGACGCCCAAGGATCGGTGGACCGCACAAATTCCTCCGGCGTCAACACGGTAACCAAGCGCCCCGCTTCCATCAGCGCAACGCGCGATCCGAGACGCAACGCCTCGCGCAGATCATGCGTCACAAAAACCACCGTCTTGCGAAGTTTTTGCTGCAGCGAGAGAAATTCACGTTGTAGTTCGTCGCGCGTGAGGGGATCCAGCGCTCCGAAAGGCTCGTCCATCAGCAATACCTCGGGATCCGCTGCCAGGGCCCGCGCTACACCCACCCGCTGCCGCTGTCCCCCCGAGAGCTGATGTGGATAACGCGACGCCATCTCTGGAGCGAGACCCACTAATCGCAATAACTCCTCCACGCGAGCGCGAATTCGCTCCTCCGGCCATCCTTCGATCCTAGGGACTAAACCCACGTTTCGTTCGACGGTGAAATGTGGAAAGAGACCAACGTCCTGGATCACGTAGCCGATACTACGCCGCAGGCGAACGACATCGCCGAATGCGTTGGACACGCCCCTCACCCGCACTTCTCCAGAGCTGGGCGATAAGAGCCGATTGACCAGCTTCAGCGTCGTGGTCTTGCCTGAGCCGCTGCGCCCCAACAACACAAGGGTCTCCCCCAACTGAACTTGCAGATCGACTCCCGAAAGAACCTGGGTGTCGCCTACGCTGTAGGAAACATCGCGGAATTCAATGAGTGGGTTTGCGACCGCAGGTTGCATTTGAGGCAAGCATACCCGACTCCAAACTGCAGCCCAAACCAATTTGCGGCGCGTTTTTCGGGATCAGCCGATCTCTCAAAGATCCTTCTCTCAAAGATCCAGAGTGATGCCGGCGCTTGGCTGGGAACTGCATACGAGCACGTTCCCGGGAGCGGGCCTCTCCAGCGGCTCAGGGTTGTAAGTAATGGATCCGTCAACCAGGCCAGTCATGCAGGTACGACAGACTCCAATCCGGCACGACCATCTGACCGGAACGTCGCACGCTTCCGCCAGTTCAAGCAAGCTCGCGAATTTCGGATCCCAAGCGGCGGTAATCCCGCTACGCGCGAATCAGACTGGGGGGCCGGATCCAGGCGGCCGACCAACCCTGCGCAGATACCCCCTGATGCTCCGGTTATGATCGCTGTTTTTTTGCCGACATAAATAAGCTTTCGTTTTAAAAGTTCGAACCCAACACTGCTGAGCACCCGTCCTTCTCAAATGCGGCTTCACCCTGCTCGCCGCGCCGCAGAGCCCCAGCGTGAAGTACCGACGAATCCTTGGACCAGTGCGGCGATTTCGTCTGCGGCGGTGTCCAAGGCGAAGTGGCCGCCATCGACGACGTGGACTTCGGCTTCGGGGACGTTGCGGCGATAGGACTCTGGCTCTGAGGGGTCGAACGAAGACTCATATTTACCCCAGACCACAAGCAGGCGCGGCTGCTTCTCGCGCATCCACGCTTGCCATTTCGGGTAGGCGTCCACATTGGTTCGATAGTCGTAGAACAAATCGCTTTGAATCTCAGCCTGCCCGGGCTGGTTGAGAAAATAGAATTCGTCGGTCCAGAGATCGGGGTCGTAGCGATCCACATTTGGGTCGTTTCCGACGTGGCGGGTACGTGTCGTCGCCAACGAGAGCAAATTTGTGCGCAGCGCACTTTCGTTCGGAGCGCGATCGGCCCAAAAGGCCCGCCGCGTCTTCCAATTCGCCCCCAGGCCTTCGTTGTGCGCGACCGCGTCCTGAACGATGAGAGCTTCGACTCGATCCGGGTGAGCTAAGATCATGCGAAAGCCGACGGGGCCGCCGTAATCCTGCATGTAGAGCGTGTAGCGCGAGAGTCCGAGCGCTTCGGTGAAATGATTCATGATCTCGGCGTAGTGATCGAACGTGTACGCGAATGTCTTCGGATCCGGCCAGTCACTGTGACCGAAGCCTGGGTAATCGGGCGCGACAAGGTGATAGCGATCGGAAAGACGGGTGAAGAGAGGCTCGAACATTCGCGAAGAAGACGGCAAACCGTGCAGCAGGAGAATCGTCGGGGCGTCTTTCGGACCAGCCTCCCGGTAGAAAATTGACAGCCGATCGATCTGTACGGTGCGATAAAGAGTCGGATACTTCATGGAATGTTCCTTTCCGTTGACCCGGGCGAACAATTGAAATGATGCGAGCACTATAGAAACCATTAGTTTCATGCAGGAGACCTGCACGGATGAACCCAAACGGTGAGATGTGAAAATGTGCATTTGCCTGGCTCCGTTCACGCTCAGGCCGCACCATTTCTGCAGATCGGACCTTGTGCGGCGGCTGACTAAGGGTCTTGCTCCTTTCTGCTCTAGTTTTCGGCATCAAGGTGCATAACGAGTAAAGACAAGGTCGCTCGCTTTGGCTTTCTCGTGGCAGGGGAAGCAGCTTTTCATAAACGCTGCGTCGGCAGGCTTGCCGTTTGCGAAGTGAGCGAACCCCCAACCGCCGGTTGCCGCGTACTTTCTTGAGTCCTTAACGATAAACTGAATGTTCGTGGGGGGCCCGGGAACGAAAGATTGGGCTTGGCCAAAGACTTTGTTGTTTTCTTCTGATGGGACGTTACGGTAATGCAAAGCAGCGATGATTGAGCCGTCCGGGTACGGAAGCTTCCGTTCCTGAAAGGCCTTGAACGCTACCTCGTTGCCCAACACGGCGCCTAAACTGTTGAGGTTGCCTGCTTCATGGGCCGAGGAGATCCACTTCCAGTCGCGGTATCCTTGAGGGATTTCGGTAACGAAGGGCGCTGCGGCTTTTTCATCGGCCTGTCCAGAGGCGTGGGCCATGTGGACAACTACGCCGGCTACCGCTAAAACTGCAAGCAACAAGAAAGCGATCCGTTTCATAGTGTTCCTCCTGCTTGTTTTTCGGCCGCACTCTTTTCTGGAACGACAAATGCGACCGAGCCTTTGTCGAGGGTGTGGTGGTTCGCATCCTCCAATTCAAGAAGCACCTTGTGCGGACCGGGGGGAAGGCCCATCAGGATGATTGGGCTGCCGCTCGCATCTGCCCAAACCCAAGGGGCATCGTCGAGTCTCACATGAACATGTCCGACGCGCGGCGAGACCGCCAGAGCACCCTGGCCGAATACAGGCGCAATGTGCAGGTTCTGGGCACAATATTGGATGATCGCTACCCCCCGGGAGGCCAGCGGTCCGGCCAGTGGAGGATCGATGACGAGTTTTGCCGGGGGCTCACTGCCGGTGAGCGGGATAACCGAGGTGGGGCGACAAACGTCCGTTGCGTTTTGTGCTATAGCGGTCATTGCGTACAATACGGCGGCCGCGACCGGCAGCAGAGACGTCCCTTTCGAGCTTGTATGTTTCAGATTTGCCATGTACTTTCCTCCAAGGCTTTCACCTATATCGAACGTTAGATTTGTTGAATTGCCGGATTTCTGCCAACGCGGCACGTCATTTAATATCGTCCGCATCCACAACCGCCTTGGCGAACCTCGCCTGGGAAGAATCACGACTGTCCCTAAGAGCTGATTGCCTAGGCAGCCTCCTTCTGCGACTTGCTGGCCTGCCCCCCCAGGAAACTCAGTAATTCAGCGTTGACTTCATCCGTGTGTGTCCACGGCACGCAGTGTGGGCCATCCTTCACGACCAGCAGGCGCGCCCCTTTGATGAACTTGGCGGTGCGCAGTCCCGCAGACGCGATGGGAAGAATGCGGTCGGCATCCCCGTGAATCACCAGTGTGGGCACATCGATGCGGGCCAGATCCCCGCGAAAGTCTTCGTGCCAGGTTGGGATACACGCCAGGCTGGCGGTGGCGGAGGCGCTGGCCGCCACGTTCCAGCTAGCTTGGACGGCCTGTTCGCTGACACGCTTACCCAGCAGCAGATCGGTGTTGTAGAAATCCTTGAAGAAGCCAGTGAAGAACGCGTAGCGGTCGGCGGCCACAGCTTTCTCACTGGCGGCAAATACACTGGCATCCAGGCCTTCGGGATTGTCGCCGGTCTTGAGCAGGTACGGCGGCACACCGGAGATAATCACGGCCTTGCTCACGCTCTTGGAGCCGTATCTTCCGATGTAGCGTGCCACCTCGCCTCCGCCCATCGAAAAGCCGACTAATGTGAAATTGTGCAGCTTGAGGTGGGTGACCAGCTTGTGCAGGTCCTCTGCGAACGTGTCGTAGTTGTAGCCTGCGGTCGGCTGGCTGGACTTGCCGAAGCCTCTGCGGTCGTAGGTGATGACTCTGTGACCCGCATCGAGCAGGGCGGGTACTTGCTTCTCCCAGGAAGCACCGCTCAATGGGTATCCGTGGATCAGGACAACCGGTTGGCCCGAGCCGTGGTCTTCATAGTAAAGATCGATGTTTCCTGAATTCTCTTTTCCGACTGTAGCGTATGGCATTGTGCATCTCCTTTTCTTTGATGAATCAGTTTGTGACTGTGGACTTTGCGTTGTCTGCTGCCCGACCCCAGTTGCGCACCCGACGTTGTCATGACGGCCTCATCCAACGCGCCATGCTTGGAACCGCGCTTGCGATGGACGCATCACACCAAAAGCGCAGAGGCGAAACAATTGGACGATGGTATTGCCGATACCTTCGTATCAGTCGATGCGACGAGCAAAGTTCCGACCGAGGTTCGATGATTCACTGCGACGGTCAGCCGATTTGCCAGGTTAGCCGACGCCGCGACTGTGACCTTGCGCCAGTCTCGACTTGTCGGTCGAGGTGGACTATCCATTGACTCCGATTCGTCGAGCCAGTCCTCAGCCGCAAGCCTCGCCTGCTGTGGTCCGAACAGGTCCATGACTGCGCTGATGAACGCCGATAACTCGCGCTCGGCCATCTGGATCGGATCAGCACACATCGAATTGCTAAACGATTCTTTCGTGTTCATTGGATTCCCCCGTATCAGGGTGCGTAATGGGTGAAAACAAAGTCGCGAGCTTTGGCTGGCTCGTGGCAAGGGAAGCAGGTTTTGAGCGCTGCTGAGGAGTCAGGCTTTCCGTCTTTGAATTGAGCGAACCCCCAGCCGCCCGTCGTGGCGTATTTCTTTGAGTCCTTGACCATGAACTGAACGTTGGTGGCGGACCCGGGCACGAAAGATTGGGCGCGGCCAAAGACTTTGTTGTTTTCCTCAGACGGAACGTAACTCCAGGCCAGCCGGGCAATGATTGTGCCGTCCGGAAAGGGCAGCGTTCCCTCCCGGCAGGCCTTGATGGCTACATCGTTGCCGAGAAGAGCGCGAAGATCGTTGAGGTCGCCTTCTTCGTGCGCCACAGAGATCAGCTTCCAGTCGCGGTATCCGGAGGGAATCGTGATTCCCAAGATTGGGGCAGCATCCCCATCGGCCTGTCCAGATGCGTGCGCTATGTACACGACCACGCCGGTCAGCGTTACAAATGCAAACAACAAGTAAGCAATCCGTCTCATCGTGTTCCTCCTTCTAAATTCTTGAGGGCCACTGCCCGGAGTCGAAACAGGAGAGCTTCTACCCTCGAAGCTCTCCTGCTGCTTTGCGACCAATTAGCCAGGTTCGGCGAAGATCATCATGCTGCCACCTTCGCCACGTTTGACCGCAGGGATCGGAAGCCCACGCGAATCTCTTCTGAAAGAAGTTGGGGCTGCTCAAACGCCGCGAAGTGACCGCCCTTGCCGAGCTTGTTGTAATGGATGAGTTTGGGATACGCCTGCTCTGCCCAGCTCCGTGGAGCAGGATAGAGTTCGTCAGGGAAGACGCTCACGGCAACCGGGATGGAGACGCCTTTGGCGTTGAAATACCCGAGTTTCCCCCAATTCTCCCAATAGAGACGGGCGCCAGAAAGCGCTGTGTTGGTCAACCAGGCGATCGTGATGTTGTCGAGGATGTCGTCGCGGGTGAGGCCTTCGGATTTTCCCGCAAAGACGCGTGAGATCAGCTCATAGCTGCGCGCGTCGTGATCGAGGAAGTAAGCCGCCAGGCCGACGGGTGAGTCGGCGATTCCGTATAACGTCTGGGGCCGCAGCCCCATCTGGTACCCGTAGGCGATTCCCTTTTGATATACGAACTGCAAACGCTCGTAAGCCACCTTCTCATCGGCTGACAGACCCGATGGCGCCGGCGCCCCGGAGGAAGCCGCCTTGTCAATTTCGACTGGAAAGATGCCAGGCATGTTGGTGTGAATGCCGAGCAACTCCGGAGCCGCATCCAAGCCCATCTGATCGACGATGACCGCGCCCCAATCGCCGCCTTGCGCCACGAATTTCGTATACCCGAGGCGCTTCATCAGCACGACCCAGGCACGTGCGATGTGGGCAACATCCCACCCGGTGGTGGTCGGCTTGCCTGAGAACCCGTAGCCCGGCATCGACGGAATCACCACATCAAAAGCATCGGAGGCATTTCCGCCGTGTGCCGCAGGATTGGTAAGTGGATCGATAATCTTCATCTGCTCGATGATTGAGCCGGGCCATCCGTGCGTGACGATCAGCGGCAACGCATTTTTGTGCTTTGAACGAACGTGAAGGAAATGAATGTCCAGCCCATCGATCTCGGTGATGAACTGCGGCAGGGCGTTCAGTTTCGCCTCGATCTTGCGCCAGTCATACTCTGTCGCCCAATGGCGTGCGAGTGCCTGAGTCGTCGCGAGCTGCACGCCTTGCGTTGCATCCGCCACCGTTTCCCGCTCCGGCCAAATCGTTGCTTTAATGCGCCTGCGCAATTCGGTGAGTTGTTCTTCCGGAACATTCACATGAAACGGACGAATCGCATTCTTGTTATCTGCCTGCTTGCTGCCTGTTTGTGTAGTACTGGTTTGGGTCATGGTGTCCTCCTTTTGGTTAGCTCTGTATTTTTTGGTTTGTGCTGCAGTTGACTTTTGTGCGGTCATCGCCTCATTCCTTTCTGCCGGAATTAGGGAATATGGACACTCCTGGTGCGCCCGGTCCACCAGTGCCTGGGCGATTTCGCGCTCGATACCGGGGAGGTTGACGTTGAGACGAGCTTGAAGGAGGTACCCGCCGCCAGTTGTGCCTAAGTCCACTTCAATATCGATGGCGAGATCCGCTGGTAGCCTGACTTTCATTCGGGCAGCCACAATCTTGATTGCCGACAGGAAGCAGGCCGACCAACCGGCAGCGAACAACTGCTCCGGGTTGGTACCGCTGCCGGGATGGCCCGGGACCGAAAGCTTAACGTCGAGGCGGCCATCGGAGGTGTGGGACGCTCCTCCGTCGCGGCCGCCCGTGGTGTGGGCTTTGGCGGTGTAGATCACTTTTTCGATTGGGGTAACGCTCATGATGAGTTCTCCTTGATCAGAGTGCAGATCAGAGTTGCCGGTTGAGATTGTTGTTGCGGGCCCAACTCGTCGTTTCGATTGAGCCAGAACCGCAGGGACGAAGCAATTGGACGATAGTATTGATCGATCCGCTCGCATCGCTGCAGGGTATCGCCCCAGCACAAATGAGAGGCTCTCTGGTAGAATTCCCGTCAACGGTGGGGCGTCATCGTCAATTGTGCACAGTGAAGCCTGAGTTTGGGTGCACGCACCTGGCCATGATGGGGGCCGCAAATGTTGCAAGTCACACCAATCGTCTTCGTTGTCGACGACGACGTCTCCGTGCGCGAGTCGCTGGAATTGTTGATCCGCTGTGAAGGCTGGCAGCCGGAGACATTCGCGTCCGCCCAAGAATTCCTCGACTACCCACGAGTTCTTATTCCGAACTGCCTCGTACTTGACGTTTCTCTTCCGGGTCTTAACGGGCTGGATCTCCAAAGGATCGTCGCCGACGAACGGACGGATATGCCGATCATCTTCATCACGGGCCACGGTGATGTGCCCATGACCGTCCAAGCCATGAAGGCGGGGGCTGTCGAATTCTTGACGAAGCCATTCCATGATGACGTGCTGTTGACCGCCATCCGGGCAGCCCTCCAACGTAGCCGAGTTGCTCTTAGCCTGGAGGCGGAGATGCGGGTACTCCGGGACCGTTACGCGTCACTATCGCAGCGCGAACGGCAAGTTATGGCGTTGGTGGTCTCGGGCCTGTTGAATAAACAAGTCGCTGGGGAGCTCGGTATCAGCGAAATCACGGTGAAGGCACACCGAGGCAAGGTGATGCAAAAGATGAGGGCCGATTCTCTTGCCGACCTGGTGAAAATGGCCACGAGGCTCCGCCCCACGCCCGCAGCGATTACGGCGGCGTAACGGCCATATTCACCGTCGTAGTTATTCGTGAAGACGCGGAATTCGCAGACGCCGTCCTTTAAGTATTTTGCCGGGGTGGTGGGCGGGCTGGTCCTGAAACCGGGCGGACAAGATGAACGGAGTGAGCCGGGCAGCATGGAAACCTGCGTTGCGGGCGACGCCTGTGGGAGGAGAACGCCATGAAGAAGACTCCAGCACCGATTTCCCTAGCCGGTTCCCAACTCGGCGAAGTACGTCATGTCTGCGCATTTTTCAATAGCGACGACGAAGAATATCGCGTGTTGCTGCCGTTCATCAAGGACGGGTTCCTGTGTGGCGACAAGGCGGTCCACGTCGTGAATCCGGATCAACGTCATGACCATCTACAACGGTTGGCAGCGGTCGGGATCGACCCGAGCGTTGCTGAACAGAGCGGACAACTCGAGGTTCGCATCAACACCGAAGCCTATCTTCGGGAAGGCCGCTTCGATAAAGATCGGATGCTGGCAGCATTCGAGCAAATGGCGAGCGGTAATGCTAAGGGGGGCTTCCCGCTCAGTCGTATTTGCTGCCGCATGGACTGGGCGATTGAAGATCGATCGTACATTGACGATCTCGTTGAGTTCGAATCTCGGGTGAATGACGTGTGGCGTCGCCACGACGACGCGGTAATCTGCACCTACCATCTCGGCAAGTTTGGGGGCGACGCGGTGGTTGATATTATGCGGACGCATCCGATGATCATCATCGGCGGCATCTTGCAACGGAATCCGTTCTTTGTGCCCCCCGAGGAGTTCCTGCCCGAGCTTCGCGAACGTCGGTCCATGCGCACTTCCTCGTCCTCCACGGCTGCCTGATATGGAGGTCCGTCCCGAAAGTGCCTCCGGAGAGATCAAGCACCTTCAACGGTGCATTAACGATCTTGTTAGCCTGCTCGCTCTTCCTGCCATCTGGAGTGGCGGCGATCCATCTCAAATTCTTCATACCTTGCTCGACGCGCTGATGCGCATGCTGAGCCTGGACCTGGTCTCCGTACGGCTGAAAAATCCAGTCGGCGAGACGCCTGTTGAGATCGTCCGAGTCGCCCGATCGCGAGGACCGATGCCCCCGGAGCACGAGATCTGCGAGGCACTCAGCCACTCGTTCGGAGACAACTCGCGGAAATGGCCTCCGCTGCTTCGGAACCTTTTGGGTGACGGAGACGTTTTGATCGTCCCTCTGCCACTGGGGCTGCAGGGCGAACTCGGGGTAATCGTAGCGGCGGCCGAGCGAGAAGATTTTCCACGTCAAACGGAGGCACTTCTTCTGAGCGTAGCAGCGAATCAGGCGTGCATCGGGCTGCAGGAGGCGCGGCTCCTGAGCCAGCAGAAGCGTATCGCCGACGAACTCGACCAGCAGGTCGCGCAGCGAACGGCTGAACTTGCCGCAGCCGAGGAGCGGTGGCGCTCGGTTTTCCAGAACTCAGCTATCGGGGTTGCCCTTACTGACCTGAACGGCAGATTTCTTGCCGCGAACCCCGTGTACGAGAAGATGGTTGGTTATACCGAGGAGGAATTGCAGAAACTCTCTTTCCTCAACGTCACCCTTGAGGAGTACTTGGAACCGAACCGGACGCTTGTCGGGGAGCTGTTGGAGGGAAAGCGCCAGCAGTTTCAGATCGAGAAGCAATATCGGCGGAAGGACGGCAGCTTGATATGGGTGCGCAACAATGTTTCTCTGGTGCCGGGAACGGAACGCGTGCAGCGATTCCTCATGGCGCTCTCGGAGGACATCACAGAAAGCAGGCGCGTAGAGGAGGCACTTAACAAGGCTCGTTCCGAACTCGCACATGTGTCCAGGGTCACAAGCCTCGGAGCGCTGACCGCATCGATCGCGCACGAAGTCAACCAGCCGCTGTCCGGCATCATTACAAACGCCAGCACCTGTCTGCGGATGCTGGCGACCGATCCTCCCCAAGTCGAGGGCGCTCGCGAAACCGCCCGGCGCACGATTCGCGATGGCAACCGTATGTCCGAAGTGATCACCCGGTTGCGCGCACTCTTTAGTAAGAAAGAACCCACGACCGAATCTGTGAACTTGAATGATGCTGTTCTGGACGTGATTGCCCTAACCATAGTGGAACTTCAGAAGAACCGTGTGATGCTGCGTCCGGAACTTGCCGAGGACCTTCCGCTCGTCACAGGCGATCGCGTGCAGCTTCAGCAGGTCATACTGAACCTGCTCAGGAATGGCTCAGATGCCATGAGCACAGTCGAAGATCGTCCGAGACAACTGGTGATCAGGACCGAGCGGGACGAGGCTGATCGGGTGCGTCTCACAGTGCAAGATGCGGGAGTCGGTTTTGACCCTCAGGCCGCGGACCGTCTTTTCGAGGCGTTCTATACCACCAAGGGCGACGGCATGGGAATCGGGCTATCTGTGAGCCGTTCCATTATCGAGAGTCATCATGGCCGTCTGTGGGCGACACTAAATAATGATGGTCCAGGAGCCGCATTTTCGTTCTCCATTCCTCGAACTCCCGAGGGTTTAGCGCGCGCCGACGGCATCCGCAACATTCAGGCGCCCGCCGTAACCAGTCCCGGTGCGGCGTGAAGGCTACGCTAATCCCACATCGCGGCAAACCAATACCAAAGGACAATGGACGCCCTCTCCTGAAGTGGAGCATTGTGGGTTGTGGAGTCCTGCTACGAAAGGAGCGCCATCGACCGCATACTTGTATCCGTAGTCGACGACGACGGATCCGTCGGCGAGTCTTTACCTGACCTGTTGAAGCAGTTCGGTTTTGCCGCCCGCGCGTTCTCGTCGGCGGAAGAGTTTCTCGCGTCTGATTACGTCGACCAGACCAGATGCCTGCTCGTCGATGTCGCTATGCCTGGAATGACCGGGCCTGATCTTCAACAGGAACTGATACGACGGCGACAAGGGATCCCGATCATCTTCATTACGGCTGATAGAGATATGATCGTTCGCCAGCGGCTGATCGAACAGGGTGCCGTGGAATGCCTGTTCAAGCCGTTCAGCGACACGGCTCTGCTTAATGCAGTCAATTCGGCACTTCCCGCGGTGTGAGAGTTCCGCACTCTGTTAATCGTGGGGAAAAGCATGAATGCGACGTGCGACTTCGCAGGAAGCCATTGATGGTTACCGGCAAATCAGTGACATGAAATGCCGAGTGCCCCGTGTTTTCCGATCGCGATCGCGGCATCGTTTCACGAGCACTAGCGGAGGCACCCAAGCGTGAGGGTGTACCAACCGCGACCGCCCTGTAGGCAAGTGTTTAGAGAAAGGATGGTAGAGACATGCCGGAAGCAACTTGGAAACCTCACGAGAAACATGGACGGCTGACGACGCAGAGCGACTTGCCCGACAGCGTCTACGCATTTCCGAACCAGCGTAAAGAACCACTGACCGACGCACAACATGTCCGTAATGCGGTCGCGCGATTCGATCAAGTCATCGACGTCTCCGATGCTGACCGCGCTTTGGCGTTCGCCAACATCGAGAAAGCTGCAAGCTACTACGACGTGAACCTCGCGGAAACCTCGTGGCACGAACTGGGCATTCATCCTCAAAAGAAAGCGGTGACCCGTTGAACGCATCGTGAGGTGAGGCTCAACTTGTTTGTGGAACCTCGCCTCACGCCAGTTCGCGTGGAAGGATGATTGTGAGAGTTATGCCGAGAGATGAATCCATTCGATCCGGTTGGCGATGTGATAGTTGCGGCCAACTTGTGCCAGATCTGCAGGCAGGCTGGGTGGAGTGGCTTGCGGCAGAGGACACCAGGGGAAAACCAAAAGTAAGCGGCTTACGGTTAGTGCACCGTCACAACACCGGCACAAGATCGCCAGAGTCACGCGGATGTCGGTACAATCCGCGAGACGAATTCCGAAAAAACCGGGGCATCGTAGAGGGATTAGCTCTTGACCGGTTCGCGGGTCCCGACGGGCTTATGTTACTGCTTTCGATGATTGCTGAACGGGAACTTCCGCTGGAGGAACTGATCGAACTCGCCAAGCGAGTGCAGATCCCGGGTTACGAAGCAGCGTACGAACTGGTTCATGATGCCGTTAGCGAAGGAGCGATAGCGCCTTGCATCTCGTCAGGCTTTTACTTGCAGTGCGAGATCTGGGATGTGCTGAAGCGGGCGAAATGCCGAACTTCAGCGAAGACGAGCCATGTTGAGCACCAGAATCGGTGCGTCGTTTCGCACTAAATTACTTCGAGTTCTAGCTTCGCTCATCTAAGTTTGTTTGTGAACGTTTTACTACACAGCCCGAGGAGATGAAATATGAAAGCAATCGTTGTCCACCAATATGGTGGTCCAGAAGTTCTGAAGTTCGAAGACTACCCTGACCCTGTTCCCGGTCCAGGCGAAGTGCTGGTGCGGGTCGCCGCTGCGAGCGTGAATCCGATCGACTACAAGCGACGTGCCGGATTAACGAAGGATTTTTACCCCATGAAATTCCCAGGGCTGATAGGCGTCGATATGGCGGGGACTGTCGTCAAGATTGGGCCGGGAGTGGAGGGCTTTTCCGTCGGCGACCAGGTGTTCGCGATGGCGGACAATACTTACGCCGAACTGTGCGTCGTGAAGGCAGCGGTCTTGGCGAAGGTGCCGAAGGGTCTCGACTTGATCCAGGCGGCGGCGTTGCCGCTGGTGACGACGACCGGCAACCAGCTCCTTTCCGCTACGGAAATCAAAGCCGGCCAGACGGTTTTGGTCGTAGGTGCCATAGGAAATGTCGGGCGTTCGGCGGTATTCACTGCGAAGCAACGGGGAGCGACCGTGATCGCGGGGGTGCTAAAAACCCAGATGGATCAGGCGAAGACCATCGGCGCGGATCAGGCGGTCGCAACCGACGACGATACCGCGACTGCAAGTCTTGCGACGCTCGATGCGGTGGCGGATACGGTCGGCGGAAGAACCGCCGAGAAGCTGATCGCCAAGGTTAAGCCGGGAGGAGTCTATGCATCGGTTGTGGACGTGCCGCAGAACGCCGCGAAATACGCGTCTGTAAAAGTGGTGCACGTATTCTCGAAATTCGACCGGAAAACGCTCGAGTTCATGGCCGAAGCCGTGCGCGATGGCAAGCTGGTTATCCCAATTAGCCAGAAACTGACACTCAGTGACGCGGCCGAGGCTCAAGCAACGGCAGAAAAAGGCGGTGTCGGGAAGATCTTGCTGGTGGCTTGACACTGCTGTGCGAACAGACGATACGAACGATAAATGGGAAATGAGAAAGGGGCTGTGCGGAGTCAACCCTGCGTCGAAACCAAGTGGCGACGGGTGTGTGGCATGCCTAATCGGCTTTCGAGCGTCTTCAAGGCGGGGAGGAATTGTCCGTGAAAGCAGTTCGGATTCATAGCTTCGGGCCGCCCGACGTCGTGGTGGTTGAGGATGTGCCGACGCCGACGCCGGGCCCAAACGAAGTTCTGGCGCGGGTGATGGCCGCAGGGGTCGCTCCCTGGGACGCGATCATACGTGAGGGCAAGAGCAAGGTTAGCCCGCAACCTCCGCTGACCCTCGGTTCGGACTTCTCCGGTGTCGTCGAGGAGGTCGGCCCCGGCGTTACGGGCTTCGCGCCGGCCGACGAGGTCTATGGCGTCACCAATCCGCAGTTCTGTGGCGCCCAGGCCGAGTTCGCTCTGGCCACGTCCGGGATGGTCGGCCGCAAACCGCAATCGCTGAATCACGTAGAAGCGGCATCGGCTCCCGTCATTGCGGTAACCGCCTGGCAGATGCTGTTCCAGTATGCACAGGCGATGCGCGGACAAACGGTAATGGTCGTCGGAGCCGCGGGGAACGTCGGGGCTTACGCCGTACAAATGGCCGTAGACGCCGGAATCCACGTCGTTGCCATCGCCCACTTCGACGACGAAGACCTGCTCCGATCATTGGGCGTGAAATCCATCATCGACTCGAGCCAGCCCGCGTTCGAGCAGGACCTCCCACAAGTGGATGCTATCCTCGACACGGTCGGGGGCAGTACGTTTCAACGCTGCGTCGCTGCGTTGCAACCCGGAGGCAAACTGGTCACCTCGGTCTCCACGGAACCGCTGCCGGCCGGGGCCATCTTCTTCTACGCTGAGGTGACGGCCGCGCGCCTGCAGACACTCACAACATTGTTTGACGCAGGCAGAATCACAGCGCGTGTGGGCTCAATCCTACCGCTTTCGGAGGCGCGCCAAGCGCAGCGCATGCTTGCGGGCGCACCACACAAGCCCGGCAAGATCGTACTGCAGATCGGGCACCAGTAGCAGTATCTACCTGCGCGGCTAGTGTGAAACGCGGCGCACCTTGAACCGTAGAATGGATGAATCCTACGGTTGCTTTTGCCTGGATCTATGACTCAGATAAGAATCTGACTCCAGCAACAAGCGTTTCGTCCATCGATCACCTCAATAACTTGCCGGCGAGCCAGTAATCGACGCTGAACCTTCCCGGACCGGAGCAGATCAGCCAGAGAAAGAAGAGCACGTACAGGACTTCAGGAAGGTAGAGGAAATCGTCGAGCCAGTTAAGAGGCGAAAGTCCTTTAGGTAAGGTGGAAATCGCGCTGGTCAGGGTCGCGACAATCATGTCGATCAATAGAGCCGCGCAGGCCGCGGTCGAAAGAAACCCCACGGCCATCAAGGATCCGCAAACGAACTCGACACCCGCGACGAAGTAAGCCGTCTGGCGGGGAAACGGGACTTTGGCCTGAACGAGCGTTTCGTACATAGTTTTCGAGCTGCTGGCGACAAACAATTTGTTTCCCCCGGAGATGGCGAAGAACAGCCCGATCGAAACGCGTATCAGGAAGATGGCATATTGTTCCAAATCACTGCCACCCAGCAATGCAAACTGGACCAACCGTTTCCAATCCATCTCTCCTGCCCCTCCGACCGAGGATGTGGTCGAACCATACCCGTATCGTGCGGATTTGGCTTCTCTGCTAACCGCGGCCGAGCGGTGTTGTATCGTTCGCCTTCCGGGCGTCTCCGATTCTCATGCCGCTGAAGCCACTTTCTTCCTCTCATTGAGTGCCGGTAGAAGAAGTTTCAGAAGCGCTTCATCAGAGAACGGGTTCTGACCTGAGATCACCTCGCGATCCTGAATGACATAGCTCGTCCATGGAGCGAGTACGCTTACGTCAGCGCCCGCCGTACTCAAGGCGAAGTCCGGGTAGAAGAGAACCTTACCACCAATCTCAAGCGGTTCCCGCTGCTGCTCTTCCGCTGTCGAAAAGATGGTCATCTTATATCCAGAATAGATCCAGCCTTGAGCCTTTGCCCGCGCTCCAGCGGCATCGCCCGCGCTCAGCGCGGCGACCACCTCCGTCGAATTCGGAAGCGCCGCGAGAAGTGAAATCGGGCCATGGCAGAGCACTGCCGTAGGCTTGGATGTTTTATGAAAGTGTCTCAGCACGGCGCCAGCGTCGGGATCATCGAGAAGATCCATCATCGGGCCATGGCCGCCGGGGACGAAAACAGCGTCATATTGATCCAGGCCCGATGCGATGACATCCGATATACGAGTTGGATTTTTGAGCCCGGTCAGGGTGTCGCGGAATTTTAGATAGTCCTGAAGCTTAGCCTTGTCTCCACCGAAGAAGTCGGCTACAGCTGAATTGACATCCATTTGCGGCGTGTTGCCTTTTGGGTTGGCGAAAGTGATTTCGTAGCCTTCCTTCATCAGGGCGCGAACCGGAACCGTAAGCTCGTTGAGATAGTAGCCTGCGCCGGTATAAACCTTGCCATCTTTCAAGGGCAAGCCATGACCGCTTGATACCAGCACTAAGACTCTTCCTTTAGTTGTCATTGTTGTTCTCCTTTTTGAAATCGAACTCTGTGCTCCTTAATGTGAGCTAGCTCATCGTCCGCAGCTTCCTCCAAAGTGGGTAAGGACCGGCTACCGCGGTTGATGTGAGTTATGCCCCTGGGAATCCAAACATCAACCACGACTGATTGGCTACCCAATGCGGGTATAGCTCCGTCATCTGATCGAACAGCGCCTGGTCGGACGTCGCGGTTTTCTGCAGCCGATCGAAGTCCTCGAGGTAACGCTTGGTGTCCTGGATCGTCGAGGGAGAGTCGGGCGCGCCGGGCTTCTTGTGACCGGCGACAACCATCGTCGGGTTCAGCGCTGCTAACCGGTCCAGGTCCGCGATCCAATTCTTTCGGCTCTCGGGGGTGGTGTCGCCGACATACATGCGGCATTGGTTGTAGACAACGTCGCCAGCGACGATCAGGCCGATCGATGGAATGTAAAGAGACGTTGAATCGGGACTATCGGTGCGGCCCTGCTCGATGATGCGCAATTCGTGGCCCTCGAGAGTGAACGTGTCGCGCTCATAGGGCTCAGGTGGAGCCAACTTCGTGGCCACTTGGCCAGGAAACATACGGCGGGCCAACCGCTCCACAGTGGGAGTGAAAGACATCTGCATGGCCTTCACCGTCTTGGGCGTTGCTATCGCCCGAGCGCCGGGGAAACGGTCGAGCAGAATGCTAAGGCCGTAGAAGTGGTCGAAGTGGGCGTGCGTTATGTAGATGGTCTCCAGGTTGCGGTTGTGCAGAGCGACCCAATCCGCGAGAGCCTCGGCCTCGGCCACTGTCCCCATTGCGTCCACCAGCACCGCGTCGTACTCGCCGAAGATTAAAGTCGACGTGATCGGGTCAAAGCCGAGCGCTTCGCCGAAGGGCTTGGGCCGCTCGCCGACCATAGCCTTTCCCGGGGCGGTAAAAACGTTGACACTAAGCGTGTTCGACGCGACAGGCGCGGTCACGCGCGTGGTCCCTTTCAGTCCATTTGTGCCGTCCACTTGGTGCTCCTTCCGATGTCAGAGCGAGTGACTGTTCAAAGCAAAATTGGCAGAAGCGCCACGACTGGCGCAGAGTCGGCATCCTAATCCGCCCCAAATGCTAACCGTACGTGAGGGTAGTGCTCTGTCCGATCTCGATAATGTAGCCGTCAGGATCGCGGATGTAGCAGCGAATCTCGCCGTACTTGGGTATCGGCTCCGTGATGAACTCGGCTCCTCGACTTTTCCATAATTCATAGCACGCTTGAATATCCGCAACGCGGAAATTCATAAAGCTGTTGATGTGATTCGGGTCGGGGACGCTGAGCGTGACCGTCGGCTTATCCGGGGTCGGCCCGCCCCCAACGTTCAGAATCATCCAGATATTCGCAAGCTGAAGGTACCCAGGCGCGTTGCCGTCACCCAGGCTCAGAATGCGAGCTCCAAAGACCTTTTCGTAGTAGCGAGCCGATCGTTCGATGTCGGCGACGGTGAGAAACTGCGCGATGCTGATCCCCTCGCGCGGAGGCATCTCATAGCTCTTCTGGTCGACTTGTACGGCGTTCATTGATGGCTCCTTTCGATACAGTGCTCATTACAAATTAGGTGTTCGGAGTCCCGCTCCCTGGCGCGCAATTTGGCCCAGAAGGAACCATCATTCAGCCAGAAGAAAATGGGTTGCGCAATTGGACGATGGTATTGCCCATACTTTCGTATCGACCGCAGCGTCTCATGCCTGAGGCATATGACTTTTCACGCAGCTCGTCCTGAAGGCCGATCAGTGAGGGAACCTTACTTTCCCAACCGATACGAAGGTATCGTCGATACCATTGTCCAATTGTCGTACTCCCTTCACTCTGGCTTAATTGCAACCGTTCGAGATGCAGGTTGATCAGCTTACAAACTTTTCTGTGAAGGGAAATACAAATGTCCGAATTTGTGACGAAATCTGTGGCGCAAGAACAACAAGCACAGAAGATAGGAACACGCACTGCCGTGGCGCGTATCGCTGGCTTTGCCGTCATTGCGACAGCCGCGGCAGCGCTCGCCGTCCTCGGCGTCGTGGTCCTTTACGCGCAGAGCCAAGACAAGGACAAGTACTCGCTGGTATCGCCGGGCGGAATCGCGTTCTCCGACTTCAGGGGATACGAGGACTGGGCTGACGTCTCCTCCGCCCGAACCACCGAAATACTCAAGGTGATCGTCGCGAATCCCACGATGATCAACGCGTATAAAGCCGGCGTCCCCGGTAACGGCCAGCCTTTCCCGGAGGGGTGCATGATCGTCAAGCTCCAGTGGAAGTTGAAGAAGAGCACGGAGGCCCCTTTCGCCGTGGAAGTGCCAAACGTCTTTTCCCAGGCTTTCGTCATGGAAAAGGACAGCAAGAGATTTGCGAAAAGCGGCGGATGGGGATACGCGGTGTTCAACTACGACCCCGCATCCGATAAGTTCACGGCCGATGCCAAAAGCCCCTCAGACTGCGGATACGCGTGCCATACGCCAGTGAAGGCGAAGGACTACATCTTTCACCCGTACCAGAAGCGTTGAACCGCTGCGTGCTTCGAAAGCAAGTGCCCGGCGCGGCGCCGCCGAGTGACACCATCAAGCATGCAGCCCAGCGTTCTCCTCTGTCTAATCGGAAATGTCTACCACGCCTAAATTACGAGGAACGTTATATGCCAAATGAGACAACAGCAGTGATGACGGGAGCACAACAAAGGGTGGTTGCAGCGCATCAGCCAGGCCAAGACGTTTTCAAATCGGTCCTGTCCGAAGACATCAACTGGAAGCCCTTCGCGGCGTTCCCACATTCGGTGCGCCTGGCTGTTATCGTCGGTCAGCCCTCGGAAGCTGGCCCCTACACGATCAGGGTCCGAGTACCCCACGGCGTCAAGCTGATGCCCCACCGACACCCGGAGGATCGTGTCTATACGGTAATCTCGGGCGTTTTCTACATCGGCCTGGGCGAGCAGTTCAATGCGGAAAAGCTGGAGGCATATCCGCCCGGAAGCGTCATCGTTCTGCCGGGCAATACGTCCCATTTCCACTGGGCGAAATCCAGTGAGTACATAACGCAAGTGACCGCGATTGGGCCGCTTGGGCTTGAATACGTCAGCGCGAACGACGATCCAAGAAACCACAACTCTTAGGAGGCATTTGCGTGCTTTCCGCAACGGAGGATAAGATTGCAGGGCGAAATTTCACACACGAGTCGAGCATAGCATCTAGGGAGGGCGGAATCTGCGCGCTCCACCAGCGACGACTCCCGATGAAGACCGATCCGATGAGCACACCCGAAGCAACAGGCAAAGCGCCTGTCCTCGCACAGGCAGTAGCCGCGCCGCTCACTCGCGCCGCGATCTTCCTGGTCGCAACGCTCAATCCGGGCTGTGAAAATCGCGCCACTCTGCGCTCGCTCTGCGGAGACCTCGCTGCGCTGGTGCGCGCCGTGGAATTTCGCGACCTTGAGGGAGGACTTTCATGCGTCTTGGGGTTCGGCTCCGACGCTTGGGATAGCCTTTTTGGCCCGCCCCGGCCGGCAGAACTGCATCTCTTCCGAGAGATTCGTGCCGGAGCGCGCCATGCGGTCTCCACCCCAGGCGACCTGCTGTTCCACATCCGCGCCAAGCGTATGGACTTGTGCTTCGAGCTGGCTACTCAGTTTATGGCGCGTCTGGGAAACGCCGTTTCGCCGGTCGATGAAGTTCAAGGTTTCCGCTACTTCGATGATCGCGACCTGCTCGGCTTCGTCGACGGGACCGAGAATCCCCGCGGTGCCGCCGTAGCCGACGCCGTGCTCATCGGCGACGAAGACAGCGAGTTTGCCGGCGGCAGCTACGTCATCGTTCAGAAGTATCTCCACGATCTGGGCGCATGGAATGCGCTCACTACCGAAGCGCAGGAACGCATCATCGGCCGCACCAAGCTTTCCGATATCGAATTGGACGATTCGGTCAAGCCAACCTCGGCACACAACGCGCTCACCACAATCGTCGAGGACGGGAAAGAGGTCAAGATCCTGCGCGACAACATGCCTTTCGGCCGACCCGCGCATGGTGAGTTTGGCACTTATTTCATCGGCTTCACAGTCTGCGGAAATATTCTGTGTGCATGAAAAGATACGGGTGTTTCCACAGGGCGATTTGATATGTACGTAGTATGCGTGGAAACGACGAGCAGCAAGGAGCGGTGTTCAGTTATCTCAACCCGGAAGAGCGGATACCGGCGGATCATCCGTTGCGGCGGATTCGCGCCATGATGGATCGGGCGCTGCAGGACTTATGGGCGCATTTCCAGGCGCTGTACGCGCGGCGGGGGCGTCCGTCGATTCCTCCGGAGAAGCTGTTGCGGGCGCTCTTGCTGCAGGTTCTGTATTCCCTGCGCAGCGAGCGCCAGCTGATGGAGCAGATGAACTACAACCTGTTGTACCGCTGGTTCGTGGGCTTGAACCCGGACGATGAGGTTTGGGATGTGACGGTGTTCACCAAGAACCGGGAGCGGATGATGCAAGGCGAAGTTTCCGAACGCTTGCTGGGCGCGGTGTTGGAGCAGGCACGCGCACACGGTCTGCTGAGCGAAGAACACTTCACGGTGGATGGGACGTTGATCGAGGCGTGGGCGAGTCGACGGAGTTTTGTGCCCAAGCTTCCGCCGCCGGCGGCGGGCACGGGCGCGGGCGGCAAGAAGTTGCTGCGCGACACGCACGTTTCGACGACCGACCCGGACGCGCGGCTGTATAAGAAGAGCACGGCGGGTGAGGCCAAGCCGAGTTATCTGGGGCATGGGGTGATCGAGAACCGCAAGGGGCTGGTGGTGGCGGCCCGCGCCACGCCGTCGAGCACGACGGCGGAGCGGGAAGCGGCGCTGCAGATGCTGGACGCCATGGGCCGCAGCGCAGAACGAGTGAACGCGCAAACGCCCGTCATCACGCTGGGAGCGGACACGCTGTATCAGGAGGAAAAGTTTATCGCGGAGTTGCGGCGGCGCAACATTACGCCTCACGTGGCCGAGTATGAACCGAATCCGCACTGGCCGAACTGGCTGACCGAAGCGGAGCGGAGCGATCCCGGCTTTGCCATCAGCCAGAAGAAACGCAAGCGCATCGAGAACGTGTTTGGCTGGGGCAAGCTGCACAGCATTCTGCGGAAAGTGAAACTGCGCGGCGCGCGGAAAGTGGATTGGTTTTTCCGTTTCGTGGCGACCGCGGCCAACTTGGTGCGGATGGCGAAACTGATTCCCGCGGTGTAAGCGCGGGGAGAAGTGTGTTTCGAGGAGGCAAAATGGCCGGGCGAGATAGCCCGGGAGAAGTCAAAAACACGATCCGCAGCGAAAAATGAACGTTCGAAAAGCCGCGCAAATAAAATCAGCGACTTTTTCCGCAGATTGTACAGCCGTTCGCCCCGGACTATCGAACGGATGATCGAGAACATGTTCATCGGGCGCCCTCCCGGCAACTACGACAGGCTGCTCGACTTCAGCCGCGCCGTGACCGGAAACCTGTTCTTTGTGCCGTCGGCGACATTTCTGGAGAACGTGACCGAAGACCAAACCCAGCCTGCGATTGCGGAATCCCCTGCGGCGCCCGCGGGTGTCGAACCTTCTCCATCCATCCCATCTTCATCCGATCGATCGGTGCGCGAGGGTTCGCTCGGCATCGGATCTCTCAAAGGAGACGTACCACATGAATAATCTCCATCGTGAACTTGCCCCCATTTCCGATTCGGCATGGGCTCAAATCGAAGAGGAAACATCACGGACGCTGAAGCGCTATCTCGCCGGACGGCGCGTTGTCGACCTGAAGGGCCCGGCCGGTAGTGCGCTTTCTGCGATCGGCACCGGCCACCTGAGGACAATCGCCGCACCGGCGAAAGGCATCGTCGCGAGCCAGCGAGAGGTGAAGGCGCTAGTCGAGCTACGTGTTCCGTTCGAACTGGATCGCAAAGCGATCGACGATGTCGATCGGGGCGCGAACGACTCCGATTGGCAACCGGCAAAGCACGCCGCGCGCCAGATCGCCTTTGCCGAGGACGCCGCCATATTCGACGGGTATGCCGCCGCCGGCATTGGGGGCATCCGCCAGGGCACAAGCAATCCCATCAAGACGCTTCCGGCCGACGTTCGCGAGTACCCCGATGCCATCGCTCAAAGCTTGAGCCAGTTGCGTCTCGTCGGGGTCAATGGCCCCTACTCGGTGCTCCTCGGCGCCGACGCCTACACCGCACTCGCCGAAACTAGCGACCACGGATACCCTGTGTTGGAGCACGTCCAGCGGCTGGTCAAAGATCAAATCATCTGGGCGCCCGCCATCGCCGGCGCTTTCGTGCTAACTACTCGTGGTGGTGATTTCGAACTCCACATCGGGCAGGACGTCTCCATCGGCTACTTCAACCACAACGATGCCGTGGTCCGTCTGTACCTACAGGAGACATTCACTTTCCTTCTGCTCACGACCGAGGCCGCGGTCGCTCTGGTGCCTCCCGTGAAGGCCAAGAAGACTTGACGCTTTACTCCCTTTACCTCTGGCTTGATCGCAATCGTTTGCGATGCACGTTGATCGAGCTTAGAAACTCTTTTTTGTGAGGGACGCTCTATTACGCACACGCCGCAAGGCCGTCCATCACACGCCACATGGTCATTTTTTCCAAACAGGCCAACTAGGCTGCCGCGTCCACTTCCCACAAGCCCGTTTCCGGACCAACTTCCAAGTGGCCGACCGCTTGGCAGTAAACCGGAACCGATGAGACAGTGAATCAATCGTGAACGGTTTCCGCCGGAGACGGTGATCGGCGCCCTCGGGCGACGAAGCCGCCGCATGCACCGCCCACGAGTTTCAGCACGTGGGCCACAATGTATGCGAAAGGTTCAGATTGCGCGCGTGTCAAGGCAACGTAGATAAGGGCCGCCACCACTCCGACCAGTGTGCCATGGAGAATGAAATGGGATTCGATCCGCCGACACACCCAGAGCGCTCCCAGGAAGCACATGACGAAGGATCCGGGAGGAGCAGCGTAATGCAGGAAATTGTCGCCGAGACGCAAGCCAAGAGGAACAATCGCGAGAATGAGAGCCACTTCCGCAAGCAGCCCGCCGATCAGAATTCGCCCCCAGTGGATTCTTGTGCCACTCATTTCTCTATCCCAGTGCCGCTTGCAGAACTACCCGCGATTATAACAATCTATAACAATCGACGTTGATAGTTCGGTGGCCACAAGAGCGTTTAACAGGACCGATCCGGCGGAAGCGGGCAACCAGTTAAGATCCTGATGCCAAACGGGCCAATTTACGTTCCGGAACTGCTAGTGGTATGGGAATTCACTGATAAGGAGCGTATCCCGCTAGCTATCCGGCGCCGCTCTTTCGCCCGCGGAGCGACAGTCCCGCCGCCGCGATTTCGTTGGACGACGGTTCGCAGATATTCACTCGGCCCTTCGGCCACCGTGGGGCGATCCGTCTCGACAGGATTAGGCCTCTCATTCATCGCTTTCGCATTATAGATTCTTGAGCTGAGTATTCGCTTCACTGAGGTTGACCCTATGAAGTAGTATGCGATGACGATCATGCACACATAGGGAGACTGCTGCCGTGCCGAAAGGAACTCGAAGACAGGTTTCCAGAGTTGGTCTAGCGGTTGCCGCTGGCATATTGATGGTCGCGCTGCCGTGTGTCGCCCAGCAACTGACGAACGACGAGCTGTCCCTGACGGTCAACGCGCAGGAGGGATCGTACCAACTGTCTTTGCATGACGGTCAGCCCGTGCTCAGGTCCCGTGTGGCAGCACAGGTTGACCACCAGTGGCTTCGTTCGAGCGATTACCCCCGACACCAGGCTTCGGAGTCTGCCTTCGAAGATGATCTCGGCCTCGGCCGAGAGGTCACGGTCACTTGTAGCGGACTGGACGGCAAACCCGATCTTGTTTACGTGCTACAGCTCTACAAACAGCGTCCTTACGGCACGGTCCAGGTAAAGGTGCAAAACAGCGCGGGAAAGGAAGTAACTGTGCAAGCCGTTCGGAGTGTGGAGGCCATGGGTGAGCCGATCATAAATCTGGGTGGCGGTCAATCGGCCGACCGGGTCCTCTCCGACAGCTTCAGCGAAGATTGGCCGGACCTGGCTCTCTACGACCTCGGGGGAGTGCGCGGCGGGATGCATCGTGGTGCAGGGAGCCAACTCATCTACAACCGGGAGAGTAAGCAGAGTTTGTTTCTTGGCGCACTCACTTCAGACCGATTTCTGACCCTGATGCATCTGAAAGCTGAGGGTATGGGGGCGAAGACCAAGATAGCGTCCTATACCGTTGAATCCACCGGAACCACGGAAATCCAGAAGGAATTCGATCTGAAAGATGCACTCGCGGACGACCAGGTCGAATTGAGCCTTCCCGTTAAACCCGGGGAAGACATGGTTTCAGAGCGATTGATGTTCGAGGCCGGAGCGGATTACCACAATCACCTGTTGGCCTACGGTGATGCAGTTCGTCGTCTGCACCATGCGCGTGTCTCTAGCGAGACTCCCATCGGTTGGTGGAGTTGGACCGTCTACTATGGCGCCATCAACGAAGGCGAGGTTTTGGCCAATGGCGACTGGCAAGCCGAACATCTGAAGTCATTAGGTTATAAGTACTTCCAAATTGATGAAGGTTATCAGTACGCTCGCGGAGAATATACAACTCCGAATGCGACACAATTTCCGGATGGTTTGCGGTTTGTCGGGTATCACCTTACCGGGGAGGGCCTGACATTCGGCATATGGACGGCGCCGTTTGAGGTGACAAGCCGGGCGTGGATCTACGAGCACCACAAGGACTGGCTGGTGCACAATGCCAAGGGCCAGCCGATCCCCGTTGGCGACGTCTGGGACCAGAAGACGGATGTGCTTTACGCGCTGGACACAACCCATCCCGGAGCCCAGGAGTATATGCGGGACACTTACAGGACACTCGTCCGCGAATGGGGAGTCTGGTTCATCAAACTCGACTTCATGGATACCACCGCGATCGAGGGTTACCGTTACCGCCCCAACACCACCGCCCTCGAAGCCCAACGCATTGGCCTCCAGGTAATCCGCGATGCGGTGGGCGAGGAGGTGATCTTGGATAAAGACGGAAGTCCCATGCTCAACCCAGTGGGGCTGGTAGATACGGGCCGGATCTCCGCGGATACGGGCCACAGTTTTGAGAGGACCAAGAATGCCGCCTCTGGCATCGCTGCCCGCTTCTATATGCAGCGTAATTTTTTCGTCAATGATCCGGACGCCTTCAACGTCACCGCGACGCATCTCATGGAGCGCGCGAACGAACAGTCTTCGATTTCGCTGGGCGCGGCCCAGGCGTCGATCGCGCTCTCCGCAGTATCCGGCGGCATGTATGAGATTGGCGATGACATGCTGGTCCTGGGCTCGGAGAAGGATCGGCTGGCGCTGGTTGAAAACCGGGAGTTGCTGAATATGGCCAAACTCGGCCAAGCTTCCACGCCGTTAGACCTGATGACCTACGAGCCGGAGGATGAACAGCCAAGTATTTTCTTCCTCCGGGAAGATCGACGACAGGCCATACTGACGGTCTTCAACTGGACGAACACGGTGCGCTCGCACAGGCTAAGACTGGCGGACCTCGGGCTGCCTGCCGGCCACACGTTTGCGGCGACGGATGTGCTGAACCAGAACGCGACGGTTACGCTCGTGGGTGGCGCAGTGCGGCTGGAGAACCAGCCACCCCAGTCGGTGAGGGTGATCAAGTTGATCGACAAGGGCGTTGCCGAGACTGCCCCAACCGTGACGGCGCAGGTGCCCGCAGCGGCAAAAACCGGTGAGACGATCACTCTTTCGGCGCTCTCGGCGCAGGCCGAAGCTGGCGGTGTGCCCGCAGTCGCTTATCACTGGGAGCTCGGCGACGGCACCAGCGCGGATAGCCCCAAGGTATCTCATGCCTACACCAGCGCGGGGGAGTTCACGATCCGCCTCACAGTGGACGGAGTGGACGGAGTACCGGCCCACAAGAATTTCTCCGTCAAGGTAACCGGCAATTTAAGGGCGCACTCTAACCTTACCGACAATCGACGCTTCGTAGAGCCAACCGACCGCTGAGCGGCTCCGGAGGCAATGCGGCTCGCTCTTAACATCAAAGGTTAAAGCGTGCGGTGAATGATCTGGCCGGCAACTTGCTAGCACCTCCCGAAGTTCGGACAGCATGATAGTTCTGCGGGTGTGCGTGCTCTTTTCTCCCCATCGGAAACCGGCGGCCCGCAGGCGCACTTCCTCGCATCGGCGGCTGGATCTGATCGCCGACAATTCGGACACCGAGATTCGGTTCATTAAGCCTGCCGGCCGCAAGCTCGGCTTCGGCTTTGTTAACTGGCGCAGTCGGCGGATTTCCAGGGCAACCTGGATGATCGAGGCGGGAGCGAACCCCAAAGATGTCCAAGGCCAGATGCGCCACTCGCGCATTCAAACGACACTGGACATCTATGCGCAGTTCGTTCCCGAGTCACAGCGCCGTGCCATCGAGAAAACCAGCGCCATGATTCAAGATCGGATCGCGGCGAGTCGAGCGGTGCGAGCGGGAGGGATGGTCAACTGAATTGGACGCAATGGGACGCAAACTGAGGGGAGGAAAGATACGCAAGTTACTGAAGAATATGGTGGCCAGGGACGGAGTTGAACCGCCGACGCCAGCCTTTTCAGTGCTACGTTAAGCTGTAGTCTTAACAACTTAAGTGACTCCAGGTGGCCGCCTAAGTCCTTGAGAAGACGTGAGAGACGTGCGAATCGTGGGTTGAAATCGTGGGTTCAAAAACAGGCGCAAAGAGCCCATAAACTTTGGGCAGATTCCAGGGATTTCACTTTCGATCTAGCAATTACGCTCTCCAGCAATTGGCGAAACTCCCATTGAACCATCGAGAACCTCCGGTGCACTTCGTTAACGGCGGATTGTTTACGAGTTGCACACGATCCAGGAGTCGTTCCGTCAGTGATCACAAGGGCGTTTGAACTAAGCCGCTGGCGCGGCGGACGCTACCGCGCGGTCGTCCCCAGCATTGTCGCCCGTGTAAGGTTTGGGTCACAAGGAGGTTACTGTGACCCATTTACAGCGCGACATCGCGACTGATCGGATTGCAGCCTACCAGAAGTATTTCCATACGGATCGACCTCTCGCCCTGCATTCAAGCCTTGAATCAGTGAACGTCCTCAGACATATCCGCCCCGGTGGAGTTCCGGTGCCTACGCCAAATCCACCAGACCCTTTTGCTGTACTTATACCGCCCCCCGGCGACGCATCCGTACTGATGAAATCACCGGGATAGCTCACTAGTCCATTGGGCAGTCTTGTCGTTCCGAATTGGCAAGTAATTCGAAATACCGGAATATCCGAATGACGCCATATCGCTTCGCCCCGCGTGAATCGAGTGTCCCACGTGAGCGAAATTGGGACACCAATTTCGTCTCGATCAGCACAGGCTCACCGTACGCTGTCAATTGGTAGTGCGGTTGTATACTTGATTTCACGCAGAGTAACTGTGGTTCTTGTCCGGACGATCCCTCGAACCTGCATCAGCTTCTTTGTCATGAAAGACGAAAGTGCTTCCAAGTCACGAGCGACAATCTTAAGCAGGTAATCATGGTCGCCTGCAAGCAAATAGAACTCCAGAACTTCGGGGAATCCCGCAATGGATTTTTCAAATTCCGGGAGATGATGGTACTGATCTCTATCTATTGCTATGCTCACGAATGCCACGACATCGATGCCCACCTCTGAGGGATTCAAAAGCGCTACATAGCGGGAGATGATCTTATCAGCCTGCAGCCTGCGGAGCCGACGATGACACTGCGGCGGTGAGAGGTTGGCATCGTCCGACAGTTCAACATTTGACGCCCTTCCGTCCTGCTGAAGGCGATTCAGAATCGCGTAGTCAATGGAATCCATAGCGATTTTGGCCATGCAACATTATATTGCAATCTAAGACATTGGTGCACGATTCTTGCATATTGCTTCAATGTCATATGAACATTACAACAATATTTCGCAAACTATAACTATTATATTTTATGTGAGATAGGAAAATGCCCTGGAGACTCGAATACGCCAGGAAGTTGTGTCCCCCAGAAGAAGCGTTGTGCTGCGTGCAATCGGGGATGCGGGTGTACATCCAGCCAGGATGCGCAGAACCGGAAACCCTGGTGGAAGCTCTGATGCGAAGGGCGCCGTTTGTACACGATGTCGAAATCGTGCACATCCTGACCCTGGGGACGGCTCCCTACGTGGCTCCGGAAATGGAGGGTCACTTCCGGCACAACGCGATGTTCATCGGGGCTAACGTGCGCGACGCAATCGATGACGGTCGTGCCGACTATACCCCCATCTATCTCAGCGAAATCGAAGACCTGTTTGTCAGTGGTGCCATGCCCCTGGACGTAGTCCTGATCCAGGTTTCGCCTCCCGACGCCCACGGCTTCTGCAGCTTCGGAGTGAGCGTAGACACCAGTCTGACCGCCGCCGAACAGGCTTGCTTTGTGGTCGCCCAGGTGAATGACCAGATGCCGCGCACCTATGGCGACAGCTTCATCCACGTAAATGACATTGACGCGATCGTTGAATCCTCGCGCCCGTTGTGCGAATTGAAGAAGCCGGAGATCACCGACCTGCATGTGGCCATCGCGCGCAATGTCGCCAGCCTGATCGAAGACGGCGCGGTACTGCAGACCGGCATCGGCGGCATACCGGATGCGGTGCTGTCATTCCTGATGGATCGGAAGGATCTGGGCGCTCACAGTGAGATGGTCTCTGACGGTCTGATTCCGCTGGTCGAAGCCGGAGTGCTGACGGGTACGCGCAAGAACTTCAAGCCGCGCAAAATCATCATCGGGTTCGTTCTCGGCTCGAGGCGGATCTTTGATTTCGTCGACAACAATCCGATCTTCGAGTTTCATCCCACTGCGTATGTCAACGACCCCGGACTGATCGCGCGCAATGACAACATGGTGGCCATCAACTCGGCATTGCAGGTGGACCTGACCGGCCAGGTTTGCTCCGACTCCATCGGCAACCGCTTCTACAGCGGCATCGGTGGACAAGTAGACTTTTTGCGCGGCGCTTCCCGCTCCAAGGGCGGCAAGGCCATCATCGCTCTTTCTTCCACGGCAAAGAACGACAAGATCTCGCGCATTGTGCCCATGTTGAGCCCAGGCGCCGGCGTGGTCACTTCGCGTGGCTTGGTGCGCTACGTCGTGACCGAATTCGGCGTCGCCTATCTGCATGGCAAGTCTATCCACGATCGGGCCAAGGCCCTGATCGAAATCGCACATCCCAAGTTCCGGGATGAACTTTATTCGTACTGTCAACAAACCAAGTGGTTACAGAGTCCGCAACTTATGACGACTACGAGGTGAACATGAACGAGGGGAACCATGGCAGGCCAAGCGCGCGGTAAGGTCACGGTCGATGTCGAAGAATGCAAAGGATGCGGGCTGTGCGTCGAGTCCTGCCCGCCTGATTGCCTGGAACTGGCGCCGGAGTTGAATGCTTACGGGGTTCATCCGGCCCGCTATACCGGGCAGGACTGCACCGGGTGTGGCATCTGCTTTTATTGCTGCCCGGAACCGGGGGCGATCACCGTCTACCGCCTGAAGGCAAAAGCAAAGATGGTAACGCCGACGCCGGTGCAGGCGGAGGGAGTCGAACATGCGACAGCTCTGTAAAGGCAACGTGGCCGTGGTGAAGGGCGCGATCCTCGCCGGGTGCCGCGCCTACTACGGTTATCCAATTACTCCAGCCAGCGAAATCGCCGAGGCTGCCGCGCTCTACTTCCCGCAGGTCGGCGGAACATTTATTCAAGCCGAGAGCGAAGTCGCCGCCATCAACATGGTGTATGGAGCAGCCGCCGCTGGCGTCCGCGCCATGAGTGGATCCTCTGGGCCCGGCCTCAGCCTGATGCAGGAAGGCATGTCTTATCTCGCCGGCTCGGAACTGCCCTGCGTGATCGTGGATGTAATGCGCGGCGGACCGGGACTGGGCAACATCGCCCCGGAGCAAAGCGACTACTTCGCCATGGTGAAAGGCGGCGGCCATGGCAACTACCGCAATATCGTGCTGGCTCCCGCATCGGTGCAGGAGATGGCCGAGTTCACCATGTTGGCATTCGACCTCGCCGACAAGTACCGCAATCCGGCGGTCGTGCTGACCGACGGCTTCGTCGGCCAAATGATGGAGCCCCTCGAGCTTGAAGATCGTGAGATTCAGCCCCCCGAAAAGCCGTGGGCGGTAAAGGGAACGCCAGAGACGCGCGCCAACCTGCTCAGTTCCATTTATCTCGAAACCGATGAATTGGAAGAACACCAGCGCAAAATGGAAGCCAAGTATATCCGCGCGCAGGAAGCCGAGCCGCGCTGCGAGCTCTGCCACGCTGACGGCGCCGAGGTCTTGCTGGTCGGGTACGGTATTGTGTCCAGGGTTTTGCTTTCCACGGTCGAAGCGCTGCGCAAGCAAGGCGTGAAAGCCGGGCTGTTCCGCCCCATCACTCTGTGGCCCTATCCTTCGAAGGCGCTGGTGGAAGCGGCGGCGAAGGTGCAAAAGGTCCTGGTCGTCGAATTGAGCAACGGACAAATGGTGGAAGATGTGCGCCTGGCGCTGAACGGCAAGGTGCCGGTGGAGTTCTACGGCCGGGTAGGCGGCAACGTGCCCTCGGTCGCGGAGTTGCAGGAACAAGTGTTGTCACGCATGGCCGTAGCGGTCTGAGACCGGTTCCGCCGAGGATCTGGTCCGAAGAGGACAACGAAAATGGCAAACGAAAGCGTGATCGGCATAATGGATCCCGAAGTTAAACCCGAGGTTAAGTCCGAGGTTAAGTCCGAAGTTAAGTTAGAAGTTAAGTCCGAAGCCGGCCCCGAAGTTAACCCCAAAGTGAACAGCGACGCATACGAACTGGTCCACTCCAAGTCGCCGGTGTTCTATGACCTGTACGATCGCAAGTCCGAGCTGAAGCACCAGACCCACTACTGTCCCGGCTGCGGGCACGGCGTCGTGCACAAGCTGATTGCCGAAGCCTTGCAGGAACTTGGGCTGCAAGACAAGACCATTTTCGTGAGTCCGGTCGGCTGTTCGGTCTTCGCTTACTACTATTTTGACGTCGGCAATGTGCAGGCCGCGCACGGCCGCGCGCCCGCAGTGGCCACGGGGGTCAAACGATCCTGCCCGGATAAGATCGTCATTTCCTATCAAGGAGACGGTGACTTGGCGGCCATCGGCACCGCGGAGATCGTGCATGCCGCCAACCGGGGCGAGAAGATCGCTGTTTTTTTCGTGAACAACGGAATCTACGGAATGACCGGCGGGCAGATGGCGCCCACTACCCTGGTGGGGCAGAAAAGCACAACTTCTCCCTTCGGCCAGCAGCCAGCGGCCGGCGAATGAAGGCTTCCCTTTCCACATGTCGGAACTTCTCGCCACCCTGGAAGCGCCGGCGTACATCGAACGTGTGTCGATTTCGGACAACAAGAACATCATGAAAGCGCGGCGGGCGATCCGTAAGGCGCTCGAGATCCAGCGCGATGGCGCGGGCTTCTCCTTTGTCGAAATCCTTTCGCCGTGTCCCACGATTTGGGGCAAAGACCCCGTGGAAGCCCGGCGCTGGGTTCTCGACAAGATGACGCCAGTCTTTCCGCTGAATGTTTTCCGCGACCGCCGGCCGGAAATTCCCGCCGGCAATGAGCCGCCGCAACGGTCGGTAGCGGATGTGCTTGAGATCGCTCCGCAAAAGGGAGCGCCCGTCTCTTCCAAGCCGAAACACGCCCATCACTTCAAAGACGTGAAGATCAAGATCGCAGGGCTCGGCGGACAGGGCGTGCTGCTGTTAGGGCAACTCCTCATCGAGATGGGCATGCGCGAAGGACTGGAGGTAAGCTGGCTGCCGTCCTATGGTCCGGAGATGCGTTCGGGCAGTGCGCACTGCCATGTGTGCTTGTCGAAAGAGCGGATCGGGTCGCCCCTGATCTCGCACCCCAACGTGCTTGTCGCCATGAATGAGTTCTCGTTGCGGAAGTTTGCCCCCGAGGTAGTAAGCGGCGGAATCATTCTTTACAACGGCGCCAGCATTCCCGCCGACTTCACTGCGCCGGAAGTGCAGGTGCTCGCGATTCCGGCCGCGGAGATCGCCGACAAACTCGGTTCGACCAAGGCAGCCAACATCGTGATGATGGGCGCGCTCCTCGAAGAAACCGAGTGTCTGCTACCGGATACCGCGGTCGCTGCGCTGAAGGAGAAGATCAAGCGCGTCGAGATGCTGGAAACGAACTGCAAGGCCCTCGCCGCCGGTCACGACTTCATTGATCACTATGGATCGCGCCAAACGCCCAGCACAAAAGGAAAGCAGACAGGCCCTTAAGTCGCGATATCCTCAAGAGTCCGTCCGCCGCCGCTGGCCCACGTGCACGTCGGGGCGTGGGGTGGGCCAGATGAGAACGGCCATACAGTTTACGTTTGTCACGCAAACTGCACGTCGAAGGAGCCTGACTTCACAATACCAATCCTCGGTATCGGGGACACCAAGGGTGCGAGCCACAGACGAAATCTACACCGCGCTGCCAGACATGCGACCATAAAGAAGCTTCTCGTTCTAGCAAAAACTGCGCGCCGGGTAACTTACCGTCCTGCATAGCGGCCGGCCACCCGCGATCCGCGTAATTTGGGGTCGGTGGTGGGTTGAGGTTGAGGACCCTCTCCGTACCAGCGCTCACTGTCGTGAGAATCCTGCTCGATGCGCCGGAGTGCCTTGAGCGACCGTTTTGGAGTGATGTGAGCACAGGCAATGAGCACCGCGTTCAGCAAAGCCACTGCGGCGGCATACGAAGCGGCGAGCGAAGGATGGGCCACCGGCACGAGCAGGTGGGAATCACAATGCTTCGCGATCGGACTGAATTCGCTGTCCGTGATGCCGAGCGTTGCTATCCGGCGCGAGTGCGCTTCGATGGCAGCATTCACGGTATCGCGGAGGCAGCGGCCGAAGCTGATGGCAATCAGCAAGTCTTTGGTGGCGAGGGATCGCACCTTATATTGTAGGTGCCCGGAGGTTCCGACCGGCGCTTCTGATTCGAGGCCGATCACCGTGAGCCCGTAATCGAGATACCAGGCCAGCGATGCCGCGAAATCAATTCCCGCAATGAGAACTCGGCGGGCCCGGCAGATTTGCTTTGCCGCCTGCACTACCAAGTCGGCGTCGAGCCGGCTGCGTAGCTGGGTGACGTTGTCCACGTCCTTCTGAAGGCTGTTGACCACCTGGTCAGACAGCGTGCGCCCCTTTTCGGTGGCAGTCTTCATCACGCTATACGGAGTAATGCGCATGATGAAGTGTTTTCGCAGGTCCGCCGAGAAATCCGCAAAACGCTCATATCCGAGCGCCTGGATAGTGCGTACGACGGTGGCCGGGTCCATGTCGTAGCGCTTTGCCAGCTCAGGCGATGAGAGGAAGTAGGTCTCTTCGGAATTGTCGAGAATCTGTTGCAGCAGCCTGCGACGTGTTTTGCTCAGTCGTCCCTCGGCTTTTGCGAAACACACCTGCAACTCAGACAACGGGCCGTTGCCGGTGACTAGCCTTCCAGTCTCCAATGGAGTTCCTTTATTCATAGAGTGCGCGTTGGCAAACGATCCATCCAACCGCCGCGTCGGCGAATTGTCGCGTTGCAAGAGACGCTCCAGAAGTCTGCCGCCAACACTATACAGTAAGGCCGATCGCAACGAGCACTCAGGTATAAGGGTGCACAGACATGATCAGGCATTCGAACGCCGCCGAAGCCCCTCAAAACCTCTAGCAGGCTGCTGAGAAATTGTTGTGCACAACTTGTTTCCTGACTCTCTCGGAGGCCAGGGTGAATATCCAGTCCACTTTGAATATCCCGCGGTGGCGCACTTTCCGCGGCAGCGCGATCGTCTTCAGTCCCACAGGAACATCCTTCGATGTGCTTTCTCTTTTGTTGGCTGATGGCGTGGGCGGCGTGGCGCACGCGACGCAGTTTGCGGGTGTGCAATGATTAGTGTTTTCTCTTGACAACCTGCACTATATGTTGTAAACGTTCCTTGGGTGCCATAAATGGCTTACCGCACGCACGGGTCGTTGTTGGACGAATCGGTACATCTTCTCAGCGCGCGACAGAGCGCCTCGCCTGCTCTGCTGGCCATTCTGAAAGCATCCCCCCTGTCCGATGGACCCAGTTCGGGGACAGATCAAGCTCAGTTCAGCCCCAGCTTTTCGAAGCGGTCCACGCTCGATGGGTTCAGCATTTGGATCGACCATCGGTCCAGTAATCGAGACGACCATTTTTGGGAAACACAACGATTCTCCATCGGAACCAGTTCAGCGAGGGAAGGCGATTGGTTTACGAACGTGTGGTGGTGTTTTCCACTCACAGTCCAGAACGCATTAACCGCCTGTTGGATGAATTGAAGAAGATCGTCTAGACCTGCGGCGGCGGACGGCGGCGGGAATGAGTAACTGGCGATCCAAAGAACGATAGAGAACAAACGACCATGAAGCTTACACGTGGTGGCTTCCTGAAGAGTTTGGCTGGCCTGACATTCGCAGGCCTGCCGTGGCCCAGAACCGGCTTCTCACTCTCCGCGCAGTCCGCAGCGGGACAGCCTGCACGGAGCACACAGATTGAAGATGTTGAACTTTATCCTTTCAACTTGCCATTGATAGAACCCTTTCGGGTTGCTTTCGGTACGATCACAAACGCGGCAAATGTTCTGGTACGGTTGAGAACCCGCGATGGGATAGTTGGCTGGGGGGAAGCGTGCCCATTAGCGTTCATTACCGGAGAAACGCAGGCTACGGACCTGGCAGTAGGCAAGGATCTCGCCAATTTTGTTCGCGGACACGATCCTTTTACTCTCGCTGCGATCGTGGCGGAGATGGATGGATTCACTCCGTCCAGCTCCAGTATGAAGGCGGCGCTGGAAATGGCTGTCTGGGATATCTGCGGCAAGCTCGCCGGGCAGCCGGTGTACAAACTGCTCGGAGGCTATCGGGACTCTTTCGAAACCGACATCACAATCGGAATTGATTCACCGGCTGAAATGGCGAACAAGGCGACCAAGCACGTCCAGGATGGGTTCAAAACGCTAAAAATCAAGCTCGGAGATGGCCCCGAGCTGGATACACAGCGCATGAAAGCAATCCGTGAAGCAGTCGGCTACGGAATCAAACTTCGCACCGACGCCAATCAGGGCTGGACCGCTGCGGACACCGTCCACGCGCTGCGGATGATGGAGAAATACCAGATGCAAGTGTGCGAGCAACCAGTCCCCTACTGGGATCTGGCTGGCCTGAAATACAGCCGGGACCACTCGCCGACGCCGATTATGGCGGATGAGTCCGTGCACTCGCCGCACGACGCAATGGCGGTTGTCCGTGAAAACGCAGTGGATTGCATCAACATAAAGCTGATGAAGGCGGGGGGTTTACTGCGGGGCGCGCAGATCGCGACGATAGCCGCCAGCGCCGGAGTCACCTGCATGGTTGGCTGCATGGAGGAAACCCGCATTGGCTTAACGGCCGGCGCTCATCTGGTTGCCTCGCAGAAGAATATCGTTTATGCCGACCTGGATTCGTTTATGGAATTTTCGGTTGATCCCGTGCTTGGCGGAATGCAGGTGAAAGGCGGCGTCGTTACCCTGCCCAGCGCGCCCGGGCTGGGAGTTGATATCGATCCTGCATTCCTCAGCAAGCTCCGCCGTGTTTGAAAAAAGTAAAACACGGCCGCTTTGCTGGGTGGGCCGGAAGATGGTCCTGGTGCCCGAAACGGGTACCTGTAGTGGACAAACTGTGGAGAAAACTGACGGAATTCTCCAACAGGTTGTCGGTTGTGACAATTCCGGAAATGGCCATTCAATGGTTGCCGGCAACGTCGGCACCACCGGGCAGGAATTGCGTGTAATTGGCATGAAAACACCGTCTGTGCACTATGAGGAGCACTTCTATCTTTGTTTCGGTAATGGAGGGACTTGCGATGATCGGACGATACAGAATCCAGGTGGACCTCCACCTGGGGCGCCGAGGGGCGTGGCTAGCTGCAATTAACTCACTTCTCTTACTCGTGCTGTTAGCCGCGACCTCGTCGCTGGCGCAGACCACGTCTACAATCACGGGCACGATTACGGACAACCAAGGGCTTGTGCTTAGTGGTGCGGAGGTCCACGTCACGGGGACTTCGATCGTTGTCGACCGCACTACCATCTCCGACGCCTCTGGCGTCTATCAGATCGCAGCGCTGCCGGCAGGGACCTACAAGGTAACCGTCTCTCATGCCGGCTTCCGTGCGCGAGAGTTCAATAATCTGGAACTTACTTTGAATCGCACGCTGCTGCTGGATGCGGCGCTCGATGTGGGCACGGTTCACGAGGCGGTTCGCGTTACCGCCGAATTGCCTCTGCTGGAAACGCAGAGTTCCTCGACCGGCAACACGATTATGCCGCAAGACATCACCAACGTCCCGCTTAACGGACGGGACTACCTGGATCTACTGCAGGTCGTGCCGGGGGTGGCGATCAATCCTCAGTATGGCAATAGCGCTAGCAGCGCCCTCAGCGGGAGCCAAGACAATGCGTCTTCGGTGATGGGGGAGCGCGGAGGGAATACCAGCTTCCTGATCGATGGCCTGTCCAATAGCGATGAACTGAATGGCGGGGCTGCGGCGCAGTTCAACCAGGAAACGATCGCTGAATTCCAGGTTATCACCACGGGATATGCGGCCGAATTTGGCCATGCCTCAGGTGGAGTCGTCAATGTCATCACCAAGTCCGGTGCCGACAGTACCCACGGCGTGGCGTCAGCGTACCGCCGGGATAGTGTACTCGACTCCTCGGACAATGCATTGGACGTGCCGTACCTCGCGCGCTGGGACTACAGCTTGGCAGCGGGCGGCCCCATCGTCAAAGACAAGATTTTCTGGTTTGGCTCGGGCGAGGAGATCCACGAAAACCGGCAACTGAATTTCGTGTTTCCCCCCGACACCCCTCAGTTTATTCAGGCCAACGAGGACAGCTACGACCAACCCAATACGACTCACGAGACGCGCTTTTTTGGCAAGTTGGATGAGACTTGGGGAAGGCACCGCATCACCGAGGAGATGAACTACACGAATTTGCATATCGGTGATTTCCTGCCGTTACTGTATTCCACCCAGCTACCGTCGACCCGCGGGAACATCGGTATGCGCACCCTGCTGTGGGGCTTTTCAGACACTGCCCTCCTGGGCGGTTCTGCCAGTCCCTACATTCTCAACTTGCGCGGCCAGTACCGCAACCAACCGTCGCTATTCAGCCCTTCTCATCCCGATGCTGGCCCTAACACACTTTTCTACATGTTCAGCGGTTACAACACCGGAGGTCTTTACGGCGATCTGGGCCAAATCTCTTTTGGTTCTTCCACAACGCCATCGAATTTGGATCAGAAATATGGCACGTTTGGTGCGAGCCTGGCCAAGACGGCTGGCCGGCACACGGTGAAGTTCGGCTGGGATTTCGAGCGGACACAGGTGGATGGAGCCGAAGCCAGCGCGGTGCAAAGCCAACTGTGGGCCCTGCTCAGCGATTATGAAACATTCGGTCCCATCGATTCCGGTTTCTTTCTGCTCAAATCGGTCGGTGGAGCGACACCGACGGCAAGTCAGATTCACTTGCGTAACAACTATCATGGCCTTTTTGTACAAGATGACTGGAAAATAACGCAAACGCTGATGTTAAACCTCGGTCTGCGCTGGGATTACGATTCGCGCTTCGGGACTGCCAAACAGGTGTCGCCGCGGCTCGGTTTCGCCTGGGCGGTTACGTCTAGGACCGTTGTGCGGGGAAGTTGGGGGCGGTTCTACGATCATTTTCGACTTGGAATCGCGCGTGATATTCCGGGCTTTGGCGGCGCAGACTTGCGCGTAGATGAGCCGCTCTCCTATCCCCGGTTGTTTTTCGGGGTTCCCACCATCGCGCCCGCACTCTTTGGGTTGTGCCTCTCGCAGACGGAAACGGACGCGCAACTTGGCGCGGGTGCGACCTGCCCGTACACTTTCCTTCCTTCGGGAACGCCCATCTATGGGGTTGATCATCTGAACAACATCGTCGCTGCCGGGCACGCACCCATCCCCTCGAACACGGTGGTGAACCAGAGCAACATCGAGAATGTTTCCGGTTTGACGCCGCAGCAGTATGCCGATCAGGCCAGTCAGTCGATCGGTCAGCAACCGGGGTTCTTTTTCTGGGGACCATATGGAGCGCTGTCCTATGAGGTCATCCAACCCAGCGCCTATGGCGTAACCATCGATCCCCGCTTTGCCACGCCCTACACCGATGGTTACACGCTCGGAGTCCAGCATCAGATCGGCAATAACTGGTCCATCGCGGTAGATTACTACCATAAAGATATCCGCAACATCCTGGGCGTGCGCCAGACCAATATCCCGTTTGAGGCCCGCATCGCCAATGACTCTAACGTCCCATTCGTTAACGGCTACGGGCCCTGGTACTCGGGCACCTACGACGCCGGCATTGTCTCTTTCGAGAAGCGGGTTAGTCACCACTTTTCGCTCGGCGGCAGCTTTTCTCACGTATCGGAACATGACGATGCATTGTGTTCGGGCCTCAGTTCAAGTGTCTCGACTAATGTTTGTTACCCTACCGACAGCTACGTCGGCAACGTTCCGGTGGTGACCGATCCAGGCGCTCCAGGTTGCCCGTCCCAAACGAATGCGAAGGGTGCCTTTTGGGCCTGTAATGGGAATTACGTGCCCAAGGCGAATACGTATTGGAACGGACCCAGCCTGGACAATGGTCCATCGGATCTTGCCCTGCGCAACACGTTTGAGGTCCACGGGTTAGTGGAACTCCCCTGGAAAATACAGTTCAGCAGCCTTTTTCGCGCACAAAGTGGCTTCCCCTATACGATGAGTGCCGCTAATCCCGTGGATCAGGACGGGAATGGGAACTACGGCATACGCGACCTGAAAACGGCCCGCAACCAGTTTCTTTCTCCGCGCTTCGTCAATATGGACATGCGCGTTGCAAAAACCTTTGCCATTGGCGAGCGAGTGAAGATTCAAGGCCTATTCGAGTTTTTCAATCTGCTCAACAACGGCAATCCCGCCGCGGTCCAAATCAATCAATTGGGCGCGGGGTCGCAACCCTTCGGCGCGATTGCGCAGACGCTGCCCGGTCGGGAAGGCCAAGTCGGGCTGCGGATTGAGTTTTGAGGACTGCCTGTCGTAGGAGTAGCGTGTTCTCGGAGGAGACCTGAATGTCGATATCGAGCCGGGAGACGCTACTTCTACTTTGGCGAGAAAGGTCAACCGGATCATTCTGCATCGGCACAAAGAGATTGTGGTAGAAGGTTACGGACTCTCTCCGTACCAGCGCTCACTGTTGCGACCGCTTTGGCGTGATGTGAGCAGAGGAAATGAGTACCGCATTCGGCAGCGGCATACGAAGCGGCCAGCGAAGAATGGCCTACGGATACGAGCAAGTGGGAATTGCAATTCTTGGCGATTGGACTAAATTCACTGTCCGTGATACAGAGCGTCGGGGTCCGGTGCGAGCGCGCTTCTATAGCAGCCTTCATGGTCTCGCGAAGGCAGGGCCGCACCATAGAGTGCAGGCGTCTCTGTTGGTTTCATGGATGGCACGCTGCGCATGAAACAGCGCCATCCTAATACTTCGTGGAGGCACTAATGTTCAATCGTAGAAATTTCATGAGTGGAATGGCAGCCGGATTGGTAGGCATCAAGTGGGGCCTGCGCGGCTTTTTTGACCAGGTGCGTTACGTCATGCAAGGTGCGCCCGGAGCTGAAACCGTTATCAACGGCAAACGCTACCTTTATTTTGGAGGCACTGGGTACTACGGCTTGATTAACAATCCCGTTATGCGCAAGGCGGCGGACGAGGCGCTGGAGAAATACGGCATGCACTCGTCTACCAGTCGTGGAATCGCCGGATACGGGAATACGCCGCTTTACGCGGACGTGGAGAAGAAGACCGCGGAGTATTACGGCGTCGAAGACTCCTTTTACATTCCTTCCGGTTACCTGGCGAACGTTGCCGGATACCAGGCTTTGGACAGTGTCTACAAAATCGACGCGGTCTTTGTGGACGAGGACTCACACTACAGCGTGATTGACTTCACCCCGGTGATCGGCAAGCCGGTCTACACCTTTGCCCACCGCGATCCGGAAGACTTGAAAAAGAAGCTGCAGCAGCACCTGAAACCTGGGCAGAAGCCACTGGTTGCCAGCGATGGAGTGTTTCCCCTGTTTGCCGGTCTCGCACCCTTGCCGGCCTATCTTGAGGTCACGGAACCATACGGCGGTTATATCTGGCTGGACGACGCCCACGGGGTGGGCGTGCTCGGCCCCAATGGCCGTGGCACCGCGGATCACTTCGGGGTGAAGTCGGACCGAGTCTTCTTCGGCGGCACATTCAGCAAGGCCTTCGGCTCGCACGGAGCGCACATCCCCGGCAACGGCAAGTTCATTCAGACGGTTCGCGACGGCCACGTTGCACACGGGGCAACTTCTTCACCCTCTCCCGCAGCCGCCTCGGCTATTGTTGCTATGGACCTGTTGAGGAGTCATCCGGAAATGAAGGCCCAGCTCTGGAAGAACACCAAGATGATGAAGAGTGGTCTCCATCGACTTGGGTTCAACTTTGAAGACACCCCCCACCCGGTCACCGCGTGGGTCCTGAAGAGCGGAGAGGACATGGATCGGATCCAGCAGCAACTATTCGACCGCGGAATTGCGATCCAGCGGTTGAACTATGCGGGTGGAGGCGCCGTCGGCGCGCTGCGCGTGGTTGTGTTTTCCACGCACACACCAGAACAGATCAATCGCTTGCTCGATGAATTGAAGACGATCGTCTAGGCCTGCGGCGGCGGGGAGAATACATGACTGATCCAAAAACTGTCATAGAGTTTGTCAAGAAGAACGGGGTCAAAATGCTTGACCTCCGCTTTACCGATCTGCCTGGGCTATGGCACCACGTTTCCTATCCCATCGACCAGCTCAGCGAAGCTTCGTTCGAAGAGGGCTTCGGCATGGACGGATCGTCGATTCGCGGTTGGACCGCCATCCACGAGAGCGACATGCTGCTGATTCCGGATCCCTCGTGGTTCATGCTGGACCCGTTTACTGAGGTGCCTACCTTGGTCATGATCTGCGATGTCATTGATCCGGTGACCAGGCAGCGCTACGACAGGGATCCCCGCTATATCGCGCGCAAAGCCGAACTGTACCTGCATTCGACTGGTCTGGCAGACACAGCGTTCATGGGGGCCGAAGCCGAATTCTTCATTTTCGACAACGTTCGCTTTAATCAGAAGGAGAACCTGGGTTTCTATTTCATCGACTCCGAGGAAGGCCGCTGGAATTCCGGGCGCAAGGAGAATAACCTGGGCTACCGCCCCCGTTACAAAGAGGGCTACTTCCCGGTGCCGCCGACCGATCATTACCAGAACCTGCGGACCGAAATGGTCCTGGTCATGCAGCGTTGCGGCCTGACCGTGGAGTGCCACCACCATGAAGTCGCCACCGGTGGCCAGACCGAGATCGATCTTCAGTTTGACTCTCTGCTGAAGTCGGCCGACCACATGATGTTATACAAATACGTGGTCCGCAACGTGGCCAACCGGAGCGGTAAGACCGTGACCTTCATGCCCAAGCCGCTTTTCCAGGACAACGGGAGCGGCATGCATACCCACCAGTCGCTCTGGAAGGGTGGCAAGCCGCTGTTTACCGGAGACGGCTATGCGGAGCTGTCCCAGCTGGCATTGTGGTACATTGGCGGCCTGATCGCCCACGGCCCCGCGTTGTCGGCCATCATTGCGCCGACCACCAACAGCTACAAGCGCCTGGTGCCCGGATTCGAAGCGCCCGTCAACCTGGCGTACTCGCGGTGCAATCGCTCGGCCGCTTGCCGCATCCCGATGTATTCGGCTTCTCCCAAGGCAAGACGAGTGGAGTTCCGTCCGCCGGATCCGAGCTGCAACCCCTACCTCGCGTTTGCCGCCATGATGATGGCTGGACTCGACGGCATCGAGAACAAGATCGATCCCGGCCAACCTTTGGATAAGGACATCTTCGACCTGGGCCCGGAGGAGTTAGCCAAGGTTCCGTCGATGCCGGGCTCGCTGGAAGACGCGCTTGATGCCCTGGAAGCCGACCGCCGGTTCCTCCTGAAGGGAGACGTTTTTACCGAGGAGTTGCTCCGCACTTACATCGACTACAAGCGCGACAAGGAAGTCGCCGCGGTCAAGCTGCGACCGCATCCCTACGAGTTCGCCTTGTATTACGACATTTAGGACTTCCAGCGTGTCCGAGCGGAAAGCTAACGGAGTTTTCGCTGAACCAAGCGGGCAGGAGTTCGGTGTACAGGAGGATACAGCAAATCCGCTTCGCTGCAGGGCTGAAGCACACAGCGTGCCGGGCTTTTCCCGCACCGCGCGGCCGCGTCAGATGCGAGCGCGGCCAGGCACGGAGCACGTGTTCTTGGTTTCACGCACTCCCTTTTCGAATTCGGCCCGATTTTCGGCTCCCTCGGTAGCGGCCCAAGTTGGGGCCGTGGCTGGGCGTGATCGACGCCGTTCTGGAAGACGACAAGCAGCGACTCAAGAAACAACGGCACACGGCTAAGCGGATTTTTGAGCGTCTGCGGATGATGGAGAAATACCAGATGCGAGTGTACGAGCAGCCGGGTTCTTACTGGGATCTGGCCGGCCTGAAATACTGCCGGGACCACTCGCCGACGCCGATTGTGGCGGATGAAGCCGTCCACTCACCGTACGACGCATTGACGGTTGTCCGTGAAAACGCAGTGGATACCATCAACATAAAACTGATGAAGGCGGGTGGCCTGCTCCGGGGCGCGCAAATCGCGACCGTGGCTGCCAGCGCCGGAGTTACCTGCATGGTTGGCTGTATGTTTGAGACCCGTCTGGGCTTGACGGCGGGCGCTCACCTGGTTGGCTCGCAGAAGAATATCGTTTATGCCGACTTGGATTCGTTTATGGAACTTGCGGTTGATCCCGTGATTGGCGGAATGCAGTTGAAAGGTGGCGTCATTACCCTGCCCAGTGCGCCCGGGCTGGGAGTTGACATCGATCCTGCATTCCTCAGCAAGCTTCAACGCATTTGAAAGCGGCTCCGCAGTAACGCAGTCCGTAAAGAGAAGAGTGGGTTTGATAATCCTGAGGGGACCCACTCTGCGCGGACGTAACCCTTTGGACAGACAAGAGGATATCGATGAAACACATACGCACACTGGTTGTACTCGCCTTATGCATTCTTTTTGCCTTTATAGCTACAGCGTTCGCACAAACCGCGCCTCCGGCTGATCTTGATGCGTGGGTTGCCCGTTCCATGCAGACCTTTGATGTGCCCGGCCTGTCGTTGGCGATCGTGAAGGACGGCAAAGTGGTGGTTGTAAAGGGTTACGGCGTCCGTAAACTGGGTGAAACTGCTCCGGTGGACGAGAACACGGTGTTCGCCATTGGCTCCAACACCAAGCAGTTTACCGCTGCCTGTCTGGCCATGCTGGTGGACGAGGGGAAGATCGCGTGGGACGATCCCGTGTACGAGCGCCTGCCCGATTTCCAGATGTACGACCCCTACGTCTCGCACGAAATGACCATCCGAGATCTGCTCACCCACCGCAGCGGCATGGGATTAGGCGAAGGCGACCTGCTGTTCTGGCCCCACACAACGTATACGCGCGGGGATATCGTCCACAAGCTGCGCTACATGAAACCGGTGTCGAGCTTCCGAAGCCAGTGGGCCTATGACAACCTGTTCTACACAACTGCCGGGCAGATTATCCCGGCAGTGACCGGCACATCGTGGGAAGATTTCGTGCGTCAGCGCATTTTCGCGCCGCTGGGCATGGTCAACAGCAACACGAGCAGTCAATCGTACCGTCCAGGGGATAATATCGCCTATCCGCACACGTCGGAACAAACTAACAAGCTGCAGGTGGTCCCGTTCCAGAACCTCGACATCGCGGGCCCGGCAGGCTCGATCAACTCTTCCGCGGCAGATATGGCGAGGTGGGCGCTGTTGCAGCTCAACCGGGGCAAACTACCCGATCGCCCAAAACGCCTGTTCAGCGAAGCGCAGTCGCAGGAGATGTGGACGTCGCAGACGATCATGCCAAACCCCGATCCTGCGCCGTCGCTGGCGGCCCTAAAGCCGAACTTTTTCGATTATGCGCTGGGCTGGATGGTGCGCGACTATCGCGGGCGCAAGCTGGTTACCCACACTGGAGGACTTCTCGGATTCGTGTCGCGCATCATGTTGGTGCCGCAGGAGAATCTTGGCGTAGTCATCCTCACCAACGCGGAAGAGAGGGGCGCGTACGACTCGATTCTCTACCATGTGCTCGACCATTACTTCCAGTTGCCGCCCACGGATTGGGTTACCGCGTTCAAGGCGGCGAAAGACCTGCAAAAGAAGAATGCGGCTGCAGTCGTGGAGCGGCAGAACACGGCGCGCAACACCAGTTCGCACCCTTCGCTCGCGCTGGAGAAGTATGCGGGGACCTACGAGGACGCCTGGTACGGCACGGTCACCATGCGCATGGAACACGGACGCCTCGTACTCAGCTTTGACCGCACGCCGGAGATGGTGGGAGAGATGGAGCACTGGCAATACGACACCTTCCAGGTCCACTGGCGCGTACGGGCCATCGCCGACGCTTTTGTGACCTTTTCCCTGAGGCCGGACGGTACGATTGACCGAGTCGCCATGGCGCCGGTTTCGCCGTTCGCCGACTTCAGCTTCGATTACCAGGACCTGGACCTTCGTCCGGTGCGCAAGCCGGAAGCGCCCACAACAAAGTAACCGCCCGCAGCAGACAGCCGTCCTGCATAAAGTCGAAACCCTCGAAGCAAGAGGCCTTAGGTGGTCGACAAATAGATTTTGCGGGCGGCTGCGGTTGGGCTTGGATAGAGAGATGAGAGCGGCCCCGCAGTAACGCAGTCCGTAAAGAGCAGAGTGGGTTTGATAATCCTGAGGGGACCCACTCTGCGCGGACGTAATGTGTCGATATTTGCGGAGATTCCATCTGGGGCTACGATCCTTGACTTAGGCTGCGGCGCCGGTCTGGACGGCTCGCAGCAAAAATGGCGGGAGCGAGGGACTCGAACCCGCGCCCTCCTGCGTGAGAGGCAGGCATTTTAACGACGAAGCGCCTAGTCCGAAAATCCCACTCCCTGTGCCCGGTGCATACCCAGAGAGCACCCTTCCATCGCGTGGTTCTCACCAAATCTCACTTTTCTTGCATTTCTCAGCCAAGAATCATGGGTTGGGATCGTGGGTTCGGCACCTTTGTTCCGATACTGTAACTTCTTTAGGATGATATTCTTCAGAGATAAAGACGCACCGCCGACTCCCGCCCGGCCGGTGCTACGTTAAGCTGTAGTCTTAACCACTTAAGTGACTCCAGGTGGCCGCCCAAGTCCTTGAGAAGACGTGAGAGACACGCGAATCGTGGGTTGAAATCGTGGGTTCAAAATTAGGCGCAGAAGACCCCAGCCTCGACGGAATTCTGCGCTCCCATCTTCGACATCGCAATTACGTTCATTGGCAATCCGAGAACCCCTCGAAATGCCTGGCATGAAACGCCAGAGAATCCTCATTGGACAATTGGACAGCCAAAGACAGGCGAGAACGGGCAGCTCGCGACGCAATGTTGTGCAGAATGGCCGGGTTTCCCCTTGCGCCGCTGAGAACGACACAGAGTCGATTGAAAAGACACCAAAGCAGAGTTTTTGGGGCGCTTTGTTCTGTGACCGACGCGCTGAGTTCGCCGAAGCGCCGGGCCGATAAAGACGAGCCGGACTCTCACTGGCTTCAGCGTCTTCGCTATCGCCGTTGTAGACATAGAAACGCACAACGACCAAAGAGGCGTTGATTGGTTGCCGCAAGCTTCGGGAGCTATTGCAGCCTCGCGCGCTCTGTTTTGGCTTGCTTCAGGATCGAGATGCCGGGATCGGCATCCTTCCACAACGCAAAGAAATCCTCGTAGGCCAAGCGCGCCCTGGCAAGGGCGTCTGACCGATCGGGCCCCCGATTTCTCTGCTGCTCCGAGCCGCGTTTTCCGGAGATTGACACAATCGGAATTCCGGCTTCCATGGCATAAGCACGACCGATGCCCAGATGGGCCAACGCTCCCAGAATGTAGTTTCCAACTAAACCGGGGCGATCGAGGATCTTCTGAAACTCCGCCTGCGCTTTGTCGGGAAGACCCGCTTTCAGATAAGCCTCGCCGCGCACATAGATGGGGTAAAGCAGCACATTGGTGGGAAGTGACGCTGTCGCCAGTTCGTAGCGCCGGACTGGTTCCAAGTACTCAATTGCTTGACGGGCGTTACCACGATTAAGTTCCACTTGAGCTCTAACCAGTGGCAACCAATACTCGTTCAGCAAAGTGTTCCTGGGGAAGCGCCGGTTCAGGTCGTGCGCAAGTGCAGTCGCTTTCTGGCTCTCACCCGCACGCGCGAGCGCGAGCGCCTGCAGAAACAACACTTGTTCTCCGGAATCATGCAGAACCGTCGCGTCGACCTGCTCTTTCGCCAACTGCCGGTTGCCGACTTCTGCCTCTCGCAACGTTCCCGTCACCACATACATAAGCGCGGTGTCTTCATTGCCATCATGCCGGGCGGAAGCGACGGCTCGCCGCGTAAACTCCCGAGCATTGGCGAAGCGACCGTGGTAGGCTTCGGTATCGGCTTGGAGCACGAGTAGCCAACTCTCAATTACAGGTTCCCCAGTTGCTGCGGCAACCTGGCGGTCCATTTCTGCCTGGTTGTTCCGCGCAAATGCCAACTGATAGCGAAGGCCGTGGAAGAGCGAAATGTCAACCTTTCGCCCTTTGGCTTCGTTCAGAATTTCGTCCGCTTTGTCGAACTGGTTCAGATTTATGTAGGCGTTAATCAGATTGTCGTAAACTGCTCCGTTGTTGCCGCCCAGCTGCAAACCTTCTATTTCTTCACGAAGCTCCTTTTCGTGTTGTCCCAAGGTGCCATAGATTTCTCCGAGGTTGACGTAAGGAGTAAGGTCGCGAGGATAAGTCATTTGCCATGATTGGTATAGTTCGATTGACTTGTCTGCTTCGCCCGTGACCTTATCGTAGTAGTGGGATTCGATATAAAGCTTCTCCGGCTCGCTAACCCCGTTACGCAACGTGTACGCCTTGGTTATGGCAGCAGCGCCTAGGGCGAGCTGATTAAAATCCATATATATGTTTCCTAGTCGGGCATAGGCCATGGCGAAATTGGAATCGAGTTCCACTGCCCGCTTAAAGAAAGGAATTGCCTCGTGTTCGCCCTGCGCGTCTCTAGCTGCGATACCCAAGCTATAAGCTTGAAGCGCGCCGAGTGACACGGTCGTTGCCTCGACCGGAGTGTCGTATTTCTGAATAGTTGCTAATGATTCACCCAGACGCGTCCGCAGCTTCCTCGCGGCGTCACCCAAGGCCCGCAACACTTTTTCGCGGCTCTCGGCCTCCGCTTCTTCGTTGCCCACTGCCTCTCCCGTATGGCAATTCACCGCCTGGAGCAAAACCACATAGTGGTCGCCCAAACTGGAAATCGATCCGCCGACGAATGCCTTGCTCCCAATCCGCAAACACACTTCCCGCACGATACCCGCCGTAAGCTTTGTATCTTGCGGGCGACCCATGTAGACAAGCGCTTGTCTCGTCTTTTGGTCGGAGAGCACGTTGAGGAACGGCGACTGCTCCAGTTGGACACGAAGCGCCTCCTTCAGGGTGCCATCGAAGATGGTCTCTCCTGTCGTGTTGTTGAAGTCGGCCAGAACAAGCGTGTCTCGCTCCGTGAAGGCAGATGCCGGTCGTTGGCGAAAATGCACGTAGCCTACAGGCACTGCGACTGCCAACAGAACTATCGCCGCTGCCAGTGTCAACGGCCAACGCTTGCGCACTCCGAAGCCTTGGACCATGTGCTCTGCCGAGTCCATCTTTTGGCGTTTTAGGTCATCCCGCAGTTCGGCAGCCGTTTGGTAGCGCAGCTCACGATCCTTATTCAGAGCCTTATTGATGATCCAGACGAGTTCCCCAGACAGCTCGGAATTGAGCTTGGCGGGTGAAGCCGGTGTATCCTCCAGGATGCTGCCCGAGACCGCCGCGGCGGTCTCGCCCCGGAAGGGCAACTGACCCGTAGCCATCTCGTAGAGCACAACCCCGAACGAGAACAGGTCGGTGCGAGCGTCAAGTTCCTGCCCCAGGATTTGTTCGGGCGACATGTAGAAGGTCGTTCCCAGGAACCGCCCGGTGCGACTGTGCGCAGATTCTGACAGACGCGCAGTTGGAACATCGCCCCCAGGTATGGGCAGAGACACTTCGGCAAGGGGGCCGTGCGAAACCAATTTCGCCAGACCAAAATCCAGAATCTTGGCCTCACCGCGCTCCGTCACAAAAATGTTCGCGGACTTGATATCGCGATGGATAATCCCAGCCGTGTGCGCAGCATCCAGCGCGTCGGCGATTTCGATGCCGAGATCTATGATTTGTTCCACCCTGAGAGGTTCGCCGTTTATCTCCTGCTTCAGCGTGCGACCCGTCAGGAACTGCATGACGATGAACGGATGGCCTTCGTACTGGTCTACTTCGTGAATGGTGCAGATGTTGGCATGATCGAGGGCGGAAGAGGCGCGGGCTTCTTTTATGGCGCGTTCCAGGGTCGGGCGGTCGTATTGTACTCCTGGCAAAAGGACATTTCCCGAGCTGAAATCTGGCGATACGGGGGAAAGAAACTTCAGCGCAACCAGGCGGTTCAACTTCGTATCTTCCGCTTTGTAGACCACGCCCATACCGCCCGCTCCCAGTTTTTCAAGAATGCGGTAACGGGAACCGTTCCGGCTGAAGGCGCTGAAGTCCAGTTCGTTGAAATTGTCTCTTCGGGCCCAATCCTCAGCCAGTGACTTCGCGGCGATCTCCATTGCTGGCGATTCGATAAAGCCTTCGGACCGCGCTTCCAATTCACAGGCGAGCAACGATTCCACCTCGGAGCGGAGCGCGTCGTCCTGGCCGCAAGCTTCCGCTACGAAGAAGTGTCGCTCGCTCTCTTCCTGTTCCAAAGCGGCCAGGCACAATTCCTCGATCTGACGCCAACGTTCACTTTCCACTTTTCTTCTCTCTCTTCAGTTCACGCAGCAGCCAAGCTTGGGCCATCTTCCATTCTCTTCTGACAGTCTTTTCCGAGATGCTCAACGCCTCGGCCGTCTCTTGGACGCTGAACCCGCCAAAAAAACGGAGTTGGACAATCTGACTCTTTCGCTCGTCGAACGCAGCCAGATCATGCAACGCATCTTCCAGGGCGATCAGTTTAGCGTTTGGGTCGCGATTGGGAACTTCAAGGTTTTCATCAAAAGGCACCTGCTGCGCTTCGCCTCCGCGCTTCACCTGGAGCCGGGACCGGGCGTAGTCGGTGAGAGTGTGCCGCATCAATTGCGAGCACACCGCAAAGAAATGCGAACGGTTCTGCCAAGCGGTTTCACGGACGTTGCCCAGCCGCAGGTAGATCTCGCTAATGAGAGCTGTGCTCTGAAGGATGTGGTCGGGGTTTTGCCGGGCCATGTAGCATTGCGCCAGACGATGCAACTCGGCATAAACGAGGGAAGTCAGGCGGTCAAGCGCTTGATCGTCGCCGTCTCTCCACGCACGCAGCGACATTGTGATACCGCTTAAGGACGCAGCCATACGCGCACCGAAGGACACAAGTGGTGGAGGAGGCACGGGTACTACAAAGAAAATTCTACTATGGAGTGGCCGATATTTGAATGGAATTCGGCGTGCATGAGTCGCTGCAATGGCGCTATCGGAAGTGGACTCGTCCTCAGCGTCGAACAAAATGTGGAAAAGGTTTGCGCATAAACCGCAAGCACGACGATTTCGCGAGAATTCTCATTTTGTTTGACCGTTTTGGGAGCCGATTTACGTTGTATGAGTTGAGGAGGATTTCTTGGCACTCCCTCAGCCGACCGCTGATTCACTCCCGAGTCCCCCATCGGGAGACGGCGGAGGCAGTTCGAGAAGGTACAGTCCATCAGCACCTTCAATGTATGTATCCTAAACCAAAACGAAATGGCTTATTGCGCCCATGCCATAAGAGGAATGCGCTTGAGCGCCGGCCGCACAAGAGCTGTTAAATTTCAGAGGAGGAAATAATCGTGATGAGGACAATTGCAAAACTGGGTGTGGTGATGATGATTCTAAGTCTCGCAGCGCTAGCGGCCGACAATGGCCCGGTGAATCTGACGGTCCCCGGCAAGGCAGGTGGTACTCCGTACAAGCAGGTGGCGGTCGCCGGAGCGACCGGTCCGCTTTTCAGCAATTTGTCGACAGATAAGAAAGGCACTTACTGGTGCTGCGGGGGCTGGGAACTCACCGGACCGAATTGGCTCTACAGCCAATTCGGATATCAATGGATTGGGATACAATTCACCCTGGCGCAGGCAAGAACCGCTAAGAAGATCACCACCAGCGTGAGCTACGTGCAGCCAGGGGCTTACACTGACTTTCAGATCTCCATTCAGGCGGATGCTAATGGCTTACCCAGCGGCACGCCGCTCGGCACAGGTCCGTGGACGGTAACTATGGATTCGCAGACCGACGGCCAGTGCTGCTCGGTCGAGGTTGAGAAGATTAAGCACGGGCTGCCATTGGCTGCTGGAACCTACTGGGTAGTTTGGAGCACCGAAGCCGGGTCGGACTTGTACGCCATCATAAACAATCAGGTTCTCGACCAAGTCGACACGTCTAACGTTGCGTACTATAACGGGACCCATGGCGTATGGTTCCTCTACCCGGGCAACGAGGCTCCCGCCGTTGAAGTTCAGTAGCCTCGCAGCCGGTTTCCGGATCTGACCTCAGCTTTCCTGGATCTGACCTCAGCTTTCCGGAAATTGCATTTGGGCCGCCAAGGGGCTATGTCATCCCTGGCGGCCCGATTCTTGTTTGAATGAAATCGGGCGAGGGTGGACCTCGACATAAGGAGAAATCATGATTAGAAATTTAAGTGTATTCCTGCTCACGCTCGCCACGATGCTGTCGGTCGTGAATGTGGTTTGCCAGGCAGTACCGCAGCCCCTGTTGACGCGTCATGTACGCGAAGTGGTGGTCAATGGGCAGGCGCAGTCCGTGGGGCGGCTTCCCGCAACCCAGTCCATGCGCTTCGATATCGTTCTGGCGCTGCGCCATCAGCCAGAATTGGAAAATTTCGTGCAAGAACTCTACGATCCTTCCAGCCCCTCTTACAAGCATTACGTCACCCCGAAACAATTTACCGAGAGATTCGGACCCAGCCAGGAAGACTATGACGCCCTGGTCGCTTTTGCGAAGGCGAACGGCTTTAAGTCGGTTGGCGGCTCTCGCGACTCCAGGGATCTGCAGTTCACGGCCCCGGTGGCGAACATCAACAGAGCTTTCCACATCACCATGGGGGTTTACCAGCACCCCACGGAAAACCGCACCTTCTTCTCCCCAGACCGCGAGCCCACCGCCGACCTGCCGTTCCAGGTCTGGCACATTTCGGGTTTGGACAACTATTCGGTCCCGCGTCCCGCGCTGTCACATCGAGATTCCAAGGCGAAGGGCGAAGTCCCCCAAGCACAAAACGGTTCCTGTCCTTGGCAGTCCTTCTGCGGCAGCGACATGCGGGCAGCTTACTACGGTGGAAAGGCTCTCACCGGCAAGGGCCAGAACATCGCCATACTCGAATTTGCAGGCACCGATTTGACCGACCTGGCCGCGTACTATAAGGGCGCTAAGCAGAGGCAACCCTTCACTCCCACTCTCATTTCAACGGGCGGGTACAGCACGACCTGCCTCGCTTCAAACAAGTGCGACGACACCGAACAGACCCTTGACATGACTCAAGCGATGGGCATGGCCCCTGGCTTGAACATGCTCTATATGTACGTGTGCGGCGACGACTACGGTTCAGAAACCTTCAGCGAAACTGCCTGTTACAGTGCGATGGTTACGGATGAAGCTGCTCCCTTGAGTCTGCAAATTAGCGTCTCGTGGGGCTGGTTCCCGGCAGATCCCTCGACCGACGACCCGTACTATGAGCAAATGGCGGCACAAGGCCAGAGCATCTTTGTAGCGGCCGGTGATTCCCAGGAGTGGGTAAAGTACAACTACCCTTACCCGGCGGAGGATGCGAATGTCATTACAGTCGGCGGCACGGACTTGACGACTACTGGCCCTGGCGGCGACTGGGCTTCGGAAGTCGGTTGGGAATACACCGGCGGCGGGATTTCCCCGGACAAAATTCTGATCCCCATCTGGCAACAACTGTCGGGTGTTATCACCGAGGCCAATGACGGTTCCACGGTCTATCGGAACGGCCCAGATGTCACGGCAAACGCGAATTGGAGCTTTTACGTCTGCGCCGACCAGAGCTTTTGTAGCGGAAACGAATATGGCGGGACCAGTTTTGCCGCTCCAATGTGGGCCGGTTACCTAGCTCTGGCTAATCAACGGGCGGCTGCCAAAGGCAATCCGGCACCCGGTTTCATTAATCCAACTATTTATGCGTTGGGTCTGGGGTCAGGCTACGCCGCCGCTTTCCATGACATCACCAGCGGCAATAACGGCTTTTCGGCAGAAGTCGGCTACGATTTGGACAGCGGATGGGGTAGTCCGAACGGGGCCGCCCTAATCAACGCACTGACTGGACCTGCGGGACCAAGTTTCACACTTTCAGCCAATCCGACCAGCGCGACCATCGCGGAGGGCAGCAGCGGGACGAGCACCATTACCATCACTCCGGCGGACGGCTTCAGTGGCAGCGTCACTCTTTCTGCCTCGGGCTTGCCCGGCGGCGTGACGGCTGAGTTTAATCCCAATCCCGCCACCACGACCAGCACGCTAACCTTAACGGCCAGCGCCACGGCAGCCACGGGAACAGTCACGGTAGCGATCGGGGGCATGTCGGGTACGTTGACCAATACCGCTACGCTCAGCCTCACGGTGAGCCTTAGTGGTCCAGCCCTGTCGCCAACCTCGCTGACGTGGGGCCAGATATTGGTGGGCAAGACAACTGCCGCCAAGAAGGTCACTTTGACCAACACTGGCGGTTCCGCGCTGAACATCAGCACCATCGTGCCCAGCGGGGACTTCGCACTAGCGACCGTCAAAGCGGCTAGGAAGATAACCCCTTGCGTTAACGGCGGCACGGTGGCCGTGGGCGCCAGTTGCGAGATCGCGGTCACCTTCACTCCGACCCAAGCCGGAACGCGCACCGGGGACATTACGTTTACTGACAACGCGGCAAACAGTCCGCAGCAGCTACCGCTGACCGGAATCGGCAGAGAACCGAAAAACTAACCACATGAACTGAACAATTGGGCGGGACCGAAGTCCCGCCCAGTGGTTCAGTCTTCTGGTTAAGGTTAATTGCCGGTGCCGGATCGCTCACTTTGGTATCGGTTAAATGTGACGGAGGCCCACTCCGTGTGTACGTGTACGTTGTGTCGCCAAGCACAGTTGTGGTGAGGGAAAGGGCGATCCATCAGCACAGTTAACGCTGCCGTTGAGTAAGGTCTTTGCACCAGAGGGATAGGTGATAAGTGGTACGTCCGGTGGGACTGCTGGTTATCAGCGTCTAGAGTGGTTGAGATGTGAAAATTAGTAGCTGCCTGACCGTCCCGCCCAAGCCGGGCGTCACTTTTTCTCAAATGGAAGAGACTCGGGCAAACCATCCTAGACAAGTTCGCCCGTCCGCATCTGTCGTGTTTGGACTCTTTGTAGTTCTCTCCGTTGTCGGGAGCGCCGTTTATGTTCTCCTCTTTTACTTGAGGTAATTTCCAAGGCACTGCCTCCCGCTAGCTTAGCGCTCCGACCTAGTCCCTGGCCGAGCCAAGGAGCCCAAACCTAGGTAATCCCACTGTAGTCAGTACCGCGTACTCTTTCGCCAGATCCTGGGAGATGGATATCGACCCACTATTTCCGGAACTGCCTCCAAAACAGTCCTACCCTCGCGTGGTTCTGACCACATCCGATTCTTCTTGCGTTTCTTAACCAAAGAATCATGGGTTGGGATCGTGGGTTCGGGACTTCTGATTCGACACTGTAACTTCTTTAGAATGAAATTTTTCAGACAAAAACACGCACCGCCGACTCCCGCCCGGCCAGTGCTACGTTAAGCTGTGGTACAGCGGTTTAGCAAAATGAAGCCGTCCTGGGCCTGTTGTTCGGATTCAATAAGATAAGGCGGGGACCATAGGCGATTTTCGGCCTGAAATACTCGTGTTCGGGTACAGTTGTGCAGCAGTTGTGCAGCACGCCGACACATCAACGCAGGTCCGCAATTATCCCAAACCGATGCCGTCCGGCAATGTAAGAGTCAACAGGGCCACACACTGATCGTAAGTCGGCTTCGGAGGAAAGCTCGACCGTCCCCCTCTGGTTGCAAGGCGGCGATGAAGGCAAACCATCGGCTCCGGCAGCTTCTTTCTCTCGCCGTCGATTTTGGGGAATGATAACGTCCTTTATCATGGCCCGCACCGCCATTGCGGCCATGCCCAGACCTCCACCGTGCCCGCCACTGCCTCCGAATAGGCTGTGCGACATGGTCGGAATTTTGAAGAGAATGTAGACGTTGACCAGTACGAGAAGGATCAGAAGCGGCAACGTCTGAACCATCGTTGACGGGTCAGAAATGCTCTGCCCAAGCTGGATGTAGTAGTTGGTCAGAACATGAGACAGAACATTCATCGTGGCCGCAGCGATCACCTTATAAAAGCTGAACCCGAGATACGCTTTCAGCCATCCCCAGAACAGCCAATCCAGCTTGTCGAAGACAAGAAAGGGGATGAAGATCGGCCCGAGCAACCCGACGATGGTTGCCGCGATTGCGCCGTAGGCGATGATGGCCGAAACGATGGCCGCGAGCAGTGCCAAAAGGAACTGCACGACAAAGTACACAATCGAGTAATAGGGCGACATAATGCTGGTCAACAGCGACGGCCCAGTCTTCGACGATGCCGCGTGGATCTCGCTCAGCATCGTGGTCGAACCATCCGACCCGATGAGGTTCACAAGATTGATGGTGCCGCCGTCGATGAAACCCTTAATGGAAAAGCCAAGGCCGGGGATGGAGCTGTCGTAATAGTTCACCATCGCGTAAGCGAAGGTGAGCAGCATGAAGAGGTTGAGAAACCTCCCCATGCTGAAGCCGGCCTCTCCGTGTGCCGATGCAAGTGCTTCCTGTACGCCGAACCAAACCAGCATGATGGTTGCCGACGCGAGGACGATGTGAATCCCCATTGCGGTAATCGAGGGTGCCGCCGTGGCTGCGAGCGACTGGCACGCCTGAGCGATATAGTCGAAGAGACCTGTACCCATGTTCCTCACCTTCGTTCTTTCTTCCGCTTTGTTCTAACTTCCTTCCGCTTGCGGCTACTCAGTACGCTTGCGTAAGGAGATTGGCCGCGCCGCCGCTGGTCGTGGCGACGTTCGAGTTGTAGTAGCTTTCGTATCCCGATGAATCGCGGAATGCCGATTTCATCGAGTCCTGCTGCTGCTTCTGGGCGACGATCTGCTGTAGCGCGAGATTGGCGTTCATCTGGTTGGCATCCTGCTGGGTTCGGAGTTGCAAGAGCAGGGCTTGATTGATGCGCTGAAGCGTAGCCATGATGGTCTGCTGGGTGGAGTCCTGGCTTTGTGTCGCGGTTTCCAGGTTCGTGATATCGGTTTGTCTTGCCGCCTGGTTGGCCCTCATAGTCCCGAGCATTTGCAGATTGTTCGTCATAACGGAATCGCCGATGTCAACGGTGGCTCCCTGCGCCGCAATCTGTAGTTGGCCGGCAACACTGGCGCTGCCGTAGCCGGGGATTATGTTGGTGGTATTGGGTACGCTGACCTGCTGGTATGAGGCTGCGGCCCCGTTTCCGGTGTTCGCGGAGTTGAGCCACCCCATCGAATTGCCATGGGTGTTCGAGATTTGTTGCAGCAGTCTTAAGTCGGTCGTGGGAGACAAGAACCGCTGATAGAGCATGGACGGTGCGAGGATCATCTGGTGTACGAGTTGGTATTGCTGCTTGGCGACGTTGTAGGCTTGCAGCGCGGTCGTGGCAATCTTGACGGTGTTGGAAAAGATCTGTTGGCCCTGCTCGATCTGCTGGAATTGGTTGGAGATGGATTGTTCTTCGTGTTCGATCTGCGTGACGGCGTGAACCGACTGCGTAGGATCGAAGACGATGCCGGAACCGAACTGCGCGTGCGCTGCGGGCTGCAACGACGTGGCAAGTCCGATGGCGAATGCAGTGAGGAGTAGCTTCTTCATTGCCTTATCCTTTCGGTTGCGGTTGGTGTGGCAAAGCCTTACAGCAATACCGCGTTACTGCTGTGCGGCAAGGATTTCTCGCTGGATCTGTGCAAGACGGTCGGCCTCTGGCTTGCACCGTGCGTCCCGTTCTTTCCTCTTCGCTTCGAGGGCCGCCGTTTGCTCCGCGGTCAGCTTCTCTCCGGTCAGCATTCTTGCGGCACCGGAGGTCTCATCGAGGCAGTCCTTGGCATAGGCTGGGTATTCCGCGTTGTATTGGTCCAACAACTTCTTCACCCTTTCCGCTTTGCTCTGGCACCCGGCAAGGACGAGAGTGGACAGGGCTAAGAGATAGAGAGCAACTGTTCGCATGGAATCCTCCTTAAAACGTCTGTGGAATCGTGTGGTTCGAATACGCAGGCAGAAGCAAGTCCTGCGTGAAATATACTTTTACGCGGTGGCCCTCCCGAATCGTGATGGTGGGCGGTATCTGCAAGAAGCGGTCAAGAATGCTGGTCGCCGATTGCGAGACGCTGGCTGCAGTTCCGTTGGTGAACGCCTGCGAGCCGCTGGTGGTAATGGTGCCGCCGCCCTGCGTGATCTCGCCGGCTCCGGCAATCACTCCCAAGGCGATCGAGGTGCCGAAGATTTCCAGGTAATGGTTGTTGACCTTGTCTTTTAGCCCTTCTTCGCCGATCTGGTCGAGGCCGTGGAACTGGTCGAGATCGACGGAGTAACCGTCGGGCATAATCAGGCGGTGAAATGTGACGGCCATCCGCCGCTGTTGCCCGAAGCCCGCCGCTCCAATCTTCTTCGCTTCGCCGAGTACAACCGTTCCTTCGGGGATGATGACGTTTTGGTGGTCGTGCGAATACAAGGGATTGGAGACAAGAACTTTGACCGGACCTGCGGCGTCTCCGTCCAGGCGATTCATCAGAACCGTGTCGAGGACCGAACCTTCGTAGACGAGATAAGGCTGGCCGATGGCCGAATCAATGTTGGCTTCCAGCGGCCGCTTATAGCCTCCGGGCGTCTCCCCTGGTTCTCCTTCGGCTCGTGGGGTGACGAGACTCGTCTTTGACTGTCGTTCTGTGTGGTCATACTGGACGGGCGTCATCTGGCCTTGCTGTTGCGGCTGCTGTTGCTGTTGCTCGGCAAGACGGGAGTACACAAGGTTGGAAGCGAAACGGGAGTTGTCAGCCCGTTCGCGCTCTCTCGCGGCAATGATCTGCGCTTGTTGCTCCGCAGGAGTAAGTTGCGGCGGCATGGTGCCTTGCTGCGCTTGCCCGCAGGGCCGGCCTGAACCGCAAGAAGTGGGTGCCTCACCGCTTGGGCCAAAGGCCGCGGCGGCGGCCTGCTGCGCGGGCGTCGCAGACGCAAGCGCCGGATCTTGCCCTGCAACTGCGCTGGCTGCCTGCTGCTCTTTTTGCCGTTCGGCCTGAACCTGGTTCTTCATGTCCTGAACGTTGTTGTCGGTGTTGTCCTGTAACGTGGGTTGCGGTGGTTGCCCTTTCGCGGCGGCCTGCTGCGCGGGTGTCTTCTTGCCGGACGAACTGAAGAGCGCCGCCACGATCACGAGCAACGCTGCGCCCAAATAAACGAACGTCTTGAGGTTCTTCTGCAAGACGCCCTTGGGCTGCTCTAAAAGGCCGCGCAGTGTTGGCTCGACCTGCGGTTCGGCGTGCGTCCCGGCCTGCGCGTCTGTGTGAGAAGTACGGTTGTTCTCGGTCATGACTGCTATCCTTTCCGCGCAAAGCTCATCCGCTTCTTACCCAATTCCACATACCCCTCGTCCATGATCTTCGGGATGATGTATGTCCCTTCCCGGAGGTCATAGGTAACGAGGTTGGGTTTGCCGTCCTTCATCTCGTAGACGCTGAACTTCTCCGGTGCATTGGTCTTGATGTACGTGAACTTGTCGTCGTGATAGATCGACTGGATGTCGAAGGGCGCCTGGTTCGCCTTGTAGACGTAGTCGAACTTGAGTTGTGTCGGATAGCTGCTCTTGTACTCATCCATGGCCTGCTCGACGTGCGATTGAATAGCGGCGACCTGCTGTTTTGACTGTTCGAGCTGCGCGGCGGGCACGAACTGCGCGGGGCCACTCGCGGCCACAATCGCAGAGCGGTCGGCGGGTTCGACGATCACCTTCAAATCAGGCCTCCCGAAGATGCAGAGATATCCTGAAGGGTGAAGCTGTAGATGTTTCCCCTATCTGTTATCAGATTCAGGTTGGAGCTGATGCCTTGTTTCGCCGGATGCACAAAGCAAAAGTTGCCGACCACATCGACAATCCAGAAATCCTTGTCGCCCGTGGCGGCTTCCATGATCTTTTCGGTCGTGGGGAGTTCAATCAGGGTTGTGTATTTGACCTTGGCGCGGATCGCAACGATGTCCTGCGAGTGATACTGCACCGTGCGCGCGGATTCTTGCCCGAGAGCAACGATGGAAGAAACGGCCAAAACAACATTGACGATGAATTTCATATTTCGCATAGCGTGTGTATCTCCTTAGTGGTTCGTGTTGAGGGTTGATAGGGCCAGCGTGCGCGGCTGGAATGGATAGTCTTCGGCCAGATGGCGCAGCCCATCGGCGATACCGAAACGCGCGAAGTAATCACGCTTCTTCAAGTTGTCGCGGGCGTTGTTCGTTGCCATCCAGTGCGAAACGGAATCGACGTTCAATTGCACTTTCTTCGAGGTCTGCGCCTTCCGAATGAGCATCTGGCCCGGCGGAACAAGGCCGCCGATAAGATCCAGCTCGGTATCGTTCAGATGGAACGCATCCCGGTACACCTCGCGGTTCATCTCCGGGTTGGCCAGAAAGATTTTCGTCGGGCAACTCTCGGCCACAATCGCCAGCATTCCCGATTCCTCAAGCTCCTTGATGGATTGCGTCGCCAGGATCATGGCGGCGTTGTGCTTGCGCCAGGTCTTCTGCGCCTGCACCACGTAGTTGCGAATCGTCTCGTTCTTGATGAAGAGCCAGGCTTCGTCGAGCAGGAAGATCTTGAAGGTGGCGAGTTTCTGTGGGTCGGCAATTTCATTCGACGCACGGTGCAAGACGTAAAACAGCAGCGGTTCCAAAACCTCCGGTGCATCGTTCCAACCGTGGAAGTTGAAGGTCTGAAAGCGGGAGAACGACAGAGTGTCTTCAGCGTTGTCGAAGAGGAAGCCGTACTGACCGCCGCGTGCCCAGCGATGCAGGCGTTCCTTCAATTCGCCGACGATGTTCGTAAAGTTCGAGACGGTGCGCTGGGTCGGCTCCAGCATGTACATGCGCTCGATGGCATCCCACAGGCGGCGCTCTTCTTTGAAGTCCAGCCGGTACCGCCGTTCGTTGCCTTCGATGAGTACACGGAAGAAGCTGAAGAGAAATTGCAGGTTTTCCTTGGTCGGCGGAAGCGAGAACGGATTGATGGTGAAATCCCGCGCTTCCTGGCCGGCGTTCAGGTATGACCCGCCGAAGATGGTAGTAAGCGACTGGAAGCTTCCGCCAATATCGAAGATGAAGGTCAGCGGTGCGTACTTTTGCGCATTTTGCAGGACGAAATTGCAAAAATACGATTTGCCACTCCCTGTCATCCCAAGAATCAGCGTGTGGGCAACCTCGCCGTTATGTAGGTTCAGAAAATAAGGCGTGCTGTTGTCCGTTTCGAGGACAGCCAGGTACTCGGTGCCGAGATACGGGTTCGTCTTTTCGCCCGGAAGGATGGTAAAGAGGAACGATAGGTCGGCGTAGTTCGTGTTCAGGAGATACAGCTTGCGGAGGTTGAGGGCATAGTTGCCCGGCACGGTGGCGAAGTAAGCGTTGAGTTGGTTGTAGGTCTCCGAAAACAGGCTGCCGTCGGCGTTGGTGAAGATGCCAGCGAACTCAGCCCCGAGTTGCTCCAGTTCGGCTTTTGAGCGGCCGTAGAGGACAATCGTCAGCGAGAAATCGCCGAGCGATTGTCCGTCGCCCAAGGCGCGGAGGCAGTCGCCAAGGTTTTCGATGTCGGCCTGCTTCGACTCGTCCACCAGCACATCGCGCGGGTTCGTCTTCGTGGCGTCGTTGCCCATCTGAGAGACAAACCCGGTTTTCGACATGTTGAAGTGGCGGCGGCGCTTGTTGACCTCTTTGCGGGCCTTGTCCGCCGCGAGCGGCGTCCATTCCGTAACGACTCGGAAGTTGGCCGGGATTTTCAGCAGCGCATCGAGCGCCAGGGGCCGCGTCTCGGTGATCGCCTCTTTCATCGTCAGCACCCGGACGATGTGATCGCCGACGCGCAGATGGTCCCGCTCGGCTTCGATATTGGAGTTCACGACCTGATAGTCGAGGAACTGCGTGGACTGCGGCTTGCCCGCAACGCGCCAGTCGTCGAAATTAAGCAACCGGCGGAAAAAAGTGAACTGCCCCTGCCGGTTCAAGACTTCGATTTGCATGAAGTCCGCGAGCTGCCGGGCGAATGCCTGCACGCGCTGGTCAAGGCAGGCAACATCACGCTCGATCTGGCTGCGCAGCAGAGTTTTCATGTTGTCGTTCGTGAACTGCGCTTTCAGTTCGCCGATGGCCCCGGCGGGATCGCGAAAGAGTTGGCTGAACGCCGCGCCCACTCCGGTTTTCGACCGCGAGCCTTCGAGCAGAATGCAGTAAAAGATTTCCACCTGATAAAGATGGTCGCGTTTCGCTTCAAAGAACTTCCGCCGCTGCTCGATCGCCGCTTCCACAATCGGATCGTCATATTTTGCGAACGGTATGTCGGGCCGGTTCGACTTGAAGAGATATTGGTAGACGTGAAAGCCTGGGCCAAAGGCTTTCAGAGCCGCCTCCAATCGCTTCACCGCATATTCCTGCTCCGCGCGGTCGAGACTTTCGTAGTCCCCGCCGGGAACACTGAGTACCATGCCGACATCGCCGCCCTTGGTAAGAAAGGCCGTCTCATTCCAGAAGCCGTACAGGTTGATGTGGTCGTTGAGACACGCGCTCTCTTTCCACGGCTTGATGACCTTATCGACTCGCAGCATCACAGCACCTCTACGCGGGGGATGAGCTGCTTGGCCGCGTCATAGCGCAGCTTGTAGCGTTCGGACTTTGCCAAGATGCGGAGGAACGCCGGATCGCTGTTCGTCACCCAATGCCCGAAGGCAAAACCGCCGATGAACACGGCGATCCCCGCCAGGATGGAATTGAAAAGATTGAAGGCCCCCACCGCTCCGACGCAGACGAAGTAGAACAAAGTGCGTTCCACGCCTAAGTAGGTGAGAGGCTTATGCAGGCTCTTGAACACCCGATTTGTTCGATGTTTGTGTGTTTTGTCTGCCATAAGCCCCTCGCCTAACAAAGCGTGTTGGTGAAATGGGTCGTAGGTAGCTGGGAAGGGCGCTAAACGCCCCAGAGCCAACTCAGGACATTGACGGCGAGAACGGCAATACCCGTTCCGGCGGCAACGCCGGCGAGCGCCTTCTTAGCGCCGGGTTCGCCATGCGCGAAGCCGTAGCCGCCGATCACAATCGCGACCAGACTGGCAACCTTAGCGATGGTGCCGGTGAAAAGGCTTTGGATGGCGGTAAGCCGGTGTCGAACGGTGAGTTCTGTGCCAGCGCGGCCACGGGCAGGACAAGAAGCAGGGTGAGAGCAATGGCGGTCGGACGCGCCCACTTCGACGGAAGAAGGGGCTGGACTTGGCGAATAAGATGAACTTGGAACCAACGTGATAACATCTGCGCCTCCGGGAGCAGCTAAAATCTGCAGCTTGTGGCGCAAAACTAACCCCACTCAATTTAGGTGTCCAATGAAAGTTCGGGAGTCTGTTATTCCCTGAAGGACTAATAGCGTTTTGTGCTTATGGTTTAGCGGACAAGCTCATAGTTGATCTTGAAAGAAGAAATTTCCATCTATTTGGTAACGGGATACATAGGCAATGTAGTTTCGTTAGTTCTTCGCTCGTCCACAACCCCTCTAAACGCTTCGCTGAAATGCTCTGACTGGCATCGGAATCTGCGGAACAAGGCCGAGAAAAGATGGGCTGCCACTGCTGCATCAAGACTTTTTGGCATTTAGGTTGAATTGTTGTCGTTTCCGCAAGTCTCGCTATTTCAACAAACTAAACTTCCACGAATCCCTCCGGCCCAAAAAAGTGGAAGAAATTTGTCGGTTGCGGAAAGTTATAAGTCGCGGAAGGAATAACACGTTCCCCAAAATTCATTAGACAGGGCGGCAGAAATGAAGCAGGTTGGGAAAGATTGTCGGTTGCACACGGACTCGACCAGCCGAAAACGGCATTGGTCGGTTCGGAACCCCCGTGTCCGGCCCGACAGAGGACCAAAATGTCGACCCAGCCCAGTCGGATTGCTCGACCGCAATCTCCGTATGTGAGAGGAATGTCTACTGAACCGTTTGTATCCGCTGACGAAGCCGCGAGCTTCCTTGCCATCAAGCGCCGCTATCTGCTGGCGCTCGCGCGCAATGGCATCGCAGGGGCATATGCGCTCGGGACGGGGACTGTTCGGAAAGTCTGGGTGTTCCGGCTCTCGGAACTGGCGGCTGCGATTGCGGGCAAAAACAGTGATCCAAAAATGCAGGAATTGTGCGATCCCGCATCTGGCAGTCCCCGCTGAAAAGAGGAAACATGGCTTATCAGCGAGGAAGTTTGAAAGCAGTGAAACGCAAGGAAGGAGCCACCTGGGTGCTGCGTTACCGGGTCACAGCTTCGGACGGCAGAAGAGTGGAGAACATCATGCACGTGGGTCTCGTTCGGGATTTCCCGAAGGAAAAAGACGCATGACGTGAAGTGGACAAGCTTGGATTGCCCGTCAGAATCAACGAAGCTCCCTGCCACTGCACCCGGTTCAGCTTTCTGGCGGAGCATTACTTGAAGGCCGATTTCGGTGCGGATGCTGTGCGCCCGAAATCGGCAAACACCATCCCCATCGTTGAGCATTATGTCCGGGACTACCTCATCAAAAGATTCGGTGAGAACATCGCGGAGGACATCAAGCCGCTCGATATTCAGAAGTGGCTGAAATCCCTCAACGAAACAAACGGACTTGCCTGGACGACGATTGCGAAGATACGGGGCCTTATGCACCGCATCTACAAAATCGGAATCCTGCACGAGCACGTCGCGAAGAATCCGGTGCAGCACGTCGAGACGCGTTCAAAGTCCACCTACCGGGCAATCATCATCTCCCCGGCTCAAACGCTTGCGATACTCAAGAGCCTCCCCTCCCCGCTTCACTATGCGCTGGTGCTCACCTGCGCGGCGACCGCGCTGCGCTCGTCGGAGATTCTGGCGTTGCGCTGGGCGGATGTGCTGTGGGGCGAGGGAAGGATTCGAGTGTCAAAGCGCTGGGCCAAGGGCGAAGACGGAGAAACGAAAACCGATGCATCGGACGGCTACGTCCCGCTGCATCCGGTCCTGGCCGGGCATCTTCGCGCGTGGCAAAGACAGACGCCGCATGCGAAGGCAACCGACTTCGTGTTTCCGTCGATGAGAGCCGAGGGAAGGAAACCACTCTGCTCTTCCGTATTCGTCGCCGACCATCTGCGACCGGCAGCAAAGAAAGCCGGAGTGCTGATCCAGGACGGCCAAAGGTTCGGGCTTCACAATCTTCGCCACAGCTTAAGCAACTGGCTGGTGAACAAGGCGAAAGTCGAACCCAAGACCGTGCAGGGACTCCTGCGTCACAGCAAGATTCAGACGACGCTCGATCTGTACACGCAGGAAGACAGCGACGAGACACGGGCGGCGCAGGGCGAATTCCTGACGGCCGTAGGAATGAGCAGTGCGGTGAACTAAAAGATGTGGGTTGGATTGTGGGTTGGAGTTTCCGGTGTCACGTCCGGTAACTCCTTGAAAAGAAATGGCGGGGACGACGAGACTCGAACTCGCGACCTCTGCCGTGACAGGGCAGTCCGGATTGGTTTTACAACGACTTACAAACACGCGGGGACTGCCAAAGCACGCGGAAGTCGTGCAAAACATCGCATTTTGTGGGTTGGGTTGTGGGTTGAGAATTGCCTACGGCGATGGCCACTCTGCCCTACATTTGCGAAGTATCCACCACGCCGATACGGCAGCGGTGTCAGAACACCTGGCCGAATTGTTCCCGTAGAAGCGACGCCAAGACTAGGCTTCTTGATTTCCACTTATCGCGTCAGGAATGGGTAGGTTCCTAACCCAGTGACACTGGGAATTATTATCCCTGGCGTGATTGCCGTTGGTTGCTGAACAAAATCCCTCCCCCAGAAATCCGTAGAAGATCCGGGTACATTGCTCTGCAGCGGCGCCGTGCTTTTAGGGATCTTCTCGGCAACGCCTCGACGCGAAGGATCCGGTTGAGCACAAGGAACGCAGTTGGCGAAGCCAGGCGACAGAGTGCTACATTCAACGCGATGCGTTTTGAAATAGAACAAGCCGTACAGCTCTTGCGGCGCGGCGACGATGCGGCATTGGAGCAGGCCCTGGCTCTGCTTCAAAATACCGTGTTCTCTTTTAGTATGCGCGTCTGCGGCCAGCGCGAGGACGCGGAAGACACCATGCAAGAAGTGCTGCTCAAGTCGGTTCCGCAGCTGCCCAAGTTCGACAGCCCCAAAGCGCTCGTGGTGTGGCTCTATAAGGTGGCAAAGAACCGCTGCCTAATGAGTCGGCGCCGGAGCAAGTTTGCTCCCAAAGAAGATCTTTCCCTGGAAGAACTCATGCCCGATCGGAAGGAACTTGAGCAGCTAAGTTCCGACGGCAGCATCAACCCGGAAGCATTCGCCATCCGGAGCGAGGAAGCGGGAAGGTTGCGGGACGCCATCCAGAAACTACCGCCGCAGTACCGCATTGTCTTGGTGATGCGCGATATGGAGGGCCTGACCGACGAAGAAGTTGCGGAGATCACTGGGCTGCGTTCCGGAACAGTTCGCGTGCGTTTGCACCGGGCCAGGCTGTTTGTCCGGAAAGAATTGATGAAAGGGTTGAAGCCGCGCTCCGTGAAAGGGAAAGCTGCTTCTCGGGCATCTTCCGCATCGTCCGCATCGTCCACTGTTCAGCCCAGACCCGCCCGCTGCAAGGCGATGTTTGCTGAACTTTCGAACTATCTTGACGAACAGCTCGACGATTCGCTTTGCGAGGAACTGGAGCGGCACCTGAACGGCTGCGTGCCTTGCAGGGCGTTCCTCTCAAGCCTGGAAACGACGATCGAGCAATGCCGCAAATGGCCCGCGGAAGGCCCTGACCGCGGGAAGGCGGTCGAACTCCGCATGAAGTTACTTGCCGACTACGAACGCATGGTCACCAGAAAAATCAGCGAGTAATCCTTGGCCCAGCAGTCTATGGTTAGGACCCCGGCAAACTGGACTCGGCCTTACTCCACAGTAGCTTCACGATCTCGTTTTCGAAAACTGAGATGTCGGTTGCGCCGACATGTTTGGCACTGATCCGGCCATCGCGGCCGATCAGGAATGCGATCGGCAACCCGAGAACTCCTCCGTAAAGCTCGCCCGTCTTCGCGGTGCCCATCACCACCGGGTAGTTCATTTTGAACTGCCGATAGAATTCGCGCACCGGTTCCGGTCCGTCATCCATGGAAACACCGATGATTTGCAGACCCTGGCCGCCGTACTTGTTCTGTAGTTCAACAAAATGGGGAATCTCATCCCGGCACGGATCGCACCATGTTGCCCAGAAGTCCAATAAGACGACCTTACCCCGGTAAGATGAAAGACGGAGTGGTTGTCCCCCTAAGTTGGGAAGCGAGAAATCGGGGGCCAGGGAATGTTTGCTGGTGCCCGCGCCCCTCATGCCTGCGGGCGCGCCATGATGACGGGTCGCGAAATAAAGTCCCGCTACGACTGCGATGAATGCCAGACTGCGAAGAATCGCTTTCTTCAATATGCCAACCCCAGTTCGGAAGCGCTCAGTTCCCTAGTCTCCCGTGGCAACCGGATAGCCTTTCTCGACCCAGTCCATCCCGAAGTTGCCCGGAATGTAGAGCACCTTCACATTGGTAAAGCCCATTGTATGGAGCGCCTCGTCAGCAGGCTTGACGGTCGGACAGTGGTTCCACGGGCAACAACCGCAATAAAGAACGATGAACCTCTTTCGCGGCAGAGGTTCCGCGCGCTTGCGCAACGCCTGCAGGCCGCTTTCGTTGGAGGCTGGGCCGATGTATTCCGAGCCGGGAATGTGCGCCTGCGTGTAAAGGACGTGGGAACCCACTTGAATCATCAGCGGTCTTTCGCCCTTCGCAGACTGGAGAATTTTCACCAGTTCGTCGGGGTTGATCAAGCGTGAGGATGGGATGAGGCTCGCCTGATACGCGAGAACTGCGGACGTCAGCGCAATCGCGACGGCCCCCAAGGTAAGGAGTGTCTGGCCAAATTTGAAAGAAAGATTCATTTGATTTCCTCTCCGCATTATCAATTCTTGATCGTGCCATCCGCAAGGAGCGATACGAACTCGCCAGCCGCCGCAGTACGGCCGAATTTTTCTTGTAACAAAATCCGTCCCGCTGCATTTATTCGGTGTTGGTACAGAGGCAGCAAGCAGGAGGCAATCATGATCACAGCGAAAGTCGCACTGAATCAACCACTTAAGCAGCAGCGTCAATTTGCGGCCCAGACCGGAAGCGGCCACAACTTTCTGCTCGACGATGCGGCTGGCGGCACCGGCCCCAAGCCCATCGAACTCATTGCTGCGGGGCTGGCTGGCTGCACGGCGTTCGATGTCATCACGATTCTGCGGCAGAAGTATCACCAGAAAGTAACCGGCTACGAAGTGCGGGTCGAAGCCGACCAGGCTGATCGCCCACCGCAGGTGTTCACGGCGGTGCGAATCCATCATGTGGTGACCGGCTTTGAAATTGACGTGGCCGCGGTCGAGGAGGCCATCCGTCTCTCCGAGGAAAAGTACTGCTCGGTGGGGGCCATGGTGCAGAAGACCGCCAGTTTTCATACAACCCACGAGATCGTCGAAGACAAGACCGAGTGGATGAAGCCGGCCCAGGCTGTGGGAGTGCAGGGTTGAAGACTTTCTTCACAGCGATTCTGAGCGCCGCTATTGTGTGCCTGCCTTTGGCAACGGCTTCGGCCCAGCAAGAGCAGCCTTCGTCTCTCACCTTGCAACAGGCAGTGACCATCGCCTTGGAGAAAAATCCGCTGCGCAAGGCGGCCCTTGCGGACGCCAAGGCGGCTTCCGCGGATGTCCGTGAAGCGCGGTCTTTCCTCATGCCCCGCTTGACTTTTTCCGAAACCGCGACGCGCGGCAACGATCCCGTTTATGTGTTCGGCAGCGAGTTGCGGCAGCAGCGCTTCACCACAGCCGACTTCGCGCCCAACAAGCTGAACATGCCAATGCCCATCGGCAACTTCACCACGCGTTTTGGAGGAAGCTGGAACCTCTTCGATTCGTTTGCCAGTTGGCACGGCATCGATCGGGCAAAAAAGATGACCGAGGCTGCCGGACACCAGTTGGACCGCACCGACCAGGAGATCGTCTTCCGTGTCGTCCGCTCTTACTACCAGGTTCTGCTGGCGGCGAAGCAACTGGAGGTCGCCGAGCAGGCGGTGAAAACGGGGCAATCGATCATGGACCGCAGTCAGTCGAGGTTCGACAGTGGATTGGCGGTGCAGGCCGACTTGCTCTCCGCGAAAGTCCGCATGGCGGCGCGGCAGCAGGAAACGATTCGGGCGAGAAACAATCTGGAAATGGCGCGAGCGGAACTGAACACCGCCATGGGCATTGCGCTGAACGCTCCGGCCCAGCCGTCCGAGGCACTTGCGGAACGCGCGCTTCCCGTTCCCGCCCTCCAGGAAGCCGAGAAACAAGCGCTCGCGAATCGACCAGACTTGAAGCGCGTTCAATCCGAAGAAGCCGCCCAGCGCCAGAGCGTGGCGATGGCCAAGTCGGCGTTCGGCCCGCGCGTGAATGCCTTCGCCGGCTGGGAAATGGACAACCCAACGTTTGTGGCGGGCGGTGGCGGCAATAACTGGTTGGGAGGAGTGGAAGTGCAGTTTGACATTTTCCAGGGGGGCGCAAAACGGGCGGAACTCTCGCGGCAACGCGCCGTCGAAGAAAAAGCATTGGCCATGAAGCAAGTAGCCAGCGACGGAGTGCGCCTCGATGTCCGCCGCGCTTATTACAACCTGGATTCTGCCCGGCAGGAGTTAGATGTTGCACGGGCTGCCATCGCCCAGGCACAAGAGAGTCTGCGCATCAACCAGGACCGATACGATAGCGGACTGACCACTATCACCGATCTATTGGGCGCCGAAGAAGCGACGCGCCGCAGCCAAACCGATTACTGGGAAGCTGTTTATCGCTTCCATACCAGCTACGCGGACCTGGAGTTGGCGAGCGGCAGCTTGAATCCGCAATCTCCCGTGGTGATGCCATGAACCGTATGAATGCAGAACTAAAGCTCTCGTCCTTATTGCTGGCCTCGATGCTGCTAGCCTCAATTGCCGGCCTCGGCGGCTGCTCCGCAGATCAGCAGCACGCCGCTCTTGTTCCGGAAACCGTGCGGAACATTTCCGTGATTACGCTGCAACCGGCCAACGTTCCCGATCTTGTGGAAGCCGTAGGCACCGTACGTGCCGCGCAATCCAGCGATCTCGCGAGTCAGATGATGGGGAACATCGTCGAAATTCGTGTTCACGAAGGAGACCATGTCCGGCGAGGTCAAGTGCTCGCCGTAATCGACGAGTCGCAACCGCGGGCGGCGGCAGATCGCGCGACCGCAGCCGACATCGCTGCCCAGCAGCAACTCGTAGCGGCGGATTCCGACTTGGCGCTGGCGGAATCGACGTTGAAGCGCTACCAGAACCTTTACGAAAAGAAATCAGTCAGTCCGCAGGAGTTCGACGAGGTGAAAGCCCGTCAGCAGGCGGCCCGCGCGCGTCGCGATATGGCGCAAGCAGGCCAGGGGCAGGCGCAGGCGGCATTGGCCGAGGCCCGCACGTCTCTCGATTACACGCGAATTCGAGCGCCTTTCGACGGAGTGATCGCAGAGAAGAAAGCCGACCCCGGAACGTTAGCTTCGCCCGGCATGACGATCTTCACCGTCGAGGATGTGCGCCGCTATCGGCTGGAAGCCACCGTCAACGAGAACGATCTTCGATATGTACGAACCGGGCAACAAGTTTCGGTCGTAATCGACGCTCTCGACAACACGGGTCTCGAAGGCAAGGTCGTGCAGATTGTGCCGGCGGCGGATTCCGCGAGCCGCAGTTTCCTGGTAAAGATCGAATTGCCAACTGATTTGCGGCTGCGATCGGGCCTCTTCGGGCGGGCCCAGTTTTCTCGTGGCGAACGGCAGGCGTTGCTGATTCCGCGTTCGGCGGTGGTCGAGCGCGGTCAATTGCAGGGTGTTTTTGTGCTCGACCAAAACCAGATTGCAAGCCTGCGCTACATCACTTTGGGAAAACAGTCGGGGACTGATATCGAAGTGCTCGCGGGCCTCCAGAACGGAGAACGTCTCGTAGTCAAGCCGGGTGGACTCGATCTCAATGGCAAACGCGTCGGGGCTGAATAATGTCTGACAACAAATCCAAGCCGGCGGTTCAGCCTTTACAGCGCATGCGCCTGGCGGGGCGCATCGCTAACACCTTCATCGATTCGAAGCTGACACCGCTGGTGATCGTCGCCGCGTTGCTTTTGGGCGCCTTCAGCATTCTCAAAACTCCCCGCGAAGAAGAGCCGCAGATCGTTGTGCCCATGCTCGACGTGTTCGTGCAGATGGCGGGTGCGTCGTCGGAAGAAGTCGCGCAGCGGGTCAGCCTCCCGATGGAAAAGCTGCTGCGCGAAGTGCCGGGCGTCGAGTACATCTACTCCATCAGCCATCCCGGCGTGAGCATGTTAGTTGTGCGTTTCTACGTTGGCACCAAAGAAGAAGACGCCATTATCCAAACCTACAACAAGCTCTACTCCAACTTCGATCGCATTCCGCCCGGGGTCTCGCAACCGATCATCAAGGTCCGCTCGATTGACGACGTGCCGATTATGGCGTTGACGTTTTGGGGAAAGGACTATGACTCCTACCGTCTGCGGCGAATCGCGGGCGAGTTGGAAAACTCGCTGAAGCAGCTCGACGACGTTTCCGAGACCAAGATCATCGGCGGACAGCCCCGGCAAGTGCGAGTAGTGCTCGATACTCAACGGCTCGCGGCCTACGGCCTTACGCCGGGCGCGATTGTAGGACAACTTCAGGCCGCGAACAGTCGCGGCCAGGCGGGCAGTTTCGCCCGCGACAATCGCGAGTTTCAGGTAGAGGCCGGGACTTTCTTCACCAGCCTCGAAGACCTGCGCCAGGTGGTCGTCGGGGTTCACGCCGGGCGTCCCGTCTTCTTGCGCGACGTGGCGAAGAGGCTGGAAGACGGCCCTGCCGAGCCGGACACCTACGTCCTGTTTGCCAACGCTCGCGGCGGTACGGGACAGACTGCGGGCGCGCAATATCCCGCGGTGACCATCACGCTCGCCAAGCGGAAAGGCACGAACGCCACCGGCATTTCCGAGCGCGTGCTCGGCAAGGTCGACGCTCTGCGTGGTTATGTGCTTCCCAGCGACCTGAACATTACGGTCACGCGCAACTATGGCGAGACGGCGAAAGATAAATCCGACGAACTCCTCAAACACTTGTTGATCGCGACGTTGTCGGTCACCTTGCTGATTGCGCTGGCGCTGGGCTGGCGTGAATCGGGAGTAGTGCTGCTGGCCGTGCCGGTCACGCTGGCCCTCACGCTCACCGTTTTCTATTTGTATGGCTACACGCTGAACCGGGTCACTCTGTTCGCGCTGATCTTCTCGATTGGCATTCTCGTGGACGACGCCATTGTTGTGGTCGAAAACATTGTGCGCCACTTCAGGTTGCCAGAAAGCCGCGGGCGGTCCTTGTCCGAAATCGCGGTTGAAGCGGTGGATGAAGTTGGCAACCCCACCATCCTTGCCACCTTCGCCGTCATCGGGGCCATCCTTCCCATGGCCTTTGTGCGCGGCCTGATGGGCCCGTACATGCGCCCGATCCCGGTGGGCGCATCCGCTGCGATGTTGTTTTCGCTTATGGTGGCCTTCGTGGTTTCGCCGTGGGCGGCGTTGAGGTTGCTGCGGAAATATGCCGGCGCGAGCGCCCATTCCGCATACGACACCGAAGGCTGGACCACGCGCTTGTACCGCCGCACGATGAACCCGCTCATTCGCAATGCGCGCCGCCGCTGGATGTTTCTCGGCGGTGTTGTGCTTCTGCTGCTCGCGGCGGTCGCTTTCGTCCCACTGAAGTGGGTGCGCGTAAAGATGCTTCCCTTCGACAACAAGAGCGAATTCCAGATCATGATTGACATGCCTGACGGCACGCCCCTGGAACAGACAACTCGCGTGGCGCAGGCACTAGGACAATATCTGGGCCAGCAACCCGAGGTCGTCAATTACCAGATCTACGCGGGTACCTCTGGCCCCTACAACTTCAACGGGCTGGTGCGGCACTATTTTTTGCGGAACCAGCCCAATCAGGCCGACATTCAGGTGAATCTGCTTTCGCGGCATGATCGCAAGGCGCAAAGCCACGAGATCGCCCGGCGATTACGGCCCGAGTTCGACAAGATCGCCGCGCCCTTCGGGGCACGCATCAAAGTCGCCGAAGTTCCACCGGGTCCGCCCGTTTTGCAAACTCTGGTTGCAGAAGTGTACGGGCCCGATTACAAAGGCCAAATCGCATTGGCGGCGCAGATCAAGGAAATCTTCCAGCAGACTCCGGGCGTCGTCGATGTGGACTGGTATGTCGAAGATCCGCAAGCCAAGTACGACATGAAGGTGGACTTGGATAAGGCGGCGCTGCACGGAGTATCGCCCGCCGATGTGACAAAGGCCCTTCAGGTGGGACTCGGCGGGGCCAACGCCGGGTTACTGCACGATCCCCATTCCCGCGAGGACATCCCCATCGAAGTGCGATTGGCGCGGCCGGATCGCTCCGGAATCGAGGACCTTGGCAACCTGAAGCTACCGACCCCGTCTGGCGGACAAATCGCTCTGCAAGAGTTGACGAATCTTCAGCAGACCACCATCGACACCAGCGTTTACCGCAAGAATCTGCAGCCCGTGGTTTATGTTACCGGAGACGTTGCGGGCGGCGAAGAAAGCCCTGTTTACGCCATCATGAAGATGAGCGATGCCATCGACAAAATCAAATTGCCCGATGGCTACGGCGTCAAGCAGTACAAGGGTACAACCCTGCCCGAACGCACCGACCGCTTCTCCATGAAGTGGGATGGCGAGTGGCATATCACGGTGGAAGTTTTCCGCGATCTCGGACTGGCGTTTGCCGCAGTCCTCGTCCTCATCTATGTGCTGGTCGTCGGCTGGTTCCGCTCATTCGTCACGCCGCTGGTCATCATGGCGCCGATTCCTCTGACACTGGTTGGCATCCTTCCGGCGCACGCGCTGATGGGCGCTTTCTTTACCGCGACCTCGATGATCGGCTTCATCGCCGGAGCCGGAATCATCGTGCGCAATTCCATTATTCTCGTCGACTTCATCGAATTGCGCCGCTCGCAAGGAATGTCGCTGGAGGACGCCGTCGTCGATGCTGGGGCGGTGCGTTTCCGGCCAATGCTGCTCACGGCTGCTGCGGTCGTGGTGGGCGCGAGTGTGATCCTCTTCGACCCGATTTTCCAGGGCTTGGCCTTGTCGCTGATGGCAGGCGAACTGGCGTCCACCGTTCTGTCGCGTATGGCAGTGCCAGTGCTTTACTACCTGTCTCAGAGGGGACACTCGCTTCCACCGGAACATCCGCATTCGCCCGAAAATGTCGCTCAATGCGAAACGCCGCAATGCGAAACCTCGGACAACGACCTGTAATTCTGAAGGAGAACTGTTATGACCGTAGAACGTGCGCTTCGTTTGATCGCCGGCAGCTTTATCCTGTTGTCCCTGGCACTTGGGCACTACGTAAGTCCCTACTGGTTTCTTTTCACGGCCTTTGTGGGCCTGAATCTGTTTCAGTCTGGATTCACGAACTGGTGCCCGATGATGACCGTCTTGCGTAAACTAGGAGTCGGCAGATAGGGAGAGAGTGAACGCGGCCAATTGGGCTTGGGCGTGGCATTTCCTGCCGCCTCCGTGGTCTTGACGCAACGGACGTTACAGCGACCTCGATGTGAAGGCGGAGGGAATGACCGATCAATTCCACGCCGAAAGACGTGCCATTGATCGCGGGCTGACCCGTTGCATCGGTGGTTGGACCCATTCCGTAAATTTGACCCACTCTCCAATCCTTGCTGGACATAACGCCTCCAAAATGATTTGCTCCGGTGGTTTCATTCACTGCGCCGCTTGCTGGAGTCGATTCTGGTTCCTGGACTGACGCTCACGTGCCCACTGTGCGATGTCTGCGACGGCCGCTACGGCAGCGGCGATATCCGCCTCGGTGTTGAATGCTCCCACAGAGAACCTGACTCCGCCGTCTGTTTCCTCGATTCCGAGCTGCCTGTGTACAAGCGGTGCGCAATGCAGGCCGGTGCGCGTCGCAATGCTGTAGTCGACGTTGAGCATGACTCCCACATTAGCTGGGTCGACACCTTCCAGGTTCATAAGAATGGTCGAGAGATGGTTGTCGAGATTGTCGCAGCAATAGAGCTTGACGCCCTCGATGGCGCGCAGGCCGTCGACGAGTTTTCTGACGAGCGCCATTTCCTGCCGATAGACGTTCGCGACTCCATGTGCATCGAGCCAATCCTGTCCGGCCCACAACGATGCCACTCCCATCATGTTTGGCGTTCCGTATTCCAGTCGCCATGGATAGTCGGTCAGGTGATATGGGTCCGCCGAGCGCACACCAGTGCCACCGCTGCGAACCTGGCGAATCTCTACGTGCTTGCGCACCGAGAGTCCGCCGATTCCCATGCTTCCCATCAGGGCCTTGTGCCCGGTGAACGCGAGCACGTCGATGTTCATCTCTTTCATGTCGATGGGAATGATGCCCGCGGTTTGGGCGGCATCCACGATGAAGGTGAGACCGTGTTCGCGGCAAATCGCGCCTATCTCCTTAATCGGCTGAACCGTGCCGATGACGTTCGACCCGTGGTTTACGATAACGACGCGCGTATTTGAGCGTATCGCCTTGCGAACGGCGTCGGGCTCGATGAATCCCTGATCGTTGAATGGCAGGTAGGTTGCTTCGGCGCCATGATCGCGAACCATGTGGTTGACCGGCCGGATCACGGAATTGTGTTCGAGGTTGGTGGTGATGACGTGATCGCCTTGGCCGACCAGCCCTGGAATCGCAAGGTTGAGCGCGTCGGTCACGTTATAGCCGAACACCAGGCGCTCGGGGGCGTCCTCATCGCCGCCAAAGAACTTCGTGAGCCGCTTACGAGTTCTGTGGAGCAGCGAGCCCGCCTCGACTGCCAGATCGTAACCGCTACGGCCGGGATTCACACCGTGGGTCCGAAAGAAACTGTCCATGAACTTGTAGACGCCCTCTGGCTTGGGCCAGACGGTTGCAGCGTTGTCGAAGTAGATCAATCGTTCTTCCATGTTCACTCCCTAAGAAAGCGGATGGGCACTCGAACTCAGTGGAACTCCCACTTGATGTAAGGCCCCTGCAAATCGGTCATCGCGTTGACAATTAGTTCCGCGAGACCGCCGTACAAGATGCCCGACTTTTTCCAAACTCCGTAATAGTTAAAGAGGTCGCGAAACTGTCCTTTGCAATTCGAGCAAGGGGCGCATACGTATTTCTTTGTCTCCGGGTCGGGACAGTCGGCGAAGGCTTCCAGAATCTGCTTCAGTTTTGTACGGCCGGCGACCATGAATCGCCAGTCTTCGAAGTTGAAGGCCGACATGACGGCAAAGCCGGAACCACCGCCGCAGCAGTAATTCTCCACGCCGTGGGGCGCCATTTCGCGAAACTGCGGGCAAATCGCCTTCAGGATGTCACGCTGCGGCTTCACAATGCCCATCATGCGGACCATATTGCACGGGTCATGCAGCGTGACCGGGAAAGCGTTCCGCGCGGGGTCGAGTTTCAGCCGGCCGCTCAGCACGATGTCGCGCAAAAAAGTCATGGAGCTTTCGCGTGGGATGTCGAGATCTTTCGACAAAAGCCGGTCGGCGGTGACCATCGAAGCCTTATGCGCGTGCCCGCATTCTCCCAGAACGATCTTTTTCACGCCGAGTTTCTTGGCCGCTTGCACCTGCCGAACGGCGACTCGCGCAAACTGGGCGTCGTCGTACCACAGTCCGTAGTTCACACTGTCGTAGCCGGCGAGATCGCTCGACATCGTCCAACTGATGCCCGCAGCTTCCAGGATGATGGCGAATGCCATGGGGTTTTCCGGCCAGGCGTTAATTTCTCCGGCGTTGTGGATCAGGAGAACGTCCGCTCCTGGCTTGTCCCACGGCGTATGGATGTTGAGACCTGTCTGTTCGCGGATCTCATCGTCGAGAAACTCTATGGTGTCCTTCACCACCCGAGGTTTCAAGCCGGTGCTTGAGCCCACGCGAAGTTGCATCACCGATCCATTCTCATGAAGTTCCTTGGGAGCGATGCCCAGTTCCATGCTGAACAGCTTGCGGATCTCGCGCGTGAGCAGCGCGTTGTCGACGCCCATGGGGCAGGTCTGAGCGCAGCGGCGGCAAAGCGTGCACCGGTAGGCCAATTCAAGCAGCCGGAGAATCGTGGTGACGTTGAGTTCGATGTCTTCGCCCTTCAGCTTCGTTAGCAACATGCCGCCGGGCTTCGCGTACTTATCCACGATGCGGCGAAAAAGTTCGCTGCGAAATGTCGGGCGATAGACCTCGTTGCGGCCGCTGGCCGTGTAAATCGGGCACGCTTCGACGCAAGTCTGGCAACGGGCGCAGTGGTCGAGCGACAGCGTGAGCTGTTGCAGAAACGCCCAGTTGTCATCGGGCGAGAGCAGGCGGTCCAGCCCGGCGATGAAGCGTTCGATGAGTTGTTGTTCTTCTTCTTCAGTCTTTGGCCGGGTCATGCCGACAGCGAGGAAGCCGTCGAGCGACGAATCGCAATTTGCGCGGGCCTTGTCGGTGAGACACTTGCGCGGCGGCAGCGCGTCCGCTCCATCGTAGGGAGGGGAAAGCGGAACAAGGTGCTCCGGGATAATCTCGGTGAGCTGGTCGGCCGGACGCGCTATGTCTTCGATCTTAAGCATGATCATGTTCGGTTTTTCCCGGCTGCCCGCTGCTGGATGCCACGTTGGCCCATGATTGCTCAGCCGCTTCGTGGATGTGAGGAGCTCGCCAGAACACGCGCCGCGCCAGGTTCTTCGCGATGGCTCTTCGTCCGCCTTCGTCGAAGCGGGCCGGTAAGTCGTCCCAGCGCACGCCATGCCAGGTAAAGTACTTCATGTACATATGCGTCATGTGGGTGAACGGGAAATAGACGAGGAAGAACGCGACCAGCGCGAAATGGCAAACTGTGGCCGACGAGTACGCTCCCGTGGCGTGGCGCCCAGCCACAATTTCGGCGAGGGCAATGAGCATCCCGCGATTGGGATGGAACAGTGCGATGAGGCCCGTGCCGAAGATTGCGGCCAGCAGGCAGAGATTGAAGACCGTCGTGCGCGTGGTGAAGCCTTTCAGCCGGGAATTGAAAATCCGCGTGGCCAACAATCCGAGACTGCCGATTCCACCGAGCGTGCATGCGGCGACGCACTCGGCAAAAGCAGCATTCAACAGAAGCGTTCGTTCGAAAACAAGATGAGCGCCGAGCGCGGAGACAGCAACGGCCGTGGCGGCTGAGACCATGTAAACGTAGAGCCCCCAGTGCAACAGCAGCGACCAGACCCACAGAGCGCGAAAGTTTTCAAAAACCCCTCGCAGAAGGAAAACTTCCTTCAGCATGAAGGCCACCTCGCCGCCGAGTCCGGTGTCGATGGGCTTCGTCCACCACTCCGTCTCCTCGAAATAGGAGCCACCGTAGCGTTGCCGGTCGCGCGGACCTTTGGGAATGGGATAGAGGTCCCAACGAAGGTGGACAGGCATGAGCAGCGCCTTCACCACCCGGCAGAGGTTGCCGAGCACGAAGACCGAAATCGCCGCAATCAGCGCGCGAGTGAGCGGTGGCATGGCACCTCCTGGCTACACGCAACCTGTTGGTTTCGGCAGGCCCGCTACTTTACATGCACCCTTGGCGGGTCCGGAAGGAAAGAGGTCGAAAATCTGCCTCAAGTTCAGCTGCGTTTCTTTGCAAATCCTGCGGACCATGGGCGCGATATCGTTTTCCTTGTAATACGCGCGAATGTAGTCGATGACTTTCCAGTGATCGGGCGTTAGCTTCTCGACGCCATCTGTCGCGGCGAGCGCGCTTGCCATATCCGGATTCCAGCGGTCCGGCTCCTGTATGAAACCGTCATCATCCACCGGTACTTCGATTCCCTGCCACACAAATACGTCCATCTGATCGTTCCTCCGAAGAAGCTTGCCTCGCCGTATCCAAGGCAGGGCGCATCCCAGCGTCGAACCAATGGTAATGACGCCCAATCCTCGAAGCACATACAGGAGTGACGGATGTTGGCGGAGTTTACGAAACGAAATGGAAGTGAGACTTCAGAATGCTTCTAGATCGTCTTGCGCTGCCAGGACTCTAGCGAAACGCAGGCCGAGCCGCCGCGAGATCCTGAGACCCGCTGTCGGGTTTGACGATGTTTCCCCACGCCAGGGCGGTCGAGAGGACCATCAAGGTTGTGGTGGCCACGTACGGCATCAGCGCATCCAGTAAGCGTTCCAGATGAGCAACATTGGAGACGGCTGTTTTAAGCAGAAATGAATCCGCACCGGTGACTCGATGGCACTCCAATACTTCGGGCCGGCTGGCGGCGAGATTCATGAAGTGAATAAGGTTCTCGCCGCTAACCTTGACCGTGATGAATGCCAGGATCGGGAGCCCGGCCTTAGCCGGATCGATCTGCGCGCGATAACCCAGAATGATTCCCGCCTCTTCCATCTTGTGGACTCGCTCCGTAACGGCGGGCGTCGATAATCCAACCCGCCGGCCCAATTCGGCAAACGCGATGCGGGCATTCTGCTGGAGTTCGCCCAAAATCTTCCAGCCAATCTCATCGAACAGATGCTCAGTTTCGTTTTCTTTCATAGGGGTCACCAAAGCAGCGCGAGGCCGGTCGCATGATCGAGATGTATCACTTGAAGGAAAAACGCTTCCGCAAGAACTCGACCAGGCCAATTGTAGAGCACCTGCCGTGCACAGGCACGAGGACCTCAACGCAACTCGCCCCACTGCAACTTCAAATCGCTGTTTCCCGATGCGACAGCTGGTTTGCTAAATCTGGCTGACACTCTGCTGCGAGTCATAGCATCGGGCCAGGTTCGTGCCGTGGCCCGCGGTCACGGGAGGTTGTGTCCACTGTCACTGTGCGCTGATGAGATGTGAGCGATACTGGTTCGTTCCCCCAAGGTACGGGAACGGCGGTTACTTGCATCAACGCGACCACGGCCAAGGCGCCAGAAGAAAATTTATGGACACGAAACACCTGGGTATTAACAGCAAACTGATTCATGCGGGGCACAAGGCGGATGCAACTGGTTCGGTCAACGTTCCTATCTACCAAACGTCCACCTTCGCTTTCCGGAATGCGGCGCATGGCGCGGCGCTTTTTGCTGGGGAGGAAGATGGCTATATCTATACGCGCATCGGAAATCCCACCATTTGCGCTCTGGAGGACAGCGTCGCCGAACTGGAGAACGGTTGCGGTGGCATCGCCACCAGTTCCGGAATGGGTGCCGTTTGCACGGTGTATCTGGCTTTGCTGCAGGCAGGCGCGCACGTCGTCAGTACAGCCTCCGTCTACGGCCCCAGCCGGGGATTGATGGAGAAAGATTTTTCACGCTTCGGAGTCGAGTCCACCTACGTTGACACTTCTGATCTGGCGCAAGTTCAGCAAGCGCTGAGGCCGAACACGAGACTCGTATATCTGGAGACCCCTGCCAACCCCACCATGCAAGTCAGCGACATCGAACGAATCTCGGAGCTTGCGCACGCTCACGGCTGCCTGGTGGTGGTCGACAACACCTTCGCCAGCCCTTACCTGCAGCGGCCACTGGAGTTGGGCGCAGACGTGGTGCTTCACTCCGTGACCAAGTTTATCAACGGCCATGCGGACGTCGTAGGCGGGATCCTCGTGGCCAAGGAGATGGATATCTACAAGCGTCTGCGTAAGGCAATGGTTAACTCAGGCTGCAACATGGATCCACACCAGGCGTTTCTGGTACTGCGCGGTCTTAAGACACTCGGAATCCGGATTGAGCGGGCTCAGCAAAGCGCGATGGAAATTGCGCGTTGGCTTGAGCAACAGCCTGAGGTCAGTGCGGTCCTTTACATAGGGTTGGAATCCCACCCACAGCATGAACTGGCCAAGCGGCAGATGAAGGGATTCGGTTCGATGATCGGCTTCGAACTGAAGGGCGGAATGAAAGCCGGACGTCTGCTGATGGACCACGTCCGAGTGGCCACATTGGCCGTTTCGCTGGGCGGCGTGGAGACGCTTATCGAACACCCGGCGTCGATGACGCACGCAAGCATATCGCCAGCGGATCGGCGGGCAGCTGGCTACAGCGATGGGCTGGTGCGCTACTCGGTCGGCATCGAAGATGTGGAGGACCTGATCGCCGATCTACGTCAGGCTCTCAATGCCGTCGCCGAAGCGCCAGACGCACCAGATCAAGAGAGTGCCGGTTCTTTTGTGAAAGTCCAGTCTTGAACCAGTCCGCCCGGACTCTTGAAGACAGCCCCTGAGAGTCAGTACGATGAATAATGTCCAGTCGCCAAATCCGCTAGATTGATCGAAGGCAAATGGACAACTCAGATTATTCGGGACCTGATGACAGGTACGAAACGATACTCCGAATTGCGGCAGTCGTTAGTGGGCATCAGTCCCAAAGTATTGGCGGTACGCTTGAGATTTCTCGAGCATGAGGGCTTGGTCACAAGAACTATTTACCCAGTCATTCCGCCTCATACCGACTACCAACTCACTACCCGGGGCACCAAATTGCGGGCAGTTATTGCGGCGATGGCCAAGTTCGGTCGTTCCGTATGAATTGAGACGAACTTGTCGCTTCCGCAATAGTTTCCGGATTCGGCTAACCGGAAACGGGCTTGGGGGAAGTGATGACCGGGATTCCGGGCCTTTGGTTGTTAGACAGGACGTCTCCCAACTGCGCCTGGCGGAGCGCGGCTCCTTTGAACAAGGAGAACATGGCGTCTTCGCTTGTGAAGTCTTAGCGAAGGCTACTGCCTATCCGCAAAGCAATTCACTTGCCTGCTTTCCTCCCTACCCCACCCGCGATATCCGAAGATTCTTCTGTTCCGCAACGGCGGTGCAGGAGGATAAAAATGCAACGTGGATGTCTGAAACGACAAACTCGCAAACGAGGCCCTGATGTCTGGCAGTTTCGCTGGTCCGAGATTAGCCTTGACGGCAAGCGTCTTCACCATAAGAAGATCGTCGGCACCGTTGAGCAATACCCTGACGAGAATGCTGCGCGGCGAGTAGTAGTGGGACTGGTCTCGGAAATCAACACCGGTGCCCGGCCAATGAATTCCAGCGCAATGACGGTAGCTCAACTCTGTGATCATTTCGCGCAACGCGAACTCGCAAAGGACAATTCTTGGCGAAGTCACGCGACGAAGAAAATCTACCAAGCGTACTTGACCCGCTGGATTCGTCCTCATTGGCAGAAATACGAGCTTGCTGACGTTAGAACCATACAAGTCGAGTCTTGGCTTCGCGGATTGCCATTAGCGAAAAGCAGTTGTGCCAAAATCCGAAACCTGATGTCCGTTCTCTTCAATCACGCCTGCCGATATGAGTTCTTTTGACCGCAATCCAATCTATCTCGTTCGTCAGAGCGCGAAACGCCGCACAGCGCCCACCCATTCTGATTCCCGCAGAGATCAAGGCGCTGATCAACGGTCTCGCACATCGAGAGCGCACATTAGTTCTTCTTGCCGCATCCACCGGGTTGCGGCAGAGCGAGTTATTCGGATTGAAGTGGGGCGATATTGACTTTGACCAGGGGACGATGAGCGTCACGCGCTCCATCGTGTGCGGAGTGGTAGGCCCGTGCAAGACCGAATCATCGCAAAAGCCCGTGCCCATTCATCCGACTCTCGCGGACGATCTGATGCAGTGGAGAAAACGTTCTACCTACATCAAGCCCGATGACTGGGTTTTCGCAAGCAAGCGTTACCGGGGCCGAAGACCGTACTGGGGCCAGGCGATCTTGCGCAGATACATACGTCCTGTAGCGCAGCATGTCGGAATTCAGAAGCGATTCGGATGGCATACTTTCCGGCACACGTACTCGACTCTGCTGCGAAGTGTGGGGACTGAGTTCAAGGTCATGCAGGAGTTGCTACGGCATTCGTCCTTGCGGTCAACGTTGGACGTTTACACGCAGGCAGTCACGCCGGCGAAGCACGCCGCGCAGGCCGCCGTGCTGTCGCTGGTATTTTCTTCCGATGCGAACGGAGGACCATTCTTTGCCGGACAGGAACCCGCTGTCAGATAGCGAGAACGAAGGGCTTGCGGAAAAGGCAAAAAGGGCACAAGAAGGGCGCCAAACGTGCCCTTTTTGCGTCCTCGATGGTTTCAATGAAATCAGGCTAACTCTTTTGGAATGAATGGCGGGGACGACGAGACTCGAACTCGCGACCTCTGCCGTGACAGTCCAGCCCGGATAGGTTTTACAACGACTTACAAACCCGCGGGGACTGCCTAAGTTCGCGGAAGTTGTACAAGACATCGCATTTTGTGGGTTGGGTTGTGGGTTGAGAATTGCCTACGGCGCTGGCCACTCTGCCGTACATTTGCATTGTTCTACGTCAGGTGGAAATGGACAGTTTTAGACCGGAAGAGCTTCCGATTTCCGCGATCCGGGGCTACTCGTTGACCGCGTGGCTGACTTCCCAGAAGCCGACTTCGGGCCCGGAACATTTTCGAGCTTTCCTGTAATTCTGGATCAATCGCTCAGGCAGACGTACTTACCGCGCTAGATCACTATTCGGCCAGTGCCGCATTACTGCTTTAGTTGGGGAGCGTGACCCCTCTGCAGGGGTTAGCGGGTAGCGTCGTAATTTGAACTTAGGACACCACCGGTTAGCGGGTCCCCTTGTATGGACAGAAAGGTGGCGTTCGACCTTCTTCAGGGCTGGCGAAAGAAACCTGTGCGCAACAGGCCAGGCAAGTCTCTGCGGTCAACAGACTGAGCCGGTCGGGAGTTGGAGAATTCGTATTGCCGGCCGCTCACCACCCCCCGCACCCGGATGGGGGAGTTCTTCAGGTATTGCAGGGTAGCGGGCGTGCTCAAGAACTGTATGGGTGCAGCAGTTCGGGGAGCAGGAACGCCAACCCGGGCGGCGCTAAGGTTCGCCGACCGGCTCGCCGGCTGGATGGCGGGCGGCCTGACCGGAAGCGAGGGAATTGCTGGTGTGGAGTGGCTCCGCAGAGCCGATCGTTTCTGACCGCAGCACATGGCCGGTATCTCCTTCGATAGGTTCGGAAATCGGTTGAATCTCGACCGCTTCCTGGCCCAACCGCTGCAGCAGGCACGCCGCGCCGGAGAGAGCCAGCCAGGTGAAGAGCCAGTCGAGCAGATTGCGAGTGACAAACAGCGCTGCCGGAGCCGCGATCCAGAGGCTGAGGCATTTGAAGCAGTCCATCAAACTGCCTGCCAGACTGCTTCCCAAGCGCGCGCGGAGCCGAACGATCAGGTCCGCCGGACCGTCTTCCCTGGCGAGCAAGTGAGTCACACGCCAGGTGGCGAGCGAGGCCAGAACGAACCTAATCCAAAATCCCGCATCCCCCATAACTGTTCCCGCAAACCCTGCACTCCCCCGCAGGCGAAGAGTACACTGCTCAAGGTGTGCCCACACAGTTTACGGTGGGCAGTTTCCGGGTCCGGCCCCATGGCGGCGAGCGGACCCGGTCTTGCCATTCGATCTACAACTTCGCCTCCAAAGGCGTACACGGCACACACGGTGGCGGGCAGCCCACCTGAATCGTGAAGCTTTCGAAGCTGACGTTATATTGCTCGTCATTGAAAGTATCGCAATTCACGATGGGGCGCTTCCACACCCAGAGTTGGAGCAGGTACGCGCAGGTCTGCTGGAAAGCGGAGGAAGCGCTGACGGTCAGGCGGTACGAGCCGCCGCCCCAAACGGGTGAGGTTGCACCCTGAGTCAGAGCGTTGGCATATGCCGGACCGTTCTGAGCGGCTGCCGGCGCCCAGGAAGGAGCCATCGGACTGGGGACCAGCGACCAAGTTGAGAACGCCGGGTCGCAGGTTGGGAACGGGTCGGAGCACAACAAGTTGACGGACGAATCCAAGCCGTACAACAGCTGCAGGCTGTAACTATCCAGGAAGCCGTCCGGATCATACGCCGCGAAATCGATCTGAAGCTGGTCGCCGGGAGTGATGCAGATGTTGTCACAGCCGTTGATCACCTTCGTTGTGGTACCGCTCACGATGGCCACCTGTAGGATGGCTGAGGTTGGTTGGTCGGTGCAGAGGTGCAGACCGCACGGCTGACCGCTGGGGTCGGTATCGCCTGGCGTCTGGTTGTCGATGTTTACGACCCACCAGTTGGGACAGGGCGAGAGGACAGCGTCCACCACGCATTGTTGATCGCAGGCCGGCGGGACTCCCAGATTGGGTGCGCTGCCGGTACTGGAAAGCGTCAGGTTGCCGCTGGTGCCCGGACGGGCATAACCGACCAGACGCAGATAGTAAGTGCCGTTGGGCAGTCCCGTGTTCTGGGAGTTAAACACAACCAGCAGGTCGTGCGTGCTGGAGTCCCAAGCTGTGGGCGTTGGGTTGTTGGCGTCGTAGTGGGAAATGGTCTCAATCACGTTGTGGGTGGTGGTGCCGTCACTCATGACGTTGACTGGGAATGAAATTGGAACCCAAGACGATCCGATCAGTGCCTGACGGCTGAACAGTCTGCGGAAAAAGTCGCTGATTTTATTTGCGCGGCTTTTCGAACGTTCATTTTTCGCTGCGGATCGTGTTTTTGACTTCTCCCGGGCTATCTCGCCCGGCCATTTTGCCTCCTCGAAACACACTTCTCCCCGCGCTTACACCGCGGGAATCAGTTTCGCCATCCGCACCAAGTTGGCCGCGGTCGCCACGAAACGGAAAAACCAATCCACTTTCCGCGCGCCGCGCAGTTTCACTTTCCGCAGAATGCTGTGCAGCTTGCCCCAGCCAAACACGTTCTCGATGCGCTTGCGTTTCTTCTGGCTGATGGCAAAGCCGGGATCGCTCCGCTCCGCTTCGGTCAGCCAGTTCGGCCAGTGCGGATTCGGTTCATACTCGGCCACGTGAGGCGTAATGTTGCGCCGCCGCAACTCCGCGATAAACTTTTCCTCCTGATACAGCGTGTCCGCTCCCAGCGTGATGACGGGCGTTTGCGCGTTCACTCGTTCTGCGCTGCGGCCCATGGCGTCCAGCATCTGCAGCGCCGCTTCCCGCTCCGCCGTCGTGCTCGACGGCGTGGCGCGGGCCGCCACCACCAGCCCCTTGCGGTTCTCGATCACCCCATGCCCCAGATAACTCGGCTTGGCCTCACCCGCCGTGCTCTTCTTATACAGCCGCGCGTCCGGGTCGGTCGTCGAAACGTGCGTGTCGCGCAGCAACTTCTTGCCGCCCGCGCCCGTGCCCGCCGCCGGCGGCGGAAGCTTGGGCACAAAACTCCGTCGACTCGCCCACGCCTCGATCAACGTCCCATCCACCGTGAAGTGTTCTTCGCTCAGCAGACCGTGTGCGCGTGCCTGCTCCAACACCGCGCCCAGCAAGCGTTCGGAAACTTCGCCTTGCATCATCCGCTCCCGGTTCTTGGTGAACACCGTCACATCCCAAACCTCATCGTCCGGGTTCAAGCCCACGAACCAGCGGTACAACAGGTTGTAGTTCATCTGCTCCATCAGCTGGCGCTCGCTGCGCAGGGAATACAGAACCTGCAGCAAGAGCGCCCGCAACAGCTTCTCCGGAGGAATCGACGGACGCCCCCGCCGCGCGTACAGCGCCTGGAAATGCGCCCATAAGTCCTGCAGCGCCCGATCCATCATGGCGCGAATCCGCCGCAACGGATGATCCGCCGGTATCCGCTCTTCCGGGTTGAGATAACTGAACACCGCTCCTTGCTGCTCGTCGTTTCCACGCATACTACGTACATATCAAATCGCCCTGTGGAAACACCCGTATCTTTTCATGCACACAGAATATTTCCGCAGACTGTGAAGCCGCCAACGGCTGCGAAGGGGAGAGGAGTATACGGGCCAGCCTGAGAAGTGGAGTACTGGAATTCGTAGTAGTCCACAAGGCTATCAGTCAGGATCTCCGATCCAAATATGCCGTAAATGTAGACGGCGTCGGCGAAGGGACGGTCCTGAACTCCGGGAAAAGCCAGACCGACTTGCGCGGGCGTGCAGGGCGGAGCTCCGGCGTTGCCGCCGACGGAGCCAACATTAATGCCTCCGCCGCCACCGCTGGTCAGGCAAATGTCGGTGGGTACAATGCAGTTCCCCTCGGGGCAGTTATCGCCGCAGGAGTAGGCGCAGCAGGCATCGCCGTTGGCGGTCAATGTGACGTTGAGACTGGTGGGGATATCCCAGCGGGTATCGCTCACGGTTTCGGCGACGATCGTATTGTTTTGGCCGCCGCAGACCTGCGTGACTCTAAAGATGAGGTTGGCGTTGCAACTCCCCCAGGGGCACCAGGGATACCAGGGCCAGATGGGAATCGGGAACTCTTTCGGCAAGACGCCCAGCAGTTGATTGCGCAGGCTGTCGAGCGTGGCGGGATCGATGGTCGTGCCAATGCTAACTTGATTGGCTCTGGCAAGATTTGGCGAAAGGTCAGCGCGCGTGCTTTTGGTGGCAGAAGCAAGCAACGACTGGAAAACGCTAAGGCTGGGCGTGGCAGTGGCTGCGGGCAGCCGGCCGAGACCTAGGCTCTGCTTCACAGAGGCTGTGATCTTATCCACCAGAATGGGATCTACCAGCCATTCGCGGGTCTCCCACCACCACCAGGGCCACCAGCCGCAGCAACGGGTGAAGTCAATCTCAAACGATCCGGTAGCGTCGGTAGTAGCGCAGCCGACTTGCTCTTGCGAGGTCCACCACCACCAGTAATCGACGTCGATCGCGCAGACTGTGGCGCCGACAACCGGGCTGCCGTCGGCACACAACACTCGGCCGGTGACCGTAAAGTTCTGGCACCAGCGCCACCACCACCACCAGTAGTAAGAGGAAATCGCGACCGTGGGAAGCGTGAACTGCTTCGCGGTCCGCCATGAGGATGCCGGCACATTGACCGAAATCGTTTGCAGATGTTGAAGGTCCTCGGCTGAAGCCGTTTCCGGGCCGAGCGCAATCTGCAACGATCCTGGGTTTTTCGAAAAATTGAAAGTGACGCTGCCTTTGCCTTGCGCGTTCAACTTTACCAATTGCTCTTGCGGTTTGCCTTGCTTGCTGTAGACCACCACCTTGACCGCGCGGTCGGGTTTGAAATCCGACACTTTCGATGCATCGAGAGGTACTTCCAGCAAAAATTCTTTTGCTTCCGCCATATTGTCTCCTTGGTCGTGCCGATTACGTTGTGCCGGCTACCGAAGCCGCTCTAAGGAGATAGTGCGGGGACTTCGAGATTCGTTTCATCGGTCACGTTTGCTAGCGCCGTAATTTCCAAGGCGTTCGCCCAGAACCGGTTATTTCCGCACCGTTTGGTGAGGAGTCGCGCTACCGCCTTACGCGCCGATCTGGTACTTCGTTCAAATCGGATAAAAACGGCAACTCTCACGCAGTCCAGAAACGGGCTTGGAGGAGATCAACGATTAGGTCCAGCCAGGGGCATCATCCAAGTTCCGTCGTTCAATAAACAATGTCACGCTTTGAGATTGCGGAGCGCGTATCAATCGGACCGAATTCTCGGGTTCCGTCGCGTCGAAGAGACCTCATCTTTACACGGGCCACTAGCCTGTTCGCTGTAACGTTTGCGCCAGAAGAATCACTATGAAGATGAGGTAGAAACGCCTTTGTGATTCACTGGGGAATTTGAATTTAAATGGCGTTCATTTGGGGAATGTTGGCTGACTTGGGGATCAATATCAACTTTAACGGAGGAATTCTATGTCAATCAATAACTCTCGCCGGCCACGCATGACGATGCCCATGGCACTGCTCTTTGCGGCATGCTTCATCGCACATCTCTCGCCCGCGGCCGCGCAGACGCCGTCGATTCAATTTACGGCCGAGGTTCCTTCCGCCCCGATGGAAATGCAAATCTACAAACTTACTGCGGCCCGCGCCCCGCTGGAATTTCTCAACGAGAAACTCAGCGCCGCCAAACTACCAGCCCTGAAGCTCGAGCAAAAAAATTATGTCGTACGCGGCGCCACCGGTCAGAGCGACCTTGATAAAGTCAGGGGTTTTGCCGACCCAGTGAGCGGAGACACCCATCTTATTCCGAACCTCGCCGATCTCGTGAGCGACTCGGCAGCGCGCGCGCGACTTCCCGAGGAAAAGTTACGGGACCTCGCGCGCGGTGCGTTAACCGATGTCCGTTTCATTCCGCGGGACGTGACCGAAGAGCGCATAGGCGAAGCCGTCACCGTCACGGGGAGCGCCACAACGCACTCGCCTTCAGGAGGTGCGCCGACGCGCACGGAGCCCCGGGTGGTCATGACTATCGTTCCAGCGCTTCGCTATGCCGGCGGGTTCCGGGTCTATGGTCGCGGCTCGCACGCGGCCGTCTCGCTGGCCAACGACGGATTGACCGTCGGCGCCTTGCGGCGTTGGCGTACAGCCTCGCCTGGCGAGCGCATCCACACCAGCATCACCGCCGATCAGGTACGCGCCGATATCGAACGCCAACTTGGCCCTCAGGTAAAGCGTGACGGCACCCGCGCCACCGTCGATAAGATCGAGGTCGCCTACTACGATGGCAACGCCAACAACCTGCAACCGGTCTATTATTTCGAGGCTACGGTCCAGTCCGCCAACAAGCGAATCTCGAACATCAAGGTTGCGGGTTACGTTCCCATCGGCAAAGTGCTCGAGCCCATTCCTGACCTCGCCGCCGCGCCGACCGGAGAGCGACCGGGCGTCACAAGATCCGGGCAGCCTCAGGCCGCGCTCAACACCGCGCCAACTCCCGGGGACATCACGCTTGGCGAATTCGCAAACCAGGACTGGCCCACCAGCAGCGCCTACCTCGATATGGCCAACAACTTCTTCTCCGGCCTCGCCTCGGGCTCACAGCCGGTCTCGCGTACCCTTTGGTGGACCGCCTATACGTGGCAAGTGGCCGGCCCCCAGTCGAAGGACTGGCTCAACGCCGTGAATGTCGCCTACACCGAACCGCACGGCGATTGGCTCATCAACTCGACGCTCTTGAACTGCTGTGAAATCTGGAACGTGGCCGACATCGGTACGGGCGGCAACCCGGGTTTCGGCGCCGCTGCAGGCGGCGTGCTCGCAACGTGGATCATCATGTCCTGCGAGGTCATTCCCTCGGCGTACGATCGTCAGAATGAAATCGGCGGCAGCGGCAATCCCGGCGCCGCCTTCGACGCCTGGTGGCCCGTCTTCCAGGGTCTGCACAATGTGATTGGGTTCCGCACGATTATGTTCTACCCGGATGACGCCCTGAATTACTGGTTCGGCTCGGACGCGGCTCGGGGCGGAGACGGGTTGTCTTCGTCGAGCCGTTTGCCGAGTTGGTTGGCAATGACTTCGAGGCCAGTTCGGAGTTTGCTGGCAGCGAAGGAAATAGTCTTTTCGCGGTGAATGATCCCGTCGCGTTCGTACCACCATGAAGCATCGGGATTGCCCATGATCTCGCTGATGCTTTCGTCCAGCAACAACGGCTCTATCGGGCGAAGGAAAGGAAGGATCAATTCAAAACTCATAGCGTGGATCTCCGAACGATGGAAGCCCAGCGTTTAGCCGAGCTTCCAAGAGTGAAAAGCAATCGCTTATGCGGCCGTTTCTTCTGCGGGCGTGTCATCGTGCTCCCGATCTTCCGGGGCAGCCTTTTCAGCGCGGTCCAGCTTCAGGATCGAAGCGACCCGGATTTCCCAGACACGCTGCTTCGAGTCTGTCTTCTTGCTGTCGTACTCCCGGCTGCGCAGCTCGCCTTCCACCTGGATATGCGCGCCCTTGGTGAGCGTCTTGGCGAATTCCGCGAGCTTGCCGAAGACGACGCAACGGTGCCATTCGGTGTGCGAGATGTACTTGCCATCCTTCTTGTAGGAGGACTTGGTTGCCAGCGAGAGTGTGGTCAGGCTGCGATTGTCGTTGGTGCGAACTTCCGGGTTGCTGCCGACAAAGCCGATGAGGGTTACTTTGTTCTGGTACATAATCGTGTCTCCGTTTGTTGAATTTCCCGTTGTTGCTCGGGTCACACAGGGCGAAGCCTAGCGAGTGGGCCCGGCTCCCAAGGTCGAAGGTCTGCTTTCTGGGAGGGGCCCGGAAGAAGCTTGCGCGGCGTTTTGTGCCGCCGATTGCAAACTTGTTGTGGGAGGAACCGAGACCCCGAAGGGGCGCGAAACGCGAAGCAGAAGACCGAGCGCCGCCGGGCGCCGGAAAGGCCCCGGAGCGGTGACTGAGCATAAGACGGGATACATAACGGCAGACACGCTCCAGAGCAAAGTTGTGATCGGCTGATTGGCGAAAGAAGCTCGCCGCAATTGCAGTCCGATTCGAGCCGGCATGTCCGCCGCAAGAAGGGCGTAATTCGCCACCGTAGTTGCGTGTCGATAGGCCCGCGTTAGCCCGCTCCACAAGGCACGGGGACAGATAGGAAAGGCCAGCCGGATTGGCAGCAAGAAATGACATGGATAAGCCTCTGGTGGTGCCGGTTCGTCCTTAGCTGAACGCCTGGTCGGCCCGGAAGCGCACGATGGTCAGGCCGAGAGGGTTCACGGCCAGCTCATTGTTCTTCACGTTCTCTCGGAAGACGTAGGTGACGCTGGCGGTCCATCGCTCCCGCTTGAGTTCGGTGTGGTCCGCCGGATTGGTGTACACCTTCTCGAACTCGATGCGTGCCGAATAGGGCGACTGGCGCAGGTCGTCGAGGATGACGTTCTTGATCTCGACATCGACATACGGAAGGGTGCTGTCCTTGATGTAAGTCTGAATGATGTTGTCCCGGCGTTCCTGGTCGATCACGGCGCGTTGCACGTCGCTATTCAGGAAGTAAAGCGAGTCGGTCTGGTCGCGCTCGACGGTAAAGCGATTGCGGCTGAAATACAGCTCCGCCCAGCGCGACAAATAGTATTTGTTCTCCGCTTCCTGCGGGCGGTACTGGAAGTTTCGATAGTCAATGGCTTCGGCGTGGCCCACATCGTTAATCCGCACAATCATGGGGTGCATGTCGGCGAGCGCTTTCTGACTCTTGTACGTGAGCGCCGCCAGCGCGAGACAAACCGTGGCGAGCACAAGGACGGTCACCTTCAGATAGGTATTCATCACCAACGGATCGCCATACTGCTCCAGATAGCGCTCGGCGGCGCGCGTGATTTCGGGAGTAGCTTCCATTTCTACGTTCATCGCTCTTGTTTCTGCGTTCATTTCAGACCTCTTTCTCGCCTTTCTTGACGGGGCTTACACCGCGGCCCGTACCGCCATTGCGACCACGCCCAGGCCGCCGCCGTGTCCGCCACCGCCGCCGAATAGGCTGTGCGACATGGCCGGAATCTTGAACAGAATGTAGACGTTGACCAGCACGAGAAGGATCAGAAGCGGCAACGTCTGAACGATCGTTGATGGGTCCGAAATGTTCTGTCCAAGCTGGATGTAATAGTTGGTGAGCACATGAGCCAACACATTCATCGTGGCTGCGGCGATGACCTTGTAAAAACTAAACCCCAGATACGCCTTCAGCCATCCCCAGAACAGCCAATCGAGCTTGTCGAAGACAAGAAACGGGATGAAGATTGGCCCGAGCAATCCGATGATCGTTGCCGCGATTGCGCCGTAGGCCAGGATGGCCGAAACGATTGCGGCCAGAAGAGCCAAAAGGAATTGCACGACAAAGTACACAATGGAGTAATACGGCGACATGATGCTGGTCAGTAGCGACGGCCCCGTCTTCGATGATGCGGCATGGATCTCGTTCAGCATCGTGGTGGAACCATCCGACCCAATCAGGTTCACAAGATTGATGGTGCCGCCGTCGATGAAGCCCTTGATGGAAAAGCCAAGGCCGGGGATCGAGCTGTCGTAATAGTTCACCATTACGTAAGCGAAGGTGAGCAGCATGAAGAGGTTGAGGAACCTCCCCATGCTGAACCCGGCCTCTCCGTGGGCCGATGCAAGTGCTTCCTGTACGCCGAACCAAACCAGCATGATGGTGGCCAACGCGAGGACGATGTGAATTCCCATCGCGGTAATCGAGGGCGCCGCCGTGGCTGCGAGCGACTGACACCCCTGAGCGATAAAGTCGAAGAGACCTGTACCCATGTTTCTCACCTGCTTGCTTTCTTCTGCTTGCGCCTGCCTAGTACGCTTGCGTAAGGAGATTCGCCGCCCCATTGCTGGTCGTGGCGATGTTGGCGTTGTAGTAGCTTTCGTACCCCGAAGAATCGCGAAATGCGGATTTCATCGCATCCTGCTGCTGCTTCTGAGCAACGATCTGCTGCAGCGCGAGATTGGCGTTCATCTGGTTCGCGTCCTGCTGGGTTCGGAGTTGCAAAAGCAAGGCTTGATTGATGCGTTGGAGCGTCGCCATGATGGTCTGCTGGGAAGCATCCTGGCTTTGTGTCGCGGCCTCCAGGGCAGTGATATCGGTTTGTCTTGCTGCCTGATTGGCCCGCATGGTGCCGAGCATTTGCAGGTTGTTAGTCATGACGGAATCGCCGATGTCAACGGTGGCTCCTTGCGCGGCAATCTGGAGCTGCCCGGCGACGCTGGCGCTGGTGTAACCGGGAACTATGCTCGTCGTGCTTGGGACGCTCACCTGCTGGTAGGCGGCTGCCGCCCCGTTTCCGGTGTTAGCGGAGTTGAGCCAACCCATTGAATTGCCGTACGTGTTTTGGATTTGCTGCAGCATCCGCAGGTCGGTCGCGGGAGACAGGAACCGCTGATAGAGCATGGACGGCGCGAGGATCATCCGGTGGGTGAGTTGGTATTGCTGCATGACGGTGTTGTAGGTTTGTAGCGCGGTCGTCGCGATCTTGACCGTGTTAGTAAAGATTTGCTGTCCTTGCTCGATTTGCTGAAATTGGTTGGAGATGGATTGTTCTTGTTGTTCGATCTGCGTGACGGCGTGGACCGACTGCGTAGGATCGAAGACGACGCCCCCGAACTGCGCGAGCGCGGCGGGCTGCAACGCAGCGGCAAGTCCGATGGCGAGTACGGTAACGATTAGCTTCTTCATGGTTTGTCCTTTCGTCTGTGGTTAACGGTTAGTGGTGCTCTTTGCTCTTGCAGCGATACGGCATTACTGCTGTGCGGCAAGAATTTCTCTCTGGAACTCCGCAAGACGGTCGGCCTCTGGTTTGCACCTTGCGTCTTGTTCTTTCTTGTTGGCTTCGAGAGTCGCCATCTGCTCGGTGGTCAGCTTCTCTCCGGTCAGCATTCTTGCGGCCCCGGATGTGTCCTCGTCCAAGCAAGCCTTCACATATGCCGGGTATTCGGTGTTGTACTGGTCCTGCAACTGCTTCACCCTTTCGGCCTTGCTCTGACAGCCGGCAAGGGCGAGAGTGGACAGCAGTAAGAGAGCAACTGTTCGCATCGAAATCTCCTCAAAAAGTCTGCGGAATGGTGTGGTTGGAATACGCAGGCAGAAGCAAGTCCTGCGTGAAATACACTTTCACGCGATGGCCCTCCCGAATCGTGATGGTGGGCGGTATCTGCAGGAAGCGATCAAGAATGCCGGTCGCGGACTGCGAAACACTGGCCGCAGTGCCGTTGGTGAACGCCTGCGAGCCGCTGGTGGTGATAGTGCCGCCGCCCTGCGTGATCTCGCTCGCTCCGGCAACCACGCCCAAAGCGACCGAGGCGCCGAAGATTTCCAGATAGTGATTGTTGACCTTGTCCTTCAGCCCTTCCTCTCCGATCTGGTCGAGACCGTGAAACTGGTCGAGGTCGACGGAGTAACCATCGGGCATAATCAAGCGGTGAAAAGCGACGGCCATGCGCCGCTGTTGGCCGAAGCCCGCAGCTCCAATCTTCTTCGCTTCGCCCAGCACCACCGTTCCTTCGGGAATGATGACGTGTTGATGGTCGTGCGAATACAGCGGATTGGAGACGAGAACTTTGACCGGCCCTGTGGCGTCTCCGTCCAGGCGATTCAGCAGAACCGTGTCGAGAACCGAACCTTCGTAGACGAGATAGGGTTGACCGATGGCCGAATCAATGTTGGCTTCCAACGGCCGTTTATAGCCTCCGTGCGATTCCTCTTGTTCTCCTTCGGCCTTCGGGGTGACAAGACCGGTCTTTGCCTGCCGTTCGGTATGCTCATACTGGACGGGAGTCACCTGGCCTTGCGATTGCGGCGGTTGTTGCGGTTGCTCGGAGTACACAAGGTTGGAAGCAAAACGGGAATTGTCAATCCGTTCGCGCTCCTTCGCGGCAATGAGCTGTGTCTGTTGTTGCTCGGGAGTGAGTTGCGGCTGCATAGTGCTTTGCTGCCCTTGTCCGCAGGGTCGGCCCGGAAGGCAGGAAGCGGTGGAAGCACCGGCAGCGGCAACGCCGGTCGGGCCGAAGGCCGCGGCGGCAGCCTGTTGCGCGGGCGTCGCAGACGCCAGCGCCGGATCTTCCGTAGCAGCGGCGGCCATTGCCGCCTGCTGCTCCTTCTGGCGTTCGGCCTGAATCTGGTTCTTCAAGTCCTGCACGTTGTTGTCGGTGTTGTCCTGTAGCGTCGGTTGTGGCGCTTGCCCTTTCGCGGTGGCTTGCTGCGCGGGCGTTTTCTTGCCCGTGGAGCTGAAGAGCGCCGCCACGATCACGAGCAATGCCGCGCCCAGATAGATGAACGTCTTGAGGTTCTTCTGCAAGACGCCCTTGGGCTGCTCCAAAAGGCCGCGGAGTGTTGGCTCGACTTGCGGGCCGCCCTGTGGCCCGGTCTGCGAGTCTGTGTGAGAAGTACGGTTGTTCTCGGTCATAAGCGTTACCCTTTCCGTGCAAAGCTCATCCGCTTCTTGCCCAACTCCACGTATCCGTCGTCCATGACCTTCGGGATGATGTAAGTCCCTTCCCGGAGGTCATAGGTGATAAGGTTCGGTTTGCCGTCCTTCATCTCATACACGCTGAATTTTTCCGGGGCATTCGTCTTGATGTACGTGAACTTGTCGTCGTGATAGATCGACTGGATGTCAAAGGGCGCCTCGTTGGCCTTGTAGATGTAGTCAAACTTGAGTTGCGTCGGATAGCTGCTTTTGTACTCGTCCACTGCCTGCTCGACGTGCGATTGCAGAGCGGCGATCTGCTGTTTCGACTGTTCGAGCTGTGCGGCAGACACGAACTGCGCGGGGCCGCTCGCGGCCACAATGGCAGAGCGGTCGGCGGGTTCGACGATCACCTTCAAATCAGGCTCTCCCGAAGATGCGGAAATGTCCTGCAGGGTAAAGCTGTAGATGTTCCCCTTGTCCGTTATCAGGTTCAAGTTTGAGTTGATGCCTTGTTTCGCCGGATGCACAAAGCAAAAGTTGCCAACGACATCGACAATCCAGAAATCCTTGTCGCCCGTGGCGGCCTCCATGATTTTCTCGGTCGTGGGTAGTTCGATCAGGGTTGTGTATTTGACCTTGGCGCGGATCGCAACGATGTCCTGCGAGTGATATTGCACTGTTCGCGCGGAGTCCTGCGCCAGGGCAGCGATGGACGAAACAGCCAAAACAGCATTGACGATGAATTTCATATTTCGCATTGCTCATCTCCTTTAGTGGTTCGTGTTGATGGTTGATAAGGCCAGCGTGCGCGGCTGGAATGGAAAGTCCTCGGCCAGACGGCGAAGCCCATTGGCAAACCCAAATCGCTTGAAATACTCACGCTTCTTGAGGTTGTCGCGGGCGTTGTTGGTCGCCATCCAGTGCGAGACGGAATCGACGTTCAAATGCACTTTCTTCGAGGTCTGCGCCTTGCGAATCAGCATCTGTCCGGGTGGAACGAGGCCGCCGATAAGGTCCAGCTCGGTGTCGTTCAGATGAAATGCTTCCCGGTAAACCTCGCGGTTCATCTCCGGGTTGGCGAGGAAGACTTTAGTGGGGCAGCTCTCGGCCACAATCGCCAGCATCCCTGACTCCTCAAGCTCTTTGATGGATTGTGTCGCCAGGATCATCGCCGCTTTGTGCTTGCGCCAAGTTTTCTGTGCCTGCACAACGTAATTGCGGATCGTCTCGTTTTTGATGAAAAGCCACGCTTCATCGAGCAGGAAGACCTTGAAGGTGGCGAGTTTCTTCGGGTCGCCGATCTCGTTCGACGCGCGATGCAAGACGTAAAACAACAGCGGCTCAAGCACTTCCGGCGCATCGTTCCAGCCGTGGAAGTTGAAGGTCTGAAAGCGGGAGAACGAAAGCGTGTCGTCGGCGTTGTCGAAAAGGAAGCCGTACTGGCCGCCGCGTGTCCAGCGATGCAGACGCTCCTTCAACTCGCCGACGATGTTCGTAAAGTTCGAGACCGTGCGCTGGGTCGGCTCCAGCATGTACATGCGCTCGATGGCATCCCACAGGCGGCGTTCTTCCTTGAAGTCCAGCCGGTACCGCTGTCCGTTGCCCTCAATCAGCACGCGGAAGAAGCTGAACAGGAATTGCAGGTTCTCTTTCGTCTGCGGCAGCGAGAACGGATTGATAGTAAAGTCGCGTGACTCCTGGCCGGCGTTTAGATACGAGCCGCCGAAGATCGTCGTCAGTGACTCGAAACTGCCGCCGATATCGAAGATGAAGGTCAGCGGTGCATACTTCTGCGCGTTTTGCAGCAGGAAATTGCAAAAATACGATTTGCCGCTGCCGGTCATGCCGAGAATCAGCGTGTGCGCGACCTCACCGTTATGCAGATTCAGAAAGTAGGGTGTGCTGTTGTCGGTTTCGAGTACGGCCAGGTACTCGGTGCCGAGATACGCATTCGTCTTCTCGCCGGGAAGTATCGTAAACAGGAAAGACAGGTCGGCGTAATTCGTGTTTAGCAGATATAGCTTGCGTAGGTTCAGCGCATAGTTGCCCGGCACGATGGCGAAATAGGCGTTGAGTTGGTTGTAGGTTTCCGCGAACAGGCTGCCGTCGCCGTTGGTAAAGATGCCCGCAAACTCGGCCCCGAGCTGCTCCAATTCGGCTTTCGAGCGTCCATATAGAACAATTGTCAGCGAGAAATCGCCGAGCGATTGACCATCGCCCAGAGCACGTAGGCAGTCGCCAAGAATCTCAATGTCGGCCTGCTTCGACTCGTCCACCAGCACATCGCGTGGGTTCGTCTTCGTGGCGTCGTTGCTCATCTGCGACACAAACCCAGTCTTCGACATATTGAAGTGGCGGCGGCGCTTGTTGACTTCCTTGCGGGCCTTGTCCGCCGCAAGCGGCGTCCACTCCGTGACCACTCGGAAGTTGGCCGGAATCTTCAGTAGCGCGTCGAGCGCCAGGGGCCGGGTTTCGGTGATGGCCTCTTTCATCGTCAACACCCGTACGATGTGATCGCCCACGCGCAGATGGTCGCGCTCGGCTTCAATGTTCGAATTGGCAACTTGATAGTCGAGAAACTGCGTGGACTGCGGTCTGCCGGCAACGCGCCAGTCGTCGAAATTGAGCAAGCGCCGGAAAAACGTGAACTGCCCCTGCCGATCTAAAACCTTGATTTGCATGAAATCCGCGAGCTGGCGAACGAATGCCTGCACGCACTGATCGAGGCGCCGAACATCGTGCTCGATATGCGAGCGCAACAAAGTCTTCATGCTGTCGCTGGTGAACTGCGCCTTCAATTCGCCAACCGCGCCAGCGGGGTCTCGGAAAAGGCGAGCGAACGCCGCGCCCACGCCGGTCTTCGCTCGCGCGCCTTCGAGCAGGATGCAGTAGAAGATTTCCACCTGATAAAGGCGGTCGCGCTTCGCCTCAAAGAACTGTCGCCGCTGCTCGATGGCCGCTTCCACAATCGGGTCGTCGTATTTGGCGAACGGTATGTCGGGCCGGTTCGACTTGAAAAGATATTGGTAAACGTGGAAGCCGGGGCCAAACGCCTTCAACGCCGCTTCCAGCCGTTTGACCGCATACTCCTGCTCCGAACGGTCAAGACTTTCGTAGTCCACGCCGGGAACGCTGAGAACCATTCCGACATCACCGGACTTAGTGAGGAAGGCCGTCTCATTCCAGAACCCGTAGAGGTTGATGTGGTCGTTGAGGGCAGCACTCTCTTTCCACGGCTTGATGACCTTATCGACTCGCAGCATCACAGCACCTCCACGCGGGGGACGAACTGTTTGGCGGCGTCATAGCGCAGCTTGTAGCGTTCCGACTTCGCCAGAATGCGGAGAAACGCCGGATCGCTGTTTGTTACCCAATGCCCGAACGCAAAACCACCGATGAACACGGCGATCCCCGCCAGGATGGAATTGAAGAGATTGAAGACCCCCACCGCGCCCACGCAGACGAAGTAAAACAAAGTCCGCTCCACGCCCAGATAGGTGAGGGGCTTATGCAGGCTCTTAAACACCCGGTTTGTGCGATGTTGTCGTGTTTTGTCTGTCATAAGCCCCTCGCCTAGCTAAACGTGTTGAATGAAAAAGTCTGGGATATTGGGACGGTCGCTAAACGCCCCAGAGCCAGCTCAGGACATTCACGGCGAGAACGGCGATGCCCGTTCCGGCGGCAACTCCGGCGAGTGCTTTCTTTGCGCCGGGTTCGCCGTGCGCGAATCCGTAGCCGCCGATTACGATGGCAACCAGACTGGCAACCTTGGCAATCGTGCCGGTGAAGAGGCTTTGGATGGCGGTAAAGCCGGTGTCGAACGGTGAGTTCTGTGCCAGCGCGGCCACAGGCATGACAAAAAACAAGGTGAAAGTAACAGCGGTTAAACGCGCCCACTTCGACCGAAGAAGGGGCTGGACTTGGCGAATAAGATGGGCTTGGAACCAACGTGATGACATTTACGCCTCCAGGAGCAGCTAAAATCTGCTGCGTGTGGCGCAAACCTAACCGCACTCAATCACGATGTCTAATAACTTCTCGTATGGACATTATTCCTGTAGGTTATAAGTCCAGAAAAATATAGCGATTCTGTCGGTCAGGTCGGGGACGATTCCGACAGACAGAAACTCAATCCACTTCGCAATAAAGGACATAGCCCTCATCATTTCGCTAAACCTTCGATCACTCTTACACCTTCTGGACACTAGCGGAACGGTCTGAACGCCATCATAGCAAGGCCCAAACAAGTCCGACGGCATCGTTGTGGCAAGGTGTTTTGGCGCTTTTGTTGAATAATTGTCGTTTTTGTAAGTTCCGCAATTTCAATTAGCTACACCTCCATTGAACCGCCTGGTTAGGAAAAGTTGGTGTGACGAGTCGGCTTCGTGCCCTCCGTTATAACCTGTAGGAATAACGTTCTTCCGAAAAGTTATTGGACACGGCGGAAGAAATGACGCAAGTTGGCAAAGATTGTCGATTCTGGATGGACTTAGCCGGCCCAAGGACGGCAGTGGTCGGTTCCGAGCCGGTTGTATCTCCTGGTCGTAGTTCGAGGTTGCGCTATGTCTGAGTCCGATCGAAAGCCGTTTTTTTCCTCTACCACTTGTCATCCCACTCGCACGGAGGAACCGTCAGTCGCCTGAGGGCTGACGGCAGGAAGTAAAACAACGATGTTTCATAGAGAAGAATCCAGTCCGATGGTGTTAAATGGAGTCATCGGTAGGCGGCTCCTGAATGTCAGGGAGGCCGCCCAATACCTGGGGATCGAAGTAGACACCCTCTACAAGAAAGCCAGGTTGCGGGAGGTTCCCTGCGTCAAGGTTGGTCGAGCGTTGCGGTTCGATGTTGAAGCGCTAGGGCGTTTCATCGGGCAGCACACAATCGAAACCATTGACTGAAAGGAGAAGCTTTGAGTGTCCATTCACAGAAAGTGCGAAGGAGTATTTGAAGTCCGCTGGAGGGAAGGAGGACGGAACAAAAGCCTGCGGGTCCACGGTGCGCATGAACTGGCACGGAAAATCGAAAGAAAAAAGATGTCGGTCCGCGATGAAAACCGGCATCTCGATGTCAAACGGGAGGTCAACTTTCGGATGGCGGCGCTGATTGATCGGTACTGGACGCATTACGGCATGAGAAAGCGTTCGGCGAGCCGGGAGAAAAGCGTGTTGGATGGCATACGACTGGAACTTGGTCGTCTGTTCGTTCGTGAGATCGACGGCAACGCTGTCGGGCGCTGGTATGAAAACCTGACGGCGAGTCATGAGCTGTCACCGGGTACAGCCGTGCGGCATTTCAATGTCATGCACCACATGATGGAGAAGGCATCGACGATCTGGTCCAAAGAAACCGGCATCGACCGAAATCCTTCGGATCAGGTGGAGGTGATGCGGCCGGACGACCAGAGGGACCGTTATTTGTCGGAAGACGAGCTTCGCAGGCTCAAACGGGCGCTAGACGAAAAGACGTACCAGAAGGGGACAAACGCGATCAACAAAACGTTTTACCGTTTAAGGCTGATTGTTCTTATCGCCGTCACGACTGGAATGCGGGCGGCGGAGATCTTCGGCCTCAGGTGGTCTGACGTGCTGTATGGCGAGGGGTTATTAGCAGTGCGGGCAAAGCTGAAGGGCGGAAAGATGCGGTACGTCCCGATGCTTCCCGAACTGGCCTGTGAGCTGCGGCAGTATCTCGCCGTGATGGGTGGGGATCGGATTTTTCCGCCGAGACCGGGAGCTGTAAGCGGACGGCAGCGTGTGGAAGGAAGTTTCGAGGACCTGCTTGAAAGGGCGGGTATTCAGGACTTCCGCTTCCATGATCTGCGTCACACGTTTGCATCCTGGTACATGATGAACGGCGGCGATCTTTACGAGCTTGCGAAAATCCTCGGCCACTCGAACATCAAGATGACCGAACGCTATGCGAAGCTGGCGCGGCAGCACATCGCCCGTACCGGCAGCACGGCGCGAGAAATGTGGAAACTGCTGGAACAACCGAAACTGTTGGAGCAAGGAACCTGCGACACGGCGAACATCCTGTCCGATGTTCGCGTATAGTTCGCGCGACTGAAACCTGAGCTTTCTGGCTGCCGCTAAGTACTTTGAAATGTGGTGGCCAGGGACGGAGTTGAACCGCCGACGCCAGCCTTTTCAGGGCTGCGCTCTACCACCTGAGCTACCTGGCCACTTCCTACTCACATCTCAAGCAAGGTCTTTGTCCGAACATCTCTACGCACATCGACTGGCTGGCCAATCTGGCCGTGCACTGGGCGCTCTCACTGGGCGGGATGCCGCGAGTAAAACTGCCGATGCGCTGGCACTGTGCGGAACTCTCGAATTATAACAACGGTGTGCCGTTCGCTCAAAATGGTTGCCGACGATTTTTTGCCGCGCCTTTACCTTACTCGCGTTTTTTTCACGGAGAGAAATGGCCGCTCGGCACGCCATTCATGATCGTCAGCATGCAGCGATTTGCGCCGAACCAGTACGGGATCTCGCGATAGTCGCTCACGTCAAACACGGCCAAGTCGGCGTCTTTGCCCGCTTCCACGCTGCCTTTGCGGCCGGCTAAGCGAAGCGCCCAGGCTCCGTTGATGGTCGCCGCTGCGATCGCCTCCGCCGGTGACATCTTCATGTGCGTGCAGGCCAGCGACATTGCCATTGGCATGCTGAGCGTCGGAGAAGAGCCCGGGTTGTAGTCCGTGGCCAGCGCGACCGCGACACCCGATTCAATGAACCGCCGCGCGTCCGGATATCTCGATAAACCGAGAAAGTAATTCGCTCCCGGGACAAAAGTTGCGACCGTGTCACTCTGGGCGAGGGTTGGCAGGTCGGCATCGTTTACGTGATCCATATGGTCGAGAGATGCAGGCTGGTGGCGGAGCAGCGGCCCGAGCCGCGTTTCGCTGAGTTGGCCCACATGTGCGCGGACGGCGAGGCCGTGCTTTTCCGCAGCCGCGAAAATCTGCGCGGCTTCTTCGGCGCTGAAGGCTCCACGATCGCAGAAGACGTCCACGAACTGCGCGAGTTTGCGCTTCGCGACTGCGGGCATCATCTCGTTGCAGACGAGGTCAACATATACCTGCGAACGTCCGCGATACTCGGGTGGAACCGCGTGCGCGCCCAAGAAAGTAGGCAGCACGGTCCCCGGCCACTCGCGCGCCGCCGCGCGAATTGCTTCGAGCGACTTCAGTTCCGATTCCAGGCTGAGACCGTAGCCCGACTTGGCCTCGACGGTCGTGGTTCCGTGACTCGCCAAATCTGTCAGTGTTGCAAGAACTCTTTGCGTCAGCGAAGTTTTGCTGGCCTTCCGCACGCCGTCGATGCTGGAGCGAATCCCTCCGCCCGCCTCGGCAATCTCTTCATAGTTGGCGCCGGAAATCCGCTTCTCAAAATCCACCAAACGCGGATGCGTGAATACCGGGTGAGTATGCGAATCGACGAAGCCGGGCAGGACGACGCGGCCGGCGCAGTCGATCTCGGTGACCTCCTTGCGATTCTTCTTCAGCCACGGATCGCGGAGAGCGTCCTTCGTGGCGCCTACCGAGACGATCTTCCCGCCCAGGCAGAGCACGGCGGCGTCATGAATCATTCCCAGTTCGCAAAGGGAAGCGCCGCGTCGCGGGCCGTCCGCGGCCGAACGCAGCGTGAGGAGCTGGCCGATGTTCACCAGCAGCGCAGGGCGCTGAATTCGCCGCTTGCCTTTCCCGGAGGAGATCACGCTAGAGCAGTCTATCAGTCGGACGAGAAAAACAAGCGGGGCCGGCGGGCCTTTGACAAATGCCTGATAATCAGGCATTCTATACATTCAGACAATTGGAGATTATCGGACGAGCATGGAATCGGCAAAGGTCGGCAAACGGGGTGCAATCGTTGTTCCCGCAAGGCTGCGCAAGCGCTTTGGCATGGAGGAAGGCAGCATGGTGACCGCCGAGGAGAAGGAAGACGGCATCCTGATTCGCCCTGCCGTCCTCGTCCCGGTTGAGAGATACAGTCCGGAGCGAAAAGCGGAATTCCTCCTCTCCACAGCCACCACCGATGCCGATTACCGCAGAGCGCGAAAAGCGGTGCGGGGCCTCGGTCTTGACCCGGATTCGATTCCGCACGAGCGGCCGGCGTAGTGGACCGGCTGTTTCTTGACGCTAATGTTCTTTTCTCCGCGGCCTACCGGCCCGCCGCTGGACTGCTTCAACTCTGGAAACTCGATAACGCAGTCTTGTGCAGCTCACGCTATGCGCTGGAGGAAGCAAGAATCAACCTGGACGAGGAAGAGCAGCGAGCGCGGCTGACCAGGCTGTCACATGCAATTCATTTCTTCGATGCGGCACAACGGAAGCTTCCACGAGGCGTCTCTCTGCCCGAGAAAGATGCGCCGATCATACTCGCTGCCATCGAAGCGCGAGCCACTCATCTGCTGACGGGCGACATCCGGCACTTCGGCATATATCTCAACAAGAAGATCGAAGGGATTGCGATTGTTCTTCCGGGGAAGTATCTCATGGCTCCTCGTTTCTTCTAGCGAACGACTAACGACCAACGACTAACGACTTCCCATCGGCACCTTCACGCCCGTCTTCTTCGCGAACTCTTTCGCCTCGTCATATCCCGCGTCCACGTGCCGAATCACGCCCATCCCCGGATCGGTCGTCAGCACGCGCTCGATGCGCTTGGCCATCATCTCGGTGCCATCGGCTACCGTGACTTGTCCGGCGTGCAGCGCGTAGCCAATGCCCACGCCGCCGCCGTTGTGGATCGAAACCCATGACGCGCCCGCCGCCGTATTCACCAGCGCATTCAGCAGCGGCCAGTCGGCCACGGCGTCCGAGCCATCTTTCATGCTTTCGGTTTCGCGGAACGGAGAAGCCACCGAGCCGCAATCCAGGTGATCGCGCCCAATCACGATGGGAGCCTTGATCCTACCTTTCTTCACTAGCTCATTGATGGCCAGCCCGAACCGGGCGCGCTCGCCATATCCCAACCAGCAGATGCGAGCCGGCAGTCCCTGAAACTTGATGCGCTTGCGGGCAAGTTCAATCCAGCGGCGCAGGCTGCGATTCTCGGGAAAAAGTTCGAGCACGAGATCGTCGGTGACGGCGATGTCTGAAGCCTCGCCCGAAAGCGCCGCCCAGCGGAACGGCCCGCGTCCTTCGCAAAACAGCGGACGAATGTAAGCCGGAACGAATCCCGGAAAGTCGTAAGCATTCTTCACGCCGCGCTGAAAGGCGAACGTGCGAATGTTGTTGCCGTAGTCGAACGTCACCGAGCCCATCTTCTGCAAGCGCAACATACCTTCAACGTGCTTCGCGATGGCGTCGAGCGACCGCTCCTGATAAGTCTGCGGATCGCGCCGGCGCAGTTCGAGCGCCTCTTCGAATGTCATTCCATTCGGCACATATCCATTCAGCGGATCGTGCGCCGAAGTTTGATCGGTGAGAATGTCGGGCACCACGCCGCGTTCGGCGAGTTCCGGAATGATGTCCGCGCAATTGCCCACCAGCCCGACCGAAACGTTTTCTTTTTTGCGGACGGCATTCTTAAGAATGCGCAGCGCCTCGTCCACCGTGGTCACAAGAAAATCGCAGTAGCCGGTCTTAAGCCGCTTCTTGATGCGTTCAGGATCGAACGTCAATCCCAAGAAACGCCGCGCCCGTCATGGTAGCCGCCAAAGGCTGCGCCCCACCCATCCCGCCCATCCCGCCGGAGACGATCAGCTTGCCCGAAAGGTCTCCACCAAAATGTTTGGCGCCCGCCGCGTTGAACGTTTCGTAAGTCCCCTGGATGATCCCCTGCGAGCCGATGTAAATCCACGACCCGGCTGTCATCTGCCCATACATCGTCAGTCCGGCGCGTTCCAGTTCGTTGAACTTCTCCCAGTTGGAGAAATGCCCGACCAGATTCGAGTTTGCGATCAGCACGCGCGGCGCGTACTCGTGAGTTTTGAACACGCCCACCGGCTTGCCCGACTGCACCAGCAGCGTCTCGTCGTTTTCCAAGGCTTTTAACGACCGGACGATGGCGTGATAGCAATCCCAATTGCGCGCCGCCTTGCCCGTGCCACCATAAATAACCAGATCCTGAGGGCGCTCGGCAACGTCCTCGTCGAGATTGTTCATCAACATGCGCATAGCCGCTTCCTGCTGCCAACCTTTGCAGGAGAGCGCGTTGCCGCGCGGGGCGCGGACGGGAGTGTAAGTGGAGACGGGAGTTTCGATATCAACTGGCATGGGGATATGGTAGTTCCTGACCTACTCAGTCTCCAAATGGAAGAGGTGGCGCCACGTCAACCAAGCGATCCAAGATTACAGATTACCCAATTGTCAAATTACAAATTGCGTTACTCCCACTCAATCGTCCCTGGCGGCTTCGAAGTAATGTCATAAACCACCCGATTCACCCCGCGCACTTCATTCACAATGCGATTAGAAATCGTCTTCAGCACTTCGTACGGCAGCGGAACCCAATCCGCCGTCATGCCATCTTCCGAATGCACGGCTCGGACGGCGCAGGTGTAAGCGTAAGTCCGCTGGTCGCCCATCACTCCCACCGACATCACCGGCAAGAGCACGGCAAACGACTGCCAGATTTTCTGATACAGTCCGGCCTTCTTGATCTCGCCCACCACAATCTCATCGCACTCGCGGAGTAAGTCGACACGTTCTTGAGTTACTTCACCCAAGATACGCACCGCCAGACCCGGCCCAGGGAATGGCTGCCGTTGCAGAATTTCCTCGGGCATGCCGAGATCGCGCCCAATCCGCCTAACCTCATCTTTAAATAAGTCTTTCAGCGGCTCGATCAGTTTGAGCTTCATCGTCTCGGGTAACCCGCCGACGTTGTGATGCGACTTGATGACCTGCGACGGTCCGCGCACCGAGCGCGATTCGATCACGTCGGGATAGAGCGTGCCCTGCACCAGCCATTCGACTTCGCCTTCGTCTTTGTTCTGCAGGATGCGATGCGCTTCGGCGTCGAAGACCTCGATGAATTCGTTGCCGATAATCTTGCGCTTCTTTTCCGGCTCGGTCACTCCCGCCAGTTTTCGCATAAAGCGCTCGGTGGCATCGACCGCAACCACGCGCAGGCCAAGATTGTCGCGCAGATTTTGCTGCACTTTCTCGAACTCGTTTTTGCGGAGCACGCCGTTGTTAACGAAAACGCAAGTTAGCCGCGATTTTTCGGAAGCATCGCGCATAGCGCGATCCACCAGTACCGCCGCGACGGAGGAATCCACTCCGCCGGAAAGCGCGCAGATCGCGCGACCGCTCCCAACCTGCCGTCTCACCTGGGCCACGGTCGCGTCGATAAAATGCTGCGGCGTCCACGAAGGCTCCGCTCCGCAGATGCCAAGCGCGAAGTTGCGCAGAATATCGGAGCCGAGCGGCGTGTGGTGCACTTCGGGATGGAATTGCACCGCCCACATCTTTCGCTCGGCGTTTTCGATGGCGGCTACCGCATTGGGAGTTTTCGCCGTCAGCCGGAAACCCGGAGGCAGTTCTTCAGCCGAGTCGCCATGCGACATCCAGACCGCGAGCAGTTTGGGTAGTCCTTGAAAAAGTTGCGAGTCGGGTTCCTGGATCTCGACTTTTGCGTGGCCGTACTCGCGTTTCGCGGCCGGGCGAACTTTGCCGCCCAGCGCGTACACCATGAACTGCAATCCGTAGCAGATGCCGAGCACGGGGATGCCGAGATCGAAGACGCTCTTATCGGCCAGCGGCGCGTCTTGGTCGTACACCGACGATGGCCCGCCCGAAAGAATAATGCCCACCGGAGAGTAACTGCGAATTTCTTCCAGGCTGGCGTTGAAGGGAAGGACGACCGAGAAAATCTTCTGTTCGCGGATGCGGCGCGCGATCAACTGCGAATACTGCGCGCCAAAGTCGAGGACAACGATGGATTGGGTTTCCACGGATGAGTGTCTCAGATCACTGTCGCACTTGCAACCAAACCGAACCGATAGTTCCCAGAGGGTAGGATCGGGTCATCGGGTGATCGGGTCATCTGGTGATCTTTTTTTTCGATGGCCCGATGATGAGATGACCCGATCTTGCCCGGTAGTTACTTGACCACGATATTCACCAGCTTTCGCGGCACCACGATCTTCTTCACGATCTGCTTGCCCGCGATTGCCGCCTTCACTTTTCCGTCTGCAAGTGCGGCCTGCTCGACCTGATCATTGGTTGCACCCGCCGGCACAATCACCAGGCCGCGCAGCTTGCCGTTAACCTGCACCGGAATCTCGATCTCGTCCTCGGCCGCCAGGGCCGGATCGTACTTCGGCCACGGAGCTTTCAGCAGATTGCTCTTCTCGCCGGTCATCTCCCACAATTCGTGCGCCAGATACGGCGCCATCGGCGCCAGCAGCAGCGCGATGTTGCGCTTGACTTCCGTCAGAAGGGATTGTGGAATCTTATCCGCTTCAACGGGCGCTCCGGTCGCGGGGTGAGTGTCTTTGGTGCCTAGCATCCTACGGTTGGCGTCGTTCAGCAACTCCATAATTGCCGATATGCAGGTGTTGAAGTGCCAGCGCCCCTGAAAGTCGTTCGTCACGCGCTTTATGGTTTGGTGAAGCTTGCGCTGAAGTCGGCGTGCCGAGTCCGTCAGAGGCGCAGACGAAGGCGCCTTCCAATCGGTCTCGTAAAACCTATACACGCGCCCCAGAAACCGCTGAATGCCTTCGATCCCCGATTCCTGCCAATCGAGGTCACGGTCGGGAGGAGCGGCGAACAATACGTAGAGGCGCGCGCTGTCGGCGCCATATCGGGCGACCATTTCATCCGGTGAAACGACGTTCCCGCGGCTCTTGGACATGGCCGCGCCCTGGTAGGTAACCATCCCTTGCGTGAACAACTGCGCGACGGGCTCGTCGTTCTTCACCAGTCCCATGTCGCGCATGAACTTCGTCCAGAAGCGCGAATAAATAAGGTGGAGAATGGCATGTTCCACGCCGCCAATGTATTGGTCGATTGGAAACCAGTAAGCGATCGTGGCGCTGTCGAACGGGGCTTGGTCATTGTGCGCGTCGGCGTAGCGGTAGAAGTACCAGGACGAATCGACGAACGTATCCATAGTGTCAGTCTCGCGCCGCGCCGGGCCGCCACATTTCGGACAGGTCGTGTTCAGGAACTCCGGCAGGTTCATCAACGGCGACCCGCCCGCGAGCGTGATCGGCACCTTATCCGGCAAAATTACCGGCAGATCTTTTTCCGCCACCGGCACCACGCCGTCTTTGTCGCAGTACACCATCGGAATCGGCGTGCCCCAATAGCGCTGCCGCGAGATACCCCAATCCTTCAGCCGAAAAGTTACTGTCGCCTTGCCAAACTTCTTTTCCTCGGCGAGCGCCGACATCGTAGTAATCGCTTCCTCGCAGCTCAACCCGTTGAACTCGCCCGAGTTCACAAGAATCCCGTCCATGGTCGTAAAAGGCAGCGCCGGTTCCGCCATGGCTTCTTCCGGAGCGCTTGACTGCGGCAGAATCACCCGCCGGATCTCCAGCTTGTACTTCTTCGCGAATTCATAATCGCGCTCATCATGCGCCGGCACGCTCATGATCGCGCCCGTGCCGTAGTCCATCAGGATGTAGTTCGCCACCCACACCGGCACCGCTTCGCCGTTATACGGATTCTTCGCGTAGCGCCCAGTGAACACCCCATGCTTCTCAATCGCGCCGATATCGCCCGCTTCTTTCGCCCGGCGCTGCTCCGCAATCAGCTCTTCCACCTGAGTGCGCAGCGCCGCGTCTTTATTCCGGGCAATCATGCCGGCGACAATCGGATGCTCGGGCGCTAACTGGACCGAGGTCGCGCCATAAATCGTGTCCACGCGCGTAGTGAAAACCGTGATCGTCGATCGTGCCGGCCCCACCGTACCCACTGTTTTGTCCAGCTCGAAATCCACCAGCGTGCCTTCGCTGCGTCCGATCCAGTTCTGCTGCATGATGCGAACTTTTTCCGGCCAGCCCTGCAACTTTTCCAGATCGCGCAGTAACTCATCGGCGTACTTCGTGATCCGCAAAAACCACTGTTCCAATTCGCGCTGCTCTACGGGAGTATCCTCATGCCGCCAGCACATCCCGCCGACGACCTGCTCGTTCGCCAGCACGGTGCAGCACTGTGGACACCAGTTCACCTTGCTCTTCTTGCGATAAGCGAGTCCCGACTCGTAGAGCTTCAGGAAGAACCACTGATTCCAGCGATAGTAATCCGGCAGGCAGGTCGTAACTTCGCACGACCAGTCATAAGCGAACCCAAGGCGCTTCATCTGCACCTTCATAGCCGCAATATTCGCCAGCGTCCACTCCCTCGGCGGAGTGTTGTTCTTGATGGCGGCATTCTCCGCCGGCAGCCCGAACGAATCCCACCCCATGGGATGCAGCACGTTGTAGCCGTTCATCCACATGTAGCGAGCCAGCGCATCGCCAATCGAATAATTGCGCACGTGTCCCATGTGCAGCGCGCCCGAAGGGTAAGGAAGCATCTCCAAAACGTAATACTTAGGCTTGGCCGGATGGGCCTCGGCGGCATAGAGCGACGGATCGCCCTGCCAGCGCTCAGCCCATTTCTGCTCAATGCGCTGTGCGTCATAACGCTCGTCGCGGGCGGGAGGGATGGTTCTGTCTTCCTGTGGCATAGATGAGGATAGCGCAGTAAAGAGTAATCTGTAATTTTACAACGGACGGACCACCCGACACCCGGCATGTTCACTTGTCCTTGAAGCCGGGCCGCATCGGCGTTAGTATTCGATTTCGCTTTTATTGCGATTGCTTCGAGGGATCATGCCGCAAAATTACGTTCCCATCTTCCTCTTCCTCGCCGTCGTCGGCATCCTTATTCCCGTCACGCTGGTTATCTGCGCGATCATCCGCACGCAAAGTCCCAACCGCGTCAAGCTGATGCCTTACGAATGTGGCATCGATCCTTACGACAGCGCGCGCGGACGCTACACGATTCGCTTCTACATCATCGCCATACTGTTCGTGATCTTCGAAGTGGAAACGATTTTCCTGTTTCCATGGGCGGTGAAGTTCAAGGCCCTGGGCCGTTTCGGGCTGGTCGAGATGCTGGTGTTTCTCGGCATTCTGATCGTCGGCTATGTATGGATATGGAAGAAGGGGGCGCTCGAATGGGTGTAGGTTCGGCAGGTCCAAATCCGGCCAATCCCAATCTGGCTACTTCCGACGAAACCTTCGCTGCGAGCCGCTGGACCCGGGGGAACCTGTGGTTTCCGACGCGCATCGTAATCAGCCCGCTGCGCGTGAGCCGCGTGAAGAGGCGGCTGTTCGGCAGAAACGAGGAAAGCATTTCAATTTCCCAGGTAGCTTCGGTGAAGATTTCGACGGGAATAGTTTGGTCGGACATTTTGATTGAGTCGACCGGAGGCACCGATCCGATTACCAGTCACGGCCATCGCAAAGCCGATGCGTTGCGCATCCGCGACTTGGTCGAAGGCCTTCAGGCGGCCCGGCGCTAGCAGCCCGTGATGCAAGTTCGTTTCGTATCAGGGCATCGCCTGTAGAGACGGGACATTAGAGCGCACGGAGCAAAGCGATGACGGCCGTTGTGACGAGGGTCATTGACGGTGACGCAACCAGATGTTAGAAGTGGAAGTTTCCTGATGCTTGCGCGGCTTTTGTAACGACAGACCCTAAGCATGGCCGAGGAAGTCAAATCGCCCGTTCCACCACAGCCGCCCCAACCCCAGCCGGCCAACACCGGGCCGTCTGGGGGCCCGGAAGGTGAGAAGAAGCCGACGGCGGAAAAACCTGCGGCAGCGGCGTCCGCCGAGCCGGCGAAGCCTGCCGCGCCGGCGAAGCCTGCCGCTCCGGCAAAGCCCTCTGGTCCCGTCCCGATGCCGTGGAACTCGCCGCTGGTTGAAAAATACCGCAGCCAGTACGGCTCGGGCCTTGACGCGCAGACTTATCTGGGACAGAACTACCTTAGCGTTGACCGCTCGCTGATTCCCGACATTCTGCGCCTGCTGCGCGACGAAGAACAATTTGACTACTGCGTCGATATCACTGCCGTGCATTATCCGAAGCGCGAGAAGCAATTCGACGTGGTATGGATTCTCTATTCTTTTCCGCGCAACGAGCGGATGCGCGTGAAGACGCAGATTGCCGACGGCGCTTCACTGCCTTCGAGCGTGCCGATCTGGCCGACGGCGAATTGGCTGGAGCGCGAAGTCTATGACATGTTCGGGATCAAGTTCGACGGACATCCCGACCTGAAGCGCATTCTTCTACCCGATGGCTGGAAGGGCTACCCGCTGCGTAAAGATTACGGCATTCTGCAGCAGGACAAAGAATGGGTGCAGATCAACCTCGGAATCGAGAGCGGCCAATGAGCGACCGCACGAACGAGGTTTCGAACCGCGCGCTTTCCAATCTTGATCGGTCCAACCCCGATCTCGGGACTCCCGACAAAACGTATCTCGATTCGAACGAGCTGATCATCAATATGGGACCGCAGCATCCGGCTACGCACGGCGTGCTGCGCGTCATCCTGAAGCTCGACGGCGAAAGAGTTCTCGGCACCGAGTGCGTCATCGGATACCTGCATCGCGGCGTGGAAAAAATCGCCGAGAACCGCACCTACACGATGTTCAATCCCTACGTGGACCGGATGGACTATTGCGCCGCCGTGTCAAATGGGCTCGGCTACTGCGAAGCGGTCGAGAAGTTGATGAATGTGGAAGCGCCGCCGCGCGCCAAGTATATTCGCGTGATCCTGACCGAACTGCAACGCATTGCCAGCCACCAGCTTTGGCTGGGCACGCACGCGCTCGATATCGGAGCCATGACGCCGTTGTTCTACACCTTCCGCGACCGGGAAGAGATTCTGAAGATTTTTGAAAAGTACTGCGGCGCACGCCTGACCACGCATGCCTTTCGCATCGGCGGCTGTCAGTATGAGACGTACGCCGGCTTCGAAAAAGAGGTAAAGAATTTCCTGATCTTTTTCGCGCCGAAGATCGATGAATACGAGGCGCTGCTCACCACCAACCGCATCTGGCTGGAGCGCACAAAGAATGTCGGCGTGATCTCGGCCGCCGATTGCGTTGCGCTCGGCGTAACCGGGCCGGTGCTACGCGCCAGCGGCGTGCAGTGGGATTTGCGCAAAGCCCAGCCCTACGAGGCCTACTCCGAATTCGATTTCGAAATTCCGATCGGCACCAACGGCGACACCTTTGACCGGTACATGGTTCGCATGGTCGAAATGCGCCAGTCGATGCGCATCGTCGAGCAAGCGGTCAACGGGATTCCCGAAGGCCCGATCATGGGCAAGGTGCCCAAGGTGATCAAGCCGCCGGTGGGCGAAATCTATCATTCGATCGAGGCGCCGAAAGGCGAGCTCGGATACTTCATCGTCAGCGACGGCTCGACGCAGCCCTACCGGTTGCGCGTGCGTCCGCCATCGTTCGTCAATTTGCAGGCGCTCGACCTAATGGTGCGCGGCATGCTGGTTGCCGATGTGATCGCCGTCATCGGCACGATTGACATCGTGCTCGGCGAGGTGGACCGCTGATGCCGAATTTCATCATGTCGTATCTCGATCCCAAGGTGGGGGTGACGCCCGGCGAAGCGGGGAACCAGTTCTGGGCGCTGATTTATGTGCTCATCATTTTCGCGGGAGTGGCGGTGGCCGTGCTGTGCATGAACTGGATCGAGCGCAAGGCGCTGGCGCACTTCCAGGTGCGCCTTGGCCCCATGCGCGTGGGCCCGCACGGATTGCTGCAGCCCTTCGCCGACGCGATCAAGCTGATGCTCAAAGAAGACATCATCCCCGCCGAGGCCGACCAGTTCGTTTTCTGGGTCGCGCCGCTGATCGGGCTGCTGGCGGCGTTCACGGTTTATACGGTGATTCCATTCGGGCCTTCGGAGGCGGTGAGCGACATGAACATCGGCATTCTGTTTATGCTCGGTGTCTCGTCGCTCGGCGTGCTTGGCATCGTGGTCTCTGGATGGGCCTCGAACTCGCACTATCCGCTGATCGGCGCGCTGCGGTCGAGTGCGCAGATGGTGTCTTATGAAGTCGCCATGGGACTGGCGGTCGTCTCGGCGATCCTGATGACCAGCATGAACGCAAGCGGCACGGGAACGCTGAGCATGATCGGGATCGTGCGGGCGCAACAGCAGCAGGGCATCTGGTTCATCTTCAAATTCTTTCCACTCGGCCTGATCGCGTTCGCGATTTTCGCCATCGCCATGGTCGCGGAGACCAACCGCGCGCCCTTTGACCTGGCCGAAGCGGAGTCGGAACTGACTGCCGGATATCACACTGAGTACAGCGGGCTGCGCTGGTCGCTGTTCATGCTCGCCGAATATGCGGCCATGATCGCCGTCTCTTCGATCGCGGTCACGCTTTGGCTTGGCGGATGGATGCGTCCGTTCCCGAACCTGCTGCACGCGCCGGCGTGGGACTTTATCTTCTCTTTGTTTCCTGGACTCACGTTCGGAGGGCTGGCGGCGATTACTTTTATTGAAGCGGCGCGGATGCCGGCGCAATCATTTTTCAAGATTCAGCGCATCGGGCTGGCAGTTTTCGCGGCGCTGCTCGGCTTCATCGCGCTGCTGCTGCTCGTGATCGCGATCGCGGGCCGTTTTGCCGACACGAGTGTGGCGGCGAGGTTCAACGTAGGCATCGACTACGTATATTGGTTTATGCTCAAAGTCGCCGTTTTCATGTATCTGTTCATCTGGTATCGCGCGACGTGGCCGCGTTACCGCTTCGATCAGTTGATGAAGATTGGATGGAAAGTGATGCTGCCGATTTCACTCGGCCTGCTGGTGGTGACTGCCATCGTGGGGGTGATTTTTTCATGAACCCCAGCCTGAACTCGGCTCTCAACTCAGGCATGGCCCCCGTGGCGACGCCGTGGTTCTTTTATGGGCTGGCGGTAGTGGCCGTCGCCAGCGGTGTGGCCGTCATCACGCGGCGGAACGCTGTGCACGCAGCGCTCGCGCTGATCGTGACTCTGCTCGCGGTGTCGGGCCTCTACTTAATGCTGTATGCCCCGTTCGTCGCCGGCGTGCAGATCATCGTTTACGCGGGCGGCATCATGGTGCTGTTCCTGTTTGTGATCATGCTGGTGAACATCGACCGCTCGTCGAAAGAGCGGCGGTTCAATCGCATCTGGCCGGTAGGATTGGCAGCGGCGTGCGCGTTGCTGGCGTTGTTCGTGTCGGCGATCACGAAGGGTAAGGCGCTGTTGCCGGATCGAATGATGCCGCTGCCCGAGTCGTCGAACACGCAGCAGATCGCCACCATGCTCTACGGAGAAGCCGGCAGGATGGGTCAATATACGTTCGCCTTCGAAATCGCTTCGCTGCTGTTGCTGGTGGCGATCTTGGGGGCGGTAGTTATGACGAAGAAGAAAATCTAGTCGTTGGTCGTTAGTCGATAGTCGTTCGGCATGTCGGACTAGATCGAGGCCCGCGAACGACCAACGACTAACGACCAACGACCTACTAACAAATGAAACTATGGTTCCGATAACCACGCTTCACTATCTCGTCGTTGCTGCGGCACTGTTCGTGCTGGGTGTGATCGGCGTGCTCACACGCCGCAACGTGGTGATTGTGCTGATGTCGATCGAGTTGATCCTGAATGCGGTGAACCTGAACCTGGTGGCGTTCTCGCGCATGTGGGGAAACCTGCATGGGCAGGTGTTCGCGATCTTTATCATAGTGGACGCCGCCGCTGAAGCCGCCGCCGGCCTCGGCATTTTGATCGCCTTCTTTAGGAATAAGGAGACGGTCAATGTGGATGAGATTGATTTGTTGAAATGGTAGGAGGGCCGCTGCTCGCTATTCGCTCGTGGCTCGGGCGAAAAGCTAAGAGCGAACAGCGAGTGACGAATAGCGAACGACTGACGACTGACTAACTACATGTTCTTTCTCGACCACATCTGGCTAATTCCGCTTTTCCCGGCCTTCGGGGCTGGGATGATGTTTTTTTTCGGCCGCCGACTGCAGAAGGCCACCGTCAGCGCGGTCTGCGTCGGCGTGATCGTGCTTGCGTTCCTGTTCGCCTGCTTCACGGTTGTCGAGTATACGCAGTTCGCGCATGGCACGGGACGTCCCTTCGAGAGAATTGTTTATACGTGGCTCGGCAGTGGCGATGGGCATCTGAACTTTCTGAAGCGCGACGGGACGCTCGCCTCATTCAACGCCGACGCCGGGTTCCTGCTCGATCCGCTCTCTTCTATCTGGCTGCTCTTTGTGACCGGTGTGGGCATGCTGATCCACATTTACTCCACCGGTTACATGGCGCACGAAGGCGGTTATTACCGCTTCTTCGGATACATGAACCTGTTCATGTTTACGATGCTTACCCTCATCCTGGCGAATAACTACATGCTTTTGTTTGTGGGATGGGAGGGCGTCGGCTTGTGCTCGTATCTGCTGATCGGTTTTTACTTTCATCGTAAGTCGGCCAGCGATGCAGCCAACAAAGCGTTCATCGTGAACCGAATCGGCGATGCCGGATTCATTCTTGGCGCGCTCACGCTGGCCTGGTATCTGGGCTCGTTTCGCTTCACCAACATCAACACGCTGGCGCGCAGTGGGCACTTCGTTATTGGCGATCCTGTGTTGACGATCGCCGCGCTGCTGCTGTTCGTTGGAGCTTGCGGCAAGTCGGCGCAGATTCCTCTTTATGTGTGGCTGCCCGATGCGATGGAAGGCCCGACGCCGGTTTCGGCGCTGATCCACGCCGCGACTATGGTGACGGCGGGCGTGTACATGGTGGCGCGTTCGAATGCCGTGTTTGTGCTGGCGCCGACGGCGATGAAAACCGTGGCCATCATTGGCGCGCTCACGGCCGTGTTCGCCGCGTCTATCGCGCTGGTGCAGAACGACATCAAGCGAGTGCTTGCTTACTCCACCGTTTCGCAACTGGGTTATATGTTTCTGGCGCTCGGCGTCGGCGCATTTGCGGCGGGCGTTTTCCATGTGTTCACGCACGCGTTCTTCAAGGCGCTGCTCTTCCTTGGTTCGGGCTCGGTGATTCATGCCTTGAGCGGCGAGCAGGACATGCGCAACATGGGCAGCCTGCGCGGGCGTATTCCGACCAGTTATAAGACGATGTTGATCGCGACGCTGGCGATCGCGGGCATTCCACCGCTGGCAGGCTTCTTCTCGAAGGACGAAATTCTCTGGCAGGCGTACCGTTCCGCCTACGGAAGCTTTCCGTACCTCTGGCTGATCGGCTTTGGCACGGCGCTGATGACAGCGTTCTACATGGCGCGGCTCATCTTTCTGACTTTCTATGGGCAGCCGCGGATGAGCCATGAAGTCGAGCATCACATTCATGAGTCGCCTAAATCCATGACGGGCCCGCTGGTGGTGTTGGCAATCGGCTCGGTCTGCGCTGGCTGGCTGGGTGTGCCGGCGAGTTTGGGTGGGACGAATGCCTTCGGGAAGTTTCTGGAGCCGGTATTTTCGCAAGAGGCTTCGGTCGCTCCGGCTGAGCCGCAGGAGCCTGCTGGCGAAGAACATCGCGGCCTGGAGTGGACGCTGATGTTGCTCTCCCTCGGGGCTGCGGTTGTAGGTGGAGGATGGGCCTATCGCTACTACGCTAACGCGGGCAAAGATTACCCCGAGCCCCTCGCCGTGGAAGCTCCGCCGCTCTACACCGCGCTCTACAACAAGTATTTTGTCGACGAAGGTTACGACTACGTTTTCACCGGACGCCGCAAGATTGGCGACATCCGCCTGGGCGCCATGGGAGCGGGCGAAGCGGCGTCGTGGTTCGATGCCAAGATTATCGACGGATCCGTCAACGATGTTGGCTGGGTTACGCGGGCGGTGGCTACGCTTTCGATCTGGTGGGATAAGTGGATCATCGACGGGTTGGGAGTGAATGGTCCGGCCATTCTTGCGCGAATGGTCTCTTATCCGGCGCGCCTGTTCGAATGGGGGTTAGTGCAGTGGTACGCGCTGGTCATGGTCGCCGGGTTGCTTGGATTTGGCGTGTATTACGTGTGGAAGTGAAATGCCAGCTCTTAGCTATTGGCTCTTAGCTGTTAGCTAGAAGCCAAGAGCTAAGAGCCAAAGGCCAAGAGCTTTTATGCAGAGTCACATACTTTCGATCATTCTCTTCACGCCGCTTGTGGGCGCGTTCATTCTCCTGTTCGTCCCTAAGGAGAACAAAGACGCGATCCGCTGGATTGCGAACATCTTTGCGCTGGGCGGGTTTCTGATCTCGCTGCCGCTGGTGCCGATGTTCTGGGCGCTCCGCTTCGACGCCACGCAACAGTTCAAGTTCCTTGAGGGCACACCGAATAACTGGATCCCCTCGATTGGCGCGGGTTACAACCTCGGTATTGACGGCATCTCATTTCTGCTGATCATGCTGACCACGCTGCTGGGATGGATCTCGATTCTCTCCTCGTGGACCGCCATCGAGATCCGGGTGAAGGAATATTACGTCTGGTTTCTGGTGTTGCAAACGGGAATGCTCGGCGTTTTCATGGCGCTTGATTTTTTCCTCTTCTTCGTTTTCTGGGAAGCGATGCTGGTGCCGATGTATCTGCTGATCGGCATCTGGGGCGGCCCGAACAAGCTTTATGCCGCCATTAAGTTCTTCCTGTACACGCTGCTCGGCTCCGTGCTGATGTTGCTTGGCATCCTGTTCCTCTATTTCCATCATCACACAGTTACTAACGTCTTCACGTTCAGCATTCCCGAACTCTATAAGACGGCGCCGCTGATTCCATTCCATTACGCCATCTGGCTCTTTGTCGCCTTCTTTATTGGGTTCGCCATCAAGGTTCCGATGTTTCCGTTCCATACGTGGCTGCCGGATGCGCACGTGGAAGCGCCCACCGCCGGCTCGGTCATTCTGGCGGGCGTTTTGCTGAAGATGGGAACGTACGGATTCGTGCGCTTCTCGCTGCCATTTTTCCCCGCGGTCGTGTCGCATCCCAAAGTGCAAAGCTGGATGATCGGGATCTCGCTCGTCGGCATTATCTATGGCGCGCTGGTTTCGCTCATGCAGAAGGACATGAAGAAACTGGTGGCGTACTCGTCCGTCAGCCACCTGGGCTTCTGCACACTGGGAATTTTCGCGCTGAATTCGATGGGCTTGACCGGCTCGGTGTTGCAGCAGATCAATCACGGCATCTCGACGGGCGCGCTGTTCTTGATTGTCGGCATTCTGTATGAGCGGCGGCACACGCGCGAGATCGCGGAGTACGGCGGCATCTCGAACGTGATGCCCATCTACGCGACGATCACCATGATCATGTTTCTCTCGTCGATGGGATTGCCGCTGCTGAATGGATTTGTCGGCGAGTTCACGATTTTGCAGGGAGCATTCACGGCGAACTGGAGGTGGGCGGCGTGGGCGGCGCCGGGCGTGGTTCTGGCTGCGGCTTATCTGCTTTGGCTCTATCAGCGCGTTTTCTTCGGCGCGGTTACGAACCCCAAGAACGAAAAGCTGCACGATCTTACGCCGCGCGAAATCCTTACGTTTGTGCCGCTGATTGTCATGGCGCTATGGATCGGCGTTTATCCGAAGCCGTTTTTCCAGATCCTCGAACAACCAGTCAATCAGATTGTGCAGACGATTCACGACAAGGCCAATGCGAATGCGCCGGTGAACGCGCAGGTTGCGCCCGTGCCAGTTCCGCAGGCGCCGCCCGCCGCGATCAAGCCGAAAGTCATCAGGCCGAAAGTTGTCAAACCTGAAGTTGTCGCGCCAAACGTCGTCAAGCCGAAAGCGAGTAACTAAGTGCGAGGCCTCACACCAACTGATTACCAGCTGATGTTGCCGATGGTGGAACTCACCATTTTTGCGCTCGGCATTCTGCTGATCGACCTGATGGTGCCGCGGGGATGGAAGTGGATCAACGCCGTGGGCGCCTTTGCCGGCGTGCTGTTTTCGGCTTTGTGCGTTTGGGAAATTCAGTCGACGATGCCGCCGAGGGGCTTTTTCGGGTTCTATAACTCGTTAATGGTCGACCGCTTTGCCATTTACTTCTGGTATCTGTTTCTGGCGGGAGCGGCCATCGCTATCCTGATGTCGGTGCACTATCTCGACGTAGAAGATGAACACCACGGCGAGTATTATGCGCTGCTGCTGCTTTCCGTTGTGGGCATGATGTGCATGGCGGCGGGAATCGACATCGTTCTGCTCTTCATTGGACTGGAGCTGATGGCGATTTCCACTTATGTGCTGGTTGGTTTCTTGCGGCGCGACCGGCGCTCGAACGAAGCGGCGTTGAAGTATCTGCTGCTCGGGGCATTTTCGTCGGGCATCTTCGCCTACGGCCTTTCGCTGTTCTACGGAATTTCCGGTAGCACCAATTTAGGGAACATTGGGCGCGCGGTCTCAGCGCAGAATCCGCACAATCCGGTGGTGGTGATCGCGCTGCTTACGACGATGACCGGATTGCTGTTCAAGATTGCCGCCGTTCCATTTCATCAGTGGGCGCCAGACGCTTACGAGGGCGCGCCCACCAGCATTACCGGATTCATGTCAGTGGCGGTGAAAGCGGCGGCGTTTGCGATGCTGCTGCGCATATTGCTGTTTGGGTTGTGGCCGCTGCGCTCGGTTTACACTCCAGTGATTGTGATCGTCTCGATCGCCACCATGACCGGCGCGAACTTCGCGGCGCTCACGCAGACGAACACGAAGCGGCTGCTCGCCTACTCCTCAATTGCGCATGTCGGCTACATGCTGCTGGCGTTTGTGGCCATAGGGACTTCGCAGATCGGCAGCCCCGCGTTTTTCGACGGCTTCAAGGGAATCCTGATCTACCTGCTCGTCTATACGTTCATGAATCTGGGTGCGTTCGGGGTGATCACGTCGTTGCGGCAGCGCAACGTGATTGGCGACGAGATCGACGATATGGCCGGACTCTACCAGCGCGCTCCGGTCGAAGCCGCGCTGATGCTTCTGTTTCTGCTCTCACTCGCCGGCATTCCGCCCGCCGCCGGGTTCCTGGGCAAGTACTACATCTTTCTGAGCCTGATCGAAAGCGGACATTACGGACTGGCCTCGCTCGGCGTGGTCTACTCGCTGTTCGGACTTTATTACTATCTGAAGATTGCGAACGCCATGCTGATGCGCGCGCCGATGGAGACTGAACGGCTGCCCGTCAGCCTCGGAATGCGTTGCGCGGTGGGCGTGACGGCGCTGGCAACGATCGTGATCGGAGTTTATCCGGAGCCGTTTATTCGCGGTGTGAATTGGTCGCTGAATATTGCACAGTCGCCGCATGTGGCGGCGATGTTGAAGTAGAGCAGGTGGCAGGTCCAAGGTCTCAGGTCTCAGGAAAGCCTCCGCTTTTCTATGGTGGACTCACGCTCAGAGCCAACGGCCAAGAGCTAGAGTAGAATTCTTTCGCATGTCTGAGCGCCCCAATCCCCCGGAGAAAAAAGGTCCTCTCGTTGCGCTGGCCCGCTATTCCGAGATCGGGTTCATTATTCCGGCGGCGGTCTTGCTGGGATTCTTTTTGGGCAAGCTGGGCGATTACTGGCTGCATACCAGGTGGCTCTATATGGTCGGGCTGTTGTTTGGGGCGGTGGTTGGATTTTGGCAGATGATCCGCATGGCCATGGGCGCTTCCAAAGATAAATGATGAATGAGCGTGAGCATCTCGACCGGCCCGCGGAAACTCTGCCGGCGGAGACTCTCGATGAACGCACAATCCATGAGCGCACATTCGATGAACTCTCGATCTATGAGCGCATCATTCCTCGCGTGCTGCGCAATATGCTGGTCGCTAGCGTTCTGCTGCTGGGACCGGCATTCTGGTTTTACCGTTGGGCGGGAGCGATTGGATTTGCCTTCGGGGCCCTGGTTTCTTACGTTAATTTCCGGTCGCTGACACGCGGCGTCGAAGGGCTAGCCGATCGCATTGTCAACCGAAACAGCCGCGAAAAGGGCGCGCGGATCATCCTGCGCTTCCTGGTGCGCTACGGGTTGGTGGGAGCCGCTGCCTATGCTATATTCAAGAGTTCTTCGTTGGCTTTTCGGGGCTTTTTGTGGGGCTTGTGCGTGCCGGTGGCAGCCCTGATGGCCGAGGCAGTTTGGGAGGGGTACGCGGCCTTCCGGCGGGGCTAAAGCCCCTGACTACTTTGGCTCGAAACGGCGCGGCTGAAGCCGAGCCCCTTCAAAGAAGCGTTCGGGGAACACACTCTAGTTTGTCGATGAATCCGCAGTAGGGACCGTAGGCAAAGAATCGCGAAGTCTGAAATGGAACAACTAGCTTTTACCGCGCTTCTGAATCGTCTGTTTGGCGCGCCGGTGCTGGCGTTGCTGCTGAAGCTGCACATTCATCCGAAATATCCGGCGACTCCGATCACGAATACGGTTGCAATGGAAATTCTGGTAGTGCTGCTGCTGACGATCTTTTTCATCGCGGTGCGCACCCGGCTTTCGGTGGAGCGTCCGGGTGGGTTGCAACACACGATGGAAGTGATCCAGGGCTTTGTCGCCGACATGACGGATGAGGTGATCGGGCATCATTCCTCGAAGTACGTACCCTACCTAGTCACGCTCGGCATGTTCATCCTGAGCTGCAATCTGATCGGTTTGGTGCCGGGACTGGAATCACCAACCGGAGTGCCGATTGTGCCGCTCGGATGCGCGCTGCTGACGTGGGCCTACTATCACTACCAGGGAGTGCGAACGAACGGACCCATCGGCTATTTGAAACGCTTCATCGGGCCGCGGGATAAGGAAGTGCCTCTGGCTGTGCGTGTGTTCTTGCCTTTCCTGATGTTCCCGCTTGAGGTGTTTAGCCATATTGCCCGGGCCATGTCGCTGACCATCCGTCTTTTTGCCAACATGTTCGCCGGAGAGATGGTCACGCTGGTGTTCTTTTCGCTCATACCATTGGGGATCCCGGTGCTGTTCGAGGGACTTCACATCGGCGTGTCGTTAGTTCAAACGTATGTTTTTGTGCTGCTGGCCTGCGTGTACTTGGGTGAGGCGACAGGGCAGGAGCACTAGAGAATCAGTATCCAGTAGCCAGTACCCAGTTGCCAGTGCGGCAGTTTTTTCTGGGTACTGGGTACTGGCTACTGACAACTGCTTTCAGCGTGAGGGCGCCGGCTCCATAAGCACGGCGTCAACCACCCACTGGCGGCAATTCATATAAGGAGAAGCACAATGCGGAAATTCGTGATGTTGACGTTTATGATGACGATGGCGCCGGTGATGGCGGTGCCGGCGTTTGCGCAGGGCACGACTGGAGCAGTTGCGACCACGAATTGGGTGGCGCTGACTTCCGGTTTTGCGCTTGCACTCGCGGCTGGGCTGGCGGCACTGGGGCAGGCGAGAGTGGCGGGAGCAGCCTGCGAAGCGCTGGGACGCAATCCGGCGGCACGTCCTGGAATTATGGTCGCGCTGATTCTTGGCCTCGCCTTCATTGAGTCCCTGGTGTTGTACGTGCTGGTAATTGTCTTTGTGAAGGTTGTATAAGCGAGTTCGTGGTTTACGAGTCCGGTTTGTCGAGTTTGGTTTGCGAAAAGGCCTCTGCTTGCGCAGGGGCTTTTTCTTTGCGGCAGAATTGGCGGGCGTGAGTTACGGGTGCGGCCAGACGCGGCAAGCCGCGTCTCTACGATTATTTTCTTGTGCGTAGGGGCTCCAGAGTTACGGAACCCGCGCATCGCAAAGTACGCGAGGAGTTGACAGCCGCACTTCCTGGGAGCTGAGAGCTTGCTCTAGACTTTGCGCTCGCCGGCCCAGTTGGCGGAGCGATTGTCGGGGACTTTTTGCAGGGCGTCGACCAGGACGCGGCGGAGGCGGTAGCGGCTGTCGAGGTCCATACCGACGAACTCGAAACCGATTTCATTGACGCGGGCGCGGCGGAGCAAAACCTCGGCGCGGATTTTTTTCACTCCGAGAGAGATTTCTACGTGGGCTTCGGAGCCGACGCGGAGATTGTCGCTGCGCGTGCCCATGCCGCCGCCGAGACTCATCTCGCGCATGACGATGTTCGACTTTCCCCAGGAACTGGAAAGATTGGCGGAGAGAGTGCGCGGCAGGATGATGCGTTCGTAGCGGCGCTGGCGGACCCAGGGACATCCCGCGCCGGAATCGAGCGGGGTGATGGCGAGTTCGCCAGCCTCGAGGCCGCTGTCGGCAAGGGCCTGGGTGCCGTAGCGGGGATCAATCTTGGTGAGCGCCTGAATGGCGGCGATTCTCAACTCACGGTGCTGGCTATAGCCGAAGAGTTTCTTGTCTTCGACGATGGAGCGCAGAACCGAAACGGCCTCGGCCTCGCGCAAACGGCCGAGGGACTCGATGGCTTTCAGTTGCACGAACGGGGGACGGTTGTGCGCTTCACCGGCGGTGGCGAGCGCAATCAGGCTGGCGCTGGCGCTGCGGTCCTGGCTCATGCCGATCTCGTCGAGGGCCTCGGGCAAGATGAGGGAGTCGAGCAGTTCGAGCAGTTCGAGCAGGGTGCGACCGCGGTCGGGGGCGGCGCCGTAGGCGATCTGGCGAACGATGATGTCCTGATAGAAGCGGTTGAACTCGCCCATGCGGGGGGGCAGCAGTTCGAGCAGCGAGGAGACGGCGAGGCGGCTCAACAGGCCGACGGTGGAGGCAGCCTGGCGGGGCTGGCCGGTGCGGAGAATGTTGCGCAGATCGTCGATGGCCGGTTGTCCGAGTTCGCCGACGAGTTCGATAATGCGATCGCACTCGACGCGTTTCTGGGCGCGGAAGAAACGATCGGCGAGGTGTCCAACGGAACTTCGGGGAAGCTGCTGCAGGACGTTGACGAGATCCTCCGGCACCTGATCGGCGTTGATGGCTTCTTCGATCATCTCGGGCAGGCGATTTTCGATGCCGACGCGGGAGCGGAGATCCTGCACCAGGGAAGGCCGTTGATGGGCCAGTCTTTCGAGCGAGTCGCAGAGTTCGGCGACGGCTTTGTACTTTCTGCGGCTGCAGGCCTCCTGCCCGAAGCGCGCGAAGGCGGCGCTCAGCAGGCTTTGAATCTCGGTATCGCTTTCCTTACCCAGTTTCTCGCCGATGAGGGCGAGAGCGTTGGGCATGACTTCATCCGGAGCGTTGGCATAGAGGTCGGCGAGTTGAGCCATGCCAGTAGCGGTCTTGCGGCGGGGCTCGGCATCTTTGGCGTCGAGGCCACAGCAGTAGTTGGAGAGAATTTTAGCGGCGATTTCATTGTCGTCGCGTTCAAAAAGGATTTCGACAAACTGGCGAATGTTGCGGGGCGGCACGCAGGCGGCTTCGCTGGAGAGCAGAACGCTTTTCTTGCCGGCCTCGGGAATCTCAGCCCAGAACATGCGGTCGAGAATGTCGGCGTGGGACTCGACGAGGATGCCGGCTTTGGACATCTTATCTTCCTGGACGCGTAGGATCTGGCGGAGCGTATCCATCTGCCGGCTCATGTGCTCCATCATCTCGTGGACGGCGTTGACCTTGACATCGCCGCGCTGATAGCGGTCGAGGGCGAACTTGATGGCCATGCTCTCGGCGGCCTTCATCAGGAGCGGGGTGTCATTGCTGTCGCTGGTCTTGTTCTGGGAGGCCTGCGCGGCCAGATGTTCGAGCAACTGGGCGAGATTGACCTTGGCGCCTTCGGGAGCGTTGCCGAGTTCGACCTTGAGGTTTTCCTGGGAAACGTTGGGATCTTGCATCGCCTGGCCAAAATGGGTGAGCAGGCGAATGGTCTGAATGACTTCCTCTTCCTGCAAGGGAACGACGCCGCCGGCCCAAGTTCCGCCGGAGCCTGTTCCGCCGGAGCCCGATCCACCGGAACCTGGTCTGCCAGACGATGATCCGCCGGAGCCCGCGCCCGTGCCGCCGGGAATGGGGATGGTGGGGACGCTGCCGAGGGGCGCGCCGCCGGGTGTGCCCGGACCGCTGTTGCTCGCTCCCTGGGCGGCGGCAATCAACTGCAGAAGTTTCTGAGGGTCATTGAGCCAGTGCTTGAATTCGGGGCCGAGGGCCTGGGCGGCGAGTTGGGCGGCGACGGAATATTCGCCGGTCGAGGGATCGGCGGCGACGAATTTGACTTCATTGATGCGGATGGATGAATCCTTGTTATCGCCGAGGGTTTCCTTGAGCTGCTTGGCAAAGTCCTGCGCTTTGGAGCCGCCCATGGAAAAGGCGCGGACCAGGCGGGTAAAGTCGTCGATCGTGACCTTGTTGGAGAACAGGATGCTGGAGAGCCCGGCGGCGGTCAGCAACTGTGCGAAGCTGCGCTCGGCCTGCCCGGCTTCGAGCGGGATGCCATCGAGAAGAAGTTTGTTGTCGGAGACCCCAAGCAGAAAACCAGTGTCACCGGTTTTGGGTAGTGCCTGCTGGAGTTCGTTCCAGGCGGTCTGGAACTGGCCCTCGGTGCGCTTATGGGTCATTCCATACAGCCGGGTGTACTTGATCAGAATGTTGAGGCTGTGGAGGAAAGACCGAGCGGACGCGCTGCGGCTGGCGTCGGTTTGAGCGGCGTTGGCGATAACAGCCTCCTCTCGGTGAACGGGGCTTTAGTAGTAAGACTAAGCGGGAAAGTGACCTGACGCACGATTACGGAGGTAATTGAACGAAGGAGAGGGTCGGGCGCGGACGGCCATCCGCAGGAACAGGGCCTTTGGGATACGGGCGCGCTACACTGGAGCGGATCAGTTGCCAGTAGCCAGTTGCCAGTACCCAGATGAAAATCGGCGTGCTTTTTTTTGGAGTATTGAAGGACGTGGTCGGACGGCCGGGCGAGACGGTCGATCTGCCGGAAGGGGCGCGGGTGCGGGATGTGCTCTTCTATTATTCGCGAGCGGCTCCGCGATTTGAAGCGATGGCACCGTCGCTGGCGATTTCGGTGAATCGGGAATATTCGGGAGCGGACAGGGCGCTGCGCGAGGGCGATGAAGTCGGGCTATTGCCGCCGGTGAGCGGCGGGTCGGCAGAAGGCGGCGGCGAAGTCCGGGACGAAGTGCGGGACGAAGTGCGAATCACCCGCGAGCGGATTGATACGGAGGCTGTGGTTGGGCGTTTGAAGCGGCCGGAAGATGGCGCGGCGGTGATTTTCGACGGCGTGGTGCGGGACAACACGCGTGGGCGGCGCACGCTCTATCTGGACTATGAAGCCTATGAAGCGATGGCAGTGAGGCAGATGGAATCGCTGGCGGCGGAAGCGCGGACGCGTTTTGGGGTGCGCGGAGTGGCGATCGTCCACCGGCTGGGGCGGCTGGAGATTGGGGAGACGAGCGTGCTGATCGTGGTGGCTGCGGCGCATCGGGGCGCGGCGTTTGAGGCCTGCCGGTGGATCATTGACACGCTGAAGAAGACGGTGCCGATCTGGAAGAAAGAATACTTTGAAGATGGAGCGGTATGGGCGGACGGGGAGGCGTTTCCCGAAGAAATTCGATCGCCGGGAGGCACAGCGGGGGAGCGGCCCGCATCCAAATGACTGATTCTCAAATGAGGCGAATTCTACAGGTTTTATTAGTCTTCCTCCCGATCATTTGCGCCAGCGCCGGGTTGATGGCGGAGGAACCGGAAACCACGATCAAAGTCGACGTGAAGCTGGTGAACGTGTTCGTGACGGTGACGGATGCGCGCGGGGCTCCGGTGGCGAACCTGCAGAAAGAGAATTTTGTTTTGAAGGAAGACGGCAAAGAGCAGAAAATCGCGATCTTCAGCAAGGAATCGGCGCTGCCGCTGTCGATTGCGCTGGCGGTGGATACGAGCCTGAGCACAAGAAAAGATCTGCCGCTGGAGCTGATCTCGGCGCGCAAGTTTGCGCACGCGATCGTGCGGCCGCAGGACGGACTGGCCTTGTACAAGTTCAGCGAGGAAGTGAGCCTGATGGTGCCGTTCACGTCCGACTTGAAAAAGATCGACGCCGGAATCGAGCGGGAGCGTAACGGCGCAGCCACGGCGCTTTATGACGCTGTCTTTCTGGGATCGCAGGCGCTGAGCCGGCGGCAGGGAAGAAAAGTGATGGTGGTGATCACCGACGGCGGAGACACGATGAGCCAGGTGAACTACAAAGAAGCCTTGCGCGCGGCCCAGGAGGCGGAAGCGATTATTTACAGCATTATCATCGTGCCCATCGAAGCGGACGCGGGACGAGACACGGGCGGCGAGCATGCGCTGATTCAGATCTCAACCGATACGGGCGGAAAGTATTACTACGCCAAGTCGCTCGGGCAACTGGACGACGCCTTCCAGAAGATCAGCGACGAACTGCGGACGCAGTATCTTTTGGCGTACTATCCGTCGCAGCGGTATTCGAATTCGGAATTCCGTCAACTGAAGGTGGACCTGACGAACGCGCCCGCGGGAGGGCCTTATCAGTCGCACTATCGGGCGGGGTACTACACGCACAAGGGGACGTTCTAACAGGCTGCGGGAAAAGTCGGATGTCGATCCCCAGCTCCTAGAGGGGCGTCTGATTTCGAAGCGCCTTCGGCATTGCTAAAGCGATGCCCCGATGCGAAACACGAGTTTTTCAGTAGCCTGCTAAAAGGGGGATAAAGACCCATACGTCGCGCCAGAGAGGTGAGCGCATCTAGTAGACTGTTCTATTCGATTTCAGTAGAAAATCATTGCAGTGGGAAACTAGGATCCTTAGACGCGGAATCGCTTCCAGGTTCTACTTGAGGCTCCGCCCCCAGGAGAGTGGCACTTTGTTCGATTGTTCTGGCTTGCATATTCGTCGTTCTCTGCACATTGGCCTATTGCTCGCCGTGGTTGTTGCGCTCCCGGTTTCGTTGTGGGCGCAGGAGCAAGAAATGACCCCGGAAAATCCGACGACCGGCACCATTCAAGGTACGGTGCGGGATGACGCCGGCAGCCCGGTGGAAGGGGCGCGGGTTTGGTACAGCTCGCAAGCGACCGACACCAGGGGCGTGACGCGTTCTGGCAAGGACGGGGCGTATGTTTCCGAACCGGTGCCGCCGGGCGCATATGTGGTGCGGGTGGAAGGCCGGGACATGCAGCCGGTCGAGAGCAGCGTGAACGTGGTGTTGGGGGCGGCGGTCACGGCGGATTTCAAGCTGGAATGGATCAATCCGGGGCCGGTGCGTCTGGAGAGCAAGTTTAGTGGCGAAGTTCCCGACAGGCTGCCGATTAACGGGCGGAACTATCTGGATGCGGGAGAGCTTGAGCCGGGTTTGCAGGTGGTGGATGGAAGGATTTTCGATCCGGGCAAGAGTGGGACCCAATCGCTCTCGATCAACAGCCAGCTGGGACGAACGACGCACTACGACATGGATGAAGTCGAGGCGATGGATGAGACCAGGGGCGCATCCGCGATGAACCTGCCGGCGGAGGCGGTGCGCGAAGCGATCGTCTCGCGGGACATTCCGGAGGTGTTTCAGTCGCTGAATGCGGCCGGCGCGGTGCGGGTTGCGACGCGCTCGGGCGGAGATGAATGGCACGGCAATCTATTTGGAAATCTGCAGGACAAGAGCGCCGGCCTGGCCGGGTTTCCGTCGGGGAGTTCGAATTATAGCCGGCAGCAGTACGGCTTTGGCGCGGGCGGCGCGGTGATCCAGGAGAAGGCGTTTCTATTCATCGGCGGCGAACGCACCAAGCAGGATGGGGTTCTGCCGATCGAACTGGGATTCCCGGCGGTCAATGGGACCAGCCTGCAAAGCGCTTATTTTCGGGAGAACATGCTGACGGCGCGGTTGGATTACGACCTCAGCGAGAACGTGAAGTGGTTTGCGCGGCTCAGCTACGACAATGCGAACGAGATCGGGCCGTCCGACAGCCAGTCGAATTTTCGCAATCAGTTGAATGTTCCGGCTGCGGTTTTCGGGCTGGATTGGAACCGCGGACGGTTCGTGAACAGCGCGCGCTTCGGCTATCAGAAGATGGTGAACGCGATCAATCCGGCGCTGAGCGATTCCGCGCCGGCGCCTTTCCATATGCAGATTGGATCGTACGCACTGGGGCCGAGCGTGGCGGGTCCTCGGCAGACGATACAGGGCGACCTTTTCGGGCGCTATGACGGCAGCACGACCTATAGGGTGCTTCACACCATCCGCTTCGGGGGAGCGGTTCATCGCATCGCGCAGGGAGATTTCTATGCGCCGGGAAATTATGGGCCGTCGGTGACCAGTTCGAACGGACTGGACGTGATCAATGCCATCAATAGCAACCCGCTCCTGGCGCCGCTTATCCCCGGCGATCCGCGCGGAGCGGCGGACAATCCGCTGAACTATCCGGTGGGCACGGTCGCGATTTTCAACGGGTTGGGAAATTTCAGCGAGAACTCGGCCTTCAACCGGCCGAGCGGCGGACACTTCGACACGCGCATCGAGGGGTACGTGGGCGACACGTTCAACCTGTTTCCGAATCTGAACATCAACTTTGGCGTGAATTATGTGCGGGACAGCGGGCGCACGGACAGCGACTTGGCGCCGATCCCATGTTCGGCGATCAATCTGACGATCGTGCAGAGTCCACCGTGCACGAGCGGTTTGATTCTCGACCAGTTCGGTTTGCTTCCGAACAATAGTTTGAATACGCACCAGAATCTGGGCCAGAGGGTGAACCAGCCGGGTTGGAATTTTGCTCCGCAGGCGGGTGTGGCGTGGGATCCGGGGCGCAATGGGCGAACGGTGGTGCGGGCGAGCGGCGGAATGTCTTACGACAATTTTCTGCTGCAGAATATTTATCAGGATCGCATCAACCGCTTGTCGAACGGGCAATACAACCGCAGCCTGACGCTGTGTCCGACGGGATCGGTGCTGTTTCCGGACGGATCGGTGGTGAGTTCGGTGGAGGGAGTGGATATCGCGACAGGCATTTGCGGGGCGACGATTGGGACGGTGGCACCGTTGATTCAGGAGTTGCAGTCGGACTTCATGGCAAAGCAGTCGGCGGTGACGGGCGGGCAGAACGTGTATTCGCTGGCCAACAGCGTGGCGAATTTTGGGGGCCTGCTGGCGCCTGGCTTCAAGACGCCGCGGGTGGTGCACATCTCCGCCGGAATTCAACATCAGATTGGGGAGCGCGGCATGTTCTCCGCCGACTACGTGCGCGAGATCGGAACGCAGTTTCCGCTGGGGATTGACACCAATCACGTGGGCGACGCGGGCTACCTGACGGACGGCGACAATATAAATCCGTTGCTCAATACGTATGCGTCGGAACTGTCGGCGATCAATGCGACGCTGGCCGCCAACCCGCAGTCGGTGGAGGCCGGATGCCCGACGAAATATCCAGCGACGTTCGCGGGCAGCAGTTCGCAGGCTGCTGTGGATTGCTATTTGAACGCGGTGCCGGGAGCGAGCATCACCGATTTCGCGCGGCAGGGGCTGGATTCGTCGAATGCGTTCTGCGGGCCGTTTCCGTGCTCGGTGTTAGGGAAGCAACAGGCATCCTTCGGCGGAATCAACCCCCTGGTGGGCTCGAACATCATGTACTTTCCGAGCGGGCGGTCGAAGTATAGCGGTATTCACCTGGCATACCACGGGGTCAGCGGAGAGAACCCGATGCGGCGCTTGCGCCGGCTGGAGGTGGCGATTTCGTACACGCTCTCGCGCTATAGCAGCAACATAGCGGAGCCGAACGGCAGCGGCGGAGATTATTCGCTGATGAACGTAGCGGAAGATTACAACCGGCCGCACCGGGGACATTGGGGGGCCTCGGGGATGGATCGGAGGCATCAGTTCACTCTTATTCCGACGGCGGACTTGGCGTACGGGCTGCGGCTTTCAACGATTTTGCATCTCGGGTCGCCGCTTCCGCTGAGCGCTTATCTACCGCAGCAGGACGGGGGCGGAGTGGCGGGAGAAATCTTCCGCAGCGACGTCACCGGTGACGGCACGGTGGGCGATCTTTTACCGGCGACGTTGATTGGAAGCACGGGAAAATACTCGGCCAGCAATTTGACCAAGGCCATCGCGTTCTACAACAGCAACTACGCCGGGAAACTGACGCCGGCGGGTAATGATCTGTTGACTAGCGGCCTGTTCAGTGGGCAGCAACTGCTTGCGCTGGGCGCTTATTCGCCCCTGATTCAATCGCTGCCTGGGCTTGCGGCGCAGGCGACGTGGCTGAAGACGATGGATCTGCGGTTGAGCCGGCCGTTTCAGGTTGGGGAGCGGGTGAAGCTGGAGCCGAGCGTCTCCGTGTTTAACGTTTTCAATTGGACCAACTTCGGAGGCGCGGGGAACCAGCTCAGCGGCGTGCTGAACGGCGCGCCGGGCAGTTCGCTGAATAACTCGAGTTCGGGAGGGGGATACTGCGGCAACTCAACCACTTTCTGCACTTCGCGGCTGGACCGGGTTCTGGCCGGTTCAGGCACTTATGCAAACGGGGCTCCGCGGCAGATGGAGCTCGGAGTGCGGATCACGTTCTAACGCTCTTGCCGAGGCTCGGCCAAAACTAATTCGCCTCGATGCCGATGTTTTGCGTCAAGAACGCAAAGTTTTTATCTTCCCAGGAATTATTTCGCATAACCATGATTATTAACTTGACTTAGTTTGGGAATGCGCTAGACTCTCGTGGCAGTGCAGAGCCTCCGCGCCTTCCCCCTGGAGAGCCTGACTGAGACCGGGGTAGTAGAAACTTCAAGATTTTGACTGAAACGCCCAGGAGGAAATTCCCGTCGAACGCCGGGACGGCCCAGCAAGCCATGGGCGCCCGTAGTTCGTAATGGGAATGTCCGCTTGGCTTCACAGCAATCCCTCACAAGGGTAGGAGAAAAGCAAATGCAAAACCAGAATTGGCGGTTCTTCAGTAGAGTAATCGCTGTAGCGACAGTGGCAGTATTGGTCGTAAGCTTCACAACCTTGGCGATGGCCCAGCGCATAAGCGGAGAAGAGAGAAGCGCCATCTTCGCAGCGGCGAACAAAGTACAGACGAGTGTTAAGGGAGTGAGCGCATTTGCGGCTCCGCCGAAGGACTTTAATCCCTTGACCGCAACCAACCGCGAGTTGCTCAGCTATGGCTTGCCGCAGGCTCCGGACAAGTCGGACGCGCATGCCTATGGGCAGTGGGAAAAAGCCATGTTGGCGGTGCAGGCTTGCAATCAGCGCACGCAGCCAGCGGGCCTGACGACTTCTCCGGCAGCGCAAGCTTGCCATGCCACCGACGTTGCAGCGAAACCGTACACGAGCCGGGAGATGGTGCCGGGCCCGAAGGCGGCGACAGCCAACGTCGACGGCACGACTGCCTATGACTCTTACAACTGGAGCGGCATCGCGCAGACCAACAAGTTGAAGGCATGGAACAAGAAGACCTCCTTCGACGAGATCGTGTCGGTCTGGAATGTGCCGGTTGCAAACCACGCGTTTGGCAACCTGCCGTGCTCGGAAGGTCCGTGGTTTGAAGTGACCTGGAATGGCATCGACGGCTTCAACAATGGTGACGTGGTACAGGGCGGCAGTACCTCCTATTGGGACGGCGGTGGTTGTGGCGGCCCGGTTGAATACTACGGATGGGTCGAATGGTATCCAAGTTATTCGATCCTGGCGATCTACTGCGGAAGCAGCCCCTGCCCGGTGGGCCCTGGCGACGACTTTGAAGTGATCACGTTTGCCGCTGCGGGAACCGCTGAACAGTTTGTGTTTGTTGAAGACGTCACGCAACAGTGGTCGGGAACGTTCGGTCTGACTTACGTTAGTGGGCCGGGAGTAGTGGGCAGCAGTGCGGAATATATTGTCGAGCGTCCGTGCTGCAACGGCAGCAATTTCTATCCGCTGGGCAACTACGTCTGGGAGTTCTGGGACGACAGCTTCGCGTATGACGTTGCCGGTACACTGTTCTATCCGGGCAATGCCGGGGCCGCCACCGCCATCATCACCATGCTGGCCGATGACGGCAGCGCAATTTCGTATCCCGTGTTTTACGGTACCGCCGGAAACCAGGGAAAATATAGCATCTGGTTGGCGGACGAGGGCTGCGCCTACTCGGGTGGTTGTACGCCGTAATCGGGTCGCTGCTGTCTGTCTTGTTGTTCACAGCTCAAGGCCTACCCGGTGGGTAGGCCTTTTTTTCATCGGGCAGCTCAACCACTTTCTGCACTTCGCGGCTGGACCGGGTTCTGGCCGGTTCGGGCACGTATGCGAGCGGGGCTCCGCGGCAGATGGAGTTCGGAGTAGAGATTACCTTCTAACAGCTTGTTGGAAAGAACATAACCTACACAATCAACCGGCTCGCTGACTGGCGTGGTTCCTAGTGTGGAGGGGCGCTCTGCGGTGGCTGGCCCTGCTGCTGCCTCTGCTGCTGGATCTTGTCAAAGTTCTGCTGCATCGCGTCCAATCCGTGCTCCAGTCCGAGTCCAGGGTTGGCCGACTGCGGGGCCGGGGCCGCGTTCTGGTCCTGGTTTTCAGCATCGTCCTGATCGCTGTCGTCGGCGCTATCGTCGTCGTCTTCCGCCGGCGGAGCGACAGCCGGGGGGTTGCCTGGCCGCGGAGACATTTGCTGGGCCGCGGGGAACAACCCGGCCGCCCGCGCCATACTAGCCCCGAGTTGATCTGGAGGCGTGTTCACAGGGCTGGGCTGGTAAACCTCCGCAACCATCTTCGCGTCCCCAGTGCCCGGCCGGCTGCTGAGCATTACACTCGAAAGCGCCGCCGGATCGGTGACTGAACCCACCAGCACGTAGTTGAAGGAAGTGCCATTCAGGAGGGTCGCGAGGACCTCGCGCGCCGGTGCTGGGCCGAGCCGGGCGACCACGCGTTCGGTTGCGCTGGACGGAACATCAATCGAGGCGCCGGTCCGCTTGCGGACCTCGCGCAGGATATCCCCCAAGGTGGAGTTCTCGGCCACAATGGTCAGGCGGCCATCCTGATAATCCACCTGCGGAGGCGCGGCCGGAAGCTGGTCGAGCGGAACCTGGGGCAGCGGACCTTCGGGCGCGGGCGGTAGCACAGCTTGCTGGTGCGGGGACTTACGAACCTTGTGCCCGCTGGAGGTCTGGGCTGAGGCGGAGGGCAGCGCCAACAAAAGTCCCAACGAAATCGATCCCAACCACCTGCCTGTATGCGCCATGCAACCCCCATCCCGCGTGCCCGTGGCCGCGTTGCTGGCCACCGGGGCCCCAGCTCATTCTAGCATTGATTATAGAATATCAGTCTGGGTTATTTTTTTTGCTCACAGCCTTCGGTGGCGAAGGTTCTCGCCCTGCGGCCCGAATCGGCGGGATAATGAATTAGAAGATGAGTAAGGAGGAGTTATGGAGCTTCCTATCGCTCCTCGGGAAAAGGGCGTTCCTAGCCACCATTCTGCGCCTGCGGCGGCGCGAGTCGTTGCGCGAGATCGCGCGCTCCGAGGGGCTTCTACGGCCTTTGCTGCGCTCGGGTACGGCCTTTGCCTCAACTTTTGCGATAACTGTGCAAAGTCTTTCTCTTCCTGCAAAAATTCTTGGTGAAAGCGCGATTATAAGCTTGACAAAGTCCGGGAACACGCTAAGCTTCCGAATGTCAGTGCAAGGCTGCTACGATTCACTCCCCAAAGTAGAAGCCGCGCTGAGTTCGGGGTTGTACAACTTCACAATTGTGAAAAAAAACTTCCAGGAGGAACTCCTTTGAAACTGAAAAGCTTGTTGGTAATCACTCTTCTCGCCGTGGCCTGCAGCTTCGCTTCCGCTCAGACCTTCGGGTTCGCGTCATCTAGCGGCTCTCTGTATTGCAACTATGAGCAGCTCTTCAATGGCGTGGATCTCACTGGCGCATACGACGTTGTCGACAACCTGAGCTACTGCTGGTCGTTTTACGGCGTCAGCGGCCCCAACGGCACCGGCGGCGGTCTCGTCGCAAGCGCTACCAATGTCGGCTTACCGGTGTTTGGTAAGGGCGTTATTTACGGCGACAACCTTTACGACGCTTTTGACCTAGGTTACCTGACCGGCTACGGGTACTACGCTGACCCCATCTACACTGGCGAACAGTGGACCGTGTTGACCAAGCTGAAGGCCAACAAGCAAGACAAATACGGCCACTACAAGGGCGCGTATAGCTGGATGGGGATTGCCAGCTATAGCACCTTTGTGTTTGGCGACAACTACGGCTACCTGTCCGCCAGCGTTCCGACAGCGAAAATGAGCAAGGCAGATTTCCACGGAACGACTGCCGGCAAGCCGGTGGCGAGACCGAAGAAGTAACGACTGTCGATTCTTGTGTTTTTCATTAAGCCACGCTGATTCACGGCGTGGCTTTTTTTTGGTATGCTGAGGGTCATCGGTCGTTCGCCATTCCGCGGAGGAGCGCAGATCTGTTCGTTACTCGCGAACGACCAACGACCAACGACAATTTGGGGGGATCAAAGAAATGGACAGATTGACTGCAGCCTTGCTTCTGGCAGGCTGTGCTATGTTGCAAGGATGGGCACAGGCGCCGTCAGGGCAGAGGCCGCCGGAGCAAGCTCCCGCGGCAGAACAAAAATCAGCGGATCAGAATCACAAGCCGGAACAGACACCAGATAATCCTCCCGCCGTGCCCGCAAACTCGGGCGAACAGGCGACCACAACGCCGCCTGCGCAAAGCGGGTTTCCACTGGATCAGTTTCAGGAATTTTCGGCGATCATGACGGGAGGCATTCTTCCCATGAGCGACTGGGATGGGTATATCTACCGTTCCGGCAAGCTCATGAGGATGCAGCGCGATACCCCACAGCCCAGCTATTTCATCACCGATTTGGCAAAACAGCAAACGCACGGCTTGGCAGCCAGCGGATGCATCAAGCTCAATTATCCCTATTCGCGTGCTTTCCCCTTTTTCCTCTCGGGGCCTGGATACAAGTACGAGCGCGTTCCGGCTGGCGAAGAAACGGTGGACGGCCATGTGTGCCGCGTGGAGGACATCACAATTCTTGCTCCGAAACATCCCCAGCCACTCAAGATGAGGTTTTGGGAGGCGGAAGATTTGCAGGGTTTCCCGGTCAAAATCGAGAATCGCCGTGCCAATGCCGTGCGTTGGAGCATACATTACAAGAACGTGGTGCTGGGCCCTCAGGATCCCACGCTCTTCATGGTTCCGGACACGTGCCAATCGTCGGCCGGTTTTATTCGCCCAACCCCAAAACCCAAGACAGCGCCGGCCGGAAAGCCGCAATGAGCCGTGAACTGCGAGTGGTCAGCCCGGGCGCGTTCCGTTCCGGATTTGTAATTGCTAATTTATGATTTGTGGTTGGAAGGAACCTGGGCGGCTGTGGAGTGACAGATTACCAACCGTGGATTTCCAGAATAGGATGTTCAGCATGCGTGTGATTCGTTGGCTTTTGTGTGCCGCGGCCTTGACGGCCGGCGCGCTTGGTGGAAACCAGCCCGACACGCCCAAACAGGATGCGCCGCAGACACCGTCATATCCGAACACTATTTTGATCACGATCGACACCACCCGCGCCGATCGCATGGGATTTTTGGGCTCGAGACGCGGATTGACGCCACATCTGGATGAGGTGGCGCGGCAGTCGGCGGTGTTCACGCGTGCCTACTCGCAAGCTCCTTTCACGCCGACGTTGCACGCGACCGTTCTTACGGGCACATATCCGCAGTACCACCAGGTACTTAACTGGGGGACACTGTTGCGCAAGGATATTCCGTACATGCCCGATATCCTGAAGGCCCACGGTTATGCGACGGCGGCATTTGTCGGTTCTATAGCTCTGGACCCGGGCTGGGCCGTCCCCGGGTTTGAGCGCGGGTTTGATACCTACGACTCCCACTACAGTCGGGAAGGCTATAGCCCAAAGACCCGCTACCAAACCACCGAGCGGCGAGGGGGCGAGGTGGTGGCGCGGGCGCTGGCCTGGCTGAGCCAGCATCAGCAGGGTCCATTTTTCCTCTGGGTGCACCTGTTCGATCCACACGAACCCTACGACCCGCCTGAGCCGTACAAAACGCGCTATGCCAAAGCGCCGTACGACGGAGAGATCGCGTATGTGGATTCGGCGTTGGGCAAGTTGTTCCGGCAATTGAAAGCGTCCGGTCTTTACGATGGGGCGCTGATTGCTGTGACCGCCGATCACGGCGAGTCGCTGGGAGCGCACGGGGAAGACCAGCACGGCATTTTTGTTTATGACGAAACCATCCACGTGCCGCTGTTCATCAAGCTGCCGCACGGTCGAGCCGCAGGGAAACGCGTCGAGGATACGGTAGAACTGGCGGATATCATGCCGACGCTGCTCGAAACGGCGGGCATTGAGGTGCCGAAGGAAGTGCAGGGCGCATCGCTGGTGGAGCTGATGAAGCCAGGACTGGAAGGCGAAGCGGCGGCGCGGGCCTGGCGCGACCGGGGCGCCTATTCCGAGGCGGATTACGGGCACCTTGCCTTCGGCTGGAGCGCGCTGCAGTCGTTGCGGACGGAGAAGTATACGTATATTCAGGCGCCGCGCCGCGAACTCTATGACAGTGGGGTGGACGCGAAGGCGCAACACAATCTGGCTTCCGCATCTCCGGCGGTGGCGGACACGCTGTCGGCCCGGCTGGAGGCCTTCCGGCAGAAGACGACCAACGCGCAACAAGCGCCGAAGGCGGCGCTGGACGCTGCCAGCATGAAGAAACTGGCGGTGCTGGGATACATGGGCTACAGCAACGAGAGTTCTTTGTCCGCTTCCACTGAGCGGGGGGCCGACCCCAAGGACAGAATCCAAGTCGCCAACACCATCCTGCGGATCAGCAATATCCTTCAGGATTTCCGCTGCGACAAAGCGATGCCGGAGCTGCAGAAAGCGCTCCGCACCTACCCTAACACCGCCATGCTGCATTTCTTTATGGGTGGATGTTATCTGGAGAAAAAGGATTACGAAAAGGCAGTGCCGGAATTGCGGCAGACAGTGAAACTGGACCCCGGTTTCACCCACGCAGAAATGACCCTGGGCCGCGCATTGATGGAAATGGCCGATTACGAAGGGGCTGTGACTACGTTCGAGCATATTGAGGCCACGGCACCGCAGATTATGTACGCGCACATTTTCCTGATCGTCGCCTACGCCAGGACGAACCGCGCGCCGGATGGTATCAGGGAGTGCCGCACGGTGCTGCAGAGCATACCGGACAACTTCGGGGCTAACCTGAATCTTGGGCGGTTTTTACTGCAGTCAGGAGACCTGGAGGGCGCGATACCCCCTCTGCAGAAGGCGGCTACGGTTCGGCCGGACAGGCCCGGCCCTCACATATACCTGTCCGATGTCTATGCGCGCTCGGGACGTGAGGAGGATGCGAAGCGGGAAAAGGCTGAGGCCGACCGCCTGCGGGCGCTTCCAAACCGGTCACCGGGCGCAACCCCGGATGACAAGCCGGATAGCGACCTGTCCAAGCCAGAGTGAGAGGTCGAGCGGCCAATGAGCGGATGTTTTTCAAGCGGTGATGGCGCAAGGAGCGCTCGTTTTGCCATGCCTGTGATTCGTTGTTTCCCGGTTGTTATTGCTCTGGCAGCTGCCGCGCTGGCGGCGGCTCCCAAGCCGCCTTCTTCGAATCTAAAATCTCCTAACATTATCCTGATCACGCTCGATACCACGCGCGCCGACCGCATGGGATTTCTGGGGTCGAAGCGCGGGCTGACGCCGAACCTCGATGCTTTGGCGCGGCAAGGGGCGGTGTTCACGCGCGCCTATGCTCAGGCTCCTATGACGGTGCAATCGCACGCCACCATTCTCACCGGCACGTATCCGCAATACCACCAGGTGATCACTTTGGGGGTGCCGCTGGCGACGGATCTGCCCTATGCTCCGGAGATCCTGCGAGCGCATGGATATAGCACGGCGGCGTTTATCGGCAATATGGTCCTTTACCCGCACCCGCCGTTCGCCCCTGGTTTTGACCGTGGGTTTGACACCTACGATGCCGATTTCCGCAATGAAGGCCCGGGAAAAAATCGCTACCGCACTGTCCAGCGCCGCGGAGATGAAGTGGTAGCGCACGCGCTGGCGTGGTTGAACAAGCACCCTAAGGGCCCCTTTTTTATATGGGTGCATCTGTATGATGCGCACGATCCCTACGATCCGCCGGAGCCCTACAAGAGCCGGTACGCCTCGGAACTTTATGATGGGGGCATCGCGTACGAGGATGCAGTGGTGGGCAGACTGCTGCGCCAGTTGAAATTGCGCGGGCTGTACGATGGCACGGTAATGGCGGTGATGGCCGACCATGGAGAGTCGCTGGGGGCCCATGGAGAGGATACGCACGGGATCTTTCTTTACGATGAAACCATCCGGGTGCCGCTGCTGATTAAGCTGCCGCACGCGAGTGCGGGCGGGACACGGATCGAAAATCGCGTAGAACTGGTAGATGTATTGCCTACGCTGCTGCAAGTAGCTCGGATTGAGATTCCGAAGGAAGTGCAGGGGAAATCGCTGCTGGCTCTAATGCTAATGAAGGCGGGAGCAGCGGAAGGTAATCAGACGGCGGAGGCCTGGCGCGACCAAGCGTATGCCGAGACAGAGTATCCGCGAGTCGGATTCGACTGGAGCGCGGAGCGGTCGCTGCGGACAGGCAAGTATCTGTACATTCAGGTGCCGCGCCGGGAACTGTATGACCAGGCGGCGGATCCGAAAGCGGATCACGATCTGGCATCGTCTTCCGCGGCGGTGGCCGACACGCTGGCAAGCCAACTGGAAGCTTTCCGGCAGAAAACGGCCAGCCAGCGGGAGGCTCCCAAGGTTACGCTGGACCCGGAGGCACAGGAGAGACTGGGAGCGCTCGGCTACATGGCCTCGGGCAGAAATGTTTTACAGGGACCGGCCGCCAATCAAGCCCCCGACCCCAAGGACAAAATCGAAATTGCCAACATGATCCATCGGGCCTCTGTATTGCATCAAGAGATGCATATCGACGAGTCGATTGCGCTGCTCGAACAAGTGCTTGCCAAAGAACCCGGCTTGTCGCTCTATGCGAGGTTGGGCCTTTATTTGATGCAGAAGCAGGAGTACCAAAAAGCCGTGCCGGTCTTGCGTAAGGCTCTGGAGATGGATCCCGATTCGACTGGGACTCGTTTCCAGCTGGCCAGGAGTCTGATGGCGACCGAAGACTTCGTTGCCGCAATACCGGAGTTGGAGAAGCTGGTTGCGAAGATACCGAACGCAGTAGACGTACACAGCTACCTGGAGTTAGCCTATGCCCGCACCAACCGTGTGGCGGACGCCATCAGGGAGTGTCAAACGGTACTGGGGTACGACCCGGAGGACTACGGAAGCTACCTGATTCTTGGCCAGTCCCAGGCGCGGTCGGGAGATCCCCAGGCCGGAGTGGCCACGCTGAAGAAGGCGGTTTCGCTTCAACCCGAAATCCCACTGGCGCATCTTTGGCTGGCAGATGTTTACGATCAGTTAGGCCAGAAGGCGGATGCGGCGCGGGAACGGGAAGAAGCCAAGCGCCTGGGAGCAAGAAACCGGAAGTGAGCGGCAAGTTCTGGTCTATTTGCGTCCTGCCGAAGATGTCATAGCGCGGCCTCCAATGTGTGCGGCTTTGTGCGGAGCGTGCGACGTATGCACCTGCAGCCGCAGAACTATGCGTTCACACTCAGGGCATTGCTGGAGCTGCTCGTGGTGGACGGTGGATTGCTGACCGGCGGCACCGTGGGCGGCTTGTGAACGGCGGGTGGCACAACGGGCGCTGGGCCAACAGGCTCCTGGCCTCTGACGAACGGCGGCACCGTGGTGGGCGGCTGAACGACCGGCGGCACTGTGGGCGGCCTGTGAACGGCGGGTGGCACGACGGGCGCTGGGCCAACGGGCTCCTGGCCTTTGACGAACGGCGGCACCGTGGTGGGCGGCTGAACGACCGGCGGCACTGTGGGCGGCCTGTGAACGGCGGGTGGCACGACGGGCGCTGGGCCAACGGGCTCCTGGCCTCTGACGAACGGCGGCACCGTGGTGGGCGGCTGAACGACCGGCGGCACTGTGGGCGGCCTGTGAACGGCGGGTGGCACGACGGGCGCTGGGCCAACGGGCTCCTGGCCTTTGACGAACGGCGGCACCGTGGGCGGCGGCTGAACGACCGGCGGCGCGGTGACGGGTGGCGCGGTGACGGGTGGGGCCGTGGGCGGCGCCTGAACAACTGGCGGCTGAACGGGCGCCGGGCCAACAGCGCCGGAATTGTAGGCTGAGATGGCCGTTTGGGCCTGCTGGTTTTGCTTGCCGAAGGTGGCGGAAAGACTTGCGAAGGCCGACTGGGCTCCCGCAAGATCACCCGATTGCAGGGCTTGACCAATGGCCTGGAAATCCTGCGCGCGATCGGCTCTCCCAAACGTTTGCCCATCCTTATAGGGGCCGCTCTGGCCGAGTGCGGTCAGGGTGTTGAAGTCCTGCTGCGCTGCGTTCTGGTTGCCGGCTTGCAGATCCTGTCCGAGTTGGGCGAGATCGGCTTGCCGCTGCTGCAGGTAGGCTTGCACTTGCTGGTAAATCGAAGGAGTGGCGTCGGCTGCGGTGGCGCTGCCTGGCTGCGTGCTGGCAAGGTTTACGACTGCGGTAGGAGTCGTCTGCGATGCACTTTGCGAGTTGCCTTTTGTGGTTAGCGCAGCAAAGGCTGCCTGTGCTCCGGCCAAGTCGCCGGATTGCAAGTCTTGACCGATGGTCTCGAAATCCTGGGCGCGAGTGGACTTCAAAAAAGGTTCGGAATTGGCGAAGGGCCCGCTTTGCCCGAGCGCTGCCAGAGTGTTGTAGGCTTGCTGAGCGCCGTTGAGATTCCCACTTTGAAGAGCGCTGCCGAGTTGCTTAAGATCGGCGTGACGGTCGTCGTAAAAACTCTGGAGTTCCTGATAAATCGATGAGCTGGAAACTGCCGCCGTTGACATAAGTTTTCTCCCGATCGCTCGTTGCCGTTACATCACCGCAGGGGCTCAATTGCCGCCCTTTAGACTTCATCGGTTGAACGGGAGAATGACTTTAGGGGAAACGGAGAGTTACCGAAGTCCAGAAGCGACGCATGGGAAGTAGAGCGCGAGACAGGAATATGTTTTGCAATTGCGGAGGCGAAAAAGCCGGAGCAGTTGGATGCTCCGGCCCGAGTTACTGGATGGTTCTTGCGCTTAGGCGATCAGCGTCTTTTCGAAGTGCTCGCAGAGCGTCGTCTCCAGCGTGTAAAGCCTGCGTGTGATGGGAGTGGTCATATAGGGCCTGAGTATCTGCTCGACCCTGGGGGACCACTCTTGCTCGTTGCGCTCAAGATCCTTCTTGTCGGTCCAGAGAGTGACCGCCAGCATTTTGTCGGTCTTGTTCTCGGGCACAAGGGGAAGGATTTCGAGGAAGCCATCCTGCTTTTTCAGAATGGGAAGGACCTCTTTTTTTACGACGCGAATGAATTCGTCTTTCTTCTCCATTAGCGGAGCGAACTCAAGGATGCGTGCGTACATGGGAAAGTCTCCTTTCGCTCTTGGAATTGTGAAATTGGTTCCGCGAGACTTCTGTCTGGCCCGGGTCTGCGGGATCGAATGGCAGCGTATAACGGAGCCGGGTGGTTTGCAGTGATGGATGGGCGGGGCCAGTGTGACGATTTTCGGGTGTTCTTGTTCCAAAATGGGAAGCTGACTTCACTTCTCCGGGCGCGCAAGTCTTCGCCTTTTTTCCGGCGTATGCTAAAGCATGGTCTGGTGGCGAAGCATTTTCGCGGTGCTTGTCGGGTCGCTGCTGTGCGCCGCGGCGTTTCCGCAAGCGGCCGCAGTTCAGGCGGCGCCTCCACCCGCCCTGCGAGCCGCCGTCCCGCTGCTGTGCACGGAGAACAGTGGAGCCGCCCGCACGCGCGTTCGCGGCAGCGGAGTCATCGCCGATTCCGGCGGCACGTTGCTGACAGCCGCGCACGTCATTCTCGAGGCGCGCTCCAACTGCACGCTCAGTGTGATGGTTCCGGATGAGGAATGGATCCACGCCGGGCGATTGCGCGCCTTCCTGCTGGGAGATTGCCACCTGAGCCAACCACTGGATCTGGCGGTGTGCCGCATTCATCCTGCGGAGAATAGCCGCGACTGGGGCTATCTGCGCGCGGCTCGGATCCGGCTGCGTCCGGCCACGCCCGGCGAACCGGTATGGGTTACGGCCTTCACCGGTTGGGGTTTGCTCCCGCTGACCCGCAGCGGGCATATCACGGGGCGCCAGAACTACGAGCGCAAGGATGGATGCCGTTGCGACTTCGCGACCGACATCACGGCCGTCGAGGGCATGAGCGGCAGCCCGGTGATCTCCAGCGAAGGAGAAGTTCTGGGAATTCTGACGCTGGCGGGAAACGGAAAGTTTCGCGGTCTTTCTTTCGGTGTAAGTTTTGAGGAGGCAAAAAGCTTTTTGACTGCCGAGGGCGTGATTGCTTGGGGCGGCTTCGAGGATCGCGAAAATTTTGCGGCTCGGATGTTGGAGGTTCGAACATTAGAGACTCGGACACTGGATCCGATGGGCTCAAGCTAGAGCGAATCCAGAGTTGCGTGGCCACAGCCAGATGCCGAGCTGCGTTCGGCTTGGACAGCTGGCCACCCCAGCGAGGGCGGCTGTCCCTGCGTGGTTAATGGATTTGGGACACTACCCACGTTTGGTCCCATTTTCCTTTTTTCCGCGCGGCAATTATAATCGCCAATCACCGTGATCCCGTGCAAGTGTTGACGGAAGACAAGCCCCGACCAGGAGGGTGCATCGTTCCCGGCGAGGCTGGCCCCGTCAGACGCCGGTTGCCAGTTCGATTCTGTATTCGGTCAGTTGTGACATTTTTGCATTCCCTGGAGGCGCAGTAAGGAACATGGAAAAACTAGTTCGTATCGCTCTGGCAGCTCTCTTTCTTCTAGGCATCGCTTGCGCTCAGAACGTTCCGGCAATCGATGTATTCGGCGGCTACTCGTACCTCAACTTTGACATGCCGTCGAGCACGGAAACGAACGCTGCGCACCTGGCTCTAAACGGCTGGGAATTTTCCGGCGCTGTACACGTGTTTCGTCGTTTTGCCGCTGAGGGAGACGTGAGCGGCCACAGTCTTAGCGATTGCGCTGGTGAGTCGGGTTTGACTTGCAGCGATCTCTCCTACATGGGAGGGCTGCGTTATGACTTTGGAAATCACTCCAGCAAGATCACGGGCTTTGTACACGGCCTGGTCGGGCAAGACCGGGCGGATCTTCCAATCTCCTCGTCTTCAACGACCGTGTCCGATACGTCGCTGGCGTTCGCTGCGGGTGGTGGCATTGATTACTGGTTCTTTCGGCACGTCGGATTTCAGTTGGGGCCGGCCGATTACCTATTTACCCGTCACCTGAACAACTTCGACGGCATCAATGTTCCCATCCAGAACAACATCCGCGTCTCTGGCGGAATCGTTTTTCGATTTGGCGGTGAATCTGCTCCTAGTGAGCCCAGGGCTAGGTCCAGGCGTGCTGCTTCCACCTCTGCTTCTGCTTCTGCCCCTGCTTCTGCTTCTACTTCTACGAGTCGACCCTCGACGGTTGCGGCAGCCGCGTCTCAGCCTGCTCCGCTGTCGGTGAATGTGCCGGGCCGCGGGATGTCGATCCCCGAGTTCGGCCTCGTGGTCGCGCCCCAGGAATTTGACGGAGCGAAAATTGTGGAGATCGTGCCGGGAGGCGTCGCGGAGATGGCATCCATGAAGGTCGGCGATCTCATCAAGTCCGTGGACGGCAAGCCGGTAAAGACGCCGATGGAATTGCTCGCTGAACTGTCGGATAAATCCGGGAAAGTTCGCATCGGTATTCAGCGGGGCGACTTTGCGACGGAGACACTGATCCTGCTGGGCGCTCACTGACGATTGCCGTAAACCGGATGTCGAGCGGTCTGGATCGTGCCGAGGGCAAAGGCAATGGCGGGGATATGGGGGACTGCTGCGCCCGGGGAGGGTCGAACTGCCGACCTCCAGCTCGGGAGGCAGTCTAATTGCCATCGACCTTCCAAGAATCGGACACTCTCAACATTCAGCCTCACGCCGTGCGCCTCTGAGAGAAAATGAGTCTTTGCAGGCAGCTTCATGCGTGGCTTCGAAAAACTGGCTCTCCGGGTCGGCGTGCTGACGCTTCTCGCCCCGTGCCTCGCACAAACTCATCCCGCTCTGCCCAACGCTTCGCACAAACTCGAGATCACCGTCACCGACGAAAACGGCGTCGCCGTTCGCTCCGCCCTCGTGCTCCTCATCGCCGCCCCGCAAGCGAATGCGCTGCATTGCGAAACCGACTTCGCCGGACACTGCACCTTCACCGGCCTGGCCGCCGCCACTTTTCAGCTTCGGGTCGAGAAGCAGGGCTTCTATGCCGCAGTCCTGCCTTCCGTCCAGCCGGAGGTCACCGCCGCGGTGGACGTCACTCTTTCCCACCTCGAGGAAGTCCGCTCCGTCGTCAACGTGAACGAGTCTCCCCCCGCCATCGACGCCGCTCAGGTTTCCTCCAAGGAGCAAATCTCCGGACTGGAAGTCATTGATATCCCCTACCCGGCGACCCACGACTACCGCAACGTGGTGAATTTCATTCCCGGCGTTGTGCAGGATACCTCCGGCCAGCCCCATGTTGCCGGCGCCCAAACCTATCAGACTCTCACCCTGCTCGATGGCTTCAACGTCACGCAGCCCGCCAACGGCCTTCTGCTGGTCCGCGTCAGCACTGACGCTTTTCGTTCCATCGAGGCCGAACCCAGTCGCGAGCCCGCCGAATACGGCAAAGGTTCGGGCGGCGTCCTCGACCTGAACACCGGGATCGGCGACGATCATTTCCGCATCCTCGCCACCAATTTCATTCCGTCGATGCAGGACAAGAACGGCATTGCTCTCGACCAATGGGAGCCACGCGTCACGCTTTCCGGCCCGATTCACACGCGCAAGATGTGGTTCTTCGACGCGCTCGAGGGCGAATATGACAACACCATCATCACCCAACTGCTGCCCGGCGCCGACGCGGACCACCTATGGCGAGCCGGCAATCTCGCCAAGGTCCAGGCCAACCTCACCTCGCGCAACATTCTTACGACCAGCTTTCTTTTCAACTATCTCAACGACCAGCACTCCGGTCTTTCGCCTCTACAGCCCGTCTCTACCACGCCGACCGACGCCGAGTCCGCTTATGTCGGCACCGTCAAGGACCAGCATTACTTCAGCGGCGGCGAACTCCTCGAGGTGGGATTCAATGTCTCCCAATACAACCTCGCGCTAACCCCGCTCGGCACCCTGCCTTACTACATCACTTACGATTCCGCCGGCGGCAATTACTACCTCGACTCGCACACTAACGCCCGCCGATGGCAAGGATTGTCGAACCTGTACTTGCCCCCGCACTATGCCCACGGCCGTCACGATATCAAGCTCGGCGTCGACCTCGACCGCATCGACTACGACGCCCGCTTCACTCGCCAGCCGATCTTTTTCTGGCCCCAAACCGGGCCCCCGCCCAACAACGAATGTCCCAACGCCAACGGAGTCCCCATCCCGCCCTATAACTGTGCGCTCTACTCTGTATTTTCCGGCGGCAACTATTCCACCACCTACAATTTTGAAACCAGCGCTTACGTGGAAGATCGCTGGCTAGTCACTAACCGCTTCCTCCTCGAACCCGGCCTGCGTCTCGATTGGGATGAAATCGTACGCCGCCCGCTGCTCTCTCCTCGTCTCGCCGGTACTTACGTCCTGGACGACTCCGGCAACACCAAGCTCTCCGCCGGGGTGGGCCTGGTTTACGACGCTACCGACCTCATCCTCATCGCGCGCCCCGACGCCGGAGAACGGCAAGACTACTTCTTTAACTCGGCCGGTCAGCCCACTGATCTCAACGGCACGCCTATCCTAACCCCAACTCCGGTTCTGTCCACCTTCTCCGTCAACCGCCAAAGCCTCGAGTCGCCGCTCTTCCTGAATTGGAGTGTCGCCCTCGAAAAGAAACTCCCGGCGTCTCTCTTCCTGAAGGCCGAATTCATGCAGCGCCGCGGCACCCACGACTTTGCTTACGACACGCCCGACAATTTGCCCGGCGGCAACTTCATCCTGCAAAACACGCGGGACGACCGCTACAACGCCTTTCAACTGAATCTGCGCCGCAGTTTCCGCCAGCGCTATATGGTCATGGGCTCCTACATCCGCTCCAGCACGCACTCCAATCAAGCGCTCGATTTCAATGTGGACGCCCCCATCCTTGCTCGCGTCCTCCTCCCCGGACCGCTCCTCACCCTCGTCGGCCCTCAGGCTCCTGGCCCTTTGCTCTGGGACGCGCCCAACCGATTTCTCTCCTGGGGTTTCCTGCCGTTCTTCCGCCTCCCCATCATCCACGAACTGGATCTCGCCTACTCCGCCGAGGCCCGCACCGGATTTCCCTTCAATGTCTTCACCGATCAGCAACTCCTCTACGCAACGCCATGTTCCTATCGCTTCCCGACTTATTTCACTTTGAATTTGCATCTGGAAAAGCGTTTTCACCTTTTCGGCTACTACTGGGCGCTGCGCGGCGGCTTCGACGACATTACCGGTCGCTCCAATCCGGTTGTGGTCAACGCCGACGTTGACGCCGGCAGCCAGTTCCTGACTTTCAGCGGCTACAATCGCCGCGCCTTCACCTCCCGCATCCGCTTCCTCGGCAGAAAGTAGCCATCCTCCCCTCCTGCAAATGAATCGCTCCCGGTTCTGGAAAATCCCGGTTGGAGAATAATGGTTCCGGAAAATCGGGAAGCCCAGCCGTGGGGGCTCCTCCCGGTGAGATCGCGCAAGTAGGCTGGAGGGGTACACGAATACGGTGGGTGACGAACCGTAAACACTTGAACCGTAACGGTTGAATCTTGGGAGCAACCCCTTGCCATAGGAGTAGAATCTGATCAAGTAGCAGCGCGCTGTCCTTGCACATGGGCTCCTCGCTCGAAACTGCGCTCCCCCGTTTGAAGGGAGGTACAGACTATGAGCAGATTCGGTCTTCTGAGATCCCTCTTCGCATTTGCCGTTTTCATCGGTCTCACTCTCACCCCAATTCCATTGTTCGCTCAGCACGGCGGCGGTCACGGCGGTGGCGGCGGAGGCGGTGGTGGCGGTTTCCATGGCGGTGGCGGCGGTGGCTACCATGGTGGCGGCGGATATTATGGCGGCGGGCGTTCTTATGGCGGCGGAAGTTACGAACGAGGCGGCGACTTTCGTGGTGGATCAGCGGCAGGTCGTGAGGGAGGGGGCCGCGGTTCCTACGGCGGGTCCGAAGCTGGCGGCAATTCCGGTTCGTCCGAAAGTCATTCGTCGAATCTTCGTCCCGCAATCGCCGATGGCCAGTGGCATTCGTTCGGCAACTCCGGCAGTTCGGCGCGCTCCAGTGCCGGTAGTTCCGCGCGTTCCAGTGCCGGCAGTTCTGCGCGTTCCAGTGAAGGACGCAATTCAGGGGGCGCAGCGAACTCAAGCCTCTCCGCTCGTAACACGGGAATTGCCGATGGCGCCTGGCACTCTTTTGGCTCGTCAAGAGGCGCAGCCGGTTTCGTTGGCGGAGCCTCCCGCGCTATGCCGGGCTTCGGTCGATTCGGCTACGGTTGGGGCGGTGGCTGGGGTTGGGGCCGCGGTTGGGGCTGGGGAGGTTGGGGATGGGGAGGTTGGGGCTTCGGCTTCGGATGGCCGTACTGGGGCGGCTACTGGGGACTTGGCTGGAATCCCTGGTGGTACGATCCTTACTGGTATGCCCCGTCGGTTTACGCATACCCGGATTACAGCTACGACTGGTCCGACAATCCGCCGCCATACGCTCCGGATTCGTCGTATAACTACGACCCGTCGGCAAGCGACCTGAGCGCGCCAAGCTCGAACTACGATGCTTACTTCAGTCTCAACAGTGATGCGAGCCCGGGCAACAGCGGTTCAGTCCAGAACGGACAGACGCCGCAGCCCGAGGCTGCGCCGAACAGGGCGGCTGCAGCGGCCCAGCCTTAGCCGCGCTTGGTCTTCCTGAGCAAGATGGTGGCCTCCGATCCGCGCCTGCCTTTCGGTGGTGTGAAGTGCTCGGGCCACGGGCGCGAACTTGCTGTGCAAGGGATCCGCGAATTTGTGAACATCAAGACGGTATGGATCCAGTAGCGGAAGCGCGATCAGTCCGCATATTCGCAGGCCCGCTGTTGGTCGTGCTACTGGCCGCGCTCGCGCTGCCGGCCGCGGCGCAGGGAGGGCCGCCCTTCATCACCAACGACCCCGGCACTCCCGGCGACGGCAATTGGGAAAACAACATCATGACGTACTCCGAGCGCCATCCTGCCACGCGCATCTTCAATGCACCCATTCTGGACTTGAATTATGGCGTCGGTTCTCGCATCCAGCTCACGTACGAGGTGCCGTACCTGGTGGAAGGTACCGACGGCGGCCCAACTCGCAGCGGCCTGGGCAAGTCGGTAGCGGGCGTGAAGTGGCGCTTCTATGACAGCGATGAGAAAAAACTCGCGATCTCGATTTTTCCCCAGCTCGAGTTCAACAATCCCACATCTTCGTTACAGCGCGGACTCGTGAACTACGGCACCAGATTCTATCTTCCGATCGAGTTCTCCAAGAAGGTTGGGCCGATTGAGGTCAATCCCGAAGCGGGCTACATATTCGCCAGCGGTAAGGGCGCGGGCTGGTTTACGGGTTTAGTCGTCCTCAGGGAGGTCAACAAGCGAATGGAGTTGGCCGCCGAACTTTATAACAGCGCCAACACCGATGGAACCAACAACTGGGACACCTATGATGGCGGAGGCCGCTACAAACTGGGAGAGCACTTTGTGCTGCTGTTTATGGCCGGCCGCAGCTTCCGTGGACCGGCGAGCGGACAGCCGCAATTGTTCGGCTACTTGGGGATGCAGTTTCTGTTTTCCACGAAGCACAAGAAGGAAAGCCCGGCGGAGACCGGCCAGCGGCAACGGATGAAATTGCTTCGCTTTTGATTCGCCTTGCGTCTTTTCTTGGCCTTCCTGCGTATCTCCAGTAGTATGCACGCAACGACCTGTTACTTCGTCAATGCAATGGTGGATGAGAAGAGCGAGATCGCGCAGGGATTGCGTCGTCGCGATCCCGACTTGCTCGACCGCCTCATCGAACAATACCAGCACCGGCTGCTGCGTTACCTGATGTCGCTCACCCGCAACCGGGCCACCGCCGAAGACCTTTTTCAGGAAACCTGGATTCGCGTTCTGGAACGCGGACGTCAGTACGACGGAAAACATGAATTCAGCGCGTGGCTGTTCTCCGTGAGCCGCCACCTGGCCATCGACTTCTTCCGTCGCAAACAGCCGGCAAGCCTCGACGGTCTGCTCGCGGACGAAGACAAACCGATGGATCCGCCCGCGTCGGCAGAGCCCTCTGCGTTTGATCTGGTGGCGCATAGCGAACTGAGCGAGCGGATCGCCGCCGGACTCGATCACGTGGCTGCCGAATATCGTGAGGCCCTCGTGCTTCGTTTTCAGGAAGGACTGACTTTGGAAGAGATTGCCGTGGTCACCGGCGCGCCGCTTGGTACTGTGAAGTCGCGGGTATACCGTGGCCTGAGCGCGCTTCAACCGTGGCTGAAAGGAACACGCGCATGACCAACACGGGGATGACCAACAACGATCACGTACGCGCCCGCCGGATGCTCGTCCTCGCGGACGCCGGGCAGATGCCTACCGCAGACCGCGCTTGGCTGGAAAGCCACCTGGAAGCGTGCGACTCTTGCCGCGCTTTTGCCCAGGACGCCGGCGACCTTGTTCGAGCGCTGCGTTCGATTCCTGTGGCCGCCGACCGGACCTTGGTCGCCGCCACCCAAATGCGCGTGCGGTTGCGTGCCAGGGAACTGCGGCAACGCGAGGAACGCTTGTGGTTGGTCGGCATCTCCTGCGGAGCGGTGACGCTGGCCGCCGCCTTTACGAATCTCGCATGCTGGCGCGGTTTTACGTGGCTGGTAGAGCGCACCCATATTTCTGCAGCCACTTGGCCGGTCGCCTTTGTAACGCTCTGGATCGTGCCTGCGCTGGCTGCCAGTGTGCTGTTGCTCGCCAAGGGCACCCACCTGGCCGATCACAACCGCTGAACACAGGGATTGAGAACACAGGGATTGAGAGAAGGAGAAACATTGATGCAAGTGCGAAACGAAACTCGGACAAGATTCTCAGACGAGATCCGCATTATTTCCCCCGTTGCCTATTTCATTGCCTTCCTGGCCTTTGCCGGAATGCAGATTCTTGTCGCCACGGTAGTGGCCAGCGATCCCAAGGCCCCTCCCTTCTGGGCGCGAGAATGCCTCGCACTCTTCGGCGGCGGCCTGCTGGCCGTGTGGGTTCTGCTCATCGGATATGTGAACCGGGACGCCGGCCGGCGGGGCATGAGCCGGCTTCTGTGGACGCTGGTGGCGATCTTCGTTCCGAACGCGCTGGGGATCGTCCTGTACTTCATTCTGCGCAAACCGCGTCTCGGGTCCTGCCCGCAATGCGGGACGCACGTGGAGGCGGGTTTCGCTTTCTGTCCCAAGTGCCGCTACCGCCTGCAGCCAGTCTGCCCGCAATGCCAGCGCGGAGTCCAGCCGGGCGATGTGTTTTGCCCGTACTGCGGAGGCGCCCTGGATGCGACGGTTCGCGAGGCAGCACCCTTGTAAAACAGAAAGTATGAGGCAGAAAAGCTCAGCCTTTGTTCAGCCGCGAATTTTTCCGGCATACAGCGCCATTCCTACCACAGCATCGATTCGCAGCTCGTCGAGGCTGTCGATTTCGTGCTGCTCGGTGATGCCGCCGGCGACCACCAGGTGTCGTTGAGTGGCGCGCCTTAGGGCATGGACCGCCTCCATCGGAATTCCGCCCATCAAGCCTTCCGTGTCGATGTGCGTATAGAGGAACGTCTCGCAGAAGGGTTCTAACGCGCGAATCATGTCGAAGGTAGTTACAGCCGTCTGCTGGCGCCAGCCGTCAATCGCAACTCGGCCTCCGCGGGAGTCGAGAGCAAACATCAGCGCCGACTTCGGAATTGCGTCTGCCAGTGCGCAAGCGTGCTCCTGGTTGATCCGGCCTTCGGTCATCAACGCGGACCCGATGATCACCTTGCGCGCGCCGATGTTCAGGAGTTCCTGTGCCGTTTCTACATCGCGAATGCCGCCGCCAACCTGGCAGGGCAGTTGGCCTACGATCTGCTTCACCAGCGGCCGGTTGTCACCGGCGCCGCGCGCCGCATCGAGGTCGATGAGTTGGACGATGGGGTACTTGGAAAAGCGCTCGATCCAGTAATCGAAGTTATCGAACTCCAGTTTCTTCTTTTCTCCCTGGACTAACTGCACGATCTTGCCGCCCATAAGATCAATCGACGGAATCAGCATGGCCACCTCACCGGCACGTGGGCAGCTTGCAGCTCGCGTTTCAATTGGCCAATGTTCTCGATACCGAAATGAAAAATGGAAGCGGCCAGAGCCGCGTCGGCGCGCCCGTCGCGGAACACGTCAATGAAGTCTTGGGCCGACCCGGCGCCGCCTGACGCGATCACAGGAATGGAAACTGCGTCGGCCACAAGTTGCGTCAACTCACAATCGAAACCAGCTTTGGTCCCGTCGCGGTCCATGGAAGTCAGCATGATTTCTCCGGCTCCGCAAGCGGCTGCCTCGCGCGCCCATAAAATCGCGTCGCGGCCTGTGGGAGTGCGGCCTCCGGCAACGAACACCTCGAAACCCCCTCTAACCCGCCGGGCATCGATGGCCACCACGACCGCCTGCGAGCCAAAACGAGCGGCAATTTTCCCGATCAGCGACGAGTCTTTTACCGCGGCCGAGTTGATGGCGATCTTGTCCGCGCCTGCCTCGAACACGGCTGCGGCGTCGGAGAGTTCACGGATTCCTCCGCCGACGGTGAATGGAATAAACAAGCAGCGTGCCGTGCGGCGGACGACGTTGAGCATTGTATTGCGTTTATCACTGGTCGCCGTTATATCGAGCAGAACGATCTCGTCCGCGCCATCGCGGGCATGGGCAGCGGCACATTCCGCGGGGTCGCCGGCGTCGCGCAGATTAACGAACTGCACGCCTTTCACGACGCGGCCGGCGTCCACATCGAGACAGGCGATGATGCGTTTGGTCAGCACTTATCGAACCTCATTTATCGAACCTCATAGAAATTCCTGAGAATGAGAAGCCCCACGGTCCACGATTTTTCCGGATGGAACTGCACTCCGAAAATGTTTTCTTGTTCGACGACCGCGGAAAACTGGCCTCCGTATTCGGTCGCCGCCGTGGTCGCGGCAACCACCGGCGCTTGAAAGGAATGGGTGTAGTAGACAAAAGATTCGGGCGCGACGTTGCGCAGCAACCGCGAGCCTTCCCGCACCGTCAGCGAGTTCCATCCGACGTGCGGCGATTTCACCGACGACAGGAACTGTCGGCATCTTCCCGCAAAAATTCCCGCTCCCGCCAATCCCGGGGCTTCGTCGCTGCCCTCGAACAGCCACTGCATTCCCAGGCAGATTCCGAGGAACGGCTTGCCCGCGCTCGCGCCTTCGAGCACGGCCTCTCGCAAGCCTGTGTTGTCGAGGCCGACCAATGCGCTGAAGTGCCCGACGCCAGGCAGAACGATCTTGTCCGCGGCTGCGACGGCTTCAGGCTGCGTGGTTACGACGACTTCGGCGCCAAGATAGTCGAACGCCTTCCTCACCGAATTCAGGTTGCCGGCGCCGTAATCGACGATCGCGATCGTCTTTGAGCCGATCATAGAAGCCCCTTGGTGCTCGGCAGCATGCGCGCCAGACGGCTGTCGCGCGAGCAGGCAACACGAAGAGCGCGCGCAAAAGCTTTAAACAGCGCTTCGATCTTGTGATGGCTGGAGCGCCCGTAAAGCACCCGCGCATGAACATTGGCGCGCGCGCCGCGTGCGAAACCTTCAAAGAAGTCGCAGACCAGTTCGGTCTGGAGATCGCCGACCCGCGTCGCGCGGACCTTGGTCTGAACCACGGCCACGGCGCGGCCTCCAAAGTCCACTGCCGCCAAACCGAGAGTTTCGTCCATGGGCATCAGAAAATAGCCGGCTCGCAGGATGCCGCGCCGGTCGCCCAGAGCGCGGTCGAACGCCTCACCCAGAGCGATGCCCACATCTTCCACGGTATGGTGCTGATCCACATCCAAGTCGCCGAGTGCGGCAAGTTTCAAATCGAACCCACCGTGACGCGCGAACAGCTCCAACATGTGATCGAGAAAACGGATTCCGGTGGAGACTTCGTATCTACCTCGGCCCTCGATGGTGAGGGCAATTTGAATTTCCGTTTCCGCGGTTTTGCGATGCAGCTTGGCTTTCCTCACGCCCGCACCTCATTTTGCGAACCAGTTCGCAATCCCAACTGCTTAACCACGTCCCGCAGTGCGGCAATGAGAGTCTCTGTGTGTTCGTCCGATCCCACGGTCAAGCGGACGCAGCCTTCGCATCTTGGGTCGGAATGACGGTCGGAGTGCCGGTCGCGCACCAGAATTCCGCGGTTGCGCAAGGCTTGAACGAACTCCGCGTGGGCTGAACCAATGCGCACGAGCACAAAATTGGCGTGGCTCGGCCAGTAATGCAATCCGAGAGTGCCAAGTTCCCGCTGCAATCTCTCGCGGTTGCTCAGCACTTGCGCGACATAGCGGCCGACGTACTCCCGATCTTGAAGAGCCTCCGGCAGAACGGCGAGCGCGGCCGCGTTGACGTTGTAGGGCGAGGCCCCGCGGCGGACCATCGCCATCTGCCGCGCCTCTCCCGCAAGAATTCCGATTCGCAAACCGGCGAGGCCGTAAGCCTTGGAAAAAGTCCGCGCCACGAAAAGATTCTCGATCTGCCGGGTGTGACCAATCCGTGTTTGGTCAATAAGGGTTTCTCCGTGAAATTCGAAATACGCCTCATCGACGAGCACGGCAGCTTGCGGCGCTGCTTCCGCAACCTGAACCAGGACATTGCCTGCGACCGCCGCTCCAGTCGGATTGTTGGGATTCGCCACCGCGATGAGCCGGGTGCGTGGGCTGAGTTGAGCGAGCAGGACTTTTTCTGGAAAGGTGAAGTTGTCGCCGGCACGGACTTCGATCACGCGCGCGCCTTCGGCCTGCGCGAAGATCGCGTACATGGCGAAGGTGGGCACGACGATGAGCGCTTCGTCCCCGGGATCGAGATACGTGGAGCAAAGCAGATGAATCGCTTCATCGGCACCGTTTGTGAGCAGAACCTGCGCCGGATCGAGTCCGAGAAAAGCTGCGACCTCTTTTTCCACCGGCTCGCGCTCGGGATAGCGCGCCAAGAGCTCCGAATCGAGCGAGCGCAGCCGGGCCAAGACGCGCGGCGAACACCCTATTGTGCTCTCGTTGAAATCGAGACGCAGTCCGGTTCGGCCCGCCAAAGGAGGCCGATAAGCGTGCAGATTTCTTACCGCTTCGCGAGCCTCAAGCATGGGAGCACCTCACTCGGAAAGCTTCCGCGTGTCCCTTCAAGCCTTCGGCAGTTGCCAGCGCGATGCCCGGCTGCGCGATACGGCGGATTCCTTCGCGGGAAACTTGTTGGCAGGCAATGACGCGCACGAAATCGAGCGCACTAAGGCCGCCACGCACACGGGCCATGCCACCCGTGGGCAGCACGTGGTTCGGTCCAGAAATGTAGTCGCCCGCAGCCTGAGGGGTGAGCTCGTCGAGGAAAACCGCACCCGCGTGCTGCACCAGCGGCACCAGTTCGGCCGGAAGTGTGAGATGCTCGGGCGCGATGCGATTCGCTATCTCGATGGCCTGTTCAAGAGAAGCGACGAGAAGAATGGCGCCACGACGGGAGAGTGATTGAGAGGCGATCGGGTTAGCGCGCGCGCGCTTCCGCGCCTCGTTCTGAACTTTTTTCGCTAACGCGCGTGAGGTTGTTATGAAGATGCACAGCGCGTCGGGATCATGTTCCGCCTGGGCCACAAGGTCGGAAGCGATGCACGCCGGATCGCCGCTTTCGCTGATGATGACGGCTTCGGTGGGACCAGCGAGGAATTCAATTGCGCAATCGAAAGCCACAAGTTTCTTGGCTGCGGTCACGTATCGGTTGCCCGGACCGACGATCTTGTCTACACGCGGGATCTCTTCCGTTCCATAGGCAAGGGCAGCGATGGCCTGTGCTCCACCGACGCGGTAGAACTCGCGCACGCCGAGGAATGCAGCCGCCGCCAAGGTTGCCTGCGCCGGGCGCGGAGACGCAACGCGAATCTGCTTGACACCGGCTACCTGCGCGGGAATCACCGTCATGAGCACCGTGGAAGGCAGAGGATAGCGGCCGCCCGGAACATAGCACCCCACCGATTCCAGAGGGCGCACCAACTGGCCCACGACAGCGCCAGGCTGGATTTCGCGCCGCCACTCATTGAACGATTGGAGCGCTTGCCACTCCGCATAGCGGCGGATGTTGCCCGCGGCCTGCTTGATCGCGTCCTGCAGTTCTGGATCCGTTTGCTCCCAAGCCTTCTTGAGATCGGCCTCTGGAACGCGGAGAGGCTCGTGCTTGCGCAATCCATCCCATCGTGCGGCGTAGCGGCGTACGGAGCGATCACCGTTGCGCCGGACTTCACTCACAATGCGGCGGACGGCAGGCTCAACGTCTGCCAGATCGGTCGCGCCGCGCCCGGCCAGCGCAGTCACAAGGCGAACTTGCTCTGGGCCTTCGAGAATGCGCATTGCATCATCGCGGATCACGGCATCGCGCATCACCTTTTTCGGCATCACATCACCACCTTGTTCAGCGGATACTCGACGATGCCCTGAGCGCTGGCTTGTCTGAGCTTAGGAATCAGCGACCAGGCGGTGTGCTCCTCAATGACTGTGTTCACCGCGACCCACTCGCCATCGGCCAGGGGCGCGACGGTCGGATTCTTCAGCGCCGGCAGAAGACCGAGAACCGCGGGCAAGTCCGCTTTGCGCACATTGAGCATCAGACCGACCCGCCCCAGCGCAGCGATAGCTCCGCTCAGCATGACGGACAGGTTTTCAATCTTTTCTCGCCGCGCAGGATCGGCCCATGCGGCCTTGTTTGCGACCAACTGCGTGTTGGACTCAAGAACGGTTTCGAGGATTCTCAGGTGATTGGCGCGCAGTGAACTTCCCGTCTCCGTGACCTCGACAATCGCGTCTGCCAGTAGCGGTGGCTTGACTTCGGTTGCGCCCCAGGAGAACTCGACCCGCACGGCAACATTCCGGCTCGCGAAATAATTGCGGGTGAAACTGACCAGTTCGGTGGCAATGATCCGCCCTTCAAGGTCCTCCAGTTTCTGAAAGCTCGACTCCTCCGGCACGGCCAGCACCCACTTGACGCTGCCCATGCTCTGTTTGGCATAGATCAGGTCCGTGACCTTGACTACTTCGAGGCCGCTTTCGAGCACCCAGTCGAGACCAGTCAAGCCCGCATCCAGGGCCCCATGTTCGACGTACCGCGCCATTTCCTGGGCACGAATCAGCAGGCATTCGATCTCGGGGTCATCCGTGGCGGCAAAATAAGAGCGGGCGTTGGTGTACACGCGCAGTCCGGCGCGCGTGAAGAGGCTCAACGTTGCTTCCTGCAAACTTCCTTTGGGAATGCCCAATCGCAATTTCATCGCTCCGCCCTCTCTTGCCCAGCTCTCTCTTGTCCGACCTTCTCCTGTCCAAGGACGGCGGTTCCGAGCGCGCTTCCCAGAGGAAGTTCCTGCGTAAAGCAGGAGCGCGTGCCGGTGTGGCAGACCTTGCCCTCACCGAGCACGCGGACGCGCAGCAGCACGGTATCCCGGTCGCAGTCAGTCCAGGCGGCGACGACCTGCAGACGATTGCCGGAGCTTTCTCCCTTGGTCCACAGTGTCTGGCGAGTGCGGCTGTAGAACGTAACGAATCCAGTGCGCAGGGTCATAGCCAGCGCTTCCCGGTTCATAAAGCCCACCATGAGCACTTCCCCGGTGCCTGCATCCTGAATGACAGCGGGCGCCAGGCCCTGCATCTTGTCGAAGTCGATCTCCATCAAACCCTCCTAATCTTCGTGTCAGAATCTTGATGCCAGAATCTCAGACCTCGCGCAAAAGCAAAAAGCCCGCCGGGCGAGTTCTGCGCCAGCGGGCTTGGATTTCCTATAAGTGCTTTGGTTATCCGTGGTCCCCCGCCGACACGCTCATCGCATGGTGATGATGGTGATGGCGATGGGTCAGCGGAGTCATGGTAGGCATGATATTAGGGCAGTCGAGACATGGGTGTCAATCTGTTTCTGGGACATCTCTTTCTGGGACAAACGTGATATCCCCCGCGCGGCCGGAATTGGCCAATTATCACCAGATGAGTTTGAGCCCTCTGTAAAGGCTGAATTTTTCGTCACAAGTCACAATGGAAATATTCTCGGACAAAGCCTGGGCAATGATCTGCCGATCAAAGGGGTCACTGTGGTGAAGGGGTAAGTCGAACAACTGGAGTGCATGATCGGCGGTGTAGGGAAGTATGCGGATGTCCATATCCTCAACCGCCTGTCGCACGACAGCGGCTGAGATTCTCAACTTGCCCAGGGCTGTCTTGATCGCGATCTCGGAAATGGAGACTGCGCTCAGCTCCAGGACATTTGCCGCGTTCTCTAAAACGCGAGTCGCGCGTTTGCTGAGCCGTTGCGGCGATTCCACGGCGAAAATCAGAACGGCGGTGTCCAGAAGCAGGCGCACGTCAATCGCGCCCCGCGAGGAAGGCTTCCACTTCTTCGTCCGTCATGGGCTTCCACCAGTTCGGATCGAGGACTTGGATTTTCCCCTTCAGTGTGCCCAGCGTCCTCTTTTTGCGGGTCGGCTTTTTCGTGCGCACGATATCCACCACCGGCACACCCCGGCGGCAGACGGTCACAGGCTCTCCACTCTCCACCGCCTTAATCAATTCCGGAAGCTTGTTCTTGGCATCCGCCACACTGACTTGCATACAGTTATAGGATAGCCATTTATGATAGCTATGTCAATTCATGGGGCGCATGGGCTTGGAGATTGCCTGTGCATTCCCGTCACGCCAAGCCGGTGAAGCCGCATGTTACGCTTTTTGAGGAGCCTTCGGAGACGCTACGTTGATTGGCCGGGTCTTTAAAGCATTTCAATATCGCGATTTCCGCCTGATGTGGTTTGGCGCCTGCACCTCCAGCATCGGCACCTGGATGCAGATCGTGGCACAGGGCTGGCTGATTTACCGGCTGAGCCACTCCGCGTTCCTGCTGGCGCTGGATCAATTTCTCGGCGGCATTCCCATCTTTCTGTTCTCTCTGATCGGCGGCGTGGTGGCCGATCGCGCGGAACGCCGCAAGATTCTGCTCGGCTCCCAGTATGTGCAGATGACGACCGCCGGGCTGCTCACCATTCTGGTGGCGACCGGCCATGTACACGTCTGGCACATCCTTTGCCTTTCGTTTGTTTCCGGTCTGGCCCAGGCCTTCGGCGCTCCGGCCTACCAGGCGCTGATTCCAACGCTGGTCGAGAGGGAAGATATGCCCAACGCCATCGCGCTGAATTCGATCCAGTTCAACGTGGCGGTCATGGTCGGGCCCGCACTTGCCGGGCAGGTCTTAGCGAGGCTGGGAGAGAAGTGGTGTTTCGGGCTGAACGCGCTTTCGTTCCTCGCGCCCATCGTGTCGCTGTCGATCATCCGCGCCCGCTACCTGCCAGAGAGGACCACGGAGTCGATGTTCACCAGCCTGAAGCAGGGCATTCAGTTTGCCCGCAAGCAAAGTTCGATGGAAGCGCTGATTATTCTGGCTTTCTGCATGACCGCTTTGAGCATGCCCATGCGCACCTACCTTCCCGTATTCGTGAAGGACATCTTCCATCGCGGTCCGCAAACCTACGGCAATCTCCTCGCACTTATGGGCCTCGGTTCGATTTGCGGGTCGCTGACCATCGCCAGCGCGGGCAATATAAGAAAAAAGGGGCGCGTCGCTCTCAGCGCGCTCATCTGCCTGGGCGCGGGAATTGCTGGGTTTGCCCTTTCAAAGTCGCTGCCGCTCAGCGAGACCTTCCTGGTGCTAGTCGGCGCATCGATGATGGCGGTTTTTGCCACGGTGAATTCGCTGGTCCAGTTGATTACGACGAACGAAATGCGCGGGCGCGTGATGAGCGTGTACAATTTCGCGTTCCGCGGCGGCATGCCGATGGGGAATCTGTTGTCGGGATGGCTCGTTCCCGTGTTTACCGCCCCGCTGGTGCTCGGTATGAACGGATTCCTGCTCATTCTGCTGGCCCTTTACTTCCTGCTGATCCAACGGCGGCTGGCTGCGCTTTGAAAAACGCGAAGCGAGAAGCGGCGAGGCACATTTCCGCATCGGTGTGCGTGGTGGTTGATGCGATGCCCATCAACTGCGCATGTTCTTGAACACGGCGAGGAAAGCACGGCGGCTAACTTATTGAAAACTGGCGCGCCCGGAGAGATTCGAACTCCCGACCTACAGCTCCGGAGGCTGCCGCTCTATCCAGCTGAGCTACGGGCGCGCGGTCGTACGTTGAGTCTACAACCTTCTCTGATCGCCTTCAAATGGGCCGTCGGCAAATCGGATCATCGGGTGATCGGTTGATCGGGCCGTCGGGCCAGGATTGCCCTCCGCAGGCAGGCCGCGGCGGCGTAGGACATTTCCATCGCAACCGTCCGCGGAAACAGCGCTGGTTAAGGTCACTCTCAAACGGAATGCTTCGTTCTTAGCTCGCCTCGCGAATCGAAATCGTGACCTTGTAGAACACGGTGAGGACCAATGCGCCGGTCGCCCACACCCCCAGGACGATTCCCAACTCCGGAGCGGTTGGCGCATACGTCGTCACGGCGCCCAGCGGGGAGGGCACAAAGCCGGCGACAATCAGACCCATGCCTTTCTCCAGCCACAGAGAAACGAAAACCAACACCGACGCCAGCGCGAGGACTCGTTGGTTCTTACGAAAACTGGGGACCAGCAAAGCGACCAGGGCGGCTCCCGCCATGCCCACCGAAAGCCACATATACGGCGCCAGAGGATGCTTTCCCTCCAGTCCAATAAACAGGTACTTTAAGGCCTCGCCATGATCCGGCACGTGGCTGTAAAGCGCCGTGAACAGTTCCACCAGGAGAAAAAATACGTTCACGGTCATGGCATAAGCGACGATGATCCCCAGTCTGCGGATGACCTCGTTGCCCGCATCGAACGAGGTCAAGCGGCGCAGCAGCAGACAGAGCAAGATCAACAATGCCGGACCCGAAGCAAAGGCCGAAGCCAGGAACCGCGGCGCCAGAATAGCCGTGAACCATAGCGGACGCCCGGGGAGACCGTTATACAGAAACGCCGTGACCGTATGAATGCTGATGGCCCAGGGAATGGAAAAAAGAACCACGGGCCTGAGCCATCGTGGCGGCGGGACGCGTTTGTACTCGCAGCCCAGCACTGCGGATGAGATCGCCGCATTCAACAGCAAGTAACCGCCGAGCGCGATCATGTCCCAGAACATCATGGAATGGAGCGTGGGATAGAGCAGCACGTAAAACACTCGCATCGGCTGTCCCATGTCCACGAAGATGAACAGCATGCACATGATCACGGCGGCGATGGCGAGAAACTCACCCAGGATCGTGATCCTTCCAAACTGTTTCACGTCGTGCAGGTAATACGGCAATACCACCATGACCGCCGATGCGGCGATGCCAACAAAGAAGGTGAACTGCGCCACGTAGATTCCCCAGTTGACATCGCGGCTCATCCCGGTAATACCCAAACCATAACTAAGCTGCCGGCAGTAACAGACGAACCCTACGGCCGCCAGGAGCAACAAGAACGCCATCCAGCTCCAGTACCTGCGGCTGCCGGCCATTGCTTTGTCGAGCATGTACATAGTTACTAGATCAGCTACTAGTGGCCTGTCGCAGAGCAACCATTACTAGGTTCTTAGCATCAAAGCTGTTATGGCCACTGGCAGCGAAATCTTGCTCACCCAGCAACAGCATTCCGACCTAAGCAGCATCGCCCAGTCCCGTACTCTGCCGGCCGGTTACGTGTTTCGCGCCAAGTTGATCCTGATGCTGGCAGAAGGGTCGTCCTTCAACGCGATCAAGCAAAGGCTGCAAACCACTGCGCCCACGATCATTCGCTGGAAGCAGCGTTTCCGGCAGCAGGGGATCGAGGGACTGGACACCTATCATCCCGGCCAGAAGCCCAGGGTGTTGACTCCGGCTCTGCACGCTCGCATCCTGTCGGCCACGCGGAGAAAGCCCAGCGACGGGTCTACGCACTGGAGTTGCCGCAAACTGGCCTCCGCGCTGGGCGTCAGCAAAGACGCCGTGCATCGCGTTTGGCAAGAAGCGGGCCTGAAGCCACACCGCCTCGAACGCTACATGGTCAGCGACGATCCCGAGTTCGAAACCAAAGCCGCCGACATCCTCGGCCTCTATCTGCGCCCACCCCAACATGCCGCCGTGTTCTGCGTCGATGAGAAGACCGCCATTCAAGCCTTGGATCGTCTCGATCCCGTCCTGCCGCTCTCGCCGGGACGCGCCGAACGCCACGGCTTCGAGTACTACCGGCACGGTACGCTCTCCTTGTATGCAGCGCTCAATACCGCCACCGGCCGCGTCCACGGCAAAACCGCCGCCCGCCACACCAGCCGCGAGTTCGTCGCCTTTTTGCAAGAGGTTGTATCCTTGTGTCCGCCTCGGCAACAGATTCACATCATCCTCGACAACCTCTCCGCGCACAAAACTCAGGCGGTCCGCGACTTCCTCCAGCAACATCCGCGAGTCCGGTTTCACTTCACGCCCACGTACTCGTCCTGGCTCAACCAGGTCGAACTCTGGTTCGCCAGGATCGAACGCGACGTTATCGCGCGCGGCATCTTTACCTCGGTTTCCGACTTGGCTCGCAAACTCCGCCGCTACATCAACGCCTACTCCGCCAATGCTCGGCCTATCCAGTGGAAATACTCTGACCCCGCCCGCCGCATCCGCAGTAACGAACTCACTGCGACAGGCCACTAGATCAGATAAAAGACCGAAGGACCAGCGCCTAGCTCCGGTTGGCGCTGCACGGCGTAGCGCGCCCGCAAGGCTTGCCTCACCGCCGAATCTTCGTCGTTCAAGTTGCCGAAAACCAGTGCTTTCTCCTTGCACGCTTCCACGCACGCCGGAAGAAGGCCGTCCGCCAAGCGCTCTTCGCAGAAATTGCACTTCTCGACCACGCCTTTGGTGCGAGTCGGAAGCTGGGGATTCAAAGGCTTGATATAAGGCCGGGGATCGAACCAGTTGAAGCTTCGCGATCCATACGGGCAGGCCGCCATGCAGTAACGGCAGCCGATGCAGCGGTGGTAGTCCATCATCACGATGCCATCGCCGCGCTTCCACGTAGCCTGGGTCGGGCAGACTCGCACACAAGGCGGATCGGCGCAGTGATTGCAAAGGACCGGCACCCGGCTTCCCGCCAGGTCTTGGCGCCCGTAGTCGGTCCGCTGGAAAGGAAACACCTTTTCATACGGTTCTTCCCAAATCCACTTTACTTCGTGGGCGGGATCGGGGATCTGCGGGATGTTGTGGGTCAAGCGGCAGGCGCGAATGCAGTCGTCGCATCCTTTCCGGCACTTCTCGAAATTGATCGCCATGCCCCAGCGCCGCGCCGTGGCCCCGCCGACGGCGATGTTCTTCGAGCCCGGCACAGCCGAGGACGGCTGCGCCGCAGCACTGATGGCCTTTACCAGCGTGCCGGCGCCGGCGGCCAACGCCGATCCCCCCGCCAGGCGCAGAAAATCCTTGCGCGTGATCTTCATGGTGTCCTCCCCGCCGCCGTAGCGACGGCCGTGGTTGCCGCTGTAGCAGAAGCATCCTGATGACAATCCCAACAGTAAGGCGCGGACACGGCCACGTAACTGTGGCAGCGATCGCAGAACTTCTCCTTGCTGCCATGGCACTGTCCCAGGCAGGTGTTGGTAAGGCTGACCTTGTAGCTCTTACCGTCATAGGCGTTATAGCGCATCCGATGCTCGCGAACCGCGCCTTCCCGCCAATTGATCAGTAACTGCATGTGGGCGGCCCGCATGTAACTTCGCGGAGCCACGCACGCCGTCTGATTCGCCGGAAGTTGTAAGTCCGGCCCCTTGGTTGACGTCTTGGCGGCGATGCCTTGCCACATCGGGAAGGTAACGCCGGCCACAAACAGGAACAGCCCGGAGAAGATCAGCAGCCGGTCACGCATGCGTCACCTCGGCCGGCAGCGGTTCGCCCCGCAGATTCGTTGTCCGCTCTTTTTCTCCGGTCATGACCAGAGCGTTTCCCAGCAATTCGTGCACGCCTGCAACTTCTACTCCGGGCACCCAATAGTCCATCAGGGTGGGCAGCGTAGCCTTGTCGATGGCGCAAATGCAGGCGAGCAAGTTCACGCCGTGTTTTTCCTTGACGTATTTGACCGCGTTGGCTCGCGGGAAACCGCCGCGCAAACGCATCTCCAGGTTTTCGTCCGTGCCCAGACCGGCGCCGCTGCCGCAGCAGAAGGTCTGCTCGCGGATGGTGTTCTCCGGCATTTCGTAAAAGCGGTTGCAGGCGCGCCGGAGAATGTAGCGCGGCTCCTCCAGCAGTCCCATGGCCCGCGCAGGATTGCAGGAGTCATGGAACGTGACCGCCAGATGGTCGTTACGCTTTGGCGCGAGTCTCAGTTTGTCGTGGTACAGCAAATCGGCGGTGAACTCGCAGATGTGCACCATGCGCGTGGAGCGAGCGTTCTCGAATCGCGTCCCGGTAATGGGCGAGACGGGTTCATCGAGGAAGCCGGCCGGACCGTTCATGGTGTCCATATACTGGTGAAGCACGCGCCACATGTGGCCGCACTCGCCGCCCAGAATCCACTTCACTCCCAGGCGGCGGGCTTCCTCGTAGATTTTTGCGTTCAGCCGCTTCGTCATTTCGTGGGAGGTGAACAGGCCGAAGTTGCCGCCCTCGGAGGCGAATGCGCTGTAAGTAAAGTCCAGTCCTATTTCATGAAACAGGCTCATGTAGCCGAGCAGGGTATAGTAATGCGGCGTGGCGAAATAGTCGGCCGAAGGCATGACAAACAGGATTTCGGCCCCCTTGCGGTTGATGGGAAGCTCGACCCGGATGCCGGTGATTTCCTCCAGTTCGCCGGCGGCAAACTCCAGGCTGTCTTTGAAGGCGTGCGGCTGGATGCCAAGATGGTTGCCGGTGCGGAAACAGTTGGCCGCCGGTTCCAGGACCCAGTTGATATTGCAGCCGATCAGGTTCAGCAGTTCGCGGCCGATCATGGTGACCTCGGCCGTGTCGATGCCATAGGGACAGAACACCGAGCAACGGCGGCACTCCGTACACTGATAGAAGTAGTAGAACCATTCCTTGATGATGTCTTCGGTCAGTTCCCGGCCGGCGCCGAAGATACGGCCGTTGGCGGTGAAGTACCGGACATAGACGGAACGCAGAAGTTCGGCGCGCACGACCGGCATGTTTTTCGGATCGCCGGAACCCAAGTAGAAATGGCATTTGTCGGCGCAGGCGCCGCAGCGGACGCAGATGTCCATGAACAAGCGGAACGACCGGTACTTCTTCAGCCTGTCCTTCAGCCCTTCGAGGACGATCTCCTTCCAGTCGGACGGCAGTTTCCAGTCGGTGTCGAACGGTTGCCATGGACGCGGATTCGGCATTCCCAGGTAAGCGACATTCTTCGGCTGTGCGCTGTAACAGAACACACCCTTACGGAACTCGACCCTGGGGTCGCGCCAGTCGCCGCTCGGCGGTTTGTGGTCAATCTGTACTAGAGGTTCCGCCACTCTCGGCCTCGTCCAGTGGGATTCCGGCTGCCTTGATCTTTTCGTGGAATTCGTCTTCCCATTCCGCGTAAGTGTGGGTCTTCACCGGATAGTTCCAGGGATTGATATGCCGCTTCACGCGGCTATTGTTAGCCAGGTTGCGGGTGGGGCTCAGGAAAACACCACCCATGTGCATGAGCTTGCTGAAGGGAAAGTAAACCACCAATGTACAGACCAGCATCAGGTGAATCAGGAAGACTACGCTCAACCCGGCGGGTATGACCGGATGGAAAGTGGCCAGGCCCAGGGCCAGGCGTTTGACGTTCACCAGGTCTACCCTCATGCTATAACGCATGAGTATCCCGGAGCCGGCGATGCCAAGCACGAGTAAGAGAACAAAGTAGTCGGCCAACTGCGAGAGATAGCGGACGAGAGGGTCTTGCCATCTCCTCAGGAGTAAGTACAACCCGGCGCAAACTAACACCACATCGGAAACATAGAGTGCGGGAGCGCCAATCTGGAAGAAACTATCCCAACCGGCAAGCACGGTGACAAACGCCGGTACCGGCTGGACCACGAGCCGGAGGTGACGAAGCACAATCACCAGCAGTGCCCAGTGGAAGGCCAGCGCCCCCAACCAGAGCCATTTGCTCTCGCCGAAAACATATTGCCCATCGTGCAACTCCGCGCGGTTATTGCGGAACAGTGAGCGGAAGAGCAATATCTCCAGCGCCATCCGCGCCACTGCCCCCCTCCCGGTGCTGGGGTTCTCGAGCGATGCGGGCCGGATCCAAGGCAGGGATTTCTGTTGTCCGCACGTCGTCGGGATGCGGAACGGCACCGGAGACCATGCCCATAGCGCCACGCGGTAACAGAAACCGGCAAGAAATATCGCGAGCGCGGCGTAGGGCACGGCCACCCAGAGAAGAACCTGCCCCGCGGTTGCCGCTTGCCCCTCCCGGGCAATGCCCATCAGTGTCGCTGTCACTGGGCCGGCGGCTGCGAAGACGACACTCATACTTTAAGTCCCGGTTCGCGCCGGGCGGCTGCCACACCCATTCCGCGCCTGCTCTCGCTGATCCGGAGGTCGGCAAGGCGTTCGCGACAGCGCGCGTATTCCTCGAATGCCCACAATGCGAATTGATCGACTCTAGCGTCGAGCACTTCCTGATTCGCTTCCGTCGGGAACTGGCGCAGGATCGGCCGTAACTGAAAAACGAATTGCAGGGCCTGACTCGCCGTCAAGTCCTGCACCGCGCGGATACGGACGATGTTTTCCAATGCGGCTTGCGCGGGTTCCGCTTCCATCCCGCCCAGCACTTGTTCCAGCAAGACGGCGAGATTCTCGCGCAGGGTGTGCCCGACTGGATTGCGGAAGGGATCTTTTTCCGCGCCGAGAAACCGTAGCGTTTCCTCGGAGTGGCACTCGACCGCCCGCGCAAACCAGCGATCGAGCATGGCCTCCTGTTTCCCGAAACTCCCGCCAGCGGATCGCAAACGCGCGTGCGACATTGCCATACGCTATATGATAAGACAAGATTGCGCGATGGCGGACCTCTAAATCTAAATCGCTCGTAGTATGCCTTTTGTGAGAGATTGAATCCATCTCTATGGCTTATATTTGGCACAGTTTGTACCAAGAACGGGTAGTAGGTCACAATGCAAGAAGGCGAAGTGATTTAGAATCAGTGGAGCAAAACAGTCGGGGCGTAGCGCAGCCTGGTAGCGCACCTGCCTTGGGCGCAGGGGGTCCGCGGTTCAAATCCGCGCGCCCCGACCAATCCTCATTCCCTAACCTGAACTTGACCCTGGCCGACCAAGGCCCGCTTCTAGAATCGCGCGGTTGGAAACTGGTTTTTGTGGCACTCCGCAGCTCAGGACATTCTGGATCACACTGTTGAAGTTGTAGGCCAAATCCAGCCCGATGTGTTCCGCGCGGTGCGAGCGAGGCGGTGAGTAAGGCTAATGGATGTTTTTAGAACTCGTAATGCACTCCAGCGGTTACGTTGTTTGCATGGAAGTTCCGAGGAGCGGTGAACCCGTAGGCCGGACCGTTGAACGCAGTATTTGGCAGCGTGCTGCAGAGCACGACCGGAGCCGGGGTAGTCGGCGTCGGGAGCGTGCTGGAGGGATTGCAATACTGTGCTCCCGAAGGACCACCCTCGCCGTAGCCGAAGTAGTTATACTCGCCCTTCCAGATCAGATTCTTTCGCATCGCATAGGAGAGATTCACAAAAGGCGACTGGTAGGTAGAGACCAGCGATCCGTTCACATCGCGCGGATCGTTGAAAAAGCGGCTGCCGTTGACCGAGCTTAGGCGGTAGCCGATGTTGGCGTGGAACTTATTGATCGGCGAAAGAGCCAAGGCGACTGACGCGTACTGCGTTGGAGCGTTCATGAAGTCCTTAGCCGGACCAAAAGTATAAGCCCCAACTCCCCCGCGGGGAGTCGGAGACGGGCAAGCCACGCCGGTGGGCGTCGCGGCTCCCGGTATGGTCGTGCTTGAGGCCGTGCCCAGGAAGCAGATGTTGGTCGCCGTGTACACGTCGCTGTAGGCATAGCCGATGTCGAACCCGTAGTGCTCGTTCGGCATCAAGTCGGCGTTCAAACTCACCGTGCGGCTATGATCGACGTGCCGGAGCGGGCCGTCAACGGAGGCTGTGCCTGTATTGTTCGTATTGTTGTGGCGCTCGAGGTCATTGTAGGCGCCGGAGAACGTCGCCCAGGTCTTCGGCCGGTATTTGGTGTGAATTCTGTAATGCTGAAGCTCGCGGGGTGCGACCGGGGTGAGGACATTGTCGGCGTACAGAACCTCGATCGAACCGTTGATGTTCCAGTTGTTCGCCAGTTGCACAGCGACGCCGAAGGTACCGCCGTTCTCGTTGATGGTGAAGTTGGAGATGCCGGATAGGTATCCCGTGGTGTTCGCGGCACCTTCGCCGATGTTGTGCTGCTGGTGGTGATAGGTGAGTGTGAACACGGTGCGATCCGTGAGGTCGTACGCCGCTGTGAGGTTGTTCGTGATGAACTTCTGGCCGAAGAAATCAAACAGCGGCGTAGCGACGTTCGGACTGCCTTCAAACGTAGAAGTTGGCTTGCCCGTAGCCGGGTTGATCGGAGTGTTGATCACCGTGGTGGTTAACGCCGTGCTATTGATGTTCGGGGTTGCGGCCGTCACGGTGGTTAGACTCGTAATGTTAGCAACTCCCGGCTGGTGCACATTCGAGTAGTCGACCTGCTCGGAAATGCTGAGCTTTTTCAGCACCTGCCAAGTGACGCCGTAGTCGGCGGCGATCGCTTCCCGCTTGGCGCGGGCGTTGCCGGCATACGTGAGTTCGCGGGTCGTTCCCGCCAGACCCTGGAAGTCGTCGTAGTAGTTCGGCAGGCTCGTGTTCGCGTAGGTGTAGCGAACGTTGCCGTTCATCGTAACGTCCTTGATGCTGGAGCTTTGTAAGCGGAAGATTTCGGTCGGGAAGATTTCGCGGGTTGGCTGAGAACGCGAATAGCTGGTAATCACATTACACGCCGGATCGACGATGGGTAGACCGTTCGGAGTCTGCGCCGGGGAAATTGGGGCGGGTCCAACGCCGGTGTTGCAGGTGATGGCGACCGGCTTGTTGATCGGATTGTCGTAGTTCTGGAGCACTGCGACCCTGAGTCCGTCCGCTTCCTGCAGGTTGAAATACTGGGGCGCCCCGCTGAAATAGGAATCGCCTTTGTAGTGAGTGACCTGCTCTTCATAGGTCAACCGGGTCCGCGATACGGGCTTCCACTCGACCGATCCCGTCCAGTCATCAGTGCTGTTGCGCTGATACTCCTGGAGCAGCAGGTCGTAGGAGCCGGCAACCTGATAACCGCTGGGCGTCAGGCTCGGACCCTGGAAAACGTTCTGCGAGTAGCCGACGCGGAAGGTCACCTTCGACAGCGGAAGCAGTGTAAGTTTGGTATCCGTCATGCGGCGCACCGTGTTGAACATAAACGGCGACTGCGTCACCTGCGGCCACGCGTAGGAACCCGTCGGCGTCGCGGGGGGACCGATTGGAATCGACTGGCCGGGCGGAAGGTTCGGATTGCCCAGCAGGTTGTAGTCGAAGTACTGGCGGTCACGGCGGAACAAGCCGGAGAAGTCGTAGAGCTTGCCCTTGGAAAAGTCCAGCTTGGCAACGTTGTTCGGATCGCCGCCGAGCCCGCTGGTAAAGGCTTTCAAGTGATCGACGAGGGTGTGCTTCGTTTGCGGCAGCGCGCGCAGCTCATAGGTCTCGCCCATTATACGCGGACCGGACTGCTGGTTGACCAGAGTGTCGTACATGGCACCGCTGCCGTCGACATTGGCCACATGTCCGCCCAGATCGATAGACTCATGAAGCGTGTAGCCGTCCGGAGCGGCCTGGTGAGACACAAATATTGCAATCTGCGCGACGGCAGTGCCCGCCGTCAAGCCCAAAATGGCTGCGGCCATGCCCCCGACAATGCATCGGGCCGCCGCAAGAGAATGCTTTTCACTCAACCGCCGGGAAATCCATCTTGGGTTCATCATATTGAAGCCTCACTTGAAAAACATTGCTCGTCGAGACCTTGAATCCCTACGCGCAATCGAAACGCGGCCACGCCTCCGCAATTCTCCAGGCGCGTTCGAATCCATGACTCCTACCTGAGGAACGCCGCATTCATGTTCGAGCCATGAACATAGGTATGGCAGTTCGTACAAGTTATGGTTTCCGACGACCCCGCGCCCATTCCGTGAACCGTGTTGGCAGCTACGCCGCTGTGGCACTGGTTGCAGAGCGGATTGATGGCCGGCATGTTCAGCAGGCGGGCGTTCTGGGAACCGTGCGGAGTGTGGCATCCCAAACACCCCTCGGCCTTGACTGCGACGTGTTCATAGACGAACGGCCCGCGCACCTCGGTGTGGCACTTGGTGCAGATCGCGTTCTGGTCGGCCGTGGACTTCACGTTGTTGGCTAGGAAGGTGCCGTGCACGTCGTGGCAATCGCTGCACGTGATCAAGCCTTCGTTCACCTTGTGGTGAAACGGCATATTGAACGCCGGCTTAGTGTCGGAGTGGCACTGGAAGCAAAGCGCAGGCTGCGCATCCTTCAGCAGCTTTTCTTCTTCCTTGCTCTGGTGAACGCTGTGGCAACTGGTACAGCCGACGTTCGCCTTGGCGTGGGGCGAGCGGTCGAAGTTCGGGTGCGCTCCCGCGTGACAGGTCAGGCACTTGGCGTCAACTTCTTTGGCCGAGTGCTTCGCGGGATTGAATATCTTGCTCGCGTCGCCGCCGCCGGCCACGTGCTCCGCTCCGGGACCATGGCAGCTCTCGCAACCTTGGTGCGAGGACTCCTTGTTTAGCGTGGTCTTCCAGTGCGGCGTTTTCTCCCAGGCGTTGTAAATTTCCTCGTGGCAGGTCTTGCATGTATCCGCTCCCACGTACTTGGAGACGCCGGATGAAGGCGCACTGGCCGCGGGTGGGCTGGCGGATTGACCATTCGTCGATGGGCCGCCCTTGTCGGAAACCTGCCGAGCCTGGCCCGGAGCAACGACGACGAAGACGAGAAGACATAGAAGCGAGAACAGAAGAACTCGAGTGGTCCTTGAATTTGCTAGCATTCGCACGCCCCCTCGACACCGCGGTTTGTCATGAATGTGTGAGAAAAAATTTTGTTGCCTTGCAAATTTGAAATCGCCCGGCTTCATCTCATCCACCGATCTCGCCTGTCTCGTTAACGGAGGCCCGCATTTCGTTCATCGCGAAGCGGTGGGTCACGGGTTTGCCCGTTCAGGACGCCACATCCCAAAGCCTATCGGCAAGTGCGGCTAAACATTGCCCTCAGATACTTGAGCGAAAACCCAACGATCGTAGTGCGATTCATAGTGCCCGACTGTTCAATATTGAACACTTTCTAATAAAACAACCGACACAAGTGACTAATGGGACGTAGGCTCGAACTCAATGTTATTAACGGACTTCGAGACTAATCAGGAAATGGTATGGAAGATCGCTGGCGGTCGTCTGTGACGATTGGACTGAAAAGATGTGACGAAATCAAAAGCCAAAGACTGGAGCAGCCTAACACCTGTCGATCGTCGAACTGGCAATCCGCACTGCGGATGGGGAAAAAAGCTCTGGACGCGCGGCGGAAGGAGTTCCATTATGAAAGCACCTATTTTCGGCGACCCCGAGATTCGCGAGGATGGGGTAAGGTGAAAGCTGCCATCTTTAAATCCGGACGTACAGCGCCTGGATCGTTCCTTCAAATCGAGGATGTTCCCCGTCCACAGCTTGAAGCCGGACATATTTTGCTTCGAGTGGTTGCTTGCGGGGTTTGTCGTACCGACCTGCACATCGTGGAAGGAGATCTGCCGCCGGTTCGACCGCAACTCATTCCTGGCCATCAAATCGTCGGGGAAGTGGTCGAAGGCGCGACCGCGGAGTTGGCGCTGGGAACGCGTGCCGGTGTTTCCTGGATGGGCGGCGTCGATGGCGATTGCTGGTACTGTCATCACGGAATGGAAAATCTGTGCGATAAGCCTACCTGTACGGGATACACGGTGGATGGAGGCTATGCCGAGTACGCCCTGGTGCGCACGGACTTCGCCTTTCCGTTGCCGGCCGGTTTGGATGACGTACATGTGGCTCCCTTGCTGTGCGCCGGCATCATCGGCTTTCGCAGCTTGCGGGTTGCGGGGGTTGAGCATGGTGAGCGAGTTGGGCTTTTTGGTTTTGGGAGCTCCGCAAGTTTGGCGATTACCATTCTGCAATCCTGGAATTGCGAAGTCTATGTTGTGACCAGAGGCGAATCCCATCGGAAACGGGCTGTCTCCCTTGGCGCCACGTGGGTCGGCGAAGAAGACGAGAAGCCGCCGGTGGCGCTCGACCGGGCCATAACGTTCGCTCCCAGTGGAAAGGTTGTGGTAAGTGCGCTCGCTAGTTTGCGTAAAGGTGGAGTGGTGGCCATCAATGCCATTCATCTCGACCATATGCCTGGCTTTGACTACGACAAACTGCTGTGGGGCGAGCGGCAGATACGCAGTGTGGCCAACATGACTCGGCAGGATGCGCGCGACTTCTTGAAGATCGCCCACGATCTCCATATTCGCCCGCAAGTCACAGTATTTTCACTTGAACATGCGAACGAGGCGCTTCTAGCGGTCAAAGAGGAGACTGGGGATGGATCGGCAGTGATTGTTCCTTAGACAGGAGTTAGCTCAGTCGGCTGACAGATGAGCAGAAACGTAGAGAGTCCCGAGGTGATGTTGAACTCATTCCTCTCGGCCAGTAGCTCGCGTTTAGACCCTTGCTGACCTTTTCCTACAACTCCCTTGCGGGTTCATTGTAAGCCGATCTTTGCTCGGGCTCCGGGCTCACCGCCAACCGGATAAATCAGTCCAACGCCTCGGGACTCTATCCTGCCTTTAACAGAGGCTCCTGTTCTCCTCGACCAGCGCTTAGCTATAGACCCTTGCTCGCCCTCCCAAACTCACCTCGCGGTTGTCTGAGTGACTACGCTTGAGCCCCGGACGCTGCACCAACCGGAAAAACTTCAGAACGTGTCAAAGAACGATTATGTTCTTACCACTCTCGTTTTCTACGTCAACGAAATTCGTGCACCTGTAACTTCTTATTTATCAATCGAGTGCAGCTCATGCACAGGCCGGTGACACGGGAATTGTGCAATCGCCGGCACGGCACTCTGAAATCCCGGCATCCATGCGGCATTTCGCGGTTTCTGCCCGGAAAGCTTCTGCTTTTGTCCGATGTTCGCATAAGACTTTGACTGTGCAAATCGACGCCTCACCCGCATGGATAGTGCGTTTTCCGCAGCCGGGTTCCGGTTCTCGCGCGCATACTTACGTCTGCCAATTGCTTTCTCTACAATCCCAATGTGAATAGGATGGGGTGGTTGGAGGCCCTTTTGTGATGCGAAGCCTGAGTTTGGCATCAGTCGTTTGTTTTCTGACGGTTCTTTGTTCGGCACAAACCGCGTCGGCGCAAGTCTCGCGGGCGCAAAGCGCTGAAGAGAAGACGGCGAGATACCTGGAATCGGTGCGGCATGAGCCGGGGTTGCTGCTGGCATTTCTGCAGCAGATGCCGAAGGGCGGCGATCTGCACGTCCACTTGAGCGGCGCGATCTATGCGGAGACCTTCATCGACTGGGCCTCGGAGAGCGCGCTCTGCGTGGATCGGAGCACATCGAAGCTGATGCACGCGTCGTGCGATTCCTGCGAGCCCTACAGGAACAAGCCGTCGGTGCGCTGCGCCTATCAGGACCACGTTCTCTACAACCAGCTCGTGGATGCCTGGTCGATGCGCAACTGGCATCCCGAGGAGGAATCGGGACACGACCATTTTTTCGCCACGTTCGAAAAGTTCGGTCCAGCGATGGAGAAGCACCTCGGCGAGGCCCTAGCTGAAGTCGCGTCGCGAGCCGCGGCCGATCGTCTGCAGTATGTGGAGGTGATGCACACGGCCGACGGGGCGCAGGCGGCCATCCTGGGCGAAAAGACTGGATGGGACATTGGATCGTCGAACGATGACTTCAACAAGCTCCGCGACAAACTGCTTGCCGGTGGAATCCTAGATGTGGTGGCGTCGGTGCGCAGCCAACTCGACTCCGATGAAGCGCGCAAGAAAGAGGTGCTGCATTGCGGGACGGCGCAGGCCGCTCCGGGATGCGAAGTTACGATCCATTATCTCTACCAGGTGCTGCGGGGCTTGCCGCGCGAGCAGGTTTTCGCGCAGATCCTGCTGGGCTTCGAGCTGTCGAAAGCGGACCCGCGCTTCGTCGGTTTTAACCTGGTGATGCCCGAAGACTATTACGTGCCCATGCGCGATTTCGATTTGCACATGCGGATCATCGAGGCCTTGCACAAGTTCTATCCGGCGGCGCACGTGTCGTTGCACGCCGGCGAACTGGCGATGGGGCTGGTTCCACCCGAGGGCTTGCGCTTTCACATTCGCGAATCGATTGAGCGCGGAGGCGCCGAACGGATTGGACACGGCGTAACCGTCATGAGCGAAGACGACCCGATCGGGCTGCTGCATGAGATGGCCAGGAAGAACGTGCTGGTCGAGATTTGCCTGACGTTGAATGACGTGATTCTGGGCGTCAGCGGTGACCGGCATCCGCTGCCGGTGTATATGAAATACGGAGTGCCGGTGGCACTCGCTACCGACGATGAGGGCGTCTCGCGCAGCGACATAACGCATGAATATTTGCGGGCGGTCGAGACGTATGGTTTGTCGTACGCCGATCTGAAGCGCATGGCGCGCGAGAGCCTGGAACATAGTTTTATTCCGGGTGATAGTCTGTGGAGCGATGGACGCGAGTTGAGCCGCGCTGCGGCGTGTGAGGACGACAAAGCTTCAGGCGATCGCGTCTCAGGAAGATGTGAGAAGTTGATTGGAGCGAATGAGCGTGCTCGCGTGCAGTGGCAATTGGAAAAAGCGTTCGCCGAGTTCGAGAAGAAGTTTTGACCGGAGTATGCCGTAACCTTGTCATGTTGAGCGGAGCGAAACACCTATGCGTTCTTACCGGTGTCCGGCAAATGCATAGGTCCTTCGCTTCGTTTGATTTCATAACCACGACGGCTCCCAAAGCCCGATACTTAGGTTGTCTAAAGACCAAGCGCTCGGGACGAAAGGAGCCAGTCATGTTGATTATAGGCTGTGACTATCATCCGAGTGGGCAGCAGGTTTTTGGCATCGACACGGAGAGCGGCGAAGTATTCGCCGATCGCTGGATCGCGCACACCGGCAAAGAACTCGATGAGTTCTACAGCGCGTTGCCGGCGGGCGTGGTGGTCGGAGTGGAGAGCAGTGGCAACATGCTGTGGTTCGAGCGGCGGCTGCGACAATACGGGCATCAATTGCGGCTGGGAGATGCGGCCAAGATTCGGGCTTGGGAAACGCGCAAGCAGAAGCACGACCGGCGCGATGCGGAGTTGATGGCGCGGTTGTTGCTGGAGGGCAACTTTCCCGATCTGCGATGGGTGCCCACGCTGGCCGAGCGCGACCAGCGCCAGCTGCTGATGCACCGGCACAAGCTGGTGCGGATGCGGGCGCAGGTGAAGAACCAGTTGCAGCATATTGCCATGAACCAGGGCGAGCAGAAGAAACGGCAGTTGTGGACCAAGGCGGGACGCGAACTGCTGGAGCATCTTCCGCTGGAGCCTTGGACGGCGCGGCGGAGGGACGATCTGTTGCGCTGGCTCGATCTGCTCGACCGCGACTGCGAAAGTCTGGACCGGGCCGTGCAGCAAGCGGCGGAAGCGCGGGCCGACGCGCGGCTGCTGATGACGCATCCCGGAATCGGGCCGGTGATCAGCTTGGGGTTTGTGTTGACCATCGGGTCGATCGAACGCTTCGAGCGCAGCCGCGAACTGGTGAGCTATCTGGGATTGAATCCGTCGGAAAGTTCCAGTGGCGAGCGGCGGCGGCTGGGCGGGATCAGCAAACAGGGCAGCAGTTTTATGCGCCTGCTGTTGATTCAGGGAGCGCAGACTGCGGTCCGTGGCGATGAGGCGTTGCACCGGCAGTACCGTCGCTTGGCGAGCAAGAAACATCGAGCGGTGGCTAAAGTGATGGTGGCACGCAAACTGGCGGTGCGCATGTTCTGGATGCTGAAGACGCGAAAGACGCATGCAGAACTGGTTCGTATGCGGGGTAGCTCGAGTCATCCTGGGGTCAGCAAGACCGACCGTTTGAGTGAGCACCCCGCCTCTCTGCGGATCCAGCCGCAAGGCTAGACGGCCCGGCGGAGAGTTTGCACGAGAAATCATGGTCGCCAAGATCGAATAGATGGTAAGTGGGACCGGATTCGGCACCCACGCATGATTCAAAGCAAAGACGAGCGGCTTGGACTTAGACACATGCAACCGCAACAGCAAAAGCAAAACCCTCCACGAAGAGGGAAAAGCAACGGCAACACCGTCCTTGCCGCGCTCGCGCCTTCGTGTCGCCAAAAAACAGTTGACAGAGCCGTCGTGGTTATAGACAGGATGACAATATATATTTATGGCTCCAGACCTGTTCACTCGCGCTGAATCCGCGGCAGCATTTGTGCTTTCGCAGACTCCTCTGCGTCCGCGGATCGGGCTCGTCCTCGGTTCCGGCCTCGGATCTTTTGCCGACGACCTCACCGAAGCCGTGCGTATTCCCTACGCCCAGATCCCGACATTTCCGCGTTCGACGGCGATAGGTCATGCCGGGCAACTGGTGGTTGGCAAGTCCGGCGGCGTTCCTATTGCCGTGATGCAAGGACGGGTGCATCTGTATGAAGGCTACTCGGCGGCTGAGGCCGCCTTTCCGACGCGCGTGCTCGGGCGAACTGGCATACGCGCTTTGATTCTCACCAACGCCGCCGGTGGCATTGACGTTGAGTATGGAAAGGGCGCGCTGGTAATCCTTCGCGATCACATCAACCTTCAGGGACAAAATCCGTTGACGGGCGCGAATGACGAGCGCTTTGGCCGGCGCTTTCCCGACATGACTTATACCTACGCCAAGCGCTATCGCGAGATTGCGCTGGAGGAAATGAAGAAGCTTTCGATTCCGCCGCGCGAGGGCGTCTACGCGGCGCTGGCCGGGCCGAGTTACGAAACTCCGGCGGAGATTCGATACCTGCGCACGATCGGCGCCGATCTGGTGGGCATGTCAACCGTCCCGGAAGCAATCGCCGCGCGGCACATGGGGATGAACGTCCTGGCAATTTCATGCGTGACGAATATGGCCGCCGGAATGCTCGACCAGGCGCTCGTCCACGAAGAAGTGCTCGAAGTGGGACGACGAGTGATGGGGCAGTTCATTGCCCTGCTGCGAGCCGTGCTGCCGCGGATAGCGGAGGAGTTACTGGAGCTGGGCTAGATGCGCACCGCAAGAATACGCTGCGCCATAGTTTCGCTTCCGGCATCTATAATCGGGGCGGCAATAGATCGACCCAGGAGAAAGCTAGCGATGTCCAACGTCATTCCCGAAAAATACGCCGACCTTTTCCAGAAGCCCGCTTTCGCCAGTCTGGGCACACTCATGCCCGATGGGCGGCCGCAGGTCACTCCCGTCTGGTGCGACTTCGACGGGCAACACGTCATCTTCAACTCGGCGCGCGGGCGCCAGAAGGATCGCAACGTGCGCCGCGATCCGCGAGTTGCGCTGGCCATTATCGATCCCGACAATCCTTATCGCTATCTGGAGATCCGCGGTACCGTGGTTGAGATTACCGAAGACGGCGCCGCCCAGCACATCGACAAGATGGCGAAGAAATACTTGGGAGTCGACAAATATCCGTACGCGCAGCCGGGAGAGGTGCGCGTGCTTTACAAAATCCGGCCGGAGCATACGACCGTGATGGGATAGACGATGCGCTAGCGCGGACACTCTTGTTCGCGAACTGCGGCGGTATTTCCGGGGTATGTTTTCGGACTGGTTCCGCGGACTTTGTTCCCGACCGCACGCGGACAAGAGTGTCCGCGCCACACGAACCAACCCGTTTTTCCCGATAACCTTTCTTCAGCAAACGAGTCCAACCGATTAGTGGTCTCGAACTTCCCGGGATGCGTCCGTCCCGATGGAACTTCGGGGGATCCTTTCCCGTATTAGAAGGCGAGAGCCGAGGGATCCTCGTCATTGTCGGTTTGCTGGAGGAGGGGTTTATGGAAGTTGGGAAAAATGGCCGCGATGACTTGCATGTGATCGATGGGCAGGCCAACAGCATTTCGGCGCAGCAGGTGGTGAGAGCGGCGCACGAAGAACTCCTCCAACTCATGCGGCAGCGCGCCGAGATCATGAAGCGCATTGGCACGGTGAAGCAGACTATCGCCGGATTGGCGAATCTTTTCGGCGAGCAGGTGCTCGGCGACGACTTGCTGGAACTGATCGACCGCAAGCCCAATGGCCGTCAGCCCGGTTTCACCAAGGCGTGCCGGAGGGTGCTCATGGAAGTGGGGCGTCCGCTGGGAGCGCGCGAGGTTTGCGTGGAACTGGAACGATATGCTCCGGCAATCCTGGCGCGGCACAAGGACCCGCTGGCCTCGGTCACAACCGTTTTGAATCGTCTGGTCGATTACGGCGAGGCCCGCAGCCTGAGCAACGATCGCGGACGGCGAGTGTGGGAGTGGATCAGCGAAACCGAGCCGGCGGACGCGATGCCGTCCAGGAGAACGGCGTGAGAAGCGCCAGGATTATCAGCCGCCGACAAACTGCAGATCCCTCGCTTCGCTCGGGATGACAATTCACTTCTTACGCCGGCAGCAGCCGTCCTTTTTCCAGATGCCGCGTTACGTGCGCATACTGGGCCGCGTGCGGATCGTGCGTCACCATCACAATCGTCTTGTTGAAGCTTTCGTTCAGGCGTTTCAAAATCTCCAGGATTTCCGTCGCCGAATTGCTGTCGAGGTCACCGGTAGGTTCGTCGGCGAGAATCAGGGTAGGATCGCTGACGATGGCGCGAGCGATGGCCACACGCTGCTCCTGTCCACCCGATAGCTGCTTGGGCAGGTGATGGACGCGATCCTCAAGTCCGACGAGCTTGAGCGCGGTCATCACGTGATCGCGGCGCTGCTGCGCTGTCATCTTGGTCAACAGCAGCGGCAACTCGACATTCTCAAACGCCGTCAGCACCGGAATCAGATTGAAAGTCTGAAAAACATATCCGACGTGCGTATTGCGCCAGTGGGCGGACTGGCCGTCGCTCAGGCGAAAAACATTTTCGCCCATCACCAGCAGTTCGCCGGAAGACGGGCGGTCAATGGCTGCGATCATGTTGAGCAGGGTCGTCTTGCCCGATCCTGAGGGCCCCATCAGCGCCAGGAACTCGCCTGCGGCGATGTCGATGGAAACGTTGTCGAGCGCGGTTACCTGGAAAGCGTCGCGCTTGAAAATCTTGCTTACGCCGCGGGCCTGGACGACCTTGCTGCCCACGGCCGGTTGTGTCGTTGGTGTGGTCATTGTGCTCATGATTGCCCCTTGATACGAATCTTTTGCCCATCATGCAAATCCGCGGGCCCTGCCGTGATTACGTTTTCGCCGCCCACCAGGGAGTCCACGAGAAAGCCTCCCGAACGCTGGCCCTGGACATGAACCTCGCGGCGGAGCGCCTTGCCGTTGAACGCGAGAAGCACAAATTTCGACCCATCCTTATCGCGCAACGCGGCGGTGGGCACGAAGACGTAAGTCTGCTTCGTGGCGGCGTTCTTGTTGTCGTTCGCCTTCGCCTTGAACTGCACGGTGGCATTCATTTCCGGCCGCAGGTAAGAATCGGGTTTCAGAATCTGAACCTTGACCTGGACCGTCGCTTTCTGCCGATTCGCTTCCGGCGACATTTCGGCGATCTCGCCTTTGTAGGAACGATCCTTGAAAGCATCCAGGGTGACGATGCCTTCCTGCTTGGGAGATAGTTTGGCAAAGTCATCCTGCGCGATATCGAGCTCGACCTGAATGTCGTCCAGGTCCGCGAGCGCCACGACCGATCCGCGCGGGCCGCCTTCAGCGCCGCTGGCGAACTGAGCCGTGACCAGTTCACCCTTCTCCGCGGTGCGCTCCAGAATCGTGCCGCTGACGGGCGCACGAATCACCGTGGCATCGAGTTGAGACTTGGCGTATGCCATCTGGCCTTCGGCCTGGAGCAAGTCGCCGCGGGCCCGGAGAATCTCTTCGGAGCGCGGGCCAAGCTGCATCAGCTTGAAAGCCCGCTCCAGCGAATTCATTCTTTGCTGCGAAGCGTCGCACTTGCCAATCGCATCGTCCAGATTTTGTTTGGACATTACTCCCTGTGCAACCAGGTCGCGTGTGCGGTCGAGATTGATCTTGTCATTGATCGCCGTAGCTCGCGCCTCCTGCAAATTGTGATCCGCCTGCTGAATCTCTTCCGGGCGCGACCCATTCTCATTTTCGAGCAGCCGTGCTTTGGCGCTCTCGACCGCGCCTCGAGCCTGTTCGTACTGGGCGCGGAATTCCTCGTCTTCCAGCCGCACCAGCACTTGTCCTTCTTTTACTTTGTCGCCTTTTTCGACGCCAATCCATGCCACGCGGCCCGTGACCTTCGAATTCACGCTGATCTTGTGATGAGCGACAATGTATCCGCTCGCCGAAAGCACGGTGCTGCCCGCGACGTCACTGCCTTCCGCCGTGGCGCGCGCGACTTCCACTTCCGGTGCATCCGAGGCGAGCGCGCGGTAGGCCAGTGCGACCAATCCCAGCAGGACGACCACTGCGATTCCGACGAGAATGAAGCGGCGCGCCCAGGTGGGCGGTTCTCCGCCTCCGTCACGCAGCGAATGATCGATGCGCAGACTCCGCAGGTCTTCTTGTTTGCTGTCCGCGTGTTCTGTTTCCGTTGGCATTGGTGAAGGTACGTCCCCAGTCCCTGGCTGGTTCGCAACGATTCAGGAATTAATTGTACGAACTAAATACGAACTAAGTATGAATTATAGGGGCGGAAAAACGCTGCACCCCCTGAAACTCGCCGACCTTGAATCAGGTGAGCGTGTACTGCAACACCAACTGCATCTCAGCGTCGCCCGGCACACCGGCGTGGCTCATGTTGAACACAAGGTAGTCACCGGCATTCAACACCAGGGATCGTGCAGCGGAAACGTGTCTGGAAGTTGACGAAGCGGTTCCGCTTTTGGGCACCCACGTCTTCAGAATGACGCTGAGGAAAATGTTCTGAAGCAGGTAGCCGTCATCGCCCACGTTGAGACCGTCAGGATTGTGAATGTGGGTTTTGCCGAAATTCGGGTTCTGCGGTGACACGAAGTTGGCGCCGGGATCGCCCGGGTAGAATTTCGGACGTCCGCCTGGCGAAACGGCGGCTCGGCACAACACTTCGGTGAATCCGGCATTGGCGGGCAGGGAGGTGAGCATAAACGAAATATCGGCGTCGATTGACGTAACGGTCATGTTGCTGGTCGCTTCAACGTAAACGTCCGCACCATTGTTGTCCAGGTTTGAGACTTCCCATCCGAAGCTCGCGAAACTTGGGCCAGTCGAAGTTTGCACCTGCGCACGTGCCGATGAATCCAGCCCGGTTATCGTCCCGGCTAACCCCGCCAGCGCTAAACCTCTCCCAACGAAAGCTCGTCTGTCGGCTTTCATTGCGTTACCCCCTCGGATCACACTGAACGCATGACACAACGAAAAGTTTGGATGCCCAATGCCGGCTGCCGATGTCAATCTGACCCGGCACGCTAGGCTCGCAGCGAGGTCAGAATATCCTGCCGCGCCGCATGCCAGGCGGGCGCGAAGCCTCCCAGCAAGCCCATAATCATGGCAAAGCCCACCGCTGCCAGCGCGACTTCCCAGGTCAGGTGCAGACTGAAAACAGTTTCGCTGAAGGTGAGGGAGTTGCCGATTCCAGTGCTCATGCCGTTGAACGGCAAGATCAACACAATTCCGACCATCGCTCCCAGCAGCGACAGCAGCAACGCTTCAATCACGAACGACGTGAGAATGCTGGGCCGGGAAAATCCTATGATGCGCAGGGTTGCGATCTCGCGCGAGCGATACGCCACCGCCGCGTACATCGTATTCATGGCGGCGAAGCTGGAACCGATCGCCATGATGATCGCCACAAACGTGCCGATAAACTTGATCGCTCCGCCCGAACTGGTTTGCTTCTCGTAGTACTCGGTTTCGAGCGAGCCCTCGAGCTTCAGCCGCTGATCGTCGCTGACGCGGTGTTTCAGCGCGTCGGCTGCGATCGCGTCCGTGGCCCGCAGATAAGCCGAAGAATAGCCTCCCTGCCGGTCGAAATCGGCGGCGATCTGGTTGACGTTGCCCCAGATTTCCGAATCATAGGAAGTCCCTCCGGAATCGAAAATCCCGACCACTTTCCATTGGCCTTTGGCGAAGTCCATGGTGTCGCCAACGTTCGCGCCTGAAAAGCGGCTGTGAACAGACTGTCCAACCACGACCTCTCGCTGGCCTGTCGTGAACCACCGGCCCTCGGTCAGGTTTACTTTCGGTTTATTGCGGGCGTCCATCTCCTCAGACCGCAAAGTGACGCCCGCCGGCATCATGCCGCGAACCGACACGTTCACTTCACCGGTTCCATCCTTGCGCGGCAGCACCACCACTACCACCCATTCTCCGGAGGCGAGCGGCTGTCCCTCTTTGTCCGTGGCAATACCGGGCAGAGTCTTCAAGGTCGGAAAAAGATTGGCGTCGAAGCCTCCCGAAAGTTCTGCCGTGGATCCCTTGCGCATGACGAGCACGTTGACCGGATCGCCGCTGGCCATGAAGGCCTTCTTCAGGCCCGCCAGCAGCGCCATCAGGAAAACCGCGGTGGTTACAGTGAGCGCGATGCCCAGAGCCGTCATGATGGTGAGGCCCTTGCGCAGCTTCAGATTGCGAATGTTATAGCTGATCGGAATCGCCATGCTGTCCCTTCGCTACCCGATGTAGCGCAAGCCCTCCACAATATTCAACTTCGCCGCGTGGTAAGCGGGCAAGATCGCACTCAGGAATCCCACCATCGCCGCGACGAAGATGGCGAGCAGCAAAGTGGGAAACGTCACTTTTATTCCAGTAAAAAACATACCGATGCCAGGCGCCTGCGCGAGGCCCGAAACCACCCCGAGCGCGAGCAGGCAGCCCAGAGCGCCGCCGGTCAGAGACACCAGCACCGCTTCTCCAATATAAAGCCTCAAGATCGATTGCCGCGTGAATCCGAGCGTCTTCAGCACCGCGACTTCGCGAGTGCGTTCGCGGATCGACATGGCCATGGTGGTGGCCGAAACCAGCAGCGTGGCAAAAACCACCGCAAAACAGATGCTCAGAATGAACGCTTTGACGTTCCCGATGCTGTTGATGAAGTCCAACTGGAAGGCTTTTTCACTCTCGGTTTTTGTGGGCTCGGGAGAATTGCGGAACATGGCATCCACTGCGGAAGCGACCGTGGCTACGCTGCTGGGAGAATCGGTGAGGATACAAAAAACGCCCGCCGACCCGTTGGCGAACGAGACTGCCTCTTCCACGTACTTCTGATTGAAGTAAACGGAATCGGTGGCTTCCGGCGCCGTATAGATGCCGCGAATCGTAAGCTCAAGATCCACGGGATAGATGGTGCCCTTAATCACGATGCGGTCGCCCAGCTTCCAGCCATGTTTCTTGGCGAGTTGGTTGTCGGCGATGGCGCCGGCGCGATCGCGCTGCCAAGCCTGGAGTTGGTCCGCGGGCAGCTTGAACTCGGTGTAGACCTTGAGGATTTCATCGGGGTCGGTGCCGAACTGGGCGAACATATTCTCTGGTTTGTCGTCTTTGTATTGGCCTCCAAACCAGTTGCTGGGGGCGACGGCCACCACTCCCGGAATGGCCCGGATTTTCTCCCGATAGAACGATGGCATGGCCTGGGTGAGCGAGACGCGGTGGCGGGTGATCAGGCGCTGCGTGGACTCGGCGCTGAATGTGTCAATGTAGAAGGCGCGCCAGATGGTCATCATGAGAGTCAGCAGCAAGAGCGAGAACGCGATGCTCAACACGGTCAGGATGCTGCGCCGCTTGTTGCGAAACGCGCTTTTGGTCACGAAGCGGGTTAAATTCATGCGACTCCGAAAGGCCCATCCGTTGATGAAATCTGCCCAGAGGGACAGCCAACCCTATTTGCTTTAGTCCTGAGGATAAAGCAGCGGTCGCGGTATGAACAACTGGAGTTTGATCTTCTTTTCGCTAATTTCTCGTGGGCATGCTCTTGGTCAACGGGCCGAGCCAGACAGGCTCAGCACGTCGATTGTTACGGACGCTGGTATCGGCTGGGCCGCGGTCGTAGTGTAGCGGGCATTCTTCGCCAACTATCGCGTCCGGCGATGGCACCAGTGCTGCCGCCCGGGAAGGGCTAATCCAAGAATTCCGGCACCAAACATAAGTGCCCCGCACCAGGACCAGGCTGCGGGGCAACCGACTCAGAAGAAATCATCGTCGCGGTTCGGTTTAGTTTCGCGTGAAGACTGGCGTCACCTTGAACATCAGCACGACATGAGCTGGATCAGGCTTCCACATCAACGGACAACGGGGCCTTTGTGGGGCCGACGGGACTCGCAACATGGATCGGGGGTGCGGTGGGCGGCGCGTGTTTGTCGATAGGTGGCGCAGTGGGCGATGGGTCCGCGCGTGACGGGCCGACTGGACTGGCACGATGGATCGGGGGTTCGACGGGCAACCCACTGGCAATGTGACTTGGAATTCCAGTGATGGACATGATGTACCTCCGTATTGAGATGGTCCGTGCCGGCAGGGAACTCGCCGGGCGGACTCTTAGGGTTCATCGGCAGGAGCTGCGGAAGGGTTTAGTTCCACGTCACGAGGTGTTATATCCCTCTGATCCTAAGTGTTTTACGATCTGTTGACGTGATCGCCCCGCCGGGCGGTCCAGCCTTGACGTTCCTTGTCAGGCTGGGGTCCCACGGTCGTGTCAGCCTTGGGATTCTGTTTGGCTGAGTACCTGGGGGATGCTGACTCTGCCGAAAGCACGTCCACGGTGTTGGATCAGGTGGTGGAATAGGCTTCGGCGAGGAGCGTGGTCTTTGTCGATCTGAAATCACAGACGAACCGCCCAGATGTCTGGGCGACTTCTTCTTGCCTCAAGCCGAATGTGGTTGCGCGGGTAACTGCTGTTATCAGGCCATTCCACCACCCATCGAATGCTGAACGAATACCGGCTCATTTGCCAGATAGCTGGACAGCCAGCCTCGCCTCAGCGTCATCCCGGCGCAATGGCATTCTGCCGTTATTTTTCAGTACTTTCGTAACTCTCGGGTGGGCAGTTGAAGGCGGTATTCTAGCTGTGATTCTCCCCCTGTTCTTCTGATTTTATATTCAGGGTGTAGTGCGGCTTGTCACCGCGAGGACGATTGTAATGGCGACGATGTTTGGCCGGTTCGAAATTCAGAGTGAGCTTTCCAAGTCAGAGACCGCCTTGATTTATAAGGCGATGGATACGGAAACCAACCAGGTCGTGGCGCTCAAGACGCAGAGTCTGGAGCCGCTGGGCGACCGCGCGGAAGCGTTTGTGGAGGCGCTGATCGCCGAAGGCGAGAGCATGCGCGACCTCGCCGGCCAGAACATCGTCCTGCTCTACGGCGCCGGCGAGATCGACGGCCAGTTCTGCGCGGCGATGGAGTACATCCAGGGCAACAGCATCGCCACCATGTTGGCGCGCAAAGAAGGCTTCTCCATCTGGGACCTGCTCGACATTACGCGCCAGGTTTGCGCCGGGCTGGAGGCCGCGGCCGCGAAGGGTGTGACCCACAGTTCGCTGGAGCCCGCCAAGATCATGGTGCAGTGGGATGGGACGGTCAAGATTCTCGGCTACGGCATCTCCAACATGAGCCTCATCGACGCGGAATCGGGAAAAGGATTGGGCCAGCTAATGCCCTACTGTTCTCCCGAACAGATTCGCGGAGAAGCGATCGACCTGCGTTCGAACCTGTTTACATTAGGCGCGACCCTCTACGAGATGGTGGTTGGAAGAAAGGCTTTCGATGCCGAGGACCCGGTTGCGCTGGTGAACCAGATTGAGAACGAGATGCCCGCCAGCCCGTCAGCGGTGAGTGCCAAGATTCATCCGGCGGTGAGCGCGCTGATTATGAAAGCGCTCGCGAAAGATCCGGCGGAGCGTTATCAGAGCGCGCGCGAACTCTTGGACGACCTGGAGAAGTGCAAGGAAAACGGCAAGAAAGCTGCCCCTGAGGCAAAAAAGACGACGACGGCGACGAATATCGCGGTGAGTCGCGCAGCTCGCGAGGCGGCGGCCAGCAAGTTTGTCTCGGCAGCCTCAAGCGCAGCCCAGCCCGAACCTTCCACTGCATCGGTTGCGTCCAAACCCGTTTCGCCTAAACCTGTTTCTCGTGTTTCGCCTAGACCTGTTTCTGAAGGAATCGACGCGCCGGCTTTTTCGCAGGCCAGTCCGCCAGCCGCCGGGGCCAGAGCCGCTGCTGCCACTGCGGGCGCGATGACCGGAGGAAGTGTCAGGCGCGGATCCAACGCGAACTCCGGCTCGGGCGTTGATTTGAAATCCGATTCGAAATCCGATTCGAAATCTGATTCGAAATCCGGCGCGCGCCTCATCGGCGAATTTGAAGTAAGCGCTCCCGAATCCCAGGCCGGGCGCGGCCCGGTTTTGTCGGCGGCAGTGGCGGAGCGAGAATCCGAGCAGCAGTCGCCGCGCGTGGCCGTCGATCCAATTATGTCCGAGCCAGTGGCGAGCTCATCCGGCAGAAGTTTTTCCGACCTGGCAGAGATGCCTCCGCTCAAGGAACCCGTTTTCGCGCCATCAGTTCCCGAGCCCGCTGAGCCGCCGCGCCCCGTGGCCCAGATCCACCCGAAGCAAGAAGAGAAACCAAAAATGCAGCCGCGGGAAATCGCGGAGAAGGCAATCCATCAAATCGCCACCGTTCCGCCGCAGCTAATGATCTATTCGATCCTGGGCGCGGTTGGACTGATTCTGGTGGTTGCGATCGCAGTCTTTTTTCATGTTCGCTCGGAAGACGATAGTTCCACGGCTGCTCCGCGGCCGACGAAAGCCGTAAGCCAAACTCAACCGGTTGCCCAGACTCCGGTGGCGTCACGAACCGAGACGCCAAATCCGCCGGTTGCGCCCATTGTGGAAGCTCAACCCAGCCTGACGGTACGCCAAGTCGAAAAGCGCAGCTCGAACAGCAGTCGACGGGCGCCCGCTCCAGCCCCGGCGCCGGTCGTGATCCCAGGCGAGGAGCTGATCGATTCCAGCCCGCAGGGCGCACAGTTTCAGCTCGATGGAAAAAGCGATCCGTCGTGGGTCACACCGTTTAATGTGATGGGCCTAAGTCCCGGTAGGCACATCATATCTGTAAACAAGGCCGGCTATTCATCCGAGATACGGTCAGTCGATGTTGCGGCCGGCAGTAAATCGTCGCTGCTGCTCCATCTGTCGCCGGTCAATGCGCTGGTGGTGGTGAACAGCGCGCCGCCGGGCGCCGAAATCGTCATCGACGGCAAGCCCACCGGACGAGTGACGCCGGCGCAGTTCGCAGTGGAAAAAGGAAGCCACACCGTTCTGGTACGCAAGCAGGGGTATCTCGACGAAACCACCACTGCCGATCTCGGTCCCGCGCAGAATTTCCAGTTCTCGCCCATACTCCGGGCTCTGGGCAATGCTGAGGACATACGCACCGTCGGCAAGTTCAACAAGCTGTTTGGACGCGGCGGAGAGAGCACGGCTGGCATGGGTTCCATCGCCATTCGCACCCTGCCGAAAGGCGCGCAGGTTGCAATCAACCAGCGGGTCCTTGATAAGATCTCGCCAGTCGACATCATGCTCGGACCGGGGAACTACATCGTGGATATCACGATGACCGGCTTCAAGCCGGTCCACAAAGTCGTAAGCGTTGACAAAGGCAGCAAGGCCGCAATCGACGAAATTCTTGAGCGGCAATAAGCGGCGATTCGGCGAGCCTCTGGTCGCACTTCTGGTTGGGCGCAGGCCGTTTGTGGAGACTGCCTTGTGCGATCGTTTTATGGATGAGGATCCAATCCACCCGTGGCGGAGGGAGCTGCAGCCGCCCGCAATTTGGGCCATGCGCGAACTTCAATCGTGGTGGCAACGTTGGAACGGGGCCCCGGATTCAGTAGAGGAAAATTCCAGCGTTCATATTGCAGCGATCCCGCAGCCTCGATGTGGGGCCGGAGCATCCAATTCACGCTGCCCGAAATGTCGTGGACGTTCCCGCCCTGGAGCAAGATCGGGTCCACGACCGTCCGCCGGTAGGTCAGGGTTGCCTGGTTGCGACCGGAGAACCAATAGGTCGTGGAAGCCTGTCGTCCGTTGCCGCCGCGACCGATCCAGCTGCCGATAATTTGGCCATAATTGCGGTATCCACCGGCGTAATGCGGGTTCACATAGAAAATGTCGCTGCGAGAGTTTCCCGGCAAATTTGTATAAATACCTTTACATCTGAAGTCCAAATTCTTGAGGCGTGGCAAATGCGGCAAATAGATCCCCGCATTCAACGCCGACTGCCGGGGATAGGCCAGCGCCAGCGGTTCGTCTTCGGTCATTTCATCTGCATAGAGCACCACGGAGTTCCGCAGTTTTGGAGGCCGGTATGACGCGATCACAGTCGTATGCCGTTTTCCCGGTTCCAGCGGTTGAAGGTTGCCATGCTGCGAAAAGGTGTGGAGAAACGTTTGCAGAGTCAGGGGCCGGCCATGTCCGGCAAACAACGCGGTGACGGAGTAGCCGAGTTCCAGGTTGGGTGTCGGCTTAGAAGCTATGGTTCCTCCCCAGAGATAGGGCTGTGGATCCACGGAATGTATCCGTCGCCATAGAGCACGAAATCGGCCCAAGCGAAGATATCGGTAGCCCCCGATCCGCCCGAGAAAGCCGGATATGTACACGGGGCCGAGCCAACCAAACAGGCTGGGCAATTGCAGCGGGCTGACCCGCTCCATTCGCAACATCGGCAGGGCTTCCGCGTTGTTGGACAACAACAGACTTGTGCTTCGGTTGGATCCCCACCAGAGGCTTTGCTGTCCGAAAGTCAATTGCCAATTTGCCAGATTGAGACCGGCGTAGGCTTCCACTGACCGTAACCGGGAACTCGCTCCAAACGTGGGAACGGAATTGACCGGCAAACCGTCGGATTCGGCAACGGCCTGCGCCTGCGCGGTAGTGTACTCCTGGCTGGAAGAACCGTACTGATATTCGCCGCGCACGTAAAATACAAACGGACCCGCCGCGGCATGGGTAGAGAATCCCGTGACATTGTTGGGGCCGCGCCCGTTGGGACGGCCAAAGTCGTCCGAAATCGTCTGGGTAAAGTGAAAAGAATCGCGCAGCGGGGGACCGCCGATCCCGGTGTACCGGCTGTAAACAGATTCGAGTTCCGCGTTGACATTGGGAGTGGCTCCATCCCGAAGCTGCGTCTCTGGCGCGAATTCCGCGTCCAGGTCGCGGACCAGCGACATCATGTGCGCGTCGGGAGACTCCGCTGCCTCAGCCAAATACTGATGGACTTCCGACAAGATTCGCGCGCACTCCAGCCTTGACCAGGGCCGAATGGAACCGGTCCGGTCGCTAATATAGCCGGAGGCCATAAGCCGATCGAAGGCGGGATAGACCCAGCTATCCACCGCAACATAACTGGAACCCATGTCCTGCGGTTCGCGGACGGTATCCGCTTCCTCACCTTTGCTGAACGTGCCCCATTTCGCGATGTCCGCAGTGGTGTAACGGTTTCCGAGTCCTTCTTCGTTTCGGGGTCTCTGTACCATCGTTGGTGCCATTTTTCATCAGTGACCAGATCAAGACTTCGCTGGGCGAACTTGGTCTTTCCGATCAACCAATTTCGCAATAACGGGGAAGTGCTGACTTCGCGCCGGAAGCAATGATCTAAGGTCAATTCGTCCACAAACACCCCCTTGAGGCCGCAATGTGCTGACAGTCAGTCGACAAAGATAACGCTTAGAATAGCTGAATTGTCAATTCCGTCCAAAAGATGGTAGAGCCTACCCACATCGTATCCCCCTAGCGAGGTTGCAGTGTGTGAGTGAGAAACACGTTAGGGAGCTGGCCGGACGGCTCCGCAAAAGCCGGGAGGCCAGCGACCGGGATTACAATCCGCTGTGTCCATCGCCTACTTCGTCCTGGTTCGTGAGATGAGAGACGCCTACAATCATCGCTTGCGTCTGGTGCAGTCGGCTCGGCAATGCGGCATCAAACCCACGGCCCGTCTGTTTCAGACCACCGTCCCCACCGTGCGCAAGTGGCTGCGCCGTTATCAGCAGCAGGGCCCGCGCGGCCTCATCGAAGTCTCCCGCGCTCCCCATCACCAGCCCGGCAAAACTCCCGCCGCCATCGAGCAGCAGGTCGTTGCTTTGCGCCAACGGCTGTTTACCTTCGGCGCTCGCCGCCTCATTCGCGAGTTCGATCTCCCGCTCAGCCATCGTGCGCTGGAGCGCATCTGGCGTGCGCACGGTCTGATCAAAAAACGTCAGCGTAAATATCAACGCAAACAAGACCTCGCCCACATCAAGGCCACCTGGCGCGTCTTCCAGCAGATCTCCGCCGACACCAAGGATCTCAACGATATTCCCCGCTACTGGCCGCAGGCCCAGGCCTTCGATCTGCCCGCCGTCGAGTACACCGCCCGCGAAGTGCGCAGCGGACTGCTGTTCTGGGCCTTTGCCCAGCGCCGCTCTGCCGCCGCCAGTTCCGTCTTCGCCGCCCGCATTCAGCAGCACCTCGACCGTTGCGGCATCTCGCTCCGCGACCTGGTCTGGCAAACCGACAACGGGTCCGAATTCATCGGCGGCCATGATCGCCGCGGCCATCCCACCGGCTTTCCCAGCGCTTTAGGCGACAGCCAGCATGTCCGCATCCCGCCCGCCGCCCACACTTTCCAAAGCGATGTGGAAACCGTCCACCGCCTCGTCGAAGATGAGTTCTTCGATCTGGAATCGTTCACCAGCCGCGGCGAATTCCTCGCCAAGGCCTTTACCTATCAGCTCTACTTCAACCTCGTCCGCCCCAACTCCCACAAACAAAACCTCAGCCCCTGGCAAATCGTCGAGCAGTTGCAACCCCGCTGGCCTCTCCAACTCTGCTTGCTTCCACCTGTCTTTTTGGATTATCACTTGAACGATTCCGGGGGATACGATGTCCCTAGGCACCCCTATTCCGTCCAAAAGAGTGCGCAGTTCGGAAACCAGTGGTTTGACATCTTGCACGTCGCTTGCCAGCTTGATCGCCAGATCAAAAACTGGAGCCCCCAAGGACTCCCGCTGGTCGGTCTTGCTGCGCATTAGGCCTTCTTCCGCGACTCCGCGGAGTTCATTCATCTCGTCTTCCAGCTCTGCCAGCTGGCAGCGTATCTTCGTGTTTGTGTCCTCATCCGAAAAGTACTGGAGAGTAGTCTCGAACCGGGACGACAAGAGGTGCGCATCGACGCGCGTGTTTTCCCATTCTTTAAGCGCCTCCAGGAATATGGACACGAGTTTCCCCGGAGAATTAAGCTCCGTACTGCGTTCCCGCGCCGTGGTCATTAGAGTGATCCCGATGTAAAGGCATCCCGGTCGTCCGCACCCTTACCGATCTCCCTCGCAATTTGGCGCTGCTTTTCCTTCCATATCTCCGTGACGCATGTGAGACCGAGTGGGGATAGTGGGTTGATACCCTCTTGTCTCAAGTCATCCATGATCAACACAACCTCAGCGGCTCCGCGTTCACCTTCCAGCTTTGCTCGTGACTTGACGTTCTCCTCCATGTTACGCATCTGGAAAAATGCTTTTCGACAACGCTTGATGATTTCTGAAGTTGTCATATTATTCTGTTCCTCCGTAAGTTGCGCTCCGTTGCTGGTGATATGTAAAAGTCCGGCACTGCTTCCAGCGCCATTTTCTCTAGGTCAAGGTTCCCGTCCGCCAGTTCTGGGTGCTCTCGTATCTCTTCCAGAACTCGTTGGACCGTAGCATCCCCGAAGTCCTCACGGTAATTCCCCACCTGCTTACCCTCGGCTATGAAGTGATGACTCCAGACGGTATGTACACTCTGTCGGTGGCGGAGTCCGTAAGAGATGAGATCGACAAACTCATCGTGAGCAGCGCGAGGGAACGCCAGCCATTGGCGGTTCAATTCCCTTACCCAATCCGCGTACTGTGGGAGAAAGACCCGACCAGCTTGGATATGGTGCGCCTGGGCTCGCGCACGAATTTCCTTGGGTAGCTGTTCGGTGCTCATCAATTGGACGGCGTACATCGGTAGTTTCGGCGCTAGAGCATCATGGAGAGGCGTTCCCAGAGTTGCTTTCTCTATAAATACCGCTGGGACTTTGTAGATGTACATGCCCGGCTCCTCGCCACAGCCGAGGCGACGGGCGACCCGCGCCATCTGCTGTAGTATGGCTCCTTCCATCTCGGGAATCTTCCACTTACCCGAAACTACATCCAGAACGTTGAAGCCCTTACTCCCGTAGCCAAGACAGAGCGCCATCGTGGGGTCATTCTCCGTTCCCCGCTCCACGCCCGTATCCACGAAGATTGCGGCATACTGTACGTCTTCAAGGCTCTCGTAGGTACCCCAGCATTCATCCGTTGCTAGTCCGCCGGTAGCAATCGGGTTGCCCATATACTGGGTCTCAAAATCCTCGGGTAACATCTCGGCTCGCTTCGCTTCGATGAACTTGAGGTTCCGATACTCCGGCCATAACACCTCATAAGGTTCAAAGTACGTGCGGTCATCCGTCACGATGTTCTGTCGGAAGGAACTCCGTCCGTCATCGTTGATTGCCGCAAGGTTGACGTACACCGCTGCCGTTCCCGAAGCTTTCCACGCTGCCATAGCCTTGATCGATGGGTCGCTCTCCGTCCAAAGTGTAGCGATCATGAGGATCAGCCCCGTGGGAGTAAGCCGCTGGAACAAGACGTTCATTACGGCTTCCCATGCCCGTTCCTGCTTCGTTGGCGAATAAGCCGAGTTCCCACCGCTGAGCGGGTCGTCAATAATCAGCAAGTCAGCGGACTCGCCCAGCGCTGGACTCTCTACGGAGCGGGCTAGGAACGTGGAGCCTTGCGACCGGCCAGGCCAGTCAAGCTCCCAATCGTCCTCCGCATCCTTACCGAACACCGGCGCCCAGCCAAAGAAGTCTTCAAACTCCGAGGACCGTATAATGTCCTTGATCATGCGGCTATGCTTCCTCGCCAGTTTTTGGGAGTAGGTTGCGGCGATGATTCGGATCAACGGGTTCATGCCGATCATGTAGGCTGCGAACAAGTCCGTGGTAGAACTCTTACCGTGCTGACTAGGCATCGTCAGGACTCCACGCGCGATCTCTCCACGCGCCAGTTCCTCTAGCAACTCGTCAGCCGGCGTAGAGTTTGGGAATGGTTAGTAGTTCGCTAACTTGTGCTGCATAATGTCTTTGGATTCGCTGAACGTCCTCATTGGTTCCCTTCTAGTAATTTGTAATCGTCAGGCATTGCTTCGATGTAGTCCCAAAGCCGCTGCCATGACTCCGGGTGTTTGAGCTTCATCGTTGCTCGTGCGAACTGAGCATAGAAGCCTTTGACCTTCGCGTTCCCAACCTCCGCACGAATGGAGACCGTGGGAGCGTTCAGCCCGAGCAGTGAGCTCATCTCCGACCGGATACTCCTCCACTCTCGTACGATCTCGGTCGATGCTTTACCTTCGAGCAAGGCTCGCTCCGTGAGCTCGAACACGGCAAGCTGTTGCTTCCGTGCTTCGGCGAAGGCTCCCCCGTTCGACTCTGAGAACTTCCGGGTCATCGTGTCTATGTCCCGCCAAAGCGTCATCGTGCTGGCTGGGAAGCCTTCCTCCTTCAATGTCGCCTTGATTACGGGCATGATCTCGCCCTTCTGCTGTAGCTCGATGACCCGCTCCCGTCGCTTGGCTACGAGTAACTTGCTGGACTTGTTAGCACCCGGTCGTTTCTTCATACGAATCTCCTATCGTCTGATTGGGGAGCGTTGAATGGCTCCGATGCATCTTTCCGTTCAGCAAGGAACCTCTTAGCCAACTGAGTCTCGCTCATGCTCTCTAGCTCCTCGTGCTTGCGAACAATATAGAGGTGAGGTTTACCCCACGCTCCGCAATTGCGTATCTGGTTACCGTTGTTCGCTTGCCTGACTCCGGCTTCCTTGAGAACCTTCAACATCGTTGTTCGCTTCCCTTCCTTGAACTTGTCCTTGAAGACAGTCAATAGCTCAGCCTGCGTCATCAAGCTGAATGCTAGTTTCAGTCCCTTACTACCAAGGACAACGTCCGGGCTATCGTGTAACGTCTTAGCCCAATCAAACGGGTCCGACTGACTCAACGCTATCACCTCCCGTTTCGCAGTTGTCGTAGGAGCATCGGCTGCTAGATCAAAGTCCGACACATCCACTTCGTTGAGCAGGTGCCAAAATAGTGCGCCTACGCTCGCTAGGTTCGTTTCTTGCCTGGAAAACGTCCCGTAGTGGTTCAAGATAGAGGTGTACCAGTCCTTTGGTTTCGGAATCGAAGGCGCTTCATTCACGAACCAGCGACGGTCCGTAGGCTCGATGTAAATCGGGTCAGAGCGGTTAGAACTGGCGTAGTGGTTCATACAATCCCTAATCGTGTATGGCGCCAGAAACTTCGGGTTGATGTTTACTCGCTTCTGCGTTATCAGCGTCTTAAAAATATCGCCTAGTGTTCTGCGATTCTTCGCACCACCACTCAACTCCTCGTAGGATACAAATTGACGACGCTCCATCAGTTGGTTGTAGGTATCACTGATGTTGCTTTCTTTCACCTTGATCCAATTCTCGCCGTAAATGAGCCCCGCTATGTATATAAGCAAGTCCTTACCTGTACCTTGGGTAGCACCCCAATTGAGCACGGCCGTGATCATTTTCGTTCCGGGATGCTGTAGCGGGTAGGCCAGCCGCTTCTCAAACCAATCGACTCCTGCCCCGAATTGGAACCGCAGTAGCTCGCTCCATAGCTTCGTGTCGCCCTTCTTCACGAACTCCGTCGGAACTCCCCAGCCGTTCCAATCGTTGACGCCTTCGGGGAGAATGCGTGCCTGGCCGGGCTCATAGACGTATCGGCGAGCCGTAGCACGCCCAGGCCACTTCATCCATTTCGTCGCTGTCCATACGGTAAGGGGCGTCTGGTCCTCGCGCTTGATGTCGTACGATAAGTGGGAGTACACCTCGTTGACGAATCGTGCTGCCGTCATACGCTCCCCAGTCTCAACCTCAAAGACCGAATGGTTGTGGACATAGATGACCTTTTCGTTCAGTTTGTGGAGTTCGCGGCTCTCCAGATACTCCTCAGCATCTTCGTCCACGAGCTTCATAAACGCCTCGGCTCCCTCAGCTACAAGGTAGTCATCCAGCCCGATCTTCGGGTCCACGTCGTAAGGGAGCCGCAGAATAAAGACGGAAGCTCCACGAAGGAGACAGGTATGAACGCAGAATGGATCGCTAAATTCGACCGGGCCATCGCCCTAGCAAATCAGGCGATGGATGAAGAGATCGCAGAGTACCATGCCCAGCACGGCGGTTCCGCACTCTCTGAATTAGAGGATTGTTTGCAGGACGAGGGCTTGTCGCGGTGGCACTGCGTCGTCAAGTCTCTTGTGCTTCTTCGAGGGGAACTGAAGCAATAGTGGTAGCCCAAGCTATGACTCTCAGCTATACTTCCCGCGCTATGGCACGCTCCCACGGCAGTGGCAACCTGATCGTAGATCACGGCTCGTGGTTTCTCCGCGTTTATGAGAGTCCACGGCGGCGCAGGAAAATCCGCCTTGGCCGCATCGAAGATTACCCTACGCAGAAGTCCGTCCAACCTCTCATTGAGGATGAGTTGTCGCGGCTGCGCGATGCAGGCTCGGGGCGGTTTCTCAGCTTGGATCGCTACATTTCGTGTTGGTTCCTGCCCGTTGCCGATGGCCGGCTGCGTCCATCGACTGCCCGAGGCTATCACGGCCTGTACCAACGCTACATCAAGGGCCGGAAAGAGGCGCAACTACTGCTCCGCGATTACCGCACATCGAAGATGCAAGACCTGCTCGACTCCATCGCCGCCTCGCACGATCTGCGCAAGACAACGCTCGCCACCGTCAAGCATTTCCTCTCGGGAGCCTTCCGCATCGCCGCCGTTACCGGGCTATTCAACGGCCCGAACCCGGTCACGCAGACGATGCTCCCCTCTCGCGCCTTGCCCGCCGTGGAGACGAAGTTTTATACGCTCGATGAATTAGAGTGCGTTCTCCCTGAATTGCCTCTAGCAGCCCGCGCCGCCGTTGCTATTGCTGGATACGCGGGCCTGCGACTGGCCGAGATTCAAGGACTCGCGTGGGAGGATTACGACGGCGCGACGTTGACTGTGAGGCAGACGCAGTGGCGTGGGCAGGTCTCGCCGCCTAAGAGCCGAGCCAGTGGCGGCTCGGTGCCGGTGATTCCGCAGTTGAGAGCTATACTAGATGAGTACCGCACTACGGGCACCGGCCCGATTTTCCCCGAGAGCCTTGACCACGTCGGACGTTGCACGGTCCGGTCGGCAATGAAGCGGGCCGGGCTGGAATGGAAGGGTTGGCACGCGTTCCGACGCGGAGTGGCGAGCACCTTGTTCCGGCTCGGCGCTTCGGATATGATCGTGATGAAGATTCTGCGCCACTCTAGGGTGAGTATTACGCGAGATCGCTACGTCAAGATCGCTGACCCCGCCGTCGAAGCCGCCATGGCAATGATGAGCCGGGAGATCGTAAAACGGGCCGCGACCACGGGCCGCGACCCGGACGGCGAAACTGCGGTAAGCGGTAGTCTGTAAAGGGTTTGGAGAGGTGGCCGAGAGGCTGAAGGCGGCGGTTTGCTAAACCGTTATACGGGCTAACACCTGTATCGAGGGTTCGAATCCCTCCCTCTCCGCCAGTACTTGCAATCCCAATCACTTAGGCCCTACTGAATCGTGGAAGGCTCCGCGTTCAAACTGCTGTCTAGTGTCCCGTTAGTGTCCGATTGAATCCGATCCGCTTCCGCAATGTGGTTTTCCAGCTTCGTCATCGCATTTCGAACGTCAACAGCCGCAGTCTTGATGCAGTACGTCGCCGTGGTGCTCACGTTCGCATGTCGGAGGATTCTCTGAGCCACCTATCCGGGTGGTACAGATTGATACCCAGTCCGCGGCGCCGCGGGCCAGAAGACTGGGACGAACTACTGTGTCCTTGGTCGCCGGTCGTCCCGTGATTTGGACGTTAAGTTCTATGTTTTCGGTTAGACCTGAAAAAGAGAAAATGGATGATCCTACGAGCGCATTCAAACTTTGCCGCCTCGAATGCCTCCATCTGGTTCGTCCGTTTAATCGGGCTATAATTCGCCGGAAGGCTGATGGCTGGCGGCTCGCATCTCCTCCACCGTCACAAACTCGTATCCCTGATCGCTATACTTCCGGATCAGATTCTCCGTTGCGATCACTGTCTGCGCGCGGTCTGCGCCCAGGGCGCTATGGCCGCCATCGTGCAGCAGGATCACGTCGCCGCCGCGCACCTGCCGCATGATTTTCTTCTCGATCACCGCGGCGGGAGGAGCAGTCCAGTCATAGCCGGTCACGTTCCACATCACTGTCTGTAGTCCGAGGTCACGCGCGATCCTGATCGTCGCCGGCCGTCTTCCCCCAAACGGTGGACGAAACAAACTCGAATGCTCGCCGATGGTGTCCTGCAAAACCCGTCGGCAGTCAACCATCTGCGCGCGCGTCTGCGCCTCAGATTGGAAGATGAGCAGCGGATGCGTCAACGTGTGGTTGCCGATGACGTGTCCGGCCTGCGCCACGGCGCGCGCGATGTCGGGGCGCTGCTGCACGTAGCGGCCGATCATGAAGAACGTGGCGCGTACGCTTTGCTTTGCCAGAACTTCCAGCAGCTTCAAAGTGTGCGGATCGTTCGGCCCGTCATCATAGGTCAGGGCGATTTGTTTGCTCCCCCGAACTCCGCCGGTGAACGTGGGCCCGAACCACTGGCCCGTCGGGGCCATGGATTGATACCCCGCAGCGGATGCAGCGGCGGCGGTCGCTAGTCCAAGCAGAGCGGGGAGCATGGGGAAATTGTATGCGATTGCGGAGGTCAGAGGTCAGATTGCAGAGGTGAAACCTCAGCGATTCGACGCTGCCGCCTGTCGCGGAAGATTTTCACCTCTGCAATCTGACCTCTAACCTCTGACCTCTCCACAATCCACAATTGCGCAGATGCCCGAAGCGATATATTCTGCTTTCGAGTTCTCCACGACAGTCGCCGATCTATGGCCAAGCTTTTCGAGCTTCCCCGTTACATCGCGGTTGAAGGCCCCATACGAGTTGGGAAGAGCACACTGGCGCGGGTTCTCGGAGAGCGCCTGGCCGCGCAGCGCGTCATCGAACCGGAAGACAATCCGTTCCTGAAAGCGTTCTACGAAGGCGAGCCCGGCGCGGCCTTCCAGGCGCAGTTCGCATTCCTGATCCGCCGCTTCGAGCAATTGCGCGGGCTCGATCTGGGACCGCGCTCGAATAAGACCGTGGTGTGCGACTACATTTTTGAGAAGGACAAGCTCTTCGCCTGCCTCAACCTCAACGATCAGGAACTCGATACCTACAATCGCTACTTCAATTATTTCCGCGAACAACTTCCCACGCCCGACCTCGTCATCTATCTGCAGGCCACTCCGGAAGTGCTGAAGAAGCGGCTGAAGAGAAAGAACGCGGCCGGGGAGAAGGCCATCAGCGAGGATTACCTGATGGAAGTCGTCAAGGCCTACGAACACTTTTTCTTTCACTACACGCAGTCGGACCTGCTGATCGTGAACACCTCGGAGATCGACTTCGTCGACCGCAACGAAGACCTGCAAGAGCTGCTGAAGAAAGTCTCCGCCCCGATCAAGGGCACGCAATATTTCCTGCCGCTGGGCGGACAGGATGCGGTTGGCGTGTGAGGGAAGGTCTCAGGTCTCTGGTGTCAGGTCTCAGGAAATTCAATAGCTTGATTCCCCCTGAAACCGGCGGTCGTTGGTCTGTAGTCGTGGTCGATCAGCCCCAAAACTTGACACGATCCGGTCGTCGTCTCGGCAGTACCTGCGTCTATTTACTACTAAGACAATAACTAAATAGTTAAATTGCTGCCCTCACCGAAAAAAACTCATCCCCCGGTCTTTTGGAATCATTCGGTTAGGGGGAATTTCCCGCCAGGTCTTTGAGTTTAAAGGACTTATGGGTAAAGTCTTTGAGAATCAATGGCTTACGAGATCCGTTCGCTTCGCTCAGGATTTCGGCAGCGGGCTCCCGCTTCGCTCAGGCCCGCTAATCGCCTCAACTTAAGTTGTCAAAGAGCGCTGAAAATGGGTTTGGGGCAGCTTCGAGGGCCGTCCTGGTGACGGATTCTCCTCTTCTCTGCCCCAATCAGACCTCTATTATCGTGCGGGCTGGATTGGAAGTCAATTGATTTCTGTCGCAGGTGGTTTGTGATGAAAAAAGGGAGGCGGTCAGGTCAGGTGGCAGAAGTTCGATGGAAGTGGCTTCTGCGGTCTTGCGCGGATTGCAGAATGTTATTACAATTGTAATAACATTAGAGGAGCGCTATGGTTGAGCTCAAGATTCGCAAGTTTGGCAACTCGCTGGGGGTTGTTCTGCCGAAAGAAGTGATCGACCGCTTGCAGACCAGCGACGGAGAGCGGCTTTTTCTTATCGAGTCGGGGGACGGCGATTACCGGCTCACGCCCTACGATCCCGCGTTCGAGAAAAAAATGGCGAAGGCGGAAGGAATCATGGCTCGTTATCGCAACACTCTGCACGCTCTTTCAAAGTGAAGAAGAAAAGTGAAGAAGAAAGAACCACTCTGGATCGAAGAGCGCGATGTGCTTGCGATCCACGACCGGCTCCTGGCGCTCCATGGCGGCGCAACGGGGTTGCGTGACCGGGGCCTTTTGGAGTCCGCTCTGGCGCGCCCCCGCCAGCACCATGCTTATGCCAACATATCGGACGTTGTCGAGATGGCCGCGCTGTACACGGCTGGAATTATCCGCAACCATCCTTTTGCTGATGGCAACAAGCGGACGGGGTTTGTGATTGGCGTGGTCTTCCTCGAACTCCACGGCTTCGACTTCAAGGCCAGCGAGGCAGACGCTACGCAAGCCGTAATGGGCCTGGCGGCGGGCACGCTCGATGAAGCTGGTTACGCCGCTTGGCTGCGGGGGAACGCGAAGCGTAAGCGGGGGCGGTAGCTGGGCACGCAATATTTCCTGCCGCTGGGGAGCACGGAAGCGGCCCTCGGCCTGGATTCCAACTGGTAAGGCACGAGTCCTACAGATCGGACGGCTGCAGCCCCGTATGCTTGGCAATGCGAACCAGCATGCGGGGGCCAATTTCTTCCTTGTCGTGGAATGCCCAGATGTAATCCGGATACTTGGAGCCGCCGCGGTGACGAAGCTTGATGTGCGATCCCGTCTGCGAAAGCGGCTCCCAGCCAATTCTCAGGAGCGCGCGATAGACGCGGCGGGCCCTGGTGCTGGGCCACTGGGTCACGCGGATTGGCAGGTGACGCTGATCGACGCGGGCACGTCTTTCGATTTCTCGACGTCATCCGCGATGACCCTCAGCGCGAGCGCGTAGGCCTTTGCCTTGGCCTCCGCTTCTGTTTTTCCGTACGCCAGCACGCCGGGCATGTCCGAAATCTCGGCTATCCATCGGCCGTCCGTCTCGCGCTCGGTTTCAATGTTGAATCGCAAGTCCTGGGTCCTTACGCTGCGCGATGGTTTCTTGGGGTCCGTCATCATTAAAGCTCGGGAATGCTTTGGTAGCCGACTTAAGAATACGTTGCCCACCGGGATGAAGCCAGCAAATTGCACAGTCCGGAATCGGTTAAATTAGTGGGGGGACACTATGGAAGAGCTTCGCCTCGGCGACCACGTTGTTCGGTACGACCGGGAAGCTACCGTGACCGCATACCGTGAGGTTCCCTCCGGGGGTGCCGAGCGATGCGGATGCTGCGGCTGTCGCAACTTTGTTGCACAACGAGATCTGGTCTATCCGCAAGCGTTCAGAGCGCTTCTGGATCAGATTGGAATTGATCTCCACAAGGAGGGCGAGGCCTACGAAATGGGACCTGCCGGGGATGGGCTTCGTCTTTACGGAGGATGGTTCTACTTCGTCGGAGAGCTCGTAGAGAAAGGCGAGAGAGAAACTCATCTCGCCCAAGATTTTCAGTGCTACTTTGCCCCACGCACTTCCCTCCCGCCTGCGGAAGCATGTTTTGGCGATCGGGTGGCGGCCATTGAGTTTGTCACGAAAGCCCGGTGGGTACCGGACGGTAGTCCTGCTCGCTAACTCCGGCGGGCCTTACTTTTCATGGCGAGGCAGCGGATAGACGGATAGCGACTTCCCGACTTTCTGAAACTCTGGATCGGCCGTGACCAGCCAGGCTCCACGCTCGATGGCCAGTTCGGCGGCAAACGCGTCGGCGTATCCGAGGCCGTGCTTCTGCTTCAGCGCGCCCGCGCGGGAGGCGCGCTCACGATCCGCCGCGATGACCGCGATAGGCATCTCCAGCAGATTCGACTCGACTTCGCGGGCAATCGCCTCGCCGTGACGCCGCCAAGCAACGTAGAAAACCTCGCCCCAATTCACAGCGGACATCAGCAGCGGCAAATCCTGGCGGGCGGCCTCGCCCAACAAGTGTCGAACTTTCTTCGCAGTACCCCGGCGAGCCTCAAAAAAGCCCGATAGCGCGTTGGCATCGAGCACATATCGCCGCGCACTCCCACGGGGAAAGATAGCCGTCATTGATCCTCACGTTTGCGTTCCCGCTCCCGCTCGGCAAACAATTCCTCAAACATCGATGGCTCGCCCGCACCCGGCTTAAGGAAGCCCATGATCTCATCCAGTCTCCGCTCGGTTATCGGAGTCAGCACCAGCCTCCCATTCGCTTCAGTCCAGACCGCGCGCGTGCCTCGATTCAGCCCGTACTCCTCGCGCAACTCGGCTGGAATCACCACCTGCCCCTTGGAACTCACAACCGTTGGAAAGCTTCGCATGATCATAATCTTACCACTCAGTAAGACGATAGTCAAATGTCTTACTACGTCATTTTGGACCACCGACCAACGCCTATCGACCAACGTCCCTTTTGCGGCTATAATCCCCGCAGCGTCATCCAAGTACTGAACGACGACGCGTACAGGCTCTATCCGCGCGGGTTGCGGAGGGGCACTGGAGGGAACTGTGAGTCTCACGCCGATCGGCGGGCTTTGCCAAAGCCGCAAGATTACCACTGCTACCATCCGGGAAAAGAAGCTTCAGCACGAGCCCATCACCTGCCTGACCGCTTACGATTACGCTACCGCGCGCCTGGTGGATGAGGCTGGCATTGACATTGCCTTGGTCGGCGACTCGCTGGCCATGACCATGCTGGGCTACGAGAACACACTCTCGGTCACGGTTGACGAGATGCTGCACCACGTCAAGGCGGTGCGGCGCGGCGTGAAAGATGCGTTGCTTATCGCCGACATGCCCTACGGGTCGTATCAGGTTGACTCCAAGGACGCGATTCAGAACGCCGCGCGCTTCGTGAAAGAAGGCGGCGCCGAGGCGGTCAAGATGGAAGGCGGCGAGAAGCGCGTGGACGCGATCCGCCGCGTGATGGACGCCGAGATTCCCGTCGCCGGACACATTGGGCTCACGCCGCAATCGGTCAACATGATGGGCGGGTACAAAGTTCAGGGCAAGACGCTGAACGCCATCGAGCAGCTCATGCGCGATGCGGTCGCGCTCGACCGCGCGGGTGTGGCCTGCATTTATCTGGAAGGCATTCCGCGCGAAGTCGCGGCCATGATCACGGCCGAGGTCGAAACGCCTACGATCGGCATCGGCGCCGGCCCCGATTGCGACGGCCAGGTGCTGGTTTTCCACGACCTGGTCAACCTGACGTTCGGGCAACCGGCCAAGTTCGTTCGCCGCTATGGAGACGCCGCCGCGCTGATCACCGAGTCGGTGCTGGCCTTCAAGTCCGACGTCGTATCGCACCAGTTTCCGAATGACGCCGAGTCGTACCACCTGCCGAAAGAAACGCAGGCCGCACTCGAAACGGTACTCCACCGCAAGCACGCGATGCGGCGATAATGGCGGATGGAGAAACGTTGTGGGTAAAATTGTCCGGGATTTTGTGCCAGCGCTCGTCACCTTCATGCTGTTGGGCGCGCTGGTGGCCTGTTCCAAACCGCCGCAGCCCGAGGCCACGGCAACGCGGCAGCCGACCGGCCTCGAATCGATTCCCACGCCCGATCCGTCAAAATATCCGCCGTTCGGCAGAATGAGCGGTTGGCAGAATCCGTATTTGATCGTTCGCGAGGATGGGATCGGCTTCGTCGATCTTTCCAATCGCGAGATCCACGTGCTGAAGCCGGAAGAAATCCCGGCCGAACTGGTCTCGCTGCCATCGAGCGCATGGCCTTACGGCCGCATTGTGCTGGTCGCGCAAGCCGTGCCCAAAAATCCAACCGAGCAGACAAAAGCAGACCTGCGCAAGAACCGCGCCCTGCTCCTGGGAACCCTCAGAGAATTGGACGTTCAATTCCGCGAGGCGCCCTGAGCGGGCGGACTACCGGTAGAGACGGAGCTTGCCCCGTCTCCCGGACGCGAGCCGAGGGGCTACAGGCGGAGACGCGGCAAGCCGCGTCTCTACACAGAATGAAAATATGTTCCACCATTCCGGAAGCTCGCGCTGCCTGCCGCGATGCCGGCGCGAGTCGCGGACGCCTCGGCCTGGTTGCGACGATGGGCGCTCTGCATGAAGGGCACCTGTCGCTGGTGCGCGCCGCCAAAGCGAAGTGCGACGCCGTTGCCGCTTCCATCTTCGTGAACCCCACGCAATTCGGTCCGGCCGAAGATTTGTCGAAATACCCGCGGCAATTCGACTACGACTGCCGGCTGCTGGAAAGAGAAGGTGTCGATATACTGTTCGCGCCTCCGGTCGGAGAGATCTATCCCGATGGCCGAGTTACATGGGTGCTGGTGGAAGGCGTGAGCGAAAAGCTGGACGGGCGCTCGCGCCCCGGCCATTTCCGCGCCGTGGCCACCATCGTCGCCAAGCTGTTTCACATCCTCGAGCCCGAGGCCGCGTTCTTCGGACAGAAAGACGCCGCGCAACTGGCCGTGATCCGGCGCATGGTCGAAGACCTGAACTTCCCGGTAGAAATTGTTGCCTGCCCTACAGTGCGCGAACCCGATGGCCTGGCCATGAGCTCCCGCAACGCATACCTGAATGTCGAAGAACGCACCCGCGCGCTCGTGCTGCAACGGTCGTTGCTATGCGCGCAGCAGCAATTCCAAGCCGGGGAAAGAATCGCCGCGAAGTTAATTTCCGCCGCCAAAGAAGTTCTTGCCCGCGAGCCGCAAGTCGCGCTCGATTATTTCGAGATCGTCGATCCCGACACGCTCGATCCCGTGGAATGTATCTCGCAAAAGACATTGGTTGCCGTCGCCGCTTACGTTGGGTCCACGCGGCTAATTGACAATATTGTGGTGGAACCTGAATCTTCAGCGCTATCTTGAACTGCTTTTTTACTTGGCGGGCGCCCCGGTTATGAGGGCGCGCCTCCGATAGGGCACTATCGTCTCGACCCGGGAAGGGCGGCTGGAGGCTTAGTCGAGCGCTTTGTGGAAGCGGAGGATAGCGATGGTGAGCAGGCCGATTCCCAGGGTGGCCATGGCTAGCATCTGGGGCCAGAGAATCTCCATGCCGACACCTTTCAGATAGGTGCCGCGGAGCACGACCAGAAAATAGCGCAGCGGGCTGAGATAGGTGAGATATTGCAGCCACTGCGGCATGGTGCTGATGGGAAATCCGAAGCCGGAGAAAGTTATGGCGGGCATGATAAAGAAGAAGGCGGTCACCATCGCTTGTTGCTGAGTGGAAGAGACGGTCGAGATCAACAGGCCCACGCCCAACATACACAGCAGAAAAAGAATCGCGCCCGCGAACAACACCAGAATCTGACCGCGAAATGGAATCTGGAACCACAACGTTCCTACCGTCGCAATCAGCGAGACGTCAAAGAGACCAATCAGAAAAAAGGGCAGCGTCTTGCCGAGGATGAACTCGGCCGGGCGGATGGGCGTCACCATGATCTGCTCGAGCGTGCCGATCTCACGTTCGCGAACCACGGCAAAGGCCGTCAGAACAACCACGAGCACGAGAGTAAGACTGCCGATAACTCCGGGCACAAAAAACCAGCGGCTCCTGAGGTCGGGGTTATACCACGGCCGTGGCTCGAGTTGCACCGAGGGGATTTCCTCCAACATTTGCGGTGAGATGCGGTAGATGCGGTCTTTCTGATAGTCCTGGGCGAAGCCGAGTGCGATCTGCGTGATGTAGCCGGAGGCGATCAGAGCGGTATTCGAATTAGTGGCATCGACAATAACTTGCAGGGGAGCGGTCTGGCCCTTGCGCAGCTTTTGGGCGAAGCCGGCATTGATCTCGAGACCGACGGTAGCCTTGCCTTGGTCGATAAGGTCGCCGAGTTGGTGGTAGTCCGTGAGTTGGCGTTGCACGTCGAAATAGGGGCTCGAAGTAAAACGGGAGATCAGTTCGCGGCTCTCCTGGCTGTGGTCGAGGTCGAGCACCACGGTTGGGACATGATGGATTTCGTAAGTGGCTGCGTATCCGAAGACCACCATCTGGATGACCGGCGGGCCGAAGAGCACGAAGCGGGTGCGCTTGTCGCGAAAGACCTGGATGAACTCCTTGATCAACATCTGCTTGAGGCGCGCCAACATAGGTTCTCCTTACACTAACCTCTTATGGAACGTACGGGTGGCGAGCACCGCCAGGACGACTGCGAACACAGCCAGGGGAACCAGGTCGGCGTAGAGCAAAGCCGTGGGTGTTCCCTTGAGAAAGATCTTCTTCAACACCGAGACGTAGTAACGGGCGGGCAGGATGCGAGTGATCCACTGCAGCGCGATGGGCATTTGCTCAATGGCGAAGAGAAATCCGGACAGCAGGAAAGCGGGAAGGAAGGTGATGAGCAGCGCGATTTGACTGGCAGCGAACTGACTTTTGGCAGTTACGGAGATAAAGAATCCGAGCGAAAGCACGACCACCATGAACATGGCGGAGCTGACCAGCAGAGTTAGAACAGAACCTCGGAAGGGAACCTGGAACCAGTATATGGCGATCAGGGCGCAGACGATGACGTTGAACATTCCGATGACGAAATAGGGCACGAGCTTGCCCAGCATGATCTCAGCCGAGGTGACCGGAGTTGAAATCAACTGCTCCATGGTGCCGCGTTCCCATTCGCGTGCGATGGTGAGCGAGGTGAGGAACGCTCCGATCACCGACATGACCAAGGCCAGGACACCGGGGACGATGAATGCGCTGCTCTCCAGATCCTCGTTGTACCAGGTGCGGGTCTCAATGCTGACGGACGCAGGCTGGACGACTTGGCCATGGTTGCGAAGCCAGTCGAGTTGCATGTCCGACGAATAACCCTGGACAACCCCTTGGGCATAGCCGATGAGGACATTGGCGGTGTTGTCATCCGTGCCATCGACGATCGCTTGAATCTGCGCAGGGCGGCCGTCGCGCAGGCGCTCGGAGAAATCCCACGGGACGACAATCCCCAATCTGGCGTGGCCGTCGTCCAGCGACCGGGCGAGCGCGGGATAGTCGTTCACGACCCGCACCACGTCGAAGTACGCGCTGGCCTGGAAGCGCTTCAGGAGATCCTGACTCTGCTGGGTGCCGTCCTGGTCGTAAACGTATACAGGCAGCCCCTTCAGATCGAGACTGACACCGTATCCAAACAGCAGCACCAGAACGACCGGCATGATCACGACAATGATCAGACTGCGCGAGTCGCGGAGGATCTGGATGACCTCCTTATTACCCACGGACAGAAAGCGAGTGAAGCTCATGCTGTCCGCTCCTTTCCCGAATCGCGCGTGGTGGTAAGAGAGACGAAAACATCTTCCAGGCTGGGACGTATCTTCTCTATATGGCCAACCTTGATGCTGTGATCCGACAGATACTTCTGAACCTGCGGGATCGCAGCGGCAGCATCACGCACAACCAGGTGCAGAGCGTTACCGAAAACCGCGGCGTCGATTACATCCGGAGCGGATTGCAGAACTTCCACTGCGTTGCCCAGCGGCTCGCACTCGACCAGGAGCAGTTCGCCTTTCATCGATTTCTGCTTTAGCTCTGAAGGCGTGCCCAGGGCGACGATCTCTCCGCGAAAGATCAGGGCAAGACGGTTGCAGTATTCGGCCTCTTCCATGTAATGCGTAGTTACAAAGACAGTCACGCCCTCCTCTGCCATGTGTTGAATGAGGTCCCAGAACTGACGACGCGAGATGGGATCGACACCCGAAGTGGGCTCATCCAGAAAGATGATGGGCGGTTTGTGCAACACCGCGCAGCCCAGAGCGAGGCGTTGCTTCCACCCTCCGGGAAGCGTTCCGGTAATCAGATTCTCCTGGCCTTTGAGGTTCGCCATCTCCAACGCCCATTCGATTCGCTCTTTGAGTTGGTTTGAAGGCACGCTATAGAGGCCGGCGAACAAGCGCAGGTTTTCGATTACTTTGAGATCGTTGTAGAGAGAAAACTTCTGCGACATGTAGCCGATATTCTGGCGCACTGATTCGGGTTCACGACCAACGTCATATCCTGCAACCCGTGCGCGGCCGGATGTTGGCCTCAGCAGGCCGCAGAGCATGCGGATGGTCGTGGACTTGCCTGCGCCGTTTGGTCCGAGAAAACCAAATACTTCGCCTTTACGGACCTCGAGATTGATGCGATCGACGGCCACAAAATCACCGAACTGCTTGACCAGGTTCTCGATCACAACAGAATTGTTGTCCTCAGGCATGGGTTCACTAAGCATGGACTGACGCTCCACTGCCGACCGCGTCGACGAAGAGATCCTCAATCGTGGGCGTGACTTGTTGAATGGAGTCGAATGGGACGTGCGCGCTGTTCAGCCGGGCCTCGAATTCGGGGATGCGGCGGGCGGCATCGTCAACCACGACGTGCAGGCCGTCGCCAGTCAGCACCAGGCTTGAGATCCCAGCCGCGTGCTCGAGTTGGTCACGCGATCTGCGTGGGTCGGACGAGGTGACAGACAAAACGCCTTTGCCAAGCTTGCCCTTGAGATTCGCAGGCGTGTCGCAGAAGAGCAGCTTACCCTGATGGAGTAAGGCGACGCGATGACAGCGCTCCGCCTCGTCGAGGTAGGCGGTAGACGTGAGTATCGCCACACCTTCTGAGGCTAGTTCATAAAGGATGCGCCAAAAGTCTCGGCGCGAAACGGGATCGACGCCGGTGGTCGGCTCATCCAGCAGGATCACCTTGGGACGGTGAATGAGCGCGCAGACAAGGCCCAGCTTTTGCTTCATGCCGCCGGAAAGTTTTCCGGCGAGACGCTTGCGAAATTCGCTCATGCCGGCTGCCTGTAACAGTTGTGTGGAACGCTCTTCGCGCTCGGCCTTTCTTACTCCGAACAGATCGGCGTAGAAGCGAATGTTTTCATCGACGGTAAGGTCTTCATAAAGCCCGAAGCGCTGCGGCATGTAGCTGAGGTGATGCTTAGCGCCTTCGGGGTCGTGAACGACATTAAAGCCACCGACACTGGCTGTCCCTTCATCGGGCGGCATGATGCCCGCGAGCATGCGGAGCGTGGTGGTTTTCCCGGCGCCATCGGGACCTACCAGGCCAAAGATTTCTCCGGCGCGCACGTCAAAGCTCAGGCGATCGACCGCATGCACGCCCGGAAAGCTCTTTGTAAGTCCCTCGGCGACGATCGCGGATTGGGACTGCTCAGTCATTACTTCTCCGGCGCAGCTTCCTGCGGGCGCGCGTTTGGGTTGGCCGCGGCGAGATCGATGTGGGCATCAGCTGGCATGCCGGGTTTGAGCTCGTGATTGAGATTGTCGATGTCGATCTTGATGCGATACACGAGGGTGACGCGTTCTTTGTAGGTTTGAACGCTCTTCGGTGTGAATTCGGCACTTGAGGAGATGAATGAGACGCGTCCGCGGTACTGCTTGCCGGGATAGGTATCGGTGGTGACGGTTGCTTCCTGTCCCCAGCGGATGCGGCCCAGATCGGTTTCGGCGATATACGCGCGCAACCAGATGTGATCGAGGTCGGCGAGAGTGACGACGGGAGTGCCGGGAACAACGACCTCTCCGACTTCAGCCTGGCGCACTGTGATCACACCGGCGGAGGGGGCGCGGAGGATTGTGTAGTCTAAGTTGACGCGCGACAGGCCCCAATTGGCATGGGCTTCCCTGAGATTGGCGCGAGCGATCACGATGTCTTCCTTGCGGCTGCCTTCGACGGCTTCGTTGTAACGCTGTTGCGTTGCCCGGAACGTCGCCTCAGCGCGCTTCAGTGCGGTCTCGGCCAGGTCGCGGTCCTGGGCGGAGACCTCATCTTTGCCGAAGAGGCGCTGGGCGCGATCGTAGTCGAGCTTCTTCTCTTGCAAATCGGCTTGCGCATCGAGCATGGTTTGCTGCGATGCCTTCACTTCCTGTTCGCGCGTTCCGGCGAGCGTAAGCGCGAGGTTGGATTCGCGCACGTGAACCGTGGCCTCGTCGATCCGGACCTTCTGCTTGTAATCGGCATCATCCAGGCGCGCGAGCAACGCGCCTTGCTCAACCGACTGGCCTTCCTCGACCGGCAAGTCGATGACGCGTCCCTGCACCTTGAAGCTCACCAGGCTCTCGTGCGCTTCGATATTGCCCGAGAGCGTGAGCCGACTCTCGGGCTCTGATTTTTTCGTCAGGCGCGGATAAAGATACACAGCGGCGGCGATCACCGCTGCCAGCAGAATTAGAACAGGTATAAGTCTCTTCATAGTTTCGAACCTCGCGGCTTCAAACCTCGCGGGCGTGAACATTGGATCGCAACATGGCTCACCGCCCGGTTGACAAATTGCTTACGGATTTCCCAGATATTGTCCAATGTTGTTTTCCGTATCGCCCACGGCTCGCGCCAGCGCGAACTTCGCGTCAGCGTGGCTGGAGACGGCAAGAATGTAGTTCTCCTGGGCGCGGGCGAGCTCGTCCTGGGCAGTGACCACTTCAACGTTATTGGTCGTACCCGACTGGAAACGATCCTGCGCGAGTTCGAGTTCACGCTGCGCGAGATCCTGCCCTTCTTTGGCGACAGCGACTTGCTCGGCCGCGGATTCGAGATTCAGCAGCGCCTCGTTTATCTCCTCTTCGATGCCGCGGCGCAGGTCGGCGATTTGATCGTCGATGCGTTTGACGCGGCTAGCAAGTTCCTGCGCCTCGCCGCTGCGATCGCGATCAAACACCGTAAAGTCGATCTGGCCTTGAATCATGCCTATGCCCTGCACGCTTCCAATGCTGCGGCCAAGTTCGCCATAATTTCCGTTGATGCTTAGCTTCGGATAATAGCGGGCACGGCTGGCACGTTGCTGCTCGACTAATCCCTGGCGCTGGCTGGCGAGCGACAAATAATCGGGGCGCGTGAGAACTGCCGCGGGCACAAGGCTCTCGGCCTGAGGCTGGATCAAGGGCTGATACCGGAGCGGCTCGGCGAGTTCCAAAGGCGTGCTCGGCCTCATGCCCAGATTGCGCGCGAGGGAGAGCAGCGATTGTTTGTACTGGTTCTGCGCGACCAGCATTGCCTGCTTGTCATTCGCGAGCTGCACCTGCGAGCGCAGCACGTCCACGCCGGTCGCGGTTCCGGCGCCGTGCTTGTCTTTCGCGAGCTTGTACAAAACATCCGAGTCGGTCACCCGGGATTGGGCAGCATCGGCGCGCGCCGCGGCAGACTGGGCGTTGAGATAGAGGCCCGCAACGGCGCGGATGATGAGATCGCGCGCATCCTGGTAATCCATTTTGCCGGCATCAAGCGCTCGCTCGCTGGCTTTCCACCCGTGGTAACTCTGAAGATCGACGATGTTCTGCTGCGCATAGACGCGAAAATCGTAATTGGAAAACGGTCCAACCACTGCGGGGACGCCAGGCAGCGAGATTCCGAAGGCGGCGAGGGAACGGTTCTGGAAGTTGGCATAACTTTGCGCGCGTACCTGCGGAAGCAGCGCGGCCGATAAGCGGCGTATGCGCGTGCCCTCGGCTTCTTCGACGCGGGTGTTAGCGACGAGCACGTTGAGGTTGGCCTGCAGCGCCTTCTGAATGGCATCACGCAACGTGAGGCGGTAAGGCGCTGGTTCCTGGGCTGCGCCGATTGCACCGCAGATCAGGATGACCAACCCGAGGATGATGACAGTACGGAAATTGCATTTCATCGCTTTTACTCGTAACTTTTGTTCTTAGCTTCTGTTCCTAATCGGAGATGGCGATTGCCCTCCAAAAATGTTGGAAGCTCTCTTCGATCCAGGTTTCGAGCGCAGGTTTGCCCTGCAGCGACCAGAGCAGGAGTGTTCCCATGAACGCCTGCTGGAGCTGAAGCGCAACCTTCTTTTTTTTCAAGCGAGGGTCGATCTCTCCGCGCTTTTGCCCGGCAGCCACAATCTGGGCAATCATCTTGCGGCCTTCAGACATGTTGTGGTCGATCAGGCCACGAACGCCCGCGCTTGCAAGAAAAGACGAGATCAGGGCGCGGGCGAGATCGGGACTGGGCCCGGGTTCTTTGGCAAGGCGAAGGAACAGGTGATGCAACACGGAGTGAATCGTCTGTTTGCCGGATTCGGCGAGCGTCACGGCTTCTCTTACCTTGCCAAGCTGAATTTCAGGCATCACACCCAGCACGTGATCTTTGCTCTCGAAATAGTTGAAGAAAGTGCCCTTGCCGACATCCGCGGCTTCGGTGATGTCTTCCACCGTGACATTGGGGAAACCGCGCTCGGCAAAAAGCTGGAGCGCGCAACGAAACAGGCGGACACGCGTTTCGGCGGCGCGGCGCTGGCGGCGTCCCATGCCTTGCAGGTGGGGGAGGTTCTCGGAAGCGAGAGCTTCGATGAGAGCGGCCGAGTGATATTCACGACTGGTAGCCATTATCGACCAATCCCCATAGACGACTATCAGTCGTAATTATTGCGGGGAAGACTCGATTTGTCAAGAGTCAGATTGCAGCATCAAGCTCGTCTCCAAGTCATTCACTCTACGAGTGCACGAGGTTTCAGCGAAGGACAGCGGTGTAAGGCCGCGCGCGAAAAGGGCAGGGCACCCTCGGGAGTGCGATTGCGGAGGGAAGGCTGGATCAGCCCCCGTGAGGGGTTCTATTCTTCGAAGCAGGGGCCACCATCGTGACCATGCTCCTGGTGATCCTTGATGGCGCGACTCAGCCGGGAATACGCGACCTGCAGGGAGTGTCTTTCCCGCTCGGAGAGGTCCGGGTTCTCGAGCGCGGTAAGAATGTCATCGAATTCCGCTTCCAGCTCCTCAAGTTCTGCACAGAGCATGCGACCTCCGTTTCCTTCTGAACCGGCTGCGCAAAACCTCGCATTGCAAGCCGCGACTGCCCTCAGGGGCTAAAGCCCGCATTTTTCCAGGCCCCAAAACGGCGCGGCTTCAAGCCGTGCCCTACCCAAAGGCCTAAGCCAACCAAAGTTCTTCGGCAGTCCGAGACGGGGCAAGCCCCGTCTCTACACGACGTAGAGACGATCCGCCGATTACGCAACGGCTCTCGCCATGAGTTCCTTTTTCCCCAAGCCTAAAATGCCGTGCTTCTTTCCCACTTTCTTGAAGGCTTCGGCGGCGGCGTCCAAATGATGTTTCTCGTGAGCCGCGGACAATTGGGTGCGAATGCGGGCCTGCCCCTTGGGCACGACCGGGAAGAAGAACCCAACCGCGTAAACGCCCTCGTCAAAGAGATCGCGGGCAAAGTCTTGTGAGAGTTTGGCGTCATAGAGCATGACCGGCACGATCGGGGTATCTCCTTCCTTCAGATCGAGGCCAGCGTCTTTGAGCAAGCCGCGCCAGTACCTGGCGTTCCACTCCAGCTTGTCGCGGCGATCGGTTGAGGCGCCGATCAGATCCATTACCTTGAGCGCACCCGCCACGATCACCGGCGCCACGGCGTTGGAAAACAGATAAGGACGGGCGCGCTGGCGGCACAGCTCCACCAGTTCGCGGCGTCCGCTGACGCATCCGCCGGAAGCGCCACCCAGCGCCTTTCCCAGCGTCGTAGTAATCACATCGATCTTGCCGAACACGCCGCAATGCTCGTGCGTCCCACGTCCGGTTTTGCCCATGAAGCCGGTGGCGTGCGAGTCATCCAGGAACACCATGGCGTTGTACTTCTCGGCCAGCGCTACGATGTCGGCCATCTTGGCGGTGTCGCCGTCCATCGAGAACACGCCGTCCGTGATCACCATGCGGGACCGCTTGTCCTGGTGTTCCTGCAACTTCTCTTCAAGATGCCCCATGTCGGAGTGCTTGTAGGTATCTTGCATCGCCTTGCACAGCCGCATTCCATCCACAATCGAGGCGTGGACGAGCCGGTCGGCGATCATGACGTCCTGCTCATTCAGGCAGGCCTCGAAGAATCCGGCATTCGCGTCCATGCAGGAGGGGAACAGCAGGGTATCTTCGGTGCCGAGGAACGCGGTCAGGCGATTCTCCAACTCGCGGTGGATGTCCTGCGTGCCACAAATGAAGCGCACCGAAGACATGCCGTACCCACGTGCGTCCAATCCTGCGTGCGCGGCGGCAACGACCTCGGGATGGCTGGAGAGTCCGAGGTAGTTGTTGGCGCAAACGTTGATGCACTTCCGGACGGCAGAGCCAACGGGAAACTCCACCTCAATTTCCGACGACTGCGGCGAGTGGATATAGCGCTCCCCTTTGAACAGGCCGGCGGCTTTGATTCCATCGAGATCGGTTTGATAGCGGTGGCGAACGGTATCGGCAAAAGACATGACGCACCTCGCGTATGAGATTTTATTAAGCGCAGTGCCCAAGCCGAACCGGGTCCGGCGGCGGGCACGAACTTCACAGCCTGTAGTGAAACTCCAGTGCCCCGAACCAGCGCCTAAACAATCTGCGGAAAAAGTCGCTGATTTTATTTGCGCGGCTTTTCGAACGTTCATTTTTCGCTGCGGATCGTGTTTTTGACTTCTCCCGGGCTATCTCGCCCGGCCATTTTGCCTCCTCGAAACACACTTCTCCCCGCGCTTACACCGCGGGAATCAGTTTCGCCATCCGCACCAAGTTGGCCGCGGTCGCCACGAAACGGAAAAACCAATCCACTTTCCGCGCGCCGCGCAGTTTCACTTTCCGCAGAATGCTGTGCAGCTTGCCCCAGCCAAACACGTTCTCGATGCGCTTGCGTTTCTTCTGGCTGATGGCAAAGCCGGGATCGCTCCGCTCCGCTTCGGTCAGCCAGTTCGGCCAGTGCGGATTCGGTTCATACTCGGCCACGTGAGGCGTAATGTTGCGCCGCCGCAACTCCGCGATAAACTTTTCCTCCTGATACAGCGTGTCCGCTCCCAGCGTGATGACGGGCGTTTGCGCGTTCACTCGTTCTGCGCTGCGGCCCATGGCGTCCAGCATCTGCAGCGCCGCTTCCCGCTCCGCCGTCGTGCTCGACGGCGTGGCGCGGGCCGCCACCACCAGCCCCTTGCGGTTCTCGATCACCCCATGCCCCAGATAACTCGGCTTGGCCTCACCCGCCGTGCTCTTCTTATACAGCCGCGCGTCCGGGTCGGTCGTCGAAACGTGCGTGTCGCGCAGCAACTTCTTGCCGCCCGCGCCCGTGCCCGCCGCCGGCGGCGGAAGCTTGGGCACAAAACTCCGTCGACTCGCCCACGCCTCGATCAACGTCCCATCCACCGTGAAGTGTTCTTCGCTCAGCAGACCGTGTGCGCGTGCCTGCTCCAACACCGCGCCCAGCAAGCGTTCGGAAACTTCGCCTTGCATCATCCGCTCCCGGTTCTTGGTGAACACCGTCACATCCCAAACCTCATCGTCCGGGTTCAAGCCCACGAACCAGCGGTACAACAGGTTGTAGTTCATCTGCTCCATCAGCTGGCGCTCGCTGCGCAGGGAATACAGAACCTGCAGCAAGAGCGCCCGCAACAGCTTCTCCGGAGGAATCGACGGACGCCCCCGCCGCGCGTACAGCGCCTGGAAATGCGCCCATAAGTCCTGCAGCGCCCGATCCATCATGGCGCGAATCCGCCGCAACGGATGATCCGCCGGTATCCGCTCTTCCGGGTTGAGATAACTGAACACCGCTCCTTGCTGCTCGTCGTTTCCACGCATACTACGTACATATCAAATCGCCCTGTGGAAACACCCGTATCTTTTCATGCACACAGAATATTTCCGCAGACTGTAAAGGCGCTCTCGTAACACGGCACTTACGGTATGCCTGAAGGCATACCCTGATACAAATCGCCCTTGCACCACGGGCAGCTAGCCTTTTGTGACTTCAGCCTTCTGGAAACGCCGCACCAGCTCCACGATGCGCTCGACGGTGTCGAAGGCCTCGGGAGTGGCGCATTGGTCGGGAATGTCAATCGAGTATTTTTTCTCGATAAACCGAAGCAGAGACACCATGGAAAACGAATCCACAATGCCGCCTGAAATGAGTGGCGTGGTATCGGTGATGGTTCGTTCGTCATCCTCCTCCAGGTATTCCCGCACAATATAATCGCGAACAACTTTGGTAATTTCGTCCATGGCCGGCCTCTTCAGTCTTCCATAATGGTGGAAAGATCCCCCACCGGCTCATTGAACTCCTTGCAGCGCAGAACGCGGCGCACGATCTTGCCGCTGCGTGTCTTGGGCAGGGAGTCAACGAACTCGATTTCCTGGGGCATTGCCAGCGGCGACAGCCGCTTGCGAATATGGTTCATGATTTCCAGTTCAAGATCGTCGGATGGTTGATAACCCGGCTTTACGGTCACGTACGCTTTGACAACTTCCATGTTGACGGGGTCGGGTTTAGCGACGGCGGCAGACTCGGCGACGGCCGGACATCCCAGCAGAGCCGATTCGACTTCGAAGGGGCCGACGAGATGGCCGCCGGTGTTGATGACGTCGTCATCGCGCCCCATGAACCAGAAATATCCGTCCGCGTCAATGGAGGCGCGGTCGCCACACAGGTACCATCCATTCTTGAATTTCGCCTGGAATCCAGCGGGATTGTTCCAATAGCTGCGCACCTGCGACGGCCAGCCTGGGCGCAGCGCAATCAGACCTCCCACGCCGACCCGATTCACCGGCTCGTAGGTTTTCGTATCCAGCACGGTTGCGGTGATTCCCGGAAACGGCTTGCCCATCGAGCCGGGCTTGATTTCCATCCCGGGAAAATTCGTAATCACGATGCCGCCAGTTTCGGTCTGCCAGAAGGTGTCGTGGAACGGTATCCCGAAGGCTTCTTTCGACCAGATCACGGCCTCGGGGTTCAGCGGTTCGCCCACGCTGGCCAGATGGCGCAAGCTGGACAGATCGTGCTTGCGAATGATTTCCCGTCCCTCCTTCATAAGCAGGCGGATGGCAGTCGGCGCCGAATACCAGACGGTAACGCGGTACTTCTCGATGAACTCGTACCATTTCTCGGCGTTGAAACCGGAGTCCAGAACGGCTTGTGTAACTCCGTTCGCCCAGGGACCGATGATGCCGTAGGACGTGCCGGTTACCCAACCCGGGTCGGCATTGCACCAATAAATGTCGTCAGGGCGAAAATCGAGAACCCATTTCGCAGTGAGATACTGCGAAACGATCGAGTAGTGGACGTGCTGCGCACCCTTGGGTTGACCCGTTGTGCCAGAGGTGTAGTGCAGAACCGACGGAGATTCGGCCTTCGTCGGGTAGATTGTGAAGTGTTCGACGGGCGGCGCTTGTTCCAGCGAGAAGGCAGTCTCGCCTTCCTTTAGAGACGACTGGGGCGCATCCACCACAATGCAGGAGCGCAGGTTCGGGAGCTGCTCCCGGATCTTGCGAATCTTATGGAGATGTTTCTTCTGCGTGACGATCGCCGACGTCTCCGCGTTCTTGAGCCGCACGCAAAGAGACTCGTCGCCAAATGCCGAAAAGAGTGGCTGGGCCACCGCGCCCATCTTCAAAACGCCGAGAAATCCGATGTAGAGCTCGGGTACGCGGTCGAGAAAGAGGCACACCCGCTCGCCGGGGAGAATTCCGAGGCTGGCAAGGAAATAGGCGATGGTGTTGGAGCAGACGCGAAGATCGTTATACGTGAAGCGCTTCTGTTTGCCCTGATGGTCTTCCCAGAGCAGCGCCATCCTCTCCGCCAGTCCCAGCTGGCACAGGCGGTCGCTGCACATCCAACCGATGTTGATCACATCGCCCGGCCGATAGCCCAGCTCGCGCTCAGCGATCGCCCAGTCGAAATTTGTGTTGAGTTGTTCGTAGGAGGGTGGGTCACCCATAGGACTTGTCTTCTCCTGGTGCCGGTCCAGCAACTTGCAGGTTCACCACGAAGCCAGCCGCACATTTGGAAACGGCGGCAGCGGAGTGAAGAAATCCGTTGCGACCCTACTCCTGCCTTTTGTCTCTTGTCAAGGGCGGGAAGTTGATTGATCGGGAACTGCAACGCATTTACGATCTGGCGGATCGGCGGCTCAGTCCGCAAGCGACAGCGGAGAACCGCGATACAAACCGTTCACAAGAACGATTTCGGCATAAAATGGTAAAAGTTCAGCCATCTTAATCACGTTGGGAGAGCAACGATGTTCGCGCAAAACAGTGGCAGTAAGCAATCGTCTGTGGCACTTCGACCCATTGACCGCTTGACGCTTGGATTGATTGGGATGGGAGTGATATTTGCTTCACTAGGCCTGGGCGAAGCCGTGTATCGATTGACGTTTTTCGATTTCGATGGAGCAACCGATCGTCTTCCAATCGAGATGTTGTTCGGGCTGGCGTTCGCCTGGATGGCTACGAAATTGGCCAGAAGAATTTACCAATACCGCATGGAGACGGCCGCGAGAATCAAATTGATTCGGGACCGCAACTACAAGATTCGTCACGCGGCAGAAGCAATCGCACCCCTGTCATATCCCGGCAATCAGCAAGCGATCCGGGTGATTCGTGAAGAAGTGGACCGAATTGAGTGGGCGGTGACGGGCATCCTACCTGGGTAGGCGGGAACGTGCCACGAACTCGCCATATTCGGGATAGTGCCCGAATCATGGATCAAGGAATCTCAGTGCCAGCGCACTCCGTCAGATTTATTCAAGGCGAGTCGCTTGGAGGAGAAACTACATGGTTCTTCGACGGTTGCAACTCGTTTCCTTATTGATATTCCTGGGCGCTTCGCCGCTTTTTGCCAGCGGTCCCACCGGCACGATCACCGGCACAATAACGGACCCCTCCGGCGCGGTGGTGCTAAAGGCGCGAGTGATTGTGCACAACGAGGAGACCAACGCCACCCGCGATGCAGAGACCAACGATGACGGCGACTACACGGTCGCGCTTCTGCCCCCGGGCCGCTATCGCGTCGCCGTCGAGAAAGCGGGTTTCCGCCGGAGCGTCTTCCACGGCGTCAGCGTGGATGTAGATCAGACGGTGCGTCTCGATTTCGCACTTCGGGTTGGCGCAGTAACCGAGGAAGTGAGCGTCACCGATACTCCTCCCATCGTGCAGACCGACACCTCCACCCTGGGGCAGGTGGTCAACAATCGCATGGTTCAGGAGTTGCCGCTCAATCAGCGCAATTTCCTGTCCTTTGCGCTGCTGGTGCCGGGGAGTCAATTGCCGGCGGAAGGCTCCGAGAACTCGACGGAAGGCGGCGCCCTCAGCGTCAACGGCGCCCGCGAGCAGTCGAACAACTTTCTGCTCGACGGGGTGGACAACAACGATCCCTACATCAACCAGTATGTCGCTCTCCCTTCCATCGACGCCATTCAGGAATTCAAGGTGCAATCGAGCGATTACTCGGCCGAGTTCGGCCACGGCGGCGGCGCCCAGGTCAACGTCATTTTGAAAAGCGGTACTAACCGGTTCCACGGCAGCCTCTTCGAGTTCTTCCGCAACCGGCAGATGGACGCCAAGAATTACTTCGATGCTCCCAACTGCAGTGCCACCTTAGCGCCGGGCACATTATGCGGGGACATTCCGCGCTTCGATCGCAACCAGTTCGGCGGAACTTTTGGCGGTCCGCTGCGCAAAGACAAGACGTTTTTCTTCCTGGCTTATGAGGGACTGCGCCGGCGGCAGGCGACTACGCGGGAAGCTACCGTACCCACAACAGCGCAATGGCAAGCGGCCGCAGGCTTGGCGCAACTGTTTGGCTGCTCCACTACCCCAACCCTCAACCCGCCGTGGTGCCAGACCGGCCAGAATGTGTTCAATCTCTATCCGGCAGCCAACGTGGGCGCTGATCTGGCGAACTCGAATACTTTCCTTTCCGCCCCGGTCATCGACGAGACCAGGAACCTGTTCTCGGCCAAGGTGGACGAGCATATCAGCCCCGTCGATACCGTTTCGCTGCATTACTCGCTGGTGGACGACAACACCTTCAGCCCCTTCGATCCCGTCAACTCCTTCACTTCGCTGCCCGGTTACGGCACCTTCACCTTGAATCACGGCCAGAACGCCGGACTGGAATGGACGCGTGTTTTTCGCTCGAGCGTGGTCAACGAATTGCGCCTGGGCTTCATCCGCATGCGGGCCACCGTGCTGCAGCAGAATCATGGAGAGGACATCGAAACACAGTTGGGCTTTCCCGACGTCCTGACCAACCCAGTGGATCTGGGAGCTCCCGATATCAACCTGATGGGCTTCGACGGCATCGGCACTCCCGTCAACTATCCGCAAGAGCGTCACGACACCACCCTCCAGGTCTCCGACAACGTGGCTTGGACGGTTGGCCGCAACCAGTTCAAAATCGGGGCTGATTTCCGCCATGTTCGGATCGACGACTACCTCGACTTCCTGGCACGGGGCGACTGGTTTTTCCTGGGGCAGACGGTGGCCGGCATTCTGAGCCAGCCGCCCGTCAGCGATCCCACTGCCTGTTCCGGGGCAGTTGGGGATCCTTATACCCCCGCAATCTGTTCTCTAACGCAGTTGCTGGGCGGCATTCCGGACTACGCCCTGGCGGTGAGCGGCAACACTTACAACAGCCTCCGCAGCCACGGCGTCAGCGCTTACTTGCAGGATGACATCCACGTCATCCCGCGCTTTTTGCTCAACGTCGGCTTGCGCTATGAATTCAACTCTCCGCCGGTCGAGGCGGAGAATCGCTTCAGCGTTCCCGACCTCGTTCCCTCCGCCACCCCGCAGTTCACCGTGGCGGGGACCGACGGAATCCCCCGGGCTACCTACAACCCCACGTACAGAGATATCGCGCCGCGCATTGGAATCGCGTGGCGGCCGTTGAAGTCGGAGCGCTGGGTGGTGCGCTCCGCGTATGGCATCTTCTACGACGTCTCCATTTCCCAGGTCAACATTCTTCCGCGCATCAATCCGCCGTTCTACAACCTGGCCGCGTATTTCCAAACGGGAGCCTGCCCGGGAGTGTTGCAGGGGTTGTGCACGGTGCAAGACATCCTCAGCCAGACGGGCCAGCAGTCAGGCGTGGTCCAGGGCCAGATGATTTCTCCAAACTTCCGCGACGGTTACATGCAGCAGTGGAACGCCGACTTGCAGTATGAGGTGCAACCCAATTGGATGATCGACCTGGCTTATGTCGGTTCCAAGGGAACGCACTTGTCGAACGTGATCGATCGGAATCAGTCGAACCCCTTGACCGGTCCGCCATACCCGCAGTTTTCCTCGGTCTTGTTCGTGGAATCGAACGCCGCCAGCACCTACCAGTCCTTGCAGTTTCGCTCGGAGAGACGTTTGAGCCACGGATTGTCCTTCCTGGCTGCGTACACGTACTCGAAGTCCATTGACGACATTTCGTCGATCTTCGGGGGAAGCGCGGGCTCCGGCTTGCCGCAAAACTCGCAGAATCTTAGCGGCGACCGCGGCGTCTCCGACTTCAACGCGGCGCACCGCGCGTCCCTGAGCTTCGTCTATGACCTGCCGTTCCAGCGCATGTGGGCCACGGGTCCCGGCTGGAGCCGGAAACTCCTGGACGACTGGCAGACGGGAGGAATCCTCACGGCGCAGACCGGATCCCCCTTTACCGTGGTCCTGGCAGGCTCGCCCGCTGCCTCGGCCGCGGCTTTCGGCAACCCGGAGCGGCCCGACCTGGTCGGAGATCCATCCAAAGCCGGGCCGGTGGCGGGCAACCCAACCTGCCAGGCCCCGGCTCAGGTGGGGACGCCTCTGAACTGGTTTAACCAGTGCGCCTTCGCCGCGCCTGCCGAGGAAACTTATGGTCCGGCTTTTGGCACGGAGGGGCGCAACATTCTCACTGGCCCGGGCTATACCAATCTCGATTTCTCCCTGGCCAAGAGCATTTCGCTCCGCGCCGACAGCCATCGCCTGCAACTTCGCGGCGAGTTCTTCAATTTACTGAACCATCCTAACTTCGACATCCCGAACCATACGTTTGACCAGCCCGCGTGTCCGGCGCCAAATGGCAACCAACTCTGCACCGCGGGGAATTATGGCTCCGTTCTCTCGGCGAATACCTATGGCGATAAACCGCCGCGACAGATTCAGTTGAGTGTCAAATACATCTTCTAATTTTACGGTTCGTCGCGATAGACGCTGATTTGCGGCGTGCCGCCTTCCTTTAGCTTTGCGCGGAACATGTCGGGAGTGTTGAAGCTCCAGGCGAGCTGGCCGTCGGGCGTGAGCGCGACGACGCCTCCGTCGCCGTGGATGGCGGGGAGATCCTTTTGCACGACCTGGTCGGCGGCCTGCTGCAAGCTCATGCCCTTGTACTGCACGAGGGCGCAGATGGTGCGCGCTACGGTGAGCCGGATGAAATACTCGCCTGTGCCCGTTGCCGAGACGGCACACGACTGATTCGAGGCGTAAGTTCCCGCGCCGATGATGGGAGAGTCGCCAACTCGATTCCAGCGCTTGGCCGTGGTGCCGCCGGTCGAGGTACCGGCCGCGATGTTGCCACGGCGGTCGAGCGCGACGACGCCGACTGTGCCGTACTTGTGCGTGTCCGCCGTTTCGAAGGCGGCGCTGGGCTTGGCCGGAGGCGCGGGCGCACCCTCGGGGCGCGGAGGAATGGGCGAGCCGTCCTTTTCGAGCTGGCGGACAAGTTGCTGCCAGCGGTGCTCGGTAAAGAAGAACGCGGGCGCCACCTGCTCGAGATGCACGTGCGCGGCAAATTCATCGGCTCCGGAGCCGATCAGCATGACGTGGGGCGACTGCTCCATGACCGCGCGGGCAAGCGAGATGGGATGGCGCGTGCGCTGCACATCGGCAACCGCACCGGCCCGCATCGTCTCGCCATCCATGATCGCGGCATCGAGCTGGTTGGTGCCGTCCGCCGCGAAAACCGCGCCACGGCCGGCATTGAACGACGGATTATCTTCGAGGAGCTTGATCGCGGTTTCGACAGCATCGAGCGCAGAGCCACCCTTATCGAGCACGCCGGCGGCGGCGGTGAGCGCCTCCTTGATGCCGGCGCGGTAGTTGGCCTCGGCTTCGGGGGTCATGGAGGAGCGCTCGATGACTCCGGCGCCGCCGTGAATGACCAGGGCCCACTTGTGCGGTGCGGAGGCGGGCTGCGCCGCGGGCGCGGCAGCACTCTGGGCCAGGGCTGCGGAACAGAGAAATGTGCAGGCAAGGACAACGGAAACGAGTGAGAATTTGCGGGTGAGCAAGTTCATAAAACTCCTTGGAGCGCTATGACACGGGCCTGACGATTGACTCAGGCGAAAAGGGCGGCTTCGGCGCGTCCAGCCTTCGCCGCGCTATTTCCGGCGCTCGATCCCGTGGCCGTCCTTATACACGACGCCATTCTTCATGACGAAGCTGACGCGCGTGAGCACGGAGATGTCCTGCAGCGGATCGCCGGGGACTGCAATCACATCGGCGTAGAAGCCGGGCTTGAGCTGGCCGATCAGGTCCTGCAGGTCCAGGAGTCGCGCGCCGTTCAACAGGCTGGCGCGGAGCACATCGGCGGCGGGCATTCCGTACTCCACCATCAACTCAAACTCGCGCGCCTGGGTGCCGTGCGGAAAGGGGCCGACATCGGAGCCTACCGCCATGGGAACGCCTGCCGCTAGTTGCTTGCGGAACTCGGCGGCATGGAAGGCCAGGATGGCGCGCTCACGCTCGGCCAGGGCGGGCGAGTCGGAATGGGCGGCGAAGTACTCGAGGATGGCAAAGGTGGGCACGGCGTAGATCTGCTTCTCGCGCATGATGCGCATGGTCTCAGGGCTGAGCTGGTCGGCGTGATCGATGGAGGCAACACCGGCCTGGGCCGCGTACGAAGCTCCGGGTTCGCCGGTGCAGTGAACGCCCACGCGCTTGCCCACGCGCGCCGTTTCCCGGACCGCGGCTTCAAGCTCGGCCTCGGTGTACTGGTAGGGCGTGGTGAATTTGCCATTGGCGAAGCGATCGGCGCCGGTTTCGTAAATCTTGATGAAGTCTGCGCCCTCCTTGATCTGCTGCCGTATCACGGAGACCAGTTCGCCGGCATTATTGGCGTAGGTGGCATTGGATGAGATGTGCTCGGCGGGATTGAAATGGATTGCGTCTTCATGTCCTCCGAGAATGCTGATGGCGTTGCCGCTGACCGTCATGCGCGGGCCGGGAATCAGTCCGGAGTCAATGGCATTGCGCACGGCGGAGTCAGCCGAGCCCGCGCCCTCGGTTCCCATGTCGCGCTCGGCGGTGAAGCCCGCCATCAAATCGTTGCGAGCCGCGATTTCGGCGAGGATCGTGCGCTCGGGCACGGATTCGACGACGGTCTGCAAGTCTTCGGCTCCCGGATGCAGAAAAAGATGGACGTGGGCGTCGATGAGCCCGGGCATCAGGGTTGCCGCGCCCAGATCGATCACAGTCGCCCCGCCGGGATGGGTGACCGAGGAACCAGCTTCAACGATGCGATTGCCGCGGACCAGCACCTCGCCGGGGCTCGTGAGCGTGCCATGCTCCACATCAAGGATGTGGGCGGCATGAAGCACGGTGGTGTCGTTTGCGGGAACGGCGGCGGGAGCAGCGACGGAATGAGCGGACGATTGAGCCTGGAGTGCTTGTACAGCAACGAGAGCCAGGATGAAGACGAACGCTGTGGCAGCGGAGCGCTGGGATCGGAACATGGGCCAAATACTAGCACGCCGGCCGTCAGTCCCTGCTCCAACGCTTCGCGAGTCAATGCCGGACTTCGGCCCGACGAGGCGAGCCACGGCTGGTCACAGTTGTGTTTTTCCCTGGCGGGATGGCCGACGGAATCGCCGCTCGCTTGTGCTATCATCTATGGGCACGCGGGCGTGGCGGAATGGCAGACGCGGCGGACTCAGACAAAACTTGAGTGCTCGCTGGGAAACCGGCGATGCAAAACTGCTCAAATTCGGGGAAACCTTCAATGGCAATCCCGAGCCAAGCCCGAAGCGATGCTTCGGGAAGGTGTAGAGACTAGACGGGCAGCACCTACCCCCCGATGTTCGGGGCACGGTGAAGGGATAGTCCAGACCCCAAACCTTGACGGAGCGCCCCCAGGGCGTGGTTCGGAGAGGGCGGCGAAAGCCGCAGTGGCAAGAAAATCCGCTGGCCGCAAGGCTGTGTGGGTTCGACTCCCTCCGCCCGCACCACCCTTGACTCGAGCATTGGCCTGCCCGGCATTGATCTGCCCGGCACTCACCTGCGCGCAAGCTCGCCTCACTTGCCCGCGCAGAGCACCCGCTCATCGATGGGTACACATTGTTAGACGTTGGAGCCGCCGCTCCGAAGTGTTCTCACAATTGCCAGGTACTTTGCCGCCGTTTCCGTTATGATCTCGGGTTTCCCTTGCGCGACTGCCTTTGTGTCCACCAGGTCACTGCCAACGCCGAGCGCAAACGCCCCTGCCCGCAAGAAGTCTTCAGCGGTCGCGAGTGAGACGCCGCCAGTGGGAATAAGCTTGAGTTGTGGCATGGGGCCTTGCAGGGCCTTAAGATACTTTGCTCCACCCACGGCACTGCAAGGGAACACCTTCACAACGTCGGCGCCAGCTTCCCACGCTGTAAGTACTTCGGTCGGGGTTAGAGCTCCCGGTATAACTGCTACCCCGTAGCGGTGGCAGATCGCGATGGTCCTAAGGTTGAGAACAGGACTGACTATAAACTGCGCGCCCGCGAGCATACAGGCACGCGCTGTCTCAGGATCCAGCACACTGCCAGCACCAATGAGGAGACGCTTTCCAGATTCCTGGACCAGCGCGCGAATGACCTCAACCGCGCCCGGCACTGTCATGGTGACCTCAAGAACAGAGATGCCACCAGCTACGATTGCATTTGCGATTGCGACCGCCTGTTCCGATGAGTCCGCGCGCAGTACAGGCAGCAGACCAACGTCCTGAATTTGCTTGAGTACTTGATTCTTTTCCACTATCTCCCTCTCTAACGCAACACGCGTGCCGTGCTGCCCTTCATAACTCGTTCGACCTCACTTGCGGTCGCCATGGTGGTGTCGCCGGGGGTCGTCATTGCAAGAGCGCCGTGTGCAGCGCCGCATTCCACGGCGAACTGCGGTCCCCGCTGGGCAAGAAATCCGTGAATCAGGCCCGAGGCGAAGGAGTCGCCGCCTCCGACGCGATCGTAGATTTCGAGATCGGGACGGGTCCTCGCCTCATAAAACTCACCGTCCATATAGCAGATTGCGCCCCAATCGTTACGACTGGCGGTCGAGGCCTTGCGCAGTGTCGTTGCTACTACCTGGAAGGGAAACTTTTCGACGACCTTCCCGATCATCGCCTTGAAACTTTCCGTCTTGAAGTCCGCAATATTCTCGTCGACACCTTCGACTTCAAAGCCAAGCGCGGCGGAGAAGTCCTCCTCGTTGCCGAGCATGACGTTGACGAATGGAGCAATTGCACGGTTGACCTCTTGCGCTTTCTTCTTCCCTCCGATTGCCTTCCACAACGAGTCGCGATAGTTAAGGTCGTAAGAGACGATCACACCATGACGTTTGGCCGCTTTCATTGCCTCCAGAGCAACCTCGGGAGTTGTCTCGGAAAGAGCGCAGAAAATTCCACCGGTATGAAACCATCGAGCGCCGTAAGTGCCAAAAATCTGGTCCCAATCGATCATTCCAGCCCTGAGCTGCGAGACGGCAGTATTGCCTCGATCGGAGCATCCCAACGCAGCGCGAACTCCAAAGCCTCGCTCCGTAAAGTTGAGACCATTGCGGACCGTACGCCCCACGCCGTCATATTCAACCCAGCGTACCAGGGACTGATCCACTCCTCCCTGGTAGAGCAGATCTTCCAACAAGCGTCCTACTGGGTTGTCGGCGAACGCTGTAACAATGGCGGTGTCGTATCCAAAGCAACGCTTCAAGCCCCGCGCAACGTTATACTCTCCACCGCCCTCGTATACGTCAAAAGATCTCGTTGTCCAGATGCGCTTGTCACCCGGATCCAATCGCAACATTACTTCGCCGAGACTAACTTCATCCCAGCGGCTTCCTACCTTTGGCCGAATACTTAATGGCATAGCGATCCTTTATCCATCTACCGATCTGAAGAAGACATTTGCTGTGTTCGATCTGTTAGTTGTCCCCCGGACAGTTTCTGTAACACCTTCGCCCAATCGGTCGTCACTGCGGCTCCTTCTTACTTAGACTTCGACGCCGGCCGGGGTCAGGCCCGATCCGGTCTTCGGCAGGATCAAATGCATGATCACCAGTCCAATCAGATACAACGATGACGCAATGGCGAACAGGAGCCGATAGTTGCCATGGGTCGCATCCAGCAGTCGCCCGACCCCCATGGACACTAGCACGCTGACCATGTAGGCGCAAAACCCTCCGATGCCGACCACCGAGCCGACCGCGTTCTGCGGCATGGTGTCCGACACGATCGTGTAGACATTGGCCGAGTAGCCCTGGTGGGCCGCCGCCGCCACGCCGATCAGCAGAATCGCAACCCACATGTGGGACACCTGGGATGCCATGAAGACTGGCACGACGCACAGGCCACAGACCAGAAAAGCGATCTTACGGGCCCGCAGGGTCTTAACCCCACGCTTGATGAGGTGCGACGACAGCCACCCCCCACCTACACTGCCGATATCCGCCATGCAGTAGATGGTAATTAGTGGCAATATTTCCTCCACCATATTGATGTGGTACTGCTTGGAGAAGAACCCCGGGACCCAGTTAAGATAGAACCACCAGACCGGCGCGCTCAGGCAGGTTCCGACGATATTCGCCCAGGTTCCCCGGTAGCCCAGTAGTGTGATCCAGGGAATACGCACCTCGGGAAGCGTAGGATCGCTGCGGATATAGGCCAGTTCCGCTGCCGACAGCTTCGGATTTTCTTCCGGTTTCCTGTATACCAGTGACCAGACGAGTACCCAGAAAAAGCCGATGGCGCCGATCACCAAAAAAGCGGGTCGCCACCCCCAGTACATCACGATGATGGGCACAATGATCGGAGCGGTGACCGCACCGACATTGCTGCCGGCGTTGAAGATGCCGGTGGCCAAAGCGCGTTCCCTGGCGGGGAACCATTCCGATACGGCTTTGATGGAGGCCGGAAAGTTACCACCTTCGGCCAGGCCCAGACAGGCGCCCGCGACCTTGAAACCCAGCACGGTGCTCATGAGCGCGTGCATGCAGGCGAATAAGCTCCACGAGGCAACGGCGACGGGCAGGCCGAGTTTGATGCCGATCTTGTCCATTAAGCGGCCGACGCCGATGTAACCAAATGCGTAGAACAGCGAGAAGGCGGCGACGATGTCGCCAAAATTGGACTCTGTCCAGTGCAACTGTCCCATCAGTGTTGGCTTGAGCAGTCCAAGAACCTGCCGATCCATATAGTTGATGGTTGTTGAGAAAAACAGAAGTGCGCAGATTGTCCAGCGGTAGCGGCCGATTGTTGCAATCACTTGAGTCGCCTTAGTCTCCAAGACAGGGGTTAGCGCACTATCCTTCATTTGGCATTCTTCCTTCGCCCCTTTTTCCTCTGGCGAAGTCATTGTAGCTCCGTCATGATCCGCCGCCGGGAAATCTGGCGATCTGGAGAGGCCTGTCCCGTCTAACCGGCATAGCACTGGGAGCCATCATCGGTGCTCAACTTGTGGTCAATTGAAAGCTCGACCGTGCGCTTACCTCCCAGACTGGTATAGCATCGTTTCGATAGTGAGGCGTTACAACATGGCGACCATAATCCGGGCCGCTCCTACGGCAGCTCTTCAGCATCTTTCCAATAAGAGTCTTTCGGCTTTATCGCCGAGCATCGGCCGGCCGGCCTATGATCGTTCCGCGGTTTTACCGGGTATCGTCCATCTTGGTCTCGGCGCATTCTGTCGCGCCCATTTGGCGGTCTATACCGATGATGTGCTGGCTTCCGGTGCGCGCGACTGGGGCATTGTCGGCGTCGACCTGATGTCACCGGCGATTCGCGAGGCGCTGAAGCCGCAAGATTGCCTGTATTCGGTCTTTTCGCGGCAGGCCGGGGGAGACCAGTTGCGTGTGATCGGGTCGCTGCTCGATGCGTTGATCGTGCCTGAACAGCTCGGTCAAGTGTTGGCGGTCATGGTCGACCCGCGGATTAGGATCGTCACTCTGACCGTTACCGAGAAAGGCTATTGCCAGGACGCGGCTACCGGCGCCCTCGATGAGACGAACCAGGCGATCGTCGCCGACCTTGCCAATCCGTCGGCGCCACGCACTGCTCCCGGCCTGCTCACCGAAGCCATACGCCTGCGCCGCGCCGCCGGAGTAATGCCGTTCACCGTTCTCGTCTGCGACAATCTGGCGCAAAATGGAGCGACCGCACGACGGATCGTCATCCGCTTTGCCGAACTGCGCGACAAGGACCTCGGCCAGTACATCGCCGAAAGCGTCTCTTTCCCGTGCACCATGGTCGACCGCATCACCCCCGCGACGCAAGACGAGGATCGGGCCGCCATTGCCGCCGGCTTCGGCGTCGAGGACGCCTGGCCGGTGGTCTGCGAGCCCTTCCGTCAATGGGTGATCGAGGATCGCTTTCCGCTCGGACGGCCCAAATGGGAAGAGGCCGGCGCTCTTCTAGTCGATGATGTCCACCCCTTCGAATTGATGAAGCTGCGCTGCCTCAACGGCGCGCATTCGACTCTCGCCTATTTGTCGGTGGTCGCCGGCATCGAGAGCATTGCCGAGGCCATGGCCAAGCCCCAGCTTTCCGCCGTGATCCATCGTCTGTGGGCTGAGGATTTAATCCCCACCCTGCCGCCGGTTCCCGGCACCGACGTGTCGCTCTATACGCAGGCCCTCGAGGAGCGCTTTCTCAATCCCGGTGTGCATCATCGGACTCTGCAAATCTCGGCGGATGGATCGCAGAAGCTGCCGCCACGGCTGCTTGAGCCGGCGCTAGCCCGGTTGCAGGCCGGTGCCCGGCCGCGGACCATTGCCCTGGCCGTCGCGGCCTGGATGCGGTTTGTCGTGGGGGTGAATGAGCGCAATGTCGCCTATGAGATCGCCGATCCGCTGGCCCCTCGCTTACGCAAGATCGGGCAAGTCTGCGCCCACAGCGCCGGGCGGCTGGCCGCCGAACTGTTCGGTATCACCGAGATCTTCTCTCCGGAACTCGTTGGGAACGGTAATTTCCGGCAGGACGTTGAAACGTATCTGAACAGCCTGATGACCAAAGGAGTCCAGAAAACTCTGGCGGATTTCCTGGCGTAAGGAACCTCTGATTAAGTGTTGGCAAAGAGCATAAACCACAGTGTACACGGAGGTGCACGGAGGCCCGATGGACTTAGCCGGAACTTCCTTAACCGCAAACTGAACTTGATCGGCGTTTTTTTTGATCGCGAGGAGATACTGCGAATGCTACAAACATGGCGATGGTTCGGACCGGATGATGTGGTAACCCTGGAAGATGCCAAACAGGCCGGCGCCACCGGAATTGTAACTGCGCTCCACCAGATGAACACGGGCGGGCCGTGGCCGGTCGACGAAGTGCAGAAACGCCGCCGGCAGATCGAGGCGGCAGGGCTGAAATGGTCGGTCGTCGAGAGCATCGGGGTCGGCGAAGAAATCAAAACGCGCACCGGCAACTTCCGGGAGAAGATCGACAACTACAAGGCCTCGATTCGGGCCGTGGCGCAAGCCGGCGTCAAGGTGATTTGCTACAACTTCATGGGGATCACCGACTGGAGCCGGACCAATCTGATGTATAGGCTGCCCAGCGGCGGCTATGCCTTGCGCTACGATAGCGTCGACTTTGCCGCTTACGATTTGTTCGTGCTGAAGCGCCAAGGCGCCGAAGCCGACTATCCACCCGAAAGGGTCAAGCAGGCGGAGGCCCGTTTCAAGGCCATGTCGGAGGCCGAGATCGAGGCGTTGGAGAAGGTGCTTATCGATTGGCTGCCGGCGCGTGACTTCGCTTATGACCGTGCCAGCTTCAAGCGAATGCTCGAACTCTATCGGGAGATCAAGACCGAGGATCTGCGGGCCAACCTCATCGAATTCCTGCGCGAAATTGCCCCGGTGGCCGAGGAAGAGGGCGCGCGGCTGTGTATCCATCCCGACGACCCGGCCTTCCCGATCTTCGGACTGCCGCGAGTCATGTCCAAAGCCGAGGACGTCCGCGCTCTGTTCGTTGCCGTCCCCGAAACAGCCTGCGGCCTCACCTTGTGCACTGGATCGTTCGGCTCCAATCCCAACAACGACCTGGTGGCTATGGCCATGGAATTCGCGCCGCGCATTCATTTCGTCCATTTGCGCAACGTGCGGCATGAACCGGACGGTTCGTTCTACGAGGCCGATCATCTCAATGGCGACACGGACTTGATTGCCGTCGTCGCCGCCATCATGGCCGAGGAAAACCGCCGCGCCGCCGAGGGTCGCGTCGATGCCCAGATTCCCATGCGCCCGGATCATGGGCATCTTCTTGCCAGCGACGTCGGCAAGAAGATGAATCCTGGCTATTCGTTCGTTGGCCGTCTCAAGGGATTGGCCGAGCTGCGAGGGGTAATGCAAACCGTTGAAGCCTTCCGGTCCGGCCGCATCGCTTGATCGCTGAACACCGGCGCGGATGACCGGGACCGGCACAAGAGCAAATGTCGGGGGGAACATCAATGGCCTTTGAAAATCGGCGTTGAATGGAGAAACTTATGAGCTCTTTTATTCACGATGGCTTTTTACTGAACAACGACACCGCGAAGTCGCTCTTTCATACTTATGCCGAGCGGGAACCTATCCTTGACTATCACTGCCATCTTTCGCCAAAGGACATCGCACAGGATCGGCGGTTCGAAAATCTCTTCGAAATATGGCTCGAAGGAGACCACTACAAGTGGCGGGCAATGAGAGCTCATGGCGTAGATGAGAGATTCTGTACAGGAAACGCATCTCCGTATGAGAAATTCCTGGCGTGGGCGAGCACCGTGCCGCAAACGCTTCGGAATCCGCTCTATCACTGGACGCATCTTGAACTGAAGCGCTACTTTGGCATTACTGAACTTCTCGACCAGCACACTGCGAAATCCACCTGGGAGACCGCGACTGCATTGCTGGCGACCCCTGAACTGAGCGCTCAGGGAATCCTGCGTAAATTCAAGGTTGCAGCATTGTGTACCACTGACGATCCAAGCGATGACCTTAGCTATCACAAGCAGATCGCGCAGTCGGGGCTTGTAACGAAAGTCTATCCAGCATTTCGCCCCGATAAGGCTCTGGCCGTTCATTTGCCCGATGCTTTTAACACCTGGGTCGCGAAACTCGGCGCAACCAGCAATGTCGACATACGCACTTTGAGCACATTGCTTCAAGCTCTCCAACGGCGTCATGAAGACTTTCACGAAATGGGCGCAAGGGTCTCAGACCATGGACTGGACTGCTGCTTCGCGTCCTTTTGTACGGAGCCCGTTGCTGCCGCGATCTTCCGCAAGGTGCAAAGTGGCGCGGCCGCGACTCCTCCCGAACATGAACAGTTTGCCTCATTCATGATGTTGTTTTTTGGACGCCTGGACGCGGCGAAGGGCTGGACCAGCCAACTGCATTTGGGGGCGCTGCGCAACGCGAATACGAAGAGGTTTCGGCAATTGGGTCCGGACGCAGGTTTTGACTCAATTTCCGATAAGCCCCAGGTGGAAGCATTGCGCGCATACCTCGATCGTCTTGACGAAGAGAATTGTCTTCCCAAGACTATTCTGTACAACCTGAACCCCTCGGATAACTATGCGTTTGCAACCATGATCGGCAACTTCCAGGATGGGTCGGTCCCCGGCAAGATGCAGTTTGGTGGCGGCTGGTGGTTTCTCGATCAAAAGGAAGCAATGAGTTGGCAGCTCAATGCTCTGTCCAATGTCGGGCTCCTCTCTCACTTTATAGGAATGGTGACCGACTCACGCTCATTTATGTCCTACCCTCGCCATGAATATTTCCGCAGGGTGCTCTGCGACTTACTCGGTTCAGATATGGAACGCAGAGAGATTCCAAATGACGAAAAGGCCGTGGGCGCCATGATTCGGAATATTTGTTTCGAGAATGCCAGGAATTACCTGGGGTTGCAGACGGCAGAGCCAGCCGCCGAAAAAGTGATCGCTGTTCGTTAGTCCATACCGCATGAGTTTCCATTCGCTTCACGTATCGAGAGTCGACACTCACCTTCAGAAAAAAGTTTGACAGCAAGAAACAGGGAGCGGCCCATCGGTGCGGGCCGTAAAATGGCGACAGGTGATCGCGAATGGATGCGAATGAGTTTCGTGACTTGGGCCACCGGGTCGTGGACCTGCTGGCGGACTACCTTGATCATATCGAGGAAAAACGGGTATTTCCTGACGTGGAACCGCGAACGGCGAACCGGCTCTTTACGGAGCCGCTGCCTGAGGACCCAAGTTCACCGGACAGTGTGCTGGGCGAACTTAAGGACAAGTTGTTTCCTTATTGCACGAACGTCGGCCATCCTGGGTACATGGGACTGATCACTCCGTCGCCTAATCCCGTGGGTATCATCGCAGACTTCATCTGTTCAGCCATCAATCAGAACGTCGGCGCATACTCGATTGGGCCGTCGGCTGTGGCGATGGAGCGGAGAGTAGTACGCTGGCTGACCGACCTATGCGGCTACGATGAAAACGCGGGAGGCAATCTCACCAGCGGCGGAATGATGGCGAACTTCACCGGAGTGAAGGTCGGACGCGATGCGGTGACGCGCGATCGCGGGCAGTACGACGGGATCCACGATCGCTGGGCGGTTTATACGTCTGAGGAGCGGCACGTTTCCGTCGACAAGGCTGTCGATTGCGTCGGTCTCGGCCGAAATGCGCTGCGTCCGCTGCCGACAGATTCGGCGTTTCAGGTTCGGCTCGATGCTCTTGAGGAGGCGATTGCCCAAGACAAGAAAAATGGCATCCGCCCGATGTGTGTCGTGGGCGTCTTTGGAACCACGAATACGGGCGCAATCGATGATATCCGCGAACTGCGGCGCGTCGCCGATCGCGAAGGCATGTGGCTGCATGTAGACGCCGCATACGGTGGAGGCATGCTGCTCTCACACCAATGGCCGATGCGCAACCGTGGGCTCGAACTCGCGGACTCGATCACAATCGATCCCCACAAGTGGTTCTATGCTCCGCTTGATGCCGGCGCCGTGCTGGTCAAAGATCAGCGCCGGCTCACCGCATCATTCGGTATGAAGCCTTCTTATCTTACCGACGAGCTCGACCAGGACAATGAGCGTTATCAATATTACGTGCACGGATTCGAGCAATCGAGGCGTTTTCGCAGCTTGAAAGTGTGGATGAGCTTCAAACGATATGGCGCGCGCCAGATCGGGGAGTGGATTGACAACAATGTGCGCCAGGCAAAGCACCTGTACACCCTGGCTGCGAAAGATCCCGGGTTTGAGCCGGCCAGTGTTCCGCCGATGTCGGCGATCTGCATCCGCTATAGGGGCGCGGGGCTCAGTGGGGCAGAGTCGAAGAATCTGCATGCCGAAGTGGCGCAGCGGGTGGAGCAGAGCGGTCGCTTCTGGATTTCAACAACCGAACTCAAGGGAAAATCGTGGTTTCGAATCAACCCGGTGAACTTCCGCACGCGCCAGGAGCACATGGAGGAGCTGTTTGCGCTGCTTCAACAAGAATGTCATGCAATGGGATCCTCAAACCACGGAACAAAGGAGGGTTGAAGTGTTTCTAGAAGGCGACGGAGTTTGAAGTCTCCAGTGCCGCCATTCGCGAAACACTCGAAGACAATAGCTTGAGGCCATTCCGATTGCATGGGCCAAGGTTCGCGTGCCTAACGCTGGGTTGCCTAACTCAGATTCACATGAGCCGATGAAACCAAATAGCCTTGTCGCTCATTTCCCCTTGATTGCGATCGTGCTCGCTTCGATATTCCAGCCCTCCACAACCAATACCGAAGCTTTCTTGAGAACATCTTTACTGAGGAAGCGCGCTGTGAGCGTCGTGGATTCGCCCGGCATGAGTGCCACATAGTTGTCCTCCCACAACACGGGCAGGATCTCTTCCCTGGAACCAGAAGTGCGGATTCCCAGGTGCACTTGGAAGGCAAGGCTCTTCGTTGGGTTGTGCAAACGGACGCGAACCTGGTCGTTGGCCGCAGTTTTCTCTCTCATGGCCGAGGCTTGCAGTTTGATGCTTGGCAATTTGTTCAGCGCGGTCAGATCTTCGAAGACCTTGACTGGAGTGAAGGCGGAATCGGGCGTGTTGCCCCAGTCAATCACAGCCAGCCTGGCGGGCAACCAATAGAAGTTCGAACTGACTTCCTTGCCGGCAGAGTCGGCTAGCGCCAGCTTCAGAAAGTAGACGGCGCTCTGCGATTGAGAAGGGAAATCCGGCAGGGTTAGCACAGTCGTTGAGCTGTCGGGTCCGGCATCTGCCTTCACTTCGCGCGAGAAGAGTTTTTCAAGGTTGAAGTCGAACGCCTGCGCGCTGACGGTCAATCCGGCGGCGGATTGTTGGCTGGTGTTGATCACGACCACGCCGCGATCGTCATAGGAATATTGGACGTGCAGCGGCTCGCAAGCTTTCCTGGTGCCGAAATAGCCGCCGGCGGGATACATGTAGTAATCGTACAGATGCCAGTAAGTCGACGGCCACGCGTTGTTCAACGTCCACTGAATCACGCCGGTGGAAGTGTACTTATTGCGGCCATAGGCTTCGAACATGGCGCGCTCTCCGTCATAGGCAATAGCTTGCGCCTTGCGAAGATAGTCTTCGAGGCCTAACGGCGGGCCATACGTTGCATTCATGGCTTCGTTGAAACGATGCAGGTCTTTGAAGCGCTCACCGGCGCCGTGGAAATTCCAGAACTCGTCTACTGGCCAGAGGCGCTCTTCAGGCAGCATTTTCTTCAGGCTCTCCAGCGGAGGAATCGCCGGTCCGGGCCCGGTCTCGGTGTTGTAGCCCCAGCCGCCGCCCCACTTCGATTTATCTTCCAGCCAGTAGGATGGAGGCTCGTAATCATAGGGCCCCGTCATCTTCACACCGGACTTTCCCGTCAGGGCGGAGGATTGGTCCGAAGCCGAAGACAGAACCGGATTCGGCCAGCCCACCTGCTTTTCGACCTCAAGATAGGCGCGCTCCACGTCCGGCGGAGGCGGTCCGTCGCTGCCATTCAACCAAGTCAGCATGCTCGGGTGTGAGCGCATCTTGAGCATCTCGGTGCGCAGCGAGTCGGTTGCAATCTCGAGCGTGCCGGGAAGCCATTTATCCCACCGTTCCCAAACGTCACAGCAACACCAGCCCGCCATGATCAAAATGCCGTACTCATCGGCGAGGTCATAGAACTCGTCGGTTTCGAGTTGGCCTTCCTGTCGGATGGTGTTCAGGTGCATTTCGCGCACATATTGGAAATGAGCTTCGTATTGCTCGTGCGTCATGGGACGGAGCAACATATCGTGGGTCCAGGCTCCGCCACGGATCAGAATCCGCCTGCCATTGATCCGGAACAGTCGATAGTTCTGCGGCGTCAGCTCCGAGGTCACCTCCCGGATGCCGAAGCGCGCCGTACGCTCATCCGACAGTTGGCCGTTGAGGAAGAAGCGCACAGTGAGCCGATGCAAGTTGGGCTTGCCCATTTCGGCCGGCCACCAGATCTTTGGGTTCTCGATTCGCAGTTGCGGGTATTGCCCGGGAGAAAACGTGGCGGAAAGCTTCTCGTTGGCCTGTAACTGAATTTTCCGTTCAACGTGAACGCTGTCAAATGTGGCTTCCAATAGGCCGTCGACCGGTTGGGCGGTGGCGTTCTGCAACTCGGCCCTCACGGTCAGGTCCGCTTGCTGGAGAGAATTGTCGGCAAAATGCGTGCTCACTGCCGGGTAGCGCACGCTGACCGGGCCACTGGCGCTCACAGATACGTCGCCCCACAGGCCCATGTTCTTGTCAGGAGGAGTGGGGTTCCAGTCCACCCAGTTGACGGCCAAGTCGTCGGGAGTGGGAGCGAAGACCTCGGCCGCGAGCACGTTGGCTTTTCCGGGCTCGACCAGGGCGGTGACATTGAATTCGTAGATTCTGTAGGCGCCTGCGATTTGCTTCGCGTCGGCCAGTTTGTGTCCGTTCAGCCAGAGGTTGGCCCGGTTGTTGATTCCCTGAAAATGGAGCCAGATATTTTTTCCCTTGTAGTCCGGCGGCAGTCGGAATTCGTTGCGGTACCACCAGGGGACCGCGTAGGGGCTGTCCTTCGACATGGGGAAGCGGCTGAAGGAATTCAGCCCGATCGGATAGGTCATGCCGGGCAACTGGCGAAGGTTCATGCCGAAATTTGGGTCGGGAAACACGCCCTTTGCCACCTGTACGGCGAGCACGGTGGAGGGTACGGTTGCCTCGTACCAGCCTTCGGTGGGGAAACCTGGCGAGGAGACGGCCAGACCCTCGGCACTGACCTTGGTCGAGGACTGAACTCGCCATCCTCGCTGTAATTTGAGCGCGGGTGGGCTGACCGCGCCCGACAGCGCCGTCGGCGACATGATCGTAATAAAGAAGATCGCAAGAAACATGATCGGGTAGAAAAGTGCGGCCTGAATTCCCGATGTGCAGCGCAAAGTCCTCGGCATGAATCCTCCCTCCAATTCGAACAAAAAACTGTAAACCCGGTTGATTGCCTTGGGAACGTTGGTCAAGGGACTGAACCGGGCTGAAAGCAAACGCCACTTGACAGAAAAACCCAAAATGTATCAATATTCATTATTCATTCGTTTTAATAAAACATTTTAATATACACTCGTTAGGGAAGGCAGCGCAACATGATCGGCGGAGTTGACATCGGGGGCACCAAGATAGCGGTGGGAGTGGTCGATCGGCTAGGCCACGTTCTGGCGAAGGATGAGTGTCCTACGGATGTGCCGCGGGGATTCGACGACGCAATGCGTCGGGCCAAAGCGCTGCTTGGGCAGTGCGCGGAGCGGGCCGAAGCCAAACTGCATGGGATTGGGATCGGTTGCGCGGGTCCGGTGGACACGGCGACTGGCATCCTGGGGAATGTAAACAATCTACCCGGTTGGAAGGGCGGCAATCCGGTGGACGTGTTGTCGCGGGAGTTTGGGGTGCCCGCGGCTCTGGAAAATGACGCGGATGCAGCCGCGCTCGGCGAACTCTACTGGGGAACGGCCAGGGCAAAGACGCGCTTCCTCTACGTGACCGTGGGAACCGGGATCGGAGTCAGCGTAATTCTGGATAGCAAGGTGTATCGCGGAGTCAGCGGGTGCCATCCGGAGATTGGGCACCACATCATAGACGCGTCCGGGCCGGCGTGTTCGTGCGGCGTGCGGGGCTGCTGGGAGAGTCTGGCAGCCGGGCCGGCGATGATGGTGTGGCTCAGGGAGAACGCGCCCGCCACTTACGGAAACCGCACTCTCACTGCCCGGGAGATCTGCTCCCGGGCCCAGGATTCCGATGAGTGGGCGCAGCGCGCGGTGGAACGCGAGGCCTATTATCTGGGGCTCGGCCTGGCCAATCTGATCACTTTGTTCGCTCCGGAAGCGATCGTGCTGGGCGGCAGTGTGATGAAGAGCGCCCACTTGTTCCTGAAGCGCATGCATGAGGTGATCCGGCAGAATTGCCGGCTGGTTCCCAGCGGGCAGGTGGATATTTCGTTGGCGTCGCTGGGAGTGGATGCTGGCTTGATCGGCGCGGCCGAGGTTTGGCACCATCGCTTCGGACGATGTGGGGGTGAGGTTGGGCACTAATACGTATCAGATCGTCGAAGGCCAGTATCTGCGGGACATTCTCGACCAGCCACGCGCGCTGGCGGCAACACTGGAACAACTGGAAGTTCCTGATGAACTGGCGATTCTCGCGGCGCGGTTGCGGGAAGGCAAGATCAAGCGTGTCCTGCTGACGGGGATGGGGGCTTCTTTCCATGCCCTCTATCCGCTGTTTTTGCGGCTAAACGCGTATGGTTACACCGCCCTTGCGGTCGAGACTTCGGAACTGGTTCACTGGCTGCATCGCTGGTTTGAGCCAGAGACGCTGATCATTGCGGTTTCGCAGTCCGGACAGAGCGCGGAAGTGGTCCGGCTGATCGAAGAAAACCATGGCCGGGCGGCCATCGTGGCGGTGACCAATGCGGCCGATAGTGCGCTGGCGCTGCGCGCCAATGCTTCGATCCTGACCAGGGCGGGAAAGGAGTTTTCCGTCTCCTGCAAGACCTACGTGACGGCGCTAATGGCGCTGCACCTGCTTGGAGGACTGCTGTGCGCAGCCCCTGCGGGCCAGACGCGCCAGGAACTGGCGCAGGCCGCGCCCGCGGTGGCGTCGTACCTGCGCCGGTGGAAGGAGCACGTTCTTGGGATGAAGGAAGAGCTGGGGCAAATAGGCCACCTGTTTCTCCTGGGACGTGGGTCGTCGCTGGCCGCGGCCGGGGAGGGGGCGCTGATTGTCAAGGAAGCTGCGCGGGTTCACGCGGAAGGAATGAGCGGCGCAGCCTTCCGCCACGGCCCCCTGGAGATGGTAAACAGCGAAAGCTTCGCGGTAGTTTTTGCGGGTGCGGAAGCAACCAGCGCGTTACAGGCCAAGCTGCGGGACGACATCCGCCGTGCCGGAAGCAAGACCGCCTGGATTGCTGAAGATGCCCTTCCTGGACCGTGGAATCTTCCCAAGACGCCGGCCGGTGTACAGCCCATGCTGGAAATTCTGCCGGTGCAGATGATGACGCTGGCCCTGGCCGCAGAGGCTGGCATCGAGGCGGGACGGTTCGCCCGTATTTCCAAAATCACCACGGCGGAATGAAAAGTCAAACGCCGGAACCATGGCAAGAATCCGGGGAAGCTCCGGCGTCTCTGGCACCCGGCCAGGCTTGGCGGCCGGGTTTTTCGGGTTGCTTGTCCTTGACACCGGACTTACTTATACATCAACATTCATACGTTTTAATAAAACCTAACGTTTAGTGGGGCAATTCGGATTAGGAGTGTCAGGTATGGTCACGATTCGCGATGTGGCGAAGGAGAGCGGGTTTTCTTCTACCACGGTCTCGATCGTGCTCAACAACGCTCCCCTGGCCCGCTACATTCCCACCACTACCAAGGAACGCATTGAAGGCGTCGCCAAACGGCTGGGTTACCGGCCGAATCTGTTTGCCCGCTCGCTCCGCAGCCGGCGCAGCCACACGGTGGGGGTCATGGTGTTCGACATGACCGACCCCTTCTGCACCTTGGTGCTGCGCGGCATTGAGAACTCGCTGTACCAGGCGTCGTATCTGCCCATCCTTACCGACGTTCTGAACGAGCGCGCCCGCTTCGAGCGCTACCTGGAAATGCTGCTGGACCGGCGGGTGGAAGCGCTCATTGTGCTGGCCAACTGGCTGTTTGTGAACATCGAGGTTCTCGGCGACCTGGAAAAAAGCAACATCCCTACCGTAATGATCGGGCGCGAATTGAAGAACGATTCGATCAGCTCGGTCATTGTCGACAACCAACTCGGTGCTTACACCGCCGTTGAACACCTGTACTCCCTGGGCCACCGCAAGATTGCGTTCATTCGAGGCCCCAAGACGTTGACCGACACAGCCCCCCGCTGGAAAGGAGTCCGTTCGTTCGCCAAAGGCCGCAACCTGCATTTGGATCCAAGGCTAATTGTGGACCTGCCCGAGTCGCGCGATCCGATTTCCAGCTTCGAGACCGGATACAAACTGACCGAAGACATGCTCAAGACGAAGCGTCCCTTCACCGCGCTGATGGCGTTCGACGATATGACGGCGTTTGGGGCCATCCGCGCGCTGACCAGGGCCGGACTGCGCGTGCCGGAACAGTGCTCGGTTATCGGGTTTGACGACGTTGCGGCATCCAGCCTATGTACCCCTCCCCTGACCACGATTCGGCAGCCCATGGAGGCGATGGGAATGATGGCGGCCAGCATCGTCCTGGAGGGAATCAACGCCATGCAGGAAAAACGTGAGCTGCCGGCAGTACACCGCAAGCTGGCCCCGGAGCTGGCGGTGCGGGATTCCACCCGCCGCCCGGCATAACGTGTGTGTGAGAACCGGCTTCCGGGTGAACCGGTGAAACGAGCCGGGCAAGTCCCAGCTGCGCAGCGGCGGCGGCATATGATCGCCGCCACGGAAGCGCCGGGGGCAAAGTGGGGAAACGGACGGAGCCCCGTTTGGACGGCACAAGTTTTCACGCACACACATAAGACCCGCCCCGTGTCGCAGATCTGCGGCCTATTTTTTGACTTGACTCGGAATTGCAAAAGGAGCAATATTCATACGTTTTAATAAAACGATTCTTGATGAGTCGCTGTGTGCGCGGCGGACAGCCGGAAGACGGTTGCTCTCAGCTTTGGAAGGAGTCCCCACATGAAATCCCGCCTCCTCGCATTCTGCTTTACTCTGACTTGCTCTCCGCCGGCGCTGGTGGCGCAGGACACTTCCTCCATGAGAGGAATCGTCACCGGCCCAGCGGAGCCGCGGTCGGCCTTCAGGCACAGGACACCGGCTCGGTGCATGACGACTCCGGAGCTATTGAATATCGCGTTGCGACTTTGGGTTAGGAGGCGGTTCATGAATAGCGGAAATGCAATGGTCAAAACCGTGCGAAATGTTCTTTCTGTTTGCGTTCTTTTCCTCTGCGCGGGTTCTGTGGCGTTTGGCCAGGCCGGCAGGGGAAGCATCAGCGGCCTGGTCTCCGATCCTTCGGGGGCGATCGTCAGTGGCGCCAATGTCACCGCACTCAACCAGGCAACCGGAGTCATGCTGCACACCGTTACCAACGAGGCGGGCTTGTACAGCTTTGTATCGCTGACCCCTGGCGTCTATGTAGTCACGGCCAGTCAAAAGGGCTTCGAAAGCGTCGCTCGGAACAACGTGACGGTAACGGTGGATCAGGTCGCCACCGTGAATATAGCTCTGCAAGTGGGGAGCGTGACCGAGACAGTTACGGTGACGGAAACAGCGGCGCTGGTGGATACGAGCAACTCCACCGTAGGCCAGTTAATTGAGTCCGCCAACATTGAGCGTTTCCCGACGCTCACGCGCAATATCTACGATCTGATCCAACTGAGCGCCGGCGTGACCCCGGCCAATGGATCGGCCAGTTCCGGCGATTCATACGCTATCCAAAACATCTCATCCGGACGCCCGGGAATCGATGTCTCGTCGTACACCATCAACGGCGCCATCCAGGGATCGGTTTACTTTATGCTCGACGGCAGCCCGCTGGGCATTGCGGAAAACAACCTCGCCGCCATCATACCGGCTATGCAGATTCCGGAGGATGGCGTGGAAGAGTTCCGCGTCGAAACCCAGAACACTCCGGCCTCTTACCAGAGCGGCGGCGCGGGCGTCATCAGCCTGGTCAGCAAGTCCGGCGGCGACCAGTTCCATGGCGACGCCTTCGTGTATATCCGTCCGGACGTCCTTGCCGCCAACGAATACTTCAACAAGCAAGACCAGCTTTTGGCTGGTACGAGCAACACGCCGCCCAGCTTCCATCGCTACCAGGAAGGCGGCGCCATCGGTGGGCCCATCCTGCACAAAAAGCTTTTTTTCTTTGCCGATTTTGAAGCCACGCAACAGGAACTGTATGACCCTACGAGCATTTTCACTGTTCCCACCACCGCGGAACGGGGCGGCGATTTTTCCGCCGACCTGGGCAGCTACGCGATCTATAACCCTCTGCTTCCCGATAATACCGACGGAACGCGGCAGCAGTTTATGGGCAACGATGGAAATCACCCGAATGTAATTCCCACCGCCGATATCAATCCCATCGCGACGCAGTTTCTATCCCATATTCCCGCGTGCAACTATCCCAATCCCGCCACTTGCGATTCCGCCACGGGCGAACACCTGAACAACTTTCAGAAACCGGGTCTGGATCCCTTCACTGCGCATAGATTCGACGTTCGCATGGACTACTACAAGAGCGAAAAGCAGCGCTTCTTCTCCCGTTTCTCCTATGCGAAGACGACCACCAAGGGGGTCAACGCCTTCGGCAACGATTGGGACGCGGACTATGCCCAGAACATTACCAACGCGCGTAACTTCCTAATCGGGGACGACTACACAATCAATTCCACTACCGTCCTGCAACTGCGCTACTCCTTCACGCGCCACTATGAAAATCAAGGCGGGGATCCTCAGCAGAATGGCTTCGACATCACCTCGCTGGGGTTCCCCGCGTCACTGGCCGCGGCCGAGGCGTACAAAACCCTTCCCATCGTGACTTTGAACGACTTGGGCGGAGAGAACTTCGGCGGCACCGCGAACTACAACACCTTCATCTATGCCAGCATGAACCACGATGCCAACGCGACCCTCACCAAGGTAGTCGGCAAGCACGAACTCAGCGTCGGTGCGGAATATATGAAGAGGTTCTTGAATGTGGGACAGCCGCCCGCACCCTCCGGCTGGTACTATTTCGATACCTCCGCTACTGACCAATCCACTACACCGGTAAATCCCAACGTCGGAACCGTGGGTGGCAGCGACTTCGCTTCACTCCTCTTGGGCATGGGGAGTTACCCTGGCAACGAATCGACGAATTTCACGCAAGATCTCTTCTCTGCCGTTGCCAGTCCGTATTACGCGGCATTCTTCCAGGACAACTACCATGTTAGTAAGAGTTTAACCATCACGGCTGGGCTTCGCTGGGACATCTTCGGCGGTAAGACGGAGCGCCATAACCGCCTGGAATACTTCGATCCGACGGCCGTGGGTACGTATCCCGGCACCACTACAACCTTCACCGGCGGAGAAGTATTTGCCAGCGGCAGCAACCGTTCTCCGTTCAAGACCAATTGGAAGGACTTTGCTCCACGCCTGGGTTTCTCATGGCAGCCCGAGAAGCACTTGGTGGTTCGCGGCGGCGGCGGCTTCTACTATGGGCCGAGCGTACAGATGGTCAGCGGTTCCTTGGAGGACAGCGATGGATACTCCACGAGCAATAACTGGAACTCTACTTGTTATAACGCAGATCCTAACTCTCCACCACCCTCCCCAGGTGTGACCCCCTTGGGCAATTCGGTGTTCAACGGCAGCAACCAGTGCGGTGCCTACAATGTGGCGTATTCTGGCAATCCGATGACAGCGCCCTATTCGTTGAGCGATCCGTTCCCAGTTTCCATGGGCGCGGGCCTTCTTCCCCCCTCCCAATTGCATCCGAGCGGATTGGAGACTAACCTCGGCTCCAATCTGACGACGATGCTGCACTCACAGCGTACGGCGGTAACCTATAACTTCAACTTCGGTCTGGAGTACGAATTTCCCCACCAGATCGTTGTCAGCGCCGGCTATGTGGGCAGCCGGGGCCTCTTCCTTCCGTTTGCCTGGGTGGATCTGAACCAGCTCACCCTGAGCCAGATCAATCAGCTCGGTACCGCTGGCGCCACCCAAGCTCAATTTGTGGCGGCGGAGCCTTACCCGCAATTTACCAGTGGCCCCACTAGCATCAGCGAAAGCGGCGCAACCAACGGTGTCGTAGCGCGTGGCTATCCCGCCGGAGATTCGGAGTACAGCTCCCTGCAGACAAAGGTGCAGAAGCGCATGACCAATCACTTCACTACCCTAGCCTCCTTTACCTGGGCCAAGCTGATGACGGACGATGGCAATAATCCGCTGGACTTTGTCGGTTTCCATGGCGGGAATACCGCGCAGAACCAGGACTGGAAGAACTTGGGATACGACCATTCCGTTAGCCCGCAGGACGTGAAGTATCAATTCACCTGGCAGGCATCTTACGATCTGCCCGTGGGCAAGGGCAGGGCGATGAATCTGAACGGAGTATCCAATGCCCTCCTGGGCAGTTGGACGGTCAACGGGATTTTCTACCTGAGCAGCGGTGTCCCCATTCAGTCACCGAATGTAGGGGGAAATTCCTACCTCGCTCAGCGCGCCGATATGACCTGCGATCCCAGCAAGGGCGCGCCACGCACGGCCGCGGTGTGGTTCACAGCCGACTGCTTTGCTGTGCCTGGAACCGAAGGTGGCGGCGCGGCGAACCAGTTTATTCCGGGAAGTGCGCCAGAGTATCTCGATCACCTCCGCACTATGGGAGCCAACAATCTGGATCTCACGCTCTCCAAGAGTTTCAAGCTGGGCGAAAAGCGAGATATCCGCTTTGATATCTCTTCCTATAACGTCGCCAACAAAGCGCAGTTTGGGTTGCCGAATGTGCCCACAAACTACAGCGGGTGGACGACTGGATCGAGTGGTAACGAGTTCGGCCAGATCACGCAAACTTCCAACACACCGCGGCAATTCCAGTTTGCGGCGAGATTTACATTCTGATCGATTGGCTACCAGGGCAAGCGGGCTTGCAAGGCCCGCTTGCCTTTTTTCTGGTTAACGCATCCCGAAACTACTTGGTCCGCGCTCCGTCGAACAACTGGAACTCCCGAATACGTGGCGTGCTGGAAGCAGAGAGAATATTGAGTCGCACGTGTCGCGTGCTTGTGCGGGGGAAAAGATCGATCTTCTTGTGCCCAATTGTGGTTCCTGAGTAGACCGTCCTCCGTTTCGTGCCGTCCATGACTTGAATCGCATACTTCTGCACCTTCTGCCCGTCCACGAGCCATTCCATGGTTAATGCACGGTCGAAACTAATAGGATGGGCAAAGAACAAGTCGATCATTGCGGAATGGGATCCCTCTGGCGCCGACCACATCGTATCGGGATCGGAATCAAGAGCCGCGTGATATGCCGAGGCGTTGGTGGCGCGAGCTGCAAGATTGTTCTCCGGCGCGTAGATCGAGTTAAGAGCCTCACCGAACTCCTTGAGGCGGTTCACGTCCGCGTCGGGGAGCAGGCCCCGGTTGTCGGGCGCAAGCCCAATCATCAGTTGTGCTCCGCGACCCACGGTTCGGTTGTAGGTGTCCAAGAGTTCAGCGACGGACTTTAGACTCGTCTCGTCATTGGGATGCCAGAACCAGTGGTCCTTCCGCAGCGGAGTATCCGCTTCGGCGGGACGGTAGCGGAGATAGCCCCGCAGATCCAATACATTCCAGTCTTCTTCGGGCGCACTGCCATCTTCATTTCCAACCCAGCGTATGTCACCGTACTTGAGCAATGCGGCGTCCGCAAAGATCAGGGCATTCGGTTGATACACTCGGAGGTTATCGACGTAGCGATCGAAGTCGTAGACATGACCGGCACTGCCGGCGCCATCCAGCCAGAACTCGACTAACTCGCCATAACGTGTGACTAACTCGTTTAGCTGCGCCAGGTAGTAACCGTCATAGGCGGCACTGTCCTTATATGACGGCTCGTGACGGTCCCATGGCGAGAGATAAATACCGAACTTCAGTCCATACTTGCGAGCGGCGGCGGCAACGTCGTGGACCAAATCTCCCTGGCCTTGTTTCCAAGGGCTGGATTTGATGCTGTACTGGCTCTTTGCAGTCGGCCACAGGCAGAAACCGTCATGATGTTTGGCAACGAAGACGACGTACTTGATGCCGGCGGACTTGGCGGCCCGCATCCACTGTTCGGGGTCCACATTCGCCGGATTGAACACCGACGGATCGGCGGCGCCGTCTCCCCACTCCCGATCCATAAACGTGTTCGGACCGAAATGGATGATCGCGCCTATCTCCAGATCCTGCCAAGCGACCTGCTGTGGGTTGGGTTTCACATCGGTGAAGTTCTGTGCTAATGAAAACGCCGCCCACAGCATGATCATTGAACACGCGACAATCGTTCCATGACACCCAGGTTTCTTTTCCATAATCTTGGCGATGGTAACAAAGCTACCGCACACGCACATCACGAGAAACATTGCCAAGCAGACTCACCAGTCTCACGACTTGCTGTTCAAACATAGGAGCTGGCAGGCGAGAGAGAGATGCACCGGCACCGGGCGCCAGTCCATTGCCGCCATTCGCGGAAGCCGAACGAGACGCTCCCACTGACGTGTGGATCTCGCGAGCCGACGTTACCTGGACAATGCGCACAACATTTTCGGAATCGATACCGCCACAAGGCATGAGAAGAATCCGCCCCCTGGCCGCCTGCACCAGCCGCGTCAGCGTCGAAATCCCGTCCGTGGCGCGCGGCTGGCCGCCCGAGGTCAGGATGCGGGATGCACCGGTCTGGATGACCTCCTCAAGTGATGCCTCCAGGTTCTCTGAGGCATCGAACGCGCGATGGAAAGTTACGGGCAAAGGGCGCGCCAATTCCACTAACGTTTTCGTACGCTCGACGTCAACACGAGTGCCTTCATGCAGTATCCCCAGCACTACGCCATCCATCCCGAATTGCTTGGCGGCAAGGATATCGTTGCGCATGATCTCAAGTTCATGATCGGAGTAACAAAAATCGCCGGCCCGAGGGCGAATCAAGACATGGATGGGAACACGCACGTAGCGGCGAGCGGTTTGCATTAGTCCCGCGCTGGGAGTGATTCCTCCGGACGACAAGTCGCTGCAGAGTTCAATACGATGAGCGCCACCGCGCTCGGCCGCGACGCCGTGCTCCACCGACTCCACGCAGATTTCGAGTACAAAACGATTGGGCATGGGTTGAGAGTCCGAAGAGCCGGAGGGCATTGACTCACGCGGCATCGGCGCTCTGAAAATCGAATTACCGGCGGCCCGCCGAGTTAGTTAGAAGGAATACACCGCGCTCAACTGGATCGTGTGGCCCTGCCAGAGATTGTCGCGGACCCATGTCGCAGGCGATACCAAGTCATTCGGACCCTGCTTCGGTACGACCGATCCAAAGGTGGAATCCGTGAAGTTGGTGTCGGGGAACACGGCGCCCTTGTGCCAAGTTGAGCCTGCATTGAACATTTCGAACCGCACCTGCATCCCCTGTCTTTCCGTAATCGCGAACGCTTTGGCGAAACTCAGGTCGAGATCCTCGAAGTACGGCCCGCGCAGCTCGCCCTTTCCCGCGTTACCATATGTACCAGGTGCCGCGAGGGAAAAGACGCTGGTATTGAACCACTCGGTGTAGCTTCGAGTGAAGCCAGTTTCCGCACTCCCGGACTGATTCGGCCGGTACCTGGAGTCGAAACTGACGCCCATCTCATCGTAGTACTGACCTGAATACCCATACGGCGTGGCCGACCGGCCCGAGTTGATAGTGTAGATGCCGCTCGCCTTCCAGCCGCCCAGGACCCAGTTGGCCGGGCCCAGCGACCATCGCTTCCCTTTGCCCACCGGCAACTCATAGGAGCCGTTTGCCGTCAGGCGATTGGGCTGATTGAAACTGGACGGGCCGTAGTCGGCTTGGGGGTTGTGAGGATCTTGGACGAAGCCGTTGTTTCCGGAGACGTTGAGGCCCGAGAGTTCGTCAAGAGATCTCGACCATGTGTACGCAATGTTGTAGGTCAAGCCGTGATTAAAACGCTGCCGCAGTTGAATCTGCAGAGAGTTGTAGTTGGAATTGAGGACGTTCGCGTTCGCGTACATCATGGAAGGAAGGTTTGGATACGGCACGCGCGTATTGATGGGCTGGAAATTGGGGTCGGTTGCGCAAGCGGCCTTGCTTCCGGTCGCTTGAGAGATGTCAAACAAGTAGTTGCACGAATCGCTCGGAACCTTCGGCGGCGTGGCAGCGTTAAATGGGAGATACGTCGAAAGGCGCATGCCGTGGGAACCCACGTAACCAACATCCAACAACAGAGTCGGTCGCAGGGCGAATTGCATGTCGAGCGTCCATTGCTCGTTATAGGGGTTGTGGTTTTTGGGCCAGTTCACCTGATTCAGAATGTAGTTGGTGTTGACAAAGTCGTTGCTGTCCCACGACGGCAGAGTAAACACTCCAAGCCCCTGTATAGGTGCCGACCACAACTGGTTGAGGCGTGGCCCAAGAGACTGCTGCTCGTTGCCAGCTTCGGAGTTGGTTGGGTAGCTCGCAGGCAAAGTACTCTGCAGGCTATTTTCGTCGTAGTTCTGGACCTGATCGTAGTAACGCATATAAGTGTCGTAGAAGATGCCGTATCCGGCCCGCACCACGAAACGGTCGGTGGCAAGCGGCCTCCACGAAATGCCAATACGCGGGGCGAAGTCCTTCTTGTCTTGCGGGACTAAGGAGTTCTGGATACAGCAATTGAGGAAAGCGGGATTTACCGTGGCGCTCTGAGAAACCGCAAGTTGCTCGATACCCTGCACAAAGCTCTTGCTCACCCAGTCAATGCTTCCGCCATTCGCCACATCCAGTCCCCAGCCGCTGTTGTCGATGCTATGAAAAGCCGGAGGCAGTTCGTACCGCAGTCCCAGGTTCACGGTGACATTGGGCCTCACCCGGATATCGTCCTGAACGAAGAAGTTCCAGTTCATGGCGACCGTGTGCAAATCGTCAACCCCCAGCGGAAACGGGCCAGAAAGGCTGGCGGGATCGCTCAACAGCAGATCGGCGAACGGGTTGCCGAACCCAGCGGTTGGGGTTCCACCCCCCGACGTACAGGTGACGCCGTTGGTTGTAACGCCCTGATTGCAGTTCGCCGTGTACTCGCCATTGAAACTAAGGTTGCCGGTGCCGAGATAGTTGTCTTGCTCGAACTCCCGCAGACGGCGGACATCTACGCCCACGGTGATGCTGTGCTTGCCCCGAATCATTTTCAGATTGTCCACGAACTGGTAGGTCCCGCTCTTGGTGGAGGTTCCATTGTTGCCGTTGCCGATGTTGCTGTATTGCTGGGAGAAGTTGATGTTTGGAATCCCAAAAAGGCCAGGGGCGAGGGGAGCGTTTGCAAAGCCGAGATCCGCCTGCAGATTCGGCCCATAGGCAGTGTCAGACGCGGTTTCGAAGAATAAGTGGTTATAGCCGACGCGCGCTGTATTGATGGTACTGGCGCTGAAAGCGTGCTCCCAGTTCAAGGCGAAGAGCTGTGCGTTGGTAGTGTTCACGGACCCGGTGTAGGGCAGCATGTTGGGGTGGGGCTCATCGTCTCCCCTCACGTTCGCGGTGAAGTAGAAGCGGTTTTTGTCGCCAAAATTCTGATCCACCCGCATGGTCTCGTTGTTGGTGGTGATGGAATTGCGAACCGGTACGAGGTAGTTGTAACAGGGCATGGTGCAAGCGATGTTGGGTTTAGGAAATAGGTTGGCCAGTTCCTCCCCCGTCAGTTTCTGCCCCGCCGGGAGGTAGGGGGTAAGTATGTTGCCCGCAAATGCCGTGCGCGTGGTCGCATCGCACGCCGGATTGCATACTGTGGTGCTAGGGTCATAGATCGGATAGGGCCAGTCGGAAAAGTTGCCAGTCCGTTCGGCAGGGGTTGGAACTTGTATCGCGCCTTGGGGGGAGATTGTCCGTCGCCTGCCGCCGTCGTAGGCGAAAAACCAGAAGCTCTTGTTCTGCCCGTTGTAGAGCCAGGGTATCCTGACCGGACCGCCCAGCGTTCCACCAAACTGGTTTTGCTTCCATGGGAGGACCTTTGGAACCGCGCCGCCTTCATAGAGATAATGTTCCTCTTCCAGCGGGCTCTTGGGATTAAAAGCGTCATTCTGAACGTAGTCGTAAGCCTGTCCGTGCCACTGGTTCGCTCCCGACTTGATGGCCACGTTGATCTGGCTAGAGCCTTGCCCGTATTCAGCGGAGTAAAGGCCGGTCTGCACCTTGACTTCCTGAATCGAAAACTCGGAAGGAAGGCCCGAGGCGGTCGTGAAGAAATTGTCAGTGTCGGCCACGCCGTCCACCATAAAACTGACGGATTCTGGCCGGGAGCCATTGAGGCTCACCTCGGTAAAGTTGGTGTTCAGTCCGTGATTGGCCCAATAGGACTGTGAACCGCCGCTGACGTTGCCTGCGCCTGCCGACAAGTTCAGTAGATTATTAAAGTCGCGGCCGTTGGAAGGCAGTTCTTCCATCGTCTTCTGATCGAGCACGTTGCCCGTCGTGGTGTTGTCCGTCTGCACCATCTGGGCGTCGGCCGTGATGGTCATCTCTTCCTTGATCTGCCCAATTTGAAGAGTGAAGTTCTGGCGCAGGGTCTGGTCCACTTCCAAAACGAGACCCGTGCTGACCTCGCTCTTGAAACCTGCGAACTCTACCCTCACCTGGTAGGTTCCGGGAATCATGTCCACAAACACGTAGTCGCCCCCACCCGTGGTGGTGAAGTGGTGGGTCACATTCGTGTTGACATTGGTGGCCGTTACCTTGGCCCCTGCGACAGCCGCGCCGGACGAGTCCTGCACGTGTCCGAGGATTGTCCCCTGCGAATTCTGCGCTTGAAGCGGTGCCGCCAACAGAACCGCCGTGATGCACAACAAAAGGCAGTACAGGCCAGAGGATCCAGTGCGTATTCTCGGATTCATCTTATTATCTCCTTTATTTCCCTGAGACCGGACGAGCACGGTCCGCAGAATAGACTTGCGTGCCTGATTTCTGTATTTCCGGCGTGGCCCGGCAAGGCAGCCTGCTGGAAAGGTTTTTCGGACCGCATCCTCCCCCATAGGCATTACCTTGACCCCGGCGTGCTCCTTGGCCAGGGCTGGTTGCACACTTGGGAGGCGCACGGAAAAACTTTGCGTGGAGAATTCAAGACCTACTGCTTGTCCTCTGTCAAGCATAAAATGATCGGATATTGCATAAAACGATCACTGTATTGATGGTTTATCCGTAATATGGAGTACTCGTGTGAAGCGTTCGCAATTCCGGGCGTTGCTGGACTCAGCCGTCATTTGACGAATGCGCTCGCCAGACTGCTTCCGGTCGGGTTACGATGATAGGCTTGTACCGTTTGGCTGGGGTTTTCCCCGGGGTACGCGGATAGCCATATCGTCGCGTCCGCCAAACACATAACCCATGTCTGCTCGCCAACAGAACCGCACGGATCAGATTCTGAAACTGCTGTTGCAAAAAGGCTCTGTAACCGTGGAAGAACTGATCGCTTCTTTGGGAGCGTCCGCTCCGAGTATCCGTCGCGACTTGATGCGCCTGGAAGCCAGAGGATTGATCCGGCGAACCCACGGCGGCGCGGCTCTGGTGCAGGAATTGCTCTACGAGCCGTTTCGGTACGACACGGCATTTCAGACTCGTCAACATCGCTTTGTAAGGGAAAAACGGCATATCGGCGTGGCCGCCGCTGAATTGATCGAAGAGAATGAAACCATCGGTCTGACGGCGGGCACCACAACCACATGGGTGGCGCGAAGCTTGCGTCATCGCAACAACCTCACAGTCGTAACCAACGCTGTCAACATCGGCATGGAGCTCTGCAACATGCCCGGGCTCAAGATCCATTTGACGGGGGGCTACGTCCGTTGGCCCTGGTCGTTTTCCCTGATCGGAGCCGCCGCCATCAATTTCCTTGGCGACATTTTTCTCGATAAGCTGTTTCTCAGCGTTTCCGGAATTGATGCCGAGCGCGGAACAACCACGAATGAGTCGGACGAAGCGCTCTCGTTTCGCGCCATGGTGAAACAAGCGAAGCAGGTGATCGTGGTGGCCGATTCCAGCAAGCTCGGCGTTTTCACCTCGTCTTTGATCTGCCCAATCGAGGATGTGGATGTGCTCGTCACGGATGCAGGCGCTTCCGATGAAATGGTTGAGGCGTTTACCCGGAAAGGAATCAAAGTCGTTCGAGTCTGACAAAGTCCCGCGCACCGGCCGCGACCGCGCATCCCTCGGGGCGCCTCGGCGCCACGCATTTGCCAGGTCATGTATTCTGCCAAGAGCAAAGCTTACGATGTGCGGAGTTAGTTTCTACCGCTGGGAACGACACGCTCTGCATCCGGCGCTTTCGCTAAGGAGGCGTAACGAGTGGGCTACGAAAGAGGCAGCATGATACGTCGACTAGCGCTTGCAACCATCCTCACGGCTCTCACGGTAGTGTCCGCCGCACCGAGCCAGGCAACGTCCTCGCAAAGTTCGGTTCCGGGATTCGTCAACACTCTCATGCCGCAGCCGTCGCAGCTTTCCGCACAGGAGGGCCGCCTCGCGATTACGCCGTCCTTTACTGCTATCGCGGACCGCTTCCATGACGCGCGCCTCGACGCCGTCATCGCGCGCATCCTTGATCGCATCAAAACTCAAACTGCCATTTTGATTCCAACGTCCCTCGCAGCCGGCAAAACTTCCGCAACGCTGGTCGTCAGCGTCGATGGCCCTGGAGAAGCCATCCAGTCGGTCGACGAAGACGAGTCGTACTCGCTTGAGGTCACGCCTTCCGGCGCGCACCTTCGCGCCGCGACTGTCGTCGGCGCCATGCGCGGTCTCGAAACTCTGCAACAGCTCATCCAGTCCGACGCAACCGGTTATTTTGTTCCCGCCGTGTCCATTCGCGATACGCCGCGCTTCCGTTGGCGCGGCCTCATGATCGACTGCGGACGCCACTTCATCCCCGTCGACGTTCTCAAACGCACGCTTGACGGCATGGCCGCGGTTAAGCTCAACGTCTTCCACTGGCACCTCAGCGAAGACCAGGGTTTCCGCATCGAGAGCAAAGCTTTCCCCAAGCTGGCCGGGCTGGGCTCTGATGGACTTTTCTATACCCAGGAGCAAGCCCGCGAAATCGTCGCCTATGCGCGCGACCGCGGCATCCGCGTGGTCCCCGAGTTCGACATGCCGGGGCATAGCAGTGCATGGTTCGTCGGATATCCCGATCTCGCCAGCGCCCCCGGCCCGTTCCACATCGAGCGCGAATTCGGCGTCTTCGATCCGGTGATGGATCCGACGCGAGAAAGCACTTACAAATTTCTCGATACTTTCATCGGGGAGATGGCCGCCATTTTCCCCGATCACTTTATGCACATTGGAGGCGACGAGAACAACGGCGTCGAGTGGCAGGCCAATCCGCGCATCCAGGACTTCATGCGCGGACGCAATCTCAAAGACACGGCCGCACTGCAAAATTATTTCAACCAGCGTCTGCTCAAACTTCTCGAGAAGCACGGCAAGCGGATGATCGGCTGGGACGAGATTCTCACTCCCGATCTGCCCAACGACGTCGCTGTCCAAAGCTGGCGCGGCTTCGACTCACTGGCCGCCGGAGCCAGAAACGGATACAGCGGTATCCTCTCCGCCGGCTACTACTTGAATCACAAGAACACCGCCGAGGCCCATTACCTGGTCGACCCCCTGCCCGCGGCCAGCGACCTCAGCCCCGAGCAGCAAGCCCGCATCCTCGGCGGAGAAGCCTGCATGTGGACCGAGCAGGCCGGCCCGCAAACCATCGACTCGCGCATCTGGCCGCGCGCGGCAGCCATCGCCGAGCGGCTTTGGTCGCCGCGCAACGTAGACAGCGTCGACGACATGTATCGTCGGCTGGCGGTCGAATCGCTGCGGCTGGAAGCCTTCGGTCTCACGCACATCTCTCAGGAAGAAGTGAGTCTGCGCAAGTTGGCCGGAACGCAGCAGATTGGTCCGCTGCGCATCCTCGCCTCAGTTCTCGAACCTGTCACCTTTGACGACCAGGCCTCCATGCAGCATCCCAATCAGCTCACACCACTCAACCAGGTCGCCGACGGTCTTCCGCCCGATCCGCCATCGCGCCACAGTTTTGAGTTGCTGGCGCACGCCTACCTGCAGGACCCCGCGTCGCGAATGCAGGAAGGAGTCGAACTATCTACTAACTTCGAGGCGTGGATCGCCGCGGAGCCTGGAATCCTGCGCTTGATGGCCGGATCGCCCCAACTCTCCCAGACTAAACTGCGCGCCCAGCAGCTCGCCGAACTGGGCACGGCGGGTCTGGAAGCTGTTTCTTATCTCTCATCCGGACTGCCTGCGGCCGCTGGTTGGAAAGCTCAGAAACTGGCTGTCTTGGACGAAGCCGAGAAACCGCAAGCACTGGTTCGCTTCACGGTTATCAAGCCTCTGCGCGATCTAGTCAACGCAGTTCCCTAAAGACAGGCCAATATTCAATATTCACATTGACTCCATCCCTGGTTGAATAGTCGCGTCTCGCACTGGACCTTCGCCGCTTTACTTGTTCTGACGGCGCGGTACCACAGGTAGAATTGCGAAATGCGAATCGACTTCGCTTTTGGCAGGAATGGACTGCCCCTCGACCTTCCCGCGCCATTCCACTATGAGGTGCTCGAAGCCAGATCCGCCGCGCCGCTGGCGCAGCCTCAAGCCGCCATCGAAAGCGCCCTCGACTCGCCGATTGGCTGCCGTCCCCTCGTGTCATTGGCGAAAAATAAGAAGTCGGCGGCCATCTCCGTCTGCGATATCACGCGGCCGGTTCCGAACTGGCAGATTCTTCCACCCCTCCTGCGCAGGATCGAGACCGCTGGCATCCCGCGCGATGCCATCACAATCTTGATTGCCACCGGGCTCCATCGTCCGGCGACGGATGCGGAGATCGCCGAGATTTGCGGGGACTTTGTTGCCAGAAACTATCGTGTGGTCAATCACCACGCGCGCGAACTTCGGGAGCACCGGTTCCTCGGCGCCACGCAATCGGGTACTCCTGTATACGTCGACGAGCGCTTTCTCGCAGCCGACCTGCACATCACCGTGGGGTTCATCGAACCTCATCTGATGCTGGGATTTTCCGGCGGCCGCAAGCTCATTGCGCCCGGACTGGCAGCGGAGACAACGATCAAAGTCCTGCATAGCCCCAAGTTCATGCGTGACCAACGGGCGGTCGAGGGCTCGATCGAGCACAACCCGCTCCACCGGGAACTGCTGGAGATCGCCGGCATGGCGCGGCACGACTTCATGGTGGACGTAGCCTTGGCGCGCAGCGAAGGCGCAAGACCACGCCCCATAGCGGCCGTATTCGCGGGAGATCCAGTGCCGGCGCACCACCGCGGGGTTCAATTTGTTTCCCAAGCCATGCTCCGGGCCCTCGAGGACCCGGTGGACGCCGCGATTACTACCTCGGCTGGATACCCCCTCGACTTGACTTTCTACCAGGCGATAAAAGGGGTCACGGCGGCGGCCCACATCGTGAAACCCGAAGGCAGAATCCTGTTGCTGGCCGCCTGTGAAGAAGGTGCCGGAGGTCGCGAGTTCAGCCAGATGTTGTCGCGCTCCTGTTCCGATCGCGAGTTTCTTGCGCGGATCGCTGGAGACCCAGTCACAGTAGACCAATGGCAACTGGAGAAACTCGCACTGGTGACTACAAGAGCAGAAGTCCACTACTACGTTCCGGGACTGCCCGCGGCCTGCCACGCCTCAGTTTGGGGAAGTGTACATTCCTCCGCTGAGGAGGCAATCCGTGCGCTGCTGAGGGGACTGCCCAGCGAAGCAACTGTCGCGGTGATCCCCGAGGGCCCCTACGTCCTGGCGTTGCCGGATACAGGGAAGAAGGCTGCACCCTCCGTAGCCCCGCTCTGAAACCAATGGCACAAAGAGCTAGCTCAATTCGTCACTGAGTCTGAGAATGAGGCGGCTCTCGGGTTTTGTTGTGGTGTGACGGGAAACCCTCTGTCTCAGTTTCAGCAGCGCAGGAAACCCCAGGTTTGAGTGCTCCCCATTCGCCTTCCCGCAGCCTGCGTAAGGCCTGAGACCCGTGCCCCCGGCCAGATTCTGCAGTGCGCATAATCTTTCATATAGAGCAGAAAAATGATCAATATAGCTCAATTCGATCACAAATCCCTTGACAATCTCTGGGACCCGATGAAATAGTGGTGTCCCGGATTTCGAGACACCGGTCTGTCCAGAACACCCGACCAATAAGGAGTCTGCTATGAACCCACGTCGACGCTGGTTGCAAATACTTCTCGTTGTGATGCTGCTCGCAGCGTCACTGCTCTCATCCTCCCCGGCCCTCGCCCAGAGCACGAACCGGCAGATTGGCACACAGTTCACGGTGACCGCTGACCCGCTGGTGCCGCGGCCGCTTGAGCAACCCTGCGTGGTGCCGCTTTTTGCCAACTACACGTTTGCTTATTTTTCACAATGGCAACAAACATTTGCGTTCGCGCCCCCGGGCAACTGCCCCGGTCCGTGGGAAAAAATAGTGTTTGAGGCGGACTTCAGCGAGAACGGGGGAATCCAGTACGACCGCACGGCAAGCATTTTTCTTGGCGACACGGACCTTTATTTCGGGACCACCCCTGAGCCACTCGCGACCCTCACCAACACCTGGCATGTCGAGCGCGACGTTACCGACTACAGCGCGCTGTTGGCGACCCCGCAGAATGGCGATATCGAACTGGGGAACTGCACCACGGACTGCTCGACGTACTTGAATGGAGTTTTCACGGTAAGCGCCGACTTGGAGTTTTATCCCGCACCAGGCCACAGCGCCACGAAGCTGCCCGACGTTGTGCTGCCGCTGATACAGTCGAACGGCAACGGTGGGATAAACTTGCCGGGTTACTTGTATTCTCCTACGGATCAGCTCTCGACGACCTTTACGCTGCCGACCAATATCGAGCAGGCTTACCTCGAAGTGATTTCCCAGAGCCAGTCCACCGACGAGTCCTGGTGGGGCTGTTTTCCCAACGACCTCGCCGGCATCAATGAAGTCTACGGATGTGGCAACACAAATTTCCGCGAGACTGAGGTCACCATTGACGGACAGCCGGCCGGGATTGCTCCGGTTTCTCCCTGGGTCTACACCGGAGATCTGCCTGACGACTGGCAACCGATCCCCGGCGTACAAACTCTCGAGTTTGTTCCTTATCGCGTGAACCTCACGCCTTTTGCCGGCCTGCTCAGCAACGGCCAGCCCCACACCATCGCGTTCAGCGTGTTCAACGACGACTACTACTTCCAGGTAACTGGATCGCTGCTCCTCTACCTCGACCAGAAGAGCACGCAGATCACTGGCGCGGTAACCGAGAACACACTGACCGGCCCAAACCCCGTGGTCACCGAGAAACTGCACGGGACTGGGACCGTCAAGGGAACGATCGGCGTCCAATCCAACCGCAGTTACACGATTGCCGGTTACGTCGACACCTCCCACGGCAAGGTCTCCACTTCAATCGCCGGGCAGCAGAACTTCTCCAGCACCGAGAGGATCGACTTCGATACCGTCAATTACACGGTGCTCGACCAGAACACGTCGTTGCAGACCAGCCTCTCTTCCGTGACTACGGTCAAGAGCCCGAAGGGGACGCTGGCGACCACGGATCTCTGGAGCTTCCCCTTCACGGTCCATTTCACCTATCCCGTGAGCAGCGCTATGTTCGGTTTCACGCAGGCGTTCACTCAGAACTACGGCACCAGCGAGCTGGTCACGTCCGATGGGAATCCCACCTACTCCAACTCGCTCACGAACGCGTTGAAGGCCACGGACGTGAGTCCCACGTCGAGTTCGCAAAAGTACACCTATTCCGATTCGAATGGCGTGTCTTATGACTGTCACATTGCCTCCAAGAATGCCGTTTTGACTTCGGTCAGTCAGGGGTGCAAGCAGAACGAACAATAACATCCTCTGGTGGAGAGACGGGCGGGGCCGCCCGGCTCTCCACCAGCAAGCGTGGTCGACGGCGGCAGTAATCGTGCGGTCAGAGACCCAGCTTAAAAATCCTCTCCATCAACATCCATTTCTCACCGGGAGCGGCCTGCGGCAACGCCTGCTGGAATCTCCACATGAGGTCCTCCCACTCCCGCACCTTGGGGTTCAGCCGATCGGCGGCGGCTTTGGCTGCGAACGAGAAGTTCTCATCGACCTCCATGATCATGAACATTCGCGTGCCGAGAAGATAGATCTCCAAGTCCGCGATGCCAGAGTCTCGAATGCTCGCTGTAATCTCCGGCCAGATTTTCTCGTGACATCCACCAAAGCAAGCGCAGACAACCTCTATGTTAAAGCGCGATCCAGGTGAACATATCCGCCGTCCACGAAAATGTGTTGTCCCGTGGTGTGAGCGGATTTGCCCGAAATCAGGAAGACGGTCATGGCCGCAATTTCCTCTGCCGTGGTCATCCGCTTCTCTAACGGAATCTTCGACAGGATGGTCTGGAGCTTCTCTTCGGGGTTCGGGAATCTATCGAGCCACTGGCGGTAGAGTGGCGTCATGACCTCCGCCGGGATGACGGTATTCACGCGTATGCCGTAAGGCAGCAGTTCCGCCGCCCACTCCCTGGTGAGGGCCATGATTGCGCCCTTCGAGGATGCATATCCCGATGTGCTTCCCTGGCCCGTCACGGCTGTTTTCGATCCGATATTGACGATCGTTCCTCGCGATTGCTTCAGGTGCGGCAGGGCATAGTGCGCCATACTGTAGTAGTGCACAAGATTGTGGTTGAGCGAGGCTACATATTCCGCTGGGCTTCCATGTTCAAGGCCGACCTTGTCGTTCCGTCCCGCGTTGTTCACCAGCGCGTCGATGCGGCCAAAGCTCTTTAGCGTTTGTTCGACGGATTCCGAACAACGCTCGGGCGTGGAGAGATCCACGGTGATCAACCCGCAAGAAGCGCCACCGGCTTGCAGCTCAGCCTGCAACATCTGCCCGGCCGCCGCGTCCCGTCCCACGATAACCGGTATCGCGCCCTCACCGGCGCAGGCGCGCACAATGGCCGCGCCGATGCCCTTCGCGCCTCCGGTTACGATGATGACCTTCCCTTCCAGTTGCAGGTCCATGACTTAGCCTCTCAGATCAGCCTCGCAGATTGAAGAAGCCGCCGTCCAGGGGATAATCCACGCCGGTAACGAACGCCGCTTCGTCCGAACATAGGAACAAGGCGAGAGAGGCAACTTCCTCCGGCTCCGCCATTCTTCCGATGGGCTGCGCCTTCGACAGCTTCTCGAACATCTCCCGCTCCCGTCCGGGGTAGGCTTTTCGCAGGAAGCCGTCCACAAACGGCGTGTGAACCCGAGCCGGTGAAATGCAGTTACAGCGGATGTTGTCGCTCAGGTAGTCTCTCGCGACGGAATAGGTCATCGCGATCACAGCGCCTTTGCTCGCAGAATAGGCAAAACGATCCGGCAGTCCGGCAGACCCAGCGATGGAAGCCATGTTCAAAATCACGCCGCCGCCCTTGGCTTTCATGTGCCCGACACAGGCGTGCATGCAGTTGTAGAACCCCTTCACGTTCACGCGCAGAACACGGTCAAAGTCCTCTTCCGTCGTGCTCTCGACCGTGCCGATGTGAGAAATGCCGGCGTTGTTGACAAGAATCGCAAGCTGTTCCCGCTCGAAAAGCTGTTGAAACAGTGCTTTCACCTGCGTGTGTTCGGTGACATCACAGCGGTAAGCGGCTGCGCTCCCGCCTGTGGAAGTAATCTGCTGGCAGGTTGTTTCGGCATCGCTGAGATTGATGTCCAGGACGCGGATCACCGCCCCGTGGGCTGCGAATTTCCGCGCGATCGCACGGCCAATCCCGCTGCCGCCGCCGGTGACAACCGCAACTTTGCCGTCGAGTCGAAACGTATCCCGATTGCTTTCTTGATGATTCTGAGCCCGACTATTCAAAGAGAAACACCTCGCTTCCAGGGAATGAAATCGTTGTGAGCATTCAGCTCGGCCTTCGTTCTGCTCTCGCCGCTGGCCACTTTGATAACGAGTTCCAGAATTTCCTCTCCCATCTGCTCAATCGTCTTTGCACGCGAGATGATTCCGCCGGTGTCGACGTCGATGATGTCGCTCATGCGCTTCGCCAAGATCGAGTTGGTGGACAGCTTCACGACGGGAGCAATCGGATTCCCGGTCGGCGTCCCCAAGCCAGTCGTGAACAACACCACGCTGGCCCCGGCTCCCACCTGTGCCGTGACGCACTCCACATCATTCCCCGGAGTGCACTGCAAGTGCAGGCCCGGCTCAGTGGAGTACTCGGGATAGTCGAGGACCGCGGCCACCGGCGCTGTGCCGCCCTTTTTTGCCGCGCCCGCCGACTTCATCGCGTCTGTAATCAGTCCATCCTGGATATTTCCCGGAGACGGATTCATCTCGAACCCCGACCCCACGGACTTGGCGCGAGCATTATAGTCGCGCATGAGTTGCGCGAACCGGCCGGCAACTTCCTTGCCGGTGCAGCGGTTCATGAGTTCCTGCTCCACGCCGCACAACTCGGGAAACTCCGACAGAATCGTTCTCCCGCCCAGCGCAGCCAGCAGGTCGGCCGTGTGCCCAATCGCCGGATTCGCCGAAATGCCCGAGAAGCCGTCAGAGCCTCCGCACTTCAACCCTACACACAGCTGAGAAGGCGATGCTGGTGTGCGTCTGCACTTGTTGGCCTCGATCAGCCCAAGAAATGTCTCTTGGACGGCCTCCGAGAGCATCGCAAACTCTGAACCGCTCTGCTGCTGCTCCAATACGATAAGCGGCTTGTCGAAGTTCGGATTGCGCTTGTGAAGTTGCTCGCGGAGGATCTCGATCTGCGCGTGCTGACAACCGAGGCTGAGAACGGTGGCTCCGGCCACGTTCGGATGGTGAATGTAGCCGGCGATCAGTCCGCAGAGATTGTTGGAATCTTCTCGCGTTCCGCCGCACCCTCCTTCGTGGAGCAGGAACTTGATGCCGTCAATATGCTCGAATAGCCGCGTACGCGCCGGGCTGGCGCGGTCCCCAGAGAAAGCGCCGGCCTTGAGTTCTTCAATTTTTCCTTCCCGATAGAGTTGCGCCAGTTGCGCCACTTGCTGGCGATACGGCTGAGGCGAAGTGAAACCTAGCTCCTCTTCGAACGCCTGCTTGAGAACACTGATGTTTCTGTTCTCGCAAAACACGAGCGGAACGACCAGCCAATAGTTGCGCGTGCCAACCTGGCCGTCGGACCGGTGATACCCAAGGAACGTTCGTTCTTTCCAGCGCGAAGCGTCTGGCGGCGTCCAACGATACTGAACGGACTGTTCCCGGAACTCGGCTGCCAAGTGCTGAGTGTTACTCGTGGTCAGCCGTTCTCCTTGGCGGATGGGTTTCACAGCCCTGCCAACGAGCACACCATACATGACGATCTCCGCGCCGGCGCCGAGGTCCCCCGTGGCGAATTTGTGCTTCGCGGGAACGTCGGAAACCAGCGCGTAACGCTTGTTCCCATACTCGATTTGCTCGCCTTGATGCAGGTCGGCGAGCGCAATCAAGACGTTATCCCTCGCGTCAATTTGCAGGATTTTGTTTTGCACCGAATGCATACCTTCCCCGCAAAGCGCAGCCTGGCTCCAGCCAACTTCAGTTTCTTCAACCAGCCAGTCTCCAAAACCGCTTCGCGTTGCCGCCAAGCACAGCCTCGCGCTCTTCGGCCCTATGCTGGCTGAGATAGTCTTCCACCACTCCGACCACTTGACCATACTCGGCGGCGACCGTGCACACCGGCCAATCCGATCCGATCATGAGACGATCAGGCCCGAAGCATTCGAAAGCGATGTCCAGATACGGCATAATGTGCTCAGGCTTCCAGTGCCGCCAGTCGGCCTCCGTCACCAAGCCAGACAGTTTACAGAAAACGTTGGGCGACGCCGCCAGCTCCCGGATGCCCCGCGCCCACGCGTGGATTTCTCCACTCTTGACCGGCGGCTTGGCCATGTGGTCTAAGACGAAGCGCTGGCCGGGAAAGCGCCGCACAAACTCGGCCGCCGCCGCAAGATGCCTGGGGTAAATGAGGATGTCGTAGGCGAGATCGAACTCGCCCAGCACAGCAATGCCCCGGAGAAAGTCCGCCTGCAACAGGAACCGGTCGTCGGGCTCGCTCTGCACAATGTGACGAATTCCGACCAGCTTCGGATCCCCAGCAAGAGCTTCCAATTGCGAACGAACCTGCGGCGACCGCAAATCGACCCAGCCGACCACGCCCAGAATGAACGGCGCGCTCGCGGCCAGTTCCAAAAGCCAGCGCGTTTCTTCCAAGCTCTGACGCGCCTGCACGGCAACCGCGCCCGCAAACCCGTTGCGTTCCAGCTCGGGCTTCAGATCGTCGGGGAGAAAATCGCGACGCAGCGAGGCCATCGAGTCGGCGATCCATCCATACTCGTCTTGGTTGTAGATCCAGAAGTGCTGATGAGCGTCAATGCGCATGGCTCGCTAACGGTTCCCAGCCCACGACCTTTTGCCGCGACTCTCCCAAACCATCAATTCCGAGTTCTACCACATCTCCCGCCTTCAGATACTGAGGCGGGTTCATCCCCAAGCCAACGCCCGCCGGCGTGCCGGTGCTGATTACGTCCCCGGGCAGAAGCGTCATGAACTCGCTGACATACGAAACCAGTGTCGCCACGTCAAAGATCATGTTGGCCGTCGAACTGTTCTGCCGAGATTCGCCGTTGACCTTCAGCCACATTCGCAGATTGCCCAGGTTTGAGATTTCCTCGGGAGTCGCGAGAAAAGGGCCCAGCGGAGCGAACGTATCCGCGCTCTTGCCTTTGACCCACTGCCCTCCGCGTTCGAGCTGAAAACTGCGTTCGGAATAGTCGTTGTGCAGCACATATCCCGCGACGAAATCGAGCGCACGTTCTTTCGGAACGTACAGAGCCCTCTTGCCCATGACAACCGCCAACTCAACTTCCCAATCCACTTTCTTGCCGTTCTTGGGGATCACCAGCGGATCGTTCGGGCCAGCCAGCGAGGTCGTTGACTTGAAAAAGATAACCGGCTCCTTGGGCAGCTCCATCTTGCTTTCGGCGGCATGATCGCGGAAATTGAGCCCGATGCAGACAATCTTACTGGGCCGGCAGATGGGAGGCCTCAGCCGAACCGACGGCGCAATCCGCGGAGCAGAAGAAGCGTTCAAGTCGAGCCAGGCACGGAGTTGCTCCAGTCCTCCACTCTCAAAGAACGCTTCATCGTAGTCGGAACCGAATCCGGAAACATCAATGCGAGATCCATCTTTAAGAAGCACGCCCGGCTTTTCTCGTCCCACTTCGCCAAATCGGATGAGTTTCATTCTGTAGAAGCCTCGGCCCGAAGGATATCCTAAAACCGCTCAGTCGCACCAGTTTCCGGCGCTGGCGCTGCCAAGGCCGTCCGGTCAACGCTGTGTTTGCCTTCGGCGGATACGGGTTGGACCAATTTCTCGGACGTCAATTGCCCTCGTAATCTCCAAAAAAGACTGGCACTGCCAAGATGGCAACTGTATACTACCGGTGGTCGTTGATTCGCGTCGTCTCGGCGTCGCTCAATATTCTGAAGAAGGGAATCGCGGTCGATACCCCCCCGCTATCCGACCTCACCCACCAGACCCGAATACAGGAGAATTCAATGGTTCGTCCAGGAGCGGTTCTTCGCACTCTGATTCTGTGTGGCCTCGCGCTACCCGCGCTGGCCTCTGCCAAAACAGCCAATACTGAAACCATCGTCACTTACCCCTCGGCCTTCGCCGTCTCCGAACGCGTGTTGGATCTGCCCGTTGATCTCGCGATGTTCCCGGACCGGGAAATGCCGGAGCCTCGGCCCAGTCCTCTCATGCACCGCGCGCTTCGAGGCCCCTGGCAGCTCGACCCGGCACTGCAGAAGGAAGCGCTGCCAGAAGTCGGCGTCACTCAGGGCGTGAATTTTGATGGCCTCGGATCGAACGGTTGGATTCCTTCGGATTCCAACCTGGCGGTAGGTCCCAACGACATCGGAGCAATCGTTAACACATACCTGGCGGTGTACAGCAAGACCGGCACACTTCTTTCTGGCCCGACAAACATTCCGACGTTATTTGCCCCGATCGGCGGACTTTGTACTACTTACATCGTCGATCCGATTGTGCTCTATGACCGCGCGGCGGACCGCTGGGTGGTTGCCGGTATTGGCGATAATTACGCCGGCAGCTATGGCGAATGCGTTGCCGTCTCTACCACCAACGATCCGACCGGCTCCTATAGTCTCTATTTTTACAGCTTCGGCAGCAACCTGAACGATTACGACAAACTGAGCACCTGGGCAACGGCGAGCAACAGCGCCTACCTGGCTACCTACAACATTTTTGGTGCGTTAGGTTTCAATGGCGCCGACCTCTGCGGTTTCGACCGCACCAAAATGCTGGCGGGAGATTCGTCGGCGGCGATGCTCTGCAAGATGACTCCCAATAACGAAGGCAGCTATCTGCCATCCGACATGGACGGACCGGACACTCCGGTGGACAAGACTCCAGGACTGTTCCTGACCTGGCAGAACAGCAACCCCGGCCAACTGTATCTGCGCAAGCTGAAACTCAACTTCGCTTCCGGCACGGCTAGTCTATCCAACCCGACAACCATCGGTGTCGCCGACGACAACCTGTCCTGCGGCGTCGGTTTCGGCACTTGCGTTCCGCAACCTGGAACTTCCCAGTTGCTCGACACGCTCGGCGATCGCTTGATGTATCGCTTTGCCATCCGTCACTTTGCCGATCATGATCGAGCCGTGGTCAGCCACGCCGTCGAAAGTGGAAGTCAGGTCGCGGTCCGCTGGTATGAAATTTACGACCCCGCCGGCAAAGTAACTCTCAATCAGCAGGGAACGTTCGCTCCCGACGCCACCTATCGCTGGATGTCCAGCGTGGCCGAGGACCAGAGCGCGGATATTGCCCTTGGATATAGCGCTTCCAGTAGTAGTGTCTACCCCGCCGTTCGCTTTACCGGCCGCGTGCCCAGCGATCCCGCGGGCACCATGGAAACCGAAGCCAGCATCATCGAGGGCTCTGGATCGCAGGAGGGTGGTACATATGCCAATCGCTGGGGCGACTACACCGCGATGCAAGTTGACCCCAGCGACGACTGCACCTTCTGGTATGTGGACGAGTACCTGCAAGCCTTCGGATATTACAACTGGAGCACCCACATTGGATCGTTTGCCTTCCCGGGTTGCGGCGGTGGGAGCCCAGCCATCAGCTTCAATCCTGCTTCGCTGAAGTGGGCTAAAGTTCTGGTGGGCAAAACGTCCGGGGCCAAGAAGGTGACGGTCACCAACAGCGGCAGTGCCACGCTCGACATCACGAGCATCGCCGCCACGGGCGACTTCGCCCGCAAGGCCGGCCCCAAGAAGACGGACTGCGGCAGCACCTTGGCGGCGGGAGCGAGCTGCACGGTGCGCGTGACCTTCACGCCGACGCAGACGGGATTGCGCACCGGCGATCTCAACTTCACCGACAACGCCTCCGGCAGTCCGCAGAGCATGGCTCTGTCCGGAACTGGCAAATAGCCCGATTTAAGAAACCGAACTCACGGACGGGACTTCGGTCCCGTCCTTTTTTCTTGCTTCGAAAAATTTTGCCCCTGCCTGCGCCAGATCCGCCAGCCTGGCTGCTCATGGAAGGCGATTCAATTTCGCGATTCATTTTCACGGTTCTCACTTTCGACGATGCCAGCGTTGCAGCAGATAAGCGCCATCAAGTTCCTGTTGCTGGCGCCGTAATTGTTCCTGCTGATAGACGCGGCGCTGGCGGGCGCTCAGGGTTTCGAGAACCTCGCGTTCGCGATAGGCCTGATGGTATTCACTGGCCGCTTGCTGGCGCAGGAGTTCGAGCTTGCCGACGTCGGATTGGAGTTCCTGGCGGAAGCGGTGCAGCTTCTCGCGGAAAACGGAAGCGAACTGGAGTTCGGCGGCAGTGCGTCCGGCGGTGAGCGCGATGGCGTCGGACTGAGCGGAGTCGGAGAGGAAGCGTTCCAGTTGCGCCAGTGTTTCCTGGGCGCGGGAGACCTGGAGATTCGCCTCCTGCAGTTCGAGGGTGCGCTGGCGCTCGATGCTTTGACGAAGGCGGAGCAGCGGGGCGAGAGCAAAACGGAAGGGCATGATTCAGCAGACCATATTCAGGCCGGGAGCGCCATGAGGCGAGCGTGAGAATCTTTCATCCCGGCAACTTCCTGCGAGGGCTGTATGAGAAATTCGCGAAGCGCCGGCATCAGCGCGATGGCGCGATCAAGATCGGGATCGCTGCCTTTCTGGTAAGCCCCAATCCGGATAAGTTCCTCGGAAGCCTTGTAGGTCGCGAACAGACGGCGGATGAGGTTGTTCTTTGCGAGATGCTCGGCAGAGATGACAGCGGGCATGATGCGGCTGATGCTGTCGAGGATGGAGATTGGAGGATAGTGGCTCTGGGCAGCGAGGCGGCGATCGAGCATGACGTGGCCGTCGAGCAGGGCGCGGGCGGCATCGACCAGGGGATCGTTTTCGTCGTCGCCTTCCATGAGCACAGTGTAAAAGCCGGTGATGGTGCCGGAGCCGAAGGAACCCGCCCGCTCGATGAGCCGGGCGAGCAAAGTAAAGACCGAAGGCGTGTAGCCTTTGGCGGTGGGCGGCTCGCCGGCGGCGAGTCCGATTTCGCGTTGCGCCATGGCGAGACGGGTGAGCGAGTCGACGACCAGCAGCACGTGCTTGCCGCGGGCGCAGAAATATTCAGCGATAGTGGCGGCGGCGAGACCGGCACGGATGCGGAGCAGCGGATCCTGGTCGGAGGTGGAGACGACGACCACGGCACGGCCGCGGCCTTCTTCGCCGAGCGAGGTGAGAAGTTCTCCCACTTCGCGTCCGCGCTCTCCGATCAGCCCGAGGACGGTGAGGTCGGCGCTGGTGTTGCGGGCCATCATGCCGATGAGCGTGCTTTTGCCGACGCCGCTTCCGCCAAAAATGCCGACGCGCTGGCCGCGTCCGCAGGTGAGGAAGGCGTCAATGGCGCGGATGCCGCAGCCCAGCGCATCGCGGATGGGGGTGCGCTCGAGGGCGAGCGGGGCTCGGCGATCCAGAGCATAGCGCTCGCGACAAACCGGAGCGGGCCGGCCGTCAATGGGACTTCCAGCGCCGTCGAGCACGCGGCCAAGCAGTTGTTCACCGAGGCGCAAGGAGGGACGCCGTCCCCAAACCACGACCTCGTCGCCGTAACGGATGCCGGTGGGGCGGTGCAGGGACATGGAGAGAACGATGTTGCCGCGGAAGCCGACAATCTCTCCGGGCCAGTGCCGGCCGCGGGAATCGACGATTTCGCAGGCCTCGCCGACGGTGCAGAAGGGGCCTTCGGATTCGACGAGCTGGCCGACCACCTGTACCACTCGGCCCCGCCAGCGCAGCGCGGACGAGCTCTCGAGGTGGGAGAAGTAGGCGGAGAGTATCTGCGAGGTCATCGGCGTGTCTCCAGTGGCCGGCTTGCTGGCGCCGAAGCGGGCAAAGAGCTGGCGACTGCGCCGGGCCTTTCGGCGAGCAGGTCGAGCAATCCGGTTTCAATTTCCTTGAGCTGCGTTTCAAGACCGATCTCGGTCGAGCCGAGTGAAGTTTCGATGCGGCATTCCCCGAGAGCGATGGCGGGATCCTCGTGAACGTCCGGCGCCGGGACCTCTTCCATCCGGCAGGCGAAGTAGTGCCGCCAGTCGGGAGCTTCTTTGGGATGGACGTGCAGGTTGACTTTGGTCCCGGTATCGAGCTTCTCGAGCGTGACCCGGACGATACCGGCGAGAGCGTGCGGGTCGAGTTGCGCTTCGCGATGCAGGATCTTGCGGGCGATGGCGAGCGCCAGCTCGACGACTTCGCCTTCGATGCGGCGGTAGTAGTCTTGCCGTTCGAGGGCGAACTGCTGGAGCGCGCGGCTGATCTGCTCGCGACTCTTGGCCAGGCCAGCGTCGAGTTCGGCGCGGAGCTGCTGTTGCCCGCTTTGCCGTCCCTGCTCGAACACTTCGGCCTGCCGGCGGCGGCTTCGTTCCTCGGCGGTCTGGCTGTCATTGGAGGCGCTGCCCGCGCCTCCGCTCGCGAGTTCGGCTTCGGGATAGGAGAATGGCGCTGCTTCGGGCTCCGGCTGCAGCTTGGGGGCGCTAGACGACATACTCCTCCTGCGACTCGGCGCTCAACACCAGCTTGCCCTCCGCTTCGAGCTTGCGCGCCATGTCCACGATTTCGCGCTGGGCCTGATTCACATCCTTGGAGCGCACCGGGCCCAGTACCTCCATATCTTCTTTCAGCATGTCGACCGCGCGCGACGACATGGACTTGAAAATCAGGTTCTTGAGTTCTTCGGTGGCGCCCCGCAGCGACAGCGCCAGAGTCTTCTTGTCGAGCTGTCCCAGCAGTTCGCGGATACCGGCTTGGGGCACTCCGAGGAGATCTTCGAAGGTAAACATCAGGTTGCGGATGGCCAGCGCCATCTTGGGATCGTCTTTCTCGATGATCTCCAGGATGCCTTTGCTCTTGATCGGATCGAGCTGGTTCAGCAGGTCGGCGGCGCCTTTGAATCCGGCGTAGGCGCGCCGCCCTTGTTCGCCGAGCGACTCCAGGTGTTTGTTCAGGGCGAGCGCAACCTTCTGGGCAACTTCAGGCGAAAACTGGCGCAACTGCGCCAGGCGTTTGACGGTTTCGGCGCGAACCTCTTCGGGCAGGCGTAATAACAGCGTGGAGGCCTGACGGGCGTGCAAGTGGGCCAGAATGAGAGCGATGGTTTGCGGATGCTCGATTTCGAGAAACTTGGCCAACTGCTGCGGATCGGCTTCCTGCAGACTTTCCAGGTGAACGGCATTCTGTTCCACCGCCATTGAGACCTGTTCCAGCAGCCGTTTGGCGCCCCCTTCGCCGAAGGCTTTTACCAGCAGTTTCTGGGCATAATCCGGGCCGCCTTCGGCCAGGTAGCCCTGCGTAACGGTGAGCTGGTGATACTCTTCGAGCACGGCCATCGCCGTCTCGGGCTTAAAGTGTTCCAGCTCCGCAATGCGCCGCGTCAGGCGCTCCACGTCGACCTCGGGGAGATTGCGGTAGATGTGGCTGGCCGACTCCTCGCCGAGCAGCACCAGCAGGATGGCCGCCTTCTGCAAGCCCACGTTGGAGATGGGTGTGGCCATTTCTTATCTTCCTTAGTTACTGCTCTCTTTGTTACTTACTCTCTTTGCTTCCTTTGACCTTGTCCGTCTTGCTCCTTACCGCAGAGAGTTACTTGGTAGCCTTCGGGTCCCGCATCCAGGCCTGAACCAGCCGGCTGGCGGCGGCCGGTTCGGCCTTGATCTTCTCGGCCAGGTCTTTTTTCAACGCCCCGGCACGCTTGGATTCCTCGCTGCCCTGCGGAAGCGCGATGTTGGCGAGCGGATTGGCGGCGGCCGCTCCGGCGGCCAGCGGTTTGGCAAGATGAGCGGGAATCTGTTTGAAGGCCGCGATCGCGTGTTTCTTCACTGGCCGCAGCACCAGCGCATAGACAACCAGAAACAGCAGCGTAATTCCAACGTAGCGCAGCGCGCCCATCCAGGGCAGGACGAGAAGCCGCCATTTATCCAGCTTGCCGGGAGCGGCCGGCGTTTCGACGGGCACGCTCTCGAACGAGAGGTTTTCGACCGCGAGCAGGTCTCCGCGCTGATCGTCGACCCCGATGGCGGCGCGGGCAAGTTTTTCGATCGCCGTCATTTCTTCCGGCGTCCGCTTTCGCCGGACGGTCGTCGACTTGCCGTTTTCCTGCTTGGTGTCAGCCGCGTCATCGACCAGCACCGACGCGGTGATGCGGCGCACGCGGCCGGCTGGGTTCAGGACGTGGCGGGTATCTTTGCTGACGGCGAAGGTCGAGCTGTCGGATTTCGAACTTTGGTTGTCGATGGTCGAAAACACGTTCGGACTAAGGGCCGTGCTGGCCGGAACGTTGCTCGCGAGGCCCGGCATAACCGCCGCAATGGCGGCAGCGGCGCCGCCCGGAACATTGCTTGCCGCGCCCGGCGCAACTGGCGGCACGACCGGCGGCACAGCCGACGGCACAATTGGCGGCACGACCGGCGGCACAACCGGCGTAATGGCGGCGGTGCTCCCCGGAACATTGCTTGCCACGCCCGGCACACCCGCCGGATTCGCGCCTCCAGCGAGTTCTTCCGAATGCTGCTGGGCGAGGGTAGCGGTCGCTTTCGGGTCGTAGATTTCGGAGGTATCTTCGCTGCTGCTCAGGTCGTAATCCACATGCACGCTGGCGCGAACGTGTTCGGCGCCGACCACGGGCTCAATGGCGTGCACCGCGGCGGCGGCCAGTTCCTCGTCGGAATCGAAAGATGCCCGGCCGGATGGGCCTCGCCGCGCCAGAAAAGACGTGGCCGTGTCGGCATCGACGACCGTAACGTTCTCCGGCCGCAGGCCATCGACGGCGCTCGCGACCAGTTGCGGGATGGCTTGCTGCGCTTCCCGGGACAGCGTGCCGCCGCGCGTCTTCACGATTACGGCGGCTTTCGAGTCGCGCTCCTGCTCGCTGAACAGCGACTCGCGCGGCAGAACCAGATGCACCCTCACCGCCTCGACTTCGCTCAGGGTTTGCAGCGTGCGTTCGAGTTCCCCTTCAAGCGCGCGCTGGTAGTTCACTTTTTCGCTGAAGTCCGATCCCGCCCAGTTCGGCGTGTCGAACAATTCAAACCCGAGGCGGGCATTGCGCGGCAGCCCCTGCGCGGCGGTTTCCAGGCGCGCGGCGTCGACTTTGTCGGAGGGAACCAGCACGCTTCCGCCATCCGGAGAAATTTCGTATGGGATATTTTTTGCCGCCAGGCGGCTGCCCATCGACTGCGCGTCCGCCGGCTTAAGCCCGGAGTAGAGGACGACGTTCTTTCCGCTAGCGAACAAGACCACGAACAGCCACAGGATCAGCCCGACCGCCACCGCTCCGCCCGCGATGAGAGCCTTCTGTTGCAGGCTCAAGCCGCGCAGAAAATCCTGGATTTGATCGAGGCCCTGGCTCAAGTTTTCAAACTCCTACCCAAATTCCACCGCCGAGACGCAGAGACCGCCGAGATTTTCCACACCTGTCACCTCACTCCACGCTCAGAACTGCATGTTCGAGATTTGCTGGTACGCCTGCACGATTTTGTTGCGCACCTGCATCATCAGTTGAAACGATAGATCGGCCTTTTCGACGGCAATCATGGCGCTGTGCAGATCCGCGCCCTGGCCGTTCAGCAACTGCGCCACCTGGGTTGCGGCATCTCCCTGTGCGCCCTCGACCTGATCCATGGACTCTTGCAGGGTCTCGAGGAAGTTGCCGCCCTCGGCCACGCCCCCCGGGGCAGCGCCCATGTCCGCGGGCAGAATGCGAATTGAAGGAATCGAATTAGTCATGGCTGAGCCTCCTCATACCGTCTCTACGGCGTTTGCCAGATCAAGTGACAATCGCCACCGCGGCACTGCGTCCCGGACAAAATCTGAATCGCGAAAACTGTTCTGAACTTCTCCGTGTTTCCGCGCCTCCGTGCCTCCGTGGGCAATGCCCTGCTAACGCAGCAGGTCGAGCGACTGCGAAATCATGTTTTTCGTGGCCTGCACCGCCGACGCATTCAGTTCGTAGGCCCGCACCGCTCCCAGCAAGTCGGTCATTTCTTCGATGGGATCGACCTGGGGATAAGCCACGTAGCCTTCTGAATTCGCGTCGGGATGTCCCGGCTCGAAGCGCATCACCGGCGGCCGTCGATCGGAGACCACCGCAGCCACGCGCACCGCCGAAGCGCTTTCCGGATGCAGTCCGGCGAGAGCCAGCGAAAATCGGGGAGCGCGCTGCGCTTGAAATACCACCAACTGGCGGCGATAGGGGCCACCCGCCGGGGTGCGTGTGGTTTGGGCGTTGGCCATGTTGCTGGCCACCACCTCCGCGCGCTGCCGCTCGGCTCCGAGCGCCGAGCCGCTGAGTTCCAGCATGCCAAACAGGTTCATGACCCACTCCCTCCACTGATCGCGCTGGATATCTGGTGAAACTGCTCTTTCATGAACGCCACCGCCACCGTAAAGCGCAACTGGTTCTGGGCCAGCAGCAGCGATTCGCGCTCGACCGAAACATTGTTGCCGTCGGGACGCTCGAGCAGTCCGTGGATTTCATACGCGACCGGGGTAAACGACGCCTCCTCGCCCGCAATGGCCTGCTCGATTTCGCCGGCGAACGGGCGCAGGTCGCGGGTGCGGTAGCCCGGGGTATCGACGTTGGCGAGGTTCGTGGCAATCACCTGATGGCGGAACGCGCTCAGGTCGAGCACGTGTTCCAGACCACGCAGCAGCGGAGTATCGATCATGGACATGGTTGCTCCTTGTTGTTGTTATTCCGAAGATCGCTGCTTCGGAGATCGTTGTTTGGAAGATCGTTATTGCGAAGGCCGTTGCGATAGTCGTCCCGCGGCGGCAGCCCAAACTCGCGGACTTTGTTGCGCACCGTACGCAGGCTCACGCCCAGCAACTCGGCCGCCCGCGCCCGGTTGCCGCCGGTGGACTCCAGGGTCATGGCAAAAAGCTGGCGCTCCATTTCGCCGAGCGAGAGGCCCGGCTTCCACTCCGGGTGCGGCGGGCGAGCGGGCGGAAGTTTTCCGTGCAGACTTTTTCCGTGCTCGAAGGCCTCGACGCCAATCTCGCCGCCGCGCGACAAAGCTACCGCCCGCCGCACGAAGTTCCCAAGCTCGCGCACATTGCCCGGCCAGGCGCGCTCTTCGAGACCGGCCAGCAGTTCCCGGGACAAGCGAATATTTGTGCCGGGGTTGCCCGAGGCGGCATAGAGCCCGGCGAAATACTCGGCCAGTTCCCGAATGTCGCCAGCGCGGTCGCGCAGCGGCGGCAGAGAAATGGGAATGACATTCAGGCGGTAATAAAGATCGGCGCGAAAGCGGCCTTCGGCGACGGCGGCTTCGAGCGGACGGTTGCTGGTCGCGATGACGCGGATATCGGCGTGTACGGTCTGGTTCGATCCCAGGCGGTCGAACTCGCGCTCCTGCAGGACGCGCAGCAGTTTCGGCTGCAGCGCCAGCGGCATCTCCCCAACCTCATCGAGCAGCAGAGTGCCGCCGTTCGCCGTCTCAAACTTGCCGGGCCGGGCGCCGACGGCCCCGGTGAACGCGCCCCGGGCGTGTCCAAACAATTCACTTTCGAGCAGGGTTTCGGGAAACGCGGAGCAGTTCAGCGCGACAAACGGTCCCGGCCGGCGGCGGCTGAGGCGGTGAATGAGGCGGGCGATCAGCTCTTTGCCGGTGCCGCTTTCCGCCTCGATCAGAATGTCGGCATCGGTCGAAGCCGCTTGCCGCGCCCGATCGAGCGCCTGCTCCCAGGCCGCGGAGTGGCCGATGAGCGTTTCCGTGTCTTTGCCAAATTCCTCGGCGCGGCGCAGCACCTGCTCGACGGCGAGTTCGAGTTTCTCGAAGCAAACCGGTTTGACCAGGTAATCGCAGGCTCCGTTGCGCATGGCTTCGACCGCGTCGGGCACGCAACCATAGGCGGTCAGCAGGATCACCGCCGTGCGCGCCGACGAGGTTTGCACCTCGCGCATCAGCTCGAAGCCGTCGCGGCCCGGCATGCGCACGTCCGTGATCACCAGCGAATGCAAGCCGGCGCGAAACTTCTGCAGCGCTTCGGTGCCATTGACGGCAACATCGACCAGCCATCCACGGCGCTGGAAGCGGGCTTCGAGAGCGGCGCGCATGCCGGCATCGTCGTCGGCAATGAGGAGGCGCTTCATAGCTGGGCTCCAGATTCGGCGGCGGGTTCGGATGAATGTTCGGATGAATTTCCAGATAAATGTCCGGACGAATCTTCGGGCGAATGCCCATCTCCCGTCGCTCCCGTCGCACCCGTCGCTCCCGGCGCGCCATCGCGGGGAAGACGGAGCCGGAAAGTGGCGCCGTGACCGGGGCGGCTCTCGACCGCGATCGAGCCTCCGTGCTGTTCGAGAATGCGGCGGCAGACGGCGAGTCCGAGTCCGGAACTGCCGGCCCGGGTGCTGAAACCCGCTTCAAAGATTCGCGGCAGGTCGTCCGGCACAATGCCCGGCCCGGTGTCGCGAACCACAATTTCCACACCCTCCGCGGCCCAGTCGACTCCGCGAATCGAGAGCCATCCGCCGCCCGGCATGAAGCGAAACGCGTTGAGCGCGAGGTTGAGCAGCACCTGCTCGAGCCGGTGCCGGTCGGCATGGATGGTGACGCCACGGAGGCCGTTGATGATTTGCATCTCGACGCGCGCCTGCTTGGCGAGCGGCAGCAGAAAGTCGTAGGCCCAGTCGAGGAGCTGGCCCGCGTCGGTGGGGGCGAGTTCGGGCTGGGGCGTGTTGTGCAGGTGAAGCACGTTGTTGACGGTCGAGGAAAGAGTGCGCAAGCCGGCCTGGACGTGTTCGATCCAGCGGCGGCTTTCGCCTTCGAGATTGGCCTCGGCTAAGAGTCCGGCGAAAAGTTCGAGGCTGCCCAGAGGATTGCGGATTTCATGCGCCAGCAAGGCGGACATCTCGACCAGGGCCTGCTGCCGCCGGAGATGCTCGCGATCCTGCTCGAGCTTCTTCGCCTCGCTGACATCGCGCAGAATAAAAACCGAAGTGGAGTGGGCCGGACTTTGACCTTGCTCCAGCCAGGCGTGGCGGATCGCGACCCAGACGGGCTTGTTTTGATTCGAAGAAGACTGGTCCGAGTCGGAGAGCGGCAATTCCGGTTCTTCGCCGGTCTGGCGCGCCCGGTCGAGCGCCGCGGAAAGCGCGGCGGGCAACGCGTCGGCCGATTCGAAGCTGCCGCCGACCAGGCGCGCCGCCTCGGGATTGAGAGTCGAAATCCGGGCTCCGGCTTCGATCACTAGAACCCCGCACGGCAAGCCCTCCAGAATGCGGCGCAGGCGTTCGCGGATGCGGTGGTTTTCTTCGAGGCTCGTCGCCAGGTCGCGGTTGGTGACTTCGAGTTCCTGGCGGAGATGAGCGACCTGCCCTTGCAGTTGCCCATAGGTACGCTCGAGCGAACCCGCCGCCTCGGTGAACGACGCAAAGGCGCGGGCCAGGGGATGCTCGGGGTCACGCGCCGGATCTCGCGGTGTTGGAAAAGAGGTGGACATGAATATCGCGTTGCAACGGCGATGCCACCCCGGCATAAATTGCCTTAGACCGCTCTTATGCCGGGTACGGATGAAGACGACCTATCGTCCGACCTATAGTTCGACTTATGGTTCGACCTTGCAGCCGGAACGAAAGTGGGACCCCGCCCTTCAACGCTCAAGTCGCCAGACTTTGTCATCCCCATCCTGAGCGAAGGCTTTAACCGCAGAGAGCGCAGAGGACGCGGAGCAAACAAGAATGAAAGCTCAAAGCAGGCCGCCCGAAGTGCTTTCCACGCGAACGCTCCGGGTTCCGCGTCCAGATACAGAAACAAGAAATTCTCCGCGAGCTCTGCGCTCTCTGCGGTTAAAGCCTTCGCCCACGAGCTCTCGCCGTTCGACTTATCGTTCGACTTATTGCTTGACTTATCAAGAGCTGTAAAAGCTCGAGTCCGCGAGCAAAAGGTGCTCGGGGCGAATCACGGCTTGGTCTTCGGAGAGGATCAGGGCGCGTTCGATCACGTTCTGCAGTTCGCGAATGTTGCCTGGCCAAGGCTGCGTTTTCAGCAGCCGCAGCGCGGGGGCGGACAATTGCGGGGCGGGCAGGGGCGAGGTCAATTTTCCGAGAAAGTGCCCGGCCAGTTGCGCAATATCTTCGGACCGGTCGCGCAACGGCGGAATTTCGATGGGGAAAGCGCAGAGACGGTAGTACAAATCTTCGCGGAACTTTCCCTCGCGGACGAGGGTGAGCAGGTGCGCGTTGGTGGCGGAGATGACGCGGGCATCCACGCGCACCACTTCGGCGCTGCCCAGGCGCTGCAATTCTTTTTGCTCCAGAAAACGCAGTAGTTTAGGCTGGAGGCTCAGCGGCATTTCGCCGATTTCGTCGAGGAAAAGCGTGCCTCCCTGCGCCGTCTGGATTCTTCCCGCATAGGATTGCATCGCTCCGGTGAAAGCGCCGCGGGCGTATCCGAAGAGTTCGGCTTCGAGCAGGGTCTCGGGAATGGCGGCGCAATTGACGACCGCGAAGGCGCGGGCGGCGCGCGGGCTCAACTGATGAATGGCGCGGGCGACGATTTCCTTGCCGCAGCCCGTCGGGCCGGCGATCAGGACAGTGGTGTTGCGCGGCGCCAGCAGCCGCGCCAGACGATACACGGGTTGCATGATGCGCGAGTTGCCGATCATTCCCGGTAAGGGAGCTTCGAGAACGGACTCGGCGGCGGGCAGAACCGAGTCTGCGCTCTTGTCCTCATGGTTATTGGACACGACCGGCCACATTTCCAGAAGCAGGTTCCCTTTCTCTTCCGCTGCGGTGGCTTCGGCATCGCTTTCCGGATCGAGCAGCACGACGTCGATTCCGGGAAAGCGCTGACGCACGGTCTGGCTCAGTTCCTCTGCGTCGAGGTCGGGCAGGCAGCGATCGAGAAAGAGCACCTGCCAGAAGCCGCTCTCCAAATGGACTAGAGCTTCGGCTCCTCCGCTGGCCTGTGCGAAGCGCCGGCGGGGCGAACGCAGACTTTCGAGGACGCGCTGGCGCACGACGGTACTGGGGCTGGCCACGAGAATGTGGTCGGCATAGTTGGGCGAGATCGGGTAACTCGTCATACCGTCGATTTGAAACGGATTTGGTTAGAACGAGATTAGACGGACATTAGAAGACTCTGTCGAAAGTAACCCTTAGTGTAGAGTGCTGGGCAAATTTTTCTTTACAAGCGGATGTTTTCGTAGTTGCCGGCATTTTCTGCAGGGGTGGTTATTTCACAATTTGTCAGCCGTGCGCCTTTGCGGATGGAGATGAAGCTGCCGCGACGACAGTTATTGACGAAGTTATTTCTCGACGAACACCAGCTCGCCATTTTCAACTTTCAGGTCTTTGACGTTGTCGGGCAGCTTGAGCTGATCGCGCTGCTCGGCGAGTTTCTTCTGCAACACTCCGTTGATCAGCGACGCAGGCACGGAGAGATCGCCGACCTTGACCTCGGTGGCGTCGAAGGTGGCGTAACCATCTTTGGCGCCGAGATGTCCGGCCAGGGTGAGGTAAACATCTTTGCCGGCGATCTGGGTAAGAAATTGACCGCGAACGATGTCGCCATCCATGGAGACCTGGTAATCCTTGATAGTCGGAACCGCGCCGGGGAACTCCATTGCAGGGCCTGAGCCGGGAGGGTTGGCTGACGAAGGGGTGGTGGCGGGAGAGCTGCTGGAAGCATTCGCGGGCGCGGGCGCGGGCGCGGGCGTCGTTGCGGGCAGCAGTCCGGCAGCTTGCGCGAGCCCGGCCGACAATTCGCCGGAATTCATGCGGACTTCGCTCTCACCTTCTCCGGCCACTTTCGGCTGCGCGAGCTGGTTCACCTTTTCCTGGAAGGACTGCGCGTTGGCGGCAGCCGCAGCGGGGGCGACCACCGGCGCAACCGGCGCGGGGCGCTTTAACACCAGGACGAGCGTGAGAATCGAGATTGCCAGGGTTGCGAAACTGATGATCCGCTGTAGCTTCACGAAGAGACCTCCGCCGTTGCTATCTTCTATCTGTCGCTGCCTTCCATGGTACGCGCGGCGAGAGACTGGGTTGAGATGACGTAGGTGCTATGGCCGGGGATGGTTTTGGGCGGTGGGAGCTTGGGCTACAGAATGTGCCGCGGGGCCGAGCTGCGCTCGGCTTGGACCCTTCGGCTTCCCCCTCGGCTTCGCTCGGGGCTTCGGCAAAACAGGGCAGGCTCGCGAGGGCGAACGTCCCCTCAATGGCGCTTCATTCCACGATGGCCAACACGTCGCCGGGGTTCACCGCCGCGCCTGGGGCCGCTGATATTTTTTTCACGACTCCCTTTTTTGGCGACTTGATTTCGTTCTGCATTTTCATCGCTTCGACGACCATGACGCCCTGTCCGGCTTCCACCTCGGAATTTTCCGCGACCAGCAGGCGCACGATGCGGCCGGGCATGGGAGCCAGAATTTTCCTGGGGCCCGATTCGTCTCCGGCAGCCTTCTGGCGCGAGCGCAGGGAGCGCGGATCGCGCAACTCGACCGCGAAGCGGCTGCTGCCTACCCACATGTGGAGATCGGTGGCCGTCTGCTCACGCTTAATTTCATAGGCGCGCCCATCGACCAACAGCGACAAAACGTCGCGGCGCGCGAGGACCGCGTCGATGCGCACCGCTTGCCCATCCAAGCGGCACTGCCATCCGCCGGCGGCTTTTTCAAGCTCCAGCCGGTGCGCTTTGGCGCCCGCTTTATCGCCCGCTTTCTCACCAACGATGACTTCATACACCATAAGGTCGGCGCAGCGCTTCCGAGCGTCCCTTCTGTTTCCAGTTTGATGGAGCCGCAGCCGGCCCACCCGCGTCGCCATTCTTACTGACGGGCGAAGCTGGGTCGAGCACGGCAAACATTCCAGCGGCAATCGCGGCGATCGTCTCCATCGCTTCGATCTCACGCTGCCGTGCACCCGAGGCGACGGCCTGGTTGCCTTTCGCGAGCAAGCGATCCAGGTATCCGGTATCGAGCCTTCCGGCTTGGAAATCGGCATCGCACAGGATGCGCTGGAATAACGAAATGTTGGTCTTGATGCCGGCCACAAAATATTCGTAGAGCGCTCGCTGCAGCCGCATGATAGCCTGCTGCCGGTCGCTTCCGTAGCCGATCAGTTTGGCGAGCAGCGGATCGTACTCCATCGGAACATTCCAGCCTTCGTACATGCCGCTGTCGCGCCGGATTCCCGGTCCCGAGGGCTGGAGCAGCACCGTGATCTTGCCGGGACTGGGAAAATAATTGTTGTCGGGATCTTCGGCGTAGATGCGGCACTCCATGGCGTGCCCGCGAATCTTCACGCCGGACTGGGCGAAGGGCAGCTTCTCGCCGGCTGCGATCCGGATCTGCAGGTGCACGAGATCGAGTCCGGTGGTCAGCTCGGTGACCGGATGTTCCACCTGCAGGCGCGTGTTCATTTCGAGGAAGTAGAAGTTTTTTTGCCGGTCGACCAGGAATTCTACGGTGCCGGCATTGGTGTAGCTGGCCGCCTGCGCCACTTTGACGGCAACTTCGCCCATGCGGCGGCGCATGCCGGGATCGACCATCGGCGAAGGCGCTTCCTCGAGAACTTTCTGGTGACGGCGCTGGATGGAACATTCGCGCTCGCCGAGCCAGACGGTATGGCCGTGCTCGTCGGCCAGCACCTGCATCTCGATGTGGCGGGGATTGACGATCGCCTTTTCGATATAAACTTCGCTGTCGCCGAAAGAACGCTGCGCCTCGCTCTGGGCGGAAGCGAAGGAAGCACGAAGTTCCTCGCGCGTATGCACCAAACGCATGCCTCTGCCGCCACCGCCGGCCGCCGCTTTCAGCATCACCGGGTAGCCGATGCGCTCGGCGACTTCTTCGCCTTCCTCGGGAGAGGCGAGGCCGCGCGAGGTTCCGGGAACAAAGGGCACGCCGGCTTTTTCCATCTCCTGGCGGGCGCGGGTTTTCGAGCCCATCATTTTCATGGAGTGCGGGGTCGGCCCGATAAATTTCACGCCCGCATCGGCGCACGCCTGGGCGAACGTCGCGTTTTCCGAGAGGAAGCCGTAGCCGGGATGGATGGCTTCGGCGCCAGAGCGTTTCGCGATGTCGAGGATCTTGTCCATCCGCAGATAAGACTCGGCCGCCGCCGCCGGGCCGATGGCGTAGGCCTCGTCCGACTTGCGTACATGGAGTGCGGCGCGGTCAACGTCGGAATAAACGGCGACCGTGGCGATGCCCATTTCGCGGCAGGCGCGTATGACGCGCACCGCGATCTCTCCCCGGTTGGCGATCAGAATCTTCTTGAACATTTCTACGGTGCGCCACTCGGGCGCTGTGCCGGAATGATTTTACCTGTGGGAGCGACGATATGCATGGGGCAAATCGCGTGGGATTGGGATGCCGCATTCGCGTAGAGACGCGGCTTGCATCGTCTCCGGAGGCGGGGATGGGAGCACTCGGCGTGGGACGGGCGCGGGCGCCCGTCCCCACGCGAGCTAGCATTTACTGCTTCTGATCCATGACAATGCCGCCGCCGGCGCTGGGCTGTTTTTCTGCCTTGGCCTTCTTGGTGGCCATGGTTTTGTCGACCCAGTCGTCGGCCGTCTTTAAATCGGCGGCGCGAGCTGCCGGGTCGTCGCACTGGACATCGGCGCGTTCCCGGTACATCAGGTTCATGTAGGCCATGGCGTCGTCATAGTCGGGACGAAGCTGGAGCGCCTTGTTCAGATTATCGATGCCTTCCTGAATGTTGGCACTATTCTGCTCTCTCACGGTGGCACAGACCTTCTTGTCCTTGGCCAGCGGGTCGTCGGGCTTCATGCCGAGCATGGCGCGCTGTTCCTGACGAGGCACGTAGGTCTGCGTCCAGTCGATCACGGCCACCGAGTAATAAGGCTCGGGGTCGTTGGGATCGATCTCCGAGGCTTTCTTGTAGTATTCCTTGGCCAGGGGGAATTTCTTCATCTGCAGATAGAGATAAGCGATGCCCTTGACGCTGTTGATGTTTTTGGGATCGACCTGCAGCACTTGTTTGTACTGGTCGATCGCCTGCTCGCCATAGCGGTTGTTGTCGGGGGTATCGGCGCCCGGAATGTACTGCTGGGCAAGAGCTGTGGCCAGATACAAGCGGGCATTGACAAGTGTGGGGTCGAGGGCGACAGCTTGCTGGAAGTGGTCGATCGCTTGTTCGAATTTCGAGTTCTTGTAAGCCTGCACACCCTTATTGAGGTGGTCACGCGCTTTCAGCTTGTCGCAGCCAGTGCCAGCGAGGATCACCAGTACGGCGGCGAATACCACCAGGAGCCTTTGTGTAGTTTTCATTGCTTTATGAATCTCCCTTGCAGCGGAGTTATAGAAATCTGGAGCGGAGAGCCGGGCATCTTCGCCCGGCTGGACCCTTCAACGGGGCTCAGGGCAGGCTCGCGAGACGCCGTCCCTCCACCTTACTTATGCCCGTTCTAGCCGCCCGCTTCGATTTTGGCTGTGATCAAGCCAACTTTGTCGACGCCAGCCGAATGCGCGATATCAATGACGGTGGCCACGTCGGCGAAGGGCACATTGTCGTCGCCCTTCACGAACATGATCTTCTCGGCGCGGGTTTTGAAAATATCTTCCAAGCGGCCCTGCAGACTTTCCCAAGTGGCCTCGTCCTGATTGATCTTGAGACCCGGAGGGTTGCCGGCGCCGCGGTCAATCAACTGCACCACGATGGTGCGCTGTACGTCGGGCTGTTGCTTCTGGTCTTTTGGCGGAGGCTGCGGCACCAACGCTTCCAAACCCTTGGGCGTCAGCGGAGTGATCACCATGAAAATGATCAGCAGCACCAGCAACACGTCAATCAGCGGCGTGACGTTCATGTTCGCGTTCTGGCCCCCTTTGGCGCCGACTACCATACTCATAATCGATCTCCTTAGTATTGCTAGTATTGCTCTTGCGCTAGTGCTATTGCCCGCCCGTCGGCGTAGTTGCGCCCGGCGCCGCCGGGGCCATGGCTCCGGACTTCTTTTGATCCGTCAAAAGGCCGAGTTGGTCCACGCCGGCGGCGCGAACATTGTCGACGACTTCGACGACCCAGCCGAATTTCGCTCGGGCGTCGGCCTTGAGAAAGACCCGTTTGTCGGTGCGGTTCGCCAGGCGATCCTTGATCTTCTGCGTCAGTTCATCCACCTTGACGGGATCCGTACCGAAGAAGACGTGGTCATCGCGAGTAACCGCAACCAGCAGGGCGTCTTCCTTGTCGGCGTCGTGCATATCCGTGGGGCTATTGACTTTGGCCATGTCCACGGGAATGCCATGTTGCAACATGGGCGTGACCACCATAAAGATGATCAGCAGCACCAGCATCACGTCCACCATCGGTGTAACGTTGATGTCGGAACTGACCTTGGACCCTTCGTCTCGCGTTGCTAATGCCATAGAATTCTGTCTCCTGCGTGGCTTGCCTATTGCCGCCACGCGTGATTGCTGCTGCTGTCGCCCCAAGCTTGCTGGTGGAGAGCCGGACGTCCCCGCCCGGCGTTGGGACGGGCGACACGCCCGTCCCTCCACCGACAACTCATGGGTGCAACTGCGGCCTTAGGTCCGGCGCATGCTCCGGCGCTTCAGGAAGTAATCGATCAGCTCGCTCGAGGAGTTATCCATCTCCACGTCGAACGCTTCCACGCGGCCGGTCAGATAGTTGAACATCATGACCGCTGGAATCGCCACGAACAGGCCGACGGCGGTGGTTACGAGCGCTTCGGAAATGCCGCCCGCGACCGCAGCCAAACCGGTTGCCTTTTCCTTGGCAATACCGTTGAAGGCGTTCAGGATGCCGACCACCGTTCCGAACAGTCCCACGAAGGGAGCCGTCGATCCGATCGTCGCCAGACCGCCCAAGCCACGCTTCAGTTCGGCGTGCACGATGGCTTCCGTGCGCTCCAGTGCGCGCTTGGATGCTTCAATGGTCTCGCCCGGAATTTCGCCCGGACTATCCTGGTGGGCCCTGAATTCCATCAGGCCAGCCGTGACCACCTTGGCCAAGTGACTTTTCTTGTTGCGCTCGGCTACTTTGATTGCCTCGTCAATCTTGCCTTCGCGCAACGCTCCGGCAACGGCGGGAGCGAACGCGCGCGACTGATTGCGGGCGGCGTTGAAAGCCATCCAACGGTCAATCATCACGCCGATTGACCACCCCGACATGATGAACAGCACGATAACCACGACCTTCGCCAGAATACCCATCTGCTTCCAGAGCGAAATCGGGTCCCAACCGACCGAGCTCTCGTCAAAGAGCCAGGCGGCGAAAAGATGGAAATTACAGAGTGCGACTGCTGCCAGGTTCACTACCATGAGTTGCTTCTCCTCCTCAGAACTATTTCGAACTCGTTTCTAACCGCTTCTCAAAATTCTTCCGCCCGTCCCGGGAAAACGCGGGACAGTGAGGGACTTAACCCGCCACTTACTAAACCGGCGCCAGCCGCCCCGGAGAGTCTAGCCTCCGGACAAGCTAAAGATCACATCCACCTGCGTCTCCACGGCCACTGGCTCGCCATTGAGCAGGTAGGGTTTATATCGCCATTGCTTAACCGCTTCAATCGCTGCCGGTGCCAGCATGGGGTGCCCGCTAATCAACTGCAGGTTCTGAATCGTGCCTTCCTTGCTGATTTCCGCCTGCAGCAGGACATGCCCCTGAATGCGGGCCTGTTTTGCCAGCGGCGGATAAGTGGGCTGAACTTTCTTGATCAAAAGACCGGTCGACACGCCCGACGAAACGCGGATCCGCGCCGGAACCACGATTTTGGGGAGATTCGCTTGCGCGCTGATGATGCCACCGATCACGCCACCCGCCGAGCCTCCGGGAATGCCGCCCGGGACACCACCCGGGACCCCACCAGCACCCAGATCCGGCGGCGCTTCCTCCTCTTTAATCATCTGAATCTTGTTGGGAATCCTGCTGGGCGTGCGCAACTGGTTGTTGACCAGCTCGCTCTGCATCTTCACCACCTTAACGGTAGCGGCTGCCGGCGGCGGCGGCGGCGGCGGTGGCGGCGGTGGCGCTACCAGGAAGGTCATGAGCTGCGTCTTGGGCAACGCATCGGTATAAATTAGAGGGATCAGTATCAGGATCCCGATGAGGCCAACCTGCAGCGCGAACGAAAGAATCGTCGTGCTCAACCGCTTGGTCTTGAACCTATTCCCTGATTCAATGAGGCTGTCTTCAAACATAGGCTTCTCCTACACAAAACCCGTAACAAAGGTTAGACACCGGCTGCGTCCTCTTTGCTCCCGTTCTTTTCGAGCTTTTTACCTCTGCAGAACTTCTGCCTCTCCGGGCCAGTAGTGATTCTACGCGCCTTATCGCCGCATTCAAACCTTAACTTTTTCCTTCGGCTGCGCCGGACCGCCCCGGCCGCAGCGGCATGGCCACCGGCTTCTTGCCCCGCTCGCCCCGCCATTCCTGGTAGGCAACCAAAATCGGCGCGGCTATCGCGATCGAGGAATAGGTCCCGATCAGGATTCCGATAACCAGGGCGAGACTGAAATTATGCAACACCTCGCCGCCGAAAAGGAACAACGCAAGCACGGTAAGGAAAGTTAGGCCCGCTGTCAAGATGGTCCGGCTTAAAGTTTGATTGATACTCTTGTTGACAATGTCGGCCAGCCTCTCCCGCCGCAGCAGCTTGACGTTCTCCCGGATGCGGTCAAACACCACGATGGTGTCGTTATTCGAGTATCCGATCAGGGTCAGGATGGCCGCGATCACGGTCAGGGATATTTCCCGGTTCAGCAGCGAAAACGCTCCCACCGTAATCAGAGTGTCGTGGAAGACCGTCAACACGGCGGCCACGCCGTAAATCCATTCGAAGCGGAACCCCAGGTAGATCAGCATTCCGCCCAACGAATAAAGCGTGGCCAGGATGGCTTGCTTGCGCAGCTGCTGTCCCACTTGCGGCCCCACAATCTCCACGTTGCGGATACCAAAGTCCGAGACGTAGAAGTTGTCCTGGAGCGAAGCGACGACCGCAGGATCGGCCACGCCTTTTAGCTCATCAATCGAACCGAGCACGCCGCTTTTCGTCTTGTCGCGATAGTCGACAATGGCCTGAGCCATGGCCGTGTAGCGCGGGTTGGCGTCGGCGCCGGCTCCAAGGAAGAGCGGGTCCTTCTCCAAAAGATAATTCGTGACGGTTAACGAACTGGAGTTGTTGAGATCCTTCTTGTCCGCGGCGGCGTGGCTTTCGAGCGCCTGGAGGATCTGGATTTTGCCCTTGTCGAGAGCCTGCTCGCTGGTCTCCTGAATATCGAGCTGGATCAGCACCTCGTTGCTGTTGTGAACCTGGTCGTAGGCCTGAACGCGGGCGTTTTTCAATCCGGCGCGGTCAAGCTCTGCGTGAATGGCGGACACATCAGGCGTGTGCGCGTACTTCACATAGACCAGCGTGCCGCCGCGGAAGTCGACACCGAGCGGAATGCCGTGCCAGAACGCCATGGAAAGCACTCCGGCCACGCTGAAGATCAGCGAGAAGGTGAGAAAGTACCATTTCTTCCCGAGGAAATCGATGTTGGTATTTCTAAAGAATTCCACGCTGCTTAAGATCCCTTCAAAAATCAGTCGTTGGTCGTTGGTCGTTAGTCGTTCGGGGTGCGCCCTTCGTTCGAGCTTTCCGAACGACTAGCGACCGCCGACTAACGACTGCCTTAAATACTCAGCGCTTCGCCGCGCTGCTTCCGGCTCAGCACCCAATCGAAAATCGCGCGCGATACAAACACTGCCGTAAACAGGTTTGCGAGCAAACCGAATACCAGCGTCGTGGCAAAACCTTTTACCGGCCCGGTTCCAAAGATGAAAAGAATCGCGGCCGAGACGATGGTGGTCACGTGCGTATCGACGATGGTGATCCAGGCGTGGCCGAATCCCTGCTCCACCGCCGACGGCGGCGTCTTGCCGTTCCTCAATTCTTCCCGGATGCGCTCAAAAATCAGCACGTTCGAATCCACGCCCATGCCCACCGTCAGGATGACGCCGGCAATGCCCGGCAGTGTCAGCACCGCTCCAAAGTAGCCCATGAACCCGAGCAGGATGACCAGGTTCAGGATCAGCGCAATATCGGCATTTACGCCCGCCCAGCGGTAGTAAATCAGCATGAAGATGAGGACTGCGAGCATGCCGTAGATGGCCGCCTGAATCCCGGAACGAATCGAATCGGCGCCCAGCGATGGCCCCACCGTGCGCTCTTCCAAATACTTGATGCCGGCCGGCAGCGCGCCCGAACGCAGCGTCATCGAAAGGTCCTGAGTCTCTTGCTGCGTGAACCGCCCGCTGATCACGCCGTTTTCGCTGATCGTGTCCTTGATCACCGCCACTTCCTGTACCTTGTTGTCGAGAACCACCGCCAGATAGTCGCCGACATGCGCGGAAGTAAACGATTTGAATTTGCGGCCGCCCTCGCTGGTAAGGATAAAGCGGACGTCCGGCAGGCCATTTTCGTCGGTGCCCGGTTCCGCGGTGCGAAGATCGCGCCCGGTCACGGCCGAGGCGCGAGAGATTATGTACCAGGCTTCCCCTTCTTCAGCCTCACGCCTGGAGCCGATGCTTCTGCCCGCCATCAGAACCGTGTCCGGAGGCAACACACCACCTTTGTCCTGTAAGGCCGCTTGCTCGCTCGAATAGGGCCCGCCCAGCGATTGCTTGATTTCCAGCATCGCCGTGGACTGCATGATTTCCTTGACCCGCGCCGGATCGTCCACGCCCGGAAGTTGCACAAGAATCTGGTACTGGCCGAGTCCGTGCTCCTGGATCACCGGCTCGCTTACGCCCAGTTGGTCGATGCGGTTGCGGATGGTCTCGATCGCCTGCGAAACCGCGCGGTTCTTCAAATCGGCGAGGCTCTGCGACTTCATTGAAACCGTCCAGGAATTTTCCGCGCCCGAACTCGGGCTGTACTCCGGCAGCCGGTCGGATATAATATTCTTGAAATCGGTGCTTTGCTCCGGTGGAACGCCCTTGACCACGATCATTTCCGGATGGTTCACCGGATCGGGCTTGGTGATCTCGGCATAATTGATCTTGTGCGTCCGCAAGTCTTCCTTAAGGCGCGCAACCGCGTTGTCGGAGTCGACGTTGACCGCGTCGTTGACCTGCACCTGCAAAATCAGGTGCGTCCCACCACGCAGGTCGAGGCCCAAATGAATGCGGTCGGCGATCGACGCCAGCAGACCCCTGCCCGACCAGTCCTTCGGAACGCCGAAGATGCCGAACACGAAGACCACCAGGATCCCGACGATTACTGTCACTTTCCAACTGAGGTTCTTATTCATGAAAACCCGTCGATGGTCGTTAGTCCTTAGTCGTCAGCAAAACCGTTCAAGCTTACCGCGCTTCCCGAACGACTAACGACTGCCGGCCAACGACTATGATTTCGTTCCTTCTTCCGCCGTCGTCACCGATACCACCGAGGCGCGGCTGATTTCGAGCTTCACATTGTCGGGTGGCACGCGCAAGACCAGCGCATCGCCCTTGAGACTGACGATCGTCCCGCGCAGGCCGCCGCTGGTGACGATCCTGTCCCCGTTTTTCAATTCGCTCAGCATGGCCTGCCACTTTTTCTGTTTCCGTTGCTGCGGCAAAATCAGCAGGAAGTAAAAAATGGCAAAGATGAACAGCAGGGGCGCCAGCGTGATCAGACTTCCGCCGCCGGGTAGCTGCAACCAGACCGCCAACCCGCCAGTCACACCAGACGACATGCCAGACAAGATCATTTCCACCGCCAAGTCGATCCTCTGTAACAAAACACCGAATCAAAACCGCGGCAGCCGGAAGCGCCCTCCTGGGGCCGTGCCGAGCGGAACTCGGCACAAGTTTGCTTCTTTACGCCGCTCAACTCTCTCAGCTTAACTTCGCCGGCAGCCTGTCGTGCCATTGCGATTCGTATCGTCGCACGCCTTCAGGCGCGCGAAAAAACCGTGGAATGAATCCGCCTTCAGGCGCTGGGTCTCGGAATTCATGTTCCACCACGGGCCGCGAGCTTAACCACGGGAATTGTTTTCTTCTATGGCCGGACATCCTACAGCTTGCAGTCTAGAACCGGCGATGCCGCGCCCCGGCTTGATCGGAGCGGCACAGAAAGAAACTGACCTTGTTCCCAAGCTAAATAGAATGCCGGACGGCTCGTCAGGTGTCAAGGACGTAACTCCCCAATTGTCATACCACATTAGAAATGTCCCCGTCTTGTCCACAATAGAAATGTCCCCTGGTGGTGGTTTCACGCTGCCCCGGAATAGCGAGCGTGTGCCCCTGCGGAAAAGCCTTTTCTCCAGGGATGATTCGAAGCTGGAGGAAGGCTGCGACGTAATATCGGGGAAGGGGGCGCGGGGGAAGGGGCAGCGCCCCTGCCCTCGCCCAGCGCTTTAGAAGCTGCCGTCAGTTCGCGGAACCCGAGACGCTGGCCGCGATAGTGAATGGCCACTTCGCCCGCTTCGTTTTCCCGCACCAGCACGCGGCTCTTCGCCGGCGCCCAGTGCTGGCTTTGCCGTTCCAGTTGCAGCCGACGGTTCTTATAACTCACTACCCAGTCCTCACTCACCACTCGTTCCTCCTCCAGCCAGAACACTTCGTCCAGTTGCGGCGCCGTCGGACGCCGCCGGTGATAGTCGGCTGCCGCCGCCGCCGGGCGTGCGTAGCGCCGGTTGTGCTCCTCCAGGTAGTGCTCCTCCAGATACGCATTGGCCTGGTCGTAGTTGGCGATCCCGGCCAGCCGCAGCTTCTTCACCAGCCGGTCCTGGTGCGTGCCGTGCGCCCGCTCCACCCGCCCTTTCGCTTGCGGCGAACTGGCCGCAATGATGCGAATGTCCAGCTTCGCGCACATGCGCCCGAACTGCGTCACGGCTGCTTCTCCGCGCATTCGTTCCCCGGCGTTCGGCGGCCGCACGTACACGTTTTTCCAGTCGGTGTAGAGCGCCAGCGGTATGCCGTAGCGCTCGATCCAGCGCCGCAACACACCGGCCGCCGCCCACGTCGTTTCCTGCTCCGAGAATCGCCCCAGCGCCTTCGCCGTGGCGTCATCGGCCATGTTCAGGAAACAGCCCTGCGGCCCACGCTTTTCCAGCCACTCATGAAAACTTCCATCCAACTGCACTAACTCGCCAAAGTGCGCCTTCGCTTCCCGCCGCTGCCGATACGGCTTCCGCCGCCGTTGCCGCTGCCACATCCCGGTTTGCTTCATCCACCGCCGCAGCGTCTCGGCATGCACCACCAGCCCGTCATCGCTGGCCAGATGCTCCGCCGCCAGCGTCGGACCGAAATCCTCATAGCGTGCCTTCACCGCTTCGAGCACCGCCGCTCGAAACTTCGCCGCGTAGGCCCGGTTCGATCCCCGCCCGCAGTTCGCATGTTGCAGCGCCTTCGCTCCTCCCTCCCGATACCGCGCCCAGATCCGCTTGGCTTGCCGATAACTCAATCCCAGCAACTCGGCCGCCTCGCCCAATCGCAAGCTCCGCGCCTGCACTCGGCCCATCGCTTCCACCCGGCTCAGCTCTTTCCTGCTCAATCCCGTTCTCCCCAATCTGAGTTCCTCCTCACCACAGGAACTCTAAAAGGGGACATTTCTATTGTGGTTTCATGGGGACACTTTCAATGTGGTTCAACAGGACGTAACTCCCCAATGTCATACCACATTAGAAATGTCCCCGTCTTGTCCACAATAGAAATGTCCCCTGGTGGTGGTTGCAGGAAGCCGCCTCCAGCTCACGGAACCCCAGACGCTGTCACGCATCAGTCCGCATGCCCTTCCCGGATCCACGCCCGGACGGTCCTCATGGTAGCCAAATAAAAGTGCAGGTTGTGAACCGTATTCAAAACCTGGGCCAGCAGCTCATTCGAGGCGTAAAGATGGCGCAGATAAGCCCGTGAATACCGCTGGCAGACGCGGCAGTCGCAGGCGGGATCGAGCGCGCTCTCATCCTGCGCGTACCGGGCCTGCTTGATCGACACTTTGCCTTCGGACGTAAACAGCAATCCATGCCGTGCGGCGCGGGTCGGAAGCACACAATCCATCATGTCGACGCCCAACTCTGCGTACTGCGCGATCTCTTCCGGAGTGCCCACTCCCATCAGATAGCGCGGCTGGCCGGAGGGAAGATGCTCGAGTGTGGATTCGACAATTTCGCGCGTAAGCTCGCGCGGTTCGCCGACGCTCAACCCGCCAATGGCGTATCCGGAGAAACCGATGCCGATGGTTCGCTCGGCCGATTCCCGGCGCAGCTCCCGGTCCATCCCGCCCTGCACAATGCCAAACAATGCCTGCGTCGCCCCCGCTTGCGTAGGGGCGGACGCCCTCGTCCGCCCTGCGGAGCGAAGCTCCGCCGCATTGCCTCCCCACGGCACCTCGTACTTGTAGGCTGCAAAATAATTCTTGCAGCGCTCGGCCCAGCGGAGCGTCAGCTCCATCGAAGCCCGCGCGCGCCCTCCATCGGCCGGATACTCGGTGCACTCGTCAAACGCCATGATGATGTCGGCTCCCAGCCCGATTTGCACTTCCATGGCTTTTTCGGGACTCAGAAAGTGCGCCGATCCGTCCAGGTGCGAGCGGAACTCGACTCCTTCTTCGCTGACCTTGCGCAGATCGTTCAGGCTGAAAACCTGGAAGCCGCCCGAGTCGGTGAGAATGGCCCGATCCCACGACATGAATCGGTGCAGCCCGCCCATCCACTGAATGGTTTCGATACCAGGACGCAGATAAAGATGATAGGTATTGGCCAGCAGAATCTCGACGCCGAGTTCTTCCAGCGCATCCTGCGAGACGCCCTTGACCGAAGCCAGCGTCCCGACCGGCATGAACACCGGCGTCTCGACCTCTCCGTGAGGAGTGATGAGCTTGCCCGTGCGGGCGGCGCCGCGGGTCGCTTCAATCTGCAGGCAGAAAGCCACCGGGCGATTCTACCTCTAACGTCTAACGTCGAGACGCGGCTTGCCCGCGTCTCCCGTGCGCACTCCTCACCCCCGCGCCGCTGCACACTCCCCGCAAGGACAAACTTCCCGCAAATAAAACCACGAATAAATTCCCAGATCGTGCCGATCGTTCCACGAAAACTTCAGCGCATACTTGCCCACTGCCTCCGCCGCCAGCGCTTTCACCGCCGGCTTGAACATCGGCAAAGCCCCCGGCCCGAGCTTCGCCGCCTCGCCCGCCTTTCGTCCCGACTTCCCCCGCTCCTCCTCGCAAAGCGCGCACGGGCAAGCATCCCGTAAGTACGCAAATGTATAGACGGACCGGTGCCCATCCTTCCACTGAATCTCCATCCCCGTCCCCGTCGTCAAATGAATCAACACCGACTTGGGATCGTTCCCCACCCGCGGAGTAAAATTCGGCAGCGCCATAAATCTCAGTATCGCACGCCGCGCGCGCCGCCGATCAACTGTGAGGCGAGAATAATGTGAGGCAAAAATGCGGGGCAAAAAAGTGTGGAGTGGACAGACCCCGCCCTAAGCGGGGTCGCAATGTCCCCACCAGAGCGAGCTGCGGCAACGCTGATCCCGTTCTAGAATGTTAGCCGCAAAGCGAGCTGCAGGATGCGCTCGGTATGCGTCGTCCCAAAATCCGTAGTAGTGATCTGACCGAACGTGAGGTCGTCGATATTGGTGTCCGGATTCGCGAACTCAGTGTGGTTGAGCACATTGAAGGCCTCCACCCGGAATTCGGAGTTCCAACGCTCGGTAATGGGGGTGGTCTTGGCCAGAGCCAGGTCGAGGTTGGTGCGGCCCGGCCCGCGGAAGAAGTCTCGCGCCGTCGTGCCGTAGGGATCGCTTGGATTATAAACGTCAGGAACCGCCGCGAATGCTGCGGGGTTAAAATAATAATTTCCGTTTGTTTTGGGATTCATGATTGTAATCTTGCTGAACCCGGGCGCGAAATCGGCATTGGCCAGGTAGTCGTCTCCAGCTCCCGAGGGCCCCGGATCCGACGGAGAGAAGGAGTAGATTAGCTCCGAACTGATGCTGAGCGGAAACCCGGTCCGCCAGCTCAAGATGGGGTAAAGGCTCCAGCCTTTCACCAGGCGCTTTGGCCCCGAGGCCCAGGCTTTATCGAAAGGCAGGTCCCATCCACCACTGAAAGTGATTCGCTGCGTAAGGTCGAAGTTGGACGAGGCGCGAAACTGGCCGGGGCTGTAATACGGCACCTGCGAATCCCGGTTGCGGAATCCGGATGCGTTATCGATGCTGTGGCCGTAAGTGTAGGCCAAAGTGAAGTAGGTGTTGCCAAGTATCCGGTTCTCGCCATTCTGTTTCGTCAAAGAAGCTTCCAGGCTGTTGAAATTTGCGAAGCTGACATTGTTAAACTCCGATACGTTTTGAAACGGACAAGCGGACGGGCCGGATTGGAAATTCGCTGGGCTACAGTATGCTATGAGGTCGGCATCAGTCTGCGCCTGATTCAGAATTCGGGCAGGGCTGGGCCCATTTACTGTACTCAGAAGGAACGGGTTGATGTCCTCCAGTGAGGTAAGCCCCTTCGAGCTGCTGCCCACGTAATTAACCTCGGCCATCAAGTTCTTCGCAAGTTCGTGCTGCACGCTCAAGTTGTACTGGTAGGTATAAGGCGTGTGGAGATGCGGGTTCACGAAGTAGACCGAGCCCCCTGCCGTCGGCAGAAAATTGTAGTAGGGGCAGGTGTAACCGCTGCTCGCGCACGGATTGAATGCGGTCGCGGGGTTGGCAGGTGTGGATGGGAAGGGGTTGCTCGTAAAAGGGGTCGTGGAGTTCGCCCACGGCGCGCTGTAAAAGGGTGTGCCGGACGTCGTATACGGCAGAGTGCTGCATGAGGGGGCTTGTGCGGAGTTGGACGACATACATGGGAAACCGACATAGGGCTCGCTGTAGAACGGCGGCGCGCCATTGAATTGCAGATTGTCTTCGCCCTTCAGAACGTCATAGAAGATACCGAAGCCTCCGCGAATGCTGGTCTTGCTCTTGCTCCCCGGACTCCAGGCAAACCCGATGCGCGGCCCGAAGTTTGTCTTGTCCGGAAAATTGGCTCCGCGCGGCGCTCCCGGGTCTCCCGGAAAAACCAGGCCCAGCGGCGCATTAGGAAACTTTACAGACTGGTCCCCGGGGACGAGGGAAAACGTTTTTCCCTCGGTGTCCAACTTGGGCGTGCTGTACTCATAGCGAATCCCCAGACTCAGTGTCAGGTTGGATCTCACCCGCCATTCGTCCTGTGCGAACCCGTAGACTGCCTTGCTGCGGAAGTTGTTTCTCGCGTTCGCCCCTTCAAACAAGTTGTTGGGAGCTCCCACCAGAAAGTCGGCAAGGCTGTTGCCGGTGCCGTCGCCCCCGCTGTCATATCCGGCATAACCAAAGTTGCTGTCACCGTAATAGTCGTAGAGAGTGTTTTGTTGGTAAGCGGAAAAACCCGCGCCAAATTTCCATGTGTTGTGTCCTCTCACCCAGGTGAGCGTATCGCTGTAGGCGTAGGTATCGCCGATCTCGTAGGCCGGGCCTTGCGGGCTGTCTCCGATCGCCAGGCCGTTGTCGAACGTCAGCAGCGGTGGACCATTGGGCAGGTCGGATAAGATGCCAAAATCGCCCGAAGCTATCCCCTGCAAAGTGGGAAGGTTCGCAGGTGGCATGGCATCCAAGCCATAACGGCGTTGCGCGGTGACGCGAAATTCATTCAGCAGCGTGGGTGAAAACGTTCGGGTGTAGGCAACATTCGCCAGGTAATTGTTATTCTGAACCAGGCCCGGGAAGCCCAAAACGTCAGCGCCATTTAAGGGGAACGGCTGGAACTGAGGGTTTCGGTACCCTCCCAGGGTAATCGAGAGCTTGTCTTTCGGGGTGAAATTGAAGTCGAGCTTGATCGTGAGCTCGTTGTTGTTGTCCCGGCTGGTCGCCGCCGGGGATATTATGCCGGACGGGCTCGTAGTCGACTGCAGGTTGAATGTCTTGATGTAGTTCTGCGCGGCCGGGTCGATCTGGTCGATCTTGCCGCTGTTCTCATCGGCAGTGTTATTGTTTGCGAAGTAGGGATTCGCTTGCAGGAATGCAACAACATTTGGATCGGGACCGCCGTTCACGGCTTGAGAAAAATCTCCTCCCAGTTCGGCTGGCGTGAACGTCGTTATATCCGATTCAACCTCGGTTTCCGTCTGGCGCTGGCCCTGGTAGGACACGAAAAAAAAGTAGCGGTCCTTGCCCTCCAGCAGATGGGGAATCGTAATCGGCCCGCCAAACGTCGCGCCGAACTGATGGCGCTTCAGATCGTTTCTCGGCAAGGGGACGGCAGGGTTGAAATATGCGTTCGCGTCAAAATCGGTGTTGCGCACGAACTCGAATGCGCTGCCATGGAGTTGGTTGGTGCCCGACTTGGTTACGACGCTGATGACGCCAGCGCCGTTCCGGCCGTACTCCGCCGTGTAGTCGCTGGTAAGAATGCGGAACTCCGCAATCGAGTCCGGATTGGGATTGAGGACGACCCCGTTGTCCAGAAGGTCGTTGTTCAGGCCGCCATCCAACAGAAAGGTAACGGAGTCGGCCCGCCCGCCGCCTATATTGAAGTGTCCGGTGCTGCCGTCATCCGGATTGTCCTCGGTGACCCCAGGTTGCAGAAGTGCGAGATCCAGCACGTTGCGTCCGTTTAAGGGCATATTAACGATGGGACGGCTGGTAACGGACTGGCCTAGCGTCGGATTTACCGTCTCCACCCCCGATACCTGCGATTCAACCAACACCTGTTCGCTGGCCGCGCCTACTTGCAGCTTTAACTCAGCCCGAAATGACTGGTTGATCTCCAGCGGAGGCGTGATCACTTCCAGCGGTCGAAAACCTTCGTGGCGGGCGACAATCCGGTAGCTGCCGATGGGCAGGTTCAAGACTTCGTAAAAGCCACTCTTGTCGGAGGTTGTTTCGGTGGACACGTTGGTCGCCGTATTCGTGACCGTGACCTTGACGCCCGGCACCACCAATCCTTGCTGATCGGTGACCGTGCCCACGATCTTTGCGGTCGCTTGCTGAGCTTGCGCTCCCGCAGCCAGCAATGCCATGCACCCGGCCAGGCAAAGCATCCGCAATGCCAGTCGCTTCGAGAAAATCCCGCGCGAAATCAACAGCGGCGTCATAGAGGCTCCCGTCTGAAACGTCAACCGGCGCACCAATGCGTGCACCTTAACCCCAGGTCAAAGCCGTTTTAACGTTTCATGTTTTGTTCGAACGCCATTCTCCGACGATCGCCCAGAAGATGCAAGCCTTTTCCAGCTTGGCTGGATGGCCCGCGCCGTTCGCCTTTACACTGGGGACTGGGTACTGGCCACATGGATACCGCCCGCATCGCCGTCCTCCTCGAACCTTTCCTCGAGCCCTCGCTTCCCTCATCCCAGCTCGATCAAATATCGATATACATCGATCTATTACTCCGCTGGAACGCCCGCATCAACCTGACCGCCGTCCGCCATCCCGAAGAAATCGTAACCCGCCACTTCGGCGAGTCCTTCTTCCTCGCCCGCCACCTCTTTCCAACTCTTTGTCATCCTGAGCGAAGCGAAGGACCTATGCAGTTGGACCCTTCCGCTGGCAACTGGCAACTGGCAACTGACCACTGCACTCCACGCGTCCTCGATATCGGCTCCGGCGCCGGATTCCCCGCCCTGCCCCTGAAGATCTGGGCCCCGCACATCCATCTGACCCTAATCGAATCGAATCACAAGAAAGCCGCCTTCCTCCGCGAAGTGGCCCGCGCACTTACATTGACCAACATCAATGTAATCACCGACCGAGCCGAAGTCGTCGCCGCCCGCCTCGGCCCCCACGCCGATGTAGTAACCCTCCGAGCCGTAGAGCGCTTCGAAACCATCCTCCCCCAAGCCGTAACTTTCCTGGCTCCCAGCGCAACCCTGGCCCTGCTGATAGGAGCCACCCAAGTCCCCCACCTAACCAGCCTGACCACCCTGAAATGGCACCCACCAATCCCAGTCCCCCAGTCACATACAAGAGTCTTGTCGATTGGTGTACATGAGTAAAGTGGGAAATATGTTATGGCGATAAGCTAATAGTGGTCCAAAAGACAAAATGCCAGCCATGCATTATGATGCAAGTGGTAATGTTGTTATATTATCTCATTATGAGACGCAATCCGTAAGAGTGTTTCACGTGAAACACTTCTCCCATATTTGCAATCGGTGGCCCCCGACCCCCGGATGGCGCAAAGTGGTGATGTGTTTCACGTGGAACACATCGCATGGATGGAACAAAACGCGCCGGAATGTTTCACGCGAAACACTCGACGCAGTTGCACAAAAATCTGGCATTGATTTCGCGAACGCGTTCGCATATTCTGGCCGCGGCAACACAACCGAAAATAAAATCATGGGACGTGTCATCGCAGTTGCCAACCAGAAGGGTGGCGTCGGCAAGACTACGACCGCCATCAACCTTGCCGCCTCACTCGCCGCCGCCGAGGTCAACACGCTGCTGGTGGACTGCGATCCGCAGTCGAACTCGACCAGCGGTCTGGGCCTGGTGAAGAATCCGGAGCGCATCAGCATTTACGACGTACTCATGGGCGTGGCCTCGGCTGAGGAGGCGCTTCAGCTCACGGAACTCGAACAGCTATGGCTGATTCCATCGCACAAGAATTTGATCGGCGCGAACATCGAACTGGTGGGCGCGGAGCGGCGCGAGTATCGTCTGCGCGACGCGCTCGCAAGTTTGATCGAACGCTTTCAGTTCATTGTGCTGGACTGTCCGCCGGCGCTCGATCTGCTTACGTTGAACGCGCTCGTCGCCGCGGATGGTGTGCTGATTCCGATGCAGGCGGAGTACTTTGCCCTCGAGGGTGTGACGGAGTTGCTTGACACCATCGAACGGATACGCGTGGAGTTGAATCCTGCGCTGGTGGTTGAGGGCGTGGTGATCACGATGTTCGATGAGCGGACGAACCTGGCGCAGCAGGTGGCGGAGGAGCTGAAGAAATTTTTTGGAGAGAAGCTGTGCACGACGACGATCCCGCGGAACATACGGCTGGCGGAGGCTCCGAGCCATGGGCTGCCGGCGCTGTTGTATGACGTGAGGTCGCGTGGGGCGGAGAGCTACATACGGCTGGCGAAGGAGATCCTGGACCGGCAGGCGAGAGCGGTCAGCGGGCCGGGGGAAGCGGCTTAGATTTATGGACGTAAATATTTATTGTCATCAATATATGTGCAGACGGGCTTGCGCGTTCCCAGATCTTAGGTCTCAGGTCTCAGAAAACACTGCAGGATGAAATAAACAAATAACGAGGAGAGACTAATGCAGGGCACATCGAATGCGGCGGTTGATAAGACGGCGGAGAAGACTGGGACAGAGAAGGTCCACGAAAAGCTGGCGGAGCGGCGGCGGGCTTTGGGGCGGGGGCTGGAGTCTTTGCTGCCGGGGCCGCGGGTAGTGACGGCGCCGACGGCGCCCACCCTTCCGCAAAGCGCGCGTGACGGTGGATGGGCGGGGTCGCCCGTCCCCACACTGGCTGTCGCTCCACCGGATGCGGTGCCTGGGACTTTGGACGAGTTGCAGGCGGTGGCGTTGGGACGGACTGCGGATGGGGAGACGGTGTTTCAGTTAGCGATCGATCGGATCGACCACAATCCGTACCAGACGCGGAGGGAGTTCGATCAGCAGTTACTCGCGGAACTGGCAGATTCGGTCAGGGTGCAGGGAGTGTTGCAGCCGATCGTGGTGCGTGCGGGGACGGAGGGGCGGTTCATCCTGATTTTGGGCGAGCGGCGGTTGCGGGCGTCGGAGATGGCGGAGAAGACGACGATCCCGGCGATTGTGAAGCGGGTTTCGGAGCAGCAGGCGGCGGAGATGACGCTGGTGGAGAACCTGCAGCGGGAGGACCTGAACTGCATGGAGCAGGCGGAGGCGTTCGCGAACTTGAGCAAGGGCTTCAAGCTTACGCAGGAAGAGATAGGGAAGCGGGCTGGCGTGTCGCGGGAGAAGGTGTCAAATTTCATGCGGCTGCTGACGCTGCCGGAAGGCGTGATCGGGGCGCTGCAGAAGGGAAAGTTGACGTACAGCCATGCGCGGGTGCTGTTGACGCTGCGGGATAACGTCCGGATCTGGAGGCTCGCGCAAAAGGCGATTGAAGAAAAGATGTCGGTGGCGAAACTGGAGGATCTGGTGCTGGGGGTGAGCACGCCGGCCGGGCTGGACGAGCCGAAAAAGGGAGGCGGAGCGCGGTGGGTGGATCCGAATGTGAAGGCGGCGCAGCGGTCGCTGGAGACAGTGCTGGGGATGAGGGTGCGGATCCGGGATCGGAGTGGGCGAGGCAAGATTGTTATTGAGTATGGGACGCTGGAGGATTTTGACCGGGTGGTTAGAATGCTGAAGGGGAAGTGAGGCAGTTGCCAGTTCTCAGTTCCCGGTTCCCAGTTCTCAGTTCTCAGTAAAGCCGGTACCTTATAGATTTGAGATGGCGATGGGGCCCGGGGCGGTCCGCTGCGTGCAGGCTACTGCAGGTACAATAATTGTACGTACAAAGTGTTCCACGTGGAACATTTTGTACCGGCGCTATTGTGCGTACACTTCTATACGTATATTGGCCGCATGATGAGAATGTAAACAATTCCTGCTGCGCGCGGCGGGGCCTAAGTTGTTGATAACGCTCGGAGCTTGGGTGTGGTTAAAGAGGCACAACAGTGTAATTGTTACACTGTAATTATTACACGATTCATTGGGTTCTCCGAGTGGAGAATCAAACCTTAACCTCGGGTCAGAACTGTAAAGTATGTCCCCGGTCTAAAGTGTAGAGTATGTCCCCGGCTGGACGAGAAATGCTCCAGCACCTCCAACCCATGTTCAACCGGCAATTCGCGCCAGCTATTTAGTTCAGCCCATATCTGCTACTCTGCTGTGGGACTTTTTCCGAGGGAGACCGATCCATGCGATTTCACAGCTTTTTCAGAGTCAGATTTGCCTTGCTTCTCTGCCTTGTCCTGCCACTGTCCATCTCCGCCGCCGACAAGAACGCCGACAAGAGTAAAGAGAAGGCCGCGGCGGCCCAAGCGGACAAGCCATCGTACGAACTGCCGCAGCCCGCAAAAGAGAATCTCGACCTCGCCATGTACCAGCGCATTCGCGACGAAGGCCTGACCCATTCGCACGTCATGGACTTCGCATCCGCTCTGATGGATGGCATTGGCCCGCGCCTTACCGGTTCACCCAACCTGCGCCGCGCCAACCAGTGGACTCGCGATCAATTGACTGCGATGGGTTGCGGCAACGCCCATCTCGAAGACTGGGGAGAGTTCGGCATGGGCTGGCAGCAGCTCAACACCTGGGTGCGGATGACGTCGCCCGACACGGCTGTGTTCATTGCCCAGGCCGCGCCCTGGTCGCCTCCGACCAACGGCGCAGTCAATGGCCAAGCCATTTGGGTTGATATCAAGGACGAGAAAGATTTCGACAAGTATAAAGGCAAGCTGGCCGGGAAGATCGTCCTGCTCGGAGATATGCGCGAGGTGAATCCGGTGGATAAGCCGCTGTTCACGCGCATGGACGACAAGGATCTCGCCAAGACTGCCGAGTTCCCCCTGGAAAAGCCGAGGGTTTTCTCAGACCGAATGCAGGATTATGCGAAGCGGGCGGCCCTGCTCGACAAAACCGGAAAGTTTCTCGCCTCGGAGCATGCTCTGGCGGTTATTCTTCCCAGCCGCGACGGCCGCGACAGCGGCGGCTCCGGCGGCACCATCTTCGACGACGGCGGCCTGGGCAGATCCGCCTACCAGCGCGATCACGCCAATCCCCTGCCCGTAGTGGTGGCGGCAATAGAAAACTACGGACGCGTTTATCGTCTGCTCAAAGCCAATGTGCCGGTCAGCATCGAAATGAATGTCGATGTTGCGTACTTCGGCGATCATGAGCATGGCTTCGATACCATCGCCGAAATTCCCGGCGCCGATCCCAAGTTGAAAGATGAGGTGGTGATGGTGGGTGGCCATCTCGACTCGTGGGCGGCGGCGACAGGCGCAACCGACAATGGCGCCGGCACCGTGGTTGCGATGGAAGTCATGCGGATTCTCAACGCGCTGCAAGTCAAGCCGCGGCGCACCATCCGCGTTGCTCTATGGACCGGCGAAGAGCAGGGGCTTTTTGGTTCCCGCGGCTACGTGAAGCAGCATTTCGGAGTCGTGCCGCTCTCCACCGCTCCCGATCAACTGGAGAAGCCCGAGTGGATGCGCAAACCTGCCGGCCCCGTCGTAATTGAACCTGAGCAGCCGGAAATTTCCGCTTACTTCAACGTGGACAACGGCACCGGCAAAATCCTGGGGATTTATCTGCAGGGAAATTCCGCCGTCGCCCCCATCTTTGCGCAATGGATGGAGCCGCTAAAAGATCTCGGCGTCACCACCATCACCGCGCGCAACACCGGGGGCACCGACCACCAATCCTTCGATGCGGTCGGCATCCCCGGCTTCCAGTTCATTCAAGACCGCCTCGACTACGAATCGCGCACCCATCATTCGAACATGGACACCTACGAACGCTTACAGCCCGCCGACCTGGCGCAGGCGGCAACCGTCGAGGCGATCTTCGTTTACAACGCCGCCATGCGCGACCAGATGCTGCCGCGCAAGCCACTGCCGCATCCCGAACTCGAAGAGCAGCGCTCGGCTCCGCTCAAGCTGATGCCCGGAGCCATCGAGCCTGCGGAAGAGTCCAAGGATAAGGATAAAGATAAGGGAAATAAGTAGCGGCGAACCTTTGGAGGAAGTCACGCGGTTACGCGATTTGGTCTTGCGCCTTGCCGGCTAATTCCGGCGACCGTTGCGGAACGGACACGCCCAGCCATTTTCCCAAGCCGCGGAAGTGGTCCAACCACGCGCCACTCATGCGCGTTTGGTGGGCCCCGGAAAGCGCCTCGACGAGTTGGTAGTAAACGTTCTGCGGCCTCCAAAGGTCCACTTCCAGGGGCGGGACGCGGCTCAGCGAAACCAGCGCCTCCACCATCTCCAGCGCCTCCGTATCGCCGGGTTTCCGCGCCCACTGCTCCACCTCCGCGTTCAGCCGTTGGCGCAGAGCCGACTCCAGACAGGATATGTCGAGATTGACGCCATCGTGCCGCGCGGCATCGAGCAGCATCCGGATGCGATCCAGGTCCAATTCTTGGTCCGCCAACGCCCGCTGCACCGCCTTGCCCAGCACGAACTCGGCGGTGGTGCGCAGGATGGGCGGCGGAGGCATGTGAAGTTCCGACAAAAAGCGCAGGAATGGAGCGTGATGCTCGTATACCTGGCGGTACATGGCCTCTGCCTCGGCCATGGTGGAGTTGACGATTTGACTGAGAATGCGCCGTTGCTCATCGCGGAACAGGGATCTCAGCGAGTAGGTCGCGCCCCGAAAATTGCGATCGATCACCCGCAGGCACTCCGGCAAATCGGCGCTCGAAAAGGCCCGGCTCGCTTCTTCAGCCAGCGCGCGGAACGCATTCTTGCTCTGGAACGGCCGCACTCCGGCGCTCAGGTTGTGATCGCCGAAATGAAGCACGGCGAAGCCCACGGTCAAGCGCGTGCGTGTGATGTTCGAGACAATGCGGGCGCGCCCGAGAGCAAGTTTTGCTTTACCCGACTCCAACTCGCGCGCTTCCTGAAGATCCACACCGTAGCTGTAAATCGAGCTCCAGCCCCGATAGCCGTTGAACAGCGAGCTGATGGCATAATGCGCGCCCACCCCCCACAGGTCCAACATGGCTGGCCGCACGAAGCGCTCGTAAACGTGCCGCCCGTTCCCGTAATCGGCCAGGTTGCTCCAGGCCGCTTCCAGCCGGCGCAGGAATTCTTCCTCGCGGTATTCGCCGCAAAGTTGCTCGCTAAGTTGCACGGCGCGGCCGGCGTATTGCAGGACGTGCACCGTCTCCGGCCCGGTCAGTTCGTCGAAGAACCAGCCGCAACTCGTGTACATCAACATGAGATGGCGCTGCACTTCGAGCAGTCTTAAAGTGCGCGTTTGTTGTTCGAGGGAAAGATCCCGCACCGCATGGCGGGCAAGAAATGCGTCCACATTGCTGGGCGAACGATCCAGCACGACGTTGATGTAATCGTTGCGCGCGGCCCACGCATCCCGCAGAAGTTCCTGCGCGCTGAGTTCATAAAACTCGGCAAGATCGTCGCGCAGCCAGTCCATTGCCTCCCGCAGAGGCCGCCGCCAGTGCTGGCGCCAGGAACCGCATCCGCCCGAGTTGCAGCCGCAATCGTTCCGCCAGCGCTCCACCCCATGCATGCAACTCCACGAGCTCTTCTCGATGATTTCCACTTCATGAGTGGGCGGGTGCTGGGCAAGGTATTCGCCGTAATTGGTGATCGTTGCCAGCCGGTTGCGCTCAATGTACTCGAGCGCATAGGCGAGAGCCATGTCGCCGTGCGCATGATGATGGCCATAGGTCTCGCCGTCGGTGGCGATGTGGACCAATTGCGCCCAGGGGCGGTCGTCATTGAAGCCGCTGAGCAGCCGGTTGGCAAAGTTCGGTCCGTTGACCAGCAAATTTTCGAACGCGACCGCGTGCGAGATGGGGCCGTCGTAAAAAAACAAACTGATGCTGCGGCCGGACGGAAGGTGGCAGGCGTAGGCGCGCGTGGGATCGATGCTGGCGCCCTCCAGGTTGCGCCATTCCTCCCAGGGCTGGTGGCGCATCCGGCGGGCCTGGTGCTGCGCCAGAATCGTGAACTTGATTCCGACCGAACTCAGCAGTTCGAGTGTCTCCACATCCACTGCCGTTTCCGGCAGCCACATGCCCTCCGGGTCTCGCCCGAATCGGTGCTGGAAATCGCGCATGCCCCAGACGATCTGCGTAGCCTTATCGCGCGCGTTCGCCAGCGGCAGGATCATGTGGTTATACCCCTGCGCTAGTGCGGCTCCATGGCCCGAGAACGATTCCTGGCTCTGGCGGTCGGCCTCCAGCACCCGCTCATAGGCGTGCGGCGCGTTGTGCTCCATCCACGACAGCAGCGTGGGCCCAAAGTTGAAGCTGATGCGCGCGTAGTTGTTTACGATCTTTGCGATCCCGCCCGCTTCGTCGAGAATTCGCGCCGCCCCATTCGGCAGATAACACTCGGCGGCAACGCGCTCGTTCCAGTCATGGTAGGGAGACGCGCTATCCTGCATCTCGACCGCTTCCAGCCAGGGATTTTCGCGCGGCGGCTGGTAAAAGTGACAATGCACGCAGAGATAACGTGTCATCAGGCGTCTCCAGGAGCGGCCTCAGAAAGCGACTCCAGCCCGCTCCTCACAACACCCGATTCATAAACCCGACTCGGGGGCTCACCGGCGCTGATAGGACGCGCCAAACGCTGCCTTAAACATAGCGCGCTATCCCCGCCAGCGGGATAGACCAGTGTGGTACGTCTGCCATTGGAAACAGTTGTCGGGATCTAACAGGCTGCGGAAAAACTCGATCTCCCCGCGCTTGATTTTGGGTGGCGCAGCGCCGGGGTCCCCAGCACGCCCGCTTTTGGCGTGATGGGGTGGAGGGCTTCAGCGCTGCGATGACCGGCTTGTTTTCAGTGCCGGCTTTACAGGCTGTGGAAAAAGTCGGTGTTGCACTTGATTTTGGGTGGCGCAGCGGTTTACCGCTGCGATAATTGCATCGTTTTGAATGCGGCTTAGCCGCTGCGGTCAGACTGCGGCGCAGAAAACACTTTTTCCGCAGCCTGCTAAAAAGGCCTCTGAGAGGAACTTTGTTGAGGCCAGCCCTCGCTGGCTCTGCTTCTCGGAGAAGTGCGCCAAAAACCTTTCTTCGTCGGCAAGCTGCAAAGGAAAACGCCCGGGCTGGGCGGGCGGGCAAGAAGAACGCGAGAATCCGGTTAGAACTATGCCGTGGCTGCTTTGGCTTGTCTGGAGCCTGTCACTTCTTCTTCGGCTGTCAGCCAGTCCTGCATTGCGTTTCCATCCAGGCGGCCACGTTCTTCATATAGCTGATACGCGCGTTGGCGGATTTGTTCTTCGACTTCGACATCGGGTGGTGTGGCTCTGATTGGGATAGCAGTCTTCGGACGCATGGGGATTACCTCCGCCCAGAATTGTCCTCCCAGCAACTGCGCTTTGCAAGGTGACAAGAAGGTGACACGAATCAATGAGCGCAGCGCGCTTCGTGGTCGCCAGGGAGAAAATGGAAATCGTCTTCTGTAGCTAGCCTTCGGGCCCCCATGTTGCCTGCGCGGCGATGGTAGAATGCACTTTTAGTATCGGCGTCGTTAGAACTCCGAGCGAGGAGCGGCAATGAGCGTTCAGAAAATCCTGCGGATGGTCGCAATCGGCGCTTTGTGGGTAGCGTTTTTTAGCATGAGCACGGCCCTGGAGGCCCAGATGAAGGTGGCAAGCCAGCCATTTGGAAAGATGCCGGATGGAACTCCGGTGGAAATTTATACGTTGAGCGACGGCGCATTTGAAGCTCGCATCGCAACCTACGGTGGGGTTGTGGTTTCCCTGAAAGCTCCAGACCGTAACGGCAAGCCGGCCGACGTCGTGCTTGGCTTCGACGATCTCGACGGCTATGTGGCCAACAGCAACGGCTCTTCCGTCGCGTTCTTCGGGGCGATCATTGGCCGTTATGCGAATCGCATCGCGCATGGCAGCTTCGCCCTCGATGGCAAGAAATACTCTCTGCCTCTGAACAATGGCGAGAACACTCTGCACGGTGGGCCGCACGGCTTCAATAACGTGGTCTGGAAGGCAAAGCCGGTCGCCAACGGAGTGGAGCTGAGTTATCTGAGCAAAGACGGCGAGGCCGGATTTCCGGGCAATCTGTCGGCCGTGGTTCGCTACACGTTGGAGAAAGGGAGTTTGCGGATTGAGTATTGGGCCACCACCGACAAAGACACCGTGGTCAATTTAACCAACCATTCCTATTTCAATCTCGCCGGGCAGGGAGACATCCTGAACCATCAACTTACTCTCCACGCGTCCCGCTTCACCCCGGTCGATGCCGGGCTGATTCCGACGGGTGAGCAAAAGTCCGTGGCATCGACGCCTTTTGATTTTCGCAAAGCGACTCCGGTTGGAGCGCGCATCGACGCTGACGATGAACAGCTTCATCGGGGTCACGGATACGACCATAACTGGGTACTGGATTCGAGCGGCGGAAAATTGACAGAAGCCGCCGAAGTCTACGATCCAACCAGCGGGCGCGTCCTGAAAGTCTTGACCGATCAGCCCGGAATCCAGTTCTACAGCGGCAATTTCCTGGACGGCTCGATCAAAGGCAAGGGCGGCAAACCGGACGGGCTGCGCTCCGCCCTGTGCCTGGAGACGCAGCACTTCCCCGACTCTCCGAATCACGCCGATTTCCCAACCACCGAGCTGAAGCCCGGTGAGCGCTACCACACCGTCACGGTCTACAGCTTCTCCACCCGCTAACAGTCCGTGGTGCAAATACGATTTGTAACAGGGTATGGCTTTAGGTGTAATAGCCACGACTTGGCCTTGCACGCCACGCTGTCCGATAGGGCCGCTACCATCAGGCCGTAGCAGGAGTTTTGGGCGCAACGGGGCGAACAAACGGCGCAAACTTGTGCTATCGCCTGCTTTCATCAATCATCGATGGCATTGAGCGTCCGTCGCGATCAGAAGGCACGCAGCGGTTTGCTCTGAAGGATTCTCAAGACTTCCTTCCATCCATAAAAGTGATCGGTGTCGATCATTCGCGGAGGCAGGGCGAATACGTACTTGCGATTACGCCCGATTTCTCCCGGTCCGATGGACGACGCACTGACATCGAAATTTCCCTGCTGTAGCGAATCCCACTGAGCGTGGCTGAAGACCATGATGGAAATATCTTGATACTGTCTTACCGAGGTGGATTGAGGGTTTACGATCGTGATTTGAGGACCGGTTTCCGAGACGCCCACGCCGCCACTTGTCCAAGTGTCCTCGACCGTCGAGTATCCCCGCCACGTTCTGGGTAATGAAAAGGTAAATCCATATTTCGTATTTACGTATTTGATAGATTTCGTCGTTGGATGTTTTGAGTGCGTCTGGGCAGATTGATGCGGTACCTGCGCGCCGGGACCGTCGGCCTGCATTTGCGAAGTCCCCGCGAAGAGTTGTGTCGCCAGAATCAGAGATAGCACGACAACAAGCGGTGCTGAGTGAATACTCCTGATGATCCAGTCTCCTGATTATGCCCAAGTACACCACCGACAACTTCAACGGTCAAGCCTCAGGTCGATTGTTGGCGAAACATCCCGATTACACTCAAAATCCCCCGGATCGGCGTCCGATACGTGGAACCTTGCCAACCGCAAGGTCGAGTTCGAACTAATACTCTTTAGGCATACCATGCCCTGAAACTCCAGCGCTCACCCGCGGCTCCAGCCTTTGTTGCTTACAATTCCCGATCCTTCGCGCAGGGTTATGAGCCGGTTCGCTGCCAGGCCCTTGTATTGTTCGTGCAGGCCATTGGGCCAGTAGACGTTGAGGTCGACCGAACTGAATCCGCCCAAGCCAAAGTGCAGGCGCGAATCGTTGCATGAATAATAACTGGACTGGCTGTGCACCGCCTGCGCTTGCGCCTTGCCGCCATAATGAGCCAATACCCGCGCTCCAATTGCGCTGCGGTTTGACTTGACTCCCTCGAGTTTGACTTTGATCCAGTTCTGCTTTTGTTGCAGGTCATTTCGCAACAATGAGGGCGGCTCATTCATGTTGACGATAAGCACGTCGAGATCCCCGTCGTTGTCGAAGTCTCCAAATGCGCAACCGCGGCTCGAGTGAACTTCCGTTATCGCTGGGCCTGCTTGCTCGCTGAGTTCCTCAAAAGTCCCGTTCCCAAGATTCCGGAAAACAACCCGAGGCGTCTTATAAGGATAATCTGGTAGCTTCCGTTCCACTTCCGGATAGACACTCCCAGTAACCATGAAAATGTCCGGATATCCATCGTTGTCGAGATCCACCAGCCCCGTTCCCCAGTTCACAAATCGCGTCTCCACGCCCAGTTTGGCCGCTCGCGTCATGTCGTCGTAGTTTCCCTTGCCGTCGTTGTGGTAAAGGCCGCAAGTGTCGCCCATGAAGTGCGTCTTGAAAATATCGAGATGCCCATCCAGTTCGTAATCGCCGATGCCCACGCCCATTCCCGCTTGTTCCATACCGTCGTCGCTTAAGGCTACGCCCCGGATCACGCCTTCTTCGCGGAACGTGCCGTCGTGGTTGTTCATGAAAAGAAGGCTGGGACTGGAGTCGCAGGCAACCAAAATGTCCTGCCATCCATCTTCGTCGAAGTCAGCCGCAACCACCGTCATCCCGTAAGTCTCGCCGGCACTGGCAATGCCTGCTTCCTTGCTCACATCCGTGAAAGTTCCATCGCCATTATTTCGATATAGAGAATGCCTTCCCATCGGCAGCCCCCGCGGGCCGCAGTTAACCGGGACTCCCTTCCAGGTGCACGTCGCATTGTCGCCCGGGACCGGCGCCTCATCGAGAGAGAAGCGAACATAGTTGGAAACAAACAGATCGAGGTTGCCATCCCGGTTATAGTCGACAAAACTGCACCCCGCGCCCCAGCGCGTCTCTGCGCTCAGCAGCCCTGCCTGTTTCGTAATGTCGGTAAATGTACCGTCGCCATTGTTGCGATAAAGCCGGTTCTCCCCGAAGTAAGTGCAAAAGATATCTTCAAAACCGTCGTTGTTATAGTCTCCGATGCAAACTCCGTTTCCCCAGCCGACAGTGTGCAGCCCGGCTTTCTCCGTCACGTCGGTGAAAGTGCCATCGCGATTGTTTTTGTAGAGGCGGTTTGTGGCTTGCGCTGGTGCCCCCTCAAGGCGTGTTCCACAGAGCAGAAACACGTCCGTCCATCCGTCATTGTCATAATCGATGAACGCACAGCCGCATCCATTGGCCTCCAGGATGTACTTCTTGGACTCGATGCCGCCATAAATCGTGGGTTCATGCAATCCCGCCGCTTTGGCCACGTCAACGAAGTGCGCATTAAAGGGACGCCCCGAATTGGCAGGACGGGCCTGGGCTTTCACCCCACGAGAAGCCATGCCCTGGGCAAGCAGTGGCACACTCTTGGCTCCGAGAACTGACCCCAAACTGAGCCTGACAAAAGAACGCCGTGTAATGTTCATAAGCGAAGCCGGCCGGAAAATCCATTATTACTGCGGAACCCGCGCTGCGTAAAGCCCCGTCGGAAATTCTTGAAGACGATTCCTGCTGAACTCCGATCGCACAGCCGAAATAGCAGAGTACAGTACTAAGCGTGGACAATGATGAAGATAGGCGCTCAGGAAACAGCGCTCATCAGTTACAATCTCTTGCCGAGGAGGAATTCATGGCAAATCGAAAGGGACTGGCGTCCATAGTGTCGGAGTTGAGGGGAGAAAGAACGAATCTGGTGAACCACCTTAAGCGCGTAGTAGCGGCTCTGTCCGTCCTGGGCAAGTTGAACGGTGGGAGTTCCTACACGAAACCGGGGCGCACCCTGTCAGCCGCGGCTCGTAAGCGGATCAGCATCGCGCAGAAAGCGCGATGGGCAAAGAGAGCGGGTAAGATGAAACCCAAGCGCACCATATCGGCAGAAGGCAGAAAGAGAATCGCGGCCGCGCAGCGCGCCCGCTGGGCCAAGCTGAAGGCGCAGGCTTCTTAGTTTTCATACTGAAAGAGAAGACGAGTAGCGCCGCCGTCCCGGCGGCTGTCCGGCGGGCCGTCCTCGCCCGCCGCGCCCAGGGCGAGACTTCCGCGGAACGGCGGGCAAGACTTATCCTGAGCGAAGTCGAAGGACGCCGGCGCTGCTCGTTTTCCACGCCGGAATCGTCACGCGGTCACGGTACCAGCAGGCCTGGACGTTAGATGAGTTAGATAAGTCGGCACCCGCCGCCAAGTTCACACTCTCCAATAGTCGGGCCGCCACTGCTGAACCGCTTTCTTGATCTCGGAGCGCGACAGCTTCTCATTCAGCGCTCGCGCCGCCAGCCCGGGGAGTTCCGCGTCGGAAGCGAAGCGCAACCCGACCAACTGCGATTCTGTAATCTCTGCGATCCGCGGACGCAGCCCGGCGTCCACTAACGACGCCAGCCGCAATCGCTCCTCCAGCCGGATGACCCGGTCCTGCACCTTGAGCGCATAAAGCCGGATCTTGAAAACTGCCGCCATCGCCGCGATCATGAACACGACCAACCACGCCGAATGCAGCCCCGGCCTTCTGACCAGATGCACAATCGTCACGATCACCGTGATGGCAAATACCGGCAGAATGAAAAAGTGGAAGACCGGATCATACCGCGTGTGATTGGAAAAATTCTGAGACGCTCCGTCAGCCATGGGGAAAGCTCCTTTCAGAACTCCAACCATCATCGCACGTTTGCAGGGAGAATCAGCAAAGTAACAAGTGGGATAAGCCGGCCATTTGACCAGCCGCGGACAGCTGGATACGCCCCTGATTCACGCGATTCAGCGGAACTTACTCCTTCGGCGTGGGTTCAACCGGGTTTGAGTGTGGGCCAAGTTGGCCGAGTGCTTGCTCGGCCCAGCCGGTGTGTTCCTGCTCCAGCGCGACAAATTCTTCACAGAGGGCTTTCAGTTCCGGATCGGGTGTGGTTTTAGCAACCCGGGCGTAGTACTTGACTGCACCTTGCTCTGCGGCCAGAGCCATCTCAAATGCCATTCGTCGTGCCGCGAGCTCATCTCCTGCCTCGATGGCGGCCAGGATGTCGGCAACGGCCAGCCGCGGCGCCTCGATGAAGTCCCAAATGTCCTCTTCGGTTATGTCCGCCTGAACCGCTCCGAAGCGCTTAATGTAACGCTCCGTTAGATCAATGGCATGCTGCCGTTCCTCGTTTGCCAGTTCGTAGAAGGCAGACGGGATCTGTGGTGAGTCGGCGCAAGACTTGGAGAACATCTCACCCAGTCGCTGATAGATATGGGCGTTCCGTTCCTCGATGACAATGGCGAGGCGCAGCGCTTCTTGCGGACTGAGCGACGTAAAATTTCGTTTCACGGCTGCCCCGTGTGGCGAGGCTCCTTTTGGCTGGGAATCATCGGACGCCCTGCCTTCATGTTCGGCAGAGTCCATATAGTACAACGCTCGGCGCAAATCGACCCAATCCGCTCACCTGCAGGTAGTGCCCTAATTTGGCACTCAGGCGAGCGCTACAAAACCGATATATGTGACGAGGACTAGAGACACGAGGACATTACTTATCATGACGATATTCTGGTTGCGGGTTCTGCACCTGTCCGTGGCATGGCGAATACCTGCAATTCCAAAAAATACCGCCGCTGCAACCGCCGCGGGCAGGACGAAGCTGGGTTTGACCAGCGAAGCTATTCCGACTATTCCAGTTCCGAGATTCGCCGCGCCCAATTCGCGCACGAAGAGCAATGAATCCTCGCTTCGAATGCCAAGTATCTGTTCAGCCGTAAACCGCGGTTGAAAAAGCTGACGCAAGCCAGCGAAGAAGAGTCTGATTCCCGCGCCCCAAAACACGAACCACTTCCCCACGAGTGACATCAGCGGCAGAGCGCTGTGAAGGTAGAAATGTTCTTCGCCGATCGAGAGGATCGGCAATACGACCATCAGCAGAACAACACTCAGAATGTACACGTGATGCCCTCCAACTCTATCTCACGGCGAAAGGGAGTCTATCCTGGCACTTGCAGGATATTCTGTCGAAATTAGGACACCGCTCACCTGTAGCCATTATTGCAATTTCATAGAGAAAAGGAGCCTAATAGAAGAGGAGATTCTACACGGCGGCGGGGGCGGCTTGGTCCCCGCTGTCGGCGGCAGGGTTTTCATGAGGACCCCAATACATCTTAAGAGACACGGGGACAGCTATTTCCACCTGCACCCGTTGCACGCGGCGTTCTCGCTTATAGCAAGCTTCGTGTTAGCGGTAGTGATCGTGTTGATGCTAGTCCCGTCGGCGAGGTAAAGGGCAGCGCTCGCCCGCCGGTTCATCTTGCCTCAACGGAGCTGTAAGTGTAAAACTGTACGAATTTCTTATGCAGCTTCCGTGAGGCGTTTTGCCGGCCTTCTTCGTGACTCGGCGATCGTCCGCTGAAGTCGCGCCGGGCAGTGCGGCAGTTCTTGGATTCATCACATTGATAATTCGGTGGGGAATGCCTTTCTCGTAACCCACCCGAGGAGGAAACCATGGGGCTATTGCAGAAGTCGCCAGTTGGCGAGACGCCTTCCCTGACCAGCGCCGAGTTTTTGGACGCGCTCTTGGCGGACTGCCCAAGGCGTGACTTTCAGGTTCGCTTGTGGGACGGCGCCACTTGGGGCGCGGAAAGCCAGCCGCGCTTCACCCTCGTTCTCAAGCACCCCGGAGCCCTCCGTGCCATGTTTCTCTCGCCCAGCGAACTCACCCTGGGAGAAGCCTACATAGGCGACGATTTCGACATTGAGGGCGATATCGAAGCTGCCTTCAACCTCGCCGACTATCTTCTTGCTGAGGAGCGCAGCCTGTGGCGGAGTCTCGATCTAGCCGCGCGCCTCCAGCGTCTGCCCAGGGCGGATGGCTCGCGAACCGGCCTCCATCTCGTCAAACTTCGGGGAGCCGCCCACTCCAAGGATCGCGACCGCCAGGCCGTCACCTATCACTACGATCTCCCCGCCGAGTTCTACGCCCTTTGGCTGGATCCCCGCATGGTCTACTCGTGCGCCTACTTCGCCACGCCGGAACAGGATCTGGATGCCGCCCAGGTGCGCAAGCTCGACTACATCTGCCGCAAGCTGCGCCTGCGCCCGGGCGAGCGTCTCCTCGATATCGGCTGCGGTTGGGGAGGATTGATCATGCACGCCGCCGCGCACTACGGCGTCGAAGCTCTGGGCATCACACTCAGCGTGCCGCAGGCCGAGCTGGCACGAAAACGCGTGCGCGAATCCGAGCTGAATAATCGCTGCCGCGTGGAAGTCTGCGACTACCGCGACCTCGATCTCAACCAGCAGTACGACAAAATTGTCAGCGTCGGCATGTTTGAGCACGTCGGCGAAGAGCTCCTGCCGGAGTACTTCCGCCGGGCTTACAGTCTGTTGCGGCCGGGTGGCGTATTCCTGAACCACGGAATTGCCCATTCAGCAACCTATCGCCGGCAAGGACCGTCGTTTATGGATCGTTACGTGTTTCCCGACGCCGACCTGCTGCCCATCAGCACCACCCTTCGAGCGGCCGAGCTGAGCGGCTTTGAGGTAAGGGACGTTGAGAGTTTGCGTGAGCACTACGCCCTGACCCTCCACCACTGGGTCCGGCGTCTGGAGGCCCATGCCGAGGCAGCCCGTCAAATCGCCGGCGATACCACCTACCGGATATGGCGCCTCTACATGGCTGGCACGGCGCATGGATTTCGCCGCGGCCGTTTGAACATCTACCAAGCCCTGCTCTCGAAGCCGTCGCAAGGCCAGAGTGGTTTGCCGCTAACCCGAGAAGACTGGTATCGCGTCTAGCAGCGGATTCTTTTTCAGCAGCCTGTTAGGGGCTGGAGTCTGCGCGCAAGTTTACTTTGTGTGTAAGTCCCTAGTTGGGCACCCCAATGGCCAGGGAGAATCAGCAGAGTAACAAGTGGGATAACCTAGCCGTTTGGATAAGCGCGGACTGCTGGATTAGGGCGGTTCCAGCGTTGCTGTAACCCACTGGTGTAGAGACGGGGCTTGCCCCGTCTCCGTCGACGTAGTTCAGAAATTTTCCATGGTTACAGCAATCCTGGATTCGCTCTAGCCTCTGATTCAATCGCGAAGGTCTGGATTTGCGACACCGCTTCGCATGGCGGCACGGCTTCACAGTCTGCGGAAATATTCTGTGTGCATGAAAAGATACGGGTGTTTCCACAGGGCGATTTGATATGTACGTAGTATGCGTGGAAACGACGAGCAGCAAGGAGCGGTGTTCAGTTATCTCAACCCGGAAGAGCGGATACCGGCGGATCATCCGTTGCGGCGGATTCGCGCCATGATGGATCGGGCGCTGCAGGACTTATGGGCGCATTTCCAGGCGCTGTACGCGCGGCGGGGGCGTCCGTCGATTCCTCCGGAGAAGCTGTTGCGGGCGCTCTTGCTGCAGGTTCTGTATTCCCTGCGCAGCGAGCGCCAGCTGATGGAGCAGATGAACTACAACCTGTTGTACCGCTGGTTCGTGGGCTTGAACCCGGACGATGAGGTTTGGGATGTGACGGTGTTCACCAAGAACCGGGAGCGGATGATGCAAGGCGAAGTTTCCGAACGCTTGCTGGGCGCGGTGTTGGAGCAGGCACGCGCACACGGTCTGCTGAGCGAAGAACACTTCACGGTGGATGGGACGTTGATCGAGGCGTGGGCGAGTCGACGGAGTTTTGTGCCCAAGCTTCCGCCGCCGGCGGCGGGCACGGGCGCGGGCGGCAAGAAGTTGCTGCGCGACACGCACGTTTCGACGACCGACCCGGACGCGCGGCTGTATAAGAAGAGCACGGCGGGTGAGGCCAAGCCGAGTTATCTGGGGCATGGGGTGATCGAGAACCGCAAGGGGCTGGTGGTGGCGGCCCGCGCCACGCCGTCGAGCACGACGGCGGAGCGGGAAGCGGCGCTGCAGATGCTGGACGCCATGGGCCGCAGCGCAGAACGAGTGAACGCGCAAACGCCCGTCATCACGCTGGGAGCGGACACGCTGTATCAGGAGGAAAAGTTTATCGCGGAGTTGCGGCGGCGCAACATTACGCCTCACGTGGCCGAGTATGAACCGAATCCGCACTGGCCGAACTGGCTGACCGAAGCGGAGCGGAGCGATCCCGGCTTTGCCATCAGCCAGAAGAAACGCAAGCGCATCGAGAACGTGTTTGGCTGGGGCAAGCTGCACAGCATTCTGCGGAAAGTGAAACTGCGCGGCGCGCGGAAAGTGGATTGGTTTTTCCGTTTCGTGGCGACCGCGGCCAACTTGGTGCGGATGGCGAAACTGATTCCCGCGGTGTAAGCGCGGGGAGAAGTGTGTTTCGAGGAGGCAAAATGGCCGGGCGAGATAGCCCGGGAGAAGTCAAAAACACGATCCGCAGCGAAAAATGAACGTTCGAAAAGCCGCGCAAATAAAATCAGCGACTTTTTCCGCAGACTGTGAAGCCGCGCCCCTTCCCGTCCCTGCCTTCCCCATACAGTAACTCGGGAAATGCCCTAGTCAGCCTACGGTTCTTTTTGGAGCGGCAGCGATATCGGGGAGCGGTTTGCCATGTCCTGGACCTTGCAGTTTCTGGCATGGCTTTGTGCGACGGGCGAGATGGAGATAGTCGAGCACCAGGCGGCGTTTTAGAAATTGGAGCGCCCTGGCGGGATCCACGCCCTTGGGGCAGGCACGCGAGCACTCTCCGGCGTAATGACAACGGAAAGCGCCGGCCGACGCACCCGTGACCGCGTTGCGCTCACGGCGCCCCTCATCGCGGGTATCCGCGTTATAGCGCTGCGCCGCAGTCAAAGGCATAGGACCGAGATAACGGGCGTCGGTAGCTAAGGTAGGACAGGCGGCCATGCAGCAACCGCACTTGATGCAGTAAGTGAATTGAAGATAGTTCTCCAGTTGCTCAGGGGACTGGTAGAACTCCCAGGCAGGGTCATCGATTTGAGCTTCGATTTGAGCTTCGCCGGTACGCAGGATGTAGGGCTTTATGGAACGGTGTTTGTCGAACATGGTCCAGAGATCGGGAACCAGGTCGCGGACGATCTCGAAATTGGGCAACGGCCCGACGGTGAGATCAGCATCGGCAATGTGCAGGATCTGGGTGTTGCAGGCCAAGCTGGGACGCCCGTTGAGAAGCATGCCGCAGGAGCCGCAGATGCCCATCCGGCAGGAGTAGCGCCAGGCCAGCGTGGAATCGAGGTTGTCCTTTATATAGTGCAGCCCGTCGAGGACGGTCATGCCTTCGCGCACAGGAACCGGGTAGGTCTTCACGTAGGGTGCACGATCGGTCTCGGGAATGTAACGCGTGACGTGGAAATTGATCTGTCGTACGGCGTTGCTGGTTTCTGTCATGCCTACCCCCTTGCTCCCGCTAGCGCGAGGCCGTGCGCCGCCACAGCCCCCCATGTACCCAGGCCAAACAATCCCAGCCCCACAATCGTGAGGACAACGGTGATGGTTTTTTCAATCGCAGGCTTCAGCGTCAGCTCAAACAGTATGGTCCGCAAACCGTAGAGACCGTGATAGAGCGCCGTTCCGAGGAGGAGGACATAGGTGACGGTGAAAAACAGCTTGCCATCGCGAAAGAGGCTGTTCTGCACGGAGTCCGCTTCGGTGCCGTAAGGGGCAGCCCAGTGAGCAGCCGCTATGTGCATGATGACCATGTGCTGGCCGAGGAGGAACAGGAGCACCACTCCCGCCGCCATGTGCCAGGCCCAGTATTTGGTTCCGTTCATCTCTTCTCCTCCTACTCTGCCAGAGCCTTATAACCGCCGAGCGCCAGAAAGACCAAGGCCAGGATCATCATGCAAACCAGCAGCGGGCGTTGGATGTTGAGCGATGTCTTGTAGGGATAAACCGGTTCGATAGGCTTGCCAACGGCGAAGCCTAGCTCCACCAGCACCAGCCGGATGCCGTTCGAGGCATGATAGGCAAAGGCGGAGAAAACCAGGAACTCGCCAAACTCGAAGATGGGTTTATGGAAGAATCCGGTTCCGGCCCAGAGGTATATGCCTTTGGCGCGGAGGCTGGTGACCACGACATGCAGCAAGAAGTAGAAAAGAATCCCCAGGCCAGTGAGGCGGTGCAGGATGTAGGCGTAACGCTCGACGCCCCAACGGCCACCTCCGAGCCATCCCCATATCCCGAGCCGGTTATCGTATCTTTTGAGTTCCGCCATATCCGCCTCTTTCCGAAGATTCAAGCTGGCCACGCGCTTAGTACTTTCGCTCGACCGGTTTCCAGTTGGTAATGGTCACTGGCTTGTATTGCAATCTCGGCGTGCCGCCGGTGTAATAAACCATGGAGTGGACGAGAAACTTTTCGTCATCGCGCTTGGGGAAATCTGTGCGAGCGTGGCCGCCACGAGATTCCTCACGCGCCAGAGCCGCGAGGAGCAGCACCTCAGCCAGGTCGAGCATGTTGTCGGTCTCCAAGGCCTGAACCAGGTTGGTGTTGTAGATGCGGCTCTTGTCCTGAATCGCGATTTTCCGGAAGCGCTGCTTCAGTTGAGCAATCTTGCCCAGTCCCTCCTTCATAGACTCGCCCGTACGGTAGACGCCCGCGTGTTTATCCATAAGGGTTCGGAGTTCGCGGCGGATTAGCGCCGGGCTCTCGGCGCCACTCTGTTGGAGCAGACCGTCGAAAATGCGTTTTTCTTCTGCGCGGGACTTTTCTTCGGGAACCTGGCTTAGCGGCGGCCGCGGTTGCAAATACTTCGCGATCCCGGCTCCGGTGATGCCACCCCAGACCAGGCATTCCGCGGTAGAGTTGCAGCCCAGGCGGTTGGCGCCGTGCATGGAATGACAGGCCACCTCGCCAGCGGCCCAAATGTTCTCAACCTTGGTGCGCCCGTCGATGTCGGCCTCGATGCCGCCCATGGAATAGTGAGCCACGGGCCGGATGGGAATCTGCTCCGTGATCGGATCGATGCCCAGAAACTTCATGCACACTTCGCGTATTAAAGGCAGGCGCTTGTTGATGCGCTCGGCTCCCAGGTGGGTGAGATCGAGATGGATATAATCGAGCCCGTCGGCTCTGGGGAAACCGCGGCCCTCGAGGATTTCCGTCATCTCCGAGCGGGAAACGATGTCGCGAGGCCCCAACTCCATCATCTTGGGCGCATACCTTTCCATGAAGCGCTCGCCTTTGCTGTTGCGCAGGTAGCCACCTTCGCCGCGGCAGCCCTCGGTCATGAGGATGCCGGATGGCACCAGACCGGTGGGGTGAAATTGCAGGAACTCAGGATCTTCCAAGGCGAGGCCGGCGCGGTAGGCAATGGCCTGTCCGTCGCCGGTGACGGTTTGCGAGTAAGTGGTGAAGCCGTAGAGATTTCCCAGTCCTCCGGAAGCAATCAGGAGCGCCTTGGCGCGCAAAACCAGAAACTCACCGGTGGGCAGATCGTAGACCGAGAGACCTGCGAAGCGGCCACCATCGAGGAGTAAGGAAGTGACGAAACACTCGTCATAGCGCTTGAAGTTGCTGTACTTGAGGAGAGTGTCGTAGAGGGCTTGCATCTCGAAGAAGCCGGTCTTGTCCGCCGCCATACAGGCGCGCGGAAACGAATGGCCACCGAAGGGCCGCTGCATGATACGGCCATCCTCGCGGCGCGACCACGGCACTCCCCAATGCTCCAGGCGGCGGATCTCATCCGGCGAGGTATGCACAAAGCGATCCACCGTGTCCTGGTCGGCCAGGAAATCGGATCCTTTTACCGTATCCCAGGCATGCAACTCAAGGCTGTCACCTTCCTCCGGGCGCATGACGGCAGCAGTGCCGCCCTCGGCGCACACGGAATGGGAGCGCATGACCTGCACCTTCGACACGATACCGATGTTGGCCTCACCCTGCGTTCGCATGCTGATTTCGACCGCAGCACGCAACCCCGCCAGTCCGGTCCCGAGGATCAAGACATCATGAGTTGTTTCCCGCATAGTTCGCGTGTTCCTTGGTACTCCATAGCTGCTGCTGGCGAAGAGGCCGAGCCCCGGCGCCGACGGTTCAATTTGGATTCAGGTGGCTACGATACGTCCAAACCGGGTGGGTCCGCTGTGACGCTCCTCATACAAGAGTGTGATGAGCCTCTCAGCGGGAACCAAGGCACACCGTGAGCACAGTTTTCTTCCAGGTTTCGCGATTGACCTGACCGGCAGTTTTTGTGCTTAGGGGGAAGGCTAGCATCGCAGTTAGATGGAGCAGGGAATCGCCTTGGGGACTATCTTCCGGGAGAGAAAGGGACGGCATTCGTTCTTCTACTTTGACTATCCCGGCAAAAAAAAGCCCCGCATTTCTGCGGGGCTGTTGGCTAACAGCGAACTGATCTCAGTCCCCTGTGCCGGTAAGACTCGCCGTCTGTGGACTGTTGCTGGCGCTGTCGTTCACGCTCAGTTCTCCCGTCCTCGTCCCGGTCTGCGTGGGCGTGAACTTCACGCTCACAGTGCACTTGTGCTTGGCCGCCAGACTGGTTCCGCAGGTCGTCGCCGACACCGCGAAGTCTCCAGTGGTTGCGATCGCGATGTCGGTTAGCGTTTCAGACTGGTTGTTGGTAAGAGTAAACTTCTTCGCCTTGCTTTTGGTGCCCACCTTCTGCGTCCCGAAATCGGCGCTGGACGGGGTCAGGGTCACCGACGCCGCGCCCGTCCCAGAGAGTACCGCCCATTGTGGGCTGTCGGGAGCATTGTCGATGATGACGAGCGCCCCAACTTCCAGCCCCATCTCGGTGGGTGTGAATGTAACCTTCACCGTGCATTTCTTGCGCGCAGCCAGCGTGGCTTTGCAGGTGGTGGAAGAAACGGCAAAGTTAGCGCTCACCGTAATGCTGTTAATGGTCAGCGAGGCCGTGCCGGTGTTCGTCAGGGTCACCGTCTTGGCTTTGCTGGTGGTGTTGACGTCCTGATTGCCAAAGTTCAGCGTTGCCGGTGACACAGCGACCTTGTAGGGACTGTTCACCATCAACTGCACCGAATCCTCGGCCGTCGAGTAGTCCACGGGATCGTTCGGGGTGAAGGTGACAGACAGGCTCTGCGGACCCACCGGAAGCACGGTCCCGGATGATGGGCTATAGACAAACGTGCCGGCAACGGGCGAGGTGGCATCGAGCTGGGTTGAACTGAGCGGCGTCGGGTAAGTGATGGGCGCGGGTGTTGCCCAAGCGATCGCAGGCATGGCGGGGCAGGTGCCAGAGCACTGACCCGAGATGTTGTAGCTGCCCGTGTATGTGTCTGAGCAGTCCCCCGCAAGCACGGTATAGATACCGTCCTGCGAAAGCGTGACCGAGTTCAGTTGCAGGGTAGAGCCGGAGCAGCCATAGTTCCAGTTCTGGGCGACAAGCCCTCCAGTGGGGCTGTACACCTTGATTTTCGGGCTCAGGCTGCCGCCTGTTGTAACCATCGTGAAGTCAACAACGTTGCTGGCGCTGCCATAGAACGTATAGCTGTTATCCTGTGTCGCTGACGCGATGCTCCCGCTCTGTGTCTGGCCACCCCACAGGAAAGGAGCCGGGCCGAACGGACTGTTCGTCCGCTGAGCGTAGATGGTGTAGTTGCCGGGGTTTATGTCGGAGCAGTCGCCGACGAGCAAGGTGTAAGTGCCAGTCGAGGAAAGCGTGACCGTATCCAGTTCCAGGACAGAGCCGGAGCAGCCATAGTTCCAGTTCTCGCCGACAAGACCTCCATTAGGGCCATAAAGCCGGATCTTCGGGCTGAGATTCCCGCTGGTGGTCACGGTGGTGAAGTCGAAGACGTCATTGGCATTGGCGCTAAAGGTGTAGGTATTCTGTGCCACCGAGGCAACACTACCGGTTTGGGTCTGACCAAGAAGAAGCATCGCGGCCCCGGATGGATTGTTCGTCCGCTGGGCATAAAGCGCGTAGTCGCCGGTGAGCGTGTCAGAGCAGTCGCTAATGAGCACGGTGTAAGTGCCAGTCGAGGAAAGCGTGACCGTATTCAGTTCCAGGATAGAGCCGCTGCAGCCATAGTTCCAGTTCTGGGCGACAAGACCTCCATTGGGGCCATAAAGCCGGATCTTCGGGCTGAGATTCCCGCTGGTGGTCGCGGTGGTGAAGTCGAAGACGTCATTGGCATTGGCGCTAAAGATGTAGGTATTGCTTTGCGTTGGCGAGGCGATGCTACCGCTCTGTGTCTGACCGAAAGGAAGATACCCTGGCCCGAATGGATTCTCTGTCCGCTGGGCGTAAATCAGGTAGTCGCCGGAGAGCGAGTCGGAGCAGTCGCCGAAGAGCACGGTGTAAGTGCCGGTCGAGGGAAGCGACACCGAGTTCAACTCCAGATCAGAGCCGCTGCAGCCATAGTTCCAATTCTCGGCGACCAGGCCTCCAGTGGGGCTGTACAGGCGGATTTTCGGGCTGAGGTTGCCGCTGGTGGTCAGCATGGTGAAGTCGATTACGTCAGTGGCATTGGCGTTGAAAGTGTAGGCATTACTTTGTGCCGGGGAGACGATCATTCCCGTCTGGACTTGATCAAAGGGAAGGAACTCGGCTCCGGAAGGATTGTTCACGCGCTGGGCGTAAATCACGTAGTCGCCGGAGAGCGTGTCGGAGCAGTCGCCGAAGATCACGGTGTAAGTGCCGGTCGAGGGAAGCGTCGCCGAGTTCAACTCCAGAGTAGAGCCGCTACAGCCATAGTTCCAGTTCTGGGCGACATAACCTCCATTAGGGCCATAAAGCCGGATCTTCGGGCTGAGACCGCCGCTGGTGGTCACCATGGTGAAGTCGATCACGTCATTGGCATTGGCGCTGAAAGTGTAGGTGTTGCTCTGCGCCGCCGAGCCAATGACACCGGTCTGTGTCTCACCGAATGGGAGGTTCTCGGCTCCGGAAGGATTGTTCAGCCGCTGCACGTAGAGGTTGTAACTGCCGGTATTACTACCGGAACAATCGCTGATGACCACGGTGTAGGTGCCGCTCACGGGAAGCGTCACCGAGTTCAACTCCAGAGTAGAGCCGCTGCAGCCATAGTTCCAGTTCTGGGCGACCAGCCCTCCAGTAGGGTTGTAAACCTGGATTTCCGGGCTGAGATTGCCGCTGGTAGCGACCATGGTAAAGTCGACCACGTCATTGGCGTTGGCGACGAGGGTGTAATCGTTCTTTTGGCCGGGCGAACTGATCGTTCCGGTTACGGTCTGACCGAAGTTTAGAGCATCGGCCCACGCATAGGAAGACAAGCTGACAAGAATGCAACCAATAACGAACAAATACAGTTTCAGAGTCTTCATAGGAATCCTACCTTCTATTTTTCAAGCTATTTTTCAAGGCAAAGCAGCTACAACTCGACCACTGCAGAAACGAAGCAGATCGATGCGGGTATGCATCTTCTCATCCCGGCAGGGGAATCCAGGAAGAGACCTTCGGGGGTGAGCCTCGCACCGAAGCTGGGGACATTCATCTCATCTCCTTCGCGAATGCGAAATTCTCGACACACGGGCTTTAATCTAATTCAATTTGTCGAGATGGTAAAGCGGCCACCGCAATATTATTCATCTTCCCCCCGGATGATCTGCTTCTCTCTCCTTGCCGGAAATGTTCGCAACGGGATCACGGTAGCGTCAATAGGCGCGTGGAAGAGATGATATGAAGTTGGTATGAAATCGCGGATTATTCAGTGGATTTCCTGTGCTGTGCTTAAATTCTGTACGGCCTTACAGAACCAGTCTACCGGGGGGAACGGGCACCAGGTTGCGTCCTACCAGGCGTAGAGCACGTGATCTCCCCCGTCGCGCTAGAGGCGGGCGTGTCGCTGAGGGAGCAGAGTTTCGTAATTGTTGCTGCGAGTCCAGTGTTTTGGCTCCCACCGCCAGGACCTACTCTAAACGCCACTGTACTTCCAGCCTGCAAGTTAAGCGTGAGATTGAAGGGCGCAAGCTGGCCGACGGAAGTGACACTGGACTTGAAAATGACCTTGCCATTGGCAACAATGCCGGCGACGGTGCCAATGCCGTATTGGGCGCCGCGAAAGCTGCCGGCTATGGAGTACTCCCCGTCGGCAGGGGCAGTGAAGACCAGACCGGAATATTGGCCGTGAACCCCAGCCACGAGCAGCAACTCGTTTGGCAAGAAATCAACGTTGCCGTCATTAAAGGCGGGGCCGTCGTTATACTCCGCGGCAGGGGATGTGCCAGAGTCAACCGACGATGATAACCAGTACTGTGCGTTTGGGCCGTTGATGCCGTTCCGCACAGTTTTGTCATACAGAGTAATGGGATCCGCAAAGCCAGACGAATAACCGTAGGACCATACGCCGTTGGGGTTACTTTGCCCGATCCACCCCTTCTCGAAGGAGGCCGCCGGGGTGTAGGTTTCGGCGACGGGAACAAACTCCGACTTGCATCCCACCAGGCATCGGACCTTCAGAAATGCCGTCCGTTCTTCCGCGGTAAGTGAATGCGCATCTCTGCCGTTTTGAAAGAAGCGTTCGTGAGCCATGCTAAATTCATCGCTTGCTGGATAAGCTGCAATCAAATGCAGGCCTTTGTCGAATTCGTACCGGATAGGGCAACCAACGGGAGCGAGGCATTCCAGCACTGTGAGTCGAAGGTTGCCGTGCTCCACCGCAGGTCCGGTGGCCATATTGAACTGGAAGGACGCCCGGTTCAAGTCGCTCCGAGGAAACAGCAGGCGCAATCTCTCCTGGGCGATGCCCACGCCGTGGATTTGAGAGTCGGGTTGCACCTCCTTCGAGGCGCCTGAAACGCGGTCGGGATCCAAAACCACCAGCGTCGCTTGCGCGTCATATCCATGGGCGTTCCCGGTTGCGACAATTTCCTCTTTGCCGTCGCCATCCAGATCTACCAGCACCATGTCATCTAAGCCGCCCGAATGCCAGTACTCAGAAAGAGTTTTACCGTTGGAATCGAGGATGGCGATCTGGCTTGGCCCTGCCCACCACGGATCAAGGTCACTTAGAACCACGATGCGGGAAGGTCTTCTTTCTGTCGCCTTCAGTACTCCAATAGAAAAGGTCCTGTATGTAGCCGGCCCACCGATTTCCGGCAATTTCCTTCCAGGGGACCAGCGCCATTTCTCCTTGCCTCGATCGGAATAACAAATCAGCTCCGACGAGTGAGGCTGGGAGTCAGGGGCGGGCAGGTAAGAAAACAGGACACTGGTATGGCCGTTTCCTCCCAGATCGGCAAACCAGATACGCGGCCCATTGTCTTTATCGTAGTACACGTCGGGTCCAAATCCCTGGGGAAAGTTCTTGCTCCACAGCTCCTTTCCGTCTCGATCCATGATCCTCAGCACCTTGCCGTCCAGGCGTCCGGATCGGGGCTGTGGAGCCGGCGTCAGCATGCGGATGGAAAAAAGGCCCACAATCGCGAAGGCCGCAGCAATCGCAGAGACCAGCACAAGCTGCGGCCAAGCCCTCAGATTCAAGCGCCGACTTTCTGTGGAATCGTCCTCCAGGTCCAGACGAGACCTCGCCACGATCCATGGCCGTTGTTGTGCCCCATCTCCAGCGGTCACAGCCCGATTAGGGAGATGGATGTGGACCGGATCGCTGTCCCCTTCGGACTCGTAATACGTCTTCAGCGCACGACGCAACCGATTCATCTCTGTAGCTACGTCCGCCGATCGCTTTGTCCGAATCTCGTCCGGCCAGAGTTCGCCGATTATCAGTTCAGCGGTGAGCGTCTCCTGCGAATCCATATGCCTAACCAGGATTTCCAGCAGCTTTCGGAGCTGTCGCTTATTAACGAAGGTCTGGCTTTGCAGGATTTTCTCGATCTGACCACTGATCTGCTTACTGATCGTTTCCGAATACATAGCTTCGGCGAACGCAACTAAGGAATGCTGGGAATCATAGCATTTTTGTGGCTCATTTCTCCACCCTTTGGGTCGAGGCTTCCGCACGCCCGACTACTGTTTCGGTGTAAGGTTGATCTCCGATCCTTGTTCCCTGATTGCCAAGGACGGGTTGAACTCCACTTTACTTTCCGATGCAGAAGGTGCTGAAGATCAGGTTTAGGATGTCGTCGGTGGTGGTGGCGCCGGTGATTTCGTCGAGGGGGCGCAGGGCGGCGTAGAGATCGAGCAGGAGCATCTCGTGGGGGACTCGGGCGGCTACGGCGTTAGTGGCGGCGTCGAGCGCGGCTAGGGCGTCGTTGACCAGCTTTTGGTGGCGAATGCTGGTTAGGAAGCCGGTTTCGAGCTGAGTGGTGGCGTCTCCGGCGACGTGGTGGAGAATGGCGGCGCGCAGGGCGGGAATGCCTTCGCCGGTCAGGGCGGAAGTGGAGATGCGTGGCGGAGAGCCGGGCATAGCCCGGCCGGGACGGGGCGGAGCCCCGTCCCCACGCGCGATCAGCAAGTCGGATTTGTTTTCTACTACTATCGCCGGGCGGCCTTCTACTTGAGTTAGTAACTCGCGGTCTTCGTTGGATAGGGGCTGGGTTTTGTCGATTACTACTAGAACTAAGTCGGCGTCGGCCAGGGCTTCCATTGATTTCTTGATGCCGATGCTTTCGGCTTCGTCTTCGTTGGGGGCTCGGCGCATGCCGGCGGTGTCCACGAGTTCGACAGGAATTCCACCGATGGCGACGGTTTCGCTGACCAGGTCGCGGGTGGTGCCGGGCTGGGCGGTGACGATGGCGCGCTCGCGTTCCACCAGGCGATTGAAGAGGCTCGACTTGCCTACGTTGGGACGACCTACGATGGCCAGAGTCAGTCCCTGGTGGACGATCTTGCCGTAGGTGAACGTGGCGGCTAGTTGCTCTAGCGGAGTTTTCACTCGCGCGATGCGATCGAGGATGGTGGCGTCTTGGGCTACGGAGACGTTGTCTTCGGCGAAGTCGATGCCGGCTTCCAGCAGGGCGATCAGGTTAATTAGCTCTTGCTTGATGGGCTTTAGGCGATTGGAGAGCGCTCCTTCTAGCTGCTGGGCGGCTACCTTGGCTTGGAATAAGGTTTGCGCGTCGATCAGGTCGCGGACGGCTTCGGCCTGGGTTAGATCGAGGCGTCCGTTGAGGAAGGCGCGCATGGTGAATTCTCCGGGGTCGGCTAGACGGGCGCCTTGGGCTAAGGCTAGTTCTACTATGTGACGGAGGACTACCGGGGAGCCGTGGGCGGAGATTTCTACTATGTCGTCGGTGGTGTAGGAGTGAGGCTTGGCGAAGTAGGTGACTACGACTTCGTCGATGCGGGCAGAGGAGGTTGGAGGCTCGTCTTTCATTTCGTCGGGCATTTCGTCGGGTGACGGGCCCACCCAAGCAGAGCTTGGGTGGGGCACCCGGGGTTCGACCAGTTCGCCAAAGACGGATCGGGTGGGCTCGAGTTCGTGTCTCAGGCAGAGCATGGGCGCGGCAATTGATCGCGCTTCGGGGCCGGCCAGGCGGACTACGCCTATGCCGCCGCGGCCGGGCGGAGTGGCTATGGCGACTATGGTGTCGTCGAGATTCATCGAAAGCGTTGGCCGACTGCGCTAGTCAACGTGCTAATCAACTATGAAAAGCTTGGCTCCAGTTTTGGTTGAGGAGCGATGAGACGATTCGCCGTCCGCTACCTGATAACTCTTGCCGGGAGTCAGGGTGAAGCTCTTGCCGTCCGCCTGGGTCGTATGCAGTTCGCCTTCCAGGCAGAGAAGCACATGTCCTTTGGAACACCAGTGATCTGCCGAGTAGCCGGGCGAGTATTCAACCATGCGCACGCGAATCTCGCCGAAGTTTTGCGTTCGCCAGAGAGCCATGCCGGTGTCCCCGGGATGCTCGGAAGGCACCACCTGGGCCCAGTCCGTGGTGGATAGCGGAAAGCCAGTCATCTTCATGAATCGAGTATAGCCAGAAGTTCCGAGTGACGGGACAGACGAAATCCTGCTAAGAAATTGGAGACGGGCGTTTGCCGGGTGGGATGTGGCAACGGGAAAAACGGCTCCAGTCCGCTCTAGCGGATTTGGAACCTGGGGTGGGACACGCGGGGAGTGGCGAAAAACAGCGCCGGATGGTGGCGCTACTTGCTGGGTGACGGCTTCGGCTTGTCCAACACGATGTCGTGTTTGGCTTGGCACTCCTTCTCGGGATCGTATGTTACCGTCCCCGTCAACTGGTCTTTGGAACCCAGAAAGTCCAGTGGTGGTCGGTGCACCCGAGAAGGAAGCCCAATGAACTTGACTTTGCCGTCGACATTCGTGCCTGCTTGTAAGTCGAGCCTCCGAAACCCGCCGAAGCCATACGCGATGTGAACCTTGATCGTAGCGTCGTAGACCGGTTTGCCGTCGAGTGTGGTTGCCGTAAGCTCCAGCGAACAGGGTCCGGCAGCGCCATCCATCACTGGCATTTGATGTACGGCTGCCTGATTTGCCTGCGAGACTGCTGTTTGCTGGTTCGATTGCGCTTGAGTTGCGCCCAGGAAACCCGCCGCTCCAGCGAACAGGAAGAGACAGCAGAGTATATGGTGCTTTCTGTTCATAGAATGATCCACCCAATTATATCGAAGCGATGCAAAACCACGCTCGTCTGGGAATGGCCGACTGCAGGCGGAGAGGTTAGCGCACGCGCCCCCGCCCCTGGGCTGCGGAGGGTGGATCCGATTTTTTCGCCGCCACATCCTGCCCAGCTCGCGTTTGCCGGGGGCATCGGCGTCATTTATACTTACGATTCGCCTCAAGGAAGCTGATTCCATCAGGAGCAGGGATTTTCGATGCCGAAACGTACATTTCAACCCAACCGGCGCAAGCGCTCGAAGAAGCACGGGTTCCGGACTCGCATGAAAACGAAGAGCGGGGCCGCAGTGCTGTCGCGCCGCCGGGCGAAGGGACGCAAGCGCGTCTCGGTGAAACCGGGTTTCCGCGAGTAGTTTTCCCCCGTTAATCAGTTGCCGGTTCCCAGTTGCCAGTTGCCAGAAAAAACGGGGCCGCGTTTGGGCAACTGGAAGCTGGCAATTGGATAGAGCAGGATGGTGAGCTGGTGAGCGCCGACGCTCGGGAGCGGAGTGTAGAGCAGCCCGCGGCGAAAGCGGGCGGAGGCTTTCCGCGAAGCTTTCCGCGTTCGGGGCGGCTGCTGAAACATTCCGACTTCGATCGCGTGTACAAGCAGGGACGGCGGCACTTTTCGGCGCACATGACCGTGTTCTATCTGCGGCAGGCGGAGGGCGCTTTACCGCAGGCCGCTCTATCGGAGAATGCTTTGCCGGAACGAAGCGCGCGCGTCGGATTCACGGTGGGCCGCGCGCTGGGCGGCGCGGTGGAGCGGAACCGGATCAAGCGGCGGTTGCGCGAAGCGGTGCGGCTGAGGCGTTCGGCGCTTAAGGGCGGGGTTGATGTGGTAATCAATCCGAAGAAGTCGGTGCTGACTTTGGAATTTTCAGTGGTGCTTGAAGAAGTGGGGCGGGCGTTGGATGCGATTGCGAAAAAGCTGGGGGAGAAATGAAGTCTGTCGCGCTCTGGCTGCTGCGAGTTTATAAGCGGTGGATTTCGCCGGCGTTTCCGCCGTCTTGCCGGTATGTGCCGACTTGTTCGGAATACGCTATGGAAGCGGTCGAGCGGTATGGCGCGTGGCGCGGCGGAATGATGGCGGCGGGGCGGCTGTTGCGGTGTCATCCGTTGGCGAAGGGCGGGCTGGATGCGGTGGTGAAGGCAGGCGCGGGGAATCCCGCAGAACGTGGCAGCTCTCAGCCTCTAAAGGGGCCGCTGATGGCGGACGGAATTCGGCATCGCTGAAGCGATGCCCTGATACAAAGCAATTGACGAAGAAGTGGCGAGTTACTGATTTGGCTGAATTTCATAATCCTCAACAAGAACCCGGGATGGAGCGCAAGCTGCTGGTGGTGTTTGCGCTGACGTTTCTGGTCATCATGCTGTTCCAGCCGCTGTTGAAGAAGTATGGGCCGCAGCCTCCGGCGAAACCGGAGAGTTCGCAGGCGGCTCCGGCGCAAAATCAGGCGCAACTCCCTTCGCAAACTCCAACGCAACTCCTAACGGCGCCGGGTACATCCGGGAAGAAGAAAGCGGCGGCGGAGACGGGGCAAGCCACGTCTTTACAGGCTACTAGCGAGTCGGAGACGGTGATTGAAAATGACGACTACCGGATCGTGTTCACCAACCGCGGCGGGCGGGTGAAGTCGTGGGTGCTGAAGAAATACACCGACGACAAAGGTGGGCAACTCGAATTGGTGAATGCCACGGCGGCGGAGAAGTATGGGTATCCGCTGACGTTGTGGACTTACGACGCAGAGTCGCGGGACAAGGTGAACTCGGCGCTGTATGTGGTGACTGCGAGTTCTCAGGCTGCGGCGAACATTCCGGATGCTACTCCCACCCTTCCGCAAAGTACGCGGAAGGATGGGGCACCCGCTTTGTCTCCGGCGACCGCCGCTCCATCGGAAATTAAGTTCTTGTACTCCGACGGCGACGTACGAGTCGAAAAAAGCTTCACCTTTGATCGCAGCAGCTATGTGGTCGGGGTGAAGACCGCGGTCTATGTGAAGGGGGCGCAGGTCGCGGCGTTTCCGATGTGGCCGGCTGGGTTTGGCGATCAAATCACCGGTCCGCAGTATGCGACCAGCCAGGTCGCCTACCAGTACGACGGCCACGTTGAACGGCTGTCGACGAGCAGTTGGACAATCCTGCCCTCCATCAAGGTGATCGGCGGCAATACGCTCCAGGGGCCGTTCCACTGGGCGGCTGTCTCGGAGCAGTACTTCGCGGCTGTCTTCCTGCCGCAGGATCCGCAGAACGCAGCGATGGTGACGCTGCGCGGCGTAATCGAGATTCCGCACAATGCGTCCGATCCCAATAACAAGCAGCAGGACAAGGTGGATGTGTTCGGGGTTGCGGTCGGCAGTTTGAAGGGCCCGAGCGAGGTGCGGATCTATGTGGGGCCGAAATCTCTGGCAGAGTTGCAATCGGTAAGCGTGCCGGGAATCACGGGTGCGGATCCGGACTTGCGCAAGGTCATCGACTTCGGCTCGATGCTGGGATACATTGCCGTGCCGCTGTTTTTGTGGCTGAAGTGGATGCACGGCCACATCGTCCCGAACTGGGGCTGGGCGATCCTGCTGCAGACGCTGGTCATCAACGTGGCGCTGCTGCCGCTGCGGCTTACACAGATGAAGTCGATGCTGAAGATGCAGCGCGTGGCGCCGCAGATCAAGCAGATCCAGGAGAAGTACAAGAAGTACAGCCTGCGCGATCCTGAAAAAGCGAAGATGAACGAAGAGGTCGCAGCGCTGTATAAGAAGGAGGGCGTGAATCCGGCGGGCGGATGTTTGCCGATGCTGATCCAGATGCCCTTTCTGTTCGCGTACTACCGGATGCTGAACGTGGCGATGGATTTGAGACACGCGCCGTGGCTGTGGATTAAAGATCTTTCAGCGCCCGATCCGCATTACATCCTGCCGGTCGCGATTGTGGTCACGATGTTTCTGCTGCAGCGGATGACGCCGCAGGGCGGAATGGATCCGGCGCAGCAAAAGATGATGAATCTTATGATGCCCATCATGATGGGCTTCATCAGCTTTAACCTGCCGGCGGGGCTGGGCTTGTATTGGTGCGCTGGCCAAGTGATCATGATTGCGCAGCAGGCGGCACTCAACCGCTCCTCCTTGGGTCGCGAGATGCGGGAGATGATGGCGAAGCGGGCGCGGAAGAAAGAGAAATAGACGTTGGCTCTCAGCTTTCAGTTGTCAGTTAAATCCAGCCCCTAAAGGGGCTTCTGATTTCGAGGAATTTGCGGTATCGCTAAAGCGATACCCTGATACGAAGCGGTTTCGCTGGCGAGGGACACTGCCGAGCTGCGCTCGGCTGGACAGAAGAGGGCGTCTGTCCCTACGTGGGTTCAGGAGACTGAGAACTCACAACTGAGAACTTAATTATGCCGATCACAGACAAGGTTGCTGCTGCTAAACAGATTGGGGAATTTCTGCAGGCTGTCATTTCGAATGGCGGCTTCAAGCTGAAGTATCGGATCACGGTGGATCCTCCGATCGCGCAGAATCGCGAGTGGGAGCGTCCGGAAATTCTGGTGGAGTTTGCGGGGCCGGATTCGGGGCTGTTGCTGGAGCGAAGCGGCGAGTTGCTGCGGTCGTTCGAGTTGCTGGCGTCGGAGATCCTGCACCTGCAAGGCAATGAGCACGAGAAGATCTGGTTCGACTGCAAGAATTTCCGGGCGATGCGGATCGAGGAGTTGCAACTGGCGGCGCGGGTGGCGGCGGAGCAGGTGCGGCGGACGAGCGAGCCGTACCGGTTCGGGCCGATGTCGTCGCGGGAGCGGCGGATCGTGCACCTGGCGCTGCGCGAGGAAAAAGATTTGCGCACCGAGAGTGACGGCGAGGGCGGAAGACGGTCGGTGGTGGTGTATCCGGGGAATTACAGGCCCATGGCGCCGGCGAGGCGGGAACGCCGGACGATCTGAGGTGAGAGGTCAGATTTTAGAGGTCAGAGGTGAAACCATCAGTATTTTTGAGCTCACCTCTGCAATCTGACCTCTGACCTCTCACCTCTGTTTCATAGTTGCACACTTTGCGCGGCAGTTAGTTTCTCGACACTTGACAGCGCGAAAAAATTGGTGATTCTATAAAGCGCTCGTGCGAAATTTTTTTCTTGCAACGCACCGACGCGGCGATTTTTTTGTGCTAGTATGCGATTCGTCTCAGAATAAATTTCAACGACAACCCGTACTGCAAAACAGAAGCTGCTCTGCAGTAAAAGAAGAACTCATACTTTCAGGATCGGTTTTTCCCGGACGTTTTTTGCTTCGGGCGTTTCCGATATTGCGGCAACCGTACTTCTGGCAAACGTTATTTCTGGTAGACAATGTCTCTCACCAGTTCGGCCATCATCCCGAATCCCTGGGTGCGCATCCTTGACGCCCTGGAAAAGAAAGTCAACCGGCACTCCTACGACACATGGTTGAAGCCGACGCGGTACAGCCATGCCAGCAATAAAGTCCTGTTCGTGCGCGTTCCAACCGCCGAGTTCCGCCACGTAGGCGACAAGTACGCAGATCTGATTCAGGAAGCGCTCGACAATCTCGGCCTGGGATACGAGGATGTGAAATTCGTTACCGCCGACGATGATCCTTTAAACACGCCGATCCATCATGACGGCGGGCTGTCGGCTCCGGCATCGGGTCCACAGGCGGCGCCGGGGTTGCATCCGGCACAGGGACGGTTCGACTGGGACAGCGCGGCGCAACTGAATCCGCGGTACACGTTCGATGCGTTTGTCATTGGGAGCGGAAACCAATTCGCGAGCGCGGCTTGCCAAGCGGTGGCGGAGCGGCCTTCGAAAGCCTACAACCCGCTGTTCCTGTACGGTGGCGTGGGGATGGGCAAGACGCACCTGATGCAGGCGATCGGGCATGAGATCAAGCGGCGGACGCCGCAGTCGGCGATCTGCTACGTGTCGAGCGAGAAGTTCACCAACGAGATGATCAACTCGCTGCGCTACGATAAGATGATCAGCTTCCGGGATAAATTCCGGACGGTGGACGTGTTGCTGGTGGACGACATCCAGTTTCTGGCGCAGAAAGAGCGCACTCAGGAGGAGTTCTTCCACACATTCAATGCGCTGCACGAGTCGATGAAGCAGATCGTGATTGCCAGCGACCGTCCGCCGAAGGAGTTGGCGGAATTCGAGGATCGCCTGCGCAGCCGGTTCGAGTGGGGGCTGATCGCCGATATTCAGCCGCCGGACCTGGAGACGAAAGTCGCCATCCTGCAAAAGAAGGCGGAGCAGGAACGGGTAACGTTGCCGACGGATGTGGCGTTGTATATCGCCTCGAATATCCGGTCGAATGTGCGTGAACTGGAAGGCGCGCTGATCCGTTTGGTGGCGCATTCTTCGCTGATCGGGGCGGAAATTACGCTCCCCTACACCCAGCAGGTACTGAAAAATTTCATCGATTCGCAGGCACGCAAGGTGACGATTGAATCTATTCAGAAGGCGGTCGCCGAGCAATTTGGCCTGCGTCTGGTGGAGATCAAGGCAAAGAACAATTCACGTTCCATCGTCTATCCGCGGCAGATTGCGATGTACCTGGCCAAGCACCTCACGGAGGCTTCACTGCCTGAAATCGGACGCCAGTTTGGCGGCAAGCATCATACAACGGTCTTGCATTCGGTGGACAAGATTGAAGAGGTTCGCAAGAACGACAAGGATTTGAACAGGCTGCTCAATAAACTGACCGAGCAATTAGGCACGTAAATGCTGGTTTCCGCCGGTTTTTCCACTCATCAGGCCGTTCTTCCTGCCTTCCGGTTGTGGAGCATCTGTGGAAGCTGTGCGTGATGGGACAGAAACCTGAGAAGGGTTCGCGGGTTGCAACGGTCTGCGCTGAGGCGGGAGCGATTCTTCACATAAAGGGTCAATATGGAAGCAACTGAACCAGAGGCACCTGGACCAGTTTTCCACTTCTCCGAAACGCCTACGGTTACTACTGGTTTTCTTGCTTATGCATTTGATATAAGAAGAGAACAGAAGTAGAGCTGGTTTGACAGCTTCTTGAGGATCAGAGCCTCAGGGGGCTAAAGCCCAGAATTTTTGGGCGGGTTTATCGGCACGACTAAAGCTGTGCCCTACCCAAATCGGCTCTAGAGTCGGGAGACCAATATGCCGGTAGAAGCCGCCCCTGCCGTAGGCACAATGACTATGGAAATTACGGTGAGCAAGTTTGAGCTTCTTCATGAACTGACAGCCACCCAAGGCGTGGTAGAGCGCAAGACCACAATTCCCATCCTCTCCAACTATCTTTTTGAGGCCGTGGGAGACAAGTTGTCGCTGACGGCGACGGACCTGGACCTGAGCCTGCGCACATCCTGCAACGCCAAGGTGAAAAAAGAAGGGGCATGCACAATTCCGGCGCGCAAACTTTACGACTACGTGAAGCTGCTGCCCGACGCCGATATCACAATCAAACTACTCGAGAACCACTGGGTCAGTATTCGCTGTGGACGGTCCAACACGAAGATGGTGGGCATGGCGAAGTCGAATTTCCCGAGCCTGCCGGTGTTTCCATCAGCGGGAGCGATCAAAATTCCAGCCGCGGTGCTGCGGTCGATGATTGCCAAGACGGGCTTCGCCATTGCCAGCGAGGAGTCGCGCTATACGCTGAATGGGGCGTTGATGGTGCTGAAGCCGGAGTCGATCACCATGGTGGCGACCGATGGCCACCGCCTGGCGCACGTGGAGCGGTCGGGAGAAAAGTTTGAAGGCGTTTCCGGCGAGATGAAGACGCTGATTCCGAAGAAGGCGATGGATGAGTTGAAATCGCTGCTGGATTCTGATGTCGAGACCATCGATTTTGCCAAGGATGAGTCCACGCTGTTCTTCCGCGTGGGTCCGCGGCTGCTGACGTTGCGCCAGCTTACGGGGCAGTTTCCCAACTACGAGGCGGTGCTGCCGAAAGACATCTCCAAGTCGATCACGCTGCATGGCGAAGAACTGGGAGCTGCGATTGCGCGTGTGGCGCAGTTCGCCGATGAGCGGTCGCGCGCCGTGCGGCTGCGTCTGGAGAAAGGCGAGTTGAAGATTTCGGCATCGTCGAGCGAGACGGGCGAGTCGGAGGATTCCATCGAAATCGCTTATGATGGCGAGCCGATTCAGATCGGATTCAACGCGCAATACCTGCTGGACTTCGTCAAAGCGACCGGGTCGTGCGAGGTGAAACTGGAGCTGAAGGATGCCCAGTCTGCCGGCCAGCTTCGTCCAGCGGAAGCCGAGGATTACAAGTACCGGTATATTGTGATGCCGATGCGGATCTGAGGCCAGTCTAGGGTTCACTCTTCGGAAAGACTTTCAGATTGTTTGGTGCTTGCACTTTCTCGGTCTGCACAGCCAACAACTCTTGAATTTTCTCCTTTGCAACCCCTTCCGCCTCCGTGAGAATCTTCCAGAGGCCGTCGGCCACTATCTCGCTCGGGCTTGTCCGTTCTTCTCGCCGCTTTCTCCTCCGGCCTGCAATGACGTCCATCGCCAGTTTTTCCGTAGGCGTTAGATAGACAGCCACCTGCTCAGCGTCATCGTCGAGTCTCTTTTTCTTTGGCACGTCTGCCCTGTAAGATTTCTCTTGCAATTCTATTATAATATTATAATATCGCAACGCGAGCCGTCGTTACTTGGCCCGTGCGTGCATCTCGCGAGGACTGCCGTGGCTGAGGGAGAAAAGATCTTACAAAAGGAGCTCGGGGTCTTCGAGCAGCGCAAACACGAATGGCTGCGAAGCCATCCCGGCGACTTTGTTGTGATTTCGGATATAACCGTGGCGGGGTTTTATCCAGACTACGAATCTGCGTTTAGAGCGGGCTTGGGAAGGTTCGGAGTTCAGGGTAGCTTCCTCGTCAAACAGGTTTGGGCCGAGGAACCTGTCTACCTCATCCACTAAAGGCACCGTGTGAAGTTTCCTTTCACGCCGACCGTTCTCCTCCAGCAAGGTCCCCACATTGCGATACTAATAAGTGCTACCAGTTGGGAGGTGGCTGAAGGTGGAGCAGTGGGGCTCGAATTTCCTGAGTTGCCGGTGAGGGCTCTAATCGACACTGGTGCTTCTCTCACCGTAATCAACCCGCAAATTGCCGCTACATGCAAACTCAAGCAAACTGGGCACCAAAAGGTCAATGCGGTGGGCGGAGAAGCTGGGGAATATCCAGAGTACGCAGCTGCAATCGCGTTTCCCGAAACAGAGCTGCCTTCCCTCAGCACAGCTCGTGTTGTCGCTTGCCCTATTATTCGCCAGCCGTTTTTCTCGTGTCTAATCGGTCGCGACATACTGCGCAAGTGGTTGCTCCTCTATGATGGACGTAGCGGCGAGGTCGAGATCCAATCATAGTGCTGCGTGGGTCGAGAAGGCCCTCATTTGACCGCAGGCTCGTGAACGCCTAAATTACCAAACGATCATTTTTGGGAGGTCTTGCATGTTATCCGGATTCAAGCAGTTTATTTTGCGCGGGAATGTGGTGGATATGGCGGTGGGCGTGGTGATTGGCGCGGCCTTTGGCGGCGTGGTCACGGCGCTGACCACGGACCTGTTGACGCCGCTCATCGCAGCGATCGTGGGCAAACCGGATTTCTCTGCGATCCATTTCACGATTCACGGGGCGCTGTTTCCCCTGGGCCACTTCATCAACGCCGGGGTGTCGTTTCTGCTGATTGCTGGAGCCGTTTATTTCTTTGTGGTGGCGCCGGTGAATGCGCTAGTGGCGCGGATGCACAAGGACCCGGCGCCGGCCGATCCGACCACCAAGAAGTGTCCGGAATGCCTGAGCGAGATTCCGATTGACGCGCGGCGCTGCAGCCATTGCGCGCAGCCGGTGATGGGCAAGGCGGCTTAACGTAGCTGCCCAGCCCGTAAATCGGCGTCTGGTACCGCTTAGAGACACGCTTGCAGAGTCCCCGGAGACGGGGCAAGGCCGTCTCTACAGGCAGAAGAGTTGCCCGATACTATTTCCCGCCTTAGGGGTGCCTAGGGACATCGTATCCCCCGGAATCGTTCAAGTGATAATCCAAAAAGACAGGTGGAAGCAAGCAGAGTTGGAGAGGCCAGCGGGGTTGCAACTGCTCGACGATTTGCCAGGGGCTGAGGTTTTGTTTGTGGGAGTTGGGGCGGACGAGGTTGAAGTAGAGCTGATAGGTAAAGGCCTTGGCGAGGAATTCGCCGCGGCTGGTGAACGATTCCAGATCGAAGAACTCATCTTCGACGAGGCGGTGGACGGTTTCCACATCGCTTTGGAAAGTGTGGGCGGCGGGCGGGATGCGGACATGCTGGCTGTCGCCTAAAGCGCTGGGAAAGCCGGTGGGATGGCCGCGGCGATCATGGCCGCCGATGAATTCGGACCCGTTGTCGGTTTGCCAGACCAGGTCGCGGAGCGAGATGCCGCAACGGTCGAGGTGCTGCTGAATGCGGGCGGCGAAGACGGAACTGGCGGCGGCAGAGCGGCGCTGGGCAAAGGCCCAGAACAGCAGTCCGCTGCGCACTTCGCGGGCGGTGTACTCGACGGCGGGCAGATCGAAGGCCTGGGCCTGCGGCCAGTAGCGGGGAATATCGTTGAGATCCTTGGTGTCGGCGGAGATCTGCTGGAAGACGCGCCAGGTGGCCTTGATGTGGGCGAGGTCTTGTTTGCGTTGATATTTACGCTGACGTTTTTTGATCAGACCGTGCGCACGCCAGATGCGCTCCAGCGCACGATGGCTGAGCGGGAGATCGAACTCGCGAATGAGGCGGCGAGCGCCGAAGGTAAACAGCCGTTGGCGCAAAGCAACGACCTGCTGCTCGATGGCGGCGGGAGTTTTGCCGGGCTGGTGATGGGGAGCGCGGGAGACTTCGATGAGGCCGCGCGGGCCCTGCTGCTGATAACGGCGCAGCCACTTGCGCACGGTGGGGACGGTGGTCTGAAACAGACGGGCCGTGGGTTTGATGCCGCATTGCCGAGCCGACTGCACCAGACGCAAGCGATGATTGTAGGCGTCTCTCATCTCACGAACCAGGACGAAGTAGGCGATGGACACAGCGGATTGTAATCCCGGTCGCTGGCCTCCCGGCTTTTGCGGAGCCGTCCGGCCAGCTCCCTAACGCGTTTCTCACCCACACACTGCAACCTCGCTAGGGGGATACGATGTGGGTAGGCTCTACCAACTATTTCCCGCCTTGGCGAAATCGGGCGGGTTCCTGTAAAATGATGGTTTCGGCAACAGGCCTGGAAGGATTCGGAGTTATGGCGCGAGTTTGTGATATTTGCGGCAAGGGGCCGCAGTTCGGAAACACCATCAGTCACGCTCACAATGTGAGTAAACGGCGCTGGAACGTCAATCTGCGCCCGGTTCATGCCAAGGTGGGAGCCGCTACCAAGCACATTCGCGTTTGCACTTCCTGTCTGCGCAGCGGCAAAGTGGTTAAGGCGTAGCTTTTTAGAAGCCCGCGGACCTTTTGCAGTCCCGCGGGCTTTTGTGTGCCTGGCGGCTTATCCCGGACAGGAGTGTCCGCGCCACGAGCTACTTCACATCTACCAATTGCACGTCGAAGATGAGGGTTGCGTTGGCCGGGATAACCCCCGGATAACCCTTTGCTCCGTAGGCCAGGTCTGGCGGAATGCGGAGCTGGCGCTTGCCGCCTACCTTCATGCCGACTACACCTTCGTCCCAGCCCTTAATGACCTGGCTCGCGCCCAGCATGAAATCAAACGGACGGCCGGTGCCGACCGAGCTGTCGAACTTCTTGCCATTGGTGAGCCAGCCGGTGTATTCGACTTTGACGTGCTGTCCGGTTTGCGCGACCGCACCGGTGCCAACTTTGATGTCCCAGTATTCGAGACCGCTGGCGGTTTTGGTGGGCTCGCCGGTGACCTTGGTGGGACCGCTGGTGGCGGGCTTGTGAGCTGGAGCGGTCTGGGCGGCGACCAGGCTGGCCAGTGCGAGCAGTGTGATGACAAGGATGAGAGTTTTCATAATGCCCCTTTTCTTCCTTCCTGAAGATCGCTAACGTTAGGTTCTCAGAGTGCGCACAGGAGACGCGGCAAGCCGCGTCTCTACATTTGACGCTTCAAGCCAGTTTTGTTCAAGCCAGCGCGATCACATCAATTTCAACCAGCACGTCTTTCGGAAGGCGGGCCACTTCGACGGTGGAGCGGGCAGGCGGCTCCTGCTTGAAGTAGCGGCCGTAGACTTCGTTCATGGCGGCGAAATCTTCCATGTTCTTCAGGAAGACGGTGCAGCGCAGAACTTTTTCCAGGCTGCTGCCCGAGGCCTGCAAAACGGCAGCGAGGTTCTTGAGCACGCGCTCGGTCTGTGCGCTCACATCGCCGGCGACGATCTGCGAGGTGGCAGGATCGGTCGGGATCTGCCCTGAAGTAAAGATTAGTCCCTGGGCTCGAATGGCCTGCGAGTAGGGGCCGATGGCTTTCGGGGCCTGGTCGGTCGAGATCACATCGCGCATGATTCCTCCTGCGTGCTGCGTTTCTGCGGGGATGATGACGAAGAGAGATTAACGCAGATTGCGGCGGTGCAAGTCAAACGCATCGCGCTTGCCTGGTTATGGCGAATCGAGAACTGCTGTGCAGCACGGGCCGCTGCCGAGCTTTGCTCGGCTGGACAGACGAGGGCGTCTGTCGATACGCGGACGGGCGAGGACGGCCGCCTCTCTCCACTATTTCTTCTAGAAGAGGGAACTTTGGCGGCGGTTGGGAGTGATTCCGAAATGTTCGTAGGCTAGTTGAGTTGCTACGCGCCCGCGCGGCGTGCGATTCAGAAAGCCGATCTGGATCAGGAAGGGCTCGTAAATTTCTTCGATGGCGTCGGGCTCTTCGGCGAGCGCCGCGCCCAGCGTGTTCAAGCCCACCGGCCCGCCCTGGTACTTCTCGATGATGGTGAGCAGCAGTTTGCGGTCGACTTCGTCGAAGCCGTAGCGGTCAACCTCCAACATGCTGAGCGCGGACTGCGCGGTTGGCAGATCGATGGAACCGGCGGCGCGCACCTGAGCGTAGTCGCGGACGCGGCGCAGCAGGCGGTTGGCGATGCGTGGCGTTCCACGAGAGCGGCTGGCGATTTCGATGGCGCCGGGACGATCGATGCTCACGCCGAGAATCTCGGCCGAACGCTCGACAATGACGCGGAGATCGTCGTGAGTGTAGAACTCGAGGCGCAGCAGCAGGCCGAAACGCGAGCGCAGGGGCGCGGAGAGCAGTCCGGCGCGCGTGGTGGCGCCGATGAAGGTGAAGGGCCTTACGTCCATCGTGTGGGTGCGCGCCGACGGGCCTTGACCGATCATGATGTCGAGCTTGTAGTCTTCGAGCGCGGAATAGAGGATCTCTTCAAGCGCGGCTTGCAAGCGATGCACTTCGTCGATGAAAAGCACTTGCCGGTCGCGGAGATTGGTGAGGATTGCGGTTAGGTCTCCCTTGATTTGCAGCGTGGGGCCGGAGGTTTGCTGGAAGGCGACGGCGAGTTCGTTGGCGATGATGTTAGCCAGCGTCGTCTTGCCGAGACCGGGCGGTCCGTAGAGCAGGACGTGATCAAGTGCCTCGCCGCGCGACTTTGCGGCCTGGATGGCAATGTCGAGATTTTCTTTGACCTTGTTCTGGCCGATGAATTCCTGCAAGCGCTGCGGACGGAGCTTGAGTTCGAAGGAAGAATCGTCCTCGACCGGGGCGGCGGAGACGAGGCGGTCTTTGAGGGCGGGATTGTCTTTGGCAGCGGACACTGAAGGCGATGGTAGCAGTTCTCGGTTGCAGGTTGCTAGTTAGCTGCGTGCACTCCTGCGACCGGCGCTCGATTAGAGCGGGAGCATCGATCCATGCCGAACATGCAGTACGTAAACCGATTCCTCTTCCGCAAATACCACAAACAGAAAACGATAGGTGCCGCGGTTGCCCGAGCCGACAAACAGTTCGCGGATGGGTTGATCGAACGATGCGCTCTCGGGGGCCAGCGGACACCGCTCGGGGTGGCGTGCGAGAGTCTTTGCAGTTTGGCGTGCGCGCCTGATCCAGTCGCGCGCCGCGCGGGGTGCTTGGCTGCGGATATAGCGGTAGGCCGATCTGAGATCACTCTCGGCTGCGGGAGTGACAATGACACGATAAGTCATCTGCCTTCAGCTTCGCGTTCCAGTTCGTCAAACACATCATCTGCGGGACGGCCCACGCCGTTGCGGGCTTGCGCCAGGCCGCGCCGGATACTCGCGACGGCGTCCAGTTGGCTGGCCACTTCCTGATAGGCCTTGGCATCGAGGAGCACGGCTTCGGCCTTGCCGTTCACAGTGAGCACCAGCGGACGCCCGGTCTTCTTCATATGTTTCATCAGGCCCGTGGAATTGCGCTTGAAGGTGGTCAGGGAATGAATGTCCTGGGTGACATCGATCATGATGCGATTGTAGCATCATATAAGCATCTGATATGGTGTTTCAGAGGGAGCGATAGGGAGCGATCCAATCGGTGGAGTTTGGAGAGCGGGCGCGACACGGGTGCCTCTTCGTTTACATCCGAAGCGTGTGCAGGTAAGGCGGTGGGCTGTCAGTAGACGAATACCAAGCTTCTGCATCCCATTGTGTGAAGTTAGAGAGGTACTCCCAGTGTGGGAGCGTACTCACTCGGGTGACTTCAACGGCACGCCCAAGCAGCAAGTAAAATCTCATGAGGATCTCGTCTTGCTCGGAGGCCGATTGCAGGGCTATTCCGCGAGCGTCCATCGGATTAGGGCAGACCCCTCCGTCGCAGCAGAAGGTGACGAGATATTTATCCATTGCGAATATGATGTTGGGCCAAACGTGAGGAGGCTTTCTGTGGACAAGGTCTATCAATTCCTCGACGATTGTCCTACCCGCCAACGCCTTTCCGGTTATGAACATAAAGGTAAAGATCTGGTCAAGGTGATTGTGAACAGGATCGATCTCCTCGCCGGATGCATCGTCGGCAGCCATGCCCTTCGCTGAACGGTCTAGCGATTTCGCGGATTCTAGGTTTGCCAGAGCCTTTTGGAAATCATCAGATGCTGTCAACGACGATTTCACCTGGCCAACCGCAACCACGGACTCACACGGGAAAAATCTCTTACCACCGGCTGTCTCGAAGCGAGGGCAGATCAAAGAATTGGAAATTACAATGTCGAGCTGTTTACTAGCATTGCCCGCCGAGTCAAAAACAAATCCGGTCGAGACCTCGAAGCGTTTCGGCAAATAAGCACGCAGAAACTGACGTATGACCTCTTCCCTGTCCGTTCCTAGCTCAGCTGGATGAGGTATCAAACGCCCGGCAAGGTCGTCCCTCATTCGTTTTCCAGAGGCTTTCAACATGGCTTCAAGACTAAAATCATTCATTATCATCTCCATCATCTCCTGCATCCTGTCCCCGAGATACGAGGAGTATACCTACAAGAATGTCACTTAATTCCCATATCGAATGGACTGACGCTACCTGGAATCCCGTTCGCGGCTGTGTCAAGATCAGCCCCGGATGCAAGCACTGCTATGCAGAGACGTTTGCCGAGCGATTTCGCGGGGTCAAAGGACATCCTTACGAGCAGGGGTTCGATCTGCGCTTGGTGCCAGAGAAGCTGCCAGAACCATTTACCTGGCGGTCACCCAAGTTGGTGTTCGTCAATTCGATGAGCGACCTCTTCCAGCAGGGAGTGCCCGACGACTATGCGGAGGCGGTCGCGCGTGTGATGGCGACGGCCAATTGGCACACATATCAAGTCCTGACAAAACGGTCGGAGAGACTACTGCACTTGCTCAAAGGCAGGGTGCGCTTTGCGGCGGAGCGGGAAAACATCTGGTGGGGCGTTAGTGTGGAGGACCGGAAACATGGTTTGCCACGAGTGGATCATCTTCGGCAGGCCCCCGCGAAAGTACGCTTCCTTTCGGTTGAGCCGCTGCTGGAGGATCTCGGCGTAATCGACCTGTCGGGCATCACCTGGGTGATCGTCGGCGGTGAAAGTGGGCCGGGGGCAAGGCCGATGAAACGGGAGTGGGTCGTTTCCATTCGAAAGCAGTGCCGGGCACAAGGCGTACCTTTTTTCTTCAAGCAATGGGGAGGCGTGAGAAAGGCTAAAAACGGAAGATTGCTCGATGGCCGGACTTATGACGAATACCCGAATCGCGTCATTGGCCAAGTCCCGGATCGGGGCGACTGCATGAAACGTGCCGCGGATTTCATCGCATCTTTCAGTACCATTCTCCAACGACCCTTGGTACAGATCAGCGCATAGGTTCCGGGGGTAATGTCCGTCTGTTCACCAACAATCTACTGCCCAATCACGCCCAGCCTCACGCCTTTCAGCTTGCCTTGGTCGAACCAGGCTACTTTCTGGCCGAACCAGGTTTTATTGCCGGAGAGCTTGTACCTCTTGGCTGCCGCTGCGAAGTCGCGCGTGGCGAGCAGGTAGGCGACCGGGGTCTCGCCGAACTTGGCGAGCCGGTCCGCGAGCCAGCCTCCGCCGGTGGGAGCTGCCAGAATCACGGGCTCGCCGGGGAAGTACGCGAGTTTGCCGAAGTCTTTCTGCGTTTCAACCAGCGGATCGGCCCAGCCGTAAGCCTTGCGGAACAAGGCAATCGACGCATCCAGGTTGGTGACGCCGAGGACTACGTTCTCGACGCCGCTCACCGGCGCACCTTTTACGCTGTCCGAAGTCTGGACGCGCCAGGCGCGCGGCGTCTGGTCCTCGATGGCGAACGGCAGCGTGGAGCCGGGTGTTCCTGAGCCGACGTCGGCGGTCATCCACTCGATCGACATGCCGTCGGGGCGCTTGCGGCTGCCACGCTCGGGAGCCTTAACGGGAATTCCGGCCTTCTTTAGCCGATCGACCTCCTGCAGCAAAACGTTTGTGCCCACGGCCCAGGCGCAGGCGACGGCATCGTCGGACATAAACTTCGCCCAGTCGGAGCCTGCGGCCGCGCCTGGCTTTACTGGCGCAATCAACTCAATGTACGACGCGTCATCGAAGCCGAGGATCGCCATCTGAGTAATGCCGTTGCCGTGGGGACCGCCGAAGTCGGGAGTCATGCCCACATCCGTGAAGGCTTGGCGAAGCGCGTCGAGATTCGATCCGCAGATCGATGCGTGGTCAATCTCGAGCGTTGTGGTCTTGCTTTCCTGGGCCGTCGCGGGCCGGGAGATCAGCAACAGAACGAGCGCCGCGAAGGACAAGCGGCAGCAGATCGGGGAACTCCGCTTGGACATGGGGGACTCCTTAAAAGTAAAGCAGAAAGACGAATAGTACGCCAGAATGGGCGATCAGGGAACGATTTCCTGCGAGCGCGAGCTGGCGTGGCGAACGTTAAGGAAAAGGTCGTCCCAGTCTACAGACCGCACACTCCGGACGCCCTCGCGATGCCAAGGAACTCGGCCACTTTGATTATCTTCATGCCAGCGTAGCTGCCGAGCCGTAGAAGATCGTTGTCGCGAGTGACGATGTATTCCGATTTTCCCTCGACCGCGCATTCGAGAATACGGTTGTCGGGAGGATCTACATCGGCAGCCCACAGGCGGGGCCGAAGGTCGCGGCGATTCTGTCGGTTGTAGAAAGCTGCCGGCGGTTGGAAATCTCCGTCCGCGACTACCTGGCAGCGACCCTTCCGGGACTTGCCGGTCGCCATATCCACCGCCTTCCGGACCTTACTCCCGCAGGTTGGGTTGGCCGGCATTCGTAGCCTCACACCACTGGGTTGTTGGCATCAACTTTGTTGCCAACAACGCTCTCAATCTGCCGCAACGATTTCGGCCAGATTCCCGGTTTCACTTTGCCTTGGAATAATGAAATCCGGTCACGATCACTTCGCTCGTTGCGCCCAGGGTCGCGATCTCAGGCGGGACATCCGCGAGTTGATGAGCGACGGCGTCCCCAGCGACCCACACGCGGTTGAGATATTCTTTGCCCTCGAAACTTGTAAAGATCAGACTGGAATCCTTCGCTCTTGTCGATTGATGCTCCTCGCCGGTGCCGGTCACGATGACTTTGTAGACACGGTGATCATTGGTCTTAATCACAATGACTCCCAGAGCATTGGTGCTCTTCGGCCTCCCCATGAGACGTTGCACGGTGTAGGTGCCCGTCGGCAGTGTATGTTTACCGACCACAAACGGAAACGGTATCGTCGCTTCGAATGTTGCCACCTGGGCTGACACGTGAGATTTTGTCAGCGCGAACATCATGACTCCCAGCGCCGCCCAGATTCTGATCTTCACGCTGCACCTCCGTGGTTCGCGCCTTCGATAACTAAAAAGAGACACCCATGCTGTTCCCCCGTGGCGATTGATTGAACAGTCCGCGAACGGGAGAGCCGCCTCGAAGCGGGCTCCCCCAAATACCCTACTGCTTCAACGTACCTTTGCCGTGCCGAGCGCCTGACATTTTTAGACCCGAGGACGGACCCAAGTTAGCGCGCAGAGAACGCGCGCGAACCTGGGCACACCAGACTGATTAATCGCAAGTGATTTACAGAATCTTTTGGCCCAAGCCTAATCGTTATCATTTCACTTTGAAGATCAGCGGACTGGTCAGCGTCGTCGAGCCAGTCGTGACGGTGATCGGCCCGGTGACTGCGCCTCCTGGAACCTCTGCGGTGAGATAGCCGGGACCATCGACCGTGACCGAGGTGGACTGCACGCCGCCGAACTTGACGACCGAAGAGCTCGTGAAGCCCTGGCCGAGAATGCCGACGACGGTTCCAACTTTTCCGGACGTCATGTTCGGACTGCAGAAGGGCTCGGCGCCAATGTCCATGCTGTAAACTGAGCCGGCGCTGAACCCTGCCTGGTTCGTCGCATTGCCGTAGAGCAGGCCGCTGGTGTTCTGGATAAGCGCCGACGCGGGATTGGCGCCAACTCTTCCATCGAACAAATATAGTGACGAGTAGGCTCCCTTCTTCGTCAGCCTGAAGATGCCGCCGTATTGCTTCTGCCCCAATATGCCGGAACGAAACGACACTCCGTAAAAATTCCCGTCGCTCGCCTGAATCAAGCCGACCCACGGATCACCTTGTCCATCCACTTCGGGATTAAAGCTCTCAAGGACCGCAAACTTTCCGGACGCGCTGACCTTGAACACAGTACCTTCACCAATTGAACCGCCCTGGCTGGCGGTGCCGTAGAAGTTTCCGTCCGAACCCTGAATCAGAGCTCCGAGGGGAACGTCGCCATCGCTGACCGAGAGCGCATGAATGACCGTCAGTTTGCCTTTGGTCGTGACCTTGAAAATCCCCCCACCTTCTTCGGTTGTACCGTACAGACTTCCATTGCTGCCTTGCACCAGCGCAGATCCAGGAGAGCCGCCCTCGTTCGAGTAAAGGAAGGAGTGAATGATGGTGACTTTACCGGCAGGCGTCATTTTGTAGATGGTGCCATCTCCATTTGCACCGCCGCCAATGGTTGTTCCGTAGAAGTTGCCGTCCGCGGCCTGAATGGGCGGCGCATTGGGATCGGCGCCGTCACCTCCCACGTTGCTGAAGCTATACAGAGAAGTAAGAACGCCCGCGGAAGTAATGCGATAAAGCTGGCCGTGATTGGAGTCGCCGCCGTCATAGCATGCGCCGTAGAGATTACCGTCGTTGCCGAGGGTGAGCCCCATGTTGCAGTGGGCGCCGTCGGTCCGGGTGAAGTCGTACAGTTGCGTCAGGGCGCCGGAGGGCGTCACCATGAACACACCGCCAACTAAATTGGCGCCGCCGGAATCGGTGGTGCCATAGAGATTTCCGTCGCGCCCCTGCGCCATCACCGAGGGCGGGAACGGGCCAAAAATGCCGTTGTCCGTTGGGTCGAAGCTGAACAGCAAGTCTGGTGTTTGCGCCGATGCCAGGTGCGAGCCTGCTGCGACCAAAGTCATGAGCACGGCGAGGATGGTGAAGGTCGCGCGGATTGTACGTACATTTGTGCGTTTCATTGAAAATCTCCTTGAAAGATGGGAACCACGCACCCCGCGTGGTTCCCTCGGATGTTCTACTGCTTCAACGTAGCCTTACCCGCCCGAGCCCCGCCGTGCCGAGCAGTAAGCCGAGCTACTCCGGCGCCCTTAAAGGCGGCATGGGGCTGCGGATACAACTGCTCCTGTCGTTGCCCGCGTGCCGCCGGATCGCCTGTCTTCAGGAGTTTCTGATTCTGGGCCACGAGTTGCGCATGCTTGTCGGTGATGTCTTCTAGGCGAATGTTTTCGTAGCCTTTGCGCCTGCCAACAATTCGGTAGTCGAATCCGACATTGGAGTGCCCGCCATGCTGCTCGCGCACCTCAAAGCCTCCAGCCGTTTTGTTGACGACATAAAGGCCTTCCGATTCACCGTTGGGAGTGATGAATACGTGATAGTCGACATTGGTGTTGACCGTTTGGGCAAAGCCAGGATCGAGATTGACGGTTGCCGATCCGTTGCTCAAAGTGCCGGAACCAAAATCTTCGAACCAGTTTTCCGGCGACTGAACCGCATACAGACGAACCGTGCGGTCGCCTTGCGACTGCACCGCGCCTGCCATATTGCCGGTGCAGGTCAGGTTGCCGTTGGTATCGATGACGCAGTGGTTGCTGACGTTGCCAGCTTCCAGTGCGTAACTCAAAGAGGTGCTCAGATTGAAGAAAAGCCCAGTCACATAAGGGCCCTGACTCTCGCCAAACACCGCGTATCCAGAGTCTTCCGTGCCCCAGACGCCGACTCCACCGGCGGTCCCACTATCGCCGCTTACGCCAATCGCCTCGACGCCGTGGCCATCCTGGAAGGTCCCACTCACTGATGAGGCTTGCCCCGCGAGTCCGATGCCGTTAGGTGACTGGGTGACTCCGATAACTCCGAAAGCGAAGCCAGTGCCAGAGGAGCCAGTGGCGGTGGAACGGTTGAATGCCCCAATCGTTTCACGCAACCCGTTGTTGTATGCGAGTAGCCCATAGGCATTATCTGCGGTCGCGACCATGGCACTCGCCGACACGTTGCCGGCGTCTCCCCACACTCCGGCGGAACTACCAAACTGGTTGCCAATTGCGCTTTCCGTGCCGCCCACTCCGACTATGCCGGCTCCGGTTGGGCTTTTGGTTGAGCCTTCAGTGCCGAAAACCGCGCCGGATGTGCCGATGGCAGTTCCAAGGATCGCGTAGGAGCCGGCCGCGGTGGACTTCGAGGTCCCGAGGATTGCGCCGGTCCCGCTTGCGCCGCCTTGAGACACTTGCAAAGCGGTTCCGGAGTCGCTGGCGCCAAAGAAGCTGTCGCCCGTGATGTTCAGGCCGTTGGAAACGTTCAGAGACCCAGTGATCGACTGAGTCGCGGCGAAAGTATTGGCGACCGCGAGTTGCGGAACCTTGGTCGTATCCAGATTCAAGGTGACGTTTCCGCTGGTGCCGCCGCCTGTCAGGTCGGTGCCCGCCGTCACGCCAGTGACGGTGCCCGTGCCGGCACTGCTGCATGCCCACGCGCTGCCACTCCATGCCAATATCTGATTCTTTGCGCAGCTGGTGAGCAGGCTAAGATTGAGCGTGCCACTCGTGCCGCCGCCCGTCAGTCCGCTGTTTGGTCCTGTGAGCACTCCGGTAATTCCGCCGCCCCCTCCGCCGGCAAACACAACGTCCAACTCGGGCGGATGGCTGGTGGTCGTCGTTTCCTTGCTGTCAAACGTCGCCACCAGCGGACTGTTGGCCACTAACGCAATGCCATCGTTGGCGGTGCCGTTCAGCCAATCGACCATGGCCTGCGTGATGTCGATGGAGACGTAATCCAATTCATTTGCCGTTGTGAGCGGCACACTGGCGGCGATGGTGGCGCCCAGCGCGGGCGCATTGCTGTAGTCGATGCTTCCTTCGGCCCACGTGCCGTTGACCAGATCGACGTTAAAGCTGCCGGCGGGGTGATCGTATTCACATAAAGTTTCAGCGTCGCTTTGGCGATGGACGATCCCGTGTAACTGGACGGCACCGCAGTTAGGTCAAAACGAATGAAGGTAGTGTCGGCGGCGCTACTGATGTCGAGTGTTTTGGCGGCGCCGTAGTTTGTGGTAGCCGCCTTGGAGTTGACGTAGGAATCGTCGCTCGGTGTCAACTGAGCAAGTGCCGGGAGCGAAAGCGCCAATAGGGCCCCCAGCAAGCCGCAAGCGAGCAGACGGCTGCTTAGTTTCATTACAAACGTCGTTGGTACCTGGTAAGTCATTGTGATCCTCCGATCAAGTTGTTCCCGGTCCGTATTTGTAACTGCGCACTTTGGGCGAAGAGGAAACCGCGTACCACCGGCCTCCCCGTCCGCTGCTTGCCTTGCTGAAGCGAATCGAAAACGGAATTGCGCCGCGATCCCTTCGGCACCGGCATCTCCCGTTCTCATCCCTGGTCTACCGGTTCTTTAACGTCGAACCGGACTTACCAGCGGCAGCTGCCCGATTGCTGGAGTGGCGCGACCCCTCCGATCGCGGCCAGACTGGCATCTCGATCTGCGGTGCGGGGTGCGCCCTCCCCGCTTCTGCTGCTGCAGCCGGTCTTTGACGATCCTCCTTCATCACGCGATCCACCATGACGGCGTTGCGGGCCTGCAACTCGGTCACATCCGCCATGCGAACGTTCTCATAGCCTCTGCGGCGGGCCACGACGCGATAATCGAAAGCGACGTTGGATTTTCCACCTCCCAGCTCGCGGACCACGAATCCGGTCGCAGTCTTCTGTGCGATATACAGTCCGTTACAGTCGCCGTCCGGAACCGGAAAAACACGATAGTCGGCGGCGGTGTTCACGGTCCGAGCGAAGGTTGGTTCGAGTGTGATCTCGGCGGATCCGTTGGAAAGCTGCCCCGAACCGAAGTCTTCAAACCAGTTTTCGGGCGACTCGACGGCATAGAGCCGCTTCCAGCTTTTGTCGGGAAGTTGGACGGCTGCGGACTTGCTCCCAGTGCACATGAAATCTCCGTTGACCATCACCGAGCAAAAAGCGGCAGGGTTCTGTGTACTAGCTGCATAGATCACTTGATTAAAGGAGTCGCGTTCGCCATCGTTAAGAAAAAATGCGGTCGTAGCTTCAGTGGCTCCACTGTTGTGTCCGCCAATCGCGTTCCCGTTGACCGACGTAGCGTAGACTCCCGCATTGAAAGATCCGGCCCCAAAATCGGCTCCCGAAACGCCCGCATATGGCCCGCCGTTGCTGTTGGTGCTTAGGGTTTCGCCGAACACGCCGGAGTTGCCGGTGGACTGCCCAATCACACCGGCGCTCGATGTGGAGATGCCATAGACGCCGATCCCCACATCGGCGGTGCCCAGAACGCCGGTGGCGCTTCCCGGACCAGCATCCCCCACGACTCCGATCGCCGATGCGCCCACAGAGTTGAGAAAGTTATTGCTGTGCACAGGTCCGGAACCGACAACGCCGATGCCCTGGGGCCCGAAGCTGAATCCGGCCACGGCCGGGGCGAGCGCACCTTTCGCGGTGTTCTGATTCTCGGCGAGCAGGGATGCGGAGACCGTGCTGTTGTTGAGCGCGTCGATGGCGTTGCCAGCATCCGCCGTTCCCAGCACGCCCTGCTGCCCGAAGCCGGCGGCGCCTGAGTCTCCCCACACTCCAGAGCCACCGCCCTTATAGACCGATCCCGTAACGCTGGCCGGCCCATTGGTGCCGTAGATTCCGGCTCCGGTGTTGGTGGAATTCCCGATGGAGCCCTGTACTCCAAACACTGCGCCAGTCTTGGCAAAGGCCGTGCCGACCACGGCGGCGGAGCCATTCTGCGGGCTGTAGACCGCGCCTTCGATGGCGTTGTCCACTCGGGTAGTGTCGTTCTGCACAGCGAACAGCGGGATTGTCCCCGTGCTGTTGGAGACGGCAATCTGATTCGTGAAGCTGTTAGACGCGGCCAGTTGTGGCACCTTCGTCGTGTCCAGATTGAGCGTGACGTTGCCGCTGGCGCCGCCGCCGGTGAGGTCTGTGCCCGCCGTCACGCCGGTGATGGTGCCGCCGCCGCTCAGATTCGCGCACACCCATGCGCTGCCATTCCAGTCGAGCACCTGGCCGCTGGCACAACTGGTGAGCAGGCTGAGATTGAGAACGCCGCTGTTGCCGCCGCCGGTCAGACCGCTGCCGCTGGCCGTGTTGATCCCGGTGATGCCACCACCGCCGCCGGCAAACACAATGTCCAACTCAGCCGGATGGCTGGTGGTCGTCGTTTCCTTGCTGTCAAACGTCGCCACCAGAGGACTGTTCGCCACCAGCGCGATGCCGTCGTTGGCGGTGCCGTTCAGCCAATCGACCATGGCCTGCGTGATGTCGATGGAGACGTAATCCAATTTATTTGCCGTTGTGAGCGGCACACTGGCCGCAATGGTGGCGCCCAGCGCGGGAGCGTTGCTGTTGTCGATCTTTCCTTCGGTCCACGTGCCGTTGACCAGATCGACGTTAAAGCTGCCGGCGGTGGTGATCGTATTCACATAAAGTTTCAGCGTCGCCTTAGCGATGGAGGATCCGGTGTAACCGGACGGCACCGCGGTCAGGTCAAAGCGAATGAAGGTGGTTTCGCCTGCGCTGCTGATATCGAGCGTCTTGGCGGCGCCGTAGTTTGTGGTAGCCGCCTTGGAGTTGACGTAGGAATCGTCGCTCGGCGTGAACTGCGCAAACGCCGGGAGCGAAAGCAGCACTAAGGTCGCGAGCAAACTGCAAGCGAGACGCCGGCCTACTCGGATCGGATAGGTCTTGTGTGTTTTGCAACTCATTGCGTTCCCCCTGTATTTGCCGGCCCCACCGGCTTGGTGGACGCAATCTGAGGCAGTTCTCGAAAAAGCGCAACGAAACTGATTCCGAATCCGAGCTAACCAGCTAACGCACTGGAGAAAAAGCAGATACTGATTTTTCTAACCCCCCGTGCTAGAATCTCCCGCATTCTTTTGGGTTTGGGGCGCCACTATGCCGCAGGAACCGGAAGGCCGAATCATCCGTTTCGGGTCTTTCGAAGCCGATCTCGAGGAAGGCAGACTTACCAAGTCAGGGGTCCGGATTCGTCTGCAAGAGCAGCCCTTTCAGATTCTGGCGCTTTTGTTGGAGCGTCCGGGGCAACTCGTCACGCGGGAGGAGATCCGGCAAAAGCTATGGTCGACCGACACCTTCGTCGAATTTGACGACGCCCTGAACACGGCCGTGCGCAAGCTACGCGTTGCCTTGAGCGATGTGGCTGACAATCCGAGATTTCTGGAGACGGTTCCGCGCCGCGGCTACCGGTTTGTCGCTCCGGTCAGCCTGCCCACGCAGCCGCAAATCAGCCCGAGCCAGATCGCAGTTGCCGAGAGGGTGAATCCCGCAGAGTGGGAGATCAGGGCAGTCGAGGCGAGCCTACCACTGGCTTCGAGAAAATCCGGCTGGTGGCGCTGGGCGCTGTTTGCCGCTGGCGCTCTCGTGATAGCGGCGGCGGGCGGAATTGTCTGGTATCAACGCGCCGCTCGTTTCCGGATCACCTCGAAAGACACGATTGTCCTGGCCGATTTCGTGGAATACTACCGGCGAAGCGGTTTTCGACGATGCGCTCCGCCAGGGTCTGGAGGTCGGGCTGGCGCAGTCTCCGGTGATCCAGGTTATGCCCGACCGCAAGGCGTCGGTAATCATGAAACAGATGGGGCACCTGCCCGACGAACGCATGTCGGGCCGTAGTGCCCTCGAAGTCTGCCAGCGTACGGGCAGTAAGGTCACTGTGCAAGGATCGATCGCCAGCCTGGGCACGACCTATCTGATCGGATTAGCCGCGATTCGCTGCGACACCCGTGAGCTGATCGCGAACGAACAGCTCCAGGCCCGGCGTAAAGAAGAGGTGGTCGACGCGCTCGGCCGCGCCACTGCCCAGTTGCGTGCGCGCCTCGGCGAGTCGCTACCCTCCATTAAGAGATACAACGCTCCTTTGGAACAAGCGACAACGCCGTCGCTCGATGCTCTCAACGCCTACGGAACTGCGCTCTCCACCTGGGACAAAAAAGGCGATCGCGACTCGCTCCCGCTTTTCCAGCGGGCGCTCGAACTCGATCCGAACTTTGCCATGGCCTATGGAGCCATTGCCACCATCTATCACAACCTGGGCGAGGGCGAACTTGCGCGCAAGAATGCCATCAGAGCTTACGAGCTAAGAGACCGGGTAACCGAGGCCGAGAAGGGCGCGATCGAAGCTCGCTATCACCAATACGTAACCGGCGATCTGGAGCAGGCCGCAAAGGTCCACGAAATATGGGCCCAGAACTACCCGGAGAGACCAGGAATTCCTAATCATCTTGCTCCCATCTACGCCCAGTTGGGACTTTACGACAAGGCAGTCGCCACTCTCCAACAAGCAATTCGCCTAGATCCTACGAGAGCGACAGCCTACGGCAACCTCGCAATCGATCTGCTCGCTTTGGGCCGCAGTGACGATGCCGGCGCTGTCTTGGCCGAAGCCAACAACCGAAAATTTCAAACCGACTATCTGCTCCAGGCAAACTACTACCGGGCATTTCTTCGCGGCGACAATGCGGAGATGCAGCGCCTTCTGTCGCGCGCCTCGGAGGTAGCCGGGGCTCAGTCCTTGCTGCTGGCCGAGCAAGCGAACACGGAGGCCTATTACGGGCACTTTCAAAAGGCGCGGGATCTAACTCGGGCGGCTGCCGACTTGATGGCACACGAAGGCGACAGCGAATCCGCTGCCGCCTGCCTGGCTGATGCTGCGGTTCGCGAAGCCGAGGCAGGTTTTTCTGCCCGGGCCCGCGGCTACCTCGAGCAGGCCGCGAAGCTGAGCGCCGGCAAAGACGTTATGGTTGTGACGGCCGTGGTCGCAGCTCGCATTGGCGATCTCAAACGGGCACAGAAGCTGAGCGGGGAGTTGGACAAGACATATCCGCAGGACACTCTGGTTCAGAAGTATTGGCTCCCGGTGATCCGCGCAGAATTGAACCTCCGCCAAGGGAGGGCACCGAAGGGCATCGACGATCTGGCGCCTGCTGAGGCGATAGAGTTAGGGGATGCAACGTCACTCACCCTTTACCCCGCCTACGTTCGCGGCCAGGCATATCTGGCAACGGGCGACGGGGGAAAAGCCGCGGCGGAATTCCAGAAATTGCTCGATCATCCGGGAATCGTTCTAAATTTTCAGTTGGGAACTCTTGCACATCTGGGCCGGGCGCGCTCGTTCTTACGCGCGGCGGATTCGTCCAAAGCCCACGATGCGTATCGCGACTTCTTTCAGATCTGGAAAGACGCCGACCCCGACGTTCCCATTCTAAAGCAAGCCAAGGCGGAATACGCGAATCTGAAATAGCAGACAGTTGCAGAAAAAGGACTACCTATCCGGCACAACCATCGCGGCCCTTGTCCTGCAAGTCGGTTCGAACTTTCGAACGTCGGAACGTCGGAACACCATCGCACGCGCGTCCTTGAGGTAGTCACTCAGGTCTGAAGTTACAGACGAGGTACTCGGTCGTCTGGATTCGACCCCTCGCATTCAGCAGAGACTGCTCATCGAACCGGTGTGATGGTCAAACGCTTACTTTCAAGCCCCCTTTGAGCGCGTGCAGACTATAACCGGGAAGGCTTAGTTCCTGTGGGGTAGCTGCATCATCAAGTACGGTCAATATTTCCTGAACCGTGTCCACTAGATCAGGCCGTATCCCGCTGCGGTCGTCGCGTTCATAAAGCCGCTTGAGGCCGCGATGTTTGAAGCTCCTTATCATTAAGAATACACCGCATAGTGTACATTGTCACTTGTCATCTTCGGCCCACATACGGCCCGCGATAAAACGCGCCCATAGAGAACATCGGCAGAGTAACAACCGGGGGTTACCGCTCCAAAAAATTGGGAAGGGACGGGGCAGAGACCCGCATGAGTTCACGAATCAAGTGCAACACCGTACAAAGGTGTTGCGATGGAAAAAAGAAGGTATGAGCAGTTGGGCCTCAGAGAGCGGATTGAGATTTACCGTCTGCATGCAGACGGTAAATCTCTGCGCTGCATCGCTGGCGTTCTGGGGCGGAGCGCGGCGACGATCAGCCGTGAACTGAAGCGCAACGGCAAGGCGTCCAAGCAGTGGACCGGGGGTTACGATCCGGAGCGCGCGCAGCAGTTGATGCTGCGTCGTCATGCTCGCGGTCGAGCCCACAAGCTGGAACGTCAGCCGGAACTTCGTGAGAAAGTTTTGCAACATCTCGCCGCGGGATGGTCGCCGGAGCAGATTGCCGGGCGCATGGCCCAGGGACCGGGCAGCGACCGCATCAGCTACGAATCGATCTACCGTTACATTTATTGGCGCAGTGGGTCCTTCAACGAAACCCTGCATCGCTGGTTGCCTCGCCAAAAGTACCGTCGCGGAAAGCGTCTGCCCAATGGCCGATGGTCGACGGCGTCCATAGTGGACAGGGTTTCCATCCATGATCGTCCGGCGGTGGTGGAGGCCAGAACGCGCTTGGGCGATTGGGAAGCCGACCTCATGAGCTTCAGCAAACCGGGACAGTTCTTGCTGGTGGCGCAGGAACGCAGGTCGCGGCGCGCCCTGCTGGTGCGGCAGAAGGCGAGAACGGCGCAGTCGGTCGCCGACAATCTCAGCGCCATGGTGGAAGCGATGCCCGCGCGTGTGTGCCAATCCATGACCTTCGATAACGGAACGGAGTTCAGCAAACACTATCTCCTGAGCCGACGGTTTGGCATCCAGACCTGGTTCTGCGACACGCACTCGCCGTGGCAAAAGGGCGGCATCGAAAACGCGATTGGCCGTTTGCGCCGCCAGTTGCCCAGAGACACCGACCTCGATACCCTGCCCGCCCATCGCCTCGCCCTCTGTCTCGAACGCTATAACGACACACCCAGAAAATGCCTCGGCTTCAAAACTCCCAACGAGGTATTCTTGGAACACACTGTTGCACTTCAAACGTGAATTCATCCCCGTCCCCACACGAAGCTACTCTTCTTCTTCCTTGACCTCGCCGCGCTCTGCTTTCGCCTTCTCGATGATCTTCTCCTGCAACTGCGCGGGGACGATGTCATAGTGGTGCATTTCCATCGAGAAGCTTCCCCGCCCTTGCGTCATGGAGGTTAGATCGGCGCCGTAGGTTAGCATCTCGGCCATGGGGACTTCGGCCTTTACGATGGTGTTGCCGGCTTTGTTATCCATGCCCTGGATGCGTCCGCGGCGGCTGTTGAGGTCGCCCATGATGGTGCCGGCGAACTCGTCGGGCGCGGTGATCTCGACGGTCATGATCGGCTCGAGCAGCGTGGGCTTGGCAAGTTCCATCGCTTTGCGGAAGGCGATGCGGCCGGCCATTTGGAACGAGAGGTCATTCGAATCCACGTCGTGGTACGAGCCGTCGTAGAGGATCGCGCGGAAGTTCACCACAGGATAGCCCGCGAGAAAGCCGCGCGCGGCGGCGTCTTTGATTCCTTTTTCGACGGCGGGAATGAAGTTGCGGGGGATGGCGCCGCCAAAGATGTCGTTGACGAATTCGAAATCGGCTCCGCGCGGCAGCGGCTCCATCTTGATTTTGCAATCGCCGTACTGGCCGTGGCCGCCGGTCTGCTTTTTGTGGCGTCCCTGAACGTCGGCCTTGCCGCGAATGGTCTCGCGATACGGCACCTTGGGCGCTTTCAGCACCACTTCGGCGTGGTAACGCTTCCTCATTTTCGAGACCACGACTTCGATGTGCTGCTGTCCGGTGCCCGCGATCAGGAACTCCTTGGTCTGCGGATCGCGGAAGAAACGCAGCATGGCGTCTTCTTCCATCAGCTTGTGGAGGCCGACGCCGAGCTTGTCTTCGTCGGCGCGGCTCTTGGGCTCGATGGCGAAGGTGATGGCCGGCTCGGGCAACTGCACCGCGGGATAGCGGATCGGCGATGACTTGTCGCCCAGGGTGTCGCCGGTGAGAGTTTCTCTGAGCTTCGCGACCGAGCCTATGTCGCCGGCATGAATCTCGTGGATCGGAACCGCCTGCTTGCCCTGAATCAGGGAGATGTGCGCGAACTTTTCCAGCGTGTTGCGATTGTAGTTTTGGAGCGATGCGTCGTTCTTCAGCACGCCGGAAAAAACTTTGAAGTAGGAAATGCGTCCGGCGAACGCGTCGGACATGGTCTTGAAGACGTAGACGGAAGCGGGCTCGTTGTCGGTGCCTTTGCGTACGGTTGGCTCGGTGCTGCCCTCAGCCGTCCATCCGGTGATGGCGTGATGTTCGCTGGCGGCGGGCGTGTAGTCGACGATGAAATCCATGAGCTCATCGACGCCGATGTTGCCGAGGCCGGAGGTGAAGAGCACGGGGAAAAGCTTGTCTTCGCGAATCGCTTCGTGCAGCGCCGGGACAAGATGCTCCTCGGGGATGGTGCCGGATTCGAAGAACTCCTCCATCAACTCGTCTTTGCCTTCGGCAACGAGTTCCACCAATTTTTCATGAGCGTCCTTGGCGATGCCCGCCATATCAGCGGGGATCGGGCCTTCCTTGCCCTTTCCGTTGCCGCCCATCTCGTAGGTGTAGGCCTTCATGCGGACGAGATCGATCACGCCGCTGAGACTCTTCTCGCTGCCGATGGGGAGCTGCAGCGGGGTGACGGCGCGGCCGAAGGCGTTGGTGAGCGATTCGAGCACGCGGTTGGCATCGGCGCGCTCGCGGTCCATGCGGTTGACCACGATCATGCGCGGCAGGCCGATCTCGTCGCAATAATTCCAGACGCGCTGGGTCACGACTTCGACGCCGGCCACGCCGTCCACCACGACGAGCGCGGCGTCGACCACGGGCAGCACCACCTTCGCCTCGTGGACGAACATATTGAAGCCGGGTGTATCGAGCAGATTGATCTTGACCTTCGCGTCCGGCTTGCCCCACTCGACAAAAGCGAGGCCGGTGGAAATCGACATCTGGCGGGCGATTTCTTCTTCGTCGTAGTCGGTCGGGGCGGAGCCGTCGTCGACGCGTCCGAGGCGCGGCACGGCGCCGGCGGTGTAGAGCATGGCGGACACGAGCGTTGTTTTGCCGGCATGCCCGTGTCCGATCAGGGCAATGTTGCGGAGGTTGGCTCCTTCGTATGCTTTCACGGGTTGTCTCCTTCCGCAGGCTTACGGGAAGGGTGATACGGCCCGGGATGAGGATGAATACAGGCTACAGGCCAGCCCAACAACGCCTGCGAAACTTCTGATGCTAACACAGGGGGTGGGGCGGCTCAAAGGAAGGGGCTGGTCAGACCGCAGCCTCCTGCCGCATCTCCGCTATCTTGTTTCTCAGTCTGTGCAGCTCCGCTACCTTGGAGGCGTCGAGTTTCGACTCAAGCCGCTCGATCGCCGTAACTGCTCGTTCCGACTGCAGGGTGCTCATACCTGCCGTTCCAGTCAGCACAGCTTTTAGGTAGGCTACGATGTCTTGGAAAACGGTTTCAGAAGCGTCGACCTTTTTAGACGGTTGCGTCGGCATATACGGGCGCAGGAGGATGTCCCAACGCTTGGAACACTCAGCAGCTGATGGTCGTTTATCAGGACTGAACTGCAGCATGTCCGACATTAACTTTCCCGATCCGTTCGGAAACTCTTCCCTTATTCGGACTTGGAGCTCAGCTTCACTCTTCGGATCGGATGCACGTCCCCTCACCGTTTTGTCAAAGCGTTCTCGGGCCTTTCCGTCCTGCGCCCTGTTCTTAGCCTCTTGTCTCGGCACGAATGGATAGTCGCCGCCGGTTCTTAAGGCGAAAAGTACCGCCCCCATCGCCCACACGTCAGAAGCTTTCGTGCACTTAGCGCCTGCTTTGAAGAGTTCCGGGGCGCGGCTTAAAGTGGTGCCCTTCACGGACCCGCCTTCGCTGGTGACGTTCCCTAGGTCAAAAATCTTTGCGCTGCCAGAATGATCGATCCCACAATTGTCGAGCTTCAGGTCTCGATGGATCTTGCCAACGCCGTGCAGAGAAGCAAGCCCATGGCATAGGTCGCGCGCGATGCTGAAGAACCGATCGACGATCTCCAACGGAGCAAGGCTCTCCAGAGGCCGATACAAGAGCTCCTCCTCCAGATAAATATCGCCGTCATCCCCTTTGAACACCTTGTACAACTGCGCGACATTTTCGAGGCGTCTCTTCTCGCCCAACTTGAGCGTTAGCTTGATCTCATCGAGTAGCTGAACCGCGCTAGGCTTTTCCATGAACCTTGCGAGGGCCCTGTCGTGCCACTCACCTCTCACGACGGCGCGATGGACTTCCTTCCAGCGTCCCTTACCTAGAAGTTCGCGAATGATGTAGCGTTCTCCCGGATTTGGCTGTGCTTTGCTCATTTCTTCTCCAATTCACGCAGAGCGGCTTTAACGCTGCTCAAAACGTCAGAGGGAACAAATATTCTCGTCCGGCTAAAGGGTCGTTGGCCGCTCACGATGTTGTACTCGGGTCTCTTTTGGATCTTGTCGAAGGTTCTCGGAACGGCCTCACCGCAATCGAAGAGAATACCGTCGAAGTGAGAATACTTCTTGAAATCGCAGGTGTCGACCAGGACGAAATAGTCTAGCGCCTCTTAATCTGCAGCATCAACCGCCGGCAGATCAGACGTGGCCCGGTCTTTGAGGGCTTTCCGGACAGCATCTTTGGCGATTGCACGAACAGATTCAACTTCCGCAACCTGAAAACGGACTTCCTTGAAGAGACACCTGTTGAAAAGACTTCTGGCTAGGTAGCTTAATACCGGATCGGTCGCGGAGCGGCCCCACCGCTTCAACGCAGCGATAATGGTTGTATCGTCAGTGGCGATGAATTCGTCGAGAGTTGGCCGGTCTCCCGTTCCCCTCAACACTGTATGCAAGGATTTCGGAATATCGTTCGTGGTTTCCTTCTTGTAACCTTTTGGCCGGCTTGGGTCGCATGCACGCTCAAACACAGCACGCAACAGCCTCTCAGAACCGCGAACCGTTGCGTGGTAATAGATCTGCTGGTACATGCTGCGCCGAGCGGCAAGGAAGTGCTCCATCGCCACCAATCCACGATGAGCCTCAATAAGGAGCCGTGGCCTTCGCTCCTTATCCCGGATACAGACTGAGAGATAGAATCAACCAGTCTAGATCGTAGCGCCCATACACAACCCCTGCCGCAGCGGCATCGCGCATGACGTAGTCCCAACGATCAACATCAGCTTGACCACTCAATAGCTTGCAAAGGCCGTCATTCCAGTGGGCACTTTTGAGCAAGTCAATTACCTGAACCAAGTCACATCTGTTCTCTATCGCCTTCCCAACTTTCCCCCCACGACGGAGCAACTCCAGCGTGCAGTCCTCGTGTGATCTAAAGCCCTTCGGCAGCAGCAGCGTTTCCAGGACATGAGAGAACGCCGTATGACCAAGATCGTGGCAGAGAGCAGCCGTTGTAAAAGCAAGTTCCAGCTCTGGGTCTAGATCCGACGGGCCCAAGAGCCCAGTGGAGGTTGTCGCGTCCCTCAATTGAGCAAAAACGCGCCTAGAAACGCCATATGCGCCGATCGCATGCGCGAATCTACTGTGTTCGAGCCCCGGATAAACGAGGTGAGCTAGTCCGGTCTGGCGGATCCACCTCAGACGCTGCACTTCAGGAGTGTCAACAACGCGCCAAAAGCTTGGGTCAACGAGTGTCAGCCCATGGATGGCGTCCATGACTATCCTGTTAGCAGCTGCAAGAGGCATGTTGGTCAACCTGAATCACCAACTACCCGGCCCATATTTGAAAAAGCCTTCCGCAATCTACACAACCGAACATACTGGCGAACGCCGATATATTCGTTTTTTGTTCGCCTAGCTGCAAGCAGTTCGTCCGCTCAACCACCACTAATCGCGTGCCCACGCGCACTTCTACCACTGGTGGTATTATCTGGTAATCATTGGTAGATGTCAATAAGAAATGTGTATATAACTGAAAATAAAGCTCATTATAAAAAGATGATCTGGCAACACATGGTATAACGGATCGAAAATGGCGACCGATGCATTTGTCCCATCGCATACGACGGCTGATATTGCAAACCGCATTACACTTCCAAAGCACGTTTCTGACCATATCGCGTGGTTGCGGGGGACGGAACCCGTGCACGTTTGGCTTTGGCTTGTCACATCGGGAAGGTATCGCCTCCTAGCGGATGAACAAGTCCAAGGCGATCCCCAGCTTGAGCCAATCCGGTTACTGATCCTGGAAGGAAAGTCCGCCAGCGTGTCTGATCCAACGAGCGCAGAAGAACCGAGGCGCGCGGCGATCGTTGCACGACTCGTACCGACAACAATTGCGCCTCCTCCGTCAACACGTGGCCCAGGCTGGAGAATCTCGTTCCCGAAAGCGTTCGACCCGTTTGTTCCAGACAACTGCGATCCGAAAGCCTTCTCGGTTCTTTTTTCGCCGGAAGGATATTGGGAGATTTGGTACACGAGCGTCTTGCGGAACTCTGTTTTTTCCCCGATGTGACACCGGATGGGACAACTTGGGTTCCACTTCGAAATTTTGGGAATTGCTGGCAGCGATGAGGCCGGGTAGCTTGCCAACCTGCGGCTAAATGGTAATCTATTGGCGACTCGCCGCTCACCACCGTGCAGATGTCGCAGCCGGAACTGGCACGGCTGGCGTTCCACGCGCTGCTGCCGGATGTGCAGCGCCAGACGCCGGCGCGGGCGTCGCGCAATCACACGCCCTAGTTCGGAAAATTTCTATGCTTCTCGAGACTTTGCGCGAGGAAGTGCTGGAGGCCAACCTCGAACTGGTTCGTCGCGGCCTCGTGCTCTATACTTTCGGCAACGCCAGCGGCATTTCGCGCAAGGATGGACTGGTCGTCATCAAACCGAGCGGCGTGCCCTATGAGGATCTGGCCCCGGAGCACATGGTGATTACCAAGCTGGACGGACAGATCGTCGAGGGTGAACTTCGGCCTTCCTCAGACTTGCCGACTCATCTGGAAATCTACAAACATTTTCCCCGCGCGGGCGGTGTCGCCCACACGCATTCGGAGTTCGCGACGGCTTGGGCACAGGCTGGCATGCCGATTCCCTGTTTTGGAACGACGCACGCCGACTACTTTTACGGCGAGGTCCCGGTCACACCTCCTCTAACCCCGGACGAGATTGCTACCGACTATGAAAGGAACACGGGCCTGGTTATCTGCCGGCGCTTCCAGGAGCTCGATCCCGAGGCCGTGCCCGCAGTACTGGTGGCCGGACATGGCCCGTTCTGCTGGGGAGCGGCGGCAGCGGCAGCCGCCCACCATGCGGTCATTCTCGAATCGGTGGCGCGGATGGCTTACTACACGCTAATCTTGGCTGAAGAGGCTTCGCCGATCAGCCGCGAACTTCACGACAAACATTTTCTGCGCAAACACGGGCAAGGCGCCTATTACGGGCAGGTAAAAACGAAATGACTTATGTCCCGGCATTGCTGGCTGTATCCACGCTGGTCCACCTTGCACCGGTGGATCTTGCCATTATCGTTTTCTATTTCGCGCTGGTTCTGGCGATTGGGATGTACTTGAAGGAGCGGGCCAACACCGGCGAGGACTTCTTCATGGCCGGACGCGAGATGACGGCCTGGGTGGCGGGTTTGGCGTTCTTGTCGGCGAACCTCGGATCGCTGGAACTGATGGGGTGGGCCGGCAACGCCTATAAGTACGGTATCCTCGCGGCGCACTGGTATTGGATCGGCGCCATACCCGCAATGTTATTCCTGGCCCTGGTGATGATGCCGTTCTATCACATCTGCCGGACCCACTCCGTTCCCGGATATCTCAAGATGCGTTATGGCGAGGGCAGCCGGACGCTGTCGGCGGTTTCGTTCGCCTTCATGACGGTGTTGATGAGCGGCATCAACATGTACGCCATGGCGGTGGTGATGAGGGTGGTGCTGGGATGGGACATTCACGTCAGCATCTGGATTTCGTCGCTCACAGTTGCCATCTACGTGGCGCTGGGCGGCTTGCGGTCGGCGATCTTCAACGAAGTGCTGCAGTTCTTTCTGATCTGGGCGGGCGCGTTGTTGATACCGATTTTGGGGCTGGTGGAAGCCGGCGGCTGGGGCGGACTGAAGGCTCGCATTCTGCACAATCTCACGGAACAACACGTGGCGAATCCCGGTGCATATACCCACCTGTGGTCAACCCTCGGCAGCTTTGGAAACAATCCGATGGGGATCAATTGGGTTGGCATCGTCTTTGGACTCGGCGTGGCGATCTCGATGGGCTACTGGACCACCGACTTCCTGGTGGTGCAGCGCGTCCTGTCGGCGAAAGACCTGCGCTCGGCCAAGCTCGCGCCCATCATCGGGGCCGCTTTCAAGATGATGGTTCCGTTCATCGTCATTCTGCCGGGCTTGCTGGGTCTGGCGTTACTGCGCGATCCGCATACGGGCAATCTGCTGCGACTCGTTCCCGGCGACCTGGCGTGGTCGGACGCGGGTCGGGCGCAGGGTCTGCACAGCTACGACGAAGTTCTGCCGCTCATGCTGGCGCGCTACTGCGGACCCGGCCTGCTGGGCCTCGGCATTACCGCGCTGATTGCCGGTTTCATGTCGGGGATGGCGGGCAACGTCAGCGCCTTCGCGACGGTGTGGACCTATGACATCTACGGCGCCCTGATCGACAAGAACGCGTCGGACGAATCGAAGGTCAAGATGGGCCGTTGGTGCACCCTGCTGGGCGTGGCCGTCAGCATCGGGACGGCATACCTGGTGATGCACGCCCAGAGCATCATGGACTACGTCCAGGCACTCTTCAGCTTCTTCATCGCTCCTCTGCTGGGCACGGTTTTGCTGGGCATGATGTGGAAACGGGCCTCGCCGAAGGGCGGCTTCTGGGGGCTGCTTGCCGGGACCGCGTCTTCGGTCGGCATGTATGCCTGGGTGAGAGTCGATCCCGGCGCGGTGAAATACGTGGCCCTGTCGATGCAGGCGCAGGACCAGGCTCAAAACATGTTCCGGGCGCTGTGGTGCTTTCTGATTTGTGTAGGGGTCACGGTCGTGGTCAGCCTGGTCACGAAGCCCAGACCGGATGCCGAATTGACTGGCCTGGTTTACGGCTTGACCGCAATTCCACAGGAGGAGCACGTTTCGGTTTTCCGGCGGCCGGTTTTCTGGGCGGTGGTTGTGGCCATTGCGTTTGTGATTGTGAACATCGTTTTCTGGTAGGAGGATCGAATGAAGTCTGGTGGTTCCATGTCGATATGGTTTTTTATTGGCTTGTCGCTGCTGGTGAATGGCGCACTGATCTGCGGCACCGGCGTGTACGAACTCGTGCATCCGCCGGAGAACCGGGTTGTGCTTTATAGTTTGCACGCCCCCATTTGGTGGGGTGGCTTGTTGTTCCTTCTGGGAATCTTTTATTGTTACCGGTTTTCGCCATGGCGTAAACGAGCTGGCGGCGCTGGCGGCGCGTAGTGCGTAACACCGTTTGATGGACTAAGAAAGAGGAATACATATGTCTCATAAACAAATGACAATGGGGATCATCGTCGGGAACCGAGGTTTCTTTCCCGGCCATTTAGCGGAGACGGGACGGGAAGAAATGATACGCGCGGTCGAGAAGGCCGGGATGGCGTGTGTTGTGCTTGGTACGGATCAGAGTAAGCACGGTGCGGTCGAGACGCACGAGGAAGCGAAACGCTGCGCCGCGTTGTTCCAGCAGAACCGCGGCCGGTTGGATGGCATCATCGTAGCACTGCCCAACTTTGGCGACGAGCGGGCCGTCGCCGACACCCTGCGCCTGGCGCGCCTGAACGTTCCCGTGCTGGTGCAGGCTACGCCCGACACTCCCGGGAAAATGACCATCGCTTCGCGGCGCGACAGTTTTTGCGGCAAAATGTCGGCTTGTAACAACCTCAGACAGTACGGCATTCCGTACTCTTTAACCAGCCTGCACACGGTCAGTCCGGATTCCGCGGAATTTCAAAAGGATCTGGCGTGGTTTGCCGCCGTTTGCCGGATCGTGAACGGACTGCGCAACCTGCGGGTCGGCAGCATCGGCGCGCGCCCGGCAGCGTTCAACACGGTGCGCTACAGCGAGAAGTTGCTGGAAGCGCAGGGCATTTCCGTCGAAACCATCGACCTGTCGGAAATCATGGGACGCATCGCGCGTTTGCCGGATGGCGACGCCAGCGTCCAGGCCAAGCTGGCCGAAATTCGCAAGTACGTTTCCACCAGTGGCGTGCCGGATTCGGCGCTGGTCAAGATGGCCAAACTCGGCGCCGTCATCGACGGCTGGATGAAGGCGGTCGAGGTAACTGTGAGCGCGGTGCAATGCTGGACCTCGATGGAGGAGTACCTCGGCGTCGTGCCCTGCACCATCATGAGCATGATGAGCAACAACCTGTTCCCGAGCGCCTGCGAGGTCGACGTTTGCGGCACCATCGGCATGTATGCCCTCGCGCTGGCCTCGGAAACTCCCAGCGCGCTGCTCGATTGGAACAACAACTACGGAGACGATCCCGACAAGGCCGTCTGCTTTCATTGCAGCAACCTGCCCAAGCACTTCTTCCAGGACGCGCGCATGGATTTCCAGGAAATCATCGCCGGCACGGTCGGGAAGGAAAATACGTTTGGAACCTGTGTAGGCCGCGTGAAAGCCGGCGCGATGAGTTTTGCCCGCTTCTCCACCGATGACACGGCGGGCATCATGCGCGGCTATACCGGCGAAGGCGAGTTCACCAACGATCCGCTCAACACTTTTGGCGGGGCCGGAGTCGTCCAGATTCGGCACCTGCAGCGGCTTTTGCATTACATCTGCGAGAACGGCTTCGAGCATCACGTGGCGGCAAATTTTTCGACGGTGGCGGGCGCGGTCCACGAAGCCGCCACACGGTATCTCGGCTGGCAAATGTACTGGCACCGGAACTAGGGGCGAGAGATGGCCATTGTTGCGGGAGTGGATTTCGGCACGCTAAGCGTCCGTGTTTCCCTGGTGGACAGCGGCCGGGGACTCATTGCGTCCGCGGCCTCCGAGTACCCGCTGCATCGCAAGAAAGAGGACCCGGAATACGCCACTCAGTCGCACGACGACCATATGCGCGCCCTGGCGGCGGCGACCCGGCAAGCAGTGAAAGACGCTGGCATCAATGGCGATCAGGTCGAGGCCATCGCGCTGGATACGACAGGCTCCAGCGTTGTTCCGGTCGGCGAGGGTCTGGCGCCCCTGGACGAGTACTACCTGTGGTGCGATCACCGCGCGAAGAACGAAGCGGCGGAGATTACGGAACTGGCGCACAAGGAGGGACTGGAAGCCATCCAATGGTGCGGAGGCATGTACTCCTCGGAATGGGGTTTCGCCAAGTTACTGCACTGGCTGCGCCATAATCCGGGCAAGCGCGAAAAGTTTGTGACCGCCTTCGAGCACTGCGACATGGTCGCTGCCACGCTGTGCGGCATCACCAATCCGGCGCGCGTCAAGCGCAGCGTTTGCGCGATGGGCCACAAATGGATGTGGAATCCAACTCTGGGCGGCCTTCCGCCGGAGAGTTTTCTCATCAAGGTTGACCCGCTGCTGGCGGGTGTTCGAGCCAAGCTGGAGGGCGAGTATGCCACCTCCGATCGGATCGCCGGCCAGCTCTCGCCTTTCTGGGCGGAAAAGCTGGGATTGCGGGCGGGCATCCCCATCCCGGTGGGCGCGTTCGACGCGCATTGGGATGCGATCGGCGCCGGAGCGAAAGAAGGCGACGTGGTGAACGTCATCGGCACCTCCACGTGCATCATCGCGTACGTGCGGCACGCGGAGTTGATCCCCGGTGTTTGCGGAGTGGTGCAAGGCAGCGTTCATCCGCAGTACACCGGTATCGAAGCGGGTCTCTCGGCCACGGGCGATATTTTTGGCGCCATTGCGCGGCGGGCGAATACGACGGTGGCGGAACTGAGCCGGGGTCTGGAAAACTACCGCGGCGGCCAGACCGGATTGCTGCGCATGACCTGGGACAACGGCGACCGCACCGTGCTGGTGAATGCGAACCTGCGCGGCATCACCTTCGGCTGGAACCTGCAGCACACCGCGCAGGATGAACTCTTTGCCGCCATCGAAGGCACGGCATTTCACACCCGGGTGATTCTGGACCGCATGAGCGAATATGGTGCGTCCACGTTGCGGGTCATCAACGGCGGGGGCGTCCCGCAGAATAATCCCGTGCTCAACCAGGTCTATGCCAATGTGCTGGGCAAGCCCGTGCTCGTGCCCGCCAGCAAAGTGACCGGCCTCGGGTCGGCTATTTTCGCCTTTTTGGCAGCGGGCACATTCCGCACCATCGAGGAGGCGCAAGAGCGGGTTTGCCCGTCGCACCGCACTTTCACGCCGCAAGCCGGCGAGCGGCAGATTTATGAGGAACTCTACTCACTGTTCCGCCGGGTTTATTTTGGCTTCGGGAGACCCGGCCAGGCAAACGACTACGGAGACGTGCTGCCGAAACTGATTCAGATTGCCCGTGCGGCCCCCTAGCCGCCGCATGGGGCGTTGCTGCTACGGGAAGTGTGGACCGGCAAGTCCTTTTGTTTTGGCGGAAGCGTGTGTGAGTCGAACACACCGGCGACATCGAAGATGCCGCCCGCCGGTTTTGAAGACCGGGACGATCACCGGACCGCATGCGCTTCCGCAATTCGTTTGCAACGTAACACGAACCACTTCGGCAGCGCCACCACTCGCAGAGAGGGCTTCAGAGGTTTCCAGCCGCCGGGGATATTTTTGCTTGGCCTGGTCTTCTGAAACCGAGGTGGGAATGAGCACGTTTTGCCCCGGCTTCCAGAGTTCCGCGAAGCAACTGGCAAATGCCGAGGCTGTGCAATTACATAGGAATCATGGCAGCGCTTCGGGCGACAGCATAGCTCTTGGCCCGCGGAATAAGCCACGGTAAGATCGAATGCATGACTGCTTCGGCCCGAAAACTTTCCATGACCCATCTGTCAATGGTGCAGGTGGATGTGTTCACCGATCGCGCCCTTACCGGCAACTCGCTGGCGGTTTTTCTCGACGGCCGCGGCCTCAGCACCGAACAGATGCAGGCCCTGGCGCGCGAAATGAATCTCTCGGAAACAACTTTCATTCTTCCCGGGGACGGCGCCACAGAAAAGGACCGCGGGGTCCGCGTGCGCATTTTCACCGTGCGGGAAGAACTGCCCTTCGCGGGGCATCCGACGCTCGGCACGGCTTTCGTGTTGCGCGGCCAAGCCGGCACTATGTCAGGCGCGGAAGAAATCCGGCTCGATCTGAACGTTGGCACCGTGCCCGTGCGCTTTACCCAGGAACCTTCGCAGCCCGTCTTTGGAGAAATGACGCAAAAGGACCCCGAGTTCGGCGCGATCCACAACGTGGAAGACGTTGCGCGTGTCACCGGCCTGAGCGCCGCCGATTTCGACGACTCCGTGCCCATCCAAACCGTTTCCACCGGCATTCCTTATACCATCGCCGCGCTGCGTTCGCTGAAGACGCTGCAAGACCTTCGTCTCGATCTCAAAGGCGCTCTTGAGTATCTCGAACGCAGTGGCGGAAGGTTTTTTTATTTTGTTTGCCGCGAAACCGTCGATCCTAAGGCACGCCTCCACGCCCGCATGCTTTTTTACGGCGGAGAAGATCCGGCCACAGGTTCCGCCGCCGGATGCTGCGCCGCGTGGATGGTGGCGCACGGTGTTGCCCGGAGCGACGAGCGGGTTTTGATCGAGCAAGGCCTCGAAGTGCACCGTCCCAGCAGCATTTTTGTTCGCGCCACGAAGCAGGATGATGGGCAGGATAACCAGGTGGTCAATGTGCGTGTCGGTGGAAATTGTGTGGAAGTTCTCCGCGGCGAAGTCGCGATCGCGATCTAGCGGAGCGAAACGCCGCGACAGGCGCGGCTCTCCGCCGATCGGCGCGATCTTGCCAAACGCTGAGTGCCATTGGCGAGCGCGGCACTTTACCGGCGCTGGGATTCTGTTTAGCATTCACCTCGCCCCCGGTTGTCAAAAAAAGAAATCAGGTATCGAATTCATAAAACATTTGTGACGATAGTCTCCCGGTTAGTTCAATGAAGCCCAAGAAAACGATTCTCTGTGTGGACGATAACGAGCAGGCGCTCTCCATCCGCAGAATCCTGCTGGAAACGCGGGGCTACCGCGTGTTCGCGTGCAACAGTGGCGAAATGGCCCTGGAAGCCTTCCGCGGCGGCCACGTCGATCTGGTGCTCACCGACCTGATCATGCCGGGCGTGGATGGTTCGCGGCTGATCGAAGAAATCAAAAGGGTTTCTCCGCAGACTCCGGCCGTGCTGATCTCGGGCCGAACCAAAATCTACGAACGCGAAACGCTCGCCGACGTTTTTCTGCCCAAGGGAATGTACGAACCCGCGGATCTGCTGGAACGCATTCGCCTGTTGCTGGTGCGCAAGCGCGGCCCCAAGCGCCAGGTCGAACTTAGCGCCCGTGCGGTGGACGTGGAGCATGCGAACGTGGCATGAAGGCATGAAGCATGAAGGCATGAAGTAAGACCGCTGCCGAATCTTGCCGCCTGCGTGTGATATGGTTTTCACTGGATGCCGGCCTTCATTGAAGCCAGGGAATTGCGCAAAACCTACCGCGTGGGCAAAGTTGAGGTGCCAGCCCTGCGCGGCGTCTCCTTCAACGTGCAAAAGGGAGAGTTCGTCACGGTCGTGGGGCCTTCGGGCAGCGGCAAGTCCACGCTCTTTTATCTGCTCGGCGGACTGACCCGCGCCGACTCGGGAAGCGTCACCATCGACGGCGTGAATTTCGCCACGCTTTCCGACGGCGAGCGCACCCGGTTGCGCAAGAGCAAGATCGGATTCGTCTTCCAAAAATTCAATCTCCTGCCTACGCTCAACGCGCGCTCGAATATCGAGATCGCCGTGGACATCGCCGGCAAAGCTAAGCCCGATCCCGCGTTCCTCAAGAAAATCACCGAGATGCTCGGCATCGCGCAACGTCTGGAGCATCGGCCCAACGAACTTTCCGGCGGCGAGCAACAGAGGGTCGCGCTTGCCCGGGCTCTCATCAACCGCCCCGCCATCGTGCTCGCCGACGAGCCCACGGGCAACCTGGATTCGAAAAGCTCGAGCGTCGTCCTCAACATGCTGCGGCAGTCGAACAAGGATTTGGGCCAGACCGTGCTCATGATCACGCACAATCCCGAGGCCGCCGAGTACGGCGATCGCATGGTCCACATGCGCGACGGCCAGATCGTAACGCCGGATGAAGATCCGCAATGGTCGCCGCATCATCCCGCCGAACGCTTGCAGTCCTGATAGCGCATAGGCGCGCGCTCAGAACACCATCCGCGCCGTGAGCACAAGACCATGATTGTAGGCATGGAATTGTGTGGTTGCGATCTGCATTCCTCCGCCGAAGACCAGAGCGAGGCGGTTGCGAGGATCGCGCTCCAGCTTGAACTTGCTGAGCATCAATCCCGGCGTGACGAAGTTCTGCGCGCGGCCGTCGTTCGATCCGCCGTGGTAGAAAGTCGAGTTGTTCTCGATCTCGGGCCAGAAGAACTTGCCAATGCGGTACTGCGCCACCGCGTTCCACACCACGAGGCGGCCGAGCTTGGCCGTGGAGCCTGCGGGGAGAATGGCGCCCAGGGTCGATTGCACGTCGAGCCTTCCGAAGCCTTTGCCCGCGCAAACGGTGGGCGAAATGGTGGCGGCGAGACTTCCGTTCTTGTAGCTGCCGGTGGGCAAAGTGCCGGCCACGGAGAAACTCAGCGAATAGTTGCCGTGGGATTCGTTGCCTGCCGCCAGGCGGTACTTCAGCAGCATGGAAAAATCGCCAAAGCCGTCCTTGGCCTGCGAGTTGTGCTGGATGTAGGGCGGAGCGAGCGCATCGAATTCGACTTTGTACCAGGGCACCACATTGATGCCTTTGCCGTTGTCATAGTTCCAGGTATCGGTGCCCGCGGGCGCGATTTGACGCACGAAATCGGTGCGGGCCACCTGCAACAGGCCCGACGACGCCGTGACTACTGGAATAGGCCAGGAAGGCTGCTGCGCCAGCGTATCGCGCACCCGGTCTTCCCAGCTTGCGAAGAACCCCTCGCTCTGCGCAGCGCACAGCTCGGCGCCGCCAGCCATCGCCATGGCGCACACCAAGACCCTCAGCCTCTTGGAGATCACAAGGCCTCCCCGTTGAAATTCAAGCTCTCAAGCTTGACTTATTTTGTTGGAACTCAGGGCAATTCCCCACGCAAACAGGTGACATTCTTTTAGCGGTTATGCCGGGAAGTGTCCATAGCCCGATTCAATTAGCGTTGGCCGGACAGATCTTCCGGGGAAGGGAGCCCGCCGGTGGAATCCTGGTCGCGCTCCGGCCTAAAGCCGCCACCCAAGCCCGGTTTGCTCCCTCGGGAGGCCGTCGTTTATACTCATAAAGTTGAGCGGGAGTAACTCAGTGGTAGAGTGCGACCTTGCCAAGGTCGAAGTCGCGGGTTCAAATCCCGTCTCCCGCTCCAGTTCTTCGAAGCCCTGCACCGGCGAGGGCTTTTCGTTTTAGCGTGCTAATTTAGAGTATCGTTTTGGTGAACTGTCCGGCGCGGTAGCCAAGTGGTAAGGCCGAGGTCTGCAAAACCTCTATCGTGAGTTCGATTCTCACCCGCGCCTCCAATTCCCAGCATTTCGGATTGTCGGTCGCCGTTTGTTGATGTACGATCTTGAGTCCCTTGCGTCACTTGCATCGCCGGTGTGATGCATTCTTTTGAAAATTTACCAACTTTGAACATTAGGAGACCTCTCCCATGCCTCATGGCAGAAAACGCCGCATCCTATCGCTAAATCTGCTTGCTCTCCTCATCTTCGCTCTGGCTGTTTTAGCCGGAGCTGCGGCCGAAAAAGAACCCAAGACGTACCCAGAATCGGGGAAGGTCATTGGCATCGGTCAGAATGAGCATACGAAAAACCACCCCAAGACCGGCAATAATACGGGCGGAGGCAGCTATTCGGTATACAGCCACACGTACAAGATCGAAACGGACACAAAGATCTACGAGCTGGATTGTGGCAAAACGCCAATGTTTCTTGGCAGCACCGGACAGGAATGCGGAGGGGACAAACCACTGCAAATCGGCGATGTGATCCATTTCCGGGTTGAGAAGGGGACAGCTCACATACCTTTGTCGAATGGCTCCGAACAAAAGCTGCGTATCCTGAACGAAGAGGCGAAACCTGAAACTAAACCGGCGGACGCGAAAACGCCCGATGCGCAACAGTAGCCCCGATCATTTGGACTTGGATCGAACCGCCGACATTCCATTTTCAAGACTAGAACATAATGAACATCTCTAGCCCCGTTGAAGTGAAATAAACTGGGAGAATACTTGTCCCGCGGGACGGGGAAGGCAACTGCGGGACCAACTACGGGGTAATGCGAGTAACTTCCCCGCGGCTACTGGCTGTGCAGAATATAGCCGGGTTCGAGGGGCAACTTGCCGTCGATCTTCAACACGTCGACGTTGCCGTTGATGGCGTAAACATTCACCAGGCCGATGGCAGATGGATTCCTTTGCAATATCTTGAGCGCCTCGTTATCGTTCGAGGCCACCAAGAACATCGCCCTGTCTCTATTGGCTGTGTCGATCAATTTCTTAAACTCGCCGCTCGTCAGCGACAGGAGTTTCTCGGCGACGATGCGCATTTCTGGCGAAGATGGGTCGGTGATCACCACCGTCAGATCATGGCCATCGGGCCATTTGCGCGTGCTCTTGATCATCTTCGCCAGGTCGGCAGCTTTCGCCACTCTGACCTTGCTGTTCTTGCCGGTCACGAGGGCAACATCGCGCGCCGCCGCGATCTCGCCGCACACAAAAACACAGACGAACGCCAGGACAGCCCTGGGCAGCATCCGCAGCGCTCTGTTTTTCATTCCCATCATTGCGCTTGCCTGAACTTTCGCACCACCAGCCAGTCTTCCAAGGTGGTGCCGTAATCGCCCTTCAAGCGCGCTCTGGTTTCCGCCGCATCCTGAGCATTCCCCGACGCCGCCTGCAATTCGGCCAGCTTGGCCAGGGAAAGGGATCCCCGGGGTCTTCCTGCAACTCTGCGATGGCCGCGCCGATTTTCTTCTCCGCAGCCAGCAGCGCCCCATTGGCCCCGTGGTATGCGCGCTCGACCGCGTTACTGCGGCTGGCCTGGACCATTTTCTGCAAGCGCGCGACGGCGGCGCGGGCCATTTCAAGTTTTCCGGCTTCCGCCGCCAACCGGGCTCGCAGGCACAAGCTGCGCGCCAGTTGCCCATTGCGGGCCGCCCCCGACACTTGTCCGGGCCCCTGCAAAACCGCTTCCGCTTCATCCAGATGTTGAAAGGCGGCGGCAGGGGATTCTGCCAGCAGAGCCAGGTACTGATGGATGGAGCTTCGGTAAGCGTTCAGTTGCAGCTTCGTCGCTTCCGCCAGCACTGCCGCCAGCTCCACCCGGGCTTGCTTCACATCCCCTTCACGGGCGTAGCTTATTGCGGATTGAATCCGACAGTCGAGCTTGTCCTGTGGTGTCAGCGCCATCGGAAGCGCTTTGGCGTATTCCTGGCGGGCGCGGTCCTGCTTTCCGAGCAGGGCGTAAACGTCGCCGAGACCGTTCTGCGAATGGTAAAACCTGGGATCCACCTTCAGTGCTTCCCGATACTCCGCCGCGGACTCTTCCAGCCGCCCTGCCTTCTGCAGAATCTCGGCTAAGGAATCGGGGGGGTTGGGATCGTTCGGTTCCGCCTCGACGTAGCGCTTCAAGTAAGGGATCGCCTGGTCGTACTCACGCATGAAGGCGAAGTCATACCCCAGGGTATTCAAAGCGCCGGCGAAATTGGGGTCAATCTCCAGCGCGCGCTTGGTGAACTTGGCAGCTCCTTCGTAGTCACCCTGGGATTGCAGCCAAAGCCCAGCCTCATAGTTCAGCCGGGCATCGCGCGGATACATCGCCAGCAAATCGTTCATCGCTGCAATGGCATCGAGAAAACGTCCCTCGTTCGTCAATATCGTCCACTTCACCAGGAGCTTTTCCCCAGGCGTCGCGTTCTGGGACGCAAGCCGCGCCTTCCCTGCCGCCTGCTTAGCTTCCACCGGATCGGATGTCAGCATCACAATACAAACCCACGCCTGAGCGAAATTCGGGTCCTTGCTGGTGGCTTCTCGCCACTTCGCCAAGGCCTGCTCAGTGTGATAGTCGTATCTAAGGTGCAACCCTTCCTCGAACAACTTGGCGGCTTCCGGCGAACTCGTAGTCATGGGAAGGCGATCGGGATTGCCCGCGGGGCTGGGCGCGGAAGGCGAAGTCTGTCCGAGCGCAAACATCGGGCCCGAGGCGAGCAGCACGCCGAAAACTACGGTTCCCAGCATGATCGCGCGGCCGTAGAAATGGCGGTTGGGCGAGCAAACACGGATATCCATATTCTCACTTTAACAAGGGGGGTAATCCACCTCAAACCAGATTACGTCCCGAAGGACGCACGAAAGTAACGGCTCCAGGCAAGACGCAGGCGGGAAAGCTAGGTCTTCTGGCGCCCGCTCGACAGACCTTCGGGCCCACCGAGTTTTTTTGTGCAACTGCCGGGTCGGCTACTTGATGTCCTTCATCGCCAGGAGTGTTCCGTAGTCGCGGCCGGAGGGCTCGACGGCTCGCGCTACCACTCCGGCAAAAGCTTCGCGAAATTCTGGAAACTTCGCCACCAGCGCCTTGATCACGGCCGTATTTTCCTGAAATGTGCGCGCAGTATTCGATACATCGGCGGCTTGGTACTTTACTACCACGTCAAGATCGTTACCCACGGCCAGCGGAAAAATTTCGGTCAGACGATAGATCTTGCCGCCGGCGCTCAAATCCACGGTGTTGCCGTTCGCGGGCACATCGGCGGGTGGCGTTACCTGGGCCTCGTCGTAGAGTTTGTCGGTAGCGAGCGTGCTCATGAAGTCCACGGGAGCGGACAGGGCGATCGCCTCGCGGTAATACAACCAGGCGTTGTGATTCTGCGCTTTTGTCTTGAAATCGCGGGCGCGCTGGGTGAACCATGCGGCATCGTGCCCTGCCGCCTGCGAGGACTTGGCGTAAAAACCCGCCAGTTTCCAGTCGGCGCCTGCCTGCTGCAAGACCAAGGTCAGGGTCATGGCAGCCTGGCCGCCGTTTACATCGAGAATGGTTACGCCGTACTTGCCGGGCGGCAGATTCGGCAGGACAAATACCGCGCTGTTCTTGGTCTGGCCCGACGGCCCAAATACTCCGCAGAGAAACTCAGCGCCCGCGAGCGGCTCGGGGCCGTCGGCGGTCAGCAAAAATGGCGGCCGAACGGTTGCTTTTGCGCCGGTGAACGCGGCCTGGTTATCTTTGACTGCGGCTTCGATTCCGGCAAAGCTGGATGCCACGGCGGCAATGGAGTTCTGCTTCAGGGCAGCCGCATCGCCGCGCGCCGACATTTCGAAATAGCGCGTCGCCGCGGTTTCGAGCGCGGTTCGCACCGAGGCATCCATGTCCCCGGCGCTCTGGCAGATTTGGGCTTGGGCCGAGGCCGATGCTGCCAGCAGCGCCAGCCACAGCCATTGCCGGCAGCGCCGTCGATTGCGGAGCGCGGGCTCCGATCGAATACGGGAAGCAATACCCAAAGCGAAAGCCTCCGCTCGCATTCTACGCGCTGTTAAAAGCCGAGGGCAGTCTAAATGGTTGGAAAGGCTGTAGCTGCAATAGGTCGTTGGTAACCAACACGCAAGAAATAGGGCCCTCCGGCGTTCTTGGAGCGGTGGTAAAATCGGGCAGGGGCGCAGTGGTTGTGGAACCGCCAGCCGCTGGCGGGAAAGGGGAGATTCTGATGCCGCGCAGACGCAGATGGATGGCGTTGAGCCTCTTGCTGGCGGCTCCTGTTGTGCTTGCTCCCAGCCTGCTTGCTCAGGACCTGCTTGTTCCGACTGCTGCTCCGACTGCTGCCCCGGCCGCCGCGCCGGCCACCACTCCGCACCGCAAGTACCATAGGACCCAAACGCAATTCGCGCTCCCGCCGTTGCCGAGCGGTCCGCTGAGACAGTTGCCGATGGACCAGATTCCGCCAGCCCCGGCGACAGTCAGCTATCAAGGCGGGTTGCTGACCATCTCGGCCCAGAATTCGACTCTAGGCGAAATCCTGCGCGATGTGCGCAAGCTCACGGGTGCTTCGATTGAAATTCCTCAGGGCTCGGGCGCCAACGAGCGAGTGGTTACGCACCTCGGACCGGGAGCGCCACGGGATGTTCTGGCCGGATTGCTCAACGGCTCCTCGTTCAATTACGTGATGGTGGGTTCAAACTCAGATCCCACGGCGATTTCGAGCGTGATCCTCATGGCAAAGCCGTCGTCGCCGGGAGTGACCCAGACCGCTGCGAACGTGAATGAGGGCAATCCGGGGGCGATGCCTCCGAACGGTGTTCCCCCAGTTCAGCCGTTCAACCGGCAGTTCATGGCCCCGATGCCGGGGAACCGGCAACCCGCGGTTGGACAACCCGCGGCGGTCGAAGCCGAAGCTGACGCCGACGATAGCAAAGATGATGATGACGATAGCGCCGACGACGCCGACGATCAGGCCCAGCCCGGACAGCCCGCACAGGCCGACGCAAATGCCCAGCAGCAGCAACCGGACCCAAATCAGCCCAACGCGGGACCGAGGACGCCCGAGCAGATTCTGGACATGCTCCGGCAAAGACAACAGCAACCGGGGCCGCCCGGCATGAATCCCCCGCAACCGCCTCAGCAGTAGCCCGTATTTCCGGGCGTCCAAGGGAACACGATTCCACAGATTCAACGGAAAGATTACCGCGGCGCGCTTAGTCGCCGCTTACGTGGCTTTGATGGGGTACCAACGCCTGAAGGGCGTTGGAGGGTCGGGACTGGTTGACGGCGGCCAACACACCGCTTATCGCGCAATACGCTCCGAATACGCCCAGAATCACACTCAAGATTGCGGTGCTGCCGATTAAGAAAACTACGAAAAGTGCGCCCACGTTACTGCCTCTTACTGGCAGCCACCCTTGTGAATCGCGCGGCTGCAAATGTTTTGCCCTGTCCGCATTTGACCCCCGCCGTTGTGAACAACTAAGATACGAGAATCGGACTGCGTATCTCCACTCTCCAACATTTCTTGGGACCCGTCCACGTTACGGAAGTCCATAAACGTGTTTGCACTAAATGGCCATTACCAGCATTTCGGTGCGCGGCGCGCGCCAGCACAACCTGAAGAATATTGACGTCGAGATTCCGCGCAATACTCTGACGGTCATCACCGGTCTAAGCGGCTCCGGCAAATCCTCGCTCGCTTTCGATACGATTTACGCCGAAGGCCAGCGCCGCTACGTGGAAACGCTCTCCGCCTACGCTCGCCAGTTTCTCGACCAGATGGAGCGTCCCGACGTTGATTCCATCGACGGCCTCAGCCCCGCGATCTCCATCGAGCAGAAAACCACCAGCCGCAGTCCGCGCTCGACCGTCGGCACCATCACCGAAATCTACGATTACCTGCGCCTGCTCTATTCGTCGATCGGTGTGCCCCACTGCCCGAATTGCGGCAAGCCCATCACCCGCCAGTCAGCCGAGCAGATCGTCGAGCGCGTCATGTCGCTCACCCCCGATGACCGCGTCATGATCATGGCGCCCATCGTTCGCGGCCGCAAAGGCGAATTCAAAAAGGAGATGGAGAAGCTGGTCCAGCACGGTTTCTCCCGCGCCCGTGTGGATGGCGAGCTGGTCAATCTCGAGGACGACCTCGCCCTCGACAAGCGCAAGAACCACACTATCGAAGTAGTCGTGGATCGCCTGCTGGTGAAGCCCGGAATCGAACACCGCCTCGAACTCTCGGTCGGGCTGGCCACGAAACTCGGCGGCGGTCTGGTCCTGGTCGCCGTCGTCAACGGAGACGAAACCCTCTATTCCTCGCGTCTCGCCTGCCCCGACTGCGGCATCAGCGTTCCGCAACTGGAGCCGCGATCGTTCTCGTTCAACAGTTCCTATGGAGCCTGTCCCGAGTGCCACGGTCTGGGCAGCCGCTACGATTTAGATCCTGGCAAAGTGATTGTCGATTGGTCGAAGCCGCTGCTTGATGGCGGCCTGGGTCCCGGTTCGTCATCGCAGAACCTGATTCGCAGCCTGCAGTTGCTTGTCCAAGCCTACGGTTTCAACTTGACGACGTCCTTTGAGAAATTTCCCGACAAGATTCAGAACCTCCTGCTCTACGGCGAGCCGCAGCGCGGGGGCAAGACTGGATTTCTCGGGATTCTCGGCCACCTCAAGCAGAATCTCGAAGCCTCCACTTCCGATACCTATCGCGAATATCTGCTCGATTTCATGTCGGCCACCGAATGTTCGATGTGCCACGGCAAACGTCTGCGTCCGGAGAGCCTGGCGGTGAAGGTGAACGGCATGTCCATTGCCGATTTCACCAGCCTCCCGATTGCGCGCGCGCTCGAAGCCGCGCGCAGCATCACACTGACCGGCCGGGAACTGGCCGTCGCTGGACGCATCGCGCACGAAATCACCGAGCGCCTCGAATTCCTCGACAACGTCGGACTCGGCTACCTGTCGCTCGGCCGTTCCGCCGCCACTCTGGCGGGTGGAGAAGGCCAGCGCATCCGCCTCGCCACCCAGATCGGATCCAAGCTGCGCGGCGTCCTCTACGTTCTCGACGAACCTTCCATCGGCCTGCATCATCGCGACAACGGGCGTCTTCTCGCCGCGCTCGAAAATTTGCGCGACCTCGGCAATACCGTCCTCGTCGTCGAGCACGATGAAGAAACCATCCGCCGCGCAGACTACGTCATCGACCTCGGCCCCGGCGCCGGCCGTCATGGCGGCGAGTTGGTTGCCAGCGGAACCCCCGCCCAAATCATGAACGCGCCCGCCTCGCTCACCGGAGCCTACATCGCCGGACGCCAGCAGATCGCCATGCTTCCCGAGCGCCGCAGCCCGAATGGCAAAGCCATCACCGTCCTCGGCGCGCGCGAGAACAACCTCAAGAATCTCGACGTAGTTTTTCCACTCGGCGTGATGACGGTTGTGACCGGCGTTTCCGGCTCGGGCAAATCAACCCTCGTGAACGACATTCTCTATCGCGCGCTCGCCAAGCAGCTTTATCGTTCGCGCGAGGAACCCGGCACCCACAAAGCCGTCGCCGGAGCGGAGCTGATCGACAAAGTCATTCGCATCGACCAGTTGCCCATCGGCCGCACTCCGCGCTCCAATCCCGCAACCTATACCGGCATCTTCGCGGCGGTTCGCGACCTCTACGCCATGCTGCCCGAATCGCGCGAGCGCGGATACAAACCCGGACGTTTCTCCTTCAACGTTCCCGGCGGACGCTGCGAGGCCTGCCAGGGCGGAGGCCAGCGCCGCATCGAAATGAACTTCCTGCCCGACGTTTACGTGCAGTGCGAAGTCTGCGGTGGACGCCGCTATAACCACGAAACGCTGTCGGTCCACTACAACGGTTCTTCTATCGCCGATCTGCTTGAAACGCCCGTGTCGGACGTGCTCCAGATTCTCGAAAACATCCCGCAGGTCAACCAAAAGCTGCAAACGCTGGTCGACGTCGGCCTCGGATACATTCACCTTGGTCAATCTGCCGTTACTCTCTCCGGCGGCGAAGCCCAGCGCATCAAGCTCGCCCGCGAACTCGGCAAGCGCCAGACCGGAAAAACTCTTTATCTGCTGGATGAGCCGACGACGGGATTGCACTTCGACGATGTGCGCAAGTTGCTGGACGTTCTGCACCGCCTCACCGATCTCGGAAACACGGTCGTCATCATCGAACACAACCTGGACGTAATCCGGAACGCCGACTGGATCCTCGATCTGGGCCCTGAAGGCGGAGAGGAAGGCGGCCGCATCGTGGCCCAGGGTACGCCCGAACAAGTCGCGCGCGTGAAAAAGTCCTACACTGGCCAGGCGCTAACCGCGTATTTCACTGGGTCGGCAAAAAATGGGTCGGGGAAGAATGAGTCAGAGAAAAATGGGTCGGCAAGAAGCGAGCTAGCGCCCACCGGCACAGGGGAACTAGTGTGAGCTTTTCTCCTGACGATCTCCCCGAGGGTCCAACGCCGATTTCGAAGCCTGCGGATGAGGTGCCTGTGTGGGGCCGGGCGCCCTCGCCCGTCCAAGCCGAGCGCAGCTCGGCAGATGCCTGCGGTCAAAGTGACTCTGGATTCGCTATAGACGGTAGTCACCTTTCCGACGCCCAACCCGCTGAACTCGTCCCCGCCTCGCCGCCGGATCCCGCTTGGAACGCCTGGGATGTCCTTCGCCTCACGTTCCTCACCATTGTTGCGCTCTTTGCCGGCGTGTTTACCGTGCTGCTCATCGCCCGCTGGAGAGTCTACCCGCATACGGCCCTCGGCGAAATCGCGCGCATCCCGCTAGTCGTCGTCGCCGGACAATCCCTGGCGTACGTTCTCATCCTCGCCTACATGCATGTTCTGGTTACGCGCGAGCGCGGCCGTCCCGACTTTCTCGCCGCCATCCACTGGAACTGGCCCTCCAACATTGCCGTTTACGTGTTGGCCGGCTTCGCGCTTTCGATTGCTTTGCAAGGTCTGGCCCATCTGTTGCCGATTCCGAAAGAGCTGCCGATCGACAACTTTTTCCGCACTCCCGCCGAAGCCTGGGCGCTCAGCATTCTCAGCGTTACCCTCGCGCCTCTGATGGAAGAGCTTTTTTTTCGCGGCTTTCTTTATCCCGTGCTCGCGCGCAGCCTCGGCTTGCCCATCGCCGTCTTCGTGACCGCGCTCGGTTTCGCTCTGCTGCACGGAGCGCAACTGATGTTCGCCTGGGGACCGGTGCTCGTGGTCTTCCTCGTCGGCCTGGTCCTGACCATGGTGCGAGCCAAAACAAATTCCGTAGCCGCCGGCCTCCTCATCCACATGGCCTACAACGGAACCATCACCGTAGCCATGTTCGCTGCCACTGACGGATTTCGCCATTTGGAGAAACTCAACCAATGAAGTTCTCAGTTCCCAGTTCCCAGTTCTCAGTTCTCAGTTTTCCGGCGCGGGCCCTTTCTGAGAACTGAGAACTGAGAAGTGGTCTCACAAACGTCTCAACAGGATCAACATGCAGGCAAGTTGAACCATGCCGAGAAAATTACTGCTATGACGTTCCCAACGCACCAGCAGACGGCGGAAGTTTTTCAACCATGCGAACAAGCGCTCGATTTTCCACCGGCGTTTGTAACGCCGGAGTTTTCGCCGGTCCTGGCGGTGCGTTCGCGTGCGATAACGACGATGAGGTGCGATCAACTCAATTCCGTGCTGCTGGGCCAGAAGATCGTCCAACGCGTCGCTGTCATACCCCCGATCCGCAATCAATCGTTTCGGCTTCTCGGCCACGAAGCGGTGCTCGATCGTGGCCGCGACCAGCTTTTGCTCATGCGGCGTAGCGCTCGTAACCCAGAGGGCGATAGGAAGACCATGGCAGTCTGCGATTGCCATGAGCTTGCTCCCTTTGCCGACGAGCGTTCGACCCACGCCATCGCCCCTTTTTTTGCCCCCATGAAGGAGGCGTCAATAAACGTCTCCTCCAGACCGAGCTTTCCCCGCGCCAACAAGTCTTCCGCCAACCCCCAAAGAATGCCGTCCAGCACTCCCGAGCGTTGCCACTGCTGGAAACGGCGGTGGCAGGTCTGGTACGGACCGTATCGCGCGGGCAGATCATGCCAGGGCGCACCCGTCCGCAACACCCACAACATGCCGTTCAGCACTTGCCGTGCTTCCCGCCAGGGTCTGCCCCGGTTGTCAGCACGGCGCCGTTGTCCAAATTCCACCAAGGGCCTGATCCGTTCCCACTGCACGTCGGTGAGATCCGCCATGCCCTTGGTTTGCTTCAAATTCGCCCGTGATTCAAGTGTTTATTCACGAGCAACGTTTATGAGATAGCTTCTGAGAACTGAGAACTGAGAACTGCTCTCAAAAACGAAAAGGCCGCCCGGCAACTTGGGCAGCCTTTTCTTTCAAGGGAGAATAGTTCCAACGGAGGTTTAACCCATCAGAACTTTCTGCGGGAATCTTATGAGTCTTAAAAGCATAGTGTCAAGCAAAATTTGCGACTTAAATAGTCTTATTTTCAACAACTTACAAGATACGTCCACAAGTCAGCAAATGGGCTCAAAATCGGGGAAAAATCCTCCTTTTCGACGCTAACGACATTCGATTGAGTGACTTACCGCTCCCGGTGCACCCGCCGGGGGTCCTCTTCCAGGTGCAGAGAGATGATTTCTATCACCTCCGGCCGGTCAAACACAGAGTCGGGGAAAAACCGTTTCACGACGATCCGCAAGCCGCCAAACGCGATCCCCGCAATCAGCGCCAGGCCGACCACAATTCCGCAAAGAACAATCGCGTTGAACAAAAAATTTGCCAGATTGTCTTTCTTGCTCACGTATGTGTTTTCATTCCAGGTGACATCGGCGTCGTAGCTGATGGACGACATCAGCGATCGCGCTTCACTTTTTGAAAGCGGGCCGGCCGCGATCACGACGATCGGCCCGGTGCGTGTGTCGAAGAACGGGCCCACATCGACCATCGACGCAACCCCCGGCTGCTGCTCCGCGACCCGGTGCGAGGCATCGACCGCGGCGTCAATCTGCCGCAACCGGTCCGCGGCAATCTGCGGCGTCGGATATTCGATGAGCATCAGTGTGGCCTCGCCCGCAGTTGCCTCATACTTGCCCATCACAACTTCCGCTCCCGCCTTGAAATCCACCATCGAACCCAGCAGCGGCGATCCCACCCGATCGAGCGCGACCGGACCCAGAATGTACTTCGTCGTGTTCTTCTCGAAATTTTTCTGGAAAGCCCGCTTCGGAAGATACGTGGGCAGCAAAGGCGGGTTGTTCCTGTTGCCCTCCGCTTGCGGCAGCAGCCCGGCCAGTTCCCGCAGTTGCGCCGCCGACATCACGCTCATTCTGTCAAACACGGCATCCACCAGCACGTTCCCCTGATAGAACAGCACGCGGTTATTCAGAAAAGCTGCCTGCCTGCCAATGGTCTCCTCTCCCATCTCGTCGGAATAGTAATAAGTGAAGGCGCCGTAAGCGCCGCTGGCATCTTCAAACACGGCGGCTCTGATCGTCAGATTGCGGCCGTCGTCGCGAGTGTAGGCCGCCTTCTCCAAACGCACGAAGCCGTACTCCTTCAGGACTGGCGCATTCGCCGCATCAGCGGCGGCGGGATCGTCACTTCTGGCAACAGCGCCTTTCACCTGCCAACCGGCAAACTCGGCGGGAAGGACTGGGGTCGAAGAAACAGGGGTCGGAGAGACCGGGGCTGGAGAGACTACCGCCGGCGCAGCCGGCTCGGCCGCGAAGGCGGCGCAAAAAAGAGCGCCCGCTATAAAGAAGATGAGGATAACGGAGAGCTGTCGCGAGAATTTCATTCGGAAAAAAGGAACACTGTTCCTATCGGATTAGACTACCGGCAGGCCAAGAAAGTTTCCACCCGCGGGCTGCCCCAACCCTTTCCCTCCACACCACTACCTCTTTGAGGCTGCCCCACCCTTGCGTTCTTTGCAAGGGTGGGAATTCCGCGCCGGCCCATCACGCCACCGTCGCACCCTTCCATTTTCAATTGGACCACCACAGCAACGCTCTAACGGGTGATGAAAAGCGTTTCACATTGACCCGACCAGCGATCGGGCGGACAATGGCACTGTTTTTGGGTTTGCCCTGACGGACACCTCCAAGGAGGGAAATTCAATGAAACTGAAAAGCTTGGCGGTAATCGCTCTTCTCGCCCTGGCCTGCAGCTTCGCTTCTGCTCAGACCTTCGGGTTCGCGTCAACTACTGGCTACCTGTATTGCAACTACGAGCAGATCGCGTCATCTGGCGGATTCATTACGGGCACTGATAATCTGAGCCTTTGCGGCTTCGCTAACAACGCTACGATCATAGGCGGCACGGGTAAAGTTCCGCTACTCGGCCAAGATTTTTCTGTTACCGTTGACGCCATTCTGGCTGACAACATTTTGGACGTGGAAGCCGGAACTGTAACGTACATGCAGGCGTGCTGGTTCCAGGCGTTGAAGTGCACCAAGCCAAACAAGAACGGCAAGTACCACGGCAAATATGGCTGGATCACTTTTGCCATTTACGACGGATACATCTACGGCGACAACTACGGCTACCTGTCCTGCACCATCCCGGAGAAAGGCGATGGCGACGCTCTCATGCGTGGGACGACCGCGGGCAAGCTGCTGGAGAAGCTGAGAAAGTAACAAGTCTCGATTGTTTGTGGTCACCCACAGGACAAGCCGCCCGATGTCTGGGCGGCTTCTCTTTTGCATCGTCTTTCAGCGCAATTTTCTTCGCCAGATCCTGCACTTCGTGGATCGGGCAATCCGCCAACTTCTGCCAAACTCGTGCCCCCGGCCTCCAATGCCAAAGCGAACCGTCAACTTTTATTTGCTGCAAGTCGCACTGACCATCTTCACGCTGGATACCTGCAAATCGTCGTGTTGCTTTCCACTGGCTTCTTTTTGTTCGTGAGGTTGGCTTTTTTCTTCTTGCGCTTTCGATCTGTGCGCCAAAGTACCGGTTACGGTAACGGTGTGGCCGACATGCTCAGCAAGCGCCACGTCCTTGTTGCTGTAAAGCTCCCAATGCTTGTTGTCCGTGCTAATGAGAAAAAATCCTGCGGGTTCAGTACCTTTCTGGAGGCAACCGGTTACGGTCTGCGTCGCCGACGCCTTTTCGTCCGCCATTTGCGGTGCGCCATACAACAACACTGAACTAAGGCTCACGAACAGAACCAGCCATGCGAATTTCTGAATCATGATTTACTTCCTCCTTACAGAGAGGCAACTATGAACTTGTTTACTGAAGGTGGCTGTGACTTGCATCACACCTGTTCTCCAAGTTTCAGTGCGCGGGTTTGCAGTGAAGCGCAAGAAATCAGGCGCGCCGGCAGCAGGCTGACTACTCCAGCAAGTGAGTCCTGGAAACATGCTTCTGCGGATTGTTGATGTAAACAGATTTCACGAACTGAGAATTGTTAGTGCAAAGGATGAACTGAAGGCGCCGTTCGGCCCGTCATTGCCCTTCGCCTCTGTCGATCTTGCTTGCGACTTTCACCCCGCTTAGGCCGCTGGCGTACTTGGAGACTCCCCGATAGAGCGACTCGGCAATGCGCTGCCGGTGCTCTGAGGTTTCGAGTTTGCGCTCGTCGGTGGGATTCGACACGAAGGAAATCTCGGCCAGGATCGAAGGCATATTCGCCCCGATCAGCACGATGAATGGCGCCTTCTTGATCCCGCGATTGCGGATGCCGGCATTGTTCAGCGCCAGCCCTCCGTAAAGCGATTCCTGCACGTCGCCGGCAAACTCGCGCGATTCGTCGATTTTGTCTTTCAGCGCAATTTTCTTCACCAGATCCTGCAGCTCGTGGATCGACTTTTCCGACACCGCGTTTTCGCGGGCGGCAACTTCCAGCGCTTCCGGCGACGAGGTGAAATTCAGGTAGTAAGTCTCGACGCCGCGCGCATCGGAATCGCGGCTCGAGTTGGCGTGGATCGAGATGAACAAATCCGCCCGCTCCCGGTTCGCAATCGCGGTGCGGGTTTCGAGTGGGATGAAGGTGTCGTCCCGGCGCGTATAAATAACTTCGGCGCCGAGCCGGGCCTCGAGCAAACGGCCGAGGCGCTTGGCCACGTCGAGCACCACGTCCTTCTCGAGCAGGCCGTCCGGACCAATCGTCCCGGTGTCATGGCCTCCGTGGCCAGGATCAATGACGATCTTGCCAATCTTCAGGCCGAGGGCGCGAGTTAAAGACCGGTCGCCAGCCGCCGTGGGACGCGCTTCGCGGGACTCAAGACGGGTGTCCGAACGAAGATCGGCAGTGTCGGGAGCCGCCGCTCCGGATGACCGGGATTTCTTCCGCCGCAAGGAAGCCGAAGAAGAAGATGACGCTGATGCTGACGACGAAGGCAAATCCGATTTCGCCCGCTTCTCCTTATCGGCGTCCGAAATGTTGGCGGCCTGGCCCGGTGTCACTTCGGGGCGGATCTTTTCGTGCTCCAGCGTGGCCGCCGTGGTCGGCGCTCTGTCGTCCGCCTCGACGATCGTCTTCGGGATCCTGCGGTTCGACCCTTTGACGGCAACCGTGGTCTTGATCACTCCAATGCCGTTCGCTGGCTTCGCCGAGTCGGGCGGTCTGGAATCCGCGCTGGCATCTTCGGCGGGTAAGTCGGTTTCGACGGGCCCCGGTTTCGAAGAGCCAACCGCATCCTTATCCTTATCTTTATCTTTGTCGGATTCCGGCTGAGCTTTTCGCCCCACCGAATTCGAGTCTCCGCTCGCCGCCGGCCCTGGCTCGCTCGAGTCGTCGTCCGCTTCCGGGGAAGCCGTCGTGGATGCGTCCGCCTTGGCCTTGGCCGTGTCTGCCTTGGAAAAGACCGTCGCTCGGCTCTGCTTCCCGTGAATATCAATGATGAGCCGGTACGGGTCGGGCAGCAGGAAAGCGTCGTAGCTGGCGAGGTCGTCCACTTCCAGCACAATCCGCGTGCGCCCCGGCTGAAATTCGGCAACCCGAATTTTCTTCAGGAAGCCATCGTCGACGTCGAAGGTCTTGCCGACCAGGGTCGAAGCCAGTTTGGTATCGCGCAGATCGAAGAAAATGCGGTCGGGATGCGAGATGCGCTGGGAACCGAACTTCACTTCCTGCTCAACGTCAATGGCGACGCGGGTGTAATCCGGCGTGGACCAGTGGCGCACGCCGGTAACGCGCGGCAACGCGCTGCGGCGGGTGCTCGCGGCATTTGCGGATGCGGCCGCCTCGTCGGTGTTGGCGCTGCCGCTGGCGCCGGCGTTGGCACGGACATTACCGCCGCTGATACCAGAAGACCGCTGCTTGCGCGCCGCTTTCTCGGCCGTACGTTCCATTTCGTCGGCCTCGGCATCGATTTCCTTCACCGCCGCGCGGGCATCGTCGGCCAGGCGGTTGCGCGGATAGCGACGAGCAAAGTCCTCGAAGGTGGTGCGCGCCTCTTCGGGATCGTTGAGATCGTCCTTGTAGATTTCGCCGATCGTGAAGAGCGCATCGAAGCGGTATTTGCTGCCGGGATATTCCTTGCGCAGGAAACGGTACTCGTCGACGGCGCCGCGCAGGATCTTGTTGTCGTCAAAGCGCCGCCCCATTTCGACCATAAGTTCGGCGGTCGCGACCACGCTCGGGTCGGCCTTCGATGACGCGGGAGAGCCGAAATAGACGCGGCGGTACGAGTCGATCACACGCTGGTATTCGCGGCGAGTGCGCTCTCCCACAGGACGGCCGTTGAGAGCCTCGCGCATGCGATCCGCCCTGGCGAATTGCTGACGGGCCCAGGCGTCGTTGTAGTGGACGCGAGCCGATGCGGGAACCACCGGCAGCAGCACGAGCAACAGTGCTGCGCCGAAGCGAAAGGCGCGGCCGCCTCGAGTTAGGGTCGTAGAAGCCTGGGTCTTCACTTAACTTCCTGCTATAAATCCAACCTGTCATCCTGAGCGAAGCGAAGGACCTATGTATTCCAACGCCGCGAGCAAATACACAGCTCCTTCGCTCCTCAGGATGACAACTCAAACATCACGACGCTCCCGCTACCACGCGAGACGCCGCTTATTCCGTATTGCTGATGTACAGCACGCCCCGAGCATCCCGCTGCATGTGGACCGGCTCGTGCACCGGGTTGCCGAAAATCGGTTCGCTGCGGCCGTTGTACAAGTTCGTGATGCGGCGAACGTAGTCCTGCGTTTCTCTGAAATGGGGAACGCCCGCACTGCGCGCCACCGCTCCCGAACCAGCGTTATAGGCTGCCAGACTCAGGCGAAGGTTGCCGCCGTAGCTATCCAACAGCTTCCTTAGATGTCTAACCCCGGCGTCCACGTTTTGTTGCGGGTCAAAAGGATTGGAAACATTGAGCGAACGCGCCGTCGAGGGCATCAACTGCATCAGCCCCATGGCCCCTTTGCGCGACACCGCATTGGGATTGAAATTCGATTCCACCTTGACCACCGAGCGCACCAGGCTCGGATCCACGTGGTGCCGCGCCGCCGCCTCGTCAATCGCGGCGTCGATATCCTCCTGAGTAAAGGCACGGTTCAGAGTCTGGTGAGTCTGCGCCCTGCCGTCGAGGTAGCTGTTGACTTCCGAAGCCGCCGAGCGCGCCGCCCGCATCACCGCTCCGCTGGTCGGAACCGGCTTGAAGCGACGTTCGGTCACACTCCAATAAACCAGCGGAGACCGGGCAGGCGTTGCGGTCTCCGCCCTCGAACCCGCGGCAGGCCCGTCCCCGTTAACATAGATCTTGCGGCCGGATTCATCGGTGGTGGAAGTAATAGTTCCCGACTGCGCCCGCGCCGGCATCGCCGAAAACAGCGTGGAAAGAAAGGAGATCGCGGTTAAGCTGGCCATCAGCGCAATTTGCAGGCTTCTACGCATACGGGTACCAGATCGGCCAAAAGGCACACTTACTCCACAGCCTACCTACCCGAGAACCTGCCAGAGAATCCAGAACCAGAGTATGGTGATTATAGGGTGCGCCGGGGACAGGGGCAATCTATCCGAAGGGAGTAGAACCACTGGAGTAATCTACGTAAGTGACTGAAAGGAATTGATTCTGCTAGGAACTTAACGCTCTCCCCTGTGCTCCCCTGTGCTCTCTGTGGTTGATCTTGCAACGCTCGACTCCGCAAAGCCCCCCGGCAATCTACAATGAAGTTCGCATCTATGAACTCCCAAGCCCTTCGCCAGCTCTTCGAGCAGGTTCGCAAAAAGCGCCTCTCCCCCGACGACGCCGTCGAGCGCCTGCGTCACCTGCCCTTCGAGGACCTGGGTTTCGCCAAGGTCGATCACCATCGCGCCCTGCGCCACGGTATGCCCGAGGTGATTTTTGCCCAGGGCAAAACGCCCAGCCAGGTCGCTGAAATCTTTCGCCGCCTCGCCGCCCACGGCGGCAACGTGCTGGCGACGCGAGCCACCGAAGAACAATACGCCGCCGTCGCCGCTGCACTGGCCGACAACGCAAACCGCCCGGAGTATCGTCCACTCGCTCGCGCCATCGTGCTCAAGCGTGATCGCAAGCAGCGCGGCAAGGGCGTGATCGTGGTCGTGTCGGCGGGAACCAGCGACATCCCGGTCGCCGAAGAAGCAGTCGTCACCGCGGAAATGATGGGCAACAACGTCCAGCACATCTACGACGTTGGAGTCGCCGGCATTCACCGCCTGCTGGCGCATCGCGAGGCGCTAGCCAAAGCGCGCGTCATCATCGTGTGCGCCGGAATGGAAGGCGCGCTGCCCAGCGTAGTCGGCGGCCTCGTAGGAGTCCCGGTGATTGCCGTTCCCACCAGCGTAGGCTACGGCGCAGCCTTCGAAGGCCTGGCCGCCTTGCTCGGAATGATGAACTCCTGCGCCTCGAACGTCAGCGTAGTCAACATTGATAACGGTTTCGGCGCCGGCTACGTAGCCTCGCTCATCAACCGCCGGCAATAATGATGAGCGCGCCGAACCAACCGAGCGGTCGCTGGCCCGCCGTCTTCTGCTGCTACAATTTCCGGTTCGCTATCCTGCCCAGGCGCGATAAGCCGCGTCTCTACAACGAGGTGTCTCCATGCCGGAAACTTTGCAGCTTTCGAATCCCGCAGCGCTCACTACTCTTACCGAAGACGAGATTCTGTTCCGCGACAGCGTTCGCCAGTTCGCCGACGACAAGGTTCGTCCACTGGCCAAGGAGATGGACGAGAAGGCAGTGTTCGATCACGGCCTGATCGACCAGTTCTTTCAGCTTGGGCTGATGGGCATCGAGATTCCGGAGCAGTACGGCGGCGCGGGCGGCAAGTTTTTTGAGGCGATCTTAGCCGTGGAAGAACTTTCGCGGGCCGACGCCTCCGCCGGCGTAATCGTGGACGTGCAGAACACGCTGGTGGCGAATGCGATTCTGCGCTGGGCCAGCGATGACCAGAAGAGGCGTTACCTGCCGAAGATGGCGGCCGACACGGTTGGCGCATATGCGTTGAGCGAGGCGGGATCGGGATCGGACGCGTTTGCGCTGCAAACGAAAGCTGAACTCAAAGGGAGTGACTTCGTCCTCAACGGACGCAAGCTCTGGATCACGAATGGCAAAGAGGCTGGATTGTTCATTCTGTTTGCCACCGTCGATGCGTCGAAAGGATACAAGGGGATCACGGCGTTTTTGATCGAGAAGAACTTTCCCGGATTCACCGTCGGCAAAAAGGAAGACAAGCTGGGGATTCGGGCTTCGTCAACCTGCGAACTGATTCTGGAGGATTGCCGCGTGCCCAGGGAGAACGTGCTCGGCGAGGTTGGCAAGGGCTACAAGATTGCGATCGAGACGTTGAACGAAGGCCGCATCGGAATCGGCGCGCAGATGCTGGGCGTGGCGCGCGGCGCGTGGGAATGCGCGGCGAAGTATGCGCAGGAGCGCACGCAATTCGGGAGGCCGATTTCGGAATTTCAAGGGATCCAGTTCCAGATCGCGCAGATGGCAACCGAGATCGAGGCGGCGCGGCTGATGGTTTATAACGCGGCGCGCCTGAAAGACGCGGGCGTAAACTTTGTGAAAGAAGCCGCGATGACCAAGTTGTTTACGTCGCAGGTGGCCGAGCGTGTAACGTCGCTCGCCATCGAAGTCTACGGTGGATACGGTTTTACAAAGGATTATCCGGTCGAAAAATATTGGCGCGACGCGAAGATTGGAAAAATCTACGAAGGCACGTCGAACATGCAGTTGGCGACAATCGCGAAGCTGGTGATGGGAAAATAAGGTCAGGTCAGAGGTCAGATTGCAGAGGTGAAAAAACGCGGTCGCTAGGTTTCACGGCGGTTCTACCTCTGCAATCTGACCGCTGAGCTCTGCGATTCTCGCTGACGTGAAAGTTTATGGCCACCTTTTTCCCAGATGCAGTGTCTGCGACGGCAGATGACTTGTCCAACGCCGGCGCCGCGCCGATCTCTCGCGAAGCCGCTTGTCGATTGTTGCAGTCGGACGACGCCATGCTACCTTCCCTGCTCCGGGCGGCGCAACTTGCCCGCGCGCGATTCAAGCCGGGAGTCATCACTTATTCCCGCAAGGTGTTTCTTCCCCTGACGAATCTGTGCCGCGACTGCTGCGGCTACTGCGCATTCCGGCGCGATCCCGGCGAGCCCGGCGCCCGCACCATGACGCCGGACGAAGTGATGGAAGTCGTGCGCGCGGGCGAGCGCATGGGCTGCACCGAAGCGTTGTTCAGCCTGGGAGACAAGCCGGAGCTGCTTTTTCCCGAGATGCGCGATACGCTGCGGCGCCTGGGATACAAATCCACGCTGCATTATCTGGAAGCGATGTGCGAGAAGGTGCTTCGCGAATCGAGCCTGCTGCCGCATCCCAATCCCGGGCTGATGAGCGCGGAGTGGCTGGAGCGGCTGTCCCGCGTGGCTCCGAGCATGGGGCTCATGCTTGAAACAACCAGCACGCGGCTGCTCGCGAAGGGCGCCGCTCACGACAACGCTCCCGACAAAGAGCCGGCGAAGCGCCTGCGTGTAATTGAAGATGCGGGGCGGCGGAAGATTCCTTTTACCACGGGAATTTTGATCGGAATTGGCGAGACGCTGGAAGAGCGCGTGGATTCGCTGATCGCGATCCGCGACCTACATGCGAGATATGGGCACATTCAGGAAGTGATCGTCCAAAATTTCCGCGCCAAGCAGGGGACGCCGATGGCACGCTGGCCCGAACCGGACCGCGGAGAAATGCTGCGCACGCTGGCCGTGGCGCGCCTTTTGATGCCGGCGATGAATATTCAAGCGCCGCCGAATCTCTCCGATCCCCATTATGCCGATCTGATCGAGGGCGGCATCAACGACTGGGGCGGAGTTTCGCCGCTGACGCCGGATTTCATCAATCCGGAAAAACCGTGGCCGCATCTGGAAGATCTGCGACAGCGGACCGAGGCGAAAGGATTCGAGCTGCGGCAGAGGTTGCCGGTTTATCCTGAGTTCACGGAGCAAGCGGCGGCACACAGCGATTTGCTGGCACAGCGCTTGAGCGCAGCCGCAAACGCTGAGGGGTACGCTCGGAGGGCGGCATGATCACGGTTCTCACCGGCGGCACCGGCGGCGCCAAGTTCGTGGATGGACTCCGGCAAATCGTTCGTCCGGAAGAACTGACGATCGTCGTGAATACCGGCGACGACTTGCTGTGGTGGGGATTGTATGTTTCGCCCGATCTCGATTCCATCACCTACATGCTGGCCGGGAAACTGAGCCAGGAGCGCGGTTGGGGCGTGAAGGGCGACACTTTTTATTGCCTGCAAGCCATGGGGCGGATGGGACAACCGACGTGGTTTCAGGCAGGCGATCACGATTTGGCCACACACATTTTTCGCTCGAAGCTGCTCGCCGATGGCAAGACGCTCAGTGAAGCGACGTCCGAGATTGCGACCCGGCTTGGAGTAAAGGCGCGCATTTTGCCGATGAGCGATTCGCGTGTGGAGACGCGGGTTTTGACTCCGGCGGGAGACTTGAGCTTTGAAGAATATTTCGTCCAGCGCTGGTACCAGGATCCGGTGGAATCGGTGCGGTTCGCAGGCGCCTCGTACGCGAAGCCGGCGCCGGGAGTGGTGGAAGCGATCCGCTCGGCGGATCTTGTGCTGCTCGCGCCGAGCAATCCGGTAACCAGCATCGGGCCGATTCTCGCCGTGCCTGGAATTCGCGGAGCGCTGCGCGAAAGCCGCGCCCGCATTGCAGCCGTGAGCCCGATTGTGGGAGGAGCCGCGGTCACTGGGCCCGCGGGAACACTTATGGCGGCGCAAGGCTTCGCCGTTTCGATCGCCGGTGTCGCCGATTTCTATCACGACTTCCTCGATCTGCTGGTGGTCGATTCTGAGGACGCGCCGGCTGCCGAAGAGTTGCGCAAGACGGGCATGCGTGTGCATTGCACCCCAACCGTCATGCGCAAGAATGAAGATAGAATCGCGCTGGCCAAGAGCGTGCTGGACGCGGCGATGCAACCTCCGTCCGCTCCGGCCGCGGTGGAGCGGACATGATTCTGGTTCCGGTAAAAAATCTCGCCGACGCCAAGCAGCGGCTGTCTTCTATTTTGACGCCGGAAGAACGTTTCGCGCTGGCGCAGGCAATGTGCGAGGACGTGCTGCAAGCGCTGGCGCACTGGCAGAGCCGGCCTTCCGTTGCCGTGGTGACGAGCGATTCGTTCGCGCGCGACTTGGCGGCGCGTTTCAATTTCGAGGTCGTAGCCGACGATAATTCCGGAGAGACCAGCGCCATCGAAATGGCAACGGCGGTGTGCAGAGAGCGCGGGGCCAGCAGCACCTTGGTGGTTCCGGCAGATATTCCTCTGATCGACAGTGCGGAACTGCAGAAGATCGTGGATTGCGTTCCACATCCTTCTGGCGGTGCGGTGCTGGTGCCGGACGCAGCCGGACGCGGCACGAATGCGGCCTGGCGATCTCCGGGTGATTTGTTCCCACTGCGCTTCGGGAACGACAGCTTCTTGCCGCATTTGGCTGCCGCGAAGGCAACGGGGCTGCCTTGTGTTGTGCTCAAACTGCCGGGGATTGCGCGGGATGTCGATCGTCCGGAAGATCTCCGCGAACTCGCCGGCGCCAGCGGGGAACGGCGATCGCAGAAGCTGGTGCGAAGCTGGAACCTCAGCAGCCGGGGTCGCGTCTAACATGGGGCCGAGCATCGGTAAGCGCGCGGTGAGCGAAGTTCGCATTCTTCCAGTCGCCGTCAGCGGAGAAATCCGCGCCGGAGAATCGCTGTGTGCGCGGTTGTTGTCGGCGATGCGAAGTTTGAGGCTGCGCTTTCAGGATGGCGACATCCTGGTGGTGAAGCACAAAATTGTTTCGAAGACGGAAGGCGCGGTGGTCGCGCTTGATGAGATCCAGCCCTCGGCGGCTTCACGAAATTGGGCTCGGCGCTACGGGCTCGACGCACGTGTCAGTGAATTGGCCTTGCGTGAGAGCCGCCGAATCGTGCGGCGAAAGCGCGGTGTGCTGATCACCGAGACGAAGCACGGGTTCGTTTGCGCGAACAGTGGCGTGGATGTTTCGAACGTGGATGGTGGGCGGCACGCGGTGTTGCTGCCGGTGGATCCGGATCGTTCCGCGGCGAGGTTGCGGCGGCAGTTGAAGAAGCAGCTTGGGATCGAGATCGCGGTCATCGTCAGCGATAGTTTCGGGCGTCCGTGGCGGGAAGGCTTGACGGAAGTGGCGATTGGCGTCGCCGGAATGCGGCCTCTGGTCGACTACCGCGGACGCCGCGATCCGCACGGCTACTCGCTGCACGCGACGGTGGACGCGGTAGCGGACGAACTCGCTTGTGCGGCGGGACTAGTCTGTGGAAAGCTGGCAGACACGCCCGCATGCATCATTCGCGGCTATGCTTACCGCCGAGGAAGCGGTGGGGCGCGGGAATTGATTCGTCCCGCGAAGAAAGATCTTTTTCGATAAGAGTTCGATAGGGATTCGATAGGAGAAAGCTATGGCCTGGCAAGCTCCAGAATTTGAGCAATTCCCCGCGCTGACCTGGGATCAGATCGCACCACGCGCTTCCGCGGCGATTCGGGGCGCGTTGGAGCGCGCGCTGGAAACGCAAGACGGAGCCTGTCTGAAGGACGAGGAACGCTACGCCCTGGCGAACTGCGATGGGGCCGACTTATTCGCGCTGCTGGTGGCCGCGGATACGCTTCGGCGCGAACTGGTCGGCAACATCGTCAGCTACGTGGTGAACCGCAATATCAATTTCACGAACATCTGTTTCGTGGGATGCAAGTTTTGCGCGTTCAGCCGCGGACCGCGCGAGGCCGACACCTATTTTCATTCGCTCGAAGACATGGGCCGCAAAGCGAAGGAAGCGTGGGATCTGGGAGCGACCGAAGTCTGCATTCAAGGCGGGCTGCCGCGCGATCTGCCGCCATTTTATTATCGCGACATTCTGCGCGCCGTGAAGAATGCGGCGCCGGAGATGCACATCCACGCGTTTTCTCCGATGGAAATTGTGTACGGCGTGGAACTGACCGGCATGACGCTGCGCGACTATCTCATGATGCTGCGCGACAACGGACTCGACACCTTGCCGGGCACGGCGGCTGAGATTCTGGATGACGAAGTGCGTCATGTCCTCTCGCGCAACAAACTTTCGTCCGCCGAATGGCAAGAGGTGATCCGCACGGCGCACGCTTGCGGAATCCCGAGCACTTCGACGCTGATGTACGGGCACAGGGAAACACCCGGCCATTGGGTACGGCAGTTGTCTTTGTTGCGGCAGATTCAGACGGAGACCGGCGGCTTCACCGAATTCGTGCCGCTGGGCTTTGTCCATCAGAACACGCTTCTATTTCAGCAGGGGCTGGCGCGCACCGGGCCGACGCTCGCCGAACACCTCAAGATTCATGCGCTGGCCAGAATTCTGCTCGCGGGCTCGATTCATAACGTCCAGGTCTCGTGGGTGAAGCTCGACCGGAAACTTTCACAGCTTTGCCTGCAAGCCGGCGCCAACGACTACGGCGGAACGCTGATGGAAGAAAATATCTCGCGCGAGGCCGGAGCGACGGCAGGCGAGTACACGAGTCCGGAGGATTTCCAAGCTTTGATTCTGGAGATCGGACGTATTCCGGCAGAGCGCAACACAAAATATTCGCGGATGAAGATCAAGCTGCCGCTCGTGGAGGGACGGGCGTCCTCGCCCGTCCAAGCCGAGCGCAGCTCGGCTGTTGCCGGCGGCCACGGCAACCCTGAATTCGCGATAGAACGCACGCTTCCGGCGGAGTTCCAATGAACGCTCCCATGAGCCGCGCCATTGCAATCATCGGAGGCACCGGCCCGGCTGGTACGGGCCTCGCGCTGCGCTGGGCGCGCGCGGGAGAGATCGTCATCATCGGCTCGCGCGATGCCGCGCGCGCGCAGCAGACGGCCGAGACAATCCGCAAACGGGTCGGCGCAAGCGCTCAGGTTTCCGGGATGGAGAATTTGGCAGCCTGCGCAGCCAGCGATCTGCTGGTGCTCACTGTGCCGTTCGCTGGGCAGGCCGCGCTGCTGAAGCAGTTGAAACCTGCGATTCGTGCGGGCAGCATTTTGATTGATGCCACCGTTCCGCTGGCTGCGAGTGTGGGCGGACGCGCCAGCCGCACCCTTGGCGTGTGGCAAGGCTCGGCGGCGCAGCAGACGGCGGAGCTTGTTCCGAAGGACGTTTCCGTCGTGGCCGCATTCCAGAATGTTTCGGCGGACGTGCTCAACGGCGACAGTGGCGACGACGTGGATTGCGACGTCATCGTATGCAGCGACGATCCCAATGCCACGCAGGTTGCGATGGAACTCGCGGCGAAGATCGCGGGTGTGCGGGCGATTGACGGCGGAAAGCTTGAGAACGCGCGCATTGTCGAGCAGATCACCGCGCTGCTGATCGGTCTCAGCATACGGCACAAAGGGCACGGTGGAATAAGGATCACGGGCTTGCCCGAGACCGCGTACAACATCGGGTCAGTTCCACGGTAGCGCAACTCGCGTCCTTTTTCCGCAGCACATTGTATTCGCCCGGAACGCTGGCGCGGCACGGTCGAATTGTGTTTAACTTTTCAGTCGTCCATACGGTTCACTTCAAGACGAGGGACTTTATGCGTAGAAAACTGTTTTCGTTCTTATTCTGCTTTCTGCTGCTGGCCATCTCCAGCGCTGCCGCTAAACGCCTCTTCACCATCGAAGACCTTTACCGCGTTCGCGGAATAGAAGACATGCACGTATCTCCCGACGGCAAGACCGTCGTGTTCGCCATGAGCACAGCCGACCTGGCAAAGGCAAAGCGCATCAAGCACATCTGGCTGATGGACGCCGACGGCAAGAACGCGCGCCAGTTTACGTTTGGGGAAAAGGGTGAATCGTCGCCCATCTTCTCACCCGACGGCAAGTGGATCGCCTTCACCAGCGCGCGCGATGGCGACGACAATCTCTACGTTATTTCCGCCAGCGGTGGCGAAGCCCGGCAACTTACCAACATTTCCACGGGAGTTTCCGGCCCGCTCTGGTCGCCGGACGGCAAGTGGATCGCGTTTTCGAGCGACGTCTATCCGGAATGCAGCGCCGACGACGCTTGCAACAAGAAGATCGAGCAGCGCTGGAGCAAGGGCCCGCTCCACGCCCACATGGCCGATGCGCTGCTCTATCGCCATTGGACCGAATGGAAAGACGGCAAGCGCACCCACGTCCTCGTGGCCGACGCTTCCACCGGCGCCGTGCGCGACCTGACGCCGGGCGATTTCGATTCGCCTCCTTTTCAGCTCGGCGGCGCTTTGCAATACGATTTCTCGCCCGACAGCACGGAACTCGCCTTCGATTCCAATCACGACCGCGACCTCGCTTCGTCGACAAATAGCGACGTGTGGATCGTCCCGCTCTCTGGCAGTCAGCCGCCGCGTAACATCACCGCTTCGAATCCCGCCTTCGACGGCCATCCGAAATACTCGCCCGACGGAAAATACATTGCCTATCAACTGCAAAAGCAGCCCCGCTATGAATCCGACCTCTTTCGCCTGGCCATCTACGATCGCTCCACTGGCGCATCGCGCGTGCTCACCGAGTCTTTCCGCAACTGGGTCGACGCCTTTCAATGGGCCTCGGACTCGAAGTCTCTTTACTTCAGCGCTCCGGTCGAAGGCGACACTCCTATTTTCCGTGTGACCCTCGACTCCGGCTCGATTCAGCAAGTGTTGGTGGATCGGACCATCGACTCTTTCGAACTCTCCCCTGACAACCGCCGCATGGTTTACACTCGGCGTTCCGTCGCCGATCCCGTCGAATTTTTTGTCGTGGATTTGGCGGACGGTAAGGCCTCGACGCCGCAGCGTCTCTCGCAATTCAACGACGCGCTCGCCAATGAAGTGGACATCCGTCCGGCCGAGCGCATGTGGGTCAAGGGAGCCGATGGCGCGAAGATCGAAGTCTTCATCGTCAAGCCCCACGACTTCGATCCGTCCAAAAAATATCCCCTCATCCTCAACGTGCACGGCGGCCCGCAGTTTCAGTGGGAGGACGCCTTCCGCGGCGATTGGCAGGTCTATCCCGGCGCCGGCTACATCGTCGCCTTCGCCAATCCCCATGGTTCCACCGGCTACGGCCAGGATTTCACGGCTGAAATTTCCGGAGACCATGGAGGCAAGGTTTTTGAAGACCTGATGAAGGTCACCGACGAACTCAGCAAGCTTCCTTACGTCGATCCCAACCGCATGGGCGCGATGGGCTGGTCTTACGGCGGTTACATGATGGATTGGTTCGAGGGCCATACCACCCGTTTCAAGGCCATCGTTTCCATGATGGGTCTTTTTGACCTGCGTTCTTTTTACGGTGCGACTGAAGAGTTATGGTTTCCCGAGTGGGACCTCAAAGGCCAGCCGTGGAATTCCGATCAGTACGAAAAGTTTTCTCCGTCCAACTTCGTGAAGAATTTCAAGACGCCCTGCCTGGTCATAACTGGCGAGCGCGACTATCGCATCCCCTACACGCAGGGGCTGGAGATGTTCACCGCGCTGCAAAAGATGAATGTGCCTTCGAAGTTGATCGTCTATTCGAACGCCGGCCACTGGCCCAGTTGGTATGAAATGGCTCTGTATTACACCGCGCACTTAGAGTGGTTCCATCAGTATCTAGGAGGAGACGCGCCGCCCTGGACCTCAGAACAATTCCTGCGCAACGCCGTCTTTGACAAGGAGACGGGGCAACGGATCAAGTAATAAGTGGGCACGCTGCTCCGACCATTCCGAAGCTTTCCGGGAACCTCAGTCGAACGAAATCCCGAAGGCATTAGCAATGCGTTCTAACTCGGGCTCAGGATAATGCTGGTTCCACAGTTTTCTCGTTTGCGTTGGTTCCGACAGGAGCAGGTCGTAGATCATGAGCACCTCTGGCTGGAACAAGAACGATGATGTGCGTTCCACGCCCGATGCGCTGGCTTGTGAATAGACTTGTTCAAGGACAGTGTGCTGCGAGGCGAGAAAGTCGTTAAGCCGACTCGTGAAGGCGTTCACGTCCTCCCTGATCATGGGCCTGAAGGCATTGAGCACTTGGATTGACAGCTCCAGATCAGGAAGACGTGACGTAAGCGTGAAATAGTGCTTCTCCAAAACTTGCAAAAGTCGCGACTCAGGCTGCATAGATAATTCCGAGTTCAAGCGGTCAAACTCCCTATCTGCCACTTCAATTTGCCCTGCCATCAGGTTGACTCGCCTTCTGATGTCGGCCGGCAATGCGGACAGCACCTCATCCTTATAGACAGAAGCGTGTGACATCTCCGACCACAGATGCTGGGCTAGCGTTCTAACCTGTATTTCCGCCCAGAACGATACGGGCGGATACTCTGTCGAGTCGGCATCCTGTTGGCGAAGGCGAACGCCATCGAGGTGCACACTCTGATACCCAACGCGGTCTGTTCCAAGCTCTTTGACTTTGTCATCCGGCGCGCTCGAATCAAAGCGCGACTCAATAGCGTCCACAACGCGCGGAATGTCGGTGAGATATCTGATGATGACGCGCACGCCAACTTTGTCTGGGAGACTCTCAAAGGTGTACTTCCGCTTACTAATGAGCTTCTTTACAAGGCTATCAACTTCTTTCGCGCGTGCACTTGTCTCAAACCAGATCCCAAGCGGTTTCAGCAAAGCATCAACTCGGCGCTGGATCAACCGCCCAAAGGCCTCGTGCTTGGGGCGTTCGGCAATCCACCGCAAACGTGCCTGCTCAATGTCGCTCACTTCACCTTTGCTACCGTATCTTTCACCAGAATGTCGTTGGACCGTATTTCAACTATATCCGCGATTTCGACGGGAACAGAAATCATGCCTCCCTTCGTTGTTTGATATGCACGCCGCTCCAACTTGGACGCAATGTCCGCGATGTCCTTCTTGAAGGCTGTCAGCGGCACATTCTCAGCTTCCAAGTGTTCACGGAACTGAACCTGAAAGTCTTCAGGCACGAAATCCTGAATGAACGTCTTCGGAGCAAATGTCTTTGCTGACGACTTTAACTGCGATTGGAGATGGTCGTAAATATCGCTCTTGATTACCGGGTCAGTCACAGCAGCGTTGATGAAGGAGAGGGCTGATTCGAAGAACCGCTGTGTTGCCACCCGAGGTTCGACCAAAAAACCGCAGCCTAAAAACCTCATCCAGAACTTCGCGAGGTCGTCCGCAGATACGACGTTGTACTGGTTATCGCAAGCGGCCGATCGAAAATCATCATCCCCTTTTCCCGTTCGCATGAACATCGCCGTTTTGAACAAGCGCGTGCCATCGGTCAGGACCAAGTCATTCAAAACAGACATCGCAAAAGTTCGGTGGCCCACCTCTCCAGTTAGATCTAGCTGTGCGCCACGTTCTCTCTCTAGTTTCATCAAAACTAAAGATGGGAAGCCTCCGGCAGACGCGTCCATGACGCATAGCAAACCGGGCGATATAGCGCCGGTATGCTGCTCGAAGAGATAGTTCGCCAATCGCCGCGATGCGTCGATGAAATCTTGAGATTTGTGCTGGTCCCCTGTCAGGAGACGAACTTCCTTAGGCACAGGAGATTCTGTCGTCCCGCGAAACTGGATAGGGTACGCTTTGCTAGAGTTCAGCACTCGGATCAATTTGGTCTTAAGGTGGGCTTTCTGATCAGCGTCAACTGCGGTTTCTATGTCCGAGAGCTTCGGCTCGGTTTTTCCATCTCGAATATTCTGCGGCACGTCATGAAAAATGACATGGCGAATCACGAGTGTAGCAAAGTCTTGACTCGTTATCATGGCGGCCTTCTCTTTCAGGGAAAGGAAACGGAATCTTACGCTCCTACTACGCGGATAAGCAATTCCTACGGGCAGGCGGTCCTACGTAACCCCTCATACTTTTCAGGGTAGCGGGTAGCCACTCTAACGGGGAAGTATAAAGCGGGCTTCTTCAACTGTGACCGAAATAAACGGGGGTCCGCCACTTCTCGCGTTTTTCGAGAAGTGGCTCGCCGAACCGCCGGCGCCGTTCCACTCCGCTTTACGCGACCGGAGGCCGGATCTTCATCTTCAGCGCTTCCCACTCATTCACGCTTACCAGACCTCGCCAGCCCGCCAAATTCTGAGGCGTGTAAAAATTACCGTGTAAACTTTACACGGTTGTGTCTGTCTTACCACACCAGCCCACTAGCATTATCAATAACTTAGACGGGTGCATAAGCCATTATTCCTGACCATCAGTCACTAATCGACGCCGCGTAACCTCGCAATTTCGCCTTATATTCGTCTCCGCCGCTTCTTGAATATGTATATCGTTATACCTACAGATACGCCACTACAAAATGTTCCACGTGGAACATTGTATGTACATCTGTGGCTGCGCCTACTCTTCCACCGGCTGCGCGTTCAGTTCCTCCTCGGGTTCGCCTGCGGCCAGGCCTTGGGCGACGACCAGCCGGCGGGCTTCGATGCGGAGGTCGGGGAGGGCGCGTCCGAACGAGATGGCGCCGATGACGCAGGCCACTCCTCCCATCGCGACCGTGAGGGGCGCGCCGATGTGGTGGGCCAACGCTCCGCCGAAGAAAGCTCCGAAGGGAGCCATGCCCATAAACATCATCGAGTAAACGGACATGACGCGGCCGCGCAGTTCGTCGGGAACCATGGTCTGGATCAGCGTGTTCGAGCAGGCCATCTGCAACATCATCGAATAACCGGCGGGCAGCAGGAGCGCGACTGACAACCAGAAGGAACGCGAGAACGAAAAAAGAAACAGGCTGATCCCAAAGCTGCCACAGGCGAATGCCACCCACCTCCCTAGTCCTCTCACTCCGGTCTTAGCGGCCAGCGTCAGGGCGCCGAAGAGAGCGCCTACGCCGGTGGCGCCCATCAGGATGCCGAGGCCGCGCGCGCCGCCGTGCAGGATTTTGTCGGCGAAGACCGGCATCAGTACGGTGTAGGGCATGCCGACCAGGCTCACCAGGCCAAGCAGCAACAGCAGCGCGCGAATGATCCGCGTGTGGTTGGCCCAGCGAAAACCTTCGATGATGTCTTCGATCGGCGAATGCTTGCTGGCACGCGGGGCGCAGTGCACGCGCATCAGCAACAGGCCGGCGATCACGGCGATGTAGCTGATGGAATTGGCGGCAAAGCACCAGCCTTCGCCGATTCTCGCCACCAAAATTCCGGCGATGGCCGGGCCGATGATGCGCGCGCCATTGAACATCGAGGAATTCAGGGCGATGGCGTTCATCAGGTCTTCCTTGCCAACCATGTCGACGAGGAAGGACTGGCGGCCGGGAATGTCGAAGGCGTTCACCACGCCGAGCGTGGACGCCAGCACGAAGATGTGCCACACATGGACGCGTCCGCTCAGCGTGAGGAAAGCCAGAATCCCCGCGAGGATCATGGCAGCGGTCTGGGTGGCGACCACCAGGCGCTGGCGATTGACGCGGTCAGCGGTAATTCCTCCGAACGGGGCAATCAGGAAGACAGGAATCTGGCTGGCAAAGCCGACGCTTCCCAGCAACAGGGCGGATTTCGTCATGCGGTAGACGAGCCACGCCTGGGCCACGGTCTGCATCCAGGTGCCGATGAGAGAGATCAGTTGGCCGCTGAAGAAGAGCTGAAAATTGCGGTGGCGGAGGGCACGCAGGGTGGTGGCCCATTTCGGCAGGCGCGCGGCTTTTGCGCTCGCTTCCAGGGCCGTGGCGGAATTTTGTTCCTCAGTCACTCTTCTAGAACTTTTTCACATCTTGGGGATGGCGGCAACCGGCGGGAAGATGAGACATTGAATCACTGAGATGATGACTCATTGATTCAGCAGATTTCCACAGCTCGGGCCCCGACTTGGAACTTCCCCGCCGGTTCGATCCGCGATAGAGTTAGGGTCCACCGATCCGAGAGAGCTGGATCCGGGAGAGCCAGAACGGGGAAGGGTGGACAATGAGCACAGATCCTAAGCGTCTGGAACGCCGAGGCGCGCAGCGTTTCGAAGTGCACCTGCCGTTGGCGGTTCACTTCGATGGAAAGACTGTGCCCGGCTTTACTCAGGACTTGAGTGGCCGCGGAATTTTCTTATACGCCGAGACGGAGCTTCCGGAAGGGGCGGTCGTGGAATTGACTTTTACCATGCCGTCCGAAATCACCTTGGGGGAAAACATGCCGGTCCGGTGCCGCGGGCGGGTGTTGCGCGCCTCGGTTCCCCAGACCGGCCAACGAAACGGAATCGCCGTGCAACTCGATTCCTACGAGTACTTGCCCGAGGGCGAGCCCATCGCTCACTTCGCGCGAGTTTCAACCGCAAGCGCCGCCGGGGCGACTTCTGGCCTGGCGCCGAGCTGAAGTATTGCTTGCCGGTTCCTGGTTTTCCAACCCTTCTCTCGTCTTTTCAATCGCTGGCCCTTTGTCCTACAATGAAGTGAACCAGCAGTCTGGCGGGTTGTTTCCACTGATTGCAAGACCCGCCGGCGATCTGCCGCTTCGTCCGTGGTCTCCTTCGGTTACGAAGGTCACTTGGCCCCGGCGCTGGAAGTTCGTAGCATGACAATGAGCACTGAGAATCGAGTCATGCCCGGGATCGCCGTCGCTATCCTCACCGAGGACCGCGAACAATCCGTTGTACTGAACAGCCGAGTGGAGAGCACGAATCTGGCCCGAACCGTATTGAGCCATGCCGGTTTCCCCGCGGGGCCGAGCGACGCCGTTTTGCGTCAGTTGCAGGATCAGCGCTCGGAAGTCGTTCTGGTGAGTATCGATCCGCAGAATCCGCAGCGAGCGATCCGCGCCATCGAACTGATCCACGCCAACATTCCCGAAGTCACGATTTTTGCCGTGGGCGAGATGAGCCAGCCCGCGAACATTGTTTCCGCCATGCGAGCCGGCGCGCGCGAGTTTCTGGATCATGCCGCCAGCCGCGAAGCCTTGATCGAAGCCTTCACTCGCTTCTCGGCCACGTTGAGCCGGGCGCAGCGCAGTTCCAGCAAAGCCCGCGTCTTCACTTTTCTGAACGCCAAGGGCGGAGCCGGCGCCACCACCGTCGCGGTGAATACCGCCGTCGCCTTGCAGGAGGCTCACGGGCGCGTGGTGCTGGTGGATTTCGCTCCCATCGGCCACGCTGCCCTGCAACTGAATCTGCGGCCTCAATTCACGCTGATCGATGCCTTGCAGAACCTGCATCGCATGGATGGTTCGCTGCTCGATGGCCTGATGACGCCCTATCACAATGGCCTTCATCTGCTGGCGGGCGCTCAGCAACCGCACAACGCAGTCCCGACCGCGTCGGAATTGGCTCGCCTCTTCGACCTGCTGGTAGGCCAGTATCACTTCGTCGTGATCGATGGCTCGGGCCGGATGGATGGCACGATGCAAATGATCTGCGACCTCTCGAACGCGGTGCTGCTGGTCGCGCAGACCGATGTTGTCTCGCTCTGGAGCGCCGGCAGGATTCACGCCTTCCTGCAGGAAGGAGCGGGCCGCGATCGGCTGCGGATCGTGCTCAACCGTTACAAGAAGATTCCCGGCTTCACCGACGAGGATGTGGAGAAAGCGACCAATTGTAACGTGCTGTGGAAGGTGCCCAACAACTTCCAGGTCATCGGACCCGCGATTGACAAGGGCAGTCCAGTGGCCGCGCAGGGGAGTAATGAACTCGGCCGCTCCTATCAGGGCCTGGCCGCGGAACTCGCCGGCGCGACCACTTCCGGCGATGGCGTCCTCTCGCTGCTCTACCAGCACGACAAGGGTGACGGCAAGAAACGAGCCGCCGGCCCACTGGTCGCCTCGCCGATGCGCGCCGGACAATAAAGCCAATTGCAGAAGTCAGAAGTCAGATTGCAGAGGTGAGAACCGATGCGGTCCTAAGTTTGGGTAATCCTCCCTTTCGAGATTCGACTCGCTGCATTTCCTTTTCAAATCGGCGCAACCATGGGTTTTACCTCTGCAATCTGACTTCTGACCTCTGCAATTCCCGGGCTTTGTTAGAATCAGGGTTCATCAATGACGCCGAGAATCGTTGAGATCCTTTATCAGATGATCGCCTTCCTGTTTGCGATCAGCGTGCACGAGTCCGCCCATGCCTGGACCGCGTCGCGCTGTGGCGATCCGACGGCTCGCATGTTGGGACGGGTCTCGCTGAATCCGATTCGCCACATCGATCTGGTGGGCACGATCATATTGCCGCTGGTCGCCGCCTTCAGCCACATACCATTGCTTGGCTGGGCGAAGCCTACGCCGGTCGATCCGAGGAATTTTCGCCATCCTGTGATGGACGACATTCTGGTTTCCGTGGCGGGTCCAGTCAGCAACTTCATCGTCGCCACTGGAGCACTTCTGCTGCTTGGCGGCATCTCGCTTTCCTCGGCCCCTGGACACGATCTGGTCATGGGATTGGTGGCGGGAGGCGACGGCGGTGCTTCCGATTCGGTATTGGCGCCCGTCGCTATGCTGCTGTTTGAACTCATGTTCATCAACATAGTTCTGGCGGTCTTTAACCTGATTCCCGTGCCGCCGCTCGATGGCAGCCACGTGCTGCGGCATTTTTTATCGGAGCCCGTGCGAATGGTGTACGACCGCATCGGCATCTTCGCACTGCTGGCGCTGGTGTATCTCGGCGGAGGACTGCTCAGCAGCTTGCTCCGCCCGTTTGTTCACTTCTATCTCTGGATGCTGGTGAGATTCTGAATGACAACTCCTTCAATCAAGAAACGCGTGTTGAGCGGAATGCGCTCGACGGGCAAGCTGCACTTGGGAAACTACGTTGGCGCGCTCGAAAACTGGATCCGCATGCAGGACGAGTACGACTGCTTTTTCTTTATCGCTGACTGGCACGCGCTGACCACCGACTATGCGGACACGTCGCGACTGAAAGAAAACTCGGTCGAGGTGCTGCTGGATTGGCTGGCGGCGGGGCTCGATCCGGCGAAGTGCGTGATGTTCATCCAGTCGCATGTGCCGACGCACGCGGAATTGCACCTGCTGCTTTCGATGATCACTCCCCTCGGCTGGCTGGAGCGCGTCCCGACGTACAAAGAGCAGAAGGAAAACATCAAGGGAAAAGACCTCGACACGTACGGGTTTCTTGGTTATCCCGTGCTCCAGTCGGCGGATATTTTGATCTACAACGCGGACTTCGTCCCGGTCGGCGAAGATCAAGTGGCGCACGTCGAGCTGACGCGCGAAATCGCGCGGCGGTTCAACTTCTTCTTTCCAAGAGGCGGACGCAAGGCAAGAGACGCCGGAAAGCACCCAGACACTCGTCCTGTCACAATCGCCCGTTGGGAGGGTGACGAAATTTTCCCCGAACCGGCGGCCCTGCTCACCCCCGCCCCCCGCCTGCCGGGCACTGACGGCCGCAAGATGTCGAAGTCCTACGGCAACGCGCTACTGCTTACCGATCCCGAGCCGGAGGTGCGGCAAAAACTGAAGACGATGGTCACCGATCCTGCCCGCATTCGGCGCACCGATCGCGGCAATCCCGACGTATGTCCGGTGGGCGACTTGCACAAAATATTCAGCGGCAAAGAGACCATCGCGAAGGTGAACGAAGGCTGCCGGTCGGCGGGAATCGGCTGCATCGAGTGCAAGAGCTGGGTTGCCGATGCCATCGTGAAGATTCTCAATCCCATGCAGGAGCGCCGGAAGAAATACGAGGACAATCCGCGCCTCGCCTGGGATATTCTGGAAGCTGGCTCGGCTCGCGCTCGTGATGTCGCGGGCGCCACGATGGACGAAGTCCGCAAGGCGATGGGTCTGGACTATGGTCCGAACGATGAGCCGCCGAAGGGTTCCACGAAGTGACCGATTTGTCTCAACCCATATCAGAACACGCGCCAGTCGAGGCTTCCGGCCACGGCGCGGCTGCGCCCGTGCCGGCTGCTGAGACGCGGCAAGCCAAGTCTCTACAGGAGAGCAAATCCGCCGCGTCCAAGTCCGGCAGGGACGATGCCAGCGATTTTCCGTTCGCCATCGTGCTCGGCGAAATCTACGAAGGGCCGCTCGACCTGCTGCTCGACCTCATCCGCAAGCAGGACATCAACATCTACGACATTCCCATCGCCAAGATCACGGCGCAGTACCTGACTTATGTCGAGCGCATACGCGAACTCGACGTGAACGTTGCCTCCGAGTTCATCTACATGGCGGCGGTGCTGATTCACATCAAGTCGAAGATGCTGTTGCCGCGCGATCCGCTCGCTCCCGCCGACGCGCAGGAAGACCCCCGCAACGAACTCGTCAACCGCCTGCTGGAGCACGAAAAGTTCAAATCTGCGGCACAGATGCTTTTGCAGAAACAGCAGATTGAAGACGCGGTGCTGAGCAATCCCGCAATCCGCGAGTTCATGGACGCCGAGGGCGCCGAGCCCGAGCTCGCCGCCGATGTGATCGACCTGGTCAGGACCTTCCAGCAGATTTTGGACCGGGCGCGCAACCGGCCAATTCTGGAAGTGGACGAAGAGACCGTAACCGTCGGCCAGATGATTCAGTACCTGCACCGCCGGCTCGCGCTCGAAGATCGCCCCATTCGCCTGAAGCAGATGCTTCGCAACGTGCCATCGCGACAGGCGCTGGTGTGCATGTTTCTGGCGTTGCTGGAACTGGTCCGGTTGCAGGCGATCCAAGTACGCCAAGACCGCGTCTTCGGCGAAGTGTTAGTGAGAAAGCATACGCACTTTGAAGAAGTGATGACGGAGCAAGCCGCGGTGCGCGATGATTGGAGATGAAAAGAAGTTGCCAGTTGCCAGCTGCCAGTTGCCAGTAAAACCAGCGGAGCGAAAAACTCCCCTGACCACTGACCGCACTGGCAACTGGCAACTGGCAACCGGCAACTGACTTATGCTTAGACCCCAACTTGAAGCTATCATTTACGCGGCGGAAACACCCATTTCGCTCGACCAGATTTTTTCGCTGGTGAAGGAGTCGCTGCTTGCGGAAACTCCGGGCATCGAAGCCGCGGAAATGAAGTCGCGCATCCGCGCCACGCTCGAAGAACTCATCGCGGAGTACTCCGGCCCGGGCCACGGAATCGAAATTCGCCAGGTTGCCGGCGGATACCGCATGTCCACCAAGCCCGATCAGCACGACGTGGTTCGCGCCTTCGCGAAGAGCCTGAAACCGCCCTTCCGGCTGTCGCTTCCGGCGCTCGAAACTCTTGCCGTCATCGCCTACAAGCAGCCGGTCACGCTGCCCGAGATCGGCGAAATCCGTGGCGTCGATTCCGGCGGAGTCATTGCCACCCTGCTCGACCGCAAGCTCATCACGACCGCGGGCAGAAAAGCCGTAATCGGCCGCCCCATTCTCTACAAAACCAGCAAAGAGTTTCTGCTGCGCTTCGGGCTGAGAGACATCAACGAGCTGCCCAGCATGGAGGAATTCGAGAAACTGCTGGCCGAGTCGTTCCAGAGCGACCTGCTTCCCGCAAGTGTAGAGACGGGGCTTGCCCCGTCTCAGAGCGAGGACAATCCTGAGGAAGAGTCTTTAAGTTTGCCGTTGACTGAAGAGGACGACTCTTCCGAAGCGGCTTCCGAAACAGAAAGTACCGCTGAAATTGCCGAGGAGAGCGAGCCCGAACTCGCCGCCGAAGAACTCACCCCCGAAAAGGAAGAAACCGAGGCGCCAGCCAGCACCAACCCGGAGTAGCTCATTTATGCCCGCCGAACGTCTGCAAAAAATTATCGCTGCCGCCGGAGTGGCCTCCCGCCGCAAAGCCGAAGAAATGATCGTCTCCGGCCGGGTGCAGGTCAATGGCCAGGTGGTCATCGAACTCGGCACGAAAGCCGATCCCGACGAAGACCACATCCGTGTCGATGGCAAGCTGCTCCACGGCCCCGAACGTTACACCTACATCGCGCTCAACAAGCCCAAGGGATATGTGACCACGGTCAGCGATGAGAAAAAGCGTCCCACCGTGATGGACCTGGTGCGTAAGGTGAAAGGCCGAGTGTATCCCGTGGGCCGCCTGGACTGGGCCAGCGAAGGCCTTCTGCTGATGACCAACGATGGCGCGCTGGCCAACGCGCTGATGAAAGCGGCTTCCAACGTGGCGAAGACTTACGTCGTAAAAGTCGCGGGCCAGCCCGACGAGACCAAGCTCGACAAGCTGCGTCGCGGAGTTTCGATCGCCGAAAAGGGCGGCCGCCGCGTGCGTACGGCTCCGGCAAAAATTCGCCTGATCCGCGAAGGCGACAACCCGTGGCTCGAAGTAACCATCATTGAAGGGCGCAACCGCCAGGTGCGAAAAATGTTTGAAGAAGTGGGACACCACGTGGAGAAGATCCGCCGCGTGCAGTACGGCCCTCTCGCGCTCGACGTGCCGCCGGGAGATTGGCGCAACCTCACTCTGCTGGAAGTTGCCAAGCTGAAGGCCGCGGCGTCGGGAGCGAAAGTTGCCAAGCTGCCAGACGCACTCGCGCCGACGCTGGCGCCGAAATCACGCGCGCTGAAACACCAGCGCACCTAGCCCCGGTAGAGACGCGGCTTGCCGCGTCTCCGCTGCATCTGGCACGAGGGTTGCTTTCTAGCGCTTTGCTTCCGCAATCATCGGCAGCCGGGCAGCACCGTACAAGCCGGCATCGCTCCCGAGCAGCGCGCGGGTGATGATGGTCTTGGGGCCGGGACCAGCCTTCACATGCGCCGAAGCGCCCTCTTTGATGGCCGAAGGATCGTCGGGCGCAGTGGCGGCGTACACAATGGAGCGCCGCCGCAACTCTTCGAACATGGAGGGCGAAAACGCTTCCCAGGCGCTCGAAACTCCCCCGCCAATCACGTAAATCGGCAGGTTGAGGGAATTCACCAGCGTCGACAGTGTAATGCCCAAACAACGGCCCATGTACCGGAAAATGCGGCGCGCATCTTCATCGCCCTGAATCGCGAGATTGTAAATCGATTTCGCGCTGAACTCCGGATCGAAGTTTGCCGCGCGCGCCAGCGCCGACCCTCCGTTCGTTGCGATCGCCTCGCGCGCCATCCTCACCACCGCCGGCGCCGAAGCATATTGCTCCAGGCATCCTCGATTTCCGCACCCGCAAAGTGGGCCGTCCGGTTCAACCGTGGCATGCCCCCACTCGCCGGCCATGCCGTTTGCGCCGTGCCAGATCGCGCCGCCCAGAACCAGTCCACCGCCGACGCCGGTACCGAGGGTTACCATCGCCATGTCGGCAAAACCCCTGGCCGCGCCCAGCCATTTTTCTCCGAGCGCCGCGACATTGGCGTCGTTTCCCAGGACCACAATCGTATTCAGCCGGCGCTCAATTTCGGCGCGAACTGGATAGTCGGCCCAGCCCGGAAGGTTGGGCGATTCGCGCAACAGGCCAGTTTGCATGTCGATGATGCCGGGCACGCCGATGCCGATGCCGAGCAGCGGGGCGGAATCTCTATATTTCTCCGACACGCGCTGAATGGCATCGCACATGTCGTCGATGACGCGATCGCGTCCCAGGGAAACCTCTGTGCCGAGCGTGACCTTCTCGACCAGTGCGCCTTGCTCGTCCACGGCGGCAATGCCCAAGTTCGTGCCGCCGAGGTCCACTCCAATTGAGATTCTATTCATGATGAATGACTCGGTAGTCTGTTCCAGGAGACAGTTTAGCCTACGCTTTTTACAGCGCGGGCGTCATTCCGTCAATATTCAATCGTTCGATCAGGGCTATTTCTGACATTTTGGACAGTAGTGACTGCTGCGTCCGGCCAGTACAACGCGCCGGATTGCGGTCCCGCACGCCAGGCACCGCTCTCCCTCGCGGCCATAAACTCGATGCTGGAGCTGGAAGAATCCTTCTTCTCCATTCGCGTCCACGTAGTCGGAAATCGAAGATCCGCCGAGCGCGATCGCCTCGCGCAGCACTTCCCGCACCGCTCGGTGCAGCTTGCCCAACTGCTCCCGCGTGATAGTGGCGACCCGCCGGCGGGGACGAATGCCAGCACGAAACAACGACTCGTCGGCATAAATGTTGCCCACGCCGCGCAGCAACTTCTGATTCAGAAGCGCGCTCTTGATCGGAGTCTTGCGCCCGCGAAAAAGCGCGACGAACCGCTCCTCGCTCACCTCCAGCGGTTCCACTCCTCCGGGATCGAAGCCGCCGACATGAACGCTGAGCTTGCCAAACATCCGCGGATCGATAAACCGCAGTTCGCGTCCCGACGCGAGCTTCGCGATCAGATGGGTGTGTTTTGCGATCTCCGCCGCAGGTTCCGAAACTACCATGCGCCCGGTCATGCCGAGATGGACGACCCACTGCGCCGTCTCAGCTTCGGGCCGACGTAGAGACGCTGCTTGCCGCGTCTGGCCGCGAATGGCACGTTTGCTTGTCTTCGTTGGCGCCTGTGATGCTCGTGCCTCTCCCCCCAGATCGAATACGATGTGCTTGCCCGCGCGGTGCACGCGCACGATCCGTTTGCCCTCAAGCGTCCGAGCAATGACGCCCGCCGGCGACTTGAGCGGCTGCGGCCGGGAACCGATCCAGACAGACTCGACGGTGTCCCCGGCTACGCGCGTGTCGAGGCCTCGCGCAATGGTTTCGACCTCGGGAAGTTCGGGCACGTTGTCAGGATACAAGATCAGGACGGAGTTCTCAGTCCCCGGTTCTGAGTTTCTCAGAAAAACCCACCTCGGATCGATCTTGCTGAGAACTGAGAACTGAGAACTGTTCTTAACGGTTTGCTCCGCCACGGCCCGATTCGGTATGCTAGAGTGGACACACCAAGTTTCGCCGATCTTCCAGCTTTTCCAGTCAATCCAGCAGCGGCGCAACCCGTGTGTGCGACCATGGGGGCGGCCTGACGGTCGCGAAATATTCCAAGTGGAGATTGCATTGAACAGAGGCAGGACCGCGGTCATTGTCGGAGCCCAGTGGGGCGACGAGGGCAAGGGCAAGATTGTCGACGTACTTACCCGGACGTTTTCGGTGGTGGCGCGCTACGCCGGCGGCCACAACGCCGGACACACCGTCATCATCAACGGAAAAAAATTCATTCTGCAGCTTGTGCCCGGCGGCATTCTGCGGCCTGAGTGCACCAGCGTCGTCGGCAATGGCGTGGTCATTGATCCGTTGGCCTTCCTGAAGGAAGTCGCTTCGCTGCGCGCTGCGGGCGTCAAAGTGGACGGCAACCTTTTCGTTTCGAATCGCGCACAGGTCATTCTTCCCTACCATCGCATGATGGAGCTGGGGTCGGAAAACGCTCCCGGCCGCGTGAAAATCGGAACCACTTCGCGTGGCATCGGCCCAGCGTACGAAGACAAGATGGGACGCCGCGGATTGCGCGTCGCCGACCTGCTCGACACCCCATTGCTGCGTACGCACATCGAGAACGCATGCCGCGAAAAAAACATGATTGCGCACGCGCTGTTCAACTCCGATCCGCTCGATGCCGACAAAATGTTCCGGGAATACGCCGACGCCGCGCAACAGATCGCTCCCTTTGTCCGTGACACGGCGCTTCTGCTGAACCGCGCCCTGGCCGAAGGCAAGTCGATCGTCTTCGAAGGCGCGCAAGGCACCATGCTCGACATCGATCACGGCACCTATCCGTTCGTGACGTCTTCGAGCGCCACTTCCGGCGGCGCCGCAACCGGAACCGGCGTGCCGCCGACAGCGATTGACACGGTCATCGGCATCACCAAAGCCTATTGCACACGGGTCGGCAGCGGCCCGTTCCCGAGCGAACTCGTCGGTCTGCAGGGCGGCGCGCAAGGCGAAGACCTGCGCCAGCGCGGCAACGAATTCGGCGCCGTCACCGGACGTCCCCGCCGCACCGGCTGGCTCGACTTGCCTCTGCTCCGTTACGCTGGCATGATTAACGGCATCTCCTGGCTGGTGGTCACCAAGTTGGATGTGCTCGACCACTTGGCGGAGATTCCAGTCTGCGTGGGGTATAAGCTGGACGGCGAGGAAACGGACGAAGTTCCAGCTCAGGCATGCGGTTATGAAAAAATCGAATGTATCTACCGCAACATGCCCGGCTGGGCCAGTCCGACGCAGGACATTCGGACGGTCGAAGCGTTGCCCAAGGCCGCCCGCGATTACCTGGCCTTCATCGAAAAAGAAACCGGAGCGCGGGTGGGAATGATTTCCACGGGCCCCGATCGTGAGCAGACGATCCTGGTGCACGAATTCATAAGCGCGCTGGGACTGAAGAACTGCTAAGAACTCGGGTTCGTATCAGGGCATCGCTTTAGCGATGCCGAAAGTTTTCGAAATCAGATGCCCCTTTAGGGGCGTGACTTCCCAGCAAGAGAACGGAGAGACGGATGGTGGTGTTGGCCGTAACCTGGATGGCGAAAATTGGACGCGAGTCCGAAGTGGCCGCGATCTTTGAAAAACTCTCAGCCGAATCGCGCAAGGAACCGGGCTGCCTCATGTATCAGGTGCATAAGCACAAGACCGATCCGCGCCGGTTCTTTATCTACGAACAGTACCAGGACGCTGCCGCCCTCGAAGCGCATCGCGCCGCCCCGCATTTCTTGCAGATGGCAAAAAAAGATCTGCCTAAAATCGCCGACCGGATCGAAGGGCACTTGTTCGAGCCGCTGGGATAAGAGTGCAGTTCTCAGTTCCCGGTTCCCAGTTCTCAGAAAGCCCCGTCATCAGATCAATCTCACTGGGAACTGAGAACTGAGAACTGTTCCTACTGCTTGTCCACCATCAGCACGCCGCCCGAAGCGTAGCTCTCCTTGGACACTTCATGGAACGCAACCACGATGGCTTCGCGGCGCGCGCCCGCCTCTTCCACCATCGCATCGGTAATGCGCTGTGCGATCTTGCGCTTCTGATCGGCCGTGCGGCCTTGGAGCATCGTGACTTGAATCAACGGCATGAGGGTTCTCAGTTCCCAGTTCTCAGTTCTCAGAAAGACCCGCCCTCAGATTGATCTCACTGAGAACCGAGAACTGAGAACCGGGAACTGCCTTTATTGCGCCAATTCGTATCCCGCAAAAAAGAAGCTCAACTCGAAGCGGGCCGTGTCATCCGCATCGGAGCCGTGAATCGCGTTGTGCTCAATGTTCGTGGCCCATTTCTTGCGGATGGTGCCTTCTTCGGCGTTGGCCGGATTGGTCGAGCCCATCAGCTTGCGCAGATCGGCGATGGCGTCTTCCTTTTCCAGCGCCAGCGCCACGATCGGTCCACTGGACATGAATTTGGTCAGCGAACTGTAAAACGGCCGGCTGGCATGAACGGCGTAGAACTGTTCCGCTTGGTGCTGGGAGATTTCCAGCATCTTTATGGCCAGGATGTGGAAGCCATTTTTCTCGAACTGCTCGATGATGTCTCCGACAGCGTTCTTCTTCACCGCGTCGGGCTTGATGATGGTCAGTGTTCGTTGCAGTGTTTTCATAAGTCAGTTATTAGCATTTAGCACTTAGCAGTTAGCTAAGGCACTTTGCCGCGAAAGCTAAGTGCTAAAGGCTAAGTGCTAAGTGCTGTTTTTCCCAGTGCGGCGGCTAGCGTTTCGCCGATGTCGGCTGGCGATTTCGCGACCTTGAGGCCGGCCTTTTCCATGGCGGCAATCTTCTCGGCCGCGGTGCCCTTGCCGCCGGAGATGATGGCGCCGGCGTGGCCCATGCGGCGTCCGGGAGGCGCTGTCTGTCCGGCGATGAAGCCCACGACCGGCTTCTTCATGTGTGTCTTGATGAACTCCGCCGCGATCTCCTCCGCGTTGCCGCCGATCTCGCCGATCATGACCACGGCTTCGGTCTGGGGATCGCGGTTAAACAGATCGAGCGCGTCGACAAAATTTGTGCCGATAATCGGATCCCCGCCAATGCCAAGCGCCGTCGACTGTCCGATTCCGCGCTGGGTAAGCTGATGCACCGCCTCGTAAGTCAGCGTCCCCGAGCGCGACACGATCCCAACATTGCCCTCTTTGTGGATCTGCGCCGGCATGATGCCGATCTTGCACTTGCCCGGCGAGATGATGCCTGGGCAGTTCGGCCCGATCAGGCGCGAGCGCCGGTTCTGCAGAAATTCCCAGGCGCGCACCATGTCGAGCGTCGGAATGCCCTCGGTGATGCAGACGATGAGTTCGATCTCGGCATCGGCCGCTTCCATAATCGCGTCGGCCGCATACGGCGGCGGCACAAAAATGACCGTGGCATTCGCGCCTGTCTTGTCCGCCGCTTCCTGAACGGTGTTGAAGATCGGCCAGCCTTCGTGTGTCGTCCCACCCTTGCCTGGCGTGACGCCGCCTACAATCTGCGTGCCGTAAGCCGCGCAAGCCTTCGCGTGGAAAGTGCCTTCGCGTCCCGTCAGGCCTTGCACAATCAATCGAGTTTTCTTATCAGCCAGGATTGCCATAATTGCTCACTTTCTAAAAAACGCTGTTCGCTGTCCGTCGTTCGCTGTTCGCGCTTACGCCGCTTGCTTCGCGGCTGCGACTACTTTATCGGCCGCATCCTTCATGGTTTCAGCGACCGTGAAGTTCAGCCCCGACTCCATCAGGATTTTCTTGCCTTCCTGAACATTGGTGCCTTCCAGCCGCAGCACCACGGGCAGTTGGATATTCATTTTCTTCGCGGCCTCGACCACCCCGGTGGCCAGCATATCCACGCGCAGAATGCCGCCAAAGATATTGATCAGCACGGCGCGCACGCTCTTGTCGCTCAGCAGAATCTCAAATGCGTGCGCCACCTGGTCCGCGCTGGCGCTGCCGCCCACATCGAGGAAGTTGGCCGGCATGCCGCCCGCGTACTTGATGATGTCCATGGTGGCCATCGCCAGGCCCGCGCCATTCACCATGCAGCCCACGTTGCCGTCGAGCTTGATGTAGTTCAGGTTGTATTTCGACGCTTCCACTTCCAGCGGATCTTCCTCGGTGATGTCCCGCAATTCGCGCAAGTCCGCATGACGGAAGAGCGCGTTGTCGTCAAAGGTCAACTTGGCGTCAAGCGCGAACAGCCGGCCGTCGGTACAACTGATGAATGGATTGATCTCCACGAGCGATGCATCCGATTCAAGGAACGCGCGGTAAAGGCTGGTCAAGAACTGAACGGCGGGATTGATCTGCTGCGGCTTCAGCCCCAAACTGAACGCGATCTTGCGCGCCTGGAACGGCTCCAGCCCCATGCCCGGATCGACGTACTGCTTCAGGATCGCTTCCGGCCTCTCGGCTGCGACTTGCTCAATATCCATGCCACCCGCAGCCGATGCCATGAACACCGGCTTGCCCTCGCCGCGATCGACCAGAATGCCGAGATAAAGTTCCTTCTCGATCGGCAGCGTCTCTTCGACCAGCAACCGATGCACGATGCGCCCCTCCGGCCCGGTCTGATGCGTGACCAGTTTCATGCCCAGCATCTTCGCGGCGATCTCGCCCGCCTCTTCCACCGACTTGGCGATCTTCACACCGCCGCCCTTGCCGCGTCCGCCGGCATGGATCTGCGCCTTCACCACTACTCCCGTCGCGCCGGAGCCCAGAATATCCTTCGCCGCCGCCTCCGCTTCCTCGCGCGTTGCCGCCATCATGCCGCGCGGCACAGCGACGCCATACTTCTTCAGAATTCCCTTTGCCTGATACTCATGAATTTTCATAATGATTCCTAATCCGTCGTTGGTCGTTGGCCGTTGGTCGTTCGCAATCACGAACCGCGGCAATCGCCGTAATATGGACTCCCGAGAGGACTCTGCTTGCGGCTTCAGACAACGTGCAGCAAACTCTTGATTTTATAGAAGGCAGAACGATTGGTGCAACGGCGAGGATCACCATGGACGGTGATCAGTGCTACCCTTGGCTGGAGATTATGATCCTCGACGCCCTCCATCGCATCGCCAATCACCGCCAGTCGCTCTCGCGCGAAGAGGCGCACGCGGTGATGACCGAAGTCCTCACCGGCCAATGCTCGGACGCGCAAATTGCGGCGCTGCTGGTGGCGTTGCACATGAAGGGCGAAACGGTCGATGAAATCGTCGGCTTTGCCGAAGCCATCCGCGCCGCCGCCACTCCACTCGAACTTCACACCGGCTCCGTGCTCGACACCAGCGGCACCGGGCGCGACGCGCTCGTCGATACCTGCGGCACCGGCGGCGATACCAGCGGCACATTCAATATTTCGACGGCGACGGCCTTCGTCGCCGCCGGAGCCGGCGTGCGCGTCGCCAAACATGGCAATCGCAGCGTGACCTCGAAGTGCGGATCCGCCGACGTGATCGAAGCGTTGGGCGTGAACATTCACCTGCCGGCCGCGCAGATCGCCGAGTGCCTCGATCAAGTGGGAATCGCGTTTCTTTTCGCTCCCGCCATGCACTCGGCGATGAAGCACGTCCAGACTGCGCGCCGCGAGTTGCAGCTGCGCACGGTTTTCAACCTGCTCGGTCCGTTGACGAATCCCGCGCGCGCCACCTGTCAGGTGGTCGGCGTCTATTCCGCGGACTTAGTCGAGACACTTGCGGAAGCACTCAGCATGTTAGGACTGCATCGCGCGCTCGTTGTCCACGGCAGCGACGGCCTGGACGAAATCACGATCACCGGCCCCACGCGCATCGCCGAGGTGCGCGATGGACAAGTTCACAGCTACGAAGTCACGCCCGAGGAATTCGGCCTGCAACACGCCGCGCTCGACGAAATCTCCGGCGGAGACGCCGCTCAAAACGCCACGCTGATCCGCGATGTACTGGCCGGAAAGAAATCCGCCCGCCGCGACGTGGTGTTGCTCAACGCTGCCGCCGCCCTGGTCGCCGCCGGACGCGCCGATCATCTGCGCGATGCCGTGCCGCTGGCGGCGAAGGCCATAGATTCCGGCGCCGCAGAAGAAAAACTCGACGCGCTGGTTAAGTTTTCCAAAAACACTTAGGAAGATTGATCTTTCCCACTTCCTCGCTCTGTAGTACAAAGTCCGTGTCATTTATTTTCGGAGGATGCCTTGAAAGATTTCTTTTTCATGATCGCCGTCATTGCCCTCACCGGATCGCTGTTTGCCCAGGATATTCAGGTGAATCGACAAAACAGGACGATTTCCGTCACGGCGGATGAATCCGCGACGGCAGATGCTGAAGTCGCGGTGGTCACAATCGGATATCACAATTACGGGCGCACTCAGGACGCGGTTTTTCAGGAAGACGTGCAAGTGGCCGAACGGATCACGAAGGCATTGCTGGATGCGAAGGTTCCCAAGGCAAACATCGAGACCGACAAACTGACACTGGCGCGCACGGAGATCGATGAGAAGTGGACTGCAGACATGAAAAAGGAACGGCAGTTCGAAGCGAGACAGTCTTGGCATGTAACCGTATCCGCATCCGAGGCGCAGACCGTTGTCGATCTCGCTGTCAGAGCTGGGGCGAATGAAGTGGATGACGTGGAATGGAATGTCGCCGACCCCGTTGCCCTGCAAGCCAAAGCAGGCGCCGCCGCACTGGCGAAGGCCAAGTCTATCGCCGGTCAAATGGCAAAAGGGTTGGGTACAAAGTTGGGAGAACTGGTCTATGCAAGCAATCGGGCACCCGCGGGGAGGACGGATCGGTTCATGGGCGCTTTAGAGGTTATGGCACCGCCGCCGCCACCGCCGCCTCCGTCGAAGTTGACCCTGTTCCCACAAAAGGTAAAGAGCGATGCCACCGTTTATGCGGTGTTTTCGATCGAGTAGCGTGCGGCCGTGCTTGCTACTGCAGCCGTATAACATTCGGGTAACGCTGCGGCCGGCCTTCATCAGTAGAAGTTCCATCCTGAAAGTTGCAATTCCTTGCGCAGGCTCCTATGCTGCTTTCCGTTCGAAACCCCTGCCTGCGCAGACAAGTGCCTTGGATTCAGGTACATTTGTAAATTGCTGATTTGAATAGTAAATTGGCCTTCTGGCTGCTCTTAGACTGGGGATAAGTCCCAGGTAGAAGGCCTGCCTTCGACAAACGTTTCCGGGCAACGGATTCCCGGGGGGCAGGTTCAAAGAGAATTGGTTCAAAGAGAGCTGATCATGACAAAAGAAATTCTGTTTGCGGTGGCTTTGCTGAGTCTGGCGCTGGCCGCCGGTTGCGCGAAGGGCGGCAACGGAATAATTCAACCTCCACCGAGCATTGACGTTGAAATCACTACCCCCTCCAGCGGCGTTAGCGCTAGCGCGATTTACCCGACCCAGTCTCTGACGCTTACGGCCACGGTGTCGAACTCGACGACTACGGCCGTTACCTGGAGCCTGGGCCCCGCCACGACATGCACGGGCACGCCAAATCCATGCGGGACGCTCACGCCAGTCACGCCGGCGCCAACCCCGGCAACCGCGACCTACGTGGCCCCGGCAACGCCAATTTCGGGGGTGGCGGTCATAGCGACATTGGTGTCCGACACCTCGATAACGGGCCCTCTGGCGATAAGCGTGGTTGACATCACCACCGAGATAGCGCCAGCGGCGCTGAGCGTGGGCAGCGGTCTGACCCAGCAATTTACCGCCATAGCCGTCCCTGACGATGCGCGCCAAACCTTCACGTGGACCTGCACGGCGAACGGAGTGCAGTGCGCGAACTTCGCTCAGGATCCGAGTGTGTCCGGCCTGGCCTACTACACGTACAACCCGCTGGACAAGTGCAGCGGCAATTGTATTCAGATATCGGCGCTTTCCCCACTCGATACGAACGGCTGCACGCCTAACCCGAAGTACTGCATAATCGCCAAAGCCTCGCTGGTCGCCTCCCGCGTAAGCGGCACGTACGCGTTCCGGTTTTCCGGATATGACAGCAGCAACAACGCCACAGCCGTGGTCGGAACGTTCACCGCGTCGAATGGAACGATCTCCTCAGGCGTGGAAGAGGAACTCACTTCGAGCGGTTGGGCAAAGCAGTCGATCACCGGAGGTTCCTATACTCCCACATCTGCCGATCCGAATAACTCGAACAACGCGGGCACGCTAACGCTGACCTTGCCCTCGGGAGTTTATCCGAATCAATACCAGGTCGTTCTCGACGGCGCAGGCGACCTCCAGATGATCGAATCCGACACTCATGGCACCGGCTCCGGTATCGCGCAGAAATCTTCCAACTCCGGCCTTTTCACCGGCGACCAAACTTACGCGTTCGGCTTCACCGGTGTGGACTCCGGCGGCAACCGCGTTGGGTTTGTCGGAGTGTTGCCGATGAATGGCAGTGGCACGATAGTCAGCGGCCAAATGGATGCGAATGCCAACGGAAGTTCCACTTTTACTTGCGGCGCTGGCCCCTGCAGCGCCGTGGGCACTTACTCCGCCGACCCGAGCATCGCCGGGTTGTGGCACATGGTTGTTACAACGGGATCGTTGAATATGAACTACGATTTCTTTATTTCTTCCGGAGCGTCCGGTAAGACGAATCCGCTGACTTTCTATGCCATTTCCACCGACGCCGTGGACGCAACGCACCCGGCAGTTTCCGGAACGATGGTGCTCCAGGATTCGACGCAGACCTACAACAATGCTGCCTTCAATGGCACTTCCGTCTCGGCTCTGACGGGGTTGGGGACGGCGAATGGGACGGTTGTCCCTGCGACGGCGAATGTCTCGCTGACGCTGGGCATCACGGATGGCAAAGGGGATTTTTCGGGTCAGTTTGATCAGAATAACGCTGGTGTGATTCTTTCAGTGCCGGTGTCGCTGGGGTCGCCGTCCTTCGCGTACACGTACGTGGCCAGTGGCACCAATGGACGCTACACCTTCAACATGCTGGGCAATCCAGACGCAAGCCCGGTGGTGCCAGCGCTTCCGTTCGTTCTTTATGCCAGTGGACAGAATCGCGGGTTTCTGCTCGATCAATCCAGTTCGTCCGTGATGACTGGAACGATGAGTCCGCAGGGGCAAGGGGGCGGGGCTTTCGATGGTTCGGAGTTGCCGGGAACGTATGGCGCCGCGACCACCAGCAGCGGCAGTTCAGCCGTCAGTCCAATTGCGGCCAACTTGCTGCTGACATCCCCAGGAGGCGGGGCCTTCAACGTGTCCGGAACGCAGTATCAGAATCCAGGCTCAGGGCCCCAAACGATGACCGGGACGTACGACGGCTTGAACGGCACCTACGGCGACGCCGGCGTGGGAGCAATCGCGCTGACTGCTCCGGCGGCCCAGAAGTATGTGATCTACGTTCTTGGCACCTTGGATTGTACTGCTAACCTCCTTCCTGCATGCGAGATAGAAAGCTTCATGGCGGTGGATGAAGACACCACGAATACGAATCCGTCCATCATCTTCGCGCAGCAGTAGACTTGCCGGTGGAGAGCCGGGCATCCTCGCCCGGCAAGCGTCGCGTAGGGACGGCCGCCCACGGCCGTCCAAGCCGCGAGCGCAGCTCGGTAGTGGGTCAGTTTGGCCCACTGCCCGCAGCTCGGTAGTGTCCTAATTCAGTTTTTCACCACAGAGTCACCGAGACACAGAGAAACCCAACCGCTTGGCAAACCCTTCCCCTTCCGGTTTTTACAGGTCCAATGCTTTCTCTGTGACTCTGTGACTCTGTGGTGAAAAAAGGCAAATTAGGACACTACCCGCAGCTCGGTAGTGGGTCAGTTTCGTTTTTCACAGGCTAGGTGCTACGATTCGAGGAAATGACCGCCGAAGTCAAATACTACCTCGACCTGGACGACGTTTTAGCCGTCCAATTGAAGTGCTCATCGTGTCAGGTTGGCAGTTCTTTCCCTGTGGCGAAGCTCTCCCACGTGCCATATGAATGCCCACACTGCCATGCGGATTGGGTTTTGCCGCAGACCGCCGAAGAGACGGCCATTACGTCGTTCCTGCGTGGCCTGAGAGGCGCGACTGAGGCGCTCAAGGGAAGGTCGTTCAAGCTGAGTCTGGAAGTTGACTATGACGAAGATGAAGCGCCGCTCTAGCGGGCAACCTTCGCATCTAGCGCCTTCGCTATGAGGTTCTTTTCGATCTTCGACGCGGAGACGGTAGGTTTTGGCAGTAGAGCGCAAATTCTTCGATTCCCCACACATGATCAGTCAGGCCAGCTTCCATCGCAGGCGTCACTTTCAACGTCTGATGAATCCGGCAGAAGTTGTAGAACATGTAGTGCAGCGAGACGGAGTGGCGGTGATTGTCCACTTTCTTGCTGAACCCGTTTGTCAGGCGAGTGAAGCGGCGCATATGCATCCGCATCGTGAGGTTCTGGCGCTCGACAAACGAAGTGCTGACATGCTTCGGATCGGGATTGCCGCTCACGACTTTCAGATCGCAGCCGATGCAACGCGCCGGAGAGTAGCGCCGCGAATCTTCGTCGGACGGAGCGCCATAGATTTTTTGCAGCATGGCATAGTCAATATCCGCGCCAAAGGCATCCTCGACCGCATCTAGGTAAACCCGGTTTCCATCGGTGGTGATCTGAACCCGATTCCGAATCCTGCTAGCGCAATCATCCATAAAATCATGCGCCCATCCGCTATCCCTGCCGCCCACGAGGTAGGAAACGACCAGCTTTGTATCCGCGTCGATTCCCACCCACGTCCAAACATCGCCCCATCCTTCCTGCTTCTTTTCGGCGCTGACGTTCTTCGCCTTCGCGCCCACGAAGCACCAAATTTCATCGGCCTGCAAGCGACGCACTTTCAGATTTCGCACGGCCTGATTGTGGTAAGCGGCGCACGCGCAGCCCAGATCGGAAAGCAGTTTCACAATCGTGTTCTTCGCAACCCCGGTCATGCGAACCGTGGCCCGAATCGAGCAGCCTTCGATCAGGCAGTTAATCACTCTGGCGCGGGTTTCAGTGTCCAAGTAATTCATATTGACTCTTATACTATAGCAGCTTTAGCATGTCAAGAGAATAATGCAGGGACGCGAAACAAAATCAGTAAGATGGAGGGAAATTTTGCCGCAAATGCGAAAACCCGCCTGCCAGCGGGTTACGCGAAGGTCCGTTTGGGTCCGCACTCAAATCGTATGTGGGAGTGCGCCTGAATGCAAGAAGCGAGGTTCTATGGGCAACTGCGCCCCAGTGGCGCGATATCGTTGGCTCCGAAGTGGCTCCTGCGTGCGCGAATGACGGCCACCGCAATCATGTTTACTGGCTCCTGCTTCGCCGTAGCGGCGGACGGGAATCAGTTATTGGGTGATCCCCCAAATTTTGTGGCCGATTCCAGCATTGGAGAAACAGACTGTGCACAAAAGATCTTCGGAGCTGAAGGCTGCGATTTTGCTCTCGCATACATTTTGCGCGGCAAGATCGCTACCGAGCATAGAACATTCGATGCAGCAGTCGAGATGCAGAAGGAGATGTCCCTTATATCTACGCTTCGATTTGAAGGCCATCGAGAATTAGTGGGCAGAGCGGCAAAAGGGATTTATCGGAGGATGTGGGCAGCATGCGAATCAAGACTGCTTCCTTGCTTTTTGGGAATGGAAATACCGTTCGTTGGATACTTCGACGGTGATCCGTTTTGTTTGACCGCGCAATTCTTTCCAAATGGGCATTATCAAATTGCCGCACAAGCTCTAGATGGATGGCTGTTCATGTTTAGTGGCTCGCCGGTGATTGCCGATCTGATGGAAAAAGGGGATCAGAGAATAGGCTATCGGATCAAAGGACCGGACGACCATCCATCGCTCCAAGATGCGATAGATGCTACGCGGATGTATATCGAAGCTTGCTCGTCGCAGTGGGGCTTAGAAGCCGATCCTCAGAATTGTCGTGGTCTCGGTGGACGCATTCATGTTGCGACGATAACCCCACCTGTTCGGCCATCTTGGGTAGAGCGTATTCTTGCTGGGAAAGTGGCTAGTGGGGGCTTTGAATGGGTGATTCCCCCGATCTTGAGGGGCTGACTTCCGCACATGTCGGGGATTCTTGGAGCACAGATTTTCGCCATGAGTTAGGGTTCTCCGGCCACAGTTCCACACGATCCGCAGAACTTGCCTTGAAGTGGTGCACCGCAGGACGAGCAGAACGACGCTCCTGTCTGTGGTTTGATTCGATTGGCAAGCGCTCGTCCGGCGGGGCTGCCAATCGGAACCAATGCATCCGCCGTGCACGCAGCGCATACCCACTTTCTAGCCGCAAGCCGCCATACGCCATAGATCAGACCGGGGATGATAAAGAACAGGAATAAAAGCAACTCTATTGCGAAGCTGCCCGGCGTGTAGCGCTTCGGCAAACCGACAGTTCCGCATCGGGTACAGATCATTTGGGATTCAGGCATTGGCGCGATTATCGTTTCTTCCAGCGTGCTCTAGCGGCCTTGGCTGCGATCTTGTGACGCTGCGCGGCAGTCATGGTTTTGAGGCGGCGTTTCCCGCCGATCTGGCCGCCCTTGCGTCCAATGGATGCCATGTATTCGGAGAGATTAACGGTAGCAGCATCAGTGGTGGGAGTGGGACTCGCCGCCTGTTCTGGAGCTTCGCCAGTGGAGCGCTCTACAATCCATTTCGCAAGCTGATTGGGATCGCGTGGGCGTTTGCCTTTTCCTACCGTCATGCGTCCATCATGCCACAGGCAGGTATGCTAAAGCGACCCTGTGCAAATTCAAACTGACCCACTACCCGCAGCTCAGCCTGCTTGACAAAGGGGGTGGAGGGGGCTATTTCCCGCGGATCGCGGCCTTTGCCGTGGCGAGATTGTCGAAACGGTCGTAGGCACGAACCACGATGACGTGGTCATCAGCGGTGTTCTCGGCCATCAGAGGCGGAGCAGCTTCGGGTTGCGGCACACTCACGCGAAAATCGTAATCTTCCGTTTTGGAATCGGATAACTGGCCAACCGGCTCGACGAACTGCCAGTCGCCGCCATCGAGCGAGTACTCCGCCCGCTTGATCGGCGAAAACGAATCGCGGGCGCGGAAGCGGACGTGGACTTGCTTTCCATCGAGCGTGGCAGTCAGGTTCTCGATGACCGGAGCGGTGGTGTCGACCTCGAAACGGGCGCTGACACGCTCGGCGTAGAGCGCTTCTCCGGGCGAATGCGAGGGCCCATCGGAGGCGATGACCTTCACGGTGTAGCCGCCGTCAGGCAGAAGGCTGGCGTCGAAAGAATAATAGCGATCGGAGAGATTCGTCTTCAGCAGCAGCCAGCGCGATTCGCCGTCGCCGCGGTAGTAGACGCTGTAGACGAGCTGGTCGTCGTTGTCGTCGTGCGCCTGCCAGCGGATGCCGATCAAATCGCGGTCGCGCACCGCGGGAGGCGGAGGATCGAAGCGCGGTTGCCCCTGCCCGGGCGGCTCGCTGCCCGTCACATGGGGAATCGGCTGATACCGGTATCCGGGCTGGACAATGATTTCGTCAATCTCGGGGGCAACGTTCTTAGGCAGGTAGTTCAGCAAGAACGTCGTCAACGCGAGGAGCGGGGTTGCCGGCGTGGAGCACGGCCTTCCACTGCACGAAGCGCGCCGGCGGAATCTTGAGTTCGGAGCCGGCGGCTAGGGCGATGCGCGTCCAGCGGCTCCAGTTGCGATCGGGATTGTCGACATTGCCGCTGCGTGCGTAAAGCTCGACATCGCCAGCGCTGCGGACGCTGGCGCGTCCCCAGAGGGAAAAGATGTGCGCGTCGAAGACATCGCTTTGGTATGTGCCTTCCGACTCGGGACCGGGGCCGAGGACGAAAATTTTTCCCAGGTTGCTGCTGGAGGCGTAGAGTCCTCCACCGGGCGCGGCGGCGAAGGCGGTGACTTGCGTGGCGCTGGCTTTGACGAGATCGGTGTAATCATCAGCCTCCTTGCCGCTGATGGCGAAAATGTGACCGCGATTGCCGGTGCCGGCGAGGAGGCGTCCGCGCTGATCGAAGCCGAGAGCGTAGACGAGATCTTCGTGGGAACTCCACAAGCGTGACGGGGCGCCATCGGGCGCGATGCGATAGATCTCGGAGCCGCCGGTGGCGCCGAGTCCAGGAGCGGGAAAAGGCATTGAGGGCGCAGCCGGCGCGGCGGCAGCGGCCTGAGCTGCGGCGATGGCGATATTACCGCCGGGTGCGGCCGGGTTCTGCGCTGGACTTGCGATCAGGATGCCCATCTGCGGTGGCGTGCTTGCTGGGTGCTTCTCTCCCGCAGCAGCGGCGTAGATATTGCCCGCGCCGTCGATGGCGAGCGCGGTAATTTCTTTCTTAGGCGCGCTGTAGAGAACAAACGCTTCGCCATTCGGCGCGATGCGATAGACAAGCCCGCTGCCATCGGAGCCGGCAATAAGGTTTCCTTTGGGATCGAGCGCGAGCACGCGAATGTGAACTTCATCGCTCTGGAAGAAGAGCGAGTGCTGGCCGTTGGGACTGACCTTGTAGATTTCGCCGTGATCGCCGGTGGCAACATAGAGCACGCCCGCACTGTCGAGGACGATGTCCCAGATGTACTTGGAGCCGGGATCGAAATAGGTTGACGCGTTCCAGGAAGACTTCGTGCCAGCCTTGGCGGCGGCTGCGCCTTTCGCGGGTTCGAGGCGCGGTGGTTCCAAACGATAGACCTTGCCGTCGGGCGCGGTGGCAGCGTAGACGATGCCACCCTTGTCGACGACCAGAGCCTGCACCTGCAATTCCTGCGGCTCGAAGATGGTCGCGCTTTGACCATCCGGCGTGATGCGATAGACGCGGGCCGGAGATCCGGCGGCGGCGTAGATGTTGCCCGCGGAATCGGACGCGATCGACCAGATATAGGTCGAAGGCGTAGTCGCGAGCGCCTTGAATGCCGGAGCGAGTTCGAGTCCGCCCTCACTGCGCAGAGCGATGCCCTTGGCCGTGCCCTTGGTCAGTTCGTCGAACTTGGATTGTTCCCAAGTGCGCGTGCCCTCGGCGAAGGCGAAGGCGGAAAGCGCGACGGCGGAAAGAATAAGTGCCAATAGTAAAGCGAGCGTCTTACGAGCCAAAGTCATACCTCGTACTAAGTTGCTTGAGTAAGCAACATAGGTTTGGGTTGTGAATTCTGTGCTACCAACTTGCCGAATCCAATTTTATTTACTTGATGTTAATCGTCAGCATCTGCGCGCCGGAGACTACATAGTCGAGCGAGTCGGTGGAAGCTTCGCTGACTGACGATTCTCCCAGCACGACCATATCCTGCGTGCCGCGCATGTTTTCCATGACGTTCATGACTGAAAGCGGCAGCGTCGGCATCACTTTGTCGGCAACCATGGCTTCGGGGTCGGACTCGATCAGCGAAACATACACGCGATCGTTGGCGCGCTCTTTGTTCAGCAAGGCGATCGTCGGCGCCAGGCCGAGACCCCGGTTCATCATCGGAGTGCCGCGGTGGATGCGGTCGAGCGTGTCACCGTCGCTGACCAGAATGCGCAGCATTCCCTTCGACGTGGAGGCCGGAATCCGTATGGGAATCTGGCGCACGAGTCGCTCGCCGCGATACGGACGAATCACGGTCTCGACCATAATCTGGTCGCCGGGACGAGCTTCGGTCATGTCAGTGCGCGCAGCTTCCAGGCGAGCGGAGCGGCGCTCGCGGACCAGATCGAAATCGAGCTTCACGCCCTGCACATCGGGAACGTCGAAGGCATTGCTGTAGATGCGTCCAAAGCGGTCGCCGATGGTGGCGGCGGCCAAAGCTGCCGCGGGCTGCCCGTTGTCTTGCGGGGCAAACATGTTCCGCAGCGTGACGTCGGGATAGCCCTTTACGCCGATCACACCATTCATGCGGTAAGTAATGTCCTCGCCGTATTCGTTGGTGCCGTGCAGCGCGTTGAAGACGGTTGCCATCATGGCCAGCGGGCTGAGCCGCGCGTTGTTGAGAACTTCGTAATGGAATTCTTTTGTCGCCGCTCCGCGTTCCCCCCGAAGGTGCAGAGCCACAGTCACCGGAATCATCTTCGACTCGCGCCCCGGCACGCCCAGAATGCCGGACAGGCGGTCCTCGACGAACGCGCCGACCGTCTCTGTGGTGTTGACGATCTTGAACCCGTTCAGCGGCGAAGGCAGCGTGGCGAGCACCCTAGCCTTGGTCATCGGCAGGTCCACTTCGCCAAACTGCAACAGCGGATGTCCGCAGGCGAGCAAACGCTGCGGATCGATGTAGGTCACGGTGCAGGTGGCGGCAATATCCATGTCGCCCCGAACCAGCACGGCGCTGACGGCCGATCCCGGTTCAATCGGTTCCGGCTGTTTGCGATCGCTCGCCGAGCCAATGCCCATCACCGGAACGATGCCCGCGGCAGCGAATTGCGACGCGTAGCGCTGCACGGTCTCATCGGAAAAACCGTTAAACACGAGAGGCGTTTCGATGGGCTTCAGATAGTTGCTGTAGTTCTGGGCCGGGAGCGCGGGGCTTTCGCCGGGGTTCGCGGCCTGCGTGGTTGCGTTCTGGCCACTGGCACGCATCGGCGCCGGACTTCGCGCCGGACTATGATCGAGCGCGTTGATCTCCAGCATTTCTTCAATCGGCGTCACACCCGCGATTGGTTCCTTCGAGAACTCGCCGATGCGGAACGCCAGCGCGCCCGCCAGTTTGCCGTCGAAATAGACTGGGCTTCCGCTCATGCCGGCAACCACGCCGGTATATTCTGGCTTGGTACCGTGCAAACGGACCAGGATAATATCGCCCTTGGGACCGTTCACGTTGCGCATGACGCCCAGAACTTCCACGTCCATGGATTCGGGTTTCACGCCCTGGAACACGGTGAGCGCGGTGCCTTTCATGCCTTCGCGGATCTGATCGAGCGGCATGATGGCGGGAGGAAAGGTCGCAGGCGCCGGCCTATCTTGTGCAGTAACCCAGACGGCGGACGACAGGCACGAAAGGGCGGCGAGTAAGAGTGCGGCTTTTCTCATGAACAGCCCCAGAGGTCGGAACATGACCTTAGCTGCTTGCTTAGACTCCGCGTGCTATCGGAAGGTTTTGCCAGGAGAGGCGGCGCTTTTTAACGTCCGCAAAATATCCCAACCGCAGAGTACTTGCATCTATACTAGCACAGGAGTTTTCGAGGATATCCCCATGATTTCTGGCGAATTTGGCGGGTTAGACCGGGTGCCGTTGGCTTCCCGTAAGCGTGTGATCCTGCTGGCGTTTGTTCTTTTGTGGATGGTGGCTGCGACGTTCTCGGCGCGGGCTCAAGATGCGTCGCAACAGGCCCCGGCGAATCCGAACCAGCAGGAGGCTCCGCCCGAAGCGGGTGGGCCGCAGAACGACGTCGGACCGTATGTGGTCCCCAAGAAGAAGGAAGAGCCGCCTCCTCCAGTTCCCGAGAAACCGAAGAAGATCGAGAACATGCCCGACTACTCGATCACGGTAAACGTGCCGCTTGTAAACCTGGATGTGCTGGTGACCACCAAGGACGGCCAGACGATCCCGGGGCTGAAGAAAGAAAATTTCAAGATTTTCGAAGATGGCGCGCCACAGCAGATTGCGAGCTTCAATCAGACCGAAGCGCCGATCACGGCAGTCCTTTTGATCGAATTCGCGGGGGCGAGAGCCTTTTCGGGAACTCAGGCCTATCACTACATGTATGACGCGCTCAACGCTTCCTATGTCTTCGCCAGCACCCTGAAAAAAGATGACTGGGTCGCCGTGGTTTCCTACGACATGAAGCCGCAGATCCTGGTGGACTTCACGCAGGACAAGCGCGCCATCATGGGCGCGCTGAATATGCTGCGCGTTCCGGGGTTCAGCGAACGTAACCTCTTCGACGCGCTCTTCGACACGCTCGACCGGATCGATCGCATCGAGGGAAAGAAATACGTCATCTTGGTTTCCTCCGGAGCCGACACCTTCAGCAAGCTCACCCTCGATCAGATTCTGAAGAAAGTTAAGTCCACGAAAGATGTAACCATCTACCCAATCAGCATTGGTTGGACATATCGAGAGATGGTGGACGCATCCGGTAGGGCAAGCGGAGCGAGGGAAGTTGCATGGCTCCAAAACGACAATCAGATGAGTACCTTCGCCCGCCTTACCGGGGGCCGCGCCTACTTCCCGCGCTTCGAAGCCGAATTACCGGAAGACTTTCAGCAAATCGCATCCGACATCCGCAACCAGTACAGCATCAGTTATCACCCCTCTAACACCAAGCTCGACGGCACTTACCGCAAGTTGAAAGTTGAACTCCAGGCGCCGGATGGTGGTCCTCTGAAGGTTCGCGATCAGAAGGGCAAGGAAGTGAAGTATATCGTCTACGCGCGCGAAGGGTACACGGCGAAGCACACGGTGGAGTAGCGTGCAGCCACCCGTGTCGGCCGGCAATTGCTGCCGGCATAGCTGGATCGCCATCGTGCGCGCTGGCGTCCATCAACCGTATTGCTCAGGCGTGAAGGGCTGCCCCGCGCGTCAGCGCCTTGAGCTCGCCAATTTTCCGGGCGACTTGCACTGAGTTTCGGCAGGCCACGCTGCACGCATCGCAACTTCTGCAAGCTTCCAAGCCTTGGCCCGCAGGAATTCCGGCAAGCAGGGTCCGCGCCATGTCTGTATTGCCGTACTGCACGGCGTACATGTGCGAACGCATCAATACCGGGACTTCCACCTGCTTAGGGCAGGCTGCGCGACACTCGCCGCACTGCTGGCAAAACTCCGCTTGTGCCGTGAAGCTCTTGTCGGCGAGGAATTTTTTCTCGTCTTCGGTGTAGCCGAGATTGCTGGCGACGGAGAAATCCTGCTCCAGATGTTCATAAGTACTAAAGCCGGGAATCGCCGTCGTCACAAAGTCATGAGCGAGCACCCACTTCAGCAGCGCGGTCTGGCTCACCGGTGGAAGCGGCTTCGGCAGGTGAGCGTCCGGGCGAACGCTGCCGCCGGCTTGCGTTTTCATGGCGACGATGCCAATGCCGCTCTTGGACGCGCGCTCGATCGTACTCAAAATCGCGTTGTCGTGCGCCATGGTGTAATTCAGCATGACCAGCGCCACATCGAACGTATCCAGCCGAATCGCCTCACCGATCACGTCCACGGTCTTATGCGTGGAGATGCCGATGAAGCGCGTCTTGCCCTCTTTTTTCAGCGTCTGCAAAGCTTCCAAAGGACCCTCCGCATGTGCGTGTTCCGCAGAATCCACCGCGTGGTAGTACAGAATATCCACGTGATCCATCTGCAGCCGCCGTAGGCTCTTCTCCGTGTTTTCGATAAAGCGCGCCTTGCCGTCCGCGGTGCTGAGCTTTCGATCATGGTCGGGAACCGCTTCCTTGGTGGCAACCGTCACCTTATCGCGAACACGCATTTCCTTGATGACCTGCCCAACCATCTCCTCGTTGCGGCCCTGTTGATACCCGGCGGCGGTGTCATAGAGGCGTATGCCCAGTTCGTACGCGCGCCGCAGCAGTCCCGGCACGTCTGCGTTCATCACCCCCATGCTGACAATCGGAAGCGTCAAGCCGGTTTTGCCGAGCGTACGCTGCAAGACCGGACTGGATACGGCGGCCTCAATCGGCAGGCCGGACGCCGCTGCGAACGCATCCCAGGCAAACGGGCCCAGTTTCAGCGCCGCGCCTCCGAGCGCTAGCGTCTTCAGGAAATTTCTGCGGGGGTAGTCTTTCATGGGACCTCCTCAGGTCTGCGATTCGACGAAAATCAATCCACTTTCTCTCACTTCAAGTTCTGTGCCGTCTGCTTCAGCAATGTTGCCGCGTTGCCCACCGGATTTACCACCACAATCAGGTAACGGCCCTGGGCAACGGCAATTACGCGTCCCTCGAAGCTGTTGCTGGCCCGAATTGCGCCATTGCCCAAATCGGGGGCGGATTCACACTTGCCACTCTGGCGAAAATATTTCGCCAGCGCTTCCAGCCTGGTCTTTCCCTCCGCCGGATCCTTGGCCACGGAAATCAGCAGCTTGCTCTCTACGCCGCCCTGTTGATAGCTCGCGATGTACGCCGGGCTCAAGAATGCGTTACCAAGCGGGTCCTTCCGCGTGAATTGTTCCGAATATTTCACGCGATGCTCTTGCGGAATCTTCTTCAGCAAGGGAGGGAACGACCGTGTTCCGGCAATCCGCTGTGAGAGCACGCGCGCAAACTGCTGGAGCAGGTCGTTCGAGCCGGGGCCAGACCCAGCCAGTTTGACGTAGTAACGATCCTGCAGAAAATTCAGAATTCCTTCGCTCCGGTAAGCTTCTATGCCAATGTCCAGAAAGTGATAGCTGGGCGCGCGCTCCGCCGCATACATCCCGAATGCGTCTTCGGCGCTGCCCATGTCAAAAATGTCCACGCTAAGTTCGGCTTGTCCGCTCTTGAAGTCCTGGTGCAGTAGAACCTGGAAGTTGTAGAGCAGATAAACATCGGCCCCGCCGTCCATGAACTGATAGAGTTGATCCGGGCCGTAGAACGAGGGAGTGCCTTGCGCGGTGGAATGCCCGGGAAGAGGCGCACTGACAAAACTCAGCAGATGTTTTTGGACAATATCGGATGCTTGCGTGCGAGGAGCGCCGCCGCCGGATGCTGAACTCTGTGGCGGGAAGAATCCTGCTGCCAGCAAGCCACAGATCAGCCAGCTAGCCCTTCGGGCCCAAAACTTCATTCCCACTTCCCCTCACCCGCCATCGGTCGGAGCGAGGCACCGAGGATGGGAGCCACCGTTAAACGCAACTACTTTGTCGAACCCGGAATTTCCTTCTTGCCTTCGAAAACAGATCATATTATATCGTCTTGCCCGTTCGCGGCACTGTGAAACGATTTTCATCGGCCTGCCTATGGAGGGCGGATACAACCTGGCGACGGAATCGCAGGTACTGTCATAATTTAGTTGTTCACCACAGAGTCACCGAGGCACAGAGAAACCAACCGCTTGGCAAACCCTTCCCCTTCTGGTTGTTACAGGCCCAATGCTTTCTCTGTGACTCTGTGACCCTGTGGTGAAAGAAGGCAAATTGGGACACTACGGAATCGCACCGTCACGTGCTTTTGAGACACATGGGATTTACAATCTCCAGTTCCCCCCAGGAGAGCGCCGTGATCCCACGCTATACCCGTCCCGAGATGGCTCGCATCTGGAGCGACGAGAACCGCTTCCGCACCTGGCTCGCGGTCGAAGTCGCCGCGACCGAAACGCTGGCCGCCGCCGGCATCGTGCCCAAAGAAGCCGCCAAGGCGATCCGCGCGCGCGCCGGCTTCAACGTTGACCGCATCTTCCAGATTGAAGCCGAGGTCAAGCACGACGTCATCGCCTTCACCACGGCAGTCGCCGAAATCGTTGGCCCGCACGCCCGCTGGTTCCACTATGGCCTGACCTCGAACGATGTGGTCGATACGGCGCAGGCATTGCTCATCCAGCAGGCGTCGTCGCTGATCGCCGGCGACCTGGAGCGTCTCGCCGAGGTGCTCGAACGCCGCGCCTGGGAGTTCAAAGACACGCCGATGATCGGGCGCACCCATGGCATCCACGCCGAGCCCATCACGTTTGGATTCAAAATCGCCAACTGGTATTCGGAGACGCAACGCAACATCGCGCGCTTCCAGGCCGCCGCCGAAGATCTGCGCGTGGGCAAGTTCTCGGGCGCGGTAGGAACGTTTGCCCACCTGACGCCGGAACTCGAAGAGAAAATGTGCGCGCGACTGGGATTGAAGGCTGCCGCGGTGTCGTCGCAGGTGATTCAGCGCGACCGCCATGCCCACTACCTGGCAACGCTGGCAACGATCGCGTCGACGCTCGACAAGATCGCAATCGAAATCCGGCACTTGCAGCGCACCGAAGTCCGCGAGGCCGAAGAATTTTTCAGCGAAAAGCAGAAGGGCTCGTCGGCCATGCCGCACAAGCGCAATCCCGTCACCTGCGAACAGATCTCTGGATTGGCGCGCGTGGTGCGAGCGAACGCGCAGGCCGGATTCGAGAACGTCGCGCTTTGGCACGAGCGCGATATTTCGCACTCCTCGGCTGAGCGCATTATCATCCCGGACTCGACCACGCTCGCCGACTACCTGCTGAACAAGACGGCAACCCTGATCGAAACCATGTTCGTCTATCCCGAGCGCATGCTGGCAAACCTCGAGAGCACGCGCGGCCTCGTCTTCAGCGGACAGTTGTTGCTCGACCTGGTCGAGAGCGGCGTTTCCCGCGAGGACGCCTATCGCCTGGTGCAGAGCCACGCCATGCGCGCATGGCAAGAGAATCTGGACTTTCGCGAGCTGATCCTGAACGATCCCGAGATTGGTGGCAGAGTGCCCAGAGCGAAGATCGAGCGCGCGTTTGACCTGAGCCGCCAGCTCAAGAACATCGGCAAGATCTTTGCGAGGGTGTTTCCGAATAAAGCTGCCGTTAAGAAGAGCGCTGCATCGTCAAGAAAGAAGGTCGCAAAGCGAAGGAAATAGCGCTGGAGGTTCTTACTCGGCGCCCTCGGCGTCTCGGCGGTGAGAAGCCTTTCCGCGACGCACCAGTTCCAGCAACTCAATCAACTGCTTCAACTTCTCCTGTCCGACATGGCGCAGCATTTCACGCCCGTGTTTTTCGATCGGATTATCCAGTTCGCGCAGAAGCTTTAGCCCCGCAGCCGTGATCTTTCCGTAGATGACGCGGCGATCGTGCCTGGCGCGCGTGCGCTCGACGAAGCCGCGATCTTCCAGGCGATTGAGCAGGCGCGTAATGTCCGGATCGCGCGTGATCATGCGCTCGCCGATCTCGCGGCACGGCAAGCCCTCCGGCCCGGCGCCGCGCAAGATGCGCAGCGCGTTGTACTGCGTGCCGGTCAGTCCGAATTCTTTGAGCCGGGCCTCGACCTGCGCCTGGAGCGCGTCGGCCGTGCGCAGCAAAGAAAGATAGGCTTCCTGTTCCCGGCTGGTGAATGGGAGTTTTTGCTTGAGTTCCGCTTGCAGACCTTCCGCTTGCACAACACGGGGCATGCGGCGAGACTAGTCGTCATGACAAACATTTGTCAAACATCTGTAAGACTCTGGCAGACGTTGGTCCAGGTCGCCCCGCTTGTAATGGTTTGTAAAAGTAATAGTTTGTAAAAGTGCCCACCAGCAACATCTCTCCCGACCCGCCGCGCATCTATTTAACTAACCGGTTAATACCGTGGGGGAAACCGGAATTCCACTAAGGATGGCAACTATGAAGAAACAAGGATTTGCGATGACTCTAGCGTTGCTCGTCCTGCTGAGTGTGACTGCGATGGCCGCCACTGGCCGATATGATGCGCAGATTCAGCAGGCGGTCAGCCACAAGATTCATGACGCGAAGCAACTGCAGAGCGTGAGCTCGAGCGTGGAAGACGGCATCGTGACCCTGACCGGCACGGTCGGCCTTTATCAGGACAAGCTCGACGCTGCGAAGAAAGTCAAGAAGCTCGCAAACGTGAGCGGCGTTCGCAATGACATCGCGGTCGCGGGAGAAACCGTGCCCGATATCCAGCTCCAGCAGAAACTGGCGAAGAAGCTAGCCTATGACCGCGTTGGATACTACGACAACGCGTTCAACTATCTTGCGCTCGGCGTGAAAGACGGCATCGTCACGCTCAACGGCGATACCGTCACCGGTGTGGCGAAGGACTCGGCGCTCGCAATCGTGGCGCGTACGCCCGGCGTCAAGGACGTGGTGAATGATGTAAAGGTTCTGCCGGTTTCGAATTTCGACGATTCGATCAGAGTACGCATGGCTCGCGCGATTTATCGCGACTCGGTGCTTGGCCGCTACGCAAGCGATCCGGTGGATCCGATCCGCATCGTGGTGGACAACGGACACGTGACGCTCTACGGAACCGTCGAGAGCACGATGGACAAGACCATTGCCGGAATGCGAGCGAGTTCCGTGCCGGGCGCGTTCAGCGTCGAGAACAAGCTGGTGGTGGACTAACCCGGGATTTGCAAGTTCACGCCGCTGGAAACTGCGCGGCTGCGGACCAGCGCCCGGCCGCGCGATCACACTCTGGGCTTGAGAGATTCAATCGGCGGAAAGGAAGTAGGCGAAGTGTAGATGCATTGCGAGGGTTGTCTTCCGGTTTGAATCGCAGAGACAACTGCCTCGACGGCGGTGCCGGCATTCGGAGGAATGACCACGGTGGCCGTCAGAAGACCGGTTCGGACAGCCTTTTGCCCGGTTCCGGGCAAACCGTCACATCCGAGGAAAGGAAGACTCATCCAGCGCTCGAGTTCGGTTCCGGCCGTGTCCTCCTGCATGGCCTTGCGGGCGCCGAGAGCCATAGCATCGTTCTGGGCAGCGACAACTCCAATCGTGTGACTCTTTGCCAACCCGAGCTTGAGGCACGAATGAACCGCGTGAAGCGCACTTTCCTCCGTCCACAGACCCTTGAGTGCGCGCACCTCCATGTTCGTAGGTTTAGCGGATTCCATGCCGGCTCTTCGCTGGGCGGAAGCGGCATTGTCCGCGGGACCCTGGATGTAGAGCAACGTGCCGCCGCCGGGAAGCAACCGGGCGATTTGTTGGCCCTGGATTTTTCCCACTTCTACATGGCTGGTACTAACAGAAAAAAACGGAGTCGGGTATTGGCCTCGAAGCTCCGCAGCGTAGTCGACCTCTCGATTCAAGACGACCCACGCAACTCCGGACGAGGCTGCCAGCCTGGCGGCCTGCGCCAGCGGCGTTCCGACAGGTTCGAACAAAATGCCACTCGGCCGCATGTCGGCCGGGCGTTGCAGAAGTTGGAGCACTTGCTGACTTTGCGCAATCGCACTGTGCTCGATGTGTATGACCTGTAGCTCGACCCTGAGCCGAACTGCGGCTTTCTCCGCCGCGGCTACCTGCGCGGCCTGATAGTCATTGTTCTCAACCACCAACAGAACAAGGCTAAGCTTCTTCATCGGCAGTAGGCCGAACTACTCGATCAGCCGGAATCCTCTTTTTGGCTTCAAAAGCCGTGCCTATTGTACGCCTGCTTCGCGTATTCGCAACGTTGTGAAAATGACCTTCATCGGGAACGCCCGCAACGGTTTGCGATCCCTGCCAACACGGCTCCCATTCCCACAGGAGGGGGATACAGCAACAGCGAATCCGCTCTAAGCAGTTGCTTTCGCTTTTCGGGCGTGGCGCAAGGCGCGCCTTTTTTCATCGGATACTTGGATGCTGGAGCCTCACCGGCTTTGCGCTCCGGGTGTCCACTTGTTCAGGAATGCCAGAAAATCTTCCGGTTTGAGCGCTCGCGCATTCTCGAATTCGCCATTCTTCTGGCTGTAGACCAGCTTCCCATCGGCATCGAGCACGGCCAGCCCTGGAATGCCGCGCTTCATCGGGACCTCGTACTGCTTCATCAGGTCCTGATTCTTTTCTCCCTTTCCGATGTCCACGTGGACAACTTCATAGTTGGCGGCGATTATCGGCGCCAGGTCAGAACGATGAAATGCGGCATCCAGCACGTGGCAGTCGAAGCACCAGTTTGCTCCAAACACCAGAATGACGCGCTTGTGTTCCGAAGCCGCTTTCGCCAGAGCCTCTCTGATTTCGGCGCGCGCATCGGCGCTTTCGTTGTAAATCTCTTTCTTCTCGGCAGCCGCCTGGCCAAAACAGATTACGCTCGTGGCTGCCACCGTAATCGCGAGACTCAGCGTCAAAATCCACCGATAGAGGTTCATCCTTGGTCTCCCGCACCTGAGAGGTAACATTCTGAGTATAACAATGGAAACAACTCTCCCCGAGCCGCTGCGGCGTTGTCTATCCGTGGCCGTTTGAATCCGTGGTCATACCGCAGTCAGCTTCACCCATACGCAACCTGCCGTCGCCTCCCGAGACACGACGCCAGCAACAGACCCGCAGCCAGAATCAAATACAAGCCGGGCGAACTCGAGGCGCGGGATCCGCCGACGAAGTCGAGCGACGGAAGCTGGTGCAGCGGCCCCACATACCACCACACCGTGTAAAGGGCTTCAAAGAGCTTGCTGGAACCGCTCCACACCCCAAGCGCGAGCGCCAAACTCGGGATGAACAACGCGCCCGCGAACCAGGCCGCCATCGCCTGCCAGTCCAAGCTGACCAGCAGCCGTAGCCCCGTGCCCGCGCCAGTCACCAGTGCCACCACAATTCCTGCGGTCCATAACGCGGCCAACTGCCGATAGAGCACACTCTCCGCCGAAAAAATCAAAGACTGCGTAGCGTAACGCGACTCGCGGCAACCCATCTGCGACCACAGCAAGATTGGCCAGATCCAGGCCGCGAGCAGCACGCCTTCCCGCGCCTGCGGTGTGGGCGACGCAAACTCCGCCACCAGAAGATCCGCAGCCACCGCGTACCACCACCAGCGCAGCCCCTTGACCATCAGCGAAAGTTCGGAGAGCACCAGCCTGGCGAACCGGCTGTCGCCACGCGGACCGAGAGGAGTCAACGCCGCGTACCCGAGCTTCGGCTGCGCCGGCTCGACTGTGAGCGAAAGATCGTCCACGGCCGTGTTCTTGCTTTTTTCTTTTACCTTTTTTCCCTTGATGCTTTCGCGCGCCGGATCGAAGCGATGGAAGAAGACCGACGCCAGCAGCGCTACTCCGAAGCCCACTGCCACCCACAGGAGGCGCCATGCCACGATGTGCAGCGTCCATTCAATGCCGTTCCACAAAAACGTTCGAGACGCGTGTTCGCCGCCAATCGTCAAGCTGAAGCCGGAATTTTTTCCGCTGCCCGGATTCATTTTCTCCAACGCCTGGCGCGTACTGATCTCAAGAATGCGAATTCCCGCTGGGTCGTCCAAACTGCTCTGCGCTCCGGCGGCAATTCCAAAGGTCCATACAAAGAAATAAATCACGTTGCCGGCGCCCCCGCGCAAAACCGGTAACGTCTCGAAGACCAAGGCGAGGCTGCCCGTAACAAACATGGCGGGCAGGGCAAAGAGCAAGAACGGCGACCATAACTTCCACAAGGAAATCGGCCGCACTTCTGGACGCAGCCACTGCATAGCCACCGCCGCCGCCATCAGCACCAGCACCATGCAGGCCAGCACCGCGAAGTTGCTCACGGTTTTTGCAACCGTATAAAACTCCTTGCGCATGGGCGTGGCGGCCAGAATTCGCCCCACCCGTGTAGTGGAATCCCGCTCCACTGAATTCTTGACAATGTAGAACCCGCACAGCGACAGAAACGTCGAACAGCAGATCGCCATCAGCATCCCGATCCATGCCGAGTTATACACACCGCGATAGCCATCCCCCACGAGAACCCAGACTTTCTCTGCCGCCACTGCATAGGCCAGGTACAGGGCACCTGCCAGAATCACCAGGAAGCTGTATCTCCGGACGCGCTCCAGAAAATCGGCCTTCACCATGTGATAGAGGACGCGCAGAGTATGGTTCATACGGCCACTCCCGTCCGGTGCTCGGAAAGGCAGAACAGGTAAGCATCTTCCAGGGTCGGCGCCACGGGACTGGTTCCCGGCGGCGGCTGCGACGAGAGCAGACGGACATGTACGCCATCGCTTCGCCGGGTGGTGTTGCTGATCAGGTATTGGCGCTTGGCCGCGTTTAGTTCCGCACTGGGCATAACCCACTCCCACACTTTCCCCTCGACCGCTGCCAACAAATTTTCGGGCGCCGCATGCGCCAGCAGTCTGCCTTGCGAGATCAGCGCGATGTCGGTTGCGGTGGCCTCCACGTCGGAAACAATGTGGGTTGAGAGAATGACGATACGCTCTCCGGAAAGATCCGAAAGCAGATTGCGAAAGCGAACCCGCTCTTCCGGATCCAACCCCGCGGTGGGCTCGTCCACAATCAACAGGCTCGGATCGTTCAACAGTGCCTGCGCGATGCCGATACGCTGCCGCATTCCTCCCGAATAGTCGCCCAACAGCCGCTTGCGCACTTCCGTGAGGTTCACCAGGTTCAGCAGTTCGTCAATGCGCCGGCGCGCCGTAGCCGAGTCCAGGCCCTTTACCGCCGCGAGGTATTCCAGAAACTCGACCGCATCCAGATTGGGATAAACGCCAAAATCCTGCGGCAAGTATCCGAGCACGCTGCGAATCGCATTCGGATGAGCCGCCAGATCCGTTCCGTTCCAGCGGATGGTGCCGCTGGTAGGCCTGGTGATCGTAGCCAAAATACTCATCAGCGTGGTCTTGCCCGCGCCGTTCGGGCCCAGCAGGCCGAGGACGCCGGGACCGAGTTCCAGGCTGAAGTCTTCGAGGGCCAGCGTGTGCGCCCCATAACGCTTGCTGACATGATCGATCGTGAGCTTCAAGGGACCTCCGGATCAAACCTATTAGAGAATACGGACAGAGAGCAGATGGGGTTCCGTCGCGTTTGCGAAGCGAAGGACCTGTGCGGGGCGGCATCAAATACATGAGTCCTTCGCTTCGTTCAGGATGACTGGTGAGATTTATTCTGTGAACTTACGGAGTACCACTAGCTTAGTTCGCCTGGCGGGAGTGCACCAGCTTCAGGCTGTCGCTCTGCAGGATGCGCTGGATCTGATGTTTGGCGTGGACGGTCCAGGGCCCGGTGGTGTCGAGCTTCACGTAGGCGCGCCAGTGTTGCAGCGCCTTGCGCGGCTCGCGCATCTTCTCGTAGGCCAGCGCGATGTTGTAGTGCGCGTCCGCGTAGGTGGGCGCAAGCTGAATCGCGGTCTTATAAGTGTTGATCGCTTCCTCGACGCGTCCGGTTTCGTCGAGCACGTTGCCCAGGTCGAAATAAGCGAGCGCGTAGCGTGGATCGATCTGAATTGCCGACCGGTAGTGCCGTTCGGCGAGCGCGTATTCCTGACGGTTGTAGTAGAGTGTTCCCACATTGATGTGCGCGGCGGCGTGCATTGGATCCATTTCCAGAACCTTCAAATAGGCAGTGATCGCTTCGCTCTGCGTCGAGGGATTTTCTTCCAGCACGATCCCGCGCGCAAACAAGTCGGCAACGTCGGTAATCACCAGTTCCGGTCCGTTCCGCGGCGGGCTGGTCACGACTTTCATTTCCGCGGACGAGAAATCGAACATGAACTGTCCGGCGATGGGCTCCAACAGCCGCCCCTGGTGCCGGAAAGCGATGCGGTGTCCGCTCCGATAGGCCCCAGCTTCGAGCAGTGGGTTCTCCATGCCCGCAACCTGTTTCTGCATGGCCTCGAGCGATTGCCGGATGACGGCCGGACGAACGCGCTGGGCGCAAAGATCGCGCACTTTCTTGATTTGCACCAGATCGAAAAAAGAATAATCTTCGCCCGCCGTAACCAATCCCGCCTTCTCCCAGGTTTGAAGCTGGCGAGGAACGAGCCGGAGAATGCGCAGCAGGTCTGCGCGGCTGTAGCGATACACGGCTGTCGAAAACTTTCGTCAATGATTATCGGAACTTGTGTGCGGGAATGCAAGTAGCATCGCGGTGGAAGGCTGTGGAGAATCGGGCAGAAATGCGACAGCAGTGGTGGACTTTCTTGCCTGCGCCGGCCTCTTCAAAGTGACGCCGAAACTAACTCCCACTGGGGAGTCACATCGAACGCGCGGCCGTGCCCGTGTGGCCAGGGCACTGAATGAGTTGCAAGTTAAAGATCAAAAGGCCATCTCCACGCGAGAGCCGTCGCTATACCTTCTTGAGCCACGGTTGGTGGGGTCTCTTACGACCGTCATCATCCCATTTGACGACCGCATCATCTTCGTTGGCTTGCTCAACCGTGCCGAATTCTCCTGTCGGCTTTCCGAAATCGCCCAAACCTTCGACGCGATCTCCGGGATTCAGTTCCTGGCCGGTGGCAGGGGGATCGGAGAGCCGTGGCTTTCTGGCACGGTCCGAGTCAGGGGCCGCCCCACGGTGCGACAGGGGCGGTTGGGGAGCTTTATGCGGTTTGGGTATCCGATTATTGGTGATATGCGTCATATTCCATTGTCTCTTTCCAAAAGGCTGGAACAGCGCCCTTGGCTGCGACGGTTCATCTCTTCGATAGGCACAGCATAGGCGTGGAAAGAATGGTTCGGCTGGTCCAAAGTGCACAGTTCTGACAATTAATTTCCACGACGAGGCGATCAAAATGGGCTGGCATGTACCAGCCTATTCGTAGCGCAAGGCCTCAATCGGATCGAGACGTGACGCGCGTATCGCTGGAATCATGCCGCTGATCAATCCGACCAGCGCCAGGATGCTGGTAGAAACCAGCACGGTGACCGGTGAAATGATGAGTCGAATGTCGCCCATCTCTCCATGCTGGGCCAGAGCACTGTAAAAGGCGAGTTTCCCCACAGACATGGAGACGAGGTAGGCGAGCACAATGCCCAAAAGACCGCCCAAAAAGGTAATCGCTAGCGCTTCGGACAGAAACTGCACGAGGATATCGAGGCGGCGGGCGCCCAGCGCCTTCTCCACGCCGATCTCGCGCGTTCGTTCGGTCACGCTCACCAGCATGATGTTCATGAGCCCCACGCCGCCAATACCCAGAGTAAGAGTGCCAATAAAGGCAAGCAGCACCTGTAGAGCCATAGTAATGATGCGGAATTGCGAGAGCTGCTCCATCAGGCTGAAAACAAACAGAGCCCGCTTATCGTCGGGACGGAAATTGTGTTGTGCTGCCAGCGTGTTGCGGATCGACTTCTCGACGCCCGCATACTCGTAGCCGAGAAAATCCAACCAGATCATATCGATATAGCGCGTATCGCGGAAGTCGCTCAGGGTTGGGAAGGGGATGTAGACGACGCGGTTGATGCTGTTCTCGGTGCCTACCTGGGGCCTCGGCCTAAGGACGCCGATCACCTCGTAGGGAATGCCGCTGATGCGAATCCTCTCTCCCAATGCGAAGCGGCCGGAGAATAGCTTCTCTTTCGCCTCCGAACCCAGCACACAAACACGCGCCCGCAACTGCATATCTTCGGCACTGTAGAAACGGCCGAGATCCATTTGCAGGTTCTGAATTTCCATGAGCGCAGGATTGCCCGCATGAATAGTCCAGGCATAAGAACGCCCTTCGTAGCTGACTTGCGAGTCGTAGAACGATTCCGGGGTTATGCGGGTCACTTCCGGCACATTGGTCACAACCCGATCAATGTCGTCGTTGGTCAAGCGAATAGTGGTACCGGCCTTGTTTCCTCCGGCCTGCATAGACGTGCGCCCGCCCGCAATGCCCATTGCCTGCATGCTGGCAAAGCTCTTGAAGATGTTGACGATAGCCTCCGAAAAACCCGTGCCATAGGCCAGCAACAGCACCACGGTGGCGATTCCCCAGGCCATCCCCAGCATGGCGAGCGCACTTCGCTGACGGTTGTGCCGGAGCGATCCGTAGGCTTCCAATAGCACATCTTTCGTCTGGATCATTCGCTACTCCTGGCGAAGCGCTTCCACCGGCTGGAGCAAGGCCGCCCGCCTCGCGGGATAAAGTCCGGCGATAATGCCGGCCAAGGCAAGGCTTCCCATGGCGAGGACAGCAGTCGCTGGGTAGATGTGCGGTAGTTCGAATCCATCGATCGGAGGAACAAGTCCGAAAAGTTTGGTGGCCGCGTAGGCTGCACCCCCGCCAATGGCGCCGCTGATTCCAGTAAGCATCAGCCCTTCCAAAAAGAACTGGAACAGGATATTGCGTCTAGTAGCGCCTAAAGCCTTGCGCAGCCCGATCTCGCGCGTGCGCTCCGTTACCGATACCAGCATAATGTTGACCACTCCGATTGCGCCCAGACCGAGCGTGACCAGACCAATAGCTCCTAAGAACGTGTCCATGGCATCGGAGATTTTGCCGACCATCTCGGCGCTGGCTATGGAGTCCCAATCGTCAAACGCATCGGGCGTCTCTGGATCGAAGTTGTGATTTCTCGCAACGATACTGCGGACGGCTTTCTTGGCTTCCGCGTGGCGTTCCCGTGTAATCGGCTGGTAGGCCACATATTTGATCGCCTTCGCGTTACCTTCCTCCTTCAGCGGGAAATAGATAGCCATGGTGGTGAAAGGCATGATCAGGCGCATGTTCTGATCGTTGTTGTTCCCTTGACCAACGCTCTTAATGGTTCCAATCACCTGGAACGGCACGCCATTGATAAGGAGCGTGCTGCCTACGGCCGGCCAGCCAGGGAACAGTATGCGCACGAATTCGCTTCCGATCACGCAGACATTGCGGCGCTGGAGTTCGTCATCCCAATTCAAATAGCGCCCCTGAGCGATGGGCATATAGCGAATGCCATAGAACTGCGGCTCGGCGCCATCAACGTAGCCGTTGCTGCTGCCATACTCGCTCACCAGGCGAAGGTCGCCGCGATAGATTACCGGAGTGGCATTGCGGACGAAGCGCGAGTTGCGAATATCCAGATAGTCCTGGTAGTTCAGGTAGTACTGGCGAGACGAAAGCTGGCTGCCGCCAACTGCCGGCGCCCGGCCATTGAAAATCTGCATGTAGTCTTCGCCGAAGCTCGCCAGACTCTTGTCGGTTCCCGCGCGAAAACCCTCTCCCAGTCCAATCAGGAGCAGCAGCGAACCCACGCCCCAGGCAATGCCAAACATGGTGAGGAAGGAGCGAAGTTTGTGCGTCCATATGGCACGCAAGACCTGGTCGAAGCTGTCGACAAATCGCCCCATAACCTAAATACGAATATTAGACGGCTAAAGTTCCACAACGGTAAGCACGACTCCCTGTTTCCTTGCGCTCTCCCAAAGAAACGCCATTTAACTGCAGGGCGGGATTATCGCCAGAGCAATTATTGACCGATTCTGTGATCCTGGTCACATCGGGTCGGGCACATCGAAGGCTACCATGTCAGCCCATATGAAAGCCGCCGTCTACACCAAGGCCAAATCGGGGAAGGTCCTCGAAATGAAGGACCTCGAACAGCCCGTTCCGAAGGACAACGAAGTCGTCATACAGGTTCGCGCCGCTTCCGTCAATCCGCTGGACTGGCGCATGAAGAGCCAGCGGCCCGGCGTGGATGCCGCCGGCCAGGTAGCAGCGGTCGGAAAAACGGTGACGCAGTTCAAGCCGGGCGATGCCGTGTTCGGCCTTTGCAAAGGCGCGTTTGCCGAATACGCGTGTGCTCCCGAAGCCAAGGTAGTCCCGAAGCCGGAGAGCGTGAGTTTCGAGCAAGCGGCTGCTCTTCCGATTGCCGGGCTTACTGCCTTGCAGGGGCTTCGCGACAAGGGACACCTTCAACCGGGGCAGAAGGTCCTGATTAACGGAGCGGCGGGAGGGGTCGGCACCTTTGCCGTGCAGATCGCGAAGTCATTTGGGGCTAACGTAACTGGCGTGTGCAGCACGAAGAATGTTGAATTGGTGCGCTCCCTCGGCGCCGACCGGGTCATTGACTATACACGCGATGACTTTACTCAAGACAGCGAACGTTACGACCTGCTTCTCGATAACGTGGGAAACCGCACCTTGTCAGCGATGAGGCGCGTTCTGAGTCCGAGTGGGAAATGTGTCATGGCGGGAGCGCCTAAGCAATTCCAGGCAGTATTTGCAAGAATCTTCAAAGCGTTCGCGCGGTCGCTGTTCTTGAGGCAGAAGTTCACATTCTTCATTGCGAAAATGAATAGCGACGACCTGATGGCCCTTTGCGGACTTATCAAGGACGGGAAACTAACTCCGGTGATCGACAGACGCTACCCACTGGCTGAAACCGCCGGTGCCATCGCTTACGTAGAAGAAGGGCACGCCCGGGCGAAAGTCGTCATTACGGTCCAACAGAACTAGGAGACGCTGCCAGATCTCTCCTTCGTTTTCAAGGCGGTCTGTAAGCCTCAGCTGTCGCAAAATCGCCATAACCTTCGGACCCGGTCCGGCCAATTCTCAATGAGCGAAATCGTGGTTTCGCGAACGACATGGTTTAAAATAATGAGCCTTTGAACCGAGGCAACCTAACTTCTGTTTTTGGGTTCGTAACAGGGAAAGGAGAACGCGTGAAAAACCTTTGCCTGACAAGAATCGCGCTGTCCATGGGACTCGTGGTCGCGTTGCTGTGCGCAGCCAGTTGCGGTGGCAGTATGTCCCCTGCTGGTGACTTCGCGGTTAATTTCCCTAGCTTCGCGACTGTGACGGCTGGCGGCGCACTAACTGTAGCAACCACCATTCAAGCGCTGAATGGTTTTAACGGGAACATCAGTCTGGCAATCACTGGCGTTCCTGAAGGAATCACAATTACGCTCTTCCCGAAAGTCGCCGCACCTGGCGAATATACGATGACATTGAGTGCGTCGTCGGAGGCGGCTCCGGGAACCTATACGGTTACGCTTTTATTCACGTCAGACCATCTGCAACACACTTCGACTCTGGAGCTACAAGTGACGTAGCGACTGCTGCGTAAACCATACTGGGACTCCATTGCCCACATTACTGTTGAAACATCCCGATATCGCTCATCGAGGTCTTGCGCGACTGACTACGCCAGTGAGGGGAGTGGTCGGTCATCCCCGAGATAAAACAAACGCATATCGTGCAGCATACCTATCGCGTGCCATACAATGCATGGCTGTAGCCGATGAAGTGGAACACCACCCGGAGGATAGGCGGTGCGCATCGCAAGCGTGGGTCATGCGGTCTTTGCGGCGGCCCTGATGGCCCTCGGAATCCTGGGCTTGGTCAAAGGCGATATCGTCGCGTTATGGCAGCCGGTACCGAAGGGTGTGCCCGCACGCGAGGTACTCGTCTATCTCTGCGCTTTCATCTGCCTGGCATCCGGCATCGGCCTGCTCTGGCAGCGCTCGGCCGCTGCCGCTGTCCGCGTGCTGCTCGCCTTTCTCCTGCTCTGGTTGCTGCTGGTAAGAGTAACCGGCATCTTCCACGCGCCGACTGTGGAAGGTTCCTGGTTTGGCGGCGGTGAGACCGGGGTGATGTTGGCGGGCGCCTGGGTACTGTATGCCTGGTTCGCCGCTGACTGGGACAGGCGGCGTCTCGGTTTCGCCACCGGCGACAAAGGTGTGCGCATCGCGAGGGTGTTCTACGGCCTGGCCTTGATCCCCTTCGGCGTGGGGCATTTCGTTTATCTCAAGGACACCGCCGCGCTGGTGCCGGGCTGGCTGCCATGGCATGTGGCCTGGGCGTATTTCTTCGGCTGCACCTTCATCGCGGCGGGCGCGGCGGTGCTCATCGGCGCGTATGCACGGCTGGCAGCCGCGCTCTCGGCGTTGCAGATGGGCATGTTCACGCTGCTGGTGTGGATACCCATCGTGGTGGCGGCCACCAAAGACACCTTCCAATGGAGCGAGACCATCGACTCCTTGGCGCTGACGGCGGGCGCCTGGGTAGTGGCGGATTCCTACCGCGGCGTGCCCTGGCTCTCCATGAACAAGCGCTAGCCCCGGCGCCGCGGCGGAATGGGCCATGCGGTAACACAGCATTGATGTCGGCCAGGGCACGGTTGGATCTTTGATTTTCCGATAGAGCAAGTCTGTCGAATTAATCCGTACCGGCGGGGGCTGGTCCGGCCCCATAGTTGAGGATGTCGTGCTGCTTGCCCTGCATCCGCAGCCGCAGCCGGTCGAACGCCAGATAGACAACCGGCGTGGTATAGAGCGTCAGCAACTGACTCAAGATCAGCCCTCCCACAATGGTGATGCCCAGCGGCCGGCGAAGCTCAAACCCCGTGCCCGTCCCCAGCGCCAACGGCAAAGCGCCCAACAACGCCGCCATCGTCGTCATCAGGATCGGACGGAAGCGCAACATGCATGCTTCAAAAATCGAGTCGATGGGCTTTTTCCCCTCCTGGCGCTCCGCCTGAAGCGCGAAGTCGATCATCATGATCGCGTTCTTTTTTACGATTCCGATCAGCAGCACAATGCCAATGATAGAAATGATGTTCAGATCCTGCTTAAAGAGCATCAATGCAAGCATCGCGCCTACGCTCGCCGACGGCAGCGTGGAGATGATGGTCAGGGGATGGACCAGGCTTTCATACAAAATGCCGAGAACGATGTAGACCGCCAGCAGCGCCGTCAGAATCAGCAGGGGCTCGGTGCCCAGGGATTGCTGGTAGGCCAGCAGCGTGCCGGCAAAAAAACCTTGCAGCGTGGAAGGCGCGCCCAGCCGCTTCTGCATTTGAGTGATGGCCAAAGTGGCATCGCTCAGAGATTTATCCGCCGCGAGGTTGAAGGATACGGTGACCGAGGGGAACAATCCCGTATGGTTGACGGCTAGCGGGGTGGTGTTGGCTTGGCCCTTCGCCACCGTGAGCAGCGGAATGTTACCGCCGCTCGACGAATGCAGGTAGATGTCTTTCAATCCTTCCGGGGTTTGCCAATACTGGGGAGCAACTTCCAGCACCACGTAATACTGATTCAACTGCGAGTAGATGATGGACACTTGCGACTGGCCAAATGCGCCGTATAACGCCGAGTCCAGCGACTGTGCGGTAAGGCCGAGCTTTGCCGCAGTGACGCGATCATAAGTCATCAGTTCATCCAGGCCGCCATTCTGCTGGTCTGAGCTCACGTCTTGCAGGCCGGGCAGGCGCTTCATCGCATCCAGTATGATCGGCCCCCACTTGGAAAGATCCTGCACCGTGTCGGACTGGATCGTGTACTGATACAGCGCATTGCTCGACCGGCCACCGATGCGCAGATCTTGCACGGACTGGAGAAACGCGGAAGCCGCCGGCAGGCGGCTCAATTGCGGGCGCAGGCGGTCGATAATCTGAGTGGCGCTGACCTTGCGCTCGGCCAGCGGCTTGAGCGCAACGTAGAGGGAGCCGCCGTTGGTGGCCCCGCCGCCGCCGGTGAACCCAATCACATTCTCGACCGCAGGATCGTTCTTGATCACACGGCCGATCTGTTGAATGGAATCGTTCATCGCCGCAAAGGATGAATCCTGCGGCCCGCGCACGCTGCCCTGGATCGCTCCCGTGTCCTCTACCGGGAAAAAGCCCTTGGGTATCTTGATGATCAGCACCACATTGAGCCCTATCGTGATAAAGAGCACGATCAGCGTGAGGGTCGGATGGTCGAGCACCCAATGCAGGCTGCCGCGATACACGGACAGCACGCCGTCAAAAAACTTTTCGCTGGCCATATAGATGCGGCCATGTTTTTCCGCGCGCTCGTTCTTCAACAGGTAGGCGCACATCATCGGCGTCGTGGTCAGCGAAATGATCATCGACACGAAAACGGCCGTCGAGAGAGTGACGGCAAACTCGCGAAAGAGACGGCCAACGATTCCGCCCATCATCAGAAGAGGAATAAAAACGGCAATGAGCGAAATGCTGATGGTGAAGACGGTGAAACCGATTTCTTGCGCGCCCTTGAGCGCCGCGGCAAACGGCTTCATGCCGTTTTCCAGATGGCGCGCGATATTTTCCATCACCACGATGGCATCGTCGACCACAAATCCCGTGGCAATCGTCATGGCCATCAGCGAAAGGTTGTCGAGGGTGTATCCGAAGAGATACATCACGGCAAACGTACCGACCAGCGAGACCGGCACCGCGACCGCGGGAATCAGCGTGGCGCGGCCGTTGCGCAGGAAGACAAACACCACGACGATGACCAGGCCGATGGAAATGAGCAGCGTTCTTTCGACGTCACTGACCGAGGCGCGAATGGTGGTGGTGCGGTCAAGAACGATCGTGATATCAATGCCGAGCGGTATCGTCGCCTTGATCGACGGAAGTTGCGCGCGGACGCGATCGACCGTCTCAATGATGTTGGCGCCGGGCTGGCGGAAGATGATGACCGTAATCGAGCGCTTGCCGTTCAAATAGCCGGCGGCGCGGACGTTGGCGACCGAGTCTGTCACCTCAGCGACATCGGAGAGGCGGACTGCCGCGCTGTTCTTATAGCCGACGATGAGCGGCTTGTAGTCGGCGGCCTTTGAGATCTGGTCGTTGGCAAGAATGTCCGCAGTCACCGTGCCATCCGTGATCTGGCCCTTTGCCAGGTCGGAGTTCTGCAGGCTCAGCATGGACTGCAAATTCGCCAGGGTAAGTCCATAGCCAGCCAATTGCGTGGGATTTGCGTCCACACGCACCGACGGCAGCGCGCCACCTCCGACCGAGACCTGCCCTACGCCCTGTATCTGCGATAACTTTTGCGCGAGCACGGTGGAGGCTTCGTCATAGATTTTATCGGGACCGAATTTGTCGGAGGTAAGGCCGAGGATCATGATCGGCGAGTCGGCGGGATTGACCTTGCGGTAAGTCGGATTGCCCGGCAGGTTGGCGGGCAGATAGCTTCTCGCCGCATTGATCGCGGCCTCCACATCGCGCGCCGCGCCGTCAATATCGCGGCTGAGGTCAAACTGAATGGTGATCGAGGTACTGCCCAGTGTGCTGGAGGAGGTCATCTCCGTCACTCCCGCAATATGACCCAACTGCCGCTCTAGGGGGGTGGCGACGGACGACGCCATAATATCGGCGCTGGCTCCGGGCAAGCCCGCGCCGACCGAAACAGTTGGGAAGTCGACCTCCGGCAGGGGCGCCACCGGCAGCACCTCAAACGCAATCGCCCCGGCCAGGGCAATCGCCACCGTGAGCAGCGTGGTAGCCACTGGCCGGCGAATAAAGGGCTCGGAGATGTTCATGCCGGCCCTGCCAGTTCTCCGCCTCCGGTTTCCGGCTCGTTCGATTTGGACGCATAGCGGTGTGCCAGATTGTCAAAGAAGATGTAGATGACGGGCGTGGTGTAAAGCGTGAGCACCTGGCTGAGAAGCAGTCCGCCCACCATGGCTATGCCCAGCGGCCGGCGCAATTCCGAACCGAAACCAGTTCCCAGCGCCAGCGGCAGCCCCGCCAGCAGCGCGGCCATGGTGGTCATCATGATGGGGCGGAAGCGGAGCAGGCAGGCATCGTAAATTGCGTCCGTAGCGTTCTTTCCGTGCTTCCGCTCGCCTTCCAGCGCGAAGTCGACCATCATGATGCCGTTCTTTTTCACGATGCCGATCAACAGGACAATGCCGATGATCGCCACCACGCTTAAATCCTGGTGAAAGATAAGCAGTGCGAGGAAAGCGCCAACGCCCGCCGACGGCAGCGTGGACAAAATCGTAATCGGGTGGATAAAGCTCTCGTACAAAACACCGAGCACGATGTACACCGTGACCAGCGCGGCCAGAATGAGCAACGGCTCATTGGCTAGCGAAGCCGTGAATGATTCTGCCGTGCCTTGAAAACCGGCCTGCAGGCTGGGAGGCATGCGCATGTCTTTCTGCGTTTTGTCGACCGCCGTAATGGCCTCGCCCAGCGCGGCATTCGGCGCGAGATTGAACGATACGGTGATAGCCGGAAATTGACCCTGGTGGTTAATGGAGAGCGCCTCGGTCGTCGTCTCGAAGTGCGAGAAGGCGCTCAGCGGTACGGCATTGCTTGTAGCCGAACTGGTGGCGCCCGCGGAGGTGGCTCCCTTGCTGGACGTTGAAGTAGAGGTACTCGCCGAAAGCGCGTTCAGGGGAGGAGCAAGGGTATTTGCCGCTGGAGTGTACAGCGCGGAGCCCGTCAGCGCATTCGACCCCGCGGAGGATGATCCGGACGACGCGAATGAGGAAGAGGCCCCGGCGCCGGTCGCCCCGGAAGAGGCATTGGACTGGATGTAGAGATGGTTCAGCTTGTTGGGATCCAGTTGAAACTGCGGCTGACTTTCGAGAACAACATGGTACTGATTCACCTGCGTATACATGGTGCTGATCTGCCGCTGACCGAAGGCGTCATACAGCATGTTATCGATAGTCGTCGGCGCGATGCCAAATCGCGAGGCTGTGGCCCGGTCAATCACCAGAGATACGGCCAGCCCTCCCGTTTGTTGATCGGTAGCGACATCCTCCAGTTCCGGCAACTGCTTCAGCCGGTCGACGAAACGGTTGGTCCAGTCGTTCAGTTCATTGGCATCGGGGTCTTCGAGCGTGTACTGGTATTGCGTACGGCTCACCCGGTCATCTACGGTAATGTTCTGCACAGGTTTCATAAACAGCTGGATTCCCTGAACCCGGCTCACGCTGGAGTTGAGCCGCCGGATTACGTCGGAGGCATTCATCTTGCGCTGGTCGAGCGGCCTTAAATTGATCGACATTCTGCCGCTGTTCACGGTTGTATTCGTACCATCGGCGCCGATAAACGATGAGAGGCTTTCCACCGCCGGGTCGGCCAGAACTGCCTTGGCCAGCTCCATCTGCTTCTTTGCCATGGCCTTTGAGCCAATCGTCTGCGGCGCCTGCGAGATGCCCTGGATGACGCCCGTGTCCTGCACCGGGAAAAATCCTTTGGGGATGATGATGTAAAGGAAAACCGTAAGCAGCAGTGTGGACACCGCGACCAAAAGCGTAATCGTCTGGAATCGCAGAACATATTTCAGCGTCCGGCCATAGAACGCGATCATCCCCTCGAAAGCGCGCTCCGTGGCTCGATAGATGCGGCCCTGCTCCTCTTTTGGCTGGCGCCGCAGGATGCGCGCACTCATCATGGGCGTAAGCGTAAGCGAGACCACGGCCGAAACGATGATGGTGACGGCCAGGGTCACGGCAAACTCGCGGAACAGTCGCCCCACCACGTCGCCCATAAACAACAGTGGAATCAGCACGGCGATGAGCGACACGGTCAGCGAGAGAATAGTGAAGCCAATCTGCTCCGCGCCCTTGAGCGCCGCTTCCATGGGCGGATCGCCCGCTTCGATGTAGCGCGCGATGTTCTCGATCATCACGATGGCATCGTCCACCACAAAGCCGGTGGAGATAGTAAGTGCCATCAGCGATAAGTTATCCAGGCTGTAACCCAGAATGTACATCGCCGCGAAGGTGCCAATTAGTGACAGCGGCACAGCCACGCTTGGAATAATGGTGGCATAGAGGCTCCGCAAGAAAAGGAAGATGACCAGCACGACCAGTCCCACCGTCAACAGCAATTCAAACTCAACGTCGGAAACCGATGCTTCGATCGAGGTTGTAAGATCGGTGAGCGTGGTCACTTGAATGCCCGTGGGCAGATTGGCCTGGAGTTGCGGCAGGAGTTGCTTGATGCTCTTGACCACGCTGATGGTGTTGGCCCCGGGCTGCCGTTGCACGTTTACGATGACAGCAGGGGTCTGATTCATCCACGCTGCCAAATTATTGTTCTCTATGCCATTCACGACGTTGGCCACGTCGGTCAGCATCACCGGCGCGCCGTTGCGGTAGGCAACGACAACCTTCCGATAGTCGTCGCTGGTAACCAGTTGATCGTTGGCGTCGATCTGGTAATCCTGGCGCGGCCCATCGAAGTTCCCTTTGGCGGCGTTCACACTGGCCTGGGTCAGCGCCGCGCGCAGATCTTCCAGGTTGATGCCGTAAGATGACAGAGCCGTGGGGTTGGCTTGAATGCGGACGGCAGGCTTTTGGCCGCCGCTGATGGTTACAAGACCGACCCCGTTTAGCTGCGAGATCTTAGGCGCAAGGCGCGTGTCCACCAGATCCTCGACCTGAGATAGCGGCATGGAGCTTGAGGTAATGGCCAAGGTAAGAACGGGCGCATCGGCTGGATTCGTCTTACTGTAGATCGGCGGCGAGGGCAGAATGGATGGCAAAAGACTCTGCGACGCGTTGATGGCAGACTGCACCTCCTCCTCAGCTACATCAATATTCAGACTGAGGTTGAACTGCAGCACTATGACGGAAGTGCCGCCAGAGCTGGTCGAGGTCATCTGGCTCAAACCCTGCAGTTGGCCGAATTGGCGCTCCAATGGCGCCGTCACCGTCGTCGACATCACCGTCGGGCTTGCTCCAGGATAAAACGTCAGCACCTGATGGTCGGATAGTCGACTTCCGGCAAGGCGGAGACCGGCAGTTGTGTATAACCAACAACACCGACCAAGAGGATGGCGGCCATCAGCAAAGAGGTCGCAACTGGCCGCAAGATAAACGGACGAGATGGACTCACGGGGCGCTGCTCCCATTCGTGCTGGCCGGGGCAGGCGTGGTCGAAGCGTTGTTCGAAACTCTGTTCGAAATGACGACCGCGGTGTTGTCCTGCAACTTATCGAAACTGCTGTTGGCGACAACGTCTCCAGGATTGATGCCGTCAACCTGAGTTAGACCGCCGTCTGTAACTCCCGGCTTGATGCTGCGCATATGAGCGATATTGTTTTGAATCACATATACGAACGATGCTTGGCCGTTTTGTTGAATGGCGGAGGCTGGAATCAGCGTCACCCCCTGCGACGTATTCACCAGCAGCCGAGTGTTCACAAACTGGTTGGGGAAGAGCGCATCATTCCTATTGTCGAAGACGGCTCGTCCTTTTACTGTCCCCGTCGTAGTGTCAATCTGGTTGTCGAGCGTCAATAGCTTCCCGCTGGCAATCTTCTTTTGCCCGGCACGATCAAAGGCATCGACGGTGAGCTTAGCCTTCTTATGCAATTGAGTTTCAACCGGGCCCAGACTGTCTTCCGGGATTGTGAAAATAACGGTGATGGGCGTCAACTGCGTGATGACGGCCAGAGTCGCGGTTCCAGCAGACTGCACCACGTTGCCCGGATCCACCAGCCGCAACCCCACCCGCCCCGCAATGGGAGCAGTGATGTGGCAGTACTCGACCTGAACCTGGTCAAATTGCACCGTTCCCTGATCGTTTTTTACTGTGCCCTCGTCCTGCAGTACAAGCTTTTCCTGGTCATCCAGGATTTGCTTTGCAATCGCGTTGCGCGCCCACGCTTCCCGGTAGCGTTCCAGGTCCATCTTCGCTTGTGCCAGCACGTTCTCGTCTCGCTCGAGCGCGCCTTGCGCCTGCAAAAGATTCGCGCGGTACGTACGCGAATCGATGTCAACCAGCGGATCGCCCTTACTTACCAGTTGACCCTCCGTATAGTGCACGGCCTCGACCAGGCCATTCACCTGGCTGGTAATCGAAGCGGTATAGACCGGAGTGACCGTGCCGATGGCATCAAGGTAAACGCCGATGTCCCCTTTCTTAGCGGTCGCGCTGGTAATCGTTATCTTCGGCGGCGCAGGCGCGACTTTTTTCGCGCCATCGAGGTGGCGCCATACCAGCACGACCACAAGCACAAGGACGAGCAACAACAGAATCCATATGACGATCCACATTACCTTATGTCGGTGAGGTTCCGAACCGTGGACCGTGAGTTGATGGTCACGGTCGATGAAAGGCTGCTCATTGGTGTCTACGGTCAATCGGAATCTCCTTTTGCGGCACCGAATAGCCCGATATTGTATGCTCCAGCGTGTTTCCGAAGTGAGCTGTTCTGCACACTATTTCGAATGGGGACGAGCGCCCGGGCAAGCTTGAGCCGGGCAAGCGAGTGACTCATCGCCTCGCGATCGACGACATCATGAAGGCGTATGACACGTTTCGAAACGCAGCGAAGCCCGGCGCATTCTCACGGGCAACGTTCCGGGAGAGGGTGGTCTATAACCTTTCCGGAGTCCAGTCGGTTAGCGTCGATCGTATTACCCCACCGGCCTCATTTCATCGGGCAACCCGCTGACGCTAGTGTTTTCTGGGGCTATGGTCTCTTCGTCGATAAGGCGGGCGACTTCGTGAAGAAGCCGATGTCGGCATGCACGGGTCGAGAAATTATGACAGAGATCATGGGCCACCAGCCGCAGTCCTGGAAGCGGAGGGTCCATGCCTGCGGCCGTGCTGGATTTCCGGTCGATCACGGATTTGAGCCCGAATTGGGCGCTCCGTGCGCATTGTTGAGATGCATGCGGTGAAGCAACGAGTGTGGGCCGCCATAGAAAAATTCCAGGGCGACGTTTCCGCCTGCATAGACCAGCAAGTTGTAGTTGCCCATTCGGAAACCGTCCATGGCATCGTAGCGGCCGGGATACCAACCGTAGACGGCGGTCATGGTGCCGGCATACGGAGCGACCAGGGCTGGGAAAGAAAAAACGCGATGGCCATCGTCGCTACGGCGCGCGGTGAGGGTCGAAAGCAAGGCGTGTCCGAGCCGCGGAAACAGCCCTTTGCACTCACAGCGGTAATACATCGCGTCTTCGTGGAAGGCTTCCGAGAGCGCATAGCGGGTCGTGGTGCTTACCGCAAAGATGCCGAAGTCGGACGCGAAGCGCTTGCCATAACCCTGCGCGCCTTGTCTCCACTCCGGTGGCGAATTATCGATCTGGTCAATGCCCGCGACGATTCCGGCGCCGACGATGGGATAGGGGCCGATGGCGTCGAAGAGATAGTTGTGGAGCTTCGTTGTCTCGGTCGGACGCATGTATCTCAGATCGGGCGGCGGGTTCGCCGTACTAACGAACAAGCCGGCGCCGCTGCTGGAGGAGTCTCCCGAATTGACCAGCAATTGCGCTCTTGCCAGCGTTGATAGCGCTGCCAGGCTGCCGCAAGTCAGCAGCACGAAAACAGACCAGCACATCTTCATATCGAGATTCTCCTTAATCAATCAGACCTCATTGAAGAATCGTCCAGATGGGCCGACTTAGCCCACGTACCGCCTTTACTGGATCGTCCCCGGTTTCAGCATTCCGCTCTACCTTCGCTTCAGCATCCAGCCGATCAACGTTCCAGCGGCGAACCCACCACTAGCGCCGTCGCAATTGTTAGCACTGGGTGTTGCTGGGTGCGCTGAGTTGTATCCTCCAACAATTCATCGGCAGCATCGCCGCTTTGCTTTACCGTGCGCCATTACGCCACTTCTTTTTTCTCAACGCTCGCTGGCACCTGCACCAGTTCCTCAAATAGAGAGCGGTAGTGAATCATCGCCGTTCTCAGTTCCTCCGTAGTTGCTTGGTCTTTTCCGGCCCGCAGCGCAATCTCGTGCGCCGACCGGTAATTCTCTACCACGCGGGGATGGTCGACAGAAATGTCGGCGGCGCGTTGGTCGAAATCGGACACGGGATAACCACGAGCTTTCATTGCAGAGGACACTAAGTCATCGGCTTCTGTGACGGCCCCCTTTGGCGAATCGACAAAACGAGACTGTACCGACTCCCAACGTTTTAAGAACCTGTCGGGTTCCATCGGATCAAGATCGCGGATGTTGAGCTTTTCCACCCGCTTCTCGCGATCCTCTAACTTCGATTCCGCTTTTCGTCCCGCCCCATGCACCCGCACCGCCCGATCGTACTCGGGCCCAAATTTCTTCCGCAGGTCGGCGGTTGTACTCCTGCGTTTTCGCACATACAGCCAAGCCAGCACTGCGATGATCAAGATCGCCGCGGCGGCGAGCACAATCAGATTCGTATCCAGCAGATCTAGATTCATCGAAACCTCCAGGCATCAAGAATGTCCGCAAATCAAACTTCGTTCACGAAGTTCACTCCGGCGTCAGAACCGGTGAGCTGCCGGTATCAAGCTTTCGGCTTCGGAAGACTGGTCAGAATTGATCGTTTTCTAAATCAGCGCCACGGCATCGAGCCTGGCGTGCGGACGGTCTAGCGCGACATCAGGAATTCGACCTGCTGCTCAATTTCAGCGATCGCGACGGGAGCAAAGTTGGCCTCACGCAGTTGCTGGTTGAGTTGCGCCAATTTCGTTTGCTTGAATTGGGTCCACGCTGCGATGCGGGCTTTTACCTGTTGGCTTGACTCTCTGTAAACCGCGATCGCCTGCGAAGGCACGACACGATCTCCGCCTTCGACCACTCGCAGCGCTGATGCCAGACCCGTGTACGCATCCTGCAGCCCAGGGGACTCCTCGGCTGCATGTTCCTTGTTCGTAAGAATCTTGCCGATTCCGGATTGAGCATCTGTGAGAGCCGACCTGAGTTGTCCGCTTTGTGCTCCTAACTTCTGCTGCCCCAGCTTCTGTTGAATGTCCGCAAGCTGTTTCTGAACCGAGTTGATCTCGGCTAGCGCGCGGCGCGCTTCGATGGTTTCGCCAAAGATCCGCTGGCCCAACTGCAACTGCTGCGTGAGTACTTCGGGAGTCGCGGGCGAGCGCGGGTCCATGACGACGTTCAATGACTGGTTTTGCGCATTTCCATCAACCGTCAGGCGGACTTGGTAGATTCCCGGCACGGCCTTCGGCCCGCTGGGATTGTGGTAATCGGTGTCTTCATCCGCGGTCGGGCCTCCGGAACTCCTCCAGGTGAGGTTCCAGACGAAGCGGTGCATTCCCGCAGTTTTCTCGAGGACTTCAGGCTTAGGGAACCAGCGCTCGGCTACGGGAAGCGGTTGGTGCTTCCAGGTGTCCTGACCCTGTGAAGAATGATCTTCTGAAGAGCGACTTTCTGAAGAAAACGTTCTGACGAGGTTCTGCTGTGCATCGAAAATTTCCAACCGAACGCTGTTGGCCGGAGACGGGAGGAAATAATCCATCATCGCGCCATTAGGAGGATTCTCAGCCGTGGGTTCCTCGGGCGGAAGCGGTGTGCCTGTAAAGGAGTCGTTATCCACGCGAACTGCTGTGGCTGGACGGTAAAGCCACGGGCCGCCCACTCTTCTCGCGTCAACCATCCGCGCCTGGCGAAGCGGCGTGATGTTATCGAGAATCCAGAAGGAACGTCCAAACGTGGCCGCCACCAGGTCATCGCCGTGGATCGTAAGATCGCGAACTCCAGTGACCGGAAGATTCAATTGCAAAGACTGCCAGTGGTCTCCGTCATCCACCGATACGTAAACTCCAAATTCGGTCCCGGCGAAGAGGAGTCCTTTGCTCTGCGGGTCTTCGCGAACCGCGCGCAAGAATGCGGGAGCGGTCATGCCGGTCGTGGCCAGTTGCCAGGTGGCTCCGTAGTCACGCGTGCGATAGAGGTAGGGCGTCTGATCGTCGAGGCGTCCACGATCGATGGCTGCATAGGCAACATTGGGGTCAAAGTGCGATGCTTCGATCAGCGAAATTTTGCTCCAGTCGCTCAGCCCGGGCGGAGTGACGTCTTTCCAGCTCTTTCCGCCATCGCGGGTCAGGTGAATCAGTCCAGTGTCGCTTCCTGCCCAAATCAGATCGCGGTTGAGCGGCGATGGCGCGATTGTGAACACGACCCCATAACCGAAGCGCTTCGCGTGCTCGAGAGTTGGCGGACTCGGCGGTTTCTTGCCGCCCGCACTCTGCGCATCGCGCACGTCCCCGGTCGCTCCGGTGAGATCGGGACTGATCGTCTCCCAGTGCAGACCGCCGTCGGCCGTCTTCATCACATATTGCGTTCCGAGATAGAGCGTGGTCGGGTCAACCGGGGAAAGAACCAGCACCGGGGTCCAGGGCGCGCGATATTTGCGTTCACGGATCTCCGCATCCCACGCGAATGCGGGCCATGGAGTAATGTCCTGGCTGAAGCCGGTCCGTTTGTTGTAGCGAAAAACGGAACCATAAGTACCACTCATATAAATGATGTTGGGATCATTCGGATCGACCACCATATATCCACTTTCGCTGTCTGCGGGAACAAACCAATCCCGCGGCGTGATCTGACCGTGGTCGGTACGGCTTAGAACCGCGGCACCGCCGCTATCCTGCTGTGTGCCGTATAGGGCGTAAGGAAATTGGTTGTCGGTGGTCACATGGTAGAACTGCGCCGTCGGCTGGTTGTACCAACTGCTCCACGTTTGGCCGCGATTAAGGCTGATCGTGGTCCCCTGGTCCGTTCCGAGGACCATGCTGGCGGAATTTTTCGGATCGATCCAGAGCTCGTGATAATCATCTCCGCCCGGCGCGCCGCGGACGACCGAAATTGTCTTCCCGCCATCCTCGGATCGGTAGAAAGCGACATTCGGGATATAGATCACGTCGGGATTGTGCGGATCGATGATGATGCGATTGAAGTACCATGCTCGACTGGTAAGACGGGGATCGTCGTTCACGAGCACCCAAGTGTTGCCTCCATCGTCGGAACGATAGAGGCCGGATTTTTTCGCCTGGATGAGCGCGTACACGCGCTTGCCGTCCGGCGCAACGTCGACGCCGACGCGTCCCCAGTCGCCTTCAGGGAGCCCGCTTCCGTCCAGACGGGACCATGTTTTGCCGGCATCCCGAGAACGGTAAAGGCCGCCGCCCGGTCCATCGATAGGAGCATAGGAACTCCACGGAGGACGCAGCACATGCCATGCGCCGGCAAATATGAGCTGCGGGGCGGCGGAACAGATTGCCAGATCTGAAATACCGATGTCAGACCCCAGGTCGAGAACCCGCGCCCAATGCATTCCTCCATCGACGGATTTGTAGACGCCGCGCTGTTCGTTCGGACCATAAGCGTGCCCCAGAGCGCCGGCATAAACGACGTTTGGATTTTGCGGATCGATCGCAATCCGGCTAATCTGTCGCGTGTCCTCTAGGCCGATGTGATTCCACGTTGCGCCGCCATCGCTGGATTTGTAGACGCCGTTGCCGGAAGAGAGGTCCTCGCGAATGTCGGTTTCGCCGGTTCCGGCGTAAATGATTCTAGAATCGGAGAGAGCCACGGCAAGTGCGCCGATCGAGGCCACCGGCTGGCCGTCGAAGATCGGCGTCCAGACAACTCCGGCATCGGTTGTTTTCCAGACCCCGCCATTCACCGAGCCAAAATAAAAGGTTGTCGAGTCGCCCGGCACGCCGGCCACGGCCACTGCGCGTCCGCCGCGGAACGGGCCGATGAGGCGCCATTTGAGCCCATTCACCAGTTCCGGAGGTACCGGCTGGGCAACCGCCGTAATGGTTAGCAACAGAAAAGCACACCTGGAGATGGGAAGTGCTAAGAGCGATCTGAATTTGTGCAAGTGCTAGGCCCTCTTTCTTGATACCCCGATTGGATTGGCATTACGGCGAGTTCGTCGGGAAGAGACTTCAATGCGACAAAACGAGAGTTTGACATCCTCGACCTTGTGCACCACACCCATCCCGCCGCCAAGCTTCTCGACAATGTGGTAGTGCGAGATGGTTTGACCGATCATTCGGGAGATGAATTGGTTTTCGCGTCGACTTATCTTACGGAGACGGCATGAACGAGTCAACGAATGACGCCCGCTGATGCTGCTTCGTCACGCCCGAAGCCTCGCCTCACAGTTGGGTAGTTGAGCAGATACTCTTGGTTTGCCAGCAAACCCTACCTAACCGGATTATAGAAAGTTTGCCCATAGCTTGCCGGCAATCAGCGCCATCGCGCAAGGAGACCCAAATACCCAAGACCTCTCGGACGGTTGCCAAAAGCGACTCCAACGGGTTCTGCCCCTATCATCATGGGGTCGATCCGAATATCTGCGGTGCTTCCGGCACCGCAGCGCCATCTGCTCTCGGATCCGAAGCACCATAGTTGACCTTAGTCGCGCTGTCATGGAGGACCGCTTGCCCGCGCCCCATCGTCGTCGAATACTCTTTGCGCACCTCCAGAACGTGTCCCATTTTTGTAAGCTGCTCGATGGATTCGGACGTGACGCGCGACTCGATCACGATGTTGCACCCTAGTTTGCTATTGACGGTAAACCGGGGCTCTTCCAGAGCAGCCTGGATGTTCATCTTGTAGTCCACAACATTCGAGACAAATTGCGTATGCGCCAATGGTTGATTCATGCCGCCCATAATGCCGAAACCGATGTGCTGATCCCCACGCTCCATGAATGCCGGAATGATGGTGTGAAAAGGCCGCTTACGACCGGCGAGAGCGTTAGGCGACGCAGGGTCGACTGAAAACAGCCCGCCGCGGTTCTGCAGCACGAATCCCATCCCCTTGCACCGTCACCCCGGATCCAAAAGCGGAATAGTTACTCTGAATGAAGGAGAGAATATTTCCGTTGCGGTCGACCACCGACAAATAGGTCGTGTCGCTTCCGGAGAGCGCACCGGGAGCGACGGCGCAGTTGGCTCGGGCAGGATCGATCAGGCGGGCGCGCTTGGCCGCGTATTCTTTGGAGAGCAACTGCTTCACCGGGATATTGCCGAACCTGGGATCGCCGTCGTAGGCCTTGACGTTGGCGTAGGCCAGCTTCATCGCTTCGATCCGGGTATGCAACTCCGCGGCGCTGCGGGGTCCGCCGGGAGCAGGCGTGAATTGTTCCATAATATTCAGCATCTCGAGCGCGGCCATGCCATCGCCGTTCGGAGGCAGTTCATAGACAGTCCAATCTCGATATCGGGTCGAGATGGGCTCCACCCACTCCGAGGAATACTGAGCCAGATCGTCGGCGGACATCGTACCTCCGAGTTCCGCCGAGGTCTTCAGAATGGCCTGTGCGATCGCTCCCTTGTAGAACGCGGCCTCGCCCTCGTTCGCAATCCGAGTCAGCGCTTGGGCAACGTCGGGATTGCGAAAAATCTGACCCGTCTCTGGCACAGCGCCCCCGACCAGAAAGACGCGCTCGCTTTCCGGATTCTGCATCAGTCCGGGCAGAGAAGCTTTCCAGTAGTCATGAATGATTTCGGGCACCGGATAACCATGATCCGCATAGAAGATCGCGGACTGAAAAAGGTCCCGCCAGGGTATCTTGCCGAACCGGTCGTGGAGCTTCGTCCACCCGTCCACGACGCCCGGCACGGTCACGGAATCTATACCGGACTGCGGCATCGCGGTCACGCCTTCAGCTTTCAGATGCTCAATGGTCAGCGCTCTGGGTGCCCATCCACTGGCATTCAAGCCATACAGCTTGCCCGTTTTGGCGTCCCAGTAAATCGCGAAGAGGTCGCCGCCCATTCCGTTCATCATGGGCTCGGCAACTCCCAACACGACATTGGCGGCAATGCCCGCGTCAATCGCGGAACCGCCCTGCTCCAGAACTCTTGCGCCCGCCTGGGATGCCTGAAGGTAGCTGGTCGCGACGATGCCATACTTCGTAATCACTACAGAACGTCCGTAGGAACGATCCTGTGCCGATAAGCCAGCAGCGGCGGCGGTGAACGTGAGGAAAGCAAGTGCGGCTGTGCGAGAACTCATTCGCTGATCTCTCCAATCCGGATAGGTTTGTGCACTTCCGAAGAAGGAAATTATTCTGGGGGGAGATTATCACGCCATGAGATGGCGAGAGCAATCGACGATTGGCCAGCCCAGCGGACCTTGGACGATTTGCGCAACATGCCTGCCTTGTTGGGGCAGGCGTTCTTGGCAATACTGACTGCACACGTCGAAATCGCAATCGCGTTGCAGCTGAATGTCTTTTCACACGTTACTTGACATCGCCTCCAGTTTGGGGCTGGGCATAGACCTGACTTGTTATCGGTGTTCCGAATGTCCCGTCGCCGTTGCCCGGCAGGACTTGATCTGACCGCGGGCTTTGCTTTGGCTGCAACCGGCGATTTCAATGGAGACGGCATTCCGGATTTTGTAACTCCGAATTACTTCCAAGACGGCAGCAGTCCAACCATTTTTCTCGGTAAAGGCGATGGGACATTTACATTCAAGCCCGTATCGTTCACCCTGGACTACTTCCCCACTTCCGTATTGGTCGCCGATTTCAATGGTGATGGCGTTCTCGATTTAGCTTTCTCTGACCTGAATGGCGTTGAGATCGCTCTCGGCAACGGAGATGGAACCTTCGCCCCCGGAACGCATTACGTGGATGCGAGCTATGCGGGCGATCGCAACTACGGTGCAGTTACTTCCAGCACGATACCGCTCATAGGTGGTCTGCCACCGGTCAGGGTCTCGCCGAACTCGCTGAGTTTTGGCAATGAGGCGGTCGGCACGACCAGCCCTGCCAAGACGGTGACGTTGGACAACACAAGCACGGACACGCTCGATATCAGCAGCATCACGCCCAGCGGCGACTTCGCGATCTCCGCGAACACCTGTGGGGCCACGCTCGCTGGCAAGAAAAGCTGCAAGGTGAGCATCACCTTCACGCCGATGGCTTTGGGTACGTTAACCGGGACGCTCACCTTTACCGACAACGCTGCTAATAGTCCGCAGACGGTGCCGCTGTCGGGGACGGGCGTCGAATCTGCGACCTTGACGCCGGCCAGCGCTGTCTATGCGAAGCAGAAAGTCGGCACCACCAGTGCGGCGAAAACGTTTACGTTGACGAACAACCAACCCGTAGATCTGACTGGAATCGCAATCTCGACGACAGGAAATTTTGCGGTTTCGGCGACGACGTGCGAGGCGAGCTTAAACGCCAAAGCGAAGTGCAAGATTAGCGTGACTTTCAGTCCGACGGAGACCGGAACACAGACGGGTCAGTTGATCGTCCAGGACAGCGCCAGCAATAACCCGCAAACGTCGAATCTCACGGGAACGGGCAAGTAAATCGCTCCTAAGAGGAAAGTCATGGAAGGAATCCAGCCCGCAGCGATGCGGGAGTTTTTCCTAGCGGGTGCAGGAAAATTTCTCCGATATCATAAGCTTGCGCCATCTTTTCGCCTTTTTCGAAAATTTTGAGTGCTATCGGGATGTATCAGCTTTTAGCTCTTCGGATCGTCGAGCGGCCAGTCGGTGTTCTATAGAACCAAGACTCGCCCTCGGGTGATTGCGGCAGGTCTCCAGACACCAACGCAATAATCGCACGGCCCAGTTCGATTACTGGCGCTGTGAGAACTTCCTTTGCGTCACGAGGGAAAATACGCAATTCGTCCGTAACTGTCAGAGCAAACACATGGGTGCCCGCAGCCAGCGTGACTTCGCCACTGGATCAGCAAATTCTCAGGCGGCCAAGTCTTCGATTCTTCGGCCCTTCGTTCAGAGCGGATTACTTCCTGTTTGCCCGTCATCCACCCAGAATCTTTGGCGATCGTTCATGACGCCGTCGCCTTCGCCGATTGCGGAGATTTAGGCCTGCGGCAGCTTAGCGTACTCCGCTTTTGCCTGCTTCAAGATTGGAACGTCGGGGTCTGCATCTTTCCAGAGGCTTAGGAATGCCTGATAGGCAGCGCGGGCTTTTGCTTGAGCATCGGCTTTTGAGCCGCTTGATGTTTGCAATTGCAAAGTCCACGCTCGGGCTAGACCCAGCTGAGCCAGCGCGCCGAGAATGGAATTCTGAATCAGGCCGCGATGGTCGATGATTTTTTGAAATTCTGCGACGGCCTCCGGACCGCGAGCGGCGGCGAGATAGGCTTGCCCGCGAAAATACGCGGGAAGAAGGGGGTTGTGTTCTCCCAGTTCGAAAGGTGTGGAGGGCGCGAGGTCCTCGACGGCCTTGGCCGGCTGCTGGCGATTGATTTCGATAGCCGCGCGAATGGTCGGCAGCCAAAAAGCTTGCAGCATCGTGTCGGACGGATAGGCCTTGTCAAGGGTGTTGGCGGTTTTCTCCGCCTGAACTGAATCTCCGGCAGTGGCCTCGGTGAGTGCGGCCATGCTTTGCAGGTATTCGAATGAGGCGTGGTTTAGGGCCTGGACAGTTTGTTGGCGGGCTTCCGCAAGGTTGTCGGCAAGGACTTCGGACAGCGCGGACCTGATCAGAATTCGCGCGGCCAATTCTTTCTGATCGCTACCGAGGGCCGAGTCTACTGCCCGGCGGGTGAGTTCGCGCGCTTTGGCGAACCGTCCGTAATAGGCTTCGGTGTTGGCCTGCGCCCGGAGCATGAAAGCCGCGTTCGCTGGCTTATTGGACGCCGATGCCAGTTGGCGATCCATTTCCGCGATGTCACCTTCCAGAAAAGCGACTCCATAGCGGTTGAAGTGCAACTCGGAATTCTCGAGGCCTCGCGAAATTGCCTGACGATATGTGGCCTTGGCATCGTCCAGGCGATTGAGAGCCGCATAAGTAATGATGAGATCGGCGTAGCAGGGCGCCGCGTCGGGCTGGACCGCGATGCACTGCCGTCCTTCAAGAAGAGAATTCTCGATTCGGCCGATCATTTCGTTGTCGAAAAACAAGCAGATGTGGGGCGGCAAATCGCGGGGGTAGGAATCGGCCCACAACTGGCAATTCTGAAGGGCCTTCATGCGGTCCCCGAGGACGAAGTTGTAGTAGTAGGTACTAAGTGCGAAACTCTCGCGCTCGGTTACGCGGTCGCGCAGGCTATAAACCTTATACGCTCACCAGTTCACCAACCAAGAATTTCGGCACGGCAACAACTTTGGAAGTCGAGAGTTCCGGGGCAACGACTTTTGTCCGGTTCGATCTCTCCGGCATTCCTTCCTCAGTCACGGGTTCGATGGTCGCCAAAGGTACCCTCAAAATCTTCGTCGGAACGGTCGCGACTGCGGGATCGTTTAACGTCGATCTCGTCACCAGTTCCTGGAGCGAGAAGACGAGCAATTGGGGCACAGTTCCATTGAGGTCACCGTGGACACTTACGGGCATTTGATTCCCGGTGCTAGTGTTTGCTTTGTGGACAGGCTTGACGGAGTCCAGGCAGAGGCAGTCCAGGCAGACGAGGCGGAAACAACTCCGCAACAATCCGCAACCCCCGCGCAACCAGACGAAATGGAGATTCCGCCGGGCATTCTCCAAGTGCTTGAAAGTAATGGTGGCGGCGGTTGGACTCGAACCAACGACCTACGGATTATGAGACCGTCGCTCTAACCACCTGAGCTACACCGCCACGGTGTTCTTACATCAACTTACGAGCACGTAACCGTCTTGCCATTGCATTTTCATCGCATCGTACGATCGCGTGCACCGATTGGAGGCCGCATGAGTCGCTGTCAGCGCGGCCACATTTACGGCATTCGGAGCCTTTCACGTTCGATTCTATCAAACCGAGTTGCATGACGGACAGCTCACGCGCGCGCGGAAGCCGCACAGGGCGTGCGCGAGCAAGAGCCGGCTTTCCTCGGCGGTCAGGACGCGCATTACTCGAAGGCAGCGTCTTCTGGTACGTAACCTGAATTGGCGACTATCGTCGAAGAGATCGCCGGAGCTACAATCCGCGATCCAAGCTGCGAACAGTCTCCGCTCACTGGCGCGAGCCTTCACGGCTGCAAATGTTCTCGGGCAAGGTGAGGCCATGGCGATTCACTCGAAGCAAGAAATCATCTCCAGCCTTGACGATCGGGTGTCCGGAACCAGCGCTCTCCTGCATCCGCTGCCCAAGTACAAGTTTCCCGGGCAACAGACGGATGCGACGGCGGCGTATCAACTCGTGCACGATGAATTGCTCCTCGACGGAAACTCCCGGCAGAACCTTGCCACTTTCTGCCAGACCTGGGTCGAGCCCGAAGTTCGCAAGTTGATGGATGAATGCATCGACAAGAACATGGTCGACAAGGACGAGTATCCGCAGACGGCGGAAATCGAGTCCCGCTGCATCCACATGCTTGCCGATCTTTGGAACGCGCCCGGGAATGCGCCGGGGAATTCGCCCGACGCCGCGAACACACAGGGTTGCTCCACGACCGGGTCGAGCGAAGCGGCGATGTTGAGCGGGTTGGCGATGAAGACGAGATGGCGCAAAAAGCGGCAGGGCGCGGGCAGGGCGGCAAACAAGCCCAACCTGATCTGCGGTCCCGTACAAGTTTGTTGGCACAAATTTGGCCGGTATTTCGATGTTGAACTCCGCCAAATTCCTTGCCAGGGACAGCGCCTGCATATGTCGCCGGAAGAAGTTATCCAGGCGCTTCGCCGCCATCATCATCTGGAGCGCAGATTCCACCGGCGCATCGGACGCGGCATGGCCCGTCCGCACCTGCGCTACGGGCGGCACCGCGGCCGTGGTTGGAGAGTTCGCGGTGCGGCGGCGCCAGGGTTAGCCGCGCCACGGGGCGCATCGGGAGTGTATCGGCCGGTCGCGGGCGCTCCCGCGGTTGGCGGCCGTCCGGTGCGGTATGGACGGATGGTGGGCGGACGTTGTACTTGTCCGACCTGCGGAGCCGGCCCAGGGGGACAAGCAACTCCCGCATACTGCCGTTGCTGTGGGCAAGTATTGAGATAAGAAATCAACAAACGCTCCTTAAGGGATGAACCGATGTCGACGCTGCCCGAAACGCTGCCGGAAACATTCACGCGGGTGGAACGGCCTCCGCGCAAACGGCCTCAAGCCGTTGCTGCACCGGCTCCCGTGTTGTTGCCTTGGCTGCGGGCACAATCGATCAATGTAACCCGCCACGCGGCCGCGCTCCGCCCCTTCAAACGGGAGGAGTTCGGCTCCGGGGCGGCGGCGCCCTCGGAAGGTCACATTCAAGTCGTCAACCAACTGATCACGAAGTTGCGCCATGGCCTGCTAAAGATGTCGGAGAGAGTTCACGGCTCGGTTGCGATGGCCAGCAAAAAACCGAGTTCACCCAGATTGCAGAAGGTGGTAACGCGCAAGGACCGGGCTCACCGTTGGGTGCAAGGAATCGAGAAGATCTGGGATTTTTACTTCGAGTTGTTCGGCCAGCGTCAAGGGAAATACGGGGATTGGCTGCTGAGCTGCGACCGCATCGCAATGGATTGTTATCAGGCCGCATACACGGGGTTGGGTGTGGCCAGGTCCGTTCCGGCGCCGCCGCCGTTCTGCTACATGAAAACGGGCTTCGCGCCGGCCACCATCCGGCGGGGCATTCGCATGCGGAGATTGGGCAAACAGCTCAATCCTTTTCCCCTGGTGCAGTTGCCCTACCACCGTCTGGTGAATCCCTGGACGCTGGGTGCGGTGATGCACGAGGTCAGCCACAATTTGCAGAGCGATCTCGGGCTCAATAAGGATGTGCCGCGCCAGGTCGGGCTGCGGTTGCTCGAGGCCGACATGGGGCGTTTCGTCTCCTCTGTCTGGGTGCGCTGGAACCGCGAGATGTTCGCCGACATGAGCGCGCTGCTTTTGGGCGGGCCTGAGGTTGTCGGCTCGTTGATGGATGTGATCGGCCGAGCGCCGGCGGCGGTGTTCGGGTTCCGCCGGAGGGCGGTGCACCCCACGCCCTACCTGCGGCTGCTCATTAGCACGGAGATGTTGCGCCGCATGGGTTTCGAGACGGAAGCCAAGCAATACGCGCGGGCGTGGACGCGAATCTATCCCAACCCGCGGGCCGGCACAATTCCGGCGAAGATGCTGGCGACTTTTCCCAAGGCATGTGCCCTGGCGGTTGACACCATGTGTTTCCGGCCTTTTCCATCGCTGGGAAACAAGAGTTTGTCGCAAGTGATCCGCTTTGAGAAAAAGGACCAGAAGATGATTGAAGAGTCGGCGAGGCGGATCGCGGCGGGGGTGGACCCCGGAATCATCCCGGAGCGGTTCCTGATTAGCGCGGCGCGCTTTGCGTTGAACCGCCGCATGGCCCGCCCGGGAGCGATCACCGCATCTCAGACGTGATCCGCGAACGCGCCTACGATCCGAGCTTCGGCTCGGTCGCCATTGTGCGGCGCGCCGGCCTCGACCTGCGCAACAACCTCAAATGGCTGTCGTTCGGCCACTTGAACGTGCTGCGCGTGGAAGTGATGCAACTGCTCGAAGAGGCGTTCAAGATCCTCGATTCCCACGATGTCAAGCGGTTGTTTGGCACCGACAATGCCTGGGACGTGGTGGAAGAGGTATTGATTCGTTACTTCAACGAGCGCCTGGTGACTTCGCCACGGCAGCGCATGGGGGTTACCGGACGCGAGGTTCTGCGCTGGCTGGCGCAACCGCATATTTTGCAGACGACGAGGGCGCAATTCGAAACGCTGTTGCTGAAGATTGCTGAGCCGTCGGAAGAGTGGCTCACCAGCGCCCAGGCCATGGGCCTCAGCAAGCGGACAGGATCGCATCGCGTATTGCCTTGGGACCGGACTCAACCGACGCCCGTGAAGGCAAACGGCCGGCCGAGACCCGGAGTCCCTCCGCGACGCGAGCCGGCACGCGCTTTCATGGCGCGCACCGGCCCCGCCGACGAGCAGATCCTCCAGGACGCAAAGGTCGAACGCGGATGGGGAGAATCGGGCTTCAGTCTCTACGAACGCACCACCATACGGCCGGCGCTGACTGTGAATGGGATTGTGGGCGGACATCATGGTCCTGGCGTCAAGGGCATCATCCCGGCACAGGCCATTGCCAAACTCAGCTTTCGTCTGGTCCCCGACCAGGACCCGCAAAAAGTAGCGCAGCTCTTTCGCGACCATATCGGGCGCATTACTCCACCGGCCGTGCGTTCCTCGCTGCGCACGTTCTCCGCCGTCGAACCTGCTCTCGTTGACCGTAATCACCCCGCCGTGCGCGCAGCCGCTCTTGCCTATAAGAAAGGCTTTGGAGCGCTGCCCGTCTTCGTGCGTTCGGGCGGCTCCATCCCCGTGGTGAACACTTTTCAGGAAATCCTCGGAATTCCCGCGGTGCTCATGGGTTTCGGCCTGCCCGACGACCATATTCACGGCCCGAATGAGAAATTTCACCTGCCCAACTTCTACAAAGCGATTGCCACCAGCGTTTGGTACCTGGCGGTGGCCGCGAAGCTGCGCGGCGCGCAACCAAGGCAAAAGCGGGCGGAATGGCGAAACCCATGATTATCGATTGTCACTGCCACGCCGGGAAAGGCGACCGCATGACCGCGCCGTGGAACACGGTCGCGCCGATCAAAGCCTATTTGCGCCGGGCCCGGGCTGCAGGCATCGACAAGACGATCGCCATTCCGCCCTTCCACAGCAATTGCGACGAAGCGAATGCTCAACTGGGCCGCCTTGTAGCGCGACACCCGGACCGGTTCGCGCGGACTGAGCTGAACTCGGCTGCGGTCACGCCGCGGCATGCGCACCAGCAGATACCGATGCCCGTCCAAGTCCGTATCCACCAGAACTTCTTCCGGGGAAGAACTGGAGCCATAAGGTCCCGCGGATACCTCCGAGTTTCTTGCCTGAATGAGCACGACGAGTGTGCGAATGATTTCCTCCACGCGTGGCGTGGCAGTTTCGGGAGCGGTTCCAATGGCAGCAAGGGCTGGGCCGGCGCGCATGGTTCTTTCTCCATCTACAAGATGCTGGGACCATGGTTCCGACTACGGGGCACAAGCATTACCCTGCATGGCTTCCCTGCAGAGTGTTCCTGGAAACGCTTTCCGTTGGGGAAAAGACCCGAGAGTTACGAAAAAATAGACCCGATAGTAAGCTAAAACCAGTCGCTTTTTCAAGCGACACGCAAATCGGTTAGCCTTTGCTGGGCTTGCTTCTCGCGGCTGGTTTCAAGAGATGCGCTCGGAAGCTATCGCCGCCTCACCACACCCTGCAAGCCTTTGCCGGCGCCATCGGCTGCCCCGTCTTGCAACCAAACGCCTTCCCGAATTCCGGCACGTTCACTAGAACTCCATTCGCCCGGAAGCGGTCCGGGGAATGCGGATCAGTCGTTGCTACCAGCCGTTCCAGCTCCGGACGCCACTGCGAGCACCAATCCTGCGCGAATCCCAGAAAAAGCTGCTGCACCGGCGTGTAGCCATCGGCCGACTTGTTGTTCAGATCGATGCCATCTTGCGCCGCCCGCGCCAGGAACGCCATGTACGCCAGCCGCATTCCGCCATTGTCCGCCGTGTTTTCGCCGAGCGTGAGCTTGCCATTCAGCTTGGTGTCTCCCACGCTGAACTGCGCGTACTCGTCGACAATGCACTGTGCCTTCTGGTTGAACTTATCGCCATCTTCTTTCGTCCACCAGTCTTCCAGATTGCCATGTCCGTCGAACTGCCGTCCTTGATCGTCGAATCCGTGCGTGATCTCGTGGCCCATGAATAACCCGATGTGTCCGTAGTTCAGCGCATCCGGCTGGGCCGCATCGAAGAATGCCGGCTGCATTACGCCCGCCGGGAAGTTGATGTCATTCATGTTGGCGTTATAGAAAGCGTTCACTGTCGGCGTGGACACGATCCATTCGTCGCGGTCAATCGGTCTTCCGATTTTCGCCAACTGCCGCCGCGACTCAAATTCCGCCCCCCGCAGATTGTTTCCGTAGGCGTCGCCGCGCACAATTTCCAGCTTTGAGTAATCGCGCCACTTGTCGGGATATCCCACCTTGTTGGCGATCAGGTGCAGCTTTTCTTTTGCGCGTGTCTTGGTAGCCGCGCTCATCCAGTCCAGCGAGTCGATGTCGCTGGCCATCGCCGCTTCGATATCGTGAATCATCCGCACCGCTTTGTCTTTGCTGGCAGCCGGGAATTGCTGTTCGACGTAAGCTTTGCCCAGCGCTTCGGGCAGCGCTCCATCCGTGCTGCGGACGCACCGTTTCCAGCGTGCCTCCTGCTCCGGAGTGCCCTCCAGCTTGCGGCCGTAGAAATCGAATTTCTCTTCATCCAGTGCCTTGGGCAAAATCGATCCCGCAATCGAGTCGGCCAACTGCCAGCGCAGGTATGCCTTGATCGCCGGCAGATCCGTCTCGGCGATGACTTGGTTCATGCCTTTGAAAAACTCCGGCTCTGCGACATTGATCTCCGTGAACGCCGGCGACCCCGTAGTGGAATAAAGTTGATGCCAGTTGAACGTTGGAGTAAGCGCCTGCAAGTCCTTGATCGGCATCATGTGATAGACGTTGTGCGGATCGCGCTGCGAAGTCACATCAAGCGAAACTTTCGCCAGTGCCGTTTCCAGCTTCATGATCGCCGCGGCGTCGCTTGCCGCCTGCGTTTCGCTCTCCCCGAGCAGCTTCAGAATGTTGGTAACGTGCACCACATATTGCTTCCGAATCTCTTCATCCTTCGCGCCCGTGCGGAAGTAATAATCTTTCTCTGGAAGGCCCAGTCCGTTCTGGGACACAGCCGCGATCATCCTGGTCGCGTCCTTGAAGTCCTGTTGCGATCCGAATCCCAAGAACGCATTCACGTTGATCAGTTGATAGTGTGCCAGCAACTCCGGCAGTTGCTCCTTGCTGGTGAGTCCATTAATGCGGTCCAGTTCCGGCTGCAACGACGCCAGTCCTTTTTGTTGCACAGCCCCTTCATCCAAGCAGCTGGCGTAGTAATCTCCGATCTTTCGCGTATTCGCGTCGCGTGACGGATCGTCCGCCGCCGCCTTCTCCAGGATTCCGTGCAGCACCTGCCGGTTGTACTGTTCCAGATTGTAAAACTGGCCGGAGTACGGCGCGTCGCTCGGAATCGGATGCAGCTTGCTCCAATTGCCGCACGCGTACTGGTAAAAATCGACGCAAGGGTCGGCGGTCGTATCCATCAGGCTTTTGTCCAGCCCAGGAATCGGCAAGAAAGTTTGCGGGCCGCCGCTGGTGCCAGGTGCGTTGCCGGTGGTCTGCGCGAACACCATACCAGCGCAGGCTAGGAACAAGAGAATGGCAAAAGTTTTCGTCGTCGAGAGCATCCGTTTTCCCTCCGAAAAGCATGATATACGTCATTCATGAAGGAAGACAGAGCCGGGCCGGAGGATGAGGCTTGAAATATGGACCCTGATGCAATTCGTACAGATTGGCTGTGTTGACAGTTCAACACAGCCAATTTGTTCGCCTCTCTCAGTCGGCCACTACCAGCGGTTTTGAGACCCCTGCCAGCGGCTCCGAGAGCTCCATGTCCTGCGCATCGATAACCGCGATGGCGGCGACGTTGACGATCTCCTCCACCTCCGCTCCTCGCGCCAGCAAATGCACCGGCTTGCTCATTCCCATGAGAATGGGACCAATCGCTTGGGCTTCACCGATCTTTGCCAGCAGCTTGTAAGCGATGTTGGCGGAATTAAGGTCGGGGCAGATCAGCACGTTGGCGCCACCCTTGAGCGAGCTGAAAGGATACATTTCCTCCAGCATCTCTGGGGAGACGGCAACGTCGGCCATCACCTCGCCATCCACCACCAGCGTCGGGTCCGCCTTGTGCAGCAGATCCACAGCTTTGCGAACTTTCTCACAAAGCGCGTGTTTGGTGCTCCCGAAGCTGGAAAACGAGAGCATCGCGACCCGTGGCACGACGTCGAAACGCCGAGCTGTCTCGGCTGCGCAGAGGGCAATTTCCGCCAGATCCTCTGCCGTGGGATCGATGTTCACGGTGGTGTCGGCCAGAAAGTAAATGTCTCCCTTGCGTGTGATCATGGCATAGCATCCCGCAACCGTGTGCAGCCCTTCCCGCATGCGCACGATCCGCAGCGCCGGCCGGATCGCATCGGGGTAGTTCTGCGCGACCCCGGAGACCAGTGCATCGGCATCCCCCATGTGCACCATCATGGAACCAAAAACGTTGCGGTCATTGATCAGCTTGCGGGCTTCGCTCAGCGTTACACCGCGACGCTGCCGCAGCCGGCAGAGTTCCTGAATGTAACCTTCGCGCAGCGGAGATTGTGCTGGATCGACGATGCGCACGTCCTTTAGATCCAACCCCAGTTCGAGTGACTTTGCACGTATCACCGAACTGCTGCCCAACAGGATGGGAACGGCGATCTTCTCATCCACCAGGCTGTAACAAGCGCGCAGGATTTTCTCATTCTCTCCTTCCGGAAAGACCACAGATTTAGGCTTGGCTTGCGCTTTGCGAATCATTATCCGCGAGATCTCGTGCGCTTTCCCCAGACGACGCTCGAGTTGCTCTCGATACTCTCCGAGGTCGACCGGTTCCTGCGCCACGCCGCTGCGCATGGCAGCTTCGGCCACGGCCGAGGCCTCCCAGATCAGCACGCGTGGGTCGAACGGCTTGGGAATCAGGTAATCGGGACCGAACCTCAGCCGCTCCACTCCATAGGCACGGCAGACCGAGTCGGGTACGTCCTCCTTGGCTAAGTCCGCCAGGGCATGAGTCGCGGCCAGTTTCATTTCCTCATTGATGGCCGTGGCGTGCACGTCCAACGCGCCGCGGAAGATAAAAGGGAAGCCCAGGACGTTGTTGACCTGGTTGGGATAGTCGCTGCGACCGGTGCACATGATGAGGTCGTCGCGGCAGGCTTTGGCGTCCTCGCAAGAAATCTCCGGATCGGGATTCGCCATGGCGATAACAATCGGATGGGCCGCCATCGAGCGCACCATGTCCTGCGTGACCACGCCACCGACGGAGAGTCCAAGGAACATGTCGGTGCCCACCATGGCCTCCGCCAGCGTGCGCAGCTTGGTATCTTGCGCCAGGCGTTCCTTGTAAGGATTCATGCCTTCCTTACGCCCCTTGTAAACCACTCCCTTCGTGTCGCACAGAGTGATGTTCTCCCGCTTCATGCCCAGACGAATGTAGTGCTCGGCAGTGGCTACGGCCGACGCGCCGGCGCCGTTGACCACCAGACGTATTTTGCCGATGTCCTTGCCCACCACTTCCAGAGCGTTCAATAACGCAGCCCCGGAAATAATGGCGGTGCCGTGCTGGTCGTCGTGGAAGACCGGGATCTTCATCGTCTTCTTCAAGGTCTCTTCGATGTAGAAGCATTCCGGCGCCTTGATGTCTTCGAGGTTGATACCGCCGAAGGTCTGCTCCAGAAGTTGGCATACCTTGATGACATCGTCGGGATTATGGCTGTCGATCTCGAGATCAAACACATCCACGTCCGCGAAGCGTTTAAAGAGGACGCCCTTGCCCTCCATGACGGGCTTGCCGGCGAGGGTGCCGATGTCGCCCAGCCCGAGAACGGCGGTTCCGTTGGTCACCACCGCGACCAGATTTCCGCGCGCCGTGTACTTGAAGGCGTCATGCGGATTCTTTTGGATCGCCAGGCACGGTACAGCCACGCCCGGTGTATAGGCCAGGCTCAGATCCCGTTGCGTCCGGCACGGTTTTGTGGGGGTGACCTCAATCTTTCCCGGGCGCGATCCAGCATGGTAGTCGAGTGCTTGCTGCTTGGTGAATGACATGCGTTTCTCCTGAACGTCCTATTTGCGGTCGGAGGCGGCTCCATGGTCCAGTTCGTAGAATGGCATTGCAGTGCGCCGGGCGACCGCAACTAGTCTGCTCTAGTGCGCAATCGGAAACAGTGATCGCCGTCACAGTGTCTGGCCCATTCACGCCATCGCATCCCGCACGTCGCATTTCGGGTGGGGTTCTGGAGATTGTCCGCTGCGTACCGTAAAATCTAACTATCTCTGAAGAAGAACGAGGATTATGAGCGCCCTGGAACAGGCAAGTCCCTCACTTCATTTCCCCGCCCTGCAACCGCCTCGCCGCTATCTGTTCGGGCCTGGACCCAGCATGGTTCACCCGCGGGTCTACGAGGCGTTGTCGAAGCCGATTGTCGGGCACCTCGACCCCTACTTCATCCAGGTAATGGGAGACGTTCAGCAATTGCTCAAAACCGCCTTCGGAACCGGCTCCGGATCTAACGACAGCGCCACGCTGGTGATTTCCGGCACTGGCAGCGCGGGCATGGAAGCTGCCGTTGCCAACTTCGTGGAGCCCCGAGCCAGGTTCGCGGTGTTCGCCAATGGGTATTTCTCCGATCGGCTCACGGAGATGGCGAGGCGCCACGGCGCCGACGTCGTGCGCTTTGAGAAGCTTTGGGGTGAGACCTTCACGGACGATGAAGCCAAAGAGTTCATCGCTCGCGAGAAGCCCAGGGTTGTGGCTTATGTTCACGCCGAGACATCGACCGGAGCGTTGCAATCGGGCCACGCGATCTGTGCCGCCGCTCACCATGCCGGCGCTCTGGCGATCGCGGATTGCGTCACCTCGCTCGGCGGAGTGCCGGTCGAGTTCGACCAGACCGGCATCGACGTCGCCTACAGTTGCACCCAAAAAGGGCTGAGCTGTCCCCCGGGCTTATCTCCGATGGCGATTTCGCCACGGGCAATGGAGTGGCTGCGCGCGCGCACCTCTCCAGTACGCAGTTGGTATTTTGACCTCAAGCTGATTCACGACTACTCCACCGTATCGCACCGCTATCATCACACTGCGCCGATTTCCATGTTCTACGCCTTACGCGAGGCGCTCCTGGTCATCGCCGAGGAAGGAATCGAGAACCGCTGGGAGCGGCATCGCCGTTGCCATAGGCTTTTTGTCCAGGGCATAGAAGCGATGGGTTTACGCATGCACGTTCCCGAAGAGCACCGCATTGCGACCCTGAACACGGTCTGCGTTCCAAGAGGAGTTGACGAGGCGAAAGTGCGCCGACGCCTTTTGGATGAGCCGGGCATTGAAATCGCCGGCGGCTTTGGGCCGCTCGCAGGCAAAATTTTCCGCATTGGCGTGATGGGCCCGTTGGCCACCGAAGATAACGTGCAGTTTTTCCTGAAAGAATTTAGCAAAGCGCTGAAGGCCGAGGGCTACTCGGCTTGAATTCATCGGATTCTTCGCTGCGTGCGGGATGACACGCCCCGAGAGTGCGCCCACATTCCTGAGATTCCTGATCGCAGGCGCAAAAAAATATTTGCTGGGGGCTTGACAACGGGTGTATACTCTGTCTGGTCCACTTATCGGACCACTTGCCTATGTCAGCACCGGTCAAATCCGACTTTGAGGCTATCCGTAGAAACAAAGTCTACGAACAAGTCGCCAGCCAGATCGAACGTTTAATTCTGCAGAAACTGCAACCCGGTGACAAACTGCCCTCGGAACGCGAACTGGCAGAGATGCTTCAAGTAAGCCGCAGTTCCATTCGGGACGCGATTCGAAGCCTGGAACTGATGGGCTTGGTTGAACCGCGTCAAGGCGCTGGGACCATCGTTCGCGAACTATCGGCCGAGTCACTGGTCAATCCTTTTGCCAACGCGCTGAAGCGCCGGCGGGCACTGGTGAGTGAGCTTCTGGATTTTCGTAAGATGCTCGAACCGCCGTTGGCTGCGCGCGCAGCCACGCACGCTTCTCCCGACGAAGTCTCCGAGATGGAAGAGATTCTGCATCGGCAAGAAGCAACCCTCTCTCATGGCGAAGTCGCCATCGCCGAGGACGCGGAATTCCACTACAGCATTGCTCTGGCTTCGGGTAACAGTGTCGTGTTGAAGGTGCTCGACATTCTCATGGACCTGCTGCGCGACACGCGTGAACGCTCTTTGCAGTTGGAAGGGCGCCCGCAAAAGTCGCTCGCCGGCCACCGCCGGATCCTGGCTGCGATCAAGCGCCACGATGCCGAGGCGGCAAAGGATGCTATGCGGCGGCACATTGAGGACGTCGAAGAGATCGTACTCGACGAGTTTTGACCAAGGGGGGTGCCCTTGGGATAGCTGTTCGCGATTCGCACTTCGTGGGAAGGCGATCGCGTTACATTGAGCGTGGCGGTTACCTCTGCCAAGGGCCCAGGGTGAGCCTTCGAGCAGATTAGTCTGGGGACAATCGGATTGACTGAACTGGAAAATGACATGGCCCGTGTGACCATCGCGTCTCACGAGCCGGAGTCTCTTGCGGCAACCTCGCACTATGCGTTGCCGAGGCCTGGGGCCCATGCCGGCGACGTGCTGAAGATCACCGGCGGCGCGATCGGTGTCGCGCGCGCTCAAAGCGCATTTATGAAACACGCCGTAAGAAACCAGGTTATTAACGAGGGTTGATCACGAGTTACACGGAACTTACTGTTTGGACGCGCGGCATCATTATGGATAAAGAGGGCCGCGACATTGTCAATTCCATCTCCGCTTCCGCCCGGCTCGAGGGCAAGTACGCGCAGGCGATGGAGAACTACGTTGACAATCCCGATCGCACCAACGCCCCCACACGTAAGTATTGTCGCGTGAGCGACGGCGTCATTGAGAACGAGCTCACCTACGAAAACGATCAACCCAACATTGTCGTACTTGTCGAGGAGACGATGGTCAAGGGTTGGGATTATATGCGCGGGAGGCCTCCGGGCGGAACGCTGGTGTCAACACGCACTACACCCCGGAATACATGATTCGTTTCGTGCCGGGTGCCGAGCGGCTGGCCCAACTGGTCTGCATGGACGCCGCTCACCTGGCCGACCACAAATGGCTCTACTACCGGCTCGGCGAGCTCGGCCTCGACCGCCTTTCGACCGAAGGCGCCGCCGAGCGCAACAAATTGATCGCACCCGATATCGCCGCTCCGCTCATTGCCGCCGTGGTGAAGACTACGGGCATCGTCAAGATGGAGACGATCGAACCGATGATCGCGAACAAGAGAGCATTCGAATTGGCGCTCGACGCATTGCACATCATGAAGCTGAACCCAGTGGCTGCATAGGAAGCAGTCGTTAGTTGTTAGTCGTTAGTCGTTAGTCGTTAGTCGTCCGTCTTTAGTCGCTCGCGAGCATCGGTTGCCAACGACTAACGACCATTGACCAACGACTGCGGCTACAGCAGGAAAGAATCATAGGTAGGAAGGATCACATGTCGACCAAAGGCACACACATCCCCGAGCGGCTCAAGATCCCGTTCGCTGGCATAACCGCTGCGCCATCCCAGGAAAAAGGACAAGACCTGTTCCCCACCGGCAACTGGCGTTCGATCCGGCCCGTGTATCGCGATAAGTTGCCACCCTGTAACAACGCTTGCGGAACCAACGAAAAGATCCAGGGCTATCTCGACCTGGTAAAGCGTGGCAAGTATCTGGACGCCTACGCGCTCATCAAGGAAGACATGCCCTTCCCGTCGGTCACCGGCCGGGTGTGTTACCACCCGTGCGAGCAAGCCTGCAACCGTGGGAAGTACGATGAGGCCATCTCGATTCGCGCGGTCGAGCGGTTTCTCGGCGATCTCGGACAGGCACTGACGCGCGACGTGGTCACGGCCGGCAAGCCCAACGGCAAGAAGGTCGCCGTCGTCGGGTCGGGCCCCGCCGGCCACAGCGCCGCGTACCAACTGGCGCGTCTCGGCTACAAAGTCACGATCCTTGAGAAGTCGCCGAAAGCAGGCGGACTCAATCGCGGCGGCATTCCGGACTGGGTGCTCCCGCAAGACGTGCTCGATCGCGAGATCGAGCGCCTCGTCGAACTCGGCATCACGATCAAGACCAATGTCGAGGTCGGGAAGGACGTTACCTGGGACGACTTGAAGAAGAATTACGACGCCGTCGTCTTGGCCGTGGGCCTCACCGAGCCCAATAGTGTGCGAGCCGAGGGCGAGAACAAAGAAGGCGTGCTTTACGGACTTCCGTTCCTTCGCGACATCGGCATGGGCACGTCAAAAGTCAAGCTGGGTGCTCGCGTCGCCGTCATCGGCGGCGGCAACACCGCCATCGACTGCGCCCGCGAAGCCTTGCGGCAAGGCGACGTGGAAGTGACCATGATCACGGTGGAGCACAACCGCGAGGAGATGCCGGCCTCGCCGGAAGATCTGCACGACATGCTCGAAGAAGGGGTGGAACTGGTGCACGGGCGGGCGATGACTGCCGTGCTCGGCAACGGCAAGGTCGAGACCTTGGAACTGCATCCAGCGCGCTTCTCCGGCGCCATCAATGCCTCGCCGATCACCGTCTACGAACTCTATTCGCCGATCTCGGGCAGCCGTATGCCAGTGCAGATGATGATCGCCGATCGTACGCTCGATCCGCCCGGCGATTTCGGTTCCGAGCATACCGACGCGCTCTCGACGCGCGACATGGGGTGGCTCATGGGCTGGTCGTGCGACGCCCAGGAAGCATTCGACAATCACCTGATGGCTTATCGAATCGGTGAGGACCCGCGCGTACTTTTGCCCCAAATGGTCTGCCAGGATGGTTTCTTCGTCTCTCACATCACCACTGACGTCGAATTGCCCGACCCGGGCCAGGTGAACGAATTCCTGCCGCCCTACAAGCATCCGTACCCGCTCGATCCGCGGCATCCGGTGTCGCACGGCCCGCAGATCATGCCCGAGCAGGGTCCGCCGCTGCAGTTGGAGCGCGCACGCGCCATGGAAGATTCGATGGCGGTCATTGAGCAGGTCCACGACGAGTTCGCGAAAATCTTCGGCCGGCGCTACGACCCCTGGGTCGAAGAGTTCATGACCGATGGCGCCGACTGTCGTCTTTTTCATGCAGGGCGGCCACGCCGTGACTCGTTTCGCAATCCAGCACATGCGCGATCGGGGCCTGAAGGTCGGTCTCGTGCGCTTGCGCACCATCCGGCCATATCCGACCGATCGCGTGCAGGAGGTCCTCAGCAAATTCAAAGTGGTCGGCGTGATCGAGACCAACATGGGACTCGGCAGCGTAAGCAGCGGCGGCGTGCTCTATGCGGAGGCCGCCGCGGCTCTCTACGAAAGCCCTCAGCGGCCGCTCGTCCTCTCATTCATGGCGGGCATGGGCGGCGAGCCCATCGTGCTGAAGGAATTTTATTGGATGACTGAGAAAATGATGGAAGCGCAGAAGCGCGGCAAGATCGAAAAGCGCACCCATTGGGTCGGATTCGAAGAATAGAAAATTTTCTTGTGGAGAGCCGGGCGTCCCCGCCCGGCTGAACGGGCGACAGGCCCGTTACTCCACCGTATGGAGGAATGACTATGGCAACAATAGAAGTTCAGTGGCAGCTACTGCCGATTCTCGACAGCCCGAATCAGGGAGCGCGTTTCTACAACCCCGATTTACCGTCGAGCGAGCCCTTCGTCCCCGGCCGCCGCACCTGTGCCGGCTGCGGGCCGTCCATCCAGTACCGTATGACGAGCAAGGCCGCGGGCGACAATACCATCCTGATCGGACCGACAGGCTGCATGTATGTCGCGAACAGTTCGTATTTGTGTACGCCCTACAATGTGCCCTGGGCGCACACGCAGATTGGCAGCGCGGGCAGCTTCACCGCAGGCGTCGCCGCCGCCTATGAAGCTATGATCCGCAAGGGCAAGTGGAAGGGCGCCTATCCGAACATCATCTGCGAAGCGGGCGACGGCAGCGCGTCCGACATCGGCCTCGCCTCCATTTCAGGCGCGCTCTATCGCAATCACGACTGCCTGATCATCTGCTACGACAACGAGCAGTACGCGAACACCGGCATCCAGGCATCGTCGCGCACGCCCTACGGCGGCATGACAACCTTCTCCCCTCCCGGCCCGATGGTTCCTGAGGCGAAGAAGCTTTTCCCGAAGGACCTCGCCCGCATGATGGCGGCTGGCCATCCCCACTGCTATGTAGCGACCGCCAGCGTGGGCTACCCCATCGACTTGATGAACAAGGTGCGCAAAGGACTCAACCATAAAGGCGCGGCGTATCTGATGGTCTACACCCATGCCAGAAGGGCTTCGTGTATGAGACACCGCGCTCCATTGATCTTGGCCGGCTGGTCGTCGAATGCGGAATCTACCCCATCTGGGAGTGGGACCCCGAGAAGCGTGCGTACGATTACATCTAATCAATATGGCGGCTGCTGAAGAAGCCGTGACTGTGGCGGAAACCGTATGAATACTAAAGCAACCCCTCCATCTGCATCTTCGCCTGCGCCTCCGCCTGTGGCTCCCGAGCCCCAGGAAAGCTATATCGTAAGCGAAGGCAAAAAGCGCGGGGCGACGCGCGACGTGCGGCCGGAAGCGGCGTTCGACCGCTATTACACCGTCCTCCGCGTGCACGCGGGCGACGCCGTCCTCACCGACAACTGGCACACGAATCAAGTGCTCGATCGCACGCGCAATAACTTCGAGGGCTACACGTTCGCCATGCGCACGCTGGAGGCCTGGGGCGCGATGATCGAGAACGACCATCGTGCCTACTACACAGCCGGCGGGCGCGTGTGGGTCATGGATTTGGAGCCCTCCGCAGGCAAGAAGCAGCGGCTGCCTGGCGCCGGAGCCGGCAAAAGGTAGCGGGCTTTGGAATTGCGCCGCATCCTGCTCATCGACGACACGCCGGAGATTGCCGAACTGCTGACGTTTGCGCTGCGTGACCACGGCTACGAGGTCTGCGCCGCGGGATATACCTCCGCCGTCAACGAGCTGATTCTCGAGCACCGCGCCGACGCGCTCGTGCTCGACTGCTCCGCCTTCGACATGAGCGAGTCGCTCTTCGACGCCGTGCGTCACCACCCGAATCATGCCGAGCTTCCCGTCGTCATCATCAGTGACACACCGGAGAAGGCTGACGCAAGCCTCCGTTCCCGGAGCGCGCGAGCAGTCCTGCTCGTTCCCAAACCGTTCACCGGGGCGCAGGTCGCAAGAGCGCTCGATCAGCTTCTGGAATAAATATGCCGTTGTGGAGCATGGACGAGTGGCAATACGTCGAGCGCGAGGTCGTCACCGACCCGAAGGGTAGGCAGTGGACGCTGGCGCTGACGGACGTGCTCGGTCAGGCAGGGGATCCTGGCATGCCTGGCAAGTTGCTCGAACTTCAGTATTCATCGGGCCGCTATTTCACGCTCATCTACTCGGTCGCCGGAGCGCTACAGCGGGAACGCGGTCACGCCACACTTGAAGAGGCGGAGAGCGCATACCGAGACCTGCTCGTAGCCGTCATCGATGGCAGCCTCGATCCCTCGCAACCGGTATTCCGGCAGGACCTGGAAGATTGACAGCACGCTGAGTCGGATTGCGCTGGCCGAACCGCCGGCAGTGTACCGCATCTCTACCTTCCGGGATCCAGATCTCTCATCACCACATGCAGCACCTGTCCGGCCTGTCGCGCATCGCGCTCGGAAACCGTCGCCTTCGGGCCGCTCTCGCCGCCGGCATCGCTGTGATCTCGATACGTCCGCGCGACCGCTGGCAGCCGCGCGCACCCGCCGCGAATGAGTCCCGCCCTTTCGGCGACGGCGAGCCGCGTCTCGAACGACCAATCGGCAATCTTTCCTTCGGCAATCTTCCCCGCGAGCGCGCCCGAGGCAGCCAGCGCACTCAGTCCCTTGTGTTCCAGCGCGTCGGTCACGATCGCCTCCAGAATCCCGCAAGAAGTGCGCAGCGCCAGGTCATAGTCCTCTCGCTCGAGTGCGCGCCGACTATCGATGTAGGCTTGCTCGACAATGGGCCGGAGCTCGGGGCTGTGAACAAAAGAAATCGAAGCTGATACCTCGCCTGCCCTGTAAGGGGGCGGGGTTTCGTTTACCCGGTCATTTCCAACAAGGAGTGCTATCGAGTAAAACAGGCGACCGATTCTGACAGCTGCCCAGGAGGGTCCCTATGGGCCCGAATGTGAATCCCTTAGATCGTACAGAACCCAAGATTGTCAACCGCTGAGTTCAAATGTGCGCGCACGACGCGGTTGGGCCGCGGCGAGATTGCCGATCGTTGCGGCCTTGCCGCGGTTGTCGTTCCTGTGCAGCGCCACGCTGGCAAGGAGCGTTCCTATTGTCTTCATGAAGTCGCGCCGATCCGTGAATTGCTCTCCCTGAAACCGATTTCAAAATCAAGATAGGACGAATACGCGATTCCCATCCGGCGAGGACCTGCTTTTCTCTGGCAGCAAGTCATGGGGCCGCATCATGGCTTTCGCTCCGTGCTCGAGGATGCGGCAATGCCAGACGTTCCGTCAAAGGATCAGTAATGTTGTTCCGGCATCTCTCGCAGTCTCTCGGCTGCGAGTTCCGGCGTCAGGTCGCGCTGCGGCGATGCCAACTGCTCAAAACCCACCATGAACTTCTTGATGGTGGCCGAGCGCAACAGTGGTGGGAAAAAGTGCGCGTGAAAATGCCATTCCGCATGTTCCTTGCCGTCCGTCGGACGCTGGTGAAAACCCATCGAATAAGGAAATGATGTCCGAAACAGATTGTCATAGCGCGTCGTCAAACGTTTAAGCATGTCCGCCAATCCGGCGCGCTCTCCCGCGTCCAACGCTTCGATATCGGTAACGTGCCGCTTGCTGAGCACCGAGGTTTCGAATGGCCACGTCGCCCAGAAAGGCACAACCGCGAGAAACAATTCATTCTGGCAAACGATCCGTTCGCGCGATGCCAACTCCAGCCGCGAATAATCGCACAGAAGACAGCTGCGATGCTCCCGCCGATAATCTTCGAGCGCCTCCTGCTCCCTCCGCGGCTCGTTGGGAATGGTCTGCGTGGCCCAGATCTGCCCATGCGGATGAGGATTGCTGCACCCCATCACCGCGCCCCGGTTTTCGAAAATCTGCACGTGGTTGATATAGGGAAGATCGCCAAGACTTCGATACTGCTCGGCCCACACATCGATGACACCGCCAATTTCGCCGCTCGCCATTTGCGCGAGCGTCAAGTCGTGACGCGGCGAGAAACAGACAACGCGACAAACGCCGCTCTCGGCCCTTGCGATCAGCAGATTCTTACTGCCATCGTCGACTGTCAGGTTCGGCAGATCGGGTTGCAGCGCGGCGAAGTCGTTGTCAAAAACAAAGGTAGTGGAATACGCCGGATTGCGCGCACCACCCGCCCGAGGGTTTCCCGGACAGAGGTAGCAGTTCGGGTCGTACGCGGGGGACGATGCGTCTGCGCGCTTCTCCGTCTGCCCTTGCCAGGGCCGCTCCGTGCGATTCGGTGAAACCAGAATCCAGTCCCGCGTCAGCGGATTGTATCGCCGATGGGACATCCCTTGAAGCTTCTGTAGGTCCACGCCGCTCAGTCCTCGTATCCGTTTGGGTGCCGCTGGAACCAATTCCAGGCGCTGCTCACCATGGCGTCAAGCTCCGGGTACTGCGGTTTCCAGCCAAGTTCATGGCGGATCTTTTCCGAGCTTGCCACCAGGATTGCAGGATCGCCAGGCCGCCGTTCCACCTCGATCGCCGGAATGGGATGGCCGGTGATTCTCCGCGCGACCTCGATCACCTGGCGGACGCTGAAACCGCGCCCATTGCCCAGATTGTAGATCAACTGCTTTGGGCTGCCGTCGTTCGTCAGCGCATCCAGCGCCAGCCGATGTGCACTGGCCAGATCGGAAACGTGAATGTAGTCGCGGACGCAAGTTCCGTCGGGGGTTTCGTAGTCGGTGCCGAAAATGGAGACCCGGTCGCGCCGGCCGCCGGCCACTTGCAGCAGGATGGGGATGAGGTGCGTTTCAGGCGTGTGCATTTCGCCCAGTTCGCCGGTTGCGCCTGCCGCATTAAAGTATCGAAGACTCGCGTACGAAAGTCCGTGAATGCGGTGGAACCAGTGCAGCATGCGTTCCACCAGGAGCTTGGACTCGCCGTACGGGTTGGTCGGCTGCAAGGGATCGGTCTCGAGAATCAGCGGCCGTTTGGGATTGCCATAGAGAGCGGCCGTCGACGAGAAAACAAACCGCGAGACGCGGTGCTCTACCATCTCCTCCAGCAACGCCAGTGCATTTGCGCTGTTGTTGCGAAAATAGCGGCCTGGCAATTTCATCGACTCGCCCGCTTCAATGAACGCGGCGAAATGCATAACCGCGTCAATTTTGTGCTCTTGAAAAACGCTGTTCAGGCAGGAACGATCGCCAACGTTGCCCACGATCAACTCGGCCTTTTCCGGAACCGCGCGCTTGCTGCCCTTGCTCAGGTCGTCGTAGACGACCACCGCGTGCCCTGCCGCAAGCAACTGGGCAACTACGACACTGCCAATGAACCCAGCACCACCCGTCACCAGAACCTTCATCCTGTCTCTTCCTTCCAAAGCGAGGCCCGGTAATCGCTCGCCATCGCTTCTTTCACCTGCTACCGCGTTTCGAAAAACCGGCGACTGAGCTATTCCACTCCGTTGAGCTCAGCCCTCGCGCCGTCGGCCGCCGAACAGATGTGGACAGCCGGCTTAATCCCTGCCGCCTGTTGGTAGCGACCCGAAATTTGATCGGCAAAGGCTTCCGCATCCGTTGCCTCCACCAAATTTATCGTGGATCCACCAAATCCGCCTCCAGTCATGCGTCCGCCGTAGTAGCCCGGGAGGCCTTCGGCCGCCTCGACCATGATGTCAAGTTCGCGGCAACTGACTTCGTACAGGTCGCGAAGACTGCGGTGCGACTCTCGCATCCGCTCCCCAAACCCATTCAGGTCCCCGGCACGGAGCAGGCGAGCGCCATCGCGCACCCGTTCATTTTCCTCCACCACATGACGGCAACGCTTGAAGATCTTCTCGGGAACATCCTTCGCGTGCTGGACCAGTTGATCGACCGAAAGATCGCGCAGCGCACGAATATCCGGATACCACTTTGCCAGAATTCTCACACCTTCCTCGCACTCCTCGCGGCGCCGGTTGTATTCCCCGCTGGCGTGCCGGTGCTTGACCATCGTGTTACAAACTACCATCCGCACTCGATCGGGAATCGGGATGAGTTCGAACTCAAGCGAACGGCAGTCGAGCAAGAGCGCGTGTCCCGCCCTCCCCAGGCAAGAAACAAACTGGTCCATGATGCCGACGTGCGCTCCGATAAACGCGTTTTCGGTATGCTGGCAGAGTTTCGCCACCTCCGGCAACGGAAGAACCCCGCCCTTGAGGCTGAGGAGCGCGAGCGCACTGGCGACTTCAATGGCCGCCGAAGAACTGAGCCCGGCCCCGATCGGGATCTCGCTCTGCACCACAGATTTGCGCCCTGAAGAGCGTGTCCGGTCTGCTGTAGGACCACCGCGATCCCAAGCACGTAATCACACCAGGCTCCGGTGGCTTGCTGCGGCAGGTTATCCAAATCAAACTCGAAGAACTGGGGAAACTCCTGGGACTGGATCAGCAGCTTGCGTTCAAGACGAGGAGATATGGCCACGCGAGTGCGAAGACCAATTGCACTCGGCATGACAAAACCATCGTTGTAGTCGGTGTGCTCCCCGATTAGGTTGACACGGCCAGGCGCGCTGAAGATGGCAGGTTGCGCGCCGAACATGCCGGCAAATTGCTGGGCCAGTTCTATAGGCTCCATCCTTAAAGTCCCGACGGATCAGATTGAAACTGCTGCGATGAAAGAGCAGAATTGCAACCGATTACATTCGAGCAAAACCATAAACCGCAACCACCGGCACGTCAACCGCTGCCCCGCCGCTCAGTTTTCTTTAGGGAAAGTCTGATTAAGTCTCTGGGGTCCTCCGTGCACCCCTGTGTACCCTGTGGTTCAAGGTTTTCGATGCTACTCAATCAGAGTTTCTTTAGAGGAACTCCGTATCTCTACGAATCCCTTGGCTCCTGGGAACCTGGAGAGACCCACGCCTGAGCTTAGGCGCGCGGAAGACTGTGGGCGAGTCTTGGAGCGGAAAAGGCCACGCTCATTTCTGAACGTGGCCCTTATTTTATGCCGGCAACTTGAGGCGCTTTGCGGGCGTGAGCGAATCCGGGGTGGAGGAGCGGGAGCCCGCAGCCGAAATCCCGAGCGTTCGCTGCGAGGGATCTCCCCGGCGAGCCTGGTTTTGGCTCGCTGGGGTGGAAGCGACCTACTCTCCCACACACTTTCGCGTGCAGTGCAATCGGCCCGGCGGGGCTTAACTTCCGAGTTCACAATTTTATCCATCCCGATCAATCAAAATCACTCCGAAGCCCCGCGTTACAATCACATCTCAGAGGGGTAATTATGTCGACGATGTACATCAAGGGCCGTCTGATCGCTGGCATTCCCGCGGTGATTGTTCGACGTGCCATGCGTATTGCCTGTGAGCAGGAAGCCTTCACGCACATTCTGTTCACGGAAGAATGCAAGGTTTCAATACGCAAGGCAAGGGAGATGGTGACAGGATTGCTTGAGGAGAATTTCCTTGAGCTCACAGATCGTCCCAAATGGGCGAAGCGTAGCCGAGCCCAATGGTATAAAACCACTCCAAAAGGGCTCAAACTGTCTAATGCCACCGGACTTCCGCGGATACCGCGGTCAAAGGGCGAAGCAATGCTTGCTAACTTCTTGAAGAGAGTAGAAGAAGTGAACGCACATCCCGATTATATCTATCGCGTCACCACTGTGATCGTCTCAGGCAGCTATGCTCGGCATGAGTGCACGCTTGGGGATCTCGATGTATTTTATGGCCTTGAGGCACGATTCGCTGACTCTGATCGGGACAGAGCCTGTCAAAACCGCATTGAGATAGCCCACGCAAAAGGTCGCCGCTTCTCAAACATTGTTGAGGAGTTGTACTGGCCCGAGAACGAGGTACGTCTTCATTTGAAGGCTCGAACGCGCGGATTGAGTTTGCACTCCCTCAACGAATTCTTCCAGATGAAGAAAGATGAGAATTTTGCATATCAAGTTCTGATAGGGAATGCTGAGGCTGTCGCGGCGCGGCTTATCGCAACACCTCCAACCCTGTGAAGCTAACATCCGAGACAGCGGGCAGGAGTGCCCGCGCCACACAACAGTCCAAAGCGGAAAAGGCCACGCTCATTTCTGAACGTGGCCTTTATTTATGCCGGCAACGACCTACTCTCCCACACACTTGGCGCGTGCAGTACCATCGGCCCAGCGGGGCTTAACTTCCGTGTTCGGGATGGGAACGGGTGGAACCCCCGCGGTAAGATCACCGACAACTTGGAGCCGTCAGCCATCAGCCATCAGCCATCAGCAAACCTTGCGCTGAGGCGACTCACACCGCCGATGGGCGGCAAACTTGTGAAAGATCGTCTGAATGAAACCTGAGGACGAAGCCTCACAGCTGAATAGATTGGGTACTGCGTAAGTTACTTTGGCGTTTTTCGTCGGCGCCAGTCGTCAGTACTTTGTGGTCAGCCGCGTCCAGTTTCTGACGCGACTGAGAACGCCATCGGCTTTCGAACAAGTTCGAACTGAAAGCTGATGGCTGAGTGCTGACGGCTGTTTCTGCACCGAGTAAATTTTATGGTCAAGCCGAACGGGCGATTAGTACAGGTAAGCTACACGCATTACTGCGCTTCAACATCCTGCCTATCAACCAGGTAGTCTACCTGGGCCCTTCTTTACCCTTAAGGGTTGGGAGATCTCATCTTGAGGAGTGCTTCCCGCTTATATGCATTCAGCGGTTATCACAACCGAACTTCGCTACCCAGCGATGCCATTGGCATGACAGCTGGATCACAAGAGGTTCGTCCATCCCGGTCCTCTCGTACTAAGGACAGGCCCTCTCAAATCTCCTGCGCCCACAACAGATAGGGACCGAACTGTCTCGCGACGTTCTGAACCCAGCTCACGTACCGCTTTAATAGGCGAACAGCCTAACCCTTGGAACCTTCTACAGCTCCAGGATGCGATGAGCCGACATCGAGGTGCCAAACCGGAGCGTCGATATGAACTCTTGGCTCCGATCAGCCTGTTATCCCCGGCGTACCTTTTATCCGTTGAGCGATGGCCATTCCATACAGAACCACCGGATCACTAAAGCCTACTTTCGTACCTGCTCGACTTGTAGGTCTCGCAGTCAACCACGCTTATACTTTTGCATTCGACGGCTGATTTCCAAACAGCCTGAGCGTAGCTTCGCGCGCCTCCGTTACAATTTAGGAGGCGACCGCCCCAGTCAAACTACCCGCCTTACTATGTCCTTCTCCCGGATCACGGGAGTAAGTTAGAACCACAGAACTCGCAGGGTGGTATCTCACCGTTGGCTCCTCCAAGCCCGAGAGCCTGAAATCAAAGCCTCCCACCTATCCTGCGCAGCAAGTGCCATAGTTCATAGTAAAGGTATAGTAAAGGTGCACGGGGTCTTTCCGTCTAGTTGCGGGCAACCGGCATCTTCACCGGCACTACAAGTTCGCCGTGCCAGTTGGCAAGACAGTCGCACTTTCGTTACGCCATTCGTGCAGGTCGGAACTTACCCGACAAGGAATTTCGCTCGCTTTGTTGCTGCTTCCTGCCCTTCCAACGTTCCCTTCGCACCTTGCGGTTAGAAAACCTTTAACCGCAGAGTTCGCCGAGATCGCAAAGAAGAACTGGAGAGGAGTGGACATTTCTGCCACTCTCTGCATGTCGCCATGCAGTCCGGACTCTATCTTTTCCAACCCAGGTCAGAGTTGGAATCTGGCTTGTAGTCTCTGAGGATTTCAATGAGGATCTTCTCTCACTGACCTTTCCTGCTGATTATCTGCACCCGTCACGTTGTCACGCGTGGCGCCTCTTACGGCACGGCTGAAGCCGTGCCCTTTCAAAGCGTTTCGCGTAGTGCGGGATACTCAGACCTTCCAGCATATAGCCAGATTTTACTAAGGCTAGCGATTACTAACCTTAGGACCGTTATAGTTACGGCCGCCGTTCACTGGGGCTTCAGTTCAAAGCTTCGCCTTGCGGCTAACCTCTCCCTTTAACCTTCCAGCACCGGGCAGGCGTCAGCCCCTATACGTCGTTTTCGACTTAGCAGAGACCTGTGTTTTTGTTAAACAGTCGCAATGCGCATTTCTCTGCGGCCTCTTCGGGCTTGCACCCTAGTGAGGCACCCCTTTTCCCGAAGTTACGGGGTTAATTTGCCGAGTTCCTTACCAACTGTTCTCACGAGCGCCTTAGAATATTCTTCTCGTCTACCTGTGTCGGTTTGAGGTACGGATCCCATATGTTCTCCTTAGAGGATTTTCTCGGCAGTGTGGAATCGGCAGCTTTCCCCCATACGGGGTACTGCTTTGCGTCTCAGTGATAACTTCCTCGCGGATTTGCCTGCGAGAAACACCTTGCACGCATCGACCGTCATAGCCATAGGACGGCCTGCTTATCCTTCTGCGTCTCCCCATCGTGATAACGACCACACGGGAGGTCCGGAATATTAACCGGATGTCCATCAGTTACGCCTTTCGGCCTCACCTTAGGAACCGCCTGACCCTGAGCGGATTAACCTTTCTCAGGAAACCTTAGACTTTCGGCGCGGAGGGTTCTCGCCTCCGTTATCGCTACTTATGCCGGCAGGGTCTCTTCTCAACCGTCCACCAGTCTTTTCAGTCTGGCTTCAAACCGTTGGGAATGCTCTCCTACCACGCATCGATGTGAATTGATGCATTCGCTGCTTCGGTAACAAGCTTAAGCCCCGTTAAATTGTCGGCACCGGACCGCTTGACCAGTGAGCTATTACGCTTTCTTTAAAGGATGGCTGCTTCTAAGCCAACCTCCTGGCTGTCTGGGCGTTCCGACTTCCTTTCCCACTTAGCTTGTATTTTGGGACCTTAGCAGGCGATCTGGACTGTTTTCCTCTCGACAACGAAGCTTAGCCCCCGCTGTCTGACTCCCGTACTGGTTGTTCTATGGCATTCGAAGTTTGATTGGATTCTGTAAGCTGGAAAGCCCCATAGTCCATTCAGCTCTCTACCACCACGACAAATCATACGAGGCTAGCCCTAAAGCTATTTCGGAGAGAACGAGCAATCACGGAATTTGATTAGCCTTTCACCCCTACCCTCAGCTCATCGGAGCTTTTTTCAACAAACAGCCGTTCGGCCCTCCAGTAGGTTTTACCCTACTTTCAGCCTGGCCAAGGGTAGATCATCCCGCTTCGCGTCTATTCCTGCCAACTGATTCGCCCTATTAGGACTCGCTTTCGCTGCGGCTCGCTTTCGCTTAACCTCGCTGACAAGAATAACTAGCCGGCTCATTATGCAATAGGCACGCGGTCAGACTTTCGGCTTGCGCCGCATAGTCCTCCCACCGTTTGTAGGCACACGGTTTCAGGTACTATTTCACTCCCCTCGCAGGGGTTCTTTTCACCTTTCCCTCACGGTACTGGTTCACTATCGGTCAGAAGAACGTATTTAGCCTTACGGGATGGTCCCCGTAGCTTCTCGCAGGGTTTCTCGTGCCCCGCGATACTCAGGTACCAGCTTCGAGTCCGGATGATTTTCGCCTACGTGGCTATCACACTCTATGGCCCCTCTTTCCAGAGGGCTTCGACTAACCACCGGATTGGTAACTCTACTGTTGCTGGCCCTACAACCCCTGTGTCACCCGAAGGTGAAACAGGTTTAGGCTGATGCGATTTCGCTCGCCACTACTTTCGCAATCGAGGTTTCTTTCTTTTCCTCCAGGTACTGAGATGGTTCACTTCCCTGGGTTCGCTCGCACCCGACTATGGATTCATCGGGCCGTACGGGGGTTTTACCCCCGTGGGTTTTCCCATTCGGAAATCCCCGGATCAAAGCCTGCTTGCGGCTCCCCGAGGCTTATCGCAGCTTGCCACGTCCTTCATCGCCGTCTTCTGCCAAGGCATCCACCATGCGCCCTTAGTAGCTTGACCACAAAATTTACTCGTTGCACCGCGTCGTCGGTCGTTAGTCGTTCGTCGTTAGCGAACCACTCTCAACTTGGACGCAATCGCGCCGGGTAAACTCATGGCGCCAGCCTGCTCATCGCACGCTTACCCGATCGCTCGGGTTCACGTACACCAGCAGGCAACAATGGCACTCATAAAATTTACTTCGCCTTGTAATTTGCCCAATCTATTCAGTTGTCAAAGTTCGTCCTCGCCAGCTTGCGCTGGCTGACCCGCCTGGGCGGGTTTGGGTGTTTTCCAACCCAATGTTCGGCGCCATGCAACCGTCGCATTTGGCGTCCAACATCAGGTTGATTTGGTGGAGCTGACCGGGATCGAACCGGTGGCCTCCTGGTTGCAAACCAGGCGCTCTCCCAGCTGAGCTACAGCCCCTAAACCCGGTCGTTAGTCTTTAGTCGCTGGTCGTTAGCGAAGACCCGCGAACGACTGACGACTGGCGACCAACGACTGATTCTGGTGGGCCTGGGAAGAATTGAACTTCCGACCTCACCCTTATCAGGGGTGCGCTCTAGCCAACTGAGCTACAGGCCCGGTTGGCTCAGAATAAACCAAAACGTCCCGGAGCCCAAAAACTAGTCGTTAGTCGTTGGTCGATAGTCGTTAGCAAGAACCTGCGAACGACCAATGACCAACGACCAACGACTGATTTTCGAGGAAAAGGTTGAACGCGCGACCGGGCTAAGCCCAGTCTGACCATTGTGCGGAAACGCTCGAGCAAGAGAGGTCTGAACATAAGCTCCCTCGCGTCTTCTCAGATTAGTTTGAAGACTTGAGGGGTACATAGCAACATTCTCCGTATGTTTAATCCCCCGAAGGGGCCGCGGAAATGCTATGACGTTCTCTCTTAGAAAGGAGGTGATCCAGCCGCAGGTTCTCCTACGGCTACCTTGTTACGACTTCACCCCAATCATGAACCATACCTTGGACGGCTGCCCCCTTGCGGTTGGCTCACCGGCTTCTAGTGCAGTCCACTTTCGTGATGTGACGGGCGGTGTGTACAAGGCCCGGGAACGTATTCACCGCAGCGTTCTGATCTGCGATTACTAGCGATTCCAGCTTCATGGAGTCGAGTTGCAGACTCCAATCCGAACTGAGGCCGGCTTTTTCCGATTAGCTCCACCTTGCAGTTTTGCGACGGTTTGTACCGACCATTGTAGCACGTGTGTAGCCCTGGACATAAAGGCCATGAGGACTTGACGTCATCCCCACCTTCCTCCCCGTTATCCGGGGCGGTTTCACTAGAGTGCCCGGCTTGACCCGATGGCAACTAGGGATGAGGGTTGCGCTCGTTGCGGGACTTAACCCAACATCTCACGACACGAGCTGACGACAGCCATGCAGCACCTATACAGCAGTCTCTTGCGAGAAAAGGATATTTCTACCCCGGTCTCCTGCATTTCGAGCCCAGGTAAGGTTCTTCGCGTTGCGTCGAATTGAACCACATGCTCCACCGCTTGTGCGGGCCCCCGTCAATTCCTTTGAGTTTCAGCCTTGCGACCGTACTCCCCAGGCGGATTGCTTATCGCGTTAGCTGCGGCACAATCGGATTGGGTACCGATCACACCAAGCAATCATCGTTTAGGGCCGGGACTACCAGGGTATCTAATCCTGTTTGCTCCCCCGGCTTTCGCGCCTCAGCGTCAGTAGTGGTCCAGTGCGCCGCTTTCGCCACAGGTGTTCCTCCCGATATCTACGCATTTCACCGCTACACCGGGAATTCCACGCACCTCTCCCACCCTCCAGCACGGCAGTTTCGCCTGCAGGCTCTGAGTTAAGCCCAGAGGTTTCACAGGTGACTTACCGCACCGCCTACGCGCCCTTTACGCCCAATAATTCCGAACAACGCTCGCACCCTCTGTATTACCGCGGCTGCTGGCACAGAGTTAGCCGGTGCTTCTTCCACTGGTACCGTCATTATCTTCCCAGCCGAAAGGAGTTTACGCCCCAAGGGGCTTCATCCTCCACGCGGCGTTGCTGCGTCAGGGTTTCCCCCATTGCGCAAAATTCCCCACTGCTGCCTCCCGTAGGAGTCTGGACCGTGTTTCAGTTCCAGTGTGTCCGTGCGCCCTCTCAGGCCGGATACCGATCTTCGCCTTGGTAAGCCATTACCTTACCAACTAGCTAATCAGCCGCGACCCCCTCCAAAAGCGGATTGCTCCTTTGATCTTTCGATATTATGCGGTATTAGCCTCGGTTTCCCGAGGTTATCCCCCACTCCAGGGCAGGTAGTCACGTGTTACTCACCCGGTCGCCACTATACTCAGGGATTGCTCCCCTTTCCCGTTCGACTTGCATGTGTTAGGCACGCCGCCAGCGTTGATTCTGAGCCAGGATCAAACTCTCATTTGAAACCTGAGCCGGTCTGGGTAGACCGGCGGCCTCCGTCTGCTGTGACGAAGGTCCTATCTTGTGAGTACGTTCAGACTTGAGCCCGAACATTTCCATCTCACGACTGGCACGTTCAACCTTTTGTCAAAGACCGATCCGCATTTCCGCCTGAGCGGTGCGTCTTCAGTCCGCCCAAACTCCCTTGCGGGAATTTGAGCGTCCTCGAAACCTTTCAAACCTATCGCGCTACGGCAACCACTGTCAACCTCTGAGATCCCAGGATTTCCACCCGTTATCAACAGCAGGGAGTTTGTGTAGAGACGGGCTTGCCCCGTCTCCGCCGAGTCCGCGGCAAACTCTTTTCACAGCGCGCCCGAAAACGCGCTTCCACTTCAGCTCGCCACAATATCCGGCGCACGCCGAAGCGGAAGACGACTCAAAAATTAAAGATCGCTTGGAGGCTCTGCTTTTCGCGGAAACCCTTCAGGGAACTTTGTCCCCGAATGCGAACCCCGGAAAGGGGTCAAATGGAGGCTTACTGAATTGGATGCCACAAGCCACCGCGAGGATTCAGCGGGCAGCCCAGACACACCAGTCACTTGTCCTCGACTCGATCCTTTATACCAAACCGCAAAGCATCGCGCAAGGGGGGAAAGAAAATAGTTTACGCGGCCTTCAGAATGCCAATTTTTCGGCGGATGGGAGCGCGGGTGCCCCGTCCTTGTGTCTGCGTTCTTGGCAGACACAGGGCGGGGAGTTTGACTCCCTGTCCTGGCGCGATTCCGCTCGGCTCTCTCCCCGAACCTGCGACCGGGTGATCCGAACTCCGGTTAGGACTGGCGGCGAGACGTCACCTCTTCTAATGGAAGTCAAAAAACCCACCCTGTCGCAAAGAACGCGACAAGGGGCGGGGCACCCGGCTTGACAACTACTGTTCGACGATTATACTAAGTATTACTATGTAATACGGACAAATCCCATGCGAACCACCGAGATCATGACCATTTCGCTCCCTCCCGCCATGCTACGGCAGTTTGAGGAGGTGCGGAAGAAAGAGTCTCGCACCCGGTCCGAATTGGTGCGCGAAGCGCTCCGCGCCTATTTCGAGGAGCGCTATCCCGCCGTAACGCCCACCCCAGCCGAGCTCGCCGCTCTTCGGCGTGGACGAGCCGCTCTTCGACGGGGAGATTCGGTATCATTAACGCAATTCCTCGACGGTCTGGTACCCGATGGCCTGCAGCCTCCACATCACCGGCCCCGCGCAAAAAGAGTTTCTAAAACTGCCGGCAAAAGACCAGGCGCGCGTTAAAGACGTCCTGCTTCGGATGGAGCAAGATCCCTTCAGCGGCGACGGCGATGATCAGGCGCCTCAAAGGACAGGCTTCGGCGTGGCGTCGCCGTGTCGGCAATTACCGCATCGTCTACGATCTCCACGTTGAGCAGCAGAGGATTGTCGTGGCCGGGATTCTGCGCCGAACCTCGACCACGTACTAGATGCCGCCGCTCGAACCGAGTGAATGTGGCATCCACGGCGGGCCTATAATTTCAAGAGCAACGTGATTTCCGTCGTCCAACTCGGAGTGCTTGACTACGCCGAAGGTCTGCGCCTCCAGCAAAAGCTGCTCGATCTGCGCAAGGCTGGCGAGATCGGCGACGTCCTGCTACTGCTCGAACACACGCCCGTCATTACCCTCGGACGCAACGCCAAAGCAGCCAACGTGCTCGCTTCCGCCGAAGCCCTGGCCGCTCGCGGCGTCGAGGTCTTAGAATGCGATCGCGGCGGCGACGTTACCTTTCACGGCCCGGGACAGCTAGTCGGCTATCCCATCTTCGATCTGCGCGGATATAGCAGCCCGGTGCCGGTGCCCCAGGTTCGCGCCCGTGGCGCGGACACTCCTGTCCGCGAAAAGTCCGCCCTCAAGAAGACCCTCGGCGTCGTCGACTACGTCCGTAGCCTGGAAGAAGTCCTGATCCGCACCTGCGCCGATTTCGGAATCCCCACCCACCGCGTCCCCGGTCTAACCGGCGTGTGGACCGATGCCGCAAGCGCCGATGCTCGTGTCGAGAGCAATGCCAGCGCAGGGACGGGCGCCCTCGCCCGTCCAGGCGAGTCGAAGACTCGCCTGATTGCCGCCGAATCCGCAGAATCGAAAATCGCCGCCATCGGAGTCCACATTTCCCGCTCGGTCACCTCGCATGGCTTCGCCTTGAACGTGAATACGGATCTCACCTGCTTCGACCTGATCGTGCCCTGCGGAATCGCAGCCAAGCCGGTGACCTCGATGCAAAGAGAATTGCATCGCGAAGTTGATCTGAACGAAGTGGCGCAATCCGTATCGCGAAACTTCGGCACAGTCTTCGCGAGCCAGATGCAATGGGTGGAGACGCTCGATGCCCTGCTCGGGAACACCGTGGGAGTCCCGATGAAAGCGCCAGACAAGTTGCGCCGCCTGCGCGGCGAACTTCAGGGCGAGGATGATTTGTTTCTCGCCTGAACCATCCCCCGCGAACAATCCCCCGTAGAGACGCGGGTGCCCCATTCATTCGCGTTCTTTGCGAATGAGTGGGCGCGCGCGCTGCAAGCTTCGGAGAACGACCAATATGAGCTCACACCAGCGGTTGCCCCATCCTTTTCGCGTACTGTGCGAAAAGGGTGGGTGACGCGGATCGTCGGCGTATTCTATGGACGAAGACACCAATCCCCACTTGACACCAGAAGGTATAATAAGAATAGTGCTACAGCCCAGCGTGGCCGCGGTCGCATTTGGCCCTAAGTTCTTTGAAATCTGGATTTTGCCCGGCCTTGCAAGCACTAACTCCTTTGTTTTCATGGCCCAGTCATACACTGCCCTGTGAATTACCCCTAAGTGATTGATTCTGGAATACTTTACTGTAAACCATTTAGAATCAAAGACCAGTGCATATTTTTCCTCCTAACCCTATGATTTCATTAGACAGGGGGGGAGGGGGGTACCCAGTACTAACTGGTTAACACATTCGAAGCACCTCGGCAGGAGGGTCCGCGTCACACCCCGAACTGATAAGATCAAATTTCCCCATGTCCGCATCCTCCCAGCTCATCCAGATCGACCTCGGACCCGTCGTCCGCAGCCCCAAGCCCTCGTGGCTCAAGGCGAAGGCTCCGGCGGGAGACAACTTTCATAACCTGAAGAAGCTGGCGCGCGGGCTTGGGCTGCATACCGTCTGCGAGTCGGCGCAGTGTCCGAACATTGGAGAATGCTGGCACCATCACACCGCGACCTTCATGCTGCTTGGCGATATCTGCACGCGCCGCTGCGGATTCTGCGCGGTGCCTAAGGGGCGTCCGAAGCCGATTGACTGGGACGAGCCGCGGCGCGTGGCCGAAGCCGTCTCGACGCTTGGCCTGCGCCATGCTGTCGTGACCAGCGTGAACCGCGACGACGACAACGTTGGCGGCGCCAGGATTTTTGCCGAAACCATCCGGCAGATTCGTGAGCTCGTGCCGGAGTGCCGCGTCGAGGTGCTGATCCCCGACTTCCAGGGATTGGAAGAGCCGCTGCGCATCGTGCTTGAAGCGAAGCCCAACGTGCTCAACCACAATACCGAGACCGTGCCGCGGCTCTACCGCGCGGTGCGCTCCGGCGCGCGCTACAAGCGGACGCTCGATCTGCTGGCGAATGCCAAGGAGTGGGACCCGGCAACGGTTACCAAGAGCGGAGTGATGGTTGGCATCGGCGAAGAGACCGGCGAGCTGGTCGAGGTCTTCCGCGACCTGGGCGAACGCGGCGTGGATATTCTGACGATTGGACAGTATCTGCGTCCGTCAAAAGATCATCTTCCGATGACGCGCTACTACACGCCTGCCGAATTTTTGTCGCTGAAAGAAGAGGCACTGAAGTTCGGATTCAAGCACGTCGAGTCGGGGCCGCTGGTGCGATCAAGTTATCACGCGCACGAGCAGGCGGATGTAGCCGCGGGATAGTTGTCAGTTGTCGCGAACGACTAACGACCAACGACTCTTCCCCTCAGAAAATTTTCATGTGGATCGTCAGATATTTCTTGGGGTTTTCCCGGATCGCCTTCACCAGTTCCCGCGCCTCCACCAGCAGCTGGTTGCTGTTGTTGTAAAGCGCCGAATCCTTGAACAGCATTCCCGCTGTGCCCTCGCCCTTCTGCAGACGCTCGGAAAGCTCCGACAGGTTGTTCATCAGCGTCTGCAGCTTGGCGGCGAACTCCTCGTCGTGCGTCATCTTGCCGACCGCGCCCTTGCCCGCATTGATGTCGTCGGTCAACTGGCGGACGTTGGCAATGGTCTTGTTCGCGTTGTCAAACAGCACTGGATCTTTGAGCAGTTTGCCGGCCGTGCCTTTGCCCTGCTGCAATTCGTCCACGATCACGTTCAGCTTGTCGATAGCGGCGATCGCCTTCTTGTAGGCCTCGTCGCTCGTGAGCAGCGGGCCGAGCGAGCCTTTTCCTTTCTGGATGTCGTCCATCAGCCCCTTGAATTCAAGCACCGTCGCGTTGAGTTGGTCGTACAAGGCGGAACTGTAAATGACTTTGCCGATAGAGCCCTGGCCGCTCTCGATGAACGCCACGATGCGATCGACCCGCTTCAGCAGCGCGTCCATGTTCTGCAGCGTGCCTTGGCTGGCGCGCACCACGTCCTCGATCTGCGGCTGGTCGCGGGCGGCGAGTGTGTCTCCGTCAGTTGCCTCCGGACCTCTGGCCGACGCGCTGTCGATGTCGACGTAGGTTTCGCCGAGGACCCCGGCCGTGCTCATGAGGGTTACGGAGTCTTTGCGCAGATTGAAGGAGTACTTGGTGTTGACCTTCATCGTGACTTCGACCGGCGTCATGGGCTTGCCGCCCACGATCCGGACCGCGGTCACGTTGCCGATGTCCACCCCGGCCAAACGCACCGGCGCGCCCTCGCGCAGGCCCCCCGCATTATCGAAGTACGATCGCAGGGTGATCTTGTGGGTGAGCCAGCCGCCGGTGCCGCTCATTACGAAAATCAAGACCATGAGCGTGGCGCTTGCAAACACCACCGTGAGTCCCACGCGGAGTTGCGACCATTTGAGCTGCTTCTGGCTAGGCAAGGTGGTCAGTAAACGACAGAAGCATCATAGCAAATGCCGCGAAGTTTCAGCATGCGAGATTTTTTGAGACCCAAAACGGGCGGAGTTTGCGCCAAAACGAAGGCTCCCACTCCTTCGCGCGTCCGCTGCGAAGAGGAAGAGTGGGAGCCCTTTTTCACGCCAGCATTGCCAGTTTAGACCGCCGGTTCAACGGCTTTCCAGAATGACGTGGGCCAGGGCTTGCTCGGAAGTGTGGGTGAGCGAAAGGGCGATGTTTTTCGTGCCAAGCTTGGCCGCGATGGCCGCCGCCTCACCGTGAAACTGAATGGTGGGACGCTGGTCTTTTGGGCGCACCACTTCGATATCGCGCCACCGGACGCCCTGACTCCAGCCCGTACCCAGCGCCTTCATCCCGGCTTCTTTGGCGGCGAAGCGCGCGGCGTAGCTTTCAAAGCGGCTGGCTTTTTGTTCGCAGTAAAGGATCTCGCCGTCGGTGAAAATGCGGCGAAGAAAGCGGTCGCCAAACCGCTCGATGCTTTCGCGGATGCGATGCACTTCGGCGATGTCTACACCGGTGCCGAGAATCATGGGGATATTGTTAATTGATAATTTGTAATTGGCAATTGGAACTGAGGCTAGGTGTCAGGTGTCAGGTGTCAGGTCTCAGGTCTCAGGTCTCAGGAGGGATGCTAGGACAGTGGCAAGGTTTGCGTCCTGATCGGGGAAAACCGTCCGCACATCGATTAGGACTCGGCCGTCTTCTACTCGGGCGATTACGGGCGGATTGTTAGCGCGGAGACGGGCGCTTAGTTCGTCGGCGCCAAGATCGCTGTGGCTCAGCGCGATCAGGCGCGTGGGCAAGACCGCCGACGGGGCGGCGCCGCCGCCAATGACCGATTCGCCATCGAGGAGCTCCATCTTGAGGTGCTTGACGTGCGCGGATTCGACTGCAGAAACGATTATTTCCGCGCGGCGCGCGATCTCGTCTTTCGACAGGCGCATCATTCGCAGCACCGGTACGGCGTCGTGATCGCGTTTGACGTAGGCGAGCAGCGTGGCTTCGAGCGCAGCGTAGGTGAGCTTGTCCACGCGCAGCGCGCGGAACAGCGAGTTCGACCGCATGCGCGCGACCAGATCGGCGCGGCCGCTGATCAATCCAGCTTGCGGACCGCCGAGAAGTTTATCGCCACTGTAGGTGACGATATCGATGCCGGCGCGCAGGCCGTCGAGCACACCCGGTTCGCCGTTGATTCCGACCGAACGCAGATCGAACAGCGCGCCGCTGCCCAGGTCTTCCATCAGCGGGAGGTTGCGGCGGCGAGCGAGAGCGACCAGTTCGTCGAGCCCAGGCTGCTCGGTGAATCCGGTGATTTCGAAGTTGGAACGATGCACGCGCAGCAAAAGTCGTGTGCGGTCGTTGATGGCGCGTTCGTAATCGGCGATGCGCGTACGGTTGGTCGTTCCGACTTCGCGCAACGTTGCATTCGACTTCTGCATCACGTCGGGGATACGGAACGAGCCGCCGATTTCGACCAGCTCTCCGCGCGAGACGATGACTTCGCCGCCCTCGGCCAGCGAATTCAACGCCAGTAGAACCGCGGCGGCGTTGTTGTTGACCACTACGGTTGAGATGGCGGTCGAAATCCCCTGCTCCGATCCACGTATGGACAGCCGCCCCTTCGACAAGCTCAGGGCAGGCGCTCGGCTGTCCGGCCGAGCGCAGCTCGGCAGCGTATCGTCGAGCAGCTTGCGGAACAGGCGATCCACGTGGTCGTCGCGCCTCCCGCGCTCGCCGGTTGCCAGATCGAATTCGAGATTGGAATAGGCGCTCGCCGTGGCTCGGATGTGATCGAGCGCGGCGGCAGCCAGCGGCGCGCGTCCGAGATTGGTGTGAAGGATCACGCCGGTCGCGTTGACGAGCGGCAGCAACGAGTAACCGAGCGACTGGCGAAGCTGACGTTCGACGGCTGCAGACAGGCCGTCGAGCGCAAGGTCCAGCGATTTCTCGTCGAGCTGGGCAGCGGCGATTTCCTGTCGAAGGCGCGCGAGCACGACGCGGATGCTTTCGGCGACGGCGGAATGACCTTCGCGTTCGATCAGCGCCTGCATGTCAGGCTGGCGGAGAAGTTCGTCAGTGGAAGGCAGTTTCCGAAACAGCGCGGATTTCTTGGCGATGGACACCGAGGCCGATTATGCCACAAGAGCAGTTGCCAGTTGCCAGTTGCCAGTCGCCAGTTGCCAGTAGAAAACCCGCAGCCCTGGACGCCAAAATCGAACACGTGGTAAATTACGGGTTTTCTGGCAACTGGTTACTGGCAACTGGCAACTGGCAACTGGTTACAGCGTGTGCAGATACGCCAGCAGGTCTTTGATCTGCTGGTCGGTCATGACCCGGCCGAAGCCTTCCATTTTGGCCCGGCCGTACTTGACGATGTCGGTCATGCGCTCGTCGTTTGCGGGCAGTCCGCTCAAGGACAGGTACTGGCTCTTGAAAACGCCTTTCAGGCCTGGGCCTTGCTTGCCGCGCGACGAGTACGGTTCGTGGCACCGGCCGCAATAGTTGTCGTAGAGTTTTCTGCCTTCGGCCTGTTGCGGGTTGAGGCCGAGTTCGGCGTCGGACTTGCGGCGCTCGACATCGCAGCCGGCGAGCGCTAGAAACGCAACTATGACCACCGAGATACGGAGGCACGGACAAATCAAGAAGTTCATGATGATGGCGGCGCCGGGCAGCAAGACCGGCCTCAGAGGTAGGATAATACGGAAGGCATGGCCGTTGTCGTCAAACGCGTTTACGAGGCTGCGTCTCCGGCGGACGGAGTGCGCGTGCTGGTGGATCGTTTGTGGCCGCGCGGGTTGACGAAAGCGGACGCGGCGGTCAAGTTCTGGCTGCGCGATCTGGCGCCGTCGAACGAGTTGCGGCAGTGGTTCCATGCCAATCCCAATCCCGCAGCCTGGCGCATGTTTCGAAAGCGCTATCTCAAAGAGTTGGTGAGCGAAAAGAGTTCCGCGGCGGTGGAGAAGCTGCATCGTCTTTCGGAGGGCAAGCGGAACGTTACGCTGTTGTATGCGTCGCGAAACGTCGAGCATAACAACGCGATTGTACTGAAAGAATTGCTGGAAGGGATGAAGAAGCCTCCGTCAAGCGTAGGCCGCGCCGCGCTTGGCCGTGGAAGGATTCGGAAAGCGAAGAGAAGCTAGCTGCGTTGCGAGAAGTGAACAACACATCTCTAATATAAGGAGAAACCGCATGCTTCATTCAGCGCTACAGATAGTCGTCGGATGTGTTTTTCTATTCTGGGGTACACCTCTTTACGTCCAACATGGTGGTGCTGGCCCGCTGCTGATGCTCGTGATTGGGGCGATTCTCATAACGGTTGGCGTCGTGGTGATGAATGTCAGACAAGTGCTCCGCGAGGAGTCGAAGCGCCGCGAACAGGAAAGCAAGCCCGTTCTGAACATCTGAGATCGCTGCTGCCATAGCACTCCGCACTATAATTCCCCAGTTATGTCCAGTCCCGCCATCGAGAAAAAGATCGACGCTCTGCGCGAGAAGATTCGGCACCACGAGTATCGCTATTACGTGCTCGACGATCCTGAAATTTCGGACGCCGGCTTCGACGCGCTGATGAACGAGCTCAAGCGGCTTGAGGCCGAGCATCCCGGACTCGTCACGCCGGACTCGCCGACGCAGCGCGTGGGCGGCAAGCCGCGCGAGGGATTCGTGAAGGCGAAGCATTCCTCCCCGATGCTCTCGCTCGACAACGCTTACTCCGAAGAAGAGCTGCGCGACTGGGAGCGGCGCGTGCATGAGTTGAGCGGGCGCACCGACCTCGATTACATGTGCGAATTGAAGCTGGATGGAATGTCGCTGGCGCTCGTCTACAGCGACGGGCGCCTGGAGCGCGGCATTACGCGCGGAGATGGCAGCGTTGGCGAAGACGTGACCTTGAATGTGCGCACGGTGCGCTCGATCCCGCTGGCGATTGCGAAAGACAAACTGAAGAAGGCTGGAATTCCCGCGGACTTCGAAGTGCGCGGCGAAATGCTGATGCCGCTCGCGGCCTTCCGCAAGATGAATGAAGAGCGCGAGCGGCAGGGACTCGCGACGTTTGCCAATCCGCGCAATGCCACGGCCGGAACGGTGCGGCAACTCGAACCGTCCATTACCGCGCAGCGCCGCATGGATTTCTTCGCCTACTTTCTGTTGAAGGATGGGCAGACTTTTTTCGACTGCCAATCGAAAGCCATGGATGCGCTGGAGCTGGCGGGGTTTAAGGTGAACCCGAATCGCAAGCTGGTGAAAAATCTGGCGGAGGTCTGGAAATTTATTCAGAGCTGGGAAGCCAAGCGCGAAACGCTGCCTTACGAGATTGATGGCATCGTCATCAAGGTTGACCGGACGGCATGGCAACGGGAACTGGGTTTCACCGGGAAGGCTCCGCGGTGGGCGATCGCTTACAAGTACGCGGCGCGCGGGGCGGTGACGCAGATTGAAGACATCGTCCCCCAAGTTGGCCGCACCGGCAAACTCACACCCGTTGCGTGGCTGAAGCCCGTTCCGATTGGCGGAACGACGGTTTCGCGCGCCACCCTGCACAACATGGATGAGATCGAGCGCCTCGGGGTGAAGATCGGCGACTTTGTCGAGGTGGAGCGCGGCGGCGATGTGATTCCGAAAGTGGTGAAGGTCGTCGAGGACGAACAGCATCCACGCGGCGGCAGGCAGTTCGAAATGCCGGAGCATTGTCCGGTGTGCGGCGGCAATGTGGTGCGAACGCCCGGCGAGGCGGATCATCGCTGCGTGAATGCGAATTGTCCGGCGAAGCTGCAGGGGACGATTCTGCATTTCGCCTCGCGTCACGTAATGAATATCGACGGCCTCGGCGAGGCGCTGGTGAATCAGCTCACCGAACGCGGCCTGGTGAAGAACGTCGCGGATCTGTACAAGCTGACGAAAGACGATCTACTGAAGCTCGAACGCATGGGCGAGAAGTCGGCGGAGAACGTGCTCGCGGAAATCGAAGCCTCAAAAAAGCTGCCGCTTGAGCGCGTGATTTACGGGCTAGGCATACGGTTTGTGGGCGAGCGCACGGCGCAGTTTCTGGCAGAACATTTCGGCTCGTTGGACGCGATCATGAAGGCCAGCGCCGAGGAACTTGAGGAAGTAAACGAAGTCGGGCCGCGCATCGCCGAGAGCATCGTGGAATTTTTCGCCGATGAACACAATCGCAAACTGGTGAACGATCTGCGCCAGGCGGGACTGACCTTCACCGGGCAGAAGAAAGAAAAGGGCACGAAGCTGGCGGGGAAGACTTTTGTGCTGACCGGCACGCTTCTGCGCCACACGCGAGACGAAGCGAAGAAGATGATTGAAGATGCGGGCGGACGCGTTTCCGGATCGGTGAGCAAGAAGACGGACTATGTGGTCGCCGGCAGCGATGCGGGATCGAAGCTGGACAAGGCTCGCGAACTGGGAGTCAGCGTGATTGGGGAGAAGGAGTTGGAAAGGCTGGTCGGTTAGGTCAGGGAGGCCAACTATAAAGTGCAACCGCAAAGTTGCTTTTTTGTGTCGCGCCAGGCTAATATGCAACCTGGAGGTTGCTTAAGATGAATGACCGTATTGAGAAACGCATCGAACTCAAGGCGCCGGTTGCGCGGGTCTGGCGTGCGTTGACGGACTACCGCGAGTTTGGCAAGTGGTTTTGTGTGAAACTGGATGGCCCATTTGTACCGGGTCAGGTGTCGCGTGGCCAGATCACCCATCCTGGCTACGAGCACGTCAAATGGGAGGTCGTCGTTCAGAAAATGGAGAGCGAACGGCTTTTTTCCTTCACGTGGCATCCATATTCCGTCGATCCCAAAATAGATTACTCGAAGGAGACGCCCACGCTCGTCGAATTCAGGCTGGAAAAGACCACGACCGGTACTCTGCTTCTGCTCACGGAGTCCGGCTTCGATAAGATCCCCAGCGACCGCCGCCTCGAAGCATTCCGCATGAATGACGGCGGCTGGACACAGCAAATGAAGAACATCGAGAACCATGTTGCGCAAACGTCATAGCCGTATGGCCGCCAGGCGGCAGGCTCGTGCACCTGTCTTTGCCGCGCTCGGCGACGAGACGCGGCTATCGCTGGTTGCGAAGCTCTGTCGCAGGCAGCCTTATTCGATCTCTCAGCTAACGCGGGGTTCCAAGCTGACCCGGCAGGCGATCACCAAGCATCTTCGAGTATTGGAGGGTGTAGGTATAGTGCATAGCGTCCGTACGGGTCGCGAGAGTCGATTCGAATTCGATCCGCAGCCGATTGAAGGAATCAAGGAATATCTCGATTCCGTCTCCGAGCAGTGGGACCGGGCATTGTCCAGGCTAAAGTCGTTCGTCGAAGACTGAGTAATCGAAGACTGAGTAATCAGGTGGTCGATTGCGGCATAGGGCGGGCGAGGTGCCCGTCCCTCCACAATCCGATCACACATTACTTCTTCGCGGTTGGCGGCAATACCGCGTTCAGGCGCAGATCCATTGCGTTTTCGGCGTAGTGGTCGCCACACTTGCGGTTTGCGCTATCCTGATACCATGCACGCGCATGAAGCGCACGGACATTCTCACGGCACGGGGCGGGTGCTGCGCATCTCGCTGGCCGTCACCATGCTCTACGTTGTCCTGCTGGTGGTGGCCGGCATCCGCGCGCACTCGCTGGCGTTGCTTTCCGAGGCGGGACATAACCTGTCCGACTTTCTGGCGTTGCTGTTGTCGCTGGTAGCGGTTTATCTGGAAGGCCGGCCGCCGAGCGCGACCAAGACCTATGGATACCGGCGCGCGGGAGTGTTGGCCGCGCTGGTGAATTCGCTCTCGCTGGTGTTGGTGTCGTTTCTTATTTTCTACGAGGCTTTTCAGCGGCTGCAGCATCCCGTGCAAGTGCGCGCCGCAGTGATGATTTGGGTCGCGGCGGCCGGCGTGGCGATGAACGGCGCGATCGCGCTGCTGCTGTGGCGTTCGGGGAGGGATGTGAATGTCCGGAGCGCGTTGCTGCACGAGGTCGGCGACACGCTCTCGACCGCAGCGGTGATTGTGGGCGGCTTTGCGATCTTGTGGACGGCACAATACTGGATCGACGCGGCACTGTCGTGCGGGATCGGCGCGCTGATTTTGTGGTCGAGCATCGGCATCGTGCGCGAGACGCTGAATATTCTGCTCGAAGGCACTCCGCGCGGGATGAGTCTCGATGCGGTGGAATCGGCGATGCGGGCGATCGCGGGCGTGAGCGATGTCCACGATCTGCATCTGTGGAGCATTGGCTCGGAAAACCACGCGCTCTCGGCGCACGTAAAGATCGCGGACATGGCGACTTCCGAGAGCGACACGATTCTGCGCGAGATCAACGAGAAACTAGGGCAGGGGTTTGGCATCCACCATACGACAATCCAGTTGGAACACGTGGTCTGCGAGACGGCGCATAGCTGCGTGATCGCGGTGCCGGAGGAAGAACACGAGCACGATCATTCCCGGCATGACCACCACGATCACGCCCACTGAAGGCGGGAGCGCCAAGCCGTATGTGCATGACAAACAGCAGGTTACGCGATTTCCTGGCGGCCGGTCGCCGGCTTCTGTGATATCCTGCTACTTGGAGTCGTTCCTCCCTGAGTAACATCCAATGCCTATGCGACGTTGGCGGCAAATCGTGCGTTTTTTGGCGGCGGTGCAACTGCTCCCTGCTTTGGAGGGCGGCGAGGAAACGCTCGTTGGCGGGCAGGCGGTGCTCGAGGGCGTGATGATGCGTTCGCCGCACGCCTGGGGCATTGCCGTGCGCAAGGCTACGGGAGAAATTGTTACGCACAGCGAGCCGCTGGAGCGGCCTTCCGAACAACATAAGTGGATGGGCTGGCCGGTGGTGCGTGGGGTGATGACGCTGGGCCACGCGATGAAGCTGGGATTCCGCGCGCTGAAGTTTTCCGCCAATGCTGCGCTGGACGAGATATCTGGCGGTCAGAGCAACGGCGATCATGGCAAGAAAGATCAGGACAGGAAGATGGAGATCCCCGGCTGGATGATGGCCGTGAATGTCGCTTTCTCCATCGCCTTCTTCATCTTCATGTATAAGTACCTGCCGCTGCTGGCTACGACGGAACTGAAAAAGGTGAACCCGGTTTTCGGACAGCAAATCGTGTTTAACCTGGTGGACGGGCTGATCCGCATCGCGATGTTCCTGCTGTTCGTGTGGGGCGTTTCACTGTGGAAGGACATTCGGCGCGTGTACGAATATCACGGGGCCGAGCACAAGACGGTGTTCGCGTTCGAGCATGGTGATCCGCTCGAAACCGAGGCGGTGCAGAAGTATTCGACTTATCATCCGCGCTGTGGAACGAGCTTTCTGATGACGGTCATGATCATCTCGATGATCGTCTACATGGCGATTCCCGCGCATACCTTCTGGGCTCGATTCGCCATCCGAATTGCGTTGCTGCCGTTGATTGCGGGCGTTTCCTACGAGATCATTCGCTTTGCCGCCAAGCATCGCGGCTCGCTGTTTGCGCTGATGACGGCGCCAGGATTGTGGCTGCAGCGGATTACGACCCAGCCTCCGGATGACAGCGAAGTCGAGTGCGCCATCGTCGCGCTGGATGAAGCCATGAAGTTGGAAAAACAGCACGGCGGGGAGTTGGTGATCGCGTAGCGGTGCTCACCGCGACGCAGAGTTCTAAGTTCCCAGTTCTCGGTTCTCAGTAAAACCCCTACAATGACTATGGCTCGTGGTTTATGAAGACGGTTTCGTTCCTGTTGTATGTGATTGCCACAGTTTATAGTTTTGCGCGGACAACGAATTCAGAGTGTCCCCCTGCAGGCGCTCAAGGTCAGTGGTCCTTGGAAGCGACGTATCTCTGTCCGCAATACAAGGGGCGGGATTACACGCGCGATATGCGACTTGAGTCACCTAATCGCCATGCGACGCTGCGAGTGGGCTACGCCACCTGGTGGCTGGAGGTTGGTGGCCAGAGGTCTGCTCTGTCTTCAGAAAGGGCTCGTGTCGCTGAGAATGCTGAGTTGGGATGGGCTCCCGACGGTAAGGAGTTCTACTTGACTCAGAGTGAAAATCGGGCCGGAGTTCAGGGCTTTCACACCGAGGCTTATCGAATCAGCGACCGTCGAATTGAACGACTGGCAGACATCAACAAGATAGTCCAGCGCGAGTTCAATCGCCACCATGAGTGCGTATTTTACGATCGCGGAAAACGGTTTCCCGAGGAAGCCGACATCGGCGCTGTCAAATGGGTGGGGAGCGATCAGCTTGTGGTGGTCGCCGAAGTTAGCTATGACAGCGATTGCGATCGTGGATACTTCGCAGGCTACTTGGTCTCATTGTCCCAGCAAAAGGTCGTTCAACGCTACAGTGCAAGGGAACTTATGACGCGTTGGGAAGCGGTGCTGGGAGACCGGCTAAAAGGGGACTTCCAAAGTCTGACTGAGGAACAGAAAGACGCCGTACCATGAATGAACGGGACCGCCTGACTGAGAATTGAGAACCGAGAACTGAGAACTCAATGTTTGAACGCTTAGACCAAATCGAAATCCGCTACGAAGAGTTGACGCAAGCGCTGTTGTCGCCGGAGATCACGAACGATTCGGCGAGATACCAGAAGACTGCCAGAGCGCATAGCGAAGTCGCCGGGATCGTCGAGAAGTACCGCGAGTACAAGGATCTGAAGCGCGGGATCGCCGAGAGCCGGGCCATGCTGGTGGACGAGAAGGACGCGGACATGCGCGCCTATGCCGAAGAAGAACTGGCGAAGCTCGAAGCGCGCATTGTGACAGTTGAAGAAGACCTCAAAGTTCTGCTGCTGCCGAAGGACCTGAACGACGAGAAGAACGTCGTCCTGGAAATTCGCGCCGGCACAGGCGGCGATGAGGCGACGCTATTTGTGGCGGAAGTTTTCCGCATGTACAACCGCTATGCCGAGACGCAGAAGTGGAGGGTGGAAGTGCTCTCCACATCGGAGTCAGGCGTGGGCGGACTGAAGGAAGTGATCGCGCTGATCGAGGGCGACCGCGTGTATTCGCGCCTGAAGTATGAGAGTGGCGTGCATCGCGTGCAGCGCGTGCCTGCGACCGAGCAGCAAGGGCGAGTGCATACGTCGGCGATCACGGTCGCGGTGCTGCCGGAAGCCGAAGAAGTGGACGTCAAGATCGAGGCCAAGGATCTGCGCATTGATACCTTCTGTTCTTCGGGACCGGGCGGGCAGTCGGTGAATACAACCTATTCGGCGGTGCGGATCACGCACATTCCGACGGGTACGGTGGTGAGCTGTCAGGACGAGAAGTCGCAGATCAAGAACCGCGAAAAAGGTATGCGCGTGCTGCGCTCGCGCCTGTACGAAGTCGAGATGCAGAAACAGCAAGACGCGCTGGCAAAGGAACGCAAGCAGATGGTAGGGTCGGGAGACCGCTCGGAGAAGATCCGGACCTACAATTTCCCGCAGAACCGGCTCACCGATCATCGCATCGGCTTCACCATTCACCAGCTCGAGCAGGTGATGGACGGCAAGCTGCAACCGGTCATCGACGCGTTGATCACGCATTATCAGGCGGAGAAGCTGAAGCAGGAAACGGCGGGCGTGGTCTGAGGTCGTGTGGGGACGGGCGCCCTCGCGAGCCCCCCGGTGTTGGCTTGATGGGGTGGAGCAGCTCGGCAGCTGCCTGCGTTCTAAACTCGCTATCAACGCTTGCGCACTTCTTCAATGTCGTTTCGTTTGTTTTCTCCGCGTCTTCATGTCTCCGTGGTGAAATAGAACTGTGCAACTTCGCCAGGCAATGAATGCAGCAGTCGATCGGCTGACGTTTGCGCGAGTTCCCTCCCCCCGCATGAATGCTGAACTCCTCATCATGTACACGCTCGACTGCGACCGGGCGTATCTCTACGCGCATCCCGAGCGCAAGCTCACTCCCGACGAAACCGAGCGCTATGACGAAGCTCTCGCCCGCCGATCTACCGGCGTTCCGGCACAGTACATCACCGGGCATCAGGAGTTCTGGGGACTGGATTTAATCGTGTCGCCAGCGGTCCTGATTCCGCGTCCAGAAACGGAGCACGTGGTGGAAACAGTGCTGGAGCTGGCAAGACGTAAGATCGTGGAGCAACCTGCGTCCCCACCGATCCAGATAGTCGACGTGGGCACCGGCTCAGGAGCCATTGCCCTTGCCTTAGCCAAAGAGCTCCCGACGGCGCAAATCCACGCGACCGATATTTCTCCCGAAGCGCTCGAAGTCGCCCGCGCCAACGCCGCCCGCCACGATCTCACTTCGCGCATCGACTTTCACCGCGCCGATTTGCTGGACGGATTCTCGCCCGCTTCGTTCGACTTCGTGGTTTCAAATCCTCCCTACGTCGGCGAGTCGGAAGAAGATTCCGTGCAGCTCGAGGTCCGCAAGTTCGAGCCGCGCAGTGCCGTGTTCGCCGGACCAACCGGCCTGGAAGTAATCGCCCGACTCATTCCTCAGGCGCTGACGGCATTAAAGCCCGGTGGTTGGCTCGTATTCGAAATCAGCGGAACGATCGCCGAAGCCGTGCGGCCCAAGTTGGCAGGCTGGACAGACGTTGGACTTAGAAACGATTTGCAAGGGATTGCGCGAGTCGCGGCCGCCAGAAAGCCACCGAGCAGCTAGTGCGATGTCCGCACAACGCAATATCCATGCCGACCATCATTACGCCGGGTTGATCCCGCCTCTCTCCGGTAACTTGCGACTCCTCGGCTACGCGAGTTCTACTCAGAAGCAGGAGAACTGATTTATGGAGGAGCTAGCTCTCACTCTAGTTCTTAAGATAGCCGGTCACATCGGCCACCCTGCAACGGTTGCCTTGTTTGCCTTGGTCATTGCGGCATCCGCTTTCGCCCTTCTGTTTCGGACAAAAAGGGCACTCCTGGCAGGGATAACGGCTGCGGGAATCATCATCCTTGGAATTACTCCGTTCGCTGCCTCTGCCTTTCTCCAATCACGCGGCGTTTATCACGTTCAGGTTCTCGTAGTGCGGCCAGACGAGTCATCTGCCGATATTGCTCAGGTAAAATCTTCGAACGGCGGAGAGATGAAAATGGTCGCCGGCGGATGGGAACTCGATATTCCCCCGCAATCCCGGCCTGCCGACGGTAAACTAACTTTGTCTGCCTCCGTAAAGGATGAGTTTCTGAACGGCAGATCCACGCTCGTTTTGGCTCAGGATTATTACCCAACCACCACCATTCAGCTTGTCGCCGAAACCTCAGCGATGCTTCGTGGGGTCGTGGTGGACGAAGACCTCGGGGCAATAGCTGGCGCAACCGTTTCAATCGATGGATATTCCGATGTAGCCGTGACCGACCAGAAGGGCAATTTCGTTCTACCCGCGCACGCGGGGAAGGGGCAGATGGTCGAGGTCCACGCGCAGAAGGATCAGTTGACCGGGCATCTCTCAGCTCCAGCCGGAAAGGTGGCAGAGGTAATCATAAGTCGTGAGTAAGTGCTTCTCTGCTCGGGCCGCGCACGCGTAAACAAAGGCGAGTAAACAGAGAAAATTTCTACAGACAATCCTAGAACGTCACCCGCACCCCAAGCTGCGCAGCAAACGGAATTCCTACCGTCGTACCCGGGCCAAAGAAATCTCCCAAAGCACCCTCGGGTATCTCGAGCTGCTTCAGGCTGGTGATGGGCACGGCGGCCGCATCGGTGCAAGTCTCGGGACTTCCGCCTGGACAATAAGTGCTGACGATAGTCTGCCCATTTGCATTTGGCGTCATCTCGTGTCCGGGCACCGGGAGCTGACCGACATTGACCGCGTAGTTCGCGCCGGGATTGTTGCGGTTGAAAATGTTGAAGAACTCAATGTAAGGATTAATCTGCCAGCGCTCGTGAATGTTGAAGGGACGCGTGACGCGCAGGTCGGACTGAATGTATGGAGTGCCTCGGAAGATATCAAGCCCCGTATACACCGGCTGCGAGTCGCCGTTGAACTGAACCCAAATGCGCCCGGTGTTGTTCGAGTTTGTGATGGTAATGGGACGCGCGCTCTCGACCTGATTGATGGTGCTCAATTCAAAACCGCCGGGAATGTGCACCGTACCCGCGAGCACAAAGCGATGGCGAACATCTTCGCCCGAGGGACCGTAGTCGCCGGGTCCAAAAGCATCCAGCGCTCCAGCATCCGGATATCCATGCGGCACTTGGCAGACGCCATCCACATAATCAAACAGTTCGCCAAGCAGGCAACCCCAGGTCTGCGCCTTGGAGAGCTGGTAGTTCGCAACCAGACTGAAACGGCGCATATTGCCCTGCAAATGCAACATCAGGGCGTTGTAACTGGAGCGATTGTCAGATTCGAACACATTGACATTCGGCACAAAAGCCGTCTGATCGATCGTGTCGGAAGCCGGAATCAGCGGGGAGGTTATGGTGGGAAAGGTCGCGCTGCTGGTATAGGGAAACGCACGGTAACCGTGATTCCCCTGCTCATGCGTATAGTCGGCGCTGACCAGCCAGTGTTCATTGAAAGCGTGCTGCGCCCCGCCCGTGGTGTGGATCGCATAAGGTGTCTTGTAATTTGAGCCAATCAGATTTCCGGTCACGCCCGCGCCGCCCGTCAGGCAGCCGTTCCCACTGAACGAGTAAGCGCCTGGGGTTCCACTGAACGTGCAGGTTCCCGTTCTCGCATTCGTGTTGTTGACGCCCTGAAATGCGGTCGCCCATCCGTTCTGCGCGAGATCGTCATAGTACATGCCAAAGCCGGCGCGAATTACGGTTTTCTCGTGGCTGCCGGGTGAGTAAGCAATCCCAAGCCGCGGCGCAATCTGTTTGTGGTAATCGCTCGGCACGCTCGGTACGATCGAAATGTCCAATGCCCGCAGCGTCTGATACGCGGCATTGTCGGCCTCGTTTCGTCCCGACCCGATCATGAGTCCCCAGGTGTTCTGATAACGCAACCCGTAGTTGACGGTCAGATGATGCGATACCCGCCACGAATCCTCGGCATAGAGGCCAAGCCTTTGCACGTTTTGCGAAAAGCTGCCGTCGCCGGGCGGAGTGTAGGTGCAAGACGAGCCATCGGGAGGAACACCGCCGTCAGCGAGACATTGCAGACTGAAGTAGAACTGGCTCGGGTTTTGCACGTAAAACTGCGGGTTACTCGCGTACTGTATGAGGGTCTCTGCGGTCGAAGCAAACGCGCCGCTGAGCACTGGCTCGTGAATAAAGTCGACTCCGAACTTAAGCGCATGACTGCCCGCAACGTGGCTCAGGTCATAGCGCACCTGGTACTTGTCCTGATTGCGCAGGTCAGGAAAAAGAGTGATGGGAGTGGCGAACTGGTTGTCTCCAAAGGTTTCGAATCCCGAAATAGTTAGCGCGGTGGAGCTGAAGGGAAACGCCAGCGCGAAGCCCAGATCTGAATTACGCGTCTGCGTAAGGTGTAACAGGCTCGCGCCGAGAACGAGATTGCCAAGCCACGTCGGACTGAAGGTATAGGCATTGCTGATGACGGTGTTCCAGTAGTTGTTGTGCGTGGTCAACCCGGTGGAGGGCAGAGTTGCTTGCTGCACGAGTGCGTTGTGCGTGAGATAGCTGTCCTGCGAGGTGCGCAGAAACCACTGCGACTTCGAAGACTCGGCCCAGTCAAACCGCATCGAACCGAGGTAATCGCGGAAGGGGATGGGTACATTTGCCGGAACGGCGATCGCCGGAACGCCCGGAATCAATCCGGCCGCCGCCAACTGCGCCAGCGCGTTGAATTGCTCGGTGCTGGCCGGACTATAGGCGATGCTGGCATTCTCATGGACATTCTCGAAGGAAGTGAAGAACCATACTTTGTTTTTTGTGATCGGCCCACCGAGTGTGCCCACGTAGTTCTGGCGAGAGAATGGCTGCTTGGGATTGGGCGCCGGATTCTCGATCGGGAAGCGCGCGTTGAGCGCGGCCGCGCGCTCGTAGAAGGCCCCGTCGCCGTGCCAGTCGTTGGTGCCGTGTTTGGTGGTAATCACGACTGATCCCGCTGTGGTCCACCCTGTGTCGGCATCTTCATTCGATGTGCGCACGGCAAATTCCTGAATGCCATCGGGCGAAAAATTTTGCAGGAAGCCGCCGATCCAGTCGTCGGAGTTGTCGGCGCCATCGACCGACAGTTCGTTATTCAAGCCGGAGCTTCCGCCAGTGGAGACGGCAGTGATGCGCGCCTTGGTGGGATCGGAAGGCTCGACGGGCTCGGTTCCGGGCACGAGATAGGCGATGTTGGCGAAGCTGCGCGCCGGGAGCGGAAGAGATTCGAGGTCCCGGCTGCCGACCACGCCCTCATGCACCGCGCTCGCCGTGTCAATCGACTGGGTCGTGATCGAGGAAGCATTCCCCTGCACGTTGACCGTCTCGCGCCCGCTTTCCGGTTTGAGCGTGACGGCGATATCGCGCACCACGCTGACGGCGACGTCTACGTCGGCAGTGGCCTCGGCAAACCCTTTGGCCGTCACGGTGACGCGATAGGAGCCGGGCAGCAGGCCCTCAATGCGGAATTCTCCCCGGTCGTTTGCCGTTGCCGCGCGCGTCATCGAAGATCCGTTTGACTGCACGACGACCCGCGCCCCCGCCACTCGCGCCGCGCTCGCGTCCTGAACCTCTCCGCGAAGCGCGCCGTTCGGATTCTGCGCGCGCACGAGCGATGAAACAGAGACGAGGATCAGGAGAAGACCGGCGCAGATCGGCAAACTCGATCTGCGTATTTCAGAGAGTGGGAACCTGACGAGCATGAAAAGACCATCCAGCGAACGAAGGGATTGCCGCGGCTCAAAATTTGTAACGGGAAAACAGTCTGTGCGGCGAAGCAAACTGGCTGACAGAGAGTAGCGGGAATATGCTAATTACTACCAGCGCTAGTGGCGTCAAAATGGCCTCTGAGAAGAACAGAAGTCTTGCGGGCGGCCGGTAGAGCTAGCGGACAAGCCATTCTGTAACTTCATGTGTCAGCGCGAGAGCCGGGCCGTAGGTGGCAAAGACGCACAACAGCGCCACAAGAACGGGAGGGATAAAGTACCACGGGCGCATTCGCATCGGTTGAGCTTTGCCGGCTTCGTCCCAGGCAAGCAGGCGCGCCACGCGGGCGCCGACAGATCCGGTCACGAAGCCCACGGTGCACAGCGGAGCGGCTTCGACAGGCACCAGGCGGGAGAGCTTGACCAGCGCCGCGGCCAGGTCAACAGCGTCGTCCAGCTTCGAGACCGCGGCATCGTCGGCGGCCAGCTCCGCGGCCTGCGACCACGCGCTTTCCAGCCGAGCCATGCCGGGGAAGGGACAAAAACGGAAAACGAGTTTCTTCAAGTTGTCGCGAGACTGCACGTGCGCGAGTTCATGCTTGAGCGCGATTTGCAGTTCGTCAGGACTCAGCAGCGCAACCGTGGATTCTGAAACCAGCACTCTCGGTTTGCCAACACCCACCAGCGTGAGCGGCGGGGCCTCGCGTCTGGACCGAAACGTCACCGTCTGCGCACTTGCATCCACATTCAGAGGATGCGCGCCTTCCAGCCAGCGCGCCACCACGCGAGAAGTCGTGGTCTGGGCGGCGATCACGCGGAAGCAGCCGCAGGCAATCAGCAAAAGAGCGCAAACGCCCAGCGCAAGCGGCATTGCGCCCATGCCTTCATTGATCGAACGGGGCTCGAGCGCCTGAAACGATGGCACGACAAAAACGAATGTAATGACAACCGAAGCCGCTAACGGGAGAACCCGCAATGCGAAGAGCAAACCGGCCAGGCTCTGTTCCGTCGCATGCAACAACTTCAGCGAGCGCCATGCAACTGCCACCAGCGCCGACAGCAGAGCATAGAGCAGAACGAAGAAAGTGAGCGAGACGGCGATTCCGCGCAGTGCAAACATCAGCGTTCCTCCCGTCCCTTCTTTTCCCGGATCTGGAGTTCGCGGCGTTTGCGTTCGACCAGGAGTTGCAGCTCATCCAGCAGTTGCGCGTCCTGCGCGCTGAGCGCTTCCACCAGATACGAGAGAGGCAGCGAGGAAGTGTCGTCAGATCCCAGCAGTTGTCGGATGCTCTCGAGCGCCGTGACCCGTTGCAGCTCTTCGGCAGTGTGGCGCGGCGTGTAGCGGAACGCCCTGCCTTCGACGACGCGGTCGAGCAGGCCCTTCTTGTAGAGACGGTCCACGGTCGTCATGACCGTGGTATAGGCCTGATGGATCTTGCCATCCGCAAGCAGTTCGCGAACCGTGGCGCTGCCATGCGACCAAAGCTCTTGCAGCAACTGCTGCTCGAAGGGACCCAGTTGTGGCCTGGAACTTGACCCGAAGATTGAAAACGCTTTCGTCATTCGAAGTGCGACCCGCCCAAGGTCGCCTGCCCAAAAAGAATACCATCCGATTGTGCGTCTTGCACTCCTCACATGAAGAAAGCGGAGAACACATTCCTGAAAGAAGGCACAAAGTGTGCACAAACGGCGCAAAGACGACTTCAAAGTGGTGACGTCCCGCCTTCGCCGCGGGCCGCTATCGCGCAACGGCCGCTGGCAGGATCTCTTCCACGTCTATCTTGGTGGGGTAATTTCCCGTATAGCATGCCGAGCAGTAAGTGGTTTTTTCCCCGTCCGCGCAAGCTTTCTTGAGACCTGCCAGCGAGAGATAGGCAAGCGAGTCGGCGACGATGAAATCGCGAATCTCCGCGATCGTCTTGTTGGCGGCGATGAGTTCTTTCTTTGAAGGCGTATCCACTCCATAGAAGCAGGGCGAGATGGTCGGAGGGCACGAAATCCGCATGTGGACTTCCTTCGCCCCCGCGTTACGAATCATGCGGACGATCTTCTTGCTGGTCGTGCCGCGCACAATAGAATCATCGACCAGAATCACTCGCTTGCCCTCGAGCAGGCTGCGCACGGCGTTCAGCTTCAGCTTCACGCCGAAGTCGCGGACCGACTGTTGCGGCTCGATGAAGGTACGTCCGACGTAGTGGTTGCGGATGAGGGCAAGGCGAAAAGGGATGCCGCTTTCAGCGGCGTATCCGATGGCCGCGGTATTGCCGGAATCGGGGACGGGAACCACGATATCGGCGTCCACCGGAGCTTCGCGCGCAAGCTGGCGTCCCATGGCGTCACGGCTTTGATCGACCGAGCGCCCAAACACCAGACTGTCGGGACGCGAAAAGTAAACGTGCTCAAAAATACAGCTCGACAGCGCCGGCGACGGAGAGTAAAAACGCGAGCTGATGCCTTCGGGCCCAACGATAATCAGTTCGCCGGGTTTGACGTTGCGTTCGTAGGTGGCGCCGAGCAAATCGAAAGCGCAGGTTTCCGAGGCAAAGACGACCGTCTCTTTTTTCTCGCTGGTTAGCGCCGGGATGCGGCCCATGGCTAGTGGCCGGAATCCGCGCGGATCGCGGGCGGCGAAGATACGGTCGCGGCTGATCATGACCAGTGAAAAAGCGCCTTCCACTCGGCGCAGCGCGTCGGCAATGGCATCGGGCAGGGTCTGCTCGCGCGAGAGCGCAATCAGGTGCACCAGCACTTCCGTGTCGCTGTTGGTTTGGAAGATCGATCCCTGGCCCTCCAGCTTGGCGCGAATCGCGTGCGCATTGACCAGGTTGCCATTATGAGCGATCGCGATCTTGCCCTTGTTGGACTGCACCATGATGGGCTGCGCGTTCAGCAAGGCAGAATCGCCAGCCGTCGAATAGCGGGTGTGGCCGATGGAAAGAGTGCCGCGCAGAGAAGCCAGGACCTCATGGCTGAAAATATCGGCGACCAGGCCCATGGCTTTGTGCTGGCGCAGGCGCTCGCCGTCCGAGGTGACGATGCCCGCCGATTCCTGTCCGCGATGCTGGAGGGCGTGCAGTCCGAGATAAGCGAGCTTCTCCGCCTCGGGATGGGCGTGGATGGCGACCACGCCGCATTCATCACGAAATTTGTCGGAAGTCGGCATTTAGTCAGCCCTTAGTTCTTAGCTCGTGTGGGGACGGGCGCCTCGCCCGTCCCAGCCGGGCGTAGCCCGGCAACCTCAGTCCGCAGCGGCAACGCTTGGTTCCGTGTGCAGCGCCCTCTCCAGCGCGCCCTCGTATGCTTCCCGCAATTCGGCGATGCTGGCCGAAATCACAAGCTGACCATCCACCGCGATCTCAACCTTGTCCGACCCCGTCTCGCCCAGCACATCCGCGAAAACCTCGTACTCCTCGGCTACTTGTTGGATTCGCGGCAAGTGGATCGGGTCACAGCTTATTACAACTCGGCTGGCGTCTTCTCCGAAGAGCAGGAACTCAAGCGCTACTTGCGGCTTGGGCAATCTGACGCTCAGACCGACTCCGCCTGGCAGCGCCGACTCCACCAGCGCCACCGCTAACCCGCCATCGGAGCAGTCGTGCGCGGACTCGACCAGCCCCGCCTGAATTATGGCCACCAGAGCGCGTTGCAGCGTGGCTTCTCTCTCAATATCCAGTTCCGGCGGATAGCCCCACACAGCCCCGAAAATTTCTTTCGCGTACTCGGACGATCCAAACTCTAACTCAGCATCGACGGCGTCGCCAGCTTCATTCGCGCGCAGCAAAACAATCTTTTTTCCGGCCTCGCGCCCAGCTTGCGCGAAGTGCATCCTCGCCGTCTTGTGGACGTCTTCGAGAAGACCCACCACTCCGATCACAGGAGTCGGGTAAACTCCCTCGCCGAGAGTTTCGTTGTAGAAGCTGACATTGCCGCCGGTAATCGGAGTATCCAGTTCTTCGCAGGCTTTGGTGATCCCGTCAATCGTCTGCGAAAACTGCCACATGATGTGCGGCTTTTCGGGGTTGCCGAAGTTGAGGCAGTTGGTAGCGCCAATCGGAGTCGCTCCCGCGCAAGCCACTTTGCGGGCAGCTTCAGCGACGGCATGCATGGCGCCGAGACGAGGATCGAGATAGCACCAGCGGCCGTTGCCGTCGAGCGACATGGCCAGTCCGCGATTCGAGCCCTTGATGCGGATCACGCCGGCGTCGCCCGCTCCAGGCGCATCGACAGTATTGGTCTGCACCATGTGGTCGTACTGCTGCCAGACCCAACGCTTCGAGCAAATGTTGGGGCTCGCGAGCAAACGCTTGAGCTGGGCTGAAAAGTCTCCACTTTCGGAGAGTTTGATATGCTCCGGCATTTCGCGCTCGACCGATGGCTCCCAGCGCGTCAGCGGACGCTTGTACACCGGCGCGTCATCGGTGAGGGCGGCGTTCGGAATTTCAGCGACAACTTTGCCGTGTTCGAGCACGCGCATCTTCCCATCGGAAGTGACCCTTCCGATTTCCACCGCATCCAGTCCCCACTTCTGAAAAACGCGGAACACTTCGTCCTCGCGGCCCTTCCGCGCAACCAGCAACATGCGCTCCTGCGACTCGCTGAGCATGATCTCGTAAGGCGTCATGCCGGTTTCGCGTTGCGGGACGCGGTCCAGTTCGATTTCGACTCCACTGCCGCCGCGCCCGCCCATTTCGCAGGTCGAGCAGGTCAGCCCGGCGGCGCCCATGTCTTGAATGCCGACGATCGCGCCCGTTTGCATGGCTTCCAGGCAGGCTTCCAGCAGCAGCTTCTCGAGAAACGGATCTCCGACTTGAACATTCGGCCGTTTTGCTTCCGACCCTTCGCTGAATTCCTCGCTCGCCATGGTGGCGCCGTGGATGCCGTCGCGCCCCGTCTTCGAGCCGACATAAATTACGGGATTGCCCTCGCCCGATGCGCGCCCGTAAAAAATCTGGTCGCGGCGGACCAGGCCGAGAGCAAACACGTTCACCAGCGGATTGCCGGAGTAGCAGGGCTCGAACTTCACCTCGCCGCCAAGGTTGGGAACGCCGAAACAGTTTCCGTAAGAAGCAACGCCAGAGACCACGCCTTCCATGACGGAGTGGTTCTTGCGAATCTCCGCCTGTGTGGGCAATGCCTGTGTTGGAGCGGGGCGGAGCCTGTCCTGAGCGGAGCCGAAGGACCCCGCTCCGACGGGTCGAAGCCCCGTCTCCACACCGATCGGCCCAAACCGCAGCGAGTCCATCACCGCGACGGGTCGCGCTCCCATGGTGAAAATGTCGCGCAGAATTCCGCCGACGCCCGTGGCCGCTCCCTGAAATGGTTCGATAAACGACGGATGATTGTGCGACTCGATTTTGAACGCGCAGGCCCAGCCGTCGCCAATGTCCACGATGCCGGCATTTTCGCCCGGCCCCTGCACCACCAGCTTGCTGCGCGTGGGCAAGCGTTTCAGGTGAACGCGTGACGATTTATAAGAGCAGTGCTCGCTCCACATCACGCTGAAAATGCCGAGTTCGGTCCGCGTGGGTTCGCGTCCGCCAAGCAACTGCTTGATTTTTTCGAATTCTTCCGGAGTGAGGCCGTGCTCCCGGATCATCTCCGGCGTAACGGCAGCGATCGCAGAGGTGGTCATCGGGGAATCTTTATTGTCGCATCTCAAGCGATTATTTACATGCGGATATACACAATATCTTGCGCGGCCTGGCGACGGCGTTTGCGGTGCGGGGAGTTGGCCTTCCACCCAAGGGTCTAGCCCTACTTTTCCGGCCGTTCGCCCATGAGCGAAACGATCTTTCCCATCAAGAACAAAGCAGCACTACAGAACAACCCCTTTGCCACAAAATAGGTCGGAATGCCTCCCTTCAGCATGCCCCGGGGCTGGAACCCGTTATCACCGTTCATCGCCGCCCATAAGCAAAGCACCAAGACCAGCACTGCTATCGTCGGATTGATGAATCTCAGATAAGTTTTCATATTTAGTTCGCGCAGCCGATCGGCTGTCGCCGCGCTTTCCTTTCAAGACGAAGGCATTGTAGCGCCATTCATCCTCCAGCGCAGTGACAGCTTTGCGGGCTGCGCATCCGCCCGCCATCGCCGATGTACGGCGGCGGACAAGAGTGTCCGCCCCACACCCGTCTATACTGTCGCAGATGAAGTCCGTCATCGTCGGCACCGCCGGACATATCGATCACGGGAAGACAGCGCTGGTGAAAGCCCTGACCGGCATTGATGCCGACCGCCTCGAAGAAGAAAAACGGCGCGGCATCACCATTGACATCGGCTTTGCCCACTTCGAACTCCCCGCTCTCGATGGCACCCGGCTTCGGCTGGGTTTCGTCGATGTCCCCGGTCACGAGCGCTTTGTGCGCAACATGCTGGCGGGCGTGGGCGGCATCGACCTGGTGCTGCTCGTAATTGCCGCCGATGAAGGGATCAAGCCGCAGACTCGCGAGCACTTCGATATCTGCCGCCTGCTGGCGATCCAACGCGGCATCACCGTGCTCACCAAATCCGACGCTGTCGATGCGGAGACGCTCGAAGTGGTGCGGCTGGAAGTGGAAGATTATGTGCGCGGATCGTTTCTCGATCCGGCGCAATCGCCGGTAGTCGCCGTAAGCTCGTTGACCGGCGCAGGTCTGGATGAGTTGAAATCCGCGCTCGCCCGGGTCGCCTCCGAAGTAACGGCGAAAGACTCGGCGGCTCTGGCTCGCCTTCCCATCGATCGTGTCTTCACCATGAAGGGTTTCGGCACGGTCGTCACCGGCACTCTGGTTGCCGGAACGATCCGCAAGGAGGAAGAACTCGAAGTATTTCCGGCCGGCAGGCGAGTTCGCGTTCGAGGCGTGCAGGTTCATGGCTCGCCCGCGGAAGCCGCCGTCGCCGGGCAGCGCACCGCATTGAACCTCGCAGGCGTTTCTCCCGAAGACCTGGCCCGCGGAATGACGCTCGCGACCGCGGACACTTTTCGTTCCACGTCGCGAGTCGATGCGCTCCTTTCCCTTCTTCCCCCAGCGAAGCCGTTCAAGGACGGCGCGCGTGTGCACTTTCACGCCTACACGACGGAAACGATCGCGGAAACGCGCTTGTATGGAGCAAAGCAACTGAAGCCGGGAGACGAAGCCTACGCGCAGCTAAGATTCGCCGAACCCATGCTGCTTCTGCCCGCAGACCGCTTCATCGTGCGCCAGTTTTCCCCGGTAGTGACCATTGGCGGAGGCGTCGTGCTCGACGCTTCGCCTGCGACTCGCAAGCAAAACGCAGAAGATGCAGTCGCATTCCTGAAGATCATGCGCGATGGTTCCCCGGAAGAAGTGCTGGCAGCGCGCGTGGCACGACGGGGAGCCATCGGTCTGCGCCTGGACGACATCCCCGGAGAAATGAACATCCGCCGGGAAGAAGCGGCGAAGCTGGCCGCGCCAGCCGGACTGGTGTGGTGCAATCAGGTGCTGGTTGCGCCTGCGGCATTCGCGGAAGCAAAGACAGATGTACTTCAGGCCGTCAGGGAATTTCATGATGCGAATCCTCTTGTCGCAGGCATGAGCAAAGAAGAGCTGCGCGATCGAGTCAACCTCGGCCCCGAGGTGTTCTACAGCGTGCTTGCGAAACTAACGGAAGATAACAAACTGGAAGTTGCAGGCGAACTCGCCCACATGCCCGGCCGCGGCGTGGTCATGAAAGACGAAGAAGCCGAGTCCAAGAAGATCATCGAGCAGGCTTTTGCTTCGGCAGGATTGAAAGTTCCGTCGCTGAAAGAAGTCCTGGCGCTTCTGAAGGTCGATAAAATCCGCGCCCAGAAGATTGTCACTCTGCTTTTGCGCGACAAGGTTCTGATCAAGATCTCAGACGATCTCGTCTTCCACCAGAGCGCGCTCATGGATCTTCGCCACAAGATCGCCGCTCTCAAGAGTAGTTCGCCGAAAATTGACGTTGCCCGCTTCAAAGATATGACCGGAGTCAGCCGCAAGTATGCGATCCCCCTCTTGGAATACCTTGATCGCGAGCGGGTCACGCGTCGCGTGGGGGATGAAAGAGTGATTCTCTGATTGCAGAAGTAAATTTCGGCGGACATCGAAGCGCTCCCGCCCTATCTATGCGACTCTTCCTGACGCGTTAGCGAATCAAAGAACAAGGTATGGAGTTTGCTTGAAGTGCCGTCTTCAAGATCCGCAGTCTTTGCCATTGAGAGCCGGGCATCCAACAACGTCTCTGGCTTTCTCGGCGTGCCGGTCAGTGCCTCTATGCTGACCAGGTTGACTCCCTTGTGTCCCTCCGGGCAGTAATCGCGGAGACCTCGGCACTGATAACAAACGCCAGTCTTGTTAATGAGCTGGCAGAGGCCATCGAAATGTCCCGCCATCGTCGATCGCGCGCGCGCCAGGCGATGCCGCAGCACCGGTTCGGAAATCTCCAGCATTTGAGCGCTTTCCTCGCCGGTGAAGCCGAACATCTCGCGCAGCAATAGAGCCGCCTGCTCCTCGGGCGCGAGCGTGCGGCCGACGCAGGCCAGACAGAAGGCGATGTGCTCCTTGATGTCAAATGTGAAACTGGGATCGGACATGAGCTTTGATAATTGTTGGTTGTGAGCGCTGCTTTTCACGCCCTCTTGCTGAGCGACCATCTGCGCCTCGACTCTCCAGCTTTGCTTCTTGCGCAAGTGATCGAGACAAACATGGGTCGCAATGCCAAACAACCAGGTCTTGAATTGCGAGTCGCCGCGGAAACTGGCAAGTCCGCGAAGACATCGAACAAATACTTCCTGGGTCAGATCTTCCGCGTCTTCCCGTCGAGTAACCATCCGGTAGATGAATGCGAAGAGAGGTTTGCGCCAGCTCGCGAAGAGGGCCTCGAGCGCTTCCGAATCACCTGCTTGAGCACGCGCTACAATTTCCGCTTCCGGCTCTTTGGTCCGCTTTTGCCAGTACTGTTCTTGCGATTTTTCGATGGACATTCACTCTCCGCTGGATCTGACCGCTTTCGTCGAGCCAATCTCATCGCGGCCGTAAATGCTGGACTAATTGAAGACGATTCGCAAACGGATCGCGGAAGTTCGCGATACGAACGATTCCCGGCTTCTCTAGTACATCGCCGTCGAACCTGACGCCTGACTTCAGCAATCGTTCCTGTTCTTTTGGAAGATCCGCCACCTTGAAGCACACTACGGCTCCATCCTGACCACTGGGCCTTGGACTCTGCGAAAGGCCAATAACCATGCCTCCCTTAGCGTGACTGACTTCGCAAAAACCCGCGCTTTCGAACATCACCGCGAGGCCCAACTTTTCCAGATAGAACTTCTTTGCGACCTCCAAATCATCAACGAAGCATCCCGCAAGCATTACTTCCATATGTCATCTTCCTTTTGGATCAAGATCGTACTTCTTGATAACTTAGTCGTCTAAGCCTGGACTCGACGCCAAACCACACAAAACGCGGATTTTATTTCCATTTCTCTATAATAAACGCAGGAAATACTCACACACTCCCCATGCTGACGATTCGTGCAGCCACTCCGCCGATTTTCTCGACAGGTGGCGAAGCGCTCTTCTGACGGGAGACGGTCTGCGGAAATTGGCGGAGAGAAATTCAGCGGAGGCTTCCTGATGCGAGTACAGATCGTCGGCGCCGGCCTCGCGGGATCGGAAGCGGCGTGGCAGTGTGCCCGGCGCGGCGTCGCTGTCGAATTATTCGAAATGCGGCCGGTGCGCACGACTCCCGCCCACCAGACGGACGCCTTCGCGGAACTGGTCTGCTCCAACTCTCTGAAGTCCGACAGCGAGAACACTGCGCCCTGGCTGCTGAAAGAAGAAATGCGGCGAGCGGGTGCTCTGCTGCTCGGGATCGCGCGGGAAACCGCGGTGCCCGCCGGCCACGCTCTGGCTGTGGACCGAGCTGAGTTTTCGCGAAAGGTAACGGAGGCGATTTCCCGCGAACCGCTCATCGCGATTCGCCGCGAAGAGGTCACGTACATAGAACCAGGCCAGTTGACGATTATCGCAACCGGTCCGCTGACCTCGGATGGCCTCTCTCGTGAGATTGCGCGTCTGTGCGCAACGAGCCATGGCAACAGCCACCTGTACTTTTACGATTCGATCAGCCCCATTGTCGAAGCCGATTCCATCGATATGAGCAAGGTATACCTGGCCGCCCGCTACGACAAAGGATCGGCCGACTACATCAATTGTCCAATGTCGAAAGACGAGTACAACCAGTTCTATGATGCGCTTCTCGCGGCGCAGTCGGTCGAGCAGAAAGACTGGGAAAATCTGAACTACTTTGAAAGCTGCCTGCCCATCGAAGAGATCGCGAGGCGCGGACGCGACACGCTGCGTTTCGGGCCGATGAAGCCGGTCGGACTCAAGGACCCTCGCACCGGCAGAATGCCGTATGCCGTCGTGCAATTGCGGCAGGAAAATCTGCGCGCCGATTCTTACAATCTTGTCGGATTCCAGAATCACCTGAAATTTGGCGAGCAGGCGCGCGTGCTGAGTTTGATCCCCGGCCTCGAAGGCGCGCGCTTCCTGCGCTACGGACAGATTCACCGCAACACCTATATCAACGCGCCGGCGCTGCTGAACCCGGCGTTACAAATGAAGGCGCATCCCCATGTGCTGTTCGCGGGACAAGTCTGCGGAGTCGAAGGCTACGTCGAATCGATTGCGACCGGCCTGTTGGCGGGAATGAATGCAGCCGTGCTTGCAACCGGCGGCGAGCCGGCGCCTCCACCGCGAGCGACGGCGTTTGGCTCGCTTGTCCACTACATCACGCAAGCCGATCCCCGGAACTTCCAGCCCGCCAACATAACGTTCGACCTGTTACCCGCCCTCGATCGAAAGGTCCGCGACCGCAAGGAACGCCACCGCCTGCAATGTGAACTCGCGCTCAGGGAATTTCAGGATTGGATCGGACGCGTCGTGTTGCAGCACACGGCAGCTGAGAAGTAGGTCCTTGTGTAAGCTCGCCGAACACCCGAAAAGAACACGACCTCCGTTCCAGTTGCGGGTCGGCTACCGAAATGGAAAAATGCTGGCGATGGAGACAACATCGCCTCTACTTATCAGAGACGAGCAACCTTGGGACCGAGAGCAGGTTCGGAAAGTGAACGAAGCTGCTTTCGGGCGCTCCGATGAGGCCGACCTGATCGACAGGTTGCGAGTAGAGGGGGCCGTCTTGTTATCGCTTGTCGCAGACCTTGACGGCCAAATCATCGGCCACATTCTATTCAGTCGAATGACGGTGGAAACGGCGCAAGGGCCGTTGCCGCCGTTTCATTGGCTCCGATGGCTGTTCAGCCGGACCATCAAGGCCGCGAGATTGGGAGCCAATTGGTTGGTCGTGGTCTGGCTCAACTCCGCGATCGAGGTGAACGTATCGTCATCGTGCTCGGGCACCAGCACTACTATCCTCGATTTGGCTTCTCTTCCGAGAAAGCCCGTTGCTTGGCCAGTCCGTTTCCTCCCGAAGCATTCATGGCGCTGGAACTCTCCGATGGCGCGCTGACGGGAATTCATGGTGCCGTTCGGTATCCCTCTGCGTTCGGGCTCTGACCGCGTTCGTTCTCCCAAAGGCCCCTTTTGCGGTAACAGGAACAAAACCTCTCCATTCCACGTACATCAAAGCAGCGGGCAACGCTGCGCTTTCATTTCTCGGCAGGCCGCGTCGAACCTTCAGATGTCATTTCGCGATCTCATCCAGGACGTGTTCCGCACCCTCTGGGCACACCGTGTCCGCACCCTGCTGACTATGTTCGGAATTGCCTGGGGAGTGGTCTCGATCGTCTTGATGGTTGCCGCGGGCGAAGGCCTTCGCGTCGGCCAGGCCAAGCAAGCCGAAACCCTGGGCCGCGACATAATGATCGTCTTTCATGGCCGGACCAGCTTGCAGGCTGGTGGCACGCGAGCTGGCCGCCTCGTGCACTGGGTTGATTCCGATATCCCTCATATTCAGGAAGAGGCGACCGATTGTCAGTATGCGATTCCGGAGCTCGAACAGGACACCGTGCGTTCGCACACTGCTTATAACGCGGCCGCGTTCACGGTAACCGGCTCGACGCCGGAGTTTGCCGAGATTCGCAGCCTCAGCGTCAGCGAAGGCCGCTTCTACGATCAGGCTGACCTCAACGAAAACCGGCGCGTCGCCTTCCTCGGCTCCGATGCGAAAAAACAGTTGTTCGCCAGCCGTCCGGCCGTCGGGCAGTTCGTCTATCTCAACGACATACCCTTCACCGTTGTCGGCGTGATGTCATCCAAGAAGCAGAACTCCAGTTACGACGGCTGGGACGTCAACAAAATCTTCATCCCTTTCTCCGCCATGCGGCGCGACTTTCCCGATAAGCCGCCGGGTACGTCCTACACCTTCGACCAACTGCTGGTCGTCCCGCGCTCGGTCGAGCACCACGAAGCGTGCAAGGGAGAGATCCGGCACGTGCTGGGAAGATTGCACGACTTCGATCCCACCGATAAAGAAGCCTGCCCCATCTGGGACACCATTCAGGAAGCCAAAGCCTTCCGCACCATGACGGATGGCATGAAGTACTTTCTCGGCGCGGTCGGCATCGTAACTTTGTTCCTCGGTGGCCTCGGTGTCATGAACGTGATGCTGGTCGCGGTTCGCGAGCGCACCCGCGAGATCGGAGTCCGCAAAGCGATCGGTGCTCCTGCGAGCAGCATCCTGCGGCAGTTCTTCCTGGAAGCGCTCATTGTTGCGCTGATCAGCGGCGGCGCGGGTCTGCTCATCGCGTTCGGCCTGTGCGCGCTGGTCAACCTGCTGCCGATGCCCGACTTCTTCGCCGGCCTGTTGCCGACATGGCAGACGGGAACGGTGGCCATTGCCGTTCTCGGAATCATCGCCATCCTGTCGGCCGTGTATCCGGCTCGCCGCGCCGCTGCCGTCGATCCCATCGAAGCCTTGCGCCACGAGGCCGGGGGCTAGCATGATCTATCAAATCCTCAGCGAAGCCTGGATCGCGCTGCGGCGCAACCGCACTCGCAGCGCGCTCACCATGCTCGGCATCGTGTGGGGAATCGCCACCGTAACCTTGCTGATCGCCTACGGCGGCAGCTTCCGCGAAATTCTGGTCGGCGGATTCAACGCCTTCGGCAAAGGCGCCGTCATCTGCTGGCCGCAGCAGACCAGCGAACAACCGGGCGGCCAACGCGCCGGCAAGAAAGTCGTCCTCGAGCAAGCCGACCTCGACATGATCAAGGAGACCGCCAACTATGTGCGCCACGCGTGCCTCGAGACCGTTCGCCGTCCCGGCATCGCCTACGAAGACCGCATGGTGGGCACTGCGGCCGTGCGCGGCGTTTGCCCCGAATACGGCGATATGCGCAACGAACAGCCTTCCGAGGGCCGCTGGATCAACTCTCTCGACCAACTCGAACGGCGCCGCGTCGCATTCCTGGGCGCGCGCGTGCGCGAGCAGTTGTTTGGCGGACGCCCCGCCGTAGGCGAAACCGTCCTGATTGGAGGAGTGCGGTTTACTGTGATCGGCACCATGGACCGCAAGATCCAACTGAGCAACTATTTCTCCAGTGACGACGAGTCAACGTGGATTCCGTACTCCGCAGCGAACGATCTGTGGAACGCGAAGTACGGCGACGTGCTCGTGTTTGAACCCATCGCGCCGCAGTTCGAGGCGCGTGCCGAGGCGCAGGTTCTAGCCGCCATCGCCACCCGCCAGCAATTCTCGCCCACCGACAAGAAAGCCATCCAGATGTTCGGCCGCGAAGAGTTCCGGCCCGTCATCAACGGCATCACCATCGGACTGCAAGTACTGCTTATCTTTATCGGGATCCTGACGCTCGGGATCGGCGGTGTCGGCGTCATGAACATCATGCTCGTCTCGGTCGATGAGCGCGTCCAGGAAATCGGCCTGCGCCGCGCTCTCGGCGCTCGCAAGTGGCACATCAAGGCCCAATTCCTCGCCGAGACGCTGCTCATCATGCTGCTCGGCGGCGCCATCGGCATCGTGGTGTCCTACCTGGTTGCGCTGGCCGTGGGAACGCTTCCGCTGATGGGACCGCTGTTCGAAGACGACTCGGGAAAAGCGGACATCCACCTCAGAATCTCATTCTTTACCGTCACGATTTCAACGCTGGTGTTGCTGGTCGTCGGCGTGCTGAGCGCACTGATTCCCGCGTCACGAGCGGCGAACCTCGATCCCGTCGAGGCCCTGCGATACGAGTGATGACTGAGAGTTTCCTGACCCGTGGGGCACGTGGCGAACGCCGGCTCTGGACCGCCACAAGGGCTGCACCTTTCATGAATTGTCATCCCGTCTATAACCACGACGGCTCTGTCAACTGTTTTTTGGCGACACGAAGGCGCGAGCGCGGCAAGGACGGTGTTGCCGTTGCTTTTCCCTCTTCGTGGAGGGTTTTGCTTTTGCTGTTGCGGTTGCATGTGTCTAAGTCCAAGCCGCTCGTCTTTGCTTTGAATCATGCGTGGGTGCCGAATCCGGTCCCACTTACCATCTATTCGATCTTGGCGACCATGATTTCTCGTGCAAACTCTCCGCCGGGCCGTCTAGCCTTGCGGCTGGATCCGCAGAGAGGCGGGGTGCTCACTCAAACGGTCGGTCTTGCTGACCCCAGGATGACTCGAGCTACCCCGCATACGAACCAGTTCTGCATGCGTCTTTCGCGTCTTCAGCATCCAGAACATGCGCACCGCCAGTTTGCGTGCCACCATCACTTTAGCCACCGCTCGATGTTTCTTGCTCGCCAAGCGACGGTACTGCCGGTGCAACGCCTCATCGCCACGGACCGCAGTCTGCGCTCCCTGAATCAACAGCAGGCGCATAAAACTGCTGCCCTGTTTGCTGATCCCGCCCAGCCGCCGCCGCTCGCCACTGGAACTTTCCGACGGATTCAATCCCAGATAGCTCACCAGTTCGCGGCTGCGCTCGAAGCGTTCGATCGACCCGATGGTCAACACAAACCCCAAGCTGATCACCGGCCCGATTCCGGGATGCGTCATCAGCAGCCGCGCGTCGGCCCGCGCTTCCGCCGCTTGCTGCACGGCCCGGTCCAGACTTTCGCAGTCGCGGTCGAGCAGATCGAGCCAGCGCAACAGATCGTCCCTCCGCCGCGCCGTCCAAGGCTCCAGCGGAAGATGCTCCAGCAGTTCGCGTCCCGCCTTGGTCCACAACTGCCGTTTCTTCTGCTCGCCCTGGTTCATGGCAATATGCTGCAACTGGTTCTTCACCTGCGCCCGCATCCGCACCAGCTTGTGCCGGTGCATCAGCAGCTGGCGCTGGTCGCGCTCGGCCAGCGTGGGCACCCATCGCAGATCGGGAAAGTTGCCCTCCAGCAACAACCGCGCCATCAACTCCGCATCGCGCCGGTCGTGCTTCTGCTTGCGCGTTTCCCAAGCCCGAATCTTGGCCGCATCTCCCAGCCGCAATTGATGCCCGTATTGTCGCAGCCGCCGCTCGAACCACAGCATGTTGCCACTGCTCTCCACTCCGACCACCACGCCCGCCGGCAACGCGCTGTAGAACTCATCGAGTTCTTTGCCGGTGTGCGCGATCCAGCGATCGGCGAATACTTCGCCGCTCTCCGTGTCGATGCCAAAAACCTGCTGCCCACTCGGATGATAGTCACAGCCTATAATCAACATGACTGGCTCCTTTCGTCCCGAGCGCTTGGTCTTTAGACAACCTAAGTATCGGGCTTTGGGAGCCGTCGTGGTTATGAAATCAAACGAAGTGAGGGATCTGCATCTTGCGGCAGACTGCAGATCCCCCACTTCGATCGGGATGAAAAAGTCTGATGAATTGAAAGTGCCCGATTCCTGTTCTTCGCATTGACGGCGGAAGTCCCAACGCGATACCTTTGCGGCGTTAGTGCGAGGTGATCCATTGCCTGTCTCCGCCGTTGACTGCGTTCAGCCTGCGATTCAGCACACTGGCGAGCAACTGTTCACGCGCTTTCGCTGGGGACAGTGGACCCGTCTCGCTCTCGTCGGAATTCTGGCGGCGGAACTGCATGTCGGCGGATGCAATTTCGGAAACTTCGGAAGCAGTTGGCCTCGCATCCCACACAAGAGCTGGGGCGGGTTGCTGCCATCTTCGAGTCTCCCCTCTGGTTGGCCTCCCTTCAATCCCGCGCACATTCCCGCGCACTTCGGGCAGTTCATCGGATTGATCGTGGTGGCAATCTGTGCCGCAATCGTGTGGGCCTTCGTCTTCCTGTACATCAACAGCGTGTTCCGGTTCATCTTGTTCGACTCGGTGCTGCGGCGGCAATGTTCGATTGGCGAGGGCTGGCAAAAATGGCGTCGCGCCGGTGGCCGGTTCTTTCTGTGGCAGATCGTGTTCCAGATTGCAGTCTGGATGTTTCTGCTGGTTCTGGTCGGCGTGCCGGTGGTTTTGGCTTTAGCTGCGGGCTGGGCGACCGATCTCCGCGAACACATCGGTCGCGTGATTGTCGGAGTGATTCTGCTCGTGGGCCTGTTCCTGGTGTTCGCGCTCGTAGCCGCGGTGATCCGGGCGCTGGCTAGAGATTTTCTGGTGCCGATCATGGCTCTCGAAGACCTCGATTTCGCCGATGGCTGGAACCGTTTGCTCGGGATGATCCGGCCCGAAAAGGGACGATTTGCCCTTTATCTGCTGCTCAAGTTAGTGCTTTCGATTGCGGCAGCCATCCTGTTCGGCATCATCGCGATCGTCCCGGCGTTGTTCGTCATAGTCCCCGGCGTAGTGGCCGTGCTGGCGGGAAGAGCTGCGGGGATGGGATGGAACGTGACCACCATCAGTCTGGCGATCATCTTCGGAACCTTGCTGCTGCTCCTGCTGATTTATCTGATCGCGCTGGTGTGCGTGCCCGCCACAGTTTTCTTCCCCGCCTACGCGCTGCATTTTTTCGCCGCTCGATATCCGAATCTAGACGCGCTGCTAAATCCGGTCCCCACACCTCCCACGCCGGAATTGCCTCCAGTTCCGGAACCGCCGCCGCCCTTCGAACCGCCTCCACTCCCGCCTTCGCCAGAACCCATCGGCTAGAGCGGATTCACCCGTTGCCGTATCCCGCTCGTGTGGGGACGGGCGCCCTCGTCTGTCCAAGCCGAGCGCAGCTCGGCAGTTGCCTGCGGCCACAGCAACTCTGAATTCGCTATAGCAGGCTTCCTGGTCCCGATAGGTTCGCGCACAAATCTAGATTGTCATCCTGAGCGAACCGGGGTCCCCATCGCGCCCGCTTTTGGCGCGATGGGGTGGAGGAGCGAAGGACCTGTGCATTTGCAGCGCCCGGGAACTCTCTGCACCGCGCAGGTGTCCAATATTTCAGACACGCGCGTGCCGTTCTTTCCAAAGAGAGGAAGTCCGAAATGGCATTCTCCACGGCAGGCAGTGGTCCGTCTCGTCCACAGATGAACGTCACTCCCTTGATTGACGTTCTGCTGGTGCTGATCATCATTTTCATGGTGGTGGTGATCGAGCAGCGGCCAACCGGTTTGCAGACAGAGATTCCGCAGCCGCCGAATCCAACCGGCAGCACGATCCCGCCGCCCAATCGGACGATCGTGATTCAGATCCATCACGCAAAGCCGGGAGCGGAACATCCGCAGGTAACGGTGAATGAAGAGTCGGTGGAATGGGATCACCTGCGCGAACGCCTGCGCGACATTTTCGCCATTCGCGTGGAGCGGATCGCCTACCTCGAAGCCGATGAGGACATCGATTTCCAGGACGTAGCGGACGTAATTGCCATAGCAAGGATCGCCGGCGTAGACCGCGTGGGCCTGCTGACGGAAGACGGGAAACACGTTCCGATGGCAGGGTAGAGACCTCTTCCTGAATTATTTCCGGCTAAGAAGCGGCCACAAACTAGATGGTGTAACCGCTTGGCCACGACATTTGTGTGGATAGCACAACGAACTCTGACGCTCCTTCCGTAGACTCGACGTGATCCGGAAGTTTGGTTGTGATTCGCACTAAGTCCCGCCCCGCCGCATCCCGCCACCTGGCCAGTGCTTCACACCTCACAACGCCCGCCTGGGGGTAGGCACTGCGAGCGTCGAGTGGCTTGGCACTAAAACCCGGCACCTTGTCGATGAGCGTGTGACAGCGGCCCTCTGCGTCTACGAATTCACAAGCTACGACGCCCGGCTGGGGAGCCTCGTCGACGAACCGCACTACTTGGATGGCTAGTTCCAGCATGAATATCGATTTTAAACGCATCGGATGCAAAAGCTGCATTCGTGTTGAGAACCCTCTCTGCCAAGCGGACCACTGATCAGAGGATCTACGAGACGAGTTCTACTCCCGCGCACGGTTCTTAATCCAAATAGGCGACCCCATAAACCCGAACGCCGCGCGAATCTGATTTTCGAGAAATCGCTGATAGGAAAAGTGCAGCTTCACGGCGCGGTCGGTGAAGAGCACGAACGTAGGCGGTGCCACTCCCGCCTGTGTCATGTAGAGGATTCTCACGCGCTTGCTCATGGGAACCGAGGCGCGTTCAAAGTCAACCGTCCTCAGGAATCGGTTCATCTCGCCGGTCGTGATGCGCTTGCGGCGCTCGGCGGCCACTTTCTCGATCAGCGGAAGAATTTTCTCCGTTCCCTTGCCAGTGTGCGCGGAAAGAAAGAGCACCGGAGCATAGGCCAGGAATTTGAGCCCGTAGCGCAATCGCTCTTCGTAGAGCGCGCGGTCTTGCGGCCGCTTGGCATCCTGTATGCGAGCAGTTCGAGACTGGCTGACGGCGCGCTTCTCGCCGCTCGCCACCAGATCCCATTTATTGACCAGGATAATCACCGAGCGCCCACTCTCGTGGGCGTAGCCCGCGATGTTGGCGTCGAGCCCGCTGGCGCCTTCGGTGGCATCGACCATGAAGAGCACGATGTCGGCGTCTTCAATATTCTTGCGCGCCATGACCACCGAAAGCTTCTCGGCCATCAGTCGCGTCTTGCCTTTGCGGCGGATGCCGGCCGTATCAATGAACCGAATCTTGCGGCCTTTGTATTGGATAACTTCGTCGATCGAATCCCGAGTAGTGCCGGCAACGGGCGAGACGATGGCGCGATCAATTCCTGTGAGCTGATTGAGCAGCGTGGATTTTCCGACGTTGGGATGCCCGATGATAGCCACCCTGATCTCATGCGGCTCCGCAGGGGCTGGCGATTCCTCATCCGCGTTGTTCTCCGCGAACTCTGCGTTCTCCGCGGTTTTCTTTTCCACCGCAGGCAGCACGAGAAGGATGGCGTCAAGCAGATCGTCGATCCCGCGTCCATGCTCGGACGAAACCGGAAACATATTCCGCATTCCAAGCGAATGAAATTCGCCGAGCAACGAATCCTGCTTGTCGGAGTCCATCTTGTTGACGGCGAGAAAAAGCGGTTTGCCGGTGCGCGCTAAAAGTCGAGCCAACTCGCGATCGGGCCCAGCGATCTCGGTGCGAGCGTCGACGACCATGACGATGGCCGCCGCTTCCTCGAAAGCGACCTTGGCCTGACGGAAGATCTCCGCCGGTATGAAGTCTTTGTCGTCGGGAACGATGCCGCCCGTATCCACTACGCGAAATTCGTGCCCGCGCCATTCGACTTCGCCATAGAGGCGGTCTCGCGTGATACCGGGCTCATCTCCGACGATGGCGCGCCGCGATCCGGTCAGGTGGTTGAACAGCGTCGATTTCCCGACGTTAGGGCGTCCGACGATGGCGACGAGTGGGGTGGACGACTTGCGGGAAGATGCCCGTTTCGTCATTAGACGCGCCTTTTCCTTCCCAGAATTCGTTCCACCGCGGTGGATCTTACTGGCAACTGGCAACTGGGAACTGTTTATTATAGAGACTCCGTGCCCTCCTCATCCCATCCCGTGTCTCCCGCTGCGGGATTCTCGCTGTATCAGTTCTTCGCGCCGGGCGGCGTGCTCTCGAAAACGCACCCTGCCTACGAGTTTCGCCGCGGGCAGTTGCAGATGGCCCAGGCGGTGGAAGAGGCGCTCGAAGAGAAAAGGCACTTGATCGTAGAGGCCGGCACTGGTACTGGCAAAACGCTGGCTTATCTTCTGCCGGTGATCCGCTCGGGCAAACGAGTCATCATCTCCACCGGCACGAAGAACCTGCAGGAGCAGCTCTTCCACAAAGATGTTCCTTTTCTGGAGCAGGCGCTTTTCCCCGATGGCAAGAGCAAGCTGAACGTCTGCTACATGAAGGGACGCGGCAATTATTTGTGCCGCAAGAAACTCTACGATCTCACCAGAAATCCCGTGCTGAGCGGATTGGAGGAGATCGATCATTTCTCCGAAATCTCCCGTTGGGAAAAGCTGACATCCATCGGCGACCGCGCCGAGTTGGCGGGTGTGCCGGAGACGAGCGTGCTGTGGCACAAGCTGGACGCCCGCTCCGACGCCTGCACCGGGCAGAAGTGCAGCGAGTTCGACCGCTGCTTTATCACCGAGATGCGGCGCCGGGCGGCGGAGAGCGATATCGTGATCGTCAATCATCATCTCTTTTTTGCGGATTTGACGATCAAGCAGCAGTCCGAATACGCGCCCGATGCCGGGATTCTGCCAGACGCCGGCGCCGTGATTTTTGACGAGGCGCACGAGTTGGAAGACGTGGCCAGCAGCTATTTTGGCGTTTCTATCAGCAATGCGCGTGTCGATGAACTGGCGCGCGACGTAGAGCAGGTGCTCATGCGCAATCGCATGTTCTCCGCCGGACTCTCCGGAGCGATTGGCAGCCTGCGCGATCATGCCGCGCTGTTCTTTTCGCTGCTGCCCGCGGGGAACGGCCGGTTTGCCTTTGAGAACCGGCGAGATTTTCTGGAGGAAAACGGCGACGAATACGATGCGTTACGGAATTCGCTGCAGCGCCTCGACTCCGAGTTGCAGCAGTTGCCCGAAAAGCCCGAGGAAGTGTTTGCCTTCTCCCGGCGCGCCGGAGAGTTGCACTTTCAACTGCACTTCGTGATGGAAGAGGAAAACCCGAACACTGTCTTTTGGATTGAGCGGCGCGGTACGCGAGCAACCGGAGGCAGAGGTCATGACCGGCATACGGTGTTCTTGCAAGCCACTCCCATTGACGTAGCGCCGATTCTGAAGATGGCGTTATTCGACAAACTCGATTGCGCCGTCTTGACTTCGGCCACATTGGCTGTCGGCGGAGGCTTCGATTACATGCGGCAGCGGCTGGGGCTCGAACACTCCCGAGAGTTGCTGCTGCCGTCCCACTTCGATTACGAGAGCCAGGCGCTGCTGTACGTGCCTCCCGATCTTCCCGATCCGCGCACGCCGGAATTTGCGGCGCTGGCGGCGGAGCGCATTCGGCAACTGCTTGAGATCACGCGAGGCCGCGCCTTCGTGTTGTTTACCAGCTATGCGCAGATGAAGGACGTTTATGAGCGCCTGTGCTCGCAGCTTCCGTTTCGCCTCTTCCTGCAGGGAGAGGCGCCGAAGAACGCGCTCCTTGAAGAATTCCGGCTCACCGCCAATGCGGTGCTCTTCGCGACATCCTCGTTCTGGCAGGGCGTGGACGTGCAAGGCGAGCAGTTGAGCTGCGTCATTATCGACCGCCTACCGTTTGCGGTGCCGAGCGATCCGGTGGTTGCGGCCCGGGTGAAAGCCATCGACGCGGGCGGCGGCAACGCTTTCTTCGAATACCAGTTGCCAAGCGCGGTCATTACTCTGAAGCAGGGGTTTGGGAGATTGATTCGATCATTGCATGATCGCGGTTTGCTGGCTCTGCTCGATAATCGGATTTTGAAGAAGGCGTACGGACGGGTGTTTGTGGAGAGCTTACCCCCTTACAGCAGGACAACAGACTTGAGGAAGGTAGAGGAGTTCTTCGGGGCAGATGTTGAATGACGTTTGATCGAGCGCCGGGCGTCCCCGCCCGGCACGATCCTTCGACTGCGCTCAGGACAGGCTCACGAGACGCCCGTCCCTCCATCGCGAATCAAACTATTCTGCCGGCGCTTCCTTGTCCACGACGACCTTCAAGTGCGTGGTCACGTCCTTGTGCAGCTTGATGGGGATCGTGAACTCGCCGACAATCTTGAGCGGTTCGTGCAACTGGATCTTCCGGCGATCGATGTGGAAGCTCTTCTTCTCGAGCGCGTCCGCAATATCGCCAGCCGTGACCGATCCGAACAATTGATCGGCCTCGCCCGACTTGCGCAGGAACTTCACCTCGAGCCCGTCAAACTGCTTGGCCAGCGCTTCGGCTTCCGTCTTCTCATTGGCGGAGCGGCGCACGGCGGCGGCTTTCATCTGCTCGATGACAGTCTTGTTGGCCTTGGTAGCCTCAATCGCCAGTTTCTTGGGCAGCAAAAAATTCCGCCCGTATCCCTCGGCAACTTTTACCACCTCACCGCGGTTGCCCAGCTTGGGCACGTCTTCTTTCAGGATGACTTCCATGAATGACTCCGTTTTCTTAGTCTTCCCCTGTGAACCTCTGTGTCCCCTGTGGTGAAGACTTTTCTCAACCATAGGGGACACAGAGGTTCACACCGGAAACCTCGATCTTGTGTCAACTCAAACTACTGTGCGCGCCCAGCGAACGGCAGCAGGGCGATATTGCGCGCCTGTTTGATGGCCCTCGACAACCGGCGCTGGTGCGGCGTGCACACTCCGGTCAGGCGTCGCGGAGTAATCTTGCCGCTCTCCGCCACGAACTGCGCCAGCAGACGCACATCCTTGTAATTGACCGCTTCGATCTTCTCGACGCAGAACTTGCAAACTTTCTTGCGTCGGAAAAATTTACGGCCACCTTCGCGGGGACCACCAGGGCCTCCGCCGGGACGCGGACTGCGCGGCCCGCTGCGCTCGGGGCGGTCGCTACGCTCCGGACGACTTTCGCCGCCGCTTGATCCCGCGGTTGGTGCTTTTGTTTCTTCTGCCATAATGCTCCTGCTTTCTAAGAATTCGGTATTGGGAAGGGCAGGGCTTCAGCCGTGCCGTAAAGTGCCCCAAAAAATTCGGGCTGTAGTCGAGCGGCTCGCCCGCCAATTAACCCAAGTTCCAACTAAACCGGCGCCGAGGCCGGTGTTTCTGTCCCCGCTTCCGGCGCTGCCGGTGTTACTGGTGTTGCCGGAGCGGCGGCTGCAACCGGTTGTGCGCTGGCTTTCTTTTTCGAGTCGCGAATCTTCTTGATCTTGTCGAGCCGCTTCAGTTCTTCGTCCGTGCGCACGGTGAGGAACTTGATCACCGGCTCGGTCACGCGCAGGCGGCGTTCGACTTCGTGCACGGTGGCGCCGGTGGCTTCAATCATCATCAGCACAAAGATGCCATCGTTGAATTTGCCGACCCTGTACGCCAGACGGCGCTTGCCCCAGACCTCGCTCTTGGCCGTTCCGCCCGCCGAGCTCACCGAAGACTCGAGCGTGGAAATCAGCTTGTTCAGATCCTCGTCCACCATGTCGGGCCGGACGATGAACATCAATTCGTAGTTGCGATTCATTCGTTATCTCCAAACTCTCTTAAGACAGTCGCTGGTCGTTAGTCGTTAGTCGTTCGGGATTCATCGCTGGCAGTACGTTTGCTAACGACTAACGACTAACGACTAACGACTAACGACAATCCACTAATCACTCCTCAGCGTCGTTCTTCCGGTTGAACCGGTTCATCGCCGCCGCCGGTCCTTCTTTCAAAATCACTTCAACCGCTTGCGCTGCCGCGTCCAGGACCTCGACCACAACCTTTTCCTGCGCCTTGCGGAACGGCGTCAGCACGTACTTCACGCTGTCCGTAACCTTGCGATCGGGCGCAATTCCCAGTCGAATCCGCAAAAACTCGTCCGTGCCCAGGGCACCGAGAATGGACTCCATCCCGTTGTGCCCCGCCGAACTCCCTCGCTGCCGGATGCGAATCGCGCCCAGCGGCAAGTCGAGTTCGTCGTAAATCACAATCAGGTCCCGGCTCACGTCGGCCTGATGTTCCGCCACCAGTTCCCGCACCGAAAGCCCACTCAGGTTCATGTAGGTCTCCGGCTTGGCCAGGAGCACCGGTTCTCCGGCAATCGTCGCTCGCGCCGTCAGCGCGCGGCATTGCCGATTCCTGACTTCGATCCCGAGCCCGTTGGCGATCCGATCAATCGTCAAGAACCCAAGATTGTGCCACGTGAACTGGTACTCGATTCCTGGGTTCCCTAAACCGACAATCAGTTTCACGCGAGTTCGCTCTTCGCTTTTCGCTGTTCGTCGTTCGCTATTCCGCAAGCCATCAGCGTTCTCACGCAAAAAGCGAACAGCGAACGACGTGCTCCCGCCAGCAGCTATTTCTTCTCTTTCTTCTCGGCCTTCTCGGGCTTGCCCTTGGCCTTGGCGTCGCCCTCGGCCTCGGCCTCGCCTTCACCCTCGGTCTCCTGCTTGCCCTTCTTAATAACTTCGGGCTCAGCCGGAGCTGCCTCCGCTTCCGCCACCGCTTCCGGAGCCGCAACCACTTCTTCTTTCACCGAGGTCATGTGCGCGATCATCTGGTTCTCGTCAGTCAGAAACTTCAGCTTTTCGCTGCGCGGCAGGTCTTTCACGCGCACTTCGACCCCGAACACAAGGTGGCTGATGTCCACTTCGATGGACTTCGGAATATCCGCCGGAAGACACTCAATCTCAATCTCACGCAGCAATTGCTCGAGGATGCCGCCCTGCGTCTTCACTCCCTCGGCCTCGCCTTTGAGCACAACCGGAACCGTGACCGTCAGCTTCTTGTCCATGGCGATGCGTTGCAGGTCCACGTGGAGCAGGGTTCCCTTGATCGGTTCGAACTGCCAGTCCACGATCATGGCCTTCACCCGATCGCTGTCGAGCGTCAGGTCGAAAATCGTGTTGTGCCCGCTCTCCGACCGCAGGATACGCAGGACTTGCCGCGGATCGACCGCGACCGCAGCCGCGTCTTTGCCCGCGCCATATACCACGGCCGGAATCTTTCCGCCGGCGCGCACCCGCCGGGCGGCGTTCTTGGTCCCTGGTTCGCGCTTCTGCGCTTCTAAAATGCCGATATCCGTTGCTGTCGCCATAATTCCGTTTCCGTCCTTCGTTAAAATCGTCGTTGGTCGTTAGTCGATGGTCGTTGGAAAACCCTTCCGTGTTAACGAGTCGCGAACGACTATCGACCAACGACTATCGACTGTTCTAAATAAACAGTCTGCTGACCGAAGTTTCTTCGTGAATGGACTGAATAGCCCGTCCAATCAGTCCCGCGATCGAAAGCACCTTGATCTTTGAGGCTTGCCTTGCCGCTTCGGTCAGCGGAATGGTGTTGGTCACGACCACCTCGGCGATCGGAGAGTTCACAAGATTTTCCACCGCCGCCCCTGAAAGTACCGGGTGCGAACAGCAGGCATACACGGAGCTCGCGCCATTTTCAACCAGCGCTTGCGCCACCTTCACCAGCGTTCCGGCTGTGTCGATGAGGTCGTCGATGATCAGACAGGTCCGGCCCTTGACGTCGCCAATCACGTGCATCACTTCCGCCACGTTCACGTCGACGCGCCGTTTATCCACAATGGCCAGCGCCGCATCCACCTTCTTCGCGAAAAAGCGCGCCCGTTCCACGCCGCCCGCGTCCGGCGAAACCACCGTCAAATCCGGCAGGTTCAGCTTCTTGAAGTAATCCACCAGCACCGGCGAAGCGAACAGGTGGTCCACCGGAATATTAAAAAACCCCTGCAACTGCGGCGCGTGCAAGTCCACCACCAGCGCGCGATCGGCGCCTGCGGTGGTCAGCAGGTCGGCCACCAGCTTCGACGAGATCGGCACGCGCGGCTTGTCTTTGCGATCCTGGCGCGCGTAGCCGTAATACGGAATCACGGCCGTGATGCGCCGCGCCGAAGCCCGCTTGAGCGCGTCCATCATCAACAGCAGTTCCATCAGGTGCATGTCCACCGGATGACAAGTGGGCTGCATCACGAACACGTCGGCCCCGCGCACGTTCTCCTGGATCTGCACATACGCTTCGCCGTCGTTGAACCGTGTGACCAGAGCCTGTCCGCGCGTCAGGCCAAGAAAGTTGCAGACCTCATCGCAGAGCGCCTCATTGGCGCTTCCACAGAAGACTTTGAATCTGTCGTCGACCCGGGCGCGCTGCGGCTTGCGTTCCGGCTTCTCGTCCGTGATCGGCTTTTTTTCCGCGGTCGTCTTTTCGGCGGTCGTCGTCGCAACTGTGGCCATAGTTTCAGTTCTCAGTTCCCAGTTCTCAGTTCCCAGTTCTCAGTTTTGCGGCTCCAGCGTCTCGACTGAGAACTGAGAACTGGCAACTGAGAACTGGTTCTTTGGCTGGGCCGCTAGGATTCGAACCTAGACTAAGTGCTCCAAAGGCACTTGACCTACCCTTAGTCGACGGCCCAGTAAAACCATCTGCGGATTGCACTTCAATTGTCGTTCAACTATCGAGCTTCGACAATCGAAAATCAACCTTCCAGAATTCTTTTCCAATACCTCTGGCGCGTCAACGTACTGGTCGCCTCCGCCCTCACCCCCTGCTTCCGCAGACGGATTGCCGCCTTCGCGGCATCGGCTGGCGTCCGGAACAGCCCATACAGGGTTGACCCTGATCCGGAGAGTGAAGCGTATCGCGACCCCGCGCGCTCCAGCGCGCCTTTTATGTCTCGCAGTTCGGGATATTGCGGAAAGACGACTTTCTCGAAGTCGTTTTCAATCCCGGTACGGACAAGGTCGAGAAGCAAGCTCCCGGCCCGGCTCCCGCCTTTTGCGGAAGCACCGGTGTTGGGTGAACCATTCAGCCACGCCGACAACACGCAGCCAACCTCAAACAGTCTATCGGACGCCCCCGCCCGCGTCAATTGACGATTCTGTGTAGAAACAAGAGCCTGTGGGGTGACGGGGCTCTGCCCCGTCCAAGCCGAGCGCAGCTCGGCCCCGCTGTGCATCAGTGCATCCCATTCGGCAAACGCCTGAGCCGTCGAGACCCCCACCTCCGGCATCACGACCACCATCGCCACGGAAGGCAGATCGGGCAGAGGATAAACCTCCTCGCCGCGCCCCACTCCCAATGTCGTTCCGCCCACCAGAAACAGCGGCAGATCCGACCCAACTTCGGCGGCAATGCGCAGGCGTGCCACAGCGGACAATTTCTTCTTGAGAGCCCGCTCCAGCGCGACCATGGTAGCCACTGCGTTTGAAGACGCCGCACCCAGCCCTCCCTGCACCGGCAGGCGCTTCTCGATTTCGACGCTGACTCTGCCCTTCGCGCCGAGTTCATCCATCACTCGCTCGGCCATGCGATAGCAGGTATTCGACGAATCCAGCGGAACCCGCGGTTCTTTACACGCGATCTCAATCCCGCTGCCCCGCCCAACGCTCACCCGGATTACGTCGTGCAGCGCAATCGTCTGGTACACCGTGCGCAGATCGTGATATCCGTCCGCGCGCGCGGCGCCGATGTAGAGCCCTAGATTGATCTTCGCAAAAGAACGAACCGCGACTGTCATGGAAGGGGAATTGTAAGCGATTTAGGTGCGGAGCGGGCCTCACCGGCCTAACTTTAACTCCGGCACAAGCATCCGACGTTTGACCTGTGGCAGCAGGGTGCCAGTTCCCAGCCGGTCACCTCCGGCCAGCGACCGCACACCAACTGACCGGACGATTCCTGGGTTGTGAGTGCTATCGCGATATTGCGGCAATTACGGCTTTCAGTCTTTCCAAAATGCCAGGCCATACCACGCAAAAACCCCGCCCAAGCGAACTTGGACGGGGCCCTGTGCGGAGCGCGCGAATCCAGAATTACTGCCGTGGTCCCAGCGAGCAATTGGGGTTCACGTTCTGAATGTAGATCGAATTGTTGCCAATGCGGTCGTCCGTCCAGGCTACGGCCGCCAGACCCGATGGGGCAGTGTTGAGCGACAACCCATACTTATTGGCTGGAGCCGAGGAGACCGCAAACGGCGCGCACGTCACCCTGCCGTTTCCGGCCAGCTTGGCCGCCTGCATGGTCGACAGTCCGTATCCGGGCGAATCGACCCAGAACACCAACGCGCCGGTGCCAATCTGTACGTTCTTGACGAAGGTCTGGCTGTCGGAACCGAGTGGGATCAGCACCAACCCGGTCGAGCTCCAGAGCGAGTTGCCCTGACCATCGAACTTCTGACCGGAGACTCCGTTATAAAACTGGTTGCTGTCTTCCTCAGTCCAGAACATAAAGGTCTCATCGGTTTTTGCCCGATAGGATACGGACGGATCGACGCGCACGTTGTTGGTGTTAGTGGAACCGGCAGAGCCGTTGTGCGGAAACGCCTCGCTTCCATCCGCGCGGATATGTTGCGCGAAGCACTGCAAGATTGGAGTGCTGGTGTACCAGGTAAAAATCGCGCCCCCGCTGCCATCGAGAATAAAGTATGGGAAGTTGCCAAATTGCAGCGAACCCTGATCGAAGATCGCAAGATTGCTTTTTCCCCACAATTTTTTCCCGCCGGCCGAGAGCTTGTTGGCGCGAAGCTGCTTGTCGCCGTAGAACCCACTTTCCCTTACCCAGGAAACAATCACGCTCCCGTTGTCGGCGGCGTGCAGATCGGCGAGGAAGTATTGGTAGCCGGACTCATGAAAGACGATGGGGTGGCTCCAAACGGGATTGCCGTAGGGGTCGAGCTTCTGAATCTTCACACTCGCCGTTTTCCCGTAAGCTTCCGTCCAACCAACCACAACGCCGCCATCGCTGGTGCCGGTGATTTTCGGATCGTAATGCTGGGTGCCATTCTTGGTAAGCTGCACGCCGTTGGTTCCCCACAGGGGATTGCCGTTTGCGCCCATCTTGGCGGCGGTCACCTGCTGATTCTTGCCTTCGCGGGTGTCGAGGAAAGCGAGCAGCGCATTGCCCCAGTTGTCGATATCAAGGCCGTAATCCTCAGTGGAACTGTTGCTGAGATCGGCGATCATGGTGCCGTCGTGCGGTAACTGTTCGACGCCGGTTGCATCCAGCCGTTGGTAATACACGTCGTAGCCGGCCGGAGGCGGACTGTTTGGATCCGCGTCAAACCAGCTTACGTACCACTGGCCGTTGGGCAGCGGTTTCACTTTTGGTTGAACCTGATCGTTGTTCGGCTTATCGGCCAAAGGCAGGTTCACCGCCGGATCGGACGACCACTGTCCCCAGGCGGATTGCCCAACCATAACGCACGTTATCAGCACCGTTATCGAAACCAACCTGTTTCTCATACACTTCTCCTCATCCGGCTGCCCCAATAAACGGGAAAGCTCGGGAGCCGGAATTGTACGAGCAGCGCGGCTTTTGGTCAATTTGGCTCCCATGAGGGGGGCTGGTCCACCCTTTCCCTCATCTCAACTCACGAGGGTGCCCCGTCCTTGTGTCTGCGTTCTTTGCAGACACAGGGCGGGGATTTTGACCTCGTTCAATCATCGTCCGAGCGCTGTCCGATCCGTGTCGGAACCGGCCCCGCCGCTGCCGCGCAAGAAATCCATTGGTTTCAAAGTTAGGCGGGTGGGCCACTTTACTCCTGGAAATGTAACGCGGGTTTGCTTTTTAACGTCGCCCGAAATAACTGGGGGTGCCCCCTCTCGCGGTTTTCGAGAAGCGGCCTGCCGAACCGCCGACACTGTTCGACTCCAGTTTACTCAGCCACCAGCCTGCGCCGCGCTCCCGTTATATAATGGCTCGCTCAAGGGCGCCTCTCTCCGCTGTAACTCAATCGGCGCCGTGAATTGTTGGGCATCCTTTTCTCGCAACCGGAAGGGAGTGTGGGAGTCATGATTGACCGTAAGTCGTTCTGCTACGTCACCGTAATCGCCGCGTTGGCTTGTTCCATTCTTGTCTTCGCAAAATCCAAAGAGAAAGAGAAAGAGGACAACGCTGAAGTCAAATTCACCGCACGCGCGGAACTGGTGCTGATCCCGACCCTGGTGACCGACAAGTCCGGCAATCACATCGGCGGACTGAAGAAGGAAGACTTCACGGTGCTGGAAAACGGCGATGAACAGAAGATCGCCACGTTCGAGGAAATCACCAGCGACCCGCAGCGTATGGCGCGTCCGAGGAACCCGAACGAGTTCAGCAATTCTCTGACGGGCGGCTCGTCCAACCGGCGGGTTACGCTTATTGTGCTCGACTTCATCAACACCAAATTTGCGGATCAGGCGAATGCGCGCCAGGACTTGCTCAAGTATCTGACCGAATCTGTGGACCAGCACGAGCCGACCGCCCTCTACACCCTTACCCGCACCGGCATACACGTAATTCATGACTTCACCACCGATCCTCGCATCCTGGTGGCCGCACTGCATAAGGTGAAAGGCGACCCGGTCGAGATGGTGGATAGCGACGAGGATGTGGCAGCTGCAACCGCGAGCGGCAGTACGGGTGCACCGAGCGGCGCAGGCGCATCGGACGGCGGGAAGTCGAAAGGAGGAGGAGGAAGAGTCGCGAGCGAAGCCCAAAACCTCGAGGGCATGCTGAAAGACGCGGAACTGAATTTTCAGTCGTTCGAGCAACGCATAGCCATCTCCTACACTTTGGATGGAATGCAACAGGTGGCACAGACGTTGGCAGGGTTTCCTGGGCGCAAGTCGCTGATCTGGGCGAGCGGCGGGTTTCCTTTCAGCGTCAGCGACACCATGCAACTCGCACCCGCTGGACGCGATACTTTGAGCGACGTTCTGCCGCTGTACGAAAACACATGGCAACTGCTGAACGACGCGCAGATTGCGCTCTATCCCGTGGACGTCAAAGGACTGCAAAATAATATAATTATGCCAAGCATCAGTTCGTCCCCGTCAAACGCCTCCCTGCGCAACCCGGGAAAAGCCTATACGCGCGCGACTTTGCGGCAAATGGATAGGCAGTCGTCTTTCCAGACTTTTGCGTCGATGACTGGAGGGCGCGCCTACTACAACTCCAACGACCTGGTAAAGGGCTTTCGCGACGCGGTGAGCGATTCCGCCCAGTACTATATGCTTGGCTACTATCTCGATCGAACGAAGACGAAGTCTGGCTGGCGCAAGCTCGCGGTGAAGGTGAAACGCGATCACACGGAAGTACGCACACGCAGCGGCTTCTTTGTGACCAATGCCACCGTCGATCCCGCAAACAGCCGCAGCAGCGACATTTTGTCGGCTTTGCAGTCGCCTTTGGATTTCACATCGCTGACGCTGGTGGCGAAGTGGGACAAAATCGAACCCGGCAAAGAGGCGGGCAAGAAGCATGTGAATTATGAGATACGCCTCGCGCCCGATGCTGCGCTGATCGACGACGCCGACAATAACCACGTGGTGGTGGACTTCGCGGCGCAGGCGAAAACTCCCGAAGGCAAACCGGTCGATCGCCCCGTGGGTCAGAAAATCGACGGTCATCTGCCCGCGGAGAAATTGGCGGGCATTCGCCAGGAAGGTCTTGCCTACCACGGCGCTCTGGACCTTGCTCCCGGAGAATACACCGTCCGTTTCGTGGTGCGTGACGGCCTCAGCGGACGCATCGGCTCGGTTGCCGGCCCCTTGAAGGTAGAATGAAACTGTCTGTGTGGTGACGGGGCTCTGCCCCGTCCAAAGCCGGGTTCAGCTCGGCAGATCTCCGAGGCTCTGCAATGCGCAACTTCATCCTGGGGATGGTCGTCGCTATTCTGATTCTGCTGGCCGGTGGCCTTGGTCTGGCCCTGCTCGGTTTTTTGCCGACCCGCGCCAACCGCGTTCCACCGGAGATGGAACGCCACATCGCCATGAGCGCGCTCGACAATTCGGTCGAGCGCCATGCTCCCCGCGTGAACAATCCCGTGCCCCCCTCGGACGAGAATCTGATCGAGGGGCTGAAGATCTACACCATGAATTGCGCGCTTTGCCATGGCGGCATCGACCGCCAGCCTTCGTCCCTTGAGAAATCGTTCTATCCGCCGGCTCCGAGCCTCATTCTGCACCCACCGGACGATGCGGAATGGCACGTCTTCTACGTGATTCGCACCGGCGTCCGCTATAGCGGGATGCCCGCCTGGGACAAGACGCTCTCCGAGCCTGACATATGGAAGGTCACGGCGTTCCTCGCGCGCGTAGAAAAGCTGCCGCCCGCCGTGCAGGACTATTGGAAGAAATCCAGCGGCGTGACCCCATGAGTTCACGAATCAAGTGCAACACCGTACAAAGGTGTTGCGATGGAAAAAAGAAGGTATGAGCAGTTGGGCCTCAGAGAGCGGATTGAGATTTACCGTCTGCATGCAGACGGTAAATCTCTGCGCTGCATCGCTGGCGTTCTGGGGCGGAGCGCGGCGACGATCAGCCGTGAACTGAAGCGCAACGGCAAGGCGTCCAAGCAGTGGACCGGGGGTTACGATCCGGAGCGCGCGCAGCAGTTGATGCTGCGTCGTCATGCTCGCGGTCGAGCCCATAAGCTGGAACGTCAGCCGGAACTTCGTGAGAAAGTTTTGCAACATCTCGCCGCGGGATGGTCGCCGGAGCAGATTGCCGGGCGCATGGCCCAGGGACCGGGCAGCGACCGCATCAGCTACGAATTGATCTACCGTTACATTTATTGGCGCAGTGGGTCCTTCAACGAAACCCTGCATCGCTGGTTGCCTCGCCAAAAGTACCGTCGCGGAAAGCGTCTGCCCAATGGCCGATGGTCGACGGCGTCCATAGTGGACAGGGTTTCCATCCATGATCGTCCGGCGGTGGTGGAGGCCAGAACGCGCTTGGGCGATTGGGAAGCCGACCTCATGAGCTTCAGCAAACCGGGACAGTTCTTGCTGGTGGCGCAGGAACGCAGGTCGCGGCGCGCCCTGCTGGTGCGGCAGAAGGCGAGAACGGCGCAGTCGGTCGCCGACAATCTCAGCGCCATGGTGGAAGCGATGCCCGCGCGTGTGTGCCAATCCATGACCTTCGATAACGGAACGGAGTTCAGCAAACACTATCTCCTGAGCCGACGGTTTGGCATCCAGACCTGGTTCTGCGACACGCACTCGCCGTGGCAAAAGGGCGGCATCGAAAACGCGATTGGCCGTTTGCGCCGCCAGTTGCCCAGAAACACCGACCTCGATACCCTGCCCGCCCATCGCCTCGCCCTCTGTCTCGAACGCTATAACGACACACCCAGAAAATGCCTCGGCTTCAAAACTCCCAACGAGGTATTCTTGGAACACACTGTTGCACTTCAAACGTGAATTCATCCCCCTCCAACCGGACAGCAGGAAGAACACGACGACCACAAGTAGGAGGTTGTGCGGCGGCGGGGTTCATTGCTCTCGCAAAGCGCCCACTCAGTCCCACAACCCGACCATTGGCTTTTCAAGCGTCAATTGTCAACCCTGAACTCGCGATGGGCGTTGCTCTCCGAATAGGATGCCAGACGCGTTAATCAAATACTGTTCATCGCTCAGCCTCTCAAGCAATTCGTCGGGGAATGCGGAGATTTCGCTCTGCAAATACGTGGCCAGGTCGCGATAGATTTCTCGCCGCGCGTAAGCGGCCAGTTCGTTACGGCGGCGCAGTGCATCTTGAATCAGAGTTGCGAGTTCCGGCGTCGCGGCTCGGCGAAGCTTCATCGCGATTGCAGGATAATCCATGAAGGAGTTGTACTTTTGCCGCATCCAGAATTCTTCCACGGGCGCAGCCAGTGGCGTTTGGCGTACGACGAGCGTTCCAGCCACGCGGTCGCCGAAGCGCTGCATCAGGGGACTGCTCAGTACGGAAAGTCCTCCGACCAAATAGGCGAATGGCAGCGCATCAAAAACGCGCATCAGATTCCGCACCCACGCCTGTTCGATCCGTAGCGGAAGGCCGTCCTGGTCGATCACACGCAAATGGAAGAGGCGTTTTCCAATCGTCTGCCCGTTCCAGAAGCCCTCCAGCAATGCGCTATAGGCGAACCCGATCGCGAATTCCGCGAGCGTAATCACCATCAATCCAAAACCTGGCGCCTTGGAGAAAATCCAGTAGACTAGCAGCCCCACTCCGTTCACCGCGCCCAACACGATAGCGGTATCCAGCAGCATGGCGTAAAGCCGGGAAGCGGGTCCGGCCAAAGGCAAGCGGAATAACACACCTTCCGGAGTCGCAATGGTCAGTTCGGCCGCCGTCGACGCGCGGGTTGACTGAGTATCGATCATCGGTTCTCCGAAGGGACACTGGAGCGCGCTTCCGCGCCGATTTCTCTTCGTCCGATCATTAGCAGATAGATCGTCAGCAGCACGAGTTCCGCGGCGGCAACCGCAACCTTGAACCCATAGGGCAGAACGGGCGCGTGATGCTGAGAAAAAAACGCTTCCATGAGTCCGGCCCACACCAGCATCATGGCCAGCCCGGCGACCAGCACTAGCCATTCCCGCATCGATTGTCGAAGGTTGCGGTCCTCTCGCCGGCGCAAAAGCAGGCGCGCCAGGTAAAACCCCGCCTGTCCGGCGATTAAGATCGAGGGAATCTCAAACACGCCGTGTGGCAACAGCCAGGCGGTCATGAACAGGCCGAAACCCTGCCGCGTGTAATGAACCGCTACAGCCCCGAGCAATACGCCATTTTCGAAGAGGAGGAGCGCCGTTCCGATGCCGAAGGTTACGCCGAGGGCCGCTGCGAGCAACGCTACCTCGATGTTGTGCCGGATCAGTTGCCCCGAGAATGCGGCTTCGATCTGCGCGGAGTCCATGTGCCGCCCCTGTCCTTGTCCTTGCTCCTCTTCATGCACGCGCTGGCCCGGATTCCGCAGATAATCGGCCGGAAGCAACACATCCACAGAGGCGGGATCGTAGCGCACCGCAAGTCCGCCCAAGGCGCAGCCTAACAGCGTAATCAGCACAGCGAGCGCGAAATAGCGGACATGCCTCCGGAACGTCTCGGGGAACGCCGTGAAGATCCTCAGCCAGCGGCGCGGCTGCCAGATTTCAGACCGCATCGGTGGAGCGAAATATAGTTCCGCATAGGCTCGCGCCACGAGCCGCTCAAGATACTGTCTTAGCTCAGGCGCCAACGCACCGTGGGTGACGCGATTCAAATCCGCGGCAGTATGGGCGTAAAGCTCTTGCAGTTGTTCGGCCTCCGCCGGATTCAGCCGGCGGTCCGGCCGGCTTTCTAACGCGGCGAGCAGCGCTTCGAGGTCGCGCCAGCTTGGCCGCGCCTGCGCCTGAAATCGTTCCAGATCCAGGATCACAGCCGTTGCTCCCGCTTGTTTTCCAGGTATCCTTCCACGGCGGTTCGCAGGAACTTCTCCGCAGGAATGTACCGGAGCTGCACATCCAATTGACGTAGTTGCCGCGCCAACGCACCGAGCCGCTGGTTTTCTCTATCACCCGCCAGCGCCGCATATACATCTTGATCGGTGCTCAAATCCTCCCTTGCGGAGAATGCTGGCCGCACATGAGCCGGCAAGATGCTGGTCATCAAGAGGGCATGTGAGGAGCGGACCAGGCCAACTCCGCGACGCAACGAGTCCGAAATCGAGCGCTCGGTCAGATCCGCCAGCAGCACAAGATAGGCACGCCGCCGCAGCCGGACTCGAATGTCGCTGAACAACTCTTCATAATCTGCATTGGTTGGCAAAGGCTCGATATTGAGCAGACAATCGCGAAACCGGTGAAACTGAGATTGGCCGCTTCCCGCGCGTAACCAGGACTTCGCTCCATCCGCGTAAGTGACCAATCCAAATTCGTCGCCCAGTTCCAGCGCGACGGTCGCGCCCACCAGCGCCGTTTCCACAGCGAGATCCAGCATCCGTCGCGGTGCGCGCGTTCGTATTGCGGCGCTTTCGGATTCCGTCGTCGTATGGAGGGCGGGATGGAGGGCAAGCGCGGATGCCCGCGATTGATCCACGACAAAATACACTTCCTGCTTTTGCTCCCATTGGAAGAGCCGTGTGACCGGAGCGCCCCGTCGTGCCGTGGATTTCCAGGCAATCTCCGAATAGTTATCGCCGGGCTGATATTCCCTTAAGCGCTCGAACTCGCGCCCGTGTCCGGTCCACGGCGTCTGCTGCGACGCAACCAGCATGCGATAAACCGGGCTGCGCAAAATCTCCTGTCGCCCGGGCCGCAAATTCGCGTCGATCCGCAAAGGCTCGGGCATATCAAACCATCTTCGCAAACGCCAGATTCGGAAGCGCGCCTGCCGTTCGATGCCAACCCGCGGTCCAGGCCAAAGGCCACGCCGAAGCAAAGCGATTTCCGCCGTCCATGGCCAAAGTTGTATATGTGCGACGCTGGCGGAGGTTGATCCTCCTGCGACCGATTCCGGGCGCCCAAGCTTCAGCCGCTGAGGATCGCTTTTTACCCGGAATGCAGTTTCGCTATCCTGCGTTGCCGGCATGATCGCCACGCGGATATCGCTGCGCAGCCAGCCCCGGCCCGAGCCAGTAAGCGCAAACGGAATCTGGATGGTATGCCCCTCGCATCCTCGAAGGCCTTTCTCCGGCTGCAGGAGAACGGGCGCACATTCTGCGCGGGTGAGCCACAGGGCGAAAGCGTCATAACATGCCAGCAAAGCGACAGGCGTGGCGATCAGCCCGAACCATAACCATCCGTGAGCGAACCATGGCACAATGCACGCCCACACACCGAGCACTCCTATGATCCACACCAGCGATCCCTGCGGACTAAGACTAAAGAGCGATCCCGCCGGGCGAAGCGCGATTCGCTCGGAAGTCTTGCCCCCCAACGGCGGGTTGGGGCGTGCTGGTTCGGCAGTGGCTTCGACGGTGGCCGCGACAGCCACGTCCTGCCCAGCAATGCCAATGCCCGCGGAGCTTTTGCTTCCAGCCGTCATGATTTCACTTGCTTCAATTTCGATGTTGTCGCCCGGCGTGTACTACGCAGGCCGTTATCGCGGTACTTCGACCGCCTCCAGCACCGCGTTGATTACCTCGCGAATCTCGACGCCTTCCATTTCAAACTCCGGCCGCAGCAGCATGCGGTGCTCCAGTACAGGGGCAGCCAGCGTCTTTACGTCCTCGGGCAACACGAAATCGCGCTCCTCGAGAGCCGCGAGCGCCCGCGACGCCGACAATAACGCGAGCGTCGCCCGCGGTCCAGCGCCAACCCAGACTGCCGGGTGCTGCCGGGTCTGTCGAGTCAGGCTGACGATGTAACCGCTGACGGCCTCGCTGACGCGCACATGCTCTGTAGCGGCCCGAAGCCGTTCGAGTTCGCCGGATTGCAAAACCGGCACGCGCAGGTCCTCGGCTAAGCGACGCTCCGGTGCATCGCCTCCTGCTACGAGTCTCGCCAGTTCGTTTTCGTCCTTCGCCGAGGGGTAGTCCATGCGAATTTTTACGAGAAAACGATCCTTCTGGGCCTCCGGGAGCGGATATGTGCCCTGATGCTCGATCGGGTTTTGCGTGGCAAAAACGACGAAGACCGGCGACAGCGCATGGGTCTCGCGATCGATCGTCACCTGGCGCTCTTGCATGGCTTCCAGCAGCGCCGATTGCGTTTTCGCGGGTGCGCGATTGATTTCGTCCGCCAGCAGGAAATTGGTGAAAATGGGCCCGCGCACCAGCCGGAATTCCTGCGTCCTCAGGTCGAAAACGCTTGTCCCTGTAACGTCTGCCGGCATCAGGTCGGGCGTGAATTGAATGCGCTGGAAGTCGCCCGCGACCGCGCGCGCCAGCGCTTTCACCAGCAGCGTTTTCCCCACGCCGGGCACACCTTCGATGAGCGCGTGTCCGCCGGCAAGCACCGTTACCAGCGCGAGATCGATAGCTTGGCTTTGGCCGACGATCACGCGGCTCAGGGCTTTTCGAACGCGCCGCGCTCCGCTCGTGATCGTCGCGAACGCTTCTGACGATTGCATTGCTCCACTCCCAGACTGTGCCTGCCCGTCCAAACCCTGTACCGGCTTCTCGTTCATGCGATCTGTGCCTCCAAGGAAATCATCTTCGGTTAAGCATGGAACTATCGGGCGCATCGCGGCCGACATGAGCCAGACCCTTTGCGGATGCGCGACGTTCGGCTATCAGCTGGCTTAATTCCTTATATCCCACTAGAGGAGACTGAGCGAGCGCAGTGCGCAGCCGCGCGCCCCAAAGTGGATCTGCAGAAATGGCCTGTGCATCCTGCGGCCAGGAGTGGCGGAATTGTTCCCAGCACTCTGCCACGACACGTTCTTTCGCGATGCTCCGTTGCAGCAGGCGTCGCGCCGCCACCCCGGCGGCTTCGTTATGACGCACAATCTGCGCACTGGGGTCGTGCGCCGGGCGTCGCACCAGATCGCCGCTCATACTCCAAAGCAACGCCAGCAGAGTCGCCCAGAACAACAGCAGAGCGGCTTGCAGCCGGTATCGCTGCACCAGCCAAAGCACACCCTCATCCTGGTGCAGTCCGTGCAACGTTTCGTCGACCCAGATTACCGGCCGGCCGCCCGCAAGAAAATCTAACAGCACCGGGTTGGGATGCGTCTTGATCGCTTCGTTCAATAAGAACGATTCTTGACTCGCGGCGATGAGTTCGCCATTTCCGGCTCGCCGCATTGCCATATAGACACGTGCAGAGGTGTCAGCCTTGGCATTCGCTCCCACGACCCCGCTGTACAGCACGGTCCACTGCGCATCTGTTTGGAGCCACGGGGCATAGCCGGCGAGATACATCGTCTCGCTGTCCGCCGGCATTGCACGGAGATCAGGCGAGACCCAGGGTGGAGTGTTCTCGTGCGCAGTTCGTTCCCACCTGTTCCCGACTTCCCAGCCTTGAGACTGGGATTTTAGTTCCCAACGGGGCTCGACCAGAACGACGCGGCCGCCGCGTGCCAGGAAATCTTCCAGCCGCCCGCGAAACTTTGCTGCAGCCTGGAGTTTTCCATCGTTCGTCTTTCCATCGTTCGTCTTTCCATCGTTCGCGGTCCAATCGTCAGCGGAGTAGCCCCCGATAAAGAACGCGGCCGTTCTCGATGCGTCCTGATCGGAGAGCGAGTCCTCATCCTGGCTGCGCTTTACCTGGTACCCGGCGCGCGCATAGGAATCGAACAATAGGCTGGCGCCGTAAGGATCCTCGCGTAAGCTGGATCCCATGTCGCTCGTTTTCGACTCATTCTGATGTGCCATGACCAGCAGAATCGCGAACACCGCCGCAAAAATACCCGCAGCCAGCAGCGGACCCCGCCAATTGAGCGCGATGCTCTTGCCCGGCGTATCGTCAGACATTTTTGAGTTAAACATGGTTGAGTAACTCCCGCTGATCTTGACGGTACGCAGCTACTGCCTCTGGGGTCAGCCCATGGAAACCGTACCAGACGCGATCGAACTGCCGCAGGCTGCCGCGCAGCTTCTCAGGAATTTCTGCCCGCGCTTCAACAGCCGCTCGCGGACGCCTCCGCCATCGGCGCGTAAACTCATCGAGATATTCGCGATTCGTGCGATCGCGGCGGATCGTCAGCCATTCGCGCTGAGCCAATCCTGCAAGCAGACCGAAATATGCCGCGCGCAGGGCGAAGCGCAATTCGCCCTCCCCTTCCAGCCGTCCTGCCAGGGCGAACCATTCGTCCTCGGAACGCACGCTTGCTGACGCGCCCTCGCTCAAATCGGGCAGCGGCGCGATTGCCTGCGGGATGGAAAGCGATGCCGTCTCCTTTCGTCGCCGCAACCAAATGAGCACCCCTCCGGCCGCAAGAGTCAAAATCGCGATTAGCCACAGCCAGATTCGCAAGTCCTTCAACTGCCAGGCGCGACCCGTGTCGTTACCGAACGAGAAGTTCAGCCCGCGGGGCCACAGTTTGCGGAGAAAATTCCGGAGTGCATCCCAAGCGCGCTCTATTTCGAGCGCAATCTTCGCCAGCAGCTTATCAAACCAGTTGGGCGGACTCGGGTGTTCGGCGTCGTGCCAGCGATAAATTGCGCGCCGCGACTCTACATCCAAGGCTTGGCGCAATTGTTGAATCCGCGCCTGGCGCGCGGAATCGGTGAGAGTCTCTGCTCTGTTTGGCGCCGACGGCGTCTGCTCTGCGCGCGCCGCCAAGGAAACGCCAGCGAGAATCGCAACCATGACCAGCAATGCGCCGATCAGCCTGCTGCCAGCCGTGGTGGATGCAATCATCTGAGCCTTCTTCTCTTGCTCGCGTGGCAGGCTCGCCAGCAAGCCGCGCAAGTCGTCGCCTTCGCGCCTCGATTGCAAATGCTGATAAACAACGACGAACGAACACTTGACGATGGGATCAAGTGCCAGCCATGCGCCCGCGAACAACGAAAGCCAGAACGCGGAACTGCGGAGCAGCGCGAATATCCCTACGGGCGTAGACAGGAGGGTATTTACGCCAAGAATCGAGTGCAGAAGCTGCGGAACCAGCATCGCAAGGATCAGACCATTCAGCCACACGGCGATCCAGAAAGGAAAGAGCATCAAGAACAGGAGCACGCTGCTGCCGAACCATTGACTCGCAATTGCCAGGCAGCCGCGCATAGAGTGCCTTTCGGCGCCGTCCTCACGCGCCTCAAGACTGGCAAATTGGCATGCGCTGTAAAACCACGGCGCCCCGGCGAAGGTTACTAGCGCGACTAACGCACCCGCGCTTAGGGTGATCTTCCACGCCAGCAGACGCCCCAGGGCTGCCGCTCGCGCGGTTGCGCCTACGGGTTTCAATGTAGGCGTGCCAAACGCTCGCTCGCGAACCCGTTGCATGTAACTGGCGACCATCGACACGCGCAGAAGATAGCCTGCGGCGAGTAACGCCGCCTCCATCAGCACAACGCCATTGGAAAGTCGTATCTGGCCATTCACCACCCATATCGGAATAAAGCAAAAGACGAGAGGCGCACTGCCTGCGTAATAACGCCACGCCTCGCGCACAAATGTTGACCGGAACAGTGCGAATCCGCGTTCCAGTGCTTCGAGCGAGTTCAGCCGGTTCCGGGGACCGCGCACGGGTAGCACGCGTGCACGCAGCGAAGGAGCCGGAGCCAATGCGGCTTCACTCATTATTTTTCTCGGGCACGTTTTGCTCGGGCAGCCGGTCAGCGGCGACTCGGCCGAGATTCAGATGCTCCTCCGGAGTATTCACCCGCCACTGCAGCAGCGCGAAGAAGAGCGCCATGAGCGAAACAAGCGCAGTAAGTCCAGCGAGGATCTGCCGGAAGCGGCGCGTCGCTGACAGCTTTGGCGCGGGCGGACGCGCCATCCGGCGCAGACACGGCGGACAGGCGAGCTTGCCCTCTTCGTCCGTCACGCATTCACGGCAGAAAGTTCCTCCGCAATGCGGACAGCGCGCTGCCGCTTCACGCAGCGGATGAAACAGGCAGCGCGCATGGCGCAGACTCGTCGTGGGCGCGGCTGGCGTGTCAGAGGCCATTCGTCTGTGAGGCATCCGCGATGGAAGGGGCCGCAGACGCTGCTTCGGAACTCATTTGGACAGGGACCTCAGCCGGTTGCAGGCTGGGTATGGGAACGGCCGGTTCCATGGTGACGTCGCGAGAGGCGCGAACCGCCGCATCGATTGCGTTAAGGATCTTGCGAGCGCGACGTGTTCGGTTCACCAACGGCAGATCGACGCTTGCTCCCGTGGTGCGAATCCGCGACTCCGCCGTCGAACCGAGCGCCAGTTCCAGCATGACCCAGGCGAAACCGATGCCAACGAAAATCGCGCCCGAGGTCGAATTCACCCACTGCCACAAGGAAAAGCCGAGGGCAGCAAGCAGCACCGCCGGAACGATCAGGCGCCACAGCCACGATCGTCTGGGCCAGACCACAATGCATTCCAAGTCGCGCAAATAAAACCGGCGGTACTCGACCGCGTACATCATGCGCTTCGCTGCCAGCAAACAATCCTTACTGAGATACCACCTCGTCCCGCCGGTCAGGCTGCCAACGCGCGAAATTTTGCGGAATGCACTGTTCAATCAATGCCTCCCCGCCGTCCAACGTGCGAGGAACGGAATGGCGAATAATAGTGGAAGCCAGACGAACCCTGCATATGCCACCCAGAAACGCCACCCGGACCGCGGAATCAAGTACGAACGCGGCGCCTTCCCATACTTCACGTGCAGAAAAATCACGGCCGGAAGCGCGGCTACAATTACGGGCCAAAAGAGAATCCAACCCCACCCGGCTGTCAACGCAATGGAATCGTAGAGCACATCGCGATACCGCCATTCCGCCTGGCTAGCCTCCGCACCGGAATCGGCGCGCCCGCGCTCGAAGCATGTGGGGCAGACGTGCTCCGCTCCCAACTGCAAATCACACAGCGCGCACACGAATCGGCCGCACCGTTGGCAGCAAGCTTGAAACGCCTTGTCCGGATGAAAAAAGCACGTCGCCTGGTCCGCAAGCGCGGACGCTGCATTGTTGTTCTGCCGAACCACCGGCCAGACGCGAATCTGCAGCCGATTCGCGCAGGAGGGGCAGTACTGCCATTCTGTCTCCGTCTCAACTGGTTTTACGTCTCCTCCGCAACTGGGACAGGGGATTGCCGCAGTAGGCGACGCCGGGTCATCGCTTGCGGAAGACGCCGACGCGCCGGCAGGGAAAGGATTGATACTAAGGTTCACGCTACACTCTGTTTATAGATCACCCTCGTGTCACACACCCGGTCATGCAAGGCTCGCTTCTCGTTGTCAAACGCTACCATGATGTACCCGATGAGGAGGATGATGCTGCTGACGATGTGCATGAAATACCGGCCAAAGGAGACGCCCCATCCGAGCGAGTCTCCATTGCTTCGAATCACCTTGAGTCCCAACGCCAATTTCCCCGGCGTCGCCCCTCGATAGTGCAGGAACGTCGCCTCGTACACCATAGCAATCGCATAGGCAAGGAATTGAAAGCCCAGCCGAAGGCCGAGAGGCATGGTTCGCGTCACGCTCGGCATGAACTGCGCTCCAAACCTGCCAACAAACATCCACGCGATACTGGCTTGCGCGATGGAAAGAATAATCCCATCAATCAATCGCGCGACAACGCGGATCCAAAATCCACCGTAATGCCAGCCCAGTGGCGATGCTTCCGCGGCGCCACTTGCCATCACCCGGCTCAGAAACGCTGGCTTGCAATCGGCGCAGACCCAGTTTCCCGCGATCTGCACCAGATCCGAGTGCCCGAATGCCCGTCCGCATTGCGAACACGCCAACACTGTTTGGACCAGGGCTTCCTCACTCATTGAGTATCCTCCTCGCGGGCAAAACTCGCGTTAAGCATAACCCAACAGTCGCGCCGTAACCGGTAGGGAAGGAATTGATACTAAGGTTCACGCTACGCTCTGTTTATAGATCACCCTCGTGTCACACACCCGGTCATGCAAGGCTCGCTTCTCGTCGTCCACCCCCAACATGATCGCGCTAACCAGCATGAGAACGGAATTTACGTAAGGAATGCCGCTGGTAACAACGTTCCACATGAAGAAGCGCCCAAAGCATACGCCCCAACTCAAGCTGCGGCCGTCGGCTCGGATGACCTTTAGCCCGCAGGCTATCTTTCCGAGAGTTGCACTGCGATACTTCAGCATCAGAATCTCGTAGCAACCTCCCACGAGGAAAGAAACTACAAAGAAAGTAATAAGGCCGAAGACTGCGAACGCAGGGTTAGGTGAGCTGGCCGGGTTGCGCGCTTGACTTCCGGCCCGGATCAGATTTGGTATGAGCACAGCGGCGAAGATCAGGATGGGCACGGTGAAAATAAGGCCATCAATGAAGCGCGCGCCGAAACGGATCCAGAATCCGCCATAGCGCCAGGCAAGTGGCGATGCGTCCGCGGCGCCGCTCGCCATCACCCGGCTCAGAAATGCCGGCTTGCAATCGGCACACGCCCAGTTACCGGCGATATGCACCAGGTCAGACTGCGCGAACGCCCGTCCGCATTGGGAACACGCCAAAACTGTCTGGACCGGGACCTCTTGACTCATTGGGTATCCTCCCTCATGCGCAAAGTCGCACTAAGCCTAACGCAAGCGGGTTCCCGCGCCAAGTACTATAAGCAAGAGAACAGTAGTAACCGTAGGCGTTTCGGACCAGACTCAGTAAACTGGGAAGGACGTGGCACATGTGCCCGATAGGATCAGCATCGTCGTAACCACCTTTTCCGTTGCCAGCCGGCCACGGGCAGCCCATGGCACGATACTAGCGGTGATCACCGCAGCGTAATACCGCCGAAGCATAGGTACTTGATCTCTAGGTATTCTTCGATACCGTACTTCGAACCTTCGCGGCCCAGCCCCGACTCCTTGACTCCGCCGAAGGGGGCGACCTCAGTTGAAATGAGGCCCGTATTGATACCGACCATGCCATACTCGAGTGCCTCAGCCACGCGCCACACGCGACCGATGTCACGCCCGAAGAAATACGCGGCCAGACCGAACTGAGTATCATTGGCGAGAGCGATGGCGTCCGCTTCTGTCTTAAACCGGAACAGCGGCGCCACCGGTCCAAAGGTCTCCTCGCTGGCAATCGCCATCGCGGTCGTGACGCCGGTCAGGATGGTCGGCTCGAAAAAGCGGCCACCCAGCGCATGACGGCGTCCTCCCACAAGAACCGTCGCGCCTTTCGACGTTGCGTCACGAATGTGGTCCTCCACTTTCGCCACTGCAGCGTCGTCGATTAACGGCCCTTGCGTAGCGCCGGGCTCAAAACCTGAGGCCGGCTTGAGCGACTTGACCGCGACCACGAGCTTCGCGGCAAAGGCGTCGTGAATGCTGTCCTGAACGAGAATGCGGTTGGTACAAACGCAGGTTTGGCCGGTGTTTCTGTACTTTGAGGCCACCGCGCCCTCGACGGCGGCTTCCAGATCGGCGTCGTCAAAGACGATGAAAGGAGCGTTGCCGCCAAGTTCGAGCGACAATTTCTTCACCGTACTCGAACACTGTGCCATTAGGAGTTTGCCGATTTCCGTGGAGCCCGTGAAGGAGAGCTTCCGCACCGCAGGATGGGAAGCAAGTTCGGCCCCGACTTCGCCGCCTTTTCCTGTAATCACGTTGAATACACCCTGCGGCACACCGGCGCGTTCGGCGAGTTCGGCCAATGCCAGCGCGGAAAACGGGGTCTGGGATGCGGGCTTAAGCACTACCGTACAGCCGGCGGCGAGCGCTGGGCCAGCTTTACGCGTGATCATCGCCAGCGGAAAGTTCCAGGGCGTGATGCAGGCCACAACGCCCACCGGCTCTTTCACCACGACAATCCTCTTGTCGGATTGGTGGCCAGGAATCGTGTCGCCATAGACGCGCTTGGCTTCCTCGCCGAACCATTCGAGAAACGACGCTGCATAGGCGACTTCGCCGCGCGATTCGGCCAGCGGCTTTCCTTGCTCGAGTGTCATCAAATGGGCGAGGTCTTCCTGGTGCGTCATCATCAGATCGAACCAGCGCCTGAGCACGGTGCTGCGTTCTTTCGCAGTCCGGCTGCGCCACCCGGGGAACGCTCGCGCAGCCGCGTCAATCGCCTGACGCGCTTGTGCAGCGCCCATCCTCGGAACCTTGCCAATGATTCTGCCGGTGGCGGGATCGTCAACCTTGATTTCCTCGGCTCCGAGCGCGCCCACCCACATTCCGTCGATGTAACAAGCCTGCCGGAACAGCAGCGGATCGTGCAGCGTGATTTCTGTGGTCATAACGTAACTCCCAAAGGGCTAACCAACGTTCAGAAAATGCGGTGGGCGCCTCGATTTCTCCCCTCGCCTCGGATCCGCGCTCTGCGACTGGAAAGCGCCGTTGACGAGTTCTCTTTCATCTTGCCTCTGCTCTAACTCCGAATGGCAACGGCGGCCGGCGCGGAGACCGACGCTAGCGCAGCCTCCAGGACTGAAAAACCTTCTTCCAACTGATCATCGGTAATCACCAGCGGGACGAGCAACCGAATCACGTTGCCGTAGGTTCCGGCGGACAAGATGATGAGGCCGTGTTGCCAGCAATACTTGATAATGTTTTCGGTTTCCTCTTTGGCTGGTTGTCGCGTGGCGCGGTCGCGGACCAGCTCGAAGGCGCGCATGGCTCCCATGCCGCGAATGTCGCCGATAAGAGGGAACTCCGCCTCCCACTTTCGGGTGCGGCGCCCTATCCACTCGCCAATGCGAAGCGCGCGAGCAGTGAGTTGCTGGTCGTCGAACATCTTTAGCACCGCCAGCGCCGCCTCGCAGGCCACGGGATTGCCGGCGTAAGTCCCGCCCAGTCCGCCGGGAATGGGAGCATCCATGATTTCTGCGCGGCCCGTCACGGCCGCGAGCGGAAGACCGGCGGCGATTGACTTCGCGGAGACGATCACATCGGGCTCGATACCCAATTGCTCGCAAGCGAACAGCGTACCGGTTCGGCCGAAGCCGGTCTGCACTTCGTCGGCGACCAGCAAGATGCCGTGCCGGGTGCAGACTTCACGCAGCACATGAAAGAACTCACGGGGCGGAGCCACAAAACCGCCCTCGCCAAGGACCGGTTCGACGATCACGGCGGCTACGGTGCTAGCGTCAACGGTGCGCTGGAACACGTCTTCCAGAGCGTGAGCACAGTGGATTTCGCACTGCGGATAGGTGAGTGAGTACGAGCAGCGATAGCAATAGCCGTACGGGACCCGATAAACCTCGGGAGCAAACGGGCCGAAGCTCTCCTTGTACGGATGCACCTTGCTGGTAAGGCTCATTCCCAGGAGCGTCCGCCCGTGAAACCCATCTTCGAAGGCGATGAGAGCAGGGCGGCCCGTATAAGCGCGGGCGACTTTTACGGCGTTCTCCACCGCTTCGACGCCGCTATTGACCAGCAGGGTCTTCTTCGGGAAGCTTCCCGGCGTGCGCCGGTTCAATTCCTCCGCCAGGCGAACGTAGGCATCGTACGGGGTCACCGCAAAGCAAAGATGGGTAAAGCGTCCCAACTGTTCCTGCGCAGCCTGGCGGACAGCGGGCGCACAGTGGCCGGCATTCATGCAGCCGATGCCGCCCGCGAAATCGAGAAACGAATTTCCATCCACATCGTGCAAGACGGCGCCTTCGGCCCGCGCGATGAAAACCGGCGCAATCGAGTGCGCCCCTCGCGGCACCGCACTCTGGCGCCGCTCACCCCAGCGAACCGAGTGCGGTCCGGGTATTTCCGTCTGAAGGTTGATCGTGTTCACGTCTTTTGTCCTCAAGGAATTCAGGCGAGCGCAGAACGGCTGCGCTCGCCGCAAGCATCAGCTCAGAACATTATTTTCAGATCCAATTGCACCTGCCGTGGAGCGAAGGCTGCGGTCGACTTCCCAAATAGCGGGCTGCTCAGGTCGCCAATCGGGTTATAAAGATTCACCCGATTGAGAATGTTAAACGCTGCCGCGCGGAACTCGACGTTGATCCGCTCTGACACCGCCGTCTTCTTGAGCAAAGCCAGATCGACGGTCTTGTTCGCTGGCCCACGAAACGCGTTCCGGCTGAGATTGCCGTCCGTGCCCACTGGAACACACTGCGAACCTGATCCGGAATTGACGGGTCCGAAGTCGAGTATCGAATTCAACCCATTCGGACAGAACGTCTGAAGGGCCTGCGATGTCCGGCTACTCGAGCCATAGAAGGTCAGCGTCGGATCGCCGAAGAGGCCATTTACAAACTGCGAGTTGCTGAAGCCCGCAGTCTTGATCCCCGCCGGACGGTTCGGACGATCATACGCCAGACCGTCCATGTTGAAATCACATCCGTTGTACCACGCCTGACCGCAGTAGACATCAAACGGACGGCCGGATTGCAGCGAAACGATCGTGTTTACGCCCCATCCGCCAAGGGCCTTGTTCAAGGCTCCCCTGCCCTTCGGAGCAGGGATATCCCAAACGGCGGTTAAGGTAAGTCGATGGTGAGCGTCAAATTCCGAAGGGCCATAGTCCAGGTGGGGCTTTTCAACATCGGAGACACCGCTGTAAAGGGCGCCGTAACCGTTTGTGTTGCCGTAATCTCCCAAGCCCCCTTCGGTGAGGTTGTCGAGCACCTTCCCGAGGGTGTAGTTGGCAGTGAACATCAGGTTGTGAGCGTAATTCTTGCGCAACTGTGCGTTCAACCCCTCGTAGTTGGATTGGCTTTCATTGGAGATATAAGTGATCGGTCCCACGCCGGGGTTGTATCCACTGAAATAGTAGTTGCACGAGGTCTGGTTACAGATATCCCCGTCAAAACGGTTGTAGTCTTCCCGGGTGTAGCCTCCCACACCTCGCGTCCCAACATAATTGAGAGCGAAACCATAGTCGCGGCCAAATGAATGCTGAACCCCCAGGAACCATTGCATGGCATAAGCCGTGCGCAAGTGGGGGTCGACGCCGTTGGGGTAGATTTCAATATTGCTGCTAAGCGGCCCGATCCCTCCGTTGGGCAGGGGAGGGCCTGCGAAGTCTGGATCTTGATTGAGTACGAATGGAAACGTGTACGGGATTGGGTAGGTGGAGCCGATTCCATAAACGGGCTCGAGAATGGCAAGGTTCGCATCGGGCGGATTCAAGCGGGAGGCGTTGGTGTACAGGTTCGAGTAGGGCTCGTTGTATGCGATGCTGAAGCCGCTACGGATCACGGACGTCCCCTTGCCAGTCGGATCCCAGGAAAGGCCAATTCGCGGCGCAAAGTTGTGGTAGTTGGTGTCCCAAAGCTGTTTCACGCGGCCGATGGTAGCGCCGGCGATTTGCTGAAATATATTGCTCCCCGAGCCGAGAATCATGTTACTGAGGAGGCCGTTGGTCTCACTTGGGCCTGGAAATACATCCCAACGCACACCAAGATTGACGGCGAAGCGCGACGTGATTTTCCAATCGTCCTGGGCAAAGGCGGCCCACCGGTTCCACCGGAAATGGCGCGGAGTGTCTGTGAACTTGCCGTAATTTGGGCTGCTGGAGTTGGCGTTCACGGTGGCCATTTCCAGGTAGGGATAGGCGAGCGCCTGTCCGTATTCACCCGCGAAGGCTTGGATACTGCCGAACTCCAACCACGGATTACTATAGAAACTGTAGTCGCTGTTTTCTTGAATTCGGTTGAACTCAAACCCAAACTTGAACGAGTGCCGCCCGGCCGTGTGCAGCAGGGTGTCGTTCACCTTAAACGCGTTGAAAATGAAATGTCTTGGAACAGCAGTTTCGCCGCCGAACGGCAACGTGCCATCGTCGAAAACAAGCAACCCAAAATCGCTTTGTGGCAAGCCCGCGCTCTTCAGCATGCCGGCAGTTTGGGTGCCGCTGGGCATGCCAAACGAGACACGCTGGTTGCTCCGGCTGTAGGAGAAGCGGAAGTCGTTGAGCGTATTGGTAGAAAATTGATGAGTGTATCCGGTAGCCAGATCGCTGAACATACCGTCAAAGGGCGCAGTGAATCCACGAATTCCCGCGCCGCCCAGTTCATTGCGCGCCACGTCGCCGGACGCCAGGTCAGAGTCCCAGCGGGCAAAAATTTCGTTCCGGGAATTGATGTGGTGGTCCACTCTGATAAGGTATTGGTCCGATCGATTGGGTTCAATCTGCGGCGACTCCGCCGAGCAGGTGTAGTCGGTGAGGCCAGGCGTTGTGGAACATGCGGGTCCGGGAAAATCTTGAAAGAACATCACCGATGGCCAGCCCGCCGCCAACAACAGCGCCGCCTGACTGCGGGCGTAAGGAGTCTCGGTCTTCACAACGGCGGGAAAGCTATCCTTCAACCGTGAGCCTCCGTAATCCATAAAGAAAAAGGTTTTGTCCTTTTTGATCGGGCCGCCGAAGGAAAAGCCGAACTGGTTCATATGCAGCGGATCTTTTCCGGCTATATCGAAAAAGTTCCGAGTATCAAGGGCGGTGTTCCGGCCGTTGTAAAACATGGAGCCGTGAAAGTCATTGCCGCCGGATTTCGTAATGATGTTGACAATCGCCCCGTTGTTGCGCCCGTACTCAGCCGAGAAGTTCAGGGTTTGAACCTGCACCTCCTGAATGGCGTCGAGCGAGGGGTAAATCAGCGGTGTTCCGCCGAGCCACTCGGCATTATTCGACGTGCCATCCAGCACGAAGTTGTTGCCGCGCGGCGTGGAACCGTTGGCGATGAATCCGAAATTGAAGGTCACGGAAGAAGTCGGCGAGGGCACGCCGGAGATCACCGGAGCATTGGTCGCCGTTACCCCGGGTTCTTCCGTCACCAATTGGTAGACCTGTCTGCCGTTGAGGGGAAGGTTCTCGACCTCGCGGGTGCTGACGGTATTGGTCAGCCGGCCGTCTTCGGTTTGAACCAGAGCAGCGCCCGTGGCGACCTCGATGGTCTCAGTCGCGGTGCCAACCTGCAGTCTCGCATCCGCCGGCGTCGTCGCACTGGCGTTGACGGCTACATCATCCAGCACCATGGCCTTGAAGCTAGCGGCCTCGATTCGGACCTGGTAGGTGCCAGGAGGAAGGTGGTGCACACGGTAGTAGCCGATCTTGTCGGTCTGCGTTTGGTCCACATGCCCAGTCTGCAGACTGGTGATTGTGACCGTCGCTCCGATAATCGCCGCGCCGCTCGAATCCATTACAGTTCCCGCAATATCGCCGTCCGTGAATTGCGCCTGCAGGTTCACAGCGAAAGCAAGCAATGCGAACATCACTAGCCGTCTCGCCCATCTATCGGAGCTTTTCATGGTGACACCCCCCGTGGTCGGTATCTGAAGCCGGGCCCGTGTGTCAGGATCGTTCCACCGGGAATTTCTCGTCCGTCCCCACCGGGGCAGAAGGTGTTAAGTCCCTGCGCGAAGACTCCATTCACGGGCCCGTTTCTCTTCGTTACAGAGTGGAGCAATTCTACTGATTTCATTTACGGCGTCGTACGTTCGAATTAACACCGGCCTCCGCCCGGGCTTTCCTCTAGTACTGGAACTTCAGCGCGAACTGGATCTCACGCGGATCGCGGGTTTGGAGTACCTCCCCAAACGTCGCATCGCCGGAGCCCCCGTCCGGACTAATGAATTGGGCATGGTTGAACAGGTTGAAGAACTCCGCGCGAAATTCGACCCGTCTTTTTTCGCCCACGGGGATCGCTTTGAGAATGGATAAGTCGACGTTGCTGATGGTCGGACCGCAGCAAATGGTCCGCGGAGCATCGCCGATGCGGCCAAGGAGCGGCACGCCGTTTACCTCATGGGTTGGATCGTTGGTGAAGCTACTAGTATCAAAGAAATAGTGGCTGGCATTATTTCTTGGATTCATTGTGCGGAGCGGTGCCACTTGATCGGGTTCGCCTGGATAAAAGAAGTCCAAGCTGTTCATCAGTTCGTTATCCGCCGTCGAGGAAAGCAAGATCGGGAAACCGGTTTGATAGGTCGCAATTCCCGAAAAAGCCCAGCCGTTCAGAAGTTTGCCCTCCGCCCCTTTGAATTTAGGCACGGGCAGTTCCCAATATGCGCTGAGCACGAAACGATGGCGCGTGTCAAATAAGGAAAGCGCGCGGCTCTTTCTTATGTCGAGAGGGTCGGTGGCTCCCTCGAAGGTGGATCCTTCGTCAAACGACTTGCTCCAAGTATAGGCGGCTTCAAACTGCAAGCCGCGCGCAAAGCGCTTTTCCAGCGAGGCTTGCAGCGAGTTGTAGTCCGAACTGCCAACGGTGTCCTGGGCAAAGAGGCTGCCGAACACAGGCACGCCCGGGCAGCCGGTACCTGTGGTCGGATCGCACTGCGGGGACGAGTAGCGGCGCAGGCCCACCAAGGTGATTTGGCTGGCCGTGGTGCTCCCCGTGATGGTGTAAGGACCACCACCAGCACCGCCTTGGCCGTAGGGCATATGCAGACCCCCGGCGGGGAGAGGAGTGCCAGCCGGAATGATGTACGTCAGGTCCTCATAGAACGGCTGACATGGAACCCCCGCCGTTGATGGAACCCCCATCGTTATAAGATCCAAGCACGTCTGCGGATTGTCATAGTTAATGTCGTGCGTTATCAGCAGGCGATGCCCCTGCGAACCCACGTATCCGATCTGGAACTTTGTGCCCGCCCCTAACTCACGCTGAATCGTGAGGTTGTATTGCGCGGTATACTGCGTCCGCATGTGGGGTTGGGCCTCCCCAAACAGCGTGATAGGTTCGAAGGTCGCCCAATCTACCGCCTTCCCAGGCGTCTGGTGAAAGATGCCATTGACCGGGTTCAAGTATGGTGGTCCGCCATACTGGCTCTTGTAAGGTGTGTCAAACAAGACACCGGACAAAACGGGGGAGACACCAAAAGGAGGCTCGGCGGAGAATTGCAGCAGCATAAGCTGTTCGATGGGGTTGTAGAACAACCCCCAACCGGCCCGGATACTTGTCTTACCTGGTCCTCCCGTCAGTTTGCTGAGAAATCCGGACTTCAAATCCGGACTCCAATTCACTCCGATTCGCGGAGCAAAAGCCTTGTAATAAGTTTGCGTAAGCCCCTGGGGAACTCCCTTGTCGCCCGGGAAGACCAAGCCCAAGGGGTTTTGCGAACTGCAATCCGTATTCGGCCCACCGCAGGGGTAGATTGTCGACACCTGCCCGGGGCGGAAGGTTTGCACGCGATTCCCTGTGTCCTTCAACGGAGTATCCAGTTCCCAGCGCAGGCCATAATTCAACGTCAAATTCGGCTTGATTTTCCAACTATCCTGGGCAAACAGATACGTCGCATGGCTGCGCACGTTCTCCGTCTGTGCCGAGCCTTGGATGTAAACAGTGGGAAGACCCAGCAGAAAGTCGCCATAGGGTGTAGTACTGGCGTTGTACCCATAAAAAAGGAATTGACCATTCGGGTCGAAGTACAAGGTCTGATCGAACCGGTAGTAGTGCTCGTCGCCGCCGAACTTAAAGCTGTGACGTGCTCGAATCAGACTGAAACTATCCGTCCACTGTAAGGAGTTCCCGATTTGCGGCGCTTGACCTTCCGGGTCATTGCCGATATCGAAGCTCCCGAAAAGATTGACGGCAGGCAGACCTTCAAAGTTTGCTCCCAGTCCAGGGTGAATTCCCAGATTGTAATTTGGGTCAGTTGGTACGTCGCCGATGAAGCATGCGGGGGTGGGCATCCAGGAGAGCGGCGTCGGGCAGGAGTTTTGCACCAAACTTGTACGATTTGGACGCTGGAAGGTGCCCTGCCCCTCGCGGTTATAGTTGAAACGAGCTTCATTGAGGGAAGCGGAGCTGAACAACCAGGTGTGACTGAAGTTCAACTGCTGAAAACGCTCGTTGGTGGTGGCGCCAAAGCCCGGCAAATTGGCGCCGGGCACTTGGAAGTTCTCAAAGGGGTGGGAAACAAAATGCTGATTCACATAGTAATACACCGAAATATTTTGATGCTCGTTAATCTTGTGGTCCAACCGGAGCTGGCCCTGATCCGCGCTCTCGGGCTGAACCGGGTCGGTTTGAACCTTGGTGGGACTGACATTCGGACCGGGTACAAATTGCAGGAGGTCGACCGCGGTCGCATCCATGCACGCCAGCGGAATATCGTTGTTAACAAAGATGCTCGAATAGAGGGTGCCGGTAGCGATGGGAGCCCCGCCATTGGCAGCGACAGCGGCGGCACAACCCGGACGGTTAGTGTCACTAAAGATGGAAGCATCGCTTACTGTCGCAGTGGGTGATATGGGTTCAATCGCATCATGATTCGGATTGTTGCTGGGAAGCTCCGCACCGGTTGGTACCGCGACTTGCGCCGAGGAAATCCCCTTGCGGACGCGGCGCCCCTCGTACGCGATGAAGTAAAACGTACGGTCCTTCTTAATGGGCCCGCCGAAAGTGGCGCCGAACTGGTTCTGCTTGGAGTCGGGTTTCTCGTAGTCCAAAAAGCCCTTGGCATTCAGCACCCTATTGCGAAAATACTCGTAAACGTTGCCGTGCAAATCATTGGCTCCAGACTTGGTGATCACATTCACCACCGAGCCTGAGTTGCGTCCGTATTCGGCGTCGAAGTTGTTGGTCAATACACGGAATGCCTCGATGCTGTCGGGGCTGGGCTGCACGGTTGGCAAATTAACGAACTGATCGTTGGTATCGCCGCCATTCACCATGAAATTGTTCGATCGTCCGCGGCCGCCGTTTACCGAAACCGATCCGGCATCGCCGCTCCCATAAAAAGTTGCCGTCGCGCTAAGCCCGCTGATCCCGGAAGTCGCTGTGACACCCGGCTGCAATTGCAGGAACTGGTAAGTATCCCGTGCATTCAGGGGCAGCTCGGTGATGGAGCGGGTATTTTCCACGGCGCCGAGCTGGCTGTCGGTGGTATCCACCAACTCGGGCGCGGCCGTCACTTCCACCGTAATGTTGACATCGCCAACCTGCAGGGCGATGTCCGCCGAAACGGTCTGGTTGAGTTCCAACGTGATGCCCTTCTTCACACCTTTCTTGAATGAGGTACGTTCGAACTCTAACCGGTAGGAACCCGCTGGCACTTCGACGAAGATGTAATCGCCAGTCGTGTTCGTCTGCACGGAACGGCTCGCTCCGGTGGCTTCATTGACCAGAGTGACATTCACTTCGGCCACCGCAGCGCCACTTGAATCAAGAACGCGCCCGAGGATTTTGCCCCCCGTGCTCTGAGCGTTCGCAAAACTCACAAGCCACAACACAACCGCAAGCCCACACAACGTGCGCAATACTCTCCATGCGTGCATACAAACCTCCGTTTTGACGGCAACGACGTTTTCACGGCAACCGAACGAACGTACACACCGGGCACCAGCACCTTGCGACTCCGACCCGGAGTCGTTTAAATTGTGCTAAGATTACTAGCTTTCCTGTAGAGTTATTGTCAAGCTAAATCTTTTAGGGGTCGGAAGTGTTGTAAAAGGCTTAAGATTGAGGACCATGGCCTGTGTAGCGGTTCGTTCGTATATTTCTGTAAGGTTGTAAAGTTTGCGGTAGATTGTGATTTTGTTGTAAGATGCAAACCGGCGAAAATAACGCCGTATCACACCATGACTGAGAAGAAGACTGCCGTCTATTTTCGCATCAGTGAAGCGGCCCGCATGCTCGGGATCAGTGCTTCTTCCCTGCGGAACTGGGAACGGATGGGCCTGATCACGGCGGCTCGCAGCCAGGGCCGCTATCGCCTCTACTCCCGAGAGGGGCTGAAAAAGTTGAGGAAGATCAAGTATCTGAGAACGGTGCGGCGCGTCAATCCCGCTGGAATCGCGGCCATCCTGCAAGACAAACGGGAAAATGAACGGGCCCCCTCGGCGACGAAGCGTGAACAGAAAACGATCGCGCAAAAGCTGCTGGAACTGCGGCGGGAACACGGCCTGACTCTTGCCAAGGTCGGCCGGAAGACGGGAGTGAGTGTCAGCTTCCTGAGTTCCCTGGAACGCGGGTATTCCAAGGCCTCCATCGCCACTCTGCAAAAACTGGCCCGTCTTTATGAGACGAACGTCCTGGCTTTCTTTTCCGACGAGGATAATTCGCCCCGCCTGGTACGAGCGCGGGAACGCAAGATCCTGGTGCCCAACCCCGGCGTACAAATGGAACTGCTTGCCTTTGGCAAGAAGGCTATGGAACCGCACCTCTTCCGGATCGCTCCCGGCGCCGATAGTGGCGGCTCCTACAGCCATGAAGGAGAGGAATTCATCTATGTTCTTCAGGGCAAGCTCGAAGTCTGGATCGATGAGATTGAGCACTACGCGCTAGAGGCAGGAGACAGCCTGTATTTTGAAAGCACACAGGCACACCGCTGGCAGAGCCTCAGCGAGAAGGAGACCTTGCTCTTGTGGGTCAACACCCCGGCAACTTTCTAAGACTCGCAGCCCGAATGCGCCAGGGAGACCCCTTCGCCCGCGGCGATGACGGCGCGCTCGCAAATTGTGCCAGTTCCCGTACCCAGTGGTTTGACTTGCACGGGCGAACGATTGTGCCTGGATTGATCCGGGAACTCGTCCTTGCCATGTAACCTCTCGACAGCTCGGAGCAGAACGCGGCAAGACAGCTTTCGCTTATAGGGAGAATGACCTTGGAACTTTTCAAAAACGTCCCGAAAGTTTCTCCGAACGGCATGCCTGCGCGCCTCTTGCTGGCATTTCTCGGTAGCGCCGGACTGTACTATGTCAACATCATGCCTGCACTGGTGGACGGGTTGAAGGTGGGACTCGGCTTCAGCAACAAGCAGGCAGGGTTAGTCGGTTCCTGCAATGTCTACGGCGGAGCCTGTGGCGCATTCCTGATTGTATTTCTGGTTCGACGCGTCAATTGGAGATCTGCCGCCCACTTGCTTCTGCTGGGGTTGATTGGCATGGACCTGCTGTCGATGCTGGTCAAGAACCCATTCGGGCTCATGGGCGCCCGATTCTTGCACGGTTTTATCGGTGGCATGCTGATCGGGATAAGTTTTTCCATCTTCGCCCGCACCACGGCGCCGGACCGCACCTTTGGCATGTTGCTTGTGGTGCAAGTTTTCACCGGCGGTCTCGGCGTAATGACCTTGCCGTTGCTGGTCCCGAAGTTTGGCACGAATGTTTTGTTTGTGGCGATGATTCTGTTCAGCGTTACGACGTTGGTGATGCTGCAGTTCCTGCCAGATTATCCGGTAAAGGCGCCGGTTCCGCGCACTCCGGGCGCCGCAGTCGATCGATTGCAATTGAGGCCGCTGTTGCTCGCGCTGTTTTCCGTATTTTTCTTTCAGGCCGCCAACATGGGGCTGTTCGCCTTCATCATCGGACTCGGCAAGGCTCATGGACTGGAGGTGGCGTTCATCAGCGGAACGCTGGGCATTGCCAACTGGATCGCCACTCTGGGCGCGGTATTGGTGATCGTCGTTTCCACCCGCTTTGGAATATTCAAACCGATTATTGGTGGCGTGCTGTTGGCGCTGGTCGGCACCTATGCATTCAACTACTGCGGGGTGAAGTGGATCTGGATTGCGGCCAATATCGAGACCGGCATCATGTGGAACTTCGTGATTTCCCACCTGCTCGGGATGTGCGCCAGGTTTGATCGGACCGGCCAGACCGCGGTATGGGGTGGTTTTGCTTCCAAGATGGGCTTGGCGTCAGGCCCGATGCTATTTTCATTCGTTATTGGAGCGGGTAATTACTCAGCGTTGATCGCGATGGCGCTCGTGCTGTTGGCTTTGGCAACTTTTGCGTCGGCAATCCCCGCATGGGTGCTGGATCGCGGTGCCGTCAATGCTTCACCTGGCGGGCGAAGCGCATAAGGTCTTCACTAATACGCGCGATGCATTCGAGCCTCGAATATATGGGTACAATCACTTTCCTGCTGTTTGATCAGAAAGATTGGATCATTCCTCACTCCTGGAGTTAGACATGTCGCTATTCTCGATTGCGGCGTTACAAGTTGAATTGCCTTACGGAGACAATCGCGATCGTCTCGAAACAGAAACCGCAAGTGTTCTGGCGAGATTTCCGTGGGTCCAGATGGTGGTGCTTCCCGAGCTTTGCTCATTTGGACCTGGTGTGAGTTTTGCCGAAACCATGCCCGGACCGACCGAGATTCGGTATCAAGCTTTGGCCAGGAAACATGGTATATGGCTTGTCCCCGGATCGATTTATGAACGTGTGGGAGAAGATGTTTTCAACACCGCTCCTGTCATCAACCCTGAGGGCAAGATCGTCGCGCGACACCGCAAAATGTATCCCTTCCTGCCTTATGAAAAGGGGGTCAAGCCCGGAAATGAGTTCGTCGTATTCGACGTTCCAGAGATTGGTCGTTTTGGGATCTCCATTTGCTATGACGGGTGGGTTCCAGAGACGACTCGCGCGCTGGTGTGGAAGGGCGCTGAAGTCATCATCCACCCGACCATGACTGGAACCATTGATCGCGCACAAGAACTGATCATCGCCCAGGCAAATGCCATCGTGAACCAGTGCTATTTCGTTGACGTAAACAATGCCGGCCATCTGGGCAACGGACGGTCCATAATCGTCGGCCCGGAAGGTGAAATCATCCATCAGTCGGGCGAAGTGGGGGAACAGGTGCCTTTCACAATAGATCTCAATCGCGTTCGGGAGGTAAGACGGCATGGCACCCTCCGGCTGGGTCAGATTCTCAAGTCATTTCGCGACACACCCGTTGACTTTCCCTGTTATCGAGGCAAATACGAAGACTCCCCTTTCATGGCAGCGCTAGGACCTCTAACCATGCCCGAGAAATAGAGATATAGACCGCCAATGAGATATGAGGCAGCTTCCCGGGCTGTATCTTCTCCAGCGACATTGTAACATTGTAGTAAATGTGCAAGACAGCTAACCTTGCGCCTTACCCTTGCGCCCCTAACTCCTTTGGGGCATAGTTACAAAATTGTCCACGCGGACCGTTTTTGTTCTTGACAAACATTACAAGAGCGGTCATAAGGTATGTGCAAAATGAGAGCGGATTCCTTTTGCCGGAATCCCAAAGTGTTAGTCAACTGGAGACGTAAATCCGACAAGCCCCGGTCAAGCGCCGGAGGAGGCTACGAAAATGAAATATGCCAGTCTTATCGCCGCGTTCCCGATCTGGGCAGCTCTAGGATGCGTAGCTGCGTTTGCAACGGTTAACCCGATGCCGGGCGATCCACTCACGGGCAGCGGTGTGGTCAGCCGGACTGTCAATACCGTCACCACCCTGATGAGCAGCACTCAGCCATCGGCTATCGTGAACGATACCAGCGGGTTCGGAATTCCCTCCACCGCCGCCGAGCCAACCAATACCTTTGAAGGAACCATAGTCCTGTCGAATGTGACGACTACAGGGAATTTCGCCGATATCTACGACCCCCTTAATTACTCGGCAGACACAGGTTTTAAACATCTGCCATCGAACAACGGCAGCAGCACCAATCTCACGCTTCAATTCGTCCAAAACGGCAGTTGGCTCATCCCGGTTGTCCAAGGGCTGCAGTACACCGGATCCTCAACTGCAACCGGCTATTTGTGCGGTACATCCGATGGTTGCTCGGGGTCGGGGGTTGGAACGTACCCACAATTCCCGTGGTATTGGAACCTCATTATTGGCTATGGGCGGGTTTGGAATGAAACCACCGACACGTACAACGGATATCAATACACCCGCGCCTCATTCCCGTTTACGCTGGCGGAGTTCGACCAGAACTGCGTGCACAACGGGGAAATGACTTTTCTGTTCAACCCCAACGCCAGCCCGAAGATTTCGCACGTGTTTTACCAGATCGATTATGAAGTCTGCGAGTACTGGCAAGCGAACTTCTACGGAAATCTCACACCTACCTATACGCCGGGCACGATCAGCGGCGACACCACTATGGAGAACAATGCGGCGGCGGAAATCACCAACCGGATACCGACGAAGCCCTTCTCCAGCCTGGCCACGGACTATCCCAATTCCGGCGTCAACACTGCGGAATTCACGGCGCAGTTTCAACATCCCACCTACATTGCCGGCTATGGACTGTACCTCAACGGCGTCAATTATGTCAGCGCCTGCCAAACCCGCGACGGCGACTACGCCTTCTGCTCGGAGATGCGCTGGCCCTCGTACTCGGTCGCAAAATCTATGTTTGCCTCAACAGCCTTGAGCTGGCTCGGCGAGAAGTATGGCACCGGTGTCTACAGCGGTCTCGTAAAGAGTTACGTTCCCCAATACACCATCGGCGGCACTTGGACCTCTACTACGCTCGCGAATATGTCCGACATGGCCAGCGGGAACTACGACAGCAGTGGCTTTGAGACCGATGAAGACAGCACCGACATGAGTATGTTCCTTGATGCTGCTCCTTATTACAACTACGGCAGCACGTCGGAACAATCGAAAATCCTATATGCGTTCAGTCTCTTTCACCAAAACTACACCACGCCCGGAACCCTGTGCGTGTACCACAGTAACGACACCTTCCTGCTCACTTCCGCCATGCAAACCTATCTGCAAGGTCAAGCAGGCAACAGCGCCGACATTTGGACCGACCTCTACACCGATGTTTACACACCCCTGAACGTGAGTCAGGGTATGCAGCAAGTCATGCGCACGGCGTGCAATAACCAAAGCACGTCGAGTAACTGCAGCCCCAGCAAGGGCGATGCCGGTCTCGCAGCAAGTGGCGCGCCCATCGGTGCCCATGGCATGTACCTCATCGCGGATGACGTTGCCAAGATCGGGTATTTCTTAGATAATGACGATGGCGTGATCAACGGTACGCAGGTCTTGGAACCGACCCGGCAGAATTATGCCATGGTCCGCACTTCCAACATAGGCTTACAGGTTCCCGATTCCGCCTTTTATGTGGGCACGCCTCTGGTCGCGAACACCAACAAATACGGCGCCAACTACTGGACCAAGTATTGGACTACGACGGAATTCCCACCGAATAGCGGCGCGACAGAGGATCCCATCTATGGTGGTATTAATGGGGCGACGAATCCATTCAATTCGACATTTACCTGCCAATTCTGGATTCCATACATGAGCGGGTACGGTGGGCATACGGTCATGCTCTTGCCCAACAACGCGGTTTATTACATTTTCAGCGACGACGGAGAATTCGATTGGACCTATGCCGTCGAGCAAATCAATCTGGTGAAGCCGATGTGCGGCACGGGCATTAACTACCCGGCCAATGGCGCCACGCTGACCAGCAGTTCGCAGACCTTCCAGTGGTATATGTACAACACCGCCACCATGTCTCCCACCGCCCCCACTGCGCCCGTTCCGGCGACGGGATACTCGCTTTCCGTCGGTAAGGAAGTGGGTGGCACCGAATACTATTCGTCCGGCCTCCTGGGGCAAGTGCTGTCCCAGACCGTCACCGGGCTGCCTACCAACGGCAGCACGCTCTACGTGCAATGGTGCTACTACGAGAACAACAGTACAACAGCGTCGGGGTGCGACAATTACACCTACACCGCTTACAACTGAATCCCGCATAGCGACGCGCGGCCCACCATGACGTTCCCGTCCCTCGCGGACCGTTGAGTGGTAGCAGCGGGACCTTCAGTTGGGCAGCGGGACGAGTGCGGCGGCGTGCTGGTTGGCCTTTTAAGTTAGCGCTTATGGGGCTCTGTCCCGCTAGGACGGGCGGAGCCCCGTCCCCACACAGCTTGTTTCTCACACTGGCGAGAGCTTCACTACCCCGGCGGATCGCTGAAATTGATGGTGATTGCGGTTTGAGTTGCCGCGGCGTGGCCGTTGAGAATGTAGGGTTGGAATCGCCACTGCTTGACTGCGGCAATCGCCGCCCGGCCCAGAATAAAATATCCCCGAACAATTTTCAGATCCTCGACGCTGCCATCGCGCCCAACCAGCACCTGCAGCAACACCGGTCCGTGGAGTTTCTGCGCTAATGCTTCCGGTGGATACACCGGCTCTACGGTGTGCACCAGCAGAGCCCGCGCCGCTTCTTCGCTCATCGCGACGGGTTCGCTGAATTGCTGAGGTGCAGGCTGCGGCTCCGGTGCCGAGACCGGCATCATCTGCGCCGGATTCACGGTCACCACAACCGGCCGCTCAATCGGCGGCGAGTCTCTCATGCTTTCTGGAATCGCCGCTCGTTCCCTGCGGATGGGCGCCGCTTCCTGACGCTCAAACACGGGCACGGGCAGCGGAAAGTCGGGAGCCTTTGGCAAGGACGTGCGCCCTTCCATCAGCGTGGACTCCGTTGCAATTACTTCCAGCGCCGGTGTCTGCGCATTGGAACCGTTGGGATCTCTGCTGTAGTACGCATCCGGTTGCGCGTCGCTTCCGGCGGAACCGGCGGGCAACGCCCCGGTTTGGTTCCTATAAAGCGCCGTCACCGATTCCCGCAAAACGCGGAATCTTCCGTCCGGCGTCCGCGCCAGATATTCGATGGCCTCGCGCGATCTCCACAGGCAAAACAGCGCCGTAAGCACAAGCACTGCGGCACAAACTCCGCGGAACCCTATCGCATGGCTGTGACTTCGAGGTTCCTCTTCGTTTTCGTCAGTCGCAATTTCGCCGCCGCCGTTTCCTTCCGCTGCATTCGCTTCCGGGGAACCGGCGGGTTGCTCCTGCTGACTTTGCTCCTGCTGACTTTGCTCCTGCACATCGGCGCCCACAGAAACCGCGCTCGAGCCTTCGCTGCTGGCATCGTCTTCCCCTGACGACTCGGCAGCGTCCTCTGCGCTCGACGGTTGCATCTGTTCACACGCCTTCGCCAGCACCGCCTCGGCTTCCTCGGCGGAAATTGGACGATAGATCAGAAAATCGAGCCGGTTGTCGCGCATTTCCGCCGCCGTGGGTTCGTGATCGACGATGGCTATGGCCACCGTGCCGCGGTTCGGCGTGGATTCGTGAGCGCGTTTCAGCAGGAAGCTCGCCTCCGGCTGGTCGGCCCAGTCCGCGATCACGCACGAATAGGCTTGCGTCTTCCCTTTTTCGATGGCCGTAAAGATGTCGGAACAGACTTCAACGCGGATCCCCGCACACTCGCAGGCCGCGGCCATGGCGGAGTTCGCCTCGGAGCTCTTTGAAAACAACAGGGCGCGGAAAGCCATCGCGGCAACAGCTTATCGGTATTTTCGTCACCGCGACAGGTAACTAGTGGGTACTTCACCCGTGGAATCTGGCCATCCCTCCGGTAGGATTCCCATTCCCGCGCCGGTGACCTTCGTAACCGGGCGCCCGTCCCAGCTTGACCACGTCAGATCTCGGCCCACGCTCCCGATAACTCATGGCGCAGCTTCTGCTGCCGCTCTTGCATCTCCTGCTGCCTTTCCCGCAGCTTCCGCTGTGAATCCTGCAGCCTCTTCTCCATATCTTTCCAGCACAATGCCTGCTGCTGCACTTTCTCCATGATGGCCGGACCGATGCGGGCGATTTCAGCCCCGGCGCGGTTGATTGCCTGCTCTGTTTCTGCGGTGAAATCGGGAATGTCAAAGCTGTCTTCCAGCAGGCTGCCGGAATCCTTTTTCTCGGGAAGAGTCAGGGTGAGATTCTGCTCCCTCTTCTCGCGCATCACAGTCACGGCCACCGCGCCGCCCGACGATGACCGCAGAGCATGCGTGAAATCAGACGTATCGTGCACCGGCTGGTTGTTGACCTTGACGACTACATCCCCAGCATGGAATCCGGCCTTTTCCCCGCGGCTTCCTTTTTCCACCGAGCGCACCAGCACGCCGTTGCCGCCCTTGACGCCAAAAAAATCTCCCAGTTGCGGAGTGATGTTTTCCACCATCAGCCCGCTGCGCAGCGAGGAGTGGACGACGTTCACGAAGACGGGCACATCGAAGTCCGGCAACTTGGGCAAATCCGGCAGGTTGATCTTGATTTCGCCGCTCTTCGGCCAAGCCATGGACTTGCGGTCGGCAAGTTGCACCTTGATGGTCAGCGGTTGGCCGTCGCGGCTGATGCCGAGATTCACCACGCGGCCTGCCGGCGTTTCCTTAATCATCCGGCGCAATTGGGCAGCACTCTCGATCGCCGTACCGTTCAGGCTTACGATGACGTCATGCTCGTGCAGCCCGGCTTTTCCGGCGGGAGCGTCCTGATCGACCATCGTGACCTCGGCTCCGTGCTCTTCCTTGAGCTTCAATTCGCCCAGCCGCTCCGGAGAAACGTCAGCGATGTCCACTCCGAGATACGACGATCCGCCGCCCTCATCCGAGCCGAAACTCCAGTCCCAGCTTTCGCCGGCGCGATCGTAATTCGATTCCACTGGCTGCGCGCTGGCCACCAGCGAAAAAAGAAACATGCAAAGCAGGAAGCGATGAATCATAAGCCCTCCTGAAACGAAAGCTAGTTGCTAGTCGTTAGTCGTCAGTCGCTGGTCGTTAGCAGACTCTCGCAGTCCGCAGCGAATCCCGGTCGACTAACGACTAGCGACCAACGACTGTTCCTAGTGACTGATGCGGCGAAAGTTGACATTCCCGGAATTCGTCCGAACCTTCAGCACCGGTCCGCCGCCGTTGAGTTGACCCTCTGCCGTCACCGTTTTCTCCCACGGTCCGCCTTCACTGGAGACGTGAATATCGGAAAAGTCGCTGCGGATGGTGTGGCCATTGGCGACTTCGATCTCCGCCCGAATGGAGATCGCCAGATCGTTCGCCAGATAGACGGTGATGTCGCCGGCCGAGGTTTCAAGCGAGGAATCGCTGTGACCGCCAGCCGATGAGAGTAGTTTCACAACGATTCCGCCTGCCGAGGTTTCCGCCCGCACCGAGGTCGCTCCGTCCAATTGGATACTGCCTCCGCCGGTCTCGGCCTGCACCCGCCCTTTCGCGGAAGCCAGCCGAATGCTGCCCGCGCCCGTCTCAATCTCCGCCGACCCTCCGATGTCGCCCAGGTCCACGCTGCCGCCACCGGTCGAGGCTTTCACCGGCCCGTTGCACTTGTCCACCCGAATACTGCCCCCGCCCGTCTCCAGCACCGCGCCTTGCAGCCCGGAAAGAACGATGACGCTTCCCCCTCCACTTCCCGCCTTGATCTCGCCCTTGGCGGATGCAACCTTGATGTTTCCTCCGCCCGTCTCCAGATTCACATTGCCTTCCACGCTGCCGACCTCAATCGTGCCGCCGCCGGTTTCCGCAACCACGTCGCCGCCGATATCATCCAGGTGAATATTTCCGCCACCGCTCTCGAGCTCAACACGTCCCGCAATCCCGGTCGCGTTTACGCTGCCGCCTCCGGTCTCAATTTTGGCGGACTGCAAGTTTCGCGGCACATTGATGACAAAATCACCGGAGCACTTACGATTTCCCCTGCCGTCCGACTCCGCCACGATCCACGCCGTATCTCCCTTTACCAACGCGTTGACCCTGTAAGACTCAAATTCGCGGCGGGCCTGCTGTTCTGAAGATGTGTAAGCCCGGCGATGAATGACGTACGTGATCCCCGCCTGCGATCCACCCTGAACCCGCACCGAGCCTGCGTCGAGCTTCACCCGCAGATTCTTCGCCGCACCCAGGTCTCCAGTCACTTCCTGGACCCAGCTGCTGCCTTCGCGATACACCCGAGTTTCCTGGCAGAGTGCCAGAGATGCCAGCGCCGCCACCACGATTCCAATGCCGGCGAATTTTATAGCTTGCCTCAATGAACGTCCTCCTCAGCTATTACTTAGTACGCCGCTCGCTGTTCGTCGTTCGCTGTTCGCAAACCCTCGCAAGAGCGAACAGCGAATAGCGAACAGCGAACGACGGCTTCTCAATCCATCTCCGGCATCTGCGCCAGCATGGTACGAGCCTGCGAGCGAATCGAGACGTTCTGATCCGTCTGTGCCAACCGGGTCAGCACCGAGCGCACATTGCTGTCGGTTTTCATCGGCTCCACCAGTCGCAAGGCCTGCATCCGCACGCCGGAGTTCGTGTCGCCGATCAGCGCCCGCAAAACTTCATCCCGTACTCGCCCATCCTGTCGCACGAAACCGCTCAGCCCATCCAGCGCCTTCAACCGCACACCCGGATTGGTATCGTTCTGCAACGCATACATCAGCGCTTCCCGCACGCGCGAATCGTCGGGCGCCTGCGTCAGCACATCCACCGAGTCCATCCGCACGCCCGAGTTGTAATTGTTGCGCGCTGCGAACAACAGCAACTGCTGGATGCGCTGGTCGTTCAACGAGCCTTGCGCTTCCTGGGTCAAAACCGTGTCGTACTTGATGCTCACCTGATTCGATCCCGGCTCCTGCGTCACCGACCGGATGCCCGCAATCGCAGACGACTCCAGCGGTTGAGTGAGCGACGCATTGCCGCTGCCCGATTCGAGCGAGCCCGTCACTACGCCACCGCCGCCACGCGCGGAAAGAAAGTTGTAGGTCGCGCCAATGCCTCCGCCAAATCCCACGATGAAAATCGCCGCAGCCAGCGCCGGCGCCATCCGAATCTGCCGCAGCCAGATTGACGGCTCAAGAATCAGCCGCCGCCAGAATCCTCCGGGCTGCGCGGTTTCCAGGGCTTCTTGCAGCCGCATCCGCGAGGACGCCAGCAGGTTTGGAGTCGGCTCCTCGACCGGCATTTCCGAAAGCGTGGCGTGGAACTTGCGCGCCGCTTTCAACTCCGTGGCGCATTCCGGACACCGCGCCAGGTGCTGCTCTACCTCATAGCGGGCATCGTCCTCCAGCTCGTTGTAGACGTAGAACAAAATGTTTTGCCGCACCCAATCACATTTCATTTTCGTATCCCTTCGCGCGACTAAAGTAAAAACTCATCGCATCTCCGCCAGCGCGCTACGCAGTTTCTGCGTCGCGCGAAACAACGTATTCTTCGCCGTCTCTTCCGTCGTATTCAGCATCTCGCCCACGGTGCGCAACTTCAGCCCGTGGTAGTGCTTCAACTCGAACACCATGCGCTCGCGAGGCGTCAGCCCCGACAATGCCGCTCCAATCTTCCGCCCCAGCTCCCGCCGCATCAAATCGCGCTCCGGATTCGCTCCCGAGCGCGCGTCCGCGAACTGCTCCAGCCGGTTGTACTCGTCACCCGACGCGTCCACCGCAACCGGAGCCTCTTCCTTGCGCACATTCCGTTTTCGCAAATGATCGAGGCAGAGGTTGGTGACGATGCGGTAGATCCAGGTGTAGAAGGAACACTCAAAACGGAAACTGCCCAGATTCTTGTAGGCCTTGAGGAAAGCCTCCTGGTAAACGTCCTGGGCGTCCGACTCCGATCCGGTCAGGTGCAGGGCCAGTCGCAGCACCGGCTGATCGTAATGACGCACCAATACCTCGAAGGCCGCGCGGTTGCCCTGCTGCGCCTCCCGGATCAGACTCGTGTCGTCAATGCGGTTGCCCTGCGCTGCCAAGGAGCCCCTCATATTCCGATACAACGTGGGGTTCTCGTTGCCGCTGCCGCTGCCTTGTTCCGTCCGCCTCGGACGGGAAATCTCGCCAACCGGAATTGCCACTGCGTAAGAATCGGCCGGCATTGTCTGTCTCTGTCCCCTACAAGTGGTCAAGTCCTTCTTCTTGCCTTGCACAGAAATAGACGGGGCAGCAGCCCGAACGTTAGCAGATTATCAGGAGTTGGCCCTTGGTTTGCTTGACAATCAGTCTATGTAGCGCGGGTGCCCCATCCTTAACGTCGCGTTCTTTGCGACGTTAGGGTGGGGATTTTGACTTCCTATCTTCCAGCGACGGGTGAAGCGGGCGTCCCATCCTAGATCGGTTCCAGCATTGCTATCCCCAGTCCGTGTAGGGCGGACGCTCTTGTCCGCCCCGCCGAATAAAGCTCGGCAATTGTCGTGGGGTACAGAGATTCTGAACCCGCTCTAAAATCGCGCTCTTTGCGATTTTAGGGCGGGATGTTCCACCCTGACTCCAAAATTCGTCGACTTGCGTCCGTGGTAAACAACCGGAGCCTGCCCTGAGCAGAGCCGAAGGGGTGGGGAATTTGATCTCCCGTGCTCCATTCCCACCCTCGGAATCGTAGAAAGACTTTGCCAACGGCGGGTGCGCCACTTCTCGGCGCTTAGGGGCCAGTAAGGCTACACTTCGGACCGGAGAAGGGTGTCACCCGCCGGGCTTTACCTTTGCTCAATTTGGATGGAGGTAGGTATTGGCTGAGACCCGGGGCTTCCTGACCAAAAAGCAACCAGGCTGGCGAAGGCGATGCCGAACAGGAAGCCGAACGTCATATAAAGCATGAGTTTTCGGGGGAACAACTCCCACCTTGGAATCTGCAGGTGCCTCGCCAGCCTGCGAAACAAAAGCTCGATCCACTGGAAGAGGCCAATGTGGACCGGCACCGCCAGCACTAGCCCAATCAAGACGAAGGCAAGTGCGTGTCGCCGGTCGCGTGGTGAGCCGCGAACCAATGTGGCTATAGGGTCGTCTACGTACCTGGTTTGGCGGGGTGAGCCAGCACCGACGATGGTTCCAGTTAAAGAGGTCTGAGCGTCGGGATTGCCGGTGTAGATAATTTGAACGGCGGCACCATCGTTGTGTTCCAGAATCTTGAATGTTATCGGGAGTTCGTTGGTGGCCGTGCCGATGACGTCACCCTTTGCTATTCCAGTGACGGGCCTGCCTATTTTCAAGATGCGGGCGTCGATGATCTCGCATCCCGGCTCAAGACTGACCCTCACGGGGTCCAACACGTCATCTGACCTGATTGGCATCTTGCCGTCGTTCCAGAAGTACAAAATCACAGCGTTCACGTTTGCGCTTAGGCTCTTGGTCTTATAGAGGACTTGCAGTTGCGGTGGCGCTGGCACTGAGGTGTCGATGATTCGTGCGCGAGCCGGACTTACAAGATAAGTGGGCTCTCTCCTGCACAGATTGGTAGTGGTAATAGATAGCTAGGCTGAGGGTGATAGGCGCAATGAAGCGAAGGCTGTAGTCGACGAAGCGAGGTAGTGACAAAAGTTCGCTCCTCCGGGCGCAGCAAAATTGTACAGGCGTGTAAGGACTTATTCCACCTCCGTCTGTCATGTAGCCCACTCACGCCCGCCTTTGGCTTACGTACGCAGTCCAGAGATGGACAGGGCACCTCCCTCACTTTTTCATCACATTTTTCCCGTACCGCCATCACAGACCTGCACCACAATCGGTGCGAACATTTCTCGACAGTGCACCATCGAGAAGTGCGCCCGTCTCCAGAGACGGACGCATCATCAGCCTCAAACCATCGGCTCTTTGATAATCAACGGAAGCGGTGAGAACACCCGAGAGGGCCCGCCAAACTGCAAAAACTCCCGCTAAGTCCAATAATTTGAATACTTTGCCTCTAAGTACTTTACTATCATCAACTTAACCTATTTTGGGTAGGGGGGGGGTACCCCCCCATTTTCCTAATTCTTAGCCCGCTAATAGCATTTATCTATCACCGAATCATCGCTTTAGGAGCAATCATAATGTCTTCTTCTCTCGATAAATTTTCCGACAAAATTTGTGCCCAGCGAAAAGCGAATGGCGATCCCTGCCAATCTCCCGCTCTTCGCGGTGAGAGCTTTTGCCACTATCACAAGGTAATGGGCATGCCGAAGATCAACATCGACAATGGCCCTTCCGGTCATGCCTACCTGCCCGTCTTCGAAGATGCCGTCTCGATCCAGTCGGCTATCTCAGAGGTTTGCGAAATGATGCTGCACCGCCGCATCGAAACCAAAGAGGCTTCCATCCTTCTCTACGCCTTGCAAGTCGCCTCCACCAACATGGCTCACATGAATAACATGAATGGAGAAAGAGGCCAGCGTAAGCAAAAGAGCCAAAAGAAAGACCAGAAGAGCACCGCGGAACCATCCGCCGCAGCGCCGTCAACGGAAGCTCCGACGGCAAACGACAGTTCCACTACCTCATCCGAACCCCAGTCCTTGCCGCCTGGGACAATTCAGGCGTGCGAGCAGAGGGGGCGACAGGCATTTGGATGATATGTCTCCCAAGGCTTCAAAAGGTACAATAAAACCCAGCCGAGGCTAGCTGGAATTCATGTTCGAAGTCACAGTGGAAGATACATTCGCCGCAGGGCATTACCTGCGCAACTACAAGGGCAAGTGCGAGAAGCCGCACGGCCACAATTACAAGATTCGTGTGACCCTCGCCGGCGCTGAACTCGACAAGGCTGGCCTGCTGCTCGATTTCAAAGATTTGAAAGAAGTCATGAAGCACGCCATTGACCGTCTCGACCACCAGATGATCAACGACATCGAGCCCTTCACTGTCCTCAATCCCTCCGCCGAAAATCTCGCGAAATATTTCTACGAAGAAGCCAACGTCCGATTAAGCAGCGCGACCAACGGCAGGGTGAGAGTGAAAGACGTAACCGTTTTCGAAACCGACACGACCACGGCGCGATATTCGGAGTAGCAATCGGGTCATCGGGTGATCGGGCCATCGGGCGATCTAAAGGCTCTGGTGTTGAATTTCGATGACCCGATGGCCCGATGATCCGATCACCCGATGGTTTAGTTCCATGCAAGTCACCGAAATCTATAAATCGCTCCAGGGCGAATCGACGTATTCCGGCCTGCCTTGCGTCTTCGTGCGCCTCACCGGATGCAACCTGCGCTGCTCCTGGTGCGATAGCGAGTTCAGTTTCTACGGTGGGCGCAAGATGACGCTCGAGGAAGTGCTTGGCGAAGTCACTGCTCTGAGCGTCGACGGGCTGGTCGAGATCACCGGCGGCGAACCCATGTTGCAGGAGCGCGAAGTCGTCCCGCTGATGGAGCAACTTCTGGAGGCTGGCTATCAGGTGTTGCTCGAGACCAGCGGCGAACGCCCCCTGGCGCGGGTTCCGAAACAAGTCATCAAGATTGTCGACGTGAAATGTCCGCACTCCGGCGAACCAAACACCTTCGCACTCGAGAATCTGGAAGCGCTCCAGCCTCACGATGAACTCAAGTTCGTCTTGACCGGCCGCACGGACTACGAATTCGCCCGCGACTTCGTCCTGAATCACGGGCTGGCCGAGCGCGTTCACGCCATTTTATTTTCGCCCGCGTTCGAAAAGGCTGCGTCCGGTTCACGCGACACTTCGCACTGCCTCCTCGATCCGAAAGAGCTAGCAGAGTGGATACTCGCCGACAACGTGCTCGCGCGGCTCAGCCTGCAAGTCCACAAACTGATCTGGGATCCCGCCGCCAAGGGCGTGTAAAAAATCTTGGATTTTGTCATCCCGACCGAAACGAGGGATGACAACTCTTATGAAGCATTTCACTTGCGCCACAACCGCCAAGCGACGCGCCCTACGCCGACTTCGCTCGCACCCGGTTTTCCGCGCGCAGATGCGCCACCACCAGCCGTATGTCTTCGAAGCTGACATAAGGCGGTACCGCTTGCTTGATGTCTTTCAGCCGCTCGACCCCCTGCTTCAGGCAGGCCGCCTCAATCAGCGGCTGCGCGTCGGGAGAAATCCACTTCGGATCCAATTTCACCTGCCCGGTCTCGATCAGGTTCGCCACCGTGCAAACGACCGTCGAAATCTGGCGCGCCCGAATGCGGGCAATCTCCTCAAAGCTTCGCCCCTCGTGCAAAAGCCGAAGCGTCTGTTCCGCCGGAGCCGGCTCCCTGGCCACGGTCGGCTTGGCGCGCGCTCCAGCGCCAAAGTTCCGCAAGGCCTGAAGAATTTCCGCGCCGTACACATCTGCTTTCTTTTCCCCAATCCCCGGCACCTGTTTCAACGCCGCAAAATTGGCGGGGCGCCGGCGGCACAACTCCTCCAGCGTAGTGTCGTGCAGAATAATGTAGGCGGGCACTTTTTTCTCCCGCGCCATATTTCGCCGCCATTCGCGCAGATACTCCGCCAGCACCGGATCAGCTTCGGCCGGCGCCGAATCCCGCACTGGCGGTTTTTCGCGCGTTCTTTCGGACGACAGCAGCGCGGTATAGAAGGACGGAGAAGACGTGGACGGAAAAGATGTCTTCCTCGCCGCGATCTCCGGCGTCTCAACTCTCACCTTCTCCTTCAGCCACTCGGGCTTGGCGCCGCAATTGTCGCAGTTCCCGCAGCGCTCCCATTTCGGAGTCTCGCCGAAGTGCAGACAGATCTGCCGGTGGCGGCAACCGTGAGAATCCGCGAATCTGCTGATCACGCGTTTCCGCTCGATTGACCGCTCGCGCTCCGCGTCATCCGAAATCTTTCCGATGAAGTACTCCAGCAGAACGTGGTCCCGCTTCTGCCAGAGCAGCACGCAATCCGCGGGACGCCCGTCCCGCCCCGCGCGGCCCGCCTCCTGGTAAAACTGCTCAATCGACTTTGGCAGCGACAGGTGAATCACCGCCCGTACCGCGGGCTTGTTGATCCCCAGCCCAAACGCGATCGTTCCCACCAGCACCCGCACCTCGTCCGACATCCATCGTTCCTGATTTTGCCGGCGCATGGGCGCTTCCATCTTCGCGTGATAAGGAATCGCCGCAATTTCGCTCTCCTCCAGATATTCGACCGTCTCCTCGACCCGGCGGATCGTGGGCGAATACACGATCACGCTCTCCCCCGCGTAGTGCCGCAAAGCGCGGACGAGCAACTCCATCTGCGTCCGCGCTTCGCACTCGTGCACCACGTAGCGCAAATTCTTGCGATGGAAGCTGGCGATGTAAAGATGGGGATCGCGCATCTGCAACTGCTTCAGAATGTCGTGCCGCACCAGCCGCGTCGCGCTGGCCGTGAACGCCGCAATCGGAAGCTTCGGGAAGCTCGTACGCAGCCGGCTCAGTTGCCGGTAGTCGGGTCGAAACTCATGCCCCCACTCTGAAATGCAATGCGCCTCGTCCACCGCAAAGAAACCGACCGGCAGTTTGGCCAGCCAATCGAAAGTGTTTTCAGCGGCCAGTCGCTCCGGCGAAAGATAAAGCAGACGGTATTCCCCACGCGCTGCTTTCTCCATCACCTGTCGCCGTTCCGCCGAACTCTGAAAACTATTGATCGCCGCCGCCGGAATGCCCATCTGCGCCAGTTGCGCCGCCTGGTCCTGCATGAGCGCGATCAGCGGAGACACCACCACCGCCGTCTTCCCCAAAATCACCGCCGGAAGCTGGTAGCACAGCGACTTTCCGCCTCCGGTCGGCATCACCACGCAAGTATCGTGCGCGGCCAGCAGGCTGCGGATTACATTCTCCTGCTTGGGGCGAAACTCGTGGTATCCCCAATAGCGCCGCAGCACTGCCGCCAAGTTTGGAACCGCTTCGGGCATTCTTCCTTCGGGCATTCTTTCTTCCGGCCCTCTCGGCAGTATAGCCATGACCTGTTGGCGAAGTCTGTGAGCGTTCGACGCGGGATTTGTGATGAATTCGGTGAGAGCAAAAAAGGCCGGCTCGCAAGCCGGCCTTCTTGATGGTTTGGCGCGGACCCTCCCTTCGATTTCGCTCAGGGCAGGCTGTGTCCGCGAAATTTACTTCTTTGGCGCGATCGCGTCCTTCGCGGCCTTCGCCACGCGGAACTTTACCACCGTCTTCGCCTTGATCTGAATCGGTTCGCCGGTCTGCGGGTTCCGTCCCATGCGGGCCTTGCGATGCGCCTTCACCAGGCGGCCCAGGCCGGGTATAACGAACACACCATTCTTCTTGGTCTCTTTAATCGCCGTGTCTGCCAGGTGCTCCAGAAAAGTCGCGGCGGTCTTGTTGTTGGTGCCGAGCTTCTCGGCCAGGTGACGTGTGAGTTGGGTCTTGGTCATACCAGAAGCCATGCATTCCTCCTTCAGGAACTTACAAATTTGCTTGTAGCCATGCGCATACTAACGCACCGCGCTGTGGAAAACCAGCATTTTATGCAGACTTTATGCGGTTTCGAGAAAGGTACCCCGTGAAAATCGGCATAAAATGGGGATCCAGCAGCCGAAGAGTGCCAAAATGGGGCAGTTCGCTGGAACAAGACGATCTGGCCATGCGCGCTGGAAGCCGACAGTTCCCCCCTTCCGGGCTGCGTGACCAAGGTGTCTTGCGCGGCACTCGGCGATGCGGATAGTTGTTATGCATGAAGGCTCGCAGAACCCGTTCTCGCCGGGGTAGCGCTGTCAATCTGGGGGACCATTCCGGCTGCCTCCGATTGGTCGCGTTTTCGGACTACCGATCCCAAGATGTCGAAATATTGATTAAGGAGCTTTCAAAGATACAGCCCCAGCCTGACCTCATCCTTTACGCTGGCGACGACATCGCGAGATTTCGTCCTCCGGGAAAGAATCTATTTGAGGCCATTGCTTCCTACGCACGATACGGACTCTGCGCCATCGCTGGTAATGACGATCTTCCGTCATCTAGAAGCCTTATCTCGGGAAAATCAGTTTTCAACGTCCATAGCAATCCCGTCACGTTAGGCGAATTTGCGATTCTTGGGGTGGACGGCGCTCCATTTCGCTCCGACCTCCAGGGAATTGGTTTTCTCCTGCACTCCGAAGCCGAGATAAAGCGTCACCTCGGATTTCAGGTACAGACGGTTGGGCCGCGCCGACTACTGGTCCTCAGCCACACCCCTCCCGATGGCGTGCTAGATCAAGCGGTTCGCTTCTCTCCGAACGGCAAGCCGCGCTCGATAGGCTCGCGGGCAGTTAAAAGCTTCTTGAAAGATCACAAGAATGCTGCTTTGCTTGTCTGCGGCCATGTGCATCGCTGCGGCGGCAAACATGTGAAGCTTTCGAACTCAGTTGTTGTGAACGCTGCGAATCATGACGACTTTGAGTCAATTGGGCGATTGGCGCTCATCGAAATTGAGCCAGCACAGCAACCAACTGTCCAATGGCGAGTCCTCAGGCCGGTTTCGATGATCCCCGGCATAGGGCCGGTTGCTGACGAACGCCTCGCGAGGATCGGCGTTAGGACCGTTGAGGAACTGTCCGCTTGCCCGATTGGCGATCTTCGCGGTGCGGTTCCTTCCCCCGAACTTATTTCGGCAAGAGCGCGAGCGATTGTTCAAAACACACCTATTTCCCTTGGCCTGCCCTATGAGAAACCAAATGGCGTTGAGGTCTTCCTAGACATAGAAACCGACCTTAGCCAAACATACATTTGGTTGATCGGTCTGTGTGTTGGTCGTGAGGGGCAATACAAGCGTTTCTTCGCACAAACCCCAAAAAGGGAACGTCGAATCCTCGCGGAGTTGCTGACATTCATGGAGGCCTATCCAGCAGCCAGAATTGTGACCTGTTCAGGTTGTCGATTCGAGGAACGGATCATTCGAATGAGGCTTGCGGCACATGATCTTCCCACCGCGATCTGTGGTGTGATGGACGATATGCACCCGAACATCCGACGCAGCGTTGCCCTGCCCACAAGTTCCTACAAGGTTAAGGAAGTGGGAGCTTTTTTCGGGTATCAGTACAAGCATCCGGAGTTGGATGGATTTGCGGTCGGATCACTCTATGAGCAGCGGTACCGGAAGCTGAGAGACGTAGGGAAACGAAGGAAGCTGGCGAAGAAGCTAATTGAATATAACGAGGATGATGTCCGTTGTCTGCCATTCATTCTCAACGCACTGGATAGATTGGCGAGCGAAAATTTGGGCCGTTAAGACGTGCAGTCTGGGCGCGTCGGCCAGCCGGCCATCTCCAGAACCTTTTCCGGAGTCATTCCGCTCTCGCGCAAATGCCGGATGCTCAGCGCATCGTGCCGTTTCGCCAGCCGCACTCCGGCGCCGTCCCGCACGAGCTCGCAATGAAAATACTCGGGAGCGGCATACCCAAGATCGGCATAACCCAGCGCGCGCAGCAACAGCAGTTGCCGCGCAGTCGACTTCAGCAAATCCGCGCCCCGTACCACCTCCGTTATCCGCATCGCCGCGTCATCGACCACGACCGCGAGCTGGTAGGCAGGAACATCGTCGCGCCGCCAGACCAGAAAATCTCCGAAGTCGCTGCCCCCAACATAGCGCCGCCGGCCCAGATTCAGATCCTCAAATTCAATCTCCTCGCCCTCGGGAACGCGAAACCGCCAGTTCACGCCCGCAGGCTCCATAAACTCGACCACATCGCGCCGCTCGCGACAGGTTCCCGGATACACCGGCTCATCGTCCGCATCATTCGGAGCGTTCGCCGACTGTGCCAGATCCTTGCGCGAACACGTGCACGGATACAGAAAGCCGCCCTCCCGCAGCCGCCGCCAAGCCTCCAGATAGTGCGCCCGGCGCTCACTCTGCGAGTAAGCGCCATACGGCCCGCCACAATCCGGCCCCTCACTCCAGTGAATTCCCAGCCAGCGCAAATCCTCAATCATGGCGCGAGCAAACTCCGCCCGCGAGCGCTGCGGATCCAGATCCTCATTCCGCAAAATCAAAGTTCCCTGGTTCTCGATGGCCCGTTGCGCCGCGACCCAGAAAGTCCGCGCATGACCAATGTGCAACAGCCCCGTCGGCGACGGCGCCAAGCGCCCGCGATAACGTCCGCGATAACTAAGAGGTAAGCTGGGTGAGACTTGACTCATAGAGACATTCTAGCGAGAAGCGCTGTGGCCCACGCGCGGCGTGTTGCCTGCCACACGGCGTGTATGGCAGCCCACACAGTCCCGCGCAAGGTTCGCCCATAAGTCGCGCCGCATCAACAGCCGCCCGATTGGCCGCTCTCCTGCCATATCACTTCCGACTGCGCCAGCCGCAGAGGAGGTGACAAAATGGCAACTATTTGGAAATCCGCTAACCAGAAATCCGCTAACCAGGAATCCGCTAACCAGGCAACTAACAACATAATCTCCGGGACGACACTTTCACCCTGGTCGCGCCAGCAGAAGCTGGCTATGATCGCAGGCTTCGCGATTCTCGGGGTGTTACTCGCGGTGAGCGCGTGCTCGAAGCAATCTCCAAAACCGGCGCTGGCCGGCATTTCCAGCCCCGCGTCAACTTCGCCGGCGCCCGCGGCCGCGGCAACACCTGCAACCAACCCAACCGCCGCAGCCTTACCGGCAAAGAAGACGCCAAAGAAGCGTCCCGCGAACGTCACTTATAGCGACGCTAACTCCGGTGTTTCGTTCCTCTATCCGCGGAAATTCGTGTTGACCTCGGGCGACAAGGCGCAGCCCCAGCTTGCCGGCATGGGTGATGTGCCAATGAACTTCGTCCAGCCCGGCGGAGTCGCGGTCGCGACCGTCGCACTGCCCGGTGGTTCGTATCCCGGCACCGACTTCGCATCCGCCTTCTTCAACGTGAACGTCAATCGTACCGTCTCCGAGCAGGAGTGCGCGCACTTCGCTTTCGTTGACACCCGCAATGCCGATGGCGAGCCGGTCGACGCCGAAAAAGTCAAAATCGGCTCGACCGACATGGAGATGACTTCCAACTTCTCCGCCAGCGTCATCGCGCAGGCCGAAACACAGTACTACCATCGGTACGAAAATGGAGTCTGTTACGAATACGTCTTAGGCCTGGGCACCGAAGGATACGCCACCGAAGGCGGTATCGAGCACGTCAACCGCGACCAAGTTTTCGCCAAACTGGAGAAGATTCTGGCCACGGTGAAGATCAATCCAGTCGAGCCGGAACAGGTGGTCGAACCAGCAGTCGCCAGCATCGCCGGCGGAAAGTAATCGGGGAGGATCGGACCATCGGGTGATCGGATCATCGGGCGATTGAAAATCGGCTCGCGGTTCTTGATCGCCCGATGACCGGATGGCCCGATCCCCCTTCTTTTTTTGCATCTTTGTCGAATGAGGTTACATCTGAGACTTTGTCCCAAGTATCGAAATTCTTGCTGCTCCAGAAAACTCACTCTAAGGATGGTCAATCGTCATGCTGAAGACAGCCAAACGGATTGGCATAGTTTCCGCGATCGTCCTTCTCGCGAGTCTATCGGCGCTCGCGCAGACCTCAAACTGGAACATTGACCCGGCGCACTCGACCGCGCAGTTTACCGTGCGCCACCTGGGGATCTCGAATGTCACCGGGAATTTTACGAAGGTCACGGGAAGCGTCGTTCTGAACGAGAAAGACATTACGCAGTCGCAGGTGGCGGCCAGCATCGACGTGAACTCGGTCGATACGCGGGTCGAGATGCGGGACAAGGATCTTAGGAGCCCTAATTTCTTCGACGTGGAAAAGTACCCGGCCATCGAATTCAAGTCCAAACGGATCGTAAGCGGCGGCGGGAAGCTGCAGGTGATTGGCGATCTGACCATCCACGGAACCACGCACGAAGTCACGCTCGACGTTGATGGACCTACGCCTGAATTGACCGACCCGTGGGGCAATTCGCGCCGTGGAATTTCCGCGACGACGACCATCAACCGCAAAGATTTCAATCTGCTCTACAACAATCTTCTCAAGACCGGTGAAGCGGTGGTTGGAGACAACGTCAAGATCCAGATTGACGCGGAGATCGTAAAGAAGAAGTAAGTCATCGGGTGATCGGGTGATCGGGCCATCTGGTCATCGAATATCGGCTGCGGGGTTTGATCGCCCGATGACCCGATGGCCCGATCACCCGATCCTCAGGGTATGATCGAACTGTGGTGACCAATCGCGCCGCGAAGAACAAACCACAACTTTTGCGTTCCGAGAAGCTGAGCAAACTGGCATGGCTGGTGCATGCCTTCTCGACGCGGCGTGGGGGAGTGTCGCGCTGCTACGGCGGAAATGCGCTCAATCTAGGCTTCACAAAGCATGACTCGCGTGCAGCCGTCGAGCGTAACCGCGAGCTTTTCCTCAAACAACTGGGCGGTGCGAACGGACGCAAACTCTGGCCGCTGGTTTCCCTGCGGCAGATTCATTCCGATTTGATCTATCGAGTCGACCGGATGCCGGAACAGACTCTGGCTGGAGACGGGATGGTCACGGATACGCCGGGCCTGGTCTTAGCCGTGCAGACGGCTGATTGCCTTCCCATCATTGTCGTGGATCGGAAACGGCGGGCCATCGGCGTTTTTCACGCCGGCTGGCGAGGCACGGTCAAGCGCATCGTCGAGAAAGGTGTCGGCGAAATGCGAAAACATTTCAAGAGCGATCCGCGGAATCTGGTGGCGGCGATTGGGCCGGGCGTGCAGGGATGCTGCTACGAAGTGGGCGAAGAAGTGCGCACCAGGTTTGAAACGCAGTTTGCTTATGCCAACAGCTTGTTCCGCGAGGTGAAGGAATCGGACCCGGTGCGGGAAAAATATCCTCTGCTGTTTTTGACGGCGCGCGCGCCGGGACACGGCGAATTGCCGGTCAAACTTTTTCTTGATCTGGTAGAAGCGAACCGCCGGCAACTGCTGGACGCGGGCGTGCTGGCGAAGAATATCGATGCGGTCGGGCCGTGTACGGCGTGCCATACGGAGCTGCTGTTCAGCTTCCGCGGGGAGAAGGGCGTGACGGGGAGGATGATGGGGGCGGCAGGAATCAGGCTGGAATGAACATCGGGTCATCGGGCGATCTAAGTTCAAAGGCCTTTGACTTCAATGACTCGATCGCCCGATGACCCGATCTTGTTTACGCCAGGTCGAAAAGTAGAACTTCCGCGTCTTTCGTTGCTTTGATCGTCAGCTTTTTTTCGTCGCTTATGGCCGCGCCGTCTCCCTGGTGCATCTTCTGGCCATTCAGCTCGACTTCGCCCTTGGCGACCTGGAGCCACGCGCGACGCTTGGCGCCGAGCGGCTGCGTGACCTCTTCTCCGGGTGCAAGCAGAGTGACGAACAGCTTCGCGTCCTGATTGATCTTTACCGAACCCTCGGCGCCGTCGCTCGAGGCGATCAGGCGCAGCTTGCCGCGCTTCTCGGCTTCGGGGAAAGTTTTCTGTTCGTAGCCGGGTTCGTGCCCTGGCTTGTCGGGGAGAATCCAGATCTGCAGCAGATGCACAGGTTCAGTTGACGACGGATTCATTTCGCTGTGCCGAATGCCGCGGCCGGCGGTCATGCGCTGCCCGTCGCCCGGGAGAATCACCGAGCCGGTACCCAGGCTGTCTTTGTGCTCGAGCTTGCCCGACAAGACATACGTGATGATCTCCATATCGCGATGGGGATGAGTTGGGAAACCTCCGTTGGGCGCGACCCAATCTTCGTTGATCACGCGCAGCGAGCGGAAACCCATCCACCTGGGATCGGAGTAATCGTTGAAACTGAAAGTATGGCGTGTTTTCAGCCAGCCATAGTCGCCGCCGCCACGCTCCTGGCTAGGTCGGATGGTCATCATGAGGCTCCCTCCTATTTAGTCGTTGTAACGACTATTCAATTCCTTTAGATGTACGAGGAGCGGGAAGGATTCAGGGGGAGAACCCGTCGTTAGTCGTTCGCGGTTCGCGATTCGCTGTTCGCGAACGACTATGGACGACCTGGCCACTGGCAAAGGCTGTTATGCTTCGTCTTGCGGATTGCGGCGGTTCTCGACTTCAGCTTATGCCTTATCGCGTTGTTTCTTTCACCATGGCGCAAGTGCGGCAGGGGGCGCTTGGCTTCCAACGCCAACTGAGCGCTGTGCTGCGCGAACGTGCCGAGATCAAAGTGTATTCCGTGAGCCCGTTCGACCTCGATGAACGCCGCCGCGCCAAGGATCGATTTGGCGGAGACATCGTCTACTTTTTCAACGAAGCGGCATGTCAGGAATGCGAGCGACTGGGCCTTAACCTGAAATTCCTCGCGGAAATCTCGGACGACGAACTGCCTCGCCGGCGAACCCTGGTTGTCGGCACTCCAGAGCGGAAGAGTGGTATCGGGTAATCGGGCCATTCGGGTCATCGGGCCATCGACAATCGACTCGGTTCTTGATCGCCCGATGACCAGATCGCCCGATCATTCACTCTTTCTTGTGTTTCTTGTGCGAAGTGTCGGACTTGGGCTTGTCGTCTTTCCTGGTGTCTTTCGAGACCTTCGCGTCTTTGGAGTCCTTCGCTTCCTTAAGCTCTGCAGAACTGCTGTCGCCTTCCGCCGAAGAGGACGAGGACGACGACACGGAACCGGCGCCCTTCTTCGGGTAGTCGGTAACGTACCAGCCTGACCCTTTGAACTGCACGGCTGGAGCCGAGATCACTTGTTCGATGACGCCTCCGCATTCGGGGCACTTTCGCAGTTGCTTATCGGAGAACTTGCGGATTCTTTCAAAGCGATGTCCGCACTGCTTGCACAGGTATTCGTAATTGGGCATGGGTGAGCTGATTTTAGAGGCGCAGATTCATCGGCGTCAATTTCACAGGCAGCGGGGTAGTGTCCTAATTTGGATTTTAGGACTGGCGCTGTGTTTATGCGTTGGAGCGAAAGCTCAAACGTGCAAAGTCTTGCCGCGTAGGGATTTATCAGGTGTTCCGATTGCGGTCTGGCAAACCCTCCTGCCTGAATATCATGTTATTTTGAATGGTATATCCAACGGTGGTCAGTCGTTTTATATTGAAAATATCGTGGTACTCAATTATGACGTAGAGGCTAAGAAATTCATCGTTTGTCCTGCATCCCGCGCAATGAAGTTCCAGCATTGTAAATCCCTCTGCGTCGGGGCCAATCGGTTCCATCGTTCCGATGCGACTAAGTTTACTTCTTAGGGGAACATCCGCATCGGGAACCGAAGTGACTATATCCATTCGACCAAATATACCGTCTATCCATGCGGGACTTTTACCAACGTTCTTACAAGTCAGCTTTACCCTTGCTTCAGTGAACTCAGCAGAGCTATCTGGACTCTTATGCGCAATGTTTACTATGGGGAGTCCATTTTCAAACAAGCTGAGTTTTGCAATAGCCCAAGCGCGTTCGCTGTTAATCAAGGCATCGGCGCTTTTCTTCGCGGCCTGGGCAGCGGCCTCCGCAGGTTTAAGTGCTCTTACCGCGACCCATATGCCCACGATGGCTACAACTACAAGCGGCCAATTCAATATGAGTGGCGAGAGGAGCTTTTCGCACCAGTCTGACTGTTTTGGATTCGCCTGAAGGATAACGATCAACAATTCAAGAATGAGTGGCGTTTTCATAGTGGTTAACAACTCACCGTTTCAACAGATCCACCGGCTCGCGCACGTCGTGCACCCGGAAATATTTTGCCAGCGCCGGATATTTTGCGGCGACGGCTTCGTACATGGCATAGGCCACGTTGCGATAGGACGCGTGTCCGGCGGGCGTGGTGCGCAATTCGGAAATGTAAACCGCCTCGGCGAAGTCCATCTTAAACAGCGTGCGCTTGCGGAACGCGAGTGGGATCGCGTACTGCGCGTTTTGCGCAGCCTCTTCACCGCCGGCCGCGGCAAGCTTCTGCACCGCAGCTTCGGCGCGCTTCATTGCAGCTTCGTAGTCGGAGCGGACTCCGGCGGCTTCGACTTCGGGCGGCGTGTCGAAGCCGTGGACGGTCGAGAAATCCTGCATGATCTGCACGCAGCGGCGATGGCGGTGCATGTCGCGGAAGCCGCCAATGTCCATGAGGATGTCGAAGCGGAACTGCTGGCCGGCGGAGAAGGGACGCAGCAACTCGTCGTGCGGGCCGCGATGGCGCAGGCCAAGGTCGATAATTTCGCGGCGGCGCGCCTCGCCGGCGGCTTCGACCTCACGGCGTAGCTGGCGGTAGGAATAATGACAGTGGCCGTAAAGGAGCGCGGTGGCGAGCTCGATCTCGAGCGGATCGGTATTGAGCGAATCGTTGTCAATTAGATCGACGAGCGGCGCGGGTTCGATGGCGGCGCTTCGCATCAGCTCGGCGGCAGCTCGCTGGAGTTCGCGGCGCGTCTCGATTTCGTAAGGATTGGGATCGGCATACTTGACCAGGGTGGGCGCGACCCGCACTTCGCGCAGCAGTTGACGCTCGGCGCGGTCGGCGATTTCGGGCGACACGGCGCGAATCTCGGCCACCAGCGCACGCAGCGATTCTTCGTTCGCGTTGTAGGCCGGAGAAATGGCGGCTTGTTTCAGCAGCGCTCCAAGATCGCGGACTTCTTTGTGCGGCTGCGAGAGCAGGTGCGCGACCTGATTTTCCAGCGTGCGGGCGTTGACGATCTCCCCGATCGACGTGTTGGTGGCAAGCGGCAACAGATAACGCGAAATGTCGAAGGCGCGGGCGCGCAGGGTGCGCTCGTAAGCTTCCGGCTTCATTTCGGCGGGCCGGGGCGTGATGTTGGCGAGATATTCGAACGTCCGCTGCGAAACTTTTTCGTAGGTTGCGAAGAGGGACTCGATGGTCTCGCGATAGAGAGTCTTGGCGGAGGAAGCGTCCGAGCCCGCACCTTCACTCTCAAAATTCGGCGTGTAGTAACCACTCTTCCTGAAGTCTTGATAGCGAGTCGAGCGCTCCTGGCCGTCCCAGCGCTGCTCGTCGGCAACGGCGATGGCGGCGAGGATGGATAGGCGCTCGATGGCGAGCGCGATGTGGGCAAGGTCGGCGATGGAGCGGTGCCCGTACTGAAAGTAGAAGGTGTTGAGAAACTTTTCGGCCTTCTGCAGCGTGATTTCCTTCAGCGACTCTTTCATCGAGAGCGACGAGCGCGAATACTTGGCCATGGCGTAGGCCTGGATCTCGGGCTCAACCCCGTAAATGGCGAATACCTCGACCGAAGTTGCGGGGGCCGGGGCGAAAACGGGCTGCGACGTCGCGGGCTCGGATGAAATTACTTCAGACATGGGAGTGAAGGAATCTTAATTGCGCGGGTGAGTCGGGCGCAAACGGCTGAGCGGAGGTAGAATCTGCGCGAGCATCAGGATATAAGTAAAGGTTCTCCTGTGACGACCTCTGCTAACGGCAACAGCGATCTTATTCAGGACGGCCGGAGTCAATGCGATCGCGGCCCGATCGATCTGTTTCAGGCCACAGTCCCCGAACACATCGAACAGGCTCGCGGCCTCTTCATCGAATATGGCAATTCACTCGGCTTCAGCTTGTGCTTTCAGAGTTTCGACGAGGAGTTGAAAAGCCTTCCGGGCGCCTACGGCCCGCCGAGCGGGAGATTGCTGCTGGCTCGATACCGAGACCACGCCGCCGGCTGCGTTGCGTTGCGCAAACTTGAAGCCGCTATCTGCGAGATGAAGCGGCTTTACGTGCGGCCTGGCGATCGCGGCAGGGGCCTGGGCCGGATGCTGGTGGAACGCGTGATCGCGGAGGCGCGAGCGATCGGCTATGAGCGCATGCGTCTGGATACGGTTGAATCGGCAATGAGGGACGCGGTCGCACTCTATCGCAGGATGGGGTTCCAGGAAATCGCGCCGTATTCCGCGATTTCCATCGAAAGCGCGCTCTGGATGGAACTACTGCTGTAGATGGCCGCTTGCAGTTCGCACGACCGCGGGCTTGAGCGCGGCAGCCGGGGACGGTTGCGCCCTCTTCTTCGCGGCCGGGGTCTGGGATGGGGTTCCTGCCTGGGCAAGGGCAGCGTTCGTCAGGGCGTGGCCGAGGATGACGATATCCACGCGGCGATTCATGCCGCGGCCTTCCGGGGTGAGATTGGTGGCGACCGGGTGATACTCGGCGAATCCGGCAGCGCTCAGACGATCGGGACTGAACCCGTCTCGCACAATGAGGAGCCGCACAATTTCGGTTGCCCGGGATGTGGAGAGCTCCCAGTTCGAGGGAAACTGGGCGTTGTGAATGGGGGCGCTATCGCTGTGGCCCTCGATGCGCAAGCGATACTCACGCTGGCGGAGCATGCTGGCGATGCGGTCGAAGGCGGCCTGCGAGGAGGACTTCATCTGGGCTGAGCCACTCTCGAAAAAACCCACCTCGCGCAAACTGATAACCAGACCGTCGGGCTCGCTGCGCAAGGCGATTTCCTTGCGCTTGATTTCCGGAGCGAACGAGGTTTCCAGCTCGGCCTGCAATTGAGCCAGATCGCCATTTTCTACGCCGGTGCCGAGCGAGCCCTCGGGCCGAGACGAGATCCGGCCCAGGCTCGCGGTGCGCTCCGTGTTTTCGATGGCTTGCGCGATGCTGAAGGGCATGGGCTTGGTGGCATCGATAGGCACCTGGGTAGTGGAAGCCTGAAAGACTCCCATCTGCTGGAAGGCGACCTGAATGGCCAAAGCCAGCATTCCGACTTTTCTTTTGTCGACTTGCGACGAGGCGTAGAGCACGACAAAGAAGGCGAACATGAGGGTGATGAAGTCCGCGTAGGAAACCAGCCAGCGCTCGTGACTGACGCGATGGGCGGGGATGGGGCGTCGTTTGCGCCGTCTCATGGGTTGGACTCCTCAGCGACGGCGGCGGGTTCGTGGGCCTTGATAAGAAACCCCAGGAGCTTCTCTTCCAGTATGCGAGGGTTCATCCCTTCGAGGATGGAAACCACACCTTCGAGCGTCATTTCGCGGATGATCTGCTCGTCGCGGATGCGAATTTTTAGTTTTCCAGCCGCCGGCAGCAAGATTAGGTTGGCGGCGCCCACTCCGTACAGGGTAGCCACAAAAGCGACGGCTATTCCTTTTCCGACTTCGTCGATTTTGTCCAGGTGCTGCATGACCTGGATCAAACCGAGCACGGCCCCGATGATGCCGATGGTGGGAGAAAATCCACCGGCCGATTCGAAGAGATGGGGAATTTTTTCTTCCTGTTCTTCTTTGTTATCCAGTTCGAGCTCCATGATCTTGCGGAGTTCCTGCGGGTCGGTCCCGTCTATCGCCAACATGAGGGCGCGGCGCAGGAAGGGTTGGTGGATGGTTTCGAGTTCTTTGTCGAGCGAGATGATGCCTCCCCGCCGCGCCTGGTTGGCGTACTTGACCAGGAGTTCGATCGTCGCTCGCGCATTCTGTGCGGGCTCGACGAACACCTGCGCCAGCCGCCGGAACGCATTCAGCGCCACCGCCAAGGGATACTGAATGAGGATCGCGCCCAGCGTGCCGCCAAATACGATCATGGCGGCGGTGGGCTGGAGCACTTGGCCGAGATTTCCCCCCTCAAGCTTCAAGCCGAGCAGAATGCCGCCGATAGCCAGTATCAGGCCGCCGAGGGTTGCCTTATCCACGGGGCTCCTATTCCTTGCCAGCCGGGAGGCCATTGCCCTCAAGGACGGGCGGAAGGGCGGAACGGTTGTCCCACCAGAGCATGATCCCTTGCAGCACCGAGCGGCGGAACTGTACCACCCGTTCGAGAACGTCCTCGGCACTTTCGCGAACGACAATTTTCTCGCCATTCACCAGCGTGAGGACGGTATCGGGCGCCTGCTCGACGAACTTGATCAGGTCGGAATTGACCACCAGCGGGTGATTGTTGAGGCGGGTAAGTTGGATCATGTTTGACTCCTGCTTGAATAACATCGACGGAACAAGGCCCGCCACTTATAAGGCTTCATCAATAAAGATCGGCAGAAACCGCGAGGGCGGGGAGAAAGGACTAAAAAGGAGGCGGGTTACTTAAGACTTATGCCGTCTGATATCTGTGGAAATAAAGCCCGGACGTGCCGCGCCGATGAACCAAGAGTGAAACGCAATTGGGTTCCGCAGCACAAACGGAACGAACTCCGGGAAGGTTTCGGGGACGAATCCAAAATCGGAACCAACAAGGAGCAACTCCATGGCACTTACCATCTTAAATAACATTGCTGCGATCGTTGCCGAGAACCAACTGAACCTCACTAGCGCCAGCCTCAATACAACCCTGCAACAGTTGTCTTCAGGATCGCGCATCAATACCGGCGCCGACGATCCAGCCGGTCTGGCCATCGCCAACGGTTTGGAAGCCAACATCGCGGCGCTGACACAATCCGTGTCCAACGCCAACGATGGCGTCGGGCAGTTGCAACTCGCCGATGGCGCGCTCGCCCAGGTCACCAACCTGCTGAATACGGCCGTCACGCTGGCCACGGAATCGGCCACCGGCACCGTGTCTAATACGCAACGTGTTGCCATCCAGTCGCAATATGCGTCGATCCTGGCGGAAATTAACCGCATCGGCACCTCGACCACCTATAACTCACAAGCGGTGTTTCAGGGCGGCGTAACTACCAACCTCAACGCGGTCGAGAGCGGCAATAATGGCACCGCCGACCCGTTGGCGGCGCTCACCCCTCTAACAACGGGCGATTCGACTTCGGTCTCCGCGGGTGGGGTCACGTTCACGTACACGGCCACAGCCGGAAACGCTGCCGACCCCAACACGGTAACGGGCAGTTCCACCGGGCTTGGGGGGGCCTCAACGCTGGGCGCGGGCGCTGTTCTGACTCTGACCAGGGCGAGCGGAACCTCAACTTACACAGTGACCGGCACCGGAGCAACCATGGCTCAACTGATGGCCGCCATCAACACAGGGACCGTCGCGGCAGGCGTCAATATTACGGCCGATGGCACCGACTCCTCGCACGCCAACTACACCGCCTCCCTCACCCCGGCGGGCAGCCTGCAGATCACCGATCTGAACGGCAACAACGATTTGGCGGCTACCCTGACGGGCCAGACCACGGGCAGCGCGACCCAGTACGCCACCTCTGGACAGAACTACTCAACGGCTACCGCATTGGCTGCGGCCGAAGTAATAACCATAGCTCGGGCCGGCGAAACCGCAATCTACACGGTGGGAGCCGGCGGATCGACGCTGGGTCAGTTGATGACCGCCATTAATACGGGTCAGACCCAGAATAACGGTGCAGGCCAGATTGTCACCATCACTGCCACTGGCACACCGCTTGCAACCGCTGGCGCCGATCTAAACGCCGTGATCTCGAATGGGAACCTGGCAATCACCGATTCGAGCGGGCTCGGCGGTTTCGGCGTAACCGAAACCACCGGCGCCGATGTCAACACCACCGTGCTGGGCGCAACCGTCCTCACCGGCACCCTCAACGCGGGTTATACGATGACCTTAACAAGGGGCGGCAAAAACACCATCTACACGGTGAACGCTGGCGGCACCGCAACCGACCAGGCGTTGCTCCAGGCCATCAATACCGGCGTTTCAACTGCCGGCGTGGGTGGCATTACCATCAGCGGCGCCGGTTCTGCCGCCGGGTTCTCCGCTTACATAGACGCGAACAACAAACTGAACGTTACCGACACCACGTATAGCGGCGCTTTGACCGGTTTTCAGAATGGCATCTATGCGCCCAACGAAGTGGCAACTAACTCCACAGCCAGCCTCAACACCGCCACCACCATTCTGACCACCGGCGAGGTGGTGACTCTAACCAGGAACGCCGGCACGCCCGGCGCCGTGAGCATAACCTACACGGCTAGCGCCGGTGCAGAACTCGCGGATCTGATCACCGCTATAGACACCGGCACGACCGTTACTCCTGGCGCTGGCGGCATAGTTACAGTCAGCAACTCCGCCGCTGCCAAGAACATGGGCCTGACGGCAGCAGTGGTCGCGGTGAACGGAGTTTCTCAGCTTGTCGTCACCGATACCACCGGAGGTGCGCTGACCGCTACCGACAGCGCCCTTGGCGCGTTGGACAACGGCGCGTCGGCGACCACCGCTCTGGGGCCGGCTTATACAGCAATGACAGGGAACGGCCCCGGCGTCTTTTCCAATTTGGATCAGCAGTTTCAATTTGCCGCTAATGCGAATCCGGCGGCGGGCTTCTTTACCGCCAGCACGACTACGCCCTCCACGGTGCAGTCGCTGCTCAACGCGATCAATGACAACACCACGGTGGGCGCGAAAGCGGCGCTCGTCGCCGGGGTGCTCCAAATCAGCGATCCGTTGGATCGCCAAGACTTGCAGGTAACCACCACCGACCCGGTGCTGGGCGCAGCCGTTTCGGGCGCATCCACCATTCTCGCCAACGACACCACCACCTCGACGGCGACCGATGCCAACGAACTCGTGGGCAGCACGGCCACGACCTTAGCAAGCTACTTAACCAGCGGTAGCGTCACCAGCTTCACGGCTGGCGGCAAAACCTTCTCCTTCACCGCAGGCGCGAGCTCGACCGTTGCAAACCTCATCAATGCCATCAATTCGCCCAGCGATACGGCCGGCCTGAATTCCTATCTCAACTCATCCGGCTTCCTGGTTGTCAACGATCCCAGCAATTCCAACAACCTGTCGGAAGTCTCGGCCGATCAAAGTTTGGGCGGCTTCACCAATCCGACCATAACCACTTCCCCAGCCACTAACATTTTCCTCAGTGACGCAACCACAATCGGAAGCAGCCAGATTGCGGTGATCATCGGGGGCCTGTCGTCTACTGCGATCACCAACGGCAACGGCGGCAACGCCATAAACTTGGCTGGCACGGACCTGAACACGCAAGGCGACGCGCAAACGGCGTTGACCCAGATCAATCAGGCCATCTCCAACGTAGCCAGCACACGCGGCACCTTGGGTGCCAGCGTGAACCGGCTGACCGCAGCCAGCAACGTCATTGACAGTCAGGTGCAGAACCTGACCTCGGCGGAAAACACCATCACGGCTGCCGATATTCCCTCGACCGTCGCCAGCCTCACCAAGTACTCCATCCTGGAACAGACCGGCATCTCGGCTCTGGCCCAGGCCAACCAGCAACAGCAGCTTGTGCTGAAACTGTTGCAGTAATGAAGTCGTTTTGCCAAAGGAGGCGGGCAACCGCCTCCTTTTCATTGCGCCCGTTCAGCAGCGTGAATTGTCATCCTGGTCGCGAGTTGTCATCCATTTATGAATTGTCATCCTGAGCCAAGCGAAGGACCTGCTTTTCGCCTCCAAATGCAGATTCCTCGCTTCGCTCGGGATGACAAACTCGGGCGGGACGACAAACTCTGGCTGTGATGTTGCGCTTTTTTTTGGGCGGCGCAGTGATGGGGTCGAGCGCTTCGGCGCTGCGATAACAGGACTTGCTTTCAATAGCGGCTTTAGCTGAGGTCAAGATGCAACCCGTTTCGGGAACTCTGCCAAAACAAGAAAACACCATCGCGAAAAATGTTCCCTCAAGCAGCGAATTGCCGCGGAATGTTGTCGAAGTGCACCAGAATCCTGAGACTTGGGCTTAGCAGCCGGAAGCGAAGGAGAAAAAACTCATGGGAATCAGCTTTAACGCCGCAGCTTTGTTGAATGGAAACGGCATCGACGTAAATGCGGTGGTTTCCGAGATCCAGGCCGCTCAGACCGGCGAAATGACCACTTGGAAGGCGGAGCAGACCACGCTGCAAACGCAGGCAACCGCCATAAGCACGATCAATACCGATTTGTCAAATTTGCAGAGCGCGGTGCAAAACCTTACCGGCTCGAACGGAAGCCTGACGGCGGAGACGGCCAACTCCTCGGAGTCGGCGGTCGTAACCGCGACGGCGCAGACCGGGGCGGCGACGGCCAACTACTCGGTGATAGTGAAAACCCTGGCGTCCACGGGCACGCTGTACACGGATTCGGTAACGGACGCGAACACGTCGATTCTCCAGGAAGGCCAGACCAGCGGCGACCTTCAGGTGCTGATCGGAACGACGAACCCCACGACGGCGGACATTCCCATCACCGCGGGCAGCAATGACACGCTGACCACCCTCGTTCAATCGATCAATACCTTGAGCGCCAGCAACAATTGGGGCATCACGGCCAACGTCGTCACCGACGCCAACGGCGCGCACCTGGCCATCTATAGCCAGTCCACGGGCAGCGCGGGGTTGCTGGCAGTCGGCGCCAACACCGGCACCATCCTGAACTTTGAGCCCGCGGTGGGCGGAACCGACGCCGACATCAGCATCAATGGCATCCCATATGCCAGCACCACCAACACGGTGACCGGGGCGATCCCGGACGTGACCCTGAACCTGGCGACCGCCCTTCCGGGTACCCCGGTGACGATCACGGTGGGCCCGGACACCACCGCCATCAACAACGCCATCAACAATTTTGTCACCGAATACAATACGGTCATTGGCGACATCAACACCCAGTTCACCGTCAATGCCGCCACCAACACGGAAGGACCGCTCGGGGCGGACACTTACTTGCGGAACCTGCAATCCAGCCTGTTGGAGGACGCGGGCTACCAGACCACCGATCCAACTTCGGTCAGCAGCGGCTTGACGAACCTGGCACAGCTCGGCATCTCCATGAACCAGGACACCGGACTTCTGACGGTGAACCAAACCGCGATCGATACTTCGACCGAGTATTCCCCCGGCTTCTCCGATGTGCTTGCCAACAACCTGAGCGCGCTCCAGAATTTTTTTACCAATTCCAACTCGACCGGGTTCGCCGACAGCTTCAGCGCCGACCTCACCAATCTGACCGACCCGTCGACGGGCCCACTGAACGCGGACCTGACCGCGAACCAGGCCCAGCAGACCGCCCTGGCGACCGACATCACCAACTTCCAGGTCCAGTTGGCGGCCCAAAAGTCGCAGTTGGACCAGGAATTCGACACGGTCAACGCAAATCTCGAGGAGTATCCCTTCACGTTGGCGGAAGTCACCGCAGCGTTGGGGTCGATGTCCTCCAGTTCGACGACGTCCACAGCCCCGACCACAAACACAAACACGACCCCGACCTCCGGGGAGAGCGTGAGCGGCACAAGCAGTACAAGCAGCAGCAGCTAATCGAAAGGTGTGCGGTCATGAGTATTCAACAATCGTATCGGGAAGCGGCGGTTCGGGGCGCGAGCCCGGTAGCCCTGGTGGTGCGGCTTTATGAGCAGATGATCGAAGACCTGCGGCAGGCGGCCATCGCCATCGAGCAAAACGAAATTGAGCGGCGGACCAAGCGCATTCAACACGCGATTCTGGTCATCGGGCATTTGCAGTCGCCACTGGACCTTGCCAAGGGAGGCAAGGTCGCCCAGAATCTCGAAAATTTCTATAACACGCTGCGCCAGAGTCTGGTGTGGGTGCAGTTTCATCCTTCGAAACACGCGCTCGCCCAGCTGATCACGGACTTGCTGGCGGTCCGAGAAGCCTGGATCGAGGTCGAGCGAGCCGAGAAGCCATCGCTCACGTCCCCGGCAGTAACGGCCGCGGCCGGCGCCACTCCTTCCGCCGCCGCCGGACGCGAGTCCGAGTCCGATCCTGTGCGCCCGGACTGGCAGGGATAATGCCGCCGGACGCGCTCGAGACCTTGCGCCAGGTGAATGCGAATCTGCATTCCGCGCTGCTTCGTCTCCGTCCCGAACGAAAGCGCTGTTCGGCCATCAGGCCCCAGGATTTCTCCGACTTACTCAGCCATCTTCTGCGGGCGGCGGAATGTTTGCGGCGCCTGCCGCCACATGACGAAGCGGCTGCGGCGCTCGAAAAAGAAGCGCTCGAATACCGCGGCAACCTGGAAAAACTGAAGCATTTCCTGCCCGGCCTGCACGTGCGCCTGCTGGCCGAGAAGTCGCGGCTGGAGACCGCAAGAGCCCACGTAGCGGCCGCCATGGCCTGGGCTCGGGCCCGCAAGAAGACGCTTTGAGCTCTGATTTGCAATTGGAAATATTGGCAATTCGTAGTTGGTAATTTTCAAAGCCTTTGGTTTTCAAATTACCAATTACAAATTGCCTATTACAAATTCCTACGTCAAGTAATTGAAGAGATTGTTCTGCGCCATCTTGCTAATGGCGGCCAGCGCCGCCTGGGTGTCGGTCTGGGCTTGGGAGAGGTTGGTGGCGGCCGCAGCCATGTCCGCGCCCCCCAGCGTGGTCTGCTGCTGGCTCAGTTGCAGCTTGGCGGCATTGAGGTAGGTGGTCTGCGATGTCGCCTGCTCCATGGCGCTGCCATAGAATACGCGCTGCGACGAAAGATAGCTGGAAGCTGCGCTTACTGCGTTGAACGCGGCAGGAATGCCGGTATTGGTCTGCATCGCCTGGATGAGGCTGTTGATGGCGAGAAAAACGTCATTGCCAGGAGCGGAAAATAGTTGCGATCCTGGCACGTTGACGGCGACCTTGTAGCCACTGCCGATCGGTACTTGATTGACACCGGCGTTGCCGGCATATTTGACGCCGGAAGGTGAGGCACTGTCCAACACGTACGGCGCCGTACTCGTATTGGTGCCGGCGAACACGAAGTGGCCCTCGTACGAAGTGTTGGCCAGGGACAGCAGCTGGCTCTGAATGCCTTGCAGTTGACTGGCGATTGCGGACCGGTCGCCGTCGGAGAGCGTGCCATTGGCGCCCTCGACCCCGAGGCTGATGGCTTGTTGCAGCGCGGTTGTGACCGAACTGAGGGTGGAATCGGCGGTCGAGAGCTGGCCCTGCACCGCGCTCAGAGTCTGCAAATAGCCGCTGTTGAAGGTGGCCTGATCGTTGTTCTCGACCAACTGGGCGGCGGCGCTCGGATTGTCGGACGGCTCGTTTACGCTTTTGCCGCTCGAAATCTGCAGCTCAGCCTGTTGTGCTTCCAGTTCTGTCTGGTTAAGCGCCGCCAGCAGATCGGGCATGGGATTCGGGTTCACGCGCATTGCCAATTGCCTCTCCGTTCTTATTCCTCCGCCACGTCCATGCCAAGGTTTACGGCATCGAGAAGCATGAGGTTGATGGTAGAGACGACCTTGGCCGCGGACTGATAGGCCGTCTGAAACTGGATGAGGTTGGCCGCTTCTTCATTGAGCGATACGCCGGAGACGCTCCCGTTCTCGTCCTGGAGTTGTTGCAGGACCAGGCTGGAGGAGTCGGCATCCGCCGAAGTATTCGCCGTGGCGCTTCCGACCTGAGCTACCAGGTTGGAATAGGAATTGATCGGCGTCTGGCCATTGGCCAGGGGCGTATCGGCGACCGCGCAGAGGCCGGTTCCGATTAGAGTGTTGTCGGCGAGAACCAACTGCTGGTTGGCCGTCGTGGCAAAGGTGCCACCTGTCGGAGCCTGGAAGGTGTGGGACAGAGCGCCGCCGCCCAGAAGGGGGCCGGTGTCGCTGGCGGTCAGTGCCGCGCCCGACAAATCGGTGACTTGGAATTGGCCACCGGTTACTGTGGCTGAGTAGCCGCCCATGGCGACAACGCTACCGCCGACACCGGCGACGGTAATGTCCCCGTTCGTCCCGTATGTGCCGGCGCTGGTCGCGGTCTGGATGGCGGTCTCCAGGTCAGCTACGGTCGCGCCCGCTGCGGCCGTATAAGTTGCGGTTTGACCGTTCCGGGTCAGGCTAATTTGTTCGCCGGTGGCTAAGAGGTCGCTGCCATTGCCCGAAAGGTCGAGGCCTGTGGTTGTGACCACGTTCAGATTGGGCGTGCCAGACTCGACAAAGCTCACGTCCCCGGCATTGGTGGTATCGGTGACCTGCAGGTCTCCGCTCGTGCCCCCTGCCCCTGCCAGTGCGGCCGTGTACCCGCTGTGGACGTCAGTGCCGCCGACGGTAATGTCATACGCGGCTTGGTTGGCACCGACCGAGGCGCCGGTGTTGATGGCACTGATCAATTCAGCCACGGTCGCACCGTTGGCGCCCACCGTGTAGGTGGTTGTTTGGCCATTGTTCCTGGTCGCGGTAAAGACATCGCCCGCGCCCAGAACGGCGCTGAGGCTGGCGAAGCTGCCGCTGCCTTGCACCATGTTGGGATTATTGCCTGAAGTCTCGACGGCGGTCATGTTGCCGGCATTGGTGCCATCGGTAATTTGCAGGTTTCCGTTCACCAGGGTAGCCGCCAGATTGGCGGTATCGGCGTTGGTATGGAAACCGGCTTCGGCCACGGTAACGCCAACATCGTTCCCGGTTATTGGCGTGCCCTGTGTGGTGCCGGTGCTGATGGCGGCCAACAGTTGGGCCATGGTCGCTCCGCCGTTGCCTGCCGTGTAAGTCGCGATGGCGCTGCCCCGGGTCACGGTGAAGACACCGCCGGGGACCAGATTGGTATCGTCCGCAAAGTTTCCGCCACTGGTGATTACCTGGTTGATATTTACGCCGGCAGCCCCAGTCAGGTTGTTGTTGTTATTGACCAGATTTCCATTGCTGCCGGTCGAGCCGTCGGAACTGGCGGCAATCAGCGCCGGGTCGGTCACGCTGACGGTCAACGTGGCCGCCGCGCCCACCCCACCCACCGGCGGAGGCACAAAGAGATTGCCGCCGGCCTTGCCATTCAGATCGTAGCCCGCTGCGTTGGCGGTGTTGAGGCCGTTGGCGAGACCGGCTGCCAGTTGATCGAGACTGCTCCCAATGCTGGGAATTTCCTGGTCGCGAACCTGAATCAAACCGGCCAGGCTCCCACCGCTCAGCGCGCCGGTGATGTCCTCGGTCCCGGCCATGATGTGCTGCACCTGCGCGCCATCGGCGCCGGCTCCGAGCTTGGTGCTGAGCGCGAAACTCTGCGATCCCGATACCAGCGTCGTCCCATTGGACGTTGCCAGCGTGATGCTGTTCCCGGTTGGAATGACCTGCACATTGATCAGTGCGGAAAGCTGCTGGATGAGGTTGTTCTGCTGGTCCACCAGGGTGCCGGGGGTCTGGTTGCTGCTCTGGAGATTGCCGATCTGCTGGTCAACACTGGCGATCTGCGATGTCAGGGCATTCACCTGGCTGACCGACTGCACGACGTTCTGGTCGACATTGTTGCCCTGGGTCTGAAGGTTCTGCGCGGCGGTGTTGAAATCGGTGGCCAGGGTGTCGGCCGCGGTCAGCACGCCCTGCCGCAACGTCAGATCCGAGGGATCGGGGGAGAGTTGCTGCAGACTGTTAAAAAAATTGCTGATGTCGGCGCCGATGCCCGAAGTGGAACTCGCGAACTGGGTTTGAATCTGTTGCAGTTGCGTCAGCGAGGCGTTCAGCGAGCTGTTCTCCTGGGTGGCCTGATTGATCTGGATTTGCAGCATGGGGTCGCGCAAGCTCTCGATTTTCTCCAGCACCACGCCCGTGCCTATGCTCCGCGATCCCACCTGCACCGGATCGCCCGCCGCTACGTCGGAGACCTCCCGCGTGTATCCGGGAGTGTTCGCGTTGGCCACGTTGTTGGAAGTGGTCGCCATCTCCTGCTGGCTGACCGAGAGCCCGCTCAGGGCGATCGAAAGAGACCCGAACAAACCCGACATGGTTATTCTCCAGCCCGGAGCCGGACTTCTCGTCTGAGCAAGCCGGGATCGGGCGTATAGGTGAGCGCACAACTGTCGACCACGCGATTCAGTACTGCCAGGCTGCGCTGCAAATGCCGCAGCAGCGACCAGTGCACTCGCGTGAGATAACGGATCCGAGCTTGGAGCGTCTCCCACTCGGTTTGCAGCCGTGCGGAGTGCTCCGTTGCCGGGGACGTGCCGGAAGCGCCCGCCAATGGCAGCGCCGAACGCCGCCCTGCCTCTCGGCGAAGCTCGTCTTCAAGGCGGCTCCATTGCCGGCAGAGTTCTGCCTGATGCGCCGCCCCGCGCGCGATCGCTTCCGCGTCGTTGCGCGCCAGCGCCAGCGTGCTGCCCTCCAGACTCTCCGCCAGCCTGCGCAACAGCGCCAGCCGCTGCTCGATCAGTTTGCTGAGTTCGGGAAGCGATGTGTCGATATCGTCCATAGCGGGACAGCTCTTGGTTCAGAGATCGCCAGATCAAATCATCGTCAGATCAAATCATCGCCAGGCCAAGTCGTCGGCCGGGTTGTCAGGACAAGTTGTCAGGCCAAGTCCTGCATCGCAATCAAGCCAGGTCGTCCACTGCGTGCTTCGGAGTGTCGGGCCCCGGCTCCTCATTAAGTTCCTCTTCTTCGACCGTTTTCTCGGGCACAGCCGGACGCTTGCGCCGGGGCACCGGGTCGCGCTCATCGCCCCGCTTCTCCAGCACGCGCAGCAGCGCCGGATCGATCCCGTTCGTGATCAGCGGATCCATGGTTCACTCCGCTAACTCTGGGCTCCGCCCAGTTCGCTCGCCAGCGCATCCGCAATCCGGCTGGCAGGAACCGAATATTCGCCATTGCCGATCGCCTGCTGCAGCGGTTGAACCTTGGCCTGGCGAATTTCAGGCTGCGCCAGAACCTGGGCTTCAAGCGACTGCACCCGCGTCTGATCGAACGAGAAGCGGGTTTGGTCCACGCCCGCGGCGCTCCTCGCCCCGGTCCCCGATGCTCCGGTCTGCCCGGCCCGTCCCGTCGTGCCTCTTTCCGGTGGTTCTACTCCAAACGATGTGAGATCGACTTTCATAAGATTTCTCCAATCCCCTATTGCCCTTATCGGCAGATTCTTAACAAATCTTAATGTGAGGGGCATCTCGTCCGCGGACCCAGCGCACCTCAACCCTAAGATCGGCAGGGTCTGGAAAAACTTTAGCGCTCGAAGTAAAACTCCCGTTCAGCTCCCACCCGATACCTTTGGTGGCTGCAAATGGCGCAAGACGAACTGCGCGATGCCAATCCCGCCCCGGGCCGCGATTGCCTGGGCCAGCGCCTGCGTCCCCATGGCGCGATAGTCGCTTGCCCCCGGAGTTTTCGAGTCCTCGTCGCCGCCAAACGTCTTCTGCAGAGAGTCGAGCACGGGCGTAAGCAGCATGGCTTCAAAGTCCCGCGCCGCCTTTTCATTCTTCACGATCGCTTTCGCGGACGGAGGATTGGCTGCCGGCAGTGGTATGGAACTCGAAGCGAGTGTAATGTTCATGAGATTGTCTCCAGTGGCCGTTCGCTGTTGGTCGTTGGTCGTCGGTCGTTAGTCGTTAGTCGTTGGTCGTTGGTCGTTCGCGGTTCGTTCATGAGGCGAAACGGTTTTCCCGACCGCAAGAAGCGAACGACGAGCGATAACGACTGCCGACCAACGACTAACGACCAACGACCGACGACCGACGACTGAGATCAGATCACCTCCAGGTCGGCGTCAAGCGCGCCGGCCGCTTTGATGGCTTGCAAAATCGAGATCACGTCGCGCGCGGTCGCACCCATGCTTTGCAATCCGCCGACCAATTGGTCGATACTGGCACCTTCGTCGATTTCGAGGCGCCGCGCCGGGCGGTCCTTGGCGTGCACTTCGGTTTCGCCTACGACTTCGGTTTTCCCCGCCGAGAGCGGCGCGGGCTGGGAGACGGAATACTGGGTCGAAATCTGCACCGAGAATCCGCCGTGCAGAATGGACACGGCTCCGAGACGCACGTCTTTCCCCATCACCACCGTTCCCGTGCGCTCGTTGACCACGACGCGGGCGCGCCGGTGCACGGGTACGGCCAGGTTCTCGATTCTCGCCAGGACCGCCGTCAGGTTCGCCACTCCGGTTGCGGTCGGATCGACTTCCACTCGTCCGCCGTCGCGGGCGCTAGAGACGGCGTGTCCGAATTCGCGGTTGATGGCGTCGGAAATTTCGCCCGCCGTCGAAAAATCCGGCTCGCGCAAAAGCAGCGAAACCGGAGCCAGCCGGTTGAAGTCGAAGGCCAGACTACGCTCCACCCGTCCCCCCGACGGAACTCTTCCCATGGTTGGGTGGTTCATCTGCTTGCTCGCGCCCGCGCCTCCAACCGCATATCCTCCCACCGCGATCGGGCCCTGGGCGGCGGCGTAGACCTGCCCGTCCGCGCCATAAAGCGGAGTGAGCAGGAGCAGGCCGCCTTCCAGGCTCTTGGCATCGCCGATCGAGGAAACGGTCACGTCCAGTTCGGTGCCGGGCCGTGCGAACGCCGGCAGGCTGGCCGTCACAAACACTGCCGCCACATTGTTGACGCGCGCCGTCCCCGCCGGAATCTGCGCGCCCATGCGCTGCATAATGTTGGCCAGGGTCTGGGTCGTGAATACGGTCTGCTGGCTGTCCCCGGTGCGCGTGAGCCCAACCACCATGCCGTAGCCGATCAGGGGATTTTCCCGTACCCCTTCGACGCTGGTCAGATCGCGGATTTTGATCGCGACCGGTTCGGTGGCAGAGACTGCGCCCGTAAAAAGCGTGAAAAGAACGATCGCTCCGGAAAGCGTAAGCAGCAGGAAACCGGCGGTCCTAGCGGCTTTCATAAAGCTCCTAAAAATCGAACAGGCGCATGAGGAAGCGTAGTACCTTGTGCGGTCGCCGTACGCTGTCCGAGATCACGCCCTTGCCCTTGATCTCCAGTTCCAAATCGCCAACGCTGTCGGAAGCGACCGTGTTGTTCGGCCCGATGTCGCCCCGCCGCACCACCCCGCGCAACACGATGGTCTGCTTCTCGTTATTCATATTGATAATGCGCCGGGCCTCGACGACCAGGTTGCCGCTGGGGAGAACCGCGACCACTTGGCCCGACAGATTCGTGGTCACACTCGTGGCCGTGGCAGCCGCGCCTTTCCCGGATAAGGCTTCGGACGAATGCAATCCGAGCAGATTCTGTGCGCCTCCCGTCCCCAGCACGGGCACCGAATCTATGCCCCCACTGGTCGAGAGGGTGCGCGCCGTGCTCACCGAGTTGGCGTTCGACGAGGTCAACCCCTGCGCCACCACGATCTCGACCGTGTCTCCAACCGCCATGGCCTTGTAATCGGCGCTGAGAGAAGCCATCCGTCCCGAATCCACCCAAACGCTCCCCAAGGAAAGTATGGGTGCGGCAGGTTGCCCCATCTGGACTCGGGCGAGGTATTTTGCCAGGCTGTTTTTTTGCGCATCCCGCTTCGACGCGTTCAGCCAACCGGCCGTCAGCACGAGCAGGCAACACAGCGCCGTTTTCACTTAGGTTCTCCTTGGGGAAGGTCGGAGGTGAGAGGTCGGATCGCAGAAGTTAAACCCCAGCGCACAAACGGCGCCGGCGATCCCGGAATTTCACCTCTGCAATCCGACCTCTCACCTCTGACCTTCATTCCTACTGCGGCAGAGCTTCCAGCAGGGCGGGACCGGAAATCCGCGCCCGGAAAATGTGCCCGTCCAAACCGCGCACGCGAATGATTTCGCCTTCGCGGCCACGCTCCAGACACGTCACGCTCGCGGTCACGCGAAAACCGCTGGCCAGGAACACCGCCAGCGCCGGGTCTCCGGCGCGCACCGTTGGTTTCGGCGGAGCCTCGGGCGCTGGGCGCGGCCCCGGCGCCGGACGCGTCCCCGGTGCCACCCGGCACGACCCGGCTCGCGCCCCGGCGTCCGCATTTACAGAGTCGCTGACCTGGTCGCGCACATAGTTATGGACGTAGTTATGGAGATAGACCAGGAACGGCAGGCACTCGCCGGGCGCGCCGCATTCCAGGCGAAATTGCGTGCGTCGCGGACCCTCGTCCCAGCAGGCCGACGAGACTCGCAACTTCCGTCCGGCAAGCGCCGGCACAGCCGCCGGCAGATCGAGATCCTCGGCCCGCGGCAACTGTTGTTCCGAAAGCCCGCGTTGGCGGAGTTCAGCCACCACCGCCTGCCACACCTCCTGTCGCGTTACCGGAGTCGGCGGCGTGCCCGGCGGCGGGTGGGACTCTTCCGCCAGGAGCGTGGTCGAAAGCAATGCGCCCGAAGCGATTTCGAAGGCGAATATGAAGAGCGCGAAAATAGACCGGGCAATCACTCAGGTTCCTCTACTTTCCCAGGTTGTTGACCAGCTGAAACATTTCATCGGCGGCCTGCACCACGCGTGAACTGGCCTCATAGGAACGCTGCGCCACGATCATGTTGATGAACTCATCGACCACGCTGACGTTCGACTGCTCCAGATACCCTTGCTCGATCTGCCCCAAACCATCGGTGCCGCCCGGCGTGCCGACGGCGGCGTCGCCCGAAGCGGTGGTCGCCAGATACAGGTTCTGGCCGACGCTGTTCAATCCGCCCGGATTCGGAAACAGCGCGAGTTGTATGGTTCCCACCTGCTGCGCCGCGGTTGTCCCGGCCAGCGTGACCGATACGGTGCCGTCCGACGCGATCGTGACCGAGGTGGCGCCGGCTGGTATCGTGATGGCGGGCTGGAGCGGATTCCCGGCAGCGGTAACCACATTGCCTTGCGCGTCCTCGTGGAATTCGCCGCTGCGCGTGTAGGCGGTCTCACCCGTCGGCAACAGCACCTGAAACAATCCCTGCCCTTCGATGGCCAGATCGAGCGGGTTGCCGGTCTGACTCAGGTCGCCCTGCAACTGAATGATCTCGGACGCGGCAGAGCGCGTGCCCAGTCCAACCTGCAGGCCGTCGGCTACCGTGGTCTGTTGCGAGGCAGCCGCGCCCGGCATCACCATGCTCTGGTAGATCAGATCCTGGAACTGCATGCGGCGGCTCTGGAAGCCGGCTGTGCTGGAGTTGGACAGGTTATTGGCAATGGTATCCAGATTCGTTTGCTGCGCCTGCATTCCGCTGGCGGCGGTGTAGAGTGCTCGAAACATCGTTCCCTCCTGATCGCTCTTCGCTTTTCGCTTTTCGCGAACGGCGAACAGCGAATGGCGGACAGCGTCTCTAAACTTTTGCCAATTGGGTGCTGGCAATCTGGTTGAATTCGGTGTCAAACAGCGACATGGCGCGCTGCAGCATTTCGGCCTGCCGCTGCACTCCGATCAGCGTCACCACCGAACTGATGGAATTCACGTTCGAAGATTCGAGCGTGCCCTGCCTGAGCGTCGGCTGCGGCGCCGGTTTCGCGCTGCCTTCGGGGGCGGCGATCAAGGTTCCACCTTCAGAGGTGAGCTTGGTTCCGGGAGCGAACTCGACCAATTGGATACTGCCCGCGACCGCGCCTTTCACCGAGAGCGTTCCATCCGAAGCGATCGAAACGGCTCCCGCCGGAACGTTGATCACGCCCTTGGCTCCGAGCGCCGGGTCGCCGAGCACAGGATCGCCCGCCGCCGTCACCAGTACCCCGCTGCTGGACACCTGGAAACTTCCGTTGCGCGTGTAGCGAGTGCCGTCTGCCGTCTGCACGACAAAAAAACCGCGGCCTTCGATCCCCACATCAAGCGGGTTGCCGGTGGTTTCCAGATTGCCCGCAGTCATATCCATGTGCGACCCTTCGAGTACGCCAAAATTGTTCGTCGCCGAGTTGAGCACATTGCTGAGCACATTCGGAGCTGTCGGGCGCGACACCGCCATCAGCGACTGGAAGGTTGTCTGCTGACCTCGAAACCCGGCCGTGTTCAGATTGGCAAGATTGTGGGCCGACACTTCGAGCGCCTGGCTCTGCGCCCGTAACCCCGCGCACGCTGCATAAAGTCCGCTGTCCACCTTGGCTCCTTGTGGTTAGACAGGGAGCAAGCGAATCGCCATTACAGAGAAGTGAGCTTTTTCACAAATGACTTTGTTCTGAACCGTTTAGCAGGAGCAGCCGGCAAAGAAACATTGGCGGCGTCTTAGAGTCTGCGGGCGGGGAAAACTTTGCCGAGCGTAACCCGGCAAAAAAGACCATGTGTCAGGTCTCAGGTGTCAGGTCTCAGGAAGATCGCGCCCAAGCTTTTCCTGAGACCTGAGACCTAAGACCTGAGACCTGAGACCTGAGACCTGCCTCAATCAGCTCTTGAGTTGAAGACGAACGGCAACCGGCGCGCCCTCAAACAGCAAGACCGTTTCCACGGACTTCCCATCGACCAGCGAATGGAATCTGTATTCTCCGCCGCTGATCACGGTCGGCACGCTCAGCATGCATCGTTCATCCGTGCCCGCGAGCTTGTTCTTGAAGTTTCCCGCGACCATGTTGCAGATCTCTCCGAGCGCGTCCACTACCTGTTCTTCGAAGTCGGGCGCGTCCCCCAACATGCTCTTCGCAATTTGGCCGGCGGTCGTCGCGGAGCAACGCACCGTCACAACTCCGCACAGCGCCCCAGCCAGCCCGACGATGGCGGTAAATCCGCCCTCCAGCTTGTGCTCGGATGGCTTCGCTGGCTTCAGCTGGCAGCCCAGCATGATCTCGAAAACTTCCTGCGTCGCGCGCTCGAGAATCGGCAGCCAGTTTTCCTCGTGAGACGGTTTGGCGAATGCGGTACCGGGGGTCATGGTTTCTTCCCCAGTAAGGGTAAGACGCGTTCTTTCACAGGATGGGGAGTAAATGGCTGGAGAATGCATCCGCGAACGCTCGCCGAAAGCGTTTGCACCACCTGCGCTTCGCTGTCGTTGCCGGCCATCGTCACGACCGGCACGCCCTTGGCGCTTTCCACCGTAGCCATCTGACGCATAAATTCCAATCCGTTCATGATCCGCATGTCGCTGTCGCACAGGATGAGGTCGGCTGCGTTGTTCGGCAACGCGGTCGGCGCTTCGGCCCCGTTTGAGGCTCCCACAACCTGGTCGCGGAGATGAGAGGTTTGGGATCAGCTTTGCAGTTGAAGACAGACCGCGACCGGTGCGCCCTCAAACAGCAGGATTGTTTCCACGGAAGTCCCTTCGGCCAGCGAGTGCAGGCTGTATTGGCCGCCGCTGATGACGGTCGGCACGCTCAACATGCATCGTTCATCCGTGCCCGCGAGCTTGTTCTTGAAGTTTCCTGCAATCATGTTGCAGATCTCCCCCAGCGCGTCCCCTACCTCTTCCGCGGAGTTGGCTGTGTCCCCCAACATGCTCTTGGCAATCTGGCCCGCGGTCTTCGCGTCACAGCAGACCGTCAGAATTCCGCATAGCGACCCGGCCAAACCGATCATGGCGGTGAATTCCCGGTTCGGTTCGTGCTCGGACTGCGCTACCGGCTTCACCCGGGTGCCCAGCATGATTTCGAAAACTTCTTCGACCGCAAGTTCGAGAATGGGGGGCCAGTTCTCCTCGTGCGACCGCGTGGCAAATGAAGTATCTGCACTCATGGTTTCTTCCCCAGCAATGGCAACACGTGCTCTTTCACCTGATCGGGAGTAAATGGCTTGCGGATGTATCCGCGAGCGCCGGCCGAAAGCGCCTGCACCACGTGCGATTCGCTGCCTTCGGTGGTGATCATCACGATCGGAACGCCTTTGGCGCTTTCCACCTTGGCGACTTGTCGGACAAATTCCAGCCCGTCCATGACCGGCATGTTGATATCGCACAGGATCAGGTCGACTGCGTTGTTCTGCACCGCGGTCAGCGCTTCGGCGCCGTTCGAGGCTTCCACAACCTTTTCCAGTTCGATGCCCGCCTGACGCAGCGAACGCTCGACTATTTTGCGCATCACCGAGGAGTCATCCACAATGAGCGCTCGTATCTTATCCATGGTTTCCTCTGCGGTGTATACGGTCAGGCCTCCGAATCGCGCGCCGCGATTTTACGGCTGACTTGATTTACATCGGCAGTTCGAGCCGGGGCTTTAGCAAAGCGATGGCACGCCGTCCACCGCCCACTAGCGGTGGGCCGATTTGAAACTGGGAGTTGAAAAATCAAAGCCCGCGGAGGCCGACCTTCCGTAACTGGCGAGCAGCAAGGTAGGGACGGAACTCTTGGCAGAACGTGGCTCCGCTTAGGCGAGAACACAGTGCAAGTGCAGTGGGGTTAGGAACAGTTTGCCCACGGCCCACCCGTCTGGTTTAATTGATTCACCGTTATGCTTAGTGGAGATTTATGACCCTGCTCGACGCCCCAACCTACAATCCCGCGAAAGCGCGGCGGCGGAAGATCAAGTTCGCGGTCACCCTCGTGGTCGTGGTCGTTCTGGCCGCGCTGGCCTGGATGTACCGCAACTGGCCCGAAGAGCACGCCGTCGATAAGTTCTTCGCCGCGCTCCAGCATCAGGATTACGAAACCGCCTACGCCATTTACTTCAACGATCCGGGCTGGCTCCAGCATCGGCAGAAATATTCTCAGTACACCTACGCGGATTTTTATCGCGACTGGGGACCGGGCGGCGAGTGGGGCCTCGTCAAGTCCCACAGGATCTACGGATCGGTCAACACAAAAAGATTTGGCGGCGGAGGCGTTGTGGTCGAGGTCATTGTCAACGAGCGCACCGAGCACGCCCGCATGTTCGTGCAGAAGTCAGATAAGACGCTCACGGTGTGGCCGTACTAGATCGCGTGGTGACGGGGCTCAGCCGAGCCTGCCCTGAGCGAAGCCGAAGGGTCCAAGCCGATCGCATCTCGGGAGTCACGCCGCCAAGACTGCAATCTGCGCCAACGTCTTCTGCAGCGACGCCTCATCTCCCACCGTCAGACAGGTCTTCGAGCGGTCGATCTGCCGCATCAATCCCCACAGAACTTTCCCCGGGCCGACTTCAATAAACAGACTGGCTCCCTTATCGATCAGCAGCCGCATTGACGGCTCCCACCTCACCGTGCCCGTCACCTGGCGAATCAGCGCTTCGCGCGCAGCCTCGGCGGAAGTGACCACCGCCGCATCGACATTCGACACCACCGGACACGACGGATTCTGAAAACTCAGCGCGCTCAAGTCTCGCGCCAGACGATCTTGCGCTGGCTGCATCAGCGAGCAATGGAAAGGTGCGCTGACCGGCAGGCTCACGGCCTTCTTCGCTCCGCGCTCGGTGGCGAGCTTGATGGCGCGGTCCACGGCGCCGGCGTGGCCCGAGATCACGATTTGCTCGGGCGAATTGATATTGGCCGCCTGGCAAACTTCTCCCTGCGCCGCTTCCTTCGCGATTTCGCCAACCTGGTCGAGCGTCATTCCAAGAATTGCCGCCATCGCGCCCACGCCGACCGGCACGGCTTCCTGCATGTACTTGCCGCGATTGCGAACCGTCCGCACCGCGTCGGCAAAGGTCAGCGCGCCTGCGGCCACGTGCGCCGAATACTCGCCCAGGCTGTGTCCGGCAACAAAATCCGGCTTCAGGCCTTTTTCCTCGAGCACGCGCCATGCCGCAACCGACGCCGTCAGAATTGCCGGCTGCGTGATCTCGGTCAGCTTCAATTTTTCTTCCGGCCCTTCAAAGCAAAGCTCGGACAGCTTGTAGCCGAGCGCCTCGTCGGCCTCCTCAAAGGTTCGACGTGCCACCGCATAGTTGCCGGCCAGTTCTTTGCCCATGCCAACGGCTTGTGACCCCTGGCCGGGAAAGAGAAAAGCAATTCGAGAAGAACTGTTTGTCATATTTAAGTGAGGTCAGAGGTTAGAGGTCAGATCGCAGAGGTGAAAACCCATCGCGCGAACGGCTGCGAGAGATTTTACTTCTGCAATCTGACCTCTAACCTCTGACCTTCCCTACTTCTGCAATCTGACCTCTAACCTCTGACCTTCCCTACGTCGCAACGGCCGCGCTCAGTTGCGCTAATTCCCGTTCGATGGTTTCGTTGACTTTGCCCTCGGCGAATTCCGCCGCCACGCGCACCGCGTTCTTGATGGCATTCGCATTCGACGATCCGTGCGTGATGACGCACACGCCTTTCACACCCAGGAGCGGCGCGCCGCCATATTCGGTGTGATCCAGCCGCTTCTTGAAATCGGAAAACGCGTTGCGCGAAAGCAGCGCGCCTACCTGCCGCGTGATCGTCGCTTTCAAGGTTTCTTTCAGCACGGTACGCACCAGCCGCGCCACGCCTTCCGAAGTCTTCAACGCAACATTGCCGACAAATCCGTCGGCCACGATCACATCCACATGGCCGTTGTATAAATCGCGGCCTTCCACATTGCCAATAAAGTTGATCGGAAGCCGCTTGAGCAGTTGAAACGCTTCGCGCGTCAGCTCGTTGCCTTTGCTTTCTTCTTCTCCGATCGAAAGCAACCCGACCCGAGGATGCTCCATGCCGAAAATCGAACGGCAATAAATATCGCCCATCACCGCAAACTGTTCCAGATGATTGGCCGTGCAATCCACATTCGCGCCCACATCGAGCAGAACCGCCGCCGCGTTCAGGACCGTGGGAAACGCCGCCGCCAGCGCCGGACGGTCCACGCCCGGCAGCGCGCCCAGCACCACTTTGGCCGTGGCCATGGCGGCGCCCGTGTTGCCCGCCGTCACGAAGCCCGCGGCGCGCCCATCGCGCACCAGCCGCAGTCCGACGCGGATCGACGAATCGCGCTTGGCGCGGATCGCCTCCACCTTGTCGTCCATGGCGATGACTTCGCTGGCGTGAACCACATCCACCGGCAGCCGCGGCGCGCCGGGATAACGCGCCAGTTCGGCCCGCAGTTGCGGTTCCGGTCCCACCAGAAGCACGCGGACGCCGTGATGGCGCGCCGCCTGCAATGCGCCTTCAATCTCCGGCTTCGGCGCCTTGTCGGACCCCATCGCATCGAGTGCGATTACGCTAGGCATGAAAGAAAGACGGAAACTAGGACTTCTCTTCGACCTCTACGACTTCGCGGCCCTTGTAGGTTCCGCACTTCGGGCACGCGCGGTGCGGCATCTTCCGCTCATGGCAGTTCGGACACTCCGACAGCGAGTGCTTCGAGAGCGAGTCATGCGCGCGCCGCGTGCTGGTGCGCCGTTGTGAATGTCTGCGTTTCGGATTCGGCATTGTTTTTAGTTCTCAGCTCTCAGTTCCCGGTTCTCAGTCAAAGCGGGTTCACTGAGAACTGAGAACTGGGAACTGAGAACTTTCTCCTATTGATTCAGTTTCGTACGAATCTCTTTCAGCGCCGACCACCGCGGATCCTCGACCTCGTCCACGCACGAGCACTGAGTTTCATTCAAATTCCTGCCGCAATGCGGACACAATCCTTTGCAATCTTCGCGGCAAACCGTCTTCAACGGCAGCGCCAAAAGCACCTGCTCGCGCACCGTGTCTTCCAGCAACAGCCCTTCGCCCTCGTAATACCCGATCTCGGCCTCGGCGTCCGTGACCGAAAGCTCTTCGTGCCCGGCGTCGGTTCCAAGCGGCCGGTACAAAAGGTCGAAGCTGCGCTCCACCTGGTGCACCACCGGATCGAGGCAGCGCGCGCAAGCCACTTCCAGGCTGGTCTCCAGCTTGCCCTTCACCCGAATGTCCTGCACCACCTTGTGCTTGCCGTGATGCTCTTCGACCAGATCCGCCCGGCCCTCGCTGCAGAGCGGCGACCGCTGCCGCACGTCCGCGCCCAGATCGATCGCACCCGGGCTGAACTCCTCCCGGAAATCGACCGGGTGAATCTTCAGATCCTCAAGTTCGATGAACATTGGAACCTCCGCCGCCCCCACTCCAATTGCCGCCAAGGCCCGCGGAAGTGCGCACGGAGACGAAAGTCTCTCAGGGAGCAATAGGTAAGAATAAAGGCCAAAAACAGCGGTGTCAAGGAAGAGATGCGAATTCCTGCCTAGGGATATGCTAGACTCTCCCTATGCCAACCCTATACGTGGAAAACGTGCCCAAGGACCTCTACGAAGCCCTGCGCGCCCGCGCCCGCAAGCGCCGCACCTCCATCGCCGCCGAGGTCATCGAGATGCTGAAAGACACAGTGCCCACCGCAGCCGAACTGAAACGTCGCCGGAAACTCATTGACGATCTTGCGGAAATCCGTGCGTATAAGCCTCCCGGCCCGGGACCGTTCCCTTCGACCGAAGAGATGATCCGCGAGGACCGTGAGCGGTGAGGAATTTTGTCGTGGACGCGAGCGTCGGCGCAAAGTGGGCGACACCCGACATCATTGAGCCTCTCGCCGGTCAAGCGTATCGCTTTCTTAGCGCGCACGCGGAGGGGACCATCCATGTGATCGTCCCAGATTTATTTTGGCTTGAAGTCGGCAGCTTTCTATGGAAGGCCGCGAAGCGGGGTATCATCCCATCCGCATTGGCAGGGCACGCCCTCGACGCAATGCTCGTCCGCAACTTCCCGACCTTGCCAAGCCGGGCCTTCCTGCAGGAGGCGTTCAAGATCGCTTCCAGTTTTGATCGCACCATTTACGACAGCACCTACGTTGCGATGGCCGTTGCCACGGGCAGAGATCTCATCACCGCCGACGAGCGCTTGGTAAACGCCCTCGGAACTCGCTTTCCCGTCCGCTGGCTGGGGGCTTTCTAACGAACGCTTCCGCTCCTCAAAAGACCACGACGACGTAAAGAAACCCGGGGATGAACTAGGCCGCTTTGTCTTCGGTCGGCGCGGTCTTACTTCAGCCCCAGCGCCCGCAGCACCCCTTCATCCACCACCGTCCTCCCATCTTTCTTCGTGACCACGCCGAACGATCCCGAGTAGTCCCACATCGCCCAACCAATTCCGTTGCGCTCGAACGCGGTCCGCACATCGCGCAGCCATGCGGCCCGGTCCTCGGGATCGGAATACTCCCGATACACGCCAAACTCGTTGCACAGCAGCGGAACCTCGCGACGCCGCGCCCACTCCGCTGCCTGCTTCATTTCCGATTCAATACGGGCAGCGTCCCAGTGCTCGCGCCCATAGCGGATCACCTGCAACCGGTCCACTTCACTTGGCGCCAGCGCCGCCGCGCGCTCCGCCGACTCCGGACTCGACGGATATCTCACGCCGCGCAGCCAGTGCCAGTAATACGCGCCCCAAGTCGCTCCCTGATGAGTGAAGATGTGCGGCTCATAAAAATGAAAGTTGTAAATGATGTTCGGATCGTGCAGCGGTTCCTGAAAAACAAGGTCGTCGTCATCCGACCAGCGCGCGCCCGCCGCGATGATCGTGTGTGACGGCGCGCCCTCCCGGATCGCCGCCGCCAGCTTCGCTTGCACACCCAGCCAGCGATAGCGGTCCGTGAACTCCGGCTCATTCAGAATTTCCAGAAACACGCGGTCCGCATCCCACGTCGAGTAATGCGCGGCCAGCGCTCGCCAGAAATCGGCAAACTGCTCGACAAACTCGTCGTCCTTCGCCAGCCGCGCCTTGAAATCGCTCTCCGGATGCAGGTCGATCACGACCGCCAGCCCGTGGTCGAGAATCATCTTCACCGCCGCATCCAGATTGCCCAGATACTCCGCCGGAATCTTATTGGGCTCGCGCGCGTTGAACATGGGCTGCGGATTCACGCTCAACCGCACATGATCGAAGCCCATCGACTTGATCAGCGCGATATCCTCGGCGGTCGTCCACGCCTGAAAATGTTCCGGAGTGTAGCCGCGCTTGTCATTCACCTGCGCAAACCATTCACTCGCGTTGATTCCCCGTTTCAATCGCTCGGCCCGCGCGAAAACCAGCGAGGCTTTGGCGCTCGCGGCCGCGCCAGTCTGCGCCACTGCGCAAACTGTCAACAGACCCGACAACAGTGCGAACGCGACCCGCAATTTCACTCGACTCATTTCCATTGGACTCATCTTTACTTGACCCATCGCCGGCAATCCTCTCTGTATTGATACACTGATGGCCAAGACTAGACCATGCTTCCCTGCCAGCGCCATCTCTTCGATATCCCCGACGACGTCGCCTACCTGAACTGTGCCTACATGTCGCCGCTGATGAAGCCGGCACTGGAGGCTGGAACCGCCGGACTTGCCCGCAAAGCGCACCCGTGGGAACTCACTTCCGGCAAATTTTTTACGGGCTCAGATGAGTTCCGCACGACCGCCGCGAAGCTCCTCGACGGTTCGGCCGACTGCATCGCCATCGTTCCGTCTGCCAGCTACGGCATCGCAACCGCCGCGCGAAATCTGCCGGTCAAGAAGGGCCAGAGCATTCTCGTGCTCGCGGAGCAGTTCCCGTCCAACTATTATTCGTGGCAGCGTCTGGCCGAAGGAACCGGCGCTTCGCTGAAAGTCGTCGCCTGGCCCGAAAACAACGATTGGACCGCGGCCGTTCTCCATTCCCTGACCGCCGACGTGGCTATTGCGGCACTGCCGCACGTGCAATGGACCAGCGGCGGCAGGCTCGACCTCGTCCGCATCGGCGAAGCCTGCCGCAAGCTCGGCGCGGCGCTGGTTCTCGACCTCACCCAATCGCTCGGCGCGCTGCCCTTCAGCGTGCGCGACGTGCAGCCCGATTTTGCCGTCGCCGCCAGCTACAAGTGGCTGTTCGGGCCCTATTCTGTCGGGCTTCTGTATGTCGCTCCCAAATGGCATGGCGGAATACCGCTGGAAGAGAATTGGATTCAGCGCGCCAACGCGCGCGATTTCTCGAACCTCTTGTACACAGAAAGTTACGACGCGGGTGCACGGCGCTTCGACATGGGCGAGCGCTCCAACTTCGCACTGCTGCCCGCCGCCGTGCGCGCCATGAAGCAGTTGCTGGAATGGGAGGTGGCGCAGATCTCGGAGACAGTCGGCGCGCTCAATCGTCATTTAGCAAACGCCGCTGCGGACATGGGATTTTCCGCGCCCGCCGAACCGTTGCGTGCGCCCCACTACCTGGCCCTGCGGAGGAAAGAGCCGATTCCGAGGGAACTCCCCGAAATGCTCGCGAGAGAGAAGGTATTCGTCAGCGTCCGCGGAAGTTCAATTCGGGTGGCACCGCACGTCTACAACACGGCCGAGGACTGCGAGCGGCTCATCGCATGCCTGCGCCGCATCGCCTAAACGGCTGCACTTAGGTTTGTGTGGTGGCGGGGCTTCGCCCCGCCCCGGACGGGGCAGAGCCCCGTCCCCACAAGAACTACTGTTTGAGCGCCGTGGCTCGCCGCTGCGCCAGCGATGCCGCCTCGCTGGCCGGATTTTCTTTCTCCACCTGGTCGTAAATCTTCTTGGCCTCGTCCGGCTTCTGCCGCGACTCGTAGAACCCGGCGAGTTCGAGCTGCGCCGTCACCTTGCTGACGACGAGCGTGGGCTTATCGATGAGCTGCTTATAAAGATCGGCCGCCTGCGTGTCCTTATGCTCTCCGCGATAAACGGAAGCCAGCGCGAACTTGCCCAATGCCGCAAGGTCTGCGTTCGAAGAGCCGGCCGCCTCTTGCAGACTGCGCTCCGCTGCCGCGTTGTCGTTAAGCTGGGCCGCGGCCAGTCCCACAAAATAGCGCGCCATCTCGGCAGTGCGGGTTCGCGGATACTTATCGGCGATCGCCTGGAACTGCTTGCGCGCCGCCGTGGCACGCTCCTCGGTCGACGCGAAGCTGTCGTACCCCGGTTGCGCGGGCACGCCTGCCGGACGAATCGGCGTTTCAAAGGTGCGGACAGCCGTCGAAAGCTCGGCGCTCGCCTTCTCGTCCTGCGTGTTGACGTAATACCAGCCGCCAAACGCGATCGCTCCGATGACGACAACCGCGATCGCAGCGGCAGTGATTTTCGACTGGTGCTCCACCGTCCAGTGGGCGGTCTTCTCCGCCGCTTCGATCGTAACCTTGCTGAAGCGGTCTTGTTTCAGTTGATGCCGGGTTTCTGCGCGCACGGGCTTCCTTCTTCGCCTAAAGATGGGCTGACAACCCTTCAGTCTAACAGGCCGATTTCCAGAGCGTCAAAGCTGGGACTGGCGGAGGACTGGCAAGCACCGATGAGATTTGCCTCCGGAAACCGCAAAACTAATGGCTCTCATTCTCCTCGCCAGAAACGCCAGAAAGAAAAACACCCTCCGCAAGACTCGCGCGGAGGGTGGGAGCCGTTAGTCAGTGAACCTATTTACTCAACACATTTACTGACTGTTGATTTACTGAACGTTGATCACGCCGAATATGCCGTTGGCATTGTTCTTCGGTCCTGCGGTGTAGAAGAGCTGGTTGGTGTTGCCGTTATTGGACGAGCCGCCACCAAACTCGATTCCCCAGATCTGGTTAATGTGGATCGCCTTGCCGGCGGAAGTCTCCACCGTCCCAACGAAGGCGCCGGTCGTCGGATTGAAGCCATTGATCGTGCCGCTGTTGGTGTTGTTGCTGATCAGCAAGGTGTTGCTGAGCGTGCCGAAATTTGAAGGAGCGACGGCAAATCCCCAGGGCTGGTCAAGGGGCTTACCGTGAATGAGAGTCTGCACGAACGTCCCACCTTCAGTAAAGATGTCGATGTATCCACCCTTGCCACCATTGGTAGCGGCGAACGCAACGTAGACCTGGCCGTTAATGTCCTGAATGCCGAACGGAGCGAAACCCGCTGGAAGCTTGGTGTCTGTGAACGACGTAACCAGGTTGAAGTTTCCGTCGTAAACGTCAACTTTGTTGTTCCAGAAATCGGCGGCGTAGATATAGGTGCTGGAAGCGGAGATCGCGAGGCCGGTGTAGATGGCGCCGGAACCCGAGTTATTCACCGCGATCAATGCATTGTTTGGATCGAAGTGCGACCAACCGCTGATGGTACCGTCGAGGGTGCAGAAGAGGAACGCCGAGGTCCATCTGTCGATTTGGAATTCCGACGAGCTGTTGTAGACGATGCCTGTGGGAGACCCGGTGCCAGTTCCAGAAGCGGTTGGAATCGTGACCACGAGGCTTTGCTTCACGCCCGCGCCCGTGTAGAGCGTGGAGAGGCCAGAGCCCTCATCGCTCAGCCAGAACGGGTCGCCGGGGCCATAGGCAAGTCCCCAGGGATTGATGAGCTGCTTATCGCCTTTCTTGCCGGTATTTTTCACCAGCGTGGTCGCCGTGTACTGCGCTAAGGCGAGGCTGGAGGCAACAGACAGCGCGAGCACAAGCAGTGCGGCGACGAAAAGGTTGTGACGGAACGCTCGATACATATCTCGGTGCATAGCAAATTCTCCTTGCAGCGAAGCTTGATGGCGGCATGACGTTTGCCGTGCCTGCCCACGCAGGGTGGAGATCAAAACTCACCTTGCGGCGAGGGCAATCCTATTCGGGGAGCGCTACGGACTTGTCAGGAGGAAGTCAGCGATTTGTAAAATTCCTGTCACGAAACGGCGGCGTCATGATCTCGGGTGCAAGACGAAGCCGCCAGCGGCCGAGGCGGCGCGGAGATCACGCGAGCGCAGCGCCCGCGTCACACGAAGAAATTATTGAGCGGTTTCCAGCAGGCCCTTCTCGGCTTTTTCCTGGCACGCGATGCAGTGGCGGGTCCAGGGCACGGCGTCGAGGCGCTTGGCATTGATCTCTTTGCCACAGGAAACGCATTCTCCGAAGCTGCCTTCGTGGATGCGGGCGAGAGCGCCATCGACCATGTTGAGCAATTGGCGGTCGTTGTTGCTCTGGCTGAAAAGGAATTCCTTGTTATAGGAACTGGCGGCGCGGTCGGCCACGTCCTGAGTGGCCTCATCGTCGACCGTGCGGCCGTCCTGCTGATTGCGGGTCACCATCTGGCGCAATTCCTGGCGCCGGGTTTCCAGTCTTTTTCTGAACGTCTCTAGTCTCTTCTTATCCATGATTGCTGCCTGCCGTGAAGCAAAAGTCGCGCCTCACAGGACCCCATCCCACGCGAAGTCAAACCAGTATCCTATGCGCGGGAGAGATCGGGCGTCAACTGCAGGGAAGGCGGTAGGTCGTGTACTAAGAATGCGTTGAGGGATCAACGGACGGAGAATCGTGGGTTGGTATGAGTTCTTCCGCTTTTTTCTGAAGCTCTTTTTTCTGATCCGCTTTTCCGTAGACGAAGACGGCTACGAGAGCAACGAGAGCGCCAATTATAGCAGCCAACCCTTCGCCACTCATGCCCTTCAGCGATAGCCAGACGCCACCCCAAATGGCGCTCATTGCAATAATGAACGCACAGCCGAGGCCCCACTTTTGGGCAGTAGCATTCGATCCTAGGACGAGTTTTTCTAAATGCTGGCGATGCATGGCCTGTTGCTCCGCCATGCGGATTATGCGGTCGGCCGATCCGGGGAGGATCTGCTCGTACTTAGCCAAATTTTCCGGCGGTGGGAGGGGACCAGAATAGCGGGAGACTTCAATGGCAGCCTGCATCATGGCTACCGTCTCGCGTCTTTCCTCTGGACTCACGAGAAGAAACTCATCTGCTGTCCCGCCCCGCAGAGTTCGTCGTGGCGGGCAATGCTGCTGGGAGGTAGAGAGCTTTCAAACTGCTTCGTAGCAGAAAAAATATCTTGGCCGACTGTACCCCAATCGGACAGAACAGCCTTGTAATCGGCTTCATACTCCGTAGGGCTAGCATTATACCTATCGTAAACCCCATACAGATCAAGCACACGAGCGGCGCCAGAAATAAACGTTGTAGTCGCAAAGAGAAAATCAGACCTAACTTTGTTCACAATTCCATTCCCCGAACGTCAGATGCTACCACATTATTAGACGGTTGGCCCGGCGGAAGGACTCGCCTTGGTTACCACTGCGGAACTAGCGTATTTCCAACCACTTGCGATCTCTGCAATCTTTCTTCCATCCCTATCGCGGCAGCGGCTCGGGCATGTCGGCGAGCGCGTATCCCATCACCGCCATGGCGGCGGCGTTTTCGCGCAGTTCCTGCGGATCGACTTTGTCGAGCGTATCGGCGGCGCTGTGGTGATAGTCGAAATACTTGCGGCCGTCCTGGATGATGCCGATGCCGGGGACGCCCGCTTCCACCAGTGGCTCAATGTCGGAGCCGGGGCTGTGTTCAGTCGAGCTGAAGACCGTCGAGCCGATAGGGCGCAGGATGTCGAGCAGCGGCTGCAACCGAGCGATGGCGGCGGGCGGCATCTTCAAATAGAAGCCGAGTGGGTGGCCAGCTCCGGCATCGCTCTCGATGGCGGCGATGTGGTTCGGAAATTCCGCAGCGTGATCTTTGGCGTAGGCCTTGTTTCCTCCGCCTCCATTTTCCTCGTCCATCCAGGCGATCACGCGCAACGTGCGGCGCGGGCGGATATGTAAACGCTGGAGAACTTCGGCGGTGGCCATGGAGATGACGACGCCCGCGCCGTCGTCGATGGCGCCGCGACCCAGGTCCCAGGAATCAAGGTGACCGGAGACGACCACGATCTGCTCGGGATGCTCGCTGCCCTTCAGGTCGGCGACAACGTTATAGCCGGTGACGTCGGGAAGTCTTTGCGGAGTGAGCGTGAGGTGCATGCGAACTCGGCCCTGGGCGGCGAGGTGCTCGACCAGGTCGGCATCTTCGGCGGCGAGAGCGGCGGCTGGAATTCCGGCGGGAACGCTGTAACCGGTGTGCGGCAGACGATAGTCGGCTCCTCCGACGGAACGGATGAGCGAGGCGGCGGCGCCCAGTTCAGCGGCAGCCTTGGCGCCGCGCGAGCGATACACAACGGCTTCGCCGTAAGCTTCGAATGCCACGCCCCCTAAGGCTTTGCGCTCGTCGTACGGAACGTTGAAGAGGACAATCTTGCCGGCAACTTTTTCGCGGCCGAGAGCGGTGAGTTCGTCAAAGCTGTGGACGACGACGACTTCCGCCGTGATGCCTTCGGCGGGAGTCGCAGAGCTGCCGCTGACGGCGGCGAGAACGATGCGCTGGGTGGTTTCCGGCGCCTGGCCGGGGTATTCGACGAGTTGGGCTTTTTCCTCGCCGCGAATCCAGTGCGTGACCAGCGCCGGCTCCAGGTGAACCTCAAGGCCGAGTTTGCGCATCTCGGCGGCCACGTATTCGGCGGCCGCCTGCGCTTGCGGCGATCCGGCGGGACGAGGACCGATGTTCTCGGTCAGGTGCTCGAGCTGATGCCAGGCGTAGTCGCTGCTGAGAGCGGCGTCGCGCACCGCTTGCAACTGATCGCGCAGCTCCTTAGAGTAGGAATACGAAAAAGCCGGCGCCGGCGCAGCGGCCTGCGGTTTCGGCGGCGGAGTCTGTGACCACGCGGCAAAGCTGGCGGAGAGCAAGAGCGCGCAGATCGGCGTAAGGGGTTTCAAGTTGAGCATTCTCATTGTGGAAACTCTCATTCTCCGTTCACGCTCCAATCGGTCTTCGTTCACGGTTGGTTCGCGGCCGCTCCGAGCGCGGGCGCGGGGTACTCGGGAAGTTTCTGCTTGCTGGCTTCGGTCCGCTTGACCTGGAGTTCGTCGAACAGAAGCGCGGGGCTGGCAACGCTGAACCAGACGGGCTCGGAGCGGTCCTCGACAGCGGGCGCGGTTCCGGCGGCGATGAGATCGCCGCGCAGGGAGCGGACGTCGAGATCTCCGAAGACGCCGCCGCGCACGAGTTCTTCATGCGCGTCTTTGGTCCAGATGCGATAGAGAAGCCGAGGTTCGAGCTTCGGCCCCATGGTTTCCACGTAGAGTCCGTAGGGCAGGTCGCGCTTCTTACAGAGTTCGATCAATTTTGTTTTGAGGCCGGCATCCGGCTGAGGATCGGCCGATTGCAAAACGAGATTGCCGGGAGACGGCGCAGGCGCAGCGGCTGCGGCGGCGCGGCCGTGACCGTTCGAAGCGGGAAAGTCGCGAATGGGCTGGCGTCCGATGAGGTAGGAGACGAGTTGTCCTTTCTCAATGAGGGAAACACTCTGGGCTTTGACGCCCTCGTCGTCGAGAGTGTAGTTGCCGAACAGGGGCTGCCCGGAAGTGGTGGAAATCGTCGGGTCGTCGAACAGGTTGAGGAAATCCGGCAGCACGCGGGATTTGTAGCTGCTGGCCCATTTCCCGGTGGTACGGGCGTTCTCGCCGAGTCGAGGCTTCTTGCCGAGAACATTCGGCTCCACCAGTTCAGTGACGACGGTGGCGGCGGCGTCGTTCGAAAACAGGACCGGGCCACGGTATTCCTCGTCGACGACCGGGGCATCGCGCAGTAACTTCAGCGTTTCGAGGATCCGGGCAGTGGTCTTCAGAAATTCTTCGCGAGTCGGGAGTTCCTTGAGATCGTTCCCCTGGTCGGCGTGCGAGCGTTGCAGCAACATGCCATCGGAAGCCTGGGTTGAGCCCGCGATGAAGATGACGTAGTGCGCGTGACCGGAGCGCGCAACCGTGCCCTCGGAGTTCAGGAAGTATCGGTTTTCAACGGTGAAGCGCAGCGAGGATTCGAAATTCTCCAGATCCTTGTCGGTGCGGTATTGGCCGGAAGCCTCTTCGAGAAGATGTATCCAGGAAGTGAAGTCAGTCGAAGAAAAATGGGCGAGCGGCTCGATGGATTCGACCTGTGGGGCTTTGGCGAAATCGTCAACCGGTTGATCGACTTTCAACTGCTTCAACGCCGCTTGCTTCGCCGACAGCGCTTCGCTGGCCGCCTTGTAAGCGCGATCGGTGGCGAGCCAGATGCGGTGCCGGATCGCGAAGACGTTGTCGTCGGATGGAACCAGGTCGACGGTTCCTTCTCCAGTGCCGTAGAAGCTGTCCTGCTTGTAGTCGCCGACGCGGACTACGACGCGCAACAGGCGGCCATGATTGCGTTGCTGGTTGCGCAGGGCGCCGAAAACGGCGCTCGCGTCGAACTGGTCGAGTTCGGTGACGCGGTATTCAATGTAATACGGCGCTGGCACGTTCTCCATTTTCAGCTGGGCTTTGGAACGATCCATTTCTTCGCGAAGAGCGCGGAGAACGGCATCGCCGGAAGCGGAATCGGCAGCGCGGGCGAAGGTTGAGAAGCCGCACACGAGGATCGCGGAAGACGCCACCGAAAACAACACGGCCAATGCCAGCCTGCGGAAAGACTCCAGGTTCGTATCAGGGCATCGCTTTAGCGATGCCGTAAGCCCCTCGAAACCAGGCGCCCCTTCAGGGGCTGGGCGTTGAGATCCAACTCTTTCCGCAGTCTCGATTACGCCGCGCCGGGTTTTTCTGTGTCGGATCATGGCTTGCCTCCCTTATCGTCCGTTGCGCCGGGCGGAGGCGGAAGAATGGGAGGACGGGTGTCGCCGTACTTTCGTTTCTGGACTTCCATCTCCGAAAACAACATGGCTGGTGCGGCTGCGGATACAGGAACGCTGCCGGATTCGGCTCCGCAGATGCCGTTGAAGACGCTGGTGGTGTCTCCGGTGGCGATGATCTCGGTCAACACGGTGAGCGGGGTGCCAACGATATCAACGCCGCGGACAAGTTCATCGGGACGCCCATCCGCGTAAACGCGCCACACCATGACGGGCAACACCTGGAACGATTGCGGCAGATCGCGCGAGGTCAGGGTGAATCCGCCCTGAATGTCTTCGAAGTAGAGGCCGTAGGGTTTGCCCTGCTTTTTGATTTCTTCGATGAAGCGGGAGCGCAGTTGGGCGTCGGGGATCGTTTTCGAAGAAGTGACGATCAGATTGCCCTGGCGGCCGACGGGCATCCGTCCAGATTGGGCGCGACCGTGCCCATTCGAGTTGCTGAAGTTTTTCACCGGCAATCGTCCCATCAGAAAATTCTTCAGGATGCCGTCCTTGACCACCTCGACGCGCGAGGCGGGAATGCCTTCGTCGTCGTAGCGATAGAAGCCCGACAGTTCCGTGCCGCCGAGGGAATGCAGGGTGGGATCGTCGGTGACGCTGAGAAACTCGGGTAGGATCTCTTCGTTCACCTTCTTGGTGAAGGTCTGGCCTTCGTCGCGGCCCCTCTGGCGCTGTCCTTCCACGCGATGGCCGAGCACTTCATGAAAGAAAACGGCAGCCGCGCGGCCGGAGAGCAGCGCCGGACCACTGTAAGGTTCGGCGAGCGGAGCCGCGCGCAACGCGCTCAAATCGGCGGCCATTTTCTTCACCCTCGCCGCCACTTCCGCTTCGGAGGGAACTCTTGCCGGGTCGGAAAACTGGAAGGTTTCGACGCGCATCACTTCCATGCCGTCGTCGGCGCGAGTTTCGGCCTCAATCATGATGCGGAAGATGGCATCGGCGGTGACGACCTTCGTGCCTTCGGTCGAGACCAGATAACTGTGGCTCCTCTCCGCGTAAAGAAAAACGAAAGACTCTTCGACCTGAGGATACTGGCGGAAGGAAGCGGAATAGCGGCGCGCCAGTTCCTCCCAACCCTCTTGCTCGGGAAACGAAGGCGACGGAGTTTTCTCGACGTAAGTCGAGGGCTTCTCCTGAGAAAAGTCGGGCGAGTCGTCCTCGTCCTTGGCGCGAACGGCGGTCTTGGTCTTCACGTTGGTATAGGCCTGGCGCGCCTTGCGGTACTCCTCGTAGGTCAGCCTCCAGAGGACGCGGGCGATGGCATCGGAGTCGTCCCGCTGCGGCAGTTGGCCGGAAGTAATGCCGGAGGATCGCTCCTTATCGTGCGTGTTATCGAGAGCGGGAGTGCCGATGCGCATGCTCACGTCGGCGGCCCGGTGGCGGGTGTGAGTTGACGTGAGAATGCCACCCTGGGCGCCGAGGATAACCAGCGATTCGCCGTCGGTCACGTTATAGCTGGTGAAGTAGGGCGCGGGATCCTGCTTGGCCACCTCGGACTGGCCGCGATGCAGTTCCTTTTCCATGGTGGCGAGGAGGAGATCGTCGGATGCGGTGAGCGGTTTTTGGGCCTTCATCGGTTTCTGCCCGAAGATGGCAACCAGCGACAGGAGAATACAGAGGGAAGCGGTTTTTTTGAAATTCATTGGAAACCGCGAGTGTACAGGAGCGGGCGCAACAAAAAAAGCGGCCCCTTTCGGGGCCACCCTTTTCAAAGAGGCGAAGTGGCGGGAATCAGAGGTGACTTAGTTTGACGCCGCTCTGGGGGACAGGAACGGACAGAGTGAGATGTCGAGAACAGCGAGAGTGAAGTTGTTCCAACGGGTGCGGCCTCTTCAGCTGCCACGGGAATAAGCATTTGCGGAACCAAAATGGTAGTTGGGCTGAGAGCGAGTCCCATTTCGGGAACCTATTCAAAATCAAGATGTTAGCCGAATCCCTTAGACTCAGAGCGGCTGGCGGACCGGCGGACAATGAACGGCTGGGTGAATAAAGCTGCACATTGGCAGGAATTCCGGGCAGAAGCGTGTGTGGATGCGGACCTCTGCCCCACAAGCGCTAACTTAAGCAGAATTCCTTCCGGTTGGCCGACCATCCGACCAGAAATAGGAAACTTCTTGGTCGCAAGACGCGTACCGCGAGCATGCGCCAATACATCCTCTTCGCAGTTGCGTGCCTTTGCTCATATCCTGCTATCGCTCAAACCCAAAGTCAGCCGTCCGACAACAAAACGGAGGCCAATCGGCCTCCGTGGCCGCTACAGCTCGAAATGCGCGTGCCGTTCGAGCCCACGGCATTCCCGAGCGGACCGCACGTGTATCTGATGTACCAGTTGCATTTGACCAACTTCATGCCAATGCCCATTTCGCTGAGTCGCATTGACGTGCTCGACGCGGATCCGGGAACTGCCCAACCGGTTGCGACCTTTGAAGCGGCCCAACTGGAAACCATGTTGCAGCCTCTAGGAGGCAGGGCGCTATCCGACCCCAAGGATAGGCTCGTTATCGCGGATGGCCAGAGCGCGATCGCCTTTATGTCCGTTGCGTTCGACCGCGGCTCACATGTTCCCGACAGACTGCTCCATCGCGTGACCACGGCTTACGCTCCAGAAGAGGGCGCGGTCATTTCCACACATCACACTGAGTTGCGTGTGCTCGGCCCGCCGGTAGAAGGAGCCGACTGGCTCGCGGAAGACGGGCCCAGCAACGATCAGGACAATCATCATCGGCGCGGAGTCGTCATTCTCGATGGGCAGCCGGTCGACTCTCGCCGATTCGCCATCGACTGGAAACAGGTCAAGGATGGAGCGGCATTTTCTGGCGACGCACGGGACATGCACTCCTATTACTCCTACGGAAAAGAGGTGCTTGCCGTTGCGGACGGTCGCGTTGTCACCGCCAGAGACGGACTTCCCGAGAACGTCCCCGGTCACGGCGACGCGTTCCACCCCGCAGTGCCAATTACGCTGGAAACGGTGGCGGGCAATACAATCACGCTCGACCTGGGTGGTGGCCAGTTCGCATATTACATGCATCTGCAACCCGCAGGTTTGCGCGTGAAAGTAGGGGATCGTGTGCGGCGTGGGCAGGTGTTGGCGCGCATCGGCGCTTCCGGAGATGCCCGAGAACCGCATCTGCATTTTGAAGTCACTACTTCGTCGAAGCTTCTGTCTGGTGAAGGCGTCCCCTATCTCATCGACCGGTACAGCAGCAAGACCACGAGTGACGGGCCTGCGGAACTCCACACACGCGAGTTGCCGCTAGACAAGGATGTCGTCATATTCGCGGAAGGGCCCCGTTGACGATGCAACCATTGCGATGACGACAAGTTGGATCCCGGTCGAGTGGGCAACTCGGAACAATAAAGCCTTAAGTTAGCGCTTATGGGGCTTTGCCCCGTCCCTACACAAAAGCAAAGCCCCCTCAGGAGGGGGCTTCGGACAAATCGGCACAAAGCTTTTAGCTGTCGCCGGCGACGGTGCGCACCTTCCCCGGCAGGAAATGGTAGGGCGGCCAGGGACCGGTCACCACCAGTTCGCAATTCTTGAGTTGCTTAGCGGCTGTGTTGTAACGGTTCTGATATTTCTCGATCGACTTGGTATCGATGAGGTGAGCGATATCAAGCAACATTCCGTCGGCGTCGACCTTCTTGCAGCTGACTTCTTCCTCGAGCGGGTTGAAGAGCTTGTGCACCTGGACAGAGAGGGCGCGGGCTTTGGTCTGGCGCTCGCGCTCACGCGACGCCTTCTCGCGGAGTTTGATAAGGTACTCGCGGCCGACCGTATCGGGCAGGACAATCTCTTCCATCGTGCCGCGCAGCGAACCGTCGCGGACCATCAGCTTGATGCGCATTTCGGACTTGCCACGAAGCCGGGCCACACTCTCACAAAACGTGCGGCGGTTGGCTCGAACCGCCTGGCGGATGGCATCTTCGGTGTCGAAAATCGTTCCGAAGCGGAAGGGCAAGACGGTGGCGGTTCGGAAGCTCTGGCTTACCACGCGGGCGTGCTCGAGAACCGACTTTTCGTCGAGTTTCGAGGTCGCGCGGTCATATTCACTGACGATAACGGCAAATTCTCCGCTCGGGTAGCTCATGACCGGAGCGGAGTTCACACCCTGAATTCCATCTAGAACAAAAGGACGGCGGGCGCGAACACCGTTGGCGAGGGTCGGGTGTTCCGTGAGGCAGTACGCGTACCACGACATGCATTCTCTCCGAATTGCACCGGGGCCTTGGGCGCCCCTTTTAGACGTTCATTTAATGCTAGGGCTGCGTTTCTACCTGGAAGATTTGGTTTTTGGGACAAGGTGAACGCGAAACACTGCGTCCACGACTATACTACTTCCGAACCCTTCTATTTGCAACCTTTCTTGTAATGATTGCATCGCAGTGTCTCAATTTGCTACGACGGCGGGTCGGCACAAGAGTCAAATCCTCGGCATCGGTAGGGGTCGGCGCCCGAGCTATGGTTGACTTCCGCGCGGCATCTATCTAACCTGCCGGATGGCGGCGGGAGTCGCCCGACCGCCCAAATGAGGAGACCTATGCGGGCAATCTTCGCTCATGGTTCGATGCGGGAGTGGTTGGTTCGGCGTGGTTTTTTGGGGGTTAGCCTTGGCGTTGCGATCGCTTTCCTGCTGGTGCTCGGCGGCCCGTGGATTTCGCCGGGCGCGGCCCGGGGTGAGGGCTCGCCGGACGCGCGCCTGCAAAAGGCATACCGCTTCCAGCAGGGAGGCTGGACGTACGTCCACCTGGAGGGATCGCCGTCGGAGATTGGATTTCAGCACGGGTATCTGCTGGCGACGGAGATTGCCGACGCTTTCGAGGTCACCAAGCTGATGGACACGCGCCAGTCGCAGCGCAACTGGGCGTTTTTCCGCCAGGCGGCGCGAGAGATGCTTTGGCCGCACATCGATGCCGAATATCGGCAGGAGTTGCAGGGCATCGCCGATGGGCTGAAGGCGCGCGGCGTCGAACTCGATGTTTACGACGTAGTTGCGCTCAACGCCTTTGCAGAGCTGTCCGACTATTACGTGCCGTGGCTCGACAAACGGCAGAGCGGGCCGAACGCGCCGCGCCCCAAGCCGCCGGGCAATTGCAGCGCGTTCATTGCCACGGGCAGCCAGACAAAAGACCGCCAGATCGTGATCGCGCACAACAACTGGACGAGCTATGTCGAGGGCGAGCGCTGGGTCATGATCTTCGACATCGTCCCCGAGCGCGGCAATCGCATGTTGATGGATGGCTATCCGGGAGTGATTACGAGCGATGACGATTTCGGCATCAATGCCAGCGGCATCATGATCGCGGAAACAACCATCACGCAGTTCGAGGGCTGGGACCCGAAGGGCAAGCCGGAGTTCATGCGTTCGCGGAAGGCGCTGCAGTACGCCAATTCGATCGACGACTATGTGCGCATCATCAAGGATGGAAATAACGGCGGCTACGCCAACGACTGGTTGATTGGGGACCGCAAGACGGGAGAAATCGCCTACCTCGAACTGGGACTGAAGAACACACCTTTGTGGCGCACGAAAGACGGCTACTTTGTCAGCTCGAATTTTGCGCGCGACCCGAAGCTGATCCGGGAGGAAACCACGTTCGACCCGGAGGATGCATCCTCATCGCCGAATGCGCGACACGCGCGCTGGGACGAGCTGATGCAAAAGTCGAAGGGGAAAATCGACGTGGAAATGGCCGAGCGGTTTTTGTCGGACCACTTCGACAGCTTCGAGAAAAAAGAACAGCCCAATGAGCGCACGTTGTGCGGCCACGCGGATGTGTCTCCGCGCGGCGCAAAGCAATGGGACTGGGCCGCTTACAATCCGGGAGGCGCGGTCCAGGGCAAGGTCACGGACAGCAAGATGGCCGCCGACATGAGCCTGCGGGCCCGGGCGGGGCATCCTTGCGGAGCCGATTTTGTGGCCAGGGATTTCCTCGAACAGCATCCCGAGTACTCCTGGCAGAAGCCGGTGCTTCGCGACATGAAGGCGGGGCCGTGGACGACTTTCAGCGCGGGCCAGAAGGGACAGTAGTTAGCGCTCACGATTCCGGCTGGCTTTACGCGGCGGCCCGGTCCCCGTAGCGCGATGGTGACCGCATGGATCACATCCGCGGCTTCACGAGCGCCTGGTAGACGGGGGCGCGGCTCAACGCCTCCACATTGGGCTCCCCAGGTCCGAGCATTCGCTGGGTCATACCCACAAAGATCAGATCGTTGGTGGGATCGACCCAGAACCAGGTGTCCGCCGCTCCGAGCCAGAAGAAAGTGCCCTGGCCAACCACTTCGTCGGCTTGCAGTGGGTCCGGGAAAACCGCGTAGTCGTAGCCATACCCCATGCCGGGCCGCATAGTTTCTGGACCAACCGAGAACTCGCCCGTCATGAGACTGGGGCTGAGATGGTTTGAAGTCATGAGCTGCACCGTGGCCGGCGCCAGGATGCGCACGCCCTCCAGTTCTCCGCCATTCAGGAGCATCTGAGCAAAACGCAGATAGTCCTGCGCGGTTGAGACCATGCCGCCGCCACCCGAGGGCATCGATGGCTGCGTTGCATAGTCGGAGTCCGCTCCTCCGCTCGCTGCGTTCGCGACCAGTTCGCCTTTCGCGTTTTCTACGTACAGCGTGGCAAACCGGTTTCGCTTTTCCTGGGGAACGAAGAAGCCCGTGTCCTTCATGCCGAGGGGTCTGAAAATGCGCTCCTGCATGAAAGCGGGCAGGGACTGGCCCGACAGTTTTTCAACGATATAGCCCTGGATATCCGTCGCCACGCTGTAGACCCAGCGAGTTCCTGGCTGGTAGAGCAATGGAGTTTTCGCAAGTTTGTCGATCATTTCTTGCAAGGATTGCGATCCCAATACCTGCTGCTCCATGTACATCTTGTCGACCGGAGTATGGCCGAAAAAACCATACGTGAAGCCCGCGGTGTGGGTCATCAACTCGCGCATGGTCGGGGGATGGACAGGGTCTTCCAGGATCATCTTGCCGCTCTGATCCACGCCCTTGAAAACTTTCAGATGAGCGAACTCGGGGATGTACTTCGAGACCGGATCCGAAGGATGCCATCTGCCTTCTTCGTAGAGGATCATCATGGCAACGCCGGTGACAGGCTTGGTCATGGAGAAGATGCGGAAGATAGTGTCCCTCGTCATCGGAGCGCCGCTCGCGATGTCCTTTTTGCCGTATGTCCTCTCCTCGACCACTTTGCCGTGGCGCGCCAGAACGGTGACGATGCCGGCAAGCTGCTTCTGGTCCACTTCCCGCTGCATGGCCGCATGCAGCCGCTCCAGTCGCTTGGACGAGAAGCCGAACGCCTCCGGCTTGTTGCCAGTTATATCGGAGGCCTTTTTGCTCGCTTGCTGAGCCTGGGTCTGAGGCGCACCGGCGACAAAGAACAGTCCCGTGACTAGCGCTAGGGCGAAACGCGTGAGTTGTGTGTTTTTCATTTGTCTTGCTCCCCTTTTGATTTGCGGAGCTGCCGACGGCCGCAAGAATTATGGCGCCCCGGCGATCTCAGTCAGGCTTTCGGCTGCTTTTGAGCGGCGGCGCGCTCCTGCAGAGCGATCATGACCGCGCGCAGCATATCGCCGGCGGGAGCGGGCTTGCCAGTCCAGATTTCAAACTGCCGGGCGGCCTGTTGCACAAACATTTCGACTCCGGGGATGACGGCGATTCCCTTGGCGCGCGCGATCTGCAGCAGGTGCGTCTCGACCGGGTCGTACACCATGTCGAAAACGACGCCGGCCTGAATCTCCTCGTCTTTGAGCGGGCAGTCGCGCGTGTTCCCCATTCCAACTGGAGTCGCGTTAATGATGACATCGAAGGCCATCTTGCGGAGTCCGGCGCGTTTGATGGTGCGCGCCTTGGCCTGCCGGGCAAGCTTCTGAGCCTTGACGGAAGTGCGATTCAGTATCCAGACTTCAGCGCCGCGCTCTTTGAGACCGAACACTGCGGCCCGGGCCGCGCCCCCGGCGCCGAGCACCAGAACTTTCGCCTTCTCGATGGCGAGGCGCTGCTCGAGCGGACGAATGACGCCGGCAATATCGGTATTGAAACCGTAAAGCTTGCCTTCCTGCCCGCGGACCACGGTGTTACAGGCGCCGATCTTGGCCGTGTGCGCGTCGGTATTATCGAGGTACGGAATGATGGCCTGCTTGTACGGCATGGTGATGCTCAGGCCGTGAAGCGGGATCCCGCGCACGCAGTGGATCAGATCCTTGAGCGTCTTGGCGTGGAGAGGAAGATAAACGCCGTTCACGTTCTCACGGCGCAACGCCGTGTTCATGATGACGGGCGAGAGCGATTGCCCGATGGGATCGCCGGCGACTCCATAGATGCGAGTGGCCGCGTCGACTTGCTCGAGGCGGTAGATGCCGCGCAGATCGCGCGCACTGACCTGACCGGGTGCGGTCTTGAGATCGGCATCGACCCCGCCAAAAGTGAAAACACTGCCCGCGCGCACGCTGAGCACGCGGCTGATGATGCCTTGCTCTCCCATGCACAACCCGATCAGCGCATGTTTGCCGCTCTGCGTCTGCAGAAACTTCATCATGGCCACGTTGTCCGAGAGCGTGGTGGCGGTGCTGACGACCTTGTAGAAATCGGCCGGGATCTTCAGCATTTTCTCCAGCGTCTCATCCAGCTTGCGTGTGGCGCGGAAATCATGGAACGACAGGATGAGTCCGGCGTGCCTGCGCAGGCGCGCAATCGCTTCGGGCTTCGACTTCAGTGCGCTCTCCAGTTCGAGGTCGACAATCTGACAGCCCGCGGCCTGGGCTTTGGTGAGCACTTCCAACTGAGAAGCCAGCGATCCCTTGAACTTGCCGCCGTGGTCGGCGCGGCGGCAGGTCGCAATGGCGATGACGTACTGGTGGGTCTCAAGAAAACGATGGATTTTGGGAAGCGCGGCCAGGGGCTGCTTCAGGTAATCCAAACGGAACTCGAGGAATGGGTTATCGCGGGCCATGGATTCGGCGGTATCGAGCATGTCTTCGACAGTATCGCGGCCCAGCGCCAGGCAGACCCTGGGCAGGCGGGAAGACAGAAAACGCGGCGCGAGAGTGGACGAAGAAGCCAAGACCATTTGTTTTCAACGACGGCGCGATATTACAGGGGTGTAAGCGCAGATGCAACATTAACATTGCTGCACGGCTCAGGAAACACTTTGGGAGCCAGAGGGCTAAACACCCTCGTAACCTTGACCCCTCCTCAATCGCTTGTTACTTTTCGGCTGTAACCCTTGTCTTCCGAGAGAGATAGCTGGGAAGCCCCGGTGCGGTTTGGAGTCGGAGGTAACATGAACAAAACAGGATTGTTATTGCTACTGGTGGTGACGGCGACCTTCGCCGTGGCCCAGCAGTCGACGACGGCGATCGCGCCCGATGCGGACGGTATCGTCAACACGACGGTCAACGTGCCCTTCGTGCGTTTCCAGACGCCGACCGCGGCCGACATCTACTGCGCAGGATTTATTACCAAGGACCGGGTTCCCGACGCGAACTACGTCAACGGCGGCCTGCAGACACCGAACTCAACCAAGTTCGATCTCGGAGGACTGGTCTACCTGGCCGGGAGCGGCTATCAGGCGGGACAACTGTATTCGATCGTCCGCGAACTGCGCGACATCAACGAGTACGAAATCTATCCGGGGCAGAGGAAAGTACTGGCTGCCGCGGGACGCCCTTACGGGGAAATTGGCAGGGTGCGGGTAGTCGATACGCGTAGTCGCAGCGCCATCGCCCAAGTGGAATTCAGTTGCGATCCCATCAACCCGGGAGATGTCGTCATGCCTTTCGTGGAAAAACCGCCGATTTCCTTCCACGTGCCCGGGCGTTTCGACCGCTTCGCGCCGGCCAATGGGAAGCTGAGCGGACGGATCGTGCTCGGTAAAGACTTTGACGCTTTCCTCGGCACGGGCATGAAACTCTATATCAACATGGGTTCGAACCAGGGCGTGAAGGTGGGCGACTATTTTCGCGTACTGCGCTCCTACACAGCCACCTTGCAGGATCCCGTGGACTCGCTCTCCTTCAGCGCTCAGACTTCAGAAGACACGCAGATGCGCCCGCCTACTTTTGAGGCCGGTCGTTTCACAAGAACCAAGGGGCCGAACATTCACGTGGGCGATCTGCCGCGCCGCGCCGTGGGAGAAGTGGTGGTTCTGAACGTAACCCCGACCGCATCGTCCGCCATGGTCGTCTTCGCTCTGGAAGATGTGCACGCGGGCGACACCGTGGAACTCGACAACCAGCAGTAAAAGAGGCGTCAGGTCTCGGGTATCAGGTCTCAGGAAAAACCTGGGCTTTGATTCTTCCTGAGACCTGACACCTAAGACCTGACACCTGCCTTATTCAGCGTCGCCAAAGACCTCGGCGGTGAAAGCCTCGAGGGTTGCGTTCTTCCTCCAGGCATCCAGCGGCAGACCGGCTTTGCGGCAGGTTTGCTCCAGAAAAGTTTCCCGCTCCCAACCATGTTCCACGGGAACCTGGGGCAGCAGCAGGCCGCGGCGAGCGCCATCGGTGATGAGCAGGCCGTGGCGCCCGACTTCCACTGCCTCGGGATGAATCGGGAACAGGCGGGAGAGCACACTCAGGGAAACTTCCAGCTTCAGAGCTTCTTCCTTCGTCACCGGCAAGAAACGGTGGTCTTCGAAAGCGGCGGCGCGCGCCGTTTCCGCCACGGCGCGATATAGGGGCGCGATGGGCAGGGCATAGCCGACGCATCCCCGAAGTTGGCGGTCCAGGTAAAGAGTGGTGAAGACGCCTCGCAGCTCCGACAGCCCGGCCGGGATAGCCGTCGCTTCCGGAGCAGGCCGGCGCTCCAGAACGGAAAGAATCGCCTCGTGCGCGATGCGCAGCAGAGTCCGGCGTTGATCGAGAGAGAATTCCGGGGATAGCGAGGCGGGGTCACGCGCAATCGAACTTTCAGACGGCTTTTCAGACAGCCTGGACATCGCGTTTTCTCCGCCGGGAGAGAACAAAGGTCCGCCGCCGCCGCTTCTCCGATTTGCGGTCGATCCGCGACCAGAAACCGACGAAGTAGTCCAGCGCTGAAACCAGCGAAAGCAGAACCATGAACCAGATCGCGAGCCAGGCTATCCAGTAGACCGGGAAAAAGTAAGTGCCATACACCGGCCATTCCTGCCAGCGGCGAGCCAGAATCACCGCCACCACGGAAATAATCTGCACCAGCATCTTGAACTTGCCCAGTTCGCTCGCTTGAATCGTGAAACCTTCCGAAGCCGCAATCGAGCGCAGCCCGCTTACCAGAAATTCGCGCCCGATGATGACCACCGCCATCCACGCCGGCACCAGCGCGGGATTGAACTGCACCAGCGTGACGAAGGCGGCGGCGATCAGCAACTTGTCGGCCAGCGGATCGAGCAGCATCCCCATGGTCGTGATCTGCCCGCGTTTGCGTGCCAGATAGCCGTCAATGCCGTCGGTGATCGAAGCCAGGATGAAAACCACCGAAGCCAGGATTTCTCGTTCCCCGCTCTGCTCGCTTGAGAAACGCGGGGTGCAAAGAATCCAGATGAGCAGCGGAACCGCGGCGATCCGGGTAAGCGTGATGTAGTTAGGAAGATTCACACGATGACTGAGCCAGAGCCGCGAGGGCGGTCAATGTGATTATCCTCCACATCGGAGGCCAAGGCAACGGACCGGAGGGCAGGGGTTGATGCCTGGGGCGGAATTTTCAAATTCGTTGCACTGCGCTTCACTCACGATTTCGATTTTCGGGGGTTCTGATCTACCGTCGCCAGAACTTCCACCACGGGTCTTTGACAGGTGCCGCCGCTGGAAATATTGACACCATCTTGATCAGCTTAGTCCGATGAATTGGTCTGTTGGTCTTCTCCGAGGTTATGAATTCCTCAGCGCCAGCAAAGACGGCGCATGCGATGTGCACCGCATCAAGCCCTCGGATGCCTGTCTTGCAGGCCTCCTCCAAGGCGTATTTCAAAAGCGCTTCACTTGTCGGTATTGAGCGGGTGGTGGTTGTAAAAAACAGGTTGTAAAACGCAACCTCCCCCGTCCGTCCATGAAAAGTCGCCTTGGGCAAAACCTCCAAGCGGACGTACTCGCTAGTAACGTATTCCCGGTTTGGATCCGCCAGAAAGGGAAGAGCAAGAGCGGCGGCGGCGGTTGTTCCCTGTGCCGCAAAGATGAGGACGCCTGAATCAATGTACGTAAGCGTCGCAGCCAAAACTAGTGCCTACCCCTCATCTCATCAATTTCTCTCGTCAACTCTCCCGCACTCTTCAATGGAATACCGGATTCTTCTATCTGACGGCGCACCGCTATAAAGCGCTCTCTTGTTTCCGCCGTGACGAGCACTGGAGCAGTGTATACCGCCCCAGAAACTCCCGACGTCGATGGATACACGGGGTCGCAATTCTTCACCACTGGCACGGAGGTGGAAACGACGTATCCGGCACTTCTGGATTTCAACAATTCTGCGACCTTGTCTTCATTTACATTTATCGACAACGACATGGAATGGCTCCTTGTTCAACGGTTGGTCATAATAGTGTTTTCGGCTGATCCACTTGAAATTCTCGTGCTTCGTAATTGCAGCGATCTCGATAGGTCCACCGACGATGTTCGCTCCCGGCAAAAAGCGTGAGTACATGATCGCCGAATGTACAAAGAACCGGGCCAGGTCAATGACATCCTGAATCGGCATTGGCGCAAAGACCAGTGGAGCTTGCAGCTGTGCAGCCAACACCGGCCCGAGCTGGCTAGCGAGAACTGCAGGATCTTGCGGCGGTTGAGTAACTGCCGCTAAGACTTCGAAAAGGTGCGGACTGAAACCCGTAACCATACGCTGCAAGACCTCGGTCGCACCGCCCCAACTTAGACCTACCTCATGATCTGGCCTCAATTTCTTGGGTGGCTGTGGAACTCCCCTCTGTATTTCTACTGACCATGATTCCCCAAAGTCCCCCGGCTTGGAATAACCTCCCAAAAGAAATCCCAAGTTCGTGTTGAGCTTTGCAGCCTGCTCTAGCTTTTCGCACTCATCTCCCAAGAACCTCGCCAGAATCTTCGCGACCGCCTCCATAGTGTATTGCTCGGCATTGAACGCCATCTTTTCCGGCGTATCGGTAAGCTTCTTCCTAAGGTCTTTTATCAACGTACCGATCGACGCCGTGCCGATATTGCCACTTCCGAAAGTGATGCAACCGATGGGTTGGCCCTTAACCAAATTGAAGATCTTGTTTGCATTGTCATACACATTGCCGACCAGACCCTCCTGTCCCGGAAAAGTCAAAGTCGACGCGCTATCTGCTGCCAGTACAACACCGTCGTGGACCCCGATCAGGACCGCTATACTCATTGTAATAGTTACCTCGGCTGGTTTTCCGTCACAGTTGAGCTCGCCATTGCGTTCATGCCGGTAATCGAACTAACATCCACACCGCATTCCCGATTACCGCTTCGTCCGTAAACCGACGACCGTCAGTCCGTTTCAGCGCCGAATTGGACCTCTCCGCTCCAACGGCCCTTCCGGTCGTTGCAGCAAGAGCAAAAGAACCTCTCATCCAAGTATCGACGCGACTGGAACGGTTCCACGCTCACGTAAGTACCGTGCTACGGGCGTTTGAGCAGTGCCCCTCACCGCATCGGACCGCATGACAGACGACGGCGTGAGTATACTCCGAATCAAGACCATTGGCTGCCAGTATCGGACGAGGAAAGTTGCGGAGCAGGCTCAGCTAAAACCGTGCGCTACATAAAGTTCAGGATGCGACGCCCGACGGATCTCCCGGTCATAGCCGTTATTCCCTGTGCGCTTCCTTGTACCCAGCGGCCTTCGCCTCAGCTTCGGTCATGAATTTTCCGGACTTTGTCTTGCCGTACCAGCGGCCGCTCTTGTGATAGACGCCGCTCTCGGTATTGACCCAGACCTTGCCGCTGGCCTTAGCGGCGGCAATCTCCTGACTGGAAGCCGTGCCAGTCGTCGTCTTGGGCGTCGTCTTGGGCGCAGCCGGAGTTGCGCTGGGACTAGCCGGAGCCGCGGGTTTTGCTGTGGCGGAGCTGGTGCCGCTCGCGCTCGCCTGCGCCTTCGCCAAAGCAGGCGAAATGGCGGCCGTGAGCAACAGACAGAAAGCAAGCATCCACAGCGTAAGTTTGCTTTGGGAATGATTCATATTTCCTCGCATCTTTCGCAAATTGTCATCCTGACCCTGAGCAAAGCCGAAGGGGAAGGACCTTCTGTTCGCCGCAAAATGCAGATCCTCATGAGTTCACGAATCAAGTGCAACACCGTACAAAGGTGTTGCGATGGAAAAAAGAAGGTATGAGCAGTTGGGCCTCAGAGAGCGGATTGAGATTTACCGTCTGCATGCAGACGGTAAATCTCTGCGCTGCATCGCTGGCGTTCTGGGGCGGAGCGCGGCGACGATCAGCCGTGAACTGAAGCGCAACGGCAAGGCGTCCAAGCAGTGGACCGGGGGTTACGATCCGGAGCGCGCGCAGCAGTTGATGCTGCGTCGTCATGCTCGCGGTCGAGCCCATAAGCTGGAACGTCAGCCGGAACTTCGTGAGAAAGTTTTGCAACATCTCGCCGCGGGATGGTCGCCGGAGCAGATTGCCGGGCGCATGGCCCAGGGACCGGGCAGCGACCGCATCAGCTACGAATCGATCTACCGTTACATTTATTGGCGCAGTGGGTCCTTCAACGAAACCCTGCATCGCTGGTTGCCTCGCCAAAAGTACCGTCGCGGAAAGCGTCTGCCCAATGGCCGATGGTCGACGGCGTCCATAGTGGACAGGGTTTCCATCCATGATCGTCCGGCGGTGGTGGAGGCCAGAACGCGCTTGGGCGATTGGGAAGCCGACCTCATGAGCTTCAGCAAACCGGGACAGTTCTTGCTGGTGGCGCAGGAACGCAGGTCGCGGCGCGCCCTGCTGGTGCGGCAGAAGGCGAGAACGGCGCAGTCGGTCGCCGACAATCTCAGCGCCATGGTGGAAGCGATGCCCGCGCGTGTGTGCCAATCCATGACCTTCGATAACGGAACGGAGTTCAGCAAACACTATCTCCTGAGCCGACGGTTTGGCATCCAGACCTGGTTCTGCGACACGCACTCGCCGTGGCAAAAGGGCGGCATCGAAAACGCGATTGGCCGTTTGCGCCGCCAGTTGCCCAGAAACACCGACCTCGATACCCTGCCCGCCCATCGCCTCGCCCTCTGTCTCGAACGCTATAACGACACACCCAGAAAATGCCTCGGCTTCAAAACTCCCAACGAGGTATTCTTGGAACACACTGTTGCACTTCAAACGTGAATTCATCCCCTCGCTTCGCTCGGGATGACAATTCATGAAGGGTGTCGCTCATGCACCGCTCCGGCCCCGGCCTTCACCACAGCCTCCTAGGCATAGATTCCGCGCTGCCGTATGGTGTACGCCACCCGGTCGATCGCCAGCATATACGCAGCGATCCGGTTGTTCACACCATGCTTTTCAGAGTACCCGACAACGTCGTCGAACGCCATAATCATGATGTCCCCCAGACGATCGTTGACCTCCGATTCCTTCCAGAAGTAGCCCTGGCGGTCCTGCACCCACTCGAAGTAAGAAGTAGTGACCCCGCCGGCGTTCGCCAGGATGTCGGGAATGACGAAGACTTTTTTCTCGGAGAGAATATCGTCGGCCGCCGCGGTCGTGGGCCCATTCGCGCCTTCCGCCAGAATTTTGCATTTCACCCGGTCCGCATTCTGGCTGGTGATCTGGTTCTCGGTCGCCGCCGGGATCAGGATGTCGCAATCGGCCAGCAACAGCTCGTCCGCAGCATACGCCTCGGCGCCCGTGAACCCGTGAATGGTGCCATTGCGCTGGCGGAATGCCCACAATGCCTCAATGTCGATGCCGTCCTTCTTGTACAGGCCACCGTCAACTTCGACGATGCCGATGATCTTGTATCCCGCTTCCGCCATGAGGCGGGCCGCGTTCGAACCGACGTTACCGAAGCCCTGCACGATGACGCGCGTCGTCTCGCGATTCAGGCGCAGTTTCTTGATCGCCTGTTCGCAGACCATGAGAACGCCGCGCCCAGTAGCCTCGCGGCGCCCGCGCGATCCCCCGATGTTGATCGGCTTGCCGGTCACCACCGCGGTCACCGTCTGGCGCGCGTGCATGGAATAGGTATCCATGATCCAAGCCATGGTCTGCTCATTGGTGTTCACGTCGGGAGCGGGGACGTCTTCTCGGGCCCGATGAAATCGAACAGCTCGGCGGTGTAGCGGCGAGTCATGCGCTCCAACTCGCCCTGCGACATTTTGTGCGGATCGCAAATGATGCCGCCCTTCGCCCCGCCAAATGGAATATTCACCACCGCGCACTTCCACGTCATCCAACTCGCCAGCGCCCGCACTTCGTCCAGGTTCACGTCGGGCGCGTAGCGCAATCCGCCCTTGGCCGGGCCGCGCGCAATGGAATGCTGCACCCGGTATCCCGTGAAGACTTCCAAGTGCCCGTCATCCATCATCACCGGAATATGAACGATAATTTCCCGGCTCGGACTGCGCAGAACCTTCCACAGCCCTTCATCGAGATTCAGCTTCTGCGCGGCCAGGTCGAAGCGGGCGGCTTGCGCCTGCCAGGGATTAGTTTCCTGTTCCAGGTCCACTGTCGTCATAAAAGTCTCCCCCATGATTGCGATTGCGATTTCCCGCCCAACTCAGGCAAGCTTCGCAAAGTATATTGCCGCCCCGCAGGCCAGGCAAGCGAGGGAAGGTCGAAGGAGTTCGAGCTTGACTGTGCCCTCGACCTGCGTAAGATTGTGCCGACCCCACTCCTTCGCAAGAAACGCGAATGAGTGCTGCGCACGGCGTCTCCGTGCGCAGCATCCTCGGCTTTCATTGCGCACGGGGGTTGGTCCCTTGATTTCTGCTTTTTTTCTGAATCGGAAGGAGCTTGAAACATGCGGAGGAGACATATTGCGAGCGTGGCGTTGCTGCTGTGCGTGCTGACTGCGTGTGCCTGCAAGGCGCAGCAAAAGCAGTCCCAGCACGAATTTCTCGCTGTGTTGATTGACGCGGCATCGAAGAAGCCGGCCCCATCGGCCAGACTCATTCTCGCCCCCAAGAAGGAGGGGAAGCTGGAATGTACGATCGACACTTCCCTCACGGCAGTCAGTAATGACCGTGGCGAGGTCCGAATCCCGAATGTGGGGCCTGGAGAATATGTAGTTTTCTATAACGTATCAGCAAGCGTCTATCCGGGATTGCAAGGAAAAGTGGTGAACTACAGTAGGGTCGGTAATGACGCCTACGCCACGACCATTAAGAGATCGCTTGGTGGCTTGCTGATGGTTCTCAAAGGCAGTGAATTCGGCATCGTCGACGGCCTGTTCTGCGTCAACAACGGATACATGTACGCGGGGACGGTCGACCTAGCAATGATCAGCTCTGGGGGAAAGCTTCTGACGGTGCGCGTGCCCGGCGCAGGAAGCGCCCCCGTAAAGATAGAGATCAACACCGATCTACCCAAGCCCTCCCCGCCGCAGGGAGCGCCAAAGACCGGCCAATGACGGTTACGTTGGGAAACGGTCCGGCGGGTGCCCCGGCCTATCGCAACGGCTCGAACTCCTGACTCAGCGAGCCAGTTCGTGCGATGCTAATCACATGACCCGTCCCGACTACAAAGAATTCTTGCGCTTGTCGCGCGGCGCCACGCTGGTTCCAGTCGCGAAGTCCATCTCCGCCGACCTGCTGACGCCGGTTTCCGCCTTTCTTGCCGTCTCTGACGGAGAGCGCGATGCCTTCCTGCTCGAGTCGGTCGAAGGCGGAGAAAAGATTGGACGCTACACGTTTCTCGGCGTGCGGCCGTTTCTGCGGCTGGAATCGCGCGCAGCCGAGATCAAGATCGAGCGCGGCCGTAAAATCGAGCGCCGCATGGGAAATATTTTCGAAGTCATCAAAGAACTCTTGCAGCAGCACCGTCCAGCCGCAATAGAAGGCCTTCCGCCGTTCACCGCCGGCGCCGTCGGTTATTGCGCGTATGACATTGTGCGCCGCTTGGAGAACATCGGGGAGCACGCTGCGGATGATCTGAACGTTCCCGACTGTGTGCTGATGTTTTTCGACCGCGTCCTCGCCTTCGATCACCTAAGGCACCAGATCCACATAGTGGCGTCGGCGGACGTTACGCGGGAAGCTCCCAGAGTTGCCTACCAGCGCGCTGTGAACGACATCGCGCGCATCGAGAAAAAGCTCGCCACGGGATGGAAGCCGGCCTACTGGCGCAAGGCTGCCACAAAATCAAAGCTAAAGGTGCAAGCGCGCACTCCGAAGCCGAAGTTTCTCGACAGCGTCCGCCGTGCCAAAGAGTACATCGCCGCCGGCGACATTTTCCAGGTCGTGCTTTCGCAGCGCTGGGATTTCGAGCCCGGAGTCGCTCCGCTCGATCTCTACCGCGCCCTCCGAACCGTGAATCCCTCTCCGTATATGTATTTCTTGCGATTCGGCGGGCGGAAAAATTCGGGAGGAATGCACGTGCTCGGCTCCTCTCCCGAAATGCTGGTGCGCGCCAGCGGACGAAAGCTCGAATACCGTCCCATTGCCGGAACCCACCCCCGTGGACGCGACGAAGCCGAAGACGCGGCCCTGGAACAGAAAATGCTCGCCGACGAAAAAGAACGCGCCGAGCACGTGATGCTGGTCGATCTCGGCCGCAACGACCTCGGCCGCGTCAGCGAATACGGTTCGGTAAAAGTTCGCGATCTGATGTACGTCGAGCGCTACTCGCACGTGATGCACCTGGTGTCGGCGCTCGAAGGCCGCCTGCGTCCAGAACTAAATGCGATGGACGCCTTCGCCGCGTGCTTTCCCGCCGGAACCCTGAGCGGCGCGCCAAAAGTTCGCGCCATGCAGATCATCGAAGAGCTCGAACCGACCCGCCGCGGAGTTTACGGCGGCTCCGTTCTCTACGCCGATTTCGCCGGCAACCTGGATTCGTGCATAGCGATTCGCACTCTGCTAATGAAAGGCAAGAAGGCATACCTGCAAGCCGGCGCAGGAATCGTAGCCGACTCCGATCCGCAGCGTGAGTTCGAAGAGACGGAAAACAAAGCGCGAGCCGTCCTGCGCGCAGTCGAGATGGCCAAGGGCAGTGGATAGAACTTGATTTCGACTTCATTATTGAAGGGCGGTTTTGAAAGGGCGCGGCTTCGGAGCTTAAGGAAAAACTCGTGTAGAGACGGGGCTTGCCCTGCCTGGTTACATCAACAATCACGCTGGTCCGGCCTTTCACTGCCCTTCAGGGAACGAAGGAAGGTCCGACGCCACCGGTATAATTCCTCCATCATGCGTTTTATCCGCCTGCTTGGGGCGGTTGCTCTCATTATCCTGTCGGAATGGACTGCGGCCGCGCCTTTGCCCGCTTCCTGGAGCGGGGTGCTGCGCGACGCGGCGGGCAGCCCCGTCTCTGGGGCTACGGTCACGCTGACGGGCGCCTCCGGCAACCCTGCGTACACGGCCAAGACCACACCCGCCGGTGAATTCGCCTTCCCCAACATCTCCCCGTCGAAATATAAAATCTCCGTGGCAACGCTCGCCGCCAGTTTCAAGTCCGCGACCTCCATCGAGATTAAAGACGGAGCAAAACTCGCAGCCACGCTGCAACTGTCGAGTCCGGAGAAAGGGCTTGTCTTCATTCCGGAAGGAAGCACGGCATCCCAGGCGAGCGGCGGAGAGCGTCTTTCCAGCTCGGAAGTCTCCAGCCTGCCGCTCAACTCGCGCGACTTTAGCAAGCTGCTGCTTCTGGCGGCCGGCACCATGACCGACGCCAACGGCGCGGCGAATTTTACGCAGCAGTTTGCGGTCAACGGCCAGCGGGGCTCGACGACCGTCTTTGCGATGGACGGCGCCGACACTACCGACCCGGAAATGGGCGGCGCCACTTTTTCCAACTTCAACGTCGACGCCATTCAGGAAGTGGAGTCCAATTCCGGCGTCATGCTGCCCCAGATCGGGCACGGCGCGGCGGGCTACACCAACGTGGTCACACGGTCCGGCGCGAACGCAATTCACGGCAGCGTGTTTGAGTTCTTCCGCAACGCATCGCTCGACGCGCGCAACTACTTCGACTACGTCGGCCTGGACCACCGCCGCATTCCCCCATTCATCCGCAACGAGTTTGGCGGGACGATTGGCGGGCCGGTCGTGCTTCCCGGAATCTACAGCGGCCATGACCGCAACTTTTTCTTCGGCGAGTACCAGGGATTCCGCCAGATCCTCGGCACGACGCAGGTTTTCCCTGTGCCCACCGCCGACGAGCGGCTGGGCATCGACACCGCCACATTCCCGGGAGACACTCTGACTGTCCCGGTCAATGCCGCGATACAACCTGTGCTCGACGCCTACCCGTTGCCCAACGATCCCGTCGGCCCCTATGGCGCGCGCACGTTCGCTACCTCTTCCAAGGTCACAACCCGCACCGATCAGTTTTCGGTGCGGGTGGATCATCGCATTTCCGCCAAGGCGCAGCTGTTCACGCGGTTCAGTCTTAACCAGGTGACGGGGCCGGTCACCAATCCCGATCAGACCGCCCTCGATCCCAGCTTTGCCATCCAGTTCTTCGATCACCAGCGCAACGCGGGCGTGAGTTACACGCGCACCATCAGCCCGCACTTCAGTTTCGAAACGTCGCTCGGCTACATCCGCAGTACGCCGTTCTTTCCCGCCGCCAATCACACGCAGCCGGCAATTCTTTTTGGCGACGGCCTGCTTGAGGCCTACGGGGCTCCGGCTGGCTCAATTTTCGGCTCGTATTCCAACCTTTATCAGCTCAAGCACGACATGACCGGCATCCGCGGCGGCCACACCTTCAAATGGGGCGTCGAGATTCGCGTGAATCGCGATTCCACCATCTTCGGCACGGCTCCCAACGGCGCCTATTCGTTCGGCGGCGGAACGGCGTACTATTCTCCGGACGACCCCGATGCGCCCTCCATCATTTCGGCGAGCGGGACTCACAACATCAATCCCGGCGATCCGCTGCCCGACTCGCTGACCGGCCTGCTCACCGCTACGCCCTACTCGTACAACATCAGCGCCCCGGCGGAATTCACTCCCGTGGACGGCAAGTTCGACGAAGCCGGGGTTCGCCGCGAAGCCTACAACTTCTATTTTCAGGACGCCTGGAAGGCCACGTCGCGCCTGACCATTTCTTACGGTGTGCGCTACGAGGTCAACAGCCGCATCCACGAAGAGACGAAGCGCGCGTCGCTGCCGCTCTTTTTCGACGCAGATGGCAAACCGACTTCGTACTGGAACCACCAGGCCACGTATGAATTTGTGGTGAATCCGCAGCCTCCGTACGAGAAAGACTGGAACGGCTGGGGCCCGCGTCTGGCGGTCGACTACGCGTTCACTCCCCATACGGTGCTGCATGCGGGCGGAGCCCTCACCACGCGCCTCATGAACCTGTGGCAGGAAAATGCACTGACGGCAGCCATCCCGTTCGTCTTCAACCCGTACTTTACGGCGGAGCCGACCATCGCGGTGCCGTTCACCAATTCGGTCGTGCCCGAGCCTCTGCCGTCGCCGTACGATCTCCAGGGCAATCTGATTTATCCGAATAACCGCAGCACCGACGCGAAACCGAACACGGTGATGGACCTGGCGCGTTTTCAGCAGGACGTGGCCGATCAGACGCCCGGCCACCAGACCCAGTTGCCGGCGATCTACGGGATCGCGCGCAATTTTCGCAATGGATATATCGGGAGCTACACCCTCAGCCTCGACCACGATTTCCGCGATTTCAAAGCTAGCGCTGCCTACGTAGCGACCGCGGGCATTCATCTCCCCACGCCTTTCTTGCCCAACGGCTATACCGGCGCTGACCCCGCATTCGCCCCGTTTACAACGTTCGATGACGCCGGAAACCCGACCGGCGGCCTCGGCTCGGTAGGTATCATCGCCAGCGATTCCCACTCCACCTATCACGCGCTGCAAATGAGCCTGACCAAGAATTCGGCACGCGCCGGACTCGGCTTGCAGGCCAGCTACACCTATTCGAAGTCGATCGACGATACCAGTTCCGTGATTGGAGGCTCAATCGCGGGCGCCGGAGTAGTCCTGCAAACGGCGCCGCAGGATCCCTGGAATCCCCGCGCGGAGAAGGGCGTATCCACCTTCGATGTCACGCACGTCTTCACCGTGAGCTGGATTCAGTTGCTGCGGTTTGATCGCATGAGCTTTCTGCGCCCGCTCGGAAAGACGCTGACCTCGGGCTGGCAGTTCCTGAATATCACTACGCTCATGACCGGCCCGCCCTTTACCGTGTATTCCGGGGTGCAGCAGACCGGCGCCGGAGCCGGCGGAACCGACCGTCCCGACCTGGTGGCGACGCCGCATTTTTCGACCAGCCGCGCCGTGCGTGCCGACTATTTCGGCCGCGGCGCCGACAACGCGTCCTTCTTCAACATTCCCATCAACCTGCCTGACGGAACCGGACCCAACCACGGCCGCTTCGGAACGCTCGGCCGGGGCGCGTTCCGCGGGCCCGGCTTCCACAATTTCGACGTGGCGCTGATCAAAGACACTCCCTTCGGCCGCCGCGGCGCCACCGAATTCGGCACACTAGAATTTCGCGCAGAGTTCTTCAACGTCTTCAACATCGTCAACTTCGGATTACCGTCGAACATCCTGCGCGGCAGCGGCTTTGGCATTATCAGCAAGACGGCCGGATCGTCGCGGCAGATCCAGTTTTCGATGAAGGTGATTCTCTGAGAGCGGGTGGTGCGTGGGATCAACTTCTCAGAAAATTCGCCACCAGTTTCTTCCCCTCGTCCGTCAGCACGCTTTCGGGATGAAACTGCACTCCCTCCACAGGAAACTTCCGGTGTCGCAGCCCCATGATGACTCGCGTTCCGTCTTTGTCGAAAGTCCACGCGCTGACTTCGAGATCGCCAGGCAACCCGTCCTCGGCGACGATCAGCGAGTGATAGCGCGTCGCGGTCATCGGTGAAGTCAGGCCGCGAAAGATGGTTTTGCCGTCGTGCTCAACCTGGCTGGTTTTGCCGTGCATCAGGTTCTTGGCGCGCACCACTTGCCCGCCGAAGGCCGCGCCGATCGCCTGGTGTCCGAGGCAAACGCCGAGCAACGGCACTTTGCCCCCGAAATGGCGGATCAGTTCGATGCTGATGCCGGCTTCCTGCGGAGTGCAGGGTCCGGGAGAAACCACGATGCGCTCGGGATGCATCGCCTCGATCTCTCCGACGGTCACTTCGTCGTTGCGGCGAACCTCGACCCGCGCGCCCAGTTCGCCAATGTACTGGACGAGGTTGTAAGTGAACGAATCGTAGTTATCGAGGACGAAGACCACAAGCTTATTGTAGCTGTTAAAAGGCCAGGTTTCAGAGTTTCAAGGTTTCTAGGTTTGAAAGAAGAAAGCAAGAGCTGTGCGATCCGAACCGCGACGAATCCTTGAAACTCTGAAACTTTGAAACCTTGAAACTTGGCTCTTGCTTGACAGGTTGGCCGCTAATTGACATGCTTACAGGCGTTCGCGACCAACTTTGAAACTCTGAAACCTTGAAACTTTGAAGCCTAGCTTTGGAGGAGGTTCAATGGCCGAGACGCCGCAGGATCAGGACAATGACAAGCGGACCACGCGACGCTTCGCGCTGCGTCTGCCCGTAACCGTCCGTTACGGCGAAAGTGCGGAGGAGCACGCGGCGCAGACCCGCGACGTCAGCGCCCGCGGAATCTGCTTCTATGTCGACTCCGCCATCCAGGCCGGCTCCGCGATTGATTTCACGCTGACCCTGCCGCCCGAGATCACGCTGACGGAAAGCATCCGCGTGCGCTGCAAGGGCCGCGTGGTGCGGGTCGAAGGCGGCGGTCCCGCCAGCAAGATGGCGGTGGCGGCCGTCATTGATGAGTACGAGTTCCTGGCCGACTCGTAATACCCCGTGCGCTTTCTCCATCCGCTTTTTTTCGGGAACCCCCGAGTGGTATGGTTGCTGTAACAATCGAGTGCTTCTGTGAAAGACTTCCCGCCGAATCCTGGGTTGCGGCACCCGCGGTCTCGCCGCAGTTTGCGGGCGGATTTGCGCACAGCGATTGCGCTGGGAATGCTCCTGCTCGGAGCGCCGTGGCTTCGTTCTCAGACACCGGTCAAGACTGCGGCTAAGTCTGGTCCCAAGCCTGCCGCTTCTTCTGCGGTGAGCAAGATTGCCGCGATCAAGAGCTTCCGGATCGTGCAGGAAAAAGATGGCCAGGCAGTTGAGATTCTCGCGACAAAGCCGTTGGTTCCTTCCATCCAGGCGATCGGCGACCCTGATCGGCTGGTAATCGATCTGCCGAATGCGCGGCTGGAAACTCCACAGAAGCGGATCAGCGTAAAAGCCGATCAGATCAGCTCGATACGCGCCGACCAGTTCCAGCAGAATCCGCCGATAGTGCGCGTGGTCGTGGATCTGCTGGCGCCGCGCGCCTACACCTGGGACGCCGCGGGAAATCGCCTGGTCGTGCATCTCGGGAAAAGTCCCAACCAGGCGAGCAGTTCGCCGTTTCAGCCGCCGACGGTTCCCAGCCTGACGCCCGCCCCGCAACCAGTCGTGGCGGCGGTGCGCGCGGCCGGTCCGCTGGCGCTGACTGCAAATAACGGAGGCGCGGGTTCTTTGATTACGGCCGGGCCTGATACTGCGGTCCTCCGCCTGTCGAGTGGCGGCGAGGTGCATGTTTGTCCGGGAACGACCGTCACGGTTACTCCGTCCCAGAACCGACATAACCTGATGCTCAGCATGAACACGGGCGCACTGGAAGCGCACTTCGCTCTCGACGCTTCTTCGGATTCCGTGATGACGCCGGACTTCCGCATCCTTCTGGTGGGGCCGGGGGAATTTCACTACGCCATTAGTGCGGACAATCAGGGTAACACCTGCGTGCGCGCGCTGCCCGGCAACACGGCATCGGCGATTGTTACCGAGCTGCTCGGCGATCGCACTTACCAGGTCAAGGCAACCGACCAGCTCGTGTTTCGTTCCGGACAACTCGATCGTGTGGATATGGCGGTGCCGCTCGATTGCGGATGTCCGCCGCCGCGAGACCTTCCGCTTCGGACGGCAAACAATCTGCCCGTCCAGAGCCAGGTGCGGAACAACGCGCAGAACGAAACACTGCCGCCCTTGAACGCGAGCCCGGCGCTGCCAGCGGAGACGGCCCACGCGCAAAGCGCGCCCTCGACTGGAGTACCGGCCGCGGCCGCTCCACTTGACGCCTCCGTCGCCCCGAATGAACTTCACGTGCAGGTAGCAGCGCCGTTCGTGTTCCACGCGACAGGGCCTCCGCCTGCGCCGGTGGAGGATGTGCAAGCACTGCCTCTCGATTCGCGTCCGCGGTCAGCACCAGCGCTGGCCGCTCCGCTTCCTCCACCCGCGAACGAAAAGCCGAAACCGGCTGGCGCTGAAACGGCATCGGCGAATCGCGCGCCGGCACGCGGGTTCTTCAGAAAGCTCGGCCGATTTTTTGCCGCGATGTTCCGCTGAGCTCACAATTCTTGCCGCGACTAGATTAGACGGCAGCCTGAGATCGAGTTAAAACCGCCGTGCGCTCGGCGCATTGTTCCAGGATGATGGGAACTTCAAACAACGCTCGATTGGAGTATTCATCGGCCTTCAGACGGAATTCATCGAAAGTCGCGCTCTGAAGTAAGCGTTGCACGGCGGGCGCAATTTGTTTGAAGCTCGGCACGACGATCCCGTAACTTTTCTCCGTCACCCATTCCGCGTTGTAGCGCTCTTGTGGCAGCGTTCTGGAATTGCATTCCACGATGACGGGCAAGTGGAGCTGCAGCGCCTCGCTGATCGAGCCCGGACCTGGTTTCCCGATAAAGAAGTCGGCCAAGGCCATGTAGTATTCAACGTTCTGAGCAAATCCGACGACTAAGATTGGCTTTTTAGTCGGCAGGTTCTTGAGCTCAGCGGCGAGCTTCTGGTTGTGCCCGCAAATCAGGATTAACTGGACGCCGCTGCCGGTTTCATTGAGTTTCCTGGTGATGTCGACCATCACCTGGGAGCCATAGCCTCCAAACAGGACAATGCCAGTTGGACAATCGGGTTCCAGCCCGAGCCGCTTCCTTTCGGCGACGCGATCGACGCTGGTCTTTTCGTAGAACCGCGGCTTCAGGATCATTCCCGATGTCAGGAAGATATGGTCAGCCGAATGGCCGATGGTTAACGCTTGTTGCCGGGCGCGTTCCGTGCCGGCAATGATGTATTCCGACTCGCGCTCAATCCAGAAGTGCGGCGGGTAATCCGCCAAATCCGTGATTAGCGTGACAAAGGGCGTTCGCCGGGTGCACACATTTGCGTTCTCTGCGAACGTGTGGGCGTTCGCCGTTTTTGGGACGTTGGGGCGCAGGCTCTCGGCGATCGCGCGATTGAAGTGCGGAATTACGGAGAGCACCAGGTCCGCCGGATGCTCGGCCCAGTAAGCTCGGAGTGCTTTCACGATCGGAGAATGGTAGAGACGGATCATGCCCTGCAGAACGACCAGCAGTTGCGGCGTGAAGCGCGTCCAGCCTTTGCGCAGGATCAGGTTGTAGGTGTCCTGAATGCGCAGGCCGGTGGCGCGACGAATCAGGTCAAGCGGATCGAGCAACTCCTGAATGTCGAGAAGACTGACGTCCCAGGGATGCTCTTGCCCGGAGAGCGTAGCTTTGAGAGCGTCCGCTGCACTTTGATGTCCTCCGCCGGCGTGGTGGAAAACGATAGTCAGTTTGCGCAAGAGTTCTCTTGCCTCGTCTGTAGTTGAATTTTACAGGAGACCCCACCGTCGGTGGAGTCCGCGTCAGCGGCCAACTCCCTCGTACTCGCCCTCTTCGAGTAGCTCTGCCTCGCCGGCGAATTCAGCGGGTTCGAGATCGGTTCGTTCTTCGCCGGGATGGAGATCGTCGGGCCGCTCGACGTATTCATGAATCCGGACTCCCTCTTCACCAACGGTGATGTAGGTGGGATGCGCGTCAATCCAGCTTCCGCAATTGAAATAATCGGTTCCATGCTCGTACTTCTGCATGGCGGCATGAGTGTGGCCGCAGAAAATGCGCGCCGCCTGACGGTGGCGGGCATGGGCCAGCGCGCCTTCGGCAACCTTTGACGACAAGCGTAGCCAGCGCGTGTTGAGCCGGTCGAGGAAACGGGTCACAGTTTTGTTTTTCGAATCCCACTTCTGCAGTTGCAGGTAGAGCAGCGTCCCAATGTAATAGCTGATGTGGACGTTGCTCACCACGAAGCCGTCAAACTGATGACCATGCACGGCGATGTGGCGCAGCCCCTCATATTCCCATTGATATTCCTGGTACACGCGGACCCCGACCAGATGGGACATGATTGGGGCCAGGCCGTGGTCGTGATTGCCTTCGACCCAGACTACTTCAACGCTACGCTTGGGATTGGAGAGCTTGCGAATGAAGCCGAGAAATTTCCAGTGCTCTTTTTTCAAGCGTCCAAAATTGAGGTCGGCGAAAATATCGCCCAGCAGAATAAGTCGGCGATATTGATTTTCCCGCAGCACGCGCAACGCCTCGCGCGCGCGGCTCATGTCCGCGCCGAGGTGCAGATCCGAAAGGATCAGCGTGTCATAAATCTGAGGCGCCACAACTATCATTGTCGACGAGGAGTGTTACGAGGTGATGAATTGGGTATCGGCTGCGAGGCCAGAGGTAACCTGTCAGTAACCTGCCTCCAACCTGCCTCTGAAACCGGCTGACCGTCGCAGATGGCTTGCCCCGCGCCGTTTTTGGCTCAGTTCGCGGTCGCAGGGCGGTCAGTGCGTTGGTGGAACGTATTCGGCTGGATGCGCCGATCCCTCACCGAAGAAAAACTGCTCCATCTGCTGCACGATGACTTCCTGATCCTGCTTGCGCGCCGGGTTCAGCCGATATTCGTTGAGCAGCATCTTGCAGTGTTCCACCCACTGGCCCCACGCCTGTTGCGAGATCTGCTCGTAGATCTTCTTCCCCAAGTCACTGTCGAACGGAGGCTCGGGGAGCCCAGGCAATTCCTGTTTCAACTTTGCGCAGAAAACTTTGTGATCGGACATAAATTTGTTCTGAAATTATCGCACAGACTGCGCGGATTCACTGGCGTCTGCGGGGAAGGTTCTGCCGCGATGGTGAAATTCTGCCTGAGTTCGCCCCAGCGAGCCGAGCACGCCCTTCACCAAAATCGTCTGTGAAGTGAAATTTCTATTGACAAATTACATACAAGTGGCAATATCTTGTGGTAGGACAGCTGCTCATACTACAAGTTGAGTGGCCCGGGCATCAAGGTGCCCTGTCGAGAACCTTGGGAGAACAAATCGTTCAAACGGAGGAAAACACTTCATGGCAACCAAGAAGAAAGCCGCCAAGAAAAAGAAACACTAAGCGAGCGGATGCTCGTCCAGAAATTCCCCAAGCCTCTCAAGAGAAGCACCTCTTGAGAGGCTTTTCCTTCCCTTCCGAACTTGACGTTCGCGACGCAACCGAGAGCAGAACGCCAAAACGCCCTTGCGGCGGCCCATTTGTGCTTGTGGGGTACTTTTGGGGGTTGTCCCGCGGCGCGGCTCGTGCTAAAACGCGTATACAGGAGTACGGCAGCGGCCCCCATGAGTCTGCGCAAGAAAGCATCGAAGAAAGCGGCCCGCAACGCCGAAGTGGTTATTCCGGACAAGCTCTATTTCCGCATCGGCGAAGTCGCCGGCTTGTGCCGTTTGCCGGCCTACGTACTTCGATTCTGGGAAACGGAATTTCCGCAACTGAAGCCGGTAAAAAGCAGCACCGGGCAGCGCATGTACCGCAAGCGCGATGTGGAATCCGTGGTGCGCATTAAGAAACTGCTTTATGAAGACGGCTTCACCATCGCCGGCGCGCGCGTCCAATTGCGCGAGGAGAGCAAGTCCGATCGGAGCCAGACCACCCTTGCGTTTCCGATGAGTCCTCCGGTGAATGTGACGCATTTCCGCAATGAACTGCAGCAAATCCTCCACATTCTTTCCGCGCGCCACTAGCCTCGGCAGCTATCTCGGCGCTATCCCACCGCTATCCGCCAAGAAAGACGCGGGCCCTGAAGCCCGCGTGCATTCCTTCGCAAATCCATTTTGTCTTATGCCGATTGCCGCAGCGGCTCGGCTTCGACCAGCGGCGCATTGACCAGGTGTTCGCTCAGGAACCAGGCTTGCAGTTCGCTCGGGCGAAGCACATCGCTCACCACCAGATCGTTGGTGCCGGGGTCGCCCAGTTTGGTGGCGAGCTCCGCGAGTTCACGGCATTCCGTGATGATGACCTCGTGCGCGTCCAGCAGGCGAGACAGTTGCACGGGAACCTCTTCCCGGCCCTTGGGCGGGCGCGGAATCCGGGTCGACTCGGCAACGTCCGCCGCCATCGCGATACTGACTCCGCCCAGAAGCTGGATTCGTTCCGCGATCGTGTCGACGATCTCGTTCTGTTCTCCGTAGTGCTTATCGAAAAGAAGATGGAGTTGATAAAAAGTGGCTCCGGACACCTGCCAATGGGACTTCTTGTAGAGATCCCGAAGCGTCATGGTGTCGGCCAATAGTTGATTGAGGCGCTCGGTCATTTCCAGCCGGATTGGTTCTTCCAATTGCAGCGGCATCACACTGGTCACCGTGCCAAATGCCTGGAGTTCGCGGGCGCTCTGGTGGTAGCGGGGTTGCGCTGAAGCTTTGCTCGAATTGCTGGACATTGGTTTCTTAGCCATGAAGTTCTCCTGAAACTACGAATTGGGGGCAAGCCAGAAGAGGAGGAAATTGCCAAAACGAAGGTATCTGCTTCCGGTCCTGTTTGCCGGTTCAACCCCATTGGATGCGAACCGCCGGAAATAGATTCCGAGCCTCTCGAATGGAAACTCTGCCCCGGCGTTTGCCGATCAGTCGGTGGACAGCAGTGCCTGGCCCCGCGCGCTCAGTCGGCAGCGCTGCGCCGGACGCTTTGCACCTCGGTGAGGAAGTCGACTCGAGGCGCACCTTTGACACCCGCGCTCGCCATCTTGGCTTTGAGTTCCTCGGAAGCGAGGAATGCGCGCGCCTTTTCCAGACTCTCCCATTCAAAGAAAAGCGTGAGCTCGTTGGCGTTTCCAGCGCTGCGAAAAATACGGCAACCGCGCTCGCCGTTCTTGCGCCGCAAGTCGAAGGAGGAATCGAACACCGCTTTCCAGGCCGTATAGTCGGAGACTTCGTGGTGGATGAGAACGTTGATCATGATTTCGGGGGCACTCCTTTCACCGTGAAAACGTTGCTCCAAACGCAGGAAAAATGCAAGGGCAGGGATCACAAGGGGCTGGACTTGCGGGCCAGAGTGGTTTGCCTCTCAGCAATTGGAGCGGGCCGGGTCACCGGATACGCGGAGAAGGAAATGGTCGGGACGGCGAGATTTGAACTCGCGACCCCTTGCACCCCAAGTTGAGCCGACTAGCGGGCGTGAGCGAAGCGGGAGCCCGCTGGCGAAATCCTGAACGTGAGTGAAGGACCTCGTCGACAGTGGAAGGAATTGGTCGGGACGGCGAGATTTGAACTCGCGACCCCTTGCACCCCAAGCAAGTGCGCTACCAGGCTGCGCTACGTCCCGATAAATCCGCTGACAAGGATGACAGCGTGGGGTTTGACCCTCAAATTCTACACCAGTCGGCAGCCATGGGCGAGAGCCTGCCCTGAGCTTGCCGAAGGGACGCCCGTTCCTCGATGGTGTCCCTAAATCGGCAGCGATCCCCCGTCCCGAGCAACACCTACCACGAAGACACAGAGGCACAGAGGATTCAAAGGATGGGAAAAACCTTGCTTTTTACAGACTCGAAGGTTTTCTCTGTGCCTCTGTGTCTCCGTGGTGAGGTTCTGGTTTGTGAACGGCCCCAGTTCTTTCCCAGAGTTTTTCCGGTCGAACACCGCAGCCGAAAAGCCTCTGTCACAAACGGAGAGTGATGGGTATCACGTCCGGGCGACGGCCTCCCGCGTCATCATCGCATAGAAAAACTCAGGCCTTCGAATCACGCGAATCCTGGAGGCTTTTCTTGGCGATCTTAGTGACGGGCGGAGCGGGCTATATCGGCAGTCATGCGGCGCGCGCGCTGCGGCGTTCCGGCTACGAGGCCGTGCTCTATGACAATCTCTCCACCGGGTTTCGCCGCCTGGCCGAAGGCTTCGAACTGGTGGAGGGCGACATCGCCGACGAAGCCAGGCTCCGGGCGGTGCTCGGGCGCGTGGACGCGGTCATGCACTTTGCCGCCCACGCCTATGTTGGAGAGTCGGTCGAGAATCCGCGCAAGTATTTTCGCAACAACGTCCTTGGGGCGCTCAGCCTGCTGAACTCCGCGCTGGATGCGGGTATCCGCCGCTTCGTGTTTTCCTCCAGTTGTGCCGTGTACGGTATCCCCGGGCAAATTCCAATCACCGAGCAGACGCCGCGCGAGCCGGTCAATCCGTATGGTGCGTCGAAGCTTTTTTTCGAAAACGCCCTCGAAGCTTACAGCCGCGCTTACGGACTGCGCTCGGTGAGCCTCCGCTATTTCAACGCAGCGGGAGCCGCAGACGGTGAAGACGACAGCGGCCAGATTGGCGAACTCCACAACCCGGAAACTCATCTGATTCCGCTGGCGCTGGCCGCCTCCGCCGCGAACGGCCCCGAGTTGCAGATCTACGGCTCCAACTATCCAACGCCGGACGGCACCTGCGTTCGCGACTACATTCATGTAAACGATCTCGCCGATGCGCATGTCCGAGCCTTGCAATACCTTGAAAGAGGCAGCGCCGAAAAAGGCGGCGACTCGCTGGCCATCAATCTCGGAACCGGCCGCGGACATTCCGTTCTCGAAGTCATCCGCGCCGCTGAAGACGTCACTGGACGCCCGGTTCGGCGAAAGATGGGACCGCGGCGGCCGGGCGATCCTCCGGTTCTGGTGGCCGATCCGTCAAAGGCTCAAAGCGTGCTGGGATGGACCGCCAAACGCAATCTCCCCGACATGGTAACCAGCGCGTGGACGTGGATGCAGAAGACGGCACAGCGCCGAGCGGCTTAGGCCAATTGCAGCCTCTTTGGCCTAGAAGTTGGAAGTGAGACGCAGGGCAAAGCTCCGCGAAGGCTCGATGGCGTTGCCCGAGAAAAGACCACCGAAATCGATAACGTCCAGCACGTTGGTAAGATTCTGTCCGTCGATCTGAAACCGCATCTTCACACGGTCCGACTTATAAACATCCGCGCCGGCCGAGGCGTTGACCTGGAAGGAAGGATAGATTCGCCCACGGGCAAAGTTAATCCGATTCAACACCTGCTGGCCGTATTCGAGGAGCACCTCGGAGGGGTTGCCATCGAACTCGAAGGGCAGCCCGGTGTCGTATTGAATTCCGCCTGCGATCCAGAAGCGCGGTTTGACCTGGTAGCGAATGCGTCCACGAACGGTGTTGCGCTGATCCTGCGAATCCGGGAAATGAGGGGTGAGCAGCGTGGCCGCAGCCGTCGCATCGGGGCCTAGAAAGAGGCCGCCCGTCACCGGAGACCAGACATTGCCGACGGTATAGGAATAGCTCAAGAACCCCGACAAACGGCGCCAATCGGGAAGATCGAGTTTTGCTTCCGCGCCATAGATGATGGATTTGCGGAATGCAATCGGAAAGCTGATGGTCGTGTTCTCGATCTGACTGTCATCCGCATAGTTGGATACGAGCCGCCGGAAATAGTTGGCGTCCAGCTTGATCTTCTCGCGGAATACCTTCGTCAAGCCCGCCTCGTAGTAGTTCCCTTCGGAGGGTTCTACCGGCAGCCGTAGAAAATTCGTCGGGTCGATGGACTCGACTGCGACGGAATTCGAGAGTAGGAGGTTCTCGAAAGACGGGGTCTGAAAAACCCGGTCATAGGAAAAATGCACGACGAGGCCGGCGGACGGGAAGTAGCGTGACATCGCAAAGCGCGGGTCCACCCCATGCCGATTTAACAAAAGCTGATAGTGGTCCCAGCGCAGCCCCGCATTGATGGTCCAGTTTTTCAGACGAATCTGGTCCTGCACGAATGCGGATTGCTCGAGGTCTGGCCGATTTCCCAGGAAGCCAAAGGTCGGAGGCGTGCCGGTGTCAAATTGCGTCGAATCGGTAATGATGCAATGGAAATTTTCGTTCAGGAATAGGTTGTCCGACTCGATCCCAAACTTCCATTCGTTGCGGCCATGATCGATGGTTGCAGTCCCCTTGAAGTACGCTTCGCGGAAGAAATTGTGCTGAAAGACCTCGATGGGAATCGAACTCGCGTTGGAGTTGAAATCATTCGCGTTGTCGCGCACCATCCCGCGAAAATCGGCCGCCACATTGGACGAAAAAGTGTGCCGATAGGAGGCGATTCCCATCGTCTCGATGTTATCGGCCGTCTGACGCTGGCCCGCAGCTTGCTGCACCTGTTCGTTCGGAATGTCGTAGCGCGACAGTTCGTGGCGAACGATGAAGCGCAAGCGATCTTTTGACGTCAGGTCGCGCTCGTAATTGACTGAAAAATCGCCCAGCGTGCCCGTATTCGAATAGTTTTGCGGAACCACGGGATTCAGATAGTGGTCCGTCATGCTGCCACTGGCGCTGGCGCCGAACGTGTTCTTGCCCCAAACGTACTGCCCTTGCGCAGACGCGCCGGCCGTATCAAAGCTGCCTCCGGAAAGCACCACCTGGCCGTGGAACCCTGGCTGTGGATCTTGCAGCGCGTTCACTTCGACCACACCACCCATCTTTCGGCCATATTCCGCGGGAATGCCCGCGGTGTAGATGCTCAACGATTGCACGTCGTCGGCGTCAATCGCAGGTCCGAAGCTGGGCGAACGATTGTCGGTTAGCGGGATGCCATCGACCACAAATTGTGTCTGGTACTCGGAGCCGCGCGGATGCACGACGGCATTGCCCTCGTACAGCCAGCCCGGCTGCGAATTCACCAAATCCTGCAGGGAACGACCCGGAACTGAGCTGAGCCGGTCCTGGATATCCTCTGAGCCTATCTGACTAATGGAGCCAGCTTGATCGGGGTCGATCAATGTGTCGGCCGCACTCACGGTGACGGATTCATTCACCGAAGGCAGCCTGAGTTGGATTGTGTATTCGGTCGGAATTGAGGAATGAATTTCGACAGATTCGGACGTGCCTGCAAAGCCAGGTTGCTTTATTTCGAGCTGATAGATGCCGTAAGGCAGGCGCTGCACGTTCAGGTTGCCCTGATCGCTCGTCGCCAAAGAATTGCGATACTGATTCGCCTTGCTGACGATCTGAACCGTTGTTTTCACGCCCAGACCGGCCGGATCGGTCACTTTAAGGCGCAGTTCGCCGCTATTGCTCTGGCCAAAGAGCGGCCCGACGCAGCAGACAAAAATAGCTGCAAATCTCTTGGTTGCAAATCTCTTCATGAAGAATCGGCCTCTGTAGTTTAGCCGTTGTCGGGGCACGGGTTAACAGGCGTTTCCTTCCGGGATGGTTACCTTCGGGAAGGGCACCCGCACCCCCAGTTGCCAATCCTGCCCGGTTTCACGTACTCTGCCGCGCATGGGAATTCGAACTCTTTCCGCCTTGTTGTGCGTCAGCGTTTTGCTGCTGTGTTTCTCTCCGCTTCCTTGTTCCGCGCAAAGTCCCGCGCAACCGGCGCCTCCCGCCTTCTCCCTGGAGCAGGTCATGAGCTCGCCGTTTCCAACCAACCTTGTGGCCTCCCAACCCACGGATGGCCATGCCGGACGAATCGCCTGGGTGTTTGCGGCCCGGGGCGAGCGCAACGTGTGGATCGCGGACGCTCCGAATTTTGCGGCCCGCCAGGTCACGCACTACGTGGGCGACGACGGCATGCCGATTGCCTCGTTGAAGCTCACGCCCGACGGACGAACCGTCGTTTACGCCCGGGGCAGTGAGGCCAACCGCGCTGGTGAAATCGCCGACCCAACCAGCAGCGTCGAAAAGCGCGTGCAGCAGGTGTGGGCCGTCGATGTGGACAAGGGCGATCCTCATTTGGGCGATCCTCGTTTGCTCGGCGACATGGGCTGCGATGAGGAGGGATGCGAAGACATCCAGATATCGCCGAGCGGCGAGTTCGCCGTGTGGCCGGCGAAGAAGCAGATCTGGATCGCGCCGATTTCCGGCAAGAGCGATGCCAAGGCCAAAGCGCTCGCCTTCGTGCGCGGCAGCAGCGCGCAGCCGAAGTGGTCGCCCGACGGAAAGAAGATTGCCTTCGTCAGCGATCGCGGCGATCACAGCTTCATCGTCATTTACGAATTTGGCCGCAACACGCTGCGCTACGTCTCGCCCAGTGCCGACCGCGATCTATATCCGCGCTGGTCGCCGGATGGCAGCCAGCTCGCCTTCGTGCGGCTGGTCGGCAAGCAGATGAAGCAGCCTGTGATTCCGCAGTCGCCGCTGCCCTGGGCGATCTGGATTTATGACCTAGCCAACGATTCCGCGCGCGAGATATGGAAGAGCGGTCCGGCCCTGGATGATTCGCTTCCCGAGCTAACCGAAGATGGGTCGTTTCAATTTGCCGCGAAGAATCGTATCGTTTTCTCTTCCGAACAAGACGGATGGAACCATCTCTATTCGGTCGCAACATCCGGTGCGCCCGCCACGCTGCTGACTCCCGGAAAATTCGAGACCGAAGATGTAGCGCTGAGTTCCGACAAGACCTCCGTCATCTACTCCTCAAATCAAGCCGATATTGATCCAACCGACGTTGACCGCCGCCATCTCGGGCGCGTCGCGGTTGAAGGCGGAACGCCGGAGCCACTTACTCACGGCGAGACGATGGAATGGACGCCGCTCGAAGTCGCAGGCAAAGTGGTGTGCCTGGGTTCGACGTTTACAACTCCGGCGATGCCGTACGTCGTCACGTCGCGGGGACGCCAGATGATCGCAGCGAGCGCGCTGCCCGCAGACTTTCCCTCGGCCCAACTGGTCACACCGAAGCAGGTCGTCTTTAAGGCCGCCGACGGGTGGGAGATCCACGGGCAATTGTTCGAGCCAAAGATGTTCGAGCCGAAGCAAAGCGGCCCGCGCCCGGCGCTGATTTTTATTCACGGTGGATCGGAACGGCAGATGATGCTCGGATTCCATTACATGAATTACTACCACAACGCTTACGCGATGAATCAACATCTGGCGAGCCGCGGATATGCGGTGCTGTCGGTCAATTATCGGACGGGTATTATGTACGGCCGGCACTTTCGCGAACCGAAAGATGGAGGCCCGTGGGGCGCCGCCGAGTACAAGGACATTGTGGCGGCGGGAAAATATCTGCAGAGCTTGCCGAATGTGGACGCGAAGCGAATCGGGCTGTGGGGCGGATCCTACGGCGGCTACCTGACTGCGATGGGGCTGGCGCATGACTCCGATCTGTTTGCCGCCGGAGTCGATTTGCACGGCGTGCATGACTGGTCGGTGTTCAGGGAAGAAATCCCGGCGGATGCGCCCGATCACGACGCCGCCGTCAAGCTGGCGTTTCAGTCGTCGCCAAATGCGGCGATTGCAACCTGGAGATCGCCGGTGCTGCTCATCCAGGGAGACGATGATCGCAACGTCAATTTCTCGCAGACGGTCGATCTGTTGCAGCGTTTGCGCGCTCAAAAAGTGCATGTCGAGGAACTGGTCTTCCCCGACGAGATTCATGGGTTCTTGCTGTGGAAGAGCTGGATCAAGGCGTATGGCGCAACGGAGGAGTTCTTTGGGCGCGAGTTGAAGTGAAGAAAATTTCGTAAGTTGGTAATTTTGTAATTTGGCAATTTAAGAGCTTCCACCACGGCAGATTGGCCTGCTTTCAAATTACCAAATTACAGATTACAAAATTACAAAATCTTTCCGAGCGCCTGCCTTATCCGTTCCCACGTCACATCCAGCGCCTCCGGCAGCACCCGCGTCTCGCCAATGACGCTGACGAAATTGGCGTCCGCGACCCAGCGCGGCAGAACGTGCATGTGGATGTGTCCGGCCACGCCGGCGCCCGCAGCCTGTCCGATATTCATGCCGAGATTGATGCCGTCGGGCTGATAGAGAGCGCGCAACACCGTCTCCATCCGCTGGGTCAGAACCATCATCTCGTGGGCGGCATCGGCGGGGAGCCTCTGCAACTCGTCCAGATGCGCGTAAGGCACGACCATGACATGCCCATTCGTGTACGGATATGTATTGAGAATGACGTAGCAATGCGCCCCGCGGTGGACGATGCGGGCCTGTTGGTCGCTTTCTTTGGGAGCATTGCAGAAGATGCAACCTGATTCTTGGTTGGCGCCAGTAACATATGCGTAGCGCCACGGGGTCCAGAGAAGGTCCATGGGGGGAGGGTAGCAGAAGCGGCCAGCGCGGGGCCAATGGCTGTGTTCCGGCCTAAGCTCGCCGGTGGAGAGCCGGGCGTCCCCGCCCGGCTGGACGGGCGAGGCGCCCGCCGCTCCGTCGTGCGACTCAGTGTGACAGGTCTGTAAATTCTTGGGCCATTGCCCAGAATCGCGTTTGACACTGTTCCAAAGCGGTTGTTATAGTCGAAGAGTCCCTATTGGACGCGGTTTCGAACCAGCTGGAATTGTCCCAGGGTCGTCCGCCAGGTCGGCCTCAACGCAACCTAATGACCACGCCAGCAGTCCGCTCGACCACGTCCCGCATGAGTCGCGCACAAACGTGCGACACAAGAGGCTATGAACTTGTTTGACGACAGCACCGCCCGCAATCTTGAATCCAGTCCTGAAACCATGACATCTGCCCATGACACCCACACCGGCGGCCCGGCCGTAATAGACGCTCCCGAGCACGCACAACCCTCGCCTGCGGAACTAACGTCCGCCCCTGACTCTCCGCCGCACGACGCTCCGGAAAATCACGCTCCTCAGCACGACGCTCCTCCCGTCGAAACGCCGGAAATTCCCGCCCCCGAACTTGCCGCGGCTGGCAGCGACGATTTCGCCGCCGCCCTCCACAGCTTCGAGACCGAAACCGAGGAAGCGGTTGGCGACGACCACGTCATCAAAGGCCGCGTGGTGAAACTGACCGCGACCCACGTCGTCGTCGATATCGGAGCGAAATCCGAAGGTATGGCGCCGATTGCCGAAATTCTCGATCACGAGGGCAAGCCAAAGTTCCAGCCCGGCGACGAGATCGACGTGATGCGCGAGAAAGGCGAAACCGAAGAGGGCTACGTCAACCTCTCGCACCTGAAGGCGCAGCGCCTGCGCTCGTGGGACGAGATTGAGCGCGCTTACAACGAAAAGAAGCCGATCAAGGGCGTCGTCGTGGAACGCATCAAGGGCGGCCTGACCATCGACATTCATGGCGCGCGCGCCTTCCTGCCGGGCTCCCAGGTTGACCTGCGTCCCATCCGGAATCTGGATGGCATGAAGGGCCAGACGATGGAAGTCGCAATCATCAAGCTCAACAAGAAGCGCGGCAACATCGTGGTCTCGCGGAAACAGCTTCTGGAAGAAGAGCAGAACCAGAAGCGCGGCAAAACGCTGGAGCACCTCGAGGAAGGCAGCGTCCTCACCGGCATCGTCAAGAACCTGACCGAGTATGGCGCGTTTGTGGATATGGGCGGGCTTGACGGCCTCTTGCACATCACCGACATGTCGTGGGGACGCCTCACTCACCCGCGCGATCTGGTCAACGTCGGCGACCAGATTCAGGTGAAGGTCCTGAAGTACGACAAAGACAAGCAGCGCGTCTCGCTCGGCTTCAAACAGCTCACGCCCGATCCGTGGCTGGACGCGGAGCATCGCTACCCCGTGGGTGCGCACGTCCACGGCCGCGTGATCAGCGTCACCGATTACGGCGCCTTTGTGGAACTCGAACAGGGCATTGAAGGCCTCGTCCACGTGAGCGAAATGACGTGGTCGAAACGGATGAAGCATCCCTCAAAGCTGGTCAACGTAAACGACGAGGTGGACTGCGTCGTCCTGAGCGTGAACCCGACCGAGCGCCGCATATCGCTCGGCATGAGGCAACTGGCCTCCAACCCCTGGGATACGCTGCACGACAAATATCCGGTGGGAGCGACGGTCGAGGGCCGGGTGCGCAATCTGACCGAGTTTGGCGCCTTCATCGAAATCGAAGACGGAATCGACGGCCTCGTGCACGTCAGCAACCTGAGTTGGACCACCCGGGTGAAGCATCCCTCCGAGGTGTTGAAGAAGGGCGACAAGGTCAAGGCCATCATCCTGGCCATTGAACCCGACAAGCGGCGCCTTTCGCTCGGCGTGAAGCAGATGCAGCCCGACGTTTGGGATTCGTTCTTCACCCAGCACCGCGTCGGCGATATCGTGCACGGCAAGATCCTGCGCGTGGCGAATTTCGGCGCATTTGTCGAGATTGCCGGAGGCATCGAAGGCCTGTGTCACAACTCAGAGGCCGTCGATCCGAACGGACAGCCCATGCATCTCGAACCCGGCAGCGAGTTCGAATTCAAGATCATCAAGATGAATCAGGAAGAGAAGAAAGTCGGACTAAGTATTAAGGCGGTCGGCGAGGAAGCGTCGCGCCAGGAAGTCGAGTCCTACAAGCACCCGGCATCCTCCTCCTCAACCAGCACCACCATAGGCGACCTGATCTCATGGAAACGTGCCGGCGGAGATAGCAACTAATACCGCGACCGCATGATGATTACGGCAGTGGAAAACGAGTAGCGCCGGCATCTTGCCGGCTGTCCCGAGGGCGTCTCGCCCTCGGCGCGTCGGGCGGAGGACGCCCGGCGCTCCATCGTTTCAACCAATCTTCTGCAAATTCTGGAAGCTGATTCGAAGACTCTCCATGGCTGGAAGGTCGCCCGAATCGCGCTCAACAAACAAATGCTTCACACCGTTCTTCTCCGCCGCCGCGAAAATTTCCTGCCAGTGAACGGTCCCCGCTCCGACTTCGGTGAAATGTTCCGCCGCCGCGTCCTTCACCTGTGTGGTCGGGAATCCGGGCTTGCGGTCCTTCAGGTGAAGTAACTTGATGCGGTTGCCGTACTGTTGAAACATCTGCAGCGAATCCCCACCGGCCTGCGCAATCCAGTAACAGTCCATTTCAATGCAAACAAGCTTCGGGTCGCAGCGTTTCATCATGGTTTCAAAACCGGTTGTGTCCCCGAAACGGCGGAACTCATAGTTGTGATTGTGAAATCCGAACTGCATGCCCGCCTGATGAATCTTTTCACCCCAGGTGTTGAATTGATCGGCGGCTTGCTTGTAACCGTCGAGCGTGAACCACATGCTTTCGGGCAACATCGGGCAAATAACATACTCAACCCCGAGCGACTTCGCGTAGTCGATCTTCGACTCAAGCCCGTCATAGTTGAAGTGCCCGCTGGGGGCATTCAGGCCGTGGCCGTTGATCATCCGGCGGAGTTCCGTCGCGGGATGCTCATAGATATCCCAGTAAGTCTCGACCTCCGTGTAGCCAATCTTGCGAATAGCTTCGAGGACGGCGGGAAGATCGCGCTCAGCCTCCTGGCGCACGGTGTACAACTGCACTCCGAGAGCGCGGCGCTCCGAGGCCAGCAGTCTCGCAGCGGCCAGTCCACTGGCAGCCGCAATCGACAACTGAAGAAACCCGCGACGATTAAGCATGCGTTGGAGAATAGCTCCTGCTCGAGTCTCTTCGCAACTCGTTGTGGCCTACTTGGCGTTGATTTTCAGGCTGATGTAAACCTGCGTGCGGTCGTCGAATTGGCTGACCGTCTTGGTGTGGCTCTTGCGGCTGTCGTACTGCGCATACACTTCGTAATCGATGCTGGGCTGAAGCGCCGGAAAACGGTAGGCTCCGTCCGCGCCAACGATGTAAGTCTTCACCGAGCGGGTGTGAGTGTTGGTTAGATATACCACCGCGTTCGGCAAAGGATTGTCGCCGCTGTCCAACACCTTGCCAGTGAGCAGGCGAGTCTTGTCTTGTTTCGAATCGCGGCCAAACACCTGCGCCGGAGCGGCCAGAGCCGATGTCGAGAAGACCGGCGCCGCCAACATAACCAGCACCGAAGCTGCGATGATCGCATTCTTCATGAATTTCTCACCGCCGCCGACTCCCCACCACAGCGGTCACTCCCAGTCTAAATGAAGACCGATGTCGGAACGCTCGTCATTGTCGATGTGCACGGTTACTTCGGAGCCAGCCTTCAGATGTTTGCCCGAGGGCAGCTTGTAGCCCTTCACGTCCGCCCAAACCATGTAGTCGGCCTTGCCGGCGGGCACGCGCTGGGCAAACTCGCCCATGTGATTCGAATACAGCTCCCAGCGGGTTTTCTTCTCGTCGGCCCGCCGGATGTTCACCTTGACCCCGTAGAGCGGATGCCCGTCGGGGTCCCAAACCGTTCCGAAAATTAGAGCGTAAGGCTGCAACTGTGGCTTCTCGGGGCCGCTGCCCCGCGCGCTCGCAGGGGCAACGAGAGACGCGAGAAACAACACCGACGAAGCCACTGCGACAAAGCGCCGGACCGCCCGAAAATGCGCAGAGTTCTTCAGGAATCCTCGTCCTCCGACTCTTCTTCGTCGGCGTCTTCTTCGTCCTCGTCTTCTTCGATCTCGTCTTCGCCCACTATCTTCAGTTCAATGGGATTGACGGTAACCACCTCGAAGTCCGTACCGCACTCCGGGCAGGAGACGACCGCGCCTTCATCGACCTCATCCTCGTCGATGTCGAGATCCGTCTCGCATTCAGGACAGTACACCATGATTTCCTCCATACTCGGGGTACCCTGTTATATTTAGTTTCTTCGAGAGGAAAAGGTCAAGTGGCTTACCCAGAAAATTCTACAATCGCCGAGTCTTCGATTGCCGGTTATCCCTTCACAAGTCTTGTGGCAGCCGTGCTGGTTGCCCTGGCGCTGACGTTTTGCGCTCCTCTGTGCCTGGCGCAGGAAATGGCGCAGGGTCCGGCGCCTCGCCTGGCATCCGATCCGCATGTCGATTCCCACATCGCCGAAGCGATCCGGCAAGTTTCAGCGGACCACGTCCGCCAGACGATCGAGAAGCTGGTCAGCTTCCAGAACCGGTCCACGATTTCCGCGCAGGACGAGGAATCCATCAAAGCGGGCAAGGGAATCGGGGCGGCGCGGGAGTGGATCAAGGCGGAGTTTGAGCGCTATTCGAAAGACTGCGGCGGCTGCCTGGAGGTGAAAACTGACGCTTTCACCGGGCAGCCCGGCGACCGCATCCCGAAACCGACCGAAATCACCAATGTTTATGCTGTGCTGCGCGGAACCAACCCCCGGCAGCCGAATCGCATCGTGCTCGTAACCGGCCATTACGACTCGCGCAACAGCGATATTTTTAACGGGACCGACCCTGCCCCGGGGGCGAACGACGATGGCAGCGGCACGGCGGTCAGCCTGGAATGCGCCCGCGTTTTGAGCCAAGCTGCCGGCAAACTGAAGTTCCCGGCGACAATCATTTTTCTGACGGTTGCCGGAGAGGAGCAGGGTCTAAACGGGAGCAAGCACTTCGCCGAGATGGCCAAAGAGCAGGCGTGGAAACTCGAAGCCGTTTTGAATAATGACATTGTGGGAGGCGACCGCAGTCCGCAACAGGATGCGAGCGTAGTGCGCGTGTTTTCCGAGGGACTGCCAGCGGCGGCAAGCGAGGCTGAAATCCGGCGGATTCGGATGCTCGGCGGAGAGAGCGACTCGACCTCGCGCGAGCTTGCCCGCTACATCGCCGACGTCGGGCGCTCGTACGATGCCGGAGTCAAGCCGCTTCTGATCTTCCGGCTGGACCGCTTCCTGCGCGGGGGCGACCACTATTCTTTCAATCAGCAGGGTTTTGCCGCCGTGCGGTTCACCGAATTCCGCGAAGATTACAACCGTCAACATCAGAACGTTCGTAGCGAGAACGGCATCGAATATGGAGACCTGCCGAAGTTTGTGGACTTCGATTATGTGGCGCACGTAGCGCGGCTGAACGCGGCGACCCTGGCCTCGCTGGCATCGGCTCCAGCGCCGCCAACGAGCGTAAAAATGCAGACGAAGAACCTCGACAACGACACAACTTTGACGTGGGAACCTTCGGCCGGAGCGGCCGCCTACGAGGTGGTCTGGCGCTCGACCAACGCGGCCGATTGGGAGTACGTCCAAACGGTCAGTAGCGGTGCGCGTGCAACCCTGAAGGTTTCGAAGGATAATGTGATATTCGGTGTGAGGGCCCTAGATACCGCGGGACATCGCAGTCTGCCAGTTGTGCCGGAGCCAGAAAGATAAGTAGTGAGTCGTGGACAAACCATCTCGTTCAGTTTCCCTCCATTTGCCGGATGGGTGAAGCGCATCATTCTGACTTGCACCGGGATCTACCTGTTTCAGGTGGTGATGGGCAGGTTCAACCCGGACGTTGTCGTTCTGATGCGGGAGTGGCTGGCGCTGATTCCCGTAGACGTGATGCATGGCAAAGTGTGGCAAGTGTTCACGTACTCCTTGCTGCATGCCGGCTTCGGTCATCTGTTTTTCAACATGCTCACGCTCTGGTTTATCGGCGCCTACCTGGAACGCGATTGGGGGCCGCGACGATTCATCGAGTGCTACACGTTCTGCGTGGTGGGCGCCGCCTTGGTAACCATCGCCGTCTCCTATACCCATTTTCTTGGGATGGATCCGACAACCGGAACGGTGGGCGCGTCGGGCGGCATTTTTGGACTGCTGATGGCTTTTGGGATTCTTTACGCCAATCAGGAAATGTTTCTGTTTCCGCTGCCGTTCTCGATCAAGGCCAAATACCTGGTCGGCATCTGGGTCATCGTCGCGATCATTGCGGTTTTTGAGCCATCGGGCGGAGTCGCGGTTTTCGCTCATCTCGGCGGATTGCTCTTCGGCTACCTCTGGGTAAAGTTCCTGCCTTCTCGCGGCCTCAGCTACGCGGCGTCCGAGCGTTATTTCGGCGTGCGAAATTCTTACTATCGCTGGAAGCGGCGGCGCGCGGCGAGAAAATTCGAGGTGTATATGAAAGACCACGACCGCAAAGTCACCTTCGACGAGCACGGAAACTACGTGCCCCCCGACGATAACGACAAAACGAATGGCGGATCGAAATCGGGCTGGGTGAACTAACGCGATTCACCGCCGGGACGCAGAGGTCGCCGAGAAAAGTTTGCCTTTGTTTTCTTGTGTGGGGACGGGGCTTTGCCCCGTCCAGGCGGGGCGTAGCCCGCTTCCACACGCTCTAGCTGAACATCTCATCAAACCCGGCGAAGATGCTTGATGGGAGTTCCTGCGCCCGCGCCTTCCCCTTGAAACCCAAGTCGTGACCCGCGCCTTCCACTTTCATCAACTCAGTTTTGGCCGGGATTAGCTGCAAGGCTTTCGTCATCTCTTCAATGCTTCCGAAGGGATCGCGCGTTCCGTGCACGAACAGGCTCCGAACGCGCAGATTGGACAGATGCTGAACGCGAAGGCGTTCAGGTTTGCGCGGCGGATGCAAAGGATAGGAAAGCAGAAGTAGTCCGGACACCAACTCAGGCTCGGCGGCGCAGAGGATCGTCGCCTGCCGTCCACCGTAGGAGTGCCCGCCGAGAAAGATCCGGCCCGCGACACTCCTGCGCAAAACAGCAACCGCGTTGCCCAGACCCGCGCGGTCGCGTTCCGCATTGCCCGGAAACGGCGGCCCGCTGCGCCGCTCCTGGCGGAAAGGCAGATCGCAGCGCAGAACGAGGTAGCCATGTCCGGCAAAAGTTTCGCCGATCGCCACCAGCAGAGGAGCAGTGCAATCCGAGCCCGCGCCATGAGTCAGAATCAGCGCGTCGCCGTTTGGCACATCTGGAGTGTGCAGCCAACCTCGCACTGCGGGATTGAGCGAGTCATCGGAAAACGAGATCGCCGGCGGCATCGCGTCACTCATTCACTGAGCTTCGGTGTCAACCCGCGGAGGCGGAATTTTTGTGAGACAGCGAGGAAAAAGCATGGCGTTGAATTCGGCGCCAATCAGCACAACCAGCGAGATGATGTACATCCATGCCAGCAGCGCGATGCCGACGCCGAGCGAACCGTAGATGACGCTGTAGTCGACATAGCGCTGCAAATACCATCCGAATAATGCGGTGGAGATCAGCCACATGGCGGTCGCCAGCGCCGCGCCCGGCAAAACGCTGTGCCAGGGCTGAGTGCGGGGCACCGCGTTGTGATAGATGAGCTGGATCACGGCGATGCTGGTCAGGATCGCGATGGCCCAGCGTATCGCGCCCCACGCCAGCAGAATCAGGGGTCCGAACTCATGCCCCAGGTGAAACAGAATCCGCGTTTCAATGCGGCTGCCGAATGCAACCAGAACGGTGGCGAACGTCAGCGGCAGACCCGCCACCAAAACCAGCGAAATCGCAATCGTGCGCTCCTGGACCAACCCCCAGGTCTTGGGAAGCTGGTAAGCACGGCGAAAACCGTCCATCCAGGAGATGATGACGCCGGAAGCGCTCCAGACCGTCAACAACGAAGTCGTGATGAGCAGGCCAACCGGCCGGTCCGTGTTGCCTCTCAGGTAGGAAAGTGCGGCTGAGCTGCCCGTGGGCAAGATGGTGCCCAGGGCGTAGGAGATCTCACGAGCGTAGACCTTGCCCCGGTTCAGGGCGGCGAGAATGGAACCCAGCACCAGCAACGCCGGGAAAAAAGTGAAGATGGCCGAATAGGCGGAGGCTTTGGCAGTCCCGAATGCATCGTGCTCGAAGGCGCGCCAGATCGACAAGCGAAACAGCCGCCAGAAGCGCCCCAGGGCCGGGGCCAACACCAGTCCACCAGGAACCGGCTCCGGCTTGGGGTTCGGGTCCTGAGGCTGCCCGGTCAGGCGCTGTGGTTCCAGTGCTAAAGACATTGGATTCAAAAAAACGTCATCCAAGAAAATGAGGGGCGACTCGCGTCGCCCCTGTCTTGAATTCGTAAGATTCTACTCCGCGGCGAGTTCCTCGGTTTCGCCTTCGTGCCGCATGAGTTCGAGCGCGCGCTCGGCATCTTCGTAGGCTTGCGAGACTTCCTCCTGCACCTTGCTGGCAGCCTCTTCCATCTCCGGAGAGAGACGCACGTTCCGGTAATATTCCATGCCGGTGCCGGCGGGAATCAAGCGGCCCACGATCACGTTCTCCTTCAATCCGCGCAGATGATCGACCGCTCCCTGAATCGAAGCTTCGGTCAGCACGCGCGTTGTCTCCTGGAAGGAGGCAGCGGAGATAAACGAATCGGTGGAGAGCGACGCCTTGGTGATCCCGAGCAGCAACGGACGCCCGGTCGCCGGTTTGCCGCCCTGCGCGATGGCACGCTCGTTCTCCTCGTGGAAGCGGAACTTGTCCACTTGCTGTTCCAGCAGGAACTGGGTGTCGCCTACATCTTCGACCTTCACCCAGCGCATCATCTGGCGGACGATCACTTCAATGTGCTTGTCCGAAATGTTCACGCCCTGCAGCCGGTAGACCTCCTGGATTTCATTCACCAGGTAAGCCTGCAGTTCTTTTTCGCCGAGCACGGCCAGAATGTCGTGCGGGTTGAGCGGCCCGTCCATCAGCGGTTCACCCGCCCGGACGCGCTCTCCTTCCTGCACGTTGATATGGACGCCGCGCGGAACGGAATATTCCTTCTCCGTGCCGTTATCGGCAGCCACGTAGATTTTGCGCTGCCCCTTGGCCACCTCGCCGAATCGCACCACGCCGTCGATTTCGCTGATGACGGCGGTCTCGCGCGGCTTGCGCGCCTCGAACAATTCCACCACGCGCGGCAGACCGCCCGTGATGTCCTTGGTCTTGGTGGTTTCGCGCGGGATCTTCGCCAGCACGTCGCCCGGAAACACCGTGTCTCCATCCTGCACCATGAGGTGAGCGCGCAAAGGCATCAGGTAGCGCTTGCTCGCCTTGCCCTTGATTACGATGGCCGGCTGACGCTTTTCGTCGGGCGAGTCCGCCACCACGTGACGCGACAGGCCGGTGACCTCGTCCACCTCCTCGTGCAGCGTGATCCCTTCCTGCAGGTCCTTGAACTGCGCCGTGCCGCCAATTTCGGTGAGGATGGCAAAGGTGTACGGATCCCACTCAACCAGAGCCTGGCCGAGTTGCACCGGCCCGCCTTCAGTGACCTTGACCTTGGCGCCATACACCACCGCATAGCGCTCGCGTTCGCGGCCCTTCTCGTCCACCACCGCGATCGAGCCCTGGCGGTTCATGACAACCAAGTCGCCAGTCTTGGACTTCACAGTCTGCAAGTTGATGAAGCGAACCAAGCCGTTGCTCTTGGCATCGAGACGCGACTGTTCCGAAACTCGCGACGCCGTGCCTCCGATGTGGAAGGTACGCATGGTGAGCTGCGTTCCCGGTTCGCCAATGGACTGCGCCGCGATCACGCCGGTAGCCTCGCCCAGTTCGACCAGGCGCCCGGAAGCCAGATTGCGCCCGTAGCACATGACGCAAACCCCGCGCCTCGACTCGCAGGTGAGCACCGAGCGAATCTTCACCCGCTCGATACCGGCAGCCTGAATCGCGCCCGCCAGATCTTCGGTGATCTCGTGGTTCACGTCGACCACGACCTGGCCTTCGTAGTCCTTGATCCTCTCCAGCGACACGCGGCCCACGATGCGGTCGCGCAGCGGCTCAATAATTTCGCCCGCTTCGACGATACCCGAAACGAAAATTCCGTCCACCGTGCCGCAGTCGTATTCGCTGATGATCACGTCCTGCGCCACGTCAACCAGGCGGCGCGTCAGGTAGCCTGAGTCGGCGGTTTTCAGAGCCGTATCGGCCAGACCTTTGCGGGCGCCGTGCGTCGAGATGAAGTATTCGAGCACCGTCAAACCCTCACGGAAGTTGGCCGTGATGGGTGTCTCGATAATTTCGCCCGTCGGTTTTGCCATCAGTCCGCGCATCCCCGAGAGCTGTCGGATCTGCTGTTTCGATCCGCGGGCGCCGGAATCGGCCATGACGTAAATCGGGTTGAGTTCGCCCTCTTTATCCCGTTTCTGCATCTGGTTGAACATTTCATCGGCAACTTTTTCCGTGATCGCCGACCAGATTTCGATGACCTTGTTGTAGCGTTCGCCGTTGGTGATCGCGCCGTCCAGGTACTGCTGCTGCACGTTGATCACCTGCTTGTCGGCATCCTTCACCAGCGTCTTCTTGTTGTCGGGGATGACCATGTCATCGATGCCGATGGAGAGGCCGGCGCGCGTGGCATACTTGAAACCGAGCGACTTGATCTCGTCCAGCATCTTGACCGTGACTTCCAGGCCGAACCGCAGATAGCAGTAATTGACCAGGTGGCCGACGCCCTTCTTCTTGAGCAGTCCATTGATGTACGGCATGCTCAAGTTGACCCCAGTCACTGCCTTGGGCAAATGGTCGTTCAGAATGGCGCGGCCGACGGTGGTATTCAGGTACTCGCGCTCAAGATGCGTGGACTCCGTATGGGTGACGTCCTGATCGTCGTAAGCTTGCGTCAGGTCGATGACTTCGCCGGTGTAGCGCAGGCGAATCGGGGAAAGCGTTTCCACCTCGCCCATTTCGAGCGCAATCACGACTTCGTCAATGTTGGCGAACGCGCGGCCTTCGCCCTTCGCGCCCGGTTTCGCTTTTGTCAGATAGTAGAGGCCGAGCACCATGTCCTGCGTGGGCACGGTGATGGGCTGCCCCGATGCCGGCGACAGGATGTTGTGCGAAGACAGCATCAGAACGCTGGCTTCCACCTGCGCCTCGGGCGACAGCGGAATGTGCACCGCCATCTGGTCGCCGTCAAAGTCGGCGTTGAACGCCGTGCACACCAGCGGGTGAATCTTGATCGCTTTGCCTTCCACCAGCACCGGCTCAAAAGCCTGAATGCCCAGGCGATGGAGCGTAGGCGCGCGATTCAGCATCACCGGATGGTCCTTGATCACCTCTTCCAGAATGTCCCAGACGATCGGGTCCTGCTGCTCCACCATTTCTTTCGCCTGCTTGATGGTCGTGCAATTTCCCGTCTGCTCCAGCCGGTGGTAGATGAACGGCTTGAACAACTCGAGCGCCATCTTCTTCGGCAATCCGCACTGGTGCAGCTTGAGCTCGGGACCAACCACAATCACCGAACGTCCGGAGTAATCCACGCGCTTGCCGAGCAGGTTCTGGCGGAAGCGTCCCTGCTTGCCCTTCAGCGTGTCGGAGAGCGACTTCAGCGGCCGGTTGTTGGCGCCACGCAGAACGCGCCCGCGCCGTCCGTTGTCGAACAGGGCGTCGACTGCTTCCTGCAGCATGCGCTTCTCGTTGCGCACGATGACTTCGGGAGCGTGCAGGTCCATCAGCTTCTTCAGCCGGTTGTTGCGGTTGATGACGCGCCGGTAAAGATCGTTCAGATCGGAAGTGGCGAAACGTCCGCCATCGAGCGGAACCAGCGGCCGCAGCTCGGGTGGAATCACCGGCAACACGTCCAGGATCATCCATTGCGGCTTGTTGCCGCTTTTGCGGAAGGCCTCGACCACTTTGAGACGCTTGGTGTGCTTGAGCTTCTTCTGCAGCGAGGTTTCGTTCTTCATCTTCTCGCGCAGCTCGGCGGCCAGCGAATCGACCTCAATGCGCTTGAGAAGTTCCTTGATCGCTTCCGCACCCATCATGGCTTTGAAGCCGGCGGGGCGATATTGCTGATCGAGTTCGCGGTACTTGGCTTCGTCCTTGATGACTTCGCGCTCTCTTACCGGAGAATCGCCGGGATCGACGACCACGTATGCCTCGAAGTACAGAATCGCTTCCAGATCGCGCAGGGAAATGTCGAGCAGATGCCCGATGCGGCTGGGCAGTCCCTTGAAGAACCACACGTGCGAACAAGGCGAAGCCAGCTCGATGTGTCCCAGGCGCTCGCGGCGGACTTTTGAAAGCGTAACTTCCACGCCGCACTTGTCGCAGATCACCCCGCGATGCTTCATGCGCTTGTATTTTCCGCAGAGACATTCCCAGTCCGTGACCGGGCCGAAAATGCGCGCGCAGAACAAGCCATCGCGCTCCGGCTTGAAGGTGCGGTAGTTGATGGTTTCCGGCTTGGTCACTTCCCCATGCGACCAGCTCCGGATCTTTTCCGGGGACGCCAGGCTGATGCGGATGGCATCGAAATCAGCCACGGGATTTGCCATATCGAACGGGCTCGAACGAAACATGTTCCTCCGCTTTCCTCGGCTGTACGCCGCCGCTCGCGGCTCTCAAGAACAGTCGCTAGTCGTTGGTCGTTAGTCGTTAGTCGCTAGCGAATTCCATTGACCGGCAGACGCGAGAGCAGGGGCCGCCGGTCTTTTGCCAAAAATTCAATCTGGCCATCAGTCGCGAACGACCATCGACTAACGACCAACGACGATCCACTAATCCGCTGCTATCGCCACCGGCTTCTTCTCCGTGATCTTGATCAACTCGACATCCAGGCAAAGCGCCTGCAATTCGCGGATCAGCACGTTGAACGACTCGGGCACGCCCGGCTCCATCGCGGCCTCGCCTTTGACGATGGCCTCGTAGATTTTGGTGCGGCCGTATACATCGTCCGACTTCGCGGTCAGCAATTCTTGCAAGATGAACGCCGCGCCGTACGCTTCCAGCGCCCACACTTCCATTTCTCCGAAGCGCTGGCCTCCGAACTGCGCCTTGCCTCCCAGCGGCTGCTGCGTGATCAGCGAGTACGGCCCGATGGAACGAGCGTGAATCTTGTCGTCCACCAGGTGCGACAGCTTCAACATGTAGATGTAGCCCACCGTGATCGGCAATTCGAACTTCTCGCCCGTCATGCCGTCGCGCAGCGTGGTCTTACCCGACGTGGGCAGCCCCGCGCTCGTCAGCAACGCCTTGATTTCGCTCTCCCGGGCGCCGTCGAATACGGCCGATCCCATGAACACGCCCTTATTCAGGGTCGGGGCCACCGCATCGAGCTCATCTTCACTCATGTCGGCGATGGTCTCGGCCAGCACCGTGTCCTTGAACAAAGCTTTGAGATCGCGGCGAATTGCTTCCGCGCGAGTGTTCTGCTTCAGCAACTCCGCGATCTTCAGACCCAGTTCATGACCCGCCCATCCCAGGTGGGTTTCAAGAATCTGCCCCACGTTCATACGGCTGGGGACGCCGAGCGGGTTCAGGACAATCTCGACCGGCGTTCCATCCTCGAGGTACGGCATATCCTCTTCCGGCAGAATGCGCGCGATCACACCCTTGTTCCCGTGCCGTCCAGCCATCTTGTCGCCGACGCTGAGTTTGCGCTTCATGGCGATGTACACCTTGACCAGCTTGATCACGCCCGGCGGCAGCTCATCGCCCTTGGTCAGCTTGTCTTTTTTTTCGTTGAGGATCTTCTTGAGCACGTCGATCTGCCGCGAGGTCATTTCCTCGATCTCGTCGATCTGCTCGTTCACCCGGGGATCTTTGTCGGCGTACTTGATCCGCTTCAAGTTGCGCGTCGAGATGCGCTCGATCGCGTCGCGATCCAGAATCGTATCCTTGGTCAGCAACCGCTTGTTGGTGCGCTCGTCGTGCAGATCGGCTTGCACTTCCTTGCCCCCCAGCAGGCCTTCCAAACGCTTCAGGCGTTCATCGGTCAGAATCCGGATCTCGTCCGAAAGGTTCTTTTCCAGCTTGGCGATCTGGTTGCCTTCGATCGTCTTGGCGCGCTCATCCTTCTCCTGGCCTTTGCGCGAGAAGATCTTCACGTCCACCACGATGCCTTCGATTCCAGGCGGGCAGTACAGCGAAGCGTCGCGCACGTCGCCGGCTTTTTCGCCGAAGATCGCGCGCAGCAGTTTCTCTTCCGGCGTGAGCTGCGTCTCACCCTTCGGCGTAACTTTGCCGACGATGATGTCGCCCTGCTTGATGCCGGCGCCGATGCGGATCACGCCCGCTTCGTCCAGATTTCGCAGCGTGGATTCACTTACGTTCGGAATGTCGCGCGTCACTTCCTCGGGCCCCAGCTTCGTGTCGCGCGCTTCAAGTTCGAACTCTTCGATGTGAACCGAGGTGTAATAATCCTCCTTCACCATTTTTTCCGAAACCAGGATCGCGTCCTCAAAGTTGTAGCCGCGCCACGGCATGAACGCGACCAGCACGTTGCGTCCCAGCGCCAACTCGCCAAAGTCGGTGCACGGACCGTCCGCAATCACTTGCCCCTTCACCACCCGCTGCCCTTTCTTCACGATCGGCTTCTGGTTGATGCAGGTGTTCTGGTTTGAGCGCTTGAATTTCGTGAGCTGGTAAATGTCGCTGCCCACTTCGCGCGAAAGCTGCATGGGATGATGCTCGCCCTCGACCCGGACGATGATGCGCTCGGAATCGACCGAATCGATGATTCCGTTACGGCGCGCCAGCACCACCGCGCCCGAATCGCGCGCGGTAACCCCTTCCATCCCAGTCCCCACAATCGGCGCCTTGGCCCGCAGCAGTGGCACCGACTGACGCTGCATGTTCGCGCCCATCAGCGCGCGGTTGGCGTCGTCGTGCTCCAGAAACGGCACCAGCGAGGCGGCTACCGAAACCAGTTGCTTCGGGCTGACGTTCGACGTAATCGACTTCGTCGCGGTGCACCAGCACAAAGTTGCCCGCCTTGCGCGCGTTGACCAGCTCGCCGGCGATGCGTCCCTTTTCGTCCAGTTCGATGTTGGCCTGCGCGATGGTGTGCCGGTCTTCTTCCCACGCCGAGAGATAGAACGAAAACGGCTCGACTTCGACTGGCTTCTTGCGCCGTTCTCTCAGATCGGCGTTGACCTTCTCCATTTCGCTCTTCTCGGCGTAGTCGCCGACTTTGTAGCTGCTGTCGCCGGCGTTGACCACGATGACGTAGTCCACCACCCGCGAGTTCTTCACCTTGCGGTACGGCGACTCGATGAAACCGTAGTCGTTGATGCGCGCAAAGCAGCTCAACGACGAGATCAGTCCGATGTTCGGGCCTTCCGGCGTTTCAATCGGGCAGATGCGTCCGTAGTGCGTCGGGTGCACGTCGCGTACTTCAAATCCCGCGCGTTCGCGCGACAACCCACCCGGCCCCAGGGCCGACAGACGCCGCTTGTGCGTGATTTCCGACAGCGGATTCGTCTGATCCATAAACTGCGACAATTGCGACGATCCAAAGAACTCGCGAATCGCGGCCATGACCGGCTTGGCGTTGACCAGGTCGTGCGGCATGGCCGTCGACATTTCCTGGTACACGCTCATCTTTTCCTTGATCGCGCGTTCCATGCGGACCAGGCCGATGCGGAACTGGTTTTCCAGCAACTCGCCCACCGCTCGCACCCGGCGATTGCCCAGGTGATCGATGTCGTCCACCGCGCCGATGTTCTTGCGCAGTTTGAGCAGGTACTTGATCGTCGCGTAAAAGTCGTTGGGATCGAGCGTGCGCTGTTCCAGGCTCGTCGCGTCCTGATTTTCAAACAGCTTGATGTTGAACTTCAGCCGGCCCACGCGCGAGAAGTCATACTTGCGCGGATCGAAAAACATGCCCTGAAACAGCGCCGTCGCCGTGTCCAGCGTCGGTGGATCGCCCGGGCGCAGCTTGCGATAAATCTCGATCAGCGCTTCCGATGGACTGGTGATCGAATCGCGCCGCAGGGTCTGGCTGATCACCGTGCCCACGTCGTCGCGCTCCGGGAAGAAAACGCTCAGCTCGACCACGCCCGATTCCAGGATCTTGGCCAGTTTGTCGGCCGTGATTTCCGAGTTGGCCTCGAGCAGCACTTCACCGCTCGTGGTGTCGACCACGTCGCTCGCCGCCCACGCCCCTTCGAGATCGGTCGTGTCCACTTCGATTTCGCCGACCTTCGCCTTTTGAATTTCCTTCAGCGTCGCCGGCGTGATCTTCCGGCCGGAGTGCGCCACTTCGTCGCCCGACTTCGACTTGATGCTGTGCGCCAGCTTCATGCCCAGCAGATTCGTGGGCTTTTCGCTCGCCGCGTCCAGCGTCCAGAACAGCTTCTTGTCGCGCACAACAAGGCGGTCCGTCGTGTAGAAAGTCTTCAGAATGTCTTCGCCGGAACGCAAGCCCAGCGCGCGCAGGAAGATCGTGCCCAGAAACTTGCGCTTGCGGTCGATGCGCACGTAGAGAACGTTCTTCTGGTCGTATTCGAACTCAACCCACGAACCGCGGTAGGGAATGATCTTTCCCAAAAAGTAAGTGCGGTTCGCCGCCGTCTCAAAAAACACGCCCGGCGAACGGTGCAACTGGCTGACGATCACGCGCTCGGTTCCATTGATAATGAACGTGCCATTCTGCGTCATCAGCGGAACGTCCCCGAAGAAAACTTCCTGCTCCTTGATGTCGCGGATGGAACGGGTGCCCGCCTCATCCTTGTCCCAGATGGTGAGCCGCATCGTGACTTTAAGCGGCGCCGAGTAGGTCATGCCGCGCTCTTCGCATTCCGGCACGTCGTACTTCAACTGCAAGCCCACCGGATCGCCGCACTTGTTGCAGAAGTCGGGAGTATTCGCGTTGTACGTGCCGCACTTGTGGCAGAGAACTTCGCCGGGATGAAATGGGTCCGTGATCACCGTCGATCCGCAACTCCTGCAAGTCGTGCGCAGGTGGTGCAGACCCTTCAGGTGGCCGCACTTGCATTCCCAGTTGCCAATCGCGAAGTCCACAAACTCAAGCTGGGAAACGTTGCGGAAGTCGGTAATCGGAAACACCGACTGAAACACCGCCTGCAGCCCGCCGTCTTCGCGCTCGCTGGGCAGTTTGTCCATCTGCAGGAAGCGGTCATAGGAGCGCTTCTGAACCTCGATCAGGTTCGGGATCTGGATGGTCGCTGGAATTTTGGCAAAGTCGAAACGCTTGCGGTGTATATTGTGCTTTGTCATGCTCAGGAACTCCTGCTTTCAGGCAGCCCGGGGCTGCGGTACAGCGCGGAATGAGGGCGCAAAAAGTGGCGCCGGAATACTGCTACGAATACCGAGCGGTGTACGCGGGAAAAACACACCGGCCCCCGCGGAGACATGTCTCTCCGCAGGCGCCGTGTGCGACGCTTAATAATGAATAGCTTGTAAAATTCCGCGCCAGTTCAAAGGCCTGTTCCGTCCCGCCGCCCGCGGGACCGGCTGCCATACTTTCATTCCAGCGACCCGGTTCCGTTCCGCTTCCTGGGTATATTTGGAGGACACAGGTCGCCGTCGCCTCGCAGTGAAGCCAGGGTAAGCGGGTTATTTATAAGATATTAACACCACTCCCCAGGATTTGGCTACTGTTCGGTCAAATAATTGCAAGTGGTGGCGATTGGCGGGCGTCCGAGCCCGCCGCCACCATCCTGAGCGAAGCGAAGGATCTCTTCGCCTCGATTATTTGACTTCGACAGTTGCGCCCGCTTCCGTGAACTTCTTCCTGATGGTCTCGGCTTCATCCTTCGAAACAGCTTCTTTAATGTTCTTCGGAGCGCCGTCCACCAGGTCCTTTGCCTCTTTCAGGCCAAGGCTGGTGACCTCGCGTACTGCCTTGATTACGTTGATCTTATTGGCTCCCACTTCCTTGAGAACGACCGTGAACTCGGTCTTTTCTTCAACCGGAGCTGCTGCGCCCGCCGCTGCCCCGCCGGCAACCGCCACCGGAGCCGCTGCCGCCGCCGAAACGCCCAGACGCGTTTCCAATTTCTTCACTAGCTCTGCCGCTTCCAGCAACGACAGGCCAACAATCGACTCTTCCAACTGCTGTAGATCCGCCATGTGAATCTCTCCGCCTTATGTAAGATTTGCGATTTCGCCATCGCTTGGCCAAGTTTCCAGTGCGACCAGGCCGTCAACTCCGGTGCCAGACAACACCAAAGTTTTGGACCGCGCAACCCCGAGCTTCGCGATAACTAAATCTTTTTTCGAGCAGCATTGCTGCTCAGAAAATTTTGCAATTTTGTAATCGGGTAATTTAGTAATTTGAAAACACCGCGACCAAACCCGCGCTGCCGGTTTTCAAATTACAAAATTTCAAAATTACCCAATTACCAAATCGAGGCCTACGCCTCTTTAAACTTCTTCTGCTCCACTCCCTGGTCGATCACCACCGCCAGGTTCCGCCCGACCGCATTCATCGCCGTAACCAAACGCTGCGCCGGCGCGTTCAACAGGAACAGCAACTTCGAGTAAAGCTCGCCCTTCGACGGCATGGCCGCCAGCGATTCGATCTCCTTGACCGTAATCGCTCGGCCTTCGACCACACCCGCCTTGAAACTGAATTGCGGATGCTCCTTGGCGTACTTCGCCAGCGCCTTCGCCAGCGCCACCGGATCGCCCTCGGTGTAGGCGATCGAGGTCACTCCCTGAAGGCTTTTCAGCGCTGCCTCGACCTTCGTGCCCTTGCCCGCAAGCTCGGCCAAAGTATTCTTTACTACCCGATACTTTGCCCCGGTAGGACGCAACGCCTTCCGCAATTCGAAGTCCTGCGTCACCGTCAGCTTGGAATACGTCGCCACGATCATGCTGGAAGCGTTCTTGAGTTCGCCGCCAAGTTTCTTAACCTGCTCAATTTTCTTAGCTCGAGTAACCGCCATCTTCAAACCCTTTCAAGAATTCGATTGTCATCCTGAGCAAGACGCTTTTTGTCTTGCGAAGGACCTGGGCGCGCCGCGCGAACCGCTCGCGTTTTTTGCGAGCGCAAAAATCGCGCGTCTGGCGCGCTTCCTTACTATGCCTTAGCCGCAACTTCGATCGAAGTCGTATCCAGCGCGATCCCCGGCCCCATGCTCGAACTCAGGTAGCAGGCCTTGATGTACTTGCCCTTGGCCACCGAAGGCTTAGCCTTGATCACACTCGAAATCAGCGTGGTTGCGTTGTCGATCAGCTTGTCGGGAGTGAATGAAATCTTCCCCACCGGCACGTGCACCAGCGCCGTCTTATCGGTGCGGAACTCCACCTTGCCGGCCTTGACTTCCTGCACCGCGCGCGCCACATCCATAGTGACCGTGCCCGTTTTCGGATTCGGCATCAGACCCTTCGGTCCGAGAACCTTGCCCAGACGGCCCACCGATTTCATCATGTCGGGCGTGGCAATCAGCGCGTCGAAGTCGGTCCAATTTTCTTTTGTGATCTTCTCGACCATATCTTCGCCGCCGACGAAATCCGCGCCCGCCGCCTCGGCCTCGCGAACCTTCTCGCCGCTCGCGATCACCAGAACTTTTTTCGCCTTGCCCAGTCCGTGAGGAAGCACCACCGTGCCCCGCACCATCTGGTCGGCATGCTTCGGATCGACGCCCAGCCGCAGCGTCACCTCGACCGTCTCGTCGAATTTCGCGTATTTCACCTTCTGCAGAAGCGGAACCGCCTCCTGCAGCGTATAAGGCCGCGGCTCAACCGCCTTCCGCGACTTCTCGATATTCTTTCCCGACTTCTTCATCCTTCACCTCAGTCTCCCACCGCCGCTTCGCTCGTCCGAAGAGCCGTGGTGATTTCGACAAATTTTGCAATTTCGTAATCGGGTAATTTGGTAATTTGAAAAACCAAAACTTTGGAGCTCTTCAATTGTACAATTGCCAAATTACACAATTACCAAATTACCCAACCACGTCAATCCCCATCGACCGCGCCGTGCCGCGCACGCTCTTGATCGCGGCATCCACCGAAGCCGCATTCAGATCCGGCATCTTCTGTTTCGCAATGTCCTCGACCTGCTTCAGCGTCACCTTGCCGACCTTATCTTTATTGGGAGTGCCCGATCCCTTGGCGATGCCGGCCGCGCGCTTCAGCAACACCGACGCCGGTGGCGTCTTGGTAATAAACGTGAACGTGCGGTCGCTGTACACCGTAATCACGACCGGAACAATCAACCCTTCCAGTTCTTTCTGCCCGGTGCGGGCATTGAACTGCTTGCAGAACTCCATGATGTTGACTTGCGCCTGCCCCAGCGCCGGTCCCACCGGAGGCGCCGGCGTCGCCTTGCCCGCCGCAATCTGCAACTTTACCGATCCTGTAACCTTCTTAGCCATGATGCCTTTCCCAACCTACCTTCTTCTGTAGACACGGGGCTTGCCCCGTCCCGCCGCCAAGTCTAGGATTTTCGGCTCAGCGCTCCGAACCGCTTAATCTTGCCACCGCTCGCCTTCCGACGCTCCCAGCGCCAGCATTACTGCTGGCACCAGCCTCTTCTGAACCGGATCTGCGGCCATGCCGAGTCCCTCGATCGTATGTGCACCCAGGACCTCCATCTCGCCTTCCTCGGCCATGACTACGACGTCAGGAACAGAATACTTGTCGGTCGACACGTAGACAGTTGCCATATCCCTCTCCAGCAACCGTCCCTCGATCGTGCGAAAGCTCATCTTTCGCGAGGGCGCAACGCCGAGCCGTTGAAGTCTCGCCCGCGAAATCCAACTGAATGCCGCACCTGTATCGACGAATGCGTCCAACTCTTCCACTCCGCCAGGCTGCGCTGGATTCCACACTCGCAGCTTTACACTAAACGTGCCCATGCCTCACCTGTTGACCACTACGCCACCTTCTCCACCTGCCCAAACTCCAATTCCACCGGAGTCGACCGCCCAAAGATGGTGACCATCACTTTCAAAGTCTCGCGATCTTCGTTCACGTCGTCGACCACGCCCGTGAAGGTCGCGAACGGGCCCTCGCCGATGCGCACCGTCTCGCCTTTTTCGAATTTGACCTTGAGCTTCGGCTTCTCCCGGCTGTCGGCCACTTTATAAACAATGTGATTGACTTCCTCTTCCGACAGCGGAGTCGGCTGCTGCCCCGTGCCCACAAATCCGGTAACCCGCGGCGTCGACTTCACCACGTGCCACACGTGATCGTCCATGTCCATTTCAACCAGCACGTAGCCGGGATAGAACATGCGCTCCGACGTGTACTTCTTGCCGCCCCGGACTTCCGTGACCGACTCGGTCGGAATCAGCACCTTGCCGATCCTCTCCTGCAACCCGAAAGCCTGTACCCGCGATTCGAGCGACTCCTTCACCTTGCGCTCGAATCCCGAATAGGCGTGGATGATGTACCACTTCATATTCGGATTGCGCGCCGGCTCGCCCGGAACTGCTTCCGCAGGCGGCGGAGGCGCTGGCTGCTGGATGTCTTCGCTCATGCCAGCGACTGCGCTCTCGTTCTTCTCCGCGTTGTCCGGAGCGTTGTCCGTAGCTTGGTCCGTACTGTTGTCCGTGGCCTTGTCCGTATCCGGCATCGATCGCTTCTTTCGCTCGCTGCCTAACGGCGCGAGAAATAATGCAGCATCCGCTCCAGGCTGTTACTGATCGCCAGATCTGTCAGGAAAAAAAACAACCCAAACAGAAACACCGTAATAATGACGACCGTCGTCGTTGCCTGGACTACCTTGAACGTGGGAGATGTTACTTTCGCCATCTCCGTGCGCACGTCGCGGTAAAAAGCCCTGATCCGCTCGGGCCAGGACCTCAGCGTGGTTACAATCGCGTTCTGTTCTACCGCTGTCGCCATACTTCCCGCTTTCCTCGACTGCTCCCTCTCGGGCCTGAACTCTGGCAGGGGCGGAGGGATTCGAACCCCCAAGTCCGGTTTTGGAGACCGGCAGTTTAGCCGTTGAGCTTACGCCCCTAAACCAATTGGTAATTTCGTAATTTGTAATTTGGTAATTTGAAAACCAACAGCTTGCGATTCTCAATTACCAAATTACCCGATTACCAAATTACAAAATCTATTTCACTTCTTTGTGCAGCGTGTGCTTGCGGCACCGGCTGCAGAACTTCTTCAGTTCCAGACGGTCCGGCGTCGTTTTGCGGTTCTTGGTCGTCGAATAGTTCCGCTCTTTGCAATCGCCACACTGCAACGTGATAATCTCTCGGGGCATTTCAACAGCTCCTAGCCGTTAGCTCTTCGCTTTTAGCTCCATCACCAGCAACGAACCACAGCGCCGCATTACATGACATCCTTTATGGCGCTTCGGCTCGATCTCCTCGCGAATCTACTTCTGCAATCTGACCTCTTACCTCTGCCCTGTCTTACTGAATAATCTCCGCGATCGTGCCCGCTCCCACCGTGTGCCCGCCTTCGCGGATCGCGAACCGCAATCCCTTTTCCATCGCCACCGGCGTGATCAGTTCGATCACCAGGCTCACGTTGTCTCCCGGCATCACCATCTCCGTCCCCGCCGGCAGCTCCGCGATCCCGGTCACGTCCGTCGTCCGCAAATAAAACTGCGGACGATACCCCTTGAAGAACGGCGTGTGCCGCCCGCCTTCTTCTTTCGTCAGAATGTAAACTTCCGCCTTGAACTTGGTGTGCGGAGTAATCGATCCCGGCTTCGCCAGCACCATCCCGCGCTCCACTTCGTCCTTGCCAATGCCGCGCAAAAGCAGCCCGGCGTTGTCCCCCGCCATGCCTTCGTCTAACTGCTTCTTGAACATCTCCACGCCAGTTACTACCGTCTTACGCGTCTCCCGGAAGCCGACAATCTCCACTTCCTCGCCCACCTTGACCTTCCCGCGCTCGATCCGGCCCGTTACCACCGTGCCCCGCCCCTGAATCGAAAAAATATCCTCGATCGGCATCAGAAACGGCTTGTCCAACTCGCGCGCCGGCTGCGGCACGCTCTTGTCCACCGCCTCCATCAGCGCGTCCACCTGCTTCTCCCACTTCTCGTCGCCGTTCAACGCCAGCAGCGCCGACAGCCGGATCACCGGCACGTCGTCGCCCGGAAACTGATAGCTCTTGAGTAACTCGCGCACTTCCAGCTCGACTAAGTCGAGTAACTCGGGATCGTCCACCGCGTCGCACTTATTCAGCGCCACCACGATGTAAGGCACGCCCACTTGCCGCGCCAGCAGCACGTGCTCGCGCGTCTGCGGCATCGGACCGTCCGTCGCCGCCACCACCAGAATCGCCCCGTCCATCTGCGCCGCGCCCGTAATCATGTTCTTGATGTAATCCGCGTGACCGGGGCAGTCCACGTGCGCGTAGTGCCGGTTCGGCGTCTCATACTCGACGTGCGCCGTCGCGATCGTGATGCCGCGCGCCTTCTCTTCCGGAGCGTTGTCGATCGAATCGAACGACCGGAACACGATCTTTGGGTTGTGCTTCTGCAAGACCTTGGTGATCGCCGCCGTCAACGTCGTCTTGCCATGGTCAATGTGGCCAATCGTCCCTACGTTGCAGTGCGGCTTCGTCCGCTCAAATTTTTCTTTCGCCATAATTGCTTTGCCTCGCTAATCGATCGGTAGTGATTCAGTAATACTGATACAGCTTGTGAAACTTCGCCCGCAGCGCCGGATCGACCTCTTCGATCTTCGAGAGATAAAACTCTCGCATCTGGGCCTGATCCGAAACCGGCAGCGAACTGTACAAAGACCGCGCCGTTCCAGCCTTGCTTCCCGCCACCCGGTCGATCGCATCCGCCGCGAAAACCGCATCCAGGTCGCGCACTCGAATCTTGCGGCTGTCGAGCTCCTTCAAATACTTCGTGACCCGGTCCGCCGCAAACGCTTTCTCCATCGCCGTTTTCAGGTCGCCGAACTCACGCTCTTTCTCGACCTTGATCGTGCCTTGCTCGAAAACCACCATTCCACCTAGAACAAGAATTCCAATACTCTGGAGCGGGAGACGGGGATCGAACCCGCGACCAACAGCTTGGAAGGCTGTGACTCTACCACTGAGTTACTCCCGCTCAAACCTAGCTGTCAGCCATCAGCCGTCGGCTCTCAGCCCAAATTTAACGACTGGAGCTTGTGTTCATCCTGCTGGCTCTCTTCCGTGACAACTGGACTTTCACCAAACATTCTAGCTAGTACGACTGTGGCAACAATCGCAGCAACTCCAGTCAGCAACGCACCTACCTGGCTTGCGACAAGATTCCCATAGAAAACAGTATTGATCGCTTCCTGGACGAGCATGAGGATCAGCATCGCCCTGGATATCGTCTTACTGCGTCTCCTTTGTTCCCCTTTCAATCGCCGAAGAGCGAACACTTGAACAACAAGATACGTAAAAAGTACCGCCGCCCAAATCCACTTGTCGATGTGCCAGGCGTTCTGCATTTCAACTTCTGCACTCAAACTCTGGAGCCGATGATCAGGATTGAACTGATGACCTCTCCCTTACCAAGGGAGTGCTCTACCAACTGAGCTACATCGGCCCACCTAAGAACCCATTTGTCATCCTGAGCGAAGCGAAGGATCTGCTTTTTCCCCGCACCGCCCCAGACTTCTAACTCTTCAATCCGGCTTCGCGTTCTCCCGCTCTTCCTCGATCCGCGTCCGCCAATAATGCACCGCCGTTCTCAAAGCCAGCAGTCCCAGGATCACCAGCGTCGCGCTGCGCAGTCTCACGCTCCCGTTGAAGATTCGAACCGGTTCGTCCGACAGCGTGGTCCAGGCTAGAACGCCAAACACCGCATACCCGATAAGAGCCAGCACGAACTTCTTCTTGATCGTCACACAAATACCAGGTTTCAAGGTTTCAGGGTTTCAGGGTTTCAAAGTTTCAGAGAACTCAAGCGCGCTAGCTCTCACTTTGAAACCTTGCAACCTTGAAACTCTGAAACCTTGCTTCATCTCTGGTGCACAGGGGAGGATTCGAACCTCCGTACCTCCTGAGAGGGACAGATTTACAGTCTGTTGGCTTTAACCGCTCACCCACCTGTGCAAATCCGAAAACACCGCCCGGCCGCGCGAAAAACAACACCGGCACTGCTCAGCATTTCTCAGCTCGGGAAACGAAATGCGAGAACTCCCGCCTGACACCTGCACTCGCCGGAAATTACTCTGATGGACTGCCTTAAAGCTGCGCCGCCAGTGCGCGTCGCCGCGCCTTCCGCGTCTGTTTCCGGAATCTTGTTTTTCTGGAGCTGGCGAAGGGAATCGAACCCCCGACCCTCTGATTACAAATCAGATGCTCTACCGACTGAGCTACGCCAGCAGGTGGAAGCAAGTCCAACCGGGCACAATACTTCCCAGTCCCTTCCTGAAGTCCGGGACAATTATTAAAGCTATCACAAGGGCAATTCACGTGCAACCGGAAGCCTTCTCAGAACTGCCCAAACTCTCACGAAGCTCCGCCGTGCCCCCAGCAGGCCGCTCCCAACCAGACCACGACCAGAATCGGGTGCTATCATTAGCAAGCTCACCTTCTGTTCGCAGCGGATGAGCCAAGTACCCGCCGAAATTCGATGCGCATTCGACGCCACCTCCTCATCCCTCTGGCCGTCTTGCTGATTGCGGCCGCCGTAGCCCTGATTGTCACCCTGCGCAAGCACGCTCCGCCCGAAGCGGCCCGCCTGCTTCCTGGCGCCGACGGTTTCTTCTATGTCAATCTGAAGTGGATTCGGACCTTCAACGCCACCGGCCAACTCCCGCCGGTTTCCCGCGAGCCCGAGTACCAGAAGTTTGTCGAGGAGACCGGCTTTCAGTTCGAACGCGATCTCGACCAGGCCGCCTTCGCCATTCACTATCCGCAGAGTTGGGGGAACGGGACTGCCGGATCGGCTTCAGAACCGCGCTTCTCAGAGGTATTCGTCGGCAAGATCGACTCCAGCCGCCTGACCGCGTACCTCAAGAAGATATCGTCTTCGATTGAAGACTACCGCGGTTTCGACATCTACAACATCCCGCTCGAAGGCCGCACGGTTCGCGTTGTCATTCTTTCGTACGACAGCGTCGCGGTTTCGAATCATCCCAACCCCGACGTGATTCGCGGCGTGCTAGACCGCTCCCGCAAACTGGCCTCGCCGTTTGGCGGACCCTGGTTGCTGCGCAAGTTCTACCGGGAAGTTCCTCTGGCGAGTTTGTCTTTTGCGATTCTGCGCGTGCGGCCCGAAATCGGCTCCGTGGGCGGGCTGGGCAGTTGGAGCCTCCTGTTTCCGAAGCCCGCGGTCGCCGTCATTTCGGCGCGATATCTCCGCGCTCTCCACCTGCGGGCGGAAGCCTTCACCGACAGTGAGGCGGACGCGCAGGCCATCACCGGGAAGACCGCCGCCTTTCTCAGCCTCTTTCACGCCGCCGAAGGCAGCGTCGGCGCACAGGGCACCGATGCGGATGTAAAGATGTTCTTCGACAGCCTCAAAGTCGAGCAGTCCGGAGATCGCGCGATTCTCACCGCCACCGTGCCGCCCGGATTCATCCACAAGGTCTTGACCGAATCTCCGCCCGAGACCGTAACGCCAACCGCGCCCGCGACCCCGCCCAAGGCCCCGCCCGCCCCAAAACGGCCACAGAAGTCCGGCTCGCGATAACGGCAATCGCATCACCTCGTCCAATGTACGAAGGCGGAAATGCTGTGACAATTCCCCCTTCCGCAGCATCTGGTAAAGAGTCGGTGAAACTCTGGTTTCGTATCAGGGCATCGCTTTAGCGATGCCGCAGTTCATCGCGATCAGACACCCCTTCAGGGGCTGGAATGGTGTCGACTTCTCCCCGGGGTCGCTACAATAGAGAACTATGACGAGTTTGCCATTGCCGCTCGCCGTCTTCGTCGCCGGCCTCATCTCGTTCTTGTCGCCCTGCGTGCTTCCCCTCGTCCCCGGATACGTTTCCCTGATCTCCGGCGTAGGCGTCGAGCAATTGAAGCTGAAAGAAGGCGAGCTCTTTCGCAAGGTCATGCTCAATTCCGCCGCGTTTATCGTCGGCTTCAGCATCGTCTTCATCACGCTGGGCGCAATTTCGACCGAGGTCGGCCAGATCCTCGCACAGTACAAATCGCTGCTCGCCCGCATCGCCGGAGTGGTCATCATTCTCTTCGGTCTGCACCTGACGGGAGTCTTTCAGATCAAGGCACTGCTGGCCGACACGCGCCTGCACAGCCTCAAAGGCAGTTCTTCCGCCTGGGGCGCATTTGTAATCGGGTTCGCTTTCGCCTTTGGATGGACGCCCTGCGTCGGTCCCATCCTCGCCGTCGTGCTCGGCTTCGCCGCCGCGCAGGATACCGTCTGGAAAGGCATCTTTCTTCTGGCCATCTACTCGGCCGGACTGGCTGTGCCTTTCCTGCTGACGTTGCTCGGCATCGAGCGCTTTCTAAAGTTCTACAACCGCTTCAAATTCCACATGCACGCCGTGGAAGTAGCGAGCGGAGTCTTGCTGATCGCTTTGGGCATTCTGCTGGTGATGGGCCGCTTCGCGCTCATCTCCGGCTATTTCTCGTTCTTGAATCGCTTTGCGTTATAGCAGGGCGCATGAGCCGGTGGGATCTTTATAGAATTGTCATCCCGAGCGAAGCGAGGGGATGAATTCACGTTTGAAGTGCAACAGTGTGTTCCAAGAATACCTCGTTGGGAGTTTTGAAGCCGAGGCATTTTCTGGGTGTGTCGTTATAGCGTTCGAGACAGAGGGCGAGGCGATGGGCGGGCAGGGTATCGAGGTCGGTGTTTCTGGGCAACTGGCGGCGCAAACGGCCAATCGCGTTTTCGATGCCGCCCTTTTGCCACGGCGAGTGCGTGTCGCAGAACCAGGTCTGGATGCCAAACCGTCGGCTCAGGAGATAGTGTTTGCTGAACTCCGTTCCGTTATCGAAGGTCATGGATTGGCACACACGCGCGGGCATCGCTTCCACCATGGCGCTGAGATTGTCGGCGACCGACTGCGCCGTTCTCGCCTTCTGCCGCACCAGCAGGGCGCGCCGCGACCTGCGTTCCTGCGCCACCAGCAAGAACTGTCCCGGTTTGCTGAAGCTCATGAGGTCGGCTTCCCAATCGCCCAAGCGCGTTCTGGCCTCCACCACCGCCGGACGATCATGGATGGAAACCCTGTCCACTATGGACGCCGTCGACCATCGGCCATTGGGCAGACGCTTTCCGCGACGGTACTTTTGGCGAGGCAACCAGCGATGCAGGGTTTCGTTGAAGGACCCACTGCGCCAATAAATGTAACGGTAGATCGATTCGTAGCTGATGCGGTCGCTGCCCGGTCCCTGGGCCATGCGCCCGGCAATCTGCTCCGGCGACCATCCCGCGGCGAGATGTTGCAAAACTTTCTCACGAAGTTCCGGCTGACGTTCCAGCTTATGGGCTCGACCGCGAGCATGACGACGCAGCATCAACTGCTGCGCGCGCTCCGGATCGTAACCCCCGGTCCACTGCTTGGACGCCTTGCCGTTGCGCTTCAGTTCACGGCTGATCGTCGCCGCGCTCCGCCCCAGAACGCCAGCGATGCAGCGCAGAGATTTACCGTCTGCATGCAGACGGTAAATCTCAATCCGCTCTCTGAGGCCCAACTGCTCATACCTTCTTTTTTCCATCGCAACACCTTTGTACGGTGTTGCACTTGATTCGTGAACTCATGGGGATCTGCATTTAATGAATTGTCATCCTGAGCGAAGCGAAGGACCTATGTATTTGAATTCGCCATGCGCGAGATCCTTCGCTTAGGATGACAACCCAAACCGCGAATTAGCGGAACATTACGCTAACAAGCTAAGGATTCGTATCAGGGCATCGCTTTAGCGATGCCGGAAATTCTTCGAAATCAAATGCCCCTTTAGGGGCTGGGGCGCCGGATTTCGAAATTCGAGGTCGCCAGTGAAAAGAAATCCTCTGATCCTGTTCTTCATCGCCGCCATCGTAGCCGCCATGTTATTCGCCGGCATTCGCATGGCCCGCAACCATCGCGCGAACGGTCCCGCCAAGGGACTTATGGGCAATTTGGCGCCCGACTTCGAGCTGCCCGCGCTTGACGGCAAGAACCTCAAGCTCTCCAACCTGCGCGGCAAAGCCGTTCTTCTCAATTTCTGGGCGACCTATTGCGGCCCGTGCAAGATCGAGATGCCGTGGTTTGTCGAGCTGCAAAAAGAATACGGCCCGCAAGGCTTCCAGATCGTAGGCGTGGCCATGGACGACGCCAGCACCGAAGAAATCGCCAAATTCGCCAGGGAAATTGGTGTCAACTACCCCATCCTGATCGGCAAGGATTCCGTTGCAGACAGCTACGGAGGCGTCAGTGTGCTGCCCACAACTTTCTTCTTGGATCGCGACGGCAAGATCATCGCCCGCGAATTCGGTTTGCGCAGCCGCAGCGATTTCGTCGACGACGTCAAAAAGGCCCTAAGCCAGGGCCAGGCGGTACAGGCTCAGAAGTAACTACGAACCGCGCCCGTGCGTGGAGTACTCTGGATGTGGATTCGTATCAGGGCATCGCTTTAGCGATGCCATAAACTTCAAAATCAAACGCCCCTTTAGGGGATGGACCGGCGAACACGTTGCGGCCTGCTGGGGCTGGAATCAAAGAAATGAAAATTCTTCTCGCAAGCACGCTTCTCCTGTTCTCCGCGTGGGCGTGGGCGCAAGACGACCTCGGCCCGCAAGGTCCTGCCGTAAAGATGGCGCCCGCTCCGCTCGTGACCGTCGTGCAGGGCAAACCGGCGACGGTCTCACTCTCGTTCCGCGTTGCCAGCGGTTACCACATCAATTCCAACCAGCCGAAATCGGAATTCCTGATCCCGACCGTGCTCAAGGTGGAAGCCACCACCGACATCGTCATCGGCAAGACCACCTACCCCGAAGGCCAGGATATGAGCTTTGCCTTCGCTCCCGACGAGAAGCTCAACGTCTACACCGGAGATTTCAAAGTGGATGTGCTGGTGCGTCCTCTGCGCTCCGTGCAACCCGGCAAATATATCGTCCGCGGAACTCTAAAATACCAGGCCTGCGATAACGCTGCCTGTTACCCGCCAAAACAGTTGCCGGTCAGCTTTGATGTGAAAATCGCAAAGGCTCCGCCGGCACCCACCAAGAACCCCGCCCAGAGTCCGCACGCGCACTGACAGGCTGCTGAGAAACTCTGGTTCGCGTAGAGACGGGGCTTGCCCCGTCTCAGACTGCCGAGAAACTCTGGTTCGAGCAGGCTTTGGGAAGAGCACGACTTCAGTCGTGCCGTAAGCCGTTGCAAAATGTGCTCGAGCTTTCTTGCGCCCTCGCCGACCTTTTCCGCAGTCTGCTAACGCACAACCGACCGCGCCTGATCCAGTTGACGCGTCAGCGTGTCAATCCGCGCCTGGAGCACGTTGCGAATGGAAAGCATCCCCAGCAACCGTCCGTCATCGTCGACGATCGGTAAGTGCCGGTAGTGGCGTTCCACCATGGTGGCGAGCGCCTCGCCCGCGGTGGTAGCCCGGGTCGCCATCTCGACTGGCGCCGTCATGACTTCGCGAACGGAAATGTTTCGCGGGTCGTGTTCACCAAGCGACAGCCGGCGCAGCACATCTCGTTCCGTAAAAATTCCAGCCACACGATGGTCTTCGTCAATGACCGCGACGGCTCCCACGTCTCGATCCAACATCGTCCGAATCGCCCGCTCGGCAGTCGCTTCCACCGGAACCGAAGCCGCTTCCGAATCGCACATTTCCAGAATCTTCATCGCTCACCTTCTTGCCCCGCGATCGGCGGAACCATCCCACGCTTCACGGCGAACCTCCGGGAAGGCTGGATTGTACTCCTTGCGGCAAGCGCCACCCGGCAAAATTTTGCGGAAAGTTTTGCGGCGGAAATTTCAGGCCGAAGTCATCAGGCCGAACTCATCAGGCTGAAGTCATCGAGCGGGAGCGCCAAGCCGGCGCGGAATGCGCAGAACGAATCCCGCAGGATCGGCCTCGCTGTCGCCAAATACCAGCGATGCTCCGGCGGCTTCGAGCACCCGCCTGGCGATCGCAAGCCTCACCCTGCGCAACGTTGATACTGATGCTGCTGATGCTGATGCCACCCCAACCGGATCGCGTTTCGTCTGCGGGCTGGTTGCGCTCGGTTCCATCTGGCGAAAATTCGGCTCGCGAAAGTTCGGTTCGCGAGAACCGCGTTCGCCTTCCACCCGCAGCACCGCTCCCTCCGGGCCCTCCCCCAGCAGAAGCACAACTTTGCCGCCCGCCAGTTGCGCTTCGATCGTCGCCGCCATTAAATACTGCAAAGCCAGCCGCAGCCGCGACTCCGGCGCCGGCAACGCCGCCGTACATGTGCCCACCAGGCGCAACTGAATGCCGCGCACCGCCGCAATCGACGATAGTTCTTCGATCACACTCCGCAACGCCGGCGCCAGCGCGGCCGGGCAGGCTTCCGGGCCGGGCTGTTCCGCGTCAAGATACTCCCGCATCAACCGAATCATGCCAATAACTTTTTCTGTCTCTTCCAGAGCGGCTGAAACGCTCTCCTGCTGCCGCTCCGCGACTTCCTCGATCGAGAGTTCTAACGAACAGCGCAAGCTCGTCAGCGGCTGGCTTAACGAGTGCAGCAATTCGCCGAGCACGTCCGGACCTTGCGGCAGCTTTGGAGAAGAATACGGACTCGCGCTCATGCCGATGCCCCTTCGGGACTCATCTGATACCCCACTCCGCGAACCGTGTGAATCAGACATGGCGAGAAGCCGTCGTCCACCTTGCGCCGCAGGTAGTTGATGTAAACGTCCACCACGTTCGTCGTGGAATCGAAGGTCAGGTTCCAGACGTGTTCGATGATCATCGCCCGGGTCAGCCGCCGCCCCGCATTCCGCATCAGGTATTCGAGCAGCGCGAATTCCTTGGTCGTCAATTCAATGTGCCGCCCGGCGCGCTCCACTTTCCGTTCCACGCGATCCAGACACAGATCGCGGACGGTGAGAATCGATTCCGATGGCAGGTGGCTGCGCCGCAACAACGCTCGCGCCCGCGCCGACAGTTCGAGATAGGAAAATGGCTTTACCAGATAGTCGTCCGCCCCCGAATCCAGGCACTGCACGCGGTCTTCGATCCGGCTGCGCGCGGTCAGAATCATCACCGGCAAGTTCGCCTTACGCTGCCGCAAACTTTTCAGAACCGATAACCCGTCAACCCCCGGCAGGTTCAGGTCCAGCACCACCAGATCGTAATCGAACTCCATCGCCATCGCACGGCCCTGGTTCCCCTCGTTGGCAACATCCACCGCATGATGTTCCGCTTCCAGCCCCTTTCGGATAAAGCTGGCCAGCGCCGTATCGTCTTCTACAATAAGAATTCTCATGAGTTTCTTCTAAGTCGGCTAACTCTGAACCGATTCTCATTCTCGGCTTAGCAGTAGAAGTACACAAGATAACCAGCCCGTACAAATGGACGTACTTCCGGAAGTGAAATAGAAAGTGGCAAAACGGGTCAGCTTGTGTGGGTGACGCGGCGGAGCCTGCCCTGAGCGCAGCCGAAGGGCCCCGTCCAAGCCGGCATAGTCCCCATAAGTTGCTAACTTAACGTGTGAGCGTACGACGATGCCGCTTCCCACAGCCCCGTTTCTGTATAACTTCCGGTTAGCCGACCACACGTCCAGAAACCGACAATGACGGTATTGCCCTGTAGGCGCCAAGCGAGATGTGTGCCAAGGACAATAGTGAAGTAGACGCTTGACAATCGAATCCCGTCGGTAGATACTAAAGTCGCCACTTCAGTGTTGGTGAGGAAATGAGGAGGATGAAGATGATGATCGGAGCAAATGTGGAACCGAAAGTTGTGCATGCGACGTGCGTGGTGGAGCGGAGCTTTTCGAAGCCGGTGAGCGTGGTGTTTGCGGCGCTAAGCGATCCCAACAAGGTTCGGCGATGGATGGGTGGCAGCGAGCACTCCGAACTTTTCGAATTCGGTTGCGAGTTTCGGGAAGGTGGAAAGCAGATCGCGAAGTACAAGATGGGGCCGGAGACGCCGATCGCTGGCGCGGTGATCACCAATGAGGGGCGGTTTCAGCAGATCGTCCTGGACGAGCGGATCGTGACGGCCTCGACCATGAAGATGGGGGATCGGATCTTTTCGGCGTCGCAGGTGACGTTCGAGCTGGTGCCGACGGGCCAGGGAACGGACCTGATCCTCACTCACCAGGGAGCGTTCTTTGAAGGGGCAGATGGGCCGGCGATGCGGGAGCAGGGATGGAACGCGTTAATGGACAACCTAGTGACAGTGGTCAATGAACAGTGAACCGTGGACACGATTCGGTAGCAGCAGCTTAGCTGGGCGCATCTGGCCGCGGGCTACAGGCTTGCGGCTTCTGGCTAGGCCGAAGAAGGCGGAGTGGTGACCAAAAGACGAGTGGATATTGATCGGGTGTTTCACGCGCTCGGGGATCGGACGCGGCGGGCGATGTTGGATTGATTGAGCCATGGACCAGTATCGGTGTCGCAACTGGCCGGACCGCTCGGGATCACGCTGACGGCTGTGGGACAGCATCTCGAGATTCTGGAAGATTGCGGACTGGCAGCGACGGAGAAGGTGGGGCGGGTGCGGACGTGCCGGATGGCTTCAACGGGGTTGGACGCGCTGGAGCGATGGGTGCGCGAGCATCGGACGGAATGGGAACGCAGGATGGATCGGTTAGGAGAGTTGCTGGAAGACGGAGAGTAGGCAGTTGGACTAGAAGCCTCGGACACGTCGGACCACCAACTGGGTCGAATCAGCGGGAAAGAATCACATCTCAAAAGTGGCACGACACCTTTCGCTGGATGGTGAGGAGCAAGGGAATGCTTTTTCTGACCGACGGCGCTGCGATTGAACAGGGGGAATGATGGCGAGGATGAGCGGATTCTCTCGAAGGGAGTTTGTTGCGTCGGCAGTTTCTGCCACGGTAGTGACGGCATTGCCGATGCGTTCTACTGCAAGCGGACTGATGCAAAAGACGAAAGGAGAGGACATGACGATACTGATGCCGTATCTGTTATTCGATGGAAAATGCAAGGAGGCAATGGAGTTCTACCAATCGTGCTTCGGAGGAGAGCTTACGCTGACGAAGGTGAAGAACTCTCCGGCGAAGGATCAGATGCCGGCGATCCAGCAGGACAAGGTGCTGAACGCGCATCTTAGTACGGGCAAATTGGAGATCTCGGCATCGGATTGGCTGGCGCTGAACGAGACGCCGGTTCGCGGAAACACCGTTTGTCTTTTCCTGAGCGGAGGGACGCTGCCAGAACTGAAGGCGCTGTTTGAAAAGCTCTCGGCTGGCGCCAATGTGACCAATCCGCTGCAGCCAACATTTTTCGGGACGTATGGGGCGCTGAACGACCGGTTTGGTGTGCGCTGGATGTTTGCCGGAAACGATGCCGGGACCACGGAACGGTGAGTGTGTGGAGTGGTTTCGATCCCGGACGCGGCGATGCTGTCTCCGGGATGGCGTAACCTGAAGCAGAGGCTGACTTCTACAGGGTTAGGTCGCAAATTCGCACTCTGGCCGCCAGAGGATATTGACGCACAAAGTGGACCGCTCTCTCTAATGCTCGAACCCAGCCCAAAGTAATCGCACGGCCAATTGAGTGCTCCGAGAGACCGCGCGGATCACGGTCAAACCGGAGTGATTCCGGCCAAAAGTCGGCTTCTGAGATGCTACCCCCCCAGCGCCGCCCGAATCGCCGCAACGATCGCATCCGCCAGCCGATCCATCTGCTCCTTCGACTCCGCTTCAATCATCACCCGCGCCAGCGCTTCAGTACCGGAGTAACGTACAACCACTCGGCCATTGCCGTCGAGTTCCCGCTCCGCCGCTGTAATCGCCGCCTGCACCGCCGGAATCTGCGCGAAAGGAATTTTTCGGAGCACCCGCACATTCCGGATCGTCTGCGGAAACACCTTCAAATCTCCCGCCAGATCGGCCAGCGGCTTGCCCGTCCGGGCCATGATCTCCAGTACCCGGAGCGCCGTCAGCAGTCCGTCGCCGGTGGTCGCCTCCCCATCGCGGAACAGTATGTGCCCCGACTGTTCGCCGCCCAGCGTAGCTCCCACGCACTGCATTTCTTCGAGCACGTACTTGTCGCCGACATTTGCACGCAACATCCGAATGCCCGATCGCTTGAGCGCCAAATCCAATCCCATATTCGACATGGTCGTCGCCACCACGGTGGCATTGGCGAGCGCGCCGCGTGCCTGCATGTCGCGCGCTGCCAGCAGCAGAACCGCGTCCCCGTTGACCACTCGCCCATGGGAGTCGCAAAAAAGCGCGCGGTCCGCATCGCCGTCGAAAGTAACTCCCACGTCAAACCGTCCCCGTTTCGCGGCAAAGCTCCCCGCCACAAAGCGCGCCACCATTTCCGGATGCAGCGCCCCGCAATTCTCGTTGATGTTCTCGCCATCCGGCGCCGAGTGCAGAAACGTCGTGTTGATCTTGAGCGCCCCGAACAGCTCCGGAGCTTCCGCCGCCGCCGCGCCATTGGCGCAATCGACCGCCACGCGAAGCCGGCTCAAGTCGGTGGAGACGCTGCTCGCGAGCCAGCGCACGTAAGACTGTCGCAGGCCCTCCTCGCCCGGAACGCTCGAAACCTCTGGAGCGGAATCCGGCGCCGGGACTCCATCCGAATCCAGCAGCGCGAAAATTTCTTTTTCAATCGCCAGTTCGCGTGCGTCCGGCAGCTTGTAGCCGTCGCGGGAAAAAATTTTGATCCCGTTATCGGTCCACGGATTGTGCGAAGCCGAAATCACGACCCCGGCATCGAACCCCTGCGAGCGCGCCAGGAAGGCGACGCCCGGCGTGGTGATCACTCCGGCGCTGCGCGTTTCCACGCCCACCGACGCCAGCCCTTGCAGAAACCGGTCGGCAATCCATCGGCTCGAGACGCGCGTGTCCTGCCCAATCACCACCCGCGCCTTGGCATTGACGCGCGCCAGATCGTGCCCCAGCGCCCGCCCAATCCAATAAACACTGTCGCGTGTCAGCGGAAATTCTTCCGCCACGCCTCGAATCCCGTCAGTACCGAAGAGTTGTCTGGTTTGCGTCATGAATCAGTCGCTAGTCGTCCGTCGATAGTCGTTCGCGGTTCGTCGTCCGATTAAGATCCGCGAACGACCATCGACGAACGACCAACGACTGTTTTACTTTTTCCCGTCTCCCGGACCTTCCATGATAACCGTCACCCGAATCGGCGTGGGGTGCACAACTTGGATCAGAGGATCGGGGACATAGGCCTGCGTCACAAAAGAAGCCCGCGTCATGGCTCCGCTCACGTCCACCGGATCCGTCGTGGCGGCCTCCACTGCGTCGACACGGCGGCGAGGTCCAGTGATCGTGATACTCGACGGATCGGCGATCACCCGCGCCATTCGCATGCCGCTGGCAAAATTTCCGGTCACACGCGGTCGCACCTCGACCACCCGCGTCTCGCGATTATCGAACGAGAGGTGAAACTGACCGGGTATGATCTGCACCACTTCCAGATCCTGCGGCACATGAACTTGTCGGCCGGTCAAATCGAAAGTCCGTTCCCCCGGACGGACACTGGTCAGATCAATCTCCGCGCGCACATCCGCAACCTGCAGGTGATGAATCACGCGCTCCGGCCCCCGCAGCCGAATCTGCGCTTCCGTGAAGCTGGCGGAATCTATCTCCAGATTGTCGGGAAGATTATGGAACTCGATAGGAACGTTCATTTCGACTTCGGCGATGGGATCGCGCGCCACCACCATCCACAAACCGATGGCGAGTAACAGGGAAACCAGCTTGAGCCAGAAATTGTGAATGAAAGTACGCTGGAAAAAGCCGCGCTGCGAAAAGCTGCGCTCACCAAAGCCCGGCATCGTCAGTCGTCCTTTCCCGTGCGCAGACCTGCATCCTGCCTGCGCGAGAGATGCGAACTGGGCGGCTCTTCTTCGATAAAGCTTTCCTCCACCGGACTCGGCAGCGTGGGCGCGGGAGCATACCGGCGCAGCAAAGCGCTCAACCGCTCGCGCAGACGCTCCACCGTCAACTCCCGCTCAATGCTCCCCGCCACCGCCATGCTGATCGTGCCCGTCTCCTCCGAAATGATGACCGCGACCGCGTCGGTTTCTTCCGTGATCCCGATCCCCGCGCGATGGCGCGTCCCCAGTTGGATCGACAGCACAGGGTTCATCGACAGCGGCAGAAAACAAGCGGCAGCCGCGATCCGGTCGCGCTGCACAATCACCGCGCCGTCATGCAACGGAGCGCTCGGGCGAAAGATCGTCGCCAGCAGGTCGTACGACAGCCTGGCATCCAGCGGCACGCCGCTTTCGATGTAGGTGCGCAGCCCAATCTCACGCTCGATCACGATCAGCGCGCCCGTCTGATTTTGCGAAAAAAGGTTGGCCGCCAGAACAATGTCGTCGTAAACGTCGGCCACCGATCGCGAAGACCGCATCAGCGAAATGCGGCTCCCGAGGTTGGCCAGCGCGTGCCGGATCTCCGATTGGAAGACGACGATGAGCGCGAAAACAACGTACGGCAGCAGCGTGCTGAGCAGCCAGTTCAGCGTCCGCAATTCCCCCAGCCGCGCCAAATAGAAGGCCAGCGCAAGCGCCGCCACCCCGACCAGCATCGGCGCCGCCCGCGTCCCCCGCACCAGCGAAAGAAACTGGTAGATCAGGATCGCGACCAGTACGATGTCGATGATCGAGATGACCGAGATGTGCGACCAGATCAGCGACGGCGTCACGCCACCCTCACGTCGGAAGTTGAATTCGCCTTCATTCTAATGCAGCCCCGCCGGATTCCGTTTCGCCGCTCTCTGTAGCCGTCACGCGGGCGCGAACCTGTCCCCGAGCCAGCCGTGCCGACAGCTCATCCCCAGCCTCGAGTTGCGCCGCGTCTTTCACCAGCCGGCCTTTCGCATCGAACACCAGCGCGTATCCCCGATTCAGAATCGCAATCGGCGAAAGCGCCTCCAGGCTTGCCGTCCGGCGATCCAGCGCCCCGCGGTTCTCCAGCAACCGCGTGTGCATGACGGCGGCCAGATTCCCAACCTGAGCCTCCAGCCGCTGCCGCACCGCAGCCAGACGGCGGCGTGCGTCATAGTGCTGGACGGCCGCAGCAACCCCCTCGCAGCGCCGATGGCAGCGCTCCAGAAGTTGACGTTCCGCCTTTTCCAGCCGGAAGCGCTGTTCATCCAGTTTCTGCTGCCGCCGGTGGATGCCGTCCATCATGCGCGCGAACGCTCCCTGCTGCGCCCGCTCGCTCAGTTCCTGACGCGCCATCAGCAGCCGGTACCGCACAGCGTGCTCCAGCCGCCGGTACAAATCCTCCGCCTGCGCCTCGATCTCCTGTCGCGACCGGATCACCAGCTCCGCCGCCGCCGATGGCGTAGGCGCCCGCAGATCGGCGACAAAATCCACAATCGTGAAATCCGTCTCATGCCCAATCGCCGAAATCACCGGAATCTTCGACTCCGCAACCGCCCGCGCCAGCCCCTCATCATTGAACCCAGCCAGGTCTTCGACCGAGCCGCCGCCGCGCGCAATGACGATGACCTCGACTGCGCCGTCGCGGCCGAAATCCTGATGAAAATATCGCAGCCCCGCCATCACCTCGCCCGCAGCCGCGTCTCCCTGCACCTGCGCCGGATAGATCACCACATTCGCCGAACGATGCCGCCGCGCCAGAATATTCAGAATGTCCCGCAGCGCCGCCCCCTGCGGTGAAGTGATGACACCAATTCTTTGCGGCAACGGCGGAATCGCCTTTTTTCGCGAAGCCTCGAACAATCCCTCCGCCTGCAATCGCGCCTTCAATTGCTCGAACGCCAACTGCAAAGCGCCCGCGCCTTTCGGCTCCATGAATTCAGCGGAGATTTGCAGCTCCCCGCGATCTTCATACACCGTGATGCGTCCGCGCACCGTGACGTGCAATCCATTCTCCGGACGAAACCGCAGCAGTTTCGCCGACGACCGGAACATCACCACCCGAATCTGCGCGCTCTCTTCCTTCAAAGTGAAATACAAGTGCCCGGAATCCGGAATGCGCAGATTGGAAATTTCCCCTTCCACCCAGCAATCCGAATACTGCCGTTCAACCAGCGCCCGCACCGCCGAAACCAAAGCCCGCACCGTCCAGACATGCCGCTCCGGAGCCCGAAACTGAAACCCAAGTTGGTCCGCCATGTCCATGAATTTCAGTATGACGCTTCAGTTTACCTTCAGCCTGCTAGGGATGGGGCGTGATCGCAACGATGGTGATAACGGGAGTCCGTTTCTTGCCCTTGGTTTCATCGGGGCCGTAATGCCAAAAAATGCGATACGCGCCGGGGGTGTCATTTTGAGCATACGCTTCGAACACTTTCTCGCCATTTGCACCATTCAGGGACGTGAACTCGTGCGTATTAGGATGGCGCGGATCTATTTCCAGGTAACCGATAGCCTTCCGCACCTGCTCGAAGATCGCAGCCTTCGACGCTGCATTTTCGAGCGCCGTATACTGCTCATCCGCCGTGGGAGTGAATTTAATTTTCCGATGCAAGCCTATTCCTTGGCGTGCTTGGCAAACGAGCCGCGATAAAGGCTCTTCCCGTTCGCTGACTCCCTCAACCCTCGCTTCACGCTGGCCAGGGCCTCGGCGTTTTCATAAAGCCACATTTCAGAGGCAGGAACAGCCTTTACCGGATCGAGAATGAGTTGACCGAGGCTATTGCGGTAGATGTTGTAAGCCGTGGCGCCACTGCTGGCCTCTCCCAGCGACAGGCGCTTTTTCGCGTCGGGTTGCGCAAACTCTGAGATCAGCTGGAAATCTGATTTCTTGATCACCGCAGAAATTGACATGGGGAGAGAATACCACTAGTGGGAGTATATTTCAAGTGGGCTGCGCCTACTGTGGGAACTTCCCCGCTTCGGTGGGATGACAATTCAGGATTTGTCGCAAATATTCACTAAATTGCATGTTACCGCTTCGTCCGTCCAATCAAGAACAGAACAATCGAAAGCACGACGCTAATCAGAATGCAACTCGCCAGCGGAAAATAAAAAGTACCGTTCTTGCCCCGATAAAGAAAATCCCCCGGCAACCGTCCCACCGCCAACCCCGTCCGCCCCAGCAGCATGACGATCCCCCCAATCACCACCAGGACCAAGCCAACCACCACCAGCATCCGTCCCATCTCCGCCATGCTGAGAGTGTAACCCCGCCGACTACTGGGCTAGACTAAATCCCGTTGCAAGAATTGGAGCCACAATCGAACGATGACGATTCTACAGACCTCCCGCCTCCTGCTGCGCGAGTTCACTCCCCAAGACGTTGACGCCTTAGCCCTAGTCCTCTCCGACCCGGAAACCATGCGCTACTACCCCGCACCCCAAGGTCGCGCCGGGGTCGAGCACTGGATCGAACGCAACCGCCAACGCTACCAGGACGACGGCGTCGGCCTATGGGCAGTGGAACTGAAGAAGACACAAGAATTGGTAGGCGATTGCGGCATCACGCGCCAGCAGGTCGAACGCGAGCGTTTCTACGAGATCGGATACCACCTGCGCCGCGACCACTGGCACCAGGGTCTAGCCACCGAAGCCGCCATCGCCTGCCGCGACTGGGCCTTCTCGCACCTCAAAACCGACCGCCTGATTTCCCTCATCCGCCCCGAGAATCTTCCCTCCCGCCGCGTCGCCGAGCGCAACGGTATGACCATCTGGAAAGAAGTGAACTGGCAAGGCTCTCCCCACCACATCTATTCCATCGAAAAGGAGCGCCTGAACCTCAATCCTGATTGAAGCGAACCCACACAGCCAATGGGACCGACCCATGCGCTAAACTCAAAGCAGCCCTAGCCGACGCATGCACAAAGCCACCATTCTGTTCAATCCCAACTCGGGCCGCCGTGGAAGAAAACGCGACGCGGAACTGAACCACGCCATTGGCATCATTCAGTCGGCCGGAGTCCGCACCGAGCTTACGGTTTGCCGCTCCAGCCAGGAAGCGACCGACAACGCCCGCTGCGCCGTGGCCGCCGGCAGCGACACCGTCTTTGCCTGCGGAGGCGATGGCACCATCCACGATGTCATTCAGGCACTGGCCGGAACCGAAGTCGCTCTGGCCGTGCTTCCGCTCGGAACCGCCAACGCTCTCGCCCACGATCTCAAAATTCCGTTTCACCCCAGTGCCGCGGCCCAAATCGCGGTCCAAGGTAAAGTCCGCCGCATCCCGCTCGGCCGCATTGAGTACGAGGATTTCCACGGCAAGTCTTCCGCCCGCTACTTCACCGTAGCCGCCGGAATCGGCGTGGATGCGCACCTGTTCTACAAACTGACCGCGCAGCTCAAGAACAACTCGGGCATGACCGCCTACTATCTCAAAGCCTGGCAGTTATGGGCGACCTATAATATGCGCCGCTTCGAGGTCGAATATTCGAACGGAACCGGCCTCCGCCAGCGCGCTTCGCTGACGGAGCTCCTGGCGGTAAGAATCAGATATTTCGGAAACGTTCTGCGCGAATTCGTCCCCGGAGCTTCGCTCGACTGCAGCGATCTCCGCGCCGTAATGTGCCGCACCGCCAGCCGCAACGCCTATCTGCAGTATGTGGCCGGGCGGCTGATCGGCCGCCAGTGGAGCATCGACGGTATCGATCTGGTCAGTTGCTCGGAGGTCGTCTGTAAGTTGCCCGATAAAAGCGATGTTCATAATGACGATCGCAGCCGCGGTCGAAGCACCGCTGTTCATAAAGAAGACCGCGTCTATGTCGAGGCCGACGGCGAGTTGCTAGGCCGCCTGCCCGCACGCATGACGATCGAGCCCGATGCCCTGTCCCTGGTGGTACCCGCATGACTGTGTCGTAGAGACGGGGCTTGCTCCGTCTCCGCAGTGCCCTACAATAAGCTTAGAGGTGAGCGGTCGGATTGCAAAGGTAACATCGCTCTTCACCTCTGCAATCCGACCTCTACCCTCTGACCTATAACCTCTAACCTCTCATGGAACCCGTCACCCACTTCCTATTCGGCGCCGCCATGGGCCGCGCCGGACTCAACCGCAAGACCGCGCTGGCCACCGCCACCTTAACCCTGGCCGCCGAAGCCCCCGACCTCGACGTCTTCAGCCGCTTCGGAGGCTCCGCCTTCGGCTTAAACCATCACCGCGGCTTCACTCATTCGTTTCTCGGCATCCCGCTCGTAGCCGCCGTGGTTGTAGCGTTCATCTATTTTCTCTGGCGTCTCGGCGGCCGCAAGACTCGCAATCCCAACCTTCCTCCGCGCTGGGGATTGCTCTTCGCCTACGCGTGTCTCGCCGGCCTGAGCCATATTCTTCTCGACTTCACCAACAACTACGGAGTGCGTCCCTTCTGGCCGTTCTCCGAACGCTGGATTTCCTGGGACATCGTCTTCATTGCCGACCCCTTCATCCTCGTAGTGCTCACGCTCGGCCTGATTCTCCCCGCATTGTTTTCGCTCATCGACGAAGAGATCGGCGCCCGCAAAAAAGGCCCGCACTCGACGCCTGCCGGAAGACTAGCCGCGACCCTCGCGCTCCTCGCCGTCTTCGCCTACTGGGGATTGCGCGACTTCGAGCATCGCCGAGCCATAGCCGCCCTCCAGTCGCGCACTTACAACGGAGCCGATGCCATCCGCGTTTCCGCCTATCCCTACTGGGTTAATCCCTTTCGTTGGCATGGCGTAGTAGAAACGCCCGCTTTCTTCGCCACCATGGACGTCGATTCGCTCGCGCCCGAGGTCGATCCCGAAGCCCAAATGCAGATTCTCTACAAGCCCGAAGAAACGCCCATCACTCTAGCCGCCAAGAAAACCTACCTCGGACGCGTCTACCTGAGTTGGGCCCAATATCCCGTAACCGAAACCGAACAACTGGAGAACGATCCCGCGATCGTCACCGCGAACGATCCCGCCGGCAACGCCCGCGCCGCCTACGAAGTCCGCTTCCGCGATCTCCGCTACGACTATCCCGGACGCAATGCCCGCGCCATGCTCGGTGCGACCGTCTTCCTGACCCGCGATCTCCAAGTGCTGGACGAACGCTTCGGAGCGAGGAGCGCGAGTGCGAAAACTCGGTAACAGCAATAGGCCGTACGACCCGGCATGAATGTTGAGGGGTGGACTTCGCTAGACCGGATTTTTCACCCTTCCCTTGACCAGCGGCATCCGCTCGCGCAACAATCCTAAATAACTCCGACGAGGTGATTCATGTTGGCTTATCTGTTTGTGCTTTTTGCAGTCGCGGTTCGCTTTATGCCCCATCCCCTGGCCTTTACTCCGGTAGCGGCGGCGCTGCTCTATTTTGGCGCCCGCGGACCGCGTCGTCAGCTATGGGTGCCCTTGGCGCTGCTGGCCGCTTCTGACGTGGTCCTCACCAAGATCGTTTACTCCTATCCCCTCACCTGGGACCATTTCGTGACCTGGGCGTGGTATGCGGCGATCTTGTGGCTAGGCAGCCAACTGCGCGAGAACGCCAACTGGCTGCGGATCGGCGGAGCCGCGCTCGCCAGCTCCGTCTCTTTCTTCGTGGTCAGTAATCTCGCCGTCTGGGCATGCTGGAACATGTATCCCAAGACCCTGTCCGGCCTGATGACTTGCTACGCCGCCGGCCTGCCGTTCTTCCGCCGTGGATTCGCCGGCGACATGCTCTTCACCGCCGTCATGTTCGGATTGCCCGCGCTCGCCGCCGTGATCGCCCGCTCCCTCCACAAGCCCCACGGAGCCGCCGCCTAGCTCAGGCAGGAGGGTGCCCCGTCCTTGTGTCTGCGTTCTTTGCAGGCACAGGGCGGGGATTTGACTTCCTGTCCAGGGCTGGCCCCCCTCATTCGTCGCGAGGGTGCCCCGTCCTTGTGTCTGCGTTCTTTGCAGACACAGGGCGGGGATTTTGACTTCCTATCCCCACGACCCGAAGGGGCGGGGATTTTGACCTCCTCTAAGGCCTTCAGTCGAACACCGGAGGGGGCCCCGTTCAGCGGGCTTTGCCCCGTCCACTCTGCCCGCCCCACTCCCCCGCCTCCGCGAAATCTTGTCAAGTCCCTGTTTTCGCGATTTTCCCCGTAACCCGCTGGATTCACTGGGAAAATAAAGTCGGAAAACGTGTCCGCCTGGTAGGTCGAAACTGATAGAATAGAACTATAGAGAAGAAAAGGGTGCGGATCTCTCCCGCACCCTTATTTCATGGGCTCTCCTGTAGTCTCCGGTCGCCCGTAGCCAAGCGTCAGCTCCCAGCTTTCACCGGCGGCTGATGGCCGATAACAGACCCCTAACTCCTTATTCCGGAATACTTTACCTCTAAGTCCTCTAAACTCAAAGACTCAGCGGGATTTCCCTCCTAGGTCTTTGATTCCAAAAGACCGAGGGTAGAGTTTTTTCTGGATTAGTAACTCAAAAGTAGTTGGCCCAACAAAACCCCGCGCCCCCTCAACCAAAAACCGAAAACTAAGAACCAAACTCCCAAGGAGTCGAAAAATGCCGTCCTATCCTGTAAATATCCGTCGCTGTCAGCATATTAAAGTCAACGGCATCCAGTGCGGTTCGCCCGCCTTGCGCGACGAGAAATGCTGTTACTATCACACCCAATGCCGCCAGACGAGGTTGCACGTTTGCGTGAATCCTAATGGGTATCCCACTCTGACCCTCCCGGAGCACGAGGAAGACGGCGCTCTCCGCGTCGGAACCGTCACCCTCCCCACCCTCGAGGACGCCAACTCTATCCAGGCCGGACTGGCCGATGTCATGCGCCTGCTCCTGACCAACCAGATCGATCACCGCACCGGCGCGCTCCTCCTCCATGCCCTTCGCACCGCCGCCATCAACGTGAAGTTCACTTCCTTTGAGCCCACGCAGCCCACTCACGTCGTCATCGACCGCGAGTCCGTCGCCCAGCGTCCGCTTGGAGCTACCGCCTGGTCGATGGAGGAAGGCCGCGACTACGACGAGGTGAAGAACGACGACGCGGAGAAGAACCACACGCACAAGAGCGGCCCGGACAAGAACGGCACGGACAAGAGCGACGCGGACAAGAGCGACGCGGAGAACGAGGGCGCACGGTGTATGGCGGCTTTGCGGCGCCTGACCGTCGGCAGGATGCTTGACCCGGACTTCCTGGACAGACCGCATCCCAATCCCGAAGGTGCCCGCTAGAAGCATTTTCACAGATATTATGCTGCACCTAGTCCAAGAATTGGGTAGTGGGCTAACTTGAAAAATCCATCAAATCATAGACTTTCGGTCACAGAGGTGATCTAATGGCTGTCCGAAACTTTAGAAATTATCTCATCTGCTCGGTTCTGGGTCCCTACCGAAGTGAGGTGCACATGGAGCGATTCAGCTTCCAAACTGCCATCCATGGTTCCGGTGGCTTTGCTAAGGTCATCCACGGGAAAGACAATATTTTAGATCGCGACATTGCGGTCAAAGTGCTTAGTCCTCTTCTCGACCAGTCTAGTGAACCTGACCGCGAGCGATTCCGGCGAGAGGCCAGAACTCTTGCCAAAATGTCACACCCGAACATCCCAGCAATTTATGACGTTGATTTTGAGGAAGGGAAGTTCCTGATTATCTTCCAATTCATCGAAGGCACAACGCTCCGTCAAATTATCAGCGATTCGGGAGCGGTGCCGATCACTCAAGCGCGTTCGTGGTTTCACCAGTTGGCGTCGGCTCTGGACTATGCACACAAACTTCACATCATTCATCGCGACGTAAAACCGGAAAATATCATCATCACGCCGAACAAGGAATCGGCCTATCTGGTGGATTTCGGTATTGCGATTTCCGCAGAGGATGGGAAAAAACTTACGAAGTCAGGGTACGTGGTAGGAACTCCGGGATATATGTCCCCAGAGCAACATGCCGGAGAGCCTGTTGACGAACGGACCGACGTTTATTCCTTAGGGGTAACGTTGTATGAAGCGCTTGCTGGCCATTCGATGCGTCACGGCGTCTATGAACCTCTCTCGACCGTTAATGAAACCATTCCGCCAGCCATTGATGACCTTATAAGTAGTTGTATTGACGACAAAGGCAGACGACTTGAATCGGTACGCACCTTCAACTCACTGCTCTCGGGTGCATTGCAAATTCCCGCTCGGCCACTCTCCGAACTTTTGACTCATGGCCAGCTTCATGAAATCGCTTTTCAAATAGAGTCACTAACGGCTGGTGACGTGATGAATCTACCAGCAGGTCAACGCGACTTGTTGCTAGCAAAAATTAACGATGTGGTGTGGTCTGACAAACCAACACTAGAGGTTGCTTCGGAAAGATTTTTGGAACTCATGCTGATACGCGGTATTTTCTTGCCAAAGGACGATTACCGCGAGATTGTCGTCCCAGCTATCCAGTGGGCATTTGAGAAGCATTTCGTTGCGCGTCTCGGCAAAGCTTCACTGCGAGACGCAATCGAAGAAGCAGCTTTCATTTCGCGTGGTGAGACCCATCAAGTATTGATGGAGGAATTTATTAAGTTTCTGCAATGCACGGATTTGGAAGATAAAGAAGGCTGGTTTCTTCATGCGATTCGCGAGGTTATTTCCTCCCTGATGGCAAACCCCGCCTGTACCTCTAGTTCTCCTGAACTCAAAGAAGCGTTCCGCACCGTTAACAAAATCCAACGCTCACACGCGACAGCTTAGGCCACTCCCGCCAGTGAGTGCTCATAAGATTCCCAGAGCGCCACCAGATCGTTTAGTCGGCGGCGCAGTTTGCGGTGGCCGATTGCACTAATTGTGAAACCGCCCCAGAGGACACTGATCGACTATGGATTCGCCACTTCCCCGCTCCGCTTCGCCCGCCGCCACACGAGCCACGCCACAACTGCCGCGCCCACGCCCGCCAGAATCCACCAGAAGTGGTGGGCGAAAAGCCGCCCCGTCAGCGTCACAATCTGCGGACCGAACCAGATCGTTAGCAGCGCCTCAATCAGAAAGCGCACGAATCGGCCCAGGAAAATCGCCAGCAGAAAATGCCCGAAATTCATCTCAAACGCCGCCGCTGCCAGCACCACAATCTTGAAAGGCATGGGCGGCGGCAACATCGCCGGAAACATCAGCTCCCAGAATCTATGGTGCTCGAAGGACGCGTGAATCTTCTCGAACCTCTCCGCCGAGAGCCGCTTGCGCAACAGCACCTCGCCGCCCGTATATCCGATGACGTAGAGCACGATGCTTCCCAGCGCCGATCCGGCCGAGCCCAGCAGCACATACATCAGGAACCGCGAGCGATCGTTGTAAACGTAGCCCACGAAAATCGCATCCAGCGGCATGCCCAGGAACGAGCCGTCCACCGCCGCGAACGCCAGCATCCCCCACGGCCCCAAAGGCGCAAGCAAGTGCTTGATCCACTCGCCGTAAGCGTGGACAAAATGTCTGATCTTGTTCAAATGAGTACGACCAGTTTACGCGAGAAGCGGAGGGCGTCCTTCGCTGTTCGTCGTTCGCTGTTCGCTATTTGCTGTTCGCTGTTCGCCAACCGCCCCAGTTGGCGTCAGCAGCTCGTTTCGACAGCTCGCAGAATATGTCCCAGCGAACGGCAAACACCGAACGACGCGGTTTTGCGAAGAGCGAACGACGAACAGCGAACGACGCTCTCACTCATGCCCCGTCCGCCCCGCAATCAACTCCAGCGCATGCGGCAGCAAATCAATCACCGCCTCCAGCGACTCGACCGCCCCCGCCGGACTGCCCGGCAAATTCAGGATCAGGCTCGTTCCCCGGACGCCGCAAACCGCGCGGCTCAGCGCCGCGAAGCGCGTCTTGCGCGCTCCCTCCGCTCGCATCTGCTCCGCGATCCCTTCCACCAGCCGATCGCAAACCGCCCTCGTCGCTTCCGGCGTCACGTCCCGCGGAGCGATTCCCGTCCCGCCCGTGGTCACCACCAGTCGAGCCGATCGGCACAACTCAATCAGTTTCTCCTGAATCGCGGCGCGCTCATCGGCCACTACGCTGCGCGCGACCACCTGAAAACTGCGCCGCCCCAGCGCTTCCGCCACGGCCGGACCGGAGAGATCCGCCTTTTCGCCGCGCGAACACGAATCGCTGACCGTCAGCACCGCCGCCCGCATGCGATCGAGTATCGAGGCATCAGGTGTCAAGGAGGACATCTTCACCCTCGACCGCCTCGTCCCGCTGCGCCTCGTCCAGCAGCCGCAATCCTTCCATCAGCAGCCCCTGCGTATTCAGCGTCGTCGTTTCCTGCGACGACTTGCCGTTGAAATCGATCTGGAAGTTTCCCTCCGTCCAGCGCAGCACTTTGAAAACCGCCGCGTCTCCCGTAATCGGACCGTACGTGGCGTGCTTGGCCTGCCCCTGGTTGAAATAGATCTCGCACTTGTCGTCGCCGTTGGTCAGCGTAAGCAGGCAACTCTTGCGTCCCATCTCCAGCGATTGCACCAGGTCGATCACGTTCATCTGCGACAGGCTGCCGCGCAACACCCCATCGGTCGACGCCGCCTTGCTCAGCTTTTCCAGCGCGATCCTGTCCACCACCCGCTTGATCTTGTGCGTGGCGTCTTTCAGGAAGAAAGGCTTTTCCAGGTAGTCTTCGATCGGGTCCTGCAGCGACAATCGTTCGCTGATGTCGGCTTTCGTGGCCATCAGGATCACCGCGATCCCAGCCGTTGCCGGTCTGCTCTTCAGTTTCTCCAGCAGTTGACGCCCATCCATGCCCGGCATGCGATAGTCGCTGATCAGCACATCCGGCACGTCATCGACTGCCTTCAACAACGCATCGGCGGCGTCGGTCGCGACCGTCACCTCGCCCAGCGCCGAGAGCGCCTGCTGCAGCATCCCCAGCACCATCGGATTGTCGTCCACCAGCAAAAGCTTGACGTTGCTCGCCATAAACAGATGAATATCTACTTCCGCTTGCCGCTCCTCCGGTAGTCTCCGCTCTTGCCTCCCGACTTCCGCTCTAGCATCACGTCCCTGATCTCGATGCCCTTGTCGAGCGCCTTGCACATGTCGTACACGGTCAGCGCCGCCACGCTGGCCGCCACCAGCGCTTCCATCTCTACGCCCGTCTCCGCCGTAGTCTTCACCTTTGTGGCAATAGCCACGCCATTCTCGCACACGCGCAAGGTCACAGCAATGTGCGACAGCGCCACCGGATGGCACATCGGAATCAACTCCGCCGTCCGCTTCGCCGCCATGATTCCCGCCGTCCGCGCCACTTCCAGCGGGTCGCCCTTCGGATTCTCCGGCAGCGCCCGCAGCACCTCCGGCGTCATCCGAACGAAGGCGCTAGCCTCCGCTTCTCGCGCCGTTCGCGCCTTCGACGACACGTCCACCATGCGGGCCTGGCCCTGCGCGTCGTAGTGCGAAAGCTGAGGAAGTCTTTTCGTCATCACCAACTAGGTTATCGTACTCGCCTTAGGACTAGCTCTTTCATCGCATCAACAACGACACCCATTCTCCCGCGTCAATCCGCTCCCGCTCCGGCGGAATCACCACATAGCAGTTCGCCCGCGCCAGCGCAGCGATGTCGCCCGATCCCTGCCACCGAGCCAACTCCACCTCGGCATTCTCAAACTCTCCCGAAAGCACCGCCGGAAGAAATCTCTTCAAGCCTGTCTTCGTCCGTATCTCCGATTTCAGCCGCGCCCGCAGAAAAATCAACCGCTGCGGCGTCATCCCCGCCAGCGCTTCAACCATCGGCCGAGCGAACAGTTCGAAAGTCACCATGGTAGAAACCGGATTCCCCGGCAGCCCAAAAAAATACCTCTTGTGCGGCGCGGGCGCCCTCGCCCGCGTGCCCGCAGCGACTCCGCCATCAGCGCGGACGACGGCGCCCTCGCCGCAAGCCCCAAACACTACCGGCCGCCCCGGCTGAATCTCCGCTCCCGTAAAATAAAACTCCGCCTTCAACTCTCCGAGGACCTGCTCCACCAGATCGTACTTCCCCATGGAGACGCCGCCCGTCAGCAACAGCAGGTCGCAACCCAATCCTTCTTCGATCCAGGCTTCTTCAATCAAGGCCCGCAGCCGCCCTCGCTCATCCGGGGCGATCCCGAGCCGCACCGCCTCCCCGCCCGCATTCTGAACCTGCGCCGCCAGCGAATACGAATTCGAATTCCGAATCTCGGCCGGCCCCGGCGTGGCGTCAATCTCCACCACTTCGTCCCCGGTCGAAAGCACCGCCACGCGCGGCTTCCGGAAAACCTGCACCCGGCTCTTGCCCACCGAGGCTGCAATCGCGATGCCCGCATGGTCTATCCGCCGTCCTCGATCCAGCAGCACTTGTCCCGCAAGCGCTTCCGCTCCACGCGGAACAAAATTCTCGCCGGGACTCACGCCGCGTCGAATGTCCACGAAATTCCCGCCTAGGGCGTCACATCCGTGGGCGTCACATCCGAGGGTGCCCCATCCTAACGTCGCGTTCTTTGCGACGTTAGGGTGGGAACTCAGTGCGGCCGAAGTATGCTCCACCATCACCACCGCGTCCGCACCCGTCGGCAGCGGAGCCCCCGTCATGATCCCAACCGCCTGCCCGCGCCCGACCGAGCACGCTCCCGGCTCCGGCCAGTCGCCCGCCTTCACCTCGCCCACAATTTCAAGCCGCGCCGGAACCTCCGCCAGGTCCGCCGTCCGCACCGCATATCCATCGCGAGTCGCCCGATCAAAAGGAGGAAAGTCGCGGTCCGCCACAATCCCCTCTGCCAGCACCCGCCCCAACCCCGCCAGCAGATCCACCGTCTCCACTCCTCCCGGACACAAGCCAACCGCATGTCGCTCAACCAGGTGTCGAGCCTCTTCAAAGCTCACCACTCCAGCCGCAGGAGCTACGGAAGAAGAAAAGGGATGGGAAGAAGAAGACATGCAAAGAATCATACGCCGCAGGATTCTGCCGGGCAGAAAGGGCGAGAGCAAGGATGCGTTCTGAGAACTGGCAACTGGGTACCGGCAACTGGCAACTGCCCTACCGCGCCAATTCCTGCCCCAGCACCGTCGCATTGCTGGCGAAGCAAAGGCCGGTTTCCAGATCCACCAGGCCCGAGCGGACCAGTTTCGCGATCTCGCCGTCGAAGTGCTGCATGCCTTCACTTTCGCTGGCCTTGATCGCGTCCAGCAGCGTGCGGCCCGGCCGCTCGCCTTGTTCAATGCAATCGCGAGTGCGCGAGTTGGATTTCAAAATTTCAACTACGGCGATGCGGTCGCCGCCATCGGTGCGCGGTACGAGCCTCTGCGCGATGATGTAGCGGAAAGTTTTCGCGAGACGTTCTCGCACCGATTGCTGTTCGGTGGCTGCGAACGTCGCGACGATGCGCTCCACCGTCTTCGAGGTATCGACCGTGTTGATGCTGGAAAGAACGAGGTGGCCGTTTTCAGCGGCTTCCAGAAGAATCTCGAGCGTCTCGCGGTCGCGGATTTCGCCGACCATAATCACGCGCGGCGCCTGGCGCAGCGCCGCTCGCAGCGCCATCGTGAAATTCGGCGCATCGCTGTGCAACTCGCGCTGGTGCACCGTTGACTTCTTGTGCCGGTGCAGAAACTCAATCGGATCTTCGACCGTCAGAACGTGATAGCAATATTGGCTGTTGATGCGGTCAATCAAAGCGGCCAGCGTCGAGGACTTGCCCGATCCAGTTCCGCCCGTCACCAGGATGATCCCGTTGCGGACCTTTGCAGCCTCTTCCAATTGCGCCGGCAGATGGAGCGAACTGAACGTCGGAATGACCGTCGGGATGACGCGCATCACAATCGCGCAACTTCCGCGCTGGATAAAGACGTTGACGCGGAAGCGCGCCATTCCCGGCAATCCGTAGGAAACGTCGCAGGAACCCTGCTCGCGAAGCGTATTGATGGCCTGCTTGTTGGCGCCGATCAGATCGGCCGCGATGCGGCGCGTGTCATCCGCCGAAAGTGTGCTGCTCCCGGAGATTTCAACCGCCGTGAGTTGTCCGTGAATCTCGACCTGGGGCGGTCGCCCCGGCGAGAAAATCAGATCGCTGACCTTCTCCGACGCGCGCAACATGCCGGCGAGCAGAACCGGCGTCGAAATCGAACCCGTTCCACTGATGCCCTCGAAGGCAATCGCAATCGGGGAATTCCCCGGAGCAGCCATTCCATACACTCCCAATTATCGGCATTGACACCACAGGGGAGAAACGTCGCCGAGGAACCTATGTAATGAATGTAACGCGGATGCGCGGAAGAGCGAAGGACAAGTAGGTCAACGACCTCGGTAACTGAAGAACAGTTCCCAGTTCCCAGTTCTCAGAAGCTATCTCATAAACGTTGCTCGTGAATAAACACTTGAATCACGGGCGAATTTGAAGCAAACCAAGGGCATGGCGGATCTCACCGACGTGCAGTGGGAACGGATCAGGCCCTTGGTGGAATTTGGACAACGGCGCCGTGCTGACAACCGGGGCAGACCCTGGCGGGAAGCGCGGCAAGTGCTGAACGGCATGTTGTGGGTGTTGCGGACGGGTGCGCCCTGGCATGATCTGCCCGCGCGATACGGTCCGTACCAGACCTGCCACCGCCGTTTCCAGCAGTGGCAACGCTCGGGAGTGCTGGACGGCATTCTTTGGGGGTTGGCGGAAGACTTGTTGGCGCGGGGAAAGCTCGGTCTGGAGGAGACGTTTATTGACGCCTCCTTCATGGGGGCAAAAAAAGGGGCGATGGCGTGGGTCGAACGCTCGTCGGCAAAGGGAGCAAGCTCATGGCAATCGCAGACTGCCATGGTCTTCCTATCGCCCTCTGGGTTACGAGCGCTACGCCGCATGAGCAAAAGCTGGTCGCGGCTACGATCGAGCACCGCTTCGTGGCCGAGAAGCCGAAACGATTGATTGCGGATCGGGGGTATGACAGCGACGCGTTGGACGATCTTCTGGCCCAGCAGCACGGAATTGAGTTGATCGCACCTCATCGTCGTTATCGCACGCGAACGCACCGCCAGGACCGGCGAAAACTCCGGCGTTACAAACGCCGGTGGAAAATCGAGCGCTTGTTCGCATGGTTGAAAAACTTCCGCCGTCTGCTGGTGCGTTGGGAACGTCATAGCAGTAATTTTCTCGGCATGGTTCAACTTGCCTGCATGTTGATCCTGTTGAGACGTTTGTGAGACCACTTCTCAGTTCTCAGAGAAGCCAAGTGGCGGCCTCAACTGAGAACTGGGAACTGAGAACTGGGTTTAACCTATTTCTTCACCGGTTTCTTCTTGTTTTCGAAACCGGTAGCGATGGACGCGCCGATGCTGGCCAGCATGTCTTTGGCCGGCTGGGCGAACTGGCCAGTGGGTTCCAGCTGAAGATACTTCTGAAAGGCCTCGGCTGTGCCTTCGGGCGCGACTGTCTTGCCGTCTTTTCCGATGGTTTCCTTGCCGATCAAGTTCACGCCCTTCCAGTAGTAAGCCGCGGCTCGGGTCGGATCGGCGGCAATCACTTTGTCGAATGCCGCAATCGCATCATCCACTCTGCCCGTATTGGTGAAGACAGCGCCCTCGTTGAACAGGTACATGGCCGTTTGCTGCGGATCCAGTTGGGCCGCCTTGTTATAGTTGGCCACGGCATCATCGACCTTGTTGGACTTCGCATAAACTTCCGCAAGGTTGTTATAGTAAGCGGCCATATTCTTATTGTTGTTGGGATCTTTCTGTGCCGCCTCCGAAGTATTGCGCAGCTCAATTGCCTTCTCGTAACTGGCTGCAGCCATCTCGTAGCGCTTCTTCTTTTCGTCCGGATCGGTCTGCTTGGGCGCCGACATGCGGTAGGCGTCAGCGAGTTTAAACCAGATCAGATCTCGGGTGCTGTCAATCTGGTTGGCCGCAGTCAGGGTGGCGATTGCGGTCTCGAAGTCGCCGGCATCGGAAGCCGCCTTGGCGGCATTCAGTTTGTCGTTGAGCGCGCCGACGGTTTTCTTTTCGTTCTCGGCTTTGGCGGCGGCCTCCTTCGCCTTCGCGGCCTGTTCAGGGTTCATTCCCTGGCCTTTGGCTGCGTTCGCCTGTTCCTTCTGCAGGTCGAAGTCCAGCGTTGTTTCTTCGATGCCCACCGAGACACCGTTGAAGTGATAGACTTCCTTGCCGTCCTTGCGGAGCGTGACGTTGTATTTGCCAGGAGCAATGCCGAGCGAGAAATAGTCGCCCTTGTTGTTGGTTTTCACGTTGTATTTGTGGCCGGTTTCGGTGGCAGTCCACTCCACTTCGGCCTGGGTGATCGGTTTACCTTCGAGGTCTTTGCAAGTTCCCCTCACGCTGCCTGACGTTTGTGCGAACGCTAGTGGAGCGGACAGCCCCACAGCGAGGGCGAGCACCAGGGAAAGGATGAAATATTTCGTCATGATTTAGCCTCCCGGCATTGCATCTGAATTTACTGAACCCTATTTACTGAATCTGATTTCCCCTTTCCGATCGCCACGGACGCGCGGCGCATCCCTGGCAACGAAAAGAGGACATCGCTATTGCCCGTTAGCTCAAACGGGCGGCGGCTTCCGCGTACGGAATGGGATCTTCCGCGCCCGCTTCGCGAAACCCGCGCAGGCGGAGCACACAACTGTCGCAGACGCCGCAGGCGCGATCTTCGCGCTGATAACATGACCACGTTAAATCGAACGGGGCACTCAGTTCAAGGCCAAGCGTCACAATCTCGTGTTTATGCATCGCAATCAGCGGTGTCGCCACCCGGATGGTTCCTTCCTTTGTTCCCGCTTTCACGACTTCATTGAACGCTCGATAATACTCCGGCCGGCAATCGGGATAGCCGGAACTGTCGGGCTCGACCGCTCCGATGTAAACCTTTTCGGCTCCCAGCACTTCCGCCCAACTGACGGCGACGGCTAGAAAATGCGCGTTGCGGAAAGGGACATAGGTAACGGGAACGCCGGCGGGCACGCTGGCCCCGATGCCGTGCGCTTCGGGAACGGCGATGCTGGAATCGGTGAGGGCAGATCCGCCGATGGCGCGCAGAGCTTCATTGCGCACCAGCAGCCGGTCGCGAATTTCGAGCCGGTCGCAGATGCTTTCAAACGACCGCCGTTCGCGCTGTTCGGTGCGCTGCCCGTAGCTGACGTGGACGGCAGCGGCCTGGTGGTCGCGTGCCGCGAGCGCCGCACACACGCAGGAATCCATGCCGCCGCTCAGCAGGACCACGGCCCGGCTGCGCTTGCCGTTTGAGTTCGATGCTGAGTTCGATACCATGACCTGCTCGCGAGGCAACCCAATCGCTTCTTTCTGATTCTATGACAGTTGACACCGTTTCAGTGGAGCGCAGGGCTAGGCTCGCACTTTGGGCGCACACTTTGACCCCGCCTTCCTGCCGCACGCATTTTCTGTTGTAATCCCTTGTACCCATCGACAATGGATCGGCACACCCTGAATATCAAACGTATCGTTGGCTTGTTGCTGTTGACCGCCGTCGCGCTTCTGATTCATGGCTATCATCCTTATGCGGAAGATGCGGAGATTTATCTTCCCGGTGTCCTGAAGATCCTGAATCCCAGCTTGTTTCCGGTGAATGCGGAGTTCTTTGGCGAGCATGCCGGGCATACGTTGTATCCGAATCTGATTGCGTTTTCGGTTCGGGCCACGCATCTGCCGTTGCCGTGGGCCGCTTTCCTGTGGCATCTGGTTTCCATCTTCTTGTTGCTGGCGGCGAGCTGGCGGCTGGCGTCGGCCTTGTTCGAGAGGGAATCGCCTGAGGATGAGCGCGCACGCTGGGCCGCGGTGGCTTTGATGGCCGTTTTGCTGACCTTGCCGGTTGCCGGGACGGCGCTCTACATCCTGGACCAGTTTTTGAATCCCCGGAACCTGGCCGCGTTTGCGGCGCTGTTTGCCGTGGCGGAAGTGTTGCACCGGGATTCCGGGAGAAGATACGGGCGTTCCGTTTTGTGGCTGGTCTTTGCAGCGGCCATGCATCCATTCATGGCTAGCTTCGCGATTCTATTTTGTGTGTGGCTCGTCTTGCTCGATCGCTATCGTCCGCGGATATTGGGATTTGCGGCCGCGCTTCCCTTCGGCATTACCTTCGAGCCTCCGCCGGCCGCTTATCACGAGGTCGCGCTGCGGCAGCGTTCGCACTTCGTCCTGCGCTGGGAGTGGTACGAGTGGCTGGGAATGATCGGGCCAGTGCTGCTGTTCTGGTGGTTCGGAAGTTGGGCGCGCCGGCGTGGCATGAAGAACCTGGAATTGGTATCGAGGGCAATGGTGCCGTTCGTGCTGGTGGCGGCGGCAGCGGCGATTGGGCTCGGAATTCCGGCTCGCTTCGAGGCTCTGACTCGGCTTCAGCCCTTGCGCTGCCTGGCACTGTGCTACATGGTGCTGGTGGTCGCGGGCGGCGGATTGGTGGGGCAATACGTACTGCAACGTCAGGTGTGGCGCTGGCTGGCGTTGTTCGTCCCGCTCGGTTTCGGAATGTATTTTGCGCAGCGGCAGGTGTTTCCGGCGAGCGCTCACATCGAGTGGCCGTGGGCGCAGCCGCGTAATCAGTGGGCGCAGGCTTTTGAGTGGATTCGCGGAAATACGCCGGTGGATGCGCTGTTTGCGCTCGATCCGCGGCACATGGAGCTGCCGGGTGAAGACGAAAATGGATTTCGCGCTCGCGCCGAGCGCAGCATGCTCGCAGATCTGGTCAAGGACAAGGGAGCGTGTTCGATGTTTCCACCGCTTTCGGTGAAGTGGGCGGAACAGATCGCGGATCAAAGGAACTGGAAGCAGTTCGGTAAAGACGATTTCGAACGGCTGCGGCAGAAGTATGGAGTTAGCTGGGTAGTGGTGGAGCAACCGGGTCCGGCAGGACTGGAATGTCCCTATGAGAATTCGGCGGTACGCGTGTGCCGGGTGGACTGAACCGCGTCAACTGAAACGGCTGCGGGCGGCCGCAACCTGTGTTAGCCTACTGATCCTAGACCTTTATCGACACAGGTGTATGGCGAATCCGGCTGTAGTCCCCGCATCTCGGCCACTGTTTCCCTACTTGAAATGGTCCTCCCAACTGCCCAGCCTGCGGCGGCGGTTTCGCGAGGCCCAGCCCTTTCCGCATGTGCACCTCAAGGGATTTCTGGACGCGGACGTGGCCGCTGAAATAGCCAGCGAGTTTCCGGGCGTGGCGACCGGCGCCTGGACGCTCTACAAACACCCGAACGAAAACAAAGTGGGACTCGCCAAACGATCCTTCTTCCCGCCGCTTCTGGGCGAGGTGGTGGACGAACTGAATTCGGAAGCGTTTGTCCATTGGCTTTCACGCTTGACGGGCATTCCGGAACTGCTGTCGGACGACATGTTGGAAGGCGGTGGTCTGCACCAGTCGGGCGCGGGCGGGTTCCTGAACCTGCACACGGACTTCAGCAATCATCACTACCGCAAGCATTGGCAGCGGAAGGTCAATCTGATTCTCTATCTCAACCCCAATTGGCAGGAGCGATGGGGCGGCGCCATCGAACTGTGGGACCGGGAGATGCGCCGGTGCGTTGTGAAAGTGCCGCCGCTGTTCAATGAAGCGCTGATCTTCCGAACCGATGACATTTCCTACCACGGGTTCCCCAACCCCTTGCGCTGTCCCGAGGGCAAGTTTCGCAAGAGCCTGGCCTTGCACTACTACGTCGAGTCCGGCATCGGAGTCAAGGCGCGTTCCACAAACTATCGTCCGCGGCCGGAAGACGGCCCGCTGAAGTCCGGCATGATCTGGTTGGATAAGCAGGCCGTGGATCTGTATTCGCGGGCCAAGGCGCGCTTCGGTTTCTCGGATGAATTCGCCAGCAGGATTCTGGGCTTCCTGTCGCGGAAGCGCTGATTTCGGGCGGCTTTGCGGTTTCCTTAGTGGGGTTTCCTTCGTGTGACTTCGTGTCCTTCGTGGTTAAGGTTTCGCAAATTGAGCCAGGATCTAACGCCGCTGTGACGCGGCCGGCAGTCTTCCCTCGTAGTACTCCTCAGAACCGTCCTCGAGAGTTCTCCCCTTTTCGCTGAAGATGGGCGTGTGGATGATTCCGGCGCGCTGCAGCGCGAACTGAAGAGTGGTTCCGAGCACCCCGAGCCCGTATTGCACGCTGCGGCGGAAATTGATGGAGGACGCTTCCTCGAAGTACTTGGTCGGGCAGGAAACTTCGCCGATGCGGAAGCCGAAATAAACGCATTGCGCGAGCATCTGGTTGTCGAAAACGAAATCGTCGCTGTTTTCCCGCAGGGGCAGGCGCGTCAGTACTTCGCGGCTGAAGGCGCGGTAGCCGGTGTGATACTCGGACAGCTTGACCCGCAGGAACAGGTTCTCAAAGGCGGTGAGCAGGCGGTTGGAGATGTATTTGTAAAACGGCATGCCTCCACGCAACGCGGTGCCCCCAATGATGCGGGAACCGAGAACCACGTCATAAACACCGTAAGCGATCATGCTGGCCATGGCGGTTACGAGCAGCGGCGTGTACTGATAATCGGGATGGACCATGATGACGACATCGGCGCCGGCGGCCAGAGCTTCGCGGTAGCAGGTCTGCTGATTGCGGCCATAGCCGTAGTTGCGGTTGTGAACAAAAGACTGCAAGCCGAGTTGGTGCGCGACTTCGAGGGTGCGATCGGAACTGTGGTCGTCGACAAGAATGCGGATATCGACCAGGTCGGGCAATTCCCGTACCGTCGCTTCCAGCGTCTTTTCCGCGTTGTAAGCGGGGAATACGACGGCAATGCGTTTGCCGTTGATCATGCAGTGCGTTCCTCGAATGGACTGGTTGAATCATAACCGGAAACGCAGACTTCCGGAACCCGCTCGTGTGGGGACGGCCGCCCTCGCCCGTCCAGGGTTGCGTAGGGGCAGACGCCCTCCTCTGCCCAAGCCGAGCGCAGTTCGGCCGCTGCCTGTGGTCACAGCCCTCTGGATGCGCTCTAAGTGCGCGGTGAAAAAAAGGTCGGAGGCGAGGATATTGAGGCCGCTGCGTTGGTAGACTATCGAACAGCGCCTGCCGCCGCGCCGAGAGTTCGCGGCCTTGAAGCATCGGCGAATTATGAGCGAAACTGGAAACATGCCTCCTCGCACGTTGTTTGAGAAGATTTGGGACGCGCATTTGGTCACCGCTCCCGAAACGCAGCCTGCGCTGATCTATATCGACCTCCACCTGGTGCACGAAGTAACTTCGCCGCAGGCCTTCGACGGGCTGCGCGCCAATGGACGCCGTCTGCGCCAGCCTCTGCGCACGGTCGCCACCGTCGACCACAACATCCCGACCACTCCCCGCGGCCTTCCCATCGCCGACCCGATTGCGGCGAAACAGATTGAAGCGCTGCAGAAAAATTGCCGCGAGTTTGGCGTTCCCTTATTCGACGTGGACTCGCCCGACCAAGGCATCGTCCACGTCATCGGCCCCGAGCTAGGCCTCACCTTGCCGGGCATGACCATCGTCTGCGGCGACAGCCATACCTCGACCCACGGCGCCTTCGGAGCGCTGGCCGGAGGCATTGGAACCTCGTGGGTGGAGCATGTGCTGGTCACGCAGTGCCTGCCGCAGAAAAGACCGAAGACCATGCAGATCCGCGTCAGCGGACAGCTGCCTAAGGGCGTAACGGCGAAAGATTTGGCGCTCGGAATCATTGGGCGCATCGGTACCGATGGCGCCACCGGATACGTGGTCGAATACGCCGGCGAAGCGGTGCGCGCCTTGTCGATGGAAGGCCGCATGACGCTCTGCAACATGAGCATCGAGGCAGGAGCGCGAGCCGGTATGGTCGCGCCCGACGAGACGACGTTCGCCTACGTCAACGGACGCCGCTTTGCCCCGAAAGGAAAAGCTTGGGAAGAAGCAGTCGCCTACTGGCGGACCTTGCCCAGCGATCATGGGGCTAAGTTCGACCGCGTGGTCGAAATTGACGCGGCGTCGCTCGCGCCCTTCGTGACCTGGGGAACGAGTCCCGGAATGGTGGTCGCCGTGGACGGGCGCGTGCCCGAGCTGAAGAGCTTCGTTGAGGAGGCCGACCGTCGCGCCGCCGAACAGGCGCTCGCCTACATGGGCCTCGATCCCGGAACGCCGATCGAAAACATCGCCGTGGACCGCGTGTTCATCGGATCGTGCACCAACTCGCGCATCGAAGACCTGCGCGCAGCAGCGCGCGTGGCGAAAGGGCAGCATGTGCACTCGAAGGTTCGCGCCATGGTGGTACCGGGTTCGCAGGCCATCAAGCGCGCAGCGGAGCAGGAAGGATTGCATCGCATTTTTCTCACTGCCGGATTTGAATGGCGCGAGTCGGGATGCTCGATGTGTCTGGGCATGAATCCCGACATCCTGCTGCCGGGAGAGCGCTGCGCTTCGACCAGCAACCGCAATTTCGAAGGCCGCCAGGGCCGAGGAGGACGCACTCACCTGGTCAGTCCCATGATGGCGGCAGCCGCGGCCATCGCCGGACACTTCACCGACATAAGGAAGTGGCGATTCTAGTTGTGGTTTGTGAAGTTGGTTTGCGTCAAAACTTACGTTGTCATCCTGAGCGAAGCGAAGGACCAATGCATCTGGTCCGCTCCAATGCAGAGGCCTTTCGCTTCGCTTAGGACGACAAGAAACTATCTGGAGTAAGAAACTATGCAGCCCTTTCGCAAACACACCGGCATCGTTGTCCCGCTCGACAAAGTCAACGTGGACACCGATCAGATCATCCCCAAGCAATTCCTGAAGCGCATCGAGCGCACGGGATTCGGCCAGTTCCTCTTCTACGACTGGCGCTTTCTCGCGGATGGCAGAAAGATCGACGATTTCATCCTGCACCAGCCGCGTTACGCTAAAGCCTCGATTCTGGTCGCGGGAAAGAACTTCGGCTGCGGCTCCTCGCGCGAACATGCCGTCTGGGCGCTCGATGATTTCGGTTTCCGGGCGGTGATCGCGCCGTCCTTTGCCGACATCTTCGCCAGCAACAGCCTGCGGAACGGCCTGCTGACGGTGCGGCTCAACGACGAGCAGGTGGCGGAGATCATGCGCCGTTCGAAAGAGATCGACAACTACCAGCTCACGGTCAATCTCGAAACGATGCAAGTCGAAGACGGACGTGGATTCGCGGCGGCCTTCCCCATGGATGAATCCGCGCGCCATTGCCTGCTCCACGGCTTGGACGAGATCGCCCTCTCGCTGCAACACGAAGCGGAGATCGCGGCTTATGAAGCAAAGCATCCGCCGCGCGCGGAAATGAAGGCGATTGCCACGATTTTGTAATTTCGTAATCGTGTAATCTAATTAACGAGAACGACAGCCGCTCCAAATTACAAAATTGCCCGATTGCCAGATTGCAAAATCGCTTTCTCTGGGTCACACCTCATGCGGAATCGGAGTGCGTTCGTGAAAAAACTTTCTTTCGTCTTCACCATTAACCTGTTGCTTCTTTGCGCGGGGCGCGCCCAGAACGTTGCATCGACCCCTGCCCCGAAGCAACTCACGATTGAACAGATCTTCGCCGAGGGTGGAGTCACGGGACGCGCGCCGGAAACAATCAAGTGGAGTCCGGACGGCGCCCAGGTGTCTTTCGTGCAGCGCGATGACGCGGGCGAGCACGGCGAACTCTGGTATGTGGACGCGGTGACGGGCGAGAGAAAAATACTGGCCAGCGAGACCAAGCTGTCGCAGCTTGCGCCCCCTGCGAGCAAAATCAAGAACGAGCGCGAGAAAGATCGCGTGACGCGGCATCACGTCGCCGCCTACGTGTGGTCGCCCGATTCCAGGCATCTGCTCTTCGAGTCGCTGGGACAGCTCTGGTACTACAGCCTCGACACGGGAACGGCGGTGCCGCTTACGTCGTCTCCGGACCCGAGCCAGGACCCGAAATTTTCGCCGGATGGCAAGCGGCTCGCCTACGTCCGCAAGCACAATCTCTATGTGCATCCAGTGTCGGGCGAGGAAGGCGAACGCCCGCTCACGCGCGAGGAGAAAGACAAGGACAAGGATAGGGACAAGGATAAAGAAGACAACATCCTGAACGGCGAAGTCGACTGGGTTTACGCCGAAGAACTGGACGTGCGCAGCAACTACTTCTGGTCGCCGGAAGGGCGCGAAATCATTTTTTCTGCAGATGGACGAGACCCGCGTGCCAACTTACCCCATCACCGACTGGCTGCCGACGCATCCCCGGGTCGAGCAGGAAAAATATCCGAAGGTGGGAGATCCGAATCCCAGCGTGCGCTTGGGAGTGGTGGGCACGAACGGCGGCAAGACGCGCTGGATCAAACTCACCGACGACGATGACACCTATCTGCCCCGTTTCGGATGGATTCGCGAAGGCTGGGCTTGGGCCGAGGTCCTGAATCGCAAGCAGGATACGCTGGACCTTTATTTCATTGATGCAAAGTCCGGCAAGTCGCGCAAAGTGCTGACCGAATCGGCCCCGGATGCCTGGGTGAACGTCAACGACGACTTTCGCGTGCTGAAATCCGGCGACCGCTTTCTCTGGACCAGTTGGCGCGACGGCCACACCCACATTTATCTCTACAGTTTCAACCCGCCCGACCCGCTCGCGGCCGAAGCCAAACTCGAACGCCAGCTCGAAAGCGGAGACTACGAAGTGCTCGCGATCAGCGGCGTGGATGACGCCTCCGGCATGGTCTTCTTCACCGCTAACAAGGGAGATCCGCGGCAGGCGAAACTCTTTTCCGTGAAGCTGGACGGCTCGGGGATGCAAGCCCTCTCGTCGGAAGACGGCAACTATGAGGCCAGTTTCGCCGATGACGGCAAGCATTTCGTGGAAACGCATTCCACGACGCTGAAGCCTCCGCGGATTTCGGTGTGCGCGCCAGGCCCCTGCCAGAAAATCTGGGAAGCGCGCAGCGTGGCGGATTACGGCCCGATAGCGCCCAAGATGATGGAATTCAAAGCGGAGGACGGCACGGTGTTGTATGGCTATCTGATCCTGCCGCCCCATGCGGATGCGAGCCAGACAATTCCGCTGATCGTGTACATCTATGGCGGTCCGGCGGGGCAGACTGTGCAGGATTCATGGGGTGGAACTACGCCGCTGTTCCACCAGATTCTGGCGAACGAGGGCTTCGCGATTTTCTCGGTCGATAATCGCGGAACCCCGAATCGCGGCAAGAAGTTTGCCGCCACCATCCGCCTGCAGCAGGGCGGAATCGAATTGAAAGACCAGCTCACGGCGCTCGACCAGTTATATGCGCAGTTTCCGCAGCTCGACCGCAATCGCACCGGGATCTGGGGATGGTCGGGCGGCGGTTCGATGACGCTCTACGCGCTGACCCACTCCGATCGCTTCAAGGCGGGAATCGCGGTTGCTCCGGTGACCAACTGGCGCAACTACGATTCGATTTACACCGAGCGCTACATGGGCCTCTTGAAGGACAACGCTAGCGCCTACGACGATTCCATCGTCAGCGCCGCCGGCAATTTGCACGGTTCGTTGCTGCTGGTGCACGGAACCAGCGATGACAATGTGCATTTCCAGAATACGATCCAGATGACCGACGCGCTGATCCGGGCGGGCAAGCAGTTCCGGCTGATGGCGTATCCGAACAAGACCCATGGGATTGCGGGGACGGCCACGCGCACGCAGTTGTTCCACATGATGGAGGATTTCTGGAATAAAGAGTTGAAATAGCATTCAGCATTTAGCACTTAGCTCTTTCGGTAGTCACGACGTCACTACGTGGCCGAGAGTGTCAACGCTCATTTGTTGGCTAAATGCTAAGTGCTAAGTGCTAACAGCTTCTTTATGCAGCGCACAACTCTCGGCGATTTCGAACTCACCGTCGTCTCCGACGGAACGTATTTCCTCGACGGCGGAGCCTTCTTTGGCGTGGTTCCGAAGACCATGTGGTCGAAGAAGGTCGCGCCCGACGAGCAGAACCGCCTCGACGTGGGATTGAATTCACTGCTGGTGCGCACCGGCACGAAAAACATCCTGATCGAGACTGGCATCGGCAACAAACTGCCCGACAAATTGGCGCAGATCTACAAACAGCCCGCCAAGCTGCTTGACAACCTGCACGACGCCGGAGTCGCGCCGGAAGATATCGACATAGTCATCAACACCCACCTGCACTTCGACCACTGCGGATGGAATACTGTGCGGCGCGGGGATCGGATCGTCGCCACCTTCCCCAATGCCAAGTATTACGTTCAGGAAAAAGAGTGGGAGCATGGCCGCCTGCAACTGGAGCGCGACGCGGTCAGCTACATGAGCCCGAATTACGATCCGCTCCTGGAGACTGGTCAGATGGTCTTGCTGAACGGCGATCACGAGCTTCTGCCCGGCATCTCGGTCAAGGTTTTTCCCGGGCACACGGCGGATATGCAAGCGGTTATCGTCGAGAGTGGCGGGGGCAACGAAAACGGGGGCAACGCAAAGAAGACGGCGTGCTACATCTCCGATCTCATTCCGACCTCAGCTCATCTCGAGCTGACCTGGGTGATGGCGTTCGATCTGTTTCCGCTCGAAACCATCGAGAGCCGCAAGAAGTATTATGCGCAGGCGATCCCGGAGAGATGGCTGACGGTGTTCACGCACGACGACCAGACGCCGTGGGGATATGTAGAACGGGGCGAGCGGGGAAGGCTGAGGCTAAGAGGTGTGTGAATCCGGTAATGAATTCACAAATGATCCTAGATAAATGTAATGGAGTGAGTGGGTTGCGCGTAACCCGTATGAATACTAATTGGCTTAGCGCTAGAACCAATTTCTCTTTAATCGAATCGCTGAGACAATCTTGCCCGTTCGCACGTAACAAGATGTAGGAGGGATCTATGGTGAAGTTCGCGGCACTCATGCTCGTTTTGCTGTTACTCGCAATGCTGGCAGGTTGCGTTCCCGGACCCAATAATATGAAGGGCACGCCGGGCGAAAAGGTCTCCGTCGCCGGGTTCTGGCTAGGGCTTTGGCAGGGATTTGTCGCGCCGTTTGTATTCGCCATCTCCCTGTTCAAGAGCAATCTCAATATCTACGAGGTGCACAATAACGGCGCTTGGTACAACTTCGGATACCTGTTCGGGCTGGCGTGCTTCTTTGGCGGCGGCGGGAACCGGGCGGCACGCCGCAAATGAATTCACGGTACCGACCGCTCAGCGCTTGTTTTTGAGCTCGCTCTCCAGGGGGCCGCGGCCTCACAATCTTCTTCCACAGGGCGGCTGGCAGAGGCTTGTCCAGAGGAACGGAATGGCGCTCTTGGATGTGCGTGAGCCTTAAGTTCGTTCACTCCAGAATCCGAGAAGAGGCTTCGTCAATCTTAGGATCATCCCGAGGCTCTGGCTCGGGCGCTTCATCCTCAGGTTCCAGCCAGTCGTCGTCAAATTGATCCATCGGGATTGTTGGCGGTGCGCTGCAACTCTACCGCTGGAGTCCGATGCCTTGTCAACGGGTCGGCGCAGCGTGGCGACATAAATATTCAGGTGCGGACAAATGCGGAGAGACTATCGCCGCTGTGTGCTCGGGCTGCAAAGAACTCCTCCACCCGCCCCAGTATCTCCGCCCCGCTCTTAGCCTCGTAGATCGCCTTCCTGAGCGCCGCGCCTCCGGGCACGCCGTGCGTGAACCACGACGCGAACTGCTTCATCTTGCCTTCGGCTCCGGGCATTCCTTCTTCCAGCAACATCTGGAAGTAGGTGCGAATCATCTGGTAACGGTCGGCTTCGGTGGGTTCGTCGTACATTCTCGCTGCGGAGCTTCGCTCCGTCGGACGGGCAGGAACGCCCGGCTCTCCACTTGCCGCTGCGCGGCTCACATACTGCTCGATCTGGCGGAAGATCCAAGGATTCGCTGGGGCCATGCGCCCGATCATCACCGCGTCGCAGCCGGTTTGGGCGGCCATGGCGCAGGCGTCTTCGGGAGAGCGGATGTCGCCGTTGCCGATCACGGGAATTTTGACCGCCTGCTTGACCGAGGCGATCCACTCCCAGCGCGCGTTTCCGCCGTAACCTTGCTCGCGAGTGCGGGCGTGCAGCGCCACCGCGCCGAGGCCGCAGCTTTCGGCCAGGCGCGCCAGTTCGACGCAGACGATTTCATCGTCGTTCCATCCAGCGCGAAATTTCACGGTGAAAGGAATCTTCACAGCGGCGCGCACCGCTTCGAAAATTTGCCGGATCAGCGGCAGATCGCGCAGCAGGCCTGAGCCGCCGTTGCACTTCACGACTTTCTTCGCCGGGCAGCCGAGGTTCAGGTCGACAAGATCGAAGCCGAGGTCTTCCACCAGCCGCGCGGCATCGGCCAGCACGCCGGGACTGCTGCCGAAAAGCTGGGCCGAAACGGGGTGCTCGTCTTCGTAGAAATGAAGGTAGCGTCCGCGGACGCGCTGGTCGCGCAGCACGCCGTCGGCCGAGGTGAACTCAGTCATGATGAGCCCGCATCCGCCAAGCCGCTTGATGAAGCGGCGGAAGACGGTGTCGGTGACGCCGGACATCGGCGCAAGCACGGTGGCGGGAGCGATGGAGACGTTCCCAATCTTCAGCCCCGCAGGAAACCCGCGTGCCCGCGTGGCGATGGCCAGTGTGGGGACGGCCGTCTCGCCCGTCCGATCCGCCGCCGCATCCGCATCGTCCCAAACCTTTTGCACAGTCTGATTTTACTTTCTTTTTCTGGAGAACCTATAGCGCGTCCAGAGTCGCTATGACCTCGGGCAGATGCCGCTGAGCTGCGCCCGATTTGGACGGGCGAGGGTGCCCGTCCGTACACGAGCCTGCGACGGGTCTGAAAAGTAAAGCCTCCCGCGAGGGGAGGCTTTCAAGAATGCGCGTTTCCGCGAGGAAATTACTTCTTCGCGGTCTCGGCCTTCGCCGCTTCGGCTTTGGCGGCGTCGCTCTTGGCGTACTTGCGGCGGAAACGCTCAACGCGGCCGGCGGTGTCCATGAGCTTCTGCTTACCGGTAAAGAAAGGGTGGCAGGCGGAGCAGATTTCCACACCGATGTCGCCCTTATGGGTGGAGCGGGTCGTAAATGCGTTACCGCAGGCGCAATGCACGCGGATCTCACTGTAGTGCGGATGGATGGCTGCTTTCATGTCGGTTCGGAAACCTCGATTCAGACATTAGATTTTACAGGAGTTAGGGAGGATTCAGCAACCCAGGTATCAGGTCTTAGGTGCCAGGTCTCAGGAAACCTTCCAATCCAGAACCTGAGACCTGAACAGCAAAACGGCAGGGCCGACCCCCTGCCGTCGCGCTCGTAGCAAAAAAACCTGGGCCCCTACTTACTTTTATTGACCACTTTCTTGAGTTCGTTTCCGGGAGTGAATTTGGCGACTCTACGGGCAGCGATCTTGATGGTGGCACCCGTCTGCGGGTTTCGGCCATTGCGGGCCTTGCGCTGCGAGACGGAGAACGTGCCGAACCCGATCAAGGCTACCCGGTCGCCTTTTCGAAGGGCAGCGGTGATGCTGTCCACAGTGGTATTGATCGCGGTCGTCGCCTGCGTTTTTGAAATGTCGCAGGCTCCGGCGATACGGTCAACCAGATCAGCTTTATTCATGCTCTCTCCTGACACTAGTCGTTTCGGTTCCCGCGCATCAGCCGGGGAGGAAAGCTCAAGGCGCGAGCACCGGCGATGTCAATTCTCGCCTATGTTACGGGATTGTCAATGGGAAACACGTGCCAGTTGCCCGTTTTGGCACATGAAGCGAACGGCTGTGTCTGCAGTAATGGGGAAATGAGTCGAAAGCGCCCGTGTTTGTTCCCTCCTTAGCCCGCGATCTGCCACAAGCTAGTTTTCCTCGGTTCTCCACAACCTGCCGCTCGTCTCCACAGGATGTGCACAGAGAGGAAACGGTTTCGAGTTGCCGCGGGGGCGGGTTCGGGTGCAGAGTCTAACTACAGATGAAAACAACAGCCGAAGTTTGCCCCCTGTGCGCAGGCTCAGGATGGAAGCCGGTTCCGGGAGCGCCGGACGGCGGCGTTACGCGCTGCGATTGCCAGCTGCGGGCGCGCGGCGGCGCTATGATCGCGGCGGCACGAATTCCGAAGAGATATGAGCATTGCGAGCTGTCGAACTTTACGACGGATTTCCCGGGAGCCGATCGCTCGATTGCGCTGGCCCAGATCAGTGCGTCGCGCTTCGTGCAGGAGTTTAATCCGCGAGATGGCGCGGGGCTGCTGCTGGTCGGCGGAATCGGAACCGGCAAGACCCATCTCGCAGTGGGCATTCTTAAGGAGCTCATTGCGGCGAGAGGAAGCGCCTGCCTTTTTTGCGACTATCGCGAATTGCTGAAACAGATTCAGAACTCGTACAACGATTTCGTCCAGGCGACAGAGCTTCAAGTGCTGCGGCCGGTGTTTGAATCCGATGTGCTGTTGCTCGATGAGCTCGGCGCCGTCAAACCGAGCGAGTGGGTGTGGGACACGGTCAGCCTGATCCTCAACACGCGTTATAACGACAATCGCACCACGATCATCACCACGAATTTTGCCGACGAGCCGGCTGCCAGCGTGACTCGGCCATTGTCATTGTCGCCGGCACGGGCGGCGGCTCGCGAAGAAACCCTGGGCGACCGCATTGGCGAGCGCATGCGCTCCCGGTTGCACGAAATGTGCCGCTTCGTAGAGATGAACGGCCCGGACTTCCGGCAGAAGTTTAAGAGCGCGAGCTTCGGGTGACAGCCAGAGGCGGTATTTCCAAACCCTACCTAAGGACTGTCATCCCGAGCGCCGTCCCGAGCGAATGCGAGGGCAAGCCGAGGGACCTTGTGTTCTCCCAATTGTCACAAGCGCAGAGTGATCCTCGACACCGCGCCCGAAGCATCAACCCGGGTAGTGTCGAGCTGTGGCCCGCGAATATCGCTTCTACGTCTACATCCTGCAAAGCAGCTCCCGCCGCTGCCTCTACATTGGAATGACAAACAATCTGCACCGGCGCGTCTTTGAGCACAAAACGCATCGGACGGAGGGATTCACAGATCAATACAACGCCACACGCCTGGTGTATTGGCAAAGCTTCGACGATGTGCATAAAGCGATCGCGCGTGAAAAGCAATTGAAGGGCTGGCGGCGCGAGAAGAAGTTGTGGCTGATCGGGCAATTCAATCCGGGATGGAAAGACCTGGCCGCCGGTTGGTATGAGAACACAGGGTCCCTCGGCTTGCCCTCGCATTCGCTCGCGACGGCGCTCGGGATGACAAAGAGCGAAAGCTCGAAGCACTAAGCACCCAGCCGTTATCAGACGTTACACCTCCAATCTGCATTTCGCGATAGGCGCCACTACAATCAAGGTGTGCTCAGCGAACGCATCGAGTTCCACCCGGAAGCTGACGCGGAAATCTTCTCCGCCGCAGCCGCGGCTCCGGCCGTGTTTCTCCTGCGCGGCGAAGATGCGAACTCCGAGCCCTATGTCAGCAAGACGGCCAACCTTCGGCGGCGGCTGCAGCGACTGCTTTCCGTGCCGCCGCTTTCCACGCCGGAAGTTCGGACGAAACGGCTCAACCTGCGCCATCGCGTCCGCTGGATCGAATACACGCTGACTGGCTCCGATTTCGAATCGGGATTCCTCCTCTATCAAGTCCTGCGCGCTGCCTTCCCAAAGACCTACTCGAATCGCCTGCGGCTGCGCTTCGCTCCCCTGGTTAAGCTGCATCTGGAGAATGAATTTCCCCGCGCCTCGATCACAACGCGGCTGGGACGGGTTTCGGGAAAGCGGGTTTCTGGAAAGAACGTTTACTACGGGCCGTTCGCGTCGCGGGTAGCGGCGGAAAAGTTCATGAATGACGCGCTCGACTTTTTCAAGATGCGGCGCTGCGTCGAGGATCTCCATCCCGATCCGAAATTTCCCGGCTGCGTTTATTCCGAGATGAAGATGTGTTTGGCGCCCTGCTTTCGCGGCTGTACCGATGACGAGTACCGCGCCGAGGTGGTGCGGGTCGAGAATTTTCTGGACTCACGCGGTGAATCGCTGAAGCGCCAGATGGCGGCGGAGCGCGATGACGCCTCGGCGAAAATGGAATTCGAGACGGCTGCGGCTATTCATGCGCGGCTCGACAAACTCACTCCCGTGCTGCAGCAGTTGCCGGAATTTGTCCACCGGATTGACCAGTCGCACGCCGTAATCGTGCAGAAGTCCCACCAGCCGGAGAGCGTCGCCTTGTTCCGCGTCGACGGTGGCGCGCTCGCGGGGCCGCTTGAGTTTCCAATCTCCGGCGGCGAACACACGAAATCGCAATCAATGGAAGCGCGAATTCAGGCTGCATTGAGCGCATTCCCCGCATCCCAACCGGGCAGCGCGATCGAGCGCATGGAGCACGTGGCGATCCTAAAGCGCTGGTGCTATCGTGGAACCCGCGCAGGCGAAATCTTCTTTGCCGATGCCCGAGGAGAGCTGCCGATGCGGCGCCTGGTCCGGGGAATCGGACGAGTGTACAAAGGCGAAGCGCCAGAGAGCGCATCGGTTGCAATGCCGGTGGCTCCGGTCCAATCTGAGCAGCAAGGGGAACTATGAAGAAGAAGGGCTCGAGCAAAAAGCGCATCTTTAAGACAACCAAGCCATCCGATCCGCGGGACAAATCCCTCCGCGACCACCTGCTCTCCTTGCTGAAAGGCGGCGGGGCGCACGCCAGCTTCGATGCCGCCATCGGCGATTGGCCCGTGCAACTCGCCGGAGCCAAAGTTGCGAACTTCCCTCACACCGCATGGATGCTGCTCGAGCACATGCGTCTCGCCCAGTGGGACATAGTGGAATTCAGCCGCAACTCGAAGCATGTGTCTCCGGCATGGCCCGAAGGATACTGGCCTGCGTCGGAAGCGCCTCCGAATGAAAAGGCATGGACCGCGAGTATGGCCGCGTTCAAGAACGACCTGCGGACGATGGCGCGTCTCGTCGCCGACCGGAGAGTCGATCTCTACGCCCGGATCCCCTGGGGTGATGGGCAAACAATTTTGCGCGAGGCGCTGCTGGTGGCCGATCACAACGCCTATCACCTCGGACAACTGGTGATGCTGCGGAAGAGCATCGGAATCTGAGTTGTTTCACCGCCGAGACGCAGAGAGCGCCGAGAAAACACGTGGATGAACACGGATCATTGCTTCTCGTTCGCAGCAAAAACGGGGCGGAGAACACGGATTTGTCCCTCGACAGGCTCTAACTTCAGCTCCTCCCTCAGATCCTCTCTCAGGCTTGACAGCAATCCAACCAATTGTCCGTGCCCATGCTTGACTAGGTCGTCGGCAAATTCATGCGCGGCTACTATCTGATCTGCGCTTCCAAATAGCTGGACATCGAGGAAAGCAGAACCCAGATCCGCCCAAAACGTGGCACTGAGATCTTTGCGTTCCGTGGCGTCTGCTAAACGTCTATATGCTCCGATCAAGTACTGGATCCTGAGGTCACGGCGCTTATTCGCTCGATCACGTCTCGCGGACAGCCAGCTACCAGCAAACCATGAAACCACTGCGACAAGAGTCGGTACAAGAAGCGTGATGAGCGGATGTGAGTTCACATTACCTCCAAAAACTCGCATTGCTGAATGTGTTCACGGCGCCGCCGGATGCGAGTCGATAGATCGTCATCATACACTCCGTTACACTCAGAATGACAATGCTCAGCGTCTCGGCGGTGAAAAACCCTAAGCCGCCCGAACCGGCGCTCGCACTGGCCGCTTGCGGAACACGACCCGGATTTCTTCCCGCCAGCGCTCGTCGATTCCGAGTACTTCCCAATCGATCTCCGGCGACAAATAACGCAGGATCGTATCGGTTGTCGGATGCACATGCAGAGCGGGCGCGACCAGCATCAACAGAGGCTTCTGCTGCGAGATCTCGCATGCGGGGAAATAGCCGAATTGCGCAAACTCTCCGCGGCTTTGGTGCCAGGCAACGCGCGACCAGTAATCCACGCCTTGCAGGGGAAGGTGAATATCCTCGTCGGCTTTGAGCTCGATGACGGCCAGGCGCGCCTCGCGCGTTGCGGCCAGAATGTCAATCATGGCGCGGTCAGCCGCGGCGAACGCGGGCACCTGCGCATACACCGATTCCGGCCGCAGCCGCCCGTCGAGCGCCGCGATGTTCCGGACAGCCAGCGATTCCAGCCAGCGTTCGGGATGCATTCGCCACAACGGGTGGTTCTTGGGACCGTCCTTGTGGCGCACAGCCGCCGCCAGTCGCACCAGATCGGCAAACTGCGTTTCGTTCTCCGAGTCGAGAACGCGCTCTTCCGCCCCCACGCCGAAAACGATTTCTTCGCGGCTCTGGAAGTTTCGCGGATCGTGCGCAATCCGCGCCTGCGCGAATTCGAGGCCATGCCGCCGGAATGAAATCAGCGCAGGCGAGAGCACCACGACTTCCGATTGCGGCAGAATGCCGCGAATGCGCGCGATTGATTCCGCAAAGCGATCGCGCGCCGGACCCTCATCGATGGAATGCACCAACCGGGTTGCCAGATTGCCGCGATCGCCGGTATCCACCGGAACCAGCGCGTCCTCTTGTTGGTCGAATTCGTACAAGTGCCATTTCGCTGCCGTTGGATGCAGATGCGCCATGCGCTGCCGGGTAAGAGTTACCGTGCCTTTCGGCACAACCATCGCCAGCCCTTCGACCACCCGGCGCTCCTGCTGGGCCAGGCGGCACGCCTCGAGCCAAAGAATTCCGCAGGTCAGCGCGCCATCGACGGTCGATTGCGTCTCCTGGTCGTTCACTCCGACGATGGCCAGGGCGCGCTGTCCCTGGCGCAGCAATCCGCGCAGGTAGGCTGGGCCGAACGAATGTTCAAGGTCGATGCTGGTGGTCAGCCGGACCACGCTCCAGCCGGGGAAATTTCTCTCCAGCGCCCGGCGCAGGCGAGGCTCGTAGGCCACGCGCGACGCCCGCCGCGCGGCGGGCGAGCGCTGATCGCGATCGCGGCAGAAGTCGAGCCGCGTCGGCCGATTCTGTCCCATGCGCTGCACCTGCAACCGGAGCGTGGTGGCCTTCACTTCCGCATCCAGCACCCGCCGCACGAAATTTCGCTCGTTCGACCAAAGATGCAGCAGGCATTTGTGATACTCACCGGAAATCGAATATTTCGACTCGGCCAGATCGAACGCGATGGCGCCGTCCTCCACCACCACCGCAGCGCGCGCGCCGTTGAGAAAGTCGGAGAGCATCTGGCTGAGCGAGTCTGGGGTCACAACTCCAAACTACTCGCCGCACAGATCCGAAGTCGGTGATGGCCGTACCGTAAAAATGTTTGGTTTTGATTGGGGCATATCAGCCTGGCTTCTGTCACTATTAGGAATACGTCAATTTCCGAGCTGCCGGCGATTCGCCAAGTGACCGGACGATCCTGGGGGCTTTGAGTGTTATGACGATGTTACGTAGACAACCGTCGGCAGGGGTATGATGGCGGAAATCTGCGATGTTCGCTGCCTGGATAAGCGTTTCCTGGAAAGCGATCTTATCTCCTCGCACGGACAATGGAGCTGAGAATGCGAGTCTTCAGGCGGGTTGCACTGATTGTGGTCCTGGCGCTCGTGGCGGGTCTCGGTTTTGCCTGGTGGTATGACCACACAGGTCAACATTCCGACCCAAATTTCGATGCCCGCGTGCCGTCGCCAGCCTATCCTTCTGCTGCTGGCAACCGGCATCCGCAGGTGCTGATGGATGAAGCTCATCGCAATTTCCACACAGCATCGGACCGCTACAAGCCATTTGCCGACTTATTGCGAAACGACGGTTACATCGTTTCGAGCAACCAGCAGCCTTTCACCGCGGAGATGCTGAAAGCTGTGGATGTGCTCGTGATCGCGAATGCGATGGGCCCCGGCGAGCACGAAGCGCGTCCCGCATTTACACCGGAAGAAGAGGCGGTTCTGGTCCAATGGGTGCGCGCGGGCGGTTCGCTGTTCCTGATTTCAGATCATGCCCCATTTGGTTCGGCGACCGCACGTTTCGCCAAACAGTTCGGCGTAATCATGCATCTGCGCTTTGCGCGCGACGACCATTTTCACGATGGATGGGACAACGAACGGTTGGATTTTTCGCGGCTCAATGGTCTGCTCGCAGAAAACGCGATCACCAATGGCCGCTCCGTAAGTGAACGGGTAAACCGCGTGGTCACTTTCACTGGGCAATCGTTGTCGGGGCCGCCGGATGCAATCCCCTTACTCCGCTTGAGTGATGGCGCCTACGATTGGGAATCGCGAAAGATTCGCTTTCCGGCGAAAGGACATTTTCAGGCGCTCGCTCTGAATTTTGAGAGAGGGCGTTTAGTCGTGTCGGGCGAGGCGGCGCTCTTCAGCGCACAAGTCGATCCCCTCGGAATTAAGTTTGGCATGAATCGCCCAGACAACGATGACCGTCAGTTCTTGCTCAATATTCTGCACTGGCTCAGCCGGGCTATGTAGCAAATGCTCCTGAGAACCCGTGACAACTACCTGGGTGGCTGGGTTCGGATTCCGCTCGATTCGCGGGCCATTGGGAATCAACGCAATTCCCCGGTCTCGCTACTGATGTTGACGGCGTTCCGCGCATGGGATAATGCGCTTGAAGCGGTGCAGTCTTGCAGAAACGGGGATAGTCCTCTTCTTTGGGCGAGGGCGAGAGACGCGGCAATCCGCGTCTCTACGGGAGATGGGGAGCCCCTTCAATCGCTGCGAGTCGTTTGCAAAGTCAGGGGCATCCAAATATGGTGACTGCCAACCAAACTTCGGACCGTGATCGCTTCTTCTTCCAGCACTACGGACTCACGAATCAGGACCTTGAGACTTATCTAACCGCCGCGCTTTCAGCCGGCGGCGACTATGCCGACCTCTATTTCGAATACCTGACCTCGACCTCGCTGATGGTGGATGAGTCGCTGGTGAAGTCCGCCTCGCAGGGAATTTCCGCGGGCTGCGGCGTGCGCGTCGTCTCCGGAGAGCGCACCGGCTACGCCTACACCGACGATCTTTCTCCGCAACGCATTCTTCATGCTGCCCGCACCGCGGCACTGATCGCGAGCGCGCCGTCCAAGGCAACGGTCGCCGGATTCCAGCAGAAGCCGTCCCGCAGCTTGTATCCCGTGACGCTGCCTTCGGTGGACGCCGAAATTTCCGCCAAGGTTGAACTGCTGATGCGCGCCGATCGAACCGCTCGCGGATACGATCCCCGGATCAAGGAAGTACGCACGAACTATGCCGACGAACTGCGCACCATTTTGGTGGTCGGCTCCGACGGCACGTTTGCCGAAGACTCGCAGCCGCTGGCGCGCATGAATGTCTCCTGCATCGCGAAGACGGACGCTAGTTCGGGACGCGGCACCTCGGGCGGCGGCGGGCGGGTTGCGCTCGACTTTTTCTTCGGCCAAAAGACTCCCGAGTTCTTCGCCAAAGAAGCCGCGCGCCAGGCAATCCTGCAACTCGATGCGCGTGAAGCTCCAGCCGGAGATATGGAAGTCGTGCTCGGCCCCGGATGGCCCGGCGTTCTGCTGCACGAGGCCGTGGGCCACGGGTTGGAGGCCGACTTCAATCGCAAGAAGACGTCGGCATTCGCCGGCCTGATCGGCAAACGAGTGGCCAGCGAAAAATGCACGGTGGTCGACAACGGCACGATGCCGTGGCGGCGGGGGTCTCTGAACGTGGACGACGAAGGCCAGCCCACGCAGGAGACCGTGCTGATCGAGAATGGAATTCTGAAGGGATATCTCAGCGACAAACTTTCGTCAAAGCTGATGGGCCTTGCCGATACGGGCAACGGACGTTGCGAGAGCTACGAGCATATTCCGATGCCGCGCATGACGAACACCTACATGCTGGCGGGACAGGACGATCCCGGAGACATTATTCGTTCGGTGAAGAACGGCGTCTACGCGGTGAACTTCGGGGGCGGGCAGGTTGATATCACGAACGGCAAATTTGTTTTCTCGGCGTCGGAAGCGTATCTCATCGAGAACGGACAGATCACGGCCCCGATCAAGGGCGCGACCCTGATCGGCAACGGACCCGATGTGCTGACGCGGGTTTCGATGGTGGGCAACGATTTGAAACTCGATGAAGGCGTCGGCACCTGCGGCAAAGATGGACAGGCCGTCCCGGTAGGCGTGGGCATCCCAACAATTAAGATCGACCGCCTGACCGTCGGCGGGACGGCCAAGCGCGAGCCCGGCGGATTCATGCAGTGAGAGAGATTGCAGAGGTCAGAGGTCAGAGGTCAGAGGTCAGATTGCAGAGGTGAAAAGCCACGGCTCTACCTCTGCAATCTGACCTCTGACCTCTGCAATGTTTCACAATGACGACAGCACTGGAAACCAGCGAAACGAAGCTCGAAACCGATTTGCAGCAGCTCGCCACCGACGTAGTGCGCCGCGCGATGGACGGCGGCGCGACGGCAGCCGAGTGCGTGGTCCGCGAAGGCGATGAATTTTCCACCGTGGTGCGGCTGGGCCAGGTCGAGACGCTCAAGGAGTCGGGCTCGCGCGCCATCGGCGTGCGCGTTTTTTTCGGGCAGCGCGCGGCCTCGACCTATTCGAGTGATTTTTCCGCCGCCGGCATCGAGCGCATGCTGAAGTCGGCGCTCGAACTGGCGAAGATTTGTTCCGAAGATCCGTACGCCGGGATTCCAGAAGCCGCTAAGCTCGGATCGCTTACCGGCGACCTCGATCTTTATCACGAAGACGTTTACTCCTTGCCTGGCGCCGAGCGCATCGAGTACGCGCGCCGCGCCGAAAAGGCCGCGCTCGACGCCGATCCACGCGTCAAGAACTCCGAAGGCGGATCGTTCGACGCCGCGACCGGCAGAAAAGTGCTGTCGAATTCTCACGGGTTTGTCGGCGAATACCGGCGCTCGTACTGTTCGGTCGCGGTAGTGCCCATTGCGCAGGACGCGAACGGCCTCATGCAGCGCGATTACTGGTATTCGGTGGCGCGCAGCCTGGCGAAGCTCGAGTCGGCGGAGCAGGTCGGAAAAGAGGCGGCGCGCCGCACCCTGCGACGCCTCGGCGCGCGCAAGGTGAAGACCGCGCATGTGCCCGTGGTGCTCGATCCCATGGTCGCAAACTCCATGCTCGGACACATCTTCGAGGGCGTGAATGGCGACTCCATTTATCGCGGAGCCTCGTTCCTCGCGGGCAAACTCGGCGAGAAAATTGCCGGGGCGAACGTCACCGTGATCGACGACGGCACCATGCCCGGCGGTTTCGGCACGACGCCCTTCGATGGCGAAGGCATCCCCACCCGCCGCACGGTTGTGATTGAGAACGGAATTCTGAAGTCGTATCTGCTGAATACGTACACCGCGAAAAAACTGGGCCTCGAAACCACCGCCAACGCATCCCGCGGACTCGCGGGAACACCCGGCATCGGCCCGGGAAATTACTTCCTAGAACCGGGAACGAAAACGCCGACCCAGATTATCGCGGAGATCAAAGACGGCCTCTATGTAACCGAGTTTCTCGGTCACGGCGCCAACTTAGTAACCGGCGATTACTCCCGCGGCGCCTCCGGCATGTGGATAGTCAACGGCGAACTGGCTTATCCGGTCGAAGAGATCACGGTAGCCGGCAACCTGAAAGATATGTTCTGCAACATCTCCGAGATAGGCAGCGATTTGGAATTTCGCGGTAGCATAGCTTCGCCCACCATTCGCATCGAAGGACTCACCGTCGGCGGCGAGTAAATTCCAAGGGCGGTCCGGAAGTTCGCGAGTCCGCGTAGCCCCGGTCCTTCGCCGGTCGACTACCCGCCGAAGCGGAGTCACTGACAAATGTTGGAACTCGAGTTCTTACAAGCCGGCTCTGGAGCCCCCATCTGGCACGCCTTTCTCCAGTAGCGGCAAGCTCCCGAACGGTCGTGGAGGCCGAACCAAAGCGTGCTACCCATGATCGCGTTACACGTGGCATCGTCCGGCCTCAGGGCTAGCCCCTTCTGCACGTGCGGCAGGGCATCGGCCCAGTCGCCGCTTTTGTTATCTGCTGCCACCGCCCAGTTGCAGTACACTCTAAATGCCTCCGAATGCTCTGGACAGAGTGCGAGCCCCTTCTGATAGTGCTCGATTGCAACAGCAGGACTGCTTTGGACGAACGTGTTCCCCAGATTCACTTCTTGCTCGAACTCGCTGCAACGTTGACGGTCATGTTCGGCGCGTTCCGCGGCTTCTTGTTGCTCCTGTGCCGCCTTTTCCTTGGCGTATTTCAATCCGCCGATGGACTCCCGTACTTCGCCGGCGTCCTTTGCATTCGGTGCAGCTATCAAATACCAGTTGAAGGCGGCGATCGCTTTGTCAAAGCGCTTCGCCCGTTGATAAGCAACGCCCTGGTTGAAGTAGTATTCTGCCACCCACGGAGCAAGCAACGACACTTGAGCCCAAGCTTGTGCGGCAGCCACCAGCTCTCGCTCCGAAGTCGCGCTCTTGCTTGCATAAGTGGCGCTGCCCGCGGCTACGTGCACTTCATCGGACAGCGGCAATGTGGGATCATCCATGGTTAGCGCCAGTTTGATGATCTGTTCGCGACCGGGGTCATCCGGATTTCGGCGGAACTGCTGTAACGCCTGCTGGAAGCGCTGCTGGCTCTGTTGGCGCTCAAGATCGTGTTGCAGGTTCTCGGCGTCGTGCGTGTCGGTGTCTGGACGCGCGGCTGCCATGCACAGTGCCAGATTGCGTTGGGCATTTTCATAGTCACCGGCTTTGGCGTAGGCGGACGCAGCGTTGTAGTAGGCGTCCGCATACCAAGGAGCCTGCAGAGCAACCTGCTCAAAAAGCTTAGCCGCGGCCTGGAAATCGCTGGTCGTCGCGGCACTGTGAAACTGTACAGTGGCTTTGGCGAAATCGGCCCGCACGGCTTGGGGAACTACAGGAGCCGGTTTCAGCGTCTTTGCCAACTCCACGATCTTGTCGCGCAGTTCGGCATCTTCGGGATGGTCGTGAAAGCTTGCCAGGTAAACTGCAAATCGCTTGCGGGCGGCCACATTAGCCGCCTGCAAGCTGACCGGTTTGACCGTTTGCGCTTGGGGAGAAATTAGCGGACAAAAGATCGCGAGTAACAAGGCAACTACAACTAATCGCAACTTCCGTATCATGGCTTCACTCCTGTAGGTTGAACCTTACTGGTGGCAGACTCGTAGTCATGCATACCCTGGAGAAGTCCGTTGATGGCCCTATCATAGGGAAGCAGGCGCTGTGCAGCCTCCAACATGCGAGCGGCACCGGCGGTATCTTGCTGGCGGATGGACACAAGACTGTTGGCGACCAGTCTGTAGGCGTCTTTCTTTCTTGGCGACGTGGCTTCCGGCCCCCAGTTTAACCGCGCGAGCGACTCTACGAATTTCGCGGTATTGTCGTTCGGATTGAGCTTGCGTGCCTGCGCAATGTAACTCCTCGCATTCCGATCCTCACCCATCATCAAGGAGGCGTAGCTCTGCAGGGTGAGGTAAGCGAACTCGGCCTGCTCTTTTCGTGTCTTCTCGGCTTCGTCTTTTCGTGCCTTTAGGATATCCAGTGCTAGGAGCAGTCCGTTGCGCACCAGTGGGTCATTGGGCCGTTGTAGCCGGGCCGCCTGGAAGTAAGCAACTGCGTCGGTGGCGTCTTTGATGTTGAACGTAGGCCGCATCAGCGCTTCGAACCCTTTGTTATAGTTGGCGTTCTTGAATGTGGCCGGGTCAACTTGCGCCGGGAAAGATCGCTGCTGCCCCCGAACGATGTGCGGATCGACGACGATGGGCTTGCCAGGGTCCAAGCCGAGGCAGCGGAGATCGACCACGTCCGCACCCTTGTCGCCCCACTGACATTCCGGTTTCTGCGCCGCCGGCGCAGCCGCTAAACTGGAACCACTCTTGAACCCGAAGTCGTCGGAGTTATCGCCCTTGAAACCTAACTCGCCGGCGATGCCTTTCATGTCCATCAAGGCTTTCTGCTTATTCCGTTCGAACTCTTCCTGACCGAGCTTGGCCTTTTCCGCGTCCCGTTTCTTCTGGTCTTCGGTTTCCTGCTGCTTCTTTTCCTCCTCTTCCGCCTGCATCTTTCGCAAGCGTTCAATCTCCTCCCGTCCCCGCTCGGCGCCGGGGTCAACGGAAGGAGCTGGAGAGGACGACGGCGGGGGGCTCGGTGCCGGCCCGCATCCCACCCTGCAAGCCGCTTTGAGGTTGCCTTGCGCTTGCATCGCTACCGACATGGTAAGAACAGACGCCAGGACAAGGAATCGTCGCATACCGATGGTCAACCGTCCTTTCTTGCGCCAACCCGCTTCACACGAAGATCTGGCTAGGAGTTAACCGGTTATTTTCGTTCTTCCGTAAGGGGGTACAAAGGAGTACTTGCAGCCCAAAGTGACGAAGGTCATGAGGTGCCGCACACTCTAGGGCAAGTTACGCAGGGTCGGGAGCAGTGCGTCGATGTAGGCAGCTCGCTTATGCCTGCCACCACTCGAGGGGGTGAAACGCGACGACCAGATTCCTGGCGCCGAGATAGCCGCGCGAGCGCATCGTAATCTGGCGTTCACCGGCCACTGCTGGGAGTTCGAAATCCGGCGCGGAACCGCCGACCTTCAGGGGCCACGGTGTTCTCCAATCCGCCTCAAAATCGTAATTGAAATTGAAGCCTCTGACCCTCGTGTCCGGAATTAACCTGTTTTTAACATTCGCCGTGTCATTCGCCGTTAACATTTCTCCCATGTCTGAACAGCCGTTGCACATCGAAAATCTTCTCGGGTCGCAGCAGGGAATCCGAATCCTGCGACTTGCGGGGCCGCTGACCCTTCCCAATCTATTTGGCTTTCAATCCCAGGTGCGTGCCGACAACTCGCGTGCGCTGATTCTCGACTTCACGAATGTACCGCTGGTGGATTCGGCGGGAATTGGGGCGCTGGTCGGAGCCTACGTCACGCGGCAAAAAGATGGACGCAGCCTCGGGTTGGTGGGCGTGAATCAGCGCATCCACCAGGCTCTGGAAATCACGCGGGTGGAAAGCTTCTTTCGTTTTTACGGAACAATCGCTGAAGCGGAGCAGGCGGCGTGAGGCCTGGCAGCACTTCAGTCCTCGCCAAAAAGAAAAGCGGCCTGCACGGGCCGCCCTTCTTTTTCCGAATTTTGGTTGTGGCCTAGACGCCTTTGACGTTCTCCGCCTGCCAGCCCTTGGGGCCCTTTACGACGTTGAACTGAACCTGTTGACCTTCCTGCAGGCTGCGAAACCCGTTTGCCTGGATGGCGGAGAAGTGAACGAAAACGTCCTCGCCATTCTGGCGGCTGATAAAACCATAGCCCTTGGCATCGTTAAACCACTTTACTGTTCCTGTTTCCATGATGTTGCTGTGTTCCTTTGTGTTGAAGTATGCGCCGGAACTCGCAGGATACGTGCAGATCACGCTCAGGCAGGTCACGCTGTAGAGCCGAGTACTGCTGACGACCGCAAAGATCAAACGCACCTAAATTGTACATATTCGCGGGTAAATGGCTAGAAGATTCTGCGTGTACGGAGGTACTACACGTTGGTTCACGTTTCCCCGTCACCCTTCCGAGAGGTCCCGGGTTCGGCCCTCCATTTTTTCGTATCCAGCTGAAAAATAAGGCCCCTCGCCTTTCGGCATGGTTCTTGCCTTGCTATACAGGTTGCGGAAAAACTCCGGTTCGAGCGGGTTTGGGGAAGGGCACGACTTCAGTCGTGCCGTAAGTCGTTGACAATGAGCCCGCGCTTTAGCGCCCGAGGTGAGCCTCTTGCGCTGTAGATGAGTTTTTCCGCAACCTCTATAACCGCGTTCGAAGAGGTTAACTGGCCGCGCATGTTGTACCCCTCCCGACCGTTCCTAAAAAGATTTCCGAACAATTCGGCGGACCATGCGATCTGGATGTGCAGGGGTCGGCGAGTGGCAACTGGACAGGCGATCGGAGAAGCCAGAGACGTGGCGGCAGACGTAGCTATAAACGACGGCGACCTCGAATTCGCTGTCCGGGAGCACGCCCGGCTTGTGTATCGCGTCGCGTATTCGGTCCTGCGGAACCACCACGACGCGGAAGATGCCACGCAAGAAACATTCGTGCGCGTGCTGCGTTATCGCAGGCAATTGGCGGGAGTCCACAATCCTCGCACTTGGCTGGCCCGTATCGGGTTGCGAGTCGCCTTGGAACGAAAACGCAAGGCGGGCAAAGTCCGATTTGAGGACTTGGACACCGCGGCCCCGCAAGTCCGTTCCCAGGCGCGCTCTGCCGACGAAGCGCTGCTCGGAACGGAGATGAGCGGGCGCGTGGAAAAGCTGATCGCGGCTTTGCCCGCCAAACTGCGCGATCCGCTGACCCTTTCCGCGCTGGAAGAAATGTCGCCTGCTGATGTCGCCGAGGTGCTGGGCATCAACCAAGCGGCGGTGCGGTCTCGGCTGTTCCGCGCCAGGCAGATCTTGCGCGAAAAACTCTCGAGCGTTCTGGAAGGAAGTTATGGAATCTGAAAAGCGGGAAAGGCTCATCGACGATCTGCTCGACCATGCCCTCAAGCAGTATGGAGCGGCCGAGCCGCGGGCCGGGCTGGAAGACCGGGTTCTGGCCAGAATTCAAGCGGAAGTTCGGATTGAAGGCAGGCGCGTGACACCACAAAACTGGGGTTGGTGGCCGGTCGCTATCGCATGCGCCGTGCTGCTGTTGAGCGTCTCAGCCGCGTTCCTCATGCGCAACCATCATACGGATGCATCGGCTGCCAAAAGCCACGCCCCCGCACCGCCGCGCCAGATCCCGGAGAAGGCGCCAGAGAAAGAATCGGAGAAAGTCATGGCGAAGGCCAGTCCGCACGAGCCGAGGGACGGGCCTCCATTCGGCAAGCTTCGGGCAGGCTCTCGCCCGTCCGGCAGACGCGGCCCTGCGCAACCGCCCCATCTGGACCAGTTCCCTTCGCCGCAGCCTTTGAGCGAACAGGAAATTCTGCTGGCGCGGTTCGTTGAGCAGTTTCCGCGCGAGGCCGCGATGATCGCCACGGCCCAAACCAGGTTATTGGCGCAGGAAGAAAACGAGATCGAGCAGGAAACGCCTTTAGAAAGAGAAGAAGCCCCACAGAATTTACAGGAGCAGAATCCATAAGGAGAACAAAATGAACCGACAGATCGTTGCAAGGCTTGGCAAATTGTTGTTGATCGCAGTCTTCTGCTGGTGCGTTCCGTTCAGCGCTGCGCAAGAGAAAGAGCAGGAGTCAGCGAAGAAACCGGCGGAACAAGTGCAAAAGCCGGTCAACGCTTACCGCCTCGACTTTTCCCTGAACGAAATGGAAGGTGGTAAGAAGATCAACACCCGGCAGTACTCCATGTATCTGGATGCCGCAGACCCGAAGGAGCATAACTACTACCACTTGTCGCGTAGCGGAAGCTCCAAGAACATTAGAATTGGCACACGGGTTCCAGTCGAAATGAAACAAGGAGAAATCGAGTATGTCAATGTCGGAACGGACATCTCGGCCGGGATAAGTGAACAGGAAAACGGCCTGCTGTTAGACGTAGACTGCGAGATCAGTAGCCTCGCAGATCCCGAACAGGCGAAAACCAGCAGCCGACCGCTGCTTCGCAAAATGACCATTAGCGCCAGCACGGTAGCCGGAGTCGGCAGGCCGGTCGTGATCGGCAGCCTGGACGATCCCGACTCCAAGCGTCAGTTTCAGCTCGAAGTCACGGCCACCAAACTCAAATGACGTAAAAAGTTTGTCATCCCGCGAGGCTTTGTCATCCTGAGCGAAGCGAAGGACCTATGTATTTGCACACGCCCCTATGCATAGGTCCTTCGCTTCGCTCAGGATGACAACTAATAAGACTAATAGGAAGGATGACGATTCATGAAAGGTATCGATCGTGTCTGCTTCGCCTGTCCGCTATCACGCGAGCGGACGGCTATAGCGTCGCGGCTTGCTCGCGCCGCCGCGCCTGGATCTCGATATAGACATTGATCAGCGAAACCGCCGCTGGCGTTACGCCGGGAATGCGCGAGGCCTGGCCTAACGTTTGCGGGACGACTTTCCCGAGTTTCTCCTGCATTTCGCGCGACAATCCGCTGACCGCCCGGTAATCGAACCAATCCGGAATGCGGCGTTGCTCGGCCTTCTTCAGCCGTTCGATGGCGCGCTGCTGCTGGTCGAGATATCCGGCATACTTGATCTCAGTTTCGACCGACTTGAGCTCGTTCCGGATTTCAGAGGAAAGATGCACCGCAGCGGAATCAACCGAAGAAACATCAACCGCAGAGGCCGCCGAGTTCGCCGAGAAGTCTCTTTCAAAAAAACGCGGCGCGAGATCCTTGAGAATCGGCGCTAGTTGCTCGATGACAATCTCAGGCCGCTTCAGCAGTTGCGCCAAAGGCTGCCCAACAGCCGAAGACAGATCGAGCGGGGCCCGCTCGATCTGCCCCGCCATTGCCCCAGTCAACTTCGTCCCCTCCAGCACCTGCCTCACTTCCTCCAGCCGCCGCTGCTTCGCCTCAAACTCCGCCCATGCTTCATCCGAGATCAGCCCCACGCGACGGCCATGCGGAGTAAGCCGCCGGTCGGCATTGTCGATTCGCAGGTGCAAACGAAACTCCGCCCGCGAAGTGAACATTCGGTAAGGCTCATTGGTGCCTTTCGAAATCAGGTCGTCAATCAGAATCGCTGTGTACGCTTCGGTGCGGTCGAGCACCAGCGGAGACTCTTCCTTCACCTTCAGCGCCGCGTTAATTCCAGCCATGATTCCCTGGCAAGCCGCTTCTTCGTACCCTGAAGTCCCATTGATCTGCCCGGCGAGAAACAGCCCAGCAATCTTTTTCGTCTCCAGCGTGCGCTTGAGTTCCGTGGGATCGATCGAGTCGTACTCAATCGCGTAACCTGGCCGCATCATCTCCGCGCTTTCGAGCCCCGGAATCGACTTGAGGATCGCCAGTTGCACATCGATCGGCAGCGAAGTGCTCATGCCGTTGACGTAAATCTCGTGCGTGTTCAGGCCCTCGGGTTCCAAGAAAAGTTGGTGCGTCAGTTTGTCTGGGAACTTGACGATCTTGTCTTCAATCGACGGACAGTAGCGCGGCCCAGTCGAGTGAATCTGCCCGCTGTATATCGGCGAGCGATGCACGTTCTCGCGAATGATGCGATGCGTTTCTTCGGTGGTAAAGGCGATGTAGCACGGCGCCTGCGAGTCGTGATGCGCAACGCGCCGGGTGCGAAAGCTAAACGGAGTGGGATCCATATCGCCCGGCTGCCGCTCGAAGCGCGACCAGTCAATGGTGCGCCCGTCAAGACGCGGAGGCGTCCCGGTCTTGAGCCGGCATCCGCGCAGCCCCAGCTTCTTGAGCGCCTCGCCCAGCAGCACCGCCGCCGGTTCTCCCGAACGTCCCGCCGGATACTGCTGCTCGCCGCAGTGGATCAGCCCGTTCAGAAAAGTCCCGGTGGTAATGATGACCGCCCCAGCCGAGACGCGCCGCCCATCGCGCAGCAGGATGCCGCGAATGCAGTTGCCAGTTGCCGGTTGCCGGTTGCCAGTAACGTCGTTCGTGGTTCGCTGTTCGCTGTTCGCAAGTGCGGATTCCTCGCCGGAAACCGCGAACGACCAACGACTATCGACCAACGACTGCCCCTCCACAACCACATCCACCACTTCCGCCTGCTTGATCGTCAGATTCCCCTGCGACTCCAGCACTTCGCGCATCTTCAGTCGGTAGGCTTGCTTGTCGCACTGCGCCCGCGGCGACCAGACGGCGGGTCCGCGCGAAGTATTGAGCAGCCGAAATTGGATTCCGACCGCGTCCGTGATTTCGCCCATGATGCCGCCCAGGGCATCCACCTCGCGCACCAGGTGCCCCTTCGCGATGCCGCCAATGGCGGGGTTACAAGACATCTGCGCGATCAAATCGACGTTCAAGGTGTAGAGAGCGGTCTTCAGCCCCATGCGAGCTGCCGCCATGGCAGCTTCGCATCCGGCATGGCCAGCGCCCACCACAACAACCTCGAAATGTTCGTCAAACGGCCGCATGTGCGCTGGTTCAGAACCCGCAACAATGGAGGGAATACCGCTTGGTCGATTGTAACCCGTCCGACATCAACGGCCTGACCTTACCGATAAGACGGCGGCAACGGATTGCGGTCCTGGAATGCGTCCCGCTGATGCCAATAAGGATAGGCCACCGGGAGCGCGCTGGCCTCGTCCAGTTTTGCGACCTGTGCGCTGGTCAGCGTGAAGCTGGCCGCCGCCAGATTGTCGCGCAGTTGCTGCTCATTGCGCGCCCCGATAATCACGCTAGCGACGGTTGGTTTTCGCAGCAGCCAGTTCAGAGCCACCTGCGGTACGGTCTTGCCCGTCTCAGCCGCGACCGCTTCGAGCGCGTCCACAACTTTGTGGAGATACTCGTCCGCGATCTGCGGACCGATTCCTCCAGTCTTATGCAACCGGCTCACTTCCGGCATCGGCTGACCGCGACGGATCTTGCCGGTGAGACGGCCCCATCCCAGCGGGCTCCAGATCAGAGCGCCCAAACCTTCCGTGTAGGCCTGCGGCATCAGTTCCCACTCATAATCGCGCCCTATCAGCGAGTAGTAAACCTGGTGCGCGACATAACGTGCCCACCCGTAATGCTCGCTGATGTCAATCGACTTTTGCAGATGCCATCCCGAGAAGTTCGACGCCGCGATATAGCGCACCTTGCCTTCGCGCACAAACTGGTCGAGCGTGTTCAACGTCTCTTCAATCGGCGTCAGCGCGTCGAAGCCGTGCATGTGATAGACATCGATGTAATCCGTCTTCAGCCGCTTCAAACTGCCTTCGATTTGTCGCGTCAGGTGCGAGCGCGACGAACCGACGTTGTTAGGCCCGTCGCCGAATTGGAAGCTTGCCTTGGTCGAGAGCAGAAGGCTCTCGCGCGGCAGGTGCTTGATCGCCTCGCCCAGAATCTGCTCTGAAAGTCCCTGGGAATAGATATCGGCGGTGTCGAAAAAGTTGACGCCGGCTTCAATACAGAGATCAATGAGCCGTGTAGCTTCCGCCACGTCCGTCTCACCCCAGGCGCGGAAAAAATCGTCCCCGCCCCCGAAAGTTGCGGTGCCAAAGCACAGCACCGGAACCTTCAAACCACTTCTGCCAAGTTGTCGGAATTCCATATGCAGTTTGATGGGCCGCAGTCCCCGGTGGTCGCAGTGTTTCTGTTTGACGGCATCTTTAGCCAAGTACCGGAAGCATGGCCGCCGGTTCTAACGCCGCGTCCTTGTGATCCGCCGCTCCCGACCGTATAGTAAAGGGTACCGAGGCCATCATGGAAACGAAGATCATGGAAACGAAGGCATTTGTGTCTCTGCTCGACGAACGCATTCATCAATACGATTTGCTCTGTCATCCCTTTTACAAAGCCTGGTCCGCTGGCAAGCTGACCCGCGACGATCTGCGCGAATACGCTGAGGATTACTACCCTCACGTGGATGCGTTTCCGGGTTATCTGGCTCAGCTTGGCGTCCGGCTGGAAGAGGGCGAGCTGCGCCGCGCCGTGCTCGCCAACATGACCGATGAAAAGGGCGGCGAGGATTCCTTTGGCGAGCCGGAACGTTCGCACTCCGAACTGTGGCTCGACTTTTTGGAAGGCCTGGGCGGAAGCCGCCTTCCGAAACGGCGGCCGGTTGGAGAAGTTCGCAAGCTCATTTCCTGGTTCCACCGGGTCGCGAGCGAAGGCGCTCCGGAGGAAGCGCTGGCGGCTTTCTATGCTTACGAATCGCAGGTGCCGCGCCTGGCGCAAGAGAAAGATCGCGTCCTGCGTGAGCTGTGCGGCGCCGATGAGAAGACGCGCAGCTATTTCACGTTGCACGCCACCGCCGGCGCGCACCATGCGCTGGTGTGGCGCACCCAGCTCGAGAAGCGGGTCAAGGCCAATCCGGAGACTGCTAAGAAAGCATTAGCTGCCGCCGAGTGTGCGGCCAAAGCTTTGTGGGCCGTGCTCGATGGCTTCGAAGCGCGGCGGACAGAACGCGCGGTGGCGTAGTTTCAAATCGGAATTAGGAAGCCCGCTTGTAGAGACGGGGCTTGCCCCGTCTCGGACGCGGCAAGCCGCGTCTCTACGGGACTTCAGTTCTTCTGCAATCCCGTTTTAAGCAAGAATGGCTCGACCCATCCCCATTGGCGTGCGCGGCGAGGCGGCTGAAACCGTTGAGTTGAAGCACACACTCGCCGCACATCATCCGGAGTTGCCGCCCGTGTATTCGACTCCAGACATGATTCGGCTGATGGAGACGGCCTCCTTCCATGCGCTGCAACCGTATTGCGACGAAGGCGAAATCACGGTGGGCATCTCGATCCACGTCGAACACCGCGCGGCCAGCGGGATCGGAGTGCGGATTTACGCCGAGGCGGAACTGGAATCGTTTGACGGACGCTTTTACATCATGCGCGTCCGCGCCCACGACGGCACGCAGGAGATCGGGCGTGGCACCGTGGGGCGCGCCGTGGTGCACGTCCCCAGTTTCATCAAGCGCATGCGCGATAAAGCTCGCGGCAGCTGACCCTGCTTGAAGCAAACCTGCCGGGAACCTGATAGAGAAAAAGCAGAGAGAAGCTATGGAATCCCACACCGACAAAGCAATTCAGTTCCGGCAACTTCATCGCGGCCCGGGCGTGCTCATCCTGCCGAACGCGTGGGATGTGGCCAGCGCCCGCATCTTCGAAGAAGCTGGCTTCCCCGCGATTGCAACCACCTCCGCGGGCATCGCTTTTTCCCTGGGTTATCCCGACGGCCAACGCATTCGACGCGAGGAAATGATGGCTCGCATCGGCCGTATCGCTCGCGCCGTGCACGTCGCCGTGACCGCTGACGTTGAATCGGGATATGGGTCCAGTCCTGAAGAGGCCGCCAAGACCACGCGCGAACTGATTCACGCGGGAGCCGTCGGGATGAACCTGGAAGATGCGAGCGGCATCCCGGATCGACGCTTGATCGACTTGCACCTAGCCGTAGAAAAGATCAAGGCGGCGCGTGAGGCTGCCATGCAAATGCGGGCGCAAATTGTGGTCAATGCCCGCACCGATGTGTACCTGCTGCCGGGAAGCAATCCGGACGCCGACTATTCCGAAGCGTTGCGGCGTCTGCTTGCGTTTCGCGATGCGGGCGCCGATTGCGTCTTCGCTCCCGGACTCAAGGATGCCGAAACGATCGATCGCCTGGTGAAAGCTGTCGCGTGTCCACTCAACATTCTCGCCGTGCCGGGATCGCCCTCGATTCCGGAACTCGAAAAGCTGGGTGTGGCGCGCGTCAGCGTGGGATCGGGCCCCATGCGCGCGACCCTGGGCCTGCTGCGGCGAGTGGCCGAAGAACTCAAAACCTCCGGAACGTACAGCGCAATGGACGGAGCTGTGCCTTATGCCGAGGTTAATAAACTGCTCGGCGGCTAACCACATCCATCGTGTGGTGACGGGGCTTCGCCCCGTCCAGGCGGGGCAAAGCCCCGCCTCCACACAAGCCTGCTTCTCACCCGTTGACCAGGTTCATCATGTGTTCCGGGTAGCGCAATCCCGAAGCTGCGCCGGAGGGAAAGACTTCGCTCAAGCGGCGCAGGTCATCCGGAGTAAGTTTCAAATCCACCGCCGCCGCGTTTTCATCCAAATATTTGCGCCGCTTCGTGCCGGGGATCGGAACAATGTCGTCACCCTGCGCCAGCACCCACGCGAGCGCCAATTGTGAAGGCTGGCATCCTTTTTCGCGCGCGATCTCTTCAACTTTCTTCACCAGCTCCAAATTCTTCTGAAAATTCTCGCCCTGGAAACGCGGCGAGAAACGGCGATAATCATCCGCCGCCAGGTCTTCGAACTTCTTGAATCGGCCGGTAAGAAATCCGCGTCCAAGCGGACTATAGGCGACGAAGCCAATGCCAAGCTCGCGGCAGGTGGCGAGGATTTCCTCTTCCGGATCGCGCGTCCAGAGCGAGTATTCCGTCTGCAGCGCCGTGATCGGATGCACCTTCATGGCGCGGCGCAGGGTCTTTGCGCCCGCTTCCGACAAGCCAATATGACGGACCTTGCCTTCCTTGACCAGTCCCGCCAGGGCGCCGACCGTTTCTTCAATCGGCGTCTTGGGATCGACGCGATGCTGATAATAGAGATCAACATGATCCACGCCAAGCCGTTTCAGGCTGTCCTCGCAAGCCTTCTTCACGTAGTCGGGCTTGCCGTTCACCCCCCGCACGTTGGGATCCTTGGGATCGCGCACGATGCCGAACTTCGTCGCCAGCACGACCCGGTCGCGCTTGCCCTTGATCGCGCGTCCAACGAGTTCTTCGTTCGTGTGTGGCCCGTAAATGTCGGCCGTATCGAGAAAGGTGATGCCCAGTTCGATCGCCCGATGAATGGTCGCGATCGATTCCGCGTCATCGCGTCCGGAGTAAAACTCCGACATGCCCATGCAGCCCAGGCCGAGGGCGGAAACTTTGAGACCGGAACGTCCAAGAGTGCGGGTTTTCATTCGAGAATTCCTTTCGCAGAACATAAAAGAGGCGGCTAGAGATTTGAAACCGAATGCTCCAGTCCATTGAATCACGAGTTAAGTGTATCGATGTAATCGCTGTGGAGAAGGTTCCGAGAAAAGGAAGTAGGCCAAGAATTGTATCGTTCCCGCTTGCTCTGTCATCTAGTACAAAGCATGATTCGCCTGCAACCATGAATCGACCGCCGATCTGGTTTGAACGGAAGTTTGACTTCACGTTTCCCGTCGAGCAGCATCCGAACCTGTGCGCGCGCTTGCGAGGCACGCCGGCGCGGCTGGAAGAAATCGTCCGCGGCGCGGCTCGCGACGTCCTGGTTAGGAAGCCGCGCGAAAATGAAAAATGGTCCGCCCAGGAACATGCCGGGCATCTGCTCGACCTCGAACCTCTGTGGATGGCGCGGGTCGATGACTACCTGACGGAAGCATCACAGCTTACCGTGGCTGACCTGAGCAATCGTAAGACCCACGAAGCGCAGCACAACCAGCGCCCGATCGATGAGATCCTGGCTGGGTTCCGAAACGCCCGCTCACAACTGGTGAGCAGAGTGGAGAAGATCGCCCTCACAATGTTTGCCCGCGCCTCTCTCCATCCGCGCCTGAAAACACCCATGCGGCTGGTGGACCATCTGTACTTTGTGGCGGAGCACGATGACCATCACCTGGCCCACATCTGGGAACTGATCAACGCAGGCTAGCCAGGACCGCGCCAGTCAAGAAGTGACCCGGATTAAGGGCCTCGTACGCGGTATCACATGGCCGATTTCGACGGCGGCAACACCGGCATCGTGCAGCGCGCGTGTGAGCGCGCCCGCATCTTCAGCGCCGACCGAGATCAGCAAACCCCCGGCCGTTTGCGGGTCGAAGAGCAGCGTGCGGATGTCGTCGGCAACCGATGAATCGTAGCCGACCATGCATTCGGCAAATTCGCGGTTGGCTGTGAGTCCGCCGGGAATGTAGCCGGCGCGAATGCAATCGAGCGCGCCTTCGAGCACGGGAATGTTGGCGGATTCGAAAACAAGGCTGACGTCCGATGCCAGCGCCATTTCGCGAGCGTGGCCGATCAGGCCGAAGCCCGTGATGTCGGTGAGGGCGTGAACGGCAAAGGCGTCGTTAGTCCTTAGTCGTTGGTCGTTGGCAGGGTGCGGGTGCCCCACGTCTCGCGCTTTTCGAGACGTGGGTCTTGGCCCCAGTCCCACACGCCCGCTGGTGATTACCTCGGCCGCGGTCTTATTCAAGGTAGTCATCGACCTCACAGCCGCGTCGATCCACTCCTGCTTCGCGACGCCTTTCTTGATCGCGGTCGAAATGACCCCCGTGCCGAGCGCCTTGGTGAACAGCAGCTTATCGCCAGGTTGCGCGCCCTGATTGGCCAGCACGCGCTGGGGATGAATCACTCCCGTAACCGAATAGCCGAATTTCGTTTCTTTATCGCGGATGCTGTGGCCGCCCACCACCGTGCATCCGGCCTCGATCATCTTCGACAAGCCGCCGGCAAGAATGCGTTCCAGGATGTCGAGATCGGCTTTATCGGGAAAACAGACGAGGGCCAGCGCGGTCAGCGGCTTTCCACCCATGGCGTAAACGTCGCTGAGTGCGTTGGTAGCGGCGATCTGGCCGAAAGTATAGGGATCGTCCACGATGGGCGTGAAAAAATCCACCGTCTGCACCAGCGCCGTCTCGGGCGTGAGCAGATACACGCCGGCGTCGTCGGCGTGATCGAAGCCGACTAGCACGTTCGGGTCCTGTTGCCGGGCTAATTTCCCAAGCACCGTGTCCAGCGCCGCCGGACTCAGCTTGGACGCTCAACCCGCGGCTTTGACAGACTCCGTAAGACGGAATGGTTTGACGTCAGCCACGAGGCCATTGTAACGGAGGCGAAAAGAAGCGCTCGCATCCCGGAGCGGCAGGGTCTTGTGGAAGGGCACGGCTTCACAGCCTCCGGAAAAACTCAGATTTTGACTCGTTTTGAAGGGGCGCCGCTTCACAGGCCGCGGAAGAACTCAGGTTTCGTATCAGGGCATCGCTTTAGCAGCGATGCCGTAAGTCCTTCGAAATCAGACGCCCCTTTAGGGGCTGGGCGTTGCATCTCGACTTTTTCCGCAGCCTCTTCACCCGCCCAGGGCAAACTGCGCCGCGAGATCGCTCCACTGTAGAGACGGGGCTTGCCCCGTCTCCCTGGGACGCGGCAATCCGCCCAGCCCCCAACCCAATCACGCAACCAGCACCAAAGTGGCCTATGTATTTTTAGTCGAGACAGGCAGATAATGATCCCGACCGAGGGGGCCATGGGGAAATCCATGGCCTTTTTTCATTGGGAGAGATCCTCCAACTCGGCACCAAGAAGCGGATCGGAGTTAATCCTATGAATGACAACGCAGAGCAGGGGACGACGCCGGCTGAGCCACCCATCCAAGGGACGCCCACCCTAGCCCCGTCAGCGGATACTGCCGTCGCGGCGCTCACCCAATGGGCGAAGGAAAAAAGGAAATGGCTTGAGACGCTCGTCTTCCAAGCAACAAATCTCCGGCGAAACCTCTCCGACAGCGAGCTGGATGTTGTCTATGACATGCTGCAGGCAGAATGCGGCCTCAAGCCCGCAGGGGTTACCGTCACCGCAGCCGCTCAGCCCAGCGCCAAGCCGACGCCCGGATTCCAAAGCCTGTCGCTAAAAGAACTGTCGAAGGTCGAGAATGTCAACGCCCTCGCCGGAGGCCAGCGACTGATCTTCGACGACAAACTCACGATTTTCTTCGGAGAGAATGGATGCGGAAAATCGGGCTATGTCAGGGTCATGAAGCGGATGTCAGGCGCCAGGAGCGCCGAGGAGATTATCCCAAACGTTTCTGCTCCGAGCCCCGGACCGCCAAAGGCAGAGGTGACGTACCGCCTTGACCATAAGGAGGAAACGCTGGCCTGGAACAACGAACTCGGCATTGAGCCGTTTGTCGCTATGCAAGTATTTGACGACCGCGCTGCCTCGATACATTTGGACGACGATCTTACGTATTCGTATACCCCGCGAGAGCTCGACAGCTTCGACTACGTCGAAGATGGCCTGGAACGGATACATGAGAAGCTGGCAGCCGAGGCAGGCGAAAAACGGGAAGCGGTGGCCGGATACGTGAATGCGTTGCAACCAGGGAGTGCCATTTTCAGAATCGTTACGGAAACCGGTATAAGTGATCACGTCGCCCAAGCCACGCACCTTGCCATACTGAGTGAAAAAGAACTCGTTGAGTTGCAGACACTCCCAGGTGAGATCGAGGCTATGCGGTCTGGATCGGTAGCAGCCGAAATACAGCTCCGCAAACAAAGATCGCGGTTGATCGACGACCTGGCAAGGCAGTTCGAAACAGTTAGCGCCTTCAGCTCCGAGCAATATGATCAAGCGTTGGACGAACTCCAGCAAAGTGTTGACCTGGAGAGGCGGGTGACCTCAGAAGCGTTCGTTGGCCTTGGGATACCAAAATTGCTTGAGCCGAGCTGGCGTAGGTTTGTACTAGCAGCCGAAGATTACATTAGAGATTCAAATCCGGATCCAAATTACCCAGCGGGGGGCGGAAAATGCGTGTATTGCCGCCAACCTTTGGAGAACGAAGCTGTCGAACTGTTGCTAAAATACAAGCAATTCTGCAACAGTTCTGCCCAAGAAGCCATCACGCGCGCCAAAAGCAGGATAACGAGCGTCGCCGCCGCTTTCTTGCAACTCGATACCGCAGCGCTTGCTGAGACGCAGGCCTTGCTTCTTTCGGCCGACGACGAAATCCTACGCCGGGCCGTGACAGCATTTGCAAGTCTCCAACTCCTCCGCGAAGCGATCACCCGCAATGAACGTCCCGAATTCGCCGACGTGATCTTACAAACTGCGGAACTGGCGACGGAGATGCGTCTTCAGATCAACCAAATGCACCAGTCGATTTCCGACCTATCACAGCAGGAAACTGACCGCCAAGCAACCGTCGGCAAACAAGCTCAACGACTGTCCGAACTCCGTGAGCGTTCAGCTCTAGCGAGGTTGATACCCCAGTTACGTACCTACGACACGAACCTGGAACTAATGTCCCTGGCGGAGGCAGAACTCTCGAATTTTACCTCGTATAAGAAATCGCTGACCATGTCCGCAAAGGATGTGAGCGAGAAGCTCCTCAACGAAGCATTTCAAGCGAAATTCGGAGAAGAATGCAAATGTTTGAGGGCGCCCTACGTGAAGCTCGTGTTTCCGGGCCGCCAGGGCAAGGTAGTCCGTCAAAAAACCGTGGGTACACGCTATAAGTTGAGTTCAATTCTGTCAGAAGGGGAACAGAAAGTTATCGCTCTCGCCGACTTCCTAGCCGAGCTTTCGCTGAGGCCCCAGAGAGTCTCGGTTGTCTTCGACGACCCAGTTACAAGCCTGGACTATGTGCGAATCGAGGAGGTTGCCCGGAGACTGTCTAACCTCGCGCAACAGCGCCAGGTAATCGTTTTCACACACAACATATTGTTTGTTGCCGGGCTTATGAAGGCTACGGACAAGGACTTCCTGTACTACAACGTTACACAGACGACGAGCCCGGGTTTCGTGAGCATCGGTACGAATCCAAGAATTGACAACTTCAACAAGATTAAGGGACGAATCAACTCCGCAATTCAGGAAGCCAAGAAGCTTTCCAACGCCGAAGAGCAGCGCAAAGCGACAGAGCTGATCTACGACCACATTAGGAGCGCTTGTGAGGTTTTCGTCGAGCAAGAGCTACTACTGAAGCTCACCGAGAGATTCCTTCCCAATCTGAAGATGACGGTGCTCGACAGAATTAAGTATGACAAGCTTCAGCCGGCTGCGAAGGTGGCTCTTGAAGTCTTCGAAAAGGCGTGCAGGTTTATCCCCGGACACTCGCAGCCGCTAGAAACCCTATCCATAGCACCCACCTTGGCGGAAGCAGAGAAAGATTGGAACAAGCTAATCGAGGCAAAGAAAATATACGACTCCTAGGACCGGCGGCTGGTCCCACCAAGCGCCATCCCCTCCGGCGAGCCTTCCACCGCAAACCTCAACCTCACCGCCCCCCGGTCACAGCTACAAGAGTGGAAAGTCGGGGACTCCCATGAAGCGACAAGGAGCGATACAAACTCTCGCGCTCAATGCCATCCACCCTGACCCCGCCCTTTTTCATCACACCCAACCTGTGATCACCATCACAGACATAAGCCCCGCTCTCTGCGACAATCGAGATCTAATTGGGGCAGTGAAGAGGTGAGCCAGTCCATCAAGACGGCCCTCGAAGCTGCCCCAAACCCATTTTCGGCGCAATTTGAGGAGCTAAGTCGTTGATTTTGGAAGACTTTACCCGCAAGTCCTTTAAACCCAAAGACCTGGCGGGAATTTCTTCCTAAGTCTATGATTCCGGAGGGGACCGGGGACAGACGGGACGTTTCCTCTTCATCACAACCATCCGTGATCGAAATCCATTGACTTAAGACCCGTCGTGCGCGACGATAGAGATCTGATTGGGGCAGTGAAGAGGTGAGTCAGTCCATCAAGACGGCCCTCGAAGCTGCCCCAAACCCATTTTCAGCGCTCTTTGACAACCTAAGTCACTGATTTTGGAAGACTTTACCCGCAAGTCCTTTAAACCCAAAGACCTGGCGGGAATTTTCCCCTAAGTCTATGATTCCAAAAGACCGGGGCCTGTGATTTTTTTAGGGCAGGCAAGTAGTAACTTAAGAGTAAACAGGCAAGGCCAAAACATGGGCCGCTGTCCCCAGGTGAGCGATTTGGGGCTTCTTACTTCACGCTGACCTGCGTGATCTGCAGCTCGGGATAGGCGTGGTTCCACTGGGCGGAAATGTTCTCAAAGGTCAGGCGGAACGGTTTGCTCTGGCCCGGCGCGAGCGGCGACAGGCCGAGGTCCACGGCTTCGTCGTACGGGCCGCCGGTGACAAGAACGCGGATGGCAAGTTCCTCGCGCTGCGCCGTCTGTCCCATGTCGTCCTTGAAGGTGACCTGCGCCACCGCGTGGATGACCGTCTTATCGCCGGTGTTGGTGATGGCGCCATCGAGATAGCTGACGGTTGCGCCCACAAAATTCTGCGCGGCACTGGTCTTCAGGTCCGAGAATGTCAGGTTCGCGGCATAGGCCGGAGGGGCGGCGGGCTTTTTCTGCTCAGCGCGAAAAATCAGCGCGAGAATTCCGACCACTATTCCTACGATAACAATCCCGATGAGAATCGGGCGCAGGCTGGACTCTTCCGGTTCCATCGCAGGATTTACGTTCGGCTGGATCAGGCTGCCCATGGCGGGATTGTACTACCGGCGGCCAGGTCTCAGGGGTTAGGTCTCAGGAAACTCGAGTTCTGCCGCCTGTGACCTGAATGTCGGTTGTCGCTGCGCAAGCCTAGCGGGCGCTCACGTCGGTAGACTGTGCTTTCGCGGCGTTTCCCGATTCCCGCGAATCGGCAACGCGGTAGTTGTTGTATTCAATCGTCAGCGTGGCGCGCCCGCCGAGCCGGATGTAGCTCACAGATTGGTTGCGCCGGGGAAGCCAGAAATCTTGCACCTTCATGTACTCGTGATGAATTTCATTTTTCTTCGTCCAGAATGAAGGATTCTGAGCCGGCTCAGCTTCAATCCGGGTCACGGCGAAATCGACTGCGTCGACCCACACTTTGCCGCGATAGAGATACTTGCTTTTCGTCTTTGGGTAGACGGCGAGCACGTATTGGCTGTCCTGGCCCGAGGGCTTGACGCCCGAGGGCTCGAAGCCGATCAGAGCGAAGTCGTAGTTGTCGCGATTCAGCAGCGTGCGCGCGTGCATTTCCGGCTGTGCAGCTTCTTTCTCGCTCTCCAGCAACCTCTTGAACACGCGGTCGATAATCAGCTTCGATCCAGTTTGCGAGATCACCTTGAAGCTCTTGGTGGAAGGGCTGTCATAAGTGGCCTCCACGGTCATTTCGGCGTCGCGATCGCCCGGGAATCCGCGATAGGAAAGGTGATAGACGCGGGCGGATTCGTAGTGGCGCAGAGCTTGTGCCCGCTCTACATCATTGCGGACGAGACTGTCCACGACCTGATCGACCGAGAGTGGCGCCGTAGTGATGGAGGCCGGGACGGGGCTGGAATTAGCAGCGGCGCCGAACGCGCCAGCCAGTGTGGCCGCCAGCAAAAGGAAAAGTCCGATCATGCTCCGCTTGGGACTCTGGATTGAGATGAAGAGTGCGCGCATGCATCATCCGTCGAAGGGCCTAGCTTACCACCATCGCTGGGTAGCGAGTGCTAGGCGGGCCGACGGCTGAGCGGCCTGCCCTGTCAAGACTCGGCACCGGCCTTCGGCAGCGACCGTGTGGATTTCTCCGGCTGCATGGGCGATTTCACCCACCTTCGCGAAACAGACCGTCACTGCTCAGAGAATGTTTTCAGTCGCTTGTGGAAAAGAGCAAACGGTCGGATAATTGCAGCCGAGTTTGACGAAACAAGGAGCCCTCCCCCATGTGGATCCGTGAAAGTGAAAGGCGTGTTCATTGGAACTGGATTGCGATCTTCTCTTACACCGCGTCGCTGGCTGTCAGCTTGGCGATTTGGGGAGGTCTAATCCGGGCCGTGCAGTTTCTAGTGAAGTGAGACGGGAAGCCAAGCGGTGAGAATTTGCCAGCGCGGCGTCCTGGCTTAGCTCGGAAGCCGCCGCTGCCAAGCTGCGATATTACCCTTCGAGGTTGCCGGTCGTTCATTACCGAACGTGCACTACCGGCATTACCGATCATAGTGCAGCAGCGAGAACACGTCGTACTTCGCCAGTTTCTCGCGGCCTCTCAGGAAGTCGAGTTCGACCACAAACGCCAGTCCTGCAATCTCTGCGCCCAGGCGGCTGGCCAGTTCGGCGGTCGCGGCAGCCGTTCCGCCAGTGGCCAGCAAGTCGTCCACGATCAGAACGCGCTGGCCTTTTCTGATCGCGTCTTTGTGGACTTCCAGCGTGTTGCTGCCATACTCCAGGTCATAGCTGACATTCACCGTTTCGGCGGGCAGCTTTCCCGGTTTGCGCACCGGAACGAATCCCGCATTCAAACGGTAGGCGAGCACCGGGGCGAAGATAAATCCGCGCGCTTCCATGCCCAGCACCAGGTCGATCTTCTGGCCGGCATAGTTTGCCGCGAACGCGTCAATCAGCCGCGCGAAGCCGACTTTGTCCTTGAGCAGCGTGGTGATGTCGTAAAACAGGATGCCTTTTTTGGGGAAGTCGGGCACCTCCCGGATCAGCTTCTTCAATTCGTCGCAATTTACGGGATCGGTCGGCATCTTGGTCGGTATCTCGGTCGGCATCCTAAAATTAAGCTCCTCGAACTTGAAATGAATTGAGTCCCTCGACCGGCTCGGCCTCGGACACTTCTACGCCATCGATGCGCGCCGCGCGCGGGCCTTCACGCAACCGGGAGTGCAACCCGGCCAACTGGTCGCGCGTCCCCTGGGCCAGGATTTCGACCGTGCCGTCGGGATTGTTGCGCACCCATCCGGCAATTTTCAGGATGTGCGCCTCCCGCTCGACAAACCAGCGGAAGCCGACACCTTGGACACGTCCGCGCACGAGAAAGCAACGGGCCTGGACGGGGATTCGTTCTGCTGAAACCATGCGGAGATATTTGTAATTTGCGATTTGTAATTTGTAATTGGGAAACCGGACCGACCTGAGGGTCCAATTACCAATTACAAATTACCAATCACAAATTCCCTATGCTCGCGACAAATACGTCCCTTCCGCCGTGTCCACCTTGATCTTCTCGCCTTCGTTGATGAACGGAGGAACTTGCACGATGAGGCCGGTTTCGGTCTTGGCCGGCTTGGTCACACTCGATGCGGTCGCACTCTTCAGGCCGGGTTCGACTTCCGTCACGGTCAAAACGACGGTCTGCGGCAACTCGATACCGACGGCCTTGCCGTCGAAAAACTCCACCTTGATCTGGAGGTTCGACGTCAGGTAATCCACCGCGTCGCCGAGAATCTCGCGGGTCAGGTGGGTCTGCTCGTAATTTTCCGTGTCCATGAAGTAGTAGCTGTCGCCATCGGCATACAGAAACTCCATGTTGACCTCATCCACGTTGACCTTGTCGATGGGGTCGGGCGAGCGAAAACGGTGCTCGAACATGGCGCCGGTGCGCAGGTTGCGCAGCTTGGCCTGGATGAAGGCGCGCAGGTTGCCCGGCGTGCGGTGCTCCACGCTGAACACGGAATGCAAGTCATTGTTGTGCTTGATGATCATGCCGGGGCGGAGTTGGGTCGCTGGAATCGACATTGCTGGGGTACATCTCCTTCACTTCTGCCTGGGATTCTGGGCAGCGGGGCAGGCCGGGGTCCCCGGCAGGCCCGCTCTTGGCTTGCTGGGTTGGAGGTCGCCAGGGCTTCCGCCGCACTTCGAATCAACGTTTCATTTTACACAGGCGGAGCGGGTTGTGGGAATCGGGGCGACGCTGGGGCGCTGGGGAATTGGCAATTGGCGATTTGTAATTGGTAATTTAGGCTCAGGGAGTCGCCAGAATTTCAATTGCCAATTACAAATCGCAAATTACCAATTCAATATTCCGGTCTAGAATAGAGATGATCGGGAGGTTTTTATGCACATCGGAAGATACGAGAGTTCGGAAGGCACGGTTGGCACAGCCGTTACTTTTCTGCTGATCGGGCTTGGCGTCGGCGCCGCCCTCGGTCTGTTGCTCGCTCCGAAGACCGGGCGACAGTTGCGGAAAGACCTGCGGCAATCCTGCGATGACGCCCTGGAAACCGTCTCCGACTGGACGGACGAAGCGAAAAACCGTTTCGAGAAAGCGGTGGAAAAAGGCGGCGACCTCGCCGACGAACTCAAGGCCAAGGTCCAGCCCTTGAGCGACGTGCTGCGCCGTTCGTAAATCGGCAGAAAGCTTGCGGGCGGAATCGTCACCAGCAGCGGCCACTACACCCGTTGCCTGCTCACTTGGAGGCCGTTGGCAAGCCCCGGTCTCACGGTTCGATCTGAGTCTCGTCCTCGAGCGTGCGCCTCTTTTTGTGCACGTTGCGAATGACAATGCCCATCGAGAACCGGAAGTTGTCCTGCTTCTGCTTGCCGGGAATCGAAAAGTTGGTGCCGGTCTGCAAGTAATCGGCCTTCAACCGCAAAGCGAAACGCTGATTGATTTTGCGGTCGAGGCCGGCGCCAGCCACGAGCGCCCGGCCGGTGCCGACTTCCGTGAGGGTTTCCCCCCCGCCGGTTGCCTGGCCGCGTGCCCCCTGATGTCCGTAAAGAAGTTCGCCAAACGGCGTCCAGCCTTCATACTTGCGGCGGGCGAATTGTGCGCCGAAAACAAAGTTGTACTCTCGAGTCGCCACGTTGAATGAGTCAGTGCCGACTGGACAGAAGACGTTCGGGCACGTGGGAAATGGCGTTGGCACACCTTTCGGGATTACTGACGTTCCGAAGTATTGGCCGCCTTCCACCACGATCCCGAACCAGCGGGTCGCGTTCAGGCCGAGAGAAGCGTCCCAGCCGGGTAACCCAGCCCAGTGTCCAGCATTGAAAAGACCGGCCTCGGAGTACGAACCGCCGCCAAAGAATTCGATGCGCGGATACTGCGGAGCGGGGACGGCTTTCCCCGTTGGAGTTGGAATCGGAACTGCCTCGGGCGCTGGAGCTTGCGCCGGGGTTTGATCCGGAGCTGGAGTTTGAACTGGAGCCTGCGCCCACGACATGACACAAAGCGCAGCCACGCCGGCCAAAACTCCCAGGTATTTCCTCACGATTCCTCCTTGAAATGCACCTGATTCTACTAGGATGCGTCCGACAAACTATTGAGTATACCGTGCCCAGCAGGTGGTTGGTTTGGGTCGTGTTGCGCGGACACTCCTGTCCGCGGCCTTTGACTTTGGCTGTTTCTATACAATCGAAGGCGGCCTTGAAATCCATGGAATTCAAACTGACTGAAACCGAAGTCCGCGTGCTGGGTCGCTGATCGAAAAAGACATCACTACGCCGGAGTACTATCCGCTGTCGCTGAACGCGCTGGTGAATGCATGCAACCAGAAGACGAACCGCGATCCGGTGATGCAGTTGGACGAAGACGCGGTACGCGACGCCTTGGAGGGCTTGCAGCAGCAGCGCATGGCTGGGCCCGCGCGCGGCGCCGACAGCCGCGTCACCAAATACGAGCAGCGCTTGCAGGAAGTGTTTAACTTCACCCGTCCGGAGGTTGCGGTGCTGTGTGTGTTGCTGCTGCGCGGTCCGCAGACTCCGGGCGAACTGCGCGGACGTGCCGAGCGCCTGCACCGCTTCGAAGCGCTGGAGGATGTGCAATCGGCGTTACAGAAATTGATGCAGCGCGAACCGCCGCTGGCGAAGGTGCTGCCACGCCAGCCGGGAACGAAAGAATCTCGATGTGCGCATCTGCTAGCCGGAGATTTGGTGGAACCGGAACCGCCGGCACAGGTTAGCGCAGCAGTAGTGCGCAATCCCGCAGATGCGGAGCGCATCGCCCGGCTGGAAGAAGAAGTGGCCGAATTGCGGCGGGAAGTCTCGGAAGTGAAGGATCACTTGGAGAGATTTCGGAAGCAGTTTGAGTAAAAGCTCACGGCCGAGACGCCGAGGGCAGCGGAAAAATAATGCATTCCCCCGTGCTACCCGGTGCCCCCTGTGGTTAAGGTCTTGGTTTTCCCTCGGCGCTCTCGGCGCCTCGGCGGTGAAAGAGCCCTACAACACGCGTTCCTGCGTGTAGCCCGCGGCGCCCAAAGCCGAGATGATTTCGGCGATATGGTCAGGCCCGCGGGTTTCCATCGTAATTTCGATCGCGGTCTCACCGAGGTTTACGCCGTGGTAGGCGCGGTCGTAGTCCGTCTCGACAATGTTGGCGCGATGCTGCGCCAGAATCGATGTGAGGCGATTGAGCGCGCCGGGATAATCGGGCAGGTGGACGCGCAGACGCACCAGGCGTCCGTCTTTGACCAGGCCGCGCTCGATAATGCGGGAGAGCAGCGTGACGTCGATGTTTCCGCCGCACACGAGCACGGCAACTTTTTTCCCGACGAGAGTCAGCTTGCGGTTGACCAGGGCCGCGATGGCTGCCGCGCCCGCGCCCTCGGCCAGAGTCTTTTCGCGCTCCAACAGCAGAAGAATCGCGTTGGCGATTTCTTCTTCTTCGACAGTAACGATGTCGTCCACATACTTCTGCACGAGCGGCAGGGTGCGGTCGCCGGCGCGTCGGACAGCGATGCCATCGGCGATGGTGGAGGCGGCCATGAGCGTCACGGGCCTGCCTTCCGCGACGGCAACCTTCATCGACGGCAGGCGCGAGGGCTGAACTCCGAAAACTTGAATCTTGGGATTCGACTCCTTCAGCGCGCAGGCGATGCCGCCAATCAGGCCCCCACCGCCGATTGGGACGACGATGGCTTCGAGGTCGGGATGCTGCTCGATGAGCTCGAGGCCGATCGTGCCCTGGCCGGCGATGACGGCGTCGTCATCGAAGGCATGCACGAAAGTGAGGTGCTCAGCCTCACTGCGGCGCAAGGACTCTTCGAAAGCTTCGTCGTAATTGGCGCCGTGCAGAACCACATCGGCGCCGTAACCGCGCGTCGCCGAGACCTTGATGAGAGGCGTGGTCAGCGGCATGCAAATCTGGGCGCGAATACCGAGCTTGCCCGCGTGATAAGCCACGCCCTGGGCATGATTTCCCGCCGAGGCCGCGATCACGCCCTGGGCGCGCTCTTCGGGGCTGAGCGACAGCAACTTGTTCAGCGCGCCGCGCTCTTTGAAAGAGCCGGTCCGCTGCAGGTTGTCAAGCTTCAAATAGACCTGGTTGGCGGTGGACTCGGAAAACGTCTCCGAACGCGCGCAGGGCGAAAGGTAGATGGAGTTGCGAATGCGGCCCAAGGCCGACTGGATGTCGCTGAGAGTGATCATTTTCCGACTGCGTCTACCGTGCAAGGATGGAAACATCTTACCTGAACGCGCCGGTAGAGACGCGGCTTGCCGCGTCTCCTTCCGCGTACAGAAAAAGACGGGGCAAGCCCCATCTCTACAGAAAGAGAAACGAAGGGAGCAGGAGCAATGGGTCCAAGTACAACTTCGGTAATGGCACTTTAGGACAGGGGCTAGGCCCCTTCGAAACCTATGCAACCGTGTAAAAGCCCGTCAGAATGGGGTTTTAGAGGAGTTTATCCCCTGGCACTCATGCCTATTTCGACTCGTACCGTTCCCGCCCCCGTTCCCGTGCATCGAAAGACGGCGGCGCGCGTCGCGCTGTTTGACTTGCCCGAGGCGTCCGCGCACCTGGTGACGGAGTGTTTCCGTCAATATGGAATCGAAACGGTTTCGATTGCGTGCGAACAAGCGGATCGACTGCAACACGAAAAGTTCGAGGCCTGCGTTTTGCCCCTGGGAGAAGCAGCCGGCAGCATCATCGAGATGGCCCGAGGATCGGCTTCCAACGGCCGGATCGTCATTTACGGGCTGGGCGGGACCGCGCAGGATGCCATGCGTTATTCGAAGTTGTGCCTCAACGCGGTGTTTCACGAACCGTTGGAACGGTCGGCGGCGATGAAGCTGGTGCGCTCAACTCGAATGTTGGTGCTGCACGAATTCCGCCGCTACGTGCGTATCCCGGTTATGACGGAGGTTGGGATCGTGATGGCCGACGGTGGCCGCATGACCGCCACCAGCCAGGAGATCAGTTCCGGGGGAATGTCGCTCAAGGGCAATCACGTGCCCGAACAAGGGAGTCTGGTGGAGGTGTCGTTTTCTTTGCTGACGCTGCCGCGCGTCTGGGTGCGCGGGCAGGTCACGTGGAAGAAACCCAACAAGAGCTTCGGGGTTCGCTTTGACGCGACTGACGAGCGGCGGCAACGGCTGAAAGAGTGGATTGTGGCATATCTTGAAACCTAGAAAGCCGATGTCAGCTATCGGCTCTCAGTTCTCAGTTAAAACCTCGCTCACCCGGCTACAATATCGGCGTGAGCTCTTCTTCCGCCGCCGTCGAGCCTGAGCAGCCCTCCTCTTTAGAGACGCGCCGATTCTCACTGCGGCAGAGAATTCTCTTGTGGCTCATCAGTTGGGCAAGCTATCTGGCGATTGCGCTGATCGGTCCGACTCTCCGCTATTCAATATCGTGGGAAGAACCACCTTCGCCGCCGGACGCGATTTACGAAAAGCCGGTCATCTACTCTTTCTGGCACCGGGCAGTGTTCGCCAGCGCGTGGTTATGGAGAAAGACCGGGATCGCAGTAATGGTGAGCCGCAGTTTCGACGGGGAATACATCGCTCGGACCATTGAAAGACTCGGCTTCGTCGCGGTGCGTGGATCGAGCAGCCGCGACGGCGCGAAAGCCCTGCTCGGTTTGAGAAGCCAACTGGAACAGGGCAACCTGGTTGCGTTTACGATTGACGGTCCACGCGGGCCGAAATACGTGGCCAAGCCGGGGCCGGCGCTGCTGTCGCGGGCCAGCACGATGCCGATGGCGGCGTTTTACGTGGCGCTCAGCCATGCCTGGGTACTGAATACATGGGATGCGCTGATGATTCCGAAGCCATTTTCAAAAGCGCTGGTGCGCTTCAGCGCCAAGATGCGAGTTCCCGCCGAAGCCCCCGATGCGGAGATGGACGCGCAGATGGCTGAGTTTCACCGGCAACTGCAGGTTGCGCTCGACCGCGTCACCCGGTTCGCCGAGGAGCACGTTGCGCAAGTAGGATCGCCGGAGTTTCCCATCATCAAAGGCTAGCGGTTGACTTTGCATCGCGCTGTTAGATAGATTTGCTGGGCTGCTGTTTTTGTTCTTTCTCAAATTAGGTTCGCGCATGATCGTAGGCCGGCGACAGGCTGGCTCTATGGGAAGCGGGTGCAAATCCCGCGCTGCCGCGCAACTGTAAGCGAGGAAATCGCAACCGGTCACTGGGGCTGCCTAAAAAGGACAACCCGGGAAGGCCGGTTGTAGTAACCGGATGCTGGGCCAAAGCTCATTCGAGCGAAAGCTCACATCCTAACTCGCAAAGCCAGGAGACCTGCGTGAACCGCCACACAACCCTTTCGCGTGATAAAGGAGACGTGCCATGCGGTTTTCTCGTGTATTCGCTAGTGTCTTTTTTCTGTTGGCCATCTGTCTGGTGACCATCGCTTCCGCTGAAATCAAAATCAAAGTTGTCGATCCGCAGGACGCCGCCGTCGCAGGCGCCGAGGTTCAATTGCTCAAGCTGGGGAAGCCCGCCCCCGCGGCCGTGCAAAGCACATCCGCCGAAGGGCTCGTGATTTTTCGCGAGGCCCCATCAAGCTCTTATCGTGTCCAGGTGCTGGCTCCGGGCTTCGCGGCAGAAATGATGACGGTGGACGTTTCTCCAACCCCTGAAGTCATCACCATCAAGCTCCGCCTGGCGACGGCAGCGGAAACCGTGGTCGTAACCGCGACCCGCACTCCGGTTCCGAGCCAGGCCGCGGGCGCCGACATTGACACTCTTATCAGTCGGCAATTGGAAGCGATGCAGCCTATTGCTGCGGACGACGCCATGCGTTTTCTGCCGGGCGCGGTCGTGAACACTGCCGGGCAACGTGGCGGCATCTCCTCTCTCTTTGTTCGCGGCGGCGAATCCACTTACAACAAAGTGATCGTCGATGGGGTTGCCATCGATAACCCGGGCGAAACCTTTGACTTTGGCACTCTGCCCCTGGTGCAAGCGGATCGTGTGGAATTTGTGCGGGGCGCGCAGAGCACTTTGTACGGCTCCGATGCCATGACCAGCGTCGTGCAGGTGTGGACGCGCACCGGAAGCACTCCGGTTCCCGAGCTGCGCTTTGGCGCCGATGGAGGAAATTTCGGAACCGCCAACGGCTACGCGTCTCTAGCTGGCGCCCACGGACGCTTTGACTATAACTTCTTTGGCGACCAGTTCAACAGCAACGGGCAAGGCGTAAACGGCGCTTATTCGGATTCACTCGAGGGCGCGAATGTCGGCATGGCGATTACCCACCAAGTTGGATTGCGAGTGCATTTCCGCCACTCCAACAGTTACACCGGAGTACCGGGGGAGTGGGATTTCAACGGCGATCCAGTTCTAGCTCCCAACCCCAGCGAATGGTCGCATACGAACAATATTCTAGGAAGCGTGGAACTTGCTGTGACAGCGCCTTCGGGATGGCACCATCGCTTCACCGGATTCGACTCCCTCTACCGTTACACCGACGTGAACTTGAATAGCAATCCTGCCAGCTACGACGACTACCCGGATACCTACGACACCCACGTCAACCGCGTGGGATTTGAATATCAGGGCGATTACTCGGAGCGCGCCTGGGCGCACAGCACCTTTGGATATCGTATCGAGAATGAGACCGGCGTTGTGAACGACCTGGATTCTCCCCCTCCCGCTCCCGGGCAGCGTCTGGATCAGGATGCATATCTGCAACAGCAGTTCACGCTGGGCAGGCTCTCGGCAATCGCGGGCGGGCGCTTTGTTCACAGCAGCGCATACGGCAATACGGGCGTGCCACGGGTCGCGCTGACCCTGCTGGCGTTACGCGGCGGAGAATTGTTTTCTGGAACGCGCCTGCGTTTTTCCTATGCCACCGGATTTATGGAACCCGCCCTCTACGAGACTTTTGGCGATGTTGGATATTACTACGCCCCGAACCAGGGCCTGTTGCCGGAACGCACCCGAGCCTTTGAAGCCGGCTTCGAACAAAAACTGTTTGCAGGCCGCTGGGCCCTGGACGCAACCTACTTCAATAATCTCTTTCACGATCAGATTGAGGCCATACCCATTCCTTCGGGCGAGTACCAGTTTTTCAACCTGAAACAATCTTCCGCTCAGGGCGCCGAAGTTGAGCTGCGAGGAAGAATCCGATCAAGATTGTCGCTGACCACGGCCTATGCCTACACCTCGACTGAAATACTCGAAAACCCGACGTGCACGCAGGCAATTCCTTGTAGTTTTCCGTATGCTCCGGGAGATCCCCTGCTCCGCCGCCCGAAGCATTCGGCAACAACGCTCCTCAGCTATCTGGGGACGCGCTGGGGCGCGAATCTGGGAGGGAGCTTCGTAGGTCGCCGCCCGGACGATGCTTTCCTGTACGTCCCGAACAACTTCTACCACGCCGCCGGCTACGCCCGCGTCGATCTCGGCGGATGGTATGCGATCAATTCGCGAATTACCGCATACGCGAACGTCGCGAACGCGCTCAACGATCACTACAACGAAGTGGTGGGATATCCGGCGCTGACGGCGAACTTCCGCGCGGGCGTAGGGTTCCGCATCGGAGGAGACTAGAAACGCCCCATCGTCCGGCGGCGGTTCTTCCCGCCGGACGCTTGCTTCCGCCTCTCGGTCGTGGAATCGTGCCGGTCTGCGCGGACCAGGGTACCCGCGCCACGCTAACGGCTATCCCCGTTTGTGCCGATAGGTGCTCCATAGGGCCGGGCCTCGTCCGGCCCCGTTCCCCATGCCCAAGATTCTGATCGCCGACGACTCTCGCTTCCAAAGACAATTGCTGGCCTCGTTCTTAGGTCCGAAGGGCTTTGAAGCAGTCTTTGCAGTGGACGCGCTCCAGGCATGGATGGCTGCGCTGCGTTCCGAGCCGCAGTTAATTCTGCTCGATATCCAAATGCCCGGAGGCACCGGTATCGAGGTGCTTAAGCGGCTGAGGATGTCCACCAGGACGCAGCATATTCCCGTGATCGTGGTCAGCGGCGAAGAGAATCCTGCGACCGAATCGATGGCGCGGAGTCTCGGGGCGGTCGGCTTTCTGCGCAAACCGGTGGAAGAGGAACAGCTTTGTGCTGCCGTGGATCTCGCCCTGCACCCTGTCCCCCACACCGCCCAGCAGTGACCACCGGCGATTGGCCCAATCCTCAGATCGGGAAATTGCGATGGCCCTGCGCGAACCGCGCTTGCCCTTGAGCCAAGCCGAAGGGAATGTCCCGCGCCATACCGGCTAGCGCCGGTTGCCGGCAGTTTCTCTGCGTTCGGTTTCCGCGCGGAGATCATCGCCCTCAACGCGCATTTTCGCCTGCGCGGGCTTGGCTCCTCCGTTATAGCGGTCGCGCACGGCCACGAGTTTTTCCACTTCCTTTTCACCGAGCGGTTGCTCGTTGCCGAGCAGGTGCGTGACCAGCGCGATCTTCGCGAAATGCTCCACTGTTTCCATTTTCATGTAGGCACTCTCGAGCGAAGACCCAAACGTCACCACCCCGTGATTCGCCATCAGGATGGCGTCATGGTGCGGAATCAGGGGCTCGAGAGCGTCGGTCAGCTCGGGTGTGCCCGGCGTGCCGTAGCGGGCCAGCGGGATCGAGCCGAGACCGACAACGACTTCGCACACCAGCGGACGGTTCAGGCCGTAACCAGAAGCGGCAAACCCGGTCGCGGTCGGCGGGTGCGCGTGGACGATGCCATGCACGTCGGGGCGCAGGCGATAAATCAGCAGGTGCATGCCGATCTCGCTCGAAACCGATCGCTTGCCGGCGAGGCGTTTTCCGTCCATGTCCACAATCACCATGTCGGAAGCGCGCATCCTGCCCTTGCTTATGCAGGTGGGAGTCACCAGCACGTGTTCTTCGTCGAGACGGATGGACAGGTTTCCGTCGGTGGCCGCAACAAACCGGTTTTCGTGCAGCAGGCGGCCGAACTGCACAATCTCAAGACGATGCTGGCGGTCATTAACCATTGAAGGCCATTGAAACCCTGCGCCGTCATGGTACCGCACGCCTCGGAATTCTTACAACCACTAGCAGGTCAAAATTTGTAGATAGGAGGGGACGGATTCCGGCTTAGACACAGCGGCGGCTTGGATCCTGCCCTTAAACCCTATAATCTCCTCGATGCTCGTCTCGGACTTCCAGTATGATCTGCCGCCGGAACGCATTGCGCAGGAGCCGCTGCCGGACCGCGCCGGATCGCGCCTGCTGCACCTGAATCGACAAAACATAAATCGGCGGCCTGGGAGTTGGCAAAACCGGAGTTTTAACGACCGGAGGTTTCGCGAATTCCCCGGCTTGCTGCGGCCCGACGACCTGCTGGTCGTGAACAATACGCGCGTGTTCCCGGCCCGGCTCTACGGCCATCGCAGCGGACAGCGGGCCCAGCCCTTGAGCCCGCACAATCCGGCGGCACGAGATTTTCTCCGCGGGCGGGTCGAGGTTCTGCTCACGCGCCAGGTTGCGGACGATCCCAATGAGTGGGAGTGCCTGGTACGGCCCGGGCGAAAGATCGGGATCGGAGAAAAACTCCGCTTTGCGGGCAAACCCGGTCGCCCACCCGCCGGCCTGTCTGAAGACGATCCTCCCGAACTGGAAGCCGAAGTCACGGAGCGCGGCAGTTTTGGCGAGCGGCGTATCCGCTTCGCCCCGGTCGCCGATTTCTTTGCCCGCGTCGAGCGCATTGGACACGTGCCGCTTCCGCCCTATATTGATCGCGACGACCGGGCAACGGACAGGGAGCGCTATCAAACGGTCTACGCTCAAGCACGGGGATCGGTGGCGGCGCCGACAGCCGGTTTGCACTTCACGCCAGAGATCCTCGACCAGATTCGTGGACGCGGGATTGAAATTGCCGAGATTACGTTGCACGTCGGATTGGGTACATTTCAGCCGGTGCGAGTGGAAAAAGTCGAAGATCACAAGCTGCATCGGGAGTGGTACGAGATTTCAGTGGAGGCGGCGCGGGCGATCAACCTCGCGAAAGCCGAGGGGCGGCGCGTGGTGGCCGTGGGCACAACCACCGTCCGCACATTAGAGTATGCTGCAGAGCACGCTGCGGGGCTCGCTGCGCAACGACCCGGCGGAGATCGCTTAGAGGCAGGGCAAGGCGAGGCGGACGTGTTTATCTATCCGGGCTATAGGTTTCGCATCGTGGACGCCCTGCTGACGAACCTTCATCTGCCGCAATCGACCCTGCTAATGCTGGTGTGCGCGCTGGGCGGGAAGGAGTTCGTGATGGACGCCTACCGGCACGCCGTAGAGGCAGGATACCGGTTCTACTCCTATGGGGATTGCATGTTCATTGAGTAAGAGTAGCGAATAGCGGTCCCCCAAACACCTGCTGCACGAACCGAAACCAATGTAAACTGGTTCCACGTTGATCCGGATACGCATGCCTTGCCGCCTAGCTACGATTGCAGTCATTGCTCTGGGCCAAAGCCTCATAGCGCAAACGCAAAGCAAGCCGGCGCCAGTTGCCAAACAGGCCGCCAAGCCCGCCGCTACGCACGAAGACGCACAGCTTTACCGCAGCACTACTTTTGGTTTCCGCTACCAGATTCCCTACGGCTGGGTCGATCGCACCAAGCAAATGCAGGAGGGAAATGAGGCCGGCAAAGGAGAACTTCTGCTCGCCGTCTTCGAGCGTCCTCCCGAAGCCACCGGCGACACCATCAACTCCGCGGTCGTTATCGCCTCCGAGAGCGCAGCCTCCTATCCCGGCCTCAAGAAAGCCGAGGATTACCTCGGCCCGCTCACCGAACTCGCGACCGCCAAAGGCTTCAAGGCCGATGGCGAACCGTATGCGCTGGAAGTTGAAGGGCGGCAACTGGTGCGCGCCGATTTCGTCAAAACGATGAACGACAAACTCACCATGCGCCAGTCGACGCTCGTTCTCCTCGCGAAGGGTCAGATCGTTTCGTTTACCTTCATCGCCGGCAGCGAAGATGAACTAGACGATCTGATGGACGGGCTGCATTTCAGCGCCGCAAAATCATCCGCGCGTTAGTACAAAAAGCCAGAACAGGAAATCGTTCCAGTGCGGGTGGCGCCCCACCCTCCAACCACGTCCCTAAGAGCAACAAAAAACGCGGTTTATGGTCTCGATTCCGACCTCAAAATGAGTGTCTTTTGTGTTAAAATGCAAACAGCTCTGGTGACAGCTAACTAGCAGAAATTTCAATAAGTTGAGGTCACCCGAGCAGTCCCGGAATCGTCCCTCCGGTCAGGCGTCCGATCCGGGGCCCCCAGCGGGCCCGGGTTTGGCCCGCTGGGGTGGGGTCCGGCTTTCTCCACGGAGCAGAATGGCCACCAAAGAATTGCAAGCCGCACTCCTTGACGCGAAGAGCGACGCGAACAACGACGCGAAGAATAAGAACGGCAAACCAAACGGAGACTATACCGCAGATTCCATCAAAGTCCTTGGCGGCATGGAAGCCGTGCGCAAACGTCCCGCTATGTACATAGGTTCGACCGGCGAACTCGGTCTGCATCACCTGGTCTACGAAGTCGTGGATAACTCGGTCGACGAGGCGCTAGCCGGTTACGCCGACAAAATCGATGTCACCATCCATCTCGATAACTCCATCACCGTAGTCGACAACGGACGCGGCATTCCCGTTGACAACATGGACATCGACGGCGAAAAAATCTCCGCCGCACAGGTGGTGATGACCACGCTGCACGCCGGCGGTAAGTTCGACAGTAACTCCTATAAAGTTTCCGGAGGATTGCACGGCGTAGGTGTAAGTTGCGTCAACGCGCTCAGCGAAGAGCTTGAGGTAGAAATTTGGCGCGACGGTTTCACTTGGGAGCAGACGTACTCGAAAGGCGAGCCCACCAGCAAGCTGAGGAAAACCGGCGCCGCCAAAATCAAGACTGGCACTAAAGTTCACTTCGTGCCTGACAAAACGATTTTCACCACCGCCGTCGAATATAACTTCGACACGCTCTCGCAGCGCCTGCGCGAACTCGCGTTCCTCAACAAGGGCCTGGTTATCACGCTCACCGACGAACGGCAGACCGACTCCAAGACCAACGAAGCCAAGCGCGCCGAGTTCAAATACAACGGCGGCATTGCCGAATTCATCAAGCACCTTAACCGTGGCAAGCAAACGCTCCACGACAAACCCATTTACATGGAAGCCGACAAGGAAGACGTGCACATCGAAATCGGCCTCCAGTACAACGACGCTTACTCGGAATCCGTTTTCAGTTTCGCCAATAACATCAACACCGTCGATGGCGGCACGCATCTCTCCGGCTTCCGCACCTCGCTCACCCGCACCATCAACTACGCCGGACAGCAAATGGGCCTGTTCAAAGACGTAAAAGAAAATCTAACTGGCGACGACGTCCGCGAGGGATTAGTTGCCGTAATCAGCGTCAAGTTGCCGCAGCCTCAGTTCGAAGGTCAGACCAAGGGCAAGCTGAATTCCGACATTGCCGGCATAGTGCAAGCTGTAGTCAATGAGAAGTTAGGCGCGTTCTTCGAGCAGAACACCGCCGTAGCCCGCAAGATCATCAACAAAGCGATAGACGCCGCAAGAGCAAGAGAAGCCGCCCGCAAAGCCCGCGACCTGACCCGCCGCAAAGGCGCGTTAGATGGCGGAGGACTTCCCGGCAAACTAGCCGACTGCTCCGAGCGCGATCCCAACCGCTGCGAACTTTTCCTCGTCGAGGGAGAATCCGCAGGCGGCACCGCCAAACAAGGCCGCGACCGCCGCTTCCAGGCCATCCTCCCGCTCAAGGGAAAAATTCTGAACGTCGAAAAAGCGCGCTACGACAAGATGCTGGCCCACGAAGAAATCCGCGCCATGATTACCGCGCTCGGCACCGGCATCTCAAAAGAAGATTTCGATCCCACCAAAGTCCGCTACGGCAAAATCATCCTGATGACCGACGCCGACGTAGACGGCTCGCACATTCGCACCCTGCTGCTGACGTTCTTCTTCCGCCACATGCAGGAACTGATCAAGCGCAGCAACGTCTACATAGCCCAGCCCCCGCTATTCGGCATCAAGAAGGGTAAGTCGCACCAGTACATCAAGGACGAGCGCGAATTCGTCAAAGTGATGGTAAAGCGAGCGTCCGAAGGCCTCATCATCCGCTACGGCGAAGGCGCGGCCAGGCTGGAAGGCGCGGCTCTAACTAAGTTCATCACCGTACTGAACGAGTATCTGGGATTCTTAGACAAGTTAAACAAGCGCATACGCGAGGAGCAGATCACTGCGCTGCTGCCTAAGTTGGACTTAGCCAAGCGTGCCGACTTCGAAGGCGACAAGAATACTCCGCCGAAGAAGATCGAGAAACTGGAAAAAGAACTCAAGCGTCTGCAAAAAGATCTGAAACTAAAGAGCGTGGAAACCCGCTTCGACGAAGAACATAATCTCTGGGCCCTGATCTTTGTGAATGCCCAGGGCGCCGAGCACATCGTCAACTGGGAGCTGGCCTCGTCCCCGGAATGCCGCCAACTCATCGCCAAGTTCAAACAGATCGAACAGTATCTCGATCCGCCCTTCGTGGTCGAGAGCGTGGTGAAACCCGCAAAGACGGCGGCCAGCGCCACCGATAAGAATGGCGACAAGATCGAAGACAAAGACGAAGACGAAAGCGAGAGCAATAACGAAGAAGAAAATCTGAGCGCTACCGAGAGTGAAGAAGCCGAGACGGCCCAGAAGAAAACCGGCAAGCCGCCGGCGCTCAAAGGAAGAGCGAAGGAGCCCGAGATCGTCGAGAAAAACACCGCCCGCGAACTTTTCGACTACGTCCTCGGCGAAGGCCGCAAAGAGTACACCGTGCAGCGCTACAAAGGCCTCGGAGAAATGACCGCCGAGCAGCTCTGGGAAACCACCATGGACCCCGAGCGCCGCACCCTCCTGCAAGTCCGGCTGGAAGACATAGCCGAGTGCGAAACCATCTTCACCACCCTGATGGGCGAAGACGTGGAAGCCCGCAGAAAATTCATAGAAGACAACGCCCTCGACGTGAAGAACCTGGATATCTAATCGCGCACACCCGTCCCTCGCAAGTAACGACAAGGAGCGGGGGACCGCAGGTTCAGATCAAGCCTTATCTGAGATATACTCTTTTCCCGTCGGCCCAAGGCGTCCGTCCCACTCTGGCCCAGCTGGGATGACTCCGAGCCCACAGGTTGAACTGGGCGTCTGCTGAGGTCTAGAATTGCACCCAGCGGAATATGACTGACGCACGCAGCCCGCGGAGGTTTAGCTTTTTTGGTCATAGCACTCCTTCGCGGATCAACGAATTGGAGAGGTGCTCTATGCCTGGTGACCAGCCCGACCCTAATAGAAACGTTGGCCAACCTGACCCCACTAAAAAAGAGGTGCCCGTACCGACTCCCCTGAAGTCACACCCGTTGACAAGGTACGAAAAGTATCCTGGCGTTACCAAGCGGCAACAGTTCGAAGGCTGGGTGCTTAGTTTGGCGCTGCTGGCTGCCATTGTCCTGACCTTTCTCCTTTGGCACTTCTTCCCCGATGCATTCTGGGCCTATGCTGTCTTGGCGGGGATAGCAGGGACCATCGGGGGTCTGATGCACTCGCTGAAATGGTTTTATAGGACCATTGGCAGCGGAGAATGGGAGTGGGATAAGGTTTGGTGGAGGTTTATGAACCCGCTCGTATCGGGCGTAATGGGGCTCTCGATCTACGTCGTTTTTCGTTCCGGAATCGAGGCAAAACAGGCTGCCGGTCAGGCGGCATCGGGAAGGGAAAGCCTTTACGCCTACAGCATAGGCTTTCTGACTGGTCTGTTTGCGGATAACGCTATGGGCAAGCTCAGAGACCTCGCTTACGTTCTCTTTGGACCCACAGGAACGCCGGCAAGCAAGCCGAAGCCCGAAACACCAAAGCCCCACAATGCGGGAAATCCTCCGCATGAGTAAGCCGAGCCCAGATTACGCCCTGGCCTTAAACCAGCCCGCAGTCCTGCCTACCGCATTCGAGGTTCTCGCGTACATTGTCGAGTCGAACCCGCACATCGAATCCTTGACTCTGGTGACGTATCACGAAGGGCCGAACTGGCGCGATATGCCTCAACCGGCGGAAGGCGATGAACTCCCGATGCTTCTGAAGGGCGTTCGGCAGGATTCGGGCGAGAGAATCCTGACTAATCTCTTACGCAATGAGGTGTCGGCGGAAAGGCTCAAGGCCCTGGCCCAGGGTCTGCGAGGGCGCCAATTGGTTGGCGTTGTTTCCAGGGTCCCCTTAGCGGGAGGAGGTTCGAGGCACATCCCGATGATGGATTTTATGTGTGCTCCTTCAGCAACGAACCTGGAAGTGCTGCCGCGTTTATTCAGGGAAATCGGACAAGAGAGAGGCTACCTGTTGGAGTCCGGCAGGTCGTATCACTACTACGGTGTCGAGCTCCTCACCGAAGAAGAGTGGCGGGTGTTCCTCGGCAAGTGTCTGCTGATGTTTGGCTACGTCGACGATAGGTACATTGGGCACCAGTTGGTCGACGGCCACTGCGTTCTCCGGTTGTCGTCAGGGAAATTGAAGCCTAGCGTTCCCAGGGTTGTCGCTCGACTCTAGTACCACCGCCGAACGGTAGCGAGGTGTTGGGTCGTTTCACTTCGGTTCTTCGAGTTTGAAGTGGTTGATCTCTTCCCGCGTGATCCCAAGTTCAGCCAGAACCTGCTCGTGTGGAATGCACTTGTTATGCCTCGACCATTCGCGCGCTTCCGCAAGCGCTTCTTCCTCTTCGGGAGTGACTGGTTCGTCGTCGATCGGATCGTGAGCGATGGCGCGGGAAACGGGATCGAGCATGGCTTCGAGCAGCACGACGACGGCGGAGAGTTGCCTCGGAGGAAGCTGGTCGATCAACTCGTGCGCCTGTTGTTTCTCGTCCGTGGAAGCGTGTGCCATAAGAATAGGTCTAGCGAAATCTATTGCGCCGCGCTAGGGGAGCGACAATCCGGTAGTGGTGCAGTTTGGATTTCCACAGGCTAGCATTCGGCCCCGGCCTGTGGGAAACTGTCGGCATGGCAAAAGAACCCACACTTCGTATAGTGAGTCACGATCCTCTGGTCTTCCAGTGTACGGCCTGCGGTCTCAAATATGACGGCGAGGATGCAACCTCCAGAGCGACGAAACTCTTGGCCTTGGCTTTTATGAAGCACATCACGGAGAAACACAAGGATTCATTGCGCGAGGATTTCAGCCAAGCCGCTGCCCGGATCGTCAGAGAGACGACAAAGGATTAACGTTCAAACAGCGATGCGGTTTCTGCTACAAAAGGGTCGGGAACAGACTTTATGTGTTCCGCTTTCAGTTTATCGAATAATGCCTTTATTTGAGGCGAGCCCACGTAAACTCGCCCCCTGCGCTCGCCACTCGGTATTAACAAGCCGGAATCAACAGCGGCTTTAAGATCACGACTTGCCGTTATGTCATTTAGTTCAGCCAAGTTCCGGTAGCTAGCATTCCGGACGCGATAGCCAACCGCGCCATCTGCGATTGCATAAATCAAACGTTCCGGCAACCCGTGACGAGAGATCAAAAGTTCTAGTTCTTGCCATAGTCTGTCCATGACCTTGGTTCGCATGACCAGGGTTGTGGCCTGACGGAAATGAGCAGTCAAATTGAACTGAATCCATGCTTTTGTATTGTTCTTTGGATGCCACGAGCCCTCACCAGTTTGAGCGAGAACATTGTAGTAGTCCTGTGTATTGCGTCCAAGATACTCTTCAATGGAAGAGAATTCTGGTTCAAGGATTCCGTCACGACCAAGAACAAGCGTTTGCAAGCAGCGAGCCATGCGCCCGTTTCCGTCGGAGAAAGGATGAATCATTACCAAATTCAGGTGCGCCATTGCCCCCTCAACAAAAGCGTGAGGGCAGTCATCACCTTCGTTAAGGTATTCAATTAGCTCGTCCATTAGACCGGACACTGTTTCAACATCGGGTCCTTCGTACACTATTTCGTTCTTCGCTTCATCTCGAACATAGATTGTGCCCGGTCTCCAATTCCCCGGATGCTTGGAAAGATCCTGCTGCATCATCATGAAGTGAAGACTCCGTATGAATCCTTCGTTGTAGACGAAATTCGGGTCTTTGGTGAGCTGGAGGACAAACGTCATGGCAGTGCGGTAGCCAGTTACAGCCAACCAAGATTCACGATTAGCGTCTAACGGTTCCTCGCCTTCAACCGCTGCAATTGCATCCTCGGCGGTGACATTGTAACCCTCAATACTGTTCGAGCCGCGAACTGCCCGTGCAAGTGTATTGCGCCGGAGTAGCCCCTTCCATCTTCGAGGTGTAGCAAGGTTGTATTTGAGGGTTTTTCTAGCCTCCTCAATTCTGCCGATAACGTCCTTCTCGACCTGCGTGAGTTTTTCCGCTTTGAATAGCATATAAAAGAATGTATTTTACTTTTACACTTGTGTCAAATACTATTTGACATTAGGATATTAGTATTATACTATCTTTCTGGGGATGAACGAGCATGCCGCGTTCACAAAACTCTGCCAAACGAAGATGAGCCCGATTTCAAACTGCACCACTACCGACAATCCCCGGGTTGACACCATCGGTTATAATAAGAACTAGCGGATAGCCCAACGTGGCTATAGCGGGAACTTTCACTAAGTTCTTTGAAATCTAGACTTTGCGCGATCTGTCAAGTCATAACTCGTTGACTCCAAAGGCCCACGGTTTTGAGAAGTAACCATAACTCCTTTGTTGTCAATACTTTGGCTTTAACTCCTTTAAACCCAAAGACCTGGCGGAAATTTTCCGTAACCTGATGATTCTAATAGACAGGGGGGGAGGGGGGAGTGGTAAACACGGGTTAATACCTTCAGAGTAAACAGGCGCGAAAACCAGGAAGACGAGGACACCAGCATCAGCGATTCTGATCTGCGCCGTACTTCACTTCCGGATACGCCCGGTCAAACAAGACCCACAGCGCTCCGATCACGGCGAACACCAGGTAGCTTCCCTCGGGCCCAACCGAGCCGCCCGTCAGCCAAGCGGGCCCATGAAAGCTGGAGTTGAGCAGGTGCCCGGGCAGAATCGCGCCGCTGTCGGGTACGGAGTACAGATAGCTCTCGCCCCAATCCCACGCCATGTGAAAGCCGACGGCCCACCACAAATCACCCGTCCGCCGCAGCGTGAGACACAAAAAGAAGCCAATCAATCCCGCCGCTACCAGCCCAGTCTTCCCTTCACCCGGATTGCCGCTGTGGATGGTACCGAACGCAATCGACAGAAGCGCCGCCGCCGGCCAGAAATTCATTCCCCGCGAGAGCACCCACTGCGAATAGCCGCGCATCAGGAAATCTTCAAAGAATCCGGTCAGCAGAAAAAGCACGGCGTAATACGCGGCAAATTTCCAGATGCGCGCACCATGCAAAGCTAACCCTCCGAACTCAACCGCGCCCGCGCCGCGCAACGCCAGCATCAGGACGCTCAGCGACCCGATTCCCCACAGCGTCCCTACCCAGAAATTTCGTCCGAAGGCGCGCCGCGCCGGCAAGCCGAAGTCGCCGAATGGACGGCCTTCCATGCGAGCCATCACGAAGCCAGGTAAGATCGCGGCCAGCATCATGCCGCCTTCGATCATCATGCTCCACCACAGGACGCTCAGATGCGCCCGGAGCGACACTGCCAGCCACGCTTCCACCTGGAAAATGATCCACGCCACCGCCAGGTAAATCAGCCAGCGCGTGCCCGGGTAAATTCCCTGCGGACCGAGAAAAACGTCGCGCAGTGGAGACTCGCGGCGCGCACCCGTCGTGAGTGGGGACGACGGTGCAGCGACTCCAGCGTTGCTGTTGCCGCAGGCAGCTGCCGAGCTGCGCTCGGCTTGGACGAGCGAGGACCTTGTGTCATCCGCCCGCGCTGGCGGATCGGGCTCGGCGGAAGAAGGTGACAAAGGTTTGTTATCCATCATCGTCCCGGACATGGTAAAACACTCGGTCCGCCCAGTTGCAGCAAATGTTACGCCGATTTCTTCATCCCGATGCTTTCCGCGCCCCGCAATTTGCCGCGGCCGCGCTGCTGCTCGTCTATCTTCTGCAGTGCGTCTGGCTGGTCCGCGTGCAAACTCTGCATGCCTCCGTGCCAGATTCCGACCAGGCTTGGCGCATCTACCAAGGCCTCGAGCAATGGAAGGGCGGCGCCATCGCGGGAACTCCCCCATCGTTATCGTTGCGACCGGAAGCCGGCAGCGGCGCGGCTTCCGTGGGCCGCGCCGGCCATCTTCGCGTGCGCGACGGTTACGATCAGGACCGCTCGCCGCTCTATTACCTCATCGCCGCTGTGCCGGGTTTGGTGCGGCCCGACTCCTGGTTACCGCAAGCATTCGTACCCTTGGTGGTTGTGGCCCCGTACCTGTTCTTCGGCGTCATGCTTGGAGCTTCGCTTTGGTACGTCGCGCGCCGTCTCTACGGCAACGCCGGCGGATATATCGCGCTCGCACTCTATTGCTTTTCGCCGGCCATGATCGTTAACGTGGCTGGGCGGCAGAGTCTGGGTGAAATGGGCGCCGTGTGGGGAGCATTCGGAACCGTCTTCACCGCCATCGCCGTGGCGCACACACTCTATGCTCCCCGCGAAGTTGTGCTCTGGAACTGGCGGCGCATTCTGCTTCTGGGGCTGTCTCTGGCACTGGCAGCGGGCAATCAGTTTTCGCTGGGGGTGCTGGCGCTCGTGATTTTGCCACTCATGCTCTGGGTAGCGCCAGTCCGGCCGCGCAGCGTGCTCGCTATCTGGGCCACCGCAATCGCAGTCGCCGTGATGCTGTTGTTTGCCGCCTATTTTTTCGAGCCTGTATTGTTTTGGCGAGGGATGCTGCACGCATGCTGGATCAGCTTCGAACCCGCCGCGTTTAGAATGTCCGTCTCCTACCGCAGCTCCTCGCAGACGATTTTTGCCGGCAGCCCACCGCTGATGTTAGCCCTGCCCGTGGCGCTTGTCGCATATTTCGGATGGAGGCGCACCCGCTATTTCGGCAACGCCGCGCCGCTCCTGATCGCAGCCCTGTTGCTCATTCTGGGGCTGGGCGCTCCCAATTTTCCGGGACAGGGATTCCATCTGACCATGCTCGTGTTCCTCTTTGTCTTCGTCGCTGGAGTGCTCGCCGATCTGCTGGAGACTCAACAAAGCCTGCTTGTGATGGCGGGCCTGTGCGGGTTGTTGGGCGCCTCCGCCGTCTGGAACCTGTACCGGCTGGCCCGTCTGATGTAGCGAAACTCGTCTATCGCGAGGGTTGTCCTCGCCCGTATCCACAAATCCCGCAGGTTAGAATAATCGCTTGCAACATTGGCAACGATCAACTTCGCAAGGATCGACTATGAGCATCCCGACCCAGACTCCAATATCGAAGACCATCTATGTGACTCGCACCGGCCTGCCGCTCAGTTTCAAGCTCGAATGGCCTTTCCGCCACGCCACTTCCGGCGCCGACTTTGACGTCCTGCACACGGTGATTACGCTGGAAAATTCTGAAGGCCTGCGCGCGCTTGTGGCCGTGAATCTTTCCGCCACGCTGCGGGAAGTGCTGCCTTCGCTTGAACCGAAGGACACGGAAGCTCCCGTCATCAATGCTCTGCGCAAGGAGGTCGACCAGAAGCAGACGGAGTTCGTGAAATCCGGCAAGCTGGTGCCGCTGCCTTTCTCCAGCCGCCACTACAACTTCAAACTCAGGCAGTGGGTTTTCGGCAAGGCCACCGACGAAGAAATCTCACGCATGGTCGAGCGCAAAGTGTACTGGCAGACGCGTCTGGTCGGCGGAGATGTGTGGATGGGCGACAAGACCGAAGCTCTCTACCTCGATACCACCACCGATCACATCGCCGAAATCGCTGCCGGACTCGCACAACAGGGACTCTTCACCATGGCTCGTCGCTACGCCACCGCCCTGCCGGCCCTGATGGATCAAAGAGACCGCTTCGAATCGGAGATGGCCGCGGCCCGTCAGCAGCTGGAAGAAAAACACGCCTTCGAGCGCGGCTAGGGTTAGAGGTCGCCGGCCCTTAAAAGGGGCTATTGATTTCGAGGAATTTGCGGCATCGCTAAAGCGATGCCCTGATACAAAGCCGGAATTTCCCCGCGGCTTTCCCCACCTACCACACCCGGCAAGCGTTCTCCCGCACCATCGGCTGGCCCGGTTTGCAGTGGAACGCAGCGCGAAATTCCGTCATGTTCGCGACCACGCCATTGGCCCGGTATTTTCCCGGCGAGTGCGGATCCACCGTCGCCCGCAGCCGCTTATTTTCATCGCGCTCGTTCTGCACTAGCTCTGCCCGTAGGCGACGAAGAAGCGCTGCTCCGGCAAGCCATCCAGCGGTTCCAGCTTTTGATTCTTCGTATCTTCCTTCCACGCCAAATACGCCAGCAGCGTTCCGCCGAGGTCCGCCAGATCCTCGCCGTTCGTCAGTTTGCGGTTGATTTTGATGTCGTCGATGATCGTGTATCCGGAATATTGGTCAACAACGCATTGGGCGCGCTGCTCAAATTCCTTGCGGTCGGCCTCTGTCCACCAGTTGCGCAAATTGCCCTGCGCGTCGAACTGGCTGCCCTCGTCGTCAAACGCATGGGTCAGTTCGTGGCCCATGGTGGCGCCGGTGTCGCCATAGTTGGGCGCAGCATCAGACAGCGCGCTGAACAGCGGGGCTGCAGCACTCCTGCCGGGAAGTTGATGTCGTTCTTCTGCGGATCGTAATACGCATTGACCGTGAGCGGCGTCATGTCCCACTCTTTGCGGTCCACCGGCTTGCCGATTTTCGCAAGCCAGCGATGAAATTCGAACCAGGACGCCCGCTCCGAGTTCCCGATTTCGTCTCCGCGCACGATTTCCAGCGTGCTGTAGTCCCGCCACGTATCGGGATAACCGATCTTGTTCGCGATTGTGTGCAGCTTGGTGAGCGCCTGCTCCTTCGTGGCCGCTCCCATCCACGGCACCGCCTGGATCTCGCTCTGCAGGGCCGCTTCGACCTCTTTCACAACTTGCAGCGCTGCCTCTTTCGCCTCTGGACTAGTGGCCTGTCGCAGTGAGTTCGTTACTGCGGATGCGGCGGGCGGGGTCAGAGTATTTCCACTGGATAGGCCGAGCATTGGCGGAGTAGGCGTTGATGTAGCGGCGGAGTTTGCGAGCCAAGTCGGAAACCGAGGTAAAGATGCCGCGCGCGATAACGTCGCGTTCGATCCTGGCGAACCAGAGTTCGACCTGGTTGAGCCAGGACGAGTACGTGGGCGTGAAGTGAAACCGGACTCGCGGATGTTGCTGGAGGAAGTCGCGGACCGCCTGAGTTTTGTGCGCGGAGAGGTTGTCGAGGATGATGTGAATCTGTTGCCGAGGCGGACACAAGGATACAACCTCTTGCAAAAAGGCGACGAACTCGCGGCTGGTGTGGCGGGCGGCGGTTTTGCCGTGGACGCGGCCGGTGGCGGTATTGAGCGCTGCATACAAGGAGAGCGTACCGTGCCGGTAGTACTCGAAGCCGTGGCGTTCGGCGCGTCCCGGCGAGAGCGGCAGGACGGGATCGAGACGATCCAAGGCTTGAATGGCGGTCTTCTCATCGACGCAGAACACGGCGGCATGTTGGGGTGGGCGCAGATAGAGGCCGAGGATGTCGGCGGCTTTGGTTTCGAACTCGGGATCGTCGCTGACCATGTAGCGTTCGAGGCGGTGTGGCTTCAGGCCCGCTTCTTGCCAAACGCGATGCACGGCGTCTTTGCTGACGCCCAGCGCGGAGGCCAGTTTGCGGCAACTCCAGTGCGTAGACCCGTCGCTGGGCTTTCTCCGCGTGGCCGACAGGATGCGAGCGTGCAGAGCCGGAGTCAACACCCTGGGCTTCTGGCCGGGATGATAGGTGTCCAGTCCCTCGATCCCCTGCTGCCGGAAACGCTGCTTCCAGCGAATGATCGTGGGCGCAGTGGTTTGCAGCCTTTGCTTGATCGCGTTGAAGGACGACCCTTCTGCCAGCATCAGGATCAACTTGGCGCGAAACACGTAACCGGCCGGCAGAGTACGGGACTGGGCGATGCTGCTTAGGTCGGAATGCTGTTGCTGGGTGAGCAAGATTTCGCTGCCAGTGGCCATAACAGCTTTGATGCTAAGAACCTAGTAATGGTTGCTCTGCGACAGGCCACTAGTACTTCACCACATAAGCCTCGTTCAAAACTGATCGAGCGTCACCGAACCGTCGCTGGTATGTAACACGTCGATCCTATGTAGTCAGACCCTGGTGGTCAGATACAAGCCACAGCGCTTTGGTTAGGGAAGTTTTCGGAAACGATCGACAGGTATAGCGCTACGGGTGATTCACCCCGCTAAGAAATCCTCCCAGATGCCGGGTCATCGCCCCCACCGCCAGAACGGTCTGCTATTTTGTGATCTGCGACGTGGCGCCCGAAGACGTTTGCACGTTGAGCGAGTTCTTAAGAAATAGTGCCAGCCGACGCATACTCTACGTACTCTACGTTAGTACACCCCGCGCTAGTATCCCTCTCCAGTTACTAGAACCCACTAACTGTACCACAATTACCCTCTACGTTTCGATCCCCACATGGCACACGCGGCCCACGATGTGGTCGCCGGGCCTCTGGCCGTCTTCCAGGCTGATTATTTCAATTGGGTAGGCCGGGTTGTGCGGACGCAGGATTAAGTGGCCTTCCGCAGTCTCAACATACTTGATAGTGCAAGTCTCATCTTTACGCACAGCGTATATGCTACTTTCGCCCTTGCGGTAGGGAATCAGCGAATTATAGTGGCGGTCGAGCAGTAGGGCGGCGCCCGGTATCGTGCGGGGATACATGCTCATTCCTTCGTGCGCATCCGCCTTGATGATCACAAAGCGTTCCCAGCCGCTGCGGTCGCCTTCCACTTCCTCCTTCAAGCGCTTCAGGAAACTCTTCTTGAACTTCAGGATCTCCTTGACATGCATGCTCATAATGAGCGCTTCGGAGGCCGCGATATGCGCGTCAGCGACCACCACGTTGTCGAATTCGTCCTCGCTCGGCGGAAGGATCGAGGCGCGCTTGTTGACTTCGGCCGGATCGATAAGATCCAGCACCGAAAGATGCTGCACGTTCAGAACTTTGTCCATGCCTTCCAGGCTGAGCCCCCGCTTGCGGTTCAGGAAGTTGGAGATGTGGGCTTGCTTGAAGCCGGTCTGGTCCGCCAGACGCAAGCCAGTGAGTTCCCCTGCGTCAATGCGTTCCCAAAGGGTTTTGCGGAGATTTTCTTGAAGCATGCGGAATTTCATCGCCGGAGTATAACATGCTGCAATAGCCAAGCGCTATTGTTAACACAAATGTAACATCCATAAGGGAATAAAGTTCTTGACTTAGTCGTTTGTGAGCTATAGGATGATTTTATTTTATGTCTCATAATGCACTTATATCGCAAGAGAGGTTGTCAGCCATGATAGAAGTACAGTCCCACGAAAACGAAGAAAGAAATTTCGGAGAGTTCCGCCGGAAGGTACGCGCGGCGGAAGTGCTCTCGGCGGCCATGCAACGGTTGTTGCAAGCCATTCACTTCAACGGGCGTTTGAGCGTCATTGTGCAGAACGGGCAGGTGCTCAAGTCTGGCTACGAGGAGGGTTACTTCCGACAACCGGAGTCTGGGGTAACCGCCAGGCTGCAGTAGCTGCTTTGTCCCCAACTAAATAGCACGACAGGTCATCGTAAGAGAAACGAGCCCTGGGCCGAGAAATCGGTACTAGGGCCTTTTTTTGTTGGTTTGAATGTTTTCCACTTCATACGGAGAGGCAATCATGAACTTCATAAGCAGAATGGAAGGCCAGGAAATCCAAGTCGAACTGAAATATTACGAGCGTTGCGGGGGATTGTGGCTGCGTCCGCGGGGAACAGACGGCGTGTATTGTGCGAATTGCCGTGTGCGGTTGGCAGCAATGCCAAACCCTGGGGAGGCACCGCCCCGCAAAGCGCGACGCCGGAAAGCGCGCATGCAAGGAACGGCCGTTCAACAAGACGCTAGAAGAGAAGACCTTCAGAACCCGGCCCGAATCGAATATCTGGAGGGCGTGGCCGCGATGGAGGTGTGGGCATGACAAGCGCACAAGCATGGAGTCTGATGGGGCAGGCAGAACCACCGCCGTTGGCGTTGTTTGGCGAAACGGAGATGGAACTGTGGCCCTACCGCAGACGCACGGTGGCGCTGTTGCGGCGGTATGCCCGGGCCTCGGTCGAGGTGGGGAGGCTGCCGTCGCTACTGGGACGCGAGTTCTTCCGGTCACGGGTCACGTCGTACACGATGAGAAACTTTGAAGAGGTCGTGATATTTGTGGCCGACATGGAGCGGGCGATCGAGAAGCTGAGCGCGATCGAAAAAAGGATGTTGGCCATGAACGTCTTGGAGGAATACAGCATAGACGAGGTCGCACGCCTGCTCGGTTGTACTCCTAGAAACGGTCGGCGGCTCCTACAAGATGCGCTCGACCAGCTCTCGCGGATCCTGCTGGCGGGTGATTTGATGGAGAAATTGCCTTCGGTCACGAGAGGTCAGAAAACTTGTCAAGAGGGTAAAAATTACAATTTCGACGTAAGTGACTCAAACGAAGGCAAAAATAAAGGCGATAATTACCTTGACTCGCCCAGCGATTTCTGCTATATTTTTGGTCATGGAGAACAAGGCCATGCCCGAACCGACAAGCCTTCAAGAGGCGATTGTTTATTTCTCGAATCCTGACAACTGTATTGATTACATAGCGATACGGCGATGGCAGAATGGCAAAGTCATTTGCCCAGGTTGCGGCTCCGAAAAGGTAAGCCAGTTCAACGCCAAACGGCGCACTTGGAAGTGTGGGAGCCATCACCCTAAGCGTGAGTTCTCCATTAAGGTCGGTACGATCTACGAAGACAGCCCGATCCCGCTGGACAAATGGCTTACGGCAACGTGGATGTTGGCGAATTGCAAGAACGGCATCAGTAGTTACGAGATCGCCCGCGACGTGAAGGTTAGCCAGAAGGCGGCTTGGTTCATGCTGCAACGGATTCGTCTCGCGATGCAGGATGAATTGTTCGGCTCCAAACTTGGTGGTGCAGGAAACGAAGTTGAAGTCGATGAGACCTTCATCGGCGGCAAGGCTCGTAATATGCATAAGTCGAAACGTCTCAAGATGAAAGTTCGTGAGGATAACTGGGGAAAGACAATCGTTATGGGAATGCTGCAACGCGGTGGGCAGGTTAAGGCGCGAGTAGTTCCTGACCGCAAGAAGCCAGCTATCCATTCGACAATCGCAGAGACCATTGAAACCGGAACGCAACTCTATACCGATGACCACACCGGTTACATGGACATGTCGCCTGACTTTATTCACAACATCGTGAACCATGCCGAGACTTACGTTAACGGTCGCGTGCATACCAACGGAATCGAGAACTTCTGGAGCTGCCTCAAGCGCGGATTGAATGGGACTTATGTAAGTGTCGAACCGTTTCATTTGTTCCGCTACCTTGACGAGCAGATGTTCCGTTACAACAACCGCAAGAACATGAACGATGCTGACCGGTTCAGTCTCGCTGTATCGCAAATCGTTGGAAAGCGTATCACCTTCGCTCAACTCACAGGCAAACCGAACTGACCAAGGACTACCCGTAAATGGGAGGCTAGGCGACAAGGCCGAGGCAAGCGGGCTACTAAAGAGCCCGCTTTTTCTTTGCTCGCTCGCGCTTGCGCTTCCATGCTTTCTCGCGCTTTTTCAATTCCTCTTTCGAGACGGACAGAATCTTCCGCATCGTCGCATCAAACTTCTGGGCTTCTGACGGTGGTTGTTCTGACGTGTTCATGCGTTTCCTTTTCGCCAATCTTGTAGGCTAACTCCCAAAGTTTAGCGGCTATATTGCGTATGCGTTCTGCTCCGTATTTGCCCTCGATGGGCATCAGAAGTACGTTGTCCATTATCCCTTCCAGCAAAAACCGATTGCGCAACGTTTCCACCTTGCCTTTGAATCCTTTTAAGGCATAAGCGGCTTCGAGCTTCTGATACCAAGGTAGTAGCCGCGCCCACTGCGATGTAAGCTGATTTTCTAGACCTTCGCGTGTAAAGGCGACTTCGCCCGGACGGTAATACTCGACGGCTTCCAAAAAGTCACCGTCATTGGCGTTTATCAGCGCCTTCATTTGAGCGGATGTCATTTTGTCAATCTCTGCCGCCGTATATTTTGGGGCTGGCGGAGAACCTATTTGCTTCAGAAAATTCAGCAACTCCGATGCTAGGTGTATAGCTTCGATCTGTAAGGAGGACAGCCCCAGTTGCGCTGGTTGCGCTGCCGTAAGCCGCGCTACCTCGGCCATCAACCACTTAATCTTGGAATCTTCCGGCAGAAGCAAGCGGCCATGCTCGCGCCGCTCAGTTATTACCGGTATCTCGCCCCCGTAAGAGTAATTCACTTGAAGACGTTTTTCTTTAAACGGTAGAGGATCGTGCGGGACGAAGTTTTTGTCGCCAATCACGAAGTTGTGGTTCTCAATGTCAAAAACAAGGCTGTCGCCAGCGATGATCTGTCGCAGGAAATCACCTACCTCACAGACATCACCACCGCTCTCTACTGCTCTGTAATTCGCCCAATGAATTACGAGTTTTGACGGTTTTTTCTTAAACCAAGTCCCCACACTCGCAATCGCCCGCTTAACTTCCAACCAGTGATAGCCAATTAGACCAGAGCCAACCCCCACAACTATCCAAATTGCCCCACCGGCAATTTTGTGAACACTGATTTGTTCCAATCCGATAAGGATGCAGCAAAAATCGACAATCCCGAGCAGGATGAGGGAAGGCAGGGGACGGTTGACGTTGGCATCACCAGACATGAGACCTCGCAGTAGCGAGTTCATCGTACACCTTTATCGCTGGGCGAGCCAAGGTAATTATCGCCAAAATAAATATCGAAAATTTGTCCGTTTTCCCCCTTTAATTTGATATCCTAAACTTAAGAGTCAGAAAAATAGAAAAACTCTAAAGGGCGCGACGAAAATCGCGCCCTTTGTCTATTTAGGTGAGCAGATGGCTAAGGCCAAGAAGAGCAGATCAAGATCGCGGAAGTCGCAGGCGTCGAAGGGGTGACTGCGGTCCTCAGGAAGCCGGACCAACTCCAGAACGCGCGGAACCGAGTCACGAACGTGATCGTAGATGCATCGGTCGATATGACCCGGCGGGTGGTGCGGTCGGCAAATGAACGCGATTGCGTTTTGGCATTGCGTTTTCTTTGGGAGATCGCCGGATGTATCCGACGTCTGCGGCGGGCGGGGTCGAGGACCAGGAGTCTGTGGCAAAATCGCTCATCGAGAAGCTGGGGTTGTACGAGGAGTCAACCATGACGGAGGGAGCGCCGGGAGAGGTGACGTAGAATCAGAATCATCGTAAGACGCGGATTGAGGATTGGTCGGAAGGCGAACGGAGCGCAGCATGGACATGACCTGGGTCACGGAACGAGTTGCGCTGGGCGGTGGGATCTGGAACGCGCGAAACATGGAAGAACTGGCGCAAGCCGGTGTGACCCACGTGCTCAACATGCAGATCGAGTTCGATGACCGGCCGCTGGCGGAGCCGCACGGGATCCGCGTGCTGTGGAATTCGACTGACGACGATTTTTTGCCGAAGCCCCCGGAGCTGTTGAAACGCGGCGTCGATTTTGCGCTGGAAGCGCTGGATGACCCGGAGGCGCGGCTTTACGTTCATTGCGCCGCAGGGGTGCACCGGGCTCCGATGATGACGTTGGCGGTACTATGCGCGATGGAGTGGGAAATGGAAGAGGCCATGGCGCTGATCGAGACGCGAAGGCCGGTGGTCGACTTCGCGGACGTGTATGTGGAGAGTGTGCGACGATTTCTGGAGTCGCGAGTTGAGAGTGAGCCGAGGAGTTCAGACTAACCATCGGAATTGCGTTGGGAGGAAATATGAGAAAGGCGCGCCGCTCGGCAGAGCGGCTTTCTTATTGGCCCGAAGTGGGGTCGCGTGCGCTCACGAGGAGAGAACAAGAGATGCCCAGACCGTTCGCGGTGAATAACAGCTGTTTCCCGATGGCAGCGAAGGCGGCAATTTCCCTGGCGCTGGTACTGCTGATCGCGTTGACGTTGTCGACCAAGTCGCAGGCACAAGGGCCAGCGCTTACAACGATCAGCGAAGTGCGGTACTCAGACGAGGGGTGGGGAGTCGGTTACAACGGCAACCTGGTGGGCCGTTTCACGAACGCCAGCTTCACGCTTACGCGGTACGCGCGGGCGCAAACCTATTTCTTGAGGAGTTATGACGCCAGCACGCCGCTGAAGTATTCGCGGTATTCGACGGCGCTGCATGTTGACTATCCGTTCTGAAAACTTCAACTTCAAATCGAGTGCATGCTCGATAACACCCGCGTTCAAGGGATTTCCATTCTGCGCAGCAGCGGATACCTGCTGGAAGCATTGCTGCTCGCGCCGAAACGCAGGAATGATTCGCAAAGTGGCCGGCGGCGCAAGATCGAGGAGAGTGGCTGTGACCTTCAAGCACCCGAACGTTCATCGCGAGTTGGTGGAGTATTCAGAGACCCAAAAGCTGCACATCGTTTCGGCGTATTCAAATCCGTACCGCTGGCAGCGCAGACGAGAAGCTTTTCATGATTTTCGGTTTCACATGGAGGCGAGTCCGAATATCGCGCTGCATGTCGTCGAGGTCGCCTTCGGAGATCGGCCGCACGAAGTCACCAGCCCCGACAATCCGCTCGATTTGCAACTGCGAACCGACTCGAGCCTTTGGATCAAGGAATGCGCCATCAACGAAGGTGTGCGCCGGTTCCCGTCTGACTGGCAATATGGTGGTTACGTGGACGGCGACTTCCATTTCACGCGGCATGACTGGGCGCTGGAGGCGATCCACATGCTCCAGCATCACAGCTTTGTGCAGTTATTCAGCACTTATGCCGACTTGACTGGCGAAACAGCGACTAGCCATCTCGGTCACCGTCCTTACCGCATGAGCACGAGCTTTGCATGGAATTACTTGCACCCAAGTGAATTCCTAAGTTCCCGTCGGGCGCGGCGGGGAGGAACAGATACTTACTACGCCCCACTCCAGCCTTCAGAAGCCTTTCCCTTCGGTCATGCTCCGGGCGCAACCGGAGGTGCGTGGTCGTGGCGGCGGGATGCTTTCGACACGGTGGGTGGGATGCTGGACACCTGCGTCCTGGGCAGCGCTGATTGGCACATGGCTTTCGGGCTGGTGCAAGCGACGAACGTAGCCGCCGAAATGAAGCGGTGCACGGGGCCCTATGTGGAATCCGTACTGAACTGGCAAGCGCGTGCCGCGAAACTGAACCGCGTCGAAGGCCGTTCTCCAATGGGGTGCATCGACAATTTCGCGACCCATGCTTTTCATGGCAGCAAAGCGCTGCGCGCTTATGGAGAGCGGTGGGCGCTGCTGCAGAAGTGGGACTTCAATCCTGCAACCGACATCGCGCGAGATTGCCAGGGGTTGTGGCGGTGGACCGGGAACAAACCTGGACTCCGAGATGACGTGGCTCGGTATTTTATCGAACGGTCGGAAGACGGGCCGATGCTGCTAGGGGAAACGCCACTGATTTAAGGAGAAATAGGGTCATCGGGTGATCGGGTGATTGAAAGTGAAAGGCTCTAGCTTTTGAACTTAAATGGCCCGATGGCCCGATGATTAGATAGCCCGATTTCCAACGCTAGCCGACTTCTTCACTCCAGGTTTCGAGAGACTTTTTCACAACAACCATGAATTGGTCGGCCAGCGCGCCGTCGATAATGCGATGGTCGTAACCCAGCGTGAGGTGAACGACGGAGCGGATGGCGATGGAATCTGCGCCGTCTTTGTCGGTGATCACAATGGGCTGTTTGGTGATACCGCCGACGCCCATGATGGCTACGTTCGGCTGGTTGATGATGGGCAAGCCGAAGACTGCGCCAAACTGGCCGGGGTTGGTGATGGTGAAGGTTGCACCTTCGACGTCAGCCGGCGTGAGCTTCTTCGAACGGGCGCGGTCGCCGAGGTCGGTGATGCCGCGCTGTAGTCCGAGGAAGTTGAGTTCGTCGGCGTTCTTGAGAACGGGAACGATGAGTCCCCAATCGAGCGCAACGGCGATGCCAGCGTTGACGTGCTTGTGGTAGCGGATGCTGTCGCCTTCGAGCGAGCTGTTGACGAGAGGATACTGCTGCAGGGCGATGATGGCTGCGCGCACGAAGAAGGGCATGAAGGTGAGCCGCGCGCTGTAGCGCTGCTCGAAGCCCTCCTTGAGCCTGTTTCGCAAATTGACGATACGAGTCATATCCACCTCGAACATGCAGTGGACGTGAGCGCTGGTGCGGCGCGATTCGATCATGCGCTGCGCGATGATCTTGCGCATTTGGGACATGGGCACAAGGTCGCCGGGAACAACAGCCGGCGCAGGGGCTGAGGCTTGACGGGGAGCACGGGCCGCAACTGGAGCAGCCGTGCGGTGCTCGACGAAATCGAGGACGTCCTGCTTGGTGACGCGGCCACCAGTGCCGGTGCCGATCACTTTTGCAAGGTCGACGTTGTGCTCGCGGGCGAGCTTGCGGACAAGCGGGGAAGAGCGGACGTCAGAATCTTGTTCGTCCTCGGGAGCGCTGGCGGCCGATGCGGGCGGCGGAGCCGGAGCTTCTTCCGTTGCGGACGGCGGAGCGGCAGGAGCAGGAGCAGCGACCTTGGCGGGGGCGGAAGCGCTGTCGCCAATTACACCGACAACGGTGTTGACCTGAACAGTGTTGCCTTCAGAGACCTTGATTTCCTGAAGGATTCCGCTGGCGGGCGCGGGGATTTCAGCGTCGACCTTGTCGGTGGAGATCTCGAACAGAGGTTCGTCGCGCTGGACCTTGTCACCGGTCTTTTTCAGCCATCTGGTAAGAGTCCCTTCGAAAATTGATTCGCCCATCTGGGGCATGACTACATCAGTCGGCATAGTTCCCTTTCCATGAAGCCCTGCGCAAATGGCGGGGGGAGAGCAATCAAACATTATAGCGAAGCCGTCAGTAGCAGTGTTCGCGCAGTCGCAAGTGGCACGGGTTTCAGGCTTCCGGCAGGGTGCGATTTGGCGCTCAAGCAGCCCCTTACCCGAGGGTAGTGCCGGAATCACCTCGGGTTCACGGAGCAAACAGCGATGAAAAAGTCTTTAGCGATCTTATGGCTCACAGTCCTGTCTTTGCTGGATTGTGTTGCGCTGGGGCAAATGGTTTTGTCGGGTTCTGCTGTGCTTTCCGGCCAAGCCGTGTGCGGCCAAGGATCCGGGGGTAATGCGTACCTCCCAGCAATGCCCGCAATTTGGGTTGATAACAACGAGCTTACCTGCGGAATTACGTCTAGTTGCTCCGCTGGGTCGCCGGGGCTGTCTCTGACTACACCAGTGTATACGCTAACACTCTCCGGGACTTCTGGCACGGGAGGAACTTGGAGTCCAAGCACACCGGCGGCGATTGGAACATGCGCTTCTACGAGCGCGCTCTATCCTAGCGGATTCACATTTGGGACAAACTACTATCAGACTGCCGCTGGCCTAAGCCAAGCTATTACCGACCTAGAGAGCTATCGCAGTTGCGCGGGGCCGTCAAGGCCGGTTGGATTCATTCTCCAACCCCCTCCTGGAATCTATGCCCTGACCAAGGGGTTTGTGATTCCTCAAACTTCGTCGGCACCAGCAACAGCTCCAATCGTTGTAAGGTCCGCTTACGATTCAACTTTGGCTGCGATGAGCGAGCCTGTCTGTGCGGGCGGCATTCAGGACAACATCTCAGAATCAACCAATCCCGGTCTCAATAATCCCGATTGCACCGGAACCAACATGTACTTTTCCACCGGGCCCTCCCAGTCCTCGGGAGCGATTGAAGGGATTACCACGGTCAGCGTCAATACGACAGGAATGTTCAATATTCCTGCGGGCTCTCTGTGGCTTGCTTGGCTGACAAACGACTTTGTTTCACCTACCTTGACGCCGACCGACGGGAGCGGCTTATGCCCTAGTGGACAGGTTTCGATAGATACCGGCGCGAACCAAGAGTGCGTTGTCCCAACCATTTTGCCCAACCTCAGTTTGTCCGATGGCGCTATGGCAGGATCGAGTGCGATCCTCGCCTCCGCGAGCAACTACTTTCAGTCTTGGATGGTCGGTCTAAACACCACGGTCACGGACGCTGGAAATGCAGCCTGCACCAGCACGTTGAGCACGGGAATTGCGAGCTATCAGAACGCGGGACAGGTAACGTTGACTACGGCCTCGAAATGCGCGAGCCCAATTTCCGGTCAGACCGTCGTCATTCAAGGGAACCAGGTTGGCTTGCACGCCACTTTCACCAAAAGCCACACCGCCCCATTTTGCGTGCTCTACAACGTCACGGCGGCGGAAGTCGCGTTGACTGGAAACACCGCCTGCTCGGGCATCACTGACGGCAGCGGGGCAATCACACTGGCGAACGGCACAAACACCAACGTTTCCGCCTACAACTACCTCCAGTATATGTACCAGATTCAAGGCACCGGCAACACCGCCCCGCTTGCGTTTTGCACGCCTGTGGCTGGTACTGCTTTCCCCTGCGGCGGTACTACGCAGATCGGTGCCGATCACTGGGAGTTTCTGGATGCTGCAATCAGTCTGAACGCGGGCAACACGAGCGACACCGATATAATTATCGTGGGAGACACGCTAAAGGCTACAGGCATCACGCAGTACGACAGTCACCTTCACTTCAGACGGGTGTGGGCGCACGCGGATTGGACGAGCCTCGCGGCGGGCTATAACAAGGTATCCACCGGCTTTGATCTGAAACTTTGCTACTACTGCTCGGTTGTCGGCACGCAGGTAAGTCAGGCGTTGCGCCCCGGCGCGGAAGGACACAGCGTTACGCCCCACGGCCAAGCCATGAAGTTCGTCAACGATTGGTTCGAGGGGTCGTCCAGTTGCATTTTCTCCGGCGGCGTAACCAGCAACCCGCAAATTCTGCCTATCGGATCGTTTGTGTTTGGGCAGGATTTGCAAATTGGCCGCGTCCGCTGTACCTTCCCGTACCCGTGGCTGGGCATGGGCGGCGTTCCACTTGGCCATTGGATGAATCAGAGTGTGGTTCGCAAAAACGGCGAAGAGATGAAGTCGGGCCAGAGAGTGCTATTCTACGGCTCGATAATTGAGAACTCGGACAACTCCGGGGGCCAAGCCGGTATCGTCTCTGCTTTTACTACGACCAACTGGGCTGTAGCCGTCCTTGGACAGTACTATCAAAGCACACTCAGCGACCTCAATTTCCGGGACCTAATCTTCCGAAACGCCTGTGAGGACATTGCCTTCCGGGGTGCCTCGTACAACGGCGCAAACGGTGGCGGAGTCTCTTCGCCCAGCCAGCGCATAGTCTTTTCCAACGCACTCCATTATGGAATCAGCCAGTCTAACCCGCTGTGCGTCTCCGACGATCCGGGAATGACGATACTGGCAGGGCAACAAACGTGGACTGGAACCGTCACGGAAAACAGTACAGGGGACCATGCTACGTTTGTCGGCACGTTCTCTCAGAATGCAAACGCGCCCATGGAATCGGACACGATCACGAGCGTGTCATCTACGGGAACGACGGCCACCGTGACGACATCAAACGGGTTTATCGGCAGCGAGTCGATTGAATTTCTGAATACTGGAACCTGTCTCGACGGCCAGTCTGGGAGCGTCACCGCGACCGGCAATCCGTTTACAGCCGCGATTACGACCAGTTGCAGCGCCAGTGCCTCTACGGGAACCGTGCAAGGGCCAGTGGGTTATCAGGTATTCAACATTCCGACCGGAAACGCGGTGTCGGTCACTCTCTGCACCAATACCGCATTTAACGTTCCGACGCGCCATGTGAGCGGCATCTATCAGCCATTGGGCCTAGGACCACTCGCCTCTAGTGGCTCTGCTGCTTGGACGGGGACATGGAGTCCGGCGAACGTAACCGTAACCTACCCGTGGGTTGCAACGCCTAATTCTACCGACACCAGTGGCACCTGCCAACTCGTAAACAATCAAGGCGTGCCCTCGCCGATGATGGTTACTCACCAGGACTTCATCACAGACAGAGACTCTCCTATGGGCAGCGGGCCAACAGGTGGCAATCCTACATACCTGCCCAACTTCTTGTTCCGTGACAGCATTGCTCTCAGCCTTGGGGCGGCACGCAGCGCGGGATTTTACAACCATTACACTCCAGTGTCGCCGAACGAAGGGACAAACACCGAGGTCTTTGATTACGATGCCGGTTCTTACGGAACGGGCGGAGTCGGCACATCGACGCTGGATTACCTAGTGTGGCCGGGGCGCTCATCAAGTTACTATACCGGCTATGGCAACAACCCAAACTACCCTGACGCCAATCCGACTCCGACGCTGTATTTCCCGGTTGCGCCATATTGCACGGGATCGACTTATGCTGGCTCAGGCGGGATGGGCAGTGCGCCTTACTGCGTGGCCTTTGTTGGAGCGATGAGCATGTCATCAATGCCACTTACGTTGCCGGACTATCACGGCTTTGAATTGCGGTCGGACAGCCCATTCCACAACGCGGCATCCGATGGCACCGATATAGGTGCAAATATTCCGGCACTCGATGCGACGCAGACGGTGACACAGTACGTGTGCCCTGCGGGATACACAAATTGCAAGCCATTTCCAGATTAGAACACAGCATGTGTTTAAGGTGAATCCCGGACCCAGCTGAAACAAAGTCCCATGAAACTCTCAGAGCATTTCACGTTGGAGGAATTTTCTTTCTCCGAAGCGGCGGCGCGGCTTGGACTGGACAACACTCCGACCGCGATCGTTATTGCAAACCTCGGCTTGGTGGCGGCGGTCATGGAAAGAGTTAGAACGCTGCTCGGGAACAAGCCCATCGTCGTGCACAGCGGCTACCGCGCTCCGGAAGTCAATGAGGTGGTTGGCGGAGTGGTGACGAGCGCCCACTGTTTCGGACGGGCCTGCGACTTTGTTTGTCCCGCGTTCGGTACGCCGGAAGAAGTGGCGCTAGCTATCCTGAAGTCTGACATTGAATACGACCAACTCATTCTCGAGTACGGATGGGTTCACGTTGGCCTGGCGCAGGAGGGATTCTTATCCCGCCGGGAAGCCCTAACGAAGCGTGCGCCATGGGCGGCATACGAGTTGGGCATCAGGGCTTGACCGGTTCGCGCACTAACCCAATTACACAGGTCCAACGCTATCACAAGGAGATACTATCTTGAAAAAGTACGCTGGTTATCTGCCAACTGTTGTGTTACTGCTTACTGCCCTCGCGAACACGGCCACGCCGGCAATTGCTGCATTTTGGGCGAGCCATGCTAACGTCGCGGCGATCGTTGCGCCGCTGGCTGTCATCGTGGCGCATTGGCTGCCTTCGCCGTATGCCGGTGCCGACTCGAACAACTGAGTATTGGTGAATGGACATGATACTAACGCAGATGGCACCCACTTTCTGGAGCAACTATGGTGCGGCCACGGTTGCCTTCATCGGCTTCCTGGTCAATGGCGTCCTGGCATTTGGAGCAGCGCAGAAGCTGGCCGGCCAGCGCGAACAGCAGAGCCTCGAGGATCATGAGTGGAAGAAGGAACATGCCGCGCAGGCCAACCTGCGCGATGTGGCCATCGCGGCGCTGCAGGCCATGGGAAACAGCAATGAGGCCACTGTGAAAGGCATTCAAGGGCAACTGCTGCTCATCCAGACGGAGCTGCAGGAACTCCGCAACCGGGCCGCGTTGTGCCCCGGACATAGGTAAGTCAAGTCCGAAAATCAAAAGGAGAACCATTTATGAGGAAAGCTCTGTTTAGGAAGAAAGTTCTTGTCGTTGCGCTGTCTTTCGCCATGTTCTGCACCGCGTGTTCGACCGCTTGGCTGTCGACGCTTGACTCCATTCTGGCCGCGGCGGCGCCGGCGCTGATCGACATTCTGCAAATCGTCGCCGCAGACAAGGGGCAGCCGGTGGATGCCTCGCTCGTGGCGAAAATCAACGCCGATGCTGGTATTGTTAGGGAACTGGCGGGAGATTTCGCGGTCGCGTCCTCGGCTGCCGCGCCGGGTGTGTGTCAACAACTCAAGGTAGCCGTCGGCACCTATCAGAACGATCAGAATTTGGTTCTGCAACTGGCACAGGTGAGCGATTCGAACACGCAATCGAAAGTTACGCTGCTTGCCGACTTGGTGGCAGGCACGGTAAATGCAATCACGGCAGTAATTCCATCCTGTCAGAACGCGGCTGCGCCCGGCATGAAAACGGCGCCGCCCTACAGCGTCGCCACCTTCGCGGACCATTACAACAGCATCCTGCTGTCGCCGACTGGCAACGCGGCCGTGGACGCGGTGACCCCGAAACTGAAACTCCATCAGCACTCGAAGCTGGTGCGGTGGGTGACTTTCGGGCGACTCCAGTGATGGACCGCAAGTTTGGCGCGCGCCGAGACGTTCATGATGTGCGGGATCGAATGTATCGGGCTTCGCCGCGAGCGGAGCCCGTCCCGCAGCAAGTGGATCTGCGGGAGTGGGGCGGACCGATCAAGGACCAGGGCGAGGAAAGCAGTTGCACCGGACATGCCTTCTCTTCCGCGCGCGAGTGGATCGCACGGAAGTACGAGAAGTCGTCCCCGATTCTTAGCCCGCAGTGCCTGTATGTCGAGGAACTGATTGCCGATGGGTCGTTCCCCAAAGATGAGGGCGCGATGCCGCGCACCGGTTGCCAGGTGCTCACCGCAAAAGGTTGCTGCGAAGCGTCGCTGTATCCCTATGTTGCGGGCAAGTTCACCGCCCCGACAGCGCAGCAAGTGCAGAATGCGCTCAAGTACAAGACGGGCGCTTACCACCGCATCGGAAGTTTGTCGGGCTTTCTGCGGTGCCTGGCCGACTCAACGCCGTGGCCGGTTACAGTCGGGTTCACGGTCTACGAGTCGTTCATGTCGCAGCAGGTGGCCGACACCGGCATCATGCCGATTTCGAAACCCGGCGAGCAGCCGCAGGGCGGCCACGAAGTACTCTGCCTCGGTTACGACCGGACGGAGCACCTCGCGCTTATCCAGAACAGTTGGGGAGACGGCTGGGGACAGCGAGGCCACTTCTGGATGCCGTTTGGCGTGATCAATGCGCCGGACACCGATCTGTGGATGGTGCACACCGGCGGACCGTGGAAGTGATTGTGCGACAATCCCGCACTCTGCGGCGATTCCCGCATGGGGAGAAGCAGTCTGGGGGAGTAACCGCAGCCAGCGGCGTCTCTGCCGAAACATCTACGGTCCCGATTTTCTCTCGACCTTGGCCCAGGTATCTTTCAGCGCCACGGTGCGGTTGAACACAAAACGTCCGGGCCTGGAATCCGGGTCCACGCAAAAATACCCGAGGCGTTCGAACTGATAGCGGCCTTCGATCGGCGCATTCGCCAGCGATGGCTCCAACTTGGCCTGCGCGATCACTTCCAGCGAGTTCGGATTCAAGTTCGCAGTGAACTCCTGGTCCTCTTCAACCTGATTCGGGTCTTCCTTGCTGAAGAGCTTGTCGTAGATGCGCACCTCGGCGTCGATGGCATGCGCGGCTGAGACCCAGTGAATAGTCGATTTCACCTTGCGCCCATCCGGGGCATCGCCACCGCGCGTGGCGGGGTCGTATGTGCAGTGCACCTCAACCACTTCTCCCCTGTCGTTCTTCACCACCGACTTCGCTGTAATGAAATAGCCGTAGCGCAGGCGCACTTCGTGCCCGGGCGACAAGCGGTAATACTTCTTGGGCGGCTCTTCGCGGAAATCGTCCTGCTCGATGTAGAGTACCCTGGAAAATGGCACTTTGCGCTTCCCGGCTCTTTCGTCTTCAGGATTGTTTACCGCATCGACTTCCTCGGCCTGACCTTCCGTGTAGTTATCTATCACGACCTTCAACGGCCGCAGCACGGCCATCACGCGCGGCGCGCGCTTGTTCAGGTCTTCGCGGACGAAGTGTTCGAGCATCGCCAACTCGAGCGTGCCATTGGTCTTCGAAACTCCGATCGCCGCACAGAAATTGCGGATCGCTTCCGGCGTGTAGCCGCGCCGCCGGATGCCGGAGAGCGTGGGCATGCGCGGATCGTCCCAACCGTTGACAAGTTTTTCCTGCACCAAAGTGAGCAACTTGCGCTTGCTCAGCAGCGTATAGGTAAGGCTGAGGCGATCAAACTCCATCTGCTGGGACGGAAAAATACCGAGCTGCTGGATGAACCAGTTGTAAAGCCGGCGATGATCCTCAAATTCGAGCGTGCAGATGGAGTGGGTGACGTGCTCGATTGAATCGGACTGACCGTGCGCGTAGTCGTACATGGGATAGATGCACCACTTGCCGCCGGTGCGGTTATGTTCGGCATGTAGAATGCGATACATAACGGGATCGCGCATGTTCAGGTTCGGCGAGGCCATGTCGATCTTGGCGCGCAGAACGCGCGATCCGTCAGGGAACTCGCCTTTGCGCATGCGTTCAAAAAGGTCGAGGTTCTCCTTCACCCCGCGGTTGCGATGCGGACTGTCTTTACCGGGCTCGGTGAGCGTGCCGCGATGCTTGCGAATTTCTTCCGCGCTTAGATCGTCAACGTACGCTTTGCCTTCGTTGATGAGCTTGATCGCCCATTCGTAGAGCTGATCGAAGTAATCGGAAGCATAGTAGAGACCGTCCCACTCGAAGCCCAGCCAGCGGACGTCCTTCATAATAGAGTCCACGTACTCCTGCTCTTCCTTCTCCGGGTTGGTATCGTCGAAGCGCAGGTTGGTCTTGCCGCCGAACTCGTCGGCTAATCCAAAGTTGAGGCAGATGGATTTGGCATGGCCAATGTGTAAATAGCCGTTGGGCTCGGGAGGGAACCGGGTCTGCACTTGACCGTTGTATTTCTTAGTTTCCAGGTCCTGGATGACCTGGTCGCGGACAAAGTTCGAGGGGCGAGACCCGGAAGGCGAGTTCGCGCCAGCTTCGTTAGATAAAGATGAAGATGAATTCGCGGCTCTCATGCTCTTTGTATTTTATATGGAAGAGTGGATTTGCCGCTGCTGGATGCCTCTCGGCTATAGCGCGACCACGGTGCGGCCTCGATGCTGCCCTAACCGAATGCAGCCACCACCGTCGTTGAAGGGAGCGACGTGATAATCTGCGTCGAGAGGGAAGCGACCTTCCGGTAATCACCGTTGGCGCGCGGCGGGCTCCAGTCTTTCATGGCAAATTGTGTTCAATGCGGCCGTCAGCTCCCAGCCCTCACTTTCGGCAGGAAGCTTTGCCAGTGGTGCGTGCAGCATGAAGCTGCACAGCGCGGCGAGGATTTGCCTATCCAGCGGGTCGAACCCGCGCCATGGATGCGGCAGCAATCCAGTTCGATGGCGGTCACTCAGGCCATTTTCGGCATCAATGTTGCGGTGTTCGTCGCCATGGCATTGGCTGGCGTTTCGCCCATGGAACCGACTAGTCTACAACTGGTGCAATGGGGGGCGAATTTTGGGCCTTACACCGTAGCCGGTGAGTGGTGGCGGCTGTTGACATGCGTGTTTGTACATATCGGCATCATCCACATTGCTCTCAATATGTGGTGCCTGTGGAGTCTCGGCAGAATAGCCGAAGCGGTCTACGATCACTGGACATTCGGTGCGGTCTACTTGATCACCGGCGTGTCGGCGAGTGTAGCCAGCCTTGTCTGGAGCCTTGGTCGCGTAAGCGCAGGAGCCTCTGGAGCCATCTTTGGAATTGCCGGCGCTCTGATCGCGTCGTTTTACCTCGGCGAATTCTCCATGCCAAAAGCGGCAGTGTCTGGCCTGCTTCGAAGTGTGTTGACGTTTGCGGGTTACAACCTCGTAATCGGAGCCATGTTGGGCATCACGGACAATGCCGCCCACGTTGGCGGCCTGGTATCGGGACTGATTCTGGGCGCGCTCATCGCCAAGGTCGCTCCGAATCACGATGACGTTCTGCGACGCGTCGGCGTGCTGCTAGTTGGGATCGCGATCGCCTACGGCGGCGTGGCGTGGCTACAGCATGCCCACGGGTATCTGCTCCATGCGGAAAAAGGGCAGATGCTGCTATCCGAAAACAAGACCGACCAGGCGATTAAGGAATTACAGACTGCGGTCCGCCAGCGGCCGGGTTATGTGCCAGCACACTACGAGCTCGCGCGCGCCTATTGGGTCAAGGGCGACTACGCCAGCGCGGAAGGGGAACTGAAGCGTGTTATTGAGCTTGAACCGCAGGATCAAGGAGCGCGCTTCTACCTGGGCATGAGCTACTTGGAAGAGAATCGTCCGGAAGCAGCGCGAGAAATATTTGCGCAACTACTCAAGATGAATCCGAATAGCGCCGCCGCCCATTTTGGGTTGGGCGCGGTTTCATCGGACGAGCAGAAATACCCTGAAGCCCTCGAGGAATTCAAGCTGACCACAAAACTCGACCCGGATTACAGTGGCGTCTATCAAGAGATGGGCTTGGTGCAAGCCAAGCTCAACCTCTACGACGATGCCATCGCATCCTTCCTGAAGCAGCAGAAAGCTGGGGACAATTCCGAAAACGAAAATGCTCTGGCCAGCGCCTACGAGGCCAAAGGAATGCAGCGCGAAGCCGCAGGAGCCAGCCAGCGAGCGAAACAGTTCCAGGACCAGCATTAGCAACTGCTCAAAATCACTTCGTTGATTGTCATCCTGTCTATAACCACGACGGCTCTGTCAACTGTTTTTTGGCGACACGAAGGCGCGAGCGCGGCAAGGACGGTGTTGCCGTTGCTTTTCCCTCTTCGTGGAGGGTTTTGCTTTTGCTGTTGCGGTTGCATGTGTCTAAGTCCAAGCCGCTCGTCTTTGCTTTGAATCATGCGTGGGTGCCGAATCCGGTCCCACTTACCATCTATTCGATCTTGGCGACCATGATTTCTCGTGCAAACTCTCCGCCGGGCCGTCTAGCCTTGCGGCTGGATCCGCAGAGAGGCGGGGTGCTCACTCAAACGGTCGGTCTTGCTGACCCCAGGATGACTCGGGCTACCCCGCATACGAACCAGTTCTGCATGCGTCTTTCGCGTCTTCAGCATCCAGAACATGCGCACCGCCAGTTTGCGTGCCACCATCACTTTAGCCACCGCTCGATGTTTCTTGCTCGCCAAGCGACGGTACTGCCGGTGCAACGCCTCATCGCCACGGACCGCAGTCTGCGCTCCCTGAATCAACAGCAGGCGCATAAAACTGCTGCCCTGTTTGCTGATCCCGCCCAGCCGCCGCCGCTCGCCACTGGAATCCTCCGACGGATTCAATCCCAGATAGCTCACCAGTTCGCGGCTGCGCTCGAAGCGTTCGATCGACCCGATGGTCAACACAAACCCCAAGCTGATCACCGGCCCGATTCCGGGATGCGTCATCAGCAGCCGCGCGTCGGCCCGCGCTTCCGCCGCTTGCTGCACGGCCCGGTCCAGGCCTTCGCAGTCGCGGTCGAGCAGATCGAGCCAGCGCAACAAATCGTCCCTCCGCCGCGCCGTCCAAGGCTCCAGCGGAAGATGCTCCAGCAGTTCGCGTCCCGCCTTGGTCCACAACTGCCGTTTCTTCTGCTCGCCCTGGTTCATGGCAATATGCTGCAACTGGTTCTTCACCTGCGCCCGCATCCGCACTAGCTTGTGCCGGTGCATCAGCAGCTGGCGCTGGTCGCGCTCGGCCAGCGTGGGCACCCATCGCAGATCGGGAAAGTTGCCCTCCAGCAACAACCGCGCCATCAACTCCGCATCGCGCCGGTCGTGCTTCTGCTTGCGCGTTTCCCAAGCCCGAATCTTGGCCGCATCTCCCAGCCGCAATTGATGCCCGTATTGTCGCAGCCGCCGCTCGAACCACAGCATGTTGCCACTGCTCTCCACTCCGACCACCACGCCCGCCGGCAACGCGCTGTAGAACTCATCGAGTTCTTTGCCGGTGTGCGCGATCCAGCGATCGGCGAATACTTCGCCGCTCTCCGTGTCGATGCCAAAAACCTGCTGCCCACTCGGATGATAATCACAGCCTATAATCAACATGACTGGCTCCTTTCGTCCCGAGCGCTTGGTCTTTAGACAACCTAAGTATCGGGCTTTGGGAGCCGTCGTGGTTATGAAATCAAACGAAGCAGGGACCTGCAGTTCGTGCAGAAGGCTGGACTTGCCCGAACACTAGCGCTACTTTTCCTTGATCCGCAGCTTTTTTTCAAAAACGGCGCCTACTAGAGCTTCTGAATGGCTCGTTCAATTCTCGCCAGAGTGGTTTCCCGCCCCAACACTTCCAACGTCTCGAACAATGGCGGAGCGTTCTTGCGACCGCAGACGGCTACGCGGATCGGCTGGAACATTTGTCCGGGTTTTACGCCCAGTTCCTGAGCGGCGGCGCGCAGGGCTTGGTCCAACGGATCGTGCTTGAATTCGGTTTGCGCCAGGACTTCCCGAGCGCGGATTAAGACTTTTAGCGCCATGGCGGCGTCGCCCTTCTGCGGGATAAGTTCGGCTGGGTCGTAGGGCGGAAGCTGGTCCACGAAGAAAAAGTCGGCGGCGCTGAGGACGTCGCGCAGGAGCTTGATCCGCTCGCGGATGAGCGGCGTGATCGCACGCATTTCTTCCGGCGCGATTGGAAATCCAGCGCCGTGGACAATTGGGAGCAAACGCGCGCTGAGGTCGTCGATCGAGAGCCCGCGGATGTGCTCGGCATTCAGCCAGACAGCTTTGGGATCGAAGGTTTCTTCCGGTGTCGCGGCGGGCTCCTTGAAATTCACCACGGCGTTAGCGCGGTTGATGCCGTCAAGAGAGAAGGCGTCGGTGAGTTCCTGGAGGCTCATCTTGTCGCGATCGTCTTTTGGCGACCAGCCTAGCAGGCATAGAAAGTTGATGAAGGCTTCGGGAAGGAATCCGGCGTCGCGGTAAGTGGTGACGCTGACCACCGGACCATGGCGGCGTTTGGAAAGCTTCGATCCATCGGGGGCAACAAGCAGCGGAAGATGCGCGAACTGCGGCGGCATGGCACCAGCGCCTTCGAAAATGAGCACGTGCTTGTAAGTGTTCGAGAGATGGTCCTGGCCGCGGATGATGTGGCTGATGCGGAGGTCGATGTCGTCGGCACACGAGGCAAGGTGGTACGTGGGCATGCCGTCGGAACGCAGGAGCGCGAAGTCTTCGATGTCGTCGGCGGACTTGATTTGCTCGCCGTAGACTGCGTCGCTGAAGCGGACTTGCTCGCCCATACCGCGGGGAACACGGAAGCGAAGCGCGAAGGACTCTCCGGCCGCGGCTCGGCGGTCGCTCTCGGCGCGGGGAAGTTCGCGCATGCCGGGGTTGAAGAGCCAGGTTTGATTGGCGCCGGATTTTTCGCTGTCGCCGCTGTGGGCGGGGGTAAAATCGCGGTACGCTAGGCCCTTCTGAAAGATGGCGTCGGCGATCTGTCGATGCAGGGCCAGACGTTCGGATTGCTTGTATTCCTCGTCCCAACCAAGGCCAAGCCACTGCAGACCTTCGAAGATGGAGTTGACCGAGACCTCGGTGTTGCGCTCGACATCGGTGTCGTCGAGTCGCAGCACCACGGTTCCTCGGTTGCGGCGGGCGTAGAGCCAGTTGAAAATAAAGGTGCGGGCACTGCCGACGTGCAGAAAACCAGTGGGAGACGGCGCGAATCGAACGCGAAGCATAACTTTCGAGTATAGCGGGATTGCGGTTTTGGCTCTAGGCTCTGGGCAGTCCCGGCGAGGGGCAATGGGTTACTAACGGGTTACGAAGGTAACTCTTCGAGAGAAGATCGTTATAGCGGCATCGCATCTCATAAGAAGATACTCTTGGGAACGCCGTGCCCAGGGCGGAACCTGCCGGAAGACACCTGTTGTTTCGATCTGTCCGGTGTGACAGGATTAGGCCAGCGTTAGGAAAGAGAGAGTTCCATCCGGGCCATAATTACGGGCGATGAGGAAACGTTGATCCATGCATAGCGTTGCCACAGGTCTGGTGCTGATTCCTGGGGCCGTGGCTCTGCTGGTGCTTCTGGTCTTCAGCTACCTCTACGAGCAGAACCGTCACAACTACTTTCGCGCGTGGCAACTGGCCTGGGCGGCATATACGCTGCACTACGGGCTAAAGGCGGTGGAATATTTTCAGGGCCCTTCCGCGTTATTGTTTTTTTTGAGCTCGCTGCTGCTGGTGGCGATGGCGATTTGCATCTTCGTTTCAACCCGGTTGATGAAAGAACCGTTCCAGCTAAAGTGGTATGACGTTGCGCTGGCGGTAGCCGGGGTTCTGCTGGCGTATGTGAGCTTGCGGGCGCAAATGGCGAGCGGCGTATTCAGCGAGAAAGCGGCTCCCCTGCCCGTCTATCTGCGGCTGGAAGTGGGGCTGGCGGCGATGCTGCTCTATTGCTCGTTCCATTTTTACCGCTACGCTTTTCGCAGAAATTCCGTGGCCTTCCGGACGCTCGCGTTTTCGCTGGCGCTGTGGGCCGCGCTCATGGGTGCGGGCCAGTTCCATCAACCTTTCCTCGAGATTGTTGGCCAGTTGGGAGGTTTCCTGGGGCCGATTCCGCAGATGCTGCTGGCCATCGCCATGGTGATGGTGCTGTTTGAAAACGAGCGCAATGCAGTGCAGGAAAATGCGTTGGCGTTCTCCACCCTGGGCGTCGATCCGCGCCGATTGCTCTCTGCATCTGACCTGGTACCCAGCTTGCAGACTTTTGTGGAGAGGTTAGTGGCGCCCCTGCCTTCGCGCCGCGCCGTCTTCTTTGTTTCCCAGCAGTGGCGAGGTACCCTGCCCTCGGTGCAAAAGGGCTTTTCCGCGGAGTTTCTGGAAAAACTGCAAAAGACGCAGGCCGGGGATTACATCGCCGAGCTTGCCTACCGGCGGGGTGGAGTGGTCACCTTAAGAGTTCTCCCCGAACTGGAAGAGCCTTTGCCGGCGCTTTCAGGTGGAAAGTTCGAGGCCTGCAAGCAAACGCTTTTGGCGGAGGGAATCACCGACCTGATGGCGGTGAGCCTGCAGACGCGGGAGCACAACTTCGGCGTCCTTCTGTTTCCGCACGCGGAACGGCGGATGTTCGGCTCTTCGAATTTGCGGCTGCTGATCGGGCTGGCGCTACAGATCGCTCTCACCCTGGAAAACTACGTCGTAATGCACGAAGCCCAGCGGCGAACCAAGGAATACGAACTGCTCACCGAGATCGGGCAGGCCGTCAGTTCTCATCTCAACCAGGACGAGGTCTTGCGCACGGTGCAGGTGGAGCTGGGCCAGATCTTCGACACCAGCAATTTCTACATCGCGTTTCAGGAAGAAGACGAGATTCGCTTCGAACTGGAGATCGAAAGCGGCATTATTCTCCCCAAGCGCTCCCGCAAACTCAGCAATGGACTTACCGAGTACATCCTCAGGACGGGGGAGCCGCTGCTGATCGAGTCCGATCTTGAACAGGTGCAGGCAAGACTGGGAGTCGATCCCGTGCCTCCACAGTCGGCTCGGTCGTTCTGCGCTGTGCCAATTTTTCTCGGCGGCAAAGCCGCAGGAGTGATGGCGGCGCTGAGTACAGAGCGGGAATCGCAATTCCTGGCGAGGGACCTCGAGGTCATGCAAACCGCAGCCGGTCAACTGGGGGTAGCGATCGAGAACGCGCGCCTGTTTACCGAGGAGCAGCGCCGCGCCCGGCATCTCGCGTTTCTTAACAGCATTTCGAAAATGGCGATTTCGAGCGAAGACGCCGAACAGATGATGGCCAGCATCGTGCGCGAGATCCAGAAGAACTTCCGCTACGATCACATCGGCATCGGCATCATGGATTACGCCGCTAAGGGAATCGAGATCAAAGCCGAGGCCGGAACGACATCGCAAACACTGGGCCGCCGGATCGCGCTGGGCAGTGGAGTTCTGGGAAAGGTCGCGCGCACCGGGGTGAGCGCACTGGTGCAAAACGCCGGTCCGGGTCAGCTCGCCGGCGTGCTGCCGGAATCGCGCGCCGTCCTCTGCCTCCCGATTAGATACGGCGACACGCTGCTGGGCGTGCTCAACGTGGAGAGCCGGGAGGAGAATGCGTTCGCCCCGCAGGATGTTCTGATCCTGAATACCCTGGCCGATCTTCTGGCGACGGCGTTGCACAACTCGTTCGTCTTCCAGAAGCTGCAGCAGCAATTGATCACCGATGGTTTGACCGGCATCAAGACCAGACGCTTTTTCTGGGAGGCGCTGAGCTCGGAGTGGAAACGCGCGTCCCGTTCGGGCCGGCCGTTCTCTGTAGTGCTGATCGATTTAGATAAATTCAAGGAGGTCAACGATTCGCTCGGCCATCTGGAAGGGGATCTGGTGTTGGCGCGCGTTGGCCGGCTGCTCGAACAGAAGTGCCGCCAGTCGAACGTGGTTGCCCGCTACGGCGGAGACGAATTCGTCATCCTCATGCCCGAGACCGGAATCGAGCAGGCGCAGGCGCTGGCGGAGAGATTGCGGCTCTGGCTCGCCACCGATCCCATGCTCGAAGAGCACCATATCACCGGCAGTTTCGGCGTCGCCAGTTTCCCCGTGCATGGATTTTCCATGGAGGATCTGATTCGCGTGGCGGATGCGGGCATGTACGTGGCCAAGCACGCGGGCGGTAACCAGGTTTCCACCTCCGATGCGTTCGGCGAAGGTTCCGCCGTGCAGCGGCATCTTGTCTCCGGTTACATCGAAGGATTTCTGCAGCGCGAGCATAACGGGCCACAGCACCTCGAAGAACTGGTCGGCACGCTCCGCAAGCTGTGCGGACGCGAGGATGACGATGCGGGTCTCAGGGCGATGACCGAGGCCGTCGAAGCCTTGTCGCACGCGGCCGAACTCAGGGAGCCCAACGCTGCGGGACATGGCGAGCAATGCGGGCGCTACGCTGGGATGATCGCGCGCGGACTCAACCTCTCTGCGCAGGAAGTGGAAGATGCCACCTTCGCGGGGCGCGTGCATGACGTTGGCAAGCTGTTCATCCCCGATCGAATCCTGAACAAGCCGGGCACGCTTACGGAAGATGAATTCGCCGTGATTAAGACCCACCCGCAAGTGGGGGCGGAGCTGTTACGGTCGATTCCTGAAATCGAGCGAGTGGCCCAGGCCATCGAATCCCATCATGAAGCCTTCGACGGCACCGGCTATCCTTTCGGATTGAAGGGCGAGAATATTCCGCTGTATGGCCGCATCCTCGCCGTCGCCGACGCCTATGCGAACATGACGAGCGATCGCTCTTTCGCCCTTCCCAAAACCGACGAGCAGGCGCTGCTGGAACTGGAAAAGCTGAGCGGTACCCGCTTCGATGGCATGATCGTCCGCTTATTTGCCCGCCTGCTCAAGATGGAAAGAGCCTCACCAGTCTAGGCAGCGCAACCTGGCCGCTGAACAACTCGGGCTTCGTAAATTCCTTTTCCTGTAAGCCCGGGCTTGCCCCGTCTCCGCAGACGCCGCGGGAGAGACGCGGCAATCCGCGTGTCTACGGGAAATCCTCTAGGACTGCTAGCTCAGGGTCAGCACCAGCGTCGCGTCCTTGGGCAGATAGCTCTTGCGGCGAAACCAGTCTTCCATCGCAACCCGGAGTTGATCGAGCGGGACATGCGTTCCAATTTCCAGGCACCCGTCGCCCACTGGCAGCGTGTCGTCAAAAACCGACGCGTTCGTGAAGTTGCGCATGCTGAAATTGTCGAGCCACTTCAACGGACAGGGCTGAAGCTTCCCTTCGTGCTCGTATTCCACGCGGAGCTTCCGGGCGAACATGTCTTAGATTTAAGCACAGAGACCGGTTCACCGCCGAGACCGAGAGGCCACCGAGCGCCTAGCGGGTTGCGGCAACCGGCGGCTCGACTTCCGCCACGACCCCTTCCAGGTGCTTGAGAGTCTCATCGATGGTAAGCGAATACATTTCGCGACCTAAGCCTTCGCCCGATTCCAGCGCCGTTTTCAGAAAATGGCCGGCGATTTCCTTGGCCAACGAATCGGTGATCAGCCTCCCGGTGCGCTTCTTGTACTCGACCCAGGCCGGGTGCGGCAGTGCGACCCACACCGGGCGCCCGTCGACCAGGAACTTGATGTCCACTGCATCAGCGTGGCGGGTGGCGATGGCTACCATCAGGGCTTGGTAGAGGCAGTGGACTTGTTTCTTGGTCCAGCGGTCGGTGGCAGTAAAATCCGTGAACATAAGAAACTCAAAACAGGACGTTGGGTAAATATATCGCCCGCCGGGGGTGCGGAGCAAACGGTTGAGGTACGGTCTCGTGGATTCGTCCAGGGTTCAACCGCAGAGAACGGATGCCCTTCCTGGTGAAAAGCTTCAGGCCGAAATGTAGCGAAACCAGGAAGTGAGAAAAGAGAACTGCCAGCAGGCTTTACGACGAGTCAAGGGCGGGACCGAAGTCCCGCCCGCTGTTTCACTTTCCCGGTTAGGGTTACTTGCCCTTGCCCGTTAGACTCGAAGTCTGCGGACTACCGACAGCGCTGTCAGACACGCTCAACGTCCCCGTCCTCGTCCCGGTCTGCGTTGGCTTGAACACCACGCTGATGGTGCAGCTGGACTTGGCCGCCAGACTTGCCGTGCAGGTCGTCGATGAGACACTGAAGTCGCCAGTCGTCGAGGCCGAGATGCCGGTCAGCGATACGTTTTGTTTATTGGAGAGTTTGAAGGTCTTCGCGGCGCTGGTACTCCCCACTTTGGTCTTGGGGAAGGTTGCGCTCGCGGGGGTTAGCGTGGCCTGGGCCGTGCCCGTGCCGGACAGCGGCACGCTCTGTGGACTGTTCCCCGCGTTGTCATTGAACGTCAGATCGCCGGTTCGCGATCCAAGCTGCGTCGGCGCGAAGGTGACGCTCACCGTACACTTGGCACCCACTGCCAGCGTGGAGCCGCAGGTCTTGCTCTGGATGGCGAAATCGCCGCTGGTCGCGATGCTGGAAATGTTCAGCGAAGCGGATCCGCTGTTGGTAGCCGTAACGGTCTTCGCCTTGGTTGTTCCCCCCACGACTTCGTTACCGAAGGCTAACGACGTTGGCGAAAGGGTAAGGGCCGGAGCGCCAGTAACGGTGATCTGGATGCCTGCTTCACTTGTCAAGCTGCCCGACACGCCGTTAATGATCACCGTCGATTCCCCGCCACCAGCGCCGGCACCGACCGTAAGGGTCAGCGTGCTGGTTGAGGTTGTAGGATTCGGGCTGAACGCGGCCGTCACGCCGCTGGCCAGACCCGACGCCGATAATGTAACGCTGCCATTGAAGCCGTTGTCCGGAACCACCGTGATAGTACTCGTGCCGCTACTGCCCTGGGCAACGCTGAGGGTGTACGGGCTTGGAGTCAGGGTAAAGTATTGTCCGGTCAGCGCGCTGATCAAGCCGGAGTCGTTCGGGCTGCCCCATCCGGAGCATAGATCGAACCCGGTTCCACAGGAATAGCCATTGCTGCCGCTGGTAATGTCGTGAAAATCATTATCGTAGTTCGGACCCAAGCCAATCGAATAAATGGCCGGATTTATGAAGCCGACAGTCGGCTCGCCGTTGGCGACCGCCTGTTGGTTGACGAGAGCCAGGTAGCCGGCCCACATCGGCGCGGCGAAGCTGGTCCCGCCCAGTCCCGTGCCGCAGCCCTGTTGGTCGGAACAGTAGTAGAAGGTGAAATTCGCATTTGCCGCCACGTCCGGACCGTTGCGATAGCTCTGAGAACATTCCGAGCAGCCGGCAGCGGTGGCTACCTGCCAGTAGGGAATGGAAAGGTGGTCCGGCGAAATGCCGCCGCCGCCGTCCGACCAACCAGTTTCCGACTGCCAGGGTCCGCCCGGGCCCTGAGTCACAAGATCGGTCCCGCCGACCGACACGAGGTAATCATCATCGGCTGGGTAAGCCCCACCCCCGACCCATTTACCGCTATCGCCGGCCGCAGCAAACAGATTCTGGCCCTGGGCCGCGAACTCCTGGAAGATTGGATCATCCGCCTTTGAGTCCGGCGGCCCCCATCCCCATGAGCAGCTCAGTTGCGCGTTGAGCGGACTGGCCGTCGCCATGGCGTTGAAGATGGCGGTATCGCTCGACCCCACGTACATCACCAAGCTGGACATGTTCGGGGCCATACCGAGCGCCTGCGTCATATCAATGGTCTGTTCCGTATCGTCGCAGTTTTGGGATGCATAGCAGGTGGTGGGGGTGCCGTCCACCGACAACAGGGTGATCGGGACGTTGAGCGTCTGGCCAACTTTCTGGTAGTAAGTGTTCAGGTCGGCCAAGTCAGTACCAGCGAACTCAAATAGGCCGACAGACTGCCCAGCGCCAGTAAGGGCCGTTCCTTCGTAGTAAGCTGCCCTCATGTCGCTCCCGCAATAGGAGTCTCCCGGACACGATCCACTTATGGCGGGCCTCATGCCGGCATCTTTGTGCTGGAAGAGTGGCTGCGGGATGGAATAATTGTCGAGCCCGGAGATGTGCCATAGCTGGAACGGCAGATCCACCGTCGGCTCCCGGTCCGGAGCATAGAAGGTGCGGCGTTCCGTGGGGTGTTGGTAGACACCCATGGTTACATGGAAAGCTTTTTCGATGCCGGCGACTGTTCCCGTGACCTGTACGAGCATTCGATTGCTGGCAGCGCCGTGAACCGTAAAGCCGTTCGCTTTCGCGAAAGCGATCACGGCGTCATAATCTTCCTGGCTGGGACCAAACCTCGCGGTGAACTCTGGCACCGTAACGAAGTGCCGGTAGGAGGTGCTGGAAGGATCGTAGATCTCTTGCAGGAAATTTTCCAACTCTGGCTGATGGCGCAGCGCCAGAACGATGTCGAAGCGCATGGACTGTGTTGCCGGGAGGCGCCCGACGGATTGTGCCTCGCCATTGACAACCACTTCGCGCACATGACGCGTCAAGAGGGGCTGCGGTTCTGCCTGGCAAACGATACTCACCGCCGACACCATCGCGGCGACGGTGAGCAAGAATACGCTCAATCTTTGACGCATGATTTCTCCTTTGGGAATTGCGTTTTCAGTTTTGGGTTGCTCATTCACAGGGGGTGTGAACGTCCAGCGTGCGTATAGTACTCTTCGCCTGTCCTGGACGCAACGAATTTGCCGCATGGATACTGGGCGAAAACCTTTGCAGAAATGCGGCAAGAGCGTAGCCTTCCCACGTCAGGCATTTCGTTGATTTGGCGGACGCTGAGGTATGCCTGATGCCCCGGCTTTCAGCCAAGGAGTATATCTACAAAAACTTTCTCCAAGATGAACCGGGCTGCCCCGCTCCTGGCAGGAAAAAGGGCGGGACCGAAGTCCCGCCCGCTGGTTCAGTTTCCTGGTTAGAATTACTTGCCGGTGCCCGTCAGACTCGAAGTCTGCGGACTACCGATGGCGCTATCGGCCACCTGCAACGTTCCCGTCCTCGTGCCCGTCTGGGTTGGCGTGAACACCACGCTGATGGTGCAACTGGATTTGGCGGCCAAGCTCGTCGTGCAGGTCGTCGTCGAGACACTGAAGTCGCCGGTTGTCGAGATCGCGATGCTGTTAAGCGTTACGCTCTGTTTGTTGTGAAGCGTAAACACCTTCGCTGGACTGCTCGTCCCCACCTTCTCTGTCGGGAATGTCTTGCTGGCAGGGGTTAGCGTGGCTTGGGCTGCGCCCGTGCCCGACAGTGCCACCGTCTGTGGACTGTTCGGAGCGTTGTCGGTAATCGTAATGTTCCCGGTACGCGCTCCAACCTGGGTCGGAGTAAAGGTAACCTCGATCTTGCAACTCTTTCCCAAAGCCAGCGTGCTGCCGCAGGGCTTCGCGCTGGTCGTTTGGCCAAAATCGCCGCTGGTCGCGATGTTGCCGATGTCCAGCGTCGCGGTTCCGGTGTTGGTCAGTGTAACGGCCTTTTTAGCTCCCGTCGCGCCCACGACGACGTTGCCCCACGTCAACGAGGTCGGCGACAGTGTGACGACTGGACCGGACCCCTGCGATCCGGTCAGTGCGTTGATCAGGCCGGATCCGTTCGGGCTGCCCCAACCGGTCACCAAATCGTACCCGGTCACCGCCGGAAAGCCGTTGTTGCCGCTGGTGATGTCGTGGAACGCGCTGCCATAGCCCGACCCCACGCCGATCGGATAGATGAGCGGATTGATGAAGCCGAGCGTCGGATTGCCGTTGGCCACCGCCTGTTGATTGATCAAAGCCATGAAGCCGGCCCACATAGGCGCAGCAAAACTGGTCCCGCCCCAGCCGGTGCCGCAGCCGCTTTGGTCGGCACAGACGTAAAAGTCAAAGTTGGCTTCTGCTGCGACGTCCGGGCCGTTGCGCAATGTCTGAGAACCTTCGTTCTTCGAATTGATCACGCCCGAGAGTTGCTGCCAGGAGGGAATCGGGATGCCGTCCGGTGAAATGCCGCCGCCACTGTCTGGCCAGCCGGTTTCCGAAGCCCACGGGCCGCCCGCACTTTGGGTTTGTAGGTCCGTTCCACCTACGCCAGTGACATAAGCATCCTCTGCCGGGTAGGCATACGGGGACGTGTTCCAGCTGTTCCAGTCGCCAGCCGCTGCGAAAAAGTTCTGGCCCTGCGCGGCGAACCTCTCGAAATAGGGATCGTCCGTGCCAGGGTCGGCCGGGTACCACATCCACGAAGCGCTCATTTGCGCAGGCAGGGGGGAATTCGTAGACATCGCGCCGAAAATGGCGGTATCGCTGGATCCCACGAATACATACAGTGTTGCCAGGCCCGGGGCCATGGAGGTCGATTGCGTGATATCCAGGGTCTGCTCGGTATCGTCGCAGCCGGGATAAACGCAACTCACTGGGGTTCCGTCGGTGGAAATGCCAACGATGGGGACGTTGAGAGTTTGGCGCGCGTTCTTGAAGTACGTGTTCACGTCGGCGATATCGTATCCGGCGAACTGAAACAGCCCGAGATACTGGCCGGCGCCAGTGAGGGCCGTTCCGCCATAGTAGGCTGCCCTCATGTCGCTGCCGCAATAATAGCCCCCAGGACAGGAACCCTTAACGGCATCGGGCTTCGCACCGGCATCTCTATGCAGGGAAGCCGGACGCGGAATCGAATAGTTGTCCAAGCCCGAGATGTGCCAGAGCTGGAACGGCAGGTCCACCGTCGGTTCCCGGTCCGGAGCGTAGAATGTGCGGTCTTCCGTGGGGTGCTGGTAGACGCCCATGGTCACGTGGAAAGCTTTCTCGATGGCCGCCACTGTGCCCTTGAGCTGCACATCCATGGCATCGCGGGAGCCGCCCATCACCGTAAAGCCGTTCGCTTTCGCGAAACCGATCACCGCGTCATAATCTTCCTGGCTCGGACCAAATCTCTCGGTAAATTCCTTTACCGTGACGAACTGCCGATAGGAAGGGCTGGTGGGATCGTAGAGTTCTTGCAGGAAATTCTCCAGCTCTGGAGCGTGGCGAAGGGCAAGAACAATGTCGAAACGCATGGTTTGTGTTGCGGGGAGCCGGCCGACGGATTGCACCTGCCCGCTGACAACTACTTCACGCGTATGACGAGTTAATAGAAATTGCGACTGCGCCTGGCAAACGATACTCACCGCCGACACTATCGCGACGACGGTAAGCAGGAACACGCTCAATCTTCGAATCATGATTTCTCCTTTTTGGGAATTTCGTATTCAGTTATGAGTTGATCATTCACAGGGGGGAGGTGAACGCCCAGCCCCGGTATAGTACTCTTCTCGTGTCCTGGACGCAACGAATTTGACGCGTTCGAGAGGGCGAAAATCTTTGCAGAAATAGCGTAAGCGTGTGGCCTTTCCGCGTCAGCAAGCCCGTTTCGCTTGGGAGCCTTGCGCGGAGGTGTGCGCGGTGTGTAGAGCAGGTGTATAGAGAGATGTGCAATCTTGCACGACTTCCGGGCATTGCATCCGGGGGTTGGATGATCTACTTAGGGCTTCAGCCGCCGGGGGAAAGTCGATCGTGAATTCCATTTCCAGAAAAACGTCCACGCATTCCAGCGCCGAGGCGCAGCGTCGTCTTGCTTATTTCCGCCTTGCGTATTTCAAAGAGCGCCGCGACGAGATTGTCGCGACCATCCGCGAGCTGGTCGAAATCGAATCTCCCAGCGACAACAAAGCCGCCGTGGATCGCATCGCCGAGGCCGTCGCGCATAAGTTTTCCCAACTCGGCGGCAACGTCGACGTTCGCGTCCATCCAGCAAAAGACTTCGGCAATCACCTGCAAATCGACTTCGGCTTCCCCGGCAAATCAGCCGCGAAGCCGCTGCTGCTGCTCGGCCATTACGATACCGTCTATCCGCTGGGCACGCTCGCCGCCATGCCCTGCCGCGCCGTGGACAACAAGCTGACCGGGCCCGGCGTCCTCGATATGAAATCCGGCATCGCCCTCATGCTGCACGCGCTCGCGGCCTTACAAGATTGGCATAAGGAAGACTTGCATAAAGAGGCGTGGCATGGCGGATGGCCGCGCCCCGTGACCGTGCTCCTGGTTTCCGACGAGGAAGTGGGCAGCGATTCGTCGCGTGCCATCACCGAGGCGCTGGCGAAAAGAGCGGCGGCCGTGCTCGTGCTCGAGCCTTCTTATGGACGTCAGGGCGCCGTGAAAACCGCGCGCAAAGGAGTCGGCGACTATCTCGTCAAAGTTACCGGCAAGGCTGCTCATGCCGGGCTCGATTTCGAGCGAGGCGTGAACGCGATACTTGAGCTGGCGCGTCAGATCGAGAAGATTTCCGGCTTCACTCAACTAAAGAAGGGCTTGACCGTAAACGTCGGCGTCGTGAGCGGCGGATCGCGAACCAACGTGGTTCCGGCCGAAGCGTCGGCGCAGGTCGATGTTCGCATCTCGCGCATAAAAGACGCGGCTGGAATTGATAAGAAGATGCGCAGCCTGCGTCCCTTCAATCGCAAATGCAAAATCGAGATCACCGGAGGAATCAATCGTCCGCCGATGGAACGCACAGCCGGAGTGGCGGCGCTCTACGCGCAGGCTGCCGCCATCGCGCGCGAGCTGGGCTGGAAGCTCGGCGAAGCCGCGGTGGGCGGCGGCTCCGATGGCAATTTCACCGCGAGTCTGGGGATTCCAACCCTCGACGGTCTCGGCGCCGTGGGTGACGGAGCGCATGCCCCGCACGAGCACATCCTGATCTCGGAGTTGCCCCGCCGCGCCGCGCTCATTGCCGGCCTGATCGAGGCGGTGTAACCGAATCACGCGCTCTCGTGACCGGCAACACATGCGCCTTTGACCTGGGGGTCCACACTAACCTAGAATCGAGATTGGGGTCAGGGTTCGCTCTGCTGCATCCGGGGCGTACTGGAGGATTTATGGGTGAGGGACTGTTTCAGCCGTTTCATATTCTGTTGATTATTGGCATCGCTCTGCTGCTTTTTGGACCGAGTAAGTTTGCCGACTTAGGCAAAGGGCTGGGGGAAGGCATCCGGAATTTCAAGTCCGCGATAAAAGAGAAAGACGAAAAGGAAAAAGAGCCGCCCAAACCGCCAAGCGCGTAAGGTTTCCAGCTCTCAGTTCTCAGTAAGAACTCAAAAGCCACTGGTTTTCTGGCAACCGGCAACTGGCAACTGGCGACTGATTTCCCGCAACATGCGAAATACCAGCACTACCGGCAGTCCTACCACATTGCTGTAATCCCCTTCGATGCGAGGAATCCAGCGGGATGCGAGACCCTGAATCGCGTAGGCTCCCGCTTTGTCCATAGGCTCGCCGCTGGCAACGTAGCCGGCGATGTCTTGGTCCGTGATTTCACTCACGGTCACGAGCGTCGTTTCACTGGCGACCGACGGCTGGCCGCCGGCCACCAAACACACTCCTGTAATCACCTGATGCTCGCGTCCTGAAAGCAGGCGCAACATGCGCGCGGCGTCCGCGGCATCGGAGGGCTTGCCAAGAAGCTGGCCATCGACGACAACTACGGTGTCGGCTCCAAGCACGATATCATGCGGACGTTGAAGTGCAACCGCGAGCGCCTTCTCACGCGCCAGGCGTTCGGCGCAGTCCTTTGCGCTCTCTCCGGGGAGCGGGTCTTCGGGAATATCGGCAGGCTGAACCTCAAACGCAATCCCCGCGTTGCGGAGGAGTTCCTGACGTTGCGGCGAAGCGGAGGCGAGTACGAGCATGGGAATCATTCTAGAGCGTGCATGTGGGTTGGGAGGCGCCTCTACTCCAGCGCTTCGGGCTCGATGGAAATGTTCTTCTCGCCTTGGGCGCGCTTTCCCCAGTATTTCTTTACCCAGGCTTCGTAGCTCTTGCCAGCGGCGGTGTCGCGTCCGGTGAAGGCTATGGCGGCGATTTCGGAGTAGGGAATGCTCGGGCGCTCGTTGCTGTTCGCGAGCATCAGACGAACGACGGAGTCTGCAAGCGTCGGGCCGATGCGGCGGTCAAAGAGATATCCGGTGATATCGGGGCCATTATTACGGGTGATGGTTACGTCGCCACGATAGTCGAATGCCTTTTCGATGACCGCTCTAACATCGGCTTCGGTGGCGAGCTGTGGGATCCATCCTTGAAGATTTTCGCGCTCGAATCCTGGGACAACTTCGAGTTCGTCGGTAGCGTGCGGCTGGGGAGCGACTGCTTGCGCGCTGTGGGGCAACGCGGGATCATGCCCATGTTCGCGACCGCTCATACGCGGCTCGCTTCCTCTTGCGCCTGCGGAGCAGCAGTGGCAGCGTCGATCTGCGCTTCAATCTGCACCAGCGGATTGTAGGAGTGCACCGGGCTCGTCTCGCGATCGAGATCGTTGAGCGCCTCTTTGTCGGGATAGAGCGAGAAGGTTGCCTTCACCGTGTCCGCGAATCCGCCGAGCGATCCGAATGTGTCGTCAACCGACGAAGGTTCGTAACCGCAATGCACCATGCAGTTAGCGCACTGCGGATTGCCCGACTCGGTGCCGTAACTTGCCCACTCCGTCGTTTGCATCAATTCTTTGTAAGACTCGGCGTAGCCGTCCTGTAGTAAGTAGCAGGGCTTTTGCCATCCAAAGATGTTATAGGTCGGCATTCCCCAGGGCGTGCACTTATAGTTGCGCTTGCCCATCAGGTACTCGAGGAAGAGCGGCGACTGATTGAAGCGCCAGGTCTTCTTGCGATTCGAAAGCATGGCGCGGAACATGCGGCGAATACGGGCGCGTCCCATAAAGTGTTTCTGGTCGGGCGCTTTATCGTAGGAATATCCGGGCGAGACCATCATGCTCTCGACGCCGACGTCCATCATCTCGTCGAAGAACTTGCGCACGCTGTTAGGATCGGCGCCATCGAACAGAGTCGTGTTGGTGGTCACGCGGAAGCCAGCTTTGACGGCCGCGCGAATGCCATCGAGCGCAAGTTCGTATCCGCCTTCGCGGCACACGGAAAAATCGTGGTGCTCTTTCTGCCCGTCCATGTGAACGGAGAAGCTCAGGTACTTGCTGGGCTTGAACAGGGGCAACTTTTCTTTTAGCAGCAGCGCGTTGGTGCAGAGATAGATATATTTCTTGCGCGCGACCAGGCCTTCGACGATCTTGTCGATCTGCGGATGCATCAGCGGCTCGCCCCCGGGGATCGAGACCATCGGCGCTCCGCACTCATCGACCGCTTGGAAGCAGTCTTCCGGGGAGAGATCCTTTTTCAGGATGTGGGCGGGGTACTGGATCTTGCCGCATCCGGCACAGGCCAGGTTGCAGCGGAACAGCGGCTCGAGCATGAGCACGAGCGGATAGCGCTTGCGTCCGGCCAGCTTCTGGCGCAGAACGTAGGAGGCCACTGTCCACATCTGGGATACGGGAACTGCCATTGCTTCTCCTGGAAGGATGTTCCTCCATGATACCCGAAGGCAGCGGTTCGAGGTTGCAAGGTTTCAGAGTTTCAAGGTCGTCCGGGCTTGAAAGAACCTATTAACTAATGAGTTAACATCAACTGATGTCCAGAAAAAAAGTGTTAGCCCGGTCTTTTGGAATCATAGATTTAGGAGGAAAATCCCGCCATGTCTTTGGGTTTAAAGGACTTGCGGGTAAAGTCTTCCAAAATCAATGACTTAGCTCCTCAAATTGCGCTGAAAATGGGTTTGGGGCAGCTTCGAGGGCCGTCTTGGAAGACTGGCACACTGCTCACTTCCCCAATCAGATCTCTAATAATTATGGTCGCGCGCGGTTGGTCTTAAGTCAATGGAATTCGATCACAGATAGGCTGTGATGAAAAGTCAGTACCCAGTACCCAGTACCCAGTACCCAGTACCCGGTGCCCAGTACCCAGTACCAGGTGGGATCCCAGGTCTCGAAAACCGCGAGACCTGGGGCACCCCGCCAGAGTCGGTCACTTCCCCGCCTTCTCCACCCACTGGTACACCTTGTTCGACGTGCTGGGGGCGAAGGTTAAGTCACCGCCGTACACCGCCGTGACCCAGGTTGCGCCCGTCTTAAGAGTCGAGGTTATAAAGCTTGCCGAGCCGCCGCTCAGCGCCCCCGTTCCCAGCACCTTCTTTCCTTGCATAAAGGAGACGGTTTCTCCATCCGGTGGCGCGCCAGCGCTGGAGGTGACCACTGCGGTGAAGGTCACCGCCTGCCCCTTGGTGGACGGATTCGGCGAAGACGTGAGCGTAGTCGCGGTCGCTGCAGCCGACGGGTTCACTTCGAACACGACGCCGGCGTGCCAGGGCTCCGGCCCTCCCCAAGTTGTGCCATAGAGGTTGCCTGCGTTGTCCAGAATCGGGGTGTCAAACGGCCAAAACCCGTCCGTGACGTTGAAACTCCAGAGAACCTTCTCTTGGTAGCTGCCAGCGCCAACTGGGGCCACTAGCTCGAAAACAGTTCCGCCGCTGTACTCGCCGCCGTATTCAGTAGTGCCATAAATGTTCCCAGCGTTATCGAACACCACCCCCGCCAGCGGCGCGGCTCCATTTTCGCCCTTGAAGGAGCAGAGAGTCTTCTTCATCCATTTTCGGTTTTTTCCCCCCTTCTTTCCAGGGCTCAGCTTGTAGACCTCTCCTCCATTAAAGCGGTACGTTGTTCCGTAAAGGTTTCCGGCCTGGTCGAGCGCAGGAGTGCCGGAAATAACGTTAGCGCTGTTTGAATTGAAGGTGTAGATCACAGTTGGATTCCAACCGCCGTTGCCGTTCGGTGACAGCTCGAATACTGTGTACACTGTGACGCCGAAGATGTTTCCGGCGGCATCAATAGCCAACCCTTGTTCGATCCCGCCGACGCTGGTACTACCAGGGGTGTAGATCACTTGCTCCGTCCAGCCGCCACCGGATGGACTCAGCTCGAAGACAGTTCCCCATCCGGCGGCGCCGCCCAGCCCAGTTGTGCCGTAGAGATTGCCCGCCGGGTCCATGATCACGCCGTTCAACGGTTCGGCACCGTCCGCGCAGCCGCTTTGCGAGCAAAAGCTGTACAGGACTGTTTCCGTCCAGCTTGTTCCCGTGGGACTAAGTTCAAACACGACGCCGCCTCCATTCGCGCCGCCTCCCCACGCTGTTCCGTAAAGGTTTCCCAAGCTGTCGAATATCACGTTGGAGAAATATGGAGCCTGCCCGTCTGTGCAGTTCGGAGCGGAGCAGAAGTTGTAGAGCACGGTCTCGTTCCAGCCTCCGCTGCCGTTCGGCGAGAGCTCAAAGACGGTTCCATATCCCCAAGCCCCCCCGCCGTTGGTCGTCCCATAGAGGTTGCCCTCGCTGTCAAAGGTGAGGCTGGAATAGGGTTGGTCGCCATCGCTGCCTCCGGTGAAGCCGTAGAGCACAGCCTCACCTTGGGCCTGGGCTGGGCGAGCGGCAATCAGCAGCAGCGCGGAAAGCACGGCTAGTAGTAGAGCGGCGCGGATGGCGCACACTCCCACACATTCGCAAAAGGCGCGAATGTGTGGGGCACCCGCTGCCGGTTTCGTCGAGCCCGCTGCCGGTTTCGTCGAGTCGAATCTTGGCCCGACGGCGGAAATGTTCAAAGGGCCTTTCGTCCTACCGATCGTCGTTGCTGAATGCATGGTTCCTCCTTAATAGTTTTGTTCTCTGTTTTGGGCCCTCCGTGAAGTGAATTTCCCGGACGTTCTTTGAGGATCGCTCTTTAAGCGCGAGTCTCCTTCTGATTTTTGGGGGGAGTATTCTGCAGAATAAATGGATACCCTCCGGTGGGTTCTGTCAGTGCGTTTTATCACCCGAAGGTGTGATTGCCTAACCGCACCTGCTTAGGCTTCTTGCGGATGAGCTAGGGATCTCGTCTTGGCGAGAAATCGGAGCGCTACGACCTGCGGCCGGAGACGAAGCTATTTCCGGCGATGATGTAACGCAACGGCCGCTCGGCGGACTTTGCGATCCCGATACGGGGCGTGACCAATACGCGGCGCACACGGTATCCGTCATCGACAATGCGAAGGTCGGAGCGCGCGCTCACCAGGCTCTTTCCGTTGTCGCGGTCGCGGGTGATTCCGAGCGCTTCGGACATGCGTCCGGGGCCGGAAGAAATCTTTTGGAGAGAAGAAATTTTGCTGAGGCCGGCCTTCTTCGCCAGCGCAATCCCTCGCGCCTTCGCCATCCGCTCAAGGCCCGCCACCGGCTCCAGGGCGCGAAATAGCACGCCTCCGGGCACTCCGTCGGGGAGGCAGGAAACATTCAGGCAGTAGTGACTGCCATAGATGAAATACACATAGGCGCGGCCGGGAGGACCGAAGAGAACGGAATTCCGCGGCGTCCGGCCCGCCGCGGCGTGCGCCGCCGCATCGCCTTTGCCGAGATACGCCTCGGTTTCGACAATTCGTCCCGCCAGAATTCCGTGAGGCGTTTTCCGGACCAGCAATTTCCCCAGCAACGCCCGCGCCACGCGGCGGGGATCGCGGTTGAAGAAGCCGGGCTTCAGCAAGGATACTCGACCAGGCGGTTTCATCGTGAGCAGGGCGAAAGTCCACGCAACTGGAGATTGCAGAGGTCAGAGGTCAGATTGCAGAAGTGAAACCGTGGGATGTGGCAGCCACTCGGTTTTTACCTCTGCAATCTGACCTCTGACCTCTAACCTCTTCAATCGTCTCACTCCGCGCCCTTCAAGTAGGCCAGCACTTCTTCCGCGTGTCCTTCCGCGACCACGTTCTTGAAGATGTGCTTGATCTTGCCGTCGGGGGCAATGACGAAAGTAGTTCGCGCGATCCCTTTTATTTTCTTGCCGTACATTTGCCGCTCTTTGACCACGCCGAACAGATTCGCGATCTTCTTCTCGGCATCGGCCAGCAGCGGGAAAGGCAAACTGAACTTGGTCTGAAATTTTTTCTGCGCAGCGGTCGTGTCCGCCGAAATTCCGAGCAGCACCACGCCGGTCTTCTTGATTTCCGCGTAGGTGTCGCGAAAGCCGCAGGCTTCCTTGGTGCATCCCGGCGTATCGGCCTTGGGATAGAAATAAAGCACCACGGTCTGGCCGCGAAAATCTTTTGAGGCAACCTCTTTGCCGTTCTCGTCCGTCGTACTGAAGTCTGGGGATTTATCATTAACTTCCATATGGAATCTTCTCCTCGCCGGTCGTGGTTACATCGCCTGTTATATCGCAACCGGCTGTTCGCCGTCACCTTGGCCGCCTCGACCTGGCTCGCCAGCTCATGGCTTGTGGCCCAGGGTCCGGTGCCGCAGTATGGACGCAAAGCGGCGTCCGCCAAGGGACCGCGCGCTCTGGGACTGATCCAGCTTGCACCCAAGGGCAACAAGGCTCGCATCATTCCCATTGCCATCATGATGGACGGAAAATTCTACGACGCAGGCTCGTATAAGGCTGCGCCGGTTCCCATGGCCCTCGACTTCGGAATCGTCTACGAAGGTTTTCGCACCGGCGTGTCGCAGGGCGTCTTCACGATTACGCAACCGGGACAACTGAACCACGTCTGGATCGCCGAAGGCACGTGGCTTCCGGCGGGAGCGATTGACCCGAATAAACGCAAGAAGTACTCGACGCCCGTGATTGAAGACGAAGACAAGAACGGACCACCGGTACTTCACCGCCGCCAGAGGTCCGACTCGGACAGCAGTTCCGACAGCAAGGACAAGGATAAAGGCCAGCAAAAGCCGGCGACCGCTCCAGCGCCGCCGACTGCTGCGCCGACAGCCAGCGCGCCGAGTCCGCCGACTCCGCCGGACACTGCAAAGGCGCCTGCGGCACCGGAGCCCGCGAAGCCGTCTGCCTCTCGGTCCGACGAGCCGATCGAAGATCCGAATCGGCCCCGGCTGCGGCGGGGGAAGCCGGACTCAAGCACGCGCCGCGAACCCTTTACCACGTTCGACGCTCTGACGGACGTGACGCCGGCGGGCACAGCGAAGGCCGGCGCAACGGCAAAAGATTCCGCAGCAGCTTCGCCGCAGATCGTCGTAATCCCGGCGATTTCCGATGCCGGCGGGCCCGATCCGCGTCCCTACACATACGATGTGAAGCCGGAGGAGGAAGCCAGCTATCGCAGCAAGATGCTCGATCTGGCCGCGGCGCAGCTTCGCGCCCAGGCAAGCGCTGCGACAAAAGAAGCTGCGGCCACGGCCAAGAAAGCATCACCTGGCAAGTCCGGTGGCAAGTCCGCCGGCAAGTTGCCGCAGCCGGCCTTTGACGATGTGCGCTTGCGTATCTTCGATCTCTCCAATTCGAATGAGCCGGTGCTGGTGCTCTCGGCGAAAACTCACCCGCCGGCTGCCGAAAACTTCGAAGAACCAAAGGAGATCACGCTGATCGCCCGCACGAACCTCGAAGGCGAGTTGCGAAAGCTGTTTTTCTCGCAGACCGATTCGCACCATCTCGACCTCACTCCGCGGATGGAGCTGATCGACGCGGTCGATGCCGACGGCGATGGCCGCGGCGAATTGCTGTTCCGGCGCACCTTCGACGGCGGCAGCGCCTATGCGATCTACCGCGTCACCGCCGACCGGCTCTGGCCGCTGTTTGAGGGAACGCCGTAAAAGGCAGGTCTTAGGTCTTAGGTCTCAGGCCCCAGATTGCGGTTCGAACTGCGCCCGATCCCGTACAATAGAGGAGTCCTCGCGCATGAAACGCATCGCCATCCTGGGTTCGACGGGCTCGATCGGCCGCAGCACTTTGAGTGTGGTCGAGAGCTATCCCGACCGTTTTCAGGTTGCCACGTTAGCCGCCGGCAACAATGCCGAACTCGCCTTTGAGCAAGCGGTGCGTTGGAAGCCGCGCGTGGTGTCGCTGGCGGACGAAGCGGCGGCGCAAGCGCTCCAGGCCCGGTTGCGGCAAGCAGGCTTAGGCGAGGCTGAAGTCGAAGTCGTTCACGGCGCCGCGGGCACGGTTCGCGTGGCGACGCATCCCGAAGTGGATTTCGTGGTTAGTGCGATTGTGGGCGTCTCGGGGTTGGAGGCGACTTACGAAGCGGTGCGAGCGGGCAAGACGGTCGGCCTGGCCAACAAGGAATGCCTGGTGGTGGCGGGCGAGCTGATCACGGCCGAGGCGCGGAAGCAGGGCAAGCCGCTGCTGCCGATCGACAGCGAGCATAACGCCGTCCACCAGTGCCTGCGCGGCGGCCGGATGGATGAAGTGGAGCGCATCTGGCTGACGGCTTCCGGCGGCCCGTTTCTGAAGACGCCCAAGTCGAAATTTGCATCAATTACGGTGCAACAGGCGCTCAATCATCCGACGTGGAAAATGGGAAAGAGGATCACCATCGACTCGGCCACATTGATGAACAAGGGTTTCGAGGTGATCGAGGCCTGCCGGCTGTTCCAGGTCCCGCCCGACCGCGTGCAAGTCGTTGTGCATCCGCAGTCTACGATCCATTCCATGGTCGAATTTGTGGATGGCAGCATACTTGCTCAAATTTCCGTGACCGACATGCGTCTGCCGATTTTGTATGCGCTGACGTATCCGGATCGGATCCCATCGGAGTTGCGCTTCTCGATCATGGACTTGCGGCATCTGGATTTCTGTCCGCCGGATATGGCTAAATTCCCTTGTCTGGGTTTAGCTTACGAAGCGGCGGCGACCGGAGGCGCGAAGACCATCGCGCTGAACGCCGCCGACGAGGTCGCGGTGGCTGCGTTTCTGGAGGAGCAGATCGGATTCGAGGAGATTCCGCGGATCATCGAAGAAACAATGTCTGCAACGCCAGCCGGACATTTGGAATCTATTCAGAAGGTACTTGCTCTGGACACCGAGGCCCGCCTTTTGGCAAAAGAAATGGTAAAGCAGCGCCGGCGGAAGGGATCGCCCGTCGGGGCCATTTCGTAATGGGAAATTTGGAGTAATCTGGGTATTATGCCGCAGCTTTTGTCCATCCTTCATACCATTTTCATCATGGGGATCGTGCTCGGATTCATGATTGTGATTCATGAGTTCGGCCACTACGCCGCCGCCAAGTATTTCGGCGTGCGGGTGGAAGTGTTTTCCATCGGCTTCGGCAAGCGTTTGTTTGGCTTCACGAAAGGCGAGACCGACTATCGCATCAGCGCCATTCCGCTGGGCGGTTACGTGAAGATGTCGGGCGAGAACCCCATGGACGACCGCACCGGCGATCCGGGGGAGTTTCTGTCGCATCCGCGCTGGCAGCGCTTCATCGTGGCCCTGGCCGGACCGTTCATGAACATCCTGCTGGCCTTTGCTTTGTGGACCGGCGTTTTCATGGTGCATTACGAATACCCCGCCGTGATCGATGGGCCTGCGTTTGTTGGATGGGTCATGCCAGGCACGCCCGCCGCCAACGCTGGAATCCAACCGGACGACCAGATCGTCCGCGTCGATGACATCGAGAACCCCAACTGGGAACAAGTGTTCTTCAAGGAGGCGCTCAGCCCCAATCAACCTTTGAAGTTCGAGATTTTGCGCAAGGGCGTTATTTCCGGCATCACTCTCGTACCTCAGCCCATGGGCCGCAATGAGGCGGGCGATGTGGGATTGGTGCCCAAAGAACCAGCCTTTATCGCTACCATCATCGAACCGGGCATGCCCGCAGAGAAAGGCCGGCCTCAAAGTCGGGGACCAGATCCTCACCGTCAACGGCCAGGAGATTCCCGCGCTCGAAGCGATGGTCGACATGCTGAGTCGCACCAAAGATCAGCCTTTGGAAATGGTGGTTCTCCGCAAAGGGCAACAACTCACATTCAAGGTTCAGCCCACTCTCTCTGCCGGTCATCCTCCCGGGGAGATGCGTTACCGGATTGGGCTCGCCAGCATGCCGACGAAAGTGGTGCGTCTGCCTTTCCCGGAAGCTGTCCGGAAATCGGTTGGCGAATGCGTCAAGAATTCGTCTCTGATCCTGGAGTTGCTGCAAAAGATGGTGCAGCACAAGGTATCGCTGCGTCAGGTCGATGGCCCGATCGGAATCGGCAGCGCCGTGGGTGCGGCTGCGCGCGAGGATGGATGGACCCCGCTATTATTTGTGAGCGCTATTATCAGCCTCAACCTGGGCGTGATGAACCTGCTCCCCATCCCCATCCTGGATGGTGGCGTGATCCTGCTTCTACTCATCGAGGGCCTCATGCGGAAGGAGATCAGCCTGCCCATCAAAGAACGTATCTACCAGGCCGCGTTCGTGTTTCTGGTGCTCTTTGCCGTGACGGTGATCTATAACGATCTGGTCAAGACGCTGCCGGGGCTGACGAGGATGCCGTAGGGCGGGCGTCAACTCTCAGTCTTCAGCCTTACGCCACTGAATCCCGGCCGGGCTTGACTGTCCATTTCGACTGAGATACAATGTATCTCAGAGGTTGATATGGCAACCACAGAGATGGTACACGTCCGCATTGACAAACGAACCAAAGCGCGGGCGGCGAAGGCACTCGCAGCTATGGGTCTTTCCGTTTCCGACGCGGTTCGCGTCCTGCTGACGCGCGTGGCGGCGGAGAAATCCCTGCCCTTCGAAGTGAAAGCCCCCAACGCCGCAACGGCTGCCGCAATGCAGGAAGCGCGCCATGGCGGACTGGTTTCGTTCAGCAAGGTCTCCGACTTGATGGCCGACTTGAATGCGGAGGATTGAGCGAACTAGCGCCTTCCGCCGCGACTATAAGCGCGAGAGAAGCGGCTGTTATCGACTCGAACTGGAAGCGGTGTTAACACTCGCCATCTCCCTTCTTGCGGACGACAAACCGCTGCCCGAGAGAAATCGTGACCATGCGCTGGGGGGAGAATGGCGCGACCATCGGGAATGCCACCTCAAACCCGATTTGCTGCTGATCTACCGCAAGACGGATGCTGAGGTTCTGCAACTCGTCCGTCTGGGTTCTCACAGCGAGCTTTTCGGTTAGCGGCGATCACCTGGCGATTTCGCGCTTTTCCCATCCCTGGTTTAAGATAGAGGTTAAACATGGCCGAAATTCAGCGTAGAAAAACCTTTACCGCCTCGATCGGCGGCGTCCGCGTGGGCAGCGATGCACCGGTTATGGTGCAATCTATGACCAATACCGACACTGCGGACATTTCCGGCACGGTGAAGCAAGTCGCCGCCCTGGCTCGCGCCGGCAGCGAAGTCGTCCGCGTCACCGTCAACAATGACGATGCCGCCAAGGCCATCCCTTACATCGTCGAAGGACTCGAGAAGCAGGGCCTGCGCGTCCCGATCGTTGGCGACTTTCATTACAACGGACACCTCCTGCTGACTAAATATCCAGGCTGCGCCGAGGGCCTGGCCAAATATCGCATCAATCCTGGCAATGCCAGCATCGGACGCAAGAACGACGACAACTTCCGCACCATGATCGAGGTTGCTGGGAAGCACCAGAAGCCGGTGCGCATCGGCGTGAACTGGGGATCGCTCGACCAGGCGCTGCTCACCCGAATGATGGACGAGAACTCGCGCCTGCCGGAGCCGAAAGACGCCCGCGAAGTCACCATGGAAGCGATTGTCGTAAGCGCGCTCAGTTCGGCGAAGCTGGCCGAGCGGCACGGACTGCGTTCGGACCAGATCATCCTCAGCGCGAAAGTCAGCGGCGTGCAGGATCTGATCGATGTGTATCGCATACTCGCCGCGCGCTGCGAGTACCCGCTGCACCTGGGACTGACCGAGGCCGGCATGGGCGCAAAAGGCATCGTGGCGTCAAGCGCGGCTATGGCCGTGCTGCTGCAGGAAGGCATCGGCGACACGATTCGCGTTTCGCTCACTCCCGCTCCCGGCGGCGATCGCACCGAAGAAGTCCGCGTGGCGCAGCAAATCCTGCAGTCGCTCGGCATGCGCAGCTTCACCCCGCAAGTCACTGCCTGCCCCGGCTGCGGACGCACCACCAGCACGTTCTTCCAGGAAATGGCGGAGCAGATCCAGACTTACTTGCGCGAGCAGATGCCCGTCTGGAAGGAAAGCCACACCGGCGTCGAAGAAATGAAGGTCGCCGTGATGGGATGTGTCGTGAACGGCCCGGGCGAATCGAAGCACGCCAGCCTCGGGATTTCTCTGCCGGGAACGGCCGAAGAACCGAAGGCTCCCGTCTATGTGGACGGGCGCCTGTTCACCACGCTCAAAGGCGACAAGATCGTCGCCGAGTTCATCAAGATTCTCGACGACTACGTCGAGTCCCACTACGCGGCCAGGGCAAAAGAAGAAGTCGGCACCTAAAATCTCAAGGGTGCCCCTCCAAGCTCCGTTGGGCGTGGGTTTTGGCTGGCAGAGTGCACGCGCAACACAGCGAGCTAGAGTGCGAAGTGTGCAACGCCCGCGGACGCTCCCCGGGTTCGAGCGTGGGTCTTGATACTGGTCTCCAACCCCAACCGCTCCGCATAAAACACGAGCATCTCCAAACTGAACTTGGACATCTTGCCGCGCAACAGATCACTGATCCTGGGCTGCGATGTCTGCAGCACTTTCTGCAGTTCGCGCTGGGAATAACGCGACGCAACTTTCACGATCTTGGTGTGCAGATCAGCCTTGAGCTTCAACGCCGCGGCCTTCTCGGGTGAGAAACCAATTTCCTCGAATAGATTGCGTGCCATTGCCTTACTTCTCCTGGTTTCGGTCGTAGGACCGTGTTGTGAAACGCCTTACTTGGGCAACTTGTTCTTCTTCCGTGCAGCCAGTCTTCGCTTCAAGGCAGACAGGCGCGCTCGTGCAATCTCAATATCCTTTGGGGGAGTTTTGTTAGTCTTCTTCGTGAAGCAGTGTAGAACGTAAACTACGCCCTCAAGCTTGACGTACAGCACCCGGTACCAGAAGTCACGGTCTTCGTCTCGCAGCTCGAACACTCCCGGGAGGACTGGAGCCATGGGGCCAGAATCCAAGGGCTTCTCTCCGTTTTGCACCCTCCGGAGATCAGCTCCAAGGTTCCCTCGGGCGTCCTCGGAAAACTTCCTGATGACATCGAGCGAGTCGCCGTCGAAAACCACATCCGGCGGTGAGCCGTCTGTCACGTTTAAAAGGTAGCAGGGTTCGGAAGGAATGTATATAAAAACTTATATGAAATATCGGGCTTGATTATCAGTGACTTGCAATCCACTAAGACTCACGATCCGGAGGCAGCGTGCCCCAACTGAGGAAGCCGGGTGAGAAGGCTGGAGGCATTTGGGGTGGGAGACGGGAATTGAACCCGCAACCGTCGGAGCCACAGTCCGATGCTCTACCAAGTTGAGCTACTCCCACCGCAGATGACAATTATAGCAATTGCGGCGCGAGTTCGGTTCTCGCAGTTGCCCGCAGCGGCTTTAACAGTCTGCGGAAAAAGTCGCTGATTTTATTTGCGCGGCTTTTCGAACGTTCATTTTTCGCTGCGGATCGTGTTTTTGACTTCTCCCGGGCTATCTCGCCCGGCCATTTTGCCTCCTCGAAACACACTTCTCCCCGCGCTTACACCGCGGGAATCAGTTTCGCCATCCGCACCAAGTTGGCCGCGGTCGCCACGAAACGGAAAAACCAATCCACTTTCCGCGCGCCGCGCAGTTTCACTTTCCGCAGAATGCTGTGCAGCTTGCCCCAGCCAAACACGTTCTCGATGCGCTTGCGTTTCTTCTGGCTGATGGCAAAGCCGGGATCGCTCCGCTCCGCTTCGGTCAGCCAGTTCGGCCAGTGCGGATTCGGTTCATACTCGGCCACGTGAGGCGTAATGTTGCGCCGCCGCAACTCCGCGATAAACTTTTCCTCCTGATACAGCGTGTCCGCTCCCAGCGTGATGACGGGCGTTTGCGCGTTCACTCGTTCTGCGCTGCGGCCCATGGCGTCCAGCATCTGCAGCGCCGCTTCCCGCTCCGCCGTCGTGCTCGACGGCGTGGCGCGGGCCGCCACCACCAGCCCCTTGCGGTTCTCGATCACCCCATGCCCCAGATAACTCGGCTTGGCCTCACCCGCCGTGCTCTTCTTATACAGCCGCGCGTCCGGGTCGGTCGTCGAAACGTGCGTGTCGCGCAGCAACTTCTTGCCGCCCGCGCCCGTGCCCGCCGCCGGCGGCGGAAGCTTGGGCACAAAACTCCGTCGACTCGCCCACGCCTCGATCAACGTCCCATCCACCGTGAAGTGTTCTTCGCTCAGCAGACCGTGTGCGCGTGCCTGCTCCAACACCGCGCCCAGCAAGCGTTCGGAAACTTCGCCTTGCATCATCCGCTCCCGGTTCTTGGTGAACACCGTCACATCCCAAACCTCATCGTCCGGGTTCAAGCCCACGAACCAGCGGTACAACAGGTTGTAGTTCATCTGCTCCATCAGCTGGCGCTCGCTGCGCAGGGAATACAGAACCTGCAGCAAGAGCGCCCGCAACAGCTTCTCCGGAGGAATCGACGGACGCCCCCGCCGCGCGTACAGCGCCTGGAAATGCGCCCATAAGTCCTGCAGCGCCCGATCCATCATGGCGCGAATCCGCCGCAACGGATGATCCGCCGGTATCCGCTCTTCCGGGTTGAGATAACTGAACACCGCTCCTTGCTGCTCGTCGTTTCCACGCATACTACGTACATATCAAATCGCCCTGTGGAAACACCCGTATCTTTTCATGCACACAGAATATTTCCGCAGACTGTTTAAGCCGCCATTCATTGAGCGGCACTTACGGAACGACTGAAGTCGTGCCCTTCCCAAAGGCCGCTCGAGTCAGAATCTTTTCGCAGCCCGCCGTCTGTCACGTTTAGAACTACGATCTCCCCATGCCCAGGTACTGGAATCCCATGGCGCGCAGGCGCGACGAGTCGAGCAGATTCTTGGTGTCGATGATGATGGGGCGTTTGACGAGGTGGCGGATCTTGGTAAAATCCAGCGTCCGGAACTCAGGCCAGCCGGTGGCGACTACCAGAGCGTCCACTCCTTCGGCGACTCCGTAGGCGGATTCGCAGTACCTCACCATGCCGCTGAGGTGCAGGCGCGCATCGGGAATGGCCACCGGATCGTAAGCCCGCACGCGCGCTCCGCCGGCCAGCAAGTTCTGCGCCAGTTGAATGGAAGCCGATCCCGCAACGGAGTTGGTGTTCGGCTTGAAAGACAGCCCGAGAATGCCGACGTCTTTGTTCTGCACGGTATCGATCGCAGCGGCCACTTTCTGCAAGAGCCGGTTCGCCAGGTCCAGATTGACCTCGCGCGCAGCATTCAGCACTTTCAGGTCGACACGGTTGTCTCGCGCCAGGCCGGTCAGCGACTCCATGTCACTCTCGGCGAAAATTCCGCCCATGCCGGCGCCCGGTTGCAGGCAGCGCGGCGCAATTTTCTTGTCCAGGCCCAGAGCGAGTGAGAGGCTGACGGCATCGGCGTTGACGTGTTCGCACAGGCGCGCAATTTCGTTGATGAATGAAATCTTGGTCGCGACAAACGCCGTGGTCGCTTCGCGCGCCAACTCCGCCGTTTCGTAATTCGTGACCAGCACGGGAACTCCGCGCATGACCAGCGGGTGAAAAATCTGTTTCAGTGAGCAGACGGCTTCGCTCGAAGGCGTGCCGAGAATGATGCGGTCGGGCCAATTGAAGTCTTCGACCGCGCATCCGTTGGTGAAGAACATCGGCTGGCACACCAGCAGGCTCTTCAACCCTTTCTCCGCCAGCATGGTTTCGATCTTGGTGGTCGAACCGACGCGGCCCGGCGTGACAATCGACAGCACCTGGAAGCGGCCAGCCGCTTTCGCCAGCCGGAGTACGAGCTCTTCCAGACCCTGCGGAGAATCTTCGGCGAGAAAAATCACCTGTGCCTTGCGAGCCAAGTCTTCCGGGTCCGCGGAATACACCAGCCGTCCCGAACGCACGTTGCGCCGAATTACTTCCTGGAGATTTTTTTCGAAGAAAGGTATGTTGCCTTTGGCGACGTCCATGATGCGCGAGCCGTCGGCATGACAGCAGCAAACCGGCGTGCCGAAATCGGCGAGACAGGCGGAGACGACAGTTGCGAGGTAGCCGGATCCGTAAACCCCAATTTGCATATGCTTCTCTTCCGATCGAAATCACGATCAAACCCGCAGCCTGGGATCCGGCGCTTGTGTGCAGCCCGTTGAATCTATGGTAATCCGGCCAATAGGCTTGGCAACGGGCGGAAAGTACATGTCCCGCCGGGCCGTGAAACGGGCCGCTAGTTGCGGGTTTTCATGGGTTATTGCGGGCTGGTTTGGGAATCGTATTGCGGATTGGCCCCGGACCTTTGCCCGGCCTACGACTTTGGGGACAGTTGGCCGCGACCCAACGGCAGCGGCGCCACATCCTGCCAGCGTCCGCCATTCTCGCGGACGAACATCAACTCCTCGACATGGACCTGGCGCTTGCCGGGAAACCGCGCCCAGCGCTCCCGCGCCAGCGCGCACGCCGCGCGCGCCTGCTCATCCGTTTCCGCTTTCAAAATCGTGAGATGCGGAATATAGGGCCAACTCTCCTCGCAGCGCAGCCCGCTCCCACAGAGTCGATCGTGCAGTTCACGCATGCGATAAGCAGCCTGCTTCACCTCGATGAACACCGTCGGAGTCGCCGGCAGAAATGTTTCCACGTCTCCGAGGTCGACAGTGAACGGGACGACTTGGCCACAGGCCTCTTCCAGAAATTCCAGCGCGGCCGCTTCGGTTCCAGCCAGCTCCCGCGGAGGAAGAATGGTGAGATGGGCCGCCATGTGAGCCAAAGTCGGGTGGAGTTCCCGGCGCAGTTGTTCGACAAACTCGCCAACCGGATTACGCAGGTACGTCACCAACGCGTAGAGTGAACTGGGCATGACTTCCGAAGCACGATTATAGCCCGAGCGCGGCCTGCAAGGGCATTCCACCTTTGGAGAGTGTCACGAACGTCACCCGCATCGCATCATTTACAATCGAATCACAGTCGGGGCGTAGCGCAGCCTGGTAGCGCACCGGCCTTGGGCGCAGGGGATCCGCGGTTTAAATCCGCGCGCCCGACCAATTACTTCAGTAATAAGTCGAACGCCCGCCGGACGCGGGCTCCGCGCGTCTTGGACGGCGGCGGCGAACGCCGACGATAAGGGTTATCTCGGGCCTTTTCCACGAGGCCGGCATTGATATGAGAAGAACGCTTCAAGAAGCATTCGCATTGACGCTCCTAACCCTGATTTCAATCCCCGGAGTATGCCAGAACCAGTTGCAAGGCACGGATGTTATCGTGGTCGACGGTTCTGCTCCGGCACACGACTTCACCCATTTTTGGGAGCAGATGTTCGGCTCGGGACGAGCGGTTCTGGCCCTGCGGGACAGCTATCGCCGCGATCTGCGCCAGGTCAAGGAGGTCACAGGCTTCCAGTACGTCCGCTCTCACGCCATCTTGCACGATGAGGTGGGCGTGTACAACGAAAACGAGCAAGGGCAACCGATCTACAATTTTTCTTATGTAGACCAGATCTACGACGGTCTGCTGGCATCCGGGGTGCGGCCTTTCGTGGAACTCAGCTTTATGCCCAAGGCCCTCGCGGCCCGGAACATGCCCCACTCTTTCTGGTACAAGCCGAATGTGTCGCCTCCAAAAGATTGGGCGAAGTGGGATGCTCTGATCGCGGAGCTGGCGAAGCACCTGGTCGCGCGTTACGGAATCGAGGAAGTGAGCCACTGGTATTTCGAAGTCTGGAATGAGCCCAACATTGACTTCTGGGGAGGCGACCCCAAGCAGTCCACTTATTGGAAGCTTTATGACCACACGGCCGAGGCGCTGAAAGGTGTCAGTCCGCGATTGCGCGTAGGCGGCCCGGCGACCGCGCAGGCGGCATGGGCCGATGCCTTCATCGAGCACTGCGTCAGGAATCACGTGCCGGTGGATTTTGTTTCCTCCCATGCCTATGGCAACGACAAGGCAGAAGATGTGTTTGGCACCCATGAGGAGATTCCGCGCAATCAGATGGTGTGCCGCGCGGTGAAGAAGGTTCACGACCAGATCAAGGCGTCGGCTATGCCGGACCTGCCTTTGATATGGAGCGAATTCAATGCCAGCTATTCCAATGAACCGGACATCACCGACTCCACCTACATGGGCCCGTGGATGGCGGATACGATCCGTCAATGTGACGGACTGGCTGACATAATGTCGTACTGGACGTTTTCCGATGTGTTTGAAGAGCTAGGAGTGGTCAAAACCCCCTTTTATGGAGGCTATGGTCTGATTGCCGCGGGCGGCATCCCTAAGCCAGCCTTCGCTACTTTCAAACTGTTGCACGAGCTTGGCAATCAACGGATCGCATTGGATTCCGATTCGGCTCTGCTTACCCGAAGAAAAGATGGCACCCTGGTCCTGGCCGTATGGAACTACGCTCTCCCCGGTCAGGGAAATACTAAAACCGTCAGGCTGGAATTGAGAAACACGAAGGCGGAGCACGTCACAATTTGGCGGGTAGATCGGGATCACGGGGACTTTCACTCCACTTACGAAAAAATGGGAGCACCGCGCTATCCCACGCAAGAGCAGATTGAGAAGCTGCGCAAAGCCGCCGACCTTCCCGCTCCCGAAACTCAAAGCGTGAAGAATGGCAAGTTGACCTTGACCTTGCCCGCACAGGGTCTGGCCGTGATTGAATTGAAGTGAAGTAAGAGTTTCATTCCCTGCGGCCGAGAGTACAACATTTTGAATGGCGTGAAACTGAGAGTTGAAAACTGCGCCCTACAACTCGTACTTCTTCATCAAATGACGGAATGAGCGGTAGGAGATGCCGAGCACGTCGGCGGCCCTGACTTGCACTCCGTTGGTTTGTGCGAGCGCGGACTGCAGCAGGGATCTCTCGATCTGCGCGACATAGTTTTCCATGTTCACGCCATCGGGCAGGACCGAGCCGGCGGCAACGGTCATGGTCATAGAGGTTTCCGCGCCGGCAGCCGCGGCGCGAGCCTTGGGACGCTCCGCCGGCAACTCGACGCGTAACTCACTCGTGGTTTCGAGCGCGACTGCCCGTTCGATTGTGTTCTCAAGTTGCCGGACGTTGCCCGGCCAGTCGTAACCGATGAGAGTGTTGAGCGACGCCGGTGCGACGCCGTGAATGCTCTTGCCGGCCCCGGGCGCATATTTTTTCAGGAAGTGATTCGCCAGAAGCGGTATATCCTCGCGGCGCTCGCGCAAGTCCGGCACACGAATGGGAATGACGTTCAGGCGATAGTAGAGGTCCTCGCGGAACGTACCCTCGGTGACCTGCCGGTCGAGATCGCGGTTGGTGGCGGCGATGACGCGGACGTCGACCGGAATTTCGCTGGTGGCGCCGACCGGACGCACCGTACGCTCCTGCAACACGCGCAGCAGTTTCACTTGCATGGGCATGGTCATGTCGCCGATCTCGTCGAGAAAAATCGTGCCCTGGTCGGCGACTTCGAACAATCCGCGCCGGTTCTGGTTCGCTCCGGTGAACGCGCCCTTGACGTAGCCGAACAGTTCGCTTTCCAGCAGCGTCTCCGGGAAGGCGCCGCAGTTGACCGAGACAAAAGCTTCGGCGGCCCGCGGCGAGCAGGTGTGCACGGCGCGGGCGACGAGTTCTTTTCCGGTTCCGCTTTCGCCGTAGACCAGGATTGTGCTGCTGGTGGTGGCCACGGTGCGGATGGTGTGCTTCAGCTTTTCGAGCACTGGACTGGCGCCGACGATGTTGTCGAGCGAGTTGCGCGTGGCAGCGTCGCGGCGCAGGGCAAAGTTCTGACGGCTGAGCGAAACTTTGGTGAGAGAGCGGGCGATGGCCAGTTTGACCTCGTCGACCAGTGCCGGGCTCTTACGGATGTAATCGGTCGCGCCTCCCGCCTTGACCGCCTGCACCGCAGCTTCGTAGTCATCGACCGCAGTCATCAAAATGACCGCGGAATCGGGCGAGATCTGGTGCGCGTGGCGCAGGACTTCGACTCCATCCACTCCCGGCATTTTGATGTCGGTAACAATCACGTCGAAGAGCGCGCTGTCGATTTTGCGTTTGGCCGACTCGCCGCCGGTGACGGTTTCCACCTTGTGGCCATCGCGGCGCAGGGCAATGTCGAGCAGTTCGCAGATCGAGCGTTCGTCGTCGACGACGAGAATGTTACCCACGCGAACCTCCTCCTACTCCCGCTCCCGCGGCGGCCAGCGCCGCTCCGTTGGATTCCGATGCGGAGGAAGTTCCGCCGGCGGCGCCCTGCTCATGCGCATACTCCATGCGCCGCAAACGAAACACGAAGTTGGTGCCCTTGCCCACTTCCGAACGCGCCCACACCTTGCCCTCATGCGCCTGGACGATCTGGTACACGATGGCCAGGCCCAGCCCGGTTCCGCCTTCAAAGTTCGACTGGAAGGGCTCGAAGATTTTTTCCGTCTGCTGCGGGTTGAGGCCGGGACCGGTGTCGGCAAAGCTCATCTCCCAGTCCGGGCCGCGCTCGGTGAGGGCCACGGTCAGACTTCCACCTCTGTCCTTCATTGCGCGTACTGCGTTTTCCGAGAAGTTCCAGAACACCTGTTTGAGCTTGTCGCCATCGGCCAGCACCCAGGCTTCGGACTTCTGAAAACTGCGCTCGATCCTGATGCCGGCGTTCTCGGCGGTGAGGCGGTGTTCGAGCAAAGTGAGAGTGTCCTCGAGCAACGGAATCAGATTCACGCGCTCGAAGCGATATTGCTTGCCCCGGGAGTACGCCAGAAAATCGGTGATGATGTTGTTGAGGCGGTCGGACTCGCGGATCACAATCTGCAAAAGGGCCCGCTCTTCGGACTTCAAGGCGGGCGCATCCGACAACATGCTGACCGAGCCGGCGATGGAGGTCAGGGGATTGCGGATTTCGTGAGCGATGGCGGCGGCCAGGCGGCCCACGGCAGCCAGGCGATCCTGCATGCGCACCTCGCGCTCCAGGCGGCGGATCTCGGTGAGGTCGTCGAAGGAATAGACAAAGCCCAGGTCGCCGCGCGCGCTCACGTTGAGCGCGGAAACCATCACGCGAAAAGTCTTGCGGAAGCCGTTGACGCCCAGATAGCGGACTTCGGCATCGCTTCGGGCCACACCAAAGTGGGGCAACGGATCCTGAAAAAGGTCGCCCACCGAGCGTCCACGCAACTCGGCTTCGGAGATCTCGAGCAGTTGCTGGGCCGCTCGATTGACCAGCGTGATGCGTCCGTCAAGCCCGGTCGTGATGACACCGCCGCTCATGGACTGCACGATATTTTCGTGGAGCGCCTGCAGATTTTCGAGCGCGCCGCTGGCATCCTTCAGTTGCACATCGACCTGGCGCAGCTTGCTCATCAGCAAGCCGGCCAGGTAGGCGATGGCGAAGTAGGCAAACAGGTTGACGAAGATCACTACCTGCAGCGCCTTGAGCTTGGGATGCGAGCTCGCATACGAGGGAATGAGCAAGTAATAATCGAGTTCGAGGATGGTTCCGAACAGGATGAAAGCCAGGGCCGCGCTCAGATATCCCCAGGCTCGCGGCAGCAGCATGCACGCGACCACGATGACCAGGGGGTAGAGAAAATTCAGCGAGCTGTCAATGCCGCCGGTTACGTGGACGACCAGCGTCACCATGGCCAGATCGGTGAGCACTTGCAGAATGGCTTGCAGACGGTGTTCGTTCCAGACCAAAACCAGAAAAAGGAAAAACAGCGAGAGCACGAACCACAACACCATTCCGGTGAGAAAGGGCAGGATGGGCAGCGGGCTGGGAGTGAGGCGGATGACGGCGAGTTCGATGGCGAGCAGAACCAGCAGGATCAGGATGCGAACCTTCACCAGCCAGGTCAGCCAGTTCCGCTCATCGGAGATGGAGTGCATGAGTTTCGTCGTTCGCTATTCGCTGATCGCTGATCGTCGTTCGCTGTTCGCGGTTTGTCCGGCGGACTACCGGCGAGCAAATAGCGAAGAGCGAATAGCGATCAGCGAACAGCGTTTCCTTCTCTATCCCGCCAGTTTTGCGATCATCGAGAACAACGGCATGTACAGAGAAATAACGATGCCACCGATGCTGATGCCGAGACAGCCAATGATGATCGGCTCGAGCATGGCCAACATGTCTTTGGTGGCGGCGTCGACTTCGTCTTCGTAGAAGTCTGCGATCTTCTGCAGCATGGAGTCCATGGCGCCGGTGGCTTCGCCCACGCCGATCATCTGGGTCACCATGTTGGGGAAGACGCCGCATTCGCGCAGGGGATCGACGATGGTGCGGCCTTCTTCGATCGCTTTGCGCACCTTCATCAGCGCTTCTTCGAGCACGGCGTTGCCCGAGGTGCGGGCGGTGATGGCCAAGCCTTCGAGAATGGGAACGCCGGAGGTAATGAGCGTGCCCAGGGTTCGGGTGAAACGGGCGACCGCGATCTTGCGCAGCAGCATGCCCATAACGGGCATCTTGAGCATCACGGCGTCGAACAGATAGGCGCCGCGCGGGTGCTTGCGAATCTGTTTGATGGCGACGACGACGCCAATGCAAACCCCGATAATGATCCACCAGAAATGAGCCACGAAGTCGCTGAGGCCGATGACAATGCGGGTGGCCAGCGGAAGCCCAACTCCCAATCCGGCAAAGAGGTTGGCGAAGATCGGCACCACCCACTTGAGCAGCGCGCCTACGATCAGCACGGCGAGGGAGACGACCGACACCGGGTAGATCAACGCCGACTTGACGGCCGCGCGCAGCTTGACCGCCTTTTCCACGTAGATCGCCAGGCGCTGGAGGATGATATCGAGAATACCGCCAGTCTCGCCCGCCTCGATCATGTTGGTCGTCAGGTCGTCGAAGATGGCCGGGTACTGGCGCATGGCATTGGCCAGCGTCGAGCCCCCTTCGACCGTGGTCCGGACACCGAGCAGGGTTTTCTGAAAGTTGGGGTTCTCCTGGTTGGCGCCGAGAATCTCCAGGCACTGCACCAGCGGCAGGCCGGCGTCAATCATGACGGAGAACTGGCGGAAGAACACCGCGACTTCCTTGACCTTGATCTTGCCGCTGCCAAAAGTGGGCAGGGAAAATTCCTTGCCCTTCTCCCGGATGCGGCCTGGCGTGATGCGTTCCTTTCGCAGCTGCGAGGCCAGTCCGTCCTTGGTGGTGGCTACGCGCTCTCCCTGAACTTTCTCGCCCGCAGCGGTCTTTCCTGAAAACGTGAAAACCGGCATGGTTGCTCTCTCCTTATGAACCAGGTGTCAGGTCTCAGGTCTTGGGTCTCAGGAAAACCTGACGCCCTAATCTGCAACTTCTGACGCCTTTCTTGCCTAACCTCTCACTTCTAACTAAGAACCTAAGACCCAATACCTGAGACCTGACACCTGATCTCAGCGCTTCGCCGACACCGCGCCCTTGGCCATCGGAGCCGCACCGCCCCGGTTCACAAAGGTGGGGCCGCGCGCGATCATTTCCTGCAGTTCGTCCTGATTGCTGGAGCGCGACAGCGCCATTTCCAGTGTGATCTGCTTCTGGAAACAGGCGTTGGCGAGCGACTGGTTGAACGTCTGCATGCCGTACTTCTCCTGCCCGGACTGCATGGAGGAGTAGATCTGGTGAATCTTGTCTTCGCGGATCAGGTTGCGCACGGCCGCGTTGGGCACCAGGATTTCCATGCACATGGCGCGTCCCTTGCCGTCGCCGCGCGGCAGCAGGCTTTGACACATGATGCCTTCGAGCACCAGCGAAAGCTGGGCGCGGATCTGCGATTGCTGGTGCGACGGGAACACGTCGATGATGCGGTTGATGGTCGAAGACGCCGAATTGGTGTGCAGAGTGCCGAAGGTGAGGTGGCCGGTTTCCGCGATACGCAGCGCCGACTCGATGGTTTCGAGGTCGCGCATTTCGCCGATCAGCACCACGTCCGGGTCTTCACGAAGAGCGGCGCGCAGGGCGTCGCCAAAGCTCTTGGTGTCCGAGTGCAATTCGCGCTGGTTGACCACGCAGTTCTTGTTCATGTGCACGAACTCGATCGGGTCCTCGATGGTGAGGATGTGTTCGTGGCGCTCGGTATTGATTTTGTCGATCATGGCCGCCAGGGTCGTGGACTTGCCCGAGCCGGTCGGCCCCGTCACCAGCACCAGCCCGCGCGGTTTATCGCACAGCTTGCTGACCACCGGAGGCAGGCCCAGTTGGTGGAAGGTCTTGATCTCAAACGGAATCAGACGGAAGACGCAAGCCGAAGCCCCGCGCTGGTTGAAGACGTTGGCGCGGAAACGAGCCAGCCCCTTCAAACCGAACGAGAAATCCAGTTCGAGGCTTTCTTCGAAGCGGTGCTTCTGCGAGTCGGTCATCACGCTGTAGGCCAGTTGCTTGGTCTCGGCGGGCGTCAACTGGGGCAGGTCGAGGGGCACCAGATGTCCGTGCACGCGGATTTGCGGCGGAGAGTTGGTGGTGATGTGGAGGTCGCTTCCCCCCATCTCCAACATGCGGCGGAGCAGGTCGCTTAATGAGAGTGCCATATTCCTCTTTCTTTCCTGTTGCGGTTTTAGACTGCTCGTCGTTCGCTGTTCGTTATTCGCTATTCGCGAGAACGATCCGCCGGCGAAAAGCGAATAACGAACAGCGAGCGACGTTTCTAGTGGATCGTTTCGCGAGCCACTTCTTCGAGCGTGGTCCAGCCTTGCGCGACTTTGATCAGCCCGCTGCGGCGCAGGGTGATCATGCCGCGTTCAATCGCTTTCTTCTTGAGTTCGAGCGCCGAGGCGCCGACCAAAACCAGTTCCCGGATCTCGTCGTCCACTTCCATCACTTCGTACAATCCGGTGCGGCCTTTGTAGCCGGTCTTGTTGCAGGTGGCGCAGCCTTTGCCCTTCATGATCTGCACCGTCTTGGCCTCTTCCGGCGTGTAGCCTTCATCGATCAGGGCCTGCGGAGGCATTTCGACCGGCTCGGCGCAGTCTTTGCAGATCCGCCTTACCAGGCGCTGGGCGCAGATGAGGTGAACCGAAGTCGCCACCAGGAAAGGCTCGATTCCCATGTTCATGAGGCGCGTGATAGTTTCGGGCGCGCCGTTGGTGTGCAGCGTGGATAAAACCAGGTGGCCGGTGAGGGCGGCCTTGATGGCGATTTCCGCGGTTTCAAAGTCGCGGATTTCGCCGACCAGAATGATGTTGGGATCCTGCCGCAGGAAGGCGCGCAGCGACGCCGCAAAATTCAGGCCGATCTGCTCCTTCATCTGCACCTGGTTCACACCTGACAGTTGGAACTCAACCGGGTCTTCGGCGGTCATGATGTTGGTATTGATCTGGTTGAGCTGCGAGATCGAGGAATACAGAGTGTTGGTCTTGCCCGATCCGGTCGGCCCCGTGACCAGCACCATGCCGTAGGGCTTCAGGATCGCCTTTTGGAACTTGTCCAGCGACTCCTGCTCGAAGCCGAGCTTGGTCATGTCGAGCCGCAGATTCTCCTTGTCGAGCAACCGCAGCACGATCTTCTCGCCCCACAGCGTAGGCAGAGTGGAGACGCGGAAATCGAGCTGCTTTTTCTTGCCGCCGATCTGCATCTTCAGCATGATGCGGCCATCCTGCGGCAGCCGCTTTTCGCTGATGTCAAGCTTGGCCATGATCTTGAGCCGCGAAGTGATGGCGTCCTTCAGTTTCAGCGGCGGGTTCATGATCAATTGCAGCACTCCGTCAATGCGGAAGCGGACGCGGAATTCCTTTTCGTACGGTTCCATGTGAATGTCGCTGGCCCCGCGCTTCACCGCATCCGTGAGCACAATGTTCACCAGCTTGACGATGGGAGCTTCGTCGGCCGCTTTCTCCAGTTCCGTGAGTGCGAGTTCCTGCTCTTCGGCCTGTACCTCGATATCGGTGCTTTCGCCGAAATCGTTCATCGACTGCATGACCTGTTCCAGCTCTTCCTCTTTGGAAGTGCCGTAGGCCTTGTCGATGCCCTCGATGATGGAACTTTCCGAGGCCACGACCGGTTCGATGTTGAAGCCGGTCATGAACTTGATATCGTCCATCGCAAAGACGTTGGTGGGATCCACCATGGCGATGGTGAGCGAAGCGCCGACGCGGCTGAGCGGTAAGATCTGATAGCGTTTCGCCGTTTCGAAGGGAATCAGCTTGACGACGGCGGGGTCGATTTCAAAATAAGAAAGATTGATGGCGGGCACACCGTACTGGCGCGAGAGAAAGTTGGTGACATCCTCATCCGAGAGGAAACCCAACTTCACCAGTGCGGAGGCGAGCCGGGTGTGAGTATCCTTCTGGAGTTTGGTCGCCTGTTCCAACTGCTCTTGGGTGATAACCTTTTCTTTGACGAGCAGGTCACCCAGCCGCTGAGACATATCTCTCCTGTACTCCCGCGAAGTCCGGGGTCAATGCGAAGCCGCTGATTTCCAGGGGGATCAGCGAGGATGCTTTTCGCACTGACACAAATTGTCAACCCAATGGGAATTCCGAAAAAGTAACTTAAGTACTGTCCGTTTGGGTCGTAAGCCCTTGACTCCACGTAACAGCATGAAAACACATTTCGTCGATTACGCACCATGCACTCAAGTACACGGACTGTCGTACAAATTCAGTCCCGGCGATGGTGTTCCAGTGCCGCAACCTGGGAACCTGTCACGGTGGTCGCTGTTCGTCGTTCGCTATTCGCTGTTCGCTACTCGTCGTCTGCCGGGAAAACCGCGAACCGCGAACGACGAACAGCGAAAAGCGACCCAGCGGCCAACGACGCCCTACAATGGGGACGCCCGTTCCCGACCGGCGCGCGCCATGAGCGAAGCCAAGCACGACGCAATCCGCGCTTTCTACCACACCTTGTTTTCCGCCTGGGGACGCCAGCACTGGTGGCCGGCGCAATCGCGCTTTGAGGTGATTGTTGGGGCGTACTTAACGCAGAACACGGCGTGGACGAACGTGGAGAAGGCGCTCGGCAATCTTCGCCGAGCGCGGCTTCTGACGATCCGCGGAATCCGCCGCACGCCGCAGCCGAAGCTTGAGCAATTGATTCGCCCGGCGGGTTACTTCCGGCAGAAAGCGCAGCGGCTGAAAACGTTTGTGAGCTTTCTCGACGATCGTTACGGCGGGTCGCTCACGCGGATGTTCGCGCGGCCAACGCCTGAACTCCGCGACGAACTCCTCGCTCTTAATGGCGTAGGGCCGGAGACCGCGGACTCGATCCTGTTATATGCCGGCAATCATCCGGTCTTTGTGGTGGACGCTTACACGAGGCGCATTCTGGAACGGCACCAGATTATTTCCAGCGCGGCCGCCGATGACGAAATTCGACAACTGTTTGAGCAGGCACTGGCGGCGGCTGCGAAGCAAACCCCCGGAATCGAAACCGGGTCTGAGGCAGCCGCGTCTGGGACAACGAAGGCTGCGGCGGGGCCGCGGGGCTCGTGTCATCGGCCTTCGCGCGTGAGCACCGCCGAACGCGCGGCGCGGGTCCAGGTGTTCAACGAAATGCACGGGCTGCTCGTCGGAGTCGGCAAGAATTACTGCCTAAAGTCACAACCGCAGTGTGACCAGTGTCCTTTGCAGAAGTTCCTTCCTCAGGCAAAGTGAGTCATCGAGAACGACGACACGGGAGTAACCACATGAAATGGCGAACGCTTATTTTTGTCGTGGCGGCCGCAGCCTTTTGCCTGGGATTTGGCGCCGGCGTCCGCGAGCAGTCGTTGCGTGAGGCTGCACAGGGTTCTGGAATGCTCATCGGCAGCGCGGTGAGGCCGGCTCAACTTTCCGAGGCGGCCTATGCGTCCACGCTCGCGCGTGAGTTCAACATGCTGGAGCCGGAAGACGCCCTCAAGTGGGAGGTGGTGCATCCGGAGCCGCAGTCTTTCGATTTTTCGCAAGCCGACGAGATTGTGGATTTCGCGACCCGCCACGGCATGAAGGTTCGCGGTCACACGCTCGTCTGGCACCGGCAGAATCCAAAATGGCTGACGGAAGGAAAATTCTCTTCCGGCGAGCTTGCTGAAATTCTTGAGAAGCATATTAAAACTGTGGTCACGCATTATCGGGGCAAGATATTCGCGTGGGACGTGGTCAATGAGGCCTTCGACGAGTTGCACCCGGGCGAACTGCGCAGCACGCTCTGGCGCGACCAGCCCGGAATCGGCCTGGCGGCAAACGGTTACTCCTATATTGAGCGTTGTTTCCGCTGGGCGCATGAAGCCGATCCGCAGGCTCTGCTGTTTTACAACGAGGCTGAGGCGGAGGTAGTGAATCCGAAGTCGGACGCGATCCTTTCCATGGTGCGCGATTTCCGGCAGCGCGGTGTCCCCATCGATGGCGTGGGATTCCAGATGCACATCGCGAACCTGCACGCCGATGTCGCATCCATTTCCGCCAATATCGGACGCTTCACGGCCCTTGGAGTTCAGGTCCACATCACCGAGATGGATGTGGCCCTTCCCGTCGACGCCAACGGTAACGCCAACCCGGAAGACCTGCAACGGCAAGCGGAAATCTATCGCCAGATCGCCAGCGCCTGTCTCGCTCATCCGGGATGCACGGCAATTCAGACGTGGGGGTTCACGGACAAGTATTCCTGGATCGGATCGCACTCGAAACACACGCAAGGCGCAGCCCTGCTGTTTGATCTTAACTATCGGGCCAAGCCTGCCTACGAGGCGCTGCGGAATGCGCTGGAGGCAGGGCGTCGTTAGTCAATGGTCGTCCGCTATTCGCTGTTCGCTATTCGTCGTCGGGCAGGCAGACCGCGAAAAGCGAACGACGAACCGCGAATAGCGAACCGCGAGCGGCCAACGACGCCCTATAATGTGATCACTCCGTGGCCGCGCCCAATCCAATTCGCGACGAAACTAAGACCTCCGGCCGCCGCAAGGCCGTAATCGGGCTGGCGATCGGCGCTTTTTTTCTGCTCGCGATCCTGGTGGCGCAGGCCTCATTCAACCTGAAGTTCATCAGCCCTGACAGCAATCAGGAGCGCCTGTTTTTTTTCGGCCTAACCAGCCTGATCTTCTTTGCCTTCGTGGCGCTCACCCTCGTTCTCGCACGGAACCTGCTGAAGCTCTACGCCGAACGGCGGGCGGGCGTGGCCGGGTCAAAGTTCCGCACGCGCCTGGTGGTGGTCAGCCTGCTGCTGTCGTTCTTGCCCGTGATTGCGATGTTCTGGTTCTCCTATGGGCTGATGAATCGCTCGATCGACAAGTGGTTTTCCCAGCCTGTCGAAGAAGTGCGTGCGGATACCGCAGCCATGTCGGCTCTGCTCTACGATTACGCGGGCCAGAATGCGGCCTCGGAAGCGCAATCCATCGCACAGACGGACGAATTTCAAAGAGCCTTGGCCGGCAAGAATTTCTCTGCCGCCACTGAAGAACTTCGGGAACACATCCCGACGCTGGAGGGCGGATTCGTTCTGGCCCTGGCGAACGGCAACGTGGCAGCGAGCTTGAACACACCGGCGAACTGGGCCGACATGAAGGACGGCTTCCCGCTGCAATCGGCCCTGCGCGGAGAGCATCCCCATTTCCAATGGGGCCAGACGGACTACGTTGTCGCTGCGGCTCCGCTCCAGCAGGGCGCTGTGGTCGTCCTCGTTGCCATGCCTCTCCCGCCAAAATTTGCTCAAACGGCCAGGCAGATTCAGGAGAGCCAGAAGCGATACATCGAACTGGCCGGAAAAAGAAAGCTGTTTCGGCGAACTTATATCGGATTCCTGCTGCTGCTGACGGTGGTAGTGCTGTTCGCTTCGACCTGGCTTGCGCTCTTGCTTTCGAAGTTGGTCAACCGTCCAGTGGCGGCGCTGGCGGCGGGTACGGAGGCCATCTCCAAAGGGCAACTGGACTACCGTGTCGATATCCGCGCCACCGACGAATTGGCCGAACTGGTGCAGTCTTTCAACAGCATGGCGGAACAGCTCGAATCCAGCCGCCACCAGATCGAAGCCTCCAGCCGCGATGTGCGTGCCGCGAACGAGGCGCTCGAAAGTAGACGCCGGTATATCGAAACGGTTCTCGAAAGTCTTCCGACGGGAGTGATTTCGATTGACGCGGAGCGCCGTGTGACGCTGGCGAACGCCGCCTTCTCCCGCATGTTTTACCTGGAGCGGAGTGAGTACATAAGCCCGGCGACGCTGGTGAACCTGCCGCTGCGGGACGTGATCCCCGCCGATGTGCTCGCGGACCTGGAGCCGCTGCTCCGCCGCGCGGATCGCATGGGCATCACGGCGGCCAACATGGAACTCGACCTGCCTCGAGCCCAGTTGAATGTTGCCGTAACCGTGTCCGCGCTAAGCCATGCCGCCGAGGGGCTGGGATACGTGCTGGTATTCGAAGACCTGTCGGACCTGCTGCGAGCGCAGAAACAGGCAGCCTGGCGCGAGGTGGCGCGCCGCGTCGCGCATGAGATCAAGAACCCGCTGACCCCGATCGCGCTTTCCGCGGAGCGCATTCATCGCCATTTGACGCGGGGCGCCGCGCCCGATGCCGCCTCACTCGAAGTGATCCGCAGTTGCGCGGAAACCATCGGAAATGCGGTCGAGAGCGTGCGCACGCTGGTGGACGAATTTTCGGCACTGGCGCGTTTTCCCGCTTCCCGCCCGCAACCCGCCAGCTTGAATAACCTGGTGGAATCTGCGCTAATCATGTTCAATGGGCGGCTGGAGGGCATTCGCCTGCGCACGGAACTGGCGCACGATCTGCCGCCGGTGATGGCCGACCCGGATGCGATCAAGCGCGCGGTCGCGAACCTGGTGGATAACGCGGCGGAGGCGATGCAGGACGCAATCCTGAAAGAGATCACGATTTCAACTGCGCTGGTGGCCAGCCGCGATGCCGTCGAACTGGCGGTCTCCGACACCGGGCAGGGTGTTTCGCGCGATGTGAAGGAACGGCTGTTCCTGCCGTATTTTTCGACCAAGCAACGTGGCACGGGGCTGGGTCTGGCCATTGTGAGCAGAATTGTGGAGGACCATCGCGGTTCGATCCGCGTGGAGGAAAACAAGCCGGTCGGCAGCCGTTTCGTTATCGAGCTGCCCGTAGCCGTTGAAACGATCACCGCACCGGCGGCAAGCTAGCTTTTTTTGAGCTAAGAGTTACTAACTTAGACCATGGCACACATCCTCATCGTCGATGACGAATCCAGTATCCGCGAATCCTTGCAGGGCATCCTCGAGGACGAGGGCTACAAAACCAGCGTCAGCCCAAGCGGAGAAGACTCCCTGGAACTGCTGCGCAAGACGAGCTTCGACCTGATCTTGCTCGATGTGTGGCTGACCGGGATCGACGGCCTCGAAGTGCTGGAGAGAATCCGCGAGATGGACGATCCGCCGGAAGTCATCATGATCTCCGGCCACGGGACCATCGAGACGGCCGTGCGCGCCACCAAGCTGGGCGCTTACGATTTTGCGGAGAAACCGCTATCGCTCGAAAAGACGCTCATCCTGGTGAAGAACGCGATCGACGCGCGGCGGCTGCGCCACGAGAATCTCGACCTGCGGAAGCAACTGCAATCGAAGAGCGTGATCGTGGGCGACAGCGTTCCCATGAAGGCGCTGCGCCAGCAGATTGCGCTGATGGCGCCTACCAACGGACGCGTGCTCATCTACGGCGAATCGGGCACCGGCAAAGAGTTGGTCGCGCATGCCATCCATACGCAGAGCCTGCGCAAGGATGAAACGTTTGTCGAGGTGAACTGCGCCGCGATTCCCGAAGACCTGATCGACAGCGAATTGTTCGGGCATCGCAAATCGTCGTTTCCGGGAGCGACGGCCGACAAGGAAGGCAAGTTTCAGAAGGCCGATCGCGGAACTTTGTTTCTCGATGAAGTCGGCGACATGAGCCTGAAGACGCAGTCCAAAGTCTTGCGTACTCTGGAGCAGCAGCGATTTATCCCGGTGGGAAGCGACGATCCCGTCACCGTGGACGTGCGCGTGATTGCTTCCACTAATAAAGATTTGGATGAGGAAATTGCCAAGGGAAACTTCCGCGAGGATCTTTTTTACCGTCTGAACGTGGTTCCGTTCGTCGTGCCGCCGCTGCGCGAACACAAGGAAGACATCCCGTTGTTTGCGCGGCACTTTCTGAAGGAATTTGCCTCCGCCTATGGCCGGCGTCCCAGAGAGATTACCGACGATGCCATCGACGTCCTGATGAGTTATGCCTGGCCGGGGAACGTCCGCGAGCTGCGCAATGTGATCGAGCGCATCGTGATCATGAATCCCACCACCGCACGCTTTGAACGCAAGCATCTTCCGCCGCTGGTGCACCGCGACGGCAGCCGCCGCGTAGCGGGCAGCGAGGGTTCCACGCTGCACCAGGCACGGGCGGCTTATGAACGCGACTACATTCTCAAAAAGCTGGACGAGAATCATGGCAACGTCAGCCGCGCCGCGGAAGTGCTCGGGCTGGAGCGCAGCCACCTGTATCGCAAGATGAAGAGCTTGGGGATTGCGGCAAAAGAGTGAGGCTCGCTGTTCGCTATTCGTCGTTCGCTGTTCGCAAGGCAGAAAGGCGAACAGCGAATAGCGACCGACGAACAGCGATCAGCGTTTCCGCATGTGAATCTCAGTCCCGTTTTTGTGAAACTGGACTTCGTCCATCAACTGATTGATCAGGTAAATGCCGCGGCCGTGACTGGCATAGATGTTCTCGCCATGGCAGGGATCGGCGATCTTGGCGGGGTCAAAACCAGTGCCGGGATCGCGCACCACGATCAGGATGCCATGATGCGTGTCGCAGGCGACGTTGCATTCGATAATTTTGGATGGATCGTTTTTTGCGCCATGCACGACGGCATTGGCCAGGGCTTCGGTCAGCGCCAGTTCGATGTCGTCTTCGCGTCCCGGAGCGCATTTCATTTCCCGCACCACATTCATCACGCTTCTGACGACCGGGTCCACGGCATCGCGGTCGGCGGCAAGCGTCACGCTGAGCTTGAGATCGAGCTTCTCCGCGTCGAAGTCACACGACTGCGGCGATTGCTCCGAAGATGGGGGACGACCTGCCATAAGCGGCTGTGGGCCTTGGTTCCAGCCTTTCCATTAACTAAGATGCAGGGAAGCGCGCTGACAGATTCTAGGGACTTACGTCCTGAGATGCAAACTTTATTTGAATCGCAGGCAACCCTTAGTGCTACGTTGGCGGGTAACTACGGCCAAATGGTCGTTTAGCGACCTGAAACCTATATCTATGAGGGCTCACTCCTCCGGGTCCGGCATCCCTCCAATCTGCTGGAGTTGACGCCGCCAATCCAGTTCTTCCACAAAGCTTCGCGAATCGCGCCAGCCCGCTTTGATCTTGACGAAGAGCTCGAGAAAGACTTTGGTTCCTACCATCTTCTCGATGTCGAGGCGGGCTGCGGTTCCAATCTTTTTGAGCATTTGGCCGCCCTTGCCGAGCAGGATGGCTTTCTGGCCGTCGCGTTCGCAATAAATCACAGCGGCAATCCGCGTCAGCCTCGGACTCTCTTCGAACTGCTCGATCAGCACCGAGACCGCGTGCGGCACCTCTTCATGCGTCTGCATCAGAACATGCTCGCGGATCAATTCCGCCGCCATGAAGCGCACCGGCTGATCGGTAATTTGATCTTCGGGAAAATAGCGCGGGCCGTTGGGCAGCGCCTTCAGCACGCAGGACAGCAATTCGTCGAGGCCTTTCTTCTTGAGAGCGGAGATGGGGACGATCTCCTTGAAATCGTGCAGCGTTTGGAACTGTGCAATCAGCGGGAGGAGCTTACTCTTGTCGGCGAGCAGATCAATTTTATTGAGCAGCAGGAAGACCGGAGTGCCAGCCTGTTTCGCCAGGTCGAGAACGAAGGCGTCGTCGCGGTCCCACTTTTTTTTCGCATCACTGCTTCTAACGTCAGTGATCATCAGAATCAGTTCGCAGCCTTCGAGCGCCTCGCGCACTTCGGACATCATCTTGCGGCCGAGCGAGGAGCCGGACCGGTGAACTCCGGGCGTGTCGATGAGCACGATTTGCCCGGCCTCTCTTCCCTTCTGGCTGGCCTTCTGCTTGGGAACGTTGATGATTCCGAGAATGCGGTTGCGCGTGGTCTGGGGCTTCGGCGAAATGATGGCCAGCTTCTCGCCCACCAGCGCATTCAGCAGCGTGCTCTTGCCCGCATTGGGGCGTCCAAGAATGCAAACGAATCCGGAGTGGAAGGACATGAGTACAGGCTACTAGCTTCTGGCTGCTGGTTGCTAGCAAACTGCCGCGCGTTCGACTTTTCATGGCTATTTACCAGTTGGTACTGGTACCCCCCCTCCCCCCTATCTTGTAGAGTCGTGGAAGTTAGAGGGAAAAATCGCACCCGGTCTTTGATTTTAAAGGACTTAAGTCAAAGTATTCCGGGATAAGGACTTAGGTTGTCAAAGAGCGCTGAAAATGGGTTTGGGGCAGCTTCGAGGGCCGCCTTGGTTGACGGCTCACCTCTTCACTGCCCCAATCAGAACTCTATTGTCGGGCACGGCGATCCTTAAGTCAAAGGATTTCGATCAGATGGGTGTGATGAAGGAGGGCAAAGTCCCCGCCCAAACGGAATCGTGGACGGCCCACCCGGCCTTTTAGGTTTGGCTTCCAGCTCTGAACCACCCAGGAAAACTGCTATCATCTGATTATTGGCGCGAGGTTTCCACGGATGAATATCAATCTGACTCCCGAACAGGAACGGATCGTCAACGACGAGCTGGGGTCGGGCCACTTTCGCTCTGCCGAGGAAGTGATTGCCAAGGCCCTAGCCGCTCTCAGGGAAAAGGAAGAACCGTCACTTGCCGGAGGTGGCAATGGCCGCCAGGACGAGGCTGTGCGGGAAGTGCTCAGCTTTGTCGAGAGAAACCGCACCTCCCTGCAAGGTGTCTCGGTTAAGCGATTGATCCGCGAAGGTCACCGTCTGTGAGTGATCTGGCGCTGGACGCGTCGTTGGCGCCCCAGTGGTTTCGCCCACTCATTCGCGAAGAACGAACGTGAATGAGTGGAGCACCCGGCGCAAGCCCGCAAAGTGATGACCTAGATGAAGAACAGTCCTCTGCCACGATTAGATGAACGGCCTGAAGTCCGGAAGTTGCTGTTGCCGCATTGTCGCCTCGGTCGCGGCGACCTTTGGACTGATCCGCGTTCCGGCCACAAGGTAGGTTGCCTGGACGCGGCGAATCCCGACGACATAGCAAAGCTCATGAACGGCAATAGGGCGGTACTGGCTATCCACGACCCGCCTTACAACCTCGTCGCCTTCAAAGAAAGAACCATCGGCGAATTCACGGCGTGGTGCAAGCGATGGGTACGGAACACACTGGACTGGCTGGACCCAGACGCTTCGCTCTACGTCTGGCTTGGAGCAGACCAAACGGACGGGTTCCAACCGTTGCCCGACTTCATGATTATGATGCGCTCGCTTCCCATGACTACGCCGCGCAGCTTTATCACCATGCGGAACCAGCGTGGCTACGGCACGCAGAAGAACTGGATGGCCGTCCGGCAGGAGTTGCTTTACTACACGATGGGCAGCCCAGTCTTCAATGTAGAAGCTGAATACACTGACATCCCCAAAATTCTTCGGGGCTACTACAAGAAGGTCAATGGCACAATCACCGAAAACATGGAGCGCGGCAAATCCGAGAACATTCGGGCGGGCAACGTGTGGGTGGATATTCAACAAGTTTTCTACAGAATGGAGGAGAACGCTAGCGGTTGCTACGCGCAGAAGCCCCTGAAGTGTATTGACCGAATTGTCAGAGCATCGTCAAACATGGGCCAGTTAGTTGTCGATTTCTTCGCTCACTCGGGAACTACGCTTTTGTCTTGCGAGATTTCCCAGCGGCGGTGCTTCACGATAGACACGGACCCAGTTTTCTGCGAGATCACGATCCGGCGGCTTGAACATTATCGCAAGACTGGCCGGTTAGGCTGGCAGAACGGTCACGCTTTCGAGGACGATATCCAAGTAGAGTTTGAACGAGTCCGGGAAGGGCCAGTCAGCGTGGAACCGTTGGCGACACCCCCTGTCACTCAAACCCGTCTTTTTTGACCATGGAAAAACTCAAACAAGAATTGGACCGGCTGATTGCGGCGCTACCTAACGAAGCCGATTTCCGTCGGAAATTGGAAGACCTCTTCTCCGTTTACCCATTCAACGAGTACGAATACATCATTTCAGCGTTGCTGGGTGCCGACAAATTGACATTTGACGAGTACGTTGAACTGCGAGACGACTACACTTCACGGAATCGTTTTCTCTACATCTTTGAGATTAGCGCACCGCGTGGTTTCGGTGAGGCTTGGGCACAAGGTCATCTTTCGGAGTTGGTCCCCGACATGGTGAAACCCTCCAAGAAGCTGGATAAAGGTTATAGCGGCGAGTACGATTTTTTTCTGGATGGGATAATCAAAATCGAAGTCAAGGCGTCCCGTGCTGTGGATTTCGAAACAACTGAACCCCTATACGTCAAAGCGCTGGCTACGGATTCACCCAAGGATTTTGACATGAATTTCCAACAGGTGAAGCCGGCCTGTTGTGACGTTTTCGTTTGGTTGGGTGTCTGGCGAGACAGAATTCGGTATTGGGTGTTGGCGTCAAAGGAAGTTTCCAGCAACACCTATTACTCGGGCCGTCAACATCGTGGGAACGTCGGCGAGGGTCAGTTACACCTCAGACGAGACAACATTAAGGAATTTGCAAAGTACGAGACACGTTCTACCGATCTACTACAAGCCATACGTAAAGCCTACGAACGGCAACAATCTTGACGACTGCGTTGGCGGTGTTGTCGCGTGTCGATCGGGCGTCGAACCAGTGGCGAGCAGCCCGTACTTGCTTTTTCTCAAATCAACTTCATCTGCTTGGGCTCAACTGTTGTGATGCGCACGCGCTCTACCCGGCGATCGGTCGAGTCTAAGACTTCGAACTTCAGGCCTTCGTCTTCGATTACTTCGCCTTTCTTGGGAATGCGTCCGGCGAGTTCGCTTACCAGGCCGGCTATGGTGGAGGATTCGTGGCCTTCGGGCCTCATGCCGAAGAGTTGATCGAGGCGGTCGATATCCATGTTGCCCGGAACGATGTAGGAATGGTCGTTCTCCTGCACGACTTGCGCTTTCTCGTGCTCGTCGCCGATTTCTCCTACGATTTCTTCTACCAGATCTTCGATGGTTACCAGGCCGGCTACGCCTCCGTATTCATCTACTACTATCGCCATGCGGATGTTACTGCGCTGCATCTCGCGCAACAGGTCACTTACTAACTTACTTTCCGGGACAAAGTAAACATCCTTCCGCATCAGGGTCCCGACCGTCCGCGTGTGCGCCTCGGAGTCGGGCACCTGCAGCACATCCTGGGTGTGGAGAATGCCTTTGATCTGGTGAATCGAACCCTCGTACACGGGGATGCGCGAGAAATGCTTGCCCCGGAGCAACTCGACCACCTGCTCGACGGTATAGTCGGATGGGACCGCGACCATCTCCGGCCTCGGCTTCATGGCTTCGCGAACCGTCTTGCCGCTGAACTCGACCGCCGACTGGATCAGATCGCGGTCGCCTTCCTGGATAATGCCTTCTTCCTGCCCCGCTTCAATCAGGGCGTCTACGGCTTCGGAGGGAGTTTCCGGTTCGGCCTCGGCGTTCTCGTGGGTGAGCGAGGCGACGGACTGGCAGAATCCGAGCACCAGCGTCACCGGCAGAACCAGATAGATGAGCAGGCGCAGGAGCGGCGCCCAGCCGGCCAGCCAGCGTCCGCGGGTTCGCGAAAAAAAGACGAACGGGAGCAGGCGGTTAAAGGAAATGATGATCAGCACCAGGCTGAGCGTGGCTTCGAGGACTTGGTAAACGCTCCAGGCGCGGTCGCGAAACACGGTGAAGCCGACGATCATGGCAATGGCAGCCGTGACCAGTTGCGTCAGAATGGCCATGGAAAGCGAGGCGCGCTCGCGAGTGACGCCGAGGCGCGGCTCGACGAGCTGCTCGAAGGCGTCGATGTTGTCCTGGAAATCGCGGGAGAGGAACTTGCCAATCTCCTGGTACAAACGGTCGACGTAGGAGACCAGCGTGAGCAGGCCGAAGAGGAGCACGAGAGCAATGCCGACGCCGATCATTGTTATTGTTATTGCCGGTGCTTCCTCCTGGCGACGGGCGTCGAGGCTGGCTCGATTGCCGCTCTTTCAATCGTTGTTCTTTCAATCAGTCCCAGCGGAAGGCGGAGTTTCTCGCGCAACTGCTTTTCGCGGCGAGCCATTTGTCCATTGTCGCACTCGTGATCGTAGCCCCGCAGGTGCAGGACGCCGTGCAACACGAGAATCTTAACCTCCTCGGCCGGCGAATGCCCGAGCGCCCGCGCATTTTTCGATGCTATTTCCGCCGAAATGGCGATTTCGCCGGCAATTTTCTTTCGAGCGCCGGGCGCGGCGGGAAACGAAAGCACGTCGGTCGCCTTGTCTTGTCCGCGAAAACGGCGGTTCAGAGACTTCATCTCCGCGCTCGAGGTCAGCAGCACGTTGACCATGCCCTTCAATCCCGCGGCGCGGCGGGCGCGAGCCACGAAACGGCCGAGCGCCAACTCGGTCAGATCCGCGACGCGCTCTTGAAAGATGACCAAGTTCAGTTCGCTCCCACGCCCAGCCCCTAAAGGGGCGCGCAACTCCGAAAACTGCGGCATCGCTAAAGCGACGCCCTGATACGAAGCCCTAGTTTTTCCGACCTACCAGAGAGCCCGGCCAAAGCGAAAAGGGTGTGGCGCGGACAGAAACGTCCGGGCCGCACCCTTCTGCCTAATTACGTACGCGCGGCTCTTCGGCCGGCATCGGCAAAGACGCTGGCCGCAGAGAAAGACTGTCCTCCGCCTGACTGCTTTTGTCGACGCTCGGAGTCTTCGTCTGTGCCTGCGGCGCGCCGGGCTTCGGTTCGAGCAGCGACAATTGCTGCTCCGCCAGCCGCGCTTTGTGCTCGTCGTAGGCGCGGATGATTCTCTGCACCAGGTGATGACGCACCACGTCGCTTTCGTCGAAGTATACGAACGCCAGGCCGTTCACGCCCTGCAGAATCTCGGCCGCTTCGATCAGTCCGCTGCGGCGGGCGGTGGGCAAGTCGATCTGCGTGATGTCTCCGGTAATCACCGCCTTGGAACCGAATCCCAGGCGGGTCACGAACATCTTCATCTGCTCGGAGGTCGTGTTCTGCGCCTCGTCCAGAATCACGAACGAATCGTTCAGAGTGCGCCCGCGCATGAAGGCGATGGGCGCGATCTCGATGACATTTTTTTCGAGATAGCGTTCGACGCGCTCGGGCTCGAGCATGTCGAAGAGCGCGTCGTACAAGGGCCGCAGAAACGGATCGATCTTCTCCTGCAAGGTGCCGGGCAAAAAGCCGAGACGTTCGCCGGCTTCCACCGCCGGACGCGCCAGAATGATGCGGTTCACCTGCTTATTGAGCAGCGCCGAAATCGCCATGGCCACGGCGAGGTAGGTCTTGCCGGTGCCGGCGGGGCCGACGGCAAACACCATGTCGTGCTTCTCGATGGCTTCGAGGTAGCGGCGCTGGTTGGGGCTTTTCGGCTGGACGGTGCGGCGTCCGAAGGAACGCTGGCGTCCGGCCTCGGCCAGTCCACGCAGAGTCGCATTCGGATCGCCAACCACCACGCGCAACATGCTGCCCAGGTCTCCATTCAAGAACTGGTGGCCGGTGCGGCGGAGATGCTCGTAGTCGGCGAAGAGCTGTTCGGCGCGGGCCACGTCGCGGGGCGCGCCTTCCAGTTCAATGCTGTCCGAGCGCAGATCGATATTGATGTTCAGGCCGTCTTCGAGCACGTGGAGATTTTCGTCGCGCGTGCCGAACAGGGTCTCGATGTTTGGGGTGAGTTCAATATTTTTTTTCATTCAGGGTTATGCCGCTGCCTCCTGCAGCTTGGGGGCCCTGTTGCGATGGCCGTTTCTTGCCCGATGGATCGGCGCGTCCGGTTCTTGCACGCAAGAATTGTCTGTAAGGGTGGAAGGTTCCGGAACGCGCGCCAGCGTGGCGCGGACAGCCATCATTTGATTCAAGCGTAGCGCGGGCGGGCGGGAGAGTCAATGGGAAGGATGGGCAAGAGGATGGGCAACCGGCGGCGAACCGGTCTCCGCAATTTGTCTTTGCCGCCGCAGCCGGAAAGTAGGATAATTTCCGGGAACACGATCTCGCCTCTCCGAAGAGCACCCTGCTCGTTTGGACGCACACCCCCTGAGGCGAGGCGCCCACACTTCGCACGCTTTGTATTGGAACCTTTCGTCACAGGACCTAATGACCCACCTGCACAGTTCATCGAAACGTATCACGCAACATTCCAACGGGGAGAGAAAACAATGAATTTTCTAAGAATCAGCTCAATAATTTTGCTTTTTGTGGCCATCTTCGCGGTCGGTTCCGCGTCCGCAACTTGCTCAGACGCCACGCTCAAGGGAGTGTACGGATTTATTTTCTCAGGGCTCGGTGGCGACGGAACGCCCAGGGCCATTGTCGGCCAGGCCACCGCCGATGGCAAGGGAAACCTCAGCGGAACGCTAACGAAGAGTAGGGACGGAACGATCCTGGAGCTCACTTTCACCGGCACGTATTCGGTTGCGAAGAATTGCACCGGCAGCGCGACCTATAATGACCAGGACGGCGAGACCAGACACGTCAACTTTGTTTTTAACAACGGTAATAAGGGTTGGCAGGCTATCCAAACCGATAGCGGCCGCGTGATTTCCGGTTTTGGTCTCGCAGAGGGAGCTGCAGTCTGCGGGGAAAACGGGAAGAAGCAAACCTTTGCCGCCAATCTGAGCGGGATCGTCAACAATGGCCCCAGTCCGGTGGCCTATGTCGAGCAAGTGATTCTGGACGGTAAGGGAAACGTTTCCGGCGACGGGACTTTCAGCCTGGACGGCACGATTTACACGGTTCCAATTACCGGCACGTACACGGAAAATGCCGGCTGCACCGGAAGCGCGCAGATTACGCCTCAGGGATATAGCACGTTGAATTTCAATTTTGTCGTGGCCAACGTCGGAAAGGAAATCCTGCTGGTAGAGACTGACACAGGCACCATCGTCTCCGGAAACATGCAGTAGTAGTGCAGGGAATGATCGAAACCGAGGTGCGTGCAAACGCCAGGGTCTGAGGCAATGCCGAAGGCGTCCCTTTGGGAGCGCAACACGATTTCAAGCTGGATTGAGACGTAAGACGAGTCGCAACCAATCACTGCGCCGCCCGATCTGTGGGCGGCCTTTCTTTTGCATCACCCCACGGCGGTTGCCCCATGACTGACGCTATCGGGCGATCGCACTAACTGAGAATTGATCCCGCTCCACGCGCCGCCTTTGACTCGACTCCCGGCTGAGTCTACGATTTTGTTAAAGGGGAAAGGTGGCTGACGGGCGCGGTGACCGCCCTACACGAGCGTGGTACCATCTGCCCATGGCGATCAGCGATACAGCCCCTGCGGCAGGAGCGCTCCAATTGCAAATTCAACGAGCAATGTCGGGAGAGCAGCGCATGACTCTTGCCTATGAGATGAGCATGTTCGCTCGGGAGCTGGCGAGGGAAGGAATCCGGCGAGATCATCCGGACTGGTCGGACGCGCAGATTGCGCGGGAATTATTGCGGCTGGCATTTCTTCCGGCGCCCTTGCCGAACGGGCTGCCAGGACCAGCCTAAAATGAGTGTTTCCGAAGTCTTCCAGAGAATCTCTTCTGCGCTTGACCAAGCTGGCATTGGCTACATGCTCTCTGGGTCCTTTGCTAGTGCCCACTATGGAGCGCCGCGATCCACACAAGACATTGATCTCGTAATTGAAGCTGCCCCTGCCCAGTTGCGGAAGTTTATAGACGCGCTGCCAAGCGGTGAATACTACGCCGACCTGGACTCGGCCCTGGAAGCTCATAGGCGGCAATCCATGTGCAACGTGATCGACCTGGCAACGGGCTGGAAGATTGATTTGATCATCCGCAAGTCGCGCGCCTTCAGCCAAGAGGAATTCAGGCGTCGCCAACGCGTCAGCCTGCATGGCGTCCCCCTCTTTGTCGCGAGCGCCGAGGACGTAGTCATCTCGAAGCTGGAATGGGCAAAGCTGGCGCAGTCGCGGCGGCAGATCGAGGACGCAGCGGCAATCCTGAGAGTTCGATGGGACGCGCTGGACCACTCCTATTTGGCAAAGTGGATTGCCGAGCTAGGCTTGAAGAAGGAATGGGACGAAGCACAGAGGGAGGCAGGGATCGGACTGAAGCCGGAGCTCTAGGTGGGCGCTGTTTCGGGGCGAGCACCTACCATTAGAGATCGGTGAAGCGTCGGCGGGGGAGTCAATGAGAAGCGATCTCCTTTTGTCGCGCCCGTCTGCCTGGCAGTTTGTCACTCACGACCAGCAGATTACCCGTCGCCGTTTGCGCTCAGTTCTCGCTCTTGCCAGGAGATGCCCGCTTTGGCGGGGCGGTAAGAGGGTAGTGATGCGCCATCAACCAAGCGTTGGCACGTTGCGTCGCTTCGGAGTCCTGCGCCGTGGTCATCCGTAGAAGGTCGCCGGTGTCAATCTCTGAAAGGCAGCCAATATCAGTGGCGTTGCGGTCAGCGTCAGCAATTAGTCCCCACATCAGTGCGAGAACATAGTCCTTGCCGACCCCCTCACCCCGTATGTAATGGAGAGCAAGGTTGCACGCCGCGACATAGCTGCCTTGTTCCGCGCTCTTACGGAACCACTGAATGGCTTCATCCGTGTTTCTTGGTATTCCGTTGCCTTCCGCCAAATTGACTCCGGCGGAGTTCTGAGCGGAGGGGTCGCCCATTTGGGCTCCCCTTAGAAACCATCTGGTCGCTTCACCCTCGTCAGGTTTGACTCCCCGACCCTGCTCATATGACACGCCGATCCAGTAGTTCGCCTCGGCCTCGCCAGCATCACTCGCCCTCCTAAGCCACCGGAGGCCCAAAGCGTAATCCGATTTAAAACCGCAGCCACCGTCCATGTATAGGCGCCCTAGCAAAGTCATTGCGGGCAGGTAACCCTGCGAAATGGCCTTGTTGAGGAACTCGGAAACTTCGGTGCATTTTTCCAAAGACTTCCAGTCCGTTTCCGCCAAGAAGTACTGAGCCGGAGCGGAGCCCTTTTCAGCCGCCCGCCGCAACCAGTAGGCCGCCGACCGAAATGCTTCTGTTCGTTCTTCAGGATCGTAATGGAAGCGCTCGGTAACAAGCTCGATGCTCAGCCCCATTTGCAATTGTGAGTCCGTGTCTCCTTCACTTGCCCGTTCTGCCACTCCAATGAGGTCGCCGACCGTCAGAGCCCGAGTGGCAGATCGAAGCGCATTAGGACTATTCTCTTGGGGAAATACCGCGCAAGCTAAGAACAACCATCCGAAAAGACAAAGGATGTATCGAAATCTCATTTCTTCACTCCCACATGGAGAAGAGTTGCCAAGTATCGTTTGGCCGTAGATTTCGAGTTTACGCTGTCGCGCCGTCTTCCTGGGTCTCGGGGGCGCTGGCCCACACCGCGCGATCCTTGGCCCACGCCCGTAACTGGGCAATCTCCTCAGCCCGTGTAACCGACAGCGGGACGGTGGTCGTTAGGGCGGTGAGCAGGTCGTCGTTGCTCAATTCTTGTTTGCGAGCGAAGGCGGCATAGAGGGCGGTTTGCACGGCGGATTCGATTTCGGCTCCGGAGAAGCCTTTCGCCGCTTCCGCTACTCGATCCAGATCGTAGTCGGCGGGATTGCGCTTGCGCTTGGTTAGCTGGATGGAAAATATCTGCTTGCGCTCGGCTGCGCTGGGCAGGTCTACGAAGAAGAGTTCATCGAAGCGGCCTTTGCGAATCAACTCCGGCGGCAGCACGGTTACGTTGTTGCAGGTGGCGGCGACGAAGACGGCGGGCTTACGCTCCTGCATCCAGGAAAGAAACGACGCCAGCAGTCGCGACGAAACGCCTGCGTCGGCGGAGGCGGAATCGGGGCCGCTGCCGGCGAAAACTTTTTCCAGTTCGTCGATCCACAGGACGCAGGGGGCGAGGCTCTCGGCTACCCGGAACACTTTCTGGATGTGCTTTTCTGTCTCGCCGATGAATTTGTCGTAGACGGCGGCGGTGTCGAACTTCACCAGCGGCAGTTTCCATTCTCCGGCCACGGCTCGGGCGCAGAGACTTTTGCCGCAACCTTGGACGCCGAGAATGATGACGCCCTTGGGCGGATCGAGGCCGAACTGGCGGGCTTGGTCGTCCCATGAGCCGCGGCGCTGCTGGAGCCAGCGCTTCAGGTTGTCGAGGCCGCCGACGCTCGCCATATTGTCGGTCGCGTCCACGAACTCGAGCATTTCCGACCGCTTCAGCAAAGCCTTTTTGGCGTCGAGCACATCCGTGACACACTGGGGCGAAAGCGCGTAGCGGGCCACCACCGTCTGCGAGATGGCGCGTTCGGCGGCTTCTTCGGTCAGCCCGCGGAGGTTTGCGGCCATCGCGTCCACGCCGTTCGCATCGAGCTGGAGTTTCAGCGTATGGGTACCGGCCAGGCGAGTGTAGGTTTCGCGGATGATCTCGCGCAGGCGGTCGCGGTCGGGTAATGGCAGATCGAGAAACTCCACCAGGCTGGCGAGTTCGGGCGGCATCTCGATGGCGGGGGCGGTGAGCACCAATGTGCGCCGGTTGGCGGAGAATTTCTGGCCTACGTCGCGCAGGCGGCGCACCACGACCGGGTTATCCATGTGGCGATGGAAATCCTTCAGCACGAATACGGCCTCGATGATCATGCTCTCCATGTTCGCCAGCGCCTGCACCGGGTCGGCGGTGTTGTAGATGGCATTGGTCTTGGCCGCTGCTGTGGCAGCCGCAGCGTCTCCGGTCAGGGAAGTAAGCACGGCACGGGCCAGGCGCTCGGCCTCGCTGTTGCCGGGCGGAGTCGTGCTGACGCGGGTGTTAGAACGAGTAACGCCGTCTTGGTTCGTCCACATGGTGGTGTTTTGTACCTGGGCTCTGACGGTGGGCGCGGGGATCGGCGTACCGCTGCCGGATCGGACCAGCCCGTCGGCGATGGTCCATTCGAAGACCGCTAAATTCAACTCCGAACAGGCTGTGCGCACGAGAGCGAGCGCGCGCACTTCCTCGACCGTCTCCATCACGACGATTGGGGTGGAGGAGTTGATGAGGACTTTCAAGCGTTCCAGCGAATTCATATCAATTTGACCGGGCGCGACTTGCTCCCGTAGAATACAGTTTCGGCTCCCACCGATATCCTCCTGGCGCAATCCAGGACGCACAAAGGTAATCAAGCCGCATGGCTAATCATTTTTCGGCGCTGAAACGCGCCCGACAGACCGAGAAGCGAACCGTCCGCAACCGGGCCAACGCTTCGCAACTGCGCACCGCTCTGCGGAGCCTGCGCGAGAGCCTGGAAAAAGGCGAAAAAACCAACGCGGTCGCGACCTACCGGCTGACCGTGTCGGCGCTCGACAAGGCAATCCAGAAGGGCGTTTTGCACGAAAACACGGCTTCGCGCTACAAATCGCGCCTGTCGGCGCGGCTGAACGCGCTGAAGTAGGCGCTGAAGCGGGTGCCGGGAAGGTTACCGGCTGGCAAAATCCCGCCGCAGATTCTTCTTGACCTTCCCCAGCGGTTTGTTATACTTAGCTGTTCCGTGGACACAAAGGCTGTGTTCTGACAGTCCCGGCGAGCCTCCGCCCGCGTTGTGGCAACTCCTTTGAGAATTGAGCAACTTTCGGGTTGGGCGGGGCATCTATTTGGGTAATTCTGGCAAATCCCTTCGCTCCTAGCCCGAATTGCAGCTTTGGCTAGCCGTAGGCGACCATCACCCTGCGGGGGACGATGGCATCGTGGCCTAAATTATTCTGGTTGAAGGAGAACGACATAAAATGCGCTCCGATCGTGTATTTGACGCTCTACATACTTTGCGGAACCGGTATATGCTCTGCCAGCTTGCCTCGAAGGCAACGCGCAGGTTCCATAAGCCGAACACCCGCATCCAGGAAACCATGAATCAGGTGTTTGACAAAATCGCCGATGCGGAACGTCATGACATCCTGAGCGAACCCGAGAACTTTGCCGAAGCACAACGGCGAGCTGCTTAAGCGGCTCCGCCGTGTGCCCGCACGGCGGCAAAGCAATCCATCCCCGCGAGAGAAAACGAAAATCCCTCCCGAAGAAAATCATCCACGCAGGTGAATATGACCATCGCCGAACTGAAAGAAAAAAATATTACCGAGCTGACCAAGATCGCCCGATCTTTGGAGCTGCCCGGCGCCAGCGGACTCCGCAAACAGGATCTCATCTTCAAGATCCTGCAGGCGCAAAGTGAAAAAGAAGGACACATCTTCGCCGAAGGTGTGCTGGAGATCCTCCCTGACGGCTACGGCTTCCTGCGCTCGCCCGACTACAACTACCTGCCCGGGCCCGACGACATTTACGTGTCGCCATCGCAAATCCGCAAGTTCGACTTGAAAACCGGCGACACCATCAGCGGCCAGGTGCGTCCGCCGCACGAGGGCGAGAAGTATTTCGCGCTGGTCAAGATCGAGGCGGTCAATTTCGAGTCGCCCGACGAGGCCCGCAACAAGATCCTGTTCGACAACCTGACGCCGTTGTATCCGCAAGAGCGGCTGAAGCTTGAAACCGTGAAGGAAAATATCAGCGCGCGCGTCATGGACCTGCTCACGCCGCTCGGCAAGGGACAGCGCGGCCTGATCGTCTCGCCGCCGCGCGCCGGCAAAACCATGCTGCTGCAGAACGTGGCGAATTCGATTACGACGAATCACCCCGAAGTCGTCCTCATGGTGCTGCTGATCGACGAGCGCCCGGAAGAAGTCACCGACATGCAGCGCTCGGTTAAGGGAGAAGTCATCTCCTCGACCTTCGACGAGCCCGCAGCCCGCCACGTGCAGGTTGCGGAAATGGTGATTGAAAAAGCTAAAAGACTGGTCGAACACAAGCGCGACGTAGTCATCCTGCTCGATTCGATTACGCGACTGGCGCGCGCTTACAACACGATCGTTCCGCCTTCGGGCAAGGTGCTCTCGGGCGGCGTGGATTCGAACGCGTTGCAGCGTCCGAAGCGGTTTTTCGGATCGGCTCGCAATATCGAAGAAGGCGGCTCGCTTACCATCATTGCTACGGCCCTCATCGACACCGGCTCGCGCATGGACGACGTGATCTTCGAAGAATTTAAGGGCACGGGCAACTCGGAAATCATCCTGGATCGCAAACTGGTCGATAAGCGGACCTTCCCAGCCATCGATATCCAGCGCTCCGGCACGCGCAAGGAAGAGCTGCTGATCCCGAAAGAAGACTTGCAGCGCATCTGGGTGCTGCGCAAGGTGCTGAATCCGCTGTCTCCGGTCGAGGCCATGGAACTGCTGATCGAGCGCCTGGCCAAGGCGGGGTCGAACAGCGAATTTTTGGCGAAGATGAGCCAGTTGTAAGTTATGCAAGTGTGGGACGTGCAAGTGTGGGGACGGGCGACCTCGCCCGTCCAAGACGGGGCAAGGAGAGGACGCCGTGAACCGCTTGATTGAGGAAAAGCGCCAGGAACTGGAACGCGTCTGCCGCCGCCGCCAGGTGCATCGCATCGAGCTTTTCGGGTCTGCTGCCAGGCCGGACTTCGACCCCGCGCGCTTTGATCCGGCGATCAGCGATCTGGACTTCATCGTGAGTTTTCACGAGTTGGACCTCGATCAATACGCGGACGCCTACTTCGGTCTTCTGGAAGATCTGCAAGCGCTGTTCCAGCGCCCGGTGGACCTTGTAGTTTCCTCCGCCATTCAAAACCCATATTTCCGTCAGGCCGTCGATTCCAGCAAGACACTGGTCTATGCGGATTGAATCGAAGAAATATCTTTACGACATCGCGCAGGCCGCCAAACTGGATCGCAGGCAAGAGCTTCGCCGATTACAGCGCTGATATCCTGCTGCGCTCGGCGGTCGAGAGGCAGTTGGAAATTGTCGGCGAGGCGCTTGCCCAACTAGCCCGGACCGATCCGGCAACTGCCTCGCAGATCGGCGAATATCAGCGGATCATCGCGTTCCGTAACATTCTCATCCACGGCTATGCCGAGATCGATCATCGTATAGTCTGGAACGTGCTGGAACTCAAACTGCCAGCCGTCCTCCGGCAGGCCAGTAGCTTGCTCGGCGACAACGACCTCTAGCATTCGGATGATGCGCAACCTGCTATCGCGCGGGGCGAATCCGTTTGTACGTACAATGTTCCACGTGGAACACTTTGCAGTGGTAAATGTGTGTACGATTGAGTAACTACAATGGCCCCCTCGGCACTGAGTAGGCTTTTCCAGCAGCGCAGGGCGGGGTTGCAAGTCCCTGATAATGCTCGGCGTCGAGTGTGACTAATAGGCACATGCAGGAAATATATATACTGTGCTTTTTACACACCTCGTGATTTGGTGGGGCGCTTTAGTTCCCTTGTCCCGGTTCGAGGAGCGGTGGAATCCCAGGTCTCGAAAAGCGCGAGACCTGGGGCACCGGGCAACCACCACGATGAGGGAGGTGACAAGAGTTATGCGCAACACACTATTTCGCCTGCTAATCATGTTTTTGCTCTGCGGGATCTGTCTTGGGAAGGGGGACGAACTCCGGACTGTTGTCTACCAACAGTTTCCACACGCTGAAGGTCTGGAGATTCTTTGTTGGGTCACTCCCCTAGACGGTGAAGGCTTTCTATCTCAGATCATCGTCTTTCGAGTCGAGAGAACGGGACCTGCGACAGTCTTGTGGCAATCGTCTCTCGACCCGGCGTATTCTCCACAGATTCGGTTTGTCGAGGAAATAACGATAAGCGGCGTACCCATCGCCTTGGTAGAACGGCAAAACGGCGCCGCGACATCACAGCTCGATATAATCGGAACGGTGTCGGGACGCTTCCAGCGGCTTGCCCAGCTGGACGGCTTCAAGTTTGATGTCGAGCCCCTCGACGGAGCGAAACTACCTTTTGTCATCGCGCATACGGACGGAAACATTCTCGATATCCCCGTCGTTTACAGATGGAATGGGAGTCGCTTCGTTGACGACAGCGCGTCACATCCCGCGTACTATCGGCAACTTCTGTATCAAGACAAAACCAGGCTCCCGCCGGATTCGAGCGGAATCGTCTTGGTTAACCTATCGAGAATCGCAGTCCTGGCCGGTAACCGAGCCGAGGCAAGAACAATCCTCGATGGCGCCCTTTCAAGAGAACGGGACAAAGGGAGCAAAGCAGACAAAGAAACCCTTAGGTGTATCGCGGAGGCGTTGCAGGGCCTGGAGCGCGGTTCTCGATAGGAGTTGGCGCAAAATACGCCACCACCGCCGCCACATACACCTAGGATCAGCGGTGAGGCCAAAAAGGTCTTTCTTCATGGATCTCGATCCGATTCGGCGGGTGAGCCAATTTAACGGGGAAGTATAACGCGGGTTTGTCTTTTAATGTTGACCGAAATAACGCTGGGGGTGCTACACTTCTCGCGCTTTTCGAGAAGTGGCCCGCCGAACCGCCGATGCCGTTCGACTCCGCCGCTACTTCGCGTGCAGTTCCTGGAGCACATGCTGACGGCGGACCTTGATTTTGCTCTCGTCTTTTCGGGCTTGGGCGAGATCATAGGCGAGCTGCATCCGTAACCAGGTTTCCGGGGTGCTGCCAAACGCCTTCGACAGCCGGATCGCCATCTCGGGGCTGATCCCCGACTTGCCGTTGACGACGTTGTTGAGCGTTTGCCGGGTGACGCCGAGGATCTCCGCTCCCTCGGTTACGGACAGGCCCAAGGGTTCAAGACACGCGGTTCGGATACTGCGTCCGGGGTGCGGCGGGTTCTTCATCGGCATGGTGTTTTGCTCCTTGATTATGCTTGCCTGGCACAAAGACCCCATCCCCACCGACTCGATCTACTCTACGTAGAAATGGGGCCGGAGTTCGCTCTCCGGAACATAACGCGACGCCTGCCGGTAGATTGCCCCTAGAGTTCCGCGGTCTAGCTCTTTGTGATTGGGGATGGTCAACGTCTGCTGCCCGCCTCCGGCCTCAATCCGTCGCAGCTTGATATGGCTACCCCGCTGCGAAGCCACCTTGAACCCGAAGATCGACAAAATTCTGACGACCTCCGCATCGGAGAGGACCTTAAGTTTCGGCATGCGCCAACGGCTCAAGTTCAAAGCTCGCCAGGATGGAAGGATTGTCAGCCAGGTCAAAGTCGGCGAGGTTTTCTCCATCCAACTGGAGAGCGATCGCTTCCCTTAGATTCTGCGCCAGTTCATCCAGCGTTTTTCCTTGAGTAACTACGGGCAGGTCGAGGCACTCGGCGACGAAATGACTTTCGCCTCTGAAAATGTGAACTTGGATGATTTTCTTCATCTTGCGCCATAGTAATCCCGAGCTGATGGAACATCAATCGGAGTTTGGTTGTCCGCGATAATCAAAACGCCATCCGGCAGGGCCGGATGGCGTTTGTTGTTTCTGATTGCGGCTCTTCGCGTCGCTGGACGGGGCAGGGCCTCGTCCCCGCGCGAGTAACTCGCTTACTCCGACGTGATTCGCATCGCGTAGAACGAGCGGTACACGAAACTGACCGAGACCGCGAAGAAGCAGACCGCCAGGATGTGCGTCAGCCGGGCGCCCTGGCTGTGGGCCATGGAGACGGCCAGTTCGACCGCCAGCAGTCCGAAGAGCGTCGTGAACTTGATGACCGGATTCATGGCCACCGAAGACGTGTCCTTGAAAGGATCGCCCACCGTATCGCCGATCACCGTGGCGTCGTGCAGCGGCGTGCCTTTCTGCTTCAGTTTGGTCTCGACGATCTTCTTGGCGTTGTCCCACGCCGCGCCGGCGTTGGCCATGAAGATTGCCTGGTAGAGACCGAAGATCGCAATCGAGATCAGGTACCCGATAAAGAAGAACGGTTCCACGAAGGCAAAGGTCAGGGTCCCAAAGAAGACCGCGACAAAGATGTTGAACATGCCCTTCTGCGCGTACTTGGTACAGATCTCGACCACCTTCTTGCTGTCGGCGACCGAGGCCTTCTCCGCGCCCTCGAGATGAATGTTGGCCTTGATGAACTCCACGGCGCGATAGGCGCCGGTGGTCACGGCCTGCATGGATGCGCCGGTGAACCAATAGATCATCGCGCCGCCGGTAATCAGGCCCAGGAAGAATGGAGCGTGCAGCAACGAGAGCTTCGCCACATTCTCGCTCAGCCCGTTGGTCAGCGCCATGATGATGGAGAAGATCATGGTGGTGGCGCCGACCACGGCGGTCCCAATCAGCACCGGCTTGGCGGTCGCCTTGAAAGTGTTGCCCGCGCCGTCGTTCTCTTCGAGCAAGTCCTTGGAGCGGTCAAAATTCACGTCGATGTTAAAGTCCTTTTTGATTTCCGCCTTGACGTTGGGCACCTGCTCGATCATCGAAAGCTCATAGACGGACTGCGCGTTGTCGGTGACCGGGCCGTAGGAATCGACCGCGATGGTCACCGGTCCCATGCCGAGGAAGCCGAAGGCAACCAGGCCGAAGGCAAACACCGCAGGGGCAAGCATGGTGGCCGCCGCGGCCAAGCCCATCCCGCTGAAGAAGTAGGCAATCGACATCAAACTGACCATCGCCAGCCCCAGCCAGTACGCGGAAAAGTTTCCGGCGACAAAACCGGAGAGGATGCCGAGCGATGCGCCGCCTTCTTTCGCCGAGGTCACCACTTCGTTCACGTGGCGGGACTCGACCGAAGTGAAGACTTTGACCAGCTCGGGGATCAGGGCTCCCGCCAGCGTTCCGCAGGAGATGATCGAAGCCAGCTTCCACCACTGCGTCGTGTCGCCACCGAGGTCGGGAATGATGTAACGGGAAACGATGTAGGTGGCAATGATCGAAACAATCGAAGTGATCCAGACCAGCGAAGTAAGCGGCGTTTCAAAATTCATTTTGTCCGCGTTGCCGTACCGGGCTTTCGCGATGGCGCCATTGATGAAATATGCCAACGCGCTGGAGACCAGCATCATGATACGCATGACGAAAATCCACACCAGTAACTGCACCTGGATGGAGGGATCTTTGACCGCGAGCAGAATGAAGGTAATCAGCGCGACGCCGGTCACGCCGTAAGTCTCGAAACCATCGGCCGACGGTCCAACCGAGTCTCCGGCATTGTCGCCGGTGCAATCGGCAATCACGCCGGGGTTGCGGGCATCGTCTTCTTTAATCTTGAAGACGATCTTCATCAAATCGGAACCGATATCGGCGATCTTGGTGAAGATGCCGCCCGCGATACGCAGCGCCGCCGCGCCCAGCGACTCGCCAATCGCGAATCCGATGAAGCACGGGCCGGCATAGTCGCCGGGCACGAACAGCAGGATGAAGAGCATGATCAGCAATTCGACCGAGATCAGCATCATGCCGATCGACATTCCGGCCTCAAGCGGGATCTGATAAATCGGGTAAGGTTTGCCGGGCAGGGAAGCGAAGGCCGTCCGCGAATTGGCGAAGGTGTTGACGCGAATGCCAAACCACGCCACCCCGTAGCTGCCCGCGATTCCTACCAGGCTGAAGGCCAGGATGATGATGACGCGGGGAACTTCGAAATGCCGCAGCACGCCAAAGTAGAGCACGATGACGACGGCAATGAAGGCCCACAACAGCATCAGAAACTTGCCCTGCGTGATGAGGTAGGTCTTGCAGGTTTCGTAAATCAGTTCCGAGATTTCGCGCATGGCGCGGTGCACGGGCAGGTTCTTCAGGCGCATGTAGATTTTCAGGCCGAAGAGCAGGCCGAAGGCGCAGAACAGCAGCCCGATCATCAGCAGGCGATGCCCGTTCACGCCGAGAAACGAAACCGAAGATAGGTCAGGCAGTTTCAGAGCTGCCTCGCCGCCAGCTTCGGTGGTTTGGGCGGCCGGTTGCGCCAGCGCGTGGCCGGCGGTCAGAAGCAGCAGAGTGGCAAAGGTTGCCAAAGTTTTCGCAAACAAGCGTCCTGCGGACGCAAGATTGGCGTTCCAAGTGCGCATCACAATCCTCCTAAGGATCCTATTCAGGGGTCCGGCGTGTGATTTTGCTCCGGCGCTTTAGCGTCCGCTGCGGGATTTGCTCCGCCACCGGTACGGCCGCCACCGGAGTTCTGAACACGCTCCGAGCGCGCTTCCACCGCCAGGCATAACAACAAAAAAGGAGTGCCGATTTGGCCGCGTCGGAAAACTTGTGCCATCGGCATATAGCCCCACAATCAGACTACACACCTCCGCACAGAGCACCGTTTATAGCACCTTGCCGGAAGCCGGGTCAATGATGGGCATCACACCGTGTTGGGTCGGTTTCCTCAGACGCCGGTCGGAAATCGTAGCAAGAAGCTCGGAGTTCGCGATTCGCTGTTCGCGGATCGCTGCTTGTTGTCTGCCGGGCGAACGACGAACGGCGAACTGCTTCCGTATAATTGACCATCTGTCATGCCAGCCTCTCTTGACTCGATTGTCGCCGCCACGCGCCAGCGCCTATCCCAGCGCATGTCTGGGAACCGGCGAAGCTCCGGCCTGCGCGCGCTGGAACGCGCAGCCGCCGGGCACACTCCGCGTGGATTTCGGAATCGGCTGCAGCGGGTGGCGCAGGACGGAATCGCGATCGCCGTTATTGCCGAACTGAAAAAAGCCTCGCCCTCAAAAGGCTTGATTCGCGCCGATTTCAGACCATCTGAACTGGCGCGGGAGCTGGAGCGGGCAGGCGCCGCCGCGCTGTCGGTGCTGACCGACGAGCAGTTTTTCCAGGGCTCGCTGGACTATTTGCGCGAGGCCTCGGCGAGCAGTTCTCTTCCCTGCTTGCGCAAGGATTTCATCGTCGATGAATTCCAGATCGTGGAAGCCAGAGCCAATTGCGCCGACGCCATCCTGCTGATTGTCGCCGCGCTCGAGCAGAAAGAACTGGTATCGCTGGCCGGGATGGCGCGATCTCACAGCCTCGACGTTTTGTGCGAAGCTCATGACGAAGCGGAACTGCAACGCGCGCTCGATGCAGGGTGTGACCTGATCGGCATTAACAGCCGCAATCTGCGCACTTTCGAAGTCAATCTCGAAACCGCATTCCGGCTGGTGGAAAAGGTGCCCGCGTCATGCGTCCGCGTCGCCGAGAGCGGAATCCAATCTGGCGCGGACATAGCTCGTCTGCGATCCGCCGGCTACGAAGCGTTCCTGATCGGTGAATCGTTGATGAAAGCGGAAAGCCCAGGCGAAGCGCTGGCGAAACTGACAGAAACAGCGGCCAGTTGCCGGTTGCCAGTTGCCAGTGAGTAGTGAACGGGTGGTGTTTCGCGATTGGTAGACGATTGGGTTTGTGTTTCTACTGGCAACTGGCAACTGACCACTGCTTTTTATGACGTGGATCAAAATTTGCGGAATCACGAATCTTGACGACGCGCTCGGCGCCATCGACGCGGGCGCGAACGCGCTGGGCTTCGTCTTCTATCCGAAGAGCCCGCGCCACGTCACTTTAGAAACCGCGCGCTCAATCGTCGCCAAGGTGCCGCAGCGAATAGAAAAAGTCGGCGTTTTCGTCAACCAGACCGTGGACCAGGTGCGCGACACCGTCAAACAATCAGGTCTCACGGCCGTGCAATTGCACGGCGACGAGAGCACGGAATTCAGCCGCGCGCTCTTCCAGGGACTCGCCAACGGATCCCCTCGCCCCATGATTTTCCGCAGTTGGCCGGCGAAAGTTTTCGACGCGCCTGCCGGACAGTCTGTCGGATGGGATCCGGTCGCCGTCGGGCTGGTAGAGCCTGACGAGGCCTATAAGGGCAAACGCGTGCACAAAATCCACGTTGCCAAGAACGGCGACCTCTTCCTCGAAACCCACGGCTTCCGTCCCGGCGTGATCTCGGGCGTCGTGCTCGATTCCTCAAACGACGAAAGACGCGGCGGCACCGGAGAGACTTTCGACTGGGAACGCGTTCAGCCCTGGGCCGGAATCATCAACAGCATCAGCAAGCTGATCGTTGCCGGCGGCTTGCGTCCGGGCAATGTGCAGGAGGCGATCCACGTCCTCCATCCCTGGGGCGTGGACGTTTCCTCCGGCGTTGAACGCGAACCCGGCAAGAAAGATGCCCGAAAAGTCCACGCCTTTGTCCAAGCCGTGCGGGCCATGGAAGAGGCAACCTGACGATGGCGACCGCGACCGCAATCAAGAAGCCGCGTAACCCAGAGCTTCCGCCAAAAGCCGCCGTTGCCGGACGTTTCGGCGCTTACGGCGGCCGCTACGTTCCGGAAACGCTGATGGCCGCGCTCGATGAACTGGAACGCGAATACGAAAAAGCCAAGCGCGACCGCAAATTCCAGCAACGCCTCGACGAATTGCTGAAGACGTACGCTGGACGCCCCACGCCGCTGTTCTTCGCCCGCCGGCTGACGGCGAAACTTGGCGGCGCGAAAATTTATCTCAAGCGCGAAGACCTTCTCCACACTGGCGCGCACAAAATCAACAACTGCCTTGGACAGGGCTTGCTCGTCGAACGCATGGGCAAGCACCGCGTCATCGCGGAAACCGGCGCCGGTCAGCACGGCGTCGCCACGGCCACCGTCTGCGCCCTGCTCGGATTCGAGTGCGTCGTTTACATGGGCACCGAAGACATGCGCCGGCAGGAACTCAACGTCTTCCGCATGAGGCTGCTGGGCGCGGAAGTGCGCGGCGTCGATTCCGGTTCGCGCACCCTCAAAGACGCCATCAACGAAGCCATGCGCGACTGGGTCACCAACGTCGGCACCACGCATTACCTGCTCGGCAGTGTGCTCGGAGCGCATCCTTACCCGACCATGGTGCGCGACTTTCAGCGCGTCATTGGACGCGAAGCCCGCGCGCAGATTCGCAAAGCCGAAGGCAAACTTCCCACGGCCATCATCGCCTGCGTTGGCGGAGGATCGAACTCCATCGGCATCTTCTACGACTTCCTCAAAGATAAGAAAGTCGAACTCATCGGAGTCGAGGCCGGCGGCCGCAGCGAGGCGCTAGGAGACCACGCAGCCCGCTTCCGCGGCGGATCGCCCGGCGTCTTACAAGGCACTTACTCCTACGTGTTGCAAGATAAGTCCGGCCAGATCGCACTAACGCATTCCGTTTCCGCTGGACTCGATTACCCGTCGATCGGCCCCGAGCACGCCATGCTCAAAGACACGGGTCGCGCCGAGTACGTCCCCGCCTCCGACACCGAAGCGCTCGAAGCGACAACGCTGCTCGCTCGAACCGAAGGAATTATTCCAGCGCTCGAATCCGCGCACGCCGTAGCCGAGGTCATTAAGCGCGCTCCGAAAATGAAGAAGTCGGATGTGGTGATCGTGAATATCTCCGGCCGCGGTGACAAGGATATTGGAATTTTGCGGGAGAACTTGAAGCTGGATTAGCTAGCATTCAACGATTCCGGGTAGGAGTAGCAGGATCGCTGTCATCCTGCCCATCCTCACTCCATCGACTAGACAAGAGCTCGTGCGCTTTATCTACAAAGGCTTGCCGATAAGCTTTATCCGTAAATCGTAGTTTGATGCGTTGATTGTCGCGTTGCCAGTCGGTTTTCTTCGTATGACCCCATCCAATCATCCGATGCGGATATGGTGCCTTTTCAGCCCATTCACAGAGAGAGCGAAGACAGTGAATAACAGCATAATCTGTAGCGTGGCAGCGAATGCTGAAGTGGAACTTTTGGAAGTAGTCCATATTCTCTATAATAGCCCTGCTTTGGTGAAGCTCCCGGGCGTCGACAAGAAAGACAGAGGCAAGACAGGTAAGTACCGACATGCAGACGTCATCGGCTTCCGACACCGGCCTAGGACTTCTATTCATCGCAGCGATTGTCGTGTGGTTGACTAGCCCCGCAAAGTGGCAGACCTTGAAGAAGATGGCAGTTGCTTTTCTTGCCACGGTTGTAATGGTGATTGTCTTGGGTTTGCTCCTTACCCTTGTTGGCTACGGCGATGGCGAGTTCTTCGGATATGTGTCTGTTTTGTTGGGAATCATTGCCGCTCTAATTATGGGTCGTCAGCATGTCAGATCGCTCAAGAAGAAGCCACCAGACGAGGCCGCACCCGAGGATTCCAAACCGCACACTTTCTTTAAGACGTTGGGCCGCTCGACCGGCAGGTTGCTGGGGAAGTTAAAGCGCTCCATTTAACCAATGTCTTCTTCATGACTTCGGAAGGGCAGAGGGGTGACCCGGCCTAACGCATTCAAAATCATATATGAGGGTGCTCCGTCCAAGCCCCGCTTGGGCGGGGATTTTCGTTGGCGAGTCCAGAAAATTCAAAATCCCCACCCTAACGTCGCAAAGAACGCGACGTTAGGATGGGGCACCCTCGCGAATTCTTCAACTAACTCGACGTTATCACGCGCGAATGAGATCGCGTCGTTCAAGCCTGGGAAGGGCCTGGATGGATTTCCCTGCCTTCTTCTGAGCGAGCCTCAGTTCGTAGAGGCTCTGGAGATTCAGCCAAAATTCCGCGCTCGTGCCAAAAAAATGAGCGAGGCGCAGGGCAGTGTCGCCCGTGATGGCGCGTGTTCCGTTCAAGATTTGCGTGACTCGATTGGTCGGGACATCAATCTTACGCGCCAGTTCAGCTGCGCTCATATTGAGCGCTTCGAGCTCTTCAGCCAGGTGTTCGCCGGGATGGATTGCGGTCAATGCCATAGCGATGCTCCTTAGTGATAATCGACAATTTCTACGTTAGATGGCCCGGTCGCCCCGTCCGCCCATTCAAAGCAAACTCGCCATTGATCGTTAATGCGAAGGCTGTACTCGCCCTTGCGATCCCCCGCCAAAGCTTCCAAGCGGTTGCCGGGGAGGGCAGCAAGGTCTCGAATCGAGGTAGCAGCCTCCAGACGGTCGAGCTTCAACCGCGCAGATCGTTCGAATCCCGCGAAAGCCTTGACCCGTTTCCCGGCGGCGAAATCCCGGGTCCTCTTGTCCCGATAGTTGAGAATCACTTGTAGTTACATTAGCAGAAGTTACCCGTTACGTCAAGCGTAACGTTCCAGGGAATGTGGGCCGGCTGCGGCTGATTGCTGCCGTTGCATGTTGCTCCTGCGTTTTTGTGAGATAGTTCTATTGAACCTTCATGCCCTTTCACTTCGAAAAGAAGCCGTCGCTCGTCGCCTACGTAACCTGCGGCGACCCCGACCTTGCCACCACTCGCGACGTGATTCTCGCAGCCATTGACGCGGGTGCGAGCGTGATCGAGCTCGGCGTCCCTTTCAGCGATCCGCTTGCCGATGGGCCGGTGATTCAGCGCGCCAGCGAGCGGGCGCTTAAGCACGGCACGTCGCTCCAGGACGTGCTCACGCTGGCATCCGAAATTCGCGAGCATTCGCAATCCGTCGGGCTGGTGATCTTCTCCTACCTCAATCCCATTTTGCGCATGGGTCTCGCAAAGTTCTGCCAGGTGGCGCGGCTGGCGGGCATTGACGGAACGCTGATCACCGATTTGCCCGTCGAGGAATCCGCCGACTATCTGCGCGAGGCGCGCAAGAGCGATCTCGCAACTATTTTTCTGGCCGCGCCCACTTCGACCGACCAGCGCTTGAGGTCGATCGCCAAAGTTTCCACCGGCTTTATTTACGCGATCTCGCGCACCGGCGTCACCGGCGCGCGCCAGCAGATGACCGGAGACGCCAAGGCCCTGGTCAAACGCATCCGCCGTTTCACCAAGCTTCCGATTGCCGTCGGCTTCGGAATCTCAACTCCGGCGCAATTCGCGGCCGTCGGCAAATTCGCCGAAGGCGCAGTCGTCGGCAGCGCCATCGTCCACGCCATCGAACAAAATCCGGGACGAGAAGCCGCGACTGTGGCAGAATTCGTAGGGCAGCTATTAGCTGTTCGCTGTTAGCTTTTGGCTTGTGGTCGAAACACCCTGGATTGTTTTTGTCCCAATGCCTAAGCCCCTAAAGGGGCGTTTGATTTGGGCGGACTTACGGCATCGCTAAAAGCGATGCCCGGATACGAAGCCGGATACGAAGCTGGAGTTTTTCGGCAACCTGTTAGGATTTGGAGGAGTGAGGACTTCGAAGCATGAGCTAAGAGCAACAGCGAACAGCGAAGAGCCATCAGCGAACAGCGTTCTATGGACATTTCCGATTGGCGCAGGAAAATCGACGACCTGGACCGCAAGCTGGCGGCGCTGCTCAACGAGCGCGCCGCCGCGGTAGTCGAAATTGGACGCTTGAAACGCAACACGAGTCTGCCTATTTACGAACCCGACCGCGAGCGCGAGGTGATCGCCAATGTGCAGCACAGCAGCACCGGTCCATTAGCCGAACGCGATCTTGCGCAGATTTACGAACGAATCATCGACGTAATGCGCAGCATCCAGAAGCACGAAATCGTTCCCGACGACGGGCTCACGGCCCGCGAGACGGAGACCGATTCGCAACTGAACGAGTAGAACTTTCAGCCCCGCCGCGATGCAGTTTCCAGCGCGCCGCGGCCGGGCTAAACGAGCGCACTCATGATCGTGGCAATGCAAGATTCGGCCAGTGAAGATCAGATCCAACAGGTGATCGATCGACTGGTCCAGTTCGGCTTTGAAGTCCACCGCTCCACCGGAGCGCGTCAGACGGTCCTCGGCGGAGTCGGGGCTCCCTCCGATTTCGACACTGGCGAACTCGAAATGATGCCCGGGGTGCAGGAAGTGCACCGCATCACTTCACCCTACAAGCTGGCCGGACGCAGCTTCCGTCCCGAGGGCACGGTAGTCAAATTCGCGAACGGGGTTGAAATCGGCGGCAGGAAGATCGTCGTCATGGCCGGGCCCTGCTCGGTCGAATCGCGCGATCAACTCTTCACCATCGGCGAACTGGTCGCCAAAGCCGGAGCGCGCGTTCTCCGCGGCGGCGCTTTCAAGCCCCGCTCCTCTCCCTATTCGTTTCAGGGACTCGGCGTTGACGGCTTGAAATTGCTGCGCGAAGCGGGCGATCGTTTCAAACTGCTGGTGATCAGCGAGGTTATGGAGATTTCTCAGATCGAGCCGATGCTGCCTTATGTCGACATCTTCCAGGTGGGCGCGCGCAACATGCAGAACTTCAACCTGCTGCGCGAGCTCGGCAAGGTTCGCAAACCCGTGCTGCTCAAGCGCGGCATCGCCGCCACGCTCGAAGAACTTTTGTGCTCCGCGGAATACCTGCTCGCCGGCGGGAACTACGAAATCATTCTCTGCGAGCGCGGCATCCGCACGTTCGAAACTTACACGCGCAACACGATGGACATTTCCGCGATCCCGATCGTTCATAAACTGTCGCACCTGCCCATGACCGCCGATCCATCGCACGGCACCGGGCGCCGCGACAAAGTGGCTCCCATGGCGCGCGCATCCGTGGCCGCTGGCGCCGATGCTATGCTCATCGAGGTCCATAACCAGCCGGACAAAGCGCTCTCCGATGGCGCGCAGTCGCTTTACCCGGAACAGTTTGCCGAGTTGATGGATCAGCTCCGCATGATCGCGCCTGCGGTTGAACGCGAAATCGCGTAAGGCAATTTGTGATTGGTGATTTGTAATTTGTAATTGAAAAGCAAAATCACAAATTACAAATCACAAATTACACATGCCTTTCAAACAAGTCACCATCATCGGAACCGGATTGATCGGAGGCTCGCTGGGCCTGGCGCTGAAGAAACGCCGGCTCGCTGGACGAATCATCGGGTGCGATCGCGCTCCAGTTTTGAAGCGGGCTCAGGAGTGCGGCGCCATCGAAGCGGGAACCACCAACCCTGCCGATGCCGTGCGCGGCAGCGATCTGGTGGCGCTGGCAACGCCCGTGATTCCGATTCTCGATCTGATCGGCCGGCTCGGTCCAACCCTGCCGCCCAAGACACTCGTGACCGACGTTGGCAGCACGAAGGCGGAGATTGTCCAGCGCGCCGCGAAATCGTTCGGGCGACACGCCGGGCAAAGATTCCTTGCCGGGCATCCCATGGCGGGCAAAGAACACGCCGGCGTGGAGTTTGCCGACGCCGATCTTTTCGAAGGCGCCGCGTGGCTCTTCACACCGCTTCCCGGCCAGAACGTTCACGCCGGACTGTGTGGAGAATTTGTTCACTGCGCGGAAAAGATGGGCGCCAAAATCGCCGTCGTCGATGCCTCCGATCATGACCGCTTCTGCGCCTGGATCAGCCATCTGCCGCAGATGATCTCAACCGCTCTGGCGGCAACGCTGGTCGATGAATTTGGCTCCGACGCGCCGGTGCTCGAGATCGGCGGACGAGCCCTGCGAGAGATGACCCGCATTTCCGGCAGTCCCTATTCGATGTGGCGCGACATCGCCATCACCAATCGCAAGAACCTGAGCGAAGCGCTGCAGAAGCTGGAACAACGCCTCGCGCACATCCGCGAGAATCTGGACTCGCGGCAACTGGCGGCGGAATTCGAGCGCGCGCACGAGTTGAGAAAAAGTCCACCACGGAAGCGTTGAGCAACGACAATTTTGTAATTTCGTAATCGGGTAATTTTGTAATTTAGAAATCCCCGAACGCTGACAGCCGAGGATTTGGTTTTCAAATTACAAAATTAGAGATTACAAAATTACCAATTCTCCCTATAGAATTCTCCTGCTATGCAGAAGGTTGTCGCGAGCGCCGAAGAGGCGATCCAGGACGTGTTTGAGGGAGCCACCATCATGGTGGGCGGATTCGGTTTGTGCGGGATGCCCGAGAACCTGATCCGCGCGCTCGCCAAGAAGGGCGTCAGGAACCTCACTACCATCAGCAACAACGCCGGCGTCGATGGCTTCGGCATGGGGTTGCTGCTCGCCAATGGCCAGATCCGGCGGCACATCGGAACCTACGTCGGCGAAAACAGACTCCTCGAACAGATGGTGTTGAACGGCACGGTGGAACTCGACCTGGTTCCGCAAGGAACGTTTGCCGAGCGAATTCGCGCGGGCGGCGCTGGAATCCCCGCGTTCTTTACGCCCACCGGCGTCGGAACCGTGGTCGCCGAAGGCAAAGAGGCGCGCGAGTTCGACGGCCGCACTTACATCATGGAGCGCGCGCTGCAAGCCGACTTCGCCTTCGTCAAGGCCTGGAAGGGCGACCGGTGGGGCAACCTCGTCTATCGCAAGACCGCGCGCAACTTCAATCCCATGATGGCAACCGCGGCTAAGATCACCATCGCCGAAGTCGAACACCTGGTCGAACCGGGCGAACTGGATCCCGATATGGTGCATACGCCCAGCGTGTACGTAAAGCGAATCTTCCAGGGGGAGCTGTTCGAGAGGCGAATTGAGAAAAGGACGGTGAGGAAAGCAGTCGTTGGTCGGTAGTCGTTAGCCGTTCGGGAAGCGAAGCATATGTCTGAGGTTTGCCAACGACCAGCGACTAACGACCAACGACTCTCTCCTTATGTCCGAACTAGAATCGACGAAAACAATGTCAACTTTACCCAAATCCACGAAAGACCTCGACAAACGCGAACGCATCGTAAAGCGCGTAGCCCGCGAATTGCGCGACGGATTCTACGTCAACCTTGGCATCGGGCTGCCGACGCTGATAGCCAATTATGTTCCGCCGGGCATGGACGTTATTCTGCAATCCGAAAACGGGATGCTCGGCATCGGGCCGTACCCACTCGAAGGCTCGGAAGACGCGGACCTGATCAACGCGAGCAAAGAAACGGTCAGCGAACTGGCGGGCACCGCGTACTTTTCGAGCGCCGAATCTTTCGCCATGATTCGCGGCGGACATGTTGACCTCAGCGTGCTGGGTGCCATGGAAGTCGACGAACACGGCAATCTTGCGAACTGGATGATTCCGGGCAAAATGGTCAAAGGCATGGGCGGCGCCATGGACCTGGTCGCGGGAGCGCGACGCACGATCATCGCCATGGAACATGCCACCAAAGATGGGCAGCCGAAGATTCTGAAGAAATGCACCTTGCCGCTGACCGGCTTGAAGGTGGTAGACACAATTGTCACCGAGATGGCCTACATCCGCGTGACGCCGGACGGCTTGCTGCTCGAAGAGATCGCTCCCGGCTTGACGGTGGAGGACGTTCAGCGAGCGACCGAAGCGAAGTTGCGGGTTAGTTCTGAGCTGAAGACGATGTAGGTGGAGCGGCTCTCAGCCCTCAGCTCTCAGTTCTATCGGGGGCGAGCGATTTCGGAACTTTTTCTTTTTGGTTGCGTATCATATTCAGGAGGAGGTGTCCCCATGATAAAGTTTCTGCTCTGGTGCTTGCTCTTCATCCTGTGCTGGCCCTTGGCCCTGCTGGCGCTGATCCTCTACCCGATCGTGTGGTTGCTGTTGCTGCCCTTCCGCATCGTGGGAATCGCCGTCTATGGAGCGCTCGCCCTGATCTGGGCCGTGGTGATGCTGCCTGCGCGCCTGCTCAGCGCGCCGTTTCGTCTTTCGCGGGTTTGAACGCCGGGTCGTGAATCGACCAGCCCTACAAGCCGGGGTATTTTCCGAGGAAGATCAGCACAAAGTCGATCGAATCTTGAACTCCATGCGCAATGATCGGCACGGCCAGGTTGCGTCCGGTGCGCAGATAAATCAGTCCCAGCAATAGTCCCATCAGGCCCTCGTCGATTATGCCGGTCCACCCCTGGTACGCGTGGGCAAGCCCAAATGCGAGGTGAACTGCAATCAGGCTGACGATCCAGGCGCGCCGGGTACGATTCAGCAGGTCGGCAACCCGGTTCATCAGGTAGCCACGGTAGACCATCTCTTCGCCGAAGGCCGCAAGGATCCACGCCAAGGCAATGAAGATCAGGGTCAGCTTCAGGTTCCCGGTCAACGCCCGAAAATCCTCGAGGTCCGGCTGCTTCCGCAGCAGTCTCACCAGCAGGGGTTGACTGACGAACAGTTCGAAACCTTCCAGCAAAAGACCAGCCGCAACGCCCAGTGCCAGCGTGATCTTCCAACTGCGGTAACGTGTCAGCCCAACCCCACGCCAGCCGATCTTCCGCACCCAAAGCGAGATCCATCCCAGCAACAGCAGGAACGGAGTTTTGCTGAAGGGGATGAGATGGCGCGCATCCGCCACAAAAATCAGGGCGACGACAACCAACTCGCCGACCGCCAGCCATTTGCTCTCTCGCCAGTTCGCGGCGCGGTTCCCCGGCTCTGCGTGAGCACTGTCCTGCACTGCGATTCCCGCGCCCTCGCGGTTGGTGGATTCACTCATGAGGACTTCCTCCTCTCCGTTGTTTCGGCTGGATCAGTTTCGCGGCAACAAAATCGATCTCCGGTATTGCCGCACAAACCAGACCGCAATGTGCGTGGTCAACATCACGAGCGCGCATCCTGCCAGCCATCCGATCGGTACGATCCACCAGCCCAGTAAGTCCTTGCCGCCGACGGGTGCACTCCCGAACCCAAGTCGAAAGGAGAACTCCAGGCTGCCGGTACTGTCCGGATAAGTCCACAAACCCGCGGTTCGCGGATGGAACAGTTTCGCCACCGCGACCAGCATGAGAACAACCCCGAAGAAATACCCCGCAATGGAGCCGAGCAGCACGAAAAAGCCAGCAACGCTCAGGCTTGCCCAGCGGAACAAGCTCTTGAGAATCTGCAGCGGCGACCGGCTGACCTCAGCCCGTGCCAGCAGGTTATCGGTCATGTACTGGCTGGCCAGTTCTTCCGGACTGCCCAGCGCCGCCAGTGCCGCGTCCACTCCGGCGGCCGTCACTGCTCCGCTCGCTGCGGCCTTGTCCATAATGTGGCTGCGCAGCTCTTCGACGATCTCGCGGACCTCTTCGCCGTTGACACCTCGCAATCGGCCGCGCAGCCTGCTCAGGTAAGCTTCGATCCTCTGCTGCACATCGCTTGCCATGGTCGTCTATTTCCCCCTCGCGAGCGGAGCGAGCAACTTGCTCATGCTGGCCGAGAACCGCGCCCACATCCCCGCCATCTCGCGGACCCGCTGTTTGCCGGCTGGCGTGAGCGCGTAGTACTTCCGGGGGTGTCCGGCATCCGACTCCACCCACTCGCTGCGCACCAGCCCGAGCGCCTTCAACCGGCTGAGCAGCGGATAAACCGTTCCCTCCGACACGATCAAATCGGAGCCGCTCTCCAACCGCCGCAGAATTTCAAGCCCATAGAGTTTCCCGTCCCACAACGCGGCAAGGATGGCCAGCTCCAGACATCCTTTGCGGAGTTGTACCTCCCACTTGTCGCCGGTTTCCTGGCCGCTCGCCTCGCGCTCCTTCATCTCAATATACCTTGCATTACATGGTATGATGTTGTCAATGATAAAACGTCCGCTTGGCCGCGAGTTCGGACTGAGCGATGGCGGGCATCGAGGATGGTTTCGCTGAGAGCTGCCGGGCTTTGCCGGACTGGATGGACGGGCGTCAGGCCTCGCGCGAAGGCTCGAGAGTGCCGGGCGCGGTCAAGTACTTCTGTAGAAATTGCAGGCTCCTTATACCGGCGTCGCGCCAGATTTCTGCGTCCTCGAAGCCGTGGCCGGCTCCGGGATAGATTTTGATTTCGCAGGGGATTCCCTTCCTCTCCAGCAATTTCTGCAGTTGATAAGCCTCTTCGACGGGGACGGTCCGGTCGGCCTCGCCGTGCAGGATCAGCACGGGGCAGAGGCGTCTCATGAAGAGGTGCATTTCTTTGGGCATGCCTCCGAAGAACTCGACTACGGCTTGCACGCGATGGTCGATGGCGGAGTTGGCGAGCGAGAGGTAGGCTCCCAGCGAGAAGCCCAACAGAGCGATGCGTTTGCCGTCGACTTGCGGCTGCGTTTCGACGAAGCTGATTGCGTCCCAGAGAGTTTTCATCCACAGCGGGAAATTGCGCAGGATCGCTGGCTTGTCGGCGAACTCAATGCCGGTGCGGTCAAAATAATGCAGCAGGTAAACCGCGAATCCCTGGGCGGCTAGCATGCTGGCGTACTTCTCCATGCCGGCGACGTTGCCTCCTGCGCCGTAGAGCGCGATCACGGCGGGAACGGGGCCGTTGGGTGTTTCCGGCAGGTAGGCGTCGAGGCGGATGGGCTTGCCGCCGCTCTGGAAAACTAACGGCGATTGGGTGATTGGCAGCATCTGTGAGTTCGATAAGCGTTCGGCGATTTGGTTGTGCCATCGGAGACGCGGCGAGCCGCGTCTCTACGGCTAAGTTTCGTGCGCCAACTGGCTTAGGGACTGCTCATAGGGGGCACGGGCTATGCCGCGTTCGGTGATGATCGCGGCTACGTATTTTGCGGGAGTCACGTCGAAGGCTGGGTTCTCGATCTGGACTCCGTCGGGCGCCATCTGCTTGCCGGCGATGTGCGTCACTTCTCTTGGGTTGCGCTGCTCGATGGGGATTTTGCTGCCGTCGGGCGTGGCGAGATCGACGGTTGAAATCGGCGCGGCCACGTAGAACGGGATGCCGTGCTCTTTGGCGAGCACGGCCACGGTGTAAGTGCCGATTTTGTTGGCCACGTCTCCGTTGGCGGCGATGCGGTCGGCGCCGACGACGATGGCTCCGATCTTGCCTTGCTGCATCATGGCTCCAGCCATGTTGTCGGAGATGACGGTCGTGGGGATGCCGTCTTTCATCAGCTCCCAGGCGGTGAGGCGCGAGCCTTGCAGAAAAGGACGCGTCTCGTCGGCGTAGACGTGAATTTTCTTGCCTTGCTCGACGGCGGCGCGGATGACGCCGAGCGCGGTGCCGTAGCCGGCGGTGGCCAGCGCTCCGGCATTGCAGTGAGTGAGCACGCCGCCGCTTGCGGGCATTAGCGTGGCGCCGTGGCGTCCCATGGCTTGGTTGGCGGCTATGTCTTCGGCGTGCATGCGCTGGGATTCTTCGATGAGCTCCTGCTTGATTTGTGCTATGGGGCGAATGCGGATGCGCTCAAACTTCTCTTGCATACGGCGGATCGCCCAAAATAAATTCACGGCGGTGGGGCGCGTCTGGCGTATGGTTTCGCAGATCTGGTCGAACTCTTTTTTGAGGTCGGCGCCATTTTCCGCTTTGGAGTTTTTCACGCCGAGGGCAATTCCCATGGCGGCGGCTACGCCTATGGCGGGCGCTCCGCGGACTACCATGTTGCGGATCGCGTCGGCAACCTGCTGGTGCGTGGCGCAGGTTACGTAGACTTCTTCGGTGGGCAGCTTCGTCTGATCGATGAAGACTACGCCGCGGGGGGTCCATTCGAGAGTTTGGATCATAGGTCGGTCGTTGGCCGTTCGTCGTTAGTCGTTCGGCGTTGGCATGGAGCCAAGTTCTCTAGATTATCGGATAATCGGAACCTGCGGGGCGGCATCTTCCGGCAGAATCCCGCGGATGCGCGGATCGTCTGCCACTTCAATCGCTCGCTTGTAGGGACGGAAGCCGCACTTGGTGTAGAAACTCAGCGCCGCCGGAGCGTCGAGCGTGCAGGTGTGCAACCAGACCCTTGCCGCCGAGTCGTCCCATGCCCGATCGAGCAACTTCGTCAGGAAAGGCCGCCCCAGGCCCTTGCCGATCGCCTCGGGAAAGAGTGCGAAGAATGTAATTTCCACGTCCGGAGGCCGCGAACGGTCCAGTTCCGCAATGCCGATCTCGTTTCCCTCGCGCTCGGCGACAAACAGTTCGCTGGTGGGGCAGTGCAACACCGCCGTCAATTGGTCGTCCGTCATCTCCAGGCGGCTGAACCAAAACCATTGCGAGCCCGCTCGCCGATACAGCGCGCGATACCAATCGAGCCCAGGATTCTGCACCTGCCGCAATTGCACTTCGCTCGATAGAATCCTGCTCGATGAAACGTCCGCCAGCCGAGGCCGTTCGAGCATCTCGAGGTAGGTCACAACGGACGCGATTTTTCCTGGGGCGAGATCGGTATAGCCGTCGGGAATCATTAAGTCAGTCTTTGGTCGTTCGCTGTTCGTCGTTCGCTATGCGCTGTTCGCGGCTAAATGCTAGGTGCTAATGGCTAAATGCTCCTTCCGCACCTCATTCGCCGTAAAGATCGAAATGAAAGGCGCGGGGGCGGCGGCTTTTTCTACGTTGGGACGGCCGTGGGCATCCTCGCGCTCGACCAGGCACATCACGCCTACGACTTTGAAGCCGAATTCTCTCGCGGCTTCGATGGCTTGCACGGTGGAAGATCCGGTGGTGCAAACATCGTCCACGATCACTACACGCGCGCCCTTTTCGCGGAAGCCTTCGATGCGCTGGCCGGTGCCGTGCTGCTTCTCGGCCTTACGCACGAGGAAGCCGTGCAGGGTTCCGCTGGTGACGGCGACGGCCACGACGATGGGGTCGGCGCCCAGGGTGAGTCCGCCGATAGCGTCGGCGTGCCAGCCTTGGCCGCGCATTTCATCGAAGAAGACTTGGCCGACCAGTTGCGCGCCGCGGGCGTCAAGCGTGGTGGTGCGGCAGTCGATGTAATAGTCGCTGGCGCCGCCGGACGATAACTTGAATTCACCGAGGCGAAATGATTTTTGCGCCAGCAGTTTTAATAATTCTTGTCGTGCGGTTGGCATGAATTTCTACGATAGCAGAAAAGCTGTTGCCAGTTCTCAGTTCTCAGAAGCTATCTCATAAACGTTGCTCGTGAATAAACACTTGAATCACGGGCGAATTTGAAGCAAACCAAGGGCATGGCGGATCTCACCGACGTGCAGTGGGAACGGATCAGGCCCTTGGTGGAATTTGGACAACGGCGCCGTGCTGACAACCGGGGCAGACCCTGGCGGGAAGCACGGCAAGTGCTGAACGGCATGTTGTGGGTGTTGCGGACGGGTGCGCCCTGGCATGATCTGCCCGCGCGATACGGTCCGTACCAGACCTGCCACCGCCGTTTCCAGCAGTGGCAACGCTCGGGAGTGCTGGACGGCATTCTTTGGGGGTTGGCGGAAGACTTGTTGGCGCGGGGAAAGCTCGGTCTGGAGGAGACGTTTATTGACGCCTCCTTCATGGGGGCAAAAAAAGGGGCGATGGCGTGGGTCGAACGCTCGTCGGCAAAGGGAGCAAGCTCATGGCAATCGCAGACTGCCATGGTCTTCCTATCGCCCTCTGGGTTACGAGCGCTACGCCGCATGAGCAAAAGCTGGTCGCGGCCACGATCGAGCACCGCTTCGTGGCCGAGAAGCCGAAACGATTGATTGCGGATCGGGGGTATGACAGCGACGCGTTGGACGATCTTCTGGCCCAGCAGCACGGAATTGAGTTGATCGCACCTCATCGTCGTTATCGCACGCGAACGCACCGCCAGGACCGGCGAAAACTCCGGCGTTACAAACGCCGGTGGAAAATCGAGCGCTTGTTCGCATGGTTGAAAAACTTCCGCCGTCTGCTGGTGCGTTGGGAACGTCATAGCAGTAATTTTCTCGGCATGGTTCAACTTGCCTGCATGTTGATCCTGTTGAGACGTTTGTGAGACCACTTCTCAGTTCTCAGTTCTCTTTCCCAGTTCTCAGTTGTCAGTTGTCAGTTCTCAGTGAAAGCCGAACCCGTCGTTAGCCGACTGAGAACTGAGAACTGAGAACTGTTTCGGAACTGTCGAGTGCTTGCATTCGTTTTGCCCATAGGGCAGAATTTGTGCGGCACTGGAGGCGAAGCGATGTTTTGCGATCAATGTGGTACGCAGTTGCAAGCGGGAGAGCCACGCTGCGGACGCTGCGGCAAAACCGTGCTGGGGTCGGTTGAGCTTCGGCGCAGCCGGGTTCGCGACCATGTCCGGCTGGTGGGCATTCTCTGGATGGCATACTCGGCGTTGCACGTGGTTGCAGGAGTGGTCGTGATCATCGTCGCGCAGACCATCTTCGGCCACGTGATCCATATTCCCAACGGCCCACCGCCAGAAGTCAGCGTCTGGCTGCGGCCTCTTCTCAGCTTCTTCGGATGGTTGATCCTGGCGAAAGCCGCGGCCGGCTTCCTCGCCGGTTGGGGCTTGCTGCAACGGGAGGAGTGGGCGCGAATCGTTGCCCTGGTCATGGGCTTTATCGCGCTGTTAAACGTGCCGCTCGGTACCGCACTCGGCATCTACACGCTCTGGGTGCTGCTGCCCCGGGAATCCGATGACGAGTACAAAGCGTTGGCGCAGGCCGCGTAGCACGGAGGCATTTGTCCCTCCATAGGTTGTGCTGGCTGCTGCAGTCGTTCACCAGCCCACGAAATAGGACGCTTGCGCGCGAGGGCTGGGTTACGATCGGACGCCGGTGTGATTGCGTGAATCGCAGACGGGTCTTAGAATCGAAACAAAGCCGACGTAGCTCAGTTGGTAGAGCAGCCGATTCGTAATCGGCAGGTCATCGGTTCAAGTCCGATCGTCGGCTCCAATCTTTTCAGTTGTTTACCGCCAACGTTTTTTCCAGCGTGGCGAGTTCGCTTCAATAAGCCGAGTCCTTTTAGGACGGACCGCCATGCGTTTCAGAAGTTGAAATCTGCATGAAATCGTCCGCACCAGCCATGCAGAGGATCATGCGGACGAAAGATGGGAATCGTCGCTGGGTGGGTCAAGCCTAACCAGTATCCAGATGCGAATAAAAAAGCCCTCTCCCACCGGGGAGAGGGCTGTTCAGTCTAAACGTGTTTTAGTCGTCGTCGTCAGCTTTGACCGGTGCCGCGCGATTGAAGTCGCTCGCGGGGCGAACCGTATTCTCGCCGGGATAGGGGCGAATAAACCCGGTGGCTTCATACCAGTTGAGGTGGTTGACGGTGTCCGAGTCTTCGACGTCTGGCCTGTGATAGTTGCCAGCGAAGATCTCCGTCTTCTTCGCCATCCACCCAGCTCGCAGAGCCTGAACCTTCGGGCTCTCTTTTATCGTGGACTGCGCCTTGGACTGAGCCTTGACCACGTTCCCAGAACACGAGGGCGGGAGGGTCTGAGTTGGAGTCTGGTTAACGCCATAGGGCAAAGGCGTACCCGCCGCCACGTGTGTCCACGGCAGGAAGTTGTCCGCCGGTGGATTATCGAGGAAGAGCGTACTCATCGGCGAGGCCACGAGATCGGAGTGGTTCATGGGCGGGATGCCGAGAATCTGCTCGATCGTGCGGGTCAGGTTGACTTGGGTGTAGAAGGTGCTGTCTACGTAGGTCGCACCACCGGTACTCTGGATGACGTAGGGGCTTACGACATAGCCAGGGCTGCGGTGACCATCGACGTGGTCGACGCCGGTCTGCGCGTCGTCTTCCTCGATGAAGATCGCCGAAGAGGACCAAATCGAGCTGTGGCTGATGGCTTCGACAAAGCGGCCAACGGCCAGGTCGTTGTCGGCCTGCATGGCGATCGCTTGCGGCGGGCCGCCGGTGTGGTCGGAGCTGATCCACATGAACTCCAACTGGGGCACCGTACCTGCGGCGACATCTCTCTGGAAGTCCTCATTCCAGATATCGAAGCGGAACTGGTCGGGGATGCCCAAGTCGAATTGCGGGTAGGTCTGGTACGTGGCGTTCATCAGGTTCGGCAGCGGCGAGTGCGAGGCGACCGTGTTGTAGTTGTAGAGTTGGGGCTCGTCGCCAGCCTCGTAACAGGTGATGTCGTTGTAGAAGTCGATCCACAGCGGCTCGGCGGTCGACCCGTTGGGTTGTAGGAACGTGTTGTACTCGATGTACTCGCCGTAGTTCTTAAACGAGACTTTGTACTTTGCAGCCTGATCCCACAGATGGCCGGCCTTCTGGTAGGCAATCGCCTCGCCGCCGTTGGAGGGGTAGTCGCGTAGCCAGTCCGGCGACTGGATGTCGTCGGAGTAAGGAGCCAGGGCCTGCGTGATCCAGTTGTGACCGTCCGCCGACTGGCGGCTGGGGTCGTAGAAGTTGTCCAACAGCGGGAAGCGCTGCACCAGCGCGTGCGCGTTTGGCGTTATGACCGTATAACCCGCGGGGTCGTAGGTCGGGTTGCCGGCCAGGGGCGAGCTATCGCCGAAGACTGCCAGGGAGGCGTCGCCGTTGCCGGCGCTCACGTCGCCCAGGATCTGATCGTAGGTGCGGTTTTCACGGATGATCAAGAAGACGTGCTTGATCAGCGAAGGCGAGCCGATCTTAGCCGGGATTGCGACCGGCGGGGTCTTCTTGCTGCCACCGGAGGCAGACTCGATATTTGCCGTGAGATCCCAGTGGTTGTTGTATAGAACCTGCGTCGTCATCGCCGGCAGGTTCAAGCTCGCAATGGGAATGATGCTGACGGTGCCGAGGTCCTGGTGGGTTTCAAAGTCGGACACGGTGAATTCTTTTGCGTACGAATTTTCGAGGGTATTCGTCGGAGGCGGTGCTACGCCGTAGCCCGCGGTGCCAAGGCCTTTGTCGTTGGCAACCAGCAGCTCACCGTCCGTCGAGTCGAACACGACCGAGCTCGGCGCATAGCCGGTTGGGATCAGGCCCGAGACAACGGAGGTGTTCAGATCGATTACGGCAACGGCATTGGCATTGTAGAGCGCCACGTATGCATTGTTTGAATTATCGACGGTAATCGAGTTTGGCCCCACGACAGTGACGAGCTTTTCGGGCACTGTAACCCCCAGCCCAGCCAGGAAGGGATCAAGCTCAATCGTCCACGACACCGTATTGGTGTTCGTGTTGATCACCGAGATCGTGTCGTCATAGGCATTGGTGACCAACAGGTAAGTGGTCGACCCACTGGTCCAGAAGGTCATACCCGTCGGGTGCAGACCGACCGTGATGGTCTTGGTGACTTTGAACGTGGACAGGTTCACGACGGAAATGGTGCCGTTGCTCGTCGCGCCAGTCGGATAGACGGCGACAACCGGCGTGCCGTTCGAGTATTCCTGGAAGCTTTTCGCGCCAGGAACCTTTCCAGCCTCGTTGGCAACGTAGGCGTAAGTGCCGGCGCTGTTGATCACGATGTTGTTCGGAACCTGACCAACGCGAAGCTCCGGACCTTCCACCGGGGTTCCCGTCAGGTTGATGCTGGCGATCGTGTCGTTGTTGTCGAGCACCACGTAAGCGGTATTGCCATTCGGCGTGACCGCGATACCCATCGGATAGGAAGTGGGCGCACCATCTGATACAAGCGAGACGGTCTGGCCACAGGGGATTTCACTGCTTCCTGTGGTCCCCGGAGGGCTGCCGGACGGGGGTGCCTTGGCAGTGTTGAACGGAGCGACCCACGGATAGCAGGTAACGTTGGTCAGAAAGCCGCCGCCGTTGACGTCGAGCGGAACGCTGACCTCAGCGTAATTGGAGAGCAAGCCGGTCGAGTTGACGTTTGCGATGGCAACGTAGGCTGGGCCGTAGTCGCCGTCCTGGCTAAAGAGCAGGTACTGGCCATTGGGCGTATAGGTGATACCCATGGAGCTACCGCTGTTGGTCTTGGACGGAATGTAGTTCTGCATGACCTGGCCTTGCGTGTAGGTCCCGCCATCGCAGCCGGCGGTGGCGACGCAGAAGATCGAGACGGACTGCGGGGCGCCCATCTGAAGGACAGCAGCGGTTCCGTTGCCCGTGGGATTGAGGGCGATGACCTTGGCCCGGGTTTGGATGCCGAGGTAGACCTGGGTGCCGGCAGGGGTGATGATCGTGCCATCGCTGACGACCCACGGGTCGGACAAGGGCGCCGAGTAGGTCGGGCCCGTGCTCGCGCTCGTGTTCTCGCCAGGTGTGTAGGTCGGGAACTCTTGGGACTGCGCGAGCGCCGAAACGCTCAGAGCCGCTGCCAGCAGGCCGACGAGGCCGACGAGCAGAGGCAGACGCCTCATGCAAGACTTATTGCTAGATTTTCGGGACATTATGCTCCTCCTCCTGGCTTTACGCCAAGGAGTCCATATTCGCGGCGCAGGGCTGACGCCAGCATGACGTGAAGATTACATTCTTGTCATTTTGCGCAGGAGGAAGACGAAGATACTGGCATTCGGAGCGTGACCCGGGTGCCGTGTCCCAGCTGGCTTGAAATCTCGACCTTACCGCCGTGAAGCTGCGCAATCGTTTGAACGATTGCCAGGCCCAAGCCCGTGCCCCCCGATTGCTGGGAACGCGACGAGTCGACACGGAAGAAGCGATCAAAGACCCTGAGCAGCGCTTCCGGTGGAATGCCGACGCCCGTGTCGGAGACTTCGATGCAAATCATGGAAAAATCCTGATTCGAAGATTCCGTGTTCGAAAAATCAGGGTTCGTGGCCAACCCGACTGTTCCGCCGCGGGGGGTGTGTGCCAAGGCGTTCGAGACCAGGTTGCCCACTGCCCTCTGCAAGAGCGTGCGGTCCAGTTCGGCGATAACCGGTTTGTCGGAGACAGTAGCGGTGAGCGAGACTCCGCCGTCGGCAGCCGAGGCTTCGTAATATTCCCGCACTCCGTCCAGCAATTCGCCGACGTCCACCCGCTCGCGGCGCAGATGGGTCAATGGGCTCTCGGCACGCGCCAGAAACAGGAGGTCGCCGATGAGATCCGAGAGTCGCACGGCTTCTTCGAGGCAGGACTCGATCACATCGCGATATTCGTCGGCGCTTCGTACGCGGGCCAAGGCAACTTCCGCTTCGCCGCGAATGTTATTCACCGGCGTGCGCAGGTCGTGCGCAATGTCCGCCGAGAATCTCGAAATGCGCTCGAAGGACTCTTGCAGGCGGTCCAGCATCTGGTTGAAAGTACTGGCCAGGGATGCCAGCTCGGAAGGATAACCTTCCGGAACAATCCGTTCCCGCAGGTTCGTCGAACTGATGTGGCGCGCGGTCGTTGCCATCTCCTCCACCGGACGAATGCCGTGCCGTGCAATCTGGTACCCGACCCATGGAAAAATGGCGAAGGTCGCCAGCAGAATGGCCCAGAACCAAAACCGAAAGCGTGCCAGCAATGCCTCTTTTTGCGAGACATCAATCGCAATCTGGATGGTGTCAGTTTGAGTTGCAGGGGAACCGGCCGGCGCCGACGCGCTGGTCACGCGGAAGGCCCGGCCATCCCTGCCCTTCATTCGAATGTTGCGATCAGGGCGGCTTTGGGTTTGACTGGCTAATTGCGCCAGGTCCAGCTGATCCGCCATGCCTGGCGTCATCAACAGCGGTGTGTTGTGTTCATCCAGCAGGCGAATATAGAATTGCTCGTAGCGCCGCGCCGCCGATTCCAGCTCAACTTCCTCCCGCAGTGCGTCCCAATCGTCGGGTCTCTCGCGCAACATGGTGCGCAGCACGTGCACCTTGTCCGCGAGGAACAAATCGGTGCTTTTCTCCAGTTCGCTCACCAGCACCAAATAAAGACCGGCGGTGGCGAAGAACACTAGAAACAAGCCTGCAAGCGCGTAACCGGCCGTTAACCGGAAGGCCAAAGTTCGCCACAAGCGTGAGACCGGCGCGAGGTTACTGGTCGGATTCCAGGACATAGCCGGCGCCCCGAACGGTATGGATCAATTTGAGCGGAAAAGGATCGTCCACCTTGCTGCGCAGCCTTCGCACATTGACGTCCACGACATTGGTGTCGCTGTCGAAGTTCATGTCCCAGACCGCTTCGGAGATCAGGGTTCGCGATAGCACCTCGCCCGCGCGCCGCGCCAGCAGGGACAAAAGAAGGAACTCTTTGGAAGTCAGATCCAACCGCTGACCGGCGCGAGTGGCACGCTGGCGCAATAAGTCGATTTCAAGATCGGCCAAGCGAAGCGCCTCTTGCGCGCGCGAAGGCCCACGGCGCAGCAGCGATCGCACGCGCGCCAGCAATTCGGAAAAGGCGAACGGTTTTACCAGATAGTCGTCCGCGCCCAGTTCGAACCCTCGTACCCGCTCGTGCACGGCATCGCGAGCGGTCAGAAGAAGCACCAGCGCGCGCCGGCCTTGTTGGCGCAAGCGAGTGAGAATCTGCCAGCCATCCAGCCCTGGGAGCATCACGTCGAGAATGACGAGATCGAACTGCAATTCCTGCGCGAGGTGCAACCCATCCCATCCATCTCCGGCGACATCGACGACGAAACCTGCCTCCCCAAGTCCCTTCTTCAGGAACTTGGCGGTCTTGGCTTCATCTTCGATGACCAGAATTCTCATGACTAGCCACCCTGGAACGTGAATCTCGCGGAAAACTGCAAGACGCGAGGGAGACCGTCGGGGCTGATTTCCCCGCAGGTTCCGAAATTGCCTGGGGTCGAATTGATGTGTTAGAGAAAGGACGATACTCGCGTGTTGTTAAGAGTGCATTACACAAACGTGAATGCTTCAAGAAAAGCCCCGGAATTGCCAGAGCGGCAACGGTCCGGCTGGCATGGCGCCACCCGCGTCAGATGCTCTCCGCTCCACGTTTGTTTGTCAAAGTGCTCGGGCGCGGAAGAACCCCAAGGAGCGGGCCGACCCACAGTCCCTCGACCTCCGGTCACACACCCTCGCAGACAAATCTCGGCTCTGTGAATTAAGCAGGCTAGCGCCGTGCCTTCCCAAAACCATTTATGAAACAACCGGTGCAGTGCTGCTCTTCAGAAGTAAAACTTTAGAGCGAGCTGGATCTCGCGCGGGTTACGGGCTGCCTGGGGCTGTCCTAAGCTGCCCGAGCCGAGCTCCAACGACGTCGGCTCTACGCTGATCGCGCCAAATTGCTGAAACAAGTAATTCACATGGTTCAGTATGTTGAAAACCTCCGCCCGGAATTCAAAGTGCATCTGCTCATGCACCGGGAATTGCTTGACCAGCGACGTGTCCCAGGTTTTGTAGCCCGGCCCCAAGACGATGTTGCGACCGGCATTTCCAAACGTTCCCGGCTGGACCGCGGAATCATCAAAGGCGCAGGTATTAAACAGCGTGCCGGCAGCGCAGGGATGGGCATTTGGATTTTGGACAACGTTGGGGCGTGGGCAGTTCCAAACCACAGTGCCGCCGCAATCGGCGCCGCCGGGGTTGTTGGTATCGCTAACGGTATACCAGTTGCCCGTGGCGGCGGAGAATATGCCCGCCAGTTGCCAGTTTCCGACGAACTGGTTCAGAACGCCGGAAGCGCTTTTGCCGAGGAGTTTCCCGTGACCAAAAGGCAGATCGTACATATAGCTCAATACAAAGCGGTGGCGAATGTCGAAATCGGAGTTGGCATAATCCAGATTGGGGTTCGTCTGATCGCGGAAATCTCCGTTGTTCGCCGAACCCAGGCTGGCGCTGGAAGCGTCGTCCAGGGAGTGGGAGTATGTGTAAGCGGCCTCGAACTGCAATCCGTGGCTGAAGCGCTTTTCCAGACGGGTTTGCAGTGAGTTGTAGTTGGATCGAGTGTTGGAGCGCAGTGTGTCAATCCCGGTGTTCAGCGCCGGATTGCAGTACGCGCCTGGATTATCGGCTGGCAGAGTCAAACTGCAAGGACCACCCGCGCCGCCGGGCCAATTATTGTTGTTCGCGGGGCGGCGTGCAGCCGTAGCATCCGTTAGAAAATTGGGATCAAGGACGGCCTGGTTCCCGTTGTAGAACCCAAAGAGTTTCGATCCGCGCGAGCCGCCATAAGTGACTTCCAGAACCGTCTGGGCGGGAAGCTGGTACTCGAGCCCAAGGTGCCACTGCTCGGTGTAGGGAGTGGTCAGGTGCGGGTCTATCGAATAAAGGGTCGGCGTATTGGGATCACTCAATGCGTTTACAAAGGTGCTGCCGAGCACGTTGTAGTTGCTGAAATTCGCACTGCTATTGTTAATCGCGCAGCTTGCCGTCGGCGCGCCACAAGCCGTGTTAAAGGACTGCGAGGCAAAGAACGGGGGATTGAATCCCGGACTGGGGTTGGAGAAGGGGCCGCTTTCCTGGCCTCCGTAAAAGATGCCGAAGCCGCTGCGCAGCACCAGCTTGTCGGTCAGCTGGTAGGAGAGACCAATGCGGGGCGCGACATTACGAAAGTCCGGGCTGATGAGCCCGGGTGATCCAGTGCGCAAAACGGGAAGCTCGGTGCCAAGAGTAGGGGTCATCGCCGCTTCTTGTCCCTTGGGAACGATGATGGACTGAGTGGCAAAATCGAAGGTCCCCTGCTTGTTATCGGCTTCCTTGACTGTGCTGAAGAACTCATAACGCAGGCCAAGGTTCAGAGTAAGTCGGGGCGTAACCTTGAAGTCATCCAAGGCATAGCCGGCATAAATCTGGCGGTGATAGATCACATTGTTGATGGCGGTGATCGAGCCGCCATCGGGAATTCCGAGCAAGAAGGTAGCGAAAGCGTCGCCGCCGGTTGCAATCGCCCCAGGATTGTCGGTGAAATCGTTGCCGAAGCCCAACGTACCGCGGCCAGCGGCCGGCTCGAGAAGCGTGAACTCCTCAAAGCGCAATTCGCCGCCGAATTTGACGGCGTGGCGCCCGCGCGTCCAGTTTAGATTATCTCCGAGCACGTAACTGTATTGCTTTTCTATGGCAGGCAGGAATGTGGCGCTCCCAATAGCTTGATCGCCATTGCCGAAAGTAAGCGAGGGCAGACCCCCGAGGTTGGAACCGGCGGTAAAGGGAACTCCCTGGAAACCGTATGTCGCTGAAAGGTCTTTGTCGCTGTTGATGCTGAAGCGATGAGAGTTCAGAGTGTTGAAGCCAAAGCGCAGCTCGTTGATCAGATTGGGACGGAAGCTGTGGATCTCACTGGCCGCCAAGCCGCGGGAATTATTCTGGCTGTAGCCATCCGCAAAACCGCCGCCGTCGAGCACGGTCTGAAACGGCGAGGGCAGGAAATTGCTGGAGTTGCCAAAACTGAAGCGCACAAAGAAATTGTCGTTCTGGCTGAAAGTCTGGTCCAGGCGAACATCGAACCTGTCGCTCGTCTCGCTCTGCACGGGATCAGATTGGAAGTAGGGTACACCGTTAATCGTGACATTTGGTGCTGGGAGGTTGCCGGGGACGAGGTTGAGAAGGTTAGTGGCGACAGTATCCATGAGATTCGTTGGAATGATATTGGTTGGGCCGTTGGCCGGATTACCGCCGACGTAGCCGCCGATCGGAACGCCGCAGGGATTCCCCGCATAGGTTCCTGCCTGTCGCGCATCGAAAACCTCGCCGTAGTATGTCGGGTTGCCGGCGCAATCGGGGACTCCTGGAATTGGCCCCGTGTTACCCGTGTAATTACTCGTCAAAAGCTCCGAAAAGTCCCCGCCATCCTCATGCGCACTAGGAACTTGCGCCAACTGCGGAAGCGCATGGCGGAGGCGGTATCCCTCATAGTCACCGAAAAAGAACGTTTTGTTCTTCACGATAGGTCCGCCAAGGGTGAAGCCAAACTGGTTTTGCTTGTAGGGCTGCTGGCTGGTATCGAACCTGTTCAGCGCGTCAAATTTCTCGTTTCGTACAAATTCGAAAAGATCGCCGTGAAACTGGTTGGTGCCGGATTTAATGACGGCGTTCATGATGGCGCCGTTGCCGCGTCCAAATTCGGCGCTGTAGGCATTCGTCTCCACCTTGAATTCGGCGATGGCATCCACCGAGGGCTGCACCACATAGGAGGACCCGTTGAGCACGTCGCCAAGGTTGGCGTTGTTGTCAATGCCATCGAGCAAGAAATTGTTTTGCAGGGCCCGCGCGCCATTAGAGCTAAAACCGGCGCTGGTTTCCGTGCGCGAGCCTGGCTCCGCCGGAGACACGCCTGCCCCCAGAAGGGCAAGCTGGGCATAATTGCGGCCGTTCAAAGGCAGCGCGTTGATGCGCTGGCTGTCGACCAACTGGCTGAGGTTCGAAGTCTCGGTTTCGAGCTGCGGCCTCTGGCCCGTCACCTCCACCGTCTCGGTCACGGCGCCCGGTTGAAGCTTCATGTCGACGCTCACACGATCCTGGATGTTCACTTGCACTGGGCCGGCAACCGCCTTCTTGAATCCCTCTTTCTCGGCGGTGACACTGTAATTGCCGATCTTGAGCGGGCTGGCGACATACTCTCCCTGACCATTGGTGGAGAGGGTCACCTGAATGCCGCGATCCACGTCGGTCACGGTGACTTTCGCGCCCGCGATCACCGCGCCGGTCGAGTCACGCACCAAGCCAACAATGGCCCCAGCGTCTTTTTGCGCCCATAACGGCGTACCGAAGCTAATGACTACCAGAAGAAAGAGCACCGCGAGAGTCTGTCGGGTGTGGAAACGCACGGGCATGGCGAGCCTCCTGAGCTGAGTCCAAGAGCGTTGATCTCGAACATTCGCTCAATGGCAAGATTGGAGCCCTGGCGAAGTTCGTCGATTGGACTGCGAGCTTTCCTCCGTAATATTACGGACTATTACTTTTACTTTCGGTTTATGGCTTTTGTCAAGTGCTAAATTTTTTTGCGCGCCGTTTGAAAAAAGCCCGCTACCCCTTCAAGGGCAGCGCGCCCCGGCCCGCGGCGTTCCACTGCTGGCGAATGAAACTGGCGAGGGCGCTGCGATCGCGGAACGCTTCGGTGCCACCTTCCTTGGTGGTTGAGTACGCTCCCGCCAAATTGGCGAAGGCCAGGCAATCGTCGAGTTTTGCTCCCCGCAACAGTTGGTGGATGAATCCCGCATCGAAACTGTCTCCTGCGCCGACGTTGTCTACGGTCTTCACGGTCGGAGGCATCAGGCTCGACTGCTCCTGCCCGGACCGGCAGATGGCAGCCGCGGAGCCGCGCTTCACTACCACAACCTTGACCAGTCCAGCGAGCACGTTAATGGCTTGGGAAAGGTCGTCCGTGCGCGCGATCTTCTTCGCTTCACGATCGTTCGGGAAAAAAATGTCGACATACTTGAGAACTTCCAACAGGTCCCGATCCCACTTGTTCTCAGGGTCGTCGTTGGTGTCGAGCGACGTGGACAGTCCCGCAGATTTCGCCTGGCGGAACAGATCCAGGATTCGGGGGCGCAAGGCGCGGTGCAGAAAAAACGACGAGACGTGCAGGTGCCGCGCTGACCGGACGTATTCCATGTCGATGTCGGAGTACTGCATCTCAAACATGGTGCCGGGAAACGTAAGGATGTAACGGTGCTGCGAGCAGGGTATGGCAACGGTTATCCCCGTCGGTGTTCGTCCGGCTGCCTGCTTCACGCGGCTTACGCCAACCCCGGCAGCCGCCAGCCGTTCCAATGCCATCTTCCCCAGTGGGTCTCCGCCGGTTTTCGAGATGAACCCGACCTTGGTTCCCAGCATTGCCAGGTTGTGGGCAAAAATTGCGGACGAACTGCCCAGCGTGAGCGCCAGACCACTAGCCAATAGCTCGCGGTCCAGCACCAGTTCTTTGGGCAAACCGTAGAGGATTAGGTCCAGATTAATTTCACCAACCACGCATACGTCCAGTTCCGGCATCTTTACCCTCATTCCAAGTACGCTTGCGATTTTAAGACTCAATGATCAACCCAGACCGGTCTGCGCGGGCGTCGCGGTTCCAGTCGCTCCATAGATAAGACCGGGCCGTGATCATCATGGTCTTCTACTCGTTCCACACGCTGCCGCATAGGTCCGCAGCACCAACTGAATGTGATATCGAATGAGTACCCCCGGCTGGTTCTCGATTTGTTTCGCCCTGATGGCCTCGTACTCCAGGGGCAGATACTGGCTGATGAGCGTCAACGGGACCGGGTGCGCCGTGAGGTTCTCGAGCAGGCGCTCGATCTCGGCTAGGACAGCAGGCTCATGCCAGTAATACCGGCAGCGGTCGCTATAACTGTAGGCCCGCGAGAGGCGCAACTCGTGTTCATCCCCGTGATAGTAGGAGCGCCAATGCGAGGGGTCCTGCAACATGACCTGATCGAGCACCTCCGGCACCTGCGACAATCTGAGGCTTTTTTTCGCGGCAAGCAACTCTCGTTCGATCGCACTCAAGGAGAACACAGCTTCGCGAAACGCGAAGGTCAACCAAGGGCCCACCTTCAGGATGGCGAAGTGGTCTTCCACCATCTGCGCCAGAGCACTGGGAGGCTGGTAGTCCGTGGAGTGTGCCTCGTATACCAGCGCGGGACTCTGCGGCAATCCCGCCGAAAGTGAGCGCGCCTTGCTGCGATCGTATTCAACCACTACGTTGTCCCCGAACTCCACTCCCGGCTGCACCACCGCAGCGATCACTCTTTGCCAGGCTGCGGACAGGCCTTTCTCGGCAAAGGCTGCTCGAAAGATTTGCAGAGTCTGATGGAGGCTTTCGATGGTAGTCACGGCAGGAGGCGCTCCTGGATCCGACTCGCCCCCTGGGGCTGGGACTTCGGTCCCGATGACATACAAAGGAAGAGCGGCGCCGGGCGGCAAGTCTTTCAGCGCTTCCTCAGCGGCTTCGCAAAGTACGGCGGCTCGCCGGGCGACAACGTGCTCGGGAAGGATCTTTGCATCATCGGCACACGCCATGCTCGCATCAAGATGAATTTTCCCGTATCCGGCCAGCACACACGCGCGGACTAGTTCGCAAGCCTTTTTTAAGGCGCGATCCGATGCTGCGGCCCTCCACGGAAATGGCCCGAGATGGTCCCCGCCCAACAGTATTCGTTCTCTTGGAAGCCCCATGCGTCGCGCCGCTGAGTGTACAAAATCGGCGAACTGACCCGGCGTCTGTCCGGTGTAACCGCCCAGTTGATTGACCTGACTGGAAGTGGACTCCACATGCAGGACAGAATCGTCTTCCTTGGCCTGCTGGATGGCCGCGTCGATGACCCAGGGATGTGCGGAACAGACCGCATAGACACCCCCTTTTCCTGAAAGGCGATTGCGGATCACGACATCCCGTAGGCTGGCGCCGGAGTTGCGGCTGCGCTGCTGAGTCACTGGGTTCAAACCAGGCTCCTCCAGGAGTCTCCTCTCAACGTCGATAGACACTGATCTGCATGTTACGAATAATTACGAATAAGTTCAATATATATCGAATACGCCAATGGAAACAGGGGCAGATCGAGGACTAAACCGCTGCCCCGTGCTCATCTCCACGATACCCTATTGTGTCCATGCGCCGCAGTGAAGTGTGTCGGAAGTCGCTGGCCAAGTTGGCGACAGCGGCCTTACGGCTCGGCAGGCTCGAACCAAACCACCGCCCCTTTGTCGATTTCCGGCAGATCGAAGTGCGTGCTCCCACCTTCGAAACGGCCGCTGATCGTGGTTTCGTCGCCGAGAAATGGCAAGAAGTGCCCCCGCATCTTCCCTGGCACAGTTACTTCGGCGCGGCTCTCGGGGGTCTGCACCGCGTTCTCTTTGGCACGCAGGCCTTGGAAGTTGGCGAAAAACACGTGCGCTTTGCCGTCCACGGACGCGATCTGCGCCGCAACCATTGGCGATGATTTTACTCGAATCTCGCCCTCACTCAGGCCGTCCAAGAAACGCTTTTCACTGTCGGGTGAGCAATCTTCAAAGTGACTTTCCGCCAGAGCGAGGTATCGGGTGCCCGGCGAGTCCGCGAGGTGGGTTACGTTGGTCTGCCCCAGTAATTCTTCGCTCAAGGTGCCGGTGGCGACAATCTTTCCAATGCTTCCGGCATACTTTCGCAAGGCAGCCGTCTCTTCTTTCGAGAGGATGCGAACATCGGGCAAAATCAAATTTTTCCCGCGGAACGAAGCCAGCGTCCTCGGCGTCACGATCTGATACTCGCGATGACTCTGCATCAGAAGCAAGAGTGTGCCCTGATACGAACGGAGGAACTCTTTCGTGAAGTAGTTGCGCGTAGCCGGAGAGAAGTAGACGCCAACCGGATCAATCGCCGTCCGCGGACGATAGAACGTCTTCTCGTGCGCTGCAATCCATGCGAACACTTGCTTGCGCGTGGCCAAGTCGTTCGAGCCCGACATGACATGCGTGGCCGCATCCCACACATTCGCTCCCGCCATGACCTCCGACATAAATAGATTCTTCATCGGCTCGGGGGGGCGAACTTTCGGATCGCCGTCCCACGAATAATTCAAGATCCAGGTCGCCTTGCCCTCGGCGAACGCGCGAAACGTCTGCATGCCGATCTGGTAACGAAACCAGTCGAGCGGCGTTCGCGAGGATGCCATGTGATCTCCGCCGCCAAACTCATACTCGTGGGCAATTGCATCGTTGACCGCGTACAGGCTATACACATCCGCGCCCACGCGCACAGCTTCTTCCTCGATTCCAGGGTAAATTTCCGGAATCGTCTTGATCTGCGGATTTACAGCCTTTGCCGTCTGGTCGATCTCCCGCATGAAGTCGGTCAGCGATTGAATGCGAAAATCGACCCAGCGGCGAAAATTCGGGTCGGAAAAATCGCCGAGCTTCAGGTCGTGCCGTGCGTCGAGTCCAGTCTGCTTACGGAAGGCGGCGACGGTCGCGTCATCGAAGCTGGCCCAGGTGTCTTCCCAGCCATCGAAGTGCGTCATCCAGTACGGGATGTCAACGTAAATGCCGTCAATGCCGGTCGCGGCGATCTGGCGTATGCGCTCCATGTAAATCTTGCGCCACTCCGGCGCGTAGGGACTGATCCACACATCCTCGTCGCCCTTTGCGATCCAAAAGGCATCACCACCGCCAAAGACCGCAGGCTCGCCCGTGATTTTGCGCTGCAACCACTCCGGATGGTCCTTGACCACCGAATGCGGCGATTGTGCGGCGTTTGCCGTGATGCACTCCAGCCCCGCGATGTACACGAATGCCCGGTTTCCCGCCTTGTGAGCGCGCTCGGCCACGGCCCGAATCGCGGCGAGTTTCTCCGCTGGATGCAGGAAGCTTTCGTATCGGCCCGGAATGTCGTTGTCCACCTCGATGCCGAAGACGTGGCTATCCTGCGCATTTCGTACGATCTGGTCGGCGTTGTTGGCCTGCAGTCCGTACGCCGCGATGCGTACAAAATTCGTCCAATTCTGCTCGGGTGAGTCGGGAGCCGCTGCCAACACTGCGGCGAACAGCATCAGAAAGAACATGGCTAGACAGCTTTTTTGTTTCATGCCCGGTCCTCGGTATAAGTATCGTGATTGCGACGTCCGTTACTGACCATGCGTGTTAGGAACCAGTTGCTGGCACGCCGCCCGTTTCGTCGTTCTGGCCGAGACCTACCGTCGGGCGCAGCGTCAAACTGCCATCCGCATTCAAACCTTGCCGGCAAGCCCAACGCACCGGATAGCGTTGCCCTTTGACTTCGATTTCCGCTCTGAGTCTCAGTCCCTTCCAGTTCGTTCCCTTGGGCAACGGGAATTTCGCCTGACGGACTTTTCCTGGAAGAGGATAGCCAGCGTCAAGGCTCCCTTCCGCGCTCACCTTCCCATCCTCGCTGGCCACAGACACGCGCAGCACGCCGGGGACGCCGGCAATCCCGTCGTTCGTAAAGCCAATAATCAAGCCCGGATAGCCTGCTTCCTCATAGCTCCACACCCATGAGGGCCGAACCCGGTAGCCAATCTTGCGGGCCAGTCCGTCAATCGCACCGGGAAACTGGTGGTAATAGTTGAGAATCCGATCGGCTTGGATGTGGTGCCAATTCCATAGGGAGAAATAGCAAGCGCCCACATCCTGCACGTGGTGGATGACGTTGTCGGTATAGGTCACGCCCTCATCCATCCTTAGGTGTTGCGGCAAACCATCCGACATCCCGACTTCCACCGTAACTCCCGTCCAAGGCGGGCGGTTGCTCAGTTCTTCGATCTGCTCGTTTTCAATGAAGATCGTATCGGTCCGCAGCCAGTTGAAACTCCGGACGGTGCGTTCGAGCAGCTCAGAATTGCCCACCTTGCTGAAGTCCGGCTGCGTGTTAGTGACGAGCGGCGTTTTCCTCCAGCGCTCTGCCTGGTGCTGGAACATACTCACGAAGGTTTTCTCGGCAGTGACGGAATCGGGAAAGGGGTTCGACTCCAGCGGCCAGGTGTGTCCCTCGCCCCAGAATCCGTACATGAACGTGTCAACGTACTCCACGTCGGGATGGCCGTCGTAGGCGTCTGCCAGCAGGTCCACGAGTTCCCGAAATGCAGACTGGAATGCGGGATCGTCATAGCGAGGTTCAACTCTCGCACGACCCTCCCACTCACCCAGCTTCACCATCGGAACCTTCTGCCGCAGAAAGTCGGGCAACGCGAGATCGGGAATGTCCGGGTTACTTATCATCACGCGGAACCCGACCCGCTTCTGATACCTCCGGGCCAGATCGAAGGTCAGCTTCCAGTGCTCGCACAGGTCGAGTTTTCCGGGCCGCTGCTGCACGTCTTTCCAGTTCACGCGGATATAGAGCTTCGTCCCCAGCGGCAACTTGACCAGGTTTTCGATGGACTGAGCCAGCGTCTCTCCCTCTTTCTTCGCTGGCCCCACCTCATCGCACACATAAGTGATCGGACCCATTCCATAGTTGGGCACTATCTCCTCGGAGGGGGTCAGGGCCATAACCACATTCCAACTGGGATAATCGTCGGCGGAAAAAGGTCCCTGATAGAGCCGGTCAGACACCGGTGGTCCGGAACCGAAGTCGTACTTATCGAAGTTGTGAGTGGGAACATGTCCCAGAAGCGATTCGCTCCCGAGTCCTGCCGCTACTGCGATAGCACCGCCAGCTTTCAAGAATGATCTTCGTTGCATAGTCAGCCTTACGCTTTCTCATAGTTGCTTTCCGACTACTGCGGATGGTTGGTGATGTCGAACACCAGTCCGGTATTGTTCAGGCTAAGCGGCAAGACGTAGCTGTCATACGTCGGATTACCGGCGGCGTCCAAGGCACGGATCTGAAAATTCAAAGCCTTCGTGCCGCCCAGGGCCGCGGTGTCGAAGCTGGCAGCCTGAACGGCGGGATCGAGCACGTCGAGCGCAGCATTCGCGGCGACTTCCGTCCAGTTCCAATCCGTGCCTGTGCCCGCGTACTGCCACAAACTGGCCGTGCCACCCTCGGTTTCGAACATGAATTCCGCGCCAACTGCAATGCCGCCGCCGTTGTACCCGGTCTTCGAATTCTGATCGGTGTCGAGAAATATCTGCCAATTCGCCGCGTTCGCGCCGCCCCAACGAATCGAGGTGCGCCCGCGCATCCGAGCGCCCTGAGCGTCGAAGGAGTCCGGCCATGCGCTGGCAAACGGGGCCTGCACTGCCTGCTGTTCCACTGCCGCAGCTTCCGCTTTCCAGTATTGCGGCGGGCTCTTATACGGATTGCCCGTCTCCTGCGTCAAGTAAACCCAACCGGCGTTGCGCTGCTTGGCCAGCTCCAACGCGACCGGGAGTTGGTCCGCGCTCATGCCATAGACGATGTGCCAGAAGCGGTCGGGCGGGTACTTATGCACCCACGCATAATCGACATAGTAGTTTTGATAAGCCGCCAGACCCTGGTCTTCCCAGTTCATCAGGATGTTGGTGATCCCCATCCAGCAGTCGCTTGGACTGTAGGTTCCCGGATTGAGCACCGTGATCCGCGCCCCCGCCTTTTCGCGCACGTAGTTCGTTAGTGCCTCGTAGTACTGGAACTGGGTGGGAAGAAACGGATTGCTGGCGTTGCAATCGGTGGGCGCCTCATCGAAGAAGATGCCATCTACCAGATAGTTGCGGTACACCGCATTGATCTTTCGCCGGACAATCTTCGGATCGCGCGCGCCGTAGCCTGTGTATGTATATCCGATCACGAAGATGCCCTTTTTGCGGGTGGCGCGGATCGCCCGGTCGACACTGACGTAATAGGTCTCGTCGTCGCCGTTGTTGAGGTTGACGATCGTGATGCCGATGGCGTTGGCCCCCGGCGCCGCCCACTCTGCCCATTGCCCCGACCCCGGGTCCTGGTAGGAGGGCACGGCGAGCCGCGTTTGGCCTGCGGCCATTACTGCCGTGAACATAATCAAGAGCCACCCGCTGAGCCTCACGCCGCGCTGCGCGCTTGTCATGGCTGTGCCTCGGTCAATGTGTGAATCGACACCATCAGAACTCGAAGCGCACCGCCACTTGAGTGTTCCGCGGCGCGTTTAGCTGGCCTTGAGGTATGCCGAATCCCCCGGATTCGTAGAAGGCGCCCGGCGCCGAGAACCGCGTGCTGTTCGTAAAGTTGAAGAACTCGGCGCGCAACTGGAGTTTCATCCCTTCCTTGATCCCGAAGTCCTTGAACACTCCCAGATCCAGGTCCTTGAGGCCTTCGCCGCGCGCATTCGCGCTGAACCGGGGCGCGTTTCCGGGAATCTGGTCGCCCGGCTCGGAGAAACAGTTCAGGTTGAAGTAATTGGCGTTGGAGTTCGTTATTGACTCCACCGCTACTTGGTGCAGGGTTAGGCCGCTCAAAGGATGAGAGCAGGTGATGTTCGGCCTTTGCTGCCCTTCAGCCAGACGGCCAAGCCCGTCAGCAATGGCAATGGGCTGCCCAGACGCGAACGTAAGCAGCGAATTCACCGACCAGCCCCCGACAAAGCCGTCCAGTACACGGTTCATGTCTCCCCCCAGCCAACGTTTGCGGCCGAAGGGCAGCTCGTATACCGTCGCCAGCGTGAAACGCTGGGGCGTATCGTTGGCGCCGATGGAGTGTTCCGCCTTCAGGTTGTAAACATCCTGCGGAGTTCCCTGGCCCGAGCCGCCGAAATAGATCCAGTTGTTCGCGCCATAGGAGGAGGAATCGGTCGCCTTCGACCAGGTGTAGCTCCCCTCGAAGCTCAACCCGTGGGTGGGGCGCTTCTGAAAGCGCACCAGCAGGCCGTTGTACCAGGAACTGGCTTTGAGCAGCGGCTGCCCCGCGAAGCTGCCATCGAACTGCGGATAGGGGTTCAGCAGGTTGCTCAACGGAATCGTGGCGTTGTTGTATCGCGAGTTGGGCTCATTGAAGATGGCTCCCGGACCTTGAAACATCGACAGGAACGGGTTCGCTGCCGGCGTCGCCAGCAGGTCGGTCACCGGCGACTGGGTCGTATCGGAAGTGTCGAGGTTATTCACGAGTTGCTGCCGCAGCTTGTCAGGCAGGGCGTCCTGATAGGCCTGCACACCTCCCCACGGCAGATGCGTGCTCCGGTTCGCCGAGTAATCGGCTGAGAGCACCACCCCCATCGGAAACAGGTGCTGCAATCCCAGGTTCCACTGGTAGATCACGGGATTGTGATCGGCGGCCATCCCCTCCACGTTTCCGGAGTTGTCATAGCCCCATTCCGCCAGCGCTCCATACTTGGTCCCCTGCGCCTGCGGAATCGTATTGGGAGGGAGTGCGGGGAACGGATTGCCAAGCGTCGCATACTGAGTCAGTCCACTATCGGGCGTGAAATCAATAACCGCATGGTCTTGGAACCCCGTGCCCGGATATTGCCAGTTCGTATAGTTCGACATTCCGTAGAACACCCCTACTCCGCCTCGCACCACTGTGTTCTTCTCGAATTGGTAGGCAAAGCCCAGCCGTGGCCCCCAGTTGTTCCAATCAATGGGAACGTGGCGATGGCTTGAAGTGGGAAACACCGTCGTGCCCAACACCTCTTCGGTGGAGGGGATACTCACTCCGTTCGACTGGAGAAGGGCTTGGGCGCTGCCAGGTCCACTCAGATTGATGTTGACGCCGCTGTCGGCGGTGAAATCGCTGAACTGAACCAGGTTATGGCGCTCAGTGTAGGGAACGCTCCACTCGTAGCGCAGTCCCAGGTTGACCGTGAGCCGTGAAGAAACCTTCCAGTCGTCCTGGATGTAGAAATCGGTCTGTAGCGCTTTGTCGGCCACCGCACGTTTGACGTTGAGCATTCCGCTGAGCGGGAATCCCAGCAGCATGCTGGCCAGGCCCGAGCCATTTTGGATGTTCGTATCCGAAATGGGTACCTGCGCGGTGATGCTTCTGCTGAAATCGAACCGGCCCGTGGGATAGTCGGGCTGCCAGAAGTTATTGAAGAAGGGCCGTTGCTCGCCGCCGAACTTCACCGCATGTTTACCGTGCACCCAGCTCATGGAAGACGAATAGATGTATTGCGTATGGCCGTTGATCGTGTCGTCGCAGCATTGCCCAGCCAAAGTCTGGTAGTCGTCCACGTCCATCCATGGCATGCGAGTCAGGTTATTGGCATTCTTGAAGAGGGAAGGCAGGCCGTACTTGGTCGGATCCACCTGGTCCGACTTATTGTGTTGGTAGTAGCGGTCCAGCCCGATGCGGTTCGTCCACAATAAGTGCGGAGAAACCGTCCACGTGTACTCCAGTACAACGTTGCGCGTGATGACGCGGCCATATTCTCCATCGTAGAAATACCCAGGCGGGTTATAGGTGAGGTTGTTCTGGCTGTAGCGCCCCATCAGGTGCATCTGACTCGAAAGTTCGTGGTCGATTTTGATGTCGAATTGTGTGGTGGGATTGCGAACCACCACATCTTTTTCAAAGTTGGTCCACGTGCTGGTATTGAGGGGTCCGGTCGGTTCGGGATACGCATTCGCCAGGTTCTGACCAATCGAACCATACTGAGTGATCAACGCCGGCGGGATCACGTTTTGCACCCCATTGTACGAAAATTGCTGGCGGTTCCCGTTACCATCCAGGGGGGCGAACGGATTGAATATCTGCACCGGTACCGGATTGTTGTTCGCGTCCGGCACCAAAGTCTGACTGAAGTCGCCCCCGCGTTCGGCATCCGTAGGCACTCGCGCCGATACCAGACTCGGGCTGTTTTGCCGCACCCTCTCCAGGTCGATGAGGAAAAAAGTTCTTCCTTTAACAATGGGGCCGCTCAACGAAAATCCATACTGGTCGCGGGTGTTCTCGGTCCGCGGTATGCCATAGAGGTTGTTATAGAACGAATTTGCGTTGAGCTCCGTGCGCTGTCCGAACCACCAGCCGCTACCATGGAACTTGTTGGCGCCCGACTTCATCACCACGTTCATCACCGTCCCGCCGTTGCTGCCGTACTCAGCCGCAAAGCTGTTGTTCTGGACCTTGAATTCCTGGATAACCTCGGCCGAAGGCATGTAACTGAGGTTGCTGGTGGCGCCTTCGCCCTGCTCGGGGCCGGTCGCCAGCGTGCCATCGAGGCGAATCTCGGCCGTGGAATAGCGCTGCCCGTTGGACGCAAAGTTGGTGCCCTCCGGATAGCCCATGTTGTTGGTGTTGTCCAGCACCGTCACCCCCGCCGACAGATACACCAGGTTTACAACCGTCCGGTTCATCAGCGGCATCCCGCTGATGAATTCGTTGGTCACCTCCGTGCCGAGCGACGCACTCCCCGCGTCCAGCAACGGCACCGTGTCCACCACCTCCACGGTCGTGGTTGCAACTGCCGGCTTCAAGATGAAATCCAACTCCGATTGCTGGCTCACGGCCAGCACAATGTTCCGGTTGACCGCGGGCTCAAACCCCGCCGCCTCCACGCGCAGCGAGTAGGTGCTCGGACGCAGCGACACGAAGATGTATTGTCCGGCAGCGTCGCTGGTGGCTGGATGCGAGACGTTGGTAGCATCCTCCGTCATGACAAGCTTCGCCCCCACAACCACGGCGCCCGACTTGTCCCGGACCACCCCGCGCAATTGCGCCGTGTAAGTTCCCTGGCCCCAAGCGGACAGAGCTAAACCCAGGATTGCGACAAAGGAAAACAGCATGGTGGAGAGCGAATGATGGCGAACCGGCAAACACCCAACTTCTGGAAATCGCATGGACAGCCTCCGGCAAAGATCAAAGCACGCAACGTTCGTATGCTTGCGCTTAATAACTTTTACTTTCGCTTGCGCTGCCTTGTCAAGGGTAAAATACAGCCGCGATCTCGGCCCTCCGGGCTCTCACAGTCACCAAATGCAAAGCACCGATCCTGCGGTCACTGGCGACTCGTGCCTCCCTGAGAGAGAATTCACTTCCGCTGGTGAGACCTATCGCGCACAATCGGCTCTTGACAATCTCCAGCAAAAGAAAGTAAAACGAATCGAATCGCAATACATCACAATCCATTGCGTGTGCCCAAGATTATCGGCGCAGACAGGTGGCGATGTGGAAAACCAACCCGTGAGATCCGGGCCAAAGCCAGAGAATGACCGGTGGTACCCTTCGAGGATGAGGCGCAGGCGGGCGATCGCGCAAACGTGCTGTGTTCTGCTTGTCCTCGCCCTGCCCGGTTGGAACTCCGGGCAAAACAATCCGGCTCAAGAATATGCCTCTGCCGGTGCGCCCAAAGTTTCAACTGATCTTCAGATCCAAAGCTCAGTCTTGCGAATCGAATTCGACCGCAACCTGCACAGCCGTGTCGTCGCGCTGTTCGGTCCAAGCCCAGAACTCCTGGCCCCGTTCTCCGCATCGGAGACGGTCACCGGCGTTCGCACCTGGAGCAACTTTGCACTGAGCGCGACCCACCGCGAGCGTGTGTCTGACGCATTCGGCGCGGGCGAGCGGCTGTCGCTGACGGGCAAGTCCGGCGACTTGCGCAAGGACGTCTCCGTCACGATTTATTCCGATTTTCCATCCATCGCCATCTTTGACGTTACCTATAAGAACGAAGGGGCTACTCGACTCACAATCCGCGGTTGGGCCAACAACCAATATGCGCTGAAATCTATCCCCGCGGCGCGCGGCCCCGCATTCTGGTCCTACCAAAGTGGCTCGTACGAGAAGCGTCCGAATTGGGTGCTCCCGTTGCGTACCGGATTCAGGCAGGAAAACTATCTCGGCATGAATGCCAGCGACTACGGCGGAGGCACTCCCATTGTCGATGTGTGGCGGAAAGACGTTGGTCTCGCGGTAGGTCACGTGGAACCCGGACCCCGCCTGATATCGCTTCCCGTTTCCATGCCCGACGCGCATCATGCCCGCGTGGCCGTCCGCTCAACCCGGGAGCGGACCCTGGAACCGGGCGAGAGCTTCCACACTCTTCGCACGTTTGTCTCCGTGCACCGGGGGGACTACTTTCGCACGCTTACCGAATACCGCCGTCTCATGATGCGGCAGGGATTTCAAATGGCTTCGGCGCCTGACAGCGCTTTTGGCCCGATCTGGTGCGCCTGGGGCTATGGCCGGTCGGTGCAACTCAAACAGGTCTACGACACGCTTCCCACCGTCAAGAAAATGGGCTTCGCCTGGGTCACGCTCGACGATGGCTGGCAGAACAACTACGGCGATTGGGGGCTCGACCCCAAGAAATTTCCAAACGGCGACGCGGACATGAAAGCCCTGGTCGATCGCATCCATGAGGAGGGTTTCAAAGCGCAGCTGTGGTGGTCGCCGCTGAGCGCCGTCCCGGATTCACAGCTACTTAAGGATCACCCGGATTTCCTTCTGTTGAATCGTGATGGATCGAAGCGGAAGATTTCATGGTGGAATTCGTTTTATCTGTGCCCCGCCGACCGCGGGGTTGTGGAATACCACAAAGCGCTCGTTCGCAAGATCCTCGGGGAGTGGGGATTCGACGGCCTCAAGCTGGATGGCCAGCACATGAACGCCGTTCCTCCCTGCTACAATCCTGCGCACCACCACCAGCGCCCGGAAGACTCCGTTGAAGCGCTGCCCGATTTCTTTCGGGAGATTTACGAAACCGCTCGCAGCGTAAAACCGGATGCCTTGGTGGAGTTTTGCCCTTGCGGCACAGCATATTCGTTTTTCACCATGCCGCATTTCAATATGTCCGTGGCATCCGATCCGGAAAGTTCGTTTCAGGTTCGCTCCAAGGGCAAGACGCTGAAGGCGCTCATGGGCGACAATATCCCCTATTTTGGCGACCATGTCGAATTGAGCGACGGTGCGATTGATTTCGCTTCCACCGTGGGGGTGGGCGGAGTCGTGGGTACGCAGTTCGTGCTCCCGAATCTCGTCAAGAAACACAGCACTTCGGACTTGACGCCGGAGCGGCAGAAGATCTTTGAGAAGTGGTTACACATTTACAAAGACAAAATGCTATCGCGAGGCGAGTATCTCGGAGATCTTTACGACATAGGGTTCGATCGCCCCGAGGCTCACGTTATCCGCAAAGACAAAGAAATGTACTATGCGTTCTTCGCCCGCCGTTGGAGCGGACCGATTGAGCTGCGCGGTTTGGAAAACCGCGCTTATCGCATCGTCGACTATGTGAACAACAAAGACTTGGGAAGCGTACACGGCCCCAAGGCCACAATTTCCGCCGAGTTCAATCAACATCTGCTAATCGAGGCTCGGCCCGAATAGCACAGAATGGAGTCGCGCCCCATCCCACAAACGCAAGCGATCGGGCGAACCAGATCGGAACTTTTCGCTAGACAACCGAAGGCCATGCGAGATAAAAGAGAGGTGCCCGAGAGTGATCCCCACCGGCGGGTGTATAAGAAGATGTTTCGAAGTTTCTGAATGCTAAGCGAAGAGCGGCAAAGAGCGATCCTTGAGCTACTGCGTCGGGACGGCCGGGTCTTGGTCGTGGACTTGGCCAGGCAGTTCCACACTTCCCAAGTCACAATCCGCAAGGACTTGGAAATCCTCCATGTGCAAGGCCACGTTCACCGCACCCATGGGGGGGCGCTGCCGGCGCGCGACGGGGCCCTGGAAGACCCGACTTTACGAGAGAAGGAGAAGTTGCATCGCAAGGAGAAGTTGCAGATTGCCGCTGCCGCCGCGCACATGGTCACGGAAGGGCAAGTGGTCATCCTTGATTCGGGCACTACAACGACTGGCATCGCCCGCGCCCTCCGAAACTTTCAGAACCTGACGATCATCACCAACGCGGTAAACATCGCCGCCGAACTCTCCGGGTCGGCGGTGGAAGTGATTCTGACCGGGGGCAATCTGAGAAAGAACTCCTTTTCTTTAGTGGGGCCCATTGCCGAGGAGACACTCCACCGATTGCATGCGGACATCCTTTTTCTCGGGGTCGACGGATTCGACGTTCAGTATGGGCTCAGCACGCCCAATCTCCTGGAAGCGAAAGTAAACCGCGCCATGATAGAGATCTCCAAAACAGCCGTGGCCGTTTGTGATTCCAGTAAATTCGGGAAGCGCAGTCTCTCGCTGATTGCTCCCCCTACCTCTCTTCAACATGTCATCACCGATTCCGGCATTCCCAAGGCAGACCTAAGCGCGCTGAGAAAATCCGGAATCGAAGTAACGGTTGTCTGACGCCTCGTTCCGCAGGCACGCGGCGGGAATCAGAGTGGGCGCTTCAGAATCCGGTTCGCATTGTCCCGATACACACAACGCAAAACTTCATCGGGAAGAAACAGTCCGTGAATATTCCACCGGCCCTGGCGAGACGCATGCGACGGATATTCAAAATACTGGTCGTCGGTTTCGAGAAAGCGAAAATACAATCGGTACATCTCGGGTTCGGGGACCAGGTCCGTGCCAAACAGAATGCGGCCGGAATACTTAAGGAAGAAATTGCGGGCGGTATAGGGTTGGCGGCCCAGTTCGGCGCAACGTGCGGCAATGTCCACAGATACATTCGGATAGGTCTCCAGCACGCGGCCAACGGATTCCAGATCCTCCGGATGCTCGGCAACGTGCGCCGCGACGAATGTGGTCTTTGGATGGCGCGCGAAGACGCGGTCGCGCTGGGCCAGCAGCTCCTGTTTGCTAAAGTGCGACCCGTGGAAACTCCATTCGGGATGCGCGGCTAACTCCTCGTAACGCTCGTTCTCTGGGTCGATGGGCAAGAAGAAAGCGTCCGGGTCCGCAATGTGAAACATGATGGGAACACCCAGTTCCGCCGCTTTGTCGAACAGTGGAGCGAGCCTTTCATCATCCACCCGCAGAAGCTTGCCGTCCGAATCGGAGACGCTGGTTCCGAGATCCTTCCACAATTTCAGTCCGCAGGCGCCGTGCTCCACCAAATCTTCCAGCCGATCGACGGCTCTCTGGAAAAACCCTGGAGATTGCAAGTCGGACCAGTCCATCCATCCATAAGTCGCAAATCGGCCGGGCGCGGCGGCGTGGTACTTGAAGACCATATCGAGGGCTTCCCGGCCGACCCGCATGGTGATATTGACGATCAGTTCGATGCCGCATTCATCCATGATTCGCAATACGCTCTGCGGATCCTGAGCATCGAGATGGTTATGATAGTCAATGACCGGGAACCTGGGACGCCGCACGTTGTGCTCGGGAACAACGAGCATGGAGCGGGGATGGTAATCGCCGAGCCGCAGGTCCACGGACGCCTTGGCGGTTACCATCTCGATGAAAGCATCTTTGCGCGGCGTGTCTTCACTCATGGTTGTCTCCAGTTTGCGTATTTGCAGCCCGTAACATGTGTCGAACGGCCGGATGACTGCGGTGGCGGCCGAGGAAGCTCGATAAGCGCGCTAAGTCAGGCTGCCCCGCTGTGCCTCCGACTTGCAGCGTGGACAGAGCGCCGCAAGCATTGCCTTGGGCCAGGCAGCCGTACAAATTTTGGCCGGAAAGGAAGGCATGCACAAATCCCGCCGCGAACGAGTCTCCCGCGCCGGTCGTGTCCACGGGTGAGACCTCAAACGCCGGCACAGATACGATCTCATGATCCGCTGCCGCGATGGCCCCGCGGCGGCCGAGTTTCACGACCACGCAGGGCGCTCTTTCGGCCAGTTGCTTCAGCGCTGCGCGAACATTTGTTTTCCTCGTCAACTGGAGCGCTTCTTCTTTATTGATAAACAGAATTGTTGTCTCATCAATCACGCTCCAAACGTCCTGGCCCCACGAGGACAGGGGGTCCGAGTTAGGATCGAACGATGCAGTGAGGCCGAGTTTCCTGGCGTGCCGCAGAATGCGCGGAAAGGACGGTCGCAGAGCGGTCTGCAGGAAGAAAGAAGTCATGTGCAGATGGCTGTGTCCGGGTAAGGCTTTCATGTCCAGATCGGCGTGGCGCAACTCGGAAATCGCCCCCAGCACAGTCACCAACGCGCGATCGGAGCGCGTGCTCAGCGAGATTGTGACGCCCGTCTGGGCCGCAGGAACGGTCCGGACATTTTTGGTGGAAATGCCAGCCTTACGCAGTGACTCCAGGCAGAAACGTCCGAACTCGTCGTCCCCGACTTTACTGAAGAAACTCACGGGATGCCGCAGTCGTGCGGCGCCACAGGCGAAAATCGCAGAAGCGCTACCCAGAACGGTCTGGAAATCCTGCGCCAGGACTTCACGGCCAAGCACCGGGGCGGAGGCCAATCCGCTGGCAATAAGGTCCACGTTGAGTTCGCCAATGACGGCGACTGCCCGGCCGTTCGCCGCGGGTTGATGCCGTTTCGTTTCATTGCTATAGTAGTTTCTAAACATTTCTATATATTTCGCGATCGTTTGGCAGTATAGTGCAATTGATCGACGTTGGGAAGGAGGGCGCTTGATGCAAAGGAGCGTAACGGACGGATTGCAGGCGTTGCTCAGCGCAAGCGAGGAAGAAAAGCAGGCCCGCGGCACCCTGTACACTCCGCAGGAAATCTCGCATCAGCCCGCAACATGGCGGAAGACGTACAAGATTTGCGAGGAGCACCGTCTTGACCTGATCCAGTTCCTGCGGACTACGGGCATCGGTGCGGAACCCATGCCTCGCCCCACCGTCTTTCTCGTGGGTGCGGGCACTTCCGATTACATCGGCCGGGCTCTGACGTACTTGCTGCGCCGCCTCTGGGGATGTGAAGTGTGGGCAGTTCCCAGCACCGACCTGCTGACGAACATCGAGGACTTGGTTTTCGCGGACCGGCCCTACTTGTGGGTTTCGTTTTCGCGCTCCGGCGATAGTTCCGAGGGTTTGGCTGTGCTCGATGCCGCACTTCAAGGATGTCCCAACGTGAGGCACGTGCTGGTCACTTGCAACCAAAAGGGCCAGATGGCCGCAGTTTGCGAGAAGAAGCCTGACCGCGCCTTTGTGCTTGCCTTGGACGATACGGCGAACGATCGCGGACTGGCCATGACCAGTTCCTACACGAACATGGTGGTTGCCGGGCATTGCCTTGCCCACGTATTTTCTCCCGGCGATTACGAGGATACCTTCTCTATGTTGCAGCAAGCGGGAGAACGCTTCCTGGAGTGCACCCAGGAAGTTGCAACCGCCATTGCCCAGGAAGATTTTTCGAAAGTGTGTTTTGTGGGTTCGGGAGTGCTGCGCGCGGTCGCCAAGGAGTCCGCCCTGAAGCTGCTGGAACTGACTGCGGGTAAGATACAGACGTTGTCGGAGTCCACGCTGGGGCTTCGCCACGGTCCCATGTCGGCCCTTGACGAGGACACGGTTTTCGTCAGCTTTCTTTCCACAGATCGGCGCCGTCGGAATTATGAATTGGATCTGCTCCGTGAAGTGAATCGAAAACAGCTTGGAAAACTACGCGTCGTGGTGGCCCCGGATTTCACAGACGACCTTAGCGGCCTCGCCGACCACGTGCTTTCCCTGCATGCACCCGGCCTCGGCGACGAATACCGCGCGCCCGTGGACGTGATACTGGCCCAGTTGTTGGGGCTGTTCTGTTCGTTGCGGCTGGGGCTCAAGCCCGATTGTCCCAGTCCGAACGGCGCCATCAGCCGGGTTGTGTCCAACGTGAACATTTACTGAAGCGCACGATGCCAACTTCCACCTCTGCAATCGCCACTAGTCTGAGGGCAGCATTTCTCGCGTTTCTTCTCCCGGCCGGTCTCCTCGCGGCGGGGCACACTCCCGTGCTCTATGGAGCGTCTGCGGGCACAGCAAGAGCGGAGATCCGGGGCGCAGTCCTGTCGTTGTCGAACCAGATGATGAAAGCTCAATGGTCGGTTGCCGAAGGCAAACTGACTGGGCTGAAATTGGTAGTCCGGAGGACCGGTGCGGAAGTGTCTCTCCCGCACGATCCCTTCAGTTATGCGTTCAAGGACGGGACGTCAGTCCGCGCTTCGGACATGACGATCGCCGGTAGTCCGCGAATCGAGGCACTGCCGTCGAACTCCAGGGCTTCGCGCGCGGCTGAACATTTCGCAGGTCAAGCCATTCGCCTGCGCCTGGACGATCCTCAGAAAAGGGTTTCCGTCGTGTGGCGCGTCGTGCTGCGCGACGGCTCCAACTATGTTCGGCAGGAGATTACGCTCTCAGCACCTGATAGCGATCAGCCGGTTGCCGAGGTCCATTTGTTCAATGGCAGTCTCCCCGGCGCGAGCGTAATCGGCAGCGTCAAAGGTTCTCCAGTGACGGCGGGAGATTTATTTCTCGGCTTCGAAGACCCCTTGGCCCAATGCCAGACAACAGAGACCGTGACCTGCAGCATGAAAAGGGAACTGCCCTTGAAAAAAGGACAGACGGTCCGTTATTCGCTGGTCATCGGTGTGTCGCCTCCCGGACAAATGCGTCGCGGGTTCCTGAACTACGTCGAGCGGGAACGCGCTCATCCCTACCGGACATTTCTCCACTACAACTCCTGGTATGACATCGGCTACGGCAAACCATACGGCGCGACCGCTGTGCTCGATGTCATCGACGCCTTCGGAACCGAGCTCGTCCGCAAGCGCGGCGTAAAGCTGGATTCCTTTCTCCTCGACGACGGGTGGGATAATCCCCGGTCGATTTGGCATCTGAACTCGGGGTTCCCGGATGGGCTTGCTCCGGTGAACCGCGCTGCCGAAAAGTATGGTGCGGCGGCCGGAGTATGGCTGTCCCCATGGGGTGGCTACGAAGAGGCCAAGCAGGAAAGGCTCGACTTTGGCCGGGCGAACGGCTTTGAAACCAACGAAGGAGGATTTGCGCTCTCCGGCCCGAAGTACTACGCAAAGTTCCGCGAAGTGTCCCTCGATTTCATCCAGAAGGACGGTGTCAACCAGTTCAAAATCGACGGCACCGGCAATGTCGATAGCGTTTTTCCCGGCAGCAATTTCGACAGCGACTTTGCGGCGGCCATAAGTTTGATCCAGGATTGGCGCGCGAAGAAACCGAACCTTTACGTCAATCTCACCACTGGAACCTATCCTTCGCCGTTTTGGTTGCGCTATGCCGACTCGATCTGGCGCGGAGGAGATGACCACAGCTTTGCCGGAGTCGGGAGCTGGCGCGAGAAATGGATCACGTATCGCGATGCCGACACCTATCAGAATGTAGTGCGAGCCGGCCCGCTCTTTCCCTTGAATTCCCTGATGCTGCATGGGCTGATCTATGCCAGGCAGGCCGAACATTTGGACAGCGATCCGGGAAATGACTTCAAGAATGAAGTCCACTCGTACTTCGGCAGCGGGACGCAGCTCCAGGAGTTATACATTTCACACGCTCTCCTTTCAAAGAACGATTGGGACCTGCTGGCGGAAGCTGCGAACTGGTCACGGCGCAATGCGGAAGTCCTCAGGGACACTCATTGGGTAGGCGGCGATCCGGCCAAGCTTGAAGTCTACGGCTGGGCGGCTTGGTCACCGGCAAAAGCCATACTCACGCTCCGCAACCCGAGTGACCAGCGCCAAAGCATCTCGATCGATCTGGGCCGGGCGTTTGAGTTGCCCCCAAAGGCGCCACGTCGATTTCTGGCGCGCAGCCCCTGGAAGCAGGACAGTGGCGGGACTCCAGCGTCATTAACCGCGGGACGGGAACACACCTTCACACTGCAGCCCTTCGAAGTGCTGAATCTTGAGGCATGGCCGGCCCAATAGTGGCAGAGTCGGTGCCTGGCCCCCCCAAATTTGAGAAGAAGGACGTTCCGAACCAACCATGGACCACTCAGCATGCTGCGTTGAATACGCCATGGGGAACCCATCATTTGGGTAACTGGGGGTAACTGGGCCATTTCAGATCGCGCAATTGCTAACTCCATGCATCCTGCAAAGTGCCGAGTTGACTTACTGCTTCGCTGACAATCTCCCGCGTCATGCCAAAGCGCCGTTCAATTGCATCCATCAACTCGTCACGATTTGCCATCGCATGCACGCTTGACTTGTTCCCTTCCGATTCGACCAGTGTCAAATTGTGAATGAGGACGGAACGGCCCGGATAGAATCGCACCAGCAAAACCGAATTCAGGAACGTCGCATCGGCAGCGAACGATGCCGCGATCACCTTACTGAAATCTTCAATCTTCCTGGGCGCCGGCTTCGCCAGATAACAGTGGCGCAAGACTCCATCACGATACAGTTCAAGGCGCGAACAGCCATTCGCGTCTTGTGGCTTCAGCAGATAACGATCCCGGCCCAATGTGGTTTCATAGTCCGTCGCTAAGTCGCGAGGAATTGGCTCCAGCAGCGGGGCGGCGTAACCCGTGTCTGCCAGATACTCTCGTCCCTCGATCGTAATCATGTTGAGCGCGTGAACGTGCGGAGTCTTCATGTCTGAAGCGCACAATTTCGCTTCGTATCCCAGGCTGCGAAGCAACAGATGGAAATGGTAGTTGTTGGAATAGCATGTGCCACCGAAATGGTATTTGTCGATGCCATCGAGATAGAGTCGAATCGCCGGCAGGTTCACCAATCCCAGACGCTTGCGATAATAAAGCTTGGAAATATTCTCGAACGGAATGCGGGTGAGGTGGGCTGCCAGCAGCTCGCGAAGAGCTTCCAGGCTGGGTTCTCTTGGCGCGACTCCCAAAATCGATAAGTAGTGAGCGCGGATCTCGTCAGGCAATGGCGCCAGTGTTCGATCGGCTTGCATTGACAATAAGGGCATGGGACTGAAAATCTCGCAAAATTGCTCGGTTGCCACAACAGCACTGGCGGCTACGGATGCGCCAGCGGGACCCGCACCAGGATCGCATCATCCACGCGCACAATCAGCCTCGAGAACTTCTCCTTTCCCACATTTCGCATGGCTTCGTAGCGCGGGTTGAGCGCCTCCACGTTCACGCGCATTGGCGTCTTGGCGTCCTTTGGTACATCAAAGCTCACGCGGATATCAGGTTGCCCGTCACCGTCCACGTCCACTAAGTCGGACACGTGAGGCGGCAATGCGCTCACAGGCCTCCAATCAAGCTGCACAAACGGCCTTTCGCTTTGCAGCAGGTGTGGATGTACAGGCCGGTGAATGTCGATGGAGTAGGCGCCGGTCTGAACCGTGCGCACCTTCGGCCCGCCGGAGTACATTTCGTCCACGTGCAGGCCGAGGGCGGCAAACCCTTTCGTGAAAAGTCCGAACAGCAGAAAAGGCGCCAGTAGTGCCGCGAACACCGTCATTCCCGCCGCCGTGTAGCCCAGTTTTGTCCGCAGTTTCATTCGTCCTTCCTAAAACCACGCTCCAATTAAATGAAGACGTGCAGTATGGTCGCAACGCCCTGGGCAATGATGCTGCCGCCGAACATAATGGCCATCCCCCAGGCAGCGTACAGAAACATGAGCCGCGCGCGTTCCGGATTCCCTGCGGCTTCCGTTCCCTTGATATGCCACACAGCAGCGTGTTTCGGACACACATCCACGCACGCGCCACACTTCATGCAGGACATCAGCGTTTCTCCCTGCGCTATGGATTCCTCCGTCAGCGACATGGTCGGGCAAGCGTTCTGACAAAGTACGCAGGGCGAACAGCGCGCCTGGTCGATCTTCACATCGAACACGCTCGTCTTGTTAAAGATGGATTGGAACGCGCCAAACGGGCAGAAGAATGCACATTGTGTTCTCTTCTTTGTCAGGAATGGCAGCGCGATCACCAGTCCCGCAAACAGCACCACGAAGATTCCGTTCTGGACCATCCCTACCGTGTTACGGGCGGCTACGTATTCCGATACTGCCTTGAAGGGGCAGAGCCACATGCAATACGCGGGCTCAAACAAAGCCAGCGACAGCAATACCATCGCCAGCAGAACGGCCCAGGGGCCGTAGCGCCAGCGCGGGTCGATTTTCCGCAGCTTCGCGCGCGTGGGCACCGAGGCCATGCCTTCTTCAATTCCCCCGAAGAAGCATGCATAGCTGCACCAGCCCTTGCCGACTACGATCGTGATCGCCAGCCACAAGCCCGCCATGGCTGCCATTCCCGCCCCAGACATGCCTCCGCCGGGCAAGACCGAACCGGGGAACACCAGCGTTTTCGTGAACGCCGCCGGCAAGATGAGGAGTGGAATTGGCAAATAGCAAAATGGCGTTCGGCCCGCAATCATCTCTTCGATCGGGATACCCATCGTTCCCCGCATCGCCATGACGTTGTGAATGAAGCCCACCGGGAACAGGAGTCCCAGCGCCACGAAGAACCAGCGGCGCCATCGATAAGTGCTCCACGTCCGGATCATCATGAAAAACAGCGCGATCATGAAAATCGCGGTAACGATGCTGGCGACGTGCCCCGAGCGATTGGGTTGCCCCGAATGGGAAAACATAAGGAACGACCAAACTGCAATCGGCAAAGTCAGCAGAACGGACCTGCCGATACTGCGTGGCACGATCTGTCCGGGCTGGTGGATTCGAGCCTCAGTAGCCATACACCTTTCTCCCGAGCAACATGGTCAATCCCAGATAGGCGTAATAGATGGCAATGAGCACCATCGCCATCCGCGCGACCGTGGTCACGGCTTCGTTGCGCGCCACGCAACCCAGGCCTACAAACGGCACAAACCAGATGGAAGTTCCGACAAAAAACACCGCAAAGAAGAGGAGGGCCGCAGCCACGCTACCCAACTCAGCCGCCCTCACACCGGCGGCCACAAACGGAGGGCAGAGACTCAAACCAGTCAGGAAGCCCAGCGCTGCCGCACCCGGCACACCGCGCTTTCTTGTCACGCCAATGCTCACCAGCTCTGAACCCGAACACGACTGGGCACAAGTGTGCCCGGCCGAGTATGCGTACCAAAGCAGCACGCAAGCCAGTAACACGTGAATCACGCCAATCAGGATCATGCGCGGCGCTGGCGGAAGCGATACCAGGGCGCCAAGTTCCCAAGCCACGGCGGCAAACAGCAGGTATCCCAGGAAGCGCGCGCCCAGAAAGGTAGAGAGGTAGCGGGTATTCAGCCGCCAACCCGCCTGCTCTGCGAGCAAAGAGGGAACCACTACGGGTCCGCAGGAAGCCATGCAGGCGGGTCCGGACGCCAGCCCCAAGGCCAACGCCTCGCCGAATATGAAAGACCCGGCCATGGACGGAAACCTAGCATCATTCAGTTTTCCCGTCTGTGACGGGCGACACTTGGTCCAGGGACGGCATTCTTTGGGTTGTCGAGGTTTCAGAGTATGGAGGGCGCCAGCCGCGTCTAGTTCTGCATTTTGCGGCGAACTGCAGATCCCTAGCTTCGCTTAGGATGACAATTCCTCGGAATCAGCGAAAACGCGGATTTCTTGCTTGGTTTCGCTCTGTCGAACTTATGCCCGGGATTACAGTTGGTGGGCTCGCCGCGCTCCCGGCCACCGCGCCGTCGCTGTTATATTGATCTGAGTATCCAAGGGTCCCGACTTAGCCACGGCCGCTGTGGAGGAATGATGTCCCGCAAGACAGAGCAATCCCGCAAGCTGCAGAAACGCGCCGAACAGGTGATTCCCGGAGGCGTGAACTCCCCGGTGCGCGCTTTCGGCAGCGTGGGAGGCGACCCCCTGTACATCGTACGCGGCCAGGGTTCGCATATTTGGGATGCGGACGGCAACGAGTATGTGGACTACATCGGCTCATGGGGCCCGCTCATCCTCGGGCACGCAGCGCCCACAGTTATCGAGGCCGTGATCGCGGCGGCGCGCAGTGGCACCAGCTTCGGGATCTCCACTCCCGCCGAAGCGGATCTGGCCGAGCTGGTTATTTCCGCTTTTCCGCACATGCAAAAAGTCCGCTTCGTAAGTTCGGGCACCGAAGCGACCATGTCCGCCATCCGCCTGGCGCGCGCGTACACGAAGCGCAAGTACATTGTGAAGTTCGAGGGTTGCTATCACGGACACGCCGACGCGCTGCTGGTGAAAGCCGGATCAGGCGTTGCTACGCTCGGCATTCCGGGCTCGGCGGGCGTTCCGGAAGAATTCATCCAGTTCACGCTCGCGCTCCCGTACAACGACGCGGGCGCGATCGAACAGGCTTTCGAAAAATTCAAGCACCAGATTGCCTGCGTCATCGTGGAGCCGGTCGTGGGCAACATGGGATGCGTGCCTCCGGCGCACGGATACCTCCAGGCCTTGCGCGACATTACCTCGAGCGACAAGGCGCTGCTGATTTTCGACGAAGTCATGACGGGATTCCGTCTGGCCTTCGGCGGAGCGCAGGAAATCTACGCGATCCAGCCCGATCTCACGACCATGGGCAAAATCATCGGCGGAGGTTTGCCGGTGGGCGCTTACGGCGGGGCGAGCGAAATCATAGATTTGGTTGCGCCGCTCGGCCCGGTGTACCAGGCCGGAACGCTATCTGGAAATCCCCTGGCAATGGCCGCCGGTTATGCCACGTTGATCTACTTGCGCGAGCACAAAGATGTGTACGCGAAGCTCGACAAGCTTGCCGCCGAGGCAGTCGCCGGAGTGGCCGCCGCCGCCAAAGATGCCGGCGTGACCATGTGCCACAACCGGGTCGGCTCGATGTTTACCTGGTTCTTTGCGAAGGGCCCAGTCACCGACTGGACTTCCGCCGCGAAGTCCGACACGGAAGCCTTCGGGCGTTTCTTCCGCGCCATGCTGGAAAACGGCATCTGCTTTCCGCCCTCGCAATTCGAAGCGGTGTTCCTGAGCGCGGCGCACACCGAACGCGACGTGCAGCAAACGATAGCCGCAGCGAAACAGGCGTTTGCGTAGGCGCCTGCTTGCCTCGCGCCTGAGAGTCATAGGAAGTCAAGCGTGCCAGACGACCGGTTTTTTTAGGTGGAGTGGAATGGTTACACCCGATCAAGAGACATATCAATCGCTTGTTTCCGCCGACGATTCTTCTTTCGAGGATTTTTTCCGTATCTATGCCGAATTGATCCAGCCCCGGGAACAGAAGTCCCGGGCGCTGATTTCCAGGATGGTGGAGCGGGCGGATTACAAAGTTCTTGTGCAGGAGATAAATGGCGCGACCGTTGGCTTCAGTATTCTCTTTGCTCCGGTGGATGAGACTTTTCGGTTGCTGGAATACATGGCGGTGGAATCCGGGCACAGGAACTCCGGGTTAGGCCGCAAATTGTTCTTGCGTACCTTACAGGGGAGCGTATCGAGGCGGGGATCGGCGCTTCCCGTTTTGCTGGAAGTCGATTCCGACCGAGAAGCGTCCGCCGACCGGGAGACAAGGCGACGGAGACTGCAATTCTACAAGAGACTGGGGTGCCGGCGGGTCGAGGACTTGTCGTATATTCTTCCGGTGCCCGGGAAAGGCCCGCCTCCTGAGATGGAATTGCTCGTGCATCTACCCGCCAGCGTGACGGCGATTCGCGAGCCGCAGTTAAAACATTGGCTGGGAGTCGTCTACCAGAGTGTTTATAATTGTCCGCACGACGACCCCCGAATCGTCGAGATGCTGGAATCTGTTTCCGATCCCGTGAAGCTCGGGTGATGCTGAACGGCGGAGAAAAAATTGTGATTCAACATATTGCCCCTGTTATTTCCAACCCCAAGCTGTGGGTCGCCATTGGCGTAATTCTCCAGGGAGTGGCGGCAATTGTCGCCATCTCTGCGCTGCGCTACTCCATGACGACATTTACCAAGTCTCTGGCGGTATCGAACTACTCCGAGATGGACAGGATGTACTTTGAATTACTGAAGACGGCGGTGGAGAAACCGCACTTGATCGACTCGGAATTTGTGCGCAGCCGCAACCAGCAGAGAGAGTACGACACCTACGCGTTCATGGTCTGGAACTTTCTGGAGACCGTCTATGACCGTTGCCAGGATGCGACCGAGTTGTGCGTAACCTGGTATCCCGTGATCGACGTGGAGAGCCGCCGGCATCGGGAATGGTTTGACGATCCCGAGAATCGGCCTAAGTTTAAAAAGATCTTTCGGGACTTCATCGATGAGAGATGCCCAAAGGGGCCAACGCTCGAGTCGCATCAAGTCAAGTTGGCCGCACGCTCTTCTTGAACCGCATGTCATCACTCAGTAGCCGTAATGGTTCTTTTTCCGCTGGCAAGGAAATCGATGAGCGCTCGGTTGAAGTCCCCGGACGCCTCCTCGTAGGGCAGATGACCGACGCCCTCGAACGCCACCAGACGGACGTCACGAAAACTCCGGCGCAGCCGCTCGGCGGATCGAAAATCAACGGCGCGGTCTTTCGTTCCCCAGATGAGGAGCGTGGGGTAATCGCGAATCTTGGGAAGCGCGGTTTCCAGTTCCGCGAGGTCTGCGGTCCAATTCTTCACAATGCGCAAAGCATGACGGAACACGTGATTCTTGAGTATGGGGATGCGGTAGCCTTCGAGCGAATCGGGCGGAATCTTTGATCCATCGCCGAACAGACGGCGCAGCCCGAGGTCGTGGAGCGCGGGCCAGCGCTCGAATGCGCTAAGGAAGAGCATGGAACCGAAGGCACTGCCCAAAAAGGGCGCGAGCCGCTTGCCATGCGGCGACCACGGATTGACGGGCGCCACCAGCACCAGGCACCGCAGGCGGGCATCTTTTCGCTCGGCACAGATCGCAGCCACCATGATGGCAACGCCGCCGCCGTGAGACGTACCCAGCAGGTCGAAACTTGTAATGCCGAGAGCGTCCGCGAACTGGAGGACGCGCTCGGCGGTGGCGCGTACGGTGCACTCCATGCCCTCATTAGCTATCGACAGCCCGGCGCCCAGATTGTCGATGGCATAAACGGTCGCATGGGGCGCGAGCGCGGGGATGGCGAATCTCCAGGAAAAGGAGTATCCCATCAGCCCGTGAATCAGGATGAGCGCCGGGCCTGATCCGGCCTTGAGGTAGCGCATGCGCCCGTCGGGGAGTTCGAGCCAGTGCTCTTCAATCTGAATTTTCGGCTCCGATGCAACTCCAATTTCCGCGGCGCCCGGGCGCGTGTTACGCACGCCGCCGGGAATGAATTCTTCTTCGGGATTTTGCGTTTCGATAGGCAACGAAATCCTTGCAGACAGATTCTTACTGAACAATACCGCGTCTAGTGCTTTGGGGGAGCTGAATTCCGGCTCCCCTTGTTTTTTTGTAAAAGCCCTGCATCAGTGCGCCAGCGCGGCGGGAGACGGGGCAAGCCCCGTCTCTACAGTTGATTTTTTCCGCTTCTTGCCCAGCAGCTTCTTCAGCACTCTGATGCCTTTGTCCACGTGCCTTTCTTCCAGCAGGAACGGCGGCAGGAAACGCAGGACCGTGTCCTGGGTCGAGTTGAAGAGAACGCCCTGGGCCAGCGCCTGCTCCACCAACGGGCGCGCGGGAATGTCGAGCACGAGGCCCTGAATCAATCCGCGGCCTCGCGCTTCGCGGGTCGCGGCGTACTTCGCGACCAGTTCCTGTAGTTGTTGATGCAGGTAGCCGCCAACCTTCACGACGTTTTCGAGCAGGTGTTCTTCTTCAATGATCGCCAGATATTCGAGGCCGACGCGGCAGGCCAGCGGACCTCCGCCAAAGGTGGTGCCGTGCTGTCCGGGCGAAATCGCGGAGGCGAAATGTTCTTTCGACAGGAACGCGCCGAGCGGCAATCCGGCGGCGATCGGCTTGGCGATGGCGACGATGTCGGGCACGATGCCAGGAGGTATGCCGAAGCTCTGGAAGGCGAAGATCTTGCCGGTGCGCCCGAGGCCGCACTGGATCTCGTCGAAGATGAGCGCGGCCTGATGCTGGTCGGCAAGGGTCCGGCATGCACGCAGGAAATCCTCGGAACACTCGAGGATTCCACCTTCGCCAAAGATGGGCTCCAGCACGATGGCGCAGGTGTTGGCATTGACGGCAGCGCGCAGCGCTTCGACGTCGTTCCGCGCGACAAAGGTCACGTTTTCAAGCAGCGGCTCAAAACCTTTGCGGTACTTGTCCTGGCCGGTTAGGGACATCGCTCCAAACGTTCGGCCGTGGTACGAACCTTGCAGCGCCACCAGTTGGGACTTGGCGTCGCCGCCCGCCTTATGTCCGGCGAGACGCGCCAGCTTGATGGCGCCTTCCATGGCCTCGGTGCCGCTGTTCGAGAAGAAGACGCGGTCAAAATTAGAGCCCGAGAGCTGGCACAGGCGCTCGGCGAGCTGTCCCTGATATTCGTTGTAATAGAGATTCGAAATGTGAATGAGGCGGGCTGCCTGCTCGCGAATGGCTTTCACGATGCGAGGATGAGCATGACCGAGCGCGTTCACACCCAGACCGGCCACGAAGTCGAGATACTTCCTGCCTTCGAAGTCGTAGAGGAAAACACCCTTCCCGCGCTCAAAGCCAACGGGATAGCGGTTATAGGTAGGGAGAAGAAAGCGTTTTTCGAGATCGACGATCTGTTCGAGGCGGGACATGGCTTAATTGTAAAACGAACGGACGGAGGAGACTTGTTTAGAGACGCGGGCTGGCGCGTTTTTAGCCAGGATGATCGGCTAGATTGGACACTGACTCAGGCGGCTAAGGATTCACGCCTGGAATCGTTGTGCGACCCGCCCAGCCTGCGAAAGGCCCAGACGGAAGCAGCGCCCATCACAACGATAGCGGCGCACTCCACCCAAAAAAGAGCATCCGGACCGGTCTGCCAGACAAGAGGCGCCGGGGCACGATGGGGCAGCTTCCAGACCAACATGAACTCCAAGAAGTCGGCGGCGGAATGGAGCACAAGCGCGGGAACGATCGACCCGCTTCGCCAGGCCAGCAACCCGTAGAGCGCTCCCCAGCCAATGTCGAAGAGGATCGATGGGGCAAAAGTCCCATGGCTTAGATGAACTAAACCGAAAATCACGCTGGTGATGAGAATTGCCGATGCCGGGCCGTAACGCAGCTCCAATGGACTCTGCATATAGCCGCGAAACCCAGCTTCTTCGCTAAAACCGGCGACGATTGCGCTCGTCAGCAGCGTAACGACTATGGTGATGGCGGGAAACTTGCTGAAATCCGCAGCTGCTGCGACCGGCCAGCGGACCAGGCGGTGCGCCACCATGAACAACACAATCGACGCTGCCAATCCCAACCCGCCGGCCAGGAGGGACCATCCCCAGACAGCGGGAGCGAGTGCCGGAGCACGCAGACCGGTCCGGCGTTGCGTTGCCAGAGACTGCGGCCATCCCCGGCCTTGAAGATATTTCCAATAGAAGACGAGAAATGCGGCCATCAGAATGGCCGCCCATGGAACTTGCGCGGAAAGCTTCAAGTTGACTTGCAACAGAGTTCCCCACAGCAAGGTGGGAACGGCGGTTACCAGAAGTCCAATCAGGATGGCGCGCAACAGTACAGGCAACCTGCTCCATCTCATTTCACACCTCCGGCTATGCAGGAGCTACGCATCCACGATTGGAAATGTTCCGGGGCACAGATCAACTTAACTTGAGCCAACGGCCGGCTCCTGCCTTCCAAATTCCGGGGTGCGCGGGGGTCATTCCGAGTCTTTCGCGATCGGTCTTCGGCGATCAGTCGTCGGCGCGCGCCTTCGGAGTTGCTCGGGGATTTTCTGGATCCAAACCGGCCGCGGTCATGATGGCGCGTCCCAGGTCTTCGGGCGAGACGGTGAAGCCTTCGGCAGGGGCTTGAGGACTGGCATTCTCTTGGGCGGTGGGGGCGACGAAACGATAGCCCCGGCCAACTACGGTCTGCAGGTACTGCGGTTCGCCAGCGTCGTCGGCCAGGGCGCGGCGGATCTTGCGGATGGCAGTATTGACTCCCTGCTCGACGTTGACGAACACATCTTTGCTCCACAACTCGCTGGAAATCTGCTCGCGCGTGACCAGTTGCCCCCGCTTTTCGACCAGAAACATGAGCAGTTGCAGGGGCAAGCCCTCGAGGCGAACGGGGATACCAAGGTGGCAGAGCTGAAAACGACCGTAATCCAACTCGAAATCGTCGAAGCGGATTTTCTTCTCTGGCAATGCTTTACTCCCACTGCCCCAGCCCCTAAAGGCGCATCTGATTTCGGGGTCTTTTCGGCATCGCTAAGGCGATGCCCTGATACGAAACTTATTTCTCGCTACGAAGCTTGCTTCTTCAGCAAATTGCGTATCAGAAATTCTGGTCTGCGGGGCTTGCCATGTCAAGCGCGGGACCGTGAAATTCTTCAGATCAATTCAGACGGCTTCAGACTGGCTCCATGGACGTTTCAGGGGATCAGGCGCAAGATCACACTCACTTGCGGGATTTGCTCACCTCTCCTAGGCAGGTCGAAGCCAGGCGAGTCTGGTGAGCCCAGTAAGTGGGGGGTTCGGAAAACGGGGAAGGTTTTCGAACCCCTCAAACACCAACGAAGGGTTTGGGCACGTCACGTCACTTCACTTCAGAAACAGGCCAACCACAAAATCCGCTAGCTCCCACAAGCTCACCCAGCACCCAAGCCCTCTTCCCGTAGCCAAATGCCATCCTAAAAAGCGGAAGCTACCTTCCATAATTCATAGCCGCCATCTCAAATCCTGTCTATAATTGTGGAAGTCACTCTATGGAAGCGACTTACGAGCAGTGGGCGAGATTGGAGAGGTGGCAGTGAAGTTGCTCATGTCTGAAGGACGGCGAATGTCTGGCCGCGCCGCCGCTGCGACCGTACCAGTCGATGAGTCGCGAACTATGAACCGCGAATTTGAGGCCCGGTTTACCGCCATCCTGCTGACTCTTCTCACAGTAGCAGCAGTACTCTTCGCCGGTTTCAACTACAAGAGCGAGCACCAGTCTGCGGTTCCGGACGACGGCGCGTGGTGGATGGAGCGGAACGGCCACTTGGTGGCGGATCGGTTGGAGCCGAACGGGCCGGCTGAGCGGGCCGGAATTCGCCGCGGGGACGAGGTGGTCAGCATCAACAGCCGCGCGGTGAACAGTTCGGCGGCGGTGACGCACCAACTCTACGACTCTGGCGTCTGGTCGAAGGCAACCTACTCGCTGGTCCGCGGCTCGGTTCCGCTGGATGTGGAAGTGGTGCTGGCTCCGGCCGAGCGGTCCATGAACGATTGGCTGCGGCTGATCGCGCTCATTTACCTCGGCATCGGGCTTTACGTACTGCTGCGGCGCTGGACCGCAGTGGGTTCCACGCATTTTTACATCTTCTGCCTGGTATCGTTCGTTTTCTACGCGCTGCACTACACCGGCAAGTTCAACGTTTTTGACTGGATTGTCCTATGGGCCAATGAAGTCGCGTGGCTGTTGCAGCCGGCCCTGTTTCTGCACTTCGCATTGACCTTCCCGGAACGGCGGGAGTTCGTCAGCCAGCATCGCTGGTCGATTCCGCTGTTCTACCTGCCGGGAGTGGTGCTGCTCGGAATCCAGGTCCTGGCGCTCGAGTACTTAAAAGCCAGCGCTTCACTGCTCTTCAATCTGAACCGGGTGCACTGGGCGTATCTGACGATCTTCTTCGTCTCGGCGGCGGCGGTTCTGTGGCGCAGCTACCGCCAGGCCACTACTCCGATTCTGCGCCAGCAGCTCAAGTGGATTACGCGCGGCACCATCCTTGCGATCACGCCGTTCACGCTTTGCTATGTTCTGCCGTATCTCGTCGGAGTGATGCCTTCGCCCACCATGAAAGTGTCGGTGCTGTCGCTGGGATTGCTGCCGCTGACTTTTGGATACGCCATTTTCCGCTACCGGTTGATGGACGTGGATCTGATCTTCAAGCGCGGTATGGCGTATACGCTGGCGGCAGCGGCCATCGTGGGAGCGTACTTCGGAGTGGTGGCCGCGATTGCGGAACTGGTACACGCGCGCGTGCCCAGTTCCGGACCTTATGGCTTGGTGGTGGCCGTCGTGGTCACCGCGCTGCTGTTCGATCCGGTGCGGAAATGGATTCAGGAAAAGCTCGACCAGTTTTTCTACCGGACGCGCTATGACTATCGGCGCACGCTGATCGAGTTTGGACGGGAATTGAGTTCGGAAACCGACCTCGACAAGATGCTTTCCTCGCTGGTCGACCGGTTGGCGCGCACACTGCTGGTGGATCGCATCGCGATCTTCCTCGGCAACAGCGACTCTTCGCGTTTTGAGCTGTCGAAATCGTTCGGGATCGCCCACGTGACCGGTCTCGACCTGTCGTTCCTCGCGAAACCGCGAATCGAGGACGCGGCCGGGCATATTTTCTTCGAAAACACGCACCAGTTGCCGCGCGAAAATGCGGCGGCGCAAGAAGCTATCGGCCGCCTCGATCTGAACTACTACATTCCCTGCCACGCCCGGCAAAAGACCATCGCTTTCCTTGGACTGGGGAAGACGATGCAAGGCGACTTTCTCTCCAGCGAAGATGTGGAGTTGCTGGAAGCGCTGGCGGGATACATTGGCATCGCCATTCAGAACGGGCGGCTGTACGCCTCGCTCGAGCAAAAGGTCAACGAGTACGAGCGGCTTAAGGATTTCAACGAGAACATTGTTGAATCCATCAACGTCGGCGTGATGGCCGTGGATTTGCAGGATCGTATCGAGAGCTGGAACTCGCAGATGGAGGTCATGTACGCCCAGCCTCGCTGGCAGGTGGTGGGGCGTTCGCTGAGCGAAGTTTTTCCGGCCGCCTTCGTCGAGGAGTTCTACCGCGTCCGGCAGAATCCGGGCATCCACAATCTTTATAAGTTCCGGCTGGCGACTCCCACCGGTGAATCGCGGGTGGTGAATGTTGCGATCGCGCCGCTGGTAACCCGCAAGTTCAGCGTGGTGGGACGGCTGGTAATCGTGGACGACATCACGGAGAGGATCGAACTTGAAGTCCAGCTCACCCAGGCCGACAAACTTTCATTGATCGGACTGCTGGCCGCCGGCGTTGCCCACGAAGTGAATACGCCGTTGGCGGTGATCTCGTCCTACACGCAAATGCTGGCCAAGCAGTTGCAGTCGGATCCGCAGAAAGCGGGGCTGCTCGAGAAAATCACCAAGCAGACGTTCCGCGCCTCGGAGATCGTCAATAATCTGCTGAACTTCTCCCGCACCACGGGCACGGAATTAACGGAAGTGAGTCTGAACAAGGTGATCGAGGATACGCTGGCCTTGCTCGAGCACCAGTTCAAGGTGGCGCACATCCAGGTGCAGCCCGAGTTGCACCAGGACCTTCCTTTGATTCAGGGCAACGCCGGACGCCTGCAGCAGGTGTTTCTGAATTTGTTCCTGAATGCCAAGGACGCGATGGCCGGGGGCGGAGTTCTGAACGTGGCGACGCTGAACGGCGAATTCGTCAGCGTGCGCGTCTCCGACACCGGCACGGGCATCGCGCAGGAACACATTCAGCGCATCTACGATCCCTTTTTCACCACCAAGACATCACCCGAGGAGGGCCAGAATCGCGGCACCGGTCTTGGACTTTCTGTCACCTACGGCATCATCCAGGAACACGCGGGCAATATCCGCGTGGAGAGCCGCCCGGGCGAAGGCACCACCTTCACCCTGGATTTCCCATTGATATCGACCAGGAAGGCAGTCCATGTCTGAACTAGCAACGTCTGAACTGGCAGCCATCTCGCGCCGAGCCCCACTGGAAAGCGCGTCGCAAAGCGCGGGCAGAATCCTCATCGTTGACGACGAAGCGGAAATCCGGGAGTCGTTGGAGACCCTTCTTCAACTCGAGGGTTACACCGTCGTGGTTGCGGGAAGCGGACGCGAAGGTCTGGCGAAGATTGGAGAGCGCGCTTTTGACGTGGTTTTGCTCGACCTGGCGCTGCCCGACAAGAACGGGATGGATGTGCTCTCTGAGATACGCCTGTTGCGGGCACAGCAGGCAGTCATCATGATCACCGCCTATGGAACGGTGGAGAACGCGGTCCGCGCCATGCAGTCCGGGGCCGCCAACTTCATCCAGAAACCGTGGGACAACGAAAAACTGCTGGCCGACGTGCGCGCCACCGTCGCCCGCCAGAAGGCGGAAGAAGAAAACATCCAACTGAAGCGGGCGCTCAAGCAGCGCTACAACTTTGAGCATATCGTGGGCAAGAGCGAGCCCATGCTGAAGATTTTCGACCTGGTGGCGCAGGTGGCGCCCAGCCGCTCGACGGTGCTGCTGCAAGGCGAAAGCGGGACGGGCAAGGAACTGATTGCCAAGGCCATCCATCTGAATTCGACGCGCCGCGACCGCTCGTTCGTGCCCGTCAACTCCGGGTCCACGCCGCCCGACCTGCTCGAATCCACGCTGTTCGGGCACGTCAAGGGCGCTTTTACCAGCGCGGTTGCGTCGAAGAAGGGGCTGTTCGAAATTGCCGACCGCGGCACGCTCTTCCTCGACGAGATCGGCACCATGAGCATGGAAACGCAGAGCAAGATTCTGCGGGTGTTGCAGGACCGCAAGTTCATGCATCTCGGCGGCGTTCAGGAAATTCAAGTGGACGTGCGCATCATCGCCGCCACCAACGTGGATCTGCGCCAGATGGTGAAAGAAGGCCACTTCCGCGAAGATCTCTTCTACCGCCTCAACGTAATCAGCCTTGATCTGCCGCCGCTGCGGCAGCGCCGCGAAGATATTCCGTTGCTGGTGCAGCACTTCCTCCAGAAGTATTCCGAGGAAAACGAGTTCCCCCGGCGCCGCATTACTACCGAGGCGTTGCGCCCGCTGGTAAGCTACCCGTGGCCCGGCAACGTCCGCGAACTGGAGAACACCATAGAACGCGCGGTGGTGCTGTCTTCAGACACCGACATTGGGGTCGATCTGCTGCCCGACCACATCGTGGGCCGCGGCAACCTGGTTCCGGCTCTGGAGGCGGATTCGGGAGCCACGCTGTTCACCATCATGGAAGACTGCGAACGACGGATCATCATTGACATGCTGGAAAGGTGCGGCTGGAATCAGACCGAGGCGGCGGAGCACTTCCACGTCCCGCTCTCCACGCTGAATCAGAAAATCAAACGCCTGGCCATCGAGATCAAGAAGAAGAACAATCACCGCGAGTGAGATCGGGCCATCGGGCGATCGGATCATCCGGTCATCTGAAGCCGGTAAGGTCTGTCGGGTTTTGGATCGCCCGATGGCCCGATCACCAGATCACCCGATAACTTTCCGCTCTGCTATAGTTCCTTGAGCGGAAGTTCCCTGAGCAGACATGGCGTTCGAACTCGAACTGATTTCGCCCATTGAAGTCGCCAAAGACTTTACGCTGGCGGTTCAGGAATACACCCTGCTCGCGGCGCAATCCCTGGCGAATTTCTTCCGCCGTCCTCTGTACATGGGCGACATGCTGCAGCAGGCGGACCTGATCGGCGTCGGCTCCTTGCCCATTGTGGTTCTGACTGGACTCTCCGTCGGAGCGCTCTTGGCGCTCAACTCTGCCAGCACGTTGCAAGAATTCGGCGGCATCACGCTCATCGGGCGGCTCGTCTCGATCGGCATGGTCACCGAACTGGGACCGCTCATCACCGGGCTGATGGTGGCCGGGCGCAATGCCTCGGGCATGGCCAGCGAACTCGGCTCGATGATCGTGACCGAACAGATCGATGCCATGCGCGCGCTGGGCACCGATCCCACCAAGAAGCTGGTTACGCCACGGGTTGGGGCCACGGCCTTCATGCTGTTTTTCTTGACCATCATCGCCGACCTGCTCGGGTTGATCGGCGGCTATGGCGTCGCGCATTTGCTGTTCGGAGTCGACACACAACAGTATTGGACAACCGTCTGGCAGAACCTGGTCTTTCGCGACGTCTTCACCGGCCTGATCAAGCCGGTGCTGTTCGGCTTCATTATTTCCACCGTAGGCTGCTATTACGGGATGTCCACGCGGGGCGGCACGCAGGGAGTGGGCCGTTCGACGACCCAGGCTGTGGTCGCGTCTTCGGTATTGATTCTGATCACGGATTTCTTCGCTACCAAGTTGATCTTCGCAATTTTTGGATACAGGTAAGCCATGCCGGCGCCCACTCTGCCCAGCGAAAATCCGGCGGCTGCGGTGGCAAGTCGCTCGGGCTATGCCATCGAGTTCGACAAAGTTTCGATCGCGTTCGATGAAAACGTCGTGCTCGACGGCATTTCCTTCCAGCTTCCGCACGGCGAAACCAAAGCGCTGTTCGGCGTCGCCGGATCGGGCAAGAGCACACTGCTCAAGCTCGCCATGGGGCTGCTGCGGCCCGATAGCGGCCGCATCTTCCTGCTGGGAGAGGAAGTCACGCGCATGTCGGAACAGGAACTATTCGAGCTGCGCCGGCGCGTGGGCATCGTATTCCAGGAAAGCGCGCTCTTCGATTCGCTCAAAGTATATGAAAACGTCGCCTTCCGCCTGATGGAAGAGCATATCTCCGCGGAGGAAATCGAGCGGCGGGTGCGCGAGGCGCTGCGCTTTGTGGAACTTGAAGGAACCTACGACATGCGCCCGTCCGAACTCTCGGGTGGAATGCGGCGGCGCGTGGCCATCGCTCGCGCCATCATCACCGAGCCCGAGGTGCTGCTCTACGACTCCCCCACCGGCGGGCTCGATCCCGTAACTTCGAATACCATCGTCGAACTCATCGTGAAACAACGCGACGTCTACAAAACCAGCGCCCTCATGGTGACCCATCGCCTGCAGGACGCCTTCACCATGGCGACTCACGAGTTCGACAAAGCCACCAATCAGATGGTCATTCTACCCAAAGGCCAGCGCGGCCAAGTGCCCATGAGCTTTCTGATCCTGCGCGACGGCAAGGTGATCTTCGATGGCGACGCTCACCAGCTCGCCACCTCGCGCGACGACTACATTCGCGAATATATTTCGTAGTTTCGCGACTCGATGAATTATTCAAAAATATTCCCGGCTGTCCAAGTTAGTAAAGGGACAGCCGGGATGCTTATTGGACTGCGGCTCTGGATCTATTCAGAACCGGTATTGCTGACTGGCTTCGTCTCCGGCTGGGGTTTTTTGCCAGGCTTCAACGCGGGATAGGGCTTGCCGCCCATTATGCCGTTCCAGAGGATCCGGTTGAACTTCTCCGTCGGGATCCGGTCTGCCTGGCTGAAGTCCATGCCCTTGGTTTGCGCTTCCCACCAGGCCGCGTCGTGCGTGGGATGCGGCAAGGCGTCGAGGTTCTGGACGTACTTATTCAGGATCGGAAGCGTGGTGTTGTAGAGATAGCTGGACGGGATGGCGGAATAGGTCCAGCTCGCTTGCGAGATGTTGAAGGCGTCCGCCATTGGCGGAACACCGGCGTCATGCAAGTTTAGTGGGGGCAGGCCGAGAACTTCTTCGATCGTCCTGACCATGCTGACGGTGGTATAGAAGGTGGAATCTACCACTCCCTGCGCCACGTAAGGGCCAATGATGAACGCAAGACTGCGGTCGCCGCTGACGTGGTCGGCGCCATCCTGGGGATCGTCTTCAATCACGAAGATGAGCGTGTTGTTGGCGTAAGGGCTGTGGGCGATCTTATCGGCCGTCAGTCCTACCGCGTAGTCGTCGTCGGCCATCTGAAGTTCCGGTGTATTCACACCGAAACTAGCGGTGCCGAAGTCGCCGAAGTGATCGTGATCATAGCGCAGCAAGGTCAGATTGGGGAATTTGTTGTGCTTAACCTGCTGGTCGAATTCCCGCTCCCACTCTTTGTAGCGGAAGAAGTCGGGGTAGCTCTGATCGAAGGGCCAGAAGCAGGGGTCGGTGAGTTTGAGGAGTTCTTTCTTCGCCGACCACTCCACCTGGGTCGGAGGCTTCGTGGCGCACGGATAGGCGAGAGTGGGACTGATTAGGCCAAGGTCTTCGCGCACATCCAAAGCGCCAATATCGGTGTAGAAGCCATAGTCGCGAACGGTAAGGTGGGCTTTGAGCGCGGCATCCCAAATATAGCCCGCGCCCTCTTCGCCAGTGGGACCGTCGGCTTCGACCTCATTGGCGTTACCGGGCAGCAGGTTCGGATCGTCTGGATAGATCGGTTGCTCCACCATGCGAGCGGCGACTCCGGTTATCGCAACATTAATGTTGCGGGCCGTGCCTTCGCTGTCGTAATTGCAGCCGCCCTTTCCGTAGTTGACGGTAACGCACTTCTCATTGATATCGAGAGCGCGTGCTGCCGTGGACCACTGCCAGCCGTCCATGCTCACCATCGAGCTGTCGTCGAAGTTGTCGAAGGTGACAAAGTTGTTGGCAAAGTTGTGGAAGTTCGGCGTGACGGAGGCCGGAAACTGGGTGTAGGCGGGATCCGCGTTGGCTCCGTTGGTCAGGTCGCCGAGGATCTGGTCGAAGGTGCGATTCTCCTTGACGATGTAGATCACGTGTTGAATGTGCTCGTGCAGGAAGGTCATGGTCGCGATCTCCTGCGGGCTCAACTGGAAGTTGAAACCGTTGTTTTGCGCGACCTGTCCAGTCAACTGCGCGAGCTGAACCGCATTGGGCACGGGCAGCGTCAGGAAGCCTGAGTACTCGTTCTGCCACGCATACTGGTTGCCGGAGCCGTCCTGCGCGGCAACGGTTTGACAGGCCGAGCCGAAGCCGCCGCCGGGATCGTTGTTGATGTAGCGGCAGTTCAGCCGATTCGGAGTTTCCACGCTCTTGCTGTTCACGACGTAGAGCGTCGAGCCATCCGGGCTGATGCTGACAGAATTGGGGTACCAGCCAGTGGGGATGAGCCCGAGAACCGAGGGTGTCCTGCCGGTAAGGCTGATAACGGCCACGGAGTTGGTGCCGCCGTTCGTGACGTATGCGGTTTTCTCGTCGGGCGAAAGGGTAACGCTGTTGGGATTGCTGCCCTTGGGGACAACCTTGCCGTTACCGAGAACGCCAACCGGCGCACTGGCATTCACCTCGCTCAGCACCTTTTTGGTCGCGGTGTTAATGACGATCAATTCGTCGGAGTTGGCCGCCACCACAAACAGCTTGGTTTGAGCGGCATTGAGAGTCATCTTTTCCGGGTTGCCGGCGACCGGAATGCGGTTGGTCAGGGTGAGAACGCCATTGACGAAACTCAGCACGTCGATTTCACGGTCGCGAACGCTCGACACGTAAACGGTGCTGCTGCTCCCGTTGGTCGCGACAGCGATTCCATACGGAAACTCTCCACCTGGGACGCCGGTTTGCGTTGCCGGATTGATGATGCCGGGACGCAGATCGTACTCCTGGAGCACGACGCCGTGGACCAGATCAACCGAGGTGATGGAGTCAGTTTCGTGGTTCGCCACAAAGAGCGTATTGCCATCGGGGGTGATGCCGAGGATCGCAGCGGTCGGACCGGTTTCGGTCTCCTCGCACATCAAATCGCAGTAATGACCGAGGTTGATCGGTGTGCCGAATTCCGCCCACTGGCCGCTTTGCAGCGTGAAAGTGTGCACATTGTCATCGCCTCCGCCACCAACATAGAATGCGGAACCATTCGGGGCCCACACGATCCCGTCGAAGGTTTCGTCGTAGTCTGACAGGAATACTACTTGCGTTTCGACAGGCGTAATGGGCGTGGAGATGTCATAAACGAAAACAAACTCACCGGAATCCGCCCCTGAATAGCTGCCGTCTGAGTACTCCATCAGGTTGTAGCCGCTGGTCAGGATCAGCAAAGTATTGCCGTCCGGGCTAATGGCCGTGGTCTCGGCACCATCCGGCGTATAGGTCGGAAAGTCCGGCAGAGAGGTTGTCAAAGGTACAAACACCGACCCCGGGGCCGCGCTCGGCGTAATGGTTGCGCCGGTTGGGAGTAGTTGAGCAGACGCGAAGCTGGTCAGGGCCAGGATGGCCGCGAAGCCTGCACAGCGAAGGAAGCTTTTTATCTTCATACGGTGATCCTCCAAAATTAAGATCGTTCCGGTTAAAAGCTCTAAGCCAAGACGGTCGAACTGCGTGAAAGAATCGAGAGGTGGGAACACCGAATTAATAAACGAAGAATGTTAACGGGGGGTTATGGAATTGTGAAAAGTGGCGCACATTTTTCATTGCGCCTGAGCCTTCCAGTAGAGACGCGGCCTGCCGCAGCTCTATAGGCGGGAGAATTTTATGCGCGACTTGGGTCAAATGGAATTTCAGTGGACCGCGCTGAAGCTAACCCTTCAACCGTTTCGCCTTATTCCGGCTTCCTGTTTTTGCGCCGTGTGGAGCGCCCAGGCCATGCGCGGGGTGTTGTGGGCGATTCCGAAGCGGCCCTGAGCATCGAGCAGAATGATTCCGCCGTGGCCGTTGAGTCGCTGCTTGAGATAGTTCATCGCTTCCTGCGCGACCCACTCGGGCAAGTTGCCGGATTCGACGCGATCCGCCGCCCACTTCGCGAGCACCAGTTTCATGATGGGCTCGCCCCATCCGGTGGTGGAAACGGCGGCGCTGAGATTGTCGGCGTAGCAGCCGCAGCCGATTAACGAAGAGTCGCCGAGGCGGCCGGGATCTTTATTGAGCGTGCCTCCGGTTGAGGTTGAGGCCGCGATATTGCCATCGCGGTCGAGCGCGACAGCTCCTACGGTGTCGTGCGAAATTTCGGGCGCGAACAGATCGTTGGCGTGATTTGAGTCCTGCGCCTGATATTCGCGCAAGCGCTCGACTTCCCTGGGGATGACGAGATCTTCGTTGCGGCAGAGCGTCATGCCGTGCTCGGCGGCAAAGCGCTCGGCGCCCTCGGCCACAAAATAGACATGCGTGCTGTCGCTAAGAATCTTGCGGGCGGCGCGAACCGGGTGGCGCAGACGCTCCACGCAACCGACGCCACCGCCGCGCAGGGTCGCGCCGTCCATGATGAAAGCGTCGAGTTGCACCTTGCCGTCGTGGTTCAGGAAACTGCCGCGGCCGGCGTCGAAAGTTTCGTCGTCTTCGAGGACGACCACGGTTTCTTCGACCGCGTCGAGGGCGGAGCCGCCGCGTTCGAGCACGCGCCATCCGGCAGCGGCGGCATTGCGCACTCCGTTGAGGTGCGCCTCGACCATATCGTCGGGAATGGCCCAGGCGCCGCCGTGAACGACTAGAACAGGATTGGTCGGCACTTGAAGACTCCGGAAAAAGTCGCGGATGTTAGTCTAACACTCGAAAAAGTGCAGCATTGCCACTACTCTGAATTTGAACACGCTGTCCTCCAATGCCACTTTTTGAAAATTCGGGTGAGCTAATACGCGCCAATCTTGAACTGCTTCGCGATGGAAAGAAGGCTCCGCTTGTTACTCTCGGTTCCCTGACTGAGGAACAACTTGCCGAAATAAACGACTTTCGCTTGGCGAATGGTTTTTCTCCGATAATCGCAAGGATCGTGTTTATTGGCAGGCACGTTTACAAAAGCAGAATCGCTGGCGATGGGTACACAATTGATGATGTCATTGAGCAAATAGAAAGTGCCACGCAGGCATCCGCGGTTGTCCGTGTTACGGAGTTGCGTACTTCGTTGGAAAATCCGAACAAGAGATGCGACAGGTACGGAAACTCAGTAAGCGACCGAGCCGTGCTGGAATGCACAGCGCATCATCCGTGGCCGGAACTGTTTTCCGTGATTCCTATCGGCGATGCCATAAAACCCAAAGGGCCATCACAAGGATGACCCCCTGAAGGCCGATGATATTCGAGCGACTCGCCCGGGTAACGAAGTTCTCTCCGGCAGCCTCAGCCGCCCTGAAGAAAGTATCACTCTTTCCCTTCTCTTTGTCAAGCACTTTTCCCCGTGTGCACTGCTATAGGCACTTGCATAACACTATCATTATAAGGCGTTTAATGGTTGGCGGCGTTTATGCGGCGCGGGCTGGCGCGTCCATTTCGGTTGTCCGCTGCCAGGTGTAGAGGACGCGGTGGATTACGGTGATGGTCGAAAGCACGGCGATCACCCACAACACCGGAGCCATGACGTTGAACAGAGCGCCGATGATCAGCAGCACCAGACGCTCGGGGCGTTCCATGAAACCGACGCGGCAGGTGCCGATGAGCGACTCGGCGCGAGCGCGGGCATAACTCACCATAATCGCGCTGACCATGGCCAGCGCGGCCAGCACTACATAGAAGAATCGGTTGCCGCGGCCGTAAAAGACCAGCAATCCCAGGAAGAGCGACGCATCGCTGTAGCGGTCGACGATGGAATCGAAAAAACCTCCGAAGCGAGTGACCTGGTTCGATGCTCGGGCGACGCGGCCATCCACCAGGTCGAAGAATCCCGATCCGATGATGACCAGGCCGGCATAGAAAAACAGGCGGCGCTGGTTGTCGCCGTTGGCATATCCAAATAGAAACGCGGCGTAGGTGTTGACCACCAGTCCCATCAGAGTCAGGATGTTGGGATTGATGCGCGAGAGAGCGAGCAGGCGCACGATGGCATCAAGCAGAACGCCGCAGGCGCGGCCGAATCCGCTAGTCCAACTCATGTAGCGTCTCGTCATGTAGCGCTCCTCATAGCAGTGCCGCTCACGAGGTTGCCGCTCATTCCGTTTCCCGCTCCGGCTCCGGCAGCGCGTCCAGTTCGGCTTCCAGCTTGGCTTCGGCGATATCGTGCATGGTCGAGAGTTTCAGGATTTCCATTTCGCGGCTTCCGCCGGGAGTGACGACCATGGCGATGTCGCCAACTTTTTTATTCAGCAGGGCGCGCCCGATCGGCGAGGTGGTTGAAATTTTGCCGGCGGCCACGTCGGACTCTTCGCTGGTCACCAGCTGGTATTCCATTTCTTCATTTTTGGTACCGTCGTAGATGGTCACGGTCGAGCCCAAGCCAACTTTATCCTTGGGAATATCGTTCATGTTGATCAGCGACAGATCGGCGAGGCGCTTGCCGAGTTGGCGGACGCGCGCCTTCAAATACTCCTGGCGCTGCTTGGCCATGTGATACTCGGCGTTTTCGCTGAGGTCGCCCATGGCGACGGCCTTCTTGATCTCTTTGGGGATCTCGAAGGCCAATTCTCGCTCGAGCGTGTTCAGCTCATCATGAAGCTTCTTTTTAATCTGGTCCGTCATCGCTTTGGGCATTATAAACCTCGGCCATGGGTAACTGGCACTGGGGTTCCGATTCACGCCCAACTTCCCGGTCCAACCTACTCAGGTGCAACCCACTCAACCGAAATGACTTCGTCCGGTGCGCCAGGTGAAATCATGAGGAATCATTAACCATCATTGGGCCGCCGGGCACCGCTTCTTGATGTTGAACCACATTGAAAGTGTCCCCATGAAACCACATTAGAAATGTCCCCTTTTAGAGTTCCTGTGGTGAGGAGGAACTCAGATTGGGGAGAACGGGATTGAGCAGGAAAGAGTTGAGACGGGTGGAGGTAATGGGGCGGGTGAAGGCGCGCAGTCTGCGGTTGCGGGAAGCCGCCGAGCTGCTGGAGTTGAGTTATCGGCAAGCGAAGCGGGTCTGGGCGCGGTATCGGGAGGGAGGAGCGAAGGCGCTGCAACATGCGAACTGCGGGCGGGGATCGAACCGGGCCTACGCGGCGAAGTTTCGAGCGGCGGTGCTCGAAGCGGTGAAGGCACGCTATGAGGATTTCGGTCCGACGCTGGCGGCGGAGCATCTGGCCAGCGATGACGGGCTGGTGGTGCATGCCGAGACGCTGCGGCGGTGGATGAAGCAAACCGGGATGTGGCAGCGGCAACGGCGGCGGAAGCCGTATCGGCAGCGGCGGGAAGCGAAGGCGCACTTTGGCGAGTTAGTGCAGTTGGATGGAAGTTTTCATGAGTGGCTGGAAAAGCGTGGGCCGCAGGGCTGCTTCCTGAACATGGCCGATGACGCCACGGCGAAGGCGCTGGGGCGATTCTCGGAGCAGGAAACGACGTGGGCGGCGGCCGGTGTGTTGCGGCGCTGGATCGAGCGCTACGGCATACCGCTGGCGCTCTACACCGACTGGAAAAACGTGTACGTGCGGCCGCCGAACGCCGGGGAACGAATGCGCGGAGAAGCAGCCGTGACGCAGTTCGGGCGCATGTGCGCGAAGCTGGACATTCGTATCATTGCCGCCAGTTCGCCGCAAGCGAAAGGGCGGGTGGAGCGGGCGCACGGCACGCACCAGGACCGGCTGGTGAAGAAGCTGCGGTTGGCCGGGATCGCCAACTACGACCAGGCCAATGCGTATCTGGAGGAGCACTACCTGGAGGAGCACAACCGGCGCTACGCACGCCCGGCGGCGGCGGCAGCCGACTATCACCGGCGGCGTCCGACGGCGCCGCAACTGGACGAAGTGTTCTGGCTAGAGGAGGAACGAGTGGTGAGTGAGGACTGGGTAGTGAGTTACAAGAACCGTCGGCTGCAACTGGAACGGCAAAATCGGCACTGGGCGCCGGCGAAGAGCCGCGTGCTGGTGCGGGAAAACGAAGCGGGCGAAGTGGCCATTCACTATCGCGGCCAGCGTCTCGGGTTCCGCGAACTGACGGCAGCTTCTAAAGCGCTGGGCGAGGGCAGGGGCGCTGCCCCTTCCCCCGCGCCCCCTTCCCCGATATTACGTCGCAGCCTTCCTCCAGCTTCGAATCATCCCTGGAGAAAAGGCTTTTCCGCAGGGGCACACGCTCGCTTTTCCGGGGCAGCGTGAAACCACCACCAGGGGACATTTCTATTGTGGACAAGACGGGGACATTTCTAATGTGGTATGACACGGGCACCGCTTCTTGATTGCCTTAGGAGCGGCGCTCGGCTAAACTAGAGGCTGTTCTCCGCACCCTCGGGCGAGGGCCCCTCCATGAACGGCAGTAGTGTTTTCCACATCGGCGATAAGGTCGTGTACCCCAACCACGGCGTCGGAATTATTGAACAAATCAGCAGCCGGACCATGGGAACCACGGTCGAAAAATTCTACCTGCTGAAAATCCCCGCCAGCAGTTTGAAGGTGATGGTGCCGTTCGCCAACGTCGACAGCGTAGGGATGCGTCCGGTGGTGCGTAATGTGGAGGTGCAGAAGATCGTGGATTACCTTTCCTCGGGGGAATGCATTAACGCGGCCGACTGGAAAGACCGGTTTAAGGAGAATTCCGATCGCATGCGCACCGGGTCGCTCACGGACGTGGCTGCGGTGCTGAAGAGCCTGCTGATCCTCGCACAGGGTAAGTCGTTATCCTTCCGCGAAAAAAAGATGCTGGAGCGAGCCCGGTATTTGCTGGTCAGCGAGATCGCCATCTCGCGGAACTGCGAGGAGAGTCTGATTGAACAGGCGCTCACCAAGGCGCTGACGAAGTGTAATCTGCGCTTTCCGGAAGTTGGCGACCTTGCTTCTTGATTACCCTCGCGGTCAGCGAGCGGCTTGGGCTTCCATCCAGGATTGAAGAATCAAGACGGCGGCCATGCGGTCGACCGCTTGGCCCCGCTTCTTGATGGAAAGATCGGTTTCGCGCAGCAGACGGTTGGCTTCGGTTGAGGTCCAGCGCTCGTCCCAGAGATGGACGGTCAAACCGAAGTGCGCGCGCAGATCGTCGGCAAAGCGGCGCATCTTTTCCGATTGAGTCCCTTCCGCGCCGCTCAAGCGCAGGGGCAGGCCGACCACAATCTCCCGCACCTCGTATTTCGCCAGCACTCGTCCCAAGGCCTCCAGATCGCGGCGTTTGTTCTGACGCTGGATCGTATCCAACCCCTGCGCGGTGATGCCGAGCGGGTCGGAGATGGCCACTCCGATTCGTTTCGAGCCGACATCGAGAGCCAGGACGCGGCTGTGGGCGGGGGTCCCAGGTGCATGCATGGGTTAATTGTAGATTGCGGAGTCAGAAAAGCTCCTATTTCTGTAATTCTGCTCGTGCAATTCCCGCGGCAGTAAGGCAGAATTGTTGGCCAGCCATGGCTTGGAGTCCCGGCTTCGAGTCCTGGCTTGGGTGAGCAACAACACGGTATGGAAACCACGGAAGAACGAAACTGGCATCACTGGTCGCTGACGCTGCTCGGCATCGGTCTGGTCATTATGTTCGCGTATTACGGCGAATCGGTGCTGGCGGTGCTGTTCTTTGCCATTCTGCTGAGCTTTATGCTCTCTCCGGTGGTGCAGGCGCTGGAGTATTTGCGCCTTCCGAGAGCCATAGGGGCGCTGATCAGCGTGGTCGTGCTGCTGGCGGCGCTCTATGGCATCGCCGCTGCGTCGTACAAACAAGCCATCATTTTCGCCGACAACGTTCCGAAGTATTCGCAGAAGATCCGCTCCATCCTGAAGCCATTCCGGCAGGAGGCGGAGAAGATCGAGAAGACCGGCGAGGCGGTCGGCGAGCCCGAGCCCTCGAATGTTGTGCCGGTGCGGCAGGTAACGAGTTGGTCAGAGGTGCTCACGCACGGAGCCGGTACTTTGACCGACATCGTGCTGGCGGCGTCGTTCATCCCGTTCCTGGCTTACTTTCTGCTGACCTGGCAGAGCCACGCGCGGTCGGCCACCGTGATGCTGTTTCCTTTGCAGCACCGGAACACCGCATTCGTGACGCTGGGGCTGATCGGGAAAATGTTGCAGAGCTTTATTGTGGGGAACTTGCTGATCGGGCTGCTGATTTCAGGCGCGAGCGTGGCGATTTTCGGGTTGCTGCATGTTCCGTTCTTCTACTTTGTCGGGTTTCTCAGCGGCTTTCTGAGCATGGTTCCATACCTGGGAGTAGTGCTGGCGATGGGTCCGCCGATCCTGGTCGGCCTGGGACAACTGGAGGCCGGGGACCTTGTGATAGTGGTGCTTTGTGTGGTCGGACTGCATCTTTTCGCGCTAAATGTTCTCTATCCGAAGCTGCTGGGGAGCCGGCTGAAAATCAATCCGCTGGCGGTCACGATCGCGCTGCTGTTCTGGGGAGCAGTCTGGGGCGCAGTTGGACTGGTGCTCGCCATCCCGATCACGGGCGCGATCAAGATTGTCTTCGACCACGTCGAGTCGATGAAGCCGTATGCGGATTGGCTGGGGGAGTAGACCATTTCACCGCGAGACGCAAAGGGCGCCGAGAGAACCATTTTGGAATTATCGCCCGCGTAGCGCTTCTCGTATTCTCTTCACGTTTTCTGCCACGCTGTAGCTTGTGGTATCGATTAAGATGTGTGGGCGCTCCCAAGGCTCGTATTCCCGGGAGACCACTTCCTGCCAACTCAGTCCCAATCCTCCGATGTCGGAGACTCGCGTTTCCACACGACGTTGATGTTGTTCAGGATCAGAACACGTCACCTCGATTTCAATCGCGCTCACCTGAGCCCGAGTTGCAACGCCGATCCAGGCATCGCGCGTGAGTTGAAGTGGATTGACCGAGTCCGCAATCACGGTTCGACCGAGACGGAGATTGTCCTCGGCGACCGCGTAGCCAACGCGATACCCCGCATCATTGAGAGACTGGCTAACCAGCCCTGAATCCCGGATAGCTTGCTCAATCGAGTCAATGCGCAGATACACTGCACCAAGCTGGCGGGCCAACTCCTTGGCGATCGTCGTCTTCCCAGCGCCGGGTAGCCCGCCAAAGATAATCAGCATGGGCTGCAACCTGTTTCCCTGTGATTCCGTTGCTTCGACCATCGATTGCGATGGTACCCGGTTTGACCACGTCGAGTCGATGAAACCGTATGCGGATTGGCTGGGGGAGTAGAAGACGTTTCACCGCCGAGACGCAGCGAGCGCCAGGAGTATTCATTCCTGGCGTTTGAACCCGGGACTGGTTCAGGGTTGGAGGCTTGATCGCCTGGTCTTGCATAATTGCGCCAGCACGTAAACGGAAGCAAGGATCAATACTGGCGACGAGTAGAAGCCCGGCATGGGACGCGGGAAATGAACCGATGCCACCGTCCTGCCAAGAATTGTTCCGACCGTGTGCTGCACGCCATTGGCGATCATCACCAGAGAAATCCCGTAGAAAACGGGTCGGACCCAGCGAGCGCCTCGGGCAAGAAAATAACCAAGGAGAACCAGCAGAGCAATGAAAATCGACAGGCTGGCGATCCACACTCTGAAGGTGAACACTGGCAACCACAGCCAAGGCACGCGTCCGCGCAGTACGACAATGCTCGGATTGTAAACCGCGAGAAAATTGTGCGTCGCTTCGTCGGTGACGTGGAGGGCGATCGACCCACAAAGGACCAACCAAGCGACAAGTAGTTTGAAATCAGGACGGGGTAGAGTGGAGGCAAACACAGTTGGTTTCATTTCATTTGTCCTTTCGTTTAGATAGTTCGAATTCAGAAGCTCCAATGCCGCGCAAGTTAAAGTCCGCCACGGCGCTTGCGACCCTCCTGGCGTCTGGACGCCGGGCGTGTGGCTGCTCCAGCCAGTGATAGACGGACTCATACACGCTTCCCACCCAACAGCGTGCCGCCAGGGCGGCATCGAGCGGCGGAAGAGCTGGGCGCAACTGCGCGAGCGCCTGCTCGACCGATCGGGTGTGGCTCGCCACGATTTTCCTGCGAATCTGCAGCAGCGCAGGGCCGAGGCCCGAGGACTCGACGACAAGAATGCGGGCCTCATCCGGGTTTGCAGCCAGAAACAGGACGAGCTCCTCTACCGCAGCTCGCATTCGTTGCAACGGGTTCTCGCCGGCAGCGGCAATTGCACGATTCAGAGCTTCGGCGATTCTTTCGCCCAATCGTTCGAGGGCTGCCGCAAAGACGTCTTCTTTGTTTCGAAAATAAAAATAGAAACTCCCCGTCGAACTACCCGACATTTTCACAATCATGGGGACGGTCGTGGAGTGATATCCGTGCTTGCCAAAAAGCCTTACGGCAGTCTCCAGCAGAAGCGTCCGGTGCTCGGCTTTTCGCTGAGCCATCTTAGGCGTGGTGCGATAGGTCATTCAGTGTCGCCTCCAGTCCCTTGCGAAAATTTGGAAAGCGGGGAGTGAACTCCAGCGCCTGTTTGGTCCTTTCGTTCGACAGCACTTTAGGTGTGGTCAAAAGCCGCAGGACATGACTGGTCAGAACGGGCGGCTGGCCCGCAATGCGGCTTCTGAGCCGATCGCCGATCATGTAAGCATAGGCCAATGGCAGGGGCAGGAAGACAGGAGGTCGCGTGTCCAAACATTCTGCCAGCTGTTGGACGAATGAGCGCCAGGTTGTGGGTTCATCGTCGCCTACGTTATAGATCGAGACGCCCTCAGGGAGGCGCTCTGCGGCGCACAGGAAGGCTGAGGCTACGTCGTCCACATGTACAAAGCTAAGGGGCACTCGGCCGGAACCGGGCCACGGACAGAAACCGCTCTTCAGCCTCGCGGCTAACTCGTCGAGAAGTCGACCGTCGCTCCCATACACTTCGCCGATTCGCAAGATGGCGACCCGGCTATCGGGGACGTTCTTCGCCATCTGAACAAAAAGCCGTTCAACACCCAACTTGGCGTGTCCGTACGGGATCACAGGTTTGGGAAGCGTCTCCTCGGTGGCAGCGCCTTGGATGGGGCCATACACCTCAGCCGCGCTCGCGAGAATCCAGCCCCGGACTCCTTGCTTCTTGCCCCAGGCAAGCAAGTTTCGTGCAATCGCCAGATCGCTCTCAGCCATCTCGCGTGCACTCGCCCCGGCATAGCCGCCAGCCAGATGAATGACCGTATCGGGTGTGGGCAGGTTTTCGATCGGCTGGAGGAGGTCTGCAATTCGATCGGCCTCTGCGCAGGGCCGTCGCGCAACTCCGGTCACACGCCAGCCCGCCTCTTGCATCTTCTGAACGACGCGGCGACCGATGAAGCCACCCGCTCCCGTAACCACGACGTGCATCGCCTTCACCTTTTTCTGGTCACCTGGTTCTGGTCAAATGAACCAGGCTGACCGTGACTTGGTCTTCCCATGCGCCCATCTCTCGGACGGTAGCCAGGGTACGCACCGTGCCTTCGCGATCCAGCAGCACAAGATACTGCGGCGGAATTCTCGGCTGATCGAGTGCGGCATAAGTCTTCCCGGTATACAGCAATGCGAAATCGAACCCCTGCCCCGGCAGCGCGGGCTGAAGGAACTCGAAGCTGGTGTAGCCGTCTCCGCGCGAAATCGATTCCTCAATGGCCGGACGAATGTGCTGCTCAAAATCTTCACGCCAGAGGTCGGCTGTACCAGGCTTGCAACGAATCTGCACGAGAATCGCCGGTTCGGTCAGATGTGGGGTCGGGGCACTATGCGTCACCGCTGGAAGGCCAGCCAGGGTTCCCGTGATGACCAACACCAGTGTGAGCCAGCCCGGGATGTGGTTGAGATAGCGTCTCCAACCCGCATGTGAGCGCGCTACGATCTCTTGTTCTTTCCTGCCGTGGACGTACACACTTGCTGCCAGCGCGATGGCGGCCACGAGAGCGATCAAGCTGACCGATCGCAACAGCAAACCAAAGCCCGCCCCAAGCATCCAGTACCCGAGGATCATTGGACCGAGGATCATGGGACTCCTGGAGCCGCGAACCAACGGGGAATCTGCCGCCGGTGCGCTTGCTGCAAAGCGAGGAGGCTCGTTGTTCGAAGGAACCGCGAACGTCCGGAGGGACCAGGCCGTGAGTGCGATCCCGAGCACGATCAAAAGCCCTGCCAGGGGATCAATCCAAGCTGGCAACCGCCAGATGAGCTCGAGCCGATGGTCCAACCACAGCCCTACCCGCGGAAGCACCGCAAGATACAGCACCAAAGCAAGCAATGAAGAGAGAAGAGAGCGGAGAGATCGTCGCATGGTAAGAATAGAATGACATGTCGTTCTATTCTTGTCAAGGGAAAAATATACCGCGCGCCAGCTGTTTCCTCCGGCCTTGTACTCCAGCCACTTTGTGGCAATCTTAAAAGGCCTCTACACTGGAACCGTGCGCACCCTGATCACACTGTTCTTGGTTGTCGCGCTCGCCGCCGGCGGCTGGGTGGCTTGGCAGGTCTATGTCCCGGTTACGCCTACGGCCAATACATCTTTGCTGCTGCACTCCGGGTATTCGACGCGGAGGATTGCGGCGGAGCTGAAAAAGGCGGGAGTGATCCGCAGCGAACTCGCCTTCCGGCTCTGGCATGTGTCGCACCGCAAGCCATCGTTAAAGGCGGGCGAGTATCTTTTCGAGCGCGAGGCGACTCTTCCTCAGGTTTACGATCGGATCGCCCGCGGAGATATTTACTTCCACGTGGTCACCATTCCCGAGGGCTACACGATGTTCGACATCGCCAAGGCGATGGAAGACGCGGGGCTCGGGTCGGCGGCCGATTTTCTGCATATTGCCGAAACCCAGACCCAGCTCATCTCGGATCTCGCGCCGCAGGCCACGTCGCTCGAAGGCTATCTCTTCCCCAACACCTACGAGTTCACCCGAACCCAAAGCCTGGAGGAAATGGCGGCGGCGATGGTCCATCAGTTCCGGCAGGTGGCGCAACAGATCGGGCTCGGTACTGGGCTGAACTCGGACGTACCCTCCGACGTACACCAGGTCGTGACCATGGCCTCAATCGTCGAAAAGGAGACTGCGGCTCCGGAGGAACGGCCGCGCGTGGCCAGCGTTTACTACAACCGGCTGGCGCAAAAGATGGCGCTCGATGCCGATCCGAGCGTGATCTACGCGGAGTTGCTGGCAGGCACGTACCAGGGCAGCCTCCATCACGCCGACTTGGCGGTGAACTCTCCGTATAACACTTACCGTTTTCCGGGGCTGCCGCCGGGGCCGATCGGCAATCCGGGGAGAAGCGCTCTGGAGGCGGCTTTGCACCCCGACAGCACTCACTTTCTTTATTTTGTTAGCGATGACAATGGGCGCCACCGCTTCGCCCGCAGCCTCGAAGAGCACAATCGGAACGTCGCGGCTTATCGCCACTCCATCGGCCTGCGGGGCGGCCTGCGGTAAGCGTCAAACCCTTCCGCTGCCTTATACTGATCAGATAAGCGATATTGAAAGAGTACCGGGTACTGGCATAGGAATGCATCGTCCTCATCTGCGCCTGTTTTTGCTTTTATTTCTGTCGGCGGCTACCTTTCCGCTGAGCGGATGTCTGTTCCGGACACGCACTCTGGACCGTCAGTTCTCCGACCGGCCGCTGAAGACCGCGACCCAGCAGCAGTTGATCGACTACGTCGACACGCAGGCCGCCAAGATTCAGTCCATGCAGGCGACCGTGGATATTGACGCTTCGGCGGGAGACCCCAAGAACGGCCGGATCACCGATTACAAAGAGATTCGCGGTTACGTGCTGGTGCGCAAGCCGGCCATGCTACGTATGAAGGGCCTGCTGCCGGTGGTGCGGAACACGGCCTTCGACATGGTTAGCGACGGGCAGCATTTCAAGGTATGGATCCCTCCGCAGAGTAAGTTCGTCCTGGGCTCGAACAATGCCGACAACTACCAGCCCGGCAAGCGGTTGGAGAACATGAGGCCGCAGTACTTTTACGACGCGCTGCTGATACCAGAAATCGGCCCGGACGAGATTGCGGTGCTGGAAAACGGCTATGAAACCGTCCTGGACTCGAAGAAGCATCGGGTCGAACAGCCCAATTACGAACTGGCGATCATCCGCAAGGGTCCCGAAGGCTGGTATTTATCGCGCAAGATCGAGTTCAGCCGAATCGACCTCCTGCCCTACCGGCAAAGGGTCTATGACCAACAGGGTAACGTCGCGACCGACGTACACTATCAGGATTACAAAGACTACGCCGGGACTACATTCCCGAGTACGATTGGGATCGAACGGCTGCGGGAGAATTACGACATCACCCTGAGCATGGTCAAACTGGAAATCAATAAAGCGCTCACCGACGACCAGTTTGTGCTGGAGCAGCCGCCTGGAGCTAACGTGGTAAACCTCGATCAACCCAATTCCGGCCCGGCGAAAAAGTCGGATGGTCAAAGCAATTAGTTCCCCGGTAAAGACATGATGAATCGAATGGTCGTCGGAAATTTGGTGCATCGGCCGGTACGGTCGCTGATTAGCATTGTGGCTGTGGCCCTGGAGGTCACGCTGATCCTGCTGATCGTGGGGCTCTGCGTGGGGATGGTGCATGATCAACAAACGCGAGCCGCGGGCATCGGGGCGGATGTAATCGTGCTGCCGCCGGGGTCGTCTTTCATCGCGGGGTTGACCGGCAGCCCAATGCCGATCAAAGTGGCCGGCATTCTCGCCAAACTGCCTCATGTGGAAAAGGTCGCCCCGGTCATCACCAACATCTCAACTGCGGGGACGCTCGAAATCATCACTGGAATCGATCTGCCGAGTTACGAGAGCTTGTCGGGCGGCTTCCACTATTTGGCGGGCGGGCCCTTTCAGGGCGCGAATGACGTGATTGTCGATGACCTCTTCGCCCAGGCCAAACACTCCAGGATCGGCGACACGATTGAGATTCTCAACAACAATTTCCGCATCTGCGGCATCGTCGAGCGCGGCAAGGGTGGGCGCAAGTTTCTTCCCCTCAGCACCATGCAGGATCTGACCGGGGGCAGGGATAAGGCCTCGCAGATGTATCTCAAGCTGGACGATGCGGCCAACGCCGACATCGTCGTGGATGAGATCAAGCACGTACCGGGCATGGAACGCTACGTCGCGAGTTCGATGACCACCTACCTTTCCATGATGACGCCGACGAACTATCCCTACCTTTCCACGTTTCTCCGGGTCGTGATCGGGATTTCCGTGGTGATCGGGGTGCTCGTGATTTTTCAGGCGATGTATACGGCGGTGATGGAACGTACCCGGGAGATCGGGATACTGAAGTCCATGGGCGCTTCGCGGCTGTATATCGTGAACGTGGTGCTCCGGGAAACCGTGCTGCTCGCCTTGGGGGGCATCGTGTTGGGTGTCGCGTTCAGCCTGGCCGCGCGCGCGGTTCTCGCCCATAAACTGCCCCTGCTGCAGGTGATTGTGTCCGGGGGATGGATTGCGCGGGCTGCCCTGATCGCCGTTGCCAGCGCCATCGCCGGCGCGCTGTATCCGGCGTTCCAGGCGGCGCGGAAGGACCCCATCGACGCACTGGCGTACGAATAGGCAGTCGCCATTCCATGATTTCGCTTTTGCTTCGCCCCAGGCTGGCTGTTTTTTCCTTCCCGATAATTTTCCTCGCAAATCGCGTGAGAATGCACGATACTGCCCGGTGGAACTGTGCCGTGCTATAATCACGCGCCGTTGCGCAAGAGCAGTGCAGTTTCGCAAACGGTTTTCCTAATTCCCAGGCCCCGCGTGCGGGTGACCTCAAATACGCAGGAGGAAATATGCTCTTCAATGATCCGACTCTGTACGGTCGGGACGATGAGACGGATGAATTCAGCGACAGCGGCGCCTATGGCGAATCGCTGGAAGAAGATTTGGAAGAAGAGGAAGAGGAGGAAGAAGAACCTGTTCCCGTAGAGGAAGACGACGAGATTCCCGTGCCGCCGGCACGGGAACCTGTGGGAACCCCTGCGCCGGTAACTCCATCGGGTGGTGGCGGCAGCCAGAGCGGGCCTCCAGGCAAGAAGGCGCCGGCCAAGAAAGCTCCGGCCCCAAAGGCGCCAGCCAAGAAAAAGGCGCCAAAGAAGCCGGCGAAGAAAGCCGCAAAAAAACCGGTCGCCAAGAAAAAGACGAAAGCGGCGAAGAAGAAAGCCGTGAAGAAGCCAGCCAAGAAAGCGGTGCCGAAAAAAGCGGCGCGGAAGAAGGGTGGCCGCCGTTAGCGGTTCGCGCTGGCGGAAATTGTAATGATGGCGGAAGACCGGCTCTGTTTCCGGCTTCCGCCATCCCACTTACTTTCCGTTGGGCTTTGCGTCGGGCACGATGGCTTCCGCCTCGATTTCCAGCAGCATCTCTGGAGAAACCAGGGCGGCGATCGCAATCATGGTGCTCGCGGGACGAATGTCGCGGAAAAACTCTCCGTGGGCTTTTCCTACTTTTTCCCAATTCGCAATGTTGGTAAGGAACACGCGTGTGCGGACTACGTCTTTCAGTGAAGCTCCGGCCCGCTCGAGCGCGCGTTCAATGTTCTTCAGGGTCTGAACCGCCTGCGCGTAGGCATCGCCTCCACCGACGATTTTGCCGTCGGCCCCAGTTGCGGTTGTACCTGCAACATGGACATACGCGCCGACGCGAACCGCACGAGAGTAACCGACAATCGGCTCCCACGGCGTGCCACTTGAAATGTTGATTCGCTCCACTTCGCCTCCGTTTTCCCGTTCTTCTTGTGTAAATAGATTCAGCGAAGCAATTTTTCGATCCACCCAATGCGGAAATTAGCAGCCGCCTGTTTTGGCTGCCAACAGACACGCCGAAAACCCGCGCCCCGCGCTCACTTCTAACCACAACATAGCTCGAATGGGTACTTGCGTGGAATCAGAATTCAGGGTATCTAATCCGCACAAGGTTCCGTTCCGATAGGGAACCATAGGGGTCCGGTTTGGGGGAGGGAAGTGGGGACATGGAACTTCCGGAGACGCATCCGTTGCAGCTACTGTTTCTTGAACTGGTCGGCCGCCATTATGCCGAGGAGATCGGAATTCGCGATCCGCAAGTCGTGGGCTACGTCGCTCATCTGCTGTCGGAGTTTTGCGATGTCGAGCAGTTGTTGAAAATCCGCAATGCGGCGGGGAAGCCGTTGAACGATGTGGGCGAGATGCTGATCGAGTCGGACCCCATCTACGGCCCAGCGCCCTCGTTCGATCGCGAGCGCCAGGTCCGCAAGCACATTGGCGACTACACGCTGTTCTACGCCGGCATGTTTCCGGAAAGCATCAACCACTATCGACTGCGCCGCCAGCGGGTGGAGAGTTTCGTCGACTGGGTGAAAGCCGGGAAAGAAAGCTACTACATCGTCTCGAAGTTCGAGCACTTCGAATACGCCAAGGTGGCGCCGCTGTTCGCGCAACTTTCCCAAAGGTTCGAGCAGTGCGTGCACGGACTGAACCTGGTGAAGAACGAGCTTGCGGAGATGCAGCATCCGCTGGTGCGAGGAACGGGCGAGCTGCTGATGTAGTCGTCGGCCAGCCATGTTGGCTTCCGGCGTCATGCAGATCGAATGGAGTCTGTATCCTGATTTTCCTGCCTGTTACTCTTTAGTTACTAGGGGTACCCCCCCTAAAAAAACTCTCCCCCCGGTCTTTTGGAATCATGGGGTTAGGAAGGCAACAATATACTTGCGTCCTCAATAGATTTGGAGGATGATGGGGCTATTGGCTGGGAATTCGCTACGCAGGGATGCTACTCATTGGCGAGTTTATCGCCTACGAGTTTTATTCCCAAGGATTGGTGGCTGGTGGTTTTGAAGGGTTACTTCGATGGCGGCCAAACTGCCGACAATGATCGCGTCACACTAGCGTGCGCCTGCGGTACGTGCGAAGAATGGGAGCCTGTTGAATCCGCGTGGAAGGTGGTTCTGGCCGATCATAAAGCCGACTTTCTGCATACAACCGATGCCGTCGCCTTGCAAAAAAAGTTTGCTCGGGAAAAAGGCTGGAATAACGACAAGGTAAACGACTTTATATCAGTCTGCGTGGATGTACTAGAAGGTTCTCTCGCAGAGGCCGGAAAAATTCTCGTTTCAACCGCATCCGGACTACTGCCGAATATTGCCAAGCCGGGCCTGAATGTTTTCACAATGACGATTCCCTTTGATGATTTTAGGAGGGCAAGAAAAGTTACACCAAAATTACCAAATAGTATCTACGAATTGTGCGCCTCGGAAACTCTTAGTTTTGTTTTTAGATATGGAAGGCGCCTCGGAGTAGAGGGCTATCAACTGTACTTTGACCAAAACGAGCCATTTCGCGGGCATGTTTGTGATCGCAGAAATACCAAGAAACCTAGGAAACAGATTGCTGAAATGGAAAAGGTGGTGCACATCGGTGAATCCGATATGAGAGTTTCTCCAGCACTTCAAATAGCGGATTTGTTTGCGTGGTGCATAAACCACCAAGACAATGTGCGCAGGAAATGGCATGAGCGTCTCGGCTATCTTTCTTGGGATAGCTACATTCTCACGTACGAATATTTAATAAACCCCACCCCCGGCGCACTGGAAAGAACTGCCGCGTGGAATCTGCCTAGGCGGAAGCGGACATAGTGCGGCAGTTCGCTCGTTTGACCCACTGGTTTATCATGTACAGAGATGAAACATTCCGCCGAGTACCAGAGATTCACAAACCTTGTGGATCGGTTGATGTCCGTCCCGCACGAAGAGATGCAGAGACGCGAAGCCGAGTATCGCAAACAGGTGGAAGCGAATCCCAGACGGCGCGGCCCGAAACCCGGCACAAAAAGAAAGCGGAAAGCAATTACGCCGCCTTCCGCTTCCGACCCCGAGGCAACCGAAACTTAGAATACCTCTCCCGGTTTTTCTGCCCCCTTCGCCGTCAGTTCTGCATAGGTCAATCGCTTCCCTACAATCTGCGAACACAGCAGACTAAACCGATCAGCGTCATTCAAAGGGTTGTCCTTCGTGGCGCGATTGTTATACCTGAAAACCTGCTCATCGACGTAACGCTCAAGGTGGAACGGCTCAACTGCAACATACGTTCCTTTCAATCCACGCTTGAGCAAGCTCCAAAAGTTTTCCATCCCGTTGACATGCACGCGACCGCGCACGTAGCTCTCAGTCTTATTGACGAACTCGTGCACGTACCGCCATTGCAACCCCTGCTCGTAAGCAACGGCGTCATCGGTGTAGACCTTCGTGCCGTACTTCACTTGCTTAAGAATCTCAGATTGCAGAGCCTCGCGAGTTACATTCGGCATGACCTTCGCACGCACCTGACGCGCATCACGGTCAAGAATTCCTTGCACAACAGCCTTACCGGATGCGCCGCCCTTGGCTTCGTAGCGGACTTTCTTGTCAGCGTGCATGAACTGCTTTTTCCCGCCAACGAAGGTTTCGTCTACTTCCACTTCACTATCAGGGCCGCCGAGCTTCGTTTTCCATCCAGGGAACGGCTGATCTTTCATCCCCAAACGAATCCGATGCAACATGAACCATGCTGTCTTTTGGGTGACGCCCAGCGAGCGGTGAATCTCCCACGAACTGACGCCGTTCTTACAGTTAGCAACCAGCCACATCACAGGCAGCCACTTGTCGAGACCCAAGGGCGACTCCTCAAGGATCGTGCCAGTCTTGATGCTGAACTGTGCCTTAGGGTGGCGAGTCTTGCACTGCCAGAAACGGCGCGAGGGAACAAACGGGGCGTCATCCCGGCCACAAGTCGGGCAAGCCACCTTGCCATCTGGCCAACGACGGGCCTTGAGGTAGTTAAGGCAGTTGTCAGCGTCCGTAAAGTATTGAATCGCTTGAATGAGAGTCTTAGGAGTGCTGTCCATGCCTAAATATCGCACAGATCGTTTGAGGAGTCAAGTATATTCTTGCCGTTAGGGAGAATTTCCCGCCAGGTCTTTGAGTTTAAAGGAGTTGCGGGTAAAGTCTTCCAAAATCAACGACTTAAGTTGTCAAAGAGCGCTGAAAATGGGTTTGGGGCAGCTTCGAGGGCCGTCTTGGGAGACCGGCACACTTCTCACTGCCCCAATCAGATCTCCATTATCGCGCATTGCAGGCTAAATGTCTGTGATGATGATCACAGATCGGTTGTGATGATTAAGTTCAAGGCCTCAAACCCGAGCAAAGATTGGACGGAGCGCCCTCATGAGGAAGAACGGCTGGCGCGGGCGAGCCGCCTATCGAACAGAACTTCAACGGAGGAAGATCAGTTAACAGTCTTGGAAGCTCTTGAGCGATAATGTGGCGAAGGTCCGAGCTCCGCAGCGAAAATGCTTAAAGCCAAATCGGCCAGGTGCCGTCGGGCGGCGCCAATGCTGGGCGACGGGGGAGAAGTTCGGGTTTGAGAGATCTGCTACATTTTGGACAACAGGGACAGGGGACTGCATGAGCCAGTCGATTCCGATCTTACTTCCAATACGGCCAGCGCGGATAGCCAGGGCTGATGATCCGTCGTGGATGAGTGAGTTGAGGCGGCGGGAAGAAACAACATGGGCCACGGTGCGGAACCTTGGAACGCAGAGCCGTCACCATTTGTCAGACCAGACTACGTACGTTCACGGCGACGTGTTCAAGTGGCTCGCGGACCTTCCGGCCAATTCAATTCATGCTGTCGTGACCGACCCGCCATACGGCCTCGTGGAATATGACGACAAGAACCATTCCAAGCTCCGCAAGGGACGCGGCGGTGTCTGGCGCATTCCTCCCAATTTCGATGGCGCAAATCGAAAGCCCCTACCACGTTTCACGGTCCTGTCGAAAGAAGAGATTTTGAATTTGCATGGATTCTTTAGCTCAGTCGCATACGGTTTGCTCAGAGCCCTTGTCCCCGGAGGACACGTATTCATCGCTTCGAACCCATTGGTTTCGACAATGACGTTCCACGCGTTCATGGAGTCGGGATTTGAGAAACGTGGTGAAGTCATCCGGCTAGTACAGACGCTTCGCGGCGGTGACCGTCCGAAGGGCGCCGAGGAGGATTTTCCAGATGTGACTGTGATGCCGAGGTCGTGCTGGGAGCCTTGGGGCATCTTCCGCAAGCCATTCGAAGGCACTGTCGCGGAAAACCTACGTGCATGGGGAGCTGGCGGGCTGCTCCGCACATCGCAGAACGAACCGTTCAAAGACGTAATTCAGTGCTCCCCGACGCGTGGCCTTGAGAAGCGCATCGCACCCCATCCATCGCTCAAGCCGCAGCGCTTCATGCGCAGAGTTGTTCGAGCGGTACTCCCGTTGGGAATTGGGATAATCTATGATCCGTTTGCGGGATCGGGCTCTACACTCGCGGCAGCCGAAGCCATCGGCTATCACGCAGTAGGGACGGACTCGGACGACGAGTATTTCGCGATGGCTAGGCGGGCGTTTCAATCGTTATGGTCGTTGCAGGTCACAGATAATAATGAGCAACGTTCGGAATCATTCGGATTCCACAAAATTTAACCAGGCGGCGGATTTGCCGTTCCAGCTCCGACTCAAGGACTTCGAGCTGGCGATGCAGGACGTCTACGACTTTTTCTACGACGTAAATGCCCTACTGATGAGCAGGGGCCTCAAGCGCCTAGACGATATGCTCCGACCTGCCATCATGTCGGGACTTCTGTCTGACATGCTCACGGGTAGTCTCGCGAAGCATTCGCGAACGCTACTGCAGAATAGGTATTTCAACGGACATCCCGACCTGCTGGTTCAGGGCGTCTACACGAACGACAGCGTTAAATCCGGCACGGAAGGTGTTGAGATCAAGACGACGAGAAAGGCCGGAGGAGCAGTTGACACGCACGGTGCACGTGAGCAATGGATGTGCGTGTTCGTATACGAGATCGACAACGAAACCCAGCCAGCCGTGAACCGGCAGCCCATGAAATTTACTGAGATTTACCTGGGCCATGTGGCCGTGGAGGACTTCCGTCGAAATCCCCGCGGAGAACTCGGGACTAGGACAGCCACCCTAGATCGGGCTGGCATCGCCAAGCTCAGACAAGCCTGGGTTACAAGCTGTGATGCGTCCATCCGGTTTTAGCCGAATATAATCAAGGATTCGCCCGCTGTCGCTGGGTGAACTGAATTCCTACTTCATTAAGATTAAGGACACCCCATTGGCACTCGACGAAAACATTTATGAAATCGGGCGCGAGAAGCTGAAGAAGATTGAGGCTCTCGGGCATCCGGCGTATCCGCGGAAGTTCAACTACAGCCATGCCGTGCCGCAGATTCTGGCCGAGTACGGCGGGCAGGCGCCCCGAAACTAACAGCCTGTGGTGAAACTCTGGCGCCAGGAACCAGCGCCTGAAGGCGCATTCATAACATGGCGCTTGCGGCACGCCTGAAGGCGTGCCCTGATACGAATCAGACTTTCACCACGGGCTGCTAACTCGCATTCGAAAGTTGCGATTCGGTCACCATGATCCTTGCACTTCGCCGCGATCGAGGCTTCTTGCGAATCGCTATTTCGACGTTGCGATCTAGCGTGCCGTCTGCCTCCCACTTCTCGAAAAGCACGAGAAGTGGCACCCTCGTGCTGCGCAGCGGCCCACCTTTCGAAAGGCGCGAAAGGTGGGGCACCCGCTTGGTAGTGAACGTCGGCGAAAGTCAAAATCCCCACCCTTGCGCAAAGAACGCGCAAGGATGGGGCACCCTCGTGGGGCGTGGTTATTTATAATCACTTGCTCCAGTCTTTAACTTTTTACTGGGCAAGGACACGCCTTGGCACTCGACGAAAATATTTATGAAATCCGGCGCGAGAAGCTGAAGAAGATTGAGGCTCTCGGGCATCCGGCTTATCCGCGGAAGTTCAACTACAGCCACACCGTGCCGCAGATTCTGGCCGAGTATGGCGGGCAGACGACGGAGGAACTGGAATCTCCGCGGGTGACCGTGCGCGTCGCGGGACGCATCATGGCGATCCGCCTGATGGGGAAGGCCGGGTTCGCGCACTTGCAGCAGGACGGCCAGCGGCTACAGATCTACGTCAAGAAAGACGCGGTCGGCGACGCCGGCTTCGAACTGTGGAAGCTGCTCGACCTGGGCGATCACATAGGGGTTCGCGGATATCTGTTTCGCACGCGCACGGGCGAACTCAGCATTCATGCCGAGGAACTGACTTTCCTTTCGAAAGATCTACTGCCTTTGCCGGAAAAATTTCACGGGCTGACAGACGTTGAGTTGCGCTACCGCCAACGCTACGTCGATCTGATGATGAATCCGGAAGTGCGCGAAGTTTTCCTCAAGCGCAGCAAGCTGGTGCAATCGCTGCGGCGGTATTTCGACGCGCAGGGCTTCATGGAAGTCGAGACGCCGATGATGCAGCCCATCGCGGGCGGAGCGGTGGCGCGTCCGTTCAAGACGCATCACAACACGCTGGATATGGATCTGTTTCTGCGCATCGCTCCGGAACTTTATTTGAAACGGCTGACGGTGGGCGGATTCGACCGCGTGTATGAGATCAACCGCAACTTCCGCAACGAGGGCCTGGGATGGAGATGGAATCCTGAGTTCACCATGCTCGAAGCGTACCAGGCGTACACGGATTATCTCGGCATTCTGGACACGATGCAGGGCGCGATCGAGCAGGCAGTGAAAGATGTAACGGGCGGGATGAAGACGAAGTGGGGCGAGCACGAGATTGACTGGTCGCACGCGAACTGGCGGCGGATGACGATGCGGGAGGCGATCCTGCATTTCTGGCCGGAGAAGGCAGGCGCCAAGCCCGAGCGCAGCGACTTCGCGGCGCGCGAGAGGGTCGAGGCGCTGGTGGAGCGAGTGCGCGGCGCGGGAATTAGTTTGAGCTACGATGCGGCGGAGCCGGTGGGCAAGACGATCGCGAATCTGTTTGCGGCGATCGCGGAAGAACACTTGATGCAGCCGACGATCATCTACGAATTTCCAACCGCGGTGTCTCCGCTGTCAAAGCAGAAGCCGGATGAGCCGGACTGGACCGAGCGCTTCGAAATGTTTGCCGGGCGAATGGAAATCGGCAACGGATTCAGCGAACTCAACGATCCCGAAGATCAGCGGCGGCGATTTGAAGCGCAGTTGAAAGAGCGCGAGCGCGGCGACGACGAGGCCCACCAGATGGACGATTCGTATATCCGGGCGCTGAGTTATGGCATGCCTCCGGCGGGCGGGGTGGGATTGGGAGTGGACCGTCTGGCAATGCTGTTCACCGACTCGCATACGATTCGGGATGTGATTCTGTTTCCGTTGCTGCGTCCGGAAAGGCATTCAACCGCGGAGCACGCTGAGGGCAAGGAGGCTGAGGGTCCGGAGAAAGAATAGGGCGGGGCATTCGAGTACCTAAACAATCACTTGAAGGCTTGCTGAGGGCAGCTCATGCTGATGCCAGTTTGAACTAATCACGGGCAGCGCTGTCGTAACGCCACTTCGGGCGTTGGGTCGGCAGCGCTTTGCTCTTGTGGGGATATAGCAAATTCAAAGTTGCTGTGAACAGGGATAAGTTTTGAATTGCGCCGACGGAGACGGGGCAAGCCCCGTCTCTACAGGAGCGGGACACGGCGTAGGGTGGACCCGCGCTAGCGTTGGTCTAGCATGTGGATGGTTTCGAGGATCGTATCGCCTACGATTTCGAGGCTCTTGGGGCTTAGCTTGTCCATGGTGTCTTGCGGAGAATGCCAGAAGACGTTGTTGTAGCCGTAATCGAGGTCGATGACGTTGGCACTGGGGACACCGCGTTTGACGAAGGGGATGTGGTCGTCTTCGATGGGGCCCTCGCGGGCGTAGAAGTGGGACTGGTAGCCTCCGCGCTCGGCGGCGGCGTAGATGAGATCGAGCAGCCAGGGAGCGCCATTGGTGTTGCGGTCGATGTTGAGGTCGGCGTCGCCGATCATGTCCATGACCATGAGCGCTTTGATCTTTTTGAGCGTGCCGTCTTTTTCCCATTCTTCGGCGAGATGGCGGGCTCCGTAAAGACTGTCGGTGTCGGACCACTTCCGCACCGCTTCTTCGCCGTCGGTCCAGACAAGCCAGACGCTGTAGCCATCGCGCTTCTTGCCGCGCAACTGGTTGGCGAATTCGAGCAGGATGGCGGTGGAGGAGCCGCCGTCGTTGGCGCCGACGAAGCCGGAGTTGCGCAGTGGATAGACCGTGTCGTAGTGGCCGAGGATGACGATGATGCCGTCTTTTGTGCCGGGGAATTTGGCGATGATGTTGCGGACCGGAAACTTGCCTTCCACGGTGTCGGCGGTAAAGGCGTCGTCTTCGACCTGATCGCCTTTCAGGTGGTCGTCTTTCAGGTGATTCAGGATGTAGCGCTCGAGTTTCTTGTGATTCTCGCTGCCCATATAGCGGGGGCCGAAAGCGGTGACCTCGCGGGTGTACTGGAAGGCGCGTTTGGAATCGATGTGCGGGAGTGGGGCGTTGTCGGTTGGCGCGGCCGCGGGCGGAACTGGCGTCGCAGCGGGAGATTCGGGGTTTGTGGCTGCGCTGGCCGTGGCGTCGGCGGAGGTTCCTTTGGTGCAGGCTACGGTGTTCGCCAGGGCGACGGCCAGTGGCAGCACCAGACACATCTTTAACCACGGGGGACACAGGGGGACACGGGGGAAGGCTTGGCGCACTTCCATTTTCGTTGCGTTTCGTTGCGTGATTTCTCCCGCGAATCTTCTGTGAGTGAGCATGAGAACTGGACCGTCCCTCCGGGACTCCGGTGGCCATTTCAGTGGTGATTACCTAAGCCAATGAAAACACCGTAACTGCTTCTGTTTTCATGGTCAAGCGCAGAATGCGAAGATGGTTATAAAAGCAACGTGACCGGGTAAATTGCAGATGAGGGTTTCACTTGAATCAACGTGAGCACATTGGCGGGCTAGCAAGACGAGGGCATCTTTGTGGTTCGGGGGAAAGTCGGCTAAAGCAAGATGGTTTTGGTACTTAGTGATGGCAGGACGAATTTCTGAGGCTGCAGCGTGTCCCCCTAATTCGTCGTAGTGGCGATTTCGCGACTATATGTTGAGCCGGTGGGTTCGTTCGAATGAAGCCTGCTGAACAGGGGCGCCAGAGTTTGCGGTTTCAGGCGAGACCATCGTGAAACTTGGGGTCGGCCGCATGCGCCCCGTTACAGAAAGGTTTGTTCTCGGACCTGCCGCAGCGGCACAGGGTCATGCGATTGCGGATTTCATAGGCCCGGCCATCGGCACCGATCAGCGGAATACCCCCGCGCACCCACAATGGGCCGCTGCACTTCTTCGCGGGATCCTCGACTAATCCGATCGATTGCGGCAGTTTCGGCTCGATTGGTTTTCCGGAGTCTTTGTCGATGGCGATCAATCGGCCGGACGCGCAGTCCCCCACCTGCCGGACAAACTGCGCGCGCTCCTTGGGATCATCGGTGTCTTTCACCTGATTCCACACTTGACCGTGGGGATCGCAAAAGCGCGCGAATGCGCATAACGCTTCCGCGTCGGCGAGTTGCATCGTCGGCCCGTCGAGCAGCTCCGCCTGTTCCATGATCGGCTCACGGCTGGCCGTTTCGGTTCCGTCGAAACCGATCTTGGCGTGCGTACCGTCGCAGAACGGCTTCGTCTTCGATTTTCCGCAACGACAGAGCGCGTACTGCTCGGAGGCCGGAAGGGCCTTGCCCTCAACCCACTCAGTCGACTCGCCGTCCTTGTTGACTCCGATGGTCTGAAAAGCAAGCGGCACTGAACCGGAGACGAGGTACGGTCCATTCTTGGATACAGTGATCTTTTTGTGGCCGGACATAGCCACCTCCTTCCGTGGTTGGAAATTCCTCTTGCTCTTCTTCAACAGCCGAATTGCGGACGGCAATCCCAGAATTAGAACCCGGTGACTGGGATCCGAAAATTTTACCTGCGCTTCCCCTCTTTCAGGAACGTGCCCTCTTGAAGTTCGGTGAATGCCTGCCGCAGTTGCTCCTGGGTGTTCATCACAATTGGGCCGTACCAGGCGACGGGCTCTTCGAGTGGCTTTCCTGAAACCAGCAGAAATCGGATGCCATCGTCCCCAGCTTGCACGGTGACTTCATCGCCGCGATCAAAGAGGATAAGCGAACGGTTGTCGGCCTCTACGGGAGGAGTCGTGTCCAGCCATTTGATTGCCTCGGTGGGCACTGCGAGCGGACCCGAAGCATTGCAGAATTTCCCGCTGCCTGCAAAAACATAGGCGAAGGCATGGCGAGTCGTCTCTACTGGAAGAGTTTTTCGCCTCCCCGGAGATATCGATACATCGAGATAGGTCGGATCGGCAGCCACTCCCTCTACTGGGCCTTTTTTGCCCCAGAAATTTCCGCAGACGACTCGCAAATGAGTGCCGTCGTCATCCGTGACTTCAGGGATCTCAGGGGCTTTCACCTCCTGATACCGTGGCGAAGTCATTTTGAGCGATGAGGGAAGGTTCCCCCACAACTGGAAGCCGTGCATGCGGCCCACATGGTCGCCCTTGAGCATCTCCTGGTGGATGATTCCACTGCCCGCAGTCATCCATTGCACGTCCCCAGCGCCGATTACCCCACTATTGCCAATGCTGTCGCCATGCGCCACGGTTCCGGCCAGCACGTAAGTGATCGTCTCGATTCCCCGGTGCGGATGCCATGGGAATCCGGCCAGATAATCCTCCGGAACATCGTTGCGAAAATCGTCGAGAAGAAGGAACGGATCGAAGTCTTTCGTGTTTCCGAAGCCGAATGCGCGGTGAAGATGCACGCCAGCGCCCTCGAGAGTCGGCTTCGATTTGATCAGCCTCTTCACAGGTCGGATCGACATGGTGAACCTCCGTCCGCTCTCCAGCATAGAATAGTTTGCTTTTTCACACAGCGGCCAACCGCTCCGCCAAACGCAAACAATGATCGCGGGCTTTTATGAATAGTGGTGCATCCTGATCCAAAGAACTCCATCTCAATCAAGCTCAAGCCCGACTCGAAGTCCAGCCTATGCGCTTTAAGGATGTACTTCCAGCGAAGAAGTTACCTGGATTCCGCGATGTGTCGAAACGTAATGCCAATAGAAACTGGCCTGGAAACAGCAAGACTTCTTGAAGTTTTCTTCTCTCTTATTGCAATGCTAGAATCGGGCCGAATATCGTAAGCATTGGATGGGACGCACTATGCAACAGCGCCCGAACCTTGACGTGACAGGGCTGTTACCGGCGTGGAGGCTCGGAAACGCTTCTGTCCGTGAGATTCTCATCCCCCTAGCGGATTGTGTTTTGCGAGTCCATCGAGCGCCCCGTCCAGGGCGACGAGATCGATGTCCGGCTCTTTGCTCAATCAAACTCTTGCCTTACGCAGCATTCGGAGCGTGGACTGACCGCGCTCGGAATCGGAGGTGGGTCAAATGAATCCATCGGGTATTGACGCGAATGAGCCCTTAGCCCATTGATCATCGGAGCTGCCCCTGAAGTATCTCGAACGCTATGCGCTTGCGGCTCTTTCCGTCGGTGTCGCATTGGGGGCGTCGTTATTCCTTAAACGTTTCCACTTCCGCGTCCCTTCGGCGCTCTTGCTGCTGTTTGCGGTGGCCATAAGTTCCTGGTATGGAGGACAAGGTCCCGCGGTATTGGCGGTCATCCTGTCCACAATCGGCTTCTACTGGTACTTCGTGGAGCCGGTCCGCACCCTCTACATATACCGGTCCGATATCCCATATTTCATTATTTTTACAGCGTTCGCCGCGCTCCTGTCTTGGTTCGGCACGGTTCGGCGGCGCGGCGAAGCAGATCTGCGCGAGCAGGCAGCTCTCCTTAACCTCACGCACGACACCGTTTTTATGATGGATATGGAGGGGGCGATCAAGTACTGGAATCGTGGCGCCGAGGAGCGGTACGGTTGGACCGCGGACCAAGCGGTGGGCAAAGTTGTTCACGACTTGCTGAAGACAGTCTTCCCGGCGCCGCTTGAGGAGATCAAAGCGGAAGTGACGCGTACCGGTCGCTGGGAAGGCGAGCTTTTGCACACTAAAAAGGATGGAAGCCAGTTGGTGGCAGCGAGCCGTTGGTCGCTGGAGCGAGGCAAACGCGGTGAGCCGGTTGCAATCCTGGAGACCAATAACGACATCACCGAGCGCAAGCAAGCTGAGGAGACGTTGCGTCGTTTGAATCGCGAACTGCGAGCGATCAGCAACTGTAACCAGGTCCTCCTGCGCGCCAGCGATGAGCAGAGCTTGCTCGAAGAAATCTGCCGGATTGTCTGCGAGGATGCGGGTTACCGCATGGCGTGGGTGGGCTATGCCGAGCGCGATGAGGCTAAAAGCGTGCGCCCGGTCGCGTGGGCTGGGACCGAGGAGGGATATCTCGCATTCGCAAACATTACCTGGGCCGACACGGACCGTGGACGGGGCCCGACGGGGACGGCCCTTCGGAGCGGGAAAAGTTGCTGCGTGCAGGATTTCGCAGCGGATCCTCGACTCGCCCCATGGCGGGAGAGTCTTTTGCAACGCGGTTTCCGTTCGGGCATTGCCCTTCCGCTCAAGGACAAAGACGGCAACGCATTCGGCTGCCTCACCATTCATTCCGCACAGCCCAACGCTTTTACGCCGGAAGAGATTCGACTGCTTGAGGAACTGGCTGGCGACATGGCGTTCGGCATCGTCACCCTGCGCTCCCGCGCCGCACGCAAACAGGCTGAGCAAGCTCTGCGGCAGAGTGAAGGGGAGCTTCGACAGCTCGTCGATGTAATTCCGCAGCACGTCGTCGTTTTGGATCCAGACGGTGAATTCTGTTATGTGAATCGGCGCGATCTCGAATACACAGGCCTGACTCTGAAAGACGTTCACGCGGCGGATTACCCTGCCAGAATCTTTCATCCAAACGATTGGGAGAGACTACGCTACGAACGCCAACACGCAATTGCACAAGGAATTCCATGGGAAGCGGAGGCGCGACTGCTCGGGAAAGACGGGCAGTATCGCTGGTTTCTAATTCGTCTCAACCCGCTGCGAGATGAACAGGGCCACATCATCCGGTGGTACGGCACGCGCACCGACATCGAGGGGCGCAAACAGGCGGAAGCAGAGTTACGCGAATCGCAGGCAACACTCGCGCATGTCACACGGTTGACGACCATAGGCGAACTGACCGCTTCGATCGCGCATGAAATCAACCAGCCACTTTCAGGCGTAGTGAGCAACGGCAGCGCCTGCCTGCGTTGGTTGGCGGGAGATCGGCCCAACCTGGAGGAAGCACGGGATGCTGCACGTCGCATCGTCCGCGATGGAAAGCGGGCAGGTGATATTATCGCGCGGGTTCGAGCTCTGGCAAGAAAAGCCGACGCAGCCGCGGCAAAACTGGACCTCAACGAGACAATTGGGGAGGTGCTCGCTCTGGTCATGGACGAATCGAAAAGAAATAACGTGGTCATAAAAACGGATTTTGCGGATGACCTGTCACCTGTGCCGGGTGACCGTGTGCAACTGCAGCAGGTGATACTTAACCTGGCCATGAACGGGATCGAAGCCATGAGCGCCGTTGAAGAACGGCCGCGAGAGTTGGTCATCACAACGCAAGACGCTGAAGCCGATCAGGTGCGGGTTACAGTCCGGGACTCGGGGAGTGGTCTTGACCCTCAGAGCATCGAGCGGCTCTTTGAGCCCTTCTACACAACTAAGCGCGAGGGCGTGGGCATGGGGCTGTCGATCAGTCGCACCATTATCCAGAATCACGGGGGGGCGGCTGTGGGCGGCAGCAAATGACGGTCCTGGCACGAGTTTTCAGTTCACTCTTCCAAAGTACCACTAGGAGCCCCCTTTGCCGGAGCCTGCCGCAATCGTCCTGGTCGTGGACGACGACGTCTCTGTTCGAGAGGCGCTGGGAAGCCTGATTCGGTCAACGGGATTGCGAGTCGAGACCTTTGCCTCCGCGCAGGAGTTTTTGGCTCGCCCTCAGGCCGATGCGCCTAGCTGTCTGGTGTCGGACGTACAGTTGCCGGGTTTGAGCGGCCTCGACCTGCAGAAGAGGATGGCGGAGGTCAACCTTGAGATCCCGATTGTCTTTATTACCGGCCACGGCGATGTTCCGACGTTGGTGCGGGCGATGAAAGCGGGAGCGCTTGAGTTTCTTACCAAGCCGTTTGCCGACCAGGATCTGTTGGACGCAATTCAACAGGCGATAAAACGGGATCGGGCGGCACGCCAGCAGCGCGCGGAGATGAGGGAGTTGCGAAATCGGTATCAGTCGCTGACGCCGCGCGAGCGGGAAGTGATGGAGCAGGTGGTCTCCGGTCTGCTCAATAAACAAGTCGCCGCCGAACTGGGGACAACCGAGATCACGATTAAAGTTCATCGCGGCCACGTTATGCATAAGATGCGGGCAGATTCTCTGGCGGATCTGGTGAGAATGTCGGAGAAGTTGGGGATACGGCGCTCGAAGAAATCGTAGACAGGGACAGCACCCGAGACGGCTAAGCCCACTATACCAAGGTGTAATAGATTTCTCTTCTGAAATGGCGTTAGATAGGCGTCGATGGCGCCTATTATTTCAGTGGTCGATGATGACGAGTCCGTTCGTGAATCCCTGGAGAGTCTCATAAGGTCTGCCGGGTTCGCGGCGAAAGTATTTTCTTCGGCCGAAGAGTTTTTGAATTCGGATGGTCCGCGCGGTACCGACTGCCTAATATTGGATGTGCGGCTGCCGGGGATGAGTGGGATCGAACTCCACCGTCACCTCGCGGCGAATCATCATAAACTGCCGGTTATTTTCATTACGGCCCATGGATCCGATGAGAAGACGCGCTCACGAGCACTAAGCGATGGCGCGGTGGATTATTTGATCAAACCCTTCGCTGAGGACGCGTTGCTGAACGCGGTCCAGGTGGCTCTGAGCCCGAAATAGCGCGGGACTAAACGCGTACACAAATAGAGACAAGCATCTAAACGTGCTGTAGATACAGGGCTGAGTAAGAAGAATGCAACGAATTCTTCTTCTCAAAACCATCACAGAATTGAAAAGAGGAGTTCCCATGAGTAACACAGGTGCTTCTATCTACGTTGTAGATGATGATGCGTCCGTGCGCGAAGCGGTGGGGAGCTTAGTTCGTTCGGCGGGATATAGGGCGGAGACGTTTGGGTCGGCACAGGAGTTTCTGGCTACCCCGCGAACTGGAGTACCAAGCTGCTTGGTGCTGGATGTGGAGCTTCCCGGGTTAAGTGGACTCGATCTGCAACAGGAACTGGCCAAGGCGGATGCTCAGATCCCGATCATCTTCCTCTCCGGCCACGGCAACATTCCAATGACAGTGCGGGCGATCAAAGCAGGCGCGCTGGAGTTTTTGACGAAGCCCATTGATGGTGAAGATCTGTTGGATGCTGTTCGGGAAGGTATCGCCAGTTATCATGCATCGCAGCAGCCCGGCGGAAATTTGGCGCAGCACAGTTTGGAGCAGGAAGAACTCGAAGAGGAGATTCGCGCGACGGGGGATTTTGAGGGAATTGTGGGACAAAGTCCGGCTCTCCGCCATGTTCTGGATCTCGTAGAAACCGTGGCTCCCAGCGACTCGACCGTGCTGATTCTGGGCGAAACCGGCACGGGAAAGGAATTGATTGCGCGCGCGATCCATGAACGCAGCCGGCGCAAGGACCGAACACTTGTAAAGCTGAATTGCGCGGCCATTCCCACCGGACTGCTGGAGAGCGAACTTTTCGGCCACGAAAAGGGAGCGTTTACCGGAGCCATCGCACAGAAGGTTGGAAGAGTCGAACTCGCAAACAAGGGAACCCTCTTGCTCGATGAGGTTGGCGATATTCCACTGGAGCTGCAACCCAAGCTGCTGCGCGTTCTCCAGGAGCAGGAATTTGAACGACTGGGCGGCATACGCACCATCCGGGTGGACGCACGGCTGGTGGTGGCGACGAATCGCGACCTGGATCAGATGGTCGCTCACCGGGAATTTCGCCAGGACTTGTTTTACCGGCTCAATATCTTCCCCATCCATGTGCCTCCGCTACGCGAGCGGGCTACTGATATTCCCTTGCTGGTCCACTTCTTCGTGAAGAAGCACGCGAAACGAATGGGCAAGCGAATTGAGAGCGTGCCAACGGAAACGATGCGCGCCCTCTGTCGCTGGCATTGGCCGGGCAATGTCCGCGAGCTGGAGAACGTGATTGAGCGGGCTCTGATTCTCTCCCAGGGAGCGGTCCTTAATGTCTCGATTTCCGATTTGACGAAGGCCGCGTCGGTTTTCCCAAGCACGAAGGTCCGAACCCTGGAAGCCTCAGAAAAGGAGATCATCCTCGGCGCTCTCCGCGAAGCCAATGGCATCATTGCCACTGCTGCGGGGAAGCTAGGGATGAAACGCACGACCTTAAATTCAAAAATGCGTAAGCTACAAATCTCCCGAAGCGATTTATTCGCGGCCTGAGATATCACTCTGACGCACGCTCATCGAGCCAGTGATGGCAGAGAAGGAGCACATGATTCCCTCGGCTGCTGAAACCCAGGCTTTGCCGGCGATTCAGCTTCCCCTGCCGGCGAACGACCGCGAAATATCGGCCTTCGCTGCGCTGGAACAGCGCAAAACCACGCGAGAGATCAGCGCAACGCCGCTGCCCCTGCAGCTACTTTCGAACCTGCTGTGGGCCGCATGCGGAGTGAATCGCAAGACAGGCCCGTTTGGAGCCCCGGCAGGACCGCCGCTTCGGGGAGCAACTCACAAGAGATCGACCTCTATGTTGCCGTCAAGGAAGCTGTTTATCTGTACGACGCACTCGACCATCGGTTGGCAACCATCGTGGCAGGCGATCTGCGCGCCGGTGCTCTGACGCCCGGCCAGCGAGGCATAGACGCGCAAGCTCCTGTTCAACTCATCTACGTCGTTGACGTTCACCGGCTCACCCACACAGCGGGGTTTCAGGAGCCTGGGTTGCAAGATTGCTGATGGCTATTACGGACATGTCTGGATTCGTGCCACGCTGGGCGTTGCCAAACTGCGGTTACCCCGATTTATGAATCGAATCACCCAGTGCTCAGAGCGAGGTCTCGCCTGATATTGATTGACTCCGGTCTTTGAGTTTTGCAAATGCCGCCAGCGCATCGTGCAGGCGATCGAAAGACCGCGCCGTGCCGATGATCTCCGTCAAGAGGTGCCGGTCCAGGTCTGCCTTCAGAGAGAGAGACACGCGTGCGAGCACCAACACGACGCCGCAGCGAGCCAGTTCCTGCTGAAGTTGTCGCACCATCCGGGCGGCCGTGTAATCCACATTCGTGATCGCTTCGGCATCGACGACCAGCCAGCGCACGGGTGAAGGAGCTGGCCCAATCAAGCCGCGAACCTGCTCTACAAAAAGGCTGGCATTGGCATAGAAGAGCGCTGCTCCGAAACGATAGATCACCAACCCCGGCTCCGTTACCGCGCCGGGAACGGCCGGGACCACCTGCCAGGCGCCCCCATCGCTTACGACGAAGACTCCGGTGTGAGGACGATAACTGTGCCGCACAACCCGGAGCAGCGACAGCACCATGGCCAGCACGATGCCCTGCTCAACGCCCACCAGCACCACGACGACCGCAGTAAACAAGGCCAGAGCGTATTCTCCGGGACTCTCGCGCCGAATCTCGCGCAAACCGCGCCTGTCGATTAGACGGACAGCAATGAAAAATACGATGGCTCCCAACACGCAACGTGGCAGGTATTGCAGAGGCTTGGTCAGAAAAAGCAGGACGAACGCAACCGTCATCGCGGTGGCCACCTGGGCAAGCTGGCTCTGACTGCCGGAGCTTTCGACCATCGCGGTTTGAGTAGGGCTTCCGTCTACCACAAACGTCCCGCTCAACGCTGCCGCAGCATTCGCCGCAGACAGACCGACCAGGTCCGCGCTTTCGTCAAAGTGCTGATGGTGGCGCCCTGCATAAGAACGAGCAGTAGCTGCACTCTGGGCAACGATCGTCACCAAGCACGAGCCGGACACGCCGAGCAGCGGCACGGCATCCTTCCAGTGCACATCCGGCAACCCTAAATGCGGGAGCCCGCCAACGACCGGCCCCACGATGTCGACGCCGTGTCCCGCGAAATCCCAAGCCGCACTCGCGGCTATTGCGCCGGCGACCGCGATCAGCGGGCCAGGTACCTTGGGGGCGAACCGGCTGAAGGCAAAGACGCCCGTCACAACTACTGCCGAGATAACCACGGTCGGGAGGTGAACCTGCGGCAGGCTGCGGAGGACCTCGAGGAGCTGTCCAACCGTCTTGGTGGCGTGCACTTCCAGGCCAACCATCTCGCCCAGCACAGCGATGCCAACCTGAAATCCCACTCCAGTGAGAAACCCTGTCAACACGGTCTGCGACAAGAAATCGGCCAGGAAGCCGAGCTTGAGGACTCGGGCCAGCAGCAGAAATCCGGCAACGATCAGAGCGACCGTTGATGCCAGCGCCACATATCTCGCGCTTGCGAGAGGAGCCATGCCCGCAAGCTTCCCGGCAAGGATGGCAGCGGTCGCCGAATCGGCAGCAACCACGAGGTAGCGCGAGGAACCAAACACGGCAAATGCCAACAGCGGAAGCAACAGCGTATAAAACCCCGTGACCACCGGCATGCCGGCAATCTTGGTGTAGCCCAGCGCCTGCGGGATGTTCATCGCCGCCAGTTGGAATCCAGCCAGGGCATCGCGGGCCGCTCCCGCGCGAGTAACCGGCCTTATGCCTTGAAACAGACGGAACCGGCCGCCACTCCGCCTCTGCGGTGCGCGTTGGTCGGATTGCCGGTGATCTAGTCCGGGCGGTGGTATAGCTTGTATGCTCATGGTCACCGCAAGCGTTCGTGGCGCCGGATTACCATAATCTATTACGTCGAACGGACAAATCAACCGAGGCGTCTCTGCCTCAATTCCTCACGGTTAAGACGGAGCAACCTGCGCCGCACACTACTTCATACGCAGTAGCCCAGGGCATGTGGGACTTTGTATTGATATGGGTTGAACGGTGCAAACCTAAAATGATCGCATCGGCCTTGAGAGTGTTGGCTGTTTGTAGGATCTGTTCACTCGGGGAACCGAACTCGACTAGGAATTCCGGTTTGGCCGTCAACTTGGCGTTTTGCAACGTCAATTCCTCAAGCCGCTGTAAGCTGGCCATCCGGGCATTCTCTCGCGCTTGCATGACATCGCCAGCAGTGGGACGATTCAAACCCTCCGGAATCGGGACCGCCGAGAGAACATGGAGCAAAACGAGCTTTGTCCCGAAGTGATTGGCGGATGAGATGGCATGGGGCAGGGCATGTAAAGAAGGTCCACCGAAGTCCGTCGCGAACAGAAAAGGCCGAACGGCTCTACTCCCGTCGACCGGGGAATCCTGCAAGGAACCCGGACCAACGGTCAGAACCAGGCACTCGGAGTGGCGAAAAATGTGTTCCGCCACAGACCCGAGGAGTAGTTTCCCCAAACCTCGTCGAGCGTGTGTGCCGATGACTACCAGCTCCACTTGTTCTTGCCTTACTACCTTTTCCAACTGCTCCCATACGTTACCTTGGCAAACAATGATCTCATGCCCCACACCGGCCAGCGCCCCACTTTGAACAAGACGGTCTTCCATTTGACGGGCATCCCTGCAAACTGCATCGGTGACCGCATTCACTGCGTCCGGACCCACGAGAGTGAATGCCAGTGAGGAGACCACGTGCACCAGATAGAGTTTCGCCCCATAGTGGCGAGCGATGGCGAGAGCATGGCGGAGGGCTTTCTCCGATGCTTCCGAGAAATCGGTCGCGATCAGGACCGACTTCAGGTGAATATCTCCAGTCGCTGAGACGAATGACATGCAAACCTCCTCCCGTGCCGCGCCAGGTGGGCGGCCATTCTACCTCTTAGGCAATGCTACTGGCCCGAACCATTGAAGATTACTTCAAATTGGTTCCCCAAGGCCGTCACACGCTCAGAACCGGAATCGACACCGCGCAAATGATTGCGTAGCCGTGGATCCGCAGATTGCCGGAATACGGGTAGCACTCGGTGACCAGCAAATCCGCCTTCGTCTGCTTCGCAGCTTGGCTCAGCACCTTAGGCACGTCACCACTGCCGATTAATACATCCGCTTTGATGCCCATGTCTTTCTGGAGTTTTGCGATCCGCTGGGAAGCGTCGTCGACGAGCTCCTCTTTCCACTTTTGATCGACGTAGCTGCCGCCAGGTCCCCAAAACTCCACCGAGGCAGTGACATGGGCGAGCGTAAGACGGGCGCCGAATTCGGTGGCCATTAGGGCGGCCCACGATACAACTTCATCACTATGGGGGCTCAAATCGACCGCGCACAGGACGTTGCGGATCGCAAACTCCTGCACTGGCGATTCTTCCACGTGGGCGCCGGTCCAAACTGGGCACTCAGTCCCGTGTAGTACTTTTGCTGTCACAGAGCCCAGAAGAAACTGATTAAACGTGGAACCATGCGACGGCATCATGATCAGGTCAGCTTCTTCCTGCTCAGCAGTCTGCACAATTGTCCTGGCCGGATCGCCTTTGACCGACATGCGTCGGATGGCAAGACCGTCCAGCACCGGCCCAAGAGACTGGTCCTGCTGTTTTTGAGCCTCTTTAAGGATCTCCGCAAGTAGGTCCCAGCCGGCCAGTTCGCTACTGTCTTCCGGCACGCCGGCGGCATGGCTCTCCGCCGTCGCGACGTGCATCATTACGATTTCAGAATGGAAATGGCGGGCCAACGTCGCAGCCTGATGAATCACGCCCAGTGAAACAATCGGAATATCAACCGGCAAAAGAATTGTCTTTATATTCAACATTGCGCACGCGCCGGGGAATCAAAATGCTTTGTAACCGTCTCCTTTAGGACGTTACGTTCTTACTTAGTCTGGACTATAACACCACCTTCCTCAGTGAGTTGAACTCGAGTTCCGCGACGTTTGGGCTCGAACCTCCTTCGAGGATGGAATCTGCGCCGCATCCCAACCGCCGCCAAGCGCCTTGATTAGCTGAACGCTTGCCACCATTTCTTGCATCCGAAAGTTTACCGCCGTTTGCTGGTCGTTCAATAGAGTTGTTTGAGCGACGATCACGTTCAGGTAAGGATCGACTCCCGCTTTATATCGGGCTTTGGCTTCCTGGAGGTTTCGCGTAGCCGCTTCGACAGCTGCATCCTGCTGGTCAATGACTTGGGAAAGAATTCTTAGAGACGCCAGGTTGTCCTCCACTTGTTGGAAGGAGGTCAGCACGGTTTCCCGGTAATTTGCAACAGTCTGGTCGTAATTCGCCCGGAACTGCTGGACCGTTGCCCGGCGCAACCCCGCGTCGAAAATTGTTTCCGCAAGGCTCGGCCCGACCGACCAAAAGCGGCTTGGCCATGTGAGCCAACTGGAGATCGAAGAATTGCCGAACCCAGCCAGACCGCTCAATAGGATATTGGGAAAATACGCAGCCTTCGCCACCCCAATCTGGGCGTTGGCTTGGGCGACGCTGCGCTCCGCAGCGGCAATGTCCGGACGCCGCTGGAGAAGTTCGGACGGAACGCCCGCAGGCGTTGCTGGAGGTTTTGCTTCCAGAGCTTGCGCAGGAAGAAAGAATGTCGATGCCGGCTGGCCAATCAAGACAGCAATGGCGTGTTCATATTCAGCTCGCAGGACTCCTAGATCGGTGTCTTGAGCTTGGGCGGTTTTTAGCTGGGCCTCGGCTTGTGCCACAGTTTCGTCGTTAGTGAGGCCGGCTCGATACTGGCTTTGGGTCAGATCGAGAGTGTCCTGATAAGCGACTACGGTGGAATCGAGTATCTGCTTCAGTGAGTCCTGCGCGCGGAGCTCATAGTAATCCACCGCGAGCTCTGCCTGTTCGCTTAGGCGCACATTCTCAAGATCGGCGGCGCTCGCCTGCGCTGCGTAAACATTAGCCCTAACAGTGCTCCGAACGCGGCCCCAGAAATCGGGTTCCCAGGAAGCATCAAAAGGTAGTGAATAGTCACTGTATGGTTTGATGGTCAGTCCCGAGGAGCTGCCCGTTAGCCCATTGAGTTCTGCTGGGGAGGGGCGCGAATACACGAGACTTGGATTGGTTGAGACCGTCGGGGAGTACTGCGACCGGGCTTGTCTCACTAGGGCCCGCGCCGCGAGGAAATTGGCCGCTGCTGCCGCAATGTTTTGGTTCGAAGAGCCCGCCTTCTCTTCGAGGTCATTGAGTTGGGGATCATTGAATGCGTCCCACCATTTGCCGCGAATCGCGGCGTCATTCGGCCGGGCAACCTTCCATTCACTCTCAGCCTGGGCAGCTTGCTGAGGGAGTTCCTTGTAAGCGGGCGGAGCTTGCACGGACGGTCGTGCGTACCTCGGACCGACCACGCATGCAGCCTGAAGTAGGACGCTGGCGACGGCTGTGGTTAGTGCGAAGAGTGCGGCGATCCGGCTGAACCATTGAGATAGGCTCTTGGGCTGAGGGCACTGACTCGTTTCTGCCTGCGAGCCCTGCGGCCTGCGCGCGAATACCAAAACCCGCGCCGTCTCCAGCTTTTCACTCCCCGATATACACATCGACCAGTTCACCTGAATAGAGATTCACATTCGTGGGCTTCTCGATCTTGAAAATCACAGGCAGGACGCGAACATCCACGCGCTCTTGGCGTTGATCCGAAAGCTCGATCTTCGGAGAAACAAACGGCTGCACCCGGACGAATTCCAGCGGAATTTTGACATTCGACCCACGGATGGACATCTGCGCCTTCATTCGGGAACCCGATGGCAGCCGCGCGGCGCCTCCCATCAGCGTTTGTCCAGTGGACGAATCATCTCCCCAAGTGTAAGAATTTCAACATCCCAAATTCCGCAGAGGGCTGTGCGAAATTGAAGTCCAATCCCGTAGTGATTGCTTTTCTTCTCGTCGTGACGTTGCTGCTCGTGCCTGCTATCGCGGTACCTTCCACATTAAGTGGACCACCGGAGCCACTGAATCGCGAATATCGTTTGCGTTTCTTTCATACGCACACTGGCGAAAAGCTGGATGTCGTGTACAAAGACGGCAACTCCTACGTCCCCGCGGCGCTCGCCGAACTCGATCACTTTCTACGCGATCATCGCACGGGAGAAGTGCGCCACTACGACCCGCATCTTTTCGATCTTCTTTATGAGCTGGTGGAAGCCGCGGGCCGCCCCGGAGCAGAGATTAATGTAGTTTGCGGATACCGCACGCCATGGAGCAATGAATACTTAAGGAGCCACGGCCATGGCGTCGCTCTGCACAGTCTCCACATGCAGGCCATGGCCATTGATATTCGCCTGCCCGGAATCAGCACGGCGAAACTTCGCGATCTGGCGCTGTCCCTCCACGAGGGCGGAGTCGGATATTACGCGAAATCTGACTTTATCCATGTGGATGTGGGCCGCGTTCGCCGCTGGTAGTGTCTCCTGCCACTTTTTCAGCGGGTTAGTCCGTGGGATATGGGTAGCCTTTCGCGAGCACTCTTTTCAGCGCTGCGTCATGTCCATAGATATCTTCGAAGAAGTGGACTTCGCCTTCGTCGTCCACGATCGCGGTCCCGTAAAGGATCAGAACCGGGATGGGTTCGACGAGGTTGACTTGGGTGTTATCCTTCCCGGTTTGCATAGCTGACTGGACACGAGATTTGTCCCACCCGGGATTGTTGCGAAGTACCCATGTGGTAAGGTCAACCGGATTTTCCACGCGAATGCATCCATGGCTGAAGTCGCGGCGCGGTCGCGCGAACAACTCCGGGGACGGAGTGCTGTGGAGATAGACGTTGTATTCGTTTGGGAACATCAACTTTACGAGCCCGAGCGCATTGCGCGGACCCGGCCGCTGGCGAACTGCCAGAGTCCCATCCCGCAGCTTCTGGAGGATGTCATCGCTGATCGGCCCATCCGTGACCACTTCGCCTGCGCGAGTTACCACCTCATAATCCTTTTTTGCGATGTAGGATCGATCGCGCTCAATGTTCGGCACAACCTCACTGCGCTGAATGCTAAGAGGAACATTCCAATAGGGGCGGAACACCACGAACTTCATGTCTTTTGCAAAGACCGGGGTCTGGCGGCGGTAGGCGCGGCCTACGACCACGTTCATGGCCAGGGCGACCTTTTGGTTTTGATCGAGCGCGCGCAGGCGGAACTCCGGAATGTTGACAATGATGGGCGGCTGCGAGAACTCGTGTGGCAGCCAGCGCCAGCGTTCCAGGGTCAGCTTCAATTGGGAAACGCGCTCGCGAAGCGGGACATTCAATTCTCTGATCGTTGGTTCATCAAGATGTCCAGTTTGTGGTAAGCCATGCCTGGATTGGAAATGTCTCACGCCATCAGCCAGTGAGATCGTATAAACATCTGCGGCTTCCGCCACACAAGCATCTGGGTGCAAGTCTCCGAGGAGGCACAGCAGCCGCTGGAGGCGCTTCGTACCAGAGTATCGATCTCCGCGTGCGACCGGCCGCTTCGGAATTGTGAGCGGCTCTCCATCGTCCCGCTGCGCGAGTTGGAGATACAATCCGAGCGCTTTCTCTGTCCTGCGATAACCCTCGAACGGCGGCTCCACCGTCGCCAGCGCCGCCTCCACGTCCGGCGAGCTTAGGAGTCGCTCACGAACAAAATGGGACAAGTCGTACTTGTTGTGCTCAACGTCAAATCCGAAGTGGAAATAACGGGGATTGACTCTGCCCAGGTGCAGGTCCGAAATATACCGCATCACCGAAATCGTCAATGCCAAGTCGAAGTGGGCGAGATCAGTTGCCGCTCGCGATTGTCGGAGTTTTTCAACGCGCACGGGCCAGCGCGTGGCGTCGTAGTCGTCGGGGTCCAACCCTTTAGTGTCCGCTTGCTCGAGGACCGTGATCATCGCTTGCGCTTGGGGGGTGAGGTCCACGTTCTGAATCCAGGCAGGAGCGTAACCGGTTGGCTCATAGAACTTCTGCACCTGGACGGCGTAACCCGAAAAGTCGGGCCAGCGGAGCTCTGGAAGGGTTGTTCGACCGGCAAGGGCGCGGAGTTCGTCCTGCACGGTCAAGGCGTCTTTGGATCGGGCATTCTCAAATTGGTTGCGGGCTGTAGCAGAAATTGTTCCTCGCTCCGCATCTCGCAGTTCTGCTCGTGCCGTTCCCGCTAGCAACAATAGCAGCAGGAGCGTAGATAGACCCCTGAGATGAGTTATAAGTTTCCCATGGAAGTCTTTGCACATGGACTCCTGGTTGACACCTCCGCACGGCATTTTCCTAGCTCAATCTTTCGTTCAGCAATACAGTGGCCAGACATTTGTAACGAACAAGAGCTTTGGCTAACGCAATGGGCACTAACAAGATGAGGCATAGCACAAGAAAAGGCGCCGTTGAGAGGCCGGGTATCCTTACGGCGATATTAGGTCAGAACGACGACTCAGGCCGAGAATAAATCGCTCCGGGAAATATGTAGCTTACGCATTTTTGAATTTAAGGTCGTGCGTTTCATCCCAAGCTTTCCCGCGGCGTTGGCAATAACGCCATTGGCTTCGCGGAGAGCGCCGAGGATGATCTCCCTTTCTGAGGCTTCCAGGGTTTGGACCTTGGTGCTCACAGGAGTCGGGGGGGCCCCCTTCAGTTCGGCGAGCGACACGTTCAGAACCGGTCCGTGGGAGAGAATCAGAGCCCGCTCAATCACGTTCTCCAACTCGCGGACGTTACCCGGCCAATGCCAATGGGAGAGGGCACGCATGGTCTCGGTTGGAACTCTCTCGATTCGCTTGCCCATTTTCTTCGCGTGCTTCTTTACGAAGAAATTAACCAGCAAAGGAATATCTGCAGCCCGTTCACGTAACGGAGGCACCTGAATCGGGAAGACGTTGAGCCGGTAAAACAGGTCCTGGCGAAACTCCCGTTGAGCAACCATCTTATCCAGGTCGCGATTGGTTGCGACCACCAGCCGCGCGTCCACCTGGATCGTGCGCGTGCCACCCAGCCTTTCAAATTCTTGCTCCTGGAGAACGCGCAGCAGCTTGGGTTGCAGTTCCGGCGGAATATCGCCAACTTCATCCAGAAAGAGAGTGCCCTTGTTTGCCAGTTCGACTCGTCCAATCTTCTGAGCGATGGCGCCGGTAAACGCTCCTTTTTCGTGACCGAAGAGTTCGCTTTCCAGCAAACCGGTGGGAATCGCGGCACAGTTTAATTTCACCAGGCTGCGGTCACGGCGATTGCTGAGATGATGAATGGCGCGCGCAATCAGTTCCTTTCCAGTTCCGGTTTCGCCAAGTATCATTACCGTTGAGTCGGTGCGAGCAACGGTTTCCACTTGCTGAAGCACGTGCTTCAGCGTGGTGCTTTCCCCTATGATTTCTTCAAAATTGTGTTCGGTTCGGATCTCATCTTCGAGGTAGAACTTCTCCTCCGCCAGCTTGTCCCGCAGTTCAGCTATCTCTCGAAAGGCCAGAGCGTTTTCGATGGCGATGGCCACTTGCCCAGCAGCACGCAACAGGAAATCGACGACCTCCGGGCTGAATGCGTTCTCATCCCGGCGAGCGAACGCCAGAACCCCGAGCGTCCGGCTTCGGCTGATCAGAGGCAGAGCGTAGATGGACTCCAGGCCCTCTGCGCGAGCCTCAGGAGTCTGCTCATTAGTGACATTCACTGCAGCAGACTTGCCAGTTGTGAATACGGTGCCTATTGGGGACCCTTCGACCGGCAGCACGAAATCCTCCGTCAAGAATCCCTTGCTTTCCGGGAAATCCACAGCGAGTTGACGTAGTTGGCCCTGCTTCGCATCCGGCAGCCACACTGCGACGCCGTCGAAGTGCATGACTTGCCGAATGCTCGCGGCGACCGCGCGAAGCAGATCTCGAAGCTCCAAATTCGAGACCAGGGTGTTCGTCATGTCCAGGAGCAACTTCAGCCGGTCGCTTTCGCGTTGCAGTTCCGCGCTTGCGCTCGACGACTCTTGGGAGTTAAATGAGTGGTCCGATATAGGCAAAGAGGTCATTCGCTAACCTCCTGAAGGTCAGTGTCGCCATCGCCGCTCCTGCCAATCGAGCTGGCCTGCATGATCAACTCCGGGCCCCCCAATCCTATCATTCTGTCTCTAGCTAAGGCGGCTCGTGCTTGCCCTGGCGGCGCAGGAGCCTCCGGTTGCAAATTCATTTGAAATCGACCTCTTGAACGGCAGCCATGAATCATTAACGGCGAGATCAAGGCCTCTTCTGGGAGCTAAGGGGTTAGGGGAAGATATTCATCAGTAGCTTAGTCACCATTAGATCCGTTATTAGAATCAGCACCGAGGAAGCCACTACCGCCTGCGTGGTCGCACGGCCTACGCCCTGCGTCCCGCCGCGCACGGTGAGGCCGTAATAGCAGCCGACCGTCGAAATAATGAAACCAAAAAGCAAAGGTTTCACCAGGCCCATGAACACATCTCCAAAGTCGAGAATCTGCATGGCCGCGCTCCAGTATTCATGCCAATCCATGCGGAACAGCGAAGTGGAAATAACGGCGCCCCCGAACAGTCCGAACAAATCGGAGATGATAGTGAGAAAAAAGATCATGAACACGGTTGCGACGACGCGCGGGGTCACCAATTTCTTCATCGGGCTGACGCCCAGAGCGCGCATGGCGTCGATTTGCTCAGTCACGAGCATGGAACCGAGTTCGGCTGCCATGCCGGAAGCACTTCGACCGGCGACCATGAGACCGGTGATAATCGGTCCGAGTTCGCGAATCATTCCCTCGGACACCAACTCTCCGATCTGGGAAAGCGCTCCGTATCTCTGCAGGGTGTTGGCGCTGTTCAAGCCCAGTTCGGCGCCCATTGACAAGCCGGTGAGCACTACAATCGGCAAGGCCCCGACTCCGACCAAGTCGGCCTGCTGTATGGCGTCGGCAACGTAGCGGCGCTTGCGAGCCAGGTTGGCAATAGCTTCCCAGGCGAACAGAGAATAGTTCTGAACCGATTCGACCATTTGTTTTGCGAGTTCATTTGCGGAAGCGGACGCCATTTGCATAACGGACTCTTGCAGGGAAGAGTTATCGGCTCGCGGCTGCGCAAGACTCTCCCCTTCATCCTGAATTGCATTGCTCGCGCAGCAGGACTTGGATGATTCCGGCTGTCACAATTACGAATGCATTCAAACTGCCAATTCGCTCCCTGGTAAATCAGAAGATCGGCGAACGGCAAGTCGCTCTTACCCGCACAACACAAGGGCTAAGTCCCCAATTTGATTGCAATCCTGTTTTTTATTTGTTTTGGTGAAATCCAACACCTCGGTCAGATCGACGAAATTTAGCCAGGTTGCTGATGCGGATCACCAGAAGCAGAGTCGTTCTTGACCTCAGGCCTGACCAGGACCACCACCGAGCGTGCTTTGACGCTGTAGTTCAGGCTGCTTAGGGTCTCTTCCGCTCCCGGTTCACAGAAGTCGAGCGGTTCGGGTAGATTCGTATCTACAACGCGGCGCCATTCATCTGCGCTACCTTCCTGGACCACGAACATGAGGTTTTCCCAGAATGCGTTGATCATTACGTACAGGTCAACATCGTTCTGCGACGCACCGTGGAGACAAAAGGCCAAGGTGTGGGAATCGAATGAAGTGTCCGGGCCTTCACCGACGCCGTACCAACGCACATCTTCTCTCCAGAACCGGCTGCGTGATATAGAGGGATGAGATTTCCGAAATGCGATCATGAGCTTGAAGAAACGAAAGACGTCCCGGTTCTTCGCCAGCAGGTCCCAGTCGAGCCAGGTGACATCGTTGTCCTGGTTGTAAGGATTGTTGTTGCCCCTCTGCGTGTTCATGAATTCGTCGCCCGCTCGGAACATCGGTGTCCCGTTGGAAAGAAACAGCAGACAGCAGAAGTTCTTTACTTGGCGTTTGCGAAGATTCAGTACTTCGGCGGGGACATTCTCGTCGCCTTCCCAACCGCAGTTCCAACTTAAGTTGTGGTCGGTGCCATCGCAGTTGTTATGGCCGTTGGCTTCATTGTGCTTCTGGTTGTAGGCTACCAAGTCATAAAGGCAGAATCCATCGTGAGAGGTAATGAAGTTGACGCTTTGGTAGGGGTGGTAGGCATTCATGATGTCGTCTGGAAAAAGGTCACTGCTCCCATACAAGCGGGTCATCAATTGGCTGATCATGCCGGGATCGCTTTTCGCGAATGCGCGCATGTCGTCGCGAAACTTGCCATTCCATTGCAACCAAGAGATGCCCGGAAACGTTCGACCCAGCTGATAGCTCCCCGGGTCCCAAGCCTCGGCAATGAGTCTGATCCTGCCCAGGTCCGGGGCCGCGCTGACCTCTGCGATTACCGGGGGATCGTCGACATTGATTGACCCGTCTTCATTCCTGGTAAAGATGGAGGCCAGATCAAAGCGAAACCCATCAACATGCGTTTCCTGTGCCCAGAAATTCAGGCTGTCGATAATCATCTTGCGCACATAGCGATTGGCGCAGTTCAGCGTGTTTCCCGTATAGGTGTCGTTGCGGTAATGTCGCCTGTCTGCGTCCAGAAGATAATATGTGCTGTTATCGATTCCCCGAAAATTGTATGTCGGCCCCTTCTCGTTTCCTTCCGTGGTGTGGTTGTAGACCACATCGAGGATCACTTCGATACCAGCAGCATGTAATGCCTGGACCATGGCGCGGAATTCATGCATCAGTTCACGAGTCGCTTTCCTGCTGGCATACCCGTGGTGAGGTGCGAAGAAACTGAGGGGCATGTAGCCCCAGCAGTCACTTTCCTGCGGGTCCCGTTGCGTCACCGGCATCAGTTCAACGGCAGTAATCCCCAGTTCCTTCAGGTAAGGAATTTTTTCGACTAAGCCGGCATAGGTACCGCATTTGTCCGGAGCGATGCCGGAGTTCGACTTGGCTGTGAAATTACGGAGATGCAGTTCGTAGATAACCAAATCAGATGTGTGGACAGGTGGTCGGTCGCCATCCCAAGGAAAGCTCTGTTCGACGGCGATTACTCCAAGTGGGGCTCTTCCCGCGTTGCTTCCGGGTAGCTCGGCGGCTTGACGACTGAAATGCTCGGGAAAGAACAACGATCGGGCGTACGGGTCGACGAGGATCTTTTGATCATCGAAGCGATTCCCAGCGCCCGGCTCATTGGGTCCGGCAACTCTGTAGCCGTAATAGTGGGCGTCAGGAATCGCGGCAGCCTTCAACCGGCAATGCCAGACCCGCTCGGATTTGTTGATCAAGGGATTGAACCTGTACTCGTGGACTGGGTGAACGAGGTCACTTCTGGAATACAACAACAAAGTCACTTCCCGCGGACGTAGAGGTCTTCTGGGGCTACGGTTTAGTCGTCGATAAGCTGGGCGATTTCGTGAAGAAACCGATGTCGGCATGCACTGGCCGCGAGATTATGACGGAGATCATTGGCCACCTGCGAATCGAGACAGATGCCAGTAAGATACTTGACACCTGCACCTGCATACCCTGCATGATGCCCTTCATCACCAGTCAGTTTTTGCGCCGGGACGAGAGCGATCGTCCTCAGGTTGTTCCGGAAGGCTCGAAGAATCTCGCTTTCATCGGACAATTCTGTGAGCTCCCGGAAGACGTGGTGTTCACGGTGGAATATTCGATCCGCTCCGCGCGAACGGCAGTGTACTCATTGCTGGGGCTGAACCGGACACCGCCGGCCGTATATAAAGGGAGCCACGATCCACGCGTTCTGCTGAATGCCTTCCTGACGTTGCACGACATGAATGCCAGGAAAACTGTCTCCTCGGTGTGAACGGCTCGGAATCTTTGACTCCTATCGGCGCCGCCAGCAATCGCGCCACTCTCGCGGTCAGACACTGTGGCGATTCACTCGCTCCAGCTGGTCTTGCGTGGAGCCGCTGTTACTATCTCTCGGGTGCCGGTCGGGAACGGGAAATTCTCTAACTGGCTCGCCCCGTTCGCGTTCTTTACGTTGTGCCTTGGGCCGGTACCATTTGAAGTAGACCAGGGCGCCGATGCCGGCCGACAATGCCAGCGCGATCAGGAGATACAGCGTTGGCCGATAGTACCGCGAGAAGAAGTCGATCATTCGCCGGCCATAAATGCGGCCCAAATAGGCCACGGCCAGGTAACGCGCGGCACGCCCCGCGGTCAGCGCCGAGAAGAACTTCTTGTGCGGATACTGCATAATCCCGGCGGCCATCAAAACGGGAGTGAAAGGGAACGGCGGCGGTAGGATCGAGCCGGTGAACACCGTGATAAAGCCGCGTTTCTCGAAGTGCTTGTAGAGTTTTTCTGCGCGCGGTCTTCCTACTTTCTTTTCCAAGGTTTGCTGGCCGCCTTTCTCGGCCAGCCGGTAGGTCAGATAGCCGCCAAGTACCTCCCCCGCTGTGGCCTAAAGGCGTAATAGACCCACCATTCATGGCGGTGTGCCGCAAGCAGGATGACGAATATCTCCACGCCGCCTGCCGGAACCGAGATGAAAGGCGCGTTGTCAGCGATGCCCAGAAGGATCAATCCAGGTCCTCCCAGGCGGTGCATCCATTTCCACACCGAGTTGGTCAATATCAACAGCGAGAGGGTTCCCATATGCGAGCCAGAGGCCCATCCACCGCCTTTTCAGCCGCATTCGTTAGATCAGGAGACGCTCAGAACACCCACTCTTCACCCTTTCACTTGTATCGCGCGAATTGCTTGGCTCGAGATGGACTAATCCCGCTCGGACTCTGCCTGTCATCAGGCCGCTCTGGAGATATCTCTGCCTTCCACCTTGGGCAAGCTGTGAATCGCGACCGCAAACCCTACAAGGGCGGCGCCGTCGAACATGAGATCGATGCCGATCGCCAAACCAATGAAAAAAGTGCTGGCTGCAGGCCAAGTGGTGAGAAGGAAGATGCCGAGGACGATAGAGACTAATCCCGAAAACACCATCCATCCCCACCTTGGGAATCGGATCACACTCGCTCCGGCTCCGCGGAACAGTCCTCCAACTAAGAAGAGCGCGCCGAGCAACATGGTTATTCCTTGCGCTCCTGCATCCGGGTGACGAATCAGAAGGTATCCGGTGACTCCGCGAATGATCGCATTCAGCAGGTACAGAAAGAACCCGTGCCAGCTGAAGGCGAAGAACGAATTGACAAGCCACACCACTCCGCTGATCGCTAATACCCAGCCTAGCGCCAGAATCGAGAAAGTGGTTGCGGTCTGCGCTTTGCCGACGCACACGACGCCAAGCATCATCAGCAGAATGCCGAAAACGAGGAACCAGCCCCAGGATCTTCTGACTTGATGGAGGCCGGTGGCGAAGATATCAGAAAAATAGGTCATTGTGTTTCTCCTTTTCTTTATTTGCGCACTGCCGTTATTCGGTGTTCACCGGTTCGGCAGCACGGTTGGAATTCGATTCTTAGCGCAAGAACACTTCCGGAGCCTTGTCGGGAACAGCCAGCGGCGCAGCCGACTTCGGGTCCGGGTTGAACTTTTTGAAGACCGACGGGTTCTTGCGGAAGTGCTGCTCCAATGTTTCGATCCGATCTTGGTTATCCGGATGATCGGATAAGAGTTGGGGCACCTGTTCCGTCTTGGCGTTCTTGAAATCCTGGAACAGCCATACGAGTCCCCAAGGGTTGTATCCGGCGGCGGCACACACGTCAGAGCCTGTAAGGTCAGCGCGGGATTCCACATCTCGGGAGTAGCTAAGGGAATGCAGCGCGCCCAGAAGAGCGATGGCCAACACATGCGCGGTAGAGGGGCCCAGAAGAATGGCGGCTCCGATTTCCCGCTGCGCGATTTTCTGCTGCTTCTCCATCAACGTCATGGTGTCGTGATGAATGGTATGGGAGACCTCGTGGCACAACGTTCCGGCAAGCTCGTCAGTGTTCTTTACAAAATACAGGAGCGAATCGACAACATACACGTTGCCGCCCGGAGTTGCGAACGCGTTCGGCTGAGGTTCATGGACCAGGTAAAACTTGAACGGGTGATTGTATCGCGGCTGCGCCGCTCGTGTAATGGCATCCGCAATCGGTCTCAACTGGTCGTATAGAGGGGAAGATTCGATGATCTCGGCTTTAGCCTTCAGCTCGTTGAAGGTCTCCTGGCCGAGCTGCAATTCCTCGTCCTGATTCTGCGTTTGAGCCGCTAATGGGGTGGTTGCGATCCCAACCCCCGCGAGACCAACCGTCGCAGCGGTGATGTACAAAAGCGCCTTCCGAAGTAGTTCGAGTGTATTCATGGTCCGCCTCCGAGCGCTGATCACCAAAAAATGCTTACTGGCTGCTCTCCAGCACTCTTTTCAGGTGCGTCAACGAAGCCTCTAACCAGGAACGGGTTCTGGAAACGGCAGACGTTCTAGTAATGCTGCCCTTGAGTCCGGTCAAACCCGCTTGTCGCGATCCCTTTATGGTTATCAGGTAGAAGCCCTTCTGGTCCGACTGGCCGCTGGCTCTCACGCAAACCGACACATCGAGCGCTGTCTCAAAATAGTGGCTGGCATAGAGCTGCTTGATGGCGACGGAATCGACCGGGCCGGACAACTGCGATCCGCGATAAACGACCATGTGGTTAATGCGCAGCGTGGGTTTCAAACCGAACTTCACTCGTTCCCAATAAAAATAGTTCTCTGAATTCGGGAGCCGCGTTTTGGGATAGCCGATCAGATAATTCTCCAGATCCGGGAGATAATCCGTCAGCGTGCGGGACTCGCTCAGCAAAGACTCGAATTGATCTGCGACACGCAACGGACGTTCTTTGTCGTAGTAAGTTCCGAGGGCGCTATCACCATCCTTTTGGTATCGGATCAATTCATCGAGCGCCATCTTCTGCGCTAACCTATTTACCTGGTTGGCGACATCGGGCGCGGACCAGTCCACCGACTCTTGAAATACCTTCATTGATTCGGTTGGCAACTGAAGCTGACATTTGCCCGGTTTGCAGTTCTTGAGCTCATTGATATCGTCGTCTTCTAGGATGAAGCCTTCGAGATCTGACAGTTTCGGCGGTGTACTGAATTGCCGAACTCCGAGATAGTGCCGTGAAGGGCGGAGGCTAGGTAAGGTTTGGATTAACTTCAAGTAACTTTCGGGAGAAGCGTTGATGTAGACGGCGCCAAAAACTGCCACTTCCGAAGGCGCCGGAGTTGGCAGTATTTGCGCTACTGCTTTGCCGAGCTCGATGCTGGCGATCTGATCTTCGGTCAGGCCAATGTGCTCCTTGAAGAACGTGTATGGTTGTGGACGGGTTTGGCTCAGGCCCGGCCCCAGGGCACAGAAAAGAAGGGCGCCGACGCCCGTCGTTCTCGCAGCCCAGCGAGGGATCCTTGAGCTCTTCGCTGCTGACATTCCGTTCATAACGCCTTCGTGTTCGCGGGGCGATGTAGTGGCGGAGGATACACGGCCGGGAGTCGCAGCTCAGAACGAACCTGCAGTAACTGCACCAACTGGGAACGGGAGACAATCCCTTGCAAAGCGCCATTCGCGACCACGGGCAACTGGTTGACATCGTTGCGGGCCACGAGTTTCAGCGCATCCAGAGCTGGGGTGTCGGGAGTGACGATATGCAACTCCTGGAGCGGACGCATGGCTTCGCGCACGGTGGTGGTCTCCCAACGGTCGCGCGGGATGTTGCCCACATCGCGCGGGGTAATGAGGCCCACGAAACGACCCTGGTCCTCCACTGCGAAACAGCGTTCACCGGCCCTCAGAAGGTAGGTGTCAACAAACTCCCGCAAACTCATTCCGCGATTTACGGTGACGAAGTTATGCGACATAACTTCAGAGACTTGCATGCCGCGAAACGCGGCCGCAGTCTCCACCTCGGCATAACTGGCCTTGGCCGCCTCCATCAGAAACCAGCCAATGAATGCGATCCACAGGCCGTCGAAGCCGGCGCCGGAAAAAAATTGCCATATCCCATCGAGAATGAATAGAAAGGCCACGACTTGACCGATGCGAGCGGCGATGCGGGTGGAGCGATCTGCGTTCTTGGTAATCGCCCACACGATCGAGCGCAGCACGCGGCCGCCATCGAGCGGGAAGCCAGGAATCATGTTAAAGGCCGCGAGAACAATGTTGATATACCCCAGCCAGACGAGGACCCCAGTCACCGCAGTGTGTGGTTCGGTCGAACGATGCCAGCCAAGGCCGAGCGCGATGCCGAGGCAGCCAAAGCCGATAATCAGGCTGGCGATTGGCCCGGCGATCGCGACCCAGAATTCTGTCTTCGCGTCGGTGGCGTCGTCCTGGATTTGGGAAACACCACCGAGCGCGAACAAGGTGATCGCCGTGACTTTCAACCCCCGGGCCTGGGCCACCAACGAATGGGCGAGTTCATGCAACAGCAGGGTGACGAAGAACAGGGCGGCAGTGAGCACCGCGGCGATCCAGATCTGGCCCGTGCCCCAATTCGGGTTTACCTGACGGAAGTGTTGGCCGAGGGAAAACACGATCAGGGCAGCGATGATGAACCAGCTATAGTGAAGCCCAATCTCTATTCCAGAGATGCTTCCGAGTTTGATGTTGGAACGCATTGGCAATTTTCCTCAAGAAAGACCACACACGTGCGACGGTTCGGCTGCCCGAGCGCGACACCTGCGCCTATGCGGCTCGCTGAATGACATGGTCAATACTGATGGCGCCGCTCCGTATCTTCAGGGCAATCATGATCCTGGAGATACCCCCCATGAACACAACTACTCCAACCAGCGTACCGATCGCCCAGATAGAACTGGAGGGCCACTTTGCGAGAATCAGTATACCCAGCAGCAGGCTGGTCACGGCATCGGCTAGAAACCATCCCCAACCATCCAGCGGTCTCAACTGGAGCGCAGTCGCAGTTTGCACTCCTGCCTGGATCAGCAGCAGCATTCCCAGAACTGCCGTCAGCGCTGTCACGCTAACAACGGGAAAAAACGCTAATGCGATGCCGCAGATTGCGTAAAGCACGCCGAGCACGAGTTTCAAGAAAAAGTTCCCAACCATCTGCGAATGAAGCACGAAGACAAACTGAGCCAGGGCAACGAAAATCAACGCCCAACCCAGTAAGACGGTCGTAAAGGTCGCGGTTGCCAATGGGTAAATGATAAGGAACACTCCCAGGGCTGCGGTCAGAAGGCCCATGAAAATGCTCCAGGTGGAATGTTTCTTCACTTCTTCAGTTAAGCTCTGCGTAGACATTCGATCCTCCTTAAGGTACGTATTTTGTTTTCAAGAGGGAGGTCTTCTCGACCTCCCTTTTCACACGTTCGTAAACCTCGGAGCTACGGTGGCTCGCGTTATGACGCCTTAGCCTTCAAAGCCGCTTGCTTTGTCTTGAGCACCTGGACCTTTGCCTGGGCCTCGCGATCGGCGGCCTCGCGCCGGTCTTTGGCCTTTTGCAGCTCAGCTTGTATCTTGGAGTCGAGCTGGTTGATTTTCTCCTGGAGCTTTGCTTTCTCTCGTTTCTCGCGGGCCTTGGCATGCTCGGCCTTCATTTGGGCGAGGTCAGCCTTCATGGCGTTTATGTTCTCTTCGCGGATTGTATGCTTTACATCCGAAAGAGCGCGCCGGAATGCGATCCCGCCGATCGATTCCATGCAGGTGTCCACTGGCGTGATCCAATCCTCTGTAATATCGGCGACCACCGCAACCTTGTTCGGCACCAGCTGCTTGTTGACGTCGTCGATAAAATCCTGCCCAATGCGAGCGTTGTTCAGGTCGGCGCCCCCGCCGATAATAAAGCCGGAGGCAGCGCCGATGGCGACGCCTGCCGGGCCACCTAACAGACCAATAAGGCTTCCGAGCGCAGTGCCAACCAGAGTGCCGATTGGCCCAGGGTCATTCTCTTGTTTTATCGTTACGGTGCCGTTTGCTTGCTTCGCAATCACCGCGTGAGCGTAGACGCTGATGCTACCTTCGGCGTCCAGTTCGAGAAGGGCTTTTTCCCCTTCGTACGCTTTGGTTTCATTGTCAAAAACTACCACCAGCATTCGATCCATAAATCGTCTCCTTTTGTCAGTTTGACTTACTACTTGAGCACCTTTTCTTACAAGTAGATCTATGAACTCCGACAAGTACTCCCCTTCCAGGGTCGCCCTGCCGGATTTCCCATTAGCCGGCTCTTCACAATTCGGCGGCAGTGTTGGACCGGCACATAAGGAAGCCACCGATGCGTGGTCACATTGTTCATCTGCGACAGCCCAGTTAGCGCTTGGCATTTGGCTCCCCTTACTTGAGCTCGCAGACCCTCGACTCTTCTCGAAAATCCACTCCCTCAGCGTGCATGTTCATGGCCGGGTTTGCCGCATCTTCTCGAGGAACGACCTTGACCTTGCCCCGAACGATTCTGACGACTAGGCTGGAAGAGCAGCGAGCACACAGCCAGAAGCTCTCGAATCTACGCGGCCGCTTGGGTCCTATGCCTATGTCCTGAGTACCCACCGGAGGCTCGGAGTTGTAATTTGTCTCGAAAGGGAAGAGCGCTCCTTCCCGGAGGTAACGAAATGGTGTGCAGCAGTTCGGGTTGGCGCATTTGGAAATCACCCACAGCTCCTTAGAGAAGTGCATCGCTAGGAAATTAATCAGCCTAGCCCACCAAATGGGTAAACAGCACGGTAGGTACCAACTTGCTGTGATCCCCCGATTCTCAGTAATTACAAGAAAGAAGAGTACTTGGGCGTTCTTGAAAAAATTCCATACGCCTACAAGATTGGCAGAATTGGCGGTATCTCGCCAATGTGACGACACGAGCACGGGAGCGGGACTTTAGGATTTGGACTGGCACACTAATTTGGCGCCTCGCAAAGTATTTGCAATAAATCAGCGTTGCGCCGCTGGATTGGAATCGCCTTGGTAGTCGCCTAAAACCCGGAACCCTGCTGAGACTCGAATTGGACAGGATCTGCAGCGTGCGATTTCCAGGCTGGGCGGCTGCTTTTCATTTGGACCCGGGATTAGCGAGGCGTTCTCGCTTTCACGTCCTCTTCAGAGCTTCCTCGTCACTCTGACGGGATATCACCGTTGGCGGGTGGGGAGCAGCCATCTGCGGATTGTGGCATTCGGCGTGTTCGCCATAAACCACATGCCTAGAATAACTTGCAAGCAACTGAGCGGCCTCCCCCGCTTGGTCCTCTGGATGCAGGTCCAAGTCTGCTACAAGGAGATGTGAAGGCATCATGTTAAGGGTTACGGTTATAGAGCGGGGCGACCAGATCGTTTTTCGCGTCGAAGGCAAGCTGAAGGGTCCCTGGGTCGTCGAACTGGAGAGATGCTGGCGATCAACCAGCGGCCATGCGACTGGGAAAACCCTCGCTGTGGATTTGGACGGAGTGGACTTCATAGATGATCGGGGTAAGTCATTGCTGACGGAAATGGCCAGGGCGGGAGTCGAACTGATCGCAACCGAATCGATGATGCGTTCTATCGTTCAGCAGATCGCGGCGGCGCACTGCATGAATTCAACGGAGGAGGCCGCCGAATATGGCTCAACAGCGGAATTCAGGCGGAGCATGGAGGAACACACAAATGGATGAAACACAATCCCTAGCGAGCGTCGGTCTTCAGATCGATGCGAAAAGGTGACCAAGCGATTATTCGCATGCAGAGTTGGGTGAATGAGGTGGACTATGAATGAACCGGGATCGTCACAAAAAAAACATGACGATGAAAAAAAGCGCCAGGAGCAAAGCCGGCGTCAATTTCGTTTTGCCATCAGCTATTTGATCACGGGCCTAATTGTCTTGTGGCTGTTTCAGCTATTCGTCATAACTCCTATGACCCGGAGCTCAGAAATTCCTTACAGCGAGTTCAAGAAAAAACTGGCTGATGCGCAAATCGTAAAGGCAACCGTCGGCGAAAGGGGCATCGTTGGTGAGATGAAAAACCCCAAACCGGATGGATCTCCTCCGATCATCCCATTCAATACCGTGCCTGCGCCTGCCGGCGACCGTAAACTGATCGAAGAGTTACAGAACGCAAATGTAACTTACAACTTCGAGCGCCCACCGAACCCCCTCGGTGGCATTTTGCTGAACCTTCTGCCGCTCGTGCTACTGGGCGGTTTCTGGTATGTGGCCTACCAGCGAGCGGCCGGAGCCGCCGGCGGAGGACTCGGCGGCGTCTTTGGCGTCGGCAAGAGCAAAGCGATCGAGGTCAAGCCCGAGGATGTTACGGTCACATACAAAGATGTGGGCGGGGCGGATGAAGCCATTGCCGAGCTCCAGGAGATCATTCAGTTTCTGAAGGCGCCAGATCAATTTGCTCAACTCGGCGGGCGTATCCCCAAGGGCGTGTTGATCGTCGGGCCTCCGGGCACAGGCAAGACGCTGCTGGCCAAAGCCACGGCGGGCGAGGCCCAGGTCGCGTTCTTCGAGACCAGTGGCTCGGAGTTCGTCGAGATGTTCGTTGGCGTGGGCGCAGCACGCGTGCGTGACCTGTTCGAGCAGGCGCGCAAGGCCGCTCCTGCCATCGTTTTCATTGACGAGATTGATGCCATTGGCCAGAGCCGGGGAGGTGTGATGCGTCTGGGCAACAACGACGAGCGTGAGCAAACGCTCAACCAGTTGCTGGCCGAGATTGACGGCTTCAAGACTGACGCCAGCGCGCCAGTGATTATCATGGCTGCCACTAACCGTCCGGAGGTGCTCGACCCCGCACTTCTGCGCGCGGGCCGCTTTGATCGCCAGATCGCCATTGGCAATCCGGACCTCATTGGCCGAGTGCAAATCCTGAAGATTCACAGCAAGAATGTAAAGTTAGCGGCCGACTTTGACTTGGACCATGCGGCCCGCATCACAGCTGGTTTCAGCGGCGCCGACCTGGCGAATGCCATGAATGAGGCGGCACTACTCGCTGCCCGGCACAAGGCCGCGGCAGTCACGTTGAATGATTTCGAGGCAGCTATCGAACGGGTGATTGCGGGTTCCGAGAAAAAGAGCCGGGTGATGAACGAGCAGGAACGAACCACGGTTGCCTACCACGAGTCTGGCCACGCACTGGTGGCTGAGCTGGTGCCGCGTGGCGAACCGGTCAGCAAAATCAGCATCGTTCCGCACAGCCGTGGCGCCTTGGGCTACACCATGCAAATGCCAACGGAGGACCGCTATCTGCTCACGATCGACGAACTGAAGGACCGGATCGCCGTCATGTTGGGCGGGCGGGCCGCCGAGATCGTGCAGTTCCGGACGATCAGCACCGGGGCCAGTGACGACATTATGCGGGCGACTGAGCTGGCCCGCCGTATGGTCACAGAATTTGGCATGAGCGACAAGCTCGGATCGGTGCGCTACGCAGGTCAGCAGCTCCAATACCTGGGGGGATCGGTAGAGGACAACAGCCAGATCAGTCCAGAGACTCGTCAAGTAATCGATGGAGAAGTCCAGCGTTTCGTGACCGAACAATACCAGCGCGCCCAGGAATTATTGAAAACGCATCACCCTGCCCTGGAGACGTTGGCCCAGCAGCTGCTAAAGGAAGAGACGGTGAGCGGCAGTGTCGTGAAAGAGGCACTGGAGAATAACCCCAGCCCAGGATCTTCTGCGGATGGCATCCACATTGAGATCCCAAGCCAAGCGGCCACGCGCTGAGCTCGCGGCGGTATGCACTGCCGATGTTTGAGCAATCATCGATGAGCAGGTAAGGCTGCTGCCATACGATGTACAAACGCAATAACTGAGATGTCGCTCGGTTGTTCTGCGGAGGCTTTCCTGAATGTTCTCAGCATTATCAATAGGCCGGACTCGTCACTTGCTATTTGCCCTGCTGTTTGCACCGATCTTGGCCGGCACCTCTGGATCGGCGCAAGAGCTTGGAGCGAAAGAGATTATCAAGCGTTCCGTCGAAGTCAACCGGAAAGATTGGGATGCCGCCCCTGGTTATGACTATTTCCAGCGTGAACGAGGTGACGAAAAGACTAAGACATATGAAGAAATCATGCTTGCAGGGTCGAGATATGAGCGGTTGGTAGCGATTGACGACAAACCCTTATCACCCGCAGATGAAGCCAAGGAGCGGCGCCGATTCGAAAGGGCCGTTGCACAGCGACAACAGGAAAGTCCGAGTGAGCGCGAGCATCGGGTCGGGCAATATCAGAGAGAGATCGATCGGGACCATGCGCTGATGGGGGAGCTGACTAAGGCGCTCGATTTCACCTTGTCGGGGAAGGAGATGCTGGGGCGTCATGAAGTCTACGTCCTGAAAGGCATGCCCCGCGCCGGTTACATCCCTCCCGATAGGTACGCCAAGGCACTGACTGGCATGCAAGGCACGCTCTGGATCGATGCCGCCAATTTTCACTGGGTGAAGGCCGAAGCTGAAGTTGTGCGTCCGGTCTGGATCGAGGGTTTCATCGCGCGGATAGAACCAGGGACGCACTTCGAACTTGAACAGGCGCCCATCGCGACGGGCCTATGGATGCCGAACCATTTTGTAATGGAGGCCAAAGCCAAGGTGCTTCTCCTCTTCCCCCATTATGAGCAGGATAACATCACCTATTTCAGTTACCATAAACCAGGCATCAGTCCGGCGGAAACGGACGATGTCAAATGACAGCGCCGGGGGCAATGGCGCCAAGAATGGGAGCGTTGAGATGCACAAGGTTGTCCTGCTTCGCCACGGAGAGAGCGTCTGGAACAAAGAAAACCTGTTCACGGGTTGGACCGATGTTGACCTGTCGGACAAGGGCAGACAAGAGGCCAAGGAAGCGGGCCGCCTGCTTAAGGAGCAGAGATATACCTTCGACATCGCCTTCACCTCGGTGTTGAAACGGGCAATACGCACGCTGTGGATCGGGTTGGACGAGATGGACCTCATGTGGATTCCCGTTCAGCGCGACTGGCGGCTTAACGAACGACATTATGGGGCGTTGCAAGGCCTCAACAAAGCTGAAACGGCAGCGAAGTATGGCGAGCAACAGGTGAAACTCTGGCGCCGGAGTTACGATATCCGCCCGCCGGCACTGGAGGAGACAGACCCACGTTATCCTGGGAACGATCCACGCTATCAAGACATCCCCAAACAACAACTTCCCCTCACCGAATGCCTCAAAGACACGGTAGCGCGCTTTATGCCGTGCTGGCATGAACGGATTGTCCCCAGCATCCGGTCGGGCAAGCAGGTTTTAATTGCGGCCCATGGCAATAGCCTGCGCGCCCTCGTGAAGTACTTGGAGGACGTCCCGGACCAGGAGATTGTCGATCTAAACATTCCCACCGGAGTGCCGCTAGTGGAGGAACTCGACGACGATCTCAAGTCTATTCATCATTATTATCTGGGAGATCCCGAACGAATCCAGCAGGCGATAAGCGGAACGGCAAGCACAGGCAAAGCCAAGCAGTAGAAGATCACATCGGCCGAGCCTAGGTTGCGATCGCCAGGGTATCTCCATGCTTGGCCGCATTCTTGGGGGTTGTCGGACGCAGAAGACGCCGTTTGGCAGCTTCCACCAGCAAGAGATAGACTCCGGTCGCGACGGCAACAAAACCAAAGTACGCCGCGGGTAACGGCGTGAAACCAAGCACGCCTGCCAGCGGGCTGAAGGGCAAATAAATCCCGATTGCCACAGCGGCAAGACAGGTTGCAATCAAGGGCCTGCTAGGGCGGCTGCGCAATGGATTTTTCGCTGTACGGATGACGAATAGCACCAGCGTCTGGGTTGCCAGCGATTCGACAAACCAACCGGTATGAAATTGCGCCTCGCTGGCGCGGAAATAATGCAGCAGCACATAGAAGGTCAGAAAGTCGAAGATGGAACTGATCGGTCCGATGAACACCATGAAATTCCGGATCAGACCGATATCCCAGTGCTGGGGCTTTTGGAGATAAGTCTCGTCAACATTGTCCGTTGGAATGGTGAGTTGGGATAAGTCGTAAAGAAGGTTGTTCAGCAGGATTTGCGTGGGGAGCATGGGCAAGAACGGCAGGAAGAGCGAGGCTCCCGCCATGCTGAACACATTCCCAAAGTTTGAACTTGTGCCCATCAGCAAATACTTCATCACGTTACCAAAAGCTTTGCGTCCCTCGATGATGCCGTCATGAAGCACCCGCAGGCCCGGCTCAACCAGAATCACGTCGGCAACCTCGCGAGCCACGTCAACCGCGCTTGAAACTGAAATGCCAACATCGGCCGCGTGCAGCGAGGGCGCATCGTTGACGCCATCCCCCATGAACCCCACCGCGCGGCCACTGTGTTTGAGGGCCAGGAGAATCCGGTTTTTCTGCGTCGGAGAAATACGGGCGAATACGCGGGTCTCCTCGGCGACATGCAATAGCGCCGGGTCCGTCATCTTCTCCACGTCCTCGCCCGTGATGATTTTGCCGGGGTCGACTCCCACCCCCGTGCAGACGTGGCTAGTGACGCGGTCGTTGTCACCGGAGATAACCTTGACCTCAACCCCATCTTCTTTCAATGAAGCCACAACCTGGGCGGCGTCGGGCAACGGCTCATCAGCAAAGCTCAAGAAACCGGCCAGAATCAGATTGCTCTCATCCTTCACGGAATAATCCGCGCGCGCAGGAACTGCGACATAAGCCACCGCCAACGAACGGAAACCCTGGTTATTCAGCTCATAGCTGGTCTGTTGCATGCGCTTGGTAACGTCGTCGCCGATGGGTACTATTTTGCCCTCGATCTCGTAGCCGGAGAGAAGCGGGAAAATCCCTTCCGAGGCGCCTTTCGTGATGAGAATCCGCTGGGATTGCCGCTCCACCACAACCGAGAGCCTCCTCCGCTCGAAATCGAACGGAATCTCATCGCATTTCGTGTAATCGTCGATCTTTGGTGGAGACTGATGGAGGATGACATCGTCGAATGGACTGCGGATACCGGTCTGGAACTTGCTGTTGAAGTAAGCAAGTTCCAGTGCGCGCTGCGATGCATTCCCAAAGGGATCGAGAGAGCGATCCAACGACATGGTTCCAGCGGTGAGCGTTCCCGTTTTATCGCTGCAAAGCACATCCAAACTGCCGAGATTCTCAATCGCGGAAAGATGCTTGACGATGACCTTCTTACGGGCCATGGCGACGGCGCCTTTCGAAAGCGTCACCGACGTAATCATGGGCAGGAATTCGGGTGTCAAGCCAACTGCCAGCGCAACGGCAAACATCAGAGATTGAAGGGGATCGCGGTGGCGTGCAATGCCGACGACGATGAGGAAGAGAACGAGAAAGAAAACCGTTCGCGCGAGAAGTTGGCTAAAATTTCGCAAACCTAGATCAAAGGCTGTCGCTTCCGGACGTGTGCCGAGGCGAGCCGCAATATCGCCAAAGGCAGTCCCAGCGCCCGTCGCCACGACCTCTGCCGTTGCCGTTCCGCTAACGATGGATGTGCCCAGAAAGACCATGTTGCGCGCATCCGCTTTGGTCGAGGCAGGCTCTCCAGTCGCTTCCTTTGCAGTGGGGAGCGATTCGCCGGTTAACGCTGCTTGCTGAACATAGAGATCGCGCGCAATCAAAAGGCGCGCATCTGCAGGAACCAGATCTCCGGCTGAAAGGCGGACGATGTCTCCCGGCACCACCTCACGCCGCCGAATCTCTTTCCACTCTCCGTCGCGGAGGACGGTTGCCGTAGGGGCAACTTGCGCGCGCAGTTTTTCGACTGCGCGTTGAGAACGATAAGTCTGACTGAAGTCAATAGCGGCGCTCAGCAGAACAATCACGCCGATGATTCCCGCATCGACCTTGTCGCCCATGAATGCCGATGCGGCCGCGGCAATCACCAGGATCAATACCAGCGGATTCCGGAACCCATGCAAGAGATCGGAAAGGATGGAATGGTGCTGTGCCGCTGCCGGCTCATTCGGCCCGAACTGATTTAGCCGGGCCTCAGCTTCCTGAGTAGTCAAGCCGGTAATCGCAACCTGGGTTTCATCTGTATTGGGGGACATGGCTAAGTTCTCTATTCGGCGCTGCGCCCAAGATTCTCAAAGATTCGTGCGGTAATCACCCCAAAGACGAAGCCGCCAACATGAGCTGTATAAGCGACGCCACCGCCCTGTACATCCGCCACGGCGCCGACTTGACTGAAGAATTGAATGATGAACCAGACTCCGATCAGGAGCGCAGCTGGAATAAACGTAATGCGGGCGAACCAGCCAAATATCAGCAGCGCGCGTATCTCATCACTAGGGTAGGTAATTAAGAAGGCGCCCATTACCCCCGCAATCGCGCCACTGGCGCCCAGATTCGGAACGGTGGAAGTCGGCATGGCTGCAATCTGCGCCAGCGAAGCCACCAGACCGCTGAGCAGGTAAAACACCAGGTAGCGCAGCCGCCCCATCGCATCTTCGATTTCCGGGCCAAATGCCCATAGGAACACCATGTTTCCAATAATGTGCATCCAGCCGGCGTGCATGAACTGCGATGTCAGGATGGTGATCAAGTGCCGGCCGGCAACAATATCGGCGGGGATCACCGACCACTGTTTTACAAATGCGTCACCACCCATCAGTTCCAATACGAAGACCAGCGCGTTCACGGCGATGATTGAGGTCGTGATTACGGGAAAACTTCTGGGCTGTCGAGATGCGTCCGATAATGGAATCATGCCGCCCACAATGTCTTCCTCCAATTCTCGGCACACACTAGCTTCAGCCAAATGCCCGCATGGACCTGCTGTTCATTTGTACTTTCCCACCGGATTTTACTGGCTCAATCTCTGATTCGGCAACCCTGAGCGTTCATCCTGCTTTTTCTTGAGTATTCAACTTTTCGCGGGTGCGCGCTGCCTTCGCCTTAAGCACATCGGCTTTTGCCTGAGCCTTAGCCTCAGCGATTTCGCGCCGTTCTTTCGCCTTCTGCATCTGCTGCTGAATCTTCGTATCGAGTTGATTGATCTTTTCATCCAGCTTGACTTTGTGATCGGCCCTTGCCTGGGCATGCTCAGCTTTCATCTGGGCAAGATCGGCCTTCATGGCAGCGATTTCTTCCTCGTTCACCGCGTGCTTCACCTCGGAAAGGGCGCGGCGGCAAACGACTCCCCCCAGTTCCTCCATGCGCAGATCGACCCAGGGTGTCCACTCCTCGTCAATCTCCGCCACCAGGGCGAATTTGCCCGGAGTCAGCTGTCTCGAAACCTCGTCCACAAAGTCAGCGCCGACCCGCGCATTGTCGAGATCTGCCGTGATGGCTGCCAGGGATCCCGCTGCCGCTCCGATACCGACGCCGATAGGCCCGCCGAGAAGGCCAATCAGGCTCCCCAGCGAAGTTCCAAGCAGAGCTCGAAGCACACCGGGGTCGTCTTCCTCATTGACCGTGATTGTGCCGTCAGCATTCTTCGTGATTACCGCCGAGGCGTAGTCTGTGATGCTGTCATCGCGCTCAAGACTTTTGAGTGCATCACGCCCGTCGAGGGCCTTGCTGAGTTCGCTAAACACCACTACCAACATGCGATCCATATTATCTCTCCTTTGTAGTTGTTGAGCACACTTGCCGCAGAATAGCTCCGTCCGGAATAATCCGGCGGTTCTTTCTCCGGCTCACATCTTGTGCAGGTTGAGAGCCAGTGCGATCCAGGCCGAACCGCAAACAATTAGATCAATTCCGATGAAAAGACCGATCACCCAAAGACCCGAGACCGGCCATTGCGCCATGATGAGAATGCCCATGACTGATGCGATCGCTCCATTCAGGGCGTGCCAACCCCAGCCCGGCAGATGAGTCCACAACGCGGCGATCAGTTGACACAATCCGCCGGCCAGGAAGAACACGGACATCAGGAAGGTCAAAGACTCGGCGCTTATCACCGGTCTCGTCACCATCAGTACTCCTGCCATTCCGAACAGAATCGCGATCAGCAGGTGCAGGAAGAATCCTGCCCACTTCCCAACCATGAACGCAGTGACAGACTCAGCGATGCTCCCAAACACGAGCAGCCATCCGAAGAACACCATTGAGGCCACCGTGGCTGTGACGGACCGAACCACCGCGGCGATGCCAAGCACCAACAACACGATGCCAAACGCCAGGAACCATCCCCAGTGATGAATCAGCTCTGGCGTCGCTTGAACTACCACTTCGATTGGACCAAACATTGTCAGCTCTCCTTTCCCACTGCAAGGTCGGCCAAGAGCGAAACCGTGCGCCTGGCCGAATTTTCAACGAAACTCATACTGAGCACCGACGACTGCATCGAGAGCCAGACTTGTTTCATTCCGAACCCCGCTGCATAGCCGAGGGACTCGCTTCGGGCTTTCGGCCTCTTTTTCATGCGCCCCGAACAACACGAGCACCGCCAGCATCTCCGTGATCGCTTTGATCTCGGCGTTCGCTTTCTCTGTCTTAGCCCATGCTTTCGCCGTGTTCAGCTTCGCGTCGGCAGTCTCGATCTGGTCCCCAAGCTTGTCGAGGATTTCTCGCTTTCCCATGTTCATATCGGTTTTCATGCCGTTCTCCTCATATGTAGCGAGCCATTACTGCACAATTTGGAATCAGATCATCGCCTTCAGTGTCTGGCGGGCCGTCACCGAATACACAAGCCGGGCGATACCGCTCACGACGAACTTGACGCCAACGAGAAATCCGAGAGCCCAGGTTGAACTGGACGGCCACGAGCGCAAGATCAGGTATGCCAGAATAAGCGTCGCGATCCCATCAAAGAGAATCCATCCGGAGCCTGGCTGGGGGCGAAGCTGGGAAAAAATGATGAACTCCAGCAAGGCCTCGAGCAAGACGATCGCTGCTACCAGAAATGTGAGCGGCTTCAATGCGAGTTTCGAAAAAGCCAAGAGATAGAAACCGCCGAAGATGTAGAGAAACCCTATCAGGATGCGCCACAGAATTTCTCCGTCGCTCCGCGCAGAGAAGGCATACGCGAAGTATGCGAGACCGCTGACGGCGAGAACCCAGCCGAGCAAAACCGAGACGCCGATACCGGTTGTAAAAGACATGAATACAGCAGAGAATCCCAGCACGATCATGGCGACGGCACCCGCGATGGCCATCGATGTAGATCGCTTGACTACGGCCATGGTGCTCTGTCCGGTCATGTTTCCTTCTCCCTTTCCGATCTTCCAGTCACAGGTTCCGCGAAATAGAGGAGAGTGCCTTCGGACGCCGACTAGGCTTCGCCTTCGATTACTTTCCCCAGACCTCTCGAAGTCTGCGATCCGGGCATCGAGATCAGCTCTTGCTTGCTTTCAGGTCCCCGCGCGACTTCTTAAGTTCCTGCAACTTCCGCCGTTTCCCGGTCAGCAGCTCTGTGATCGCTTTAATCTCGATGTTCGCTTTCGCTGTTTCAGCCCGTGCCTTCAGCGTGTTCAATTTCGCTTCGGCGGTGTGGATCTCGGCCTCAAGCTTGTCGAGGATTACCTGCTTTGCCGTGTTCGTCACGATATTCATATGGTTCTCCTCAGATATGGCAGTTGGGTTCACTACACGATTGCCCTATGCATCTGTCTTTCCGAATCGGGAGAGAACGCTTTTCGGGCGGGCAACTGCCGTGAAATTGATGGGTTAGGATCGATGCCCTAAGTGCCGTTACGCCGGCTGAAAGCGGTTCCTCCGGCACTATTCCGTCACTGTGGCGAAACTGTCGAGCGGGTAAATCCATGTTGCGGACTCGGGCCGTGCGTAACCTGCTGACTCGAAAAGGCGTATTGATGCAGAGGGAAATCGATGAGAATCCGGAACCCCACGTGCACCTGTCAGTTGTTGAGGACTTGAAGCCGTTGTTCCGGTTCGAGAATACGCGGAGCACCACTGCGAGCCGCTCAAAGAAGCACGGCCTGCAAAAAGGAGGGCCTATGGCACAACTCACTACTCCTATAGAAATTTCTTTGAAGAATATTTTGGTCGCTACCGACTTTTCTCCGGCCGCGCTCGCTGCACTCACGCGCGCGCTGCCGATAGCGAGACAGTTCAATTCCGTGGTTCACATTGTGCATGTTGTTCATCCTCCAGAGATTGTTATCGCGTCGCCGGCGGCGAACTCGGAGATTTGCCAGCAGGCCCGCCTGGATGCCCAACGACAGCTGGAACTTCTGGAGGCTGCGGTTGGAACTGTTCCGCACCGGACATGGCCACGGGAAGGGGACATTTCGGAGGCTGTCGAGGACCTTGTCCGGTCTCAGCACATTAACCTGGTCGCTGTGGGCGCCAGCGGGAAGTCGGACCTGAAGAAATTCTTTCTCGGATCGGTTGCGGAGGAGATTATTCGCACGGCCACCTGTCCTGTCCTGACAATAGGACCGCATACATCCTCTACCAGCTTCGATGTTCCGTTCGCTCAACTACTCTATGTCACTGATTTCTGGGAGGAGTCACATTATGGTCTGCAGTATGCGATCCGGCTGGCGATTCAATACAAGTCGCGGCTCTTGCTTTTGCACGTTGTCGAACAGGACGAGCCCAAGCAATCAGGTCATGAATGGCTCAGAGAGTACCGCCGGATTCTGCGAAGCCTCCTGCCGGAATGCGCCGGCGACCCTCTCGTGGAGCCGGTATTGAGAGTTGAGGTTGCGAAGAACTCTGCAGCACGTATTCTTCAGGTGGCTGATGAAATCGGTGCGGACCTTATCGTCATGGACATACGTCTCGAAGAGCCGTGGGCCACTCACCTGCGCGACAAAATATACGAGATTATTTCTCGCGCAAGCTGTCCCGTACTCACGGTGCGTACCAAAGCCGAGCACGACGCATGGCAGGAATGAGGACTGGGGCTATGCTTTGGCGCACTATCCTATCATTTCCTGACCTTGGGTCGGTGGCCTGACTTTGCCCTCGGCGCTTTCTTTCTTGCATTCAAGTCTTCGTTCGTTTTCCTGAGCAGCTCCTTCTCTTCCCGGATTACCTCTGCTTCGTTTGCATTTGCACGTTGCTTGATTTCTTGATCTTCTCCTGTATCGGCCATGGTAGCGACCTCGCTTTCGATTAATCTCCCGTCTCAGCTTAATCTGACGGCACCTTGTCAGCCAACTGGCGTTATCGAGTCGAGATTTCGATATCTCGAAGAACGCCAGGAAGTTGCATTACCGATCAGAAGAAAGGGAAAGGTTCCCCTGTCGGGAGCTGACGATTGCGCGTCACAATGACGAGACGCGTTTCACCCCGCAAGTGCACAAGCCCTTCGAATTTCGAGTCCGCGGATGTGGTAATTCAAATGCGGTATTTACCAGAGCAGCTGTGCGTGCGCTGCAAACGCAACGTGATGGACGTTGCGATAAGTATGATTCACAAACCCAATTTCTGAAAGGAGGATTTCCAATGAGAACCAATATACAACTTCAACGTGATGTCATGGATGAGCTTCAATTTGAACCCAGTGTTAATGCCTCAAACATTGGTGTGATTGCCAAAGACGGAATCATCACGCTAACAGGCAAAGTGAACAACTATGCCGAAAAATATGCCGCATCAGAGGCTGCCGAGCGTGTGGCCGGGGTCAAGGCTGTGATCGACGAGACGAAGGTGGACCTGCCTTTGGCGCACCAGCGCGACGATCAGGACATTGCTCAAGCAGCTCTGAATGCCCTCAAATGGCACGTTTGGGTGCCAAAAGACGCCCTCAAAGTGAAGGTCGAACAAGGTTGGGTGACCCTCGAAGGAGCGGTCGATTACAAATTTCAACAGACAGCGGCTAAACAGTCTGCGGAAAAAGTCGCTGATTTTATTTGCGCGGCTTTTCGAACGTTCATTTTTCGCTGCGGATCGTGTTTTTGACTTCTCCCGGGCTATCTCGCCCGGCCATTTTGCCTCCTCGAAACACACTTCTCCCCGCGCTTACACCGCGGGAATCAGTTTCGCCATCCGCACCAAGTTGGCCGCGGTCGCCACGAAACGGAAAAACCAATCCACTTTCCGCGCGCCGCGCAGTTTCACTTTCCGCAGAATGCTGTGCAGCTTGCCCCAGCCAAACACGTTCTCGATGCGCTTGCGTTTCTTCTGGCTGATGGCAAAGCCGGGATCGCTCCGCTCCGCTTCGGTCAGCCAGTTCGGCCAGTGCGGATTCGGTTCATACTCGGCCACGTGAGGCGTAATGTTGCGCCGCCGCAACTCCGCGATAAACTTTTCCTCCTGATACAGCGTGTCCGCTCCCAGCGTGATGACGGGCGTTTGCGCGTTCACTCGTTCTGCGCTGCGGCCCATGGCGTCCAGCATCTGCAGCGCCGCTTCCCGCTCCGCCGTCGTGCTCGACGGCGTGGCGCGGGCCGCCACCACCAGCCCCTTGCGGTTCTCGATCACCCCATGCCCCAGATAACTCGGCTTGGCCTCACCCGCCGTGCTCTTCTTATACAGCCGCGCGTCCGGGTCGGTCGTCGAAACGTGCGTGTCGCGCAGCAACTTCTTGCCGCCCGCGCCCGTGCCCGCCGCCGGCGGCGGAAGCTTGGGCACAAAACTCCGTCGACTCGCCCACGCCTCGATCAACGTCCCATCCACCGTGAAGTGTTCTTCGCTCAGCAGACCGTGTGCGCGTGCCTGCTCCAACACCGCGCCCAGCAAGCGTTCGGAAACTTCGCCTTGCATCATCCGCTCCCGGTTCTTGGTGAACACCGTCACATCCCAAACCTCATCGTCCGGGTTCAAGCCCACGAACCAGCGGTACAACAGGTTGTAGTTCATCTGCTCCATCAGCTGGCGCTCGCTGCGCAGGGAATACAGAACCTGCAGCAAGAGCGCCCGCAACAGCTTCTCCGGAGGAATCGACGGACGCCCCCGCCGCGCGTACAGCGCCTGGAAATGCGCCCATAAGTCCTGCAGCGCCCGATCCATCATGGCGCGAATCCGCCGCAACGGATGATCCGCCGGTATCCGCTCTTCCGGGTTGAGATAACTGAACACCGCTCCTTGCTGCTCGTCGTTTCCACGCATACTACGTACATATCAAATCGCCCTGTGGAAACACCCGTATCTTTTCATGCACACAGAATATTTCCGCAGACTGTAAAGACGCCGTTCAAAGCCTGACGGGGGTAACGGGTGTGAGCAACTTGATCACCCTCAAGGCTGTCGTCGCCCCATCGGACCTCAAGGTGAGGATCGAGGATGCCCTGAGCCGCGCCGCCGAACTGGACGGCGAACGCATCAAGGTCGAAGTCGATGGGAATAAGGTAGTTCTACGCGGGAACGTCAGCTCCTGGGCGGAGCGCGATGAAGCTGAAAGAGCAGCCTGGTCAGCCCCTGGCGTCTGGGATGTCGACGACAAAATCGAGATCGCGGCCTGAGGCCGGAGTGTCGATCTTGACCTCGGGTTGGTCTTAAAGCGGGAGGGTACGTGGAGTTCTGGCGGCGCAGAGCAGCGTATACCTCCCGAGTTTTGTCTATGACACGGTGATCGCCAGCGCCGTCTCTGTGGGGATCGGGTTACTGCTGAATGCCATGGTTCCGAAATTCGGTCCCGGACCCTCTATCGTCATGATTGCAGCCTTGTTGTTTGGCATATCCTTAGTTAAGGGCGTTAGGCGTGCCGGTGTTTGAGTCCAGATATGATGAGATCCAATTTTCGTCAATTCGGCGTAATGTCGCCGCTTGGTCTTTGGTCCTCGTAGTTTAGGGCGCGTACAAGTCCATTCTGTTCTTTACCGCGGTGCAGCGGCGGGTCCATGGCAGTTCGGTGATTGAACTGCGCTCTTTATGCGGGTTATATAGCTGAAGGCAGGCACTATGGATAATGTCCTTGCAGCCGGTGAAATCCAGTTTGGCAACGTTCTATTCGTGACGGATTTTCGACCTCGTCGGAGCTGGCCCTGCCCTATGCGATCGCACTAGCGGCGCAGTATAACGGGAAGGTTTACATAGGACATGTCGTCTCGCCTGAAATGTACGAGTTTGTACCACCCCAGCTAGTCCCGGAAATCAGTGAACGCATTAAGGCTCATGCGCGGAGACGAATGGACGAACTGATGCGCGATACCTCTTTCTATGGTGTCCCACACGAAGCTCTTCTGGAAACAGGGGAAATTGGGGAAACACTCAAGGACGGTGTCACCAAATACAGTATTGACTGTCATCGCCCTGGGAACACACGGCCGTCAGGGTCTGCAGAAGCTGTTGATGGGGGCAGTTGCGGAAAGAATTCTCAGGTCGGCTCACTGCCCAGTTCTGACCGTCGGACCGCAAAGCCACGAGTTCGTGCCCGAACGCAGGCCCCGAAGCATCCTGTTTGCAGCCGATTTCTCTACTGACTGTGTGCACGCCATGAATTGCGCTATCTCCCTGGCGCACAAGTTCACAGCCCGCCTGATCTCGGTTCACGTGGTATCGAACGTCGCCGAAGACCCACAAGTGATTACGAGATTTGAACAGTTCTTTATTCAGCGACTGCGGGAATTGGTCCTCGCGCCTCCGGGCATTCAGCTCCAGCAGGAATTTGGGGTGGAATTCGGATCGCCGGCGGATTGCATTCTGAAGGTAGCCGCTAACTCCGCTATCGATTTGATCGTTATGGGGGTGCACGGCGCCGGTTCCCTGGCCAGCGCCGACCGCCATTTTGGCACCACGGCATATCGTGTCGTCTCGGAAGCGCGCTGTCCGGTGCTGACCGCGCGCGGATAGATCAGAAGGGACAGTCCAGGGGAGCGCGCGTTTGTCGAATTTGAACCGACCGAAGAAGGTCAAAGGCAAACAGTATGAAAATTCTACTTGCAATCGATTCCTCAGCCGCATCGCAGTATGTCGTAAATACAGCGGCAATCCGTCCCTGGCCTTCCGGCACGATATTTTGTGTGTTTACGGTTATCGATATTGGCCTCTGGGAGGGACTGCCAGCGCTCATCAAAGATGCAGAGCGCGAAGCGCAATTCCTTGTGAAGGGCGCGGCGGAGAGGCTTACCCGATCGGGACACGAAGTTTTCTCAGAAATCCAGTTGGGCTTGCCGAAGAAAGCTATTCCGGAATACGCGAAGCAATGGGCCGCCGACCTCGTGATGATGGGCTCGCGCGGTCAGAGTGCGCTGACTCGCTTCTTCCTGGGCAGTGTTGCCCAGACAGTCCTGCGCACGGCCCCCTGCTCGGTTGAGATCGTACGGCCCAGTCCCGTTCCTCCATCACCCTCGGTTGGGATGAAGATACTGCTGGCCACGGATGGCTCCGAGTGTTCTGCCAAAGCGGTTGATTCGGTTGCGAATCGCCCCTGGCCCGCGAAAAGCCAGATCAGGATTGTCAGCGTAGTAGAGCTTCCGATCCTGGAAACTCGATCCACTGCATCGCCACCATATTCAGAGTACCCCGACAACGTGATTGAGTCGGTCTGCAAGGAGGCGCGCGCGCGTGCGGAAGATGCCGTTGCTGATGCTCGAAAAACGCTGGGCGCCGTGGGCTTGGACATGTGCGAGGGCGAGGCGACACCGGAGGGCGAACCTCGATCAGTCATTCTTGATGAGGCAAAAGCGTGGGGAGCGGATTTGATTGTTCTGGGCTCCCATGGCAGACATGGATGGAATCGGCTTCTCATGGGAAGCGTAGCTGAATCGGTTGCCCTCCATGCCCACTGTTCAGTCGATGTGGTTCGGCGATAGCCGAGAGAAACCAGAGGGCTGGTGTGGAGACGGTGACTCCAAGCCAGCACGATCTTCCCCCGTTTCTCGAAAAGATTACGGCAGTCACCTATGCTTGTAGTGCCTCCGGGACTTGAATCATTCTTTGCGCTTTCCCCAGCGCTGAAGCCCTCCACCCCATCACGCCAAAACCGGGCGTGATGGGGACCCCGACACTGGGATAAGATTGTTCGCCCTCCGGGGCTGACTTTTCTTCTGGATTAGCCGGAGCGCTTCTTCTCCGCGCGTTTCCTGCGCTGGTTGGGATGCACGAGCCAGGCGATGGCGATACTCAGAACGTATAAGGCCACCATGGGCGCGGCGAAAATGCACATATTCACAACATCGGGAGTGGGCGTGATGATGGCGGCGACGACGAAGATACCCAGGATGCCGTAGCGGATATTGTGCCACATCCAGCCCGCGCTCACGATGCCCATGAGCGCCAGGAAAAAGATCACGATCGGCATTTCAAAAACCACGCCCAAACCGACGATGATGGTGACAAAGAGCTGTGTGTATTCCTCAATGGTGATCATCGGCTGGAACTGTTTGCCGAAGTCGATCAAGAAGGCGAGCGCCTGGGGATAGACGATGCGGTAGCCGAAGTATCCACCGGCGAGAAAGAGGGCCACGCTCGAAAACATGAAGGGCATGACGTAGCGCTTCTCATTGCGGTAGAGGCCGGGCGCAATGAACAACCAGATCTGGTAAAGCACAAACGGCGAGGCTACGAAAAGAGCGGCCACGCCAGCCACCTTGAGATAAAGATTGAAGGGATCAATCGGATTGAGGTAGACGAGTTTTTCGGGCAGGCCGTGCTTGTGCAGCACCTCGGTGATGGGATGCTGCATGATGCCGACGAGGCGCGGCGCGGAGAACCAGCAGCCGAAGAAGCAGACAACGATGGCGACGATGGAATAAACGATGCGCTTGCGCAGTTCCTCGAGATGTTCGAGGAAGCCCATGGTGGGCATCTGCTCCTTGGCGGATTCGTTCACCGGTGAGGAGGCGGCCAGTTCAGGCATCGGGCGCAACCTTCGGAGTTTCAACTCCCGGAGCGGGAGCAGGCTCGGGAACGGGCGCAGGTTCAGCAGCGGCGGCTTCGGCGGCGGCAGCTTCAGCAGCTTCGAGCCTTTCGGCGGGCGGGGGATTGAAGATGCGGTTGGCTAGCGATCCGAGCGGGGCCTGCAGGGGCGGCAGAATCTGCTGGCGGGGCCTGCTACTGCCGGCATTGCTGCTGGCATCCAGGGAATTGATTTCGGACTCGATCTGGGAGCGGAATTCGTTGGAAGCGCGGCGGAACTCGTTCAAGAAGCGCCCGACCTGGCGGCCGATCTCGGGCATCTTCTTGGGGCCGAAAAGGATCAGCACTAGAAGAAACAGGAAGATCATCTCGCTGGAGAAGCCGCCAAAATTCATAGAGCTATCATAATGCGGGACGGCGATACGGGCTACTCCCGGGCGCGCGCGGACAAAGAATTTACATCGGCAGCGGGAAACAGAGTGCGCTGGCGAGGGACCTGCGTGTGCCAGGAGTCAAACAGCAGGTCCTTCCCCTTCGGCTCCGCTCAGGGTCAGGATGACAAACTTAGGGCGGCTAGTAGCATCATCTGAAGGTGTAGCCGATGGTGGCGCCGACGCGGGTGGCGTGGTTCGAACTGTAGTCGGCAGTGCCGTTGTTGGCCCAGTAAAACCGTGCCTCGGGGCGAATGAAGAAACCGCTGTGGGACGGGTAAAGCTTGATGCCGCCGCCGAGATCTACGTCGAAGTGGTTGCTCGATGAGATCAGTTGGCTGCCGCCGCACGACGCACCAACCCCGCTACAAGCGGAGTAATGGGTATCGAGGGCGCCGATGCCGCCGACGAGCTCCAGGTAGGCATGGCTGGCGAGCTTGGGCGAGTACACGGCGTTGAAGTTGTAGAGCACGGGACGATAGGTGACGCCCGAATCGGCGCCGCAGAGGGCTACTGCGCAGTTGGTGCTGCCGGCCCTCCAGAACACTTCGGCTCCGAAGCCGAGGTTGTGCCAGAAGAGAACATCGCCGTTAAAGCCAAGAAAGGTACCGCCCTTAAGCGAGGGGGCGCCGCTCACGGAATTGGCGTCTGGGGCTAGGGTGGTGCCGGCACCGAAACCGATATCCATTTTCTGGGCATGTGCGAAATTCGAGAACGCCGCCAGGGCAGCGCAGGCAAACGTCACGAGCATGGCAACGCGCAGTGTCTGTTTCAAGCGAAACCTCCAGTCAAGTATTGGGTTTAACATCATTGGATGCAGGCTGGAGCTACTATGCTGCCGGAGCGGAGGGAGATTTACAAGAATTTACGGTGGCCGGAAGACCATGAACTGTTGGGTGTTATTGCAACGCCGGCTTTCGAGCCGCGGAGGCGCACACCTTATATACATGGGAGAATGTTTAGCGACCATTCTTGGTTAGTCGAGAGGTTGCGGGCGGGTTAGTAAGCCAGCAGGATTCGCAGATCGCGAAGATTGTTTCCGGTGGGTCCGGTAATGAGGGTGTCGCCTAACGCGTCTAAAAGAGGATAGGCATTGAAGCTGGAAAGCGCGTGCCGCACGGCTTCGGCGCTGCCGGCGCGGGCATTGACGCGATCCTTTACTCGATCCAGGGTGCTGCCATCGACTACGGCGCCGGCGGCAGGGCTGTTGCCGTCGATGCCGTCGGTGCCGGCGCTCAGCACACTGATGTCGTCCCCCGATATTAGTTCGGCGCAGGCGAGAGCGAATTGCTGGTTGCGTCCGCCGACGCCGCCGTTGCGGACGGCCACGGTCACTTCGCCTCCAGAGATCAGGCAGACGCGTGACACGGCGCGCCGCAGTTCGCGCAGGCGATTGAGCAAGTAGGCGGCGGCTTTGTCGTAGGGCCAGTCGTCGCAGGAGTTATCGACTTCGACGGCAAAACCGGCGTGGGTGGCGGCTACGGCGGCTTCATCGATGGCGACTTTGTTGGAGAGCACGGTCCACCAGCGAGCTCGGACGAACGCGGGGTCGTCGGATTTGGGCGTCTCGTCGAGCGAATGCTGGCGGAAAAGACCGGCAACGGATTTGGGGAACTGATCGATGAGATGGTATTTAGCGGCGATGCGCTCGCAGTCATGAATGGAAGTGGAATCGGGCATGGTGGGGCCGGAGGCGAGCGCGTCGGGTGTATCGTCGGGCACATCGGAGACAAGAATTGAAACCTGCTGGGCGGGATAGGCGGCCTGGGCGAGGCGTCCGCCCTTCACGGCGGAGAGATGTTTGCGGATGGCGTTGATCTCGGCGATGGGCGCGCCGGAATGCACGAGCGCGCGGTAGGTGGCGGCGAGGTCGGGGAGGGTAATTTCTTCGTCCACTGGCTTTTCGACGATGGAAGAGCCCCCGCCGGAGAGCATGAAGATGACTAGCGAAGTGGAGTCGAGAGCGGTCAGCGATTTGAGGATGGCGCTGGCGGCGCGGATGGATTCGGCGGTGGGGGTGGGGTGTCCGCCACGAAAATAACGGAAGCCCCGCACCAGGCTGGATGGCTCGATCGACGAGGCGACGATGCCTGCTTCGAAGCTGCTGCTGCCGACTTGGGCTTCGAGAGCGGCGGCCATGGTGTGCGCGGCCTTCCCGATGGAGACGACGAAGACGCGATTGTAGGAATCGAGATCGTGGAGATCCTCACCGATGCGCAGGATGCGGCGCTCGCAGTGCACGTTGCGGGCGAAAGCGCTTTCGATGGAGGCGTTCTTCAGCGCGGAAGTGAAGATTTCGCGGGCGACTTCGCGCATGCGGCGGAATTGCTGGTCGCGAGCGGGAGTCAGGCCGGACATGGACGGGATTATAGAGGCAGTTGCTGGTTGCTAAAAGTCATCTGGTAATTGCGCTAAGCCGTTCGCTGGTGACATGGGGATGTTACGCCACCTGTTCCAGGAGCATTGAGGCGGAGAGTGTAGAACTTTCGCACAAGAGAGTGTTCACCTTTCCCAACCCTCAGTCTCGCAAGTGTTCGCCGTCCGATTCTCCTGTCAATGATCGCTAGGGATTTGAGGACCGGATCAGTAGATACAAGGGCATCTTGAGGGTCCGAGTCCAAGTATTCACGAAATGTGTATACGGTGATGGAGGCGTCATGTATCTCTGCCCGTGTGAGAACGTCGTGCGCGACCTTGCCCTCCTTTCCTTCTGCCAAGGTGCGCAGCCCCTTGTCGCGTTGCAGGACGTTTTCGGAGATCATGTAATCGCAATAACTGGCTGAGAAAACTTTCTCGCCATCAACCGTGATCCAGACCTCATGGCCATTGCTTTCGTATTCCCGATAGTTCGTTAGGTGAAAGTCCACGCGTTTGCGAAGTTCGGGGCAAACGCAAGCACGGAGGCGTGTTCTGATCTTCGACCACTGCAGGGCACCATTGTACGGCGATACGTGCCGCCCCCGTCGGACGGCAACTGTCGTTAGCAGGCGACTACCTATTTTGGGCGGACCTGCTGAGCCTTTTTGGAATAACTCGAAGTTGGGATACGGATTGGTGCTCATTCGTCATCCGACGGCCAACGTCTCCCGGGTCCACTCCTCGACCGCTGTGCGCATCTCCTTGAGTCTTCCTTCGAAGAAGTGATCTCCGGCTTCAATCCGGACTAGCTTCTTGGGATCGGCGAAGGTTTCGACTAGCGCTTCGAGTTTACCTGGAGGACCGAACTGATCGCGCGAGCCGCTGACGAAGAGTTTGGGCTTGGTGCACGCTCGCAGGAATTCGAAATCGTAGACGCGGTCTTCATTGCGAACTTCGGTGCGGCCAGCGTCGGCGACAGCGGGCAGGCCGAGGGCGATGAGCGCGCTTACACGTTCGTCGGCGTAGGCGGCACGCAATCCAACGGCGGCGCCGAAAGAAAAGCCGGCGAAGATGACGGGGAACGTGAACTCGTGTTCGAGCCAGTCGAGAGCGGCGCGCACGTCTTCGACTTCGCCGATGCCGCCGGCGTGCTCGCCTTCGCTCAGGCCGGTGCCGCGGAAGTTGAAGCGGAGCACGGGGAATCCAAAGCTGTTGAGCGCTTTCATGGCGTGGAAGACGACTTTGTTGTGGAGCGTTCCTCCGTAGAGCGGATGCGGATGGCAGACCACGGCGGCGTGCGTCGCGTCGGGCGATCCGGCGTTGACGAGAGCTTCCAGGCGTCCGGCGGGTCCGGCAAGAAAGAGCGAGCGGATGCTGGAGGTTTCGGGAAGCACAGGCTGTCGTTGGTCGCTAGTCGTTAGTCGTTCGCGTTCGTCGATAGTATTGCAGAGAATCCGCCCGCCAGCGACTAGCGACCAGCGACCAGCAACTGTTACGCTTTTCCTGCATGGACTTGTTTGCGCTTACCCGCCGGCTGATTGACGTTGAATCCATCACTCCCAATGAAAGTGCGGTGGGAGATTTCCTTTGCGACGAGTTGCGGCGGCGCGGGTTGGACGCTCGGAAGATGCCGGTCGAAGGCGCGCGCGCGAACGTGCTGGCTACGTGGCCGGGGCACGCTCGTCCGGAGATTGTTTTCTCCACGCACATGGATACGGTGCCGCCGTTCATCTCCTCTTCAGAAAACGACGGGCGCATTTACGGGCGCGGCTCGTGCGACGCGAAGGGAATTATTGCGGCCGAGATTCTGGCGGCGGAAAAGCTGCGTGGGGCAGGCGTTTTCGTCGGGCTGCTGTTTCTGGTGGGCGAGGAGCGGGACTCGATCGGCGCGAAAGTGGCCAACCAGCAGCCGATGGGCGCGCGCTTCATGATTAACGGCGAGCCGACGGAGAACAAGCTGGCGCTGGCGAGCAAGGGAGCGCTGTACGTGGAACTGGTGGCGCGCGGAAAGATGGCGCACTCGGCGTATCCGGAACTGGGCGAGTCGGCGATCGACAAGCTGGTGGAAGCGCTGCATCGGCTGCACGCGATGGAACTTCCCGAAGGCGCCGACGTGGGCGCGTGCACAAAAAATGTGGGCTTGATTCAGGGCGGCCGCGCTCTGAATGTGATTCCCGATTTTGCCAGGGCCGATCTTTTCTATCGCCTGGTGGGCCCGGCGGACGCGTTGCGCCGCGAGATTGCGAAGGCCGTCGGCGAACTCGCCGAGGTTCGTTTCACCCGCGAGACTCCGTTTCTACGGCTGCGGACGCTGGAGGGTCTGCCGACGATGGTCGCGGCCTTCACGACCGATATCCCCGCGCTTACCAACTGGGGCGAACCGCTGCTGCTGGGGCCGGGCTCGATTCACGTGGCACACACCGAGGGCGAGTTTGTGGAGAAAGCGCAGCTAGTGGAAGCAGTGGAGATTTATTGTGAGATGGCGAAGAGGCTTATGGCGTGACTGCGAAAGCCGAGGGTCCCGCTCTCTGAAACCCGTCCAACCCACCCGGAGCAGTTTGACATATACGCTAATAGCGTATAGTATGCAAGTATACTCCAATAGCGTATAAACACATGTATGGAGTTCATCGAAGCGCCGGCATTTGCGCGTCATCTGCCGGCGTATCTAAACGACGATGAGTACAAAGAGCTACAGGCGAGGCTCGGGGCCAATCCGGACCTTGGAGACTTGATGCCTGGCACTGGCGGTTTTCGGAAGCTGCGCTGGGCAGATGCGCGGCGCGGCAAAGGCCGGAGAGGTGGGTTGCGGATTATCTACTATCACTTCAAATCCGATCGTCAGATATGGTTGATGACTCTCTACGACAAAAGCGAAGCTTCAGACTTGACGGCAGGCGAGAAGAAGGCGTTGAAAGCCTCAATCGAAGCCGAATTGGAAGTACGCGCAGCCCGGCGGACAGCCGCGTTCCGCGGACCACGGAGGACACAGTGATGGTGAAGAGAGACATTTTCCACGAACTCATGGAAGGTGTGGGGGCGATGAAGAATCACCGGGAAGGCAAGCTCACATTGCGCAGCTACAAAGTGGATGTGTCGCCACTCCCCAAAGTCAATGCAAAGCTCCTTCGCGACACGCGAAAGAAGCTGCGTTGTTCCAGGGCGGTGTTCGCCCGCAGACTGCGGATCAACGAAAGAACGTTGGAAAAATGGGAACAGGGCCGCGCGAAACCGAACCCTCAGGCGGCCGCTCTCGTCCTTCTGGTCCGGAAATACCCGGACACGCTGGCCCGCCTGGACGCACTCGCCGCGCGGTAGGCTGGAGTCGCCTCGCGGCGCTGTGTGAAGGGGATTCGCGACTGAAAAGCCGCTCTCGCGATAGACTCTCCTGATGACTACCGGCTCCCCCAACTCCCTCGCCCGCGCTTCTTCTCCCTATCTCCGTTCGGCGATGCATCAGCCTGTTCAGTGGCATGAGTTTGGGGAGGAGGCTTTTGCTGCGGCTCGCACGGCTAACAGGCCTGTGCTTTTGGATATTGGGGCGGTTTGGTGTCATTGGTGTCATGTGATGGATCGCGAGTCTTATGACGATGCCGAGGTGGCGGCGATTGTTAATGAGCATTACATCGCGGTGAAGGTGGATCGCGACGAGCGTCCGGATATTGACAGCCGGTACCAGGCGGCGGTGGCCGCGCTCACTGGGCAGGGTGGGTGGCCGCTTACGGCGTTTCTTACTCCCGGCGGCAAACCGTTTTATGGGGGAACTTACTTCCCTCCGGCGGACGCATACGGACGGCCGAGTTTCAAGCGCGTGCTGCTTTCGATTGCTCAGGCTTATCGCGACAAGCACGGCGAGGTGCTGGAGCAGGCGCAGATGGTCGAGAGCGCAGTCACGCGGGCGGAATCTTTTTCGGGGGGAAGCGGGAAGGTATCCGCGACGGTGATTGACGCAATTGTGGAATCGGCGCGGAAGATGTTTGACGACGTCAACGGCGGATTTGGAAGCGCGCCCAAGTTTCCGCATCCGGCGGCGCTCGATCTGGTGATGGATCAGTACGTTCGCACGAGAGACGATCGCACGGGCGACGAATCCCTGCGCACTATTTTCGTCCACACGCTGGAGAAAATGGCGCGCGGTGGCGTCTATGACCAGTTGGCGGGCGGCTTCCATCGTTACTCGGTGGACGAGCGCTGGACGGTGCCGCACTTCGAGAAGATGTGCTACGACAACTCGGAGTTGCTGAAGAACTATGTGCACGCTTATCAGGCGACGGGGGATGAATTTTTCGCCGGGGTGGCGCGCGACATGATTCGCTGGATGGACGAATGGCTTAGCGACCGCGCGCACGGCGGCTTTTACGCTTCGCAGGATGCCGATTATTCGATGGACGACGATGGCGATTATTTCACCTGGACCCTGGAAGAAACGAAAGCGGCGCTCTCCGAGGAGGAGGCAGCGGTGGCGGCGCTTTACTACGATATCCAGGAAGTCGGGGACATGCATCACAATCCGGCGAAGAATGTGCTTTACATTCGGAGTTCGGTGGAGGAAATTGCGCGGCGGCTGAACCTTCCGGAAGAGCGGGTGCGGACGCTGCTTGCCGCCGCGAAGAAGAAGATGTATGCGGCGCGCTTGCTGCGTCCGACGCCTTATGTGGACAAGACGGTGTATGCGGGCTGGAACGCGATGTGCGTTTCGGCTTATCTGGAGGCGGCCAAGGTGCTGGATCTGGCGGAGGCTCGCCACTTTGCTTTGCGCTCGCTGGACCGGCTGCTGGCGGAAGGATGGAATGGCGGCCCAAAACCAGCAGCCGCGGGCGAGGGCGCCCGCCCCACACTGCGGCATGTGATTGCCTACTCGGAGGCTTTGTCGGACGCTCGGGCGGAGCGGCGCGAAGTCTCTGTCGCTGTTCCTGGCGTGCTCGACGACTATGCTTTCGCGGTGATTGCGTGTCTCGACGCTTACGAGGCGACGGCGGACCTGAGCTACTTTCGTTTTGCGCGGGCAATTGCGGGGGCGATGCTGGCGGGGTTTTTCGATCCAGTGGAGGGTGGATTCTTTGATACGCGCGGGACGGCGGACGAGCAAGCCGCACTCGGAATTTTGGGGATGCGGCGGAAACCGTTTCAGGATTCGCCGACTCCGGCGGGAAATTCGGCGGCGGCGATCGCGCTGCTGCGCCTGCATGATTACTCGAACGATGCGTCGTATCGCGACCGGGCCGAGCAGACGCTGGAGGTCTATGCCGGGGTCGCGGGCGAGCACGGCATTTTTGCGGCGACTTATGGACTGGCGGTGGTCCGCTTCATGCAGCCGCACAGACAGGTGGTGGTCGTCGGGAAGGATGACACGGCCGCGGAGCTTTATCGGGTTGCGGTGGGTCCACTGGGCTTGAGTACGGCGGTTCTGCGTTTGGACGCCGATAAGGCTGTCGCGCAGAACCTGCCGCTGGCTTTGGCGGAGACGATCCCGAATCTTCCGGCGCTGGGCGCTGGACGATCGTTTGCGGTGGTGTGCTCGGGGTTCGCATGCCAGCCGCCGATTTTCGATGCGCAGGAACTGGCGCGGACGCTGGGGGCGCGGGCGCGTCCGGCGGATTGAGTTGGGGGGCGGGATTTTGACGGGGCAGCAAAATGGAGATATGTTTCACGTGGAACACTTTGTACTGTCCGTATTATACGTATACTGTTGTACATACATCTAAGTTATTGATAACGCTGGGAGTCCGGGTGTGGTTAAATAGCCACTAGCGGGTAATTTTTGCACTGTAATTTTTACACAGGGCACTTTTGGCGGCCGGGCATCCCGGCGTGAAAGGTGAGAAGCATTGCACGATCAGTTCGCCTCCCACCCTTCGCGAAAAGCCGCGAAGGATGGGGCACCCACTTTTGTGGTTATGCCAGCGGAAGGCCGGGCCAGCCCCCGAGCTGCACGATCAAGGATTCACTACCTGCTTTACCGTTCCGTGGCTGGCTTTGCGAAAAGCGTCTCCGGGATAGGTGGACTTGATGGTGTACTTGCCCGCCTTGGAGAACGATGTGGTCAAGCTCGCCACTCCATTCGCCGTCGCACCCGTGCCCAGCTCGGTTTTGCCGTTGTAGAACGTTACGACTTCCCCGTTTGGGGCGGGCGGATTTGAGGTGATCGTCGCCGTGAAGGCCACCGTCTGATTGACCTGCGCCGGGTTGGGCGACGAGGTGAGTGCGGTCTTTGTGGTGTATGAAGTCGTGTTCAGAAGCACGGCAACCGAGCCGTTGTTGTAATCGCCCTCGCTGGCTTCTTCGTTTGTTATCACTAGGTCTGGCCGGCCGTCGCCGTTTACATCCGCGATTGCGATCGCCGACCCGAAGTAGCCACCCGAACTGTAAACGACGGGCTTCTGGAAGGTGCCGTCGCCGTTGCCCAGCATCACGCTCACAGGTCCGGCTTCGATGCAGGCCTCGCCGTGGAATCTCTGGCACCATTCGACCACGACCAGATCCGGAATTCCGTCGCCATTCACGTCCGCGATTGCGAGCGAATCGACCTCCAAGCCAAGGGGACTGTCAGGCCCCCACCCTTTGGCAAGATAAGTCACCGCCGACTGGAATGTGCCATCGCCGTTCCCCAGCAGCACGTCCACCGCACCGCCGGGAACCCGGTTGGCTACGACCAGATCCGGAATTCCGTCGCCCCTCAAATCCGCGAGCGCGACCGAATAGGCGCCTTGGCCGCCCGAGTCGTACAGGACATCCGGCTGGAAGGTGCCGTCGCCGTTGCCGAGCATCAGGCCGACTGCGCCATCGGCGGACTGATTGTGACTGAAATTGGCCCCGATCAGATCGGGAATTCCGTCGCCGTTCATGTCCCTGATCGCAACCGAAGTTCCAACGGCCCCGGCCTCGGCGTACAGCACCGCCGGCTGAAACGTGCCGTCGCCATTGCCTAGCAGCACGCTTACGGAACCGTCGTAGCTGTCCACCTGATAGGCGTTGGCCATAGCTATATCGACCTTACCGTCGCCCCTCAGGTCCCCGAGCGCGACCGAATAGCCGCAATAGCCAGCCGACCCATAGAGCACAGCCGGCTGGAACGTTCCATCGCCGTTGCCCAGCAGCACGCTCACTGCGCCGGGCTCGTTCTGGCAGCCGTAGGTGTCAGGGGTCGCGCACTGATTGCCCACAACCACATCGGGAATGCCGTCGCCATTCACGTCCCTGACCGCGACCGAATTGGCGTTGTACGCCCCGGTGCTGTAAGTTACGGCAGGCTGGAATGTCCCATCGCCATTGCCCAGCAGCACCGCAACCTCGCCAATGTTAAAGCAGTTGCCATACTGGTTAAGGCTCTGGCAGTAGTTGGCCACCACCAGATCCAGCTTACCGTCGCCATTCAAGTCCGCGACCGCGACCGAGGTTGCAACCGGCCCGCCGGAGTCGTAGGCCACCGCTGGCGCAAATTTTACCTGCGGCTTTTGTGCAGCCGGGATCGGTTGCGCCGATGCAAGCGCAACCACGAGAATTGCGAATACGAAAGCATCGACCCCTGGGAGAAGGCGGCGAGACTTCATAAGACCTCCTGCCATACAGCGATTCCGGGGGACGGGCCAGACAAGCCAAGGATACTAGCTCGGCTCGGCTACCGCCAGTTGATTTTTAAGGCCGGTCGAGCCTTGCGGCTCGACCGGTCATTCGCTTCGGCTAGATCTTTGGCCGGCGGCATCGCTGCGCTACAGTTTCAGTTCTGGGGGTCGATCGCATCGTTATCCGGGTCGTACGCCTGCCCGTCGCCGCCGTTTTGGAAATATGGGATGCCATAACAGGGGGTGCCCTCACAGGTCCCGCTGGCGAGCGTGATGCTCGTGAAAGGCTGGGGGCAGCCGTTGGGTTTGGTGCAAACGGAGTTTTCCGAACCGTACCAAAGGTTGAAGAAATCTCCCAGCGGAAGATACTGGCTCCCGGCCTTCTGCTCGGGGAAATAGGCATCCGCAAACGGGTACTGGGGGTTTATCTGCCCGATGTAACTCGGGCCGAAGAAGTTGTTTTCGATAAACGCCAGGATGCTGCCGAAGTCGTGGTAGTACTGAGGGCTGGTGTTCGGGCAGCCCCCCGAGAGTGTGCAATCGCCGGAGACATAACCGGGAGACGTGTACTGAGAGACTACCAGGAACGGCACACGAAACCCGTAGGTATAGCCACAGCCCCATAACGAGGGAAACAGACAGCCGTCGTTTGGGCCGCCGAGTGGTCCCCCTACGTACTGCGCGGGGAGCTCAGGTGGGGACCCTATGTGGTCGTAGAAGCCGCCCCAGTCGTCCCAGACGACGAAGATCACGGTATCCTGCCACGGCTGAAGGCCGTCGTCCCAGCTTTTACAAGTGGCATTGCCCACAGCATTGATGATGTTGGCTACCCAATCGGGCCCCAACTCCGTCGTTGTTGAGAGGCCGGTCCCGCTCGGGCCCGGATGGTCGGACCACGCCCCATTGGGGATTATCCAAGTCACGTTCGGCAGGAGGCAGCCTCCATGCGAATCGCCGCCAGGTAGGTTAGTGCCCCCCAGGGTGACATCCATGAAGAATGCCTCGGGAGGCTTCACCACATTCGCCGTGAAGCCGGCGTTCAAATCGCACTCATACGGAAAATTGCCTTGGGTCGCGCCTGAGCCGTAGCAAATATGTGCGATTCTGCTGGGCGCGGTCCAGTAGTCATAGTACTTGGTGGTGTAGTACTTCCAGGTCTTTCCGTTGCTTGTAAGCAGATCGGCCAGCGTGAGATGGTCGAAGCACGGAGGCTCGGTCACCCCGTTCGGGAATTGCTGGTTGGTGTACTGGGCGTTGGGAAAGATGAAGGGGACGGTCTGATTTGAATTGTAGTAGCAGTCCCCCCTCGTATCTCCCGTTACCGTGTTGTTGTAATTGTTGTACACAAAGTCCTGGTAGAAGGTCCCGAACCACGTTTGCGTTGACGAGCCCGCCGGCGCCGAGGTCCCACCGAAAAGAAAGTCATGCGCCGGTTCGCTTGGCCCCTGGTTGGTTTGGAAAAAGTAGTTGGCAAACCCGTACTTGGCGGCGATATCGAAGTAAGGGTAAATCGGCGGGTTTGTGCCAAAGTTCGCCTGACCCGCGTCGTACGTGGGGTCGACATAAGTTTCCTGCGGGTAGTTCGGCGGCACCATCAGTTGAGCGTTGCACGTGAAACATACCTTGGCGTTGCATCCTCCTGTCGCCAAGGGGCAGGAGTTGGTGAAACCGGGGGAATTGGCGTGGGGGCTGTAGCCCTTGCCGTTCAATAGCCCGTCCTGCGCTTGCCAGTCCCCGCTGCCATGGCCGGGATCGAAACACGAGCCCAGGCACGACGAGATTGGAATGGGTTGTCCACCCCCGCCGGGCGTCTGCGGGGGCGGAAGTTTCAGATCATAGCTCGCTGCGTTCAGAGGAGGCAGCGTCGACGGGTACGGAATTCGGGCAGCCGCGCCAAACAGGTTATCGGGCGTGCGGTTTTCTTGGACGATAATGATGACGTGCTCGAAATACGGCACAGTGTACTGCTGCGCATGGGCCAGCACTGCACCCAATAGGGTTAAGAACGTAATAACCTTCACTGCGGATTTCATCTCAGATCCTCCAAAAGAGTAGTTTGTGGAAACCAGTCAACACGACCGGGTGGTACCCCGGGGTCATTCGGACGGTGACAGTGAAAACGGAGACGCATGGCATAACCCAAGCCTCGCGCCGACAGAACCTGTGCGCGAATCATTGGGTCAAAGACGGCTCTCAAGGCGAGTGGGGCTGCGAGCAGCAGCGAAAAGGAGGTAACGAGCTTCATAGGCCCTCTCTAAGGTGAGTTGTAGCTCACGCTATGAAACCGGGCCCGTCGAGCAACATCTGCGAGGGTAGACTTACCCTCGGTCGAAAAGGTCGTTCGGTGAAAATATGAGCCGACCATGGGCGTGTGTCAAGCGGAAAGAAGGAGCTTTAACCACGGGTTAACATTCCAACTGCGGTGTGGTGAAGCTCCAGCGCGCAAAACCAAGCGCCTGAAGGCATTCTCATGACACGGCACTTACGGTATGCCTAAAGGCATACCCTGATACAAATCGTACTTACACCACGGGTTGTCAAGTTAGCGCTTTTGGGCAGGGCCGACGCCCGCCTTCCACTGAGACCTTGGGCACGGGCGTGAAGGTCCGGTCCGTCCACGCCGATATGCATAATAGGAATCCGCGCTTGCGGAGAGATATCGCGCGACTATTGCATGACACACATTGTGCGGCACACACAGTGCGCGCTGCCGCGCTGCCCCTCTGGTGCCTGAAGTAACCTGTCCTGACTGCCGATAAGACTGGAAGGTGGAGTGTCCAGACGTGTCTTCCAACCTTCTCGATAACCCGAAGCTATTCCGGCATTTAGTGGAAGAGTTGCCGGTGGGGATTTACATCGTGGACCGGGATGGGCTGATCCGCTTTTGGAACCGTGGCGCGGAATTCCTCATCGGACATCTGTCGCACGAGGTGGTGGGACATGTTTTCGAAGACATTGTGCGCGCCTGCGACCGGCGGGGCAACAGCTTGAGTGGCGAGCGCTGCCCGGTGACGATGACCCTCCACCTGCGGCAGCCGCAGCATTGCACCGCTTTCTACCTGCACAAGAATGGGCACCGCACGGCGGTGAGGATCCGCACGCGGCCGATCCTGGAATACGGCGACGCGATTGGGGGCGCGACGGTTCTATTCGAGGAAGCGTTTGTGTACCGCGAGGAATCGTCGGGGCAACCGATGTACGGAATTCTGGACGCGACTACGGGAATTCCGTCGCGGCGTCTGACGCGAGCGGTGCTGAACGAATGCATGGCGGGCATGGAGGAATCGCATACCGGCTTCGGGCTGCTGCGCATACGGGTGCTGGGGCTGGAGGAGTTTCGAGCAAAACACGGTCCGCAGTCGGTCGCGCCATTTCTGCGCACGGCGGCGCAGACGTTGCGCAACAGCCTGGATGCGGAAAATTTTCTGGGATGCTGGGGAGAGAACGAGTTTCTGGCGGTGCTGCCGTCGGCGAGCCCGATGATGGTGGCCATGACGGCCGAAATCTTATCGAACCTGCTGAGCCATTCGGAAGTTTTGTGGTGGGGTGACCGCTTCCTGGTGGAAGCAGAGGTAGCCTACACGGTGGCCACCGCGGGCAATGACCTGGAATCGCTTTTGCGGGAGATGAAGCCTTCGCACTCGAAGGGGATGGCGAAGGCGGTAGCGGTGGGCGTAGCCAAGGTTTCTGGACGCTTGCGAGGATGATGCTCGATGTTTGCGATGATTGGGATCGTGGTGGTCTTCGGCTGCATAGCGGCGGGCTACCTGATGGAGCACGGCAACATCAAGGTGCTGCTGCAGCCGGCGGAACTGCTCATCATCGTGGGGGCGGCGTTGGGCACGGTGCTGATCTCGAATCCAGTGCACACGCTGAAGCAGATGATAAGCGGGCTGATGGGGGCATTTGGGACATCGAAGTACACCACGCAGCGCTACATCGATTCCTTGAAGATGATGTATGAACTGCTGCAAAAGGCACGCAAGGAGGGGCTGGTGGCATTGGAGACGGACATCGAGGAACCGGACAAGAGCCCGCTGTTCTTGAAGTACGAAGATATCGCGAAGAACCATCATGCCGTGGCTTTCATCTGCGACACCATGCGAATGGCAGTGAGCGGCGGGGTGGAGGTATTCGATCTGGATCAGATGCTGGAGGCGGACATGGAAGTGCATCATCACGAGGCGAGCGAGCCGGTGTCATCGTTGACGACGATGGCGGACTCACTGCCCGGCCTGGGCATTGTGGCGGCGGTGCTGGGGGTGGTCATCACGATGGGCTCGCTGGGCGGACCTCAGGAAGAAATTGGACGCAAGGTGGCGGCGGCGCTGGTGGGAACTTTTCTGGGCATTCTGCTGTGCTACGGGCTGGTGGGACCGCTGGCCTCGCGCATGGGCAAGATCGCGGACGAGGAACACGCGTTCCTGATGGTGTTGCGGGTGACCATGATTGCGTTCTTGAAAGGTGTGGCGCCGATCATGGCGGTTGAGATTGGACGGCGGACGGTGCCCGGGCATGTGCGTCCTTCGTTTCAGGAAGTGGAAACGGCTTGCCGGGGCGCGAAAGACGAAGCGGCGGCGGCAGCGGCGGACGGCGGTACTGGCGCTGATGCCGCGGTCGCGGGATAAACAGGGCATGTCGAAACCATCCATCATCATCATCAAAAAAAAAGGCGGCCATGGCGGCCATCACGGCGGCGCCTGGAAAGTCGCTTATGCCGACTTCGTCACGGCCCTGATGGCGCTGTTCATCGTGTTGTGGCTGATGAGCAACACCAGCAAGGAGACGCAGGTGGCCATCAGCGGTTACTTCAAAGATCCCAGCGGAACCGCGAACAAGGTCGGAACCACTCTGGCCGGAACGGGCGAGAATCTTCAACTGACCAAGGAGAACATGGCGCAGCTTAAAGAGGTGTTGCAAAAGAGCATCCAGAAGATGAACGACCTGGTTAAGCTGAACAAGAATATCGAGATGACGGTGACCGCGGAAGGTCTGCGCATCGAGTTGCTGGAATCGGAGGGGGGAACGTTCTTCGACAGCGGGAGCGCCGCGCTCAACCAGAGTGGGCAGGAGATCGTGGCGCTGCTGGCGGCGGAACTGGGAAAAGTTCCCAACCGTGTTTCGGTCGAGGGGCACACCGACGCCAAGCCTTATACCGGCAAGAGCAGCTACAGCAACTGGGAACTCTCAGCCGACCGGGCGAACGCGGCGCGGCGGTTGATGCAACAGTCGGGATTGCGCGCCGATCAGGTCTCGCAAGTGCGGGGCTTTGCGGACCAACGTCTGCGCAACCCAAAGGACCCGCTGGATCCGGCGAACCGGCGCATTTCGATCATCGTTCAGTACATCAACAACAACCCCGGTGAAGCAGGATCTCCTGGAGAGGATACGAAAGAATCGGGAGAGGGGAAACCGTCGGCAGCAGGCGCGAAGGCGGAACCGGAAATCACGGGCAAGAAAGACCAGAAGTAAAAAAGGCTGGCAAAGAAGCCAGCCCGGGAAAATTGCTTTTTATGATGCAAACAGCTGCCTCTGGTCTTAATAAGCCGGAGGGCAATGGGAGTTTTGCCAGGGATCACACAACGGCATTGGCCCATCCTGAGCAGGAACTCTCGGGATAGCGGCATACGCAAATGTGCCCACCAGGCCTACCAACAGCAATAACGCCCTGAGTGAACGTTTCATGGTTGACTTCTCCTTAGGGTCTGCCGAAGGCTAGCGTCAAGCTGCCAGCCTCCAGTGCCGAGAATTATACACAACCATGCAACTTTATGATTAATAGGAGGTTAATTGAACGCGCGGAACGATGCGACGAGCCGACAGGCACGTCGAGAATTGATGGGGCTGTCCGGCAGGCAATATAAACGGTGTTTATGCTGGTTTCTTAAGGTAATGGTTTGAATCGAATCGCTTCGGTTCTGGCGCTGGGAGAGGGGCTGCGACGGGCCAAAAAATCCTCTTGACACGGTTTTTGCGCGGGGGTGCTTTTGGGGGATAGCGAACCTAGGGTCGGGTCCTGGAACCGGCTGCCGCGGAGTTGGCTCTGGGTGGGTTAGCGGGGCGGTTGAGCGGGCTGTGATTTTCCGCAGACTCCAGATTCGAGCTTCGCGAAAACGCACGTTCGACCATACCCTCGAACATCGGAATCAGCGAATCGGAAGGCACCGGGTGTTGAAGATCGGCCAATCCCTGTTCCCATCGCTGGGTCTGCAAATGGTTGGCGGCGGGCACGCGCCCGGCCTTGCGCGAGAACGAGTAGCCGAGCCAAACAAAAATGGCGAGAAGATAAGTGACCATGTCGATCAGGTTGAGATTGCGCTGCTCGATAAATCCCCCCGAATTCAAGGCCATCCCTATCAATTCCACGCCGGCGAAGAGGCCAAAGCCGAGAGAGATCCCAAAACCGACCTGCTTCCGGGACACTCCCAGAAAGCGCGAAAACAGGAGCAAAAAGAGGATAAGGCCAACCTGCACGACGCGGACCGAGCGCTGCAGAGTTGTAAGGGCGTGCACCAGCGGACTCTGGTCGAAAGAATTTGAAAAGGCGACCACCACCGAAACCAGCAGCAGCACGACGCCCGCCCACTTGAACAGCAGAGTGCCCAGATCTTTCAGGGTGTGATAGGGGCGGAACACGTCGAGGAAAATCTCATGAATGACCTTAAAGCCGAGAACCGCGTTGACCGCGGCGCCCAGCCAGAAAAGACCGAAATACAACTTGTAGTTGCCGGTGAGCGAAAGCGGAAAGGTGAAAGCAAAAATCGCAACCTGCGCCAGGAGAAACAAGAAAAACGCGGGAAACTGCTTGTGCATCTTGCGGCGCCATAAGACCACCGCCACCACCGATTGCAGGATCGGTTGCGCGGTCCACAAACAAAGGACGACGGTATGGCTGTGCAAGGTCATAGGAAATGGAGGGGGAAGTACGACCAACCGTAACCGCCGCGCTTCACCCTACCCCACATCCTCAGGCAGATTGCCCTTCGGGGTCAACCTACTTAGGTAACCTTAGTAACCATTACCTTCTGGCCAGCCACCGTTCACAGGCTGCGGAAAAAGTCGATATTCGGTGCCCAGCTAACAAAAGGGGCGTGCGATTTCCCGTGGAGACGCGGCAAGCCGCGTCTCTACAGGCGGAAGCCGGACGAGGGCTGGCAACCCTATCCGGCGTCGGGCGTGGAATGCAGGTAGGCGCGCATCATGCGCACTTCATCGTCCTTCTCGTCGAGGTCGTGGAGAAGGATGTCGCGCAAGGAAACGATGCCCTTCAGTTCACGTCCCAGGCAGACGGGCAAGTGCCGGAAGCCATGCCGCTTCATCAGGGTCCTGCAGGTCTCCAGGGAATCGTTGGGAGCGACGGTCAGAGGATCTTCGGTCATGACCTGGCCGACCAGGGTACGGGCGAGATCCATGCCGCCGACCACCACACGGCTCATCAGGTCGCGCTCGGAGAAAATACCGGTTAGTTGGCCTTCTTGCAGAACCGGCACAGCGCCGATATTGTGCTCGACCATAATGCTGGCGACTTCGAGCACGGTCTGGTGGGCTTCGGCGGATATCGTGACTTGATTAGTGAGCAGATCACAGATCAACATTTGCACCTCCCTGAACTTATGCCGGAGAACGACGTGCCGGGCGACCCCGCCAGGCTCGTCATGAACGAAGGCAGCAAAATCGTCTTACGTCTGGACCTCGGCGGAGTATATGTCGAAAATCGGCGGGTGGGAAGAAAAAAATGCAAAGGCAGTTGCCAGTTCCCAGTTGCCAGTTCTCAGTGAGACCCCGGACGGCCCCGGGGTTTTTCTGAGAACTGGGAACTGGCAACTGGGAACTGGCGACTGCTTATGACATAGGATCTCGCCGCCAAAGCCGGGGGTAGTTCGGCGGCGTCGCGGGCGGTCACGATCAGGTTGTAATCCTCACTGGCCCGAAGACGACTGAACACCGGGGTCGCCTCCTGCGGCTCGACCAGCGCCAGGTATCGCAGGAAGGTGAAAACGTCTTCGGTGGGCTCCAATCCCGGCGCGACGAAGGAGACTTCGACATCTTCGTGGTGGAAGTGCCATCCCAGGGAGGCTGCCAGGCGCACCGCTTGCTCATAGACCGCGGGCGGCAGGACTCCGGGTGCGGGATTGTCGAACACGATGCGGAGCTTGCGTTCGTCTTCGCGGCTGAACTCGCGCACTTTGAGGGCGCCGGTGCGGGCCGTGGCTTTCCAGTCCACGTGGCGGGCGGAGTCGTCGGGCATGTAGTCGCGGATGAGGTAAAGATCGTTGCCGCGTCCGCGCACAAAGGTTTCGAACTCGCCGGTGACCATGGGAAGAACTTCGAGGAATTGGTCGGTGGGTTCGACGATGGGATAGACGATGATCTCGCGGACCAGGTTAACGCGCCGGGTTTTCATCAGGAAGGAAAAGGGAAAGCGGGTGGCCAGACCGAAGTTTCTTTCCGAGTAGCGGCCGCGGGCGGGGAAGCTGATCTCCAGGTCGGCGAGGAGTTGCTGTCCGGGAGCGAGAAAAGGAAAATAGACGGATTCTTCGAGGATCGGCTTTTCGGCTTCCTCGTGCACGCGGCGCAAGCGGCGGTCGGGCAGGCGGAGCCACTGCTGCTGCGGCGCGCGATTGCGGGGCCAGCCAAAGGTCGAGGCTTCCCAGCGCCAGTGGTCTGTATTTTTGCGCTTGACGGGAACCACGCGCACGGAAAAGGAGGGCAGCCAGGCGCTGCGGTCGCGCAGGAGCAGGCGAGCCAGCATGGGCCGCCCGGCAAAAACGTGTTCGGGCAAGTGGACATCGAGTGTGAGACTACGGAGCACCAGCGCCGAGGCGACGCCGGAAACGAGAATGGCGGAGAGCAGCGCGGCGACGACAATGTAAAGCAGATTGTTCCCGGTGTTGATGGCGGCGATTCCGATGACGACGCTGATCAGAATGTAGATCATGCCGACGCGCGTGACGTTGTAGTCCATGGCTTCGCGGACGCGGGTCACAGCCACCCGCCGCGCCAGATAAGGCACCGTGGTCAGTCCGACGAAGGTGGCCAGTAACAGTGCCGCCGACGCCATAATGAGAGTTCCCCACAGGCTGCCCGACTCGCGCTCGACCGTGGAAAACAGCGCCGCTCCGAAAGCGAGCGCCAGGCCTACGAGTGCCAGCAGGAATCGCACCCAGACCTCGGAAAGTCCCAGCCATGGGAAGCGGCGCGCGGCTGCTTTTTGCGGGCTCGTTTGCTTGCGTTCAGGGATCACGTTGTTAATCAGGCGGTTCTCCAGTGATGGACGATGCTTCTGCAAGGATATGACGGCGGAGGGCCGAGGGGAAGTGACGGAAGAAACGGGTTCACGCAACTGGTAATACTGGAGCGGCATTCTCTCTACGCCAGAACTGTGGCGCCCGGAACAACACTGACGTAATGACGATCACGCTGACACCGGAAGCCAGGAAGAGCACCATGGTCCCCATTCTGCTTACCGCGCCGGCCGCCAGGTAAGACAGCGGCAACAGCCCGTGGGCACAAAACATGATCAGGCTCATTACTCGTCCCATCTTGCTGGTTTCCGTCTGCCGTTGCAGGTAGGCCAGCATCTGCACGTTGCTGTATCCGACGACGGTGCCCAGCAGCAACAGCACGGTTGCCGACGCCCACAGGCGCCACAGCAGGCCCAAGGCGATCATGGTCAACCCGGCAGCGGCGTAAACCGTCACGAGCAGCGGACCCAGGCGCCGTTCACGGCGGTCGTATCCGGCAATCAGCGCTCCCACCAGCGCTCCAGCGCCAAAGCTGGAATAGAGCAGACCCAGGGCTGTCGCGCCGGCAAAGCGCTGCTTGGCCAATAATGGCGCCCCGACCATGAACGGTCCGGTCAGGAACAGGTTCATCATGGCGTACGCCACCAGCAACGAGCGAATGGTCGGATGCGCCAGGGCATAGGAGATGCCCTCGCGAATGGACGCGATCAGCGGCCCCTGCCGGGCGGCCGCGGCAGCCGTCCCGGTGGCGATCAATGCCAGCATGGCAACTGACACCACGAAGCTGGCGGCGTCCACACCAAAAGCCGCTGCCAGTCCGGCCCCGCCGATCACCACTCCCGCGGCAGCCGGGCCGATCAGGCCGGTCAACTGCACCGAGCCTTGCATCAGCGAATTGCCCGCCGCCAACTGCGCCGGCTCCAGCAGGCTGGGCACCATGGCAACGTAGGCGGGATAGAAGAAAGCGTCGAACGTCCCAAAGGCGGCGGCCAGCGCGTAGAGATGCCAGACGCGCGCCGTGTGCGCGAACACGAGCACGGTCAGCATCGACACGACCAGGCAGCGCATGACGTTCGATACCAGCATCACCGTGCGCGAGGAGAAGCGGTCGGTGGCGGCGCCTCCCGCCAGCATCAACGCCGCGCGCGGGATCGCCGCGGTCATCAGCACCGAGCCCAACGCCAGCCCCGATCCGGTCAACTGCAGCGCCAACCAGGGCAGGGCGACGAAGTAGAACTGGTCGCCCAGCACCGATACGGTCTCGCCGACCCACAACAGGCGGAAGTTGCGCACTGTCAGCGGCCCGCGAAGGCCCAGTGCGGCAGGTTGTCCAGTGGGGGACATTCGGGAATTTTACAACGCGATCCGACGAGGTTTGTCAGGCATAGCGAGGCGTGCGGGGAATGTCTCATGATTGTTGCTTCAAACACCTGAGCTACACCGCCAATCCGGAAATACGCGGGAGGAAACAGGGGCAGCCCGGAAATCGTTCTAAAAGTGCGTGGAAATGGAGTGTCAAACCGCATGGCTCCGTGCGAAACTGGGCGGGTGAAAATCATCGCTGTGATTCCTGCGCGGCTGGCTTCGACGCGCCTGCCCCGCAAGATGCTGCGCGAAATCGCCGGCGAGCCGTTGCTGGCGCTAACCTACCAGGCCGTGCGCCGCTGTCCCCAACTCGACGAAGTCGTGGTGGCTACAGACTCCGACGAAATTTTCCAGTTGTGCCAGCGGCGCGGCTTTGGCGTGCGGATGACTTCACCGGCCCATCGCTCGGGCACGGAGCGCACCCACGAAATCTCCACGGTCATGCCTGCCGATATCTACATTGATGTCCAAGGCGATGAACCGCTGACTCGCCCCGAACACGTCGCCAAACTGATCGAAATCATGGGGCCGCCCGAGGTCGAAGTGGGAACGCTGAAAACGCCAGCGGCTGACATCGACATCGACAATCCGGGCGCCGTGAAGGTGGTGACCGACGCTGCCGGCCGCGCCCTCTACTTTTCTCGCGCCACGATTCCATTCGATCGCGACGGCGCGCATCCGCGATACTACAAGCACCTCGGAATCTACGGACATCGCAAGGACGCGCTGGACAAGTTTATGCGCTGGCCGGAATCGCCGCTTGAACGCAGCGAGCGGCTGGAGCAGTTGCGCTTTCTCGAGAACGGGATTGAGATCTATGTGGCAGAAACGCCGTTCGACACTGTAGGGGTCGACACGGAAGAGGATGTGCGACGGGTGGAGGAGATCCTGAAACAGAATTTGTAATTTTGTAATCGGGTAATTTGGTAATTTGAAAATCAAGTCAAAAGCCGGCACACTGGGCACGGCACGAAATCGGTTTCAAATTACTCAATTACCCGATTACAAAATTACCAAATTATCAGTGGGACTTCGCCCAGTTTTCCGCGGCGGCGACTCTTTTTCCGATCGCCGGATGCGAGTGGAACAGCCACTCGACCCAGCGGGCAGGCGTTTTTTCGGCGAGATTCTGCTCGGCCAATTTATTCATCGACGAAATGAACGGTTCGACGCTGGCCACCGACTGGAAGCAATAGCGGTCGGCCTGGCGCTCGTTGAAGCGCGAGTAGGCGTTGAGGGCGGGCATCAGCAAAAACGAGAGCACGGTCGAGACCAGGATCAGCAGCGGCAGATTGGCGAAATCATACATGCCCGCGAACACGTGACGGCGATCCACGGCGAAGCGTAGAACTTCGTTGGCCAGCCAGAAACCGAAGAGCGTGATTCCCGCCTGCACGAAAATACTCTTCAGAATGTGCCGGTGCACGTGATGGCCGAGTTCGTGCGCGAGTACGGCTTCGATTTCGTCGTCAGAATAGTTGTCGAGCAAGGTGTCGGCGAGGATGATGCGGCGGGTTGCGCCGAGTCCGGTCAGCGCGGCATTGGCCTTCTTGCTTTTCTCGGAGAGATGCCACTTATAGACACCGCGCACGCGCGTGCCGGCGCGTTCGCTCAGAACGATCAAGCGGCGCTTGAGCTCCTCGTTTTCGAGCGGCTCGAATTTGTAAAAGATCGGAAACAGCACCACCGGCGCGAGTTGCGCGAGCAGCACAACCAGTCCGAGGAAAACGGCCCATGCGATTATCCACCAGTGTTGCGGAGACTGGCGTATGAGCATGTAGAGCAGTTCCACCGCAATCGTGGCCATGACCAGGCCGATCAGAAAACTCTTGAATTCGTCCCAGAGCCAGGAGCGGAGTTTCTGGTTGGAAAGGTTATAGCGGTGCTCGAGCCGGAAGCCGTAGTAGTCGAGCGGAGTCCCGAGCACTTTACCGATCAGCACCAGCATCAGGACGTAGAGGAAAACGGCGTACGAGTAGTTCTGGGAAGCGCCGCGCTCCGCCAGATCGCGGAGGCTTCCGGTCCAGCCGGTGGCCAGGAGCACGACGAGGAGTCCGAAACCAATCACGAAATCGGCGACGCCTAGCCACCGCTTGATGCGGTTATAGCGGCGCGATTCCGGAGAATCGGCGAGAGCCGGTGTGGTTTCCTTGGCGGCCATCATCGTGAGAGTGTCATTATCCTATCGCGTTCCGAGGCTGGCCAGAACTCGAAAGGGCTGGACCAACAGCCAGAATACTTGAAGGCTGGAAGTGTCAGGCCCGCCAAATTCCTGCGCCGTGAATGGCGACTCTGGAGCTTCAGCCGTTCGCTTTCTCCGCCCCCAACATGGACTGCAGAATCTGGTCCGAGACCTCCTTGACCGCCCCGGGCGAGTGCGCCAGAAACAACGTGTTGGTTTTGTCGTTCTCGCCAATGGACTTCAGGGTATCGAAGTACTGTGTGACCATCACCAGTTGCATGACTTCTTTTGCCGACGCCCCCTCCACTACCTTCTGGAACTGTTCGATCGAGACCTGCAGGCCTTCGATGATGGCCTTCCTTTCATTCGCGATCCCCTGTCCCTGGAGAGCCTTGCTCTCCGCCTCGGCCTCGGCCTTCTTGACCACTAGAATCTTCTCCGCCTCGCCCTTGGCATTAGCGGCTACCTGTTCGCGCTGTGCTGCGTTGATATCGTTCATCGCCGACTTCACCTTGGCGTCGGGAACAATATCGGTCACCAGCACATTGACAATTTCGTAGCCGAATGTCGCCATATCCGCATCCAGTTCCTGCTTGACCGCCGCGGCAATGCTGGATTGCGAGGCAAACACTTCGTCCAGTGTCATTCCCGGGACATGCCCCAGGATCACCTGCTCGACATAGGATTTGATCTGCGCCACCGGATCGGACAACTTGTAGTAGGCATCGTAGACTTTTTCCGGACGAACGCGATTCTGCACCGAAATAGGAATGGTGACGAAGACGTTGTCTTTGGTCTTCGTCTCCATGGTCAGAGTAATCTGATTCACACGCAGACTTACCGTGCCTGTCACGGAATCGAAGAACGGGCGCTTCCAGTTCAATCCAGGCTGGGCGACGCGAAGGAATTTGCCGAAGCGCGTGATCACGGCGACCTCAGCCGTGCGCACGGTGAAAAAGCTTCCCAGAATCAGGTAGAGCATAATGAAAGCAACGATCGCTAACGGAATCCAGTACAGTTGATCCATTTCGTTTCCTCCGCTTGCTCCTTCTGAAAGCTAGCCGGATTATATTCCTCATTTACTTTCTTGAAGTGCTTGTAAGTGATCGTAAGATCGGGTGAGCGCCGGCATTCGTTGAAAACGACTCACGGTCAGGCCTGCCGCACGAACTGCTCGCCGGTTTCAAGAATTTCTTCGACCAGCTCGGGCGTGGCCGCTTCAACATAGCAGCGCAGCATAGGTTCGGTGCCTGAGGCGCGGAACAATACCCAGGCGTCGGCGCCGTTGCCGTTCTTGGGAGCATCGAGGAAGCACTTCACGCCGTCGCGATTTTCCTTGCGCAATATGGAATAACGGCCGAGCTTCGCAGTCTGCGGATCGGCAGCGCGGCGGATGGCGCTGTCCTTGAGCTGATCGGAAATGTGCAGATCGCGCCGTCCAAAATAGTGTGCGCCGAATTCGCGCTGCAGGTCGGCGACTAACTGGCCGAGCGGCTTCCTCTCTTCCGCCATGACATTCGCCAGCAGAAGCGAGTTGAGAATGCCATCGCGTTCCGGGAGAAAGCGGCCGTATCCGATGCCGCCCGATTCTTCTCCGCCGATCAGAATCTCATGCTCCATCATTAGATCGGCAATGTACTTGAAGCCGATGTTACACTCGCGCAGCTTGCGTCCGTGCTTGGCGGCGATGCGGTCGATCATGCCGCTGGTGTTGAAGGCGCGCACCACATCGCCCGGCCACTTCTTGTATACCAGCAACCAGTTCAGCAGAACGGCAAAGCACTTGTGCGAATCGACAAAGCTGCCGTCTTCAGCCACGGCACCGATGCGATCGGCATCGCCGTCGGTTGCGAGGCCGGCGTGGCATTTTTCTTTCACTACGGTTTTCTGCAGCAGCGCGACGTGCGGCAGAATCGGTTCGGGATTGATGCCCGGGAATAGTGGGTTCACCTCCTGACGGATCGCCACGTAGCGGATGCCGTGGGCGTCGAATATTTTCGGAAGAACTTCGCGGCCGGAGCCATACATCGAATCGATGGCAAACTTGAAATTCGCACGGCGGATGAGATCGAGGTCCGCGAACTCAGAAACCGCTTCGACATAGGCGGGCTTCAAGTCCACCTCTTCGATTTTCGCGGGCGCCCCACTCATTCGCGTTCTGTGCGAATGGGTGGGCGGGCGGTCGCTGGGCATGGCACCGGCGCCCAGTTCTTCTTCAATGGACTTCATGATCGCGGGCGTGGCTGAGCCTCCGAACTTGGCTTTGAATTTCACGCCATTCCAGTTCCACGGATTGTGGCTGGAGGTGACCATGACTCCGCCAGCCGCGCCCAGTTTTTTGACGTTGTAGGAAACCGCGGGCGTGGGCACGTAGTCGTTGGCGAGCAGCACGGGAACACCTGCGCCAGCGATTACTTGCGCGACGGCACGAGCGGCGCGGTCGGAGAGGAAACGCGTGTCGTAGCCGACGATGACGCCGCGAGTGGAATCTTCGTGCTTGAGGACGTAGCTGGCAATCGCTCCAGCCACACGGCGCACGTTGTCAAAGGTGAAGTCGTCGGCAATAAGGCCACGCCAGCCGTCGGTGCCGAATTTAATTTCGGTCATGGGGTCCGTCGTTCGCTATTCGCTCTACGCTGTTCGTCGTTCGCTGTGCGCGATACCCCTTGGTTTGTCATCCCGAGCGGGAGCGAGGGACCGCATTTGCGAACAGCGAACGACGAATAGCGAACAGCTCTCACACCAGTTTCTTCAGCTTCTTCTCATCCAGATGCTTCACCACTTTGCCGACATCCTGCGACTGGTCGAGCGTGGTGACTAGCAACGCGTCTTCGGTCTCGACAATCACCAGGTTGCTCACTCCGACCAGGGCGACAAATTTGCCGGGGGCGTGAACGTAATTATTCTTCGCATTCAGGGCAAAACTTCCGGACGCCGAGACCAGGCTTCCGTCGCCAGGTTTCGCCTTCGCCACGCGGTGCTCATGCAGCGCGGTCCAGGAGCCGAGGTCGCTCCAACCGAAGTCGGAGGGCAGACAGAAGATGCGCGACTGGGCTTCTATCTTGGCGGATCGCGGCTCCAGCACCGCATAGTCGATGCTGATGTTTTCGCACTTCGGGTAGAGTTTTCGAAAAGTGTTTGCGAACTTGCGCGTGCCATAGGCGGAGGCAATCTTTTCGAGCAGCGGAGCGGCGTTGGGAAGATGCTCGCGCAACGCGTTGGCGAGCGTGTCGGCGCGCCAGAGAAATATGCCGCTGTTCCAGAAGTAGTTGCCCGCGTCGAGAAACTGCCGGGCTGTGGCCAGATCCGGCTTTTCGGTGAAGTGGCGCACGCGCAGGGGCAACGTCCCCTGCCGATCGGGCGCGCCATCATGGGACGAATCAGCCTCGGGTGCACCGGCCTCGATATAGCCGTAGCCGGTTTCGGGGCGAGTCGGGCGGATACCGAGCACAACGATGTTTTCTCCCGCGGCGGCGATCTCGATTGCTCGGCTGAGAGTGGCGCGGTATTGGGCAGGGTCGGCGATGACGTGGTCGGAGGGAAACAGACCGAGCACCGCATCGGGATCGTGACGAAGCAAAAGAAATGCCGCTAAACCAATCGCAGGCGCGGTGTTGCGTCCGGCGGGCTCGGCTATGACCTGCTTCGGAGAAAGCTTCGGAAGCTGGCGAAGGATGGCGGGGCGCAGGTCGTCGTTGGTGACGATCCAGAAACGGCTTGGCGCGGCCATGGGCGCGAGGCGCGCGACGGTCTGCTGGATCATGGTCTGGTTACCGTCGAGCGCGAGCAGTTGCTTGGCGCGGCTTTTGCGGCTCAGCGGCCAGAAGCGCGTGCCTCGGCCGCCAGCCAGAATGATGGGATAGAAGTGCGGGTTCGCTTTCACGGTCGTTGCAAGCCTAACATCTACGCGGGGCGACGCGAAAGGTTGACCACAGAGGACACAGAGGTTCACGGGGGAAGCCCTTTGAGATGTTTGGTTTCCTCTGTGTGCCTCTTTGGTGAAGAGTTTCGTTTACATCCGCGTGGCGGGCTCGGGCACCGCCGCACCCGGCACGCTGGCTTTCAAGAACTCGACCATCCACTGCGGGCGCACTGTGAAACCCCGCAAAGCGGCGGGGATCACGACTGCATCGCCTTTGGCCAGCGTCACCGGATCGCGGCCCTGCGCTTCGACAACTCCGCAGCCTTCGACGGCGACCAGGATTTGCGCGGAGTTTTTGCCTGAATCGTCCGTGGTTGAGAACTCCTGCGGCTCCTTCAGTTCGAACAGGTCCAGCGTGAAATAGGGTGCGGCGATCATGGAAGAGCGCCGGTTCTTGCCGCCATCAATGCCAACCGGCGCGGGGCGGATCACCTTGCCGGAGGCAGTGCGCTCCTTGACCGAGGCCAGGCCGCGCTCGAGATGCAGCGTGCGCCCGCGTCCGTAGTCGTAGAGACGATAGGTGGTATCGGACTGCTGCTGCGTCTCCACGATGACGGGGCCGGGTCCCAGCGTGTGCACCGTGCCGCCGGCCACGTAAATCATCTCGCCTTGGTAGACGTTGATCCAGTTGAGCAGCTCTTCGGCGCGATTTTCGTGGATGGATTGCTCGAATTGAGCTGCGGTAACGCCGCGCTTCAGTCCGAGCGCGATCTGCGATCCGGGCCTGGCATGGGCCACGTACCAGCATTCAGTTTTGCCCCACGGCTCGCCGAAACGTTGAGCGGTGGCGTCGTCGGGATGCACCTGGACGGAAAGTTTTTCCTCGGGAAACAGAAACTTCAGCAGCAACGGAAAGCGCTGTGGGTCGCGCGCCGCCGTGCCCACGAGTTCGGAGCCGAACTCTTTGCTCAGGTCTGCGAGCGAACGTTTCGCGAGCGGACCGTTCGCTACCACGCAATTGTCGCCGGTGAGCCAGGCTTCTCCGATTCTTTCGTTGAATTTGTGATTGGGATAGATGGCGGAGAGATCGAGCGTGCCCCAAGGGCGCGGGTCGAAGGCGGGCTGCATTAGGAGCGGGTAGAGTTGGGTCATGCGCAAAAGTAGCAAATCGTCGAACTAATTGGAGCAGGTGTTGGCGTCGTGTCCCGCAAGTTGGAGCATAAATCCACACTGTCATCCTGAGCGAAGCGAAGGGCCTGCTTTTTCGGCGGTGCGAGAGACAGCAGATCCTCATGAGTTCACGAATCAAGTGCAACACCGTACAAAGGTGTTGCGATGGAAAAAAGAAGGTATGAGCAGTTGGGCCTCAGAGAGCGGATTGAGATTTACCGTCTGCATGCAGACGGTAAATCTCTGCGCTGCATCGCTGGCGTTCTGGGGCGGAGCGCGGCGACGATCAGCCGTGAACTGAAGCGCAACGGCAAGGCGTCCAAGCAGTGGACCGGGGGTTACGATCCGGAGCGCGCGCAGCAGTTGATGCTGCGTCGTCATGCTCGCGGTCGAGCCCATAAGCTGGAACGTCAGCCGGAACTTCGTGAGAAAGTTTTGCAACATCTCGCCGCGGGATGGTCGCCGGAGCAGATTGCCGGGCGCATGGCCCAGGGACCGGGCAGCGACCGCATCAGCTACGAATCGATCTACCGTTACATTTATTGGCGCAGTGGGTCCTTCAACGAAACCCTGCATCGCTGGTTGCCTCGCCAAAAGTACCGTCGCGGAAAGCGTCTGCCCAATGGCCGATGGTCGACGGCGTCCATAGTGGACAGGGTTTCCATCCATGATCGTCCGGCGGTGGTGGAGGCCAGAACGCGCTTGGGCGATTGGGAAGCCGACCTCATGAGCTTCAGCAAACCGGGACAGTTCTTGCTGGTGGCGCAGGAACGCAGGTCGCGGCGCGCCCTGCTGGTGCGGCAGAAGGCGAGAACGGCGCAGTCGGTCGCCGACAATCTCAGCGCCATGGTGGAAGCGATGCCCGCGCGTGTGTGCCAATCCATGACCTTCGATAACGGAACGGAGTTCAGCAAACACTATCTCCTGAGCCGACGGTTTGGCATCCAGACCTGGTTCTGCGACACGCACTCGCCGTGGCAAAAGGGCGGCATCGAAAACGCGATTGGCCGTTTGCGCCGCCAGTTGCCCAGAGACACCGACCTCGATACCCTGCCCGCCCATCGCCTCGCCCTCTGTCTCGAACGCTATAACGACACACCCAGAAAATGCCTCGGCTTCAAAACTCCCAACGAGGTATTCTTGGAACACACTGTTGCACTTCAAACGTGAATTCATCCCTTCGCTTCGCTCAGGATGACAACCAGAATTTATGGAACACGATGCTACAGCCCGCCGAAAAACTTTCGCATGCGCTCCAGGCCACGATCGAGTTCGGCCATCGAGGTGGCGTAGGAGAGGCGGATGTGCTCCTTCGTGCCGAAGCCTTCTCCGGGAACTGTGGCAACGTGCACCTCGCGCAGGAGTTTGCCGGCGATCTCGGAGGCCGAATTTATCCCGCCTCGCCCGAAAAATGCCGAAACATTGGGGTAGGCATAGAACGCGCCTTCCGGCAGCGTGCATTGCACGCCGGGTATGGAGCGCAGTCCCTTCACCACGTGATCGCGCAGCTTGATGTACTCCGCGCGCATGTCATCCACGCATTGTTGCGGACCTTTGAGCGCCACGACCGCCGCTTTCTGCACGATCGAGGTCGGGTTCGAGGTGGACTGGCTCTGCAGCTTCTGAACAGCCGTGACGATGGGCGCCGGGCCGAGCGTGAAACCGAGACGCCAGCCGGTCATGGCATAAGTCTTCGAAAGCGATCCGACGATCAGAAAGCGGTCGCGGCACTCGCGCAACGAACCCACTGAGAAGAGCTTGCCCGTGTAGTTCAGATAGACGTAGCACTCGTCGGAAATTACCCAGATGCCGCGCTGACAGGCCAGCCGGACGACTTCGCTCATGTCTTCCGCGCTCATCACGGCTCCGGAAGGATTGCAGGGTGAATTCAGGATGATGAGCTTGGTCTTCGGCGTCACCAGCTGCGCCACCATGCCGGCGGTAATGCGAAACCCCTGGGATTCGTCACTGTGGAGGAGCACACAGTTGCCGCCAGCGTAGCGCACCATATCCTTGAACGAGACCCAGTAGGGGACGGGAAGAATGACCTCGTCGCCGTGGTCCACGAGCACGGAAATGGCGTTGAACAGCGCGTGCTTGCCGCCCACCGAAGCCGCGGCTTCCTCGCGCCGGTAATCGGAGTCGAAGTCCACGGCATGACGGTGCACGATGGCGTCCTTCAGTTCGGTGGTGCCGCCGACGAGCGTGTACTTCGAAAAATTCGCCTGGATGGCGACGATGGCGGCATCCTTGATGTGCTGCGGGGTGGAGAAATGGGGCTCGCCGCCGCCGAAATCCACGACATCAATACCCTGCTGGTGTAGCTTGTGAGCCTCGGCCGCCACCGCCATGGTGGCGGAGGGCCCAATGCGATTGATGCGGTCCGTCAGGCGGACGGGGTGAGTGACGGGTGACTCGACTGTGCTCATGATTTCCTTTTCCGGGACTTGCTCTTGCTCCCGGACGTTTTGCCCGGCGACTGCTCGCCGTTCTCGAATTTGTGAGCCACGTCCATCTTTTCATGAAGCTTCTGCTCGACCAGTTCAGGCACCAGGCATTCTATGGACCCGCCCAACTGGGCGACTTCGCGCACCAGACGCGAACTCAGGTACGAATATTTTTCCGCGGGCATCATGAACACCGTCTCCAGACCGGGCTGCAGTTTGCGATTCATCAGGGCCATCTGGAGCTCGTACTCGTAATCGCTGATGGCACGAATGCCGCGCAGGATGACCCTCGCCTCGACCCGCAAGGCATAGTCCACGGTGAGGCCGGCGAAAGTGTCGACCGAGACGTTGTCAAAGCCAGAGGTCATCGACTCCAGCATCTTGCGACGGTCGGCCACGCTAAACAGCGGGTCTTTCTCGGGATTCTGAAGAATGGCGACGACCAGCTCGTCGAAGATCTTGCTGCCGCGCTCGATCAGGTCAAGATGCCCATTGGTAGGGGGATCGAACGATCCGGGATAAATGGCTTTGATGCGCTTCACAGGGCCCTCGCTGGGAAAGGCTTGATTGTATGCGGGGGCAAGCGGGGATGGCAATCGGAGGGTGGATGGAACCCGCGCACGTGGCGGCTAGTGGGGTCTGTTTCCGTGTAGCCGAGGATTTCGCCCAGTCGTCAATTCCAGTGGTGCGAGTGCCACCAGATCTTCTGGATGTCGAAGGTGACGCCGCGGCAGAGATAGATCGGCGTGTTTTCCTCGCCCATGCCAAATCGCTGGTAGTGTTCGAAGGCCTGATACGAAGTGCAGTTGTCGCGCACATCGTCGAAGCTCCACTGGATCACGATGAGGTTCTTATAGACCTGTGGCGGCGGACCCCAATACCAATGGGTCTGGTGCCGAGAGTAGGCGCGAGGCAGGCCGAGCTTCGGACCAAACAAGTTAATCGCGCCGGCTTCGCCGTAATTGCCCGCCCAGATGCCGGTCTGGGCGCGCTCCTCGGGCGGCAGCGAGTTGTAGATGCCGGCGACCTCACTCGCCATCTCGGGCCATCCGAACTGGTCGGCAACCGGTTGCGGCAACAGCGACTCGTGGTGCACCTCGGCCTTAGCGGCTTTGAGGCCTATAGCATTTTCATAGGCGAGGAGGCGCTCCGGCGGCAGAAACCACGCGACCGACGGGACGGCGGGAAGCGTCCCGAGCATGACGATAGCGACGACGGCCGCACGTGTCCAGGCAGCGCGGTTTGCCAGCCACCGCTCGATCGCGACCCCTCCGCCAGCGAAGACCATCGGATAGATCGGGAACACGTAGTAGTTTTTGGCGTGCGCGACTTCCATCAATACGAAGAAGACGGCAAAAGTCAAGCCGAGCACGCGCCAGCGGCGGTCGCGGAGAAACCAGAACAGGCCCAGAAGCCCGACTGGCACCAGGACCGGGCGGATGTCGAAGATCTGCTCCTTAACGAACGCGAACGGGCCGAGCACGACGTTCTTGCCTTCGCGGCGGACGTTGGCCAGGTCTTCGATGGTCGGGAAGTGATGGCGGATTTGCCAGATGATATTGGGCAAAAAGAGTGCGAGAGCGATGGCACCGGCGATCCAGATCCACTGCCGGGCGAACTCGCGGCGATGATGCGTCAGAAGCAGGGCGACGGTGACTGCGAATCCGAAAGACAGCGTGGAGTGCTTATTTTCGAGCCCAAATCCGGCGAGCACGCCGAACCAAAGCCAAAGCCGCGAGTCTCCGGTGCGCAAGATGCGAGCGATGACCCAAATGCATCCCATCCAGAACAGCGGCTCGAAGGCATTCATGGTCATCAGGCTGTCCATGACCAGAACCGCGGGACAGAGCAACACGCAGAGACCCGCAAGGAACTGGGCATAGCGTCCGCCGCCGAGTTCGCGCGCGATAAAAATGGCAAGCGCAACCAGTGCCGCTCCCGCCAGCGCCGGCAGAATGCGCAGCGCCGCGAGCGAACCGCCCATCAATAGCGCGATCTTGGCGTAAACGGCGATGAGCGGCGCGGCATCCACGTAGCCCCAGTCGAGATGGCGGGCCATGTCGAGGTAATAAAGCTCGTCGCGAAAGTATCCGTAGTACCGGACGCTGGTGAAGATGTGCAGCAGCAGCTTGGCTGTACACAGGCCAATCAGAATGCCGACTGCGAGAGGCGGAAGCGCCGGACTGCGGCGCTCGTCGCTCGTGTGATCGGAGCCGGACTGAGCAGTGCCAGCGGACGCCATAACCAGACTTGTGCTCCTCTCCCGAAGCGCTTCTATCGGTTCTTTTCAGAATACTTTTTTCAGAATACTTTTTCAGAATACTCTGGCCGAATCCAGCAAAATCGTGACCGGGCCTTCGTTCACCAGTTCTACCTGCATCGTTTCCTGGAAGCGTCCGGTTGCGCAGCGCAGGCCGGCGGCGCGGACTTTCTCCACAAAATACTCGTAAAGTTCACGCGCCTCGTCGGGAGGAGCGGCCCCGTCGAACGATGGACGCTTGCCGCGGCGCGCGTCTCCATAGAGGGTGAACTGCGAGACCACGAGCAGCGCGCCGCCAACCTCGGCGACCGACAAATTCATTTTGCCGCCGGCATCTTCAAAAATGCGCAGGCCGATGGTCTTCTGGGCAAGGTAATCCGCCTCAGCGCGCGTATCTCCCGCGCCCACCCCGAGCAACACCAGCAGGCCGAGGCCGATTTCGCCCGTGGTCTCGCCGTTGACTGTAACTTTAGCCCTGCTCACGCGTTGCACTATGGCGCGCATTTAACGGCTGACCTCGCCGAGAAGCGTCTCGTGCGCGGCGAGCGCCTGCGGGACGGCAATCATCGCTGGAATTTTCACGTCCAAATCGTGACATGAGTCCGGAGGAATGAGCAAGAGCGGAACACGAAATCCGGCTTTCGCGTTGACCCTTTTCGCAGACGCTCCTACAATCCGAGTGCTCGGCAAACGAAATCATTTTTCTGAGGTTCCATCCATGCGAGTAATGTCGACAAGAAGACTTGCGCTCCACTCTGCTTGGCTAGCGATGACGCTGGCCGCGGCCGCCTTCGCGCAAACCGCGGCGGCCGGTCATCACGACGTTGTGATCAGGAACGCCACCGTGATGACGGTGACGCACGGCAACATCGCGAATGGCTCGATCTATATCAAGGACGGCAAGATCGCCGCCGTCGGCGAGAATGTGAACGCGCCCCCGAGCGCCACCGTCATCGATGCTGGAGGAAAGTACCTTACCCCGGGCATCGTCGACTCGCACTCGCACATTGCTCTCGATGACGACGTCAACGAAGCCACCAGTCCCATCACGCCGCACATGATGATGAAAGATGCCTTCGATTATCAGAGCAAGGAAATCTACCGCGTGCTGGCCGGCGGCGTGACCACGTCGCTGCTGCTGCACGGATCGGCCAACATGATCGGCGGGCAGGCAGTCGTCATCAAGCACAAGTACGGCGCCTCGCGCGATGAAATGCTTTTTCCAAACGCGCCGCGCTCGATCAAGTTCGCGAGCGGCGAGAATCCCATGCGCGTCTATGGCAGCCGCGATCAGTTGCCTTCGACGCGCATGGGCAATTTTGCGGTCCAACGAGAGGCGCTCGTCCAGGCACAGGATTACATGCGCGAGTGGGACAACTATAACGAGAAAGTCAAGCGCGCCGATAAAGATGCCACGCCGCCCAGGCACGACTTGAAGCTCGAAGCTCTTGCCGACGTTCTGCGCGGCAAAATCATGGTGCAGATCCACATCTATCGCGCCGACGAGATGTTGACCGAAATCGCGATGGCCAAGGAGTTCGGCTACAAGATTCGCGCCTTCCACCACGCTCTCGAAGCCTACAAAGTCGCCGACCAGATCGCCGCCAACAACATCGCCATCGCCACCTTCTCCGATTGGTGGGGCTATAAGCAGGAGGCCTGGGACGCGATCCCGTGGAACGCCGTGATGGCGATGCGCAAAGGCGTGCGCGTCGCGATCAAGAGCGATTCCGAGGATTTCGCCCGCCGCCTCAATCAGGAAGCCGCCAAGGCCATGCGTTACGGCGGCGCCACTGAAGAAGAAGCTTTGAGGATGATCACGCTGAATGCCGCCTGGATCGTCGGCGTGGACGATCGCGTCGGCTCGATCGACGTTGGCAAGGATGCCGACCTCGTGATCTGGGACGGATATCCGCTGTCGAGTTACGGTGTGCCCGAAAAAGTTTTGATCGATGGCGACGTGTACTTCGACCGCTCGCAACCGGGCCTCGGAACCACGCACTACAAGGAGGGAGAATGAAAAACCAGTTCTCAGTTCCCGGTTCTCAGTTCTCAGCGCGATGCAGATTCCTCCCCTTCGACTGGCTCAGGGTCGGAATGATAATTCTCCTGGGGATGGCTTTCTTGGGGATGGGATGCGCGCTCGCGCAGGACAAGCCCGTAGTTCTAAAGGGCGGCAAGCTGTTGACCGTCACCCACGGTGTAATTGAAAACGGCGCGATCGTCATGCAGGGCGGAAAGATCACTGCCGTCGGCGCGGCAGGCTCAGTCAATGTCCCCAGCACCGCGCAAGTCATCGATGTGACCGGCATGACCATCTATCCCGGTCTGATCGATTCGGAGACCAGCCTCGGCCTCACGGAAATCTCCGCCGAAGCCATGACCAACGATCTGGTTGAACCGAGCGACGAGATCATGCCGCACATGCACACCGCCGAGGCGTTCCATGCGGAATCGGCGCTGATCCCGGTGGCCCGCATGAACGGTATCACCAATGCCGTCGTCGCTCCCGAAGGCGCAGACACTCTCCCCGGCCAGGATTCTTTCATTCAGCTTGCCGGAGCCAACGCCAGCGAGATGCTCCTGATCCGCGATAACGCCATGCCGCTCAACTTCACCGGCGATCAGCGCCGCAACAAAGGCGGTTGGGACAAGCAGAAGTTCCCGTCAACGCGCATGGGGCTGGCGGCCCAACTGCGCCAGGCCTTCGTGGATGCGCAAGACTACAAAGCCAAGTGGACCGACTACGAACGCAAGAAAGACGACGCTGCCCGCGACAAGAAAGCCGAACCTCTGGCGCCCAAGCGCGACCTCAAGTCGGAAGCGCTGCTCCCTTATCTCGAAGGCAAGAAAACCATCGTGCTCGCGGCCGAAAGCCCGAGCGATCTTCAAACGGCTGTCAGTCTCGCCAACGAGTTCAAGCTGAAGTTCGTGCTGAACCACATCAGCCACTCCCAGCCCATTCTCGACTACGTGGCCAGCCTCAAGGTGCCGGTGATCGTTGGGCCCATCTACGAGGCTCCGAAAGAAGACGAGCGCTACGACACGGTCTACAGCCTTCCGGCGCAACTCTACAAACGCGGCGTCATGATCGTCTTCGCTTCGTACGACGCGCACAACGTGCGCAACCTGCCCTACCAGGCGGGCTTCGCCACCGCCTTTGGTCTCCCCTATGACGAAGCGCTCAAGGCGATCACCATCAACGCCGCCGAAATCTGGGGAGTCGCCGACCAGTTTGGCTCTCTCGATGCCGGCAAAACCGCCAACGTCGTGGTTGCGAACGGCGATCCGCTGGATGTGAAGACCGATGTGAAGCAAGTGTTCATCGCCGGACGCGCAATTCCGATGACCGACCGGCAGACCCAGCTAAGGGACGAGTATTCGAAGTAGAGATGGGGCTTGCCCCGTTTGCAGAGACGCGGCAAGCCGCGTCTCTACGGGGAAACTTTTTCCGCTGCCTGTGAATGTGGGAGCGCGGGTGCCAGGTTTGACCGCTCTCCCCGCCGCCAGTTAGGATTCGGTAGTGATCTCCACGCACACGAGTGTCAGGCACATCAGTTTTCTACCCTTGATTCCTTTGCATACTTTTCCGATCCCTTTTAGACTATTGCATTCGACTTCATTCGATCCGTTGAGCAAGATGCAGTCGTAAATCAGCAAACGCCGGCCCGCGACCCGGACCCGCGATTCCCAGAGTTAGAAACGAGGAGAACATGGCAGCCGTTGATGAAAAAGTGAAACAGATTATCGTCGAGCAGTTGGGTGTGGACGAGGGCGAGGTCACGCCCAGCGCTTCGTTCGTGGATGACCTGGGCGCCGATTCGCTCGATACCGTCGAGCTCGTGATGGCCTTCGAAGAGGCCTTCGATATCGAAATCCCCGACGAGGACGCGGAGAAGATTCGCACCGTGGCGGATGCCGTCGAGTACATCGGCAAGAACGCAAAGGCTGGCAAATAACTTGGCGCGAAGGGTCGTTATTACCGGCATCGGCCTGATCTGCTCCCTGGGCACCACCACTCACTCGGCGTGGCAGGGCCTGCTCGCGGGCAAGAGTGGCGTCGACCGCATTACCGCCTTCGACGCCTCCGCCTTTGCCTGTCAGATCGCAGCCGAGGTCCGCAACTTCGATCCCCTCAATTTCATCGAGAAAAAAGAAGTGAAGAAGATGGGGCGCTTCATCCACTTCGCAATCGCGGCCTCCGATGAAGCGATGAAGATGTCGCAGCTCCAGATCACGCCCGAAAACGCCGAGAACGTCGGCGTGCACATTGGCTCGGGCATTGGCGGATTCGACGTGATCGAGCGCGAACATAGCGCGCTGCTCGAGGGCGGACCGCGCAAGATCTCGCCTTTCTTCATTCCCGCCACCATCGTCAACCTTGCCGCCGGGCACGTTTCCATGCGGACCGGCGCCAAGGGCCCGAATGAAGCGACCTCGACGGCCTGCACCACCAGCGCCCACTCCATCGGCGATTCCTTCCGCATCATCCAGCACGGCGATGCCGACGTAATGATTGCCGGAGGCGCCGAGGCCGCCATTACTCCCATGGGTGTCGGCGGATTCGCCGCCATGCGCGCACTCTCCACCCGAAATGACGATCCCGCTCGCGCCAGCCGTCCTTGGGACAAGGACCGCGACGGCTTCGTCATGGGCGAAGGCGCCGGCATCATGATTCTCGAGGAACTCGAGCATGCCCGCCGCCGCGGCGCTCCGATACTCGCGGAAATCGTTGGCTATGGTATGTCCGCCGACGCGTATCACATGACGCAACCCGCCCCCGAGCACGAAGGCGGTTTCCGCGTCATGCGCAACGCGCTGCGCGACGCGAAACTCGATCCCAGTGCCGTCGGCTACCTCAATGCCCACGGCACCTCGACGCCCATCGGCGACACGCTCGAAGCGCACGCCATTCGAAATCTGTTTGGAAAGAAAGTTCCGGTCAGTTCCACCAAGTCCATGACCGGCCATTTGCTGGGCGGAGCGGGCGGATTAGAGGCGGGAGTGACGGTGCTGGCGCTGCGCGATCAGATTCTGCCGCCCACCATTAACCTCGAGAATCAGGACCCTGAGACCGAGGGCATGGATTTCGTTCCCAACCACGCCCGAAAAACGGAATTCGAATACGCCATGTCAAATTCGTTTGGCTTCGGCGGCACCAACGGCGCGCTGCTGTTCCGGAGATGGACGGAGTAAAGAAGAAAGGTCAGAGGTGAGAGGTCAGATTGCAGAGGTGGGTGAGGTTAGAGGTGAGAGGTCAGATTGCAGAGGTAAAACCTTTTGGCTTCTAACCTCTGCAATCTGACCTCTCACCTCTGACCTCTGACGTGTGACCTCTAACCTCTGACCTCTCTCGCGGTGCGCACGGAACTGACAAAGATTGAGACGAGTTCGTTCGCCTCCTGCGCAAGACCGTGCAATTTTTCCGCCGGGAAGATATTTCCCTCCTGAAAGAGCTCTAACCAGAAGACTGCCTCATCCGCCTCTTCCAAGACGATTCCCAGTTTGGCTACGAATTCAGCCCGAGATCTTCCGCGGCACGCCGCTCGGTAGTTGGCGCCGATCGATGTGCTGGAGCGAAGAAGCTGTGTACCCAAGATTCGCGCTTCTTCAGTTCGAGGGAGGGATCGGCAAAGTCTGAGAACTCGCAAGGCGAAGTCCTTGGTGCGGACCTTCAGCGCCGCGGAGTCCCGTTTCATGCCACGCCTCGTGAGGCGATTCTATTCTGTGATTTTCAATCTTCGCCGTGATGACGCTCACAACGGGAATGTGACAAATCGCAGAAGTGAAAAGGTTAGAGGTCAGAGGTCAGATTGCAGAGGTAAGAACCCTGAACGTGATGATCCCATCGCGAATGCGAGGTGTTAGGTTCTCACCTCCGCAATCTGACCTCTAACCTCTGACCTCTTCAATCCTTTTTCATGGCGTCGATCATCACGTAGAGATCTTTAGTGTCCGTCACCTCGACGTAGGGCTTGCCGGTGCGCTTGTTGCTGACCACCCAGATCGTCGGCGTGTGCTCGATGTGCAGAGTCATGCCCAACTCTCTGTCCGCCCTCACCAGCCCCGCCAGCTTGCCCTCCGGATCCACCACGAACGGCAACCCAATCTTGTGGTCGGCGGCAAACTTCTCCGCAAATCCCCGCAAATTCTGCGGGTTGATCTCCAGTTGGTGCTCGAACACGGTTGCGCGAAACTCGTTTCCGACATCTTTGGAATGCGTATCGAAGTAGCGCGCCAGCACCGCCGCTTCGAATGACCAGTTGTGCGACGGCCCCAGCGGGAAGTCGTGCTGCACCAGCGGAATCCTATACGTCCGCGAGGCCTGCGCCAGCAGCGGCGCAACCAGGCCGCATCGCGGACATTGCAGGTCTTCAAAAACGACGATCGCAAGTTGCGCCCCTTTAGGCGGACGGAGAGCCTCCGGCACATCCTGCGCGAAAACCGGCAGGCACACCAGAACCAGACACACCAGAACCAGACTCGGAAAAACCACGGAGAGCGGCGACAGTCGTTGAATCTTCATAGTTTTATTTGGATGCACATCAAACTGAGAATATCCTATGGTAGCGAATTCGGCCCATTCGCGCACGTCCGCAGCCTCTCCCGAGTAATGTGAAGTAGAGACGGGGCTTGCGCCGTCTCCTTCGGACGCAGCTAGAGACGCGCTGAGCCGCGTCTCTGCGGAATTCAAATCCGCGAACTCACTTCAACTCGCTGCTGTTGGGATCGAGGTTGTAAAAATAATAGAAACGCAGGCCGAGGAGCTTGCCGGGAAATTCTTTCGGCAGCGGTGGGAACGGAGTGGATGCGGTGATGCTCGCCCACGCGGCCCGGTCGAGCGCCACGTCGCCGGACGAGCTGCGAATCGCCATCTCGGCCGTTTTGCCATCCTTCAGGATGACGAATTCAATCGCCAGCTTGCCCTGTTTGTAGATGGGAGGATACACCGACGGCGGCATCAGGTCATACCAGTTCTGTTTCACAATGGCCACGATCCGCGCCAGATAAGGCCCAAAATCCACGCCCATTGTGTCGGTCAGGATCTCCGCCTGATCCAGCGCCTTCGCCCCGCTCCTGCCCGGGCTCCCATAATAGCCCGCTTGTCCACCACTGTTGTGCCCGCGGCTGTCGGCGGCGGCCCGGGCCGCTTGATCGATCATCGAGCCCGCCGTCATGCGCGCATTAAAATCCGGCTGCGCCCGGTTCTGCGGAGGCAACCGCAACTGCGCCGTCTGATCGCTCGGCTGCGGCTGGGCGAATCCCGAACTGGGTTGCGGCGCTGGCGGCTGCTGGCTCTGCGCCTGACCCTGCGCCGGTGGCTGCTGCGCGCTCTCGCCCGGCCGTCCCGGACGCGCGCTCTCCAGTATCTTCTTCAACTCTTCGCGATTGATCTGCGGCGCTTTGCTGGTCGCGATGCGGTCCTTATCCGAAAGCACCTTCGCATCGGGACGCCGCATCAGTTTCTGCGCGTCCGGCGGCAACTCCAGAAACATCGCGTCCTTCGACTGGTCTGGATTCGCCTGAATCGCCAGATCCACCGTCCGGTGCGGCAACAGCATCATCAACTTCTCGCTGTTCCACAACAGAATGATCACGAACAAGTGCAGGATGACAGACAGCCACACTGCTTCGCGCTTGCGCGCCCGCGAGAGATCGTCCTGCAACTGGATGAGAAGATGCGGAACATCGTCGGGATTGAAGCTGCGGTAAGCCGTCTCCCAGTGCTGCGCTTCAAACAAATCGCGCTGCTCCGGCTGCTCGGCAGGCGGAATCTGCGGATCGCGAGACGGAATTTGGGTGACCGGCATCAGGCGGAGACTATAAGCTTAGAGCCGCGAACAGCCTCCTGGGTTGCGTAAGATTACGCGCAAAATTCCCTCGTAAAGTTACGTAAAGTGTGGAGTTGCGGCCGCTGATTCCATTGTCGCATTTTTTGCGCCCGCCGAGTGAGTACCTGAGTAATGGCCGGGCAACTGGCCCACTGGACAGAGAGATCGGATCACCAATTTGAATCCGTCTGCATCAGAACTTTTTGTTGCTCCGTTAGTCCTGCGGTCTCGTTCCAACCGTACAATGTTCTTGGAGATCTGGCCTATGTTTCACAAAGGAGCTCGCCGTCCTGACGTATCTGCCCACGGTGTTTCCACCCCTGATGTATCTGTCCGTGGTATGTCTGCATTTCGTATCTCTGTGCCCGGTGTAGCTGTGCTGATTGTCGGAATCGCTCTGCTCACCAGTCCCAGCGGAATGCTTGCCCAGCGCGGCGGTGGCGGCGGACACGGCATGCCCACCGGCATCGGCGCCGGCGCCGGCCGTCCCGATGGAGTCAGCGAAAAGGACGATCTCAAGGACTTTCACCGCGCCATGGCCGTGCAAGCCACGGCTAAGCAGCGCGCCGCCTTCGCCAAGGTCGCGCAATACACCCAGGCGGCCATCGATCGGCTGCAAACTTTTCGCAAGTCTCTGCCGGAGATCCCCGCTCCGGCTCCGCTGTCCGATCGCGCAACCACCCTCGATCAAGCCATTGAACAAGCTCGCGCCGGCTGCCAGAATTTTCTAGCCTCGTTTTCTTCCGCTCAAAAATCCGGTTTGCAGGACGTTGCCAGGAAGCTGGCAAAGGCAGATTCCGACCTCGACAAACAAGTAAAGACGCTCGATCAAATCGTCCAGACCGCCAAACCAGAGAGCGAACAGGTCGCCAACTCCGCCGCCAGTCTCGACAAAGCGCTCGCCAGTTTCCAAGGCGAGCAACTTGCGCTCGGCAGAGAGATGGGCGTTCTCCTCACTGACGGCCAGGGCCTCGCCTTCAACCTTCCCAAGGTGACGAACTCGATCGAACGTCGCCGGCCAGCCCGTCTCCATCCCAACCACCGGCGCCGTCTCCCGGACTTCCGCCGAAAACGGTCGCAACCTGTTCAGCCTCAAGATCACCGCCGATCTCTCCGACGTGCAGCAAAACATCACCGGCATTCTGCGCTCCGCACTCAACCGCTCTCCCCGCTGTGGCGAGCGCATTGAGATTCAACAAGCCACGCTCACCCCTCTGGCTCCTGCCACCCTGGTGGTGGCTCGCTTGCACTTCGAGCGCTGGGTCTGCTCGCCGGGTGTGACTCAGGGAAGTTCGGGCAGGGAAAGCCCTATGGAAGTGGTTGCCGGCGACGGCACCATCGAAGTCAAGCTCACTCCGTCGGTGGATCAAACGGCGGATCAAAAAACTGGCTTGGGCCTCGCCTCTGAAATTACACGCGTCGAAGCCGGCGGCTTCCTCCGCAACATGCTCCGCTCCGGCGACCTCGGCGACACCCTGCGCGAGCAAATCTCCGCATCGCTCCTCTCCGCCCTGCAGAAGGGCACCGGCCTCAAAACCACGCTCCCGCCCGCCGCGCAGGAGTCCGCCACCCTCCAGAAAGCACAATTCCAGGACGCCGGCGCGGACCAGTTGAACCTGGTCCTCGAGGGTCAGTTGCAATTTTCCGACGAGCAGACCCAACAATTTGCCACCCAACTTAAGCAACGCCTGGCCGCGCAAGGCACCCCGACGCCATAGATCGTGCCCTTCCCGTTGTCTTCGGCTCACTTGACTGGCGCAGTGGGCAAGCCTTGCCCGCTGGCATGGGCAGGCTCTGCCCAGTCACTTTTGCGCAAGGGTGTCATGCTCACGAGCGATCAGTTGAGTCTTGTCAATTGTGCACTTTGACTCCTCATAAGCCGGGCGCGCATTGGCACGAGACTTGCCCTCCCCATGGGTACATAGCGGCGACTAAAGCCCTGCAGAGGGTTGCCGATATGACAGGCGAACGAACATTTCCCCTTGAGGAGGAACAATGTCAGTTTCAGGCATTTCCAGCAGTCTCTACAACACCCAGAGCGTTCAAAACAATTTTCAGCAGTTTCAGCAAGCGTTCCAGCAACTCGGCAAGGATCTACAGTCGGGAAATCTTTCTGCGGCACAATCGGATTTTGCGACTTTGCAGAAGCTCAGTCCGCAGAGTAATTCGACTTCGTCCTCGCAGAGCGACAATCCCATCGCCCAAGCGTTCAGCCAGCTTTCGACGGATCTCCAATCCGGCAATCTGTCGGCCGCCCAGCAGGACTACACGACGATTCAGCAGGCAATGCAGAGTCAAGCAACGCAAGGGCACCATCATCATCACGGTGGCGGCAGCAGCGAAGCGAGTGAAATCAGTCAGTTACTCGACCAACTGGGCACGGCGCTGCAGTCTGGCGACCTCTCGACCGCCCAGAGCACATTCACCACATTGCAGCAGGACTTGCAGCAATCGACCGCAAGCAACGGACAGACGTCCTCACAGTCCAGTTCGAATAGCATCTCGGTAACCGCCTAATCGCCTGGCTATTGCGGCGCAGGTGAAGAGCGGTTCTGATGGGAAGTTGAGGTCCAAGGGGAAGGGGTGGTCTGGAGCGCGCTCCAGTCAGCCCCTTTACCCTTGCGTCCTCGATGTTGAAGAAGCGATCCATTCCCTGATAAACCCCGAATTGGAGCTGCGCTTTGTAAAGTTACGCAAAGATTTGTCCGAATCCTGTTTCTCGCGCAACTTCCGGTTCATAATTCCATTCATAGATGTAGACAGATCGCTTTGAAAAGGAGATCTCCATGCTCAAGCAGTACCTTCTCGTTCTTCTCGCGGCCAGCCTCATCTCGATCGCCGCGCCTTTCGCGACGGCCCAGGATAGCCAGCCCGCGCCCTCGCCCAGCAATCAGCAACCCCCTCAGGACAACGGCCGCTGGCGCCACGGCCCGCCCGATCCCGCCCAGCGCACCCAGGAACTGACCAAGAAACTCAAGCTCACCTCCGATCAGCAAACCAAAGTGCAGGACGTTCTTCAGTCCGAACACTCACAGATGGAGAGTTTGCACCAGGATAATTCTCTTTCCCAGCAGGATCGCCGGGCAAAAATGATGGACATCCGCAAGAGCACCGACACGCAGATCCGCGCGCTCCTCGACTCTAACCAGCAGAAGAAGTGGGACGAAATGCAGGCCAATCGTGAGCAATGGGGGCAAGGCCATCGCCACGGCCCGCCCGACGGAGGCCCCGACCGTCAGGGCCCACCCCCGCAACTCTAAAACGAGCTTAGGGGTCAGAGGTTAGATTGCAGAGGGACCATTGCAGAGGTCAGAGGTCAGATTGCAGAGGTGAAAACCACAGGTTAGAGGTAAGAGGTCAGAGGTAAAGACCTGCGAATCGCCGATGTCGTTTGAACAATGGGTTTTCACCTCTGCAATCTGACCTCTGACCTCTGACCTCTGACCTCTGACCTCTGACCTCTGACCTCTAACCTTTCCCCACCCCGATCCGCGCCGCGTGCCGCCCAATCTCCGCGAGAATCGCCAGCCCAAGCTCCAGCGCTTTCCGGCCATCCTCCAGCGAAACCACCGCACGCGACCGCTCCCGCACCGACTGCAGGAATGCCTTGATCTCCGCCAGCAGCGGTTCCTCCGCCGTGATCGGCGGCTTCGCCATCTGAATCTGCGGATTCACGCTCGGCTGGGTGCGGGTGCCCGATCCTAACGTCGCGTCTTTTGCGACATTAGGGTGGGAACTTCCCGCCGCATTTCCCACCGAGAACACCAGCTGGTTGCCCCATCCTTCCGCGTACTTTGCGGAAGGGTGGGAGACCCCCGCCGCGCCCTCCACCGTGAACACCAGCACATCCTGCCGTCCATAATCGATCGAAATATACTGTCCCGCCTGGAAGAAACGCAGCTTGCGCACGCGCTCCGTCGAAACCCGGCTGGCCGTAAAGTTGGCCACGCAGCCCGACTCAAACTCGATGCGCGCGTTCGCAATATCCACCTTGCTCGAAAGAATCGGCAGCCCTACCGCCCGGATTTCTTTCACCTCCGACTTCACGAACGTCAGCACAATATCGAGGTCGTGGATCATCAGGTCCAGCACCACGTCCACATCCAGCGCCCGCGGAGAGAACACGCTCAGCCGGTGCACTTCAAAAAACATCGGCCGCTTGATCAGCGGCAAAGTAGCCCGCACGGCCGGATTGAAACGCTCCAGATGCCCAACCTGCGCCACCCGCTTGTGGTCGGAAGCAAGCCGAAGCAGTTCGTCCGCCTCGCCCAGCGTCGCCGCCACCGGCTTTTCGATCAGCACGTCAACCCCAGCCTCCATCAGAGTGCGCGCCACCTCCAGATGCAGCACCGTGGGCACCGCGACCGACGCCGCCTGCACCTCGCTGTGCGTCGTCAGCAGCTGCTCGACCGAGCCGAACGCTTTGCAACCGAACTCGCGCGCCACCGCGTCGGCCCGCGCCGTATCCGGATCGACCACCCCCACCAGCCGCACGCCGCCCGCCTGTTGCAACTGCCGATAGACACGAGCGTGATTGCGCCCGAAGGCGCCCACGCCAATGGCCGCAACATTGATAGGAGATTCAGCGTTCGAAAATTCAACGACCGGAAATTCAGTGTCCAGATGAGTGCTCCACAGTGAAGAAATAACGGGCTATTGTCTCAGTTTCAGCCCCAGATAGGAAAGCGCAAAACCAACATTACGTAGCGACAGCCGCCCTCGGCGGCCTAGTCCGCGCACACCGCAATCCCCGCCGCATCCGCCGCCCGCGTCATCGCCTCGCCATCCAGCATTAGACAGCGCCCCGCGTCCACCGCCAGACAACTCGCCCCGACGCGCGCCATCGTCTCGATCGTCTTCACGCCGATCACCGGAACGTCGAAGCGCAGATCCTGCCCCGGCTTCGCAACCTTCACCACCGTCAGCGCGCGGCTCAGCAGCGTCTCACCACTAGTAGGCTGCGAACCGAGGGTGCCCCACCCTTCGCGTTCTTGGCGAAGGGTGGAAGACTCCACAGCATCTTCGTCGGTAGCCAAACTCCGCATGATCCCCCCCGCGCGTTCAATCGTTGCGTCGGTCCCTTCCATTGCTTCGACCGTCACGCACGCCGCTTCCGCGATCACCACCGTTTGTCCAATGTCGTATTCCGCCAGCCGCCGCCCGACCGCGCGTCCATATTCGATGTTCTTGCGCTCCTGCGCGCTCGGAGCCCGTTTCGTGAGCACGCCCGTTTTCGCCAGCAGCGGTTCGAGCAGCGCGGTCGAGTTCTCGAGCATGATGCCCTCATCCGCCAGAACCTTGGCGACCGCGCCCAGCAGCGAATCCGTATTGCGCGTGCCCAGCGAGAGCAGCAGCTTCGCCAGCCGCCAGTCCGGCTTGATGGAGGAAAAAATCTGCTTGTGCTTGACCTGCCCCGCCATCACCGCGCGGGTCACGCCCGCAGCTTTAAAAGTGTCGATCAGCTTTGACAGCTCTCCCAAAGAAAGCCAGTGAACGGCGGCTGCGCCTTGTGACTCGATTTCCGGCGAAGTTTCTTCTTTGATCGCGGCGACAACGACGTCGTACCCCTGCGCTCGCGCCGCGTCGAGGACGAGGAAAGGGAACTTGCCGTTTCCCGCAATAAGTCCGATTTTCCCGGTGAAGGACATGCAGGGGACAGTGTAAACGAGTCCCATGGCTGTGCAAGGGTTCTGGGGACGAAATTATTAAAGTTAAGTTTACTATTGACTTTAATTATTTCATAAAGTATTATTCTTATGTTAGGTGAAGTCATAATGGATATATCGAAGGCAACTTGCTCGGATTGCAATCGGCCCTTGAAGGTGGCGCGTATGGCGTGCCCGTCATGCTCGCTGGTGCTGGAAGGCAACTTTGAGGTCTCGCCGCTGGCCAAGCTCGGCGTTGACGATCAGGCCTTTGTGATCGCCTTCGTCCGCCACCATGGCTCGCTCAAGAAGATGGAGAGCCTGTTCAACATCAGCTATCCGACCGTCAAGAATCGTTTGAACGCAATCGGAGCGGCGCTCGACCAAAATTTTGCGGCGCCTTCACCCAACCTTTATGTCCTGGAACAGCTGTCTCGCGGCGAGCTCACCGTCGAGGAAGCCCTGGAAAAACTGAGCTGAAAACAAGCAGCACGATAGGGAGAGAATCATGTCTGAAGAACGAAAGAAAGTGCTGGAAATGTTGGCGAAAGGAACAATCTCCGTTGCCGACGCCGAGAAGCTTCTGGAGAAAATCGGGGAGCCAGCTTCTGCCGAGGCAAAGGCGGAGGGACGTTCCTCGTCCGAACGCGGCAAGCCGCGCTTCATGCGAATTGTGATTGACAAGCCAGGCCAGGAGCCAGTCAACATTCGCATGCCGCTGTCAATGATGCGCAGCGGAACCGGTCTGCTGGCAGTGCTTCCGACGAAGATCAACCAGAAATTAGCCGAACTGGGGGTGGACTTTTCGGCTCGCGGTGCGATGAATGAAAAGGAGTGGGCGGAGGCTGTCGAGAACATGAACATCGATATCGAAAAAGGAAACGGGGAAAAGGTAAGAATCTTCTGCGAGTAGCGCCCGTGGCTACTTGATGACTCCCCGTTCCGATGCCTCGATAAATCTAATGAGCAGGTCGATGTCGTCGCCGCGATCTGACTCGGCGCGAAGTTTTTCCAGCGCCTGCGACGTGTTCAGCTTCGAGGCCAGCAGCACCCGGTACGCATGATGAATCTTCTGGATTCTTTCTTTTGTAAATCCGCGCCGTTCCAACCCCACGGCATTCAGTCCATAAGCGTGGGTTCCGCGCTCGGCGGACGTCTTCGAAAATGGCAGCACATCGCGAGTGATGGTAGTGCCGCCGCCGATAAAGGCATGCGTCCCAATCCGCACGAAGTGATGCACCGGGCACAGCGCCCCGACCGTCGCCCAGTCTCCCACGGAGACGTGCCCGCCCAGCGTGGCCGCGTTCGCCATGATGATGTGGCTCCCAATCTGACAATCGTGCGCAATGTGCGTATAAGCCATGATCAGGTTGTGGTCGCCGACTCGCGTGCATCCTCCGCCCTTGACCGTGCCGCGGTTGATGGTGACAAACTCGCGAACTTTGTTATGGTCGCCGATCTCCAGCCGTGTCGGCTCGCCCGCATAGGTGATATCCTGCGGCGCCAGGCCAATCGAAGTGAACGGGGAGAAGCGGTTGTCCGCGCCGATTTTCGCAGGCCCTTCGATCGCGACGTGCAACGTCAGGCGGCAGCCCTCGCCAAGCTCCACCTCGGGCCCAATGACGCAATAAGGCCCAATCGTGCACGACGGATGTATCTTGCTTTTCGGATCGACGATCGCCGTAGGATGGATCATTTGTAATTGGGTAATTTGCAATTTGTAATTTGGGTTGGCGGATTTTCAATCGCAAATTACAAATTCTCTTCCGCGCCCGCGCCGGCATTCCTCGGCACCAGCCGGCAAGTCACCGTGGCCTCGCAAGCCACCTTGCCGTCCACATACGCCTTGCCTTCCAGACGAGCCGCCGTCATCCGGAAGGCTCGCACCGCCACTTCAATTCGTAGCTGGTCTCCCGGCACCACCGGACGCCGGAATCGCGCCTTCTCGATCCCCGTGAACACCATCAACATCTCGTCCCGGTTCGGAACCTCCGTCAGCAGCAGCAGCCCGCCCGCCTGCGCGATCGCTTCCACAATCAGCACCCCCGGCATGATCGGCTTCTCGGGAAAGTGTCCCTGAAAAAAAGGCTCGGTGATGGTCACGTTTTTCAACGCGACAATGCTCTTCGTCCGCACCAGTTCGATCACCCGGTCGATCAATAGGAATGGATAGCGATGGGGCAGGATCTTTAGAATCTCGCCAATAGCCATCCCGGTTTCTGCCGGCGCCGCCTCTTCGGTCGCCGCCGCTTCAGTAGTCTGGGTCATGTCAGTCATGCTGTTTTGCTCAAGGCGAAGATTATACTGTAACGCACTTTCCTGTGAGCTTCCCTGCGAAGAGCTCTGGTTGCGAATGGAACCTGTTCCACGAGGCATTCCAATCCCCGCCCGCCGAGGACGCTCCCATCCGTAACCGCTTCTCCGTACCGCCCGCCCTAGACTCGCCCAGCCTCGATGCCGATAATCACGCCAGGGGGCCCTGCAAGCAACCTGCTTCCACCGAGCCCCGGAGCCGATCCATGGATTCGCCCGACGCCCAGCCCTCCACTCCCGCTCCAACCGGACCCGATCGCCGCCACTATCCTCGCTGTACCGTCCAGGTCCAAGTCGAAATCCACCAGGAAGGCAGCGACGTCCCCCTGCGCCTTGTAACCACCGACCTCAGTCGTGGCGGCTGCTACGTCCAGATGCTCATGCAGTTCCCGCTCGGCGTCCGCGTTCGAACCACCCTCTGGCTCAACGACTGTCCCATCGTCGTTCGAGGACTCGTCGTCACCCGCCATCCCCAATTCGGTAACGGCATCATGTTCCTGGAATTCGAAGGTCAGGCAGAACAACTTTTGACCCGTTATTTGGACGCCATCACCACCTAATGTAGGGACAGCCGCCCCCGGCTGCCCAAGCCGTGCGCAGCTCGGCGCTTGTGACTCTGACTTTTCATTCGGGCATCGTTTTAGTAGAGACAGGGCTTGCCCCGTCTCCGGGGTCGCGGCAAGCCTTCCTTTCACTTCGCATAGAGATTCTTGACCACCTCGCCGCCCTTCATCACGAACTTGACTCGTTCGAGCGTGGTGACGTCGGCCAGCGGATCGCCATCCACAGCGACGATGTCGGCCCACTTGCCCGGCTCAATTGTCCCGACCTTGTCGGACCAGCCCAGCAGATCAGCGTCGTTAATGGTCGCTGCCTGAATCGCCTGCAGCGGCGTCAGGCCCAGCTTCACCATGACGGCGAATTCATGCGCGTTGAGGCCGTGCGGATACACGGCGGCATCGGTGCCGAAGCCGACTTTCACTCCCGCGGCAAACGCACGCGCCACATTCTTCCGCGCGGCGGGAAAAACTTCTCGCGACTTGGCGATCAGCTCCGCCGGCGTGCCAATCTTCTCCGCGTTTTCAGAAAACCAGTCCTCGAGGTAAAGGGTCGGCACCAGATAGGTGCCGTTCTTCTTCATCGTGGCGATGCCCGCGTCGTCGATGTAGGAGCCGTGCTCGATCGAATCCACGCCCGCCTCCGACGCCCAGCGGATGCCCTCGGCGCCATGCGCATGCGCCGCCACCTTGCGCCCCAGCCGGTGCGCGTCCGCCACAATGGCCTTCATCTCTTCGAGCGTGTACTGCGAGGCCTGCGGATTGTCGCCATGCGAGAGCACGCCGCCGGTGGCGCAGATTTTGATCAGGTCGGCGCCATACTTGATGATCTCGCGCGTCTTGTGCTGCACGGCTTCAACGCCATCGGCCACGCCTTCGGCCTGAACGTGCCACTCAAACGGCAGCAGATTGTCGTCACAGTGTCCGCCGGTAATGCTTAGGGGAGGGCCGCTGACCAGCATGCGCGGGCCGGGCACGTCGCCGGCGTTGACGGCATCGCGCAAGGCAACGTCGGTGAAGCCGCTCGCGCCCACGTTGCGGATGGTCGTGAATCCGGCTTCAAGCGTGACGCGGGCATTGCGGGCTCCGATGAGGGCCTCGCGCGGAACGGAAATCGCGAGCCGCGAGTAGCCGAAGTTGGTAGGCATCGTGATGTGCGTGTGCGCGTCGATCAATCCCGGCAGCACGGTCGCGTTCGAGAGATCGACCACCTGCGCTCCGGCGGGGACTTGCGTGTCAGAGCCAACGCTCGCGATCTTATCGCCCTGGATCAGGATGGTTTGGTTGGCAAGCGTTTTGCCAGTCTTCACGTCAAGCAGGCGCCCGGCGTGGATGACAACCGTCTTCGGCGCGGGCGCGGCTTGCTGCGCCCAGGACGTGCTGATCGAAGACACTGCGAAGCAGGAAAGCGAAAGAATAAACAGATGCAGATGACGGAGCTTCATTTCATCCCCCAGCGAGAATTGAGTCCTGGCCAAGAACGTTACAACTTCGGAGAGGGAAACGGCAACCCTCCATCGAGCTTTGTTAGCGGATCAGCTCCCGGTTCGCCAACTATTTTGGACTTAAGAAAACTCTGGCTAAGTTGTTTCCCGGATAGCTTTGAAAGGGCGCGGCTTCAGCCAGGCCGTTGGACCTCGCCACGCGGGCGGCTTTAAGCCGCCGAGCAACGCCCCTTCATAGCATCCAGACTTGCCAACGAAGACTTGATCGGACAGTCCCTAAGCCGCTCCCCTCGACCAGGCCCGGATCCGGTCGATCTCGGTCTTCGGAATTTTCAAGTACTCCAGAAATTCCTGGTGATCCTCCGGCGCCGCCCGCTCGAATTCCTTGTGCCACTTGTGCATGTCGTCGTCCGCGAAACCCGCGGCCTTCATGATGGCAACCCACTTCTCTTTGTTCATGTCTTTTCTCCTGACGAATTGAGTTCGATGCTCCAGCAGCCGCAGAATGGCGCGTTGGTGCTCCTTGAGCCGCTCGATTTCCACGCCGATTTCCGTCAGCCTGTGCTTCAGGACTGAAGTCGCCTCCGCTCGTTTCGGTTCACCGAGAAGAGTTCGAATGTCCGCCAGTTTCAGGCCGGCGCTCCGGTAGCAGCAGATCTGCCGCAGACAGTTCAGGTGCCTATCGCCAAACTGGCGGTAGTTGCCTTGGCTGCGCGGCGGAGCAGGCAGCAGTCCCAGGGACTCGTAATACAACACCGTGGTACGGCTCAAGCCACAGGCGCGCGCCAATTGCGTCACTGAAAGCATCGCTCTATCCTCAGTCTCAACCCTACAGCTTTAGACAGGTCAAGATCAATCTTAAAGAATTTTGAACGTAGTTGTGTCACTTTTACGAATAACGTTGAACAACTCCACCGGCAGTTGCGCGCTGGTCAGTGCTTCTTGTCGCGCTGTTGTTGGAGATACGCTTCGATCGCCTCCTGCCAATGGGGACCTTCCTGACGGTCACTTTCACCCAAGGCTTGCACCTCGTCATTGGCCGAGGCGTCCAGCGCGGTGCGAACGTAAGTCACTTCCACGTTCGTGGTTGATGGATCGACCGCAGTAAGCTGCACATCCACGGTCGATGCCCGTATGCCGGGAACGACGGATACGTACTGCATCCGGCCGCCAGCTAGATCGAACAAGGTGGTGACCCAGACGCTCTGGCGACGGCCTAATTGAACCGTGAACACCGCTCCCTGTATGTCCTTTCCCGGCTGAGGGTAGAGAAACTGCGGGTCCCAGTCGTCGCCTGCCCAACAGCGTTCGCCTTGCGGTCCGAAGAGCGGGGCGGCAACACTCAGAGGTGTATGGACAAGGAAATGGAAATTATTGTTTACATGCACCAGCGCAATCGGTGTTTGATTCATTTTTGCGCCTTGTGCGTTGTTCGTGGTGAATATGGCAAATGCGAGGACGATCAACTCGGTGGCGATCATGAATGTTCTCCTTGTAACGGATGGCTGCCGGTCACGCGCGCGCCAATTGCGTCACTGAAAGCGTCGCTCTATCCTCAGTCTCAACCCTACAGTCTTAGACAGGTCAAGCTCATTTTTGAAGAATTTCGAACGCTTCCGCGGCAGCCGATTTTTTAGCGGAATATGCGAGAAGTATCGGAGGGAAACTCGACCAGCGTCATCCCCGCATTTCCGCGATCGAGATCTTCATCTTTGCCGAGGAAAGCATAGCGCTGGCGCAGATCCTGCGAGGCTGGGTCGAAGATGCTCCAGTTTTCGCCCGGCACCACCGTGAGCACTTTGCCGGCGTGCTGCCACTCGGCCATCTGTTCGCGGATCGCGCTGCGAATCGCGCCGCCCTTCCCCGAAGATCCGTAGCCGTGAATGATCTTCACCACCGGCCCGCTAGCTCCCCGAGGCGAATACAACGACTCCAGCAAGCGCCGCTTCGCCTGCTCAACCGTAGGCATCCCCGCCTTGAGGTTCAGCACAATCAGTTTTGTTTGTGAAGGCGCAGCCACGCCTTGTATTCTACGAGCCGCTGCCCCCTTATGAATTGTCATCCGGATCAATAGATTGTCATCCTGAGCGAAGCGAAGGACCTGCTGTTTGCGGCAAAATGCAGATCCCCCGCGTCGCTAGTGACAGCACAATCTGGCGGATTGAGAAACTGTGACGGACAACCCTGCCAACCCGGCCCCGAATGGAGTGCGAGCCATCGCCGCGTTGTTCGCTCTCTGCGGGATTTATCTGGGGATCGTGGGCGGCTTGATGCTGCTTCGTCCGGGCGCGGTATCGATGTCGGCCGGCGCACCGCTCTTATTCGGCTTGGAACTGGCAGGACCGTACATGTTCCTGCTCATGGCCATCGTAGGAGGCGGAGTCGCGTGGGGCCTGCTGAAACTCAATAACATCGTCCGCCACGCGGCGCTGCTGATCGCCATCACAGGCATCGTAATGCTGGTGCCGTCAGTCTCAGCCGCAACCGTAATGGTTCAACCCAAAGCGCTAGCGTTCGGCGGCCTGGGAATCATCGTGCGAGTGATGGTGGCGTGGTATCTGTTGCGAGGAGAGATCGCCGACCATTTCAAAGCGCCACCAAGCACCACGTAGGGACGGCCGCCCTCGGCCGTCCAGCGCGCGGAGGAGTCTGAGGCGGGCATTACTTCTTCGCCCGCGCCGGCTCTTTCTCCCCCACCCGCTCACTAACCTTGAACGTCATCTTGCTAGCTTTCTTATCCGCGTCCACGATCACGTGGTCGCCGTGCAGCACTTCGCCGTCCAGAATCTTCAGCGCCAGCGGATCTTGCACCAACTTCTGAATGGCGCGCTTCAGCGGACGCGCTCCGAAGTTTGGATCGTAGCCTTCGGTGAAAAGAAGTTCTTTGGCGGCGTCGGTCAGCTCCAGAGAAATTTTGCGGTCGGCGAGCAAGCGTCGCAAGTCCTCGAGGCGCAGCTCGACGATCTTGACCAACTGCTCCTTGCCGAGCGGATGGAAGATGATGATGTCGTCCACGCGATTCAGGAACTCGGGTTTGAAATGCCCGTGCAGCGCGTCCATCACCTGTTTCGAGGCGCGCTCGAAGCCGTCGGCGGTGCGAATGTTTTCCGACTGCAAATATGCCGAGCCCAGGTTCGAGGTCATGATGATGACCGTGTTCTTGAAGTCCACCTTGCGGCCCTTGCCGTCGGTGAGGCGGCCGTCATCCATGATCTGCAGCAGGATGTTGAACACGTCCGGGTGCGCCTTTTCAATTTCGTCGAAGAGCACGACCGCGTAAGGATGCCGCCGCACTTGCTCGGTGAGCTGTCCGCCCTCTTCGTAGCCGACGTATCCCGGAGGCGCGCCGATCATCCGCGACACGGCATGCTTCTCCATGTATTCGGACATGTCGATGCGGATCATGGCGCGCTCGTCGTCGAAAAGAAATTCGGCGAGAGCGCGCGCCAGTTCGGTCTTGCCGACCCCGGTTGGCCCCAGGAAAATAAACGACCCGATCGGCCGCTTCGGATCGCTCAGCCCGGCGCGCGAACGGCGAATGGCGTTGGCTACGCGTTCGAGCGCCGCGTCCTGCCCGATAACGCGCTGGCGCAGACGGTCTTCCATGTTGATGAGCTTCTTGACCTCGCCCTCGAGCATCTTGGAAACCGGAATGCCGGTCCACTTCGAAACGATGCGGGCAACGTCTTCCTCATCGACTTCCTCTTTCAACATGCGATGCCCGGCCTTGCCATCGATCTGCGCGGTGACTCTTTTCAGTTCTTCTTCGGTGTTGCGGATGAGCCCGTAGCGGATCTGCGCCACGCGCTCCAGATTTCCTTTGCGCTCCTCGGCGGCTTCTTCGATCTTGAGCTGCTCGAGTTTTTCTTTCAGGGTGCGGGCTTTTGCGATTACATCTTTCTCCTGCTTCCACTTTGCCTTGAGGGCATTTGATTGCTCACGAATGCCGGCCAGTTCTTTCTCGACGTGGGCGAGGCGCTCTCTGGAATTCGCGTCGTCTTCCTTTTTCAGCGCCTGCTTTTCGATTTCGAGTTGCGTCGCCCTTCGTTCAAGCTGATCGATTTCCGTGGGCATGGAATCGATCTGAATGCGCAGCGAGGCAGCGGCCTCGTCGATCAGGTCGATGGCTTTGTCGGGCAGGAAGCGGTCGGAGATATAGCGATGAGATAATGTCGCTGCCGCTACAATAGCCGAGTCTTTGATACGCACGCCGTGGTGCACTTCGTATTTCTCTTTCAGGCCGCGCAGAATCGCAATCGTATCCTCGACGTTCGGCTCGCCCACGAACACGATCTGGAAGCGGCGTTCGAGCGCGGCGTCTTTCTCGATGTACTTGCGATATTCGTTGAGCGTGGTGGCGCCGATGGCGCGCAGCTCTCCGCGGGCGAGCGCGGGCTTGAGCATGTTCGAGGCGTCGATCGCGCCTTCGGCTGCGCCCGCGCCGACTAGCGTGTGCAACTCGTCGATGAAGAGGATGATCTTGCCCTGCGAGTCTTCGATTTCTTTCAGCACGGCCTTCAGGCGGTCTTCGAATTCGCCGCGATATTTCGCGCCCGCCAGCATGGCTCCCAAATCGAGGGCGACGACGCGCTTGTTCTTCAGAACTTCGGGCACGTCGCCGGAGACGATGCGCTGCGCGAGGCCCTCAACGATGGCCGTCTTGCCCACGCCCGGCTCTCCGATCAACACCGGATTATTCTTGGTGCGCCGCGATAGCACCTGCACCACGCGGCGAATTTCTTCATCGCGGCCGATGACGGGATCGAGCTTGCCGCGCCGCGCCTGCTCGTTCAGGTCGCGGGCATAACGCTCCAACGCCTGGTACTTTGCTTCGGGATTCTGGTCGGTGATGCGCTGCGATCCCCGGACCGCGGTGAGCGCCTTCAGAATGGCGTCGTGCGTCGCGCCGTGACGCGCCAGCAACTCTTGCGCCGGATCTCGCTTCAGACTGGTCAACGCCAGCAGCATGTGCTCGGTCGAGACGTATTCGTCTTTGAAGGCGTCGGCTTCTTTGAAAGACTTCTCCAAGAGCTGATTGACCTGCGACGACATGGCCGGCTGCTGCGCGCCGCCGCTGCCCGAGACTTTCGGCAGCTTCTCAATTTCTTTATAGAGGTCGCTAAGGACGGCCTGCGGCCCGATGCCGATTTTTTCCAGCACGGGCGTGACGATGCCTTCTTTGTCTTCGACCAGCGCGGCCAGCAAATGGAGCGGCGCAAGCTCCGGATTGCCGTGCTCGGACGCGAGCTCGTTTGCGCGCTGGACGGCCTCCTGGGCCTTTACAGTGAATTTGTCCCAACGAATCGGCATGACTTTTATTCCTCTACTGCCATGTCATTCTGAGCGAAGCGAAGAACCTATGCAGTCTGGCGGTAGCGAGAGAATACAGAGGTCCTCATGAGTTCACGAATCAAGTGCAACACCGTACAAAGGTGTTGCGATGGAAAAAAGAAGGTATGAGCAGTTGGGCCTCAGAGAGCGGATTGAGATTTACCGTCTGCATGCAGACGGTAAATCTCTGCGCTGCATCGCTGGCGTTCTGGGGCGGAGCGCGGCGACGATCAGCCGTGAACTGAAGCGCAACGGCAAGGCGTCCAAGCAGTGGACCGGGGGTTACGATCCGGAGCGCGCGCAGCAGTTGATGCTGCGTCGTCATGCTCGCGGTCGAGCCCATAAGCTGGAACGTCAGCCGGAACTTCGTGAGAAAGTTTTGCAACATCTCGCCGCGGGATGGTCGCCGGAGCAGATTGCCGGGCGCATGGCCCAGGGACCGGGCAGCGACCGCATCAGCTACGAATTGATCTACCGTTACATTTATTGGCGCAGTGGGTCCTTCAACGAAACCCTGCATCGCTGGTTGCCTCGCCAAAAGTACCGTCGCGGAAAGCGTCTGCCCAATGGCCGATGGTCGACGGCGTCCATAGTGGACAGGGTTTCCATCCATGATCGTCCGGCGGTGGTGGAGACCAGAACGCGCTTGGGCGATTGGGAAGCCGACCTCATGAGCTTCAGCAAACCGGGACAGTTCTTGCTGGTGGCGCAGGAACGCAGGTCGCGGCGCGCCCTGCTGGTGCGGCAGAAGGCGAGAACGGCGCAGTCGGTCGCCGACAATCTCAGCGCCATGGTGGAAGCGATGCCCGCGCGTGTGTGCCAATCCATGACCTTCGATAACGGAACGGAGTTCAGCAAACACTATCTCCTGAGCCGACGGTTTGGCATCCAGACCTGGTTCTGCGACACGCACTCGCCGTGGCAAAAGGGCGGCATCGAAAACGCGATTGGCCGTTTGCGCCGCCAGTTGCCCAGAAACACCGACCTCGATACCCTGCCCGCCCATCGCCTCGCCCTCTGTCTCGAACGCTATAACGACACACCCAGAAAATGCCTCGGCTTCAAAACTCCCAACGAGGTATTCTTGGAACACACTGTTGCACTTCAAACGTGAATTCATCCCTTCGCTTCGCTCAGGATGACAGATCTTTTCTACAACCTCAGATCTTTTGGATTTTCAAATTACCAATATTACCAATTACAAATTGCCAATAATTGCCAATTACAAATTTAAGCGGGAGGCGCTTGCTCTGCCGCCTCCCGCTGAGTTTACATCTGCCCGGCTTCGCATGGCTGGACGGGGCAGAGCCCCGTCCCCACACGGGCAATTTCTTACGCCGCTTTGCCGGTGCCTTTGCCTTCGAGCGTCTTCTGGCCGCCCTGCTTTTCACTGCCGACGTTTACCTTGATCTGCTTGGGCTTGGCTTCGGCTTTCTTGGCCAGCTTGATCTTCAGCACTCCCTTGTCATAGTCGGCCTGAACGCTTTCCTGGTTAACAGTGTTCGGGAGGGTGAAGGTGCGGGTGAAGCTGCCGTACTGACGCTCCACTCGACGGTAGTTCTCTTCTTTTTCATCCTTCTCGAACTTGCGCTCGCCGTGCACGGTCAGAGTGTTGTTCTCAATGCGGACGTTGATGTCCTTTTCGTCGATTCCCGGCACTTCGATCTTCAGAGTCACGTTGTGCTCGTCCTCGTAGACGTCCACGGGCGGAGCAAATGCAGTCGTGGTCAGGGCTTCATCCTGTCCTTCCGGCCCGCGGGGGAACAAACGGTTCATGCGGTCTTGCAGCGTGACGAACTCACGGAAGGGGTCATAACGCGTAAACATGGTCATAAAGGTAAATCCTCCTTCAAATTCAAGCAGGAGCTATCTGAGCTCCCGGACTGTTAATTAGTCTAAGCACATCATAAAATCTTAGTGTAGCACTGTCAAGTATTCTATCTATTTATTTTTCAATTGCTTACGCTCAATATCAGGCACTTCAGATAGCTGGTTTCGGGCACATTCAGCAGTATCGGATGGTCCTTGGCCGCCCCCCGGTTCTCTACTACGCGCAGGTCTTTGTGGGCGTCCTGGGCGGCGGCGGCCACCACTCCCAGGAAGTCAGCGGCGCCCACGTGAAACGAGCAGGAGCAGGTCACAAGAATCCCTCCCGGACGCAGCATTTTCAGGGCTCGCAGGTTGAGCTCCTTGTAGCCGCCCAGGGCTTTTTCCAGGTCGCGCTTGGTCTTGGCAAAAGCTGGAGGATCGAGAACGATGGTGTCGTAGCGGCGGTTCGCGGCGGAGTACTCCCTTAAGAGATCGAAGGCGTTGGCCTCGATCCACTCCAGCTCGCGGCCGTTCAGGGTCGCATTCTTCTCCGCCATTTCGAGCACCGGACGCGAGCTGTCGACTCCGGTGACACTTGAACACTTCGCGGCCAGGTGCAGCGCGAATCCTCCCTGGTAGCAGAAAGCGTCGAGGGCTTCCCCGTGCGCGTATTCGGCCGCCGCAGCGTAGTTTTCCCGCTGATCGAGGAACGCGCCGGTTTTCTGGCCTTCGAGGCCGTCGTAGTGGAAGCGGACGCCATTCATGCTGATCACGGTCGAACTCTTCTCTCCCCAAAGCAGGCGGGACGGCAGCTGCGGCAGTTGTTCAAGTTCTCGGATGCGAGGATCGACGCGCTCGACGATTCCCGCAGGTTGCAGCTCTTCGCGCAGCGTTTCGAGAACAGCTTCGCGCACGGGTGCGGCGTCCATGGCTTGAGTGAGGATTTGCAGCGTGAGCACGTCGTTATAGCGATCAATGATGAGGCCCGGCAGAAAATCCGCTTCGCTGAAGACGATGCGGTAGGCGTCGGTATTCGCGACGAGTTCCTTGCGATAGGCGATGGCGGCGCGAATGCGCTCCGCGACCAGGGCGGGGAGATCGGCAACCGAACCGTGGGAGATCATGCGGATGGCGATCTGCGACGACGAGCTGTAGAGCGCGGTGCCCAGGAATTTGCCGCGCTGATCGAGGACGCGGACAATCGCGCCGGGCGGGACGTTGTTGGCCTCGGCGATATCCGAGCGGTAGACCCACGGATGCCGGGCTTCGAGGCGGGCGACTCCTCGGGTGGAGAGTTTTACAGAAGGCTCCGCGTGCTTGGCGGAGGAGGCAGTTTTTTTCGGCATCAGTAGATGTTATAGCGAACCAAGGTTGCGTAGGGACGCACGCATTCGTCCGTCCCGTCAAGCCAAGCGAGGCCATTTCGACATGGCGGCGCACGTCTGCAATTGGGAGTGCTGTGGCCATTTCAACGGTTATGTATTCTTTACTCTTTTAGTCGCGCCCTTTCTCGGCTTTTGAGGGAAAAAACATGTAAACGACAGCGGCTGACGGAATAGCCCCGGCTAGAAACCACGCAACAATGAATAGGGGTGCCCACATGCGGTAGTCAGACATTACGAGGGCCCGGTGATATTCATCCCCATCGGCTTCGAGCCATGCCCCAGACCAGTAGAGAGAGTTCGTGAGAGCCAAGGGCACGATGACAACCCAAACTTTGCGTAAAGATGACGGGCACGCGAAGCACAATAGCCAAACGACGCCCGCTGAAAGGATTGCTATAAGAACGGCTCCCGAGCTAAAGGACAATGATTCGAGAAATGCCTTCATTCGCCACCTTCCCCGACTCAATCCTCAAACGGAAACCCCATCCATCTTCCGCCCGCGCCGACCCAACTCTCCCGCGCTCGGAATCGCGCCGACGCTCGCCGTCACCGCGCCTGACATCACCTTCTGCCACGCCGCCTGGAACTGCTCCATCTCGGATGCGGTTCCAACGGTGATGCGCGCATAGGTTGGCCATACGGGCCAGATGCGTCCGATGAATACGTTTTGCTTGGCCATGGCGTCGATAGCAGCCTTCGCCGGCCGTTTCGTGTCGAGCATGAAGCAGTTCGATTCGGAAGGAACGTAGGAGTATCCGTTGCGGTCGAGCCAGGCAAAGACCTGGCTGCGGACGCTGGCGTTGATGCGCTTGCGCTCGGGCACGAGTTGCGCGTCTTTCAGGCTGGCCGAGGCGGCGGCGAGCGCGGTGATCGGCATGAAATTCCAGCCGCCATAGTTTTCGACTTTCTCCAGCAGGTCGGACCGGCCGAATACGGCGCCACAACGCAGGCCCGCCATGCCATAAATCTTCGAGAAGGTGCGCAGCAGGATCACGTCCTTGCCGGCTTTCACCAGATCCATCACCGAAACCGCGTCGGAAAAATGAATGTAGGCTTCGTCTACAAGCACGACCGAACCCTTGGGCTTGTTCTCGACCAGGTACTCGATATCGGAATGACTGGTCAGCGTGCCGGTGGGATTGTTGGGTGTGCAGACATAGAACACGCCCGCGTCGGGAGCTGCGGCCAGCATCGCCTTCACATCGTGCGCGTACGTTTTCGTCAAGGGGACTTTCACCACCTTCGCACCGGCAGCATGGGCGGCGAACATCCCGGCTTCGTATCCGGGATCGGCAGTCACATAGCTGCGCTGCGGTGAGGCGAAAGCGGCCACGGTGTGATGCAGAGGCTCGCTGGATCCGGCATAGACGCGAACCTGCTCCAGCTTCAGGCCTTCCATTTCCGCCAGCGTCTTCACCAGATCGTCGGTCAGGTAGTCGGAATAACGGCCGCCCTGCGGGACGATGGCGGTTGCCGCCTCGCGCGCCGAAGCAGCGGGCCCGAGCGGGTTTTCGTTGGCGTCAATCCTGATCGCATCCTTCGGAAAGATGTGCACACGAGCATGCGCCAGCATCGGCTCGGTGACGATGCGGAATGCCAGCGCGGCCGACGCGGCAGCAGACAGGCTGAGAAACGAACGGCGGGATGCGGAAGGAAGGCTGAAAACTTTGTCTTTGGGGTCCATCACTCACCTCGTGCGCGTTATCTTACCGCAAAATCGGCCTTGGATTCGGTCGTAAATTGTGACCGGGCGAAACAAAATAAGCGCAATCGTCTAGCTGGCGGCCGGTTGTTCCACCGGAGAGGCGGGATCAGCTCTAGTTTGCCAGTAACTGCTTCACGGTCGCGATATCGTCGTTCAGATCTCGACTCATGCGGGCGGCTTGGGACTGCGCTGCACGGGCCGCTTCTGTCTGTCCGCCGATCTCGAGGGCTTGGGCCAGAAGCAGATAACCGACCGGCGATGGCTGAAGCTCGACCGACCGTTCGTAATCCGTGGTTGCCCCGCCGATGTCGCCAGCTCTCTGCGCCAGCAAGCCCAGCCCGCGATAGGCCGGCGAATTTCCGGGCTGCTGGTTCAGAGCTGCCTGGAAGTCTTGTTTGGCGCTGTCATATTGTTTCAGCGACAGGTGCGCATATCCGCTGTTGGCGTGCGCTATCGCCCGCAGAGACGGGGCTGTCCTGGGGTATTGAGCTACTTTCGCAAAGCCGTCGAGAGCGGCCCCATAGTTGCCGCGCATTTGCTCGTAGGTTGCGATATTGAGTGCGGCCAGTGGGTCGTCGGGCCGCAAGAATCGCGCCCGCTGAAAGTGCGGCAAGGCCTCACTCACCCGGCCCTCGGCAATCAACGCGGTAGCCAGGTTCTCCTCGGCGTTGAAGTTTGGCTCGGTGATCTCGAGAGTGTGCGTCCAAAGAGTGACATTGTCGCGCCAAAAACTCACTTGACGATGAAGCGCAATTCCGAGTGTCAACAGGATGGCGACAGTGCCGGCCACAGACACAGCCGTTGGAACATGCCAGCGTTTTACTAGATCCGCCGCGCCCCAGCAGGCGATTAAGAAAATTCCCAGCAGGGGAATGTAGGCGTAGCGGTCGGCCATGGAGTGAGGGCCAATGTTGACGATTCCGGTCATCGGCACCAGCGTTCCCAGAAACCAAAACCACCCCACAAAGTAAGGGCGCCGCTGCCGAAATATCACGGCGAGAACAGTGACGACGATAATTGCGAATGCCGACAGCACAACCGCGCGGATGCCGATCGCCAACCCTGGATGCGGATATACCAGCGCCAGATTGAACGGCCAGAAGACCTTTCCGACATATTTGACATAGGAGATAGCCGCATTCCCCAGCCGTATCCAGAGCGGAAGTACCGATCGGGCCGGGTCCGTCTCCACGATATGGGTGAAGGCTGGCCCTCCCGTTTTCATGGTGATGACTGCGGTCACGGCCGACAGCGCAAGCCAAGGCACTTTCTCTGCAATCAGTCTCCACAGAGAGGCTCTAGGGGCGGGTGCGCCTGTGGATAAAAGTTCGCCTTCAACTCCTTCCTCGGGCGCGGGACGTTGCCCTAAACGATACAAAGGCCAGTAGTCCAGCAGGAGAAGAGCAAACGGAAACGTGATTGCCTGCGCCTTGCTCATTAAGCTCAAAACATAGGCCAGCGTGACTGCCAGGTATCGTCCGATGCCGGGACGGCGCGCGTACCAGCCATAGGCAGCCAGCGCGGCGAGAAAAAAGAGCATGCTGAGGACGTTCTTGCGTTCCGCGATCCACGCCACCGACTCCACATTGATCGGATGCAGAGCGAAGAGCGCGGCGACCATCAGGCTGCGCCAAACCAAGCCCGTTGCACTCTCCAGAATCAAAAACAGAAGCACCGCGCTGGCGGTGTGGAGAAACACGTTGACGGTATGGTAGCCCGCCGGGTTTACGCCGAACATCTGGGCATCGAGCGCATACGAGAGCCAGGTTAGGGGGTGCCAGTCCACATCCCTGGGGGTGCGAAAGGTCCAAACGATGGTGTTCCAGGTGAGCCCGGCACGAACCTGGGGATTTTCGGTAACGTAAACCGGGTCGTCGTAATTGAGAAAGGGAGCGCGGGTGACCGGGTCATAGAGCGCAAGCGTTGCCAGAGCGAGCAGGAGGCAGAGGATCAATCTGCGCTTTTGCGGGGATTGAAAAACGTGAGACTCAGCCGGGCGCTGGTCGCGCTTCTGCTCAGACGAATCCATGAATTTCATTGAACCTATTCCTCCGTTCCAGCGCCAGTACAGGACGTGGTGCAACCCGTGTCACCTGACTTGGATCGGCAGCCTCAGTTCCCCAGTAACTGCTTCGCGGTCGCGATATCGTCGTTCAGATCTCGACTCATGCGGGCGGCCCGGGACTGCGCCGCTCGGGCCGCTTCTGTCTGTCCGCCGATCTCGAGGGCTTGGGCCAGAAGCAGATAACCGACTGGCGTTGGCTGAAGCTCGACCGACCGTTCGTAATCCTTTGCAGCCCGCGTGATGTCGCCAGCTCTCTGCGCCAGCAAGCCCAGTCCGCGATAGGCCGGCGAATTTCCCGGCTGCTGGTTCAGAGCTGCTTCGAAGTCTTGTTTGGCGCTGTCATATTGTTTCAGCGCGTAGTGCGCAAGTCCGCTGTTGACTCGCGCCATTGCCACCCAATAGGGAATCTTTGTGAATTGAAGCACTCTCGCATAGCCATCGAGAGCGGCCTGATAGTTGCCGTGAATCTGCTCGTAGCTGGCGATATTGAGCATGGCCACGGGGTCGTCGGGCCGCAGAAATCGCGCCCGCTGAAAATGCTGGATGGCTTCCTCGACCCTGCCCTGGGCAATCAGCGCGGTAGCCAGGTTATCTTCAGCCGTGTAGTTGCCCTGGGTGATTTCCAGCGTGTGAGTCCAGAGGGTGAGATTGTCGCGCCAAAAACTCACCTGCCGATGAAGCGCAATTCCCAGGGTCAGCAGGATGGCGGCAGTGGCGACGGCAGACACCGCGGTGGGAACATGCCAAGTTTCTATTAGATCCGCCGCAGCCCAGCATACGATTACGAAAATTCCGAGCAATGGAATATAAGCGTAGCGGTCGGCCATGGCCTGAACGCCAACCTGCACCAGTCCGATCATCGGTACCAGCGTTCCCAGGAACCAAAACCATCCTACAAAGTAAGGACGTCGCTGCCGAAAGATCACGGCAAGAGTCGTGACGGCAAGTAGCGCGAATGCGGACAGCGCAGCCGCAGCGACGCTAATCGAGAGCTCCGGATGCGGATACACGGGCGCCAGATTGAGCGGCCAGAATGCCTTTCCGACGTATTTGACATACGCAATCGCCGCATTTCCCAGATGGATCCAGAGCGGCAGTTTCACCTGGGTTGCGCCGGCCTGCATCTTCATCGTGATGACCGCGCTCACGGCCGACAGCGCAAACCAAGGCACTTTCTCCCAAACCAAGCTCCAAAAAGAGTGGCTGCGCGCGGCGGTTGGGCCTGCCGGCTCGCCTCCAACTCCGTCCAGCCGCGCCAGACGACACAGCGGCCAGTAGTCCAGCAGCAGCAGAGCAAACGGGAACGTAATCACCTGCGGCTTGGTCATCAGGCCCAAAGCAAAGGCGAAAGTGACCGTCAGGTATCGTCCGAGGCCGGGCCGGCGCGTGTACCAGCCATAGGCAGCCAGTGCGAGCAGGAAGAAAAGCATGCTGAGGACGTTCTTACGTTCCGAGATCCACGCCACCGACTCCACATTGATCGGATGCAGAGCGAAGAGCGCGGCCACCATCAGGCTGCGCCAAGCCAGACCCGTAGCACTCTCCAGAATTAGAAACAGAAGCACCGCGTTGGCCGCATGGAGAAGCACGTTGATGATATGCGGGCCGGCCGGGTTCAAGCCGAAAATCTGGCAATCGAGAGCGTGCGAGAGCCAGGTGACCGGATGCCAGTTCGACGCTTCCGAAGTGTGAAAGGCCCAAACCACGGTGTTCCAGGTAAGTCCGGCGCGAACCTGGGAATTATCGGTAACGTAAACGACGTTGTCGAAATTGAGAAATGGAGCGCGCGTGACCGGGTTATAGAGTGCAATCGTCGCCAGAGCAAGCAGCAGGCAGAAAATCAATCTGCGTTTTTGCGGGAGTTGAAAAATGTACGACTCAGCCGGGCGCTGGCCTCGCTTCCGCTCCGTCGCATCCATCGATTCCATTGAACCTTAGCCGGCAGTCGGCTGTTCCGCCGGAGAGGCGGAATGCTTGTGACTGGCTTTGTGCTCGCGCCCGATGGCCAGCAGATCTTTATGCAGAAGATCGAGCGCATTCGAGGGAATCTCAGAACCCCACTCCTCGATTTCTTTCTCTTCCCAATGGCCGTTGAGCCGGAGGGCGGCGTCGGTCAGATCCTCGGGAAACGCCAGCCGGTAACTTCCTTCGCGCAGCAGCATACCGCCGACCTGGCGTCCAGTGTGCATTTCGTAGATGCGCCGCGTCGAACTGTCGCCCTCATTTGCGAACACCAGCAGCACTTCGCCTTCCTCGCCGTAATCCGGACGGTAGAACCATGCCTGCGCCGCATCGGCCTTGGGGCGCGGGCGTTTTCTCCCGGTAACCGTCACCACTTCCTGCTCCGGCTTCACCTCGTTCGCGGGATCGTAGTAATAGATTCTCTGGCACGATTCGCAGATCATTACCTTCTCGCCATTTCGCGCTTCGTTATAGATCTGCGGACGCAGCATCACCTGGCAACCCATGCACTTGTGGTCGCGGACTTCCGCCAGCCCGCTGCCACGGTGCTTCGCCACGCGCTCATAATGACGGAGAATATCTTCGGAAATCCCCTGGCGCAGGGCGTCGCGCTTGCCGTTCCACTCCGAGAGCTTTTTCTGATCTTCCGTGGTAACTTTCCGCACTTCTTCTTTCTCCTTTTCAATCTCGGCCGTCTCGGCTTTGAGCTCGGCCTCCGCCGCTTTGACTTCCTTTTCGCGCGCGTCGGCGTTGACCATCACCTCCAGGATGCGGTCTTCGTTCAGCCGGATCTCCTGCTCGGCAAACTGGATCTCGTGCAGCAGCGCTTTGTACTGGTCGTTGGTTTTTACGTCGAGGGACTGGTCGCGATACTTTGAAATCCTGGTTTGCAGATCCTTGATATTGGCTTCGAACTTCTTGCGGTTGGCCTCGTCGCCCTTGGATGCAATCCGCACCTTTTCCAAGTGCGCCTTGGTCCCAGCCAGCTTTTGCTCGATCACGGCCACGCGTTTTGGCAGCGCGGCCACTTCCTCCCGCAGTCTGCGGATCTCTTTATCCGCCGCCTGCAGTTCCAGCAATTTGTCGATGTCAGGAAGCATCGGTTAGGGGCATCACAGTATTGATTCTAACATGTGAGGATGGCCAGGCTGCTGGGGACCGCATCTTCCTGAAAAAGAATGCCATTGCTCGCTCAGGTGGTATCCTATGTGAGAAGAATTCGTTTATTCCTTCATGCCCACTAACACGGTGAGAGGCAAATTGTCAGTAGTCGCCCACAAGCGCCCAGGGGAGGTAGTACACACGGGTTAATACCTTCGGAGTTAACAGGCGGTTGCCCAGGGAAACCACTTCGGCGGCTTTCCGCTGTGATACATCTTGTACTTGGGCCTGCACACTGCAATCTTTCTTTTTTTCGCCGGAGCTCTCGGCGGCGCCCTTAACGCCGTCGCGGGGGGAGGCAGCTTTATCGCCTTTCCGGCGCTGCTGTTCACCGGAGTCGCTCCCATCGCGGCCAACGCCACCAACACGGTGGCGCTCTGGGCGGGAACGACGGCCAGCGGCGGCGCCTATCGCAAGCACCTCGACATTTCGCGCCGCGTCATGATCCCGCTCGCCGCGACCAGCGTTGTCGGGGCCATCGCCGGCGCTTACCTTCTACTCCATACGCCCGCGCAAACTTTTCTCCGCGTTCTGCCCTGGCTCATGCTGGGAGCCACGCTGCTGTTTACGTTTGGCAGCCGCCTGCCACGCGGCTCCGGAGGCTCCATTGACAAGGATGCTTCCACCTCGGCTCTGACCGCCGCGGCATTCTTTGAGTTGATCGTCGCGGTTTACGGAGGCTACTTCGGCGGCGGAGTGGGGATTCTGAACCTCGCCATGCTCGCCGCACTCGGCATGACCGACATTCACGCCATGAACGCCTTGAAAGTCGTGCTGGGCGGGATCATCAATGGCATTGCGGTCCTCACCTTCATCGTGGCCGGCGCCGTGGTCTGGAAACAGGGCAGCGTCATGATCGCGGGCGCGCTCTTGGGAGGATATTTTGGCGCCCACTATGCCCAGAAGTTCCCTTCGGCCTGGATCCGCGCTTTCGTCGTCGCAGTAGGGACGGGGATGACGGCGTACTTCTTCTGGAAGGGTTACCACTGACGGCAGTGATGGCCGCTGGGCCGGGGCCCTGACTTTCGTAATCTGCCCTGTTACCGCCGTCTGATGCAATATTGATGGAGAATGTCTTCCACCGCCGCCATGCAGAAAAGGCCACGAGGCTCGCGCGTCAAACTCGGCGGCTCCATCCTTGCCCTGGTGGTGCTCGAAAACGGGCGTCAGGTGCGCGGCCGCATGAGTCAGCTCTCCGGCAACGGCGGGCTGGTCTCGCTCGAACACCCGCTCGACGAAGGCATACGGGTGACAGTCCTGTTCCACCTTGGCGTCACCAGCATCCGCTGCCACGCGTACATGTTGTTTCCCATGTGGGCTACAAAAGGATGCCTCCAGCCTTTCCGCTTCTTGGAATTGCCTGAGGCCAGCCGCGCTGCTCTGAACCGGGAATTGGAAAACCTGGTCCGAGCCGGCGCATCGCAGGAAGAGGAAGAGGCCGAGTAGGCGCTCACGTTCCTGCGGCTGCCAAAATCTGCTCCAGCGAATACTTCTGTAACTCCCCAATCCGCTCCAGCGTTATATCGGGCTTCGGAAACTGGGCCACCAGCGCCCGATCCAGCGCGTAGTGTCCCTGGCGCGGAAACACCGTCGTCACCCGCTCGCCCCAATGCTCTTTGATCGCCGCCAGTATGCGTACCTTGTCGTCCACCATCACGTAGTTCGCCGCCGGATACTTCGCCTCGGCATCGTCCAGCTCAAGTTCCTTGTGTATATAGATCAAGACATGCCCTTCGAAGATCTCATACAGGCCCGACCGGTCCACCTTGAGCGGCTGAAAAACCACATCGCCGTCGCTCAGGATCGCCGCCTGCCCCAACCCCTGCGCATACTGCACCGCATCCAGCGACTCGGGAAATAGCCGGTTGGCAAAGGGATAGTTCACCAGGAAGTGCGAAACGGCCAGCAGTTTCGGATCGCGCGGCCGCTCGGTGCGGTAACGCTGCAACGCGCCCAGATAGTCGGCGTATCCAAGTTCCGCGCGCAACTGCTCGAAGATTTCCCAATAGCGTTGCTCGCAGGCCTTGCCCACTTTATTCGTGAGGTACCGCCTCAGATCTTCCGCCACGCGATCGTTGTCGAGCAGGGTGTTGTCCACGTCGAAAAAGAACACAGTGCTGCGATTGGCATGAGCTCGATTCATACGATCTCCAGAACGATCTCGAGAATACCGATTTCCAGAATTAAAGCGTGGCCTTATCATGCCAGAAATCACAGCCCCACGTAGTAGCCGTCACAGCCCGGAATTCCACACTTCCTGTAGACTTAAAGTATTCCGAAACATACTAAATTCGCGCCCGCCACAAAGGGCTTGTCAGGTTCCTTGCCCTGTAGTACAAAGGGCGTCGTCCAATAATCGATAAATCAGCCGGGGCAGAATATTGTGACTCTGCCTCACAAACTGGGTGAATCCGTTTTCGCCCCCCCCAGGAGCCGATCTTCGTGGAACACATCGATCGCAACGTCGTTAATCGATTCAACACACGGCCCAGCCGGCCTTGCGAATTCTGCCGGGAACTCGACCCGCAATTCCCCCAACGCCGCCCGCTCGACCAGATGGTTGCCACCAACCGTAAAGCCATTGCTTCCGCCCATTTGACCGAGGACGGATACGTCCGCCACCGCGTGCTCGAGCTGCGCCGGATCGCTTCCCGCCCGCCGCTCACCGCGGCGTAACCGGCTGCGACATAACCGTTGGATTCCCGCCCCATCGCGAATTTTTCGCGCAACTTCCCCGTGGCGGCGAGTTCTAAGGAAGTAAGGTCCCCAATTGGTGTACCCTACGTGGGGAGGCTTCCCATGCTGGCCGGTATGCGATCCTGTTGCCTGCTTTCCTTCTTGTTGGCGTTCTCTGTGGCTGCCTGTTTGCCCCTTCGGGCTCAGATCAACGGCATTCCGCCCTCGGTCACTTCAATCGGCTTCGGCGGGCGCCTCATTAACGGTATTCCCCCCAGCGTGACGTCCCTCGGGCCCAACGGCCACGGCAACAACTGGCCTGTTTTTGGAAACTGCTGCTCGAACTTTTTCTTGCCCGCGAACCCGAATCCACCGCTGTTCCCCGAGCACCACCGCCATCACCACGAGGATCGCGACTCTGCTGTCGTCGGCGTCGTCGAACCGGTCTACGTCCCATACGCCGTTCCGTACGCACCAGAGGACGACGATGACTCCGCCGATGCCGACTACGTTCACGCTCCGGGCCAGCGAAACCAAGATCCTCCCGCCAAACGCAATGGGGACCGCGATTCAGCCGAGCAGGCGGACGCTTCCACCAAACCAGCTCCCAGTGAACCCGCAGATCCCGTGACTGCCCAGCCCTCGACCGTGCTGGTTTTCAAGGACGGCCACCAGTCCGACGTGCTCAATTACGCCATTGTGGGCGATACGCTTTTTGACTTCACCGCCGGCCGCACCCGCAAGATCCTTCTCGCCGACCTCGATCTCCCCGCCACCCACAAAGCCAACGACGACCGTGGCGTGGACTTCCAGATTCCGGCGAGCACGACCCGGCACTAATAGAACCCAGATGGCCGGGCGCTGGCCCATCCTCTCGCTAGTCTCAACTCCCAAGGGTGCCCCGTCCTTGTGTCTGCGTTCTTTGCAGACACAGGGCGGGGACTTTGACTTCTTTCATCCTCGTCCAAACGCCGGGCGGGCCACTTTCGCGAAGAAGCACAGCGCGGCTTTGTCTTTTACCGTTCAAGCGAAATAACCGGGGTCCCCACTCATCGCGTTTTCTGCGATGAGCGGGAGCGGCACTGCCCTTCCCCCGCAACCGCCCCAAACTTTCGTTATAAAAAAAGCTTGTCATCCTGAGCGGAGCGAAGGGATGAATTCACGTTTGAAGTGCAACAGTGTGTTCCAAGAATACCTCGTTGGGAGTTTTGAAGCCGAGGCATTTTCTGGGTGTGTCGTTATAGCGTTCGAGACAGAGGGCGAGGCGATGGGCGGGCAGGGTATCGAGGTCGGTGTTTCTGGGCAACTGGCGGCGCAAACGGCCAATCGCGTTTTCGATGCCGCCCTTTTGCCACGGCGAGTGCGTGTCGCAGAACCAGGTCTGGATGCCAAACCGTCGGCTCAGGAGATAGTGTTTGCTGAACTCCGTTCCGTTATCGAAGGTCATGGATTGGCACACACGCGCGGGCATCGCTTCCACCATGGCGCTGAGATTGTCGGCGACCGACTGCGCCGTTCTCGCCTTCTGCCGCACCAGCAGGGCGCGCCGCGACCTGCGTTCCTGCGCCACCAGCAAGAACTGTCCCGGTTTGCTGAAGCTCATGAGGTCGGCTTCCCAATCGCCCAAGCGCGTTCTGGCCTCCACCACCGCCGGACGATCATGGATGGAAACCCTGTCCACTATGGACGCCGTCGACCATCGGCCATTGGGCAGACGCTTTCCGCGACGGTACTTTTGGCGAGGCAACCAGCGATGCAGGGTTTCGTTGAAGGACCCACTGCGCCAATAAATGTAACGGTAGATCGATTCGTAGCTGATGCGGTCGCTGCCCGGTCCCTGGGCCATGCGCCCGGCAATCTGCTCCGGCGACCATCCCGCGGCGAGATGTTGCAAAACTTTCTCACGAAGTTCCGGCTGACGTTCCAGCTTATGGGCTCGACCGCGAGCATGACGACGCAGCATCAACTGCTGCGCGCGCTCCGGATCGTAACCCCCGGTCCACTGCTTGGACGCCTTGCCGTTGCGCTTCAGTTCACGGCTGATCGTCGCCGCGCTCCGCCCCAGAACGCCAGCGATGCAGCGCAGAGATTTACCGTCTGCATGCAGACGGTAAATCTCAATCCGCTCTCTGAGGCCCAACTGCTCATACCTTCTTTTTTCCATCGCAACACCTTTGTACGGTGTTGCACTTGATTCGTGAACTCATGAGGACCTGCTTTCGCCAGCGCCACAACCCGCCCCACCTGGAGCGGATTCATCGTTGCTGTATCCTGCTCGCGTAGGGGCAGACGCCCTCGTCTGTCCGAGCCAAGCGCAGCTCGGCAGTTGCCTAGCGGCCACAGCAGCCCCGGATTCGCTATAGCACCAAAGCGGCCTATATATTTTTAGTCGAGACAGGAAGATAATGATCCCGACCGAGGGGGCCATGGGGAAATCCATGGCCTTTTTCGTTTGTGTCATGAGGGTTAGATATGCGCGTGCGAAGACTAATGGTGCACAACTTCAGAGGGGTGGACGAGGGCACGGTTGACTTCTCGGGCCACACACTCCTCGTTGGCGGCAACAATGTGGGGAAATCGACGGTATGCGAAGCGCTCGATCTCGTGCTTGGACCGGAGCGCTTATTTAGGAAACCGGTGGTTGATGAACACGATTTCCACCTAGGCCGCTACTTAGACGGCGATGGCGCACCAACAGAAATCCGGATCGAGGCAATATTAGTTGACTTGTCTGATGAAGCTCAGCGGCGCTTCGATCACCACTTGCGACGCTGGGACGACGCCGAGGGGACCTTCGTCGACGAAGGGAACGGAGGGCCCGAGGCCGGGGACGAGCCCGGCACATGCTGGGCCTTACCGGTCGTATTCATCGGGAAATACGATCACGATGAGGACGATTTCCTCGGCGGCACTTTCTTCAGTCACCCCGAGCCGGCGCCCGAGGAGACCGAGGAGGCGGACGAGCAGGCGGTGCTCGGCGGCGGCCTCGTTCGGTTCACCCGCGATCATAAGAGGATGTGTGGGTACGTGTTCTTGCGGGCGCTTCGCACAGGGTCGCGAGCTCTAAGTCTGCAACGAGGATCTCTACTTGACACCGTCCTGCGCCTAGGGACGGGCGGATTGGCAGATATGTGGGAGGACACGCTGAAGCGGCTCCGTGAACTCGACCCTGCCATCGGCGATATACCGCAGTTGGAGCTAATTTCTACTGAAATAAAAGCGAGAATGACACAGTTTGTGGACCTCGCTCAGGGAGAGGACGCCACCGCCTTCTTCGCATCGGAGCTCACCCGAGAACACTTGCGTGATGTCGTGAGATTCTTTGTGTCCGCCGAACCATGCGCTCATCCTCTGCCTTTCAACCGGCTAGGTACTGGCTCAATCAACGTGCTCGTTTTTGCACTCTTGACCTTCATAGCGGAACTGAAAGAGAAGCATTCTGTCATATTCGCGATGGAGGAACCGGAGATTGCCCTGCCGCCGCATACACAGCGGCGAGTAACGCGATTCGTGCTTCGCGAAATGGGGCAGGCGATCGTGACTTCCCACTCACCTTACGTCATTGAACAGTTCGAGCCTCAGCAGATCACGATCTTAGAAAGAACAAACGCTGGTGCGCTCACTGGCAAGCCCATCGATCTCAAAGACATAAAGCCAAAAGCATTTAGTAAAGAACGACGGCAATTTGCGGAGGCTGTACTTAGCAGGGCCGTTCTAGTCGTCGAAGGGCATACGGAGGCAGCCGTCTTCCCCGCGGCGTCCGCTGTGATGGAGGACGCTTTGGGCCCGGGAGCCTACTGCCACCTCGACTTGGCCGGGGTCAGCGTGTTCAACGCCGGCTCGGACAGCTCCGTACCCAAATACGGGCCTATTTTTCGCGCCCTCGGCAAGCCGGCTTTTTGCTTCCATGACAAGACTAAGGTCGCGTTTCCAGCGGAGGCATTGCAGCAACTTTCGGAATATGAGCAGGTGTGGGAGTCGCCGGAGAAAACATTGAGAAAGTCCTGGTCAAGCAGACTCCTGTCCAGGTACTTCGCCGCTTTCTCAGAAATGCGAGGGATCGAGCCGACTACCCGAGCGGGGTGGCAAAGATTGCGCCGGGAACTTCTGACGCAGATGTCCCGGAACTCGCGGAGAAGGCCCCTTCTTGCGCGGAAAGGCGATGCCGGGGGTTACGCGGCTCTGCTCATCGAGCAGTGCAAGGGCATCGAGGAACTCCCTGAAACAATACGTGGCGTCCTTGAATCCATTCAGGAGCAGTTGTCTCCGACCGCGTCCACTGATGGGGCCTAATCTCAGGACAGCGATCAAGCGGGGGATCGCGGCAAGAATCTTAGGAGCGGCGGATAGTTTTGAAGTTAGAAATCGACGACGTACGACGAGCGATCCTCGACCAGCCGGGTCATTTGCTGGTTCGCGGCGGACCTGGTTCCGGAAAAACCACCGTTGCATTGCTGAAGGGCAAGCGGCGCTGCCCGAACTTGAAACCTGGGCAGGCGGTCCTCTTCCTCAGTTTTTCGCGTGCTGCGGTTCGGCAAATTGCGGAACGATGCAAAACCATCCTAACTTCAGAGGAACGCCGACTGATAGACGTTAAGACCTACCACGCGTTCTGCATGGGGGTTTTGGAGTCGCACGGCAGGCTATTGGTGGGACATCAGTGCCGGTTTCTCACACCTGCTGACGAACGAGTCCAGAAATCGACATTTGAAGGTGACTGGGACCCCGAGCGCAATCGCCGTGCGCTGGAGGAGGGTATCTTCTCCTTTGACCTCTTTGCGTCGGGTGTAGCCGCAATTTTTGAACGCTCCAAGGCAGTCCGCTCCTTGTACGGCGATAAATACCCGCTCGTTATCATCGACGAGTTTCAAGACACCGACGACGATCAGTGGCGAATAGTTCGCGAGTTCGCTAAGGTCGCTGACGTGTTTTGCCTTGCCGACCCGGAGCAGAGAATATTCGAGTACCGCACTAACGTGGACCCCAAGCGCGTCGAAAAGCTCCGTGAATCCATCAGGCCTACCGAGCATGACCTCGGCTGTGATAATCACCGTAGCCCCGATGGGGGGATTCTAGACTTTGCAGATGCCGTCCTGTACAACCGTACACCCCTTCCGCGCACCGAGGACGTTAAATTCATTTACTACTACCCAAACAACTTCGCAACGATGTTCCACGCGGGGGTCGTGTGGACGTTCAGCCAGTTGAGAAAGCGGAGGGTCCAGCGGCCGTGCGTCGCAGTCCTATGCCGAAGCAATCCCTTTGTCGCGCAGCTTTCGATGGCCTTGGGAGAGCAACACACTTACGACAATCGACCCCTTCCCCCTGTCGAGCACGACGTTGTATGGGATGCCGATTTGGCAGCAGCGTCCGCTGCCATCGTCGGGTCGATCATGGAATGGCCAAACCAATCTGAGCAGACCGGTGCAGCCAAGACCCTCGGTCTCATAGCCCACTACTATCGTCTGAAGAATGCGGGCCAGCATTCGCAGGCTGCCGTTGACAAGATCCGAAAGTTCACCGATTCGGCAAATGCTGTGGCGTCTGGTGTCGAGCCGAGGATCAAGGCCGCAAAGGAGCTTCTGCAGGCCTTTCGTTCCGGGGTAACCATGGTCGGCGACTCCGTAAAGGATTGGAGGGAAGCGCGCCACATCCTTGAAGAGATCAGGGACTTGAATGAGCTTTTCCGCGAAGCGCGGATGGTTCGTCTGTTCGGGGCCAGGGACGCCCTAGCAACCGGTCTAGCAGCGGTTTGGTTGTCTTCAGGCGACTACGCCGGTGCGGCAACCCTCGTCAAGAAGACACTGGATCGGGAAAGGCTCCTGTCCTCAGATCGCGAGCCAAGAGGCTGCACATTGATGACGATCCATAAATCTAAAGCCAAGGAGTTCGACGCGGTCGTTTTAGTCGAGGGCACCCATGCATCCCAATTCATTGATCGCGATCGCGAGGAATTTCCGTTCGAGAAGAGCCGACGCTTGTTCCGAGTCGGAGCAACCCGGGCCCGAAGCATGGTGGCCATCATCCGTCCGAAAAATGCCCCCCCTCTGGTCGGCGATGAATGAGAATCCCAGCCCGTTCCCTATTATCCGACCCTTTTTCATCACACCCAACCTGTGACCACGATCACAGACATAAGCCCCGCCCTCTGCGACAATGGAGATCTGATTGGGGCAGTGAAGAGGTGAGCCAGTCCATCGAGACGGCCCTCGAAGCTGCCCCAAACCCATTTTCAGCGCCCTTTGACAACCTAACTCATTGATTTTGGAAGACTTTACCCGCAAGTCCCTTAAACCCAAAGACCTGGCGGGAATTTCCTCCTAAGTCTATGATTCCAAAAGACCGCGGGAGGGGTTTTTAGTAAACAGGCGTTAATACCTTCGGAGTAAACAGGCAAAACAAACTCAGGTCGGTGGCCCAGCAGCAGGACCTACTTCTCGATCCTCTGCAGGCGAAACAGCAGCGTGCCCCATCCCAGCTTGACGCGCATCTGCACCGGCGTGTGACTGGGATCCTCCGAATACCATACCCACACTTTGCCTTTGGTTTGCAGCGGGCCGGAAATGGCTTCGGCCGTAACCAGCACGGTCGGGAAGGTTCCGGCCGGCACTCTGATCGGCTCGCGCTTGTCCACGCTGGCGCGGACGATCGTCGTCTTCCCGTCACTGATCGGGAACTCGTAGCTGGCGCCGAGCTGCAGCGGCAGCGATTGCAGGTAGTAGAAGCCGGTGATGACGTTGGTGGCACAGCCGGCAAGGTCGTTTTCGACGTGCTTGGTCTCGCCCGTCTTCAGGTTCTTCTCATCGAGCGTGCTTCGCTTGCGCGCGTAATCGAAGTGGATCGAAGTCTCGCGTTTATGTAAGCCTTCTTCGCTATGCTTGAAGATTGAGAGCGAGCAGAACGTCCGAGGATCGAAGCGCGATTCAAAGCGATCATGCACAGGAAAGATGACGTTGACCACTCCTGAAGATTCGGCGGACGCGGTGACCTTGCGTTCGTTACCGGCGGCTTCCATTCTCACGACTGCGGTTCCGGCGGTGATCAAATGCCACTCCGCCGAATAGACGTAGCTCCGCCCATCGGGAAAAGGATAGTTGGGACGCGGTGGCTCGATCTGCACGGGAGCAGGTCCGATCGATGCGGTGGGCGGCCCTTGCTGCGCCGGCAACATGTCCGCGAGAATCAGGCAGCAGAGCAGTCCGCCAAGCGCCACCAGACCGCGGATGCTCTGAAGGGGCGCGGCTTCAGCCGCGCCGCAACCCAGACCAGGGCTACTCGAACGACGACAGACGGGCTTTAGCCCCTGAGGCGAACGGCTCATGTTCCACGGCAGATTACCACACTAGCTTCACGAGGAGGATGGCCAGCACGACCACGCAGCCAATGCTTGCCTCGTATTCGCGGTGCTTCCAGTAGCGCGCGGAAGAGTAAGCGCCACGCTGGCTGCCGTATGGCGTGAGCCGCGGCAACAGGCGCGGCACGTGACGCGCATAGTCGTCGTAATCGGGGAACGTCCGTCGCAGGTAACGCTCTTCGCCGCCGATGACCGGGATATAAATCACGGCGAACATCAGGAGCATGATTGCGACGATCCACCAACTCCGCGCCGCGATGGCGAAGCCGGCCGCAAGCATCAGCGAGCCCAGGTACAGGGGGTTGCGAGTGTAGGCATAGGGGCCGCTGGTGGTGAGCTGCTTGTCTTTTTGCACGTGGCCGGAAGCCAGCCCGCGCAAGACCAGCCCGGGAAGCAACACCAGCGCGCCCGCGATGAGCGAAGTTCTCGTCGGCTGCGCCAGCCAGACGTAGATAACCGCAAAAATAAATCCCACGGGGACGCGGATGCGACGGGCCACGCGCGACCAGGTGTCGCCGGTGGTTTCGGAGGGTTGCGCTCCGGATTGTGAAGCTTCACTCACTTTGGTTCTTCAATACGAGGTTCTGCAGCATGATTCTGCAATAGTCTTCGAGTTGCGGCGACGACTTCGCCGACCGTGATTTCGAGCAAGCCTGGTTCCGGTTCGCGGCGCCGGGTGTGATCGGTCATACTGCTCGCGCTTCGCAGCACAATCGATCGCGTCCCGAAGGGGCCGTTGCGCGCCGGATTTGTCGGGCCAAAAATTGCCACCACCGGAATTTTCAAAGCGGCCGCCAGGTGCATCGGTCCGGTATCGCCGCCGATGAGCAGGCGAGCCCGGCGCGTGAGCGCGATCAACTCGGAAACCGAGCAGGAAATTTTTCGCGCCGCCCCTTCGCCCGCGGCTTCCACAGCCGCTGCCAACTCTTCTTCTCCCGGTCCGTAGTTTACGAGCGAACACAATCCATCTCTTGCGAGTTCCCTCGCAACTTGCCCGTAACGCTCGACCGGCCACCTCTTCGCCCCCCAGCCCGCGCCGGGATTGAGGATCGCGAAGTCGCTCACATCCGCCACGAGGCCGGCAATCTTGCTCTCTGCGTCCGGGTCCACCGGAAACTCGACCCGAGCTTCCGCCATCGGTGCTGGAATGATCTGTGTGGGAATGATCGCTCCCGCCAGCGCCAGCGCCTGTTCGACGACATGAGTGCCGTTCGTCTTCAGAAGAACCTGCCGGGTGTAAAACATGCTGGCGGCATTCTCGCGCGGTTGCACGCTCCCAACCACAATGGGCGCGCCCGACCAGCGTGCCAGCAATGCCGAACGGACCGCGCCCTGAAAGTCAATCGCCGCGTCGTATTGAGTTCCACGCAACTCACTCAAGCCCGCGCCCATCTGCAGCCACGTGTTGAACGAAAACGGCGCGCGGCGCCATTCCGCCGTGTTGACGGAATGCACACGGTCGACCAGCGGCCGCTGCGGAGAGCGCCGTCCCGAGCGCGGATAGCGCAATGTGCACAAGAGTTCCGCCCAGCGCTCTTCGACGAGCCACCCTAAAGTGGCGTGAGGAAAAGCCTGGCGCAGCGCGGCTGCGGCAGGCAGAGTGTGAATAATGTCTCCCATGGCGCTGAGGCGCACGATGAGCAGCCGATCGAATCGCGGGGGGCCGGCCGTGAGAGCAAGAGAGTCGGTCATCTTTGTCGCGGCCCGCGCCGCCATTCGCGCCGCCTCACGATTCACGCGGCCCCAACCGCGCGCGCGAACGAATGATCTCGGTGGCTGAGTGATTCTTGGGATCGCCCACGATGACGACGCGGCCTCCGCAGGCCTCGACTTCGTCGCGCTCGGGCACGCTCTCCGCCGTGTAGTCGGTGCCCTTGGCATGAAAATCAGGACGGATTTCGCGAATGATGTCGCGCACATCCTTTTCTGGAAAGATCACAACCGCGTCCACATCCGCCAGCGACGCCAGAATTTCCGCGCGTTCTTCGGCTGGCATCACGGGCCGCCCTTCACCCTTCAGCGCGCGCGCGGAAGCGTCGGAGTTCACCGCGACAACCAGTTTGCCGCCAAGTTCCCGCGTGGCATGAAGGTAGCGCACATGGCCGACATGCAGCACATCGAAACAACCGTTGGCCAGCGTGACGCGCTCGCCGGCGCGCCGCCAATTCTCCACACGCTCGCGAAGTTCGTCGCGCGAAACAATCTTCTGATGGAGTGATGGGCTCAATTGATCTCGTGTTGATCCTTCAGCCAGTGTCGTATCCCGTCAACCTGCGACATAGGTATAGATTGTCATCTTGAGCGAAGCGAAAGACCTATGTATTTGCTTACGCCGCCGGAATGCACAGGTCCTCATGAGTTCACGAATCAAGTGCAACACCGTACAAAGGTGTTGCGATGGAAAAAAGAAGGTATGAGCAGTTGGGCCTCAGAGAGCGGATTGAGATTTACCGTCTGCATGCAGACGGTAAATCTCTGCGCTGCATCGCTGGCGTTCTGGGGCGGAGCGCGGCGACGATCAGCCGTGAACTGAAGCGCAACGGCAAGGCGTCCAAGCAGTGGACCGGGGGTTACGATCCGGAGCGCGCGCAGCAGTTGATGCTGCGTCGTCATGCTCGCGGTCGAGCCCACAAGCTGGAACGTCAGCCGGAACTTCGTGAGAAAGTTTTGCAACATCTCGCCGCGGGATGGTCGCCGGAGCAGATTGCCGGGCGCATGGCCCAGGGACCGGGCAGCGACCGCATCAGCTACGAATCGATCTACCGTTACATTTATTGGCGCAGTGGGTCCTTCAACGAAACCCTGCATCGCTGGTTGCCTCGCCAAAAGTACCGTCGCGGAAAGCGTCTGCCCAATGGCCGATGGTCGACGGCGTCCATAGTGGACAGGGTTTCCATCCATGATCGTCCGGCGGTGGTGGAGACCAGAACGCGCTTGGGCGATTGGGAAGCCGACCTCATGAGCTTCAGCAAACCGGGACAGTTCTTGCTGGTGGCGCAGGAACGCAGGTCGCGGCGCGCCCTGCTGGTGCGGCAGAAGGCGAGAACGGCGCAGTCGGTCGCCGACAATCTCAGCGCCATGGTGGAAGCGATGCCCGCGCGTGTGTGCCAATCCATGACCTTCGATAACGGAACGGAGTTCAGCAAACACTATCTCCTGAGCCGACGGTTTGGCATCCAGACCTGGTTCTGCGACACGCACTCGCCGTGGCAAAAGGGCGGCATCGAAAACGCGATTGGCCGTTTGCGCCGCCAGTTGCCCAGAGACACCGACCTCGATACCCTGCCCGCCCATCGCCTCGCCCTCTGTCTCGAACGCTATAACGACACACCCAGAAAATGCCTCGGCTTCAAAACTCCCAACGAGGTATTCTTGGAACACACTGTTGCACTTCAAACGTGAATTCATCCCTTCGCTTCGCTCAGGATGACAGCGTAGAGTCACTCGCGGGATGCCACTCTAATGCTCGCGAGCCGCCGGCGGCGTCTTTTCGAGCGCCTCCAGCAATTCCTGCTGGCTGACCGTGGCGGTGCCGCGCTTCATGACCACGATGCCACCCGCGTAGTTCGCCAGGTGGGCGGCCTCTTCGGCGGTTGCGCCCGCAGCCAGGGCCGCGGTAAAAGTCGCGATCACGGTGTCGCCCGCGCCGGTTACGTCGGTGACTTCATCGCTGCCGTAGATCGGAATATCCACCGGCTTGTGGCGGCGCGGGAAAACCACCATGCCATCCTTGCCGCGCGTGATCAGCAGCGACTCCAAATTCATCGCGCCCGCGATCTGGTCTCCGGCAGCCAGCAGGCGCTCCCAGTCGTTGCCGATACGGATGCCGAGAACTTCTTCCACCTCGGACTCATTCGGCGTCGCGGCAGTGACGCCGGTAAACTCGAGCATGCGATGGCGCGAGTCGAGCGTCACGGGAACCTTGCCGAGCCCGCGCTTTTCCCGAATCACATTCAGCAGGGTTGGCGTTGCCGCCCCGTATCCATAGTCGGAAACCAGCAGCGCATCGGAGGCCCGGGCGTATTCGCGGGCGCTCAACACGAACTCGCGGCGCAAATGCGAATTGGGGCCTTCGTTGGGCTCACGGTCAAGGCGCACGACCTGTTGTCCGGCGGTGTGCGCGAATCCGGCCAGGATGCGCGTTTTGGTCACAGTGGTGTAACTCTTGTCTCTCAAAACGCCGCTGACAGGAATCTGTTTGTGGCGGAAAGCGCGCAGCAGCAGCTTTCCCGCCTCATCGTCGCCCACCACCCCAACCGGCAAGACGTTCACTCCGAGGTCGGCGAGGTTGTAGATGGCGTTGGCGCCACCGCCAGGCACCACCTTGCGATCACGGTGCTTCAAAATCAGCACGGGCGCTTCGCGCGAGACGCGAGAAATTTCGCCGAACACGAACTCGTCGGCGACCAGATCCGCGAGGACGGTTACCGTGAGCTTGGGAAAGGATTCGACAATCTTTCGCAGGCGGTCGTTTTCTTTAATATGTTTTGTCATCAAGATGCCGGGTCATCAAGTGCTTGGTCATTGGTGCAACCCAAGATTTTCTCACGAGCGGGGCTTCCGCTCCGCAATTCTTGCCAAAATGGCATCCACAACGTCCGTGGGATGGTCGAGCGCAAGGCTGAGCGTGGCGACCGCGAATGGCGTCAGACCCGCCTGCAACGCTCCCAGATTGACCGCATCTTTTTCCGTGGTCAGGAAACCGCCCGAGCCAAGCTTGCCGCGCATGGCCAGCAGGCGCCCGATGTCGCGCCTGTCGTAGGCGTGGTGGTCGCGAAACTCGACTTCCGCCGCAGGCGTAATTCCGGCGGCGCGTACCTGAGCGAAAAACTGCTGCGGCCGCGCGATACCGCAGAACACAATCGGCGCGACGGGCATAGCGGGCGCGACGATTTCTCGCTGCATTCGCCAGATCAGTTTCCCTTGCCGGGCGAAACTTTCGATTGCCAAATTTCTTGCTGAAAAGTCCCACGGCAACACGATTGCATCGGCCCGTTGCAGCGAGGACAGCGGCTCGCGCAGCCGTCCCAAAGGCAACAACGTGTCGTCGAAGTCGCGCTCGGTCATCAGTACGATGTCGAAGTCACGCGCCAGAGAACGGTGCTGAAAGCCGTCGTCGAGAATGTGCAATTGCGGCTGGAATTTCCGCTCGGCGACTCGGCCCGCGGCATAACGGCTTTCACCGACGATCACCGGAACGCCCAGCCGCCGCGCGATCAGCAGCGGCTCATCGCCGAAGTCGGCGGCGTCGCCATCGGTCTCGACTACTAAAACGCCGCGAGTTTTGCGGCCGTATCCGCGCGAGAGCACGTCGAAGCGAACGCCGCGCGCCTTCAATAGTTCGCCGAGCGCAATCACGAAAGGAGTCTTGCCCGAACCACCCACCGACAAATTCCCGACGCTGACCACGGGTTGCTCCAGCCGCCGCGAAGAGAGGGCGCCGCGATCGTACAGCGTGTTTCGCAGAGCGGTCGCGGCGCCGTAAAGCCCGGTGAGCGGATTCATGCGGAGCCCTCTCCCGGGCGCTGCCCGGGCGTCGTTTTGGCGTCCATCAGTTGGAGCAGCGCCGCAACCGTCCTGTCGGTGGTTCCGCGCTGCGAGTCGAGCGCCGCCAGTGCGTTCCGGCCGAGCCGCGTTCGTTCGCCGCCGTTTTCTATCAGCTCCATGAAGACCAGAGGCATATCTGCCAGTCCAACGATGCGGACCGCATTGCGACTGGCAAAGAAATTGACGACGTCGCGAAAATTCTCGTAGTGGTTGCCGGTGACGATGGGAACGCCATAGAGCGCGGGCTCGAGAATGTTGTGTCCTCCGCGCGGCACGAGACTCCCGCCGACGAACGCGACTGTCGCCAGCGAATAGAGCGCGGCCAACTCCCCGATACTATCGACCAGAAAGACGCCGCCAGCAGGCGGTTCGCTGCTCCAACGTTCGCCACCCCAAAGAGAACGCCGCCACATCCGGAAGCCGAGTCTCTCGACGAGCTCGGCGACCTCTGGAAACCGTTCCGGATGGCGGGGCGCAAGGACCATCACCGCCTTTGGATGATTGGCCAGTATGTTGCGAAACGCGGAAAGCAGCGGTCCTTCTTCGCCTTCGAGCGTGCTGCCACACACCAGAATCGGCCCCGCTCCGGAGTGGTGGAAGCTCTCACGAAGATTCGCAACGATCTCGGGCGATGGCGGCGGCGCCACATCGAATTTCAGGTTGCCGGCCACTGCGATCTTCGCTCCGGGCGCGCCAATTTCGATGAGCCGCTGCCGGTCTTCTTTTGTCTGGGCCAAAAACAGATCGACGTTTCCGAGCGTCTTCCCCAGCAGTCTCGGGAGCCAGAAGCGGAGCCGCTTGTAGCCGGGAAGAGAGCGGTCGGAAATGCGGCAGTTGATCACGGCGATGCGGGCTCCGCTGCGCTTGGCCATCCGAAGAAAATTCGGCCAGAATTCAGTTTCGGCGACGACCACGAGTTCCGGACGCAGAGCGGTGAGGTAGGGCCGGATGGCGAACGCGAAGTCCAGGGGGAAATAAAACACGTTCTCCGCGCCGAACCTTTGCGCGGCGAGTTTTTGTCCCGTGCTGGTGGTCGTCGAAACCAGTACGCGATGGGACGGAAACTTATCTCGCAGCGCTTTGACGACCGCGCTCGAAGCCACCACCTCGCCCACCGAAACCGCGTGAACCCAAATTGCGGGTTTCTCGCCCCGACCCGCGAGAGCGGGCGGAACGGCGCCGAACCTCTGGCGTAAGCCCGCCCGATACTTGCCGTGCCGCAACATCTGCAGCAGCCAGTAGGGCAGCGTCAGCACCAAGAAAAAAGCGAGCAGCGCACTGTAGAGCGCGTACATGAAAGAAGTCCCATTCTAAATGGCAAGCCGAAATCTCATCTTGGATCGGGACGGGACAGCACCGATTGCAGTGACGGCATCCTATAATTGAGCATCCTATAATTCACCTATGCATGGTGCAGGTTTGCAGGAACGAGTTAGCTCGCCGATGCCGCGAGCCCCGCGCTTTACGGCTGTCTGTGCTTTTGTGCTGCTCTGCTGCCTGGGCGCGATTGCGGCAAAAGAGTTTGTGATGCCCGCGGCGCAGCCCGCCCGCACCTACCCGGCGCACGATGATCACCCCATGGAAAAAGTTGTGGTTGCCGTCGATCCGTATGACGTGGAAGACAAGGCGTTGATCTTCAGCGTCAACTATCGCAACAACGGTTACATGCCGGTCTTCCTCGTCATCACGAATGACGGCGATCAGCCCGTCTCTCTCGTCGGCATGAAGGCCCAGTTGAATACCAGGGATCGCAGCAAGCTGCTCCCCGCGACCATGGACGATCTGCTGCGCCGGCTCTCGCATCCTTCGCGAAATGACGGGAAAATTGCACTGCCCATTCCGCTGCCCAAGAAAGAAGTCAAAGGCGGCGTGAACCGCAAGACGTGGGACGAAATCGAGCAGGCTCAGTTCGGCGCCAAAGCCGTGGAGCCGCACTCCACGGCGCGGGGTTTTCTGTTTTTCGATATTGCCGACATCTCGAATCCGCTGGCCGGCGCCAACTTCTACCTGACGGGAGTACGCGACGCGAACGGCAATGAGCTGATGTATTTCGAAATCCCGATGGAGAAGTACTTGAGCGCGCCGGAAGCGAAGCGACCATAAGTATTCACTCGATGGAGCGACGGGCGTCCTCGCAAGCCTGCCCTGAGCCCAGCCGAAGGGGTCCAGCTATAATCTTTTGCTATGGTGACCACTGCAGCCCTTTCCGAGGATCTTCTCGCGAAATACGAGCCGGTCATCGGACTCGAAGTCCACGTCCAACTGCTGACCGCCTCGAAAATCTTTTGCTCATGTTCGACTCGCTTTGGCGATCCGCCGAATACGAATGTCTGCCCCGTCTGTCTTGGACTTCCCGGAGCCTTGCCCGTGCTCAACCGGAAGGCCGTGGAATTCGCGGTTCTGGCGGCGATGGCTTTGGAGTGCCGCATCAACGAAGTTTCCATTTTTGCGCGGAAAAACTATTTCTATCCCGACCTGCCGAAGGGCTACCAGATCTCGCAGTATGACAAGCCGTTGGCTGAATTTGGATTCATCGAAATCGATCTGAGCGGCGGCAGGAAGAAAATCGGCATTACCCGCCTTCATCTCGAAGAAGACGCGGGCAAGAGCCTGCACGAGGGCTTTGCCGACGCCGCCCACAAAACTGCCATCGATCTAAACCGCACCGGCGTTCCCCTGGCCGAGATTGTCAGCGAACCCGACATGCGGTCGCCTGAGGAGGCTTACGAATACCTCACTCGCCTGAAAGAAATCATCCTCTATACCGGTGTCAGCGACTGCAACATGGAGGAAGGTTCGCTGCGTTGCGACGCTAACATCAGCGTGCGGCCTCGCGGGCAGAAGGAATTCGGCACGAAAACCGAGGTCAAGAACGTCAACTCGTTCCGCTTCATCAAGCAGGCGCTGGAGTACGAGATCGAGCGTCACATCGGCATCATCGAAGCCGGTGGCAGGATCACGCAGGAAACACGCCTCTACAACGCGAACGAAGGCAAGACTTACGGCATGCGCTCGAAAGAGCAGGCGCACGATTATCGCTATTTTCCCGAGCCCGATCTGCTTCCCCTGGTGGTGGATGAGAAATGGCAAGCCGCAATCCGAGCCAGCCTGCCCGAGCTTCCGGCAGCGCGCCGCCGGCGCATGGTGAAGGAGTACGGCATCACGGCGGGCGACGCTCACACGCTGACGCTGACGCGAGCCATGGCCGATCAGTTCGAGTCCGCGGCCCCCACGGCGAAAAATCCCAAGCGCGTAGCAAATCTCGTGCAGAGTGAATTACTCGGACGCCTGAAAACGCAGGGTCTCGAACTCGAGCAGTCGCCAGTTTCGATGGCTGGGGTTACGGCCTCGGCCGATCTGGTCGAGTCGGGCGCAATCTCGGGCAAAATGCTGAAAGATCTTTATGACCTCTGCTTCGAGCGCAATCAGGACTTCCCTGATGTTTACGAAGCAGAGGGGCGTCCCGAGCAGTCGCGCGACACGTCGGCCCTGGAGAAACTCGCCGACGAGTTAATCGCAACGAATCCCAAACAGGTGGAGCAATATCGCGCGGGCAAGAAGACCATGATCGGGTTTTTCGTGGGCCAGGTGATGAAAGCCTCGAAGGGTCAAGCCAATCCGCAATTGGTGAACGAAGTTTTGACCAGGAAGCTGGAAGGCTAGTGACGTGTAATTCCCGTAGAGACGCGGCCTGCCGCGTCTCGCCTTTGCCGGGCTGCTTGAGACGGGGCAAGCCCCGTCTCTACAGGAGGGATTGTTGCCACCCTGAGTCGCCCTACTTCGCCGCTCCCAGATTCTTCAGCACTTCTTCCGCGTAGTAATTCGCGACTTTGGCGTCGTCGCGGAGGCTCTCGTAATACGCCGCTTTCAATAACTGCTCGCGGCGATCGCGCAACTGCTGGCGGATGGCCTGCTGCACCCGCGGGTCGTTCAAGTCCCTCTGTCCCGCCGGCTCCTTCGCAATCAGTTTTACGATCATGTAAGCGCCAGGCTGATGATTGGCCGGATTTATGATGGGAATCACCGGCGTATATTGCCCCGGCTTGAGTTTCAGCACCGCGTCGCGAGTTGCCGGATCGGCGGTCTTGAGCGCGGATTCGGGGGCCATTCCCAAATCGCCGCCGTTGTTGCTGGTATCCGGGTCTTCGGAATAATTCATGGCCAGCGTGGCGAAGTCGTCGCCGCTATCGAGGCGGTTGGCGATCATCTGGATTTTCTTGCGCGCCTCGGCATCGTTTTGCGCCTTGCTGTTCTGCAAATTGCGCACCTGCGCGTTTACCACTCCAGACACCATGATCCTCGCCAGATGATACTGCGCCTCGATCAGGTTGAACTCCGCCTTGTGCTCGTTGTAGTAGCCGGAAACGTCCTGGTCGGTGATGTTGATGCGCGAAGTGATTTCCTTGTTCAACACCTTGTCGCGGGTGAGCGAGCGCCTCAGGTCGCGCTTGAAGTCATCGACCGATATCTTCTTGTCCTGCAGGCGCTTGTTAAATTCCTCGGCGGTGTAGGGCGACTTGATTTCGTTCAGCTTGCGATCCACTTCTTCGTCCGTCGCCAGCAGCCCGAGCTTTTCCGCGCGCTGCATCAGGATTTCCGTTTCCACCAGCTCATTCAGAATGCTCAGCCGAAGGCTCACCGCCTGCTCGCCTGTCGGCTGCTGATCGGAGCCCGCCGTCTGGTTGGCGTAATACTTGTCGACTTCGCTGCGATAAATCTTCCGCCCATTGACCGAAGCCATGACGTCCCCGCCGCTGCTGTTGCGGTTACAAGCCGATGCCCCAATCAACAGAAACGCGGCAACCATCGCCAGGCCCACGCGTTCAAAGCAGTTACGATTTTTCAAGTTCTTTCCTCCACCACAATACTTGCTATTGGCAATTTGTAATTGGCAATCTCGATCCCGCAGTCGCCGGGTTTCCAATCACAAATCACAAATCGCAAATCACAAATTCATTACTTGCGCTCCGGAGTCGCAACGCCTGCATCCTTCAGAGCCTGGTCGAGCGCCATCCGTACCTCATCCGCAGGCACGGCTCCATCCAGTTTCTGCCCATTCACAAACATCGTCGGAGTTGAATCCACTCCAACGGTTTCCGCTTCACGCATCGAGGCGCGCACCGCCTTTTCATCCTGGGCCTTGACGCATGCCTGTAACTTTGCCACGTCGAGATTGTGCCTCTGCCCCTGCGCGCCAGCCAGCCTGTCGAGTTCCGCATTCCAACCATCGCGGCCTTTGGCCTTGATCGCGTCCTGATTGCCGTGCAGAGTATCCGCATAGTCCCAGTAGGCATCGTTGTTTTGCGCCGCCAGGCAATTGGCGTCCACGGCCGCGTGCACCGCCCAGGGATGCATTTCTTCGAGCGGGTAATCCTTGTAGATGAAAAGGACGCGATCGCCGTATTCCTTGAAAAGCCCAGGGAAAAGTGTCGTGTGCATGCGCGAGCAGAACGGACACTCGAAATCGTCATAGTTGACGACCGTCACCTTGGCATCTTTGTTGCCGCGCGTCGGACGCCCGTTGACGTCGATCTTCTTCATGATCTCGGCATAAGGATCCGTCGTCAGATCCAGCTTCGTTATGCGTATCAGCGTCTTGTGGTCGCGCGACAGCAGAAACTCGAAGTCCTGCTTCTTACCGGGCCTGGCAAACGTGACCGTCAGCGCGTCATAGTTCGCAAACTCACTCGACCGCAGCGGCCCCAAAATCACTTTTACATCGGGTTCGAGCGCATAATGCGCCCGCACCTGCCGCTCGATCGCGCGTGCGATGTCCGAAGGAGGGGCAGGAGGCGACTGGGCGGAGCAGCCCAGACAGACCAACAGGAGAACCACAAACGCGCGCCGCACAATCATTAGTCGAAACCACCTGAACATGAGCAAGCCGCTTGATTATCTCATGGCAGCAAGATGGCTGCGTGGTCTCTCCGCTTGTAGAGACGGAGCTTGCCCCGTCTGCGTCAGCCCGTCGATGCCGAGACGCGGCAAGCCGCGTCTCTACGGGAGGCAAATTCAGTCGCGTCCGCGCAGCAACTCTTCGGCCGTCAGCAGTTGATTCATCGACCCGGAGCGGAATCCCTCCAGGTCGAGAGTGACAAACTTGAATCCCAGTCCTTTGAACACGGCGGCGAACTCGCGGGCCATCTCGGCGGTCAGAGCACGAGGAAGTTCTTCGCGCGCAATCTCAATGCGCACGATTTCCCCGTGATGGCGCACGCGGAATTGCCGGAACCCCATGGCCCGCAGCGCGTCTTCGCCGCGCTCGATCACGCTCAGCGCTTCGGGCGTAACCGCGCGTCCATATTCCAGGCGCGAAGAAAGACAGGCGGAAGCCGGCTTGTCCCACACCCGCAAATCAGCCTGCCGCGCCAGTTCCCGGATTTCAGCTTTGTTCAGTCCGGCTTCGAGCAGCGGAGCCAGAACATCGTGCTGGCGCGCGGCCTGCTGTCCGGGACGAAAATCGCCCTCGTCGTCGGCGTTGATTCCGTAAGCGATGGCGTCGAATCCGCGGGCCTCGCGGTAACGCTCGAGGACGGAGAACAATTCGTCCTTGCAGTGAAAGCAGCGCATGGCATCGTTGCGGATGTACGCGGGATTTTCCAGTTCCTGCGTTTCCACAACCTCGACCGGAATGTCGCGCTCGCGCGCAAAAGCGAGCGCGTCTTCGAGATGAGTCCGCGCCAGGCTGGCGGAATCGGCAATCACGGCGCACATTTGGCCGCCTAGCAGTTGATGCGCCATCCAGGCAAGAAAAGCGGAGTCCACGCCACCCGAGTAGGCGACGATCAAGCGCACGCGGCCAGCGAGGATCTGGCGTAAGCGCTCAGCTTTCCGATCGAGCATGGCCGCAGTGTTCACGATCTCCATTATCCACGAGAAAGGTTCTCAGTTCCCAGTTCCCAGTTCTCAGAAACCTCCCGAACCGCTCTCACTGAGAACTGAGAACTGGGAACTGGGAACTGGGAACTCCCCTAGTACAGCCGTTCCTGCCGCCTGAGGTTGCCGAACGCGCCAATATTCGCCAGCGTAAACGAGAAGCGATATTGATTCTCGTTACGCACCGATCCCAGCGCAAAGCGCCGGTATTCCAGGCTCAGGCCGCAGCAGTCCCAGTTGTAACTCGTCTGCGCCGTCGCATATTGCAGAGATCCATTGTCCGCGTCAAAACCGAAGCTGCTGGCGGCGCTCAATCCGCGCTTGTTGAGTTGGCCGTAGCCAAACAACACCCGAAACTGGTGGAACTCGCTCGTCGTTGTCGTTCCCGCTCCAGTGTCGATCACGCGCAAAAAGGCGTCGCCTCCCCCCATGGTAAACGCGCCGAAGCGGTAGTTCACCAGCGCCATGCTGGAATTGATGCGGCCGTCCTTGAAGTCGTAGTCCAAATCCCACTCGGTGTTGGTGCGCGGGCTGGTTTCGATGCGCAGGCGCGAAATAAGCGGAGCAAAACGCCGCTCTGAATCCAGAAATGCGATGCCCGTGAAATCCGCGGTCGTCGTAAATACGTTTCGCTGCCCTGCCACCAGCGCATTCCCAAACGTCGGATCGAAAAAATACTTCTGTCCGATCTCCCAACTCAAGATCTCGCGCGGGCCCGAGGCGCAGGCTTGCGCGTCAGGGTTTGGAGGCAGTTCCCACGGCACCTCGCCCACTTGCGGCGCGCCGCCGATGGTAAGCGTGCTCATGCCCTGCGCGGCGCAATCTTTGGCGTTCGGATCGAGGCGCTTGGCGTACAAGCGATTCACCAGCGAGTATTCGACTTCATTCGTATTGGTCAGCACATCGGTCGCGTCGAAACGCAAAATGTCGGCAAAGTTATTCACGCCGGTGACGTAGTCGTACTTCATGCGCGGCTCAATCACGTGCTTCCATCTGCGTCCCAGCCAGGGACGATCGAATACCCGCGACAATGCCGGCGGCCGCACCTCAACCGAAGCTTCCAGCGCTTTGCGATTCAGAATGTCGTCGGCAGCGGTTGTGGAATTTGCCGGGTTGCCCTGCTCCGTGTAGAACGTATCCCGCAGCGTAAGTTCAGGACGGAACGACCATCCCCGCCATTGCGCAGGCATCACAAGCGATGGCGCCAAATCGAACCTGCCCACCATAGGACCGGTGCGGAACCCAATCTCGCGCCGCTGCAAACCTTCCGCCGCGCTCTCGAACGACCAGTACAGCGGCGTATTTCCCAACTGCCGCTCCTCGCCAGTGAGGAAAAAACTGGGCGTGTGCAGAATCCGGACCAGTTCCGTCTGCGTAATTGTCAGGCAACTCGTTTCCGTTCCCGGATTGCAGACTTCGAAGTTCTGGTAGCGCTCCGCCAGGGCGTTGAAGTGAAATCCGTTGGTGGTATTGGAAAGGAAAATCTGCGACCTCACTTCCGAGTCGATCGCCTGCGTGTAGACATCCGTGAAGGCAATGCGGAAAACGAACGAACTCAAATAATCGACATTCGCGACGCCGCGGAAGTTCCCGAACGGACGCTCGGCCATAAAATGCGCGTCCTCGCCGCCTTGGTTCTGCCGTGGAGTGCCGATGCCGCGATCCACCATTCCCACGTAGTTGAAGTACAGAAACGAGCTGTCGTTCGGACGAGCGCGGAATTCTCCGCGTTCGAACCAACCGCGTTTCGAATAGTAATCGGCGCCCACAAGGGCGTCCATGCTGCGATTGAACGCCCAGTACAACGATTCGCCGGCAATATATCCCTTGGTGGATGAGTTGCCAAAAGTTGGAATCAGCAGCCCGGTCTGCCGCTCTCTCTGAACTGGGAACGCCACAAAAGGAAAATAGAACACCGGCATACCCATTAGCTGGAAATTGCTGTTATAGATTTTGGCGGTGCCGTCCACAGCCACCGAGATGCGCCTCGCGCCGAATTGCCACTTCGGACGCGGCAGTTCGCAGGTGGTGACCGTGCCCTGGCGCACCAGATAGTGGTCGGGCCCGTGTTTCTCCACAATCTTTCCGGTAAAGGCAAACGGATTGGAAGTGGTAAGCACGTAGCGGGATTTCCGCATCTGCATTCCCACCGTTCCGATCGCGCTATAGAACGTTCCCGTTTCCGTGCGGATATTGTAAGTGCCGTGACTGGCCTCGATGTGCTCGTCGTAAGGGCCGCCGTCCAGCACGACATGGCCCTCCAGTTCGCTGTCTCCCGTATCCGCGTTGTAGGTGACTTGATCCGCGTGCAGGATGTAATTGCGATAGTCAATTTCCACCCCGCCGCGCAGGTGGTAGATGGAACCGTCTTTCTCCTGTTGCACCGCCCGGATCGTAATCGGTTCTTCCGTCTGGCCGGCAGGAGCTGCCGGTAGAGGCGGGGCCGTCGCAGGGGCGCTCTCAGAAGCGGAGACCGTCGCGGCGGCAGGGGGCAGCGTCTGGCTGGTTACTATCCCCCGTGCGAGAAGCAGATGACACAGCAATGCGGCCGTGATAAAGATTCGAGAGCGGGTGATCATTAGCGGTGATCTGCAAGGGACGCGTGCGCTCCGCCAGCCGGTCTGCCAACGGGAACCAACTGACCTTAGCACGCGAGCGGCAGGCGAAGCAAAGCTGCGCATTTTTGTGGTCTCCGGCATTGGCGCCCGGCCTCGCTCTGGTTGCTGGCATTCTTAGGGACTGGCTGACGACGACTTGATCTACGACCACCGGATTGATAAAGGCCGGATTGATGACGACTGGATTGATGACGACCGGATTGACGAACTATCCACCCGGCGGGGATCCCGCTGTCCAAAGCCACCGCTGCTCGACCGATGCCGTCGAGCCGGCGCTGAGCGCCGCGGCCGGCGCTGAAACTGCGGCCTCGGACCCGAGCGTTGATCCGGCCAGTGATCTGAATGCCGATTCCTGGCGCGTCGAGGTTGCCGCTCGCCTCGAACGCTATCGCACGCGGCGCAAGCCTCGGTCTCCGCGCTATCCGTCCCTGCTCCTGCCCTTTGATGCGCCCGAGAGCTGGTCCCGTCCTGCGCCGCCAACTGGATCGGCGGCAGTTATCGCTGCGCCAGCCCGAGCCGAGCAAGACTTCATGTTCCAAACGAAAGAGGAAGCGACGCCGGTCGGGGCGCCAAGCCACGCTGAACCTGGCCAAACATCGCAGCTTGCTCCCCAGCAAGGCCAGTACCTATATCCGGAACACGCGCCGGAGCCATTCGCCAAAGTGATCGAGTTCCCTCGCTCCGCCGCAATTCCGGTTTTTCGCGTCAGCGAACTGGCCGATCCCGTCTTCGATCATGATCGTCCGCGCATCGTGGAAGCCCCGGAGATTTTGCCGCCGCCGCCCGCCTTGGGTGGAATGCTGATGGAACCCGCCAATCAAGAGCCGGCCGAAAGGCGAGACGGCGACGACTCCCCGTCCGCATCCCCATCCGCATCGATCGTTCGGCGCGTGCTGGCTGCCCTGGTGGATGGCGCTGTCCTCGGAACAGCTCTGGCGGCCTTTGCCGCAATTTTTCTTCGTCTGAACCCCAGCCTGAACCCCATTCACGGACCCCTCCCAATGCTCGCCAGATCAATGTTCGCCGGTGCGCTCGGCCTGGTCGCAATCGTGCTTTGGGCAGCTTACGAATTCTTGTTTGTGGTGTACACCGGCTCGACTCCCGGACTTCGCGCCGCCCGGCTGCGGCTGGCAGCGTTTGACGGTTCTCTTCTCAATCGGCGCTCACGCCGCTGGCGCGTACTGGCTTCGTTTCTCTCCGCGCTTTCCGCCGGACTTGGCTATCTCTGGTGCCTTCTCGATCAGGACGGATTGTGCTGGCATGACCGCATCACCCGCACTCACGTCCAATCGGAGCGTCACGCAGAATAGAATCGGTTTGAGCCATAGAATACAATCTAGACAAGCAATTTTCGGGAAGCCCGCGACTGTCCACGCCGAACGGCAGATCCCGCCCGCCCGTAAAATGCCATTATTTCACCTCTTGTGAATATCGAGTCAAAGCTGACGGGGCGGCGCGAATTGCGAGAAATTCTTGAGAAACGTCGAAATTGACCGCCAACTGGCCAATGCGATGAAAGGACTAGCAATCTTATGATCCCTCAAAGTACAGCACGGATCACAGTTACCTGTTTCATCGGCACTCTGTTTCTCCTCCATCTTCTGGAGGGGCCTGCCTCGGGGCAGGGGGGGGTCCCCCAGGGGCTCCAGACAATGGATCAAATGACACGGTCAAGGTTCGACCGAACCGACTACGAACTCAACCCCGGCGAGGCGCTGGTGCGGGTTACGGTGTACGCGGAGGACAGCAGGAAGCTAATTGACCGGCAGTCGGTCTTAAAGATCACGAACCAGTCCACTAACACAGTTCGCTGGACAACCACCGTCGCAAACCAACCATCGGAAGCCGTATTAGGTCTGCTTCCCGGCAAGTACGAAATGGAGATAAGCGCCGTCGGATATTTGGGCGAGCACAAGGAATTCAACGTCGTTCAAGCGGGAGACTTAACGTCAGACACGATTCGGATAGAGGTGGTACTGCACCAAGATCCAGAGGCAATGGACCTCGACATCGCCGGGGTGGCAATGCCCTCCAAGGCGCGCAAAGAAATTCAGCATGCCGTTTCCGCCCTCAAGTCCTCAAATCTGAAGGGCGCGCGCAAAAGATTGGATGCGGCTTATAAGCTGGCGCCGTCGAGTTCGGATCTGAATTATCTTTTGGGATACCTGTTCTATCAGCAAAGCGACCTCGGTCAGGCGCGGAGCTATCTGGAGACCGCTTCCAATCTCGATGCGCACAACGCGCAGGCGTTGGCGTTGCTCGGCCGCGTAGATCTCATTCAAAAAGACTATCTCGGGGCGACGGCCGCGCTAGAAAAAGCAATCAGGGCCAATCCCGGCTATTGGATGGCGCACAACTTACTGGCCGATGCTTACTTCAAACAAAAGAAGTATGAGGAGGCTCGGCAACAGGCGGAGTTGGCCATCGCATATGGGAAAGCCGGGGCGCGCACGGCGAATCTGGTTCTAGGAGAGGCCCTGGTCAATCTGGGAAAGAGGGAAGAGGGTATCCAGGCACTCAAGACCTTCGTGCAGGATTCACCCAACAACCCTGTCGTTCCCCAAGTGCGCGACCTGCTTGCCTCGCTCGAACGATCCGGCGCCGGTCCTGACCGTGATGCTGATCCCGCTCTCAAGAACGCGACGCCTTCGTCCAGCATCGACCCTCTGCTCGCAACACCTGAACTCGGGCTCTCGGTCAAGCCCTGGCGGCCCGAGGGAATCGATGAAGCTAAGCCGCCTGTCGCGGCTGGGGTTAGCTGTCCGTATGAGAATGTAATGGAGATGTCCGGCGGGCGCGTGAAAGAACTGGCAGACAACGTCTCGCGGATTGCGGCAAACGAGCACCTGCTGCACAAGCGGGTGGATGAAATGGGGAATCCCGCCGCTACGAAAACTCGAGACTACAACTATATGGCTTCTCTTTCTGAGGAGAAGCAGGGGTCTGTTGCGGTGGACGAACAACGGTCCGAGCTCCAGTCGGGCGACAACACTCCCGAGGAAGTCGGAGACACCACCGGGTTCGCCGGGCTGGCTCTGGTATTTCACCCCGGCAGGCGGGAAGACTTCGAGATGACATGCGAAGGGCTGGGGCGCTGGCATGGGCAAGCGGCGTGGCTGGTTCACTTCAAGGAGCGCGAAGGCCGGCCCTCGCCGTTCCAACTTTTCGTCGTGGGTGGACAGAGATTCCCGATGCGGTTGAAAGGCCGCGCTTGGATTGCGGCGGACAACTTTCAGATAGTCCGGATCGAGTCGGAGCTGCTCAGTTCGGTGCCGGAGCTCCATTTGGCTAGCGAGCAACAGATCGTAGAGTACGGCCCGGTTCCGTTCCCAAGCAAGAATCTGGAATTGTGGCTTCCGAAGAGCGCGGAAATCTATCTCGACTATCGCAAGCACCACTACTACCGCAAACACAGCTACGACCGTTACATGCTGTTTTCAGTGGAATCGGAAGAGAAGAGGAAAGAACCCAAAGCGCCGTAGACCCGGCTGCCTGTGGTCACAGCAACTCCCGATTAGCGATGGGCGAGGCTTCGAGGCAAAGAAGAGCCCCGGCCGTCGAGCGACCGGGGCGCTGGTGTAACCGGGTTGAATTAGCTCTCCGCTGGTGTGTGCGGATGGCGCTCGCACTTACTGCCGCAGCAGCCCATGGCGGTCTTATCGCCCTTGGCCTCGCCGCAGCTTTTGCCTTCGGGGCAGCACTTGCCGTCTGCACAGCAGCCGTTTTTCGTGCATTCCTTCATCGCTGCCTTCATGTCTTTGCCGTCGCAGCAAGACTTGCCATCTTTCATTTGGCACTTGTCTTTGCTGCAACAGGCCGCGGCATTCTTGGCCTCGGCCGCGGCGTGATGGCAGCAACCTTTGCCGTCTTTCATATCGGCCAGGTTGTGATGACAGCACCCTTGGGCTTGCGGGGCCGGTGTTGAGTTCGGAGCCGGCGAAGCTGCCGGCGGTTCCTGCGCCCAGCCAGCCAGCGGCAGGGCAAGGGTGAGGATCAGAGCAAACAGTCTGAATTTCATAAAATCTCCTTATCAAAGTTATGAGAACGGTTGAGACGTGCGGCCAGTTTGACGGCCGCGAGAAGAGAGTTGGGAACTCAAGGAAGGAATCTAGACCCGGAGAACCATTCCAAACTGGCCCGGTGGAGGACCAGGCGCAACCGCAGTCGCCGGGGAAACGTGCGACGCTGCATCATGAGCCGGACTGAGTTCGGCAATCTCCGCCGGGGCAATCTCCCGCGAAAGGCGGGAACTCACGGGCGCGGGCACGCTCTGCGGCCCTTGCTGGAAGCAGCAGCGATGCTCATCCTGGCACGGCAGGCTGCTGGCAGCGAACTCGATCCGATCCGTGTTCTCAGCTTTACCAAACCCCGGACAACAAGGATGGCCCGCGGGCATAACGTGGTGGTGAGCGGCCATGCGCTCAGACATTTCACGCGCCGCGTGGACGTGGCCGGCCTGCATGAGGAACATCGGCGCCAGGGCCATCTCTGCCCAGGCCACCATGGCCACAAGCAGCGCCGCCGCAATGGATTTCTTCAGCATGCTGGTTTAGTGTGGCGGATGAAGAGCAGCCATGATGTGACGATACTCACATCCGGGCGTGATTGCAACGAGCGAAAGACCTATCCCACCAGATTCTCCAGCGCCGCCCTCAACTCGCGAAAACGAAACGTATACCCGCTGTCTAAAAGCTCTCCCGGCTCAACCCGCTGGCTGGCGAGCAGCAATTCCTCCGCCGCCACCTTGCCGAAAGCCAGTCGAAGCGCAAACTCCGGCACCGCGAAAAATGCAGGGCGTCCCAGCACCGACGCCAGCACCTTCGCAAACTCCGCATTGCGCACCGGATTCGGTGCCACCAGGTTCACCGGCCCAGAGAGCGCCCCCGTGCGGATCGCATGCTGAATTCCCCCCACGATGTCGTCCACATGAATCCAGCTCCACCACTGCCGCCCCGATCCAATCCGCCCGCCCAGCCCCAGTTTGAACGGCGTCAGCATATTTTCGAGTGCCCCACCCTTCGCGCTCAGCACCAGCCCAATCCGGATGTTCACCGTGCGGATGCCGGCCTCGGCGGCAATCCGGCTGGCATCCTCCCACTCGCGGCAAACCTCGGGCAGAAATCCCTGGCCGGCTGGACTCTCCTCGCGCAGAACCTCGTCGCCCCGATTCCCGTAGAACCCGACCGCCGATGCACACACCAACACGCGCGGCTTGGCCTCACTCTGCGCCAACGCCGCAGCCAGGTTCCGCGTCCCCTGCACGCGACTCGCGCGGATCGCCTTCTTCCTTACGTCGGTCCAGCGTCCGACCAGGCTCTCCCCAGCCAAGTGGACCACCGCATCGAACCCCGACACCGCCGCCGGCGGCACCGGAGCCAGAGGGTCCCACGAGGTCTGCCCCGCATTCTGCGCCCTTCCCCGCACCAGCCGCACAATCTGTGCATTTTGGGCCGTAAATGAAGCCAGCAGCGCCGAGCCAATCGGCCCCGAAGCTCCACTCACCAACAGCCGCTCCAAAGTTGCCGCCTCCAGAGATGGGATTGATTCGTGGGTCAACCCATATTATCATACCATTATGAATACCCGTCTCGTTATGGACAAGGCAGGCCGCGTCGTTATTCCCAAGCCTCTGCGGGAGGAATTGCATCTGGAGCCCGGCGACGCTTTGGAACTGGAAAGCGGGGGCGAGCAAATTACCCTCCGCCCCGCCCGTGGCGTGGGGCCGCTCCAGAATGAGCATGGCATCTGGGTGTTGCACACCGGAGAACCGTTGCCTGCCTCCGCCACTGACGATCTGCTGCGCCAAATCCGCGAGGAACGCGACTTGGCGAACCTGGGCGATGGGTTTGTGAAAGATGCGCGTCCGGACTCGAGTAAGCCTGCCAAGCAAATCGGACGTAGAGCCAGAAAATGAAGGGCTTCTTCGACACTTCGGTGTTAGTTCCGCTGTTCTACCGGGACCACGTCCACCACGGCCCAAGTCAGGAACTCTTCATTCAATTTAACCAGTCAACCGGCTGCTGCGGAGCGCACAGCTTGGCCGAGGTTTACGCCACTTTGACGAGGATGCCGGGAAAGCGCCGCATTAGCGGCGAACAGGCAATGCTTTTTGTCGGAAACATTCGCGAGCGCCTTTCCATCGTCGCGCTGAATAGCGAGGAATACGCCGACGCGCTCGCGGCGTCCGCCGCTCGGGGCATCGTAGGCGGCGCCATCTACGATGCCCTGCTGGCGCAGTGCGCGCTCAAAGCCAAAGCGGACGCAATCTACACTTGGAACGTCCGTCATTACGCCCTATGCGGCCGGGAAGTCGCCTGCCGGCTGCGTACTCCCTAGTCGGCGCCGCAATAGCTTTCCCGCTGCGTTAAAATCGATCATGGCGACGTTGCGCCAACAGATCAAGACCAACGTGCTCACGGTGACCCGCTTCCGCGAGTTGATGCGGAAGCTGCGCGAGAACCGTCCCAACGACGACCTCGCCCTCGTCAAGAAAGCCTACGAATTTTCCCAGAAGCACCATGCCGGACAATCCCGCGCCTCCGGCGAGCCCTACCTCGTGCATCCGCTCGAAGTGGGCAACGTTCTCGCCGACATGAAAATGGATTCCGTCTCCATCGCCGCCGGCCTTCTCCACGACTCCGTCGAAGACACCTCGGTCACCGCCGCCGAGATTCGCCAGGAATTCGGCGAACAGGTTGCCCACATCGTTGAGGGCGTCACCAAGATCAGCAAAATCGATTTCTCAACCCGAGAAGAAGCGCAGGCCGAGAACCTCCGCAAAATGATGCTCGCCATGGTCGACGACATCCGCGTCATTCTCATCAAGCTCGCCGACCGCCTGCACAACATGCGCACGCTCGAACATCTCGATCCCGAGCGCCAGCAGAAAATCGCCCGCGAGACGCTCGAAATCTACGCTCCCATCGCGCACCGTCTCGGCATGGGCAAGATTCGCGGCGAACTGGAAGACCTCGGTTTCAAATACGTCGATCCCATCGGATACGAGCAGGTCCGCGCCGCCGTCGAGTCGCGCCGCAAAGCCGGCGAAGCCTTCATGACGCGCGTCGAAGGCGTGCTGCGCGACGGCCTCAAGGAAGCCGGCATCACCGGCCGGGTCGAGAGCCGCGTCAAGCGCCTCTATAGCATCCACAGAAAATTGCTGCGCCAGCACATCAGCGTCGAACAGGTCTACGACCTCTACGCCATGCGCGTCATCACCAATTCCGTGCAGGACTGCTATGCCGTTCTCGGCATCATCCACAACCTCTGGCGCCCCGTGCCCGGCCGTATCAAGGACTTCATCGCCATGCCGCGGCCCAACCTCTACCAGTCCCTGCACACCTCCGTCATCACCGAGACCGGCGAGACCTTCGAAATCCAGATCCGCACCGAAGAAATGCACAAGATGTGCGAGGAAGGCATCGCCGCCCACTGGAAATACAAAGACGGCGCCGTCTCTGCCGAGGACGAGCAGCGCCTGGCGTGGCTTCGCCAGGTGGTCGAGTGGCAGCGCGACGTCTCCGATCCCAACGAATTCCTCTCCACCCTTAAAGTCGACCTCTACCCCGAAGAGGTTTACACCTTCACCCCCAAGGGCAAGGTTTTGGTTCTGCCGCGCGAGTCCACGCCCATCGACTTCGCCTACTCCATCCACACCGAAGTCGGACACAGTTGCACCGGCGCCAAGGTTAACGGACGCATGGTCCCCCTCCGTCACAAGCTTCATTCCGGCGACATCGTCGAAGTCATCACCCAGCCCGGACACAAGCCCAGCCGCGACTGGCTCGCCGTCGTCAAGTCCTCGCGCGCGCGCAACAAGATCAAGCACTGGCTCAACGTCCACCAGCGCGAGCGCGCCATTGAGATCGGAAAAAAGCTGATCGAAAAAGAGGCGCGCAAATACCGCATTTCGCTGAAGGATATCAAGGACGCCGACCTGCAAAGAGCGGCCACCGAATACGGACTGGGCCGTCCCGACGACCTGATGGCCGGCATCGGCTACGGCAAGTACTCGGCCCGCCAGGTGCTCGCGAAATTCGCACCCGCCGGCGCCGAGCCCATGTCCGAGAGCGAAGAGCAAGCCGCGTCCCACGGCTTCACCAGCGGCATTTCGAGCGGCATTTCGAGTGTGGTCCGCCGCGTCTTCGGCGGAGACACCAACGCCATCGTCGTCCGCGGACAAGGCGACCTGCTCGTTTACCGTGCCCGCTGTTGCAACCCTATTCGCGGCGAGTCCATCGTCGGCTACGTCACCCGCGGCAAAGGCGTGGCCGTCCACTCCGTCAACTGTCCGAACGTCACCAATCTTCTCTACGAACCCGAGCGCCGCATCGACGTGCTGTGGGCCGGCGACAAAGACGGCCAGCCGATTTCTTATCCCGTCAAACTCACGCTTCTCTGCGACGACCGCTTCGGCATGTTGAAACAAATCACCGCCGTCATCAGCGACACCAACACCAACATCCGCAACATGGAATCCCGCAGCTCGAACGGCCAAGCCAGCGTAGACGTAGTGCTCGAAATCGCCGACCTGAAACACCTCCAGAAAATCATGGACGGAGTCCGCCAGATCCCCGGCGTCCACGACGTGCAGAGATTGCAGAAGATCTAGGGGGAAATTTTAAAAATCGCATGACAAGCGTAGATGGTATGATTCGCATCGGTTAGTCGCCACCGGAACAACACGCAAATGCTGAAGCGTATCAAAATTCAAAACTATAAGTCCTTCATTGAGTTGGACCTTTCTCTAAAGCCTCTTTCGGTTCTGATTGGGCCAAACTCTGCGGGCAAGAGTAATTTCCTAGACGCGTTACAACTGTTGTCACGAATGGCCACAAAACCCACCTTGAAAGAGGCGTTCGAGAGCCCCTATCGAGGAACTCCCCTGGAGTCTTTTAGTTTCATCGGCCAGGGAGTTCAGGGTCTGCTCTCCCGTCCGTATTCTTGCTTCACTTTTGAAGTTGATGTCGAGCTTTCGGGCACTGTGGTTGACAATGTCAATTCGCAAATCCGAGACATGCGAGCTTCAAAAGCACCCGACAACCCGGAACCGGTGGTATCAAAATCGAAGACCAGCTACATCACGCGGCGGAATCTGCGTTATAAGCTGGGGGTAGAGATCATTCCCAAGTCCGGAATTCTAAGGGTAGTTGACGAACTACTGGTCGCCCTTACTGACCGCGGCGAAGCGGTGGCCCGGCCACTTCCATTTATCGAACTCAAAGGCGACAAGATCCACGTCCGGATGGAAGGGCAATCCCACCCGACCTACCACGATCAGTATCTAGATCACACCATTCTCTCTCGCCCCCTGTACCCCCCCCACTATCCCCACCTCGTTGCGATGCGACAGGAATTGGCTAGTTGGTTCATCTTCTATTTCGAGCCCCGCGAGAGGATGCGCGCCCCTAATCCCGTCAAAGAGGTGCGTAATATAGGACTCATGGGGGAGGACCTTTCGTCCTTCCTAAATACACTTCAGGCCGTCGATCCGAAGCAGTTTCACGCGGTCGAAAAATCCCTGCGCATGATAATCCCTTCCATAACCGGCCTCGAGGTGGGAGTGAACTCACTCGGCGAAGTGGAATTGCACATCAAAGAGGGAAATTTCTTAGTGCCTGCCCGGGTCGTTTCGGAAGGGACGCTGCGCATTCTCGGTCTTCTGGCACTGGGAGGTATGAAGGATTCACCCGCCCTCATAGGCTTTGAAGAGCCGGAAAACGGAGTTCATCCTAGGCGGATTCAGTTGATCGCGGAACTGCTGAAGAATATGGCTACGCTTAGCAAGACCCAACTTGTTGTGACGACACACTCACCCATACTCACTGGTCTAATTCCGGACGAAAGCATCTTCGTCTGCAGGAAAGAGCAGGGGAAGTCTCTCATTGAACCCTTCTCGTCTTGGGGCCCCCTTGGGCGAGGCGAGGAAGTTCAGCTAGCCTTGAACAAAGAGGAGGATTCCGGCGTCGCCATGCGCATTGCGAGGGGCGACTTCGATGCGTAACGTCTCGTTGTTCGGCGAGGACGCTGGTCACGAAGCGGTTCTGAAAGCACTACTCGCCCGGATGGCTCGAGAATCAGGAGTTGCCATTAAAATATCTTCCCTCAGCGTCCGGGGTGGATTTACCACGGTACATCACGAGTTTGGTCTTTATCTGAGAGATGTTGAGAACGGAAGACTGTCTATACCCGACCTGATCGTGGTCGCAACCGATGGCAATTGTAAGGGGTATACGGCTCGGAGAAATGAAATCGAAAAAGTAGCAGACGCTCATGCTGCCTTGGGTGGGATCATCGTGTATGCGATACCTGATCCTCATGTCGAGCGTTGGTTGCTTGCAGACCCAGCGGCGTTCAAGATCATTCTAGGGAGGGGTTGCAATCTGCCCCAGCACAAGTGTGAAAAGGACTTCTACAAACGGCTTTTGGCGCAAGAAGTTCAGCAAGCTGGGGTTAAACCAATACTTGGGGGCCTCGAATATGCCGAGGACATTGTCTCAGCCATGAATTTCGCTCTTGTGGAGAAGACGGAGGCTTCCTTCGAGAAGTCCTTGAAGGAGCTAAAGGCCAGATTCAATCAATGGAAGGGGGCTGCATGACTATTCTTCCTTGAGCTGGCCGTTTTGGGCAGGCTACAGATCATGGACGGAGTCCGCCAGATCCCCGGCGTCCACGACGTTCAGCGCCTGCAGAAGATTTAGTGGTGTCCCGGAAATGTGCGACATAAGCTTGGGTTGTCATGCTGCGCGAAGCGAAGAACCTATGTAGAGCGTGTTTCATGAATCGGTTTTGGGCAGGGCACGGCTGACTACGTGCCCTGCCCCAAACCCGCGTCAGTCAATGCTTTTTCAGAGGCCGCTGAGGCCGTGGACTTTTCCAGGACGATTCAGGAAACCGGTTGCAGCGGGAACGCAAGGAATTTCCACTTGCCAGACGGTACTACTCTGGTTACTATGCACGCATCTTCAAATGTTGGCATTCAGTCTTGGGTTTGAGTTCGTCGCGCATCTATGAATATTGGCGAGACCATCCGCAATTTCCGGCTCCAGCGAAACATGTCCCAGGGCGACATCGAAAAGCGCACGGGTCTGTTGCGCTGCTACCTGTCGCGGGTTGAAAACGGCCACACCATCCCTTCGCTGGACACGCTGGCGAAGATTGCGGGGGCGATGGATTTGGCCTTGTCGCAATTCTTTGCCGAAGGCCACAGCAACGGCCATAAGGGGTTGCCGCAGCTCTCCGACGATGAAGTCCGCTTCCTGAGCCAGATGCGCCGTTATTCGGCGAATCTGAACGACAGCGACCGGAAGCTGGTGCTGGCGATGGTGAAGAAGATGGCGTCGAGCGCGTCGAAATAATTTCCTGTAGAGACGGGGCAAGCCCCGTCTCTACAACGACTGAGTACTTTCGTACCATCTCTTTCGTGTCCGGCGGGAACCTCGCCATCCTCATGCCTGAACGCTAAGCTGTTGGCTGGGGGGATCTTTGTGACCACTGATGAAGAACTGAGTCTCCTCGATCAGCAGCTTCGCCGGCTGAAGATCGAGTACGAGATTTTCTTCAGTAATCCGACCAAACGGCCTCCCACCGACGTCGAATGGAAGGTTCTCTCGTTAATTCGCAAGTTCAGCGATGGCGCGCGAATGAGTTTTTCGCAGCGCTTCAAGTACAACGAGATGGCGCAGCGCTACGCGATTCACAGCGACCTATGGCGCAAGAAAATGCGGATTCGCGAAGAGGGCTATCGCCGGCCCCAGGATGCGCTGCTCTCGGTGCAGGGCGTACGCGCCGAGGAAGAACATGAAGCGAAGCATCGTCCGGTGTATGGCCTCGGCCGCAAGGGCCAAACCGCGGGCGCCGGGACGCCGGAGGGCGATCAGCCTTTCTCGGTACAGTGCTCCGGCGTGGCAGCCGAGCGCGATCAAGTCGAATCGCTCTTCAAGGCGCTGACCGAAGCCAAGCGAAAGTTGGGAGAAGAAGTTTCCGGCAGCTTCGATTCTTTCGCGGCGTTCGTCCAGAAGAAGACCAGCGAGATTCGCAAGCAGCACCATTGCGATGCGGTGGTGTACTCGGTCGAGATGCAGGATGGACGGGTGAAGCTTAGGGCTACGGCGAAGGTCTAGGGCCAGTGCCCAGTTCTCAGTTCTCAGTTCTCAGTTCTCAGTTCTCAGTTCTCAGTTCTCAGTTCTCAGTTCTCAGTTCTCAGTTCTCAACTTTCCATGATCGACGCCATTCTTATTGGTTGCCTGCTTCTGCTTGTTTTTTTCGGGCCGGAGTGGACTCGCGGACTTTCGGGCGTCGAAGACTGAGAACTGAGAACTCCTCCCCGAACTGCTAAAATCTTCCTTCGCTCCCGAGGGCCTCATGTCTAAAATCCAGCGCGCCATTCTTAGCGTCACCGACAAATCCGGACTGGTAGATTTCGCCCGCAAACTCGTTGAACTCGGCGTCGAACTTGTTTCTACCGGAGGCACAGCCAAGCTGCTGCGCGACTCCGGCATCGCGGTGAAAGATATTTCCGAGCTGACCGGGTTCCCTGAAATGCTGGATGGGCGCGTCAAGACGCTGCATCCAAAGGTTCACGGAGGCATCCTGCATCGCCGTGAAGACGGCGGCCATCGCGCGGCGGTCGCCGAGCACGGCATTTTGCCCATCGACATGGTTGTGGTCAACCTGTATGCCTTCGAGAAGACCGCGGCCAAGCCGGGCGTTCACTTCGAAGAGTTGATTGAAAACATCGATATCGGCGGCCCGTCGATGATCCGTTCGGCGGCGAAAAATTTCCAGGATGTCGCGGTCGTCACCTCGCCCGCAGATTACGCCGCGATCGCCGAGGAGATGGCGCGCTCGGGCGGAACGTTGTCCAGGGAAACGAAATGGCGGCTGGCGCAGAAAGCGTTTGCGACGACCGCAGCTTACGATTCCGCCATCGCCTCGACGCTCGAGCGAGTGGGCGGCGACGGCGAGTCGCATCCATTCGAGCTGAAACCAGCGGAAGGCTTTCCGAAAAATCTGCGGCTGTCTTTTCAAAAAGTGACGGATCTGCGCTATGGAGAGAATCCGCACCAGAAAGCCGCGATGTATGCGGACGGTTCGGGCGCGGGCGTGGCAAGCGCGCGCCAGGTGCAGGGCAAAGAGCTTTCCTATAACAACATCGTCGACCTGCAAGCTGCCTGGGATCTGGCGCAGGAGTTTGACGAGCCGGTCTGCGCCATTATCAAACACACAAATCCCTGCGGAACCGCGACCGGCAAGACGCTCGCCGAGGCTTACGTGCGGGCGCTGGAATGCGATCCGGTCTCGGCGTTTGGCGGAGTGATCGGAGTGAACCGCCCGGTGGATGCGGCGGCGGCGAGCGAAATGGCCAAGCTCTTTCTGGAAGTCATTGCCGCTCCCGCATTCGATGAAGGCGCGAAAGCGGCTTTTGCTTCGAAGAAAAATCTGCGGCTGGTCGAAGTTCCCGCCGGACAGCAAAACTGGGTTCTGAAGAATATTTCTGGAGGCATCCTCGTCCAGGATTACGATCTTCACAAGCTGGCCGAAGCCGATCTGAAAGTTGTTACCAAGCGTCCGCCGACGCCGGAAGAAAAACCGGCTCTGCTTTTCGCGTGGAAGATTTGCAAGCACGTGAAGTCGAACGCCATCCTCTACGCCCGCGATGGGCAAACGGTGGGCGTCGGCGCAGGGCAGATGAGCCGCGTCGATTCCTGCAAGCTGGGCGCCATGAAAGCACAGTTGCCCCTGAAGGGTACGGTGGCCGCCTCCGATGCTTTCTTTCCCTTCCCGGACGGCGTCGAGGAAATCGCCAAAGCGGGGGCGACCGCGATCATCCAGCCCGGAGGCTCGGTACGCGACCGGGAGGTCATCGAAGCCGCTGACCGGCTTGGGCTGGCGATGATCTTCACCGGAGTAAGGCACTTCAGACATTAGTCGTCCAAAGCCCCTGTACTTCCGTCTCTAGGCCCCGCCTGTGCTTTCTCCCCGCTGAAAGGCCGGCCGAGGGTAGAATAAGATAATCGGGATGGGTGCGGATCAGCATCTAATCGGCGTGTGGGCAATTTGCAGGATGCGGGATTTTTCATGAAAAAACGGTTTTTGATTGTTAGTGTCGTTCTTACCGGGTCTCTTTTACTTGCCCAGGGCTTATTGGCTCAAGATCAGCCTGTTCGCGCTGCGGATTCCCCGGCCGCCGCTGGCGCCCAGTCCGCCGCCAAGGGCAAGACGCCCGATCGCGCCGCCGCCTACTACCACTTCGCCCTCGCGCACATGTACGAGGAACAAGTGGCCACTTACGGCCGCAGCGAGTTGGCGAACAAGGCCATTGAGGAATACCGCGCCGCTATTGATGCCGACCCGACCTCCGCGTACCTGACCTCCGGCCTCGCCGAACTCTATGCCAAGACCGGCCGCATTCGCGACGCCGTGGTCGAGGCGCAGGACATCATCAAGCGCAATCCCAATAATCTCGAAGCCCGCCGGCTGCTGGGAAGGATCTACCTGCGCTCGCTCGGCGACATGCAGGCCGGCAGCGGTTCGGAGAGCGTGCTGAAACTGGCGATCGAGCAGTACGAGCAGATCGTCCGCCTGCAACCCGACAGCATGGACGACCACCTGCTTCTCGGGCGCCTGTATCGCTTGAACAACGATCTGCAAAAAGCGGAGAGTGAGTTCAAGACCGCAGTGAAGCTCCAGCCCGACTCCGAAGAAGCGGTCACTACCCTCGCCTATCTCTACAACGAACTGGGCGACACGGCTCGCGCCACTCAGGTGCTCAGTTCGGTGCCGAACACGGAGCGCTCGGCGAAACTCTACTCGGCGCTCGGTTACACCTACGAGCAGCAGAAGCAATACAAGGACGCCGTCGAAGCCTATCGGCACGCGATTGAACTGGACCGCGACAATCTGGACGCCATTCGCGGCCTCGCTCAGAACCTGCTGAACGATGGCCAGGCCGATGCCGCTCTCGAACAATACAAAGTGATCGCGGACGCGAATCCGGAAGATGCGCAAACCTACGTTCGCATCGCGGAAATCTACCGCAAGCAGGGCAAGTTCGATCTGGCGCTCGATAATCTGAAAAAAGCCGAATCCATGGTCCAGGACTCGATCGAAGTTCCATACAACATTGCCTCCATCTACCAGGCGCAGGGCCGTTACGACGAAGCCATTCCGATCATGCGCGACCTGCTGAAGAAATCGGAGAAGCCCGACGGCAAGTACTCGAACGGGGAGAGGAGCAATCGGGCGGTGTTTCTGGAGAGGCTGGGCACGATTTACCGCGACCAGGGGAACAATCAGGCGGCCAACGAGACTTTCCGCGAGATCGTCGCCCTGGACGGCGATGAGGACATCGAGCGCGGGTATCAGCAGATCATCGATACCTGGCGCGAAGCCAAGGAATGGCAAAAGGCTACCGACGTTGCCAAAGAGGCGGTGCAGAAGCTGCCCAGCAGCCGCGATCTGAAGATGGTGCTGGCGTCGCAGTTGGCGGATATGGGCGAGGCCGACAAGGCGCTCAAAGACGTCCGCGCCATGTTGAAGGGCGACGCCAACCCCGATGACCGCCAGGTTTATATCACCTTGGCAGAGATGAACACACGGCTGCGCCGGTTCAGCGATGCCGAGCAGGCGCTCGACAAGGCGGAGCAGCTATCGAGCAAGTCGGACGACAAGAAGGAGGTCTGGTTTCTCCGGGGCTCGACCTTTGAGCGCGAGAAGCGCTACACCGAAGCGGAAGAACAGTTCAAGAGGGTGCTGGCCAGCGATCCGGAGCATGCTTCGGCGCTGAATTATCTGGGCTACATGCTGGCCGACCAGAACATGAAGCTCGAAGAAGCGCTCGGATACATCAAGCGCGCCGTGGATCTCGATCCCGCCAACGGCGCCTATCTCGATTCCCTGGGATGGGCTTACTTCCGCTTGGGAAAATTTGAATTGGCGGAAGACAACCTGCTGAAGGCTTCGCAGAAAATCAATACCGACCCGACTGTCCTCGACCACCTCGGCGATCTGTACCAGAAAACCGGACGCCTGAAGCTGGCCGCGACCAACTGGGAGCGCGCGCTGAACGAGTGGAACCGCACCATTGCCGCTGAGGTCGATCCGGAAGACGTGGCGCGGGTGCAGAAGAAGCTCGATTCCGCGAAGATGAAGCTGGCCAAGGAAGAAAGCGCGAAGCAGTAGAAGTTGTATCTGCTCGTGTGGTGACGCGGCTCTGCCCCGTCTAGCCGTGCTACGATTCTGGGGTTCGGTCCGCCGCTTACGCTATGTCGCTGCTGCGCAAAATCGGACTCGCCGTCTTAGCCTTCTTTCTGCTGGCTGCGGGTTTTGTGGCCTGGAAGAGTATTCTGCCGAAGCCGCAGTCATCGTTCGCCAGCCTGCAACCCGCTCCCGACTTCACGTTGAACGATCAGGATGGCAATCCTTTCACGCTCTCCAGCCTGCGTGGATCCCGCGTGGTGCTGGTGTTCTATCGCGGCTACTGGTGACCGATCTGCATGCGCCAACTGCGCGAGTTCGCGCAGCATGCCGGTGAATTCGAACAAATGAAAGCGCGCCTGGTGGCGATCAGCACGGACGATCAGGAACACGCACACCTGGTTTGGGATAAAAAGGCCGACCACCGCTTCGTCGTCCTCAGCGATCCCGGGGCGCGGGTGATTCGTCAATATGGGCTGCTCCACCCGCGGGGTCACGATGACGCGGATATCGCCATCCGCACCACCTTTGTGATCGACGAAAACGGGCGCGAGCGCTGGCGCAAGGTTTCCGGCACCGCCTTCGAGATTCCCAAGGCGGCGGAAGTGCTGCAACAATTGCGCGAGATGCAGTAGGTTCCAGAGCGATTGCGGCTCTCCGGCCTACGTTCAACAGTCGACAAATGAACAATGCTAGACTCTTTCCATGCTCGCCGACTATGCGGTGCGCGTAGAAGACTCCCGCGGACGCCGCCATCCCGAGCCGCCGCATCCTTACCGCAACGACTTTCAGCGTGACCGCGACCGCGTTATCCACTGCCGCGCCTTTCGCCGCCTGGAAGCGAAGACGCAGGTTTTCACCCGCCGTTATTCCGACCACTTCCGCAACCGGCTGACCCACACCATTGAGGTCGCGCAGATTTCGCGCACCATCGCCGCGCAACTTGGACTGAACAGCGATCTGGTGGAGGCGCTCGCCCTGGTTCACGACCTCGGCCATCCTCCGTTCGGACACTCCGGAGAAAAAGCGCTCGACACCGTCATGCGCCAACACGGGCTTTCGTTCGATCACAATCTGCACGCGCTCCGCTTGGTCGAAGACTTTGAACTCCGTTACGCCGCGTTCCGTGGACTGAATCTGACTTTCGAAGTGCGCGAGGGCATCATCAAGCACTCGCACGACTACGATGCGAAAGACCATCCCGAACTCGCCGAGTATCTGCTAGATCAGCGGCCGCCGCTCGAAGCGCAGCTCATCGACCTTACCGACGAGATTGCCTACAACACCGCCGATTTAGACGATGGCTACGAAGCCCGGTTGCTCACCGTCGAGCAGATTGCGGACAGCGTGGATCTTTTCAAACGCCATTACACCGCGGCGAAAATCCAGTACCCGAATGCGGCCGAGAAGCTGGTCTTTAACGAGGCCCTGAAAAGCATTTTTGACGGATTTGTCGGCGACCTGATTACCAACACAGCGCAGCGTGTGCAAGCGGCGGGCGCACATTCTCTGGAAGATGTCCGTCGCCACAGCGAGCGGCTCTCCGCTTTCAGCCCGTTCGTCGAAAAGGAGCGCCGCCGGCTGAAAGACTTTCTCTACGAAAATCTTTACTACAGTCCGGCGCTGGCGGAAGAAAAAGAAGACGCCGAGCGCATCACCGGAGAGCTCTTCGCCCACTGGATGGAGGAGCCCGACGACCTCCCGCGTAACTACCGCGAAAAAGCCGCCCAGGAGCCGCTGCCCCGCGTCATCTGCGACTACATCGCCGGCATGACCGATCCGTTCATCTACCAGCAGTATGAAAAGTATTGCGGGGAGTAGGTTCCCGAGGACCTCAATCTTGCGTTGAATGCTGAAATGCGAGTAGAGTCTCAGCGGAGACCAGCAAATCTGAGCCGCTTCGTCGCTGGAACGTGCCTATGGCAAATACATTTGGTACAGATATTTTGATTCAAGCTGAGGACCCAATGAAGGCCGCTAAGTTCTATGTCAAGGAACTCGGCTTTGAGATTACGGATAAGAAATCAAATCTAGTCAGCCTTCACGGGGAAAACATCAATTTGTTTATTGAGCGCGGTCCTGCTCTTGGGCCTGTTCTGGAAGTTACTGTCAAGAGCGTTAAGGAAGCCAAAGTAAGACTCAAGAAAAAGGGTTGCCAGATAATTAAGGACGAGCCTGACTTCCCGAGATGTTACGTCGAAGATCCAAATGGGCTGCTATAATTTGACGGAGTGACGGGACTGCACCGTCACCGGCCCAGTGATCGGCTCTCAGCGACAGCCGGTCAGAACGCTGCGATTCCACGATCCGTGGAATGCGGCGAAGATTGTCCATTTTTTTCAGCGGTTCCTTTTTTCGGCGGTTCCCCGGAGGAAATCTCCCGCCACGCAGTTTTTATATCGGTTCCCGCCAAAATTACCGCCAGGCGCGGCGCGCTGCCGGGGAACGATAAGATACAATATCTATGAAAATAAAGCACTTGCATTCCGCGCCCATCATGCGCGCATTTGGCACGTAAACTGTTTATAGAAGTGCAGGCCCGTAACGAGAGCCGGCTCTTTGAGGCAAGGGTTCTGAGGCAACCGTGGCGTTGGCGCTTGCCTTCTGAAGTTTATAGGATCTGTTATTGAAACGACGCAATCAAAATCGCGCCGGAAGGCGCATGGGGTGGCTTCCCACTCCCAACTTGGAGGAAGTTTAAAATGAAAAACCGCATCATATTCGCTTTGCTACTAGCCGTAATTCTGGCGGCACCAGTTTTCGCGCAGCAGAGTTCCACTCCCGCGACTCAGCCAGCGACGGCTCAGTCTTCGACGGCTCAGCCCGCCGCCCAGACGGCCACCAAGGCCGACAGCGCTACCGGCAAGGATCCTTTGCAACCGGAGACTCGCGAAGGCTTCTGGGGTCACCTGAATCCGTTCGCGCGCAAGAAATACGTCGCGCGGCAGACGCAGCCGATCCGCGACCGCATCAACGAACTCGATGAGCTGACTGCCTCCAACACCAGGGCGATCAAAGATACCGATGCGCGCGCGCAGCAGGGGATCCAACTCGCTTCGGCCAAGGCCAACGAGGCCGATCTGCATGCCATCGACGCCGGCAACAGGGCGCAGGCCGCGCAACAGACCGCGCAACAGGCGAACACCCGCCTGAACACGGTCGAGCAGGTGGTTACCAACATCGATCAGTACCAGCCCACGACCCAGACGGAAATCATTTTCAAGCCCGGGCAGACCGTGCTCAGCCAGAACGCCAAGACCGCTCTCGATGAAATGGCCACTCCGTTGAAGAACCGGCGTGGCTATGTTGTCGAAGTGCAGGGCTTCGCCTCCGGCCATGGACAGATGGCGATCTCGACTTCGCAGAAGATGGCCGAGTCGGTTGTCCGCTATCTGGTGTTAAACCACGACATTCCGGTCTACCGGATTTACCTCGTCGGCATGGGCAATGCGCCGACGCCGGCTTCGGCCAGCGATGCCAGGCCCAAGCGCATTGCCGGTGGCCGCGTTGAAGTCAGCCTCCTGAAAAATAATCTGGAGCAGCTTGCTTCGACCGGCACGGCTCAGGATCAGCCGCAGCAGAAGTAGCCGTACCCTCCCCCTGAATAGCCTCCCGTGAAAGCGGGAGGCTTTTTTGTGTGCGTGGTGGTGTGGTGACGGGGCTTTGCCCCGTCCAAGCGGGGCCCTTCGGCTTCGCTCAGCCCAGGCTCCGCCCCGCTTCCACAGAACACCCCTCGACTCAAACGCTGTGCTATCCTCCACGGGTCATGGAAACTCTGTTCTACGTCCGCACGCCTTCGCCCGTCGGTCCACTCTTCCTCGCCGCTTCCAAGAAAGGCTTGGTGCGACTCGAATTCGAAGCTCGTATGCAGAAGCCAAATCCCGCTACGACTCAGTTGCGTGAGTCCAAGCCAGCCCTTGCGCCCTGGCTCCGCGAACTCAACGAATACTTCGCGGGCGAGCGCCGCGAGTTCTCCCTCCCGCTCGATCTTCGCGGAACCGAGTTCCAACTCGCGTGCTGGCATGCGCTGCTCGAAATTCCATACGGCGAGACCCGCAGCTATCGCGACATCGCTCAAGCCATCGGGCATCCGCATGCCTACCGTGCCGTCGGCATGTCGAACAACCGGAATCCAGTCGCCATCGTCGTCCCCTGCCATCGGGTGACCGCATCGAGCGGCTCACTTTGCGGTTACGGCGGCGGTCTCGACATCAAGCGCAAGTTGCTCGACCTTGAGCAAGCGAATGTTCGTCCTTGTCTTCCATTGGGAATCGGTGCATAATCGCCGCCACTTGTGGGAGGGGGTCTCCCATGCTGCCGCGCATCGAGTACTCGGTTACGGTCCCGGTTCCGGTTGACGCGGCGTTCCAGGCCTTCCAGGATCTCGAACGCCTGCTCCATCGCGGAATTTACCATGAAGCCTCGTGGATCGAGGGCGCTCCATGGCAGGTCGGTAGCCGCCTGCGTTATGTTACCGTTCAGCCGGTCCATGCAACTATTTCCGCCGTTGTGACGTTGATCAGTCCACCCCGCGCGATCAGCCTGCTCAACCACGGTCTTGGCATTACCGCGGAACAGAACGTCTCCTTCGGTCGCGATCTCAGAGGCGGAACACGCATTCTAATGACCATGGATTTTGTCGGCAAATCGTCCGAGTTATCCGAAAGCGCCGTCCATGAAACGATCGCCTTCTTGACCAAGGACGCGCTCGATACCATGGCCGTCCTCTGCCCACGGCGCGCCTCATCTGCCTCCGGCTAGAGGGACGTTCTGATCTCCCGTAGAGACGCGGCTACCGTAAGTTCGAACCGGCGAAAATTCTTCAGGCGCTGCATGAGTCATTTCAGTCGAGCGAGGATCATGTGCCCTTTACAATCTGTGAACTAAGCCCGAAAATCCGCGACCGCGCAATCTCTCCCGTTGAACTCACCCACGACTGCCTCGCGCGCATCGATCAGCTCAACCCAACGCTCAACGCCTTCATAACCGTCACCGCCGAATCCGCGCTTGCCCAAGCCCGCATCGCCGAACGCGAGATCTTCAGCGGAGAATATCGCGGGCCTCTTCACGGCATTCCCATCGGACTCAAAGATATAATCGATGTCGCTGGAGTCCGCACCACCGCCGCCAGCGCGCTGTTCAAAGATCGCGTTCCCACCGAGGACGCCCAAGTTGTCCGTCGCCTTCGCGCCGGGGGCGCAATCATTCTAGGCAAGCAGAATCTGCACGAATTCGCCTACGGCGGCAGCTCGATAATCAGTTTTTTCGGAGAGGTCCACAATCCATGGGACACGTCGCGAATCGCAGGAGGCTCTTCGGGAGGATCCGCAGCCAGCGTAGCCGCTGGTCTCGGCTTCGCCGCCGTCGGCACTGACACCGCCGGTTCCATCCGCCTGCCTGCCGCCTACTGCGGTGTCGTCGGAGTCAAGCCGACCTACGGCCGCGTCAGCACCCGCGGAGTCGTGCCGTTGGCATCGTCTTACGATCACGTCGGCACGCTCACCATCTCAGTCTATGACGCGGCCTTGATGCTGCAGGTGCTGTCGGACTACGACTCGCCGAATCCCCGCGCTGATAAACCGGCGCCGAGTCTCGTCTCCGCATTCGACGACCCTCCACAGAAATTGCGCGTCGGTGTGCCACGGGCGTTTTTCTTCGACGATCTTCATCCCGAGATTGCCGCCGCCATCGAAAAAGCGATCCAGATCTTCGCCGGCCTCCACAATGAGATTCGCGACATCAAACTTGAGGTTCCGACCGACCGCACGCTGGCCAGCGCCGAGGCCTATGCCTATCACAAGGAATTCGTCGATCGTTCACCCGAGCTTTACCAGCCCGCTACGCTGGCGCGCATCCAATCCGGAGCCAACATTTCCGCACCCGATGCTCTCCGTGCCAGCCGCGACCTCCAGGCCAGCCGTCATGCCATCCAGGAAGTATTCCATGAGGTCGACGTGCTGCTAACGCCCACCGTTCCGATTCCGCCGCCGCTGATCGCCGACCTTCGCGAGCATCCCGACAATCTGCGTTCGCAAGAGCTGATCATGCTTCGGGACACGCGCCCTTTCAACGTCTGGGGAATTCCCACGGTTTCCGTTCCCGGCGGATTCACCAAAGATGGCCTGCCGATCGGCCTGCAATTAGCCGCCGCTCCCTGGCGGGGGATCGTCTTGCTGCAGGCGGCACATGCGTATGAACAAGCGACAGCGTGGCACAAGGAGAAGCCAGCGCTGGCGCGAACAACGTAGGTCGCGCACGCGCCTTCGGCAATCCGAACAATTTCGGTGTGAGGGATGTCACTGTATTCAAACCTATACCCTGTCACCCTGAGCGGAGGTGGCCGTTCACGAAGTGAATGGACAACGGAGTCGAAGGGCCCCTGCTCCCTCCCATGCCTAACGAGCGAAGGACGTACTGCGTGTACATCATGGGCAGCTTGTCGGGAACTCTCTACATCGGCATGACAGGCAACCTGCACAAACGTGTCTCTGAGCACAAATTCCACCGCATCGAAGGATTCACGGACAAATATCGGGTCGAGCGTCTGTTGTCCTGGGAGTCGTTCGACGAGGTTCAGAAGGCGATCAACCGCGAAAAGCAGCTCAAGGGCTGGAGGCGATCGAAAAAGATCACGCTGATCGAATTCGTCAACCCGCACTGGCTGGATTTAGCACGCGATTGGTATCCATGGATGGAACATTCTGAAGGGAATAGGGGTCCTTCGACTCCGCAAGACGAAGCGCGTTGCGCATCGTCCTGCTCCGCTCAGGATGACGAGGGAGGAACGGTCAAGAAGGGACCGAAAATAGAACCGTTTTAATCTTTTTACCTACACGCACAGTTATCGGTTCCTCATGGCACAGCAGCACTGCAATATTCCCAACAAGTTGTCCGTTGATCTGCACGGCATTCTCTTTGATCTTGCGTCCAGCTTCTGTTCGAGACTGTACAAGACCCGCTTCAAAAAGTAGCTTGTCCAGAAGTATGAGCCTAACGTCCTCTTTATTGAATGTGCCAGAAGATGCACACTTTTGAAACTTATGCAGGGGAAAGTACGACCTTTCTTCGGACATGTCCCTAGCACTCTTGACCTGGACTATATCGACCGAAATACACTCCGTATCACTCGGTATCCCGCCCTTTTGAAATTGCCTTGCCCAATCCTCCGCGGCTTTCGCTGCTGCCTCTGCCGAGTGAAAGTCTGCCACGATCCCTCGCGCCAGCTCTTTCTTCAGCGTCATCGGATGCGCCTTCCCGCTCGCGGCATCCGCTTTCATCGTCGCGATGGCATCCACGCGCACATCCGTCAGCAGCTCGTAATAGCGCCACATCATCTCGTCGGAGATCGACATCACTTTGCCGTACATCTCCAGCGGAGGCTCGTGAATTCCAATCGCGTTCCCCAATGACTTCGACATCTTGTTCACGCCGTCCAGACCCTCGAGGATCGGCGTTGTCAGCACCACCTGCGACTCCTGCCCATACGCGCGCTGCAACTCGCGCCCCACCAGCAGATTGAACCTCTGGTCGGTTCCGCCCAGTTCGACGTCCGCTTCCAGCGCGACTGAGTCGTATCCCTGCGCCAGCGGATACAGCAGCTCGTGCATGGCAATCGGCTTCTCGTCGTGGAAGCGCTTGTGGAAGTCTTCGCGCTCGAGCATTTGCGAGACCGTGTACTTCGCCGTCAAACGTATGAAATCCTCGGCCGAAAACTTCGAGAACCACCGGCTGTTGAAGTCCACCACCGTCTTTTCCGGGCTGAGAATTTTGAAAACCTGCGCCTTGTAAGTCTCCGCATTCTCCGCAATCTGCTCGCGCGACAGCGGAGGCCGCGTCGCCGAGCGCCCCGTCGGATCGCCGATCATCCCGGTGAAATCGCCGATCAGAAAAATGACCGTGTGGCCGAGGTCCTGAAAATGTTTCAGCTTGCGCAGCAGGACCGTGTGCCCCAGGTGCAGATCGGGCGCGGTCGGATCGAAGCCCGCCTTCACCCGCAGCGGTTTGCCCGAAGCGAGCGAGCGTTCGAGCTTCGAGCGCAGTTCGGATTCCTTGACGATCTCCGCCGCGCCCTTCTTGAGGTATGCGAGTTGTTCTTCAACCGGTTGAAAGATAGTCATGTCGTAGTGATTATAGCGATCCAGTTGCGTTCCCCCGTGCCTCTCTGTGCTCCCTGTGGTTCAGGCTTCTTCTCGGCCAGCAAATCTCCCTAAGCCAGCCGCCGATAAAAGCTCAGCGCCGCGTCTCCCTGCACCAGCTTCCGGTATCGCCGCAATTCTCCAAACGCCTCTCCCGGATCAAACCTCTTCTCATGCTCCGCGATCGCCACGCTCCGCTCGCGCAGCAATTTCGATTCCGCCAAAGCCGCCAGCGTTTTCGCGTACTCGTCCCGCATCGAGTATGGCGGATCCAGAAACACGAAATCGGCAACGCTCCCCGCCGCCTCTAATTGCCGCAAGGCCCGCCCGGCCTCAGCCTTCACGATCTGGAAGCCGCTCGCAATCCCCAACGACTTGAGGTTCCCGGCAATCAGTTCCGCCGCTGCTTTGGACGACTCGACGAAGTACACCATGCGCGCGCCGCGGCTCAGCGCTTCAATGCCCACCGCGCCCGTCCCTGCGTACAAATCGAGCCACGCCGACTCCGCCAGTGCCGCCGGATCGCCCGCCGACAGCACGTTGAACAGCGTCTCCCGCAGCCGGTCCGCCGTCGGACGGACTTCAAGCCCGGGCAACGACCGCAACGTCCGGCGCCGGTACTGTCCCGCAATCACTCTCATAATTCTCCTGTAGAGAAGGGGCTTGCCCCGTCTCCCGAGACGCAGCGAGCCGCGTCTCTACATGCAAGCCTCGTGCCTCCGTCGGCCCAGCCCTTCCGATTTGCCTTTTCGCATCTCCGCCGCGTCAACCGGTGTCTAAGCAGATAGAATACTGGTAGGCATCCCGATGCGCAGTTGGTCCATCCCGGTGGGGCGTCTCTTCGGAATCGAAATTCGGATTCACTGGACTTTTGCGTTTCTGCTGGTCTTCTTACTGTTCACCGAGGTGGCCACTCAGGATGCGACCGCCGATCTGCGGGTCCTCGGCTTATTCGGCATCGTTTTTGGCAGCGTGGTCCTGCACGAATTAGGTCACGCTCTGGTGGCCCGCGGCTCGGGCATTCCGGCGAAGGGCATCATCCTGCTGCCGATCGGCGGAATCACCATCCTTGACGAGGCGCACGCCATCCCGGACCCCATCGACGGCTGGAAGCGCGACATCCGAATCGCGGCCGCCGGACCGCTGGTGAACCTCTTCATCGCCGGTTTATCCGCGCTCGTTTTGCTCGCAGTCATGCCAGGCTTTTCGCTGACCGCGAGGCCGCTTCTCCATTCGAGCGCCCTATTGCGAAGCATCGTCTGGTCGAATCTCTACCTCGGCTTGTTCAACCTGCTGCCCGCTTATCCCATGGATGGCGGGCGCGTTTTGCGCGCTTTTTTTTCGCGCCGCGTCGATATGGTTCGAGCCACCCATCGCGCCGTCCGCATCGGCCACGTCTTCTCCATTCTGATGATCATGGTCGGAATACTGATCAGCAACCACGCTGAGACGCGCTGGGACGGCTATTGGCTGATGATGATCGGCTTCTTTCTTTTTGCCGGCGCGCAACTCGAAGAGCGCTCGGCGGTATTTCAATCCGTGCTGCAAAGCGTGCGCCTGGAAGAAGTCATGCTCACCGACTTCGCCACCCTGTCGCCCGCCGACACGCTGGAAGACGCGCTCGAGAAAGCCGTGCACACGCTGCAGGACGATTTTCCGGTGGTACGCGGCAGCGACATGGTTGGCGTTGTCTCCAGGCAAAAAATTCTCGAAGCCCTGCGCGCCGAAGGCAACGGCTATGTGCAGGCCGTGATGAACCGCATTTTCGAAGTTGCCGTCAAGCAGGAATCGCTCGCCTCCGCCTTCCGCAAGCTCTCTGCCCGCAATCTCAGCATCATTCCTGTGGTCGACGAACAGCATCTGGTCGGAATCGTTACCCTGCAGAACCTGATGCATTCCATGTCGCTGCTCGCCGAAAGCCGCAAACTGCGCCGGGAAGCGCTCGACTCCTAAGAAGGTAAGAGGTCAGAGGTCAGATTGCAGAGGTTAGAACCCAGGTGCGACACGGCGTCGACGAACTTGGCATTTTAACCTCTGCAATCTGACCTCTGACCTCTGACCTCTGACCTCTGACCTCTGACCTCTGACCTCTGACCTCTGACCTCTGACCTCTGACCTCTGACCTCTGACCTCTTACCTGGCCTTCGCGTAGACTTTCTGCGCCGCGCGCACCGCGCATCCAAATTCGACCGGGTTCCCCGTCGCTTCGGCGATCACATGTTCGAGCGCGGCCAGCACTCCCACTGTGTCCAGATAATCGTAGTAACCAATGTGAGCGATGCGGAAAAGCTGTCCTTTCATATCCGCCTGTCCGTCGGCCACGACCGCGCCAAACTGCTCGCGGAAGCGTTTGCAAATGGCCGTGGAATCGGCGCCAGCCGGAGCAGCGACGGCAGTCAGCGCGGCCGCTGGAGAACTGGGAGCGAATAACTTCAGTCCCAGCGCTTCGACGCCGGCGCGGGTCATCGCCGCACACAACTCCGCGTTCGCGATCAGCGCGTCGCGCCCCGCCGCCAGGTTCCCGTCCCCCATTTGACGCACATAATCGAGTGCCGCAGCCAACCCGGCAAACAGGGAGGTCGCGGGCGTATATGCCGTCTCCGCCTTGGCCGCCGATTTTCGTTCCTTGCGCAGATCGAAGTAATACCGCGGAGACTTCGCCGTCTCCATGCGTTGCCACGCGCGCTCGCTGATGGCGCCATAGGCCAAGCCGGGTGGGATCATCAGCGCCTTCTGCGAGCCGCCAATGATAACGTCGATTCCCCAACCGTCCACGTCGAGATGGGTTGTGCCCAAGCCCGTGATTGCGTCGACGACCAGCAAAGTGCCAGGCAGAGTATCCTGCGAAGTATGCGGCGAAGTATCTGGCAAAGCTCGCACCAGCTTTGCGATCTGCTCGACGTCATGCCGCACGCCGGTGGAACTCTCGGTCGCTTGCACATAAACGCAGCGAATCTCGGGAGTCAGCTTGCGGCGCACTTCGTCGAGTGAAAATGTTTCGCCATAGGGAGCGGTCACCGTCTCCACGACGCAGCCAAACGCCTTTGCCAACGAAGTCCAGCGCTCGCCGAACTTGCCGGCGGTCAGCACGAGTACGCGGTCGCCGGGCGAAGTCAGGTTCGAGACCGAGGCTTCCATGAAACCCGTTCCCGACGAAGTCAGCACGAGCACGTCATTCTTCGTGCCAATGAACTCCTTCACGTCGGCCAGCACGCGCGTGAACAGAGCGCGGAAATCGGCGGTGCGATGGTGCGCGCCATAAGAAGCCATCGCCAATTGTGCTTGCGGCAGCAGTGGCGTCGGTCCGGGAGTAAAGAGCCTGTTTTTCTTGATCATGGGAACCAGAATATTCGAAAGCTTGTGGTTCGGGGGAGAAAAGGTCAGAGGTCAGAGGTCAGATTGCAGAGGTAAGAGCATTCGCTGCATATGGTTTTCACCTCTGCAATCTGACCTCTGACCTCTATAATTCTCCCATGTCCCTCATCGACCAGATCCAGAAAGACATCGTAGCGGCCATGAAGGCCCGCGCAGAGCAGCGACTCTCCACCCTTCGCATGATCAAGACCGCGCTCAAGAACAAAGAAATCGACAAGATGGCGCCGCTCGACGACAAGGAATCGCAGCAAGTGCTCTCCACGCTGATCAAGCAGCGCAAAGACTCGGTCGAGCAGTTCACCAAAGGCGGACGCCAGGAGATGGCCGACAAGGAAGCCGCCGAAATCAAGCTGATCGAAACTTACTTGCCCAAGGCCGCCGGCGAAGAAGAAATCGTGGCCGGAGTCCGCGCCGCCATCGCCGAGATGACGCCCGCTCCCGCGATGAAGGACATGGGAACCGTGATGAAGGCCGCAATGGCCCGCTTCGCCGCCGCCGGGATGCGGGTGGATGGGAAGGTCGTCAGCGAGGCGGTGAAGAAGGGATTGAGCAAGTAGATGAAAATCGGCGCCATCTACATCATCACGCAGGATTCCCGCTACCGAGAATTGCTCCTGAATTCTGCCGCGAGTCTGAAGCGCGTGATGCCGGATTTGCCGATCACCGTGTTCAGCCAGTTTCCAATCGAGAGTCCCGATTTCGAGAGAGTCATCCGCGTAGAGGGGTCGCAAGATGGTTTCTACGACAAGACGTTGTTCTTTCAACAGACTCCTTACGAGCGGACGTTGTTCGTCGATGCCGATATCTACGTCGCCGAGCCCGTTCCCGAGTTATTTGCAATTCTCGATCACTTTGATTTCGCCGCAACCCATGAAGAATATCTGAACACAGATTGGTGGAATCGCTATCCCCGCCCCGATATTCCGCCCAGCTTTCCGGAGTTCAATACCGGCATTCTGGCTTACAAGCGATCGCCGCAAATGGACAGTGTCTTGAAGGATTGGTCGGAACTCTATCGGTCGTTTCTTGAAGACCATCCCGGCCAGAAAATAAACGATCAGCCCTTTTTTCGAGCGGCCGTTTACAGCCATCCAGTGCGCATCGCCACGCTCACCAGGGAGTACAACTGCAAATTTCGAGGCCAGGGATACTTGAATGGGCGCGTGAAAATTCTCCATGGCCACGTCGACCTTCAACTAGAAGAAACATTCGTGCGCAAGGCGCTCGAGGTTTTGAATGCCAGCTCCAAGCCGCGTGTTTACATTGCAGGGACGGTTTACGAGCAAAAACTGGTGGGCCGCATTTTGGACCGTCGAAAACCCCGCTTGGTGGGACGTTTTCCGCTGCTCCCGGAACCCGCCATCGTGGCAGGGGCAAAACGCCTGCGCCAAATGCTGAAAGAACGTGGGGCGCGAAGAATGTTGTTGAAATTGATCGGGCGCGGGCGGGACGGTGGGTCCGCCGGACAGTGAAGGCTGGGTTGAGCTACTTCCCTCTCTGCCACTCCCGATACGCTTCGCTCTTCCCGATCCCGCGCTCTTTGGCAACTTTCTTCAGCGCGGCTTTTTCGTCTGCCTTCTCTTCGGCCATGATTTCGCGCACGCGTTGGGCTACGCTTACCGTCTCGGGTGCGGACGCAGCCGCTCCCTCTTCGGCTTTGGCGATCAGCAGCGTGATTTCGCCTTTGACGTCTCCTCGGGCTTTGAGTTGTTCCAGAATTTCTCTCGCGCGACCGCGGAGGAATTCTTCGTGGATCTTCGTTACCTCGCGAGCTACGACCACGTGCCGGGCTTCTCCCAAAACTTCGGAAACATCAGAAAGCGTCTCCAGCAGTCGGTGCGGCGCCTCGTAGAACACCTGCGTGCGCGGCGAGTCTTTTACGCTCTCCAGCAGCTTGCGGCGCTGCCCTGACTTCGCTGGGAGAAAGCCGCTGAAGCGGAACGAATCGGTGGGCAGGCCGCTGGCCACGAGCGCCGCAAGGAATGCCGACGCTCCGGGAATCGGCACGACCGGCACGTGATGCCGGATAGCCAGCCCGATCAGGTGGAATCCGGGATCGGAGATGCCGGGCATGCCCGCGTCGGTGACCAGAGCGATCTTGGCGCCGCCTTCGAGATCGACGATCAGCTCGGCGGCCTTGGTCATCTCGTTGTGCTCGTGATAGCTGACGGTGCGCGTGTGGATGCCGTAATGGCTGAGCAGCTTTAGGGTCTGGCGCGTGTCCTCGCAGGCGATGAGGTCAACTTCTTTGAGGACGCGCAGGGCGCGCAGGGTGATGTCTTCGAGGTTGCCGATGGGCGTGGCAACGAGGTAGAGCGATGGGCCTCCAACGGAGGCGCCTCGTTCGGTGCTGCCGCCATTCTTTGTGTCTTGCTGCATGAGGGGAGTCTAGCAAGAAAATGGGGTAGGTCGGAGGTCAGAGGTTAGATTGCAGAGGTTAGAATCCGGGGGCCACCTCTGCAACCTAACCTCTAACCTCCGACCTCCCAGGAATCATCCATGCCAACGCATTTACACTTCGCCTTTTATTCGCTTCGTGATAAACTGACCAAAACCGATGTGACAGCCAACACTTCACGCTCCAGCCCGCGGGTGTAGGCTACGGGAGATCGTACCCGGATTCCAGATTCATAAAAGAGGAGCAGCCATTATGGCCGACGAACGTAGCCGAGCAGAAGAGCGCAACACTGAGCGCAACAATGAGCGTGTCAAGGCAATCGATCTCGCATTCGCGCAGATTGAAAAGCAGTTTGGCAAAGGTTCCATCATGCGGCTGGGATCGAAGGAAGCCATCGTCCCGATTGCGGTGATTTCGACGGGCGCGATTTCGTTCGATGCCGCGCTGGGCGTGGGTGGCGTGCCGCGCGGCCGTGTCGTCGAAATCTTCGGCCCGGAGTCTTCCGGCAAAACGACCATCGCCTTGCAGGTGATTGCCGAGGCGCAAAAGGCTGGAGGCATGGCCGCGTTCGTCGATGCCGAGCATGCGCTCGATCCGGCTTACGCCAAGAAGTTGGGCGTGGACGTGGACAACCTGCTGGTCTCGCAACCCGACTACGGCGAGCAGGCGCTGGAAATTACGGAGGCGCTGGTGCGCTCGAACGCCATTGACGTGCTGGTGGTGGACTCGGTGGCAGCGCTCGTCCCAAAGGCCGAGCTCGACGGCGAAATGGGCGACAGCCACATGGGCCTGCAAGCGCGCCTCATGTCGCAGGCACTGCGCAAGCTGACCGGGACGGTGGCCAAGTCGCGCACCTGCCTGATTTTCATCAACCAGATCCGCGAAAAAATTGGTGTGATGTTCGGCAACCCGGAAACCACGACCGGCGGGCGCGCCCTGAAGTTCTATTCGTCGGTGCGCATTGATATCCGGCGCATTGCGGCCATTAAAGAAGGAGACGTGGTCACCGGCTCGCGCACCCGGGTCAAGATCGTGAAGAACAAAGTGGCGGCGCCCTTCCGCGAAGCCGAGTTCGACATTCTTTATGGCGAGGGAATCTCGCGCGAAGGCGACCTGATCGATCTGGCGGTGAACAACGATATCCTGGAGAAGTCGGGTTCGTGGTTCAGCTACAAGGGGGAGCGCATCGGGCAGGGACGCGAAAACGCCCGCACTTTCCTGAAAGAAAATAAAGACATGATGGCGAAGCTCGATGCCGAAGTGCGCAAAGCGCTCGGACTGATTCCGGCGGCGTCGGGGGCTCCAACTGCGGTCCCGGCGCAAGCGACCGGTACGCAGGGACGGGTCACGACAATGCCGACGGCGGCGGAAGCGGGGAAAGTGCCGGCGGCCAGGCGGTAGCTGCCGCGAACACAGATGGTTAATCGGTGGAGAGACGGGCATCTCGCACGGCTCTCCATATTTCTTAACCCCACCCCGTTAGGCCGGGTTCCGTTTGACCGATTTCCACAGCGCACGATAGACTAAATGAGTTTGCCTGTACTTGCGGACCCGTTCTGGGGCCGCGCCGCGTTTCCGGTCAGAAGCCGCAGCGGGAAAACAGCAAGCATGCTTAGGCATTTGCCGAGCTTGGCTCGGCTTGGACGGGGCAAAGCCCCGTCCCCACACGAGCATAAGGAGAGTTTATGTACGCGGTGATCCGCGCAGGTGGAAAGCAGTATCGGGTAGCTCCGGGCGACGTGATCCGGGTGGAAACACAGGAAGATAAGGACGGCAAGCTCGAGTTCGGCGACGTGCTGGCGGTTTCGGCGGAGGCGGGCAGCGTTGTGCCTGCAGGGTCGGGGGCGCTCGTAACCGGCGAGGTGGTCGAGCAGGGACGCGGCGACAAAATACTGGTCTTCCACTTCAAGCGCAAGAAGCAATACAAGAAACTGCGTGGACACCGGCAGGACTATACCGCGGTCCGCATCACCGAGATTGCTTTTGATGGGCAGTCGTTCAAAGCGCCCGAGCTTCCGAAAAAAGAGAAGAAGGTGAAGCAGGCGCACGAGGACGGCGAAGAAGTGAAGACTTCAAAGAGGCCGGGGAAGAAGGCGACGAAACACGTAGCGCACGCGCACGGGAAGAAATCGGCGCCGAAGAAGGCAGCGGCGAAGAAGAAGTAGTAGTAGGGGTCCTTCGACTCCGCCGAGCCAATCGCTCCGCTCTTGGCCCGGCTCCGCTGAGAATGACAATTGGGTTGAATTTACTGGCAACTGGCCAATGGAAACCGGGAACTGAATTATGGCGCATAAAAAAGGACAAGGCACTTCACGAAACGGGCGCGACTCGAACGCGCAGCGGCTTGGCTTTAAGGCTTTCGGCGGACAACTGGTGCCTGGCGGCACGATCATCGTGCGGCAGCGAGGCACGCGAGTGAAGCCTGGACTGAACGTCGGACGCGGCAAGGACGACACCCTCTTCGCCAAGATCACGGGGCGCATCAAGTTCATGGACAAGGGATCGATGGGGAAGTTTGTGATGATCGAGCCCGAGGTTATCGAAGCGAAGTAGATCGTTAAGGTAGACACGCGGCTTGCCCTCGTTTTCTTGGACACAGCGGGAGACGCGGCAAGCCGCGTCTCTACGGGAAATTTACCAGCCTCGACTTCGAGTCGAGGCTTTTTCGTTTCGCCGACACTGCGGAGCTTCGCTCCGCTGGACGGGCGAGGGCGCCCGTCCCCACATGAACTGGGCCACACATCATGTTTATCGATGAAGCCAAAATTCGAGTTAAGGCGGGCGATGGCGGCAACGGCTGCATGGCGTTCCGGCGGGAGAAGTTCGTTCCGCGGGGCGGGCCCTCGGGCGGCGACGGCGGACGGGGCGGCGACATCTGGATGGAATCGAGCGAGCGCCACAATACGCTGGTGCACTTCCGCTTCAATCCGGAATACAAGGCCGAGCGCGGACGGCACGGCGAGGGCGCGAAAAAAACCGGGCGCGACGGCGGAGGGATCGTCCTCAAAGTGCCGGTTGGCACGATCGTTTATGACGAGGACACGGGCGAGAAGGTTTACGATTTTTCGCGACCCGATGAACGCGTTGTGATCGCGCGCGGCGGACGCGGCGGACGCGGCAACGCGCAGTTTGCCACTTCGACCCATCAGGCGCCGCGCGAGCACGAAGATGGACGTCCGGGCGAGGAGCGCAATTTCCGGCTGGAGTTGAAGCTGCTTGCCGATGTCGGCCTCGTGGGATATCCGAATGTGGGCAAGTCGACGCTCATCTCGCGCATCTCGGCGGCGCGGCCGAAGATTGCGGATTATCCGTTTACCACGCTCGAGCCGAACCTCGGAGTGGTTGCGGTCGGCGATTCCCCGGACGTAGAGACGAGGCTTGCCTCGTCTCCGCGCGGCAAAAAGACGCGGCAAGCCGCGTCTCTACCCTCGCGTCGAAATGAAGTCAGTTTTGTGGTTGCCGACATTCCGGGCTTGATCGAAGGCGCGCACGCCGGATCGGGACTCGGCACGCAATTCCTGCGGCACATCGAGCGCACGCGTTTGCTGGTGCACATGGTCGATGTCTCCGACAGCAGCGGGCGCGACGACGTGGTGAAAGACGTTGACGTGATCCGCGGCGAGTTGGCGAGTTTCGGAGCGGGGCTGGAGAAGAAACCGACGCTGATGGTCGCGAACAAAATCGACGTGGCCAACCCGGAGAGGCTCACGAAACTGAAGCAGTGGGCGACGCGCAAGAAACTGAAGCTCTATCCAATTTCCGCGGTTACCGGCGAGGGGATCGAGAAGCTGAAGTACGCGATGGCGGAGGGGGTGGAGAGGGTAAGGAAGGCGCTGGCTGCGTCTTCCGAAGACACGCGAGTTTCGGAGTCCGGCGAGTGAGCGTGACCGGCATCTGCCCAGCTGCGCTCGGCTTGGACGGGCGAAGCCCCGTCCCCACACGACGAGTCTCTATAGCGAAAACCTGCCGATCCGAGAAGTGGACTGCTCTGCCACCTGTATCGGAACGCCGCTGAAATTGCGCTGCAGCCAACTTTCGCACACTCTCAGCGTGGGTGTGAAGACTGATCATTTACTTCATAAGGCCGACAGAATGGTCATGGCCACAATTCTCAGATCGAACGCCAAACTCCAGTTCTGGTGATTTCCTTGCCGTACTCGTTCTCGCAGGTCCTTGCAGGCTGGTGCTTGAGGAGTCGCGCGCCGCTTCCAGGATGCTGTCCTTCGCTCAGCCGCGCGAATTCTTCGGCCCCGTTCCGGACAGCAAAACGGCGTTGCCCGCTCGCTTGTAGAGTAACCGCGTCCGCGGAGTGGAGGCTGGATGAAAAGCAAAACTCCAATGCTCCCGACTTTGGGCATGGTTTGGGCATAGTCGCCGAAAACGGTACCCAGAACGAGGCAGCGGCCCACCTGAATTTTGCCGTTGCTGTTCTGCCTAACTAGCTGTCTTGTGAATGGGTTGGATTATACTGTCCTCGTACGAGGGCCCGTAGCTCAAGAGGATAGAGCATCGGATTTCTAATCCGAGGGTTGCAGGTTCGATTCCTGCCGGGCCTACCAGATTGTCCTACAGGAGTCGCCCGTTCGTGCCATTCCCCCGGCGGCGATCGGAACGTAGAGTTGGTGGTGAGCAGACTTCGGGGGAGGGCTGTTCAAACGGGCGTCCGATGACTCAAACTGAGTCCGGGCGCTTTCGTTTTTTACGGCGTATTTGATCCCGTCCTACAAGCCTGCGGCTGTACCTGCCTCACGCTTTCGGCGCGCTCTTCGTTGGAGTTTGTTTCGGTCTCATCATCTCCCACTCTTTTTCCGTTAACTCCCGTCCCAGCGCCGTAAACTCGCCTGCCCCTTGCAGCCACTCCCCGCCATCCATGGTCACGACTTCTCCATTTACGTAGCCAGCGCCATCGCTAATCAAGAATGCGGCCAGGTTGGCAAACTCCTCGGTTGTCCCAAACCGTCCCAGAGGATTTCGTTTCCTTGCCGCTTCCGCCAGTTCCGGACGCGGCAACAGGCGCGAGAACGCGCCTTCCGTCGGAATCGGCCCCGGCGCGATGGCGTTCATCCGAATCCCGCGGTCGCCCCACTCGACGGCCAGGCTCCGCGTCAGCGCCTGCACGCCCGCCTTCGCTACTGCCGACGGCACCACGTACGCCGAACCCGTCGTCGTGTAGGTGGTGGTCACGTTCAGCACCACGCCTCCGCGCCCCGCTGCCAGCCAGCGCCGCCCGCAAGCCATCGTCGTGTGCAGCGTGCCCATCAGGACAATGCCAATCACCGACTGAAACGCCCCCAGCGAAAGTTCTTCCGTGCGCGCCAGAAAATTTCCGGCCGCGTTGTTCATGAGCACATCGAGCGGACCTTCGCTCCAGATGATCTCGATCATCTCTTCGACAGCCGCAGCGTCGCGCACGTCGCAGGGACGGGAGTGGATCTTGCCGCCCGTGCTCTCGCGTAACTCCTGCTCGGTCGCCGCAAGAACTTCCTGCCGCCGCCCGCAGATATAAACTTCCGCGCCCAGCTCCAGAAAACGTTGCGCCGTAGCTTTGCCCAAACCGGTGCCGCCGCCGGTGATGAGGATGCGCTTGCCCTGAAGCAGATCTCTTTGGAACATGGATCCTCCCAAGCAGCCCCTAAAGGGGCGTATATATTCGAAAAATCTCGGCATCGCTAAAGCGATGCCCTGATACGAATCAAAATTTGCCCGCAGCCTTTAGAGGGCCTTGCTGTGCACTGGGTACTGGCTGCTGGGTGCTGCTTTGTCCGAGCGTCGCCAACGCCCAGCGCGCGTGTTCCGCGACCACCGAGTCTGAATCCTCACAGAGTCTCTTTAGCGTCGGCAAGAATTTCTTGTTGCCGCTGTTTCCCATCGCAATGACCGCGTTCCGCCGCAGGCCGGAGAGCTTGGCGCGCTGGACTGGAGATCCGCGAAACACAACTTGAAACTCCTCCTGCTGCATTTCTGCCAGCCAGTCGAGCGCCGGATTGACCAGCCCTTCCCGCGCCTCGAACTCCGCCGCGGAAGTTACTGGTGCCTTGCGGTTCCACGGGCAAACGTCCTGACAGATGTCGCATCCGAAGACGTGCCGTCCCATGCCCGAGCGCAGATGGTCTGGAATCTCCCCGCGCTTCTCGATGGTCAGATACGAAATGCAGAGCCGGGCGTCCAATTCGCCGGGCGCAACAATCGCCTGCGTGGGACAGGCGGCGATGCAGCGCGTGCAAGTCCCGCAACGATCGGGCGCGGGCAGGCCGGCGGCTAGGTCATCGTCCGTGAAATCAAGCGAGGTCAGGATTACGCCCAGAAACAGCCACGATCCAAGCTGTTGGTTGATGATGCAGGTGTTCTTGCCAATCCATCCGACGCCAGCGTATTTGGCGTACACGCGCTCGATGAGCGCGCCGGTGTCGACATAGGAACGGAAACAGTTGCCAGTTGCCAGTTGCCGGTTGCCAGTTGCGTCTCGTAGGGAGCGCAGCTCATCTTCAATCTTTATCTCTACTTGCCGCAGGGGGCGGAGTACGGCGTCGTGGTAATCCTCGCGGGACCACGCGTAGCGCGAGATCCAGCCTCGACTGGCATCTTCGTTCCGCGCCTGAATCGAGTAAGGATGCGCGGTGTTGTAGTTGATGGCGCACACCACAACGCTGCGCGCCCACGGAGCCACTCGGGCCAGTGACGCGCGCTTGAGTTCCCCGGCCTCATCGCGCGCTTCCATGTATTTCATCTCGCCGTGCTTGCCATCCGCGATCCAGACGGGAAAGACGCCCAACTCGCCGAAATCGCGGACCGGCGCAATGCCGCAGAGATCGAATCCCGCGTCGCGCGCGCACTGCTTGATGCGAGATGGAAGGTCGGGAAACAAGTGGGCAAGGGCTCGCGGCCAGTTCGGCCGCTGGGTGCACCGACATCGTTCAAAGGCTACCACTGCTGGGTTGTGCGTGAAATCGCCACAAAGCCGGTCTGCCCTCACACACCTCTCCGGCGCCCTTGTGCGGCAATGTCTATCGATGCGGCACAGCGGCCGCGGGATGGGAGGAATCCGAAAGGGTTTCTTCGCCGGGCGAGCGCACCTGTCCGACATAGCCCTTGCGGGCATACAACCGGAGCTTGCGACCGGACCTTCGAGTAGTGACTTCGATCTTGCGATAGTGACCGTCGAGCTCAAATCGAGCAGGCTTATAGGAGATCAGATAGCGACTCCGGATTACTTCCTGAAGGTCGGCTAGACCCCGTTTCAGATTGCCGGCCGAGCCCGGTACGAACGACGAGCCGCCGGTTTGCTCCGCGAGGACCTTGAGCGCCTGGGTACCCACTGGCGGGCCGGTTGGACTCAATGTGATCTCAGCCGTGCTGATCGTGTAGACAATCACGTTTTCACGCTCTGCGGCTAGGATTGCGTCTTTTAAGCTGGCCTCACTGCAGTTATCCTCCCCGTCGCTGATCACTGCCAGGATTCTGGCCACAGGCTGCGTCTCCACCCGGCTGCCGAGCTGGTGCGCCGCAAAAGTAATGGCATCCCATAGCGCCGTTCCACCTGCCGGCACCAATTCGGAGATGCCATGTTCCAACTGCTTCTGGTCGCCGGTGTAGTCCTGTACCAGCAGCACCTGATTCGCGAACCCGACCACAAATGCTAGGTCCCCTTTATTCGTTAGCACCTTTTGAAGAAAACCGGCGGCTGAGTCTTGCTCAAACGAAAACCGCCCGGTGATCGATTCACTGGTATCAATCACCAGCCCCATGCGCAGCGGCAGTTCGGACTGGTTGCGAAAGGCGAGCATGACCGCCGTCGGCAGACCATCATCGCGGATTGCGACTTCCTCTCGTCGGAGATCGGTGACCGGCCTCCCATGATCGGTCACTGCGAGAAACAAGTCGACTTCATCCACGTTCTTTCGCAACACCCAGCCTGTGGAACTGCGCCGAATCCTCTGTTCGTCCGGTTGGGACCCGGAAACAACATCAGCCTTTGCCATGCCCGTGGCCTCTGCGCTTCCGCAGCCCACACACATCGCTTCTGCTTCTGTAACCTGCTTCGCTTCCTCCAATTGAGCCGCTGTGGGCTGGGCCGGGGCCGCTACGACCTTCGTCTTGGGATGGCTCTGTATCTCTTTGACTTGCGCGACTAACGCGCGGGCCCTGTCGGCGCTCGGACTCTTCGGATCCTCCGCGAGAAACGTCTCCAGCTCGCGTCGCATTTCAGGGAGATCCTTCTGCTCTCGCTACGCAGCGGCGGCGAACATGTGAACCATCGCGGCATTTTCATGCTTGCCCGCATGCACTCGCTGCGCGGTCGCGATCGCGTCCTGGTAATTATGGTTCTGCAGCTGAGCGTAAGTCAGGATCGTAAGCAGGTCGGTTTTAAGAGGCGCGATTAACGACGCTTTCTTGATAGCCTGCTCTGCCTCCGGATAGTGTTTGAGCGCCAGGTTGGCACTGCAGAGATTCGCGTAAGAGTTTGGCAAATGATCGTCCAGCGAAATAGCCTGTTGGAATTCGTCGCGCGCTTTTTCGGCCTGACCAAGATCCAGATAAGCGCTGCCGAGCGCATTGTGAGCGGCAACAAACTTGGGGTATATTGCAGTCGCTCTTGACAGCGGCTCGATCGCATCCGGCGACTTACTCGCTAACAGCAGGTGCATGCCCTTGTCGTACTGTTTCTTCGCCTTGCCGGGAGCTTTGAGGTCCAGTTTCGAAACCCAGTCCGCAGGTTGTTCCAGTTGCTCATGCCGCTTCTGTGCGTCCTCTCTCTCCATCCGCATCACAAAGAAGCCAGACGTCACCGAGATATCCATACCGGTGCTAAAGGACAGCCCATCCATGTCAGGCGCCGGGGAAAAACCACCCAAACCCTGCCCCGCCGCGGAAGAAGCCGCCAGGGTCAAGCATAAAAGGGTGAGTGCGCGGTAGTGCAACGGCGTAGACATGAATTGAATCCTTTGTTTTGACCGTCGGATGGCGAGGACTGCTCTTTCCCGGATCGCCAAATAAACGGCCCCTGCTATACTCTTTGACCCCGCTCCTTGCAATAAGTGTACTCTCTGAACCCCCTCCCGTTGCAGAGCATCGGTAGTGGCTTAGGCTTGCGGTCCGAAAAAGGCATGTGGGGCAAGGGTATCCGCTTCTTGAGTGAATAGTCGTCAAACAGGAAGCCATGCGGTTGTTGTTGAAAAATCGCGTTTGCGCTCATTGATGACTGAGTCGTGAGCGTAATTGAGTTCACGGCAGCTTATATCTTCGGTTCGTTGTAAACGGGCTCTAGCTTTTGCGCGCGCGCCCAGCCGCGGTCTTCTTGGCGGCGGGGGTGAAGTGCTCGGTCCGGTTCCGGCCTTTCTCCTTGGCTGCGTAAAGGCCGTTGTCGGCCTGATTCAACAATGCTTCCAGTTCGTTTTTTCCATCGCAATCGGAGACGGCAACTCCCATACTCATGGTGATGAGCTTCTCCTCGCCGGAACAAACCACAGGTACGCTGGCAACGATTTCGCGCAGCGCATTCGCGCGCAGCAGGGCGTTGGGCAAATCACAATTAGGCAGAACCATAAGAAATTCTTCTCCGCCATAGCGGCCAACACCGTCGTAGACGCGGAGTTGCGTACGCAGTCGCCGGCCGATTTCGCGGAGCGCCTCATCGCCAAAAAGATGGCCGAGGGTGTCGTTCACGCGCTTGAAATGGTCGATGTCGCCAAGAATCACTCCCACCGGCTGGTGCTCCCGGCGCGCGCGCTCCAATTCCCGCTGGAGCATGGCGAGAATCTCCCCGCGATTCATCAAGCCGGTCAGGCTATCGTGGGTGGCGGCGTGGCGCATGGACTCCCGAGCGGAAACCAGCTCCTCTTGCAGGTCGAGAATCCGCTTACCGACCAGCAGGCGCGCTTTTAATTCCAGTTCATCAAAGGGCTTGGCCAGATAGTCGTCCGCCCCGGCCTGCATGGCCTCGAGCATGTTCTGGCGGCCCTCTTTGCTGGTCAGCAGGATGACGTAGACGTAAGGACCGGATAATCCGACTTGCCGAATGCGCTGGCAAAGCTCAATGCCATCCAAATCGGGCAGCACCCAATCGAGCAGAACGAGCTTGGGAGCATCCGGTTGCTCCAGGATTCGCCAAGCCTCGGAGCCAGTCTCCGCAAGGGTGACGCCAAAACCCCAGCTTCGCAAATTGTCGCCGATCAATTTGCGATAGACAGCGGAATCATCGACCACCAACGTTTGCATGAGTCTCGAACCTCCGACCTCCGCTGCGCCAAACCATGAACGGCCGCTCATTCACACCTCCGTGGCAGGTCAGTACCCATGAAACATGACCCTCCATCATAAGACAAGAGGTTGCTTGAGGGGCAGGCAATTGGCTGGTCCCGTGTATTCAGAGATACGTTGTGAAGAATCGGCAAACGGAGCCACATGCTTTAGCGGGCTGGCGGCGGACTTAGAAGCCCACTTTCAGGCGCCGAAAGCCTACCCAAGTTGCCGTGTCCAGGCAAGCCCGCCGTGCCCGCCTTTTCTGCCAGGAAAACGCTGGTTGTCATACGTCCGGAGTGTCACCAATCATTCTGAACGAGAACCGAGGGTTGACCGGGGCTTCGCCGACGGCCTAACATTACCGCCGACGGCCTAACATTACCGCCGACGGCACCGAGGCCCCAGGAATGATCGGCCAGACAGTCTCCCACTATCACATCTTGGGAAAGCTCGGTGGTGGTGGCATGGGCATGGTGTATGAGGCGGAAGACACGCGTCTGGCCCGTCACGTAGCCCTCAAGTTCATTCCCGAGGAGATGGTCCACGATCGCAAGTCGCTCGACCGCTTCTTGCGCGAAGCCCGCGCCGCTTCCCAGTTGAACCATCCCGGCATCTGCACCATCCACGATATCGAGGACAACGGCGGGCATCCCTTCATTGTCATGGAGAAGCTGGAAGGGGTGAGCCTGAAGCAGCGGATTCGCGGGAAGCCGATGGAAGTCGACGAGATTCTCGACATCGGCATCCAGGTAGCGGATGCTTTGGCGGCTTCGCACGCCAAGGGGATCATTCATCGCGACATCAAACCGGCCAACATTTTTGTGGCGCAGAACGGTCAGACAAAAATCCTCGATTTCGGATTGGCCAAGTCGGCACGCGAACCGGGATCGAGCGAGGCCGCGATGGAAGATTCGCTGACGGCGGTGGGCGTGATTCCGGGAACGGCGGTTTACATGTCTCCGGAGCAGGCGCGCGGCGAGGAACTGGATCCACGGAGCGATCTGTTTTCGCTCGGAGTTGTGCTTTACGAGATGGCCACCGGCAAGAAGCCTTTTGCCACCGGCAATGTGATCACCACGCTGGACGCGGTCCTGAACCAGAAGCCGGTCTCTCCTCTTAGTCTCAATCCGTCGCTTCCCCGGGACCTCGAAGGCATCATCGGTCGCGCCATGGAAAAAAACCGCGGACACCGCTACCCGAACGCGCTGGCGATGAAGGGCGATCTCCAGTCGTTGCGGAGGGTAACGGAATCGGGGTTAACCAGGACCGGGACGCGGCGCCCAGCCTTGCCGTATCGCCTGGCCACGAATACGTTTCAGTCGTCCTCGAGCAAATTCTCAACGTATCTTCTGCTCGGAGTCATCTTGCTGCTGCTCACCGTTCTGGCCGCAGTCGGAGCGTGGTGGCTCAAACAGCGCCAAATGGTGGGGGGTGGCGCGGCGAAGAACACCATTGCGGTACTGCCGTTGCAGAACATGAATGGCGACATCAGCGTGGAGTTTCTTCGCTTCGCGCTGGCCGATGAAATTGCCAACACGCTCACCTACACCCGGACGCTTGACGTTCGTCCATCCGCGATCACGCGAAAGTTTGTCGGCAACGACGTCGATCCGCAGCGGGCGGGCCGGGAAGTGCGCGTCGCCAACGTTCTTACCGGACACTTCCTGAAACAAGGCGACCACCTCCTGATTACACTCGAAGCGATCCAAGTGGAGGGGAACCGGCTTTTGTGGCAGACCACCGTGACCGCGCCCGCTGAGGATCTGATCGCATTGCAGGCGCAGATAGCCGCCCAGATCCGTCAGGGGTTGCTTCCGGCGCTCGGCGTGGCCGGCGATTTTCTCGATACCGGCACGCGCCCAAAAAACGCGGAGGCCTACGATCTCTACCTGCACAGCCTCGCGCTGTCTCATGACCCGGGACCGAACAAGGATGCGATCGCGGTTCTCGAGCATGTGGTCGAAGTGGACCCCACCTACGCGCCTGCGTGGGAACAGCTCGGAGTGCGTTGCTACTATGACGAAGAATTTTCCGATGGCGGCGAGCCGATGTTCCAGCGCTCCAACCAAGCCTGCGAACGTGCCATAGAGCTCGATCCGAATCGGGTCGTTGCCGCTGGACAACTGATTACCAACCGGGTTGAGCGAGGCGAACTCGGCAAGGCATACCAGGCGGCGCGGGCGCTGGTCAAACGCCGTCCGGAGAGCGCCCAGGCCCATTTTGTGATGGGCTACGTCTATCGTTACGCCGGCATGCTGGAGCAATCGACGAATGAATGTAACACTGCGCTGGCGCTCGACCCCGGTAACTATGTTTTTCGTTCTTGCGCCTGGGCGTTCATGGAGTTGGGTAAGACCGAACGGGCCGCGGATTTTGTCCGTCTGGATGCCGGGTCGGAGTGGGCCGCGTATGTGTTGCCATCCATCCTTCTGCGCGAGGGGAAGATTCCGGAGGCGCGCGAGGCCGTGAAACGCATGCCCAGCGCGCCGCGCTATCGTCGCGATCTGCTGGAGTCTTGTCTGCAGTTGCGGCCCGCCGGGGATCTGGACCGGATGGCGCACGAAGCGGAAACCAGCCTCCCCACCGAGCCCGACCCTGAGACCTGGTATTACCAGGGAGCGCTCTTCGCATACTGTGGCAAGAAACAAGCGGCTCTCCATCTGCTCCAGAGCGCGGTTGAGCAAAACTATTGCGCGCACGAGAATCTGCTTTATGATGCTCTGCTCGCAAAACTCCGCACAGATACAGCATTTGACAAAGTGTTGACCTCCGCGGGCGCCTGCCAGGAGGCGGTGCGGGCGGCAGGCAACACACAGGGCCAGTGAAAAGCAAATTTCTTCGAAGCGGCGGCCTGCAAGCTGATACAATCCCGCTTGTCGAAATGGTTTCCACTTTCGCTAATTTCTCCCGCAAGATTTTCTCAAGAGGATCTCTCATGATTTCTATCCGAAGTTGTTTTGCGTTCATTATCGTCGGCTGTGTCCTGGGCTGTGCCTGCCTGATGGCAGCGCAAGAAGCGCAAGAAGGCCGATTGCTGCGGTTCCCCGACATATATAAAGACAAGATTGCATTCATGTACGGTGGCGATCTCTGGCTGGCGTCAAGCTCCGGAGGCACGGCCCGCCGCATCACTTCGCATCCTGGACGGGAACTATTTCCAAAGTTTTCGCCGGACGGAAAGTGGCTGGCCTTTACCGGCCAGTACGATGGCAACTTTAACGTCTATGTCATGCCATCCGAGGGCGGCCAACCAAAGCAGTTGACTTTCTACCAGGGACAGGCGCAGCAACTCAACGACCGCATGGGTGTGCTCAACCAAGTTATTGGTTGGACGCCGGATGGTAAGAGCATCGTCTTCCTTTCACGCCGTGACGCTTCGAACGGCTGGATCAAACGCCCATACACGGTGAGCATCGACGGTGGACTGCCTCAACCCATGCCCATGGATGAGGGCGGCCTGCTTTCGTTCTCGGCGGACGGCACCAAGATCGCTTACAACCGGATCTTCCGCAATTTCCGGCAGTGGAAGCGCTACACCGGCGGTTTGGCGCAGGACATCACCATCTACGACATCAAGAACAATGTTGTCGATCAGGTCGTCCCACACACGGATTACACCGATACATTTCCGATGTGGCACGGGAACACGATTTATTTCACTTCCGATCGCGGGCCCGGACACCGGCTCAATCTCTACGGCTATGACCAGGGCAGCAAGCAGATTGAGCAACTTACTAAGTTCGATGAATTCGACGTCATGTGGCCGAGCCTTGGCCCCGATGCGATTATTTTTGAAAATGCCGGTTACCTGTATACATTCGACCTGCAGACCCGGCAGCCGAAAAAACTGACCATCTATGTGAACGGTGAGCGCGACCAGGCCATGAAGCACTGGGAGAGCGCCAGCCGGCAAATCACCGACTTCGACATCGCCCCGGACGGCAAGCGGGCCGTGTTTGCGGCGCGCGGAGAAGTTTTCACGGTTCCGGCGAAGGATGGAAGCATCCGCAATCTGACGCATTCTCCTGGGGTTCGCGAGCAACATGTGGCGTGGTCGCCGAATGGGCAATGGATCGCTTACGTTTCGGACCGCACCGGTGAAGATGAGATTTACGTTGCTCCGCAAGACGGGCTGGCCGCCGAAGAGCAGATCACCAGCGGACACACGGGTTTTATGTTTCAGCCCGCGTGGTCTCCGGACAGCTCGAAAATCGCCTGGGCCGACAAGGATCTGAAACTTTGGTATGTCGACATCAAGGAGAAAAAGCCCGTCGAAGTGGACCGCGGCAAGTACGGCGAGATTCAGAATTACAACTGGTCTCCGGATAGTAAGTGGGTGGCTTACGATAAGAATTTAGAATCCGGCTATTCGGTGGTGTATCTGTACGGGCTGGCCGACCAGAAGATCACCCCCGTGACCTCAACTCTCAGTAATAGTTACTCCGCAGTGTTCGATCCCGACAAGCGATACTTATACTTCCTTTCCGACCGCGACTACAACGAAGTGGTGGGTAACATTGATTTCGAGTTTGCGAATCCGAAAACGACCCGCGTTTACGTGGTCACGCTGACGGTGGACGAGCCTTCACCCTTTCCGGCCTTGAGCGACGAGGTGAAGGTGAAGACCGAAGAGCCGGCGGCGGCCGGACCAGCGCCCGAGCCGGGCAACAAGTCGAACGACAAGAAGAACGCAAAGCAAGCGCCAAACAAGAAGGAACAGGAAAACAAACCCGAAGAGAAGGCCGCGCAAACCGAGACTAAGGAGCCTCCGAAGGTCTTTAAGATCGATCTGGACGGCATCCAGAACCGGATCGTGGCGGTAGCCGTTCCACCTGCGGTGATTCATGGTTTGGACGCTTCCAAAGATGCGATCTACTACTCGACTGCGCCCATCCAGGGGCTGTCGGGGCCGCTCGCCGGGGAGAATCCGGCGATTCATGCCTACGATTTGAAGGAACGCAAAGACAAAGTGCTGTTGGACGGCGCGGATCATTTCGCACTTTCCCATGACGGCTCGAAGCTGTTGTACCGGGCCGAGGGCGACGGCCCGACTGGGATTATCGATGCCAAGCCTCCGGACGCGCCCCACAAGGTTGGAGATGGCGCGCTCAAGTTGGACGGCATGAGAGTCGAGGTCGATCCTCCGCTGGAATGGAAAGAAATTTTCAACGAGGTCTGGCGGCAGGAACGCGATTACTTCTTCGAGGCCTCGATGAATGGCGTGGATTGGCAGAAGACCAAGGATCAATATGCCCAGTTACTCCCCTACGTGGCCGATCGCTACTCGCTGACTTACATCATGGGCGAGATGATCGGGGAGTTATCGAATTCGCACACCTATGTGGGCGGCGGCGATTTCCCGGATCTGCACCCGGTGAACGTCGGATTGCTGGGCGCCGACTATGAAGCTGATCCTGCCAGCGGCATCTATCGAATCAAGAAAATCTTCTCCGGCGAAAACTGGGACGCGCATACACGCTCTCCCTTGACCGAGCCAGGCGTCAATATCAAAGAAGGCGATTACCTGCTGGCGATCAACGGGCGCGCGCTGCGTGCTCCGCAGACGCCCGACGAATTGCTGGTGAACACGGCCAATGAGGTGGTCACGCTCACCGTCAACTCCAAACCCGCGGCGGACGGCGCGCGCAAAGTGGTGGTCAAGCCGATTGGCGACGAATACAACTTGCGCGAGTTGAACATGATCGAAACCAACCGCAAGAAGGTGGACGCGGCCAGCGGCGGCCGCATCGGCTATGTCTACCTGCCCAACATGGGCGACGATGGACTCAACCAGTTCGTCAAACAGTACTTCCCGCAGATTCGCAAGGAAGGCATTATCTTCGACGTCCGTTACAACGGCGGCGGCTTCGTGGACCAGCTCATTTTTGCGCGCTTGCGGCGCGTGCTGGCCGCCATGAGTCCGGCGCGCAACTGGGAGCCGGGCACGATTCCACAGAATGTCTTCTACGGATACATGGCGTGCGTGACCAATCACTACGCGGCGTCCGACGGAGACTTCTTCAGCTACTTCTTCAAGCAGTACAAACTGGGACCACTCATCGGCGAGCGGACCTGGGGCGGAGTGCGCGGCATTCGCGGGGACATGCCGCTCATGGACGGCGGCTACATCACGCGTCCGGAATTCTCTCTGTATGGGCTCGACAGCAAGTGGCTGATCGAGAACCGCGGCGTACAGCCCGACATGGTGGTGGACAATCCGCCGGACCTGGTCTTGAAGGGACAAGATCCGCAACTGGAAAAAGCGGTCGAGATACTGATGGAGCAGATCAAGGCCAATCCAAAGAAACTGCCGGCGCGGCCTCCAGATTTGCCGACGTATCCGGAAGGGCCCGGGCTGTAGCGAAACCCTGATTGCTCCCTGCGGAGACGGGGCAAGCCTAGGGCAAGCCCCGTCTCTACAGCCGGACAGGAACATCTGCGAGACAGCGAGCCTGACTTTCCTCTTGCCAACCGGACGGTCGGTCGGGTACTATCACATCTATTCTTTGGTGCAACCGTGACGAATGGACGGAGTCTCCGACGAATTAGTTTTAGAATCCCAGGGGTACGAGTATGGCCGTCCGGTTCGGTGCGGGGGAAAGAGTGAGCTGAGAAAATAGAAATCGCAAGCGCTCCCGAATCCCACCCGCCAGAAACGCTGGCCAGGTGGGCTTTGTTTTTTCGAGGACGAGGCAGAGCGATGTCACGGTAATTCGCGACATGAGTTTGAGTAGTCGTTCTGAGCGAGGGAAAGGATCTGTTGCATAGCGGAATCCAAATGCATAGGTCCCTCGCTTCGCTCATTTTGGGGGGTCGCATGACGAATACGCCAACTTCAGGCGAGACCAAGGCCGAGACGAAGACGATGACCATGACCGGGGCCAGCATTCTTTGGGAATGTCTGGAGCGGGAAGGCGTGAAGCATGTCTTTGGCTATCCTGGCGGCGCCATTCTGCCCGCGTATGACGCGCTGAAGCACAGCAAGATCCATCACGTGCTGGTGCGCCACGAGCAGGGCGCAACCCACATGGCCGACGGCTACGCACGCGCCAGTGGACAGGTGGGAGTTGCGGTCGCGACCTCGGGGCCGGGAGCTACCAATATGGTCACCGGAATCGCCACCGCCATGCTCGATTCCTCGCCGATCGTCTGCATCACCGGGCAGGTTGGCAGCAAGCTGATCGGGTCGGATGCGTTCCAGGAAACCGACACTACGGGCGTGACCCTCCCAATCACCAAGCACAATTATTTGGTCACGCACGCAAGCGAAGTGGCGCGCACGATTCGGGAAGCTTTCTATGTGGCGCGGTCGGGGCGTCCGGGTCCGGTGCTGGTCGATATCACCAAGGATGCACAGCAGGGTTCGTGCGAGTTCGACTGGGAAGCGGCCAAGCCGCAATTGCCGGGTTACCGGCCCGACCTCTCGCCCGCTCCGCAGGAGTATAAGCGGGCGCTGGAGTTGATCCACAATTCGAAGCGGCCCGTGATCCTCGCCGGGCACGGCATCATCATTTCTGGAGCCATGCGCGAGGTGCGCGATTTTGCCGAGCGCGCCGGCATTCCGGTTGCGCTGACGCTGCTCGGCCTGGGCGCGCTCCCGGCGTCACACCCGCTCAATCTCGGCATGATGGGCATGCACGGAGAAGCCTGGGTCAATCACACGATCCAGGAAGCCGACCTGCTGCTGGCGTTCGGCATGCGTTTCGACGACCGCGTCACCGGCACGCTGAAGACATACGCGCCCAACGCAAGAAAGATTCACATCGAGATCGATCCCGCGGAGATCAACAAGAACGTCAAGGTCGATGTTCCGCTGGTCGGCGATTTGCGGGAAGTTTTGCTGGAATTATTGCCGCACATCGAATCCATTGATCGCAGCAACTGGCTGGATTCGATCGCCAAGCTGAAGGGCGATTCCGCGGTGCGCGACATCCAGAACCTGCCCGACAGCGGCCATCTCTATGCTGCCCACGTCATCAACGACTTGTGGCACCAGACGCGCGAGGGCAACACTATCGTCGTGACCGACGTTGGCCAGCACCAGATGTGGGAGGCGCAGTACTACAAGCATGAGCGTCCGCGTTCGCTGATTACCTCGGGCGGATTGGGCACGATGGGTTTCGCGCTGCCCGCTGCCATCGGCGCCAAAGTCGCGTGCCCCGAGGCCGAGGTGTGGGTGGTGGTGGGCGATGGCGGATTCCAGATGACGATGTGCGAACTGGCGACGCTGGTGCAGGAGAATCTGAAAATCCATATCGCCATCATCAACAACGGCTATCTCGGCATGGTGCGGCAGTGGCAGGAATTTTTCTATGAGCGCAATTACCAGGCGACGCCCTTGCTCAATCCGGACTTCGCAAAGTTAGCCGAGGCTTACGGCATCCGGAGCGCGACCGTCTCGGAGCGTTCCGAGGTCGTGCCCGCCGTCCAATCGGCGCGCCAGCATGAGGGGCCGATGCTGATTAATTTTAAGGTGGAACAGGAAGACACCGTCTATCCGATGGTCGCGGCCGGCGCTGCGCTGCACGACATGATTCGGCGGCCGAGCCCGATTGTTGAGACGGCTGGCGACGAATGAGAAAAACATGCTGAATACATTCATGGTGTACGTTGAAAACAAACCGGGCGTTCTGACCCGCGTGGCGTCTCTGTTTCGCCGCCGCGCCTTCAATATCGATTCGCTGACGGTGGGACGAACTGAAAAACCAGAGGTGTCGCGCATGACCATTACCGTCGACGCCGACCGCGACCAGGCCCGCCGCATCGAAGCGAATCTGTACAAACTGGTGAACGTGCTGCTGGTCGAGAACATCACCAATCAGCCTGCCATCATCCGAGACCTGGCCTTGATCCGGGTGGCGGCTACCCACGATGCGCGCTCCCATGTGCTGGAACTGGCCGGCGTGTTTCGCGCGCGGGTGGTCGACGTTTCTCCGGAGTCATTGACCATCGAAATCACCGGCGCGGAAGACAAGATCGACGGACTGATCGAAGTGCTGCGTCCGTATGGTGTATTGGAGATGGTGCGCACCGGCATCGTTGCCATGCGGCGTGGCAGCAAGTCTAACGGCGCCGTCTCCACGGCGGCGGAAAGCACGGATCCAAGCTCTGCAAATCCAGGCGCGGCCGATGACGATGTCTCGTACCCCGTCTAAGACGGCCGATTCGCCGCAGAGTGGAAGAGGACTGGAAATATCCTTCTCCGCGCCAGTGATACGAAGCTCACCTGATTCGTTGGGCGCAGTCATTCTGAGGGAACCCAAATCCTCTCGGGAATAAGGTAGAGATCGCTTCCTCTCTCTGGGCGATGGAGTCTTCGCCCACCTCTGAAGTTGGGACCAAAGTTCGCACAACCAGCCCAGGGGCGGAGTGCATTCGTCCATCGGAGACTGTCGAAGGTGCCGGGTGCGCGTCCGTTTGGGCCCCGCAAATGCTCCATCTCAGGGATTATCGAGCCGCACCGTGAGAGCTTTCTAATTGGATCGGGGCTCTTCATGTGACCGAGAGGTTGATTGAGGGAATCCGAAAATCGAGATCGCCCGGCACCTTTGCACTAAAGCGAGAGAAGGGCCGCGCCGATGGAGAGGGTATTCGCTATGGATGATTCCGACGACATTGTCAAAGAGTTTCTGGTCGAGAGCTACGAGAACCTCGACCGCCTGGACCGGGACTTGATTACGTTGGAGAAGAATCCCAACGACCGCGAGGTTCTGGGAAGTGTTTTCCGCACGATTCACACCATTAAGGGCACGTCGGGTTTTCTCGCATTCGACAAACTGGGAGCCGTTGCCCACGTCGGCGAAAGCCTGCTGGGGCGGTTGCGTGATGGCCAGCTCGTACTGGATGGGGAAATCACGACCGGGCTATTGGCGATGGTGGATGCCGTGCGTCAGATGCTGGCGAGCATAGAAGCCACCAGCGTCGAGGGCGAGCGCGACGACAGCGATCTGATTTCCAGGTTGACGCGCCTGCAGCAGGCTCCCGAGGCGCCGTCTGGAACGCCGTCCGAAGCGCCGGCAGAGATAAAGACAAAGGCGAGGACAAGGACAAAGACAAAGGCAAAGACAAAGTCCGCGGTTGCTCCCGTGCCGGAGAGCGCTTCCGAAGCGGCCGCCTTGCCGCCTAATATCGGCGACCTTCTGATGCAGCGAGCCGGCGTCACGCCGGCGGAGATTCTGCTCGCGGCCGAGAAGCAGAAAGAAGGCGACCCGCGCCACCTGGGCGAGATTCTGGTGGAACAGGGCGCGGCGCGGCCGGACGATATCGTGGATGCGCTGCGGGTCCAGCAGGCCGCACCCGGGCAGAGCGCCAGCGACCGAACCATCCGGCTGGACGTTAGCTTACTCGACCACTTGATGAACCTGGTCGGAGAACTCGTACTGGCGCGCAACCAGATCCTGCAGTTCGCCAACAGCACCGAAGAGAGCGGCCTGTTGGCCACCAGCCAGAGGCTCAACCTGATCACGAGCGAGCTGCAGGAAGGGGTGATGAAGACCCGAATGCAGCCAATTGGCAACATCTGGAGCAAGTTGCCGCGTACGGTGCGCGACCTCGCCCTGGCCTGCGGCAAGCGGGTGCGCGTGGAGATGGAGGGCGCGGAGACCGAACTCGACAAAACGCTGATCGAGGCCATCAAAGACCCCCTGACCCATATAGTGAGGAATTCCGTGGATCATGGCGTCGAACGCCCCGAGGTCCGCCAGGCCGCCGGGAAAGATCCGGAGGGCCGCCTGTTCCTGCGCGCGTTTCATGAAGGGGGACAGGTCAACATCGAGATCTCGGACGACGGGGCGGGTCTCGATCAGGACAGGATTCGCAACAAGGCGCTGCAGAAGGGCTTGGTCTCAGCCGAGCAGGCGGGCGGCATGAGCGATCGCGAGATCGTGAACCTGGTTTTTCTGCCGGGCTTCTCCACGGCCGAGATCGTGACCAACGTGAGCGGCCGGGGCGTGGGCATGGACGTGGTCAAGACCCACATCGAAAAGATCGGCGGCACCGTCGACTTGCAGTCCAAGCCCGGCCAGGGCGTGATGGTCCGCATGAAGATTCCGCTTACCCTGGCCATCATTCCGGCTCTGATCGTCACCAGCGCGGGCGAGCGCTATGCCATCCCTCAGGTCAACCTGCTGGAACTGGTCGGCCTGGATGGCAAAACCGGACGGCAGGGAATCGAGATGATTCACGGCGCACCCGTGTACCGGCTGCGCGGACGCCTGCTGCCTTTGGTCTATCTGAACCGGGAACTGCAAACCGACGCGAAAGCTCCGGACGCCACGAGCGCGGCTCCTGCCGCCTCCGCCGCGAAAACGGACCTGCTCGATTTCGCCAAGGCCCGGTACGCGCACGAGCAGTGGACGGGCCGCTTACGGCAAGTGCTGGACGGCGCCATCACCATGACCGTCGAGCAGGCCGGTTCGCCCACGCAGTGTGCGCTGGGGAAGTGGCTCTACGCAACCGGCCTGAAGGACTACGGCAGCATCCCGGAGATACGCCAGGTGGAAGCCGCCCACAAGCGCTTCCATGAACTGGTGCGGGAAGTAGTCGCGCTTAAAGCGAGAGGCGACCAAATCCAGGCGGAGCACGGGTTCACCGAGGTGGGGCCGGCTTCGCGGAAAGTCATCGAGCTGTTGACGGCGGTGGAACGGAAAGTTTCGGCGTGCCAAGCCGTGAACATCGTGGTGCTCGAAGCCGATGGCCGGCACTTCGGACTGGTGGTGGACGAAATCAACGACACCGAAGAGATCGTCGTCAAGCCGCTCAGCAAGCACTTGAAAAGCATTAGCGTCTATGCCGGCGCCACCATCATGGGAGACGGTAAAGTGGCGTTGATTCTGGACGTGCTCGGCCTGGCGCAGTGCTCCAAGATTCTTGCCGAGGGACGCGAGCACATCCCGGCAGAACCGGCACAGGCCACGGCGAAGGGCGCGAACGGGAAGCAAAAACTGGTGCTGTTCACCGGCCCCGGCGGGGCGCGGATGGCGGTGCCGCTCCAGCTGCTGGCTCGTCTGGAAAACATTGCCGGCGACCAGGTCGAGCGCTCCGGCAATCAATGGGTGACCCAGTACCGGGGGCAGATTCTTCCCCTGATCCGCGTCAGTCATGCGCTCGAGGAGCGGCGGCATCTGCCGCCCGGCGAGGACGTGCTGTCGTTGCCGACCACTTCCATGCTGCAGGTGCTGGTGCTCGAAAACGAACATCAGTCCAGCGGGCTGGTGGTGAACCAGATCCTCGACATTGTCGAGAGCACGCTCGAACCTCACTCTCCTCCGACCCGCGCCGGCGTGCTCCATTCCTCCGTGATCTCGGACCGGGTGACCGAGTTGCTGGATGTTCCCGCCCTGCTGCTTGCCGGAGAAGCGTACGAGCCGGCGCTGGCCCGTTCGGCCGGGAGCCAGGAGAGCTGAAAGCCAAAACCTGAAACGTGAGACCTAAGACCTGAGACCTGAGACCTGAACTTATGACAAGCGCCCATCAATTCTGCACGTTTTACCTGGATCACTTGCTGTTTGGAGTGGAGTCGCAAAAGATTCAGGAAGTGGTCACTTACCGCGAGTTGCGCCCGGTTCCTCTGGCCCCGCCGGTGGTGAGCGGCCTGATGAACCTGCGCGGACAGGTGGTAGTGGCTCTCGAACTGCGCCGCCAGCTTGAACTGCCCGAGCGCACCTCGAACCTGACAGCGGTCTGCCTGGTGGTGCATTCGACGCAAGGTACGGTGTGTCTGATCGCCGACGAAGTCGGCAACGTAGTCGATGTTGAAGAAGAGACTTTCGAGCCTTCGCCCGAGACGCTCTCCCCGCGCTTGCGGTCGGTGATCCTTGGAGTGCACAAGCTCGAGGGCCAGTTGCTGCACGTCCTCGATACCGACCGGGCATGCGAGGTGCAGGCAGTGAGTCAGGGGCAGAGCAGCGGGGTGTGAGCGGCAATCCCGGGGTCGATTGGCTGGGGATAGGCCTCCTTGCGCCAGAAGGAGTTGCCCTCACGCGGCGCCGTTTGCCGCCGGGTGAGGGCCTGAGACCTGTAATCGAACTGGAGCGAACAAGCAATCGGGAACGTCCAGCTCTACAACTTGGGGATCGGCAGAAATCCCTTAAACCTGTAAGTGATTTCGGAGCGGAACCAATAGCCGCTGTGATGGGGTACGTAGAAGTCGCCTGGAAAGAACTTTTCCAGATTGACATACCCCTGAATGCTGGGCGTGATCCGGTAAAGCATCCGCGCTTTGGCCAGTTGCCCGCGCCCCAATCCGCTGCCAAACACCCCGGTTGAAGGGTTGGCCGGTTCGACCGAGCCCACCGCGTGGTACGGGTTGACGGCAAACGGCTGCATCGCGTCCAGGTGCGCGTAGCCGCCTACGAATGTCAGTGGCTTTACGGGAGTGAAACCCGATTCCACCTGCGCCATCTTCAGGTTCGTCCAGTAATAAGAACCTTCTTCGTACCCTTCGCTGTAAACGTAAAACTCGCTCCAGCTCGGCGCGTCTCCCGTGAGCGACATATTCGTCGACCGCGAAAACAGCGGATCGAAATTGCCCACGGTTCTGCTCTTGGGGTCCTGGCCGGACAGCGCCCAGAATCCCGCCGTCACGTAGGGGTTCATCCTCACGTTGAATTTTTTCTTGGCGTAGCCGTAACCGCCCCAGGCGCGAATGTCGAAGTTTGGCACGGCGGCCTTCATGCTGTCCTCCGTCCCGGCCTCGTAGGCAAATTCCCCGGTGAGGCTCAGTCCGGAGACCTGCTTCACGCGCTGCACCGCGCGGCCGCCAAACAGCGTGTAATGCCGGTCGGGCAGGTACGTGTAGTAGGTTGGTTTCCGAATATCGCCGTAGCTCTTGTTGAAGAACGTGTAAGCGTCGATATCCGTGTTCCTGAGATCGCGATTCATGTAGTACATGCCAATTGCGGTTTGGTCCCACTCCTGCAATTGTTTCCCAGTCTGCGCCAGCGAAGCGACATAGTTCTTGATCGTTCCGGAATTGGAGGAGTTCGAAGCGTCGACGATGGGAGCCTTATTCCACGTCGGAAAGAACTCGTCGTACTTTGGATTGTCGATGCCGATCAACTCCAGATTCGAGTTCTTATGCCTGTAGGCCAGGTCAAACGCGTTGTCGTATGCGTCCCGGGATCCATCCACGCCGCTCGGATCGCTGAAGAGCCAGCCATCTCCCTTGACGATTTCGAACCGCCCGGCCTGCAGCGACAAATTCTCCACCCCTGGAAATTTCTTTAGTTTCAGGTAGGCGTTGTCAAACCAGAGTTCGCCGGCCATAAACGGCGAAGATTGCTCGTCAGGCGACGCCACCGGATAGGAAGAATCGGTCGTCCTCTTGATTCCCTCCCAGCCCATGCGCACGTAGCCCTCAAGATATTCGTTGAAATTAATATCACTAAACAGCCGTGTCCTCATGCGCAATTGATTTAACCGGTCGGCTTTCGCGCTGTTGAAGTCGGCATTGTTGTAGCCTTCGAAGCGGAATCGCTCGTCGAATCCGTAAGTGATGGGAGCCTCTGCCCCGGTTGCTGGTGGTTGGCCCACCGACGCTGCTGTAAACGCTACGGCAACAAGTAAGACGAGATAGGTTGCGCACTTTGAGAAACTCATGTCTGATCCCTCCGGTACTGCACACAAGGGATACTTCGGCTGGAGGGGACAGAACTTCAGTGCAATGGCAAGGATTAGAAGGATCTAATGAGGATTTTGAAACGCTGTTTCCCAGGTATTTTGGAGGGTAATTACTATAGTTCGGCCTCGTGTCAGGTACTTACGAACGGGGCGGATTCGCTCTGGGCTTCCGTCAGTCAAGGCCGCTGGACTGATCACTCAATTTGACCCACGCACTACTCTCGCGGCCACTCTGACGGGCTACTCTTCGGACACAGTTCCCCGTCCGTTAGCTCCAGAGTCTCCATCGATTGCTCCTAGTCGTCCGAATGCGACGATTCGGCCTTGACTCGATGTGCGGACGATCTCTACCGAACAGAGGGCCCGCTGGGCGACCTCCTCCGCGACGCTGCCGAAGAATATCCGGTCGAGTCCGGTTCGGCCGTGTGAGCCCAGCACGATGAGATCGGCTCCCCATTCGGCTGCGCGGCCAAGGATGGCGAGCAGGGGACCGCCCTCCACAACCGCTGTGGTCGCCCGAAAGCCACTGTCCCGCAATACGCCGGCCATGCTCGCCACCAGAGCCGCTGCCTGCTCGCGAGCTCGTTTCTCCGCCGAGCAGAACTGAGCCCCATACGTGTTGCCACGGGCAAACGCGAAACAGGAAGGGATAGCTCGTTGCCACTGCAATGCGTGCAAAACGCATACTTCGGTGTCCTCTGCGCGAAACTGCTTCACAATGGCGCACGTAGCGGCTTCAGAAGACCCGGAATCATCGACGGCCAGCAGAACTTTCATGTTGGTAGTCATCGCCAGGGGCGACGCCTCCACCAACCTACCTTTCGGCCGTTCTGCAAGGGTCCTTTAGATTAAGGTTCCTTTAGATTAAGGCTCGCAGCTTTTCCGCCGATGGAGTTCTTGTTTGGTGCGCCGCTTAGTTTTCCCGGGAACACATTCCGGTATGGCCAAGAGCGCGATTCCCGATGGCACAGAGGTTCGTTACTTCCGGCTGGTCGGACGATCAATCTGGCATGGGAAATGCAATCATCCCACGCGGCCTATAAGCTAACGTTACCCACACGTTCGATTCGCAAATTAGCGGAGGAAAAGGAAATGAAACTTACACTTGGAAAGAAACTGGGACTGGGCTTTGGAGTGATCCTCGCTCTGATGGTTCTCAGCGCCGTAATGAGCTATGTGAAGTTGGCCGACGTCAAGCAGGACCAGGACGCCGCGTTCGAGAGGCGTGTCCCGACGCTGGTAGCCGCCACAGAGCTGCAAAGGGATCTGAATCTCGTAGGGAACAAGGGCCGCCAAGCGATCCTCGCGGGAGCGGAACCAGGCAAAAGAGAAGCTACGAAGAAGCTTTGCGATGACGCGTGGAGCGAGGTCGACAAAAATGTCGCCCGCCTGGAAGAACTGGCAGCCCACTGGACCGTGCAGGAGAACCGGGCCCGGCTGGCCGAGGTCAAGAAGGTCATACCCTCCTTCCGGGAAGCCCAGGACGCTGCGATCGCGCACGCAAGCAGCGGCGAACGAGATGCGATTCTGAAAGCCGGGGATGAGTATACGGCCCGGGCCACACCGGTCAACAACGAGATCAGGAGAACCCTGGGAGATATGGCGAACTCCTTCGAGGACCTCCTGAAACAGAACGAAGAAGAAGCGAATTCGACGACCCGATCGCTGACCTGGATCATGCTGCTGACCACGCTGGCGGCTTTGGGCGTCGGCATCTTCGTGGCCATATTCCTGAGCCGCAGCATCTCCGGCGCAACGCAGTCAGTCCTGGTCCAGGCGGAGGCCATCGCCGCGGGCGACTTGACCCGTGACGACCTGAAGATCCGCAGCCAGGACGAACTGGGCGACCTGACCACGGCAATCAATAAGATGAGTGGCAGCCTGAAACGCATGATCCAAGCCATCACGGAGAACGCAGCGCAGGTGGCGGCGGCGAGCGAGGAGCTTTCCGCCACTAGCCAGCAGATCACGGCCAACTCTGAGGAAACGACGGCGCAGGCAAAGGTGGTTTCCGAAGCCGGCGGTCAGGTCAACAGCAACCTCCAGACACTGGCCTCAGGCTCCGAGGAAATGAGTTCCACCATCAGCGAGATTGCCAAGAACGCAACCGAGGCAGCGCGGGTTTCGGGCGAGGCGGTCGAAGCCGCCGAATCGGCCAACCAGACGGTGTCGAAGCTGGGTGATTCCAGCGTCGAAATCGCCAAGGTGATCGAGGTGATTACGTCGATTGCGCAGCAGACCAACCTGCTCGCCCTGAACGCTACCATCGAAGCGGCGCGCGCGGGCGAGGCGGGGAAGGGGTTTGCCGTCGTGGCCAACGAGGTCAAGGAACTGGCCAAGCAGACGGCGAAAGCCACGGAAGAGATCAAGCAAAAGATCACTGTCATCCGGGAGAACACGGACGGTGCGGTCGCGGCGATTGGTGGGATCAAGGAAGTGATCGACAAGATCAGCCATATATCGACGGTGATCGCGACGGCGGTTGAGGAACAGAGTGCGACGACCAGCGAAATGTCACGCAATGTGACGGAAGCGGCGCGGGGAGCGAGCACGATCTCGGACAACATCAAAGGGGTGGCGGAGGCGGCGCAGAACACCTCGACCAACGTCGGCGAAGCGCAGACCGCGACCGAGCATTTGAGCAAGATGGCGACCGAGTTGCGCGAACTGGTTGGGCAGTTCAAAGTCAGCGCCGAGAGCGCGCACCAACAGGACGAAACCCCCAGGATGAAGGCGGCAAGGCATGCTGCCGGTGCGCGCTGAGAATCGTGGCCGTGAACGGAGCACATTTGCGGAGATGTATCACGGCGAGGAATTGACATGAGTCTCAGAGGAAAATTCAAGGTCATGGTTATGGTGGCTGCCGCCGGACTACTGGCGATTGCAGGCTTTTGGATCAAGAACCAGCACTCGTCAATGCTCACAGAAAAATTGCAGAAGACGAAAAACCTGGTCGAGGTGCCCTACTCGATCATGGAAAAGCAGTATCAATTGGAAGCAGAGGGGAAAATCAGCCGCGAAGAGGCTCAACGACGCGCGATTGAAGCCATCCGGCCCATGCGCTACGGGGGGAACAACTACTTCTGGATCAATGACGAGCATCCGACGATGATCATGCATCCGATGAAACCCGAACTGGATGGAAAGGACCTGACGTCATTGAAGGACCGTAGCGGAAAGGCGATGTTTGTCGAATTCGTCAGCGCGGCGCAGGCGCCCGACGGAGGCTATGTCCGCTATCTGTGGGCCAAACCGGGGAAAGACGAGCCTGTAGAAAAACTTTCGTTTGTCAAGCGATTCGCCCCGTGGGGGTGGGTGATTGGGACAGGGATATACATTGATGATGTCGATGCCGCCTGGCGAGAAAGCGCACTGAAAGCCGGAGGGCTTACTCTGGCTTGCATGATTCCTCTGCTGGCGGTGTCGCTCACAACTTCGCGTTCGATCTTTCTGCGTTTGCAGGGCATGGTGGACCGGGTCAAGGACGTGGCCGAGGGCGAGGGAGATCTGACCAAGAGGCTCGATGTTACCTCCAACGACGAAATTGGAGAGCTGGCGAAGTGGTTCAACGTTTTCATGGACCGGTTGCACGAGATGGTCCGGGCGATCGCGGAGAACGCGGAACAGGTGGCAGCGGCGAGCGAAGAGCTGTCCGCCACCAGCCAGCAGATCACGGCCAACTCCGAAGAGACGACGGTGCAGGCGACGGTGGTTTCCGAAGCCGGCGGCCAGGTCAACAGCAACCTCCAGACCCTGGCCTCGGGCGCCGAGGAAATGAACTCCACCATCGGCGAGATTGCCAAGAACGCGACCGAGGCGGCCCGGGTCTCGGGCGAGGCGGTCGAAGCCGCCGAATCGGCCAACCAGACGGTGTCGCGGCTGGGCGATTCCAGCGTCGAAATCGCCAAGGTGATCGAGGTGATCACCTCGATCGCGCAGCAGACCAACCTCCTTGCGCTGAACGCCACCATCGAAGCGGCGCGTGCGGGTGAGGCGGGGAAGGGGTTCGCGGTGGTGGCCAACGAGGTCAAGGAACTGGCCAAGCAGACGGCGAAAGCCACGGAAGAGATCAAGCAAAAGATCGGCGTCATTCGGGAGAACACGGACGGGGCGGTTGCGGCGATTGGGGGAATCAAGGGAGTGATCGACAAGATCAGCCATATTTCGACGGTGATCGCGACGGCGGTGGAGGAACAGAGCGCGACCACGAGCGAAATGACGCGCAACGTGTCGGAAGCGGCGCGGGGAGCGAGCACGATCTCGGACAACATCAAAGGGGTGGCGGAGGCGGCGCAGAACACCTCGACCAACGTCGGCGAAGCGCAGACGGCGACCCAGCATCTGAGCAAGATGGCGACCGAGTTGCGCGAACTGGTGGGGCGCTTCAAAGTCGGGGCCGGGAGCGCACAGAAACACGACGAAACCCCCGCGATGAAAGCGGCAAGGCGTGCTGCCGGCGCGCACTGAGAAGGCTGTTGTGGGAACCGTCGGAGCCGGCAGCGCTCTAGGACAGGAGACATGAAACCAGTCCGCATATTAATCGTCGATGATTCGGCGGTCATTCGAAAGGTGCTCAGCAATCTGCTGGCATCCGACCCGGAGATCGTCGTCGCGGGCACGGCGGGAAACGGCAATCAGGCGCTGGCCCGGATTCCAGAGGCCAAGCCAGATTTGATAACGCTCGACATTGAGATGCCAGGAATGAACGGTCTGGAAACCCTGGACGAGATTCGCAAACTCTATCCAAAATTGCCGGTGATTATGTTCAGCACTCTTACCGAGCGTGGTGCGACTGCAACCCTGGATGCGCTGGCGCGGGGCGCCAGCGACTATGTCACCAAACCCTCCCATGGCGAGAACTCGAACGAGCGGGTGCGAGAAGAGCTGATTCGGAAGATCAAGTCCCTCTGCGCCGTGCGCGTGCCGCAGCCACGGCCTGGGCCAACGCCCATCCTTGTCGTCGCCGCCCGCCCGCAGGCGCGGATCGACGTGGTCGCCATCGGCACGTCGACCGGCGGACCGAACGCGCTGACTGCGCTGATCCCGCAACTTCCCGCGGATTTCCCCGTGCCCATCGTGATCGTGCAGCACATGCCGCCCCTGTTTACGCGTCTGCTCGCCGAGCGTCTCAATACCCTCGCCCGGCTTGAGGTGCGGGAAGGCAAGGAAGGGGAGAAATTGCAGCGAGGTCAGGTCTGGATTGCGCCCGGCGACTATCACATGACGGTGGTTCGCAAGGGGACTGAATTCGTGCTGGGCACCAACCATGACGCTCAGGAAAATTCCTGTCGTCCCGCGGTGGATGTGTTGTTCCGCTCGGTGGCTCAAACCTACGGTGCAAACGTGCTGGCGGTGGTACTCACCGGCATGGGGGCGGACGGCACTCGCGGGTCGGCCGTCATACGGGAGGCGGGCGGAGAGGTAATCGCCCAGGACGAGGAGTCCTCGGTGGTCTGGGGCATGCCCGGAAGTGTGGTTGCCGCCAGCCTGGCCGATCGCATATATCCTCTGGCCGGCATCGCGCCGGAAGTCGTGCGTAGGGTATCGATGCGGAGGGCTTTCGCCGTCGCTGCCCGCCCGTGAAGAACTTGAGAACTACGAAACGATGCCCGGAAGTTTAGCTGGCGAAAGATGAAACGATGGCCGTCGAAATCGCAAAAGCGAAGCCTGCCGTAACTCCGGACTCCAACCCGGGCGATCCCGCGTACCTGAAGATCCGCGATCTGACTTACCGAATCTCTGGAATCTATCATGCCGAGGAGAAGCTTTATCTTCTGATCTCGCGTTGCGCGCGCCGGATGACCGCGCTGGGCGTGGCCAGCCCCTCGGAGTACTTGGAACACCTCACTACTCGAGGAAACCGCGAGGCGGAGTTGCGCCTGTTGCTGAACGAAATCACCATCGGCGAAACCTACATGTTCCGCCACCCCGCGCAGTTGGACGCGCTGCGCAACGTGATTCTTCCCCAGATCCTGCAGGTCAAAGGTTTGGTCAGCCTCAAGCGTCTTCGCTTCTGGTGCGCCGGCTGCTCGACCGGAGAAGAGCCCCACACACTGGCCATGTTTCTGCTCGAAGAAAAAGACAAGCTGCTTGCCGGTTGGACCTTCGACATTCTCGCCACCGATTTGAACGACAATTCGCTGGAAGCGGCGCGGGCCGGCATTTACGGAGAGTATGCCCTGCGCAATACCAGCAATGTGCTGCGCAGGAAATACTTCAAGGATGTGGGCGACCAGAAACTCCAGGCCAACGATCTGCTCAAAGCGCCGATCCACTTTGACCGCATCAACCTTAGCGACGACAGCAAGATGTTGTTCCAGAAAGGGATCGACGTCATTTTCTGCTGCAATGTGCTGATCTACTTCGACCTGGCTTCGAAGCGCCGCGTCGTGCAGCATTTCTATTCCAATCTGTTGCCCGGTGGCTATCTTTTTCTGGGACACGCCGAATCTCTGTTCCAAGTGAACGAGTCGTTTCGGCTGGTCCATTTTCTAGGGACGACGGCCTACTGGAAACCGACAGCCGCTCAGGCCGCTGGAGCCAAGAAATGAACGCCCAACTACACTCACAACTGCAAGCCCAAATCAAGAAGCTGGACTCGGTCTCGGCCGCTCCCGCAATCCTGAAGCCGCTCCTCGATATGTTGCGATTGCCTTCCGACAAGATCAGAGTTGAAGACGTGGTTGAGTTAATCTCTTACGACGGGTCGATCGCGGCGCAATGCCTCCGCTTGGCAAATTCTCCTCTCTTTGGAAGGCGCCAGACCGAAACCGCGCGCTCCGCGGTCATGGCTCTCGGCCTCGAGAGAGTGCGCTCGATGCTGTTCGGTTTGTGCATGAATCGGATCATCCCGCAGGATAAGTGGGTGATCGCGCCGGATGCGTTCTGGCGCCACTCGCTCGGCTGCGCATTAGTCACGCAAAGAATGGCACAGAAGATCGAATATCCGGAGCCCGAAAAAGCTTACATGGCTGGGCTGCTGCACGACCTCGGGTTTCTGGTGAACTCGGTCCTTTATACCGAGGACTTTCGAGAATGCCTGCGGCTCGCCGCCGAGCAGCACGCGCCTCTCCACGTCGTCGAAGAGCAAGTTCTCGGGTTCACTCATTGCGACGCCGGGCAGATGCTCTGCAATCATTGGGGCCTGTCAAAGGAGTTGGTGGACGCCGCTTGCTGTCACCACGATGTCAGCCTTCTGCCGGCTGCCGGACCGTTGGCCTGCCTGGTTCACCTGAGCGATCTTCTGTGCCGGACGCGCTACTTGGGCTATGGCTATGACGAGATTATGGGGGTTGATCTCGGCAGTGATGCGGCGTGGCAAACCCTGGTTGCGACCTACCCTGCGCTTGAAAATATGGACCTCGTTCGTTTCACATTCGACATCGATGGGGCCATGGACCAGATCGTAGCCACGGTGGATGCCGTTTTTGGAGTCAAAAACACCGCTGCTCGGGGCACAACCTAACTAAGCTTGAGAAAGTCTTGTTTCTCCGGTGAATTGTTGAGAACAAAAAAAAAGACGCCCTGAGCGCCTAAGCTCAGGACGTCTTCGGCAGCCCTCCCCCAGAACTGCCAAACCACTTGCTCATCCTATGTCCGTTTGGCTCCACTGTAAATGTCACTTCCGTAATGTCACACTTGCAAATAAGTACCGCGGGGTCATGCGCGGAGGTAACCTGACAGCCCGTGCCACAAAACTGAGTTTCGTATCAGCGCGCGACCTTCATAGGTTTCTGAAAAACGCGGGTTTCGGCTTTGTCCTGTCGAGTTTTGACTTTGTCTTGAAGGGGCGCGACTTCAGCCGCGCTGTAAGTGTCGCACAATGAACACCGGCTCTAGCCCCCTCGCGGGGCGCGTTCTAACGGCTGAGGGGGCTGCGGAAAGGCGCGGGATTCGTATCAGGATATCGTCTTAGCAATGCCGTAAGTTCCTCGAAATCAGACGCCCCTTCAGGGCCGGCCGGGAGAGCCGCAAAACCAGAACGTCAGAAGCGGCCCGATCACTTCTTCTCCCAGGTTTTCCCGCCGTCCGCGCTACTCCAGATTTCGTTGTTACCGGTGGAGACTACAATCTGTGCCGGGCCGCGAACATCGCCGCGCACATCGATGCGAGTCACGTCGGATCCAAGTTGCTGGGTTTTGATGGAAGGCCGCACCTGCACCCAAGTTACACCGCTGTCAGCGGAGTGGAAGAGCGTACCCGCCTGCCCGCCCGTCCATACATCCTGGTCGTGACTTGCGTAGCACAGCAATGGACGATCCGCGCGCAAAGCGTTTTGCCAGCTCCGCCCGCTGTCCAGTGACCGTTGCAGCACACCCGCTGTAATCGTCCAGGTGACATTGTGCGCCAAAGCCTGGCTCGCAGGGAATGCTAGTTTCGCCGCAAACGTCACATTCCTGGCTTGTGACCTGGCTGATCCGGGAGCCACAGCAGTCTCGGTTTCTTGCTGCTCATTCGCTTCAATCCCTTGCAGCGCCGGCTTTGCTTTTTCAATCGCTGGCGTCTCGTTCCGCGCCATCGGGTTGCCTTCGGCGGAGGGCGCTAGCGCTTCTGCGGGGGCTGCTCCAGAAGCCTCGACGGTCTCAGTCGTTCGACTGGTTGATGCATCGTAAGCGAACGCCCGGGCCGATGGCGCTGCCGACAAGTTGTCTGCCTGGGCTGAATCCTTCTTGTTGTCGGCAATCAGTATTCCGGGCTCCGCTTGATGCGACGGCGTCACAATCTGTCCAGCCTTGAGCTTCTTGGACAACTGCAATTCCGGCTTCTGTCTTGCTTCGTCACTCTTAGTCAAAACTGCCGATTGGTCAGTTGGCAATGATCGGGCTGGCGACGGTGCGATCTGCGGGCCGGGAACTGGCTGCGCAGCAGTCGCGACCTGCTGGTTTACGGGAGGCGGCGTCGCCTGGTTCAGCTTTCCCGGACGCACCAGAAGCAGCGCGGCAACCACTGCAACACCCGCTGCCAGTGCGGCCCAGCGCAGACCTGGCCGGGGAAATGCGGTCAGCCAGCTTCTCTCAGCCTTGGTCGTAATCTTCGCCGCCCGAACCGCTTCACCAGCGGCCGCAATTGGAGTGGCCACAATATCCGCAGCCGGAAGCGCCAGAGCGATCGCCTCGCGGCAGTCTCCGCAGAGTGCCAGATGCTCGAGCACGTCGTCGCGCTCGGCCGCCGAAAGCGCCTGCTCGGCAAAAGCCGTCAGCAGATTCGCATCTGGATGCGCCAGCTCGGGCCCGGTTCGCTCTGGCAAAACTCGGTCCGGCAAAGCACGCTCCGGCCGAGCAGCCCGCAGGCGGTCATACACGATTTTGGGTACTTCAGTCATGGCTTCTGTCGGTTATTGCCGCCGCCCGCGTCTCGTGCCGGAACCTTTCTACTACTATCAGGGAACGTTGTCGCCCCGGAATCTTGCGTCAAACGCGAGCGCAAATTCAACCGCATGTCCCGCACGTCGGTTTCCAGCGCTTCGGCAGCCTGGGCGTGGCTCATTCCCTGCGCGCGCAGCCCCGCTAGAATGCGCTTCCGGAGCCCCGTTGCCAGCCGATCGAGCCGCCGGCTGACGCTTGATTCGTGCAGCCCCAGCGTGCGCGCAATCTCGGCCAGCGTCCGCCCGTCCAGATAATAAGACGCGAGCGTAAACCGGTCCTCTGACGAAAGTTCCGCCAGCGCCTCGTCGGTGGCCGCTTCCAGTCGTTGGTCTGAAGCGCGCGCCGGGTCGGGATCCGCTGCCGCAAACTGTACACCCTCCTCCGTCTGCTCTTCCAGGCTGACCGTGCGTTTCTGCTTGCGATAGCGATTGATGAACTCCTGCGCCATCACCGTGCGTAACCAGCCTTCGAGCGAACCGCGGCCGGTGTAGAACACGAGCTTCGAGCGGCGCACTCCGTCGCGCGCGTTTACGCCATAAAGATCCGCAAACAGCGAATCGGCCAACTCCGCGGCATGCGCGCCGTCGCGCGTAATGTGCAGCGCCATGCTGTGCAGCTTCTGCCGGTAGCGGCTGATGAAGTCCTGCCAGGCCCGCTCGTTTCCCGCGGCACATGCGCGCGCCAGCGCCAGTTCTTCCAGGCGCAGCCCGGCACAGAAGTCGGCTTTCTGTTCCGCCGAAGTGTGAGCCGAATGCGGGCCCGGATCGAAATACTTGCGCAGAATTTCATCCAGGACGGCCGTGAACTGCTCGGCGCCCACGCCGTAGGCCGCTGCCCCGCTGCGCTGGTAAAGATACGTAGCGACGTCTGCTGCGTGGCCGGATTCGGCGGGCTTTGGCATTTTCCCCTGGTATCTCCCAGATGATGCTAACAACTTTTTAGACGCAAGAAAGAAGAAATCGTACGTTCTTCGATCAGCGAGCAGAGAAAGACACTCCTGGAAGACTCGCGGTTCAGTCCCCCGGCACGCTCTATCTTAGTGTGCCGGGGCGGCGGCGCAAGCAGGACGCGGTTAGAGCACGGCGCGCACGCGGGAACACCCGCGTCTCTACCGGTGTCTTTACTGCTGGGAGGCCCAATTATGCGGTTGGCCATCGTGTTTGCTGGCATCGCTCTGTTAGTAATAGCGGCGGTTGTGGTCCCGTGCCTGCTGCAAGCGGGCGAAGTAACGCCAGCGTCTGGCTATTCGCTGCTCAGCCCGATTCGCAGCGGCAACCTGACCGTCTTTCCCGTTGTAGCCAGTAAGTCGTATGATACGGCGGAGTTTCTCACCCTCGATGAGGGCCTGCGCAGCGGCGACGTTGTCGTAACTGAAGCTGGCCAGGCGCGTGGCCTCGTCCGTCATCGTCCCGGCGAGCCGTCAGTCATTCATCCCGTACGCGGCGCGGAAGTGAATCAACTGGTCCTGGTTAATAACTCGAAGCGGCCGTTGTTACTCCTCGCTGGCGAGATAGTTACTGGCGGCAAGCAGGATCGCGTCATCGGCAAGGACCGCATCGTGCCCGCCGAAAGCGATCCGGTCGACCTGAGTGTTTTCTGCGTCGAGCCCGGACGCTGGGTGCCGGCGAACGGTAAATACGAGTTCGGCAGCGCCGGAGGCGTTATTGGCGGTCTTGTCGCCGCTCCCGGCGTGCGCGGAAGCGCGATGGCCGCCAAAAATCAGCAGCAGGTCTGGGACAACGTGGGAAAGTCGAAGCAGGCAATGGAGACGATTGTTGCAGCTCCGGCTGCTGCGGAAGTGGATTCGACCACCTCCTATGCCCGCGTGATGGATAACAAGGAAGTGCAACAGAAGGTTGATGCTGTCGCCGAACCGGTGCAGCGCAACTACGAAAGCGTCATCCGCCAACTGCGCGATAAGAATGCGGTAGGCGTCGTGGTCGCCGTGAACGGAGAAATTGTCTGGGCCGATATTTTCGCGAGCACCCAGCTGCTGCAAAAGTATTGGCCGAAACTTGTGCGCTCCTATGCCACCGAGGCCGTGGTGACGCGTGCCAAAGGCGGTGATGCCAGCCTCAAAGACGCTCAGAAGTTTCTCGACAATCTGCAGGGCCGCCACGAAACGGCCGAAACCGAACCCGGCATCTATCGCCAGACGGAAATCACCGGCGACGGCTTCAAGGTGTTTGAACTAACGTCGCTCCTGCCCAAGACGGGCTTCGCCGTGCATGTGGCCAAGATGGCCGACTGATACGCGTGCGGAAAATTGCTCATGACGCTGAGACTGCATCATGTCCGCGCCAATCCCTTGAGCACGACGTCATTGGCATCGTACGCCAGGTGGAGCGCGGGCAATTCGTCGCGCGTGAACCAGCGAACATCCGCCGCATCGCTCCCCGCCTTGAGATCGCCGCCGGCCGGACGACACAGGAAATCAATCAGCACATAGTGATACCGCACGCGTCCATCGTCGTCTCGGATCACCCGCTCATACACGCCCAACATCTCACCCGACTCGACCAGTAATCCCGTTTCTTCGCGGGCTTCACGGATCACCGCTTCGCGCAGAGTTTCACCGCATTCGACGACGCCGCCCGGCAACGACCACTCGCCAAACAGCGGCGCCTGTCCGCGGCGGATCAGCAGGACGCGATGATCGTCGCGGCGATCATCGACGATCACCGCGCCCACGCCCACTAGCGGGGACTCAGGGTATTCACGTTTCATGCGACAGGCTTCATACGGTTAGTTTTCATAAGAAAAGTTGTTATGCGAGTCGGCCCCGCGCCGATCATTTCGCGCCCACTTGATACTGCTCGATCTTGCCGTCGGGCATGATCCGTTCCCACACCTCGACCGTCTTCTGCGGAAAGTGCACCTCGAACAAGCGGAGGGTCATGCCTCCGCGATCCTGCTTGTAGGTCTGCGCAAATTCCGCCGGCGTTCCCAGCGGTCCAAGGCTGCTGGCGAAATCTTTGAGCGCCTGTTCGGTGAAGTAACTGTTGCAATTGTCGGTGAACAAGGCGCGATCGATCTTACCTTGTTGCAATGCTTCGAAAATTTCGCGGGACTGATCCTCTTGCTTGCCGGCATCGGCCTCGCGGAAAAGCAAAGCAGCGATCTTGCGGGCAATGTCGCCAGGGGCTTCTACTGAGTCCTCATTGACCAGGACGACCACAGCCGTGCGTGCGTCCGGAAAAACCAGATTGTGCGCAGTGAAGCCGGAGACTTCGCCGCCGTGCTCGATGGCGCGCTGTCCGAATTCCTGCCGCACATCCACGCCCAGCCCATAGCGCGTTCCGAGGCCGTTTTTGAGTACAACTTCTTTTTCCATCTGCGCGTAAGAGGCCGGCCGGAGCACGCTCCGATTGATCATGCCGATATCCCATTTCACCAGATCTTCGGCGGACATCGCGAGTTCGCCCGCGGCAAACAGCCAGCCTTTCCCCTCTTTCGGAGCCAGTCGCAGCGGCCCGATGGCGTAGCGCAGGTAGCCGGTCGCGTCGGTTTCGGTGAGCCGATTCTGGTCGATGTTCATGACACTCTTCATCCCCAGCGGCGCGAAGATATGCTCGCTCAGAAATTGCAGCAGAGGCTCGCCGCTGGCCTTCTCTACAATCAGTCCCGCGATCACAAAATTGGTGTTGCTGTATTGCCACTCGGTTCCCGGATCAAAATCGAGTGGCTTGCGCGCCCACTGATCGAGAATCTTGTCGGCCGTGATCGGCTGCAACATGAACGGCGGAACATAGTCTTGCGGCCAGAAGTCCTGATAGCCCGACGTATGCGATAGCAATTCACGAATCGTAACCTCGTCGCCGCGGGTCAGGTTGGGCACGAATCTCGACACGGGATCGTCAAGCGAAAGCTTACCCTGTTCCGCCAGCAGCAGCACCGCAGCCGCCGTAAACTGCTTGCTGATGGAACCGATGCTGTAGCGCATCGAAGGCAACGCGGGCGCGTGCGGCTCGATGCGGCCGTCGCCATAGGCCTGGAGATAGGCGATCGCTCCATCCTGCACAATGGCGATCGAGGCGCTCGGAACGCCGGTGCTGGCGAGCGCCTGGCGGACGATGGCATCGACTCTCTCGCGCAGCGCGGCAGAGAGTGGCGCCGGGCTTTGCGCCTGCAGAAGCGAAGCGGCGAGCAAAATAAAAACAAAAACAGCGCGCGGATTTCCAAGTCGCGGTAGACGATTCATGCATCACTCCTAAGAAACGGCAACAGTATACGGCCTGAGTTTAGTATTCTGCCGGATGACCGCTTGCGCAAGAGTTCGCCTGGACCGAGACATCGCGAATCGTGAGCCGGAATTACAATAACCGTCATGTCGCTCGACGAATACAAACGAAAACGGCGCTTCGAGGAAACGCCCGAGCCTCCGCCGAAACTCGAAAAGCAATCGCGGCACCGCTTTTGCGTGCAGCGCCATGACGCATCGCGCCTGCACTACGATTTCCGGCTGGAGATGGAAGGCGTGCTCAAGTCGTGGGCCGTTCCCAAAGGCCCGTCGCTCGACCCCGCCGACAAGCGTCTGGCCATGCAGGTCGAGGATCATCCTGTCTCGTACTTCGATTTTGAAGGCACCATCCCCGAAGGCAACTACGGCGGCGGCACGGTGATGGTCTGGGATGCAGGCACATGGGAGCCGCTATCGCCGGTGCCCGTCAAGGGCGAGTATGTTCCGGGCACGGAAAAGGAAGCTGCCGCCATGCTGGCGAAAGGCGACCTCAAGTTTCGTTTGAAAGGAAAGCGGCTCAACGGCGATTTCGCGCTTGTGCACATCAAGGCCCGCCGGCCTGGAAGCAAAGGAAACGAATGGCTGCTGATCAAGAAGAAAGACGATCACGTCGTGGAGGGATTCAACATCGACGCGTACGACACTTCGATCCTCACCGGTCGCACCATGGCGCAGATCGCAGGCGATGAAGACTCCGCGGAATGGAAGAGCAGCCGCCCTGCATCGCGAGGAAAAGTGAAGGCCGCGTGGCTGGCGGACGCAATCGCGCGCGCCGATGCGAAGCGAAAGGCTTTAACTGCGGAGGGCGCGGAGAGAAATGAAAGTAAGAAACCGAGGCAGGCTGTGCGAGGCGCAGCTCACGCGAAGACCTCGTCCGACGACATCGTGTCCAAAGTTGCTGCTTCCAAAGATTCCGCGTCTAAGTCCCGAAGCAAGAAATCCTCCGCGAACTCTGCGTCCTCTGCGGTTCAAGCTCTCGCCGGAGCTGAGGAGAAGCCGATGCCTACGGTCATTCACCCGATGCTGGCAACCCCCAGCGCCAAGGCCTTCGACGATCCTGACTGGCTGTTCGAAATTAAATGGGACGGCTACCGCGCCATCGCCTTCATCGAAGACGGCCGCGTGCGCCTTGTGTCGCGCAGTCAGAATGACCTCACCGCGCAGTTTCCGGAACTTGGCAGCCTGCCGCAATTCATAAAAGCCCATCGCGCCATCCTTGACGGAGAGATCGTCGCGCTCGATGAGGAGGGCCGCCCTTCATTCAGCCTGATGCAGCAGCGCACGGGATTCCATCCGGGCAAGCGGAGTTTGCAACGGCGCGAAGGCGTGCCGGTCGTCTACTACGCGTTCGATCTGCTCTATCTCGATGGCTTTGATCTGCGGCGCGTCACGCTTGAGCAACGCAAGCAGTTGCTGAAAGACCGGATCAAAGTTGGCGGGGTCATTCAATTTTCCGACCACTATGCTGAGAAAGGCCTTGATCTTCTTGAAGCGGCAAAGCAGCGCGGGCTGGAAGGCATCGTCGCCAAGAAGCGCAGCAGCGCTTACCAAGAAAAGCGTTCGAACGATTGGCTCAAGATCAAAATCACGCAGCGCCAGGAGTGTGTCATCGGGGGCTATACCGATCCGGAGGGCAGCCGCGAATATTTCGGCGCGCTCGTGCTCGGCTTGTACGATCGACAGGGGCGCCTCATTCACGTCGGCCAGGTTGGCACCGGCTTCGATCAAAATACCCTCAAGGAAATGTTCGCGCGCTTGCAGCCGCTCAAGACGAAAGAGAATCCGTTTTACGGCGAGGTTGGCGGATTGCGAAAAGTTCAGTTCGTGCGTCCGGAGCTCATTGCCGAAATCAAGTTTGCGGAGTGGACTCACGAGAGTGCGGGAGGCGGGATGAAGCTGCGCGCGCCGGTGTTCATGGGGCTCAGAGCGGATAAGTCGGCGGAAGAGTGCAAGATGGAGGAAGCAGTCGCCAGCTAGGGCGACACTCAACGGCTAAACAGTCTGCGGAAAAAGTCGCTGATTTTATTTGCGCGGCTTTTCGAACGTTCATTTTTCGCTGCGGATCGTGTTTTTGACTTCTCCCGGGCTATCTCGCCCGGCCATTTTGCCTCCTCGAAACACACTTCTCCCCGCGCTTACACCGCGGGAATCAGTTTCGCCATCCGCACCAAGTTGGCCGCGGTCGCCACGAAACGGAAAAACCAATCCACTTTCCGCGCGCCGCGCAGTTTCACTTTCCGCAGAATGCTGTGCAGCTTGCCCCAGCCAAACACGTTCTCGATGCGCTTGCGTTTCTTCTGGCTGATGGCAAAGCCGGGATCGCTCCGCTCCGCTTCGGTCAGCCAGTTCGGCCAGTGCGGATTCGGTTCATACTCGGCCACGTGAGGCGTAATGTTGCGCCGCCGCAACTCCGCGATAAACTTTTCCTCCTGATACAGCGTGTCCGCTCCCAGCGTGATGACGGGCGTTTGCGCGTTCACTCGTTCTGCGCTGCGGCCCATGGCGTCCAGCATCTGCAGCGCCGCTTCCCGCTCCGCCGTCGTGCTCGACGGCGTGGCGCGGGCCGCCACCACCAGCCCCTTGCGGTTCTCGATCACCCCATGCCCCAGATAACTCGGCTTGGCCTCACCCGCCGTGCTCTTCTTATACAGCCGCGCGTCCGGGTCGGTCGTCGAAACGTGCGTGTCGCGCAGCAACTTCTTGCCGCCCGCGCCCGTGCCCGCCGCCGGCGGCGGAAGCTTGGGCACAAAACTCCGTCGACTCGCCCACGCCTCGATCAACGTCCCATCCACCGTGAAGTGTTCTTCGCTCAGCAGACCGTGTGCGCGTGCCTGCTCCAACACCGCGCCCAGCAAGCGTTCGGAAACTTCGCCTTGCATCATCCGCTCCCGGTTCTTGGTGAACACCGTCACATCCCAAACCTCATCGTCCGGGTTCAAGCCCACGAACCAGCGGTACAACAGGTTGTAGTTCATCTGCTCCATCAGCTGGCGCTCGCTGCGCAGGGAATACAGAACCTGCAGCAAGAGCGCCCGCAACAGCTTCTCCGGAGGAATCGACGGACGCCCCCGCCGCGCGTACAGCGCCTGGAAATGCGCCCATAAGTCCTGCAGCGCCCGATCCATCATGGCGCGAATCCGCCGCAACGGATGATCCGCCGGTATCCGCTCTTCCGGGTTGAGATAACTGAACACCGCTCCTTGCTGCTCGTCGTTTCCACGCATACTACGTACATATCAAATCGCCCTGTGGAAACACCCGTATCTTTTCATGCACACAGAATATTTCCGCAGACTGTGAAGCCGCGATTGATTGTGCGGCGCTTACGGCATGGCTGAAGCCATGCCCCTTCAAAGCCTTCCGAATCAAAGTTGCTCTAGAACGCGCCGCCGCCGCCGCCGCCGAAGCCGCCGCCGGAGAAGCCTCCGCCGCCGAATCCGCCTCCCCCGCCGAATCCCGATCCGCTGGAACTGGCTCTGGGGGCGGAGACGAAGACCTGGTGCATGTCCGACGCCATGCTGTGCATCGAGCTTGAAAAGAAAAGCGGAGTGAAGCCGACGTAGCCGTTCGGCGAAACGTACCAGCTTGGCGGATCCTTCACGATTCCGTCGAACGCTTGCGCCCAGTGGTGCTCGACACCCAGCGCCATCGCGTAGGGGAGAAATTTTTCGAACGTGTCGGGCGGCATGCGCTTGATGCGGTCGGCGTCCACGCGATTCATGAACTCCTGGAATCCGAGGACAGCGATTCTGGTGCGCGCGCCGGCCACAGTCTTCGCCGTCATCTGGCGCGCAAAGAGCCACCAGCTCAGAACGGAAACGAGAACGCTCGCGATCACCAAAGGAATGGAATAGAACAGGTTCATCCAACCCATGACTTGCACGGCGACCACGAGGATTGCGATGGCGACGCCGGCGACGATGCTGTAGCCATTGGCCGATTCCGGATCGAGCGTGTAGATGCCCTTGCCCTTCAGCGAAGACATGATGTCCTGACGCACGATGGGAATCACGGTGTAGAAGCGATTCTTCAGGCTCGACAAGCGGGTTTCGACGCCGCCCAGAAAAATGTTTTCCAGCATCACGCGCTCGTGCGGTGTAAGGTCGGGGCCCCACTGCTCGCGCGGCTTCAGCAAGTGGAATAAATAGTCTTTGTGGTGAAAGACCAGGAAAGTGTCGACTTTTTCTTCGATCTTAATGTAGCCGCGCACGGCCAGATCGACGATGGTGCTGGTGATATCGCGAGGGTGGATGGTGTCGTCGATTAAAGTTCCGGCTTCGGCGGGACAAATGCCTTTGGGCGGCTCATACTGCGGGGCCACGGAGACGCCGGGATCGGGGTCGCGTCCCACGGAATACCAGAGGGCAAACATCACGGCCAGGGTGAACAGCGGCAGGAACACGATGGGATTGCTGCCGAGAAACCATCCTAACTTCGTGAGCGCGGACGGAGGCTTGAGTATTCCCTGAGGGATGTAAATGTCGATGGTGACGCCGCCCCGCATGGGAAGCGGGCTGCTGGTTTCGAAAAGAACGTCGGCGCCTTTGACGTCGGCGGTCGCTTCGCTTTCTTTGGAACCGTAGGCGCCGGTGAAGGCTTGAGCGCGCAGACCTCCGGCGGCATTTTCGGGCAGAGTTACGAAGGCGGAAGCTTGGTCAATAGGAACCGGCCAATCGTTGCCGGTCACGTTCCAATAGAACTCGTCGTAACTATCGAAGAAGCGAACACCGTTGCGCACGGAGTAATCGATGTTGACGACGCGCGTCGTGTCGATCGCGCCGGGAATGTAGATTTTGAGATCGCGGTAGGCTCCCGACTTACTGGAATCGTACTTCAGCCTGTTTCCGTTTTCGTCGGTGACGCTCCTAACATCGACAAAGAGTGTGTAGTTGGTTCCCTGCGGCCCGGGATACTCGACCGGAATAGTGCGGTGAATGCCGTGCCACTCGCCGACGAAAGCCAGGGTGATTTTTTCGCTGACCAGTGCGGTGCCATCGGCGGCGATGGAAATCGTGTCCTTGAAATCGGCGACGCGCCAGTTGCGGGCCTGGGCCGAGGCGGTAGCGGCGAGCGCGAGAAGGAAGAATAGGACGAGCAGTCGGCGATTCGTATGAACTCCTTGGAACATTCTTTTGAAACTTCTTCCTCACAGCGAATCCAGAGTTGCTGTGGCCACTGGCGGCGGCCGAGCTGCGCTCGGCTTGGACAGGGCCCCTCGGCTCGCTCAGGGCAGGCTCCGCCCCGTCCCCACACGAGTCTCTAGAACTTCACTGCGACTGGTTCGCGATCGGTGGCAGCCGCTTCGAAGAACTGCTTCTGCTGAAAGCCGAACATCCCGGCCAGAATGTTGGTCGGGAAAGATTGAATCTTGGTGTTCAGGTCGCGCACGACGGCGTTGTAGTAGCGGCGGGCGTTCTGAATTGCGTCTTCGATCTCGCTGAGAGAATTCTGCAGTTGCGTGAATTCCTGCGAGGCCTGGAGCTGCGGATAATTTTCGGCCACGGCAAACAGGCTTTTGAGCGCGCCGGTCAGTTGATTCTCCGCGGCAGCCTTGTCGACTGGACCGGTGGCCTGCATGGCCATGGAGCGGAATTTCGCGATGTTCTCGAACGTACCCTTTTCGTGGGCGGCGTAGCCTTTTACGGTTTCGACCAGATTCGGGATCAGGTCGTGGCGGCGTTTGAGCTGCACGTCGATGTCAGACCAGGCCGATTCAGAGCGCACGCGCAACTGCACCAGACTGTTGTACATCGCGATCAGGAAGATGCCCAACAGAACTACAACTGCAAGGACCGCAAAGACCATTTGAACCCTCCTCGATGCGGATTCAAAAGGACGTTAGCAGCAAAGTTTCAAAAGAGCAAGGTTTCAAAGTTTCAGAGTATGGCTCCACTCCTTGAAACACTGAAACCTTGAAACTTTGAACTTGGCTTTACTGGCGGGGAGCGTAGTATCCGCGGCGGGCGCGGACTTGCAGATCTTTTTTCAGGGCGGTGATTTCGATCGAGCGGTAGCGCCCATCGGCGTCGAAGTCGGAGGGCTTATAGGAAACGTCGTACTGGCTGCGCAGTTCCTCTTCAATGGCGGCGAACGAGTGCGTGATGTCTTTCATCTTGTAGGGGAAGAAGGCGCGGCCGCCAGTGGCGGAAGCGAGGTCCTCGAGAACTTTGTCGCCGCGCAGAATCAGGCCGCTGTCGTCGGTAGAGATGGCATAGATGAGAACTTCGGCGCGCTCGGCCATTTCAATGGCCTGGGCGCGCGTGTATTCGCTCTGATTGTCTTCGCCGTCGCTCAGGATGACTATGGCTTTGCGAATGGGATGATCGGAATGTTCGCGCAGCAGTTTTTCCTTGCACGCCTTATAAATTGCGTCATAGAGCGCGGTGCCGCCGCCATTGTTCAGGCGCTGCACTCCGGCGGCGAGTAATGGCACCTGGTCGGTGAAATCCTGGGTGAGGCGGCTCTCTTTGTTGAATCCTACGACGAACGCGCGGTCATAGCCGGGACGGATGATGTGCTGTAGAAATCCCGTGGCTGCTTCTTTTTCAAATCCGAAGCGGCCCTGCACGGAACCGCTCACGTCCATGAGCAGGCCTAGTTCGATGGGCAGGTCGGTCTCGCGGCGGAAGTTGAGAATCGATTGCACCGGCTTGTGGTCGTCGAAGATGGAGAAATCGGTCTGGTTCAGATTGCGGACGAATTTGCCGTGGCGATCGGTAGCGATGAAGAGCACGTTGACTTCATCGACGCGTTTCGTGATGGTGAGGATTGGTTCGCCCGCCTCGTCGCTGGTCGCGGCGGGAACAGTAGCGGCGCTGCTGGAGTCCACCGCAACCGCGGAAGCGGCGATGACGTAGGGACTGGTTTGGGCGCATCCGGCGACCGACAGAGCAAGAACGACGGCAATCGCAAGTACTATAAGTACGAATCCGCCCGGTGCTAGTCCGAATTGGTTACGCTTCGTCATTCTTTCGCCTTGCTCGTAAATCTTAATTCGGACGCCGTGTGAACATCGGAGCCTTCAAATACTTCGATGCACGCCGGGGGCCGAAAAACCGCGATCCAATTGACTGTAGGCCGTATCGGGTGCGCATCCAAGTTACAAAAGGAGTACGCAGGGGTGCGTTCCTTTAACCATAAGCCAGTCAATAGGTTGGGAATCTCCGTTGGGGAGTGCCTAGGGATAGGGCGCAAAGCGGCAGCTCGACCCTGGCCCGTGGAATTTTCGGGGAACTTTCCGGTGAGACAATTCTCCGGATATTTTTTTCATGGTTGGGTGATCTCCGTGCAAAAACTTCTGAATGCCGAGCTGCGCTTGTACCTGTACTTTTGAATGGATGAATGGAACTGCGGTATCGGTGCTCGGCGAGCGACGGCGCTAAATTGGACGAATCGGGAAATGAAAGACGAAGGCTGGGGGATTCCATCATAAGTTCGCACGATAGACGCTGCGCCAACGGACAACCCCTTCGGTAACCTGTCGTAACACGTCCTTTCGTGCCATTCTCTTCTTGCCGTTAGAAAGCCATCGACCGCGACCGCAGGGCCAACTCCCGCTGCGGTCGCGGATTTCAAGTGAGGTTCATTCATGTTGCAGTCTCCGGAACCGAAGTACTCTCCAAACGCGGCCCCCACTCACAGTTACACTCCGGTCAAGCCGGCCACCTCACCCATGGATCAGGCCCACATCGGACGCACGCTCGTCATCAAGGGTGAAGTGACGGGTGCGGAATTGATTTTCATTGACGGACACGTCGAAGGCACCATTAGCTTCCCCAACCATCGCGTTACCATCGGCCGCAACGGAAACGTCGCGGCGAGCATCACCGCCAAAGAACTCGTCATCATGGGCAAGGTGCAGGGCAACGTCGAGTGCGCGGACCGGCTGGACATCCGCAGCGAAGGCGTGCTCTCGGGCGATGTGATCACGCATCGCTTCAGCGTCGAAGAAGGTGCGGTCCTCAAGGGCGGTGTCGAAGTGCGCCACACTGAAACGAAAGATCAGAAAACGCAGGCGCTGGTCCAGAACAAGCTGGAAGCGCCCAAAGCGATGGCCGCGACCGCGGGCAACGCCTAATTTTGCGAAGTTGAATGCAACGACGACGACGGAGGGACGGGCGTCTCGCGAGCCTGCCCTGTTTTGCCGACCCGCGAGCGAAGCCGAGGGGGAAGTCGAATGGGCCGCCTGACGCATCAAGAATTGATGCGGCTTGCAGCCCACTCACCCGGTTGCCTAGTTTTTAGTGCGCTCGACTTTGACAATATGAAACTCCGACTCCTGGCACTTATCGTTGGTCTTCAATCTACACACCCTCATGCTGCTATTTTCAATTGCTGCCGGATACGTACCTGGCAAAAGCACGTCTTCCCGATGGTGACCGAGCAGCTCGTATGTATTACCATCGCTGGCAGTGACGGATACGTCGGCCGTCACTGACCGGCCGCCGCCCTTGATCCAGCTTCGGCGGTACTCTGCTTCAGTAGCTTTCGAGCTCAATACGGTGACCTTCAGGTCGTATTCGTGCTTGTCTTTTGCGAGTGCCGAGCCCACAAACAGCAGTAAGAACACTGCAATCATCTGACGCATTTTGTTTTCCCCTTTCAGACTACGGAATGATGCCTGATTATGGGGCGGTTTGCAACGGCACAAAGTCGGCGTTACCTCCGATTCCGGCGGCTGCCTCCTTCTTTACTGGTTCTTCTTTTATGGGATCGCCTACTTCCTCGGCTTGAAGTCAAGGGACGCCGAGTTCATGCAATAGCGCAGCCCAGTTGGCCCAGGACCATCCGGGAACACGTGGCCCAAATGCGCATCGCAGCGGGCGCAGCGCGCTTCCGTGCGAGCCATGCCATAACTGGTGTCGGTGTGTTCGCTGATGTTCTTGCGGTCGGCGGCGGCATAGAAGCTCGGCCAGCCGGTTCCCGAGTCAAACTTTGTTTCCGAGCCAAAAAGCACCGCGCCACAGCAAACGCAGTGGTACGTCCCGTCATCGTGTTTGTTCCAGTACTGGCCGGTGAAAGCGGGCTCGGTGCCGCAGGCTCGGGCCACCTGATATTGTTCAGGAGTGAGCTGCTGCCGCCACTCGGCTTCAGTCTTCTTGATCTTGTCGTTTAGTTTTTCGGTCATGTCGGGTCTCTAAAAATAAGATGTGGAACGGGCGCGAAAGTTGCAAACCGCGCCCGCGCTAAGCGGAATCAACGACAACAGCACCTTGGTTGGTTTCTACTCATTCGCCGGAGAATAAGGCGATCTCGCCGCTTGGGGTTAGTGCGCGAAGGGCTGATTTGCGCCGAGCAGCAGGCCGATGCCGGCGCGCTTGCGCAACTCCGACAGCAGTGCGTTGGCGGCGTTCAGGTAAGTCGTGTTGGGATCGGACGTGTCGGCCCAGACCGCTTCATAGACGATCTTCGCCGCTTCCTTAACATCCATGTGCAAAGAGGCTTCCATGCGGTCGGCCTGCTGGCGGGCCTCGCTGTAGCAGCTGTGGCAGACGGCGGCTGGTTCGCTGGCGCCGCTGTGCTGGTGTTGGAGAACGCATCGGAAAGTGGCGGCGGCGTTGATTTGAGTGTGGGAAGCGAAGGCCTGCGACTTGAGCTCTTTCAGCAAGCGTTCGCGCTCGGCATCGATTTGTGCGCCGGTTGCGGGTTGTGGCACGACAGGAACCACGGAATGCACCACCGGTACGGTGGGCGAGACACGATCCGGCGATTTGCAGATCGGACAGAAATGCATGTCAGCGGGATAGTAGGCGTGGCAGCGCGAACAAGGCAGGCCATAGCCGATGGATTTTTTCTCCGGTGCCGAGGGAAAGTCGGGTGCGGACCCCTGCGGCATACTCCGCTCTGGAGCGGACAGCACGGCAGGGTTGACGGAATTCTCCCGGGTTTGCTTGGCAGCGCTGGTTTCCATAGATCGCCCCGGCGGCGCCGCGGCGCCGCGTTTTCTTCTTACATTTTAGGGTTGTTGATAGCCGGAGGCGATGCACGTTAGTGCATACAAAAGGTAATGTCCAATGGTGTATCTCGTTGCGAGGTGCTTCGCGAGCTACTTCGAGGTTGTGATCAGCCGGACCACCTCCTGCATGCGGGCCCGGTAAAGGTTCTGGCTGGGATCCATGCGGGAAGCAATTTCGAGTTCTCCGAGAGCCTCTTCGTATTGGTTAAGAGCCATCAGGCAGGCGGCGAGGGAATAGTGATTCTGGGCGCTGGGTTCGAGCCGGAGGGCCTCGCGGAATTCTCTTTCAGCCTCAGCCAGTCGTTGCGTATTCACGAGCGCGGTGCCGAGATAGTGGTGGGCCAGGCTGGATTCGGCATTGAGCGCAACTGCTTTGCGCAGCACGTCTACAGCTTCCTGATCCCTTCCGGAAAGAAGCAGGGCCTGCCCCAAAACGCGGTGTTCGGCCGCTCCGGCGGGATTGGCGGCAATGGCGGCCCGTAATTCGCGAATAGCAGATGGGTAGTCGTGTTTGGACATGTAGGCGCGGGCCAGGCAGTTGTGACCGCCTTCCCACTCCGGACTCTGACGATACAGATCCTTGAATTCCGTGATGGCGCTATCAAAGTCTTCCTTGTCGCAAAGCGTATTCCCCAGGTTGTTGCGGACGCTGGCTTCGCCGGGGTTGAGGCGCTTGGCGGCGCGATATTCCGCGATCGCCTCATCCAGCTTGCCCTGATCGTGCAGGACGACGCCCAGATTGCTGTGCGCTTCCCAGAAGTCGGGGCGCAGGCTGAGGGCGTGGCGATAGGCGATGGCGGCGCGGCGCAAGTCTCCTTGATCGCGGTGCGTAATTCCCATGTCGAAGTAGACGTCCGCGTTCGCGAGGGAGCCGGCGGGTTCGCGCGCGATCGCTTCGTCGAACGCGTGCAGGGCGGCATCGTAGTGTCCATCGGCGTAGAGCGCGAGTCCGAGGCAGCGGTAAGCCTCGGCGTTGGCAGGATCCATGCTGAGGGCAGTACGCGCTTCGGCGAGGGCGTCATCGGAATCGTCTGTCCGGTAAAACAGGTAAGAAAGCTGGCTGTGCGTTTCGGGGAATCCGGGCATCAGGCGCGAGGATTCCGTAAATTCGTCGAGCGCTTCGTCGAACCGGTCTTCGCGGCGCAGGACGGTTCCGAGGACAAAATGCAGCAGAGCATGGTCAGCATCATTGTCCGCATCGTCGCGAAGCAGGGCGCGGATCTTGTCCTCGGCGGCGGCGAAGTTCTTGTCGTGAACCAGAGCGGCAATCTCTGCTGCCGGACTGGAGCAGGCGCAGGCGGCGGGCTGGCGGCTGACTCTCGGTCCGGGCTCCGATCCGGACTTCGGATCGGGACTTCGGCGCACCAGGCTCTGAATCAAGTCCGAGTCAGCCCCGGTCTTTTGCAGGGCGCGCGCGCATTGCCGGGTGCATTGCGACGTAGCGGGGCATGAAAGGTTCCGGGCAGAATTCAGAGATACGTCCGGCGTTCGGGCGTTCTGTGTTTGGATCAGGCGCTGGATCCGCGCGCTTGAAATGCCCCCCGCCAGCCACAGGAAAATGGCGTCGGAAGCGGGCGTGGGAGGAACTGGTTCGCCCTGTAAGGAGCCTACCGCCAGCAGAAGTAAAAGCCATCTCAGGACACAGCGTTTCACGAAGCCCTCCGGCGGTTTTGACGCGCGAGAATCGCCCTGTGGCCAAGATAGTCCGGCGACGGTAACGCCGATAGGTCACCGAAGTAATTTATTAGGACATGTCCCAAATGCTCAGACGCGCGGCCATGGCGGGAATCTGCGAGACTCGCAGCGATCGCTTGGGATACACTATTACAGTGGTTGTGCCGCCCCGATTTTCCGCCGGCGCGTCCGCTTCGGAGGCTCTATGTTTGAAGGTTTGTTTCAACCCATGCACCTGCTGATTATCTTCTTCATCGCGCTGCTGGTGTTTGGCCCCAAGAAACTGCCCGAGTTGGGCAAGGGTCTGGGCGAGGGCATCCGCGCGCTGAAAGACGGTATGAAGGATCACGATACCAAGGCTGAAACCAAGCCTGAGCCTGAAAATAAGCCTGAAAATAAAGCCTGAGTCCGCGGCAACATCCTGGTTGCCTGCGTGCCGAATTGTCGCTAGCCCGATATAATGCCTCCATCCAAACTGAATAACTTTGGCAGCGGGTTAGTTCTGTGCCCATTCGTGCAATGTGAGATAGATGCAGTTGTGTCCGCAAACCTGGGGTAGAAATTCCATTCCATTCTTTGAAATCGCTTAGGAGGTTCTTGTGCAAATGAAATTCTTGGGAGGTCTTCTTCTGTTGCTTTTGGCGAGTCCGGCGGTCGCCGATCAGATCGTCCTGAAGAACGGCGACCGATTGACCGGCTCGATCGCCAAGTCCGATGGCAAGACCTTGGTCATCAAGACCGACTACGCCGGCGACGTAACCGTGAAATTCGATGCCATCCAAAGCCTGACGTCCGCGGGCGACTTGAATGTCAGTCTGCGTGGCAAGACGGTGGTGGGGCCTGTGACCACGAACGGCGACGATGTGGTCGTCGTAACCAAGACAGCAGGATCGGTGGAAGCGCCGAAGGCTTCTGTCACCATGCTGCGCAGCCCAGCCGAGCAGGCGGCTTATGAGAAGAGCCTGCACCCGGGGCTCTTGGAAGGTTGGAACGGCGGTGTGAACCTGGGCTTTGCCGTGACCCGCGGCAACAGCGAGACCAGGAATCTGAACATCGCGTTTAATTCCACCCGTTCCGGATTCCACGACAAACTGATCCTTTACACCAACTCGATATACGCCACCAACGACTTGCCCACGGCGTCGCCGCACACCACCGCGAACTCGACCGGGGGCGGAGCGCGCTACGACCATAATTTCGCTACGCGCGCCTTCGGGTTTGTGAATGGCGATTTCTCTTCCAATTCACTGCAATACCTGAATCTGCGATCCACTCTAGGCGGTGGTATTGGTGTGCACGCGATCAAGAGCGCTGCCACTACCCTGGATCTGCTGGCCGGTGGGAACTACACCCATGAGAGCTACTCGGCTTTCACTCTTCCACCGCCGCCGGCGGGCGGCACGCCGGTCGCGGCTGTAACTCGCAGCCTGGGGGCCTTGACGCTGGGTGATGCCTTCACACACAAGGTCGGGAAGGGGACAGTCATTACGCAGACGTTCTTTTTCTACCCGGACCTTACTCAGACCGGACAATACCGCGGCACATTCAATTTCGGCACGGTCACCAAGCTCAACAAGTGGCTGGGCTGGCAAAATTCGTTCGGGGATATTTACGTCAGCAACCCGCCGCCCGGGACGAAACAGAACGATCTGCAGATTGCCACCGGCCTGAATTTTTCTTTTGTGCACTAGGTTCGTATCCCGTTAGTTCGCGACACAAGTCTGGGTTGTCATCCTGAGCGCAGCGAGGCACCGAATGTACTTGAATTCGCAATGCACGAGGTCCTTCGCTCAGATGACAGCAGAGCCTCGGAGCGAAAAATTGAGACCCGTGACTTAGCCCTCCTGCGATACGATGCTGCCTTCTTGAAAAGCGACACTGGCGGCATGCAGCGGGGATTAATTTGGATTAATTTGTTCGACAAGGAAAATATTTCGTGCTATTGTGCCTCTCCATCAGACTTCTCCAGTTCTTCCCCTTGGTCGGATAATGGAAGTACAGACGGCGCATGGAACAATTGCGTAGTTGTTTTCAGCCCCGCCGATGTTACAGGGCGAAATATCGGCGAGATTGATTTGTGTCCTTTCCGCGTTTTAGGTGGAGGCCCAATCGCTCTCGGACCAGCGTTTGAGGACAGGTGTACGTATGCCCCACGAATTATGTCTCGTCGAACCAACTACCCTGGCTTCGCAGTTGAGCTTGAGCCGCGTGCTCAGGCCCGAGGATGGCTATCGCTGCCGGTGCAGCAACTGGACTTCTTTTTCCGAAGCACAGCTGAGCCGGCTCGATTCCGAATTGCTATTGGCCGTTGCTGTTCCCGAGACGACGGAAGCGCTCAGTTTCTTCCGCTCTCTGGTTCATAAGCAGGGGCGAATTCCAACCTTGGCGGTCGTTCCCGGTGAGTCCAGCGAAGAATTGCTGCGCACGGCCTCGGATGCGGCGGACGATTTCATGTTGTGGCCCATTCGCGAACAGGAATTGCGCGAGCGGGTGAAGCGCCTGATCGGTGACTCCCCGAACGAGAAGGCGGCAGCGCACAGAGTGCTCACCGCGGAACTGGGGCTGGCGCAAGTGATTGGCTCGACTCCCGCCTTTGTTGAAGTGCTGGCGCACATCGCTCGCCTGGGTCCAAGCGACGCGCCGGTGCTGATCAGCGGAGAGACAGGAACCGGCAAGGAAGTGTGCGCCCGCTCCATCCATCTGCTAAGCCGCAGGCGGCAAGGCCCTTTCATCCCCGTTGATTGCGGAGCGATTCCCGAGCATCTGGCGGAGAGCGAACTCTTTGGCCATGCCCGCGGCGCTTTTACCGATGCGCATCGCGATCACAAAGGCCTGGTTTCACTGGCCGATGGGGGAACTCTTTTCCTGGACGAAATCGACACCCTGTCTTTACCCGCTCAGGCCAAGTTCCTGCGTTTCGTGCAGGAGAGCACTTACCGGCCAGTGGGCGCCGAGCAATTCTGCCGAGCCAATGTACGGGTCATTGCCGCGACCAACCGCCCGCTGGAGCAATGCGTGCGAGACAAACAATTTCGCAGCGACCTCTATTTTCGGCTGAATGTTCTTTGCTTGTTTTTGCCGCCTTTGCGGGAAAGGCGGGGGGACATAGAACTGCTCTCCCGGCATTTTCTCGAGAAGCTGGCGGACTCGGATGCGACGGCTTGCAAGTCGCTATCACCGGCAGCCCTGCGGAGTTTGGCAAGCCACGACTGGCCCGGTAATGTTCGCGAGTTACTCAACGTAATACAGCGGGCGATTGTGCTCTCGCCAGGGTCGCAGATTCTACCCTCGCACATCGTTCTTTCCAACAACGGTTCTTACCGGGGCGAACCTGCCGCGCTTAATTTCCGCAGTGCCCGGTCAAAAGCCATCGCAGCTTTCGAGCGGCAGTATGTGCAGGAAATTCTACAGAAGCACAACGGTAACATCACTCATGCCGCCCGGGCTGCGGGGCAGGATCGTCGCGCGTTTGGCCGGTTGGCCAAAAAATATAAAACCGATAGCGCGGTTTAGTGGGCTGCCAATCGCTCCGTCCTTGACCGTCAATCCGATCGCTATCATAAGCAAATCGGATAGCTGAAAAGCTGCGTCCTCTCTGGCAAGCCCTGAAGGACTTCGGAATCAATGAACTTACGGCAGTTCCCCTTTGCTGGACCCCGCGAAGGGGAACTGCTTCTACGCTTCTACCCTTTGCTATCCGCTGGCTTCTCGCCCGCCGGCGCGATGTTCTTATCCTCCGCCGGCAGCATTACGCTGCGCAGCACGGTGGGCAGCACGCCCAGCGGCTTCTCGCCCACCGGCAACGTGACCGCCCGGTAGGAGGCCAGGCCCGTCGTCGGAGCAAACGCCGTCTTGCTGCTGTAGATCGGATCGCCGCTGGCATTCGCCACCTGCAGATACAGCGTCGTAGCCGCCGGCGCAGTCTGTCCCGCCGGCGGTCCCGCGTACACGAACTGGTAACTGCCGTCGGCCTGCGTATAGGCGATCCCGTAGGCGCTCTGGTAGGTGTTGGTGGAGTCGACAAGGTAGACGCTTTACCCTTGCACCGGCGCCTTGTTTGAGTTGTACACCGCCCCGTAGATTGCCCATCCTGTCGCGGCCACCACCGGGGCCGGCGCCGTGACTCGCTGCTTCAGAATCGCCACCTGCGCCACCGTCGCCTGCGCCGAACTTACCGCAGCCTGCGCGGCAGCCTGCGCCGCCGTCGCCTGCGCCGAGTTCGCCGCCTGCTTGGTGATCGTCGCCGCGATCCTCGTCACCTGCGCCAGTCGGGCCTGGTGCATCTGCGCCAGCAGTTGCAGCCCGCTAGCGCTGGTGCTGTCAGCCTGCACCATCGCCTGCGGAACCGTCTTGAACGTATCCGCCGCGGTTGCGGACGGGTTTGTCGGCGCCGCCGGCGGAGCAGCTGGCGCTCCAGGTGCCGCTTGTGTCGCGGCCGTCGCCGCGGCCGCCCCTAACTGCGCCAGCAGCGTCGCTTCGGAAGCAAGCGTGCCGTAGAAAATCGCGGCCAGCAAACGGCTTTTCTTCTCCTTGCAAGTCTCCGCGGGGAAAAAGCTGATGTTATTGGCCACGGCGGTTCGCGAACCAAGCGCGAACAGGCACATGGTTGAGATGTTGTCCGTCGTCACATTCAGCAATCCCCCCGTGACGCCCGACGCCACCACACACCCCGGCTCCTGGAACCGGTTGGCCACCACCTGCACCGACACGCCGAACAGCAACGCATCCGACAGCGCCGCCAGCGACAGACTCGTCTCCTGTCCCGGCAACTGAAAGCGAGCGCCTGCGCCGTCGATCCACGAGAGGTTGTTCGAATAGTTCAGGTGGTCTAGCGTGGCAATAAGGCTCGAGAACGGCGCCCCCGCGCCGCTGCCGCGCGTCTCCACCTGGCACAGGTTGTGGGCAAACAGAATCATCCCACTGGTCGAGTTCGAGAGCGCCGCATCCACGGTAGAAAGCGAAGGCGGAATGGTTTCGCCGTTGGAGATGGTCCACAGGCTGGCGAACGATGTCACCTGGTCAAACTCGACCGGCAAGCCCAGATTCAGCACTAAGATATTCAGGGCGATCGGCGGTGTCCCACCCCCCCACGGCACCGTTCCGCCTGTCGTAAAGTGGTTCCCCGTAATGCTGAACGGCCCGTATCCCAGTACCAGCAGCGAGTAGCCCAGCGGAACCCGCACCACGTTCTGCTCCACCCGCAGCGCCGGCAGCCCCGGCTGATAGATTGGTGGACTCCCCGCGGTCGTCACGCCTTGTGTGCTCGTCCCCGACCACACCTGCGACGTGCTCTGATTCAACGCCGGCGGCGACACCATCGCAATCGCAATCCCCGCCTGCTGTCCTCCGTTCGGCAGCGGAGCTTGGCTATTCAGCGCCACCCAGTCGCGCGTCTCCACAATCTGGTTGCGCGAAATCTCCACCTGCTCCCCGTTCAGTACAAAGATCCCGCACACCTGTGCTCCCGGCAACGAACCGAAGTCGGTAATCACGTTGTCGCGGATCGTCGTGTTCTGCAGATCCGGCAGGCTGATCGCGCCGTACCCCGCCGTGCCGGCCAGCGAACTCGGCAGCTCCGCCGGCACCGCCTGCATCGTGCTGGCGAGCGTGTTGCCCAGAATCGACAGATTCGCAATACTCACCGTCTCCGGCGTCGCCGACGTGAAGTACCCAACCGGTCCAATCCCGCACAGCCCGCAGTTGCTGATCTGGTTCTTCTCGATCCGGATGTTCTGGAGCGGTCCATCCGCCGCAAGTGGCGAGTTATTCGATGTCGCCGGCAACACCAGCGTGGTCTGTCCGTTCGACACCGGCGATGTCGGAAACAACCCCTGCAGCCCCGTCACCGGGGTCGTCCCATTCATCAAGATGTGGCCGCCCAGCGTAATGGCGTTGTAGGCCCCGCCTTCAATCTGGTTCTCCACAATCGCCACGGTGTTCGAGAAGCCGCCCACCTGGATCCCGCCGTTGCCCACCGCCGGCGTCGGCGGTATCGACGGAGTGAAGTTCGTGCTCAGGTCCGTCTGCACCTCTGTGCTCGCGTAGTTGCCCGCGTCCGGCAGGTCCTGTAGCCCGATCCAGTTACGCTCAATCGAAGTCTCCGAACCGCTGACGTAGACCGCCGGCCACAGCCCCGCCGTGTCCTGCATAAAGATCCGGTTGTCGCTGATCTCCACCACCGCTGCCTCAACCGACGCAATCGCTGGAAAGTTCGACGCCGTCAGAATCAGGTCCGTGATCGTCACGTCCGTGTTCGACGGCGTGATCTCCGGACTTTGCCACCTGTAGCCCTCTCCAATAATCTTCCAGTCAATCCCGCTATCGCCGACCTGCCGATCGATCAGCCCCGGAACCTTCTGCTCCTTCGTCCCCGAAACCTTCTTACCGGCCTGCATCTTCGCCGGCGCATTTTGCATGCTGATCTTCGCCTTCTTCTCTATGAGTTCCCCGCGCAGCTTTGCGCTATCCTGCTTCGCTAACTCGAACTGCGTCTGCGAACCCGGCGCCAGCGTGTCCAGCAGAATGCACGTCATCCCCGCCGGCGCCTCTACCGTGAACCCCGTCAGCTCAATGTGCTGCGAGCCCGCAACCGTCACCACCGCGTTCAATAGGCTCTGCATGGTTGGCGCCACCGTGTTGCCGCTCTGGTCCGCCACGCCCGGCGGCCGCGCCGACGGTGCATACAGGACGGTTTGCGGCCCCGACCCCCGCAGTGTCACCTCGGTCAAATCCGACAGCACCACCAGTTCGTAATAGTCGCCGGGCAGAATGCACACCTCGCCTCCCGCCGGCGGCAGGTTGGAGATCGCATCCTGAATCGATGTGTACGTCCCGAAGCTGTTCACGTTGTCGCCCACCGTCACCGTGCAGCAGCCGCAGTCGCCCTCACATCCGCAGTCCCACTGCGTCCGGCAGTCCGGCGAATTGGTCACAGAGCCGTTCGCGTCGAACGTCACCACCGACAGCTTGGTGTAGTGGTGATGAATTCCCCGCGGCGGTGCATTCGTCATCGTCGGCGGATCCAGCGTGCCGTCGGTGCGCGCCGCGACCGTCCAGTAGTCGCCCGAAAGAAAATTCCCGCCCGACGCCACGGTGAACGTGACGACGATCCCGTTCTCCAGCACCAGCATGGTTGCGCCGTCGCTTGGGGTCTGGATGTCCCCCGTGCTCAGCCCATACGTCGTCGCCGTCTGGGTCCCGCTGAGGTTGCTCGAGTACACCGTGCCCGACTGGTCCCAGCGCACAATCCGCGTATGTATGCCCGCGCCCGGCGTCCCGTTGGGGAATCGCGGGTCCGTAATCGCCGGCGTCACCAGGTAAATCTCGTTGGTCGTCGGGTCCACATAGTCAATCTGGCACAGCAACCCAGGATTGCCGTACGTGTACGGACTTCCCTTCGGATAATTCGGATCGGGCATCCCATCCAGCTCAACGTTGTCGTCCAGCAACTCGATCCAGTTCCCGTTGGTGAAGTTCAGTACCTGGTCCCGGCCCAGCGAAGTCACCGTCAGCACCGTAGCCTGGTTGCCCGCCGCGTTCCCCTTGGTCGCGATCCTGGTCACGCTGGTGGCCACCGACGCGTTCTCTCGCGACCACTTGAACGTCGCCGTTCCCAGCGGGCCGCCCTGATGGATTTGCACCCGGTAGAACTGGTTCTCGAGTCCCGTGTAGCCCGTCCCCGGAGTCAGACAGCATGCCCCGCTCGCCGGGTTCGGCAGCACTTGCGTACTCAGCTGCCCCGCCGACTGCGCCGGATACTGAATCTCCGAATCCGGGATCGCGCAGCCCGCCGCACCGCCCGTCGGAGTTGCCGTCGTCCACCGTACCTGCCACACCGTCTGGATTCGCCCCGACGTATCGATCCCGATCGCCGAGTCGACGATGGTCGGGTCCTGCAGCCAAGTCACCGCGCGCTTCCACACGTCCAGATAGAACACGTACGACCCCGGCCCCAGCAGACTCGGCAGATACTGAGTCATCCCCGCAACGCCTGTTCCCGCCGCGGGCAAATATGGCTGGCTCGTGAACGGAATCGGGGTCGGCTGTGTGCTGCTCACCGTCGGCGACTGCGGCTGGGGTACGCCCGACAGCTCCTCCAGCGCCGGGTCCCACGTCCCCGGCGGCAGGCCGTGGTTCTCCGCCAGCAGCCCGTCCACGTACATCCGCCCCAGCCCGATGTTCACCACCCACGGCGTGACCGGGCTCGTCTGCGAAATATAGAATGCATCCGGCGTGGTCAGCGGATACGCCGCCCGCCCCATCATGTCCAGCGTCCCTGCCTGGATGCGCCGCGCCCTCTCAGCCAGAAACTCGTTCCAGTCCGCGTCCGCCTGCACGCGTCCCTGCGGCAAAACTACCGACGAATAATCCTTGAACGGATTGAAGGTGTAACGGCTGTTATCGAAGCTCACGTCGTACTCCTTTTGTCTCGCTGATCATTGCTGCGGGTCGCATCGCCTGCCGGTCTGGTCCTGCCGAATCACATCGGTCCTACTCATCGCGCGTTCGTTGCGTCTTTGCCCTGCTCGCTTCACAGCCTTGCACTCACGTCTGGTACACAATCCCAAACTCCATCCCCACCGGCACATACTCCTGCAACCGAATCTGCAAATCGCTCTCCCGCTGCGGAGCCATCACAAAGTGGTACGCGCCCATCTCGCTCCCGTCGCTCGCTCCACGCCGGATCGAATCGTCCGTGCACGCCATGAGCTTCAAGTAGCCCGGCTGGCCGTAGAGCGTTGTCACAAACACCGGAAACACGCCCGCAACCGCCTGCTGCACACACTCGTATTGCGCCGGAACCACCGCGCCGAACGGCAGAAAGCTGAACCGCACGCATCCCTGCTGTCTGCGGTCCGCCACCAGCGCCCCAGTGCCTTTCTTGTTGTCGTATGCCCAGAAGATGCAGTCGCTCACATACTGGAGCACGCTCGCGTGCACGCGCCCCACCACCGTGCATCCATTCATTGTCAGCGCCGCGCCGCCGCTCTTCTCATCGGTCGCTGCATCCACCGCCGCATACGCCGTGTTGCTTGGATCGGTCGCGTCCACAATGCAGTTGGTCAGCGACACCGTTGCCAGCGGGTTCGACAGTATTCCGCCGAGGATGGAGTTCGTCGCCGTCAGCGCAACCGTATTCGCCGCCAGTTGCAGCACCGGAGCCTTCGCCTGCGCCGCCTTCTGCGGTTTGCCGTTGTCCGTTGCCGCCTGAAACCCCCACCCCGGAACCAGCGTGCAATCCGTCAGCGTCAACTCGGCCAGCAGATTCTCCGTGCTCCCCGCGCTGATCGGCCGCACCAGCGGAACATTCAGCAGCGCCGGCGCCGTAGCCGGCGGCGTGAATGTTGCCTGTGCCGCCATCACAATCCCGTTCAGTAAAAACCGGCTCCTCGCATCGCCCGTCACCGTCAGCGCCCCATCCAGCAACAGCGTCTGCACCGTCGGGTCCGCGGAGCGCAGTTCCAGTGTCGTATTCGCCGGCAGGTCCACTGAGAGAGCGGTCGTCATGGTCACGCTCGCACTCACAAACGGAAACTCGTTCAGCGCCAGATCGCTCGCGTCCTGCGCTGCCGACTCGCCCGAAATCTCCACCGCCACCGCATTCCCCAGCGGCAGCAGCCCCACCGCGTACGTCAGCGCGTCCTGCAAGCCCGCAAACCGTGGATCGGGGAAGGGAACCACGTACGCAGGGTCGTCCACCGCGAATGGGCTCGTCGTGGTGTTCCGCGCGTATTCGCCTCCGCCCATATTCGCGTTCGCGCCGTAGTACCAGGTCGCGCTCAGCGGTTGCCCCGAATAATTGTTCGCCAGGGCCAGCCGCCCCAGCTCCGGATCGATCAGCACCACCAACTCTCCGTTCTTGAACGGTCCTTCGGTTGGCGAAAGGTTTGCCCACGCGCCATCCTTCCCTGCAAGATCCGCAACGCCAATCTGGTACGGGTTCAGCAGTTGCTTGTTCAGATAGAGCGCCAGGCTCGCGCCCTGCCCGTAATAGGCGCCGCCCACGCTCTGGGTCAGGTCGGCGCACAGCACCCGCCGCAGCAACCGGTCAGGAACATTCGCCGGCCCCGCGGCAGCCGCAATCTGCTCGCCTTGCGAGATCGCGGCGTGGAACAGCGGCACATCCTGGTTCAGCGCACTGAAGCGGAAGCACTGGGCATTGCCTAGCTCCATCTTGGTCAGCGGCGACTGGGTCACGCTGTACGCGCTCAGCGACCACAGAAACACTGCAATGTTCTGGATGTTGTACTGCCCGTGCGCATTCCACTGCGTGGAATCGATCCGCCGCACATCCACTTTGTGCGCGGTCTCGTCGAAACCCGTATCCATATATATGCCCGGCTTCCACTGCCGCAGGTTCGGCGCATAAAAATTCCGCGGCCGGTTGTGTTTCATGTACTGCGTATCCGCCAGCACCTGGAACTGTTCTTTCGCGTGCGCGCCCCACCCCGTCGCATCCCTCGCCAGTTGCTCGATGACCAGGATCGTGCCCTTGCGCCGCCGCAACGAGATCGTCTCCGCGACCTCGGAGCGCGGATTGTCCACTTCCGGCGCAATCCCCGCCACCGACCGGTACCCGATCAAATCGCCGATATAGGGAATCACCCACTGCGCGCACGTCTCGATAAACTGATTGTCGTAGAGTTGGTCCAGGTCGTACGCCACCGCCTGCAGTTGTTCACTCACCACCAGCAGCAGCGACTCCAGTGGCCCGCACCCAGCCAGTGTCTGCAACTGCTGCAACTCCGCCAGTTGGTCGCTCGAGAGCGTTTGCGGCATCGTCTGCATCTGCAACAACGCGGTAAGCTGCGCCTGCTGCGCCGGAGTCAGCAGCGTCTGCGCGCTCGCAATCTGCGCATCGCGCATCCGGTACACGGCCGGCAATAGCTGGAACAAATTGATCCCGCTCATGACATCGTCCCCAGCACTACGTTGATCGGATTCGGATCGAGCACCAATATCTCCGCCGGGCTCGGCGGTGTCGTCAGCGACGCCACCGGCACAAACGGGCAGATCCCGTTATTCGCCGTCGTGCACGGCCGCTGCAGCGGCGGCGAGATCGCCTGCAAACTCCAAGCGTAGTACGCCGCCACCGAGAACGCCGCGCTGCCGATGTCTCCCGCCTGGCTGGTCGCCACCACCTTCGGCGGCGACACGTTCACCGCAATCACGCCGGTCACGCCCTGGATCAGCGCCGCAATCTCGTCCGCATACACGCCCTGCCCGAACGTCCGGTTGGCAAAGCTGTAGGTCGTTTGCAGCAGCGCCTTCACCGCCGCTTCCACCGCCGGCTGGCTGTACGCCGGGTCGTACAGAATCTCCGCGGTGAAGCCGAACGTGGTCTCGTAGAACGACTGCACATTGATCGCGACGTTCGGATTCCCATAGCTCTCCAGCGACGTAATCAAGTTGCTCCAGGTCTGGCTGGTGGGCGTCAACTCCGTCCCGCCCGACGCCGCCACGGTCAGCCATATGCCCCGATACGGCCCGCTCGGCACCCACATCGCCGCCGCCTTGGCAATGCCGGGATAGGTCGCCGCAAAATTCTGGTAGTCCGCAAGCGATACCGCCCGTCCCAGCGTCAGCACGCTCAGCGGCGCATTCGTCCGGATGTCTGCCACCGACTGCGCGTCCTGCCCGCCCGTCGCCGCCTGTGGATTTGTCACCCCGCTCACGCCCACCGGCCGGTCCACCAGCGTCGTAATCGCCCCGGCCGCCACGTTCCCGGCGGATCCAATTCCGACCCGGTAGCTGGCCTGAATATTGTTCGTCCCGGTCGGCAGCGTTGCTCCCTCCACGCCGTCGCCGAACGTCACCTGCGCAATCCCACCCGGCAGATTCAGCGTCGTATACACCTGCGCCGTCGGCGCCTGGTCATACAGCGTCGGCACTCCCGTCCAGTTCGCCCCATTTGCGCTCACCGTCAGCGAACTCAGGCTTCCGCTCTGCGTGGGCGCGGAAACATATGTCAGCGGCGACTGCTTCAGTTTGAACTGCTGGTTCGGCGTCGCCGCTGACCCGCTCCCCAGCAGCTCCGTCACCGGCGATCCCGCCGTGACCGCCGCCACATTCGCATTCACTGTTGTCGCCGTGCGGTCGTACACGTTCTGGAGCGGGAGCGTTAGTTGAATCTGTGTGTGCGGAAACAACCCTCCATCCGTCTCCAGCGTTACGTTCGCCACCAGCGCATACTCCTGCACCACTGGATCGTTCGTTCCCGCCGGGGTCAGCGTGAAGTACCCCAGCGGCGTCGCGGGTGGGGCTGATGCAGGGGGAGTCGCCGGATTGATCGTCCCCACCCGCCCCGTCGCGTCCGCAACCACCAGCGTCGGCGTCAGATTCGCGGCGGCTCCCGTCCATCCCGGAATGCTCCCCGGCTCCGGCCCGCCCGTTGTTCCTGGGGGCGGCGTGTAAATGACGCTGTCCGGCGGTTGCAGCAGCGTCAGCACCTGCCCCTGGGTCAGCGCAATCCACGTGGTCGGGTCATCGTTCGGGTAGAAGTACACCACCGGTCGCGTCGGCGTGAGGTCCGGAGCATTCACCGTCAGCTTGGGATTCTTCCCCGTAATCGCCACCGCGCTCACTCCCACCAGATCCGGCCGCAGCACCTCGAGGTCCACCAGTGTCCCGTACAGCGGATGGTCCAGCGGCTGTTCGGCGACCGGCAGAACTTCGCTCTGGGTGAGAACCGCAGCCTCGCGGGTGTTGGAGTAGTACTCGCTTAGATCGGTGTTGGTATCGGCGGTGACGCGCGTGATTTTGGCGCTGACGCCATAATCTGAGCGGGAAATGGTCGTGACTGAACTGAGATTGTAGAGATCTTCAATCGTCGTCCAGCGAGGAAGACTGTGATGACGGTGTCTCGGGGGCTGTATGTTGGCCATCAGCATCAGCCAGCCGCCTGCAGTCAGTTTGGCGTAAACGGCGTCGAGATCGATGAGGCTGAAGGCGGCGGGGTCGGTGGGGACGGAGTTAGCCGCAGTGCCGAAGTTCCAGTCGGTACTGTCGCTGTTCAGCAAACTCGGGTTCTGGGTCAGAACGCCGGCGGTTGTCCCTGTCAGCATTAACGGATTCAATGCGTTGTAGCCGAACAGAGCGGCGCGCTGGCGGAGAGCGAAGACCTGTGGGTTGTCTTGAGAGGGAGCACTGGAGTTGCTCCCGAGGGGGTCGACCCAGGTGACCAGAGTGCGCTGGTTGACGGTGTCGGGCTGAACTGAGACGACGTGGCAAAGGTCCCAGACCGGGCTGCTGGGGTCCTCAATGCGCTCGTCGCCGACGATCAGCAGCGCGTCTCCAGGGTTGAGCTGCGTAGCGGTGCCCGCAAGGTAGAGGCTGGTCTGGCCGGCCGCCGGGATCCAGGGATCCCCCGTCTGCACCGGCAGCGCGTTCCAGTCCGGCTTCGCCAGAATGTCCGCCGACGTCTGGAACGCTTGCGGCGTCTGCCCCTGTGCCGGCACGCTCTGCACCTGCGTTCCCGCCGGGATCGTGATCGCCGGCGTATTCGGATTCGCCGGCAATCCAGTCGCCGCCCGCAGCGTGAACGCCACATACGTCGATGCCGCCACTCCTGGCGATGGCTGATACCCGATCAACCGGCTTAGCTGGGTCAGCGAATACAACTGCGTCGCCGTCCGCAAATAGCTCTCGTTCGCCAGCCGCTCCTGGTAGAACGTCAAAATATCCAGCACCACCGCAGTCGCATCCAGAAACGCAATCGACAAGTCGTCATCGTCCCGCGTCTTCAATCCCGCCAGCGCCGGGTACTGCGAACTCGAAAGCCGCGCCAGCATCGACTCCTTGAACGAGGCCCACGTGCCGGTCCGGTACGCGATCGCGGGCAGCCCCGGCAGGTTCGATTCGCCCTGCGGCGTCTCCACCGAGATCCCGCCGCAGCATCCGCACTCGCAACCCGCTCCGCCGCTGCAACTCATCGCGCCCTCACTTTCCACCCTGCATGTTCAGAGTCAGTTGCCCGTTCGCCGGCAGGCTGGGGTCATTCGCCAGCCGCGCCACCTGGAACGGTCCCATCGGAATCTCGCCCTGCGCGATGTACACCTGCGTGGGCGGCGTCGTCAGTGGAACGCTCTGCGGCTGAAACACCGTCGCCGTCACCGTCGTCACCCCCGCCACCGAGCGCGCCGCCGTATAGATCGGGCTCAGGTACACGGTCTGTCCCAACTGAAAATTCGCCGGCGCAAACACGCCCGGCTGCCCATTCGGCTGCCTGCCCGCGCCCAGCACCTGCTGGAGCGCCTTCTGCACCTGCGCCTGGAAGTACGCTGGATCGACGCACACCGTCAGCGCAATCGTCAGCGACACATAATCCGGCCCTTCCAGCTTGAGGTCCTGTCCCGCCAGCCGGTACTGGTTCACATACGTCGTCAGCGACTTCAGCGTCGCCTTGCTCAGCGCGCCGCCGCCGGCCGGCTCCGCCGCGTCGAACACCGTGTACCAACTCCCCGTCCAGCGCAGCGTCGCCGCTGCGTCAACGATCTGCGGATACCCCTCCGTCACATTCACGTAGTCCTGCATCGTCACGGCGCGCTCCTGGGTCAGGAACGCCTGCGGCGCCCGCCGCTGAATCTGCGCCGTGGTCTCCGGGTCCACGCCTCCAGTTGCCGGCAGCGGATTGGTGCAGCCCGCAATCCGCGGATCGCCCGCAAACAGCAGCAAGCTCTCCGCGCCCACATTCCCCGCCGTGCCATTGCCGATCCGGTACCTCGCCGTAAATGCCGTATTCGACGCCGGCATCATCCCGTTCGTGCCATCGCCGAAGCGCAGCGTCGCCGTCCCGTCCGACTCGATCTCCACCACGAAATTCTTATCCGTCGGCCCATCCGCCAGCAGGTCCGGGGCTGCTCTCCACGTCGCCGGCGCGCCGTTCAGATCGCTGGTCAGCGTGATCGCCGGCACCGCACTCGCCGGATCGTAGTTCATCAGGTCGTACGCCGACAGCGCCGGATTCGGCTGCTCCTCAAACGTCACCACTCGCAGCAGCGACGGCGTCGCCGCAAACTCCGCTTCCACCGTCGCCAGCGACACATTGCTGTACTGCGTCAACACCGCCGGCAACAGCACGCCACCCACCGCCCCAAACGGCGAGTTATACAACAGCAGCACGTTGAACTCGGTCGGCTGCGAGAGGTTGCCCTGCGTTAGCACCGCAAACAGAGGTGGCCAGGTCGCCGTATTGGTCGGCTGCACGGTCAGGTATGGAAGCCCGCTGTTCTCATCCAACAAATTCGTCGCGCCCATATTCAGCAGCATGGTCGGCACTGTCGCCACCTTCGTCGGCAACGCGGACGCCGGCGCGCTCGCCACAATTAGCTCCGACTGGGCCGCAATCTCGTCGACCGCCTCCGCCGGCGACGCCAGGTTCGCAAATGTCTCCAGCACCACCGTCGTCGCTCCAGGCGGGCTGAACACGACCTGAAGCGTCAGCGTCCCCGCGCCCAGCGTCGCCAGCACGCCAAACCACTGCGGCCACTGCGCCACGTTATTCGCGCCCAGCATCAGCGCCGTATATCCGTTGCTGTCTGGCAGGCTCACCAGCCCATTGGTCACCAGCGCGACCGGCGCCGTGGTCACCGGGCCGCCCGCAATCTCCAGCGGGACCGCCTGCGTCACCGGGCTGTCCGGCAGTTGCGGCCTGTACCGCACCGGCAGCGGCATCGGCGGCGTTGGCGCCGCGCATCGGGCCGCGCCCGCTTGCGGTGGCTGAAACAGCGTCGGCTCCGGCACCACCGGCAGCGGCTGCGCCGGCATCGAAAGCCCATGGTCCGCCAACGCCACGTTTCCCAGCGCAATGCTCACATTCGTCAGCGTCGTCAGGTCGCCCGTAGCTGGCTGGAAGGTTGATGACAAGCACAGCGGCGCCGGCAGCGCATCGTCCACCGACCATTGAATCTCCGTCACCGGCTGCGGCTGCTGGGTCCCGTTCACAATCGGCGCACCCGTCCCCACTTCGAACAGCGGGTCCACCAGCGGCTGCCCCTGCCCGTTCACCGTCGTCACCGCCGTCAGCCGCACCGCGTACCTGTGCCGGATGTCCGCATCTGCGGCTGCCCCCGTCTGCGGCCCCATCACCTCTTTGAAGATCAGCACATCGCCCGCCTGCAGATTCGGGTACGACCCTCGCAGCGTTGCCTCTGTCGCTCCCTGCGGCAGGCAGCAGTTCAAATCTCCCCACGTATAAAAATTGATGGTGTTCAGCTCAGGAAATAAATTCGCATCCTGCATTGGCTGGAACACCACCACGCCCGCATCCAACGCGGCCTGCTCATGGCCCAGCAACGTCGCCGGCGCTCCCGGAGTGATCGTGTAGAACCGCGTCAGCGTGCGGTCCATAAACACCGGCACCGCGACATTCACGCACACAAACGCCCGCGCATTCGCTCCGTCGTGTACGCGGTAGTCCACCAGCAGGGCGTGCCGGCGCAGCGAAATCCGGCTCCGCGCCGTAAGCAGGTAAGCCTCGGTCGCCACCGCGTCCTGCTGATAGCTCAACTGATCGCCCACATACGCCACCAGCTCCGCCAGCACCACGCCCAAGTCCGCCTCGGTCGCCGCGCCCCAGTTCGGCAGCAGTTGATTCATCCGGTCCAGCACAATCTGCCGGAAGGTCGTGTAGTCCTTCGCCAGGTAGTTGATCGGCGGCGGTGTCGGCGGCTGCGGTGCGCAGTCCGGCGGCTGCGGCTTGCAGTCGAAGTGAGGCCCGCAATCCACCTTGAACCGGAACGTCACCTCCGCCAGTTGCGGATCGAACCCGTCCAGCACCTCCGTCAGCGCGAACACGTCCCCTTCCGCGCTCTCCACGCTGTTCACCAAACTCAGCGTGTACGGCGAGAAGTCCCCAGCCACGCTCGTTGTAATCTCCAGGATCAGGCTCGCCTGCCCAGCCGCAGCCGCCTTCGCCTTCACCGACGTCGCTGTGATCCCGGTAATGCTTTCGCCGCCTGCGATCAGCACATTGTCCGTCGTCAGGTTCTGCGGCGCCGGCTTCAGGCAATGCAGTTCCAGCTTGCACTGCCCCGCCAGCGTGGTCCCGTCTGGAATCTCCAGGTAATCAATCCCGTTTAGCGTCGGATGATTCAGCACCGCCGCTCGCCGGTTTTCCTCGCAGCACGCGTAGATCATTGCGGACCTCCATAGATGAAGGTCTGCACCTGGGTCACGCCCGTGTTCAGCGGCGCGTAGGTCACCGTCACCGTCAGCGTCGACTCCACCGCCGTCGCCGTCACCGACTGCACCTTGATGTATGCGCTCAGCCACTTCTGCAGCGCACCCTGCACCGTGAACTGGGTCGCCGCCGCCATCTCCACGCTGTTCGGCGCAAACGGCAGTTGCAGCAGCCCGCTCCCGAAGTCCGGCAGATTCACCCGCTCGCCCGGCGACGTAAACAACACCTGCTCCACCAGTTGCCGCAGATAATCTGCCAGCGGATCAAGCGTCCGGCCGCGTCCATCGAATTGATAAGGGAAATTAACGTTCATCTCTGTCCTCAGCCCGCGCTCATCTCCTTCCTCACGTCGCCACCACCAGCGTTTGCGCCTCCACCGGAAGCAGTGGCGTGCCCGTCGGAACGCACACCGAAACGCCGCTCATAATCGCCACCGGCTGGCCCTGCGACAGCACCTGGGTCGCGCCCACCACCCACTGACCAGTCACGCACGGCCCAGTGCCCGCAGGCGGAATGAACGCGCATCCCGCCACCGTGTAGGGCGCGGCGATCGTCGCAATCGGCATCCCCGACACAAACACGCAGGTGCTCGGCACCGTCGGCATCGCCATCCCTCCGTGCGAACACATCACCACTGCGCCGGTATGCAGAATCGGTCCCGGCATCTTTCCTCCTTCGCCTGCTGGCGGACCTGCTGACTCGCTGTTTCTTTACGGCCCCACCACGGTCAACGCACTCACATTGATCGCCACTGCCGGGCCGATCAGAGTGATGGTTGCACCTTGCCCGTTCGAAATGTAGATCCCCGTCTCATTGATCACGATCATGGCCCCGCTCGCTCCCTTCAGCACGATCCCGCCCGTTGCCGGAGTCGGCGGCCCATCCGACAAAATCAGCGAGTTCTGCCCCGTCGTCTGCAGCACGATATTCTGTCCCGGCGGAATCGCCGGAGGCGCAATCGCCAGCGCCGGCACGTCCGCCGCCATTCCCCAGAAACCACCGCTCCAGATCGGGTAGTCCGGGTTCCCCTGCTCAAACTCAATCCACACCGACGATCCGATCGGTGGAACAATAAAGGCCCCCGCCTGAATTCCCGCCGCTGGCACGCACGGCATCGCCCAACTCGAAGGCGTCTCCCCCAGCACGTCCGGAACCTGGGCCATGATCCGCCCCATCTGCATGGGATCGATATTTACCAGCACCGTCCCCCGGAACTTCCCGAAGTGCTGCACCGGTGGCGTCGGAGTCGTGCTCACGGGCTCACCGTTTGGACCGTCGACACCAGTCCATTCCGTGTCAGCGTAAAGTTCTGCTTGTACTCGCCGCGCTTGATCTTGTGAGTCACGCTCTTTACGTAATACAGTCCGTCAAACGCCTGCCCCGCTCCGCGCACGCCCACCAGGCTGCGGGCATTCAGCACCCCGCCGTAACGCGTTACGTCCAGCGAGCCCTCGCAGGTCACCGCCTCGGAGCTCGCCGCGCCCGCCGCCAGTCCCATCATGATGGCCTGCGGAATCGACAGCTTCGACAGGTTGTTCTTGAACGCCGCCAGGTCCGGTGGCATCAGGTTCGTCGGCAACGGCTGAATCGCGCCCAGCGGCGGCTGCAGCGGATCGATCGGAGGAATTGGCACCGGCAGGCTCACCCCCAGCTCCTGCACGTACGTGTATGCAATCGGGATCCTGCACTTGTCCTGTTCGAACGAGAAGTGCATCGACTCCACATTCGAGTACGCATCCATGTCCGCATTCAGCGCCGGCTGCACCGGCCCGATCTTCACCTGCGGCCCCCAGTACGCCGTGCTTGTTCCCGGCGCCGGCCCCGCCGCAATGTAGAACACGTACCCCACCTCGTCCGCCAGCGCTTTGATATAAGCCAGGTCCGTTCCTTGCTGCGCCGGAATCTGCTCGATCGGCAGCGAAATATCGAATAGCAGGCTCGGAATGATCGCCGGCAGCACGCCGAAGAATGCATACTTCGCCAGCAGCAGCGCCACCCGTGCCTCCCGCGGGCACGCCGGAAAGGGAAAGCCGCTCCAGTTCGACTGGTCCATCAGCGCCGTCAGGTCTTTCCCAAACAGCGTCAGCGTCGAGTTCGAACCCTTGTCGCCCGGCGCAATCTCGTTCTTCGTAATCACTCCGTCTATCAGCACATTCGCCACGCCGTTTACCGTCGCCACCAGGATGCAGCGCATAAACAGCAGCGGCATCCCGCCGGTAAGCAGAAACAACAGGTTCAGCGGCGAATTCTTTTCCACGCTGAACACCAGTTGGAAGCCGCTCTGCCCCACGTCTTCCACCTTCACCTCCACCGACGCCAGCGCCTCCAGCACAGTGCTGGGCACCGGCACGGCAATCACCGGTCCCATCATCAGCGTGAATTGGACGCTCTTAAGCACCGCTGCCTCCCGGCACGCCCTGCGGCGTCGTGATATTCAGCTGTGTCCCCGCCACCTCCAGCTTGCACGGATTCATCGCCCCGTTCGCATCGCAGATCAGCCACGCCATCAGCGGATCGCCCAGGTACTTCGCGGCAATCAGATCCAGGCGGTCGCCGCTCTTCACCGTGTAGGTGTTGATGGTGGCGTAGTTGGGCGCCCCCGGCTGCGGCACAATCCGCCGCGCCAGGTACGGAATCACCTGCCCGTTCGGTGCCGTGTACTGCAGCACGCTCGACCCGTAGTACCGGCTGTCCGTCGGAAACGTTACCTGGGGCACCACCCCCAGCATCATCATTGCCTGTAGCGGATAGTTCACGGCAATCCTCCCAGTCCCAGCGTCGTCAAGGCTGCCGTCGTTGCCTGCGCCGCCAGCGATTCCTTGTTCGTCAGGTACGCCATGAACAGCCGCCCGCCCGGATGTTCAAACCCAAGATCGTCCACGCTCAGCACCCGCATCCCCAGCGACACCTTCGCCCGGATCGGATTCAGATTCGGATCGAACGCCTCCTCCGTAATCGACAGGTCGGTGAGCCGCACCGGAATCACCCGGCTGCTGCTCCACACAAACAGCGTCACCGGCTGCTCCAGCGGAATTATCTCCAGCGTCCCGGCGTTCGCCAGCGCATCGTCTGACATCAACGTCTCCACCGTCGGATTCACCAGCATCTCCAGTTGCGCCAGTTGTGGATGCAGCCCATACTGCGCCGTCACCGGATACTGCGTCGGAAACTCCAGTTGATCGGTCGCGTCCAGTTCCGCCTCCAGCTTGATGGTCTCGATCGCCGGCCCGCGCAGCCGCAGCGCATCCACGCGCACTCCGTCGGACCCGCCCGGCACCGCCTGGATCTGCAGCGACCGCGAGAGCGAGTCGGGATTGTATTGCAGCGCAATCACCGTCTGCACAATCGACGTGTCCGGGTCCATCGTCACGATGCCGCCCTTAACCAGCCGCGGCGCAATCGGTAATGCAAAAGATGACATGGTCTGTTCCCTCTCTCCTGCTGCCTTCACCTCTGGTCCGCCCTGCCTGCCGCCTTATTCCCTCCTGATATCACTACCTTTGCGTCGCTTCTATAAAGCCGCTCCGCACCTTTTCCTCCATCGGAGCGCTGGTTCCGCCCTTCGCGTCGCGCGGAACCAGGCCAGTGTCCTTCCACTGCCCGTTATCGTTTTCAGCGGCCGTCACTTTCCAGGTAAGCCGCTTCAGCCGCTTCTCCGCCTGGTCCGAACGCGCATCCCGCAGCGCCTTCGTGGTCGCGTTCGCCTCGCTCGGCACCTTCGGATTCCCATACGAAGCCGTCACCTGGTAGTGGTAATAGTTCTTGCCCTTGTTCTTGGGGCTCGCGATCGCATCCTTCAGCGGACCCTCAACCGTCCGCTCCATCTCGCCGTTCGCTGCGTTCGTAATCGGCATCAGGTTGGTCCATTCGCCACGCCCGCCGAGCTTCTCGCTGATCAAGTGCCCGCGCACGTAGTACGGCGGGTTGGGCGGCAGCAGATAGCCCAGGTCCGTCCACGCGGGCGGGTCCGCGCCCGTCGGAGAGGACCCGCTCAGCAGGTCATCGCTTAGAAACGCGTCCGCCGAGACCGCGCTGAGGTAATCGCTGTGCACCGCCTTGCGATCGTTTACCACGCTCTTCAGCGGAAACTTGGCCTTCAGATTGTCCATCAGCTTCGTCAGCTTGACGAAGTTGTCGTAGCCCGCCTCTTTCTTTGAAACCGACTCCAGCTTGCCTTCCTTCCAGCTCAATCCCTTGGCCAGCCGCAGGGCCTCCGCCTTCTGCTTATCGGTGGCGTCATGGTCGTCCAGAAATACCTTCAGCCGGGACCGGTCGCTGTTGACATACACCTCAGGATTGTCTCCCTCTTCTGCGATTTCCAACTTGTGCGGCTCATCGCCGTAGTGGAACTCCGCCGGCTTGGTCCACCAATCCTTGATCGCGTCGAGCTTCTTAGTAAACTCCTCTTTGCCCCTGTCCCAATACGGCTTCGCCTTTTCCACCAGAAAGTCCAGCACTTTGCCAATCGTCTCCCCGATCTTGTCTTTGATCGACAGGATCGTTTTGCGGATCGACGCGCCGAAACCGCTCAGCCCGAACAGTCCGGCGAGGAACCGCAGGATGAGCGGAATGCTCTTCTTGATAGTGTCTTTGACCTTCTCCGCCGCCCCGCCCACGTCGCCGGCAACGATATTCGCAAACGTATCTACTATCGATTCCACAAAGTTGATCATCTCGGTCGCCTTCTCCAGGAAGAAGTTGATGATCTCGTAAATGCCGCGGATAATCTCGATCGCGTCGCCGACCGGGTTCGCAAGCGCCGCAATATGCTGCATGCCGATGGTTACGATCTCCTTGATCGTCCAGGCCTCGATCGCATCGAATATCGAATCGGCGATGCTCTTCAGCTTGTCTGTGATCATGGTCCAGATCGCGGTGAAGCCGCCCTGCCGGACCTTCTGAATGATCTCAACCGATTTCTCAAAGAAAGCAACCGTGGTCTCGCCGTCGCTGCCCAACCGCTCCGCCTTCTTCACCAGCAGAGGGCGCTGCTGGGCATACGTGAGCCCCAGCACCTGCAACCCCATCTTCAGCAATGTCTCGGGTTGATAGTCCTTCGGAGGCGTGAGACCCTCGATCCCAATCTCCTCGAAGACGAACGCTTGCAGCCCCTCCAGAAGGTTGTCCGCCAGTTTCGCGGCAAACTTCTCGAAGCCTCCCTTCACTACCAAAAAGAGGTTCTTCGCAAACTTCACCGGATCGGCCGCGGCCTGCGACAACGCGGCCCCAGCCTTCTTCAACATCGGCCATATCTTCTTCCCCGCGGGAAACGCCTGGAAGATCTTCTCAAGGATGAGGTCCTTCAACTTCTCGAAGATCGCGGCGCCCAATGTCAGCAGATGATCGATAGGTTCCTTCAGCAAGGCCTCGACGCGATCCCATGACCCTCCCAGGTCCGTGACCGAGACAGCATCCCAGGCCTTGTTCAACAAACTCAGGATCGACTCCTTGTCGAGATGCAAGGCGTTCAACTGGCTCTGCAGCCATTCGTATCCAGCCTCAATGGCCTCTTGCGCCCGCTTGAGCAGCGCGAGCAGGTCGTTGCCGCCCGGAAAAAGCTCGAGCACGCCTTGGGTCAACGTCGTCGCATTCCGCTCGACATCCTTGTCGTCCACCAGATCTTTCCCGACGATGACGCAGAACAGATGGTATCCGCGGAAGCCTTTCAGCTTGTTCAGCAGCCATCCGGCGCCGGGAATGTCCTTTACCGACAGGCGCTGCACCACGCGCGCCGCCGGTTTCGCCACATGCAGCCCGGCCGCACGCCCACGCTCCGCCCCGCTCGTCTGCTGCACGACGTGGGTCAGCTCATGCGCCAGCAGATGCCGCCCCTCGGTCGTCTGCGGCGCGTACCTTCCCGGCGCAAACACCACATCCGAACCCACCGTGTACGCCCGCGCGCTCAATCCCTGCGCCGACTCGCCCGCCCGCGCATCCGTATGCAGCCGCACCCGTCCAAAATCAAACCCGATCCGCGACTCCATCTCCCGCCGCGTGGCCGGCTCCATCTCCCGCCCCGGCGACCGCAGCACCGAGTCCACCTCCGCCGACCCCGTGTACATCGCCTCCGCCCGCTCCGCCTTTCGATGCACCGTGAGCTCTTCCTTTTTCTCACCCTCGTGAGCTGTCCCATGAACTGGGTGCCCCACATCTCGCTTCTGAGATGTGGGCTCATGAACCTCCGGCTTCTTCTCTGACAACTTCGCGGGCGCCTTAACCTTCCCCGGTGCCGCATGTTTCCCCTCCGTCTTCGGCGTATAACTCAGCGCCACCTCCGCACCGCCCGCCCCACCCTCGCGCGCCACCTTCAAGCTCAGTCCCGGATGAATCCCATCCAGCGCAATCGAAGCGGCGCCCGCCGTTCCCTTGCGCCCCGTCGCCAACGCGGCCACCACGCCCGCCGCAGCCGCGCCCGTCACCACCATCCCCGACGCGGCGCCCGCCGTCACCTTCGCAATCGCGGCGCGTCCTTCCGCCGACGCCAGCAGCGCCTGCTCGGCCTGCGCCACCGCATCTCCATGCGATTCCGCCGGCTTCCGCTGAATCCCATCGAATCCCTTCGCGGCCAGCGACCACCCCGGCACGCTTCCCCCGCGCACCACCGTATCCGCAACCCGGTCCGCCTCCACCTCGTGCGTGTCTCCCGGCTTGCTCACGCGCACACCGCTGCTCATCCTCGCGCTCGAGGGCTTTCCCGCATCGGTTTCCAGCGCGAATGCCGCGCGGCTCATCGTCGTACTCCTTTACTCACACTCCCGCTCTTCCCAATCGCCCGGGCCACGCTCCGCCCCAAACCTCGCGCACCCGACGGTCCATCCCCCAGCGGCATCTGTCCCAGACGCAAGACCGGCGTTCTTCGCGAACCCTGCATCTCCGCGCGCGCCGCCGGGTCCGCCAGCACCTGCGCCAACTCCCGGCGCAGCCCATCCACAAACGCCGTCCGCGCCGCCGGGTCCATCCCGCGCAGCACCAGCCGATCGATCGTCACCTTCACCTGGGCTCTCGTATCCACCCCCGCGTTTCCATCTCCGCGATGGGCCGTTCCGTCTTGATCGCCTCCAGCTGCGCTGCCTGCAGAATGTGCGCCATCGCCACCGGTGCCTTTGCATCCGCCGCCAGAAACGCCGCATTCAGCGCAATGTTCCGGATGTTCCCGCCCGTCATGTTCAGCGCCGCCAGGCGCCCATAGTCCAAACCGTTCGTCGGCGTTCGCGCCGGAAACACCCGCGCCCATATCTCCTGCCGCTGCGCCGCATCCGGAAACGGAAAATCCACCATGAACCGCAGCCGCCGCTGGAAGCTCTTGTCCAGCGTCGACTTCATATTCGTCGTTAGGATCGCCAGCCCAAGAAAACTCTCCATCCGCTGCAGCAGATATCCCACCTCGATGTTCGCGTAGCGGTCATGCGAGTCCTTCACCTCCGCGCGCTTGCCGAACAGCGCGTCCGCCTCATCGAACAGCAGCATGCACCCGCCCGCCTCCGCTGTATCGAACACCTGCTTCAGATTCTTCTCCGTCTCGCCGATGTACTTGCTCACCACCGCCGACAGATCGATACGATACAAATCCAGGTGCAGCTCCGCCGCCAGCACCTCCGCCGCCAGCGTTTTGCCGGTGCCGCTGGGCCCCGAAAACAAAGCGCTCAAACCCAGCCCGCGCCGTCCGTGCGCCGCAAACCCCCATGTCTCATACACCGTCATCCGGTTGCGCGACTGCGCCGCCAGTTGCCGCAGCACCAGCGTCTGCGCCTCCGGGAGCACCAGGTCGTCCCACTTCGCCGTCGGCACAATCCGCTCCGCCAGCACCTCCAGCCGCGGGCGCGAGTACACCCGGCACGCGTTCCACAGCCGCGTACTCAGCGGCTCCGCGTCCTCTGCCTCAACCGACCCGGCCATCGCCACAATCGTCTCCGCGCTCAACCGGAACTGTTGCGCAATCTCGCCCAGCGACTCCGGCACTTCCTTCGCCGCCGGCCCCAGCGCATCCTGCCACAGCCGCAACTGCGCCGCCGGAGCCGGCTTGTCCACCTGGTGACACTCCACCGCGCGATGCAGTCTGAGCGGCTCCCTGCTCGCAATCATCAGCGTCCCCGGCACACGCTCCGCCAGTTGCCGGGCCGCCGTGCCCGGCATCTCATTCCCCCACTGCAACAGCAGCATGGCAGGCAGCAGCCGCCGCTCCCGCATCCACAGATGCAGAAACTGCTCCAGCTCCTCGCCCGCCGCCGGAGTGTCCTCATGCCGCAGCACATATAACTGCTGTCCGCTGCGGTGGGCCGCCAGCGACGCCACACCCTCCTGCCCCAGCTCATCGTCGCCGCACAGATGCACAATCCCATCACCCGCCTCATTCGCCTCCAGCCTGCGCAGAATCTCATTTCCCAGCCGGAAGTGATCGTCGTCCATCCACTCCGGCGGCGCCTTGCGGAACACCACATCCTCCAGCCGCGCATCGATGCAGTTCGTCCCCGCCAGGTAGTGCAGCACCCGCTCCTCAATGTGCAGCGGCGCCGACGTCACCCCGTGTCCCGCTTCCAGCGAAATGAGCCTCCACCGCCGCAGCGGCGCCGTCGCCGCCAGCGCGCTCCAGTGCGGACTGCCCAGCGTCGCCAGCGCCAGCGAAAACGTCACCCCGCTCCGCTTTCCGCCCTCCACCTCTGCAACCCACGCCGCCAGCGCCGAATCCATCTCCACTCCCGCCAGCAGCAGCAGCAGCTCCCGTTCAAACGCGCTCAGCTCAAAGATCTCCGTCAGAGCATCGATCGCTGTTGGCGAACCGCCCGCCGCGCTTTCGCTCGCCCTTACCGCCACCGGCTCGCCGTCCAGCCGCCGCCGCAGCGCAGCAAACTCCGCTACCAGCGCGCTCTGGTTTGTCTCCTGCCACGGAATCGGTTGCACGCTCGCAGCGCGTTCGGCCATCATGTCGTCACCATCGGTCCGGTAAACACCGGTGGATGAACACCCCAGTTCACGTTCACCGTGCTGCTCACTCCATCCACGGTCAGCCGCGCCAGGTAGCTCGCGCCCGTCGGCAGGCTCGCCGGAAACGGAAACGTCAGCGACGCCGCCAGCGTCTGTCCCGGAGTGGCTGTGCCCGCGTCCGCCGTCGTCAACGCGTCCGCCGTCGCAAACTCCACCTGAAACTCATTGCTGTTCAGTCCCGACTCCAGCACCACCAGCGTCTGTCCATTCAGAAACGTCGCTACACCCAACCCCGCGAACAGCACTGCCATCCCCGCGGTAAACGTATTCGCCGCCGTCAGCGTCACCACGTTGTCCGTCACCGCAAACGCCGTAATGTCCGCCACTGCACCCGCCGCATTGCTCGGCGGCGGCGGCGCTGTAATCGTCGAGGTCACGGTGAACAGGCTGCCCGGCGGCGGCGGCGCGGTCAGACTGCTCAGCGTGAGCGCCACCGTCTGCCCCGCCCACGGATTCGGCGTGAATCCCGCAATCGTCACAAGCACCGTCGTCGCGCTGTCCGGATCGGCCTCCAGCGTCGCCGCCTGCGTCAGAGGCAGCGTCGGGGCCAGCGCCAGCGCCAGCGCATTCGTCGTCTGCTGGATCAGCACATTCCCCGGCGTCGAATTTGGATCGACGATCTGCCCCGCAACCGAGTAAATCCCTGGGGGCACGCCGTTCGGATACGTCGTCTGCGTTCCCGCCACAAACGTGAACGACGTCCCATTGTTGTTCGCGACCGCCACCGTAAACTGCACGCCCAGCTTCGCGTAGCTCAACACCACCTGCGTCACGCTCGACAGGAACTCGCCCGTCACCGTCACCACGTCGCTCAGTCCCGCCGCCGGCTGGTTGTTCGGCGGCGTCACCATCAACAGCGACGCCGGCTGGATCGGGATGGCCTGCACATGCCGCCGCAGCACCGGCAGCGCCAGCGACGTGTTCCTCTGCGGCTGCAGCAGCACCACCGAAACCTGGAACGGAAACGTCGGCCGGTAGTCCGCCTTCAGCGCCGTCCACAACCACGCCATCTCCTCGCGCCCCAGCGTCGCCGGTGTAATCTTGATCATCTCCACCTGGTCCGCCAGCCCGCACGTCGCCAGCGCCGCGCTCAGATTGTTCGTGCTCGCCAGGTTGTTCAGCGCATACGAAATGTCGCTGCGGCTGATAATCGGGTTCTGGTGAAACATCATCAGTGCGTAGCCCAGCAATCCCTCCGCCTGCCAGTCCGCCGTCCCGTACACCGTCAGCAGATAATGCAGATCCAGCGCCAGCGGCGGGCACGTTAGCAGCGTCTTGCCGTCTGCATCCAGCGATGGCAGTTGGAAATTCCTCCATGCCGCGTTGTACGTCACCTGGTGCAGAAACAGATTCACCTGGTTCTCCGTCGCTGTCGCCGACCCGAACCGCGCCTGCACCAGGTCCGGCGCCTGCGCGCTTAGCCCGATCGTCCCCCCGAACTGCGCCGACAGGTTGCTGTACATATTCCCCAGATAGAACTGCAGCACCGCGGACACTCCCGAGATGGCCAGCGCACCGCTCATCCCGTCCTCCCGTTTCTCTGCCGCAGATACTCATCCAGCGTCTGTGTCTTCCGCGCCGGAACTGCCGCCGGTCTTGGCGCCGCCGGAGGCATCGCAATCACCTCTATGCGGCCAATGTGGATCTGAATCTCGTCGCCTTGCGGGTGCCCCACATCTCGCTTCTGAGATGTGGGTTGGGCTAGCCGCCGAAGCACGGCTGCTCCATTGCTTGCCGCTTTATCTCCATGAGCGGGAGGCAAGAGTCCAGCAGCTCCATCCTTCACCGCTCCATCGCGACCGGCGGGACGCAAGGCTGCGGGTGCCCCATGACTCCCCTCGTATCGTGTCTCCCCCACCACCGGCTCAAATTTCCACCCCTCCGCCTCGCCCTGCGCACTGGGTGGCCCATCCTTTCGCAGTCTCATCGCGAGAGGGTGGCTTGCCTTCGCCCCCTCCGCCACCCCATCCCCAAAAGCTTCACCCTCTTGTCTGGGACGCACGAATCCGGCGCCCTTCCCCGCAACCTCCGGCAGCAGCGCCTCAAACCTCTCGCCTTCACTCTCCGCCGGACCCATCACCGGATGCCCCGCATCTAGGGGCCCCCGGCCAGCTTGCTGGTTGGGGTGAGCATCTCCCTTCTGAGATGTGGGGTCACCACTCACTCCGGGTGCCCTAGCCGTGCCAGTCTCACCGGCATGGGTTGGATTTACGACACCCCGCTGCCCCACCCGCCCGCCGATCGCCGGCCGCTGTTCGCTGACCGCCGGCACTTGCCCCGCTATTTCCGCGACCGGAGCCACACTCTGCGACCGCTCCCCATACATCCCTTCCACAAACGGATGCACTCGCGCTTGCGCCCTCGCCACCCCCGCCATCCGCTGCAGATATCCGCTCATGCTTCCACCATCTCCAGGTAGAACTTCCGTCGCGCCGGGCTCAGCGCCAGCACTTCGCCCTCGCTCCATCCGTACGCCCGCGCCAGCAGATGCACATCCAGCAGCAGCCGCTTCGCTCGCCCTTCAAACTCCGACCACAAGAACGCAGCCAAATCCAAACTCTCTTCAAACGCCTCGCCGCACACCGGGCAACTGAAGTCCAGCCGGACCTCGGCCAGCGGATCGGCCGCCGCCAGCCTTTTGCCCGCCTCTTCGATCTCCTCTTCGCTCCACGCCGCCGCGTCTCCCGCAACCAGGCAAAGATCCAGCAGAGTCCGCGCCGCATCCACCCCGTCCGCCGTCTCTGCAATCCGTGCTAGGTCGCGGCTCGTTGGCAGCCGGAACATCCGTTCCCCAATCGGCACCGCTTCCGCCGTCGCCGCGCTCGTCTCTATCAGCGCGTGCCCATCCACGTTGAACTCCAGCTTCTCTCCGCACCTCCCGCACGTCGTCCACCCGCTAAACCGCCGCCCGAAACACGCGCAGTGCAGCTGGGCCAGCGCGCGGTTGCGCCGGCCCAGCGGCCAGTCTGCAACGCTCTCGCCGCGGGTCTCGGGGAAGGCAGTTTGCACTGCGAGCAGGCCCTGGTCGATCGGATGCAGCGTCCGACCGCTCTCCCACAAGGCGAGGGCATCGACTTGGGTTAGGGTTCGCATCCTAGGAGTGTGTCGGAAATGAGAAATCCGAATACTTTAAGTAAATTGAGAATCTGATAACTTACCCAAAAAGTAGATTTTGTTGATTCTAAGAGGCTGAAAATCTATTTCGGACAGACTCCTAGGTCGCCACAGTGCTAATGCTTATCGTCGGCTCCTTCGTCTCGGTCACGCCGGTGTCGCGCTCCCAGCCTTCGTTCTCCAGTTTGATATGTTCGATCGCAATCGCATTCGCGTTCGCATCCAGGTCCGGCATCGCCTGGTACTCCGATACCCAGCAGCGATAGATCTTGTACGCAATCACCAACTGTCCCGCTTCGTTGTAGAACTCCAGGTAAATGTCCTTCCGGAAGTTCGCCAGTGAAACCTCCGTGCCCAGACCTGACCCGAAGTTCCACACCAGTCCTGCCCAGTTGTGGAAGTTCTGGTCCTGCGTCAGCCCGCGCTCGAACGTGATCGCGTCATATTTGTTCTTCCCCGGCGACTTGTGCGTCGTCGAGGGGTCGCCGCCGCTGCGATGCTCCACCACCTCCGTGGTCCGCTTCAGCGTGCTCATCTTGCTCACCGCGGCCACATACTGCCCATCCCACTTCAGCCGGAACTTGAAGTTCTTGTAAGGGTCCAGACGGGTCGGATTTGCCGAAAACATTGCCATGTGCTTTCTCCTGCGTTCTGTCGCCTGCGCCGGTTACGACGCCTGCGCGACGATCTGCTGAATCTGAATCACCACAAACTCCGCCGGGTACAGCGGAGCGAATCCCACCAGGATGTTCACCACTCCCAGTGCAACGCTTGACGGCGGATTGTTCTCCGCATCGCACTTCACGAAGTACGCCTGCGCCGGGGTCGTGCCCGCGAACGCCCCCTGCAGGAACAGACCCTGCAGGAATGTCCCCACATTCATCCGGATCTGGCCCCACAGCGTCGCGTCGTTCGGCTCGAACACCACCCACTGCGTTCCGTCGTACAGGCTCGACTCCAGGAACAGGGCCAGCCGCCGGATCGGCACGTACTTCCACTGCGACCCCGCCTGGTCGTTGCCCGCCAGCGTGCGCGCGCCCCACACCACATCGCCATACACCTTGAACCCGCGAAGGCAGTTCGCCGCCTGAGGATTCAGGCCGCCGTTCTCCAGGTCCGTCATCGCAAACTGCAACCCCGAGTTCCCGATAAAGGCCGCTTCAATCCCCGCCGGCGCCTTCCACACCCCGCGCGCCCCGTCCGTCGCCGCATAGATCCCCGCCACGAATCCACATGGCGGAAACAGCCTCGACCGGTTGCCTGCCAGCGGATCCGGCGCTTGAATCCACGGAAAGTAAAACGCCGAATTCCCCGCCACGCTCTGGTCCGTAATGCTTCCCGTCGTGCTCCCCACCGGACCTGACTGGATCATGTTCGCAATCGTCGTATTCTGCGGCGAATCCACAATCATGAACGCCCGCTTCTTCACGCAATACGCCTGCAGGTTCGCGATCGTCGGCGCGTCCGTCTCGCCCGGCACGCACAGCAAATTAAAGATGTCCACCCGGTCCAGCAGATGAACTCCGGCGTTCGGATTCGCCAGCGGAAACAGCGCCGACTCGAAGTTCCCGTCCATAGGGTTCAGCACCGACCCGTCCGCCCCGCCCGTAAACGGCACCTGGGTCGCCGCCCCGGGCGCGACCGTCGGCGCCACCACGGCCCCGGTCAGCGGATTCGTAAATGTGATGTAGTTCGAGTCGTTGTTGATCACCGTCACCACGTAGCTCGGGTCCGTCGGCAGCACCGACATGTTCACGAAGCTCTCCAGCGTCACCGTTTGCCCGGTCGTCGCCACCTGCTGCACCAGCACGCTGAACCGGCTGGGATTCGACGGCTGCGGCGTCACACTCACCAGCAGCGTGTTGCCCCACACCCCCGGACTGTTCGCAAACAGCGTCAGCGATCCACCCGCCGTGGCCGCGGCCGACACCACCCCCGGCCCGCCAATCGTCAGCATCGGCGACGAACTCGTCCACGTCGCCGTATTCGTCACCACCTGCGTGGTTGTGTCCGACATCGTCGCCGTCGCCACCAGCGAAATACTCTCTCCCGCCGGTACCGACGTTTGCCCCGACGGCGAAGTCGTAATCGCTATCGACACCGGAATCGCCGCCGACACCGTCACCACCGTCGTCGCCGCCGTCCCCATCCACTGCGCCTGGATCGTCGCCGTGCCTGCAGTCGCCGCAGTTACCAGCCCCGTCGGCGACACCGAGACTGCGGTCCCACTCACCAAGCTCCACGCCGCGTACCCCGTCATGTTCACAAACGTCCCGTTGTCGAACGTTCCCGTCGCCGTCATCTGCTGCGTCACCCCGGCCGCCAGCGTCGGTGTCGCTGGCGACACGCTCAGTCCGGTCAAATGCCCCGAACTCACCGTCAGTTGCGTCGACGCCGTCACCGGCACGCTCGACCCGCTCGGCGTATAGCTCGCCGTAATCGTCGTTGTCCCTGCGCTCGCCACCGTGATCGACCCCGCGCTCACCGTAGCCACGCCCGCCTCTGGCGTCGCCGGCACGTCCGCGTGCGTAAAGTCCGCCTCAAATGTTGCCGCGGTCAGCCCCGTGGCGGACACAACCACTACCTGATTGTTGAAGAACGTGCTCGTCGCGAAGCCCGACAGCGTCACCGGCTCGCCCGCCGTCAGTTCGGTGGCCGCGGCGTATGTAAACATCGCGAGACCTCCGGTGATCGAATACTGGCTGATCGCGGCCGTCTCCGGCGCATCGAACGTCGCCACCGCCGGATTGCTCGATGTCCACGTCACCGTCGGCACCGGCCCCGCCGTCCCGTTCGAAAGCGTCGTCGCCACCTTGAACCCAACCGGCTCCGTCTGCCCCGGCTCCAACATCGTCGGCAGCGGCACCGTCGCATTCGCCGGCGTAATCGCCATCGCTGTCACTGTCGCCGCCATCACGCCAAGGAACGCCGGCACCGCCTGCGGAGTTGTGGGCAGCGTCCAGATCGTCGGCAGTGCCGCCGAGATTGTCGTGCCCGGATTCGCCACTCCTGCCTCGGTAGCCGAGCCGTTCGCGTGCGCAAAGCTCGCCGTAAACCCGGTCGCGGTCGCCGTTGCCACGGTAACCACCGCGCCATTGAAAAAAGTGCTCGTAGGAAATCCGGAGAGCGACACCACAGCTCCGCCCGCCAGCGTATTGGCTCCTGTGAAGCTCGCCACGTTCGCTGTAATCGACCACGCCGTAATCGCAATTGGAACATCGTCCGCCGTGTTCGCCGTAAACTGCCCCGGCGGTTGCGGCGCCGCCGCGGTCGAAAACGCCACCGAACCATCCGCGCACGTGAATACCGCAATCCCAGTAATATTCGGCGACGTTCCATCCGAATAGTTCGCCGCCGCCGCCATCTGCACCGTCTGCCCTACAACCGCCGTCACCGTCGCTGGTGTCACCGCAATCGACTTAATCTTCGCCGCTGTCACCGTCAGCGTCATGCTTCCCACGATGATCCCCGACGTTGCCGTGATCGTCACCGGCCCCGCATTCGTCCCCGTCGCCGTCACCACCCCTGCCGGCGAAACCGTCGCGATCGTCGGATCGCTTGTCTCCCACACCACGCCCGGCGGCGCGGACGAACTCTCGTCGGAAAAACTCCCCGTGGCCGCCAGCGTCAGCGACGCTCCATACGGCAGTGGTGGCAGCGCCGCCGTTGCCGGCATCCCCTGCGCCGTCACACTAACGCTTTGCAGCACCGGCGTCCCCACGCCCAGCGTAATCGTCCCCGCTACCCCGTTCAGCGTCGCCGTAATCGTCCCCGTCGCGTAGCCCACACCAGCCGCCAGCGCAGTCGCGCTCGCCACCGGGCTGTTCACTCCGCCCTCCATCCCCACCGCCCACACCAGCCGGATGATGTAGCACTCGCTGCCGCCATTGGCAAAAAACTGGTTCACCGCATAGCCAAGCCAGCTCCGCGTGTCCAGCCCGCCGAACTGCGCCACGTAGTCCGACCAGCTCTCCACCAGCGTCGCCTCCGTCACCGGCCCTTGCGGAGCCCAGCCCACAAAGGCCCCAATCGACGTGGCTACGCCGGTAATGGTGTGTTGGCCGCTCGATAACTCCTGGATATAAACTCCGGGGTAGGTAAACGCAGACATGAATCCATCCTCCTTCGGTGATTGTGGGGAAACGTCCCTGTTGCTGCTTCGTTCTAACTTTGCCGCCGCCGCTTCTTCGAGCTGCTCCGCCGGCGCTGCTCAGCGGCGCGGCTTGCGGGTTTCGTGCACTCGCTCACGAAACGTTCAGCCGTGGAGCGGTTCACATCATTCAGTTGGTAAACGGATTCGGTCCACTCGGAAGAAACTTTCACGAGAAAGCCACGACAAACCAGCCAGTTGAGCGCCTGATCGGTGTTTTCTAGTTGGCGGTGCACTCTCTCCTCCATCAAGCGCCATCGCGCCACGCCTTCCAAACTGTCCGCCGCGTGCGGGTTTCGCAGGAAATAACTCAAGATTTCTTTGGCCAATTCTGTCGGAGTTGACGCCTTGCGTGGCAAACGCTCCCTCCAACCTGAATCTCGCTGGCATTTGTGCTGCCAGAGCGCGAGCTTTCCCATCACGTTGAAAAATAAGGAGTGGCGGAAGGGCGGATGTTTTGCACTCATCGCAACCGGGGAGGAAAATGACCATGCGCCTTTTGCGTGCCTGGGTCGCAAGCGGCGTTCAAGGGTAGTCTTTGCGAGGAAAACACGGGCCGCGCGCGAACCGACCCGGTGGTGGGATGAAATTGACCCGCTCGCCACCCCTGACAACCGCGAAGGCCAATCTGTAACGCCAGTCGGACGGAACAAATCGGAGGAAGAAAACAGCTGCGACGAGCAAACTGGTGCAGCGGGATTTTGCGAAACGGTTCGGACGCGGTAAACTGAGTTTCACAGGGAACGGTTGGAGCACGCCACCGCCATTGCCCTGGAGCGAACAAAAGGCGAACCATGATTTACAAGTGACGTTTTACAGGCGATTTCCGTCGTTCGCCGTCAGCAAAAGTTTGATAAGCTATTGAAACGGCTCACTGTAGGCGCGTAGCTCAGTTGGTTAGAGCGCTACCTTGACACGGTAGAGGTCAGGAGTTCGAGTCTCCTCGTGCCTACCATTTCTTTCATACAGATAGCGGCAGGGCTCCCATCCTCGTTGGTAGCATTTGGTAGCAAATCGGCAGACGCCGCAGCTTGACCGTGCATTAACTCCTCGTACATCGACTCAACCATCCGCCCAACACTCTCCGGCAACTCCTGCATGTACTCGTTGGCCGTGGTATCGGCCTTGGAGTGCCGCAGATGAGCTTGGATGTCCTTCACCGACCCCTTGCCCTGCGCCAGCGTTGCCATCGTTCTGCGCAGAACCTGAAAGTTCAGCTTCGGCAATCCAAGCTTCTCCGCCAGCGGAGTCAGGGTTCGGTTCCGGTAGTTCCCGGTATCCATGAATCCACCGTCGGTGTTGGGGAAAATGAAGGCATCGAGTGAAGAGTCGGGGCACTCCTGCTTCCACAGCCGGAGATCATCGACCATCCCCTTGGGCAGAAGAACATCCCCAAGGCTCTTTTCCGTTTTACCAAACGGTCGAATCTTTCCTCTGTAAACAGTCTCCGTGATCGTGAGTCTACTGCCGTCGAACGACCTCCACCGCAGCGCGAACAACTCGCTGGGCCGAAGCGCATCCGTCATTTCAAGCGTCAGTAGCATACGATCCCTGGTTGTCACGCCGGCGAGCACCGCCCGCAATTGATGCCACGCCAGCGTCGTTTTGTCTTTCTCCCGCAGATTTCGCGGAATCTTGATTCCACGCGTCGGATCTTTGAGCAGGAAATCCTGCTCGACGGCCTCAGCGAAGATCGATTTCATGTAAGACCGGGCATGTTTCACCCTGTCCTCTGAGAGCAATGTAGAGAGATGCTTGAGATGTTTCTGCAAGGTGAACTGCTCAAAAGCCTCCAGCGAAACACCGTCAAACTTCTCGACCAGATCCCTCTCGATCTGAATCTTCTTCACCTTCTCCGTCTCAGGTCTCCAGTCACGTAGCGGGTAGTATCGGTTGCGGACGAACCAGCCAAAAGTGACCGAGCCGTCCTTCATGACCTTGCCGCCAAGATTCTGCCCCGTCTGCTTGGCTATTTCCTTTTGCAATGCCTCTCGGGCCGCGCCTTTTGTCAGTTGAGACTTGAGCCCGAGAACGACGGAAACTACGTCAGTTTTCCTCTCGTTCGTAATAGGGTCCAGGACGATCCTGCGGTAGTATCCGTACCACTTTTTTCCGCGTTCAACGACCCAGCCCCTCTGGTGCGATTTACCCATTTCGTTCCTCAATTTCTGTGGGGGAACAAGTGGGCTGCGCCATTTTACACCCAGAGTTTCTGCGTCGAGTGTTGGTGAATCGTTCTTGCTCTACGATGAACTCTTCGATCTTGCTTGCCCTATACCGGAGCATTCCTGCTCGTCGAGGTCCATCGCCAAAGCGGATGACGGGGAGGAGAGGAGTTTTTCTTGAAGAATGATCCCAAACCCAATCCAGCGATGTGTTCAGGCGCTTGGCGACCTGCTCGGGTGTGAGCAGTGGGTCATGTTCACGCCAATCGCTTACAGCTCCGATAGCCTTCGGAATCGCGGCCATGTTTGTAGTTAACCCCCGAACGGAACATAAACCGTTCGCGTCGTAGACCTCTGTGACTGAGGACGAAACATTCCTCGCTAGAAACGATGGCTAGCCAATCTCGTTCATTCCTGCCGCCGTGTCTAATGAATTTTGGGGAACGTGTCGTGGGGTGTGCACCGTGCGCTCGCGGCTGCTGGGCTCCGCGAATCGGTTCGAACGATCCGCGTCGCGATCCATTTTCCAAACAACTTCAACGGTTTTCGCGTGGGCGCGTGGGCACGCCAGGCTGGGTGAGGGCGGTCCCGCGTGGTTAGCGGGTGCAGAGCAGCGACGCGAGAAACTGCTGGTGCGACGCGCGACCGTGCTCGGGTTGTGCTTTCCTCTTGGCGCTCGATTTTGGGTTGGATCAGCACTCCCCGCTGGCGTCACGAGCGCGGCCAGACGGCGCGATCTATGCCGGGTTTATAACTCTGCGATGATTATTCTCGCCAAGGTCTTGGGCGGCGATCTAAATCCTGATCTGGTCAATCAAGGTTTCGCGCCTGGCCAGAGCCGAAGCCGAAGACGCCGTCGCCTAACCCTAGAAGCCAAACACAATTGATTCGGTAAAAACTCTCCTTACTCCGCTGCTACGGTCCATGCGCTGCCGTCACAGTAGGCTAGGACGTGCTTCGATCCGCCGCCCGTGATGGTCGCTCCCCAAGTGTTTGCCATAGAATCGCTCACCGCTCGCTGCATTCCTTCCGTGCTGGAAGCGCAAGTCGGTAAATCTTGCGGAGATTATGAAAGCGCTGGCTAACTGCTGTACCAGCGCGGGTAGCTCGGAGTTGAACTCATCGAGTGTTCTGGCCTTGCCCCTCGGGGGGGGGCAATTTCCTGATTCAAGAGAGACCGCGCCCGCCGCCGCGCCGACGGCCTGTTGAAGATCAACCCTTTCAACTTGACCCCGATTCCGCCCTGCCCCTTTCAACGGAGGCTTCGGAAACTGACAACTACGAATGGGGGGCGGGGCTTTGCGGCTCACGCTAGCAACTCCGGCCCAGTGTTTGCGCCTGCCACTTTTCCACCGAGGCCCGCGAGCTTCGTGTTTTCTTAGCAAGGACTTCAAACAGCCATTATTTTTCTTGCGGCCCATCCACGGGGGGCACGATGGCAGGTTAAGCGTCGGCGCGGTTCGGTGCCGTGATTTGAGTCACCTGCAACCATATTTAATTGTTATATTCGCGGTTCATGTGCGCGAAAATTGTAACCGAAGAATGGTCAGAAAGAAGATCAAAAAAAGGTTCAAAGACGCGCCGGCTGTCGATCCGCGGTGAACTAATTCCCCGGCGTCCCTGACCGCGGATTGATCCCCAGTTGCTTCAGCTTCGATTGCAGCGTTGTCCGCTTCAATCCCAGCCGCATGGCTGCCCCTCTCAGCCCGCCAATCTGCCCGTGGCTCTCCCGCAAAGCCCGCAGAATGTGCTCCCGTTCCGTCGCCTCCAGAGTTTCATCCGCGCTTTTCTCCTCCGTTCGAATCGGCTCCAGTTCGCTTAACGGCGCCACCAGCACCGAACCTTGCGTCAGAATCACCGACCGCTCGATGAAATTTTCCAGCTCCCGCACATTCCCCGGCCACTCCCACCCCATCAGTGCGTCCATGGTTTTCTTTGGAATGCTGGTGATCGACTTTTTCATCCGCCGGGCGAACTTCTGCACAAAATGTTCCAATGTTCCACCAGCAAGCCACTGCCAACATCGATAACGGCCTTCACTTAGAAGATATGTGTATCGGAACGGGAGCCCACAATAATTACTGGAACCGTACTGCTCCAGATATTGCGCAGAAGTTGGATGACCTCGTGATGCTCACATAGTCGGGTCGCTAAGAGTGTAGGGAGTTTACGTCCAGGGTGTGTTCGTAATACTGGGATTTTGCGTCCCGCGGGGATGCGAGAGCGCCCAATCAGTTTCGCGGTCTAGCTTTCGCCGACCAGGGCTTCTGCCGGGCTACTCTCGATGCCAACGATCTCCGGATAAGCTGTGTGCGTGCGCAGCATCCAGAAGAGTCGTACGGACAACCGGCGCGCTGCCGCCACTTTGGCAACGTCTCCGAGCAGACACCGCACGTTGATCAGCAGAATGCGCGCGAGTAACAGGATCCTCCCCAAATCGGGGACAGCATATCACTGGGCTCCAAAATCTACGTACCACTAACGCTTTCCCGCAAGCAGGCCGATGTAGCAGTTGAATCTGCCACTGCCATTTACCACTAAGGGCAAAACAATGGGCACCCTATTGTCCCCTAATCTCGCTTCAGCCTTGTCAGATAACTCCGCTGCGGCTCTTGCTGCCTCCGAGCCCGAAGCACCCGACTATCTGCAGGTCGAGACGGAAACCCATTGTCGTTGGCTTCCTCGTCGATATTTCCTCCCGATACGAAAACGGCAAGTCCATAGCCGTCATTCCCATTCTGGCGTTCAGCACGGACGTGTTCCCAAGGAGCCCAATCTCTTGCATGTGCGCTTGTACAGAGACGCAACATGAACAGGTCATTCAGGATGTTGTCAACGACTCTATTGCTCACCAGTTCGTGTTCCGGCACCAATTTGCGAGACCACCTTGTTGAAGTTCAGCACATAACGTTTCGCCTTCCCACTACTCATTTACCCATGCCGACCATCCGATACCTATACGGTAGCGGCATCTGCATCAATCCGGAGTGCTCAGTTGTTGTCACGGCTGGCCACATCCAAATGCTTATTGGCAAGGCGACTTTAGGTGTTAGTGGCGCTCAGACTGACAAAGTGCTGTCGCTTGCCCAAAGCACGGACTCAGGCAAGGTCGATATCCGCGCAGACGGCAAAACCCTTGCCTTCAGTCCATCGAACGATATTTCGTTCATCTACGTCAAGAAGCCTGTGCACCATAAGCTCGGCGTCCCGTACTCATATAACTCCTATTCAGGACAGCCTGTTGAGATCGTTGGTTACTATAGGGGCAGGTTCCAATCCGTTAGCGCCCACATCATTGGCTCGAACGTTCCGGTTGTGCTGAATGGTGTTCAGATGGAGGAGAATTTGGTTTTAGACATTAAAGTGACACCGGGAAGTAGCGGCAGCGCCGTCTTCGATCTACGAGGAAATCTTTTAGGCATGGTTACCCTTGCTGGCGAAATTCAATTCAGCGATGGTAAGAACATTCCGGCGTCGGTGGCTTTACCAACCAGCGCGTTGGCTGCGGCGCTGATAAAGTTGGACCCCGCGCTGGGTCTTGCCTTATTCGACGACGTGCCAGCGATACAGCCGAGAACGGAAATGCCATTCGGAGCCTTTCAAGAAAGCAATTTGCCGGATGATACCTCACAAGTGGTGCCTGAATTCAGTGCGGTACCCATCGCGGGACTCGTTGATCCTGTCGGCAGCTTAAGAGCGGCCGCGGACGCTTCGTTTCGAACGATGACCAATTTTGTCGCCAAGCAATGCTTTGTGCAAGACACGCAAAAGCCGGTTTGCGGTGAAGTGGCCGTAGTCGACGGAAGGATAACTATTCGGCCCACAGGCAAGAACGGCGCTCTGGGCGAGCCCATGAGCAAGCTTGTCCCATTAAGATACGGCACATGGCCTCTGGACGAATGGCTGGAGAATTTAGGCGAGATAGCCGACAATTCTTGGATATTCCGAGGTGTTGCAGGCGACCAATACCTGTTCAGTTTCAGGTCGACAATTGCCGACGAGCGCTGCTACTGGGAGGAGTTTCCGCGCGGAATTCCATTATTTAGCGGAAGACATGAGCATTGGGAGGGGCCGGTTGACTGTTTTGAACAAGTCCTTACCGACAAGAACTTCAACGTACTCTCAACATTCTCTCAAATGCAGCCGCCCGAACCCTGTCTCACTCAAGTAGTGCAAACCGCGCTCTACTACGAGTGGGTGAAATTGGACGGAGCGGAGGCTCCTGTTCTTTTGCCAGTCCGCGAAAGAATAGCAATGAAAGTAGATGGGAGCAAGGATTTGATGTATACCAGCGTCCTTTGGACTGAGTATAGAAAATTCAGGGCCGGACACGAAATCAAGTTTTGAAGGTGGTTCCTCTCTTATCGCTTAGGCGATGGATGAGGAGTGGGCGCTGGTAGCCTGTTCTTTGGCGGCGTGTCGGGAAGATGTGTTCCATACGCCGCCGCGAGAACACGCTGCGGCTCGTTCAACAACCGGGGCGGTTCCTCGCCAACCACGAATCGCTAGGCATGGCTGCTCGCTGCTAACGGCGCGGGGACTGGAGTTGTGATCCCCGGGACGCTGAATGACGCGGGCACGGCATTGGGCGGCACACGTTCCGGCGACTTGCAGATCGGACAGATGGGCATGTCGGCGGGATAGTAGGCGCGGCACTGCGAACAAGGTAGCCCGACGCCGATTGTCTTGCGCTCGGGTGCCGCGGCAGGCCGTGGCGTTTCCGTTTCGTGCCGTTCGGCTTTTAATCCGGTAGCCGAAGCCGCTTTCGTCGCAACCAGTAGTTCCAGAAAGAGCCTACGCAGGTGCTGTTTGACGTTTCTTGGGCTGGTGTTCAGGAAGCTCGCGATTTCCTTGTTGCCGCATCCCTGCGCGAGCAAACTTAGCACCTGCTGGTCGCGGGGCTCTAGCTTGATGCCATTTTGTTCGGCCATCTGCTTTTCGTCGGCTCCTTCCGGCGATTTGATCCGACTGCGAGATGATCAGGCGCTCATCTTTAGAAGCTGTTGGTACAGTAGAACTAAGGTCAGGAGCGCGGCAAAGAGCAGCATAGTGGGCTTGTCCGGTAGGAGCTTCCTCCAGCCCCGAACAAGAGAACGGTTCCACTTCCTTGTGCGTTCTCCGAATCGTTGCAGCGGTGGCAGCAAGAGCATTTCATGGAGTTCCATCGGGGATGCTCGTTTGCGGAAGATGTCGCGGACGAGTGCGCTAATTTGCTCGCTCCGCCACGTTCCGTCCAAACCCTCGGCCAACTCAGGCCGTTGCTGAGCTTGCGCGAGCTTTCTGAGCAGTTCCGCAGTATCCGGCTTCGGTCGCCGCTTCGATAGGTGTTGTTCGAGCCACTCCTCCGCTTCGAGTGGACCGCCAAAGTGTTCCGCGTCATCGTCGGGAATGTGAGTGTCGAAGATGTTTTCGACAAACATTACGAGGTCCAGATCAGCGTTGTTCATCGGAGCCTTCATGCGATCCTTCTACTGTCTTTGGCGACCCATTGGTCGATATCCGAGCTTGGAGGGGATTTCAGTCTCACAGTTCTTGCATATAGGAGTTCCGCGACTTGCCTAATATTCGACGGCTTCACAATAACGTCCGCCTGTAAGCTGATAGCCCTCGCGGCTTGTTGTATGGTTAGACAATTGCTTACCGCCACAAGCAGACACTCTGGTGCAAAGGTGCGCATGGCGGCCACCAGCGCCGGATGATCCCCGACTCGTCGTGTGTGCAGGTCGGTGATGAGAACATCGAAGTGTTGCGCAAGAATCTGACTTAAGCCCTCGGCGATAGTTCCTGATGAAACCACGTCACAGTTTTCGTTTTCTAGCGATTCTCGCATTGCATTGCGAGTGTCATCAGTGCCCCCGAGCAAGAGAATCTTGGGTCGTGTCATGCGAATCCTCGCTCTATTGTTTCCTGAAGGTTTTGCGCCGTTGGATAGCGACGAGCAAGCGCCAAAGCGAACAGAGTTAGAACTGCCTCGGCAGATTCGAAATCGATCTTCTTCATTCCGGAGCAACGGCGCGACGATCCGCAGTGCTTCCAAGTCTCTCTTCGTGCTCGCGAGTTCGTTCTGTTTTTGCAGGAGGACTTCGTGTACTTTCTTCATTTCTTATTGTGAGGCTACCAACTTCCTCCGGATGTCGGATGTGCGAATGATCACAAAGAAATTGTGATGAATTCCGTTGTGTGTGCTATGTTGTCCGTTCGCATCTGGCGAATGAGGAAAAGCATGAGTCTGGAGTCCATCACAGGAGGTCAAAGCCGAGATTTCAAAGCTGACTCAGGTGCTGCGCTTGCTCGGAGGCACAGGGGTGAAACATACAAGGGCGCAATCGCAGGTGAAGGCACCACGGCGTAACCTGTCCACCTCGGCTCGCAGGCGGATCAGCCTCGCGCAGAAAGCGCGATGGCAAAGGCGGGAGGTCACGGGCCGAAGCCAAATCGTACGATGTCAGCAGAAAGCTGGAAGAGAATCGCGGCGGCACGGCGTGCAAGGTGGGCGAGGGTGAAGGCGCAGCAGAAGTAAGGATGCTTAGACCCGCACACCTTGTCGTAGTGAGGCAACCGCAGTGAGCGGTGTTGAGATCACTAGTGAGTCAACGCGATTCGTTACTCCGGCCAGCCCACCAAGTTCGCACCTGATTTCTTCTAACCGATCCTGTCTGCGGTAATACTCGACAACAGCTTTGCGGCTGTGGGCCTTCCCACATTGCCAAAATAGCCTGTTGGCGTAATGAATGGAGTGTATCTCTTTGTTCAAAACCGCCGTTCTCGCTTTCCTTTCGGCCTCGGGTCCCATATGGTCACCCCCGTCTGCGTCACATCGCTAATTATCGCGATGATTACAATGACGACAATATGTGGGCTTACATGGTTACTACTGTATACTGCCCTATTTTTGGGGCAATCCTGCACTTGTGTCAGTGATCCTGCTCACACTGAAAATGTGATGAAAGTTCACGGGGAATTGGGGCGTAACGGGGGCCCGGGTGCGCGTTGCCGTAAGCTGGCCAAACGGTTTTTGACTGTTGCAGCAGGCACAACGGGATTCGTCACAATTTCCGCATGATGGTTCGCACATCCAGGCTGCCGACAAGTTGGTAGACTCACAAACAATTTATGTCAACTCTGTCCACCGCACCCACAGTCCGGCCCTTGACCGCTGGCGCTCCGCCGATGATCATCGCTCGCCAAGATGTACGAAGCATACTTCACAAGAATCTTCCGCTCTCCTATCGCGCCCTTTGCAAGGTCGAACAACGCGCCGAACGCCGGTTTTAGAGAGCGGGTAAAACGGCGAGGTGCGCACGTGTGTCATCCCCGCTCGCTACCAACAGTCCTGGTACCACTTGAGTCCGGCCCGGAGATGCGACTGTACCGGATAGATGTCGCTCGTGAACATCAGCCAGTGTGGCATCTTGATTTTGGTCGCGACAAAGCCGAACGCGATCACAGCCGCGTTTTCGGGCAGGTTGTGCTGATAGAGTTGCCAACGCGTAGGGTGAGAAGGAAGACCTTCACCGCCCTCGACACAGCGGCCTTGATGCTTGGACATTTCCGCGTCGAAGGATGAAGCGAACAGGTCGGTGCCAACGAAAGCCCAGTAGCTTTTACTGGCGAGCACTTCGCGGTTTGAGATGTGGTGCGTGTCGTAGTCCCACCGCTGGTGCCAAATGCTGATCTTCGGCGCGGTCGCGGCTGGCGCCGGGGAGCTTCGCACCGCCATAAGAACTGGCGCGTCCGGCAGGCTCTGCACACGTGAGTGCGGTTGGCTCGCGCTCTCCTTCTCTGCCTCCGTCTGGGCTTGGGCTACGGCAGGCAAGCTGGAGAGGACAATGGTGGCGGCAATAACGATGAAAGGCAAGCGCATAAATTAGCTCCGTCAGGCGCAGTATCGGTCTTTCCCACTTTTTAGTTAAGTTCCCGTTTGGCCGTGGCGAAAAAGCCAGGCAAGCATTTTTCGCTCTCCTCCCTGTGCGGTTGGCGGCTGCGAGAGCCGCCACTGGTAGCGATGGCCTCCGTTGGAGCGGAACAGCGGGTTGGACCGCTTGAAGGTATTTCCCGAATGTTAAGCAACCTTTGCCGACGCAACCCGCCGAAGACGGCTTGATCGATTTGGGTCTCTAGTTCTTGTCGAAAACGCCTTCTGACGGCAGTCTGCTGAAGCCAGACCAAGAATGCCCCCAAGCCTGCCCCCAATAGCAAAATACTGAGTGCTTGCGGAACATTCATTTAACATTCCTCTTCAAAAAACGTGAACCGACTTCTCAGTTCAACGCACGGCACCAAACCCGGACAGCAAGTGGAGTTCCGAAATGGTCCGAAAGGTAAATACGTATGGAAACTCCGCTTTTTGCAACGAGTTCGGTGACCGAATGCACACGTCTTTCTCGCGGCTGGCATGCCTGCCATTTGGCAGTCCTGCCGATTAGCTGACGTTTTGGCAGCGAAGCGGCCAGGTCCCGGTCGTGATTGCTCGCTAGATTGCCGCAGGAAAGCAGGCTGCGGTCCAGCGGTCGCTGATGGAAACGGTCAGTCGAGGCGATCACGCTGCAATCGGGCGGAGCGGAATTCACCGAGGCGCTGACGCACTCAAACCTCTCAGCCTGCTTGCTGTGGTTCATCGACGCTCTTGATTCACATCTCTCGCACACAGATCTCAGGTGTGGTGATTAAGCAAGCTAGGCATATTTGTCTAGAAGGTTACAAGCGGGCATTGCCCGTCGCTATCGACGAGTTGGCGACGGGTTTTCCCTCGCATCTCAAGAGGCGCAACAACGCAGCAACCTGCGATATGTCTGACGATCAATCCGGTCTAGGTCCTACGAGTGTCGTTACTTACGACGTTTTGCGATGTTCGCCGTTTGGTCCATCGGCCTAGGAGTGCGCTGAGTTTGCCGGGTTTTGTCTGTCACGATTCGGCTCTTCATGAGAGGTTCTGCCCGCTTGTCCTTAGTGCTTCGTCAGACTAGTCTGCATCTCGACTGAACAGAGAGGATTCTGAGTCGGTGCGAGCTATGGCCACGGCAGCGGTCCAACACGTGAAGCGGATGCGAGGCGGCGCGCAGGGTCATCTTATGCGCTGCGAAGATGGTCATTACTATGTCGTAAAGTTTCAGAACAATCCGCAGCATCAGCGCGTGCTCGCCAACGAGTTACTGGCAGCCAAGCTCGCGGAGTACATCGGCCTGCCGGTACCAACCGCCGAGGTTGTAGAGGTCTCCGTCTGGCTTGTTATGCACACCCCGGAACTGACAGTTGTGCTCGGAAGCCAACAAGTTGGGTGCGAGGCGGGGCTGCAGTTTGGTTCGCGGTACGCTGTAAACCCAGCGGAGGGCCAGGTGTTCGACTACCTGCCACCGGAGGCTCTGACTCGAGTCAGAAACTTGGATGCATTTGCGGGGATACTGGCACTAGACAAGTGGACTTGCAACGCTGATGGACGACAAGTAGCTTTCTGGCGGAAGCTACGGGAAAAAAAGTATTCTGCGGCATTCATTGACCAGGGATACTGCTTCAATGCCGGGGAATGGACATTCCCCGATTTTCCACTTCGAGGCGTATTCCCCAGAAACGAGGTCTACGCCGGGGTGACAGGATGGGACTCCTTTGAGCCGTGGCTAACGCGAATTGAGGATTTGGAAGACGAACGCGTGTGGGAGGCGGCACGCCAGATTCCTCCGGAATGGTACGACAGTGCATGGGGCGAACTTGAAGGGCTAGTGGGCAAGCTGCTTCAGCGGAAACGGTTAGTGCGGGAGTTGATCCTCGCGTTCCGGAATTCGCCACGGCGGCCGTTTCCCGAGTGGATCGATGCGGCATAACTCGGAGTCGGCGCTACGACAACACTCGTTAGAAGCGTTGAAGTATACGTACAGCCAGTTAACAGGAAGACTCACAATACGATCGCAGGAGGACGTATGCAGTGCAGCACACAACGTACAATAGATCTCGGCGAAGTGCTCTTGTGGACCAATTGGGTTGAGCGCTCGAGCCGCACGCTCTCTTTCCCTCCGCCACCGAGAGAACTTTTGGTTCTCTTCGTCGTACAATCCGTTAAGCTTGCACATTTTCTAAGGTCCTGCCTTGATGAATGCCTGCCAAAACAGGTCGTTGACGGACACATACGCGGTTATTTGTTAGACAGAGTGTGGTCGTATCATTTAGTGACCGCGCTTGTTCAAACAGATGTCCGGGCATGTGGTTCGACGGTTGCACAGATCGACTCGAAGCAGCTGTTACGGGCGTCCCGGACGATAGTCGCGCGTGTAATGCTTCAGCAAAGGAGCCCATCTGAAGGTGTTGACATTCGCACAGTGGCACGTAGGGCTGTCCTACGCAGCGTAAAGCTTTCAGCTCGCAAACGGGGAGCGCCACGGATTTAATTAACTGGCCTCCTCGTCCATCCATCCCGACATAAGGGCGAATTTGACAATTGCCGGGCGGCCGGTGAGATCGAATTTCTCACATGCTCGCGCCCTGTAGGATTCGACCGTTTTCGTGCTCAGGCCGAGCTCTCCTGCTATCTCACTGTTCGTAAAACCCCAAGCTACGCGAAGCAGCACCTCATGCTCGCGCCTGGTGAGCGTTGACGGCGCTCCAATTGGCTGGTCATGCAGGATGGTTCGGAGCATCGATTCAGTGAGGTGTGGATCGATGAAGCGCTTACCTTTCGCTACCACCTGAATAGCCTCTATCAAAATGTTGTTTTCAGAGGACTTCGACACGTAGCCCGAAACGCCTGCACGCAGAGCAGCCACTACCACGGAAGCGGCGGGCCGCATGCTGAATGCCAGCACCTTCGTTTCTGGCACATGCTTTCGTAAACGGCGTGTAGCTTCTAGACCGTCACACGACGGCATTTTGAGGTCCATGACCGCGACATCGGGACGGAGTCGGCTCGCAAGTTCAACAGCTTCATTACCGTTTGCGGCAGTACCAACGCAGTCCAGACCTCGATGGCGAGAGATCAAAACTCTTAGGCCAGCAAGAACAATTTCATGATCGTCAACGATGATCAGACGAATTGAGGGCACAGTTGGCATAAGGGTGAACCGGTGGAGGGGAGATCTCTTGGGTACAAATTTAATTGGCACTGAGGAAGACAGTCTGTGATCCGTGAGCATTGTGTTTGTGATGAATCAGCGCGTTTGCGATTCTTTGGACGCTGGCGTCAGTCGATTGCGACTGCTGTAGAGAGCGCCCTTTGAGACGGGCCTGAAAAATCTTGGACTAAGCCGAAACCGAGTGCGCAAGACTTAAAGCAGCCCCCATCCCTAATCCACCGTCTGCGCCAGCGAGGCCGAGCTGTCGGTGATATCCATGCTGCCGTCATAGGTCGCCGTGAAGGTCACCGACAGCCCCAGAGCTCGACAGATTCTACAAGGAAGTCAGAGCGGTCATTTCTTCACCACCTGCCTCACCTTGTTCGACGTGCTGCCGTCGAAGTTCAAGTCGCCGCCATACACCGCCGTGATCGTTGACCTGCCCACAGGTAGCGCCGACGTCGTGAAGCTAGCTGAGCCGGCAGTTAGCGCGCCCATTCCCAATTCCGTCGAGCCATCCACAAACGTGACGGTTTCTCCATCTGGCGGCACGCCAGCGCTCGAAGCGACCACTGCGGTGAAGGTCACCGCCTGCCCATAAGTGGACGGATTCAGCGAAGAAGTGAGCGTAGTCGTAGTTGCCGCAGCCGACGGATTCACTTCGAACACGACGCCGTATCCGCTCGATCCGCCGTACGTGGCTGTGCCATAGAGGTTGCCTGCGCTGTCCAAAGTCAGGCCGCCATACGGCGCGCTTCCGTCCGTGCCGTTGAAGCTCCAGAAAACCTTCTCCTTGTAGCTGCCCTTGCCAACTGGGGCCACCAGCTCGAAAACAGTTCCCTCGCCTGACTCGCCACCCTCATAAGTGGTGCCGTAGATGTTCCCGACCGCGTCGAGCACAACCCCCGCCAAAGGACGGCTGCCATCCTTGTTGCCACCCTTGAAGGAGTAGAGAATCTTCTCTTTCCATCCTCCATTCTCTACAGGGCTCAGCCTGTAAACCATTCCATAGCCCTTGCCGCCGCCATATCCCGTCGTGCCGTAAAGGTTTCCGGCGGCATCCATAGCCAACCCAGCGACGCCGTAAGGCACTGAGTCGGCAACTGCCCCCATTGGGCCGCTGCCGGTATAGATCACCTGCTCCGTCCAGCCGCCACCGGATGGGCTCAACTCGAAGACGACCCCATTTGCGCCTTGGAGAGTTGTGCCATAGAGGTTTCCCGCCGGATCCATGATCAGACCGTTTATTGGATCGGCACCGTCCGCGCAGCCGCTTTGCGAGCAAAAGTTGTACAGGACGGTCTCCGTCCAGCTTGCTCCCGCTGGGCTAAGTTCGAACACGGTACCGGCTCCATTCGCGCCGCCAGCGTACGTCGTCCCGTAGAGGTTTCCCACGCTGTCGAATATCACGTAAGAGTCGAATAGAGTCGCCCCGTCCGTGCAGTGCGCGCCAACGACAGAACAGAAACTGTAGAGCACGGTCTCGTTCCAGCCTCCGCTGCCGTTGGGCGTAAGCTCAAATACGGTTCCACCGAAGTAAGCCCCGCCGTACTCGGTCGTCCCATAGAAGTTGCCAGCACCGTCAGAGGTCAGGCTGGCGTCGGGATTGCCGCCATCAGGATTGTTTGCGAAGTTGTAGAGCACCGTCTCAGTTTGGGCGTGCGCTGGGCGAGCAACAAGTGTCGTGGTCAAACAAAGAAACAAGCAGGCGAAGTAGATACGCTTCATAAGATTCCTCAGCCTTTCTGATGTATAAGGCAAAAGAGCCCGGCTCGGTTGCCGATGGGGGCGGGACTTCCGCGGCAATCGAGAACGGGAGAATTGTCTTCCCATGCTCCGGCGACTTGCAGGGCGGGCACGCGAGCATGTCGGCGGGATAGTAGGCGTGGCAGTGTGAACAAGGCAGCCCGAAGCCGATTGCCTTATGCTCGGGTGCCGCAGAGGGCTGTGGTTCTTCCGTTTCGTGCCGTTCGGCCGTCAATCCGGCAACCGGGGCCGTTTTCGTCGCAATCAGCAGCCCCATGAAGAGCGTGCGCAGGAACTGTTTGACGTTCCTGGGGCTGGTGTTCAGGAAGCTCGCGGTTTTCTTGTTGCTGCGTCCCTGCGCGAGCAGACTCAGGGCCTGCTGGTCGCTGGGCGCTAGCTTGACATCGTTTAGATCGATCATCGGCTTTTCGTCGGCCCCTACCGTTCAGTCTTGGGGCGCAACTCGTCGCAATGATGAGCAAGCCGTTCGCCAATACTCGCCCCCCAGCAAAGCCGGCGCAAAACCATGCAGTTGCGCTCACTCCTTCCACTCCCTCCGCCTTCTCCTAGGCCGTTCTCATGAATCGCTCCCGCACCGGCGTCCCCGAACCGCAAGCCACATCTCGGTCAATGAGTGCAATGGCGTTGTACGCAGGCTGTGAGATAACCAGACGACCTCATCTTAGGAACTGTCGACAGCAAGATTAGAACCGTGAACACGGCGAAAAGCACGGCACTCGCCTTGGTCGGCAACAGTTTTTGCCAGTTCATTGATTTGTGGATCCCCGAAGTCTTCATACAAGCCTCCTGCTTTCGTTGGCGACCCATTCTTCCGTGTCTGCATACGTAGGGGATTTCATTTCTTCCTGAGTTCTTGTGATGAATCCTGAGCTGCTATCAGTTAAGGAAGGCCCTCAGCGTCCGATCATCGATGGAGCCTGAGGATGCCGGTATTTCGGCAGAATGCCAATGTTTTTCGGGCAAGATCCGCTCTAGCTGATGCCTCAGTCGCAGGTCTTTGGCTGGAATGTCGTCGAGCGCAAGGCAGTACGATTTGGCCAATCGCGTGCATCGGGAATCATCCATCTCTAAAAGGGCGCGATGTGCTTGGGAGGGGGTACCGCTGTTCTTGCCATGTGGATCATCGTTTGGGAATCCTTTTTTCAGAATCTCTTTACAGTTTGCAGCGTTTCTCTTCTGCTGTCACACAACGCACATGCTGCAACACACCTAATCTGCGTTGAGCGACTAGCGATTTCATTCAACTGCGGGTTGGCCACAATCTTGGGAGTTGCGGTCGTTCGCCGTCTGCGCGGCGTACACCTCCGCATTCACCCCACGGTGCGCACGCGCAGTCTTTGCGTGGTCGCTGCGGTTGGGAGCTTTGTTGTCGGAACGCTTCCCTTGGTGCAGCTCTTGACTGGCAATCGAACACCGACGCGAGGAGAGGGCATATGGGTCATCGATAGCTGTCTGCTCCTGATGGGTTTCGTTTTTCTCTTTGCGGACTTTCAGCGCTTGGACTTGACTAGCTTGACATTCACGGGGGGCCTATGCATTTCGGCAAGTGCGGAATTGATAGTGAGGTCAGTAAGGTGGTCGGACACCTGTCTGGTGGTCAGCGTCCCTTGCATTTTTTGGGTATGCGGTTTACTGCAACTTGGGTTGTGGAGTGATCGCTTCCTTCCTTCTGTTCTTTGCGAGTCCATCGCGGCCCGAAGGAAACTTCGGCGGCTAGCGCCTTTCGTCTTTGTTGTGCCTGTGGTTATTGCGGTTCTAGTGGGAACCCCGGAACGATGGTGGTTCTTTGATCGCGGCAGCGATGAAGCTATCACGGCGTCAATCCTCTGCATCTGTATGGTCGGCGTAGTTGTCTATTCTGCCGTCTTGCTCAACCAGACTGAACAGGGCTTTTGGAAGCTTTTTGAAGGTGCTGACGAGGCGATCTTGATGGTCGAACTCACAACGCACCATATTCGTAGTGGTAACACTAAAGCGGTCAAGCTGTTTGGCCATTGCGCTCAGCAACCAGGGAGCTGTTCGCTTGAGGACCTGTTTCCCTCGATCCCAGTTGAACAACTGCAGGAACTCGGGAGATCGCACGACTTAGACACGAGTCGTGAAGCGATCGTGGTCCGGTGGACGGACCTGAGCGGTCGCGAGCGTTGGCTCGAATTGCGCGGAACTCTTGCGTCGTTTCGGGGCAGTGAGACGTTGATGGTGCGCGCGAGAGATGTTTCAGAGCGGAAAAATATGGAGCGGAACCGGTCCCAAACTGAAAAAATGCAAGCGCTAAGTCAATTGGCGGGTGGGATCGCGCATGAATTGAACAATCTGTTGCAGGGAACGTGCTTGTGCTCCAACCAGTTGGCAGAGGAGTTCGCAGAGGGTAGTGAGCATCGAGAACTCCTAAAGCAAATTGACCTGTCCATTGAAAGTGCCCAGCAGCTAACACAGTGGCTATTCGCGTATTGTGGACAGCGCAAATCGTCGTACCAAAGGACAAATCTAAATCGCTTGCTTACTTCGGTGGCCGGTCTCCTGAGACGCACGCTCGGGTCTGCAGTTTCCGTGCAAACCAAACTCTGTGAACAACTTGGAGAAGTCCGCGTTGACCCGGTGCAGATGGAGGAAATACTCATCAACTTGGCCCTCAACGCCCGCGACGCTATGCCGGACGGCGGCACTTTGAGTTTTGAGACCCAAACCGTGACATTGAGTTCTGCTGATTGTCACGTGCACCTTCCGCCCGGGCGCTACCTTCTCCTTTCCGTTATTGACACTGGCGTCGGCATGAATGAAGAGACTGCTTCACGTGCATTTGAACCTTTTTTCACAACGAAGCAGCGAACTTGCAGTACCGGTTTAGGTCTGTCCGTTGTCTATGGCATCGTGACGCAGAGTGCGGGGTTCATTCGTTTGGAGTCGGGCATCGGAAAGGGAACTAAGGTTGAAATCTTCTTGCCTGTTTGCGACGAAAATGGCAGACCAGGAATGGCGAGCGACGCTGCCGCGGCCGCGTGACTTTCGGGCAGAAAGATAAGGTCCGAATCGGAGTCAGCAAGGGTGACGAACTCCCGGAAAATGCTCGCTACGATTTTCGCATAGATACGCTCGTCACATTTTGGAGAAACGTGTGCACGCCAGACCTTGCGGGGCAATTCCAAGTAAAGGAGAGAAAACGAATGCCGATACGCCTGGATGGTCCGGACAGCTTGGTGGAGGCCGTTCGGGCGACACGAACTGCTGCCCAACAGCACGCCAAATTGGCACCCCAACCTAGGTCCCGAACGACCAACCTCCCGAAACCATGATCAAGCCTGTATTCATAAGACCCGTTGTACTGTGTGGATGAGGTAATCAACTATGACGAAGCCCAATACCGGCAGCAGCAACTGTTGGACAACTCTAAACAGGCCGTGGCTCCTAACATGCCACTCGTTCCACTTCCAGAGCTTGGTCGTTAAGTTTCTGGTGTGGACCGTCACTCTGCAGGAACCATGACGGGCGTCTCTAATGCTGTGCGCCGTCGGCACCGATTTTACGCGACGAGTCTCGACAGTCCGTTTTCGTCACAATATTGATGTGTCGAGGGTCACAGAATCCTCGCGGCAAGTTTGCTACTCTGACTGCCGGTTCGAAAGGTTGCTATGCGGCGGCGTGCTTCTTCGGCTCTTTCTTGTCCGTTTCATCCCTGTTCACTCCAGCATACGGTCCAGATAATGGAGGTTCGCAATGTCGACTCATCAACTGATGCTCACGCCTAAGAATGGAATTCCAAAATGCCTTACGGGCATCACCGGCCTGGACCAGATCACCGAAGGCGGTCTGCCTAAGGGCAGACCTACACTTCTGTGTGGCCCCGCGGGCTCCGGCAAGACCATCCTGGCAATGGAGTTTCTGGTTCGAGGGGCCACCGAGTTCAACGAACCGGGCGTGTTCATGTCTTTCGAAGAGACAGGCGAGGAATTGAGCCAAAATGTCGCGTCCATGGGCTTTAATCTTCCCGCTCTATGCGCCCGCAAGAACCTGTCTGTGGATTATGTTCGCGTCGAGCGGAGCGAGATCGAGGAAACCGGCGAGTACGATTTGGAGGGGCTCTTCACCCGCCTGGGAAATGCGATCAACGCAGTAGGCGCCAAGCGTGTGGCCCTGGATACCATCGAGTCCTTGTTCTCTGGGTTTGCGAACACCAACATTGTGCGCGCGGAACTCCGCCGCCTGTTTCGCTGGTTGAAGTCCAAAGGAGTAAGCGCCGTGATCACCGCCGAGACTGGCGACGGCAAACTGACTCGTTACGGGATTGAGGAGTATGTTGCCGACTGTGTGATTCTGCTCGACCATCGGGTCGAAGACCAGACTTCGATCCGCCGGTTACGCGTGCTTAAGTACCGGGGTACCATGCACGGAACGAACGAGTATCCTTTTTTGATCGGGAAGACTGGCTTGTCTGTGCTCCCCCTCAGTTCTCTGCAGTTGGAGCGTAAGGCGCCGATCCAAAGAATTTCCACAGGCATTCCACGCTTGGACAAGATGCTGGGCGGAAGAGGTTTTTTCCGTGGGACCAGCGTCTTGATCTCGGGCGGTCCGGGTACGGGCAAAAGCAGTCTGGCGGCCCACTTTGCCCAGGCGGCCTGTCAACGGGGAGAACGCGCGCTCTACATGGCTTCCGAACAATCCACCGACGAGGTCATTCGCAACATGCGCTCCATCGGGATCGACCTTGAGCCCTGGTTGAAACGCGGTCTGTTGCGCTTCTACCCGGTCCGGACGGGAACCTTCGGCCTGGAAAAACACCTGATGACGATTCACGACGTGGCTACGGCTTTTGACCCAAAAGTGGTGATAGTCGACCCGATCACGAATTTCGCTTCGACGGGTACCCATTCGGAAGTGAAGTCGATGGTGATTCGTCTGATTGATATGTTCAAGTCTCGCCAGATTACCGCCATGTTCACGAGCCTTACTACGGGAGAGGGTTTGCCCGAACTGAGCGAAATAGGCGTTTCGTCGCAAATGGACGCCTGGCTCGTGTTGCGCAACCTGGAGTGCAACGGCGAGCGCGACCGTGGGCTATGTGTGCTGAAGTCGCGCGGCATGGAGCACTCCAACCAGATTCGTGAATTCCTCTTGACCGACCATGGAGTGCAGTTGCTCGACGTCTATGTGGGGCCATCCGGACTGCTCACCGGTTCCGCGCGAGTCGCGCAAGAAGCCAGAGAGCGAGCGGACGCGTCGGAACGCAAACGCCAGCTGGAGCGTAAGAGTTTCGAATTGAAACAAAAACGCCAGCACCTGGAGGCGCAGATCGCCAGAATGCGCTCCGAATTCGAAATCGAGGAACGTGACTTGACGCGCGCCAAACACGAGATGGAATTGCAGGAAAAGCTGATCTTCCGAAATCGCGTAGTGATGGGCCGCGCCCGCAAGGCGGACGTGATCGCCGCATAAGGCAACGGCCGAGCACGAAAGAAAGACTGGGATGAGAACGCAGAAGCGCCGAGTTGCGAGAACAGTCATTGGGAGCCTGTCCGACACGACGCGGCAGCCCGGAGAGGTTCCTTATGACGGCACAGACCTTCAAGAGTAAAACCACCGCCGCTGCCCAAGCGGCCACTGATGGAAAGTTTGTTCTTCGTCTCTACGTCGCTGGCGCTACCTCCCGGTCACGCCGTGCCATCCTGAACATTAACGCCATTTGCATGGAGCACTTGCAAGGAAGATACGATCTGGAAGTCATCGACATTCACCAGAAGCCAGCCTTTGCGAAGGACGATCAAATCGTAGCCGCGCCCACTCTGATAAAACGTCTACCCCTCCCTTCGCGGCGGATCATCGGTGACTTGTCGGACCGCGAGAATGTGCTTTTCGCACTGGATCTGAACCGCACGACGTAGTGGTGTGGCATGCGATTCATGAAAAACAAAACCGAGCGGGACTTGCGGGCTGAACTGGAGCGAGTGCAAGCTCGCCTAGCTGAGACGGAAGCGACCATGAAGGCTATTCACAGGGGAGAGGTGGATGCGATCGTGCTCGACGGGCGGCAGGGGAGCCGGATCTTCACTTTGCAGAGCCCCGAAGAGCCCTACCGACTTCTGGCCGAAAGGATGAACGAGGGCGCAGCCACGCTGACCGTCGAAGGAACCATCCTTTTCTGTAATCGGCGGTTGGCCGAGATGGTGGGACTTCCAGCCGAACGGTTGCTGGGGGCCCGCCTCAGCTCCGTGCTGCGCGAGAACGAACGGCAGGGCTTCCCAGAGTTGGTGCGGCGGGCGTTAAAGAACGACGTGCGGGCAGAGGGCCATCTGCTGCGGAGTGACAAGACCGTATTCCCGGTCCAGTTATCCCTCAGCTGGATCCCTCTCGAAGAATCTGGGCAAGGCGTCTGCCTGGTAGCCACCGACCTGAGCGACCAGAAGCGGGCCGAGGCTGCGGCGCGACAGAGCGAAAACAGATATCGCACACTGCTCGAGAGCCTTCCCCAGATGATGTTCGCCAAGGATAGCAGTTCTCGCTATATCTCCTGCAATCAAAATTTTGCCAAGCTGCTGGGCATCCGTCCCGAAGAGGTTATCGGCAAGACCGACTACGATTTTTTCAGTCCCGCGCTGGCGGAGAAATACCGCGCCGACGACCAGCGAGTGATGCACTCAGGGGGCACCGAAGAGATTGTAGAAGAGTACAAACGCAACGGGGACGCGATGATCGTACAAACGGTGAAGGCGCCCTTCTGCGACGCGGACGGCAACGTGATCGGCGTGCTGGGCATTTTCTGGGACACCACCGCCCGCAGGCAAGCGGAGCAAAAAGCGCGGGAACAGGCTGCCCTGCTTGACTTAGCGCATGATGCAATCATTTTCCGCGGCTTGGACAGCCGGATACTGTTCTGGAGTCGCGGGGCAAAGGATCTCTATGGGTGGTCGGCTGAGGAGGTCTTGGGCAAGGCCAGCCAAGAGCTGTTGCAAACCGAGTTTCATGACTCGCTGGAAGCGATTCAGACTCGCATCCAGGAAACCCGGGAATGGGAGGGAGAGCTCAAGCATATCTCCCGGGACGGGAAAGTGATCCTGGTTGCCAGCCGCTGGTCGTTATTACGCGACGAAAAGGGCAATCCAACGGCGATCCTGGAGATTAACCGTGACATCACGGAACGCAAGCGGGCGGAGGAAGAACTCCGCAGAAGCGAGGAGCGATACCGGTCGATAGTGGCCGCTATAGCCGAGGGCGTGGTGGTTCAACAGGCCGACGGCAAGATCATCGCTTGTAACAGGAGCGCTGAACGTATCCTGGGTGTCCCGGCCGGCGAACTCCTTGGACAGACTTCGGTCGACCGGCTACATTCCGCCATCCACGAGGACGGCTCGCCTTTCCTGGGCGAAACCCATCCTCCCATGGTCGCACTTCGCACGGGCAACCCTGCCTCGAATGTCTGCATGGGCATCCGAAGGCCGGACGGCGGTTTGAGTTGGATACTCATCAATGCCGAGCCCATGTACCACAACGCGGGCAAAATTCCTTATGCCGTGGTTACCACCTTCACCGACGACACGAAACGCCGAGAAGCCGAGGAACAGGTGCGCAAGGCGTCCCTTTACACACGCAGCTTAATCGAGGCCTCCCCGGATCCAATGCTCGTCATCAGTCCGGAAGGTAAGATCACGGATGTGAATGTTGCTGCCGAGATCGTCACGGGCGTGTCCCGTGAACACCTCAACGGCAGCGATTTTTGCGACTACTTCTCCGAGCCAGCGCAGGCCCGCAAGAGCTATCAGCAGGTTTTCGAAAGGGGCTCCGTGCACGACTATCCCTTGGCCATTCGCCGTGTCTCGGGCCACATCACGCACGTACTGTACAACGCTACTCTGTTCAAGAACGAGGCCGGGCACGTGGAAGGAGTCTTCGCGGTCGCTCGCGACATCAGCGAAAGAAAGATTCTCGAAGAGCAGTTGCTCCAGGCTCAGAAACTTGAGGCCGTTGGACAGCTCGCCGGAGGGGTGGCCCACGACTTCAACAACCTTTTGGGTGTAATTTTGGGAAGTTCGGAACTCTTGCTAGCTGATCTTAGTGCCAACGATCCACGAAGACAATACGTTGAGGACATTACCGCCGCGTCCAAGCGGGGCGCAAGTCTAACAAAACGGCTCCTCGCCTTCAGTCGCAAGCAGGTATTGTCGCCACGAGTGTGTGATCTCAATTCGATAGTGAAGGAAACCGGCCACATGCTCCCTCGGTTAATTGGAGAACACATCGAGATTGATATTGTTCTCTCGGTGGAGCGAGCCCCGGTACTGGCCGATCCTACGCAGGTTCAGCAAGTCCTGATGAACCTGGCGGCGAACGCTCGTGACGCCATGCCGGAAGGAGGCAAGCTGACCATCGAGGTCGCCAATTATGAAGTGAAAGAGGGTGGCCGCGAAGCAGTTGACGTTGCTCATGGACATTACGTCACGCTAACTGTGAGCGATACGGGGGTAGGGATGTCATCACAGATCCAGAGGCACGTTTTCGATCCGTTCTTCACCACCAAAGACTTAGGAAAAGGCACAGGACTGGGTTTGTCTACAGTTTACGGGATCGTGAAGGAGAGCGGTGGGAGCATTTTGGCAAATAGCAAGGCGGGCGAGGGTACGACGTTCAGGATTTATCTGCCGAGGGCGAAGAAGGAAATCATAGAGTCGGTCGCCACGTCGAGAGTCCCCGACGAATCTCTGCAGGGCTCGGAAACCATCCTTCTAGTCGAAGACCAGAGCGAATTGCGCAATCTCACTCGTAAGTTTTTGCAGAGGCTGGGATATAACGTGCTGGATACAGGTTTTCCGAAAGAGGCCATTGAGATTGCGCAGCGGTTCACGGGAACAATTGACTTGCTGTTAACGGACGTGTTGATGCCAGGTATGAACGGTCGAGAGTTAGCAAAGCGGCTGCGACCGTTGTACGCCGACATGCGCATACTGTACGTCTCCGGCTTTGATGACCAGATTCTTGAGGAAGACGTTGCAGATGCGAACGATGCCTTCATGCAGAAGCCGTTTCATATCCAGGAACTGGCGACGAAACTTCGAGAGATCTTGCGCGCACCGAAATCAGCATCGTACACGGAAACGAAGCAAAAGCGTGCATCGTGACCATATTGGACTGGACCCCTCGGCCGAGACAACCAGCTAAGCCTTGGCTTCCGTTCTGTCCATGATCGAAAAGCGGAACAACCCACATCGGGGTTGCAACCGATCATGTCGTGGAGTCGTTTCGGAACGACCTGTATCCCGGATACAGACGATGCGCTCACCGCTGCCCTCGCCGCTATCACCCCGGACAACGCTGTCGGCTGGTTCCGCCACTGCGGATAACGGATACATCCACTATGGAACCGCTCTAGTTTCCCTGCTCTTAGCCTAATTTTCCAAGCCACTCTGCAATCGCGGCATGGCCCACACCGCCTGTCCCGCGCCAGTTTTCGCTTACTCGCACAAAAACACCAGCGGGCACTGGCGCGCGCGAATCCGTACATACCGCACCCGCATGTACGTACTAACGAGTCCCAGATACGTACCACTGTTATCTGGGAAATCTTGCCCCATCTCGATAGATTCAGCGTGAGGACAATCGACTTGTCCTCCAATTTCAATTCGAGGGTTAATGATGTCCCCCTTTCATATCGCCACTTCCGGTAACAGATCTTCCGGCCACTCGCTAGTTCACGGTTCAGCTTCGCGCGTAGGTGCTTGCGCGTTAGTCCTTATTGCCGCGCTCTTCACCGCCTCCTACGGGCTAGCCCAGCAGTTCGACGGTCCGGCAGAATTGCCGCTGTACACCGTGGCCAGTTCCCTGTCGGACACGCCGGCTCCGGGTAGCACGATTTCGGTCCCGGCGGGCGGAAATCTGCAAGCCGCTCTAAAGAGAGCAAAGTGTGGGGAAACGATTGCCCTGCAGGAAGGAGCAACTTACGCCGGCGTATTCACATTCCCGGCCAAGAGTTGCGACGACCAGCACTGGATTATCGTTCGCACCAGCGCTCCCGACAGCGCTCTACCCCCGGAAGGCCAGCGGCTCACGCCCTGCTATGCCGGCGTGGCCTCGCTGCCGAATCGTCCCGCCTACAGTTGTGCGCACCCGCAAAACGTGCTGGCGCGGCTGTCGCATTCTAAGGCCAACGGAGCGTCCCCAATTGTCTTTCTGAATGGCGCCAATCACTACCGCCTGATCGGACTTGAGATAACGCGGCCGAGTGACAAGAAGCAGGTCGTCGCGCTGGTTTCGGTCGAGGGCGCGGCGGCGGCGGCAGCGGCCGATCACCTGGTCTTCGATCGCCTGTGGGTCCACGGGACGGCTCAGGATGAAACCCGCCGCGGATTCTATCTGACCGGCACCACCAACGTCGCGATCGTCGACTCCTACCTGAATGACTTCCACTGCACGGCACGGGTCGGAAGCTGCACTGATTCTCAAGCGATCTCCGGGGGAAGCGGCAATAACCCGAACGGCCCCTGGAAAATCGAAGACAACTTTCTGGAGGCTGCCGCAGAGAACATTCTGCTCGGAGGAGCGCCGGCCACGATCGTCCCGTCAGACATCACGATCCAGTACAACCATTTCTACAAGGTGCCACAGTGGCAAAAAGGCACGCCCGGTTTTGTCGGTGGGTACAGCGGCGATCCATTTGTCGTAAAGAACCACTTTGAGATCAAGAACGCATCCCGGGTGCTGCTGGAAGCGAACCTCTTCGAGTACAACTGGGGTGGTTTCACGCAGCACGGACACTCGATCGTTGTGGGACCGAGAAATCACTATAACAAGGTGACCAAAGTAGGCAATCAGTGCGCGGCATGCGCCGGCACGGATATAACCTTTCGCTACAACAAAATCAGCCACGTGGGCGCAGGACTGGTTGTCGCTGCCATACCGGTGGACAACCTCGGAGCGCAAGCCGCAGGTCGCGTCAGTATTCATGACACGGTAGTAGACGACATTGATGCTGCGCGTTACAGCGGATCCGGCAACCTGTTCATGGTGATGAACGGATGGCCGACCCGTGTACTGAACAACGTGATGATCCAGCACGTAACCGGCTTCCCGGACCCGAACCACATCCTCCTGACCGTCGGCAACAGCGTCGATAACCCCGCGATGTCCGCCTTTACTTTCTCGAACAACCTGGTGCTCGTGCCGCAGTACCCGGTGTGGCCATATGGGATGGCGAACGACTGCGCACATTCGAATGTGCCCGTGACGGAGCTGAACAAGTGCTTCACGGAGTACGGCTTCGACACCAACGTTCTGATCAGCACCCCCAAAGCGTACCCTCCGAAGGAATGGCCCAGCGGGGGGAATATGTTCCCAGCTACGATCGGCGACGTTGGCTTTGAGAATTACAATAGTGGCGACTACGAGCTTCTCCCCAGCAGCCCCTATAAAGGCAAAGGCGGCGATGGGCTTGATCCTGGAGCCGACATCGTCGGCTTAAACCAGGCGCTCTCGGGAGTGGAGTAAACAGGTACGGGCCGGTCAATCCGGCCCGTGCTCACTTTTCTCCAGAATGATCGCTCGGCTAGAAAATGGCGAGGGTACTCTCATCTGGGATATGGGTAAATTGCTCTATGACCGTGTCGCCGACACAGATGCCAGTGAGGCGACAATCAAGGAGTTCATGCAGTGTTGCTCGCCGTTTCGCGCCTTGATCTACTGCTCGAAGAGATTGATCTAATTCATTTCGCCAACATGACGTATTGGCGACAGACGGTTCATGGTCATGCAAGCAAGGCCGGATACTATCGCAGGCAAGACCGACTAGAAGAGCTTCGCGGCAAGCTCGCTGACTTGGAAACCGCAGAGGGAAGTAACCGACTAAGCAGGAAGCCGTACACGCTCGCTTTCACGCGAACGCCGAGCACAGACGTTCCTGACAACGTACCCCCAAGAACGCGGCAAAGCAACTGATCGGCACTCCATGGGTTGTCAGCTAATGCTGGAGTGCCGATCAGTTTCCTGCACGGGACTGCTACCCCTGCATCTCCGTACAATTAACTGGTTGACAGCACGATTCATACTATTGTAACAACTTGCCTTCATCTCTATGGGATCTATGATCTTTCGGCAAATTGAGCCAGAGGGCGATTTCATGGGCGTTGCCCAACTGTAGGCAACATCGCTGAGATTCGGGCACCCCAACCCGCCTTTAAGCTGGCCAAACGGTTTGCGACTGTTGCAGCGGGCACAACGGGATTCGTCACAATTTCCGCGTGATCGTTCGCACATCCAGGCTGCCGACAAGTTGGTAGACTCACAAACAATCTATGTCTACTCTGTCCACCGCGCCCACAGTCCGACCCTTGACCGCTGGCGATCCGCCGATTATCACCGCTCGCCAAGATGTACGAAGCATACTTCGCAACACTAGAGAAACAGGCGGTGCGATTCGAGACTGTTGCCTCGAAGGTGGAAGACGAGGATAAGCGAATTCTGTTGGACTGCGTCGCTGGACTGCGGAAAGAGGTACAGACACTCCGGGAGCAGGTACGTCTGTACGCTGAATGGGACTATTGATGGACAGTTCACAGCACTTACGAACAAGATTACACTTTCGCTTTGTTGCCTATTGCTAGTCGCGGCTTCTGCCGCCGGGCACCGGGTATCAGCGGCATCGCCGGATGTAGATTTCGCCATTAGCGGCAATGCTTTTCTTCGTGTGTGCGAACCCGCACGCCAAGAGAGCCACCTAGTTCATATAACCTGCATGGCTTATGTCACGGGGGTCGGCGATGGCGCGGACATGATGGGCGAGCGATTCCACGAACCGCCCTACTGCCCTGGCCCCGACGTGGAGAACAGGCAGAAATATCGCGTCGTCGTGAAATACATCAAAGACCATCCCGAAAGGACGGATCTAGAGACTCGCGTTCTCATCGTGGACGCTTTGAGAACTGCTTTTCCGTGTCATGCAATTAAATAGCCCGCTGGGCGAGCGGCAATCAGCAGCAGCGCGGAAAGCACAACTAGTGTCAGCGCGCTAAAAGCCATTGTTTCACAAAGCATGAGGTCGTCAACTCTCATACCGAAGGACAGATTTACGAGATGACAACCGCAACGACTACGTGCGTGTTGGTTCTCATTTCCAGATTTCTAGCAAAGCAGAATCACCCGGACGAGGCGAAAGCGATTGACGCCTTGCTTGATATATAGGAAAAATAAAAATCAAAATGTCATGCTCGCCGGGCTTGGGCAGCCAGGCGTCTTGCTTTCGTCAAATTCTGGGAAGCCCAATGGCGCCACTTTCAGAGCGACATCTTGCGAATTAGCGTTGTCAAGCAGGAACGGACTCAATACGCCCGACTCTTCGGAGCACGAAACCGTCCCGTCCGATGAGGGGGTTCTTTCCAAAAGTCCGATACAAGGACGTCGCCCAATTCCAACGAGTCGGCTTGGGTCTCTGCTTCTGCCTTAGCAGATCAAACACCGTTGAGAGGAGGTTCCTCGCCCGCGGTGCCAGCAGTCCGAAATAACGCATTGAGTTGCAATAGCGATCGGGGACATGAGGCATCAAGAGTGCGAGGAACTCCTGATTCGTATACGTCACTGGTATCAGACACTTGTTTCTCGTGTCCTTGGCGAGGTATTGCACTTCTGCATCGTTGAGCCTGGAGAGGCGGTACTGGGCAATGGGTGGTTTTCGTATGTAGCGACCGATGTGATCGATCACGGTTCGCTTGGACACTTTGCGACCGACAAAAATGTTCCAATTCCGTTTTCGTTCAGTTTCCAGGATCTGCGCGAATTCATCCGAGCTCAAGTCCGATGTCAATGCCCTAGCCTTGATCGCTGCGTCAAGATATGCAACTAATGCGAACCGCCAGGCGAGCATCAACTCGTGCCGGTTTTCTTTGCTTTCGAAACGCAAATTGTGAATCCATTGAACGCGGGAGTTGTTCAATCCGCCTGCTGAGGCCAAAGTGTGCAGATGCGGATAAAAGTTTAGAAAACCGCCATACGTCTGCTGAACGACCATCAGAATGATGCGAGCACCGTACCTGGCTTTTGCCCAATATTCAATTGCGCTTGCACCAACTGCCGGTAAGTCATTCAAGAGGTGTCGATTCTTCTGGAAAACAGGCCAAAAGACTTCTGGCATTGTGAAGTTGATCTCCTGGTATGGAATGTTCGGAATGGAGGTTTCTAATGCCCCTTGCCATAGGACCGCAGCGCGAGCTCCACAGGTTGGGCAGAATCGCGATTTACAGGTGTGACAAATGACTTTGACCTCCGTGGGGGAGGCGAAAACCTCAGCCCCCAATGCCGCAGTTCCGCAGTGAATGAGTTTCAACAAATTGTCACGGACGTTCTGAGGCGTTCCGTCATGGTCCCAATCAGGAATCGTGTCCTTCAAGAACTGCTTAAGTGGATTGTGCATGTCAGTTTGCATTCGATCTCGCCAACAAATCTTCGCAAAGCTCAGTTGTTAGAAGAACAGCTTTGCCTGGAGAACTGATTAAGCCTATGGCGATGCTGTCCGATGCTTCGGAATCACTGAACAGCAGAGACGATAGCTGCTGCAAAAGCTGCTTAAGACTTGCCATACTCGGTGAACTCGGAGTTGCCTTCGAAACCCCGTTCACTCGGTGCTTGACAGCTTGCGCTCTGGCAGCGTGCTTTAAACCGCGCTCTAGCCGATGAAGCCTGAGCCGCTCTCGCTGCTGCTGCGAGCTTAGTGCGCGCCAAAACCATGCCCTGTGAATCCGAATTTCGCCGGTTTGTAATGCTTTCAGTACTTCTGGATCAGAATGTCGTAGCTGGTCGACTTTGGTGACGTTGCCTTCGGACACTCCGGCCACCTTTGAAGTGACCGCCGGCTCGCTGATTGGCTCGTGCCCGTCTTTGGACCACTTCCCTCAGTCGCAACGCCATTCGAATCCGGTTGTAATCGTTCCACCCTGGTGGGCTGATGAGCAGCGTCGACGATCTGCTTTTGTGGGATAGGAATTTTTATCAGAACAGTGATGGGGCCGATCCCCCACGATTCAGCCCCGAACCCACTTGCATGTTTTGGTAGCAATTTGGTAGCAAATTGCGCCGAGTATTACGGTTCTGCCGGTTCCTCCGGTTATTAACCCCTTATGGATCAATGGCCGGCTACTAGAGCGCTACCTTGACACGGTAGAGGTCAGGAGTTCGAGTCTCCTCGTGCCTACCATATCTTTCGTGGGGATAGAGAGAATCCCCGAAATTTCTCCAGCCCGTGAGCAGCCCGTGAGCAGCCCGTGATTCCGCATGCTCAGTTCACCAAACTCGGGTTCATCATGGTCTCCATCCCCTGATTCTGAGCGACTAACTTTGTCCTTGTTGATGGCGTGCGCGTAGATGTCCCTGAGACCTGCGATCTGCGACCTGCGACCTGCGACCTGAGATCTGCGACCTGAGACCTGGGACCTGGGACCTGGGACCTGGGACCTGACACCTGCCTTCTCTAGTTTGCCTTGAAGTTGACCGTGATCTGCGTCTGGATTTCGACGGGTTCGCCATTGAGGTAGTACGGCTTATATCTCCATTGGCGGACAGCTTCCACCGCAGCGCGGGCAAGAACGGCCGATCCACTGAGCACTTTCAGATTGGTGACGTTGCCCTCTTTGTCGATGGTGGCTTCGATCTGCACCGCACCCTCGGCATGAGCCGCGATCGCGGCTGTTGGATATTTTGGTTGTACCCGCTTGATCAGAAGTCCCTGGGACACACCTTGGGAAATTCTTACCGTCGCCAGCGAAGGCTTGGAAACACTTGACGATGCCGAAGACATCAGGCCCCTCAAGTTGCTATCGCTTTCGGGTGCAACGGCCAGCGTGCTGGGAAGCGGAGGAGCGGACTCCTCGGCCTGGGCCTGGGTTTTGGCTCCCGCGGGGTTCGACTTCACGTGTATGGGTGCTGCACCGGGTTTCGCCGTTCCCGGCTCGGGGTTCGCGGCGATCCGAATCACCGGAGAATTGCCGGCGTCGGCCGACGGCTTACCGGGCGCTGTCGCTGCCGCCGTTTTGGGAGCAACGGTTTGGGTTGCGGAACTGGCGTGGCCGGATGTGCCGGTCGAAGGCGCCACCACTGGAGAGATCGTCGGCGCCAGAGCAGGCGCGGGCTGCCCTAAGTTCTGTGGCGTGCTTACGGCCTGCGGAGTTGGAGTTGTGCCGAACTTGCCCAGCTTCCCATAACCAACGTAGCCGAGCGCGGCCAGAGCCAGGATAACTACCGCTGCGATCAGGATTTTTTTGCTGGCGCCCGATCCGCCGGAACCTTCTTCGCCCAATGCGGCAAAAGACGGGGCACCGGTAGTGCTCACCGAGCTGAACGTGGGAGCGGGAGCGGCGCCGTGCGACGAATGGGCGGGCTCCGATTCAACCGTCTTGTTCTCTTTCGCTGGCGCAGCCGTTACCTCTTTTGCGGGAGCCGGTGCTGCCGCCGATCCCAGGGCAGACTTGAAAGCGGAACTGGTATTTTGCGCGGGTACGGCTACGGCGGCGATTTTGGCTACGTCCTTCTTGACTACGTCGTTCTTGATGACACCCGCGGAAGCGGGCTGTCGCGCTTCCACTGCCGGCTCGGCTGCGATCGTAATCTGGGTTTTGGCTGCGGGCGCTGGAACAACCGCCGGTTTGTCCTCAACTCTTGCCGGCGCTGCCATGGCCGGAATTGCCGCCGGAATCGTCGCCGGCAGCGGTACCTCAAATTCAGGAAGCTCGGTATGGGTTGGCGTTGGAGCTGTCGGTGCAGCGCTTCGACTCGCCGGCTGGAGTGAACTGCCGGTCGATACGGGAGCCGTTCTCGCGGGCATTGCAGAGGCTGCCGCGCTGGCAGCACTGGCGCTCGCAGCATCGGAGTTCTTCCGCAAGAGTCCTCGCGCCACCCGAAGCGTTCCCTTTGCCTGCTCCACGTTGATCGGCTTGGTGAGCACCAGGTTGGCGCCGATGCGATAGGCCTTGGCCACGCCTGCTTGTCCCTCGACCAGTGCAATGGCCAGCGAACTCTGATTCGAACTCGAATTTCTTGCGCTCTTGAAGAGCAGCGAAGCGTTCTGTTCGTTTTCGCAATCCACCACGATGGCGTCGTAACGCTGCGCCATCAACTTCTTGACCGCAGCAAACGGTTCCTGAACCGGCTCTACGGTGAAGTCCAATTCGCCGAACACCTGCCCTACGACGCGAGCCAGTTTTTCATCGGGACAGAAAAGCAAAGCTTGGTAACCCATAATGAAGTCATCCTAGGCAATGGAGTGGGTACCAGCAAGTTACGGGGGTAATTGAATGGCGGACGATTAGGCGGCAGATTTCGCAGTCTGTTGCCGGTTTCGGAGGCGATGGTGATGGCGGTTGCGAGGGCAGTTGCCGTCTGCGGTCAAGGCCGCTGAAAGTCGACGATCACGACCGTCTGGAAAGGCTGCGCCTTCCCGTCGCGGACGTAGGGCCGGTAGCGCCACTGCTTCACCGCTTGCATGGCCGCGGTTGCCAGCACAGCGTCTCCCTCGACCAGCCGCAGGCCCTCAACTTTGCCGTTCTCATCAACGACCTCCTTGAGGACGACCGTCCCTTCCGTTCCCCCCGAGCGCGCTTCGACGGGATATTTCGGCGGAACGCTGCGCTCCAGCCGTTTTTCCGCGCCCTTGGAAGAAAGAATGATCGCGCTGTCTTCCCCGGGCAGTTGGGCGTCGGATGAAGCCGCAGCAGCGGCGGGTTTCCTGCTATCGCTGGGCTTGCTGGCCTCAGGCTTGGTCGCGGCCGGTGCAGCCGTGGCGCCGGAAGTTGGCGGCGCAACTGCCGGGCCCGGAGTCGCCGTCGGCTGGACACGGGCAGTAGCCGTGGCCGACGTTGTAGCTGAGCCGATTGCGTAATCTGGGGCTGTCGATTGCGTCCGATTCAGAGCCGTTGGCGATTGCGCTGCAGGCGCCGAGGCTGCGGCCGAAGCCAGTTGCGCTGAAGGCTTCGCCGGATTTTGCGCCGAAGTTGGCGGCAGTACCTTCCCGGCAAGGGCCAGCACGCGATCGATCTGCGGCTGGGCGATCTCTCGGAATCCAGGCTGATACGTCCACGCGGCATAGAAGCCGCCGCCAGCGAGCACGAACATTAACAACGCGACCAACGACCCGCGCGTGCGCTTCCGGCGCGGCTGGCTCTGCGGGTAGGATGAGAAGACCGGGGCGTCAGATTCGGCTGCCGGCTGATCCGCTGCCGCTTTGCCCAATCCCGAGTTTTCCAGTTTCGAACTCTCCACTTCCGATTCTTCCAGTTCCGCATGCACAGGATCGCCGGAAAGTTTTACCGGCCGCGCCGGTCTCGAACTTACCGAAGCGGCTCGATCCGAAGATGTCTCTGACAAAGGCGATGCCGAAAAAGATGCGGACGGCGGATTCAACTTTGGAGTAGCTGGTGTGGCGTCAATTTCGTCTGCGGCGGAATGCATCTTCGCCGTGGGGACTGGCGCGGAGATCGTCGCCGGTAAAGCAGCGGTTGGAACGGAGGCTGAAACGAAGCTTGGAGCGGGGTCCGCAAAGCTTGTCAGTTGCGAAGAAGCGGCTGCCGCTGCCAGCGCGCGTTCTTCGGGCACGGCCGCGCTGGTCACGGCCGCGCTCGCAGGCTGCGCGGAAACACTCTCGTTTGCCGGAACCTCTTTTCGCACGCGGGTGACTGCCGTTCGGATTGTGTTCCGGGCTTGGTCTTTCGCGACCGGCTTGGTCAGAATCAGTTCCGCGCCCAGGCGAAACGCAGTGGGCAGACCGGCGCCGCCATCGACAATGGCGATCCGGACCGGGTTGCTCCCGTCTTTTCCGCGACGGCAAACGTCAAAGATCAGCTTGGCTGCCGACAAATTTTCACAATCGACCAACACCAGGTCAAAGCTGTGCGAATTGAGTTTTTCGGCAGCCGATATTCCGTCCAGCGGACGCTCGCACTTCACTGACATCTCTTCCAAAACGCAAGTAATTGCGCTGACTGCCTGGTCATCCGGCGACAACAACAGAGCTTGAGACATGGTTCTCTCATGCTAGAAATCGCCGTCGAAAGCCGCAAGTTACGGGGGTAAGTGGGGTACTCCCTATAGTGCTAAGGAGACTGCTGGTTCTTCCCCATCGCCGACTCCGGCTCAGGATAGACAATCGACCCGCGGAAGGCCGCCTTGTCGGTGGGCGCAAAATCGGGGAATGGCAGCTTGTGCTGGTCCCGCCATTGCTGAACCTGCCGCTCTGCTGCGCTGGCTTTTTCCTTGTCGAGGCCGGAATCGCGCGAGAGGTATAAGGTCTGCGACGGCAAGGCGAAGCCGCTGCCCGATTTCTCCACGATCTCCATGATGCGCAGCAACAGGTCTTCGCGGATGGCCGTGAATTCCACCGCATCGCAGGTGAGCACGTAGCTTAAAATCTCAAGCCGCAAAGCGCTGTTGTCGAAATTCGCAAAGCGGATGGCTGCGCTGTCGTTTTCGACTTTCGGGTGTTCGTATAACATGCGCCGCACTTCGGCCAGCAGATAGCGCAACTGGTCCGCCGAAGTCTCACACCTAATCGCGAGCGCGGGATTGAACAGAATTTTGTCGCGACGGGTGAAATTTTCGATGCTCATGGTGGCAAGGGCGCCATTGGGAATTGAGACCTCGGTGCGTGCGTCGGTGCGAATGCGGGTCGAGCGCAGGCTGATGTCTTCCACGGTTCCTATGCGATCGCCGAAGCGGCAGTAGTCGCCGACGCGGATGACCTCGTCGCCCAGAACGGAAATTCCGCCGAAAAGATTTTCGAGCGTCTTCTGCGCCGCGAATGCGATGGCAATGCCGCCGATGCCGAGGCCGGCAAGCAAAGTGGTCAGGTTGAAGCCCTGTATGTAGAACGCGGTCAGGATGGCGACAATCACCACCAGCGCTGCGACCAGCCGCTCGCCCAGTACCATCAGGGTTCCGGTGCCGGCGCGGCCCGCGCTGATGGCATGCATGCGCAGTCGCTGCATCATGAGAGTGGCGGCGCGCAGCAGAAACCAGAAAAAGCCGATGCTGACCAGAACGCCGACCGCCCGGTAGTAATAAAAACGTGCCAGCAACGGCAGGCCGAAGTAGGAGGCAATTTTGAGGTGAGCCAGCGCGCTGAATGAAAGCAGCAGCGGCTTCGACATGCCTCTGTAGGAGTCCAGGTTGGGACGATGTCTGAGCTTGAGCCAGAGCCGGCGCGGAATCGCCAGCACCAGAACCCCTGCCCAACCGATTGCGATCGCCACTGGAATCGCGGCCAAAAGCGCCAGCCATTGCCAGAGCGGCATGCCGAGAAACACATTTCTGACCAGGCTTTGCGGGAGTTTGCTTTCGACCTGGTGAGCCTCAAGGTTCTCATACAGCTCAGGAACTTTGCCGAGCGTCTCGGAAGAGAAGAGCCAGATTTTTCCGGAATTCGGATCCCCGATCCGGACCAGCACAACGGGAACATCCGCATCGCCATTGGAGAAAACTCCGATGGTTTGCTGGTCGAGGACACCGTAATCCGGATTGCCTTCGGGACTGGTGCTGAGCCGCCGCAGGTTGCCCACAAAGCTGCGGTCCATGAGCACCTTCAGCTTTTCGGCCAGGTCCGCTCCCTGCGACTGCCGGCGCGCGGTGCTCATTTGCAGATAATCGGCGGCGGTCTGGTAATTTCCGGCCTGCGCCGTTTGCAGGAATCCAAGCACGGCTCCCGAAGGCGTCCCACGTCCCAGTTCATCGGCGGGTGCCGGAGTTGCTGCCTGAGCCTGTGCCCCACCCGGCAGCAGACTGGTTACCGACTGGGCAAGCAACGACTGGGCCATCAGGCCGCAGAGAGAAACGGAAACGACAAGAACTAATAGAGCTAGTTTTCTCATCATTGTTCCAACAAGTGCCGCGCCGAGTAGCGCCGGCATCTTGCCGGCTGTCCCGAGAGCGTCCCGCTCTCGGCGGCGAGAGCCTGCCCTGAGCGAAGCCGAAGGGACGTCCACCGGACAGCCGCCGGAACGGCGGCGCTACAACGTGATCACAATGCTACCTCTTCGGACGATAAATATCCGTGGCCTGTCCGTAGAAGACTTCCGCCGCTTCCATCATCGTCTCCGATAGCGTTGGGTGCGGATGAATCGTCATGCCCACATCGGCCGCCAGCGCGCACATTTCGATGGCCAGCACGCCTTCCGCGATCAGTTCGCCCGCGCCCGCGCCCACGATGCCGACCCCAAGCACGCGCTCCGTCTTCGGATCGATCAGCAGCTTGGTCAGACCCTCGGGCCGATCAAGTGTGATGGCGCGCCCCGAAGCAGCCCACGGGAACTTGGCGACGGCGATCTCGCGTCCTTGTTCTTTGGCCTGCGTCTCCGTCAGTCCCGCCCACGCGATCTCAGGATCGGTGAAAACGACCGCGGGAATTGCGTTCGGCTCGAAAGCAACTTTGTGGCCGGCGATGGCTTCCACCGCGGTGCGGCCTTCGTGCATCGCCTTGTGGGCCAGCATCGGTTCCCCGGCAACGTCGCCAATAGCGTAGATCGTGGGATCGGCCGTCTGCCGCTGCTCGTTGATTTCGATGAATCCCTTCTGGTTGACTTTGACTTTCGTCTGGTCGAGGCCGGGGATCTCGGAATTCGGCCGGCGCCCCACCGACATCAGCACGCGGTCGAATACCTGCTCTTTTTCTTTCACGTTTGGACCGTCGAGGGTTACGCGGATGCCGGTCTTTTCGTCCTTGAGCGATTTGACCGTGGTGTTCAGCAGGATCGCGGAGAAAAGTTTTTCCAGACGCTTGTGCAGAGGCAGCACCAGGTCGCGGTCGGCGCCGGGCAGCAAGCCGGGCATCATTTCCACGCAGGTCACTTTGCTGCCGAGCGTGGCGTAAACCGATCCCAGTTCCAATCCGATGTAGCCGCCGCCGATGACGAGCAGCGTTTTCGGAACGTCGGGCAGATCGAGAGCGCCGGTAGAATCCATGAGGCGCGGGCTGTCGAGCTTGAGGCTCGGCACAACGGTCGGACGCGATCCGGTGGCGATGATGATGCGGTCGAAAGTAAGGTTCTCTTCGCCGCCAGCCGCAGCCTTCGTTACTTTAAGCGTGGTGGAATTCACGAACGCGGCTTTGCCCTGCACAAACTGAACCGAGTGCTGTTTGGATAACTGTCCCAGTCCACCGGTCAGCTTCTTGACGACACTTTCCTTCCATCCCCGGAGCTTGTTCAAATCGACTTTTGGCTCGCCGAATTCGATGCCCCAGTTCTTCGCCTGCTCGGCTTCTTCAAGCAGCTTGGCCACATGCAGCAGCGCCTTGGACGGAATGCAGCCGCGATACAGGCAGACGCCGCCGGGAAGCGCTTCCGGATCGATCAGCGTAACTTTCATGCCCAGGTCGGCCGCCAGAAATGCGGCAGCATAACCGCCCGGCCCGCCGCCGATCACAGCCACACGAAGATTCGAAGGGTTCGCCATTTCGTTATCTGTCCTTAATTCTTCTAGTTCATAATTACGCCGTCAAAAAACCCGCGACCACAAAGGGCACGAAGTATCACGAAGGCTTCCATCCACGATTTCCTTAGTGGACCTTCGTGCCCTTGGTGGTTGACGTTTTTCTATCCCTGCACCGAAAGCAAAAACGGCTGCTCAAACGCTTCCGCGATCCAGCGCAGGAAGCGCGCAGCGTCGGCGCCATCGATCAAACGGTGATCGTACGAGAGTGAGAGCGGCAAGATCAAGCGCGGCTCGAATTGGGCTTTCTCCTGCACCCACTCCGGCTCCATCCGCGAACGCGAAAGGCCCAGAATCGCGACTTCGGGATGATTCACGATGGGAGAGAATCCCGTGCCGCCGATTCCACCTAGGTTCGTGATGGTGAATGTGCCGCCTTCCATCTCTTCGGAAGTGAGCTTGCGCTCACGAGCTTTCTTAGACAGCTGCGTCATCTCCGCCGCCAGCTCGACGATGTTCTTCTTGTCCACGTCGCGAATCACGGGCACCAGCAGTCCGCGATCGGTGTCCACGGCAACGCCGATGTTGATGTACTGCTTATAGATGATTTCTTCCTTCCCCATGTCAATCGAGGCATTGAACTGGGGAAACACTTTCAGGGCCGAGGCGCAGACTTTCAGCGCGATCGCCGTCACCGTCATCTTGCCGCCGGCTTCTTCCGCGCGCGGCGCAAACTTGGCGCGTAGTTGTTCGAGTTCGGTGATGTCGGCGCGATCCTGCTGGGTGACGTGTGGAATCGTGTTCCATGCCTGACGCAGATGTTCAGCGGTTTTGCGCCGCACCCCGCGTATCGAAACACGCTCCGTCTTGCCCCACTTGGCAAAGTCGGGGAGATCGCGTTCGACGAAACTCCCGCGTGGAGTTTGTGCCGCCGCGGCCGCCGCTATCAAAGCATTCTTGGCGCACAGCTTCACGTCGTCTTCACTGATGCGTCCGCCCGGGCCGCTGCCCGGCACGCTGCGAATGTTCACTCCAATTTCGCGCGCCAGCCGACGCACGTGCGGCGCCGCCGGAATGGGATCGCGATCCACGCCGGCAACCTTGCCCAGTTGCACGGGCATGCTGAACGCCGGTATCGCGGCTTGCGGTTGATCCGGTGGCAGCGCCTGTTCTTCGGTTTTGCCCTCGGCGCGCATGGCCAACTGGAACGCGAGCCGCGCCGCTTGCTGTCCGGAGATATGTTCCACCGGCTCGTGCTTGCGAGCAGGCTCCACTGCGGCGACACCGCCCTCCACCGTAAAGATCACTTCGCCAACCTTGACCTTCTGACCCTCTTTGACGTTAATCTCGCGCACTACGCCGCTGATTGAAGAAGGAACTTCGATCACGGCTTTATCGGTTTCCAGTTCCATGACGGGCTGGCCTTCGGTGATGCTGGCGCCGGGCTTGATCATCAAGCGGACTAAGTCGCCACTCTCGATATTCTCGCCCAGCTCGGGCAGCTTAAATTCCGTTGGCATGCGTTCTTTGTTCCTCGCGCGCTTTTTCCCTAGCGTGGTATTCCGCAAATTCGCATCACAAATCCACACTGTCATCCTGAGCGAAGCGAAGGGATGAATTCACGTTTGAAGTGCAACAGTGTGTTCCAAGAATACCTCGTTGGGAGTTTTGAAGCCGAGGCATTTTCTGGGTGTGTCGTTATAGCGTTCGAGACAGAGGGCGAGGCGATGGGCGGGCAGGGTATCGAGGTCGGTGTCTCTGGGCAACTGGCGGCGCAAACGGCCAATCGCGTTTTCGATGCCGCCCTTTTGCCACGGCGAGTGCGTGTCGCAGAACCAGGTCTGGATGCCAAACCGTCGGCTCAGGAGATAGTGTTTGCTGAACTCCGTTCCGTTATCGAAGGTCATGGATTGGCACACACGCGCGGGCATCGCTTCCACCATGGCGCTGAGATTGTCGGCGACCGACTGCGCCGTTCTCGCCTTCTGCCGCACCAGCAGGGCGCGCCGCGACCTGCGTTCCTGCGCCACCAGCAAGAACTGTCCCGGTTTGCTGAAGCTCATGAGGTCGGCTTCCCAATCGCCCAAGCGCGTTCTGGCCTCCACCACCGCCGGACGATCATGGATGGAAACCCTGTCCACTATGGACGCCGTCGACCATCGGCCATTGGGCAGACGCTTTCCGCGACGGTACTTTTGGCGAGGCAACCAGCGATGCAGGGTTTCGTTGAAGGACCCACTGCGCCAATAAATGTAACGGTAGATCGATTCGTAGCTGATGCGGTCGCTGCCCGGTCCCTGGGCCATGCGCCCGGCAATCTGCTCCGGCGACCATCCCGCGGCGAGATGTTGCAAAACTTTCTCACGAAGTTCCGGCTGACGTTCCAGCTTATGGGCTCGACCGCGAGCATGACGACGCAGCATCAACTGCTGCGCGCGCTCCGGATCGTAACCCCCGGTCCACTGCTTGGACGCCTTGCCGTTGCGCTTCAGTTCACGGCTGATCGTCGCCGCGCTCCGCCCCAGAACGCCAGCGATGCAGCGCAGAGATTTACCGTCTGCATGCAGACGGTAAATCTCAATCCGCTCTCTGAGGCCCAACTGCTCATACCTTCTTTTTTCCATCGCAACACCTTTGTACGGTGTTGCACTTGATTCGTGAACTCATGAGGACCTGCATTGCAGCGGAGTCAAATTCATAGGTCCTTCGCTTCGCTCAGGATGACAACTTAAACTTATGTCCCACATATTCGGGGCACCACACTAACTGGTAGCCGGGTTGCGTTTCTCCGGATCGATGCCAAGATCGCGGATCGCTTTCTCCAGGAGCTTCGCGCTGACAGCCTCGGCGCCGTCTTTCTTCTCTCCGGACTTCTCGCTCGCCAAGGCATGCAGCGTGGCAAGCACAATGTGCTTCGCGTCCACTTCGAAAAAGTCTCGCAGGGATGCGCGATTCTCGCTGCGCCCGAAACCGTCCGTGCCGAGCGCCACCAGCTTGCCCGGAACCCACTGCGCAATGCTTTCCGGCAGAACCTTCATGTAATCCGATGCCGCAATAAAAGGGCCGGGGCCGGATGCGCCCTTCAGTGTCTGAGTAACATACGGCACCTTAGCTTTCTCGGTGGGGTGCAGCATGTTCCAGCGCGCGCAGTCGTTCGCCTCGCGATAGAGTTCCTTGTAACTGGTCACGCTCCAGACGTCCGCCGCTACGCCATAATCCTTTTCCAGAATCGCCTGCGCCTTGAGCACCTCAAACATGATGGCGCCACTGCCCAGTAACTGCGCGCGCAGCTTTGCATTTTTCTTCTCAGACGCCCGATAGCGATACAGGCCTTTGAGGATGCCTTCGCGGACGCCCGGCTGGCTGGGCATCTCGGGCATCGGCAGCGGCTCATTAGTGACCGTCAAGTAATAGAAGACGGATTCACCATCGACATACATGCGCTTGATGCCGTCCTGAATGATGATGGCGATCTCATAGGCAAACGCCGGATCATAAGCATGCAGGTTCGGTACCGAGAGAGCCAGCACGTGGCTGTGTCCATCCTGATGCTGCAAGCCTTCGCCCGCCAGCGTCGTCCTGCCTGCCGTGCCTCCAATCAGGAAACCGCGGCAACGCATGTCCGCCGCCGCCCAGATCAGGTCGCCAATACGCTGGAATCCGAACATCGAGTAATAAATAAAAAAGGGAATCGTGTTGATGCCGTGATTGGCATACGCGGTACCGGCGGCGATGAAAGAACACATCGATCCCGCTTCGGTGATGCCCTCTTCCAGAATCTGCCCGTTCTTCGCTTCCTTGTAATAAAGGAGCGTGGCCATATCGACCGGCTCGTAGAGCTGGCCGACGCTGGAATAGATACCGACTTGCCGGAAGAGTGCTTCCATGCCGAACGTGCGGGCTTCATCGGGAACCACGGGCACGATGAAGCGGCCCACTTCAGGGTCGCGCAGTAACTTCGAAAGCATACGCACGAAGACCATGGTGGTCGAAGCTTCGCGACCCTCGGTGCCTTTGTAGAACTCTTCAAAGATCTCATCAGCAACCGGCTTCAGCGGCGTGGCTCGCACCTTCCGCACCGGCATGTAGCCGCCCAGTTGTTTCCGGCGCTCCTGCATGTATTTGATTTCCGCGCTGTCGTCGGCGGGACGATAGAACGGCGCATCGTGAAGCTCGCCGTCTGGAACCGGAATGCCGAAGCGCGAGCGGAAGATTTGCAGCTCATCGTCATTCAGCTTTTTTTGCTGGTGCGTGATGTTCTTGCCTTCGCCCGCTTCGCCGAGTCCATAACCCTTGATGGTCTTCGCGAGAATGATGGTTGGAGATCCCGTGTGCTCCACCGCCGACTTATACGCGGCGTGCACTTTGATCGGGTCGTGACCGCCAAGCCGCATGCGGGCGAGTTGCTCGTCCGAAAGATGCTCGACCATCTTCAGCAGCCGGGGATCGGTGCCGAAAAAATTCTGCCGGAAATACGCGCCGCTCTCGACGAAATATTTCTGATACTGACCGTCGGTGATCTCGCCCATGCGCCGGACGAGCAGGCCATCGCGATCGGACTGAATGATCGGATCCCAATCGGTGCCCCAGATCAGCTTGATGACGTTCCATCCCGAGCCGCGGAAAATCGCCTCCAGTTCCTGGATAATCTTGCCGTTTCCGCGCACCGGCCCGTCGAGGCGCTGCAAGTTGCAATTGACGACGAAAATCAGGTTGTCGAGCCGCTCGCGCGAAGCCAGCGTAATCGAGCCCAGCGACTCTGGTTCGTCCATTTCGCCGTCGCCCAGGAACGCCCAGACTTTGCCGCCGGTCGAGGTTTTCAATCCGCGATTTTCGAGATACCTGATGAAGCGCGCGTGATAGATCGCCTGAATCGGGCCGAGTCCCATCGACACCGTCGGAAATTCCCAGAAGTCGGGCATGAGCCAGGGATGCGGATACGACGAGAGTCCGCCGCCCGGTTTCAACTCCCGCCGGAAGTTTTCCAATTTCTCTTTGGGGATGCGGCCCTCGAGATAGGCGCGGGCATAAATTCCGGGCGCGGCGTGTCCCTGGAAATAGACAATATCGCGGTCGCCGGATTCCGTGGAGGCATGAAAAAAGTGATTGAACGCCACTTCGTAAAGCGTGGCCGCCGACGCAAACGTGGAAATATGCCCGCCGATGCCTTCCTGGATCTTGTTGGCGCGCACAACCATGGCCATGGCGTTCCAGCGCACCAGGCTCTTGATGCGGCGCTCCATTTCCTGGCTGCCCGGAAACGGCGGCTGCTGCCGCGAAGGGATCGTATTCTGGTAGGGAGTAGTCGCCGAAAAGGGCAAGTTGATCCCAGCCTCGCGCCGCGCGTGCAGCGCCAGTTGCTGCAAGAGGCGACCGGCACGTTCCGGTCCACCGCGCGACAACACATAATCCAGCGAGTCCAGCCACTCCCGCGTTTCCAGGACTTCGATTCCGTTTGTCTTGATCTGCGTCCCAGTCTGCGTCCCAATCGGTTGCGTCTCGGTTTTCTGCGCCTCAGCCACGTTGAACCACCCCACGGAAGAATTGCGATCTCCATCATAAAGAATTGAGAGGAATTTTGCTGGAGTGCGGGTCGCGGTGCAGTTTGAATCAAACTGACCCACCACCTGTCAAGGAATATATTTGACAATAAAGCATTTGAGAGTAATATATTTCCAAGTGATATACTGGGAGGGAATATGGCAAGAGTGCCAATCACGGTTATGGGTTTTCGCTGTGAACGATGCAATCACGAATGGATTCCAAGAGGAGACTCTGAGCAAGAACCTTCGGTTTGCCCAAAATGCAAGAGTCCCTATTGGAACCGTCCGCGAAAAACAACCTCGATGCTGACGTATGAGGATTTCCGCGACAAGATACGGAACACCTTGAAAAAATCCGGGCCGTTGACGTGGACAGAGATCAGGACGAATGCCAAACTCCCGCAAGCGTTCCCAAACAATAAATGGGTTCATCGAATGGAGAGTGACATTAGTTTGCGGAGGAACAAAGATTCACACGGGATCATTAAGTGGAGTCTGGGTTAAACTGTGGTCATGCCGCAAGCCCACAGACTTAATCTTCCTACCGTCCCCGTGAAACAGCAGCTTGAAAACAAAATGATCTGGAACGATGCCAGATCAGCACAGGGGGCCGATTTTTTCAGCATCGGATACACGGGCAGAAAAATTGAGGAGATTCTTTCTGCCCTTAAGACTAGCGCAGTCCGAACTCTGGTTGATGTTCGGCAGAATCCTGTGAGCATGTATCGCCCGGAGTTGAGTAAGGGAAATCTTTCCCGATTGCTAGAAGAGAACGGCATTCACTATGTCCATCTGCCGCAACTTGGCGTCCCGCGCGACATTCGCGCTAAGGCAATCGAAGCAGGCAAGCGAGATGTAATCTGGGAGTGGTACGACGAGAACGTGATCCATTCATTCATCGGTCAGAACCTACATTTTTTCTTAAACGGTTTCGAGCATCCTGTCGCCCTAATGTGTACGGAGATCGATCCACAGGAGTGCCATAGGCATCGGCTCTGTCTTGCCCTAGAGCAGATGGGGATGAGGAGCTTCGACCTATGAAACCATGCATACCCCAGAGGAGAAAAAGCGGGCGCTGATTGTTGTCCGCACTTACCCAACGCCTGCCCAGAAAGGCGCTGAGGTTTCTTGCACCGCTGCGATTACAGACACGGGTGAGTGGTTGCGCCTTTTTCCCGTGCCTTGGCGATACCTGGCGACAGATCAGCGTTTTCGCAAATATCAGTGGGTGGAATTGACAATAGAGAAGGCAAAAGACCCACGCCCCGAAAGCTACAAGCTTAAGCAGGACGGAATCAAAATTCTCTCCTCAGTAGGGACTGAAAACGACTGGCAAGCGCGTAAAGACGTAATTTTCCCACTTCGCGCACACTGCCTGTGCTGTCTGATTCGACAGCGCGATGCCCACGGTCATCCGACGCTCGGTATCTTCCGACCGCGAAAAATCGAACGCCTAATCATTACCCCAGAAACGCCCGATTGGTCGCCCGCACAGCTTGCGATTCTCCGGCAGGGACATCTCTTCGTCGAAAATCCGAAGACGGAACTGCAAAAAATCCCCTTCAAATTTCAGTACAAGTTCTACTGTGAGGACCAGGACTGCCAAGGCCACACGATAGTATGTACGGACTGGGAGATGGGCCAATCGTGGCGTAGTTGGCACAGCGATTACGGCGATAAGTGGGAGGAAAAATTCCGCGAGCGCTACGAGAAAGAGATGATCGAGAAGTATGACACCCACTTCTACATGGGGACTGTGCATCGTCATCCCCATGTTTGGATCATCGTTGGCCTGTTTTACCCGCCTCCGTCATCCAAGCGACTCTTTGATCAAGAGCCTATTCCCGTTCCGTAGCCGCCCGGACGGTCCGGGCGGCGGATTGGCTCACATCCTCGCGCTTCCGATGCTCTGCACGTTCGTGGACGGCAAATTCACGCGAAAGTTTACCGAGATCAGTTTCGTCAGGTTGGAACCGCTTTTCGCAAACAGAACACTCGTAGGCTCCAATCCAGCGTCCGTCCGGATATATCACGGGCTTCAAAAATACTTGCCTCGTTGCCATGCCCACAGTTTCCCACAGGCCGAAAGGGATTGCTAGACCTGTGGATTTCAAACTGAACCACTACCCGCTGGCCTGCTTTCTTGACTCCCGCGATAGAATAGAAGTAGCAGTCAAATCTGCATTCGCTCTTTGACAACATAAAGGAACGAGCCGCAGCCGCGAAGCGGCGGAAGAATCCAGCCCACGCCCTAAGGCGTGGGTGCGAGGCATCCCGAGGTAGCCAAGCCCCGGAGGGGCGAAAGCAGGTCAGCTCTCCTAAGTCGTTTATCCGCAATACTTTACAAAATGGTCCATTTGTAATCAATACTTTGCGAGAGTGAGCAGGCCGAGCACCAACCCTAAGTCCTTATTCCGGAATACTTTACGAATAAGTCGTTTAAACTCAAAGACCTTGCGGGAATCTTCTCCTAAGCCAATGATTCTAAAAGACCGAGTATACACTTTTTTTTCGGCCGGATAGTCGCGACACGATGGGTCGCACCCCATTTCCAGGAGCTAACTCCAACGCGCTCAAGACTTTGCCTATAAGTCCTTTCCGCTCAAGACTTTGAGAGGAAATTGCCGCCAAGTCAATGATTCTAATAGACCGAAGTATGGGGGGAGGGCGTACCCGGCTTTCCCTGAGACCTGATGGGCGAGAGCTGATAACTGGCTTACTCCAGCAATCATCAGTGGGAGCATTCCACGCCGCCGATAAAAGTCCGAAGCACTTCGCCTTCCGGGTTCAGGATCACGAAGTCGGCGTCGGCTCCCGCCGCGAGAACACCCTTATTCGCGATTCGCGCCACCCGCGCCGGATTGCGGCTGGCGGCCGTCACGGCATGCGGCAGTTCCCATTCTGCGAAACGCGCCAGGTTGCGTACGGCGCGGTCCATGGTCAAAACGCTTCCGGCCAGCTTGCCGTCCGCCATGCACTTGCCATTTCGAACATCCACTTCGAATGACCCCAGGCGATAGCGGCCCTCCGGCATGCCGGTTGCGGACGTAGCATCGGTAATGAGCACGGTTTGCTCCGGGCCTTTGGCCTTGGCAAAAAGCTTCACGATGGCCGGATCAAGATGAACGCCATCGGCGATGATATCCGCGCTCACACGGCAATCCGTAAGCACCGCGCCCAAAATACCGGGACCGCGATGATCCAGATTGCTATGACCCAGCGTGTTATGACCCAGCGGACGCATGGCATTGAAAGCATGCGTCGCGTGCCGCGCTCCCGCGGCGATTCCGCGTTCGGCCGCCGCAAAGTCGGCGTCCGAATGTCCCAGGCTCACGCAAACGCCGCGCCGCGCGGCTTCGGCAATGACCTCGGGCGCGCCCTCGAGTTCTGGAGCAATCGTCATCATGCGAATCCGGCCGCGCGCCGCCTGCCAGAACTGCTCGAACGTGCTCAGCGTCGGAGCCAGCAAATTTTCCGGCGGGTGAACCCCGCGCCGCGCGTGGCTGATGAATGGTCCTTCAAGATGGATTCCGAGCGGGACCGCTCGACTCTTACTATCCGCATTCTGTCGTTCGCGTTTTTCGATCGCATCCGCCAGCCGTTCGAGTGCGCGCAAAGTCGCATCCATAGGAGCGGTGACGGTGGTTGGAAAATAACTCGTGACCCCATGCCGCGCCAGCAGTTGTTCGATCACCGCCAGCGCCTCGGCTGCATCGTCCATGACGTCGTATCCGGCGCTGCCGTGAATGTGAAGATCGATGTAGCCCGGAGCGATCACGCCATCGCCGAAGTCGAACAGAGAAACTCCGGCGGGAACCGGTCGGCTGCTCCGAGGGGAAATTTCGAGGATGCGTCCCTCATCGACGAGCACGAGAGGATGCGCGACGGCGTTCGTCGGAGTCAACAGCCTTCCAGCAGCAAGAGCCAGCATAGAAACGTCTTAATGGCGTTAAGAAGACGACTATGACCAGGATTGTAACAGCCTTCGCGCGGCCGCCAGCGGGCGCAACGCGACGGGTCTGGCGCCCGGAGCCGATGTCGCGAACACCCGGTTACGCTACAACGTGCCGGTCTCGCTGGAGAGAAACGGCACGTTGAAGGATTTTGTGGCGGTGCCTGCGCTCGGCCGGTGCAAGAGATCCAATGTTCTTGCGGCTTTCCGAGGTAGACTACCTGGGCTAAAACCACGTCGGCCGACCAGCGGGACTGTAAAAGATTGAAAACAATTGGTCGGGGAGAGAGGATTTGAACCTCCGACCCCCTGGTCCCGAACCAGGTGCTCTACCAGGCTGAGCCACTCCCCGAGAATCAACAGTTAGAAGGATTTCCTGTCAGGAGAAATTATAGAGTGAGGGGCTCAAACCGGTCAAGCGCTTGCGGGACATTTAGGCTCATTTTGAACACTCTGCCCTTCGCTCGTATTCCAGCAACACGCTATCGCTTGATGCGTTGGTTACGGTGAGGCTTGTTATAAGCCAGCCGCTCGTCCTTTGTCTTTAAGTAGTAGGTATGATTGTTTTCTTCTCTATCTCGGGGCATACTTACATTGTCTCACGCGGTATAAGGTCTACCAACGAGCAGGGTAAGCCTCATTTGCGAGTAGCAATCGGATGCCGTTGGTAAGACGGATTAGTAAGGTTGGAGTGGTAGGAAAGAACGCTGACCCGCCGCAGAGAAGACAGGTAATAGCAATGAACAAGAGCTTTTGCAATTCGCAATGTCGCATTCCTTTCTTTAGCCCGGCGGATAAATAGTATGCGGAAGCCCTCAGCAGCTAATAACTGTTGAGGACTGATGTTTGCAGTAGAACCACACTCCCGAGGCACATCGGCTTTTGCCTGAGCCTTAGCCTCGGCGATTTCGTGCCGTTCCTTTGCCTTCTGCAACTCTGGCCAGCGCCGACCGTCGTTTCGGCACCACGGCATATCGTGTTGCCTCGGAAGCGCGCTGTCCGGTGCTGACCGCGCGAGGATAGCTCGAAAGCGACGCTTCAGTAGGAGCGAATTGAGTTCGCTCCGCCGCTCACGGTCGCAGTATAAACGGGAAGAGTTTACTCTATACGGGACGATGAAGATGGCGTCGGATTGCAAGCCGGGCCTGTCCTGTACAATTCTGCCCGTGATGATTTCGCGCGCAAAATGGTGGCTAGGCGTGATCGTCCCACTGATGCTGGTTCTGGCGGCGCAGGCCGAACCGGTTGCCCAGCTCAAAGCGACCGACTATGTCAACGATTTTGCCCACGTTCTCGATCAGTCCACGATTGCGCAGATGGATGATGTCTGCCGCCAGATCGACGAAAAAGCGCATGCCCAGATCGCGGTGGTGACCGTCCGGTCGCTTGATGGCTCTGACATAGAAAGTTACGCGGTCGATCTCTTCCATCAGTGGGGGGTCGGAAGCAAGTCCACCAACCGCGGAGTGCTGATCCTGTATGCCATTGACGGCCATCGCGCCCGCATTGAGGTGGGCTATGGACTGGAGCCCATCCTGCCCGATGGCAAGGTGGGCGCATTTCAGCGGGAAGCGGTCCCGCTCATGCGCGGGGGCGATTACAACAAGGCGCTGCTGCTGGTCACCTCCCGTGTTGCGAAGGTCATTGCCGACGATGCCGGTATTCAGCTTACGAACTTACAGCCGGAGGCCCCGGTTGAGCCCGATAATCAGCCGGGTGGAGGCTTGTCGATCGGCGCGATCATAGGGATTGTCATTGTCATCTTGATCATCCTCTTTACGCCCTTGCGCGGCATTTTGTTCTGGATCCTTTTTCCGGAATATTTGGCGGCGGTGGAGGATCGAGGGGCGGCGGCTGGGGTGGCGGCGGGTTTGGTGGTGGCGGTGGTTTTGGCGGATTCGGCGGTGGTAGTTCCGGTGGCGGCGGGGCCAGCAGCAGTTGGTAGTCAGCGAGGCGCAAATGATTCCGGAGAAAAAGATTAACGACTTTGTCAGCCGCCTGCGAGCGGCGGCTGGAGAGAACCTGGAGAGCGTGATCCTGTTCGGATCGGCGGTCGCGGGAGACTTTCATCCTGAGTTCTCCAATCTGAATCTGTTCTGCGTGATTCGCGACAGCTCATTCGCGGCATTGCAGGCCCTGGTCCCGGCCGTGAAATGGTGGAACGCACAGAAGCAACCCCCTCCCCTGTTCATGACCCGTGACGAAATCGGTCGCTCTACCGATGTGTTTACGATTGAGTTATTGGACATGCAACAGCACCACCGCGTGGTCTTCGGCGAAGACGTTCTGCAGGGTCTGTCGATTCCGGCCAGCCTGCACCGCCTCCAGGTGGAATACGAACTGCGGGAGAAACTCGCACTGCTCCGCCAGCACTTGCTTCTGGCCTCAGGCAGCGACTCGCGCCTGTGGGAGTTGCTGGTGCGATCGGTCTCATCGTTCGCCACGCTTTTCCGGCACGCCCTAATCGTGCTGGGTCACGACGCTCCGGTTGGAAAGCGCGAGGCGGTGCAGGCGTTGTCAAAGCAGATTGGGTTTGATGCGTCGGGCATCCTGCAGGTGCTGGACGTGAGAGAGCGGAAATCGGAACGCAAACAGTTCAATGTGGCGGATGTTTTTTCCCGATATCTGGCAGCGCTGGAGCAGGTAACCGCCGCAGTTGATAAAATGCTGGACTCGGGTACCGCGGGCTCGTCATAGAACTCGCGAATGTTGCTTCTAGGAGAATCTCATGAGCAAGGGACTGATTGCAGTCGTCGTTATAGTCGTAATCGTATTGCTTGGGTTTGGCCAATACGTAAGCGTGAGAAATACGCTGGTCAGTAAGAACGAGGCGGTCAAGGCAGCCTGGTCGCAAGTCGATATTGTGCTGCAACGCCGCGCCGACCTGATCCCAAACCTGGTGGAGACGGTGAAGGGCTATGCACAGCAGGAGGTAACGGTGTTCGGCGATATCGCGAAGGCGCGCTCGGCCCTGCTTTCCGCCGGCTCGCCGCAAGAGAAGATAGCGGCCAATGGTCAGCTCGATGGAGCGTTGGGGCGCCTGCTGCTGATTGTCGAGAACTATCCTCAGTTGAAGTCCAACGAGAATTTCCTTCGCCTGCAGGATGAACTCGCGGGCACGGAGAATCGCATCGCGGTCGAGCGCAAACGCTACAACGATACTCTGCGCGACTACAACACTTACGTGCAGCAGTTTCCCAACAACCTTTTCGCGGGAATCGCGGGATTCAAACCGAACGAAGCTTACTTCGAAGCATCGCCAGCATCGCGTGAAGCTCCGAAGGTGAATTTCTCGAGCCCGGGCGCAACCGCTCCGCAGACAAATCCTCAGCCTGCGCCAGCGCACTAGCTCAAGAGCGACGCTCCACTAGAGAAACCGCGGCGGCTTCCCAGGAAGCCGCCATCTAGCCGGCTGTGATCCGTAGGAAACTGACGCTTACCTGCGCGGCGGTAATATCGTCCGACGCCCCGATCACCCGATTTCCGCCCCTGCATTTGTCAACAAATTGTCAAATTGATGTCACTTTCTTCCCCGGAATGTGTCATTAACCCGATATCAGGCTAAAGTTTAGGGGTATGATTCATGCCAATTACGACGCGGGGGTGGTTGTGACCAAGAACGTATCTTCAGCGACGGCGACGATGGCCGCGGTTCCGGCTGGTTCGGAACGGATACTGGTGATCGAGGACGATCGCGCCGTGCAAAAAGCTTTGAAGCGATTGTTTGAAGCCGAGGGCTTCGCGGTGGATATCGCGGCGAATGGGGCAGAGGGTCTGGAGATGTTTCGGGCGGCGGCGCCGTCCGTGCTGGTGCTGGACTTGAGCTTGCCGGGGACGCCCGGGCAGGATGTGTGCCGGGAGATCAGCCAGGCAGCGCCTTTGTTGCCGATCGTCATCCTCAGTGCGCGGACGGAAGTGATGGACAAGGTGCTGCTGCTGGAGTTGGGCGCGCATGACTACGTGACGAAGCCGTTCAGTCCGCGGGAACTTCTGGCGCGGGTGAGGACGGCGATGCGGCGGTCGCAATCGATGCGGACTCCGCTGGCCGAGACTTTTAAGTTTGGCGACGTGAAAGTCGATTTCACGAAGATGGAATTGTGGCGGGAAGGGAACCGGGTGCAGCTGACTTCGCAAGAGTTCAAGGTGCTGAAGTTCATGATCCAGAACGCGGAGCGCGTGCTAACGCGCGAGGAGTTGCTGAACCACGTTTGGGGATACCAGAATTATCCGAGTACGCGGACGGTGGATAATCACATCCTGCGGCTGCGGCAGAAGCTGGAAAAAGACCCTGCGAACCCTTTGCACTTCCGCACGGTACACAGTTCGGGTTATAAGTTTGTGCCGTAGCGGAACGAGGTCAGAGGTAAGAGGTCAGATTGCAGAGATGAAGGTCACAACGGCTTTTACCTCTGCAACCTGAGCTCTCACCTCTGACCTTTTGTAACATATATTCTGTAACACCTTCGAGGGTTGACCATGGGCGGAATTCGGTTGCGGACCAAGTTCCTGCTTTCCATGGTCGCGGTATCGGCGGCATTGACGTTCACTACGCTGCTGGTGGTGCGGCGCACCGTGCAGCAGGAGGTGCGCCGCGGAATCCAGCGCGACCTCGAGAATTCCGTTTCCGCATTCCACAACTTTCAGCAGCAGAGGGAAGTCACGCTCGAGCGCTCGGCGGCGCTCTTGGCCGACCTGCCGAACGTGCGGGCGCTGATGACCACGCACGACACGGCGACCATCCAGGACGCATCGCGGGATTTATGGCAACTGGCGGGCAGCGACTTGCTGCTGCTGGCCGATGCTTCCGGGAAGGTGATGGCGCTGCAGGCGACGGCGAAGGAGATCACGGTTCGCGAGGGGCAGGACTTCTTTCCGAAGGTGTTTCCGAACGATGCGTCGCATGAAGAGACGCGACACTGGTGGTACGTCGAAGGACACCTCTACGAAGTTTTCCTCCAGGATATCTATTTTGGTCCGGCGAGCGGGCACCAGATTCTGGGATATTTGCTGCTGGGCTATGAAATTGACGACCGCGTTGCCCGGGACCTGAGCCGCGTGGCCGCGAGCGAAGTGGCGTTCCGTTATGGAGACGCGATTGTGCGGAGCACTCTGAAGCCTGCCCAGGAATCGGAGTTGCTGCGAGTGGCGCCGAGAACGGCTGCCGGGGGGCCTCCCCAAGGAGATCCGATCCGGCTGGGCGAGGAACGTTTTTTGGCGACGTCGGTGGATTTGCCTGCGCCGGGCGCACCCGCGTTGAACCTGTGGGTATTGAAGTCGTTCGATCAGGCAACCGCATTCTTGAGCAGCCTGAACGAGTTGCTGCTGGCGCTCGGGCTGACGGCGGTGCTGGCGGGGAGCCTGCTGGTTTTTCTGATCTCGCATACCTTCACGCGTCCGCTGGAAAATCTGGTGGCGGGGGTGCGCGCGCTGGAGCAGGGAGATTATGCCTATCCACTGCATGCGCGCGGCGGAGACGAAGTTGCCGAGGTCACCGGAACCTTCGACCGTATGAGAACGAATTTGCAGAAAACCCAGAGAGAGCTGCTGGATGCGGAACGGCTGGCGACGATCGGGCGGATGGCAAGTTCGATCTCGCACGATCTGCGGCATTCGCTGGCGGCGGTCGTGGCGAATGCGGAATTTCTTTGTGAGAGCAACCTGACGCCGGGGCAGCGCGAAGATCTTTACGCCGAGATACGGATTGCGGTGAACCAGATGACGGAGTTGATCGAGTCGCTGCTGGAATTCTCGCGCACACGAGAGTCGTTGCGTCCCACCTACGGCGACGTTCGGTCGGCGGTGGATCGAGCGGTGCAGGGGGTGAAGGCGCATCCGGAATTCCAGCGCATACGGATTCGGATTTCCGCGGATGGGTTGACCGAGGGCTGGTTCGATTTCAAGAAGCTGGAGCGCGCCTTGCTGAACTTGCTGCTGAACGCGTGCGAGGTGGTGCCGGCGGAATCCGGGAAAATCGATATCGGGCTGCGCCGCCAGGGCGAGAATCTGGAAATTCGCATCGCGGATAACGGTCCCGGAATCGCGGACGCGGTGCGTGACCGGTTATTCGAGCCGTTCGTGAGCCATGGCAAGGAAAATGGGACCGGGATGGGGCTAACGGTGGTGCAGAAAATTCTGCAGGATCACGGGGGCAACGTCGCGGTGGAGCAGACGTCGGCTTCGGGAACGACATTCCGCGTAAATATTCCGCTGAATCCCTCGCCCGAAAATGTTTTGGCAGCCCGTCATACTAACTAGACGGCATAGTTTCTGTTGGCGATTCCTTGAACGCAGGTCCGAAATCCAAATCTGAAGTGCAGACTCTGAATACAGAATGAAGTGCGGAGAATGGCAGGAGGCGACATGAGTAAGAGCGAGACGCGCTGGTTCGAATGGTTGCGATGGGGGATGCTGATAGCTGGGATGGCGTGGACCACATCCGGCGTTGCGCAGGAAACCGCGAATCGGACGCAGCCACCTTCTCCGGAATCGTTGCATGAGCCGGTGAGTGACTCGGTTCGCGAGTTGCGGGAGCAGGTTCGAGAGTTGCAGGCGGCGGTTGCCGGGATGCGCTCCGACTGGCAGCGAACTCGCACGGAAACGGCGGAACTGCGCCGGGAGCTCGACGAAGTCCGCGCAGGAATGGGACTGCGGAATGCGGTGGTTAGGGACGCGGTGGAGAAGTCGGAGACTGGCAACTCCGAGGCGGCTGCGGGAAGCTTGCCGAGCGTCTTGCAGAACAGCGCGCCGGAAGATCAGAAGCCGGAAGATCAGAAAGAAGATCGGAAAAAGGGCGAGCGTGCGGCCAGCCTGGAAGAGGAATACCAACTGCTGAGCGGGAAAGTGGACGATCAGTATCAGACGAAAGTGGAAAGCGCATCGAAGTATCGAGTGCGGCTGTCGGGCATCGTTTTGATGAATCTGGTGAGCAATCAAGGTGTGGTGGATAGCACTGATCTCCCCACGCTCGCATACGCAAGGCCAGCGGGCGATTCGGGCGGGAGTTTTGGGGCGACGCTGCGACAGTCGGAGATCGGGTTCGAGACGTTCGGGCCGAGCGTGGCGGGCGCGAAGACGAGGGCGGACCTGCAACTCGATTTCGCGGGCGGGTTCCCGCCGGTCCCCAACGGGATTAACTCCGGCCTCGTGCGCTTGCGAACGGGCACAATGCGGATGGACTGGACAAATACCTCGGTCGTGGCCGGGCAGGACGGGATTTTCTTCTCTCCGAACTCGCCGACCTCGTTTGCTTCGCTGGCGGCTCCGGCGCTGTCCGCTGCGGGGAATTTGTGGGGTTGGGTTCCGCAGATACGCGTGGAACACAGAGTAAGTTTGGGAGAAGAGTCGAGCCTGTTGCTTCAGGGAGGAATTCTCGATCCGGTGAGCGGAGAAGTGCCGAACTCAGGTTCTTACCGGCAGGCCGGGCCCGGGGAGTCATCGCGCCAACCCGCATACGGCACGCGGGTAGCATGGACGCGGAGTGTTTTCGGACAACCGTTGCGCGTGGGCGTGGGAGGGTATTACAGCCGGCAGGATTATGGTTTCAACCGGAACGTCGATGGCTGGGCGGGAATGGCGGACATCGAGCTGCCGCTCAGTCACCAGTTTTCGCTGAGCGGAAAGTTTTATCGCGGAAGGGCCCTTGGAGGACTGTACGGCGGCATCGGACGCAGCGTGTTGTTCAGCGGCGATCCGACATTGGCCAGCACCGAAATACAAGCGCTGAACTCGGTTGGCGGCTGGGCGCAATTGAAATACCGTCCCGCAAGTAAATGGGAATTCAACGCGGCGTTTGGGATGGATAATCCTTATGCCAGCGACCTGAAATATTTCCAGTATCCGCAGGCCTACGGGGATCCGACGCTGGCGAGAAATCAGGGAAGCTTTGTCAATATGATTTATCGTCCGCGGTCGGACCTGTTATTTTCGGCTGAGTATCGACACCTGACGACATATACGCTTACCGACGGCGGGAACAGCGCGAGCCAGCTCAATCTGATGATGGGAGTTCTTTTTTGAGCAGCAGATGAAAGAAGCAGAGTTAAGCAGCCACGTGAGAAGCTAAGATGAGCCGCCAACGATGAGCCATAGAAGGATCCTAATCTGGGTCGCGATACTGTGGGCCGGCGCGGCTGGATTGCACGCGCAGGTACCGACAACGACGGTACGCGGGCGCGTCGAAGTTATCGGTGCAAGGGGTGCGGGCAAGACGAGGCACGGGGCGATTCCCGGGACGGTGGTGTGGCTGACGCCAATGACGGGAGCGGGCGGCGAAGCGGCCGCGGCAACGCCAAGCCCGCCGGCAAGTCCAGCGGCAATCCTGCGGCTGGTGCAGAAGAACAAGAGTTTCGAGCCGCACATCCTGGTGGTTCCGGCGGGGTCGATGGTGGAATTTCCCAATCGCGATCCTTTTTTCCATAACGTTTTTTCGCTCTTTGAAGGGAAGCGTTTTGACCTTGGTCTGTACGAAGCGGGCGCCTCGCGGATGGTACGATTTGACCGGCCCGGCATCAGCTACATCTTCTGCAACATTCATCCCGAGATGAGCGCCGTCATCATTACAATAGCGACGCCGTTTTATGCCATTTCAAATGCGGACGGGCAACTTAGCCTGGCGGGCGTTCCCTATGGGCGTTACATGTTGCACGTCTGGAGCGAGGGCATGGGTCCGGAAAATGAGCAGCCGCCTGCTCGGGAGATCACGATCGCGGAGAATGCTTCGTTTCTGGGAGTGATTCGAATTCCGGAAGCGAATGGCCAGCACATGGCGCATAAGAACAAGTATGGCCGCGAGTACGACGAGCCAACGCCGAACAACTCTGTCTACGAGCAGCAGCGCTAGGCGTTTTTCGACAAGCTTCCAGACCGAATTGACTGCATGCGCGCAAAAGGCCGCCTGCTCTCGGGCGGCCTTCGCGATATTTCCCTTCTTACGCTCTTCCATCTTATATCTTCGTTTTCGAGCGCTTCCTGCTACTTCGTCGAGTCAATCACACCAAACGTACCCGCCAGATTGTTGTATGGACCGGCGGCGAAGAAGAGTTGGTTGGTTTTGCCGTTGTTTGCCGAGCCCCCGCCAAACTCAAGCCCCCAGAGCTGGTCGATGGCAATATCCTTGCCACTCTTGTCTTTGAGCGTGCCCACGAACTGGCCGGTTTCGAGATTAAAGCCGCTGATAGTGGCCGGATGGTTCAGGTTGTTCCCGACCAGAAGAGTGTTGCTCAGCGGTCCAAAATTACTGGGCGCAACGGCCATGCCATAAGGCTGGTTCAAGGGCGCGCCCTGCGTCAGCACTTTTACGAATGTTCCGTCCTCCTGGAAGACGTTGATTTGGCCGCCCGGGGCTTCGGATATGAGCGCGTACGTCACATAGACCAATCCGTTGATATCCGCAACGTTGAACGGCCCCCAGCCGGATGGCAGTGTGGGGTCGGTAAACGTATTGACGAGGTTGAAATTCGCGTCGTATACCTCGACTACGTTGTTGGGAAGGTTGGTGGCATACAGGAGATTCCCCGAGGGGTGGTTCGTAATGGCGAGGCCGGTGTAGCTTGCGCCCGCCGCCCAGTTATTCACCGCGATAATCGAAGCGTTGGGATTGGACGACCGAGCCCATCCGCTGATCGTCCCATCCAATGTCGCGAAAATGAAGGACGCCGAATTGCCCTCAACCGGGAATTCTCCCGTTCCGTTGAAGACGATTCCAGTCGGCTGACCGGGACCTGCGCCGTTGAACGAGGGAACCGAGACCACCAAGCCCTCCTTGACTCCTGCGCCCGTGTAGATTGTCGACCAGCCTGAGCCTTGATCGCTGACCCAGAAGGGGCTGCCCGCGCTGCGAGCAAGTCCCCAGCCATTCACTTGCAGCGGATCCATGAACTTGGCCGTTTTTGCCTGATTCGAATCCAGATTCGTGAGTTTGTACTGTGCTAGGGCTGTGCTCGAAACCAACATTACTGCGAGCCCGAGGCAAGTTGTGTAAGCAATCTTGCGACACTGCATAACAGAATCCTCCTTGGATTGTGTGAGGCCGGAACAGAGAGCGCGTGCGTCGCTGAGTAACACTCTCGAACGACAATTTCTCACTCCTGCCGGCAATCGAATGCTAGTTCCGCGGCTGCAGGCAGGTTGTCAACGCGATGTCATCTGTTTGCACAATTTTTGTCAGGAAGGCGGAGCGTTCGCGAGCGATTTGGCGCACTTTAGGAATGCTGTAGTTCGCCAAAACAGGCGCTCATCGAGCCAAAGTCGTTCCGGGAAGCAGGATGTGGTGGCAATTTAGATTGATCTATCGAGTCTGCACGTTACCTCGCATGAAAAGGCGGGACATACTACCGGAACTGTTCTGTGCAACTCCTGACAACGCCGGCGCGTTGACTCTGTCGAAACCGGCCGTTCGCCACTGAGGATCAGTAAGCCACTTATTACAAATCACCCAACAGGATTGGCAATGCCTCCCCCGCTTTGGCCAAGTAACATTCCGTGAACGACGATGCGTTCGCAGGATTCTCGGGCCCAACGTAGATTGTTCGCGCATGGCCGGCAACGTGAGCAACAAAGCTGGCGGCAGGTTCGACGACGCCTGACGTTCCTGTGGCTACAAACAGGGTGCAGCCGTCCAGCGCCTCATAGATTCGATCCAATTCGAACGGCACTTCGCCAAACCAGCAGATGTGCGGGCGAATCCGGCCGCCGCATTCGCACCGGGGAACGTCGGCGGGCGGCTCGTAGAGATTCGTGTCGTCGAAAGGAGGGCGACTGCAAGAGTCGCAACGGCTCTTGAAAAGCTCTCCGTGCATGTGGACAACGTTGCACGAACCCGCCTGCTCGTGAAGCTTGTCCACGTTCTGGGTGCAAACGAAAAGGCGGTCTTGCAGCGTGTTTTCAAGTTTCGCGAGGGCGAAGTGCGCCGGATTCGGTTTGGCTGCCGCCGCAACCCGCCGCCGCATGGAATAGAACTCCCACACCAGCCTGGGATCGTGGCGCCAAGCGCGGGGCGAGGCGACTTCCTCAATCCGGTAATTTCGCCAGAGGCCGCCCACGCCGCGAAAAGTTGGAATGCCGCTTTCCGCACTTACTCCCGCTCCGGCAAGAATGAAGACGCGGTCAGTGGAGGAAATTGTCAGCATGAATTCTCGCTTCCTGGGCTGCCTCGAAGGCGCGCTCCTTTTCTCCCACTTCGTCGAGGTGAAGGTCCTTTGTTTCTGGGGAGTAGAGCAGGCTGACGAAGGTCATGACCGCACCTATAGTCAGGATCACGGCCGGCGATAACCACATGTCCTGTTTCTCGATGGCAGCGATGAATGGAATCTTGTGAGCCCACCACACGTAAACGCTGAACCAGGCGCCCAGCAGCGCGCCGGAGGAGTAGCCGAAGCCGACACCGGCGGCGCGGCGTTTCGTCGGGAAGCGCTCACAGAGATAGGCGGGAACGACTCCCCACGCCAGTTTGAGCATGGCTGCCATGACGGTGCCGAGGACCGCCATCCACAGATTGCGCGCAACGGCGGCATGATAGAGAACATAGAAGACCGGAATTCCAAACACGACCAGAAAAGCGCAATACCACTGCGTCAGGATCTTTCTGCCGGTTCGGTCCGAGAGCCAGCCGTAGAAGTTGTAGCCCAGGAACGCCATAAACAGCGCGAAGCCGTAAATCAAGCTGTAGGTTGTAGTGTCGAAGCCACGTCCTTTCAGGGTCAGGATGTTAGGAAGGAATCCGTAGACCGAGTAGTCGGTAAGGAACAGGCCCGTCATAAAGAAGAAGACCTGGAGGAAGTCAAATAGTTGAGGCGGTTTGAACAGGTTCAAGAACGGAGATTTTTCGATTTTACCCTTTGCTTTGGTCTTCTCGAATTCCGGCGACTCATGGAGATTGTTCCGAATATAAAGCGCCAGGAACACGGGGATGACGCCGGTCAGGAAAACGATTCGCCAGCCATAGGCCAACATGGATTGGCTGGTGGTGAGGAAAGAAACGAGGGCGAAAACCAGCGAGCCAAGGACATAGCCCAAAGGAAATCCGGATTGGATGAATCCGCCAATCGCTCCGCGCTTTCTTTGGGGAGCGTATTCAATGGCGAAGGTGTGACCCACGGCATACTCGCCACCGAAAAAGATCCCCATCAGTAGGCGGAGAGAACAGAAGATGACATAGGACCAGACGCCGATCTGCGCGTAGGTTGGCAAGAAGCCTCCGAGGAGGGACATCAAGCCGACCCCTCCGATGGTTAAAACCAGGAGGAACCTTCGGCCAATCTTGTCGGCGAAGCGTCCGAATAGGGCCGAACCGATCGGCCTCGAAGCCATGGTAATCGAGTACGTAAACACAATAACGATGTACTGCCAGGCGGCGCTGCCTTTGGGGGAAATGAAGACTTTGACCAGAATCGGAGCCATGACCAGAACCAGCGCCATATCATAGGCGTCAAGCATGAACCCCAGAAACTGGGAGATCATAGCCATCTTTGCATCTTTGGATAGTTGCTGCTGCTCCGGCATAAGAACTCCTGGAAGAGAACTGGGCCGCGATGCGGGCTGGTTGGTTGTGACATTTGCTGTGCTTACAAATCACAACTGCCGCACTTACATGATAGCTCCGTGGCACGCTACACGCCGACCAATGCGTGCGGTCTCGAAGCGCGCGCGACAAAGTACGACAGCTTTATCTTACTGCTCCGGAAGCTTCCTTCTTCATTAAGTAGGGACTATCTGCACGCGCAGCAAAGGGTGCGCAGCACACGAGCGAAATCCAGACAAAGAATGCCAAGCTCGCCAAGTTCATCGAAGTCACCTTATCCAGTTATCCAGCCAAAATGCCCCTTAGCAGTTATCGCGAGAAAAGGTTGGTTTGGCTTCTCTCGGCGAGGAGGGCGTTCAATTTCGCCACCACTTCAAACGCATCGGCTACGTAAAGCACATCTGCCTTTCCTCGTGCCCATCCGCAGTTCGGGTCGAGATTCACCGCGCGGCGCTCGTTGATGAACCGCCAGCCCACGACATGGGGCTCCTCGCCATGGCAACACGTGGACAAACCCTTGGGATGGCGCGGCGTCGATCCGGTCTGGCCGACCTGGTTCAGATGGGTCATGAAGCCCAGCACCGTCTGACTCTCTCCCGTTTGATCGACCAGCGACTTGCTGCCGCCGAGCGATGCGCCTGAGGCGCGAAGGAAATCAAGAATCAGCGTTTCCGCTTGCTCAACATGGGTCTTTCCGTCGGACTGCTTCTTGGTCCAGCCCGCGCCCGCGACCAACAGCAAGTTGGCATCGGGCCGAATCGTTTGCGCGTCGCTCTTCGGAGCGCGGACGCCGGTGACGACCGTTCTTGTGGCCGCTGGCGGAAGTGCCACCGGAACCGCTTCGACCTTGGCCGGGCCATTTGCTCCAGTCCAGGCCTCTGCGCAGCCGGATTCAAGCAACACAATCCAAGGGCGGGCGTCGCGGCGAATCACGGCTTCGATGCGCTGGCGATAGTGCCAGCGTGTGGCTAAAACTTCTCCGTTGACGGCTTCAATCGCTGTAACATGCGTGTCCACGCATCCGTTCAGACGATGCGCCACACCCGGCAGAACGCGCATGAACCGTGAAGTTGCGGGTGCGAGAATCAATTCGGCTCCCGCTGACCGGCAGATTGCTTCCGCTGCCGCCGCATCGCTCGCGTAGCGCGCGGTCGAGAAGTCAGACCCCGCGACCGCAAGAATTCGCTCGGCTCCGGCCGCTGCCACCGTCTCCGCCGCGGCGGTTACGTCCTCGCCGATTAGGCCGATGGTCAGGATTGCGCCGAGCTGCTTCGTCAACTTCACGGCAGCGCCCAGGACTTCATACGACACTTTGGGGAGGGCGTTGCCAGCTTCCGAAACGTGCGCGAGAAATAGAATGCTTTTTGACATTAGACTGTTGCTCTCCTCATCTTGTTGGTGGAGCGCCGGGCGTCCCTCCATCGTACGAATTACTCTTCGGTCGCGGCGCTACTTCCCAATCCATTCCGCAATCTCTTGCGCGATCTGCTCGGGCGACAGGTCTTTGACTACGCGCGTCTGGCGCTGTTGTTTCGGCGGACTCGCGCTCAGGAAGTACAATCCACCAGCCGGCAGCGGCACCGACTTCGCTTTTTGCAAGGCGGGCATCACCGTGCGCATGTTTGCCATTCCGATCTGAGGATTGTTGCGCGGCTCTGGCAGATTGCCGGTCGCCCATCCGAATAACGTCGGAGGGCCCTGGCAAACCGAAACCTGATGACGCCCGCCCTCGATCCGCTCCAGCACTTCGAACGAACCGTCGGCTTGAATTGTTAGTTGGTCGACGCCTTGAAACTGGTCGAGGATCTGAAGCCGCTCTCCGACCAACTGCATGGTGGCGCCTGCTCCTCGCGAAGCCGATTCCCAGCCGCCGCATACGAGCAAGCGCGAGCGATCGAGACCGGCGATGCTCTGAATGGTTTCCGCGAGAAGCGCGGCCGTCGAGTGCGCGTCGGCAAAGCCGCTGGCGCTCGCGTCGACCGGAACCAGTTCAAAGCTCACTCTCTGCGCGATCGTCATCATCACCTGCTGGAGTTTTGCTTTCGGTCCCACGCTCACCAGCCACACCTTGCTGCCCGCAGCCTTGGACGCCAGGTTCGTGGCTTCATAGAGAGCATGAGCCGCCCAGGGATCGAGTACGGCGGGAAGCATCATTTCGTTCTTGAGCGCGGGACCCGTTGGGGTCTGGACCGGCTCCAGAGTTTGGAGCGGGTCGGGCACGATGCTGCCGCAGACTACTATGTGATATCCGTTGGTCATTCGAGTCCTGTCAAGTTAGTGATTCACGTTCGCCGGTGGAGCGCCGGGCGTCCTCCCCCGGCAAGCCTGGCAAGACGCCTGGTCGCTCCATTATATGGATCATCGCGCAGTCACCGCGCTGGTCGGCGGCCGGGCTGGGACGCCCGGCTCTCCACATGCAATCAATTCAGCGCCGAGTGCAGTCCCCCCGCGCCGGCCTTGAATTCTATATTTCCCTTCGCCCCGTTGGCCTCGGCCTCGCAATTCCACAGGCACGCGCCACAGTAAACGCACTTCTCACGATCGAAGGCGGGCACTGCGTCTTCGCCGCGGGTGATGGCCTGGCCCGAGCACATCTCCACGCACAACTTGGTTTCACAGGCGCGGCAGAGTTCCGGACGACGAAAGATCACGTGGTTCGCATAGCCCGACGGTGCCTGCACGCCTCCGCCCATGAGCAGAGCGTCCTGGTGTGAGATGAACAGCTTGCCACCCATCGGAATCTGCGGCCAACCGCAGCGGTCCATGATGCGATCGTGCAGCGAAGTGCCCTTAGCGGCGCATTCCTCCTGCATCTGCTTCAGTTCGGCCGGTGGAATTCGCGATCCGTAAGCTTCCTCAAGCGAGGGCTGCACGGTCAACTTTGGACTTGGACGCGAGCGCAGCGCGAAACGCCCGCCGGTCAACCCCGCGACGGCCATGCCTATCATTCCCGTGACGACGCCCTGCTGGAATCCATTGCGCGAGTCGGCCGCGATCTTCGACTCGTCATCGACCCAACTCTCCCGGCGGCGGCGCACGTAGGTTGCTTCAAGGTTCTCGCGAGTGAAGGCGCGCTTTTGCTCCGCGAGTTCGATGACCGCTTCCGCCAGTTGCACACCTGTGGTCCAGGCTTCATCCACTCCAGAGCCGGCCAGCACGTTCGTGCTCCCCGACCCCTCGCCGATGCGGGCATAGCCGTTGCCCGCGAGATATGGCTCACCGTGGCGGCCCGATTCTTGCAGCGACTTCGCTCCCCACGATTTCAGGGTTCCACCTTCGAGATAACGCCACAAATAAGGATGAAGCATGAAGTGCTGCAAGTAACGATATGCCGTGCGCACCGGACTGCGGAACCACGACGGAACAAAAATCCCAACCGAGGCCAGCCTTTCAGGATGAACGTAGAGAAATCCGAAAATTTCCGGCTCAGGGAACCCGATGGTGTGCAAGACCGTACCCGGCTCCAGTCCACAATTTTCGCGGAGTTCGACGACCATCTTCATGCCGAGCGCCCATTCGCGGGAGCCGTGCCCTCCGGGCATTCCAAGCTGCGCGTCGATGCTGCGCCCAACCGCTCCTACTGGGCCGTCGCCCACCACGGTCAGCGCAGCGCGCAGATCCATGCCCGGCGTGAAACCGGCGTCGGGACGTCCTTGAAGATCGGTGCCCTGGTCGGCGAGCCTTACTCCTGTGACAGCGTCTCCTTCAATCATGCCTCTTTTAATCAAGGGCTCTGCAACAGGCATGCCTGGCCAGATTTGCACCATGCCGGACGCTGCGACTTGATCGCTGACCCATTGATTGAACTGACCAAGCGACAGCACGAGACCATCGTGTTTCCGCATGAAGGGCGGGGTAAAGGGCAGCTCGAAGGCATCGTGCTTCAGCCCGAATAGGAAGCCTAGCGATCGCAGCACACGGTCGGCAGCCTTGAATGCTAGCGATCGCCGGCTTGCCCGCGTGGGGTCGAGCAGGTAAACGAGCTTCTCCTTCTTCACGGCCGCCGCCATGGGAATCTCGGTGAGATCCACGCCGGGAAAACTGCTGCGTATTCCACGTGCCCGTGTGACCGCGCCTGAAACTCCGAAACCAAGCCCGTCGGCGCGCTCGTAGCAGATCACTTGCAAGGGCAAGCCGGGGGACGTTGCGCTCTCCAGCCGCACCGAGCCATCCGGATTCAGCAAGCTGCAGCTCAACGTCGTCAGGAATCCGCCCATCGCAGGACCGAAGCCCACGCAGGCGATGTCGACCGTCATCTGCTGCCGTTCGATCTTTGGTTGCTCGATCTTTTGCTGCTCGATCGCGGCGGCTTGTTCTGAGGAATCGGCGCTCATGCAGGGTAATCCAGCGCCTCGGGAATCATGAGCTTCGAAATCGCCTCGGCGGCTCGGTCCTTCGATAGCCGGCAGCCGGTGAGGCAAGTGGAGAGCTTCGTTTGCAACGAGAGAAACTGCTCGGCTCCATTGCACTTCGCGCAGGGGCCAGCTTTCTTCGGATGCGAGCCATCGCTCCCGATGACATCCAAACCGTAAGAACCTATGCCCGGAATAATGCCCTCAAGAGAATCCAACTCGTCCTGCTGGTAGCAGCCGCGGTATCCCGCTTCGTCCCACGCGGGGTGACGGTTGTATCCGAAGACCAACTCCGCGCAGATGCGCGCCACTTCTCCACTAGCCCGCGCCGACTGCACGTGGCACAGGTCGGTCATAAAATTCACGAGGCCAGCCAGCCCTTCGGCAACGGCGGGATCGTCGGGTCCGCGCAGCTCCAGTTCGAGCGCATCGAGAATCTGGCAGCGCGCCGCGAGCAGCCAGCAGAGTGCGTCGGCCAATGGGAACGTCACACCCTGACGCGCGCTCTGGTAGAGACGGCCGCCGTCAGCATCGGTCGAGCGCTGCAAACGCTCCAGCGTCCACAGCCACATTCCCATGGCCGTTGCCAACGCGCATGCGCCGGTGCCGGGACGCTCGGACGCGATCCCGCGCATTTCCCTGCTCCACGCCTGGAACTGCGCCAGGAAGAGCGGATTGGTCATGGTGATGGAGAGTTGGCGCCGTTGCACAGCTTCCGGCCCCTCGTAAGTTGCTTCCAGTTGCGCGTCCATCCACTTGTTGCCGAGGAAGCCCGGGCAGTCTTCCGTGATGCCATAACCGCCCATCAGGCTGACCGCTTCGCGCATCATCTGCGCGCCCCAGCCGGTGTTCCACAGCTTGGTAGCGGGACAAAGGACGTCCGCCAGCGAGTCCAAGAGAACGAAACGCAGAAGCGGATCGGATTCCAGTTGCGCTCGCTTGGCGTCGTTAGCAGGCAAGCCGGCAGGCAAGCGGACGAGATCCGCCGCCCGTTCCGACGCTTCGCGTTGCAGCTTCGCACGCGCTCGTGCGCTGGTGACTCCCTGCGCCGCCAGCAGTTTGTCGGCCTCGCGTTCCAGCGGATCCAGTTCATCAAACGCCCGCGCCGCCGCAAATCCCAGCGCAGCGCTTGCCTCTCCGGTCGCCCAAATATCGACCAGCCGGTGCAGCGCGTCCTGGCGAGCCTGCAGCCCGAGTTCATAACGCACCGATCCTAGCGCCGCCGTCTCCGCGCCGCGGAACCGCCCACGTTGATACCGGATGACCGGCTCGATCGCGGAGAGCAATTTGGCCGCGGTCATAACGCCCACGGTCACGCGCGTCCGGCGGAACACGGCTTCAATGATCTCGCTGTGGTTGAAGCGCGGCAGGATGACGCCATCTTTCACGTCATAGCCGCCGACAATCCGGCTGGCCGGAATGCGCAGGCTGAAAATCGGATCGCCGGTCGAAGAGAGCTGATGCACGAGTTTCCGCGTGGGTGTGCCGCGATCGAATGTGCCGGGATCGCCTTCCTCCAGGATCACCATGCAGCTTCCCTTGATCCGCTCGTCGCCGGAATCGACCGCCGCCGTCACAAAATTGGCAAACGCTATATTGGTGATGAAGCGGCCGCGCTTTTCCACTTGCAGAACCGGCTCTTCTCCTTCTTTCCACTCGGCGATGCGTATTTTTCCGTTGAGCATGCCGGTATCCACGCCGACGTAAGGGATGGGCTCGGTGAGACAGAATGATCCCCGCCAGGGTCGGCGGTCTTCTCCCGCCTGAGGGGGTGCGGCCAGGCGCATGTACTTCGCTTGCTGCTCGGGCGTGCCGCGCTCGTGAATCGGCGCCAGGGCCAGACAACTCGCCAGGCTGCCGGTTGCGGCCCCGCCGTCCACCCACGCCAGCTCAAACGCTACCAGCGCCAGCGCCAGGTTCTTCGGGCCTACGATGAATCCACCTTGCTCGGGCTCCATGAATACGGCCGTGATTCCGGCCTCATCGAACGCCTTTAGCAGTTCAGCCTTGGCCGGCGTCCAATCATGCGAATTGCGGCCGCCGTTGGCCACCAGACGCGCCACCGGACCGCGGGCCACGGATCGTGCCGACTGCACCAGCATCTGCAGATCGTAGCGGTCGGCGAATCGCCATTGAATCTGGCGCGCGGCATCGGAAGGAAGTGTCCGCAGCAGTTCCGGCTTGACAGGGGTGGCAATAGAGGCCATGGCCTTGCTCCTTTGCGAAGAGGTCGTTTAGGAAGTGGTCGTTTCGATTCTGCCGTCGCATGACCAACCGGTCTGTGATGTGGGTCATAACGACCTGTGATCTGGCCACATTGGGGTTGACGAGTACCACCAGATGATTGGGGCGATACTCAATAGCAACCCCTGGTCTGGACTTGCCGCATTCTGTTATTGCGGCCGCAGAGAATCTCCGTGACTGCTTATTTGGGCCGCCCTATTCTCCGCCCAGGATATAGTAAAAGTCTTCGCCATCGTACAAATAGCTGTCCGCGTCAAGCTGATATATGCTATTCAAGACTAGCCCACTGTTATCGATTTACAATCGCATTTTGGCGTTCGCGTAGCGCTCTCTGGAGCGGGGCATCACGCGAGTGTGTGACGAAGGTCACAGAGCAAAGTGCGTCCTCCGAGTTCAATGCCAGAAGGACGGAAGTGGTCCGCCGGGGGTAACGCTGAAAGCGTTAGTGCTCTCACAGTCCAGATCTCCGCAGAGTTTCTCCGCGGACCGGGTCAAGAGAGAGGGACTCTGCACCTAATGAGATGCGCCGTAAACTCCGCTGACTCTACGCTTCCTCCCCTCGTTGAGGATGAGATCGCTCGCCGCGTGGCCGCGGAAAGGTTGCGGCTGGAGCAGGCCGCTGGGATCCTGGAAAAACCCATCCAGCACTTCCGCCGTCCCACGGAGCGGCCCTTCACCGCGGAAGAACGCGACCGGGTTACCATTCTTTTCGGAGGCTTTACCTGGAAACACGAGCGCTTCGTCGAAGCCGTGTTTCGCGGCTGCGGCTATCGCTTCCAGATGTTGCCCAACCCCGACGTGGCCGCCTTCCAGACCGGCAAGGAGTTTGGCAACAACGGCCAGTGCAATCCTACGTACTTTACCGTCGGCAACCTCATAAAGTTCCTGCGGTCGCTCGAAGATCGAGGTCTCTCGCGCCAGGAAATCCTCGACCGTTACGTCTTTTTCACTGCGGGATCCTGCGGGCCTTGCCGCTTCGGCACCTACGAGTCCGAGTACCGCATGGCGCTCGAGAATGCGGGCTTCGGAGGCTTCCGTGTCCTGCTTTTCCAACAGGACCATGGCATCAATGCGCTGACCGGTAATACGGGCCTGAAATTCTCCGTTGACCTCGGCATGGGCCAACTGAACGCGGTGAACCTGGGCGATTTGATCAACGACCTGGTCTACCAGATTCGTCCCTACGAGGTGGTTCCGGGCGCAACCGACCAGGCCATCCAGGAAGTTGTGGATCGGCTCAGCGATTTCCTGGAGCACCGGAAGCGTTACGAAATCCTCGAGCGCACGCCGGGATGGATTTCGCGCCGTCTGGCCCGGAACAAGAAGCTCAAAGATATCGGCAACACGCTGGGCAAGGTTCTCGATCACCTCTACGCCGAGGAATTCCGCAAAACCGTGCACCTCGCCCGTGAGCGCCTGGGCCAAGTCGAAGTAGACCGTACCCGCGTAAAACCCCTGGTAAAGATCACGGGTGAGTTTTGGGCATCGCTCACCGAAGGCGACGGCAACTTCAACATGTTTGCCTTTCTGGAGCGGGAAGGCGCCCAGGTGTGGGTGGAACCGATAGGCTGCTGGGTCACCTATCTCCTGTATCAGGCTCGGGCCGGCGCGCAAACGAGAAAGGGCCTCGATGTCCCCTATCCCGGCGCCCGCTGGTGGGAATGGAAGAAGCAACTCGCCAACGATTGGAAATTCCGCAAGAAGTGGCTGCTGTTCGGGCTGAGCGAAGCCATCTGGAACCGCCAACATGCGCGCACCGCCCGTCACCTGGGAGGACTGGCGCGCCGTCTCGCTCCCCAGAGCGAACTGGCCCGCATGGCGCATCCCTTTTACCACTCACTCGCCCGAGGCGGCGAAGGGCATCTCGAGGTGGGGAAGAACGTTTACTACACCACTCACGGCCTGTGTCACATGGTCCTGGCTTTGAAGCCCTTCGGTTGCATGCCGTCCTCGCAATCCGATGGCGTGCAGTCGGCCGTGGTGAACCGTTTCCGGGATATGATCTTCCTGCCCATCGAAACTTCGGGCGAGGGAGAGATCAACGCGCACAGCCGCGTGCAGATGGCCCTGGGCGAAGCCAAGTCCAAGGCTAAGGCGGAGTTCGAGCAGGCACTGGCTTCCACGGGCAAGAAGCTCGATGAGATCCAGGCCTACTCCGCCGAGCATCGCCAACTGCGGAGTCCGTTCTATCCGGTTCCACAGCGCCAAGGTGTAACTGGGGTGGCCGCCAACTTTGTTTTGCACGTAAGCAACCTGATCGATGGCAAGGCACACCTGGCCAAGCTGCCAGGCGGGATCTGAGGAGCCGCGAAGGATTCAGTGGACACAACCGCACAACGCGCGAGCGCCGCCGATCGGCAGTGCTCACTGCCAGCCCAGACGCGGCAGCCTGGAACCGGCATCCGCTATGTCGTGGGCGTGGACGTTGGATCCACCACGGTCAAGGCCGTCGTTGTCGAAGCGAAGACCGACCGCATTCTCTGGCGCGACTACCAGCGCCATGACACGCGTCAACCCGAGAAACTGCTGGAATTCCTCCAGCGCATGGAAGCCGAAGTCGATGTTGCTCCCGGCAACTCCCGCATGTTCATCACCGGCTCCGGCGGCAATGCGCTGAGCAATCTCATCGGCGCGAAGTTCGTGCAGGAGGTGAACGCCGTCTCCCTGGCGGTGGAGAAGCTCCATCCCGAAGTGAACTCGGTCATCGAGCTCGGCGGTCAGGACGCCAAGATCATCATTTTCAAAGAGGATGGCGCAAACGGCCGCGGGAACAAAAACGGCAAGAGAAACGGCAACAGAAAGAAGATTCCTTCGATGAACGACAAGTGCGCAGGCGGCACCGGCGCGGTCATCGACAAGATCAACGCCAAGCTGAAAATCCCGCCCGACGAGCTGTGCAACCAGGGCTATAAGGGGATCAAGATCCATCCGGTCGCAGGCAAGTGCGGCGTGTTCGCCGAGACCGATATCAATGGCCTGCAAAAGCAGGGCATTCCGGCCGATGAGCTGATGGCCTCGCTTTTCGACGCCATTGTTTTGCAGAACCTCACCGTCCTCACCCGCGGTCACACGCTGCGCCCGCATGTGTTGCTGCTGGGCGGCCCAAACACATTCATTCGCGGCATGCGCGAGGCGTGGCAGCACAACATCCCTCTCCTCTGGAAAGAGCGGGGAATCGAGCTGCCGCCCGATGTTGCTCCCGGTCTTGCAATCGAAAACGCGATCAAGACCCCGGAGAACGCGCTGTATTTTGCGGCCATTGGCGCGGTGGAATACGGCAAAGCGGAAGATGCGGCGATTGGGAGGTATCTGGGGACGGGGTGTCTTGAAGCCTACATCCACGAAGGGCGTCAGCAGGAAAAAGCTGTTTCCGGCAACCACGGCCCGGGTGCTTCAAAGAGAGAATTGGAAGAGTTCAAAGCCAAGTACTGGCGGCCGAAATTCGTTCCGGCGGCCTTCCGGCCGGGTGAGCGGGTGCGGGCTTTTATCGGCCTCGATGGCGGTTCGACTTCCACCAAGGCCGTGCTTTTGTCGGAGCACGGCGACGTTCTCTCGAAAGCCTACCAACTCTCGAATGGCAACCCGATCCAGGACACGATCGACCTCTTCGAGAACCTGCGCCAGCAGGTGGAAACGCAAGGCGCGGCGCTGGAAGTTCTCGGCGTGGGCACGACTGGCTACGCCAAAGACGTTCTGCAACGAGTCTTGCGCGCCGACGTGGCTCTGGTCGAAACCGTGGCGCACACCGAGTCGGCCCTGCGTTTTTATAAGGATCCACACGTCATCGTGGACGTTGGTGGGCAAGACATCAAGCTCATCGTCCTGAGAAATGGCCGCGTTAAGGATTTCAAGCTCAACACGCAATGCTCCGCGGGCAACGGCTATTTTCTGCAATCCACGGCGGAAGGATTTGGCATCCCAGTCGAGAATTATGCGGACGTTGCTTTTACCGCTGGCGCCATGCCTGTCTTCGGTTACGGCTGCGCGGTGTTCCTGCAATCCGACATCGTCAACTTCCAGCGCCAGGGCTGGCGCGCCGAAGAAATTCTGGCCGGTTTGGCGACGGTGCTGCCCCGGAATGTCTTTTTGTATGTCGCCAAGGTGGCAAGCCTGGCGGCGCTGGGCACGCGTTTCGTTCTGCAGGGCGGCACGCAGAACAATCTTGCCGCGGTCAAGGCGGAGGTGGACTTCCTGCGCGCCAACTTCCGCGCCATGGGGAAAGAGCCGGAGATTGTTGTCCACCAGCATTGCGGCGAATCGGGAGCGATCGGCGCCGGCATCGAAGCCATGCGCCTGTGGCGCAACGGACACTCCACCACCTTCATCGGCCTGGACGCCGTCCGCAAGATCCGCTACCGCACCACGCACAGCGAAGAGACGCGCTGCCACTTCTGCAAGAATACCTGCCTGCGAACTTTTCTAGATGTGCAGATAGGGGATGCACAGGCAGATGTACAGACAGAAGAGGAACAGAGAGGACGCGCGGAAATCGGTGCGCCACCGTCTTTTCTTTCCAATGTGCCGCTCCAGCCCGGTGAGCAGCGCATGATCATCTCCACCTGTGAAAAAGGCGCGGTGGAAGACGTTGAAACCATGCGCGGCATTAAAGCCCACCTCGACGCCACCAAGGCCGCCAACCCAAACCTGGTGGAGATTGCCGCACGCGAAGTTTGGCGTTCGCGCCACCCTGAAAGCGTCGCCGATCCCATCCCCACCCGTGCCTGGGCAGCCGCCCGCCGGCGCGTCGCGCTGATGAAACAGCGCGGGCAGCTGCGCATCGGCATTCCTCGCGTCCTGAACATGTATGCCTACGCGCCGCTGTTCAGTTCCTATCTGGAAAGCCTGGGCGTGCGGGCGGAAAACATCGTTTACTCGGACTTCACTACCGGAGACATGTACCGCGCCGGATCGAGCCGTGGTTCGATCGATCCATGCTTCCCGTCAAAGATCACGATCGCGCACGTCCACAACCTTATCTTCAACAAGCACGCGCACAAGCCGCTACAAGTGATTTTCTTCCCCATGTTCGACGTGCTGCTCTCCGCGCTCGTGGACGCCAAGGGGCACAACGCCTGTCCCACGCTGGCGGTAACACCGGAGACCGTGGAAGCTGCTTACACAAAGGAAACCGACCTTTTTGCCGAACACGGCATTCGATATGTGCACCCGCTGGTAAACCTCTCCGACCACAAACTTTTTGCGCGACAGATGTTCCAGTCGTGGGCGCCCATTCTTGGCCTATCGGAGGAGGAAAACGAACGCGCCATCGAGATCGGCTACCGGGAGTTGGGGAGGTATGAATCCAGCATTCGCCGCCGCGCTCGCGAGGTCCTCGACCAACTGGAGTCGGAACAGAAGTTAGGCATCGTCATGCTGGGACGCCCGTACCACCACGATCCCGGCATCAACCACGAGATCATGGAGCAGTTCCAGAAGCTGGGTTACTCCATCTTCTCGCAGAGCACGTTGCCGCTGGATGAGGACCTGCTGGAGCGGCTTTTCGGCGACGAAGTGCGCGCCGGTGTAATCCGCCACCCGCTTGACATCTCCGATGTGTGGAAAACCGCCAACTCGGCCAGTTCCAACCACAAGATCTGGGCCGCCAAGTTCACGGCCCGCCACCCCAACCTGGTGGCGGTGGAGATTTCCAGCTTCAAGTGTGGCCATGACGCGCCCATTTACAGCGTGATCGAGCAGATCGTGGAGCGCTCGGGCACTCCTTATTTCTCCTTTAAAGACCTGGACGAGAACCGGCCGGTAAATACCATTAAGCTGCGCGTCGAAACCATCGATTACTTCTTGAAACGTTACCGCGAGGACCTGTTAGACCGGAAGAAAAAGCAAGTGGAAATCGATTGCCAGCTTGCCGAGTACGAGCGTGGGCTGCGCGAGTACGCGGCCGGAGCGGATTAGTTCTCCGTATCTATAGCGCTTCCACAGTTGGCGCAGGCCATCGCCGCGATGGAGTGGAAGCTTGGCCAGTTGTCGAGGCCAAAAAAAAATAATTCGCGGGCTGGTTTTTTTGTCGCCTTGGTGGTGGCGTGACCCTGATTTCGACTATGTTTACTGGTTGGTACTGGTGGGGGGTACCCCCCCTCCCCCCTATCTATTGAAATCATAGGGTTACGGGGAAATTTCCGCCAGGTCTTTGGTTCTAAAGGAGTTAACTTACAAAGTCTTCATAACAAAGGAGTTACTTGCTGTTTCTCGGGGCTTTAGCCTTTAGAATCAGTGAGTTGGACTTACTAAGTCGCGCAAAGTCTAGATTTCAAATAACTTAGGGCCAATTTCGGCGCGGCCGCACTGGGCTGCATCCTAAGTTTTATTATAGCTCTTGTGTCAAGTGTAGCGAAGCCAGGGTAGTGGCCGAAATGTGCGTTGAAGAAAAACAGCGAGCGGTTGCTTTTCGCTAATGCCTCCGCGTTACTCTCGCGATGAAAGCCGGTGTCACGGATCGCATCTGGACGATTGCCGAGCTTCTAGCAGCATAATCAGCAGACGGCCACAAATTGTTATCATGGCGCATTCGTTCTTGATTAGCTACAATGGGACAGGGAGGAAGACTGACATGCCTCCAAGACCCGAACGACAAGATCAACCACAACCGCAGGAACCGCAACGGGTACCGCTCCGCGAAAATGAACCTCGACCGGGGCGTACTGGGGATAGCGCGCCAGACCCGCCCCCCCGACAGGAGAATCCGCCGGGTGAGCCTTTTAGGCGCTCTAACCCTTGATTAGCGTCGCCACCGTACCAATGTTTAGAGCAATGGCCGGGATCGTGAGCCAGAACGACCAATTTAAGCTATCGGACTTAAGCCAGTTCTTTTTTTGATTGTCGGCAATGCGCTTCTTTGCCCAGTAGATCTCGTCCTCTAGCAGCGCATCCGCAACGTTGTGCTCAACGTCAGTAGATCCATCGGCATGGGCCTCGAAATGCTGTCGCAGCTCTTTTATCCTATCCGAGATGTCAGATGACTCCGGCTTGGGTAATGTATATTCACGCGGCCATAACTCGTAAATAGCGAAGTAAGCCGCGAGAATGATGAAGAGAATTGAGGTGCCTTGCATCCACACGCCGATACGCGGCAGACCCTTCTCAAGAAAAAGGGCCGTCTGGGTAGCTAGGAATAGAATTATCGCCAGCCCGATGCTAGCCTTCACATCCAGCGCATCTCCTATTCTCAAAGACAAGTCTTCCTTGGCGTTGATCTCTTCTAGCAAGTGTTTTCCGATGAAACTTTCTGCTATGGCGGCCATTTTCATTTCTCCTTATCGCTTGCCTGCGCTTCTTCCGTTTCCGCTTCTTAGATGCGGGCCGACAGGCCAGCACTACGTCTGCCGTCGCCTCTAGACAAGGGGACGCAACTCCATTTTACCGCCATCCCACGCTTTAACGATTCAACGCACTTTTCAGACACTACCCAATCCGGTTGCTGGAGCCGCAGGCAACGGCCGAGCTGCTCCAACCCGGTGCGCTGCCGAGTCTTTGGGTTTCCCCGGCGCAGGGAGCCGGCGCTAAGATGGCGCTTCAATTTCCGCAGCGTCTCCAGCAGGCTGCGGAAAAGTCAAATACAGTCGAAGGCGTTTTCCCTCTGATTCTTCGCGGTGTAATGGGAACGTTCCATTCTGTGAGCCGCAAGCATCTTCCGAACTATTTGAACGGGTTTCAATTTCGGTGGAGCACTCGCAAGATGGATGACGGCCAGCGTGTAGCGCATGCGATCAAGACAATTGACGGGAAGCGACTGGAATACCGGGAGTCAGTAGAGAATCCGCCATACCTTCCCAAACCGAACGGGGAAGCCCAGCAGATGGAGGCACCGTTCTAATGGTAGACTACGCGTATGCCCGAAGAAAAACCGAAGGTGGACGAAGAAGTCAGGCCGAAACCAGAAGAGCCGAAAGAAGAGGACGCCGCGACGGAAACGGATGCCGAAGTAGCGAGAAATCAGCCCGCGGTCTACGTAGATGCATTCTTAATCTCGAGTATAGACGACGGTATCATGTTTCGCATGACTTTCGCCGAGGGAACCGCGAGCAAGCGGGGCAGAATACGCTCCGCGATCCTCATGCCCAGAGACGATGTAAAAGAGTTAGTGCGAATCCTAGGTTCATTGCTGGCCAAGACGGAGAAAGAAGACACCTCTGCCGCGAAAACCCAATCCCTTGGAAAGTAAGTTCACGCCGCGAGAAAGCTCTGCAGCAGAATCTGTCGAGCACATCCCTGCGAGAAAGAAAACTGGAAGGGCCTCTAAATCAACACCGGAGCCCAAGCCGACGGACGTTGCCGCTCACTCCCCTGCGGTCGGGGCAAAGGTTACACCGCAGTACATCGAAAGGACTCCTGATATGTGGGCAGTAGGCGAGGTCGATATTAGGGCGATTTCCGATGACAGTTTAGTCGCTAATTTTGCATTTGCGATTGCGAGCTTTTTTCTCGGGTTTGCGGCCAATATCGTAATTAATTCGATGGTCGCGGACAAATTAACAGACGCTGCCAAACTGTTGCTGTACGAAGGTGCTCCAGCACTTTTCCTATTGTCCGTGGTTGCCTATGTGTTAGGCGGAATTATGATCTGGCGGAGAAATGGCATTTGGAAACAGATCAAGAAAGAAAGCAAGCGGCAACAATGATGGCGATTTTCAATAAATACCTAGTGCCGAGATCGATTATCGATGCCCAGCCCCTAAAGGGGCATCTGATTTCGGAGAATTTGCGGTATCGCTAAGGAAACTCTGATTAAGTGTCGGCTAAAAGCATAAACCACAGGGTACACGGGGGTGCACGGAGGCCCCCAGGAACTTAAGCAGAATTTCGCTAAAGCAATACCCTGATACGAACCCGAATCTTTCCGCAGTCTGCTGGAACCTGGGACGGGCAATATGGCGAGGTCCGCGATCTTTTTCTTGTTGTTTCTTGTGACCAACGCCTCATTGGCTCTGCTATATCCTTTTACCCTTTCGCGGTTCCTCCTCACGCTTACGATTTACGCGGTGGGCACACTGCTCATGCTCTATCTATTGTTTCATCCGCGCAACCAATGGCTGGTCGCCAACCGCTCGCGGGTAGAAGGCGCGGGTTGCGTGGCCCTGACTTTCGACGACGGTCCCGACCCCGTCGACACGCCCAGGTTGCTGGATGTGCTCCGGGAGAAAGGTGTGAAGGCAACGTTCTTTGTGGTGGGGAAGCGGGCGGACCAGTATCCGGAAATCGTGCGGCGCGCCTGGAACGAAGGGCACCTGGTCGGAAACCACACCTGGTCGCACCACGCTTTGTTTTGTTTTCTCATGCCCAGGCGCCTGCGGGCCGAGATCGAGCGGGGCACGGAGAGCGTTCGCCGCAGTTGTGGTTTCCGGCCGCGCTTTTTCCGCTCGCCGGTGGGCCTGCGTCATCCGCTGTTGGGGCCCTATCTCAAGCAGGCGGGACTTGAGTATGTCTCTTGGAGCGTTCGAACGCGTGATACACTCACTGCGAATTCCAGCGTTCTTGCGCGGCGCATTTTGAACCAGGTGGCTGGCGGGGACATCATCCTGCTGCACGATCATTTGCCGGCAGGAGCGGATGTCATGCTCGAAGCCTTGCCTGGGGTCATCGATGAGCTGAGGGAACGAGGATTTGAATTCGTCCTGGCCGGCTCCCGTGAGGATGTCAGCGCCAGAGCACTTGAGCCTGCGCCATGCGAACCTGCGCGCTGATCCCGGCATTCAACGAAGCTCCTTACATCGCCAAGGTGGTTAAGGGGGCTAAGCAGCATGTTGAGGAGGTCGTGGTGATTGACGATGGCTCGGGCGACGGGACGGCGCAAGTCGCCCGGGATGCCGGAGCTACCTGTTTGCGATCGCAGACGAATTGCGGCAAGGCCTCGGCTCTGCGTACCGGCATTGCCTTCGCGCGCGCCCAAAACTTCACTCACGCGGTCACTCTCGATGGCGACGGCCAGCATCTGCCGGAAGATATCCCGGTTATGCTTCGCGTCGCCGAAGAGAGCGGAGCGGACCTGGTGATTGGGGCGCGCTTCTTCGACCGCGCCCGCATGCCGCGCGCGCGCTATTACTCGAACACGATCGGCAGCCGGTTGGCCTCGGCGCTCGTCGGCTGCGAAATCCGGGACAGCCAGAGCGGATTTCGTCTGTTCCGGTTGGACAAACTTTGTGAAACCAAACTGCGGAGCCGGTGCTACGAATTGGAGATGGAAATCCTGATCAAGATGGCCCGATCGGGCTGCACCATCGCACACGCTCCCGTGCGTATGGTCTACGACGATGGCCAGGCGCGCTCGAAGATGAAGCCGGTGCGAGACACGGTGCGTATCTGCCTCTGGTCGCTCGCATTTCGCTTCCTGGGAGCGTGACATGATCCTGCGGTTTAGACTCTGCGGGCTCCTTGCGTTTTTGATTCTTCCGGGGATACTGGCGGCGCAATCCGACGATCTCCGGTCCGACGATCTGTTGACGCGCATTTGGGACGGCGTTCAGCAAGCGCAGAAGAAATACACGAGTGGCTGCGGAACCATCACCGAAACCCGCACCTCCAGCCTGCTGGTGAAACCCATGGTGCTCCGCGGGAAGTTTTGCGCCGAGGGGACCAAGCGATTTATGCTGGAATACTCCGAACCGGCTCCGTTGCGCATTCTCTTCAACGAAAACTACCTCAACGTTACGACCGGCGGCAAGACGGAGGTCATGGAAGTCGGAACGAGTGTTCGCCGCGCGCAGTCCTATTTCAGCCGGGAGAATTCCATCGCAAACCTGAAGAAGAATTTCACCATTACCGTGCAGGAGGACGGCCGGGGTTACGAAATGAAGTTCGTTCCCCGGTCGGACGCTTTTCGCCGCAGGCTGAATTACGTTGTGGTGAAGCTGAATAAGCGGGACTTCCTGCTGCGGTCGCTGGAGGTGGACGGCAAGAGCGGGGTGAACAGTGTGTTCGCCATCGACGTCAGCTCGGTGAACCCGAAGATTCCGGCAGAAACGTTCGAGGTGTACAAACCAAAGTGATCGAGCGCAGCGAAATCGAGACGATGATTCCTCATCGGCCTCCGTTCTTGTGGATTGACCGGGTCGAAGAACTGGAACCGGGGGTTCGCTGTGTTGCGGTGAAGTTCGTCGATCCGGCAGACCCGATCTTTGCCGGGCATTTTCCCGCCAAGCCCATTCTGCCGGGCGTTCTTCTGATCGAAGCGGTGGCCCAGACCGCGGGAGTGATGCTGGGATCGGTTGCGCCGCAGGGTACTGCTGGGACTGGGGTGGGACTGGCACTGCTGGCGGCCGTCAACCGCTTCAAATTCTTCAAGCCCGTGGCTCCGGGGCAGGAGCTGCGCATTGAAACCAGGAAGCTGACCGACGCGGGAAAGATGGCTTACATCAGCGGCACGGTGTTTGTGGACGGGGAGATCGTGGCGAGCGGCGAGTTATCGGTGGTGTCGGCCTGATGGCCACGTGAGCGACTTACTAACAATGAAAAAGGCCGACAGGTGATGGGAGGATTTCAGACTCGCGCGCGGCAGTTCGCAGCCACCTTGCTGAAGGAGGGGCTCGATCCGGGCCGAGCTGCCGCTGCCGTGTTTTTGGGAATCTTCATCGGCATCGTGCCCATCTACGGATTGCAAACCCTTGCAGCAGTGGGCGTGGCTTTGCTCTTCAAGCTTAACAAGCCGCTGACCGTGGCCGGCACTTTCATCAACAATCCGCTGCTCCAACCATTGATTGTCGTGTCCTCTGTGGAACTGGGCTATTTCCTCTGCGGCGGCTCATTCCGGACATTGAACCTGTCCGCCCTGGCTGGCGCGCACCTGAAAGAAAATCTCGTGGCCTTGGCGGTGGGCAGCGTGGCGCTGGGAATCCTCGTTGGCGGCGTTTTGGCGGCAATTGCCGCAGTTGTGGTCCATCTTCATCTTAGGGCACGCGCCAGTACGGCGCTGCGAGAACGCGTCCGCTTTGTGAACCGGATGTTTGCCCGATGTGCGTGGGGCGACCGCGGGTTCGTCCGGTGGAAGCTGCGACTTGACCGGATATTCGGTTTGCTTGCTGCCGAAGACCTGGGATCGGGAACGGTAGTGGATCTCGGCTGCGGCTACAGCATGGCTCTCGCTTTTGCGGCTTTCGGCGACAACAGCCGGCACCTGGTTGGTTGCGACTTGGACGCGCATCGGATCGCCGTCGCTCGCGAGGCCCTCGGCGCGCTGAAGGCGGACGTGAGCGTTGCGGACATCCGTCATTTCGAGCTTCCGCCAGCCGGTTTGATTCTTATTCTGGATGTCTTGCAGTATCTCTCCACCGATGAGCAACTGGCCTTGCTGAAACGGTGCTGTGCAGCGCTCGCGCCCCATGGAATACTGATCTTCCGGGTCCATGATCGTGAACGCGGCCTGTGGTCCACCATCACCATGGCTTTCGACCGGCTCATCTTTGCCTGCGGGCGCGCCGGCGTCCGGCCCTTGATGCTTGCGGCCGCCGAGTACCATAGTGTGCTGGAGAACGCCGGTATGCAGGTGGAAGAGCGCCGCTTCCGAAACCGTCTGCCGCTGGCTCACATCTTGTTCATTGCGAAGAAACCGCTGAATGAAGCGGAGGCCGCGCCATGATGGTCCGTTTCATGCGCTTGGTGGCGCGCTTGGTCGTAGATCATCCGGGGTTGGTGACGGCCCTTAGCCTGGTCTTGACGTTGTTCCTGTATGCCAACATCCACAACCTGCGCACCGGCACCGACCTCACCGATCTGTTCGGCAATAAAGATCCGCAATGGCGGGCCGCGAGCCAGATCGGCAAAGAGCTGGGTTATGGCAACCAGCTCTTCGTGCTGATCGAGGCCCCGGAGGGAGGCGCGGACACCACCGGCGAGATGGAGGAAATGGCCGACCGCCTCACCGCCGACATGCTCTCCAGCGGGCTGTTCAAGCAGGCGCGCTGCGGATTGCAGGAAGAAGAACTGCTCAACATGGTGCGGTTCTTTACCTGGAACTTTCCGTCGTTTATTCAGCCCGAGCAAACGGAAGATCTCAAGCGGCGACTGGACCCGCAACAGATTCATCAAACCGTGCGCCGCGCCAGCACCGAGCTGGTCACCCCGTTCTCGTCTTTAGGAACTAGTTATTTTGTCGCCGATCCTCTTGGCCTCATGGAAGTGGCGGCGCGCAACAGTCAGGGGTTCTCGCAGTTCGCCAGTTTCGACCTGACCTGGGGAACTGGGAACCATTTTTTCAGCAAGGACCACAAGGCGCTGCTCATCATTGCCGAGCCTCGCCAGTCGGCTGTGGACTACAAGTTCGCTGAGCAGGTAGTGCAATGGACGCGCGATCACATCCAGTCGATCAGCCAAGCGACGACCGCCGAGCCCGCTCTGCGGGATTCCGGCGTGCGGGCCACTGTGGCCGGTGCTTACGTTTACGCGGAGCAGGACCACAAGTTCATCGAAAAGAACATTCGCCGAATTTCTCTGATTTCGATCGTCGGCAATCTGGTGCTGTGCCTGCTGATCTATCCCAGAATTCCGCTGCTGCTTTTGTCGCTGCTGCCCACCGGCCTGGGCATTCTATGGACTACGGGCGTGGCGAGTTTCTATCCGGGGGAAGTCAATCTCATCAGCCTGTCTTTTATCGCCATTCTGGCGGGGCTCGGCGACGACCAAGTCGTGCATTTCTTTAATCGCGTGCCGCAGGAATGGGCCAAGGGCGGGACGCTGAACGAGGCCGTGTTTCGCACCTTCGAAACCACTGGACTGAGCGTCGTCTTCTGCATACTGACGGCGGCAACATCCACTGCGGCGCTGGCCACCTCCGGCTTCAAGGCGCTGGCGGAGTTTGGATTCATCCTCACCGTCGGCATGTTCATGATGATGTTCCACACGCTCTTGACCGTTCCCGCGCTGATGCAGCTATGGTGGAGGTTCTCGAAGCCGCTTGCGCCGGAGACCATTACCTTTCGCTTCCTGCCTTTCGTGGCGCGGAAATCCGTCGATTTTGTGGGCCGGCACGCCCGCCTCGTTGTCGCCTTTTCGTTGGCGATATTCCTGCTGTCATTAGTGGTCCTGCCTGCCGTCAGGATCGGAGGGCGCTTCGAGATCAATGGTGGCGCCGACAACCCAGCGATTGCCGCGCAGAATCGCCTTTCCGCAAAGTTCGGCATTGAGGGCAGCCCGAACGTGCTCTTGATCGCCGGCGGCGAGGAAGAAGTCCTGCGCCGGGCCGAAGAGCTGACGGCCGGTTTGGAAGCCTATCGGCAGCGCGGCGTCCTCAAGTCCATCTTCTCCCCCACGGACCTGCTTCCATCGGCTCACACGCAGAGCGAACGGGCCGGTGCGCTGGCGGGCATCGATCTGGCGGCCTCGGCTCGCGCGTTGGAGGATTCGCTCCGCGAGAATGGATTTCGAATTGAGCCGCACCAGCCCTTTATCGACCGGCTGCGAAAGTCAGGAGAAGGCGCTGAACCTATTACCCTGGAAACGGCCGCCGAGTTCCTGCCGCCAGGGCTGCTCGACAACGGCATTCGCAAGACGAGCGACGGCAGTTACGTTGCGGCAATCGCCTTTTATGCCACCGATCCCAACGCTACCCAGGTGATTCCGGAGACTGTCATCGAGTCCTGGCGGACTCAATTCGGTCCGTTCGTGGAGTTCTCTTTCGACAAAATCAACCGCGACATGCAGAGCCGAGTCCTGCACGACAGCCGCAGGGCGTTGGTGTGGACAGCGGTTGCCATCGCGCTGATCGTCTATCTCTGTTTCCGCAATTTCCGGGTGTCGCTCGTCGTACTGATGCCAATCGTATTCGCCATCATCGTGACTTTCGGGCTATTGCTGCTGGTGGGACACCGCTTCAGTTTCATGTCCATTACGGCGATCCCCCTCATTATCGGCATTGGCATCGATAATGGTATCCATTTAGTCCGCCGTTATCTGGAAAACGAGCGCAATGGAATCCTCGTGATTGCGAAAGCCTCGGGTGCGGCGCTGATTCAGTCGAACCTGACTACAATCGTCGGCTTCGGAGCGCTTATGGCCTCCAGTTTCGCGCCGCTCGCCGAGATGGGTCTCGTAACCTCATTGGGCGTAGCGCTGGCGCTGGCCGGCGGCCTCTGGCTGGTTCCTGCGGTCATTCTCGTAGGAAAAGAGAGAAGAGAAGCGGCCCCCACTGAATGAGCCGCTCGAGGCGGTACCGCGGCAGACAACTATGAGAGACGGTTGATCGGGATTCAGGTCTTGTATCAGTACCGCTTATATCAGTACTGTAGTATGGGTCGTCTGCAAGTATTCGTATATACTTGAGCGTCCGACCCCCAATTGATGAAAAATTCAGAATGAAGCCGCACGTTCGCGATACCGTCATCGACACGATCTCGTCGCGCTGCCCCGAGTGCGGCAAACCGATTGCTTCCGTGATCGCCGATCAAGGAGGCAAGGTCTATCAGCGTCCGCAGTGTTCATGCCACGAATCCGCCGGCTCCCTGATCTTCTCCGACGCGGATTTGTACCGGAGGCTGGACGAGTGGAACAAGCTGGTCTTTCCTGATGCCCAGCAGGCAGCGCCGGCCCACGGCGAAACTTGCGACTGTGCCACCGCCAGCCACAACGAGCCCTGCCTGGCCGTAATCGACATCACGAACCGATGCAATTACAAGTGTCCCGTGTGTTTCGCGGAGGCTACTGGCGACGGGAACCACTACTTCCTCGATACGGAACTGGTGGGCAAAATGCTCCGGTCGCTGCTGGATCGGCCGGTGCCTTGCCGGCACATCCAGTTCTCCGGTGGAGAACCCACGCTGCACCCCGAGTTTCCGAAGATCCTTCGTACCGCCCGCGATCTGGGCTTCACGCATATCCAGGTGGCCACGAACGGAAGCCGGTTCGTCAACCAGGACTACGCAAGACTCTGCGAGGATTCGGGCCTGCACACGCTGTACTTGCAGTTTGACGGCGTCAACGACGAGGTCTACATCCAATTGCGCGGCCAGCGGCTGTTGGACAAAAAGATTGCCGCCGTCAACAACGTCGAGAAGACGAACATGCGGCTCGTCCTGGTGCCGACCATCGCTACCTCCATCAACGTCGACCAACTGGGGCCCATCTTCCAGTTCGCTCTCGAACACAGCAGCCACGTCACCGGCATCAGCATCCAGCCGGCTGCGCATGTGGGCAGGGTCGAAGTCGCGGACGAAACCTCAGAGCCTTTCAACCTGGCCACCATGGCCCGCGAGTTTGGCCGGCAGACTGGGTTGACCCGCTTCCCCGACGATTGGTTCCCGCTGAACTCGATATCGTTGATCAGCCGCGCCCTCGACCGCGTCCGCCGCGACGCTACGATTCCACCGCTCAGCGATGCCCATTGTTCGCTCGGCACGTTCTTCTACGTTGACGACAACAACAAGCCCTTCTGTCTTAGCAGTTTTTTCGATCTCGAGCGGTTCTTTCGCAGCATGGCTGAGGTAACTCCGGATACGGGTCAGGGCATCATCGAGCGGCAGATTTCGCGCATCCGCCAGTTCGGGCGGCTGTCGCGATGTTTCGATAAGGGGAAGGCCCCGGCGGGACTCACGTTCCAGCGTATGCTGCGCAGCCTGGAAGGGTGGGAGGACAAGTCCAAGGGAAGGTCCAAGGGCTGGTTTCGCCGAGGCTTCAACGGCATATTCGTGGCGGGCATGCACTTTATGGACTCTCGCAGTTACAATCTGCGCCGCCTCAAGCGGTGTATCATCCAGTATGTCGCTACCGACGGACAACTGATTCCTTTCTGCAGTTACAACGCGGGCGCCAGACTCCGCAGTGCCGAGGAATTGACTCGACTCGAAAACAACCCGTCGCCCCGGCCGGCGGGTTGCGGCCATGCCGATGGCGCGGTGGTGGAAGGCGAGCGGCCAATGCAAGCCGAGTAGGTTTGCCTAACGCTTAAGATTATCGGATTTATATCTCATGAAATCGTCACTTGGCTCGGCAATGCTGTTCTTCTCCCGAGCGGTAGGGTTGGGGCGAATTGCCGCTCTTCTGCTGTTTTTTTGTTTTGTGCTTTTACCGCTGCCGGCGGAAGCCGGTCTGCCTCGCGCTGCCGTCTCGATTCCCACGGACCAGGACCTTTCCGCGGGCTTGAAGGCCGCCGAACAGTGCGAGTCCCAAGGCAAATTGATCGTGCTGCCGCCGCTGCCTTTCCATTTCGCCGCTGACGAAAGCCCCGCCAGCCAGTTCGAAGAGCAAGCACGAGCCGTCCAGAACATGCCCGAGGGATCCCCCAATGGATCGGAGGTCTGGCTGCATGTGGTCGTGGAAGCCGGCTCTCTCACTCGTCAGGAATCCGAGAAACAGATCACCGAGCGAGTTGACGCGTTCCTGAAATTGGCGCCGCTCTCGGCGCCTGCGGTACGCGGACTTATCGTGGAAATCAAGGAACCGCTGACGGCTCCCGATCTGTTGGCGTTCGGGCTGCTCCGGCTGGCGGTAACCGCCAAGGCCAGCAACGCTGGATTGCGGCTCGCGTTTGTTTTCCCGTCCGGCTTTGTCGGCCGGCACGGCGACTTCGTGAAGCGGCTGGCCACGTATTCCGATCTGCTAGGTATTTCCTATTCTCAAGGCTGGCGCGAGGATGCTGCGTGGATTGCCGAACAGGCGCTGAATAAGCCCCTCATACTCAAGTTAGACGCCGGAATGTCGGCGGCAACCGCGCCCTATCTGACGGCGACGCTCGCGGCCAGTGGCACCTCCGTTGAAATCGTCTGGTCGGAACCCCCAGACGCCAAGGCTGCGAGCCGGGTGTGCGCAGTCAACAGCGTCATGACGCATTACATTAACGGCAACATGTTCCCGGCGGATCCCGCAGCCTCGCCGTTCAGTATCGCAGTGGATGGCGTGGGGAGCGATGAGCACCGGTGGTTCGGCGGCGGGCAGTCGCCGGATCTCGTGATGGTGGCGCACGTGAATGGAAGCCTCGACCACCCCAAGACGGCCAGGCTCCAGGGCGTTAGCTCAGGACAATTCGAGATCCAGTGGTACGACCCCGCGACTGGCGCCCGGCTCCCGGCAGGCGAGCCGGCCAAGACCGACAAGGGCTTGGTGCAGACATGCGCTTGCACCAGTGAATATGCGCTGATTTACGTCCACAGACAAAGCGACGCCGATAAGACGATGTATAGCACGGTCGAAGTTAAAGGCGGGGTCGAGCTCACGGTCGAGGAAATCATTGCCCGCTGGCAACAGTACCGCGAAGCGCAGAAACAGAAGCTGGAGAACTATCTGGCTTCCTCTTTCATGAACCTGCACTTTGAAGGTACCAATCTGGGGCCGGGGTTCGATATCTCCATGCAACTCAGGCAGTTTTTCAACCGCAGCGGACAGACGGAATTTGCCCAGAAGGAGCTTTACGTCAACGGCGTGAAGTTCGGCAAGAACCACGAGTTTCCGCTGCCGCAAATCGAGCCGGAGAAGGTGCTAACCCAACCCCTCGAATTGAAGCTCAACGAGCGATATGAATACAAGTTACTAGGCACGGAACAAGTCAACGGCGCCATGTGTTATGTGGTCGGAGTCGAGCCCAAGGTGCGGGACGAGGCTCTTTACAGCGGCAAAGTGTGGATCGATGGCACGACCTTTCGCGAGGTGAAACAGTATCTGAGCCAGCGCGGTTCCAAGAGCAACGTCGTGGTCAACGTCGAGACCCAGAATTTCGAGTTAGTCGCCGACGGCAAGGGCAATCAGTTCAACTTACTGCGGTCAATCTCCGCGCAGCAGTTGCTGAATGCGGCGGGCCGCGATTTTGTGCTTCAGAGGACTGTGCAGTTTTCGGACTACGCCATCAATACTGCGCAATTCAGCGGCGCCCTCGCAGCCGAGCGCAGTTCCGACGAGCCGATGTACCGCGACACCGACAAGGGACTGCGGACGCTGAAAAAGCAAGGCAACGAGCGCGTTCTGGTGGAGACGAGCGAGAAGCGCATAATGTCTCTCGTCGGCGGGGCCATGTACGAAGGCACGTTCAACTTTCCCATTCCGTTTCTCGGCATCAGCATCGCCGATTTCGATTTCCGGCACAGCGGCGCGCAGCTTTGGACTTTTTTTGCCGGGCCCATCCTGGTGTCCGACCTCTCGAAGCAGTACCGGCCCAAGTTCCGCCTGGCAGTGGATTTGGCGCTCTCCGGGCTGCCCGGCGAAAACCGCATCTACAGCGGCAACACGGAATTGACGCAAGGACAGGTATGGAACTGGGAGGAAACTACCGGACTGCGGGCCTCCTGGCAGGCCACCGCTCATCTGAGCCTGACGGCGTCAACTTACCTGGCCTTCGACTATTTCCGCAGAACCAGCGACGGCGACAAGCAATACACGCTGCCGCGCAACGGTGTGACCGTGCTTCCGGGCGTCGAAATAAAGTACACCCGTAAAGGTTATGTGTTCAGCGCGCAGGGGACCAGGGGACAGCGCATCGACTGGAGACCGTTTGGGTGCGCTTCCATCGCCCTGCAACCGGCTGGATGCGGTTCTACGTCGAAGAACCCGCCGCCGCAAAACACCTTGTTAGTCCAGCCGCCGCAAAAAGCATACACGCTCTATAACGCCGACTTCAACAAGGATTACTACATCGGTAAGTTCACTAAGGGCGGATACGATTTTTCTTACTGGGGTGGAGACCAACTGGACCGGTTCTCCCGTTACTTTCCCGCGTTCTTTTCGGAGCCGCGCCTCCACGGCATCCCCAGCGGCACGGACTCTTTTGACGCCATCGCCATGGGGAACGTGCACTATGGTTTTAACGTGATGGATTTCATGAAGGTCGATGGGATGTACAGTTATGCGCGCGCGCGCAACCTGGAGGAGTCCAGCCACTTCAAGAAGTTTGACGGCCTGGAGGTCAACTTCAACACTCCCGGCCCCATGGGCATCCTGGTACAGGGCACGGTTTCCTATGCGCTGGATGGGAACATCGCGCGGTATAACTCGCGTTGGGGCGCCTATCTTATGATCTACAAGCCGTTGCGCTAATCGAACCTATGGCTGAAATAAGGACCGCATTAGTGACGGGCGCCTCGGGGATTATCGGCGCCGCCATTGCGCAAGCGCTGGGAAGCGCGGGGTTTCGCGTAGCCGCGCACTATCATCGCGCGAAAGAGTCCGCGGCCGAGGTGGTGGGGTGCATCGTCGGCGCCGGTGGACAGGCGCTGGCCGTGGAAGCCGATCTCTCCCGCCAGGAGAGCGTGGCGCCGATGTTCGAGCGCATCGAACAACAATTGGGTCCGGTCGATTACTTGGTAAACAACGCGGGCATCAACCGCGACGCCCTGTTGGCGTTTATGTCCGAGGAGCAGTGGGACGAAGTGATCGACACCAATCTCCGCGGCACGTATTTATGTTCGCGGTTGGCCTTGCCGGGCATGATGCGCCAGGGGAACGGAGCCATCTGCAATATCGTGTCGCCCAGCGGAGTCCGCGGCCAAGCCGGCCAGTGCAATTACTCGGCTTCCAAGGGAGGCATTATCGCCTTCACCAAAGCGCTTTCCCGCGAGGTGGGGCGATTCAACATCCGAGTCAACGCCGTCTGCCCGGGCGTGATCCCCAGTCCCATGTCCGCAAAGTACATCGAGAAAGAGGAGAAACGACTGCTCTCTGAAATTTCTCTGGGGCGCTTTGGCAAGCCCGAAGAGGTGGCCCCGCTGGTGGCATTTCTGGCGTCTCCGGAGGCAAGCTACATCACCGGACAGGTGATTGCGGTCGATGGCGGATTGCTGTAGTTCTCGGTCAATAGTTTCTCGGTCAACGGAGAGGGACGGCAGATGACGGACACGGGTTGCTGGGTGATCGAGGACTATGCCTACCGTTCGTGTCCCCAGCCGGCGCAAGAATTCGGCTTTGCGGTTTCACCCCACAACCACTCCTGCCACTCGATTGAAAACCTGGCCTCACTGAACCAGGTGGTGAAGCTGTGGTTCATGCGGCCGTTCCGGCGCGTCCTGCAGCGGGCATTTGGACTGGCGTCGGTTCCCGACTTGGACTATGCCGAGGTCTTCTACCGGGCGCCACTTACGGTTGAGGACGTGTTTCTCACGGAGTCCTCAGGCGTCGCACCTCTCGGCTTCGACGGTGTTCATCTGGGGATTACCGACCATGACGACGTTGCCGGGAGTGTTGAACTGTTGCGGAAGCATCCCGCAGATGCGCGCCGCAATCCTCTCGGCGAGGAACTGTCCGTCCGCTTTCAGAACTATCTCTTCCACCTGGGAGTTACGGGTTTACCCGAGTCCGGCGTTGCGGAGACTCATGCCAGTCTGCAAGCGGCAGCCCGCGCGGACCGGCTGGACGACCTGTTCGAAATACTCGGCGCCAGTGGATGTCTGGTGGTGCTGAACCACCCGCTGGTTCCCTGGGGCAACGACCCGCACCGCAAGATTCCGGTGGAGGAGCTTCTGCGCCGGTACGGCTGGGCGATTCATGCCCTCGAGTACAACGGAATGCGGCGCCAGGAGGAGAACGACCGCGTCCTCGAGTTGGCCAAGCATGTGGACAAGCCCGTGATCGGCGGCGGGGACAGCCATCTCCTGCTCGCCAGTTCCGTGCTCTCGGTATCGCAGGCTGGGAGCTTCCAGGATTTTGCGGCTGAAGTGAAAGAGGGCCGTGCCGTGCCTCTCATAACGCCTGCGTACTTTGCTCCCCTGCGCTGGAAAATCTTCTTACGGGTACTCTACTTCATCGCCCATTACCGGCAGATCGGCCATTTCCGCGGCCAGCCGGTTCGCGAGCTGCTCGCGGACAGAACGGTACTTCTGGACCCAGTCGGCGTTGCTTCCCGGGGTTTCCTGAGTTTAACGTCGGCTCTCGGGCTGATACGGTGAGCTTGAGGCTATGCTATACTGCCGCAAACAAACATCATGGCAAGCATCAAAGAACAACTTAAGCCAATTATTCTTAAGAGCTTGCGGATCACCGACTTGACCCCGGAGGATCTCGGCGATGATCAGCCACTGCTCGGCGGCGACTTGGAAATCGATTCCATCGATATCCTCCAACTTATTCTTGAGATTGAGAGGCATTTCGGTATCAAGCTGGTGGATGCCAAGTTCGACGAGAAAGCGTGGGAGAGTATCGACGTCTTAGCGGCGACCATCGAATCCAAGATGGCGGCAGCAAAACCCTAACCCCTCCATCCCATGAGTAAGTTACCCCATGCCGGTTGTAAGACGAAAGGGGCAGCTCGCGTCCTGCTGGTGGAAAGTAATAACATGAGTAAGTGGGTGGGAACCACTATGCCTTACGAGGTACATATCCCGCCCTTGGGCCTCATGTATCTCGCGTCCTACGCCCGCACGGCTCTGCCGGGCGTAGAGTTCCGTATCGTCGAGTCCTCGCTTTCTTCTCCAGACGATGAGCGCTTCATCCGCATCTTGAACGATTTTCAGCCGGATGTCGTCGGCATCCGCTCCATCGCCTTCTTTCTTGAGGAACTCCAGCGCATCGCCAGTCTGGTGCGCGTCCACAGCGATGCAACGCTTGTCGCCGGTGGGCCGATCGTGCAGGCGTACAAGCGCCGCCTCTTCGAAGAGGTGCCGGAACTGGAGATTGCCGTAAAAGGCGAAGGCGAGAAGGTTTTCGCCGACCTCCTTTCCGGATCGCCGCTTCCCTCGATCGCAGGACTGTTATATCGGACGGACGATGGTGTGGCGGAAAAAGGGGTGGCGGAAAACGAAGACCAATTGGAAGTGGCGGACATCGACAGCCTGCCCTTCCCCGCCTACGACTTGATCGACTTAGATGAGTACCAGCGTCAACTTAGTTACGCATACAATCACCGGCGGCAGGGAGTGCTGCTTACCAGCCGCGGCTGCGCGTATCATTGCACCTTTTGTTTCACCCATTGGAAGGGCATCCGGCTGCGGAGCGCCGCCAACATCTTCGAAGAAATCAAGCAACTGCACGACGAGCATGGAATCGAGGATTTCTATGTCGTCGACGATATCTTCAACGTCGACTCGAAGCGCGCTTTGGAACTGTTCGACCTGATAATTGCGGCGGGCCTCAAACTGCGGCTCTACTTCGTCAACGGCCTGCGCGCCGACATCACCAGCGAGAAATTCGTGGATCGCGCGCTCGAAGCCGGCGCCGTCTGGTTCACCTACGCCGTCGAATCGGGAACGGACGAAATCCAACGCCTGGTAAAGAAGCGCCTCGATCTGGAAAAGACCCGGCGCATCATCGCTTATACTCAGCGCCAGAACGTGGCCGTGAACATCTCGACCATGTACGGGTTCCCCACGGAAACCCGCGGACTGGCGCAACGCACGCTGGATTGGTTGAGCGAACTGCCCAAGCCGTCGTTGTTGCCTTACCATTTTTGCTTGCGGTTCTTCCCAGGCTGCGCGATCAACCAGCAGGCTCTGGAGGCCGGTTGGGATCCGGGGCGTCTGGAACTCACCAGCAGGTTCTCTTACAACGATCTGCCGCTAGGCACTCCAACGTTGTCTAAGCACGAAATGTGCGGCATTCAGCTTGAGTACCACCGCCGCTTTGGACTGAGCAATCCCGCCGCCGTTGACGGCGCGGTCCGCACGCTTCGCTCCATCGGGTATAGCGACGTGGAGATCGTTCACATGTACTCGGTGTTGAAGAGGAAAGTGGTCCACAACGTGAGCGACCTTATGACGGCGGACGCGAATTGACGCGCTGGTACCAGCATCGTTTTCATAACGTCCTGACTCACAGGATTGTGTTTTGCACCGTACCGTGGCTGCCACGCTTCGTCCAGCCCCCGATTGCGGCGGTAACGGCGCTGATCTTCTTCTTTCTGTTGAAGCGGGAGCGCCGGGCGGTAGCCGGCAATCTGCGCCGGATCTCGGGCAAGCGCGGGCTCGCGCTGCAGTGGAAGGTTTATCGCGTCTTCTATTCGTTCTGCGACTTCATGGTTTCCTATTGCTATGTGCCCCAGGCCACCCATGCGCAACTGCTCTCCATGCTGGTGGACGAGGACAAAGCACGCGGCGCCGAGAAGATCGATCAATGCCTGGCCGCGGGCAATGGGCTGATCGTGTGGACGGCGCACCTGGGGAATTCGGAATTTGCCTCACGCCTGCTTGAAATGCACGGCCGGCCCGTCAACGTGGCGCGCCTGGTTGAGGACAAGCCAGCGGAGATCATGCTGCGGAATCTGATGGCCAACGAGCAGCTCAAGATTGTGGATCTCAGCGGCGGCGCGCGGGCCACAATAGAACTCTTACAGGCTTTGCGTCGAAATGAGATCGTGGCGATCCAGGGGGACCGCGTCTATCAGCGTCATAGTGCCGACGTCCCATTTTTCTCGGAACCCGCTGCCTTTCCGCTTGGCCCCTTCCTGCTTTCGCAAGTCTCGGGCGCCCCGGTGCTGCCTGGTTTCGTGATTCGCCAGGGTTGGCTGCGCTACCGCGTTCGAATGGGTGACCCGATCCCGCCGGTTCCGTCCCCAGCCACATTCGACGACCGCGACGCCGGCCAGCAACGCGGTTTGTGCCAAGCCGTCGGGTTCCTGGAAAAAACACTGGCGGCACATTACGATCAGTGGTTGAATTTTTTTGATTTTTGGCCGGTCAGTTCCCGTGAGTGATATCCACAAAACCATCGTTGTTACTGGCGTCGGCGTTGTCAGCCCCTATGGCATCGGCCTGGACTGCCTTCAAGCAGGCATGTTATCGGGTAAGAGCTGTCTCGCGCCGACGAAGAATCTGTATCCCGGCTTCGAAGGGACGACTGCCCAGATCCACGGATTGCCGCTTCCGGCGGAAGATCCCAACTCCCGATACTCCCGCACCGATCGGCTCGCGGTGGTGGCCGCTCAAGACGCAGTCGCGGCGTTCGATGGCGCGAGCGTTGCCTTCTGGGAGAGCGGCGTCGTGATGGCCAGCACGGTCGCGGGCTTAACCGAGATCGATCCCGGAATCGCTCCGGATCCGGCCGCCTGGTATCGGAGCGGCGGTCTTTCGCGGGCCGCATCTTACCCGGTGGCGCACGTTGCCGACGCCGTGGGTAAGCATTTGGGCATTCGCGGACCACGCTGTGCCGTCTCCGTGGCTTGCGCTTCCGGAGCGATGGCGATCGCGCTCGCCGCCAACATGCTGCTCGACGGAATCGCGCCCATGATTCTGGCAGGAGGCAGTGACGCGCTGTGCCCGTTCACGTTGAGCGGGTTTAATTCGCTGCAAGCCCTGGATCCAAGCCCCTGCCGGCCCTTTGACCAGAATCGAAAGGGGCTGAACCTGGGCGAAGGATCCGCGGTCCTCGTGCTCGAAACGCTCGCCGGGGCCATGGCGCGTAATGCCAACGTTCTAGCGGTGCTGCGTGGATGGGCCATGAGCAACGATGCCTTTCATCCCACCGCGCCACAAGAACAGGGAAACGGCTTGGCGGCTTGCATACGCTCTTCCATGGAAATGGCGGACGTTAGTCCCAATGAGATCGGCTATGTGAATGCCCACGGCACGGGCACGCCGCTGAACGATATTGCCGAAGCTAATGCATACGAGACCGCCTTCCGCGGACGCAGCCGTCCCCTTCCCGTTTCTTCGACAAAGTCCTATTTCGGACATTGCCTCGGGGCAGCCGGCGCGTTGGAAGCAGCCATCACGATCGCAGCCGTTCGTTGCGGCGCGTTGTTCCCGACGCTGCGGCTGGCGGACCCCATCGAGAGCCCGGGCGTTGACTGGCTGCGGGGAGAAGTTCGACGCCAGCCGCTGCCGCTGGCTATGTCGGTTTCCGCTGGGTTTGGCGGCAGTAACACGGCGCTCATATTCGGGAGCGGCCGCTCATGACTCCGAATCTGCCGGTCGTTAATATTACTATTACCGGTATCGGTTCCGTGAGTCCCTATAGGCCGCTCGCTGGACTTATCCCGCAGTCTAAGTTGGAACCCAGTGTTATCACCGCATGGAAGACCGACGGGCTGCGCCGAGCATTTCTCGTGAAGCCGTTTCGCCCCGCCGACGTGGTGCCGGGCCTGAAGACCAGGCGTCTGGATCGTCTGTCGGCGTGGGCCTTGGTGGCTTCTTCCCTGGCCATTAAAGATGCCGGGATCGATCTAAGCCGGGTGGACCGATCCCGGGTTGCCGTGGTCTTCGCGACCAGCTACGGCTGTGTTGAACTTACAGCAGCCTTCTATCAGAGCGCCGCCGACAATGGTTGGAGCGGAACCGATCCCAGTACCTTCCCGGAGACGCTCGCTAACTCTCCGGCCAGTCACGTCGCTCTGTTTCACGACCTGCGAGGACCTAATACCACGGTCGGCAGCAAGGGTTTTGCGGGCGAGAGCGCGCTGATCCAGGCCGCTTCCCTGCTCCGCCACAGGCAGGCGGACTTGGCAATTGTCCTCGCCGGTGACACACTCACGCGCGCCGTCTACGAATGGTACGAGGTAGCAGACCTGTTGTCGCTGGCCTGCTATAACTCGGAACCGTTGCCCGAAGACGGCGGTTTCGTGCCCAGCGAGGGTGTAGCCGCACTGGTGCTGGAACCGGCGGGCCGCCGCCAGGTCGGAGCTGAACCCCGCACTTATGCCAATTTTTGTGCGGGCCGCTGGGCGGCAGGCGGGCAGCCGGTGGAGACCATCCGCCAGATGCTCGGTGGATCCGTCCCGAGTCTCACGATCTGTACCAGTAATGGCGCGCCTTGCGCCACCAGTCCCATAACCGCCTTGGCTCGCGAGATTGCCGGCGACCGTGCGTTCATCATTCCCCCGCAGGCCGTTGCCGCGGGTCTCGCCGATACGGGCGCTCTTCTGCATTTGATCCTCGCCTTGAGCACGCGGCCAGGCAGCGGGCAAGCTCTGTTGTTAGGAACATCGCCAGGAACATCCGGAGGCAGTGGTTTCGCAGCGCTTCTGCTGGAGTTACCTTGACCATGAATGTGCGAATTGCATCGGCGACGTATGCCGTTCCGCCCGACGATGAGGCCGTGGAAGCGGTCTTGGAGCGGGAACGAACTCGCGTGGAGACAACTCTCGCTCCGCTAAGTCCGCAGGCGAGACTTAAGGCCGTGGAAGGTCTCGGACTAAGTCGCGTCCGTGTCTGCGGCGGCAGGCAACCTTATGACTTAGTTCTCGAAGCCGCTTCAACCGCAATCGCGGAAGCTGGGATTACGGCGCGGGACATCAATCTCATCCTGGATTACAGCACCTTTCCCGGAGAGGACTCACGGTATCTCTCTTTCGCTCAAAGACTCAGCGCCGAGTTAGGGGCTGAAACCTCGCTAAACTTAAGTTTCAAAGCCGGCGGCTGTGGAGCGCTTCACCTCGCAATAAAGACCGCATTGGGTTGGATGTGTACCGATGAAAGCATTCAGACCGCGCTGCTGGTGACAGGCGACACCGCGCCGCACGGCAACCGTTCGCTGCTTCCAGTTACCGTGCAAGGCGACGCCGCGAGTGCCGTTATCCTGCGCCGCGAAGGCACGAAAGGCCCTTTGCTGCTGGGCGTGGAAGCCATGACGCTCGGCCATCTGCACGATGCCATTGCCCTGGTCAATGCTAACGGTCACCTCGAGATTAAGGTCGATGCGGTGCGCATTGAAAACGAAGTAATGCCGATCTACTATCTCAACCTGTTCCGGCTGATGCAAAAAGTCCTGGCGGCATCTTCCCTGAGCTTGAACGATATTGACCATTTTATCTATTCCAACATCAGCCGCCGCGATCGCGAGGGTTTCCGCAGGATGGTGGGACTGCCCGAGGGCGGCCTGCCGCCAACTCCCATGGCGGAGTATGGCCACACCTTTGCCAGCGATCTTGTCATCAATTATGTGCACATGCGGCGCGAGCGCCGAATTAGTCCCGGGCAATTGTTGCTATTCGCTTCTGCCGGGATCGGTTTTACCTGGGGGGTGACGCTTGCCCGAGCCTGAAAGCGACGTGCTCTCGGACTGGCTTCGGCACACGGCAGCGGCCACGCCCGATGCTCCGGCCATTATCGAGGAAGATAGGGTAACTTCGTTCCGCGAGTTATTAGAGCAAGCCGCGGCGCTGGCCCTGCGGTTCGTCGAACACGGCATCCAAAAGCAGGATCGTATAGCTTTGGTGCTGCCGAAGACCACCGAAGCGATCGTCTCTGTTTTTGCCTCCCTTCTCGCCGGAGCCATCTATGTCCCCATCCATCCCAATTGGCCGAAGGAACGAATCGAAACGACATTGGCGGACTGCGCGGCACGGCTGGTGATCGAGGGCGAGAGTGAGGGCAAGAGTTACCGGCCGCGAATCACCGTTCGCCAGACCGGCGCGAGCATCCCTTGGCAAGCGGCGCCGGCTGCACTTACCAGCGCTGCTACCAATGAAGACCCGCTGCCCAAGGCAGGCGCCGCCGACCCGGCCCTCATTCTGTTTACCTCCGGATCTACGGGCCGGCCGAAGGGAGTGGTACTTTCCCACCGCGCGGTAAGCGCCTTCGTAAGATGGTCCGCGCGCGAGTTTCAGATCTGTTCAACGGATCGCATCGCCTGCCCGTCGCCCCTGGGTTTCGATCTTTCCACCTTTGACATTTTTAATATGGCATTATGCGGCGCCCCCTGCGTTCTAGTTCCCGGCCATATCGTGTTGATGCCGCGCTTCCTGGTGCAGTTCCTGCGCGAGGCCCGCATTACCTGTTGGTATTCAGTGCCGTCTATTCTGGCCGGCATGTTACAGGAGGGACGGTTGGCGGAGCATGAGTATCCCGGCCTGCGCGTCATCCTCTTCGCCGGAGAGGTCTTCGCCGGTCCAAACGTGGCGCGATTGCAGGCTGCGGTCCCGCAGGCTGTTTGCGCCAACCTCTACGGCCCCACCGAGACCAATGTGGTCACGTGGTATCGCGTGCCACGCGATTTCGATGGATCCCAGCCGCTGCCTATTGGCCGTCCCTGCCCCTACGCCGCCGTGACGGTGGATGCGCCGACCGGCGAACTGCTCGCGGGCGGCGACTCTCTGATGAGTGGATACTGGAGCCGTCCCTGGGTCCGCTCCGAAGATACGCAACGCGCTTTCGTGACTTTGGAGGGCAAACCGTATTACCGCACCGGAGATCGAGTTTCGCTCGCGCCTGACGGCAACTACCTTTTCCTGGGACGGCTCGACCGGCAAGTAAAACGTCGCGGTTTTCGAATTGAACTTGGGGAAATCGAGGCCGCACTCGCCCGCCAGGAAGGTATACTCGAAGCGGCGGCGGTCGCTGCCGAATTTAATGCCAAAGATGGGCAGATGGGAACCGCCATTATTGCTTTTGTCCGCGCCCGCTCCGCTGGCGCTGTCACCTTGGTCGAAGCCAAAGCCCACTGTGCGCGGACACTGCCTCCTTATATGTTGCCCGACCACGTCGTATTTCTGAATGCCATACCCAAGGGAAGCCGGGGTAAGATCGATTACATGGCTTTACGCAGAATCGCAGAAGGACTGAATCATGGGAGTTAGGACCGGGGAGATCAAGAGCGAAGTCCGGCAGTATGTCGCCGATAATTTTCTGCTCGGCGCGCATCAGGCCACGATCGAGGACGCCATGCCCCTCATCACCGGCGGCCTTATTGACTCGATCGGCATGATCGGCCTCGTCGATTTTCTTGAAAGCCGCTTTGAAATCGAATTCATGCCGAGAGAAATCGACGTGCATAGCCTGGATACACTGGAGCGGATCGAGGAACTGATCCGGAAGAAACGGGCCGGCCGGGAAGCCGGCATCGCCACTAGTGACGAACAGAAAATTCCGTGAGGTGTCGCGGTGTTGAACCGTTGGAGACTGTGGGGACTGACACTGATGGCAACGTCGTTCCTGCCCGCCTGCTCGCGAATGCACAAGGAGCCGTTTGAAAAGGCCCCGCTGTCTCCCGGCCAGATCGAGGTGGCGCGCCTCTCGGAGCGCGCCAACCTCGTCGTGGAACGCATTCGTTTCTGGTCTTACGAGATGAACGAGCCCCGCTTCTTCCTGGCCTTGGTACCCAAGACACAGGTTGCGCCTTCCGAGGTATTCATCTTGAATCACGGCTGGTGGGACCGGCCGGAGTACCTGTTGCAATATCTCAAAGTGGACCAGGTGTACGACGAGATGCTGGGCCGGGGCGAAGTGCGGCCGGCGATCGTGGTCCTGCCCGACGTTCGCTTCAGCAGTTTCTACCGGGAATACTCGGACCGCTTCCCATATCCTAATTATCTGACTCTTGTGGCGGAGGAAGTGGCGGGAACGGTCTCGCGCCACTACGCTATCCCTTTTGAACGCCAGCGCTGGGCGATTGGCGGCTTCTCCTTCGGCGGCTATCTGTCGCTGGATGTGGGACGGCGCTATGCTGGCCGGTTCAGTAGCGTCAGCATTGTAAGTGGACTCGTCGACGAGCAGTGGAGTTTCTGGCCGTCGCAACCGCCGCCGCCCGGACCGCTCGATTCCCACGGCCGCGGCAAACATACCATCGTCGTGCCCGGCCCTGTTCCCAGACTTTTCCTCGCCTGCGGAACGGACGATCGACTTTTTACTACCATGCGTCGTTTGCACGAAAAGCTGATCGAACTCGGCATCCCGCACCAGTGGTCGACTGCGCCGGGTGGCCACACCTGGGAGTATTGGTCTTCGGCCCTGCCGCAGATGTTAAAGTTTCATCTGGCTCGCGAACAAAGTCAGGTTGAGGCCAAATGAGAGCATTGTTGGTTCAAAGCCCCGCAACGTCGCCGTGGGTCCCGCGCAGGCAATGGGAACCGCCCAGCGTCGCTATGGCAACGATTGCCGGCCAGATCGATAACCACGACGTCAGAGTGGCGGACATGGTGATTTGGCGCAAGCAGGCGGTCCCGCGCTTCTTGCGGGTTTTGCGGGAATTTAAGCCGGACGTCGTGGGCTTCACGTCCATGACTTTTCAATATGACACTACGGTCGGCTTCGCCTATTTGACTAAGCAGTTCGACAGCCGGATTCGAACCGTGCTCGGCGGTTATCATGCCACGTTGTTTTCCGAGAACATTGCCGCCGGTCCGGACGCGGGCTTCTGGGACTTCCTGGTGCGAGGAGAGGGCGACTTCGCCTTTGGAGAACTGCTGAATAGTATCGAGGCCGATGGGAAGGGGATGGAAAACATCCTCGGGCTTTCTTACAAAGAGGAAGGCAGCTTCCGCCACAACCCACTGCGGCCCCTCGAAGACCTGGACAAAATCCGTATACCGGCCCGCGACAAGCGTCTCGCCAAGGGATTTCACATGTATTTCCGGCGCGCCAACGTCATCGAGACCTCGCGTGGCTGCCTGCATCTCTGCAACTTTTGCAGCATCCGCGAAATGTACGGCCGCTCCTTTCGCCTCTTCCCCCTGGACCGCGTTCTGGCCGACATCGAAGACGCTTACAGCCGCGGCGCGCGCCACATTTTCTGCACCGACGACAATATCACCCTCGATATGGACCGCTTCGAGCACTTGTGCGACGGCGTCATCCGCTTGAAGTTGAAGAACCTGATCTTCACCACCCAGGCGAGTCCGATCGGTTTCGCCCACCGGCCCGACGTTGCCAGAAAAATGGCCAAGGCTGGGTTCGTGTCCATCTTCCTCGGCATCGAGAATGTGTCGGTCAAGAACCTGAAGACGATGCAGAAGCCCAACACGCTCGATACCATTCAGCGCGGCGTGGCGGCCCTGCAGAAAGAAGACATCATCGTCATCGCCGGCATTATCAATGGGCTTCCGGATGACGACCCGGAGAGTATTCGCGAAAACTACCAGTTCATCAAGAAAATGAAGATTGCCAGTGTCATGGACCAGATCATGACGCCCTATCCCAAGACTCCCTTGCGCGAGGAAATGTTAGCGGACGGACGCATCGCCAATCTCTCCGACTTTCGCTGGTACGACGGCTATTTCAGCAATGTGCGCACCCACCAATTGACTCCGGAAGAACTCAATTTTGTGCGTTGGAAGATCCGCCGCGAAATTATCGGCATGTGGCGCGCCACCAAAGCGGACTGGAAGTTTTTCAAGGGATATACCTATGTTTGGGAGTTTGGCTTCCGCCATATCGTGTGGCTGAATGAAAGGCTGCTCGAACTTCTGTTTGGCGTCGAAGGCCGGTACAAGCTTCAGATGCGGCAGTTTCTGAAACTGAACGATTTTGGGATTAAGATTCCGGGCCGCCACAGGGCCGACACTTACCATCCTGTCTACGGCAGCAATGCGGACCCTTACCGCGACTCCCGATGGAGCGTGCTGAAACAGCGCCTGCCTTTTCCCTGGCGCAAACGGCTGACCAAGGAAGCGATGAGCGAAGTAGGCGCGGGGCTTCAAGTGGAAACGACCGGCCTTCCAGAGAAGGAGTAACATTGCTTCCGTTTGGCATTCAATAAGTTTTGTAAAGTTTTGTTTATCAGGAATCATTCCTTGATTCATAAATCGAACGGTGGAGGCTGTTAGCATGATAGGAAAATCTATACGTCTGCAAGCTGGAGTTTTGTTCCTGGTTTTTTGTTTGCCACTGTCGCTTAGTGCGCAATTGTCCAAGGAAGATCGCGAGGCAGCCCAGAAAATGATCTCGGGCACCTTGTATTTGCGGCTGCAAGCTCCGCAAAAGTACGGCGTGGGGCATTGGGCGCCCTATTCGGTGTCGATACTGGAGGCCTCTCCGGCGGGACTCAGCACCGAGCGCAAGCTGGCCGAGCCGCTCAAGTCCATACCTAGGAATGGCTACCATCTCAAGCAAGAAGAAGTCTATTGGGGATACCTGGCGAACACTCCCGTGAACCAATGCAAGCTGGTGTGGGAGAATGGCAGGAATGTGGTCTGGTGTGAGCGGGTCGATCCCAACACCGATGTCTCCGTTGACTTTATCGACATTAAAACGCTGGACGATTTTGCCAAGGCCTTTAACCTGACTTTTTCGAAGGTGCCGCTGCAGGATGAGCATCCGGAGTGGCCGTCCGATGTGCGGGCGGGAATTGCCGCGGGTAAACTGGTGGTGGGCATGACCGCGGAGCAGGCGAGAATTGTGGTCGGCGCGCCACTCAGCGTTTCTGCCAGCGAGGAGAACGGAGCCAAGACCGAGACGTGGCTGCTCCGTCAGGACCCGGGCAAAGTTCTTGGATGGAATACGAAGCATGGGGCATGGAAGAAGGTGAGTACCCAAACCGGCCTCCCCCCAAGCATAACGTTCAAGAATGGAACGCTGCTATTGATCGGAGCGGAGGCAGCGCGCAAACTCGACCCAGATAAGTAGCGCATGGCTCGACGCCCACACTAGCGAGAATATGCCGGGGGCTAGCTAATCTGGCCCCCGCCATCCAGCCGTCTACTACTTCTTCTTCCCTTGCAGCTCGCCGAGCCTCGGCCTGAGGTCTCTGGGCCGGTCGAAGGCCAAAACCTCACCACGGACGCACGGAGTCACGGGGAAGATGAAGGTCGCGATTTCGCCCTGACGGGATACGGCCACCCTGGCAGCGCCGAGGCATCGCGTCTATCGCTTCCTCATGTTAAGGGGCCGACTCTTTTCCTGGCAGAGGCCGGCATGGGACTTACGACGCGCAACGCGGTTTGAGTAAGTACCAACCATGTGGGTGGCGCTATCAGAAGCCGCGACGGCGCAGTAATCCACGGAACCGCCATGGGCGGTCCCAACGTAGAAGAGCAGGTACAAACTCTTCCCGCTGACTACTCCGAGTAACTGGTACCCGCCGCCGTTGCCGCTGACTTCCCGGTTTCCGTCGGCCTGTTTGAGATACAGATCGCCGAACTCCGAGTCCCATTCGCCGGAGACATTGATTTGCGCTGGATCTTTTTGAGCATCGAGCCAAGCCTTGCCTTTGTCCTCAACGCTGCCCGCGGTCAGGGAGGTTGGGAACGAAATGCAGAGCAACAGCAGTACCGCCGTGACCACTAATCGTTTCATAAGAACCACCTTTCTTATAACTACTGTTCAGGTTGCGATCCAGTCGTCTACTACTACTTCCTCCCTTTCGGCTCGCTGGCAACTTCCTCTTGCAGCTTCCTCCCCACCTCGTCCAGTTCCTTCTCGAGCAGAGATTCGACGTGGTGGATGGCCCGGGCAATCGCCCATCGTCCTCTGCCGTACCTGCAAGGAACATCGAGGCGCAGATACAAGGTGCCCGCAATCATACTCCTGGCAGTATCGCGCTCCCGCTGGGATAACTCCGCTCTGGCCGCCAGGGGCGCAAGGAGAACAATCAATAACGCCACGCCTGTGCTCAATCGCAATTTCATACCAAGAAGCCCTTTAGGACGAGTTATCGCGCACGCCTTCCGCCGGTTGACCGTCTTGATTGGCGCGGGAGCAGACGCATCCCGGCAATTCAACTGAAGTTCAGGCTTGGCCGCCTCTTTGCTACTGTTTTGTCAGGTGCATGGACCTACCCTTCGCGTTGTCACCCATGAAGCCCTTGGAGTAAGACCCGTTGAGGCTGGTTTCGCCTTCCGGCGTCAACACGGCGGAATACTCGACTCTGCCACGACTGGAGAAGAGCAAGAAAACCTGCTTGCCGCTGACGACGCCCGTGATGTCCCAGCCGTCCCCCGTTCCGGTCAGGTCTCTGCCGCCCTGAGCTTGGTTCAAGACAATCTTGCCCCATTCCTTTGCATGCCAGACGCCGTTGACATTGATCGCAGCGGCCTCGTTATGGGCATCGAGCCATGCTTTGCCTTTCGTGTCGAGATTCCGCGCACTCAGGCCAACCGCAAGAATAAGGACCATGCCAACCGGCAATAACAGGAAAACACACTTCTTCATCTTCGACTCCTCGATTACGCCAGCATATTCTGGAAGTTGTGTAATAACTGCGGGAGCATTGTATCACTCTAGACAACCGAGACCGGGGCGTCGCTTTTTGAGGGGCACGGAACCTGTATCCGGTGTCGCGCGCTGGTGGCGTAGTTCCCCGTGGGCGTTGTGATAGAGGTGAGGCCGAGCGGCGCTTGGATTGGACCCTTCGGCTGCGCTCAGGGCAGGCCCGCGAGGGCGCACGTCCCCATGCGAGCTGAGAGGCTGTTTCAGCGCGGCTTTCAGTGGACCACAGAGGCCGTTTCCAAAACCGCGCGCTTTGCGGTTTCCAGCAGCGGACGCAGCTCAGCGGCGGTGATCCCCAGCGTGCCCCCCGAGAAGCCGTCAATGTAGGCGGAGTTGATGCCCACGACCTCACCGCGCAGGTTCAGCACCGGCCCGCCGCTGCCGCCGCGCGCCGTGGGTGCGTCATAGATCAGCTTGTCGCCGGTAACATCGCCGATGTGCCCGAACGTCGCCGAAGGCCGGATCAGCGATAACGCCGCCAGTTCGCCCGCCGTGTCGGCATCGTCCGGATGCGACGAAAGCCGCTCATACACTACCGCCGGCGATTTCGCCACCATCCCCGTCACTCCCATGGGATACGCCAGCACGCTCACCGGTTCGCCCACATGGGGCAGCGTTTGGGACAAAGTCAAAGGGCGCAGTTTCTTCGTGAAGGCGGTTGCTTCGAGGCGCAGCAGCGCCAAGTCTCCATGCTCGGCCACTACCGCCGTCTCCAGTTTTACCGGAAGCGGCGAGCCCGGAAAATATGCCACCAGCTTTTCGAGCACTGGCGATCCGCCTTGCCGCAATGCCACCGCGACTTCGCGATCTCCGTACCAGGGTTCGGCCACATGGCGATTGGTGGCGAGCAGCCCCGGCGCGACTACAAAGCCCGTCCCGGTCACGCGAGCGCGAAAACTTTGCGCATGGCCAGACACGTGATAAATGCCGTAGACATAAGCTACCGACTCTCGCGCATTGTCCAGTGCCGCCGGCGAAAACGATTGCTGACGTTCCAGATCGGCTATCTGGCTCGTGAGCTGGCGCACCTGCCGCTCCAGGCCGGCAGTTTCCGGAGGAGCGTAATAGTGCGCCATTAGTCCGGCGCCCAGCAGCGCCAGCACGCCCAGCAGCCCCTGCACAAACCGCTGCCAGGTCTCAACCAGTTCGCTTTCCGCACTGTCGGAATTGAACATGAGCCGTCAGGCCCGGCACGGAGGGAGATGTCCCGGTAGCCACTATCCTGACGTATTCGAGCCAAGGCGACTAGGGTACAGAAGTCGGGCGGCGGCGGACCGAAGGTAACTGAAAGACAGCGCCCAGTACTCGGTACCCAGTTAGGAAGCATTCCACGGCCGTTAAGAGTCTGGTGTCAAACGACCATCGTCAAACCCGGTCCAGTTCGCGCACCGTCCGTTCGTTCTCGACATTGCCAGTGTTCAGCGTGGTGGCCGGTTCAAACAGCAGGATCCAGCATTCTTCCTCCGCCACTGGACGGTGCTCGACCCCGCGCGGCACTACGATAAACTCGCCCTCCTCGATCCATTCATGCCGGTCGCGAAACTCCATGCGGAAGCTTCCCTTCACTACCAGGAACATCTCGTCTTCGTGCTCATGATGGTGAAAGACGAACTCGCTGTTCAGTTTGACGAACTTGACATACTGGCCGTTGAGCTCCGCCGCGATGCGCGGCTTGTAGTATTCGGTGATCTTGGCGAACTTCTCGGCGATGTTGACTTTGGACATACGGACCTCAGCGCGGGTGCACTGCTTAAGATTCAGTTATGACCGCGGAGGTCGCAAAGAATACAGTGTTCACACGAAAACCCTGCCGAGCTGCGCTCGGCTTGGACCCTTCGACTTCGCTCAGGGCAGGCTCGCGAGGACGCCCGTCGCTCCACAGCAAAACAGCCGCCAGCTCTTCGCTGACGGCTGAAAGCCGACGGCTTTCTAGAATCCCGCGCCCGCACTCGGGTGTCCACCGCGCAGCATCGTCCGCACGCCGCGCTGGGTATTCACGCGTGTGGTCGTGGTCCAGTCCACTTCATCGGTGCTGATGACGCCGTTCCCGCCACTCGCGAGTTCGTAGCTGATGCGGCCGTCCTGATAGGTGTAGTTGCCCACCTCTAGAACCATGCCCGTCTTCAGCACAAACACCGGCACTCCCGGAGCCGTGCCGCCACCGCCGCCCACTGCATCCTTGGCAATGTAGCTGGCGTAGGTGACCTGCGGAATTTCCTCAGCCATCGGCGGTTCGCTGGACGCGGGTGTGATCTGGCGCACCGCTAGCTGAGGAACGGCATGGTTATCCCCTGGCCCGTAAGCCGAACCCTGATAATACGAGTCGTTCTGCGGGCGTGGACCGCCAAAGAAATGCCAGTCCGGCCCGTTGGCCGCCGAGACTTGCGGGATCTGCACGTCATCCATCAGGCGCAGCGTGAGCATGCTCTCGCCCTTGAGAGTGGGACGCGGCCCGCGCGCCGGCAGCATGATGATCTTCCACGGCCAAAGCGGCGGAATCATCCATTCGACGACGTTGCGCTTGGCGTGTCCTTTGCCGTCGATGTCGCCTTGTTTGTCGACTTTGTAGCCGCGGGTCGCGATCACCTTCGCATCCAGTGGCATATCGCCGTTGGGCAATCCGATGCGATCGAACATCAGCTTCATATAGCCCTTGCCCCAGAAATGTCCTGGGTCCTGAGCCGATTCGAGATGTCCCACCAAATAGCTTCCGCGGGGAAACGTCTGCTGGCCGAATTCCGTCACCGAGTGCAGATGACAAAGCACGGGATCTCCGACCGCAACGGTCAAAGAAGAAAAGTTCGGTTCATTCATGGTGCATTGCAGAAGGGTACCGGCGGGCAGGACCATCTCCCGCGCACTGGCACTCAGGGTCAGGCTTAGAATGGTTAAAGCTAGAAGGGATACTGCAAGGACCGCAGAGAAGCTGGACTTCATGACGCACCTCGGTCTCACGCCCCTGGAATTTTTGGTACGTATTCCCAAGCTACTGCGTTGAGCCAGCCCCGATTGAGGCTAGTAGAACATAAGTTGGTTTGGCGGTCAATTGCGCGCGATCGATGTGGTGTCCTAATTTAGATCGGTTTTCACCACGGAGACACAGAGACACGGAGAAAACCTTGGACCTGGAAGAAACGGTAAGGGAAGTGTTTCCCAAGAAAGTTGGGTTTCTCCGTGTCTCCGTTGCTCCGTGGTGAAATAGCCGGTCTTGCAACTTGACCCAACTCGGGAGTTGGTCTGGTGGACCCCTCCTAGTGCGGTCTTTTGGAATCAAATACTTAGAGAATGTCTTTTGCCAGATCTTTGAGGAATAAGGACTTAGATGTAAAGTCTTTATAATCCAATGACTTAAAGACCGCTGGGGCGAATGACCGCCATTAGGCGGAAATTAACCTAAGCGATTAGGTTCATGTTAGGATAGTGTCATGCCGACAGCGCTCAGGCGTGGAAGGCTGCGAATCGTGATTTATCCAGCCGATCACAGGCCAGCCCACGTCCATGCAATCGGACCGGACGGCGAGGCGGTCTTCGATCTCAACTGTCCGGCGGGCCCAAGCGAACTGCGAGAGAACTAGGGGCTCAAGGGGCGGGCACTCGCGGCAGTCGAACGCTTGATCAATGGGCATCTCAACGAGCTTTGTCGAGCGTGGGAGGAGATTCATGGTATCGCGCAGTAGCATCGAGTTGGCGAATAAAAGAGGAGAGCAATTGCGGAGAGAATTTCCTCATGCTGTCTCAGCCCGGTATGACCGGGTAAGCGGGAAGGTTGTGGTGGAGCTGAGTTCAAAACTGACACTGAGTTTTTCGCCGCAAGATGCGCAAGGCCTGGAAAATGCCAAGCCGGTGCAGCTCGAGGAGATTGAGTTGAGTCCGTCAGGCTTTGGCGTGCACTTTCCGAAACTTGACGCGGACCTGTATATTCCGGGGCTGCTGGAAGGATTTATGGGATCGAAGAAATGGATGGCGGCACGTCTCGGGCAAGCCGGCGGGCAGTCGCGAAGCCGGGCTAAGAAGGCGGCATCGCGGGCGAATGGGCTGAAGGGCGGGCGGCCGCGGCGGAAGGAAATTGCGGCGGGGGATTAGCCACCTGTGTCCCGTCGTCCCGTGCTAGGCTTCCCGTTTGGCGTGTGATAGAGCGTGCTCAATGTCGGTCCCCTCGTAGTTCAACAGGGATATATTTACCTGGTCCATTTCGCATTCCGAGTGTTTCTTGAGGAATGAAGCAAACAACTGACGAGCCTCCTTCTTCATGCCGAGCATCTGGAGGAAACTCGCGCGATGGTAGAGAAACACCGGCAAGGAGCACAGGCCGGAGGCCTTCCACTCCGCAGCGATTGCTTTCTCGATCGCGCCTCGTATCGCTGGCCAGTTAGTCCGGAGTTCTGGCTCTGGTACTCGGACACAATGCATGGCTACTAGATCCTTCGCGTAACGTGACAGTGCTACAGCGATAGTTCCATTACGAACTCTTTCCGCGACGTCCGGATGGACTACCACGCCACTGAGCGACTGTAGGGCATTGTCAACCTCGCGTGCTTCTTCGTCTGTCAGTGAAAAGTCTATCGTTCCATCCGCGTTCTGCTTCACTCCAGGGAAGCGGCGTTTTGAAAATGGCCACATGGTATCAGGCGTCGAATACAAGTTTTGTTGAGTATCGATTGTGCACGATCATAAGGAAGTACAGGCCAATCTCCTCAAGGAACTTCAAGTCCGTCGCTATACTAGGCACACCCTCGCCGAGCGGGTCGCGGTGAACGATGCTGTGTCGCAGCTCATCAATTCGACTCAATTCGCTCTTGTCGTATTGACAGGGTAGAGTCCAGCTTTCTTCTGGCCTGCATAATTGCCGAAGTTTCTCGCCTTTCGTAGGCAGAGAGGAGTTGCGCTCCATGTTTCGGAGTTCACTGTCAAGCAGCCCGCTAAAAAGTAGTTCGTAGCCGGATTGCCTAACTTCCGCAACCGTCCACTGTTTCTTGCAATCGAGGAACTGCTCCCAGTCCTTCGGACAAGCAATTGAAGTCACGTAGAGAAAATCCATCAGGGCCGCATCCACAAATGAATGGGCAAACACAAGAGAGGCGGCGTCAACCGACGCTGGCGCAGACTTAAGGGAAAAGGCAGTCATCTGGGAGGCCATACCATTCGCGCCGCCTCGCTTCTGAAACTCCTCAGGGCGCTTTAGGACATTCGGCCAATCGGGTGTCTGCATAAGGTACTGAACATCCTGCTGACGCCTGCTTTCCAAGGAAGGTGCCGCTAAGGGAAGTCCTAACTCGGCTACTTCTCGAAAGGCGCGCAGGTTCACCCAGCCCGTTGTCAATCGATGAAAGCCACGCGTAAACCGATCATTCGCAGTCATGTACAAGCATCTTGGAGGAGCCATGGCCATTATGGCAGATTAGACCCTCTGTGGGCCTGAGAATCGCCATCGTCAAACCAAGGCCCCAGCTTTGGGCGACGGCGGCAGGTGAGGGCACCTGCCCCTACGCAGGCAAAGCAAAAGCCGTCAGCTTTCGCTGGCGGCTTAAAACTTCGCTTCGCGGGGACGGACGAAAGCGTCCGCCCCTACGCAAGACTAGCTTTCGTACAGCAGCACGCCCTCGGTCTTCTCCGCATCCACCGGACGGTAATACAACTTGTTGTCTTCGAGGAAGACCTCGATGAATGCCGGGCGGGTGGTGATTGTGCCTTGGATCAGGGCTTCCGACAGCGGATCTTCTATGTACTTCTGCAAGGCGCGACGCAGCGGACGCGCTCCGTAACTGCGGTCGGTCAGGGTCTGGTTCAGAATCCACTTCTTCGCTTCGTCGGCCACGGTTACGGTGATCGAGCGCTGGGCGAGATTTTGGTTCAACTGGCTGACCATGAGTTCGAGAATCTGGATCAGGTCGGCTTCGCTGAGCGCCAGGAACAGGATGATTTCATCCACGCGGTTCAAAAACTCTGGATTGAAGGTGCGCTTGACCTCGCTCTTCACCAGGTCTTCGACCCTCTCGGAAACCATCTCGTCCTTCGACGACTGGAAACCCAAGCCCTCGCGCTTCATCAGGTGCCGCGCCCCGATGTTCGACGTCATGATCACGATGGCGTTCTTGAAATCGACCGTGGTGCCCAAGCCGTCGGTTAATTGCCCGTCTTCAAAAACCTGCAGCAGAATGTTGAACACATCCGGGTGCGCCTTCTCGATTTCGTCGAGCAGCACGACAGAGTATGGCGCGCGCTTGACGCGTTCCGTCAGTTGGCCACCTTCTTCATAGCCCACGTATCCTGGAGGCGAGCCGATCAGTTTCGAAACGGAGTGCTTTTCCATGAACTCCGACATATCGAAACGCACCAGCGCCTTGTCGCTGCCAAACATGAATTGCGCCAGCGTCCGAGCCACTTCGGTTTTGCCGACGCCGGTCGGTCCGAGGAACAGGAACGACCCAATCGGGCGATTCGGGCTCTTCAATCCGGCACGCGAGCGGCGGATGGCGCGAGCCAGGGCGCTGATGGCTTTGTCTTGCGAGATGATGCGCTTGTGCAGTTCTTCTTCAATGCGCAGCAGCTTCTGCGTTTCTTCTTCTTTAATCGAAGTGATGGGAACGCCGGTCCAGCGCGATACCACGTCCTCGATGTCCTCCCGACCGACTACGCCGGTGGAGGATTCATCGAGGTGGTATTTTTCGCGAAGAGCGCGCAGGTTCTCGCGCTCCTTGCGTTCTTCGTCCGAGTAGAAGCGCGCCTTCTCGAACTCGTGGTTCGCGATAGCGTTCTCCATCCTGTGGACGATGAACTTGATCCGTTTCTGGACTTCCGTCAATTCTTCCGGCAGCGTGGTCTGGCGCAGCTTTACGCGCGCCCCGGCTTCGTCGATCAAATCGATGGCCTTATCCGGCAGAAAGCGGTCGGGAATATAGCGGTTCGAATGCGATACTGAAAAATTGATGGCGTCGTCGGTGTAGGTGACGGCGTGGAATTTTTCGTAGCGTTCTTTGATTCCGAAAAGAATCTTGACCGCGTCGACTTCGTTGGGCGGCGGAACTTTTACAGCCTGGAAGCGCCGCTCGAGCGACCGGTCTTTTTCGATGGACTTGCGGTATTCACCGGGCGTGGTTGCGCCGATGCACTGAATTTCTCCGCGCGACAGGGCCGGCTTCAGGATGTTGGCGGCGTCTAGCGAGCCTTCCGCCGATCCCGCGCCGACGAGGGTGTGCAGTTCGTCGATGAAGATGATCGAATTCTGCGACTCCATCAGCTCTTTCATGATGGTCTTGAGGCGCTCTTCAAACTGTCCGCGATATTTGGTGCCAGCGACGATCAGAGAAAGATCGAGCGCCAGAATGCGTTTGTCCGCGAGGAACGAAGGAACCTCGCCGTCGGCGATGCGCTGCGCCAGGCCTTCTACGATGGCGGTCTTGCCCACGCCGGGCTCGCCGATCAGCACGGGATTATTCTTCGTGCGGCGGCACAGAATCTGCACTACTCTTTCCACTTCGTTTTCGCGGCCCACCAGCGGGTCGAGTTGGTTGTCCATGGCCGACTGCGTCAGGTCGCGGGAAAACTCACTCAACAGAGAGGATTCGCGCTGCCCGCGCTGCGGCGCAGCTTTTTCCTGGCTGGTGCGCGCCAGTTCTTCGCGGATGGTCGAAAGGCGCAATCCCCGCTCGTGCAAAATCTCCGCCGCAAAACACTTTTCTTCGCGCAGCAATCCGAGCAGCAGGTGCTCGGTTCCAATATGTTTGTGCGAGAGCCGCTCCGCCTCTTCGGCCGCGTAGGCCAGCACGCGCTTGCATTCGTTGCTCAGGGGAAGATCAACCGAGGTGGAAACTTTTTCCCGGATGGTGGTGTGACCCTCGATCTGCTTCCGGATCGATTCCACCGACGCATGGGAGCGCAGGAAACGATTGGTCAGGGCCTTGTCTTCGCGCAGCAGTCCGAGCAGCAGGTGTTCGGTCTCAATATAAGGAGAGCCGAACTGGCTGGCTTCGTACCGCGCAAAGAAAATTACGCGCCGGGCTTTCTCCGTGTAGCGTTCGAACATATACCAATTCCCCCCGAGTTCCTGCGGAACGGTCCCGCCCTCCGCCAAACCCAGACCCTACCTCATTATGCATTTATATCGCCTAATCTCCCAAGCGATATTCGCCGTGTGGCAACCCGTAGAGTCCCACCTTCGGGTACCCCGGTCTTTCAGCTTTCGTTCTGCCTTTCCTTACGACGGAAGCGACTCGGGCGCCACTTCTTCCATTTTGCCCCGATCCAACCGTAAAACGCGATGGCACCGTCGTGCAAACGCCAGGTTGTGCGTGGCGATTACTGAAGTCAACTGGTGCTGGCGGTGCAATCGTGCTACCAGTTCAAAGACCAATTCTCCGGTGCGCCCGTCGAGATCGCCGGTAGGCTCATCGGCCAGCAACACTTGCGGCTGGGTAATAAGCGCCCGCGCCAGCGCCAGCCGTTGCTGCTCTCCTCCGGAAAGCTCGCCCGAACGATGATGCCCGCGCGCTTCCAGTCCCACCTCGCGCAACCACCGCGAAGCCTCCTTTTCCGCTGTAGATAGCGCCTGCCCGCGCGTCAAAAGCGGCATGGCGACGTTCTCCAACGCGGTGAATTCCGGCAGCAGGTAATGAAACTGCCACACGTAGCCGATCTCGCGGTTGCGAAACTCGGCGGCGTCATCTTCAGAGAGGGAATTCACGCAGAAGTTCGCGCAATATACCACACCCGCCGACGGCCGATCCAGCGCTCCCAGGATGTGCAACAAAGTGCTCTTTCCCGCACCCGATTGCCCCACGATAGCCAGCATCGTTCCCTTGGCGACCTCGAAAGACAGGTTCTCAAAGAGCACGAGCTCGGCTTCGCCTGAGCGAAACACCTTACTTAACCCTTCGACCCTCAGCAGAGGATCTTGAGCTATTGGATGCAAAAACCCCCTCCTACGTACCAAGGTCACTGGTCGCCTTCCGCCGCACGCAGCGGAAACGGCGCCTGCTCCATTAGACCATGATCCGTCAGAGCATGAGGGGAAACGATCTGTTCCCGAGATTCCACCTGCGGGAACGAGCCATGCGAAAGACTTTATACCTGTGGAAAACGATTCGAACGTGACCGTGGTCACAGGTGGCAGTAGCAGGCGAGTAATTCCTCGAAACGGGAGCACAATGGCCGCAATCCCGCCGCGCGACGGCACCATCGTTGAGCTCTGAGCGGAGAATCAGTCGGCCATGCCAGCGGGAAGACGGTGGGAGGGTTTGTTTCGGAGATTGGCTCTTACTCCAGAGTTACGACCACCAGTGTTGCATCATCGGCGAAGTTCGCCCCGCAGAAGCGCGACACTTCTTCCATGATTCTGCGCTGCGTGTTCTCCGCGGACCCGTCCGAGAGGCGGGCCGCTTGTACGAGCCGGGCCTCGCCGAACTCCTCGCCGGCGAGGTTCTCGGCCTCGGTGACACCGTCGGTATAGAGCAGAATCCGGTCCCCAGCCGCTAACGGCGCGACCGAATCGCGGTAGGTCCAATCGGGCAGAACGCCGAGCACGGCGCCTTCTCCGCGCAGCGCTTCGACGTGCCCAGGTTTTCTTAGCAGCAGCGCGGGACAATGCCCTGCGCTCTCGTACGTCAGGGTGCGCCGCTCCGCGTCCAGAACTCCGTAAAACAGTGTAATGAACTTGCCGGGAGCGAGATTGCTGCACAGAAATGCGTTCAGCTTCGAGCAGACGGCAGATGGCGGAGCGTCCGCCGTGGCCAAGGCACGAAACGACGCTTGCAGATTGGCCATAAGCAGCGCCGCAGTGATTCCCTTGCCAGCCACGTCCCCAATGCATACTCCCAGGCGCTTACTGTCGAGGCGAACGACGTTGAAGTAATCTCCGCCGACCACCCTGGCCGGTTGCCACGCGCCTGCCACTTGTATCCCGGGAAGTTGCGGCAGCGTTTTGGGCAGAAGAGCGCGCTGAATCTCGAGCGCGCGCTCCAGTTCCTGCTCCTGAACCTGAAGTTGGACGTTGCCCTTCTCGACTTGCTTTGCCAGTTGCTCGGTTTTTTCTTGCAGACGGCGCTGAACCTGGCCGACTGCGAACACTACAATACCAGTGGCCATGACCGCAACCACAACCATGGGCGCCATATCGTGAAACTGAACCCAGTATGGCGAACGGTACACTCGCAGCCAGAACAGAAGAGCAGGGGCAGCAAAAGCACAGGCCACGCTAGCAACCGCCTGAAGTGGCAAGAAAAGGATCCAGTTCCAGGGGAACGAACGGTCCTCATAAATACGATGGAAGGCAACCATCGCGGGAGTCAGGATGTTGCCGATCCCAAAGGTTATGCCTAGGATCACGGCAAAGGAAGAGTGCACCTTCGTTGCCGCGAGCACTGCATAGATCAGTACGGCCACAAAGACGAGCCTCTGTTGGGATTGCAGAAGCCGACGCAGCCGGGGCTGCACAGACGCTTTCCATGATCTCCTGAGGGATGATCTGTCGATGGTGGCCAAAAGCGTTCCTTTCGACTGGGGCAACTTTAACTTAACGTCCCGAAAAAGTCAGTCCAAACCGGGAGCCGGACATGGTCCGGACCGTGCGTCTTACGGCGAGATGCTCGTGAGGGACAAAGGGGGCTTCTATTCGTACCGCAACGCCTCCGCCGGCAAAATCCGCGCTGCCGACCACGACGGATAGATCGTGGCCACAAACGAAATCCCGATGGAAACCAGCGCCACGATTATTCCGTCCGACAGGCGCGGCGCGAACGGCACGTAGTCGATCGAATAGACCTCGGGCGAGAGCGAAATAAAGTGGTAGTGTCCGCCGGCCCACGAGATCGCGTAGCCGAGCCCGAGGCCGATCGCCGTCCCAATCACGCCAATCAGCACGCCCTGCGCGATGAACACGCGCCGGATCTGCTTTTTCTTTGTTCCCATCGACATGAGCACGGCGATATCTTTCGTCTTCTCCATGACCATCATGATCAGCGAGATCAAAATATTGAGCGCAGCCACGAACACGATCAGCCCGATGGTGATGAACGTCACCACGCGCTCCAGGCGCAGCGCGCGGAACAGCGGCTTGTTCTGCTCCATCCAACTGGTGGCCATAAAGCCGTGGCTTCCTGAAACACGACTTCCTGAAATAAGATCGGCGGCCTGTTCGAGCGAGCGAGCCACGTCGCCCGCCAGGTAGATGTCGTCGAGTTTGAATTGGATGACCGAGATCACGTCGCCCAACCCAAACAACTCCTGCGCGTCCGCCAGCCGGATGAACGCCCAGGAAGAGTCGTAGTCGAAAAAACCGGAGTTGAAGATTCCCGCAACGCGAAACCGAATGTACTTCGGCACCATGCCAAACGGCGTCAGCTCGCCCTGCGGAGAAGTCACCAGCACCACCGACCCCACCGTCGCGCCAATCTCGTCCGCCATGTCTTTGCCGAGAATAATCGGAGGCATAGCCGCCACGCGCCGCTGCACACCCGCAAGGTCGTCGGGAGACTCAGCCTGTGTGGAGCGGGCGCCCTCGCCCGCTGCCGTTGCACTTGAATTTGAATTCGCTTGCTGTGATCCACCGGCAGCGTCCGCGCCTTCTTCTTCCAGCGCCGCCGCCGATCCCGCCGTCACCGTTTGCAGCAGATCGCTGACCTTTCGCTCATACTGCGGAAGCATGCCCTTCAGCACCGCGCCGCGCGCCCGCGGCCCGCGCGAAATTAGCACCTGCTCGTAAATTGCCGGAGCCGCCGCCACCACATGCGGTTGCTTCGATAACTTCTCCAGCAGCGGACGCCAATCGCGTATGCCGTCGCTCTCCACACGCAGCAGACTGATGTGCGCGGTCGAACCCAGCAGCCGCGCCTGCAAGTCCTGCCGAAATCCGTTATTCACGGCCAGCGCAACGATCAGCGAAGCCACTCCCGCCGCTACGCCCAAGATAGAAATACCCGTGATGACGCCGATGAACGCCTGGCGGCGTTTGGCGCGAAGGTAGCGGGTAGCCACGAAAAGTTCAAAGCGCATAGGAAGCAGCTGTCAGTCTTCAGTCAAGTCGGATTATAGCTGGCGCGCGCGAACCGCCGGGTCACAAGCTGAACTGCCCACTGACCACTGGCCACTGCTTCCTGCTATTCTTCTTCTCAATGTCTCCCATTCTGACCAGTGTGCTGCTCGGGCTGACCGCGGCGGGAGCCAACGTCTTCGGCGGCACCATCATCGTCCAGCGAAATTGGGAGCGTTCCTACCTTCGCTACTTCGTCGCGCTCGGCGCAGGTTTCATGCTGGCGACGGCGCTGGTCGAGATGGTGCCCGAGAGCATTAAGCTGCGCGGCCCGTATGCCGGATTTCTCATCCTCGCCGGATACCTGCTCGTCCATTTTTTCGAGCACACCGTCACCCCGCATTTCCACTTCGGAGAAGAAACTCACGCCGACCAGTTCGTCCACTCTCACAAAAGCTACTCGGTTCTGATCGGCTTGCTCATTCACACGTTTTTCGACGGGATCGCGATCGCCTCGGGATTCCTCGTTTCCCCGGCGCTCGGCTGGATCATTTTCGTCGCAGTTTTTCTCCACAAGATTCCGGAAGGATTCACCATCTCGTCGGTGATGCTGGCCAGCGGCCGAAGCCGCGCGTTCGCCTGGGGAGCGTCCGTGATGCTCGGCGTGGCAACCGTTGCCGGAGTGATGACGATGGCAATTTTCCGCCACGAGGTTGCCTTCGGCTTGCCGCTATCCGCGGGAGTTACGATCTACGTCGCCGCATCCGATCTGATCCCAGAAGTGAATAAAGAACCCGGCGTGAAAATGGCGCTACTGGTCTTCGTCGGAGCGGCGTGCATGTTCTTGCTGGATCGGTTTTTTCACGTGCACTGATCCAATCGTGCACGTGAAGAGCCGGACGTCCCCGCAGGGCGGGATGTGCTCACACCATACCAACTGCGTGTTGGGGCTCTCGATGCAGCAAACTCAAGCCATAGGTCATCGGAATCGCAATCTCGGTCACGCCACGATAGCGCTCGGCGCGCTGCAACGCCACTTCGCCTTGGCAAGACACTTTCTCCACAAGCTGCCGATACTCCGGGAAGCGCTGCTCGGTGCGGAACGCCTGACGGCGCGCGCAGGCGAAGTCCGCCAGCGCGTCTGTGCTGCGCCGGACTTTATCTTCCTCGGCGGCATGGAAAGCCCATTCGGAATCCGGCAGATGATCGAAGACCAACACTTCGGGAGCGAGCGCCAATGCGTGTCGCAGGGCTTGCACGGGATCGTTCATTTCGTGCAGACAAAACTCGAAGTACACGACGTCCCCGCGTGGCGAAGTCTCACAGAAGTCCGCGCGGATAACGTCCACTCGATTTTGTAACCCCTCGGCGATAACCCTTGCCTCCCACTGGCGAATCGCGGCGGGGTCCTTGTCAATGACGATCAGTTTCCTGGATTCGAGAACGAGATTGGTAAGCGGCCCGCCACCGGCTCCAACTGCTAGAACTTTTTTGCCGGAAAAACTGTAGAACTGCCTGATGTTCTGCTCCATTTGCTCGTAATCGGCGGCCATAGGATACCCTCACGGATCGAAACGTAGCAGTGTATACCCATATGACATAAGTCTGCTCCCGCAAGAGAAGCGCCTTGTTGCTCTTGGTTTGTCTGGACGGTTCCAACTGAAAACTGAAAGCTGACAACCGAAAACTCGTTACCCGCTGTGTCTTATGTGCATCACGTCCCCATCTTGCACAATGTAGTCTTTGCCTTCTAATCGCAATGTACCCTTCGCTCTGGCGTTGGCTTCTGATCCCGCTTCTAGCAGTTGATCCCATCGAATCGTCTCGGCGCGGATGAAGTGCTTCTCCAGATCGGAGTGAATCGCACCGGCGCCGTTCACGGCCCGCGTATTCACTGGGATCGTCCAGGCGCGGCATTCGTCTTCGCCGGCCGTGAAAAATGAGATCAGTCCCAGCAGGTGATAGCTCTTGCGGATCAGCCGCGCGAGTCCGCTTTCTCCAAGGCCATAACTGCCAAGAAATTCCGCCGCGTCCTCGTCCGTCATCTCCGCCAGTTCCGCTTCCACCTTGCCGCAGATCGCGCTTGCTCCGGCATTCGGACGCGTGGCCACTTCGGTCAGGTTGTATTTTCCCACCGCCGCTTCCAGATCTTTGCCGAGTTCAGTGCTCTCGCCGATGTTGAGCACGTAGAGCATCGGCTTCTCGCTCAGAAACATGAAGCCCCGGATGCGCTTCTTATCCTCGGGCGTCATTTCCATTTCGCGCAGCGGCTTTTCGGTTTCCAGAAAGGCCTTGGCTTTGATGAGCAACTCGTTCTCTTTTTCCAGTTCCGGCGTCTTCATCTTCTTCAAATCTTTTTCCAGCCGCTCCAGCCGCTTTTCGATCTGGCCAAGATCGCTCACCATCAGGTCGAACTCGACATTCTTAATGTCGCGCAGCGGGTCGATTGCGCCGACGTGCGGAATCGCGTCGTTTTCAAACGCCCGGAGCACGTGAATGAGCGCGTCCACCTGCCGCAGATGGCCAATGTAGGCGGCCTCTTTCAGCGCGTCCTGGCCGATGGCGCCGACGTCCACATACTCGACCGAGGCGTGCGTCAACTTCTTCGGTTTGTAGAGCGCGGCCAGTTTGTCGAGGCGCTCGTCCGGCACTTTCGCGACGCCGATGTGCGCCTCGCGCGGATTCGCAAGCGCGTGCTCGGAAAGATTCGCCTTCGTCAGAATGCGAAATAGAGATGTCTTGCCGGCCTGCGGCAGACCGATGATGCCAGTTTTCATGGTTAGGTCTCAGTTCTTAGTCTCAGGTCTCAGTTGTCTGTTCAACTAGAAGAATAAATCATCGCACTGGTTAGACATACGCGCGTGAAATGCGTCGCATGAAGCGGCCGTGCTGCGCTCGGGATGACAGAAGCTGCCTAGCTATCGCCCGCCCGCCCGAACGCTTGCGCGGTCGCGTACAACGCAACCAACCCCAGCAAGAGCACCGCCTCCTCAAACTTTTCCGACCACACATGCAGGCGGTCGAATTCCATGCGCAGCGGATTGTCCAGCGGCACATTGTCAATAACGCCAACCTCGGCGCGAATCGCGTGCATCTTCGGAGAAATAGCGAACTGCGAGATCACCGTCAGCAGCAGCATCAGCGCGATCAGAAGGTGCCGCACCGCCAGCGGCCGCGCATTCCCCACGGACATTCGGCTGTAGAGCATGGACGCGATCAGAAAGACAATCCCGGAAACGATGGCCACATAGTGCAGTAAGTCGAGCGAACGGCCTATGATCGCTCCCGCCATGTGGCGGGTCGGGAGAAGTCCGGGCGAAAAAGCGGTGGGCGCTTCGACGAACGCTAGAAAGATCACTCCGCCCAGCCAGACCACCAGCGACAACAACATGAGGAACCGGAGAAATGACATGAGCGAAATTATAGATGCACGAGGGCAGGTTTCAAGGTTGCAGAGTTTCAAGGTTTCAGGGACGAGCAAGAGTCTCTGCGATCTAGGTCCTTGAAACCTCGAAACCTTGAAACCTGAATCGGTCAAGTTATCCACAGGCTGAACCAGCGCTGTCACTTACTCCTGTGCGCGCGACTATTTACCCTCATCCTTCCTCATTGTCCGGAGGGGGGAATCATCGGAATGCAGCGTTCGCTGACGGCCACCGACGTGAATTTCGTTTCATTGCAGTCTGCAATATTTTGCGTGCAGTGTGAGTTGCTTAGCGAAAACAATACGCCGCGCTGTCTGGCTTGCGGCAGCGGCGCGGTGCTAAGTCTTTCGCGCGTGCTCGGTGGATCGCTGCGTGGGCAAACCGCACATCTCATCGCGGATGCGGAACTGGACCGGCTGGTGCGGTCGCTGCTCTGCACGGTTCCGCAGGTTCCGGCAGCCGACGAAGAGCAGAGCGACGAATATGCGGTCGAGTTTCCCGCAGCGGCAACTTTTTCTCGTCGCCATCGCATGCGGCCTCGCCATCACGGACCCATCGCTGTGCCACATGCGCTGATTAACGCCGGAGAAATCGACCTCGAGCCGGGCATCAGCATCATCGCGGAAAAGGCGCAAACCTTGACCGGCGCCACCGGAGCCGCCATCGCGCTGCGCCGGGGCAATGAAATTGTTTGCCGGGCGCGCACCGGCCGCACCGCTCCGGACATCGGAGTGCGCCTGCAAACCGATAGCGGACTCTCGGCGGAATGCGTGCGCACCGGCGAAGTGCTACTGTGCCATGACGCGGAGTCGAACCCGCGAGTGGATTGGGCGAGTTGCCGGCGCATGGGCGTGCGCTCGATCCTGGTCGCTCCGCTGCGCCACTTCCGGCGGACGTTGGGCGTTTTCGAGGTGCTGTCGTCGACGCCCCACGCGTTCGACAACAACGATGTAGCCACCATGCAGTTCCTCTCCGGAATGATGGTGGCGACGATCTCGCGGCTCTCCAGTTTGCAGCCAGCGGCGCCTGTGGCCTCGGGCGAGTAAGCTCAAGAAGTCCCCACGCTCGTAGAAACGGGGCTTGCCCCATCTTTCTTCGGCGCCGGAGAGAAGTTCCGATGAAGTATGTTTTCTGGATCGGTGTCCTGGTTGCGCTCTGTATCGCGGGCTGGAAAATTGTCGAGCCCGAAGTCACCAACGCTATCTTTCAGGATGAAGTGCGGGATACTGCGGCGCAGCTTGGCTGGCGCACCGGCTTTACCAACCCAAATTCAGACGAGGACCTTCGCGACATCGTCATCCACAAAGCGAAAAAACACGCGATCACGCTCGATCCCAAGCAGATAGCGGTACGGCACGGCGGGACGGAGCAGTATCCGGTTTGGATCATTGCAGTCGACTATCGGGTGAACGTCAATCTGCTGGTGTATTCCTTTGCGCTGCACTTCAATCCCAACAGCAACGGCGACGGCAAGTTTTGGGGATCACCAGAGCCGGCGCGTCTTCCCAGTCCAACGAAGGCCCTTCCCACATCGAGCCAGCAGAGACCAGACCAAACGCGGGATACGCAGCGGCAACGCGAGTTGAAAGAAATCCCGCCGAGTCTCAAGCGACCGCAATAAAATCCGCAATCACGCCAATACGTTTCGAACTGAGATGATGGGACGCGCAGAGGTGTGACGGGGCAAGCCCGGTCTCTATACCGGCACCGGCACGCTCTCCACGATCTCGCGGAGGACTTGCTCGGCTTGCTCGGATTTTTTCAGCGTGGAAGTGTAGAGGGAACCTACGACCACGCGGTGGGCAAAGACGGAAACAACCAGGGACTTGAAATCTTCGGGCGTGCAGTAATCGCGGCCGTTGAGGAAGGCCATGGCCTGGGCGGCGCGGTATAACATCTGCGAGCCTCGCGGAGATACTCCGAGCGAGAGATACTCGGACTCGCGCGTCTTGACGACTATGTTCAGCATGTAAGTGATGAGCGATTCGTCCACATGCACCTGGGCTACGGCTTGCTGGATTTCGACTACGTCGGCCGCATTGAGCGCAGGACGCAGATTTTCAAGCTGAGCGGCGCCGGCTTCGGCGCGCAGGATCTCGCGCTCGGCGCTGCCTTCGGGATATCCCATGCGAACCCGCATCAGGAAACGATCGAGCTGCGACTCGGGCAAGGGATAAGTGCCGTGGTGCTCGATGGGATTCTGCGTGGCAATAACTAAGAACGGTTGCGGCAGCGGATAAGAATGCGCGTCGATCGTGACCTGGCCCTCGTTCATGGCTTCGAGCAGGGCGGACTGCGTCTTGGGGGTGGTGCGGTTGATTTCGTCGGCCAACAAGACGTTGGCGAAGACCGGCCCGCGCTTGAATTCGAATTTCTGCTCGATGGCGGAGTAGATTGAGATGCCCAGCACGTCGGAGGGCAACATGTCGCTGGTGAACTGGATGCGTTGAAAGGTGCAGTCGATGGCGCGGGCGAGCGCCTGGCCGAGCGTGGTCTTGCCCACACCGGGGACGCCTTCGATCAGCAGATGTCCCCTGGCAAAAATGGAAACCAGGGCGAGGCGGAGGACGTCGTCTTTGCCGCGGATAACGCGGCGCAGCGATTTTTCCAGCTCGGCTGCGCGGCTGGAGGCGGCGTTCGCTACGTGGGCTGACATGGGTTGAATTTTACTATGCAGGCGGCGGGAGAAACGGTTACGGGAGTCATAAGGCGGGGCTTGGGTGGAGTTTGTTGTGGGAGGCTGATGTTAAAGATTGCGCACGTCGATTTGCTTAAGCTCACGAGCGTCTTCTCACATCCACAACGATCGTCTCCGCCAAGCGGTCCTGGGCGCACATGCGGTTGCGATCCCAGAAGAACTGCAAGAAGCCGAGTCCCCCTTCGAGCACTGCGGCGCCATAGCCGAGGGATCGCTCTATAGATTGCCATGCCCCCATTCGCTCACTTTTCAGGGAGATCGCCCTGGTTCGCGCGATCCATTTGCCCGGTGTTTGGCCATTACCCCAATAATTTCCCAATCCAAAATAGATCACGGCAACAATGATGTTTCCGACCTCGTGGAAGTCAAACTTCATGTTGATGACCTGTTCGTGCAGCACGAAACGCCGCCATCCCCACTCGGACGGAACCCAAAGCAAAACACAGAGGAGCAGATCAATCCAATATCCGAGCACCCGCTGCCAGAAAGTTGCGAGAGGCAATCCCTCCAGCGCAAGCGCACGAGGATTTTCGTGACTTGAAAAGGTCCGCCTCGCCAGACTCGATGGTTGACTCATGGACATAAACTGTAACTCATCGCAATCGAATAGGTCACCCGCGGTCGATTCGGAGTGGATCATTCCACAGCTTATTGTCCGAAATCCGCCGGCCTTCCCGTGAGCCGCTCGATTCTCTTTGCGGTTGGCGGATGCGTCGAGAACAAGTTGCCGAAACTCATCCCACCCAGGAATGGCGCAATGATGAAAAGATGCGCGGTGGATGGAGTGGCCACGAGCGGACGCTGGCGGGAATAGGCGTCGATTTTCCCGAGCGCGCTGGCCAAGGCGTAGGGATTGCCAGTCCAGTGGGCTCCGGTTTCGTCGGCGCCGTATTCGCGAGAGCGCGAGACGGCGAACTGGATCAGCATGGCCGCAAATGGGGCGAGGAAGATCATGGCAATGGCTGCAATTCCGCCGCCGTTGCGGTCGCGGCTGCCTCTCATGCCGCCAAAAATCATGCCCCAACGAGCAATCGAGGCAAGGTAAGTAATGGCGCCGGCCAAGGTCGCCGCGATCGAACTGATGAGGATGTCGCGATTGCGCACGTGGCCGAGTTCATGGGCGATCACGCCTTCCAGTTCGTCGTCGTTGAGCAGTCCCAGGATGCCCTGGGTTACGGCGACGGAAGCGTGGTTCGGATTGCGTCCGGTGGCGAAGGCGTTGGGCGAGTCCGACGGGATGACATAGACCTTGGGCATCGGCAAGCTTTCTTTTTGCGCCAGGCGCTCGACGATGTTATAAACGCGCGGAAGATCTTCGCGGCTGACGGGCTGGGCGCGGTAGGTGGCGAGTGCGATCTTGTCGGAGAAAAAATAAGAAACGAAATTCAGGACGGCGGCGAAGGCAAGCGCCATCAGCATCCCGCGCTGGCCGCCGAAAGCGCGGCCGGCCAGCATAAGCAGCAGCGTCATGCCGGTGAGCAGCAGAGTGGTCTTGAATATGTTGTTCATAATGATTGCTTCAGTTTATCTAGGTGATTAGATGCCGGGCGCAGGGCTTTAGGCTCTGGAGCGCATTCGTGTGGGGACGGGCGCCCTCGCCCGTCCAAGCCGAGCGCAGCTCGGCAACTGCCGGTGGTCAAAACAATTCTGGCTAGCCCTGCCGCTTTAGCGCCCGGTCGAGTGTTTGGTCGAGAGCTGCTTTGGCTTTTTCGTAATCCGCGGGCGTGATCTTGCCTTGTTTTTTTTCTACCTCGAGTTGGAACAGTTCTTCTTTCAGTGCTTCAAGCAGCGTCGATGATTTTGCGGCCGGAGTGCTGGCCGCAGCCGAGGTTGAACGGAACGCCGCGCCGTAGCCGCTTGATGCCGCGCCAGGCTTGGCAGCGGATGTCGCGGCGACGGATGTTACGGGTTGCCGTTTCGTGACCACCCATCCGCCAATCGCGAGCAGCACGGCGAATCCGCCAAGGATGGGCCAGCGATATTGCTGCAAAGCATCGGGCGCGTCGATGGGGGCGCCGAGTCCGCCGCCGGGCCGATTGTCGCTAGAAGGATTGTCGCGTCCCTGCGGTTGCTGCTGATCCTGCTGTTGGGCCGCGCCCGAGGCGGTCTCTCCGGGCGACTCCGTGATGACTCCGTTGCCCTTCAGCGTGAAGCCGAGCGCCTGGCCGGGCTTCGTCTGTTGCGCGACTTCTACGTTGGTGTCGCCCTGGCTTGGATCTTGCATGGACTGGAAGCTGGACGGATTCGCGGCCGTGAACTGCATCGTCTTAGGAAGCACGACGACGAGGTGCGCGGCGGGATAGAGCGGCTTGGGATCGATCTTGATTTCGCCCGAGTAAGGCAGCGTGAACTCCAACTGAAACTGCGTTTCTCCGGGACGGAGCGGGAAGGCGATGGCGTAGCGGTTCTTCTCGGCTTGGGGCACAGCGTCGGCGCTGATCGGTTGGCCGTTCGGCGCGCGCGCTTGCAGTTGATCAATCTTCGCGCCGGGGGGCAGATAGAACTCGAAGTTGCGATCGTTCATCTGCGTCTTCGCGGGAGAAGATTCGTTGTTGACGACGAACAGGCGTATGCCCTGCATGGTTCCGCTGCCGGCCTGGAAGCGCAAGACGTTGGCAGTCACGCTCAGGCCGCTGACCTTTGTCGCAACGTCATACACCTCGACGTCAACCGAGTTAGTGCCGGGAGGCGCCATCTGATGATAGGTAACTCCCTGATGAACGGCGCGGATTAGATGCGGCTCCGGTCCGCCGGTGAGTTTGAAGGTGAACTTCCCGTTGCTGTCGGCCTTGGTGCTGCCCGCAACGTCCATACCGTTGGCGATGTTAATAAGAATGACTTCATCGCCCGCGGCGGGCTTGCCGGTGGTGCCGTCGGTGACGGTGCCGGTGAGAGTCTGGGCGGCAGCCGAGGCTAGGGCTAGCAAGAGGATCGCGGCTAGTAATGTGGACTGTGCGAGTTTCTTCAAATCAACTCCTTTGAATCGACGGACAATAGAATCGCACGGCTAGGCGTGTTGCGCGTCGCGATTAGCAAACGACAAAAGTATGAACAACGCCGCGAAAAATGCCGTCAGACCCAACAATGTCTGCACGACATGGACAATTCCGCTGATTCTTGGGAGCAGAGCATCGACCGGAATGAGCATTATGACCCCGGCATATGAGGCTAGCAGGGCCTTTTCATCTTTTCGCAACCGGGCAAAGGCAAGTGCAACGCCCGTCCAGTAGACCAAGCCCCAGAACGCGATGTTGATTATCACCACTGCCCATACCGGAAGGAAACCAGAACCGAACCATGTCCACGAAGAAGGCTGGGCTATCACTTCCGCATGAAACCGAAGACCGAGGAGGCCACCTGTTATTACCAGAGCCAGAAACGCGCCGGAGCGAGTGGTAACAAGGCGAAGTGAATTGGGCGTAGCCGCGACCGGCACGGCAACGTCTATTGAACGGCGCGAGTGCTGTCTGATGCGATGAATCGCAGCGCCAGCCGAATAGGACAGGCTTCCGATAAAGAGCGGTGTCAGAAAGAGCTTATCAGGGCACCTTGAATCGAATCCTGCCTCGCGCCAGTTCTGTATCTGGCAATCGGCTGTGAAAAACTGCTCAAGAATGGATCCTGGGCCGCCAAGGACGCTTCCTCCTGCACGCCAATATAGGACGCGGAGCAGGAAGACGGCTGTGAACGGAATCCATACCCAGATGGCAGGCCCGGCCATGAAGTTGTCGCTCACTGTGTACGCAAGTAGTGCTCCCACAACGACGACTAGAAACAACAAATAGTCGGAATAAAATTGCTGTGGCGTTCTAACGGAGGTAAGAAAGGGGCTGAAGACACCATATGCCAAACCGGAAGCCATAAGGGTCAGCCACGGCACCGCAAGCGCAGCAATTACTAAGTGAAGTCCGTATGCAAGGATACGTTTCATTGTCGCGATTTTAACCCGCCGCACAGTCCATCGTAATCCAATTTCAGCAGCAGCCTAATTGAAATTTCGGCTTTGAGGTGGCTATCAAGCCATCACACCACCTGCCCAGCCGCCAGTTCCAGCCGCGCAATCTCCGCCATGATCACAGCCGCTTCCTCTTCGAGCGAGGCGCGCATGGACTGATAGTCCGCGTCGGGAACCTTGCCCGCCTTGTATTCGAAATTCAGATCGCGCAGGTTCTCGTAAACCGCTTCCTTGCGCTCCCGGAGATAGCCGAGCCGCGTCTTCTCTTCTCCGGCGTAGACTTCGCCGGGGAAAAAGAAAATGTAGTACAGAGATGCTAGCGTAACAACGGCGCAGACGAAAAAAATCATAAGTCGGTCTCTTTTCTAGCCTTCTCGCGGAATTCATCCAGTTCGCTGCCGTGCCGGATGGTGATGCCATCGGCGAGGGCCGGTGCGGGGCGGTTCTTCCACGAGCGCACCACATAAACGACGAAGGCGATGCCGAGCGCCAGCGCGACGAAGGGCATGATCCAAGCCACGCGGTTGAAGCCGGTGGCGGTGGGCGCGGCGATTACGGTTGGTCCGTATTCCTGTACGAAGCCTTGCAGGATGAGGTCGTCGTTGTCACCTCTGTCGAGCGCGGCCAGCAGCTCATTGCGCATCTTCTCCGACGACTGGCAGCCGACGTGATTGCACTCCAGCAGCACCTGGCCGCATCCGCAAGTACACATTAAGCGGTGGCCAAGGTCTTTGAAGCGCGCGGTATCGTCCCCGGCGCCCATGAAGAGGAAGACGGCGGCGGTGAGGATGAGGGCGTGGAACGCGCGACGGGCGGACTTCCCAGGCCTCTGGCCCTCGGCGGCTAAAGCCGGTAACGGGGGTGCGCTCATCGCAGCGCTAAAGCGCTGCGCCACCCAAAAGCGAAATCGAATGGGAAATTTCATCAGTCCCCCGCTCCCACATGCGCCGGAGCGCGAACGGGCGTCATAGCGGCAACCTGCACAGCGGCGGCATTTGGCACCAGCGCAACGATTGTGCCGAAAACCATGATGACCAAGCCAATCCAAATCCACGGCACCAGCGGATTCACGTGCGCTTTAATGATGGGCTGTCCGGTGGCCTCGTTCTTGCCTTCGTAAACCAGATAGAGGTCGCTCACCAGAAAGAAATCCTGGAGGAAGCTGGGGTAAATCTGCGGCAGGGTCTGCGGCTGTCCGCTGGCTTTATAGAAGCGGCGCTCGGGATACATGGTCGTAATCTGCCTGCCGCCGCGGAACACATTGATGATCGCCTGCTCGCTACCGTAGTTGGGATTGTCGTCCTGCGTGTAGGACTGGCAGACCAGAGTGTAGGGGCCGATGGAAACTTTGTCGCCAAAGCCCATTTCTTTTTCAACTTCCTTATTGAAAGGCGTCCCGAGGATTCCGATTACCACCAGCGCCACGCCGAAGTGGACGATGTATCCGCCGTAGCGGCGGGTGTTTCTGTGGCACAGGTGAATCATGGCGGAGAGCAGATTTTGCCCGCTCTTGCCGGCGATGACGCGCCCTCCGCGGACGAACTCGGAAATCACAGTAAAGATCACCAGCGCCGAAAGCACGGCGGCCATGGTGGCATAGAAGAAAGAAGGATCCTGCCAGGGACGCACGCCGAACAAGATCATCATGGCGCCGATGGCGAGCGAGCCCAGCGCGGGGAACAGAAAATTCCGCTTCAGGCTTTCGATGGAAGTCTTACGCCATGCCAGCAGCGGTCCAACCGCGGTGAGCAGCAGGAGCAGCAAGGCAACCGGGACCGCAACGCGATTGAAAAAAGGCGGACCGACTGTGACTTTGTGTCCTTGCACGAATTCCGACAGGATCGGAAAAAACGTGCCCCACAGTATGGTGAAGCAGACGACCAGCAAAAGGAGATTGTTGAACAGGAAACTGGATTCGCGCGAAACCAGCGACTCCAGCTTGTGCTCGCTCTTGAGATGCGACCGGTTCGCCACAAGGGAAAATGTACAGACCGCCAGGGTCAGCACAATGAACACCAGGAACCAGGCGCCGATCGAAGATTGCGCGAAGGCGTGCACCGAACTGATCACACCCGAACGCGTGAGGAAGGTTCCGAGCATGCAAAGCAAAAAGGTCGCGAAGATCAGCGACATGTTCCAGACTTTCAACATGCCGCGTTTTTCCTGCATCATGACGGAATGCAGAAACGCCGTGCCGGTGAGCCAGGGCATGAGCGAGGCGTTTTCCACCGGGTCCCATCCCCAGTAGCCGCCCCATCCGAGGACAGCGTAAGCCCAGTGCGCGCCCAGGAAAACGCCGATGGTGAGGAAGCACCAGGTCACCATCGTCCAGCGGCGCGTGATGTGAATCCATTTCTCGCCGGGATACTTCATGATGAGCGCGCCCAGCGCGAATGCGAAGGGAACGGTGAAACCAACGTATCCCAGGTACAGCATGGGCGGATGGATGACCATCTCGGGATACTGCAGAAGAGGATTCAGTCCGGTGCCATCCGCGGGAAGCGCGCCTTGCATGATGGCGAACGGGTGCGCCGCAAAATTCAGGATCAGCAGAAAGAAAACCTGCACCGAGGCGATGATCACCGAAGCGTAGGCGAACAGCCGCTGATCGGTCTTGTAGCGCAAGCGCAGAACGTATCCGTAGCCAGCGAGCAGCAGCGACCAGAATAGCAACGAGCCTTCCTGGCCGGACCACAGCACGGCGAACTTGTAAGCGGCCGGCAACTCGCGATTACTGTGATGGAAGATGTAGGCGATGGAGAAGTCGTTGTTGAATGCGGCCACTACGAGAACGACGCCCGCCAGCAGCACCGCGGCGAACGTGGCGATTCCGGCGCGGCGCGCGGTCTCGCCGAGACGGGCCGAAGCGGCATCCCGGCTGAACAATGCCAAAAAGCCTGCCAGGAAACAGTACGCACTCAGGCTGAGCGCCAGCAGCAGCGCGAAGCTTCCAATTTGAGACATCGCAGAAACCCCACTGTATCGTTACCGTATTTTTTCAGAGAAGCGGATGGTATGCAATCCGCCGGATGCTTCAGAAGCGCGTTCGATTGCTCGCGGACGCCAGTTGCCGTCACTTCTCCAGCGCGTAGCCCTTTTCGCGCCATTCGCGGATTCCGCCGTCCATGGAAATAACATTCGTGTATCCCATTTCCTGCAGGTTATCGGCCGCCAGCGCGGAACGGAAGCCGCCGCCGCAATAGAGCACGAGCGGAGTTTCGGGATCGGGATACGCGCCCTCAATATCGCGTTCGATGACGCCCTTGCCCAGGTGGACGGCTCCGGGCAGGTGGTCGGCGTCGAATTCGCGGTCTTCACGAACGTCGACGAGAACGAATTTCTCCCCGCGATCGAGCCGGGCTTTCACTTCGTCAACACTGGTTTCGCGGACGCGTTGCTTGGCGTCTCCAACAATCTTCAGAAAGCGCGGTGGATGCTGATGAGCCATGGGATTTTGTAATGTTGTAATTTTGCAATTTGGTAATTTGAAGGCCACTCACTCCAGATTTGGCTGTTGGCTCAAACGTGGGTTTGTTGAATCGCCAAATTACCAGATTTTAGATTACCAAATTACCAAATTGCAAAATTACCAAGTTTCCGCGAGCATGTATCTTGCGATTCTGTAATCTATGACGCTCATCATTCGCCAGTCTCGCATTCACTCCTATGGCTGCTACACCACGCGGCCGATTCGCAAAGGCACACTGATTGTGGAATACGTGGGCGAGCGCCTCACCTGCGAACTGGCCAACGACCTTTACGACGACTTTCCGAACACGTATTTATTTGGCCTGGACGGCGGCAAGCAAGTCATCGACGGCTTCGGAGTGGCCGCCTTCGTCAATCATTCCTGCAAACCGAATTGCGGCACCGATCAGATCGGGGGCAAGATGTGGGTCATTGCGCGTCGCGACATTGAGGCCGGGGAAGAATTGACCTACGACTACAACCTCTACGATGGCGAGCAAGACGCGCCGTGTTTATGCGGGTCCAAGCGCTGCCGCGGGAGTCTGTACTCGGCGGAGTACCTGCGCAGGCGAGCCAAGAAGCGTGCCAAGGTTGCGGCGGCAGCGGCCGCGTAAGCTGCGGCCTCGCAAAGAGACGTAACATTTTCCGATGCTACAATCATTGTCGTTCTCATCGCCGTTCCGAATCGCCGTTTTGATCGCGTTCCGGACTCTGGAGTCATGCCTTGAATCGCGCTTCCGCCGGCTTGGAAACCATCATCGCCAAAGCTCTTCATCGCGCGCCGGCGAGCGAGAGCGCGTTGCTGGCCTGGCCCATCGCGTGTGGCAGTGCCGTGGCCGATCGGACTCGGGCGCTGAGTTTTTCCGGCGGCATTCTGCGAGTGGAAGTTGCCGACCGGGGATGGCAGCGGGAACTCGCCAACCTGGCGCCGCGTTATGTGGCCCTGATCAACAAGTACTCCGCGACTTCGGTGAAGCGAATTGAATTCGTGGTGAAGGCGTAGCCGGCTGCGGAAAGCCTCGTGTTTCGTATCAGGGCATCGCTTTAGCGATGCCATAATGTTCCGGAATCGGAAGCCCCTTTAGAGGCTGCGCCTCCAATTTATGAAAGTTACCGACAAGGACGTTGCCTACGTGGCCGATCTGGCCAACCTCGAGTTGACCGAGGAAGAACGCGCTCGCATGCTGCGCGATTTGAACTCCATTCTTGAATATATGGAGCGGCTCGGCGAGCTGGAGACCGGCAAAGTTGCGCCTATGGCCCAGGTCTCGGACCGCTACGGCGTGGACGAGTCGCGGCAGGGAAGCGATCGGTTCGCGTACGCCATCCGCGAGGATGTGAAGGATGGTCTGCGGGAATCGCTGCCGCACGACGCCGCCGTGAAAAATGCGCCGGATACGGACGGGACGTTCTTCGAGGTTCCAAAGGTGATTGAGAGATAGGGTAGAGATCGCGTAATGATGGCGGAAAAAGAAATCGCGCAAAAAGAAAATGCTGGCCCTGCCGTCGGCCTCACTATCGATGCGATTCGCGGCGCGATTGCCGAAGGCAGGACGACTGCGACTGCGCTGGCAGGCGATTTCTACGAGCGTATCAGGAAAGAAGATCTCGAAATTGGCGCGTTTCTGACCCTTTGCGAGGAGCGCGCGCTGGCACAGGCCGGGCGCATCGACCGGATGGCCGCCGAGGGCAAGCCCTTGCCGCCGCTCGCGGGAGTTCCGGTTGCGATCAAAGACGTCATGGTGACGCGCGGCGTGCGCACCACCGCCGGTTCGAAAATTCTCGAGAATTTTATTCCGCCGTATGACTGCACGGCGGTGGCTCGCCTGGAAGCGGCGGGCGCGGTGATTCTGGGCAAGCTCAACTGCGATGAGTTTGCCATGGGCTCGTCCACCGAGAACTCGGCGTATCACCCCGTGCACAATCCGCGCGACAAGAGCCGCGTGCCCGGTGGATCGTCGGGCGGATCGGCGGCCGCGGTTGCTGCGGAGATGGCCGTGGCGACGCTCGGCTCCGATACCGGCGGATCGATTCGCCAGCCGGCGTCGTTTTGTGGCGTGGTTGGTTTGAAGCCGACCTATGGACGCGTCTCGCGCTACGGACTGATTGCTTTTGCCTCCTCGCTCGACCACATCGGCCCGTTTGCGAAAACGGTGAAGGAAGTGGCACTGGTGTTGCGCACGATTGCGGGCCGCGATCCCATGGATTCGACTTCCGCCGAGGTGCGCGTGCCTGACTACGTGGCGGAACTCGAAAAACCGATTGCGGGATTGAAGGTTGGCGTGGCCAAAGAATACTTCGGCGCGGGGCTCGATCCCGAAGTGCACACCGCGGTTGAGACCGCGATTCAGAAGCTGGCTGAGCTCGGATGCGAGGTTGTGCCGGTGAGTTTGCCGCACACTGAGTATGCGATTCCCGCGTATTACATTGTGGCCACAGCGGAGGCGTCGGCGAATCTGGCGCGCTATGACGGTGTACGCTACGGCTTTAGGGCCAAGGCAACCAATCTTTCTGAGATGTACCGCCTGAGCCGCGACGGCGGATTCGGCATGGAAGTCAAGCGTCGCATCATGCTAGGCACTTATGCGCTGAGCGCCGGTTACTATGACGCCTACTATCTAAAGGCGCAGAAAGTCCGCGCGCTCTTGACCGGCGACTTTGACGAAGCCTTCAAAATAGTTGATGTAATCGCCGCGCCGACTGCGCCGACTCCAGCATTCAAGTTAGGCGAGAAAGTAAACGATCCGCTGGCCATGTATCTCGCCGATATCTATACAGTAACTGCGAACCTGGCGGGCATTCCCGGAATTTCAGTCCCCTGCGGCGAGAATCACGAGAAGCTGCCAATAGGACTCCAGCTCTTCGCCCGCCACTTCGATGAAGCGACGCTGCTGCGCGTCGCTCATGGTTACGAGCGGAGCCGCAGTTAGCTCCTGTTGCTCCCTTTGCACTCTGCCCGAGGTCCAAGAAAACGATAACCACAGGGTACACGGAGGACCACGGAGGAAACCCAGATTGCAAATCACAAATTACCAATTACAAATTCCTTTTACTTTCTTCGCCACCGCACGCCTTCTTTCGTATTCTCGACGATGATACCAGCGGCGGCTAGTTCGGCGCGCAGTGCGTCGGAGGCTTTGAAGTCCCGCGCTTTTCGCGCGGTTTCCATTTCAGCGAGCTTCCGATTGATCTGTTCGTCGGCGAGTTGCGCGGAGCCGTCGATCTCCATCAATTCGGGACTGATTTCTTTCTCGCGGCCTTCGGCGCGGGCCCAGTCGAGGGTGGCTTTCATCTTGGGCTGGTCGTCATCTTTCAGCACGCCGAATATCTCGTCGAATTTTTCGAGCGCCGCGAGCAGCGGCTTCACATCGCCATGGCGAACCTCCGCGGCATCGAGCGCGGTGTTGGCTTTGCGCAGCATGTCGAACATGGCGGCTTGCGCCTCGGCGGTGTTCAAATCGTCGTCGAGGGCGCTCTTCATTCGGGCGATGGTTTCGTCCGCCAGCTGCGTCATCGCCGCAGATGCGCCGGCGGGAAACTGTGTGCTCGTCAGGCGGAAGCGGAAGTTGCGCAACTTCTCCACCGAACTTGCCGCGGACTTCAAGCCATCGAAAGTGAAGTTAAGCTGGTTGCGATAGGGCACCTGTGTCAGCAGCCAGCGGATCGACGACGGCTTGTGCCCGCGCAGCACCAGGTCCCGGATGGTGAAAAAATTCCCGAGACTCTTTGACATCTTCTGCCCTTCGACCAGCAGAAAACGCGCATGAAACCAATAACGCGCAAACGGCTTTCCGCTGAGCGCCTCCGACTGCGCGATTTCGTTTTCGTGGTGCGGAAAAATCAGGTCTTCGCCGCCCGCGTGCAAATCGAAACTCGGCCCCAGTTCCTCCATCGACATCACCGAGCACTCGATGTGCCAGCCCGGACGCCCCGGCCCGATTGCCGTGTCCCACGACGCCTCGCCCGGCTTCGGAGCCTTCCACAGGGCGAAGTCGCGAGCGCTGTCCTTTTCATATTCGTCCACATCTACGCGCGCGCCGTCGGTCATGCCGGCAAAATCCTTTTTCGAAAGCTTGCCGTACCCGGGGAATTTCGCGATGCGGAAATAGTAAGAACCGTCGTCGGTGCGGTAAGCGAAACCTTTCTTCACCAGTTCGGCGATGAAGTCGGCCATCTCCTCGATGTGTTCGGTCGCGCGCACCAGAATCGGCCGCTCAATGTTGAGCGTCGCCGAATCTTCCAGGAAGGCCTGGACAAACTTCGCGGTGTACTGCTGCACGGTCACGCCGTCGCGCGCGGAGTTGCGAATGATCTTGTCGTCCACATCGGTAATGTTCATGACGTAGCGGACGTCGTATCCGCTCTGGCGCAGAAAGCGATAGAGAAGATCGACGGCGATAAATGTTCGGAAATTGCCGATGTGGCCGTAGTCATAGACCGTCGGTCCGCAGGCATACATGCGGACGCGGTTGCCGTCGAGCGGATGCAAGTCTTCGACCTTCCCGGAAAGAGTGTTATAGAGGCGTAGTGCCATGGATGATGATGAGTTCGCAAGAGCAGCGCGAACCTTCAATTCTAGGGTGCCGCTGGAAAACGGGTCAAATGGGCTGCGATGCCTTGGCCTGTATGGCTAAGACTCGATTGCGGCGGGTGGGGCGGACACATGCAGCCGGTGCTGCACCAGAAGCGCGTAGTGCACGGCGGAGATGATGGTGAAGAAAAACGTGGCGTCCAGAAAGGTGGTGCGCGCAATCCAGATCCAGCGCACGGGCTCGATCGGCAGCAGCAGCACGAAGAAAATCGCGGCCACTTGCGAAAAGGTGTTGGCTTTGCCGAAGATGCTGGGGCGAAAATCGCGCAGGCCGGCGATCATGAACAGCACGCCGCTGATCAGCAGGATGGAGACATCTCGGCTGAACACCACGACCGTATATTTCCAGGGAATCATCCGCTCGATCGAGAGCACAAGAAACATGGTGCTCATCAGCAGCTTATCGGCGATGGGGTCGAGATACTGGCCGAGCAGCGTTTGCTGATGCAGGGTGCGGGCCAGCAGGCCGTCGAGTCCGTCGCTCAGCCCGGCCAGAATGAACAGCGCCAGCGCCCATTTGAAATCGTGCTTGACCAGATTGATGACGATGAACGGCAGGAAAATCATCCGCAGCAGCGTGAGTTGGTTGGGCGCGGTCAAAATCTGCCGGAGGTTCACCGCTCTTTTTCTCCTCCGGCTCTTCCTGCAGCGCTGCCGAGAAACTCGCTCACCAGAAGCGGGGCGGGATCGAGCCCGGTCTTCTCGGCGAAGCGCTGGGCGAGCGACAGGATGTTTCCTTCCGGAAGATCGAGTTCCATTCGCTCCACGCGGTGCATGGGAAAGAAGACGACGCCGGAGGTGAACGGTTCGCCGCTCTTGATCTGCGAGGCCAGATCGTCGAAAGACGCGAGATCGACGCCGCGCAGGCTGACGCCTTCGCCCGAAAGATGGAGAATCGCGCCCCAGAATTTTTCCCGCGGGTTGCCGAGCGTCGCGATCACGAGCACGCCCGGACGGAAGGGGCTGACCGCTTTCGGTTCCTCATAAAAGCTTGTACTGGGCACGATGCGATTGTCGTCTGTGGAGGATGGAAATTGCAAACGGACTTAGTGTCATCCTGCAAGTTCGAGACATAAATACGGCTTGTCATCCTGAGCGAAGCGAAGGACCTGCTTTTTGCCGGACGGGTGGCCCATTCTAAATTTCGCGCTCTTTGCGAAATTTAGAGTGGGGATTTGCGAGTTATGCGAACGTCCGAAGGACCGGAAGTGGAGCACCTTCCGCCACTATTCTTTACGAGAAATCGGAATCGTCGAAACCGAATCGGAGTGGACGGCAACAGATCGGGAAGCAAAAACCCGCAACAGACCCGCCCGAGTGTTCCTCCACCCAGAGCCTGCCCTGAGCTTGCCGAAGGGTTAGCGTCCAAAGAACAGACGCGAACCTGGGGTCACCAGGCACCGGGCCTATTTCCTAGGGCTTCTCCAACGTGGCGTCGATGGTAGAGCTTCCACCAGCGGTGACTGTCATTGTCCGCTGCCACGCCCTCATTTCATCTTTCTCAATTGAGATATTGTGGTCTCCGGGGGTCAATCGGATGGTTGATGGAGTGCTCCCCATCCACTTCCCGTCAACGGTTATGTCGCATCCCGGAGGCGTGGACTTTACGATTATGCTCACAAGCTCCGTCGGAGGTCCGGAATCGACCTGTGACTCCGCCTGTGCGTTATCTGCGACGGGTAGAAGCTTCGGCTGCGCCGTTGTGGTCTCTGGGGAAACCACCATGGTCAGGATATTCCCTGAGTTCTCAACAAATTCTTTTAGATGCTTGGCGACCGCTTCTGCCATTGATTGAGAGTTCTTACTGCCGCCCTTTTGTTTGTTGACCGAGTAGGCCCACAGAACCTTGGTTGAACTCGCATCTATAAACTGCACGGAGACGTTCCCCTTGTCCTCAATTCCGGCGCAGTAAGCGAATAGACAGCGTGCGACTTTCCCGCCCGTGGATTCCGTCTTGATTTCGACACGTGCGGCTTTGAGCACATAGTTGGCCCTCGTTTGGTCCGTCACCACATCAACGGGAACGGCCTTCTTAGAAATCGCCGCAGCTAAGTAGGTTTCAAACCCCTGTTGGGGTTCTATGTAAACGGTGGGGCGTGCCACTTGACCAAAGCACGACAGCGCCGCGAGCAGCAGTAATAACCCGAGCTTCTTCATAGCAATCTCCCAGACTGGTAGTTGACTACGCCCCACAGTAACGCCGCAAGTTACGGATGTAATGCTTGTCCTGCACATCCTTGCCCACCATCGCGTGTTAGCGGGTAAGCTGACCCGGAGGAGTGTGTATCAGGATGAGCACAGACGGTCTGGTCAAGAACCTCGTCTCGTTCTTCAAGACGGCGCGTCATTTGTGGGGCCGCTGTCCCAGTTGCGGCGATCCATTCCGCCTGTCTGATGTCGCAATTTCATCCAGTCCTAACCCGCCCCGCGACTGGCTCCGTAAGATGCAACGGCAGCAAGCCGACCTGATGGCGAGAGAGGCGGAAGTGGAAGGGCTTGAGGACGATCTTGAGTTTCGGGAAGAGGAGTTAAAAGGCGACCAGAAAGAGGTTCGCTATCGTGAATTGACTCTGGAGCGCGACGCGCACAATCGCGTCCGGCAGATTCTGAAAAGCAAGACTGAGCTACAGTCCATGATTCGGGCCGAACGCAAAGCCGCCATTAAGAGTTCACGAGCAACGCTGCTTGGCAAACTCATGGAACGCATCGCGCCCTGCTTCAGAACGTTCGCTTACGATCCTCGCGATATGCGTTGTATCTCTGATCCATTTGACTATGTCCTGTTCGATGGGCTAACGATTGATCGGCGCGTGAAGCAAATTGCGTTCATCGAAGTGAAGTGTGGTCGCGGGAATCTCTCTACCGTTCAACGAAGCGTGCGCGAAGCCGTAGACAAGCACAGGGTCTTCACTGAGGTTTGGACAGTCGGCGATCCAGACATCCCTATTACGCAACAGTTCTCAAGTGCGCGAACCCGGCTCGAACTGCCGGAGTGATCCCATCTGTTTGATGGCTACACACCCATGTAGGCCGGCGCCCAGGTTCGCGCCCGTTTTTCGGGCGCTAACCTGGGCTGCACTGTACCCAGCAGGGCATGTCAGGTGCGCCACTTCTCGCGCACTTTGCGAAGGCTGGAATTGCACACCGCCAAGAGCCACTGCGTTCCCCTCAACTTTTTTCATCACATTTTTCCCGTACGCTCATCACAGACGTGCACCCCAATCGGCGCGAAGATACCTCGACAGTACACCATCGAGAACTGCGCCCGTCTCCAGAGACGAACACGTTCTCGGGCGCAAACTTTTCACCGCTATTTGACAACATATGGCCCCGGTCACCACCCCCGCAAGTACACGCCAAATTGCAAAATTCAGCGCTAAGTCCAATCTTTTGAATACTTTGCCTATAACTACTTTGTTATCATCGACTTAACTAATTTTGGGGGGAGGGGGGTACCCCCCCAAATTTCTGATTTTCTTACCCGCCGGCTGGCCCACATCGTTCGTGGAGACGAAATAACCGGAGGCGCTTTTCGGAATATCCTATCCGGGGCTGCCTTCGCTCTTCACCGCCTTCAGATCGATTCCCACCTGCTCGGCCTTCTTATAAAGATGCGATCGCTCCAGTCCGAGCGCCCGCGCCGTGTTCGAGATTTGATGGTGATTGCGTTTCAACTCCGCCAGGATGGTTTGCTTCTCGAAGGCGCGCACGCGGTCGGCGAGCGGGCCCGTGCCGCACGACGCGGAATCGGGCGCGGACGTTGTAGCCGACAGTGAAGCGGGCAGCGCCAGCGCCACGGTTTCGGCGGTGACTTCGTCGGAAGTTGCCAGCAGCATCAGCCGCTCGACTGCATTTCGGAGTTCGCGGACATTGCCCGGCCACGGCTGCTCTTCGAGCGCAGCCATCGCGTCTTCGGTGAAGCGCATGGGCTTCCATCCGTTGGTGGCGCTCACCAGCAGGGCAAAGTGCTCGATCAGCGCCGGGATGTCTTCTCGGCGTTCGCGTAGCGGAGGCAGGCGCAGGGGGAAGACGAACACGCGGTGAAATAAATCCTGCCGGAATTTTCCGTCGCGTACCTGCGCTTCGAGGTCGCGGTGCGTCGCGACAACGACTCGCACATCCACGGTGATGGCGCGCTCGCCGCCGATGCGCTCCACTTCGCCTTCTTCCAGCACGCGCAGGAGCTTGGCTTGCATGGTGAGGGGCATGTCGCCGATTTCGTCGAGAAAGATGGTACCGTGCTGGGCTTGTTCGAACTTGCCGAGATGGCGGACGGCCGCGCCGGTGAACGATCCTTTTTCGTGGCCAAACAACTCGGATTCGATCAGCTCCGCGGGGACCGCGGCGCAGTTCAGCGTGACGAACGGCCCGCCGGCCCTCGGACTGCGCTCATGCAGCGTGCGCGCCACCAGCTCTTTTCCCGTGCCCGTCTCACCGAGAATGCAGATGCGGGTTTCGCTCGAGGCCACGCGCTCCACTTGCGCCATCACGCGGCGCATGGTCTCGCCTTTCCACACGATCTCGTGTTTGCCGAGGCGGCTCGCCAGATCGCGATTTTCACGCTCCAAGCGGCCGAGCTTCAGCGCGTTCTCCACGGTGAGCAGCAGTTTCTCTGTCGAGATCGGTTTTTCCAGGAAGTCGAGTGCGCCGAGCCGCGTAGCACGCACGGCCATCTCGATATGCGCCTGTCCCGACATCATGACGACCGGAGTCGGCACGCCTTGCGCTTTGAGTTCTTCGAGAAGCGCCAGCCCGTCTTTCCCGGGCATGACCACGTCCGAGAGTATCAAGTCGAAAGATTGCGATTTGGCCAGTTCCAGAGCCTTATTTGCGTTGTCGCAGACGGCGGCTTCATGCCCTTCCAGACGAAACGCCCGCGACAGCGAAGCCAGCGTGTTGGCCTCGTCATCCACGATCAGCAAATGCGCTTTTTGCGCCACGGTTATTGACCTCAACTGAAATGCAAACCCAAATCTACCGCAGAGACGCTGAGTACGCCGAGAAATCGCAAGGTAATTCAATCCGAAACGTGGTTCCTTTTTCTTTTGTGCTCTCAACGGAAATTTTGCCGCCGTGATCGCTCACCACCGATTGCACAATCGCCAGGCCGAGCCCCGTGCCATGCTGCTTGGTCGTGTAATAAGGAGTGAACAAGCGCCCGCATTCTTCCGGGGTCAGACCGGAACCGGTATCGGAGACCGAAAGTTCAACTCGATCGCCAAGGGGCGCGGTGCGAATCGCCAACTCTCCGCCTTGCGGCATGGCGTCTATCGCGTTGAGCACGAGGTTTTGCAACGCGCGATGCAGCAGATCGGGATCGGCTGAAATCTCGGGCAGCGCGTCAGCCAACTCGGTGCGCACAGAAATCTGATTCTTCTCCTGCAACTGCGCATGAAAGACGCGCAGCACCGAACGCACCACATCGTTCACCTGCGTCGGCTGGCGCTGTGGTTGCGGCATCTTGGAGAATTCGCTGAAGCGGCCGATGATCGTTTTCAGATTGTTGATTTCCGCCAGCAGGGTCGCCGTCCCCTCCTGAAAAACTTCTTCGAACATCTCGGGCGCTTTTTCTTTTGCGCGCATCAGATTCTCAACCGTGACCTGCAAAGGGAAAAGCGGGTTCTTCAATTCGTGCGCCAATCGCCGCGCCAGTTCGCGCCACGCAGCCACGCGCTCGGCTTGCAGCGTGCGGTCTTTTTGGTGCAGGAGATCTTCCGTCATGCGGTTGAATGACGCCGCCAGTTCGCCCAGTTCATCGCTCGATTCAACCTCGACCTTGGCGCCGAGATCGCCTGCGGCGACCCGGCGCGCAGCCTCAGCCAGCGACACGACCGGGCGCGTGACGCGGGCTGCGAACCACAGGCTGGCCAGCACCGCCATCAGAATTCCCGCGCCGCCGACCAGCATGGCGGTGGAGACGATCTGCCTTTGCAATTCGATCAGCGGACGCCGCGAACTGCCGACCAGCAGAACTCCCATCAGTTGCCGATTCGCGCCGCTCTGATTCACCGCGCTCTGATTCGTCGCATTCGGATTCGACGCATTGAAGACGGACCCGGTCAGCGGGATGGCGTGGAAAACTTCCGCGTCAGCGGAATCGGAAGTCCAATGGATCACGCTCTGAGATTCCTGCAGCGTGTCGCGTACCTTCGCGACCAGCGGAGCGATCTTGTCGGCGCCCGCGGCCGGGCCGTTCAAGTCGAGCAGCGATTTCGGATTCCATTTCGCGTCCAGGTTTTGATACAGCAGCACGCGTGTTCCGGCGGGGATGTCGAGCGTCGAGAGGAAGCCCTGGTCGAGCCGTTCGCCGCCAATCACGTACAAAGGTTGTTCTCCGACGTGCGCGACCCTTACGGCAAACAGGCCGAGGGTGGCGCCATCCGGCAGCTCTTCGCGTTTCAGAAACGCTCCGGTCGAGCCAGCCGTCGCGGGAACTGTGACTTCCGGAATCGCGGGTTCGGGATATCCGAATTTCGCCTGCCACTGCGCGGAGGAGAGGATGGTGCCCCGATTGTCGACGAGTTCCAAAAAGTCGAGCTGCTGCTGACCTGCGAGCGCGTGCGCTTCGCTAACGTACTCGCCAAAATCCGTGGCGCCGCGGTTCATGTCCAGAGCAATGCGCTGCACGGTTTCGCTGGCGGCCACCGACTCGACCTTGCGCGCAACCTCAAGTCCTCGCCGCTGGAACTCCGATCGAAACTGAGCGGCGACCGCATTCGCGCGGTCCTGATTCGCCTGCTCGAACGAGCGCCGGATGGTGCTGTACACCGATATCGAAATGACTGCGACGCAGAGCAACACGGTCGCCGCAAACAACAGAAGAAGTTTCTTGCGGAAGCTCATCGCGAGCCTGCCTGGGGAGATGAATCAGCCCGCGAATCGGCAAGCCACAGATCAGCCAGCGAGGATCCCGCCTCGCTCCACTCTCCCAGTCGATCCGGTTCCCAGTCGCGCACGCGTGCGCTCGCCGCGCTCGCCACCGGCAAATGGAAAAGCGGGATAACAGCGTATCCATCGAGCAAACCACGCTCGGCTTGATACAGATCGTCCAGAGAGTTGCCGCGAGTCGCCGGGAATGCGGGCTGCTGCAATCCGAGTTGCCGCGCGGCTTCGGCGAGCGACGTAGCTGGATCGGGACTCGGCAACACTACGCGCATCAGGCGGATGTCCTCCGCCCCCGACAACGATACCTGCACGGTGATGCCAACTTCCCGCGCGTTGAGCGCAATGCGCTCGGCAATCAGTTGAGCTTGCGGGTCTCGCGGGTCATAGCTCAGATTGAGCGCCGGTTGCCGCGAGTCGGCGAGCACGGCCCGGGCGCGTTGCGGATTCGCCTGCGCGGAAAAGACGGCGCTGTAGCCAGTCATCCAGTTGGGAAGAATGCTCGCCGCGGGTTCTCCCGCGCCTTTCAGCAGCACGGACTGGATGGGCTTGCGATCGATGGCGAGTGCCAGTGCTTCACGAAGGCGAGGGTCCTTCGCCTTTGAGTTCGCGGAGAAAACCAGCGCCAGCAACTCCACCGGCAACGACGACGACGGCGACGTGCTGTGCCGCTGCGATCCGCTTGCGGCCTGCGGCGCCGCTTCGATCACGTCGGTCTTGTCCAGTTCGAGTGCGATGGCCTGGTCGCGCAGCGATTTGCCGAATTCGATTTCGACCGCATCCACAAAAGGACGCCCCGCCCAGCTCTCTTCATTGGCGGCTAGCTTGAGCAGTTTCCCCGCCTGCCACTCGGCGATGAGAAACGGGCCGGTGCCGACGGGAAAGCGATTGTCATTGCCATTAGCGTTGCCACTGCGCCTGAGCAAGAGATTGCGCGGCAGCGCGAGTTCGGCGAGCAGCGAAGGCATGGGCGTCTCGCTCTCGATGGACACCGAATCTGCCGATGCGCGCACATTCCAGCCGGAATGGAGTGTGCCCAGAATCTGCGCGATAGCTGCGGGCGACGCCGTGCTGCCGTCGTGGAATTTCACTCCGCGTCGCAGCGTAAATTGCCAATGGCGGGCGCCCGGATCACTCTGCCACGCCACAGCCAGCTCGGGCTGCGGGCGGCCTTGCGCATCCAGTCTTACAAGCGTGTCGCCGACCAGCGAGAGCGTGTGTGCCATGTCCCAGTAGTCTGCGGGCGTGGCGTTTGCGGGAAGGTCGAGCGCGTCCGGAGCCGATTGCAGCATGACGCGCAAGGTTCCGCCGTAGTGCGGCCGCGTCGCTGCGTTTGCTGCGGTCGTCGTTGCGATCATTGTTGCGAACAATGACACGATCAGGGCCGCGCACAGCAGCCCTGGGCGAGTCCAAAGTTGCTGTGATCGCAGGCAGCCGCCGAGCTTCGCTCGGCTTGGACGGGTGAGAGCGCCCGTCCCCACACGACCGGAACTAATTGCCGCAAGAAATCGATACGCGATACGCCTCATACACTCCCGTGTCTTTCCGCCTTACGATTGCCGTTGCGCCATTGCCGCTCGTTTCCTGCCACAGCGCAACAATAGCGCCTCGCCCGTCGAACTCTACCGCTGAACTGGCAGCCACTGGATCGCGATCGGGAATCTCGAACGCGCGCAGGCCGTCGCGCTCCGGGCTTTCGCGCCCCGAATCTCCGCGCCCCAGGTCTTCGCTTTCCGAGACCAGCAACTGGGTGCCCGTGCCGCAACTGGAGTGAACCGCGGCCAGATCGCTGCCCCACTTCTCGCCACGAATCGCTTGGTCCGTCATGCCATCCACAAGATGCATCGATCCATCCACCGCAGCGAACGCCCACAGCGTGTAACTCGATCGCGGAAGCGCGGCGGCCGAATAGAACGACGGAACGTTGGAGATTTTTCCGATACCGGGAGAAAGTGCTCCGGTGAAGAAATTGCGCGCGGATGCAAAGAAGGCGCGCACGCCGCCTTCTTCCGGCGTCAGGGGCCACGGATCGTCAGTATCGTTGCAGGCGAGCGTGAGCGGCGCGACTGCGATGGAGTTCGCCCGGCAGAATGTTCCCGGCAGATAAACGTCGAACAGGTGGTCGCGGCGCAAGAGCAGGCGTCCGCGCAAATCGCGGGGAAAAGTGCGCGAGTGCGCGATGGGCAACGAAGCTTCGAGTTCCCATCGCGCGGCCGGATTGGCTCCCTGATGACGATAGATCGCGACCACGCCGTCATCGAGCACGAGCAGGCGAGAGCCTCCGGGCATTTCGACGAGGACGGCGTCGAGCATTGGTTGTTCTTGCGCGAAGAGAAGCGCCGTTTTCAGAACGATCGGCAACGCGGCGGCGAATGGCGTCCCCGTTTGCGATCGCGGCATCGAGACAATGGCGACCTTCCTTTCGTCGGGACCGATCGCAATCTCGGCTGTCCAAACGTATTCGCGCAGGCTCTCGGAGAGAACGACTTCGACGGTTCCCATCGCCTGTTCGGCTTTGGTGGCGTGCACGCCTTCGACGTGCAACTCGGCTTCGAGGGCGCTGCGCATTTCGCGCACGGATTTGTCGTCGAGCGACGAATGGTTGGCGACCTCGAGTGCGAAGGCGCCGGGCCCGGCGGCCGCGGCGATCTTGTGCGCCAGTTGGCGAGCGGTGTCTCCTAGGGACGAAGCGGATAAAGAAGATGATAGAAAAACCGTCGCGAGTAAGAACGAAATCAGCCAACCAAGCCGCAGACCGCTGGACGTTCGAGTGAACTCTCGCGCTCGCATGTGTGGAATGCGCTGATTATAGCGCGTGATCGATAGTGGATTGTTCATAAGAAAGCAGGTCTCAAGTCCCAGGTGTCAGGTCTCAGGAAAAGCTTGGATGTTCCTGTGCCGCTCGGTTCTCCTGACACCTGACACCTAAGGCCTGAGACCTTACTCCTTAGTGGTAACCGGGAACCGTTGCCCCACAACTATTGTTGAGGTTTTCCATCGGACGCTTCCGCGTCTTCCGCCTGGCTTACATGGTTTGGAGTGCCCATACCGCGCAGCACGTCGTTGGTGAAGAAAAACTTGCCGTCCGCCGGGACCATCATGATCTGCAATTTGTCGGAGAGGCGCTCGGCGACAATTTTGTTGATCAGCAGAGGATTCTGCTTCAGGATTGCGGCCTCGCTCGTCATGCGCTCGGCGTCGGCGGAGGCGGTCAAGCGGATGCGTTCGGCCTCGGCTTGCGCCAACAATTTGCGGCGTTCCCCCTCGGCTTTGCTGTCGATGAGCTTGGCCTCGCCGGCAGCCTCGGCGTTCTTCACCGTGGCTTCCTTGCGCGCTTCGGCTTCGAGTTTCGATTGCTCAATCTGCTTCTGTTTCAGCGGGAGCGTGTACTGCATCGCATCGGACTCGCCCTTGGCTTGCAGCACGCGGACGGCGGCTTGTCCCTCAGCCTGTTTCACTTCTTGCACCTTGGTTGCTTCGGCGTCGGCTTCGGCGATTTTCACTTGCTTCTGGTGGATCTCGGTTTCGACGCCCATGCGGTCGTTCTCTTGCTCCTTCAGCAGCAGCGACTCCAGGCCCTTGGCATACTCCTGCGGAAGTTCAATGTCGCGCAGCATGACTTCTTTTACCACGATGCCGTCGGCGGCCAGCCGTTTGCGAATGATTTCGGCGGAGCGCTGACGAACTTCTTCGCGCTTGGCCGAGAAAACTTCACGAACCGTATAGCCCGGCACCAGTTCACGCCACGCCGTGGCCACCACCGGCGGCACGATTTCTTTCTCCAGAGGCTGCGGCAGATTGGCCTCAATGTAGTCGAGGCGCTTGGGGTCGATTTGATAACGGACGGTGATAGCGAGGCCCAGGGTGAGTCCTTCTTTAGCTTGCACGTGCAGCGCCTCGCCTTTCGCCTCGCCTTTGGCCAGCGCATCTTCGCTGATGCCGGTGGTGAACAACTGGTCGCGCGTGTTGAACAGTTCGACGCGCTCGACCAGCGGCACAACGAAGTGCACGCCCGGATACAAAGTTCCGGCCAGCGTGCCTTTGGTCTGACTGACGCGCACGCCGGCCATTCCGCTGGGGACGATCACAATGCCAGCCGAGATCAGCAGCGGAGCCCAGGCCAGCATCACCAGCGCAACCGGGATCCGCCAGCGAACGGTCGGCGCGGGTCCGAGCGCGCCTGCCTCAGGATCGAAATTCAAACGCCTGCGCTGCCAGGCAATGAACAGGTAAGCGTCGTAGGTGAGAATTCCAGCGGCGATCGCAAACATCGCGATTCCCGCGCTCAATAGCAAATACTTCAATAACAGCATGGTGGTGCTCCTTTCAATTCTTTTGCCCTTCTTTAGAAGTTCCCTGGCGGCGGGCAAACGCCACGCGGACGATTTGTCCGAAGATGAGTTCTTCGATCAGCAGCGACGCGGCCAGCGAGAACGTTAGACCGCCGATGATGACCAGACCTTGCAGCATCGTTTCCATGACTTGCCTCCATAACCCTTGACCGCTCTGAGACGAGGCGAGCCCCGTCTCTAAAAGAAATTCGGCGCCTACTGTCCGCCGCCGGAACTCGATTCAGTCTCGGCCTGCGCGATCGTCTGACTTTCGGCTCCGGCTCCAGTTCCAACACCAGATCCAAAGACTGTCGCGATCTGCTCGTCGCGCTCCGCTCGAATCTCGACCGTGTCGCCTACGTCGACGATCGCGAAGAGTTCCTCGAGATCCCGCTTGCCCATGCGAATGCATCCCGTCGATGCCGCTTCGCCGATCGAGTCCGGATGGTTGGTGCCGTGGATCCCGTAGCCCTTCGCGCTCAGTCCCATCCAGCGCGTGCCCACCGGGTTCCGCTTGCCCGCGCCGATGACCTGGCCCTTGTGGTAGTACGTCGGGTTGGCGACGCGGTTGACTATCTTGAATTCGCCCACCGGACTCGGCGTCGAAGTCTTGCCGACGGCGACGCGATAGATGCGGACGATCTTTCCGTTTTCAAACAGCGCCAGCTTGCGGTCGGGAATGCTGACCAGGACCCAGCGCACCGTGGCTTTGGCGAACTCAGGAGCCTTGGGACTCGGCGGGGCGAGGAGCCGATCCGGTACAGACGTTTGCAGAGCCGCGCCGACCGTTGTCATTGCCAGCACCGCTCCGAGAACCCAGATCGCTTTTTTCTGCCGATTCGCTTTGCCGCTTCCCAGCTTCATCGCGCCGCTCCTGTTTCCTTCCGACTGCTCTCGTCAGTAGAAAAGGCAAGCGGAGAGCCAGAGCTAGCCAGTTGAAACGAAAGGAGTTAATAGCGCGTTCACGCCGGGTCGCGTGTCTTCAGAAGCGCGGGCGTGTCGTGGGTGACACGCGGTTTGCGTCGACATGGCTGGCGTTTCTATTCGGTGGGGTTCATCTCACGCGCGTGTGGCATTTTGCGGCGATGTGCGGATTCCTTGCGGCGAGCGTAAGGAAGTTACACGGTTCCTGCATCCGGGAGTCGATGAGACAAAAGAAAGAAGCCGCCATCAGACTTGCGCCGATGGCGGCCATCAAAGGAGCACGAGGAAAACTAGACTGGCAGAAACTTGAACCACCAAACCCGAGTTAGCCGCGCAGCAGCTTGCGCCGCACCATTCCTGCGATCCCGAGCAGGCCCGTCGAGAGCAGCAGCAGGCTGCCCGGTTCCGGGGTGGCCGTCGGCGTACCTTGCTTCTTGTAAGGTGCGCACTTCCACCGGAAATCGTTCCGAGTGGTCATAGGGTTGGCGCCCTGAAAAGCGACGCGGGAGTTGTAGCCTGCAACGCCCTCGCCTAACGTCTCTCGTTCAAGGATGAACCCGCTGCCAGGATTACCGACCGCACGGGTTGAAACTTGGTTGTTGAACGCAGCAAAGATCGGGGGCGTGGTTCTTCCAACAATGATCGAGAAATTGCCGGGATAAGTGTGGGCCCCGCTGTAGACGCTGTTGGTGACAGAGTGAAACGTCATTTTGATAGGGACGGAATCGGCCAAGGCCAGCGTGGATAGGGACAGGGCTACGACCAGCGATAAGAGAAAGCGGCGACTAAACACGATGGATCCTCCCCAACAAACAATTCGAATACTTTGGTTCTTGGCAGACGTTCTAACGGGGAGGACGCGACATCAGTAAGTGCAACCGTGATGCCAATTGGCGGACCAGTTTGTGCTTACTGCTGCAAACACTTACCAATTTGCGGGAAACGGGAAAGTGAAGAACATTGCAGATGTTCCGTCGCTGGTTGAAGTCATTCGGCGCTACTAACGATTGTTAGTAACTTCCGGTAATCGGAGGCAGTAACCATAAGCTGGATCGCCACGAACTGGATGCGGCACCGGAAAAGAATCTGCGCTTCTCGCCGCCGGCGCACCCGAAAGTGCGTGCCGATTACAGCGTCGATGCGGGTCGCAGTGTTAAAGTAGGAAAATTCAGAAAGGCAGGACCAACCAGTGAAATTCATCGTCGGACTGCTACTCGGCCTTCTCCTTGTGCCCTTCGGGGCGTATCTGTATTTCACCGGCGGCAGCGCTCCCGTTGCCACCACCGATTCCGACACACCCTTTGAAACTTTCTTCGCGCACAAGGCATTAAATGCGCGCATCGCGAAAGACATGCCGAAGAATGTCCCGATCCAGGCGACCGAAGCCAACTACCTGGGCGGCGCCGAACTTTACAAGCAGCATTGCTCCGTTTGCCACGGCTTGCCGCTGGCGCCGCAGACGGCGATTGCAAAGGGAATGTATCCGCGGCCGCCGCTGCTGTTCGAGGGAAAAGGCGTGACCGACGATAAGCCGGGCGAAAGCTACTGGAAGATCTTCAACGGCATTCGCCGTACCGGCATGCCCGGCTTCAGCAAGTCGCTTTCTGAAACGCAGATGTGGCAAATCGCGCTCCTGCTGGCCAATGCCGACAAGCTGCCGGACTCGGCAAAAGCGGCGCTGGTCGCGCCAATCGGAGCGAGTACGCCAGCGGCAAGCGTGCCGCCTGCGACGAATGCACCGGTCTTTCCGACTGCGGTGCCGGGTTCCGCGCCACAGCCAAAATAGGGCGGTTGAAGAGCCTTAAGAACTCGTCATCCGCCAAGCGACGCCAGTGAGAACGAGCGCTAACCCTCAAGCCTCGTCTCGCGCTATCGTGTAGGCATGGCGTTTGGCCGTCCCAGAAAACTTTTCACCGAAGCCGAGCTCTACGACTACGCCGTGGGTGCGCTGGCGCGCCGCATGCGCTCGGTCGCGGAGCTGAAGCGCCTGCTGCGCAACCGGGTGGAAGCCGACACGGAATTCGGCAGGACGCTGGTCGAACTGATTGTCGTTCGCCTGAAAGACCAGGGCTATCTGAACGACGCCAAGTATGCGGCGGCCTTTTCCTCGTATCGCCGCGACAACGAGAAATTCGGGCGCATGCGCGTCGTCAACGACCTGAAGGCGAAGGGAGTGCACGGCGACGTCATCGAGAAGGCAGTTTCTTCCGTCTATGACGACGTGAAAGAAGAGAATCTCGCGCGCGACTATCTCCGCCGCAAACGCTTGCAGAAACCGAAGGATCAGAAACAGGCAGCCCGCATCTTCCGCCAGTTGACGCGCGCCGGGTTCGGATCAAAAACCATCTTCACCATCCTGAAAAAATGGGACGTGGACGAAGAAACTCTCACCGAACTCGAGAACGAGACTTCCGAAGCGTCGCACTGAGAAAGCAAGGTGTCAAAATTCTAAAGATTCGTCACGGTTCGTACAGCCTTTGCCGGCTTCCCCGGGAACCTTGACATCCTGGAATTTTGGAACCGGCTTCTCTTTGCCCTGGTTGCGCCATTCCTCATACTCTGATAGAACTTTGCCGACTGAAGAACTCTGCAATTCCTATGGAGGAACTATGAAGATGAAGTTCTCATTACTGATCGCAGCCGCGCTGCTGGCCCTGACTGCATTCTCGTATGGACAGGCCGGAACTGATGTGAAAAAGGCAGCCGACGACACTGGCAAAACCACCAAGAAAGCGGCCGTCAAGACCGGCGACACCACGAAGACCGTTGCCAAGGATACCGCGAAGACCACGGAAAAGGCTGCCGACAAAACCGGCGCTGTCACTAAGGCCGCTGCCAAGGATACCGGGAAGGACGTGAAAAAAGGCGCTGAGGCAACCGGCAAGACCACGGAAAAGGCCGCCGACAAGACCGGCGCGGCTACGAAAACCGCTGCTAAGGACACCGGCAAGGACGTGAAAAAAGGCGCTGAGGTAACCGGCAAAGCCACGGAAAAGGCCGCCGACAAGACCGGCGCGGCTACGAAAACCGCTGCTAAGGACACCGGGAAGGACGTGAAGAAAGGCGTCAAGGTGGTCGGGAAAGACGTGAAGAAGGGCGCCGAGAAAACCGAAGACGTAGTGAAGTAAATCTGCTGTCTCACGACGGCGTCGAAGTGCTGATGCGAACTGCTTGTGCAGCGCACCCTCGCCGCCGTCGTCTCTTCGCCTTCCCCTGTGTTCCCCGTGCCCCCTGTGGTGAAGGTTCGCCTTCATTTAGAATTGATCTTCCATGCTCACAGGCTCCGAAATTCGCCGCAAATTCCTCGACTTCTTCATTCAGAAGGGACACCGCGAGGTGCACTCCTCGTCGCTCGTCCCGTCGAACGACCCCACGCTGCTCTTCACCAACGCCGGCATGAACCAGTTCAAGGACGTTTTCCTCGGCCTCGAAAAGCGCGACTACGCGCGGGCGACGACCTCACAGAAGTGCGTGCGCGCCGGCGGCAAGCACAACGATCTCGAAAACGTAGGCTTCACCAATCGTCATCACACGTTTTTCGAGATGCTGGGAAATTTCTCGTTTGGCGACTACTTCAAGAAAGACGCCATCGCCTACGCGTGGGAGCTGATCACTTCGCCGGAGTGGTTCGGGATCGACAAGGAGAAGCTCTACGTCACGATCTTCAAAGGCGAAAGCGGAGTCCCGCGCGATGCCGAAGCCTACGACCTGTGGCTCGGCCAAGATGTGCCGAAAGATCGCATCTTCGAATCTGGTCTGAAAGACAACTTCTGGCAGATGGGAGACACCGGTCCCTGCGGCCCTTGCAGCGAGATTCACTACGATATGGGCGCGGAGGCCAGCGATCAGGGCCACACGGATTGCAAGTTCGGCTGCGAGTGCGGACGCTACGTAGAATTGTGGAATCTCGTCTTCATGCAGTTCGACCGCGACGCCAGCGGCAAGCTGAATCCACTGCCGAAGCCGTCGATTGACACCGGTGCGGGATTGGAGCGACTGGCGGCGGTTCTGCAAGGCGTGATTTCGAATTACCAGACTGATCTGTTCATGCCGCTGATTCTCCGTGCATCGGAACTGTGCAGGATGGATAGAGATGCTTTGCTCACGGAACTTGGCCAGGAATTTCACAACAGATCGTCAGCAGCATCGCTACGCGTAATTGCTGACCATTCCCGTGCTGCGACGTTCCTGATTTCAGACGGAGTGATCCCTTCGAACGAAGGCCGCGGCTACGTTCTCCGCAAAATCATCCGTCGCGCGATTACTCACGGACGCTTGCTCGGACAGAGGAAGCCGTTTTTGCACGAGATGGTGTCTGCTGTGCGTGACCTGATGCAGGATGCGTACCCGGAATTGAAGGAGACTGCCGACCGTGTGTCAAAGGCCGTACTGGCGGAAGAGATGCGTTTCGCACACACGCTTGACGTTGGACTAAGCCGGTTAGACGGGTTCAGAAGGTCCTTCGAGCGATTCAGGGGATCCTCCGACAAAGACATATCCGGCTTTCTCAAGGAGCGCGGCGACAATGGAACAAAAGAGGAAGTTGATGCCTTTCGAAAGAACGCAAACACGTTCTCGGGACACGAGGCGTTCAAACTGTTTTCGACATACGGAGTGCCTCGCGATTTTATAGAGGACTTTTGCAGAGATGCAGGCATTACGTTGGATGTTGAAGGTTTCGAGGCTGCCTTGGCTGAGGAACAGACACGCGCTCGCGCCTCCTGGAAAGGCGCGGCGAAGCAGACGGCAAATCCTGCCTATCAGCAGCTCCCGAAATCCGACTTCGAAGGCTATCGCCAGGCCCGCTCGGACAACTGCGAAGTGCTCGCCATCATCAAGGGCAGCCAGGGCGCGCAGGAACTCAAGCCCTGCGAATCCGGCGAGATCATCCTCGATCACACGCCCTTCTACGCCGAATCCGGCGGCCAGGTCGGCGATCGCGGATGGCTTTACTCCGACGATCACAACACCGCCGTCGCCGAAGTGACTGGATGCTACTACCCCGTGCAAGGCGTGCGGGCGCATCAGGTCGTCATGAAGTCCCCACCCTCCGCAAAAAACGCGGAAGGGTGGGGCACCCTCCGCGTCGGACAGAAAGTGGATGCCGTCGTCAACGCCGAAACGCGCGAGGCCACCATGCGCAATCACACGGCCACGCATCTGCTCCACGCGGGACTGCGTGAGGTGCTGGGCAAGCATGTGAAGCAGGCGGGGTCGCTGGTGGCTCCCAATCATCTGCGCTTTGATTTTTCGCACTTCACCGGCGTCGAGGACGAAGAACTGCAAGATATTGAAGACATCATTAACAAAGAAGTTCTGCGCAATGAACGAGTCGAGATCGTGGAGAACGTTCCGATTGACGTGGCCGTCAACGAGTATCACGCGATGGCGCTGTTCGGCGAGAAATACGGCGACCGGGTACGCGTGATCAAGATCGGAGATTTTTCGACGGAACTGTGCGGCGGCACGCACACCAGCGCGACCGGCGAGATCGGGCTGATCAAGATTCTGAAAGAAGGCAGTGTGTCGTCGGGCGTGCGGCGTATCGAGGCCGTGACCGGCGAAGGCTCGCTGCGCCACTTCCGTGAAGATCACCTCTTGGAACAAGAGGCACGCAAATGGGTCGCAACCGAAAGAAAGGGACTTTCGCCAAGGATTGAGGAGGTAGACGGTTCAGTCAGGCAATTCAGCCTTGAGAGCCACTGGCGCTTACGCGCTGCTCTGCACGAAGAATTTATGGCGAAGGATGCCGAAATCAAGCGGCTGCAGAAAGAGCTTGACCAGGCGCGGATGAAGTCGGCTTCGTCCGCGGTTGCTTCGATCGGCGACAAAGTGAGGGAAATTCGCGGCGTTAAAGTGCTTGCGCATCGCGTGGATAATCTCGACCGCCCGCAGCTTCGGACGCTGGTCGATCAACTGCGCGAGAAACTCGGCTCGGGCGTGGTCGTCGTCGGTTCGGCCGCAGACGGCAACGTCTCGCTGATTGCGGGCGTCACCAGGGATTTGACCAGCCGTATTCAAGCGGGGAAAGTGGTGGGCGCGGTGGCCGAGAAAGTTGGCGGCAAAGGCGGCGGGCGTCCGGATCTGGCCGAAGCGGGCGGCAAGGATGTGGCGGCGCTGGATTCGGCGCTGGAAGCGGTGTACAAGGTCGTGGAGTCGCTGTTAATGTAGATTTCCTCTGTGATCCTCGGAGCCCCCAATGGACGATCGTATCCATTTCGTCGAGCACAAAGGCAAGCAGGTTCTGCTGCTCGACTTTTCGCGCGCCAATGCGCACGAGATGCAGCTTCTGCTTGAGTATGTGAGGGTCATGGTGGCGCAGCACGGGCATGAGTCGCTGCTCACGCTCGCCGACTTCACCGGCTCCACGGTGGATCACGCGGTTGCTACCAGGATTAAGGAAGTGCTGACGCTCGACCGGCCGTTTGTGAAGAAGACGGCGTGGGTCGGGACGGAGAGTGTCCCGCACGCGTTCATGGAAAGCTTCCACACTTTTTCCCAGCGCGAGATTGCCACGTTCAAAACGCGGGAGGAAGCGATGGACTGGCTGGCGGGGGACTAGTAGCTAGTACCCACTACCCAGTACCCAGTACCCAGAAACCAGTACCCAGTTCTCAGCGCTTCGCTCGGGATGACAAAGTCTGGTGAATCACCTTCACCACCGGCTGCTAAGGAAAATCAGAACCATCAACCCCGAGGGCGCGAAGAAACTTGTGTTCGCTTTTCGGAGCGTAAGCGCGTTCTTAACTGGACGTAGGCTTCGCGGGCCACGCCGGGCTGTTCGATGTGGGTCAGGAAGAGTTTGCGCAGGGCGGCGGTGGTCAGTCGGCCTTCGATGTAGGCGTCGTAAAGATCGGTGCCGGTGAGGTATCCGAGTTGCTCGGCGACGTATTCGTACTTGCGGCCGGTGAAGTCCGGAGCTTGCGCGACGGATTCGGAAGCGCGGCGGGAGCGGCGGTTGTCGCGGCCATCGTGGGCGCGGTGTTCGATCAAAAAGTCGAGAGCGTCGACAGCGTCGGCGAAAGGGAGCGAAGTCTGATGTTCCAGGTCTTCACGAGTCACGTCGAACAACTCCGCTATATCCGGATCACGGAGAGCGGGACGCGCCGGGTATAAGATGCGAGATCCGAAAAATGCGAGCGCGTGTTCGAAGACGCCCGAGTAAAACAGATCGTCCCTGTTTAGCGGGGTGTCTTGCGCGGTCGCCTTGCCGTTCGAAAGATTCGGCAGTCCGCGACAGGCTTGATGAAGGAAACGGGTGGCGTCCTCGGCGGAGGAGGTCATGCGGAACTGGCGCACGTACACGGCATTGATCGGCGTGAGGTAAACGCTGCCGCGCTGGCGCACCTGGCGGAGCAGCGATCGGCGGTCTTCAGCGGTGAATCCTTTGCGGGACAACAAACGGCGCAGGAGCGCATCGGAGCTGCGCGAATAGACCTCGGGCATGAGGTCAACCAGGAGTTTGGGCTGCGTAGTGTTGTTCGGGGAGTACTGGTCGATGCCGAGAAAACGCACCATGCCATCGATCAGGTTGTAGAGCGTGGGGCCGAGGTCGGGCGCGCTGTGGTCATTATCGCTGCGTCCCCAGCGGTCGAGGCAGAGGCGGTAGTTCTCGTATTTTTCCAGCGGAGTGGAATTGAAGACGCAAAAAACATTTTCGCCGACTTCGACGGCTTCGACGTGGTCGCGGGCTTCTCCGGCGGCGCGCCAGTAGAGGGCGTCGACGTTTTGCAGAACGGTGAGCACACGTTCCGCCGGAAGCCGCTGCTGGAGCAGGGCTGGCAGATGTTGGGGCGCGAGGTGCGACTCGCCGAAAAGGATCAGGATCAGCGCGCCGGAATGGCGGCGGCGGATTTCGGCAATCTTGTCGGCGGCGTGGCGGTCACGCGCTCCGATCTTGCGCAGATCTTCGCGAGGCATGCAATCAAGCCCGTAAATGGGCGCGCCGCTGTCGCGTGCGGCGATGAGCAGTTCGTAAAATGGAGCCCAGTCGTATCCCCAGTCGAGTTCGAAACGGATGCGCTGGCGCAGTTCGGCTTCGTCAATCTCGCCGCGGGACCATTCGTCGAGAATGTGCTGGTCGCGGGAGAATATGGTTTCGACTCCCAGCACTGCGGGGCGCTGGTGGAACTCGGGATCGCGGAGCAGCGAGGCTAAATAGCGCTGCGAGTTGGGCAGGGCGTGGTAGTCGCCGGCCAAAACGACTCCCGCTTCGGCAATTTCGTCGCGCACATCGCTCGGGGCGAGCACTTTCTGGTAGGAGCAGTAGGCCTCACGAAAGTCGCGAAGATATTTGCGTCCGGCGGCGGGATCGATGGCGCGAATTTCACGCTCGACGCTGGCGATGGCGTGGAGTTGGGCGGCGCTGCGCCGCGATCGTAAGATGCCGGTGGTTGCCATAGGCAGAAATTTGTAATTTCTGATTTGTAATTTGCAATTGAACCTATCTACGGGCCGAGTTCGGTTTGCCAATCACAAATCACAAAATACAAATCACAAATGCTTCTTTGCCGCCTTGACTTGCTTTTCCCGCGTGCCTATCCTCAGTTTTTCGGGGCCGTGAATTCGATTCAGCCTCGCGGAGCGCCAACTTTGCCCCTTCTTGCGCCGGAAAACCTGACTGTTGCCACCACTGGCGCCAGTGGGTCGTTATTTCTGAAGCACTTTCTACTCACCGTGGAACGCGATCCGCGGGTGAAGACGGTGAACTTCATCGCTTCTGACAGTGGCCTGCGCGTCATGGCCGAGGAACTCGGCGTCGAAGGCCGTTCCGATCTCCTGCGTCAAATCATCGGCGTGCCTTCGGCAAAGATTCAGCAGCAGTCCAACAGCGATATCGGCGCCAACGTGGCCAGCGGGTCGTATCCTTCCGACGCGATGGTCGTGATCCCGTGCAGCGTCGGCACGCTCGGCCGCATCGCCAACGGCACCGCCTCCCGCCTGATCGAGCGCGCCGCCGATGTGACACTTAAGGAGCGCCGGCCGCTCGTGCTCTGTGTTCGCGAGACGCCGCTCAACAAAATCCACATCCGCAACATGTCGCTGGCGGCGGACGCGGGGGCGACCATCTTCCCGCTGATCCCGGCGTTTTATAACCATCCGCCAAGCGCCGATGCCATGGCACAGGAATTCGCCAACCGCGTGCTGGCGCATATAGGCCTGCCCCAACCAGATGCATACCAGTGGAAGGGCTGAAACCAGTTCTCGGTTCTCAGGTCCCAGTTCTCAGAAAGATCCTCGTTCCACGGATTTCGCTGGGAACTGAGAACTGAGAACTGAGAACTTCCTCAAAGATCGATGACTTTTGGGGGAAAGCCTTCCCCGCCTTGGCAGGGATGCCCTCAGTCTAGGGAAGGGGCAGTGACGAAGGTAGGTATCTGGCGGGCATGTACTGCGAGTGCCGGACCGCACCATCTACTGCGATCCCGTTTCCTTGCACGTCTCCTTGCGCCTTGCTGTCTTCATCCCGATTCGATATAAATACCTGTCGCCTCAAAACGCCGATCCTGATTCTCTGCGATGCGGCAATCGCACAAGTTCTTTTGAGTGACCACTGCTCCCAACCCGGCTAGGCTGCGCCGCTACTTGCTCACAATCGTCTTGATTGGCCTGCTGTTCCGGGTGTCCGGAGTGCTGCTGCTTCGTACCTACCGCGTGAGTCTCGATTTCGACGAGGGGGCGCACATCGCCGCGGCCATAGCCTCGGGGCAAGGTTTCAGCAATCCCTTCGGACCGCCGACCGGACCCACGGCCTGGCTTGGCCCCGTGTATCCGTTCGTGCTCAGCCGATTCTTTGTGGCTTTCGGCTCCTACACTCGAGTTGCGGTTTTTTGGGCGTTGATGTTCAACTGCCTGGTTTCGGCTCTGACCTGCATTCCTGTTTACTTCATCGCTCTCTGCACATTCGGCGAGCGCCTGGCCAAACGCTCGGCTTGGGTGTGGGCACTGTTCCCGTACACCATGTATTGGGGAATGCGGCATACTTGGGACACTCCTCTTTCGGCATTCCTGTTGACCCTGCTGTTCATGGCGACGCTGCAACTGGCGAAGTCGAGCACGCCGCTCAAATGGGCATTCTACGGACTGTTGTGGGGGATTGCGGGGTTGACCAATACTGCTGAACTCCTATTCCTGCCTTTTGCCGGCAGTTGGATTTGCTACCGCCAGTTCCGGCAGGGGAAGCCCTTTTTTCGGAATGCTGCGGTCGGAGCGGTTCTATTTTTTGCCACGGTCGCGCCCTGGATCATCCGCGATTATCGGGTGTTCCACAAATTCATCCCGATCCGCGGCAATTTTGGTGTCGAGTTTCACCTGGGCAACTCGCCCGAAGCCCTTGGAGCTTGGCAATCCTTCTTGCATCCTTCGCAGAACATCCCGGAGTTGCGCTTATATAAGGAGATGGGTGAGCCCGCCTATGTCCACAGCAAACTAGATCTGGCGTTGCAGTTCGTCCGCAATAATCGGGCGCGCTTTGCGTATCTGACTTTCGCCCACTTCTTCTACTATTGGGCTGGCCCGCCGCATGCGGAAAAATATCCCGGCATCGCCGAAGCGAAGACGTTCCTGTCCCTCAGCGCCGCCGTGTTCGCGTTCTGGGGCTTGCTGATTGCGCTGCGGCGGCGCCTGCCGGGAGCGCAACTGTTTCTGTTCCTGCTCCTGGCCTATCCGGCGGTCTACTACATCACCTTCCCTGTTCCGCGCTATCGGCATCCCATCGAGCCTGCAATGCTGATTTTGATAGTGTTCATGGCCAGTCAGTTCTCAGTCCCCAGCTCTCAGCTCTCAGGGAGGAGTCCGGCGCTGAGACCTGAGACCTGAGACCTGCCACCTGCCCTGTTGCTTCTTCCGGCACACCCCATCCGTACCGTTGACGCCGGCCCGGCTTTTTTGTACTCTGCCCTTACACCGGAGAGGAGGTGGTCGGATGACAAGTTCTGAAAGTCACAGTAGTACCAGACCAGGTGAGGTGGCTGAGTCTTAGGGCGGTTGCTCTAAGCGGAGTTCTCGAGGAACCTTTGGTCGGGGGAATCGGGAACAATCTCTCGCAAACCATCCGTGAGTATGGGCTGATCCGCCGGGCACAGGCCGTGCCTGGCACCGGAGTGAGCGAGGGGCCACGAGAGTGACCACCTCAGTCAATCCCAAACAGTCCACCGGGCAGCCCGCAGGCTGAGAAGCTTGCGGGCTGTTCTTTTTTCAGGCACCCGTCGGAGGATGTCCATTGTATGTACAATGTTCCACGTGAAACACTTTGTACTGGCTGACTTGTACATATATAAATATAAGTACCAATGAAGAAACGAGAGGCGAGAAGCAGACCTGAGGCAGCCGGCGGGGTTGCAAGTCGTTGATAATGCTCAGGGTCGAGTGTGGTTAAATAGACACAAGAGGGTACTTTTTACACTGTAAATATTACACACTCATTATTTAGTGGGCGGGCATCCCGGGCGAGTGTTCCCTTCGATGTTGAATCCAGCGGCATGTCGTGTCTTCGAAAAGCGCGAGACCAGGGCACCTGGTCCAACCCACTCCTTCACAAAAAGCGCAAATAAGTGCGGTTCGGCAATCACATCTTCTGGTGATGAATCGCACTGACACAACCCGCCAAAGGGTATCTATTTATTTCGCAGGATATTCCCCCAAGAAGAATCAAAAGCAGACTCGCGCTTCAAGAGCGATCCTCAAAGAACGTCCGGGAAATTCACTTCACGGAGGGCCCCAAGACAGAGAACAAAAACTATTAAGGAGGAGACTATGTATTCAGCGACGGCGATCAGTAAGCCGAAAGGCCCTTTGAACATTTCCGCTGCCGGGTCTGGATTCGGCTCGACGAAACTGGCAGCGAGTGCCCCACACATTCGCGCTTTTCCCGAATGTGTGGGAGTGTGCGGCATCCGCAGCGCTCTGACACTAGCTGTGCTTGCCGCGCTGCTGCTGATTGCCGCTCGCCCAGCGCAGGCCCAGACTGAGACTGTGCTCTATAACTTTTGCTCTCAGACGAACTGCAGCGATGGCGCCAGCCCGCAGTCCAGCCTCACCTTCGACAGCGCTGGGAACCTCTATGGGACGACCGCCGGCGGGGGCGCTTTTGGAGCTGGGACCGTATTTGAGCTTTCGCCGAACGGCAGCGGAGGCTGGAACGAGACCGTGCTCTACAGCTTCACCGGAGGGGCCGACGGTTCAAGCCCATATTCCAACGTGATATTCGATAGCGTGGGAAACCTTTACGGAACAACGTTCTATGGCGGCGCGAATGGATACGGCGTCGTGTTCGAACTTAGTCCCGTGGGAACAAGTTGGACGGAAACCGTCCTGCACAGCTTTGCTGGCGGGGCGGATGGCATCTTGCCGGCAAACGGTCTGATCTTTGACCCGGTGGGCAACCTCTACGGCACAACTCGCTACGGCGGCGGCAACGCGAACGCAGGAACCGTCTTCGAGTTGAGGCCGTCCGGAGGTGCCTGGACGGAGCAGGTCATCTACACCCCTGGTAGTAACAGCGGCTACGGGATCCAAGCCGGGTTGACTATGGATGCCGCCGGAAACATCTTCGGCGTCACAGATTACACAGTATTCGAGCTGTCACCGAACGGCAACGGTGGTTGGAATCCGACTGTGCTCCACACCTTCTGCAGCGGTAAGGACGGCTGCGATGCACTCGGCACTCCCGTGTTCGACCAGGCTGGGAACCTTTACGGAACAACAGAGTGGGGCGGCGCCGAGGAAGATGGAACGGTCTACAAGCTGAGTTATATAGAGACGGGAAAGAAGAAGAAGAAGGAAGAATGGAAAGAGTGGCACTACAGCCTCCAAGCATGGGCCGAAATTCCTATGGGGGGCGTTGTACTCGGTGCGGGCGGGTACATTTACGGCACCTCCCTCATGGGTGGCAGATATGGAATGGGGGATGTTTTCGTTCTAGAGCCCGCTGGAAAGGGCTACCACAAGTATTCTCTCTGGAGTTTCAACATCACGGACGGACTTCACCCGTATGGCAGCCTGATCCTGGACAGCTCAGGCAACCTCTATGGCACGACCGCCAGTGGCGGATCGACCGGATGCGGAACATTGGGATGCGGCGTCGTGTTCGAGGTGACTTGGTGGGGTGCTCGTCAACTTGCGCACCCTTAACGCCGGAAGGTGGACGATATTGGCTCTGGAGAGACGGGCGTCTCGCCCGTCCAAGCCGAGCGCAAGCTCGGCAGCTGCTTGTGGTCACGACAACTCTGGAGAACTGGCAACTGGCAACCGAGAACTATCCCACCGCGCCCCGAAAGAAAATGTCCGTGTACTGCTGCACCAGCGCGTCTCCAGTCAGCGAGCCGCCGGGTTTGTACCACTGATAGATCCAGTTGATCATGCCGGCCAGGGCAAAAGCGGCAGCGCGCGGCGTCACCGGCGACGGGGAATTGCGCTTGCGCTGAACGTCGGCGATGATGTGCTCGACGAAGTGCAGGTAATCCTTCTTGCGTCCGTTGATCTTGCGCCGGAGCGCCGGCGGCAGCGGATGGTTCTCGTGCAGCATGACCGTGATCTCGCGGTCTTCGGGACTGAGCACAACCTGGATGTGCAGCCGGATCAGCGTCCGCAGGCGCTCTTCGGCTCCGGCATCGCTGGCTCCCTCGATGCGGCGCACCACGTTGATGACCCGCTCCTCGGTGATGTCCATGGCGTGCGTCATGATGTTGTAGAGGATTTCGTCTTTCGACTGGAAGTGATGATAGAGGCCGCCCTTGGAGAGCTTGAGCGCGGCGGCGACATCGTTCATGGAGGTGGCGTCATATCCCCGCTGTTGAAAGAGGCGGGCGGCAGTGCGCAGGATTTCCTGGCGATGTTCCTGACGAGGTTCGACCGTAGCTTCTCGAAGCATCACCCCAGATGGTATCGCGGAATGGGGTCCCGGCTCCACCGGCGAATCTCGCGGCTGGCTTGAAGCTGCTCTCTACGGGTACTTGACATTCCTGGCGCGCCGCCGCAAAATATCGCCAATTCAGGACAAAACGCGCATTCCCTCTCGAAAGATGAAACAGTCGGCAAGTTTATGATGCTTAGCCAGCCGTCGCAGTCTCCTCAAAAGAAAGTCAGTCCCGAGCAGTGCAAGCATCCTCGAGTGCAGATCGTTTCCCGCGACGAAGAATCCGAATATGTGAAATGCCAGGAATGTGGGGACGTCTTCGAGTCCACTGAATTGAAGGATATGGCGATCGAGGAAAAGAAAGAACCCGAAGAAGAGTGATAAGAGTTGAAGCGCGCGTGTCGGATCGCCATTGATCTCTTCAGCCGTCTAATAAGCCAGACTAACTGAGAGGAACGCGATGAAGAAATCAAAGGTCGCTGCCAAATCGCCTGCCAATCAGCTCGCGGGTTTTATCGCGAAGTTCGATCCGACGGTGGCGAAACTCATCCGCTCGGCACGTTTGGCGCTGCGGAAGCGGTTTCCGACCGCCCACGAACTGGTCTACGACAACTATAACTTCCTGGCCATCGGCTTTGGCAGCACGGAACGGACTTCAGACTGCATCGTCTCGTTGGCGTCGTATGCAAAAGGCGTCTCTCTCTACTTTTACTATGGCGCAAAGCTGCCTGATCCTCATAAGCTCTTGCAAGGCAGTGGAAATCAGGTCCGCTTCATCCGTCTGGAGAGCGCGGCGATACTGGCGAAGCCGCAGGTCGAGGAGCTTTTGTCCGCGGCTGTGGCACAGGCAGAGACGGCGCTGCCGAAGACCGGCCGCGGACGTTTGATCATCAAGTCTATTTCGGCCAAGCAGCGCCCACGGCGGAGTGGACCGAAGTAGGCGGCAGCGGAGATTTACCTTGTGTGATCTTTATCACCAGGTTTTCCGACGCATCCACCCAAAACCTCTTTCCCGGCGGAATCACCGTGGTCGCGCTGTATTCCGCGATCACAGCCGGTCCCCTCATCGATCGGCCCGGGACAAGGTCTCCCCGTTCAAACACGGGCGTAGTCACGGCTTTGTCGTGAAAGAACACGGGCGCGCGTTCGACGGGCGCCACGCGGGGCGACGGCTTTCGCGCCGTTTGCTGCTGGACGACTTTGGATTGGGACGGGGACTGAGGCTGCGGCGTGCGCAAACGGACGCGCAAGCGCAACGTGACAAGTTCAATTTCCCGTCCCGCGTGGTGATAACCGTAACGGCGCTGATGTTCGTCATGGAAGCGTGCGCTGACATTCTCCGTGGCGGGCACGTTGAGTTCGTAGCCCTGGCCGCGATACCGCAGGTCAAGACTTCTTTCATACTGAAGCGCGCCGCGCCACCGTTCCGCGCGGAATTCTTTCTGCGCCGCCGCCTCCAGCTTGCGAAATTCTCTCTGCAGTTTTGCCTGCGGTACTGCCTGCTGAAGATGATCGGCAAACCGCCAGAGCAACGTACGCGAGTAATCTTTGACCACATCGCTGACCAGGATTCCAAACGCCGAAAGCGCGCCCGGCCGCGCCGGAATCATCACGGTCGGAATCGCCAGCGCCTCGGCCAGTTCGCAGGCATGGAGACCTCCCGCTCCGCCGAACGCTACCAGTGCAAACTCGCGCGGATCGTACCCGCGTTCGATGGAGACGACGCGCAAAGCCCGCTCCATGTTCGCATTCACCACGCGGACGACGCCGGCGGAAAATTGTTCCAGGGTCAAGCGCGAGCCATGTTTCTTCAGCCATTCCGATGTGATGCGCCGCGCTCTTTCGACGTTGAGCGTGAACTCGCCGCCCAGAAAACGGTTGGGGCGAAGCCGCCCCATCAGCAGGTTGGCGTCGGTCACCGTGGGCTCGGTTCCGCGGCCATAGCAGATCGGTCCCGGATCGGCGCCCGCCGATTCCGGCCCCACGCGCAGCGCGCCGCCGGCATCGAAGCGAGCGAGCGACCCGCCCCCCGCGCCCACCGTGTGAATCTCCAGCATGGGAACTCCCACCGGAAACCCGGCCACTTCCGATTGGCCGCCGGCTCGAACCTCACCCTGCACCGCCGCCACATCGGTCGAAGTTCCTCCCATGTCGAAGGAGAGAATCTTTCGGAACCCGCTGCGGTCGGCCATTGCCGCCGCTCCCACCAGTCCGCCAGCCGGGCCCGATAACAAAGTGCGCACTGGTTCCCGCGCCGCCGACTCCAGCGCCGTGATCCCGCCGCTCGATTGCATGACGAAGATCCGCGGCTCGCGTTGCTTCCGCGCTACGCCGGAGCCATCTTGGGATTCATCGGTGTGCTCTTTTTCTCGCTGATTGGCGCGCTTCGCCAGTCTTTCCATGTAGCTCTGCATGAGCGGCTGCAGGTAGGCGTTCACCACGACCGTGCTCGTGCGCTCGTATTCGCGGAACTCCGGCAGAATCCGATGCGACACGGAAAGCGGTTTGCCGAGTTCCGCCACGGTCGCGGCCACGGCCGCTTCGTTCTCCGGGTTGGCGAACGAGAAGAGGAAAGAAATGGCGATGGCGTCAGGCTCGGCACGCCGCACCGCCTCCCGCAGTCGCGCCAACTCCGCGTCTGGCGGCCGTTCCAAGATTCGGCCCTCGGCATCCGTCCGCTCCTTGACGCCGAATCGCAGTTCCCGGCGGACGAGCGGCGCAACCCGATCGAAGAAAAAGTCATACAGGCGAGGACGTGCCTGCCGTCCAATCTCGATGACATCTTCAAATCCCGACGTCGTAATCAGCGCGACGCGAGCGCCTTTTCTTTGCAGCAGAGCGTTGGTCCCGACCGTGGTGCCGTGCAGCAAAGTGAGGGCCGCTCCGCCGGTCTTTGTTCCAGCTTTGCCGATCTTCCTCAGAGCTTCGGCAATTGCCCGCGATGGATCATCCGGCGTCGAGAACACCTTCAGAGTCTTGAGAGCGCCGCCCTCCATCCAAACACAATCGGTGAACGTACCTCCAGTGTCGATAGCGATGCGCAGTTCGGAATGGAGTGCGGAATGCGATGCGCCAGCCATGAACATGGAAGACTACCACTGCTTGCGGCCTGTTGTTAGTTCTCAGTTCTCGGTTCTCAGTTCTCAGTAAAGGCCTCTCAACTAGATACTGGGAACTGAGAACTGAGAAGCTATCTCATAAACGTTGCTCGTGAATAAACACTTGAATCACGGGCGAATTTGAAGCAAACCAAGGGCATGGCGGATCTCACCGACGTGCAGTGGGAACGGATCAGGCCCTTGGTGGAATTTGGACAACGGCGCCGTGCTGACAACCGGGGCAGACCCTGGCGGGAAGCGCGGCAAGTGCTGAACGGCATGTTGTGGGTGTTGCGGACGGGTGCGCCCTGGCATGATCTGCCCGCGCGATACGGTCCGTACCAGACCTGCCACCGCCGTTTCCAGCAGTGGCAACGCTCGGGAGTGCTGGACGGCATTCTTTGGGGGTTGGCGGAAGACTTGTTGGCGCGGGGAAAGCTCGGTCTGGAGGAGACGTTTATTGACGCCTCCTTCATGGGGGCAAAAAAAGGGGCGATGGCGTGGGTCGAACGCTCGTCGGCAAAGGGAGCAAGCTCATGGCAATCGCAGACTGCCATGGTCTTCCTATCGCCCTCTGGGTTACGAGCGCTACGCCGCATGAGCAAAAGCTGGTCGCGGCTACGATCGAGCACCGCTTCGTGGCCGAGAAGCCGAAACGATTGATTGCGGATCGGGGGTATGACAGCGACGCGTTGGACGATCTTCTGGCCCAGCAGCACGGAATTGAGTTGATCGCACCTCATCGTCGTTATCGCACGCGAACGCACCGCCAGGACCGGCGAAAACTCCGGCGTTACAAACGCCGGTGGAAAATCGAGCGCTTGTTCGCATGGTTGAAAAACTTCCGCCGTCTGCTGGTGCGTTGGGAACGTCATAGCAGTAATTTTCTCGGCATGGTTCAACTTGCCTGCATGTTGATCCTGTTGAGACGTTTGTGAGACCACTTCTGAGAACTGGGAACTGAGAACTGGGAACTGGGAACTGGGAACTGGGAACTGAGAACTGGCTTTTGCAAGCGCCTCGGGCCCGTGCTCAAAACATAACCGCCTCCCGGCCGCGGCTGCCGTATTCTGAAGAAGTGAACGGGAGAACGTGGAAGGCGTGGCTGGTTCCCGGCGGCTTGTTATTGGCTCTGGCGGCGGCGCTTGTCAACAGTTCGCTGTTCGTCCAATCTTTGACCGTCCAGCTCGCGGCAGCGCTGGCCTTCTATTACGTCGCCGTGTTCGCCGCCGGATTGCTTCTTGCCTGGCGGTTCAATTCCAGCCGCGTTCTGTTTTCGTTGCTGACGCTGCTGCTGGCCCATCGCGCGGTCGCTTTCTTTTCCGCTGGCCAGGTTTACGCTGGACAAGCCTACAGCGGCCCCGGCCGCATGGCCGTCGCGCTGGCGGCCCTGCTGATCCCGCTGAACTTCATGGTGTTCGCCTCCATGCGCGAGCGCGGTTTGGTCGTTGCGGGAGTCGCGCCCCGCTGTGGACTGCTGTTTCTCGAATCGGTTGTCTTCGCGGTGCTGTGCCGGCCGGAAAATAGTCCCGCCAGTCCATATCGACCCGGCGCGGCCGCGATCCCACTCTGGATTCTGTTGAGCTTTGTGATCGCCATTGCCGTGTTCATCCGGCGTTTTTTCCAAACTCGCAAGCCGATCGAGCCCGGCTATGCGTGGTCCGTGGCAGCAGTTTTCGTATGGCTCCAATTCGCTCCAGTCGGCAAAATGTCGGGCGCCTACGTAGCCACCGCCGCCCTGATCCTCGCCGCCTCGTTGATCGAGACTTCCTACGTGCTCGCCTATCACGACGAACTCACCGGCATTCGCGGACGCCGCGCCTTCAACGAGTCCCTGCTTTCGCTCGACCAGCAATATGCCATCGCCATCGTCGATATCGACCATTTCAAGAAGTTCAACGACACCTACGGACACGACGTTGGCGACCAGGTGCTGTGCATGGTGGCCAAGCGGCTATCGCAAGTCGGCGGCGATGGCCAGGCTTTCCGCTGCGGGGGCGAAGAGTTCTCCATAATCTTTCGCAACACGTCCGCCAAAGACGCTTTCGAGCGCCTGGACGCGCTGCGCCAGATCATCGAGAAATCCACGTTTCAGGTGCGTGGCTCGGAGAGAAGAGCGGAGAGAGTTGCCGGGGGAAGAAGCGATCGCCGCGCGGGTGAGTCAGATCGCAGAAAGTCCGCAAGAAAGAAAGCCGCCGCCGCGAGTCCGAACCAGCAACCCGATCGTCTATCGGTAACGGTCAGCATCGGAGTGGCCGAGCCGAGCACTCGCTATCGCCAGCCCGAGCAGGTGATCCAGGCGGCCGACCAGGCTCTCTACCGCGCCAAGAACAAAGGAAGGAACCGAGTAGAACTGGCCTTGACGGCCCCACTTCGGCTGGCTGAGGGCAAGCGCGCAAAGGCGTCGCGGCTCTGAGCCGGCGCTCGCATTACCTGATATAGGGGACAGTCTTCCGGTAGCTGCTGTAACCAGCGTCTCTAACAACTCGGTCAATGAGTATGTAGTCAGGGTTACAACCGGGACGGAGGAACTGACTCCGCTTCTTAGTGTATTCGGAAATACGATAGGATTTCATTGGCCCTCCCACATGCCTCTCTTTTGCGACGTCGCTCTCGCCGTGCCGCTCGACATGGTGTTCACCTACGCCATCCCTCCGGGCATGGAGCCGGTGGTTGGCGGGCGAGTGCTGGTGCCGTTCCGGCAGCATCGCTTCTCGGGCCTCGTGGTTGAGTTGCACGACCGTCCGCCGCAGGTCAGCACTACGCAAGTCAAGATCAAGAGGGTGATCGAAGCGCTCGACCTCGCGCCGGTTCTCGATGAGCAACTGCTGAAACTCGGGAAGTGGATTGCCGATTACTATCTCGCACCGCTGGGTGAAGTCTTTCGCACCATGCTGCCGCTCTCCGCCGAGTTTAAACGCTCGGTCGCGTATCGCATCACCGATCGGGGGCGGCTGGCGCTGCATCTGGCGGGGACGTCGGGGTCTCCGGCGCCGTTGAAGCGGACGCCGGAACGGCAGCTGGTCGAATTCCGCGTGCTGGATTATCTGGCGGAGCGGGAGAGCGTGCGCGAAGAAAGTTTGCGCGGGGCGGCGCGGGTGGGAAAGGAGCTGCTCGCGGGGATGGCGCGGAAGAAGTGGATTGCTCGCGAGGATGTGTCGGCGGCGAGGGATGCGGCGCGGATGGTCAAGATGGCGGTGCTGCTGAGCGCAGAGACGCGTGTTCCGTCCACCGCAGAATCCGACGATGGAGCGCCGGGCGTCCCCGCCCGGCAGGACGGGCCAGAGGCCCGTCACCACACAGGCACGGCCGGCACGGCAAAGAAGCTCAACGACAACCAGCGGACTTTGATTGAGACGCTGGCTGCTTCTGGCGGGCGCTTGCCGGTTGAGGTTTTACGCGGGTTGGATGTGCCGCGCACTACGCTGGGCACACTGGTGCGGCGCGGGTTGATTGAACTGGTGGATGAGCCGCAGGACTTCACGGTTTCCGGGGTCGAACTTTCAAAGCTGAAGCCTCGGCAGTCTCCGTTTGAGTTCGAGTTCAGCGCGGCGCAGAAAGAGGCGCTCGCGAAGATTGGCGAGGGCGTGGAATCGCGCAGGTTCGGCGGCCTGTTGCTGCACGGCATCACGGGGTCGGGAAAGACGGCGGTGTATCTCGCATGTATGCGCGAGGTGCTGGAGCAGGGACGGTCATCAATCTTGCTGGTTCCTGAAATTGGCCTGACTCCGGCGGTGGCGGCCGATCTGCATCAGGTGTTCGGCGATGAAGTTGCCATTTTGCATTCGGGGTTGTCGGATGCGGAGCGGGCGGAACAGTGGCATCGCATACGGCGCGGCGAGGCGCGGGTGGTGGCGGGAACGCGGTCGGCGGTGTTCGCGCCGGTGAGCGATCTCGCGCTCATCATCGTCGATGAAGAGCAGGATTCGTCTTACAAGCAAGAGGAAACGCCGCGCTATCACGCGCGCGATGTGGCCGTAATGCGGGCGAAAATGGCGGGAGCGGTCGTGGTGCTGGGCTCGGCCACGCCATCGCTCGAGTCGTACTACAACGCGAAAAAAAACAAGTATGCGCTGGTGGAGTTGCCCGACCGCGTGGAGATGCGTCCGCTGCCGGAAGTCGAGATTGTCGACATGCGGCAGGAGTTTCAGGAGACGGGACAGGAGCAGGTCATCTCGCGCAAATTGGCGGAGGAAATCCGCGAGCGGCTGGAAAAAAAGGAGCAGGTCATGGTGCTGCTCAACCGGCGCGGATATTCTCCGGTGGTGTTGTGCCGCGCTTGTGGGAAGACTCTACAGTGTAAAAATTGCGCCGTGTCCATGACCCACCACAAGCGCGCGCGCAAGATGGAATGCCATTATTGCGGGCATGTCGAGCACATTCCCGACAAGTGCGCGCATTGCGGCAGCGAGTATGTGTATTTTGTCGGGACGGGATCGGAGAAGCTGGAAGAGTTGCTGCACGGCATGTTTCCGCAGGCGCGGATCGGGCGGCTCGACCGCGATACGGTGCGCGGGCGGGAAGATTTCGAGCATGCGCTGAACGCGCTGAATGAAGGCGCGCTCGACATGCTGGTGGGCACGCAGATGATCGCGAAAGGCCACGACATCCACGGCGTGACGCTGGTCGGCGTGGTCGGGGCGGACATGGCGCTGGGGCTGCCGGATTTCCGCGCCGCCGAGAGAACTTTTCAGCTATTGACGCAAGTGGCGGGTCGCGCCGGACGCGGACAGTCTCCGGGGAAAGTTGTGTTGCAAACTTATTTTCAGGAACACTACGCGGTGCAGTTTGCGGCGCGGCACGACTTTGCCGGCTTCTACGAGAAAGAGCTGCAATTTCGCTCCTGGATGCACTATCCACCGTACAGCGCGATTGCGAATGTGCTCGTCCGCAGCGAGAAGCTGGACGACGCGCTGACGTGGTCGGGTGAACTCGGACGCTGGTTTGAGAAGACGCGGCATGAAGGCATTCGCGTGCTCGGGCCGGCAGCGGCGCCGATCACGCGGCTGAAGCGCGATTACCGCTATCACTTCATTTTGAAGTCTCCCAGCCGCGAAAAGATGAACGCGCTTCTAAGGGCGATGCTGGCGGAAGCCGCGGCGCGAAAGATTCCGCGCACGCATGTGATCGTGGATGTGGATGCGGTTTGGCTGATGTAGGAGGGCAGCAGTTAGCACCTAGTCATTGGCACTTAGCTCAAGCTCCTGTGGGTAGAAGACATTCGTATCAGGGAACAGCTTTGGCGATGTCGACAGTTCTTCCGCTTGTAGAGACGTGGCACGCCGGGTCTCTACGGGAAATTCATTTTCGGTGAAGCAGGTGGTGAACGCCGTTGCGGAGATCGTGCAACGTGTCTCGGCTTCCGTCGCGGATTTCTGGCCACGCTTCTCGGCCGGAGCTATGAGTGAAGGGCGCAGGGGTGAAGCTGAGGACCAGAATCAGCAGTCCGAACAGAGCCAGCACGCGACGGCCGCCCGACACATCTGGGTATTGCGGCACTCGCGGATGTCTGCCGGTCAGCGCCAGGAGCACGGCCCAGATCAACCAGCCCATCCAAAGGTATTTTCCGAATGGGATGAGTGCGAAGACGGTGAGCAGCGAGATCCAGCGATGCAGGCGCGGCGAGATGGAAAATACGATGTGACCGCCGTCGAGCTGTCCGCCGGGCAACAGATTGAGCGCGGTGGCGAACATTCCGACCCAAGCGGCAGCGGCGATCGGATGGAGTGAGAGCGCCGAGAGCGGCACAGCGATGTGCAGCAGGCGCGCAGCGAGGTGGAAGGCCAGCGGGAATCCCAATTGAATATCCGACGGTGCCGTAGTGGTGATGGGGTGCGAAAGGGAGAGCCCGTACACCAAAGCGACGCAGGCGGGAATAAATCCGGCGATCGGCCCGGCGATTCCGATGTCGAAGAGAGCGGCGCGTGAAGGGATCGAACTCTTGATGCGGATGAAAGCGCCGAGCGTCCCGATCAGACTGGGAAAGGGCACAAAAAACGGCAGCGTCGCGTATACGTGGTAGTGGCGGGCGTAGAGGTAATGCCCCATCTCATGCCCTAAAAGGATGACCATCAGCGTGAACGAGAAAGGAACGCCCAACACCAACTCCGAGGGATGTGCGATCCAGGTTACAAACGGTAACAAGAAGTCGTCGTCCACCGAAAACAGCGGTTGGTGGTTGAGATAATGGAGCTGCATGCGAGATCCGACCACCAGCGTGCTGAAGATGGTCAGTACGAAAAACAACACGTAGAGCCACCAGCGCTGGCGCGGCGGACGGGTGACCCAGACACTGGGCTGGGGCCGCGGTTCCCATTCGCGGGCGGTCGGAAAAGGGGATGTGGGTTCGGACATAAAGAGAGGTCAGAGGTTAGAGGTCAGATTGCAGAGGTGTGGGTTCACTTCTGCAATCTGACCTCTAACTTCTGCAATCTTCCTAGTCAATCGACTGCAGTTCCTTGCCAGGCTTGAAGCGGACGGCCTTGCCCGGCGGAATGGAAACTTCGGCGCCGGTGCGCGGATTGCGTCCAATGCCGGTCTTGCGCGGACGCACGTTGAACACGCCGAAACCGCGCAGTTCAATGCGGTCGCCGGTGGCCAGCGCCTTCTTCATGCTCTCGAAGACGGTTTCGACGGCAAGCTCCGCTTTGGTCTTGGTGATCCCGGTCCGGTTGACCACTTCGTTAATGATGTCGAGCTTAATCACTGCTGTCCCCCCGTCTCCCCAGGATTGGTATTCCTCAAGTTATTGATGCTAAGGGAGATAGGGCGGATTGTCAACCGGGGAACCTTTCTCGTAAGATGACAGCACCAGCCGCGAGAGATTTTGTAATTTTGTAATCGGGTAATTTTGTAATTTGAAAACCGTCGCGGCCGGAATTTCCTTCCGAACGCGTCGCCGCTCTTAGATTACCAAATTACAAAATTACCCAATTACCAATTCCAAAGGAGTTTCATGATCAAAAGTGACCGCTGGATCCGGCGCATGGCGCAAGAGCACGACATGATTAACCCGTACTCTGAAAAGCAAGTGAGCGCGGGAGTGATTTCCTACGGCGTGTCGAGCTACGGATACGACTTACGCGTGGCCGACGAGTTCAAGATTTTCACCAACGTCAACAGCACGATTGTCGACCCCAAGCATTTCGACGAGCGTTCGTTCGTGACCGTGACCGCCGACATGGCCATCATCCCGCCGAATTCGTTTGCGTTGGCGCGGTCGGTCGAGTACTTCAAGATTCCGCGCGACGTGCTCACCATCTGCGTGGGCAAGTCGACCTACGCGCGCTGCGGCATCATCGTGAACGTGACGCCGTTCGAGCCGGAGTGGGAAGGCTTCGTCACGCTCGAGATCTCGAACACCACGCCGCTGCCGGCCAAGATCTACGCCAATGAAGGACTGTGCCAGATTCTCTTCTTCCAGTCGGACGAAGTCTGCGAGACTAGCTACAAGGATCGCAAGGGAAAGTACCAGGCGCAGAAAGGGATCGCGCTGCCGAAGCTGTAGGGAGCAGTTCTTAGCCGTCAGCTCTCAGTCATCAGCTTGACTTGGGTTCGCCGAGGAAGACGACTCAGTTGACAAACCATGTCGGACACTGGTTGAGGACTATCCCCGTCCCACCCCGGCCTGCTAGAAAATAATAGTGCCGAAGCATCGAAGAACCGTAACTCTTGTCGGACTCTTGCTCTTCCTAGGCACTCTGGCCCTTTACTATCCCGTGCTCGGGAACGGATTCGTCAACTACGACGACCCCGCTTATGTGACCTCGAACTGGCAGGTTCAACAGGGGCTTACCTCACACAACTTGGCGTGGGCGTTCGCTTCGACGGCGGAAGCCAATTGGCACCCGCTGACGTGGATTTCGCACATGCTCGATGTGCAGCTGTTCGGGCTGCGACCGGCGGGACATCACGCCCAAAGCGTCCTTTGGCACGCCTTCAACGTCGTGTTGCTGTTCTTGCTGGTGGCGAAGGCGACCGGATTCATGGGGCGCAGCGCGCTCGTGGCGGGGTTGTTTGCCGTGCATCCGCTGAACGTGGAGTCGGTAGCGTGGGTCGCGGAGCGCAAAACCGTCCTCTGCACTTTCTTCTTGCTGCTGGCTCTGGGGGCCTATGGCTGGTACGTGAAGAGGCCGCGGTCAAGCCGTTATCTGCTGGTCGCGCTGTTGTTCGCGCTTGCGCTGATGGCGAAACCCATGGCGATCACTCTCCCGTTTGCGCTGCTGCTGGTCGACTACTGGCCGCTGCGGCGGTTTCCGGAGACGCCACTCTCCAAGCTGGCGCTCGAAAAAATTCCTCTGCTGGCGTTGTCGGCGGCCAGCGCGGCGGTCACGCTCTACGCGCAGCGCGCGGGTGGCGCCTTGGGCTCGACCGAACTCTTGCCGCCGGCAATGCGGGTCAAGAACGCCATTTACTCCTATCTCATTTATATGGAGAAGGCGGTATGGCCGTCGCGGCTGGCGGTGTTTTATCCCCATCCCGAGGGCTCGATCGCGCTCTGGAAAGTGCTGGGCGCGGCGGCCGTGCTGGCTGCGGTCACGGCAGTGGTCTGGCATTTCCGCGGAAGTCGCTATGAACGCCGCTATCTGCTGGCCGGCTGGTTGTGGTTTCTAGGAACGCTGGCCCCGGTGATCGGCATCGTCCAGGTCGGGCGCCAGGCGTGGGCGGACCGGTACGCGTATGTTCCTCTTTGGGGTTTGTTCGTGATTGGCGTCTGGCTGCTTTCTGAAGCCGTGGCGCGGATTTCGCTAAGCCGCGCGGCGCAGGTTGCAATTGCGTCGGCCGTGTTGCTGGGCTATTCCGTAACGGCGCACATCCAGATTGGATACTGGCGGGACAGTTACAGCCTGTTTACCCATGCCATTCAAGTGACGGGCGCGAATCCGATCGCGGAGGCGAATCTGGGAGCGGCATTGACGGAAATGCAGCGCCCGGATCTGGCCGCATCGCACCTGGAGCGCGCCATCCAGTTGATGCCCACATTCTCGACCGCGCACTATGATCTGGGCACGCTGTTGCATCGGCAGAATGAATTGGACGGGGCGCAGCGCGAATATCAACTCGCGCTGAAGTATGCGTCGGACGAGCGGGAAGCCGCGCAGACGCGAAATAATCTGGGCGTGCTCTTCAATCGACTCGGGCGGCGGGATGAGGCGGTAGCGGAGTTCACGGAGGCCATTGCGCTGAACCCGTATGAGCAGAATAGTTTGATCGGCCGGGGCATGATCGAGCGCGAAGAAGGCAAACTCGACGCCGCTTTGCAGGATTTTGCGCGGGCCGCGCAAGTTGTGCCCTCGCCGCTGGCCTTCTACTGGCAAGGCCGCGTACTGGAAGAGAAGGGACAACTCTCAGCCGCCGCCGAGGCCTATCGAGCCGCGCTGAAGCTGACGCCCAACTTCGGAGACACGCAGGTGAGATTAGCGAACGTTGAGAAAGCGGTGAAGTGAGATCCAGAAAACCGTGTTCAGAAACGCAGCGGCCAGGGCGGCCTACTTCCGCCCGTTCTCGCCTTCCTTGAACATGTATTTGATGGCGGGCTTGTAGATCATCAGGTTGGCGGCGCCGGCGCGGTTCAGCTTGATGCAGTTCTTGTCGTACCATTCGATATAGCCGTGGACTTCCTCGCCGTCGCGCAGCACGACGACCATGGGAGTCTTGGACTGCATCTGCTTCTGATAATAAAAATTTTCGGCGTTGGTCTGCTCGCTGGGCGCAATCTTCTTGGCCGGAGCAGCGGAACGGTCGCGGTCGCGATCTCTTTCCCTGCGTTCGGCGGGCGCGTGGTTGGGGCCGTGGTCGTTGTGCGCGTGCTCGGCACGGTTGAGGGTCGGGCGGATCAGCTTGCGATTCGCGAAGCTTTCCTGATCAGCGGATTGTTCGGCTGGCATGGGTTCGACTGCATCTTTCAAATTGCACCACCTGCGCGCTGGGCGGGCAGAATATGCCACAACACTTGAGCCTGTGATTGTGGGTCCAGAGGTGTGAACTGAGGCTTACGGTATCACAGCGAGCAGAGGATGACAATGTTTTGTGCGGTGTCTTTTGAGGACCGCCTATCCAGCAGCGCATTCCGCCTGTAGGGACGGGGCCTGCCCAGGGCTTGCCCTGTCTCCCTTTGCGCGCGACTTGCGCGGCGGGAGACGCGGCAAGCCGCGTCTCTACAGGGCAATTTGCGCAGCCGGGAAGCTCAGGAAACGCGTTCGAGCGCGGCCGCGAAGGCATCGAGCGACAGCGACCGCAGCAGGTTGCGCCGCAGCCCGCGCTCCACTTCGCCGAGACCGCCGGCGGCGCGCTGCAGCCAGGCGAAGTCGGCGGCTTCGGACATTTTCGTGAGTTCGCCCAGAATGTCGGTATTGCGGACCAGTTGCGCCGCGCCCGATTGCAGGAACATCAGGTCTTCGAGCAATGAGTAGAGAGTGCGGAGAAGGTTTTCGATTTTCTCGCGGCCTTCAGCGCCGGAACGGTAACCCTCGGTCACTTTGAACAACTCGGTGTGGTCGTTCTCTTTGTCTTTGCCGCCGAGCGCGGATTTCAGCATGACGAGCGCGTGGCTGCGAGCGGCGACATAGCCCTCGAGATCGAAGGATAGGGCGCGTCCGATGGCGCCTTCACTGAGGCGGGCGACCAGCGCGCGCTGCCGCGCATTCCAATCGGGACGAAGCTGGGCGAGCCGGCCCTCGATCTCGGAGGAAGGCAGCGCGCCCAGGTTGAAGGTCATGGAGCGGGAGCGAATGGTCGGCAGCAATTCGCCGGCGTTCTCAGTGAGCAGAAAGATGGTGGCAAACTCAGGCGGTTCTTCCAGAACTTTGAGGAGCGAGTTGGCGGCCTCTTTCATGAAGGCCGAACTGGTGAAGATGTAAACGCGTTCACGGGCCTCCGCGGGCCGATAGTAGATGGTCTCAATCACGTGGCGAACCTGATCGACCTTGATCATCAATTGCGGCGGATCGGGCGGGATGATGAGCACGTCGGGGTGAGTCTGGACGAAGAGCCGCGTTTCCTTTTTGTCCGTGTCGCGCAAGTTCTCGCGAGCCTCGACGGCTTCGGCGAAGCGCGAGTCGAGGTCTTCGGATTGAGCGATGCGAGTGCAGTTCGAGCAGCGTCCGCAAAAATCGGGCAAGGCGTCGCCGTCAGTCCCTCCTGTGATGGGCTGCTCCAGGCAGTTCATGGCGCGGGCGAGCATGAGAGCGAGCGTGTACTTGCCCGATCCATGCGCGCCGGAAAGAATGACCGCGTGCGGGAACCGGTGGCGCGCCAGCATCTCGCGCAGGCGATGAATGGTTTCCGGGTTGCCTGCGAATTCAGAAAAGGGCATAGACCGGGATTTTGTAATTTGGTAATCGGGTAATTTTGCAATCGAAAATCGAGCCTCAACTGCGGGATGGGTTCAAATTACCAAATTACAAACTTACGCAATTACCAAATTCCCTCAGATTTTCAATTTCTTCCGCACCAGTTCCATGATAACCGCATGCGTTTCGCTGGGCGTGCCGCGGGCGTTTACGATGTGCACTCGCTCGGGCTCGCGGGCCGCTATGGCCAGGTACGCGTGACGGACGCGTCCGAAAAAAGCCCGGTTTTCCTGCTCAAAGCGGTTCTCGTCTTTTTCCGAGCCTTTTTCCGACCGGGCACCTTTGTGTTTTCGATTACGGCGCCGGGCGCGCTCGACGCTGAACGCCACCTCGTGATCCAGCAGGATCGTCAGGTCGGGTTGCAGGTTGCCGCAGAGGATTTCGTGCATCTCGAGCACCGGCTTCGAGCCTAGCTTGCGGCCTCCACCCTGATAAGCTTCGGTCGAATCGGTGAAGCGATCCGAGAGCACGATGCGTCCTTCGGCGAGCGCGGGCAGAATGACCTCGTGAATGTGCTGGGCGCGGGAAGCGAACATGAGCGCCATCTCCGTGAGCGGAGAAAGTCCCGAGGTGGAGGAGTGCAGCAGCACTTCGCGAATCCTCTCGCCCGCAGTGGTGCCGCCCGGTTCGCGGGTGACGGTGACAGAGAGGCCATGGGCGCGCAGGGAACGCGCCAGTTTCTCGACTTGGGTGCTCTTGCCGCTGCCATCGAGACCTTCGAAAGTGATAAATTTTCCGCGCGCGGGCACGTCGGAGATGATAACAGGCTGGGATGCCGGTTGATGAAAGCAGTTGGGATCTGGCTCCCAATGCCTGCCGGCCGCGGGCGTTGTCGTTGAACCGCCCCGGCAGACTGATATATTAACGTACGGTTCTATTTGCATCGCTGTGGAGCGAATCGAAAATCTGGAGGCGGCATGGGAACGGGCTCACGTTTTGGGGTAAGAAACGTTTCTTGTGTAGCAATTTTTCTGTTGTCATCGTTTTCAGTTTTTGGGGCAAATGCTCCGACCGTCGCGCTCTCTGTGGACGCGTCGGAAGCACCGCGCAAAATCTTCCACGCGCAATTGCGCATTCCGGCGAAGCCCGGGACGCTCACGCTCTACTATCCGAAATGGATCCCCGGCGAGCACGGGCCGACGGGCCCGATCACGGATTTGACGGGCCTGAAGTTTACTGCGAGTGGAAAGACGCTGAAGTGGCGGCGCGATCTGCAGGAAGGTTTTGAGTTTCACGTGGAAGTCCCGGCGGGCGAAAACGAAGTCGTTGCGAATCTCGACTACGCTTCACCCGCGTCGTATGAGCCTGGATACAGCTCCGGAATGGCCGCGACGGAAAAGTTGTACGTCGTCAACTGGAACACGCTGTTGCTCTATCCCGCCGGCTACGGTTCCGATCAACTTACCTATAGCGCGAGCTTGCGGCTGCCCACGGGATGGAAGTTTGGAACGTCGCTGCACGTTGCCAATCAAGTCGGAAGCGATATTCATTTTGCGCCCGTTTCGCTGACCATGCTGGTGGATGGTCCGGTCATCGCGGGCGAGTATTTGAAGGTCGTGCCACTGACGGCGCCCACCGAAAATCCTCCCGCGGAACTGGATCTTGCGGCGGATAGCCCCGCGGCGCTCGATGCTCCCGAAGAAGTCTGGGAACATTACCGGAATCTGGTGAAGCAGGCGGGCATTCTGTTTGGTGCGCGGCACTACACCGACTACCACTTCCTGCTAACCCTGAGCGATCACGTCGCGCATTTCGGATTGGAGCATCACGAATCGAACGACAGCCGGACCGACGAACGCGCGTTGGTGGAAGAAGATGGACGAAAACGGACCGCGGGACTTCTGCCGCACGAGTATGTGCATTCGTGGAACGGGAAGTACCGGCGTCCGGCGGATCTGGCGACGCCCGATTACGAACAGCCGATGCAGACCGACTTGCTGTGGGTGTATGAGGGTCTGACGTCATACCTCGGAGACATGCTCACAGTGCGCAGCGGCGAGCTTACGCCCGACTTGGGCCGTGACGCACTGGCGCAGATGGCAGCCGATCTGGATCATCGTTCGGGCCGGATCTGGCGCGATTTGCAGGATACGGCCGACGGAGTTCCCACCATGCAGAGCGCTCCCAAGGCCTGGGAAGATTATCGCCGGCCGGTCGATTATTACGACGAAGACGTGCTCAACTGGCTGTGGGCGGATGTGATCATCCGTCAGCAAACGAAGGGCGCGAAGTCCTTGGACGATTTCTGCAAAGTGTTTCACGGCGCGCCCAGCGGTCCACCCATGGTGAAGACCTACACCTTCGACGACGTGGTGAACGCGCTGAACCAGGTTCTTCCCTACGACTGGCGCGGCTTCTGGACGGAGCGGTTGTCGAACCATGGCCCGGGCGCCGCGCTCGGCGGAGTCGAAGGCAGCGGATGGAAACTGGTGTACGACGAGAAGCCTTCGGAAATGGATCGCATTGGAAGTCGCGACGGAGATCGCGACGGAAAGACGATCAATGCGCATTACTCGGTGGGACTGTTGGTCGCGAGCGATGGTGTGATTCGCGATACTGTCGAAGGGATGCTTGCCGCGAAGGCCGGGATCGGGCCGGGGATGAAGATTGTCGCCGTGAACGGCCGCAGGTTTTCGCCGGATGCCTGGCACGATGCCATTCGAGCCTCGAAGACCAGTCCGTCGCCGATTGAGCTGATCGTGGAAAACACGGATTATTTCCGGGTAGTGAAACTCGATTATCACGGTGGAGAGAAGTATCCACACCTGGTGCGGGACGAGTCGAAGCCGGATCTGCTGACGGAAATTTATCGGGCGAAATAAAAAGCGTGTAGAGACGGGGCTTGCCCCGTCTCCGGGGGCGGCGAGAGGAGACGCGGCAAGCCGCGTCTCTCCGGCAGATTTCTTGCGCACCCTGCTAGCCCGCCGAGATCGCTGCCACGACCGGCTTTTCGTCGGCGGAAATTACTTCGGCAGCGGATTCGTCCTGCATAAAGCCGAAAACTTCCTGCGGGATCGGCGCGCTCCACACCGGCGAAAACGACTGGCGATGCAGCGGAGAGGGGCCGTGCTCGCGCAGGGCCGCGACGTGGTGCGGCGTGCAGTATCCCTTGTTTGACGCCAGGCCGTACATCGGAAAGACCGGGTCCCAGGCGGAGATCATGCGGTCACGTTCGACCTTCGCGAGGATGGAGGCGGCGGCGATGGAGGCAGAGAGCGCGTCGCCGTGAATGATCGCTTGTTGGGGAAGCTCGCAATCGAGTCTCACGGCATCGACCAGAAGATAACCCGCCGCCGGCGCCAGTTGCTGCACGGCATGCAGCATGGCAAGCCGCGAAGCCTGGTAGATATTGATTTGATCGATGCGGGCGGAATCGACGGCGGCGACGGCCCAGGCGATGCAGTGCCGGCGAATGAGGAGCGCGAGTTCTTCGCGGCGCTCGGCGGGAAGGAGTTTGGAATCGCGCAGGCCGCGAATGCGGTGCGTCGGGTCGTCGTTCTGATAGAGGATCACGGCGGCAGCTACGACCGGACCGAACAGCGATCCGCGGCCGACTTCATCGACTCCGGCAACTTGGGTCGCGCCCTCGGCCCAAGCTCGCCTTTCGAAATTAAGAGTGCAGCGCAGCTTTTTCAGCAAGCGCAATTTGGCGGCAGAGGCGGAAACTCCGTCTGCTTTTGAGTTCTTCGATCTGGACGCAGACTTGGGCACGGAAGCTGATCAGCATCTTCGCCGAAGAAGACCCGCTAAGCAAGAGCAGATTCTGTGTGGAAGCGGGGCTTCGCCCCGCTTGGACGGGGCGAAGCCCCGTCACCACTCAAGAACAATGCCAGAAAAAACCGCCGCTATTGCTGTTGTTCGACTTCTTTCAGCCGAGCGGCCTTGCCCTTGAGCCCGCGCAGGTAGTAAAGCTTGGCGCGGCGGACTTTCGCCGAGCGCACCACGTCAATCTTGTCGATCACCTTGGAGTCGATGGGAAAGATACGCTCCACGCCCTGGCCGAAACTGATTTTGCGGACCGTAAAGCTGGGTTGCGCGCCTCGTTTCCGGGCAATGACGACGCCCTCAAACGCCTGCAAGCGCTCTTTTTCGCCTTCTCTAATCTTGACCTGCACCTTGATGGTATCGCCGGGACCAAACTTCGGAATGTCGGTGCGGCGCGATTTCGCCAATAGTTTTTCGATAATCGGATTGCGCATAACGTTTCCTTCCTAACTCTTGCCCTTGATCTGGGCCAGCAATTCCGTGTCTTCCGCCGTCAGCGCAACCCGCTCCAATAAATCGGGACGGTTGCGCAGCGTTTTTGCCAAAGCCGTTTTGCGGCGCCAGCTACGAATCTGGTCGTGGTTGCCGTTCACCAGCACTTCCGGCACCGTCATGCCGCGAAAATCCGCGGGCCGCGTGTAATGCGGATAGTCGAGCAATCCGCCGGAAACGCACGTCGAACTCGGTCCGTCGCCAGCCAACTCCGCGTGCTCGGCAAACGACTCAGTGAACGATTCCTGCCGCGTCGAAGCCTGGTTGCCCACCGCGCCCGGGATCAGCCGCGTAACCGTATCCACAATCACCGCCGCGCCCAATTCGCCACCGCTCAGCACATAGTCGCCGATCGAAACTTCGCGGTCCGCCAAGTGCTCGCTGATGCGTTCGTCCACGCCTTCGTAGCGCCCGCAGATGAGGACGATCCGGTCAAGCGCGGAAAGTTCCGCCGCCAGCGGCTGGTCGAGCCTGCGTCCCTGTGCGGAAAGCAGAACCACCGACTGCTTCGCGCCCGCGCTTAAGCGCATTTCACGCGAGGCCACGTCGCCGAACGACTCCAAACATTCAAAGATCGGTCCCGGCTTCAGGACCATGCCCTCGCCGCCGCCGAATGGGCGGTCATCCACGGTGCGGTGCTTGTCTTTCGTAAAAGCCCGCAGATCGTGAATGCCGATTTCCACCAGGCCCGTTTCCCGCGCCCGGCGCACAATTCCGTAATCCAGTGGTCCGCGAAAGAAGTCGGGAAAGATCGTGAGAATGTCGATCTTCATTTGCGGAAACCAGTCGTTGGTCGTTCGTCGTTCGTCAAATCGAATGCGGGTGAACCTCATTTTCACCGTCGAGACAGCGAGTTCGCCGAGCAGACATTTAATTGCCCAGAACGTCTTCGCGAACGACTAACGACCAACGACTAACGACTCTTCTCCTTTTCTTCTTTTGCCAGCGGCGCGTTCACTTCCAGCAGGCCTTCCGGCAACTTCATCCGGACCTGCTTGTGCTCCAGATCCAGCTTCTCCAGATACGCCTCGGCGAAGGGAATCTCGTAGGGCAGCTTCGCTCCACGCTTCCTTTCCTCGCCGCGCTGCTCTTCACCGCGCTGCTCCTCACTGCGGACTACCAGCAGCGGCGCTTCTCCCGCGCCGAACTCCACATCTTCAATCTCGCCGATCTCGCGCTGGCCATCGAACACTGTGCAACCGATCAGGTCGCTCAGGTACGTCCAGCCCGGCTCCAGTTCGGCGCGTTCACTGCGCGGAAGCTGAAGTTCGGCGCCTACCAGCGGCTCGGCATCGGAAATCGTTTCGATCCCGTGAAACTTCAGCACCAGAAAACTCTTATGCGGCCACAGATTCTCGACCGTTACTTCGCGGCGCTGCCCGTCTTTCGCCAGCGCCCACAGCCGCATGCCTTGCCGGAAGCGCCCCGGAACATCGGTGTGCAATTCGACCGCTACTTCTCCGCGGCGTCCCTGCGTCTTGATGACGACCGCCAGGGTAATCCATTCGCCGCTTGCGTCCGGTGCCGCGATTCGCCGCTCTCCTATTCGCCGATCTGCTATTCGATGATCTCGAGCGCGTAGCGCTTGTTCAGCTTCGAGCCTGCCGCGCTCAGCACGTTGCGCAAGGCGCGGGCCACCCGGCCGGAGCGTCCAATGATTTTGCCCAGGTCGGCCTCGGCCACTTCGAGCTCGATGACGGTTTCGTCTCCGTCTTCGTACTCTTCAATAAAAACCTCGCCCTTGGCATCGACGATCGCCTTGGCGATGTACTGAATCATGGCGCACGGGCTGACGCTGGGCTCGATCATTGACTCGGCTCCTGAACTCGGCTCCTGAATTGGCGAGTGTAGGGACGGCTAGGCGACCGAAGCGGCCGCAGCCGGCGCGGGGAGAGCAAGCAGTTTCCTGACGCGGTCCGAAAGTTGGGCGCCCTTGGAAACCCAGTGTTCAATGCGCTCCCGTTTCAGGTCGAAAGTGGCCGGATTGGTGCGCGGATTATACGTCCCCACCACTTCCACCGGGCGGCCATTACGAGCGTGCTCCTTCTCAATCACCACCACTCGGTAATACGGTTGTTTGCGCGCACCAACGCGCGCCAGACGGATCATTAACACAGACTTCAGTATCCTTTGCCCGGAAGAGTCCGGCGAAGTGAAGACAAGCCATTATTATGCCGGACCTTAGCCCTTTTCGCAATGGGATCGGGGCGGTGGTAGAGCCTACCCACATCGTATCCCCCTAGCGAGGTTGCAGTGTGTGGGTGAGAAACGCGTTAGGGAGCTGGCCGGACGGCTCCGCAAAAGCCGGGAGGCCAGCGACCGGGATTACAATCCGCTGTGTCCATCGCCTACTTCGTCCTGGTTCGTGAGATGAGAGAACGCCTACAATCATCGCTTGCGTCTGGTGCAGTCGGCTCGGCAATGCGGCATCAAGCCCACGGCCCGTCTGTTTCAGACCACCGTCCCCACCGTGCGCAAGTGGCTGCGCCGTTATCAGCAGCAGGGCCCGCGCGGCCTCATCGAAGTCTCCCGCGCTCCCCATCACCAGCCCGGCAAAACTCCCGCCGCCATCGAGCAGCAGGTCGTTGCTTTGCGCCAACGGCTGTTTACCTTCGGCGCTCGCCGCCTCATTCGCGAGTTCGATCTCCCGCTCAGCCATCGTGCGCTGGAGCGCATCTGGCGTGCGCACGGTCTGATCAAAAAACGTCAGCGTAAATATCAACGCAAACAAGACCTCGCCCACATCAAAGCCACCTGGCGCGTCTTCCAGCAGATCTCCGCCGACACCAAGGATCTCAACGACATTCCTCGCTACTGGCCCCAGGCCCAGGCCTTCGATCTGCCCGCCGTCGAGTACACCGCGCGCGAAGTGCGCAGCGGACTGCTGTTCTGGGCCTTTGCCCAGCGCCGCTCTGCCGCCGCCAGTTCGGTCTTCGCCGCCCGCATTCAGCAGCACCTCGACCGTTGCGGCATCTCGCTCCGCGACCTGGTCTGGCAAACCGACAACGGGTCCGAATTCATCGGCGGCCATGATCGCCGCGGCCATCCCACCGGCTTTCCCAGCGCTTTAGGCGACAGCCAGCATGTCCGCATCCCGCCCGCCGCCCACACTTTCCAAAGCGATGTGGAAACCGTCCACCGCCTCGTCGAAGATGAGTTCTTCGATCTGGAATCGTTCACCAGCCGCGGCGAATTCCTCGCCAAGGCCTTTACCTATCAGCTCTACTTCAACCTCGTCCGCCCCAACTCCCACAAACAAAACCTCAGCCCCTGGCAAATCGTCGAGCAGTTGCAACCCCGCTGGCCTCTCCAACTCTGCTTGCTTCCACCTGTCTTTTTGGATTATCACTTGAACGATTCCGGGGGGATACGATGTCCCTAGGCACCCCTGCGGGATCGGGGCGGGGCAGAGAATCGAGAGATCGTTGCCCACCAACCTACGGCGAACAACATCTTTCTTAGGTGCTTTCATTCTCGGAAGCGGTCCTCCACTCCTCAGGCCGATGGCTTACCGGCGAGAACGCCGTCGATCTTGCGCAACTCCTCGGCTGAGAATTTCAGGTTCTTGAGCGCGGCTACGTTGTCGTCCACCTGCGATACTTTACTCGTGCCAACGAGTGCGCTGGTCACGCGCGGATCGCGCAGCACCCATGCGACCGCCATCTCCGCCAGCGTTTGCCCTCGTTGACTAGCGATTTCATTGAGCGCGCGAACTTTGGCGAGAGTCGCTTCGCCGATGTCCTTCTTCTTTAGAAAAAAATCGCGCGCGGCCCGCGAGTCGCTGGGAATTCCATGCAGATAGCGATCCGACAGCAGTCCCTGCGCCAGCGGACTGAAGACGATCGATCCCACGCCTTCCTTCTCCAGCACGTCGAGCAATCCCTGCTCCGGATTGCGCGCGAACATCGAATACTTCGGCTGATGAATCAGGCAGGGAGTTCCGAGGTCGCGCAAAATCTTTACCGCTTCGACCGTCTGCTTGGCGTTGTAAGACGAAATGCCCACGTAGAGCGCTCGGCCCGAGCGCACCGCGGTGTCGAGCGCTCCGAGCGATTCTTCCATCGGCGTGTCGGGATCGGGCCGGTGATGATAAAAGATGTCGACATACGCGAGCCCCATGCGCTTCAGGCTTTGATCGAGGCTCGCCAGCAAATATTTGCGCGAGCCATGATCCCCGTAGGGCCCAGGCCACATGTCCCAACCTGCCTTGGTCGAGATGATCAGTTCGTCGCGGTAGGGAAGAAAATCTTTCTTCAGGATCTGCCCGAAAGTTTCTTCCGCCGATCCATACGGAGGGCCGTAATTGTTGGCGAGATCGAAATGGGTGATGCCCAGATCGAAGGCCCGGCGCAACATGGCGCGAGAGTTTTCGAAATTATCCAGGCCGCCGAAGTTGTGCCACAGTCCGAGCGACACGGCGGGAAGTTGGATACCGCTGCGTCCCGAGCGGCGATATTGCATGGAGTCGTAACGCTTGCCATTTGCAACGTACACGACGGCTCTCCTCGGCGCCTAAAGGCGCGTTCAAAGTGATGCGGCAACCGCAGCGCTGAAGCGCTGCGCCACCCAAAATCAGATGCGAGATCGGCACCCATTCTCGGCAATCATTCTACAAGTCAGTCGTATTTTTCGTAACGGATCGAAGTTCGATCCCAACCCAGGCTTTTCAGCAGCTCCCGATTCGCCTTGACCATCTTGTCGAGACCGCAGATGTAGGCATGCATGTCGCGACGGGCTCCTGCAATCTCGGACAGATGTTCCTGAACATACCCGCGCAGGCCTTCCCACTTTTCGTCACCGCGGCTCAAGGTGGGCAGAAAATGAAAGTTGGTGTGCTTGGCGGTCAGTTTTTCAAACTCATCGCGATAGTAAATGTCCTGCTCGCGGCGCGCGCCGAAGAGCAACCAGAATTGGCGCCCCTGATGACGATCGTTCTCCGCCAGCAGCCAGTGCAGCATGGAGCGGAAGGGCGCGATCCCGGTTCCAGAGGCAATGAATACGGTATCACGAAGCGGCGGACGCAAGATGAAATCGCCGAACGGTCCCTGAAACGCGACCTTCGCGCCTTCCTCGAGAGTGCAGAGGTAGTTCGACATGAATCCATCCTGCACGCGATTCAGGCAGAAGGCGAAGTGCCCGTTTTCGGACGGCGGCGACGCGATCGAATACGCGCGCGTCATCTCCTCGCCATCGGGAGTATTGGCCTTCACCGAGAGCCATTGCCCGGGAACGAAGCCGAAGCGGGGAACGCCGTTCACCTCGAGGTCGATGTGCTTGGTAAACTCGGAGAGCGGGACGGAGCGCAGCACATGCGCGTCGAAAGTCTTGAACTGAGCCATTCATTCATGTAGATGATTTTCACGAGCCGCTGGACGCTTCGATTCGTGCGCACCCGCATTGCTTGCTGAGGTGAATTTCGAGGAGGGAAAAATGGGACACCGCATTTGCCCCTGGTGGCTTGGCTACGTACTGGCCAGTCCGTTGCGACGACTGATACAGGATCCGGCCGCGATCGTCAAACCCTATCTTCGCGAAGGCATGATCGTCCTCGAACCTGGCCCCGGCATGGGATTCTTCACTCTGGAGATGGCCCGCCTGGTCGGCACAAGCGGCCGGGTTGTCGCGGTCGATGTTCAGCCGCGCATGATCGCCGGACTGAAACGGCGGTTGGCGAAAGCTGGACTGCTCGAACGCACAGATGCGCGGCTGGTCCCAACCGATTCCCTGGGCCTGCAAGATCTGCGCGGCAAAGTTGATTTCGCGCTCGCGATGGCAGTTGTTCACGAATTTCCCAGCTCCAGCCGCTTCTTCGCCGAAGTTGCGGAAGCGATGAAACCCGGCGCAACGCTTTTGCTCGCAGAACCCTCGGGCCATGTGAAAAAAGACGTGTTCGAAGCCGAACTCCAGGACGCCGCCGCGGCAGGTCTCGAAGTGACGGAACGCCCCGCAATTCGCCGCAGCCGGGCCGCGTTGCTGAAAAAACGCGGGAACTAGACCAACCCAGATAGGGACGGCGAACATACCCACTCATTCGCAAAGAACGCGAATGAGTGGGGCAGCCGCGCCGTCACCCACCCTTTTCGCAAAGTACGCGAAAAGGATGGGGCACCCCCTGTGTTTTTGTGGCGGCTGACGGCTGGTTACTCCACCGTTACCGACTTCGCCAGATTTCTTGGCTGATCTACGTCGCAGCCTCGGCGGACGGCTATGTGGTAGGCGAGCAGTTGCAGCGGGACTATCTCTAGAATCGGCGACAGGTCATCCGGGGCGGGCGGAACGAAGACCACGTGATCGGCTTCTTCGGCGATTTCTTTGTCGCCTTCGGTGGCTAACGCTATGACTATGCCGGAACGCGCTTTTACTTCTTTCAGGTTCGACATCGTTTTTTCGTAGCGGGTCATCGACTGCGGGCTGGTCACGTCGCGGGTGGCGATGATAACTACGGGGAGATTTTCGTCGATCAGCGCATTGGGGCCGTGCTTCATCTCGCCTGCGGGATAACCTTCGGCGTGGATGTAGGAAATTTCTTTGAGCTTGAGCGCGCCTTCGAGCGCGACTGGATAGTGAATGCCGCGTCCGAGGAATAGGAAGTCCTGGGCGCGGATATAAGTCTTCGCCAGCTCGTCGCAAGCCTCATCGCGGGTGAGAATCTGTTCCAGCTTGGCGGGGATGCGCATGAGTTCTTGCACGGCGGCCCTGGCGTGTTCGGGTGTCATCTTGCCGCGCACCTGCGCCAGATACAAGGCGAATAGATAAAGAGCGGTAAGTTGTCCGGCGAACGCCTTGGTCGAAGCCACGCCGATTTCCGGGCCAGCGTGGGTGTAGATGGTTCCGACGGCTTCGCGCGTGATCATGGAGCCGACCACGTTGCAGATGGCCAGCGTCTTCGAGCCCTTGGCCTTGGCTTCACGCTGGGCCGCGATGGTATCGGCGGTTTCGCCGGATTGCGAAATCAGCAGCGTCATCGTGTCGGGCCCGAGGATGGGATCGCGATAGCGCCATTCGCTGGCGTAATCGACTTCGACCGGAACGCGGGCCAGGTTCTCGATCATGAACTTGCCGGCCAGTCCGGCATGCCAACTGGTGCCGCAGGCTGCGATATTGATTTTCTTCAGCGCTCGGAACTCGGCTTCGCCGACCCGCATCTCGTTGAGGAAGACGGCGCCGGTATCCTGCGAGACGCGGCCGAGGGTGGTGTCGCGGACGGTGCGCGGCTGCTCGTAGATTTCCTTGAGCATGAAGTGCTTGAAGCCGCCCTTTTGCGCCATGATCGGATCCCAGGTAATGCGCTGCGCCTTGCGCTCGAGCGGATTGCCGTCGAAATCGGTGACGCGCACGCCGTCGCGCGTGAGCACCGCCAAATCGCCATCGGCCAGAAAAAAAAGATCGCGGGTGTGATCGAGGAGCGCGGGCACATCGCTGGCGACAAAGTATTCGTCTTTATCTTTGCCGAGGCCGATGACGACGGGCGGCCCGTTGCGGGCCGCGACGATCTTGTCCGGTTCGCCGGCCGCGATCACCACCAGCGCGAACACGCCGGTGAGTTCCTTGACCGCCTGGCGCACCGCTTCCTCGAGCGGCGGACGTTGGGCGTTGCCGGTTTGCAGGTAATGCTTCTCGATCAGGTGCGCGATGATTTCCGTGTCGGTTTCGGTCGAGAACTTGTGTCCTTCGGCGATCAGCTTCTTCTTGAGCGAGAGATAATTCTCGACAATGCCGTTGTGCACGACCACGATTGTGCCGGTGCAGTCGCGATGGGGATGGGCGTTTTCTTCGGTGGGGCGGCCATGCGTGGCCCAACGGGTGTGTCCGATGCCGTAGGTGCCGTCGAGTGGCTTAAGGCGGATCACTTCCTCGAGATTGCGCAGCTTGCCTTCGGCGCGGCGGATCTGCAGGCCTTCGGCGCCACCGGCCACCGCGATTCCCGCCGAGTCGTAGCCGCGATACTCCAGCCTTCTGAGACCCTCAATGATGACAGGGACGACCTGCTTCTTACCCACATATCCCACAATTCCGCACATTGACGAATTGACTCCTTAGATGAAGGGTTCGGTGGGGGAGCGGTGAAGATCTAGTCTTCGAGGGAGAAACGAAACTCTTCAATGACCGGATTCGTTAGAACTTCACGCGCGATCTGCTCCACTTCGGCTTGCGCCTCATCCTTTGAGATGCCGCCGTTGAGAGTAATTTCGAAATACTTTCCTTGCCGCACATCGTGCAAACTTTTGTAACCGATTTTCGTAAGGGCGCCATGGATGGTCTTGCCTTGCGGATCCAGCACGCTCTTCTTCAGTGACACGTAGACGTAGGCTTTCATCGACTCGTCGATTATACGTCAGGCGGCAGAGAACAGGACCGTGGTTTTCGTTATAGAGGGGATAGGTTGGGGCCACTCAGGTTCGTGACGTGGAGTTCGTAACCTGCTCCAGGGACGATAGCCGACCAAAGCAGCTCATTCTTGCGACGGAGAGCAGCTAGAGGTTTAACCGGATGGAAATCTGCCGAGTCGAAAGAGCGTTTCCGCCACTCGCTCGTACTGATCCACCAAGGGCGGATGCGATCGGCTTTCGAGGTCAGGCAATAGGGTTTCGGTCAGCAGGCGGAAACAAGCCCCGATGGTTTGCAATCGAAGCCGGAAAGCACTCTCAGCAACTTGAACACCGGACGCGGCGATCTTTGGGTCGGAACTCCGTTGCGCGGCTTGACCAATCTTTGCCAGCGCCGCAGCGGCCTTTCCCGCTTCCCAGGCGTAGATGAACGCTGCCCAGGCGCGCTGCCGCTTAATCTCGCGGAACTTCTTTGGCGATAGATTATTGCGGAGGAATGCTTCCTCGGCTGAGTCGACCAGGTTTCTGAAGGCGTCAATGTCGAGAGACCGGAACGCCTGGACGGCTTCTTCCAAATCAACCCGGCGTGTGCGGCTGCGGATGGCAACATAGGCCAGGATCAGCAGCGCGACGAACGCAACGCCGACAAGAATCCAAGCGGCGATCATTGTCTGGGAAATCATTGTTTGAGCCACTGTTGAAACTCCCTGTTCCATGTTTCCACCTCATCATGGGGAATAATGGCGCCCTGGGGAACAAGCGTGAGGGACGCATCAACTTCGGGTGCCAGCAAATACCCGGTCCAGATCGAAACACAAACGAGGTAGGTGCCGGTCATCAGCAAATTCAAAATCTCTTTCGCTACCTCACTGGTGAGTGCCGCGCGAAGAGCAAACGTAGCTAGATCGGCGCTTGTCAGGACCCCAAGACCCAGCGCGATCCCGAATGCGGGGCGACGCCAGGACAGACCCAAGAAGCGGGAAAAGAGCAACAAGCAGAGGAGCAAGCCACACTGAACCATAGCCGCTCCCCGGTTGACGACGGACACACCAGCATACCACCGGGCACTATTGTCTCCCGGCGCATAGACAGCGAGCAGAACAGCCGCTACGAGCAGCAATCCTGTCACGCCCAGCAGCGATCGCCTCGCGGTCACCTTCAGAAACTGGGATTCACGAAACAAATCTTTAGAAACCTCGTCAATCATGCCGAAACGCAGAGCGATGCTAAACAGCAGCGCTGCGGAAAAGACATGCGAATACTGCTCTGTACTCGCGCCTGGGACGAAACGCGAGCCGAACAGCAGAATGAACTGGGCGATCTCATAAAGCACATAGGCAAAAAAACACGGGAACTCCCTGTAGAGGCGGCGCTTCCAAAGAAGCACCGCAACCACGCCGAGAAGCACATGCGGCGTGATCCACAGGAAAAGCAACGGCGCTATGTACCAATGCGTCGCGAGCATTCCAGAGCACTATAGCCCTGACATTGCTCCTTTTCAACTGAGAAACCCGCTGCGATCTTCTCCTACCTTGGCGCCTGCGCCGTCGAAGTGCAGGGGGGACACATGGGATTGCCATCGGCCGGTTTCACAGTCACCGCAGGTGTCAGAAGCTGCGCCAATAGTACCCAAACCAAAATTAGTTGTGTCACGGTAGTTCTCCTTTGCGAGTGAGTTCGTACCGTGGTATATTGCGGGGAACGGCGGGCCGTTATGTAGTTAGTTGAATTTCGGGATGGTTTCGGAAATCGTAAAAAAATGAGACTGAAATCCGCTCTCGAGGACTTTGAATCCAATACCCTCAGCGCTGTCCCTGGGTTATTGAGCAGACTGTCCTATGTGGGTGGATTGCACGACGGCAAAGGGACGCACTGGGGATTGGCGAAGGTGTATGGCGACGAGGCCGCAAGATGCGCCATCCGTGCGTCTCATCGGGTGTTACTCTCGGAGGTCTTGAAGAAACCTTTGGCTGTGCTGCTCAATGAAGTGCTGGCGTCATGCTCGAACGAGCACCTAACGGAAACGGAGTTCCTGGCCTCGCTGGCGCACTCTTCACCTAAGCCCCTCTCGCCAGCCGAACTGGCACATCTGAGGTCAGTGTTGAGCGCTCTTTCGGCGTTGGTTGAGAGTCGGGATAATGCCAATCCCCGAGGCGCATCGCAACCCCGACCACCTGCCCAAGAACCTCGGCCTCCTGCGGGTGTCTAAGGACTCGCACCGGAACGGGCGAGAGGGGGTGAGGTTGTAAGACGATGGAGTTGCCTTTGACGGAGCACCAGCAACAGGTATATCCGTCGCGCATTTCCACAAAGTAGATAGGCCGCTCGAACTCCGAACGCCATGTTCCTTCCCCTGCTTCCCCTACCTTGCTCTTGGCTTCGTCCACTTGCACGAAACTGCCCGGCGGAAGAATGGGATACATGGTGAAATCTTCCGATCCAACATACCCGTATGTATACCGGTCGTCGGCAAACAGCGCCAGGTAAGACATGGGCACAATACCCCATTGCTCGATGGCGCGCCCCAAGTCGGTGGTTTTCTGGAGTGAGAATCCTGGATCGAGCTTGGTCGGCATCCGCACTTGTTTGGCGTGGTTCAAAGCTTCGGACAGGTGAGACTTCTGCGGATGCCCAAAGCCAAGGTCGGCTGAGATGCCGTCAAGTTCGAGGCCGTAGAAGGATAGCAACTCGCGATAATCTCGCCGATAAATAGCGGCAAACGAATAGAGCCGAAAAATACTGGGGACGACGCCTTTGGTTTCGATGTCGGACAAGCGGCTGGGCGGAATTGAGAATTCCTCGTTCTCAAATCTCTGCGCGATCCGATCGCTGGCCAGTTCCACGTCCCGCATGCGATAACCGAGGGATTCTCGCAGCGCCCGCAGCCTCTGTCCACCATTCACTTGCACAACCTCCGGCCTCCACCGGGATATTCTATCACCGGTTGCGCCGGCGCAAGGAACATGTTCTCCCACCTGGATTTTCTGATTTCGTAACAGAAAAAGGCGCATGGTTACAGCGCAATTCGATTGGAGTGGATCCGGACCGACACCGCCGGACGCAGCCACCCGGGAGAGCCCCGTAGGCGTCTGTTCGGTTTTCGTAACAGAAAATTCGATGCCAGTCCAGTAGAGCAGGGGGCATATACATTTTCGCTGTGTCAATAAGGTGGAAATGAATCCCAGTGATCTCCCACACTGCCGGAAGGTCTCGGAGACAAGGTTGCGAGCACCAAGAGATTTCGACTTCGCCTCGAACAGCGAACAGCGGGGTCTCGGCGACAGTAACCTGTATCTCCAAGATTCCAGCCGTGTGCCATTTGGGGAATGCTGCCTCAGAGTTTTCCACAGTTTAGTCAAGAAACAACTTGCCCGTGTCCCGGAGACGGAGCAAGAATATTTTCCAGGAAGATACCAAAGCCGGAAAACGGTGTCGCAGAACTTGAGGGAGTTACCCGACCGGGGAGAATGAGATTGGTTCCCATGTAAGGAACCGACGCCTGCGGACACCGCAATGTAGAAGTGTAGATTCGCAGCTTGGCAAGCTGCGATGACCCCAGATTCTGCTCAAAACAAGCTGCTCAATGTATTGCAAAACAGGCGCAGGAGGTGTGCCTATGCCAGAGGGCGGAGTCGCGCTTGAGAGAGACGCCTCGCCTGAATGCGACCGGTATCGGCTGCTACTCGAGATCACCGACCTGGTCGTGCGCGCCAAGAGCCTGCCCGACGCATTCAAAGAACTCGCCAGCCCGGTGCTGACCCTGACGGGAGGCGAATTGCTGAATGTTTCGCTCCACGACCCGCGCGGGGATCGCATGCTGACTCAGTATTGGAAGAAGAACCAGGAGAGTGGAGAGTTCGACGCTTTGCCCGTGGACGAAGCGGCGGCCGGGTGGGCATGGAAACATCAGGAGCCGATCGCCATTCCCGATACCGAGCTTGAGCAGCGTTTTCCCGGCAGCGTGCAGGTATTGCTCAATCACGGCGTGCGATCGTATACCGCGTTTCCCATGAGCACGCCTTCAGGCCATTTTGGAGCACTGGGCCTGGGCAGGAACGTTCCCGGGCTCCTGAAGGGCGAGGACGTTGAATTCCTCTCTCGCATCGCGCTGATGGGAGCGCTTGCGCTGGAGAAGGAGAGAACTCACCGCGCCTTTGAGGAACAGCAGAGCCTGGTCGCGATCGGCCGTGAAGTGAGTTCCTGTCTCGAGTTGGAAAAGCTATTGCCGGCCATTCTTTCCAGCGTTCGGAGCATCGTGCGCTACGACCGGGCCGTCCTGTGCCTGCTGGACGAGGATGGCAAGCACGTGCACGTGTATGGAGACGCTCTGGAATGGGAACCTTTCGTCAACCACGGAAGCGCGATTCCGCTGGAGCACTCACTCTCGGCGCGGGCGATTCAGACGCGAAACGGTGCCTTCTTCACGGCAGGCGATTTGCGGATCCTGAACGATCCCCTGGCGAAAGCCATGGTTGAAGGCGGGGTTCGGTCGGTTTGCAGCGTACCCCTGGTCGCGGGCAATCGGATCTGGGGAGCGCTGAATCCGAGCAGCATGATGGAGAATGCTTTCGGCGCGCCGGAGATCGAATACCTGCAGCAAGTAGCCAACCAGATCGCGGCGGCGCTCCATAATGCGCATGCCTATCGCGAGATCGCACAATTCAAGGACCGCCTAGCCCAGGAAAAGCGCTATTTGGAGTACGAAATCCGGAGCGCGAACCGGTCCGAGGATATCGTGGGCAACAGCCCGGCCTTGAAACGCGTGATGGATTATGCTGCCATCGTCGCCGACACCGATTCCACCGTCCTCATCACCGGCGAAACCGGGACGGGCAAAGAACGCATCGCCCGCTTGATTCACAGCATGAGCCAGCGCAAGGACCGCAACTTCATCAAGGTGAACTGCGCCGCCATTCCCACGGGATTGCTGGAAAGCGAGTTGTTCGGCCACGAAAAGGGAGCGTTCACCGGGGCTGTAAGCCAGAAGATCGGCCGCCTGGAGTTGGCGGATAAGGGCACGTTGCTGCTCGACGAGGTGGGAGAAATTCCTTTGGAGTTGCAGCCCAAGTTACTGCGCGTTCTGCAGGACCAGGAATTTGAGCGGCTGGGAGGAACGAAGACGATCCATGTGGACGTGCGGCTGATCGCCGCCACCAATCGCGATCTGGTTCGCGCGGTGGAAGAAAAAGAATTCCGCGGCGACTTGTTCTATCGCTTGCACGTGTTTCCCCTGCATCTGCCGGCGTTGCGCGACCGGCGCGAGGACATCCCCATGCTGATTCGCCATTTCATGGGAAAATGCGCGGCCCGGCTGCACAAACGGATCGACGTTATCCCCGATGAGGCTATCGAAGCCATGATGCGCTGGAGATGGCCGGGAAACATCCGCGAACTGGAGAATTTTATCGAGCGCTCGGTAATCCTGTCGGAAGGCAACCGGTTGAGCCCGCCTCTGGGCGAGTTGCGCGAGGAAATCTCACGCCAGCCGTCCGAGTCCGAGGGCACGCTGCGCGACAAAGAACGGGAACACATTATCGAAATTCTGCGCCAGACGCAGGGCGCCTTGTCGGGACCGGCAGGCGCGGCGGCGCGGCTTGGACTCAAGCGCACCACCTTGCAGTACAAGATGCAGAAGCTGGGAATCTCACGCATGGATTATCTGCGTTAGGAGCTTCTGGAAGAGCAGCCATATTCAGCCACTACCCGCGGTGGCGGAAGTTACAAGTGTTTTATTGCGGCGAGAACAGGATTGGCGGGCGTTCTCGCCTTATGAATTGGAAGCCAACTTGGATTGGATTCATAGCCTGCCCCCTCGGCGATGTGCTTGCGTCCAACTGGGTACAAAGAGTCCGTAGCTTGCGTCACTTGCGTCGAGACTCCGGTTTCCAAGTCAATCCTCCGCGTCGTACAGGGAAGTACGGCGCGGAGGTTTTTTGTCTTGTGCGCGAGTCTATGACTTTAAGTAAGAATGACTGGTCTAGGAGTATCTGGATTCGAGACAACGAGATTGCCGACTGCCGAACTGTCGGCAGCCCGGCCAGCGCTACGGCATCTCCTTTCAAGCGCTGCTCGTTCAAACCATCCTAAGCAGCTAAGCCTACAGCCACTTAGTCCATATTGAGTATGTGGCAACTGGTGTGCAGTGTTTCTCTAGTTGGCGCAGTCCCGCTCCCCCCGGCGGAAGTGTCTGCCAGCCAAGTTTCGAGGACCGGCAGGAGTTTGCTATGGGTGTGCCCCGGCGCTTCGCGATTCCGAGCGACTGTCTAAGCTGCACCCGGCGGCGGCTGTGTGACTTCTGCAATTTGCCTCAGCCTTTGATGACTGAGTTCAACGCGATGGGGCACTTGACCCTGTATCCCGCCAATGCCACTTTGCTGACGGAAGGTCAAATTCCTCGCGGCGTCTATATCGCCTGTTCCGGCCGCTCCAAGCTGTCGGTGGAGGCCCGCGACGGCAAGACCATCATCCTGAAAATTGCCGGAGACCGCCAGGTGCTGGGGCTGAGCGCGGTCGTCTCCGGGGGTCCATCACCGATTACGGTCACCACCATCGAGCTATGCCAGATTAAGTTCGTCGAACGTGACAGCTTCCTGCATCTGATCGAACACGACAGCCACGCCGCGCTGGCGTGCGCCACCATGCTTGCCCACGAGGTCACGACCTCGTTCAACGATGTGCACGATCTGCTGCTCGCCCGTAGTTCGACGGAGAAGCTCGCCCGCCTGTTGCTTTCCTGGGTCTCGGACGAGCCCCGCAACCGGGAACTCCGCGTACCCACGGAATTTACGCACGAAGAAATTGCCCAAATGATCGGATCTTCGCGAGAAACCGTAACCCGCTTGTTGAGCGATATGAAGCGCAAAGAGTTAATTCGGAATGACGGTGCAACCCTGGTGATCCCTAACCGGATCGCGTTGCAGGCGATTGCGGCTTAAGAGAGTCCCTCCCCTGGGCGGGCCAAGCGGTCTCCGCGTCCGCCCTTTTTTTTCGCACAAACGTAGATCGATTTTGTAATTTTGCAATCGGGTAATTTGGTAATCTGAAAATCAAAGCAAAAGCGGGCGCGGGGCGGGTTCAAATTACAAAATTACAGAATTACCCAATTACCAATTTGCCTTCACAGGTTGAACAGTTCCCGCAGGCGCCGGGTCTGGGCGCGGCTCACCGGAATCTCCGTCTGTTTCTTGTCGTCCATGCGCAACTGATAGGAGCTCTTGAACCAGGGCACAACTTCGCGAATGTGATTGATATTGACCAAAAAGGACCGGTGCGCCCGCCAGAACAGATTGGGATCGAGGTTGTCGAAAAGCTCTTCCAGCGTTCGGCAGTTCGAGTGGCCTTCCATGCCCGCATGGCCGCTGGTGGCTACGGTGATCACGCCATCTTCGATGGTCGCGTAGCAAATATCCTTCGCATCGGTCAGGAATAGCCTTCCCGCCGCCTTGATCAGAATCTTTGCCGTCTGCGGCTTTTGCGATTCCAACATCCGCATCAGCGTTTCGAATTTTTCTTCCGGCCCGGCGCCCGCTTCAATTTTTGTCCGCGCTTTCTCGATGGACTGGGCCACACGCTTCTTATCGAATGGCTTCAGGAGGTAGTCAACCGCATTCACCTCGAACGCCTTCACCGCGTATTGATCGAAGGCAGTCGCGAAGACAATCTTGGGGAGGGGAACCTTGCGATCGAGCAGCTTCTTGATTACGCCGAAGCCATCCAACCCCGGCATCTGGACGTTGAGAAACACGACGTCCGGATTGTGCTCGCGGATGAGGCTGATCGCCTCGAGGCCGTTTTTGCCCTGCGCGACTACGTTCACGTCGTCCAGGTTCTTGAGCAGGTAGGCGAGTTCGTCGCGCGCCAGTTGTTCGTCGTCGACGATGACCGCGGAGAGAGACATAGGGCTCCGAGCCGAGCCGGTGAAGCCGGTATTTACGGCGGCGATCGCCATATCCTAATGGTGAGTATAGCTATTAGAGCGGTCAAGCCGCCAGTCGCGATTCCCTTACAGGGGGTTTTCGATGGCCAGCGCCATGCCCATCCCGCCGCTGACGCACAGCGTGGCCAGGCCGCGGCGGGCTTTGCGCTTCAGCATTTCGTGGAGCAGCGTCACCGTGATGCGTGTTCCGGTGCAGCCTATGGGATGGCCGAGCGCGATGGCGCCGCCGTTGACGTTGAGTTTGTCACGGTCGAAGTGGAGTCCGCGGTCGCAGGCCAGCGCCTGCGCGGCGAAGGCTTCATTGAGTTCGATCAGATCGAAGCTGCTGAGATTGAGACCGTGTTTCTCTTCCAACTTGCGGATGGCCGGCACCGGCCCGATGCCCATGAGGCGCGGGTCGACGCCGGCGGAGGTGGCGGCGAGAATTCGCGCCAGCGGTTTCAGGTTGTTCTGCCGGACGAATTTCTCGCTCCCCAGCACCACCGCCGCCGCGCCATCGGTGATGCCGGAGGAATTTCCGGCAGTAATGGTCCCGGTTTTGGAAAAAACTGGAGCCAGCTTGGCCAGTTTCTCCATGGTCGCTTCGAGAAACAAGTGTTCATCGCGTGAGAAAACGGTTGTGCCCTTCTTGCCCTCGATTGTGACCGGGGCAATTTCGGCGTCAAAGCGTCCACTGGATTGCGCGGCCGCCGCACGCTGCTGCGAGACGAGCGCGAACTGATCCTGCTCTTCGCGCGAGATGTTGTATTGCCCGGCGAGGATCTCAGCCGTCTCACCCATCAGTATCTTCGCCATTGGGCAAAAGAAGCCGTCGCGGTACATGCCATCGACGAGTTCCTGATTGCCGAGACGATATCCCCAGCGAGCGCCGTCGAGGTAATAAGGAAGCCGCGACATCGACTCGGTTCCGCCCACCAGCGCGCACTCCAAATTGCCCGTAGCAATCTCCTGAAAGCCGAGCGCGATCGACTTCATGCCCGACGCACAAGCCTTGTTCACCGTGTAGGCGGGAACTTCCTGAGGAATGCCGCTGCGGATGGAAATCTGCCGCGCGGGATTGGGACCGCCTCCGGCCTGGCGGGCGTTGCCGAAGATCGTCTCTTCAACCTGCTGGGGCCGCACTCCGGCGCGTTCGAGCGCTGCCTTCGCAGCGACCACGCCCAGATCAGCGGCGGAGAGCGAGGCGAGCGAGCCTCCAAACTTGCCGATGGGCGTACGCACGGCGGATAGGATGTAGACTTCGTTCAACAAAGCCTCCCGGACGTTTCAGTCTAGCAGGCTGCGGAAGAAGTCATAACCACAGGGGACACAGAGGAACACAGGGGAAAGCTCTCGATCCGGGATCAACTTGATCATCGGTTGAAGAAGAAGTCGCCTGTGGACCTCTGTGTCCCCTATGGTGAAGAATTACGCTCCACGATCTCGCGGGACGGGCACGCGGTAAACTACTCGGCGTGAATATTCTTTATGGAATCAACACGGTTACGGAAGCGCTCAAGGCGCGCGGGCGCAACTTCGAGTGGGTTGCGGTCGCCAAGGAGCGGAACGATATTCGGCTGAAGCGCGCGATTGACGAGTGCCGCAAGATCGGCGTTCCAGTGCGCGTCTTGTCGCGTGTGGAACTTGACGAAATTGCCGGCAACGCCGCGCATCAGGGACTGGTGGCCGCGACTTCGGCAAAACAATATAGCGATCTCGACGACCTTGTGGCGTCGCGCCGCGGCGAGCGCTCGCTGATCGTGGTGCTGGATGGAGTCGAAGACCCGCATAATCTGGGAGCGATCCTGCGTACCGCGGACGCTGCGGGAGCGGACGGTGTTGTGATTCCCGATCGCCGGTCGGCTGCGGTTACGGGCGCGGTGGCGAAGGTTTCGGCGGGAGCGAGCGAACACCTTCCGGTTGCCAAGGTCACGAACATATCGCGAGCGCTTGAGGAATTGAAGGAAAAGGACCTGTGGATCGTCGGGTTGGACGAGCGCGCCGGGCAAACTTACGATGCGGTGGATTACAAGATGCATTGCGCCATCGTCCTCGGCGCCGAAGGCAGGGGGCTGCACGATCTGGTGCGCAAACACTGCGATTTCCTGGTGTCGATTCCGATGCTGGGGAAAGTGCCGTCGCTGAATGTGTCGGTGGCGGCGGGTGTGGTGCTCTACGAAGTTGTGCGGCAAAGACGGCTGGACGCATCCAAGAAGTCATGAAATTCCTTTGTGTTCTATATATCCTCTGCGGTTTCGCTTCAGCGGCAGGGGCCCTGGAGCGCGAAGCCTTCACCATTGCGAAATATGACTTGGAGATTCGCCTGGAGCCGCAGCAGCAAAGGCTCGGCGCTCGCGGCAAAATCACGCTACGCAACGACTCGGCTCAGCCCCAGAAGATCGCGGCGCTGCAGATATCGTCTTCTCTCAATTGGCGCTCGATTCGGGTGGACGGCAAGGCCGTGCAATATGTTTCGCAATCCTACGTTTCGGATATCGACCACACCGGCGCTCTTTCGGAAGCCATCGTGACGCTGCCCGCCGAAATCAAGCCGAAAGATTCCGTGGAACTCGAAATCGGTTACGAGGGCGTGATTGCGCTGGACACGACGCGGCTGACCCAGATCGGAGTGCCGGAGGAGATCGCCAAACATTCGAGCTGGGACCAGATCAGTCCATCGTTTACGGCTGTGCGCGGCGCCGGGTATGTCGCGTGGTATCCGATTGCGACTGAGTCGGCGGATTTCTCCGAAGGGAACAGTTTATTTGAGGTTGCCGACCGATGGAAAGCGCGGGAGGCGGGAAGCGAATTCAAGCTTGCGCTGAGCTTGCAGGGCGGGAGTGCGGAAGCGGCCTCGACTCTGCTGTGCGGCGCTGAAGCTAGAGGCTCTTCCGGTGAGGCCGGAAAAGACCGCGGGATTCGCGTGGAATGTGGCTGGAGTCCGCTGGGGACGGTTACTCCGACGTTTGCGATGGCCGACTATGTGGTGGCGGAGCTCCGCCCCGTCCAGGCGGGGTCCTTCGACTCCGCTCAGGACAGGCTCCGCCCCGCATCCACACAACCTTTGAAATTATTCAGTCTGCCGGGCCACGAGGCCGGAGCGGCCACATACTCCAGCGCGCTTGAGCCGGCAATGAAGTTTGTCACCGGATGGTTTGGCCAGCCGAGCGCGCCTGTTGCCATCGCCGATTTTGCCGATCCAAAGTCAGTGCCGTTTGAGAGCGGCACCTTGCTGCTGGCGTCGATGGCCGCGGAGGACTCGAAGCTCGCGGGCATCAACCTGGTTCACGAACTTGTCCACTCCGCGTTGCCCTCGTCGAGGCCCTGGGTGTACGAGGGTATGGCGCACTTTGCCGAGGCGATGTATCGCCAGGAGCAAGGCGGACGTCAGGCAGCGCTCGACCTTCTTGGAGCGCACCGGGCGGCGTTTCTTGATTCGGAAAAGGAAGTATCAGCCGCGCTGTCGAAGAACGGCGAGCAAAAAAGCGTCGGCCAACCGCTGGCCAGCACCTTTGATGAATCTTACTATCGGAGCAAAGCTGCGTATGTGTGGTGGATGCTGCGCGACATGATTGGCGACGACGCGCTGAAGCAGGCCATTCGCAAGTATCGGGCCGAGGACGACAACATCAAGGACCCGAAGTATGTGGAGCGATTGATCGAAACCGCTGCCAAGCGGGACCTGGGCTGGTTTTTCGACGACTGGGTGTATCGGGATCGCGGTCTGCCGGATTTCCACGTGCAGTCGGTGCATCCATGGAAGACGGAAACGGGTGTGCAGATGATTACGGTAACGCTGGAGAACCTTGGCAATGCGGGGGCGGAAGTCCCGTTCACGATAAAGTTTGAAGGCGGCGAGATCACGAAGCGGATTGAGGTGCGCGCCAGGGGAACAGCCACAACGCGAGTTGAAGTGCCAGGCACAGCGAGCGAGATCGTGGTCAACGACGGCAGCGTTCCGCAAATCGACCTGACAAATAACGTGTTCAAGATTTCTGCGCCGTAGAGAGCGATTTTGTAATTTTGTAATCGGGTAATTTGGTAATTTGAAAACCACGCAGATGCCGGGTGCGGCAAGAGGCGGGTTTCAAATTACCAAATTACAAATTACACAATTACTAATTTTCTTCGTGGTAGATTGTTTCTTCGCGAGGAGACAGCTTGCCCTACATCCAATTTCTCGGCGCCGCCGGGACCGTGACTGGCTCGAAGCACCTGATCAACACCGCCTACGATTCCAGCGGCAAACGGGGATTTCAGATTCTGATCGACTGCGGACTTTTCCAGGGACAAAAAGAATGGCGCGAGCGCAACTGGCAGGACACTCCGGTCCCGGCGCGTGAAATCGATGCCGTCGTGCTTACCCATGCGCACCTCGATCACTGTGGCTGGATTCCGCGCCTGGTGAAAGAAGGCTTCCGCGGGCCGATCTACGCCACGCCGCCGACCATCGATCTGTGCTCAGTCGTGTTGCCGGATTCCGGACACCTGCAGGAAGAAGACGCGGCGTACTACAACAAAAGGAAGGTGTCGAAGCACGATCCGGCGTTGCCTTTGTACACGCTAAAAGAAGCGCAGGATTGCCTGAAGCGCTTCAAGCCGATCGCGGCCGGCGAAACCACCGAACTGAGCCCCGAGCTTGCGTTCCGCTTCGTAGATGCCGCGCACATTCTCGGTTCGTGCATGGTGGAAGTCACGCTGCAAACGAACGGCCACAGCCGCCGGCTACTCTTCACCGGCGACCTTGGCCGCGTGCGCGACAGCGAAATTGCGCCCGGCAAGGTGGTGCACTCCGGACCGCAGGAAAACGAGACCGCAGACGTGCTGGTCATGGAATCCACTTATGGCAACCGGCAGCATCCCGACACCGATCCCCGGCCCGAACTCGCCAGCCTGATTCGCGAGACTGCCGAGCGCGGCGGCAGCGTGATTGTTCCGGCGTTTGCCGTGGAGCGGACGCAGAAATTTCTTTTCATCGTGAAAAGGCTAATGGAGACGGGACAGATTCCGCGCTTGCCGGTTTATTGCGACAGCCCGATGGCGATCAGGGCGGTCGAAGTTTTTATGAAGCACTCCGAGGAGTACACGGAGCGGGCCGCCGATTTGATCGAGAAATACGGCTCGCCGGTCGAGTGGCCGGGCTTCACGTTCGCGCTGACCGCCGAGCAGTCTAAGAAGATTAACGAGAGCCACTATCCGTCGATCATCGTTTCGTCGAGCGGGATGGTTACTGGTGGCAGGATCCTGCACCACATGGAGCAGCGGCTGCCCGATCCGAAGAACCTGGTGATTTTTATCGGCTTCCAGGCGCCGGGCACGCGCGGCGCAGCGATCAAGAACGGAGCGCCCGAGGTGAAGATCTTCGGCCAGTTCGTGCCGATCCGCGCGCAGGTCGCGGCGCTCGAACAGTTCAGCGATCACGCCGATCCGCCGGAAATGTTGGAGTGGCTGCGCACCTTTAAGAACCAACCGGGCGCAACCTATCTCGTCCACGGCGAACCCGCCGCTGCATCGCATCTTCGCGACCGGATGAAGAAAGAACTGGGATGGAACGTGCAGATCGCGGAGTATATGGAGAAGGTTGAAGTGAAGTAGAGCGGCGAGATCGACGCGGAGCAATGCATAGGTCCTTCCCTTCGCTCAGGACGACAAAATTGTAGGTGGTCTAAGCGCAATTTCGCTCAGGACGACAACGAACTCTTATGGTCGACTTTTTTATTCACCGCCCCGTATTCTCCACCGTTTGCGCCCTGCTCATTATTCTCGCCGGCGCCGTCTGCATCCCTACGCTGCCCATCGCGCAATTTCCCAACCTCGCGCCGCCGCAGGTCGGTGTTACCGCCGTCTATACCGGAGCCAGCGCCCAAACCGTCGAGTCCGCCGTCACCTTGCCCCTTGAGCAGCAGATCAACGGCTCCGAAGGCATGAAGTACATCACCTCCTCCAGCGACAACAACGGCATCAGCTCGATCACCGCTACTTTCGACCTCAACCGCGATCCCGACCTCGCCGCCGTCGACATCGAGAACCGCGTCAACACCGCTTCCGGACGGCTCCCCACCGCGGTCAAGCAAGTCGGAGTTACCGTCGCCAAGACTTCCCAGAACTTCGTCTTCGGCGCCGCCGTCTTTTCGCCCGACGGCCGCTACTCCACGCTCTTCATGAGCAATTACCTCGATGTCTACGTCCGCGACAGTCTGAAGCGAGTTCCCGGCGTGGCCGACGTCTTCATCTTTGGCGAGCGCAAGTACTCCATGCGCCTGTGGCTCGATCCCGTTCGCATGGCCAGCCGCGCCCTTACCGCCGACGATGTGGTCAACGCTCTCCAGGAGCAGAACGTTGAAGTCGCCGCCGGACAGGTCGGTTCCCAACCCTCTCCGCCCGGCCAGCAGTTCCAGATCAGCGTCCGCGCCGTCGGCCGTCTTTCTGAAACCACTCAATTCGACGACATCATCCTGAAGAGCAATGCCGATGGCACTCTCGTCCGCCTGCGCGACGTCGGTCGCGCCGAACTCGGCGCCGAAGACTACAGTTCCGACTTGGATTACAGCGGGCGCGAATCGGTTGGCATCGGCATCACCCAGCTTTCCACCGCCAACGCCCTCGACGTGGACCGCCGCTGCATCGCCGAACTCGACCGCCTCGCCAAGCGCTTTCCGCCCGGTGTGAAGTACGAGCTCGCCTTCGATACCACCGACGCGGTCGGCGAATCCATTCGCGACGTAATCTTGACTCTTGGCCAAGCCATCTTCCTCGTCATCCTTGTCATCTTCATTTTCCTCGAAGAATGGCGCTCCACCATCATTCCGGCGGTTACAATTCCGGTCTCGCTCATCGGCACGTTTGCTTTCGTCAAACTGCTCGGCTTTTCCATCAACACGCTGACGCTGTTCGGCATCACGCTCGCCACCGGTCTCGTGGTCGACGACGCCATCGTCGTCATCGAAAACATAGAACGCCACTTGCAGGAAGGCGAGTCCGATCCCGTCAAAGCCTCGTCCGACGCCATGAAGGAAGTCACCGGCGCCGTCATTGCCACTTCACTGGTGCTGGTGGCCGTCTTCGTGCCCGTCGCCTTCTTCCCCGGAACGACCGGCATCCTATTCCGCCAGTTCGCGCTGACCATCGCCTTCTCGATTTCGATCTCCGCCTTCAACGCGCTTACTCTTACGCCCTCGCTCTCCGCGCTCCTGCTCGGCCGCGAGCACGGAGAAAAGAGTTGGTTATTCAAGCGCGTCGACCGCTTCCTGGCCGCGCTTACCAACGGCTACGTTCGCGCCCTCCGCGCTTTTCTGCGTTTCGAGGCCGTCGCCCTGATCCTGTTTGTTGTCGGACTCGGCCTTGCTTATGTCGTCTTCCGGCACGTGCCTCAATCCTTTGTTCCCAGTGAAGATCAGGGATACCTCATCGTCGCCATCCAGGCGCCCACCGGAGCTTCGCTGGAATACACGCGAAAAATCGGCGAGCAGGTGAACGCCATCGCCAGGAGTTTTCCTGAAATCGAGAATACCTTCTCCATCGCCGGTTTCAGCTTCGGAGGCAGCGCGCCCAATGCCGGCTTGGTCTTCCTGAGCCTCCGGCCCTACTCGCAGCGCAAGGGCCGCGAGCACACCGCGACTGCCATCATCAATCGGCTGCGTGGCCCGTTCTTCGGAATTTCCGGCGCCATCGTCATCCCCTTCGAACCGCCCGCCGTGCAAGGTCTCGGCGAGTTCGGCGGATTCCAATACGAACTCCTCGATCAGGGCGGTCACACGCTGCAAGATCTTGACAAGACCACCCACGACCTCACTCGCGCCGGCGCCGAGCGCAAGGAACAGGACCTCACCGGACTCTTCACCACCTACACCGCCAGCGATCCGCAGTATGTCATCACCATCGATCGCGAAAAAGCCAAGAGCCTGCACATCCCGCTCAGCCAGATCACCGACACCCTCAGCGTCTACATGGGTTCGGCCTACATCAACGACTTCGATTTCAATAACCGTTCTTACCGGGTTTATGTGCAGGCCGATAAGCAATTCCGCTCGCATCCGCAGGACATCCAGCAGTACTATGTGCGCTCCGATTCCGGCGCCATGGTCCCGCTCGGGAATTTAGTCGGCGTCACCCAGACCGCCGCGCCCCAGGTCATCAGTCACTACAATCTTTTCCGCTCGACGGAAATCAACGGCTCCGCTTCCCCCGGCTTCAGCTCCGGACAAGCCATCGACGCCATGCAGCAGCTCTCCGCGAAACTGTTGCCTCAGGGCTACACCTACGAATGGTCGGGAATTTCGCTCGAAGAGTTGGCCTCGGGATCGACCACGCTCATCCTTTTCGGTCTGGGAACGCTGGTGGTTTATCTAACGCTCTCGGCGCAGTATGAAAGTTTCGTGCTGCCGTTCATAATTCTGCTCGCCGTGCCCATGGCGTTGCTCGGCGCGCTTTCCGCGCAATGGATCCGCGGCCAGCAGAACGATGTCTACTGCCAGGTGGGACTCGTCATGCTCGTCGGCCTCGCCTCCAAGAACGCCATCCTGATCGTGGAATTCGCCGAGCAACTGCGCGCGCGCGGTCTGAGCATTCTTGAGGCGGCCGTCCAAGCGGCCCGTATCCGCCTGCGCCCGATTCTCATGACTTCCTTCGCTTTCATCCTCGGCGTTGTCCCCTTGGTCACCGCCAGCGGCGCCGGAGAGAACGGACGCCACTCCGTAGGCACCACCGTCTTCGGTGGCATGATCATGAGCACGATCTTGAACCTGTTCTTCATCCCCGTGCTCTACCTGCTGATCGAAGGCTTTAGAGAACGCCGCCGCAAACCGAAAGCAGCCTGAGCAAGTGGAGAGACGGGCATCCTCGCCCGTCCAAGCCGAGCGAAGCTCGGCAGCCACCGTCCCCGGCGCAAGAAAAAGCAACTTCCCAGCTCTTTCCAGCGTCAGAAAAGTGTGAAGAATTTCAGAAGCTCTCATCATGTCGCAAGAAATCTTGCGTGAGGTCAACCCAATGAAGAAATCACTGCTCGCAATTCTTGCTCTCCCACTGATCTTCGTACTGACGATTTTCTCGATGACGGCCCTCGCCCGTCCCGCCATCCAGGATAACCAACCGGCTGGCGCGCTCAGTCAGAAGAGCCTCGATCGCATCTACAAGGAAGTCCGCCATGAACTTGTGATGCTTCCTTACTACGGAGTGTTCGACAACTTTTCCTACAAGGTCGACGCCGATGGCACCGTGACCCTGCTCGGCCAGGTCTCGCGCCCCACGCTGAAGTCCGACGCCGAAAATGCCGTCAAGCACATTGAAGGTGTCGAGAAAGTCGTCAATAACATCGAGATCCTGCCCCTCTCCCCCAACGACGACCGAATCCGCCGCGCGACCTACCGCGCCATCTACGGCGACGAAGCCCTGAACGAGTACCAGATGCGTGCGGTTCCGCCCATTCACATCATCGTCAAGAACGGAAACATCACGCTCGAAGGCGCAGTGGCTCGCCAGATGGACAAGACAGTCGCCGGCATGCGGGCTAACAGCGTACCCGGCGCATTCTCCGTGACCAACAACCTTGTAGTGGACGAACCAGAAAAGAAAGACGACAAGAAGAAATAATTCGCAAGCGTGGGGCGGGCATTCCCTGCGGGCGCTCGCGGCGATGAGGCCTGCCCCGGTTTCTCCTTCCTAACCCCGAGCCTCTCCCGCCACCCGCACCCGAATCGTCTGCGGAACGGCGCGCAATTTTTCGAGCAACTGGTCGTCGCAAGCCCGATTGATGTCGTAAATCGCATATCCCAGCGGCCCGCGCGTATCCAGCACTTGCCGGTCGATATTGATCCCACGATCCGCCAGAATATCGTTAATCGCCCGCAAAATTCCCGGCACATTGTGGTGGATGTGCATCAGCCGGTGCGATCCCGGCTCATAGTCCAGATGACAATGAGGCAGGTTCACGCTCAGCAAAGAATTCCCGCTCTTGAAATAATCGATCATCCGCGCCGAAACAAACTGCCCAATATTGTGCTGTGCCTCCTCGGTGCTGCCGCCGATATGGGGAGTCAGAATCACATTCGCCAGCCCTCTTAGCGGGCTTGAAAACGCCGCGCCACTTTCCGGTTCCTGCGGAAATACATCCACCGCCGCTCCTGCCAGCTTGCCGCTTTTCAAATGCCGCGCCAGCGCCTCATGATCCACCACAAACCCGCGGCTCAAATTGATCAGGCACGCTCCATCCTTCATTCCGCGGATCTCATCTTCCCCAAACAAACCCTGGTTCTGCGCCTTCCCATCCACGTGCAAAGTGATCACGTCGGCAGTTTCCAGCAATTCGCGAAAGCTCACCGGACGGGCATTTCCGCGCGCCAGCACATGCGCCACATCGTGGAACACCACCCGCATGCCCAACGCCTCGGCCAGATCCGACACCTGCGACCCGATCTTCCCGTAGCCCACAATCCCCAGCGTCAACCCGCGCACTTCATGCGATCCCGCCGACGATTTATTCCACACCCCGCCATGCAGTTGCGTGCTCGCCTCAAACGTCCGCCGCAGCAGCAGGATGATCTCTCCCATGGCCAGCTCGGCTACCGACCGGCTATTCGAGTGCGGATCGTTAAACACCCCAATCCCGCGATCGCTCGAAGCCGCGCGGTCGATCTTGTCCACGCCAATGCAGAACGCCCCCACCGACACCAGTTCCGGAGCCGCATCCAAAACCGCCGCCGTAATGCGTGTCTTCGAACGCACCCCCAGAATCGAAGTCCCGCGCACCTTTTCAACCAGCTCGCGCTCGTCAAGCGCTCCCTTAAGCAACTCGACAACAAACCCAGCCTCTTCAAACTGCGAAGCCGCCACCCCGCTGATGTTCTCCAGCAATAAAACCTTCAAAGACCCTCCCGGAACTCGCTAAAGAGTCAGCCTGAATTATAAAGACAATCCGCGTGGTACGCGGAATTCCCCCTGTGTCCCCGTGGTTAGGACTCTGCTTAGCCGCGCCACGGCCATCCCCAGCGCCTTCCCCCGAGTTCCCTATTGATAAAACTATGAAGAGCCTCGCGAGCGAGCACGGGCGTTGAATCCTTCCGTTCCGCCCCATCATCCAAAAGACCCTGGAGGAAATGAATAAAATGCCGCATGAACTGCCCCCGCTGCCGTACGATTACACGGCGCTCGAACCCACCATCGACGAAAAGACAATGCATCTGCATCACGACATGCATCACGCCGCCTACGTCAAGAACCTGAACGCGGCACTCGACAAGCATCCCGAGCTGCACAAGAAAAGTGCGGAAGATCTCATCCGCGACCTGAGCGCCGTCCCCGAAGATATCCGCGGCGCCGTCCGCAACAATGGCGGAGGCCACGTCAACCACACCATGTTCTGGAACATCATGAAGCCCCACGGCGGAGGCGATCCCACCGGCCCCATCGCCGACGTGATCAAAAGGACTTTTGGCGACTTCAAAACCTTCCAGGAAAAATTCAACGCCGCCGGTGTGGGCCAGTTCGGCAGCGGATGGGTATGGCTCGCAGGAGACTCCAAAGGAGAGGTGAAAATTCTCTCCACTTCCAACCAGGATAGCCCGCTCTCGCAAGGCCTATATCCCATCTTCGGCAACGACGTTCTGGGAGCACGCCTACTATCTCAAATACAACAACCGCCGTCCCGAATACCTGCAAGCTTGGTGGAACGTAGTCAACTGGGAAGAGATCAACAAGCGTTACCATTCGTCGCTAAAGAAGTAAGAAGCGATCGTGTGGCGCGGACACTCCTGTCCGCGCCGCTTTATTTCCGATCGTCGCGCCCGGAAAGGCAACGGAGAGCTGAGAGCTGTCTACCGCCAACTGTTCCAAACCTGTGCGCCCCTTGTGCAAATTCCGGCCGCCTGGCCTGAAAGCGTCCGCCGTAATTTTTCGCCCGCCGCTCAAACCCCGCCACTCGTGCGCCAACCGCAGCTACCTTCGACCCGTGCTTGATCCGGATTCACCTCATCGAATCCGCGACAGAGAATTCCACCGTTGCACCATTCTTATGGAATTGACCCGTCCTCTTTCTGCGCGTACAGTCGCTCCACTCTGAAAACAAGAATTTGCCGAGCGGGCGGCCGTGCTCGGTCAAAACCTGCAAGCCAGAACGCCGGCCTTGCCAAGAGGTGAAAGAAAGCACTTATGAATCTCGAAAGCCAATGGACCGTCTACCGTACCCGTTTCCTGGTGCGAGCTCGTCAACTCACCGAACCTCTCGTCTTTACCGACGCTCTCGGCCGCGAACAATCCGGCCGCCCCGGCGACTACCTCGTCGAGTCCTCCGACGGCATAAGACGGATCACCAGCCAAACTCTATTCGAAGACATTTACGTGCCCCTGGCGCCCGCGCATGGAGTTCCCGCTGTCTTCGCCCGGCCCGTGTCTCGTGCCTCACCGGAACATCGCACCCGTGCCACTGCCTGAGGCCAGGTTTCAAGGTTTCAAAGTTTCAGAGTTTGAAGGGTTCCAGGAGCGCCCTATAGGTTCAGACTTTGAAACCCCTTGAAACTTCGAAACCTGGCTCCAATATCGGAACTCGATGGCCTTACCACTTTCGAGCCACAAGATGTTGCGTTTCCCTCTTGACAGACACCATATACGGGAGTACGTTAAGCATCCCAAGCACTTTTTGCAGACCCCCTTTATAAGGAGGCTACGACCATAAACCTTGGGGCGAGACTCAAAGTTGAGGCGATTAGCGGGCGTTAGCCCGCTGCCGAAATCCTGAGCGAACCGGGGTCCCCAGCGCGCCCGCCTTTGGCGCAATGGGGTGGAGAAGCGAAGGAGCTCGCGTCTTCCCCTTCACGGGAAACCATCCCTCCGGAGTGGATGGAAACTAGCGGTGACTTCCCCCGGTCTGGGCCCCGCCAGGCATCCCCCCGGGGGGATTCATCAACCGAATTAGAACGGACTCAGCGTTTGCTGGAGCCCGCTCGTGTAGAGACGGGGCTTGCCCCGTCTCCGTCGCACCATTAGGAGCCCCGATGGAAAGTTTGATCGAACTCGTTGCCGCTTCTTTTGCCCGTCATGGCATCGAATGCCCAGCCGCCGATTCTCAGCTGGTGTGGGGACGGGCGACCTCGCCCGTCCAAGCTCACGTAGGGGTAGGTGCCCTCACCTGCCCAGCCGAGCGCAGTCCGGCAGTCGCCGGCGGTCAAAGCACCACTGCATTCGCACTAGCCCAGACAACGCGCCCTGCTGAGCCCACTGCGCTCCCAGAGCACAATTACCGAAGAAGCCCGCAGGGCGATGCAGTTCCATAAGGAGTTTGGTCTCCCAACGGCTTTGCGCCTTCCGAGCTGAAAGGCATTTAGGGAAACCAGCTCCAGGAACCGGGTCGCAGCCTTGCCGGTTGCTGAGAAACCAGGGCCTCGTATCAGGGTATCGCTTTAGCGATACCACAAGCTCTTCGAAATCAAACGCCCCTTTAGGGGCTGCGCGTCGAGAGGCTGAAGCAATCTGTTTCGCCGCGCCGCCGTATGCATTTGAGAAATGAGCGCCATGCGCAATCTGGTCGAATCGGGTTTTGGGAAAGGTTGGTCTTCAAGTTTGAAACCTTGAAACCATGCAACTTTGAAACCTGTTACTTAGATCAACTGCTTTTTGCCATCATCTAATTAGGAGAAGGAAATGCCAGAAGTGCGCGACCAAATCAAAACTCAAACCGCCGCCATCAATAATAGGAAGAAGGCCCAGGGCCTAACCTTCCGCCGTCTCTTCACCAAGCCCGGTGTCTCCCCATACTCCGAAGTCGAGTGGGAACTCCGCGACGCTCAGATCACCGACTCCCAGGGCGGCATGATCTTCGAGCAGAAGAATGTCGAAGTCCCCAAAGACTGGTCCATGACCGCGACCAACATTGTCGCCTCGAAATATCTCCACGGACAGATCGGCACCGGTGAGCGCGAAACCGGAGTCCGCCAACTGGTCGCCCGCGTAGCCGAAACTATTCGCGACTGGGGCATGAAAGACGGATACTTCCGCACCAGCGAAGACGCCGCCACCTTTCACGACGAACTCGTCCACCTGCTCATCCGCCAGTACGCGGCCTTCAACTCGCCCGTCTGGTTCAACGTAGGCTGCGAACGCGTCGAGCCGAAATCCGACGCCACCAACTGGCACTGGAACTTCACTACCCAGCAAGTGGAATTCGGCGCAACCGGATACACACGCCCGCAATGCTCCGCATGTTTCATCAACTCGGTGAAAGATTCGCTGGATTCCATCCTGACTCTGGCGAAGACCGAAGGCATGCTCTTCAAGTGGGGATCCGGTACCGGCACTAATCTTTCCCCGCTGCGTTCCTCCACCGAAGTTCTAAGCGGCGGAGGCACCGCCAGCGGCCCGCTAAGTTTCATGAAAGGCTTCGATGCTTTCGCCGGAGTAATTAAGTCCGGAGGTAAGACGCGCCGCGCCGCCAAGATGGTAATCTTGAACATCGACCATCCCGACATAGTCGACTTCATAGAGTGCAAAAGTAAGGAAGAAGCCAAAGCCCACGCGCTAGTAGCGCAAGGTTACGACGGATCGCATCCCGACTCCGACGCCTACAGCTCCATCTTCTTTCAGAACGCGAATAACTCGGTTCGAGTAACTGACGACTTCATGGTAGCCGTAATGCGCGACACCGATTTTTCCACCAGAGCAATCGTAGACGGACGCGTAGTCAAGACCTACCCGGCCAAGGAGCTGCTCCAGAAGATTTCTGAAGCCACCTGGCAATGCGGCGATCCCGGCATGCAATACGACTCGACCGTCAACCGATGGCACACGTCGAAAAACACTGCGCGCATCAACGCCTCGAATCCCTGCAGCGAGTACATGTTCCTCGATGACTCGGCCTGCAACCTGGCCAGCCTGAATCTGCTGAAGTTCGCGCCCAACGGTACGTTCGACGTGGAAGCCTATCGTCAAGCCGTAGACGTGGTCATCACCGCGCAGGAAATTCTGGTGGATAACGCCGGATATCCCACCGAACTCATCGGCAAGAACTCGCACGACTATCGTCCGCTAGGTCTCGGCTATGCGAATCTGGGCGCGCTGTTAATGGGCGCCGGACTTCCCTACGACTCCGATGGCGGACGCGACTACGCCGCTTGCGTAACCGCCATCATGTGTGGCGAAGCGTATCTGCAATCGTCGCGCATAGCCGAACAATGCGAGCTACTCACTCCAATCACCGACACAGTACAAACGCGCCTGGGAATAACTAAGGCGGAAAACATGCCCGGAGCAGCCTGCCCCGGCTGGTACATCAATCGCGAGCCCTTCTTAGACGTAATAAGAATGCACCGGGCAAGCGTAAACAACATAGGCAGCGCTCGTGCGGGGACGGGCTCCTCACTCGTCCAAGCGGAGCGCAGCTCCGCGGCCGCTCAACTCTCCGAGCTGATCGAAGCCTCGAAGCAGTGCTGGGATGAAGCTCTTTCTCATGGCGAAAAACACGGCTACCGCAACTCCCAAGTAACAGTTCTAGCCCCAACCGGCACGATCGGCTTCATGATGGACTGTGATACGACCGGGATTGAGCCAGATTTGGCGCTCATTAAGTACAAAAAACTTGTTGGCGGCGGGATGATTAAGATCGTGAACAACACTGTGCCTGGGGCGCTTTTTAAACTTGGGTACACTCACGAGCAGACTGACGCTATTGTTTCTTATATTGACGCTACTGGGACTATTGAAGGGGCGCCTCATGTTAAGGATGAGCACTTGGCTGTGTTCGATTGTTCGTTCAAGCCGGCTAAGGGGACGCGGTCCATTCACTACATGGGACATCTGAAGATGATGGCTGCGGCTCAGCCTTTTATTTCGGGGGCTATCTCTAAGACTGTTAACTTGCCTAATGCCGCTTCGGTTGACGATATCTCCGAGGCTTACATTCAGGCTTGGAAGTTGGGACTGAAGGCGGTTGCGGTTTATCGCGATGGGTGCAAGCAGTCGCAGCCGCTTTCGGCGGCTGGGAGCAAGACGGCTAACTCTACCAAGGAGGATGCGGCTCGGAATGCCGCAGCTTTGGCGCTTGCTGAGGATGAGAATCTTGACGCTCCTCCGCGGGCGGTGCGGCACAAGCTTAAAGAAGAGCGCATGTCGGTTACGCACAAGTTCAACATTGGAGGGCACGAGGGCTACATCATTGTTGGGCTGTATCCCGACGGCGAACCGGGCGAGATCTTTATCAAGATGGCTAAGGAAGGCTCGACGGTTTCGGGGCTCATGGACAGCTTTGCCTTGGCGGTCTCGATCGCGCTGCAGCATGGCGTGCCGCTTAAACTTTTCTGCGAAAAGTTTGCGCACACTCGCTTTGAGCCTAGCGGATGGTCGAGCCATCCTGAGATCGGCTATGCCAAGTCGATCATGGACTACATCTTCCGCTGGCTGCATCTGCGCTTCCTGAGCGGACAGCAGCAGATGCTGTTCGACAACCTGCGTCCGCGGGCGCTGGGCACGCCGGCTCCGGAGGGGGTTGGCGATCTGAACGGGTCTTCAAACGGCGCCATGGGCACGGGTTTCGGGGGTCCGCTGACGCCGCCATCGGAGAGCCGCCCCGGTTCTATGCATGCGGCGGACGCGCTGGCCGGGATGATCGACATGGGGGACGCTCCCAGTTGCTCGTTCTGCGGCTCGATCATGGTGCGCAACGGAAGTTGTTACAAATGCATGAGTTGCGGGAGCACGAGCGGGTGCAGCTGAGGATCCTATCGGGGCGGGTGTACGTACAATGTTTCGCGCGAAACACTTTGTACTTGCGGCATTGTAGGTACAGCGGCATAAGTACAATGGCCGGGTTCAGAGCAGAACGCCGCGCCTTGGGCCCGTGAGGGCCTCAATGATCGCGCTGGGCGGGGCTGTAAGTCATTGATAATGCTCGGGGTCGGGTGTGGCTAAATAGCCACAGGTGGGTAATTATTACACTGTAAATATTACACGGTTGATTATTTCTTGGAAAGTATCTGGGGAAGGGGATTAAGGGGAGGGCGCGGCTTCACAGTTTGCGGAAATATTCTGTGTGCATGAAAAGATACGGGTGTTTCCACAGGGGCGATTTGATATGTACGTAGTATGCGTGGAAACGACGAGCAGCAAGGAGCGGTGTTCAGTTATCTCAACCCGGAAGAGCGGATACCGGCGGATCATCCGTTGCGGCGGATTCGCGCCATGATGGATCGGGCGCTGCAGGACTTATGGGCGCATTTCCAGGCGCTGTACGCGCGGCGGGGGCGTCCGTCGATTCCTCCGGAGAAGCTGTTGCGGGCGCTCTTGCTGCAGGTTCTGTATTCCCTGCGCAGCGAGCGCCAGCTGATGGAGCAGATGAACTACAACCTGTTGTACCGCTGGTTCGTGGGCTTGAACCCGGACGATGAGGTTTGGGATGTGACGGTGTTCACCAAGAACCGGGAGCGGATGATGCAAGGCGAAGTTTCCGAACGCTTGCTGGGCGCGGTGTTGGAGCAGGCACGCGCACACGGTCTGCTGAGCGAAGAACACTTCACGGTGGATGGGACGTTGATCGAGGCGTGGGCGAGTCGACGGAGTTTTGTGCCCAAGCTTCCGCCGCCGGCGGCGGGCACGGGCGCGGGCGGCAAGAAGTTGCTGCGCGACACGCACGTTTCGACGACCGACCCGGACGCGCGGCTGTATAAGAAGAGCACGGCGGGTGAGGCCAAGCCGAGTTATCTGGGGCATGGGGTGATCGAGAACCGCAAGGGGCTGGTGGTGGCGGCCCGCGCCACGCCGTCGAGCACGACGGCGGAGCGGGAAGCGGCGCTGCAGATGCTGGACGCCATGGGCCGCAGCGCAGAACGAGTGAACGCGCAAACGCCCGTCATCACGCTGGGAGCGGACACGCTGTATCAGGAGGAAAAGTTTATCGCGGAGTTGCGGCGGCGCAACATTACGCCTCACGTGGCCGAGTATGAACCGAATCCGCACTGGCCGAACTGGCTGACCGAAGCGGAGCGGAGCGATCCCGGCTTTGCCATCAGCCAGAAGAAACGCAAGCGCATCGAGAACGTGTTTGGCTGGGGCAAGCTGCACAGCATTCTGCGGAAAGTGAAACTGCGCGGCGCGCGGAAAGTGGATTGGTTTTTCCGTTTCGTGGCGACCGCGGCCAACTTGGTGCGGATGGCGAAACTGATTCCCGCGGTGTAAGCGCGGGGAGAAGTGTGTTTCGAGGAGGCAAAATGGCCGGGCGAGATAGCCCGGGAGAAGTCAAAAACACGATCCGCAGCGAAAAATGAACGTTCGAAAAGCCGCGCAAATAAAATCAGCGACTTTTTCCGCAGACTGTTGAGCCGCTGAGGGCAACAAGCCGTAGGCAGTTAAAAACGTCCAGCTGTGAGGAGGGCATGGCGAACGCCGTGCCCCATTTTGTTTGGAGGAGCGAGTATGGGCAAGAATTGCGATACAGGATTGGACAATCGGTGCCGGGACGAGAACGGCGAGATTCGCCGCAAGCGAAACGATACGCTCGTCAGCACATTGAGGAGAGAGTATGGCGACGATTTTGCGTCAGACTTTCGCAGCGACGCCAAGCTCGGCACGGTTCTGCGGGAAATGGACTCGGCGTCGCTCAGCGACTATCTGAAACACAGGCGCTAGTTCGCACCACTGCGGTTTGACTTTGGCGTGCGCAGCGACCCATTTGCACTGCGGCGCTGAGTCATGCGCGGTCGATCATGGCGCGTTATACTGACTCAGGGGGATTGTGAGTGCCTGCAAATTCGGACAAGCGAAGAAGGCCTTGCCCCGCTGGATTGGACGACCGCTGCCGAGACGATAAAGGCGAGATCCGTCGTAAGCGAAGTGACACCCTTGTGGGTACACTCCGTCGCGAATATGGCGACGATTTCGCTAGAGGGTTCCGCGGCGACGCCAGCCTCGCGACAGTTCTTAGGGAGACGAACTCCGAGTCTCTGAGTGACTATCTGAGACGACGCCAGCCCGCACCGGGCAGACCGGCGACCGCGCGAGACACAGCGAAGGTGTTGGGCGTTTCAGGGATCAGGGCCGATCGGTTGATCAGGACGGTCAGCGGAGAAGTCCGTGACTCGCCCGCGAGTAAACTTGTCTTCAAATTCAAAAAGAAGACCAACCGCACGCATGCCGAGACGAAAGGCAAGAAACCGAAGACGAACGACGACGCGAGGGCCAGCGGCCAAGACGGAATCGGTGTTCCTCAACATTCCGTATGACTCGCAGTTCGAAAATCTTTTCCTCGCTTACATAGCCGCCGTTAGCGCGTTCGGCTTTATCCCGCGTGCTACCCTCGAGATTCCATTCAGCCGCCGACGGCTCGACCGAATTCTAGACTTAATTGCGGATTGCAGATATTCCGTGCACGACCTTTCCCGGGTGCAGCTTGATCGAACTGTTCCCCGAACGCCAAGATTCAATATGCCGTTTGAGCTCGGCCTGACAGTCGGATTGGACAGAGCAGGACAGCGAGGACGCCCGTGGGCGGTGTGCGAGTCTCAGGTGCATCGGATTCAAAAATCCCTGAGCGACCTCAACGGAACGGATGTCTACATTCACAATGGTACGGTCCGCGGCGTGTTCCGTGAATTCGGCAACATCTTCGTTGGAGGCCCTCGACAGCCAACCGTACAGCAGATGATGGCTATCTACCGGGTCCTTCGGGCCAGGTTTAGGGAGACGCTGCTCAAAGCTGGTCAGACGTCTCCGTTTAATGCGCGGGTCTTCCGGGAGTTATGCGTCTTGGCGAGCGCGGCTGCGGGGGAGTTGATTGCAGACCAGTGAGGTGATGCAGTAGGCCCCCAGATTCGAGGGCCAAATCGGTCGAGCAAATGGGTAAGGCAGCGCTGTGTTGATGCTGCCCGTCACTATGCACGCGTTTTTCCTGCGGGGGATTGACGGCCGACGTTGGGCGGCGGGGCAACTGCTAATTCTTTTCTGCCCCTTTCGTGAGCCCCAACCTTTGCAGAAACGTGACGGCTTTTTCCAGCGATTGAGGCTGGATCTCCCAATGAAACTTCTCCGCCTCACGCTTGATCTCCTCAGTGGACATCGGTCTTCGCTGCTTCCGGAGAATGAAAAAAGCCTTCGCGGCTATCGAGAGCTCGAAATAGTTCGGATTTCCGGCTGCTTCGATTTTCTGCACACTTTCGCGTATTCGTCTGTATTCCTCGGTTTTTCGTAATTTCTCCACCACTTCATTGCCTTGCGGTGTCAGCTTATAGTCGTACCGGCGCATTTCAAAACCGCCGCTGATCATTCCAAAAGGCGTGTCATCCTCATCCACAAAATCGAGGTTCTTGAGCTGGGCGACTGTGTTGTCCAGGGTCGACGAATACGGGCCGTAGTAGTAGGCGTCAAAGCCAAGGCCCGAATCTACTCCAGACAAAAGCGATACGAAGAAGGCGCGCTTCTGCAAAAGCGTACGTCCTTGGATGGTTCCATTGGACGCATCTACAAGCGATAACAGGAATTGGGCTGCATTCATAAAGTGTTCCCCTTATTTTTCGAGGGACAACGAAGTTTGCGGATCGGACATTTTGTTGATCATCGCAATTATCTCGTTGTAAAACTCCCGGTGTTGCCGTTTGTGGTCTCGCTCATCTTTGTAAACAGCGGGGGCGTACACTTGAAACCTTTGCTCGTTTATCGCCAAATTCACAGCACTGAACAACGTTGACACCTCGCGAAAGAACCGTGGCTTAACCGGGCCGATGACGGAGATTTCGCTTTCCGTCTTTGCGGCTGATTTGAACGTCACAGGGCTGCAGATCACCAAATTTCTATCATAACCCCAGTGCTCGGCGACGAGTTTCTCAAGGGACCTGTGGAAATCGTCCGGTCCCGTGAAAACCATCATCTTCGATGATGGATTCGTGAGATCATTTCGATCTACATCGAAAATGCATTTCAATAGTCGCCGGTCTCTCAAACGTTGAAAGATGGAACAAGCGTATGTTTCCGGCGCCTCCTCAAGGATTTTGGTTGTCAGTCTCTCGTCATTCCATTCCATGTATTCTCGGATGTAGTCGACCGAGCCATCGTACGAGTAGAGCTGCTTGAGCCACCCGATACCGTCGACCTCGATTCCCAATCCTATTGCTCGCCCGATCATCTCGTCAGTAATAAGTCGGATTCGGTGCCGGTAAACTTGGGTGCTCATGTAGTACTTCGCGAGCACGAACTGCTCCAGGACATGGACCCCGTCGCTTGAAATGGCGAGGAATCTGTCCTCCTCGTCCTCGTGAACCGTCAGGCTGTTCACAAGTCTCTCAAGATCGAACACTCCATACTTGACCCCGCAGAAGTAGCTGTCCCTAAGGAGGTAGTCCTGCTTGTCAACATCCAAAGGACCGGACACAATCTCCTTGAAAACACTGTACCCGTATTCGCCGTTCAGCAGGTCGACAATCCTGACACGGTCGCTGTCGAGAATCAATCCCGCAAGACTGGGATCTTCCCTTATGATCTGGGCAGAGATCAGCTCATGTACTTGCTGTTTGGGTTTCAGACTGATTTTCTCAGCTGGTGAATGTTTCTTGAGAATCGGCTCGGAAACATGCGAAAAGGGACCATGCCCGATGTCGTGCAGCAACGCTGCAAGCCTAATTAATCGCGAATCAGCGGGGCCGATCTGTAGTCTCGCGGCAATACGCCCCGCAATATGGAATGCTCCGAGCGAATGTTCGAAACGCGTGTGATTAGCGCCCGGGTACACGAGGTTTGCAAGCGCAAGTTGTTTAAGTCTCCGCAGGCGTTGGAATGCTTTGGAGTCAATTATGTCCTGTTCATGAGGCTCGCGGTAGATGAAACCGTGTATCGGGTCTCGAACCTCAAGTCCAGCCGACATAGACCATCATTATAGGTGAATAAAAGGCGAATATTCAAGGGTAAAATTTTTCGGTCGGCCGCCCCACCTTTCACGCTTTTTCGAAAGGTGGAATTCCACGGCTTCGTCCACCTAGCAGCCCGTGGTGGAACTCCAATCCTCGGCCGCAGCGCCTAAAGGGGCATTCCTAAGGCAAGACTTACGGCATCGCTTAAGCGACACCCTGATACGAACCATAGTTGTACCACGTGCTGCCAGGGATTTGGCCATGGATCATTCTTCTTTTGCTACGCCGTCGTCTTCCCAGTGGTGGCGGCAGGCGTCGCAGGTCCATTTGAATCTTTCGGAAGGCTCATCCTTTGCGATTGCTGGCTCGGAGGTTCGACCCTCAAAGACGACTTCCTCGGAATGGCATTTGGGACAGCGGACCGCAAGCTCTTCGAGCTCTTCACTCTCTTTTGGAGTTGGATCGTCCTCAGGCTCGTAGCGCTGCATTGCCGACCTGGCCCAGGGCAAACCTATTTGCATGATTTGCACTCCTACCCCACTGGAGAAATTTGAGGTCACCCGGTCCGCGGCCGTCGCTTTCTCTGGTCCCATGAAAAATGGAATCTCTGCCTCATCAAGAATCGTTTGCACCTTAAGCGCGTCGCGCGCGCTCCAGACGGTGCAGAGCTCAATCAGTTTGCGATCTTCGTCGTACGGGTCTTCTTCTGGAGACTCGAGGCCGGAAGAATCGGGGCCGGAAGAATCGTAAGTCGCCGAATCGCGGAATTTCGGAGATTCGCGCTCGAAGAAAGCTGGCGTCGGCTTGAACTGCGGCGGATTAAACTGCGGCGGCTTGAACTGCGATCGAGCAGATGGCCTCTGGTCTTCCACCTCTGCTTCAGGCTTCAGCCCGCGTTGCCGGACCTCGCCGGCGAGAGCTTGCTGGGCAATCGGGGTCAACTCGGAGCTTTGCGGGATGAGGACCAGGAGTTCTTCGTCGCTCATCTGCCGATAGCGCTCGGAGATGCGCAGAAATTCCGCTCCAGCGGGATCGAGAGTGTCCATAGTCGTTGGAATCATATACCGGCGATGAGGATTCCACGGCCCGGTCAGTCCGGGAATTCTCGAACTCCAAAGTACGATCGTGCCGGGAGTTGGTGCGGGAGGCGGTCTGTTGGTAAGCTTGGGGGCTATGAAACCCACGACGTTGTCTCGTACGATGAAGGTTCTGTTTGTGATGGCCGCGGTAATGACGTTCGGGCTGGGGCTGGCCTCGGCGCAGAAAAAAGAAATCGTGTGGAGCGCGGAGGAGAAGCCGCTGGCGGAGCAGATCCATGGGCTGCGCTCGCTGGCGGATGACGTGCGGGCGGGGACTACGAAGGATCTGGCGCTGAAGATTCGGAAGCTGCCGGCGTCGGAGAACAAGCTGCGGCTGGCGATGGGATTGGCGGGACTTTCCACCGAAGGCGATTTCGGACACGACACGCTGCAGGAAGTGGCGACGACGCTGGGCGAGACGTTGCGCGAGCGGCCTTTGCCTTGGGCGGAGGCGAAGGATTCTGGCGGGGAACGCAAAGGCGGCGGGGCACGGGAGCCGGCGTCTCCATATATTGAGCTGGCTACGCTGGTGCGTTACGAGCATGTCGAGGCGCCGGCCGATGTCAGTAGTGAGGAGCAGTTTCGCGCGGCTATGGCGCGGCTCGAGGGGGATGACCGCAAGCGGGAGCATCCGGAGTTTGCGCTGAAAGATCTTGCGGGCAAGACTTGGACGTTTGCGGAACTGCGCGGGAAAGTTGTGCTGGTGAATTTCTGGGCGACGTGGTGTCCGCCATGCCGCAAGGAGATGCCGGATCTGGAGACGCTTTTCGAGCGCTTCGGGTCGAAGGGGTTGGTGGTGCTCGGCATTTCAGATGAAGAGGCGGCTAAGGTGGAGCCGTTTATCCGCGAGCGCAAGTTTTCGTTTCCCGTGTTGCTCGATCCGGGACGGAAGGTAAATGAAATGTTTGTGGTGGAGGGGATTCCGAAGAGTTTTGTCTACGACCGGGAAGGGAAGCTGGTGGCCCAGTCGATCGATATGAGGACGCAGAAGCAGTTTCTCGGGATGCTGGCGAAGGCTGGACTGGAGTAAGACAGGGCCTGCTTTGTGTTTGGAGACGCGGCAAGCCGCGTCTCTACGGGAAATCAGGAGATGATTACTGGAGGATTGACGAAATGAAAAAGCGAATGGTTGGTGTTGTTCTTGCCGTAGGAATTCTTGCCGCGCTCGCGGGAGCGCAGGACACGATGAAAAAGGAAGCAGCGCCGAAGCCGGCGGTGGGGCCGTCGCAGGTTTTATTGGATAGCTGGAACTATGTGGGGCGGAAGCTGATTGCGATGGCGGAAGATTTTCCCGAGGAAAAGTACGACTTCAAGCCGGTGCCGGCGGAGCGGAGTTTTGCCGAGCAACTGTTGCACGCGGCTAATGCGAATTACTTTTTCACCAACCCGGCGATGGGGTTGAAGCCGCCAGCCGGAGAAGATCCCAAGCGCGAGCAGTACAAAACGAAAGCCGCGGTGGTGGAGTTTGTGAAAAAAGCGTTTGCCGACGGCGCGGCCGCGATCAAGGAGAAGGGCGATAAGGGGATGAGCGATCTGATCGTCGATCCGTTCTCGAATCGGCAGGTGCGAGTCTCCGATATGGCGTGGGGCCTGCTCGAACACTCGGGAGAACACTACGGGCAACTCGTGGTGTATTACCGCGTGGCGGGACTGGTGCCGCCGGAGTCGCGGCCAAAGAAGAAGTAGAGGGCGGCAGCGTCTCCGCTGATACCATGGGCCTCGTGCGCCCGCTGCTCGAACGTCCGCGACCTGACCATCGAGTTTCCGCAATCCCGCGGAGCACGGGCACCTCTGCCGGCAGAGCGGCCGAATGCTGCTGCGCCTCTGGCCGCCGTGAGCAGCCTTTCATTCTCTATCGACCCCGGCGAAGTGCTTGGACTGGTCGGGGAATCCGGCTCGGGGAAGTCCATTACCTCGCTGGCCATCATGGGGCTGCTCCCGCCCACTGCCATGGTCACGGGCGAAATCACTTTCCAGAATGGCGACGGCGTCCCGACCAATCTGACCACGCTGCCCTCGGATCAACTGCGGCAGCTCCGCGGCTCGCGCATCGCCATGATTTTCCAGGAGCCCATGACCGGCCTCAACCCGGTCATGCGGGTCGGCGACCAGATCGCGGAAGCGGTGCTGGCGCACCGCCGCGTCTCGAAAGCGGAAGCATGGCGTGAAGCGGTCGAAGGCATGCGCGACGTTGCCATCCCCGACCCTGAGGAGCGCGCCCGCAGCTATCCGCACCAGCTCTCGGGAGGCATGCGGCAGCGCGCATGATCGCCATGGCCATCGTCAACCGTCCGCAACTGCTCATTGCCGACGAGCCCACGACCGCGCTCGATGTCACCATCCAGCAGCAAATACTCGACCTGCTCAACGACCTTCGCCACAAATTCGGATTGGCGATGCTTTTCATTTCGCACGATCTCGCCGTTGTGTGGCACGTCGCCGATCGCGTCGCCGTCATGTACGCGGGCAACGTGGTGGAGCTCGGCGGCAAGGACGAAATTTTTCGCGCGCCCGGTCATCCTTACACGCAAGGCCTGCTGCGCGCCATTCCCACGCTTACGACCGACCGGGCGCTTCCACTCTCGACCATCGAAGGCACCGTCCCGGCGATTGCGCAATATCCTCCGGGATGCCGGTTCGAACCGCGCTGCCCGCACCGGGTTGCGGCTTGCGCGGTTGAATTGCCGCCGCTGGTCGAAGTCAGCGATGGACACTGGGCGCGATGCCCGGTCGTGAATCTGCCGCGAAGGTAATAAACGCAACTGGTTCAAGAAACCCCGATGCACGCTTCGCCGCTAGCCATCCAGGGTAAGAGCCGCATGCGTGAACGCGCTTATACGAGCCTCGCGAATAAGATTCCAAGGTCAGCCAAGGTTGCGTGGCGCGACCGTATCGTTCTCCTGTATAACGTTCAGCGAGGGATAAATCTGCATGAATCGACGGGATTTTATCGCCATCAGTGGCGCCGGCCTCGCCAGTTTGCTTGCAGCGAAAAACATGATGGCCCTGGCACAGGCAGAAACGGGAAACGCTTCCCTGGTGCGCGGTCCCAGCCAACTGCCCCTTCTTTTCGGAACCGACTATTATCCAGACCAGACTCCTGAGAGCCTCTGGGAACAGGACGCGGCCGCAATGGCCGCCGCGGGCATCACCAACGTGCGCATCGCAGAGTTTGCCTGGGCACTCATGGAGCCGAAGGAGGGAAGCTTCGACTTCAGTTGGCTGAAGCGCGTTATTGGTATTCTCCACGTCCATAAGATATCCGTGATTCTCGGCACTCCATCGGCTGCTCCTCCCCCATGGCTCACGCAAAAATACCCCGAAGTGCTGATGGTCAACGACCATGGCGTGACACTTAGCCCTGGCGCGCGTCGCTTCACCTGTCCGACGAATGAAACGTATCGCCGGCTCTCACTCGCAATCGCCACCGAAATGGCGCATGCCTTCTCCTCAGATCCCGCTGTCATCGGCTGGCAGATCGACAACGAGTTGACGCTGGGAGACAGTGCACGCTGCTACTGCGGTTTCTGCCGCGAGGGATTCCAGCGGTGGCTGCGCCGCAAGTACGAATCGCTCGATGCGCTCAACCAGGCGTGGGGCACGGTCTTTTGGAGCAATACCTATACCGATTTTTCTCAGGTGCCGGTGCCGCTTCCGTCCGGGGCCCCGCCAAACCCCGGGCTGGCGCTGGATTATGACCGGTACCAGAGCGATGCAAACGTCTCCTTCCTTGAAGAGCAACTCCGTTTGCTCCGCAAACTCTGTCCGGGGCACTTCGTCACCACCAACAATATTGGCGGCTTCATCGATAACATTAACCTGCGCGATCTGTATCGCAATCTCGACTTCGTCTCCTCGGACAACTATCCCGGATTCTTCGCAATTGTTCTCAACGATGGGGACTCCGGCGCCAGTGCCCCGGCTGAGGCTTTTGCTGCGACGATCTCGTTCAGCCACGACTTCATGCGCAGTGTGAAGGACGGCGAGCCATTCCTCATCATGGAAGAGCAGTCCGGCAAGGCCGGGCAGCCAACCTTCTCTCCGCAACCTGAACCGGGGCAGCTTCGCCTGTGGACCTATCAGGCGGTTGCGCACGGAGCGATGGGCATCAACTATTTTCGCTGGGACACCGCCAACTTCGGCGCCGAGGAATACTGGCACGGCTTGCTCAAACACGACCGGTCGCACAGCGCCGGATTCGATGAAGTCCGGCAGACCATTCGCGAACTCAAGTCTCTCGGTGGCGACGCACTGCATGCGCAATACGATGCCGATCTTGCCCTGTGCTACGATCCCGACTCGGACTGGGCGCTGGCCATCCAACCCGGTCAGCCCAAGCTCAAGTACCTCTCCGAGATATTGCCCTGGTATGGTTGCATGGCCGCCTCCCACGCCGGCGTTGATATCGTCGACGCTACCCAGGATCTTTCCCGTTACAAAGTTCTCTGCTCGCCTGTGATGTACGTCGTCTCCCGGCAACAGGCCGACCGTATCCGCCACTTCGTCGAAGCCGGAGGGACTTTCATCGCAGGCTTTCGTCTTGGGGTGAAGGATGAGCACGGCCGCATCGTCGATACGCCGCTGCCCGGCCTGCTGCGCGATGTTTTGGGTGTGGAACTTGCAGATTATCAGCCCATCTACTCGGAGAAGCAGAGCGTGCAGTTCGCTGGACCCCTGGCAGGAGCGAATGCCGACTGCCGCATTTGGGCCGACATTCTCGATCCACGGGAGGCTAGTGTGCTCGCATCCTACATCGGCGGCGATCATGCAGGGCGGGCGGCGATCACCTCCCACAGTTTTGGCAAGGGCAAGGCCATCTACATCGGCGCTCATCTTGAACCTGCCGACCTCGCAAGAGTGCTTCTTACCCTTATCGCAATGAGTGGCGTGAGTCGCCCGATCCAGGCACCGCCCGGCGTAGAGGTTACCACCCGCCGCGACCATCGAAAGTCATGGACTTATCTACTGAATCATTCCGCGAAGAAGCAAACTATTCATGTCAGTGGCAATTACGAGGATTATGAAAATCATTCGGCAGTTTCAGACCCCATCAGCATCGAACCTTACGGCATAAAGGTATTGATTCAGGCCTAGCTTCTTGTAGTGTGCGGACTGGACGATGATCAATGGCGGCCTCGTCGAAGCCGACTTCGGCCCGCTATTTTCGTTGGCGGGACTCGTCCTTGATCAATTCGCCGCCCTTCATCACGAAGACCACATGCTCCATGACTGTGATGTCTTTGAGCGGATCGCCCGCGACCGCGACGATATCGGCGTATTTGCCGGGTTCGATGGAGCCGGTGTCGCGCGAGGTACCCAGCAAGTCGGCGGCATTCACGGTCGCGGCTTGAAGCGCGCCCAGAGGCGAAAGTCCGGCGCGCACCAGTGCGCTGAATTCCCTGGCCACGTAATCTGGGTCATCGTCCACGCCGTAGGCGATCTTCAGGTGATGCCGGAGGGCGCGTTCAAACGCCGGTTGCTGCGAGCTGAGGATCGCCTTTGCTTTTTCGAAACTTACCGGATCGGCGCCCAGTGAGGTCCCTTCCTCGACGCCGCGCTGGAAGGTGAAGAGCGTGGGAACAAGCCAGGTACCGTGTTGTTCCATCAATTGGGCGCCTTCTTCGTCGAGCATGGTGCCGTGCTCGATGGAATCCACCCCGGCGCGAACCGCGGCCTTGATGCCCTCGGTGCCTTCGGCATGGGCCATGACGTGTTTGCCGGCGCGATGCGCCACTTCCACCGCGCGCGCCATTTGCGCCTCGCTCAGTTCCTGCACCTTGTAGTCGCTGATGGGGTCCTCCACGCCGCCGGTGGCCATCAGCTTGATCCAATCGGCGCCATACTTGATATCGTGCCGCACGGCTTCGCTCACCTCGTCCACGGTATCCGCAAGATTAGGCCGCCGAGGAAGCGCCTGGTCTGGCGATAGCACGTCAGCGTCGCCGTGGCCTCCGGTAACGCTGATGAAATTTCCGGCGGAGACGATGCGTGGGCCACGAATGAGACCTATTTTGATCGCGTCGCGAAGCGCCAGCTGCCCGTACGCCAGGTCGGATTCGCCAGCATCCCGGAGAAGCGTGAACCCATGGTCGAGCCACACCTGGAGGTTACGCACGCCCCAGAGAGCCGCCATCGGCGAGGACATGCGCAGGTCGGCCGTAGATGAATGGTCCTTCGGATTACCAAGAATATGGTCGTGACAATCCGCCAGACCGGGTAGAACCGTCAGGCCCGAAAGATCGATCACGGGAATCCCCGGGGGCACCGATGAACCCACACTCGCGATGCGGTCTGCTTCAACGACGATGAAGACATTCGTCGCGTAGCTTCCCGTGCGCACGTCGAGCAGCCGGCCCGCGTGAATCGCCACACGCGAGGGCTTGGGCTGCGGCTGCCCGGATTGGCCGAGTGCCGCAACCGCGACGCAGAGGGTCAGACCGAGACACAAACCGAGTTTAGTCAGTGGGCTTCTCACGAAATTCCTCCACATAATAAAGTTGCGAGCGCTTGCGAGATCGAGCCCCCGGCCCGGTTGCCGCGGGTCTACGGCGGAAGCGCTGCACCAGATATTCTACGCAACCAGGAATACGCCTGCTATTGCCGGGACGTCCCGAGGGTAGCAGACGACGGGCTTTACGGGGATTTCTAAAGTCGCCCAGCTCTGAAACCGCCTTGCGGGAACCAAAAGGCGCCACCGCACCCGGCTGGCCGCCTCCGGCCTGACTTCCCACGTGAGGACTTCGGGACCGCGACGCTCGTAGGGTGGGCACGAATGCCATTTGTTTCAGGGGCTATCCATAAACCCTGGGGCGTCAGGAGCAATCGTCGGGATCAATGTTTTCCCCGACAATCGTCGGGTCGATGCAGTTATAAGACGGGTCTATTTGCGAGACGTTTGCGATTCTACTTGGAGGAGGGGTGACGAGTCGTCCAGAGTATAGAAGTCCGAATTATGGAGAAAATACCCATTGCGATGAAAGATTGCGTTCAGTTAAACTGCCCTCTAACTTCAGGGGTACTTTAACCGATGGCGAATGGCAATCGGGATGTTCAGACTGGCTGGGGTTTGGGTGGAGCTGTTGTTGGAGCCGTCCTCGTGGTTGTGGCAGCATTGCTGATTCGTGGGCTGTCGTGGGTTTTCGGATTCCTGTTCGGAACATTCCTCGTCGGCCTTCATGGCGCGCCCTCCATCATACCCACAATTTTTGGCGTGATATTTGCGGCTATCCTATCTGGAGGGGTGGCCATTCTCCTGTCGGCGGTCGCTGTAGTGCTCATCGCTAACGCACTCACCACGTTCTTCGAAAAAATTCACCTTGCGAAGTCAGGTAGCGTCGGAAGCGCTGTGGAAGCGACGGTCGCCAAAGCCAAAGAACCTATCAGTTGGTTCATCGTATTGTCCGGGGTGTTTGTTGTTTTATTGGAATCTACCAAAGAGCTCGAAGAGGATCAAAGCAGCGTCAAATTACTGATTTACATCGTCCTCGTTACGATCGCGATCTTCACATTTTGCTTCCGGCGCAGAAGAGTTCTGGCTTACAAGATCGTCGCGTTCGTGGGACCTGCCGTATTGCTTTTCGTGTCCGGATTACTGTTTTTCCAATTCGATGCTCAAGGCCATCTCGCATTTTCGGAAGCCGCGAGGGCTCTCGGCGATCAAGTGAAACACTTGCTCCACGAGCCCGACAAAGCAGCCCTGTTTATTCTACCAATGCTGATTGGTCTTAGCAGCTTCTTGTCCGTCATGGAGGAGAAAGCTTGAACGAAACGACATCAGTTTACGGTCTGACTATTCGCATCGATGCTCCGAGCGTTTTCTCGTCGAACTGCCACACGCTGACCCTCCGGTTTGCCAAACGACTTTGGCTGATTCCATCTCTTTAGTTCGATCAACGGATGGGCCATCATCCGCTGACTCGTTAGTAGTCGCCAAGGCGTTACCTTACCCGCCGCGAGTGCATCGTTGGTCCGAAACGGGCATGTGGGAAATCCGACGTTTGGCGCAACGAAGCACAACGTCAAGAGGCTCGCTTGCGCACAGGGGCGTACACGATTACATTGACTTTGAGGAAAAATAGAATGCACTCTTCCATGTTTAGCCGTCTTCTCCCAGTGTTTGGTTTCGTGGCCACGGTTGTGTTCGCGCTTACCTTGCTTCCACGATCCTTTGGTGCGGAAGCCCCAAAACTCGTACAAAAGGACGGCCGTTACGCCCTCATGGTTGACGGGTGGCCGTACTTGATTCTCGGCGGCCAGATTCACAACTCCAGTGCGTGGCCGAGCGAACTGCCCCAAGTATGGGAATCGATGGCCGCGTTGCACGCCAACACAATCGAGGCACCCGTGTACTGGGAACAGCTGGAACCCCAGGAAGGGCACTTTGACTTCGGCAACGTGGACCAGATTGTGGAAGGCGCTCGCTCCCACCAACTGCGCGTGGTGCTGCTGTGGTTTGGCACGTGGAAGAACGGCAATATGCACTATGTGCCGGCGTGGGTGAAGGCCGACACAAAGCGCTTTCCGCGCGTCATCCGACCCGATGGAGAGCCGATCGATGTCCTTTCACCGCTTTCGCGCAACACTCTGGAGGCGGACAAGTCTGCTTTCGTGAAATTGATGCAGCACCTGAAGCAGACGGACGGCGAACAACATACCGTTTTGCTCATCCAGGTTGAAAACGAGTCGGGGAACATCGGGAGTGTGCGGGACAATTCGGCGGAGGCCAATCGCGAGTTTACCGGCGCAGTTCCTTCGGACCTGCTGGCGGCAGCGCACAAACAGCCAGGAACGTGGAGTCAGGTTTTCGGTGCGGACGCCGATGAAATGTTCCAGTTCTACCATCAGGCAAGGTACATCAACGAAATCGCGGCCGCAGGCAAGGCCGAGTTCGCGATTCCGTGCTACATCAACGTTTGGATCGATTATCCCGCAGCCGAGTTGCCGGAACGCCAGTTGGAGATGCCGGGTATCGCGTATCCCAGCGGCGGTGCAGTGCAAAAAATGGTGGGATTGTGGCGCGTGCTGGCTCCGTCGATCGACATGATCGGTCCCGACATCTATGCCGACGACTCCCCGTTCTACCGTGACACCATGCACGCCTATCACCGCACGGACAATCCCCTCTGGATCCCGGAGACTGGGCGCAGTGACAGCTTTGGCAAGTTCTTGTTTTACGCGCTGGGTGATGGAGCCATCGGCTTCTCCCCATTCGGAGTGGACCAGTCAGGCTGGAACATCCTGGGCGATGAGCCCTGGAAGGCACACGCGCGCAACTTTGCTCTGATCGCTCCCATGAGCCGTGAGATTGCGGAATTGGAGTTTGAAGGCAAACTCAAGACTGCCGTCGAAGAGCCCGGGCAAACTGCGCAGGAACTGGATTTTGGAACATGGCAGGCGAGCGTGGCGTATGGGTTTCCGCAGCCCGATGGCCGCAGGGCTCCCGGCACCAAAGACGCCCATGGCGCGGCGTTGGTCGCTCAACTGGGTCCGGATGAATTTCTGGTCACCGGGGTTGACGCCAGCGTTAATTTCCATCTGACTGGAAAACCGCCGTGGATGCGCAGCCAGATCATCACTGCGGAGCAGGGTGTTTATGATAACGGTCTGTGGAGGCCGCAGAAGCTATGGAATGGCGACGAGACGGACCGCGGCCTTTGTTTCTATGACAAACCCACAGTCATCCGCGTGAAGCTAGGACGCTTTTAGCGGATAGCTCGTTCAATCCGGTCAAACAATGAAGCTATCCACCATGCTGCTTACCATAGCCAATTGGTGCTGCGTGGATTCCAGCGATATGACAAAGGAAGTTTTATCAAGCTCTTCTCTGCTGCGATGATGATCCCGGTTGTAGAATTACGTTGCGCGCAGTAAGTAAACGTTTTCTCATAGAGAAGAAGGCCGGCAAGGGGCAGACAAAATGCAGATCTCGGGTGCGTTTAAGCAAGGTCCTTGGACGTTTCGGCAACATATGAGGAGTTCATTAGCGCAAGTGTTTGGCGCGGCGTTCGCCGTATTCCTGGTCGCGGCCGTGGCAGGGGCCCAATCGGGTCCGCTGGTGCTGGAACGCAAAGGGCGAGTGATCTCGCTGGAGCCCTACGCCCCGAACATTCTCCGCGTAACGATGAGCGTGGACAAGGCCGCCGCGACGAGCGCTCCAGGTTATGGTTTCGTGGCTAAGCCGTCGGCGGACGAATGGACCCATGAGCGCGACACCGAAGGCGGCGATGTCTTCCGGTCTTCGCGGATGGTTGTGCATTTGGCGCCAGGAGATCTTCCCGCTGAGAAGCTGCCGCAGAGCCTGCCGCTCGATGCATTGAATCGTCAGCTACGTGAAATCTACTTTGGCGGAGGCGGCGGCCAAGGTCCATACAACGATGCGCTTATGGTGACAACGCCAAAGGGCAAGACGCTGTTGCACATGAATACCTGGACGATGGCTCCGGAACGACCGGAAGTTGCTCAGCAAGACGTGGGCGCGAAGGGCTACTCGGTTGGTGCAGTGTTCGATTCGCCTTCGGACGAGCATTACTACGGCCTGGGGCAGCAGCAAAAGGGTTGGATGGACCTGCGCAATCACGAGATCCGCTGCTGGCACGACTACGGCGCGGTTGGCGGTGAAGACGTTTGCGTGCCGTTCCTGGTGACCAGCCGCGGCTACGGCCTGGTGTGGGATAACCCGTCCAAGACGACAGCGATCCTCGGCGTCAATGGACGGAACACATGGTCCTCGGAAGTGGGAGACCGCGTTTCGTACTTCATCATTGCGGGCGATACGACCGACGAAATTTACCAAGGCTACCGTCTCCTGACCGGTGTGACGCACCTGCTGCCGAGGTCAGCGTACGGATACATCCAAAGCAAGGCGATCTATCCCACGCAAGAACAGATTCTGGATGTGGCCAAGAAATATCGCGAGAAGAAGTTGCCGCTGGATGTGATCGTCGTGGACTTCCTCAACATGACCAGGCAGGGCGAGCTCGATCTCGACCCGAAACGCTGGCCCGACCCGGCAGGGATGAATCACACCCTGCACGAGATGGGCGTGAGTACGCTCTTGAGCGTGTGGCCGCACTTTGCGCGCGGCACTCAGTTCTACGACATGATCCTGAGCAAAGGCTGGCTGATCCACACCCCGGACGGCAAACCGGATCCGGGATGGACCAAGGAAGTCATCGGACCGAATCTCGATACGACCAACCCTGAAGCGGCGAAGTGGTTCTGGGAGAAGATTCGCGACCGCTACATCAAGCCTTACGGATTCGATTACCTGTGGCTCGATGAGACCGAGCCGGATATCGATCCCGCAGGCGACGTTTTCTCGATCGGTTCCGGCATACGCTACTACAACGTCTATCCGCTGTTTCACACGTCCCTGGCCTACGAGGGTTCCCGTAGAGATTTTGGAGACAGCCGGCGCGTGATGACTCTGGCCCGTGCTGCATATCTGGGGGCGCAGCGTAACGGCACAGTCTTTTGGTCGAGCGATGTTTATGCGACCTGGGATATGCTCCGCCGTTCTATTCCCGCCGGGCTGAATTTTACCGCCGCAGGTCTGCCGTACTGGGACACGGACATCGCCGGATTTTTCTCGCCCTCGATTCCCGCCAACTACCACGCCGAGCACAAGCCGCTGATCGACGGCTCGGACGCACGCGACACGATCGCCAACTACGAAGACTATTCCGAGCTGTTTGTCCGCTGGTTCGAATGGGGAGCCTTTCACCCAATCATGCGAGCCCACGGCGAGAGAGCTCACAACGAAGTCTGGTCCTACGGCAAGCAGGCGGAACCGATTCTGGAGAAGTATCTGAAGCTGCGCTACCAGCTTCTGCCGTACACCTACTCGTTGGCGTATCGCAGCTATCAGACGGGCGCTCCCTACATGCGGGCCCTGTTCATGGACTTCCCGTCAGACCCGAAGGCCGCCGACATTCCCGATGAATATATGTATGGACCGGCGTTCCTGGTCGCTCCGGTCACCGAGCAAGGCGCAACGCACCGCACAGTCTACTTGCCGGCCGGCAGCGACTGGTACAACTATTGGACGAACGAGCGTCTACGCGGCGGCCAGACCATTGTGGCGGGCGCTCCCATCGAAACATTGCCACTGTTCGTGAAGGCGGGAAGCATCATACCGCTCGGGTCGGAGGTGCTGAGCGCGGTCCAACCGCAAACCATCGCTTCTGTGAGGGTCTATCCCGGAGCCGATGCCAGCTTCACGATCTTTCAAGACGACGGGAAGACCTATGAATATGAGAAAGGCGCAGGTTCCATCACGAAGGTGACCTGGAACGACGCCACACATCAACTGAAGCACGAAGGCGCACCAGCCTGGAGCGGAACGGATGAGTCAGTGGTGAAAGTTATAGGCAAGTAAGCCGGCAGGCTTCACCTCGTTGAACAGGCAATACACCAGGAAGTCGAAGTTTCGGTGAAGACGACACAGTTGTGACCAAAGAAGCAAGTCGCGGTTTTGTGGCTAGTCCGCTGGACGGAAGTTGTTCATAAACGGCGTTGTGCAAACGGTGTGGGAGCGCTCAACGCCTGGAGCTACAATCGGGTCAGGGCAGCCGGTACCAGGCTGCCGGATGGCTCCCATTTCTGTACGAACGGTTGGGCTTCTCGAACTACATGATCCCTGCTTCCTACAGACCGAAGAAGAAGTTCATGCAGCTGGCCATCGCGGAGGCTAAGCGCGCCCGTGACCGAGGCGATTATCCCATTGGCGCGGTCATCACCCGCCTCACAGGCAGGCGCGAAGTGGTCATCGCCAGCGCCGGTAACCGGGTAAAAACTTCGGGGTCAAGCATCAAGCACGTAGAGTTGGAAACGCTTAAATACGTGTCAAGCGGTTATGGCCGGTACCTGCCCGACTTCGTGCTCTACTCCACGCACGAGCCCTGCGCCATGTGCGCCGGCGCCTGCGTGTGGGCTCGAATTGGCGCGGTTGTCTACGGCGTCTCCCAGGAAGACATTGCCGCTTATGGCCGCGAGCGCGGCACGGAAGACTACAAGTGGCGAGCTTGCCTCATCCCTTGCCGGCTCGTCTTCGAGAAGGGCAATCGCCCCATCCCCGTCGCTGGCGGTTTTCTCCGACAAGAATGCCAAAAACTGTTCAGTTACAGGGCTGGCTGAGAACCAAAGCGGCGGATCTTGCCTCACATCTCCACCAGCTCTGTCGAGCAAGCCCTCAGCGGTGTTATCCTGAATTGAATCCACGCCGCAGGCGCACCAACCTCTTCATGACCGATCCAGAGACGCCCAATCCAAGCATGTCCGACCCAAACACGCCCGAGCCAAACACGTCTGGCTCAGGCACTCCTGAACCCACGCCAGCCAATCCGCCGGCCGAATCGTTCAAGGATATTTTTTCCGAGTACGAGCAGAGTCATTCCCGCAAGCGCGAACCAGGCTCTCAGCGCCGCGAAGGCACGGTGATTGCCGTGACTGCCGACTCCATCGTTCTCGACATCGGCTTCAAGACGGAAGGCGTTCTGCCGCTCACGGCGTTCCCGGCGGACAAGCTGCCGAAGCCCGGCGACAAAGTGCAGGTCACCGTCAAGGGGCGCGATCCGGAAGGCTACTACGAACTGACCCGCGGCAAGGTCGAGCGTCCCACCGACTGGGCGTCGCTGGAGAAGGCGTTCGTGGAGAAGTCGACGATCATGGGCACCGTGACGGGCGTGGTCAAAGGCGGGTTGAGCGTGGATGTGGGCGTGCGAGCCTTCATGCCCGCTTCGCGCAGCGGAACCCGCGACGCGTCTGAACTGGAGAAACTGGTCGAGCAGGAGATTCGCTGCCGGATCATCAAGCTCGACGTGGCCGAGGAAGACGTGGTGGTCGATCGCCGCGCCATTGCGGAAGACGAAGAGCGCGCCGGCAAGGAGCGCCGCTACTCGGAACTCAAAGAAGGCGACACGGTGCGCGGCGAGGTCCGCAGCCTGACCGATTACGGCGCGTTCGTCGATATCGGCGGCGCCGATGCCCTGCTTCATGTCGGCGAAATTTCATGGCGTCGCGTCAACAAGCCGTCCGACGTGCTTTCCACGGGCCAGCAGATCGAAGCCAGGATCATCAAGATCGACTCGGACAAGCACCGCGTTGCGATCAGCATGAAGCAGCTTCAGCCGCATCCGTGGGACGCGGTCGCCGAAAAATACAAGGCAGGCGAACGGGTGCGCGGCACCGTTACCCGGCTCACCGATTACGGCGCGTTTGTGGAAATCGATCCTGGCATCGAAGGTCTGATTCATATTTCCGAAATGTCATGGGCCAAGCGGGTGAAAACTCCGAGCGACATAGTGAAGCCGGGCGAGACCGTGGAAGCCGTGATTCTGGGAGTGAACGCGGCGGAACGGCGCATCTCGCTCGGCCTGAAACAGGCGCTGGGCGACCCCTGGGCGGGGGCCGCACAAAAATATGCGCCGGGCACGGTGATCGAAGGGCCGGTAACAAGCCTGACAAAATTCGGCGCTTTCGTGCAGCTTAGCGAAGGCGTGGAGGGCATGATTCACGTCAGCGAAATCAGCGCGGAGAAACGCATCAATCACCCGCAAGAAGTGTTGAAGGCCGGGCAAGTGGTGAAGGCGCAGGTGCTGGCGCTCGATACGGAAAAGCGGCTCATACGCCTGAGTATGAAACAGCTGGTTCCAACCGGCCTGGATGAATATCTCGCCGAGCATAAAGAAGGCGACGTAGTCACCGGCCGCATGACCGAGGTTTCCGCAGGACGCGCGCGCGTGGAACTGGGCGAAGGGGTAGTGGCAACGTGCCGAATCCCGGAAGAACGCCCAGCGAAGCCGGAGAAAGAAGACAAGAGCGCGGAACCGTCTTCCTCATCTTCATCAAAGCGCCCCGATCTGTCGTCGTTAGGTTCCATGCTGCAGGCACGCTGGAAGAGCGGCGCTGCCGCTGACGAGACTAAGCCGGAAGCCATGCGGACAGGGCAAATCCGGAAGTTTCGGATCGCCAAGCTCGACCCGGCGGCAAAGAAGATTGAATTGGAGTTGGAGTAATACCGAATCTATGAGGATTTGCCTGTAGAGACGCGGATTGCCGCGTCTCCGCTGCGTCCAAAGCAGACGGGGCAAGCCCCGTCTCTACAGGCGGAGTTACCAAGTTCCCTAACGACTAACTACCGAGTTAGCCATCATTAGTGCGAACAGCGCGGGCAGATAGATGATCGTGGCCCGCAGCAAGCGGCGGGCCGGCGGCTTCGATGCCGCAGCCGTCGCCGGCAGTTGCGGATACGCCATCCCCATTGACACACGGAACAGCGCTGCGCCCATCAGGATGGCGCCAACCAAATACACGCGTCCTGCCATTCCCAGCGCAACCGGCAAAACGCTCACCGGAATCAATGCTCCGGAATAGGCCAAAATCCGCCACACGGTGGACTTCCCATCGGAATCGACCACCGGCAACATGCGGATGTCGCCTCGCGCATAGTCCTCGCGATAGAGCCATGCGATGGAAAGAAAGTGCGGAAACTGCCAGACGAACATGATGGCAAAAAGAATCAGAGCCTCGACTTCCAGTTTTCCGCGCGCCGCCGTCCAACCCAGAACCACCGGCATCGCTCCCGGAAACGCGCCCACAAATGTGCACAGCGGAGAAACTTTCTTGAGTGGAGTGTATGCCGCCAGATACACCAGGGCGGTCAAGAACACCAACAGCCCAGTCAGCAGGTTGGCATAAATCGCCAGATAAGCGGAGCCGCCGAGGGTCAGCGCCAGACCTACTATCGCCGCGTGTGCCATGGTCATGCGTCCCGAAGGCAAAGGGCGCAGCGCGGTGCGCCGCATCCGCGCATCGACGCTCGACTCGAGCGCTTCATTCAGCGCCGCCGTTCCGCTCGAAACCAGCGCTACGCCCAACAAGGCGTGGAACAACCCCAGCGACCACGACGACACGCCCAACCGGTGCGCGCCAAAAAAGTAGCCGCACCACGCCGTTAGGACGATCAGAGCCGTAATGCGCGCCTTAGTCAGTTCGGCGTAATCGCGCAGCAGAGAGACAAATCTTTGCAACATGAACCCCACACTCGCCCGTTTGCTCCCTTCCGCCCTCATCCGGCGGTTCAGCTCAAACCGGCAGTCACCCAAGAAATCCCAACCGAACACTGCAACAAACCAACGCCAAAAGACAGCATTGGTAACGCGCCATCAGTTCAATGTCAAGCCAAAACTTAAAACGACCCCGCATCTCTCTTATTATGCTCGCATCAAAGCCAGTCGTTGGCAACCTTGTCGATGGAGCGGCGAGCGTTCCCGCCCGGCAGGACCCTTCGACTGCGCTCAGGGCGGGCTCGCGAGACGCCAGTCTTTCCGCAGTGCGCCCGTCCGTGGATAAGACCCGGCGCCAACCGCCGCCCCGGCCGATAACGAGTCGCCCGGTCGTGGCCACCAGACGAAGTGTTTTCTGCGCCGCAGTCTGACCGCAGCGGCTTCACAGTCTGCGGAAAAAGTCGCTGATTTTATTTGCGCGGCTTTTCGAACGTTCATTTTTCGCTGCGGATCGTGTTTTTGACTTCTCCCGGGCTATCTCGCCCGGCCATTTTGCCTCCTCGAAACACACTTCTCCCCGCGCTTACACCGCGGGAATCAGTTTCGCCATCCGCACCAAGTTGGCCGCGGTCGCCACGAAACGGAAAAACCAATCCACTTTCCGCGCGCCGCGCAGTTTCACTTTCCGCAGAATGCTGTGCAGCTTGCCCCAGCCAAACACGTTCTCGATGCGCTTGCGTTTCTTCTGGCTGATGGCAAAGCCGGGATCGCTCCGCTCCGCTTCGGTCAGCCAGTTCGGCCAGTGCGGATTCGGTTCATACTCGGCCACGTGAGGCGTAATGTTGCGCCGCCGCAACTCCGCGATAAACTTTTCCTCCTGATACAGCGTGTCCGCTCCCAGCGTGATGACGGGCGTTTGCGCGTTCACTCGTTCTGCGCTGCGGCCCATGGCGTCCAGCATCTGCAGCGCCGCTTCCCGCTCCGCCGTCGTGCTCGACGGCGTGGCGCGGGCCGCCACCACCAGCCCCTTGCGGTTCTCGATCACCCCATGCCCCAGATAACTCGGCTTGGCCTCACCCGCCGTGCTCTTCTTATACAGCCGCGCGTCCGGGTCGGTCGTCGAAACGTGCGTGTCGCGCAGCAACTTCTTGCCGCCCGCGCCCGTGCCCGCCGCCGGCGGCGGAAGCTTGGGCACAAAACTCCGTCGACTCGCCCACGCCTCGATCAACGTCCCATCCACCGTGAAGTGTTCTTCGCTCAGCAGACCGTGTGCGCGTGCCTGCTCCAACACCGCGCCCAGCAAGCGTTCGGAAACTTCGCCTTGCATCATCCGCTCCCGGTTCTTGGTGAACACCGTCACATCCCAAACCTCATCGTCCGGGTTCAAGCCCACGAACCAGCGGTACAACAGGTTGTAGTTCATCTGCTCCATCAGCTGGCGCTCGCTGCGCAGGGAATACAGAACCTGCAGCAAGAGCGCCCGCAACAGCTTCTCCGGAGGAATCGACGGACGCCCCCGCCGCGCGTACAGCGCCTGGAAATGCGCCCATAAGTCCTGCAGCGCCCGATCCATCATGGCGCGAATCCGCCGCAACGGATGATCCGCCGGTATCCGCTCTTCCGGGTTGAGATAACTGAACACCGCTCCTTGCTGCTCGTCGTTTCCACGCATACTACGTACATATCAAATCGCCCTGTGGAAACACCCGTATCTTTTCATGCACACAGAATATTTCCGCAGACTGTTCAGCCGGTACTCAATACAAGCCAGTTATCGCAGCGCTGAAGCGCTGCGCCACCCAAAATCAAGTGCGAGATCGAGTTTTTCAGTAGCCTGCTGGTCCCAGCGCTTTGTATAGGGCGCGGCTCAGCCTGAAGACCTTGCCCAGAGCGGGATTTCGTCCGCAAACGGGAATTTTGTGCCAGTTAACCAGCCTCTCCCGCGGGAACTGACTTGATGTCCAACTTGTAAGTGATAAAATCACTCCATGCCAAAAACACTAATTCAGTCTGTGGTCAAACAACTCCAGCAGGAACGTGCGAGACTTGAGGATGAACTCCATCGCGTAACGGCTGCCCTAACTACCTTCGGGAAGGTTTTCCTGCAGGGGAGCAAGCGTGGACCCGCCCCGACTCCCAAGAAACGAACGATTTCGGCGGCAGGACGCAGGAGAATAGCAGCAGCCCAGAGGGCACGATGGGCAAGGGTTAGAGCAGCCAAGAAATAAGTACGATTTTCCGCCCCCGAGGCGGGAAATCGGATCCTGCCGCATAGACGCGCCCTAGGTGGGGGCTTCAGTTCGCGAGGTCCCCCACTACTGCCGCCACAAACTCGGCAAACTCTCGGACGTCCTCTTCGGTCGTGTCGAACGAGCACATCCATCGCACCACCGACTCCTCTTCGCTCCACACATAGAAGAAGTAGCGCTGCTGTATCTTCTCAATCGCTTCCCGAGGAATTTGGGCAAACACCCCGTTCGCCTCCACGGGATACACAATCCTGACGCGCGGAATCTTCTTCACTTCCTTTTCCAGCAGCCGCGCCATCCGGTTCGCATGCTCCGCATTCCGCCGCCAGAGATCGTCCGTCAGCAACGCCTCCATCTGCACCGACATGTAGCGCATCTTCGATGCGAGTTGCATCCCCTGCTTGCGCACAAACAAAAAATCCCCGGCCAGTTCGGGATGAAAGAACACCACCGCCTCCACGCCCATCAACCCGTTCTTCGTCCCGCCAAACGAAAGCACATCCACTCCCAGATCGCGCGTCGCCTGACGCAGGGTCAGTCGCTGCGCCGCCGCGGCGTTTGAGATCCGCGCCCCATCCATGTGCAAAAACATCTTGCGCTCGTGGGCAAAGCGCGCCAGCGCCTCGATTTCCGCCGGCTTGTACACGGTCCCAACCTCGGTCGATTGCGTAATCGAAATCACCCGCGGCTGCACGTGATGCTGGTCGCCAATTCCGTGATACGCACGCGCCACCGTTCCGACGGTCAGCTTCCCGTCCGGCGCCGCCAGAGGCACCAGCTTGCAGCCCGTAAACTTCTCCGGCGCGCCACATTCGTCCGTATAAATGTGAGAGAGCTCGGGACACAGCACCGCATGAAACGGCCGCGTCAGGGCCTGCAAACTCAGCACATTTGCTGCCGTCCCATTGAAAACGAAGAAGACCGCCACATCGGTCCCAAACTGCTCCCGGAATTTTCCCACGGCCGATTCCGTGTGCGGATCGTCGCCATACCCCACGACATGCCCCTGGTTAGCGCGCCGGATCGCCTCCAGCACCTCGGGATGCACCACCGCATTGTTGTCGCTCGCAAAACTTCGGCTTGGCTTCATGACAAAACAATTTAACAGATGCGAAAATTCCTCGGGGCCTCGCGCTCTTACCGGGAATCTATAAATGTTTTAGTATTGCTGCAGTGGACGGCCGAGACGGCCATGCCCTAACGGTGCGTCTGATTCCCCGTAGAGAAGCGGCTTGCCGCGTCTCCGGAACAACGATATGTCTCGATCCTTAGCAAAAACGCCATCTTTGATTTTGTCCGGGGTTCTGCCCGGCGGCCTTCTGGCCGCGCTTCTTTTCGCGGCCGCCTGCGGCAAGGGCAAAGCAGCCAAGGCTGATGCCCCGCAGGCTATGCCGGTCAAAGTCCAAACGGCCAAGGCCCAAAAAGTCGATGACACCACCGACTACGTCGCCACCTTGAAATCCCGCGACTCCTCCGTGGTCATGCCGCAGGTCGAAGGCATCATTACGCAGATCTTCGTCCACTCCGGCGAACTTATCGCTTCCGGGGCTCCCATGATGCAGATCGATCCCGCCAAGCAGCAGGCGACGGTCAAGAGCCAGGAGGACGCCCGCGCCGCCCAGGTCGCGCAGGTCAAGTGGGCGCAGCAGAATTATGAGCGCGTCAGCGGCCTCGCCAATGCCGGCGTAGTCAGCAAGCAGGATCTCGATCAGGCGCGCGCGACCATCGATGCTGCCCAGGCGCAACTGCACTCGCTCGATGCTCAGGTTAGCGAGCAGCAAGTCCAGCTGCACTACTACCAGGTGGTTGCGCCGCGTGCCGGCATTGTCGGTGATGTTCCCGTCCGCGTTGGCGACCGCGTCGTCACCACCACCACGCTCAGCACTGTCGACCGTCCCGGCAGCCTCGAAGCTTATATCTATGTTCCCATCGAGAAATCTGCCCAGTTGAAGATGAATCTTCCCGTCCAGATCGTCGACGCTTCAGGAAACTTGCTCGCCAGCAGTCGCGTCACGTTCATCTCGCCGCAGGTGGACACGGCGACGCAGACCGTGCTCGTCAAAGCGACCATCGCAAACTCGAACGACAGCCTGCGCACCGCCCAGTTCATCCGCGCCCGAGTGGTCTGGGGCAGCCAGGAAAAGCCGGTGGTTCCGGTCATAGCGGTGTCGCGAATCGGAGGCCTCTATTTCGCTTTCGTGGCTGAGTCTGACCAGAAAGGTGGATACGTGGTCCACCAGAAGCCGCTCCAGATCGGCCAAATCGTCGGCAACGACTATGTCGTCCTCGACGGCGTAAAGCCGGGAGACAAGGTGGTCGTTTCCGGCACCCAGTTTCTAATCGATGGCATACCCGTAGTCCCGCTGGAAAGCGGCAGTTAAAGGATAACTATTTCCTAACTACGTTGCGCTCTTCTCCGCGATCAGCTTCTTGATCTTTTCCACAAATTCGTCCGTCGCCATGTCTTCGGTCTTCTCTTTCCCGCGGGTGCGGACGTTGACCTTGTTGGCTTCGGCTTCTTTGTCTCCGACCACCAGCAGGAACGGGACTTTTTGCATGGCGTGTTCGCGAATTTTCGCGTTCATTTTTTCGTTGCGGGAATCTACTTCCACGCGCACGCCCGCCGCCCGCAGTTGCGCCGCGACTTTTTCCGCGTACTCGGTATGGCGTTCGGCGATCGGGATCATCGCCACCTGCACCGGGGAGAGCCAGGCCGGGAACGCTCCGGCGTAGTGCTCGATCAGCACGCCGAAGAAGCGCTCGACCGATCCGTAGAGCGCGCGGTGGACCATCAGCGGCTGCTTGCGGGTGCCGTCTTCGGCGACGTATTCGAGTTGGAAACGCTGCGGCAGGTTGAAGTCGAACTGGACCGTCGAGAGCTGCCACAGGCGTCCGATGGCGTCCACCAACTTGACGTCGATCTTCGGTCCGTAGAACGCGGCCTCACCGGGCATTGTTTTGTATTCGATGTTCAGTCTCTTGAGCGCGTTTTCCAGCGAGTGGGTCCCGAGGTTCCACTGCTCTTCGCTGCCGAGGAAACTCTTCTTGTCCTTCGGATCCCAGGTGGAAAGATCGGTCTGGAATTGGTCGAAGCCGAAGGCCTTCAGCACGGCGAGCGCGAACTCCAGGCAGCCGACGATTTCGTTTTCAATCTGCTCGGGAGTGCAGAAGATGTGAGCGTCGTCCTGGGTGAAGCCGCGGACCCGCAGCAGGCCGTGCATCACTCCCGAGCGCTCGTAACGATAGACCGTGCCGAGTTCGCCGAGGCGCACGGGCAGATCGCGATAAGACTTCAGTGAATCTTTGTAGATCAGGATGTGGCCGGGGCAGTTCATGGGCTTCAGGCGATATTCGGCGTCGTCCAGCTCCATGGCGTCGAACATGTTCTGCGAGTAATAGCCCTCGTGGCCGGAGGTGTGGAACAACTGGCGGCGCGCCACGTGCGGCGTGCAGACGAGCGAGTAGCCGCGGCGCAGGTACTCTTCGCGCATCCAGTCTTCCATCTCTTTGCGGATGATGCCGCCCTTGGGATGCCAGAAGATCAGGCCCGGCCCTGCGAGTTCCTGGATCGAGAACAGGTCGAGCTGTTTGCCTAGCACGCGATGGTCGCGCTTCTTCGCTTCTTCGATGCTGTTCAGGTAAGCGTCGAGATCCTTCTTCGAGAAGAACGACGTGCCGTAGATGCGTTGCAGTTGCTGATTCTTTTCGTCTCCGAGCCAGTAGGCGCCGGCGATGTTGAGCAGCTTGAAGGCTTTGATTTTCCCGGTCGAAGGCAGGTGCGGGCCGCGACAGAAATCCTGAAACTTGCCAGTCTTGTAGATCGAAATCTTCTCGTCGGGCTTGGTGAATTGCTCGATGAAGTGGCACTTCATGAAGTCGCCTTCGCTCTTGAACCGCTCCAGGCCTTCCTTGTGCGGCAGAAATTCGCGCGCGTAGGGAAGGTTCTGCTGGACGAGCTCGTGCATTTTCTTTTCGATCTTCTCGAGATCTTCGGGAGTGAACGCGGTCGGGCGATAAAAGTCGTAGAAGAATCCGTTCTCGGTTGCAGGACCGTGGCCGAGCTTGGTCTCGGGAAAGAGTTCGAGCACGGCAGCGGCGAGCAGGTGCGCCGACGAATGCCGATAGACTTCGAGCGCCTCGGGATCGCGGTCGGTGAGGATGCGCAGGTCGCTGTCTTCCTCCAGCGGGCGGGTGAGGTCGATCAGATCGCCATTTGATTTGGCGGCGAGAGCGGCGTCGGCGAGGCGCGGGCTGATGGACTTGGCAACGTCGAGCGCAGTGGTTCCTTTTGCGACTTCCTGGGTGCTGCCGTCGGGGAGCTTGAGATGAATGCTGTCAGACATGGATAGACCTTGTATGGTGCTGAATTTCTTAAGTTTATCATTTGCTCGCGTAGGGGCAGGTGCCCTCACCTGCCCAGCGGGGCGAAGCCCCGCAGCTTTTCATTGCGCCGGCAAGACCCTGACGCGCTTCGCGCGCCTGCCCAGACGAGGGCGTCTGGGCCTACGTGAACCGTTCCCCTACCAGCCCACCTTCTTTCCCTTGTTCTGCTCGTCCAGCCACTTCTGCAGCGGCGCGAAATACTCCAGGATCGCGCTGGCATCAACCTGCCGTCCGCCGGTCAGCGCTTCGAGGGCGTCGGGCCAGGGTTTGCTCTGGCCCATGGCGAGCATCTTGTTGAACTTCGCTCCCGCTTCTTTTGAGCCGTAGAAGGTGCAGCGGTTGAGCGGGCCTTTGTATCCGGACTCGCGGCAGAGGGCGCGGTAGAACTGGAATTCGAGGATGTGCGCGAGGAAATATCTGGTGTAGGGGACGTTTGCGGCGACGTGATATTTCGCTCCCGGATCGAAATCCGCTTCGCTGCGCGCCATCGGAGGCGCGATGCCCTGATATTTCAGCCGCAGGGCCCACCATGCCTTGTTGTAGTCCGCGGGCGCGATCTCGCCGGAGAATACTTTCCAGCGCCACTGGTCGATCATCAATCCAAAGGGAAGGAACGCGACGCGTTCGAGCGCCTGCTTCATCAGCTCCGGAATATCGTTGTTCTCCTGCGGCGCGCTTTCGAGCAGCCCGACCTTGTGCAGATATGCGGGCGTGACGGCGAGCGCGATGGAGTCGCCGATGGCCTCGTGGAAGCCGTCGTTGGCGCCATTCTTAAACAGGAAGGGCTGATCTTTGTAGGCCCGCTGGTACATGTTGTGCCCAAGTTCGTGGTGAATGGTGACGAAATCGTCTCCGCGCACCTGGATGCACATCTTCACGCGCAAATCGTCCAGGTTGTCTACATCCCACGCGCTGGCGTGACAGACGACCTCGCGGTCGGCGGGCTTGGTGAAGAGCGACCGCTCCCAGAAAGTTGGCGGCAGCGGCGGGAAGCCCATCGAGGTGTAGAAGCCCTCGCCATACTTCACCATGCCCTTGGCGTCAAGGTTCTTCTTCTGGAGCAGTTCGGTAACATTGACGCCGCCCTTGTCCTCCTTCACTCCGAGCAGGTCGTAGATGTTCTCCCACTCCTGCGCCCAGGGATTGCCGAGCAGATGAGCGGGGATCGGACCGTCGGGCGGAACCACGTTGGGGCCGTATTTTTCTACCAGCTTGGCGCGCACAAATGTGTGCAGCGAAAGATAGAGTGGCCGTACCTGGTTCCACAGGCGCTCGAGGTCGGCGGAAAATTCTTCCGGCGTCATGTCGTAGCCGGCGCGCCACAAGACGCCGGTATCCTTGAATCCAATTTCACGAGCGCCCTGATTGGAGAGATCGACGAAGCGCGCGTAACGTTGCCGCATGGGAGGAGCGATCGCGTGCCATCCCGCCCAGACTTCTTTTAGCTCTTCCGGATTGCGGTTGGTGGACATAAGCTTCTCGATCGCGGTGATATCCAAACACTCGCCGTTCTTGCGGCAGTACTTGCCTTTGCCGTAGTCGCCGTCGAGTGATACGCCGATCTCGGTCATTTCCCGCCGCAGCGCGGCATCTTTGGGCGCGGGCGCGGTGAGCGAGAGCTTCAGCAGCATGAACTTCCGAGCCAGCTCGGGCGAAAGCGCGAGGCCGTCAAAACGCTTGGCCTGTTCCACCAACTCCGTGGTGACGGCCGTGTTCTCGTCGATGGCATCGGCCGCCATGGCCTCGGTGTCGTCGGTGATGAAATTTTCCTGCACCCATGAGGCGCGGTTCTCCTTGACGCTGAGGTCGGCGAGCTGGGCCTCGGCCTTGTTCATGAACTCCTGGGCTTCGGCGACGGTGGGGGCGGTTGTTTGGGCGTAGACGTTCACAGCGAGAAATAAGAAAACCAGACCAAGGGATTTCATGACACCTCCTGTGCGAACAGGAGATTATGACGGATGAGGGGGGATATTGTCAGCGGCGGGACTGGCGGGGCGGAGTCCCGCCACGCTCTCTGAGCGTTTGCGATGACAAGGCAAAACCCTGGCGAGCTGCGCTCGCCTGGACAGACGGGGGCGTCTGTCCCTACGCGATTATTGGTTGTCCCTACGCGCTTCTTGGCGCAGAATGCAGAGCTTCGAGCGCCGCCTTCACCCTGGCCGACACTTCGTCGGTATCGCGCACGGTCAACCCGGCCGTGGGGATTATTTCACCAACCCGCATCTCCAGCGGCTGGCACTTGATGTGGTAGGTGTTCATCGGCAGCAGATCGAAGGTGCCGACGAGCGCGATGGGAACGATATCGGCCTGCGCCTTGATCGCCAGAAAAAATGCGCCGGGCAGAAGAGGTTGAATCTGTCCATCTTGCGTACGGCCGCCCTCGGGAAAGATAACCAGCGGCATGCCACGGCGCAGGCCCCTCAGCGCCGACTTGATGGAGCCGATTGAAGCTGCCGGATTCTGCTGGTTGATGCAGACTTGCCCCGAGCGTTTCAAATGCCAGCCGATGAACGGGTACGTCAGCAATTCACTCTTGAAAATGATGCGGAATTGAAATGGCAAGTTGACGTAGAGGATCGGAATGTCGAGCGCCGATGCGTGCGTGACCGCATACACACGGGGTTTGGAGTTGTCGACCTTATCCTTGTCCATGCCCGTGACTTTCACCGGCGACAGGATGGTCTTCATGATGAGCCACGACCAGAGGCGGGCGCACTTGTGCTGGACGCGCCCGTTGCGGTCGAAGAGCGAGCAGAGAAGCGAGAACGTGCCCAGAATCAGGGTGTAAGCCCAGATCAGAGGATCAATAATGAAATACGAACGCAGGCTGCTGAGCCAGCCATGGCGGGGCTTGGGCGCTACGGGCCGTGTCTCAGGCCACGTTGAGACCGCTATTGCCGGTTGTTCAGGCGAGCGTGGCTCGCCTTCTACTCTTTCCGGCTCCGCTGTTGTGGCAATCTTGTGCAAGGTGCTTGTTTAAGAGTTCTTGCCGTCAGAACCTGACCGCAGCTTCGTGAGACGGGGCAAACCCCGTCTCTACACACGTGCTTAGATGTTAACGCCGAGCGTTCGCATCGCCTCTCCCACAACGTAAATCGAACCGGTAACGACGACCAGGCCGCCCGATCCGGCAATCTCTGGTCCGGCAACCTTGCGGGCGCGCTCCAGCGCCAACGTTACATCCTCGGCCTCTTCAATATCAATGCCCGCCGCCACGCGCGCCGCTGCCCGATGAATCTCGTCGGGGCTTGCCGAGCGCGGGTTGTTGGCGTGGGTCAGGATCACATGGCGGGCAATCGGAAACAGAATCTCGGCAATTTCCGCAACTGCCTTGTCCCGCATCACGCCAAACACCAGCGTGATCTCGCGACCGTTCTCCGGGTCTCCATTTCCTGGGTCGCCGTTTCGCGGATTCTGGTAAGCGGCCGAAAGCGTCGCCCGCAACACCCAGGCTCCTGCCGGATTATGCGCGACATCGAGAACGTATTCGGGATTGTCTCCCGCGGCCGGCACCACCTGGAAGCGCCCCGGCCAACGCGTCTCGCGGATGCCTTGCGCGATCGTCTCCGGCGTGATCTGTGCGATTCCCTGGTTGCGCAGTTCCGCCGCCGCCGCGATTGCCAGCGCCAGATTGCGCAACTGATGACGCCCCACCAATGGCGACTCGACCAGGATTCGTGCGCCCATCACGTCCAGCGGATACCGTTGCCACTGGCCACTGGCCACTGGCCACTGACCACTGCTGGGCGACAACGGCACATAGGGAACGGCATTCACGGCACGCGCGCCCGCATCCAGAATTGTGTTTCCGATCACGTCGTTGGCTTCGGGCAATTGCGGCAGCGTGACCACAACCCCGCCCGGCCGGATGATTCCCGCTTTTTCGTGTGCAATCTCGCCGATAGTTTCGCCCAGATATTTCTGATGATCGAGCGCGATGTCGGTGATGATGCTAAGGCGGGGCTCAACCACATTGGTCGCATCCAGACGCCCGCCCATACCGACCTCAAGCACCACCATGTCGGGCCGGCTGCGAGCGAAATACTCAAAGGCCATCGCGGTCAGCATCTCAAAGAAGCTGGGATGCCACGGCAGATCGCCTTCCCCAACCAAACGTTCGGCAGTCCGGTCGACCACGTCATGGAGCAGCGCGAAATCGTCGTCGCCGATGGCTTCGCCATCGAGGCGAAGCCGCTCATTGATGCGGATCAGATGGGGCGAAGTGTAGAGCCCCGTCTTCAGCCCGGAAGCTTGCAGGATGGATGCCAGAGTCGCAGCCGTCGAACCCTTGCCGTTGGTGCCGGCGACCAGCACAGTTGGAAAAGTATTTTCCGGATGCCCCAGCGCCGCCAGCAGCACGCGAATGTGCGCCAGATCGAACTTGTGCGAGGGCGTCTGCGCCAGCTCGTGACCCAACGCGTACATCTGCGCGACTGCGGTTTCGTAGGACATCGGTCGTTTGCTGCTCGCCATTCGCCGTTCGCCACGAGGGGGCAGCTTCAGGGTAGCAAGTCCGGCCAACGGTTGCGACTCTCTCTCATTGGACGGCGGCGGATCGAGGTCCAAGCGCTTCCCACGCGCTCGAATGAAGGAAAGGATACCAGCTTGTAAGGATGGTTATAGCGAATCCAGGATTGCTGTGACCGCATGCAACTGCCGAGCTGCGCTTGAGCGGCGGCGGGGTTCCTTTCAGAGTTAGAATAGAAAAACGCCGGCCCTGCCTGCAATGGGCTGCTTGAAAGGAGTGAAGTTGCTATGAAGACGACGAGGCTCACGGTGACACTCCGTGTTTTCATGACTCTTCTCATATCTGGGGCAGCTTTCACGTTCGCGGTGGCCTCGGATCCTCCTCAAGGCGATGGGGCTTCGCCTGTGCTGGTCGAGTTGTTTACCTCCGAAGGGTGTTCAAGTTGTCCTCCCGCCGATGCCCTGCTCGAGAAGTTGGATGGATCGCGACCGATACTGGGAGCTGACGTTATTGTTCTTAGTGAGCATGTGGACTACTGGAACCACGAAGGCTGGAAAGACACGTATTCGTCGAGTTTTTTCACCGCTCGACAGGTCGATTATGAGCGCCACTTTGGATTAACCACCCCTTACACGCCGCAAATGGTGGTCGATGGAGCCACACAACTGAACGGGAGTGATACTCGTGCAGTGGATCGCGCCATCGAAGCAGCCCGTAGCCAGCCCAAGATTCCGATTCGGATTGTTTCCGTTTCTCTGGCGAATCCAAGAGAGCTCCGCGTTCACCTCGAGGTTGAGGCGTTGCCTGGGAACTTCAAGGCCCGCAAAGCCGACGTCTTTCTCGCGGTTGCACTCAACCACGCGGAGTCCCACGTCTTGGGCGGTGAGAACAAGGGTCGCGATATTCATCATGTCGCTGTGCTCGAGAGTATCACCAAAGTTGGCACTGTGGAGAAGGGGAAAAGCTTTGATCGTGATGTTCTTGTGAAAGTCAAATCCACGCCTGATCCTGCGAATTCGCGCTTGATTGCTTTCGTTCAGGAATCCGATGCCGGGAAGGTAGTCGGGGCATCGCTGCTGATCGCTCCTATTAAGAATTAGCCGGTTGGTCAATACGCGCGGTGCGGCAACGCTGAATCCGGTCCAGCCGGTCCAGCGACTGCCTCTACGCCGCCTGCACCATGAACTCCAGCGCCCGCGCAATGTAGCTCTTCAACTCCTTGCGCACGACCACGGCATCGAGCATTCCGTGTTCCAGGAGAAATTCGGAGCGCTGGAAACCTGGCGGCAGCTTCTGCCGGATCGTCTGCTCAATCACGCGGGGCCCGGCGAAGCCAATGAGCGCGCCGGGTTCGGCGATGTTGAGATCGCCCAACATGGCAAAGGATGCGGTTACGCCGCCCGTGGTGGGATCGGTTAAAACCGAAACGTACGGGACTCGCGCTGCGTCTAAACGCGCCAGCGCGGCGGAGATCTTCGCCAGTTGCATCAGGCTGATCGCGCCTTCCATCATGCGCGCGCCGCCCGATGCCGAGACGATGACTATCGGTGTCCGCGTTTCCGTCGCTTTCTCAATCGCTCTCGTAATGGCCTCGCCAACCACCGCCCCCATGCTCCCGCCGATAAACGAATATTCCATCGAACTCACGATCACCGGCCGCCCGTTCAGCTTGCCGCGCGCATTGATGATGGCATCTTTCAGGCCCGTGGCGGTCTTGGCCTGCTTCAGCCGCGAGGAGTACGCTTTCAGGTCCACAAACTTCAACGGGTCGGTGGAGACGAGATTGCTGTCGAAAACCTCGTATTGATTGTCGTCGAGAAGCTGCGCCAGGCGGGCGCGGGCGTCGATGCGGAAGTGTTTATCGCACTTCGGGCAGACGTTGAGATTGTCTTCGAGGTCCTTCTTCCAGATAATCTGGCGGCAGCCGTCACACTTCACCCACAGGCCCTCGGTGCGCACTCTCTTCTCGCCCGAAGTGTCCAACTCACCGGATTGCCGCTTGAACCAAGCCATGGGGAATTTGTAATTTGGTAATTGTGTAATTTGGAGATCTAAGCGCAAGGTTCTTAGATTACCAAATTACAAAATTACAAAATTACCAATTCAGTATTCGATTCCTCTCTGCGCCATCACGCCTTTCTCGTAGGCATGCTTGACTTGGCGCATTTCGGTTACCGTGTCGGCTAGCTCGACAATTGTCGGATGCGCATTCCTTCCGGTTAAGATCACATGCACCATCTCCGGCTTTCGCGCCAGAGACTCCGCCACTTTCGCTGGGTCCAGCATACCGTAGCTGATGGCGTAGTTGATTTCGTCGAGCACCACCAGGTCCCATTCGCCGGATTGGATCGCTTTCTCGGCCTCGGCCCAGGCCTCTTCCACCATCCGCACATCTTCAGGGTCTGGCTTCTCGGCGCCGACTTTCACGAAGCCGCGTCCCATCTGTTTCAGGATGAACTTGTCGCCGAAAGCCTTGACCGCATCGAGCTCGCCGTAATGCCACGAACCCTTCAGAAATTGCAGCATGAGGACGCGCATCCCCTGCCCGACGGCCCGCAGCGCCGTCCCCATGGCCGCGGTAGTCTTTCCCTTGCCCGGCCCAGTATTCACGATGATGAGACCGCGGCGAAGATCCGGCATAGAGGCGAATTATTGATTGTACGCGGATGGTGAGGAATTTGTAATTTGGTAATTTGCAATTGGTAATCTGAAACCCCGGCGACTCCATGGGGTCAAATTGCAAATGCAAGTCACCAATTACGAGTTGACGATTTGGCGGACGGTTTTGGTTTCCGTCCGCCTTCAAGCAATCAGGGGGAAGTAGATCCTCTACGGCATTTCGACGACTCGCTGCAGCTTCGGCTGACCTTGGCCGTTCGCTGCGCCCGGATCCTCGGCGCCCAGCAAACGCGCCGCGATCCGCAGAGCGTCCATCTCTTTGCGGACCCGCAGCAGCTCCTGTTCTTTCACTCGTAGTACGTCGTACGGGTTTTTCATTGGGGGAGGGCCTCGCCTACAAGTTCAGACTGGTTTCGTCTGTCAAGAAACACAGTAAGCCAATTTCGCGCCCCCGTGAAGCTGTCAGAGGTGCATTCGGGCTGGGAATCGAATCTCGCGAGCATGGGGCCGACTGGCCGCTGCCCCGTTACCATAAAGTTAATGTCCCAAATGATAGGGGTGATTCCTAAGAATGGTGAAAGCACGGTAAAGCTGCTCCACCAGCACCACGCGCGCCAGTTCGTGCGGCAGCGTCATCTTTCCCAGAGAGAGCGTGAACCCGGCGCGGCGTCGCGCCTCTTCACTAAAGCCATCGCTGCCACCAATCGCGAATAGCAGCGGAGTCGCGTTCACCTGCTCGCGCTCGAGAAACTCCGCCAGCTCTTCGGATGAAAACTGTTTCCCGCGCGAATCGAGCAGAACCAACTTATGCCGTTCTTTACTGCTGTTCTGCTGCCGCTGCCGCTCGCCCGTCGCCAGCGACAAAATTGCGGCTTCGTCTTTCAATGCCAGGCCAGCAACGTCGGCGTAGCGCGCGATCCGTTTCAAATACTCCTCGGTCAGAGCCTCAATCGCCGGCTCTTTCGTTTTCCCGATCCATGCCACTTTGATTTTCACAGGGCTTCTGCCACTCAGACTTTTCCCGACGCCAGAACCACGTTGGCGCCGAACCGGATTTCATCCCCTACGCGATAACGCTCGATCGCCGCCTTTGCCTCGGCGCGAACCGCCGGCCAATCTTCCGCCGGAACGCGCTCCAGCATCGGACGGAACGGAGCCGCCACGGCGCACGCGTATTCGAAAACTTCTTCCGCGTCTCCCGGCCAAGCCCAGGGCAGATTGCGAGTCGACTCGTCGACCTCGTGAAATCCCGCGGCGCTGAGCGCGGCTGAGAGAGAGCCCGCGGCCGAGAATCGAAAAAGATCGGATCCTCCAGGTGGAAACATGGCTCCGCCCACATGCCCGTGCACAATCTTCATCGTAGTTTGCCAATAAGGTTGTTCCATCGGACCCCAGGCAGCAAAGCAGGCGCGAGCTGCGGGCTTCAACACGCGGCGCAGTTCCGCCAGCGCTCGTTGGGCATCGGTGAAAAACATCACCCCAAAGCGGCAGGTGGCGAGATCAAAAGTCTGGCCGGTAAACGGCAACTGGTGCGCGTCGGCCTGGTGGGTCGTGAAGTTCAGGAGCTTCTTGTTGCGAGCTCGCTCGGAGGCAATGTCGAGCAGTTCCGAACTCTGATCGACTGCTGTGACCGAACCCTGGGGGCAAACGCGCTGTGCCAGACTGATCCCCGGCTCGCCGGTGCCGCTGGCCAGATCGAGAACGCGCATGCCAGGCAGCGGACGCGAGTATTCAACGAGAGCTTCCGTAACTGCGTTGCCCAGCGCCGCAGATTTTGCCTTCCACTTTTCCGCCGCCACCAGGCGGTAAGAGGAACTCCACGGGGCTGGATTCGAAGCGGACACTTCAGCCCTTCTGCTTACGCGCCTTCTTGGGCGCTGGGGAAACGGTCTTAGTTTTGGCGGCTGTCGCCCGACGCGGCTTCGGTTTTGCCAGCAATTCCGCCGGCTCCAGCCGCTTGGCCGACTTCCACAGGCGTTCCAGGTCGTAGAACTGGCGCGCTTTCCCGGAGAAAACATGGACGACAAAATCCACATAGTCGAGCAGCACCCACTCCGCCTGTTTATAGCCCTCGGTGTGGGTCACGCGGAGCCCAAGTGCCTCCAGGCGCTCGTCCACCGCGTCGGCAATCGCCTGAATTTGGCGGGGATTGGTCCCGCTGCACATCACAAAGTAGTCGGTGAACGCTCCCGAATCTTTTTCCAGTTCGAGAACTGTGACATCGTCAGCTTGTTTGTCTTGGCAGGCGAGGATTGCTTCACTCACTTGCAGTTTGAGGTCGTCCTTTTTCTTCATACGGGCTCATTGATTGTAACCCGCAAGGAGCCGAGTGGGTGGGAGCGCTGACATCGCATAGAGGGAAAGTCCAGTTCGCCCTGTCGAGCGATCACAGACGCACACTCGCCGATCGCTTGTGGAATGGCGATGCTACGCCAACGACCGCACTGAGATCACGCCTATTGCGCGCTCGGGACACCCTCTAGGTGATCGTCTCCGTACACTTCGCGGATTGCCTGGATGTGCTCGGCAGATATGCCCTCCCGAATTGAGCGCAAATATTCGAGGAACTGTCCCTTGACGTTCAACGAGAATACCTTCGCCGTTTCCGGTGGTCGTAGGGCGGTCGGCACGTCCAGCAACAGCGAACGACAGCCGTTATCCATGAACATCGCGTCGCAGTAAGGCAATAGGTGCGCCACCGTGTCTATGTCCGTCGTGGTTCCTTCATTCGGCGGTTCCTTCTGCCCTTGTGCGGCTCGCATTGCTATCGCGGCGAACATGAGCGCTTGCAGTCTCACGAACGGCGCTTCCGCGATCCTATTCGCCTTTCCGAACTCTGTCTCCAAGCGGCTTCTCTCTGCACGAGACCGTTCTCCCCCACTCCTTGGAAATCGCACGATTTGTTCCATGCTGGCAAGTAGGCTTTCAGCAAATGCGGGCAGCGTCTTCTCAAGGTCTTCCAGCGAGATCTCAGTGCCGGGCCGGTAAGCAAGCATCGCTTCTAGGCGCTCCTTCCTGCTTCTCACTACTGCGTTACTAAGATGTCCTTGGTAGCCGAATCGCTCGAGATCGTACCAGTACTCGAAGTTGTGCTTCTCTTTGCCCCATACGTCTCTGAACAATCGCGCAATGTTGGCGTGGAGCTCGGCGCGTACTTGTCGCAGCCGCGCCTCCGAGATGAACGGGTTGTCCCCGCAGACGATGTAATAGCGCTCGTTCCACTCATTCGGGTCCTTGGTCAGGACGCCGCTAGGGTTGAAGTCGAACGCTGGCTCCCTGCCTTCCGACCACGCGAGAGCGAGTTCGCCGATCTGCTGGCACTCTATCGAGTCGAATGCCGTGAACGTGATACCACCCGACAACTGCTCATAGGTCTTCTTTAGGTCGGCATTGAACGGCGATGTGCGCGACTCTTGGACATGCGAGCCCGAGTCCGGGCAGCAAATCATCTGAAGCTGGCGCAGTTGGAATAGGAGGTCGTGCAGTTCGCGCCAAAACGGGTCCGCCGCCACAGTGGCATGTCCTTTGGTTGCCGAGTTCTTCAGCTTCATCAAGTTGCTAATGACGAACTGGTCTAAGTAGATGATTTTCTTCCGCAGTCTCGGCAGCCGATAGTCCTGCTTGTACCAGCAGTCCCGGCAGCGCCTCATGAGGCTCGAACCGTTGATGATGCTGACCCCGAACTTATCCTCGCCGCACGCGGGGCAGGTTCTCCAAGGCGGCGAGATGAGGTCGCGCGGATCGAACGCTTTTTCTGGCATACGGCAATTCTATTCTGAATGGTTTCTCTTGCTCTGTTGTTGTAATCGGGGAATTAGACCACCGATATTCCCGCTCTCGCTTCCGCCTCGTGGCGACCAGTCCTCACGCGCTCTTCCGGTACAGGCCGTGCTTCCGCACATAATCCGCCACTCGCGGGTCCAGCCATCGGCCCAGCGGCTTGCCCTGCGCTGCTGCCGACCGAATCGCGGTCGCCGAGACGCTCTGCTGAACGCCTTCCAGCAAATGCAACGTGACGCCGGGAAGCACCAGATCGCCTTTTGCCGGTTGCTTATGAAACGGACGAGTTACCGCCGCCGGAGGCCGCAAGTCTTCTGGCAATGACTCAGCCACGTCCCGCAACGAATATCCGGGACGGCTGGCCACGATGAAATCGCATTCCGCCAGAAGCGCGCGCGCCTCGTGCCATTGTGCGACGTCGCGGAAGGCGTCGATTCCGATCAGGAAGAAAAGTCGATCCGACTTCTTGAAGGCTGATTTCAGGCGGCGGACGGTGTCGATGGAGTAATTTGCGGAGCTTCGCTCCGCGGGGCAGGTGAGGGCACCTGTTCCTACGTGCTTTGTGGTGAATTCTGGCGCCTCCAACAGCGAGGGCACGAATCCCCGCTCGTCCTGTGTGGCAAGCGCCACCATGGCATAACGGTGGATGAACGCCGTGAGTGGCTGTTTCTGTTTGTGCGGAGGAACATTGGCCGGCACAAACAGCACCTGGCGCAGCGAGTAGCGGCTGGCGGCTGCCCGGGCCAGTGCCAGGTGTCCGCGATGGATGGGGTCGAACCTGCCGCCGAAAAGGCCAATATTCATTCCGATATCCCTGCCCGGCTTTCCCTGCGCCGCCCCGTTAGTTTCGTCGTTGCCAGCCTCGGTTGCAAGTCCTGTTGCAGACCTATTGCAAACTATGTTCCCCCATCGTCTTTTTGTACCAGCGAGTTTTGCGGAAAACGGCATCTCGGATTAGGCTATGGACAAGGCGTTTGCTTTTCTTTCGACGTTCCCCCCAGGTGTGGGTGGGTGTACCTCTGGCCACTGTGCCGCCAGGAAACTGCGGTGAACTAGCGTAACTCGCTGCGCGTGCGGCCGGCGCATAGCATGAGCTTGTGCGTATGAAACTCCCCCTCATCCGCAACCTGGTCGTAGCTCCGGAGCGCGCTCCCATCCTGCGCTACGGAGTCGCTCTGCTCAGCACGGTCCTGGCGCTGATCCCGACATTGTTTTTCTCCGATATCGCGGAGAGCCGCCTCGTCGTCTTCGCCGTCGCGGTGATGGTCAGTGCCTGGTACGGAGGATGGAAGCCCGGACTCGCCGCCACCTCTTTTGCGCTCACGGTCAGCGCCTACTATTCGCTCACCGGAGGACAAACTCCAGGCGAGTATCGCAAGGCGATCGCGCACCTCGCCCTATTCTTCGCCGTGGCCCTGCTGATCTGCTGGTTCAACGCCGCCCTGCGCGGTGCCCAGGAGAGCCTGCGCCGGTCCGAGAGCAACTTTCGCTCGCTGGTGATGAACGCGCCTTACGGCATCTGCCGCTGCGACGCCCTTGGAATCCTCCAGGACGCAAACCCCGCGCTGGTGGCTATGTTCGGCTATGACAGCGCCGCCGAACTCAGGGGCAGACATCTGGGAAGCCTGTACGCCGATGCCCAGCAATGGTTTCAGACCGCCGATTATTTTTACGCGCGAGAAGAATTCAACAACCTGACCACGGAGTGCGTGCGCAAGGATGGCACGGCCATCGTGGCGCGCATATCCGGACGCTCGATTCCGAACGGCAATGGCGGAGGCAGCTTCGAGATCTTCATGGAGAACGCTACCGAAACCCGCACCCTGGAGCTGCAACTCCGTCAGGCGCAAAAGATGGAAGCGATCGGCCGCCTTGCCGGCGGCATTGCCCACGACTTCAACAACCTGCTGATGGTGATCTCCGGCTACTCCGAGTTTCTGCTGGAGGGTGTCGGACCCGATCCGCGGCTGCGGGGCCCGGCGCAGGAAATCTCCAATGCCACGCAGCGCGCCACTTCGCTGACCCGGCAATTGCTGGCCTTCAGCCGCAAACAGATGCTTGCCCCCAAGGTGCTCGACCTGAATGAGGTGGTGGCCGAGAACCTGAAAATGCTCACCCGCATGATCGGCGAGGACATCGATCTGGTCATGGTTCCCGGCCACGCGCTCGGCGCCGTCCGCGCCGATCCCGGACAGATCGATCAGGTCGTAATGAACCTTGCGGTAAACGCTCGCGACGCCATGCCGCAAGGCGGCAAGCTGACCATCGAGACCGCCAACGTCACGCTCGACGAAAACTTCGCGCGCACTCACGCCCCGCTCACCGCGGGCGACTACATCATGCTCGCCATCAGCGACACCGGCGTTGGCATGGACAACGAAACCCAGTCGCGCATCTTCGAGCCTTTCTTCACCACCAAGGGTTCCAAGGGGACCGGCCTCGGCCTCTCCACGGTGTACGGCATCGTGAAACAGAGCGGCGGCTTTATTTTCGTCGACAGCCAGCCGCAGCGCGGCACCGCCTTCCGCGCCTATTTCCCGCGAGTCGATGTCCGGGAAGACGCCGCCGCCGCGCAGGACTCCCTCGGCCTTCCCCGCGCCAATCGTGGGCAGGAAACCATCCTGCTCGTCGAGGATGAAACCAATCTCCGCCGTCTCGCGCGTCAGTATCTGGAAACGCAAGGCTACAAGATCCTCGAAGCCGAAGACAGCGCTGCGGCTCTGCAATTCGTCGCCGGCCACCGGGGCGCCATCGATCTCCTGCTCACCGATGTCATTATGCCCGGCATGAATGGCCGCGAATTGGCCGCGCAGGTCGTCAAGCTGCTTCCCAACGTCCGCGTGCTCTATATGTCGGGCTACACCGAGAACGCCGTTGGTCAAGACGGCACCCTCGACGCCGGCATCAACTTGCTGCAAAAACCATTCAGCCTGCCCGCGCTGAAAGACCGTGTCCGCGAGGTGCTGGATTCCGCGCCTATCCCCCTGGAGGTCGCGATGTCATCCCGCGCCGGCGCAAGCGCTCTTGAAAAGAAGGTTCCACCATTCCGGGCTCACCGTTTCAATCTTCATCTTCCGCTGCGCTATCGTCCGCTCGGAGAAAAGAGTTGGCGCCCCGGCACCACCGAGAACATCAGCCGCTCGGGATTGTTGTTCCAGGCGCAGGAATTGCTCCATCCAAACGCACAACTGGAGATTAGCCTGGTGTTGCCCGCGGAAATTGCCGGGCTGGCGGCCACCGAAGTCATCTGTCGCGGAGAAGTAGTCCGCTCCGTCGAAGCCCAAGGACAGGACGTGCCCCCCGCCCTGGCCGCGAAGATTCTCCAATATTACTTCCAGCACAGCACGCACGTCGGCGAGGCGTAAGCTCGGCAGCGCTGTAGCGCGAAGAGTGTGGCGTAGAGACGCGGCTTGCCGCGTCTCAGGGCGGCGGAAGAACTCCGGCTTCGTATCAGGGCAGCGCTTCAGCGATGCCGAAATTCTTCGAAATCATACGCCCCTCCAGGGGCCGGTGGTTCGCGATTACTCTCGACACCCGGCTCACCTTGGACAACGCGCGCCAGCCCTGTTACATTTCGGCCAGTACCATTGCACCACGCAGTGAGGCTTAGCCATGTCTCTGGTCGTGAAACTGGAAGACGATCTCGGCGAACGCAGCGAGTGGGTTATGCTGCACGGGGTGGTTCCCGCCAGCGACCCTGCGGCTTTCCCCCTGCTCGGCGGCATCGATCCGTTCGGCAAGACCGTGTTCAACCACCTGCAGATGGAAGCCTTTCTCAAGGAATGGGATCGTGTGAAAGATCGCGCGCGCGATGACAGCGAATTGGAAGCCTGGCATAAGGTGAAGCAGATGGCGGAAACCTGCCGCCACGACCGCGACCTGTATCTGCGCTTCGTCGGCAACTAAATTGTGTGGGGACGGGCGCCCTCGCGAGCCTGCCCTGATCGAAGCCGAAGGGTCCAAGCCGAGCGCAGCTCGGCCTTCCCTTACCGGATCACATAAATCCTGACGCCCAATTTCAATTTCTTCCACGATTTGTCGGCCGTGTACACGGGGGCCTTCAACGCCAGACCAAGAGCTAGACAGGCCCGGTCTCCCAATGACAACCCGAGGGCGCGGGTTTGGGCAACCAGGCTTCCGGCAATTCTCGCGTGCTCGGCAGTGAAAGGCGCTGCCTCCCGAATGGGGCTGAGAGTGTCTTCCCATGCCTCAGCGGGGGCGCCGCCCGCGCTTACGAGCTTGGTTTGCACTTCGGCAAGATTGACCGTGCTGCAGGTGGCGTCGCTCAACAGTTGCGGCGTCAGCTTGTCCGCCCCTGGCTCGTTGTTGAGCAACGCCAGCACAGCCGAAGCGTCCAGCACGACCCTACTCATGTTTGGCTGCCTCGCGGCGTTCGGCAATGAGTTCGCCGGCCAGCGACCTTCCGGGTTTTATGTACCGCCGGATGCGCCGCTGCGCCCGCTCGACGCGCCGCCTCACCGTCGTGATCCGCAATTCGTCATCCTCGATTCGCAGCACCACTTCATCGCCGGCGTTGATGCCCAGCGCCTTGCGAAAAGAAGCGGGGATCACCACACGGCCGTTTTCATTGACCCGCAGCCGGGCTTCCGTATCCATTGTCACACCTTCGATCATAATGACACTATCATATCATAGTGTCATTCTCGGTCAGATATGACAATATCGGCAGTTTGCGCCAAGCACCGGCTACTTCTCCGGCAGATTCGCCTCGAGAAACTTCACCACGTTTTCTCCCATAATCATCCGTATCTCCTGCTCGGAATAGCCTGCTTGCAGCATGGCATCGGTGATTTCGACCAATCCGGTCGTGTCAAAGGGAGCGGTGACGGCTCCGTCGAAGTCCGAACCGAGCGCCACATGTTCCACTCCCACCAGGCCGGAAACATAGCGCATCGCTTTCACAATCGCCCGCGCGTCGGTGCCGCAAGTCGCGGTGGCCCAATACCCGATGCCGATCAAGCCGCCCTTTGCCGCCACTGCACGAATCTGATCGTCGCTGAGGTTCCGGTTGTTATCGCAAGTGCCCTTCACACCCGTGTGGGAAACGAGCAGCGGACGGGTGGCAATCGCCAGCACGTCTTCAATCGTTTTTGGCGATGCATGCGCCAAGTCCACGATCATGTGCCGGGCTTCCATTTGCCGCACCCACTCGCGGCCTTTTTCGGTGAGGCCGGTCTTGTGAACTCCCGCCGAGGATCCTCCAATATCGTTATCGAAAAAATGGCTGGGCGACATCATCCGGTAACCGGCGCGGTACAGAACATCGAGGTTCTCCAACTTGCCGTCGAGCGCGTGCGCCCCTTCGATCGAAAGCAGTCCGGCCGTGAGCCTGCCATGAAGCCGCCGGCGTTCCAGGTAGCTGGAGAGATCGGCGGAACTCTCAATCACCACGAAGGCGCCGCGCGAACCGCGCGCGAATCGATGCAGACGCCGCGCCTGATACAGCGCCCGCTCCGTCAGGCTCCTCCAGGTGGCTGGCGGCCAGCGTTCCACAATCGCCAGCCAGAAAATGTCATCGTTCTTGTCTTCATTGCTCTCAATGTTCAACCCGTGCGGACTCTTCGTGGGCAGTGAGAAAACCTGCAACGCAACATTGCCATACGCCAGGCGCGGAATGTCCACCTGCCCGTAGCTGCTGCGCTCCAGCAAATCCCGTCCCCACAAAAGCGAATCGGCGTGAAGATCGGCGATCGTGAGCTCCTTGTGCAGATTGAGCGCCCGCTCGGATGCCGCGTAGGGCGGCTTCTTCACCAGCTTGTTCTGCTGTTCATCCACCAACCGCGGGATCTCCACGAAGAACGCGGCCCCGATACAAACAACCAACAGGGTAATTTGAACAAACCGTCTGCGCACAAAACCTCCCAGGCATTCGTGTCAAGGTAAGTAACACGGCACTCAACCTGCACTTATCCGTCGTGGATAACTCGTCGTTACTTCGACAGCGCCGCCAGCGCCGAGCGAAACAGCACTTCAAAACTCTGAGGACTCTGCCCGCCCCGCGCCGCCAGCAAAGCCTTATCCGCTGCCGCGCGCGGATAGCCCAGATTCACCAGCGCGGAAATAACGTCTTCCTCCACCGGGCTAGTCAGCGCAGCGGTCGTTGAACTATCGGACGCTCCCGCCGGCGCCGGCAGCTTGTCGCGCAACTCCAGCACCATGCGCTCCGCTGTCTTCCTGCCGATTCCTGGAATGCGAGTGAGCCGCGCCAGGTCGCCTCCGCGAATCGCTCCCACCATCTCGTCCGCCGGCATCCCGCTCAATATTTTGATCGCGAGCGTTGGACCGATCCCACTTACCGTCAGCAGTCTCTCAAAAAGCTGTTTCTCGGCCAGCCGCAAAAATCCGTACAGGCTCAGCGCATCCTCGCGAACATGGGTGTGAATGTGGAGCGCGACTTCAGCGCCCGCCGCGGGCATTTCCGTGAACGTCGGCACGCTGATCGCAACGTCATAGCCGACCCCATGAGTTTCCACAATCGCCTGGTTCGGGCGCTTCGCCAGCAGCACTCCTCGAAGATGCGCAATCATCGCGCCTATTGTACGGCAGCCCAGGCGCCCGTGTGGGAACGGGCGCCCTCGCGAGCCTGCCTGTTTTGCCGAAGCCCCGAGCGAACCGGGGCCCCCAGCGCGCCCGCTATTGGCGCGATGGGGTGGGGGAAGCCGAGGGGGAAGTCGACGGGTCCAATCCGAGCGCAGCTCGGCCTCACCGCCTGTCGTGCCAGGCGAAGCTCGCCAGTTCTCCCGCCGCGCGCCGCCCGAATAAAAATACACTTTTCCTTTCCTTTCCACAGGAAGTCTCTCCGCTCCACAGTTTTTACACAGTGGAGCCGCACTTTGCCGTTGCGTTAATGTTTCCGCTGCCGCAAAGTGCTTGCAGTCAAAAGCGCGAGATGTTCTGAACCTGTTGCGACAAGGGTTCAGCGTTGCCGGTGATCTGGAGAGTGAGTCACCGGGGGAATTTCGGCGCATGTCCAGTGTGCCGGTGCCCAGGCTTTGCGGCCTCCTAAGAAATCCTTCTTCCAAGGAGGATGGAAACACTGAATCGTAACCCTGAAGCGCAAGCTTCAGGTGAGCATCGATGCGTAGCACTTTTCGGAGTGCAGTAGCCGATGGTCTTTCGCCCTGGCGAAAGACGGCAGTCGGAACGTCCGCGACAACAATGCGGCCCGGGTGGCTGGCCCAGGCCGCATTTGTTCTTACGGTCGCTGTATCGGAGGATTTTTCAAGTCCCATACGGTGTAGGATTTGCTCCAGTGACCAAGGATGAAGACGAGACTTTCGCAGCCTGAGCGAGACACGGCGGCCTGCTTCGAGAACATGAGCGAAGAAGAAGCTCGCGAAGAGCGCGAACTTGAGGCCGCGCTGGCAGTAAGCGCACGAGGCATTGACATCGACGAACCGAACGGGGCCTAAAGGGCCAGCATCGCAACTTAATGAAAACCGATTCATCGCCAGCATTAGCCTTGGGCACGCGGGGCCGAAACGAGACTCCGGCGCGGGAGATCGCGCTGTGGCGAATTTATCTTCTAAGGGCCGGATACCTCTTGATTGCCGTCGGCATGGGAATGCAGAAGGTTCCCGCCTTCCTTCATCACAGGCCTTGGGAGCTGATGCATGGCGTGGTCAATTCCATGCTGCTCGCGCTAGTGCTGCTGGCGGTCCTAGGGCTACGGTATCCCTTGAAAATGCTGCCGCTTCTGTTCTGGGAAATAGCATGGAAGGCCACATGGCTTCTTGCGGTGGCGCTGCCTGCCTGGCAGAACCACACCATGGACGCAGACACCTGGGAAACAACTTTTGCCTGCCTGATGAGCGTGATCTTCCTGTTCGTCGTGCCGTGGGATTATGTCTGGCGGAATTTTGTCGCCGCGCGGGGCGACCGCTGGTGGTGAACGCTTTGTGGTAAGCGTCCGCTGATAGCCGCGGGATTGGAGGTGGGGTTCAGACGGGCTTGCGCGTTTTACGCGGATTAGCATTCGTTGTCCTTGTCTAAATAGAGGTGATCCGGAGTTAACTCACAGATTCAGGCAGTACCGTGCGCTGCCAATCTTTGTATCCCGTGAAGAACGCGCTGCTTCTTCCTTACTGGCCTTTTCCTCCGGCCTCAACAGGTGATCCTTCCCCTTCCACACCTTTCCCACAGCAATCACGCCCCGGCTCCTTCCCCTCAGCCACTTCCGCCTTCATAATCACTAAGGGACGAGTGTGCGCACCCAATGACTTCAACTTCCGCCGACAACTTCAAAGAGTCCCTCAAGCAGCAGGCGGATATCGTCCGCATTGTGGGCGACTACGTCAAGCTGAAGAAGGCTGGGGCGCAGAACTTCTCCGGGCTTTGTCCGTTTCATGCCGAGAAGACGGCCTCATTTTCAGTGCATGCCACGCGGCAGTTTTATCACTGCTTTGGCTGTGGAGAGTCGGGGGATGTCTTCACCTTTGTGCAGAAGGTCGAGAACATTACCTTCCCGGAAGCCGTCCGGCTGATTGCGCAGAAGCTGGGCGTGCCGATGCCCAAGGTCAGCTTCTCCAGCCCGGAGGAGGCTCGCAATGCCCACCTCCGCATGGCACTGCTGGACGTGCATGTGCGCGCGACTGCGTTTTTCCAGGAATGTCTGCGGCGTCCCGAAGGCGCCAATGCCCGCGAGTATCTCAAGGGACGAGGACTCGATGGCGAGACGATTGCGCGCTTTCGCATCGGGTATGCGCCCGATTCCGGCTTCCTGTTGCGCGACGCCTTGCGGCGCGAGTTTGATGAAGAGTTGTTGCGGGAGAGTGGACTGTTTTCGTGGAAGGAAGAGGACAGGTCTCAGGTCTCAGGTCTCAGGTCTCAGGAAAAGCAGGTCCTTCGCTCCGCTCAGGATGACAAGGATAGTGGGGGCTCCGCTCAGGATGACAATGCAGTGGAGAACTCCGACGGGAACGACGAACAGCCAACAGCGAGCAGCGACAGTCCCGAGCCAAAAGCCAAAAGCCAAGAGCCAAGAGCCGCTCCCGCCATTTACTCCAAATTCCGCAATCGCGTCATGTTCCCGATCTGTAGTGAACAAGGGAAAGTAATTGCCTTCACGGGACGCACGCTTTCGACCGATGAAAAGGCTGGGCCGAAATATCTGAATTCTCCGGAGACGGCGATTTACTCGAAGTCGCGCGTGCTGTTCAATTTGGACAACGCCAAAGAAGCGATTCGCAAGCTCGAATATTCCATCCTGGTCGAAGGGCAGATGGATTGCATTTCGGTGTACGCGGCTGGCTTCCACAATGTGATTGCCAGCTCAGGCACGGCGTTCACCGAGCTGCAAGCGAAATTGCTGGGGCGATTCTCGAAGAATGTGGTGGTCAACTTCGATCCCGACACGGCTGGAGCCCGCGCTACCGAACGCACCCTTGGGTTGCTGGTCGAAGAGGAATTCAACATTAAGGTGCTCACGCTGGAGACTGGATTCGATCCCGATCTGTTCATCCGGCGCAAAGGCAAGGACGCTTATGGCGCGGCGCTCAAGAAATCGCAGAAATATTTTGATTATCTGATCGATCGTGCGCGCGCGCTGTTTCCGGTGCGCAATTCGGAGAGCAAGGTCAAGGCCGTCAACCATCTGCTTCCGCACATTCAGCGGGTGCCCAGCCGGATTGTGCGCGATGAACTGGCGCTCGAGATTTCGCAAAAGCTGGGAATTGATTCCGCGGTGCTGCGCCAGGAATTGAAGCATGCCGCCACCACCCGCTCTGCGACGCAGGTCAAGGCCACGGCTGAGGCGCAAATCACCGGGGCGGAACGCGTCCTGATCCGGGCGCTGGCGTCGGCGACCGAGATGCAGTCTGGCGGAATGCGGAGTTCGGCTCGCGACGGGGCGGACGAGGAATTCGATCCGGCCCGGCAGGCGCAATATGCGCTGCAATCGGAACGGTTGTATGAGGGACTGGCGTCGCAGTCGCTGATCGAGGCGCTGCTAGAAGCTGGAACGGAAACGGCGGACGTCATGGCGCTGCCGAAGACGGAAGACGACCGGCGGCTGTTGGCCTCGATCCTGATGTCCGAGGAGGAGGAGTTGACGCCCGAGACGGTGGAAGGCGCGGTGCGAGCTTTGCGGAGGATTTATCTGCGGCGGCGGCTGGAGGAAGTGCAGCTTGGATTGCAGCGCCCAGGGCTCCCACTCGAGGAAAGACAAGCGCTTTTGCAGGAAAAAGTACGTTTCAAGCGGGCTTTGATGGACCCGGGGCTGGCGGAGGCGTCCGGCCGGGCATCCTAGGCCATGGCCTCCTGTAGAGACGCGGCTTGCCGCGTCTCCCGCGTGGGGCCGTTAATTCCCGGCATATCCGGCTTAACCACCCTAACTTTGGAACGAAACGGGGTTTAACGCCATCTAAAGAACTAGCGGGAAAAGAGATACGGGCGGCGGAGAGCAATCGGCAAATTGGCGCAAATTCCCACCTGCGCCGGCAGGAACACCAGCCGGCGTGCTATACTTTTAAAGTTTGTGCGCCTCGCGCACAAACTCCGTAACGACTCCCACCGCTGAATAGTTTGGCGTCCGCGAACCCGGCGAACGTCTTGAGGATAATCTGGTTTGGCACTCGATGACAAGTACGACGACATAAAAAAGCTGATCGACGCAGGCAAAGAGAAGGGATATCTGACCTATGATCAGGTCAACGACCTTATCCCGCACGATGTGCACTCTCCTGAAGACCTGGAAGATCTGCTAACCACGATCGGGACCCAAGGCATCGATGTACTCGAAAGCTCGAAAGGGCCTTCGACCGATCTGGAAAAAAAATTCGAAGAAGTGGAAGAGGGCTCCGAGGACGTTGAACTCGACCTAACCCCCGGCGCCTTAGAAAAAACCAATGACCCCGTCCGCATGTATCTCCGCGAGATGGGGACGGTTCCTTTGCTTACGCGCGAAGGCGAAGTGGAAATCGCCAAGCGCATTGAGCGGGGGCAAAACCGGGTTCTGAAGGCGCTCTCGCGGTCGCCGATTGTGATTCGTGAACTCCTCGCTTTGGGCGAGGATCTCGAGAAGGGCGTCCGTTCCATCAAAGAGCTGGTGACATTCGACGAAGAGGAAATCACGGAAGAGATCGTCGAGAATCGTCTGCAAGAATTTCTCGCCAAGATCCACGCGCTCGAAAAGCTTTACAAAAAGGTGATGCCGCTCCAGGAAAAGTTGGCGGCGGTGAACTTGAAGAAGCGGCCGCGCGACCATCGCCGGTACCGCTTCCACCTCGCGCACGCGATTGTGCGCACGTCGATCGCGGTGCGGAGCCTGGGCTTCACCAACAACGAACGCAAGCGCCTGATTGACCGCGTGAACCGCACGGTCGAGGGGATGCGCTCGCTCGACCGTCAGATCCAGAACCTGGAGAAGCGGGCGGAGGCGACGCGCAGCGAAGAACAGCGCAAGGAATATCGCAAGCAGTCGCGCGCGGTCCGCGGAGAGCTGGAAAAGCTGGAAGCGGAAGCGGGCCTGTTGTTCCAGGAGCTCAAGCGCACGCAGCGCGAGATCATCCAGGGCGACATGGACGCCGAGCACGCCAAGCGCGAGCTGATCGAAGCCAACTTGCGCCTGGTGGTCTCGATTGCGAAGAAGTACACCAATCGCGGCTTGCAGTTTCTCGACCTGATTCAGGAAGGCAACATCGGCCTGATGAAAGCCGTGGACAAGTTCGAATACCGCCGCGGCTATAAGTTCTCGACTTATGCCACATGGTGGATTCGGCAGGCGATTACTCGCGCCATCGCCGATCAGGCGCGCACGATTCGCATCCCGGTGCACATGATCGAAACCATCAACAAGCTGATCCGCACTTCGCGGCAGCTGGTGCAGGAACTGGGACGCGAACCAACCTCGGAAGAAATCGCCAAGCGGATGGACATTCCGGTGGCGAAGGTGCGCAAAGTGCTGAAGATTGCGCAGGAGCCGATCTCTCTCGAAACGCCAATTGGCGAAGAGGAAGATTCGCACCTCGGCGACTTCATCGAAGACCGCGCGGTCGTTTCGCCGGCCGAGGCGGTAATTAACGTCAACCTCAAAGACCAGACTTCGCAGGTGCTGCGCACGCTGACCCCGCGCGAGGAGAAGGTCATCAAGATGCGCTTCGGGCTGGAAGACGGCAGCGAGCACACGCTCGAAGAAGTCGGACAGTCGTTTGCGGTTACTCGCGAACGCATCCGCCAAATCGAAGCCAAAGCCCTAAGAAAGTTGCGGCATCCATCGCGCTCGCGGAAGTTGCGGGCGTTCATGGATGGGGTAAGGGACTAGAGCTCCGAACACGTATTGGCAGGATTTACCAGGGCGCGGCTTCGGCCGCGCCCTTCTATTCAGCTAGAGGCGCGCGGGAAGAACCCGCAGAGTAAGACATCAAGAGTTTCGTGCCGCAGGATCGCGCTCCGTTCTTTTTGTCTAGCTTATTCGCATCCCTCGTCAGTAACTGCCGACGCCGTTGGCGGTCCGGATCCTGAACCAATCGTAGGAAGCTGGCTTGGTTTTGTTCGGGCGGCAGATCACATCGAAGCGCACCTTCATGAGCGCCTGCTGAACCCGAGAGATGACCTGGAAGTTCTCTTGCGTGTTGCGAGCCTCCACACGCTGCGACCAGCGCTCGGTGGTCATGCGCTCGTTGTACCTGGAAGAGTCGCCATCGTAGACGTAGTTGTAAGGATAAGCGGAACGGTCCTGGGCGGCTTCCATGCGCATCTGATTGTGTTTTTGCTGCCGCACATTCGCCTCGATGGCCGCGGAAAGAACCTCGGTTTGCTCGTCGAACCAGTCGTGCACCGCATTCTCGGTGTCTTCGGCATTGTGGTTCGCGCGGAATTCGTGGATGGCAGCCAGCACTTCGTCGGTGTTATCGGCACCCTGGAGAGCGATGGCCGGGATGGGGCTTTTGCGGACCGACATGTCGTCGTCAGTGAACACGCGCTTGGCCTTGGCGGGGGCGTCTTTTTCTTTCTTGGCGGCGTCATTCCGCTTAGCGACGTCGCCAAGCGGAGGGGCGGGGCTGTCGTTGCTCTGACCAAATGTCTGTCGCGTAGATGGAAGAACTAGAATCAGCGCCAGCAGCCACTTTGAAGGCATAAGTCCTCTATGTACGGTGGGGAATACTCATGATAGCGGCTCGGAGGCAGGATCGGGAATTACCTCTGTGATAGTACGAAAGTGCTTGCCGCTTGAAAGTCATACTGTCCGCCCAGAAACGGCGCCCATCCCGAATCCAAAGTTGCGTTTGGAGATGCCAGGGTTTCCATCTTTCCCCCGGCAAGTCCGGCCCATTCGAAGGCGCCAAACAGCGGCCGGATGGGGGTGCGCGGTTACCGTAGCCCCCTGCTAAAATCGCAGTGTCCTCATGGAAGCCGCTCGCATCCGCAATTTTGCGATCATCGCGCATATTGATCACGGAAAATCCACGCTGGCCGACCGCCTGCTGGAGCTGACCGGCTCGCTCGCCATGCGCGAAATGCAGGAGCAGGTTCTGGACTCGATGGACCTGGAGCGGGAGCGCGGCATTACGATCAAGGCCCACGCCGTCCGCATGTTATACCCCGCGCAGGATGGCCAGATTTACCAGCTCAACTTGATCGATACTCCCGGCCACGTGGATTTTTCCTACGAGGTCTCGCGCTCGCTGGCTGCGTGCGAAGGCGCGTTGCTGATAGTGGACGCGTCGCAGGGCGTGGAAGCGCAGACGCTCGCGAACTCTTATCTTGCCATCAATCATGGCCTCGAAATTATCCCCGTCATCAACAAGATCGACTTACAGAGCGCCGACGTTGCCCGCACCAAGGAGATGATCGAGAGCGCCGTCGGCCTCGATGCGTCCGATGCGCTGCTGATCAGCGCCAAGACCGGGCAGGGCGTGCCCGATGTTCTCGAGGCGATCGTGAAGCGCGTTCCGCCGCCAAAAGGCGCGCCGGAGCGGCATCTTCAGGCGCTGCTCTTCGATTCCTGGTTCGACCCGTATCGCGGAGTCGTGGTGCTGGCGCGTGTCTTCGAGGGCCGGTTGCGCAAGGGGCAGAAAATCCGGCTGTGGTCGAACGGGCACGTGTTTCAGGTGGAAACCCTGGGCGTACTCACGCCGAAGCCGGTGGAGATCGACGAGTTGGTGGCCGGCGAAGTGGGCTTCATCATCGCGGGTATCAAGAACGTTGCGGATACTAAGATCGGCGACACCATCACCGACGATGACCGGCCATCGCTCCAGGCCTTGCCGGGGTTTGAGGAGATCAAGCCCATGGTTTTCGCCGGCCTCTACACGGTGGACGCGCACGAGCATACGCAACTCCGCGAGGCGCTGGAAAAATTGAAGCTCAACGATTCGTCGTTTTTCTTCGAGCCAGAAAGTTCGGTGGCCCTCGGATTCGGCTTCCGCTGCGGCTTTCTCGGCCTGCTCCACATGGAGATCATCCAGGAACGCCTGGAGCGCGAATACAATCTCGACCTGATTACGACCGCGCCCGGCGTGCGCTACCAGATCATCAAGACCGACGGCCAAGTGATCGAGGTGGATAATCCTTCGCGCTGGCCCGATGTCAGCGAGATCGCCAAAGTCGAAGAGCCGGTGATTCTCGCCGTGATTTTGACCAACGAGGAATATGTGGGCGGCATTCTGAAGCTGGTCGAGGAAAAACGCGGCAAGCAGAAAAGTTTTGAGTATGTCAGCTCCTCGCGCGTGATGTTGCAGTACGAGCTGCCGCTGAACGAAATCGTGCTCGATTTTTACGACCGCCTGAAGTCGGTGTCGCGCGGCTACGCTTCGCTCGACTATCATCTGTCGGGCTACTGGACGTCGCCGATGGCCAAGCTCGACATCATGGTGGCGGGCGAGCCGGTCGATGCGCTGTCAACCATCATCCATCGCGACTTTGCTTACGATCGCGGGCGGGCGCTGGCGGCGAAGATGAAACAACTCATTCCCCGGCAAATGTTCGAGGTGGCGATTCAGGCGGCGATCGGAGCCAAGATCATAGCCCGCGAGACCGTGCCCGCAATGCGCAAGAATGTCATCGCCAAGTGCTACGGCGGCGACATTTCCCGCAAACGCAAGTTGCTGGAAAAACAGAAGGAAGGCAAGAAGCGGATGAAGCGCATCGGGCGAGTAGATATTCCCCAGGAAGCTTTCCTGGCGTTGCTCAAGGTCGGCGAGGACAGCGGTTGAGCGGCTTCACGCCTACCCTTCAGGCCGTATCTAGTTGGTTCATCTGCCTTCCGCGGGCTCCACTCCCTCTGAAATGCTAAGATTCCCAGAGTGCCACTGCGCAGCAAACTCAAGAAGGTCACGCACGCGGCGGGAAAGCTGGGTCGCGGGCGTAAGGGAGAGCCGCGCGCCGCCGCGGAACTGGTTGTCATTACCGGCATGAGCGGGTCGGGGAAGGCTTCGGCGCTGAAGGCGTTCGAAGATCTCGGCTACTACTGCGTGGACAATCTGCCGGTGGAACTGATTCCGCGCTTTGCCGAACTGGCGTTGCAGTCGGGAGAGATTCCGCGCACGGCGCTGGTCGTGGATGTGCGCGAGGGTTCGCAACTGGAGAAGCTGCCGGCGATTCTGAAGTCGGTGAAGCGGACGATACCGACGCGGGTGATTTATCTCGAAGCCAGCGATGCCGCATTGCTGCGGCGCTACAGCGAGACGCGGCGGCCGCATCCGCTGGGGACGGGCACGACGGTGCGGGCATCGCTCGGGGCCGAGCGGCGGCATCTGCGGGCGATCCGCAAGATCGCCGACCTGGTCATCGACACCACCAAATTCAACGTTCATGAGCTGCGGGCGCACTTGACCGGCCGGTTCAAACAGCAGTCGGGGAGCCAGCAGACGATTCTGGTTTCGTGCGTGAGTTTCGGATACAAGCACGGTGTGCCGGACGATGCCGACTTGGTGTTCGATGTGCGCTTTCTGCCCAATCCTCATTTCGTGCCGGAGTTTCGCGGGCTGACGGGGCGCGATCCCCGGGTCGCCAAATACATCCGGTCGTTTCCGCAGACACAGGAGTTCATTAACCGCATTTCGGAACTGCTGGTCTACCTGCTGCCGCACTACATTCGCGAGGGCAAGAGCTACCTGACCATCAGCTTCGGGTGCACGGGCGGACAACACCGCTCGGTAATGATCGCCGAAGATGTGAGCAAGCGGCTGCGGCAAGCGGGATACAAAGTGAAGGTCGTGCATCGGGACAGCCCGAAGTAGTTGCCCGGCTGGACATCCTTCCGTCCGTAGAAACCTGGCTTGCCCCGTCCCACTCCGCGTCAGGAGACGCGGCAAGCCGCAACTCTACGGAAAATCACATGTAGAATTGAGCCTTACACGCATGGCAACCTCAACAGTGGCGGGCGCGAAGAGTGCGGAAAGATCGGCCAAGCCCCGTCCACTAACCCGCCTTTTGCACTACGTTGTGCCTTACTGGTGGCAGTTTTCCGCGTCAGTTGTACTGATGGCGGCGGTGGGTCTCTTGGATGCCGGCCGGCTCCTGCTAATCGGTCCGGTTTTTGATAGCGTATTGAACCCCGCCTCCCAGGAGAAGACTATCCGGTTGTTCAGGCTGCCGGGCAGCGGACGTTTTCTGAACCTTCAACAGTTGGTTCCGTCCCACTTTCACAATCCATGGACGATGGTTGCCTTCGCGCTGGTGGCAGCCACGGTATTGAAGGGGATCTTCGATTACACCGGAACGTACCTGGTGAACTACGCGGGTTTTGGCATGATCACCGACCTGCGGGACGATTTGTACAACGCCATCATGCGAAGTTCGGCGGCGTTTTTCACGAAGCACACCACGGGCACGCTGCTCTCGACGATCGTCAACGATATCGAGAAGGTGCAATCGGCAATGTCGGGCGTGCTGGCGGAATTCCTGCAACAGTTTTTCACTTTCCTGTTTACCGCCGTGGTGGTGGTCCTGCTGGGAGGCAAGCTGGCGTGGGTACTGCTGCTGTTTGTCCCGGCGATTTTGTACTCGTCGAGAAAAGTCGGCCGGCGAGTGCGCCGCACGACACGCGGTGGGCAGGACAAGCTGGCCGAGATCCAGAACATTCTGCACGAAACCATTACCGGGAACCGGATCGTCAAGGCGTTTGGCATGGAAAACTGGGAAGTAGATCGCTTCCGCGTTGCCGCGCGCCGCTTGTTCCGAGCCAATCTTCGCCAGGTGGCGGCGTTCGCGATCAGTTCTCCGCTGATGGATATTCTCGGCTCGATTGCCATCGCGCTGCTGCTGCTGCTCGGACGCGATCAGATCAACAAGGGGGTGTTCAAGCCAGGGATCTTCGTCGCGTTTATTTTCGCCGTCTTCAAGCTGTACGATCCGGTGCGCAAGTTCGCGATGTTTAATAACAACTTCCAGCAGGCGGTGGGCGCCTCGTCGGAAATTTTCCGTTTCATGGATATGGAAGACGAAGTGCGGGAGAAGCCGGGAGCGAAGCGGATGGGGAAGTTTGCGCGGGCCATCCGTTTTGCGGACGTGTCTTTCTCCTACGAAAATGCCGGAGGTTCGCCGGTCGTGCTGCACGATATCAATCTGGAAGTGAGGGCGGGCGAGGTGCTGGCGGTGGTGGGATCGAGCGGCGCGGGCAAGAGTACGCTGGTGCACCTGATCCCGCGTTTTTTTGACGTCAGCAGCGGGCGCATTCTGATTGACGACAACGATGTGCGCGATGTGACGCTGGAGTCGCTGCGATCGCAGATCGGGATTGTCACGCAGGAGACGGTGTTATTTAACGATACGGTGAGGAACAACATCGCCTATGGCCAGCCGCATGTCTCGCAGAAAAAAGTGGAAGACGCGGCGCGAGCGGCGCGAGCGCACGAATTCATTTCCGGGCTTGCGGATGGGTATGGCACCATGATCGGGGAGCGCGGGGTGCGGTTTTCCGGCGGCGAGCGACAGCGCATCGCGATTGCGCGGGCGATCCTGAAGAACGCGCCGATTCTGATTCTCGATGAGGCGACGTTGGCGCTGGACAGCGAGTCCGAGTCACTGGTGCAAGCGGCGCTGCAAAATTTGATGAGTGGGCGTACTGTGTTTGTAATTGCGCATCGGCTCTCGACCGTGCGCCGCGCGGACCGCATCGTCGTGCTCGATAACGGCACGATCAGCGACATTGGCGCGCATGAAGAGCTGATGCAAAGGTTGGGCACATACCGGCGGCTTTACGAGTTGCAGTTTGCGGAAGCGGAAGCGCCGAAGGCAGTACCCACGTAAGAAGTTTCAAAGTTGCAAGGTTTCAAGGTAAAGCGTCCGCGATTGCGGCGGTTCAGATCGACCGCGGAGTTCTCCACCTTGAAACGTTGAAACTTTGAAACTTTGCAACCTCGAAACCTGGAACCTTATGCCACTTCGCTCCATGACGGGATTCGCGCAGGTCAAAGGGCAGGTCACTGCCCAGCTGGCGTTTGCGCTGTCACTGAAATCGGTGAATCATCGTTTTCTCGATCTTCACTTCCGGTTGCCCTCCGATACCGACGCGCTGGAGATGAAGCTGCGCCGTGTGCTGAAGGAAAAACTGGCTCGCGGCCACATCGAAGTGATCCTGAACCTGGATCGCTCGGGCCCGAACGGGGTCGCGCTCAACCGGCAACTGATCGCCGGCTACGTGGAAGCATTTCGGGCGGCGGCCGATGAGTTTGGAGTCGAGGGCGAGCCCGATCTGAACGTGGTTCTCAGGATGCCGGGCGCGATGGATTCGGGAGCCGAGAAATCGGGAGACGAACTGGAGACGGCGGTAATGGCGCGAATGGAGGAAGCGCTTTCCCGGCTGAACGAGATGCGCGAAGAAGAAGGCCGAAGCATCGGCGCGGAGTTGCGCGCGCGCATGGCGAATCTGGAAAAAGCGGCGGCGGGGGTGGAAGCCCATCGCGGCACGATTCTGCGCAGCTACTCGGAACGGCTGCAGGCGCGCATGCTCGAGATCCTCAGCGCACAGGTGGACAAAGAACGGATCCTGCAGGAAGTCGCGGTGCTGGTCGATCGCAGCGACATCCAGGAAGAACTGGTTCGGCTGAATGCGCACGTGAAGCATTTTCTCGGTTTGCTCGACCAGGGTGGCGAGGTGGGCAAGAAGATGGACTTTTTGCTGCAGGAAATGAACCGCGAGGCCAACACGCTGCTTTCGAAAACTTCGGGCCTGGCGGGCGAGGCCTTGAAGATTACCGAGATGGGTCTGCTGATGAAGTCGGAGATCGAGAAATCGCGGGAGCAGGTGCAGAATCTGGAATGAGCATCGTATACATTGTTTCCGCGCCATCGGGTTCGGGTAAATCCACGCTGGTGAACGAACTGTTCAAGATGGTTCGTAGCCTGGACTTCTCGATCTCGTACACCACGCGCCCGCCGCGCGGCAGCGAACAGAACGGCAAGGAATATTTCTTCGTCTCCCGGGAAGAATTTAAGGCCATGATTGCGGCCAGGGAGTTTCTGGAGCACGCGGAAGTTTTCGGAAACTACTACGGTACGGCGCGGCGGTTTCTGCGCGAGGCTGAGGCGCGCGGCAACGACCTGCTGCTGGATATCGATGTGCAGGGGGCGGAACAGATCAAGCAGAAGATTCCGAACGCGGTGAGCATCTTTATTCTTCCGCCGGACCGGGAGAAGCTGGAATGGCGGCTGCGGAGCCGAGGGCTGGATTCGGAGGAGGTAATTCGCCGCCGGTTGGACACGGCCCGACGAGAGATTGAGAATTACTCGAAATACGACTACATTCTAGTTAACAACCTGCTTGAGCAATCCGCGGACGAACTAAAGGACATAGTGTTGGCGGAGCGGCTGCTGCGAAGCGGGGCGCGACCTTCCGGGGAAGAAGCGCAGCGAGTGGAGACCGCGCAAGCTTGCCGGCTGGAACAGGCGCGCGAGCGGGTGCAGCCGATTCTGGCTTCGTTTAATCCGCATGCGGTTAAGCGTGCATGAAGTTTTTTGAGGGAGAAAGTATGAAGCTGATAGAGGGGTTCGACAGCAACTACCGCTACATTCTGGTAGCGGCGCGGCGGGCACGGCAACTGCAAGGCGGCGCACCGCCGGTGATCGATACCGGATCGCGCAAACCCTGCCGCATCGCGCAAGACGAAATCAAGGCTGGCAAAGTGAAATGGCTAATTCCGGAGCTTCCGAAGTTGCCGGTAGAGGCCGCCAGCGAGATTCTGAGCAAGGTGTTTCCGGAAGAGGCGTAGAGATGAACCGCCGGCCATTCTAGAACTGGTCTCGGTGAGCTTTTGGGGGAGGGCACGGCTTCGGCCGTGCCTCTCCGGGCCTTAAGAATGCGGGCTTTAGCCCTTGAGGCCGAACGCCGCCAACGCGGTTTGAATCTCGCGCCAGGTGGCAGCATCAACTCCGTAGGCGGGGCTTGATCCCGCAGCTGGAGCCGCCTTCCTCCTATGAAAATTGCGCTGGGCGTGTCCGGTGGGATTGCAGCTTATAAGGCGGCGGAAATCGTGCGCCTTTTGCAGGACTGCGGCATTCGCGTGCAAGTCGTGATGACGGCCGCAGCGCAGGAGTTCGTTCGTCCGCTGACGTTCGCCGCGCTCTCCGGAGAAAAAGTTATTACCGGCATGTTCGGCTCGGACGAATCGCAGGCGAATGTCGAGTCGGCGATCGAGCACATTGCCATCGCGCAGGCGATTGATGCGCTGCTGGTGGCTCCGGCCACGGCCAATGTGCTGGCGCGCTTCGCGCACGGGATCGCGAACGACTTTCTGAGCGCTCTTTATCTCGCCACCACCGCTCCGGTCGTAGTGGCTCCGGCAATGAACGTCAACATGTGGAACCACGCGGCCACGCAGGCGAATCTAGAAATCCTGCGCAAGCGCGGCGTTCGCATTGTCGAGCCCGGCAAGGGCTATTTGGCTTGCGGAATGACCGGCGCGGGGCGGCTGGTCGAGAACGAAACGATTGTGGCGGCGGTGATGGAAGCGCTGGGCGCCTCGCAGGATCTGGCGGGCGAAACGGTTCTGGTGACGGCGGGTCCGACGCGCGAGAAGATCGATCCGACACGGTATTTGACGAACCGGTCGAGCGGGCGCATGGGATACGCCATTGCGGAAGCGGCGCTGCGCCGCGGAGCGCGCGTGCTGCTGGTCAGCGGGCCGACTGCGATTGCCGCTCCGGACGCGACGGAAGTGACCCGGGTGCAAACGGCGGAAGAGATGCAGGCGGCGGTCTTGAAATTACTGCCCCAGAGTACGGTGGTGATCATGACGGCGGCCGTGGCGGACTTCCGTCCGAAAGCGGTGGCGGAGCAGAAGATCAAGCGCAAGGGCGAGATGACGCTGGAGCTGGAACCGACAGCGGATATTCTGGCGGAAGTGGCGCGCCGGAAGACTTTCCAGGTTGTCGTGGGATTTGCCGCTGAGACGGAGAACGTGCTGGAAAACGCGCGCCAGAAGCTGGCGGCGAAATCTCTGGATGCGATCGTGGTGAATGACGTTTCGCGCGAAGGAATTGGTTTTGATTCCGACCGTAACGCGGTCACGATCATCTCGCAGAGCGAAGTGGTCGAGGTCCCCGAGACCTCGAAGTGGGTAGTTGCGCAACGGGTGCTCGACCAGGTCGTGAAGCTGCGAAAACGCAGCGGCTTGGCGTTCCGAGAACCTTAATTCACCCGCCGAGACACGGAGTCACAGAGAAAATCAGAAGCGAAAGCCTTTGCTTTTCTCTGTGACTCTGTGTCTCTGTGGTGAAAAGTTGTTATCCTTATCGACAATGCCCCGTACCCTTGACCCTGAACTTCGACGCGCCCTGGCGGCGCGCATCCGCTACTACAACGAGATGGGGATCTACGACTTCTACCGGCAGCCCCTGCCGGAGCGCGCGGGGGAAGTTGCCGCGCCAATTGCCGTGGACGAAGAAGAAATCACCATTTCGGCGAATGCGGTTTCGACAAATCAGCCAGAATCGGGAGAAGAAATGAGTCCGCGGAAGGCCGCAGCGCTCGCAATGCCGGTTGCGATTGAAGAAAATATTTTTGACGCGATCGCGCCCAAGCCCGAGCAAAGCGTGAGCGATCCGGTAAAGGCGCTGAAGATCATCCGCGAAGACCTGGGCGACTGCACGCGCTGTGTGCTCCATAAGCAGGGACGAAAGCAGATTGTGTTTGGCGTCGGGAATCCGAAGGCCGATTTGATGTTCGTGGGCGAGGGGCCGGGCGCCGATGAAGACGCGCAGGGCGAGCCCTTTGTCGGGCGCGCCGGGCAACTGCTCAACAACATGATCAAGGCGATGGGGATCGAGCGCGAGCAGGTCTATATCGCGAACATCGTGAAGTGCCGTCCTCCGGGCAATCGCACGCCGGAGCGCGAGGAGTGCGCGACCTGCTCGCCGTTTCTGATGCGGCAGATCGCAGTGATCAAGCCCAAGGTGGTGGTCGCGCTGGGAGCGGTGGCGGCGAAGACGCTGTTGGCGATGAGTGCTTCGATGATGCAACTGCGCGGCCGCTTTTACGACTTCAAGCCGGCAGGCGCGCATAGCAACGATCCCAACTGGGATGGATGCAAGCTGGCCGTCACCTATCATCCGGCGTTCTTGCTGCGCGACCCGCGGCAGAAGGGCGAGGCATGGAAGGACTTGCAGATGGTGATGAAGGAGTTGGGGCTGAAGGCGCCGAAGGGTAACTCCTAAACAGGAAAGGGAGACCACGTGGGTGACTGGCTGGTTTCCAAAGTCGAGTAAGCCACACAATCGCGGCCTAGCGCCCGTCCGTGAGCTTCGTCGCCAGGAACGACTTCACCACGATCTGGTTCGGTTGCATGCCGACCGGGATGATGGTCAGCAAGGAGTATTCCGAGGGCTCGAATTTCTTCTTTGGTTGGCGTTTCTGAATTACGACAAGGTCTCCGGAACCGGAGTCCAGTACCAGCAGATAGTTCTGATTCTGCGAGAGCGCCAGCGCGTCGGGATGGGTTCCTACCGGGAGATAGGCGACGACCTTGCCTAAGTCGATGTCGTAAACCGCGATGTTATTCGATCCGAAGTTAGAGATGTACAAGCGCGAGTTATCGAGCGAAACCACGCCGCGCGTAGGCTGGGCGCCGATGAGATAGCTGCCCGAAACTTCGTTAGGCGTGGTCTCGATGATGGAGATGCTGCCCGCTTCGAAGTTGAAAGCAACCAGCTCTCCACCGTCCGGCTTCAGCGCCAGACTCACTGGAGATTTTCCTACATCGAGGAGCGCGAGCAGTTTGTCGTTCTTGAGATCGATGCCAGCCACCTGCCCCGATCCAGAACAGGAAACGAACGCCTTGCTGGAATCAGGCAGGATGGCGATGTCCTCAGGATGAATGCAAATGTTAATGGCCGAGCGCACAACCAGCCGCGAGGCGTCGATGATCGAAACAGAGTTGTCGGCGCGATTGGTGACGACCACGGTGGATCCGTCAGGCGAAACGCGGGCCAGGCCGGGACTTCCGCCAACATGGAGCGTGGCCGCAACCCTGCGACGATCGAGATCAAGCACGGAAACATTGTTGGAACCGGAATTGGCGACGTAGCCGCGGCGGCCGTCGGGAGAGACATTGATAAAGAACGGACGTCCGTAGACGCCGATGGTAGCGACAACTTTATTCTGCTCCGCATCAATCACGCTGACGTTCGAGGAGCTAGTGTTGACAACATAAACTTCATTTCGCTTAGGATTGGCCGCGACGCCAGTAGGATCAGTGCCGACCTGCAGCGTTCTAACCGGACGGAAGCTACGCAGATCAATAACAGTAACCGTGTTGCTCTTGCCATTGGAAATGTAGGCATACTCGCGGTAGAGCGGGCCGTAGGCGGGGAGGGTGCGCTCATGGAAGTAATACCATCCGGCAGCTACGACGAGCGGAACGAGGACGGCGAGTAGCAGGAATTTTCTCAAGGACGAGTTAGCCTCGCTAAAGGTAAGAGACTATCAGAGATACTGAGTCCTGATCAGAGTTTGAAGGTGCATTCGACATCGATCTGGATCGCGACCGGCTTGCCGTCTTTGGTCGCGGGGTCGAATTTCCACCGGGAAACCGCTTCAATAGCCCTCTTGTCGAGCGCTTCGGAGAGGCTTTTTGCAACCCTAAGGTCTCTGACCTGTCCTTCCGCCGTCACAACGATTCTGAGCCTGACGGTGCCCTCAATGCCTGCCTTACGAGAGTCGTCGTCGTAGGTGGGGTTGGGGGAATATGTCGCATGCGGAGGCGTGATGCATCCCTGAGGATCGGTAGACAGTCCACGACACATCGGCAGTGCTCCGGGCGGAGGTTGATAAGTGTTCTGTGCAAATGCCATCCCAAAGAGGAGCAAAGTCAGCACTGCAGCGTCACGTTTCACAGTCCCTCCGATCCAGTGGCCGAGTTCCTTGCCACACTCGCTAGAACGGAGGGCTCCGGAATTTCGGCAATCGTCCCGCCCAGCACCGCCGCGATCTGCCGGACCTGCACCATGAGCGCGTCGAACTGATCGGGGAATAGCGACTGCATGCCATCGGACAACGCGCGGTCGGGATCGTGGTGGACTTCCACCATCAGGCCGTCGGCTCCTACGGCGACGGCGGCGCGGGAGAGTGGCGTCACTTTGTTGCGCTTGCCGGTGCCGTGGCTGGGATCGACGATGATGGGCAGATGGCTGAGGCGCTGGACGGCGGGAACGATGCTGAGATCCAGCGTGTTGCGGGTGTGATCGGCGAAGGTGCGCACTCCGCGCTCGCACAGGACGATGTTGTAATTGCCCTCGCTCATGATGTACTCGGCGGCCATGAGAAATTCTTCCAGCGTCGCCGAGATGCCGCGCTTCAGCAGGACGGGCTTGCGGGCGCGTCCGGCGCGCTTGAGCAGAGAGAAGTTCTGCATGTTGCGGGCGCCGATCTGGATGACATCGGCGTACTGGTCGACCAGGTCGAGCGATTCGTAATCCACTGCTTCGGTGACGATCAGCAGGCCGAATTGGTCGCGGATTTCGGCCATGATCTTTAGGCCTTCTTCGGCCAGTCCCTGAAAAGAATACGGAGAGGTGCGCGGCTTGTAAGCGCCGCCGCGGAAGAACTGGGCTCCGGCGCGGGCTACGCGCTCGGCGATTTTGAAGGCCTGGTCGCGACTCTCGACGCCGCAGGGGCCGGCGATGATGGCCAGCTCGGGGCCTCCGATGGTAGCGCGTGAACCGGGAAAGTTGATTACGGTGTTGTCGGGCTTGGTGTCTCGGCTGACCAGCTTGTAGGGCTTGGTGACGCGGATGACTTCCTGCACGCCGGGCATTTCTTCGAGCGTCCCGGATTCGACTTCGCCCTGGTTGCCAGTGATGCCGATGGCGGTGCGTTGCGCGCCGGGCATGGAGTGGGCGCGGTATCCGAGAGATTCAATTTTTTGGCAAACGGCGCGGACCTGGTCTTCGGTGGCCTGCGCTTGCATGACTACGAGCATAGTGAATACCCCGAGTCAATAAGTTTAGCGTCCCGCGGTGCGAAGGGCAATCGATGTGGGGAGAACATGACAGGATGGAATATGCACCCCCCACTTTTCTCACGACCGTTGTGGGCGATGGAACATGGTTCAAGCAACGTGCAGGAGGACAAAACGAGTGTAGAACTTCTGCCGTTTTCGCAGTAAAAAATTAGGAAATCTCGGCTGCATGTCACAGACAGGCTCAGCCGTTTTCGACATACTATCTCGGTCAGCGCCGCAGCAGTTCGGTGCGGATCGCCAGCAACTCCCAAGGGGGTCGAGATGCGCTCCTACTTCTTCTGCGTATGGGCAGTACTCTTCTGTGTCAGCGGCTTTTCCCAGTCAACTCCCAAGATCTCCAAGGAGGGCCAGCAGTGCATAGAGTGCCACAGCAGCAGCACTCCCGGCGCCGTCGAGCAGTGGCGCGAAAGCGCTCATGCCAAGGCGAGCGTGGATTGTTATTCCTGCCACAAGGCCAACCCGGATGACCCCGCCACCTTCGACCATTACGGCCTGAAGATCGCGGTGATCGTGACTCCTAACTACTGTGCCCGTTGCCACAAGTCCGAAGTGGACCAGTTCGAAAAGAGCCGGCACGCTGACGCCGCCCACTTCATCGGCTCTCTGGACAACGTGCTGGGTGAGGTCGTGGAAGGTGGGCCGGCGGCTATGAATGGCTGCCGCCAGTGCCACGGCGGTGAAGTGAAATATGTAGGCGACGGCAAATTCGACTTCTCCACCTGGCCCAACAGCGGCATCGGACGCATCAATCCCGACGGCAGCAAGGGAAGTTGCGCCGCTTGTCACGGCCGGCATTCTTTCAGCTCCGCCCTGGCCCGCCAGCCCGAGAACTGCGGCAAGTGCCATCTGGGCCCGGACCATCCCCAGGCCGAGATCTACGCCGAGTCCAAGCACGGCATCCAGTTCCGCGCGAATATTGCCAAGATGAACCTGGATTCGAAGTCCTGGATCGTGGGCAAGGACTACTCCGCCGCTCCCACTTGCGCCACCTGCCACATGAGCGCCACCCGCGATCAGAAGACCACCCATGACGTTGGCGACCGCATCAGCTACACCCTGCGCCCAGTGGTGAGTTTCAAACTGGAGAACTGGGAGAAGCGGCGCGCCGCCATGCAGGATGTATGCTCCAGTTGTCACGCCACGGGATGGGTCGAGAACTTCTACAAGCAGTACGAGGGGACCATCGACCTCTACAACGAGAAGTTCGCCAAGCCAGCCAAGGCCATCATGGAGAAGCTCTACGCCAGCGGCAAACTCACCAAAACTCCCTTCGACGAAAAAATCGAATGGACCTACTACGAGCTGTGGCACCACCAGGGCCGGCGTGCCCGCATGGGTACGGCCATGATGGGTCCGGACTACACGCAGTGGCACGGCTTCTATGAAGTGTCGAAGACCTTCTACACGGAGTTCATCCCCGAAGCGGAAAGACTCATGCCGGGCGTAACCGCCGACGTGATGAAGAGCGACTACCACAAATGGACGCAGGGCCTGACGCCCGAACAGATCCAGCAGCAGATCGAGTTCTACAAGAAGCGCTATAAGCAGTAAGGGTGTGCCCTGTTGGTGGCGGATTCGACTCACACACGCTTCCGCCACTTGGTGTCGTCCGGACGCCCGTCGCCACGCAACCTTTGGAAACAAAAAAAGCAGTGGGACGCGTGGTTGCGCGTCTCACTGCTGGGGTAGAGTGTTGCTATGCTGCGTCACTACGCCGGGAAAGAATCCAGCGCAGTGTTACCGCCCATGTCCATGTCCGCCACCGCCTCCGCCGTGCGACGACCCACCGCCGTGCGACGATCCACCGCCGCCACCGTGCGACGACCCGCCGCCGTGGCTGCCAGGCGCCGAATGGCCACCGCCGTAGCCGGGAGCAGGGCGTCCGCCGCCGCCGTAACCCGGAGCAGGGCGTCCGCCGCCGCTGTAACCCGGAGCAGAGCGTCCGCCGCCATAAGCGCCGCCACCGTAAGAGCGCCGCGTAACGATGGGCTGCCTCATGTTGAGTGGCGGACGAGAGGATCCGCTGTATCCACGGCCCCCTGAACCCACCGATGCGCGTCCGGCCGGCTCACCCGGCCTGGCTGACTCGGAAGATGAGCGCGGCGGCATCGGCGAAAATTTGTGCCAGCCGCCGTTGCTGTTACCACTCTCGCGAGCGGACGTTGAGCTGCCCGAGTTGCCGGGTCTGGACGCCGTTCCCGGGTTCGAATTGCCGCGCGTTTCCGGACTTTGGCCGAAGCGCTGAGACCCGTTACTTGAAGTGTTGTTCGAACCGGTGTTTCCGGTTCGCGAAACTTCGCGGCCGTTTCCAGTCGACCTGCCATCCTGCCGGTTGACGTTCGAGACCTGCGACTGCCCTCGCTCAACCGAGCGCGACGCCGTCGCAGTAGCGCCTCGGGCCGAGAAGAAGTGCTGATTCTGCGACACGTTCCGAGTTGTTGATGCAGCCGCCGGGCGTCCGCTGGCCGAGAAGCTCTCGCGGCTCGGAGTTACGGGCAGTTTCCCGGTCGAGAAACGCGCATTCTGGAACTGCGCGTGACTCATCGGCCGAGCGCTCATGTGGCCTCTGCCGAACTCGTTGGCCGAGACGGTCGTCCCGCCGCGGAAGTTCTTGTCATGCATCGCTAGGTTCACGTTCGAAAATCGCGAGCCAGCCCGCAGCGGAGCAAAGCCGCCCCGGTTGTAAGCACCGAATCCGACAGCGCCGAAGCGTCCGCCCCACCCGCCCCACCAGGGATGGAAAAAGTCGCCTGGTCCAAGCGGTAGCCAACCGATCGAGCCCCAGCCGAATCCAAATCCGAATCCGAACCCACCGCCCCAGCCGAAGAACGAAACATAGGCAGGCGCCCAAATCGGACGGTAGAACGGATACCCGTAAGCCGGCCCAGGCCACCAACCCCACCCTCCGTCAACATACATCCAGCGCCCATAGTGATACGGGGCCCAGCCCCAGGAATCGTACGAAACCCAGGTCCATCCCCAATAAGGCTCATACACCCATCGGCCGTCGCGATACGGAGCCCAGCCAGCCGGCTGCGGCCGGCCGCCACACTGGACCGTAATCCGGAACCTCCGACCAGGTGCCATGCGCGTCGAGATCTTCCGTTCCGACGTAGTAATCGTTGGTGCGCCGCCGCGACAATGAATTGCGGATCATGTTGTCGCGATCGGTGTTCCACTGGTCAAAGTCATCCCGTGCAGGAGCTTCGCCGATCTTGTATTGCTCGTCCGCGCCGGTGCCCTGAATGGTAATGAATTGGTTCTGTCCCACGCGCGTGCCGCCTTGCGGAGTCGTAACTTCTACTTCGCCCTTGCGGACGAGCACTTCAGTATGATCGTCGGCAGTAACCAGAATTCGAAAGCTGGATTCGCGCCGCCCTGTGCGAACAGCTACGTTGGGCGTATCGATTTCGGCGTCCGCGTCGCTGTTCTTGTAGACGGAGTAGTTCGCCATGCCGTGTCCAAGTTGAATCTGGATTTGCGAGTGCGTGAGCTGCGTGATGGTGGCCTGCGTATGCTCAGCAAGCCGCAGCATGTTGGCATAATCGAGCTGAAGTTCGGTGCGCGCTTTGTCGCCGGTAGAAACGCGGTCACCCGCGACAACAGGGGCATTGAGCGCAGCCGCCGACCATTGGTTCGAATCGCCCCGCTGTGTGGAGACATCGCCATGAATCAGACTGATGCGCGCCACGCCGCTGGTTTCAGCCGGAGCCGGCGCGGTGGAAGTCGGGTTGCCGGGGCCCGAGTTATTAAGACTTGGTCTATTGGGACCCGCCGCTGGGGCCTGATTCATCGAACCTTGGTCCTGATCCTGACCCTGATCCATCGATGAATCCTGGTCCATGGAGCCCTGGTCGTTGGGGCCCGGCATGGGTGGTTGGATGCCCGCCGGCGGTTTCGCATCTTGACCCGGCGGAAGGTCGATCTCGGTCTGAGCGAAGACGACGCCTGGAATCGCGATCATCAATCCCAATCCTAAAATTGCCGCCATGAATTTGAATTTCATAGATACCTCCACCTCGTTGGGGACAAATCTCTGCCTGAAATAATGCAGGCCGAGTGCCAGTGTCGAGGGACGAGCGGCAATTTCCTTAACTGGATTATTTCTTAGCGAGATAAGAGAGACATAACAGCAGGGGCGGTCGGCGATTAACGGCGCTCCGGTGGCCCGGTTCCACCAGGGTGGTGGTTTTCAGCCAGGGAGCTATCATCGCTTGTAGAACTGATCTCACAGCTGGTCTCAGGTACGGCACGGCTTCACGGGTTGCGGAAAAAACCCAGGCTTTACCGCCCCACCATGCAGGTGCGATAGAGCTTCCCCCAACCAGGGAGTGAAGGCGGAAACCTCGCTCGCTACCAACAATTTTGGTACCAGTTGAGTCCGGCCCGGAGATGCGACTGTACCGGATAGATGTCGCCCGTGAACATCAGCCAGTGTGGCATCTTGATTTTGGTCGCGACAAAGCCGACCACAATCACGGCCGCGTTTTCGGGCAGGTTGTGCTGATACAGTTGCCAACGCGTAGGGTGAGGAGAAAGACCTTCACCGCCCTCGACACAGCGGCCTTGATGCTTGGACATCTCCGCGTCGAAGGAAGAAGCGAACAGGTCTGTGCCAACGAAAGCCCAGTAGCTTTTACTGGCGAGCACTTCGCGGTTTGAGATGTGGTGCGTGTCGTAGTCCCACCGCTGGTGCCAAATGCTGATCTTCGGCGCGGTCGCGGCCGGCGCCGGGGAGCTTCGCACCGCCATAAGAACTGGCGCGTCAGGCAGGCTCTCCGCCCCTGGCTGAGGTTGGCCCCCGGTTTCTTTCTTCGTCCCCTCTTCCGCCTGGGCTGGGGCGGCCGAGACCAAGCTGGTGAGGACAATGGTGGCAGCGATAACGATGACAGGCAAGCGCATGAAACTCCCCTATAAGGGGAGTATCGGTCTCTCCTGCTTTTCAGGTAAGTTCCCGTTTGGCCGTAGCAAGTAAGCCCGGCAAGCATCTGTCGCGAGGGCGGCGCGGTTTTCAATCGCCTGATGACCGGATTCCCGAATCACTCCGCTTCGTTGTCATCAATTCCAATCTTCGACAAGCGATACCGCAGCGCGTTGCGCGAGAGCCCGAGCAGACGCGCGGCTTGCGACTTGTTGCCGCCAGCACGCTTCAGAGCTTCGCGAATCATTTCGTCTTCCCACTGGTCGAGGGTCATGCCGTCGGGGAGGAAGCGATCGGACGCAGCATTGTTACGATTGCGCGGGGAATCGAGTTGTATGTCGCTGGCTTCCAACTGACTGCCCGAAGCGAGCGCGCAGGCGCGTTCGATGACGTTCTGCAGTTCCCGCACATTGCCCGGCCAATAATGGCTGACGAGAAGCTGCATGGCGGCGGGCGATATTCCGGTGATTTTTTCTTCTCTCCCGGAATCTTTGGCGAAGCGCGCGAGGAATAGGTTCGCTAATCCAGGGATATCTTCTTTGTGTTCGCGCAGCGGAGGGATATCGATTGGGACCACGTTGAGGCGGTAGTAGAGGTCTTCGCGAAACGTTCCGTCTTCGAGCGCGGCGCGCAGGTCGCGGTTGGTGGCAGCGAGAAGCCGAACGTCGACCTTGATAGTGCGAGTGCCGCCCAGGCGCTCGAACTCGCGCTCCTGAAGCACGCGGAGAAGTTTGACCTGCGTGGCGGCGGGCACGTCTCCGATTTCATCGAGGAAGAGCGTGCCTTTGTCGGCGAGCTCGAATTTGCCGGGCTTGCTGGCGGCGGCTCCGGTGAACGCCCCTTTTTCGTAGCCGAACAGTTCGCTCTCCAAAAGATTTTCGGGGATGGCGGTGCTGTTGATCTTGATAAATGGACCGGAAGCGCGGCGCGATTTTTCGTGGATGGCGCGGGCGATGAGGTCTTTGCCAACTCCGCTTTCGCCGCCCAGCAGAACGGTGGAATTAGTGGGCGCAACGCGTTCGACAGTCGCGAGCACTTCCTGCATCTTGGGGCTGATGGCGACGATGTTGGGATGGCTGTACTTCTGTCCGAGAGCTTCGCGAAGCGAGCGATTCTCCTCGCGCAGGCGCGAGTTATCCAGCTCCTTGTGCACCACCATCCGCATTTCGGCGAGCGAGAACGGCTTGAGGACGTAGTCGCTGGCGCCAGCTTTCATCGCCTCAACCGCGGTTTCGACGGAGCCGAACGCGGTCATGACCACGATGGGCATCGCGGCATTTTGCTGCTTGGCGGTTTGCAGAAATTCGAGCCCGCTGATGCCGGGCAGTTTGAGATCGGTAAGGACGAGATGAACGGGTTCGGAGGCGAGCAGCTTCAAACCAGTTTCGGCGTCTCCGGCAGAGAGCGTTTTGAAGCCGTCGTCGCCGAGGTTCATCTCTAGCAGACGCCGCATCTTGGGTTCGTCTTCGATGATGAGGATGGTCGGCATGCGTCGTCGCTGGTCGTTACTCGTTAGTCGTTCGCTGTTCGTCGTTCGCTATGCTTCTTGATCCTAATCTTCATTTTCTATACTGCGGTTATCGCGGGCATTGCGCGCGGCTCGCCGGTCTCTTCTAACGGAAAGAAGATTGTGAATACAGCGCCGCCTCCGGGTGCGTTCTCGACATGGATCGACCCATGATGACCGTCTACGATCTTTGAAACGATGGAGAGGCCCAGTCCCACGCCGGTTTTCTTCGTAGTCACAAACGGGTTGAAAATTTCTTCGCGCAGTTCTTCGGGAACACCGGGGCCGGTGTCGGCCAAGCGGAGTTCCACTCCTTCCCGATCGTTCTGTGTAGCGGGTTGAACCTCGACACGCAACGTGCCGCCGTGGCCTTCATCCTGCATGGCTTCGTAAGCATTCTGCACTAGATTGAGGAAGGCTTGCTCGCACAGGCTTTCGTCGAGCGGAACGAGCGGCAGTCCGCTGGCGTAGTGGCGCTCGACGCGCACGGGCTTGCCCGTCTCTTGTTTGCCCGCAAAGCGATCGGCGACAATTTGCAGCACGCGATCGAGAAGGGCGATCAGGTCCGCGGGATGAGGTTCGGCATGAAGCGGACGAGCGAAGTCCAGGAACTCAGTGACGAGGGCGCTGAGCCGGTTGACCTCGGTCGAAATATAGCCGGCTAACTCACGAGCTAGTTCGTCGGAGGCCTGCAATTTCTGGGTCAACATTTCGGCCGAGCCCTTGATGACTCCGAGGGGGTTGCGAATTTCATGGGCCAATCCGGCGGAGAGCTGGCCGAGAGCCGCCAGCCGTTCGGAGCGCCGCGCTTCAGCCTGAGCGTGCTCGAGGCGGCGATTGGTTTCGGCAAGGCGTTCGGCGAGTTCACGGTACAACTGGGTTTGATGCCGGCTCTGCTGCGAGAAGCGGTTGACGACCATGGCGGCGAGAAAGAAAAACATGACGCGCAGCGCGAGGAAGCCCAAGGCCTCGGGAGTCACTTCGTATTCTTGCATTGCCGGGTAGAGATAGGAACAATAGGCGGCCGAAGCAAACAGAGTCCACAGCAGCGTAGCCCACGGACCGCAATACAGCGCTGCCGTCACGACCGGAACAAAGTAGATAGGCCAGTAACTGCTGTTGATTCCGATTTCGCCGGTGTGATCGATGAGCAGGGTTGCCAGCAAAATCTTGAGCAGGATGACGTAGGAGACCCCGCGTTTGGGGAACTGGGAGATTATCTTTGTCTCCAGCAATTGCACAATGCCGATGGCGAGGAGAATTAACTGCTTGTGCCATTCGAGTTGTGGAGGGAGCGCGGCCAGTATGGCCAGGAACAGCAACCAGATCGTGACCCAGACCGCGTCGAGACGGCTAAGCCGCCGGGACTCGGGATCGAAAATGGGAGGCGCAGGTGCCACGCAGCTTCCATCCAACCGCAGAAAGCCCTCCGGCGTCAATTGGACGGCGGTTTCCTCCGGTGGAGCGCCGCGCGTCCCGGACCGGCTGGCCCCTTCGGCTTTGCTCAGGGCAGGCTCGCGGGACGTGCGTCCCTCCACCGTATGCAGGCGGCCACCGTGTTACATGCGCACATAAGGATTTCCAATGACGAGCATAAATAGTTTCGATTTCCGCAAAGGGCCGGTCAGCGGCTATTGTTATGATGCCGCTGGTTCAAGGCGAGGAGCCGGAAGGGACCAATGAAGAATTCCGCCACGGTTTGTCTTACGCTGGTGATGGTGTGTCTATTCGCGATGGGCGCGCTGGCGCAGACTTCGGGCGGGAATGCCGCCGCGAGCGGGACTAGCGCCGCGAATGAGGCGCAATCGGCGCGGATCGCAAAATTGGAACAGGCGGTGGCCGAGGCAAGGTCCTCCGGCGACAACGCCTGGATGTTGACGAGTTCTGCCCTGGTTCTGATGATGACCGGTCCCGGCCTGGCCTTGTTTTACGGCGGGTTGGTGCGGAAGAAGAACGTACTAGCGACCATGATGCAAAGCTTCGCGCTGATGGCCATCGTCACTCTGCTGTGGGGCCTGGTCTCCTTTAGTCTGGCATTCGGTCCGGGAAACAGCTTCATTGGCGGCTTGCACAGCGTGTTTCTGCGCGGCGTGGGAGCGCAACCCGACCCCGATTACGCCGCGACCATTCCACTCCAGACATTCATGGTGTACCAGTTGATGTTCGCCATCATCACCCCGGCACTGATCGCGGGCGCGTTCGCGGAGCGCATGAAATTCAGCGCGATGGCAGCCTTCATGGTGCTGTGGTCGCTGGTGGTGTATGCCCCCATGGCGCACATGGTCTGGGGGAAGGGCGGACTGCTGAATGCCTCGCTCGGCGGACGGTTTCCCTGTCTGGATTTTGCCGGCGGCACAGTGGTGCACGTTACGTCGGGCGTATCGGCATTGGTGTGTGCGTTGTATATAGGACCTCGCATCGGGTATCCCAAGCAGCCCACGCCTCCGCACAGCGTGGTTTTGAGTTTCATTGGGGCCTGCTTGCTGTGGGTGGGATGGTTTGGATTCAACGCGGGCAGTGCGCTGTCGGCGGGGGCTTTGGCTACGAGCGCATTCGTCGCCACGCAATTTGGCGCCGCCGCCGCAACCCTGGGCTGGAGCGCCGTGGAGTGGTGGAAGCGGGGGAAGCCCAGCGCACTGGGCGCGATCTCGGGAGCCGTGGCCGGGCTGGTCGCGATCACCCCAGCGGCCGGTTTTGTCTCGCCCATGTCGGCCATCGCCATCGGATTGGCTGCGGGTATTGTCTGTTTCCTCATGGTGACCAAGGTCAAGTCCATGTTCCGATACGACGACTCGCTCGATGCTTTCGGCGTTCACGGCGCGGGTGGAACTCTGGGAGCTCTGCTGACGGGCGTCTTCGCATCGGGCGCGGTGAATCCCATCTTTAAGAACGCTCAGGGAAGTGCACTGGCATCGGGATTGATCGAGGGCAATGCGCACCAACTCCTCAATCAACTGGCCGGGGTAGCGATTGCCTGGGGGTTGGCGATCGTGGGAACCGTGGTCATCCTGAAGCTTGTGGACATCACCATCGGCCTGCGCGTTTCAGAGGACCAGGAGACGCAAGGTCTGGATCTTTCGCAGCACGGCGAAGAGGGATATTCTTGGGAGTCGCCTGCATAACGAGCAATCGAAAATGGGGCGATGGAATCAACGGGACGGACAACCATGACAAAGGTCGAAGCGATTATTCAAGTCTCAAAGCTGGATGCCGTAAAAGACGCATTGCACGAAGTGGGCGTCGAAGGCATGACCGTTTTTGAAGCCAGAGGACATGGCCGGCAAAAAGGACACACCGAGTTTTATCGGGGGCGCGAGTACACCGTGGACTTGATCCCGAAGGTGAAACTCGAGATCGTTCTGGCCGATGAAATGGTCGAGAAAGTGGTGCAGACGATCGCTGCCGCGGCGCGTACGGGCAAGATCGGCGACGGGAAGATTTTTCTTTCGCGCATTGACGAAGCGATTCGGATTCGCAACGACGAACGTGGCGATAGCGTGCTGTAAGGCGCGCGAATTTCGAAACGGCGGAGATCGACATCCCCCGCGAAGCAGGTCTCAGGTTTCAGGAAATCGAAATTCCGCTCGATGCGATGTCAACAGTATTCTACAGAGCCGCGGCCGATTTTCCTGAGACCTGACAACTGAGACCTTAAGGCTTCCTGGGGAGAGTGTCATCGAAATGACCACCGTGCCCACCTTCCGCAGCGAGTTATGGGATCTGTACGTCAGGGAATCCGCTGCCATCGCGCAGGAATTTTCCGTCACGGGCGACGGGCGCGCGGCCGTCGCGCGGCGCACGGCGCTGGTCGATTCGATCCTTCTGCGGCTCTGGAACGAAATCATCGTAAGCTCTCACTCTGCCTCTACTGACTCTGGCGCCGGCCCTGCAAATCCAAACAGCCCGAAAAATTTCGCGCTGGTGGCCACCGGCGGATTCGGGCGCGGCTGGCTTTTCCCCTACTCCGATATTGATCTGCTGTTTCTGCACGCCGGAAGCAGCTCCGAGAGTGAATTCAAAGATCCCATCCGGCGCTTTTCGCAGGAGCTGTGGGACCTGCGGCTGAAGCTCAGTCCAGCCACGCGCAACTTGGCGGAGTGCGAACGGCTGGACCCCGACAATGTTGAGTTCGCCATCTCGCTGCTCGACTGCCGGTATCTCGCGGGCGACCGCGAGCTTTTCTCACGGCTGCGCGAAAAAGCGGTTCCTCGTCTGGTGGGACGCGACTGTCACGACCTGATCCAAAACCTGGGGGAGATTACGCGCGCTCGTCATCATAAATTTGGCAATACCGTCTTTCACCTGGAACCGAACGTGAAAGATGGGCCCGGCGGCTTGCGCGACTACAACGTGGCCAACTGGCTGGCGCTGATTTCCGCGATGGAGAAGTTGAAGGTGTGGCCGGACGCAAAAACGCTGCTGCCGGTTTCTTCGCGCAGGGCGTTCGACGCCGCGCTGGATTTCCAAATGTCCGTGCGTTGCTTTCTCCACTTCCGGTACGGGCGTCACGACAACACGCTCACCTGGGAGGCGCAGGACGAAGCGGCGGCGAGAAAGATCGGCGCCAGCGATGTGGAAATCACGAACGCAGCCGACTGGATGCGTGTCTACTTTGGCCACGTGCGCAGCGTGCACCGCGTCTGCAAGCAATTGCTGGAAGAAATTCCCGCCGCCTGGTCGTCGTTGTACCGGCAATTCCAGGGCTGGCGGTCGAAGGTCGCAAGCGCCGACTTTTCGGTGGTGGACGGACTGATATTTCTGCAGCAACCGGGCGGGCTGCGCGATCCGGAAATGCTGTTGCGGCTTTTTCATTTCATGGCGGAACATGGCCTGAAGCTGAGCACGACCACCGAATATAAAGTCGAGCAGGCGCTGCCGGCGCTCGCGGCAACGCCTCCGCGGGGCGCCGAGTTGTGGCTCTACCTGCAGGAAACGCTGGTGCAGCCGCACGCGGCCGACGCTCTGCGCTCGATGAACGCGCTTCGCCTTCTGGCGCTTCTGCTGCCGGAACTGAAGGGGATCGAGGCGCTCGTGGTACGGGATTTTTACCACCGCTACGCGGTGGATGAGCATTCGTTCCTGGCGATCGAACATCTGCATCGTTTGAAAGAGTCGAAATCGGAATGGGACCAGCGCTTTGCGGAGTTGCAGAGTGAACTCGAGCAGCCGGAACTGCTTTACCTGGCGTTGCTGTTGCACGATTCCGGCAAAGCCGTGCCCAGCGAGAGTCACGTGGAGGGCAGCCTACAACTTACCGATAGCTGCACGGAGCGGCTGGATCTTGATCCGGTGGATCGCGAGACGGTGCGCTATCTGGTGGCGAGCCATCTGGAGATGTCGGCGGCGATGAGGCGGGATGTATTCGATCCAGCAAATGTGAAGGCGTTCGCCGAAAAAGTGGGCGTGCCCGAGCGGCTGAAGATGCTCTGCCTGATGACTTATGCCGACATCAAAGCCGTGAACCCGGAGGCCATGACGCCGTGGAAAGCGGATAACTTATGGCAACTGTATATTGCGTGCGCGAATTATTTGAGCCGGAGCGCCGATGAGCGCGTGCACACGGGCGACGACGGCTCCAGCGTTGAACCTTCAAACCTGGCGCATGTGCGGTCGCTGGCGCCGGTGGCGGGGAAAAAGATCAACGTTTTCCTGGAAGGATTGCCGCAACGGTATCTGCGTATCCATGGCGCAACCGATGTTCTGGCGCATTCCGAAATGGCCGCCCGGCTGGGGCAGGACAACGTCCAATTAGGTTTGAAGCAAGTTCGTCATTGGTATGAGCTGACCTTGGTTACCACCGACCGGCCCTTCCTGTTCGCTTCGGTTTCCGGAACGCTGGCCGCGTGGGGAATGAATATCGTGAAAGCGAATGCGTTCTCGAATGCCGCGGGCATTGTGGTGGACACTTTCTATTTCACCGATCGCTTTCGAACGCTGGAGATGAACCTGCAGGAATGGGAGCGTCTGAAAAAGAGTATCGCGGCCGTGATCAAAGGAGAAGCCGACGTGGCGCGCATGCTGCGCGACCGCTTGAAATCGGAGAAGGCGGACAGCACGAAGGTCAAGGTCGCGACGCAGATTGAATTCGACGATAGCTGCTCGGCGCAGAGCACGATGGTGCAGGTCCTGACCCAGGACCGTCCGGGACTGCTTTACCGGATGTGCTCGCTGGTCTCGAAGCATGAGTGCAACATCGAAATTGCGCTGATTGAGACCGAGGGGCAGATGGCGATTGACGTCCTGTATCTGACCTCAGGCGGGACCAAGTTGAGCACGGAGCGGCAGGCCGCGCTGGGTCAGGCGCTGCGCGATGAACTTGCGGCGAAATAAATTTTGCAATCTACCGATCCGCGTAATATCCGTCTCTCGTCTGCACCGTCAGGTCTTTCTTCTTTACCGTCAATTGAATGTGGTGATAGCCGCTGGCTGTGCTGTCTTTATCGGGGGTGTAGCCCATGCTGTACTGGGTTCGCAGTTCCTCGACAATGCTAGTGTAGATATCGCCGACGGTTTCCTTCTTGGTAACTTCAAAGAAACGTCCACCCGTTTCTTTCGAAATCCGCTCGAGAATTTTCTTGCCGTCGGTGCGCGGCTCTTCGGGACGACGCTGGCCTCCGCCGCGACCGCCGCCGCCGCCCGGATATCCACCGCCGCCACCGGGCCAGCCGCCACCACCGCCGGGCCAACCACCGCCGCCCCGGCCCATTCCGCCGCCCTGTCGTTGGCCCCGGCCTTCGTCGTGGCGAGAATCCGCGAAATAGACGGAGTAGATAACCGTGTCGGCGCGCTGGGCGGACTCGATCGCGCTGTCCAAATAAGTCTTGCTGCCGCGGTCGACGCCGTCCGTGAGAATAATGAGAGCCTTCCGGCCCTGCTGCTTTTTCATCAATTCGTTCGACGCCAGAAAAACCGCGTCATAAAGCTGGGTGCCACCGCCGTGGTGCGAGTCTGAGCCAGAGGGAGAATTAGAGGAATCGTTGGGGTCGTTCGAGCGCTCGCGATCCGATGACGTCTTGAGCAATTCGAGCGCCGATTGCAGCTTTTCATGCGATGAAGTCAAGTCTTGCAGCAGTTCCACTTCACGATCGAAGTGAATGAGGAAGGCTTTGTCCTTGGGCTGCACGAGCATCTGATCGAGAAAACTGCGGCTCGCGTTTCGCTCCGCGTCGAGGACATTCGTTTGACTGCGGCTGGTGTCGACGAGCAAGCCCAGCGTGAGCGGGAGATTCGCTTCCTGAGAAAAGTAGCGGATCGTCTGCGCGCGGCCGTCTTCCTGAAGGGTGAAGTCGTCTTTGGTGAGGTCGCGGACGATTGTGCCATGTTTGTCGCGGACGGTGACAGGCAGTGTGACGACTTTGACGTCGACGGCAATGGTGGTAGCCGCATCCTGAGCTCGCATCGACGGGCCGACTCCGGGAAGAGCGGCCAGCGCGGCAATCAGCGCATAGGCAACCGGCTTCCACCAGGATGAACGGCTCGCAATCTTCTCTTTACTGGGCCGGGGATTATCAGGCCGGGACTCATTCACCGTACATCCTCCGTTTAACATGCTCCGTTTATCAGGCTTCGTTCATCTCAGACGAATCTTAAGAGCGCTGAATCTGCACAAGAAAATAGAATACACGGCCAGGATCGCACCCGCCCAACTGGGGAAGGCAACCGTCAACCGGCATAGGAAACCTGCAGCGACCGGCTGGACCTGCTTTTCGGGACTCGGTTTGTCAGCGGACATGGGCATGCTAAGCAAACATCGTTTATCCGTGGCCTGGCTTCTGTCCTATGACTGGATGCTCGGCGACGGAGTTGAAGTTGCCAGCGTCTCTGTAAAAGCGCCGTCAATGCCGGGTAAAACTTCGTAAAGGCTAAATTATGGTGGGTTTGGCGGTGCTAAAGTTAGACCATGCGATGTTTCCGGCAGAGATCCGAGCGGGTGTGCCTTCTTACCACGTGCCTGCTCACGGCTTTGGTCACCCTGATTCTTGCGGGTCCGGGCTATGTTTGCGCGCAGGACAAACCGCTGGACAAACCAGCGACCGGTTCCGGCGCCGCACAAGTCGCCAAGGCGGTGGGGACGATCAAGAGCATTCAGGCGGATTCGATCACGGTCGCGGCGGAATCGGGCGGCGAGGTCACGGCGAAGCTGATGGGCTCGACGAAGATCCTGCGCGTGCCGCCGGGAGAAAAAGATCTTAAGAATGCGACTGCTCTCCAGCCGCAAGACTTGCAGCCTGGGGATCGCGTGCTGGTTCGCGGGCAGGCATCGACGAATGGGGACGGGCACACGATCGTCATCACTGCGCTGGCGGTGATTGTGATGAAGCAGGCTGATGTGGCGGCGAAGCAGGAGCACGACCGCGACGACTGGCAGAAGCGAGGGGTGGGCGGGCTGGTCACCAAGGTGGACGCTGCGACGGACACCATCACGATTTCATCTGGTGGAATGGGCGCGAACCGGAGTATCGCCGTCCGCATTGCCAAGGATACGATCCTGCGCCGCTACGCGCCCGACTCGGTGAAGTTCGACGATGCGAAACCGGCGCCAATCGATCAAGTCAAGGCGGGCGATCAATTGCGCGCGCGCGGGATTCGCAGCCCGGATGGCAGCGAAGTGAGTGCGGAGGAAATTGTCACCGGCTCATTTCGGAATATTGCGGGAGTCATCAAGGCAATCGACGCGGCGAGCAACACGATGACGGTGCAGGACGTGATCCGCAAGTCCCCGGTCGTGGTGAAGGTGTCACCCGACTCGCAAGTGAAGAAGCTGCCGGCGGAGATGGCACAACGCATCGCGATGCGGCTAAAGAACGCGGGGGGCACGGCGGGTGGCGGCAGCGGAGGTCAAGCGGGCGCCAACGGCCGGGGCCAGGTTCAGAGCGCGAGCGGGCAGGGGGCTACGCCGGCTGCTGGCGGGGCGCGGCCAGGGACGTCGACGGAATCGCAAGCGGCGCGCGGGCCGGGCGGGAACGGTCCTCCAGATTTGCAGCGCATGCTCAGCCGCTTGCCCAACAGCACGCTCGCGGACCTGCAGAAGGGCGATGCCGTGATGATCGTCTCGACCGAAGGTGGAAATTCGGACGCGGTAACCGCGATCACGCTACTGGCGGGAGTGGAAGCCATCCTGACGGCGGCGCCAAATCGAAGCGCATCCTCGCTGCTTTCGCCGTGGTCGCTGGGCGCGCCTGGAGGAGAAGGGGAAGCCGCGCAGCAGTGAACAAGTCTCAATCCATGTGCTCAATCAATGTGATCTGCCTGGAAAGAAAAGGTGTGTGTTGAAGCATTTGTCAGTTTTCATTTTGTCGATTCTGATTCCGGCGACGCTGATCGGGCTGGCTGCGTCTGCATGGGCGCAGTCGCAGACTCAGTCACCAGCAACGACGGGAACCTTGCGCGGGCAGGTGACGGATCCCTCGGGAGCGGTGGTTGCGAACGCCGCGGTCGCCGTCCTGGTATCCGGGGGACAAACGCATTCGGCGACAACCAACCGCAGCGGCAGCTACGAAATCGGAAATCTGGCGCCGGGCAAGTACACGGTCACGGCGAGTGCGCAGGGATTCGCTGTTTTTGTGCAGAACGACGTGGATGTGGCGGCGGGCCAGGTCGCGCAATTCAACATCGCGCTCGACATCAGTGTGAAGAAGGAAAAGGTCAACGTCCAGGAAGAGAGCCCTCAAGTCAACGTCAACCCCGCCAACAATGCGAGCGCGATCGTGCTTAGCGGCAAAGATCTGGAAGCGCTTCCCGACGATCCCGATGAATTGCAGTCTGACCTGGAAGCGCTGGCCGGACCCTCGGCCGGTCCGAACGGCGGGCAGCTTTACATCGATGGATTTACCGCAGGACAGCTTCCACCGAAGTCGTCGATTCGCGAGATTCGCATCAATTCAAATCCATTTTCGGCCGAATACGACAAGCTGGGCTATGGACGAATCGAAGTCTTCACCAAGCCGGGCACCGACAAGTTTCATGGACAGTTCTCAGTCGTGGGGAACGACTCGGCATTCAACTCGCGCAATCCGTTCCTCGGCGACGCTACGCAGGAGCCGTACGACTCCGTGATCTACATGGGAAACTTCGGCGGCCCCATCAACAAGAAGGCGTCGTTCTTTCTCGACGTGCAGCGGCGCAACATCGACGAGATCGCGGTTATAAACACGCCCGCGCTGGACGCCAACTTCAATCAGATTCAGCTAAGCGAAAGCGTTCCCAATCCGCGGACTCGCACTAATCTCAGTCCGCGCATCGATTACCAGGTCACCCCAAACAATACGCTTAGCGCCCGTTACCAGTATTACCGTGACACGTGGGAGAACAGCGGTGTCGGCGGGTCAGTGCTGCCGGAGGCCGGTTACGACAGCACGTCCACCGAACACACGGTGCAGATCACCGATACGCAAGTCCTCAGTACGAAGGCTATCAATGAGACCCGCTTCCAGTACCTGCGCGACAACAGCGGGCAGACTCCGGTGGCGACTCCGTTGCAGAATCCCTTGCCCCCGACCGTGTCGATCATACCTTCCATCAACGTGATCGGGGCGTTCACGGGCGGACGCGCCAGTTCAGGAACGCAGGCCGATTACCAGGATCATTACGAACTGCAGAATTTCACTTCGATATCGCAAGGCAATCACTTTCTGAAATTCGGAGGGCGACTGCGGGCAGTTCACGAAATCAATACGTCCAACGCCGGATTCAATGGGATCTTCACCTTCCCGGATCTCACGACTTACAGCAATGCGCTGCAGGGTCTCGCCAATGGTAATCCGGCCCAGTTTAGGCTCGATGCGCCACCTGGCAATTCGGTGCCCACCGAGCCAACGTCCGTGCCCGTCACCGTGCCCGTGACTGTGGTGGATGCGGGGCTGTACGTTCAGGATGACTGGAAGGTGCGTCCCAACCTCACGCTGAGCGGCGGGCTGCGCTTTGAAACCCAGAACGCGATTCACGATCATGCAGACTGGGCGCCACGGCTCGGTTTCGCGTGGGGCATTGGCGGAGGGGGGAAGAATGCACCGAAGACCGTACTGCGTGGCGGTTTTGGCCTGTTTTACGACCGATTCACGCAGGACCTGGTCCTCAATGCGGACCGTTTGAACGGCGTGACGCAACTGCAGTACATTGTGCCGTCGCCTACCGACTCCTTTCCGAGCTTTCCATCCCTTAGCTCGCAGACGCAGACGCCCTACCAGATCAGTCCGAATCTGCACGCGCCCTACATCATGCAGACCGCGTTCAGCCTGGAGCGGCAGGTGACAAAGATCGCCAACGTTACGCTTACGTATCTGAATGCCCGCGGCGTGCACCAGTTTCTGTCGATCGACACCAACGCGCTGACGCCGGGCACACCGAACTCCACTGGCCCGCGCCCGAATCCGAACGCAGGCGACATCTATCAATACTCTTCCGATGGGCTTTTCCGGCAGAACCAGTTGATCGCGAATTTCAACATCCAGGCGGGAGCGAGGCTATCTCTGCGCGGTTTCTACTCTCTGAACGACGCTCACAGCGATGCTTCCGGGGCATCGAATTTTCCATCGGATCAGTACGATTTGGGCATGGACTACGGGCGAGCTTCCTTTGATATCCGGCAGCGGCTGTTTATGGGCGGGACGATCGGACTGCCACATGCGTTTCGCCTGAGTCCATTTATGATTTTCAATTCCGCCTCGCCCTACAACGTCACTGTGGGCAAGAATTTAAGCGGCGATCTGCAGTTCAACGACCGCCCTGCATTCAGCACGACCAATCCTCCCGGTTCATGCCCGTCTCCGACTCTGAAGTGCTTCTACACGTATTCCACGACGCAGCCGTATACGCAGATTCCCATCAACTATCTGACAGGTCCGTCCCAGTTCACGCTCAACCTGCGGTTGGCAAAAACCTTCGGCTTTGGGCCGGAGATTGGTGGAAAAGGTGGGGCGCAGGCGGGTGGTCCTCCAGGCGGCGGTCCTCCTGGTGGTGGTCCGCGCGGCGGCGGTGGCGGAGGCATGGGGCGAGGGCCCGGTGGACCCGGCGGAGGGTTTGGGGGCTTGGGACCGGCAACCAACCGGCGCTGCAACCTGACGTTTAGCGTAAATGCGCGGAACGTTCTGAATAGGGTGAATGCGGCGCCGCCCATGGGGGTGCTGAGCTCACCCAATTTCGGACAGTCGATTGCTTTGTCAGGCGGGCCGTTTTCGAGCGCGGCGGCAAATCGAAAAATCGAATTGCAGGCGATGTTCAGCTTCTAGGGGCAGGTCTCAGGTGTTAGGTCTCAGGTCTCAGGAAAACCCGAAGGCAAGTTCAGGTTTGTTCCTGCGACCTGAGACCTAACACCTGAGACCTTTTCTACGTGGAATAATCGGCGTTGATCCGCACATACTCGGCGGTCAGATCGGTGGTGAGAAATCGCACCGATTGCCGGCCGCGCCCCAGCTGCACGCGAATGTCGCAGACCGGTTGCGCGAGATTGCGATGAGCTTGCCGCTCGTTGAACGCGCAGGCGATTCCGTTGCGGCATACTTTCTGACTACCGATAAAAATCTGGACGCGCGATGGATCGATGGGCAAGCCGCACCTTCCCACTGCCGCAAGAATGCGTCCCCAATTCGGATCGGCCCCAGCCCATGCAGTCTTGACGAGCATTGAGTGAGCGATCGTCCGCGCCACTAGCAACGCTTCTTCCCGGTTGCGCGCCTGTTCGACGAACAGGCGGATCACGTGCTGAACGCCTTCCCCGTCACTGACGATCTGCTCGGCGAGGGACTGACATACTGCGGCCAGAGCCGCGGACAACTTTCTTCGCGTGCGAACATCTCTCACCCGAGCACCGCTGGCGCCGCTGGCGAGCAGCAGCACGGTGTCGTTCGTGGAGGTGTCGCCGTCAATGGACATGCAACTCAACGAATCGTCGCACGCCTCGCGCAGAAGAGGTTGCAGCTCACGCGCACTCGCACCCACGTCGGTGAACAAGTACACCAAGAGGGTCGCAAGCTGCGGATGGATCATGCCGGAGCCCTTCGCGATACCCAACACGGTGACTTCTTTCGAGCCCTCTGTCGACGAAGCGCGGAAGCGCGCGGACGCCAGCTTGGGCCGCGTGTCGGTGGTCATGATGGCTTGGGCGAAAGCGCGGACATCGCGCTCGCTGGCGGATCGCGCTGCGATGAGGTCCGGCAACTTGACGAGGATCTTTTCTGTCGGCAGTCGAACTCCGATGATGCCGGTCGAGGAAGGGAAGACTTCGGCAGCGGGAGCGCCGAACAGCTTTCCGGCTTCGCGGCAAACCCGTTCGCAGGCTTGAATGCCGGCGGGTCCGGTGGCGCAGTTGGCGTTGCCGGAGTTCACGACGACGGCTCGAACGCGGCCGCCGGTCGAAAGCAACGCCGCGCGGCCAACTTCAACGGGAGCGGCGGCGACCCGGTTCTCGGTGAACAACGCGGCAGCGCTCGCTCCTTTGGCGGCCTCCACCAGCGCGAGGTCCGGGCGGCCACTGACTTTAATGCCGGCAGCGATAGCGGCGAAAGAGAATCCCAGGGGCAAACGAATTTTCTCGGGAGAACGTCGCAGCGCGGTCATGCCTGAATCTTCAACCAGTTTTTTGGCGGCGGCAAAATTGCGAACGTGGGCAGATTTCCACGGATCATCGGTACTTCGTCGCAGCGATAGAGCCTGGGGCATTTATAACAATCCTTATGGATCTTATCCGGAAGATCCTGGTGAGCCGCGACAGTGAATCCCAGGCGCGAGAAAAATTCTGGAATGCGCGTGAACAGGCACACGCAGGTGACTTTGTGCTTTTCCGCTTGCGCCAGAAGAGCCTTGACCAGGCGCCTGCCGCCACCGGTGCCCTGGCTCGCGGGATCGACTGTGATCGAACGAACCTCGGCCAGGTGCAGACCATAGAGGTGGAGAGCGCCGCATCCGATGATGCGTCCGTCATGCTCGAGAACGACAAAGTCGCGGACGTTCTCGCAGATTTCGGCGAGCGTGCGCGGCAGAAGAATGCCGTCGCCGGAGTAGGCGGCGATGAGAGCGTGAATCTGCTCGGCATCGGGAAGGACCGCTTCACGCGTGCGCATGGACCTCCTTGCGCCGCGGCGAAGCGGATTTCCTTTTCTTGTGCGTGCTCTTTTGCGGGAACTCTGCATTCTTGTGCAACGCCGCGTCCAGGGCCTCGACCACCCGATCCACGTGCTTTTTCTGAATCACGTAAGGCGGCAGAAAGCGCAACACGGTTTCGTGCGTGTGATTGATGATAATGCCTTCCTGCAGCAGTTGCCTGGTCACAGCCTTCGCCAATTCGGGCGAGTCCACTTCCACGGCCTGCATCAGGCCTACGCCGCGGACTTCCTGAATCGATTTGTGCTTCTTGTCCAGCGCTTCGAGTTCCGAGTGAAAGTATTCGCCGAGCGCGCGCACGTGCTTCAGCAGTTTCTTTTCCTCGCGCAGGAACTCGATGGCAACAGCGCAGGCCAGAGGGCCTCCGCCGAATGTGGTCCCGTGCATACCCGGATGCATGCAACTCGCCACCCGTTCCGTGGTGAGGATGGCGCCGAGCGGCAGGCCGCAAGCCAGCGGCTTGGCGACGGTGACCACGTCCGGCAACACGCCATAGTGCTGGTAGGCAAAGTGGCGTCCCGTGCGGCCGAGGCCGCATTGAATCTCGTCGAGCACGAGCAACGCGCCGCTCTGTTTAGTCAAGCGCGAGGCTAGTTCGAGAAATTCCCGATTGACCGGACAAACTCCGCCCTCTCCCTGAATGGTTTCGATGCACACCGCACAGACGCTGGAATCGAATTTTCGTTGCAGGTCGTCAACGTCATTGAACTTGACGAAAATCACACCGGGCATGAGAGGAGCGAACGGGGCTCTATACTTGGGCTGACCGGTGGTGGCTAGCGCGCCAAAGGTACGTCCATGAAAAGAGTTCTCCATGGCAAGAATGCGCCACTTCGGTTTACTGCTGTTCCGATTTTTCATCTGCGCAAAGGCGCGGGCGAGCTTGAGCGCTCCTTCCCATGCCTCGGTGCCGCTGTTGCAGAAGAAAGCGCGGTCAAGCCCGGAGATCTCGGTCAGCAGCCGCGCGAGTTCCGCTTGATACTGGTGGAAGAAGAGATTGGAAACATGAATCAACCGGCCAGCCTGACGCCTGATCGCCGCCTGGACAGCAGGGTGGTTGTGGCCGAGCGCATTGACTCCAATTCCGCTCAGGAAATCCAGATACCGCTTGCCGCGAGAGTCCCAGAGATACACTCTGCGCCCGCGCACAAAAAGGATGGGCTGGCGCTCGTAGGTGGGAAGCAAGAGCTTCGCTTCCATGCGGGAAACCGAGGCGAGGCTCATGCTCTCAGCACCTCTGTGCCGCATTCCAGCTTGGTGAAATAAAACAGGGGCAGCATTTCGACTTGCGCCGCGGGCAGGATGCGCACGCGCCCCACGCCGGACTTGAGAGCCTGGGTGCAGGCTTCGAGCTTGGGCATCATCCCGCCGCTGATTACGGATTCCTCAATCAGCCCGGCAACTTGCCTGGTATCCAATCGAGGCATCACCGAACCGTCGGCTTGCTTTACACCCGGCACGTCGGTAAGAAAGATCAGCGCGTCGGCCTGGCATGCTATGGCGCAAGCGGCCGCCATCTGGTCCGCATTCACGTTGTAATACTGCCCGTCGCCTCCGAGCGCAACCGAGGAGAGCACAGGAATGCCACCTTCGGCCCAGATGGCCTTGAGCCAGCGCGGCTCGGAAAAGCAGATTTCGCCGACATATCCCAGGTCGTATTCCGCGTCCTGTTTTTTGCGGGCACGAAAAACCCCGCCGTCTCCGCCACAAAGACCGATTGCCGGTTGTCCGGCGGCAGCGATCGCCGCCACCAGGCTCTTGTTCACGATGCCGGCGAGCACCATTAGGGCAACATCGCGCGTCTCGGCGTCGGTAACGCGCAGTCCGTGGACGAAGTCGCTTTTCTTTCCGAGGAGTTCCAGGGTCCGCGTCAACGCGCCTCCGCCGCCGTGCACGACGGTGACCTGGTGCCCGTCCTGGGCGAGCTGCACCACCGCCTTCGCGCATTTCTGAAGAGTCGGCTTATCCTCCAGCGCCGCGCCCCCGATCTTGACGACAATTTTCACTGCAGGCCCTCCGCCTCGTCCCAGCCGTACATGAGGTTCATGTTCTGCACGGCCTGGCCGGCTGCGCCTTTGAGCAGGTTGTCCAGACAGGAAACCAGCACGAGCCGGCGGCCATCGTGCGCCAGGCAGAAACCGAGATCACAGTAGTTGGTGTGCACGGAGAATTGGATTTCCGGCAAACTCGCTGCCGGGAAAATGCGAACCCAGCGCTTGCCGTTGTAGAAATCGTGGAAACAACGTTGGATCTCGTCCTTCGTCAGTTCGCGTTTCAGGTACACATAAATCGTGGACAGAATCCCGCGTGGGATGGGCAAAAGATGAGGAGTGAAGATCAACTGGCTGGAATTGAGCGCCAATTGCTCGATGATCTCGCCGGTATGACGGTGTCCGAAGACCGAGTAGGCGGAAAAGTTGTCGGCCACCGATACGAAGTGGGTGCGCGCCGTGGGTGCCTTGCCGGCGCCGGACACACCGGACTTCGAATCGGAGATGATGCCGCGATCGCAATCGACAATGCCGGCCGACAGCAGGGGCGCCAGCGCGAGAATGATGGAAGTCGCATAGCAACCTGGATTCGCCACCAGAGCCGCGGCCGAGATTTGACCGGCGTTCAACTCCGGCAGACCGTACACGGCGCGCTCCGTAAGTTCCGCCGCAGTCTGGGCATTGGCATCTTTGAAGCCATAGACGGCACGATGCTGTTCCTGTTTCAGCCTCCACGCGCCGCTAAGATCGACGATCCGCAGCCCGCGCGCCATCAGTCCGCGGGTCGTCGCCTCGGTAACAAGTTCGCGAGAAACGGCGTGGGGTGTAGCCAGGAACAGCAACTCCACACCGTGTTGCTCCAACGCGGACCACGAAAACGGCTGGACCGGTGAATGGCCGCTGGCATTGCCATTGCCAGAAATGTGCGGCACGCCAGCAGCGGGCCCGTCGGTCTCTATCTCCGCACTGCGCCGCAAGAGTAAAGGGGCGCCGGTCCGCGGATGACGGTCGAGAAGGCGAGCGAGTTCGAGGCCGGAATAGCCGGTCGCGCCGAGAACCGCGGTTTTGAGTTTGGCGGACATCAGATTTTTTCCCAGTATGCCTGACCGGTTCGTTTCCTCATTCTCATTTTCGCCGGCGAGGCATATTTATCCATTGTCATGCATAAATATTCATCTATATTAACTGGTCCCGGCGAACTGTCAAGTCGAAACCGCGGTTCGAGACTCTTCGGAGGCTCTGGCGAAACTCGAAATCCAACAGCCCACAGGCTGCCGAGCCGCGCTCGGCTTGGACGGGCGAGGGCGCCCGTCCCCACACAAGCGGAAACCAGCAACGGTGAATCCGCTCTAATCGACCGGCTGGATCACGGGATGGTTAAAACCGGCAAATCTTTTCTTGAAAGCTTTTCTGATGACTGCAAGAAGAAATTTCTATTGGACTCAATGGATCAGCGGCATTTAGTGTGGGAGGCAATTGCAGCACGCGAATTGGAGACTTACGAAGACATTTCATGCTGTATTTCACGCCGCCCTTCCCCACGCTGCGACCTTTAGCAAGAATTGACTACCCCATCGAAACAGGAGCAATCTCATGACGAAGCATCCGGAGAGGCGCCTCCCGCGCCGGTCATTCTCATCTGCATGTGCATCCACTCTGGCCGTCTTTCTCGCTGCAGGAATGCTGGCTGCGCTGGCCACGCCCTGCTTTGCTGACGATGGGCCAAAGCCGGATCCAGCGGGCACGGCCACCGGCGACAAGACCACCGCAGTGGACGCTGCCGGTAATCCCTTTGCTGTCCCTGAACCCGCCGACAAGGCGGCTCCGGACTATGCCACCAGCAAGAAGGCTTTCGACGACTACCAAACCCAGGCGGCCAAGGAACCTCTCGCGGTAAAACTGGCCGACGATGTAGGGCACATCCGGGTGGCCACCAATTTCGCCTGGACGCTGAATACCGGCTACCTCGTCCTGTTCATGCAGGCCGGATTCGCCCTGCTGACCTGCGGACTGGTGCGAAAGAAGAACGCCGCCCATCTGATGATGCTAAACTTTGCGGCGTACGTCTTCGCTTTCCTGGCGTATTACGCGGTGGGATACGCGTTCCAGTTCGGCGCCGTCGCCATCAATGCCGCGCCCACGAATCTGGGCGGCGTCCCCACCCTCAACAAATTTCTGATTGGGCACGGTCAGTGGGGATTTCTAGGCGGTCGAGGCTTCTTCCTGGTTGGTCCCGCTTATGACAGTGCCAGCAACTGCCTGACCCTGTTCGAAGTCGTGTTCATGGAGACGGCCGGGTACATTATCGTCGGCGCCATCTGTGAGCGCATCACCTTCGGAGCCTTCCTGCTCTGTGAACTTTTCATCGGCGCGATTCTTTACCCGATCTCCGGCTGCTGGGTGTGGGGCGGCGGTTGGATGTCGCAAGTCGGATCTACGTTGAATCTCGGTCACGGCTACGTCGACTTTGCCGGGTCCACGGTGGTTCACGGGGTCGGCGGTTTCTGCGCCATGGCTCTGGCGATCATTCTGGGACCGCGCCTCGGGAAATACGGGCCCGGCGGGAGGATCCGCGTCTTTCCCGCTCACAACATCGTGTATGTGGTGACGGGTACCTTCATTCTGCTCTTCGGCTGGATGGGATTTAATCCCGGTTCCACGCTGGGAGCCACGGACCTTCGCATTGCCGTAGTTGCGGTGAACACCAATCTGGCCGCGGTTGCGGGCTCAGCGGCCGCGATGGTGCTGTGGTACTTCCTGTTCGGGAAGCCGGACGTCACCATGGCCTGCAACGGCATGCTGGCCGGGCTGGTCGCCATCACTGCTCCGTGCGCCTTTGTGACGCCGACTGCCTCGGTTGTGATTGGCGTGCTCGCAGGTCTGCTGGTGTGCGGCGGCGTTCTGTTCAACGACCGCGTTCTTAAGATCGATGACCCTTGCGGCGCAATTTCCGTGCACGGCTACTGTGGCTGGTTTGGCGCAGTCTGCGTAGGCATTTTTGCGGATGGAACCTACGGCGCGGGATGGAACGGCGTCGGCGCTTCGGCATATCTGGGACACGCGGGCCAGGGCGTAACCGGCCTGCTTCACGGAGACTCACGGCAATTCCTGTGTCAACTGGTGGGAGCAACCGTGTGTGTGGCTTGGGCGTTTGGTGCGACCTACGTCGTCTTCTGGTCGGTGAACAAAGTGCGCTCGATGCGCGTGGCGCCAGAAGTCGAGGTTGAAGGTCTGGATGTGCCGGAGTTCGGAATGCCAGCGTATCCGGAAGACGCAGTGGTCCCCGCCTCGTACTGAATTGAAAGGCGGGCGGGAGGCTGCGGCTCCGCCAAAAAGCGGGGCGCGCAGGTTCGCGCCGTCCGGCAAGCTGACGGATTCGTATGCCGCGCTCTTACACTCTGAGCCGGAGGTCGCTGGATGTGCCACCGGCTGCCGGAACGTAGCACTTGGTGGTGTAATCCATCACCATACGATCGGCGTTGAAGCGCCAGCCCAGGGTGCGGATGGTGCGCTTCATGCGTTGGATCCAGCCGCGCGGAAGGCCGTCGCGATCGCGTTGATAGTAGAGAGGGATCACTTCGTCACGAAGAACTCGCATCAGGTCGTCGCCGTCGCGGGTATCGTGAACATTCATGTCGGAGTGGGTCCTGCCGATTCCGATGGCGAAGCCGTTCAAGCCGTCGTAAGCTTCCGCCCACCAGCCGTCCAGGACCGAGAGATTCAAGCCGCCGTTCAAAACGACTTTCTGGCCGCTGGTTCCGGAGGCCTCCAGCGGACGCCGCGGATTGTTAAGCCAGACATCGACACCCTGCACGAAATGGCGGCCGACGTTGATGTCGTAGTCTTCGACGAAAACGAATTTGTCGGAAAATTTCGGGTCGCGCATCAACTGGGCAATCTGCTGCAGGACGCGCTTGCCGGGTTCGTCGAGCGGATGCGCCTTCCCGGCAAAAACGAACTGCACCGGGTGTTTCGGGTCGTTGACCATGCCGGCTATTTTTTCGATGTCGGCCAGAATCAGATTGGCGCGCTTGTAGGTGGCAAAGCGGCGCGCAAAACCGATGGTGAGCGCATCGGGACTGAGCACGCGTTCCAGTTGCTGCAGCACATCGCGCGGCTCGTCGCGGCGCGCGGCCTGCCTGACGGCGCGGCGGCGCACAAATTCAATCAAGCTCGACTTCAGGTTGAAATGAGTCTCCCAGAGCTCGCCGTCGTCAACGTTGTCAATGCCCTCCCAGATTCTGGCCTCGCTGCTGAGCAGATGCCATCCCGTACCAAGATGGCGATCATAGAGGCGAAACATCTGCGGAGCCAGCCAGGTGGGAACATGGACGCCGTTGGTAATGTGTCCGATGGGAACCGCGTCTTCCAGTTTGCCCGGGAAGAGCCCGGTCCACATGGCGCGGGAGACTTCACCGTGCAGCGAGGAAACGGCATTGGCGTGCCGCGAGAGCTTCAGGCCGAGCACGGTCATGCAGAAACGTTCGTCGCTCTCGGGATGCTCGCGTCCCAGTGCCATGAAACTTTCCTTGGAAAGACCGAGGGCCTCGCGGAGAGGTCCGAGGTGTTCTTCGATCAGATCGGCATCGAAACGATCGTGGCCGGCGGGCACGGGTGTGTGAGTCGTAAAGACCACTTCACGGGCAACACGGGGCACGGCCTTCTCGAAGCCGATGCCCTCTTCTTCCATGCGCTGGCGAATCGCTTCGAGGACGGCAAATCCGCTGTGTCCTTCGTTCAGGTGAAGGACCCCCGGTGTGATGCCGAGCGCTTTCAGCGCGCGCAGGCCGCCCACGCCTAGAAGCAGTTCCTGATGCACGCGAACGCGGCCGTCGCCTCCATACAAACGCGAGGTCATGTGCCGGTCCTCGAGGGTATTGCCTTCCACGTCGGAGTCGAGGAGAAACAAGTCGCAACGGCCCACTTTCACGCGCCAGACCTTTGCGTAGATCGAACCATGGCGGGTATCGACCTGCACCACAACCGGTCTGCCGTTTTTCCCGATCGCCGTTTCCATGGCAAGTTGGTTGACATCGGTCCCGAGGTACTCCTCGTGCTGCCAGCCGTTGCGATCGAGGTGCTGGCGGAAATATCCCTGGCCGTAATACAGGCCCACGCCGACGAGGGGGATGCCGAGATCGGAGGCGCTCTTGATGTGATCGCCGGCCAGTACTCCAAGTCCACCGGAATAGACGGGGAGAGATTCGTGCACGCCAAATTCGGCGGAGAAATAAGCCACGGGACGGGGCCGCAGCACACCGGCGTGGCGCGCCCCCCAGGTTCGCTCCGCATCCTGGTACTCGCACAGGCGACGATAGGCGTAGTTGATACGGCTGTGCAGGACGAGTTCGGCGGCGCGCGCTTCAAGCTTGGCGAGAGGATACTCGTTCAGCAGCGAGACCGGACTGTGATTGAGCTGACTCCAGCGCAAGGGATCGAGATCGCGGAACAAGCCGGCGGAATCGTGATCCCAGCTCCACCACATGTTGCGGGCCAGGGCCCAGAGCCGCTCCTGGGCAGGCGCGATGAAACGGTCGAGGGTGCGGGCTTCGCTCACTATGTGCGCAACCCGGTTCGCGGCTTCCGTGAACAAACGAATCTCATTTTCCGGAAAGACGTGCGGCTCCGTGGTTTGAACCACCAGAACGCCTTGCAGCACACCGCGATCAATCAGGGGAACTCCCAGGAACGATTGGTAAGCATCCTCGCCGGCCTCGCTGAAGTACTTGAAGCGAGGATGATTCTTGACCTGTTCCACGGCCACCGGGCGGGCCTGTTCCGCGACCAGGCCGACGAGTCCTTCATTGACTGCCATGCGCAGCTTGCCGACACATTCCCGGCGCAGCCCGAGCGTCGCGGCCAGAACGAGATTGGCCCGGTCGGGCTCCAGCAGGTAGGCGGAGCAAACGTCGGCGTCAAACCGCCGGGCAATCAGTGCGACAACGTTCATCAGGGTGTCGGCGGGCTTGCCGGGCTCCGCCGCCAGGTTCGCGATTTCCTCCCACGTCAGCACATAGCTGGCATCGAGAGAACAGGCAGGGTGGTCCTGATCCTGAACCAGCTCATTCGGTCGTTCCAAATCTTGTCCCATTTGCTCAGATTCCTGACTTCTTGCGGCCATCGCCCAGTAAACCAGGCGAGAGGCGCGAAGATGGACTAGAGAAAACCATCCCCGCTAATTCATTCTATCGGTTGAACGGAACTGAACTACATCGGCGGCTGAATTGTTGATTACCGTGGTGCGCGTGGCACGGCCAATCGTCATCTCGCTCCTGCGTTGGCGCTAATCCTGATGTACCCGAAAACTCTAGTGTCAGCCAGGCGCGGAGTCCAATTCGAATTATTGATGGAGTGCATTAGCGGGCGATTAGGGCCGACGGTTCTTATCGGCACGTCAATCGTCTTCGAGTTACACTTTGGGAGTCCCACTTACGTGTCGCGCTTCCGAGTCAAGAGGGGCAGCCCTCTGCTCTGCCGAGGAAAAGAGGAAACGATGCAGTACCGTCAACTTGGTCGCACCGGCTGGAAGGTTTCCGACATCAGCTTCGGCGCGTGGGCGATCGGCGGAGCGTGGGGCAGCGTTTCGGACGACGAATCTCTCACTGCGCTGCATCAGGCCATCGATTGCGGAGTAAATTTTATTGATACCGCCGACGTATATGGCGATGGCCGCAGCGAACGACTGATTGCTCAACTTAAGAAGAGCGTAAAGAACGAGATTATTGTGGCCACGAAAGCTGGCCGCCGTCTGCCGCACCAAACGGTGGAGGGATACAGCCGCCAGAACCTGACGATGTGGATCGAAGACAGTCTGCGGAATCTTTCAACCGACAGCCTCGATCTGCTGCAGCTTCATTGCCCGCCGAGCGCGTTGTATGACCGGCCTGAAATCTTCGCGATACTGGACGACCTGGTGCGGGAGGGCAAGATTCGCTATTACGGGGTCAGCGTCGAGAAGATCGAAGAGGCGCTAAAGGCCGTCGAGTTCCCCAACGTCCAGACGGTACAAATCATTTTCAACTGCTTTCGTCAGCGTCCGGCGGAGCAGTTCTTCGCCCGAGCCAAGCAGAAGCAGGTGGGAATCCTAGCCCGTGTGCCGCTCGCCAGCAGCTTGCTGACAGGAAAACTCCGTCGAGATTCCACCTTCGCGGCAGACGATCACCGGAATTTCAACCGCCAGGGGCAAGCCTTTGATATGGGAGAGACTTTTTCTGGCGTCGATTACAACGTCGGGCTTGAGGCGGTGGACGAGATGCGAGCGCTCTTACCCGCTGGCGTCACGATGAGTCAGTTCGCGCTGCGATGGATCCTCATGTTCGACGCCGTGACCTGCGCGATTCCCGGTGGCAAGCGGCCGGAGCAGGTAGCGGACAACTGCCAGGCGTCGGATCTGCCGCCCCTTTCCGACGAGGCAATGACCGGGGTGCGGCGCATCTATGACGAAAAGATTCGCCCGCTGGTGCAAAATCGCTGGTAACGCCGAAAACGAACGCGGGAGCGCAGTCAACAGTACTTCTTTCATAATTCGGCGTGGGCTCACCGTGGAAAGGCGGCCACTCAGGAAGGATTTCGGCTGTCGACCGGGGCGGTGAGTGTAATCGAGATATTACGACAGCTGTCTGCACAGTCGCCTAAAGACACGCTGGACAGGGGCAGCCACAGATAGGTAGCATACGTGCATGTCAACCCACCGATTGGGTGTCTTCGCACTGATTGTTGCCGTTTGCTTGATTCCATGCTCGGCTCAGGAACCGAAAACCCCAGAGCAAAATGATCAAATTCCTACACTATCGGCGACGGATATGGCACGACAGACGATTTCGTGTAAGCCAGCCAAGATCCAGCGGGGGCTGCTTCCCAAGGGTACGGTTGTGCCCATAAGCGTCTCGATTGATGAGGACGGGAAGCTAGTTGGGCTGACCCCTGCCGGGCGGTGTCCGGTTGGCTGTGGACTGCTTGCCGAGCCAATCGTGTCGATCAAGAAATGCAAGTTTGCGCCTTACATCGTCAACGGTCACGCCGTGCCCTACAAAGGCGAAGTGGACCTTGTCGCTCCCTAACTGGCTTCCAAAGCAGCGCTCGATATAGATTTCTCTTCGGTAACTTCCGCAAACAGGCGATTACACGTTTGGACCGCTAGGTCGATGAGCGTAATCGGGATGTTACGCCAACTGACTCGCAAACTGCCCGCAGAGCAGTTGAAACCCGTTAGGCACGGGCGTAATGTGGCGCACTCAGACCGGCTCGGAATAGACTACCCGCAGTGAAACAAATCATCGCGGCGGTGCTAACATTGGGAATGTTCTTAGGCAGTGCTTGGGCCGGGGACTGTACCCTGTCAAATGAGTTTCAGCTTACCCGATCCCAAGTGTTGGCTGGTGTTTTGGAAGACCCTATCCCGCTACCACTGCCCGGCTTCAGGCTAGAACTAGTTGCTGGTCGAAACATCAAAGACACAGCGGTCACTAGTAACAACGGGGAATACTCTTTCGGGGAAGTGCCAGCCGGACACTATCGCATCCGTATCCGACACAGCGGTGACCCGTTCTGTGCTCCGAGCGTTAAATGCAACGAAGCAGGCTGCTTGATTCAGCGCCAAGTGAAGCTCAATCCGAAAAACAAGCCCGAAATCGTCTACTAGAAAAGCACTTCCGATCAGCGTGGATGTTGCAACCAGGCGATTTCACTCGTTGAGAATTGGCCGCTCCGGGTCAATGAGCGGTTTTGCGACACCTAACCGTTTTTCGCTAACTGTTCAGCCTTGGCCGAGTTACCGGGACAAGAAAGGACACCGCAGGCGAAATCTCGATTTCCCCAAATCTTGTCAATCCCCCATTTCCCTGCTTTTTCCTCTATGTCATTGAATCGCCAAGGAAAATAAACCCGCCAAATCTGTCCGTGTACCCCCTCCAACTTGATAAAATAGATATAGAGATCAAAAAGGTGCGGAATCCTTCCCGCACCCTTTTTATTTGACATGCAAATTCCCCGGCGCGCACGCCCCGACAGAGAAACGAGTATTTGAACTTAGATGTCCCGATCAACCGATCTCTCCCCTAACTCCTTATTCCAGAATACTTTAATATAAGTCCTTTAGATTCAAAGACCGAACCAAAAAATTCCAGCTAACCCCATGATTCCATTAGACAGGGGGGGAGGGGGGTGAGGGGTACTAACCAGTAAACACCATCCCGAACTGGGACACGGACTGGGAAATGTGCGGCTTGCCCGCTCCTCCGACGGGGCTCCCCCGTCCAACCCACCCGCAGTCCGTTACCCCACCGTAGAACTATCACACGGTCACTGTACTAGCTGAGTCACAAAAAAGCGCGCTGCCCTCCGCCCACTCACAACCGGGCGGAAAGCAGCGCGCCATTAGCCATCAGTGCCAGCTATACTTCTCTAGCCCTGTGAAGGATGCAACACGCGGAACGTGCTGCCCCCGTTCGACCACACCAGCACGAGCGCATCCTGACCGTTCGGCACGTCGGATAACACCTGTGCCACGTCGGCCGCGGATTTCACCGGGCGCCGGTTCACTTCCATGATGATGTCTCCACGCTGCAAGCCCGCATTATCGGCCGGACTGCCGGGCTTGACGTCCTCCACGATGGCGCCGTGAACCGATGCTTCCGCCTGCAATTCGTTGCGGACGTCCGGGGTCAGGTCAGCGAGACTCAGCCCCCAGCGCCCTTTCCCGTGCTCGCTTCCGGCGGTCTCGGTGCCCTTGTCGCCGCCCAGTGCTTCGAGCGTCACCGCAATGCTCGTCGGTTTGCTGTCACGCACTATCTGTAGATGGATCGTGTCGCCAGGCCGCTTTTGCCCGACCGTCATTTGCAATTGTCCGGCGTCGGTCACGGGCTTTCCGTCGAGTTCGGTAATCGCGTCGCCGGTGCGCAGGCCCGCCTTCGCTCCGGGAGTGTCCGGCACAACCTCGGTGATCACCGCTCCCTCGGCTTTGTTCATCTGGAAGAACTTGGCGTTGTCGGGAGTAACGTCGGAGATCTGAATTCCGATAAACGCGTGAGTTACTTTTCCGTCCCGAATCAATGTCTCCACGGTCGGCTGGACAATCTGGGAAGGGATCGCAAACCCCATTCCGGCGAACGATCCCGAGGACGAAATCAGGAAGGTGTTGATGCCGATGAGTTCGCCGCGCGCGTCAACCAACGCTCCACCGGAATTCCCGGGATTGATGGCGGCGTCGGTCTGGATGAACTCGCCCGGCTTGCGTCGATCGCTCGGGTCGGGATTGGGACGGTTCAGCGCGCTGATGATGCCGCGCGTCACCGTGAAGCGGTACCCGTACGGATTCCCGAAGGCGAGCACGGTCTGTCCAGGGTGCAAGCCGGCTGAGTTACCCCAAGGCACGCTCGGTAAGTCGGTTCCATTCACCTTGATGACGGCGAGGTCGGTCAGCGGGTCGGCGCCTACCAACTTCAGCCGGCAAAACCTCCCGGTTACTCATGGTGACGCGAATATCGACAGCTCCGTCGATAACATGGTTGTTAGTGACGATATATCCGTCGGGAGAGATGATCACGCCGCTGCCCAGGCCGTGTTCCATCCGGTTCTGAGGCTGCGACGGCATGTTGAACTGACGGCCGAAAGGGTTGCCGGGACCGAAGAATTGCTGCATGTCGGGCATACCTTCCGCGCCGCTCTGCTGCGCGTTGGCCTTCGACACTACCGTAACATTCACCACTGCCGGTGTAACTCGCGCCGCCAGGGTTTCCATTGCGCGGTCGAGCGTGAGCAACGCTCCGACACTGTTGTCATCAAGGGGCGCCGCGGCTGGAGCCGCTGCCGCCGCGGTTGCAGACTTCGTAAAGTTGAAGGTCGCCACTGACCCAACTGCCACCACGGCAATCAGGGCCACCACCAGACGCCTTGTCACCACTGCCCTAAAGCGCTCTATCCACATCTTCATTTTCTTTTCTCCTTGTACAACTAATTATCTAGTTGTTGTATGCAAAAAAATTTTGCGCTAAATCGAATTGGCTACAGGTACCCTCGCCAGCCGTTCGCCGACTGTACTCACCAATGTCACTCGCCACACCTGGATACTCCACACCGACGAGTCGGAGGTCACATACTGCGTGGCTTCAATAAAGACCAAGGTTCGAAATTGAGGCACGATTTGCTGATCCGCACCTGCGCTTGCCTCGACTACTCGCTCACGCGGCGGTGCCGCGTTCAATCCGGCAGCAACTATGCGAGTTGGAGCAAGCTCGTGTCCGGCGACAGGGCCCGCATGAGCAACTTTGGCAGTCGGCCCTCTGACGATCATCCCCACGGATGACGACTCGCGAGTCCGCAACGCAGCGGGAACTACCGCCGTCGTTTTGACCGAAGACCCGAACGAAGACTGGCCGACCGCGGCCGAGTACGCGCGATCGGAATTGCCGGCCGTCATACCGCGATCAAACCCGCGATCAAACGCGACGAACTGGGGTGCGAGCGGCAGCGCCATCAGGCAGACCATGGAAAAAGCGCCGATCATGCCCAGCGCCGGCTTCCAGACTCGCGTGGAGACGGGCCGGTTGGTGTCGAGAATCTGCGCGAGCCGCAACGAAGCTTCGCGGGCCCGGTCGACGGCGGCCTGGGCCATCGCCCGTCGCCTGTGCGAAAGACGATGCGCCAGACTCTTTTCCAGAAGCGAGACCAGACAACTGGCGTATCCGTGCGGGTTGGCAGTTTCGGCCAGCACGGCATCGTCACAAGCCATCTCGCGTTCCACCGAGAGCCGGTTCTCAATCCACCACACCGCGGGATGAAAGAAGAATAGAGCGCGCACGATCTTCTGAATAAGATTTGTCCAGTCATCCCAGCGCCGCAGGTGCGCGAATTCGTGCAGCAGGATGACGTTGAGATCGCCCGGTGGCAGTTCTCGCAACGCCCAGGCTGGCAGAACAATTGTCCGCTTGAAAAACCCAATGGCGGCAGGCACGCGCACGCACTCTGACGTGACAACAGTTACTGACCGTGACGCGCCGATTGCATCCACGGTTTTTCGCACATCCGGGTCGAGATCCGCTGCGACGATTGCCGTGCAACTCCGGCGCAACTGTCGAACGTGCCAAAGCCCAGAGGCCAAACGTGCCATCGCCGCGCACGCCCCCAGAACCCAGGCAAGGAAGACGAAAAGCGCCCAGCGACCGGGGATGGTGATCGTCGGCCGCAGGCTTCCCCACGAATTCCCCCATGACATGCCCGAGGAGATCCCCGCCGACATCAGCGCCCGTCCTTGTTCTGGTCCTGCGCCGAGGCCGCCCCACACGGGAAGCGCAGCGACAGTCAGCAATGCCAGAAACCAGACGGCAAATCGAGTTCCCGAATTTTGCCTGCGCAAAACACGCAGCAACGCCCAGGCAAAGAGTGCGATCAGGAATCCTTCGGGAAGCGCGTTGAGAATGCGCTCGACCGAGATCTGCGCAACGGTCTGTAGGGGAAGCCAGCTCATTTGGCGTTGCTCCGGATTGTGTCCTTCTGAACCGTGTCCTTGTGAATCAGCATCTCGCGCAGGCGGCCGATTTCCTCCGGCCCGATGCCCTGGTCCTCGAGGAGGTTCAAGACGAGTTGCTCGCGAGAATTCTGGAAAAAGCGGCTCACGAGGCGCCGGATTTCCGAGCGCGTTGCCTCTTTCTGGCCGACCAGCGGCGTATAAACGTGCGCCCGCCCATCCTTTAGGTGTTTCAAATAGCCCTTTCTCTCCAGGACGCGGATGGTGGTCAAAACAGAGTTATAGGCCAAGGCAGGTTCTTCGGTAATAGAATCAAGGACTTGCTGGACCGTGCCCGAGCTCTTCCCCCAGAGCACGTTCATGATCCGCAGCTCGGCTTCGGTCAGAGTTCGCGATTGTCTCGGCGGCACCGGATGCCCCTCCTTAGCGTTTAGACGCTGCAGGCGGCGAAAGGTAACTAATTCTTTAGTTGCAAGCGAAACGCCGAGGGTTGCTTGTCTGAGCGAAGACGAGACTTGGCGGCGCCCGATAGCCCCCTTAGGCAAATCAAGTCCGGAAGAAGAAATCCTGAACCTGCTCCTGATTGGCTTCTTTCAGCGCCCGGCTTCTCCCTTTGCCTCGTTCTCACTTGCCTCTCGCGCTTTGGCGGCCAACATACTACTTTCACAGTATTGACCTATCAATCTGTCTCCTTACAATCACGGCACTCCCGCCCGGTGCGAGATCTCTTCGCGGAGCCTTGCACACTTCGGTGATGACGAGGGTGTTCTGGCATCCAGGAACGATTGGGTAAGAGTGCGGAAGCGGCAGAGTCCAATCGGATCTTGGCCGGAGGCGATCCGAGTAGCGCTTCTGCTTTAGGCAGCAGGATCGGAACAGGTCTGTGAAGAAGGTACCCTGAGCGCAAAACGCACATTTCCGAAGAGAGCACTAGTCAGGGCATTCGTTGTGATCGCTCTGGCATGGGTGATCGCATGCGGCGCGCTGTACCAGATCATGCGGCAACCGCCGGAAACATTTGCGCGGGTCATGGCGAGAATACCGGGTCCGGCCGCATTTCTTGTTCTTCCATTTGAAACATTGTGGACGCACGCTCGTGCCGGCAATTTGCAAGTTGGCGACCCTGCACCGGACTTCTCGCTGATGAAGCTCGACAAGAGCGCGCCGGTGCAACTGTCAAGCTTGACGGCGCAAGGGCGTCCTGTGGTGCTGATATTTGGCAGTTACACTTGACCGCCCTTCCGGCGGGAGGTTCCCGCTCTGAACAAGCTCTATGAGCAATATGGAAACAGGGTCGCTTTCCTGGTGGTGTATATCACGGAAGCGCATCCGAGCGACGTCTGGCAGATGCAGAGCAATATCAAAGATAAAGTGGTTCTTGCCAGTCCGAAGGACGAAGAAGAGCGCGCGCTGGTGGCGGGAGCGTGTGTACGAAAGCTGGGCATCCAGATTCCCGCGGTGATCGACGAATTCGGCAACTCTACCGAGCAAGCCTACACGGGCTGGCCCGATCGTCTTTACCTGATCGACGCAAACGGTCATGTCGCCTACAAAGCCAAACCGGGTCCGTTCGGTTTTAAGTCGGAAGAATTGCGCGCGGCGCTGGGGAGGTTGGTAAATTAAGCCGTCCGCGTTGTATTCTCGGGGCGTGCTACGTTCTCCTGCGCCTCGTCGGTCTCCAGCTCCAAAATTATTCCTGGGGCTGATCATCACTTTGGCGGCCGTGGTTGCTTACTCGGGATACATCACGCGGCAGATTTCCGGCTTGCGCGAACTGCAGAACAATCTAGTGGACCGCAACCGGAAAGACTCTCTGCAGTTGCTGCGCATCCAGAACGATTTGAACTTGCTGGCCCTGGCGATGCGCGACATGCTCGACAACGATGAGCCCTACCCGCTGACGGCGTGGTCGGCGCAATTCCAGCGCGTTCGCACGGATCTGGACGACGCGCTGCGCCGCGAGCGGCAGGTGGCCCCGGTGAATCGGACTCCCGAACAAGAGCAATACCTGGAGAATTCGGCCACGCAGTTCTGGGACGCCGTGGATCGGACCTTTGCACTGGCGCGCGCCCCCAATCAGGAGGAGGCCAGGACGCAGATTCGAATCTCGCTGCGAGCCCGGCAGGAAGCTCTGAGCACGGCCGTATCCCGGCTGCTGGTGCAGAACAATGAGAGCGAAGAGCAAGCTGCGCTGCGCATTGCGGAAATTTATGACCGGGTTCAGCGGCAGGTGTATCTGTTCCTGACGGCGACTTTGATTGCCATTCTCTTTACCAGCCTTTACATGATCCGGTCGAATCGGCGATTGTTCGCACAACTCGCGGCGCTTTCCGAACAACGCAGCGAACTTGCCCAGAAGCTCATTGCAACCCAGGAATCCACCTTGCGGCACATCTCACGCGAATTGCACGATGAGTTCGGACAGATTCTGACTGCGGTGGGGGCCATGCTGACGCGCTCGGGGAATCAGGCTCCGGAGGGATCGGAGCTGCGCGCCGAATTGCGCGAAGTCTGTGAGATTACGCAAAGTGCGCTGGACAAAGTGCGCAGCCTTTCGCAGGCATTGCATCCGGTGATGCTCGAAGAAACCGGACTGGAGAGTACGCTCGACTGGTATTTGCCGGTGGTGGAAAGGCAGGCTGGCGTTCACGTATTCTATGAGAAATCGGGCGAACCCTTTCCTGTAGACGGCAACGCCGCCATTCATGTTTATCGCGTGGTGCAGGAAGCTTTGAATAATGTGACCCGGCATTCGGGATCCAGGGAAGCATGGGTGCGCCTGCGATTTCTGCCGCAGGCTTTGGAAGTCGAAGTGGAAGATCGCGGCAAGGGTTTTGATGCGCGGGCCGCGACCCAGGGGATTGGTCTGGTGGCGATGCGGGAACGCGCGGAATTGCTGGGCGGCAAGGTTGAATTTGTGCGGCCCACGCAAGGTGGAAGTGGAACGCTGGTTCGATTGAGGGTGCCAAGAGAGAGGCTTGATTCGTATGCCGGATAGAATTTCAGTTTTGCTGGTTGACGACCATACTCTGGTGCGGCGAGGTTTCCGGCGCATTTTGGAGGATGAGCCCGACATCACTGTTGCCGGCGAGGCGGGCGACGGCCTGGAAGCGATTAAACTCGCGGATGAGCTTCGCCCGAGGGTGATTGTCATGGATTGCGCCATGCCAGGGATGAACGGGTTGGAAGCCACGCGGCAGATTCTGCGGAAGCATCCGCAGGCGTTGGTGCTGATGCTCAGCATGCATCCGGAGGAGACTCTGGTGCGGCAGGCGCTCGATGCGGGCGCGCGCGGGTACGTCCTGAAAAACGCCGTGGACCTGGAGTTGGGTGCTGCCATCCGGAGGGTGGTGAAGGGCGAAACTGTGCTCGATTCGCAACTCAGGCGCCCGGTTGCGCTCCGGGGTAAGCGCCACGCGGCGCTCACCGCTCGCGAACTCGAAGTCCTGCAAATGATCGTGGATGGAAAATCCAACAAGGAGATCGCGTCCGCGCTCGATCTCAGCGCGAACACCGTCGCCGTCCATCGTGCGAATATGATGGACGCTTTGGGAATTCACAAAGCCGCCGAGTTGGTGGTCTACGCGATCCGCAACGGGCTGGTTGATTTGCCGTGAAAAGCCCTGCCGTGAACTGCCTTGACCTGAATCGCCGGTCGTTTCTCCGCGGGATGGCAGGCTTGGCGTCGACATTGAGTTTGCGATTGGACGCGCTCGCAGCTCCTCCCTCGCCAGCCGCTGACCCGCGCAGGTCTGATCCCGGTTTCCGGTTGGTGGATGTGACTGCCCAGGCTGGAATTCGATTCCGTCACAACAGCGGCGCCTACGGCGGGAAGCTGCTACCCGAAACACTCGGCGCCGGTTGCGCATTCCTCGACTACGACCGCGACGGCTGGCAGGACATTCTTCTGGTGAACGGCACGGATTGGCCCGGACACAAACGGGAGCATAAGTCGGAGCCCAGCACGTTGAAGCTCTATCGCAACAATCGCAACGGCACGTTTTCCGACGTGACCCGCAGCGCCGGGCTCGACGTTGAGATGTACGGCATGGGGGTTGCGGCCGGAGATTACGACAACGACGGCTATCCCGACATCCTGATCACCTGCGTCGGGCAGAACCGGCTGTTCCGGAACACGGGCAGGGGGACGTTCGTCGATGTAACCAGGTCCAGCGGCCTGTTCGGACGGCAGGCCCTGAGCGCGTCGGCTCTATGGTTCGATTTCGACCGCGATGGACTGCTCGATCTGTTTGTCTGCAACTACGTCAAGTGGTCCTCCGAGCACGATGTGTTTTGCAGCCTCGACGGCAAGCAGAAGTCGTATTGCACGCCCGAAGCCTACCGCGGAGAAACCTGCTGGTTGTTTCACAATCGCGGCAATGGAACCTTTGAGGATGTCACGGCCACCAGCGGGGTTTTCGACAGCAGCTCGAAGTCCCTGGGCGTAGCCATGCTCGACTACGATCACGATGGCTGGCCCGATCTACTGGTGACCAATGACACGCAGCCTAATAAGCTTTATCGGAATCAGCGTAACGGCACGTTCAGAGACGTTGCCGTGGATGCCGGCATCGCCTTTTCCGCGGAGGGCAGGGCGCGCGCCGGAATGGGCGTGGACGTGGCCGACTTCGACAATTCAGGAAACTCGGGCGTGGCCATCACCAATTTCGATAACGAGATGACGGGGCTCTACCGGCTTTCCGATGGCGGGAATTATATTGACGTGGCCATGCAGAGCGGAGTGGGGGTGGCGTCGAAAGATAAATTGGGGTTCGGCTGCGTGTTTCTCGATGCCGGCCTGGATGGCGCGCTCGATCTGGCAGTAGTGAACGGACATATCGACGACACGGTGCGCAACGTCAGCGGCGTCGGTTACGCGCAGCCACCGCAACTTTTCCTGAACAGTGGAAAGGGAACGTTTCTCGACGTAGCCGCTGAAATCGGTGGCGGCTTCAGTCAACCAAAGGTCGGACGAGGGCTGGCCTATGGCGATTTCGATCGGGACGGCGATCTTGATCTGCTGATGACCTCCAACAACGGTCCCGCCTATCTCTACCGCAATGACCAGACCGCCGGGAACCGGAGCATCCGGATTCACCTGGTGGGGACGCAGTCCAATCGCGATGCCATCGGAGCTTCAGTAAAGATCTTTCACGGAGCATCGAGCCAATCGCGCCTGGTCAAAGGCGGATCCAGTTATCTGTCGCAATCGGAACTGCCCGTAACCTTCGGGCTCGGGAAGCGGGACAAGATCGATCGTCTGGTCATCCAATGGCCGAGCGGAAGAACGGAAGAATACGGGAGCCTCGCGGCCGGCCGGGCATATCAGTGCGTGGAATCAAAAGGAATCGCGGCTCTGCAGGGCTTCTAGACCCACATTTCCTTTTTGAACTCTGAGTAAGTGGTTGTATGATCACGCCAACGCCAGTGTTCATGCGGCTTTGAGAGCAAACCGAACTCTGCGGAGGCTCGACCCAGCGGGTGACAAACAAAATTAGCCCTTTTAGCTCTCGTTTAACTCCTGTTTGAAAGTTGACTTCCAAGGTTCTCGCGTCACCTCCGGTGGCTCGCTCAAGCAGCGGAATCTGTCTACAAAGGGTTCGTGAAAGAGGAAGAAGTGTTGCAAAAGTGGCGGAATATCGGGCAATTTCGGCGGTGCGGGTTCGGATCTCGGAGCGTTAGGGGACGGTCCGCATGAAAGTTGTTTCACACTATCGGCGAGCAGCGGGACGGGTGTATGATCAGTGCCGTTTTTGAACCAAAAGGAGATTCCGGTTTAAGTAAGGATAAGTGATGCGAATTCAACGATTAGTAAGAAGGTCAAGTCGTGTTTTCGTCGTTTCTGTCCCTGTATTCATGGCCGCCCACGGATACGCACAGCCCTCAGGCGGCCCCTACGGCCCCATTGATCAGCGGTACGAGGCGCCGAAGGCCGCCCACGTTTACTATGTCGCCCCCGATGGCAGGGCCGATGTCCCGGGAACGAGCCTGGAGCAACCCACAACCCTGGAGTCGGCCATCGAGCGTGTAGTCACGGGGGACGCGGTTGTCTTGCGCGGTGGCGTTTATCGCACGGGCGGCCTGGTGCTGAACCAGGGCATTACCATTCAGCCATACCTCGAGGAGCGGCCGGTTCTGAAAGGCACAAAGCTTGCGACCACCTGGGAGCCGCTGCACGACAACGTTTGGAGAACGAAGTGGAGCCCGCTGTTCCCCGCCGCTCCGCGCAGCTGGTGGCAGCGTAGCCGTGAGGGCATGCGGACGCCATTGCACCGATTCAACACCGACATGGTATTCGTTGACGGCGAAGTGCTGAAGTCGGCGGGTTGGGAAGGGGAGCTTGACGCACACTCGTTCTACATAGACTACAAGGACGGTTATGTCTACATCGGTGCCGATCCGGCAAACAAGCAGGTTGAGATCACGGCCTTCGACAGCGCCCTGATTCGAACCAGCGCTCCGGTCCACGGCAAGACGAACGATCACAAGGGCCCGGTGATCCGCGGCATAACCTTTACCCAGTACGCCTACCGCGCCCTGGAGGTGGAAGGCAAGAAGCACTTCACCATCAACGAGGAAACCACGGACGAACCCTTCGGACTGTCCGATCCCGCGACTTTTGGCAAGGAAGTCATCGGCACGGTTTTGGAGAACGTGACCATCACTTACTGCTCGCGCGTCGCCGGCTACTTCCGCGGTGATGGCCTCATCATCCGCAACTCCCTCATCAGCGACACCGGCACGGAAGGCATCTATGTAATCGGGTCTTCCAACGTCCTGCTGGAGCGGAACATCATCCGGCGGAACAACATGTGGCGGATTACCGGCTATTACCCATCGGCGGTGAAGATCTTCAACCAGACGCGCCGCGTTGTTTTCCGCGAGAACCTGATCACCGATCAGCCCTACTCGAACGGCGTCTGGTACGACGTAGGAAACCACGACGGCGTGGTCGTGAACAACTGGATCGAAGGAGCGATGGATGGCATTTTTTTTGAGATTTCCCGAGGCGCGACCGTAGCGGGCAACGTGCTTGTCCGATGCGATCATGGCGTGCGTGCGCTGAACGCAGCTGACATTCGCGTTTACAACAACACGTTCATCGACGCACCGGCGTCATTTGAAAGGAACGAGCGGATCGCGGCTGGAGATCTCTTTAGCTGGCATGCCTCCACCGGGCCGGACATTGACCAGCGCGACGGGCATGTGTTCGCAAACAACCTGCTCGTGGCGAGCGATTCGTACCGCCTTCCGCTCCTCCGCTTTCAACAACCGCCATCGCTTTGCTCGAAGCTGCCGCGCCCCCTGGCGAAGGAGGTGGATGGAAACGTGTACGTCCGCCCAACCGTGCCCGGCGCGCCCGCGGCGCCGCTCATAACCTGGACCCCGGCGCAATCCGATAGCTGCTCCTCGACATTCACTACGCTAGACGAGTTTCGGAAGGCGGTCCCCGGCTTCGAGGCCAATGGACGACAACTCGACCGCACCCCGCGTTCCGTTTTCAAAGGTGCAGACCTCGGGCGTTACGATTTGCAGCAGTCAATCCAGGGAGTGCTGAAGAAGGGCGCTCCAGTGCCGGCGAACGTCCGCAAGCTTCTGGGCTGGAGCGAGCAGGACTCGCAGTGGCCAGGCGCATATCCAGTTCGAGACTGACATTACTGCGGCTTTTGAAGATCCAAGCTAGAAATCGGCATACTCAAAGAAGGCGTCGATCTGGGAAGTCCCACTCGTCGATGTTCAAAGGCTGCGGAAGTTGCGCTAGATCGAAGTGTTTGGATCTATCCGAAGACGTTAAGGGCGCCCGGGCTTCCATATACCCTCTCTAACACCGAATTCGTGCTGTCAGAGATGCTGGAAGAAGAACTACTCACATTCATCGTGCTGAGCAGTTCCTGAACCAACTGCTCTGATTGGGATGCGGCCTTGGTCTCATTTGTCAGCGACGGCGAGGCAGAGCTTTTCAGGTCGCTCCGCACCGTCGCAAATGCAGACTGGGCGGTGGATAGATCGCCCGAACTCAGCGCGCTGCCGAGCGTTGTCAGATCGGTAGAGAGTTGAGAACTGCTCGACAGACTGTTTCCACTGGCAGTCGCCAAGTTTTGGTTCAGCGTCTGCACGGTCTCGAACGCCGACTGCGCGCCATTCAGGTCACCCGACGTAAGACTGCTTTGCAGAGTCCGCAATGCCTGCTGCAATTGAGAGGAGCCGCTTGACGCGAGAACGTACTGACTGAGACCAGCGGCCGAAATCGAACCAATTGTCATCGTTCCACCTGACAGGGAGCCCCAGCCCACTGCCACTTGTCTATTCCATCGGCACCCTTGCGCTAATACTTTAGGACACGTTCTTGCCCGCAATGTGAGAGATCCATCCAAAGGAAACAAACGACCTATGGGCCTGTCGGTGCAGAGTACGTTCCTCCGTGCAGTCAACGGCTCACGGCTAACGCTCCGCTTTCCCAACCAGAATCGTGCAAACCGATGACGCCGCGTTGACCGCCTGCACGCAGCCGTGGAACTGGCATTCGATTGCCGGCAGGAGTAAGAAATTGTCGTAAATTATGCCTGCGGAGAGGGTTCAGGGTATGGTACGGTGATGACTCAGGAATGTGATGACAACCACCGAAACGGTGGAAAGCCCTTAATCTAATATGCCCAAGAAAGGAAATAGGCGTCATGAGTCTTAGTCAGCTTGCCCGGTCCATCCGGGAGTCGGCGACTCTCAAGCTGAATGAAACTGCGGCTCTGCTCCGCGACAAAGGAGAGCCCATCATTCACCTGGGAGGCGGCGAACCAAAGAGTAAGGCCCCCATGGATGCAGTGATCAATTGCGCGGCACTGCTGAACACCGGAGAAATCCGGTACACCGCGCCCGACGGGATTCCTGCACTGAAGAAAGCCATCATTCGCTATACCGAAGAGCACTACAAGAAGATTGTGTCGGCCGACAACGTGATCGCTTCGGGCGGCGCCAAGCAGTCGCTCATGGTACTGCTGCACGCCATCCTGGATCCGAAGGAAGAGGTGATTTTCCCCGCTCCCTACTGGGTGAGCTATCCGGAGATGGTGAAGCTGGCGGGCGGTGTTCCCGTGCCGGTCACGGCGGAGGACGGAACATTTTTCCCCACCGTCAAAGAAATCGCCGAGGCGTGCGGTTCTTACACCAAAGCCATCATTCTGAATAGCCCCAATAACCCTTCGGGCGCCATGTACTCCAGGGATTTCGTGCAGGAGATGGTCGAGTTTTGCGAGAAGCGAGGCATTTATCTGATCCTGGACGACATCTACAACCGGCTGGTGTTCGACGGCAAGAGCGCACCGGTCGGCTACGACTTCATGAAAGTGGCGCTTGAACAATCGAAGCTGGTGGTGATCAACGGCGTGTCGAAGATGTATGCCATGACCGGGTTCCGCATCGGTTGGGCGATCGCGAATCAGCCGCTGATCGAGGCCATGGCGACCATCCAGTCGCAACAGACGTCTGGGCCTTCTTCCCCAGGGCAGTGGGCGGCGGTGGGCGCGCTCAACGGCCTGCAATCGTCGATCGAGGGTCTGCGGGTCACGCTCGAGAACAACCGGAACGTGATGATGGACCGCTTGAGAGCTTTCGACGGCGTCAAAGTTCACAAGCCGGACGGCACCTTTTACTGCTTCCCGGATTTCAGCGCGTATATGAAGGATTCGCAGAAGCTCTCCAATTTCCTGCTCGAGAAAGTGCGGGTGGTCACGGTGCCGGGCAAGGAATTCGGCTTCGAGGGGCACCTGCGGCTGAGTTACTGCGGCACCATCCGCGAGATCACCGAGGGTCTGGATCGCATCAAGTGGGCGATCGATCCGAATTCGGCCAACGAACTCTACCTCGGCGACCGCAAACTTGTGAGGGATTGGCTATGAACATCTACCTCGACGTGCAATCTCCCGCGGTAAAAGAGGCAGGGAAGCTGGCCAGTGCCTACGGCCTCGCCAACCATGGGCTGGTGAATCTGCGGCGCGCCTACTGGAATCTGCCGACGCCGGCGCTTTATGAGGAGAGCATTTTCCGTTCCGAGGGCAGTCTCTCGCACCTTGGACCGCTAGTGGTGAACACCGGCAAACACACGGCGCGCGCCGCGGCCGACAAATTCGTGGTACGCGAGCAGTCCACCGAGGAGAGGATCTGGTGGGGCCAGTACAATCGGCCCGTCACCAGCGGGAATTTCAGCGCGCTGCTGGCCCGCCTGCAGGGCTACTTGCAGGGGCGCGATGTTTTCGTGCAGGACTGCTTTGCGGGGGCGGACCCGGAGTATAGCCTCCCCATCCGCATCATCACGCAAAAGGCGTGGCACAGTTTGTTTGCGCGCACCATGTTCCTGAAGGTTCGGGGTCAGGACGCACTGCAGCGGCATATACCCGAATTCACCGTGATTGCGGTGCCCTCGTTTCAGGGCTCGCCCATGGTGGACGGCACGCGTACGGAAACGTTCATCATTATCAATTTCCGGGAACGACTGGCCATCATCGGTGGCACCAACTACGCCGGGGAAATCAAGAAGACCATCTTTACGGTCCTGAATTTCCTGTTGCCGCTGCAGGGCGTGCTCTCCATGCACTGCTCGGCCAACGTCGGCGCCGACGGCGATGTCGCAATTTTCTTCGGGCTTTCGGGCACCGGCAAGACGACGCTTTCCGCCGACCCCATGCGACACCTGATCGGCGACGACGAGCATGGCTGGAGCGACAACGGAGTGTTCAACTTCGAAGATGGCTGCTATGCCAAGGTGATCCGTCTTTCACCGGAAGCCGAGCCGCAGATTTATGCTTGCACGCGGCAGTTTGGGACGGTGCTGGAAAACGTCACCTTCGATCCCGTCTCGCGGCGGCTGGATTTGAACGACTACACCGTGACCGAGAACACGCGGGCGGCTTATCCGCTGGCCTACATCGCGAATCACCTGCCGGAGAAGCGCGCCGGGCACCCGCGCAACGTCATTTTCCTTACCTGCGATGCCTCCGGCGTGATGCCGCCCATCTCCAAGCTCAGCCCGGATCAGGCGATTTACCATTTCATTTCCGGCTACACCAGCAAGATTGCCGGCACCGAGATCGGGCTTGGGGTCGAGCCCGAGATGACCTTCAGCACGTGCTTCGGTGGCCCGTTCATGGTGCATCACCCGCTGGCCTACGCGGAACTGCTGAAGAAGAAGATCCAAAAACACGGCGCCCACGTGTGGTTGGTGAACACGGGCTGGACGGGCGGACCGTTTGGCGTCGGCAAGCGCATCAGCATCCATCACACCCGCGCGCTGCTCAATGCGGCGCTCAGCGGCTCACTGCTCAAGGTGGCGTACCAGAAAGATCCGGTTTTTGGCTTCGATGTGCCGGTCGAATGCGAAGGAGTGCCGTCGCGGATCCTGGATCCGGCGAATACCTGGCCAAGCCGGGAGCAGTATTTTGACAAGTACGATGCGCTGGCGGCCCGCTTCATCGAGAACTTCAAGCTGATGATGTCCGAGTGCCCGGAGCACATACTGGAGGCCGGGCCGAAGCGTATCACGACAGCCTCGGTTCGCTGAGAGCAGGTCCATGCGGTGGGGGCGCGGCAGCCGCGGCTCAGGCGCCGCCCGCCAACGTCGAGAAGAAATGAGCGCGTTCTCGTAGTACGCTGAGAGCTGATGGCGAACCGCTGTCTGCTCTACTACATCACCGACCGAAGCCAGTTTCGCGGCGACGAATGCGCCCGCCGCCGCGCCTTGCTCGCCAAAGTCGGGGAAGCCGCGCGTGCCGGCGTCGACTACATCCAGCTCCGCGAAAAAGATCTGGGCGCGCGGGAACTGGAGATGCTGGCACGGGATGCCCTAAGTGCCGTGCGCAACAGCACTCCACTGCGAACTGAGAACCGGGAACTGAGAACTCGCCTCCTCATTAACTCCCGCACAGACGTTGCGCTTGCCGCGGGAGCCGACGGCGTTCATCTGCGCGCCGACGATCTGTCGCCTCATGAAGTGCGCCAGATGTTGGAAGCTTCTGCCCACCGGCCACCGGCCACTGACCACTTCCTCGTGGCCGCCTCCTGCCACTCGAACGAGGATGTGATTCGCGCCGAATCCGAGGCCGCCGACTTCGCCGTCTTCGCTCCGGTATTCGGAAAAAGAGGCACTGTCGGAACGCCGCCCGCCGGCCTCGCCGCCTTGCGGGAAGCCTGCCGTGCGAATATCCCTGTCCTCGCTCTCGGCGGCGTCACGATGGAGAACGCCGCCTCGTGCCTGGATGCAGGAGCGGCCGGCATCGCCGCCATCCGTTTGTTTCAGGAGAATGAAGTCGAAGCCGTCGTCCGCGCCCTGCGGGCGCTCTGACACACAGATCCGCGTCGCGTGTGATGCCGCAATCGTGCGCAATACTTTCACGCGAAATGCTCCAAAAGCCAAGACCGAAGAGCCATAAGCTCTCGGCAACTCTATATTCGCGATATTGCGCTTGACATAAGGAAGTCAGGATTTACCATTGAATCAGACTGCAACCCAGTGCTGCGGCCAACTTTTTCCTAACTTCTTTGAAATCTGGATCATACTCAGACAGTTGACTCCAACCCATTGATTCTAAAGAATGAGACGCAGAACGCCGCCGGCAACCCCTTTATTTTGAGGCATTTAACTTAACTCCTTTGAAATGAGTAATTTAAGAAAATAGGGGGTGGGGTCCCCGTCCACAAACCAGTCGGCACCTGCTCCAGTCGGAGAAAATATGGCCCGAGATTATCTTCTGCCCGCGGCGAGCTGCATGCCAATCGTAGAAGCGCCTGTAACCTTCCACCCGGTCGGCGGCGTTGCGAACCGCGGTGTAGAATAGGCCGTTTGCTGTTCTAATTCCGCCTCATAAGGAAGCTTCATGCCCACCACAATGCTTGCAGTGGTTAAGCCGGAATCCGCGCCCGGCGCGGAGATCCGCGAAGTCAAGATTCCCGGCTACGGACGCACTGATGTTCTCGTCAAAGTCAAAGTCGCCTCCATCTGCGGCACCGATCTCCACATTTATGAATGGGACCGCTGGGCCCAGGGACGCATTCATCCGCCGCTGATCCCCGGACACGAATTCTGCGGCGAGGTGGTCGCCTTCGGCGATGAAGTCACCAGCGTCAAGGAAGGCGATTTCGTATCCGCCGAAATGCACGTGGCTTGCGGCAAGTGCTTGCAGTGCCGCACCGGCGAAGCCCACATCTGCCAGCACGTGAAGATTATCGGCGTCGACTCCGACGGAGCGTTCGCCGAGTATGTCGTCATCCCCGAGTCGAATATCTGGAAACTCGATCCGGCGATCCCGCAGGAGTACGCTTCCATCCTCGATCCGCTGGGCAACGCCGTGCACACGGTGCTGGCTGGAGAAATCGCCGCGAAAACTGTAGCCATCACCGGCTGCGGCCCCATCGGCTTGTTTTCGATCGCTGTGGCGCGAGCCGTAGGCGCAACCACCATCTTCGCGATCGAAGTCAACGAACACCGGCGCAAGCTCGCGGCCAGGATGAACGCCGACTACGCGCTCGATCCGTCCAAAGAAGACGTGCGCGCCATTGTCGCCGAAAAAACTGGAGGCTTGGGCGTGGACGTGGTCCTCGAAATGGCCGGCGTTCCCGACGCCATCCGCACCGCTTTCGACATCGTCCGCCGCGGCGGACGCATCTCTCTTCTCGGCCTCACCTCGAAACCCATCCCGCTCAATTTCTCCGAAGACATCATCTTCAAAGGCCTCACCATTCAAGGCATCAACGGCCGCCGCATGTACCAGACCTGGTATCAGATGACCGCCCTGCTCAAGAGCGGACGGCTCGATCTTCACCCCGTAATCACCGACCGCATCCCGATGAAAGATTTTTCCAAAGCCATGGCCCGCTTAAAAACGGGCGAAGCCAGCAAAATACTGGTGTATCCAAACGGAGTGAAATAACGGATGGTCGTTGGTCGTCAGTCGATGGTCATTCGCGCGCCGTTGACAGACTCCCGCTTACCCGAACGACAAACGACAAACGACAAACGACTAACGGCCGTTCCTCTACGGCTTCACCGTCACCATCACAACGGAGTGTGGCGCAACGGTGGCGGAGAACATTCCTTTGTGTTCGCCCATGTCCTTCGCCTGCCAGAGGTCGCGAACCCTGGCGCTCAAGTGCGCGGGATATCCCAGATCTTCCCAGGACACGGTGATCTCTTTATCCGCAATACCACGGTTCAAAAAAATCACTGCGCGGCTCCCATCTCGCAGCGGCTTGGCCCACACTTCCGAGTCTCCGTCTTTGCGCACCCGGTGACCCTCGATGCCGGCTGGATCTTGATCGACCGCAATCACTTCCTTCTGCGTAAGTATTTCCCGTATCTCCGGCTTCATGTCGCGCAGATCGTTGCCCGCGATCAGCGGAGCTGCCAGAATCGCCCAGAGACTGAAGTGAGCGCGGTATTCCGCCGTGGTCATGCCGCCATTGCCGACTTCGAGCATGTCGGGATCGTTCCAGTGTCCCGGCCCGGCATAGGACTCAATACCAACCTGCTGATCCAGGATATCGACCATGCCGTTGGAGCAACAACTGCCGTCTGGCCACTTCTTATGGTCCTGCCACTTGTCGCTAATGTCGCCCGTGGTCCGCCAAAGATTTCCAATCCCCTTGCCCCAGAGCCACGGTTTATTGCTGCCCCATTCGCAAATGCTGAAGACGATCGGACGGCCGGAGGCATCCAGCGCGGCGCGCATGAGCTCGTAAGAGGAGCGCGCATCCTGGGTGGAACTGCTGCACCAGTCGAACTTCAGATAATCCGCACCCCAAGCCGCATACTGCCGCGCGTCCTGAAACTCGTATCCCCGGCTGCCCGGACGACCCGCACAAGTTTTGGTGCCCGCATCGGAGTAGAGACCGAACTTCAACCCTTTTGCATGTACATAGTCGGCGAGCGCCTTCATGCCCGACGGAAAGCGTTTGGCATCGACCACGATGTTGCCGTTGCTGTCGCGCTGCACCTGCCAGCAGTCATCGATAACAACGTATTGGTACCCGGCATCCTTCATGCCCGAGGCGACCATCGCGTCGGCAATTTGCCGGATCAGATCCTCACTGACGTTACAGCCGAACTTATTCCAACTGTTCCATCCCATCGGCGGCGTGGCGGCCAGAGTGTTGACCATCGCCTGCTCATGATCCTGCGATAACGCCACTGAACCGATTGTGAAGATAGCCGCTAAGAGAATCAGTGCTCTGCGCTTCATGGGGTGTGCTCCTTAATTGAATTGCCCAGAATTAACTCGACACAAACTTGCTCATCACTGCCCACTACTTTGGCCCGGACTTGGAACGCGTGTCACCTCATAATACAGCGTCGTAAAATAGGGCCTGGAATGAGAGCGCATTGAGCACTCCGAAGTTGCTGAAATCCGGAGTGGAGCAATCCTTTTCCCGGCGGCGATCTGGGCGATGGAGATGCCGAACCCCCGTCTCACGCGTGGCTCTCCAGCGGGAGCATCAGCATCGAAATAGCGCACGCACCCTGATCTCGTGCGGCTCCTGCCGTAAAATTGAGACTGTAGTAAAACTGTAGTAGCCGGAGAGGTGGCCGAGTGGTTGATGGCTCCGGTCTTGAAAACCGGCATACCCGAAAGGGTATCGGGGGTTCGAATCCCTCCCTCTCCGCCAGAACTCCCGTATGCCGGAGCAGCACCGACTTATTACCACTTCGCGGCCCTCCTTGTTTTTTGTGGTTCCGGGTTCCAGGCGGATCGTGCGCTGCGAGAAATCAGCCTGACTGACACGATCAGGGAGTCGATGAGGCTGGTGGCTGGCTCTGGGAGGGCTGAACCGGGGTAATCGCCGGCAACTGAGCATGTCGCGAAATAATCTGCTGCGAAGAGGGAAGCGTGGAGGAATCCCAGCCTCCGCCGAGCGCCTCGATCAATTGCACGCTGTCCACGATTTGCTCGATCCGCAGGTTCACGGCTGTCTGCTGATTGCTGAAGAGTGCGGTCTGGGCCGTAATGACGTTGAGGTAGGGGTCGATGCCGAGGCGGTAGCGGTCCGTGGCCAAGTTGAGGCTTCGTTGCGCGGATGCGATCGCCGTGTCTTGTTCCTGAATTTCCTGAGAAAGAACGCGAAGGGCGGAGAGATTGTCCTCGACCTGTTGAAACGCGGTCAGGACCGTGTTGCGATAGTTGGCGACCGTCTGATCATATTGCGCACGATACTGTTCGACGGTGGCGCGGCGCAGGCCGCCATCGTAAACCAACTCGGAAATGGACGGACCGACGGACCAGACCCGACTGGGCCAGGTAAACCAGGAGGAAGCCTTCGTACTTTCAAACCCTAAAGAGGCGCTCAGTGTCAGGGTGGGGAAATACGCGGCTTTTTGGACGCCGATCAGCGCATTGGCTTGGGCCATCAGGCGCTCGGATGCGGCGATGTCTGGACGGCGCTCCAGAAGTTGCGATGGAATGCCAAACGGAATGGCTGGCGGGGGAGTTTTCAAGGGCTCGACCGCGATCGAGAAGGAAGACGCAGGTTGGCCAACCAGAAGCGCAATCGCGTGCTCGTATTGCGAGCGCAGAATACCAATATTGGTGTCGAGAGCCTGGGTGGCTTCTAGCTGAGTCTCGGCTTGCGCGACGGATTCGTCGGAGTCGATGCCGGTTTCATACAGTGCCTTGGTCAGATCCAGGGACTCCGCATAAGCCTTCACGGTCGAATCCAGCAGTTGTTTGAGAGCGTCCTGCCCGCGCACTTGGAGGTAATCGACCGCCAGTTCCGCTTGCGCGGTCAGGCGGATATTCTCGAGGTCGGCGGCGCTGGCTTGCGCATTGGCGACGTTGGCGCGAACGGTGTTGCGCACGCGGCCCCACAAGTCGGGCGTCCAGGAAGCGTCGAAGGGTAGGGAGTATTCGTTGGAGGTGGTCCCGCCGCTCGTCCCCGTCGCGGAAGCGGGCTGGTGCTGGCGAACGATGCTTGCGCCCGCGGTCACAGTCGGGAAATATTGTGCGCGAGCCTCCCGCACCAGGGCGCGCGCCGCCATGAAGTTGGCGAAAGCAGCGGCGACGTTTTGATTGGAAATGTCGACTTGCTCTTCGAGCGCGTTCAGTTGGGGATCGCCAAGAATTTCCCACCACTTGCCGTGAAGGGCGCTGTCCTGCGGTTTCGCGACTTTCCAGCCGTCCATTTTCTTGAGATCGTCCGGAGTGACCTCTTTGAACGTCCCCGGCGTCTGCACTGTGGGGCGATTGTATCTCGGACCGACAACGCAGCCCTGAAAGAGGACGAGGAGTGCGCCGCAGAGAAGCGCGGCCGCAGCGCGCATCTTGTAAATTGGCTTCATCGGTGTCTCCGACTCTTTGCTAACTTGGCTTCGGCCGTTTCTGGTCTGTTCGCGTGACGCATAAGATTTTGTCATCCGAAGGACTCGATATGTCTTTGCGCTTCGAGCTTGCCATGAGCGCGAAGCCAGTTGACTCTCAAGCGGTCGAGTGAGAGATAAACGACCGGCGTGGTGTAAAGCGTGAGCATTTGGCTCAGAAGCAGGCCGCCAATAATAGTCATTCCCAGAGGGTTGCGGAGTTCCGACCCCGTTCCTCTGCCGAACGCCAACGGCATAGCGCCAAATATCGCGGCCATGGTCGTCATCATGATGGGCCGGAAGCGCAGAATGCAAGCCTGAAAAATGGCATCCCGAGGGCTCTTGCCTTCGCTGCGTTCCGCGGCCAGCGCAAAGTCTATCATCAGGATGGCGTTCTTCTTGACGATGCCGATTAACAGAATGACGCCGATCATCGCGATAACGCTGAGGTCCTTGTGAAACAGGTAGAGGGCCAGGATGGCGCCGACTCCCGCCGAGGGCAGCGTGGAAATAATCGTGAGGGGATGAATATAACTCTCGTAAAGAATGCCCAGCACGATATAGACGGCCAGGAGAGCGGTGACGATCAGAAGAGGCAGCGTCGCCCGCGAAGCTTCGAAAGCCTGGAGCGTGCCGGAGAACATGCCGGTAATGGTATTGGGCATGCCGATTTTCTGTTCCGTTTCGACGACGGCCCTGGAAGCGTCGCTGAGGGATACACCCGGAGCAAGGTTGAAAGAGATGGTCACCGAGGGATATTGACCCTGGTGATTCACGGCCAGCGGAGCGGTGGATGGCTCGTAATTCGCCACTGCGCTGAGGGGAACGACTTTCCCTTGCGCGGCCCGGATATATACGTCGTTCAAATTCACCGGCGACTGCCAGTACTTCGGCGCGACTTCCAGCACGACGTGGTACTGATTGATGGCGGTATACATGGTGGAAACCTGGGCTTGGCCGAAGGCTTCGTAGAGAGAGTTGTCGAGCATCTGCGTTGTGATGCCGAGGCGCGAAGCGGTGTTACGGTCATAGGTGAGCATGGCCTGAAGACCACTGTTCTGCTGGTCGGTATTGACATCGGTGAGAATCCGCAATTTCCGCATCTGTTGCAGAAGCACCGGGCCCCACTGCACCAGGTCCTGTAAATTGTCGCTCTGGATTGTGTACTGAAATTGCGCGCTGCTTCCCCGTCCGCCGATGCGGAGATCCTGTCCGGCTTGCATAAAGGTGTTCGCACCCGACACAGAAAGAAGTTTAGGACGCAGCCGGTTGATCACCTGGCTGGCGCTCGCGTCGCGTTGCGCCAGAGGTTTCAGGCCCACATAGATGAAGCCGCCATTGGTGGCGCCCCCGCCGCCCGTGAAAGCCATGACGTTCGCCACCGCCGGATCCGTTTTGACGATATCGACGATGCGCTCCGTAGACCTCCTCATGGCCTGGAAAGAAATGTCCTGCGAGCCCTGGATGCCGCCGAAGACGACGCCGGTGTCCTGCTGTGGAAAGTATCCCTTGGGGACGTTCCAAAAAAGATAGAAGTTGAATGCGATGGTGATGAGGAGAACGATCAGAGTCAGGGTAGAGTGTTCGAGGACCCAGCTCAAGCTGCGCTCGTAGAGGCCAAGGACCGAATTGAATGCGCGCTCGCTGGCGCGGAATACCTTGCCGTGCCGCTCGTCCCGAAGATCCTTGAGCAGGCGAGAACACATCATCGGTGTCGTAGTCAGAGAAATGCCCAGGGACACCAGGATGGCAACCGAAAGGACCACGGCGAATTCACGGAACAGCCGGCCGACGATGCCACCCATCATCAGAATGGGGATGAACACGGCGACGAGAGAGATGCTGATGGACAGAACCGTGAATCCAATTTCCCTGGCCCCCTTGAATGCCGCTTGCATGGGCGGCATGCCCTGCTCGAGATAGCGCGTGATGTTTTCGATGACCACAATCGCATCGTCCACCACGAAGCCCGTCGAAATGGTGAGGGCCATGAGCGAAAGATTGTCGATGCTGTAGTGGCACAGGTACATCACGCCAAACGTCCCAATCAAAGAGGCGGGAACGGCCACGCTGGGAATCAAGGTGGCGCGGACGCTTCGCAGGAAGACGAAGACTACCAGAATGACCAGGGAAATCGAAATCATGAGGGAGCGCTCGACATCGCGAACCGAAGCGCGAATGGTGAGGGTGCGGTCCATCACGATTCTCGTGTCAATGGCGGAAGGGATGGAAGCCTGCAGCGCCGGGATCGCGGCCTTGATGCGGTCCACGGTGTCGATGATGTTGGCGCCGGGCTGGCGGAAAATGATGATGAGGACGGAGGGCTTGCCGTTGACGAAGCCGGCCGCGCGTATGTTTTCCGTGGAGTCCTGGACGTTCGCGACATCGGACAACTTGACGGCAGCGCCGTTATGGTAGCCGACCACCAGCGGCATGTAGTCCACCGCCTTGAGAAGCTGGTCGTTGGTCACGATGTCCGCGCTGGTTGTGCTATCTGCGACCTGGCCCTTGGGACTGTTGGCATTCTGCCGGCTCAGCATGGCGGCAACGTCCTGCAAGCCGAGACCATAACCGTTGAGTTGGGTTGGATTCACCTCCACCCGCACTGCCGGCAGGGAACTGCCACCAACGCTCACCTGCCCGACCCCCTGAAGCTGAGAGAGACGCTGCTGCATGATGGTGGAGGCTGCGTCGTACAGTTTGCCGCGATCGTAGACATCCGACGTGAGCGCCAGAATCATGATCGGAGCATCCGCCGGGTTGACCTTGCGATAGGTGGGATTGCCTGGGAGATTCGAGGGCAAGTAACTGCGCGCGGCATTGATGGCGGCCTGGACGTTGCGCGCGGCGCCATTAATATCGCGGTTCAAATCAAACTGCAGCGTGATGCTGGTGGTGCCAGTGGCACTGGACGACGTCATCTCCGTGATGCCGGCGATTCTCCCGAACTGGCGCTCCAAGGGAGTAGCGACGGAGGAGGCCATGATCTCGGGACTCGCTCCCGGCAAACCGGCGCCCACGGAAATCGTGGGGAAATCGACCTGCGGCAGCGGCGAGACCGGCAATTCCCGAAAGGCCACGGCACCCGCCAGCACAATGGCCGCGGTCAGGAGGGTAGTGGCGACGGGCCGCCGAATAAATGGAGAAGAGAGGCTCATCGCATTAATCCGCTGGGACAGCCTCAGGTCCGGTTTCCGGCGCCTGGCGCGAAGAATAACGGTGCGCGAGCCGGTCGAAGAAGATGTAAATCACCGGAGTGGTGTAGAGCGTGAGAACCTGACTCAAGAGCAAGCCTCCAACCATGGAAATGCCCAAGGGACGGCGAAGCTCCGAGCCAATTCCGGTGCCGAGGGCCAGGGGCAAGCCGGCCAGCAACGCGGCCATGGTGGTCATCATGATGGGACGGAAACGCAGGAGGCACGCTTCATAAATGGCGGCTTCCGGCTTCTTGCCCTCTTTGCGCTCGGCCTCCAGCGCAAAGTCGATCATCATGATTCCGTTCTTCTTGACAATACCGATCAGAAGGATGATTCCGATGAGGGCGACGACGCTGAGTTCCTGGCGGCAAATCAACAAGGCCAGAATTGCGCCCACTCCGGCGGAGGGCAGCGTCGACAGAATTGTGATGGGGTGGATGTAGCTTTCGTAGAGAACGCCGAGCACGATGTAAACAGTCACGAGAGCGGCGAGAATCAATAGCGGCTCGTTCGACAAGGAGGCTTGAAACGAAGCGGCGGTGCCCTGAAACGCGCCCTGTACGCTGAGCGGCATGCCAATTTCTCGCTGAGCCTTGTCGATGGCCTGGGTAGCTTCGCCAAGCGACGCGTTGGGAGCCAGGTTGAAAGAGATGGTGACGACGGGAAATTGTCCCTGGTGATTGACGGACAACGGGCTGCTCTTCATTTCGAACCGGGTGATGGCGCTGAGGGGAATGGCCGCGCCATTCAGTGTGGTCACGGCGCTGGGATTGGCGGAACCCGAACTGGCAAGGGTGTTCGGAGACGCGGAGGGGCTCGGTGCAGCAGAGGAGGCGGAATTGCCGGAAGCCGTGGTCGCGGTAACCGTCTGCGTGCCCGAAGAGCCGGTAGTGAGCGCCGTCGAAGCCAAGGCAGAGCGAACGTAGATGTCCTGCAATTTCGTGGGATTCTGCCGAAATTCGGGTTGAGTTTCAAGCACGATGTGGTACTGGTTCAACTGCGTGTACAGTGTGGAAACTTGCCGCTGCCCATAAGCATCGTAGAGCATCTGGTCGATCGCCTGCGGCGTGATGCCCATGCGGGAAGCGGTGACCCGGTCGATGACGAGGGAGGCGGCGAGACCGGAAGTTTGCTGGTCGGTGGCCAGGTCGCGCAGCTCCGGGATCGCTTGCAGTTTGGCCATGAGCTTGGCCGTCCAGTAATTCAGTTCGCGCGGATCGGGATCTTCCAGGGTGTACTGATATTGCGTGCGGCTCACGCGATCTTCGACGGTGAGGTCCTGCACCGGCTGCATATAGAGCGTAATGCCATTGATCTTTTCCAGATTTGGCTGGAGGCGCCGGATGATATCCGAGGCGTTGATCTTGCGGTCTTCCAGCGGCTTCAAATTGATTTGGATACGCCCGCTGTTCAACGTCGTGTTCGTGCCGTCGACGCCGATGAAGGAAGAAAGACTCTCGACCGCAGGATCCTGCAAGATCACATGGGTGAGTTGTTGTTGCTTTTCCGCCATGGCGGGGAAGGATATGGACTGCCCGGCTTCCGAAATGCCCTGAATGATTCCCGTGTCTTGCACCGGGAAGAAACCCTTCGGGATGATGATGTAGAGAACGATCGTGAGCACCAGCGTGCCAGCGGCCACCAGAAGAGTAGCCGTTTGGCGTTTCAACACCCACTGTAAAGTTCTCCCATAAAAGGCAATGATGCTTTGGAAGGCGTGCTCGGAAGCTACGTAGAACCGTGTCTGCTTGCGCCCGTGCGTGCTCTTCAATATGCGCGAACACATCATGGGCGTGAGGGTCAGCGAAACCACGGCGGAGACGAGGATGGTCACGCTCAAGGTGATGGCAAACTCGCGGAAAAGTCGGCCGACGATGTCGCCCATGAAGAGCAGAGGAATCAACACTGCAATCAAGGAGATGGTCAGCGATACGATCGTGAAACCGATCTGCTCCGAACCTTTGAGGGCCGCTTCGAGCGGCGGGTCTCCCTCTTCGATGAATCGAATGATGTTCTCGATCATGACGATGGCGTCATCGACGACGAAGCCCGTGGAAATCGTGAGCGCCATCAGGGTGAGATTGTTCAAGCTGAAGCCGGCGAGATACATGATCCCGAACGTGCCCACGATGGAGAGAGGAACGGCAACGCTGGGGATGGTCGTGGCGGAAACATTGCGCAAGAACAGAAAAATGACCATGACCACCAGCGCCACGGTGAGCATGAGTTCAAACTCGACGTCCTTGACGGAAGCCCGGATGGTCGTGGTGCGGTCCGTCAGTTCATCCACTTGAACGGCGGCGGGGAGATTGCTCTTTAGGACGGGAAGCAACCTCTTAATGCGGTCGACCACCTGAATGATGTTGGCGCCGGGCTGGCGTTGAATGTTGACGATGACCGCGGGAGTCTCGTTCATCCACGCCGCTTGGCGATTGTTTTCCACGTCGTTGTCGACCGTAGCCACATCCGAGAGTCTTACCGGCGACCCGTTGTGGTAGGCAATGATGACTTGCGCGAAATCGGAGGCGGTGAGCAGTTGGTCGTTCGATTGAATCTGGTAGTTCTGTTGCGGGCCGTCGAAGTTGCCCTTCGCTTGGTCGAGGCTGGTTTGCTGCAGGGCGGTGCGCACGTCCTCGAGGTTGATGCCGTACGAGGAAAGCGCGGTGGGATTTACGCGCACCCGCACGGCCGGCTTTTGGCCGCCACTGATGCTGACCAGTCCCACGCCGGGGAGCTGAGAGATTTTTTGCGCGAAGCGGGTGTCGGCGAGATCTTCGACCTGCGACAGGGGAATCGATTTGGAAGAAAGCGCCAGGGTGAGAATCGGCGTGTCTGCCGGATTCGTTTTGCTATAGATCGGCGGGACCGGCAGGTCGGAAGGCAGATAGGTTTGGGCCGCGTTAATGGCGGCTTGTACTTCCTGTTCGGCGACGTTGATGTTCAGCTCGAGGGAAAACTGCAAAACAATGATGGAGCTCCCGTCGGAACTCGTGGAAGTCATCTGATTGAGGCCGGGGACCTGACCGAACTGCCGCTCCAGAGGCGCGGTTACGGCCGAGGCCATCACGTCGGGACTGGCGCCGGGATAAAACGTGACCACCTGAATGGTCGGGTAGTCGACCTCGGGCAGCGCGGATACGGGCAGCTGGAGATAGGCGACGAAGCCCGCGAGCAATATGGCCGCCATCAAGAGCGATGTCGCTACCGGCCGCAAGATAAATGGACGAGAGGGGCTCACTGATGCGAGCCTCCGTTTTTGCCTCCGGTGGCGCCTCCCTTAGAGGTTCCCGGCGGAGCCGATTGGTTCTGGTTATTCTGGCCAGTTTGATGCGGCTGGCCCTGGCTCTGCCCCTGTCCCGAAGCTCCGCCGCTGCCGCTCGCGGGCGCGCGGACCGCAACTTTCGCGCCATCCAAAAGCTTGTCGAATCCAGTCACAGCAACCACTTCCTGGGGCTCAAGACCTTGGACGGCGGTCACCGACCCATCCGTAGTGCCGGGGGTAATCGCCCGCATGGAGGCGGTCTGGTCACTCTTGATCACGTACGCAAAAGCCCCTTGGGCGTTGCGCTGAATCGCCGGAGTAGGAATCAAGGTCGCATTGCGCTGCGTGTCGACGAGGAGTTTGACATTGACGAACTGGCTGGGGAACAGAGCGCTGTCCGTGTTGTCAAAGATGGCTTTGAGCTTCAAAGTTCCGGTGGTTGGGTCGATGACATTATCGAGAGTCAGCAGCATGCCGGATGCCAGTTTCGTGCTTCCTTCACGGTCAAAAGCGTCCACCGTCAGTTTCTTTCCCTTGAGCAATTGCTGTTGAATCTGGGAGAGATGATCTTCCGCGATGCTGAAAATAACCGTGATGGGCTGAAGCTGCGTGATCACAACCAGGCTAGTGGTGCTGTTGGCCTGCACGATATTCCCGGGATCGACAAGCCGCAGTCCCACGCGTCCGGCTATGGGCGCCGTGATGTGCGTGTATTCCAGATTGACCTTGGCATTCGCAAGCTGGCCCTGGTCGTTCTTCACCGTCCCTTCATCCTGCAGCACGACCTGCTGTTGATCGTCAACTTGCTGCTTGGCGATGGCATTGCGACTTAAGGCTTGCTGATAGCGTTCCAAATCGATCTTGGCTTCCGTCAAAACCGCCTGATCGTGCGCCAGTTGCCCCTCGACTTGCGTCAATGCCGCCTGATAAGGGCGCGGATCGATTTCGATGAGCGGGTCGCCCTTCCGAACCATTTGCCCTTCGCGATAGTAGACCTGCGTAATCTCGCCTTGCACCCGGCTGGTCACCGTTACGGTATAAACGGGTGTCACCATGCCCAATGCGTTCAAGTAAATCCCGATGTCGCCTTGGTGCGCCGCTGCCGTCGTCACCATAACCGGCCGGGAAGCCGCGTCACCGCCGGCTTTCGCTTCGGGGGCCCCGCTGCGTTGCCACAACACCACGATGACAACGATAACGACTGCGACGATCAGCCAGATCCACCAGCGGCTGTTGTGAGTGCTTGAATTCTCGGTTGGATGATGCTCGGATTCCCTGGAAACAACTGCGTCTGATACTTGTTCCGTCACTTGCACTCCTCAAATCGATGAGGGACAACAGCTCTCATTTATGGCTTTCTGATGAATTTTATCATCTATTACACTACCCCTTTCGACGCGCGGGAGGGCAAATCGGGCCGAGTTTTTTTGTGAAGAATTGTCAACGCTCCGGGCCGGTGCGCGCGCGGGTATAATTCAGGCCGTGACTGCGGTCCAAGGCAACAAATCCGGCAACAAGACCGGCCCATGGCTCCGGCGAATCGTTCTGAGATCGTTCTTGGCTGGCGTGGGCCTGCTGGGAATCGCCTACGCTGCGGACTATGGCGTGTTTCGATATCGTCTGGCGGCCAAGCGCCAGCCCTTTGGCAGCGTAACCGTTGACCACTATTACTCGGTACACCACAAGGACGGGAAGGACGAGCTTATCTTTGATCCACCGGTTCAGAAGACCTGCGTGCACAGCCTTTTCCCACACTCCGGCGATCCTCCTTGCTGGTTTCTCATCCGGCATGCTGAGCAGAGGACCGACATGTAACCATCCCCGGCAGAGCCGCCTGGTGTCCTAATTTCCCGGCTCCGGAACCGACTGAAGCTCGTGCTGAATCCATTGCAGGTTCTTGCCGTCCTCGAAAGCTGCCTTGAACTCTTCCATATTTTTGTAGAGCGCCACGCTTGCGCCAGCGGGGGCTGCCGCGCGCAGCTTTTCTTTGGCGGCCTTGGGTGTGTTGGTCTCGAACAGCTCATTCTCGAGCCGAAATTTCTTCGCCTGAATCTTCGGCAGCCAATCGAGCGGTTCAAGCGCGGCTACTTTCTTTAAGAACTCCGGCTTCACGTACTCTGCCCGTTCGTCCTCCGGCACGAAGGGAGAGGTTGCCATCCAGGTTGGCCAATCGCCCCAGGGATCCAGCGCTTCCAGCACCTTAATGCGCGGATCGACCGCCGAAGCAAGGATTGCGATGCTTGCTCCCGACCCTTGCGCGAACATCCCCACCCGGTTCATGTCGAGATCGTCGCGCGCAGCCAGATAATTCAGCACCATCTGCACGTCGTGCGCCGAGGTCGCCAGGCACTCCTGCAGTTCGCTGAGGAACCACTGCTTCATCGGACGGTCATGGTAGCGGTGCCCGGTGAGCGCGGAAACGAAGCCTACGGCGGCGAAGCCGTTCCTGGTCACAAGATCTTCGTAGGCGTCATTCTTGAAGATATCCGTGTCCGTGGGATAACCGTAAAGATACAAAATCACCGGCGGCTTCTTGACTCCCTTGGGTTTCATTACATAAAGGTCGATTGGATCGCCCCATCGCCACTGCACCCTCAGTAGTTCCATCGTGTAGTGAGGATAATCGTTGATGAATTCGAGCGGCCTGGCCGGCATTAGATGGCTGTTGGTTAACGCGGGCGAGGTCCAGTCCTCCTGCACACTCTGAAAACGAGCGTCGGCCGGATTGGCGACAGGCGGAGATGCCGGCAATAATTGGGCAGCGCCGGTCCGCACCGTGAATAGCAGTGTGCTTCCGAGCGCAAGCGCTCTTATGAACTTGAATGACAGAAGATTGGACCTCGTACTTTCCCGGATCTGAGATGTTCGTCCCGCGAAGGAAACTGATTTCGACTATAGTTACTAGTTGGTACTGGTGGGGGTACCCCCCTCCCCCTATCTATTAAAATCATAGGCTTACGGGGGTCATTTCCGCCAGGTCTTTGGTCTTAAAGGAGTTAACTTACAAAGTATTCATAACAAAAGGAGTTGAGGGCCGCTTTCTGGGGCCTTGGCCTTTAGAATCAATGAGTTGGACTTACTAAGTCGCGCAAAATCCAGATTTCAAAGAACTTGCGTAAAGGCTCGGCGGGCCGCACTGGGCTGCAATCTAACTTTTATTATAACTCTTGTGTCAAGTATAGCGAACCCTACAGCAATACTGAATCGGCTCTAATTACTCCGCGAATTGCTGCTTGGGTCTTCGGGGTTGCAATGCGGCGAAAGATAGAAGGCGGGCCGCTGAAAACGACCCGCCCTCCGTACTCGTGCTCAGTGAAACCGATTGGGTCCGGTTACGGTCTAACCTGAAGACCCTGGTTACCCTGAACTTGCTGCGTGGTTTTGGAGCACGTCGCCACCGTCGCGCATGGCAGGATGGTACCGCCCCCTTCGCCACCCGCTTCCTTTGTTCCGCTGTCAACAGGAGTCGCACCCAGCAAGTTGCCGGCTCCGTCATACTCTTGGTAGTGCGAACGCAGGATTAGCAGACCAGGATCGGTCTGGGTCTTCCCGACCGTTTTCACAGCCGGCACATAATCCGGAACGTCGTCGACAACGGCGACCTGTCCGCCCTTTACGAGGCTCTTGGCATTCGTCAGTGCCGCTTTGTAGGCGATCACGCGTATGATCGACCACCAATTGTAGCTGCCGTCGCGGATGTGCGGGAAAGACAAGCCGCCAGCCCAGATTTGGTTTTCCGGGCAGGGAAATGATCCGCAAGGCGTGTTCGCTGCTGCCGGCAACGTACCGGCGGTGGCAGGCTGACCGGGATCGTACCCGGTTCCGGTTGAATTCTGTGGTCCGTAGCTCGCCCAAATCGGATCAACGTTGTTCAACGTGGCGTAACCATAGTTGGGGCTATTAGCAACCTTGCTGACGTTGCCGTAGCTGTAGAACGTGTAGCCGATGCCGTCGGTCCCCAGGTTTTTGCCGGAGTTCAGGACCCAGTTTATGATTTCACCAGCGCCGACTCCACGGTAGCGCCCGCCGAGACCATCCAAGCAAGTTCCAGCCTGGTTGTTGAGCGGGTTGTTGACCGGAGCGTTCACGTTGGCCTCCTGGCTGATGCCAAGAACCGCGCCAGAGCCGGTGCCCGTATAGACGGTGGGCTTACGGAGTAGACCGAGCTCCGTGGCGGTCATCGTACCCGAGAGGGGCTCACGCAGGAAAATGCCGATCGGTCCCGCAGGCAAAGGTAAGCCGTTGGGGCCATCGAACGCGCTGGCGTCGCAATAGCCGCCCGAGAACGCTTGTTGCATTTGTTGTGGGGTGACGTTCGTCAGATTGGTGAGTTGGCCGTTGTTGCGCTCGAAGAACGCCACTAGCGGATCGGCCCCCAATGGCAGCACCGTGTAGGCAGGAATCTTCGTGCCGCTGATGGGGTCATTACCCGTGATGTTGAACGCCAAAACGTTAGCTACCGCAGTACTACCGGGATAGCCGCTGCGGATAGGGGTTCCCACGTAGTTCGCTTGCGGGAGGCCCGGACCCGGACAAACGCCAGCAGCGTTGTTTAGGTTGTATCCGAGGCCGTCGAGGCCGTCACTGGCGGCACCAGCATAGCTTCCGATACCGAGGGCGGAGTTGACGCGGCATCCTTCGAAGGCCGCATCCTCGGGACGGACGTTGGAGGCCACAGCAGTGACTGGAGTCCCGGTTGTAAACAACGATTGGACATTCGAGGGCAAAGCCGTATCCGCGCCCCAAATGGAGGAAGCGATCTGCTGTGAACCACTACCCGACAGATTCGCCAACGTAGCGTTTACGCTGCACTGCGGTTGAGCGAAGAAGCAGCGGTCTCCCACGATGGTGTCGACCTTATTGTCTGACCACACTTTGGTGGCAGCGGCGTTCCAAACGATCCAGATGGTGCCAGGGTCAACGTTGACGGGTGTCACACGAGAGTCAGTAAGGTTTACAACATTGGAAGCGCTGGTCCAGTGTTGACACCCAGCAGCAGCACCACCACAGAATTCATAGGCACCCACTCCAAGGCTCTGCCACGCGCCAGAGGAGCCCGCAAGCGTTATTTCAACCGTAGTCGCGGCCTGTGCCTGAGGCACGATACCCACGATCGCGGTCAACAACAGAACCAGCAAAATCGATTTCATACGCGACATAATATTGATCCCTCTCTTAGTGGTTTTTAGAAACGATTTCGTTGCACATGGGGCGTAGCGCCACACGCAGGGAGAAAACTTTCAGCGAACCCGCGCCGCTTTATCCAAAAAGCGGTTTTGGCTGCGTGAGCTGCCCATCTGCGCACCACCCACCGCAGCGAAGCTCGAATTACCACCCGAAGTCTATCTGCTCGCTTGCGTGGCAAAGTTAACGTAGTGTGACAAGTTGGTGAAAATTTCTTAATGTAGGCGGGGCGGAAAGGCGCGCCAGTTAGGGCTTCTCGCTACCTCGACGATCGGTGTGAAATACTTTTCGACTTTTCCGCAGTCTGTGGAAAACGAGAGTGATTGCGTCCTGTGACCGCGAAACGCATTTGAAATCTCGTATATCAAGATAGATTCCGAATTACTGCTGATACGTCGACCGTCACCACTTAGGCAGTGGGCGATAAGTTTGTTAAGGAATTGTTACACCGATTGCGTCTGGAAAGGAGACGGCCGCTGAATTTAACATTCCTTTAACCTTGAACCACTGACCTGCCATATACAATCCGCGCTTGCAACTACAGTCGAAATCGTATTACTCCGGAGCAATAAGTGTGCGATCCTCTGCGCCTTGTGTTTCTTCTCGCGTCATCAGCCTCCTGACGATCCTGCTCCTCTGCTGGTCGTTCAGTGCCGGTCAGGAGCAGCCGAAAACGGAGACGGACAAGGCCGCCATTAGCGGGACGGTGACCGATCAGACCCAAGCCGTGGTAGCGGGTGCAAAGGTAGTGCTGACGAATGACGCGGGGGAGAAGCTTGAAACCCAAGCCGATGACAAGGGCGCATATTCCTTCACCGGGCTTAAACCGGGGACTTACGCGCTAACCGTAACGGCTCCCAATTTCGCTACGAGGACCTTTGACAATATCACACTGAGGACGGACCTCGAGTTAACGCTGGATGCCTCTCTGGAAACAGCCGCAGCCGCCACCGAGAAGGTGGAAGTCGTCGGCACTACGGTCGGTCGTGTGGAGACCGAGAGCGCCGAAGTTTCCGGCACGATTACGGAAAAGGAAGTCGTGGCGATCGGACTCAACGGACGTAACTTCACCCAGCTCGTCGCACTCGCGCCCGGCGTCAGCAATCAGACCGGGCAAGACGAGGCCAAGGTGGGAGTGGTGGGCAGTGTGAAGTACAGCGTGAATGGAGGCCGCGTCGAGTACAACACCTTTGAGGTCGATGGCAGCGACGTACTGAACACCGGACTGAACGGCGCCTCGAGCACTCTAATGGTTTACCCCAGTCTGGATGCGATTCAGGAAGTGAAGGTGCTGACCTCCAACTACGGCGCTCAGTATGGGCGCACGGCATCCGGGACGGTGCAGGTGACCACGAAGTCCGGAGCGGCCAAGTGGCACGGAAACCTCTACGATTTTGTCCGCAACGAGGCGTTCAACTCGCGCAATTTTTTCGATATTGAATATGCGACCCCGCCTCCTCTTGGGCAAACTACCGGGGGGCAAACATTTGGTAACCGCGCTCCACTTTATCGGCGTCAGGATTTCGGGGGTACGATCGGCGGTCCGCTCATTATTCCTCACATTTACACCAAGAAAGACAAGACCTTTTTCTTTTTCTCGGAGGAATTCCGCCTGGAGAAAACGCCCACGGAATACAACCAGGCGGTGCCGGGGTTGAAAGAGCGGGGACTTTGCGTGTCACCGTGTGGTCAGGTCCAGACGTTGCGGGGGATCGTGCAGAACCTGCAAACCAACCCTAACGGGATCGTCTATCAGGACTTCGATTTTAATGATGTTTGCCCGTTGGGCGGGGCGAGCGGCTTTTCCCGTGCAAAGTTCCCGGACTGCCCGGGCATACTCGAGGGCAACGGTCTCAATACGTTTCCCAATAACCAATTGGGGGCGCCCTCCGGAACGCTTGGCGCTGAGTCTGCGGCTGGCGTGGACAAGAACGCGCTGGCGATCTTGAACTCGGGCCTGATACCGCTGCCCAATGCCCCTGTTGGCTGCAACTTCAGCATAGTCAATTTCAACCCTTTGAGCCCCGACCCGACTGACCCCAACCGCTGTTACAATGCCGCCGTTTCCCCTTCCACGTACTGGCGCGAGGAGTTGTTTCGCATCGATCAAATATTGACCGACAAGTTCAAGGTTTCGTTTCGCTACGTCCACGATGCCTGGGATACGAGCGTGCTGACGCCGCAGTGGAGCTACCTGAGCATCAACCAACCCTCGGCGGCGACCTTCCCCACCGTGCAGAATCGCTTTTTTGGGCCGGGTACAAGTCTGGTGGCGCGACTGACGCACACGATATCGACAACCCTGCTGAACGATCTGGTCCTCAGCTACACCAATTCAAACATTACTTTGACTGACCAGAACGGACCGGGTGGCGCCCAGTTTCAACGCAATCCCGCGCTGGACCAGCCGCTCGTTCCCGATCCCTCGGCTCCCGGACAGTGCAATCCGCAACTTAGCGTTGACCCCGCCACTCTTATCCCGCAATGCGCTATGGGTTACATTTTCAATAACGGTTTTGGCGGAAAGATGCCGGGAGTCGCTTTTCTCGGCACGAATGCGGCTTATGGCGGCAGGGGCTTTGCGGCCGACCCCTCCTTCATGCCGTGGGGCCATACCAATCCAACCTACGCATTGCGCGACGACGTGGGCAAGGCGCTCGGCAAGCACACACTGCAGTTGGGGGCGCAATACCTGTACTCCCAGCGCAATCAAACCAACAACGCGATCGGTGCAGCTTCTGGCGACATGCAGGGGCTGTTGACCTTCAACAATCTGGCGCATAGTACAGGAAATGCGTTCGCTGATTTCCTGGTGCAAACTTTCGCAACTTATCCAATTGCCAGTGGCTCACCGATCGGATTCATTCAGAGCTTTACCCAGGATTCGGCGCAGCACCGCTACTACCAGCGTTTCCAGATCGCCGAGCCTTATTTCCAGGATGACTGGAAGATAACTCACAAACTCACCCTGAACCTGGGCTTGCGAGTCAGTCTGTTTGGCACCTATAGCGAAAAGAACCGCAACGCGTGGAACTGGGAAGCTGCACGATTCAATAAGTCGCGATTTGCAGTTGACCCAGTTTACGGCGAGCTTTTGGATAAGAGCGCCGGGTCGGTTCCGGTGTCGTTCAATCCCGTCAATTTTCAACTGGACCCCGGCATTGTGAGCGACTTGGGCCTGGTCCAGTGCGGCGTGGGCGGCAGCGTGCCCGCAAGCTGCATGAAAGGGCATCTGTTCAACCCGGCGCCGCGAGTGGGTTTTGCCTGGGATCCTTGGGGCGACGGCAAAACGTCAATCCGTGGCGGCTATGGCATCTTTTTCGAGCATGGCACCGGCAACGAAGCCAACACCGGTTCTCTGGAGGCGAGCGCGCCTTTCGTGCTCAGCATGACGCAGCAGCTTCCCGTCAGCTACCCATGCATCGGTAACGTCGGGTATGGATCCGCGTTTGACCCGACCAACGCTGCTTGTGTGAGTCCGGCGGCCACCTCGATCTTGCCGGGAGTACAGCCCCCCGCCGGTTCTGTATTCCCCATGGATGTCACCTCAATTCCGACTAAGGCGATTTGGCCATACGCTCAGCAGTGGAGTTTCGGGGTGCAGCGAGAATTGCCCCGCGCCGTTGTGGTCAATCTTGCTTATGTGGGGAGCAAGGGAACGCATTTGACGGTCGAGCGCCAGCTCAACCAGTTGCCGCCGTTGCCGTCAAGTCCGAAATACGATGAGAATCCCTTCGGACCAAATGAGCCCCTGACCATCACGGACTGCACCGTTCCTCAGAATCCAAATAATGCGGGGTCCCCTGGGCAGGTCCCAGGGAGTGGCGGCACTCCATTCTTGCTCCAGGATGGAACGCTGGTGACGCCGCAAAACCCCGCCTACATGTATTTGCAGGCAGCGTGTACAAATCCGTACATCCCCAACGTCAATTCTCTCTCGGCCGGCCCTACCCGGGTCTGGGGAGGGTTCTCTCATTGCAGAATGTCGCCAATTCAAGTTATCACGCACTTCAGACCACGATGCGACACACCAGCGGACGGCTCACGCTCGGGGTCTCGTACTCATATAGCCATTCGATTGACGATGCTTCGGATCGAAGCGATCCGGTTCTGGTCAATTCCTACGATCTGCGTGAGAACCGGGCCAGCTCGAATTTTGACGTACGTAATTTGCTCAACATCAGCTACGTGTATCAGCTACCGCTCAAGGATTTTCCTCGTCGCTTGCTGGACTGGGCCAACGAACGGTCGAAGGATTCGACCGCGCCCAAAGGAAACTGTTGCTCGACGCTGGCCAATGCGATTCTCGACGGCTGGGAGCTTTCGGGAGCAACGCTTCTTCAGTCGGGCACGCCGTTCACGGTGATCAACAGCGCCGGCAACACCGGTATTTCCCTGACCGACAACGCCGGGGTTTCCAGCGGGCTTGGCATCGCGGCCTCGTACCCCGACGTTATGCGTGGATTGCCCTCGCCTGGCAACAATTCTAAAAGCTTTGGCCCACTCATCGGCAATCCTTCGGAGTTTGTGGCTCCGCGCGGGCTCACCTTCGGAGATGCGGGCCGGAACTTCCTGAACGATCCGCGGCGCGTGAACTTCGATATGGCGCTGCTGAAACATTTCAAGATCCGGGAGTCCGGCCAGCTTGAGTTCCGTGCCGAGGCCTTTAACGTTTTCAATCACACTCAGTTTCGAATCTACGATCCCGATAACCCGGGCAGCAGTGGAAATAACATCGTTAGTTGCTATGCCGGCCCGCTGTATTCGGCTGGGTTTAGGGGCAGCGGAGCCGATTGCGTCACCGGGGCTTCTTTCTTGCACCCGGTCGATGCGCATCGGCCCCGCACTATTCAGTTTGGTCTCAAGCTAGGCTTCTAGGACGTCGAACGTTATGGGGACATTGACTAAAGATCGAGCAATATGTGGGGCGAGCGGTGAACCGCTTTCGTCGCGTTTCTGCCGGGCCGGGCTTTGCGGAGCGTGCGTGAAGAGTCTGCTGCTTGCGTTGCTGGCCGCTGCGATGATGCTTTCGGCGTGTGGCGGCGGCTCTTCCGGTGGCTCGCAGGAAAACTTAACGCTCTCGGGCAACTGGCAATTCACGATGTCGCCTCAGATCGACAGCAATGGTCAGGCGGCCTTCTTAGGTGGCCTGCAGGGCGGATTTATAGTGCAGAACGGTGGCGCGGCGACGGGAGCCGCGAATTACGCCGTTTCCTTGCCGCAACTCCCGTACCCCTGCAACAGCGGATCGGCTGCGATCACGGGAACGGTCAGCAGTGGCCAGAATGTAGCCCTAACAGCGATCGCTGGCACACAGACTTTTATATTGACCGGCACACTGAGTCTGGATGGCTCGACGATGATGGGTACGTACACGTCCACGGGCGGTACCGCCCCTGACGGCTCAGCCTGCGGAAGTGTTGAACCCCCTCCCGGGCAGAACCTCTCCGGGCTGCAATGGAGTGCGGTTCTCGTCCCGCCGATTACAGGTGGGATCCAAGGGAGCTTTCACAGTACAGGGGGTACCGCTGGTCTGAGCAATCAAGATTTTCCGGTATCCGGTTCCCTGACCCAGGCGGCGAACACAGGAGCAAGCAACGCGGCGGTCACCGGTATTTTGAACTTTATAAACCCGGCGACGAATGTCACGGACTACCCTTGTTTCGATACTGCGTCCGTTTACGGTCAAATCAGCGGCAATTCCGTCACGCTGCAGATCGTAGGATCTGACGGAAAAACGATCCTGGGACAGATCGGCGAACCGGCCGGGTCGAATGGGGTGACAGGCCTTGCTCCCGTTAGCTTCGTCTCGGCGCACGGCGGGTACATTCTGAACGGGGTTGGGCCATCCTACATAGTGGCCACCAGCGCCTGCCCGGGCGGCCTTACCGGCATTGGCAGCCAGACTCCCCCCGGAGACTACGGGAATCTCTGTCTGGCAGTGGCAAGCGCTTTGTTGGGTACTACAAGCGCGTGTCAGGAACCGGTCACGCTGACTCCGGCCGCTCTAACTTTCCCCGCGCAAACGGTGGGCACGACCTCGACCCAGACAATAACGCTGGCAAACACTTCGGGCACTACCCAGATGTTCTATTTGACTTTGATGTCGAGCGCGCCGAGCAACGGCAATTCCGATTTCACTGCATCGGACGATTGCACCCTTGTCGGGAGCTCCTCGTGGCCGTCGCCGTGGCCGTCGCCGTGGCCGGGCTCTGTTAGCGGCGCGTCTTTCTCTCTCATTGCAGGGCAGTCTTGCGCCATCGCGGTTACTGATAACCCGCAGGAAAGCGGTCCATTGACCGCAACGTTAACTGTTACCAGCCCGGTGAGCGCGGACAACGATAAGTTCTTTGCGGTGCCGATCACGGGCACTGGGATCGGCGAGGGCGCAGTCTCGACTCGCGCAATCAACTTCGGTGCGGAGGGCGTTTCGAAAGCGAGCCTTCCCCAATTGCCGTCGTTCGCCAACCATAGCGGGCCTCCGGTGCAGACCCCGGCGAGCCCAGGCAATCGCACTTTCCAGGACGTGGAACATCATGCAGAGATTGACTAACGAGAGATGGACTGAAGATCGAGTCCTTTACGGTACAAATGGTGAAACGCCCTCGCCGCGGTTTTGCGAGGGGTACGCGAGGAGTCTGTTGCTTTTGTTGTTGGCCGCCACAGTAACTCTTTCGGCGTGTGGGGGCGGCGCTTCCGGCGGTTCGCAGCAGAGCGCAACGCTTTCCGGCAACTGGCAATTCACCATGGCGCCGCAGACAGACGGAAATCCGAGCGATCCAACCTTCAACGGTGGTCTGCTGGGCGGGTTTCTGGTGCTGAACAATGGCTTGGTGTCGGGGCAGACGGTTTACTCCGTTGCGGCGGCGCCGACCCCATCCAATCCAAGCCCGCTGCCGTGCAACAGTGGATCGGCTCCGGTCGCCGTAACCATAAGCGGCCAGAAAGTGACCCTCACTGAGGTCGCCGGCACACAGACTTATACGCTCACCGGAACGCTGAGCTCAGATGGTTCGACGATGATGGGAACCTATACGTCAACCGCCGGGACAGCCTCTGACGGTGTTACGCCCTGCGGCTACGCCGAAACGGGGTCGTCTTGGAGCGCCGTGTCCGTGCCGCCACTCACCGGAACCATCACAGGGAGCTTTCACAGCACGAGTGGAAACTCCGGCCTGGACAATCAAGATTTCGCGGTGTCGGGCACATTCACCCAAGGGGAGAACATCGGAGCAAGCAGTGCGACGATCACCGGCACTTTGAGCTTTATAGATCCGGTAACGAATCTAAGCGACTACCCTTGTTTCTCTGTTGCCTCAGTGAACGGCCAAATCAGCGGCAATTCTGTCATGCTGCAGATCATCGGGACGAGCGGATTAACTGTAGGTCAGATTGGCGAACCGTCCACTTTATTGTCCCTCACAGGCATTAATCCCGTTACCTTTGACTCCGTGCAGGGCGGGAACATTCTGCACGGGCTTCAACCAACATACATGGTGGAAACAGGCGCCTGCCCAGGGGGGGGCAGCCTGGGGGACACAACTCTCGCCGGAGACTCCGGGAACATCTGTCTGGCGTTGAACAGTACAACCGCTTGCCAGCAGCCCATCACGCTGTCTCCCTACGCTGTAACCTTCCCCGCTCAAATGCTGGGCACGGCTGCGACGACGCAGACGATCGCGCTGGCGAATAATTCCAACTCTCCTCTGAACGGCCTGACGTTGAGTTTTACCTACCAAAAGGGCAGCCCCTTCGGCGGCTATACCGATTTCAACGGTTTGCCTAGTTTCACGGAAACCGACGCTTGTGGCGCCGGAGGCGCCCCTTCGCAAGGGGAACCTTTCAACCTCGGTTCAGGGCAGTCTTGTTCCATTACGGCGACTTTTTCCCAGCAGGAAAGCTGCCCCTGGCTGCCGTTTCCTGCATCCGGAAACCCGCAATCCATTTCCGGCGCTGCGCCGGAATATTGCCCGTTTCCTCAGACTGCAACGGTAACGGTTAACAACGTCCCGAGCGCGGACCCTGAGACGTCTTTCGCCGTGCCCATCACGGGCATCGGCCTTAGCGCCATCCAACCCTCGACTCCCGAACTCGATTTCGGCGCGGAGGAGCAGTTGAGTCCACCGGAAGCGAGTCTTCCTCAAACGCTGTCATTCACCAACTACAGCGCGAACCCTGTGCAAATCCTCCCCAGAGTACCTTGCGTGGACGGCTTTCTTCCGCATTCGGGGATACAACAACGCCCAGTTTCTTCCAACTCCGGCCTGCAAGTGGTGTGCAACGGCTCCGGCTGTAACGTGTCCATTAGTGCCGAATTTGGCACCATCCAATACGACTGCGACAGCGATCCCGGCACTTCCCAGCCGAACTTCCAGATCTCCTCGGACACCTGCTCGGGAGCGACGCTTGATCTTCAGGCAAGTTGCAGCCTGCAGATTGCGTATGTGCCGCAGCCGAAAACCGACGTAAATGGCGGTCTGGATTATTTCCTGGAACTGAACACAGAGCAGTGTTGGTCGAATGGCGTTCCCACCCTTCCGTCTCCGACCAACCCCTGCGAAATCGACAGCGGACGTTTTCCGGTGGAGTTGAAAGCGAATACGCCAAGCCCACTGCGGATGCTGCCCGGTGCCGGCCTGGATTTTGGGAACCAGAAGAAGGGCTCGACGAGCGCCCCGTTGACGATTACGCTTCTCAACGACCCGGCCCTGACGACGACACAGACGGTAACCTTCCTCGGCAATATCCAAGTGAGCGGCAATACTACGAGTTGCTCGACGACTTCGTCGACCGCCAACTACTCTATTCCGACCGGCGGCAACTCCTGCCCCGCGACCCTGGCTCCGGGCGGCAGTTGCACTGTGAGCGTAGTTTTCACACCCGGCAGCGTGGGATTCGATCCAGGGAAGCTCGTCATTAATTACACGCAGCAACCAAGCTCGGGACCGGCAACCACCGGCAATCCCCAATGCGTCTATCTGCGAGGCACGGGGCAATAGTTTTCGCCACCTCGGGCGGTCGGTTTCTTGTCGGAGATGGCAGGTAGGTTTCAGGACGTGACGCGACGACGAGCAAGATGACGCAACTCAGTTCTAAGGAGGCAGGCTGTGGCAACTAACCGATGGATTCTCTTTCTTTTGGCGGCGGCGATGATTTCATTACTTGCCGGATGCGGAGGAAGCACCGCGAACGTGCAGAATCCCCCACCGCCACCGCAGTCCCAGGTCTCCATCGCCTTTCAGCCCGAGCCCGCACCATTGCTGGCCGTCAGCTCCACCGAAAATCTCACGGCGGTGGTTACGAACGACCCAACCGATTACGGCGTAGATTGGTCTTTGACATGCCAGAATCCTCCCAACTGCGGCACGCTCAGTGCTCTGCACACCGCCAGCGGCACAGCCACCACCTATACCGCACCTTCAACCCTTTCCACAAACAGCATGGTTGTCGAAATTGTGGCCTTCGCGACTAAGACCCACCTTCAGAACGTTGTGGCTCCGATCACGATCACTACCTTTAACATAAGCCTCAAAGGCAGTTATGTTCTGCAAGCCGGGGGAGTTGACACTAATGGCGGTCCTAACTACCAGTTTGCGGGCGTGATTGTCCTCGATGGCAACGGGAACGTTACGTCCGGCGAGCAAACTATCAATTTCTTTGATCCAAAACCTAGCATCAACGCTTTGGTGTCCAAGTCGGACTCCATCACTGGAGGCAACTATTTCATCGGAAGCGATGGACGGGGAACAATTACCATCAACACGGGGGACACAGACATTGGCTATGGCAGCGCCAGTCCCGGCGTAGAGACGTTTACTTTCGTGTTACTTTCCGATTCCCAGGCGCTAGTTTCCCAGATGGACCTTTCTAATGCAACCGAATGCATAGCATGCACCGGAACCTCGGCCACCGGAACCATGGATTTGCAGACCAGTACGGCGGCGCCTTCGGGAGGCTATGCCTTCGCCGTGAGCGGCCTTGAGATTGCCAAATTGTTGCCGATGGCTTTCGGCGGCGTTTTCAACATTGATTCGCCCAACACAATTTCGGGAAACGGCAGCGTGAGCGATGAGATCCTCGCAAAGAAAGTAACCACAGCTGCGACACTTTCCGGGTCACTTACGCCTCCCGATTCATTCGGTGGTGTCACAGTGAATTTGACCACCGGCTTTGCAAAAACTACCCCCATCCAATTCACCGGCTATATCGTGGACGCCACCCACATAAAACTGATCGAGAGCGACAACACCACGCCCACCACGCCCGGCTTTGGTTCGACCGCCGGACTCGCCATCGGCCAGGGGCCTGCCACCGGCACCTTTACCAGCAATGCGTCGTTCTCCGGAACGTATGTGTTCGGTGTCCCTGGGGTAGACCTCAGCAATAGCAACATCTTGCCGGCCACCTTGACTTCGGCCGGCCTGTTCACCGCCGATGGCAGCGGCAACCTTAACAGCGGATTCACCGACACTTTCTTGCTGTTTAACACCGTTCAAGGAACTGTTAGCCAGCCACAAACGGGCGCCCAGATCAGCGCCTCATTTACTGGACAATATTCCGTCGACACCTCCGGAACCGGCCGCGCCAGCTCGACCTCTATCACCTTCGACCCCGAGCCAAAGCACGGGTATCTACCGGTATTCTTTTTCTATCTCACCGGCAACGGGAACCCGCCCCTGGTTCTCGAGGGCGGGGATGACCACTATCCATCTCTTGGCGCGGGAATAGCTTACCCGCAAACTGCGCCTCTCACATTCAGCGGCGACTACGGGCTAAGCTTCACCCAGCAGAATGGCGCCGAAAACGACGGAACCGCCCAGATCAATGCGAATCCGACGGCCATGCCCCCATCCTTGTCTGGGTTTGCGGACCTCAATCTTGCTTTTAGTGCCAACCTCGACCAACCGTTCACCGGCGGTTTTTCTAGCCCCGCCTCCAACGGTCTTTTCCCGGGCACTCTCGTGGGCAACAACAACATCGTCAACAGCGTCGTGTTCACTCCCCAAATTGCGGTGGATGATTACGTCATTGACCCGGGTCACGGCTTCTTCGTCGAAACGGACTTGGTGACCCAGGGTGCGCAGCAGAACGGGCAGGTGTCTCTCGGATACTACGCCGTCAGAACCCCGTTGTGCGACAGTTGTCCGTAGCAAGAAGAGGCGCCGGGGTTCGCGAGCTTACCTGTAGCCGCGTAGGGCACCGTGCGAGGCTTCACAGGCGGGGGAAACCCGGCTCACTTCTGAGGAATGCCTCGCCTGGTGACTAGATAAACTGCAAAGCTCCCCAGCCAATGACCGCCTTCGTAGTGCTTGCCAGTCACCGCTGCAAGTCCAGCACGCCGATGCTCCTCGGCGGCCGCCATGATTATCGGCAGGCGTTTGTCGCCCTTCGGCAGGCCCGCAGCAATGCCTTCCAACATCCACGCGCGACTCAGGTTGAGCCCATCCAAATGCGCCAACTTCGGGTCACTGGGATCGGGCGACACCTCCGGACGTAACCAAGCGCCCGTTCTCGCCGCGGAAATCTGCGGCAGAAAAGTTCGGAGCCAGCCAGCAAACTCGCCGCTCGGCAGCACACGCCGCATCAGGTCGGCTTCGCCAAGACACGGCGAAAGGAAATCCTCTCCGGAGGGCTCATATCCAAGCGGGCAGTTTCTGTCGCCGAGATAGAACTGCCGAGCTTTCGATGCCAGCAGGTCGGCAAACTTTGTATCCCCGGTGGCGCGTGCATAGTCGAGCATTAAGCCGAGAGCAAAGGCGGTCTGCGAATGCTCCCCGATTCGCACCGGATGGGAGAGTTTGGGAAGCCAGTCTCCCAGCCGTCCCCGCGCAGCCTCTTCCAGCGGACGCAAGTTCGCCGCCATCTCTCGTGCTTCAGGATCGTCCCACTCGCGCAGTTCCGCAACCAGTTGAAGCAGCCATGCCAGTCCATAGGGACGCTCGAAGCTGGCGCGTCCCTCCGCTCGCAGGTACGCCGCTTCTTGTGCGATGTTATCTGCGGTCAGGCTTTGCCGTAGAGCCTCGCGGGCCACCGGCGCGAAGCGAGCATTGGGGAAAGTCCTGACCAGCCGTGCCAGCAGCCAATGTCCGTGCACTGAAGAATGCCAGTCGTAGCAGCCGTAGAACGCGGGCGTCAGCTTTCGCGGCGGAGCCACATCCGCATCGCTGTTGAGGGAATGACTGAGCTTGTTCGGATATTCCTTGTGGACGCACGCGAGTGCAAGATTGGCAAACCGCTCGGCGGCGTTGATGTCAAACACGGCTGCGGTTGTAGTACTCTGTGCACTCATTTCGCTGATAGTGAGGAGCAGGAAAACCGTCCAGATCGCGTATTTCATTTGCGTCCACTTTATACGATCTTTCCCCACCATGCGGCCAATGAGCGCAACCGCTATGCTTCAACCACCCATATCATCGGCAGCCGTCTAAGCCGGGGAAAACCACGGCGGCTGCCTTCTGGGAGTTCAAGCACCGCACGGGCGGCAAAAGAGGTGTAAAATTCAGGGCGTTTTCGAAGGCAAAAAGGAAATCCGTACTAACTACCTCTTTGCCGATACTTCATCCTAAATTCACCGCGATCGATCAAGGCCAGAAGGTGACTGCCTGAGGAGGTTTTCTTGACTTCACTACATTCTTTTGCCGCGGGTGTCGCATTGATCGCAACGATCATGATCGGCGCCGCTCATCTCACTTCTGCGCAATCGGCTCAGACCCCGCCTGCCGAGACTTCCCGTCTGGCCGGCTACTCGTCGCAATCTTCCCAGACAGAGCGCGACTGGGAGAAGAAACTCCAGGCCGGCGTCGTCCCCGAGAACTTGCGTCGGAACATGCAGCGTCTAACTGCGCGTCCACACCACGTGGGTTCTCCCTACGACAAAGAGAATGCGGACTGGATCCTCTCCAAGTTCAAAGAATGGGGATTTGACGCCCACATCGAAACCTTCCAGGTGCTTTTCCCGACGCCCAAAGAGCGCATCGTCGAAATGATCGAGCCGACGAAGTTCCGAGCCAAGCTGCAGGAGCCGGCTGTCGCTGGCGATCCAACCTCCGATCAAATCGCCGAGCAGTTGCCGACCTATAACGCGTATTCCATCGACGGAGACGTGACCGCCCCGCTGGTCTATGTGAACTACGGCAACCGTGAAGATTACGAGCAACTCGACCGCCTGGGGATTTCCGTCAAGGGCGCAATCGTGATCGCGCGTTACGGCGAAGGCTGGCGCGGCATCAAGCCCAAAGTTGCCGCCGAGCATCAGGCGATCGGTTGCATCATTTATTCCGACCCCAGGGACGATGGTTTCTTCAACGGCGACGACTATCCCAAGGGTGGGTGGCGGCCGCGCGACGGCGTGCAACGCGGCAGCGTCATGGACACGGACTATCCCGGCGATCCTCTAACCCCCGGAGTTGGCGCCACGGCCGGCGCCAAGAGGCTCGAGATCAAAGACGCGAAAACCATCACCAGGATTCCCGTGCTGCCGATTTCCTGGGGCGACGCGCTGCCGCTGCTTTCCGCCTTGCAGGGGCCGGTTGCGCCCGAGGCATGGCGAGGAGCCTTGCCGATTACCTACCACGTTGGCCCCGGCCCCGCGAAGGTTCATCTGAAAGTGGTTTCGAACTGGGACTTGAAGCCGGTCAACGACGTGATTGCGACCATGCGCGGATCGGATGAGTCCGAGGAGTGGGTAATCCGTGGAAATCATTACGATGCCTGGGTCAATGGCGCCGACGACCCGATCTCAGGGATGGTCACGGTTTTAGAAGAAGCTCGCGTGCTCGGCGAGCTGCATAAACAAGGATGGAATCCGAAGCGGACGATCGTCTTCTGCGCGTGGGACGGCGAAGAGCCCGGCCTCTTGGGCTCGACCGAGTGGGTCGAAACCCATCGCGACGAACTCCAGAAGCATGCCGTCGCTTACATCAATTCCGATAGCAATGGCAGGGGCTTCTTCTACGCCGGTGGTTCGCACGACTTACAACACCTTATTAACGATGTAACTCATGACATTCAAGATCCGGAGAAACACATCTCTGTCCAGCAGCGAGCGCGTCTGCAGCGCATTGCCGGGGCCCCGAATGCTGAGGAGCGGGCCGAGATCAGAAAAAGCAACGATGTGCGGATCAACGCGCTGGGAGATGGTTCGGACTACACGGCATTTATGGATTATGCCGGCGTCTCCGCTCTCAACATCGGTTACGGCGGTGAGAACGACGCCGACTCCTATCATTCCATCTACGACGATTTCTACTGGTACACCAAGTTTGTGGATACCGACTTCTCTTACGGCCGCGCGCTGGCACAGACCGGGGGGACCGCGGTCATGCGGCTGGCGGATGCCGACGTGATTCCCTACGAGTACAACGCCGAGGCGGAGACCATCGAACGGTATGTGAAAGACCTGGAGAAGCTGCTCAAAGACAAGCAGGACGAAATCACAGAGCGCAATCTGGAGCTGCAAGAAGGCGTGTTCACGGCAACGGCCGACCCACGCAAAACCTCTGTCCCTCCTGCCGCGAAGCCGATTCCACCGTTCATGAATTTTGCGCCGCTGAAGAACGGAGTGGAGGCGATCAAGAAGAGCGCGGAGCGTTACCAGTCGGCGTTTGCCAAATGGCAGACTGGCGGAAGAGATTTGCCGGCCAAGACCGCCGCAGCTCTGAACGCCGACCTGATTCAGATTCAGAGAACGTTTCTAACCGAGAAAGGCTTGCCAGAGCGCCCGTGGTTCAAGCATCAGGTCTACGCTCCCGGCGCCTACACCGGTTACGGGGCCAAACCGATTGCGGCGGTCCGTGAATACATGGATCAGGAAAAATGGAAGGAAGCGGAGGCCCAGGTTCCGATAGTTGGCCAAGTGCTGGAAAACGTCGCGGCAGCAATCGGCAAAGCCGCGGATGATCTGGAGAAGGCGCTGGAGTAGGGTCGAGCCATGAGGCAAATTGCGGAAGCGGAGGGAGTATTATGCGGATAACTGATGGAGTTGACGAGAATGGAGTATAGCAATGCCCGAGTCCATTGACTGGCCAGCGGCGCATCCGCCGCGCCGCCGCCGCCGCTTCCTTCTCATTCTCGCGGTCCTTGCCGCCATCTTCTTCGGCGGCCGGACCGCGTTGTCCTATTACGTGGACGTGCTCTGGTTCAGGTCGCTTGGCTACGGGGACGTGTTCTGGAAAACACTGAGCCTGCAGTGGGGAGTCTTCGCGGCTTTCACAGCGGCCACATTTCTCATTCTGTATGGATCGTTCCTCGCGCTGAAGAGGGCGCATCTCCCCGATTTGCCGAGCGGTCACACGATTTTCATCGGCGGACAGCCGCTGAAGCTGCCGGTTGAGCCTGTCCTGCGCCTCATTGCGCTCGGCGTTTCGCTCGTCATTGCCGCGGCCACCGGCGCCAGCATGATGGTGGAGTGGCCGGCGCTCGCTCTGTTTTGGTACGCGCCCCGCGCCACTGGTGGCGTCGTGGACCCGATTTTTGGCAAGCCGCTGAACTTTTTTCTGTTCGCCCTGCCCGCGTGGCAGCTCATCGCCGGCTGGCTGCTTACGCTAGCCGTGATTGCCTGTATACTCGCGGCTTTCTTCATCCTCGTCACGGGCGGAACCCGTGTGCTTTCTGGGCATCTCAGCCGCTACGTCGCATTGCCTTGGCGCGGGTTCTCCATAGCGTTTGCGTTCCTGTTGCTGATCGTCGCGATGCGTGTCTATATCGGCCGGTTCGAGTTATTGCTCGACGATCATACGATCTTCGGGGGCGTGACCTACACCGACGCGCACATTACTCTCACAGGAATGCTCGCCGTCTGCGCGGCGCTCATTCTAGGCGCGGCCATCGCAGCCATCAACGCCGTGCGGACACCACGCGGGCGCTGGCTGATTGCGGCGATCCTCCCCGCCGCGATCTGTTATATCGCCGTTCAAGCCGTCGCCTGGTACGTCAGCAGCTTCATCGTCAAACCGAACGAACTGGTTCGCGAGAAGCCCTACATTGTCTACAACACCGCCCTGACGCGGCAGGCCTACGGATTGGACCGGGTCTCGCAGCACGAGTTTCCTGCCGAGACGACCGTCGACGCGGCCGAGCCGGAGAACAATCAGGCTACGCTTCAGAACATCCGGCTGTGGGACTGGCGCGCACTCCAGGACACGCTGCGTCAGATTCAGGAAATTCGCACTTACTACGATTTCCCCGACATTGATATTGATCGATATGACATCGACGGCACGACTCGCGAGGTGATGCTCGCCGCGCGCGAGCTGAACGTCGACAAGCTCCCGGAGAGCAGCCGCAACTGGATCAACGACAAGCTGATCTACACCCACGGCTACGGCATCACCATGAACCCGGTCAATGGGTTCACGGCGGAAGGGCTGCCCACGCTGATGCTGAGTAACATGCCGGTCCAGAGCACGGTGCGTAGTCTAACCGTGACGCGCCCGGAGATTTATTTTGGCGAGATGACCAATACCGACGTCTACGTGAAGACGCGGCAGAAGGAATTCAACTATCCACAAGGCGCGAGCAACAGCCTCACGTCGTACGAGGGCAACGGAGGCATCGTGCTCGGCGGTTTTCTGCGCCGCATCGTGATCGCGCTCGACCGCGACGACCTCGCAAAGCTCCCGTTCAGCGACGACGTAACCAGGGATAGCCGCTTGCTGATGCGCCGCACCCTGCGCGATCGTGTGTCGGCATTAGCGCCGTTCCTCACCTACGATCCCGATCCTTACATCGTGCTCGGCGACGATGGCCGGCTGTCGTGGATCATGGATGCGTTCACGCTTTCCGACAGTTATCCCTACTCGACCCATTACCAGCTCGATAACAATCCTATTAACTACATGCGGAACAGCGTTAAGGTTGTCATCGACGCCTACGATGGCACGACTACGTTTTACGTGTTCGATACGGAGGACCCGATCATCGCAGCCTACCGCCGCATTTTTCCGGGTTTGTTCAAAGATGCGGCCCTGATGCCGTCCGGGCTGCGCAAACACGTGCGCTACCCCGAGTTATTACTCAAACTACAGGCGGAAGTGTACGGCCTGTATCACATGACGGATCCGGAAGCGTTCTACAACCGCGAGGATCTGTGGACGGTCGCCACCGAAGTCGGCATGAGCGAGGGAGGCGGGCAAGTAACGCAGGCGATGCAGCCGAACTTCGTGCTCATGAAACTGCCGGGCGAAACGGGCATGGAGTTCGTGGAGATTCTGCCCTTCACGCCGGCCAACCGGAACAATCTGATTGGCTGGATTGCCGGGCGCAGCGACGGCGCACACTACGGCACATCGGTGGTCTACAACTTTCCTAAAACGAAGCTGGTCGACGGGCCGCTGCAAATCGAGGCGCGAATCGATCAGAACGCGCAGCTTTCCGGACAATTGACGCTGTGGAATCAGCAAGGCTCGCACGTCCGCCGCGGCGCCCTGCTGGTGATTCCGACCGGGCGTGCGCTGTTGTATGCGGAGCCGATTTACCTGCAGGCCGAGCGCAGTCCGATGCCGGAGTTGCGTCTGGTCGTGCTCGCGCTGCAAGATAAGCTGGCATACGGACCAAACTTCGAGTCGGCGATGGCGGCCCTTTTTGGCGGAGCGGCCTCGTCGCTGAGTGCCCCGCCAACGAGTACCGCGGCTGTCCCGGCCGAACCGGTGCGAGGCGCGCCGGCATCCGCCGCGTCACCCCGGCCCGCAGCGGACCTCAACGCGCTCATCGCGCAAGCCGCCAAAGACCTCGCCGACTACCAGCGACTGACGGCCGAAGGCAAGCTCGGCGAGGCCGGACAAAAGCTTGAAGAGTTGAAGCGCACACTCGACAAGCTGAACGCGCGTCAAAGATAATTTCGCAGCGATGCTGCGCCCTGGTGAGCCGAGTTCCAGTGACTGCTCCGCCCCCCAACTCCGCGGCCGAAACACGCCATCTCTGCGGAGCAGTTCCCATGAAGTCCCAACGTCACTCGGTCGGTATCAGTCTTGCGGCGATGGGCGGAGGCTCGGCCGGCCGAATTTGGACACGCGTGAGGATTTAGCGTAGTCTTAAGAGTGAGCGAGCAGTTCCTCTCCTCTTTCAGGTCCCCTGAACTAAGTCAGTTCATCTGAAGTACGTCCCTCTTAGTCCGCAGCACCCAGGAGATTCCCTAATGATCAATTCCAAGGCTCGCAAACAACCGAAGGCAAGGGTTGTCGTCGACCCGAAAGACTCTACTGGCAAAGTGGCAACGATGCCAAACACTGTCCCGTTAGAAGACAGGATAAGAGAGCGTGCCTATGAGCTTTATCAAAGCCGTGGCCGTGAACCCGGCCAGGACGGACCGGATTGGTTCCGCGCCGAGCGGGAAATCCTCAAACGGGAGCGGTAAAGGATCATACCCACCGCCCCCCGTGAATCTGCTGGAAGGCTGGAGGGATAGCCATGGATTGCTTAGTCTGCAAGGATCTGGAACGAACTCTTGAATCCAGGCGCAGCCAGTACATCGAGGCCCGTTCCGCCGCGTATTATCAGGTCAGCACGGAGCTTGCCGCCTACAAGAACGTCGATATGGAGCGCGCCAAGAGCGACCTGGAAGACCACCAGTTGGTATGTGTCTCCACCGCTGGAGTGAGATAGTCTGGACTAAGGGCCTCGCGAGTGCTCACCGGCTATCGCCTCATTCTGGCCGTGTCACAGACCTTGGCTCACGCGGCGGCTGATGCCCGGTCGTACTTGGCCCTGCCTTCGACCACTGTGTTGTTCTTGTCGATGGTGATCTTCCTGGCCTGACCGAGGTCGGAAATCTGTATGTTTTTCAATTGAACGTCAAGGCCTTCGGTGATGGCCTTGACACCGGTGAGGAGGGCAATGTCCTGCAACATCCTCTCGCGCTGATCTCCGACGCCGGGTGCTCTGATGGCAGCAACTTTCAGCGGGCCACGCAGCTTGTTCACAACGAGGGTAGCCAGCGCCTCGCCCCCAACGTCCTCTGCGATGATGAGCAGCGGCTTGCCACTCTTTGTGATCTGCTCAAGGAGCGGGAGCAGGTCTTTCATAGAATTGATTTTCTTTTCGTGAATGAGAACGTAGACGTTCTCAAAGACAACTTCCATGAGTTCGGGGTCAGTGATGAAGCAGGGTGAGAGGTATCCGCAGTCGAATTGCATTCCGCCAAGCCGCGGTTCGTCACTGCCGCTGCGGGCCGTGCTGCTCCCGTCGCGGATGGCGACAGCTTCTTCCACCCCAGCCCAAATACGGTCGTCCACTGTAGCAAGTTGCGCAGTCATGCTCGAACCTCCGTCAGCCGTGCCTCACGGCATACTCTTTCGTGCGCGAGATGGACCATTCAGTTCCTGGTTGCGACGTGCCAGGTTCTTCGCGCCGGCAATCGCGGAAAACCGTTCTGTTTTCGCTGTCAATTCCTTGGACTGCTGAATGCTTTCCGCTTCCTTCTCATTCGCGCGCTTGGTTACTTGGGAGCGTATCGCATCCCGCTGGAGACCGGCATTCTCATCCCATCTGATTTTGCCGGGTTCTACCGGGCAACCTTTGCCGCATCGACCCTCCGCACCAGCCCGCTTTCCCCTGCGCCGCCTCGCACACTTCATGTAAGTCTCTGAAATTGCAACCATCGCCGCTTAGCTTGCCAGTCCGGATCAGACTGCCCGCCATTGGCGCATCGAGTGCAATCGAACTCGTGGTACTCCGATGTACGTAGACGCAATCCTCATCCCCGCTGCCACACAAACGGCTTCCGCCGCGGCCAGACCCCCGTCGTCCGCGCCTCCGAGTTTCAGCGCCACGCTCGCCTCATCCATGTCCAATGCTACGCCAGAACAAACCGATGAGAAGACCAGCGCAAAGTCCGGCATAGAGTCCGGCGCAGGGTTAGTCTCCAGGGCCGATACGAACATCGATTCCAAATCCAGCTCCAACACCGCCCCGAGCCGCGGAGCCAGCTCCATTTCAGCTCTCAATTCGTTAAGTCCGAATTCAAAACCTGCCGGAAAATCTGGCGCCAAGCCGGCGGCCAATTCGGCGGCCGCTCTAGGAACCACACCTTTACCACCGGCATCTGTACTGACCACGGCCACATCTTCACTATCCACTTATCCACTATCCACTTCTTTACCAGCTACATTACTAACCACATCACCAACCACATCAAAGACCGCGCCGGTTCCCGCGCCGAACCTTACTGATCCTTCTTCTGCTTCCTCTCCTGCCTCGAATCAGCCGGCACTCGCGCAGCAACTCACTCGGAACCTCGCCAGCGTGGCCGCGCTTCCGTCGACCGTGCCGCCGCCGCTGCCGATTCCTCAGCCAGTTGCTCTTCCGGCCCTGATCGTCACACCCGGCGCGCCCCGCTCTTCCAGCACGCCGAACGCTCCAGCCCCTCAGGATCAGCCCGGTCCCACCGCAACTTCGACCGCGACTTCCGCTGTTCCAGTCGCGGCTGCCGGTCCAGCCGCTGCGCAGCCCACTGCGAATTTCGGCAAAGCCCTCGACGTCCTCTCCGGCAATTCCGATGCCGGCAACGCGCCCGCGAATTCTCCAGTTCCAACCGAAGCCAGCCCGAAATCTCCTGAACTCCCATCCGCCATCGGTCAGGCCGCTTTTGAGGTTGCGAACTCGTTTTCCAACGTCCCGACGCGAACCTCCACCGCACCGATACAATTCTCGTCTCCCCCGGCGCCCGTTTCACCAACGCCCGTTTCGCCAGCGCCAACAGTGCCCGTTTCACCAGCGCCCGTTTCGCCGAAGTCAATGCTCGCGGATTCCCTGGCGCCTGCGGGTCCACCAACGCCCACGCCCGCCGACAGCCCAAGGCCCGCGCCGATTCCAACCGGCGCAACCATCGTCGCGCTTGATCAATATCCAGTGCAGTCACCAATCGTCCGACTTCCATCTGTCTCAACGGTGCCATTTACCTCGGCGACACCAACGCCCGCCGACGGCCCAAGGCCCACGCCGATTCCAACCGGCGCAACCATCGTCGCGCTTGATCAATCTCCAACTGTCCAATCTCCATCCGTCGCGGCGGCGCCATTCACGACGGCAACGCCCACGCCCGCCGACAGTCAATTGCGCGCGCCGATTCCAACCGGCGCAACCATCTTCGCGCTTGGCCAATCTCCAACTGTCCAATCTCCATCGGTCGCGGCGACGCCATTCGCGGCGGCATCGTTCACGCCCGCGCCGCTCGCGCCCGCGACACCACTTACGCAAGCCGCGCCATCGTCTGTCCCCAACAATTCCTCTGACCATCCCCTATCCCCGTCAGCCCCCAATGCGAACCCCGTTCCCCCCACCAACCCAGCCTCCGACATCTTCCCGCTGACGTCTTCCGCCCCAGCGCCTGCCATCCCGACGCCAACGCCAGCTCCAACGACAACGACAGCAACAACGCCAACCACAACGCCAACAACAACGCCCGCGCCCACGCCAGTTCCAACGCTGCAATCTCCCGTCAGCGGCATCAACCTGGCTCCCGCAACCGAGCCTGCAAGCGCAAAGCAGCCCACAGTTCCCAAGTCAAGCGACGCCAAAGCCAGCAACTCCACACCAGTCAGCCTCGCGCCAGGCAACCCCGAACCACTCACGCTCCCGGCTCCGGACCCAGCGCCAACGTCCGGCTCGGCTACTCTCGAGACCACCCCCGCTCAGGCCCTCTCATCCGATGCCACCAGCACAGCGGAGGCGCCAATTGCCAGCGCTCCAGAAACTGGATTCGCCGTCGCCAATGACCTTGCTAACAACAACGTCTCTGCTCTTACTTCAAAGCTCACTGCGAATGCCAACACCCCCGCGCCGATTGCCGCAGCCCCAGCCGCCACAACAAGCGACGCCCCCGGCAATGCCAAGCCTGGAGTCTCCGACCAGCCAACTCCCGCAGTGGCGCCGCTAGCGACCGCCGCCGACAAAAAATCCTCCGCCGCGGTCCAACCAGGCGCCACTCCATCGCAGGACGTTGCGGCCGCACTCGCCTCCGGAAAAGACCCCTCGCCGACGCTGACCGTTCCCGCGCCGTCAGCCTCCGCGCCCCCACCCCAAGCCGGATCCAATGCCGCGCCCGAGCTTCCCCAAACTCACCAGATGCTAGACTCCGCGCCGTCCGCTCCCGCCACTCCGCCGGCCGCGCCCGCCGCTTCCAATCCCGCCGCCGACGCGCAGATGAACGCGCAGATGCATGTCGGCATCCGCACCGACGCCTTCGGCGCGGTTGAGATTCATACCGTCGTCCAGCAAAGTCAGATCGGCATCACGGTTCACTCAGACCGTGACATCGCCCGCTGGTTCAGTTCCGAAGTTCCCGGCCTTGAATCCGGACTCAACAACAGCCACCTCAACCTCACCGGCGTCAATTTCGATCACGCACGTTCCGGCGTCCAGACCGCGACCAGCTTTCAGCATGGCCAGCCGCGCCAACATTCCCCTGAAACGCGCGGCTCCCAATCCGCTGCCTTGCCTGGCGCCTCGCCGGAAAAAGACACGCCGCCGGAGTCCGCTCCCATCGACATTCTCCCGTCAGACCTGTCCGCCGGGCCTGCACACACTCACGTCAGCATTCACGTTTAGGAGGGAAAACTCGTGCCCATCTCGCTATTGCAAATGCTCCACGCCGCTACTCCAATGGCCTCCAAGTCGGCCGCAGCTTCCTCGTCGGCCACAAGTTCCTCGTCCTCGTCCAGCGATCCCGGCGTGGACTTGACCAACACGTTCTTGCAGTTGCTGTCGGTGCAACTCGAAAACCAGAGCCCCATGAACCCGGTCGATCCCAACCAGTTCGTTACCCAGCTCGCAACATTCGACTCGCTCGGCGAACTGACCCAGATCCAATCGCTCATGCAGACGCTCGTCAACGACGTTGGCGGCACCTCCAGTTCGGCCTCCGGTTCCGGCGCCAATGCCGACGCCAGCGCCAATTCGATTTCCAGCCCAAGCTTCAATTCCGTTTCTCACTAAGGAGCCCTTATGCCTAATTTCTCAATACCTCTTTCCGGATTGGACGCCAATTCTGCCTCACTCTCCACCACCGCCAACAATCTGGCCAACCTCAACACCGTCGGTTACAAGGACCAGCAGATCCAGTTCGCCGATCTCTTCTACCAGAATCTCGGCACGGACGGCGCCGGCGATCCTATCCAGCAGGGCGCGGGCGTCCGGATCAGCTCGGAAACCTCCAACTTTACGCAGGGAAACGTCACATCTACCGGCGTTGACACCGATGTCGCCATCAACGGCAATGGCTTCTTCGTAGTGCAACAAAACGGCGTAAATAGCTACACTCGCGCCGGCAATTTCGAAGTCGGCACCAACAACCTGCTCGAAACCGCCGCCGGTCAGCAGGTCCTCGGCTACCAAGCCGTCAAGGGCGTCGTCAACACCAGCGGCGGACTCGGCACGCTCGCACTCGGAGCCGGGACCGCCAGTCCCGCTGTCGTCACCGCCAACGTCAGCCTGACCTCGAATCTCGACGCCACCGATGCTCCCGGCACCCAGTATTCAACTCAAGCCACCATCTACGATTCCCTCGGCGCCGCCCATCAAGTCACCTTCAGCTACACCAACGAAGACATCCCCGCCATCGCCGCCGTCAACGGCGTCACCGCCCAAAATGCGACCGGCACTCTGACCACCTCCGGCGGCGGCGCGGGCAACACGATAATGAACGGCAGCACGATATCCGTAGGAGGCGTGACCTATACCTTCACGACTGGCCCGGTTGGCACTACGGCCAATGCCATTTTTATCGGCGCAACCGATGCTGCCACCATTGCAAACCTGGTGAATGCCATCAATCACAACACCTTGGATGGCGCCGGAGATGGCGCGCTCGGTTCCGGGACCAACACCCTTATCAATCCGCTGGTCACGGCAGTCGACAATACGAATGGCGCCCTTACCTTCACGGCAAAAACTGCCGGCGCCACGACTGTTCCTACAGCGACTTCGAATGCGGCGGTCCTTTCGTGGAACGGCGGCGCTGGAGCGAACGGCGTCAACGCCGTCAGTACCGTCGCCTACGCAGCGGCGACCGGCACGCTAACCGCCAGCGTCAACCCAGTTGCCACACAAACCGTGACCATAGGCAACCAGACCTACACCTTCACGTCCGGCGCCCCTGGTGCCGGAACGAATGACGTTTTTATTGGCGCATCCATTGCAGAAACCATGGCAAATCTGACGGATGCCATCAACGCCAACGATGCCGCTGGCGCCGGAACTGCGGGTGGTGCGGCCAACCAATATGGAACCACAACTGCCGCCAACCCCGATGTCACCGCATCGGATACTGCAGGCGTAATCACTGTCACGGCAATTGCCGCTAGTGGCAGCAACGATTTCGCTACATCCAGCGCGGGTGTGGGTTCGACGAACCTTGTCTGGAGCGCTGGCGCCGGAACGAACGGCGTCAACGGCGTCAACGCCGTCATCGCCCAAGCGGCGACAGGCACTCTGGCCACCTCCGGCGGCGGCGCCAGCAACACCATAATTGCCGGCAGCAGCGTGTCCGTTGGGGGCGTGACCTATAACTTCACGGCTGGCCCCGTTGGCACCACGGCAAATGCTGTTTTAGTCGGCGCAGACGATACTGCCACCATGGCAAACCTGGTGAATGCCATCAACGACAACTATTTGGATGGCGCCGGAAATGCCACCGGCGCTTATGGATCCGGTACTCAAGCCAACGCCCTGGTCACGGCAGTCGATAATGGCAATGGCGCCTTGACCTTCACGGCAAGAACTACCGGCGCCATTCCACTCGCAACGGCGTCTTCAAATACGGCGGTCCTTTCGTGGGACGGCGGCGCTGGAGCGGACGGCCTCAACACCGTCACCGCCGTTACCCCCGCCCCCGCCGTCGTCAACACCTGGGGCTATGCCGTTACACTTCCTGCCGCCGATGTCTCCGGCGCCGCCGCCCCCGTTTCCCTCGCCACCGGTACCCTCGTTTTCAACGGCGATGGAACCCTGAAAAGTATCACTCCTACCGGCGGCGTCGCCTCTACCACCAACCCCATCATCGCTGTACCGCCCACGGGTAACCCCCAAACTGTGTTCGCCGACGGCGCCAATCAACTTTCCTTTACCTGGCACCTCTACGACCCAGCCGGCGCCGGGCTTGTCACCCAAACGGCTGCCACCAGCAGCACCACCTCCATCCAACAGGATGGCACCAGCAGCGGCACCCTGCAGAATTTCAACATCGGTTCCGATGGCACCATTACCGGGGCCTTCAGCAACGGAACGACCGCGACCCTCGGACAGATCGGGCTCGCCAGCTTCGCCAACGATGAGGGCCTCTCGCGCAACGGCGACAACACCTATTCCACCACCCTTGCCTCCGGTCAGCCCACCATCGGCGCGCCGACCACCGGCGGACTCGGCAGCATTTCCGGCGACGCCCTCGAACAGTCCAACGTCGACATCGCCACCGAGTTCGCGAACCTCATCGTCGCGCAGCGCAGCTACGAAGCCAACGCGCGCGTCATCACGACTTTCGATCAGATCGCACAGGACACCATCGCCCTGAAACAGTAGGACGCGCAAGGACAGCCGAGTAAAGCTCGACAAGGGCTGCGGCAGAAAATCCGCAGCCCTTCTCTGAGTCCTTTCATGAGAGCGCTCTCAGAAAGACGCCCGCGTGCGGCCGCCGCGTTTTCCCCACCCCGCGCGCTCCGCCAATCCCCTGATTCCAACTCGCTTCCCTCCATCGCCCTTTGTGTGGTCTGGATGTGCGCCCCGGCACCCGGCTTGCAAACATCGGCTGTATGCCGGATGTGCAGGTAAGTTCCGCGCCCAAGAACGCGCCCAGGAAAAAGAAGGGCTGGCTGGCCGTCGCGCTCGTTCTGGGGCTGGGCGCGGCAGGCATCTTCGCCTGGTTGCGCCCCGACCGCCCGACCAGCGCCGCCGAAGACACCGCTGCGGAATCCACACTCGCCCTGGAAACCTTTGTCGTCAATCTCACCGGCTCCAGCCAGCGCGCCTACCTCCGGGTTGGAATCACGCTCGGCCTGGCGCACCCGCTTCCCCGCAATCAGGCAGACGCCGTGCCCACGGCGCTCGTACGCGACACCATCCTCTCCGTGCTCGCCACTGCCCAGCCCGAGGCGTTGTTGCAAGTCGAGGGCAAGCGCCAGCTCAAGGACGAACTGCTGAAAGCCTTGCAGGAGCGAGTGCCTCAGCTTGCTGTCCAGAACGTTTACTTCACCGAATTTCTGGTGCAGATGTAATGGCCGCCGCCGCTCAACCCAAGCCCGAAGCTCCCGTCGCCAATCCCACTGCCGATCCTCTTGCCGAAAGATGGCTGCGCGTCGAACCTCTGCCTTGCCTGCTCACCATCGAAATCTCCGTGCCCGATTTCACCGTCGCCGATCTCGTTCATCTGGAGCGCGGACGCGTCATCAGCACCCGCTGGACCGTAGGGCAAGACGTTCCCCTGCGCATCAACGGCGAACTGATCGCCTGGAGCGAGTTTGAAGTCGTGCAGAAACGCGTGGCCGTGCGCCTGACGGAGCTGGCTTAGATGGAACTGGCGCCGATGGAGCTGACGCAGATGGAGCTGACGCAGATGGAAATCGCACCGGCAGAAACCCAGACCCACGCGCCGCCCCGCGCGCCGCTCGCCCACGCTCTGGCGCGCTCGTTTACAGTCACGCTCACGCGCACCTCTGCGCTCGCCGCCGAGCGTCTCAAAGTTTTCTGGCGCTCCGCGATTTGGAGATCGCCGATCTGGAGATCATTGGTCCGCCGCGCCGGAAGCAGCCGCAAGACGCTCTCCGTCCGCGAAACTGCCGCCCTCGGCGACCGCCGCTTCGTTTCCGTTATTCAGTTCGAGCGCCAGCGTTTCCTGATCGGGTCCAGCCCCTCCTCGGTCACCCTGCTTTCGCAGTTGCCGGACGAATCTCCAAGCGGCGAAGTGACCGCCGAAGTAAACGGAGAAGAAGGCGAAGAACGCAGCAGAAAAGAAAGCCGGGGGAAAAATTGATACGGGCCTTACGAAGTTCGTTCTTACGAAGGCCGTTTTTACGCAGCTCCTGCCGCCTCGTCCTGTTCCTCCTCGTCGTCGCCGCGCCGCTCTGGGCGCGCCGGCAAGCGGCGCCGGGCTTCTCTCTGCCCGGCGGTCTCCTGCCCGGCGTTTCCGCGCCCGGCAGTTCCGCGTCCTGGAACATCGTCATACTGCTGACCCTGCTGACCCTTATTCCCGCCATCGTGCTCTCGATGACGCCTTTTGTGCGCCTGCTCATCGTTTTTCATTTTCTCCGCCAGGCGCTCGGCACCCAGACCGCGCCCAGCAATCAGACGCTCATCGGACTCTCCCTCATTCTCACGTTCTTCCTCATGCAGCCGGTGGGCGCCGCCATCTATTCCGACGCCATCGTTCCGCTCGACGCCGGACAAATCACCATGATGGCCGCTCTCGACCGCTCCATCATCCCGATGCGCCACTTCATGCTCAAGTACGCCCGCGAAAAGGATCTCGCGCTCTTCGTCGAACTGGCGCATGAGCCGCGTCCCGCCCGCCCGGAAGATCTCGGCATGCGCATCGTCGCGCCCGCCTATCTCCTGAGCGAACTGCAGGCCGGGTTTCGCATTGGCGCCGCTCTCTTCCTCCCCTTTTTGGTCATCGACATGGTGACCGCCGCCATCACCACCTCGATCGGCATGATGCAACTGCCCCCGGTCATCATCTCCACCCCGCTCAAGATTCTCTTGTTCGTCGTCGTCGACGGATGGAACCTGCTCGTCGGTTCCCTGATGCGGAGTTTTTCCTGAAAGGCGCTTATGGGAACCGACCAAGTCGTCGCGCTCTTCCGCCAGACGCTGCAGATGGCGCTGCTGATGGGCGCGCCGCTGCTCCTGATCGCAGTCTTCGTCAGCCTGCTCGTCAATGTCGTGCAGGTGCTCACTTCCTTGCAGGATCAGACCCTCTCCACCGTCCCCCGTCTGGCGGCGATGGCGGTGGCCATCCTGCTCTTCTTTCCCTGGATGTTGCGCAAGCTGATGTTCTTCACCATCGGCCTGTGGTCCGACTTCCACCCCTTTGTCCGATGAGAGGTTGTTGGGAAATGCTGGACTTCAGAGACGCGAAAAAAGATCTCCGTAGAGACGCGGCTTGCCGCGTCTCGACATTACCGCGCTGCCGGAGACGGGGCAAGCCCCGTCTCTACACGAATTTTTCCGATTTCCATTACAGGCGCTGTCTGCTGAGGTGATTGTGTTCCAGATGCCGATTGCGATTTCGATTGGGGCGCCGATTGAGCGCACCCTGACGGCCTGGATGATTGCCGGCTCGCGCGTCACCGGCCTGCTCGTGGTCGCGCCTTTCCTGGGCAGCGCCGCCGTCCCCACTCGCATCAAGATCGGTCTCGCTCTCCTTCTCACTTTATTCCTGGCGCCGCTGGTTCCCGCGGCCCCGGCGGCACTTTCCGCGCCCGCGCTCGCCGTGCTTTTGCTCGGTGAATTCGCCATCGGGTTCCTCCTCGGATTCACCCTCCAACTCATCTTCGAAGCCGGACAGATTGCCGGCCAGGTGTGCGGTGTCCAGATGGGATATTCGCTCGCCAGCATCGTCAATCCCGACAACAGCCAGGCCGACTCCGCCGTGCTCTCCACCTTCTACGAACTGATCGTGCTCCTGCTCTTCATTCAGATCGGCGTCCCGCACTGGCTGTTGCGCGGACTCGCTCGCAGTTTCGACTATCTGCCGCCCGGCCACTTTTCCATCACCGGGTCGGCGGTCTCGGCGCTCTTCAAGTTCGCCGCCGGCATGTTTGTGGCCGGTCTGCAGATTGCCGCGCCCGTGCTGGTTGCCAGCTTGTTTGCCGATGTCGCGCTCGGTTTTATCGGCAAAGCTTCGCCGCAGTTACCCGTCCTGTTTGTCGGGATATCGATCAAGAACCTCCTGGGCCTGGCGCTGATGTGCGGCGCGGTGGCGTTCTGGCCGCGCTTTTTCGACGCCCGCTTCGGCCGCGCCCTCGATGCCTCGGAAAGGATTTTGAAACTCGCGCACTGACTTGTTTCACCGGCAGCGGCCCGGCTGAAGCCGGGCCCTTTCAAAGAAGTTTTGCAGGAATTCATTTGTGAAAGACGTTCTGACAATTCGCCCGATCACTGGCAACTGGCAACCGGCAACTGGCAACTGACCTATGCCGGAATCCAACCAAACCGAACAGGCAACCCCGCGGCGGCGCCAGAAAGCCCGCGAAAAGGGGCAGGTGGCCCGCAGCCGCGATCTTATCGGCGCCGCCTCCGGCGCGGCCGCCGTCTTCGTTCTCTTTTCCCTGATGTCGAGCTTCCCCCTCGCCTGGCGCGGCTTCTTGCAGGACTGCCTCGAGGGCGCCGTCTCCGGCAACCTCCGCATGGACGCACTCTCTCCCGTCCTTACCCACTCCGGACTCTTCGTGGCGACTGCCGCCGCTCTCGGTTTGGGATGGACCGTCGCGCTCGCCTCCGCCCTCGCTCAGGGTGGCCTGGTTTTCGCTCCCACATCGCTCTTGCCCACCGCCTCGCGCATCAGCCCCGCCGCCAAGCTAAAGCAGCTCTTTTCCATCACCGCGCTCCGCGGACTCATCAAGTCCCTGCTTCCCGTCACCGCCGTCACCTGGGTCGCCGTCGGCTGCCTGCGCCGCGACTGGCCTTTGCTCATGGCGCTCCCCGGGCGCTCCTCCCGCGGCATGCTCGGTTTTGCCGCTGGCCGCATCTTCGAAGTCGCCTGGAAATCCGCTCTCGTTCTCCTCATCTGGTCCGTTCTCGACTACCTGTTCGAGCGCCAGCACCTTTCGAGCGAACTGAAAATGAGCCGCCAGGAACTGAAGGACGAATACAAGGACACGGAAGGCAATCCTGTCATCAAAGGCCGCATCCGCCGTCTGCAGCGCCAGGTGCGCCGCCGCCGCATGCTCGAGGAAACCAAACGCGCCGCCGTGGTTATCACCAACCCCACCGAATACGCCATCGCGCTCGAGTACCGCCCCGATATGCCCGCGCCCGTCGTCCTCGCCAAGGGACGCAACCTGTTCGCCGCCCAGATCAAGGAAATCGCCCGCTGGGAGAACATTCCCATGGTCGAGAATCCGCCGCTCGCTCACGTCCTTTACCGCACCGTCGAGGTTGGAGAAAGCATTCCCCCGAAACTCTACGCCGTCATTGCCGAAATCCTGGCCGCCGTTTACCGCGCGCAAGCCCGCGCCCTAGCCGCTGCCGCACCTGCTGCAGGAGGACGCCGCTAGTGGCCGCCGCCGTCACCACTGCCGCTCCCGCCCGCAATCCCTTCATCGAATGGATTATCCCCATCGCGGCCGTCAGCCTGGTCTTCGTCATGCTGGTGCCCTTGCCGGCATTCGCGCTCGACCTCCTGCTGGCCACCAGCTTTGCCGCTTCCGTGCTGGTTCTGCTCTCCGCCCTTCAAATCCTGCGCCCGGCGCAGTTTTCCGTCTTTCCCAGCCTGCTGCTCCTGCTCACCCTGTTCCGCCTTTCACTCAACCTGGCTTCCAGCCGCCGCATTCTTCTCCACGGCAACGAAGGCGCCGGGGCCGCCGGACGCGTCATCGAGGCCTTCGGCCAATTCGTCGTGGGCGGCAACTACGTGGTCGGATTCGTTCTCTTCATCGCCCTCATCGCCATTCAGTACATCGTCGTCAGTCACGGCGCCGTACGCACCGCCGAAGTCACCGCCCGCTTCACCCTCGACGCTCTTCCCGGCAAGCAGATGGCGATCGACGCCGACCTCAATGCCGGACTCATCGACGAACATCAGGCTCGCGCCCGCCGCGAACAAACTGCCCGCGAAGCGGAATTCTACGGCGCCATGGACGGCGCCGCCCGCTTCAATCAGCGCGACTCCATCGCCACCATCCTCATCACCGGCATCAACATCCTCGCCGGTTTCCTCATCGGAGTCTTCCAACTCGACATTCCTTTTCGCGAGGCGCTCAAAACCTACACCGTGCTCACCGTCGGCGACGGCCTGGTCACCCTGATCCCCTCGCTCCTGGTCTCGATGGCTGGCGGCATGGTGGTCACGCGCGCCTCCTCGAACGCAACCCTTTCCGCCGATCTCGGCACCCAATTGCTCTCCCGCCGCCGCTCTTTGCAGATCGCCGCTGGCGTCATGGTTGCGCTCGCTTGCATCCCTGGACTGCCGAAGTTTTCCTTTCTCGCCATCGCCGGCATCGTCGCCTTGCTCGCGGCGCGCCTGCCCAAACCCGCCAAGGACAAAGACGGCAAAATCATCGAAGTCCCCGATCCCACTGCTCCCGCCGTCGCCGAAAAAGACAAGAAAGCCGCCAAGTCCGACTCCATCGAAGACCTGCTCAAGCTCGACGAACTTTCCCTTGAAGTCGGCTATGCGCTCGTCAACCTGGTCGACGTCCAGCAAGGCGGACAGCTCCTCGCCCGCGTCAAAGCGCTGCGCAGTTCGCTCGCCGTGCAACTCGGCTTCATCGTTCCGCCCATTCATATCACCGACAACGTCCGCCTCAAGCCGCGCGAATACGTCATTTCCCTGCGCGGCGTCGAAATCGCCCGCTGGGAAATGCTCGAAGATAAGGTTCTCGCCATCAGCTCCGAACTTGCGCCGCCCAAGCTCGACGGAACCCCCACCCGCGAGCCCGCGTTTGGCGTCGCCGCCCTCTGGATTGCCCGCGCCCTTGAGTCCCAGGCTCTGACCTCCGGCTTTGCCGTCGTCGACCAGACTTCCGTCCTCTCCACCCACCTCGCTGAACTCATCCGTCAGCACGCCTACGAATTGCTTACCCGGCACGAAACCAAGCGCCTTCTCGATCGCCTCACCGAGAGCCAGCCCAAGCTCGTCGAAGAACTGGTCCCCAAAATCCTCAGCCTCGGCGAAGTGCAAAAAGTCTTGCAGCAACTGCTGCGCGAGCAGGTTTCGGTGCGCGATCTTCCCACCATTCTCGAGGCTTTGCTCGATGCTTCCGCCATCAGCAAGAATCCCGTCCTGCTGGTCGAAGCCTCCCGCCAGGCGCTCGGCCGCGCCCTCGTCCGTCCTTTGCTCTCCGACGACGGCGGCCTGCGCGTGCTCACCCTCGATCACGGCATCGAAGAGGAACTCAGCCGCGCCTTCAGCCCCCAGGCTCCGCCCGCCACCGGCACCGGATTGCAGCCCTCCTTCGTCCGCCGCATTCTCGATGGCCTGCGTCAGCTTGCCGGAGATCAGGTCGCCCAAACCGCGCCCATCCTGCTCTGCGCCACCCCCGCGCGCTTTCATCTGCGGCGCTTGCTCGAACCCTTTCTCCCCAAGGTTGTAGTGCTCTCTCCCCTGGAAATTCCTCCCATGGTTTCCGTGCAGTCGCTTGGTACGGTGCGATGAAAACGGCGCGCGCCATTCGTGTCAGTCGTTGGTCTTTGGTCGTTGCTCGTTCGGTGCATTGGATGCGACGCAACCAGCTGGAACTAGCATCGGCGCTCAACCCGCGACCAACTGCCAACGGCGAACAGCCAAACACGAACGGCTGACGACCAACGGCCAGCGACCAACGACCGATGACCGATGACCAACGACCAACGACCGATGGCCAACGACCGATGACCAACGACCGATGACCAGCAACGGCCCTAACGAAAGCAGGTCTGCCTCATGACCAAACATGCCGCCGACGCCTATCGGAGCGTCCAGAACGACGCCGAGCGCGAGCGCGTCCTCATGGAACAGCTTCCCCAGGTCCGCTACATCGCCCGCCGCATTCACGACCGGCTGCCGCGCCACGTGCCCTTCGAGGACCTGGTGCACGCCGGCGTCCTCGGACTCATCGACGCCCTCAACAAGTTCGATCTGTCCAAACGTGTGCAGTTCAGTTCTTACTCCAAGTTCCGCATCCGCGGCGCCATCCTCGACAGTCTCCGCGAACTCGACTGGAGCCCGCGCGAATTGCGCCGCAAAGGCCGCCTCGTCGATTCCACCTACTGCCAGCTCTCCGGCAAGCTCGGGCGCGCGCCCAGTGAAAATGAAATCGCCCATGAAATGGGCATCAGCCTTCACGAACTGCAATCCCTGCTCGCCGAACTCGACGGCCTCGAACTCGGCAGCCTGCGCATCGAGTCTCCCCGCGACGGTAAAGAAGAAGATCTCACCGACTACGTCCCCTCCAAGTCCGAAGAAACACCCTTCCTTCAATGCCTGCGCTCGGAGATGAAACATCTGCTGGCCGAGGCCATTTCCGAATTGCCGGAAAAGGAACAGCGCGTTCTCGCCCTTTACTACTATGAAGAACTCACCATGAAGGAAGTCGGAGCCGCGCTCGGCATTGGCGAATCGCGCGTTTCCCAGATTCATTCTCTGGCCATGGTTCGCCTGCGCGCCCGGCTCAATTTCCTGAACGTGCCCGCCGCGCCCGCCGCTCGTGCCAAAGCTGCGGGAATCCCATAAGGGGCTCGTTTTCCCGTAGAGACGAGGCTTGCCTCGTCTCAGGCGCGGCAAGCCGCGCCTCCACAGAAACTTCACAGACTTGAATTTCGCCACGAACTAGAGGGCCCATGGAAAAAGTACTCAACCAGCAGCAAATCGATGACATGGTACGGGCGGCGCGCTCCGGCGGCGCTGACACCGGCTCCACCGGTCCGGTCGTCCAACCTTGGGACATTCGCCAGGCCGGACGAATTGGATCCGACCAATTGCGCGCCATCAACCAGCTCCACGAAAACTTTGCCCGCAATCTCACCACCGCCATCGGCGGCTACCTGCGCATCGTTTTCGAGTGCAGCATGGTTTCCGCCGAGCATCTCACCTTCTTCGAGTTCCTGGAGCGGATCCCGGAGAAATCCTACCTCGCGTCCGCCGATCTCCTCCCGGTCGGCGCCACGGCTTTGCTCCAGCTCGATTTCGCCGTCGCCTTCCCCATCATCGACGTCATGCTCGGCGGTGAAGGCAAGAGCAGCGAGATTACGCGCGACCTCACCGAGATCGAAGAACAGGTTCTCGAAGGCATCGTCCGCATCATGTGCCGCGAGTTGCAAGCCTCCTGGCAGGCGATTGCGCTCGAATTCAGCTTCGGCGCGCGCCAGCACATCCTGCAAACCCAGCGCCTGATGCCTCCCGAAGAAAAGAATCTTTGCCTCAGCTTCGAAATCAAGATGTCGGAAACCCGCGGCACCCTCAACCTCGCTATCCCCGCCGTGGTTTCGAACGCCTTGCTCCGAAAAATTTCCGCCGACTTCAGCTATCACCGCCCACGCAGTCCCATCGAAGATCGCCGCCAGATTCAGAAGAAGCTGCTCAACTGCCTCTTCCCCGTCGAACTTTCCATGCCCGGCCTGCAAGTGCCGTTAGAGAGCCTGACCGGACTCGTTCCCGGCCGTTTGCTTGCGTTTTCCAGGAGCGCCTCTGCCCCGGCCGTCCTGCTGGTCGATGATGTTCGTCTATGCCCGGCCGCCCCGGTGCGCGTCAACGCCCGCCGAGCCGCCCGCGTCCTCCCTCTCGAAAATCCACTTTCATCCGCAGGTGAGCTATGACCAATGTTCCCGAGACCAACGTTCCCGACGCAGCCGGCAAAAACCCGGCCCCCGAACTCCGCGCTGAACTTCTCAGTTGGTGCGAAGCCTGGAAAACCTGTTTCCAGAATGTCCTTTCCCAGATTTCGGGACAGCCCACCGTCTTCGAAATCTCTCCCCAGCCCCAGCCTGCCGCCGATTCCGACGTCTGGTGCACGGTCGTTGCCGGAGGCGCTGTCCACGGCGAGATGACCTTGCGGGTGTCGGCCGCCTCCGGCACCCGTCTTGCCCAGAAGCTCCTCGGCGAAACCGGGCCCGCCGTTGCCGAAGCCGCCACGACCGAAAACATCACTCCCGACAACAAAGAAGCCCTGGAAGAACTCCTGCGCCAGGTCGCCGGTCTGGCCTCCACCACCCTCGCCCCAACCGTCGGCGGCGAAGTTCAGCTCCATGTCTCCGTCTCCGCCGCTCCCTCCTGGTCCTCCGACACCATCGTCTGCCTCCAAACCCGCGACGAAGCGGGTATCTCTATCGCCGTCGAAATTCAGATCAGCCCCGCCCTCGCCGCCGCGCTTCAGCCGCGAGCGCAGCCCGCGCAACCCTCGGCACAACCATCGCCTCCCTCGACCAACCTGTCCCCTCCATCCTCCAGTTACCGCCGCCTCATGGATGTCGGCCTCGACGTCAAACTCCGCTTCGGAACCCGCCGCATGCTGCTGCGCGATGTGCTCGCCCTCAGTGCCGGAGTCGTCGTCGAACTCGAGAACACTATCCATTCGCCCGTGGATCTGCTGCTCGACGGACGCCTCATCGCCCAAGGCGAAGTCGTCGTCGTCGACGGCAAGTATGGATTGCGGATCACCGACGTCGTCGATCCCGCACCTGCCGCCGGATCTCCGGTCTGATTCTTGTTTAAGGACGATTGACCTATGACAAAGTTTTTGAAGCCGTTAACCTGGTTCCCCAAGTGGATCAAGCGCCACACCCTCGACTCCTCGCAGCCCTCTTGCGCGCTCCCTTCCTGCTCCGGCCCGCAATCGCTGTGGGAGCGCTTCCGCGACGGCCGCCGCCCGAACGGAACTTTCCTCCAAGGCGTGTACTATTGCCAGCCCCAATGCCTGGAGGCCGCTCTCACCAGCCAACTCTCTCGCCTGCGCGTGATTGCTCCATCTTCGCCGCCCCCCAACCGCATCCCCCTTGGGCTGCTCATGGTCGCTCGCGGCAAGCTCACCTACACCGAAGTCCAAGCCGCCCTCGAAGCCCAGCGCCGTGCCCGCTACGGAAAAATCGGCGAGTGGATCGAAAAACTTGGCTTTGCCACCGAACAGGAAGTCACCACCGCCCTCGCTCTGCAATGGGGATGCCCCGTCGCAACTTCCTTCGACCCTTCCACCATCCAGTCTCTGGGCAGCATTCCGCTCCCCATTCTCGAAGCTTTTCAGATGCTTCCCCTCAACTACGTTGCCCCGACCAACACCCTCTGCCTCGCCTTCGGAGAACGCGTCGACCACGCCGCTCTCTACGCCATCGAAAAGATTCTCGATTGCCGCACCCAGCCCTGCGTTGCCGGACGCAAAAGCATCGCGCGCCAACTCGACGCCATGCGCCAACTGCCCCGCCCCTCCGACGTAGAATTCGGACCCATGAACGACTTCGTCGAGATGGCCCGCATTGCCGCCAGCTACACCGGCAGACTCACTCCCGAACAAGTCCGCCTCAGCCGTATCGGACATTTCATCTGGCTCCGCCTCAATGTCCATCCCACTGTCCGTCCCAGGACGCGCTCCATCGCCACCAACCTCGTCTTCCGCCTCGCAACCGATTCCACTCGCCCCCTTCCATCCACGAGCCCCTTCCGCGAGCTCCCAACCCACCCACCGCAACCCACCTAGGAACGTGTGGGGACGGGCGCCTCGCCCGCCCAGCCGAGCGTAGCTCGGCAGCGCCGCGGGCGCATCGCATCTGATGGGGTCACAGGGCAGTCAGTTTGCCGCCGGCGCGGCCTTTCTGGGCACAACACCGTATACGGCAAGCACCAGAATCAGCGGATCGATTTGGCGACGGAAGTACACCTCGACGTGCGTCACGTAGTAAATTGCCGGGAAGAAAAAAAGGACCATCGCGAAGAGCACCGCCACCGGACGATTCTCGCGCCACAGCCGGCGCAGGCCGATGAGCATCAGGACAGTCAGCGCGGTACAGAAGAGAACATTCGGCGGATCGAGAGGTTCCTCGGCCAGGTAGCGCTTGTCAAAACTCCAGAATCCCGTCCAGATGTAAACGAAGCGCCGCACGGTGACAACCGCAAACCAACGCGGATGAGCGCGAATGAATTCGACGCCCCTCTGTTTTTCCCTCTCCATGTAGCGGATTTCACCAAGTTCTTCGAAGGCCCTCCACTCTTCGTCGTTGTGCCAGGGCCCGACCCAACCAGGACGCCAGTGAAAAGTATCCCCGCAGTTGCCGATGTGAATCTCCAGTCCGGCGTTGTCGCGGAAGGGGATGAATTTGCCGAAGACCACATAGTTGCGGACGAACCACGGACTTACGACGACAACCATGGCGAGCGCACTCGCGGCCAAAGGCGCCGCCCAGCGCACCTTCTGCCGGTGCAGACGATAACAGGCCCAGCCGTTCATAAAAGGCCACACCGCCAGCACGATGGGATCCGTCAACGCCGTCAGGCCCCAAAGCAACCCGATTCCAATCCAGCGAGAAAGACGCGGAGGCTTCTCCAGGTACAAGGTCCACAGAAAAAGCACGCTGAACAACGCGGTTGACAACCACGTACTCCAGATTCGTTCCGCGGGAAAGTAAACCGCGTATGGAAAAAATGCCCAAGCCCACCCCGACCACGATGCCACCCGGCGGCCGAAAAGCTTGAGCGCGAGGTAGAAGATCGGCAGGCAATTCAAGGCAGAGATCAAACCCTGCATGGAGAGCAGCACGAAGGCCGACGCGGTGCTATAGACGCCGAAGATTTTGAAAACGCCCGCCGTCAGGTACGGATAAACCGGCGTCATCCAGGCGCTCGGCCCGGTCTCCCCAAACAATGGACTGCTGAAGCCACGGCCCTCGGCGATCGAGCGCGCGAGCCTGCCGTTTTCATAAGAGAACTGCCAGTGATCGCGCTCTGGATCCAGTTGTTCCCGGTACAGGAAGCCCATGACGGCCAGTCGAATCGCGAACGCGACCAGGACCATGCAGAGAGTGCTCTGAAAACAGCGGTTGCGTCTTGCGCCCAGCCCGCGAATTTGCGGGCCGCTCGTCTCCATAAGCTAAGTTCCTTCCTCTCGCTTCACCCGACCGGGCCGCCAGGACGCAATGGCGACGATCGCCAGCACGACCATCAGTGGATCAATGGGGCGCCGGTAACGCATCTCGTTGTGCGTCACATAGTAAACCAGCGGAAAGGTGAACAGCGCAATGGCGTAGGGCATCGCGGCCGCTGGCTTCGCTTGATACGCGCGCCGGAACCCGAGCGCTGCCAGGATGGTGAGCGATGTGCAAAAAAATATGTTCGGGCGATCCAGAGGTTCATCGTTAACGCGCGCAAAGTCCAGGCTCCAAAAGCTGGTCCACACATAAACGATGCGGCGCAACGTGGTCTTCACGAACAAGGCGCGATGCGTCCCGATGAACTCCATCCCCTGGCGTTTTTTTTCAGCCATATAATTCAGTTCCCCAACGCGCTTGAATTCGTCCCACTCGGGACTAGACCAGGGGCCGAGCCGCTTATTGATCAAGTAGGAGTTGTCGTCGCTATTGCCCAGCCGAAGCTCCAAGCCGAGGTTATCGCGAAGTGGAACAAACTGATGAAAGACGACGTAGTCCCGGACCAACCATGGTCCCACCGCCAGAAAAAATGCCAACGACGATGTTGCCGCACACAGGAACCAGCGTTTTCGATCCCGATATAAACGGTAGCAGGCCCAAAGAGAGATGAATGGAAGAACGGAAACGACCCCGGGTTCGGTGAGCGCAGCCAAGCCCCACAAGAGTCCATAACAAATCCAACTGGACAGGCGATCGCTATCGGCAAGGTCGAGGACGATCATGAACAAAAAGCTGAGCATCAGCGTTGCCAGGGTTGTCGGCCAAATCAGTTCCGACGGGAAATAAACTCCATAAGGAAAAACGGCCCAGGCCCAGCCCGACCATAGCCCAATGCGATCTCCAAAAGACTTGCGAGCCATGAAGCACACAGGAAGGCAGTTCAATGCCGACGCCAAGCAATTAAACGAGAGCATGACCAGGGCGGAGGTTTTTGTGTAAGTTCCGAAGAGCTTGAACACTCCAGCCAGCAGGTAGGTGTATACCGGAGGCACCCACGCGGTGGGTCCGGTGTCTTCATACAGAGGATTGCCAAAGCCTTTTCCCTGGACGATAGAGCGCGCGACCCGGCCCATCTCGAAGCCGAATCGAAAGTGGTCGTGGACTGGATTCATCTGCTCGGGATATTGAAAGACCATCACCGCCAGTCGCAACGCCAGCGCCACCAGCACCATGGAAATCAGGAATGATGGAAAGCGCCGCTGGTTCGCCGTCTGGTGCGGAGTCTGTTTCGGAGTTTCCGCGCCTACGCTCGATTTGGAGGAAGGTAGCAAGGGCTGAATTGTTTGGCCTGCGCTTGATCATAAAGCCTGGCCCGTGCGCTGACAATTTCCGGCGTTTGCCGTGCGATACTTATGTGCATCGTGAATCTCACCCTCAATTCCAAAGTTGCTCTCATCACCGGCGGATCGCGCGGCATCGGCGCGGCCACAGTGCGGATGTTTGTAGCCGCGGGCGCGAAAGTTGTTTTCAATTATCAGGCGGCGAAAGCGCAGGCCGAAGATCTGCTGCGTGAATGTGGCGCGGAAAACTGCAGCGCCGTGCAAAGCAATCTTTCGACCACCGAGGCGGCGCGGCAACTGGTATCGTCGGCGGTCTCGGCCTTCGGACGCCTCGATATTCTGGTCGCCAATCACGGCATCTGGCCGCCAGAGGACGCGCCCATTGACCGCATGTCCGATGAACAATGGCATCGCACCATAGCCGTCAATCTCGACAGCGTGTTTGCGCTCGTCAAGCATTCGGTCGGGCAGATGAAGACCCAGGGCGGCGGCCACATCGTGCTGGTCAGTTCGACCGCCGGCCAGCGTGGCGAAGCTTTCCACTGCGATTACGCGGCCTCGAAAGGCGCGCTGATCAGCATGGTCAAGGGGCTCTCGACGGAACTGGCGCTCGACCGCATCTACATTAATTCGGTGGCGCCGGGATGGGTGGATACCGATATGGCCGCGGCGGCGCTGAACCATCCGCCGACGCGCGAAAAGGTTTTTCGCAGCATTCCGCTGGGCCGCGTGGGCACGCCGGAAGAAATCGCCGCGCCGATTCTGTTCCTGTGCACGCCCTACGCCGGATTCATCACCGGCGAAGTTTTCAACGTGAACGGCGGCGCGGTGCTGGTGGGGTAGGGAGACGGCCGGCGTTGCTCCGCGCGACCGGACAGCCGAGGGCCCGCCCCGAGCTTGTCGAAGGGGCGGCTGTCCTACGTGTTCTTTGGTGCACCTAAAATGGACCGGGACGCTTCTAACAAAATAGCCATGTATCGCTTTTTTGCCATTTCGCTGCTCTCCGCGCTCGGCGTTGCCCAAACCGCTCCCACGCCCGCTCCCCATCAACCCGCCGTTCCCAAGCCCGCCGTCAACATGAACGACTCCGACAATGCCCGCCAGGCGCGGGCGGTGCTGGACAAGACGGTCGAGGCCCTGGGCGGCCAACCCTACCTCACGTACGAAAACCGGGTTGAGGAAGGCCGCTATTATCCGCTCTATCACGGGCGCACCGACAGCACCGGCATTCCCTACAAGTACTATGTCGAGTATCCGGACAGGGACCGTTTCGAAGTTCTCCGCTTGAAAGACGTTCATATCATCCCAGGGGCAATCGACATCGGCGGCATCAAGTCCAAGGCGATCGATATTGTCCTGATTCACAACGGCGACAAAGGATACGAAGTCACGTACAAGGGAACGGCGGCGCAGGATAAGCTCGATCTGGAGAACTATCTTCGCCGCCGCCAGCATTCGCTCGAATGGATCTTCCGCAAGTGGCTGCGCGATCCGAACGTGGCCCTTTTCTATGATGGCGCTGCGGTAGTGGACGGAAAGGTAACCGAAGGAGTCACGCTGCTCAACAGCCAAAATGACTCAGTGAGCGTTTTCCTGGACCAGAATACGCACTACCCAATCAAGATCAGTTATTCGTGGCGCGATCCGAAAGACAAGCAGAAAAATGTGGAAGATGAGGTTTACGACAGTTACAAACTGGTGCAGGGAATCTGGACTCCCCACTCCATTACCCGCTATTACAACGGAGAAACTTCGCAACAGCGCTTCATCGCCACCGCCAGCTACAACCTGAAACTGCCGGATTCAATGTTCGAAGCGGCGGTGACCTACGACCCGAAAGTACCGCTGAAAAGCCGGTAAAACTTCGCTTCACGCACCCGCGTGCTTCACACCCGAGCATCAGCCAGCGATGCAATCCGCCGAACATGGATTCTCTTCTCGCGTTTGCGGGTCTGCGCGATGTCGTAGGCTGCTTGCATACGCATGAGCGTGTCCATTTTCACTCCAAAGGCCTTTTCAATGCGCAGCGCCATGTCCCCGGAGAGATCCGCTTTGCCGTTAAGCAGGCTGGACAAAGCGGGACGGGAAACCCGAAGCGCGGCCGCCGCCGCCGTTACCGAAAGGCCCGCAGGCTCGATGATTTCCGTCCGGATAAAGTCTCCGGGATGGGGCGGGTTCTTCATAGGCATGGTTTTCACCTGATAGAGTGTAGCCTGTCGCTTAACACTTTTCAATGTAAAAAGGCTGCCGCCGCGCACAAAACTCGCGAGATTCAACTGGAAAGTAAAGAGCAAAAGCCGCCGCCAGCAGCCAAAAACAGGCCCAAGTTCCTCCCCAGACCCCCCCAACATCTATAACCGCCTGAACAAGTTAGCCCCATCCACGGTGCAACAAACCACGGACTGTGGCTATTTTGCCACATACGGAAGTCCGCCCATCCGTGTAAGCTGATACACAGTAAAAGACTTACGCCGTCCCCCGTTGACACACGAACAAACAATTCGTGCTGCGGTGACCTGCACAGGCGTGGGTCTGCACAGCGGCGCGCCAGTCAGCCTGCGCATTTTGCCCGCGCCTGCCGGAACCGGAATCGTATTCCAACGCACCGACCTCGACGGCTTCGCCATCGAAGCCAGCGGACGCAACGTGGCCCGCGTCAGTTACGCCACCAGCCTGATGAAGAAGGGCGTGCTCATCTCCACCACCGAGCACCTGCTCTCGGCGTTCATCGGCGTCGGCATCGACAATGCCATCGTCGAACTGGACAACCTTGAGTTGCCCATCCTCGATGGCAGCGCGCGTCCCTTTGTCGCAATGATTCAAAAGGCCGGGATTCGGCGGCAGCGCAAAGCCCGCACCTATCTCCGGATGGTGCGCGAGATCGAGTTGCGCGAAGGCGATAAATTCATTGCCATCTATCCGGCAGACTCCTATTCCGTTTCGTATTCGATCAACTTCCCTCATCCGCTCATTGGCAAACAGAGCTTCTGCGTACGCCTGACGAATGGCAGTTATCTGAAGCAAGTTGCGCCGGCGCGCACCTTCGGTTCGCGGCAGGACGAGCAGGCCATGCGCCATATGGGGTTGATTCGCGGCGCTTCCCGCGAGAACTGCATTGTGCTGACGGAAAAGAGCATCGAGAATCCTCCGCTGCGTTTCGCCGACGAGTTCGTCCGCCACAAAGTTCTCGACCTGATCGGCGACCTGGCGCTCATCGGGAAACAGATACTAGGTTCGGTGGTGGCCGACCGCGCGGGCCACGCCATGCATACCGCGCTGGTGTCGCGTATTTTGCGCGACCGGTCGTATTGGGAAGAAACCGCGCTGGAGGAGGAGATCGCAGCGCCCGAGCTCGCGTCCGCGGTTAGTCTTAGCGTCTAGTGCCGCGCCCCGTCAGCTCCCGCATCAAAAGCTTCCCCCGTGGTTATTGTCTCAGCTGTTGGGGAGAACCTTGTTCGCCTGAGACCTGAGACCTAACACCTGAGACCTGTGCTATTTCGCGTTCTGCCAGCAGGCGCTGCAGTTCGGCTTCGGCTGCGGCGCGTACGCGGCCGGCGAAAGCATTCGCGCTCTCGCGGTGCTCGGCGCCAAGCGCGGAAAGGCGCACCTGCAAATAGGGCTGATCCTCCTCCAGGCGGCGCAGCAACCTCTGAGTTCTTCCGATTCTTTCTTCCCATGTGATCATGGCAATATCATCCTGCGCGCTCGTTGCAACTGGAGACGCGGCAATCCGCGTCTCTACAGTGCCACAGCCGTGGCAGGGTGCAAGTTGCAAGCTGGATGCCGGGGGCGTGGGAGTCTTCTGGAAATGTTTTCGCGAAACGGCGAACTGGCAAGAGCCCAGCGATCGATCAGGGAAGCTTCGCGTAGCCTTGCAGCCGCGCGGGCATTTCTTCCTGCAAGCGGTCAGTCAGCCATTTTTCAAGCTGATACTGTGAGCTCTGCGGAACCTCTACGAAGCGAATGCCGGCGTGGCCCGTTCCGTCGACCCAGGCGACTTGGCCTTTCACTTCGAGCGAAATGTTAGCCGCGGGAAGCGTGAAGCGAATCCGCGCCTGCGCATCCCTGGGCAACTTGCCGAGGAGGCGGATGGCCATGCCTCCCTCGCTCAGGTTGGTCGACTTGGCCGCCAGTTCCTGGCTGAACGGAAGACTGATTCGCAGCGGCATCTCCACCGGATGCCGAAAATACCGCCGCCGTTCCCGCACCATAAAACTGAGAGCCGCGTTAAAACAGCGCGAGGCATGCACCAAGGTGAGCGGCTTCTGCAGAACGAAGTTGGCTCCGGACTGGAAGGCCCCATGGGTGGTCGTTTTCCCATTCACCACGGCAAAGGCTACCGACTTGGCATTGCTTTGGGTCTGGCGGACCCCCCGCAGAAGATCAACGCCGTTCTGCAGGTCGTCGCAGTCGATGATGACCGCATCGAACTTGCGCCTCGTCAGCGCATCGTTGCCGCGCCGGGACTCCGCGCAAACCTGCACATCGACCGAGATCTTCTCCAGTGCCGGACGCACCACGCCCAGCAAAGCGCCGTCCCGGCTGACGAGCAGAGAGTCCAGATTCATGGCTTCTTCGATACTAGCGGTATCTGAGAACCGATGAAAGTAACCTAGGTACCGGGCGAAGGTGCAGGGCGGAAAAGGTTCCTCCTCCGTCACAGCGGGGAATCCGCGGCGTTGGTCGCCATCGTTGGTTGCCATCCAGGCGACTCGCTCTCCAAAGCCAGAAAATCGAAAATGATACCGTCCCCCTCAGTTTTTGCTGGATTCCCGCGCCTTTCAACGCGAAACTGGCATGATGGGCGAAACCGCTTACCTGTCGCTGGGATCGAATCTGGGAGATCGCGCGGCCAACCTGCGCGCGGCGGTCGCGCAATTGGACGTGGCGGGCCGCTTGCTGGCGCTCTCCGCATTGTATGAGACCCAGCCGGTCGACGTCCCGGACCAGCCCTGGTTTCTAAACTGCGTGGCCGCGATTGAAACCGATAAGACGCCGAGAGAACTGCTCAAGCTGGCGTTGCAGATCGAAGCGGCCATGGGACGTCTTCGCATGCGCGACAAAGGTCCGCGCAAGATTGATATCGACCTGCTGCTGTTTGCGAATCTCGTGGTGGATGAGCCGGGCTTGAAGATTCCGCATCCCGCAATGCACCGGCGGCGCTTTGTTCTGGAACCGCTGGTCGAGATCGCTCCCGAGGCACGCCATCCCGAACTCGGGAAAACTGCGCAAGAACTTCTGGCGAAGTTGCCCGCCGGGCAGACGGTCCGCCGGCTCTAGACTGGTAGATTAGAATTCAGGTATTTTGAGCCATGTCCAAAGAATCGGAACCAAAGATTGAACGTGTATATTGCAACAAATGCCAAGGCAAAACTGATCACCGGCTTATCGCGACTGCCGACGGAAATGATAGCGAACCGGAGGACGAGTTCAGTTGGTCTACGACCTTCGACATGCTCCAATGCTGTGGATGTCAAGAGGTCGTCCTACGGCGCACATTCTATTTCTCAGAAGAACCCGACCCTGACGTGCGCTATTTCCCACCCGTGATGTCCCGGTATTCACCGAAATGGCGACACGAACTGCCCTATGAAATGAAGGCGCTGCTTCAAGAGATTTACAAGTCACTAGATTCTGAGAGTCTGAGGCTGCCGATGATGGGCGCACGAACCTTGGTGGATATGCTTATCCTCGAAAAGGTCGGCGATGTTGGCAGTTTTCTGAAGAAACTGGAAGCGCTCGAGAAGGCAGGCCTTGTCAGTTCACAAAATCGCGAGACTCTATATGTAGCCCTTGACGTCGGCAGTGCTGCAGCACATCGAGGACACGCACCAACCGAGCCCGAGGTCCAGGCGGTCATGGACATCGTGGAGAACATGCTTCAGGCGGTGTACGTGTTTCCCGATGTAGCGAAGAAGCTCAAAAAGTCTACCCCCTCGCGTCCGCCTCGAAAAACCTAGGATTCACCAAGGTGCCGGAAGATTTCCAATGCTGCATGACGACAAATGAGTCGAAAATCCTACGGTATCACGATCCGGCTCCCCGCCTCTTCCGGCCCCGAGATGACCGACTGCTTTTCGGGAAACTGCGCCAATAGGAAATCGACGAACGCCCGCGACTTCGGCCTCCCGGAAGTCCGTCCCAAGCCCATGCGCAACAGGAATACCAGTGCCTTCAGCACGTCGGAATCCCGCAGCCGCGTCAGGCCGATGTGCCGCTGCTCCTCCTCGCGAAACTCCCTGACCGTGTTCTCGACTTCGCGAGTGATCGCCTGGTGCGCCAGGTTCGCCGTCGGCGGTTCGTAGATAAGGCTGGAGTTCACCAGCGTCTGGTAGCTCTTCGCCAGCGAACTCAAAGCCGCGATCAGATCGCGATCCACGAGCGAGCGGTCGGCGCGGGCGCTCTTCACCAGCGCGAAGCTGAGTCCGAGGATCAGTTCTTCGCGCTCGTAGAGAAACTGCTCGGCAATCTCAATCGCGGGAAACAAGGCCTCACCATCCGGCGCGCCCGGCCGTTCATCGTGAGAGTGCGCCGTCGCGTGCTCGCGCGCCTGCTGTCGTGCCTGCTGTCGTGCCTGTAGAAGATAAGGACAATCGCTCGGGCAGTCCAGCGTTCGCTCGCGCTGCTCGCCGCAGCACTGCGGACAGATTTTCCCGTGCACCGCCGGGCAAAACCGCTTTTCCTTGCGTTCCTCACAGATCGCGCAACTCAATTGCAGTCCCTCGGATTCGATTATTTCACGGAAAAACCAAGTTCCACCGTCGAGACGCCGAGATCGCTGAGAAATACTTCTTTCATTTCTTCTCGGCGGCCTCGATTACGACTCCGAACTACATCGTTCCTTTCACCGCGCCCTGGCCGCTCCGGTCAAAAAAGTCACTCAAGAAAATCTCCCTCTGCGTTCTCGGCGTCTCGGCGTTGAAACTGTTTTCCGATTCCGAACTGCACCGTTCCTGATGCAAATTGCAAATCCAGATAGGATAAACGCCCCTGATCGTAGCTATAAACGCTTTCTATTTGTCTGGCCGCGCCTGACGCGATACTCTATGCAGTTAATTCCCGGTCAATCTGTTCCCTGGGCAGCCCGCAACTAAAAGGAGAGCCATGTCACCTGAACTGCGAAATTTTCTAGCGATCCCCTACGACGAACTGGAAGAAATGAATCTGAAGGCGAAGAAGCAGCGCCTGGACCGCGTAGCTCCCAGCAAAATTCAGGAAGAGCGGCTGAAGTACCTGACAGACGAGTCCCGCATCAAGGCCGTGACCGTGCTGTTCAGCGACCTGGAAGGCCGTCTGCACATGCTCGACTACGACAAGAAATTCCTGCTGAAGAGCTACGACAACCTGACCTTTGACGGTTCGTCGATTCGCGGCTTCACCGCGCAGCGCGAAAGCGATCTGCGTCTAGGCATTGACTGGGGCGCATTTTACTGGGGCCCCGCCGATGTCTTCGGGCCCGGCAAAGTGCTCGTCTTTGGCGAGGTCATCGATAAAGACGGCAAGCCCTACACCGCCGACATCCGCAGCATGCTGAAGCTGTTTGGCAACGGATTGCACAAGAAGCACGGCTACACCCTCAACGCCGCCAATGAGATCGAAGGCTTCCTGTTCCGGGGAGCGGACGCCGAGCGCACCTATCACGAAACCGGCAAGTTCGAATACGTCAACACGGGCGGATATTACCACTCGTTGCCCGGTGATCCGCTGCGCACCTTCATCGATACCACCGCCGAAGTGCAGCGTGCCATGGGCTTCCAGAACGAAAAGGATCATCCCGAGGTCGCGCCCTCGCAGTTCGAGATCAACTACGGCTACGCCGAAGCCGTGGCCGCCGCCGACCACATCCAGCTTTATAAACTCATCTGCCGCCAGGTCGCGCGCAACATGGGTTTGACCGCGTGCTTCCTGCCCAAGCCGGTGGTAGGCGTCAACGGCAGCGGCATGCACACCAATGTCTCCGTCAGCCAGAACGGCAAGAACCTGTTCTGGGATCCCAAGGGCGAGGAGATGCTCAGCAAGCTCGGATATGAGTTTCTCGACCGCGTTCTCACTCACGGCAACGACCTCTGCCTGGTGTTCAATTCCAGCGTCAACGCCTATCGCCGCCTCGATCCGCACTTCGAGGCGCCCAATCAGCTCCGCGCGTCGGCCGTCGACCGCGGTGCCATGGTCCGCATCCCCATCGGCAACGAGCGCAGCATGCGCCTCGAGGTGCGCGCCGTCGCTCCCGACGCCAATCCCTACCTGGTCATGTACTCCATTTTCAAGACCGGATTGGAAGGCGAGACGGCCAAGATCAAGAACCTCCGCGAGGCCGAACGCTACCTGCCCGACAACATCTACACCGCCATCGACAACTTCCGCAAAGCCGACTGGACAACCAAACTCCTCGGCGAAGACGTGAAAGGACGCTACGCCGACCTGAAGCAGGCATCGGCCGACCGCTGCCCGCGCCTGCTCGGCACGATTGTCAAGCCCGCCGAGGTTCAGTTCCACCACGAGGTCTACAACCAGTTCCTGTGGAATGAGTTCTAGAAAAACGCTCGTGTGGGGACGGGGCTCTTCCCCGTCCCACCCGCAGGACCGCGATGGTCTCTTCCAGAGAAAAGTCGACTGCACAAGCGCTCGCGATTGGCCTGCTCTTGTTGTCGAGCGCGCTTTCCTTGTGGGCAAAGAATGACGCCATCAAGGAGCGCGACGCGAAGCTAATCCGGCAAGTCCAGGAGGTTTCCGTCTTACAACTCGACCCGGCACTGTTGCCACCTGTGAGTTTTGAGAAATGGTTGCATGCGGAGGCGGGTGCCGGCGCCGAGTTTCATTGGGAGGTCAACGACTGCGGAGAGCAGACCGGGACCGCCGCCGACCGAGGACGCGAATCCCCGATGTGCGTCGAAGCTCAAGCCGATATGAAGGACCGGCGCACCATCGTGGTCAGTATTGCGGTAGGCACGTTCAACAAAGGGGCTTTCGGGAAGCCGACCGTAAACTTTGCCCAACTGGTGACCCCGGCCACGACAATCAATTTGCCTCACCTCAGCGATATGCCGGCAGCCCTCATTAGAACCCACGATGCGGCCCCTCCCCGCGTGGAGATCGCGAAGTAAGAAATAGCGACCGCCTACCGCATCGCCGCCGCATTCACCATGCCGCCGTTCACGTAGCGGCTCATCGCCAAGTCGATAATCGCGCCGATCATCTCCATATAGGAGAGTCCCGATGCCTTAGCGGCCATGGCAAATTCCTGCCGGCTAGCCAGCCACGGATTCGGATTCGCTTCGATCACATAGACATCGCCATTCGGAGCCAGCCGCATGTCGATGCGTCCATAATCGCGCAGCTTCAGCGCCCGGTACGCGGCCAGTGCCGTATCTCCCAGCCGCTTCGTCGTATCTTCGTCCAGATTTTCCGCAATTTCCGATTTGGTCAGCTTGTAAGCTTCGGTATTCTTCTCGAACTTCACGTCGTAGCTGGCGATCTTCGGAGTGCCTTCCGGCAAGCGCGACAGATCGAGCTCGATCATCGGCAAAACCTGCGCTCGTTCGTAGCTGCCCAGAACTCCGGCGTAAATTTCCCGCCCCTCGATGTATTCCTCAATCAAAGCCGGCGAGTCGAATTCATCCTGGATGTACTCGACGCGCTCCATCATCTCCTTGACGTTTTTCACGACCGAGCCGGCATCGATGCCGATCGATCCATCCTCCCACGAAGGTTTGACGATCAGCGGAAAAGAAATATCGTGCGCGTGTTCAATGCGCCCCCGATAGGCAGTAGCAAAAAACGGAGTCTTGATGCCATGAAACGCGAAGATCTTCTTCGCGATCGCTTTGTCCTGCGACATGAAAATCGCATGTGGCCCCGCGCCCGTGTAGCGCAATCCCAGCAAGTCGATATATGCGACCACGTTCATTTCCTTGGTGTCGTCGCCGCCGAAAGACTCGGTCAGATTGAAAATCAAATCGGCATCGCACCGCGAGAGCGAGTGCAAGGACTGCGGACGCCCGTCCAGCTCGAAATACGAGGGCTCGTGCCCCAGCTTCTGCAGCGCTTCGAAGATTTCCTCGCGGTCGGTCTTCTCTTTCTTGACCTTCTTTACTTTCTTGCGCGGCTTAGGCACGGGCGCAGCCGGCGCCTCTTCCTTCGCCGCCGCCGCGTCCGGATCTTCGTTCCAAACGTCATAAAGCAGCGCGATCTTAAGTTTTGCTCCAATCATCAGTTCACCTCGGAAAGGCAGGTCTTAGGTCTCAGGTCTCAGGTCTAAGGTCTAAGGAAAATCTTGGACACGGATCGATCGCCCGTTTTTCCTGAGACCTGACACCTGCTCTCCTACGGCTGAATAAACTTTCCTTTCGTCACATAAGTCATCACCAGCGCGGTGACGTAGGCCGTGACTTCCGCCAGATGCTCCGCGCCCCGCGTCCTGTCGGCGCGCAAGTCAAGCTCACCCGCGCGCTTTTCCATCGTGTCCATCAAAGTCTTGATCAGCGGACGCTGCGCTCCCGTCCATTGCGCAACCTTGTCGATCACCGCCTTGCGATGCTGATGCAGAAATTCGTGCGCCGCGACCGCCGTTTTCCGCCGCTTCGATACGGGAAAGATGTCGCGCAAATCCGAATCCGGTGTTAATTCCCTAACACCAGGTTCGGTGACCGCAACTTCTTCCCGCCCAGCCTGCTGCAAGTGATAGAACTCCCCCACCGTAGTGTCCATCTCATCGACCGTGAGATCGGTCTGCCCGCGCCGCCGTACAGGATCGCTCTTCCCCAACTTTCGAGCCAGCCGATTCAAGAATTGCAACTTAGCCAGAGCGCCCCAGCCGCGATACCGCTTCCGCCAGTTCGACCGCGGAGTCAGCCACACCGCAAACGTCTCGGCAAAATCTTCATCCGGATGCTTCTGCGCATACCATCCCGGCAAGTGCCGCACATAGTCGCGCGAAAACGGCGCCGGCCGGTAATTGTCGTGATAAGGACGCCGGAACGGCCCAAAGATCTGCTTCCACTCCGGCGAATTGTGCAGCTTGTAAGCATAGGTAAAAGCGTGCCCCGCCTCATGCCGCAGATACATCATGATTTCGCGAGCGTCTTCAAGATCGTGAGTTTCTTTTTCCAATTGCGCCAAAGCCGCATGAGCCAAATAAAACGGAATCCCAATAATCGGCTCGCCCGAAGGGCATCCCCACTCATCGGTCAAATAGCAAGCCGGACGAAACTTACTCAGCCCCTTAGCCTCCAGCTCGCGATAAAGCTCGTCGACAAGCCGCTCCACCGGAGACCCAGCCAGCCGAAGCCCCAGCTCGCGAATCGGCCGGCTAAGAAGTTCCAAGTACGCGGGTTCAGTTTTTGCTATATCGTGCACAAACGCTCGCTCAAAAACGGTCAGCCAACCGCGCAAGCACACACGGGGAGGAGTGTCACTACAATCCACGGTAACCGAAAGCAGGGTGATATAGAAGTGACTGCGGTAATGCGGGCTGGACGGCGATCGAAATCCCACAATCTTTAGTCGGCTGGTCCGCAACAAATATTCTGAGAGGTGTGCGCGGGCAAGCCTACACCTTCCCGGTGCATCCTGTGTATGATGTAGAACCAAAGGGTTTCCAATGATTGTCACGAAGCTCAAACTGCAAAACTGGCGCAACTTCCGCGAGGTCAACATCAAATTGGCCCAACGCGTCTTCGTTGCCGGACCGAACGCCTCGGGCAAATCGAACCTTTTGGACGTTTTTGCGTTTCTGCGCGACATCGCTAAAAAAGGCGGCGGTCTTCAAAACGCCGTAAATGAACGAGGGGGGATCTCGAAGCTACGATGTCTCGCGGCGCGGAGGTACCCAGACGTTGAAATTGAGGTCCAGGCATCCGATAACGGGACTCTCTGGTCGTACGCTATTGGCATAAGGCAGGAGGCGCGAGGATACCGTCAACCGTTGTTGTCCTATGAGAAAGTGATGAAAGGAGACCAGACGATCCTGAAGCGTCCGGACGATGAGGACAAGCGTGATCCCCTCCGTTTGACGCAAACGCACCTCGAGCAAATCAATGCCAATGCCGAGTTTAGGGACATTGTGCGCTTCTTCGAATCGACGAGTTACCTACATTTGGTCCCGCAATTGCTTCGCCATCCCGAGGCGTTCTCTGGGCCGGGTGTTCCCGGCGACCCTTTTGGCAAAAGCTTTCTCGAAAAAGTGGCCAGGACCCCGTCCGGTACGAGAAAAGCGCGGCTTACGAGGATTGAAGCGGCCCTGCGCATTGCAGTGCCGCAATTGAAGGAACTGAAGGATGTAAAGGATGAGGCCGGGATTCCTCATCTGGAAGCCATCTACGAACACTGGCGGCCCCAAGGAGCGAAACAGCGCGAAGACCAGTTCTCCGATGGGACACTTCGGCTGCTCGGTCTGCTGTGGTCTCTTCTGGAAGGGGATTCGCTCCTATTGCTGGAGGAGCCGGAGCTTTCCCTTAATGCTGGCATCGTCCGAAAGTTACCGGGGCTCATGTATCGGATTCAGCGGCAGAAGCGACGGCAAACCATCATCAGCACACACAGCCCGGATCTTTTATCGGACCGCGGAATCGGCGGCGAAGAAGTCCTTATTCTTACGCCCAGCGCGGATGGTACGAAGGTGGAACTCGCGTCGTCAATCCAAGAGGTGAAAGACCTCCTGGAAGGAGGGCTCACGATTGCCGATGCGGCTCTTCCGAGGACCGTCCCAGCCTCCGTGGCGCAACTGGACCTCTTTGAATGACAGCTCCGATCCCATTGAATCTTGCGGTCGAAGATGCCCTAACAGAGTCTTTGTTCGCAAAGATCCTTAAGTTGTTACCAGTCGCCTACGCGATCCGCACAATCTATAATCGCGGCGGCTATGAGTACCTCCGGCAAAACATAAACGGGTTCAACAATGCCGCCAAGGGAATCCCTTTCTTGATCGGGACAGACCTCGACATGTACGAGTGTCCACCGGCGCTCATGGCGAACTGGCTGCTACGACCCAAACATCACAACTTGCTCGTTCGGGTCGCAGTACGCGAAGCCGAAGCCTGGGTCCTCGCCGACAAAGAGAACTTCGCAAATTTCTTGGGCATCCGTTCCGCTCTTATCCCCGATGATGTCGAGGCCATTGCCGACCCTAAGCGTGAACTGATCAATTTGGCTCGGAAAGCCCGGAGAAGAGAGCTCCGGGAGGACATTTGCCCACCAGCTAACAGCACTCGAACTGTCGGGCCCAACTACAACTCTCGTCTATCCGCGTTTGTTCAGCAAAATTGGGACCCGAACACCGCAAGGCAACGTGCCGAGAGTCTGGCGCGCACCATTGACCGCCTAGTCGCGTTTCAGCCGCAGTGGGCGAATGTAAACATCTAGAAATTTGGTGTATCAGCGTCCCATTCCCATTCGGCTCTTAGTCTAGCCGCTCGGCGGGTGGGCCACCTTAACAGTGAAGTAAAGTACGAGTTTGTTTTCTTAACACCGAACCAGAACAACTGGGGGGTGCGCCACTTCTCGCGCTTTTCGAGAAGTGGCCGGCCGAGTCGCCGACACCGTTCGGCTCCGACCGATTCCACCATCGCACCGGACACTCGACTAGGTCGCCAGCCCGCCAAATAACGACCCGTGTAATAATTACAGTGTAAATATTACTCGGTTGTGTCTGTTTAACCACAACCCACACTGAGCATTATCAAAGACTTGCAACCCCGCCCCGCGTCGCTGGAAAAACTTACACGGTGCCGGGGCAGCCATTGTACGTATGCCAATATACATACATTAGCGCCAGTACAAAGTGTTTCGCGCGAAACATTGTACGTACACCTGAGACCCGCCCCGAGACCCCGGGGCTTGCGGCGCTCGCTGCTATCAAAGTCGTTCTACCTCTGCAATCCGACCTCTAACCTCTGACCTCACCGCAATCGGACCTCTAACCCCTGACCTCTCTATACTTTACTGAAGCAGCAACCCATTCCCATTCGGCTCTTCCGGAGGAATCACCACCGCCGCCGCCACCCGGTCTCCCGGCTCAACGTTAAGTAAACGCACGCCTTGCGCCGACCGCCCCGACTCGCGGATGAACTTCGACTCAATCCGGATGATCTTCCCATACTGCGAGATCAGCATAACCTCCGATTTCTCAGTCACTTGCGAGATGCCGACGACCTTGCCGTTGCGCGCCGTGGTCTTGACGTTGATCACGCCCTTCCCGCCGCGATTGGTCAGCCGATACTCGTCGGCCGGAGTGCGCTTGCCATACCCGTTCTCGGTGACGGAAAGAATGAGCGACCCTTTTTCCGGAATCAAGTCCGCAACTTCAGGAGCGATATCTCCTTCCTTTACTATAGCTTGCACCTCCGGCTTGAGCGTGGTAGCCATGCCTACGATGTAATCCTTCTCCGCCAGGTTCATGCCGCGCACGCCCGTAGCGTTGCGTCCCATAGAGCGCACGTCGTTCTCGTCAAACCGAATCGCCTGCCCATCGTGCGAAGCCAGGAACACAATCTGGTTGCCATCGGTCAGCGAGGCCGCAACCAGCTCGTCGCCCGCTTCGATATTGATGGCGATGATGCCGCGCGACATCACATGCGAGAAGTCTTTCACCTCAGTCTTCTTCACCGTGCCGTTGTGCGTGACAAAGAAAACGTACCTGCCTTCTTCTTCCAAATCGCGCACAGCCAGCATGGTGCGCACGGTTTCGCCGGGCTGCAGGCCGACGAGGTTGCCCACATGCTTCCCCTTGCCGGCAGCGGCAATGTCGGGAATCTCATATACCTTCAGCCAGTACACGCGTCCCGTGTTGGTGAAGATCAAAATGTAGGCGTGCGTCGACGCGATGAACAGATGCTCGACGAAATCCTCGTCGCGCGTCTTCATGCCGGTGCGCCCGGTGCCGCCGCGCCGCTGCATGCGGTAAGTCGAGATCGGCGTGCGTTTCATGTAGCCGGAGTGGCTGACCGTGACCGCAACCTGCTCGTCGGCGATCAGGTCTTCCAGCATGATTTCCGCGGCTTCGTCCTCAATCATCGTGCGCCGCGCGTCGCCGTAGAGCTTCTTGACCTCTTCCAGTTCCTTGATGATGACTTTGCGCAGCTTCGTCTCGGAAGCCAGAATCGATTCGTACTCGGCGATGGCCTCGCGCACCGACTTCAACTCGTTCGCAATTTCGTCAATCGAGAGCTTCGTCAACCGGTGCAATTGCAGCTCGAGGATTGCATCAGCCTGCTTAGAAGTAAAAGGTTTCTCAGGATCGAGTTTCGGAGCGCGTCCCGTGGTGTTGATGTCGATCTTCTTGCCGCCAAAGTACGCGACGAGATTCTCTCTAGCGTCGGCGCGGTTAGCGCTGCCCCGTATGATGGCGATCACGTTATCGAGGTGATCGAGCGCGGTCAGGTAGCCTTCCAAAATGTGCTCGCGATCGCGCGCCTTGTTGAGCAAATACGCGGTGCGCCGCCGCACCACATCGACGCGATGATCGATGAAGTGCTTGATCGCCTGGATCAGCCCCATTTCCTTCGGCTGCCCATTGACCACGGCCAGCAGAATCATGCTGAAGCCTTCCTGCATCGAAGTGTGCTTGAAGAGCTGGTTGAGCACGATCTGCGGTTCGGCTCCGCGCTTGAGTTCGATCACGATGCGCATGCCGTCGCGATCGCTTTCGTCGCGCACGTCGGAGATGTCGTCGATGGTCTTCGCGTTGACCAGGTCGGCAATGCGCTCAATCAAACGCGCCTTATTCACCTGATACGGAATCTCGGTGACGATGATCGCCTGCTTTTCCTTGGTAATGTTCTCAATCGCCGCGCGCGCCCGCATCATGAAGCGCCCGCGCCCGGTTCGGTACGCCTCAAAAATTCCGGCGCGCCCGTGAATGATGGCCGCCGTCGGGAAGTCCGGCCCTTGCACAAATTTCAGAATCTCCGGCAGCTGGGCGTTGGGATTCTTCACCAGCTCGATAGTGGCATCGACAATCTCGGTCAAATTGTGCGGCGGAATCTTCGTGGCCATGCCGACGGCGATGCCGTCCGACCCGTTGACCAGCAAGTTGGGAAAACGCGCGGGCAGGACCGCAGGCTGCGTTTCCGTGCCATCGTAGTTCGGGTAAAAATCGACCGCTTCCTTATCGAGATCCTCGAGCAGCGCGGTGGAAACGCGCGTCAAACGCGCCTCCGTGTAACGGTCCGCCGCCGGCGGATCGCCATCGACCGAGCCGAAATTGCCTTGCCCATCGACCAGCGGCGCCCGCATCGCGAACGGCTGCGCCAGCCGCACCAACGCATCATAAACAGCCAGGTTCCCGTGCGGATGGTACTTGCCCATGACTTCGCCGACGATGCGGGCGCACTTGCGCGTAGCCCGCCCCGGAGCCAGCCCCATCTGCTGCATGGTGTAAAGAATCCGCCGATGCACCGGCTTCAGTCCGTCGCGCACGTCGGGCAGCGCGCGCCCGATAATCACCGACAACGAGTAGTCGAGATACGACCGCTTCATCTCGTCTTCAATGTTGACGGGCTGCATGTTGAGGGCGCCCGGACCCGTCGGACCTTGTCCGTCCGGAGAACGTCCGTCGCCTCCGGGAGGAGGAGTAAGTGGAAGCTCGGGGTTTTGGGGATCGTCAGCCATTATTCAGGTCTCAGTTGTCAGGTCTCAGGTCTCAGCAAAAGCTTGTGAGAGCGTGTGTGGGGACGGGCGTCCCGCCCGTCCAAGCGAAGCAGAACTCCGCCCGCTCTCGTTCCTTGCAATTGTCGCTAACCTCTTGCATCTACAGGCATTATCTGGCCGGATTTACTCAAGGATTATACCACGTTCGGGGCAGTCCCTGGGCGGCCAAACGGTGACGAATTTGGCTCAACCCCCAGCCCAAATACTCCGCATCTTCGTTCCCCGCAGGCGCATCCATACGCGCACACATCTATGGCAGTGCTCATCATACTGTTCGCCTCTTGGCTGATTCTGAGAGGAACCGGCGCCCTCGGAGTCACGGCCCTCGCTACCTGGCGCGACTCGCTTCGTCATGCCCTCGCCGTCATGTTCGTCTTCACCGGCGCAGCGCACTTCAACCGGATGAGACACGATCTGGCGCGCATGATCCCGTCCTTCTTTCCGCAGTCGATGCTCATCGTCTATGGCACCGGAGTTTGCGAACTTCTGGGCGCGGCCGGTTTGCTGCTTTCAAGATTCCGCGCTCTTGCCGGAGTCTGCCTGATCCTGCTGCTCATCGGAATGTTCACCGCCAACATAAACGCCGCTCTAAAGGGAGTGACGTTGGGCGGCAAGCCCGTAACCAAGCTCTGGCTGCGGACACCGATGCAAATCCTATTCATCGGCCTGATCTGGTGGGCCTCAAATCCATAGTTGGTCCTGCGGGGTGGAGAGCCGGGCGTCCCACCCGGCCGCCAAACAGATGACGGGAGAGAACCCGTTCCTCCACCGGCTAGGCTCTGCGCAGCGTCAGCAGCGTGATCTCGGGCGGCACGCCGATCCGCACCGGAAAGCCGAGCGTTCCGAGGCCCCGGTTCACATAGAGCGCGGCTTTCTGTACGCCGTTGCTCGCGGGCGCGGCGCCAGCAATGCTGCTCATCGGCAAGTGATAAAGTCCGGCGACGAACGGCGTGATCAACCGCGCCGGGCTGACGCTGTGATCCACGATCTCAAACTTTACCTGGCCGCCGTGCGTATGACCGGCGAGGCTGAGTTCGATGCCGAGCTCGGCCGCGCGATGAAACGAGTTCGGATTGTGCGAGAGCAGAACGTTCGGCATGTCGCGGCGGATCAGGTGCTCAATTTCCGCAAGCATCGGGCCGGTGCGTTCGCCACTCACCATGCGGTCGCGCTGATAGTCGACGCCCAGCAGATTGAAGCGCCCTCCGTTGTGCTCCACGATCGCGCTCGCGGCGCGCAGCAGCCGCATTCCCTTTTCGCGAAAGAGACGTTCCGCGTCCTCTTCCGCTCCCGCATAAATTTCGTGGTTGCCATTGCATCCCCAGACGCCCAGCGGAGCGCGCAGCCGGCTCAACTCGGCAATGCAGACGTCCAGCGGATCGCCTTCGCTGCTGATGAAATCTCCCGTAACAAAAGAAATGTCGGGCCGCAGTCCGTTCGCCATGTCGACAGCGCGAGCGATCTCGTGTGGCGGCATGTAGTCGCCAATGTGGATGTCGCTAAGCTGAGCAATGCGCAGCCCGTCAAGCTCCGGAGGAAGATTGGCCACCGGCACATCGACGCGCTGGATGGTGTAACGCAAGCGCCCAGCGGCAAATCCATAGGTAGCGGCAAGGAATGGAAACCCTCCAGCAAGAACGGCGGCGTATTGAAAGAAAGTCCGGCGTGAAGGACTGAACTCACCCGCGAGCTCTCCAGAATGAGGCAGAAGCCGGGCCGCAACATTAGTGACCCGCTCAATCGCTCCCACCGATTCAACCGCCAGGAAAGCAAAGAACGAAGCGATCAACCACAAGCGGAAAAACGTGGCGAGCGACTTACCCAGATTCAAGCTGCCAAAGCTAAGACGCGAAATCCCATGCCCAAGCAGCGGATCGAGCAGCGTAGCCAGCAGCGCAGCGGCCAGCGCGATCAGCCCAGCATGAAGCCCAAAGCGCCAGTTGGCATTCGAGAACGAGCCAATCCAAGTCCACGCCCGCATAAACCAAAATCGCTGGACGGCGTAGATAGCTAAAAGAAACAGCGCAAGAAAAAGAACGCGGCTAAGAATCAGGGCAATGCTCCGTTACAGAGTCTTTTAGTTAGATGCATGGCGGGCCGAAGAAGGCTCGGCGAAAGCGCCGCTAGCTGGAGAAGAAGCACCCAGGATGTAATTGATGTTTACAAGAGGCATCGGGCGGTTTACGTTCTTGGCATTGGGCTGGGGGAAGCCGAGAAGCACGAATAAGGGTGCCCCCGGGGCAGTGTGGTTTTTTTCACAATCAACCCCGCAGCGGGTTCACCACCTCAACCGCGCCATAACGCTGCCCGTGTGACAAGTCCTCGGAGTAGAGGACTGCCGCGCCGCAGCTCTCGGCGGCATGCAGGATCAGCGCGTCCCAGTACGAAACCTTGTAGCGCGCTTCGATCCCAAGGGCCGCCATGATCGCTTGCGGAGTGTTGATGACGATCTCCCAACTCAAGTAGTCCTCAATCAGCTTCGCGATCTCGTCGCCCGGCAGCGGATGCCGAACTCGGCGGCGAAGATTCACGCACAACTCTTGCAGCACCTGCGTACTCAAAGCGCCTTGCCCCGTCGTCCACAAATGCTCAATCAGTTGGCGGGCACGTTCGTGCTTCGCGCCAGCCTCGCGGTCGTGGGCGTAAAGCAAAATGTTGGTGTCGACGAAATACTTGGGACTTCCCTGCTTCACCGTCGTAACGCTCATCCTAAGACTATCGCTCGTAAAGCTCGTCGCGCGATCGGGGCGGAGTCCAGCCCAGGCTCATCCCGTCGCGCAGTCGCGCCAGGGCGCGCCGGCGCGAACGATCATAGCTCTTGCGCTCGCGCACGATTTGCTCGAGACGAGCCGCCAGCATCGCGCTGATGGAGGTGCCCTCTTCGGCAGCCAGGATGCGAATCTCGCGCAGGAGGGAAGCGTCAAGTTTCAAAGTGATATTGGTCTTCATTAATGGCACGCATATACGCGCAGCACTATTCTACGTGCTAAGAAACTCAGGCGTCAACCTCACTCCCTCCGAGGTTTCGCTATCGCGCCTATTTACCAATAAGTCATTAACCACTTAGTACTGCGCAGAAAAAAAAAACTCTCACCCCGGTCTTTTGGAATCATAGGTTTAGGAGGAAATTCCCGCGAGGTCTTTGGATTTAAAGGACTTATAGGTAAAGTATTCCGGAATCAAGGACTTAGGTTGTCAAAGAGCGCTGAAAATGGTTTTGGGGCAGTTTCGAGGACCGTCTTGGTGGACGGACACTCCTCAAAATTGCCCCAATCAGACCTTGATTATCGCTCCACGGCGCGTTTGATGTCAATGGAAAACCGCAGGGTGCAACCTACGAGCCTCACGCGCCAGAGAACGACTTCGCTAGCGTTTCGCGACCTGTTCCCGTTCCCGTTCCGAAGACCGCAGGCCACCAACCCGTTCCCGGGCATTCTGCAGCGCGCGCTTGACGTGACGAGGCGCAGTCCCTCCGGGAACATCGTGCAGCGTGAGCACCTCAGTAAGTCCGAGGCAGGAGTGGAAGCCCGCATCAAAGCTCGAGTGGATCGCTTGCAGGTCGGCGAGGGGCAATTTTTGTAAATCGCATCCGCGCTCCACGGCTAACTGGACGGCCTTGCCGACCGCTTCGTGGGCGAGGCGCGAGGGCACTCCGCGTTCCACGAGATATGCGGCCGCAGCCCACGCGTTCATGAAGCCCGATTGCGCCGCCTGATTCATCTTGGCTTCGTTGAATTCGACCGTGTTCATAAATCCGGTCACGAGCGGCAACATGGCAATGACTGTGTCGGAGGCGTTGAACAAAGGCTCCTGTGTTTCCTGCAGGTCTTTGTTATAGGCCAGAGGCAGGCCCTTCACCAAAGTTCGCAGCGTGGTGGCACATCCCATGACGCGCGCCGCTTTGCCGCGCACCAGCTCCAGCAAGTCGGGATTTTTTTTCTGCGGCATGGCGCTGCTGCCCGTGGAGTAAGGCTCGGGCAGCTCGACGAAGCCGTAAGCGGGCGTGGAGAACAAGATCATCTCCTCCGCCCAGCGGCTGAGGTGGAGTGCGAGCAACGAGAGCGCGTCGACGAATTCAATGGCGAAGTCGCGGTCGCTGGTAGCATCGATACTGTTCGCCGTCGGGCCTTCAAACCGCAGCTCTGCGGCCATGGCTTGGCGATTGATGGTGAGCGTGGCTCCGGCTACGGCGCCCGATCCCAGTGGACAGAGATTTGCGCGCTTGCGGCAATCGGCGAGGCGCGAGGCGTCGCGGAGAAACATTTCTACATAGGCCAGCAACCAATGTGCGACCAGGACGGGTTCTGCCGGTTGAAGGTGTGTGTACGCGGGCATAGCTGTCGTCGTTGATAAAGACGCGCTGCCCGCGGCCTCGGCGCGCGTCAGGATCGCCTCGATCCAATCGGCGATCAGGTTTTGCAGAATGTCGATGCTCTGGCGCACGAAGAGGCGGAGATCGGTTGCGATCTGTTCGTTACGGCTGCGGCCGGTGTGCAACTTATAGCCACTGGGGCCGATGAGCGCGGCAAGCTGCTTTTCGACGAAGTGGTGGACGTCTTCGGCTTCCGGATCGTTTAGAAATTCCGGCGACGATTCGGCGCGGCGGCCGATTTCTTCCAGCGCCTTCACAATTTCGGAAAGCTCTTCGGAAGAGATCACTCCAGCGTGTTGGAGAGCGTTGGCGTGCGCGCGGCTGGCGGCAAGTTCGAACGGCAGCAGCCGTTGATCGTAGGGAAACGACCGCTGCCACTTTTCAAATTCGGGGTCAAGCGGCTGCCGGAAGCGGCCGGACCACATCTTCATTGCGCGACCTCTACCCTTACTTTCGCCTGCGTCTGGGCGCGGCAACGCGAGGGCAATCCCAGAATGCGGATGAAGCCCTCGGCGTCCTTCTGATCATAGCTCGCGCCCATGGTGAATGAGGAGAGGTCAGTGCGGTAGAGCGAGTAATCGGACTTACGGCTGACGATGTCGACATTGCCTTTGTAAAGCGAGAACGTGACCGCGCCGGTTATGTTCTGTTGCGTGGTTTCGACGAAGGCGTCAAGAGATTCGCGCAGCGGCGTGAACCACTGGCCGAAGTAAACCAGCTCGGCATACTTGAGCGCGACGTGCTGCTTAAAGTGCAGCAGATCGCGATCCAGGCAGAGGGCTTCGAGTTCGCCGTGGGCGGCGAGCAGCAGCGTGCCTCCGGGAGTCTCATAGCAGCCGCGCGACTTGATGCCGACGAAGCGGTTCTCGACCAAGTCGATGCGTCCGACCGCGTTGCGTCCGCCGATTTCGTTCAGCAGTTCGACCAGCGAAACGGGATCGAGATTCATGCCGTTCACCGAGACCGGCACGCCCTTTTCAAATCCAATTTCGACTTGTTCTTCCCGATCGGGAGCCTCCTGCGGAGACTTGGTCATCTGCCAGGTGTTCGGGAACGGCGCGTTGGCCGCGTCTTCGAGCTCTCCACCCTCGTGGCTCACGTGCCAGAGATTGCGATCGCGGCTGTGAATCTTCTCGCGGCTCGCAGCCACGGGAATGCCGCGCTTCTCGGCGTAGTCGAGACAATCTTCGCGCGATTTGAGATCCCACTCGCGCCACGGCACAACAACTTTCAGCTCGGGAGCGAGCGCCTGGTAGGCCATCTCGAAGCGCACCTGGTCGTTGCCCTTGCCGGTGCATCCGTGGCTGACGGCCGAGGCGCCTTCGCGCAGCGCGAATTCGACTTGATGTTTCGCGATCACGGGGCGGGCGAGCGAAGTGCCGAGCAGATACTTGTTCTCATACACCGCGCCCGCTTTCAGCGCGGGCCACACGTAGCCGGTAAGGAACTCTTCGCGCAGATCTTCGACCACCACCTTGCTGGCTCCGGTCTTGTACGCCTTTTCCACCACGGCCTCGAAGTCGTCTCCCTGGCCTACGTCCCCGACCATGGCGATAACTTCATAGGCATAGTTTTCCTTGAGCCACGGAATGATGATGGAGGTATCGAGCCCACCGGAGTAGGCGAGAACAATTTTTTCAGGCATGTGCGCTCCTTCCTTGGAAACCAGCCGGGAAGCGGCCCACGCCGCCGCCCAACAGCCATACGAGAATGGCCTTCTGAATGTGCAGGCGATTTTCCGCCTGATCGAACACGACCGAGTTCACCGAGTCGATAACCTGGTCAGTCACCTCGCAGCCGCGATGCGCGGGCAAGCAGTGCATGAATAGCGCATGGGGCTTGGCGAGTTGCATGAGCGCGGCGTTCACCTGGTAAGGGGCGAAGATGGCGGCGCGTTCTGCCGCTTCGTGTTCGTGTCCCATGCTGGCCCAGGCATCGGTGTAAACGGCATCGGCTCCGGCAACGGCTTTGCGCGGATCGGTCAAGATGCGGAGCGCAGCCTTGGTCTCGTCCGCAATGGCCTTTGCCATGGTGACGATGACGGGATTGAGCCCGTAGCGCTCCGGGGTCGCAATGGAAACGTTCGCGCCCACCGCGGCGCCCGTCAGAAGCAGCGAGTGCGCCATGTTGTTGCCATCGCCAACGTAAGCGAAATGAATTTTCGAGAGATCGCCGAAATGCTCCTGCAGAGTAAAGAAGTCGGCGAGCGCCTGGCAGGGATGTTCGAGTTCGCTGAGGGCGTTGATGACCGGAACGCTGGCGTAGGTGGCCATCTCTTCGACGACCGCATGGCTGAAGGTGCGCAGCACGATGATGTCGATCCAGCGCTCGAGGTTGTGGGCAATGTCGTAAAGAGACTCGCGCGCATTGAGTCTGCTGGCCGTCTGGTCGACGAAAAATGCGCTGCCGCCCAGGCTGTCCATGCCGGCTTCGAAGGTGAGGCGGGTGCGCAGCGAGGGCTTCTCGAAGAACATGACCATCTGCTTGCCGGCGAGAACGCCGCGGAAGTCCGCGGGACGCTGCTTGAGCATGGCGGTGAGGTTAAACAGCGCGAGGATCTCGGCGGGGGCGAGGTCGTGGATGGAGACGAGATCGCGCGGCGCGGCCGGTTCGGGCAGAGGGTTCGGCGGGCTCATCTTCGGCGGGTCCATCTTCCGCGCATCCATCAGTGCCACGGGTTCGGTTCTCATCTGCATTTCGTAAACACTCCATTAAGATGTCAGGTCTCAGGTCTCAGAACTTGGTTTTCCTGACACCTGAGACCTAAGACCTAAGACCTAAGACCTGATTTCTACGACAGCTCGCGAATATGTCGGGCGAGCGCCTGCGCTTTCTTTTTGTCGGTAGCAATGACCAGCACGGTGTCGTCGCCGGCGATTGTGCCGACCACCTCGGGCCAGTGCGAGGCGTCGAGTGCGGCGGCGACGGGCTGCGCGCTGCCGACTGTGGTTTTCACCACAAGCAGGTTTTGGGCCTGGCGGATTTCGACCACAAACTGGCGAGCCAGCTGCATCACCGAGGGCAACACGCCTTCTGCGCCCAGGCTCTCGCCAGTCCGCCGATAACCCTCCGGGCCCTTGAGCAGTTTCAGTTCGTGGATGTCGCGGGAAAGAGTTGCCTGGCCTACGTCGAAGCCCTTGCGCTCAAGCCGGTGCTGGAGCGAGTCCTGGCTTTCGACAGGACCGTCGTCGAGCAGGTCGAGAATCGCTTTGTGGCGCGTTGTTTTCGACATGAATAAAGATGCAACTCAATGCATAAGTATCCATGTAGCGGGAGGATCGTGTCAAGCGGGAAATGCTCGGCTGTCAACCCCTGGCTACTGCAGCCGGAAGCGTTCATTCATCAGCCGCTGCAGGCGTGGCCGGTAGATGATATCGTAGGCAAGTTCTTTGTCGGGAAACATGCTGAGAGCGGCGCGGCGGGCATTCGCGGCCATTTCCGCGGCTTCTTCGAGCGTCAGATCGGGATCCTGGCCGATCACCGACATCACCATGCTTATCATCACCTGCAGGCGCCGCAGTCTTCGGGCCTCGTTCTTGCGTTCATTGTGCTCGTCGCCTGGTTCGGCCCGTTGAACTTCCATACTGCCCCCGTTTTTTATTGGATGACGACCCTGTCCCCGCGTTGCGCCCCAGTCGCCATTGTGCCAGTTTCGGGCCGCGAATCAAGCTCCCCTTGGGCGTACACCTTTGCGACCGGCAAGACAGAGATATAGTGACTGCCGTAATCTGTTGACACGCAGTTTTGCGGAGGACACATGCCAGAGCCGACTAACCTCTCGCCTCAACCCGAGCCCCAACCCGAGCCTAACGAGAAACTCATCAAGATTTTCGATACGGAGCAAGAGAACGAAGCCATCGTCGTGCAGGGCTTGCTCGAATCCGCCGGCATCGAATCGGACTTGAAATCCATTGACGCGGTTCAGGACGCGTTTCCCGGCGTCGGCGGAACGGTCATTCTTGTGCGCGAAGAAGACGCGCCCGAAGCCAGGAAGATTATCGAGGCGCGCCGCAAACTGCCTCCCCTCGATGACGAGACCTCCGAGATCAGTGGGTGAGACTCCAATGCAGAATCGCGACGTCCGGAGTCACCGACTTGCCGTCCAGGTAAAAACTGACCGCGCCCTCCTCGTCGGTGCGGTAGGTTCTAACTCCAGCCCGCTGTAGCCGCTCCAGCACTTCGCGCCGGGGATGTCCGTACACATTTCGCGCGCCGACGGAAATGACCGCATAACGCGGATGAACGGTCGCGAGCAAATCGGCGGAAGTCCCGCTCGCGCTGCCGTGATGCGCCACCTTCAGCAGCATCGCCTCGCCGGGACGCTGCTCGACGACGCGTCGTTCCGCCGGACGCTCCGCGTCTCCTTCCAGTAAAGCGGTCGTCCCGCCAAACGTGGCCGTAAACACCAGGCAATCGTCGTTCGGACGCATCGACCCGGTGATTTGATCGCGTCCGGGAGCGAGCATGTGGAAATGCGTTCCGCCGTAATCGAATTGATCGCCTTCCTTTTTCACGGAGACTGCCATCCCCGCTCTCCGGGCTTGCGCAACGATCGGCGCCAATTGGCCGACCGGGTGGTCGATGCTGATCCAGAGTTCTCGCGGGTGGAAATTCGCAATCACCGCGGGCATTCCGCCGAGGTGGTCGGCATGAGGATGCGTGATCGCGACCACGTCGAGACGATCGATGCCTCGATTCCAAAGATAAGAAGAGACCACCTGTTCGCCGAGATCGAAGTCCGAATGCATCCACTGCGGCAGGCCTCCGGCGTCAATGAGCAGGGCGCGGCCCTCGGGCGTGACCAGCAAAATGGAATCGCCTTGCCCGACGTCAATCGTCGTCATCTCCATCACGCCGGCGCGAAGGCGAGGGCGCGAGGGGACAAACGCAATCCAGACCGCAACGCCAAACAGCAGCGCGACGGAAGCGAAGGCGGCCCAGCGTGCACGCCGCGCCATGAGCATTGCGAGCGCCAGCGCGGCGATCGAGGCCAGAATCATCGTGAGCGAGGGCATGGCGACCCGCAAGTCGGCGATCGATGTACCGGCGACCTGAGCGCCGCCGAGCCAGTGCACCGTTCCCGCGATTCCCTCGAGCGCGAGGCCGGAAATCCAAACCGCAGGCTTGGCCAGCGCGGTCGAAATGTATCCCAGGCCGACGGCGGCGGCGGCGGCGGGCATCAGCACCTGGGTCAGCGGAATCACCGCCAGGTTGGCCGGCATTCCCATGGTGGTCGCGCGATGAAAGTGGTAGGCCATGAGCAGCGCCAGTCCCGCCTGCATCAGCGCCGAGATGAAGATCAATCCGCTCAGACCGATGGCCACGCGCATGAAGATCGCGGGCAGCGCCAGGCCGAGGCGGTTGCCGAGGAATCTCTTCAACCGTCCTCCGATCAGCCGTAGATCGAGCCGGAACTGCGCTACTTCAGGCGAAACGTGCAAATCGTAGCTGGTGGCTCGCAACAGCCGTAGACCGCGCGCGTAGGGCAGCGTTGTCCGCTCCAAAATCGGCGAGCCGATGCCCGCAATAATGAAGACCGCAAGAAACGTGAGCTGAAAACTGGCGCCAAACAGGGCGTGCGGATCGACGATCAGAACTCCCAGCGCCGCCGCGCCAATTGCGTTCATCATGTTGCGCCCGCGATACAGCAGACGCGCGCCTAAATATGTAGCCAGCATCAGCGCGGCGCGCCACACCGGCGGGCCGACTCCCACCACAAACGCGTATGCGAAAGAAACCACGACCGTCGTGATGGCCGCCAGCGCCGGATCGACACGAAACTGCCGCAGCGTCCAAAAGATGGCGAACGCCAGGATGCTCAGGTTCATTCCGGAAACAACCAGCACGTGATAAGTGCCCGAGCGCTGATACTCGGTGCGGGTCGCGTTGCGCAGAAACGATTCTTCTCCAAGAACCATGGCGTCCATGAGCGAGGCTTGCGACGCGGGCCACAGTTGGTGAATCTTGGCAATGATGCTGGCATGAACGCGCGTCCGCCAGAGCTGAATCCGGCTGCCGGAAAAGCCGGGGAGCCGCTCAATGTCCGTTGCCTCCGCCGACCCCAGCACGCTGATGCCGTTGTCGCGCAGATAGCCCTCATAATCGAAGGCTCCGGGATTGCGGTAATTGCGCGCCGGATGCAGCTTGGCGAGAATGCGCAGCCGCGTGCCGTAAGTCAGAAGGATCGAGTGATCGGGTGATCGGGTGATCGGGTCATTGAGATCCAAATGCTCTTGACCTTCGATCACCCGATGGCCCGATGGCCCGATCACCCGATCTTCCGATGACCCGATGGCCCGATCTTCCTCCTTTTCGTAGATCGTCAGCCGCACCCCAGCCCGCACCGGCCAGCTTTCGCCCTGGCTCGAGATCGCTTCCGTTTCCACGTCGATAGATTCTTGAATTTGCGGTCCTGCGGCCCGCGCGTAGCCCTCGCGCATCACGCGCGCCGTTAGCGTGACTTCACGGCCATCGGCCAGCGTGAAAATTCGAGAATCGCCCTGCGGCTGGCCGCGAATCTGAATCAGAAAAGCGCCCAGAAGAAACCACGCGCCCAACGAGAGCGCCTTGGCCAGCCACGCCCGCTTCGCAAGAAACCATGACGCCGCGAATACAAAGGCCACGACCGCGATCACCCACCACGACGGCGGCCGCCAGGCGCGCACACCCGTCCACAAGCCGAGCGAAAATGCCAGCGCCGCCCAGAACAACGGCTGCCGTGGCGGCTTCCGGTCGTGTGTCATGGCCTTGATCTCCAGTGGAGAAAATGGGGTCTTGTCCGTCCATTGCTGCGCTATCGACAGATTGGCCTCAGCAGTGTTGGAGCACCAGCACGGTGAGCGATGCCACGACAATAGCCGTCGTCATCGCCAGACCAAGGGCAATGTCCCAGGGAAGCGGCTTGGGATCGGTCCAATCGAAATACCACGGTTTCTTCATGGCTGCCTCTCGGTCTGCAATCTGAGTTTTCCCGTCGATCTCCATCCACGCGGCGCGTTCTCTCTTGGGAAACCGGTAGCTCAATATGGAGGAGGCACACAGTGGCCTCGCCGAGCGGCGGGCACATCTCGGCCAGACTCGGGACAATACGGTCGGAAACAGATGGGAAAACACGTGGGGCCCGCCTGGGGCGACAGGCTGCCAGCCACCTGTCGTCCAGCTAGAGTTTCGACAAGTTCAATAGCGCTTGCCGGAGTGCACCGTCCGCGTCGTGTCGGTCGGAGTCGGATGTTCCGAATTGCTGCCAGACCTCACCGGCCCAAGGTGGGGAGTTCGTCTCTGTCCCTAAGCTCTTCGATTCCACGTAAGTGGTCGTGCTGTAAAGGTTTTCGTCACCAGCCTTCTTGCAGTCTTTTCTGACCTCGATCCTGTAGTAGTTGTGGTTATGCAGAGCGATGACCGTACGCTCAACCTCGTAGATTTCCGGAACGTCTTTGTTGTCTGCAAAATCGTCGAGCACACTCATCGCGACCTGTCCTTTTATCTCACCTATATCTAGGGGACGAGCGGGGCCCGGGCGCGGTCTTGCCTGCGCCAGGGCCCTCGGCCAACCCACCCGTCTTCCAGGAGGAACTGGTGCGAAGTGAAAGCGGTCAGCGCGCCAGCAGCATCACCGATTCGATGTGGAACGTCTCCGGAAAAAGATCGAATAAGTGTGCTTCCTCGATGTGATACCCGGCTGCCAGAAGGGGGGCGATGTCCCTGGCCAGCGTCGCCGGATCGCACGAAACATATCGGACGCAAGGCGCTCCGAGTTTCACCAGAGAGCGGATCACCGCCTTGCCGGCCCCGGTGCGGGGAGGGTCCAGGACGACCAGGTCAGGCCTTTTTCGCACCGGCCGGTTTCTCAGGTAATCCTCGGTTCGCGCCCCGGCCGCTTTCACGTTCGCAGGCACATTCTCCACCAAGTCGCCATACGATGTCTGTGACGCCTCTACACCAAAAATGTGATGAAAACTTCGCGCCAGAGCCGCCGAGAATAACCCCACTCCGGCATACAGGTCGAGTGCGACGTCCCCGCTGGCGTTGCCGGTCACAACCGTTACCAGCTCGTCGATCAGAGTACGGTTCACCTGGAAGAAGGCTCCCGCGCTGACCTGATACTCGTGGTCCTTCGTTCGATAGCGAATTGCCCTGGCGCCCGACTGTGCCAGCGATTGCAGGTCGATCGACGCTTCATCTTCCAAGCGTCCCTGCGAAGGCCGGCGCCGCGAACAGAAAAACGTCACGCCGCCGATCGCCGGCAACTCGCGCTCCAGCGCCTCCGCCCAGCGCAACAGACCCCTCTTGTCAGCCTCGCGTCCACAGAATGCCCAGGCCAGCAAACGCTCATCGGCCGCGTCCGCGAACAACTCAATCTCTTCCACCGCCGCCGGGCAGTTCAATCCGCCGAGCTCCACCAGCCGCGCCATCACTCGATTGAGCAGTGGCGAGCTGATCGGACATTCGCCGACCGGAAGAAATTCGTGCGAGCCGAACCGGAAGTACCTCAGCGCGAATCCGGGGTCCCCAGACCGCGCGCTTTTCGCGGGCTGGGGTGGGAATCCGGGGTCCCCAGACCGCGCGCTTTTCGCGGGCTGGGGTGGAAACTCCGGTGCGGTTTGCACCTGCAGCCGCGTCCGGTTGCGGTAGTTCCAGGGAGCAGAAGCGTGCAGCCGAATCTCGGATTTCAGTTCGATTTTCGCAATCCGCTGCAGCGTCTCGCGCAGAATTCCAGCTTTGAACTCCAGTTGCCGCTCGTAGCGAATGTGTTGGTAATGACATCCGCCGCATTGCCGGAAGTACGGACAGCGCGCTTCGACGCGATCGGGCGACGCTTCGATCAACTGCGTCATCGCGCCCCGCGCGAACCCCGGCTTCTCTTGCCGGATCTCGGCCTCAACCCGCTCTCCCGGCAGCACAAACGGCACAAACACCGCCATGCTGCGCCCGTCCGCGCCCGCCGGAGTCCGCGCCAGCCCGTCACCGCCGTAGATCAGTTTTTCGATGGAAAGAAGCATGGGGTTCGCGCATCAATTCCAACTGTCATCCTGAGCGCAGCGAAGGACCTAATGTATTGGGCGCCGCAATGCAGAGATCCTTCGCTGCGCTCAGGATGACGGCGTAGTTTATGTTTCGAGACTTCCGGACACGACGTTAGTGCATATAGAACAAACTCAGCCGCGGCACGCCGCACCGCTCCAGCAGCCGCTTTCGCACGTACTGCTTGTGTAGCTGCTCAACCTGCGCCGCCGTCATTTTCCGCCGGTAGGGAGCAAGATCCCGATCCGCTTCCGCGCGAACATTCACCAGATCTTCATCCGGAGTCGCCGCCATCAACACTGCGAACAGCTTTTCCTCCAGCACCGTCAGCCGCCGCTCCAGATCTTCCAGCCGCGGAAGCTTCCCGGAGCTCTCGATGGCCTCCGCCATCTCGCGCAACGAACCTGCTTCCTCCCGCACCAGCGCACCTGTCGCGAATCCAGCGCGCTCCGGCAGTTTTGCTTTTTCGAGCTTCTCGGCGTTCTCCCGCAAGAACGTTGCAATCTGCGCCGCTTCAAATCCGGGCTCGCGCTGAGCTTTTTCTTCGCCGCTCGCACCCACCGCCGCTTCCTTCATATCTTCTGCCGCAACCAGCACGGCCTGCGAGCAGTACGCCAGGCTATTCACCTTTTTCGATTTCGACGGACGCCGATCGTACTTGTCAAACGCATCGTCGATCCCGCGAAGCACGGCTTCCAGCGGCACGCCTGCGCTTTTCCAAGTCTCAATCAAAGCCCAATCGAGCGTCGAAAGCAGCAAATGAGTCCCTCGCCGTCGCAGATAGTGCTCTTCGATTTCGGTGAAGTAATTGAAGTAGTTTTCCACGACACTGGGGAGGTAAGAGGTCAGAGGTCAGATTGCAGAGGTGGAAGGCTCTCAATGTTAGGTTTTCACCTCTGCAATCTGACCTCTGACCTTGCTTTTCACCTCTGCAATCTGACCTCTGACCTCTCACCTCGTTTTAAGGGACTTCGGCGCGGCTTTGCGGCGGAGGGATGACGATTGGTTCCGGTCCCAGATGATGCGCAGCCCTTCGAGGGTGAGAAACTCGTCCACCTCTTTAATGAAGTGGGAGGCGGTGCCAATCAGCGCGGCCAATCCGCCGGTCGCAATCACGCGCGTCTCCGCGCCCAGTGCATCTTCATTTACCAGCCGCGCCAAAATGCCGTCCACCAGGGCGAGATAGCCGTAGTAAAGCCCGGATTGCAAACTGCCCACCGTGTTCGATCCAATCACCCGCGCCGGCTTGCGAATCTCCACTCGCGGCAACCGCGACGTGCGCTGAAACAGCGCGTCCGCCGAAATCCCAATCCCCGGACAAATCACGCCGCCCATGTACTCGCCTTTTTTCGAAACGCAATCGAAGGTCGTCGCCGTGCCAAAGTCCACAATCACGCACGGCCCACCATATTTCTCAAACGCCGCCACCGCGTTCACGATGCGGTCCGCGCCCACTTCCGCTGGATTTTCGTACAGCACCGGCATGCCCGTCTTCACGCCGGGCTCGATGAACAGGGGCTTGGTGTTGAAATAGCGCTCGCACACCTGCCGCAGCACCGAATCGAGCGGCGGTACCACCGATGAAATCACGATCCCACGCACGGCTGAAACTTCCAGATTGGCCATCGAGAAAAGGTTGCGGAAGATGACTCCGTACTCGTCGACCGTGCGGGTCAGATGCGAACCGACGCGCCAGTTGGCCACCAGCCGCTCATAACGCACCGCTTCCGTGCCCGTCACCTCCTCGCCCGGGCGGTGCGCCAACTGCGCAAAAACGCCGAGCACCGTGTTTGTATTGCCGACATCAATGACTAGGAGCATAGAGAATTTGTAATTGGTGATTTGTAATTTGTAATTGGAAAAGCCGCCGCTCTTAAATTACAAATCACCAATTACAAATTTTCAATGGTTCTCACTGTTCCATTCACCACCGTCCGCAAGCCGTCCGCCGTTCTTACCCGCAAGAATCCGCGCTCGTCCAATCCCTCGGTAACGCCCGCCAGGCCGCCGTTCTCGTCGACGCTCACTTTTCTGCCGCGCACCGACGAAGAGCTCTCCTCGAACCGGCGCAGGATCGCGTCGCGCGCTCCCGCATCCTCAACCAGGCTCCGATACTCCCGGTCGAGCGATTTTAGCAAAGCGGCGCATATCTCCACGCGCGACCACTCCGTGCCGGTCTCAATACGCAGCGAAGTCGCAATCTCGCGCAGCTCGGCCGGAAACTTCACCTGGTTCACATTGATCCCCACCCCCACCACCAAATGGCGCACCCGCGTAGCCTCGGAATTCATCTCCGTGAGAATGCCGCAGAACTTCTTTCCGCCAAGCAGCAGGTCATTCGGCCATTTCAGATCCGCCAGAAGTTGCGGAGCAATCTCCGCCACCGCCGCGCGCACCGCCAGCCCCGCAGCCAGCGAAAAAATCAGCGCATCCGAAGGCGGCATCGCCGGACGCAGGATTACCGAACAGTGAATCCCCTCCGACCGCGCCGAATGCCAGGTGTGCGCGCCGCGTCCCCGCCCGGCCAGCTGTTCTTCGGCGAGAAAGACGCTGCCTTCCGGCGCGCCCTCCGCCGCCGATCGCATAGCCTCCGAATTGGTCGAGCCGATTTTGTAATAGTGATGGATCTGCTTAGCACCGCCGAAAATCGTGCCCTTCAACGACGGCGCCAACATCTCCGGCAGCAGCAAGTCCGGAACCGCCCGCAGTTGATAGCCGGTCGCCGGGCGTCCAGCGACATCCACGCCCAAGCCGCGCAGTTGCTGAATCAGCCGCCAGACTTCCGACCGGCTCGTCCCGATCTCTTCCGCGATCTTCGTGCCGCTGACGACAACGATAGCGTGGCTCATGAGCAGGCGAACGATGCGGCCCAAGCGAACATCTGTCGCCTTGTGCACGGACGGCAAGCTGCGAGTTTTCATGGAAATGGAGATGGAGGGATTATAAACAGTCGCTGGTCGATAGTCGTTAGTCGTTGGCAAATCGAATCCGACGGAGATGAAGAAGCAGCGATGGTGCGCCGTGATCCGCAAACGACCAACGACCAACGACCAACGACTAACGACTAACGACTAACGACTAACGACTAACGACTAACGACTGGGGCTTAAGCCGGAGTGACTCTCAAGCTCATATCCACCGCCGTCGATGACTGCGTCAGCGCCCCCACCGAGATATAATCCACGCCCGTCTCCGCGTAGGAGCGCACATTATCGAGAGTGATTCCGCCCGCGCACTCCAGCGGAATCCGCCGCGGCTGCCGTGAACAAATCTCGACCGCCTGACGCACATCCGCAACGCTCAGATTGTCGAGTAGGATCACTTCCGCCCCGTGCTCCAGCGCCTGCTCCAGTTCTTCGAGCGACCGCACTTCAATCTCGATCGGCTGCCGTCCACGCCGGTTGTGGATGGCGCGCTCCAGCGCCGGAATTGCGCCCCCGGCCAGCGCAATGTGATTGCTCTTGATCAACACGCCGTCGGAAAGATCCAGCCGGTGATTCTGCCCGCCACCGCGGCGCACCGCGTACTTGTCAATCAGGCGCAGCCCCGGCGCCGTCTTGCGCGTATCGAGAATCTGTACGCGCGTGCCCTCGACCGCATCCACAAACTTGCGCGTGGTGGTCGCAATCCCGGCCATCCGCTGCAAAAAATTCAGGATCACCCGTTCACACGACAGAATCACCCGCGCGTTGTGCCGGATCACCGCGATTTGGTGTCCCGGGTGCACGCGGATCCCATCGAAAATCGAGGGATGGCTCGTCACCTCGTAATGCGAAGTGACCGCCCCATCCAGCGCCGCATAGACGTTGAGAATCCGCGGCACACATCCGAGGCCAGCCAGAATGCACTCCTGCCTGGCGATAATCGTCGCCGAAGCGCTCTGGTTGGGATCGATGCAGGCGTAGCTGGTCGCATCGCGCGTCGCCCGATCTTCGTTCAGCGCGTTCTCGATAATCGCGGTAATGCGCCGTGAATTCCAGTCCATGTTCGCGTAGGGACAGCCGCCCTCGGCTGTCCAGCGGCTCGCGGAGCCGCCGTTTCGATTACGCCGGGTCTAGGTCCTACCAGTCCAACCGAAAACCCTCAATTGACCGAGCGTCTTCTCCTGCAGCATGCTCAGTTCATCGGCCCGCGTTCGCAGCCCCTCCACAACCTTCGGAGGCGCCTTTGCCAAAAACTGCTCATTCGATAGCTGGCGCCGCCCATTGGCGAGTTCCGTTTCGATCCTGTCCAGTTCCTTCCGCAATCGCTCACGCTCGGCGGCAACATTGATTGAACGCTGATAAATTACATGAACATCGAACCGCGCGGTGCGTCGCGCACCTTGTGTATATGTCAAAGGGTCCTTCACAAAGTTTATCGTCTCCACGCTCGCCAAGCGGGCCACCGAGTCCCTGTTTTCTTGGATGAGATCGAGAATCTCGGGTCCCGACGCGTACACCTGTATCGGAACCTTCACCTTGGGCTCGACTTTCAATTCCGCCCGCAGGTTGCGCACGCCGACGATCAGATCCTGCAAGATCGCCATTTCTGTCTCTGCGCCCAGATCAATCTGCTTTTCATCCGCCGCCGGATATGCCGCCAGCGCGATCGACTTCAGCGGCGGCTTGCCATCGTAGATCGCGTGCCAGATTTCTTCCGTGATGAACGGCATCACGGGATGCAGCAGCCGCAACGAGGCATCAAATAAGCTCACTAAGTTTGCGCAAGCGGTCCGAGCAGTGGCTTTCTCCGTCGCAGAACCGAATGCCAGCACTCTCCGCACGCTGCCGACAGCCAGGGAGAATCTAGGCTTTACTAGCTCGATATACCAGTCACAAAGGTCTGCCCAAAAGAAATCGTAGATGCGATTCGCCGCCTCGTCGAAACGATATGTCTCGAGAGACTCGTTCACTTCCTTCGCCGCTCGATTGAACCGCGAGAGAATCCAGCGATCCTCGAGGGCTTCAATACTGAACGCCGCTAGTCCCGCACCGGAATTCTTTCCCAGGAAAGCACAGAACCCGACGGTATCGACGCTGACGCTTGTCTCTTTAGCGATGCCCTCCTCTACATCGTCCACGTTCATGAACATGAACCGCGCCGCGTTCCATATCTTGTTGGCAAAATTCCGATACCCCGCCGTGCGGCTCTCGCTGAAGGCGATATCGGTTCCCGGCGCCGCCATCGACGCCAGAGTGAAGCGCGTTGCGTCCGTCCCGTACTTTCCGATCACCTCGATCGGATCCAGCACGTTCCCCTTCGTCTTCGACATTTTCTGCCGCTCGGCGTCGCGCACCAGCGCGTGAATATAAACATTGCGAAACGGAATGCTGTCGTTCTTCTTCGATGACCAGCCGCTCGCCTGCTTGATCGCCGCGTCCTGCTCGTGCCCCGCCATGAAGTGGCAGCCGAACATGATCATGCGCGCCACCCAGAAGAACAGGATTTCGTAAGCCGTAATCAGCAGCGTCGTCGGATAGAACACCGCCTGATCGCGGGTCTTCTCCGGCCAGCCCAAAGTCGTGAACGGCAGCAGGCCCGACGAGAACCAGGTGTCGAGCACGTCTGTGACCTGTTCTAACTTTGCACCGCCGCATTTCGGACATTGCACCGGCGCTTCCCGCGCGACAATCACTTCCCCACAACTGCCGCAGGTCCAGGCCGGAATGCGATGTCCCCACCACAACTGGCGCGACACACACCAGTCGTGGATGTTGTACATCCAGTTCAAATAAATCTGCTTGTAGTTCTCCGGAGTGATCGCGATCTCGCCCGATTCCACCGCCGCAATCGCCTTCTTCGCCAGCGGCTCAATCTTCACGAACCACTGTTCCGACAGACGCGGTTCCACCACCGTGCCGCACCGGTCGCACTTGCCGAGCGGCACCGTGTAATCCTTCTCGGCGACCAGGAAGCCCTGTTCCTTCAGATCCGCCAGCACCGCCTCGCGCGCCGCGTAACGATCCAGGCCCTTGTACGGCCCCGCGTTTTCGTTCATACGCGCGTGCAGATCCATCACGTCGATCTGCGCCAGGTTGTGCCGCTTCCCCGCTTCGAAATCGTTCGGATCGTGCGCCGGAGTGATCTTCACCGCGCCCGTGCCAAACTCCGGCTTCGCAATCTCATCCAGAATAATGGGAATCTCCCGCCTCATCAGCGGCAGCAACACTTTCTTCCCGTGCAGATGCGTGTAACGCTCATCGGCCGCGTTCACCGCGACCGCCGTATCGCCCAGCATCGTCTCCGGACGCGTGGTCGCTACGGTGATAAATTCATCCGGCCCACTTCCAATGACCGGATAACGGATCTCCCAAAGCTTCCCCGCCACATCCTCGTGCTTCACCTCAAGATCCGAAATCGCCGTCTCGCATCGCGGACACCAGTTCACGATGTACTTCCCGCGATAAATCAATCCCTCTTCGTACAGCCGGACGAACACCTCGCGCACCGCGCGCGAAAGGTTGTCGTCCATCGTGAAGTACTCGCGTCCCCAATCGACCGACGCGCCCAGCCGCTTCATCTGGTCGAGAATCGCGCCGCCATACTCGCGCTTCCATTCCCAGACGCGCTTCACAAATTCCTCGCGGCCGATCTCGCGCCGCTTCTTGCCTTCTTTCGCCAGCTGGCGCTCCACCATCATTTGCGTGGCGATGCCGGCATGGTCCGTGCCCGGCAGCCAGAGCGTGATAAACCCGCGCATGCGATGCCAGCGCACCAGAATATCCATCTGCGTCTGGTTGAGCATGTGCCCCATGTGCAGCCGCCCCGTCACATTCGGCGGCGGCAGCAGCATGGTGAACACCGGACGCGTCTCGCTTGGGTGCCCCATCCTAGCCGCTCCTGGTGTTGGAGCGGCTAGGGTGGGAATCTCCGGCGTCTCCACATGAAACAGTTTTTCCCGGACCCAATACTCGGCCCAGCGCGCTTCGATCGCGCCCGGTTCGTAAGCTTTCGGCAATTCGTGCGGCATCTTGCTCCCGATCGTGTGGTGACGGGGCTCCGCCCCGTCCCGGCCGTCCAGCCCCAGCAAAGCCCGGCAGATTTCCCGTCAGAAGGAGGGGACTTTTGATCTTACAGGCGCAAGAAAAGAAGGGTCAAACCGGCTGCGGGATAGGAGGCAGAGCGTTTTGAAAGTGCACCTGTTACCGAATAGTAAACAGTTTGGGCCGGGCCAGGATGCTGGGGGCGTGAGGGGAGTGGTGCGTGGTGTGCGAGCGGCGCTGAACAACACAAACTCAGGCAAAATGAAACCAGGAAACTAACGCGACGGTTCATTGGATATTTCCCTTCTTGCCCGGAACCGTGGGACTCGGCGGGCCCCCTCGGGCTTCAACTCCCGGCTATTGCCTCTGCTATGCGTGAAGGTGGGTTGTCCTCGGACACCGGAGGAGCAATCGGCTCGGGTTTCCTGGCGCGTCTATCCCTCATGCGCAACATTGGTTGCTCGACGAGGTAATACGAGAGAGCCGCGCACACCAGCGCGGGCAGCACCAGAACAAATCCGTAGTGGAGGGCGGCGTTCGAACAGAAGAGCTCTTGCCACAAATAGAGGCTATAGCTCACATTCCCTAACCATACGACGGGAGCCCAATTCAGAGCCCGATAGGGATTCTGGATCACATGCAGGACTACGCCGGCAATGGAAACGTTGAGCACCGGCCGGACAACGAAAAGCATGAACAACGTGCGCCACGCGCTGGTCGCGGGAAACCAGGGAGAGAAGATCATCGCTGCCACCATCAGCAACGCAACGTAGCCGGGAATCTTGGGAAGGCGCGGAGCAAAGATCGCGAGTAGACATCCGATGGCGAGTTGATCTGCGAATACAGGCAGGCTTCCAAGCAGTCCATTTTTCACTCTGAAGGCATAGAGGGCCGCGATGAACAGGGACGTGGCCATCGAAACGCCCAGCAGAATGGCGGTCCGGTGAAGGTACCACCTTTTCAGAGTAAACGGCCAAAGCAAATAAAACTGTTCTTCAATACTGAGGGACCAGAGGTGACCGAAAATCCATGGCCGCGAGCTGTCCATGTTGGCGACGTACAATAGGGCGGCTGCCGTGTGATACCAGCGCATCTCGTGCCAGTAGAGAGTTGTGACGATGGCCAGGAACACGAAGGCAGCTGGGAAGATGCGGAACGCGCGCCGTATGTAGAAATCCCGTAGGCTGATCGTGGAACTGCGTTCACGCTCTCGCAGCAACAGATTGGTAATCAAGTAGCCTGACAGAACAAAGAAAACATGAACCCCGAGATCACCGTAGGCCTGAACCGGTCCGAGGGAAACATGCTTCCATTTGATGAGGTGACTGAGCACGACGAGCGTGATGGAGATCGCCCGTAGGCCGTCCAGCGATGGTATGCGCCGTGCACTCACGAGTACGCTGCGGAGAACAGTTCTGCCGAAGATACCATAGAGGCTTACCGACCGCACCAATTCGCTGGCCCGATCACAATGCGTGAGCTGAATCGCCCACCCTATCCCTCATCTCAACTCCCGAGGGTGCCCTGCCCTTGTCGCGTTTTCCGCGACAGAGCCTGCCCTGAGCGAAGCCGAAGGGGCGGGGATTTTGACTTCCTATCCTCACCACGACTCCCATCAGTTCCGGCCAACTTCCGATTGGCTGACGACCCATCCAGAATCGTCGCATCCGCATGAAATGCAGCACCTCCGACCCGGCTTACAGTCCTGAGGTCTGGTAGCGCAAAACCGCCAAAGCCAGCCGGTATTCGTATCCGGCCTGCGCGCTTCCGATCTCGGCCTGGGTCTGCTGGAGCTGCGCCTGGCTGAGCTCCACAATCGAGCTGAGGCCTAGCTTGTATCGCGTCTGGGCAAGATCAAGCGCCCGGTTCGCCTGGGCCAACCATTGCTCACTCACGCTCACGCGGTCGAATGCCGTGCTGGCGGCCAGCCAGCTTGTGCGTACATCTCGCGAGATCCGATTGCGAAGATCGATCAGGCGTTGCCGAGCGGCCTGGGCTCTTAAGTCCGCTTCGCGCGACTTCGCGGAGTAGAGGAACCCATTGAAGACGGGAATCTCAACGTTCACTCCCGCGGCGGCGTAGGGCCCATAGATGCGATCGTCACGGACCGGAGAATCTCCGAACGCTGCGAGGGCGCTGATCGTCGGATACAACTGGTCGTGCTCTGCTTTGTGCAGTTTTTCGGCGGACTCCGACTGAAATTCCAACGCAAGAATCTCGGGACGCTTGGCAAAAGCCTCGGCGAGCAACGGGTCCACATCGGGCGGAGGCGGCGCCAGCGGTTCGGTGTCGTTCACCAAATCGAACGCTTCGAGAGTGGAGTATCCGAGAATTGCCGAAAGCGCTGCCGCCGAAGCCTTGTCGTTGTTGAGCGCGTCCAGGTAGAGAAGCTTCGCTTGCGCTAGATTTACATTGGCAAAGCTCAAGTCCAAGTCCGATTTCAACTTGCTCTTGGTGAGAGCGGAGACCTGATCGGATAACAACTGCCGCGAGGCTACGGTCTGCTCCGCCACGCGCAGCACAGCGTGTGTCTGCAGCGCGTTGTAAAAAGCCTGGTCCACGGCCAACAAAACTTCTTCTTTGGTAGCGGCTGCGCTCTGTTCGTCGGCTTTTGCCTGAAGGCGGGCACCCGCAACCAGGTTCGTAGTATGCCCAAAGTCCGTGATGAGTTGGGTAACCGTGGCGCCACCGGCGGCTCGCGCGTAGACGGTTGGATTGTTCAGGGCCCCAGCCGTGATGCGGCTGTTGTTTCGGGCATCGACTCCGGTCAGGTTGGCATAGGCTTGTGGCCAGAGATTCGAGCGCACTTCCCGTGTCACCTGCTCCGAGGCCAACGCACTGAGCCGCGCGACAGAAATCGCTGGATTGTTTTTCAGCGCGAGCGCCTCGGCGTCCTTCACCGTGAGCCGTACAGCGTTCGAGGACGACGGGTTCTGCAAGACCGATACCGACTGCCCCAGACATTGAGTTGCGGGGATTGAGAGCGCGAGAACGCCCAATAAAAGCGCCAGTTTCCACGTCATGCCGGCTGTTCCTCCTCATTCTCATTTTTCTTATCTGTATCGTTCCCGTGAACCATCAGATAGACCGCAGGCACGAGGAAAACGGTGACGACCACCGAAACCGCAAGGCCGCCGATCACGGCGCGCGCCAGTGGAGCATATTGTTCGCTGCCCGTCTCGATACCGAGGGCCATGGGAAGCATGCCCAACAAAGTCGCGAGCGAGGTCATGAGAATTGGGCGCAGCCGGATCTTGCACGCTCGCACCAGGGCCTCTTGCAATGTGAAATCCTCCTTGCGCAACTGGCGCGCAAACTCGACGATCAGAATGCTGTTGGAAACGACGATGCCAGTCATCATGATCACGCCCATCAGCGACATGATGTTGAAGGTGCTGTGGGTGAGCCACAGGATCAACACCACTCCCGCCAATCCGGGAGGAATCGCAACCAGGATGATCAGCGGGTCGATGAACGAAGTGAACTGCGCCATCAGAATCAAGTAGACCAGCACGATGGCCAGAACCAGACCGATGGAAAAGCGCTTGAACGATTCGTTCATGCCGACCACGGACCCGAGCACATTGACCCGAATGTTTTCCGGCAACGAGAGGTGACGGACGATGTCATTGACTTCGTGATTGATCCCACCCAAGGCCTCGCCCGAGGGCATCACATAGATGTCGATGACGCGCTGCAGTTGATAATGGTCGACTTCGGTCGGAGTATTCATCGGCGCTATATCGGCCACGGATTGCAAGGGCGTGTAAGTCTTAATACCGGGAGCGTGCAAAGGAATCTGTTTGAAATCTTCCATGCTCATGTTCTGGATCTGCTTATCAAAGTACTGCACCGTGAGCATGTAGTTATTGCCAGTCTTGGGATCGATCCAGTAACTGGGCTCAATCATGCCGTTGGAGGTCAGGGCAGTGATCACGTTGTCCACCACCTGCCTAGGCGTGAGTCCAATTAAACTCGCTCGTTCGCGATCGATATTGAGCTGCAGACCGGGATAAAGAAGATTCTGGGGAATCAGGACGCTGCTCACTCCCTTGCGGCTTCGGATCTGTTGGGCGATACTCGTCGCTACTTTGTAGGCTCCGTCAAGATCGTTTCCCCTGACTTGGACATCGATGGGCGCGGGTAGTCCCAGATTGATCACCGCGTCGACCAGTCCACCCGCCTGAAAATAGGTATCGAGTTCCGGCAAGTCTTCCGACAGTTTGCGGCGAACGCGCCGCATGTACTCATAGCTGCCGAACTTGTGGTCTTCTTTCAGACTGACCTGGACAAATGCAGTGTCCATGGACGAGTTGCTGGTGTACATGGCGGAGAGGTCGGGAGTGATCCCGATATTGGAGACGATCATTCCCAGATCGTGAGGACCGATCACCTGGTGGATGTCGTTCTCGACGCGCGCAATATATTGATTAGTGACCTCAAGCCGCGAACCGCTGGGCGCCTTGACGTTGATGACGAACTGGCCCGGATCAGTGCGGGGAAAGTACGCCGTCCCAATGAAGGGAAAAATTCCGACGAGGACCAGAGCGATGCCCGCGGCAATCCACGCCACGGTTCTCCCCGGCCGGACCAGGGCGCGAGTTACCCAACGCTCATAGAGGTCCAATAGCTTCTGGAAGCGCTCATTGAACTGGCCAAGGAACCTCATGTAGAGGGATCGCGAAGCGGACTTGTTCTCGGACTCGCGTTCAATCTCCTCCTCCACGTCCGGGAGGTGGAGAAAGTGCGCACAATAAAGCGGCACCACAGTCATGGCCAGGACGTAGGAGGCAAAAATGGACAGAACCACGCCCAGGGCGAGATCGATGAAGAGGTATCGGCTGACGCCGTAGAAAGATGTCACGGGGAAAAACACGATGGAGGTGGTGAAGGTCGCAGCCAGGACAGCCAGCGAGACTTCCATTCCTCCCTTTTCGGCCGCCACCCTCGGCGTTTCACCGAGTTCCATGTAACGGAAAATGTTTTCCAGCACCACGACGGAGTTGTCGATGAGACGGGAGAGGGCGAGCGCCAAACCGCTCAGCAGCATGACATTGATCGATCCGCCGATTGCATTCATAACCAACAAGCACACGAGCACAGAAAGGGGAATCGAGAGGAGCGCGGCAACGGTGGCTCGCGGACTTCCCAGGAAGACGAGAATCATGAGTGCGGTCAGCACCAGTCCAATCCCGCCTTCCTTCATCACGTTTTTGATGGCACTCTTCACAAAGATGGACTGATCGAAGACCACCGCCGTCTTGAGCGATTTCGGAATGTTCAATAAGTCCGTAATCGCTGCCTTGATTCCGCTCACAATGGCAATGGTGTTGCTGTCACCGCCTTGTTTGAGGATCGGAATGTAGACGGACTGCTGCCCGTCGATGCGGACGATGTTGGTTTGGATCGCTCCGGAGTCCTTGGCCTCACCCACATCGGCGACCATCACCGACGCGTTGCCCACTGTCTTCAGCGGTATGCGGTTGATTTCCTCCACGTTGGGCAACTGCGCATTAGCATAGATGTTGTAGTCTCTGGGGCCGATGCGAACGTCGCCCGCGGGAAGAATCAGGTTGGAATCGTTCACCGCCCTTACTACGTCCATCAGACTAAGCTGGTGTGCCTCCAATTTGAGCGGATCCACATAAACCATAATCTGGCGATAGCGTCCGCCAAAAGGCTGAGGCACAGAGGCGCCAGGGACGTTTGCGATCTGGTTACGAACCTGAAATTGCGCCAGATCCTTGAGCCGGGTTTCATCCAGGCCCTCCCCTTTCAGCGTTACCAGACAAACGGGAAGACTCGAGGCGTCGAACTTGAGCACGACCGGCGGCAAAGTGCCTGGAGGTAGACGCCGCAGATCGGCCATCGCCAGGTTAGCGATATTGCTAAGAGCGGCGTTGGCGTCGCTGCCCGGCTTGAAGTAAATCTTGATCAGGCTCACGCCCGTCAAAGAGCGTGACTCGATGTGGTCGATGTTGCTGCCGAGCGTAAAAAAACGCTCGAACGTATCGGTAATGTCAGCCTCGACTTGTTCCGGCGGCATGCCCGAGTAGAAGGTCGCAACGACAACCACCGGAATCTTGATTTGCGGGAACAGATCCACCGGCATGCGAACCACGGTCGTCACACCAACCACGGCGATCACCAGGCACAGCATGATCACAAAGAATGGGTAGTTCAGAGCGAATCTCGGCATTACTTTCGCTCTCCCGTCTGACCCTCGCTGGCGCTGGATCCTTGCTCCAGCTTGGGCTGTACCACTTCGCCGATCGCGTAGTCGGACTGACCGGCGCTGATCACTCGATCCTTTTCCGATAGACCGCGGACGATCTCCACAGTGGTCGAGGTTTGCTCTCCTAACTCAACGTTCCGCTTCTGCACACGATTCTGATCGTCGAGAGCCAGCACGTAATGCTCGTTACCTTCCTGAACCACGGCCTGGACGGGAAGCGTGAGCGCGTCCTTTTTTCCCTGCAGCGCAAGCTTCACCTCGGCGTACATGCCTGCTGTCAGAGTGTCTTGCGGATTCTCCACGTCAATTTCTGTGTGCATCGTCCGCGTCTCCTCATCGACTGCGTCGGCGAAACGCGCCACACGTCCCTGGAAATCTCGATTCAAATTGAGAACATGAACTTGCACTATGCTGCCCAAATGGATCATCGGCACCGCGGATTCGGGAACCGGAATCTCCAACCTGAACAGGGACCACTCCGCGAGTTGCACCACCGGCTGTGATTGGGTCTCCGATGAGGTCCCGGCTGAGATCAGGGCGCCGGTGTCGACGTACCGTTTGGTGACTACACCCGCGAAGGGAGCGGTGATGTGCGAATAAGCCTGCAGGGCCGCCAGCCGATCGAGAGTGGCTTGCGCCATCCCAAGCTGGTTCTGCGCTTCAGCCAGAGCGGCGCGAGTGCTGCGGATCTGGGCGTCGCTCTCTTGATCCTTTGCCAGCGAATCGTCCAGCTCCTGCTCCGCAACCAACCCCGGTCGCTCCTCGGAAGCCTGCTTCAGTCGCGTGTATGCGGCGTGGTAAGCCTGGTGCGTAGATTCCGCTCGTTCGATTTCACTTTGGGCGCGGCGAATCGCATCTTGACTGCGCCGGATGTCCGCCTGCGCGCCCATGACCTGCGCATTCAGTTCGGGGACCTCCAAAATGGCCAGCACCTGCCCAGTACTGACCTTGTCCCCAACATCCACAAAGATCCGGCGGACGTAGCCCGCCACCTTGGCGTGAACATCGACCTGCTGAAACGGCCGGAATTCGCCGGTGAGAGTAATGGTGTTTTCAAGCGGACCACGGGCGACGACTACGACCGGAGCCACCCGTTGCGGAGTTTCATCGGCCTGCTTGGTTTTCGCGTCACCGAGCGAATGCACGAGCAGCATGGTCGCGATCACTGCGGCAAGCGCTACCGTCACGCCAATTACTATGTGTCTGCGTTGCAGCGTCATTTTTTCACTCTAAAATCTGCACGACTCCGAGTTGGATAAACCCGGCACGCGAAAGCAGAGAGCCAAACGCCGTGGCAGAGCTCCTCAGCCTCAATTGATGACTGAGTCAAAGTTCAGTTGAAAGAGCTAGCTCTTGACAGCGTAGGAATAGGAAGAAGATCAGCAGGTGGGAGGGGGTCGTTTGTAGAGACTCTCTTCGATAAGGAGAGTTGGCAGAGGCGGGCCGGCCGGCACCACACGGACATAGAACGTGGAAGCCTGTTCCACCGCAATCTTGGACACAGGAGAAGCCCAACGAATCGCATCACGATCCATGTGCTGCCGCATAGTCTGCGGCGAGTCGGACTGCACTGTTGTAGAGTGGAAAGTTGTATCGTGGAAAGTTCGCGTCGCCAGCGTAACAACAAGACATAACATGACCACGCTGACGAACCCCCAATGCCACCGGGGCGCCGAACGAACCGAAACGTCTCTTGTTCCCGCTTTCCCCACAACAACCTCAGCACGATTATACAGACCAGGCAATTGAAAGCAATGTTACCCGTATCGATCCAATTCCTGGATCGCCAACGCAGCCATGCTGCCGTAGTCCCCTATAACAGATGCGCAGTAAAAACAGCCGGTTGTCTTCATCTCTTCCGCCCGAGGTTTTCCAGAAACGGGATGCTCGTTCAATCGCACCAGCATCTTCTCGCGGTTTTCGAAACCTGGAATTCCACGGTCGCATCAAGCTTGGAATTTTCCTGGAAGTTGAGGAGAGTGCCGGGCGCCACGAGCCATTCTCGAACGGGACACTCGACTGGGATGCCCACGCACCAAATCATGGCCTGTGTAAAAATTACAGTGTAAATATTACCTTACTGTGCCTGTTTTGCCACACAAGCCCCCCAGTATTATCAATGACTTGGGAGTGTGGCTTAGGCATATATTCTGACTACCGGTCACCAAAAACACCGGGCGAGACGAGTGTTTTCGCTTTTTGTGCGCCGGAGCCGCGCTCCAACTGCCCCTGAAATGTACATGTGTGTACGCACAATTAAGCGAGTACAAAGTGTTTCACGCGGAACATTTTGTACGTACAATGATTGGCGGGCAAGGCGGCATGAGCTGCTGGCTGAATGCTGAGTGCTGAATGCCGACGGCTGAGAGCTGCCCTACTTCCCCGCCAGCTTCCGCGCGATTTCTTCCACGATCCTCGGGCGAAGATCGGCCAGCACGCTGTCCACGATGCTGGCAATCGTGCTGGCATCCGTTGCCGGCGCAGAAGCCGATCCCTCTGCCGCCACCGCTGCCCTGGCCTTCGGAGCCTCCTCGGCCCGGCTCTCGGCCTGTTTCGCCGCTTCCACTACGTCGCTGTTCGCGGCAGTGATGGCTGGCGCCGTGTGGATCTGATGCCAGTTCGATTTCCCCGATTTCGCCCTCACGCTCTCGCCCATAGATTCCTGCTCCCCAGAATCTAAACTCGGATCCTGATTGTCTTCTGCCACCGCCGCCGTCGTCCCGCTGACGGGCTCCACATTCTGTTCCGCCGGTGCCTCGACCTCGTTCTTACCCACAGCATCCGCGAAGGTCGCTGCCGCCGCCTCTTCCGCAGGCACTTCCTCCGCCACTTGCACCGGGGAATCTTTCCGCTCCGCTTCGATGTTCTCCGGTTCGAGCTTCTCTGGTTCGTTCCCTTCCACCACCGGCGTCGCTCGGTTCGAAGCCGCCGCCACCACTTCCGGCGCTTCCATGACCGCTGCTTCCGCGCCCGTGGTCTCTGGAGCAAGCTCCGATGAACCACGCTCAGGTGAACAACTCTCAGCCTCTTGCTCCGCTAAAACTTTTGCGCTGGCCGCCATCTCGGCTTCTGCCAGTCTGTTCTCAACCGCGGCCGCAATCGCTGAAACTTCGGTCGCCCGTACCGGTTCAATTTCGCCGCCGGAAGTTGCCGCCGACGCTGCCACGGGCATGGTCGCGAAAGTGCGGAACATTTCCGCCTCCAGCGAAATCGCCGCTTCCTCCGGACTCAACGTTACCGGCTCCGCTACCCACCGCGGACCGGTTGCCGCATTGCGTGCGGTTTCTTCCGCCCGCAACTGGCCGGCCTCCACCACGGTTCCGTGCGGCTGGACCGTCGAGAAATCCGCATGCCAGGTAGCGGGTGTAAGCAAGCGCAACGCTTCGGCCAGTTCCTCGTCGCTCGGCGCCGGCTCTTCCGCCTCCGCCGCCTCTTGCCCGCTCGCCGCATCCGGGACGGATTGCGCGATCGTCTCCGCCTGCAACTCTTCGGCGTTCAGCAGTTCGGCCTTCGATTCTTCGGGCTGGGAAACTTCGGGCTCGGATTCCAGGCCCTTCGCAATTGCTGCTTCCGCCGGGGCGCTCGCCTCGCTCTTTGCGACAGCTTCGGCCTGCTTCTCTCCAATCTCTTCTTGGGCCTTGTCTTCCGCCGCCTGCTCAACCGCGCTCGCAGCCGAAGCGAACATTGGCTCATCGTTCCTATCCACGGGCGCGGGCTCCTGCGCAAGGTGGGCAATATCCACCGCGACTGCGGCCACGGCAGCCGGAGTTTCCGGATGCTCGGTTTCGTGCCGATATGTCTCGGCCGCAGCCGGGCCGGCAACAGCCGCGGCAACTTCGGCCGCCGGCTCCACACGCTCGACCGGAATTTCGACTTCGCTCTTTTCTTCGACGGCTAATGCCGGGGCCTCAACGGCTGCCGCAGCGGGCTCAACCACGGGCGCCGGAGTCTCAACCTCTGTCTTCTCCTTTGTGTTGGTTTCCGCCGCAGCAGAAGGGACTTCCACTTCAGTCTTTGCCACTTCAGTCGTTGCTGCCGCAACCTCTGCCCCCGGAGTCTCAACCGGGCCCATCTTCTCCGCCAACGGCGCAATATTCTCCGCAGCCGGAATCGCTCCATCGAGTTTTGCGACCAATGCGCTGAGTGCGTCCAGTTCGTCCGGTGTGATGTCGCGCGGAATATCCGGAACCAGCCCCGGCTCCTGTCCCGGCGGCAGCGGCGCCTTCACCGTGAACACTGCGCTCGGGGCAGTCTTACCCTTCCCCTTCCGGAAATCCCGGAAGGCCGCTCCTGCCGCGACATCTTCTGCTTCCGGTTCCGGTTCTTCTTGCTTCTTCTTCGCCGGAAAACGCAGCCGGCTCCTCCATCCGGTATCGGCGTCCGTGTTACTTGCCGCCTTCCAGCCGCTTCCCTCGCCGCCGAACCGCTCCAGGCCCGAAACCGGCGTGCCGAAGCGCATGCCCTCGGATTGCTGCGGCACCATGCGGTCTTCGAGCCGTGTGATCGCAGTCAGCAACTCGCTGGCTTCAAATGGCTTCACGATGTGAGCGTCGGCCCTGACCCGGCGCGCCTCTTCCGGCTTGAATGGTTCCAGCTTGCCCACCGTCAGCAGCACGGGAATGTGCGCCGTCTCGCCCGCATCCTTTACCCGCTGGCAGACTTCCAGCCCGCTGTAGCCGGGCATGTACACATCCAGCACGATCAAATCGGGTTTGATTTCGGTGATCTTCTTCAGGGCGGCGGATCCGTTGTTGACCGTGACCACGTCGTACCCGGCATCGGCCAGGATCTTTCGCCCCATGTTCTGGGCCGTCACACTGTCATCGGCGAGCAGTATTTTCCGCGCCAAGCGTCATCCTTCGCAAAAAAGGAGAGATAACGCGAAATTACCGCGTCCCTCAACCTAAGTCAACGATTCAGGCAGAGGTAACAGGTTACGTACGTACCTAGTCTGTTGGGGAGTGAGGAGGGCAGAGGGCAGAGGTCAGAGGTCAGATTGCAGAGGTGAGAACCCTGAGCGTGACGATCACATCGAGAAGGTCAGGTGTTAGCCCCTGACCTCTGCAATCCGACCTCGAACCTCTGCCCTCCCTAAAACGGGTTCAGCTTTCCCAAACCCTTTTTCTTTTTCTTCTTACTCGAAGAAATGTCCGCCATCTCTTCGGTCTTCGCCGGCGCACTGGAAGCGATGCCGCTCGATGCTCCACCACTGTTGTCCAGTTGATTGCTCTGCTGCAGCGGGGGAAGCGCGTTCGGATCGGCGTCAACATTCGGCTTCAGTTCATTGGGATCGGCCGCCGCAGGCTGTCCAAAAGCCGCCGCTGCCGCCGTGTCTGACGCCGCTACGGGAGCATCCGAACGCGGCGCCTCCTGATTCGGCGCAACCGTCCCAGGGGTCGTCGTTTCCACACTGATCTTATTGTCGCCGCCCGCCGATCCCCCAGCCCTGCTCAAATCTCTCACCACTCCGGTTGCCGTCACCGGCTCCGGATCCACCATCGTCGGCTCGCCCACATGCGATGCCCTGGCCACGTCGGGAGTCTTCTCGAAGTTCGCCAGCCCCTTCGACAGCAAGGTCGCTTCATGCCGGCTTGCCTCTTCCTTCTTGTTCTGTTCGAGCGCCGCCCGCGTCGGCCGCGGCACGGGCTGATGCAGCGCCTCCAGCCGCGCCTTGGCATCCAGCGCCCGGTCCATTGCCGGATATCGTTTGATGATTCTCCCGTACTGCTCCGCCGCCGCCTGCGTCAGTTCCTCGATCATCTTGCCCTTGATCACTTCATTCGCGCGTCCATTCTTCCGGACCGCTTCGATCTCGGCTTCGTACGATTGCCCAATCAGATACAGGGCTTCGTCCGCGCCGCTATATAACGGATAGCGGTCCACCAGCGTTTTCAGGCGCGCAATCGCCGCCGGATACGACATCCGGAGATAATAGAACCTCCCAATGCGGAACTCCCGTTCCGCCAGCACTTCCTGCACTTCCCGCAACCGCTGCTTCGCCTGCGGCACCAGCTTGCTGTCCGGATATTCCTGGATCAGCGCCCGGTACTCGTCCTCCGCTCGCATCGCGTGCGTGAAGTCGCGGTCCGGCTTTTCCATCTCATGATAGTGAATGTTCGCGACCTTCAGCTGCGCCTCGGCCGCCTCCGGCATATTGGGAAAAAACGTCCGGAAATCCTTGTATTCGATCTCGGCCTGCTGCATCGCCGTCGTGCCGCCCTCGGCGTACCACGAATCCGCCACCGCCAGCTTCGCCCGCGCGATAAACTCCGAATCCGGATAGGTGTTGATCAGCGTCTGCAGCGTCATCCGCGCCACGTCGAAGCGGTTATGCTTCATGGCATCCATGGCGCGGTCAAACAGCACTTTGTCGGGCTGTTTCGATCCCACGTTCGCCAGCGGATTTACCGCTTTCTTGTTCGTGCATGCCACCGTCAACGCCAGCAGCAACGCGAGAAGAGCAAAAACAGAACTTCGACGCATAGAAGACCTCAAAACCAGAGAACAATTTTGTAATTTCGTAATCGGGTAATTTTGTAATTTGCAACCCGGCGCGGGCTGGTCTTCAAATTACAAAATTACCAATTTACACAATTACAAAATCCACTACACTCTCTCGAAACTCGCACTCCGCGCCGCGTCCAACAGCGCCGCCGCATTCGCCGCCGCATCGCCCTTCCCGAACACCGCATTCCCCGCCACCAGAATCTCCGCCCCGGCGCGCACCACTTCCCCGACCGTGTCCATATCCACGCCGCCATCTACTTCGATGCGGTATTGGTATCCCCGCTCCGCCCGAATCTCCGCCAGCTTCCTCATCTTATGCAGCGTTCCGGGGATAAACTTCTGCGCCCCAAACCCCGGATTCACGCTCATCACCAGCACATAATCCACAATGTCGAGCACTTCCGAGAGCGTTTCCACCGGGGTCGCCGGATTGATCACCACCCCCGCCCGGCATTCATGCTGCTTGATCAGGTTCAGCGTCCGGTTCAAATGCCGGCACGCCTCCTGATGCACCGAAATCCAGTCCGCTCCCGCTTCCGCAAATTCCGCAATGAACTGGTCCGGGTTCTCTATCATCAGATGGCAGTCCAGCGGCAGCCGAGTTGCCCGGCGCAAAGATTTCACCAAAGGAGGCCCGACCGTCAGATTGGGCACAAAATGCCCATCCATGATATCGACATGAATCACGCTGCCGCCGCCCGCCGTAGCCCGCTCCACCTGATCCGCCAGGTGTGCGAAGTCCGCCGCAAGTATCGAGGGTGCAAGTTCGATCAAAGCAGGATCCAGAACGTAAGGAGAAGCTGTGGAAATTCTAGCACGGTGGCGACGAGAGGAGGGCGGCGGCACAATCGAAGTTCGGCTAAAGATCGGTTCTGGGTGAAATCGCCAGATAGCGTCAAACAACTATTGAATTTCCTGTGCCTTTGTAAGATCCTCTACTTGCCGATGGACGATATTCTCACTCACGAACGCAAGAGAAGATGCTTCGTCTGGGGGACTGTTGTCACTTGCACGCTGTCCGTTCCGTTCATTATTGCCGTGTCCAACGCCTTCAACGGCATCGCCAAGGAGAAGGGGACCGGCCTCGCTGCGGTGTCGGGTGGTCTTGCCGAGGGTTATGTGATCTTTGGGGTGGTTCTTGCGTTCGCGATGCCCATAACAGCGATATTCCTGTTCTCTAGGTCGTTCGCCAGAGGACACGGGGTGCGTTCGCTTTTTTCCCTCGTCTGCATCTGCTGGGATGCATTGATGCTTGCTCTTGCTGGACTATTCCTATGGCTCTATTTGGTTTACTTACCCCGGGCTAGTGCTTACCCCCGGTAGGGGGGCTGGCCCACCCTTTCACTCATTTCAACTCTTGAGGGTGCCCCGTCCTTGTCGCGTCTTCTGCGACAGAGCCTGCCCTGAGCGAAGCCGAAGGGGCGGGGCTTTTGACTTCCTACCCCCGCCATGGCTCCCATCTGTCCTCGGGCAGGGTTGCGCACTCTACATCACTACGAGAAATGCTCTGGCCAGACAGCCTTCGAAAAATCCCGGCTTCATATCACGGCATCGCTTTAGCGATGCCGTAAACCGGCGAAATCAGACGCCCCTTTAGTGGCCGGGCGCTGAGAGTCGATGCTTCCCGCAGACTGCAAGCAGAAGCTGTGGAAATTCTAGCACGGTAGACGCGGCAGAGGAGGCCGGCGGCACAATCGAACTTCATGGTCAGGGTACTAGAAGCGATTGCATAAATTCCGAACCGTGCAGAATGCGTGCCGGGCCAGCCACTCAGAGATGAAGCGTGTAGTTCGAAGCAACCTCGCGAAATGCAGCCAACTGTTTCGCCCGGGTCGCCTCGTCCCAACCCAGTTCTGAAGCCATCAGGTCCGCGACGGCGGGCGCCATTTCGAGGGCTGCGCGCGCATTCAAGAACAGCGCGCGGGTGCGCCTGGCGAGCGTGTCTTCCACGGTACGGGCCATTTCATGGCGCGCCGCCCAGATCACCTCCGCCTTTACGTAGGGCAGCGCGGCATGCAGCGGTGCGGCGAGCCCGGCGTCGGTCTCGATGAGCTTGCGAATCTCGTACGCGTCCGAACCATAGACCGCCAGCGGGCCGAACTGTTCGGCTGCGCCGTGGAAGCCGTGGATGTTCAGGTGTTGCGTCACGCATGGCTTTTCCGGCAACTGCCCGAGCGTTGCCGCCTGATCGACGCAATCCTCGGCCATGTGGCGATACGTCGTCCACTTTCCACCGCAGATGGTGATCAGAGCGGAGCGATCGATCTGGATGACGTGATCGCGTGACAGTGCCGCCGTCTTGGAAACGCCGCTGGCCCCGCCCGTAGCGCCTACCAACGGCCGGATGCCGGCGAATACGCTCAACACATCGTTACGCGTAGGCGCTTTCGCCAGGTATTGCCCGGCGGTCGCGAGGATGAACTCGATCTCCTGCTCCATCGCAACCGGTTCGAGCGTTGCCGCTGGGATGGGCGTGTCGGTGGTTCCGACCAGGGTGTGACCGTGCCAGGGAATCGCGAATAACACGCGGCCATCGCTGGTGTGCGGGACCATAATTGCGCTTTCACCCTGCAGAAAGCTCCCGTCGAAGACCAGGTGAATACCCTGGCTGGGGACGATCATCGGCGCTGCGGAAGGCTCCGCCTGGAGCCGAAGCAGATCGCTGAAAGCACCGGTGGCGTTGACCACAACCTTCGCGGATGCGCGAAATTCGTTGCCGGTTTCGATATCGCGGGCGCTGACTCCGTCTACAAATCCCTGCGCGTCCTTGGTCAGTCCCGTGACTTCGACATAGTTCAGCAACGTGGCGCCCTGCTCGAAAGCGGTGGCCACCATGTGGATGAGCAGCCGGGCGTCATCGAATTGTCCATCGTAGTAGACGGCGCCGCCGCGCAGGCCTTCGGTCTTCAATGTTGGCAGATGTTCGAGCGTCTCTTCTCTGGAAAGAATGCCTGAAGCGCCAAACCCGTACTTGCCAGCCAGCAGTTGATACAGCTTCAGGCCGAGACCGTAGAACGGAGCCTCCCACCAGTCGTAGTTGGGCACGACGAAGGCAAGATCGTGCACCAGGTGGGGCGCGTTTTGCAGAAGCAGTCCGCGCTCCTTGAGCGCTTCCATCACCAGGCCGATATTGCCCTGTTCCAGATAGCGCACGCCACCGTGCGCCAGCTTGGTGCTGCGACTGGAGGTGCCCTTGCCGAAGTCGCTCTGCTCAAGCAGCAGCACGTCGTAGCCGCGCGCCGCGGCATTGATGGCAACGCCAACACCGGTCGCTCCGCCGCCCACGACAATCATGTCCCATGCTTTGGGGTGCGCTTCGATACGGCGCCACATGTCGGTTCGATTCATAGGTGCGCTCTTTGCAATGATGCCTCTTGCAGCGACGCCTTTGGAAGTGTGGCGCGCGTCACTGGACACCCACCAGCTTGATAATTGCAGCGCCGATTCCACCCGCGATCAAGGGGCCAATGATCGGCACCAGCGCGTATCCCCAATCTGAGCTCCCTTTGTCGCCGATGGGCAGAATAGCGTGAGCCACGCGCGGGCCAAAGTCGCGGGCGGGGTTCATCGCGTATCCGGTCGGTCCGCCGAGACTCAGGCCCAGCGCCCACACCAGGACTCCCCACAACCATGGACCGAATCCAGCCGGAAGCCCGGTGGTTGAGACCGCCTTGCTCCCGAAACTGAAGCCGACCACAATCAGGCATGTGGTGGCAATAATTTCGGTCAACAGATTTGCCGGAAGTTTGCGGATGGCCGGCGTGGTGCAAAAAATCGAAAGCTTCGCTCCGGCATCGGGGGTCACTTTCCAGTGGGGCAGATAAGCCATCCAGACGAGAGTAGCGCCAGCGAAAGCTCCCAGGATTTGCGCGGCCCAGAAGAGGCCGACGTTCGACCAGTTTCCCGACAGCAGGGCCACAGCCAATGTGATTGCCGGATTAATGTGGGCGCCCGGGCTGCCGCAAGCGATGGCCGTAAATATGCCCGCAACCACGGCCAATCCCCATGCCGTTGCGATGACCATCCAGCCGGAGTTTTCGCCTTTCGATTTTTTCAGCAGAACATTGGCGACGACGCCGTCGCCCAGCAAGATCAAAACTAGCGTACCCATGAATTCGCCTAGAAATGGTCCATGCATTTGGGTGTGGACCTCCTCAAGTTTTTCTCAGTCTTTCCTCCGCGACAGTCCGACCGCAGCGGCTGAAGCCGATCCGAAAAATAAGCTCGCCTTACCGCAGCGCTAAAGCGCTGCGCCACCCAAAAACGGCCTACGGCGATTCCACCCAGTCGAACGAGCGTGTCACCGCCTTCTTCCAGAAGTGATAAAGCCGCTCGCGAGATTCTTCATCCATCGCCGGCTCCCACCGTTGATCGATGGCCCAGTTGGCGACGAGATCGTCGGTGTCCCGGAAGAAGCCGACTGCCAGCCCGGCCGCGTAGGCAGCGCCCAGCGCAGTCGTTTCCTTCACCATCGGACGCACCACCGGCTTCGCCAGAATGTCGGACTGGAATTGCATCAGCAGATCGTTCATCACCATGCCACCGTCGGTGCGCAGGACATCGAGCGTAATGCCCAAGTCCTTGGCCATGGCGTCGACCACCTCGCGGACCTGGAACGCGGTCGCTTCCAGCACGGCGCGGGCGATGTGTCCTTTGTTCACAAAGCGGGTCAAGCCGGCAATCACGCCGCGCGCGTCATCCTTCCAGTACGGCGCGTACAAGCCGGAGAAGGCGGGAACGAAGTAGGCGCCGCCGTTATCATTTACGGTGCGGGCGAGCGCCTCAATGTCTGAACTCTTTTCAATGAGTCCGAGATTATCGCGGAGCCACTGCACCAGGGCGCCGGTAATTGCGATGCTTCCTTCCAGCGCGTAGCATGCCGGCTTCGCGCCGAACTTATAGGCCAGCGTGGTCAGCAGGCCGAAGTTCGAGAGTACTGCCTTTTCCCCAGTGTTCATCAGCATGAAGCAGCCGGTGCCGTAGGTGTTCTTCGCTTCTCCTGGCTTGAAGCAGGCTTGGCCGACCAGCGCAGCTTGCTGATCGCCGAGATCGCCGGCAATCGCGACTCCCGCAATGGCCGGCAGTTGCGCGGCACCGTACACTTCGCTGCTCGAGGCAATCTTCGGCAACATCTCAATCGGAATGCCGAAGTCTTTCAATATATCCCGATCCCACTGCAGTGTGTTGAGGTTCATCAGTTGCGTGCGGCAGGCATTGGTCACATCGGTCACGTGGACGCCGCCACGCGTTCCGCCGGTGAGATGCCAGATCAGAAACGTGTCGATATTGCCAAACAGCAAATCGCCGGCTTCGGCTTGCACGCGCGCGCCCGCAACATTTTCGAGAATCCAGCGAATCTTGAGACCGCTGAAATAAGTAGCGAGCGGAAGGCCGGTCCTGGCGCGATAGCGATCCTGTCCGCCAAGAGCGGCGAACTCGGCGACGGCGGGAGCCACGCGCGTGTCCTGCCAGACAATTGCGTTGTAAACGGGTTCGCCGTTCTTCTTGTGCCAGACCACGGTGGTTTCGCGCTGGTTGGTAATCCCGATCGCCGCCAGATCTTCCGGCCGCAGCCCGCGAGCTTCCATCGCTTCCTGGATGACGCCATCCGTACGCCGCCAGATTTCTTCGGGATCGTGCTCCACCCATCCCGGCTTGGGATAGATCTGCTCGTGCTCTCTTTGAGCGGTGCTCACGATGCGTCCGGAACGATCGAACACGATGAAGCGCGAACTTGTCGTTCCCTGATCGATAGCGCCAATGTAGCTTGCCATCGTTAGCCTTCCTTTCTCGTTAGGGCACAAGCAAGACTTTCGCAAGAACTGTCAATGGTAAATTAAAATCTAAGGCCTAAGGGGTATACAATCGCCCTGACTTCTGCGTCCAGACAGAGCTTCCGGCGCCAAGGCGGCATCCCGTGGTGGATGCAAATTCATGAAAGCGGAGGTCCTATGCAAAGGCCGATTCTACTGTTTGTCTGCTTGGTCTTCCTTTGTTCACGCGGCCTGCTCTGTCAGGAAACGACTCACGCGCCCGTCCCCATGTCGCCAGTTGACGCGCCGTCATTGGCCATGACTCCGCCGATGGGATGGAATAGCTGGGATGGTTACGGAACGACGATCGACGAGGGCCAGGTAAAAGCAAATGCACAGTGGATGGCCGAACATCTGAAAGCCTTCGGCTGGCAGTACGTGGTTGTCGACATGGAATGGTTTGTCGCGAACCCTACGGCGGAAGGCAATTCCAGAACTTTCCAGTACAGCCTCGACCAGTATGGCCGTTACCTGCCAGCGCTGAACCGGTTTCCGTCGGCCGCCAACGATGCCGGTTTCAAACCTCTAGCGGACTATGTTCATTCGCTCGGGCTCCGATTTGGAATTCACATTCTGCGCGGCATTCCCAAACAGGCGGTGGTCAACAACATTCCGATAGCCGATTCGTCCTACACGGCCGCGGACGGCGCGGATCCCTCCGACACCTGTCCCTGGAACTTCGATAATTTTGGCACGAGCCCGGCGCAACCGGCAGCCCAAGCCTATTACGACTCCATTGCCAGGATGTATGCGGCATGGGGAGTCGATCTGATCAAAGTAGATTGCATCAGCAGCCGTCCCTACAAAGGCGATGACGTTCGAATGATCAGACAGGCCCTGGACAAAGCCGGGAGGCCCGTTGTGCTTAGCCTTTCCCCTGGGCCAGCGCCGTTGGAAAAGATGGACGAGATGCGGAAGTATGCGCAAATGTGGAGGATTTCCGACGATATTTGGGATATCTGGCATAACGATGGCCCGTATCCCAAGGGGCTCGGCGATCAGTTTGACAACGCTGCCAAGTGGGCGGGGAAAGCCCAACCGGGGCATTGGCCCGATGCGGACATGCTTCCACTAGGGCGTCTGGGGCCGGCTGCCGGCTGGGGTGAGCCGCGCGCTACCAGACTTACTCGCGATGAACAGCGAACGTTGATGACCCTCTGGGTCATCTTTCCCTCTCCTCTGATGGTCGGCGGCGAACTGCCCTCTGCGGACGCGTGGACGTTATCTTTGCTCACGAATCCAGAGGTCATCGCCGTGGACCAGCACTCAACCGGGAACCATCCGGTGATCAATACCGGCAAGGCGGTGGTCTGGCTGGCGCAGCCTGGATCGGGCGATGGTCGGGACGATGATCGCTACTTGGCCGTGTTCAATATCAGTGAATCCAGCGCAGCCCTGCGATACGAATGGAAAGATGTGGGGCTGGCGGGAAAGATATATAAGGTGCGCGATCTTTGGGCGCGCCAGGATCTGGATTCCGCTCCCTCCCTGACGGTGACACTGCCGCCCCATGGGAGCGTCCTGTATCGCCTGTCGCCGGTGAGCGCCACCCGCCCATAAATAAGCCTTTGGTCTCGAATCTCCGAGGGCCCAACCTACAACGGGATTCCTGCTGACAAGCTCGTGCAGGACGCAACCTTGTAAGCGCGCAGCATGGTACCGCGCATCTTGGAGATTGTCGTCCAGGTGCGGCTACGATCAGTGCGGGCAGAAACGCGGTCGCGACACGCCCATCATCCGGATGCCTCCTTGGGACTGGGGTTGTGCCAATAGCCGTCCGAAACGATGATCGCGTTCGCCTCTTTCGGTCCCCAGCTGTGGCGCTTGTAGGGGCGAGCCCGGTGGTGGTTCTTGAGCACCGGATCGACCACGGCCCAAGCGGCCTCTACCGCGTCCTCACGCGTGAAGAGCGCTCCATCGCCGGCCATGGCGTCGCCCAGAAGCCGCTCGTAGGGCGCTTCCTCTCCCGGCTGTTCTTCGAATAGGTAGAGCTCTCGCTGTTCCCCGACGAAGTCCTTGCCTGCGAGCTTGACGCGAGCGGCGAGAGCGATGGCCGAGTCGGGGGAGAGCCGGAAGCGCAGGTAGTTGGCCGGGCCGGTCTTTGGAATTGGCGCCGAGTCGGCGAAAAGCCTCTGCGGCGGCGGCTTCAACTCCACCAGGACCTCGGTCGCGGTATCTGGCAGATATTTGCCGGAGCGCAGGTACCACGGCACGCCCTCCCAGCGCCAGGAGTCGATGAAAAGCCGCAGGGCGCAGAAAGTCTCGACGTCGGAATTCTTCGTCACGTCTGGCTCCTTGCGGTAGCCAGCATACTGGCCGCGCACCAAGTCGTCGGGCGTCAGCGGGCGCATGGCTTGAAAGACCTTGGCTTTTTCGCTTTGCACGGCTCCAAGATGCCTGCCGGACGGCGGCTCCATGGCAAGCAGCGCTACGATCTGGAAGAGGTGGTTCTCGATCACGTCGCGCAGACAGCCGGCAGTTTCGTAAAACGCGCCGCGGTTCTCCACTCCGAAATCCTCGGACAGGGTGATCTGGACGCTGGCCACGTAGTTGCGGTTCCAAATCGGCTCCAGGAACGAATTAGCGAAGCGGAAATAGAGGATGTTCATGATCGCCTCTTTTCCGAGGAAGTGGTCGATGCGGAAGATCGAATCTTCCGGGAACACCGAGCGTGCGACGCGGTTGAGCTCGCGCGCGGAGGCCAGGTCGCGTCCGAACGGCTTTTCGACAATGACGCGCGCATGCTCGGCCAAACTCGCGGCGCCGAGTCCTTTGATCACCGTCTCGAAGAGTGAAGGCGGAATAGCGAGGTAGTGCGCCGGGCGCCGAGCGCTGCCCAGCGCCCTTCTTATCTCGGTGAACGTGGCCGGATCCTTATAATCCCCGCTCACGTATCGGAGCAGGGACAGAAGATGGTGGAGGGCACGCCGGTCATCGATCCCGCACGATCGCCTTATGCTGTCGGTCACGCGTTTGTGCAGGCGCGCCAGACTCCACTTCGGGAAGGCGACGCCAATTACCGGGACCTTGAGGGCACCGCGTTTCGCCATCGCATAAAGTGCTGGGAAGATCATCTTGTGGGCGAGATCTCCCGTCACACCGAAGAGCACCAGCGCGTCTGAACGGGATACGGTCATCAGGCGACTCCGTTCCTGGCGGCAGCGTTTTCCTCATGGCCGCCGAGCTGTCGCGATTGAAATCGTGAATTTTCTCGCATCGCGGTCAGTGTTGCCACAGGATTCGAGCGTCTTCCAGTGGGACCGCAACGCCGTCGCAGTGCGGCATCACTCGCGCCGTGTAGTCTCTCGCTGGACGCGCATTGGGTACGGTTGCGTGATAGATGCAGGGGCGGGATGCGTCAGGAAGCGGTCGCGCGCACTTCATCTCTTCGCGTACGGGATCGCCGCCGTTGATTCCGTCCGCATAAAGCTCAACTCGCACCGCATTCGGGTCGAGATCGTTCAGAAAGATTTCGACTTCAAACACGTGGTGGTCCGCGGTGGTTTCGACGCGCAAGTCTCCGAAGCGCAGCGATCCCCACTTCCCATCAACCGCATGCTGCCAATCGACCATGTGCCTGCCCACTGCGCCTTTGTTCTCCGCTCGGGCCTGGTAGGCGGCTGCCGCCGGAAGGTAATGCTGCTCGGTGTATTCACGCACCGCGCGGTCGGCGGAGAAGCGCGGCGTCAACCGCGCCATGCTTTCCCGCATCCGCTTAACCCATGCGGTGGGAATGCCGCTCTGGTCCCGGGTGTAAAACTCCGGGATCACCTCGCGCTCGAGCCGGTCGTAGAGCGCGTCGGCTTCGGCCGCGTCCCAGGCCGGATCGTCGCCATGTTCCTGGCCGTCGCCCAACGCCCACCCCACTTCAGGCGTGTAGGCTTCCGCCCACCAGCCATCCAATTCCGAGAGATTGATGCCTCCATTGACGAGCACCTTCATGCCGCTCGTCCCGCAAGCCTCCCAGGGCCGGCGCGGGGTGTTGATCCAGACATCCACGCCCTGCACCAGGTGTTCGGTCAGAAGCATGTCGTAATCGCTGAGGAAGATCGCATGGGGGCGTGTCTCGGGCCGCCGGATGAACTGCACCCATTGCTGAATCAGGGCCTTTCCCGCCTCGTCCTCCGGGTGCGCCTTGCCCGCAATGATGAGTTGCACCGGGCGCTGCGGATTGGTCAACAGACGAAGCAGCCGCTCCGGGTCGTGCAGCAGCAGGTTCGGTCTCTTGTAGGTCGCGAAGCGGCGCGCAAAGCCCAGTGTCAAGGCGTTGGGATCGAATAGATGTTTCGCTTCTTCAATCGCCTCGGCCGACCCGCCGGCGACAGCCAGTTCCCGGGACAATCGTCCGCGAGCGCATTCCACAAGAGACTTGCGGGCGGCGGCGCGAAATTGCCAGAGCACGGAATCGGAGAGGCGGCGAACGTCCTGCTCCAGGTTTTCCGTCGTCCCCAGCCAACGCCCCTTGCCACAGGCTCCCATCCACAAGTCGTCGGCCGGAGCCGAGTCCCAGGTTGGCATATGGACTCCGTTGGTCACGTATCCGACGGGGATCTCTTCCTCGGGCCAGTGCGGAAAGAGAGGCTCGAAGAGCTGCCGGCTGACTTTCCCATGCAAGCGACTTACGCCATTCACCGACCCGCTCCCGCGGATTGCGAGATAGGCCATGTTGAAACTCTCCGACGCGTCATTCGGATTCTGACGGCCCAGGGCCAGCAAATCGTGGGGGCTTATGCCCAGCTTCGGCTCCGCATAACGAGCTAGGTACGGTTCGATAAGGGCCGGCGGGAAACGGTCGAAGCCAGCCGGCACCGCGGTGTGCGTGGTGAAGAGGTTCCCCGCTCGCGTGGCGGCCAGCGCCACTTCGAAGGGCTGCCCGTTCTCTTCCATGAAACTTCGGGCGCGTTCCAGGACTGCGAACGCCGCATGCCCTTCATTCAGGTGACAGACTTCCGGCTTGAGGCCGAGCGCGCGGAGCAACCGCCAGCCGCCGATCCCGAGCAGCAGTTCTTGCTTGAGGCGCAACTCCGGCCCGCCCCCATACAGCTCGCTGGTGATCCCTCGATGAGCGGGATAGTTCGCCGCGTCATTGCTGTCCAGCAGATAGAGCGTCACTCTGCCGACCTGGACCTGCCAGGCGCGCAGCCAGACCGAGTAGCCAGGCAACGCGATCTCCCACCGCAACCACTCGCCGTTCGCCTGGCGCACGGGCGTGATCGGCAACTGCCCGGGATCGTTGTACGGGTAAAGGGCCTCTTGCGCTCCGTCGTTATCGATCACCTGGCGAAAATAGCCTTGTTGGTAGAGCAGCCCCACTCCCACCACCGGCACGCCCAAATCGCTGGCCGCTTTCAGTTGATCGCCAGCCACATTGCCAAGTCCTCCCGAATAGATGGGGAGCGCTTCGCTCAACATGAATTCCATGCTGAAATATGCGACGCAGGTCAAGGGAGCTTGGGGATGCTTTTGCTGAAACCATGCCGGCGTCTCCGCCGCCTGACGCTTGGCTTGCAGCAGGTCATCAATGTTCTTACGGAAGGCAGGATCGGCGAGCACGCGCTTGATCTGGTCGCGCGAGACCGTCTGCAGAACGACCCAGGGATTTTGCGTGAGCTCCCACAGTGCCGGATCAAGCGTGCTCCACAGCCGGTCGGTGGCATGGTTCCACGACCAGCGCATGTCCAGGGCAAGCTCCGCCAGGCAATCGACTCCCTCGATTCCCGTGGGTAGAAGGTTGTAGATCGGGTGGCTGACGCGGGTTTGGTCGGTCATGATTTTTCTCCCGGATCTGACGCCGCCAGAGCATCGCTGACAATCGTCTGAGCTTCCTCCAGGATGCGGCGCAGATGGTCTGCACCATGATCCGCACCACGGAAGCTCTCCGCATAAATCTTATAGATGTCCTCGGTCCCAGATGGTCGCGCCGCGAACCATCCGCTTTCAGCGATCACCTTCAACCCGCCGATGGAGGCGCCGTTGCCCGGTGCGTGGGTGAGGACAGTCTGGATTTTCTCCCCCGCCAGCTCGGTGATCTTAACCTGCTGGGGTGAGAGTTTCGCCAGCAGTTCCTTTTGTGCGGGAGTCGCCGGCGCCTCCACGCGGTCGTAAACAGGCTCGCCGAACTCGCGCGTGAGTTCGCGGTAGATTTCGCCGGGATCGCGGCCTATCCGCGCCGTGATCTCCGCCGCCAGCAACGCCGGGATAATTCCATCTTTGTCCGTCGTCCACACACTGCCATCCAGGCGGACGAACGACGCCCCTGCGCTTTCTTCGCCACCGAAGCCAAGCGAACCGTCGAGCAAGCCATCCACGAACCACTTGAAGCCCACCGGCACTTCGTAGAGCTTCCGGCCGAGCTTCGCGGCGACGCGATCGATCATCTGGCTGCTCACCACCGTTTTGCCGATCGCCGCTTCCTTGCTCCACTTCGGCCGATGTTGGAAGAGGTAGAAGATGGCGACGGAAAGGTAATGGTTGGGCGGCAGCAATCCCGCGCTTCGGGTGACGATTCCGTGGCGGTCATGGTCGGTATCGCAAGCGAAGGCGATCTGGAAGCGGTCCTTCAGGCCGATTAACCTCTGCATCGCATACGGCGACGATGGGTCCATGCGGATCTGGCCGTCCCAATCCACAGTCATAAAGCGGAAGGTCGGATCGACGGCATCGTTCACGACCGTGAGGTTCAACCCGTAGCGCTCGGCAATCGGCCCCCAGTAGTGGACTCCGGCGCCGCCCAGCGGATCGACTCCCATGCCGATCTTCGCGCCGCGAATGGCGTCCATGTCGAGCACGTTGGCGAGATCGGCGATGTAAGTGTTGAGATAGTCGTGCCGGTGCGTGGTGGGGGCGCGAAGAGCTTTCTCGAAAGGAGTCCGTTTCACGCCCCGCAGCCCGGCTTCGAGGAATTCGTTGGCTTTCGCCTGAATCCAATCCGTGATGACTCCCTCCGCCGGCCCGCCGTTTGGGGGATTGTATTTGAACCCGCCGTCATGCGGCGGATTGTGTGACGGCGTGATGACGATGCCGTCGGCGAGTCCCGTCTTGCGCCCGCGGTTGTAGGTGAGAATCGCGTGCGAAATAGCAGGGGTCGGAGTGTATTCATCGCCCTCCGCCAACATGACTTCCACTCCGTTGGCCGCCAGCACCTCAAGCGCGCTGGCAAGAGCCGGCACGGAAAGGGCATGCGTGTCCATACCGAGAAACAGCGGGCCCTCGATCTTCTTCTGCTTCCGGTACAGGCAAATGGCCTGGCTGATGGCGAGGATGTGCCATTCATTGAAAGCCTTCTTGAATGCGGAACCACGATGTCCTGAGGTGCCGAAGGCAACCCTTTGTTCCGCCACGGAGGGGTCAGGCACCTCCGTATAGTAGGCCGTGATGAGCCTGGGCACATTTACCAGCATCAATGCTTCGGCCGGTTTTCCTGCTAGGGGACTTACGTTCATGATTACCTCGTCAAATTCCGTGGTGACGTTTCTAAGTTACGATTGACGATGCAAGTCGCGGGTACAATCGCGTGCCAATAAAGACCAGCACGGTCGTGAACAGAAGGATGACAGCATAGTCGCGACTTAGTCCGAAGCTGCTCGCGCTGCCGGTGAGCGTCAATTATACTCAAGTACCTGCGCGCCACCGGACCGCCGGGGAACGAAAAATGTAGACTGCGCTGCTTATTCAGGTGGTAGAGCCCTTCGGGGAGACGAGGCGCCCTATGCAACGAGCTTTGATCGGAGGATCACCGGACGCTACGATCTCGATGTGACGGCACAGCTCACTGCGGCGGCGGATGAATTCGCGGCAGCATGCGCGGAGGATAGAGTTTGACGCTTTCCGAATGCGGAATTCCGGGGTGTTATGAGATTCAGCTTCCGGTTCACTCGGATGCTCGCGGGAGTTTTGTCAAAACGATTGTCGGCAGTCAGTTTGCAGAACGTAAGTTGGAAACCGGGAGGATCTCTTAGAGTGCCCATGGAAGAAATTGTGATACTTGGTGCGGGGATGGCTGGTCTTGGGGCGGCGCACCGACTGAACGAACAGGGCCTCAAGCCGGTGATTTACGAAAAAATGCCGCACTACGGCGGGCACACGGCATCGAAGGCGCACAAGGAGGGGTTTATCTTCGACGAGGGACCGCACGTTTCCTTTACAAAAGACGGGCGGATTCAGGAACTATTTGCCAGAAGCGTGAACGGACAATACGAGACAGTGCAGTACAACGTGAACAATTATTGGAAAGGGGCGTGGATCAAACATCCGGCCCACTGCAATCTCTACGGGCTGCCGTCTGAACTGGTGGTTGCGATCATCGCCGACTTCGTCAAGGTCAAGGGGAGCGATCATCCGACCAGCGGAAACTATGAAGACTGGTTGGTCGCTAGTTATGGCGAAACGTTCGCCAAAACCTTCCCGATGGAATACACCACGAAGTATCACACGACCGAAGCCCGAAATCTGAGCACCGACTGGCTGGGACCCAGAATGCACCAGCCGAAACTCGAGGATGTCCTTCAAGGGGCGTTGTCGCCGTCAACGCCGAGTTTTCATTACCTCACAGAGTTCCGTTATCCTTCCCGCGGTGGCTTCGTGTCCTTCCTCAACAGCTTCCTCAGCGGAGCCCGGGTTGTGGTGGACCATGAGGTTGTGGCTATCCATCCGTCTTCAAGAATGCTTACGTTCGCCGGCGGGAAAACGGTCCCCTACGGCGGGCTGGTGTCTTCGATCCCACTGCCCGACTTGATGGCCCTGATTCAGGGCGTTCCCGAGGATGTGCTGGAGGCCGCCGGAAGGCTGGCATGCTCCTCCTGTGTGCTGGTGAATGTGGGGATTGATCGCGAGGATATCTCCCAGTCACACGTCACTTATTTCTATGACCACGACATCTTCTTTACGAGGCTGAGCTTTCCGCACATGATGTCGCCGAACAACGTTCCCCCGGGAGGAGGGAGCATCCAGGCGGAGGTATATTACTCAAGGAAATACAAGCCTCTGGAGATAGCCCCGAAAGACTGTGTTCCGCTGGTCATTGCTGACTTGAGAAGGGTCGGGCTTCTGAGAGAAAACGAGAAGATACTCTTCGCTAACTATGACGTTATCCCGTACGCGAATGTCATATTCGACTTGGAGAGAGCGGCTGCCCTTTCGGTCGTCCACGGATATCTCGACGATATTGGGATCGCCTACTGCGGGCGGTACGGAGACTGGGGGCACATCTGGACCGATGAAGCCTTCAAGAGCGGCGAAGAAGCAGCTCAGAAAGCACTGGAAGGAATAGATGGGCAGGGTCAAGCAAGGAGAGCGGCGCAATGGAAGTAGTGGGGGAGCGATCGCTATGAGCTGCAGCCAACTCGGTCGACGCATCCTGGTGGCGGGCGCGTCGAGCCAGGTTGGAACCCAGATGCTTCGCATTCTGCCGTCCGGTGCTGTCATTCCAACGTCTCGGCACGCGAAACAACCGGGCTGGACGGCGCTTGATCTGGGGACCATTGCCCAGGCCGAAGCGGATGAACTGGTTCGCCGTTTTGAGATCGAGACGATCTACTGCGTCGGCGGAATGGGCAACGCGGATGCGTGCGAGTCATCGCCTGAGTTGGCCCTCCGGATCAATTGCGAGGGACCGGCGATCGTGGCGGCGGCGGCGGTAAAACGCGGGGCACGGTTCGTTTATTTCTCCACGGATTACGTGTTTAACGGGCGGAATGGGCCTTACGCGGAGGAGGAGCCGGGAGATCCGATTTGCGCTTACGGAAGGAGCAAATGGCTGGGTGAGCTCGCAGTGCAGGATGCACACCCGGCGGCGCTGGTAATCCGCACGACCGGGGTTTACGGACCCGACCCAAACGGGCGGAATTTCCTGTACAGCTTGCGCAAAGGACTCGCAGGCACGAAGCCGTTTCGGGTGCCGGATGACCAGATTTGTACCCCTACTTACAACCTTGATCTGGCGGTTGCCGTGGTTGCACTGGCTGAGAGTGGCGCGAAAGGCGTTTTCCACGTTACCGGCCCGGACCTGGTTTCGCGTCTGGAGTTTGCGCGGCGGGCAGCTGCGGTCATGGGGCTGGATCCGGCGAATCTATCTGGAGTTTCGACTGCGGAGCTTGGGCAGATCGCGGCTCGTCCGCTGCGGGCTGGCTTGCTGACGGGGAAGTTGGCGGCGTATCTGCCCCAACTTCAGATGCGGGGGATTGAAGATGGAGTTTCCCACTGGATGGGGTCCGGCGAATAAATGCGGGTGCTGCAACTCAATATTGACCATTCCGGAACAGGAGCCGACCGGTGTGCGCGAGAGTTGTACGAGGAGATGCCAAAATTAGGGGTTGAAACCTCCATGTGGATCCGCGGTCGCAGCCCGGAAACTCCTCCCGGGGTGCGCGGGATTCAATTTCGGTGGGAAAAGTATTTGGCGCCGCTGGAAGCATTTCCGGACCTCACCGATTGGCGGCATCGCGGGTCCATCTCCGCCCTGCGATCTATCTCGTCAAAGGAGTTTGATCTTGTACACATCCACAACGTTCACAGCGGCTGGATGTCGATCCGTGCGGTTCGAGAACTGACGGAACGATTTCCATGCGTTTGGACGCTGCACGACGAGTGGGCTCCCCAACGCGGACTCACTTATGATTTGACCGGGAAGATGTCGCCTTCGGATGTTAAACGGCTTTCGCATGGACCCATCCGCTACATCCCATACCATCGCTATCATGAAAACTACAAGTGGCGAAGGACCAGCAAATTCCTCGACCGCTACATGCCTCAACCCAAGGTTGTCATTTGCCCCAGCCAGTATATGGCCGGTCTCGCTCGATCATCCGGCGTGTTCCCGCGCTCGGAAATTGTCCACATCCCAAATGGAACCCGGATGCTTGACGTGCCGGAGACGACAACGGATCGTGCTGAAGCGAAGATTGCGCTGGGACTCAGCACCGATCGTCCCGCGCTCCTGATGATATCGGCCGATCTTGCACAAGCTCACAAAGGAATTGGCTTGGGAGTCGCAGCTATAAAGGAGGCGGGAACCCACCGTGATCTTCAGGTCGTGCTCCTGGGCAACTCCGCTCAGGCCATCAAGCAGCTAATTCGGCCTATCCGAGCCGTCTGTTTGCAGGCAAGAGACGACGCCACTCTGGCGCGCGCTTATCGGGCCGCAGACATAACTTTGCTCCCTTCCTTGGGCGAAAACTTACCCTACGTCGCCCTTGAGTCCCTGGCTTGTGGTACGCCCATCATCTCTTTCGCAATCGGTGGAATGCCGGAAATCATCGGTCAAGACGAGCGTGGGATGTTGTGCCGCAGCATCGATCCCCTGGAAATGTCCCGCCACTTGGAATTTCTGCTCTCGCGCCCGGAAATCAGGGGAACGATGGCTTGTGAAGGCGTCAAGTGGGTTCGAGACAATTGCGGGATGACGGACTACCTGCAAGAGATTGTTGCCGTCTACCAGCGAGTACTGGCGAACTGAGCTTGGGACGTTCTACTCTTGGACACGAGCCTTTATGAGCCGCCATATCGCTCGGGGAGCTGTCGCCAGCGTCATCTTCACATCGACGAGCGTGGTCGTCGCGGTTGTGCAATTGCGCCTCATTGTTCACTTCCTGCCCTCCGATCTCGCGGGGCTTTGGTTGCTATTTCTCACCATTGGCTCTTACGTAACTTTCTTTGACTTGGGAATCAGTCCCACGGTCGGGCGAGAGATGAGTTTTGCAATCGGCGCAAAGGATACGGATGAACAGGATCGGACGCGACGAATTGGCGAATTGCTGATGACTCTGTGGCGCGTGCTTCGTTTTCTCGCGGTATGCGCCGGGTTCGTGAGCCTGGTTGTGGGTGAGGCTCTCATTCTTTCTTCCCACCATTACCGCGAAAACCGCACGGTGCAGTTGACTTGGGCCCTATTCGGTGTTGGAGCCTCCCTGAACCTTATTGGCGGCTCTGCCCTCGCGGGATTGTATGGTTTGGGAAGAGTCGCAACTGAAAAGTTGATCCGATCGGTGTCTCTTACGGTAGGTCTCGCGCTCACCGCCACAACTCTGATGTTCAATTGGGGGATCCTGGGACTTGCCATGGCGTGGCTGATCCAGGGAGCGCTGGCGGGAGGGTTAGGTTGGTACTATCTTCGCCGCGCGTTCCCGGAGATTTTTGACCGGTCGTTCTCGCCCAATTGGATTCTGGCAAAGAAGTTGGCCGGCCCCAGTCTAAAACTCGCATTGATCCAACTCGGCGCGATCTTTATCTTGCAGTCGGCCAACCCGCTTATCGCCATCATGCTCGGGACCTCCGCCATTCCTCCATACGAGGCGCTCTCAAAAATTGCGGCCACCTTGATGACGCTGGCATTGTTGATTGTGAACAGCTCCGCGCCCTATTTTTCAATGTCTTATGCGGCAGGTGAGTATGACAACGTGAAAGAGTTGCTCGCACGGAATTTGCAGCTCGGCGTTGGGCTTATCGTCATCCTGGGAGCGTTCGTTGCGATCAATGGCGACCGCATCGTCGCGGTCTGGCTGGGCCGCTCCAGGTTCGCAGGCTTCTTCGTCCTGTGGGTACTTCTCTTCATGGTGTTGTTGGAAGTGCATCATGTCATCTTTGCCACTGCTGTGATGGCTGCCGGACAGATCGTGTTTGTTTGGGCCGCGCTGATTTCCGGCGCTCTTAACGTTATTTTGGCAATTTCTTTTGTGGGACGATTCGGTCTGCTTGGCATTGCCCTTGCCATCGCGATCGCGCAGCTCGTGACCAATAACTGGTACGTTCCATACGTAGCCGTACGTTTCTTTAAGATTTCGATATCTCACTTGGCGCGCAGAGTCTGGGTGCCGCTCATTTTGCTCATGGCAGTCGAGATTGCAGCGGACATTCTGGTAAGACGGCTGCCTTGGCTCTCAGGGGACGGTCTGGCACGGCTCACCGTGAGTTTTCTCGCTTCCACATGCGTAGGTATATTTTTCTGGATGTGGCTTGTGCTGCAGCCCGGCGAGCGTACACAGATTCTGAGTTGGATTCATGAACGGCCAACGGCCACGACGGAGCAAACATAGTGGCTCAGCTTGCGTCGGTCACAATTGCGATCCCAACCTATAATCGGCTGTCGTTTCTTCGCCAGACAGTCGATTCCGCTCTGTCCCAGACATACTCAAATATCCAGGTGATCGTCTCCGACAACGCCTCCGACGATGGAACTGCGGAATTTGTAACCTCTGTTCGCGATCCTCGACTTCTGTTCTTACAACAAGAGGCGAATGTCGGGATGATCCAAAACTGGAATGCCTGTCTCGATCGCGCCACCGGCGACTTTTTCCTGCTTCTTTCCGATGACGACTATCTGGAAAAATCTGCCATCGAGAAACTTGTCGAAGCTGTTATAGCTGCCGAACTCCCAGATCAAGTCGCGCTCGCGTATTGCAGGACTTGGGAAGTGGATCGGGAAGGTTTTAGACAGCGCATTGATCCAATGCCCGCCGCCTGCGAAGAAGCCAGGGAATTCGCAATCGCGTATTTCAGCGGGCTTCGCAAAATGCACGCCTGCTCTACGCTGGTGCGAACCGCCGATCTCAGAGAGATCGGCGGTTATGCGCAGGGCTCCGTGCTTCTGGCGGTGGATGCTATTGCCTGGAGCCGGATTCTCATGAAGCGGGGTCTCATCGCCGGCGTTCCCGAGCCTCTGTCGAACTACCGTATTCATCCCGGAAGCGAAACCAGTTCTCAGCGCATAGACATCTGGCGCAATGACATCGCAGCGCTTACCGGGTTGTGGTCCCCAGCCTTCGCCAACGCATCGCCAGCGTTGCAGCGTCGATTCAAGCGGGCTGCGGCGCACTATACGAGTTGGGAACTTGCGGCAATCATCAATCAATCCGCGAAGTCGTTTGCCGGGCGATTCAGGGCGATCGGCGTTTACTACCACTGCCGCAATGAATTCATGAGTCTGACAGGCGCAATCAACTTGGCAGGAGGGCTGACCAAGCTTTTCGTGCCCGAATTGGTCAAGCGGCCAATACGCGAGCTGCTGTTGTATATCGCGAAAAGCTCTATGTGAAGAATAGGATCGAAAGGCCGGAATTAGCGCTCTTGTGGGGGATGCGGACGATGAAAGCGGGTAGATCGTAATTACGAGGGCGGAACATCGCTTCGATCTTCGATTAGTGCGCACAGCCGGCAGAGAAATGGCGCGGGCCCACTCCCAGGGCTCGCGCCATTTTGCGTTAAAGCAACGCTCCGGGCTCGATCGGCCTGACGCAATACGTCGCAGTCAATTCGCTATTGACGAGGCTATTTCTTATCTCCAGGGGGACGGGTCGCTTTCTCAGCCGGCGCTGCTTTCTCCGGACGAGGAGCAGCCTGTTGACGAGGCGCAGCCTGGGCATGAGCGGCGGGCTGCGCGTGAGCTGCAGGTTGCGCATGAGCTGCGGGCTGCGCATGAGCTGCGGGCTGCGCATGAGCTGCGGGCTGCGCATGAGCGGCCTTATTCTCGGCTGCCCTGTTTTCATTCGAGCGAGTAGCGGCTGCCTTGTTCTCGGCTGCCTTGTTCTCATTCGAGCGAGTAGCCGCCGCTTTATTCTCGGCTGCCCTGTTTTCATTCGAGCGAGTAGCAGCTGCTTTATTCGCGGCTGCCCTGTTTTCATTCGAGCGAGTAGCAGCTGCTTTATTCGCGGCTGCCTTGTTTTCATTCGAGCGAGTAGCGGCTGCTTTATTCTCGGCTGCCTTATTCTCATTCGAGCGAGTAGCAGCTGCCTTATTCTCAGCCGCCTTGTTCTCATTCGAGCGAGTAGCAGCTGCTTTGTTCTCAGCTGCCTTGTTCTCGGTGGCCTTGGTTGCGGGTGCCCTGTAAGGTGCTCCCGCCTGCCTGGCCGCTACCACCCCATGACCGCTAAACTCCGCAGGCTTCGCAGTTGCAGCGATTGCCGGCCGCCCATGGTTCACGGACGCCAGGAGCGCGTGGTTGGTGCTGGCAGCGTGCACATGTTGGACTTGCAGCGCCAATGGCGCCCTGTGCTGCTCGTGCGCCGCGGTCTCTTCCGCCGCGGTCGGTCGAGCGTTAATTCCACCTTGGCCGCCGTTGTAACTGATATGGTTCACCGTGGTGTTGTTGATTACGGTCTTGTTGTAAACATTGTGAATGTTCGTGACGTTCACGTTGTTCACCGAGCGGTTATAGTAAAAGGCCCCGTTATTCCAATATCCACCCTGATAGCCGACGCCACCATAGCCGAAGCCGTAGTTGACGCCACCGTAGAAGCCGACATGCGGACCCCAGTAGCCTTCATTCCAGGCGTAGCCATTGTCGCCCCAACCCCAATAACCGGGAGTCCAGAGGAAGCCAGGCTCGGGAGCCATCACCCACGTACCCGGCACCCAGAAGTAGCCTTCATCGCCATAAGCCCAGTAGCCGGGCGTCCACAAATAGCCGTCGGCGGGGGCCATGGGTTGCGTGTATATGGGCAGCGCGGGCGGAGCGATCGTGATCGACACGCCGAACTGCGCCAACGACGTGGCCGGTATGGCCAGTATGAGAAAAGCTAGCAATAGCAAACGGATTTTGCGCATTTTGAATCACCTTGCCAGATCATCCTTCGATTGCCCGGTCCTACCTTGCTGCTGCGGGCTGCGCGGATCGAACGGCGACGCGTCCACGCAAGGATTCCACGAAGGCACTGTCAAGACTGTGCACTACTGCTCACTTTTCGTGAATTTTCCCATTAAGTCTGGCAAACGATTTTTCCCGTGAGGACCTGCCTGGCGCCGAGGAAACTGAGCGGCCGCCTGAAATCCGTTTTCGTCGAGGAAGGCGGCATGCTCGCTGAAACCCAAGTAAGCGAAGCAACACCGATGTTATCTTAATGGGGGTTTGCGACGACGATGCCAGGTCGCAACTGAATCGCTGGAAATCATATTCATGGAAGTTCTCAAGAGACTTTTTGAGCGGCATTTCCACGCACCGGTCGAGCGGGTCGAGCCGCTGCAAGGCCAACTCGGCGGTTCGGGCCGCAAGATCATCCGGCTTTCGAGCGATAAGATCAGCGCGATTGGCGTTCTGTATGACGTGCGCGAAGAGAATGTCGCCTTCCTCGAATTTTCCCGGCACTTCCGCCGGCACGGTCTGCCTGTGCCGGAGATTTATGCCGAGGATTTGAGCCATGGCGCTTATCTCGAAGAAGACCTTGGCAGCACCACGCTTTTTGAGTTTCTTTCGGACCATCGCGACGGCGCGGCCATCGCTCCCGAGGCAATCGCCGCCTATCGCAAAGTGGCCGCCGTGTTGCCGCGCTTTCAGGTCGAAGCGGGCCGCGACTTGAATTACAAAGTGTGCTATCCGCGCTCGAGTTTCGATCGCCAGTCCATCGCGTGGGATTTGAATTATTTCAAGTATTACTTTCTCCGGCTCGCTGGAATCCCCTTCAACGAGCAGGCGCTGGAGCACGATTTCAGCCGCTTGACGAAGTTCCTGTTGAGTGCCAGCCGCGATTATTTCCTCTATCGCGATTTCCAATCCCGCAACATCATGTTGCGCCGAGTTCTAAACAGAGTTCTAACCGAAGACCAGCCCTTTTTCCTCGACTATCAAGGCGGCCGCAAAGGCGCGCTGCAATACGATATCGCGTCTCTTTTGTACGATGCCAAGGCCGACCTGCCTCCGGACCTGCGCCAGCAATTGCTCGAACATTATCTCGACAGCCTGGCCGGTTTCCTCGATTTTGACCGCCCCGTGTTCATGCAGTTTTACTACGCCTACGTTTACGTCCGCATCATGCAGGCTCTGGGCGCTTACGGATTTCGCGGCTTTTACGAACGCAAAGAGCATTTCTTGCAAAGCGTTCCGTACGCTCTGAAGAACTTGCGCTGGCTGCTGCACAATGTGGAGTTGCCCATCGCGTTGCCCACGCTGATGGAAGCCTTCAAGAGCATGGTTGCTTCGGACAAGTTGCAAGGCCTGGCATCAACATCCCAACCGGAAAAGTTGATGGTGCGGATTTTCAGTTTTTCGTTTCACCGGGGCCTGCCGCAAGACGAGACCGGCAATGGCGGCGGATTCATCTTCGATGGCCGCAGCCTCCCTAACCCCGGGCGCGAAGAGCGCTTCAAGACTCTCACTGGCAAAGACGCGGCGGTCATCGACTATCTCAATCAGCAGGAGAGCGTGCGCCAGTTTCTCGCCAGCGTCACGTCGCTGGTGGACGCCAGCGTGAGCGCTTATCGGCATCGCGGCTTCAAGCACTTGATGGTTTCGTTCGGCTGCACCGGCGGCCAGCATCGCTCGGTCTATCTGGCCGAGCAATTGGCGAAACATCTGCGCGGCAAGTCCAAAGACGGAGTGGAAGTTGTCGTGCGCCATCGTGAGCAGGAGCAGTTGAACCAATGAAAGCGATGAATCCATGAAAGCGATGATTTTCGCCGCCGGCCTGGGCACGCGCTTGCGTCCGCTCACCGACGATCGCCCCAAAGCGCTGGTCGAAATCGACGGCCGCACGCTGTTGGAAATCACGCTCTCTCGCCTGCGCAACTGCGGAGTTCGCAAAGTGATCATTAACGTTCATCACTTCGCCGGCATGATCGTGGAGTACCTGAAAACGAATGGAAACTTCGGCATGAGGATTGAAGTCTCGCGCGAGGAGGTTTTGCTCGACACCGGCGGCGGCCTGAAGAAAGCCGCTTATTTTTTTGTTGAAGATTCCAGCCATGGCGAAGAACCCTTCATCGTGCACAATGTCGACGTCCTCAGCACGATCGATCTCCGGCGCATGGTGCAATTTCACACTGAAAATCAGGCTCTAGCCACGCTGGCGGTGCAGGACCGCGAGGCCTCTCGCTACCTGCTGTTCGACGAACGCTTTCAGCTTTGCGGGCGACGATCCGGGAGCGAAGAACCTGAACTTGTTAGGTCGTCGCTTGATGGAGCTTCCGGGCAAATCCGGGCGCTGGCTTTTTCCGGCATCCACGTTATTTCTCCCCGTTTTCTTCCGATGCTGATGGAAGACGGCGCTTTCTCGATCATCACCTCCTATTTGCGTGTCGCGGGCCAAGGCGAAAAAATTCTCGCCTTCCGCGCCGACGAATATTACTGGCGCGATCTAGGCAAGCCGGAGGGTGTGGCGCAGGCCGCTCACGATTTGAAACAAAAAGTCATCGCGCAGTAACCGCAGCGTTGAATCGCTCTCGCCTGATACTCTCAATCAGGACGTTCAGGAGACCGCGAATCATTGCCGCCCATTGTCAACGCGCAGGAAATTACGAAGACCTTCGGGGCGAACCCGCTCTTCCAGAATGTTTCGTTCACCATTTCTGAAGGAGACCGCATCGGCCTGATTGGCCCGAACGGTTCCGGCAAATCCACGCTCCTAAGAATTCTGGCTGGCGAGATTGCTGCCGAAAGCGGAGAAGTGTCTTTCCGCAAACGCACCCGTCTCGCCTCTGTCGAGCAGGACTCGCGATTCCAGCCCGGAGCCACGGTGCGCTCCGTGATCGAAAGCGCTCTCGATCTTTGCGGCGTCTCCGGAACCGAGCGCGGCGCCCGCTTTGCCGAAACCCTCGGCCGCGCCGGTTTTGAGGACGTCGAAACGCGAGCGGCCGAGTTATCCGGCGGCTGGCAGAAGCGTCTCGCAATTGTCGAAGCCCTGGTGCAGCATCCCGACATTCTCCTGCTCGACGAGCCCACCAACCATCTCGATCTTCCGGGAATCGCCTGGCTCGAAGAGCTGATCGAAGGAGCGGCATTCGCCAGTGTCATCGTCAGCCACGACCGCTATTTTCTCGAGAATGTCTCGACCGATATGGTCGAGCTCAATCGCATTTATCCCGATGGCTCGCTCCGCGTCCACCGCAACTACAGCGCCTTCTTGGAGAAGAAAGAAGAATTCCTGCATGCGCAATCGCGCCGTCAGGAAGCCCTCGAGAATCTGGTTCACGGAGAAATCGAGTGGCTCCGCCGCGGCGCAAAGGCCCGCACGCGCAAGTCCAAAGCCCGCATCAGCAAGGCGGGCGAACTCATGGGAGAGCTTGCCGACCTGAATTCGAGAACGCGCAGCGCCACGGCGCAGATCGATTTTTCCGCGACCGATCGCAAGACCAAGCGCCTGGTCGAATTGCGAGGAGTCACTTGCACGATGGGAACCCGCGAGTTGTTCGACGGCCTCAACTTCATCCTCACGGCTGGAATGCGCGTCGGCCTCGTAGGCCCGAATGGTAGCGGCAAGACGACCCTGCTCCGCTTGTTGCAGGGAGACCTGGCTCCGACCGGAGGCGAGATTCGCCGCGCCGATTGGCTGCGCATCGTGTATTTCGATCAGACCCGCACCCTCGATCCCGACGTAACTCTGCGCCGCGCGCTCGCGCCGGACGGCGATTCCGTCGTCTATCGCGACCGCGTAATCCACGTCGCCGGATGGGCGACAAGATTTCTCTTCACCGGCGAGCAACTCAGCCAACCCGTCGGGCGCCTTTCCGGAGGCGAACGCGCCCGCGTCCTGATCGCGCAGCTCATGCTCCAGCCCGCCGACATTCTCCTGCTCGATGAACCGACCAACGACCTCGACATTCCGACGCTCGAAATTCTGGAAGAAAGCCTGATCGATTTCCCCGGATCGTTAGTGCTGGTGACGCACGACCGCTACATGCTCGACCGCGTCTCCACGATCGTGCTGGGCCTGAACGGAAAAGGCGCAGCCGACACCTTCGCCGACTACGCGCAATGGGAGCACTGGCAAGCGCAGCAGACAGAGGCAGATTCGGCCGGGTGCCCCACTCATTCGCGTTCTGTGCGAATGAGTGGGCAGTCAGCGGCTCCAGTGAAGAAGAAACTTTCCTATCTCGAAGCGCGGGAATACTCGGCCATCGAGCAGCGAGTAGAAGAAGCCGAGCAGTTAGTGAAAGTGAAACGCGCAGAACTGGAGGATCCAGCGAACGCGACGGATGCCCCGCGTCTGGTAGCCGCGCAAGCCGCGCTGGACGCGGCTCAAAACGCGCTCGATGCCCTTTACGAGCGCTGGGCTGAGCTGGAAAAGAAGAACGGCTGATATCCCCGGCAAGCCACTGAGGTTACTGGTGTAATCTGGGATGTTTCACCAACTTGAGAAGATTGCCTAACCCGGGCGGCGCTCCGATAGCTTCCTGTTTGCCGACGATCCGGGAATTGGCCCGACCTTTCCCGATTCTGCGTGCTGCGGCGCGCAATCCGCGAACAACGCAATTAGAGGTCAGATTTGGATCACGTAAGCGCCCGCGAAACTTTCCGCGCAGGAATGCCAGGGCGAAAAAGGGGCTTGGCGTCCTGCTGGAGCCTGGGTCTCGACATTGTGACTCGGTTAACCCTTCACAAGAATGACGCTGGCGTCATCGCGCAGACCCGAACCATCGGCAAACGAGCGTACGTCATTCAGCAGGCTCTCGGCGGAGGCGTCTGTTCGCAAAAAATGTTCCTGGAGACGCACCAAACCGTACTCTTCGTCCGCTTGATTTTCCGCCTCAGTAATGCCGTCGCTGTAAAACACCAAGCGAGAACCCAGAGGAAGCTTCACTTCTACCTCCGAGAAATCGCCTGGTCCCAGTCCGAGTGGAATTCCTCGCTCCACATCGAGGAACTGGGCTGAAATGCCGGTCATCAGGAGCGGGCGCAGGTGACCCGCATTGGCGAAGGTCAGAGTCCGCTTGCCAGGATCAAGCACGGCATACACCATGGTCACAAAACGGCCGGCGGGAAAGTCCTCGACCAGAAGGCGATTCACCTTCGTCAGCACTTCGCCCGGAGTGCAGGCAGCCTCGACCAGGGATCGCAAAATGCCACGAGTGGCGGACATGAGCAGCGCTGCAGCGGTTCCTTTGCCCGAAACGTCGGCCAGCACCAGTCCCCAACGGCCTTTGTCCATGGGAATGAAGTCGTACCAGTCGCCGCCCACGGCGCCCACGGGAATGGAAAGCCCGGATACGGTAAAGCCAGGAATAGAGGGAGAGGCCTTGGGGAAAAGCGCTTGCTGAATGGCGCGGGCCTCCCGCGCCTCACCACTCATTTGCTCCCTTTGCCGCAGTTCCCGTTGAAATCGGCGGGCGTTGTGGACGGCCACCGCCACATCGTTGCACATGGCCTGGAGCAGCCGCAGTTGGCAGGGGTTGAAGGCATCCAGTTCGTTGTGGGAAGCGGTGAATACTCCCACTAGTTGCCCTTCGACATGGAGGGGAATCGCAACCTCCGAGAGCGTGGATTCTTCACAACCAATGTAGTGGGGGTCCTGGCGCACATCGGGCGCGTAGTGCATCTGCCCAGTGGATGCGACGTATCCAACCATGCCTTTCCCGATCTTCAGGCTGTGGCCCGGGCCGTGGAGATCACAGCCGGTGCAGCCATGGGCACACACAAGCGTCAGTTCGCCGCGCTCTTGGTTGTGCAGGTAGATGTCGGAATCCAGACATCCGAAGGAGCGGGCGACCTCGTTTACGACCTTATCAACGAGCTGGTCGAGGTCAAGGATGGAGCTGATTTTCTGAGCGGCCTTTTGCAGCTTGAGGAGATCTTCCACCTGATCGAGATTAAGGGGGCGAGGGTTTGAGGGAAGCGGTTGCGTGAAGCTTGGACTGGCTGCCATGGGTCTCCTCCAAGAAGCAAAGCTTATAACCAGAGATGATGTATTGGACGGTTAGGACTCTTTTCTTGCAAGAACTAACGGCCGCTTGGAGTTTGGCGCCGGACAATCCTATTTGTAGGAATCATCGTGTCCCTAGTGATGAACTTGATGGTTCGCAACTATTCCTCCACCAGGGATTGCGGTCGAGTGACGGCTAAACCGGAAGTTAACCGGGAAAGAGGGGTTTGCGAATGAGGTCCGCGGGTAATTGTTGAGAACAGCAATTCCGCTCACAACCCCGTCGTGGCCGCAATCGTCTTTCATCACAGCCAGCCTGTGCGCCCCATCACAGACTCCATACCCGCCAGGTGCAATAATATTTCCTTGAAGGGCCAGTGCTGAAGTATGCCCGTCGACCAAGACGGCCCAGAAGCCGTCAGGCCCCAAGTGCTGTTAACTCTTTGATAACTAAATTTGAGGCTATAAGCGGGCGTCAGCAGGACGCCAAGAATCCGAATTTCAGTAGATTTGATGTCAAAATCGAGCTAACTCCTTATTCCGGAATACTTTCCATATAAGTCATTTAGGCTCAAGACTTTGAAAGTTTTCCACAGCCTAACCCCATGATTCCAGGGATCAGGGGGGAGGGGGGTAGTGGTAAACACGGGTTAATACCTTTAGAGTTAACAGTGGCTTCGATTAGATTGCGGATGTCCTAAGCGCGAACAAAATCAATAAACCCGCGCTGCACGTCAGTCCGCGTAAGCTTCGCACGAATCTTGTCGCCGATGTGTAGCCCTTGCGATCCCTGAGCCAGCAATCCTTCGATGTGCGGCTGCATGACACGCACAAACGTCCCATGCGGAGTGACTCCGGTGACGATGGCATCGAAGGTCTCACCCACGCGATGGCTCATCGCGACGGCGGCCAACCGCTTCGACATCTCCCGCTCGACTTTTCGCGCTGCGTCTCCTTTTTGCGTGCAGTTCGCGGCGATGGCGGCGAGTTCGTCGTCGGAATAGGGCCCGGGTTTTCCGTCGAGCAAGGCCTTGATCAGCCTTTGCGTAACGATATCAGCAAAACGCCGGTTGGGCGCGGTCGAGTGCGTGTAATCCTGCACGGCAAGCCCGAAGTGCCCCTGCTCGGGATCGCCCGGACGCTCCAGGACATATTCGCCCGGCCCGATCAGCTTGATGACCGCCAGCGACAAGTCGGCGAAGTGATCGGGATCGGCGGCTTTGCGCTTCAAGAGAAAATCGTTGAGCGCCTTGGAATCGGCCTGTGCAGGCAGCTTTTCGCCGTGCGTAGCCGCCAGCCGCACGATGCCGTCCCAATGCTCTGGAGTTTTCACGATGCGGCGCAAAGAAGAAACTTTTCCGAGCAGACGCGCCACCACGCCGTTGGCGGCGATCATGAAGTCTTCGATCAACTCGGTGGCCCGATTCCTCTCTTGCTTCACGACATCGACCACCTTGTCATTAAGCACCAGGGGATGAACTTCGGAGGTGTCAATGTTCAGCGCGCCATGCTCGAAGCGCAGCTTCTTGAGCGCCTGGGCAACTTCGTCCTGCAGCTTGAGTTGCGCCTGCAATTCCGAAGACGTGGCCACTTTGGGCGGAGCCGCAGCCGTGCCTTCCAGCCACGCTCCGACCGCTCCGTAGGTAAGTTGCGCCTTGTTACGAACGATCGCTTGATACACGTTGCTTGAATCCGGCGAGCCGCTGGCAGAGATCACGAATTCAATCACCACGCCCGGCCTGTCGACGTTTTCGAGCAGAGACGACGCGCCGGTCGAGAGCTCTTCCGGCAACATTGCAAAATTGCAAATGCCCGTATAGACCGTCGTCGTCTCTTTGGCCGCGTACCGGTCGATGGGAGAATCCTTGGCGGGAGAATCCTTCGGGACAAACGCATCCACATCGGCGATGCCCACCATCACCTTGACGTTGCCATTGGGCAGGCGCTCGGCGACTTCGATCTGGTCGAGGTCCCGCGAAGTATCGTTGTCGATGGACGACCAAAGCAGGCCGCGTAAATCCCGAACCTTATCTGAAGGCGCCAATTGCGGCGGATGCGCGCCGATCTCCGCCAGTTGTTGCCGGGTCGCGGGAGGAAAATCCGGCTCGAAACCCTCGGCCAGCATGACCTGCCGCGCCATTGTCTGAAGATCGAGAGAAGAAGGCCGAGAATCGTTCATGACGCTCCGCTTTGAGGGAATGCTAGCGTGGAAAGGCTAACATGAATCCTCGGTCGGCGGCGGGGTTGTGCTGCATCAGAGCGGGGGAAATCCATGCGATCAAGAATGCATTGTCAGCCTGAGGGGAGCGAAGGGCCTGTTCTGCTGGCGCGATTTCGGAATTGCTACTTACTCTTTGCGTCCGCGGCCTTGTGAACGATCGACAGGACAGGACCTTTCTTCGCCTTCAGCTTCTTCTTTGCGCTCGGTCGTTTTTGGAATTTGGAAGAACCGCCGACGATGTCAGCGACGGTGGTGCGGTCCAGTATCTTGGCCGCGGCATCTCGCACCTCCAAAAACACACCATAGAGCGCGCGATGGTCGGGATCGGTAACGATCAAGCTTCGGAGTTGATCCGCATCCCCAAAGGGTGCGAGTGGGCCGTCCACCAGGCGAATGATCTCGCTGAGTTTGATCTCCGCTGGGGCGCGCCGCAGCCGGTAACCTCCCTTCGCACCGCGAACGCTTTCCACGATGCGCGCGTTCTTGAGTTCCAGCAGAATCAACTCAAGAAACTTCTCCGGCAGGTCGCTATCAATGGCGATGTCCCGAATCTTGACGGTTTCGTTTCCGTATCGGCGGCCAAGGGTCACTATCGCTTCCAGCGCGTAAAGCCCTTTTTGCGAGATCTTCAATCTTCTATCCTTTCCAACTGACTTCTGTGATTCCCGGCTGCTGGCCACGCCAGTCACGCCAGCAGCGAAGCTTCCATCTTGCAACGTACTTTAGTGCCCTCGCGCCTGCTTTGCAACTGATGTTCTTGCCGAGCGTGTGTAACTTATCGAAGTGCAGAACATTTCACTTGAAGCGCGGATGGCACGTGTTTAGCGTCGGAACCCGTTACCGCGTCGACACCATCTTCATCGCAGGCTCGCCAACTTCGTCGTGCGATTCGCCTTCGAGACAAACGCGATGCCACAATTCAAGATTGAGCAGCCGCCAGATGCGATCGTAGTTGTCGCGATGCTTCGCGCGATGTTCGTCGAACAGCCTCTCGACCGCTTCGCGACGGAAGTATCCGCGATTCAGGCTGCGCGGCTCGATCAGCATCTCGCGAATCGTTTCGAGGCGCGGCCCGGCCAGCCACCCGCTCCACGGCGTCGGAAATCCCAGCTTCTTGCGGTACAGAATCGAGTGCGGCAACAGATCTTCCACCGCCTTTTTCAGAATGCGTTTGCCGGCCAATCCCTGGATCTGCACTTCGCGCGGAATTCGGGTCGCGAATTCAACCAGCACATGATCGAGAAACGGCACCCGGCTTTCGATCGATGCGGCCATGCTCATGTTGTCCTGCTTCATGAGCAGTTCCACCAGGTAAGTCTTGATGTCGGTGTAGAGCAGCCGTTGCAGCATTTCGCCCGGCGAGTGGTCCCAGTAATCGAGGACATTCTTGTACGCCGTGCTGGGCGCGGCTTCCCGCGCGAACTCGCTGGTCAGCAATCCACTCTGCTCCGCTGCACCGAAGGCGGAAAAGAAATTATCGAAGTAGAAAGAGGCCCAGGAATTTCCATCCCTGGCGAGAAAAGTGTGTTCCAGTTTCCGGCGCAGGGTTGCTCCCAGCAGGGAAGAGGTTGCGACGGTGTTGCGCAATCCGCGCCGCAGAAAGCTCGGAACCAGGCTGCGATACGCGCGATCCACGGCCGCATTTTTCAAAGTGAAGGCATAGCGGGTGTAGCCCGCCAGGGTTTCATCCGCGCCCTCTCCGGTGAGCACCACTGTAACTCTCTCCCGCGCGAGGCGGGCGACAAAATAAAGCGAGACGCTCGATGGCCACACGATCGGCTCGTCCTCATGCCAGATCAAATGCGGGAGCGCCGCAAAAAAATCCCTCTCGCTGACCAACACCTCATGATGCCGCGAATGGATGTGATCCGAGACCGCGCGCGCAAAGGGCAGTTCGCTGTATGTCTGCTCGGGGTAGCCGACGGAAAAAGTTTCGACCGGTTCGCGCCGTATTTTCGTCATCAGCGCAGCCACCGCGCTCGAATCCACGCCGCCGCTCAGGAACACGCCCAAGGGCACGTCGCTCATCAAGTGGCTGTTGACTGCGCCTTCGAGTAACTCGCGATAGCTTTGAACGTAGTAACTCTTATCTCGCGATTCATGCGGCTTCGATGTGTCCAGATCCCAGTACTGACGGATGTCTGCTTTGCCGTCCGGACCAATCGTCATCTTGTGCCCGGGCAGCAGTTTGCGGATTCCCGCGTAGAAACTTTCCTCGCCCGATAAATATCCAAACGCCAGATACTCCGGCAGCGACGCCCGGTTGAATTCTGGACGAATTCCGCCATGCGCCAGCACCGCTTTGATTTCCGATCCGAACAGCAGCCGCTCCGGCGTCAATCTGTAATACAGCGGCTTGATGCCCAGCCGGTCGCGCGCGATGAAGAGCGTTTTCGTATTGCGATTCCAGATGGCAAAGGCGAACATGCCGCGGAGATGCTGCACGCAATCTGCGCCGTACTCTTCGTAGAGGTGAACAATCGTCTCGGTATCACTGTGGGTGACGTAGGGGTGGCCGCGCGCAATGAGCTGTTCGCGCAAGGCGAGATGGTTGTAAATTTCGCCATTGAACACGATCCACAGCGTGCCATCTTCGTTCGAAATCGGCTGATGCCCGCCCGCCACATCGACAATGCTGAGCCGCCGCATGCCGATGCCCACCGCGCCATCCGTATAAAAACCTTCGTCGTCTGGCCCGCGATGCGTGATTACGCGGCACATTTCGCGCAGTGCTTCGGCGCTCGCCCGCGCGTCCCGTCCGAATTCAAGAATCCCAGCGATCCCGCACATTCAATGTTTCTCCGCGAATGGCGGCGATGGAGAACGCGAGCTGCCCGTCAGCTCTTCGCCCGTCAGTTCTTCGAAAAAGGACGTAACCGAAAACTCGCCCGGCGCTGCATTCGTCAAGGCATCCCGTTTGCGCCACTCGAAAAATGCGGCTGGCCCCGCCGCCTTCAGCAGAGGCTGTCCTTGCCAAGCAACTCTCGTCCCGCCGATCACGACCAGGTGCGTGAGTTCTTCTTTTTCGATGCGGCAATACATCACTGGCGCGTCCGAGGACCACGGACCGAAACTCCACGCCTCTTCGCCGAGCGCGAAAAAGAATCCCTGGCTTTCGTCATGATAGTCGAGTTCGTACACCTGCACCGCCGCCTGCGCCATGCTCGCCAAGCGTGGCTCGCCGCCCTGCCGGATTGCGCCGCAACGTGGAACCAGCACAGTCGCCGTCTCTGCCGGCAGCAACACGCGTGCATGGCATCGCACCAACGGCGCGGGCTGGAACGCACCGTAAGCGGGCGACAGCAGGGTTGTAGTAACTTCCGTTCCCGTATGCCAGGCCGTTTCTTGCGGCACGATCAGGCTCAGCCCGGATTCGCCAGACGCCGCGGCGGCTCTCGATATCTCCACCCGTCCCGTCCCGACGCTTCGAACTTCGAGATCGGGCGCGAAATGCCACCGTATTTCCAATTCATGTTCCGTTTGGCCGAGCGCAACGTCGCGTACGAGCCACACACCGCCCGCGATCTTCAGCACATGCCGCCGATGCACAACCGGATCCGCCAGCCGCGCATATCCATTGTGGCTGCCCACGAAGTAAGTAAAGCTTTTCCCTATGATCCAGTTCTCCGCGTGTGTTGCCGGAATGTGAGTCCATGAGAAAGGTTCATTTGCAACCGCCTGGTCGACTCCATCCACGCGTATTGTGTTGTGCGCAGCCGTGCCGCGAAACGTGTTCCGGTCCGCCGGATCTTTCGAAATGTACACTCCGGTGCCAGAGTCCACCAGCCAGCGCCGTCCATTCATGGCGAGCCGCAGGCTGAGTGCGTCGGCATGTCCGTGGCCCGCGCGGCCCACGCCCTGCGGACCGGCGTCCACAACCATCGCCTGCGCATACGGCTGCGAATCCGCGAGCACGTAAAGGCCGCCGTCGGGAAAGGCGAGCGAACGCACCGCCGGGCTCGCTTGCGGGCTTGAGAGTTTCTCGACCGCTTGATTTCCAAACAGCCAGATCGATTCCTCCGTCAGCCGTGCGGCGGAAAACTCCTTGCAGTACATCACCGCACCCAGCGTCAGCGGGTCCGTCATCTGCTCCGTCCGGCTGCGCCGCGGATTCCACATGCGCCCGCCATCATCGTCGCCGAAGCCTTCCGCCGGTCCGGCCTGCGCGAGCGCCGCGACAACATCCAGCATTCGTCCCAGCACTGCGTCATACGCCGGTGGAATTTCCATTCCATTCCGAGCCGCGAGCAACCGCGCATATAGAAGGAAGTCGAGCGCATAAACGTGGTAGTACAACGACTGCTCGAAGTAAACGCCATCCGGACGCACCTGCCGCCCTGCCTCGCGCAGCACAATCTGCCAGCCGGATTCCTTCCAGCGCGCGGCCCCCGGCATTTGCGGATACAAAGTGCCCAGAAAGAACAGCGCCACCGCTTCTCCCAACAGGTGCGTATTTGGAGAAAAATAAGTAGATAGATAGCGCTCAATGTAACGACCGTGAAAGGCGAGGGCCGGCGCTAGCTCCGAACGAAAATCTGCGCGCGCCGGCGCTCCCGCCAGCAACTGGTCCACCCAGATCCACGACAAAGTGCGGAAGGCAACCTCCAGCGTGCTTGCCCAGTTGATCCCCAGCGGATACGGATTGGCCTTGATCCAACTGCGCCATTGCGAGATCAGCTCGCGAACGTACTTGTCATTATCGTTCCCGCTCAGCAGTTGGGCTTTGGCCAGCGTCACCAGGTGCTGGTGCCGGTTCAATTCCCATGTGACCTTGTGATCGCCCACCACCGCGAAATCAAGAAACGGAATCTTGAACCAGGGGTCGAGCGGCGCGCGCTTGCCGTGCACCGGATCAAGATGCCAGTCGATGTCGCTGCCAGAGCTAAGAGTGAAGGCAAGATTTTCGTAGCCCAGCAGGCGAAAACGATGGGCGCAGATTTCATCGGCCTCGCGCAGAATCTCGGCCGCTTCGCCGGGAAGATGTTTGCGCAACAACTCCGCGCGCTCTGAAATCTCACTGCCAGAAAACTCGCTCGCAGAAAAGAAGAATTGCCCCGGCCGCGCCGCCGAATCCGCGTTCAGCCGAATCGCCCCAGCGCGCACGCCCATCCGGTGCATGAGCAGGTCGCTCTGCTTGTGGAATTGCTGCCCCACGCGCACCCGCAACTCTTCCCAGTCCATACGGGAAATGCGCGCCAGCTTGCTCTGCCATCCAGAAGCCATCAGATTTCCTTATCTTACATGCTCAAAACGCCGCTCTCGACGCAACGGTTACCGTTGGTACCCTGCGCCAACCGGTGCGCTCGCTCGCAGGCGGTACGATTGAGGTTGCAGGAATTTGGCCCGGCAGATGTCCCATGCGATGGAAATAGTTGTCCACTTTTTACCCCACCGCCGACCTGGACTTCACCGAGTTTTCAGGGTATTCTGTAACATATTGAAAATAGGCACGTTGTTGTCAGCGGTTGAGGCTGCCCACAGCCCCGATGGAGAACGGCTTGCTGCCACTCAACAGGGGGTTGGTATAGTTCATAGTGCCACCGAGTAGCCCCCAGATACTCGATTGCCAGGAGAATTTGCGTGGGATTGTCCGTTAGCATTTTTGGGTTGGGATACGTCGGCTCCGTCTCGGCCGCCTGCTTCGCCTCCATGGGCCACAAAGTCATTGGCGTCGACGTGAGCCGCGCCAAAGTTGAGATGATGGACTCGGGCCGCACCCCGATCATCGAAGCGCGCATGAGCGAGATGGTCGCCGAAGCGCACAAGGCCGGCCTGCTGCGCGCGACCACCGACGCCATGGCAGCCGTGCTGAATTCCGAAGTCTCGTTCGTCTGCGTCGGAACGCCCAGCTTGAAAAATGGCAAGCTCGACCTTAGCCACATCGAGCACGTTGCCAGGGAAATCGGCGCCGCCGTCCGGCAGAAAAAATCGCCGCACGTTTTTGTTCTGCGCAGCACGGTGCTGGCGGGAACGACCGAAACCGTGGTGCTTCCCATCCTCGAAAAGGAAAGCGGCAAGAAGTGCGGCCGGGATTTCACGGTTTGCTATAACCCCGAGTTCATGCGCGAAGGCAGCGCGGTTGCCGACTTCCTGAACCCGCCATATACCATTCTCGGAGCCAGCGACACCCAGCACCTCGCGCCGCTGCGCGAACTTTACAAGGACACTCCCGGCACTCTCTACGAGACGACTATTCCTGTTGCCGAAATGGTCAAGTATTTTTCCAACTGTTATCACGCGTTGAAGGTCGGCTTCGCCAACGAAATGGGAACCATGTGCAAGCACCTCGGCGTCGACGCGCACGCGGTCACTAGAATTTTCGCGTCCGACACGAAACTGAACATTTCTTCCGCTTATCTTTCCCCGGGCTTCGCCTTTGGCGGGTCCTGTCTTCCGAAAGATCTGCGAGCCATCACCTACAAGGCCAAGGAACTCGATCTCAAGCTTCCGTTGCTCGAATCGCTCATGCCGAGCAACGCCGCGCACGTCGATCGCGCCGTGGAAATGGTGATGAGCACGGGCAAGAAGAAAATCGCGCAGCTCGGCCTGAGCTTCAAAGCCGGCACCGACGATCTGCGCGAGAGCCCGCAGGTGCAGTTGATCAAGCGATTGCTGGGGGAGGGCCTGGAAGTCAAGGTTTGGGACGAGGACGTTCTCTCTCGGCCGCCTAGCCGGTTCCAATCGCCAGTACATCGAAGAAGTCATCCCGCATATCGGATCCGTGCTCTCTGCCGACCTCGAAAGCGTACTGCGCACAGCCGAAGTCGTGATCCTCGGCAACAAATCGGCGAACAAAGATCAGCTTGCGAAATACCTTCGGCCCGAACAGATCGTGATTGATCTCATCCACCTGGATAAGACACGGCGTCCAGAGGGCGCCCAGACCTATGAAGGAATTTGCTGGTAGAGATTTGTCATCGAAGGCACGCATTTCCTTATCCCCAAGGCAGGTGGGAAGTAATGCCCCAGAGGTTACCTTAAGATGTGGGCAATAATTTTCCCATTTATCCGCAATGTGGTAACGTATGGCCATGCTGCCAAACAGGGTCTCAAGCGCAAGTCGTTGAAACATAGTCATATATTGTTCTAGTGACGCGCAAACACTTTGGCTGGATTGGCAGCGAGTGTGCTCTAGACTGTGTGCGCCTTTGTCCAAAACGTCTCCCCGCCGTTTTGGGCTGCGAAAGAGTTGAAGTGGAATCGTATGGGTCTCGACCGAACCGAAATCCTGGCAACTGGCGGAGCACCGCAGAACGGCGGCGCTCGGGTCTGGCTGGAAAGCGTCAGCGCCGGCATGCGCACGGTGGAAGCCGTGATCCGCGAACTGTCGCAGAATGACGTTCCCGTGCTGGTGGTGGCCGAGCATGGTTCGGGCAAGGCGGCAGCGGCGGCGCGCATTCATGCTCTCTCCAGCCGCGCTGCGGAGCCGTTTCAGGTTTTCCAGGGTCGTGAAGCCAATGAAGAGATTCTGGCGGCTGGCAACGGTCAAGGTGGAACCGTCTATCTTCAGGAAGTGGGAGACCTTACGGCAGCGGCCCAGAAGGAACTGGTTCGCCAGATCGGTTGGAGTGGCAACGGCGATGCGCAGCGCCGCGTGCCTCGCTTCATCTGCGGAACCTCTTGCGAGTTGGAGCCCGAGGTCAAGGCCGGCAAGTTCCGCGAAGACCTTTATTATGGAATCAGCGGAGTTTGTTTGCGGCTGCCTCCATTACGCCAGCGGAAAGAGGACATTCCCGTCCTGCGGGATTGGTTTCTCTCGGCCGCTGCCCGCGATTTTTGCCGGGCCGTACCGACGCTCAGTTCCGAGACGCAAAGCTTTTTCCTGCAATACAACTGGCCGGGAAACATTCGCGAACTGAAAGACGCGGCTCGAGCCATTGTCGCGCTCGGCGATGAGACGCTGGCCATGGGAGGATTGCGCTCTCTTTTGCGGCGCGTCGATCGCGGCGGCAGCGGCGAGAAAATTTCTCTCAAAGATGCGGCGCGCGCCGCCTCCCGCGAAGCCGAGAGGGAAATCATCCTTCAGGTTTTGGCTCGAACCCGGTGGAACCGGCGCCGGGCCGCGCAGGAGTTGCAGATCAGCTACAAAGCGCTTCTCTACAAGCTGAAGCAGATCGGGTGCGAAGAATATGGAGCGTGATGGCAAAGTTTCGAGGTTGCAAAGTTTCAGGGTTGCAGAGTCTCAAAGTTTCAGAGGAATCGATATGAAATCAGCATGGAAGGTGGCGGTTGCGGCACTACTCTTGATCAGCAGTATCGCATTGGCGCAGGATGCGCCCGTCCAGCCCGTTGCCAGTCCCGCTTCCGACACGACCGCTTCCGACAAGACAACGAATGCGGCCTCCAACAGCCAGGCCGGCCCTGAGTATGTCATCGGGCCCGATGACGTGCTCCACGTAGCCGTGTGGAAAGAAGCCGACCTTACCGCGACTGTGCCGGTGCGCCCGGATGGCAAAATCTCTCTTCCCTTGCTCGACGATGTGCTGGCCTCAGGCATGACGCCCAAGCAGTTGGCCGACTCGATAAAGGAGAAGCTGAGGAAATACATCGCCGACCCGCGTGTCACCATAGTGGTGACTCAGATCAACAGCAAGCGGATTTATTTGGTCGGCGAGGTGGCGCATCCCGGGGCCACGCCGATGTTACCCAACATGACCGTTCTGCAAGCACTGTCCAGTGCCGGAATAAGCCAGTTTGCCAACACTAAACGGATTTACGTGCTGCGCACCGAGAACGGCAAACAGCAGAAACTGCCGGTGAACTATAGCAAGCTGGTCAAAGGTGAGCAGATCGAACAGAACTATCTATTGCAGCCGGGGGATACAATTGTTGTCCCGTAAAGGAAATCCGGTCCCATAAGGGATCTACGGGTGAAAAGCATGTTAAGAATGCGAACAATCCGGTGGGCGCTGCTGGTTTGCGCCATGAGCATCGGCGCGTCTGCCCAGACTAGTTCCCAATCCCAGCCAGACACGACGCCGGCCCCGGCCTTCGGCCAGAACGCGCCGGTGCTGGACCCGGAGAACCCGCCGGTATCTGGACTGGACGAACCGGGGCTCAACCTGCATACCGCCACCCGCAGCTTCATCTCGCCAGCTTTGCTGGTGAGCGAATCGGCGGACACGAACGGGAGCAACAATTTCGGTAGCGGCGGCTTGGAATCTGTCAGCCACGTTCTCGGAGCTTTCGACCTCCAGCAATTCTGGCCCAAGAGCGATCTCTTTCTCGAGTACCTCGGCGGCGGAGCGTTCTACAGCAGCCCTTATAACGTGAAGCAATTGCAAGCCGCCGGCCTGGAGGCCAAGACGCGCTGGCGAACTGGCCAGGTGACGCTGCGCGACGCCTTCAGTTACCTGCCCGACGGTTCCTTCCAGATGGGCTATGGTGGCACCCCAGGGTTTGGTCTTGCCAACAGCGGCATGGGCAGCGGAATAATGGGTGGCGGTTTGCCTGGCATGATCAACCCCATCGGTGAGTTAGGTTCGGTCGGAAACATTCCCCGGATTCAAAACACGGCGATTCTCGACGCTGTGCAGGCCATCAGTCCGGTCTCCGCGATCACCGTGTTGGGCGGATTTAGCGACGCTCATTTCTACGACCCCACAAATACTCTGGTCGACAGCGACGAGGTCACAATTGAGGGTGGGTACAGCCGTTTGCTCTTCCGTCACGACCAGATCGGCGCCATCTACGCTTTTCAGCTGTTTCAATTTCCGCAAGTTACCGGCGGCGAGATCTATCTCCACATCTTCAATCTGCGCTGGAGCCATACCATCAGCGGCAGGTTGCGCCTGGTTGCCGGAGCCGGTCCGGAGTATATCGACCTGGAACAGGGTGGCAACGTCACGCATTGGTCGTATAGCGCGCGGGTTCAGCTGCAGTACAAGATGGGCCGTGCGTCGATGGTTGCGTCCTATGAAAAATTCACTTCGGCAGGATCGGGATTCTACGCCGGCGCCAACACCCAGGCTGCGCGACTCGGGTATATACGCCCGCTGGGACGCACTTGGGTGTTCTATGGCGCTCTGGACTACTCCCATAACACGAAACTCCAGAGCACGCTGCTGGGCTTGGGCGTGAATGCGGCCAGCTATGACGAAGGTTCCGCCGGGGCCATTCTCCGCAAACACATGGGACGTACTTACGACTTTTTTGCCTCGTATCGCTTCAGCGAGGTCGGCTTCAGTAGTCCGGTTACCGTGGGTGGTTCCACCGGCAGGATTTCTGAGCGGCAAGTCGGCGCCATTGGGGTGGAATGGCACCCCAGGCCGACTCGTATCGAATAACTACTTGGCCGCCTAGGGCGGCCGGATTGGTGAACAGTATGAGTGATCGCGAACTGACGATGGACGATTATCTGGCAATGCTGCTGCGGCGCCTTAGAGTGATTCTGATCCCTACCCTGATGGCCCCGCTGGCGGGCTTCCTGGTCTCTTATGCACCTTTCTTCCCGCCGAAATATACGTCCCAGTCGACGGTTCTGGTGCAAGGCCAGAAGGTGCCCGCGAACTACGTCCTCCCTGTCATCACTTCCGATTTTACCCAGCGCGTCCAGACGCTGAGCCAGGAGGTGGTGAGCCCCAGCCGCCTGCGCCCCGTGATTCAGAACCTCGAGGTGACCGACCCAAATTTATTCAAGCCCGCTGAAGAGGGCAAGCTCATCTCCGAGATCCAGCAGCATATGACGGTCGAACCGGTGATCACCACGATGAGCGCTGCCGCTGGCGGAGCGGGAATTTCAGGCGCCAAAAAGAAGTCCTCTGTTACCGACGAAGCGGTGCCCGGCTTTACTGTAAGCTACAGCGACAGCGAGGCAATCCGCGCGCAAAAAATCTGCAATGCCATGACCTCGCTGATCTTGGATGAAAACCTGCGCGAGCGCGCCGGGATCGCCGACGACACCACCAAGTTTCTCAGCCGCCAGGTCGAAGAGGCCAAACGCGTCGTCGACGAGCAGGACGCCAAGCTCGCTGCCTTCAAAAGGCAACACATGGGTGTGCTGCCCGGTGACTCCGAAAACAACATGCGCATGCTGATGTCGCTGAACTCGCAATTAGATGCCACCACCCAGACCCTGAGCCGCGCCCAGCAGGATAAGGCCTACACCGAAAGCATGCTGGCGCAGCAGACGGCCGCCTGGAAGAGTTCGCTGTCCAGTACCAATCCGCAGACCCTGGAACAGGAATTGACCCAACTGCAGGCGCAATTGCTGCAACTGCAGGCGCGCTATACCGACGATCACCCGGACGTGATCAAAACCAAGGCTGACATCGCCGAGGTCGAGAAGAAGCTGAAAGAGGTCAACGCCGCGGCCGCATCCGCAAGCGCCACCGACAGCAGCGAGAAGGCCAGCGCCTCCGAACCGCCTGAAATTCGCCAACTCCGTATGCAGATTCACCAGTACCAGAGCGTGATCGAGCAGGCCACCCTCGACCAGAAGAAGCTGCAAAGCGCGATTAACACCTACCAGAGCCGCAGCGCCATGAGCCCGGACGTTGAGGAGCAGTACAAGTTGCTCACCCGCGATAACGACAACGCCCAGGCCTTCTACAAAGATCTGCTGGCCAAGAAAGGCTCCGCCGAATTGGGCAGCAACATGGAAAACCAGCAGGAGGGCGAGCAGATGAGCATTTTGGCCTCGGCTGGCCTGCCCGATTCTCCCAGTTTCCCCAACCGCCCGATTTTTGCCGCAGGCGGCCTGGGTGTCGGTCTGGCGCTGGGCGTCCTCATCGCCATCTGGTTGGAGTTTAGTGACAAGTCCATCCGCACCGAAAAAGATGCTGCCGCCATCATGGATCTGCCCCTGCTGATTTCCGTACCCTGGCTGGGTGAGGACGAGGACGAAGCGGTCGTCAAGGGCAACGGACGCCGCCGTTTCTGGGGCCGGGGTAGTCCCCCATCGCCCAGAGAAGACGAGAAGGTCGAGATCTAGCGCAAGCCTATGTACAAAGAATTTTTTGGACTTCGGGCCAACCCGTTCAACGTCAATCCGGACCCGCGTTACCTGTTTCTCACGCGGCACACCGAAGAGGCGCTGGCCTGCCTTACCTACGGCATACAGAGCCGCAAAGGTTTCGTGTTGCTGACCGGCGAGGTCGGCACCGGCAAAACGACGTTGATCAATAAATTGATGGAATGGTTGCGCATGCAGCAGGTGCCGACCGCCTTCATCTTCAACTCGCGCATGGACGTGCCGCAGTTCCTCGATTTCATGATGGCCGATTTCGGCATTCCCTGCGACGCCCAGTCGAAGAGCCAGGTCCTGCAGCGCCTCTACAACTGGCTGCTCGATCGCTATCGCGCCGGTGAGACGGCGGTGCTGGTCGTCGATGAGGCCCAAAACCTTTCCGACGAAGTGCTCGAAGAGGTCCGCATGCTCACCAATCTCGAGACCTTCACCGAAAAGCTTATGCAGATCGTTCTGGTGGGACAGCCGGAACTTGAACAGCGATTGAAGCAGCCGCAGTTACGCCAGTTGCGTCAGCGCTTGACGCTGCGCGCCAAGACCCATCCTTTCAATCTTGAGGAAACCAAGTCCTATATCACCCAGCGCCTCCGCATCGCGGGGTCGAACGGCGAGCCGATTTTTGATACCGATGCCACCGTGGCCATTTTCCGTTACGCGCTGGGCATTCCGCGCGTCATCAATCTGCTCTGTGAGCACTGCCTGGTCAGCGCCTTCGTCGATCAGAAGAAGACCGTCGCTGTCGAAGTCGTCGATTCGGTGGCCCGCGATTTCGATCTGACTGATGGAAACGCCGCCGCAGCCATGATTGCACCGGTTCCTCCGTCATCTGAAAAGTTCGATCTGGTCGAAGCCTTGCGCACCTTGGCGACGCTGGCCGACCGGCTGCGCCAATCCGAACAACAGGATCTCCCCAAGGAAAGGAAACTATGAGCCGCATCCACGACGCTTTGAAACGCGCCGAGCAGGAAAGAGCAACCTCCACGGGGACGCACGTCGATCCCGCTTTCGATCAACCCCAATTACAAAACGAAGGGCCACGCGAAAGCATGCCTTCGCTGCCGCCCTCGGGGGCCACCATGATGACCAACATGGCCACCGGGTTGAACTACGAAGCGCTCGTCGCCCGCTGCCCCCAGGCCGAGTGGAGTCCGGATCCGCGCACCATGCTCTTCTTCCAGGAAGACGACAGTCGCGCCGGCGCGGAAGAGTTCCGCACCCTGCGCTCCCGCCTCTACCAGATCCGCGAGAAGATGCCGCTGAAACGTCTGCTTGTAACCAGCGCGCTTCCCAAGGAAGGGAAGTCTTTCGTGGCTGCCAATCTGGCCCAGGTAATGGTGCGGCAACACGGGCGCCGCGCCCTCTTGATCGACGCCGACCTGCGCAACCCGGGCATGCATCGCCACCTCGGAGCGGCCCAGTCGCCCGGATTGGCCGAATACCTCTTGGGCGAATGCGACGAGTTCGCCGCCCTGCAACGCAGTTCCATGGAAAACCTGTTCTTCCTGCCCGCGGGCCGGAGCGTTCCGAGCGCCCCCGAACTGCTCGCCAACGGCCGTCTGAAGCTGTTTCTGCAGCGCATCGAGCCCTTGTTTGACTGGGTCATTCTCGACTCATCGCCCGTCATCCCGGTATCGGATGCCACACTGGTCGCCAGTTCCTGCGACGGTATTCTCATGGTCGTGCGCTCCAATGCGACGCCTTCCGATTTGGCTCGGCGTGCCCGCGAAGAATTCCCGGACAAGCTGTTGCTCGGAGTTGTGCTTAACGGAGCCCCGTCCGGAAAGCTTGCAAAGTCAAAGTACTACTATGGCGGGGCCGTGAGCAGCCACGCCTGAGATAAACCGAGGCCAAGTTGATCCGGCTCTTCAATGTTTATTACCCAGTTCGCACGCTGGTCCTGCTGCTCGGAGAGGCCCTGATCGTCTGGACCTCGTTCCTGCTCGGGGCCGTGTTCGTACTTCGCGAAGACAGTTACCTGGTGCTCAACCACGAAGGTGGCTACCTCAAAATCCTCGGGGTCACGGTGCTGGTATTGCTGTGTTCGCACTGGCTCGACCTTTACGACACGGCGCGCCTCAATACCAAAGGGGAGCTTTATTTCCGCTTGCTCATGGTTCCCGGCGTGCTGGCCTTCATCCTGGCGGGCGTCGCCTACGTACGGCCGGATTACTTGTTGGGCAGCGGCTCGTCGGCGGTCGGCCTAATCATCCTCACTGTCGCTCTGTTCGGATGGCGGCTCGGCTTCAACTGGCTGGTCCAGTTGCCAATTCTGGTCGAGCGCGTCTACGTCCTGGGTACTGGAGAGCGCGCGCAGCGCTTGGTGCAGGGCCTGCGCCAGAGTCCTGAAATCGGCGTCGAGATCGCCAGTTGGACGGGCAAGATGGAAGGCGCGATAACCCGCGAGTCCGTGGCGGCGCACCTGATGGAAGTCGTCCACAAGCAAAAGGTCCATCGTGTCATCGTGGCCATGCCCGATCGCCGCGGCACCATCCCCATGCAGGAGCTGCTGCAACTACGCATGCGGGGAGTCAAGATCGAGGAAGCCACCACCTGGCTGGAAAAAATGTCGGGCAAGATCGAGGTCGAGAATCTGTATCCCAGCTGGCTGGTGTTTGGCCAGGGATTTCGCCGCAGCGCCACCTTCATCCTGGTTCGCCGCGCGGTCTCCATCGTCATCTCGCTGATTGGTCTCATCCTCACTCTGCCGTTGATTCCGCTGATCATCCTCGCTATCCGGCTCGATTCCAAGGGGCCCGTGTTCTATACCCAGGCGCGAGTCGGCAAAGGCGGACGCGTTTTCAACGTCGTGAAGTTCCGCACCATGCGCCAGGACGCCGAAGCCGCCAACGGTCCGCAGTGGGCGGGCGATAAGGATCCCCGCGTTACCCGCGTCGGCAAGTTTCTGCGCGCCTCGCGCCTCGACGAGATTCCCCAGTTGTGGTGCGTGCTCAAAGGCGATATGGCATTCGTCGGCCCGCGTCCCGAGCGCCCGGAATTCGTCGAGTGGCTCTCCGAGGAGATTCCCTTTTACGGCGTGCGTCACATGGTGCGGCCCGGCCTCACCGGATGGGCGCAGGTCAAGTACAAGTACGGCAGCACCGTCGCTGATGCGCGCGAAAAACTTCAGTACGACCTGTTCTACATCAAGAACGCTTCGATTGGGCTGGATCTTCTGATCTTGTTTCAGACCATCAAGACGGTGTTGTTGCGCCGGGGTGCGCAATGAAATGGATTTTCTGGATTGCGGCTGCAATGATCTGCTATGCCTATCTGGGATATCCGCTCTGGTTATGGTTCCGCAGCCGGTGGTCGCCCCGGCCGGTTCGGCGGGGAGTGGTGGAGCCCGACGTATCGGCGGTCATGGTCGTAAGAAATGAAGAGGCCGTGATCTCCGGGAAGCTCGCGAACCTGCTGGCGCTCGATTACCCGGCGGAGAAACTGGAGATCGTGGTCATCTCCGACGGTTCGACGGATGGCACGGCGGCGATCTTGCAGGACTGCACAACCAACCCCCGCGTGCGGATTGTGCTGAAGACTCCGCCGATGGGCAAGGCTGCTGGTTTGAACGATGCCATGAAGCTGGCTAGTGGCGAAATCGTGCTGTTCACCGATGCGCGCCAGAAGATCGAGTCGGGCGCGTTGCGGCGCTTGATTGAGAACTTCGCGGATGCCGAGGTTGGTTGTGTGAGCGGCGAACTGATGCTCGGCGACCCCATGATCGGAGAAACCGGGAAGGGAATGGGCTTGTACTGGCGCATCGAGAAGAAGATTCGCGAATTGGAGTCGGCCTGCGGGTCGGTGGCCGGTGCGACGGGAGCGATTTACTGCGCGCGCCGGGCTCTTCTCGAGCCCTTACCCGAGGGAGCCATCCTCGATGATGTGCTGTTACCCATGCAGGTGGCCGGCAAAGGATCGCGGGTGGTTTTTGACTCGCGGGCCCGCGGATGGGACTCGGCAGACTTGGGTCAAGGCCGCGAGTTCTCTCGCAAAGTGCGGACCCTCAGCGGCAACTATCAGCTCCTACAGCTTGCGCCATGGCTTCTGACTTCGAAGAACCCGATCCGATTTGAATTTGTCAGCCACAAGCTGCTTCGACTGGCTGTGCCGTTTGCCTTGCTGGCGGTGTTGCTGGCGTCTCTATTCTTGTCGCAGCCTTTCTACCGCGCTGCGCTGGTGGCGCAGATGGCATTCTACGGCCTGAGCCTGGCGGCCATTGCGGGATTCAAGATCGGCCCGCTGTCGCGGGTGGCCGATGCGGCGCGCACCTTTGTCGTGCTGAATTCCGCCGCCGTGGTGGCCTTTGTCAACTTTGTGAGAGGGAATAAAGCGATCTGGGTCCGTTAGACCCGGTGGCGGTCGAATGGAAGAACTCTGTGGTAGGCGCGGTTTCGTCGCAGACGGAGTGGAGAAAAGAGGGCCTCGTGGGCATCGGCGATAACATGGCGGCAGCACCGGCGGACATTCCGGGCAGGCGGAGAATTGCCCAGGTCGTGGACCCTACGAAGAGCGCGTTTTTCTGGCTGAGCGCGTTCTTCCTGGTTTACTGCGCCCGCCCGGAGGACTGGGTCCCAGGGCTCAAGTATTTCCCCCTGGCCAAGATCGCCGCCATTCTGGCGATGTGGGCTCTTTTCAATAGTTCGGGCCGGACCAAACGCACCTACAAGGATTTTCCCAAAGAGGCCAAACTGCTCTTGTGGTTGACCGGCATTCTGTACGTGAGCGGATTTCTTTCGCCGGTCTGGAAAGGTGGCGCCGTCACCCGCGCTATCGACTACTCGAAGGTGTTTATTGCCTGGAGTCTTGTTTTCTTGCTGATCACAACCTTCGATCGCTTGCGGCGCATCATTTTCATCCAGGCCGCTTCGGTAGCCGTCATCTGTGCGATTTCCATCATCAAGGGTCACGACCGGCCGCGGCTGTCGGGTGTGATCGGCGGCATCTATTCCAATCCGAATGACCTGGCGTTCGCTATTGTATTGACGCTGCCCTTCGCGCTCGCCTTCCTGGTCACGAGCAAGGGCGCACTCAAGAAGGCATTGTGGGCGCTGGGGATGCTCATCATGATGGCGGCGCTGTTTCTTACCGCGTCACGGGCGGGCTTCATTGACCTGGTCATCATGGGTTTGGTGACCCTGTGGCATTTTGGCATCCGGGGCAAACGCCCTGGGCTGATCGCCGGAGTCGTGCTTGCCGGCGTCCTGCTGGGGGTAGTGGCCGGCGGAAAACTGTATGACCGCTTTCAAGCCCTGGGGGGCGCCAGCACTACGGACGAGTCGGCCTATGGATCGTACGAGGACCGCAAGTACCTGATGCTGCGAGCGCTGGAAGGCATTGAGAACAATCCAGTCTTCGGCATCGGGATGGGCGATTTCACGACTTACTCGTTGATCTGGCACCAAGTGCACATGACGTATCTCCAGATCTGCGTGGAAGGTGGCATTCCGTGCTTGATTATTTACCTGATGTTCATTGGCTGTGGTTTTAAGAACCTCCGCATTCTGCGAAAGACGAAGGATCTCGACGAGCACACAGTTTTGTTCGTGGGCGCCCTGCACGGCTCGCTGGTGGGCTTCGTCGTGGGAGCGCTATTCGCGCCGGAAGCGTACCAGTTCTTCCCGTATTTCGCGGTGGCGTTTACTGCGACCTTGTTGCAGACCGTGAAAGAAAAGGAGCAGGAACCCGGCACGGCGCTCCCACCGCCGCGTAAGCCGCGTCATTTCCTGGAGGCCTATGCCCATTACGGAAGAACAGGTGCAGTCAACCCTGTCCGCTGACTTGAGCTGCGAGCAGATATTTCGCCGGTTTGAAGACGTAGGCATGGAAGACGTGCAGGTTGGGGAGTATCCGATTGCCGTGCGCGGCCGTAAGCCGGCAACATCGGTTTAGTTACAAGGGTCCAAGTTTTGCAGCCGCCCTTCAGGATTGCGGGGAATGCAAACGTTCTGCATGAGCTTGAGAAACAACGTTAGCTACGCGAGTAAAGTCCTTCCCGGCGCGGTGTGGCGCTCTCTGGGCCGGCATCCGCGCGGACCGGTTCACCTGATCATTGCTCTTGCCGATCATTTCGAACCGGCCATACATCCAGCGGGAGGCGACAAGCGCGTCCCACGAGCAGAGCAGGTCCAACGCCTCGAGCACTGGCATCGCGAATACCCCGGATTGGTGGGCGCCTGGCGCGACCACGACGGGCGCCCTTTCGTTCACACGTACTTTTATCCGGCGGAGCAGTATGATGCGGGGTTGCTGGAGATTCTGGCGGACCATTGCCATGCCGGATGGGGTGAGGTTGAGATCCACCTGCATCATGGAACTCCACAGCCGGACACGGAGGAAAACACGCGTCGCGTCCTGACGGAGTTTCGTGACCGATTGGCCTATGGTCATGGCTGCCTGGCTGTTGAGAAAAACTCTCAGCAGCCGCGGTACGCGTTCGTGCACGGCGACTTCGCTCTGGCGAACTCGGCCGGGGGACGCCAGTGCGGGGTGAACAGTGAGATGAAAATTCTGGCCGAAACCGGCTGTTACGCCGATTTCACGCTGCCTACGTCCCCGCTGCATCCGGCGCAAACCAGGAAAATCAATTCGATCTACGAGTGCACGCTTCCACTGGACCGGGCCGCGCCCCATCGCAAGGGGAAACGGCTGGCAGTGGGGCGCGAGGCGCAAGTGTTTCCGCTGATCGTCCAAGGGCCTCTTATGGCCGACTTCAAGCAGAGTCGCCACAAGCTGCGGATCGTGCTTGACAACGGCGCCGTGACCCGGCCGAATCCGTTGAGCTTACACCGTCTGACTCTGTGGAAGCAGGCGCGGATCACGATTGAGGGAAGACCCGACTGGCTGTTCATCAAATTGCATTGTCATAGCATGGATCCATCGCAGAAAGACGCGATCAGCGGCGACAGTTTTCGCAAGTTTCTCTCGGATCTCATCGCGGGCGCTGCTGGACGGCAAGAAACGCTTCACTTTGTCACGGCACGAGAGATGACCAATATCATCCTGGCGGCGTGCGAAGGCAGGGAAGGCAATCCCGGCGAATATCGTGACTACCGCTTCAAACGCTGGCGCGACGGGGCTGTATCTCGAACTCGGGCAGAGTCTGACCAAGTGAGCCTGAAAGGTTAGAAGAAGAGATCATGTGTGGAATCGCTGGTGTCGTTAGTCCGACCCGGGAGAGCAATGTCACCGAAGCTCTCGTGCGGCACATGTGCGACCAGATCGTCCACCGTGGTCCGGACGACGAGGGCATCTTCGTCGAGGACGGCGCTGGACTTGGGATGCGGCGCCTCAGCATCATTGATCTCTCCGGCGGCCATCAGCCTGTCTTCAACGAAGACCGCAACGCCTGGATCGTCTTCAACGGCGAAATTTACAACTTTCCCGAACTCCGCCCCGAGCTCGAAAGCCGCGGCCATCGCTTCTACACCCACAGCGACACCGAAGTCATCATTCATCTATACGAAGAAATGGGCGCCGACTGCGTCAAGAAACTGCGCGGCATGTTCGGTCTCGCCATCTATGACAAGGTCAAGCGCAAACTCGTTCTGGCGCGCGACCGCCTGGGCAAAAAGCCCGTGCACTACGCGCTTCATAACGGCAACCTCTACTTCGGCTCGGAAATTAAAGCGATTTTAGCCGTTGCCCCGGAACTGGCCGAGGTCAACGCGCAGGCGCTCCTGGAGTATCTCTACTTCGGCTATGTCCCCGATCCCATTACCGCATTCACCGGCATCCACAAGCTGCCGCCCGGACATCTGCTGGAATTCGAGAACGGCAAGATCAGCGTGCGCCAGTATTGGGACCTGCCGTCCTACGATACTTATTTCCCCAAGACCGAAGAAGAATGCCTGGAAGAGCTGGAACGCCGGTTGTTCGAGGCCACGCGAATCCGCCTCATTTCCGACGTCCCGCTGGGTGCTTTCCTCAGCGGCGGAGTCGATTCCTCCACCGTTGTGGCCATGATGGCCCGCGCCAGTGCCGGCCCCGTCAAGACCTTCAGCATCGGCTTTACCAAGGACGATTTCAACGAGGCGGACTATGCCCGCATCGTCGCCAGGAAATTCGGCACCGATCATCACGAGATGATCCTCGAGCCCGACGTGGTTCAAACCGTCGAGCATCTGACCAGTTCGCTCGAAGAGCCCTTCGGCGATTCCTCCATGCTGCCCACGTATTACGTGTCGCAGATGGCTCGCAAGCATGTGACCGTGGCACTTTCCGGTGACGGCGGCGACGAAATCTTTGGCGGCTACGACCGTTACCGCATCCACGCCGACCGCCGCATTTTCGAGCACATTCCCGAGTGGGCGCGCAGGTTCTTCCGCGACCAGATTCTTCCCCGCCTTCCCCACACCATGCGCGGACGCAATTTCAGCTATAACGTCTCGTTGCCCTGGCAGGAGCGCTACGTGGATGGGCTGTCGTTCGTGCCCGCCTTCGAACGCGACCTGCCGCTGCTCTCCGATGGCTTCCGCGACGTCCTGCGCCGCAGCGAAGATCCCGGCAACGCTCTGCGCCGCTACTTCACTGACAGCCCGGCCAAAGACCCGGTCAGCCAGCTTCTCTACGTCGACACCAAAACCTATATGGTCGGCGACATCCTTACCAAAGTGGACCGCATGAGCATGCTCAATTCGCTCGAAGTTCGCGTGCCCATCCTCGATTACGAACTGGTGGAATGGGCTGCCGGTCTGTCGTCCACCTGGAAGATGCGCGGCCGGCAGCAGAAGTACATCCTGTTGAAGCTCGCCGAACGCGTGGGGGTTCCGCGGGAAGCGCTGTATCGCAAGAAGCGCGGCTTTTCGCTGCCCCTCGTACACTGGATGCGGAACGAACTGAAGGAAATGCTGATGATCCTTGTGGATTCCCGGACGCTGCAACGCGGTTACTTCGACCCCTCTGGCATACGCCGACTGATGAATGACCACTTATACGGTGGCAGGGAATTGAGCGCACGACTCTGGCGCCTGCTGATGTTCGAGCTCTGGCATCGCAATTTCCTCGAGAAGTTCATCAAACCCGCGGGATTGTTTTCTCTTCCCATAGTCGCCGATTCGAGGCGCAAAGCACAGAATGTGACCGCAGCGCTGACTTCCGTGCCGGTGGGAGAGTGACTTGGTGGAACTTAGGGGCACTCCCAGCCAGGGCCGGAGTCATTCTGCCAATCAGCCCGTCCACCTGTTTCTGATGACCAATAACTTCGAGACGGGGGGGTCGGAACGCCAGTTTGCCCTACTGGCGCAGAACCTGCGCAGCGAGCAATTCCAGGTTCACCTGGGCTGCGTCCGGAAGCAAGGTCCCTTCGCCAATGGATTCGGAGAGGTCCCCGAGTTTCGGCTTGGAGGCAGCCTGTTCGGGTGGACGTTGTGGCGCACTCGCTTGCGCTTGAGCCGGAGTCTGCGACAGCATCATATTCAAATTGCTCATGCCTTCGATTTTTATACCAACCTGACGCTGATTCCGGCAGCCCGGTTCGCCCGCGTGCCGGTCGTGATCGGCAGCCAGCGCCAGCTCGGCGATCTGATGACTGCGAGACAGTCTCGGGTACAGGCAGCCGCATTTCGCTGGTGCGACGCGGTGGTCTGCAATTCACGCGCCGCGGCGGATCGTCTGGCAGCGGAAGGGCTGTCGGCCGATAAGCTCTTCGTAATCGGCAACGCGCTTCCCGAGGAGGCCTTTGCCCCCGTGCCCGCGGCATTACCCCGAAGACCCGGGAGCTTGCGTGTCGGCATGGTGGCGCGTATGAATGCGCGTTACAAGAACCACTCGGGATTCCTGCGTATCGCGAAGCGAATCAACCAGCAGATGCCAGATGTCGAGTTCGTCCTGGCGGGAGACGGTCCGCTTCGCGAGGAAGTGGAACGGGAGGCACAGACTCTTGGTATCGGGGAGCGCGTGGTCTTTCTGGGAGATCGCCGGGACATTCCTGCCGTCCTGGCGTCGATGGATGTCGCCGTGCTCACGTCCGACTCTGAGGGCCTCTCCAACGTTATTCTGGAGGCCATGGCGGCAGGATTGCCGGTGGTGGCCTATCGCGTCGGCGGCAATGCGGAACTGGTGAACGAGAAGCACGGAGAAATCGTCCCTGCTGCCGACGAAGAAGGATTCGCGTCGGCAGTCGAGCGGCTGCTGAGTGCGCCTTCGCTGCGCGCCCAGCTCGGCCACAACGCTCGCAAATTCGCGGCCGATAATTTCGGTCTTGAAAGCGTTCTTGCCCGGTACGAAGACTGTTACCGAACCCTGCTGGAAAAGAAAGGTGTGAGGAACTCACTGGCGACATGGCGGGCGGCAACCGAAGCTCGAAGAAACGGCTGAAGGTCGCCATCGTGGCGCCCAGTCTGAAGTACGTCGGTGGACAGGCGGTCCAAGCCGACCTGCTGATGCGTCTTTGGCAGGACGACCCGGACGTGGAGATGAGCTTCATCGCCGTGGACCCTCCGCTGCTCCCGGGCTTGGCCTGGGCCGAGCGCATTCGAGGATTGCGGACGATCCTTCGGGAGCCGCACTACTTTCTCGATCTATGGCGCGGGCTGCGGGACGCGGACGTTGCTCATATTTTTTCGGCTTCCTACTGGTCGTTCCTGCTCGCGCCCGCGCCCGCCTGGTTCTTCGCAAGACTGCGCGGCAAGAAGAGCATCATTAACTATCGCAGCGGCGAAGCTCGCGACCACCTGCAACGCTTTCGCTCCGGAAAGTTCGTCCTGTCGCGGGCCGACGAAATCGTCACGCCCTCCGGCTATCTCGTCGACGTCTTCCGCGAATTCGGACTGAAAGCCATCGCTGTCCCTAATCTGGTCGACCTCTCCCGATTCCGCTATCGGCAACGTAACCCTCTTCGACCGCACCTGGTATGTACGCGGGGGTTCTCCCGTTATTACAGCGTGGATGTGGTAGTGCGGGCGTTTGCGGAAGTGCAGAAAGCATATCCGGAAGCGCGGCTTGATCTGGTCGGAGGCGGACCGCTGGAGGCGGAGGTCCGCAAACTGGTGGAAGGTCTCAGGCTGGACGGTGTGAACTTCGCCGGCGTCGCTTCTCGCCAGGAGATCGGGAGGCACTACGACCAGGCGGATATTTTCATCAATGCGTCGTGGCTCGACAACATGCCGGTCTCGGTCATTGAGGCGTTCCGTGCAGGTACACCGGTGGTGACGACCTCGCCCGAGTGCATGCCATACCTGGTAGAACACGAGCGGACCGGGTTGCTCTCGCCCGTCGGCGACGAGAAGGCGCTCGCCGCCAATGTGATCCGTGTGCTGCGGAATCCGGAACTCGCCCATCGCCTGGCGGAGAACGCCCGCCACGAATCGCAAAAGTACACATGGGAAGTCGTGCGCGAGCAGTGGCTGAAGGTGTATCGGGGCGTGGCGGAGAGTCAGTAGTCAGCAACTGGAAGGGCGCCAAGGCGTCTCGGGGCTGAGCAACCATGGTATTCTAAGTTGTTGAAAACAATATTTTGCCTTGTAATGCGCCTTGTTATCGGAAGGAGTTTTGGTCCATACCGTACAGCTTCCATTTAAGCGAGAACTCTTGCAGCCCTGAGCCCCCAAGGTATGCTCGCTCCGTGCTTCGAGGGCCTAATCTATTGGCATGCATTGGCCCAGAGATCGGCTGCCTTTCCCGCCCCTCTGGAACGGCAATTGCGAGACAGATCCGAGAGGAAAGTGTGTCTCTGGGGCCAGCTAACCACAATGCCTAGCGTGAGTGCCAAGTCTAGTGTGAGTACCAACTCCGCCCGAGTCGAAGAGCAGGTCGCTGCAGGGCTGGTTCTCGTAGGCGCCATACTCCGGGTCCTCTCATATCACTTCTCAGACAACAGCGGCGGCGATGCCGGAGCGCATGTCGGCCTGGCCGCCGTTTGGCTGCAGCATCCCACGCTGAAATTTGTCTTTGATGTTTACCCACCGGGTCACTTCTGGCTGATCGGGCTTTCAACGCTGATGGTGCATGATGTGCTTATGGCCGGACGGTTGTTGAGCCTGGTCCTGGGAATCGCGTCGTTGATTCTCGTCTGGAAGACGGCGCGCCTGCTGTACGGCATGTGGGGCGGGCTGTTATCGCTGGGCGTCTTCTCCTTGTACAGCTTGCATATTGGTTACAGCACAACGTCGTCGGCAGAAGTCAGCGCCGTGTTCTTCTTCCTGGCCGGAACTTATTTCTTTTTCCGTTATTTTCAAAGTGGCGATGACAAAGTCTGGCGTCTGGCGATCTCGGGCGCTTGCCTTTCGGTCGCGGAATCGATCCGGTATGAGCCTTGGGTTCTGTTCGGAGGTTTGTTTGTGCTCCTGGCTGTCCTTTTGCGCGTGGGACCCGGCCGGCGGCCGTGGGGAGAATCGCTCCGGTCGGCACTCGTTTTCGGAGCCACGGGTGGAATATGGCCGGTGTTTATCCTGGTGTATGCCTGGCACCGGTTCGGCGATCCCTTGTACCTGGTGAATTTGAACCGCCTCCAGGCGGTCAAATTTATAGCGGCCAATCCGATATCGCCGATTTACCAACTGGCGCTGCCGCCTTCGGTGTTACTCCTTAGTCTGTCGCCGTTGGCAGTGGTGGGCGCAGTTTATGGCTTGGCGACCTCGTTCTCATCGCGCCTTCCCTCCGCCTTTGCGGGCCTTGCAATATTCTTTGGCTTGTTCCAAGCCTATGAGTTTTGCACCGGCGGAATGCTGGCCGTGGCGAGGTACACGCTGATTCCAGGTACGATGCTTGCCATCGTCTCGGGATACGGATTGCAGAGAATATGTGAGAAGCTCTTTCGGAACAGAATGGGTCTGGCGCACAGCGCCATCCTTGGTTTGCTTTTTCTGAATATGGCCGCTGTGCTGGCGATGAGCGAGCTGCCCAATCGCTATGCAGAAAAGTTTGCGTCTATATCCCCGCGTCTCCGGTATCAGGAAAGGATTCGACTCGTCGGAGACTACCTGCGCGGCCATATGGGGCCCGACGATGCCGTCGTCGTCGACGATTACAATGTCGAGTCGGGTATTATCGCCAGCGCTGCGGGACTTCCCATAATCCCGGGCAAGCGCGCCTACCTCCTAAGCAAGAAGAACACGGTGAGCGTGGACGACTACATCAACACTGAGCACCCTCGATTCCTCGTGTACGCTGAGAGAGGAACACTGCAGCAATCGTTTCAACTCCCGCCAGGATGCATGGGAACGGAGGAAATTAACGGAGTAAGGTTCCACTGTACCTTTGCAGGCCCGACTTATCGAGTGTACGAGATCAATTATCAGTGATTCGGTTGTCACGTGGGACACTTGGGCGGGTAATCGCTCCCGCCCCAACGGGGAAAGATGTGTGAATCAATGTAAGAGAGCCGGTGGACCTATGATATCAAGACAAGAACAGTTGCCGATTGGCGCCTACGAAGCGATCTGCTGTTAATTCTGGTGATGAGGCGCCATAGCCGAAAACACGGAGAAATGACGGATCGCACACATAAGCTCTTTGTGATTGGAGGAGCGCTTGGGTGAACGCGTGATTGAGCGAAAGCAGTGTCCTGTTTTTGTAATGGGCTGCCACAGGTCGGGAACGAACCTCCTGTACGATACCTTGCTGTCGTCTGGGGGATTCGCCATATACCGCGGGCTTGTGCCTGTCTACCAGGTTCTCATTCCGCGCTTTGGAAGACTGGACCAGCTCGAAAACCGCAAGAAAATGCTGGCCACCTGGCTGCGCAGCAAGGGTTTCCGAAGGTCAGAACTCGACGGCGCGGAACTGACCGCAAAGGTGCTGGAGAACTGCCGGAGCGGCGGTGATTTCCTGAGAATTGTCATGGATGAGGTTGCGCACAAGCAACAAGTTCCCCGATGGGCGGTCTACGACCCCGATGCGGTCTTGTGGGTGGCGACGATCAAAAGGGATATTCCCGAAGCGCTCTTCGTTCACATCATTCGCGATGGCCGCGACATTGCACTGTCGCTTCGCAAGATGGCCGGATTCAATCCGTTTCCATGGAGTCGCCGCCCACGGAGCCTGGAGGAAACGGCCCTGTACTGGGAATGGATGGTCCAAAAGGGGCGCTGCTCTGGACGCGCGATCCCGAATGACTACATAGAGATTCGCTATGAAGATCTGGTTACGGATCCGCGGCGCACGCTGAAGGGCCTCGGCGAATTTCTTGATCACGACCTCGATTATGACCGAATCCAAACCGCCGCACTCGGCAGAATCAGCGAGACCAACTCCTCTTTTCGCGAGGAGGCGGCTGATGCCGGATTCAATCCCGTCCAGCGCTGGAAGCAGAGACTCTCGCCAGACCAGGCAGCTGCCCTGGAGTGGCAAGTCGGCAAAACGCTGGAAGCAGTCGGGTATGCGCGGACCACCTCAGAACATGAGTGGAAGCCTGGGGTTCGGGACAAATGCCTGCGCGCGGTCTATCCATCATTTCTCGAAAGCAAGCTCTGGTTGAAACTGAACACTCCGCTGGGACGTTTTGCCAGTTTGGCAAAGCTGGAGTTATCGAACGGGGACTAGTTTGTTCTATCATCCCGTTAACGGAAACAGGGCGCAGATCGGAGCATTGCCGCAAGCCGATTCCCCCTCGACTGCAAGTTAGCTATATCCCGGTGAATAGCATTGCCTTAGATCACGCCCGCAGTAGCCTTGTCGATGGCATCGATGTCGACGCCGATGTCCTTTCCGTCACTGCCGGACCGCAGAGCCGGTGAAGCCTTCGTACAGGAGGCCGCTTCGCCCTTTTCGCGGCAGATGCGATATTCCGTGCCCATCGGGGTCTGTTTTTTCCAAAGGCCGGCGGCGTCCGCATTTTTCGCCAAAATGTTGTGATCCGGCCAGCCTCCGTAGCCGCCAATGATCAAATTGTGGGCAAAAACTGGATTGGCAAAGCACAGATTGAGGACGCGTTCGGGATTTTGTTCCCGCTGGAGCGCGCAGTTCTCCGGTCCTCCTCCACCGGATGCGACTTGCTTCTCGCCGGCATCAAAGATGCTGTTGGTAATGGAAAGGCCTGGCAGCTTTTCTCCGCGATTGATAACGGTGAGGATGGCGCGCGGAGGAAACGCAGTGACATGATCGATGTGAACATCCTTAATCGGCGGGACGTTCGATATGATGATGGCAAACAGGCCAAATCCCTTGTAGGCCTTGCCCTTAATATCGTCCACCTGCAAATCGTGAATACTATAGCGCTCAGCGGCCGCAGCAAAAAAATGTAATTTCCCACCTCCCGTTCCAAACACGATCCCGCTGGCGACGTTGCGGATCCTGCAATAACGAATTGTGACATCGGTGACCCGGCACTGCGGACAATGGCCTCCCTGGTTCCCCGGCGCCAGCAAAATGGAAAAACCTGTTTGTGAGTACCCCCCCCAACTGTTTTCCAGGACGTTACCCTCGAAGAGAACCCGTTGCGCATTCTTCAATTCGAAATTGTTCTTTATGATAAAGGAATCGCCTGTGTACCCACCAACGAAGCCGGGCTCATCGGCCTTCCAGATGAGGGGCTTGAAAAAATGGTTGCGACGGATCTCGATGTCGGCCGGGGTTGTCGACCCTGGGCCTCCCCCGAACATCACCGATTGGCCGGAGGCCTCCAGGAAATTGTTCTCGATCTTATAGGGCCCTCCCGGCGCATCGCCGATTCCTCCATTGATGGCCTGCGCGTCGGTGCAGGAACCTTTCCTGGCAATGCAGTGGAAATCGCTGAAATACGAGTCAATGATCGCCACGTACGTTCCGCTGAGATGCACACCGCCCTTGGTTTCGTCCCGCGCAGTCCCATGCACCCATAGGCGGTCAAATACCAAGTGATGTGCGGTATCCTCGGGGTCTTTCATGTGAACCAGGTTGCGCAGGTGCAACTCAGGCACGGCGCGCGTAATCTCCAGCCCGATGAGCCGGTAGTGATTCGCCCCATCCATGAAAGCGACGGGGCCGGCTTCGGCCTTGACATCGAGCTCGATCTTGGCCATCACGTTGCGTGGGGAAGGGCAGTGAAAATCGGGTCGGCCGGGAAGTGACGGCACTCCCGCATAGCAAGGTGTTATCCGCGTGCCTTCCGGAGGAAGAGTGTCGTCGGAAGCGCTGGTTCGGATGATGATCCAGTGAGAATCATCGCACGATTTCTGGGGAAAATGGTAAATTCCCCGGAATGTGGCCCCTGCCTGCAACTTAACGGTGTCTCCGCACTTGGCGTCATTGAGGGCATCCTGGAGGTTGTCGCTCTCTTTGACCAGCCGGGTTCGCCCCGGCGCGGGCGTGTCGGCCAACGCGCTGCGAACTTGAACGCGAGGCAGTTCTGCGGGCCCGTCAAAGCGCGGCTGTCCCGAAGACTCATCAGCCTTTGGACGCTGGGGTGTGGGATGGAGGAAACAAGGGAACAGCAAGGCAACTGCAAAAACCAGTAAGACCCTGATCGATGCCATCATTTCTATTCGCACTCCCTTGAATGGTGAGTCTTTTCTCACGCTTGCGATACGAAGGCCGGGTATGCAGTGGCGAAACAACGACATGAACTCCTCCATGGGGACTCCCGCTTAGCCAGGTTTCTGCGGAACCGAACAGCCGGCACGGCTGGGCGTAAGAGGATTATATCCCACGTAAGATTGCGGATTGCGCGAACTGGGAGCAGGGTAGTTGCCGCGCTAAGCGATAGTCATGAAGCACTAACAAGTGCGGCAGAACCTTAAATGTCTGCAAAGGCTGCTGGAGCCGTTCTTACGAAGTCTGCGGGCGGAACTTTCAGTCCCCCGGGTGAGGTGCGCGTTTGAAACTATTAAGCAATAGGCTACTGGAGAAAGGCGAGCACGGGCCGGATTGACCGGCCCGCACGTGTTCACTCCACTCCCGAGAGCGCCTGGTTTAAGCCGACGATGTCGGCTCCAGGATCAAGCCCATCGCCGCCTTTGCCTTTGTAGGGGCTGCTGGGGCGAAGCTCGTAGTCGCCACTATTGTAATTCTCAAAGCCGACGTCGCCGATCGTGGCTGGGAACATATTCCCCCCGCTGGGCCATTCCTTCGGAGGGTATGCTGGGGGGGTGCTGATCAGAACGTTGGTGTCGAAGCCGTACTCCGTGAAGCACTTGTTCAGCTCCGTCACGGGCACATTCGAATGTGCGCAGTCGTTCGCCATCCCATATGGCCACACCGGGTACTGCGGCACGAGCACCAGGTTGTTCGAGAAAGTAAAGGCGGACATCGCGGGGTTATCGACGCTGTTGCCGACGGTCAGGAGGATGTGGTTCGGGTCCGGGAAGCCGGTTACGTGCTGGATCATCACGTTGTTCAGTACACGGGTCGGCCATCCGTTCATCACCATGAACAGGTTGCCGGATCCGCTGTAACGCGCAGCATCAATGTCGTCTACTACCGTGTCATGAATACTGACGCGACCTGCGGCTTGCGCTCCGAGGTTGTCCACCGGTATGGCAGCGACAACCAGTCCTGCGCCCACGTGGCTGATTTTGTTGTAGCGAAAGGTTATATCCGTGCCTGCGCATGCCGCGCACTTATTGCCTACTTTGGTCTTCTTGTTGTAGTGATTTCGCGGTCCCACAACGATCGAGTGTCCATGCTGCGTGAACCCACCCCAGTTGTACTCGAAGAGGTTCGCTTCCAGCAGCACCCGGGAAGCGTTCTTGATTTCAAAGTGGTTCTTTACGACAAATGGATTGCCGCTATACCCACCTACAAAACCGGGCGTGCCTTTTTGCCACTGTGGCACCTTATAGAAATGGTTGTACTGGATCGTGATGTCCGACGGGACGATCGTGGCCGGCGCTCCTCCGAACAGAATGTTCTCTGCCGCAGCCTCGAGAAAGTTGTCTTCGATTTTCCAGGGGCCGTTCGGGTTATTGCCGCTTCCCCCGGAGATCGCTTGAGAATCAGTGCAGCTTCCGACCCGTGCCGTGCAGTGGAAGTCATTCAGGTAGGAGTCGACGATCGCGACGTTGGTGGTGCCGGTCAGATAGAATCCGCGGCGGGTTTCATCCTGAGCCGTCCCGTGGACCCACAGGCGATCGAAGACCAGGTGATCGGCCGCCGCCTCCTCCGCGTTCTGGACCGAGACCAGCGCGACGACCTGCTTCTTGTCACTCGGCCGCGTTATCTCAAGTCCGATCAGACGGTAGTGACTGGCGCCATTCAGAAAGACAACTGGGGCCGCTCCGTTGGCCTTAGAATACGACAGCCGCGCGAGCACGTTTTGCGGGTGTGCACAATCGTAGGTGGGACGATTCGGCAGCGAGGCCACGCCGGCATAGCAGGGCGTGAGCCGCTGGCCTTCCGGGGGTAGAGCGCTGTCGGGAGCGCTGGTGCGAACGATAATCCAGTGCTGGTCGTCGCAACTCTTGGCCGGGAATGTGAATACGCCGGCGTAAGTTGCTCCTTCCTGCAGGGCAATCGTGTCCCCACACTTTGCGCTGTTTAGAGCGGCTTGCAGATTTCCGCCCGCCGGGACCGAAATCGTGCTACCCGGAGCCGGCGTGTCCGCCAGGGAGCTTGCGACGGTGTACAGCGGCAATTCTGCCGGACCGTCGAACTGCTGGGCTCGCCCGTAGGAGGCGGTGAAGAGCGCGGCAATAAGGACTAACGCGCAAGCGCCTACGCGCGAAGCTGAACCGTGAACTAGCGAGTGGCCGGAAGATCTGTTATCGGTAGCAGCGATATGAAAGGGGGACATCATTAAACCTCGAATCGAAAATGGAGGACTAGTCGATTGTCCTCACGCTGAATCTATCGAGAGGGGGCAAGGCTTCCCAGATATCACTGGTACGTATTGGGGACTCACTAGTGCATGTGGGTGCGGCATGTACGGATTCGCGCGCGCCGGTGTCCGCTGGTGTTTTTGTGCGAGTAAGCGAAAACTGGCGCGGGACGGGCGGTGTGGGGCCATGCCGCGATTGCAGAGTGGCTTGGAAAACTAGGCCGAGAGCAGGGAAACGAAAGTAACCAACGCTTGGGTTACTGGTGGTGGTCCCCGAGCAAGACCGCGCGCAGCCGATCGTAGGCGCGGTTTCCGAGCAGGCGCTGCATGCTGCGGCGAGCCTGATGCTGAAGGCGCTTCTTCCACAACCCGCGGCCGTGGCAAGTGGCGCTGAACTCCACTATTGTGAGGTCACGCAGCATGGCTATGCGGCCGAGTTCGTAGGGGCTGGTGCTGGACGAGTTTGCATAAAACTGGCTGTTGGCAACAGTCGCGAATCCCGCCCGGCGCGCCATCTGGAGCGTGCGCTGGTCGTAGCGCCCGCCGGGACACGAGAAGTGCTCGACGGCGTGTCCGACAATTTGTTCGATCTGGAGTTTTGCGTCCACGATCTCGCGCTGGAGTTCCGGTTCCGGGAGATCGGAGAGATACGCGTGCGTCATCGAATGGCAGCCGATCTCGAACCCTTGCGCGTCGAGATCGCGCACCTGGCTGGCGTTGAGATAGCCGGGCGTGCCCAGGAATCCAGCCGTGAGATAAAAGGTTGCGTTGAAGCCGAACTGGCGGAGCACGGGCGCGGCGGCGATCAGGTCGGTCTCGCAACCATCGTCAAAAGTGATGCAGACGCTCGGCGCGGCGGGATAGCGAAGAGCTTCGCCGGCGTTCAGGCCGCGCCAGCCGGATTCTTTTATCCACGCCATCTGGCTGCGGAAAGTTTCGAGCGGCAGAATGTAGCGCACGTAGCCGGGGGCGGATTGGCAGAGCGGGCGTCCCGGCAGCTCGATCTCGTGATACATGAGAAAAACACAGCCTTTTCCCGCCATCAGAAGATCCTTCGCAACTGGGCTTTCACCGCTTCCGGAACACGGATTCCGACGCGGTCCAGCACTTGCTTGCCCTGTTTCAGAAATTGCCGCATGCGGTGGGAAATGGCATGCGCATTTGCGAATTGAGTTAGTAACTCCTGGTCGAGGATGCCGGAAGAGGGCAGCGTTAGTTCGCCCTTCACTCCGACATAGTCGCCATTGGCCAACGCGGCCAGGATGCCTTGGGCATTTGTTGGAAGGGAATCGAGTCGCACGAATAATTCGCGGAACTGTTTTTTCCAGTGCAGGTCCTGGCCATAGAAGGAGCGCATTTCCGGTTTGCGTTCGCGTAGTCGCTGGAGCAGCGCGAAAGTCTCCGGGCGCGGAGCATAGCGTCCATCGTACTTCGTATTCCAGGTTTCGATTCCCTGGGGAAGAGTTTCGAATTTCTCGATCCATTCAAAGAAATCGTTTTTGGGATGCGCGATGACCGAAACCGCGCCCTGCGCTTCGATCTGACGAATGACTGTCTCGGGGTCCTGGCTGTCCACGCGTCGAGTCGCGCCATAGCCGAGGATGTGCATCCGCTGCTCGCACTCATATTCCAGTCCGGCGACAAAAAGAAACTTGTCATCCGAAAGCGCCTGGCACTCGTCGATGTACTGGCGGAGCTGGTCGGGATCAAAATGTTCCGCGTGATCGGCCATGCACACGAAAGCGCAACCCTCGTCGAGAAACACGCGGCGCAGCTCGGCGAGCGTGAACTCGCCGTCCGAGTAGGTACTGTGAACGTGCATTGCGCCTTTCAGCATGTGCTTCTCATTATCATTATTATTGCGCCCCGCGCTGCAGAATGCGTTGCGCAAAATTCAGCCAGTCCCCCACTTCGGGAAGCGGGTCGTTCCAGAGAAACAGATCGTGGACCGTTCCCGGGACAGGCGTGAGAACCGACGCCAGAGTCTCGAATCGTCCAGGATAATGCCCCGGATAACCCGGCGGTGGTCCTTGCCAGACTTCAATCAGATGGCGAAAGTCCCCGAGAAGCCACCGGCAGCGCACTCCGGTGCGGTAGCCGTGTGCCGGCGGAACATCGCCGTGTTCCGCCATGTGGGCCAGCAGGGCGGGGAAGTCCACGCCGGCATAGCAGGCCAGCGGCAAGGAGTTCCAGAAGCGCCCATTCACCTCCATGAACACCGGGGGCTTGCCCGGCTGCCGACGAAATTCCACCATCGCCACGCCGTGCCATTGCAGAGCTTCAAGGATTGCCAGACTGGCGCGGCGAATCTCAGGTTCCGGTTGAATACTCACGCGCACCGCGCTGCCGGAGCCCGTCGGATGGACGTCGCGAATCCGGCGATGGGCGAACTCAGCGCGGAGCTCCCCATTATGCATGAGAGCGAAGTAGCCCGTTCCTTCGCCTTCCACGTATTGCTGGACCAGAACGGCAGAGGATCGGCGGCTGATGTCGCTATACGCGGATTGGAACTCGGCGGGCGTGCTCGCGTATTGTGGCCGACCGCCGGTTCTCACGTTCCCCTGTTCACCAAGCTCTTCGGAGGCGCGAGGCTTGAGCACTACAGGATATTCGAGAGAGCGGGCCGCGTCGTCTTTGGACACATCGGCTTCATCGTTGTTGCCGACGAGGATGCTCCGGGGCACGGCGATGTCCAGCGATCGGGCCAGTTCCGTGGTCCGCTGTTTGTCGAAAGCGCGCAACACCTGCTCGTGAGAAGGCAGGACCATGAGGCCGCCCGCGCCGAAAATGCGGTCCCGGTGGAGGGAAAGCGAAAGCGTTGTCGCTTCGGTCATAGGCAAAACGAGTGTGCCAGGCTCGGCGCCAGCCAATTGCGCAATCCGGCTCGCAAACGCTTCTGCTTGCCGCTGTGGCGCCGGATACCGGAACGTTTCACGGGCGAAGCGAGACCACCCCGCCTTGTTCCAGGAGGTCGAATCACCCGCCAGAACAATGTGCCCCGCAGCCGCCAGGGAGCGGACCGCCGCTACCGCCTGGTTCTGGTTTCCGTCTAGGACCAGGATTCTCATAGCAGGACTCTCATAGTCTGACAGGGGCGGTCCCACTCGCGCGGACGCCAGTCGAACTTCCCGGCATCAGCTTACGCAAAACTTCGGCAAACTGCTCGACGACGCGAGACCAGTCGTACTGAGCGGCCAGGCGCACCGCAGCCTCCTCGAACTTCCGGCGGATGGCAGCATCGCGGAGAAGCAGGATTACGGCGCCCGCGAACGAAGAAGCGTCATCGGCGAGAAGAAGATCGCGACCGCTCTCGACCTCAAGCCCTTCCGCTCCAATCGAGGTCGATACCAAGGCTTTGCCCATGGCCATAGCTTCGAAAATCTTGAGCCGGGTCCCGCCGCCAATCCGCAGCGGGACGACGACCACCGAGGCCTTTTCGAGATATTCCGCCACGGAAGGCACCGTGCCGGTTACCTCGACGGATGCGGACGCTAAACGCTGTACCTTCGCGAAGGGATTCCGCCCGACAATCTGGAAGATCGCGTCGGGGAACTCCGCGCGAATCCTGGGCCAGATCTCGGCGCAAAAATAGTCCACGGCGTCGACGTTAGGTTCCCAATCCATGGACCCGGTAAACACCACCCGCGGCGGCTGTGCCGACGATGCGGGCGCGACGTTGAACTTCTGCGTGTCCACACCGGTCGGAACGACCGTGATCTCGGAGGCCGGATTCATTTGCAGCATTTGCCGGCGATCGTGTTCAGAGACCGCGATGACGTGATGAAACCTTCCCAGCGTCGCGCGCTCGTAACGGGTCATCTTGGCCGATTCAATGGTGAAAGACAGTTTCTTGATCGGATTGGATTCCATTGCCGCCATGCGCTGCCAGAGCGAGCTTTCCACGTTGTGTTGAAACAGCACGCAGGGCACGGGCAACCGGGCCGGAAAGTTCGCGGAGGCGGAAAGAAAATCGCATACCGCAACGTCGAAGCGTCCGCTGGAAAGCCAGCGGGCGACGGTGGTCTGAACCGCGGGATGAGTGAACTTGGAGACGGCATAGGGCGCCCGCCTCGGCAGCCGGCGCAGGTAGTCAGCTCCGCGCTGCATCGCGTTGGAATCGGGCGCGGCCGTGTATACGGTCTCGGATCCGGGGATTTCCTTGGCCAGCGCTGCCTCATAATCCGGGTCGCGCCGGCCTCCGTAATACGAGAGCAGTGTGACTTCGTGGTCTTTATTCTTTGCGAGGAAGCGGAGAATGTTATAGGAGCGGATTTTCCCGCCGGTATCGACGGGGAGAAGTTTGCCGGCCTTGACCCACAGCACTTTCACCGGGAACTCCCTGGGGATTGCGGTGAAACTACGGTCTTCATCTGTAGCTGTGGCGGGAGTTCCGGCGGGTGATCCTCCGCCAGCACCGTGGCATTGATGTGGGCCGCAGTCAGAGGACGAAGTTTGCGAATCAGCGGGTTTCCCTTTAGCCGGAGCTTGCCTTCGAAGTAGGTCCGGTACATCAATCGAGTGGCTCGCATTTCCATGTTCATGCCGCGTTCGGTGCCGTTCGTTGCCGTGGCGTAGCCCAACTCGGTCAAGGTCCTCCCCAGCGCGCGTTCGAAGCGCAACAACTGCTCGGGCGAGAAGCCCTTTTTCCAACGGCCGACTGGATTGAAGTTCTCCCGCGGCTCGCTCCCGAACGAAGTGTTGGGCTTGCTCACAGAGCCATAGCCGACTTCCCGAATTCGATCATAATCCAGCTCGTGATCGATGAAGCTGCCAATGGTTTTCAGCGTTTCCCGAGGAGCGCCAACCAGGCCTTCGAAGTGGACCTCCATGTAGTCCGGAGCGAGATACCGTCCATAGCTGCGTCCCTGCTGCACGATCCACTCCCAATAAATGCCGGCTCCCGTCAAGCTGATGCGGTCTTGCCAGGGAAAAGGACGAAGGTACCTCACATTGCTGAGCGACATGGCAACATCACGCCCGTCGCGGATGATGTGGATCACCAGGGCGTCGGGGATGAGGCGCTTGATCAAGGGCAGATGAAGAATGCCTTCGGGGGAATTTTCGGCCCAGCGTTGCATCCCCTGCGCGCGGGCGATTTCCGCCATCACGATGCGCAGGAAGTCCCCTATATTGCGGCACCGCTCCAGGACTTCACTCTCGATCTGGCCGGCATCGAGTCCCGAAGCCCGAAAAAGCTTGCTGCCCAGCCAGACTCGCAGCAGTTCTTGCCGCGCCTCGCGCCTGCCGAGATCGCCGAAATGCGGGGCCAACAGATTAAAAGCGTTGGATTCGGCCAGGTAGACGGCAAATCCTCCGGCCGACAGCAGCATGTTATAGAGCAGAGTTGTGCCGGAGCGAGGACTTCCCAGGACGAAAACCGGCGCTGCACTTCTTCGGATGGAGTTGGCCTTTGAGTCCAAAACACGCTCCCCCGCCAGTTCCGCTCAGACGTTACCGATCTACCGGATGAAGGTGGTCATGCAACCGGGCCATGAGTTCGGTCTGCAGGTATGGGCCGCATGCGATCAGGCCCGTAATCAACGGCTTCTTCTGGTTGCACTTCAGATCGGTGTTCTCCAGGGTCTGTACGAAGCCGCCTGCGCTCAGCACGAGAGCCGCTCCTGCGGCAACGTCCCACTCATGTTTAGGAACGAGCGTGAAAGTAACATCCGCGCGCCCGGCCGCAACCAAGCCCAGCTTATAGGCCACCGATCCCATCGGACGGGTCGTGAAGTCTGACGAACCGAACTGCTTCCACTCGCCGCGATTCACTTCGCTGCGGCTGGCGAGCACGAGCGCGCCGCGCAGTTCCTTGCGTTGGCTCGGCTGCGCGGGCTGGCCGTTGTAGGTTACGCCGGTCTCGCGCGATCCCAGGATCAATTCGTCCGTGGCGGGATTGCAGATTCCGCCAGCGACGGGAATTCCATTCTCAACCATGGCGATCGAAACGCAGAACTCAGGGATACCTTGCACGAACTCGCGCGTGCCGTCGAGCGGATCGACCACCCAGACCCGCGGTTTGTCGAGGCGAGTGAAATCGTCCACGGTCTCTTCCGAGAGCCAGCCTTCGCCGGCGCGAAGAAGAGTCTTGCGCAGAATGTCGTCGACGGCGCGATCGGCTTCGGTGACGGGATCGTGTCCAACTTTGTATTCGGTTGCAATGGCGCCGGGAGTGAAGCGGTTGAGCACGGCCCGCGCCGCTTCAAGGGCGGCGTGAATGCGTTCCAGAGTTTCTTTGGATGAGGATGAGGTCATTATGCTCCGTAAATAACGTTTCAGGTCTCAGTTGTCAGATCTCAGGTTTTAGTTCGCAGTCTCGTGCCCGGCCTGAGACATGACACTTGACACCTGCTCTTTCACGCCCACAGCATGCGAGCTCCCGTCATCAGCAGCACCGTGCACAGAATTCGGCGCAGCCAGAGCACGGGAACGCGCGTCGTCAAATATGAGCCGAGCATACCGCCGGGGACCGAGCCGATGAGCAGGGAACCGACCAGCGTGAGGTCGACGTTGCCCGCCCGATAGTGCAACAGGCTGGTCACGCCGGTAAGGATCACGGCGTGGGTAATGTCGGTGCCAACCATGATCTTCGGAGGAAACGAATAGAACAAAAGAAGCAACATCATGATGATGCTGCCCGATCCCACCGAAGTGATGCCCACCAGAAATCCGCCAACCAGTCCAATCACACTCATGAAGGCAAATGACTGCATCGTCGGCTGGCGCCCGACAAGACGGTCCTCAATCCGTTTTTGGAACAAAAGCAGTGCGGGGATTATGACCAGAAGCAGTCCCACGGCGGACTTGATGAAATCATTGACGCCGGCGCCATGGAGTTCGCGCAAATGCACCAGGAGCCTCACGCCGAGGTAAGAGCCGGGAATACTGCCGACCGCCATCGCCAGCACGACTTTTCTCCGCACCGTGCCTCTGATCAAGTGGATGATGCTGGCGGGAATCTTGGTGAAGAAATTGCACAGCGCATCGCTGCCGACGGCCATAATGGCGGGAACGTGCAGGCCGAAGATGAGCATGGGCAGCAACAATACGCCGCCGCCCAGACCCGTCAACCCGATCAGCGTTCCAACCGTGAAGCCGATCAATACTTTTAGCAGCAAGAGTTCCATGCCGTCTTTCGAATCGTTCTCAGTTCCCGGTTCTCGGGTAGAGCAAAAACAGGTTAAGGAGTTGAGAAAACTGAAAACCGGCACTGAGGGCCTGTTTTCAGACGGACATTATCGCATAAAGTCCATTGTAATAATGGACTTTATTGGCATCGCTAACCGTTTCCGATGAGTTTTCAAGTCCGAGGTTCTCAGTTCCCGGTAAACCAAGACCAAGCTCAGGAACCGAGAACTGAGAAACCGGGAACCGGGAACCGCGAACTGGAACTGCCTTCCTAGCTGTTACCGTTGACACCGATGAAGCCTTCGCGCTCAAGGTGCAGGATGATGGTCTGCGCCGCTTCCTCGGGAGAGAGTTCCGCCGTGTCAATCACCACCTCGGCATCGGTCGGCGCCTCGTAGGGATCGGAAATACCGGTGAACTCCTTCACAATCCCCGCTCGCGCCTTGGCATACAGCCCCTTACGGTCGCGCTGCTCGCAGACCTCGATCGACGTTGCGACATGCACCAGGAGGAAGCCGCCGAAAGGTTCGATCATCTGGCGAACCGCTTTGCGCGTTGCTTCATAAGGCGCAATCGGAGCGCAAATAGCGATGCCGCCGTTCTTGGTGATCTCCGAGGCCACATAACCAATGCGCCGGATGTTGATGTCGCGATGCTCCTTGGAGAACCCGAGTTCCGACGACAGGTTCTTGCGCACCAGGTCGCCGTCGAGCAGAGTGACCGGACGGCCGCCCGTTTCCAGAAACTTCGTGATCAGCGCGTTGGCGATGGTCGACTTGCCCGAACCCGAAAGTCCGGTGAAAAAGATGGTGACGCCCTGCTTGTGCCGCGGCGGATAGCTGCGGCGCAGTTCCTGCACAACTTCCGGATAGGTGAACCAGGCAGGAATATCGCGGCCCTGGTTGAGGCGCTGGCGCAGTTCCGTGCCGGAAATGTCGAGCACCTTGGCGCCCTGCGGCACTTCATCGGCGGGAACGTAGCGGTCCTCGTTTTGGAGATAGACCATCATCTGGAAGGGAACCATTTTGACGCCCATCTCCGCCTCGTGCTTCTTGAACAACTCTTGGGCATCGTAGGGGCCGTAGAACTGCCTGCCGTCGGTATCCTTGCCCGGGCCGGCGTGGTCGCGGCCCACAATGAAGTGGGTACAACCGTGGTTCTTGCGAATCAGGCCGTGCCAGATCGCCTCGCGCGGGCCGCCCAGACGCATGGCCAGGGGCAGCATCGACAGCTTGACCGTGCCATGCGGGTACTTGGAGAGCAGCAGTTGATAGCAACGCGTGCGGATGAAGTAATCCACGTCCCCCGGCTTGGTCATGCCCACCGAAGGATGAATCAGCAGGTTCGCCTCGACCTGCGTGGCGGCGCGCATCGTCAGTTCGACGTGGGCGCGATGCATGGGGTTGCGGGTCTGGAAGGCGACGATGCGCGTCCAGCCCAGGCGGGTGAATTCTGCCCGCAATTCCGCCGGAGTCAGGCGCAGCGCGCGGAAGTCATAGTGCGACGGCGATTGCGTTCCCTCAAGCCTGCCGCCCACGTACCACGGATTCGACTTGTTGATGGCGTAATCGGCGCCCGGATGAGCGCTGCTGGTGGAATTGAAAACGGCCTCGGCTTCGGCCTTGCGGTCCGGCTGCCAGAACGTCTTCAACCTCGAGGACAGCGAGCATCACCCCCTCGGGATCGCGCAGGGCGATCTTGCCGCTGCCCGCAGTCAGTTTCTTGGCGAATTCCTCGCTGACATCGAGGGTAATCGGCATTGGCCAAAGCGTGCCGTTGGCTAGCCGCATCTTGTGACAGACGCTTTCGTAATCGGCGCGGTTCATAAACCCGCGCAGCGGCGAGAAGCCGCCGTTCATCAGGAGTTCCAGATCGCAAAGCTGGCGCGGGCTCAGGTCCCACGACGGCCACTCCCTTGAGTGAGCCTTCAATTCGAGGGCGCGCTCGGGTGATGCCTGCAGTTGAATAAGTTCTCCCCCGTGTGGGGTAATCAGATGGCTGGTCGAAGCGGTCAAGTCCTTAATCCTCCCGATGTTCACTTCAAATTTGTGCTTGATGCCAATATCGTTGGGGTTCATCCAAAGGTCCCTTCTTACCCTAGGACCCGCTGGGGCTGCGAGGGGACGGTCCGACAGGCAGACTCAATCTAAGTTGTATAATAAGTTCCGCGAAATCGGTATAACCTGATGAACGAGCAATCCCGCTTCCGTTATGCCGCCCCAATTCCAATTGTAAGTCGTTGAAAACAGTATGTGATCCGAGTGGCTGGCCTGCCGGGGCGGTTCGGCTCGACCGGAGTGAAAAAAGTTGCGATATTCCACCCCTGACTAGGGAAAGAAACCTGAAACTTGTGCGCCGGGCTCTGCCCCAAATCCGCACCAGCAAGAAAGCCTCCGAAATCACCCCCTGTCTTGCAACGCTAAGCACTTGATTCTAGCTGCTATTCCTGTGTTAAAGAATGCTGGTTAAGCGTCCCACTGGTCCGTCGATAGGACCGGCGCAGCTTCCTGGCCGCTCGCTTCGGACTGCCCCGATGGCAGATCGGCTGACGCGTCGCGCCAGCCGGCGGGATGAATCACGGGCTGCCGGATCGTCTGCAGCACGCGCAGCGGAGAGCCTTCTCCCAAATCCCCCGCCACCGAGACGCCGCTACTGGGAAAATCCGCAATCGGCCAACGGAACCGATCAAACGCGTGGCGCACCAGCGCAATTTTCTCCGGATCATAGGCAAGCAGATGTGTGCCCACCCAATCCATGGCGGCCGCGTTGTTGCCGCCGAGCATGAGTCCCAGGCTAAGAGGTTGGGGCGCCAGCGGACCATTGCCCTGGCCCGCCACCACGGCGTCGGCAACGTGGATCACCCGGCGCTGAATCTCGTCGCTCATGGTTCCGTCGCTCCGGCCGTAGAGAAGAATGCGATTCAAATCCAGGCATGTTCTCCAGATGGTGTCGTTGCCAGACCAGGAGCCGTCTGTGCCGGTGCGGTCTCCCTGGGCCCGGGAGGTACGGGCAAAAACGGCAAAGAGAAGGCGCCACAGCATACCCGCCGCGTAGGAAGAGGTAAGGTTTTGCCGATCGCTGAGGTACTCGAGGGCCCGCTTGACGGCGCCGTTGCCCGGGTAGCAATCGCCCCCGCGCTTCGATCCGCCGACGCGGTGATGGGGCAAGTATTCCTTGTTGCCGTTGATGCCAATCAGGTTCTTGAGGGCGCAAGTGATGCCCGCCTTTTTATGCGTCTTCAGTTTGGGAAGGTTGATGACGATGTCGGCTTCGACCACTTCTTTGGCGACCAGGTATTGGTGGACGCCGGAGTGATGCGTCTTGGCCATCAGCCGGGGATCGTACCAAGCCACGCGGAACGGATTCTGGGTGGCGCTGATCGGTTCCAGCAGGCTCTGGCGGCCGAGATCGAACAGCGTAAAGCGATCTTCCGACTGCAGGTTCTCCGCCGCAACACGCACGCCGTGAACCAGCACGCCGATCGTCCGGCGAAAGTCGCGGACACCTTTGAATCTGGAATCCAGGGCCATTTGCCCGCGCGCCCAGCTTCGCAGCCCGGAACTTTCCAGCAGCACATCGAAGTTGCATCCCTGAATCGGGGCGTCACCGACCAGGACCTCCGCGGCATCAGTTAGCAGCGCTGCTTCCACGGTTGCGCGGATCAGGGAGGAATGAGTCACCAGGCAGTCCAGTCCGCCGGAGCTTTCATTCTGATGGAGGACAAGATTGGGCTTAATCAGAACCCGCGCGCCCCGCGGGACAACCCTTCCGAAGGGACCGCGTTCATCGGACCAGTCCATTGTGTCCGCCAGCCGGCTCAGAGCTTGGGAAACTGGATTTTCCGCTGGCTCTGCCGGGGGATACGAGCACGATGGAAGGCGGGCAATGCCCACCTTGGGCGTGAAGACATGATGGGACAAAGGGTTTGCCGTCATGTTCAGGAGGCCGGTACCGCCTCTCCGGGCACGGTCGTGCCCGTCGTGCTCACATCGGACCGGGTAAAACGGTATTTTCCGGCGGAAGACAGCGGAATGGCAGCCACCTCGCGTACTTCAACCCGAATGGCGTGGCCGGGACAGAGTGCCTGGATCTGGCGGATCGACTCCTGGATTTTGTTCTGCCGGGCTTTGCTGTCGCCGGGTCCAGGTACGATCGACAGGACGATTTTATCCGGCGCGGTCTGATGGAACTGAAAAGCCGCAATCCCTTCACTCCCGTACATCAAGTGCGTGAAGAATTCTCCGTGTACGACACGGCTATCCGGAAACACGAAGTTGTCACTGGTGCGCGCGATTTCCAGCCGCATCAGAGGGAAGTGATTGCCGCAGGAACAAAATTCCTGCGAAAGATAGCCGCAGTCTTCGTTGCGATAGCGAATAAACGGCATGGCCCAGTTGCGCAGCGATGTCAGCAGGAAGGGTTTGGGATCGTTGTCGAGCGCCTTGTCTTCCTCCAGCACAACGAAGTCGGCGTTGACGTGCATCCTGCCCTGGGGGCACTCGGCGGCGATATTCTGCACTTCGCTCGACCCATAACAATCGAACACCTTGCACCCGAAGACGCGCTCCATCACTGCGCGCTGCGGTTGGTAGAGTTTCTCCGCCGTTGTGAAAACGCCCTTGATCCCCTCCGCCGGTTGCCGCTGGCGGTCGAGAAACGCGGCGAAACGCGCGATCGTGGACGTGTATCCGAGAATCACTCGAGGCCGCACCCGCCGGAAGCGCTTGGCCCAGTCGGCCATTTCCGCTTCTCCCGAACGGAACGGGTCGAACTGGTAGGTTCGCCGCGCGAACTGCCGCAATTCGAATTCCCATCGGGACATGGCATACAACTTGTCGTTTCCACCCCAGAAGAAAGCGATCATCTCTCCCGGATGCCAGCCGCATTGTTTCAGGTTCCGGTAGGTTCCGGCATCGCTGGCCACCATGTAATCGCGGCTGCGGTAGAACTTCAGGGGCACGCCCGTGGATCCACCACTGAAATGGGGGCGCAGCTTTTCCAGCGGCACATCTTCACGGGCCAAGTCAGGCAGGTTTTCCCGGATAATGTCCTTCGTCAGGATTGGAATCCGGTCGAAATCCTCCCGGGTGCGAATATCGTGACTGTGCATCCCGAGAGAGCGAAAGACATTTCTGTAATAGGGGACGTGGGCTTCGGCGTGCGCCAGAAGCGCGCGCAGGTCCCGGAACTGGCTCACACGCACTTCTTCCGGAGAGCGGAAAGGAGCGCCCTCAATCTCTTTCAGCACCCCCAGCCTGTCAAACCGGCTTACCCGGCAGGTGAGAGCCAGGAGTGCACGTCCGAAGAAAGGGCCGCGGTCCGCCGAAGGCCCCATAGGGTCTACTCCCGGGCGCCGGTGCCATTCGGTGCAGCCCGGCGCAACTTGAAGGCATGGTTCATGGCTGATCGATGGGAGAGGCTCGCGAAACAAATATAGCACACGACTCTATCGCGGTTTCGAAGCCCTATTCGACGCCGTCGCCTTGTTCTATATGTAGGAGGAGGCGTGCGTCCGGCCACTGACGACAGGGGGTTGATATGGCGCCCAGCCCGACAGCTCCGGCTCCAGCGACCGGTTCAGTCCCTCTAGAACCAGCAGCCCATTCCGCATCGTGCCATCTCCTCGAACACACGGCGTCCCCTGTCTTCTTGCTCTAGGAAGAAGAACCTAAAGTAGAAATTCACGTGGATCGGTTTGAAGGGTCGGGGTGACTTCAGCGTGAAGAACGCTTGCAGACTATTGTCGTCATACGCGTCCGCATAGATGCCCGGCCCGATCAGGCCTAGTGGTTTGCCCGGAGGAGAAAAGTTCGTTTCGACGAACTTCAGAAGACTTCCGGAGTCGTGTTCGGCATTTTCGACGAAGCCGGCTGGAGTGTAGGCGGACACCACCAGCAGCGGCACGCGGAGGCCGTAGGTGAAGCCTCTGCCCCAGCCGTTGGGCTGTCCTTGGCGGAGCGGTTTGACGTGATCGTAAAACCCGCCCCAGTCGTCCCAGGTGATGAAAATGGCCGTGTCTTTCCAGTACTCTTCGCCGGTTCCGGCGCAAGCAGGGTTGGTGCCGAGCGCATTCACTACTGAGGCCACCCATGCCGGTCCCCTCCCATCCGTCATCCGGGGGTGGTCCGACTCTTCGTGGGTGGGGGTTACCCAGCTCACCTGTGCCAGCTTGCATTCTTTGATGTCCTTCAGTACCCGGTGTGAGCCGATGACATCGTTGTTCATGAAGTCCCGGCCTGTGCAGTCCAATCCGCCGTTCTTGTTTTCTTTCGCCTCACACATGTGGCGGATCGAGTTCGGTGCATTCCATATCGAATCGGTCCACTGACTGTAGTATTTCCAGCTAATCCCGGCGTCATTCAGCACATCCGGTAACGTGGGATGCTCGAAGCAGGGATAGATGGGTGGATTTGTGGTCTCGTCCCCATCGGGGTCAATCACGGCGACGGTATTGTCGGGCGTAGCGGTACAGCCGGCTGGCTCTTTCACCGGATTTCCCGACACGAACAATTTGCTATACGTAGTCGGCGCCGAAGTTCCGGCAATAAAGAACTGGTGTGCCGAATAACTGGGCCCCTGGTTCGTCTGGTACATCCGATTGGCCCACCCATATTGCTTCGCGATGTCGAAATACGGCTGGACTAGGCCGGTCGAGTTGTCCACGTACCTGTATTGCGGGAGGGGTGGGACAACGCATCCCTTGCCTGGCTGCGTGGTGTTCTTGTCGGCCCCATCCATTTTGCCATTGTCATAAGCAATGACGTACGCAGCATGGCTGTGATTGAGATCGAAGCAGGTTTCCAGCGGCATTGGGATCAGCGGAATCGTCTCGCCCTTGGAATTGAGTCCGGACGTGGCGATGTCCACTCCCGGTTCAAAGTTCGGATTGCTGCCAAAGATGTTGTCGGGTGTCCGGTTTTCCTGGAGGATCACTACGACATGTTTGAATTTGACGGTCTGCGCAACTGAAGAGGCCAGCGCCAGCAGAGTCCAGAAGAAAAGAATCGTAGCAGTCCGAGCCGTGCAAATTTTTTTGGGTTGGAAAATAGCCTTCAAGAATCCCTCCATATCCTCGCCGGTCCATCCTGGCACGTTCGCCACCCAGTCAACCCCGGAGAACGGAAGAGGAACGGAACATGATTGGCTTGCTCGCGCCGCAAAAATCCGGCCCGAGCTTCTGGTGATAATGGTGGAAACGTGGAAACATTGTTCTGCGGATGCTTCATGGATCGGCATCAAGGTATTTGTTTTTCAATGAGTTGACGTTGTACTAAGCATGCTTCGATTGCAGAGTGACCCGCATTCAGCCTGGCGCAGTTCCCCGGCGAATGCAGTAATCTTACGCTGCTCACCGCGTTCGTAGCAAGTTGACTTACAATGTTCCTTGAGCGTGTTTCATAAATGGTTCTTTGAAGGGGTGTGGCTTTAGCCGCGCCGTTTCACGCCAAATAAATCAGGGGCTTTGGCCCCTGCGGGAACAGCCTGTTTCCTCGCAAAGCCATTTATGAAACACGCGCCAGTTAGAATGTCCGCCTTCCTTAGCAAGTGAATGTCCGGTTTAGAGCTTAGTCAGTGTCTCCGGTCGGCGCTAGTAAACCGCACGCTGCCCGTGTGCTATATTCTCTCCACATTCGCCCAGGAGGATTTATGCGCCCACTTGGTGTCACCTTAGTCGGCTTCTATCAGATTCTGCGGGGTGTAATAGGGCTAGGGTTCGGACTCCTCGTCGTGTTCTACGACGGACCGGCCAACAAACTCGCTTCTCTGGCCGCCCAAGGTAACGCCGTCGAACGTCTTATGAGCCGCTTCGGCCACGCGGCCGGCATCGTCATCATCGTGTTTGCGGTCGTGCACATGCTCGCCGGCTATGGCGTCCTAAAGATGCAGAACTGGGGACGCTTCCTCACGCTCCTGCTTTCCTCGATAGAACTCGCGCTGGTTCTTCCCGGCGTCGCCCACGCGAATATTTTTTCCTTGCTCTTCGGTGCGATTAACGCGGCCTGCATTTTCTATCTAGCCATGCCCCCGATCAGGCGTGCCTTCCAGGCTGAAGGCAACCCGATGCGAATGGCGGCCTAAACAGGCGCATCTTGGGCTGTCATTCGTGAACTGACGCTGCTTGCGAGCGAGCCACGCGACGTGTGTTGCAGCATCCCCTGGCAGAACAATCCCAATCGTGGGTAACTCGGTTCGTTGATTTGCCCCGAAACCCTTACCATCCGTGCTTCATCGCCTTGGCGAATTTCTGTGGAGGCAGCGTATTTAGGACATCTTCTTTTGTCAGCCAGGCCCGCCGCGCCTGCATCACCCCGTAGCGGATCTTCTCCATGTGTGAGGTGTGGTGAGAATCGGTGTTGATTACGATCTTCACCCCGTGCTGCCTGGCCAGCCGCAGATGGACATCGCACAAATCCAACCGGTCGGGATAAGCGTTCAATTCCATCGCGACTTTGTGTTTTGCCGCAGCCTTGAGCACCGCATCCAGATCGAACGCATAGGCATCGCGGCGCAGCAGCAGGCGTCCGGTGGGATGACCGATGACGGACGTATTGGGATTGGCGATAGCCTTCAGGAGGCGCTCGGTCATCGCGTCGCGATCCTGGTTGAATTGCGAGTGGACGCTGGCGATGACGATATCCATTTGCTCGAGCACGGAATCGGATAAGTCGAGTGACCCGTCGCCCAGAATGTCCACTTCAATGCCGGCGAAAATGCGGATCCCTTTCATCTTTTTCTCGACTGCCCGGATTCTTTCGATGTGCGTCAGCGCGCGCTCGCCGGTCAGACCGTTGGCGAATGCCAGGTTCTTGGAGTGATCGGTAATGGCCATGTACTGGTAGCCGCGTGCCTGCGCCGCCTCGGCCATTTCTTCGATCGTGTTGCGGCCATCGGTCTCGATCGTGTGCATGTGCACGTCGCCGCGAATGTCGGAGAGTTCGAACAACTCCGGCAACTCATGGTTGGCTGCCGCTTCGATTTCGCCCAGGTTTTCGCGCAACTCGGGAGGAATAAATTCGAGCTTGAGCTTGGCGTAGATTTCTTCTTCACTCTTGCCGGCGACGGACTTCCCGGTCTCGAGGTCCGCCAGGCTGTACTCGCTGAGCGTGTAGCCCATTTTCAGAGCGCGTTGGCGGAGCGCCACGTTATGCGCCTTGGAGCCGGTGAAGTACTGCAGCGCTGCGCCAAACGACTCCGGCGGCAGCAGCCGCACATCCACCTGCATACCGTTGCGATGGCGGAAGCTAACCTTGTTCTCCCCTTGCGCGATGACGTCCATCAATCCGGGGAAACGCAGCAGATGCTCGATGAGAGACTGCCGGGATTCGTCCTCAATACAGCCTTTGCCGGTGACCAGAATGTCGAGATCGCCTACGGTTTCCCGTCCGCGGCGCAGCGAGCCGGCGGGCGTGACCTTTTCCACTCCGGGTGCGGCGAGCAGATACTCAACGAGTTGTTCGGCGAGTTGTTCGGCAGTGTCGAGCAGGAAGCGTCCGCCGATGCGGCGATAGTCTTCGATGGCTTTGAGCAGCTTCTGCTCGTGCTTTTCGCCCATGCGTGGCAGAGTGCGGATCTTGCCCTCGCGCGCCAGTTTCTCGACGCCGTCGAGGTCGCTGACCTGGTACGCGCTCCAGATGAGAGCGATGGTCTTCGGCCCGAGGCCCTGAATCTTAAGCAGCTCGAGCATGGAGGGGCGATATTTTTTCAGCAGCTCGGCATGGACTTCGACCGTTCCCTCCTTGAAAAGATGCTGCAAATTGGCCAGCATTCCCTTGCCAATGCCTTGTACCTCTAGAAGCTTCTTGGGCTCGTCGATCAGATTTGCGACCTGTTGCGGCAGCGCTTCGATGGCTTGCGCGGCGTTGCGATAGGAACGCACGCGAAAGGAATCCTGGCCGTCGATTTCGAGCAGGTCGGCAGTTTCGTAGAGAATTCCGGCGATGGCTTTGTTGTCCATGGCAGGAATAATTGTAGCGCTGCAGAGGAAGTGCTCGGGCTGGATCCGAATGAAGAGAAGGGAACTAGCGGAATTCGGTTGGTGGATGCCCAGGTTACTCCCGGAACGCAAAAGGGGCAAAAGCGAGATGGTACAATTCAGTGTTCCTCCGGCGATTTTTCGGAAATTTAGCGCGCCGTCGCGATGTCCGATTTGGAGATGCTGGTCCGCATGGAGTCAATGCTCGATCATTCAATTGGTTGATTCCCGCCGGTTCGCCGGATCGAAGGACTAGCCAATCCCACAATTAAATCCTATGGCGAGCAAGAAAGTTGTCATCATCGGAGCGGGACCGACCGGATTGGGTGCGGCCTACCGTCTTTACGAGCTCGGCTACGACAACTGGGTACTTTACGAGAAGTCCGGCGACGTCGGCGGCCACGCTGCTTCCCACGTTGATAAACACGGATTTGTGTGGGATGAAGGCGGGCACGTCATCTTCTCGCACTACCCCTACTTCGACAACCTGATCGAGAAGATGCTCGGCAAGGAGGTCCACGAGCGCATTCGCGAGAGCTGGATTGCGAGCGGCGATTCCTGGGTTCCCTATCCTTTCCAGAGTAATCTCCGATACCTGCCGAAGGCGGTTCAAGTGAGCTGCCTGATCGGCGCGGCCAAAGCCGCAGTCAATGGAGGCGGCCGTGACGCCGCGAACTTTCGCGACTGGATTCTGGGAACCTTTGGCGAGGGCATCGCGGAAGCCTTCATGTTTCCCTACAACGCCAAGGTCTGGACCACTCCGCTGGAGCAGATGTCCAAGTCCTGGATCGCCGACCGCGTCGCGGTAGTGGATTTCAAGAGACTCCTGGAAAACGTTCTTTACGAGCGGGACGACGTAGGCTGGGGTCCGAACAGCAAGTTCAAATTCCCGCTTCACGGGGGAACCGGCGAGATCTACCGCCGGATGGCCGAGCGCTTCCCCTCGAAAATTCACGCCGGAAAACAGCTGGCCGAGGTGGACCCGGGCGGCCGCCGGGTTTCTTTTGCCGATGGCACTGGCGACAGTTACGACGTTCTCATCTCGACCGCGCCCCTTGACCTGCTCGTGCAGATGCTCCGGCCGGCAGATGAGAGGTTGCGGGAAGCGGCCACAGGGCTTGAGCACAACAACCTGCTGGTGCTGGGTGTCGGCCTGCGGAAGAAGATCGAGACCGGCAGGTGCTGGATCTACTTCACCGATTCAGAGATGCCCTGCTACCGTGCCACCTATTTTTCTCATTACTCTCCGTTCAACGTGCCCAAGGGAGATACGGAGCACTACAGTTCGCTGATGTGTGAAATGTCGTTCCGGGTGGGAGAAACGCCCGATCCGGAACGAGTGCTGGACCAGGTGATTGCCGGGCTTATCCGGGCCAAGATCCTGGAGGAGTCGGACCGGGAGCGCATCGTTTCCCGATATCATCGTGTGGTCGCGTATTCGTACCCCATCCCGACGCTCGGCCGCGACCGGGCGCTTGGCATTCTGCAACCGGCATTGCTGGAGAAGGGGATCTATTCCCGCGGACGTTTCGGCGCCTGGCGGTACGAAGTCGGAAACATGGATCATTCCGTGCTGATGGGTGTCGAGGCCGTCAATCACATCCTCGCCGGGGAAAAGGAGCTGGTCTTTCACAGTTCCTAACGCGGTTCCTGAGCGACAGGAGATTATGCCAGCAGCCCAGACCAATCCGGCGCCGAAGGTCAGCGTAATCATTCCCAGTTACAAGACCGCCGACCGGATCGCGGCATGCTTGGACTCTGCCTTCGCGCAGACTTATTCGGATTTCGAGGCGATCGTCGTCAACGACGGCTCCCCCGACACTCTCGAACTGGAAAAAGCGCTGCAGCCGTACATGGACCGGATCGTTTACATCAAGCAGGAAAACAAGCGTGCTGCTGGAGCCCGAAACAATGCCATCCGTCACGCTCGGGGTGAGTTCGTCGCGTTTCTGGACAGTGATGACACCTGGATGCCGGATCACCTGTTTTCGCAAATGCAGTTGTTCGCGGAAGATCCTGCGCTCGATCTGGTTTATTGCGACGGTATTCTGGCGGGAGACGCGGCGCACGAATGTCGATTCATGGAGAAGAACCCGTCCAACGGACAGGCGACATTCGAAGCCTTGATTGTGGAACGCTGCCAGATTCCGATTTCAGCCGTGGTTGCCCGCAAGCGAACGTTGGTGGACGCGGGATTGTTCGATGAAACACTCCCGCGCTGCGACGATTACGATATGTGGGTCCGCGCGGCGTTCAACGGCGCGAAAATTGGGTATAGCCGCAAGTTGGGGGCCAGGTTTTTTGTCGGCCGCCCCGGCTCCCTCAGCCAGTCAAACGCCAGAATGATTGAGGGCTATTGGAATATTCTGGAGAAGTTCAAGCGTACCCTGCCCCTGAAAGATGCCGATCGCGCAGTGGTGGACAAGCGGGCGGCCGACATCAAAGCCAATTATCTGCTGGAAGAGGGTAAGTGCAAGATTGGCGAGCGCCAGTTCGAAGAAGCCCGCCAGCTGATTTCAGAGGCGAACAAGTATTTACGCAAGTCGTCATTGAGTCTGGCGGTGCTCGGTTTGAGGGTCGCGCCGCGCGCCACCGGGAAACTCATGTCGTGCTGGAACCGGATTCGGAACGGAGCGTCGGCTTGAGCAATTTGCGCCGGAAACTCATCGTGCTCACGGTTCGGGGTTGGGCATTCCAAACGCTGTCCAGGGGGGCATGCCGGGATGGGAAATTTGTGATTGGTAATTTGTAATTGGTAATTTGAAAATCGAGACGACAGGTTTCCAATTACAAATTACAAATTACCAATCACAAATGTAAGGTCAGGCAGGTACTGGAAAATGATGAAGCATTTGATTGCCGGAATAAAGCGCAGCCTCGGGCTGCATCGGCCGGGCCGCAGCCTGCTCATTCTTCCGGATGACATTTTTCTGGTTTCATTTCCCAAGTCCGGCAATACCTGGACCCGGTTTCTTCTGGCCAACCTGAGATACCCGGAACAGCCTGCTACCTTCGCCAACATCGATCGGCTAGTTCCTGATCCGACGGGTACCACTAAAAGGGATTTCGACCGGATGCCCAGGCCGCGCATCATCAAGAGCCACGAGTGCTTCGATCCGCGTTATCGGCGCGTCATCTACATCGTTCGCGACCCGCGCGATGTCGTCGTTTCGCAATACCACTATCATCGCAAGCTCAGGAAAATCGCCGACGATTCGCCGATTGAGAACTTCGTCGCGCGCTTCCTCGCCGGCGAGACCTGCCCGCACGGGTCGTGGGGACAAAACGTCAGTACCTGGCTGGCCACGAGCGAGGGGAATCCCCGCTTCCTCTTGTTGCGCTACGAGGATATGGTTGCGGATCCCGCCCGCGAACTGGCGAAGGTAGTCGCCTTTCTGAACATGTCTGTCAGTCCGGAGCAAATTGCCCAAGCCGTGGAGCGGAGCTCGGCCGACCGGATGCGGAAACTCGAAAAGGCGCAATCTGACCTGCAGGGACTTACCAGAGGATCACGAAAGGACCTTTCGTTTGTCCGCGCTGCCGGTTCTGGCGGATGGCGCTCCGAGTTGCCATCTGCCATGGTCGCAAAGATTGAAGACGCCTGGGGACCGCTGATGCGGCATTTAGGGTACGAATTGAGTTCGCAATCTCCTGCGGAAGCGCGAGATGGCGAGTTTCTGGGAATTCTCAGCAGCACCACTCCGCGATGAAAAGAAGGTCTCATGCGCAAGCTCGAACCGCAGCAAGCAGGCCAATCGCCCCTACTTGATCGCGCGCACGCAAGCCAGTTGGTCCGAGGCGAGCCAGTTGAGCAAAGGATTGCGAGCGAAGCGGTCGCTGGCGCGGCAGAAAGCCCCTTGGTTGAAGAATCGCTGCAGACTGTAGCATCCCCAGGAGTGGCACACCCAGTCCTCCGTCTCGAGTCCCACACAACCCATCAACTTCACCCAGCCACCGTGGAAGTATCGGCGATGAGTGACGGTAGGCAGGTCCTTCGAATCCGTCAACGGCTTTCGGACCAAGCGCAGCAGCGGCCGAGCCAGAATTCTCGCCTTGAGCATTCCGCGATCGAAGTAATAGAAGGGGCAAAGGCCGCTCGGCGTTGTGATGACCGCCCGCCCGTCCGGCTTAAGCACTCGCCACATCTCGCGAAGGGCTGGTTCGTCACTGCTGAGGTATTCCATCACGCCGAGGCACACCACTCCGTCGAAAGTGTTGTCAGGAAATGGAATCCGCTCGATGTCACCCACCTGAAAGCGGTCTGCACCGTAGTGTTCGCGCGCGTAACGCACCATCCCGTCGGAGAAGTCCACCCCCCAGGTCTCGTACCCGCGCCGCATCAGTTCTCCGGCCAGGTGACCGGTCCCGCAGCCGATATCCAGGATTTTCGATCCCGGCGGGACCCGTGCCTCGAGCATCTCCAGCGCAAACCGCCGCCGGGAGACGAGGTTTTGGGAAGTCAAAGTGGCGGGCTTGGGATCATTGTAGAAACGCGCCCAGTCGTCCACGGTTTTCTCGAACAGCTCATCGACCTGTTCCTTGACCTGTTCCTTCGAGGTCATTCTCAGTCTCCTGCTGGTAGTTGAAACCTCAGGTTAGTTGGCCGTCCTTTTCCAATGCCGGTCGACCCTTTCGCGGTATGTTATTGTAGCAGGCTGGGGGTCACCGGAAGGTCCAGCGCGGGAGCCGGTTTGCTGCAATCGAGAGCCAAGCTGTGGGTGAAGAATGCGGCCGTGCATGGCAGGCTTTTGAGGGCTGCGGCTCGCTTTGCCAAACCGCGCGTCGTGGTGCTGACGTACCACTCGGTGGTCGAGGATCCCGAGCGGACCGCAAACTCCATCCGCATCTCCCAATCCCGGGCCAGTTTCGAATCGCAAATGAGCGCCTTGGCGCGGCGTTTCAATCCAGTCAGCATCGAGGAGGTTAGGAAATTTGCAGCGGAGGGCCAGCCGCTTCCTCCCTGGTCCGCAGCAGTGACTTTTGACGACGGCTTCGCCGATAACCACGATGTGGTGCTGCCGATTTTGAGTCGCTATGGCATTCCCGCGACTTTCTACATTATGGTGAACGCCGTGGAGACTGGAACGCCTCCGTGGTATTGCCGGCTCAATTTTGCCTTCAACACCACGACCGTGCCCGCATGGAAACACCCGGAGAACGGTCGAATCTTTGAGATCGCCAGCGCTGACGGCAGGAAGGCGGCGTTGACTATAGCCTGGGACTTGGGTGCCGCGCGATCGGGCGCCGCACAAGAACAACTAATCCACCAGATTGAAGAATCGCTCCAGGTTGAACCACTCGATGCAAGCTGTCGATTGATGATGAACTGGGACCAGGTTCGCGCCTTGAAAAGGGCCGGCCATATCATCGGAGGGCACACACTTTCGCATCCCAATCTTGCCCACGTTACCGAGGCGGAGGCACGGTCGGAGATTCACGGTTGTAAAGAGCGTCTGGAAGAGAAGCTGGGTGAGCCCATCCAGCATTTCTCTTACCCGCACCCAGCACTCAATCCTCAGTGGACCCCGCAAACATTCCAAATCACCCGTGAAGCCGGATTCGAATCCGCAGTGTTGACCACGTCCGGCGCGGTCCTGCCAGGAGACCAGCCACTCAGCCTCAAGCGCCTTTCCGCCGCCAAGGACTTCGACCGGTGGATTTGGCAGTTGGAGCGTGCGTTCCTGGGAGACCGGAACTAGTCGACGGCTGCCGCCCTGATGGCGACGGCGGCAGAGAGGGTGAAGACGCCGACGCTAGCCCCCACGTTGACAACGGTGCGCCCTAACACTCTGACCGGGTAGTGGCCACCGCACGAACACGCCCCTGGTCACTGCGCCTTTGGCCGCCAGCCAGATCTCCCCATCCCTATCCGCTGGCTCAGTCGTTATCCGGTGGCGTCGGCGGAGATTTGTCATTTAGAAAATAGTCCGCCTTCACCGGCGCCTCGATCTGTGTGAAACCGTGGAACTGACTGAAGTCGAAGCAATCGGACAAATCGTCCGAGCGCGAGTCGGCATAACCCACCGCTGGGTCAATCTCCCCGAGATTGAAGACCGTCTCCACGAACTTCAAGATGCTGCCGAAATCGTGAGTCACATGCGAGATGTAAGCCGGCTTGGCGTAAGGTGAGATCACGATCAGCGGCACACGCAACCCGTATTCATAGGAATCGCGGATGTCCGGCATCGGCGCCACATGGTCGTACCACCCGCCCCAGTCATCCCAGGTAACGATGATCGCCGTGTCCGCCCAATACTGGCTCTGACCAACGGCGTTCACGATGGTTGCCACCCATGATGGTCCCAGGCCCTTGGGGTCGCCAGCGTGATCCGAGGACGCGCCATTGGGAATTACCCAGCTCACGTTAGCAAGTTGTCCGGCAGAGATATCGTTGAGGATCCTGTTCCCGCCCGATCCTTCGATCACAACATGGTTGGTCCAGTCAGATCCGGAGCACACGGTGTCGTCGTACTGTCCGTCCTGGGAATAAGGCACGCACATGTGCTGGATGGCATCCGGCGCCGTCCAAATCGAGCCCGCCGCGGGTGCGTAGTAATTCCAACTGAGGTTGGCTGCGTCCAGCAGGTCCGTCAGCGTTGGATGTTCATAGCACAACTGCGTGATCACGATCTCAGGTGTTTCCGGACTCGCCTGGCTGGTATTGATGGCATTGATCTCAGAACCGGGAGGCGCAAGGCATCCCGCCCAGTGAACGCCGTCGGGGCGCAGGTCGTTGAACGGGTTCTCGGAAACAGAGAACGTACTCGTTGTCCCACTGGGGCACGTTCCTCCTGGCACGCAAACCGCCGACGTGCCTGAAAGGATGTACTGATGCGCCGGGAAACTCGGCCCCTGGTTGGTCTGGAACATCCGGTCGCCGAAGGTGTACGTCTCCGCCATGGTGAAGTAAGGTTGCACATCGGACTGCTGCACGTATTGGTACTGTGCATTGGGAGGGCAGTCCGCATGTGGAGCACAGCCGACCTTGTCCCCTCCATCCATTGCACAAGTGTTTGTCGAGGGATTGTAGTCGCAGGCTTTCAGGAAAGCGGGGTGATCGTGTCCCAGGTCATAGGTCGTTACCAGCGGAACCGGCGTAAGCGTGACCGGTCCCTGGGAGGATTGTCCCACGCTGGCGATGTCAGCGCCGGCTGCCATCAGCACGGGGTCGTGAAACAGGTTGTCGGGAGTACGGTTCTCCTGGAAGATAATGACCACGTGATTGATCTGCCCGGGCGCGATCGTATTGACGCTGAGCGTCGTGTTACTCGTCAACGTACCCGACACGCCCGTGATCGTCACCGTGACCGTTCCCGTGACCGCTGTGGCGCTGGCCGCCAGGGTCAGCGTACTAGTAGCCGTGGCGGGATTGGGATTGAAAGTCGCCGTCACGCCGTTGGGCAAGCCCGACGCGGAAAGAGTGACGCTGCCACTGGAGCCGTTCTGCGGCGTGATGGTGATGGTGCTCGTCCCTTGGCCACCCTGCGGGACGGTCACGCTGCCAGGCGAGGGTGAAAGCGTGAAAGATTGAGATTGACTGTTGCCGGACACGCCTCCGCACCCAATCAGGATCGCCGCCAGGCAAACGACAAGAACAAACAGCAGCCCGAGTTTCAGCCGAAACATACGACTTTTTCCCTTCCCGGGGATGTAGCTCACTCTGATTTGAAGCCTTCGAACCGCTCGCCGGGGGACGATTGAACTTCAACTCTGCCCGGGCGCAGTTCCAGATCTCGGGGAGCGGTGGCGCGCGTCCCCCTCGAACCGCCATTCACAAATTGTCCGTAAACGTGTGTAATTTGATGCAACCCGGTTGTTCGCTGGTTGGTTCTAATCGAAGTGAAATTACTGCCCGGAACGCCCCGCGCGGTGATTCAGGGGAACCACCAGAGTCGCGTATTGTACGGGCTCTCACCGGGCGCTTCATGGCTGCGGTGGAAGTAGAGAAACCACCTCAAGACTGCTAGGATCAAGGTCGTCCTTCCAGCACCCCCGACCGTTTGGGGGAAGGATTCCCAATGATCCGTCTCAAAACTCAAGAACGGCTGCAGCCAGAGGGGAACTGGGAGACGTCGCATGATGAAGAAGTTCAGCCTCCTGTCTAGTTGTTTGATCTGCCTCGTGGGAGCCCTCAGTGGTTGTGGAGGGAGCAGCGGCATTGGCTCCTCTTCTCCGGCCTGGAACATCGGCATATCGCAGGCCGGCAATTTCGCCCCCAGTGGGACTGGGCAGTACTCGATCGGTGTTGCCAACAACGGCTCGGCTGCGACCAGCGGAACCGTCACGGTAAACGACTCTTTGCCCAGCGTCTTCAATGCGAACGGCATCAGCGGAGCCGGTTGGACCTGCACTCTCAGCACGGTTTCCTGCACTCGTTCGGACGCGCTCGCAACCGGAGCCAGCTACCCGGCGATCACGCTGAACGTCAGGGTGGCGGCAAGTGCTTCGGGGACGATGACCAATCAAGCGACCGTTTCCGGCGGTGGGGCCGCCAATGCTACGGCATCCATCCAGACGCAGATTGGCGTCGGCGGGAACGGCAAGATTCAACACGTCGTGATCATCTTCCAGGAAAATCGGACGCCCGATAACCTGTTTCAGGGACTGTGTACCGCCAGCGGCAGCCCCGGCTGCGGGACCGAACGGAACCAATACAACATCCAGAACTACGGTTACGTCGGCACAACCCAGGTTCCGCTGACTCCGGTTTCGCTGGTGACCAACTATGATCAGGACCACGGGCACGACGCATTCTTGAGCGACTGCCATTGGAATGGAACGGAATGTGCCATGGATGGCTGGAACGCGAACCAATGTTCACCGCCAGACAATTGTCCTTCAAATCCGCAGTTACAGTATGTGGAACCCTCCGTCACAGGCGTCTACAGTCTGCAACCCTACCTCACCATGGCCCAGACGTACGCGTTCGGGGACAATATGTTCCAAACCAATCAGGGACCGAGTTTCCCGGCGCACCAGTACATCCTTTCGGGAACGTCGGCAGTTTGCAAACCCGGAGGATCCTGCCCCGAATCGAAAAGCGGCCCGACATCGAGCACGTTTTACATCCAAGACAATCCAGCCGATAACCTGCGCGCCGACGGAACGCCGGGGGTGGGATGCCTTGCGCCTCCGCAATCGGCTGTCAAGCTCATTGATACCAGTCAGCCTTTCCCCAACGACTCCTCGGTCGAACTCGACGGCCAAGAGTGCCTTGAACATCCAACGCTGACCGATCTGCTGGATAACGCGGGCCTGACTTGGAAGTACTACGCGCCGACGGATGGATCGATTTGGACCGCGCCCGATGTGATCTCACACATGTGCGTGCCTTATTCCCAAGACGGACAGTACGACGACACCGTGTGCAGTGGATCGGACTGGCCCCCGCCGGGCTCCTACGACACCGACACTAACACCAACGTCGTGATCGAGGGTACGAAAGGTTTCATCCTCACCGATATTCAGAATGGCAACCTTGCGAGCGTCACCTGGGTCATTCCTGACGGAGGGAATTCCGATCACGCCGAAATCAATAACGGAGGGGGACCGGACTGGGTGGCGAACATCGTGAATGCGATCGGCCAGAGTGCATTCTGGTCGAATACTGCGATCATCGTCACCTGGGATGACTGGGGAGGGTGGTATGATCACGTGTCGCCGCCGATCCGCAACAACCCAGGCTCGTATCCCAACTCTTATGAATATGGCTTCCGGGTGCCGATCATCGTTATTTCGCCCTATGCGAAGCCGCAGTACATTTCGCACCAGCAGAACGATTTTGGCAGCATTCTGCTGTTCATCGAAGAACAGTTTGGGCTGGGACAAATCGACCCGGCGGTAGGGTATGCGGATTCGTACGCCTCAGGCGACTTGTCGGATTTCTTTGACTTCAGCCAAACGCCGCTGACGTTCACGCCCATCCAGGCCGATCACGATGCGCAGTTTTTCATCAACAGCAAGGCGAAGCCGACGCCGCCGGATAATGACTGAATTGTTCGGGTGCTATCGCTCGGGTGCAGGTGAAGGGCAGGGAACAGCGGCTTCACAGTCTGCGGAAATATTCTGTGTGCATGAAAAGATACGGGTGTTTCCACAGGGCGATTTGATATGTACGTAGTATGCGTGGAAACGACGAGCAGCAAGGAGCGGTGTTCAGTTATCTCAACCCGGAAGAGCGGATACCGGCGGATCATCCGTTGCGGCGGATTCGCGCCATGATGGATCGGGCGCTGCAGGACTTATGGGCGCATTTCCAGGCGCTGTACGCGCGGCGGGGGCGTCCGTCGATTCCTCCGGAGAAGCTGTTGCGGGCGCTCTTGCTGCAGGTTCTGTATTCCCTGCGCAGCGAGCGCCAGCTGATGGAGCAGATGAACTACAACCTGTTGTACCGCTGGTTCGTGGGCTTGAACCCGGACGATGAGGTTTGGGATGTGACGGTGTTCACCAAGAACCGGGAGCGGATGATGCAAGGCGAAGTTTCCGAACGCTTGCTGGGCGCGGTGTTGGAGCAGGCACGCGCACACGGTCTGCTGAGCGAAGAACACTTCACGGTGGATGGGACGTTGATCGAGGCGTGGGCGAGTCGACGGAGTTTTGTGCCCAAGCTTCCGCCGCCGGCGGCGGGCACGGGCGCGGGCGGCAAGAAGTTGCTGCGCGACACGCACGTTTCGACGACCGACCCGGACGCGCGGCTGTATAAGAAGAGCACGGCGGGTGAGGCCAAGCCGAGTTATCTGGGGCATGGGGTGATCGAGAACCGCAAGGGGCTGGTGGTGGCGGCCCGCGCCACGCCGTCGAGCACGACGGCGGAGCGGGAAGCGGCGCTGCAGATGCTGGACGCCATGGGCCGCAGCGCAGAACGAGTGAACGCGCAAACGCCCGTCATCACGCTGGGAGCGGACACGCTGTATCAGGAGGAAAAGTTTATCGCGGAGTTGCGGCGGCGCAACATTACGCCTCACGTGGCCGAGTATGAACCGAATCCGCACTGGCCGAACTGGCTGACCGAAGCGGAGCGGAGCGATCCCGGCTTTGCCATCAGCCAGAAGAAACGCAAGCGCATCGAGAACGTGTTTGGCTGGGGCAAGCTGCACAGCATTCTGCGGAAAGTGAAACTGCGCGGCGCGCGGAAAGTGGATTGGTTTTTCCGTTTCGTGGCGACCGCGGCCAACTTGGTGCGGATGGCGAAACTGATTCCCGCGGTGTAAGCGCGGGGAGAAGTGTGTTTCGAGGAGGCAAAATGGCCGGGCGAGATAGCCCGGGAGAAGTCAAAAACACGATCCGCAGCGAAAAATGAACGTTCGAAAAGCCGCGCAAATAAAATCAGCGACTTTTTCCGCAGACTGTTTAGCCGCATGAGCACTGCCCCTCCGTGCTATTGTGGCTTCTTCGGTCTCGCCTCATCTCGGACGGGGCCAAGAATTCCGAACGATGAGGCCGCCGTTTCAAGCCCGGCTAGCTCCACCAATCTTAAACACGTATTATCAATAGTTTACAGGCAGTCATTCATGGCAATTCGGTGGTCTTGACAATGGCACCGGGAATGGTATTCTCCGCTAAAGCGGTCTGTACTCCCCTACAGACTGACACTCGGCTCCAAACCAATTGAGCGGATAAGTTTCCCTAAGCGTATTTACAAATTGAGATGGTTTGCAGGAAACAAGATTAACCCAACCTTGGCAACGGTGAGGCCAGACTCTGAATGAAACTCGCTAGAATCCTGATCGTCCTGTTGCTGGGGACAGCTTCCAGCCTGAGCGCGGCACTGACCAAGACTACGACTACGCTCTCGTCTTCGCTGAATCCATCCACTTATGGGCAGGCGGTGACCTTTACCGCGGTGGTCTCTTCCGCGCTCGGCGCGCCGCCGGATGGGGAAGCCGTCACGTTCATGCATGGGCAGAACGTATTGGGAACGGGGGCGTTGAGTGGCGGCTCGGCCAGTTTTACGACCTCGATGCTGGCGCGTGGTACGGACACGGTCAAGGCGGTGTACGCTGGTGACGGGAACTTTGCCGGCAGCACGTCGAACGTGGTGAGCCAGGTGGTGAGTAAAGCCATGACCACCACCACTTTGGCCTCGTCTCTGAATCCGTCAGTTGTTGGGCAGTCTGTGACCTTTACGGCGAGCGTGGCACCGGAGTTCGGCGGTACGGTCACCGGCAATGTGGCGTTTTACAATGGAAGTACGAAGCTAAGGACTGTATCGCTTTCCGGCGGTGTAGCCAGTTACATGACCACCAAGTTACCCGCCGGCACCGATCCGATTACAGCGGTCTATAACGGTAGTAGTTCATTCACCACCAGCACCTCAGGAGCACTGAGCCAAGTGGTGGAGATCGCAACAACCATTGATTCCACGATGACCTGGGACAACGTCACGCGTTATTACCAGGTTTATCTGCCCGCGAATCTGCCCGCGAATCCGCCCATGCTCCTGATGCTCCATGGAACCCAGACCTCGGCTGCCTTTGACCCAGAGACCGTCATCTCACTGAATTGGGGCTGGCAAACCCTCGCGAACGAGTACGGTTTTATCCTGGTTCAACCCGCTTCCACTTATGACCCGAGTTCGGGTCAGTGGAACTGGAACGCGTATTTCATGGATGGAGCTTTCCCCCCGGCCGAGTCCGGAACGTGTTCCGAACCACCCGCAACCGGTTGCCCTGACGATGCCGGTTTTTTGCGCCAGCTGATCCTCAATCTGACGGCTCAGTACAACGTGAATCCTAGTCAGATTTACGTTACCGGCATGTCCTCGGGTGCGCAAATGACGGAGCGTGTCGGCGTCGAAATCGCCGATCTGGTGGCGGCGATTGCTCCCGTGTCGGGCCAGCTCGCCGGTCAACAAGATCCTCCGCCGGGCTTGCCGGGCCCACCGCTCGCGCCCATTTCCGTTCAGGAGTGGCATGGCACGCTCGATAAAGTGTTGCCTCCGTGCAACTACGGTACCACCAAGTACTCTGGCGTTACTTTCACGCTGGACACGGTCGATGACACTTTCAACTACTGGGTGGCACAGAATAGCTGTACTACGCTCGAAACCACGCAGCCTCTGTGCGTGAATGACGAGCCCGATCCGAACGTGACGGGTAACGAGGCCACGGGTTGCACGAACAATGTCGAAGTCCAATTCATTTGGGAAGAGAACGTCGCGCACGTCTGGAATCCGAAGAACGACACTGCAATCTGGCTTTTTCTTGCCGCTAATCCGATGCAATCGACGCGGTCGCGGTAGGGAAAGGTCGAATTCAAGTTTGCAAAGATGAAATTGAAAGATGATCGGGTTGAAAGCAAACACAACCCTGGGGAAAGTCAATCATGGGAGTTGAGCAGGCAGCAGACAGCAGCGAAATGATGAAGGAATTGACCGGCTACATTGCGGAAAAGGTGATTAAGGGTAAGAGTGCAATCACCGAGGACACGCCGCTGGTCTCTTCCGGATTAATCGATTCCTTCGCGCTGATCGATGTCTTTTTGGAGCTTCAAAGAATCGCCGGCCGCAAGGTTCCCGCCAGCAAGGTGCAGGCAAAGGATATGGACACGGTGCGCCTCATGTTTGCTACCGCCGAGAAGTTTGGTAAGCCAGTCAAGAACTGAAATTGCAGAAGTCAGATGGCCGAGTAAAACCCCGCCATCCTCGTGAATTCGCCGGGCCAATATAGGTGCAAAAAGAAATAGGCGGTCCTTTGGCCGGGCACTGCGACCGCTTTTTTCAGCAGCCTGCTAGAATGCATTGATGTCACCCACAACGGGTGCAAAAATTGGGCGTCCTGTGGACCTACCTTGCGGCATCTGGATTACAATCTGTTAACGCATGATGCCATCGCCATGGAGCATCTCCCGGTTCTTGAACCACGGATGGGCAGTGTAGGCATAGCAATCTTATGTTGAAACGCATCATTGCGGGAACGAAGCGTGCATTTGGATTAAAGCCTCCAGGCCGTAATCTGACTGTCTTTCCCGACGATGCTTTTCTTGTCTCCTATCCCAAATCGGGGAACACCTGGGCGCGCTTTTTGATTGCGAATCTTCTTCGACCGCACGAGGAGGTTGGTTTCTCCAACATTCACAAGATCATCCCGGGGATTGACGTCGTTCGCCATCGCGACATGCTGCGCGTTCCACGGCCGCGCATTATCAAGAGCCATCAATACTTCGACCCGCGATATCGGCGCGTAGTCTACATCGTTCGCGATCCTCGGGATGTGGCCCTGTCGGAATACCATTCCCAACGCAAAAGCAAACGGATCGGCGACGATTATCCAATCGAGGAGTTTGTCCGCCGCTTTCTGGCAGGCGAGAGCTGCGATTATGGCTCCTGGGGTGAACACGCAACGAGTTGGCTCTCGACTCGTTATGGTCAGCCTGGATTCCTGCTGCTGCGCTACGAAGACATGCTCCAGGACACGGCGCGCGAGCTGTCCAGAATGGCTAGCTTCCTCGGGCTCCATCCGACTTCAGAGCTGATCCAGCAGGCTGTCTCCCGAAGTGGTGCAGATAAAATGCGAAAGTTGGAGAAGTCCCAGGCTCGTCTCTTCAATGCCACCAAGGACACACGCCAGGACATTCTGTTCGTGCGTAGTGCAAAAGCTGGTGGATGGCATTCCGATTTACCCGAGACCTCTATATTGCAAATCGAGCAGGCGTGGGGACACGTGATCCGGTGGTTGGGATACGAATTGGTCATGGAAGGGAAAGGGATTGTGACCGAGCCCGCATTCCCGCTCCCGGCAGTGGACGGGCCAGCGCGATGACTTATGGCATGACGCGAGTTGCGGAACATCTTCTCGGAACCGATTCGCCGGCAGGAGTCTGGCGCCGTTTTATCCCGATAAGACTGTTATCGCCTCCGCTTTTGGTAGCGATATTAGCTGCGTCGTGGCGGGTTTGCCGGAGCTGGTAAGGAAACATATCTGACATGTTTGACAGTTCTTCAGCCGGCTGGTCTGCGCCTGCCCGGGCGCGGGAGAAATGGCCGCTTGAGATATCGGGTAACTGAGCATCTATGCACAAGTTTGAAAAACGGCAGATCATCAAGAACATCGGTTCGAGTTGGTTTGCTTTGGGAAACAATATATTAGTTGGAATCTTCCTGTCGCCGTTCATTCTCCATCGGTTGGGCGACTCCGCGTTCGGTGTGTGGGTCCTCACTTTTTCGATTACGGGTTATTACGGCCTCTTCGATCTTGGCATCCGCTCTTCCATCGTTCGCTATGTTTCCAAGTATCTGGCGACCGGGAGCAGGGAGGATCTGGCAAAGCTGGTCAACACCGCGCTATTTGGATATGGCTGTGTCGGGGTCGTGTCCCTGGTTGTAACAGGGTTCCTCTCCTCCTACATGAGTACCCTATTCCGTATCCCTCCCGAATTTCGCTCGAGTACGCACCTGCTGATCTGGATGGTCGGCGCGTCGGTGGCGCTCGGCTTTCCCCTGGGCGTAGTAGGCGGGTTTCTGGAGGGCATGCAGCGCTTTGAGATTTTGAATTGGACCAACGTGGTGTCAACGCTCTTGCGCGCCCTTTTGATCGTGCTGGCCCTTCAACACGGGCGCGGGCTGCTGACCATCACCTTCATCACTGTCGCTCTGCCGCTGATCGCATCTGTCGTACGCGGCTTTATCGTGTTGCGCCTTTGCCCGGTTTTGTTTGGATGGAAGTACATCGATCGCTCGACTTTTCGTACGATCGTCCACTACAGCAGCACTACTTTCATGATCATGGTCGCCGGCAGGCTCAAGTTTAGAACCGACGAGATCGTGATCGGCAGTATGCTTTCGGCGGCCGCCATCACCTACTTCAACATTGGTGCGCGCATGGTCGATTATGCGGGCGGGGTCGTAAACTCGCTCGCGCAGAACTTCCTCCCCGTGGCCAGCCAGTCCGAAGCAACCGGGAATATAAGCCGCTTGCGCAAACTTTTCGTGGCCGGCAACCGCTTCTGCGCCTTCACGATTTTCCCCATTACGGCCTCGCTTCTCATCCTGGGCAAGTCGGTCATCGAAGTGTGGGTCGGAAAGAAATACATCGCCACCAGCTACCCCGTCCTCGTGATCATGATCATCCCTTCTACGATCATGTTCGCACAAGCGGTGTCCGGACGAATCCTGTTCGGAATGAGCAAACATCGCACCTGGGCTTGGGTGACGCTCATTGAAGGGGTTTGCAATCTGATTCTCAGCATCATTCTCGTGCGCCCGTACGGGATCATCGGCGACGCGCTAGGAACCGCCATACCGCTGACGTGCAGCATGGTGCTCTTCATGCCCCATCATCTGTGCCGCTTGCTCGGGGTCCGTCTCCGTACCTACTTGCGGGAAGCTTTCGTTCTGCCGCTTTTGATCACTGCCCCGCTCGTGCTCGTACTTCTTCTGATGAAGAAATGGTTCATACCGCACAGTTATCGACAGCTAGCGGTTCAGTTACTGATCGGAGGAACGGTCTACGGACTGGAGCTGCTCTGGCTGTTTGCGACAAACCGAGCTCTGAGAGTCGGGGAACTTGCCGCGAAACAAGAGTCCGCACCAATCGACGATGACATGAGCGCCTCGGCAGCGAGTCTCGCGGAATACAGCGATAGATAACTTGTCATCCTGCAGGTTGCAAGGAATTTCTTTCCACTTCGTGCACAAAAAAAGGATCTGCAGAAAAGGCTACGAAGCGTCAGCGATCCTGCGCCATCCAGCCAGCGCGCCAAGGTTATTGTTTCGGGTGAGAAGCGAAAAACTGCCAGCGCGCCTCGTTGTTCTTCGGGTCCCAGTTATGCCCCACTTTTTCTTCCCATATGAACTGGACCTCAACGTTATTCGTGCAGCCCGTAGCGTCATTACCTTGCACACTAGGGTTGGGCTTTTTGTTTTCGCATAATGGCTCATTTGTCTGAAGCTGGGTGCAGGCATTCTGCGCCGTCCAGTAATTGAAGGTCTGGTCCACGGTGGCCATATAGAATGCGTACCCCGAATACAACGTTGCGCCATTGTTGCAGGGCGGCAAAACGCGATCCCCGGTCCCATGCCACTCCTGCACGGAAACCGGCGCCACAAGCGGATCCGGCAACGCGATGGGAAGAGTGGACTGTCCGACGATTTGGCCTGACGCAGGAATGATCGCCGCGACCAGGTCCGAGATCTCAACGCCGACTCGCTCGGCCATCATCGCACCCGACGACATTCCCGCGACGAATACCCGATTGGGATCTATGCTGTATTGCGCCGTCAGGGTGACGATCAGGTTGCGCAAAAACCCGGCATCGTCTGGGCAAGCCGTTGCGGGTGGTACGGTACACGTCCCGACCTCGGCCGGGGTAAAAGCATCGCTCAAGTAATATGCATTCCAATTCCACTGCCCGCTCTGGGAGTTATAAGTTGAAGCCGGTTGCACGAGGATGAACTTATAATTGTCCGCAAGTGGCAGCCACCCGTAACTGTTCAAGATCGGTGGATTGCTTGCGGGGCTCAAACTCGTTGCGTGGAGCATCAGCAGCAGTGGCGGGTTCGCCGGCAGACCCGTGGGCACATGAACCCGGTAATAACGGGTAATGCCATCCCAGACGATGGTCTGGTTATAATTTTTCCCAGCAAGTGGTTGGGGACGGCTCTGTCCACTGGAAAACGCGGAAGTTGCCAACAGGAAGGCAGCGAAACAAACGATCGTCGGTGCGGACAGATTCTTAGCTTTCACCAATCTACTCCTCGCTCCAATTGGAGAGCATTTCGGTAATCTCTGGCCGATCGATTTTCCCGTTTACGTTAACCCGGACGTTGCGGCGGCCGATATAAAACTACTTCTTCTTCGCATTCTTCTTCGCATCCGCTCCGGTCAGTCCAAAGATCTGCAATTGCTGGTTACTGGCCACGAACACCAAGCCGTTTGCCACTACCGGAACCAGGTTCGCATTGCCGGTCAGATTTGGCCACGCGCCCGCCGTCCCATTGAACAACTTCTTCATCTTGCTTCCTCCAGACTCGGGATTGAATGCAAACAGACTAATCGCCTTGGTCGATGTCACAGGGTGCGATAGTGCCCAAATGATTGGATTGGCATTGCCGTTCGACGAAATCGTGGTGAAGAATCCCGGATCCTGCGCACCGCCTGTCGCCGGAGAAACTGTTACCTGCGTCAAAGCTACGGTGGGCGAGGTTTGCACCTTCCAGACTATCGCTTTCCTGCCGCCGCTAGTCACCACCCGTCCTAATCCGTCTGCCGGATCCACGAAGTACGACTCGCCACACCAGCAGCGGCCCACCGAGTAGCTGCCCAGCACATTATTCTGCGTCGGCGAGTAACCACCCAGATTGTCTTCGTTCATCAGAAACATCGTTCCGTTTTTGCCCGCTGCGACCGCCAGATGCGGTATCGATCCCGGCTGATCGGGCAGCACCAGCACGCCTCCGGAGCCAAAGTCGTGGTCGTCCTGATCCAGCGTTGTCTGATCGTCCGGCGTAAACAGGTCAAGCACCGTCGTTAGCGTATTCGATATCTTGACCACGCTCTCCTGAATGTTGGTGACGCCGTCGTACGTGCCGGATTGCGAGTTCCCGGTTACGAACAGGACGTTGCCCGCATCATCGGCCGCCGGTCCGTAGCCTGACATCCAGATGGAGGACAGAAAGCGGGTTTTCTTGGCAGCTGGCTGCTGGTCGTTGAGCTGGTTCGACGGAAACGGCGCGAGCGAGCCCGCCGTCCACCCCAGCAGCCAGCCCCGCGTGAGATTGGGCGCCTTGTCGCAGAAGCTGCCAAAGCCCGCATAAATGCTGCCGTTCGCGAGCAGCAACGCCGGCCGCTGCCGCTGATATTTCGCGTTGAAGTTGAAGGTCGTTCCATCGGTCAGGGTATGCGACGCGGTTACGACTTGCGGTGTTACCTTGTCGGTCAAGCTTCCCAGATCGAGCGCGTGCAGCGTGTAGGCCGGTGCGCTCGGACCCTGTGTATAAACCATCACGTACAACGTGCTGCTGTTCGGGTCGATCACCGGCGTCGAGTTGATCCCCACATTGGGGCCGTTGGCGGTGCATTTTCCCGGAAGCGATTGTTGCGACACCGGCGTTCCGAAATTCGGACTCAACAGCACCGTCCCGGTGTGAACGTCGACGGCATACACCGTGTTGCTTTCCGTCGCCACATAAACGACATCGTGCGTGCCCTGATAATTTCCGGCGGTGATCTGCACGCCCGGCACCACCAGCGGCTGCGCGTCCACCTGGTCGTCGAGCGCCACGGTCTGCAGCAGACCGAACGTCGCATTCCCCACGTTGGCGGGCGTCAGCACCGTTTCGTTCCGATTCCAACCGGTGCGGTAGTTATCGTAGTGGTAGGTTGTGACCGCCGTCTGGCCGGCCGCCAGCAGTACACTCACGCTGATGAAAACCAATACGGCAAGTGCGGCCGCGCCGCCGATGCGGTAGTTTCGCTTGCGATGCTTTGTCATGTTCTGATCCTCCAAGTAGAATGGGCAGCCGCGATCATCCTGCCGCACTAAGTCCGCGCTACGGTACCACATCTTGCCGGTGTGTCCCACTTGGACCTGGCCGTTTTTTCTCTCTGACCGTGAGCTCATGGTTCTGTTTGATTCGCCTTGGATTCTGGAAGATGCACACTATTAGCCTTCGAAACCAGAACCGGTTTCTTCGCAATGACTGGATTCGGAGGATTTTCCAGAATCTGAAAGAGCCGGTCGGCAGCGATTTGATTACCTGCTGCGTTCAAATGAGCGATGCCTCTGTACAGCGGGGTCTTCGTGTCATCCAAAAGATCCCCGAGATAGTACAAATCCGGACGACTGACTGCGCGGCACTTTTCGTAGGCCGCGCGATAGACCAAATCCATGCCGGGAAACCTCTTCTTCAGCCGCCGGTTCAGTTGTGCCTCATCCGGTGTCAGTTGCTTGTGGCCAACTGCCATGTTGGGATACCAGACAAAGATCGGACGGAAACCGTACTGTTTGGCTAAGAGGCCGATAATGTCCATGTTTTCCTGGTAATTCTGCATAATGGCACGGGCCCACGTCTGCGCGTCACTCTCGGAAACGCTATCGTTGCTGTCCTGCTTGGGCGAGACCCTGGCCGCTATGTTTTCCAATAGCCGATAGGTGTTAGTCCGGCTGACGTAGGAGAATCCCGACTTTCGCTCGGTAATCCAGCCTTCGAGATAGTTCCTGAAGTCGAGATAGTTACTATGCACGTCCACTTGCTTGTTCTCATAGGCGGTAAAGGCCTCCGTGCCTCCGTCGTAAAACAAGACAACATCCGGTTTGCGGTCAGCGTGTTTGAGTTGTTGAACAAGCTCGATAAGCTCTTGAGTATTTGCCCAACCTTTTTCCCCGTAATTCACGATGCAGACTTGCCGGCCCGCACTCTCGTAATGTGCCGCCACCAGCGATGCGATCGTCTCTGAGTCCGGACTGCCCCAGCCCCACATCACAGAGTCTCCGAACAGCCACACCGTGAAGGTCGCAGCGTCGCAGTGGGTGTGGAGGGTGCGTCGGATGCCGTCCGCGTCGATCGAAATAGCACTGCCGTTAAAGGGAGCCCGGCGCCACAGGACGTATGGCTCGTACTGCACTTTCTGCGCAGGCTGTTGTTCTCTCCAATACTCGCGCTCTTCAGCGGTCCCTTGAACAACCGCCGCTTCGACCTCCGGCCCCATGCTGTGTTGATTCTCGACCCCACGCCAATAGGTCAACAGTTCTACCCCAACAACGAAGATCACTGCCAGCGTCACTGCTACGCACAGGCGCAGGATGAAAGCGCGCGCAAGGGATCTGTAGCTGGTCGTGGGCGGCAGATGAGCGCCAGCGATTAGCTCGTCCTTTGTCGTGGACGGTAACCCAGATGATTCGCCTGTGCGCCCCGTTTCCCGTGAACCGATCATGGTGGTACCTATTACATCCTTTCCGGAACTAGAATAACGCGCACATCAGAGGTCCCGTCTGGTGTGGGGCCGGGCTGGGATAGATTAAGGAGCAAGCCAAGCTCCACTCCTTCCCAAACCAGTTCTGCCATTGACAGACATCATCTTTTATTTCAATGACTTAGGATTCCGATTCCGAGCGTGCCTGCGGCATGTTTCCGGCAAGGCAAAAAGTAGGAAAACATTTTTCACCCGACGGAATGACGAGACCCTTTTACCGCTTCAAGCCTGTGCGGGCAAAATTCAATGGGGCACACTTCCGCTTCCCAGCATCGATCAGACCCCGCCCCGTATTTTGGACGCCATCGCAAACACCCTCCGGCGAAGGCTGGCCAGTGCGTTTACCAAAGGCAGCAGGTGCAGTCGAGAGACCCGTTTAAGGTCAGCCCGTAGCCGCTCGCGCTCCGCGTAGAGGCCCGAGATTATGAGGTTCCTCTCGATAATCTCGTCATAGAATCTTGCCTCAGGGATGACGGCCTTCGGCGTCGTCGAGACGGCGGACTGGCCGTCGCGCCAGGAATCGCGGTTATAGCCCAGTCGCTCGAAATCCTCCCGATATAGCGAATAGACCTGGTCTGCCAGATTCTGGTTATAGGTGGCGAGGCCGACCGGCGCGGAAACGTTTTTCCTGCCCATCATGAGCGGTTCTCGAAGCCCGAGATGTTGTTGGAACCGGGCCAGGCTTGCGGCCATGTCTTCGACCTTACCCACATGAGAAAAGCTCAACGCGTCGAGAAACAAATGATCAACCTGGCGCCGCCAGTGCGGATCACACGCGCTGAGATCGCCCTTGGCTTGGAGATAGCCCACAAACTCATCAAACGCAATGAGCTCCTTCGCATGCATATCCGGCAGGCGGCCCTTGATTTCCAAGTACAAGCGTTCCGAGCCCGGTTCACAAGGGACCACTTTATTCTTCCAGGCCGAAACCACACGCGTGTAAGGATTGCGGACGATCGTGAACCGAAAGAAACTATCCGATTCAAGGACCTCTTTTTGGGTCGCTTCGTCCAAATCGACCAGGGAAGGCAGCGGCACGTTTTCGCGAGCGTGGACAAACATGTCGCGGCGGGTCTCCATGAGCTTGCCTACAAAAAGCTGAATCGGCGGCGCGCCATGTTGAACACGCAGCAGTTCCTTCATTTGCGTGCAGGCTGCTTTCGGAACTTCGAAATAAAGGTACCGCCTGCCGACATTGACAAAACTCGAGTGGCGAAGCCGCTTCGATATATTGATGGGGTCTATATGCGGGTAATGACTCGAAATCTTTCGTACAACGTATGGATAGGTCATAACTGACGCGCGTCGAACCGCGATTGAATTTGAGCTAACGGCTTCGGTCCGCCAGGTTTGGTCACGCGATCGATGCGAATTCATACCCGGTCAATCGCATCAGGTGTCCCCAGGCAGATTCAATTTCCGCGATCGAGTTTGCACCGAGCGCCTTCCGCCACTGCCCTGACTTGGCCTGGCGCACAAAGGGAATATCCTTTCGGGTCTCTCGAGTGGTTGCCCATTGAAGGTTCTGCGCCGATTCCAGCTTCCTCATGGAATCGGCCGAGCTTCGTTCGACGGCTTGTTCGATCCGCTCGGGGCCAGCCTCGAGTCCTAAGAATTCAGCAATGCGGCGAAGCCCGGCTTGGGCGTCCTGCAAAAGATCCTCGTAGCGCACCAGAAGGAACTCACGCCCATGTCCCCGTGCGCCCGGTGCTTCCATCTTCCTATGAGCAAAACCGGCTGAATGCGGGCGCGCACCATTATCCTGCAAGCTGAACTCGGCTATATTCGTCGCGTTGACGAGCCAGCTTCCTGCGTGCTCACCCCATGTTCCGTTGTAACTCCGGCCCGGAACCAACATCCTTTTGACAAAGGCTTCGAGCGAAAACGAATCGTCTATGTTTTTCACTTTCTTCGCATAATAGTAAAGAGAAACAGCTACATCCCGCGGGTCTCGAATGATGTAGATCACGCGACGGTAGCGAGGGTCAAAGCAGTCATGACTCTTGATAAGCCGGGGCCGTCTTAGCCTGCGGAAATCGGCGCGGGGAAATACAGCAATGTCGGGAACGACGCTCTCAATATCCGCAAACCCGACAGATTTGTCAGGATTCATCAGGTTTCCCAGCAGGAAACGGGCCCAGGTATTGCCCGACTTCGGAAACGACACCAGAAAGATGTCATCCGGCCAAACCTGGTGACGCCGCAGGGAAGAATCCCTTGCCAGCGCATACCTTGCGGCACTTCTCAAGTGGCTGAACACTAAGCTGTTCCTCGATGTGGTCAGTTTAGCAGGCGGCTGAACAATGCACGACAAAAACACGGATTCTCACAGCCGTGCCCCGGCCAAGTTCGCATTGCGAGAAGGCGGGAATCGGCTGCCGTTCAACGGCACTCCTCCAGCTTGTCCGCCTGCAGCGCGTATCCCATCGCGGTCATCACCGGACCCCAGACGGATTCAATAGCCTGAACCGCCGTTTCCGGTAGAACCGTTCTCCACTTTCCCGGATCCTGCGGTGTTGCTTGACCCTGTGCCGCCTCCAGGGCTGACCGGATGCGCTCAGGCGATCCATCAAGGTTCAATCCAGCAAGGTTCAGAAATTCGGCAATTCTTCCAAGCTCCGCCCGGGGATCACTAACGAGGTCCTCGTATCGGAGCATTAGCATGGCATTCGGGTCCCGTCCGCGCGCACCCATCCAGCTCATCACATTCTCGCCCCAGGAAGCGGGCGTGCCCAGAAACTCATCTTTCAAGCGGCTGCGGTACGCGAATCCCCGGTTGGCCTTTATCGATCCGGAAAACTCCTCTGACCATCCGCCCTGGTATTCATCGGTCCTCATCAAGAAAATCGGAACGAATTGTTCGAGGCTTAAGGTGTTTTCGATGCTTCCCCCCTGGCGCCGCTGCTCATAAAGTGCCACGGCAACGTCCCTTGGGTCGCGAACCAGGTAGATCACCCTGCGATATTCCGCGTCGAAGCACTCATGGCTGAAGATGATCCTGGGGCGATTCACCTTTGCCAAGCCACGCCGGGACACGTGATACAAGTCCGGCAAGCGTGACATGACGTTTGTTTCCGTAACCGGACTCGACGGGTCCAGGAGATTCGCGACCAGGCGGCGCAGCCACTGCCCTCCGGACCCGGGGTACGCCACCACGAAGATGTCATCCGGAAGCTTATACAAGGCTCGCCCGGCGATGTCCCGCTGCAAAAAGTAGTTAGCCAGATAAGCCAATCGGATCATCATGGGTGCTTCCCGGTTCTCAATGCGAAGAATTCCTTGAAGTGAGCATACGAAATGTTCGGGAGAACGCGAAAATAACTGTTCCGCGAGTTGGCAATTCCTTTCGCTTAATTTTACCGTTTTTCGGAAATTTGGCTATTCGCCATTCGGGAACCCCATCAAGGGTGAACTTCAGGAAGGGAAGATGCCGTGCGGCTGGCAGACACAAGAAGGCGCAAGCCAGCAGCGGGGCGGAGGATCACCAATCGCCAGCTTTCTTGCCGGCTATCGGGATGTGCTAACCTTCAGGCGACTAATCGGTGCACCCCACAGGAAGACTAATGAGCAGCGCCGGAGCAGAAGCAACGCCTCCTGAAAGCCAGACCCCGAAGGTCAGCGTCATCATTCCCGCCTACAGCACCGCGCCCTTCATCGCGGAGACCTTGGATTCCGTCTTCGGCCAAACCTTCCGGGACTTCGAGGTGATCGTAATCAACGACGGTTCGCCGGATACGGCAGAGCTCGAAGTCGCGCTCCAGCCTTATATGACTCGTATCCGCTATATCAAACAGGAGAACCGGGGTCTGCCGGGAGCGCGGAACGCGGGCGTACGTGTAGCCCGCGGCGAACTGCTTGCCTTCGTGGACAGCGACGATATCTGGATGCCCGACTATCTCTCCGCTCAGGTGGAGTTTCTTGACAACCATCCTCGCGTTTACGCGTCCATCTCGGACGCGCTGCTTTTCGGTTCGTGTGAAGAGGTGGTATGGAGGATGTTGAAGGAGGGCACGGGTCCTGTCCTCGGTTTTGAACAAATGCTGAAGCGTCAGGGTGGACAGCTTCCGTCCGCCACGGTAGCTCGACGACAGAGAGTGCTCGACATAGGGTTGTTTGACGAGCGAATACGCATTGGCGAGGATGTCGAATTCTGTGTGCGCCTCTCGTTTCCCGATGGAGCTATTGGTTACCTGGGGCGGGTGCTGGTGAAATACCGGCAACGCCCGGATAGCCTTACCGAAGATCCGCGACGTTGAAAGTGGAAGGTCGCGGAGATAGAGTCCTTGCGCCGGCTAGGCGAGAACCTGGATCTCAGCGAGGCCCAGCGCAGACTGCTGGAGGAGGAGATTGCCGCCGCGGTTGCGGCGCTTGCGCTTGGCGACGCCTATCACCACATCTCCGAGCGCGAATTCGGACCGGCGGTGCAATGCTTGCGCTCCGCGAATGCCTACTATCGGGATCCCCGCATTAGCGTTGCCTCATTTTGCCTTAATGCCTTCCCACGATTGACAGGCCGTCTCCTGCACTGGCGCTTGAAGCGGCGTCCCGTGCGCCGAATCTGATGTCGGGTGCGTCTTCTGGAGAAAACAATCAACATCCACGCTTCGCGCCAATGAAGCCTCGCCCGTCCGGGTGAGAACACCAGCAGGATACATAGTGGGTGGTGCATTCCGAATCGGTTCCGATCGACATAGAACTTCAGTATTCATGGCTGCGTCGTCATGGGTTGACAGCGTGCACCCCCTGGGAGAGCATAAAACGAGAATTTTAGTTATGAGTATTGGTAGTTCTTGAATTTCAGGGCCGGAAAGAGTCACCGATGACAACAGGACTAGCCAGCTACGGGATAGGTGTAGTGGTGTTGTGGCTGGTGGCGATGCAGTTGCGCTCGGCCAAGGCGCGACAGGTGCTGTTCTTGATCGCCAGCTGGCTTTTTTATTACAGCTGGGGCGGATGGCTGATTGTCTTCCTGATTTTCAGCTCGCTGATGAATTATGGGCTCGGCGAATGGCTGAAGAAGCGAATTACAGCGGGGCGGCTTTGGACAGGCATTCTGCTCAACCTCGCACTGCTCAGCGTCTTCAAGTATTTGCCGTTACTCGGTGCGGTTGAGCCTGCGGGTTCTCCGTTGGCAGCGCTCAAGCACATGGTCTTCCCTATCGGCGTTTCCTTCTGGACCTTCGAAGCGATGAGTTACTTGCTGGAACTCTATCGCGAAGAAGAGTTGGATCCGACGCTGCTGGAATTCTGCTTGTACATGTCGTTTTGGCCGACGGTTATACAGGGACCAATCTGCCGGATGTCCAGCATGCTGCCACAGTTCCGCCAGGAATGGGCTGTCAACGAGGACGATCTAAAGACCGGTGTGCGGCGAGTTGCGATCGGCATTCTGATGGCGGCGCTCGGCATCCTGATGGCGGGGGGGTTGCATACGGGCGCGGGGGTGGATGCACTTTTTGATAACACGTCGGCGCACTGGAGCGGAATTGATGTGTGGTTTCTGATTATTGCGTATGGATTCCAGCTTTTCTTCAGCTTCTGCGGGTGGTCGCACATGATGATTGGCGCGGCCCGCCTGTTTGGAATCCGGTTGCACGAAAACTTCAACCGGCCCTACCTTTCGACTACGATCTCCGTCTTCTGGACGCGCTGGCACATGTCGCTGTCGTTCTGGATTCGCGACTTTCTCTTTCTGCCGCTCGCGACCGCGCGGCGTGCGGTGTGGTGGCGCAATCTCTCGCTCGTCATCGCCATGTTTGTCTTCGGCCTCTGGCACGGTGGCAGTTTGCTTTACATGATGTGGGGAACTTACCACGGCATTCTGATGGTCTTGCACCGGCAATGGCAGGAGTTTCGCAAACGAGTGGGCCTCGAGTGGTCGGGATTCATTCCGACTCTGATCTCGTGGGCGCTGACGTTTTCTGCCGTGTGCATCGGTTACATTTTCTTCAACGCAAAAACCGTTTCGCAGGCGCTGGGCATGTTGAAGGCAATCGGGTCATTCCGTACCTACCGTCACCTGACGCTGGACCACAGCTTCTGTGTGATGACTTTTCTGGCAGCGGTTGGTTACTTCGCGGTCATCGGCGGTACTGTCCTTCTCGATCGTTTAGCGAAGAGCCTGCGCAGCCGGGAAGAAAATGCGCCTGGCGGCTTGGCGAGGTGGTTCGGCGGCGCGCTTGGAATTCTGGCCAACGAGCGCTGGGTTTGGATCACTCCCGTGGTGGTGGTTTTGGCGCTGTACTTCAGCGTGATGTTCAAGCCCGGTCACGCCGAAACCGGGCCCGTGATGTACGCGCTGTTCTAGCGCAAAGTGGCAAAGGAAAGTGGGGATTTCGGGGCGCGCTCACATCGCGAAAGATGAGTAATCGCGGCGACTAAGAATAAGCCGTTCCAGCTGAAGAATTACGTATTCACGATATTTCTGCGAAATTTATAGGTGATTCATGGCTCTTCCGAAACAACCGAGAAGCTTGATCAGCGGTTTCTTCCGTTCCCTGCGCGCAAACCCCGCCAGTCCCGCGCTCGAACTGGGCGATGAAGTCCTCAGTTACGAGCAATTGTGGAACTATGCCGGGAAAATTACGGCCTGCCTCAATGCCAATCTCGATCCCACCGAAGAAGTGGTTGCGGTCCTGGCCAGCCGGAGCGTAGCCGCATACGGCGGCATTCTCGGCATTTTAGGAAGCGGACGAGGGTATTGTCCGCTAAACCCGAAATTTCCTTTAGAGAGAACGCTAGTCATGCTCAAGGCGGCCGGCTGCAAAACACTCATAGTTGGCGAGGAGTGTGCTGCCACGCTGGAGTCTTTGCTTCCCTGCCTGGAGAAGCCCTTGACCATGATTGTCCCCGATCCGGGATGCGAAGCGAATTTCGGATCGCTCACGCAACACCGTGTCGTCTCGGCGCGCGAAATGGCAAAGGTGGCCGACCCCTCCGAGCCAACCGTGCGCGGCGAGGCAACCGCATATCTCTTGTTCACTTCGGGCAGCACCGGAGTGCCGAAGGGCGTCGCCGTCAGTCAATCGAACGCGGTCGCCTACATGGAATACGCCGCGAAACGATTCGGCTTCCGGACCAGCGATCGTTGCTCACAGAACTTCGATCTCACCTTCGATCTCAGCGTCCATGACCTTTTTGTTTGCTGGGACGCGGGAGCGACACTCTGCCCTTACACTGAACAGACGCTGACTCCGGCCACTCTGGTGGAGGAGAAAGAATTGACTTGCTGGTTCTCCGTGCCGTCGGTCGCAATGTTTGCGTCGAAGGTGGGATTGTTGGAGCCGGAAGCGTTTCCCACGCTGCGCTGGAGCCTGTTCTGTGGAGAGGCACTTTCTTCGAGCCTGGCCGAGGCCTGGCAACGAGCGGCCAATCATTCAATTCTCGAGAATCTCTATGGACCGACGGAAGCCACCATCGCGATCACCTGGTACCGGTGGGATTCAGCAACCTCGCCGGCAGAGTGCGTGCGCGGGCTCGTGCCGATCGGCTGGCCCTTTGACGGGCAACAGGTCTGCGCCGTGAGCGAAGATCTTCAACCGGTTCCGACAGGCGAAAGCGGCGAGCTTTGCCTGGGCGGATCGCAAGTGACCCACGGGTACTTGAACGATCCCGAAAAAACGGCGAAAAGCTTCGTTCGCTTAGCGCACACCGGAGACCAGATCTGGTACCGCACCGGGGATCTGGTTCGCCAAGACGAGCGGGGGTGTTTGTTTTACCTCGGCCGCCGCGATTTTCAAGTCAAGATTAGCGGATATCGCGTGGAGTTGCAGGAGATTGACCTGGTATTGCGGGAGGCCGCGCGCACCGAATTGGCGGTTGCGATCCCGTGGCCTCTGTCGGACGGTTCCGCATCCGGCATTGTCGGGGTACTGTCGGGATCGGACCCATCCCGCGACGAGCAAATCATCGCGGCTTGTGAAACCAGACTGCCGCGCTACATGGTTCCCAACCGCATTTACCACTTTCCGCAGATTCCGCTGAACGTGAACGGCAAAATCGATCGGGGGAAGATTACCGATATGCTGGGCAACTGGGGGCAATAAGTGGATGGCAGAGAGTCAGATATGTTGCGAACCCCAGAGCGAAACTGGCGCCGCCCAGGGCTCGCCGGCTGAGGATGCTGAACCAGCACTCGATTTGATTGAGCCAACTGGCGTCCGTCGGCATGAAGCGCAGGCGGACTTTGGAATGACGCGCCAGCCAGCCTCGGGGTGAACGATCAGCCGGCGATCGCACTTAGGCTGCAACGGATTTGCCGCCGAAGGCACGGATATGGAAGAAGCGTTACAAGGGGCTGGAGATCGATCGGGAGTGCCGAGTAGTCGCCCGCGTATTCAGGGCAAACACGGCCCAACGAAACCGAAGGAGAATCACAATAAAGGGGAACCCCACTTTCGAGGGTGGGAGATAGCACGAAAGTGCCATTTGCTAAGGAAAAGAATCCTTGTTAACATGCATCACCTGTGATTGGGCGGTTTCCGGTCACACCAGGTTCTGGAGACCGGATTCTCAGGAAGCTGTTCTTTCCCGGGATTTCCCCCCCGGCCGATTGCAGGGGCTCGTTGGGTGTTCACATTCGCGTGTCCGTTGAAGAACGGTTGGAGTTGTTTGTGGATGCCAAATGGCGAGCGGACAGAAAACGGAAGTCGCAAGTGTGCAGGAGATTTCAGCTAGCGATTCTGACTGCGACTGAGCGAAGTCTGTAAGTTATTGAAAGAAAACATGGCTCTCGTTTCAGCGACTTTGGAAGGCTAACTGCACATGAGAGCACGGCGACCTATACCTGTATGGGGTTGTTGTGAGAATAGAAAAGAAAAAAATTGAGGTTTTGGGGAGGGAACAACAATGAGGCGAATGATAGTGGTTTTGGCAGTTTTAGCACTTGCGTTGCCAATCGCGGCTTGGGCAGACACGTTTTCTATGACCAACCAGAACGGCAGCGTTGCGGTTGCTGACTCTGGCATCACGTCGATGGGATCTCACCTACACTCGTATCAAATAAATAACGATCCGATGGTCGTGGCGAAGAAGGGCGGTGGCTTAGGCTACATCAACTTCGGGACCGGGGCCCTGACCAGTGGCAGCCTTCTTGGTGGCGGCACTTTTTCGTCCACGGGCTCGTACTTTGACGTGTTCGGTGTCGGCTCCAAAAATCAGGGTGTGCCCCAGGGCGCGATCTTCACCGGCGCCTTCGTTGGGACCGTCGACTGGACTCTCGTGAGCCAGGTAAAAGGACTCCATTTCCAGCTCACCGGCGACCTTGTGGGGACGCTGTGGGACGGTCGGAACGCGCACGGATCCACGACGCAGAACATTACCCTGTTTAAGGGCCAATGGCTGAAAGACGGCAAGGGCAGTATCAATGTCGGCACTACCGGCTTGTCCACGGCGCCTGAGCCGGGCACGCTCGCTCTGCTGGGAACCGGGTTGGTTGGGATCGCCTCCGTAGTCCGTCGCAAGTTCATGTCTTAAGTTGCAAACTGGATGCCCTCGGTTCGCCTAGGACCCTCAACTCATCGGCCCCGCCCACGGGCGGGGCCTTTTGATTCTTCTGGACCGCGCCAGCAGGTTGACAGACAGCTTCCCTGCCGCTGAGCTCTCAATCGTTTCGTCGCACGACACAGGAAAGATACCCATCTGCTCGAACGTCGCCAGCGTGACCGATGGGTCTGCGACGTTGCGTGCCGGCCGGGATAGGTTGGCAAGTACGACATGCGTAACCTTGTTCCCGAGTGCGCGGCAGTGCGCCAGCATCGCTTGGAACTGCGGTCCGTCAGTGGTGCGAGCCGGCTGCCCAGCGTCGGTGAAAGTCTTGACGATGGTCAGCCCTGTTCCTCGTCAAAACTCTGTCCTGCTCTGAACTCAACAGCTCACGCATCTTCCTGAACCCGTTCATCTGGCTGTGGAAGATCCCCACCTAGCCAAGATGGCGGCGATTTTGGCGAGCGGGATATACTTGAAACCGGGAATCCTATTTTGCCATGGCGTTTACGGCAACCTTGTTGCAGACGGTCAAAAAGCAAGAACAAAAGACCCGGCTCGGCGCCTCCGCCGCCGAAAAAGCCGCGTCATTTCCTGGAGGTTTATGCCGATCACGGAACAACCGGCGCAGTCTCCCCTGTCCGCTGACTTGCAGGTAATTCTGTGTTGCCTCAGTTGCGGCTCGAAACTTGAAAGCGACCCGGCCGCGGGCTTCCTCTGTCCGGTTTGCAAGCGCGTCTATCCCAGCGTGCTGGGCATCGTGCGATTTGTCGATGCCCAACACTACGCCGCCAGTTTCGGCTTTCAGTGGCACCGTTATCAGAAGACGCAACTCGACCACGACGAGGTTCGCGAATCCGAACAGAACTTCTTGATGAAGACCGCTCTCCGCCCCGAAGATCTCAAAGGCAAACTGGTTCTCGACGTTGGCTGCGGCATGGGACGTTTCGCCGAAGTTGCGACCCGCTGGGGCGCGCGTGTGGTGGGCATCGACCTCAGCGCCGCCGCCGAAGTTGCCGCCAAGAATCTTGCCGGCCGCGACTTCGTCGCATTCCAGGCCGACGTCTTCGCCCTGCCCTTCGCTCCCGAAAGCTTCGACGTCATCTATAGCATCGGAGTGCTTCATCACACGCCGGATTGCGAGGCCGCCGTCAAAGCGCTGGATAAATATCTGAAACCCGGTGGCCTCCTCGTCGTCTGGCTTTACAGCGGATACAACAAGTGGTATCGCTTCAGCGATTTCTGGCGCCGCTACACGCACAGGATGAAGCCCGAGACCCTGCACCGCATTCTGAAAGTTGCCGTCCCGTTCTTTTACAACTTGCAACAGGGATTGAAACACGTGCCCCTGGTAGGCCGTCCAGCCGCGGGCATTGTTCATCACGTGTTTCCGGTGAACCGCCAGAAAGATCCCGAAGCCCGCATGCTCGATACCTTCGACTGGTATTCTCCCAAGTATCAGTCCAAGCACACTTACGAACAGGTGTTCAAATGGTATGCAGCGATGGGCATGGAAGACATGCGCGTCGGAGAGACTGCCATCGCCGTTCGTGGCCGCAAACCGGTAAGAGCGCACTAGCCGGCTGCTGGGGCTTCGTATCAAGGCATCCTTTAGCGATGCCGTAAGTTCGTCCTCCCGTAGAGACGGGGCTTGCCCCATCTCCGGAGGGCGGCAATCCGAGTCTTCCACTGGAAATCAAATGCCCCTTTAGCGGCTGGGCATCGACATCGAATTCTTCCCCAGCTTGCTAAGTTGCCGATCCGAGAGAAGATGGTAACGCTGAAAAGCGGCGCAGCAGGGAGTTGGCATGCGCCGGAGGACGCAGCTAGCTCCGGCGTCGAGCGCACGCTGCTTGGTCCGCAAAACCGGCCTCAGAAAAAACAACCTTTGCTCAGGAGCTCTTGGTTACATTGGCCGCTTGCGGCCCTTTCTGTCCCTGGACAATCTCAAACTCCACCTTGTCGCCCTCCTGCAGGCTCTTGTAGCCCTCGGTAGTGATTGAGCTGTAGTGAATGAATACATCCGGTCCATCGTCGCGGCCGAGGAAGCCGTATCCCTTGGCGTTGTTGAACCACTTGACAGTGCCTTTCAAACGTTCCACGTGCGCCCCCCTTTTCTTGCGGAACTCCCTCGAAAAGACGCGATTCCAAAGCCCGCAAAAAAATGTGTAGGAATTGTGCTGCTCGCCGCGTGGACTGTCAAGGATTGCAATCACACAGATTGCAGTCACACAGCCGCGGCAGTGGCAGGGTTTGGGAAGCCCTTGGCCCTTCTTCTTCCAGGGCCTCCGTGAAATTCGCCATCTGTTCGCCTGTGTGTTAAACTGTCTTCCCGTCCAGCGAGGAGCGAGCGACGATGCCCAAACCGATCCACCACCCAACGAGCCATCCGGCGATCAGGCACCTCAAGAAATCCGACCCCGTGATGGCGGAGATTATCGGGCGCGTAGGGCCATGCCGCATGCAGTTTGGCGAGCCCACGTTTCACGCCTTGGCCGAGGCCATCCTCTATCAGCAGTTGAACGGCAAAGCGGCCGTGACCATCTTCAATCGCTTCACCGCTCTGGCCGGCGATCCGCTGACGCCGAAGGGCATTCTCAAACTGACCGACGCCGAAATGCGCGGCGTCGGGCTGTCGCGGCAGAAGACCGCGTATCTGCGCGATCTGGCCGAGAAGACCGCGGCCGGTCTGCTGGAGTTCGAGCGCATGGCGGAACTTTCTGAAGAAGAAGTGATCGCGCATCTTACCCAAGTGAAGGGCGTCGGCGTCTGGACGGCGCACATGTTCCTGATGTTCACGCTGCGGCGTCCGGATATTCTCCCGACTGGCGATTACGGTGTGCAGGCCGCCATCAAGAAGCACTACAAGAAACGCAAGTGGCCGAAGCCCGCGGTGATGGAGAAGATCGCGAAACCGTGGGCTCCTTATCGCTCGATCGCCTGCTGGTATCTTTGGAAAAGCCTGGATACTAAGACGGTGGAAAAATGACTTACGGGATGCGTTGCACCGAATAGGCAGCGCCCAAATGATCCCTTGACATGAGAGGCCGTAGTGATGACCATAAGTAGCGGGAATACGGCAGTGAAGGAAATGCATTGATGCACTCGGCGACGCAGCCACAATTCACCAAACGATATCGTTTTGTGACCGAGGAAAAGGCTGGCGGTGCAACTTATACCCCCCTGCTCCTCGCCGATTTTGTTGCAGACAAAATCGCCAACTGTGCCAATCTCGAAGGCAAAAGCTCCATCCGCGTCCTTGATCCCGCAGTCGGGGACGGAGAGTTACTGTTGAGTCTCTTGACGAAACTACGTTCCCGGACCGACGCACGCATTCACATCTATGGTTTTGAGACGGACGAGGCCGCCCTGTGCGAAGCGCGGCGGAGGCTTTCTACGGCATTCCCGCACGTGCACCTTCACCTCGAGTTCGGGAGTTTCCTTGAGTTCGTCCTAGAACAGGGCGCTGTTTCCGGCACTTCGTCTCTATTCCCCCCCGCTGATCCCGAACGTTTTGACTTGATTATTGCCAATCCACCCTATGTCCGCACGCAGATTATGGGAGCCGATCAGGCCCAAGAGTTGGCGACGGCTTTCGGTCTCTCAGGGAGGGTTGATCTTTACCATGCCTTCCTCATCGGCATGGCACAGGTTCTGCGACCTGGGGGTACTGCGGGCATTATTGTATCTAATCGTTTCATGACAACAAAGGGCGGTGCCGGGCTACGCTCCGCGCTACGAGAGCGTTTTTCACTACGTCACATTTGGGACTTGGGAGATACCAAGATCTTTACTGCGGCTGTCTTGCCCGCCGTGATTCTTGCCGAAGGGCGGCATGGGCATGACCCTGCCCTCCCGGCCTTTACGTCGATATACGAAACGGACGAGCCTGCCACAATCGAGGCCCTCAATCCCGTCGCCGCCCTTGGTATGGTCGGCCCCGTTGCCCTTGCCGACGGGCGCAGATTTCGTGTTCAGCACGGTACGCTTGACGCCACCGGCCCTACACACGAAGTTTGGCGCATCGCTACGGACAGTGGCGATGCTTGGCTAGCGACTGTCATGTCTCATGCGTGGGGAACGTTCCGCAGCATCGGAAAAATTCGTGTCGGCGTCAAAACTTGCGCCGATAGAGTGTTCATTCGCAGTGATTGGAATACCCTGCCTGATTACGAGCAGCCAGAACTTTTGCGGCCCGTGACGACGCATCATATCGCAGGGCGCTTTCGATCGATTCCGCATGAAAAACAGCGGTCGATTGTTTACCCCCATGAGGTAGTAGAAGAACAGCGCCGCGCCGTGGACCTATCCGATTATCCCAAAACTCGCGCCTATCTTGAAACGCACCGCGCAACCCTTGAGGGGCGGACCTACGTCATCGAGGGAGGCCGCCAGTGGTACGAGCTTTGGGTGCCACAGGACCCAGAAAGTTGGGCCGCGCCGAAACTGGTTTTCAAGGACATCTCCGAGCGTCCAACCTTCTGGCTTGATTTGGATGGCACCATCGTCAATGGCGATTGCTACTGGCTGACATGCGCTCGACCCGATCACGCTCCCCTTTTATGGCTCGCCGCTGCCGTAGCAAACTCCACATTTGCCGAAGCGTTCTACGATCATCGTTTCAATAACAAGCTATATGCCGGACGGCGACGATTTATCACGCAGTATGTCGAACAGTTTCCCTTGCCCGATCCAGAGACACCGCTTGCACGCAAGATCATCGCTGAGGCCAAGGCTATCTATGACGCCGCAGGGTCACCTGAAAACGAGATATTGGAAGCAAAACTTGATCGGATGGTATGGGAAGCATTCGGCCTACCCGTCGAAGAAGTCCGACGGTAGCGGGATTTGCAGTTTGGCATTGAGCACCTTTCCCTGAAACTGCGGAAAGCGGTTGAAAAACCCCTCGCCCGTTGACAGGAATACGTGCGTCAGTTCCACCTGTCCTGCAGCAACGCGTCCATAAAATACCGCATAGCGCACGTCACAATGCCTGATTTGTTTCCCCTCGATCATCGGCACATCGAGCGCCTCAGTGCTGTTCGGCCTCACAAGGCCAAGATCAATCGTCGGCGATGTCTGAAGTTTCACTTCCACAAGCTGGTGACGCACATCCGGGAATTGTCCGTCATCTTGATAGCTGGCATACCCAAGCGTCGTACACACGAGGCGATGCAAAGCCGCGCCCCGGTTTCGCTCTTGATCGACACCTGCATTAGCAAACTTCTGTCCGACGAGCGCCGAAAGACGCTCGAACACTACCTTTATCGACAGCAACTCCCCCGCTTGAGGATGCTTCACCGGCGTCGCCACATTGCGAAGATCGACATTTGGTCTCACGAATGGCGCTAACAGTACCGTGTCCATTGGCGTAATGAGTTCAGTTGCTTTTTCTCCTGGAATGCACCGGGCTTGATATTTGCGGGTCAGAGTCCCTGTAGTATCGAGCAGCGCCAGGGCTTCGCCCGTCACGACTCTGACGCGGGTTACCACATCATTATCCGACACCCGGATCAGGACATAACGTCGCGTCGGAGACAGTTCTTCGTTGAAAACCTGCACGTTGTTTGATTTCTGCCGGTAGGTATCAAACAACTGGCCGGGAAATCGCGGCTGGGTTTTCTTGAACGACTTTGGCACAGGATAACCGAGTACTTCACAGACCCTTGCCTTGACTACCTTCGAGCTTGTCCGTAGCGGAAGACCTTTGAGCGACAATCCTCGCAGCCCCGCATCAAGCAAGGCTTGCAGTTCCGGCGTCGGAATCCACAATGCCGGATCACTGACCTTTATTGCATCGTAGATTGTCAGGCCGCTTTTGCGGATAGCTGCAACAAATTTCTGCGGATCAATTGGAGGTTCATTTGTCGTCATCGCTTCTCGGTGTGAGCAGTTCGGGAACTGACACACCAAGCGCGCGCGCTAAGACTTCGAGGGAACTGAGCGTTACGTTTCGCTCAGCTCGTTCAACCGACCCGACATACGTTCGGTGAAGCCCGCACCGCTCCGCCAATTCTTCCTGAGATAGCTGCATCCTCCGTCTGTAGCTGCGGAGATTCGCAGCCAGCACCGAGGTCAAGCGTTTACCCGCTTTGCGTACTACTCTTGCAGCCATTTTGCTCAGAAAATCATTGGTTAGCGTGTCACAGGCATGATTCAAAACAAGATGCCTCCGAGTCTACAGACTGTGAGTAGCGAACCCAAGTCGGCACCGTTGCCTTACAGGCCCGAAATCGGGGGCTGGCCCAGCCTTCCACTTCATTCTGCCTTGGGGCTGCCCCATCCTGGTCGCGTTCTTTGCGACAGGGTGGGGGTTCTGACTTTCGGGCGCCCGGCGACATCAGCGTTTGTGCGCGTCAACATAGGAGCGCAAAACCGCGTTCATGCGCGTGAGATGGCCTTCGCCCTGTCTCTTGAACCACTCGAACACGTCGCTGTCAAGGCGCAGATGCACGGAGGTCTTGCCACTCGGCATAACTACCCGGGTAATAGTTGTCCGCAGGCCACCTCTCAAAAGCGACAAGCGCGCACCCCTCTTATACTAGTTGACACCATGAACTATAATAAGAACTAGCAAGCAGCCCAGCGTGGCCGCAGCCGCTTTTGATCTAAGCTCTTTGAAATCTAGATCTTGCGCAACTTAGTAAGTTGCAACTCATTGATTCTAAAGGCCAAAGGCCCCAAGGAGCAGGACTTAACTCCTTTGTTATGAATACTTTGTAAGTTAACTCCTTTAAACTCAAAGACCTGGAAAAATTTTCCTCGTAACCCGATGATTCCCATAGGGAGGGGGGGAGGGGGGTACCCCCACCAGTACCAACCAGTAAACATAGTCAGATTGATTTAGCTTTGGGGGCTGGCCCACCCTTTCACTCGTTTTAGTGTTTTTGCGCGTCGACGTAGGAGCGCAAAACCGCGTTCATGCGCGTGAGATGGCCTGCTCCCTGTCTCTTGAACCACTCGAACACATCGCTGTCAATGCGCAGATGCACGGAGGTCTTGCCGCTCGGCATGACCACCCGGGCGCGCTTCCAGAAATCTTTGCCGACGGCCGGAGCTTCCGGCGCGTTGAGGCGCGTCTTACTTGCGCCGCGGGCAGCTTTCCTTTTGAGCGCGCTCAGCGAATATCTCACGGTAGTATTTTTCTGCGTCATAACGGTTTGCTTTCCTCGCGCTGATGATGCGGATGTTTTCGCCACGCCAGGTGTAGACGACTTGCAGCACTGTCTCACCCGATAGCCCAAATGCGATGGTTCTCACCTCGCCGTAGTCCGCTCGATCGTCGATGGCCTCAAGCGTCGGGTTTTCAAAGATCAAGGCGGCGTCCAAGAAATCAATCCCGTGATTCTTGATGTTGGCCGCGTTCTTTTCTTCGTCCCATTCAAAGCTCAGTTCAGCCATGACGTCTGGAATTTATAATACACGGGTGTGTACACATTATCAAGATTCAACGGCGCGTGGGCCGGATCGTATCCATCGGAAACTCCGGCGCAATAAAAAACCCTCCCGACGAACCGAGAGGGTTGGCGAACTGGTTCGAGAAATATTATGCCGCGCGCACTACATTGCCCGCCTGAAAGCCCTTAGGGCCTTTGAGCAGATCGAACTCGACGGTCTCGCCTTCGTTCAGCGAGCGGTAGCCGTTCTCCTGGATGGCCGAAAAATGCACGAACACGTCCTCGCCCGTGGAGCGCTGGATGAATCCGTACCCCTTCGCCCCATTGAACCACTTCACAGTACCCTTTTCTCTCACAAAGAAACTCCTTTCGCCTCATCAAAGAATTATTCTTCCGTCGCTTGCCGGTCTGCCCTGGTGCACCGGACACTCGATACCGGAGATCCGAAACCGGGGCATCCGCACAAAGGACGGTAAGAATTTGTTGCTGGCGTCGCCGCGCGCGGGCGATACCACACCAACAGAAACGGCTCCCCTGCATTCCGTCGAACGGTTGCCCGCGACGAAATACGGCGAAGCCGCGAAAACGAAGGCGCGATATCCGACTGCTGACACAGAAGCGTCAACCCTGGTAGTCGCTCGCCAACCGGGTCCGGGTGACGAGCAGGAAATAATAGCAGGAAGATTGCGGTTGGCAAGAGGGAAGTTGCTGAGAACAAATTGAGAACGAACGTGACCCTGGGATCGGTCAAAGGGCACGGAACCTGCGAGTTCGACGGAAAGCCGTAAGTATTTGATAATATTTGAGAAACCAGTGTCGTCGATCACTCCCATCGAGCTTTCGGACAAGAAAGGAGCGGCCGAACTTCGCGCTGCTCCGGCCGAAGGGCTGGTGCGCTCGACCGCACGCTATCTGCTCCGGACCGAGGTACACACCTTTGCCTTCTCGGTCGCCGCTAACGCCATTCTGTCGTTCTTTCCGTTTCTGCTGTTGCTGATGACGCTGATCCGATACGTCTTTCATTCCCGGATCATGTACGGCGTCGTCGAGAGCCTGTTGCGCGACTATATTCCGACGGGCCAGGAATTCGTGATCCGAAACCTGAATGTGCTGGTCGGCGCGCACCATCGGGCGCAAGTGTTCTCGCTGGCCATGCTGCTGATTACTTCCACGGGAATTTTTCTGCCGCTGGAAGTTGCGCTGAACCGCGTCTGGGGATTTCGCAACAACCGCTCGTACCTGGGAAATCAGTTGATGTCGCTGGCGCTGGTGTTTGCCTGCGGATCGCTCGCCCTGATCTCGGTGGGATTGACCGCCGGAAATGTAGCCATCTTGAAGAGTGTGCTGCACGGCTATGGCGGTTGGTATGTGGATCTGGTGGACTTCGTGACCATGAAGATCTTTTCGATCCTGGCCAGTATCGCGATCTTCTTTCTCGTCTACTGGCTGTTGCCGAACGGCAAGGTTTCGGCCCGGGGAGTCCTGCCGGCGGCGGTGCTGATGGGATTGCTCTCGGAGGCGCTGAAGTACGTTTATATGTTCGCCCTGCCCCGGCTGAACTTCGCGGAAGTGTATGGGCCGTTCGCTATCTCGGTCAGCCTGATGTTCTGGGCGTTCCTGTCGGGGATGCTGCTGCTGACGGGGGCGCATCTGTCGGCGCGAAAAGTAGTGCGGAATTTGCGATTGGGTGATTTGTAATTGGTAATTTGATGTGGCCGACGTGGCCTTTCAAATTGCAAATCAGAAATTACCAATTACAAATTCTACAGTTTCCATCTCGTCGCCGACTTCGGAAACGTCTTCTCAATGAATCCGAATACAACCCTCGGACGTACGATGAAAATCGGCTCTCCCATACTGCGGGGGTCCATCTTATATTTCTTCTTGTAGGCGGTCGCGACGCGCTCCAGCGCCGCTGCATCCTCCACCGGAGTCGCCAGTCCCTCGACGATCACAGCTTCCGCGGCCTCATCGTTCGCAATCGTGCACGCGGGATTGGCGGCGAGGTTTTGACCTTTGCGGGATTTGCGTCCGGTCGAAAAGAAGAAAGCGTCGTCGAGCCACACTCCCCAAACCGGCATCACATGCGGACGTCCCTGATTTGGATGAAGACCGGCGTGAATCGTGGCCAACCAGAACGTCCGGCAACGGTTCATTTTCCTGGCAACCCAGGCCCAAGGGAGCAGACCCTTACCGTCTTCAGCACCGACAATGCCATAGCCGGGAGCAAAAGGACGATCCGCCTTAGGCTGCGACTTCGCAGGACGCTTGGAAATCGTCGATCGTTTTGCCATGTGAAAACCCTCAACTCGTGTGGTGCGGATTATCCCACAGCCGCTAATGCCCCGTCCCGCGGTCGTTTCCGCGAAGGCTGGCCGTTTCGAGCCCCGACTGCGAGGTCGCTTCGAGCACCTCATCCCAAAACGAAGTATTCGGATCGACCGCAGCCACCCCAATCTGCCCCTCCGCCGGAGTGTCTTCTTCCCCGACCCACGCGACTCGAAACTGCTCCTTCTTGCGTCCGCGAGCGAGAGAAATTTTGTCGCCCTTCCCAACTAGTCCGTGGACGCCGTCGAGCAACGCTCCGCGCCGGCTGATATTGATCGTCATCACTCGCTGATCCAGAGGACGGCCTCTGACGTCGGTCCCGGTAAGCAGCACCGGCAACGCAAGTTCAATCCGCGCGTCGCGGCGCCTGCCCAGCCGCTGCGCTCGCAAATCGTTCAGAAACTGCTCCGCAGTCAACGACGCGGCCTCGCGAATCAACTCCAGGAGCGGGTCGGTCGACTCGTTATCGGACGCCGCGTCGGGCGCCAGATTCGGCGCCGCGTGTTGAAGTTTTCTTGAGCCTTCTTTTCTGCCGACGAAAATCTTCGGAACCTCGCGATTGTTCGTGAGCTGGCCGATCAGTTCCTCCACCTTCGCCCGCTGATCCTGCCCTTGCGCTCGCGTGAACTCGACTCCCATTCCCGTTTGCGCATGCGACACCCGCACCACTCCGTCGAGCAGGCATTCTGTGTCGGACGCACGAATACTCAGCAAGACCGAAGTATCGACGGGAAATGGCGCAGAGGTCTCCAGGTAGCAGGCGCCCGCGCTGATGTCGGTCAGTCGCCAGCGTCGCGAACGAGCCGGCTTCGCCGCGCCGGGCTCTTGATTTAACTGCTGCTGCTCTGCGGCAGGCGAGGGGCTCTCCTCGATCTTCCAATCCGAAGGCGCGTACTCGATTCCCCAGAAGTTGCCGGGAACGTCGAGTTCCAGGCCGATCAGCCAAGTCTCGGGATCGCCGCCCAGTGGAACCACCTCCGACACCTGCGCCGTGGTGTGCCGCTTTGCCGAAAGGATTTCCAGCCGGACCCGAATGCCCTGCGGCAGCGCCCGTGAAACGATCAACCCGCATCCGTGCGCGTTCACCAGCGTGGTGTTGCACTGCTCGGAAAACGGCGCGGCGCCGTCGAGACTGGTCACCAGCACCGGAACTTCCAGCGGCAGTCGCGTGCTGCGCCGAATCGCGTGCTGTGCTTTTTTCGAAGGGCCCATAGAGTCAGCAGGTAAAAAGTTCTTCGGCCTGAAAACCTCGATTTGAAAACCCGAGACGATTTGAAAACCACTGCCGGGAATTCCGGCAACAATTGTCTACCGACCATGCTAGATCACAGGAAAGCTCCGGGCACGGAATATCGCCGCCCCGGTTTCCAGTTAGACACTAGGGTGCTGTCCCGGAAATTTGCGAAATAAGTGAGTTGTCATCTTGAGCGAAGCGAAAGAACTATGCATTGTGAGCTCAAATACATAGGTCCTCATGAGTTCACGAATCAAGTGCAACACCGTACAAAGGTGTTGCGATGGAAAAAAGAAGGTATGAGCAGTTGGGCCTCAGAGAGCGGATTGAGATTTACCGTCTGCATGCAGACGGTAAATCTCTGCGCTGCATCGCTGGCGTTCTGGGGCGGAGCGCGGCGACGATCAGCCGTGAACTGAAGCGCAACGGCAAGGCGTCCAAGCAGTGGACCGGGGGTTACGATCCGGAGCGCGCGCAGCAGTTGATGCTGCGTCGTCATGCTCGCGGTCGAGCCCATAAGCTGGAACGTCAGCCGGAACTTCGTGAGAAAGTTTTGCAACATCTCGCCGCGGGATGGTCGCCGGAGCAGATTGCCGGGCGCATGGCCCAGGGACCGGGCAGCGACCGCATCAGCTACGAATTGATCTACCGTTACATTTATTGGCGCAGTGGGTCCTTCAACGAAACCCTGCATCGCTGGTTGCCTCGCCAAAAGTACCGTCGCGGAAAGCGTCTGCCCAATGGCCGATGGTCGACGGCGTCCATAGTGGACAGGGTTTCCATCCATGATCGTCCGGCGGTGGTGGAGGCCAGAACGCGCTTGGGCGATTGGGAAGCCGACCTCATGAGCTTCAGCAAACCGGGACAGTTCTTGCTGGTGGCGCAGGAACGCAGGTCGCGGCGCGCCCTGCTGGTGCGGCAGAAGGCGAGAACGGCGCAGTCGGTCGCCGACAATCTCAGCGCCATGGTGGAAGCGATGCCCGCGCGTGTGTGCCAATCCATGACCTTCGATAACGGAACGGAGTTCAGCAAACACTATCTCCTGAGCCGACGGTTTGGCATCCAGACCTGGTTCTGCGACACGCACTCGCCGTGGCAAAAGGGCGGCATCGAAAACGCGATTGGCCGTTTGCGCCGCCAGTTGCCCAGAAACACCGACCTCGATACCCTGCCCGCCCATCGCCTCGCCCTCTGTCTCGAACGCTATAACGACACACCCAGAAAATGCCTCGGCTTCAAAACTCCCAACGAGGTATTCTTGGAACACACTGTTGCACTTCAAACGTGAATTCATCCCTTCGCTTCGCTCAGGATGACAGTATGTATTTATGCCACGAACTTGCGGGACACGACCCTAGGGAAACTCCGATTAAGTAGCAGAAATTCGCCGAAGCCGAACCCGTCAACTACGCGTTCTTGATCGCCGTGTCGGGCGCCTGGAAGGCGATCTTGTGACTACCGTCGCAGAAAGGCCGGTTGGCGGAAGCGCCGCAGCGGCAGAGGGAAAACGCCGTCTTGCCGGCCAAGTCGTATTTGTTGCCATCGGCGTCCACCATTTCGACAACGCCGTTGGGATCGTCTACGCGCAAAGAACCGTTCTTGCGCACTGTAATCGTGACTTGCGCCATGGAACCTCCTGGACCAGTTCTCAGTTCCCAGTTCTCAGTTCTCAGCAAATTTACACCAAAGATCGCGCTTGGTGTTTGCCGACACTGAAGCTTGGTCACTGAGACTTGGCAACTGAGAACTGGCAACTGACTACCGCCAGCGGTCCACCGCTTCCCACCACAGCATCTTCGTCCACTCATCGAAAGTGGTTTTTGCCCATTCGCGGTTCGTCCACCAGGCTTCGCCGAAATGCGCCGGATCTCGAGCTGCGGACGCGTTGAACTGATATTGCGGCAAGCGATGGCGAAAGATCGTCAAGGCGCGGCGGGTGTGAGATGCGGAGGTCACGATCAGCACGCGGTGCGCGCCCAGCGGCTGCAGGCATCGGCTCACATCGTCGGCCTCAGCTTGGGTCGAGAAGCCGGCGACCGGGCATACCGAAATGCGGTTTGCTTCCGGAAGGCCGCTCGCATATTTCCGCGCAATGTCGACCAGTGGTTGATCGTAGATCCGATCGCGCGTCTGGACATTTATGAACGCGCGCGGCGCCACTCCCTGGCGGAGAAGTTCCAGAGCGCGGGCCGGACGGACGTTGGTTTCCCCAGCCAGCACTACGATGGCATCGGACTTTTCCGGTTCGTCCACCACCAGAAAGCGCGCCGCCTGGCTTGCCAGCGCAGCCAAGATCACGAACACGATGAGTAGTCGTAAGAATCGCATCTGAGGCGCATGTTACCGCACTCGCATGTTATTAAGGAAATCGCTGCGCGGGCGAGTTTGATTGGGGCAGGAATCGAGTTCGCAAGCCGCCCTGTAAAAGTAACATGAAAATCGAATGATAACCGCAGCTTCCGCGGGCCAAGCGCGACCTGCTAGAATCATTTCTTGCATATGAATACTCAACTCACCGCTTCTTCCCTCTTTACTGGCTTGAAAAGCCGCATCGCCGCGCGCCAGGCTCAGGTCGGAATCATCGGCCTCGGCTATGTCGGATTGCCGCTGGCCCTGCTCTACAGCGAGCAGAAATTTCCCGTCACCGGTTTCGATATCGATCGGCGAAAAATCGATACCCTCGACAGCGGCGGCACCTACATTTTCCGCATCACGCCCGAGGAGATCGCGGCGGCCAAATCGAAGGGCTTCAAACCCACGGCCGACTATTCGCAGATCACGGCCATGGATGCGATCATCATCTGCGTCCCCACGCCGCTCAACGAATATCACGAGCCCGACCTCAGCTACATCACCGACACCGCTCACGCGGTAGCGCCCTATCTGCGCGCCGGTCAGATCGTCATCCTGGAGAGCACAAGCTTCCCCGGCACCACCGAAGAAGTGCTGATTCCGATTCTCGAAAAGGAAAACAAGGCCGGACTGAAAGCTTTCCGCCAGGGCGCAGCCGGCGACCACGAGATCTGGGTCGCGTTCTCGCCCGAGCGCGAGGATCCCGGCAACACCGAGGTGGCTCGTCACGATATTCCGAAAGTGATTGGCGGGCTCGATCCCCAGGCCAGCGAAATCGCAGCCGCGCTCTACGGCTCCATCTTCCGCCGCACCGTTCCCGTCTCCTCGCCCGCGGCCGCGGAGATGACCAAGTTGCTCGAAAACATCTACCGCTGCGTCAACATCGCGCTGGTCAACGAACTCAAGATGCTCTGCCTGCGCATGGGCCTCAACATCTGGGAGATCATCGAAGCCGCGACCACCAAGCCTTTCGGCTTCCATCCGTTTTATCCCGGGCCGGGTCTGGGCGGACATTGCATCCCGGTCGACCCGTTCTATCTTTCCTGGAAGGCAAAGGAGTTCGACTTTCACACCCGCTTCATCGAACTGGCCGGCGAAATCAACGTGGCCATGCCTTATAACGTGATCGCCTCGACCATCTCCGCGCTCAACCGTCAGAAGAAGGCCATCAACGGATCTAAGATCCTGGTTCTGGGCGTGGCCTATAAGAAGGATATTGACGATCTGCGCGAGTCGCCCGCTCTCACCATCATTGAGTTGCTGCAAAAAGAGGGCGCGGTGGTCAGCTATAACGACCCCTACTTTCCCTTCGTCGGCCGCGGCCGCAAGTACGACCTGCAAATGAAGTGCTCGCCGCTCGACAATCTGGGCCAGTACGACTGCGTGCTCATTGTCACCGACCACTCCGACTACCACTACAAGAAGATCGTCGACGAGGCCCAGTTGGTAGTGGATTCGCGTAACGCCACGCGCGGCATTAAGAGCGACAAGATCGTGCACTGCTAGTACCGCGACCGCGCGATTTGTCCAGTCAAGCCGCCTTTCTGTGCCGACTATTGGGTCGGTAGCGCGCCGGACAGAACGCGCCGCTTGTGCTAGTATTTCGCGTTGACCCGCAGCAGCGCTGCGCGTTGCCTCCATTCGGTATGTCGATGAAAGACACGCTCGGAATCTTGCTCGCGGGAGGCGCAGGCGAGCGCCTCTATCCGCTCACCCGCGACCGCGCCAAACCCGCCGTGACTTTCGGCGGCAACTACCGCATCATCGACGTCACGCTTTCCAACTGCGTCAACTCCGGCCTGCGCCGCATCTACATCCTCACGCAATACAAGGCGCTGTCGCTCAATCGGCAGATCCGCGAAGGCTGGAACATTTTCGGCCGTGAAATCGGCGAGTTCATCGAAATCCTGCCGCCCATGCAACGGGTCAGCGCAAACTGGTACATGGGGACGGCCGACGCGGTCTATCAGAACATCTATTCCATCGGCTCCGAGCAGCCGAAGTATGTGATCATCCTTTACAGCGACCACATCTACAAAATGAATTACGGGCGCATGCTCAAGCAGCACCAGGACGCCGCCGCCGACGTCACCCTCGCCACGCTGGCAATCGACCCGGCCGAATGCCGCCAATTCGGCGTCGTCGACATCGACCGCGAGAATCGCATCGTCGGCTTCATGGAAAAACCGCAACACACCGAGATCCGGTCGCCCTACGATCCAACCAAAATTCCAGCATTGATGGGCATCTATATTTTCAACACCGACGTGCTCATTCCGGTGCTGCTCAAAGACGCCGAGGACCCCGGTTCGAGCCACGATTTCGGCAAGGATATTCTGCCCAAAATGCTGGATGACTACCGCGTCTTCGCCTTCGATTTTGTCGACGAAAACAGGAAAGAAGCGCTCTACTGGCGCGACGTGGGCACGCTCGAAGCCTATTACGAAGCCAATATGGACCTGGTTTCGGTCTCTCCCGTGTTCAATCTTTACGATGAGCAATGGCCCATCCGCACCCACCAGCGGCAGTATCCGCCGGCAAAATTCGTGTTTGCCGAGACCGGACGCATGGGCCACGCGCTCGATTCGCTGGTCTCCGCCGGCTGCATCGTTTCCGGCGGCTCCGTCCAGAATTGCGTGCTCTCTCCCGACGTGCGGGTTAACTCCTACACCGAAATCGAGTACAGCATTCTATTCGCGCATGTGAACGTGGGACGCAGTTGCCGCATCCGCAAAGCCATCATTGATCGCAACGTGCACATTCCCGAAGGCACCACCATCGGCTACGATGTGGAAGCCGACCGCGAGCAGTACTTCGTCACCGACAGCGGCATCACCATCGTTACCCGGGACTACTCCCTGTTTGAGAACCCCGTGAGCGTCGACTACTTCACCAGTGAGTAGGGCAGGTCTCAGGTGTCAGGTCTCAGGTGTCAGATTTGGATGGGAGTTGTTAGTCCGCTAAAGGCTTGAGATGTTCCTGAGACCTGGGACCTGAGAACTTTCTCCCTGCGTCACCCTTCTCGGCGTGTGTTTTTGGCCCCTAATGCTTCACCAAATCTTCCACCAGCAAATGTGCCTTCTCCGCCAGTGTGCTTGCTCTCCGCACATCGCCTTCCTGCAGCGCCGAACGCGCACCATCCATATAGTTGCGGATCTGTGCCACCGTCTCCTGCTGTCGCGCGTCCAGCGTGCGTAACGCCAACAGCTTCACTTGGTCGTCGGTCGAACCCAGCAACTGCTCCGCGCGCTGGCGCTCGCGGGTGGCTTCTGCGGGGGGCATGCCGGGCGCAATCTGCTCCGCGGGCTCGCTCGCTCCGCCCTCGCGAACCACAATCTTCCGCGGCGCGCCATTCGGCGCTGGCGCGGCGCGCTTGCGGCGTTTCGTGGTTCCGCTCGCCGAGCCAGCATCCGTCTTTTCCTTGGCTACGCTCTCCGGCGCTTTCTTCTCCGCAGCCGGCGTCTCCGGATTTGTGGCCACAGCCGGCGTGTTCTCTGCCGGAACCTGCTCCGCCGGAGCGGGCTCTGTGCGCGCCTTCTCCGCTGGAGCTGCGGGCGCAGCCGGAGCTTGTACGGCGGAATTCGCGGAGCCTGCCGAGTCCTGTTGCCATGAAGCCGCTCCCGCAGCCGGGAAACTCAGCCAAAACGCCATCGCGAGTCCACAGGCAAGTCTCATAACGGTGACAAGAAGATTGTTTCCCACCCTTATAGAGAACGCAAGCGCAGGCGCTTCGGCGAACCGGCCTCGAACATGGCAATGACGGTTGCACCAGGAAAAACCGGGGAAGCGTTTCCGCTTCCCCGGTTCGTATTTCGATTTGATTCGGTCTTCGATTTGATTCAGTCTTACTCGGTGCTGCTGGCTTCGGCGGCGGCGCTGATGGATTCGTTTTCCGGTTGCAGGATGACGCCATCAAATGGAGTTGCGCCCACGAAGCGTCCGCCAAACACGCTGACCCGGCGCAGCGGGAATCCGCTGTCGGGACCGCGCTGCCAGGAACGCCCGCCGTCGCGGCTTTCGAAGATGACGCCGGTCGCGTCGCTGGTGGCCAGCAGGCGCTTCTGGGTGGGATCGAAACTGACGGAAGTGATGTCCTTGCCGGGGAGGCCGTTGCCAACATGCTCCCAGGTCGCGCCACCGTTTCCGCTGCGGAACGCGCCTTCGCGTGAGGCGATGACGATCTGGTTATCCGAAGCAATTGCCACGCTGCGGATGCCGACCACATACGTCGGCAGACCGGCCAGTTTCCAGGTCGCGCCGCTGTCATTCGAGGTCAGCACGCTGGAACGCGTAGCCGCGACCACCGTGGAACCTTCGGCGCGCACCGAAACGAAATCCTGCTGTCCCAGAACCTGCCCGCTCTTCCAGGTTTTGCCCTGGTCGGCGCTGGAGTAGATGCCAGTGGTGGTTGCCGCCAGCCAGCGTCCGGAGCCGAGTTCCAGATCGTTAACCCGCGATACGAGCTCCTTCTTCTCGAAGGTCGTCCTGGTGACCGGTTTGCTCGAACCTTTGCGCGTGGTTTTCGAGGTGTGCTCGATCAGCACAACGTTCATGGAACGCCATTCGCCGGCATTGCGCTCCAGCGCATACACGCCGTGATTAGTCCCGGCAACCAGCATTCCGTTGGGAGCCTGTTTGAGCGCGAAAACGTCTTTTCCGCCGAGGCCGGCCGCTTTCTGCAACCAGTGCTGTCCGGCGTCATGGGAATAGAACAAGCCGCCGTATTCGCGGTCGTTGACCACGCCAACGTAGAGCGTGCCGGCATCGCGGTTATCGGCCAGAACGGCGGAAACATAGCGATGCGCGTAGCCGTGGTTGGAAGTGGTCCAGGTGGAGGCGCCATCCGTCGAGGCCATTACGCCGCTGCGGTCGGTGGCGAGCAGCACGCGATTGGAATCCCGCGGATCGATGAGCACATCATTGACGACGACCTCGGGATCGCTGACCCGCTTCCACACCTTGCCCAGATCGGTTGTCTTCCAGAGGCCTTCGGTGGTTCCGGCGTAAATGATTTTTTCGTTGGTCGGATCCTGCTTGAGCACGCGGGTGCGGCGCGCTGAAAACGGGATGCCCTGAATCTTGGTGAACAGGTTGCCCCCATTCTCGCTCCTGTAGATTCCGGAGCACGCGCTGGCGAAAACGACCGAGGGATTGTCATGGTCGACGATGACCGAGAACACGTCGGAGTCGTCGATCATGCCTTTATTAATATGCTGCCAGTTGGCGCCGCCATCGGAAGTTTTCCAGGCCAGGTGCCAGGTTCCGGCATAGACAGTGTTGGGATCTTTGGGATCGACGGCGATCGATTCAATATTCTTGATGTCGGCGGAGTTCGGGGGCGACAGGCGCTCCCAGGTATCGCCGCCATCTTTGCTGCGGTAGACGCCATCGAGCGCGCCGGCGACCACGACTTTGGAATCAGCCTTGTGCATGCCCAGGGCGCGGATCGATTTGCCGTGCATCGCGGGCAGCGTTTCCCAGTTGCGGCCGCCGTCGCGCGTGCGGAAGATCTCGCCGATCTGCTGGCTCGACACGCTCCACGCCGAAACATAAATGCGGTTGGAGTCCTGCGGATCGATGGAGATGTGGTCGAGCACGTAGTCGTCGCCACCCAGCCGCGCCAGGCGCGACCAGGTGCGTCCGGCATCGTTCGAAACAAACATCTGGCCGGCGCTGGTGCCGAGCAGGATGTGATCGGGATTGTGCGCGTCGTAAGCCAGGCTGCGCGCATCGCCGCCATCCGGACCTAACACCTGCCAGGGCCCGGAGGCCAGCAGCGCGGTGCTCAAAAGACTGACAGCGAGAAGCAATAGACTTGTGCGGAGAACGTTGCGTTTCCCTGTGAAATCCATGCGCGTAGATTGACCCCCGGGCGAACGATATTCGCCTGTGCTCCACATTAGACAGGCTAGCACGGCCAGGACAAGGTTACCGAAGGGCAAAAAAATAGAAAGGCCGGCAGGGTGCACCCCACCGGCCTTTCGTGTCTTTCTCCATCGGTTATTCGGCCTTTTTCGCCGCTTTCTTCATGGCGGCCGGTTTCGGATGATCCGGAATCGCCTTCACCTTCATCTCATCCACCGGGGTCGTGGTGCTGGCCTCGGGGAAGGTCGCGCCGGCCGGAACGATCCACTGTTCCGAAGTGGCCGTGCCTGCGTTCCCAGTGCGCGTCTCGATGCGGCTTGGGTCGATGTTCTGTTTCGCCTCGCCTCCCGAGATGTAGGCCTTCACGTCGACCGCGCGCTCGCCCGCCAGGTTCTTACGCTTTTCCTTCGGACCGGCGTTCCCGACGACGACCAGCTTGGCGTCTGGATCCTGCTGCAGCTTGAGGGCAACATCGTCCAGCGCGGCCTTGCAGGTGTTGTCGACGCGCCACGGCTTATTGAGGTTGGGATACTCGCACTCGTTCACCTTGCTGGCCTGCGGTGGCGGCGGCGGTGGCGGCGGCGGATTTTCAACCGTCACCGAGCTCGAAGTCGAAGCCGTCAAGCCGCGCGAGTCGGTACAAGTAGCGCCGATCGTGATGGGGCCCGACGAAGCTCCGGTGGTGGTTAGCGTGGCCGAGTTTCCGCTGCCGGAAATACTGCCGCCGCTCGCGGTCCATCCCCCCACCGTTACCGGAACGTTATCCGGACTGGTGCAGGTGCAGGTGATGGTTGCCGGAGTACCGGCCTGGACCATCGACGGGCTCGCCGAGCAGGAAAGCTGCGGCGGGTTCTTGGGCGGTTCCTTCACCGTGAAGTTGGCGGTGCAACTGGCCGTGTTGTTCTTATTGGCCTTGGGATCGGTGACGGTAGCGGTGACAGTGGTGGAATAGCTGCCGGAGACGCCGCCGCCAATGCCGTTGGTGTCGATGCTGGCGGCGCTGTCCTTGCCTTCAATCTTGCCCCCGGTGCTCGTCCACGCGTAGGTGAGCGTGTGCTTGGGGTTGAAATTGCTGGCGACGACGGTGGCGTGCACGGGTTCGCCCACCAGTACTTGGGTGGGCTGCACCGAGCAGGCCGCGGCTACCAGAGCTTCGGGAGCTCCGCCAAAGTTGAACACCAGACCGCTGCGCACCAGGGCGCCCTCGTAGTTCGGACGGCGCAAGGAGCTATCTTCAAGCGGCACGTCGCTGGCGAAGTTTTGGTGTGACCACTGGTAGTCCACTTCAAACAGGCGGATGTAGACGTGCTTCCAGAGTTTGAGATCCATACCGCCGCCAAGAAGCGCGGCGACGCCGTGGCTGGGAGCGTTACCGGTTGACAACAGGCGTTCGTATCCGAACAGCGCGTGCACAAAAAAGTTCGCACCCTCGCCGCGAAGGGTAAACTTCGGCCCGGCGGCGAATTCGTTGATGCTGGCGTCGGCCGCGTTGTTGCTATCGTTGTGGTACGAGTTCCCGCCGTAATTGCCTTCAAGGGCCAGGTTCCTGGTGAAGTTGTACGACAGACTGGTGCCGAAGCCCCTCGCCATCGAGGGCAACGCTATGGCGTTGGGCGGACTGCTCTGATCGGGAACGTTGCCGCCCGGGTATAACGCCTGATAGCCAATGAACAACTCCATCTTAGGCACCGTGTCGTCCGACATCATAGTCGGCGCCTTAGGTGCAGCGGTTTGCGCGTTCAGCAAAGCCGGCAACGCAATCAGAACGATGGCCAGGACGAGCGCGACACTCGCGCATCTCCGGCAAGTTTCGTGAGATAGTGACATTGAGTTCCTCCGCATCAAAATCCACTGCAAGTTATTTAGTAGAACTCGAATCGACAAAGCCTCATGGCACGCGCAGATAGGCTGCACCCTAGAACACAGAATTCTACCGCAAGAAGGCATGTTTGCAAAAGCGGGAGAATTAGTTGACGGGTATTTCCATAGCGGATCGTGGTTCCGTTTTCCGTAGAATCGCGCCGAACTTATCTCAAATTGATATTCCCGCGTTGCGCCGGGTTGCGAGGCGGCGCGCTTCCCTGAATAATGCTGATGGAGCCTGGGTCCAGGAAATATGACACAAGAACGCGTACTGATCGTTGAAGACGAAGAGAACGAACGAACCGGGCTGGCCGAACTGGTCTCGGGATGGGGCTATCGCACCGATACCGCGGTCGACGGCGTGGAAGCTCTGGAAAAAATTCCCGCCTTTGCGCCGTCCATCGTGATCACCGACGTGAAGATGCCGCGCATGGGCGGCATGGAACTGGTGGAGCGACTGGCCGACCTCGCGCAGTCGGTCGCGGTGGTGATGGTGACCGCCCAGAAGGCGACCGACACCGCATTTCACGCGGGCCGGCTCGGCGTCCAGGACTACATCGAGAAGCCCATCGACTTCCGGCGGCTGCGGTCCATCCTCAACAACATCGGCGAGATCCTGAACACGCGCACCGAAAACGAATCGCTGCGCCGCCGCTTGCGCGACAAGGGAGCGCTCGGACGGCTGGCCGGCGCGTCGGCGCAAATGCAGGAGATTTTCCGGGTGATCGAACAGGTGGCTCCGAGCACGGCCACGGTACTGATCACCGGGGAGAGCGGCACCGGCAAGGAATTGGCGGCGCGCACCATCCACGATCTGAGCCCGCGGCGCAATAAGCCGTTCATCCCCATCAATTGTCCGGCTATCCCCGAGACCCTGATCGAGAGCGAAATTTTTGGCCACGAAAAAGGCGCATTCACGGGCGCGCTGGAGCGCCGCACCGGCTGCTTCGAACTGGCCGAAGGCGGGACGCTGCTGCTCGACGAGATTGGCGAGATGCCGGTGGGCACGCAGGCCAAGCTGCTGCGCGTGCTGGAAGACCACAAACTGCGGCGGCTCGGCAGCAAGGTCGAAACTTCGGTGGACGTGCGCGTGCTCGCCGCCACCAACAAGATCCCCACCGATGCCGTCGCCAATGGGGAGCTGCGCCAGGATCTTTATTACCGGCTCAACGTTTTCAATATTCATATGCCGGCGCTGCGCGAGCATAAGGAAGATATCCGCGAGTTAGCGAAGAGCCTGCTCGCGGACATGAACCTGAAGCACGATCGCAAGGTGGCGGACATAAGCGAGGCCGTGCTCAATATGTTCCAGACCTACTCGTGGCCGGGCAATGTGCGCGAGCTGCGCAACACGCTGGAACGGGCCGTGGTTGTGTGCGAAGGCGGGCTGGTGGAAACCAAGCACTTGCCGCCGGGCTTCGGCCAGAGTGTGCGGCCCATGGTGAACGATCCCGATGCCGTGCACCTGGGCGTGGGTACGACCGTCGAGGAAGCGGAGAAGCTGCTCATCCTGAAAACTCTGCAGGTGACCGGTAGCAACAAGACGCGAGCCGCGGATATGCTCGGCATCAGCTTGAAGACCCTGCATAACAAGCTGAAGGAGTACGACCGCCCGCGGGATGCCCAGGATGCAGAAGAAGATCTCAGCGGTCTCAGCGAGCCCACGAGCACTCCCGAGGCCTAAGATCTAAGACCTGAGACCTGCTTTTCGATGACTCGCAAACTCATCATCGTGCTCGTGATCACGACGCTGTTCACGGCGCTCGTCGTCGGCTTTTCCTGGATCTACCTGTCGCAGCTGCTGCGCCAGCGCTTGCTGTGGGCCGACGAAACCGCTTCCCAGCTCACCAATCAACTGGAGTACGCCGCATCCAAGGCGGTGCCCGATCTGACCAGCACGCGGGTTGACACTGAAAATCCCAAGGCAATGCGCGCCGCCATCACGAATTATCTCCAGACGGACACCAACCTGAACGACATGCTGGAATCGGTGGTGGGGAATTCTCGCATCATCTACGACGCCGCCATCATCGATCCAAATGGAGTGGCGATTCTCGATACGAATCCGGCGCTGAATGGCAAGCCGGTTCCGGAGCGCGCCCCTCTGAGCGTTTTGCGCGACGCGGGCTTCCGGCGCCAGTTGCGCATGCTCTATGCTCCGTCCACCGTATACGACGCGAGCATCGGGTTGGAACTCGACGGGCAGGCGTTTGGCGGCGTTCGCGTTGGCGTCTCGACGGTCTTTCTGCGCAACGAACTCACGCCGAAACTGCAGCAGGCAGCTTTCTTTTCGGTGCTCGCGATTTTTTGTTCGCTGGTATTGGGGGCGGTGGTTTCAAATGTCGCGCTCGGCCCCTTGAAGGCCATCAGCCGCAACCTCGATAGTGCAAGCGCAGGAGATCTGTTGCCGGCCGAGGAGTCCGGTTCGGAAGACGAGGTGGGCCTGGTGTCGCTGAAAATCGCGCACCTGGGACGCCAGATTCACGATACCAACCAGATTTTTTCCGCGCTGAAGGACAACGTCGAGCAGGTCATGAGCAAGCTGCAGGACGGCCTCATGCTGTTTACGCGCGATACCCGAGTAGTGCTGGTGAGCGCCTCGGCGGAAAAGTTTCTTGGCCGCCCGCGCCGTGAAATTCTGGGACGCACCGCGGAAGAGATTTTTTCCGATGGAACGGTTCTGGGCGCGGTGGTTCTGCCCGCCTTCCAGAAGCAGCGGCCGCTGGTGCAGTACGAATTCGACGCCGCGGATGGCCGCCGGGTGCAGGTGTCGCTCGATTTCATTCAGGAAAAAGGTACGCCCATCGGCGCGCTGCTGACCATGCGCGATGCCGAGTCGGTGCGGCGCATCGAGGACGAGATTGAAATTTCGCGGCGCCTTTCCGCCAGCGGGCGGATGACCCGCGGCGTGGCCCACGAAGTCAAGAATCCCATCAACGCCATCGTGCTGCACTTACAGTTGCTGCAAAATAAAATGCAGCAGGACGATCCCGAAACGCGCCGCCACATGGACATCATCGGCAATGAAATCCACCGCCTCGACCGCGTCGTGCAGATCCTGGTGGACTTCACCCGTCCCCGCGATCTGCGGCTGGAAGACGTGGACTTGCGCAAAATCCTCGAGAGTGTTTCAGTGCTGGCCGCGCCCGACGCCGCCCGTCACGGCGTGCGCGTGGTGCTGGAACTGCCTAATCAAGAAGTGCCCGACCAAGATGACGCGCTCATGGTGCGAGCGGATTCCGATCTGATGAAGCAGGCGATTTTGAACCTGGTGCTGAACGGCGTGCAGTCCATGACGGCGGGAGGAACGCTGACTCTGAAAGCGCACCGCGACAACGAAATGATTCTCGCCGAAGTCATGGATCAGGGCTGCGGCATTCCTCCCGAAGCGCAGGAAAAAATTTTCGAACTCTACTACACCACCAAGAGCGACAAGGGTGGCAGCGGAATCGGACTGGCGCAAACCTACCAGATCATGCAGTGGCACTACGGCTCGGTGGAATTCGACAGCATCGTCGGAGCCGGCACCACGTTTCGCCTGCGCCTCCCAGCGGCAATCTTGAAACCAGATCGTCCAGAAGAGATCAAGGCCTGAGCGAGCGCAGGTCATGCTTATTGCAAATCGACGGCCTGGGCGAGACGGAAGTTGAGACGGCGATCGACGCCGAGGACAATTTCTTTGTCTTTCTGATTGGCACCCTTCTGACCGGCGGCAGAAGCCGCGCCCGCAGCCGGGTTTCGCTCCTCGCGCGAACCGCCTTTGGCGAAGATGCTGGACGTTTCAATCATCACCGGCCTGCCGCCGACGTTCAAACTCACCAGCACAATCCGCAGATAGCCGGGTTCGAGCGCGCCTTCGGGCGAACTCGCGCGAGAACTTGCGGAGGGCTTGGCTTCGAGCACGCGTCCGGTTGCGGGCGTGCCGCGGGCGACGAGCGTCTGGCCGTCGATCGTGACCGGCTCATCCACAGTTGCGCTGAAGGTGTCTCCCGCACGCGATGACGCGCTCGAAAGCGCGCTTTGCAGGCGAACCGGAATCGGCGTTCCCTCGGGCAGTTTCGTGGCCGATGGAAGCAGCGACTGGCTGGGCGAAATTCCGGTCGAGCGCGGCGCCCGATCGAAGGGCAGCTTCTGTGAATCGGAGTTCGAAGCGTTCTCAGCGGGAGGGCGGCCACATGCGCAGATCAGGCTGAGCGTCAGCAGGACGACGGCGATCGTGGTGCAAGTGTGGTTCGTATCAGGGCATGCCTTCAGACATGCCGTAAAGTGCCGCATTATGAGGCCGCCTTCAGGCGCTGAGTCCGGAGATCGGAGTTTCATCACGGGCTCCTAAGGCGCCGAGATCAACCGCACCGCCACGGGAGATGCGCCGTTGCCGAGAATCGGGTTCCCCGTGGCGGTGTTCCCGCAACCAGCCATGTTGATGATCGTCGCGGGGATCTGATAGGTCCCAGGCGGCCCAACGGGCAAAGTCGTCGTCGACTGAGGGTTCAGGAACACCTGCAGGAAGCCGATCACGGTAACGGGGTTCGTCGGCGTGCCGGGCGGGTAGTTAATTACTGGAATCGTGACCAGGGAATCGCTGACCATAACGTCCTTTCCAATCGCACTCGCAATCGGGTTCTGGTTTCCTGCCAGGAACTGAAAGGGAGGGCTCGGTGCGGCTAAGGTGTCGATGCTGTCGGAGTCTCCCGCGACCGTATAGTGGATGAGGCACTCCGCAGCCTGAACCGTGTCGGCATCGCGGCCACCTGGATTGGTGAAGGCGTAGGGGGTTGTATCGATGTTAATGGACGAAGACGCGCCACATACAATGGGCTGTTGAACACAACCCGCAACGGCAAGTTGATAGGTATTGACCCAGCCGGCGCTGCAAGCGGGCAGGGCCTGCGTGGGGGCAGGGAAGTCGCTGGCATCGATGGCCCCGGGATAGTACTGTCCCGGCGCTGGTGCGGTAATGCCACCGCCAGAGGGGCTGCAATCCCCCCCGCAAAGGGCAGAGAGGCCATTGGGATTGCCCCCTGCCAGCGGCCAACTTTTACCAAGCAAACCAGAGTTCACAATGGCGCCAGTCGCAGGATCGAAGATCGCTGGCACTACGGCGGGCGGTGCTTGCGTGGGATCAATGTTCGGCAGCAGCCACGGTTTCATGCAAAGGGGCGCGACTGGTGGGGCGCTGCTAGCCGACGTTGCTACTGCGCCCGAAGGGTTGTAGGCTTCCGCGGTTGCCGACGCGGCCACCGTGACTTGCTGGCTTCCCCAGATGCGGGCGAAGAAGGTTGGCAGATCGGTTCTTTGCGTCCGTACGGTTACGCGCGGGTTGGTAGGGGTTCCGGAAAAACTGACTACGACCTCGCCGTTACCCGCGACCAGGTACCTTCCTCCTACCATGCTGTTTTGCGCGACCTGAATGGCAACCGCGCTGGCGAGGGGCTCCGCGAGGGCCATCAAACCCAACGTGCCAGTCGTATCCGAGGTCGCCCCCGAGTTGGCTAGGACGCGCGCGCCCGCCAGCGCCGCCGCATCGGCCACAAGTTGCGCCTCGCTGCGCGCGGTGTAGAGCGTCACCACGTCGATCGAAAGCGCGGCCATCGCCCCCACCACAAACAGCATCACCACCGCAACCAGCACGATCACAATCCCTCGCTCGTCGCTGCGTCGCGAGCCAGGGCGCAAGGTAGTCCGCGATTTAGTTTGATGGCGTCGCAAGTATCCTCACATCTGGTTGTGAACCGTGGCGCTCTCGGTTACCTGCGTTATGGCCGCATAGCTTGCGCCCGGGACTAACAATTGAATCACACTATTGAACCGCCAATGATATGGATACTGTACGGTCACGGTGGTGCCGACAGCCACGAGCGTCCCGGTTGTCGGGGATCCAGAGACCCATCCGCGGTTGATGGCGATGACCAGATTGTCGGTAGGATAAGTGCTATTACACCCGGAAACTGTGTAGGTCCACGAGAGAGGGGCCGGTTCGGTTACTACATAAGGCCCGCAAGTTGCGTTTGGCAGCACTCCGCTGCCGGCCAGCGAACCGATAATTGCGGTCACCACCGGTTGCAGAGAGTCCGGGTTGGCGATGGTCGTCTGAATGTCGCTCATCGGCTGAGCGCCGGCAATGATGGCGCCTTCCTGCGCCGCCTGTTCGATCTTCTGCTTCTGGTTGAAAGCGCCGCTGAAATCGTAGATGCCCACTACGAACACCACCAGGAGCGGCAGCGTAATGGCAAACTCCAAAAGCGCCGAGCCCTGTCCATCCCGCAGCAGGTTGCGACTGCCCTCGGCGGCTAAAGCCGCCACTGATTTTGCCGCACATACGGCGCGGCTGAAGCCGCGCCCCTTCAAAACAAGTTCAGAAAGCCGGGTTTTTTCGCAACCTGTTAGGCCCGCAGTGCGGCGATGAGGAATTCGGAAGCGCAGCATCTAGTTCTCCATCCTGCTCTGTGCTTGCGCCGACAAAATAATGTTTTGCATGTTGAGGGAAGTGAAAGGCAGGTAGAACTGAAATGGATATTGAAAGCTGACCACGGTTCCACATTGTATGGGCTGGGCGTTACCGGCGGTGGGATTCAGTTGCACATTTTGGCAGACATAGATATTGTTGCTTGCCGCGGTCGCACACCCACCCGGCGGAAACGGTGGCGGGCACGCGCTGCAAGGTTGTCCGGTGGCACAATTTGGAGGATTGGGCGGCAGTTGGATCTGGCTGGGACTGAGATTGGACGCCTGCATCACCGCCGCAACCACGGCGTCGACGGCGGCAGGTTGGGGAAAGGTATTTCCGCCGGGGCACGTGGCGCACGACGCGCGCGCCGCGGCGATCGCTCCCTGCTGCGCCGCCTGCTGGATGGTTGAGTAGATGTTGAAGGCTCGTCCAAACCAGACGGCGCCCAGCAGAAGCATGAACACCAACGGCAGGACCAGCGCGGCCTCGGCGATCTCCGCCCCGTCAGTGTTTCCGAGTTGGCGCGCGATTCGTTTGATCAGCAAACAGCAGGTCCTTCGCTTCGCTCAGGATGACAAATTATAAATGGACTACAAATCGCAAATTACAAATATCACAAATTACAGATCACAATTTCCCCATCGCTCTTCCCATCCCGTAAAACAACACCGTGACGGCCATGGCCACGCCGAAGGGAATTTTTGTGGACTGCGGATCGTCGAGCGATACCTCAGGCCCAGGCATCCGCAGAGTAAACAACGCCGCCAGCAAATGCGCGATGTTCAAGAGCGTGCGTGTCAGCCGCCCTTTCCAGACGACCACGGCGAGCGCCATGACTCCCGCAACCAGAATCGTGCCTATGAGCACCGAGAGTAGTTGCCGCGGACCTAGACAGGCTCCCAAGGCGCCGGCGAGTTTCCAGTCGCCGGCGCCGAGGCTGCGGATCATCACGAAAGGCAGGAGCAGCCCAAGACCCAATGCCGTCCCCAGCAACGCGGCTTTCAGCCCCGGCCAGTGAAACAGAATGGTGTTGACCGCGACGCCGGCCGCGAAGCCCGACAGGGTGAGCCAGTTCGGAATCCGCCGGTAGCGCCAATCGAGAATTCCCGCACCCATCGCTACCAGCACCGCGGGAATCCATGGTCCGGATTGAAACCATGGTCCAGATTGAAGCATGATTGCCGCTGGCAGACGGGCGCCTCCGCGCATTTCGCTGCCTGTACTTTAGGGCTTTCGGAGGCTGCACTCAAGAGAAAGTTCTCAGTACCCAGTACCCAGTTGTCAGTAAAATCAGTTTGTCGACTGAATGCCGCTGAGAACTGGAAACTGAGAGCTGCTTGCTTTGAGCAAAACAAAAGGCCCGGTCGCCCGGGCCTGAAATGAGAATCGAAATAAGGCTTGGCTAGCGCGTGACCGGCGCCGAGTTCCGTTCCGCGACCACCTTCTTGGCATTGTCTGCCAGAGCGCGCGCTTGCGGCAGCAAGTCCAGAGCCTTGATCACATCGGGATCGGTTTCCGCCCGTACCTTTAAGCCTTCTTCCTGGCCGAAGGCGTCCACGAAGAGTTCGCTCTTGAGGCCGGAGCGCAGCCAATCGTTGTTCTCGATCATCTCGGCTTCAGTGTAGGCAATTTTCTCTTCGTCGAGGAATGTGCGGAACTCCTGCAGCAGCGCTTCGTCCACTTCAAAATTCTGCGCGATCTTGTGATTGAGCGCATAGCGCTTGGCAAAATTAAACAGGGCGTAGTGCTGGAGCAACGAGTCCTGGAACTTACTGGGCTTGTAAGGCGCCAACTTCACATCGGGAGTGATCCCGCCGCCGCCATAGACGGTGCGTCCGCCATCGGTAAGTTTCACTTCGTGGTTGGCATTGTTCTCTTCGCTCTCGCGATTGTAGTAATAATCATAGAGAGAGAGGTTGGAGTAATCGCGCTGGATCAAGCGTCCGCTGGGGGTGTAATACTTCGCGGTGGTGAGGGCTAGGCCGGTATTTTCGGCCAGCGGATACACGGTTTGCACCAATCCCTTGCCGAAGGTTACTTCACCGACGATGAGGCCGCGGTCGTGATCCTGGATGGCACCGGCGACAATTTCGGCGGCGGACGCGGTGCCGCGATTAACCAGCACCACCAGTGGATAATCCTTGCCACCGTTGCCGCGAGCCGCGACGTATCGTTTTTCCGGTGACGAACGGCCGTGGTGCGTGACGATCAACTGACCCTTCTTCAGGAATTTGTCGGCGACGCCGACGCCTTCACTGAGCAGGCCTCCGGGATTCAGCCGGAGATCGAGGATCAGGCCTTTCAGATCGCCCATCTGATCGAGCGCTTCGGCCACCTCATGCTCGGTGGTTTCCTGGAATCCGGAGACGTGCATGTAACCGATGCCGGGCTTGATCATGAAGTGCAGGTCCACGCTGTAGCGCGGAATCTCGTCGCGGACCACGCTGAATTCGAGCGGATGATCGGAGCCTTCGCGCAACATGGTGATGCGGACGGTGGTGCCCTTCGGTCCCTTGAGCAGATCGGCAACGTCGGAGGTGCTCATGTTGTCGGTGGGCTTGCCGTCGATGGCGGCGATAATGTCGCCCGGGCGAATGCCGGCGCGATAGGCCGGGGTGCCGACGAAGGGAGCGAGGACGATGACTTTATTGTTGCGCGGGCCGACCGACATGCCCACGCCGTAATACTTGCCGCGCTGCTCTTCGCGAAGCGCGGAATAGGATTTCGGATCGAAAAAGTTGGAGTGGGGGTCGAGCTGGTGCAACATGCTGGGGATGGCGCCGTCATAAATTGCCTTGTCGGCATTCACCGGGTCGGCATAGTTCTGCTCGACCGCTTCGTAGACCTCGGTGAACTGCTTCAAGCTGTCGCGGACGTTGGAGTCGGTGCTGGGCGTGGTTGCCGGGCTGATTCTCTGCGCGAACAACATTCCCAGCAAACCGAACGCGGCAAGGACAAAAACTATCAGGAAGAGCGATCGACGAGAGCTACCGGCCATGTTTCGAAATCCTCGGGCGGGGACGTGCAGGGACCCAGCCACCCCATTTAATAGAGTATAACATGCGAAAACGGCTATTTATTTGGATGCTAAAACTCGCTGGGGGTTACTGCGGGGCGGCATCTTTTGGGGCATGGGGAGTGAGGTCGTACTTCCAGCCTCTTCGCTCGGCAGGTTGGGAAATCTGTCTTTGTAACAATCAGCGCTCACGATGCCGGGGTTTCCGGGCGGGACTCCGCGACCATACTATGTCTCCGAAGCACGCGCCGGCGCTGGGATTCCTGCAGCGGCGCGGAGGCGGCGATCGCGCAGAGAACGTAAAACAGCGCTGCGTTGGCCGGAATCTGCAGATTGAAATCGAGAAAGCTGTGCACCAGGATTCCCACACACCCGAGCAGAGCGGCCATGGTCAGCGCGCCGCTCGCGGTCTCGGTCCAATTCTCAAGCTTGCGTGCGGCGTGGCGGAAGACCAGCACCAGGAACCAGATCGCGATGGCGAATCCGGTCAGGCCGGTCTCGACCAGCAGTTGCAGATAATCGTTGTGCGCCTGGTTCACGAAGAAGGTGGTGTAAAAACTGCGAAATTCCGGATACACGATGGGAAAGGCGCCGAGTCCCCAACCGAGAAGCGGCCGCTTGGCAAACATGCGCAAGCAGTCGCGGTCGATGGTGAGGCGAACCCCTCCGCTAAGTTCTTCGCGTGCTTCGGTGTGAATGCTGGCCAGGCGCTGGGTGAGTTCGTTGCTACCCATCCAGACCAGAAAAACAATCACCATCGCCAGAAACGCGCCCAGCATGAGGGGCTGTTTCCAACCTCCTGCGCGCTTGCGAACCAGGAGCACGCCCAGCACCACCATCTGCGCGGCGAACGCCGCCATGCCTCCGCGCGAGCCGGAAAGAAAAATACTTCCGGCCATCAGCGCCGCGATGCCCGCCACTGCAAGCTTGCGGTTCCCGTCCGTGAAGCGAGTTGCGGCCAGCACCAGGGGGAAGGGCGTGAGCATCTCCATCAGGCCGGCGTAGTGATTGCGATTGACGTAGGGCCCATAAATCGAGCCCCCCTGCTCCAGAGCCCGGATCCAGTAAAGCTTTCCATTCGGCGCCAAACCTTGCAGCACGGCAAACGAAGCCACTGCCGCCCCATAACCCGTGAACAACTTGGCCATTAGATCAAACTGAGAGGATCGACGCAGCGTCTGGGTCACTACAAACGCCAACATGCCGTAAGCAGCGTAGAGCAGCAAGTGAGAGTAGGTCACGTGACGGTAGGCCGTCGTTCCAACCAACCGCTGCACCAGCGCCAGCACAAAAAAGGCCGCCATGGGGCGGTAGAGCGCGTTATCGGAGATTTGGAGTTCACGATTCATCCACTGGCGAGACGCCCAACCCGCCAGCAGCAGCATGGCACACGCCTCCAAGGCAAAAATGGACCAGGGTTCGACCGCTCCAAAGGCGAGCGGCCCGAGCAAGAGCACGGCGCAAGCGCCCATCAGCAGCGCGGTGTTGGTAAGTCGTGGCCGCGGCGCTTTAGTGACGGGCGCGGGTTCAGGTTGCGTTGCCAGGGCGGAACTCACGGTTTGTCCTTGGAATTACCGGCGGAATTGCCGGGAGAATTATCGGGAGAGAGTTCGGGAGAAAGCTCGGGAGAAAGTTCGAAATCGTCCAACCAAAGCTTGCCGCGAATCGGCGAGCCGGCCGGGAAGCGCTCGATAACCAGCACCAGCAGCGTGGTGGAGTTCGGGGTCGTGACTTTCGAGTGAACTTCCTTCCAGAAGTCGGCATCGTTGAGGGGGTCGCTGGCATAGAGCGGCGCGCCGGTGTAAGCATCTCGCAGAACGATCTCGGGTCCGCCCGCTCCCTCAAAGTCCGCCGACTTGTAATACGCGGAGAAGTCGTAAGTGGTTGCGCCGCGCACCGGAATCAGTTGTTGGATTCCCGCGTCGCTGATACGCGGGCCTAAGAAGTTGAGGAAAAGAGAGCGATGACCCTGGCGGAAGTCGCTCGGATCGAGCACTGGAGTAACGCCTTCTCGATGGCTGTAAGTCCAGTCGAAACCTCCGTTCAGGACGTTGAGGCTGAAATCGCCGTTCACCACCAGGTTATCCTCCGTGGGCAGGTAGGCAGAGAGGCCAAGAACGTCAGCGGTTTGCTCCCAGGCAGACATGGCGGCGTCGGGACGACGCACCCCAATGAGATAACTCACGTAATCGTACAAATAGCGGTTCTCGAATTTCTCGTGCAACTGGGCGAGCCGGTTCCAGGTTTTAATGGTGCCCTCGGTTTCCTGCTTGGTCCTTAACAAGGTGAGAAAAGAAAGCAGGGAATCGGGGCGGGCCGGCACCACGTCGCGGAGTAGAGCGTCCGTGTCAGGACGCGCGCGCCAGCAGGCAAGCAGGGCAGCGTCCTTCAACCCGATGTCGTTCTCGATAACGACGCGGAATTCGCGCAGCGCGCGGTCGATATCGCCGTCGATGAGAAAAAAATTCGCCGCTTCCCACGCCACATCGGGCGCCGTGGGCTCGGCCTGCAAAGCGCGATCCAGTGCCGCTCGCCGGCCAGTGAGGTCTCCGGTGACCTGATAGGCGGCTGCCAGATCGAACCAATAACGGGCATCGTGGGGGTTGAGCTCAACCGCGGCTCGAAGGCTGTGGATGGCGGACTGAGAATCACCGGCAACAAATGCCAGGTAGCGCCCGAGCCGATGGCGATAGTCCGCGTTTCCCGGCGAGAGGCGCACCGCGCGCTCCAGCTTGGGCAACTCCGCACTCGAAGCGAACACGCTGGCGGCAAACTCTGCGCCGGTCAATAAAATATAGACGCACGCCACAAAAGCCACGCCGGCAGCGAACTGCCAACGCCGCCGGTTTGAAAGTAGAATGGCCATGTCACGTTACCCGTCAGGTCCGCCATCTGACGGGGAATTCAGTTCATTGAACTCTCCAGATGTTGAAGAGCGTACCTCAATCGCTCGCGCGGCGAAACCCACCGCCTCAACCCGCCTTCGGTTCCTCTGCGTTCCCCGGGCTGGCAGCTTCTTCCTGATAGTAGTGACTATATTTGCCCTGATACTCGTAATAGTAATAATAATCGGGAGAGGTTAGATCCACGGCGTTCAGGAGCACGCCGGCTACGTGAGCATTGACCTGCGTCAATATGTCGCGGGAACGGCGCAGCGCTTGTTTGGTGGTCTGGCCGGAACGAATTACCAGGATGGTGGCGTCGGCGCGGGGCGAGAGCACGACCGCGTCGGTGACGGAAAGGGTTGGGGGAGTGTCGATCACGATGTGGTCGAACTGTTGACGCAACTCCGCGAGCAGGTCCCGCATGTTGGAGGAGGCCAGCAACTCGGCAGGGTTGGGAGGCGGCGTACCCGCGGGCATGATGAAAAGATTGGGCAGGATCGGAGAGGTCGTAATGGTCTGCTGCAGGGTGGCGCTTCCGGTCAGCACGTTGCTGAGACCGCTGCGCGGGCCCATGCCCAGAGTCTTGTGAATACTGGGGCGGCGCAAGTCGGCATCCACCAGGAGAACGCGGACTCCCTTTTGCGCGAGCACGATGGCGGTATTGATGCTGGTCGTGGTCTTGCCTTCCTGCGGACGGGCGCTGGTCACCATGATGACTTTAGGCGGCGCTCCCAGATTGGAGAGCAGAAGCGAAGTGCGCAGGGCGCGATACGATTCGGCCATCTGCGACTGGGGGCGAACCTGGGTTACGGTCTCCACCACTTCGCTGGAGGCAGTCAAAGCCAGCCGCTTGCCCGCCGATCCATAACCTGCGGACTTGGAGCCGAACGGGATCATACCGAGAGAGGGAAGGCCTGAGATCGCTTGTGCCTGCTCGGGGATGCGGACGGTGTTGTCCATGTTCTCGAGCAGGAAGGCCAGGCCGATGCTGGCGATGACTCCCAGCACGAGCGCGAAAGACAAGTTGCGCGGAATGTTGGGTTCGCTGGGAGAAGTGGGGACACGGGCCGCATCAATGATGCGAAAGTTATTGGAACGCAATCCGGCGGTAACGCCGGCTTCTTTCAGTTTTTCCAGCAATCCCTCGTAGAGCGTCCGGTTGCTGTCCAGGTCGCGCTTCAGGATGCTGTACTCGATGGCGCTCTCGTTGAGCTTGTTAGCTTCCTGTTTTTGTTTTTCAAAGGAGCCACGCAACATATTTTCGCGCTGCAAAGCGGCCAGATACTGTCCCTTGAGGCGATCGACGGCCTTGTTAGTTTCCGATTGAAGCTGGCGGTCAATCTCCTTCAGTTGGCTATTGAGCTGCGCGATTTTCGGATACGCGGGACCGAACTGGGTGCTGAGTTCGGCGACCTGGATTCTGAGACTAACCTGCTGTTCGCGCAACTTGTCGAGGAGCCCGGAAGTTGCGCCGCTGGCGCCGGCTGCGCTATCGGAGACGATCGCGGCCGCGATGGCTTCCGGATCGTTGGACTGGGTCTGGCGATAGACGGCTTCTTTCTGCATGCGGTCCGATTCGGCCATCGTCATTTCCTTGTTAAGTTCGTCGAGTTTTTCGGTGATGATGTTCGTCTTTTCGTCAGTCCCGAGAATCTCGTGCTCCTTCTGATAGCGCACGAGCTTCTCCTGCGAGGTTTCCACTTTCATCTGCAAGTCGACGAGCTGTTTGGAAAGCCAGTCGGAGGCCTGCATGGTGGATTCGAACTTGGTCTGGAAGTTCTGCTTGATATAAGTGTCCGCGAGGGTATTCACGGCGCTGGCGGCGAGCTGAGGATCGGTGCTGGTGAAATGAATCTCCATGATCCTAGTGTTGGGAATAAGAGTGACGCGGAGCCTTCCATGAAAACTGGCGAGCAGAGCCGAGGCGCGGTTCGAATCGGTCTGCAGCGGATCGGCGACCAGGTTGGCTTGCCTTTGATCGGAATGCCCGCCGAACTCGGGACGCTTATCCAGATTCAGTTGCCGGATTACCTGCAGCGCCAGCAGGTCGCTTTGCAGGATGCGGACTTCGGTATCCAGATCGCTCTGCTCGTAAACGTAGTCGGTGTCGGGCGCCGAGTTTTTGAAGGCAATGAGGTTGGGATCGGCTTTGTTGACGGCGATGCGGCCTACCGCGTCGTAGACGGGAGTCTGGCGCAGGCTGGCAACGGCGACGGCCATGAAGACGCCCGCGATAATCGCGATCACCATCCACTTGCGCTTGATCAGAACGCGCATGTATTCGCGCGGTGTCGATTCCTGCGGCGGCAAGACGTTATAAAGCGCGGGGCCGACCGGCCTGAGAAACTCAGCCGGTTCGCCGGGTAGCAACTCGCGCAATCCGTCGTTGCGTTGTGGAACGTCACCTCGTGGAACCAGCGGTCCCGATGACATCGTTACTCCTTAGCCGCCGCAAGCCCGATGCAACCGCGCGCCGCGCCCGGCACACAGGTTTCCACTCCGGCCGGGCCTTTTCGCCGCAAGCCGGCAGACGAAAGCGGGCTGTTATGAAGAATTAGCCTGATTCTAGCATCCCCGGCGTGAGAACCGGCCATAAATTGCAGCTGGGGGATATTGTTTTGGGTACTGGTTTCGACTTGGGCGGAAGCAATTGCTGCGATGAATCCTCGGCTATACTTCCTCGGTACTTCGGTCGGCTATACTATCGAGCACAGGAACTTACCCGAAAAGAGAAGATGCGCATCCGGCATCGCTGAAGCGATGTCCTGATACGAGGCCTGCGTTTTTCTTGGACGCTTAACCGGCAGAAGAGGGTTCGAAGGGACACGAATGGTGAATTGGCCGCAGGAATTGATACTGGTCACGGGCGGAACAGGATCGTTCGGGAAGAAGTTTGTGGAGATCATGCTGCGCGACTACCATCCGCAACGGTTGGTGGTCTTCAGCCGGGACGAGTTGAAGCAGCATGAGATGAGAACCTCGGGATTCGATCATCCCAGCCTGCGGTTTTTCATTGGAGACGTGCGCGACGTGGAGCGGTTGAAGCGGGCGCTGGCGGGCGTGACGGTGGTGGTGCACGCGGCGGCGCTCAAGCAGGTGCCGGCTTGCGAGTACAACCCATTCGAAGCGATCCAGACGAATATCATGGGCGGGCGCAACGTGATTGACGCGGCCCTTGATCAGGGCGTGCGCCGCATTCTGGCGCTCTCGACCGACAAGGCGGTGAATCCGATCAATCTGTATGGCGCCACCAAACTGTGCGCGGAAAAAGTTTTTGTGCAGGCGAATGCTTATGCGGGCGCTCGCAATACGCGCTTCAGTTGTGCGCGCTACGGGAACGTGGTGGGCAGCCGGGGGAGCGTGATCCCGATATTTCTCGAACAGCGGCGGCGCGGGAAGATCACGATCACCGATCCGCGAATGACGCGATTCTGGCTGACGCTGGAGCAGGGCGTGAAGTTTGTGATCCGCTGCCTGGAGCAGATGCACGGCGGCGAGATTTTTGTTCCGAAGATTCCGAGCATGCGGCTGCTGGACCTGGCGGAGACCGTCGCTCCGGGATGCCAGGTGGAGTACATCGGGATTCGTCCGGGAGAGAAGTTGCATGAAGTGCTGGTATCGGAAGACGAGTCACGGCAAACGCTGGAGACTGAAGACATGTACGTGATTCAGCCGGCGCATCCGTGGTGGAAATCGGAAAACTGGGTCGGCGCCAAGCCGCTGCCGGAAGGATTCCGTTATTCGAGCGACACGAACGAACGCTGGCTGACTCGGCGTGAGTTGGAAGAACTGGTAGCGCCTGAAACCAGCGCTGCGGAGGCGGTTCCGACGTCGGCCTAGTGGCGCGTCCCGTAAGTTCGCGAGATTCTTCTATGTTGTCATCCTGAGCGCAGCGAAGGATCTATGCATTCCGGCGGATTCAAATACATAGGTCGTTCCCCTTCGGCTGCGCTCAGGATGACAGTTTGGAATTTGTGCTGTGGCTGTAGCAAGAATACGAATCGTGCTTGCACCACCGACTGCCTAGCATGAGTGCCTTGCCCACAAAGCTGGAAACGCTCGCCATTCATGGGGGTATGCCCGTGCGGGAAAAATTGTTGCCGTACGGGCGGCAAAGTCTGGATGACGCAGATATTCAGGCGGTGGTTGAGGTTTTGAAGTCGGACTGGCTGACCACGGGGCCGAAAATCGGGGAGTTCGAAGAGCGGTTTGCAGCGTGGGTCGGGGCGCGGCATGCGGTCAGCTTCAGTTCGGGTACGGCCGCGTTGCACGGCGCGGCGTTTGCCGCCGGACTGGGGCCGGGGGATGAGGCGATCACCACGCCGATGACTTTCTGCGCGACCGCCAACTGCATTTTGTACCAGGGGGCGACGCCGGTGTTCGCCGACGTCTCGGCGGACACGCTGAACCTTGATCCTCAGGAAGTTTCCAAGAAACTTTCTTCGTGCACGAAGGCAATCATTGCGGTCGATTATGCGGGACATCCCGCTGCGCTTGATGAACTGGGGGAACTGGCGAAGACGCAAGTCCATCAAGCTCTCCTAATCGAAGACGCCTGCCACGCGCTGGGCGCGGAATTCCAGGGGAAACGCGTCGGTGGCATTGCCGGCATGACTGTGTTCAGCTTTCATCCGGTGAAGCACCTGACCACCGGGGAAGGCGGCATGGTTGCGACCAACGATGCGCGGCTGGCGGAGACGCTGCGGCGCTTTCGCAATCACGGCATCAGCAGCGAAGCGCGGCAGCGGCAGGAAGCGGGGCAGTGGTTTTACGAGATGGTGCTGCTGGGGTTCAATTACAGGCTGACCGATATTGCGTGTGCGCTGGGACTGTCGCAGTTGGAAAGGCTGGAAGCGAACCTGGCGCGACGGCGGGAAATTGCGGCGCGTTACACGGCGGCGTTCCGGGATTTGCCGGCGGGCGTTTTTTCGGCGATCGAGGCTCCCACGGTGCGCGAGCGAGTGAATCCGGCGTGGCATTTATATCCGGTCCGGCTGAAACTGGAAAGGCTAAAGGTGGGGCGAGGAGAGATCTTTCGGGCGCTGCGGGCGGAGAATATCGGCGTGAATGTTCACTACATTCCGGTACATACGCATCCGTACTACCGCGAGCGCTTTAAGTCGAAGGAAGGCTATCCGGTCGCCGAAGAGGCTTATGAGCGGCTGATCAGCCTGCCGATGTTTCATGCGATGACGGCGCAGGATGTGGAAGATGTGATTCACGCCGTGACCAAGATCGTCGACCACTACGGAAAGGCATGAGATCCATCAGGGGCAGTGCCCGTATGCGCATTGGACAATCCAGGCGGGAAGAGGCATGAGGGTCGTTGCCATTATTCAGGCGCGCATGGGCAGCACGCGTCTGCCGGGGAAGGTGCTCAAGGACCTGGGCGGCGAATCGGTTCTGGCGAGGGTCGTGAATCGCACGCGGCGCGCGACACTGCTGGACGAAGTCGTCGTGGCCACCTCTGTCCTTCCCGCGGACGATGCGATCGCCCGGGAGTGCGAAAGTCTGAAAGTTGCCTGTTTCCGCGGTGACGAGGCGGACGTTCTCGATCGCTATTACCGCGCAGCGCAGAAATTCGCAGCCGACGCGATCGTACGGATCACGGCGGACTGCCCCCTGATCGACCCGGAACTGATCGATGCCGCAATTCGCTCCAGTCGCGACCAGAAAGCCGACTACGCGAGCAATGCATTGGTCTTGACTTACCCGCGCGGCTTGGATGTTGAAGTGTTTACCGCAGACGCCCTGGCGCGCGCCTGGAGCGCCGCCAAAGAAGAGTATCAACGGGAACACGTTACGCCCTACTTGTACGAGAACCCTGAATTGTTCAAAGTGATTTCGATCGCGGGAGAAGTGGATCACAGCAAGTATCGCTGGACTCTGGACACGGCCGAGGATTTGGAAATGATACGCGCGGTTTATAAGCACTTCGGGAACCGCGACAGCATCCGCTGGATCGAGGTGCTGGACTTTATGGAAGCCCAACCCAAAATCGCCGCTCTGAATTCCCATGTGCATCAGAAGACTCTGCGCGAAGGTTAGAAGCGATGAAACCAGGCGTACTTCTGATTCGAGCCGATGCCAGTCTCGCGATAGGAACGGGACATGTGATGCGCTGCCTGGCCCTGGCCCAGACCTGGCAGGACGCCGGCGGTACGGTAAGTCTTGCCGTGGCAGAGCTGCCGGATGGGCTTGCGCCGCGTGTGGCTGCGGAAGGGGTCTCACTGAGCCGGATTCATGCTACTCCCGGCGGTCCCGAGGACGCTGCTAAGACGGTTGCCCTGGCTCACCGGCTGAGCGCCGATTGGGTCGCGATCGACGGCGATCGCTTCGGCAGCGATTTTCTGGAGACGGTTCGCGCCGCAGGCTTTCGAGTGCTGCTGATCGACGATTTCGCTAACCGGGAATCTTTTCCCGCCGATCTGATCGTGAATCCGGATCTTGACGATGAAGAGCCGTATCGAAAACGAGGCGCCACCGCACGACTGTTGATGGGCCCGTCTTACGTTTTGCTGCGCCGCGAGTTCAGGCAGGAAAGCGAGAAAAAGGAGATTCGCCAAACGGGCGACAGGATTCTCGTAACCCTCGGCGGAAGCGATCCGGAGAACCTGACGCCGGAAATCGCGAACGCTCTGGCGCACTGCTCCGATCTTGAAGTTACGGTGATCGCGGGAGCGGGCTACGACAAGGCAGATGAGCTGCGAAAGCTGAAGGCGGGCAATCTCCGAGTCGTATTCAACCCGCCAAACATGGCGCAGTTCATGAAGGACTCCGACCAGGCGATCGTCGTCGCGGGTGGAACGCTGTGGGAGCTGCTTTCTATTGGTTGCGCGGTATTGAGCTATTCTAGAAATGTTATGGGAGCGCACATAATACGGGCCTTGTCGCAGCGCGGAGTAGTGGTGGACCTGGGTGAGACTCGCCACTTTGATGGGGCCAAGCTTCTGGCTTCGGTGAAAGAGTTGGCCGCTTCGCACAGCGTGCGTGAGCGCATGAGAAACCTGGGCCGCACGCTGGTCGACGGCTTGGGAGCGGCACGGGTTGTCGAAGCGATGCAACGCTCGGGAGCGCATTGATGAATGGCACGGTTCCAATCGCAGCGTCCGACCGGGAAGAGTTTCAGCGCATGGCGATTGAATATTTCTCCGAATTGAATCCTGGGTTTGTTCCGCAGAACGATTGGAAAGAGCAATACTTTCAGAATATTGTTTCCAACCCGCAGTACTTTTTGCGCTGGATTGTTTGCGATGAGAAAAGGGCAGGCTTCATTCTGTTCGGGCTGGAGAAGCACCGGTTCCTTCCGCGGATGACGGGAGCTATCTACGAACTCTACGTTCTGCCGGAGTTTCGCCGGCGCGGCGTTGCCAAAGCGTGCGCCCTCGAAGCGATCCGCGAACTGCGGGCACATGCCCCATCCAAGATACAACTCGAAGTGGCCGAAGGGCGGGTGGCAGCGGCGGCGCTGTGGGGGTCTCTCGGATTTCAGAAAGTAGCGGATCGCTATGTGCTGTCCGGGAGCAACCTGTGAAAATCGCGATTGCGCAGCCGACGTATCTGCCCTGGGTGGGCTATTTCGATCTGCTCGACCAGGTGGACAAGTTCGTGCTGCTGGACACGGTGCAGTTTGAGAAGAAGTCGTGGCAGCAGCGAAACCGGATTAAGACTCCGACCGGCCTGCTGTGGCTCACCGTGCCCGTCGTGTCACGAGGGCGACTGGGCCAGCGCATTGTGGACGTGGAGATTCGGGAAGCGGAATTCTGGCACGATCACTTGCGCTCCGTGGAGTTGAATTATCGTCGTGCTCCGTTCTTCGACGATTATTATCCGGCATTGAGTAAATTGCTGCCGTCGGCATCGTCTGGCCTTCGCCTTGCCGAGTTGACGATCAGTCTGCTCCGCTGGTTGGCGGAGGCGCTGGGGATCAAGACACGAATTGCAAGGTCTTCCGAGCTTGCGGTTGATGGCAAGCGCACTCATCTGCTGGCGGAGATCTGTAGTTTGTCAGGGGCGACAACTTACGTTTCGCCGCTGGGATCGGCCGACTATCTGCTGAGCGAGTTGCCAGTCATGACTGGCCGCGGTGTCAATGTAGTCTTCCAGCATTACGAGCACCCTGCGTACCGCCAGCTCTTTCCTCCATTCCAGTCGCATGCCAGCGCACTCGACCTGCTGTTGAACGAAGGAGAGAATGCGCTGGCCATCATTCGCAGTGGACGGCGCACGCCATTCGCTCCCGAGGAAGTTGCGCTGCATTTGAACGAAAAGGTGGGTTCCTGATGGAAGGCCGCTTTTACATCGGCAACCGGATGATCGGATCGGGTGCGCCCACTTATGTTGTGGCCGAGCTTTCCGCCAATCACAAACAGAATTTCGATCAGGCGGTTCGGATTCTTCGCGCCGCGAAGGAAGCCGGCGCGGATGCGGTCAAGCTCCAGACCTACACGGCGGACACAATCACGCTGCGCAGCGACAAAGAGTGTTTTCGCATTGCGGGCGGCACGCTGTGGGATGGCCGCATTCTTCACGACCTCTACCAGGAGGCATTCACGCCGTGGGAGTGGCAGCCGAAGCTCAAAGAGATTGCGGACGAACTGGGGATGCAACTATTTTCGAGCGCCTTCGACGATAGCGCCGTCGATTTTCTGGAACAGATGAACGTTCCCGCGCACAAGGTGGCGTCGTTTGAACTGGTGGACATCGGCCTGATCGAGAAGATGGCTCGCACTGGGAAGCCGCTGATTATGTCCACGGGCATGGCCAGCGCAGACGAAATCTCGGAAGCGGTCGAGGCGGCGCGCGGGGCCGCGCCCGGGAATGGGCCGGCTCAGATTGCGCTCCTGAAGTGTACGAGCGCCTACCCGGCGCCGCCGGAGGAAGCGAACCTGCGCACGATTCCGGAACTGGCGCGCCGTTTTGATTGCCCGGTGGGACTTTCCGATCACACGATGGGCATCGCGGTTCCAGTTGTCGCGGTGGCGCTGGGAGCGCGCATCATTGAGAAACATCTTTGTCTGCGACGGGCGGATGGGGGGCCGGACGGCGCGTTCTCACTCGAACCCGAGGAATTCAAGACAATGGTGGAGGCGGTGCGCACGGCCGAGAAAGCTCTCGGCGCGGTTCAGTTTGCTTCCGGACCGCGCGAGGCCAACAGCTGCAAGTTTCGGCGCTCGCTGTTTGTGGTCGAGGATATAAAAAAGGGCGAGCTGTTTACGAAACAGAACGTGCGTTCGATTCGTCCAGCGGACGGATTGCACCCCCGGCACCTCAACGAAGTTCTGGGAAAACGCGCGGCCCGCGATGTGGAGCGGGGAACGCCGCTGAGTTGGGAGCTGGTGGATCAGGTCTCAGGTCTCAGGTCTTAGGTCTCAGGAAATTCACAAATCCCTGATGCCTAAGACTGGGATTTAGGAACTGGCGCCTGAGACCTGGGACCTGAGACCTAAGACCTAAGACCTGCGACCTGAGACCTGCCTTTATGCGAGTTCTCCTCTTACATCCCGGCGATGACTTCCACGGTTCGTGGACGCATCAGCATTGGGATTCGGTGATCGACCTGGGACGAGCCCCAAAATCTTTTTATGACGAACGGAGTGCCGCGCTGGGTTGTCCGGTCTCCAGCGTTTTCGATCTGGCCGTCGAAGTTGAGGACATGCAGGTTTGGCGTCACCTGTTTGAACCGGGCATGGGACGCGTTGTGGACCGCTTTGGCATCGACTGGTGGGACGTGATCAGTGTGATGCTGCAGCCGGAATTGCAGGACGTGCGGCTCGCGCTTCGGCTGGCCGAGAAGCTCAAAGGATGTTGCACGCTGGTTGTAAGCCGCCCGTCGGTGACGGCGGAAGTTTTGCGACTGCAGTTGGGAATGCTGCTGCAAGTGCTGCACCGGGGACTGCGGAAGCGTCTGGTGCCCAGCATTTTGCGTCGGAGTGTCGCAGCAGCGGCGAACCTGAGCTTTGAGCAATTGCTGCAAGTGGTTTACGACAAGTACGATCCGCACTACGTCTGGCGAAGGAAGCTGGCGAGATCACCGGCGCAGTCGTCGGTGCAGTCGGAACCGGTTGTGCTGCTTCCGTCGGCCTATTCGAACGTCACGAAAACCGCGTTCAGTTACGCTGGAATTTTGCGCGATCGGAAATTTCTCCTGGTTCTCGCCCGCGAGTCCGGAGCCGTCTCACCCGTTCCGCCAAATGTGCAGACGGCGCGTCTGGCAAGTTTCGCGACGAAGAAGTGCGACAGGAATGAATTGCAAGAACTGGAAGCCTGCTGGACGCAGATGGAGCGGGCGCTCCGGGAACATCCGGCATTCAGGTTGCCAGTTCAGCTCGGGATCTTGAAAAAAGGGCCGCGCTGGTTGCGCTGGGGACTTACGGTGCGCGATGCCTGGCTCCGGGTTTTTGAGACGCGCCCGGTGGTGGGCTGCCTGAGCTGCGACGATTCGAATCCATATACGCGGATTCCTCTGCTGCTAGCCGAGCAGCGGGCAATTCCGGCAGTCGCGTGCCATCACGGAGCGCTCGATTGCCGCATGGCATACAAGAATCCGCGGTTTTCGAATTATCTGGCCAAAGGTGAGATGGAGAGTGACTATCTGGAACGCATCTGCGGAATCGATGCCCGCCGGATTCGGATCGGCGCGGCGGCGTCGCCACCGCGTGAGAACGCTTCAGTCTGGAGTGAGCGTGCTCCCTGGATCACGTTTTTCACCGAGCCGAATGAAACGGATTTCTGGCGGGTGGAGGCGATTTATCGCGAGGTGTTGCCGCTCCTTTGTGCGGCTGCCCGCGGATCGGGCAAGACCGTGGTTTTGAAGCTGCATCCGTTTGAGAGCGCCCGGCAGCGGCGGAGGTTAGTGGCACGGACCTTGAGCGAAGACGACCGGAAATTGGTGAGCGTGACGGACGCGCCACTGTCTCGCGAGATTTTGCAGAAGACATGGTGCGCGGTGACGGTCGAATCGACAGTGGCTTTCGAATGTGCATCGGTCGGAATCCCCGTTTTGCTGTGCGGATGGTTGCGACACGCCTACGCCGGATATGCTCCCCAATACGTGCGCTTCGGCGTGGGACGGATGCTCGAATCTCCGGATGAACTGCTGCGCATCCCGGATATGTTGTGCGCGGTGATGCCCGGCTCGGACACCGCACGCCGGCTGGTGCAGGCGATTTCTCCGGAGGTCCTGTCGGAAGTTCTCTGCCAACCACAGGCGAACGGTTTGAGATAATCTGGAACGACGATTCGTCAGCACGCGCGCACAGGCATATTTTGAACATCCCCGACACAGCCCTCGAGGCGTCGCAGCCAGCGCTCGCACCCAGTCACGAGGCGCGATTTCGCAGCGAGATGGGACAAATCTCGCGGCATTCCGCGGTCTTCTTCGCGGGGACGATGTTTACGGCCGGCGCGGGATACCTCTTCAAAATCTACCTGGCGCGAGTGTTGGGCGCGGACGCGCTCGGAATCTATGCGCTCGGCATGACGGTTGGCGGCGTGCTCGGATTGATTGCGGCTCTGGGGCTTCCTCAGGCCGCGGCTCGATACGTGGCGGTATACAGCGGAACCGGGCGCTATGCCGAGCTTAAGGGATTCCTGTGGCGCGGCATTGGGGTCCTTGCAGTCGCAAACTTGATGGTCGCCGCCCTTATGCTCTTGATCAAAGGGTGGGTGGCGAATCGCTTTTACCACACGCCGACATTGTCGAAGTACATGGGGGCTTTTGCCGTATTGATGGTTTTGGGGAGCTTCACCTCGTTCTTTGGGCAGGCCCTTGCCGGCTTCAAGGACGTTGCCCGCAGAACGGTCATCACGAACTTCATTGGCAGTCCGCTTAACATGCTGATCGGCGTCGGCCTGCTGATGCTTGGCATGGGCCTTCTCGGGTACTTGCTGGCGCAGATTGCCTCCGCCGTGGTCACGCTCATCCTGTTGGCGGCGGCCACATGGAAACTCATGCCGCCGGGCTACCGTTCCGTGGCCGGCGAACTTCCAGCCTTGCAACGTGAAGCGATTCGGTTTTCTGCCAGCCTGTTTGCGGTGCAGGCACTGGAATGCACTTTTGCTTCATTGGACAAGATTGTGCTGGGCTATTATCTGGACGCCCGGAGTGTGGGCATCTATGTGGTAGCGGCCTCGGTCGCGGCGTTCCTGCCGATCCTGCTGCGATCGGTGAATCAGATTTTTTCCCCCACCATCGCGGATTTGCACGCGCGCGGGGAACTAGATCTTTTGCGGCGGCTCTATCAGACTCTGACCAAGTGGATTGTTGGATTCACTCTTCCGCTGGCGATTGTGGTTTGTGTCTTTGCCGCGCCACTGATGCGGATATTTGGAAGCGAGTTTCGAGCCGGGTGGCCAATCCTGGTGATCGGAACCTTCGGAGAATTGATCAACTGCGCGGTGGGTTCCGCAGGCCTCTTGCTGATTATGTCGGGCAACCAGGACCGTCTGGTTCGAGTGCAGGTTAAGGTTGTGATTGGGAACATCATTTTCAATCTTGCTCTCATACCGATTTGGGGAGTCATTGGGGCGATTGTTGTGTCGGCTTCAACGAATGCCGCGATCAACCTGCTGTACTTGCGCGAAGTGAAGGCGATCCTGGGATTGACTCCGTATAATCGAAGCTACGTCCGGCTGTTTTTGCCGGTATTGGGTACCGTGGCGATGGTGGCTCTGGTAGGGATGGAGGCAAGTCGGTTCCACAATGCAGTTCTTGCCATCCTGGCCGGCCTGGGGTTGGGCTACCTCGCCTTTACCTCATTGGTGTTACTTGTCGGGTTGGATGAGGATGACCGTTTGGTGGCTGGAGCCATAGGGTCCAGAGTACGGGGAATGCTCCGAATATGAGGCTTGAAGCTCGATGACAGCATCGTTACGACAAGTAAGTCTGCCAGAGGACCTCTGCTCGGCGGCGGAAGAACTCTACGGGAAGCGATTTCCAAGCCTGGAAAAACTGATCGTGTTTCTATTGGAGGAAGTCACCCGCCAGGATGCGGTAAGACTAGACCAGGAGGAACAGCACATCATCGAAGAGAGATTGAAAGCCCTTGGCTACATCTAACGTACCAAAGGTTGCGGCTTGTTGCTTGATCACCCTGCGCTTCTGCTCCGCCAATGCATTTTGAATTTCTTAAGACGCAAGAGTTAGCCCCCGCCATTCACCGGGAAATCGAGGCGTTTCTGGACCGCCAGAGCAATAGTCATCCGTTCCAATTTCCCAATTGGACGGGGGAAGGAAACGGCGATGAGCGTGAAGACATGTATTGTGCCACCGTGCGGGAACAAGGCGAGATGCTTTGGTTCGCTCTCTGCGGAGTAATTTTTCCCCTGGGCAAATGGCTGCGACCGGTCCGCAGTCTGATGGTCTACCGCGGGCCGGCCTGCGATGACGCCGACCTGACGCTGTACGGACTTGGCAAGCTTCTTGAAAAGAGCAAGGAACTGGGCTTCGCGTACATCGAGATCGCTCCTGACTGGGTTGAGCACCCGGAATGGAATGTCGGAAGCACCTTGTCTCACGACGGGTGGCAATTGCTCCCGGACCGCAGGAGTTCTTTACGCTTGAATTTGGCCGCTGGAAATGACGAATTACTGCGCAGCTTTCGGAAGGCAACACGGTACGAAATCCGACGTTCTGAGCAACAAGGAATGGTGATCAGGTTCGCACAGGACGAGGGAGACCTTCAGGAGTTTCAGCGTATTTATTTTGAGATGGCGAGGAAGAAGAACTTCATTGCCGTTGAGCCCAGCCATTTGTCGCACGTATTGCGGTGGATCGTGAAGGAGAAGGACCGAGGAGCTCTTTTGCTCGCTTTCAAGGAAGCAATGTTGCTAGGCGGTACGTTGGTGGTTAGGGCGGCGACCCGGTCCTGGTACGTTTTTGGCGCGACCACCAAGGACGATCGTTTGAGCGCTGGCCACTTGCTCCAATGGCATGCGATTCGATGGGCGAAAGAGCATGGTTGCGTTGATTATGACTTTGGAGGGTATCGCGAGGACATCAGCACGGGGCCGGCTTTGTTCAAACGAGGTTTCTGCCAAACATTAGTCCGGCTTTCCCCAGCCTACAGGTATCCTTTGGACCGGAGACTATGTTCGATATTGGACTTCGTAACCAAGGCGAGATCTAAATGGCGCACACCATAGCGCGGCTGGGGTGCACAAATCTTTCGGGTGCGGATTTTGGCATCGCAAGCAGAGCCCGGGTAAAGGCGTGGGCCTCCGGGGCCATGACGTTGCCGGAAATGAACTGAAATGATAACGCGACTGCGAAATGCGCTCGGGCTGGCGAAGAAGTCGGCGACGCCGCCTGCTCTGCGCTTTGACCGTCCGCTGGTTGTGTTTCAGAGCGACGATTGGGGCCGCGCCGGAGTGCGCGACCGTGAGGGATGGGAAGAGCTCCGGGCCGCCGGTTTGGAAATGGGAGAGAAGCCGTACGATTTCTACAGCCTGGAAACGGCCGAGGATCTGCACGCGCTCGGAGAAGTTCTGAAGAAGCACCGGGACTCGACCGGGCGCAGGCCGTCGATGGTCATGAATTTCATCATGGCCAATGTGGATTTCGACCGCCTCTTCGAACCCGGTCAGAAACAGATTCCGCTGCGGCCTCTGACAGAAGGATTGCCGGGTAAGTGGCATCGTCCTCAGTTGTTGGAGGCGTATCGGCAGGGCATTCGCGAGCGCCTGTTCTATCCCGCTCTGCACGGGCTGACTCACTTTTGCGAGCGGGCGATGGCTCGAGAACTTTACGCCGGCGAAGAGCGGGCCCAACTGGTGAAGAAATTGTGGCGTGCGCAAACTCCTTACATTCACTGGCGGATGCCCTGGATCGGGTATGAGTATTGGGACCCGGAGATGCGGCCCGCACGCCGATTCTTGTCAGTGGACGATCAGCGGACTGCGATTGCGCGAGCGGCGGGAGTGTTTCGAGACCTGATGGCTTTGGGTCCGTTCAGTGCCTGCGCGCCGGGCTATCGCGCCAACGCGGATTCGAGAGCGGCTTGGTTCGAGAATGGAGTGCGGGTCGCACAGAATGGCGCGCAGAACGGCCCCGGCGAGCGCAGCGGGCCCTATCTGGATAAGAACGGAATGCTCTTCACTTTTCGCACGGTTGAAATGGAGCCTGCCACGGACCGGAGCAATGTTCGGTGCGACGTGCAGACACTGATGACGCAGGCGGGGGAGTGTTTCACGGCTGGCGTGCCGGCGGTGATTTCGGTCCATTCGATTAATTTTCACTCGACGATCCAGGATTTCCGGACGCCGACGTTGAAGCTCCTGGATGAGTTTTTGACCGCGCTGGGAAAAAAGTGGCCGGACTTGCTCTATGTTCATGACGCGGATCTCTTCTCAATCGCGACTGAGGGCACCTATGCGGGAGAAAACGGGAGAGTAAAAGTGCGCGTGACTACGGCGGGAGCGAACAGGTAAAGTGGCCCCGGACTTCATTCCGAACCTGGCTCCGGGCAAGCGATCGCTGGTGTTGATCACGGTGGACTGCCTGCGCGCGGACCATTGCGGATGGTACGGATACTCGCGTCCCGCGACTCTTTTTCTGGATTCGCTGGCGGCAGAATCGTTTGTAGTTCCGGCGGCCATTGTTGCCGGCGCGCCCACGTGCTATTCGTTCCCCGCGATTTTTGCCTCGCGTATGCCTTTGGCGTTGGGCCGGGACGTGGTCGGGCTCGCTCCCGGGGAAAGCACGCTGGCAACCGTGTTGCGGGAGGCTGGTTATGCCACGGGCGCTTTTTCGGCGGGCAATCCGTACATTTCGCCGCGCTTCGGATACGACCAGGGATTCGAGGTCTTCCGCGATTTCCTTGACTTCGAAGCGCAGTTCGCTCAAGACACTGTGGGTCCGGAATCTCCACGCGGCGAGCCGGTCCGAGGGAAGGTGAATCGATCCATAAAAAGTATTGCGGGAGCGGTTGGGCTGAGCAGGGCCTACAACGAACTGTACTTTCAGTACTGCATGAAGATTGCGCCGGCGGCGGAGAGCGTTGACGCTCTGAGAAAATATCCGGCCGCGGACATTCTAGTGGACCGGGCGCAGTCGTGGCTGGCATCGAGCGGGCAGCGTCCGTTTTTCCTGTGGCTTCATCTGATGGACCCGCATGCGCCGTACTATCCGCCGAATGAGGCGTTTCGCGAACTGACAGGAAGGGACATCAGGCCTGACCGCGCCCGCTATGTGAACGAATACTGGAACCGTTCGGACCTGACGCCTTCCGGCTTGCGCGGGAAACGGGATGAGGTGGTCCAGCTATACGACGCGGGCATCCGGTGGGTCGATCGCCAGATTGCGCGGCTGGTGCAGAATCTCAGGCAAACCCATCTGTGGGACGACTGCGTGTTCGCGCTGACAGCGGACCACGGCGAGGAGTTTCTCGAACACGGCGGGCGCTATCACTCGCCGGTGCGGCTGCATGAGGAAATTGTTCGTGTGCCGCTGCTGATTCGCGTTCCTGGAAAGCAAGGCGTGAAAGTTCCAGCGTCTCCGATGAGCCATCTGCACCTGGCGCCCACTCTACTTGAGATCATGGGCGTGCAGGCTCCGCCGGGGTTTCAGGGGCGGAGCTTGTGGACCAATATCGAGCGCGGGATTGCCTGGGACGGTCCCGCGATCATCGAGTGCGCGTATGGTTGTACGAATCCTTTTCGGCCGGAAAACCGGCAGGCGCCGAGGCTTCTGGGAGTTCGCGATGCCCGCTTCAAGTTAGTCATGCGGCTTGGGCCTGGCGCGACCGAGGACGTGTACGACCTGGAAACGGATCCAGCGGAGACTCATCCTAATGTCGGCGGGCCCGCGCTCGAAAGCCGGAAGCGACTGTTGCACGCCGCCCTAGAACACATGGAGAAAACGGTTTTAGGTCGAGATGGTGCGCTGCGCCTGCGGGCCCGCCTGCGCGATCTTCGTTACGAGGCCTTCGATACGAGGTCTTCAGCGCGTAATCATCGGGTAGAATGGAAGTCCAACAATTCCTGACACACGACTTGCCGTTTCGGGGCAAGCTTTTGCCAACCGCATGATCACAGTTTTCACGCCCTCTTTCGCCGACGAGAGCAACACCAACGCCCAGAACCTGACGGTGAAAGAAGTCGTGGCGCGAATGGATGCATCGCGTTTTCGGGTGGTGATGCTTGGCAACGGCGAAACGGACCCGAGGATTGCCTCGCGCCCTAACACCCGGATTCTTCGGTGGAAGAAACGCGGCAATACAGCGCGCATTCTGTGGCACATGCTGACCCATGTCCCGGATGTTTATTTTTTTCCGAGGGAGGGCCCGCTCGATTCCGCCTTCCTTTCGGCCCGCGCGAAATTGCATTGGAAGTCGGCGCTGGTGACTTACGTGGTTTCCGGAGGACTGGAAGAGGACGCGAACCGGCCGATTCTGCGGCGCGCGATTCGGGAGTGCGACGTAGTCGCAGGCAATAGTCGCCACATGTCCGAGACGGTCGAGAGGCTCGGAGGGCGGAATGTGCAAACGGTTTACGACGGCATCGACCGGCGCTATTACTATCCGCCTGCAGGACCGAGAGACGAGGGCGAGAGGCCGCGCGTCCTGTTTGCCGGCTCCTTTCGTCGGTACAAGCGGGCCGACCTCGTGGTTCGGGAGGCTGCCAAACATCCGGAGTGGGAATTCCGGTTGGCTGGAATGGGGGAAGAGCAGAGCGCTTGCGAGCGATTGGCACAAGAGCTCAACTGCAGCAACGTTGTATTTCTCGGCCACCTGGGCGCTGCTCAACTGGGCGCCGAGATGCGCCGTGCCCGCATATTCTTCTTCCCGAGCGATGTCGAAGGGCATCCCCAGGTTTTGGGGCAGGCTGCGGCGTGCGGTCTCCCGTGCGTGGCGCGGAGTTCTTACCACCCCGACTACGTCGTCGATGGGGTTACTGGGCTGCTGGTGTCTTCCGAAGATCGGATGAGCGAGGCGCTCAACCGTTTGATTCGGGAGCAGGACCTGACAGCCCGGATGTCGTCGGCGGCCATCAAGCACGCCGAAAAATTCGACTGGGACCGGATCACCGAACAGTGGCAGGAGCTTCTGGAGTTGGCCGTGGTCAGCCATAACACGCATCGAGGGAAGCGAGTCTCGCGAATCGCATGAAGCAAGCGCGGCGTTCATTCAGAACTTCGGACGAGTGGAGTGTATGACACAACGGCTTGCGATCCTCACCGAGATCATTGCTCCCTACCGCATCCCGGTTTTCAACGTTCTGGCACGCCGAGCGGGGCTGGATCTGCACGTAATATTTCTGGCAGAGACGGATGAGGCGCTTCGACAGTGGCGTGTCTATAAGGATGAAATCCGTTTTTCGCATCAGATTCTGTCGTCCTGGCGGTGGCGAGCGGGGAAAAGCAGTCTGCTGATCAATCGAGGATTGTGGGCTGCCCTAAACCGGGTGAGTCCGCAGGTTATCATCTGTGGCGGCTACAACTACGCGGCCTCCTGGGAAGCGCTCTTGTGGGCGCGGCGCCGCGGGGTTCGATTTGTGTTGTGGTCGGAGAGCAACGGCGAGGACGCTCGTCGCGGATGGGCATGGGTGGAGTCCCTGAAGGCCTATTTTTTGAGGCACTGTGACGGATTCGTGGTGCCGGGAAAGGCTTCCTTCGAGTATCTCAGGTCGCTTGGGTCTCCGGAGGCAAGCATCTCGACCGCGCCCAATGCCGTCGACAACAGTTTGTTTGCGGCGCAGGCGGAGAACGCCAGGGCCCATGCAACTCAATTTCGAGAGAAACTGAAACTGCCCGCGCGGTTTATTCTTTTTGTGGGCCGTTTGGTTCCGGAAAAAGGTGTCTTTGATCTCCTCGAAGCCTATGCCAAACTGGAGAGCGGCCTGCGATCCGAGGTGGGCTTGGTGTTTGCGGGCGATGGCGTCTCCAGAGAGGAACTGGCGCAACGGGCGAAACGGATCAGCCCGGGGATGGTTTGTTTTCCGGGATTCGCGCAGCGGGAAGATCTGGCCGGTCTGTATGCGCTCGCGGAAGCCTTGGTTCTGCCGACGCACAGCGACCCCTGGGGTTTGGTGGTGAACGAAGCGATGGCGTGCGGACTTCCGATCATTGTGAGCAGTGTCGCCGGATGTTCGGCCGACTTGGTCGAAGATGGGTGGAATGGTTATGTCGTGCCTCCCCGAGATTCGGAGAAACTCAGCGTGGCGGTCGATTCTCTGGCGCGGCAGCCTGAGCTCAAGCCACGGATGAGCGCGCGCAGCTCGGAACGAATTCGAAACTACTCGCCGCAAGCATGCGCCGATGGTCTGGCCGCGGCCGCGATCTCCGCTGGCACGGAGGCTCGATGAATTCCTTGAAGCCGCTGCAGTGGGCAGGTCTCCTGCTGGGCTTCGGCCTGGCACTGTATTTTGTGTATTCCCACTTGCAGTACTTCGGCGACGTTTCTTTCCTGGGTGGGATCTTGCTGTTGGAGGTACTCATCGCCACGGTCTGGAAATATGACCAGCGTTTTTTTGTTCTGCTGATGATCACTTTTGTTTGGGCTAGCATGCCTTTGCCCCTGCAAAGCGCCTGGACGGTTGGACGTTGGGTGGTGCTATTCGTGGGTGCGGTGGTTGGCTGCATGGTTTGGGCGAAGGCTCCCCGCAGGCCTTTCGGATCGCTGCATCTGCTCGCTCTGTTTTGCACCTGCGCCGCGTTTGTCTCCGCCACCGTTTCTGAGTACGTAGAGATGGCGTCCCTCAAGGCTTTGAGCCTGTTCCTTCTTTTTCTATATTGTGCTTCGGGCGCTCGCCTGGCCGTTTTCGGCCGGGAGAACCGTTTTTTCCATGGTCTGCTGTGGGGAAGTGAGATAGCGGTCTATGTCACGGCCATCTGTTATTTCGGTCTGGGACAAAGTATTTGGGGTAATCCCAACTCCCTGGGCGCGGCGATGAGCATCGGATTGTTCCCCATCCTGCTGTGGGGATGGTTCACCAGCGATGGGCCGAGGGTAAGATTCCGCAGGCTGGGGGCCCTGCTTCTTTGCGCGTACCTTGTTCTTTTCAGCATGGCACGTGCCGGGATGGCCTCGATAACGCTCGTCACGCTTATCTTCTGTTTTTGCCTGCACCAGTACAAATTGCTGGTAAAGGTGGTGGCATTGGTTCTGTTGCTGATTGCGGTCACTGGAATGTTGGCTCCAGAGGCCTTAAACCAGCGCCTCGGGGGCCTGAAGGATGCGGTGCTCTACAAGGGGCACAAGGAAGAAGGCGTGCTCGGTTCGCGGCGGACACCTTGGGAAAAATTGATCGCCACGATCAAAGAGCATCCGTTGTTTGGGACGGGATATGGCACGAGTCCGACGGGCGAGCCCGGATTGGAGTTTGGAACTGTTGCTTCAACTTGGGAAACGTCTCGCGAGCACGGCAGCAGCTACATGACCATCGCAGAGTGGGTGGGTCTGTTGGGTGTGTTGCCCTTTGTTGCGCTCCTGGTGGTGACGGTGTCGAACGTATGGAAAGTCTGCGCGTGGATGAGGCGAACGGCCGACCCACGTCACTACTCGATTCCGCTGGCCATGGTGGTGTTAGCGGGTCTTATTCACGCCAACTTCGAGGATTGGCTCTTTGCCGTGGGTTATTATCTCAGCGTGTATTTTTGGGTGCTTGCGTTTCTACTCGCGGATCTTGTTCCTGCCGCTGTCGTGGCGCCAGCGGCGAACGTTGTTTCCGGAACTCCGCGTCCGTTGCCAGCCGATTTTGGAGCCGTCGTGCCCAACCGATGATCAGATTGTTTATCAATGGCCTTGCCGCGAGTGCGGGTGGAGGCCTTACCTATCTGCGCAATGTGATTCCCCATCTCGCGCGCAGAGTGGATGCGGAAACTACGGTTCTGTTGAATCGGGCAATTCGCCGGGAATTTGGAGAGCTTCCGAACATTTCATTTGTCGAAATCTCAGAAAAATCCGGGGCATTCCGTCGTTTCGTTTGGGAGCAGACGACGCTGCCGAAGCGGATCCGGCGCAGCGGCGCGCAGGTCTTGATTTCCGCGGGCAACTTTGCGCTTTGGAACTCTCCCGTGCCGCAGATACTCCTGTCTCGTAACTCGCTCTACACTTCCGGCGATTTCCTCCGCGATGTTCGCGCTCGCGGAGATTACGCGATCTGGGCGGACACTTTGGTCAAGGGCTGGCTGGCCCGGCGATCCATAAGCCGCGCCGACATTACCGTCGCCCCGAGTGCAGCGTTCGCCCAGGAACTTGCCGAGTGGAGCGGCCGGAAGGTGCTTTCGGTGCACCATGGATTTGACCCGGATTCATTTACGAGCGATGCAGCGCCGTTGCCAGCGGCTGCTCAAATCCAGCTTGAGCAAGGGAAAGACGCTCTCCGCCTGCTTTTTGTGAGCCACTACAATTATTACCGGAATTTCGAAACCCTGTTTCGGGCAATCCCCATCTTAAGCAGTCGTCTGAAGGGAAAGAAGGTGAAACTCTTTCTTACCTGCCGGCTGAAATCCGGCGAGAATCCGGGGACATATCGAGCCGAGTCGGCGGCGTCGCTGGCCAACCAGCTATTGGCAAGCGGCGATATCGTCGAACTCGGAACGATTCCCTATCGCTCGCTTCATCGCCTTTATCGGGCTTGCCACATTTGCGTAACCCCGGCTTATGCCGAATCTTTTGCGCATCCCCTGGTCGAGGCCATGTCGAGTGGCTTGCCGGTGGTGGCGTCGGATTTGCCGGTGCATCGCGAGATCTGCGGGGACGCGGGAATTTATTTCCCCCGCTTTTCTCCCCAGGCGTTGGCGGAACGAGTAATGCAAATTCAGGAATCGCCGGAGTTGGCGGAAGAGCTGTCGCGCAACGGACGGCGGCGCGCTCGCGACTTCAGTTGGAGCGAGCATGTGGAACGCCTGGTGGCTCTGGCTCAGGAGTTGGCGCGGCCTGAAAGGGAGCGAAACTGATGTCCCGAGCCGCGGCAGTAGATTCAGCGCTGCACGTTTTGACGCTTACCCCGTTTTTCCCCTCGGACCAGAATGAAGTGAGCGGTTGCTTCATCGCAGAACCGATCGAGCAGCTTAAGCAGTTCGGCGTCGACTCCAGCGTGATTGCAGTATCCCCGATCTACTATCCTCGAAAACAACCGAGTTCATCGGCTGCGGCGGAATGGGTGCGGTATCCGCAAGTCCCCGGAAATCTCGGGCTATCGAGCGCAGGCAAGCTGCTTTACGCCCGTCTGCTGGGACGAATACGGAAGCTGCACAGTGTGAAGCCGATCGATGTGATCCACGCTCACGCGGCGCTGCCTTGCGGCCACACGGCCGCGTTGCTTTCCAGGCGATTGAAAATTCCGTTCGTGGTTACGATTCACGGGTTGGATGTGTTTAATACGTGCTTTCTTGGTGGAATTCCGGCGGCTTGGCGGCGCAAGGTGTCGGTGGACGTTTATCGCGCGGCGCAGACCGTAATCTGTATCAGCGGCAAGGCGCAAGAAATTCTGAAAACCGGAACGCCGGCTGAAACCCGCAGTACCATCGTGTACAACGGTGTAAATCCAAATCTTTTTTCGCCGAATCTTGCTGCGGAGGGGCAGGTCGATGCGGAAATTCTGATCGTCGGCAACTTGCTGCCGAGCAAAGGCCACGAACTGGTTCTGCGAGCGCTCGCAAATCTCAGGCATTCCTTCCCCCGGCTTCGATGCCGCATCATCGGAGAAGGGCCGGCTCGCGCCCAATTTGAAGCGCTGGCGCGCGACTTGGGCATTGAGCCGCAAGTTGAATTTGCCGGGCGGCAGAGCCGGTCCGAAGTAGCAGAGGCCATGCGACGCTGCTCCGTATTCGCGTTGCCCAGCCGGAACGAGGGCCTGGGATGCGTGTATCTGGAAGCCATGTCTTGCGGCAAGCCGGTGATTGCCTGTCGCGGGCAGGGAATCGATGAAGTGATTGAGCACGGCAAGAATGGCTGGCTCATCCCTGTGGATGGACTCGAACAACTTGAGCAGGGGCTTTCCGCGTTACTCGCATCGCCCGAATTGCGCGCGCGCATAGGGATGGCTGCGCGCCAGACGATCCTCGAAAAGCTGACGCTATCGCATCAGGCACAACACCTGGCCAGGATCTACCGCGACGCCATCGCATGAGTGGCGGCCCATCTCAAGGATGGCGCGGCAGGCTGCTCTATAATGGCGGTCACCGTTGCCGGAGGGTGGGTTGCTTCATCAGCGCTATAAAGACATCGTGTTTTGGGGCATTGCCAAGGCCACCGTTCCGAATTATTTCTTGCGGCGGTACTTGGTGAACGCGCGTTCTGTTGATGGAGCGAATCACCTTCACTTGGGCTGCGGCACAAAGTATCTGGCGGGATTTCTCAATATCGACGGCAATCCTTTCAACAAGATTGACCTTTGGCTGGATGTGAGAAACGGGCTTCCGTTTCGTTCGAACTCGGTGGACTCGATCTATTCCACCCACATGTTCGAACACTTTTATCCGGATGAGCTAAAGCGGCTTCTTCAAGAATGTGTGCGCGTGTTGAAATGGGGCAGCGGCATCCGGCTCATCGTTCCGAGCCTGGAGAGCGCGATTGCAGCCTATACTCAGGAACGCAGCGATTGGTTCTACGATTCGTTCCCACGCCACTTCGATTCGCTCGGCGGCAGGTTTTCGAATTTCGTGTTCTGCGATGGACAGCACCGGACCGCGTTCGATTTCAGTTATCTCAGCGAGGTGCTGCGCGAAGCGGGATTTCGGGAGGTGGAGAAATCCGCGGAAGGGAAGAGCCGCTTGTACGGAACGAGCGTTCCGCCGTATGAACCGGGAGACTCGATGGATTTGCCGCATTCTCTGTACGTGGAGGCGTTTAAGTAGCTTCTCCTAATTAAGTCCTGGTCCTGGCCGAGCACCTGCCGTAAGGAAGCGAGCAAATATTTCAGATGTGCGGCATCGTTGGCATCCTGGCGCGTAACACCCAGATCCCTCCTGGAGTTTTGGAACAAGCCACGCGTTCGCTCGCGCACCGGGGACCCGACGATTCCGGTACCGTGCTGCTGAAAGAGCCCCAACCGGAGCCGCTGGAGATCGGCTTGGGGCACCGGCGATTGGCGATTCTCGACCTTTCGCCGCTCGGGCATCAGCCCATGCAGGATCCGGTCACCGGCAACTGGATCGTCTTCAACGGCGAGATTTACAACTTCCGCGAACTTCGGAAGGAGCTCGAAGCCGCCGGCGTCGAGTTCAAGAGTCATTCCGACACCGAAGTGATTCTTGCCGCTTATCGCGTGTGGGGCGAGCGATGCCTGACGCGGCTGGGCGGCATGTTCGCATTTGCCCTGTGGGACGCGCCGCGAAAGCGGCTGCTCCTGGCGCGCGATCCCATGGGAATCAAGCCGCTGTACTACCACCAATCCGAGCAGATTTTTATTTTTGCTTCGGAGGTGCGAACGCTTTTGGGTACGGGACTCGTACCGCGAAAGGCCGATCCCACCGGGGTTTTGAGCTACCTGGCGTTCGGTTCGGTGTACGAGCCGTGGACGATCGTGGAAGGAGTCAGCGCCGTTCCTCCGGGTCATGTGCTCACCGTAGAAAACGGATCGGTGAGCAGCCGCGAATATTGGAATCCGCTGCCGTCTCTTTCACGGGCCGAGCCGGAACCACGATCATTGGAACGAAGATCGTTGGAACGAAGATCGTTGGAACGAAGATCGGGGAACGGGGCCACGACGGTGGATCAACTGCCCGCGGTCTTGCGCGATGCGGTGTTGTCGCATCTGGTGAGTGATGTGCCCGTGGGAGTGTTTCTTTCGGGCGGAATCGATTCCAGCGCTCTGGTTGCCGTCCTCAGCCACAACGGCGTGCGCGCGAATACCTTCTCGCTGGTATTTCAGGAAGAGGAGTTCAACGAAGGGCAGTATTCGCGCGAGATCGCCCGCCGTTTCGGCACCGAACATCATGAGATTCCAGTCTCGCAGCAAGACACGCTTGCGGCGTTGCCGGAAGCCCTATGCGCGATGGACCAACCAACCATTGACGGCATCAATACGTATCTCGTGTCCGCCAAGACGAGGGCTGCGGGAGTGAAAGTCGCTTTGACAGGGCTCGGAGCCGACGAGATGTTCGCAGGCTACTCGAATTTTCGCCGCGTGCCGAGGATGGAAATCTTTTCTAAACGACTTGGACGACTGCCGAGGCTGGCGCGGCGGCCGCTTTCCGCGTTCCTGGCGCTGTTTGCAGGCAAGGGCGATCGCAGCCGCAAGCTGGCTGAGTTGGCCACGGGCCATGATTCTATCGTTCATCCGTACTTCCTGGTGCGCATGCTGTTTGGCGCTGCGGAACGGGAAGCGTTGTTCTCAGCCCCAGATTACCGAGCCTCGCAGCAATCTCTCGATCGAGTGTTGCAAGAGTCGGTCACTGAGAGCCAGCGCCTCGATCCCGTCAATCGCGTTTCCTATCTGGAATCGCATTGGTACATGCGCAACACGCTGCTCCGGGATTCCGATTTTATGAGCATGGCGCATGGCCTCGAATTGCGAGTGCCTTTTCTCGACAGGACGCTGGTCGAAGCCTGCTTCCGCATTCCGGGGAATAGGAAGGTACAAGGGGACTTGCCGAAGAGCCTGCTGCTCTCGAGTCTTGGTGTCCAACTGCCGATGGAGATTGTGAAGCGTCCGAAGCGCGGATTTACTCTGCCGTTTGAGCGATGGCTGCGGGGTGAAATGAGAAAGCCTGTCGAAACTGTGCTGCTCGGGAGCGGTCCCAATCGCTCCTCATTGAATCCGGAGGCAGTGCGCGATGTCTGGAATCGATTTCTGGCGGGCAAAACCTCCTGGTCGCGGCCGTGGTCCCTGTTTGTGCTGGCGCGTTGGTGCGAACAGAATCTGTGAACGGCCTTACCGCACGGCCGGCTTGCGCGCGGAAATCAAAAGGAACAATCCCAACTTCGCTCCGAACCTGCGGACGAGAAATCGCGGATACAGGCGCCAGACGACCCGGTACGCCAGTCCTTGAAAGCGCGCCGAGGGTTCGTTCAAAAGCAGATCTCCCGGACTGAAGGCCTGCCGGAACTCGATCTGCTCGAATCCCTGCAACAGGGCGCGCGCCTCTTCCTGGGTGTAGGACTTGGTGCCGGGACTTTCCAGATGATCGTGAACCGCTTGACGCAACGATTTGCCGCGCAGCCATCCGTAGCGCAGCCAGAGCATGAATCCGGTGAGCGACGGATGGTGGTAGATCATGATGCGAAGCGTCCCTCCGGGCTTGAGAACTCGGCAGGCCTCGCGGATACATTGCGGCGTGTCGGGACTGTGGTGCATCACGCCGTACGAGTACACGATGTCGAAAGTGTTGTCGGGAAACGGCAGGCGCTCGGCATCGGAAACGCGCAGATCGGGCGCGTAGCCGGCCATTTCCGAGCGCCTCTTCGCTCTCTCGAGCGATGTGCTTGAAAGATCCACGCCGGTGGCCTGCGCTCCGGCCTTCAACCATTCCAGATAATCGGCGCCCATGCCAACTCCGACTTCAAGCACTCGTTGACCGCGAGATCGGGCGAAGCCGGCGAATTCGTGAATGTGGGGTTCCAGTTCGTAGCGCGCCCGGGCGTGGGCCTCGAAATCGGCGTGATCGCCCAGATAGCGCGAGCCGCAGGGATCGGCGTCCCAGAAGTTCCGGACTTCTTCTTTTAGCCCGGGTTGTCTTAAACCAGGGACTGGCGCGGCTTGGGGCATAGTTCCGAGAGTGATACTAGCACAGCGATCTTTGTGAAAATCGCGCCAGAGGCTAAGATAATAAGACCTTCTACGGGAAAAACGTGATCGAGACGAAATCGGAAACTGATGTATCGGGTCCGGGGAAAACTGCGCCATTATTGCCCCTGACCGTGATTATCCCAGTCCGCAATGAGGCGCATAACCTTCCGCGCTGCCTGGAATCGCTGAAGTCGGCCGGAGAAATCTACGTCGTCGATTCCGAGAGCAGCGATGACACCGCTGCCATTGCGGAGTCGCATGGCGCCAAGGTTGTCCAGTTCCACTACGCGGGAGGATGGCCGAAGAAGCGCGAGTGGGCGATGGACACGTTGCCTCTGGCTCACGACTGGATCTTGCTTCTCGATGCCGACGAGGTTCTGACGCCCGAACTCGTGGACGAGATCCAAAAGGCGATTCAGGATCCGCACACCAACGGCTATTACGTGGCCTTGCAGATACATTTTCTTGGGCGGCGGCTGCGCCATAGCGGAGCAAGTTTCTGGAAGCTGTCGTTGTTCCGCAAAGGGCTCGGGCGCTTCGAGTGCCGCCTTCAAGATCAGGACACGAGTATGGCCGACATGGAAGTGCACGAGCACGTCGTGGTAACCGGAGCAACACGCAAGCTGTCGCACCCGCTCATCCATCACAATGTCGAGTCCTTGTCGCGTTACATCCAGAAGCACAACGAGTACTCGAATTGGGAGGCGCGCGTCTGGCTCGATGGCAACCGCGTCAAAGAAGAGATTCAGCCTTCGCCTTGGGGCACGCAGGCGCAGCGGCGAAGGTGGCTGCGGCGCCGTTTCCTCGGGCTGCCCGGATCGCCGCTCTTGTTCTTTCTTTACAAGTACGGGTTGAGCCTCGGATTTCTGGATGGCATTCCCGGCCTGATCTACTGCGCGATGCAAGGCATTCAGTTCTTCCACATCAAGGCGAAAATCTATGAGCTGAAGTGCGAACTAGAGTGCGAACCAAAGACGGGGAGGAACTGAGCGCATGTGCGGCATCAGCGGCCTCGTGAACTGCGGCGACCGGGAGACGCTCGTCCGGATGACGAACGTGCAGACGCACCGCGGTCCCGATGACTCCGGGCTCTGGGAGCGGCATTTCCCCGATGGAGGATACATCGGGCTGGGCAGCCGCCGTCTCGCCATTCTCGATCTCTCCGCCGCTGGCCACATGCCCATGAGCAACGAAGATGGCACGGTGTGGATCACCTACAACGGCGAGATCTACAACTTCGCCGAGCTGCGCCGCGAGCTCGAAGGCAAGTCCATCGCCCATCGTTTTCGTTCGCACACCGACACCGAAGTCGTACTTCATCTCTACGAAGAATATGGCGCCGACCGCTTCAAAGACTGCCTCAACCGCCTGCATGGCATGTTTGCCCTCGCGATCTGCGACTTGCGCGGCGCTTCGCCGAAGTTGTTTCTGGCTCGCGATCATTTCGGAATCAAGCCGCTTTATTACTGGGATCGCGGCGGAAAGCTCGCTTTCGCTTCCGAGGTGAAGGCTCTGCTCGAAGTGCCGGGAATCGAAGCGAGCATGAACATGGAGGCGCTCGACAAGTACCTGACATTTCTCTGGGTGCCCGATCCGCTGACCATGTTCGAGGGAATCCGCAAGCTTGCGGCAGGCCACTACGCGCTCTGGCAACGCGGCGAGTTAAGGATCGAGCAGTACTGGGATCTAACATTCCCTCCCGCGGAACATCGCTTCGAACGAACGGAAGCGGACCTGGCAGATGAGATTCGCGAGCGCTTTTGCGCCTCGGTCGAGCGGCAGATGGTGAGCGATGTTCCGATCGGCGCCTTTCTGAGTGCGGGGCTGGATTCGTCGAGCATCGTTGCGGCCATGGTGGCGGCCATGGCGCAGAAGCAGCCGGTGCGGACGTACACGATTACGTTTCCTGAGAAATATCGCGTAGGCGAGACGACGATTGACGATCCAGGCGTCCCGCAGCGCCTGGCGCGCAAGCTGGGCTGCGAGCATCATGAGATCGTGGTCGAGCCCGATGTGGTCGGCCTGTTGCCGAGTTTGACGTGGCACATGGATGAGCCCACGGCCGATCCGGCGATTATCGCGGCGTATCTGGTGTGCCGCGAGGCGCGAAAGCAGGCGACCGTGCTCTTGTCGGGAGTGGGCGGCGACGAGATTTTCGCGGGATATCGCAAGCATGCAGCTCGCGCGTGGGCGGAAGAATATCGGCGCGTTCCGGGCTTCGCTCGCTGCGCCGCGGAGCGAACTTTGCTGGGATTGCCGTCACTGCGCGGTACGCGCATGAAAGGATCGGTACGTTTGGCGAAGAAAATGGCGCGCAGCGCGGCGCTCAGCCCGGCGGAGGCTTTCATCAGGAACTGCACGTATCTCGATGCGCGGCAGAGGTCCGGCTTATATGCCCTGAAATCGCAGCCGCCGGCAAGCGGCAATCCTAATGCTGACGACCGGCATCTGGCGGCGTTCGACAAAGTGCGGCACGCGGACTTTCTCAACCAGATGCTTTATCTGGATACTAAGATTTTCATGACCACGCTGAATCTGACCTACAACGACAAAATGAGCATGGCGTCGTCGGTCGAGGTGCGGGTGCCGTTTTTGGACCGGGAACTCGCCGAATTCGTCGCCTGGAATGTGAGGCCGGAGTGGAAGCTGAAAGGGAAATGGCGTCCAGTGACCAAGCACATCTTCCGCGAAGCCATGCGTAGTATGCTGCCAGAAGAGGTGATGCGGCAGCCGAAGGCGGGTTTCGCGGCGCCGGTGGACTACTGGCTGGCGCATGATTTGCGTCCCATGGTGGATGATCTTCTTTCGGAAGCTCAAGTGCGGCGCCGAGGGCTATTCCGTCCGGAAGTGGTGCGCAGGTACGTTGACGAGCACCGGCGGGGCGCGGAAGACTGGTCGATGCAAATCTGGCAATTGCTGACGCTGGAAATCTGGATGCAGCTTTTTCTCGACGGCGGCGCGAGATCGTTTGCTCAGCGGCAGATCGAACGGCCTCAAGTGGCGCCTCAATTAACTATCGCATGAAGCAACTTCTACAAGACGCGCGCACGGGTGAGTTAGAAGTCGCCGAAGTTCCGGCGCCGCAATTGTTGCCGGGCTGTGTGCTGGTGCGAGTTGCAGCGTCGCTGGTGTCGGCCGGCACGGAGCGAGCGTCCTCTGAATTTGCCAGCAAGAGTTTGCTGGCGAAGGCAAAGGCTCGTCCGGATCTTGTGCGCGACGTGCTCGCCAAGATTCGGCGAGATGGCTTGGCTTCCACCCTGCAAACCGTGCGCTCTCGTTTGGACCAGCCGCAATCGGTGGGCTACAGCAGTGCCGGAGTCGTGATTGCGGTTGGCGATGGCGTCGCCGACATCAACGTGGGCGACCGCGTCGCGTGCGCCGGCGCCGGATATGCGGTGCACGCCGAGTTCGCCTGCGTGCCGCGCATGTTGGTTGCGAAGATTCCCGAGCGCGATGTTTTTTCAGTGGAGACGCGGCTTGCCGCGTCTCCACAGACGGAGCAAGCGCTGTCTCCACACGGCAAAGTGCCCTACGAAGAAGCAGCCTTCGGGACGGTGGGCGCGATTTGCCTGCACGGCATGCGAACCGCGGAGGTCGCGCTCGGCGAAACGGTCGCGGTGATCGGCCTGGGGTTGCTCGGGCAAATCACGGTTCAGTTGCTGAAGGCCGCCGGTTGCCGCGTGTTTGGGATGGATCTGTTGCGGCAGCGCGCCGATCTAGCGATCGGGAGCGGTGCCGAGACCGCGTGTACCAGCGCGCGCGAGTTCCGCGATCTGTGTTTTCAGAAAACGGGCGGCGTGGGTGTGGACTCGGTGCTGATTACGGCGGAGACTCCGAGCAGCGAGCCGGTGAACCTGGCGGCGGAACTGGCGCGCGATCGCGCCATTGTAGTTGCCGTGGGAACCGTTGGCGTGGACCTGCAGCGCAAGCTCTATTACGAGAAGGAATTGGATTTTAGAATTTCGCGCTCCTATGGCCCCGGTCGCTATGACGCTGCGTATGAGCAGAAAGGGCGCGATTATCCGATAGGGCATGTGCGGTGGACAGAAACGCGCAACGTGGCCGCCTTTCTGCAATTTATCGCCGATGGCAAACTGAACCTGCCGTCGCTGATCACGCACCGCTTTCCGATGGAACAGGCGACGCGGGCGTATGACCTGATTAAGGGCAGCACGGGTGAGCCCTTCTTAGCCGCGCTGATCACTTACGCGGGCGAAAAATCTGGAGCCGTGCCGAATTTATCGGAAAAAAGTTCAGTGGCCGCCGTCGTGCCCTCGCCGGGTTCCATCGGTCTGGGCGTGCTGGGAGCGGGAAGCTTCGCGCAGAACACGCTTTTACCCGCGCTAAAGGCGATTCCGGGCGTTTCTTTCATCGGTGTCTGCAATGCGACCGGGCCGCGTAGCCGCAACGCGGCGGAGAAATTTGGATTCTCCTATTGTTCGAATTCGGAAGCTGAGCTTCTGCGGGATCCAAAGATCAAAGCGGTGCTGATTGCCACGCGTCATAATCTTCATGCGGGTCAGTCGCTCGCAGCGCTGCATGCCGGGAAAGCGGTGTTCTGCGAGAAGCCGCTTTGCTTGAATGAGGGCGAACTGGCTGCGCTGGTGTGTGCTGCGGCGGAAGACAATGCTCCGCTCCTCATGGTCGGTTTCAATCGTCGATTCGCGCCCATGGCCGTGCAGATGAAAAAGTTTCTATCGGAGATCCACGAACCGCTGGCCATTCACTACCGCGTGAATGCGGGTTACATCCCCGCCGACCATTGGGTGAACGATCCTGAGCAGGGAGGCGGACGCATTCTCGGCGAGGTTTGCCATTTTGTGGACTTACTCTGCTTTCTCGCGGGCGCGTGTCCCATCGAAGTGCAGGCGCAGGCCGTGGGCAATCCCGGGCAGTACAGCGTGGATAACGTCGTCGCATCGCTGAAGTTCGCGAGCGGAACGTTGGGGACGATTAGCTATTTGGCGAACGGCGATAAGTCGGCTTCGAAGGAGCGCGTGGAAGTTTTCGGCGGCGGCTCGGTCGCGATCCTGGAAGATTTTCGGCGTCTCGAACTTGTTCGCAACGGACGCAAACAAATTACACGCGCGCGCTGGGGAAGGAACAAAGACAAGGGCCACCGAGCGGAGATGCAGGCATTCGTGGATGCGCTTCGCGGCAAGACGCCGCCGATTCCGTTTGAACAGGTCGTGGGCTCGACTCTCGCGACCCTGCGACTGCAAAATTCATGCCAGACCGGGCAACCTCTGACGGTCGAACTGAGCGAGTTCGTGGCGTCGGCCCTGCGGAACGAGTCGACGCGCTAGCATCTGATTTCCTGTAGAGACGCGGCTTGCCGCGTCTCCTTAGACGGGGCAAGCCCTGTCTCTACGGAAGAATTTTCGGCATCGCTAGGAGGATGCCCTGATACGAAACCTGAGTCTGTTGACAGCCTGCTAAGAAGAAATGGAACAACAAAAGAAGGGAACGAGCCGTAAATGTTGATTCTGGGCCTGAATATGTTTCATGCCGACGCTTCGGCGGCGATCATCGAAGATGGAAAAATTCTTTTTGCGATGGCCGAAGAACGGCTGAACCGGCGCAAACATTACGGCGGCTTTCCTGCGCTGGCGGTGAAAGCGTGTTTGGATGCTGTGGGCGCGAAGATCGGCGACGTTCAGCACGTTGCCGTGGGGCAGGACAGCGACGCCAACCTTGCCAAGAAGGTGCAATATGCGCTGGCGAATCCGGCCAAGGTTCTGAATTTCATCAAGATGCGACAGCGCAAAGAGTCGATGCGCGACGTGCGTTCGCTGCTGGCGCAAGCGCTCGACGTGGATGCCTCCACGCTGAAGTTTCAGGAGCATCACCTGGAGCACCACATCGCGCACATCGCCAGCGCCTACTACTGTTCGCCATGGGAAAAGGCTGCGGGCTTCAGCTATGACGGGTCGGGAGATTTTGTTTCCACGATGACGGCGCGCTGCGAGGGCAATGAAATCCACGTGCTCGACCGCGTGTTTCTGCCGCACACGCTGGGCAGCTTCTACACCATGATCTGCGATTTCATCGGCTACAGAAAATATGGCGATGAAGGCAAAGTCATGGGGCTGGCGCCGTACGGGAAAGACACCTACCTCGACGAGATTCGGAAGGTTGTCACGCTGAAGAACGGCAACTTTCAGCTCAACATGAGTTACTTCAAGCCGCTCGGGAGCAATCAGGGGATGCAGGTGTTGCCCGACGGCACGGTGCGCCTGGCGCGGCATTTCTCCGACAAGATGGAAAAGCTTTTCGGCGCGCCCCGCGAGCCGCATGCCGAGATCACGCAGCGGGATATGGATCTCGCGTATGCCATGCAATATTGTTTCGAGGAAGTGTTCTTTCATCTTGCGAACGAGTTGCACAAGCGCGTTCCCGATGAGAATCTTGCGATGGCGGGAGGTTGTGCGCTCAATAGCGTGGCCAATGGCAAAATATTTTTCAGGACGCCATTCCGGCGCACCTGGATTCAGCCGGCGGCGGGCGACGAAGGTCTGGCGATTGGCGCCGCGCTGCACACATATCACTCGGTTTTGAAACAGCCGCGCCGGGACGAAGACCAGATGAATCACGCCTATCTCGGGCCGGAGTTTTCCGAAGCGCAGATTGAATCGGCCTTGAAAAGCGCGCGCGTGAAGTACCGGCGGCTGGATCGCGCGCCGCTGCTCGACGCGGTTACAGATCAAATGGTCGAGGGCAATGTTGTGGGCTGGTTTCAGGGGCGCATGGAATGGGGGCCGCGCGCGCTCGGCAATCGTTCCATCGTGACCCACCCGGGGCTGCCCGACATGAAGGATGTGTTGAACGCTCGCATCAAACACCGCGAGTGGTTCCGTCCTTTTGCTCCGTCGATTCTGGCCGAAGCGCAGCACGAATATTTCGAGCACGATCATCCATCGCCCTACATGCTCCATGTGTACAAGATTCGTCCGGAGAAGCGTAAGAGCCTGTGCGCCGTGAACCACGTCGACAACACCGGGCGATTGCAGACCGTGACACGGGAAGAGAATCCGCTGTACTACGATCTGATCCAGACGTTTGGCAGGAAGACCGGGACTCCGGTGATCCTGAACACGAGCTTCAACGAGAACGAGCCGATTGTATGTACACCGCAAGAAGCCATCGATTGCTTCCAGCGAACCAAGATGGATGTGCTGGCCATCGGCCCGTTTTTCGCGAGCAAGTCGGAAGCCAAGACAGAAGACGCAAGAACGAGAACTGACAGCACCCGGCATGCCTGAAACCCCAGTTGCGGTGGCCGCATCCTCCGCTCTACAGCTTCGGAGAGTCGCTGCCTGGCGCGGCATTCGAGTGCTTGCGTGGAACGGCGACGTTCTCTACGGCTCTCGCGGGTATCAGATCGTTCGCCTGCCCGTCGGCCTGCAAATCGCCAAGGGCGCAGAGTGGGAAGCAGTCGCGCGCTTTCGTCCAGCCTGGTGGAGGAATCTCACGTCGCGCAACGCGCTGAGCTCTCGTCTTATGCGCGATGGTTTTCATGCGCTGGCTATTCTCGGTGGTCAGACAAAAGACCAGACGATGGTGGGCGCGGTGCCGGGCGCGCTCGTAACGCGAGGGCCGGGCAGCGATGAATTTCATGTAACTCATAAGGTTCAGCGCGGCACACGCCCGCTGCACGTTACCGCGATTCCATCGGGAACAATTTACTGGGGCGAGTATTTCGACAATCGCGAGCGCGCGGAAGTTCACATCTACGCTTCGACCGATCGAGGACGCACGTGGCAGATTGCCTACACGTTTTCCGCGGGCAGCATACGGCACGTCCACAACATTGTTTACGACCGTTGGCGCGATTGCCTTTGGATACTGACGGGAGACGAAGGCGCGGAGTGCAAGGTGCTGCGCGCTTCCTCCGATCTTCGCTCAGTGGAAGTCGTGCTGGCGGGGAACCAGCAAGCGCGGGCCGTGGCTGCGATTCCAACGCAAAGCGGGTTGTATATTTCGACCGACACGCCCTCCGAGAAAAACCACGTCTATCGGCTCGATCGCGCAGGGAATGTCGCGCAGGTCGGCGACCTCGCCAGCTCCTCGATCTTTGGTTGTAGGGTTGGTTGCCGGGTTGGCGAGGCGATGTTTTTTTCGACGATGATCGAGCCCAGCGCCGTGAACACCAGCCGTGAAGTGCAAATCGCCGGCTCCAGAGACGGAACGAACTGGCAGGTGCTGGCTCGCTGGAGGAAAGACAATTTGCCGATACGTTATTTTCAGTACGGCAATGCATTTCTGCCCGACGGTGAGAACGCCACTAACTATCTTGCGGCGACGACCATCGCCGTCGAGCGTGACGATCTGGTCACGACACTCTGGGAAGTCGAATCGGCATGAGCCTGGCCACGCGTTGGCATTACTACCGGCGAATCTTCTCCGCCTACCTTGGTTCGGGGCGAAGCCAGTTGACGTTCTGGCACGAGACGCCGGAGATCAATCCGCGCGCTACCGCCAATCGGCTTGGCGAGTACTACATGCTGTTTCGCGAGAAGGCGGACTACTCCGGGCACTACGATGCTGCCGGCATTCCCATCCTCGACTACCACGGAGTGATTGGTTTGCAGTACAACCCGATCGCGATTGCACAGTGGGGGCTCGCGAACTACAACCGTTTCTGCGAGACCAGTGAAGAAGCTCGCTGGCAGAAGACCCTCAAGGCCGCCGATTGGCTCGTCGCCAACCTGGAACAAAATGCTCACGGGCTATGGGTCTGGAACCATCATTTTGACTGGGACTATCGCGATACGCTCAAGGCGCCATGGTATTCGGGACTCGCGCAGGGACAGGGCGTTTCACTTCTTTTGCGGGCGCATGCTCATGCTCATACTGAAGACGAGAAATATCAGCGTGCGGCCGAAAAGGCGTTTGTCGCGCTGACACGGCCCATCGCCGAAGGTGGCGTGCTCTTTGAGGACGCATCTAAGGACAACGAGAAGAACCTGTGGATCGAAGAATATCTCGTCGACCCGCCGACGCATATCTTGAACGGATTCATGTGGGCGCTCTGGGGTGTGTTCGATTTCTGGCTGGCGCGTGCGGATGCTTCAGCGAAAGGAATCTTCGATCGCGGGGTCGAGACTCTGGTTCGCAATCTGGCGCGATTCGATACCGGGTACTGGTCGCTCTATGAACAGTCGGGAACACGGCTGAAAATGCTGGCGAGCCCTTTCTATCACCAGTTGCATATCGTACAGTTGCGCGTAATGTCCAAGCTGACGGGAGACGCTCGCTTTGCGGCGGTGGCCGAACGCTGGGAAGGCTACGCGCAGCGCCGTAGCAATCGGACCCGCGCCCTGGTCGAGAAAAGCGTTTTCAAATTGTTTCACTACTGATTGTTCGCATAATGATTGTTCCAAACCGATCGTGAAGATTCTCTACGTCTCGCAATACTTTTCGCCAGAAATGGGAGCGCCGGCGGCGCGCGCCGCGGAGTTGTCCCGGCATTGGGCGCGGATGGGGCATGATGTGACTGTCCTCACCGGATTCCCAAATCATCCGACAGGCGTCGTGCCCGAGGAATGGCGCTCGCGGTTCCATCGGCTTCACTACTCGGAAACCGTTGATGGAGTGCGCGTCGTTCGCACCTGGCTCTGGCCGCTGCCGAACCGAAAAGCGCACGAAAGGATTCGCAATTACACGTCGTTCTGTGTTTCGGCGGCGGTGAGCGGGTTGGCTCTGCATCGGCCGGACGTGGTCATCGCCACGTCTCCGCAATTGCTGTGCGCACTTTCTGGATGGTGGCTGGCGTGGTGGAAGCGCGTGCCCTTCGTCTTCGAAGTGCGCGATCTTTGGCCGGAATCGCTCGCGGCCGTCGGCGCGGGCAGCGAAGGAACCTCGCTCCATCGCACGCTGGGCGCAATCGCCGGATTTCTTTACCGCCGTTCTGACCGCATAGTCGTCGTAACGCCAGCCTTCAAGGACCACCTGATGCGGCACTGGAACGTTCCCGCGGCAAAGATTTCCATTGTCGAGAATGGAGTGGAGACCGATATTTTCCGGCTCGACCCGGCAGCGCCGGAGGTGCGAAAGCGACTGAAGCTCGAAGGTCGCTTTCTGATCTGCTACATCGGCACGATGGGCAATGCGCATGGGCTAGAGACGTTGATTGCCGCCGCCGAAGAACTACAGACTGCGTTGCCGAACGCGATTGTTCTGCTGATTGGGGAAGGGGCAGAAAAGAAACGGATCGTGAAACTCGCCGCTGCGCGCGGACTCACCAACATTCAGTTCCTTGGCCAGCAGCCAAGGGAACGGATTCCTGCCTATATTTCGGCTGCCGATCTCTGCCTGGTCATGCTGAAAAAGACCGAGCTGTTCAAGACGGTGATTCCCACCAAGCTCCTCGAATACATGGCGTGCGAGCGGCCGGTCATCGTCGCTGTCAACGGGCAGGCTCGCCAGATTGTCGAAGAAGCCGGCGCCGGCGTTTTTGTGGAACCGGAGAACAGTAAAGCCCTGGTGAAAGCGATCCTCAACCTGGCGAAGGAACCCGAGCACAGAAGAGAAATGGGAGCCAGTGGGCGGCGATACATCGTCAACAAATGTTCCCGCGAAAAAACGGCGCGGGACTACATCGCTGTGCTTGGCACGCTCGGCTTATAGCATGGAAGTCGCCGCGGCAACAACACGAGGCAAATGCAACAGGCCGCGGACAAGGCTTGCCCGGTTTTGCCGAAGCCAAAGGGAAGCCGAAGGAGTGTCTGCGGCCTAAAAAGTCTGGACGCCAATGACGGCCACGGTGGTGGCCAGCGACATGGCTGCATCCGCAGTGCGATATGCCGCAGACTTAGCCGCACTTCCGGGTATGAACAGTATGTCGCCTTTCACCATAGGCAGATCCGGTGCTTTGGCATAAAGTACCTTCTTGAGGTTAACGGGAATTTCCTGAACCCCGTTCGGCGTCTCCCGTAGAATCCTGGCTTTGCTCAAGGCAGAGGTGCGGGTTTGCCCGCCGGCCAACGCCAGGGCTTTGAGAACGCTAAGGCTGTTGTCCTCGATCCGAAATCCGGTCGGACGGGCCACATCGCCCACGATATAAACGATTCCGGCGCGGGAAACAATGATCGTGTCTCCCGGAAGAACATCCACGTTGCTCTGGGCGTCATCGGCCAGGTTCAACGATAATTCAAGCTCCACCTTCTGACCGGGATTTCCGCGACGCTCGATGGTCACTTTGCGGCCCGCCCTGTCGGTCAATCCTCCCGCGGCCGAGATTATGTCGAAAAGGCGGCGCTCACCAATCACAGAATAGGGCCCGGGGTGAGCGACCTCTCCCATCACCGTGACGGCCTGCGACGCGGACTCGTTCACGAAGATGGAAACGTGCGGGCCGCGGACAAAGCCTCCATCCTCCAGCCGCTTTTGGATCAGCTCCTGCGCTTCATCGGTGGTCAAGTCGGCAATGTGAACATAGTCAATCAGGGGAAGGTAGACGTCTCCGGAGCCACTGATGCGCGTCTTGGTCGAAAGATCGGGTACTCCGAACACAGTGATCTCGATCAGATCGCCGACGCCCAGCTTCACATTGGAATTAGCCAGTAGGCGAGGCGATTGCGGCGAAGCGGTTTCGGTCGCGGGTACGGGCTGCGGCGCCTCTCCCACGGCCGGTGTCTGGGCCAGGAGGCGGAGACTGCACAAAGCAACAATAAATACGTACCAGCTTCGCAAAAGGAAGCGGCGATTCCGCCCGGACATACCAAGACTCCTGGATTTACGCGTGGGTCGAGTTTAACACACGCAACTCAGGAGAATCGGCGCAGAGCGCTCTGTTCCACACCGGGGGGACCATCAAGAGTAAACGAAGAAATGCATCAGAACAGTTGCTCAGCGACGGCCACGAGTTGTATAGTTCCAACAAATAAACATTCATCACACGGCGCCACTAACGGGGAAACCCTGTCTGAAAGAAGTGACTGAAACTTCCGCGCAGCAGAGGTGGTGTGAGATGCCGGGTGTTCCAGCCGGAAGGGAACTCAGATTTTGACGCTCCTGTTCTTTGGGTTATTCGCATTCTCGCTGGCTCTGTCGTTTGTGGCTACGCGTGAAGTGCGCGACCTGGCAACCCGCAGAGGCTGGGTTTGCGTGCCGCGAGACCGACGGCATGTCCACCAAGCCCCGCTTCCCCGTTTGGGGGGAGTCGCGATTTTCCTGGCTTTCTCGGTCAGCTTGGGCGTGTGGCTGGGGCTCTCCCTCGTATTTCCCCGCTTGGTCGATGGACTCGCTCCCACCACGCTTCTCCGTATCTATGTTCCGGCCTGCCTGATTTTTTGTCTCGGCATCTACGACGATCTCCACGGCGCGGGTCCGTATTTGAAGTTTGCGGTGCAGGCGATCGCCGCTGGGATGCTCTTCGCCGGCGGAATGCGCGTTCTCGATCTGCCGCTGATCTTCGGCTCCCACTCGCTGCCCTGGTTCGTCGGGTTGCCCCTCACCGTGTTGTGGGTGGTCGCGGTTACCAACGCCTTCAATCTGATCGATGGCCTGGATGGTTTGGCCGCCGGATCGGCTTTGTTTTCGACGCTGGTTTTTTTTGTCTGCTCGCTGGTCAATCATTCATGGCTGGGCTCACTGATGAGCGTGACCCTGGCCGGCGCCATCCTGGGATTCCTTCGCTTCAACTTCAACCCGGCCACGATTTTCCTGGGTGACTCGGGCAGCATGTTCATCGGTTTCATGCTCAGCGCGCTGGCTCTGGCAGGAGCGCAGAAAGCGCCAACGTTCGTGGCCGTGGCCATCCCCGTGGTCTCGTTTGGATTGCCGATTCTGGAAACGTTGCTCTCCGTCATGCGACGGCTGATCAGCGGGCGCCCGGTTTTCACAGCCGATCGCGAACACATCCATCATAAGTTGCTGCAGATGGGTTTTTCGCATCGCCAGGTGGTGATCGTTCTCTACGCCGTCTCCGCCGTGTTCGCCATGCTCAGCCTGTTCCTGCTTTGGCCGACGGGCAGCACCCTCGGACTGGTGCTGGCGGTGGTGGGAACCGGCGTCTGGCTGGGAGTCCAGCATCTGAACTACCTCGAGTTTGGCGAACTGCGGCGAGTGGCGCAGCGCACCATTGACCAGCGGCAAATCGTCATCAACAATCTCTCGGTGCGCCGCGCGGTCGAGGAACTCAAAGTGGCCGGCAATTTCAACCAGGTGCGCAGCGTCCTGTTCGCCGCCTTCGATAGCAACGATTTCGATGCTTTCGAATTGCACCTCAAGTCGCTTCCCGGCGATCAAGCCTTGTCCGGCGAAAACGGCCGCTACCTGCACTGGAGCAAGTTTCCTCACATGGCGGCAATTTCCAGCCAGCCTTCGTGGAATCTGACGCTGGACTTGGTGACCACTTCGAACCGGCGCCGCGGCTCACTCGTCGTCTACCGCATCTACAGCCGCCGCGATCTTCAATTGGATGTCAACCTCCTGACTTCCGAATTTCCCGCTACCCTTGCCGACGCGCTCGATCGCGTGCTGACCATGCCCGAGGTTCTCGTGCCGGCTATGCAAGGCGACGCCCAATTTCTGGCTGCGAACCTGTAACGGCTTTCGCCAGACAATTCATGAACGGTGTCGCTCGTGCACCGCTCCGGACCACGCTCTCTCCCCAACGGGTTCCTGAGTTGCCCACTGTTGATCTTCCTCCCGTCGTTTCGATCTCTGAGTTAATATGGAAGGCAACCATGGATCGGAGCACTCTCAGATTGCCGGATCCAATTGCAGGGTCTCCCAACGGAGAGCGGCGCCGTCGCGTTCGTCAAAAACTCCACACTCCGGTTTACGCAAGTTTCAATGGCCCGCAGACCGGCATGGTCGTGGACCTCAGCGAATTGCTCGACCTGCACGAAGACGGCTTCGCCGTCCAAACCAGTGAACCCCTGGAAATGAACCGGGCCGTGACGCTTTGCCTCGATCTGCCGGAAACCAAGAGTTACATTCATGGCAGTGGCCAGGTGATGTGGAGCGATCAGGCTGGCCGCGGAGGTATCCGGTTTTTTGCGCTTCCGCAGAGTTCCCGGCAAATCCTGAAAGAATGGCTCTTTGCCAACCTGCTGATCGCCTGCTCCAACCACGCGGCTCGAACCGAGCAACTGGCGCGACGCGAGGAAGAGAAGATACTTGAGCTGGCGCCGGACGCTGCTGGAGAAGCCCCCAATGTCATCCCCATCTCGGACCGGAGCGAAATACTCTCTCGTGTGGAGACGGGGCTTGCCCCGTCTCAGACGCAGCAAGCCGCGTCTCTACAGGTGGAAGCAGTCCGCCGCATGGCCTGCGAGATGGGTGACGACTTCGATGCAGTTTTGCAGCTCATCACCGACCGCGCCTTGAGTCTCACCGGAGCCAGTGGCGCGGCCCTGGCGTTGCTCACGGAAAACAAGATAATTTGCCGGGCACGAGCCGGTGAACCCGCTCCGCCGCTGGGAGCCCCGGTGGACGTAAGACAAGGGCTGTCTGGAGAATGCGTTTGCAGCGGCCTCCTCGTCTCGTGCGGGGATATGGAAAACGATCCGCGTGTCGATCCGGGAGTCGGTCGCACTCTGGGCATCGGCTCGCTCATGGCCGCTCCCATCGTGTCCGATTTCCGGGTGCTCGGCCTGTTGGAGGTTTTCTCTCCGCATCCGCGCAGTTTTACCGAGTTGCACGAGACGGTTTTGGCCAGGCTCGTCGAGATGATTCCGAAGACCCATCGTGAGAAGACGCAGCTTGGAAACTTGCAGCCTGAAAATACTCAACCAGAAACGCCGATCAGGCCAGAAGCCGTATCGGACGTGGCGCAGCCGCCTGCTTCGGAGTTGGGCTCGACGGAGTTCGAATCGATCCGGGCGCTTCTCGAGGCCTTGCGCGAACCGGAGCCTGAAGTCCCCGGGCAAGTCTGGCAGCGGGTCCCCGCACCAATCGTCTCGAAGCAAATTCCGGAGCCAGTTACGGAACAGGTTCTCGAACCTCCGCCCAAGGTTCCATCTCGCTGGCCTCATCTCTTACTGCTCGGGCTGGCGGTTGCAGTGGTGGCGATGACGCTCGGCTATCTGGCCGCTCCCATAATCGAGAAGCGTTGGGCCAACTCAGCTCCAGCGTCGCAGCGATCGTTTCAACGCGCGCAACCGCAGTCTCTGGCAGACTTACGAAATCTCGCCGATCATGGCGACGCTGAGGCGCAATGGCAGATGGGTGTGCGCTGCCACAACGGAGAAGGCGTTCCGCAGGATGACGCGCAGGCCGTGCAGTGGTGGCAACTCGCCGCCGAACAGGGCCATGTCGACGCGCAATCTCACCTCGGCGCCTACTATTGGGCGGGCCGTGGAGTTCCTGAAGACTTGTCCAAAGCCTACTTCTGGTCTGCGATCGCGCTCGCCGAGGGTGACGAGAACAGCAAATCCCGACTCGAAGGGTTGGCTTCGCAAATGACCCAGGCGCAGGTCTCCGCCGCCCGCCAGCAGGCCGAAGTCTGGATTCGCCAGCACAACTCCGCAAAGCCCGCAGGGAACTGAACCGGAGATCGTTTCTGGTTGCCCCTGTGCCCCTCTGTGCCCCCTGTGGTAAAAGAACTCGCCTCCCATAACCCGCTCGCCCCAAACAGCCGTAAAATAAACTCGTGGCCACGCTGCGCGACATCTTGAATGAGCACGTCCGCGAAGGCGACCCCGCTCTTTGGGAAAAGCTGGATCGCAATCGAGTGCGCTGTTATGCCTGTGGCCACTGCTGCCCGATTCCCGAGGGACAACCCGGTGTCTGCAAGGTTCGCTTCAACCACGGCGGCACGCTCTACGTTCCCTGGGGATATGTCGCCGGAGCGCAGTGTGACCCGATCGAGAAGAAGCCGTTTTTCCACGCTTACCCCGGAGCCCTCGCCTACAGTTTCGGAATGCTCGGCTGCGATCTGCACTGCTCCTATTGCCAGAACTGGGTCACTTCGCAGGCGCTGCGCGACCCGAACGCCGTTTCATCGCTGCACCAGGCGGATCCGGAACTGCTGGTCAAAGACGCGCTGGCCCAACGCGCAAAGGTTGTGGTCAGCACCTATAACGAGCCGCTGATCACCAGCGAGTGGGCGGTTGCGATTTTCCGCCAGGCTCGCCAGGCGGGCTTGTTGACCGCGTACGTTTCGAATGGCAACGGGACGCCGCAGGTGCTCGAGTATCTCCATCCCTGGATCGATCTCTACAAAGTGGACCTCAAGAGCTTCAACGATCGCGACTATCGCCAGCTCGGCGGACGCTTGCAGCCGATCCTCGACACGATCCGCAGTCTGCACCAGATGGGCGTGTGGCTGGAGATCGTCACCTTACTTATTCCCGGCTTCAACGACAGCGAAGACGAACTGCGCAAGCTGACCACATTTCTGGCCGGCGTTTCGCCCGACATTCCTTGGCACGTCACCGCCTTTCATCAAAATTACAAAATGACTTCGCCGGCCGATACGCGTCCCGAGGATCTGCTGCGCGCCGCCGCCATCGGTCGTGAAGCTGGATTGCGTTACATCTACGCTGGCAACCTTCCCGGGCAGGTGGAGGGCCTGGAAGATACTCATTGCCACCAGTGTGGCGAAATGCTGATCCAGCGCTGCGGCTATTCGATTGAAAAGTACAAACTGACGCCACAGGGCGATTGCCCGGCCTGCCACGCGCCGGTCCCCGGGCGCTGGTCCAAAAAATTTGACGGCCAGATTACGGCCTCGCCTTTTCTGCCCCGCAGGCGCGCGTGATTGGTTAACAGTCCGTCGTGCAAGTGAGATTCGTATCAGGGCATCGCTTTGGAGCATTTTCAGGGTTACTGTAAGCCACGGCTGGTTTCGGGAAGGGCACGACTTCAGTCGTGCCGCTAACGACCGCCAGAAATGCGGGCTTTAGCCCCTGAGGGATTGCTGACGGCGAGGCCAACAAAACCGTGAAAATGCCTTGGATTACACTATCGGTGAAAATGCTTTAGCGATGCCGTAAGCGCTGTGTCATGAGAGCGCCCCCACGCGCCGCTGTCGGGGATTGGAATTTCACCACAGGCTGTTAAAATCCTCTCGCAACCGTAATCGACATTCATGCGACCGGCAACAATATTTCTACTGCCAGGCTTGTTGTGTTTGGCGCTGGGCTGTTCTCCGCGCGATTTCCTGACGCGCCGGCTCGCCGCGGATTTGATCTCGGCCTCTGACACATTCAAAGCGCCGCAATTGTTCTGGCTGCGGACCGGCATCGTTTCAAACAAAGACTTCAGTTCTCCCGACTTCCTGGTGTTGCAACGCCGCGGATGGATCATCGGCACCGAGCAGAAGTGTCCCGACGAAGTCGATCCTCCACCGTGCTGGGACGTGTTGCTCACACCGCTCGGAGTGGACACGATACGGCCCCTGATTACGAGCGCCCTTCCCGACAATGGCCGCGACAATGGCCCAATCGGGATCCAAGTCGCGCGCCGCGAACTGCTAAGTATTGACGGAATCAGCAAGGCGGGCAACCTTGCCGACGTTGAGTTCACCTGGCGTTGGGTATCTATCAATCAGGTGGGCGCGGCGCTCTACGACAGCGGAGTGCACTACCGATCGACCGTCGGATTCCGCGGCTACGACGACGGATGGCGCGTTGTGGAACAACCCGCGCCCAGCAACCAGCCGCTGGACGAGGCCTTGCGCAACGCCCAACCGACGGCGCCGTAGAAACACCGGAGAAATTAGAAGCTTCTGTAGGAGCTCAACAAACTATGCGACGATCAATGTTGCTTCTCACCCTTGTGTCCGCTTCGATCTTTGCCCAAACCCAAATCGCAAAGCCCAAGCTCACGCTCGATGAGTTCTTCAACTCGGTCAGCTTCACCGCGGTGAAAGTTTCGCCGGATGGCAATTCCGTCGTCATCGCAACCGAAAGGGCCGACTGGGAGCAGCAGATCTTCCGCAAGGAACTCTGGCTCTATCGGGCCGCAGCCGGGAGCCTGACCCAGTTGACGCAATCCGGGCATGACAGCTCGCCGCAATGGTCGCCCGACGGCCAGTGGATCGCGTTCCTATCCGAACGCAAAGCCGGCGAAGCCAAAGACGCAGACGCGGGAGACAGCAAAAGAAGAGACGGCAATGACAAAGACAAAGATAAAGACGTCGCCCAACTGTTTCTGATTTCGCCCGGAGGCGGCGAGGCCTTTGCCATCACCTCCGGCGAGGACGAAGTCCACGCTTTTGCCTGGTCTCGCGACTCCAAGGCAATTTATTTCGCGACCCGCCAGCCCTGGACCAAGCAGCAGAACGACGATCACAAAAAAGATTGGAAGGACGTGATCCGTTACCGCGGCGATGAGCGCGGCGACGTGATTTTCCACCTCAATCTCGATGAGGCCCTGTCGCGTCACGCCGCGCTCGGCTCCAAAGAGGTCCCCGACGCGGAAAAAGATTCCGGCGCCACGCCCGGCGCAGTCGCCATTGCGCGCACGCCTCTGCGTGTGGAGCAAATCGGCATCTCGCACGACGGCACTCGGTTGGCCTTTGTGACTTCGTCGGTGTCCGAACGCCAGGAGAAGGTCGAAGACATCGACCTCTACCTTGTCAACTTAACGAACGATAACCTAACGAACAGTGCAGCGGAAGCCGCGCCCATTCGCCTGACCCACAACGAAGCCGTCGAAATGAATCTGGAATGGGCTCCGGACAATCGCCATCTGTTCTTTCAAGTTAACCTTGGGTCGCTCGAACGAAAGTACGAAGATCCGCAGCCGCGCCTCTACTGGGTCGATGCCGGCGATACACGCGGCAGCACGTCAGGCAAAAGAGAAGTCCAGCGCTGGTTCGCCAGCTACCCCGGCGAAGTCATACGTTACACGCCGCTTCCCGATGGATCTGTGCTCTGTGCCTGTCGCATCGGAACCGAGGTACAGCTCATATCGCAGCCGAACCCGAAAGCCGCCATCGTGAAGCGTGAGGGATGGGCTGGGACCTATGAAATCCCCGCTGCGGCGTCGCAATCGCAATCTCAAAGTCCGCGCATAGCGTTTGCCTACTCGGCCATCGAGCGGCCCACGGAAGTCTACATCGCCGACGGTCCCGACAAAGTTGCGCAGGCACGGCCTATCACGTCGTTCAATAAGCTCTTCACCGAGCGAGAACTGCCCCGAGCCAAGCCCTATCGCTGGACCTCCAATGACGGCACGCCCGTCGAAGGCATGCTGATGTATCCGCCGGGAAAGTTTGAGGCGAAGAACCTGCCGATGTTTGTGTTCATCCACGGCGGGCCGCAGGATGCCGACGGCAACCACTTCGAGGCGGATTGGTATCAGTGGGATCGCCTAGCCGCCACCGCCGGCTGGCTGGTATTCGAGCCGAACTATCGCGGGTCGACTGGCTACGGAGACAAGTTCGCGCTACAGTACGTTCCTGAAATCGTCTCCCGGCCCGGCAAAGATATATTGACCGGCGTCGATGCGCTGGTGAAGGACGGAATTGCCGACGCGAACCAGTTGGCCGTCGGCGGCTATAGCTACGGCGGTTACATGACGAACTGGTTGATCACCCAGACCACTCGCTTTAAGGCCGCCGTCACCGGCGCCGGCGCGGTGGAGCACGTTGCCAACTGGGGCAACGATGACGACGCCTTCGACGACGCGTATGTTCTCGGTGGCCTGCCCTGGGAAACCCCCGATCGCTATCGCAGCGAGGCCGCGATTTTTCAGATCGACAAAGTCCGCACGCCGACCCACATGGTCGCCGGAGCCGACGATGTTCGGGTTGCCGTGCTCGAGGACTACCTGCTCGATCGCGCTCTGCACGAGCTGAATATTCCGAGCGACCTATTGATTTTTCCCGGCGAGGGACACGAGCTCGCGAAGAATCCCTGGCACGGAAAAATCAAAGTGCGCGAAGAACTGAAGTGGCTGGCGAAGTATGGCGGGGTGACGGGCACGAACTAGCTCGTGCTCTTACCGGCGTGCGGCGGCGGTTTGCAGTTGAGCGACTTTTGCGTGCGGAGAAGATTGCTGATAGCGGGCGATGCCCTGGTAAAGCGCTTCCGCGATTTGCTGACGATAAGTCGCGCTCTGCAGGTTATGCTCGTCCGCGGGACTGCTCACAAAAGAAATCTCGGTAAGAATGGCGGGCATGGTCGTGCCGGTCAGCACGGCAAAAGCGGAGTCCTTGATCCCGCGGTCGCGAATGTCTGGGCTGTTCGCAGCCAGAGTTGCGTAGAGAGAATGCTGCACACTTGCCGCGAGACGGCGCGACTCCTCGATTTTTTCGTGCAACCCTCCGGCCGATAACGAAACTGGCGTCAGCTTGGCCAAGGTCCCATCCTCGTGCTTTTCGACTTCCCGCGATCCCGGAGCCGAAAACAGATTCGTGTAGTAGGTCTCAACGCCCCGCGCCGCCGCCGAGCTGCTGTAGTTGGCGTGAACCGAGACGAACAGATCGGCCTGCGTCTGGTTGGCGAAATCGGCGCGCTGATCGAGGGGCAGATAAGTGTCGTCGGTGCGCGTGAACATTACTTCCGACCCCAGTCGCGCCTGCAGCAACTTGCCCAGACGCTGGGTCACGTCGAGCACCAGATCCTTTTCCAGCAATCCCTGCCGTCCGACCGTGCCCAGATCCCAGCCGCCGTGCCCGGGGTCGAGCACGATGCGAAATTTTCCGCTTCTCGCCGGCAACGGCTGGCCGGATGCCTTCGCCGCCAAAGCCGCCACCGGAGCCGCTTTCAGCGGGGCAGGCTGTAGTTCCGCGGCAGCAGACGTCAATTTCGGAGTCGCGCCTCTCGGAGCAAATTGGATCGCAGCCACGGTCTTTTCGCTGCCGCGCAGTTCAACCACCAGGCGATAGGGGCTCGACTCCATGCTGACGGAGAAACTCGATCCGCCTTTGGTGTCGAGCACGATACGCGTTAGGCCGGCGACGGGCTGCGCGATCCGCACGCGAGTCAGCGCAGCATCGCCGACTTCCATCGTCTTTCCGTCCAATTCCGGCGACAGAACCGTGTCGTGCAGATCGAAGTAAATTCGCTCCGGCGACATCAAGCGGTGCACTTCGTAGGGAACCTGATCTTCCATGTCAATGACCACCGCGCTTCCCATGGACGAAGACCAGTGGCGCACCCCCGTGACTCTCGGCAGCGCCGCCAACTTGTTTTCCGCCACGGCGGTAAGTGGCGCTGCATCGGAACCGAGCTTCGCCGGATTCATCAGATTGTCGGAGACTGCGGGAGATAGAACATCTGCCGACGGCGCTGGCGCTGTTGTCACCGAGTGTGGTGTGGTCTCGGTCCCTGTAGCTACGATCTTTGTGACTGCCGTTTTCTCATGCACCTGCATGCCCCACCACGCTCCCGCAGAAAATAACGCGGCCACTGCTACCAGACCCATCACCACACTCAATCCCGGGAGCGAGCTGCCGGGAAGAGAAACGCGGTGCAGAAATGGCAAGACGCGAGGCGATTGCCTGGGAGTCGTCCGCTCCTCAGTCTCAAATGGGATCTCAAATGGCTCGTCCGCGACGCTACACTCCGGCAACTCGACCAAGTCCGCGGGAACGACAACAGCCTGTGCCAACATTGCCGGTTCTGGAACTGGAAGCGCTGCCTGTGGAGCTGGCTCCATCGCCCGCAAGGGAGACGGGGCAAGCCCCGTCTCTGCTACGGTTTCACCGGGCTCGATTTCAGGAATCTCGATCGCCGCCGCGTCGGCAACAACTGGCACTGCGGTAGCCGGTTTCGCCCGCAGGATTTCGTCAGCCACATCCGACAGCCAGTAGATGCGCCGATCCTGATCTTCGGGTTTGAGCGCGGAAAGAACCAGCTCCGCGAACAGATCGAAACAGCGAACGTCATGATCGGTGAAAGCGCGAGCGGTTGTTGAAAACGCCTGCAGCACGCCCAGTTGCTCACACTGGCCACGCAACGGAACCAGCACGGTGGAGCGAGATTCTATGGCGCGCGCGAAGTCCAGTTCGACGCGAATGTCGATTTCACAATCGTCCGAACGAAGAATTCGTCCCGATTCCAGGCAGTCCTGCAGAAACTCGGAATCGCCGATCAGGTGAACGCCGCGCTCGACGGCGAGCGGTCCAGCGGCGGCGCGGCACACCATCTCCGGTCTTTCCGCATTGGATGCCTCCGCCAGCGCGATCACGATGCCATCGGCTTGGGTGATGGCCTGAGCCCGGTCGCAAATCAATTGCAGTGCTTCATCCAGGATGAAGCGTTCCGTCTCGAACAAGTCGCGATCGCAGGCGCATCCCGTGGCCATGCGCCGGTTCCGTATCTGCTCGTGGAGTTCCGAGAAGGCGAGCAGCGCGCGCAGGGCTTCCTGGCGCGCAATCGATTCGAGGACGCGGTTGCCCTCCTGCAGCGGAGAGCCAGGGTCCCCAGCCCGCCCGCTCTTGGCGTGATGGGGTGGAGAGCCGGGGTCGGCCGTCGCCGCTTCCCAGTCAACTCGGGTTGGATTGGCACTCATGCTTACGCTGTCAGCACCACGAAAAACCTGTATTCATCGTATTCGGGGCTCGCCGGAAGGCTCATTGCCGGCCTTGGTTCGACCGGGTTCAACCGGGCAAGTTTCACCGGCGCGCGTTCAACCCGCGACTCTCGCCTGTGACTCTCATCGGCGATCTTCCCGGCGAACGACGGCCACAATTCAATTTCGAGCCTAATAGTCTTTGGGGGGGTGCCGCAATGTCCATTGGTACACGTCCTATTGCGGGTCTGGGATGCGCAATTGGCGCGGACGAAGTCGAGATGCCCGAGCTACGTCCCTTCAGATTTTGCCCTCCGCCTCAATTCGTCCTATGGTTAAAAGGGGCTCCAAAAAGCAGCCCCGGAGATGTGATGAACGACGCAGTCGAGCGGGAAAAATCGGAAAAACTCAAGAAATCAAACTGGTGGTGGCCCGGAGTCGTGGCAACCAGCCTGGCGGGCGTGGCTGCGGTTGCGTTCCGCGGCTGCTGGCACGCGAAGATGAGCTGGCCGATTGGCGTGCAGGGATATTCGTACCAGGTTTGCCTGAGCTGCGGCGCCAAGCGGTTGTTCGACGAGAAAACTTTCAGCGCATACGGCCCGTTCCGCTATGACTTGAACGAACTCATCGCCCGGGAAGAACCTACGAAATCAAAATCCCTTCCCCTGGCCGATGTGCAGCGCCCGTTATCGTCCCAGCCTGCTCAGTCCACAGCGCGCAGTTCACGGTGAAATAACCGTCGCTGCGCCTGCATTCGGCGCCGCTTGTGCCGCTCAGGCTATGGCCGGCTGGCTCTGGCTCTTGTACCACTCCACCGTGCGCCGCAGGCCGTCTTCAAAGCTCACCAGAACTTTGTATCCCAAATGCTCTTGCGCCTGCGTGATGTCCGCCAGCGAATGTTTGATGTCCCCACCACGCTCCGGACCGTACTTCACGGCGCCCTGGTAGCCAGTCAGCGGTTTCAACCCGTCGAAAGTTTCATTCAGCGTGGTCCGCGCGCCAGTGGCGCAGTTGAAAACACGCCCGGCACACTCCGCCGCCGGGGCCGAACAGGCCAGCAGATTGGCCGAGACCGCGTTGTCGATGTAGGTGAAATCGCGGCTGGTTTCGCCATCGCCAAAAATCGTGGGCTGTTCCCCGCGCAGCATCTGCATACTGAATCTGGCGAGCACGCCCGAGTATGCCGAAGAAGGATCCTGCCGCGGCCCGAAAATATTGAAGTAGCGCAGGCACACGGTTTCGAGGCCATAGCAGCGGTAGAACGACACCATGTAAAGCTCGCCGGCCAGCTTGGCCACGGCGTACGGCGAAATCGGGTTGGGAGTCATGGCCTCATGCTTCGGAAGTGTCGGCGTGTCGCCATAAGCCGAGGATGAGGCCGCATACACCACCCGCTTCACTTTCGCATCGCGCGCCGCGACCAAAACATTGACCGTGCCGTCGACATTGGCGCGGTTGCTGCCGAGCGGGTCCAGCACCGATTTCGGGACCGACGGAATGGCCGCTTCATGCAGCACGTAATCCACGCCTGCACACGCCTTGTGCATGGCATCCAGATCGAGAATGTCAGCTTCGCGGAAGTCCATCCGGTGCAGCACTTCGGTCAGGTTCTCGCGTTTGCCGGTGGCAAAGTTGTCGATGCCACGCACTTCGTCGCCGCGTTCCACGAGAGCACGCACCAGCGCCGACCCGATGAAGCCGGCAGCGCCAGTCACCAGATATTTAGCCATAATTGTTAATGATAACGGAGGGATTGCCCACCATGTACAAGAGCCCCCATCACCAGAGTAACGTTGTTCCGGAGTCCGCCAAACGGCCCGCCGCCCGCTAGAATCCCCGCCGGTAGGATTCAGGACCGGCGAACCCTTTCGGCGATCTCGTGGAACTCGTCGCGGTAGAGCACATGGCGCTTCTGAAAGAACTCTGCAATCTCGTCGAGCAAGGCTCTTGGGTCGGCCGACGCCAAGATGCCCTTCATGTTATTCTCCTGGGCCGCTCCGGTTTCAGCGGCGACGCTACCCGTAGCCAGCGCGTCGAGGAGTTGCTTCAGTTGCAGTTGTTGTGCGGGTTCGAGGTCCGCGAAGCCGATGCCCATGCCCACGGAGGGGTACTGGGCGCGAACCGTGCCCGAAGCGCAAACCAGGCCCGGCGCTTGAACCCGGATGCCGAACGATTTGAGCACAAGATCCACTTTGGTGCCGACGGGAAACGTGGTGTCCATTTCCACATAGCATCCGTGCAAGCTGACGTTGGTGAGAGTTCCCCACATGCACACGTCGCTGCCCTCGGCTCGAAACTCCACGCTGCCCGAACAACGAAGCCGGGGACTTCGCCGCTTCTCTTTCCACTCGGGAGTAACCGCCGCCGGTGCTTTGCCGCCGCCCTTTGCCGCTGCATTAGCGGCAGCGGGCGCGCCTTCCGCCACTGTTGTTTTTAGCCGGCGAAGATAGTTAACGCCCTCTTCGCTGCTGCCGGAGTCTGGCGGCAAGCCAGGTTGTCCGGAATAGATATGCGGGTCCACAAACGCCTCCGGCAGTATGCCTCTCTTAGTTGCATCGGAAGATTGCGGGAAAAACTTTAGACCGCCGGGAATTGCGCCAAAGAAGCGCGAATCTGGCTCCAGAGTTCCTCGTTGCCGGCGCCGGTCTTGGCCGAAAACGCCACCATGGCCACCCCGGAATATGCTTGCCCGAGCATGCGCATCGCCTGCTTCAACTCGTTGCCGGACAGCCGGTCGCACTTGGTGGCCACAATCACATGCGGCCGTCCCCTCGACGCCAGGAATTCCACCAACTGGCCGTCGCTTTCCTGCGGAGAAATGTTCGAATCGACCAGCACCAGGCACAGCGCCAGGCTAGGGCGTTGGTGAAGATACGGATCGACAAACCGGGCCCAGTCTTCGGAGATTTCGCGGGAGACCTTGGCGTAGCCGTATCCCGGCAGGTCGGCGAACAGCAACTCGGGCCTCGGCTGCCCCGCCCGGCGGACTTCATAAAAGTTAATGCTTCGCGTGCGTCCGGGAGTATTGCTGGTGCGGGCCAGCTTCTTGCCCACCAGGGAATTGATCACGCTCGACTTCCCCACGTTGGACCGTCCCAGAAAAGCGATCTCCGGCAGGGTGGGAGAAGGGAAGTGCGTTAAGTCGCTCGCCGAAAGCATGAAGCGCGCCAGAATCCGCATGCAGACAGTTTCCAGCGTTTGGGTCGCGTATGGCAAGCGCAGAGGAAGAATAAATTGCTAGAACGTTCTGTGCGAGAACTCGCTTCCGGACCGCCTGGTCAAACAAGGCACAGCGGAACCCAGCCCCGGAGGGGCGACCGAACTTAGCCCAGCGCTTCAGCGCTGGGAAGCGGCCGAAAAAATGATCCAAGTCCCGGAGGGACGGCCGAACTCTCGCGCAAACGCTATAGCCCCAGCGGACGCTTGGGCTCCACGTCCTCTTCCTCAATCGGATGCAGTCTGTGCCACAACGTAAGCCCGCCCGCGATGACCAATCCAATGAGAACGCTGATCAGGAAAAACCAGCGATAGGCAGGCAACGCGATGAGCAAAATCGCCACTACGACAATCGCGACGATCAGGCCCGCCGATCCCTTCAGGCTGAATCCCGACCGGCTGCCGGATTCCGGCTCCACGTTCAGCATTCCATGTCTCCCGAACTATGTCCCCCGAACACCGCTGCGATGCGACAAAAATCCCGCCAGCAGAAAAATGAGGCCTGGCGCTGCAATCAAAAAGACGAACGGCCCCCGAGGCAAATGTCCGGAGCGAAGCAGGTTCCAGACGTAAAACGCAATCAGGCATCCCAACGCGAGGATCCCTCCCAACTCCTCACGATACCAAGCCACGGCCAACCCCACGCCAACCCCAATCGGAAAGAGCGCCAGGCCGACCCACTCGTGCAGCCCTGGTCGTGGGCCCCTGCTCGCCATGCCCTCGCCGATGGCGAACGCCAGGACGAAAAGTATGCTGAGAATGCTCCACCCACGAGCGATCCAGCGCGCTACAGGCGCTACAGCGTTTCCTGCCATAACCTCCTAAGGGCCGCAATCTCGTCCTGATCGCAGGAACGATTCCGTTGTACCGTCTTGCAAGTTTTTCCAAGGCGGGCGAGCCACATTACGTGGGAAGTATAACGCGGGTTTGTCTTTGAACTGCGGCCGAAATGCTGAGGGTGCGCCACTTCTCGCGCCTTTCGAGAAGTGGCTGTCGGACACTGGGGCTCTACCCGCCCGCACAACCGCGCCGAGGGTGCCCCATCCTTGCGCGTCCTTTGCGCAAGGTTGGGAGCCAGACTGATCGCACGTTGGGCCTTGCCGTTCACGCCGCGTGTGCCCAAAATCAGCGTGCGGCGCGAGCGCAGATGAAGGGGGAAGCATAGCGTAGGGTTTGTTCTTGAACATTGACCGAAATGACCCAACCTTTCGCTGTGTGTTCGACAGAGGAGTGCTCCCGCCCGCTCTGAATAAGTACATTAGCGTCTTTACAAATAAGCCAGTACGAAATGTTCCACGTGGAACATTTTGTACGTACAATTGGCGGTGGCTACTGCCGGGCCGTAAGGTTGGCGCTCTTTTCCAATAGCTCTCAAGCTAAAGTCATTCTCTGCCCCGTAAAATCGCGGCCATCACGCGCGGGCTGCGGCGTCCTTGCATTACTGCAACAACCCACAACGGCTTTTCATCCGGCGCATAGGCAATCAGGTACTCACGTACCAAGGTGAACCGCAGGGGCCGCGAGGTGAGGTCTGGGCGTTTATGGCCCTGGTTTGGGAAAGGCACCAGCTTTTCGAGGGCGGCCAAAATATCTGCAATCGCCCTGTCGGCGGCGTCGAGGCTGTCCCCGGCAATGAATTCCCAAATTTCGTCAAGATCGAGGGCGGCTTCCGGGTGGAAATCGTACCCGGTCATTTATCACGGCTGGAGCCCGGCTGGGAACGGCGGGCCGCGCTCTTCTCACGCAAGCGGGCAACGACCTCGTCGCCGGGGATGGGCTTTACCCTGCCGCTCTTCAAGTCGTCATAGCGGCTGTTGAGCATCTTCCGCGACTGGGTCAGCTCTTCGAAGTACCCAGCCATGGCGTCCTCAACCAACTCGTCGGGGCCGCGTCCGGTTTCCGCTACCCAACGGTCTATCTTCGCCTGTATGTCTGGATCATTAAGGTGAAGGTCCATGCCCCCAAGATACGAGAAAACCGGCTCCGGGGCAACGCCAAAGACTTCGGGGTGCGCCACTCATCGCGCACTTTGTGGTGCAGTGGAATTATGCGACCCAGCTTCAGGCTACTGCCGGGCCGTGGGGATCTCCGGGGCGGGCGGGGTCACGATGGGAGCCATGGTCTCGGCCTCGGAGGGCATCTGGGGCAGCGGGCCTTCGAGCGCGACGGCCAGCACCTGGTCCATGTTGTCCACGAAGTGCAGTTTCATTTCGTTGCGCAGGTTCTCCGGAACCTCGGCCACATCCTTTTCGTTTTCCAGCGGCAGAATCACTTCGAACAATCCGGCGCGATGGGCGGCGAGCAGCTTTTCTTTTAATCCGCCGATGGGCAGCACCTTGCCGCGCAGCGTGATCTCGCCGGTCATGGCGAGATCGCGGCGCACCGGAATCCGGCTCAGCGCGCTGGCCAGGGCGGTTGCGATGGTGATGCCGGCGGAGGGGCCATCTTTCGGAATCGCGCCTTCGGGCACGTGCACATGAATATCCAGGCTGCGATAGAAATCGCGGGGCAGTCCGAGCCGCGACGCTCGCGAGCGAATGTACGACATGGCGGCCTGCGCCGATTCCTGCATCACGTCGCCCAGTTGGCCGGTTAAAGTGAGCTTGCCTTTGCCGTCCACCACGGCGGCTTCGGTGCTCAGGATCGAGCCTCCCACCTCGGTCCACGCCAGGCCCGTCACCAGGCCGACTTCGCTCTTCTCGTGGGCCAGGGTGTCGCGGAACTTCAGAACGCCGAGGTAGTCGCCAATTTTTTCCGGCTGGATCGCGGCCGAGAAGCCCGCGCCTTCTTTGACCACCTTGCGCGCAACCTTGCGGCAGATGTTGCCAATTTCCCGCTCCAGGTTTCGCACCCCGGCCTCGCGGGTAAAGCCGCGAATAATCTGCCGGATCGCGTCGTCGGGGAACTGCACGTTTTTCTCCGTCAAGCCCGCCTGCAACATCTGCTTTTTCACCAGGAACTGTTTCGCGATCTCGACTTTTTCCGGTTCGGTGTAGCCGTGCAGGCGCAGCACTTCCATACGATCCTGGAGGGCGGGCGGAACGGTGTGGATCACGTTCGCGGTGGCGATGAAGAAGACCTGCGAGAGGTCGTACTCGACGTCGAGGTAATGATCGACGAACATGAAGTTCTGTTCGGGATCGAGCACTTCGAGCAGCGCCGCCGAGGGATCGCCGCGGAAGTCCATCGACATTTTGTCGACTTCGTCCAGCATGAAGACCGGGTTCTTGGTCCCGGCTTTTTTCATCATCTGGATGATCTGGCCGGGGAGGGCGCCGATGTAGGTGCGGCGATGGCCGCGGATTTCCGCCTCATCGCGCACGCCGCCGAGCGATAGCCGCACGAACTTGCGGCCGGTCGCTTTCGCGATCGACATCCCCAGCGAAGTTTTGCCCACGCCGGGGGGTCCGACGAAGCACAGAATCGAGCCTTTGGGATTTTTCACCAACTGGCGGACGGCGAGAAATTCGAGGATGCGCTCCTTGATTTTCTCCAGGCCATAATGATCTTCGTTCAGGACTTTTTCGGCGCGCGAGATGTTGCGGATTTCCTTCGACCGCTTTTTCCACGGCACCGCCAGCAGCCAATCCAGATAGTTGCGCGAGACGGTCGATTCCGCCGACATGGGCGGCATCGCCTCCAGCTTTTTCAGTTCCTGGATGGCCTTGTCGCGAACGTCCTTGGGCATGCCCGCGGATTCGACCTTCTTTTTCAGTTCGTCGAATTCGCTCTTTTCGCCGCGGCCCAGCTCCTTCTGGATGGCTTTGATTTTCTCGTTGAGGTAGTACTCCTTCTGCGCCTTCTCCATCTGCCTCTTCACGCGCGACTGGATGGTGCGATCCATGTTGAGCTTTTCGATTTCCACGTCGAGCACGTCGCCGATGCGGTTCAAACGCTCGGCGGGATCGAAGATTTCGAGCAGTGCCTGCTTTTCTTCGATTGAGAGTTGCAGGTTGGCGGCAATCGTGTCGGTCAGCTTCGCCGGATCTTCCATGCGCACGGCCGCGATCATGGTTTCGTAGTTCAGCGACTGGCACAGCTTTACATATTGCTCGAACATGCCGGTGACGCGCTGCATGCCGGCTTCAATCTGCGCCGTCGTCTCGGTGGCATAGCGGGCGACGCGCACCGTGGCCTGGAGAAAGCCTTCGGTTTCCGTGACCTGCAGGATCTTGCCGCGCTCGATGCCTTCGACCAGCACCTTGATGTTGCCGTCGGGCAGTTTCAGGCTCTGCACGATGTTGACGATGGTCCCGACCTGGAAAATGTCCCCGGCCTTGGGTTCGTCGATCGAGGCATCGTGCTGGGTGGCGAGAAATATTTTTTTGTCGCTGGCCAGAGCTTCTTCGAGCGCGCGCACGCTCGACTCCCGGCCCACGACGAACGGAGTCATCATGTAGGGAAAGATGACCACGTCCCGAATGGGCATCATGGGCAGCTTCTTGCTCTCAAACTTTTCTTTTGGGTTCGACAAACTCAGTCTCCCGTCTCTGGCCGCCTCTAGCTCGCCGCTTTCTCGATCATGGCCAGCGAGACGTTCCGCTTTTCCACCATCTCGCGGGTCACTTCGAATTCTTTAACCTTCTTCTGGCTGGGCAGGCTGTACATAAGCTCCAGCATGAGCTCTTCGAGGATCATGCGCAAACCGCGGGCGCCAACTTTACGCGCCATCGCCTGGCGCGCAATCGCCCGGTTGGCGTCGTCGCTGAACTTCAGGCGCACGTTCTCAAACTCGAACAGGCGCTGATATTGTTTCACGATCGCATTTTTGGGGCGCGTCAGAATTTCCACCAGCGCGTCTTCGTCCAGTTGCTGCAGCACTCCCATCACCGGCAGGCGCCCGACAAACTCGGGGATCAGCCCAAACTTGATCAGGTCTTCCGGCTGCGCTTCCGAGATCAGCTCAAAGCTGCGCAACGCGGCCACGCCCGGATGCTCGCCGTCCTCGTCCTCCACCATGCGGAAGCCCAGGGCCTTCTTGCCCACGCGGCGCCCGATAATTTTTTCCAGGCCTACAAAAGCGCCGCCGCAAATGAAGAGGATGTTCGTGGTATCGACGGGCGTGAATTCCTGGTGCGGATGCTTGCGCCCACCTTGGGGCGGCACGTTGGCAATCGTCCCCTCCAGAATCTTCAAGAGCGCCTGTTGCACGCCTTCGCCCGACACGTCGCGCGTGATCGAGGGGTTCTCGTCCTTGCGCCCGATCTTGTCAATCTCGTCGATATAGATGATGCCGGTCTGGGTGCGGCTGACGTCGCCTTCGGCCGCTTGCAGAAGTTTCAGAATGATGTTCTCGACGTCCTCACCAACGTAACCGGCCTCGGTCAGCGTGGTCGCGTCCACGATCGCGAACGGCACATCGAGCATGCGGGCGAGCGTTTGGGCCAGCAGCGTCTTGCCGGTTCCGGTCGGCCCGATCAGCAGGATGTTCGACTTGGTCAGTTCCACGCCATCGCCGGTGCGCTGGCGGTTCATGTAGATGCGCTTGTAGTGGTTGTAGACGGCGACGGCCAGCTTCTTCTTGGTCTGCTCCTGTCCGATGACGTACTCATCGAGGAACGTTTTTACTTCGAGCGGCTTCGGCAGTTGATTCGGGACCGCAGCCGCAGGAGTCGCGGAGCGGTCGTCTTCGAGGATCGAGTTGCAGACGGCCACGCACTCGTCGCAGATGTATGCCCGGGGATAGTCGCTCGGCGATGAGATCAGTTTCGCGACCGCGTCCTGCGACTTGTGGCAGAACGAGCAGCGCAACATCTCATCCGATCCCGATCTGGTTTTCACTCGGCCCTACTCCCTTTCTGGCGGCCTAGCCGCGGCTGGCTTGCTGCTCCAGGCTCTACTCTTGAGCTCGCGGCCGTCTCCGCTAACGCCGAGACTTGCTGGCCCTGATCGTCGACTGGACGACCGTCTACTCGCACCGCCGTCTACCGGGACGATCTTCGATTAGACGATCCTCGATTTGACGATCCTCGATTTGACGATCCTCGATTAGACGATCCTAACGAACTGCCGATCATACTTTCTCTCTCGTCTTATAGATAATATCGTCAATGATTCCATATTCCTTAGCCTGCTGCGAATTCATGATGAAGTCGCGCTCCACGTCCTTCTCCACTTTATCCAGCTTCTGGCCGGTGTGCTTGGCCAGTAACTGATTAGTAATCTCGCGCATGCGCAGAATCTCGCGGGCATGAATGTCAATGTCGGTCGCCTGTCCGGAAAGCCCGCCCATGGAGGGCTGGTGGATCAGGATGCGCGAATTGGGCAGCGCCAGCCGCTTTTTGACTTCGCCCGCCGAAAGCAGGAGCGCCGCCATTGATGCGGCCTGACCGATGCAGATCGTGGTCACGTCGTTTTTTACGTACTGCATCGTGTCGTAGATCGCCATGCCCGCCGTAATCGACCCACCGGGCGAGTTGATGTAGAGCTGGATGTCTTTTTCCGGGTCTTCCTGCGCCAGGAACAGCATCTGGGCAATCACCACGTTGGCGATATTGTCGTCAATCGGCGTGCCAATAAAGACGATGTTGTCGCGGAGCAGACGGGAATAAATGTCATACGCCCGTTCGCCACGTCCAGTTTGCTCGATCACCATCGGTACCAGCATCATTCACCCTTTCCACACTCCGCCCTGAAGTCGGTCTCGGCGTTCAGGGGATCGAAATTGTCCGCGTCATTATTACCAATTATGCGGACTGGCGATACAGAAAATCGAGGGTCTTCTCGTTGCGGATTCTTGTTTTCATCCTATCGAGGCCCCCATCCCGTGTCAATCGAGCGCGCACTGCTTCGGACGTTTGTTTCGATTGTCTGGCCAGCGCTTCGAGTTCGTGGTTCAACTCGTCGTCGCCGACCTGGATATTCTCTTCCTCCGCCACTCTTTCGAGCAGCAACGCAGCTTTTACGTCGTGAATCGCCTGCTCGCGCTGACCCGCGCGCAGACGCGTCAAATCCATTTTCTTCACTTGCTCGGCGGTCAGGCCCTGCGCCGCCAGCGCGCGCAGTCCGCGCTCCAGCCGGATGTCGATCTGTTGTTCGATCAGCGAATCGGGGACCTCAAAATCGTTCCGCTGAATCAGTTCTCCCACCAGCTTTTCCTTGGCATCGCGTTCGGCCTGGCGCTTACGGTCGGATTCGATTTGCTCGCGAATGGCCTTCCGCAAGTCGTCCACCGTCTGGAATTCGCCCAGTTGCCTGGCGAACTCGTCGTTCAATTCCGGCACGCTCTTCTGTTTGATCGCCTGCACCTTCACCGCGTAACTGAACGTCTTCCCCGCCAGGCGCTTGTCCTGCGTGTCTTCCGGATAGTTCACGTCGAACGTCCGCTCATCCCCGGCAACGGTTCCGCGCAGGTGCTCGGTGAATTCCGGCATGGTGTTCTGGCCCGCGATTTCGACCAGCACTTCATCCATGTGGACGGGCTGGCCTTCGTGGGTCTTTCCTTCACCGGTCGTTTTTTCGCTGATCGTTCTTTCGCCGATCTTGCCTTCGCCGGACTTGGGATTGCCATCGAGCGAGACCTGGGCGAAATCGCCGTCGGCGAGGGCGCGGCCCTCCACCGGATTGAAACTGGCATGACGCTCGCGCAGATCGGCGAGCGCCTGCGCCACATCGGCCTCGGAAACCGCGATCTCCGGTTTCTCGGCGCGCAGCTCTTTGTAGCCTTCCAGCTTGATTTCCGGGAGCACCTCAAAGGCGGCTTTGAAGCGCAACGGCTCGCCCGCGCGCAGGTGCAAGTCGGTCACCCGGGGCTGCGATACCGGATGCATGCCCAGCTTCTCGGTTTCCTGCCGGAAGTAGCGCGGGATCAGCGCCTCGACCATGTCGGTCTTGATCTGTTCCGAAAAGCGCTGGCGAATGATGGACGCCGGGACATGGCCGCTGCGGAAGCCGGGAATGCGCGCCACCTTTTGATATTTCTGGATCAGCGAGTCGGTCTGCCGGTTGACATCCTCGACCGGAATCTCAACCTCGATCTCGCGTTTGGTCGCGCTCTCTTGGGTCGCGCCTTCCTTGGTTTCAGCAGGGATCACAATCGCCTTTCCGAAGCGGCTGCGGCAACAGAGTCGGGAGGGGGTGACTCCGCGCTGCAACGCCTTGTACTGCTCCCTTGAGTGTAAAGACTCTTGAAGAGCAACGTCAAACGCAAGAAGCGGATGGCTTAACGAGCAGGGTAACGGTTGGGAAGAGTGGCGATCCCGGTGAAATCCAACAGATTGCGATCGGCGGTGACTAACGTTACACCCAGCACCTTGGCCGTTGCCGCCAGGAAGCGGTCAGCCGGATCGGAGCGGGGAAGGGAAAGGGACAATCCGGCCATAACAATCTCGCTGGTCAGCGGCGCTTCCCGCAGTTGTTCGCTGTATCGCCTGGCCCAGCCATAGGGATTCTCGACACGCACGCGGCCTTGCTGCATCAGGGTAAGGGCCTCCCAAATACTCACGGGCGATATCCATAGTTCATTGCCAGTATTCGAGAGCTCGGCAGTAACCCGCCGTCCCAGTTTCTTCGGTTCCAATTGGCTCCACAGCCAGATATGGGTGTCGAGAAGGAGATTCACCGGCGGTAAACCTCCATCTCGCCAAAATCGATGGCCGGCGATACGATGTCTCCAACGATCTTTCCCGTTCCCAAGCCGGCGCCGACAAACTTGCGGGTGCGGTCCGGGCCGGCTGCAATCACTTCGGCCACTGGTTTTCCGTGACGCGTGATGCGCAAGGGCTGCCGTGTCTTGTGGATCTCTTCAATCAAGCCGAGGCACTTGGCCTTAAATTCCGAGATGGAAATTTCGTTCATAATGGTTCCCTCCAAGTCGCCGACAGTTGCTTATCTGACTATAACTTTAACCATAGTCATGGAACTAGTCAAGATGATGTTCCTGCGGCGCAGGAGAATTTGTAATTTGGTAATTTGTAATTGGTAATTTGAAACCGGTTGGGGTTTAAATTACCAATTACAAATCGCAAATCAAAAATGCCCACGCCCAACTGGCTCAAGGTTCTGAACGCCGAAGTTGTTGCCTGTAGGCGCTGTCCGCGCCTCGTCGTGTATCGCGAGCAGATTGCCCGCGAGAAGCGCCGCGCCTACCGCGACTGCGAGTACTGGGGGAAGCCCGTTCCCGGCTTTGGCGATCCTCATGCGCGCGTCCTCGTGCTCGGACTCGCTCCCGGCGCCCACGGTTCCAATCGCACCGGCCGTCCTTTCACCGGAGACGCTTCCGGCAACTTCATGTATCCGGTGCTGCACGAAGCCGGATTCGCTAGTCAGCCGACGGCGACCGACCGGAATGACGGGCTTGTTCTGCACGATCTTTACATAACCGCCGCCGCCCGCTGCGCGCCGCCCGGCAACAAGCCTCTGCCCGAGGAGTTGGCCAACTGCGCCCCATTTCTGGAACGCGAACTCGAAGGACTCAAAGATCTGCGCGTCATCGTTGCCCTGGGAAGAATCGGATTCGAAGCCTATCTCAACTACCTGATGCGAAGAAAGCTGATCGCGGGCAAGCGGGAATATGAATTTCGCCACGGCGCCAAGTACGTCCTGCCGGATGGACGCGCCCTCTTAGCCTCCTACCACCCCTCCAACCAGAACACCCAGACGGGCAAGCTGACCAAAGAGATGTTCCGGAAGATTTTCAAGCGGGCGCGCCAACTGGCCGATGAATCAACGGGGCGGATCCTGCGGTAGCGGACACCTCTGGGCCGGCATGGGGGACCCGTCGCTCCGGGATGCGCCGCCCTTTTTTCTATCCGCACTTCGGGCGACGCTGGCTGCGGGGCGGATCGCGCGCATTCGTAAACACTGGCAGGACGCGGGCGCGGGTGATATAAAAACTGCGCTGCTCGCTTTTCTTCTCGGAGGGTCCATGTACCTCGGCGACCGCAACCAGCGCTTCGGAGTCTACTGGTTAACTTTCGGCTACACGCTCGCGCTTCACGTTCTCGACGAAGCCGGCCACGACTTCCTCTCGTTTTATAACCCGAACGCGCTCGCCATTCGGCGGTTTCTGCCGTTTCTGCCGGTGCCTGTCTTTACCTTCCGGCAGTGGGTCGGCAGTCTGTTGTGCGGTCTCGCGCTGTGGCTGGTGCTTGCTCCGCTGGCATTCCGCGGGCTCAAATGGCTGAGATGGCTGGCGATTCCGGTGGCAATTCTGGCGGGAATTGGTAATGCACTGGGCCATATTCTGTCTTCGATTTACATGTGGCGCTTCATGCCGGGAGTGTACAGCGCTCCACTGATCCTGCTGTCGGGGATCATCCTGCTCTCGAGTGCGATCAGGATGGAACGTGGCATTTCTTCCGAATGAGCCTGCCTTCTGAAGAGGGCGATCGACCTCAAAATCCTACGAACACCGGTTCCGGTTCGAGCAGAATCCCCCACGATTCCTGCACGCCGCGCTGGATTTCATCTTTCAGCGCGACAATATCGCTCGCGTGCGCGTCTCCGCGATTGATCAGTGCCAGCGCGTGCTTGCGCGAGATGCCGGCTGCTCCCATCGCGTATCCCTTGGAGAACCCCGCGTGTTCCACGAGCCAGGCTGCCGAAACTTTGCGTTGCGCATCTTTATCTTGCGAGCGGGCCGCGGGATAGCTGGGAATCTCGAGTCCTTTCGATACGGCGCGCGCGGCCAAGTCTTTGAACTGCGCCTCGCTGAGCACGGGATTCTTGAAGAACGATCCGGCGCTCCGGCAATCGTCGTCGCCGGGAACAATCAGCATGCCCTTGCTTCGCCGTATTTCGCGCACCGCCTCGCGAACTTCGGCGAGCGACGGCGGCATCTTTTTTTCGGCAGAGCGTCCCGCAGGGCGTTCGGCAAAGCGCTTTTGCAAATCGGCGTACTTCAAACTCGGAGCGCCACCGCGCTTCAACCGGTAATTCACCCGCAAGATAATGTACCGCCCACGTTCCCCGCCGTTAAAGATGCTCGAGCGATAGCGGAATCCGCACGCCGGCTTGGGCAAAACCACAATGCGGCCTTCTTTCAAATCGAGCGCGCGCACCGATTCGATGGTATCGGCGACCTCCTGCCCATAGGCGCCAACGTTTTGCACGGGCGTGCCGCCGACGCTGCCCGGAATGCCGCTGAGGCACTCGACTCCCGCGCAATTCTGCGCGACCGCCTGCGCGACGAAATCATCCCAGTGGACGCCCGCGCCCACGCTGAAGAGCACGGCGTTGCCGCTGGCGTCGTTTGTAGTTGGAGTAGCGATGCCGCCGATCGCGATTTTCAACGCCAGTCCCGGCCAGCCGGAATCGGCGACCACCAGATTGCTTCCCCCGCCCAGCACAAATAGCGGCAGGCCGCGGGCCTTCGCGAACTGCGCGGCCTCACGAACGTCGTCCTCGCGCCTCAGTTCGACAAAGTAGCGTGCCGCGCCGCCCACCTGCAAGGTGGTCAGTGGCGCCAGCGGGATGTTCTCCTGAACCTTCATGATGCTAAAGTGCGCTCTGAACTAAGTTGAGCATCTCATGTCTGCCCGCGAAGGCATATTGAGAACCGAGCTACATTTCGAATTGCTGCGGCGAAAATACTCCTTTATGGACAAATTCTGACGAATGGAGCGCCCGGCGTTCCCGCCTGGCTGCGTTCCTCCCGTGGTTTGTGGTCTAATGCCGTTTCACGGGAAAACTTACACGTGAACATTATGAAACGTCTCCTGCTTTTCTTGCTCCTGCTCTCCGTTGCGTCGTGGGCCGCCGAGCCCTGGCGCGTCGCATCCACCGAGATCGATGCCATCTATCCCCAGGTCGAAGCGCTCTATCTCGACCTGCACCGCAATCCCGAACTCTCCTATCATGAAGAGAAGACCGCAGCCAAGATCGCCGACCAGCTTCGCAAGCTTGGATACGACGTTACTACCGGAGTCGGCGGCACCGGTGTGGTCGGCGTTTTCAAGAACGGCTCGGGCCCCGTGGTCATGCTGCGCGCCGAACTCGATGCCTTGCCGGTCCCGGAGAAAACGGGTCTCCCTTACGCCAGCCACGTCACCACGCACGATGACCGCGGCGTCGAAGTGCCGGTGATGCATGCCTGCGGCCACGATCTGCACATGGCGATCGGCATCGGAACCGCGGCGCTGCTGGTGAAGAGTAAAGACCGCTGGCGCGGAACCTTTATCTATGTCGGCCAGCCCGCCGAGGAGCGCACCGGCGGCGCCAAGGCCATGATCAAAGATGGCCTGTTCACCCGCTTCCCCAAGCCCGACTTCGCTTTCGCCGTGCACGACAGCAACGGACTTCCCGCCGGGAAAGTCGGCTACACGCCCGGCTTCAGCGCGTCGAATGCCGATTCCGTGAACGTCACTGTGTACGGTGTCGGCGGACACGGCGCAGCGCCGCAGGAGACGGTCGATCCGATTGTGATCGCCGCGCGAACCATCGTGAGCTGGCAGACTATCGTATCGCGCGAGATCGATCCGCAGGATCCAGCCGTCATTACCGTGGGTGCGATCCACGGCGGTACCAAGAACAACATCATTCCCGACGAAGTCCTGATGCAGTTGACCGTACGCTCCTACAAGGATGAGGTTCGCAAACACCTGCTGGCAGCCATCGAGCGGATCGCGGTGGCGGAAGCCGCCGCAGCGGGCGCGCCGAAAAAGCCGCTCGTCCAGATCATGGAGGGCGTCGGCGCCGTTTACAACGATCCTCCAACCACCAACCGTCTCGCGGAGCGGCTGAAGCAGGTCATGGGCGATTCGAACGTTGTGCTCGGACGCCCGATCATGGCCAGCGATGATTTTGCCGAATATCGCTACGGGGGAGTTCCGAGCGTCATGCTCGAATTGGGCGCGGTCAACCCGGAGAAATACGCGGCGGCAATGAAAACCGGAGAGGCGCTTCCCGGCCCGCATTCGCCTTACTTCGCGCCCGATCGCGAACCGAGCCTCAAGACCGGAATCGCAGTCGAAATGGCGGCGATTCTCGAATTGATGAGCAAACCCTAGCGCTGAGTAGAGACGCGGCTCGCCGCGTCTCTGGCCTCTCGCGATCGAGCCGGAGAACGCGTCGACTGGGCTCCGTCCATCGAGGAGCCGGCCCGTCCATTCCATCACAAATACAAGTAAGCGGCATCACAGCGCGGACCGGCTGGATTGTCGGATCATAGCGACAAGCCGGTGCTACAAGTCGATTTCGGCCGGATTTCGGTTCCGGGAACGATGTGCCCGGAGGAAATCCAAGCCAGCGTTTGCAAACATGTGGAGTCTTTGAATGGCCACAGAACGGGATCTGACCGCAGCCTTAAAGGGTGATCTGACCGAGCCGCTTACCCCGGCGCAGAAAGAAGCGCTGCAGCGTGCAGTCGCGAAGATTGTTGCGTTGGGCGCAGAAGTAGGAGTCACAGCGGACCAGATGATTCTGCTGCTGGAATCGGGCCTGACCGTCCGCGAGCTGCTGGAGTGCCTGGCGGCCCGGTCCGGAGAAGTTGCGTGAGGCAGGTTTCAAAGTTTCAGAGGTTCGAGGTTGCTAAGGTCTGAGCCGGCATTCGGCATTGGCGAAACCTTGAAACCTTGAAACTCTGAGACCTTGAAACCTGCTTTTGAGCGTTTGCCGCCGGGCTCGCGGATTGGGTAATCTCTATCGATGCCAATCGGCCAAGGGATCAGAATCTTTGGAATGCTGCCCGTCAGTCAGTCGCCCAGGAAATGTCGAAGCCGCAGGCTCAGACGCATACTGGCGCTTCATCTGCCGGCCAAACTCCTGCCGATCAGGCTCCGAGCGCTACGGCGCCACCTGCGCCCGTGTCCTTGTACAATCTGCTGGAGAGCAAGTCCATCGCTTTCCCCGACATCGCTTACAGTACGGGACGGCATTCGGCGGGGCAAGAATTTGAGCCGTTCGTGGACAACAGCGTTTCCGTGGACTCGGTCACATGGGCAGGCTCCGTTCGGCGGTCGGCCAGGCGGATGACTTCCCAACCGGCTTCGGACAAGATTGGGACGGACACGGCAAGCGGTTTGGCTCCTCCATGAGCCTGGCCGGCGTGTTACGGGAGGGTCCGCCGCGCGCCCCGGCGGATCGCCGGACACAACCGGCTGCCGGGGAAGAGGCGAGCTTTCCTTTTCAGTGCGCGCATCTAAGCGAAAGACGGCGATCGTAGCAGAACCTGCGATGAATTATGGCGCTTATGAGCGCGGCGGCAAGCCCGTCGTTCTACAATGATGGTTCTACAAAACAGGAGATCGAGATTGAGCAATCGGATACGGTTGTTATTTGCACTCTGCGGACTCATCGCATCGGCTTCGGCGCAATCGAATTTCAATCGTTTTACCTATAACGCCGGCCTCGGACCTGGCATCGGCCGCGACGATGTTGCCAGCTTTGTTGGGAACTCTTTTAGTGGGGTGGTTGGAGGCGGCATGAACTTCACCCGCATGTTCGGCGCGGATGCCGAATACATGTACTACGACCTCAACTTCAGATCCAGCGTGAAGCAGGAGCAGTTCCTGATGGGCCAAAGCGGACGAATGCAGTCGATAAGCCTGGACGGAATCGTCAATGTGCCCCGGCATCTTGGCAAATTGGGGGCATACGGAATCTTCGGCATAGGTTTCTACGATCGCAGCGTTTCGATCCCCAGCCGGTCCCTCCAAGTCGGCACACAATACGAGCCCGCGTGGAGATGGTGGGATATTGAGCGCGGTGTCTCGGGCAACATTATCACCCCGCAAACGATGTCATCGAATTCCAAGGTTGCGGGCGGCTTCAACTACGGCGGCGGACTCACTTATCGTCTGGGATCTTCCCGTGCCAAGTTCTACATGGAATGGCGCTACCATCGCGCTTATCAGAGCGACGGCCAGACCATCGTTATGCCAGTCACGATTGGGCTGCGCTGGTGAAGGCTGCGGGCGTTTTCCGGCGACCGAGATTGCGCTGGCGCCATAGCAGATAGGCGGTGCCGGCCACACTTAGGCTTAGCAAGTGAGCTGGTCGCGGGTCAGTTTCAAGCCGGCCAGGTTGCCTAGAATCGTTACCGCGATCTGCTCGGTGCGGAAGAATTCTTCGGCGGTTTGCCGAAGGTCGTCGATGGTGACGGCTTCGATGCGCTCGATGAGTTCGTCGAGTCCGTAGAAGCGGTCGTAGTACATATCCTGGCGGGCCAGGTTCGACATGCGCGCGGTCGAGGATTCGAGCGAGAGCATGAGGCTGCCCTTAAGCTGGTCCTTGGAGCGGCGCAGTTCTTCTTCGGGGACGGGGATGGTTTTCAGGTTGCGGAATTCCGCGACGACGCACTCGACAACTTTGATGGCCGACGCGCGCGAGGTGCCCGCGTACACGCACATAGAGCCGGTGTCGCGGTAGGGGTTGAGGTCGCTGTAGATGGAGTAGGCGAGCCCCTGGCGCTCGCGGATGTTCTGGAAAAGGCGCGAGCTCATGCCGCCTCCGAGCAGCGTATTCAGGATGTAGGAAGCGTAGCGGCGTTCGTGTGCCATGGGATGCGAGGGGACGCCGATGCAAATCTGCACCTGCTCGAGCGCCTTCTTGTTGCGCAGGTTGATGCGGAAAAAAGTCTTGGGCTGGGGCGAGTGCAATCCGTTTTCCGCCGGTTTTACGTGTTCGAAATGTTTGGCTACGAGTTCGACGAAGTGTTTGTGGTCGAGGTTCCCGGCTGCGCTCACGATGAGATTGCTGGGAGCGAAGTGGTGTTCATAGAAGCGGGAGACGACCGGGCGTTCGAACTTCTTGACGGTGTCGCGCGTACCCAGAATGGGCAAGCCTAGAGAGTGGTTCTTCCAGAAACTCTGGGTGAAGATTTCGTGGACGAGGTAGTCGGGATTGTCCTGATCCATTTTGATTTCTTCGAGGATGACGCCGCGCTCCTTCGCGATATCGCCGGCATGGAACACGGGATGAAGAACGAGATCGGTGAGGACGTCCATGGCGAGCGGCAGATGCTCATCGAGCACTTTGATGTTGAAGCAGATACATTCCTTCGCCGTGAAGGCATCCATATTACCGCCGATCGAATCGACCTGGCGGGCTATGTCTTCGGCCGAGCGCGTCTCCGTGCCCTTGAATACCATGTGCTCGATGAAGTGGGAGATGCCATTCCACTCGGAATCTTCGTCGCGGGAGCCGGACTTGAGCCAGATGCCGATCGCGACCGAGCGGATGTGGGGCATCTGCTCGGTGATGACGGTTAGGCCATTCGGCAGGATCTCACGACGAATGCTGCGAATCTCTTTTACCATCATTCCCTTACCATGAATTTCCTAATATGAAGTTCGGATCCAAGTATGAATTCCGGGGCGGGTTACCGGTACTATTGTCCCACATTCCGAGACGCGGCGATGGCGGCTGAAGTTCGGCCTTGTTTTTGTTTAACTTACGGGCGATTCTTGGCATCATAATTTCAGTATTATGGAGAGACGGGCGAGAGCCTGCCCTGAGCTTGCCGAAGGGACGCCCGTCGCTCCACTGGCCCCATGGAAGGTCATCCATCCAATTCGCTTTTAGGACTTAGCTTGCAGGAACTCACGAATCTTGCGATTGGGTCGGGGCAGCCTGCCTACCGGGGCCAGCAATTATTCGATGCGATATATCGGCAAAAGATTGAGCGGCTGGATCAGGTTTCGACGCTGCCACTCGAATATCGCGCTCGGTTGGCGGAGCAAGGTTGGGGAGTGGGGTTTCCGGGGATCGCGCGCAAGTTTGTTTCGAGCGACGGCACGGTGCGGTATCTGGTGGAGTTGGCCGACAGCGAGACGGTGGAGACGGTTTGGATGCCGGAGGGAGATGGCGGCGAGACAGACGACGAGCGACGGCTCAGTTTGGAAGGGACGCGAGCTGAGGGCACAATTGCTGCCGGCGAAAAGCAGGTCCTTCCCCTTCGACTCGCTCAGGGTCAGGATGACAATCCTATATTTTCTGAAGAGGGATGGCGCCGGGCCACGATTTGCGTATCGAGCCAGGTGGGATGCGCGGTGAATTGCAAGTTCTGTTTCACGGCGTTGCTCGGGGTCAAGAGGAATCTGGAGGCGGGAGAAATCGTCGGGCAGATCGCGGCGGTGCTTCGGGAGCAGGGAGTTGAGCCGCCGCTGCAGCGCGTCAACATTGTGTTCATGGGCATGGGCGAACCTTTTCTGAACTATGACAACTTCATGAAATCGGTGCGGCTGCTGGTGGAGGGCGTGGGGATTCCGGAGTCGCGGATGACAGTGTCGACCGCGGGGATCGTGCCGCGGATTCATGATTTCGGGCAGGAGGCGGTCCGTCCGAAGCTGGCGATTTCGTTGAATGGGTCGAATGACGCGTTGCGCAGCGCAGTAATGCCGCTGAACCGGAAATGGAACCTGGCGGAGCTGATGAAGGCGGCGCGGGAATTTCCGCTGCGGACGCGGGAGCGGATGACGTTTGAGTATGTGCTGATCGAGGGCGTGAATGACGGTCCGGAGCAGGCGCGCGAGTTGGTGGAGTTGGTGCGGGGGATGCGGGCGAGAATCAATTTGATCGCGCTGAATCCGGGGATGGAGTTGCCCTATCGGACGCCGGAACAGGATCGGGTGGCGGCGTTCCGGCAAATATTGGTGGACGCGGGAATCCTGGCCTTTGTGCGGCGTCCGCGCGGGCGCGACATTTTTGCGGCGTGTGGGCAGTTGAAGCGAACGGTGGAAGTGTCGCCCGCTTCCCCGTAGAGACGCGGCTCGCCGCGTCTCCCGCCGCAGAGTGAGACGGGGCTAGCCCCGTCTCTACAGATAGACCTACGAACTGCTGCGGGCTGCGGCCCGGTTGGACGCGACGAGCGAGGCGCGGCTGGCAGCGTCGGTTGCGACCCGCAGTTCCATCCGGAAAGCGGGGTTGCCGGGAGTCGAAGGCTGCAAGAGTCGGCCGCCATGCTCTTCGACGATGCGGCAGCAGGCGCTCAGCGAAAGGGTAGAAGGCTTGTTCGCGCCTTCGGAGTCGAGCGGCGACGAGTATGCGAGCGGCTGCGAAGAAGAATGAGCAGAAGGATCGCAAGACGAGAAGTCAACCAGGACCAAGTTGCCCTGGCGGTGCGTACAAACCAACAGCGTGGAGTGGGTTTCGCGATTGAGACCGGCGCCGATCTGTCCGGCAAGGTGCATGCAGACGTGCAGAATCTGGTTGGAGTCGGCGAGCACGAGCGGAAGCGGAGAAGCGAGTTCGAGGCGGATCGAGATGGTTTCGGCCTCCAGTTGGGGAGCCAGCAGGCGCGCGGCGGTTTGCAGCACGGAGTTGATGTCGACGGCGGCAAGCCGGGCCGGAGCCTGGCGGGCAAAAGTGAGCAGGCTCGCCACCAGCGTTGTGGTGCGGCGTACCTGCTCGCCGATCTGCGCGGCCTGGAGCCGTTCCGCGAGCGGCAGGTCGGACGCGCTGAGCAGGTCGGAGTATCCCAGCATGGCGGTGAGCGGGTTGTTGATCTCGTGGGTGGCTCCGCCCACCAACTGGCCGAGCGAGGCCAGTTTCTCTGACTGAATGAGCTTTCCCTGCAATTCCTTGAGGTCGTCGAAAGAGCGCCGGGACCTTTCGAGAAACAGCGAAAGCTCGGCGCGGAGCAGGCGTTGCCGCCAGAAAACCACGATGCCCATCAGTGCAACGGTCAACAGACTCACGGTAATGCGGAAGGCCTTGACCGAAGGCGGAAGCGCCGGATCCAGTTCGGCGTGCACGGCGGCCCAGAGGAGGCTGAACAGAGCGAGCATGCTCAGGCGTGTGATCCAGACGCCGAGCACAGGCCGCGACGGCTTGGAGTCGGACAGGTCGAGGCGCAGAGCGAGCAAGGGGGCCGCGCCCATCCATGCCATGGAAAGGCTCAGCGGGATGTCATAGATGCTGCCGCTGTAATAGAGCTTGTGACCGAGGGCCCAGTTGGCGACATAGGAACTGGAGGCGTAGAGTGCGCTGGCGCCGAGCAACTGTCCGTAAAGCTGCCGCCAGCCGCCGTGAGCGGTGTAGGCGAGGATGGCAAGCGACAGCAGGAGCCCGAGTTTTTCGGTCAGATACGCGAGGTTGAGATTGGCGCTGTAAACCGCTTCATCGACCTGCACGGTTTGCCATGGGATGACGGTGTATACATAAACGAACACCCACCAGATGAGCAGGAGGGCAAAGTCGAGCATACGGATGCGTTCGTCGCGCTCATCTTCGCGGAGATGAGGAAGCACGGCGAGAGCGGCGATCATGGGCACCAGATGCAGGAACATTACGATGTCGCCCAGGAAGGGGTTGGGCACGTCCTGACGCTTGAAGACTTCAAAGTAATTCCACATTCCCTGGTAAGTAAGCCAGAAGAGCATGCCCGCGCTCATGAGGATCCAAAACAGCCGGATGTGGGGAGTGGGGCAGCGCGAGGGCCAGGTGTTGTGCAGGAAGGCGGCGGTGGCAACGAGCAGGAGAGCGCCCTGGATGAGGTCGCTGGCAATGATCAGGGCAGCACCTCTGGGCATGAGCAGAGACGCCGCCATCTGGGCGAGAACCAGCGTGACCAACAGAGAGACCCAGAGTTTGGTAAGTGCGGTCAAGGCAAAGTTTTCCGAATTCCATTCTAGAGGGTGAAGTGGGGCTGAGGGGGTTACTTCAGTAACCACTGGAAGGTTGCCAGGGTCGCGTCCCGTAAACTCGCGGCATGAGTTTGGGTCTGCCATCTTGATCGAAGCAAACGCCTGGACAGCCGGGACCGCTGTCCCTGCGTGGGCTTCGCTCAAGCGGAAATGAGAAGCTTATGGAGTTTAGCGGAGATTGCCTTTAGAATTAGGGGCTCCACTTTAGAATCAAGCGCCTTAGCGAAGAGACCCCCTTGTGTCCTGGATAACCCCTCCATACCGCGATCGATGGCGCTTCCGGGCGCCGCTCAGTGCGGGCGAAATCCGGCGCACGGAGCGCTGGCTGGCGACGGCGCGAGTGGCGCTGACGATTGTGGCGGAGTTTGTTCTTTGGATGGAGCCGGTGCGCGGGTTTGCGTATTCGCGCTGGCTATACTGGCTGCTGACGGTGTACCTCGTGCATGCGGTGGTCGTGATGCTGCTGGTGCGCTTCCGGCCGCAATCGACAAAGGCCTTTCGTCTGGTGGTGCACGCGGTGGACATCCTTTGGCCGGTGTTGATTTCCCTGTTCGCGACGGCGCAGCGCGGGCCATTTTTTCTATTCTTCGTGTTCGTGATGGCGGCGGCGGCGTATCGCTGGGGGCTGTGGGAGACGGTGGGCACGGCGGGTACGGCGGTGGCACTGCTGTGGGCCGAAGCGTTCGCGGTGCGAGCTGGGCTGGAACCGGCGGGGGATCAGTGGCTGCGGATGGTGCATCTGCCCCGGCTGGGTATGAGCGTGCGGGAACTGGATCCGCAACAGTTGTTCATGAGTTCGGTGTATCTGATTGTGCTCGGATTTTTGCTGGGCTACATGTCGGAGAACCAGAAGAAAGTGCGGGCGGAGCGCGCCGTGATCACGCGCGTTCTCAGTTCGACGCGGGTGGAAACGGGACTGACCGGGACCATGCAGCAGATTCTTGGGGAGGTGACCAGCATTTACGGCGCGTCGCGGGTGCTGAGCGCGTCGCAGGAAACGCATAGTTACCGGGTATTTCTGGCCGAGGTGAAGCGTGGCGCCGAGGGCATCGGAACGCTGCGCTGGCGCGAGGCTTTGCCGGAAAGCAAGAAGGTGTATCTGTTCGACTCGCCGGCGGACGCGATTTACGCGTCGCGCAGCGCCAGGGGTTTTCGCACGGTGCTGCTCGATCCCGACGGCCGGCGGTTGCGCGATGTAGGCGCGGAATTTGTGGATGAGCTGGCGCGCGTAGAAAGATTTGACGCGGTGGTTTCGGTGGGGTTGGCGTTCGGTACCGAGTGGTCGGGCCGGGTGTTCCTGTTCGATCCGCAGATGATGGGGGCGCCGGACGAGGAATTGCGGTTTCTGCAGGAATTTGCGCAGCAGGTGGGTCCGGCGATCTATAACGTGTACTTGATGCGGCGGCTGCGGGAGCGGGCGGGGGCGCTGGAGCGAGCGCGGTTCGCGCGCGAACTTCACGATGGAGCGATTCAATCGCTGATCGCAGTGGAAATGCAGTTGGACGTGCTGCGGCGTCAGTCGGGAACGCAGGCGCCGGTGGTGAACGCGGAGCTGGGACGGATCCAGGAACTGTTGCGCGAAGAAGTTCTGAAGTTGCGCGAATTGATGCAGGCGATGAAGTCGTTCGAAGTCGATGCCGACCGGCTTCTGGGTTTCATTTCCGACACGGTGGAGCGCTTCCGGCGGGAGACGGGAATTGCGGCGGAGTTCGTCAGCGAACTGGGGCGGGTGGATTTGGCGCCGAGAGTCTGCCGGGAACTGGCGCGCATTGTGCAGGAGAGCCTGGTGAACGTGCGCAAGCACAGCGGAGCGCACAATGTGCTGGTGCGGCTGGCGCAGCGGGCGGGTAATCTGCAATTGACGGTCGAGGACGACGGGAAGGGATTTTCTTTTTCCGGGAGGCTGTCGGATGCCGAACTGGCGACGACAGGGAAGGGGCCAGCGGTGATCCGGGAAAGAGTGCGCCTGCTGGCGGGCGAACTCGCGATAGAATCGACTCCGGGGCATGGCGCACGGCTGGAGGTACGGATTCCGCCGGCGAGGAAGGCCAATCATGGATAGGCCAACGATAGATAAACACATTCATCCCATACGCATTGTGATTGCCGACGATCACCCCATTTTCCGCGACGGGCTGCGGCGCCTGCTGGAATCGGAACACGATATGAAAGTAGTGGGCGAAGCGTGCGACGGCCACGAGGCGGTGAAACTGGCGACGGAGATCAAGCCCGACATTCTTCTGCTCGATTTGGCCATGCCGCACCACACTGGGCTGGATGCTCTGCGCGACCTGAACGCGAGCGGCGGCGCTGCCGGCGTGGTGCGCATCATTCTGCTGACGGCGGCGGTGGAAAAGAAGCAGATGGTGGAGGCGTTGCAGTTGGGAGCGCGCGGCGTGGTGCTCAAGGATTCCGCCACGCAATTGTTGCTCAAGAGCATTCATGCGGTGATGGCCGGCGAGTACTGGGTGGGGCGGGACAGCGTCTCGAATCTGGTGCAGTACCTGCGCGGCCTCATGCAGAGTACGAACGAGGAAACAAAACAGAAGAAATTCGGGCTGACGCCGCGGGAACTGGAGATCGTCTCCGCGGTGGTCGCGGGCTATGCCAACCGGGAAATCGCCGAGTACTTCAAAATCAGCGAGGATACGGTGAAGCATCACCTCAGCAATATCTTCGACAAACTGGGGGTTTCCACCCGTCTGGAACTGGCGCTGTTTGCGGTGAATCAGGGGCTTCCGCTGAAGACGATTGTGTAATCGAGATTGTGTAATCAATAGGTTGGCTGGATCCAAGGGGGAATCACTGAGTTATGGCACGATAGTGCCATTTAAGGTCACTCGTGTGCTATTGGGTAGAGGGCTCCCTTTGCGATATTTTAACAATTACACGGCGGCAAACTACTGTACCGAGGGATGAGTAAAGCTCGGGCGTGTCGCCGGTTGGGAGCTTACTAATGATAAAAATCATCCGTCAACTTTGGGCTGAGGAGAGCGGTCAAGACGTTGCCGAATACGCGGTGATGCTCGCGGTAATTCTGGTGATCGTGATTGGCACGGTCCGGCTGATTGGCGGCAACGCCAACAACGTGTTTTCGCAAGTCGGAAGCAGCATGGCGCCGACGCAATAGCTTGCACGACCAAGCCCCGCTGCGTCTGGCAGGGGGGCTCTCCCCGATTTTTTCCGCCCGTTCTCTCCCGCCGCACTCCATCCGCGCAATGATCTAAGTGGGTAGCTACTGGCCTCCAGCTATTAGCTTCTGGGCGTCTTCATCTCTTGGCGATAGGCTGGCGCGGGAGGGAGCACGAGCGAGCCCAGCAACCAAAGGAAATACCGGGCAAATTTTGTCATGATCTATCCTGATTTTACTGCCCCTACTCCAGCGCCTTCTCCAGATCATCCGCGGCTTTGCCGATTGCTGCCGCGACGTTCTCCAGCGCTTGGCCAACCATGGGAACCTGGGCCTCCGCTTCCTTCCATTTTTCCTGATCCATGTATTCACGGACCGCCGCAATCGGTTTGGCCCCGTAACCGGTGTAGGCGCCGGGAGCATAGACCTGATGCTTGAACCACGGGCGCTCCGGCAAGCCTTTCTCGGTTAGAAACGTTCTCTGAATCTGCATTAGGTGCGCGTTCAGAGCTGCGGCGGTCTGGGCCGGCAAATCGGTTCCGCCAGTCTGCCATTTGGCAAACGCCGACTGGTAACGCTCCGCGCTCTTCTTGATCGCCTCAGCTCCGTTCTTCAGCGGCGCAAAGTTCATGAACGGTGGAATCGGCTTCGCGGCAGGAGGGACAGAGGTTTTGCGCGGGTCGGCCGTTGCCGTGAACACGCCTTCTTGCAGCTCCAGATTGCGCTCGGTGATTTCGTCCTGCTTGTCTTTGAGCAGCTTTTCCAGGTCTTTCACATACCGTTCGATGGTCTCCGCCTCGGCGTTGTACTCGTAGGGGATCACATCGGCATCCGCCAGCCGCATGGCTGCGGTCCCGCCAGTCTGTGCCAGCGCGCGCCCGTATGAGAAGTCGGTATCCACAAACTTGGTGTACCAGTAGAAATCGTCATAGATGGAGTGATAGGAGTCGGCGTCGTTCTCACCGCCGTAACCGATGTTGAGAGCGGAGATGCCGGCATAATCCATAAATGCTGTGTAGTCCGAACCGTCTCCCAGCGCGTTGATCCGCACATCGTTGCTTTTTCTGATCTCGGCCCGCTCCTCAGCATTCGGGGCCCCGGCAATGCGCTGCAGACGCGCTCGCTGCTGGACAGAGATGTGTTTCTCCGGATCTTGAATGTCATGAGTTACATCGTTAATAAGGTGTTGTAAGTCGTGCGAACCACCGGCGTAGAAGAAGCCCCTGCCATTGCTATCGGAATTGATGTAAGCGACGGCATGCTTCTGAAGTTCGTCGCGATGAGTTTCGACCCACTCGGTCGAGCCCAAGAGGCCGGGCTCTTCGCCGTCCCAGGCGCAGAGGATGATCGTCCGCTTCGGATTCCATCCTTGTTTATGCAGCTCGCCGAGCACGCGAGCTTCTTCTAGAACCGTGACCATCCCTGAGATTGGGTCGTCGGCGCCATTGACCCAGGCATCGTAATGATTTCCGCGGATCACCCACTCCTCGGACTCATCCGATCCGCGCATGGTCGCAATCACGTCGTTGACCGGCTTCAAGTCCCAGTTCGAAGCCACTTTCAGATGAACTTTCGCGGGGCCGGGGCCCACGTGATAGGTGATCGGCAGAGCGCCGCGCCATGCCTCGGGCGCAACCGGCCCCTGCAAGGCGGAAAGCAGCGGCAGCGCATCGCCCCAGGAAATCGGCAGCACGGGAATCTTGGTGATGGTTTTCGCGTCTTTGATCTCGAGCCGCTTGGCGTTGGCCGTAGCGCCAACTCCGGGGGTTAGAGGATCGCCGGGATAGTCCGTGTCCATGACGCTGCCGCGCTGCACGCCTTCGCGCGGCCGCCACCCACCCTTGGGATAGTCGTCGCCGTTGAAGAAACCATCGTCCCTGGGATCGGAATAAATGATGCAGCCGATCGCCTGATGCTCGGCCGCAACTTTGGGCTTGATGCCGCGCCAGCCTTCGCCGTAGCGCGCGATTACGATTGCGCCCTTGACGGAAATCCCCAGGCGGTCGAGTTGCTCGTAATCTTCGCGGTTGCCGTAGTTCACGTACACCAGCGGGGCGGTCACGTCTCCGTCGATGGAATACGCGTTATAGGTTGGCAACTGCTCGCCGATTTGATCGGAGGTCGGATCGCCAGGGACGGCCGGCTCCTGCAGCTTGGCTCGGAACTTGGTGGGCTCGATCATTTCGACGATGCGCTCTTTGGGCGTCGGAAAAAGCACCTGGAAGGTTTCGATGTGGGCGTCAAATCCCCATTCTTTGAACTGGGAGAGGATCCAGTCCGCATCCTCCTTGTCGTAGGGAGAGCCCACGTGATGTGGACGCGCAGTTAGACGCTGCATGTTCTGACGCAAGTTCTCGGGGACGATGCCGGCCTGGAGTTTCTTCTCCCAGTCGCGCTCTGTCTGGGAGGATTGCGACGAGTAGCCGGCCAGACGGGAAGTCTCGGCGGGCGGAGTCTGAGCCGATTGCGCAAAAGTGAGATGAGCGGCGCCGATCATGATCGTTGCGATCAATGCGACACGCGCGACAAAAGAATGTAGTGAAGTCAAGAAAACCTCCTCCGGCAGTCACTTTCTGGCCTGGAGTGATCACGACGAATATATGAGCGTGCGCCTTGAGCCTCCGACTATCGAATTTCTGCCATTCAAGTCCTTACCAGATAATTTTCGCGCCTAACTGAATATGCCGCGAGCCGCCAGAGCCGATGACGGGGTTGGAGGCATATACGTCCGGGGTCGCGGTTGCCATGCCCACATCGTTCGTACCGAAAACCGCGTCGGAGAGATCGGTAGTAACGCCGGCAAAATTGGGGTGGTTCAGGATATTAAAGAACTCTCCCCGCATTTGCAGGTTAACGCGCTCCGACAATTTCCAGAGCTTGGTGACCGACATGTCCCAGTTGTGGAAGGCCGGGCCCCGTAAGATGTTGCGGCCCATGTTGCCGAAAGTCCCGTCCGCCGGCGGAGTAATCACAGCACTTCCCTGCTGGAAGCATCCGTAGTACGCCAAGTTCCCTTGGTCCGCCGCATTGGCGACGCAGGCGGGATTCGTGGTTCCGTCCACAAAGAACGGAATCGGTGTGTTCGGCGACCAGTGGATGTCGGAAGCATTGCCATGAAAATTCCAGCGATCCTCCCCTTCCCCCGTGTAACTAATGTCGTCGCTGCTGTCGAACAGGGTATACGGCATTCCAGTTTGGAAATTCAGGATACTTGTCACCTGCCAGCCCTGTCCGATCTGGAGCGGAGCCTTCCACGACGGGAGATCGTAAGTTAAAGAAAGAGTGAAGCGATGGCGAATGTCATAGTCGCCATTGCCTCGTTCCGCCGCGTAGTCGAAACTGTTCTGGGGTACGCTCGCCAGATTACTGGTTGCGGTGTCCACGACATGCGCCCAGGTGTAGCCCGCCAGAACGTCAAGGCCCTTCCATGCCTTCTGAGTCAATGTAACTTGCAGCCCATGGTATTCCGACGAGGAACCATTCTCCATGTACTGCATAAAACCTATATACGGATAGCATGGTCCCCCAGCTCCGCCGCCAATCGGAGCCGGGCAGCTATAAGTGAATGGCCGCCCGAATTGCTCCGATCCGTCGTCCTGAGCATAAATCACCTGGTTGATGTCCCGGTTGCTGTAGAGTTTGATTCCGTGATTCCCTACGTAGCCCATCTGCAACACGGTGGTTCTGGTCAGTTGTTGCTGAAGGTTAAAATTCCACGAAGCAACATACGGCGTTCTGAGATTGGGGGCGATGCCCGCGATCGAGCAAGGGAAGGTTGGGCTGCAATTCCCTGCCAGTTGGGTGTTGAAAATTGGCACGCTCGGGGTTGCTCCCGCCAGCGCACTGGCCGTCCAGTTGATCTGCGAAGCATCCAGCGACAGGGAAAAGGTATTGATGGTTCCATTGCCCGGCGTGGTTCCGGAGGTGGGGCTGGTGGGATTCAGGTTGACCCCTCCGCTGTTGATGAAATCGCGAATGCTCGGCTGTTCGAAGATAATGGCTCCGCCCGCCCGCAGCACCGTTTTGCCCGTCCCGAAGATATCCCACGCCAACCCGATTCGAGGTGAGACAGCGTTCTTTTCCATCGGATAGATATTGTTAATTCCGTGCCCCACCTGAACGATGCCTTCGGTCGCAATGAAATTTGCCATCAGATCGTGTTGCTCTTGAATGGGGAAGGAAAGATCGTAGCGCACCCCCAGATTCAAGGTAAGGCGCGGTTTGATCCGCCAGTCGTCCTGCGCAAACCCGCCAATCGCGTTGAGCCACAAATTGCGGTGCGCATCGCCAACCAGCAGGTCGCCGCCGCCGAATGGGTGATGGGGCCCCCCCGCACGGTGCCCGCGATGAAGTCCTCCAGGCTGCTGAAACGAACCCGGCCTCTACCGTAGGAAGCACGAAGATAGTCGGAACCGCCATGCCGGAATTCGGCTCCAAACCGCACGTTATGGTTCCCCCGCGTGTACGTCACGTTATCGATGAACTGGTAGGTAGTGTCGGGCGAGGTGTAGAGAGGCCAACTGTGATTGCCTCCCAGAGAGCTAAACGGGTTGATGCTGATTTGCGGGAAACCAAAAAGCGTGGGATCGGTAATCCCGGTATTGATGCCATAGCCGGTGAGCGGATCCACGTTGTGATCCTTGGTATAGAGTTGTTGCCAATCGCGGTTAAAGCCAAAGCGGGCTTCGTTTACCCAACGCGAATTGGGAGCATAGGTCCAGTTAACGCCCATCACGCCCACTTTGGTGCCGGCCTGCGACAGGAATTGCGGTCCCAGTGCGGAGGTGTCTTCCTCCGTCTGCAGGCTGTTGGCATACACGTACCTTCCGCTGATGGTGTTTTGTTCGTTCGGGTGGTAATTGATCTTGACGAGCGCATTATCCTCGCGATTGTGGTTGGTGAAGTCGAAGTTGATCAACGTGGGATCTGTTGTCGAGGCGGTGAATCCGGGGTTCGGCAAATAGGACTTTGCGACCTGAAGACTGAGAGGATTGCACGTGGGCGAATCCGGACACCCGGCTTGCGCCTCGGCATCGTAAATGCTCAGATCTTCCGGCAAAGTGTCTGGAGGCAAAGTCTTACCGACCAGAGAATCTGTCACGGGGCTGCTCACGTTGAACGGGTTCCCCACCCGATCCCGAACCCCTTCATACGTTCCGAAAAAGAAGAGTTTATCCCGAATGATCGGACCACCCACGGAAGCACCGAATTGATGGAGCAGAAGCGCTGCCACCGGGTCCGGCGCTGGGTCAAAGTAATTCCGGGCATCGAAGGCGCTATTGCGGTGAAAGTAATACGAGGTTCCGTGGAATTGGTTGGTGCCGCTTTTCAATCCGATGTTGACGACGGCTCCGGGCTTCCATCCATACTCCGCTCCCTGGTTCTCCTGGTTGTTGAATTCCTGGATGGCGTCTAGCGGCAAGTGGCTGGCCGGTGTTCCCTCCACTCCAGCGTTGTTGAGGACGGTCTCACCGTAATAGGCATCGTTGTCGTCGGTGCCATCGACAGTGTAGTTATTGTCGTCGGTCCGGTTGCCATTGGAGGTCGTAGAATGGAAGCCTCCGCCCGGGGTGCGCTGTACCCCTGGCCGGAGTTCCAGCAGGTTCTGGAAGTCTCTCCCCTGCAGTGGCAGCTGATTGATGGCCTTATTCGTGATGGTGCCGCCCAAAGTGTCGTTCACGGTTTCTACCAGCGGCTGCTCGCCGGTTACTACCAGAGTTTCCGAAACCTGACCGGGCTGAAGGGCAAAGTCGATCCGGACGTCAGTCGCAACTTCGAGGCGAATTCCCTTGCGTTCGACCGTCTTGAAGGTGGGCACGGAAACGGAAACCGAGTAGAGTCCGGGACTCAAATTCGGGGCGGCGTATTCTCCTTCAGAGTTCGTCCGCAATACTCGCTTCACGCCGGTTTCAAGGTTCTGGATTGTGACGGTCGCTTTAACCACAACCGCGACAGTTTGGTCGGTGACTCGGCCTGAGATGCGCCCCTCCTGGGTTTGGGCCATCAGGGACAGCTGAAGGGCCACGAGCATAAGAATGACGAGAGTAATCAGACGACTAGCCTTCATAAGGACTCCTTACCTTTAACTCCGATTTTGCATCTTAACGCAGGATCCGATCGGTGAGCCAAGTCACAGGAAGGAATCTACAGGCCGGCTTCCAGCTTACCCGCATCGACGAGGAAGGGGCGCCGCAGGAGCGGTTGGGGTCGAAAGCGACAATCGCGGTGCTGGCACATGGCGTGCTCAACCCTGATTCTTCAGGCGGCAAGAGTTTGGCAGAGACAAGGTTGGAAGTCAACGCCGTCTGGCGATTCTTGGCGGCAGGATTGCAAGGCCACGACAATCTTTCAGCTTCAATAAACCGCCTTGTCCGCTCGCGCGCTCTCGATTTTTCCCTTCTCCACTGAGAGAGAGTAGGCAATTCCGCCGTCGCCGGTCCACGACGCGAGATCAAAGTGTCCGCCCGCGGGAACTCGATAGACGCTGATTTCCCGGAATGTGAGAGGCTGCCCATTCCTGCAAACATCGGGCCGGCGCGTGGGCCGGAGAAAGTATGCGCCTTTCCCGTTCCCCACTACGGTTCCTTTTCCATCCGGCTCGACCAACACCGCCGATTTCTCGTCAATCGCAGCTTCACGAGGAGTTTTGGACCATCCATCTTGCATGATGCGGGCGAGAAAACCCAGAGTGCGGCCCATGCGGTCACGCTTCGTGAAGTGCGAATCGGTCAGCAGGTTCTCCAGGTGTGGAATCTTTAGAAATCCTCGAATCAGCGTTACCCGCTCGAAGTAAGGATTGCGCAAAACATCGGTGGAAGCGAGGGCGTTGTCGTCGGGCTTGTCTTCAAGATCGCCGTAGACAAATTCACCCAGCACGGCGAGGCCGGCGCTGGTTCCGCCGATTGGCTTGCCGGTGGCGATATTCGCATTGATCGCTTCCTGGACCGGAGTACCTTTCCAGCCGCGGATGTAGTCGGCCTGATCGCCGCCAGCAATGAATACCACTTCCGCCTGGCGAATAATCTCCGCCACTGCTGGATCCCGCGCGGCCTGACGATCGGGAAGAATGAGCGTTGCAACCGAGTTCAGCTTGCACAATCCGTTGACGTAGGAGTTGTAGTCGTCGTCGCCGCTCGCACGCAGGATCAGGAAATCACCGCCGTCACCCTTTTGACAAAGCCAGCGAAACACTTCGTCCAGATCGCTGCCGCCCCCCATCATGGCAATGCCGGGAGTGGGCCTGGTCTGAATGTCGTTCTTGTTTCCGATGCGAAAGTATTGATAGGAACCGGCATGAGCGAGACTCGCCGCCAGCCACAAAGTCAGCAGGGAAAGGGACCGTTGAAAGGCGTTCATTGCTCCGATCACTATACTCCAGGCTCGAAGTCGCAGCCGTTGACCAGGTTTTTCGCTGCTGAGAGCTACACCCCATCGGGCGGCTGAGATTTGGGAATCGCAACGCTTTCATCGTTAGCTCTTAGGAACATCGGCACGGTTCCACCATCCGCCGCCGAGAGCCTGAAACAATGCGGCGGTGTCGGCATACCGATTCGATTGAGCTTGCACAAGGTTAATCAGAGCCTGCTGATAAGCTTGCTCGGCACTTAGGAGCGCCAGGTAATTGGTGTAGCCTGCCTCAAGCTTCCTCTTAGTCAGGTCGAGGGTGACGGTGGCGGCGTCGAAAAACAGTGCTGACCGCATATGTGCCGCTAGAATTCCACATGAGCCCGCAGGCTCGGCACGACCACCGGCCCGCGGTCGCGGTTGTAGCCGGGATTGTTGATGTGCTGCACTCCGGGAGCAAGATAGATTCCGCGCCAAAAGTGTATCGTGTAATACGATTCGACGATGTTCTCCCGCCCGTAGTTCAGCCCTCCATCGCCCAGCAGGAAACCGAGCCCGCCGTCGGCCAGGTATACCTGGTGATCTTTCTTGATCCCGTTCGTGACGAAGGCAATGCCGGCACGGTCTTGCTTGCGATGCCATTTCACGCCGTTCACCCCTACGCCCCCGGCGAAGGTCAAATCAATTTCAGTGTAGGCAAATGACTCGGTTCTTCCGTTGTCCCATCCCCAGCGGGCAAACGCCGTGACGTTCCGGGTGAGATTCTGTTCCAGGTTGACGCCGAAACCATATTTGCGGGTGACGTGCCAGGGGTGGTTGGTGATGTCCGGGACCGGGACCAAGCCTTCTCTAAACTGAGCCACTGCATCGCGGTAGATGCCCATGTTGGCGTAGTTCGTGTACGCGAGCAGGCGGACGACGCCGGACTTCTTCGGGATGACGCCATGGCGCAGTTCGTATTCCCAATTTTCCGCGTGAACTTGCCACGGCCGCCACACCAGATCGATTCCGTTCGCGACCTTCGGCATGAGCCCTTCGGCGAAGCGGAAACCCCAGTTGCGGTCCTCGTAATCCGCCACTAAGCCAACGGTATAGCCGCGCGTATCGGCGGCGTAGTCCCAGGCGCCATTGTTGTCCACGGCCCAGTTGTCGAATTGAAAATGGGTATCGGAGCCGACCGAGTTCACATCAAAAAAATCCGGCAGGCTAAACTTGCCGAAGCGAATCTCCAGGCGGCGCCGCGGCAACTCATCGAACAGCGACAGAAAGCTACGCTGGTTCTCGATCTTATCCTTGCTCAACGCGAACACCTTGTGGATCATGCCGCGCCCCAGGTACGGTAATTTGCTCAACAGCGGATTGCGCACGATATCCAGGTCCGTATTCCCGGCCAGACCCAGGCCGGTGCTGAGCGCCGAGCCGCCAGCTTCTTCGATGTCCACCAGAAGCTCGGTGGAGTCGTTGATCCGCACGCCGGTGTAGAGCGTCATGACGCGCGAAGTGGCTTTCGAGTAGTCGGGACTGAGACTGTTCGGCCCGCTGTAGTCGGCGTGAAAGCCGGGATGAGTTTGGAAGATGAAGTTCGCCTGCGCGGAGAGCCAAAGCCGCGAGTCCTTGAAATGCGGGAACATCGCTTCGGGATCGGCGTTGGCATCGCTGGGTGGGCTGGGCGGGTCGTCCGCACTTGCTGCTGGAGTGCTGCCATTTGGCGAAGGCGCATCAGGCTGCTGCGCGTACGCCGGAATTATCCATGTCGCGGCAACCGTCAGCCACAACACGGCCAGCAGCGTCCTTGCCGTCCAGCGCATTGATTTGCAATTCCGTTTCCCCATTTTTGCCCACGGCCTAATCTATCAGTCTCCGCCTAGTTGGTTAAAAGAACGTTACAGTTGCGACCCGAGTTGGAACGCTAGTTTCCCATGGCTAAACGATATTTGCGCCCGCTTCTTCGTCCCCGTACCCACACAATTCGGGCCCCACGCCGGGTGATTAACGCTAGCGTATCACCAACAGTTAGCTATGGTTAATGTAAGGCGACTCAGCCATGCTCTGGTCTAGTCGAGAATCCCGTGCTTGAGATTCATAGCGTCACGATACGGAACTACGCCCCGCGGTTTCGATTTTGCGGAAGGAAGAAGCGTGCCTCGCGGCACGGGCCTCGATCCCTCGCGTTCTTCAGTTGTCAGTCAGAAGAAGCAGAGGTGAGGCGACAGGCAGGATACAGAGGCTTATCGGGACACCCGAGCGTTTCTTCTAAACCGGAAGGCCGCCGAATGTTCTCGGAGGCTCATATCCACAGCTTGTTTTCATAGATCCTTTGCTAAGTCTTAGTGGGACGTTTAGCTTTCCCGCTAAGAATTGTATATCATACCCCCCTAGGGTACCTGTCAAGAGAAAAGTGCAGGAAAATTCAAAAAGTCATAAAGAAACTTTATGAAAGACAAACTCCCGGCAATCTCGAAAGAAAAACAAAAGCTGCTTTCCCGGATCAAACGCATGAGCGGGCAGATTACCGCCGTCGAGCGCGCGGTGACTGAGGGTGACGAGTGCGCCGACATCTTAATGCTCCTGGCGGCGATTCGCGGCGGCGTCAACAGCCTGATGGCAGAGATTTTGGAAGACCACATCCGGTTGCACATTACGCATCCGAATCGCGGGATAGAATCGAACGAAGAATTGACCGAAGATCTGATCAGTCTCGTGCGCGCTTACCTGAAGTAAGCGGTCGCCGCAAATACCCTCTCGTTGGGAGGGCGCTTGGTCTGGCGCTCGGCCGTCGGGCTGCCGGATGATTCCGATTGTCACCACTGGGTCTAGTCCAGCCATTTCTTGGCTAAACATCCTTCAGTTGCTCCTCATCCATCCCGAAATAGTGGCCCAGTTCATGGATGACCGTAAGACGGATTTGTTCGCGGACTTCGGCCTCGCTGGAGCAGACCGCTTCAATATTCTTCTGATAAAGCACGATGTGATCGGGCCCTGTCGGCAGGTCAAATATGCTCTTCTTGGTCGTGGGCACGCCATGGAAGACGCCCAGAAGCAGCCGCCTTGGCTGCCCCGGCTGCGGTGATGGCTGGTTCGGCGGCACATCCTCGACCAGAACAGCAACGTTGCGAATGCGACTGCGAAATTCTTGTGGGAGCGAGTCGAGCGCCTCCTCGACTACCTCGACGAAATGTTCACGCTTCATCCGTCACCCATGGAAATCAATAACGACACGCTCATTCCGAGTAGCCCCTTCGATTTCAGCAGTGTCGTCCCGAATGGCGCGGTGTAGGATTTCGCAAGTTCGCGCACCCATGCCAGGGACTTCAGAAGAAGTGAGAGAGCCTCGTCTGCATCGTGGTGCGGAAGGGGGGATTTGAACCCCCACGCCTTTCGGCGCCACCCCCTCAAGATGGTGTGTCTGCCAGTTCCACCACTTCCGCAATCAACTAACGATCAGAGAGCATTTCCCGGCAGTTGAAAAGCCTCGCGGTTTCGAGCCGCAAGTGCCGCGCCCACAATCGCTTACAATTGATGAGGGAACCGTTGTAGGGAAACCTGTGTGCCTCTGTGCTACAGCCTCCAATCATACACTGGCGGACGACACCGGTTCAAGCGCCGTCGCTGACTTGTGCCGACGGAGGGATCCTGCTGGGGACCAGGTCACTTTGGAGTAAGGACGTGAATCTGTCCGACCGCTTGTTAAATTGCAATTCTCAGCGCTGGACAATCTACTGGGCGCATGACGACCGCTGGCCACTTCCGAATCACAGTCTCCGCCCTCGGGCACTGGGCCATCGCTCAATTACAGGATTCGATCGCGGTTGGCGTTCTATGGCTGATCGGCCTGTGGATCATTCGCGTTCCGTGGGCTCCGCTGTGGGCGATCTTGGCCGCAGTGTTGCAGATCGTTCCTCACCTCGGCCCAATCCTCGGATTGCTAGGGCCGGCGCTGGCCTCGGCGTTGCGCTGGAACGACTGGCAGCATCCACTCTATGTTCTGGTTCTCTACGCAGTCATAGTGTTGGTCGATGGATTTCTGCTCCAACCTTACATTATGCGGCGCATGGCGAAGGTGCCGAAGTGGGCGTCAATTCTCGTTCCGATCGTGCTCGGGTTTGTAATTCCGTTCTGGGGATTTCTGCTCGCGCCGCCGCTGTTGGCGGTGGTGTACGCGTATCGGGCGCGTCGAACCGGAAACGTGTGAATTCGCGATGGCTGTGACAATTATCTTGAACCCGTCCGTCCCCTGTTTCTCGATATATTAGAAGCAATTAGTCATAAGCCCTGTCTTAGAGGAAATCATGGCCGCACTGATCGACGCCATCGACGTGAAGCGCAAAATGTTTTTCGAGTTTGAAAACACACCATTCGTCTGCCTGGAAGCGGAGGTGTCCACCCCTACAGCCCGGGGCGGACAAACCTTGGTCCGCCTGAAGATGCGTAACCTTCTTACACGCGCGGTCTTTGACAAGACATTCAAGGCCAGTGACCGATTCAAGGAGCCGGACCTCGAGACGGTCCCGGCATCCTATCTTTATAGGGACGCAAGTGGTTTCTACTTCATGGACCAGGAGAGTTTCGAGACCCTGACCCTTTCCGGCGAGATGATGGGGGACGCTGTGGACTTTATCGTGGAAGGGGTCATCATCCAGTTGCATAGGTACAACGGCAACCCCATCGGCCTTCAGCTGCCGCCCCATGTGGAGTTGAGTGTCACTTACACCGAACCCGGTGTCCGCGGCGACACCTCCAGCGGCAGCGTGACCAAGCTGGCGAAGCTTGAGACCGGCATCGAGATTCGCGTTCCCCTCTTCATTAAAGAAGGAGAAACCGTCAAGGTGTCCACAGAGACGCGGGAGTTCGCAGGGCGGGCTTGATTCGACCCGGAGTAAGGGGGTAGGTAGGCTGGTCACGCGATGGGCAACCCGAGCGTCAACAGTGCCTTTCGTAGCCGTGTATGCCGCTGCGTGAGATGCAGGTAGAGCATTTCATCCGGTTTGGCTTTGGCGCGGATGATTCGGACGAGGTCTTCTTTTTCTTCTCGTGTCCACGCGCGCAATTTCGGAACCTGCGCCAGAACGAGCGCAAAATTCTTGAAGGCTGCCTGCTCCAGCAGCGTCCACGAAGACGTGCTGACTTCTAGCATTCGCTCCAGCGCGCGCCTAGCGCGATCGCGCATGAAGCTGGCATCTCCGCCAAAATCGCGCGCCATCCGACAGTTGGCGCGCAATCCGATGTTGCGGGTTGAAACTCGGTCCCACGCGCCTACTTCGCTTCCGGGCAACTCGTAGAAGACGTGTCCAGCCGCCAGGCGGCGCAAGATTCGGGCGGGAGTGCGGTACTTCGGATCGGCGGTGATTTTCTTTTCCTCGCGCGCGACCAGTTCACGAAGATCGGCGCGTCCCGGCCGGAAGCCGAGCTTCCGGTAGAACCAGAACGCGCCCGATTCGATCGCCTCCTCGTTGTCATGGCCTAGCTGATACGGATAGACGGAGACGCACGTCGTTCCCATCAGGTGGCACAGCGAGCGCAGCACTTGCGCATAGATCCATCCCGCTTCGCCGCCGCGGAAAGTGTAGAAGGTGTTGAAACCGACTTCCATCCACTCGCAGAGTCCGATGGCTTCGATGTAGTTAATCGGCACGCCATTCTTCAGCGTCAATCCCGCGACATAGGCGCGCAGCGGCAGACGGCGAGCGGGTGGCAAGTTCCAGAGATAGATTGTCACGCCGCGTCCGGCATCGGCCCGCACCACCGACCGCGGATCGCCCAGCGTGGTGCCGTAAAGTTCGCGGTAGCGCACCAGCATGACCTCGCGGATCAGGTCGATGATCTCGCTGCCGTGCTTGCGCGGCAGCCGCGTCAGTTGCACCGGAGGCCTCGCCAATTCGCCGGCTAGCGACACTTGGCTGCGGCTGATTAACGGTCCGCTGTGGTAAAAGACGCTCGGAACCGGCTTCCAGTTTCGCGTACGCGTGATGACGGAGTTTTCGAGACTCCAACGCAAGGGCACGCGCAAGGATTCGTAGAGCTCGGCTTTCTCGATCGGCGCCAGCGGTAGATCGGCGAAGCGTTGCAGCAGCCATGCAGGAGCGGAGCCCTTCTTGCCTGAGGCGGTTTCCAGCCAGCGGCGCCACGGCGTGTCGGCCTCGACATACGCATCGTCCTCGAGCAAGGGGATAAAGCGTGGGCCAGTCGTGCCTAACTCTCGTCCGGGCTCGTAGTTATTCCAGGCGATTTCGACTTCGTTGGGCATGCGCTTGACGAGCCAACTGGCAACATCGAAGCTGAGCGTGTCTTCCATCTGCGTGCCGGCAATGCCGGAAACTTCGATGGGCTCGAAGGCGTCCATGTTGGCGCGCGCTTTGCGCAATGCTTCCACTTTTTTGTGGAAACGATTCAGAATCCGCTCGGTGGCGCGAACCACGGCTGGCGCTTGAGGAAAGGCGCGCAGGAAGAGCAGCGCTTCGTGGAAGCGGATCAGCGAAGCGGGATCAGGGAAGCGCGCGGCGTCGAGCCGATTCATCAGCTTCACTACGCGAGCGGCTTCGTCGCGTCCGAAGCGATAGCGGCTGGCTTCGAGTTCGGTGAGTTGGCGGTCGAGAGCGTTCGCGGCCATGGAGATTCCTAACTTAGGGTACCTCATGGCGCGCCTGCCTGGATGCAAATCCCTAGTTCTGACCTTAGTTACCAGTTGGTACTGTGGGGGGTACCCCCCCCTCCCCCCTGGTCTATTAAAATCATTGGGTTAGGGGGAGTTTTCCGCCAGGTCTTTGACTCTAAAGGATTTAACTTACAAAGTATAGATAACAAAGGAGTTGTTTGCCTACTTCCAGGGGCTTGGCCTTTAGAATCAATGGGTTGGACTTACTAAGTCGCTCAAAGTCTAGATTTCAAAGAACTTAGGTCGACTACGGCTACAGCCTCGTTGGACTGTAGCTAACTTTTATTATAGAGCATGGTGTCAAGTGATTGGTTGATTTTCAGGTTGTGCCCACGCCCTTTCAAGGGGCTTGTGGCCCATGTTTTCGGTCTCTCTGGCGTCGTCAACGCCGTGGATGCTCCGTACTCGCGCGCTTTGCGATGGGCGGGAGTTGAACGGTTTAAATCACGGACGACACAACGGTTGTATCGGCGGCATCGCCGCCCACCCCATCGACTCCCATGGTCGTTGTCTATTTGTCATTCATTTCCGCATCAGTCAGACAGTCCTGAACGTATTCGGCAGGCGGCACTTCCGCATCGGCTCTTTTAAGGTAGAAATCTCCCTCCTGTACTACGCCGTTTATCGGTGACACATTATAAGTGCCAGTGATTTCGTCATTCACGATGCCCCCCGGAAGAAGAGATCGAAGGCATCAGCATTCACAGTAAACGTGATCGTTGACCCTTTCACCTGCCCATGTAATGGACCGCTGCCAATCAGCGGTTTTTCCACTCCCATGCAGCCCTCAACGTTGCCTGCGTCACTGCGAACGAAAATCGCGAACCCAGCAGACTGATGCGCTGTTTGGTTGTGCACCCACCCACCGTAAGAGCCTACCACTAAGTCGATCTTCTCTCGCTTGACGGTCGCTGGCGTGGCCGCAACCGTGCCTCGGTTTTCTGGTTCGGCAGATTGCGAAAGCGTAGAAACAGACTCGAAAACCGCGAGAATCTTGTACCTCTCGGATTCGAATTTCTTGCCATCTAAGCTCACCGGCCAAGTGAGCTTGGCGTTCTTACCCTTGAACTCGACCTGAATATCATCTACTAGAGGCATACGGCAACTCCGATGGTGGATGTAATCGCCCTTAGCCAGATTGAACGTAGGTTTGTTTGCACAATTGACCACGGCAACTCTTCCATCTGATAATAGAAGCGAAAAAGTAGCACCCATAACGTTATAGGAAATTTCTCTCGGCGCAGTGCTGGTACCGTTCGTCTCTGTTGTGCCGGAGCAATTCACGTTTGTTGAGCTTGCATTGCAATTTACATTGGTATTTGATGAAGAATTAAAATGGCCGGGCACCACGTAGTTGTAGCTAGTTTCGCTGCTCTGACGTTGAATAATCTTAACGTTCATTTTTTGCCCCGAAGCAGCAACGGAACAGATACATGAGAACACAGCTATTGCTGAGAGGTTGTTCATGCCCGAAATGAGCATAATCTGGAATCTCCTTTTTCAGCGCTGATTCGCCCGAATCATACCACTCGTGGCCTGGTTTGCGAGACCAACCCTCCCGCTGTTCGGACGAAGGTGAAAGAGGTCAAAGGCCCCGCCCTGTCGCAGAAAACGCGACAAGGACGGGGCACCCTCGGGAGTTGAGATGAGCGAAAGGGTGGGCCAACCCCCCAAGAAAGATTAGACGGAGGAATAATGGAACGAAGCATGAGCCATGAGACGTATAAGAAACTTGAGAAAACCCTTTGGGATATCACCCACAGAGCACAAGAGATAAAAGACCACCAAACGGACCTCCTCGCCGATGAAGCAATTCGTCTCCTTCAAAATTACACCAATGAGATATTCATGGAGGACGAAAAGGCGAACAGGGTATAGTTTTGGGAATGGGTGCGAGCTCAATTGGCCCGGCGCAGCAGATTTTCGATCTGCCGGGTGCCTCACTCATCATGCCTTATGCGATGGGTGGGCTTCGCCGCGAGCGGGTTTGACCATGTCCATCCATCTGAGATACAATGTAACTCAGATGGATATGGCGACGACAGAGATGGTTCACGTTCGCATTGACAAGCGGACCAAGGCAAAAGCGGCCAAGGCGCTTGCCGCCATGGGCCTTTCCGTTTCCGACGCGGTTCGCGTTCTGCTGACTCGCGTGGCGGCCGAGAAATCGCTGCCCTTCGAAGTTAGGGCTCCCAATGCGGCGACGGCTGCGGCGATGCAGGAGGCGCGCAAGGGCGGGCTGCCTTCGTTCCGCAAGGCTTCTGAGTTGGTGGCCGACTTGAATGCGGACGATTGAGCGACATTATTGACCTGCAGCTCGCGGCAAAATGCAGAGGTCCTTCGCTTCGCTCAGGATGACAGATCATGAAAGATGTCGATGGGGTCCCCGCTCGTCGCGCTCTATGCGTTCGGCGTCCCGCCCACTCATTCGCAAAGAACGCGAATGAGTGGGGCACCCGCAGTTTCTCGCCGAAGGGCATAACGTCAGTGCGCCATGCTATAATCTGCATTCGCCTGAACGTTTTACGTCGAGGCTGATCCTGTGATTTCCTCCGCGGGCGGATCCATAATTCCGAGAATCAGCGCCATTCCAGATTTCTAGAGACGAGGTATCGTTATGTCCGGCCATTCTAAGTGGGCAACCATCAAGCACAAGAAGGGCGCGCTAGACGCTAAGCGCGGCAAGATCTTCACCCGTCTCATCAAGGAAATCGCGATGGCGGCGAAGTCGGGCGGCGATCCCGACATGAACCCGCGGCTGCGGACGGCGATCCTGGCGGCGAAGTCCGAGAACATGCCGGCCGACAACATCAAGCGCGCCATCCAGCGCGGGACCGGCGAACTGCCGGGACTGACCTACGAAGAATTTGTGCTGGAGGGCTACGGCCCGGGCGGCGTCGCATTGCTCGTGGAAATTTCGACGGACAACCGCAATCGCACGGTGAGCGAAATCCGGCACGTGTTTGGCAAGAACAACGGCAACATGGCCGCAGCCGGCGCCGTCGCGTATATGTTCCACAAGAAGGGCGACATCATCGTTCCCAAGTCGGCGGCCAAGGAAGACGACCTGATGAACATCATTCTCGACGTGGGCGGCGAGGATTTGATGGACGATGGCGAGAATTGGGAAATTCTGACCGAACCTCACGCTTACGAAGACGTGCTGCAGGCGGTGAAGAAGGCCGGCATTACGCCGGTTTCTTCGAGCGTCGCCATGGTTCCGGATACCTACATCAAGCTGGAAGGGCAGCAGGCGGCGCAGATGATCCGGCTGATGGAAGCGCTCGAAGATTGCGACGATGTGCAGAACGTGCATGCCAACTTCGATATCGACCAGAAGCTTCTGGAAGAGGTCGCGGGATAATCGGGCCATCGGGTGATCCAAATTCAAAGACCGAAATTCAAAGGCAAAGCACCGTGCAACTCAGATCGCCCGATGGCCCGATCACCCGATCGCCCGATTTGCGTTTCTCACTTTTCAACACCGCAGAGGAAAAGTTTGTGGAAAAGCGGGAAGTTAATCCTGTAACCTTCTGTTAATAAATCGGTTCAACATTCTGCACTGCATCGAGTGCTAGACGCATCGTGCGGATTCGTTTTTTCGATACTCCGTTTTTTCGATACTCCGTGAAGACACGTCTGGACAAGTTGCTCGTGGAGCGCGGGCTGACGCCGTCGCGCGAGCGCGCGCAAGCGCTCATCCTGGCCGGGAAAGTTCTCGTCAACGAGCAGAAGATCGAGAAGGCGGGAGCATCGATCGACTCCGGCTCGACTTTGCGGCTGCTGGGCGAGGATCTCCGCTACGTCAGCCGGGGCGGGCTTAAGTTGGAGAAGGCTCTCGAGCACTGGCGAATCGATCTCCACGGCAAGGTCTGTCTCGACATTGGCGCTTCCACCGGAGGCTTCAGCGACTGCATGTTGCAGCACGGCGCCGCCCGCGTGATTGCCGTAGACACCGGTTATGGCCAGATGGATTTCGGCTTGCGCAACGATGCGCGGATTCGGCTCTTGGAGAAAACCAACGCCCGCTATCTCGCGCCCGGTGACATTGGCGAGCCTGTTGACTTCGTTGCTATGGACGTTCTCGTTCATCTCCGCTACGCTGGTGCTGCCGGCGGTGATTGGGGCTGCTTCGGCTTGCGCCAGCGGGATTCCCGGTTCGATTGAGATTGTGGTGCTGGTGAAACCGCAGTTCGAAGCGGGCAGGGAACTGGTGGGTAAAGGCGGAATCGTGCGCGATGAATCGGCGCAGCGAGCGGCCGTGGCCAGGGTGGAAGCGGCGCTTCTGGACCTCGGATGCGTGGGCGCCGAATGGATCGAGTCTCCAATTCTCGGCGGCGAAGGCAATCGCGAATTTCTGCTGCACGTGGAGTTTTCGCCGCCCGCCGTCGAGTGATTCTGTACAATCGGAAGTCCGATGTACGAAGAGAAGCCAGAAGAGATATCGGCAGAGAAATCCGAAGACATGTCCGAACCTCGCCAAAGCTCAAGCCGGCGGAAAACCGTTGCCATCGTTTCCAAGCCTGACCGTCCCGAACTGGCCGACGCGCTGCCTGCGCTCGAAAAATGGCTGCAGCAGCGTAACTACTTGGTGGTGGTGGACCAGGAAAGCGCCGCTTATTTTTCGGCGTCGACAGTGGTGGCGCGCAGCGGATTGGCCGCGCGGTCACCGGATCTGGCTCTGGTGCTGGGCGGCGACGGTACGCTGCTTTCGGCGGCGCGCGCGGTTGCGAAAGCCGGAACGCTGATCCTTGGCGTTAACCTCGGCACACTCGGATTCATGACCGAAGTTCCACTGGCCGATCTGTATCCGGCTCTGGACGCGATTGAGAAAGGGCACTACGTCGTCGACAGCCGCTCTATGCTCAGTTGCTCGGTGGTCCGAGGCGGCGAGATTCTCGCAACTCATTCGGCTTTGAACGAACTGGTGGTGAGCAAGAGCGCCATGGCGCGCTTGAATCACTTCGAGCTTTTCGTGGACGCGGAGTTCGTTTCCAGTTACAGAGCCGATGGCCTGATCGTTGCGACACCGACCGGTTCCACCGCATATTCTCTCGGAGCGGGCGGGCCGATCCTCAAGCCGGATGTGGACGCCTTCGTCATAACGCCCGTCTCGCCCCACGGATTGACGCACCGTCCGGTGGTAGTGCGCGATACGGTCGAGATCGAAATCCACGTCAAGACCGGAGACGACGAAGCCTACCTCAGCCTCGATGGACAGGTCGGCATGCCGTTGCGAGACGGCGATATCGCGCGCTGCGTGAAGGCGGAACATTCGGCACGGCTGCTACGTTTTCAGAAAACATTTTTCGAAGTGCTCGCCACCAAGCTCAAGTGGGGAGAGCGATGACGTGCGCTGTCTGCCGGTGGAGCGCCGAGCGTCCGCTCGCGGCCGTCGAACGGGATTGGAAGAAACCCTTCTTTCGCGTGACTAAAGTCCAATCCGTCCCCTGTACATACCGTTCTTTGACTTACACCCTAAGTACCGTAAACTTTTAGCCAACTCGAGTGCTGGTCCGAGTCTTCTCACGGGGGATAACGTGAATAAACATTTGGCCTTACTGCTTTGCCTCGCAGCTTCTTTGTCGAGTTCGCAAACGCAAGCTCCCGTTTCGCAAACCCAGACTTCGGTTCCACAAACCCAGACTCCCGTTGTGCAAATCCAAGTCACGGTCCCGCAAGCGCAGACTCCGGTTCCGCCAACCCAAGCTCCTCTTTCAGCGAAGACGCAGCCGGTCGTCCGCACCACAAAAGCTCTGCACTATCGTACGGGGGCAAACGTAAAGGTTGAGTTTCGCGGCACGGAATTGATGCAGGGCGCCTCGGGCGAGGCGAAGGTCGAAGCCAAGAAGACCAACATCGAAGTGGACGCCAAGTTCGAAGGCATGGAAGACGCCACCAAGTTCGGACTCGAATATTTGACCTATGTGGCGTGGGCGGTTTCTCCGCAGGGCCGCGCCGTGAATCTGGGGGAACTTGTCTTGGATCATGGCAAGGCGCACCTCAAGGCCTTTACCGATCTTCAAACCTTCGGCATGATCGTGACCGCGGAGCCGTATTCGGCCGTCACCCAGCCCGACAACATGGTGGTGATGGAAAACGTGTTGGCGGCGGGCGCTGGCGGCGAAGAGATCACCGCCAAGTACGAACTGCTGAGCAGCGGCACTTACTCTTCCGCCAATATGCATATTCAGGACGCGATCTTCGGCATCGACCCAAGGACCCCGCTGGAACTATTTGAAGCGCGCAACGCGGTGCGCATTGCGCATATCGCGCAGGCGGACCGGTTCGCGCCGGCCATCCTCGCGAAAGCGGAAGAGCAACTCTTGCAGGTGGAGGGGGCCTACCGCCGGAAACAACCTCGCAATGCGATCGAAGCGGCGGCGCGGGAAGTGGCCCAGACCGCCGAGGAAGCGCGGGTTACGGCGGTGCAACAGAAGGCAAAAGAAGAAGCGCAAGCTCAGGCCGCGGCGGAAAAGAAAGCCGCCGATGAGCGGGCCGCTAAAGCTCAAGCGGACGCGGAAGCGCAAGCCCGCGCGCGCGCCGATGCGGAAGCCGCGCGCGCCCAGGCCGAGGCGGCCAAGGCCGAAGCGCAAAAGGCCGCCGAGGAAGCGGCGCGCCAAAGGCAGGAAGCCGAAAAAGCCAAGGCCGAGGCACTGGCCCAGCAGCAGGTGTTGGCCGCCGAGACCGAGAAAGCTCGCCAGGCCGCCGCTGAATCCGACAAGCTCCGCGAGCAAGCCGAAAAAGAAAAGCAGGAAATGCGCGCCCGGCTCCTGCAGCAGCTCAACTCCGTGCTGGCCACACGCGACACGGCGCGCGGTCTGATCGCCAACATGTCGGATGTTCTGTTCAAGAGCGGAAGTTTCGAACTGCTGCCCGGCGCGCGTGAACGGCTTGCCAAGGTGTCGGGTATTGTGCTGGCCTATACGGGCCTGCGCCTGGAGGTCGAAGGTCACACCGACAGCATCGGGAGCGACGAATACAACCGGCGGCTTTCGGAGCAACGCGCCGATGCCGTCCGCGACTACCTCGTGCAGCAGGGCATCAGCTCCGGCGCAATCACGGCCAGCGGCTTCGGAAAGAGCGAGCCGGTGGCGTCCAACGATACTCCGGAAGGCCGGCAGCAAAACCGCCGCGTGGAGCTGGTTGTTTCCGGCAGCGCCATCGGCAATGTGGCGGAAGCCAAACCCTGAGACCGGCGCATCTTTCCGCCCGTCACATGTCGAACATCGACTTCAGGCCGGAGAGTCGAAGTTCGCGATTCTGCAGGGCGTCTTTGCATCAAAACTTCTCCGCCCGCAACTGGTCCCTGACGCTCTCGCGGCGGCGGATCACTTTCGCTCGCGCACCATCCACCAGCACTTCCGCCGCGCGGCCGCGCGTGTTGTAATTCGATGCCAGCACCGCGCCGTATGCGCCCACGTCGAGAATGGCCAGCAGATCGCCCTCACTAACCATGGGAAGTTTTCTGTCGCGCGCGAAAAAGTCGCCGGTCTCGCAGACGGGGCCGACCACATCCGTAATCTCAGTTTCGGTAGGACCGGTTTCGCGCGAGCCGCGGCTCACCGGAACAATCTCGTGATACGCGCCATACAGAGACGGACGCAGCAGATCGTTCATTGCCGCATCGACAATTAGAAAGCGCTTGTGGTTATTCGTTTTCCGGTAGAGGACGCGCGTCAGCAACACGCCTGCCGGTCCCACGATGGAACGTCCCGGCTCAAGCAGCAAATGCAGTTTCAATCCGCGCAACGGTGCGAGCACTGCCTTTGCGTACGCCGCAATCTGTTTTTCAAAACTCGTCTGTGCTCCTTCGTACGAAATTCCCAAGCCTCCACCGGCGTCAACATAGCGAATGTCGTGGCCCTCGTCGCGCAGTGTGCGAACCAGATCGGCCACGCGCTCAAGCGCCTCCTGAAACGAACCGACATCGGTAATCTGCGATCCGATGTGGACGCTCACCCCGGCCACTTTCAGAGTGGGCTGCTTCGCGGCCTGCGCGTAGAGCGCCTGCGCCTCGGGAATCGGCACGCCGAACTTGTGCCGATGCAAGCCGGTCGATATATAAGGATGAGTTTTCGCCGAGACATCGGGATTAACCCGCACCGCTATCGCCGCTTGTTTCTTCAATCGCGCCGCGGTTGCCGAGAGCAAATTCAATTCCGAAGCGCTTTCAATGTTGAACAGCAATATCCCCGAGCGCAACGCAAGTTCCATCTCGGCGGCGGTTTTGCCCACGCCGGAGAACACCACTTTGGGCTTACTCGGCGCCTCCCGGCTTACGCGCAGAACTCGTTCTAGTTCTCCGCCAGAAACCACGTCGAAGCCCACCCCCTCGCCGGCCACGAGGCGCAGAATCCCGAGCGTCGAATTGGCTTTGACCGAATAGCACAGCGTGTGCGGAATGGAATGAAAGGCGTGAAGGAAGGCGCTCATTCGCGCGCGAATCATCGCCGCGGAATAAACGTACAGCGGAGTTCCGTGGCGCGCGGCGAGGCCTGCAAGCGGCACCGCCTCGCAGTAAAGTTCGGTGGCGCGCGCTCCCGCCGGCGCACCGTGATATTCAAACGCGGGCGGGCGTAACGCTTGCGATGGGTGCGCGCGCTTCACTTGCGTTTGCCCGTACCGGATTTCACTTTGATGGCGACCACCGTCTGATCGTCGAACGTATCCACGCCGGCGGCGTGCTCGGCAACCGCCTTGAAGATCTCGTTCACCACGCAGTCCGCCGACTTGGTGGCGCAGTCGGCGACGATCGCTTCCACACGTTCCGGCCCAAACAACTGACCGTTCCGGTTGCGCGCGTCGAGGATGCCATCGCTGTAGAACACGAACAGGTCGCCGGGCTTGGCCTTGAAACTGAATTCGTCGTAATCCGCTTCGTCGAACAGTCCGAGCGGCAGCCCGGTCGCATTGATAATCTCAATTTTGCCGTCATGGCAATAGATGGGCCGCGGCAAGCCGGAATTCGCCACCAGCAGCGTCCGCCGCTCATCATCCCACACCGCGTAGATGATCGACACGAACTGCGCCGCAATCCTGCGTTCCGCGAGCGACAGATTCACCGCCGAAAGCATCTCGGCCGGACCGGGCTCAATCGGCGCATGGGAACGCAGAATGCCGCTGACCAGCGCGGCATAAATGGCAGCGGGCGCGCCTTTGCCGCTCACGTCTCCAATCGCGATTCCGAGGCGCGACAACGAGTAAGGAAGGAAGTCGTAGAGATCGCCGCCAATGGCGCGGGCGGGAACAAACTTCGCCCCGACTTCGAGATGCTTCATCTTAGGAAGCGAAGGCGGCAGCAAGCGAAACTGCAGTTCGCGCGCCAGCGCCAGATCGCGCTCCAGCCGCTGTTCCTGCCGGGCAATCTGCTCGTACAAGCGCGCGTTTTCAATGGCGATGGCGAGTTGCGCCGCGAGCGTGGTCAGAGTCCGCTTGTGATCCTCGGTGAAATAGTTGCGGCGCGTGTGCTCGAGATCGAGCACTCCGATCACTTTCCCCTGGTAGATCAACGGAACGGCCAGCTCCGAGCGCGTCTCCGGATTCACCGCGATATAGCGGTCACTCTTGGCGACGTCAGGCACCAGGACCGCTTCCCTGGCCTGCGCGGCGTACCCCACCACTCCGCGGCCCAGCGGGATGTCGTGCTTCAGATGCAGTCTTTCTTCGAAGCGCTGCGCGAACCGGTGCTGCAGTTTTTCTCCCGTCTCGTCCACCAGAAGAATGCTGAACATCTGGTAGTCGATCAGCCGGTTGAGCAGCTCGGCGATGCGCTTGAGCAGTTGGTCCAGGTTCAGAATCGACGTGAGTTCGCGCGCAATCTCGTTCAGCAGGAGCAGGGTGCGGGCCTGGCGCGTTGTGCGCGTGTGCAGCCGCGCGTTCTCGATGCCAATCGCCATGCGCGAGGCGATCAGCGTCAGCAGGCGCTTGTGCTCTTCGGTGAAATAGCCTTTTTCGCGCGCCTCCAGGTCGATCACGCCAATCACCCGGTTCTTCACGATCAGCGGGATGGCCAGTTCCGAGTGCACGTTGGGCAGGGCCTCAACGTAGAAATTGTCCTGCGCCGCATCGGCGACCAGCACGGCTTGACGAGTCTCCGCGGCGCGTCCGGTGATGCCCTGGCCAACTTTCACGCGCAGGCGGTCGGCGACACCCGGCGGATATCCCACACTGAAACGGACGTACAATTCCTGACGCTGCTCGTTGAGCAACAGGATCGCGAAAATTTCGTAGTCGATGACCTTGCGTACCAGTTCCGCCACGCGGCGCAGCGTGGTTTCCAGATCGAGCGTGGTATTGACCACGTCGGCCACTTCCAGCAGGAGGGGTTCCACGTCTGAAGCGCGTCCAGTTGGCGCGGCATTAGCCATGAGGTTCATCATAGCAGCCGGGGAATTGGTAATTTGTAATTGGAGATCGAAAGCGAAGGTTTGGAAAATTACAAATTACAAATTGCCAATCACAAATTCTCCAGCACGCAGATATCCGGAAGATTGCGGTAGCGTTCCGCATAGTCGAGGCCGTAGCCGACCACGTAGACATCGGGAATGGTGAAGCCGATGTACTGCGCCTGGATCGGCTGCTGGCGGCGCGAAGGCTTGTCCAGCAGGGCCGCGATGCACAGCGACCTTGGTTGATGCGCCCGGACCAGCTTCGAAATGTAGTTCAGCGTCAACCCGGTGTCGAGGATGTCTTCGACCAGGATCACGTTTCGATCGGCCATCGAGCTATCCATGTCTTTGGTCAAACGGACTTCACCCAGCGAATCCCAGGCCGCGTGGCCCGCCGGGTCTTCTTTGGCTGTGGGGCGGTTGCCATAACTCGAAACCCCTATAAAGTCGAAGGTGGCGTCGAGCGGAATCTGACGCGCAAGATCGCTCAAGAAGACGGCAGCGCCTTTGAGAACGCCGACCAGGATAATCGACTGGCCGCTAAAATCGCGGGCAATTTCCGCTCCCAATTCGGCCGTCCGCCGGGCAATAGCTTCGCGTGAGAGCAACACTTTGAGGTCGGGCATCGAGCACCATTTTACACAGGAGTGAAGGGACGGGCGTCCCCGGATGGCTCTTCACTTCGCTGCGAAAAGGGAAGGGCACGACTTCAGTCGCGCCGGTAATCGTTGAAAATGTGCCCGCGCTTTAGGGCCCGAAGTGTGCTTTCTGCCCCTTCGATTTGTTTTTCAGCAGCCTGCTAAAATGCTACTTCGCAAGCTCCTCCAGGAGGACTTCATGAATCTTCAGGGAATCCAACTTACTTGGCTTGGGCACTCGACCTTCCGCGTGCAGACGCCGGAAGGGAGGACCCTTTATGTCGATCCGTGGATTGCCGGCAACCCCAAGTGCCCGGAGAGCGAGAAGAACGTCAAGAAAGCCGACGCGCTGATCTGCACCCACGGGCATGGCGATCACATCGGCGACGCGGTCGATGTGGGCAAGAAGCTGAATCCGATCGCCGTTGGCATCTTCGAGCTGTGCTTGTGGTTGCAGAAAAAAGGCGTCAAACAGATCGCCCCGATGAACAAGGGCGGCACGCAAACCGTCGCGGGCGTAAAGATCACCATGGTTCACGCCGTGCATTCCTGCGGAATTCAGGATGGCGACCAGATCGTCTACGGCGGCGAAGCCTGCGGCTACGTGCTCGAGTTCTCGAACGGAGTCAAGCTCTACCACGCGGGCGACACCAACGTCTTCAGCGACATGGCCATCATTCGCGACCTCTACGCGCCGAAGATTGCCATGCTGCCCATCGGCGACCTTTTCACCATGTCGCCGCGCGAGGCCGCCTATGCTTGTAAACTGCTGCAGCCGGAAACTGTCATCCCCATGCACTTCGGCACGTTTCCGCAGTTGACGGGAACGCCGGGCGAGTTGCAGAAACTTGTGCCGGACGTGGAAGTGTTGGAGATGAAACCGGGGCAGACGATTTCATAAACGACAATTTCGCAAGAGTCATTCGGTGGAGCGACGGGCGTCTTGCCCGTCCCGCTTACGCCTTCAGCAGAATCGAGGCCGGCGGGGGACGCCGGCGCTACACTAACGAGCAAGGAGCAACATGACCGATCAAGCCGCGAAACGAGACTGGCGCATGGGCGGAATTACAGTTCCTGAAGTTGAAGACTACCTGTACGCGATGCTGCCGCCGCGCGACGAAGTTCTCGTCGAGATGGAGGCTGACGCCAGCAAGAACGAGGTGGCCATCGTCGGCCCCGCCGTCGCTCGCGTGCTGTACCAGCTTGCCCTGATCAGCGGCGCGAAGAGGATCTTTGAGATGGGCTCGGCCATCGGCTATTCCACCATCTGGTGGGCGCGCGCGGTGGGGGAAGGCGGACGCGTCGTCTACACCGACGGCGACCGCAAGCGCGCCGATAAGGCCCGCCGCTACTTCGATCGTGCCGGCGTCAGCCGGCGCATCACGGTTCGCGTCGGCGACGCGCTCGAAATTCTTTCGGAGGAGAAGCAACCCTACGACATCATTTTCAACGACGTTGATAAGACCGACTACCCGCGCGCCTTTCGTTTAGCGCTACCGCGCCTGAAAAGCGGCGGCCTTTTTATTACCGATAACGTTCTCTGGAAGGGCAAGGTCTGCAAGCCCAACCCCGACGCCCAAACCAAAGCCATCCTCGAATTCAACAAACTGATTTGCGAGTCGCAAGATCTGTTTACGACCATCCTGCCCATCCGCGATGGAGTTTCGGTTTGTGTGAAGAAGTAGGGAAGCGGGCGCACCGCGCGCTCGTGGCGGACGGTGCTAAAATGAGCGGTCTTCATTCCGCGCGATCGAGGCCTGACGCTCTTGCCCGTCGAACAGATTCCGGAAACTCTGCCCCGCGCTCAATCCCACGCGCGGCCCGACTCCTGGAGCGACGTGCTGGTGGTGGGCGCCGGCCCCACCGGCATGGCCTGCGCCATCGAGGCCCAGAAGGCCGGCTTCAAAGCTCTCATCATCGACAAGGGATGCATTGTCAATTCCATCTATCACTATCCGAACAACATGGTGTTCTTCACTACGCCCGAGTTGCTCGAGATTGGCGATATTCCTTTCACCACATCCCTGGCCAAGCCCACCCGGCTCGAAGCGCTCGAATACTACCGCCGAGTCGCCGAGCACTTTCACTTGCACATCCGCCAGTACGAATGGGTAAAGACGGTCACGGGCGAGGACCGTAATTTCCGTGTGACCACCACCGACCGGCACAATGCCATCCACGACTACGGCGCGCGCAAGATCGTGCTCGCCACCGGCTACTACGATCTCGCCAACCAACTCGATATCCCCGGCGAAGACCTGGACAAAGTTACTCATTACTATCGCGAGCCGCATCCTTATTTTGATACTGACGTGGTTGTGATCGGCGGCAAGAATTCGGCGGCTGAGGCGGCTTTGGATTTGTGGCGGCACGGCGCGCGCGTCACCCTGGTGCATCGTGGAGCGCAGATGCACAACCACGTCAAGTATTGGGTGCGTCCCGACATTGAGAACCGCATCAAAGCCGGCGAAATCGCCGCGCACTTCAACAGCACCGTGCGGGAGATTGGCGCCGATTACGTTGTGCTGCAAACTCCGTCCGGTCCGCTTCGCCTGAAAAACGATTTCGCATTCGCTCTCACCGGGTACCATCCCGACTTCGATTTTCTCCGCAGCGTGGGCATCGAACTTTCCTCCGAACAGATGCGTCCCGCCTGCGATCCCGAGAATCTGGAATCGAACGTTCCGGGCGTCTACGTCGCGGGAGTGATTGTCGCGGGCTCGATGACGAACGAAATCTTCATTGAGAATGGCCGTTTCCACGGCAAACTGATCGCCGCCCATATCAGCGAGAAGCTCGGCCGCGGCAACCCAAATTTCCCTCTTGACGCGACTTAGCGTGTAACCGTAACACCGTCAAGAGGAGCATAGAATATCCAAACACCGCCCCTTGCTCCGGTACGGCGTGGGGCTGTGCAGCGGCATTGGAGGACTTATGACGCACTCTACGCAATGTTCTCGCCGGCACTTCATGACGACCGCCGCTGTAGCGGCAGGCTCCGCCCTCGCGCCTGGATTCTCCTTCGCAAGTCCACGGCAAGACCCGGTGATCGACACCACCGAAAAACAAGGCAAGTCCGTCAGCCGCGAGAAAGTTCCATGGAGAGCGCGTCCCTTCCCCTTAAAGCAGGTGCGCCTCGGCGAAGGCCCGTGCAAGGTTGCGATGGAAGCCGACCGGCGATATTTGCACTCGCTGCCAACGGATCGCCTCTTGCACACGTTCCGGATCAACGCGGGCATTTCCTCCCCGGCCCAGCCGCTGGGTGGATGGGAAGCTCCCGATTGCGAACTGCGAGGCCACTACGCCGGCGGTCACTACCTTTCTGCATGCGCCCTGATGCATGCCACCACGGGTGACGAGGATCTCAAGAAGAACGCGAACACGGTTGTCGCTGAACTCGCCAAGTGCCAGGAAGCTCTAAAGGGTGGATATTTGAGCGCTTTTCCAATCGAATTCTTCGACCGGCTGCGCAACCGCGAAGAAGTCTGGGCTCCCTTTTACACGATTCACAAGATCATGGCGGGCAATCTCGACATGTATGTCCACTGCGGCAACGAGCAGGCGCTCGACGTGGCCGAAAAAATGGCGGGCTGGGTTTCCGGTTACACCGGCTCTCTCAGCGTCGACCACATGCAGCGCGTGCTGGGCACTGAGTTTGGAGGCATGGGCGAAGTGCTTTCCAACTTGTACGCAGTTACCGGCAAGGAAAATTACCTGGAATCCGCTCATCGTTTCGACAAAAGGCTCTTCCTCGACCCGCTCGCCGGGCACCGCGATGAACTCAAGGGTCTGCACGCCAACACTCATATCCCACAAGTAATTGCCGCCGCTCGCTACTACGAACTTACGGGCGAGCGCCGTTATCGCGAAATCGCAGAATACTTCTGGGATGAGGTTGTCAGTGAACGATGCCTTGCGCCGGGTGGTCCCAGTATCGGACGCGGCGGTCCCATAAATGAAGGCTTTGATACGGACCCGGGCAAGCTCGGCGCCGGCCTCAGCGCGAGCACGGAAGAATGCTGTTGCGCCTACAACATGATGAAGTTAACGCGCCACCTTTTCGGCTGGTCTCCCAATGCCCGCCTGATGGATTATTACGAGCGCACCCTGTTCAATCATCGACTGGGTACGATCAACCCCGAAGACGGCACGATGATGTATTACCTGGATCCCGCCTCGGGTGCGTGGAGAACCTTTGGAGGGCCCCTCAATGCGTTCTGGTGTTGCACCGGCACCGGCTCGGAAGAATATGGGAAATTGACCGATACCATCTACTTCCACGACGACGATTCGCTTTACGTGAATCTGTACATTGATTCGCAACTGGAGTGGCCGGAAAAAGGGCTCCGCATCAGCCAGCGGACTCGCTTCCCCGAAGAAGAAGGCGCCACCCTCACCATTTCAGCCAACAACCCGCTGCAACTTGGAATCAATCTTCGGATTCCGTATTGGGTTGACGGCGGCAGCGTGAAGATCAATGGCGCGGTCGTCCCCGCCTTCGCCAGCCCCGGCAGTTATCTCACGCTCAATCGCGTCTGGAAATCCGGCGACAAAATTGAGCTCAGCCTACCCATGAGCCTCCGCATCGAGAGCATGCCCGATGATGAAACGGTTCAGGCGGTAATGTACGGACCTCTCCTGCTGGCCGGACGCTTCGCCGCAGTCAGCAAAGAAATGTCGTACGGCGTCTATGGGCCAAAGCCCGGCGACTTCAAGATGATCGACATCGTTGCCGATCCGAACAGGCCTACCGCGTGGCTGCAACGCGATCCGACGCAGGCGCTCACGTTTCACGGCGTCGGGCAAGCGCAGGCATTGACCCTGGTTCCGCTTTATCAGGTGATTCACGAGCGTTACGCCATCTACTGGAAGGTGAACGGTCGGTTGACATAGCAGTGTTGCAAGGAACGCAAGCTAACCTCAGAGCGGCGTCGCAGCGGGTTCGGGGTGGTTGTCGCTTTCTGCGGAGTCGAAGCAGAGGGCCGCGCCTCCGGCAATCCCGGCGTCTTCCCCGTAACGGGCCGAGAGCAGCGGAATCTCCTGGCAGCGCTGGTTCACGCAGCAAGCGGGCAGCTGATCGCGGATTTGACCAAAAAACGGTTTGAGCATGGACGCAACCCCACCGCCCACAATCATGACATCCGGTTCCAGCAGGTCAACGATGTTGCCAAACCAGAACGACAGCAGTTCCACGGTTTCCTGCAATACCTCGCTTGCGGCTGGATCTCCCGCCGAAGCGGCTTGGCCAACCATTTCGCTGGTGAGGCGGTCCAGTTTTCCTCCGGCCAGATCGAGAAGGCTGGAGGCCCGGCCGCTTTCGAGTTTGGCGCGCGCTCTGCGGGCAATGGCCGGGCCCGAGGCGAGAACTTCGATGCAGCCCGGCTTGCCACAGCCGCAGCGCGGCCCCTTGTAGTCGATGCTCATGTGGCCGCCCTCGGCGGCGGCGCCGGTGCGGCCATGATAGATGTGCCCGTCAAACAGAATTGCCGTGCCGATTCCCGTGCCGATCGTGACGTAAAACACATTGCGATAGCCGCGTCCCGAGCCCCACAAGGTTTCGGCAAGCCCGGCGGCATTGGCGTCGTTATCCACTTTGACCCGCACGCGATAGATTTGCGCGACTTCCGCCGCCAGCGGGAAATTCCGCCAGCATGGCAGGTTGGGAGGATTGATGACCACTCCCGTCCTCGGATCGAGCGGGCCGGGAGAGCAGATTCCGATGCCGCGGATCAGATTGTGCGCGCCCGCCACACTGACGGCGTGGCCGGATACGGTTTCAATCGCCTGGGTCACTGCGGCCAGCGCGCTGGCGGCGTCGCCATTCGAAACCATGGGATTGCGGGCGTGGCACAAGATCTCTCCGCTCGCGTCTACCAGGCCGGCGGCGACCTTAGTCCCGCCAACGTCTACTCCGATGACCAGATCGTCTTGTACTCCAACCGAAGGCATTCCTTACCTTTCACGCCTAACTTGATCGAATTGTTCGGCGCGCGCCCGCCGTGACTAGTCCGGCCAAGCTACGCCTTGGCGTAACGCTCGCTGTTCGGTTTCGATCCGCTTACTGCGAAGAACAAAATGTAGAGATAGCAAATCGTGGCCGCGACCAGCGCGTAGTGAATGCCTTGACCCCAACTCGTCTCGCCTTGCACCATGGCCGGGTAGTAGGCACGGTTGATGAGGTCTCCAGTTTTGCCGACCAGCCATGGAATGATGGCGCCGCCCACGATCGCCATGTTCAAGATGCCGGAGCCGTCTCCGGTGAGCGGTCCGAGTTCCGCGATCCCCATGGTGAAAATGCAAGGGAACATGATCGAATTGAACAAGCCCACCGCCAGGATGGACCACATGGCTACATGCCCGCTGGTCAGGACTGAAACGCTGACCAGCAGAGCGGCCATAACTGCGCACAGCGCCAGCAGTTTGCCGGCTTTGACCTTCTGCAAGATCGCCGACCCGATAAACCTCCCAATCATGGCGCCGAGCCAATACACAGATATGTACCTGGCCGCCTCTCCCAATGCCGCGTGGTAGCGGGTAGCTGGGTCGGCGATATTCGACGCGAATCCACCCATGTTGGGCAGGGCCAGGTAGTTGGCGATGGAACTCCCAATCGCAACTTCGCCGCCGACGTACACGAAGATTCCAATGGCGCCGAAGACAAGATTCGGGTGCTTCCAGAGAGAGTCGTTCACCTTTTCGCCGATGTGGTGTTCGGCGGATTCGATCTCGGGAAGTTTCGACAAGCCAATGCCAATCGCCAGAATGAATAGCGCCACCGCGAAGAAGTACACATACAACTTGATAATGGCGGCTGCTTCCTGCGAGGTACTCTGGGCAATCGCAGCCGCTGTCGTTCCAAGAATGACGCGCGCCCCGATCCAGGGGAACACCGCGGTGCCCAGCGAATTGAAGGCCTGAGTGAGATTCAGGCGGCTCGAGGCGGTTTGCGAGTTTCCCAGTACTGCCACGTAGGGATTCGCCGCCACCTGGAGAATGGTGATTCCGGTCGCCAGCACGATGAGCGCCGCCAGAAAAAATGGAAACGAGGGGATTCTTGCGGCCGGATAGAAGCCCAGACAGGCCACGACCATCGTCAACAATCCCACGACGATTGCTCTCTTGTATCCGAGCCAGTCGATGATCTTTGCCGATGGAATCGAAAAGACAAAGTAGGCGGAGAAAAAAGCGGTCTGAATCAGCATGCTCGCGGCAAGTCTGAGGTTGAAGACATGTTGAGCGTATGGGATCAGCACGTCGTTCAGGGAGGTGAGCGAGCCCCACATGAAGAACAGCGTGGTTACAATGGTCAGCGGCCCTCGATAAGATGTGGGTGGCGCCTTCGTAGATGTTTTTGCCTGAGTTCCTGAATTAGCGCCTGGCGCCATTGGCCTCCATTCTTCTCCGCACCGCAGTGACAGCGTTGCCCGGCAGGACTGCCGTTGGACAAACACCATCCCACGGCAAACTCTCAAACTAACACAATCCGGGGCGGCAGTAATCTCAGCGAAACAACGCCAGATCTACCGCATTCCCCATCGCCTCATGTCCCGCCGGCCCAGGATGCAAATGATCCCCACTGTCATACTGCGGAGCCAAACGGCTGGGAGCCGCCGGGTCGCGCAGGGCGGAGTCAAAATCGACGACCCCGTCGAAAGCCCCTGAAGTTCGAATCCACTGGTTCACCGCCACGCGCTTCGCCTCACCCGTTGCGGTCCAGGCGCCATAGCCCTGGTAGGGAAGAATGGTTGCGCCGAAAATCTTGAGGCCCCTGGTGTGCGTGCGAGCGACGATCTGTTTGTATCCCACGATGATTTCATCCGCCGTTACCTGGGTTCGGCTTAGACAGGGATTGGTTTCCAGGACCCTTGTGTCGGGCTGGCCAATGTCGTTGGTGCCTTCGAACAAAATCACCGCCTCAATCCCGGCCTGCGCCAAAACATCGCGTCCCAGCCTAGCCAGCGCGTTCTGTCCCCAGCAAGGCGAAGTAGTCAGCACGCGGTTGCCGCCAATGCCCGCATTCAGCACGGCAATCTCATGGTGACTGGCGAGCAGGCGCCTGGCCAGCACATCCGTCCAACGCTCGTTCTTGTCGGGCCGGGAAGATGCGCCGTCGGTAATCGAGTCTCCGAGCGCAACCACCGCGCCTTTCACACCGGCGGCTGCCAGCACTTCCACCGCGCTCAGGAAGTACCACGATCCTGTGGTCTTTGATCCTGCGGCCATTGCGAACGCATTCGCGCCTTCCTCAGCCGCGAAGTTGCCCGCGCCGGAAACGTAGTTGGTTTGAAACGCAGAACCGTGAACCGTGGCGGGCCCGGTCTCGCCCGCCACAAACAGACTGATCGCCAGATTCTGCTCCGGCCCCACGGAAAGCGGAATTGGATCGCTCAAGACCTCCGCCCCTTCCGGAATCGCGATGGATCGGCTTCCGCCAAAGGTGACCTCATGATTTGATCCGGCAACCAAAGCCGCTCCCTCTTTTTGCAGCCCTACGAAAGCGGCGTCCAGCCGAATCGAACGCGTGCCGAAGGTATTCGACAGCCGGATCCGAAGCGTGCTGCCACCGATCGTGGTATGCACAATCTCACGGATCGTTTGATTGGAGAACGCCGCGGGCCGGTCGCTGGCCGCGTTTGCCGTGGTCCACGTCGTGACCCAACGTTGTGGACCGTCGCCGCCAGTCGCCAGGACGGACAACCATCCTATCGCCAGGGCCAAGCTGAAAAGCGCGCGCAGCGGAAACACGGCACGAGTTCCCATAGGATCAATCACCTTTTTGAGGATCGACCGGCAGCGGCGCCGGAAACCGGCCCACACACCCGTCCATCCCTTGACACGCATCCAAATGGTTGCAGCGGCCGCCCTGTGATTTAGAATCGACAGCGACGCACCTTCGCTCCAAACTCAGTTTCGGACTGAGAATTGCTCTGGTGGACGATGCCCAGCTATCTGCATGGCCATTAAGCTGAAAATACCGGCAGCTCGAAGCAGTGGTCGGCGAGGGAAAAGCGGCCTGCTTTCCCGCGATCCCATCGTGCGCGCTGCCCTGCTCGCTTTTCTCTCGGTGTCGCTCGTGGTGGTCGGCTTTTTTGCTTACTGGTATGTAAAGTACGACCGCATCATCGAGCAGCGCTTCCGCGGTCCGGTGTTCGCCAGTTCGGCCAAGATTTTTGCTGCTGCGAAGGTGGTGAGGGTCGGATCGAAGTTGACCGTTTCTGAAATTGCGGCGGAGCTGCGTCATGCGGGCTATACCGAAAAGGAGGGCGAATCTCCGCTGGGCAGCTATCGTCTGCATGGCGGCTCGATTGAAGTTCTGCCCGGACCCGAATCGTATCACAGTCCCGAACCGGCCACCATTGCCGTTGCGGACGGCGCGGTTTCGGACATCAACAGCCGCTCCGCCGGAGAACTTGCCGCCTATGAACTCGAGCCCCAGATGCTGGCTTCGCTCTTCGATGCCGAGCAACGCTCCAAGCGTCAACTGGTGAAGTACGACGACATTCCCAAAGTCATGGTGGAAGCGGTGACGTCGATCGAAGACCGCCGCTTCTTCCAGCACGGCGGAGTCAATTTCATGCGGCTGGTTGAAGCCGCCTGGATCGACTTCACCCATCAGCACCATCAGCAGGGCGGTTCGACGATCACCATGCAGCTCTCGCGTGCATTCTTCCTGACCCCGGAGAAAACGTTCAAGCGCAAGCTGATCGAAATGCTGATCGCGGTGGAGCTGGAGCAGAAATTTTCCAAGCAACAGATTTTCGAGTTCTACGCCAACCGCGTCGATTTGGGACAGCGCGGGTCGTTCACCATCTCCGGCCTGGCCGAAGGGTCCCGGTCTTATTTCAACAAGGATCTGAAAGACATCACCCTGCCGGAAGCCGCGCTGCTGGCCGGATTGATCCAGGCGCCCAGTTATCTTTCGCCCTATCGCCATCCCGAGCGCGCCCTCGATCGCCGCAATACCGTGATCGAGTCCATGGTCGAGACCGGCGCCATCACGCGCGAGCAAGCCAATAAAGCCAAGGCGGCGCCGCTCAAACTGGCCCCGCCGAACGTTGAGGCCAGCGATGCTCCGTATTTCGTGGATATGGTGCGCGACACCATCATCGGCAAACTGAACGAGCACGAGGTCAACGACCAGGAGTATCGCATCTACACCACGCTGGATCCGGGGCTGCAACGGGCGGCCGCGCAGGCGGTCGAAACCGGCATCAAGCTGGTGGACGATCAGGTCACGAAAATGCGGACCCACAAGACCAAGGTCGGGAAGAACAAGTTTGAAACCACCGTCACGCCCGGCCCACAGGCGCAGGTGGCGCTCATCGCCATGGACCCTCACACTGGAGAAATCAAGGCGCTGGTGGGCGGACGAAACTATGGCACCAGCCAACTGAATCACGCGCTCGCCAAGCGCCCTACCGGCTCCATCTTCAAACCGTTTGTGTACGCAGCCGCCATGAATACCGCGCTCGACGGCTCGACCACCGTGATCACTCCGGCCTCCGTCGTTTCCGATCAGCCCTCGACGTTCTCTTACGGCGACCAGATCTATGAGCCGCGCAACTACAAAGAGGAGTATCACGGCGACGTCACGCTCCGCTATGCGCTGGCGCTTTCGCTCAACAACGCGACCGTCAAAGTGGCGGAAGAAGTGGGCTACGACAAAGTGGCAGATCTGGCCAGGTCCGCCGGAATCGCATCTGTGAAAGCCACACCGGCGATGGCACTTGGCGCCTACGACGCCACGCCCGTCGACATGACGGCCGCCTACACCAGTTTTGCGAACGGCGGCGTGCGGCTTTCTCCCGTTTTCGTAAATTCGGTGCGCAACTCCAGGGGTGATGTCATCGTCAACTTCGGCACCGAGAAGAAGCAGGTGCTCGATCCGCGCATCGCCTTCGTCATGACGAACATGCTGGAAGGAGTGATGAACTTCGGCACCGCCGCCGGGGTGCGCACGCGCGGATTCACCGCCCCGGCGGCGGGCAAGACGGGCACTTCGCACGATAGCTGGTTCGCCGGCTACACCAGCAATCTGCTTTGCATCGTCTGGGTGGGATACGACGATTACACCGACATTCGCCTGAGCGGCGCACAGACCGCGGCACCCATCTGGGCCGACTTCATGAAGAAAGCGGTTACGCTGCCCCAGTATGAGGACGTGAAACCCTTTACCCAGCCCGAAGGCGTGGTCGATGTGCAGCTCGACAAAATCACCAACCGCCTGGCGACACCCTCCTGTCCCGACGATTACACGATTGCCTTCATCGCTGGCACCGAGCCTCGCGATACCTGCGACCAGAGCGCCGGTGCGCGGGGGGCCTTCTCCGGCATGTTCGGCGGAAATTCCGAACAAGCGTTGCCTCCGCCCGCCGCGAACGGGAACCCGCAGGCGGCCGCTGGTGTCCAATCAGAGGAGGAGGTCAAGAAAAAGAAAAGCTTCTTCGGCAAGATTGTTGGCGTGTTCAAGGGAGACAGCGGCTCCGCCAATAAGAATGACAAGAATGACAAAAACACTCCCGCGCCGTCTAGGAGCAGTGACAGCGGCACGCCGCCGCAGTAGTAGCGTCTAATACAGAGCGCCTTAATATAGAAAGCCTGGTTCCATGGTCTCAAACTTGCAAGGGACGTAGCGCCATACGCTGAAAACTATGAAAGTCTGAAGATTCGCAACGTTCGGCCGGGGGTGGATATGCTTTCCTGGATCCGCATTAGCTCTGTGTTGCTTCTCCTCGCTACTCTTCTCGTTCTCCCATCGCAGGCTCAGAACACAGAACAGTTGGTAGTCGGCCCTCCGCCGCAGCACCGCGCCGAGCCGCCCGCTCGTGGGGCAACGCCCGAGGAACTCGAAAGGCGTGGCGACGAACTGCGCGAGGACAAGAACTATCTCGACGCCGTGGACTTCTACCAAGCCGCCCTGAAAGGCGCGTCCGGCAACACCTCCGTGTTCAACAAAATCGGGATTTGCCAACTCATGTTGCAGCGCTACAAAGAAGCCAAAAAGAGTTTCGAACGCGCCATCAAGGCCGATGGCAAATATGCCGAAGCATACAACAACCTCGGCGTCATTTACTACGCTCTGCACAGTTACAACGCCGCCATCAAGCAATGCCAGAAGGCAATCTCGCTAAACAACGACGCAGGCTCCTACTACTACAACCTGGGCGCGGCTTACTTCGCCAAGAAGCAGTTCGATAAAGCCATACAGAATTATTCCAAGGCGGTGGAGCTTGATCCCGGCATCCTCGAGCGAAGCTCGCACGGCGGGGTTCAGGCAAAGCTTGCTTCTCCCGAAGACCAAGCCCACTACGATTATGTTGTCGCCAAGCTGTACGCCAAGATGGGTGTGCCCGAGAGCTCGTTGCACTACCTGAAGAAGGCGATGGAAGAGGGTTACAAGGACATCAACAACGTTTACAAGGACGAAGAGTTCAGCAACCTCCGCAAAGACCCCCGTTTTGCGGAACTGATGGCGGCGAAGACGACGGCCATTCCCGACTAACTGCCGATTGACTTGCTGGTAGATAACGAGTTAGAAGACGACGCGAGAGAATCGGGGGTGACCCGAGACTTTCCCGGCAAAGTTGGGTTTTCATAGTCATCGCTCCTGAAAACAACAGGGTGAGTAGGGAGAACAAACACCCACCGGTTGCTAACCCGAGCACGCCCCAAGCGCGCAACCGGTGGGTGATTTTGAGGCTCTTGGCCGTCAGCGTTTCGCTGTTCGTCGTTCACTTTTCGCCAAGCAGAGGGTTTCCGCGAACAGCGAATAGCGAACGACGAACATCTCAGCTTCTCTCCAAAATGTATTCCTCGACCGCCCGCTTCCATTTACCCTGCGCTTTCAAAATGTACTCGACCGCATCGCGAGCCGCGCCGTCTCCGCCGGCGTGCGACGTAGTCCAGTGGGCCTCAGCCTTCACCTCGGGTCGCGCGTTCTTCACCGCGATCGCCAGGCCGCATTTGCGCATCACCGGCAGATCGATTACATCATCGCCAACGAAAGCTGCCTCGGCGGCGGTGATTCCGTCTTTTTCCAGAATCTGCGCAAACACCCTCGCCTTGTCTTGAATGCCCTGGTAAACGTGGTCAATCTTCAAATCGCGCGCCCGCAGCGCAACCGTTTCCGAGATGCGCTTGGTGACGACCCCGGTCTTGATTCCCGCAAGCCGGGTCAACGAAATAGCAGTCCCGTCGTGCGCGTGGAACCCCTTGGCTTCAATCAGGCTGGCGCTCTGAAACCCGAAGCCGCCCTGTCCCTCCGGCCGCGAGAAGCCCTGCGCGGACTTTTCCAGCACGCTTTGCTGAGCTTCAGTTGGCGCGCCTCCGGGTGCGGGGAAGATCCAGATTTTGCCGTCGGTGAGAACGCCGTCAACGTCGAAGAGAATAAGTTTAATTTTGCGGGCGCGAGCGGTAGCGGATGGTTTAGGCATCGCCGCGATTCTAACATTCAGCCGGTCGCCAATTCATGGACGCGTGATCCATAAAACCGGAAACTGCCGTCCCAGTTTTTCGAAGTCGCGGTCCGAAGTGACCAAGGTGGCTCGTTGCAGCACGGCCAGAGCGGCCGCTACACAATCCACATACGGAATCTTGTGGACGGCCTTGAGTTCGCCGGCCTTCACGGCCTGAGCAAGATCAACGGGTACAATCTCAAGTGGAAGGCGCGACAAGGCGGCAATCGTCTGCCGCGCCTTTTCTTCGCCGCGCTTCTGCCATAGCAGGTAGAAGACCTCTCCCCAGTTCAGGGCGGAGACAAGGGCGGCGGCGCGCTGCTGTTGGGTTTCGTGCAGAATTGCCCGCACGCGCTGCGCTCCCGGGCCGGCGTCCAGAAAATCAAGCAACGCGTTGGCGTCGAGCGCGTACCTCTTCATCGTTTCTCGATCCGGTGATCGCGCTCGCGGGCCTCAACTAGCGAGTCCTTCCCTTTGCAGCAGCCGAGAAGACTGTCAATGAACTCCCTGGTAATAGGCTGCAGGATCAACTGGTTCTCCTCGCTGCGGACGGCCAGGCGCGTCCCGGTCTTGATCCCCAGCCTTTCGCGCAGCGCAGCGGGAATCACGATCTGGCCTTTCGAACTAACCACAGTAAAAATGGCATCCATATGGCTTACATTATAGCACATGTAAGCCAGTGATGACTTAGTTCTACATTTCTGCCCATGATTTCTGTGGTTTGCGAACACATAATGCGTAATGCTCTACACGTGCCGGCGAACCTCGCATTGGGCGCAAGCTGCAGATTCTGGCAGGTTCGTTTTGCGCGCTCCTCATAAGTGCGCGTCGGCCGCACTGGGTTTTCTTTTCCACCCCCCAGCTCACTTCCCCGCAAACAGATTGTCCACCACGCCCCGCCCGATCGCTCCGCCGAACGCGCCCGCAATTCCCGGCAAGAACGCCAGAAACGATTCGTAGATCTGCGCCCGTTCCGGCTTTTCCGAAAGAAAAAAATACGCCAGCCACTCCACCACCGGCACGAACACTCCGACCAGGACAACCCAGCGCCAGGGTCTGCGCGGGTTCAGAAATCCCAGCAGCATGCAAGCCGCCAGCACCGCCATCGCCGTCAGCAGCAAGTCGCCAACTTTGATGTCCAACCACCCAGCCGCCGCCCCCGACGCCGCTGCCAGCAAATAATAAAAACCGTCGCCGCCAGACTTTCCTTTAGAAAAAAGTTCACCCCACGCCGTCGTCATGTCCCGATCTCACGAGTTCCCTATCTACGAGTACGTGTAAAAGCCGCGCCCGCTCTTGCGTCCCAGCCAGCCTGCATCCACCATCTTGATCAGCAGCGGACAAGGCCGGTACTTCGGATCCCCCATCCCCTCCTGCATCACTCGCATAATATCCAGACACACGTCGAGCCCGATAAAGTCCGCCAGCGTCAGCGGCCCCATCGGATGCGCCATTCCCAGCTTGAACACTTCATCCACCGCCGGCGCCGTGGCCACGCCCTCCATCACCGCATACATCGCCTCATTCAGCAGCGGCATCAGCACCCGGTTCGATACAAATCCCGGAGCGTCATTCACCTCCACCGGCGTCTTCTCCAGTTTCACCGCCAGCTCACGCACCGTCTCAAACGTGGCCTGTGAAGTCGCCAGGCCGCGAATCACTTCGACCAGTTTCATCACCGGCACCGGATTGAAGAAGTGCATGCCAATGACCTTGTCGGCGCGCCCGGTCAGCGCTCCAATCTTCGTAATCGAAATCGAAGACGTATTCGAAGCCAGAATCACCTCCGGCCTCACCATGCGATCGAGGTCGCGGAAGATCTCCGCCTTAATCTCAAACTTCTCGGTCGCCGCCTCGATCGCCAGATCGCAATCCGCGAGCCGCGCCCGATCGACCACCGCCGTAATCCGCTCCAGCGTGGAGGCCTTGTCGCCCGCCGTAATCTTGCTCTTCGCCACTTCGCGGTCAAGGTTCTTGGCAATCGTCGCCAGCCCCCGATCCAGAAATCGCTGCTCCACATCGCACAGCACCACGTTGAACCCGCACCGCGCAAACACATGGGCGATCCCGTTGCCCATCGTGCCAGCCCCAATCACTCCCACCCGCTGAATCGTCATAATCGCCTCGCCCGATAAAGATGAGACAAGAAGGAAACTGGAAAGTCTATCAGAGTGGACACAAGCCCCGGAGGGGCGACCGAGCTTAGCGCTTCAGTGTGTGCGTGAGAACTCGTTTTTGAACAATCTGGGGGAACGAGGCAGCGGAGAATCCAGCCCCGGAGGGGCGTCTGAGAATAGCCCGGCGCTATAGCGCCGGGAAGAGTGAGTAAACAGGCAAGAATAGAGACACGCGCCGCACAAGAGTGCCCGCTTCAAAATCCAGCAAGAGTCCGGCAAACTGGGGTACACTTCCACAGCATATGACTGAGAAGGCCACATCTCCTGAGAGGCGTTCGCGCCAGCGGATTCCAGTTCGCGTTCCGGTCAAGGTGCGTCATGAGGGCAGTGAGCACCAGGGCTTGACTCGCGATCTGAGTTCATCGGGAATCTTTCTGTATTCCGAGTCGGGGATGAAAGCGGGTTCCAAGCTGGAACTGGTCGTCATGCTGCCTCCCAGCCTGGGACTGGGGCCCGGAGGATGGACGCTCTGTCAGGCCTCGGTTGTGCGGGTGGAGGAGTCGGAGGGCAAAGGTATGGGCATAGCCGCTACCCTAGACCGCATCGCATTGTTGCCGGAGATCGGCTGAGGGCCGGTTGATCGTGCCCAGTGCCAAACCCGGCGTCGGGCGCCTTGTCTCAAATTGAGTCAGGCAGTGCAGGGAAATTCTCCCCAAGATAACAATATGCAAAAAAATGCTTCCCATTGCCCCGTCCTTGGTGCAATAATAGCCCGCCTTTATATTGTGGCGGCGTTGGCCGTCTTTCCCAGGGTGGGCCATGTTATGTGGATTGAAAAACTCGCCGATGGCGTTCTTGAACTGGACACGCCGATCGGACCTCGATATGTGCAGCCGAATTTCACGCAACGCATTTGTCTGATGTGGACGTTTCGAAATTTTTTCTCATTGCCGCAGCCAGTGCTGCGCCCGTGGGAACGCCGATTGATTGATCGTCTCTGGAGCGAGAGCAGGTTCGTATCCATGCCCGCGATGGGCGCGCCTAACCGACCGGTCATCGGAATCGTCGAGCAGCGAGCGCCGGCTCAGGCCGAGGTTCTGCCGAGTCGCAAACCGCCGATGCGCGAACCGATGTCCGGTTCGAAGCCGGCCGTGGCGGAGCGGAGTCGAGAAGCCGTCTCGGCGTAATCGTGAAACCGCGCGCACGCCGCCGCGGGATTACGCTGCATTCAAACTAGAGTTAGTCTCAAACTCAAGTTGTGCCCAAATTTAATTGGGCTTGGCCGTCTCCTTCGGAGGCGTTTCGTCCTCCTCAGGCAGATCGGGCCTGGGCGGAACTGACATCTCACCGCAGGGTCCGCCGTGCCCGCCCCCGGCATGTTCGCCGTGCCGTGACCGCCGTTGCGCGGCTCCTGACAGGACCGCAATAGCCTTCTGTTGTGCAGGTGTGATGCCGGCTCCGATCTGCTGCCGTTCCCGCTGATGAATCCGCTCTCGATGTCGGCCTCGCCGGGGCCTTGTCCGAAATCGAGATTGAGTAGAGCGAAGTAGCAAAAGCGCAGCCTCAGCCGCCGACAGGACGGCGCAAGGCGGATGGTATAATCAAAATTTGTTCCCACGATGCCGTTGGCAGTGGGCGCGTAGCTCAATTGGCAGAGCAACTGACTCTTAATCAGTAGGTTGTAGGTTCGATTCCTACCGCGCTCACCATCTTTTCAACAACTTAGTGGCTTTGGCCTGAACCTCGATCTCCCGATTGTGTCCTTTTTGTGTCCTTACTGAACTCGATGGCTGGCCACGGCGGCCACCTCATCAATGTTTTGGTGCTGGTACTTCATAGTTGTGCTCACGGTCGCGTGCCCCATGACGTTCATGACCGCAAACAAGTTTTTGGTCGCACGATACATCTCAGTTCCAAAGCCATGACGTGCGCAGTAGAGGACGAGGTCGTTTGGCAACCCAGCCTTCTTCCTGGCCTTCTCGAACTGTTTAGCGACCGTTGTCAAATGCCCACTCCCGGCGCGCTTGGAGGGAAAAATCCAGCCCTCCGTCTGTTCCGAATATCGCGCCAAAAGTGCTTGGCGAACACGCGGACTGATTGGCACGAATCTCCGTCCCTTGGGCGATTTGCTTTCGTAGACGAAATATCGTTTATTGCCCCAGTCCATGTGCTCCCAGCGCATTCGAAAAACTTCTTTCTGGTTTCGCATTCCCGAATCGCGCATGATTATCAACACGTCGCGAAGCGGCTGTTTGCAGAAAGGCATAAGCGTAGCTTCTATCTCGGTGTCAATGACGCGCTCCCGTGCGTGTTCCTGCTTGAGCTTGATCTTTGGGGAAGCCCTAACGACAGTCCATTCTTCGGCTTTCCCCAGCATCCGCCGCAGTGTTCGCAAGGCGTTGTTGTGATTTGACGGGCCACCCGGGAAGGTAAGCCGGTCAGCATCATCCTTGGTGATTGCATTCAACCTCATCGCCGCTATGTCAGTCTCCTCAAGCAACCGCCAGCCGTTCTCGTAATAAGCCTTGGTCTTTTGCTTGAGCGTTGTATTGCCTTCCACCCATTCAAAAAACCGACTCTTGAAATCACGCAACAGCGGACTGCGCTTTCTGAGAACTACATCTCCTTTCTCTTCTGCTTGGGCGACCAGCAGCGATTCGACTCGCCGGGCAGCCGCAAGGTTTGCTTTCTTGGTAGATCCACGATAGCGCGTACCGTCGATCCAAAAATGGTAGTGGTAGATCCCACCGCGTTTGTGTAGAGCCATGCTCTAGCCTCCATGTGCCCGCACGGACGGCATTCGCTTGTTGGCTCTGACGTAACGTTCTACGTCGGCAAGATCATACCTGATTCTCCCGCCTAATTTCACGTACGGTGGACCAGTCTCACCAGAACGCCAGTAGCGTAACGTGCTTTCAGGGATACCCCAAATCTCCGATAGCTCTCTGGTGCTAACAAGCTGGCGGCAATTCCGACGATCAAAGGTTGGAGGCAGAGTTGGCGGTTGGAGTGGATGAATAGTTTCCGAGGCTTCGACGTTTCCCTCGGTTTGGAATGGGCTGGGAGGACGCATAAGCAACTCGGCAACGACCTTGCGCTTGACAATAGCGCACTTGTAGGCTTAGAGTCAATACGTACCGTTACACGTTGCCTAGAGGTAAGAAATAAATAATCTTATGGCAGAGACAGAGAAAACAGCGCCGCAGCAACAGCAACCCGTGATATCCATTCGCATCTCCGATGCCCTGCGCTCCCGGCTCGACAAGCTGAAAGAAATCATGGCCCTCAAGACGGGTGGACCCGTGTCCACATCGGAGGCGGCAAAGCAGCTGCTTGAATCCGCCCGAGACGACCGTCTGGAGTTGGTCAATCTGCTCTTGGAGCCGACCGAATCCTTGCTGCGAATTCGCGGCAAGGCCGACGCCAGACTCTCGCTTTCGCAGGCGGAATGGACCTTGGTAGCCCACTACTGCGCGCTAGGCGCGGAGTCGTTCGCGAACACCGTCCAAGGCCAGATTTCCTTCGAGTCTCTGGCCGAAATCCTGGAGGCATTCCGTGCCGCTTATGCCGTCGTGCGCAGATCGAAGAAGTCCCCGCTGGACTTCGTGTACGTGATGACTCTTCCGGAGGACAAACAGGCCGAAGCCAAGGCTGAGAACATTGAAAGTGACGACGTACGCCGGGTGCTGACGAACACTCTGCAAATGTTGCGGAACCCAGGGCAAAAGCGGCGCAAACCACTCCTCGCCGTGCGCAATCTCTACACCCTACTCGACCAGGAGAAGTTCTCGAACATCGAGAAACTGAACGAGGCGCTCTTGCCGCACTGGGAAGCCCTGTGGAAAGTATGCGCGCGCGGCCACTATTTCCGTCATCGAAAGCCCCTGCGCGAAAAGCCGCCAGCGGAGACCGAGGACGAGGACTTTGAGCTGGCGGTACAACTGGCATTGCCATCGTTCGAAGAAGGCGGGTACCGCCTCGATCTGGTGCGAGAAGAGGGGAACGATTTCTCTCCGCGTTTACAGTTTCCCGGACTGCTTGCGCCGCGCTATCCGGTGGTGGGATGCCCGAGGATTGCAGAGTTCCGAAGAATGCTGGAAGAGCTGGATTTGGCACGGGACCTTTGCCAATGGCAAGGCCGCTATTTCTACGCGCACACAGCGATCTTAGACAACGAGGAACGGGGCGTGTTTTTCTTTGCGCGGGAGAACGGAATAGCTTTCAGATTCCCGGTGGGACACTGGCAGTCGATCCGCAATCTGTTTCGGCGCGCATGGCAGGCCCCCGAAGTGATCCATACGTGGGAGGCCCAGGTGCTGGAATATGGCGAGTTGTAAGAGAGGCGGTGCTGTCCGCCGGAGTGTAGGCACGAAGAGGAATTCTGAGCGCGCTACGCGGGTATGGGGAGTGACAACGCTGCTTTGCAGCGGGAGAACAGTGGACACGACACCCCCAAACGGGAACTGCGGAGAGACGAATTGGCGGGTTTGATGTTTACGCAGGTTAACGTTCGCGGTATCAGCAGATTGGATCACTTTTTGAAAATGTTCGCGGTAGCGAGCGATAACTGTTTCTTGCGACAAATTGCTTCTGGCGTCGATCAGGTAAACGCGTTGAAGCGCAAGAACTTTCGGTAAACCAGCATTTCGCCGCTTGACGGCGGCAGAGCAGGACGCGGTATGGGCAATAAGGCGGTTTCCCCAAGGAGTATTCGTCGCATTCAGGCCGCTCCACAGTCCAACCTGCCATTTGGCGAAGCGGCGAAGCCCGGATTCCGCACCAAGACCGCCGCCACGCGGCTGACTCCCGAGGAACTTTGCGAGATCGAAACTGCCGCCGAAGGCGCGGGACAAGCGCTCTCCGAATGGCTGCGCGCGACCGCTTTGCGCGCCGCGCGGCAGCGGCCCGCCGACCCTGCGGAACTGGTGTTGGCCGAGGTTTGGGCACTACGTTATGCCCTCCTGAATCTCTTCCATGCTGGCGCTCAAGCGGCATCGGAAGGCAGGCAAATGATGCCCGATTCCATCCTCAAAATCCGCGACGAAGCCGATGCGCGCAAGCTCCAACAGGCTCGCAAATTGCTCGTCGATTTTATCGCACCGCAGGGCACGGAACGAGGACGGAAACCATGAATCCCTTGCCGTTTCCCAGACGTTTTCCGTGGCTGCCTGCGATGGCAATACTGGCCTTTTCCGGGGCGTTGTTTCTGTGTATTTGTCTGGTATGGACGCCAATGCAACGCTACTACCTTGGAAGCTATTTGAGGTGCGCTTTGTTCGGAACTAACCCGGCTTCGAGTACCGAAGTCCGATGGTTGTACAAGACCGCACTCCACAAGCAACAGGAATTGGCTACGGATGCCGACGTGGTGCCGGCGACTGCGGGCGACAACCGTGGAATCCCGATGCAGCTTTCGCCAGCGGCGCGGCAGGCCGGATGGAGCGGCCTGCTACAGGGGCCGGAGGAATGGCTCCAAACAGTCAGACTCCAACCGTTTCTTGAGGCGCAGTTCTATGACGGAAAGAGCTTCTGGAGATTGCTGTTGACGCCCTTGCTGTGGGGGGCCGCGATGTTCCTTTTCCTACTGGCGGGGGGAAATATATTGCGGGGCCTGAACACCTATGACCAGTGGGATTTGGAGAGGATCGAATGGGGCGAACCACCGACAAGTTGGCCGCAGAGATGGAGAAAAAAGATCGGCAGAACGCGATTCGTCCTGCCGGGATTTGCGAGGTGGAAGATACCAGAGATTGCGCGGAAGGCAACGCCACAGACACAGGCCAGCATTCACGCCGAGTCGTTGAAGAAGCCGATCCAGCCGGTGCTCCCGATCTTCGGTTCGACCATCGCTGCCGCCGATGCCAGACCCCAAGAACGGTTTGCTTCGAAGGAGACGAAGAGAATCGAATGACAAGCAAATTGCCGAGAACACGTTCTTACTGCATTCACCGTCGGCGTGCTGACGGTTCCCTGCACAGTTGAGGAGCGCTCATGCTTACGATCTCGAAACCGCTGTCCGCTAGTCAGGCGCGTACTTACCATGCGCTGGAGTTTGCCGCGCAAGAACAGAACTATTGGAGCCGCGACCAGCAAGGCCACAGCGAATGGCAGGGCAGGCTCGCCGAGCAGTGGGGTTTACACGGCGCGGTCGGCTCCGAACATTTTGCGCGGTTGAGCGAAGGCCAGCATCCACACACAGAAGAGCAGCTTGTCCGGCATCAGGTTTCGAGAACCTACGAAGGAAAATTCGGCAAAGAGGTGACCAGCGCCGAGCACCGCGCCGGATGGGACGCCACATTCTCGGCGCCGAAGTCGGTATCGCTTACCGCACTTGTGGGCGGCGATGAACGGGTGCGAGAGGCCCATCGGGAAAGTGTCCGCGTGGCGCTTCTGGAACTTGAGCGGTACACGCAGGCGCGGATCGGCAATGTACATGCCCCGGAGACAACCGGAAAATTCATCGCCGCCACCTTCGAGCACGATACCGCGCGGCCCGTCGATGGCTATGCTGCGCCGCAGCTTCATACCCATGCCGTGATCTTCAACATGACCGAGCGGGACAATAGCCAGACACGCGCTTTGCAGCCGCACGAGATGTTTGTGTCACAGCGCTACGCCACAGCGGTTTACCGATCAGAATTGGCGCTGCGTCTGGAAAGGCTGGGCTACGAATTAGAGCGCGGCAAGCATGGGCAGCCGGAAATCCGGGGCTACACGAAAGAGTATTTGGAGGCTTCTAGCCCGCGCCGGGAACAGATCAAAGATCATCTCCGGGAGCAAGGCATCGACGGGGCAGCAGCGGCTCAGATCGCGGCCCACCACACACGCGACCACAAAGAACTGCTGTCGCCGGAGGAAGTCTTACAGCGGCACCGGGAGCTAGCCGCACAATATGGACATCAGGCGGACCGCGTTGTCGCCCAAGCGCGCGAACACGGGCGACATCGAATGCAAGACCCGGAGATGCAGGCGCAGCGGGCCGTGACCTGGGCGCGGGATCATGTCTTCGAGAGATCGGCTGTGCAGGATCGCCGCACGATCCTTGAAACGGCGCTCGCGCGCGGCATGGGAGCAACCACGTATGCCCAGATCCGGCAGGAGTTCGAGCGCCGGATCGGGGCCGGGGAGTTCCGGGAAGTTTCACGGACTGGAGCTGGTCAACAATTCACGACCGCTGCGATGGAACGTATGGAACGCGAGATTATTGGCCGAATGCAGGAAGGCAATCGGCGCGACTACAGCGATAACATGCTGATCTCGCCGCAGCTGCGAATAGCCACAGAGGACCGCCACGCGGAACTGAATGCTGCGCAGCGTCGTGTGGCAGACGAAATCTTTCTCTCGCGGGAACAGATCATTGGTTTGGATGGCATCGCAGGCGCGGGCAAAACGACAACTTTGTCCGTCATCCGCGAAGGCGCGGAGGCCGAGGGGTACAGGGTGGAAGGCTTCGCGCCTACATCCCGCGCGGCGCAGAAGCTCGCCGAAGCAGGCATGGAGACATCCACGCTACAGAGACATCTTGCGCGTGGGCAGGAGCCTGACACTGGCGAGAAGCGCCTGTACGTGCTCGACGAATCCTCGCTGGCATCGACCCGGCAGGTGCATGAGTTTGTGAACCGACTCCATCCGAATGACCGTGTATTATTGGTCGGCGACCGGCGACAACATGAGGCGGTCGAGGCCGGACGCCCCTTTGCACAACTCCAGGACGCCGGTATGAAGACGGTGAAGCTCGAAGAGATCGTACGCCAGAAAGACCCGGAACTGAAACAAGTAGTCGAGCAGTTTGCGCGAGGCGAAGTGCGGGAAGCGGTCCAGAATCTTGACCGGCAGGGCCGAGTCCATGAAATCCCCGGCCACGACGAGCGCATCGCAGCCATTGCGAAGGAGTATGCAAGATCGCCGGAGAATACGTTGGTCGTCTCTCCCGACAACCGATCCCGCATGGAGATCAACGAGCGGATACATGCGGAATTGCAAGGCCGGGGCGTTGTCAGCGGCGAGGAGCACAGCATTCGAACGCTGGTGCCGCGCCAGGATCTCACCGGCGCGGACCGGACTTGGGCTGAGCGGTACGAAGTGGGCGACGTGCTGCGCTACTCCCGCGCGTCGAAGGAGACCGGCATTGGGAAAGGCGAGTACGCACAGGTGAAGAGCATCGACGGCCCGAAAAATCGGCTGACAGTTGAACGACAGGACGGCACGGAGCGTGCTTACGATCCACGCCGACAGCGGGGCGTCTCTGTCTTCCGCGAGGAGATGCGGAGCTTTTCCGCGGGCGACCGCATCCAGTTCACCACGCCGGTCAACGAACTGAAGGTCGCCAACCGCGAGTTGGGGACCATCGGAAGCATCAGCGAAGACGGGCGGCTGCACCTCAAAATGGACGGGGGCCGTGCGGTCGAACTCGATCCGCACAGGCATCCGCATCTCGATCATGGCTATGCCATGACCAGCCACTCCAGCCAGGGACAGACTGCCGACCGTGTACTGATTCATGTGGACACCGAGTTGGGCGCGAAGGACCTGCTCAACAGCCGCATGGCCTATGTCTCTGTCTCGCGTGGACGCTTTGATGCGCAGATTTTTACAAACAATGCACCGACGTTAGGGCAGGAACTCAGCCGCGACGTATCCCATTCCCCAGCGATGCAGCAGGAGCCAGCGTCGCAAAAGATAGAACCACAACCCACGCACACGAATCAGATTGTTCAGGGCTTCGGCTTCGGTCTGTGATCTTGCATTCCGGTATGACATTCCCCGGATAGCCAGAGCGTAGCCGAGGCCCGGCCAGTGTCAAGGCCGCGCTTCGCGCGCCGCGTTCGCGGTCGAAGAGCCTTGACACTGGCCTCCGAGCCTCGGCTTATTATTCAACTATCCGGGGGATGTCAAGTTCAAGTTCTGCGTTCAAGTTCCGCGAACCCGGCTAACGCCCCAAATCGAACTGCCTTGGGATACCGACTCGCCGATTTAGTCCCCACGCGCATTGTGGTCTGAGGCAGTGACGGAGCGGTGTAGCTGTTTCAATCCACGCGCCCCGCGCGGGGCGCGACTGGAGCTGGAAGCGGAACCGGCGGTTCGGAAGAGTGTTTCAATCCACGCGCCCCGCGCGGGGCGCGACCTGAACACCAGCGACAACGGCTCCCCGGCGACGACGTTTCAATCCACGCGCCCCGCGCGGGGCGCGACAACCTGACCACGCTCAACACCAGCTACTCCCAAATGTTTCAATCCACGCGCCCCGCGCGGGGCGCGACGTGGTCAGGCCACCCGTGGCCAACGGTACCAGAGTGTTTCAATCCACGCGCCCCGCGCGGGGCGCGACCGGCCACCACCTTCGAGATCGACATTCTGAATGACGTTTCAATCCACGCGCCCCGCGCGGGGCGCGACCGTCGTTCTCACGTATCTTCGTCAAGATATACGCGTTTCAATCCACGCGCCCCGCGCGGGGCGCGACTCAAGCATCCGGTTTGTATGTTGCCAAATATAGTGTTTCAATCCACGCGCCCCGCGCGGGGCGCGACCTGAGGCTGCGAAAAAAGGATGGATCACCCGGCGAAGTTTCAATCCACGCGCCCCGCGCGGGGCGCGACTCAGTTTCAAGGCTCATCCCGATCCCCCTGGACAGTTTCAATCCACGCGCCCCGCGCGGGGCGCGACAAAATCTACGCCGCGGCGCTGAGCATCAAGCAAAAGTTTCAATCCACGCGCCCCGCGCGGGGCGCGACGAACCACGAGCCACAGCAGCGCATGACGATTATGTTTCAATCCACGCGCCCCGCGCGGGGCGCGACGCCAATCACACGCGAAGCTGTTCAAGAACACATGTTTCAATCCACGCGCCCCGCGCGGGGCGCGACGCCAATCACACGCGAAGCTGTTCAAGAACACATGTTTCAATCCACGCGCCCCGCGCGGGGCGCGACGCCAATCACACGCGAAGCTGTTCAAGAACACATGTTTCAATCCACGCGCCCCGCGCGGGGCGCGACGCCAATCACACGCGAAGCTGTTCAAGAACACATGTTTCAATCCACGCGCCCCGCGCGGGGCGCGACGCCAATCACACGCGAAGCTGTTCAAGAACACATGTTTCAATCCACGCGCCCCGCGCGGGGCGCGACGAACCACGAGCCACAGCAGCGCATGACGATTATGTTTCAATCCACGCGCCCCGCGCGGGGCGCGACGTATCGAAGCTGGTGAACTGCAAAGTGATTTGGTGTTTCAATCCACGCGCCCCGCGCGGGGCGCGACATCATCGTGGATGCGAATGACGACACGGGTACAGGGTTTCAATCCACGCGCCCCGCGCGGGGCGCGACAAACTTGCGAGAGTGGGAAGGCCTTGCGCGGCGGGTTTCAATCCACGCGCCCCGCGCGGGGCGCGACGTTGCCTTGCGAATCCCCTGTGATGGACAAAGGGTTTCAATCCACGCGCCCCGCGCGGGGCGCGACGTACTTCTACGCGAAGTCACAGAGCGGCTCGTGATGTTTCAATCCACGCGCCCCGCGCGGGGCGCGACGCCCGCTTGTGCGAAGCAATGGAAGGCGTACCGAAAGTTTCAATCCACGCGCCCCGCGCGGGGCGCGACGCCGTTTGCGATCGTATCCGCGCTGATTCCAGAGTGTTTCAATCCACGCGCCCCGCGCGGGGCGCGACGCCGAGCACTCTGCGCAATCACCGCTTCTGGATTGTTTCAATCCACGCGCCCCGCGCGGGGCGCGACTCGGGGTCATCATCCCGGCCGGCGTCCCGGTGAAAGTTTCAATCCACGCGCCCCGCGCGGGGCGCGACTCGGATTTTCGGTTGTACGAGGGCTTTGATCCATGGCTGTTTCAATCCACGCGCCCCGCGCGGGGCGCGACGGTTCAGGTGGATGTGCTTGCGCAGGTTTGGGAGTTTCAATCCACGCGCCCCGCGCGGGGCGCGACGGCAGCGCCGTGAGCGGCACGACGAACTACGCTTTGTTTCAATCCACGCGCCCCGCGCGGGGCGCGACAATAACGCCCAGTCCGCCACCGGCACAACCCTCGGAGTTTCAATCCACGCGCCCCGCGCGGGGCGCGACATGGGGTAGTACCATTATTGAACCCAAAGTCAAAGTTTCAATCCACGCGCCCCGCGCGGGGCGCGACCATTGCCCGCTGCGCTTGTCTTGCACCATCACATAGTTTCAATCCACGCGCCCCGCGCGGGGCGCGACGCTGCATGGCCGACGAAGAGCGCGATGCCGTAAGGGTTTCAATCCACGCGCCCCGCGCGGGGCGCGACGCAAAACGTGGTGCGCGTGTATTACAACGAAAATGTTTCAATCCACGCGCCCCGCGCGGGGCGCGACTCCTACATCCGGCCTGGGCGTTCTGTTTGTCAATGTTTCAATCCACGCGCCCCGCGCGGGGCGCGACCTTTTGCTGCGGTCGGCCCAAAATCGGATCCGCGGTTTCAATCCACGCGCCCCGCGCGGGGCGCGACACAATGAACGGAAGCGAATCGGCCGGCGGATTGAGTTTCAATCCACGCGCCCCGCGCGGGGCGCGACGGCTTTACTGTAACAGCTTTGAATTCTATGTTCTAGCTCCGGCTTTGCGCGAACATCGTGAATAATAGAAGGAGAAAACTCCCCACAAATGAGAATCCACCCACAACATACTTGGAATGAGCATGATGTCGCAAGCGCGAATCTGCCACACATCTGCTGTGTGCTTGGGGTTCGCGCTACAGGACCAGGGGGCCTTCCGGATTATAGGTGGGTTTGGCTCCCACATGTTCAACGCGCCGCTGCCAGTGTGCTCCCAGAAAGTAGAAGCGCAGGCTATCGGTTGCTGGGTCGATGATTGCCAGCAGCTTGGCGCGAAACGCGACCCACATGGCAGGTTCAAGGAGACATTCAAAAACCGAGAACTGCACCCGCTGACCATGATTCTGACACAGTTTGGCGATTTGCCGGAGGCGGCGTTTTCCGCCGTCGGACTCTGTTCCCATGTCATACGTCACAAGCACCATCATGCTCTGTCATCTCCAGATGAAGGAAGCGTAGGCGTCGAGATCGCCGCGCAAGTGGCGCGCCAGCAAAAGTGCCTGCGCATAGGGCACCAGGCCAAAGGGGATGCGTTCGTCCAGAAATGGATGAAGAATCTCCTCCTGCTTGCGCAACTGCCATGCAACCAGGACCTCTTTGCGCGTAACATCGTTCATGGTGACCCCACCGGATTCCGCACGGGAGAACCCGTTTCCGGCAATCTGGCGGCGGTTGATGAGGGTAAGTGCGAGCCTATCGGCCAGCACTGGCCGCAGTTCCTCCATGAGATCCAGAGCAAGGCCAGCACGACCGGGGCGGTCACGGTGCAGAAATCCAACGGTAGGGTCGAGGCCAACCGTTTCCAATGCGGAGGAGACGTTGTGTGCCAGCAGGACATAGAGGAACGAGAGCAATGCGTTGACGTTGTCGAGTGGCGGACGGCGGCTGCGCCCGTGAAAGAAGAACGCTTCCTTCTGGTGCAAGATGAGTTCGTCAAAAACATTGAAATACGTTTGCGCGGCATCTCCTTCGACTCCCCGCAAACCATCGAGAGAAGGCGCTGACTCGATCAGGCGCAACGATTGGCCGAGTTGAGTAGAGGCGCGATCCAGTGTCTCTGAAGAGTGCTCACGACCAGTGCGCAACAATGAAGTCCGGCTGTTGGCGATCTTCGCCAGCAGGATGGATTTTGCGATGGCGGCTGAACCTACGTCCTGATCGGCGCGGCGGTACTGCTCGCGGCGCAACAGAACGTTGCCGTGGACTGGCCCTTGGATGCGGGCAAGAAAGCGCCCGTGTTCGGTGAGAAAACTCACGCCGACATTGTGCTCGGCACAGAAGCCCATCAGGGGAGGGCTCATCGACACTAGCCCGATGCAGACGATGCCTTCCAGCGTATGGATAGGCACACGAAGACGCGTTTCATGCTCGACGCGAACAAGGACGGTCTCGCCATCCTTGCTGAGATAGGCATTGGGGATGCTGACATACAGCGTGTTGAGGAGTTTTCTCATCGGGGATGGTCCTTGTCTTGAGCGGCTTTGTCGAGAGGAGACTGTCTGAGGTTGGCTTCGATTGCGCGGGCCAGATAACGGCACGCGCTGGGCGATTCGACAGCCTTGGGCAAGCAGATCGGCTTCATGGAGCAGCCTTCGCATTTCTTCGCGTAGACGGCCAGTGGTGTTTTTTGGGATTGAAGAATCTGGTGCATGCGGGCGGCGAAGAGTTCAACCTCTTGACGAAGCGGCCCGTCGAATATCACCACTTCGCGGCGCTTTGCCTTGCCGTCGAAGACGGCCCCGGCGGGAACGGGCACTTGCAGCATCTCTTCCAGGCACAGCGCCTGCGCGCAAAGCTGAATTCGATAAGCCTCGCTACCGTGCTGGTCGCGGGTGCGCTTGTACTCAACCGGATACGGCTTCCAAAGCCCTTCACGGCGCGGCACGGAAACACCCGGCTCTGCGGCCTCGCAAGGCAGAAACTCAACAATGTCAGCTTGCCCGGAGATGCCAAGGCGAAAGGACCGCAGTGGAAGAGTTCTCCGAACCAGGACATCGGGCCGGGATTCAATTTCGGCCGAGTGCGCCTTCTCGTGGAGAAGTTTGCCCTCGGCGGTGAAAAGGTTCTCCTCCCACTGCTGCTCCAGGTGAATCAGCGCCCAGCGCCGTTCGCAAAAGGCGAGATGCTGGAGACCGGAGAGCGGGAGGAGTTCCTCTTCTGTGTACATATTGTTCCGCCTTCGCTACGACGGATTTATGCCAGTCCGTCGACGAGGGTAACGCATTCCGGCAGTGAGCCTGGATCGGGAGGCACCACCGTGTAGTCGGTGAAAGCGCGCGGGCTTTCCACGTCCGGCTTCTTTTCGACCTTGATCGACTCGAAGAGCCGCTGCGCCTGCGCGTTGCCCAGCTTGCTCTCGTGCTTGAAGATGTAAAGCCCGCGTGCGGCCATGGTGCCCCGCGCAGCGGAGCGATCCATCTCGAACAGATTCGCGAGTGCCTTCCACAAGAGCTTGAGATCGTCTTCGTTGAAGCCGGTCTTGGCGGCAAAGACCGGGTTGATGTAGCCATGCGCGAGATACAGGCCGTAGGGAATTGTATGCTTGCGGCCCAGCGTCCCGGTACCGGGTTTGATGTCCTTCTCGCCCGTAAATGCCTGGCGTGAAATGGTGTGTTCTGTCGGGAGAATCCGGTCAATTGAGCGCGCAAAGGTGATTTGCACCGGGCCGCGCACCTGTCCGCAATTGAACTCCGTCGTGCTCATAACTGCTCCGAAGGCGCGCACATCGAAAAAGTTCTTGCACATCCACTGACGGGCTTTCTCGATGTCCGTCGGCTTGGTGTCCTTGCCTTTGGCTTCGATTTTGTCCTCGCCGGTCAATTGCTCAAACGGCTGCCGCTGGTTGCTTTCAAGCGTGTTGCCACTCAGTACAAAGATGCCGTATCCTGGCTCTGCCTTATCCCCCGCCGACTTGGCATAGCGCACATAATCACGAATCTTGCGTTTGAGGCAAACATCGGAGACAAGTCCATGAAACGTCTCGGGATCAAAGCGCGGGCTATTGTCGGAGTCCGGATCCCCGTTTGGGTTGCCGTCCTGGCAGTCAAATAGAAAAACGAAGTCGTAACGGTTTTCAATCGTGCTCATTAGTTGATCTCCTCATCGCGGTTTTCATTAATTGCTTCATTAAGGGATTCATTGGCGGTGGCCTTGGCCTGTTTGCGCTCCTGTGCCTGTGTACGCGACCGGGCCTTCTGGTGGTAGTAGCCGAGGGCAAAGAGACCTTGGCCTTCGAGTCCGAGTTTCCCCGGAAAGGCACCTGCGTTCGTTGGTCGCAGCAGGGCATGCAACTCCTGAAGCCGCCGGTCGATCGCATACGCGGCAGGCGGGTTGTCTCTGCGCAGCTTGCGCAGATGTTTTTGCGCAAGGCTCTCAATCTTTGGGAAAGCTACAGCAGGATATGTGGATGCCAAGGCAAAGTAGCGATCCAAAACCGATGAATTCACTTCGCTCTCGCTCGATGCACGTTGCAGGCTCTCAAACTCCGCCATCAATCGCCCACAAACATAGGCCGGATAAGGGCAGGTTGTGTCCAATCCTTCACTCATTTCGCTTTGTCCTTTCTGTCTAAACAGATCGTTGATACACATACGAACCAGGCCGATGGGCACGCGCAGCCGGTCCAGCGACATGAGATCGTTCTTCTTGTCTCCGGTTTTGTCCTTGGAATCGAGTCCGCCGGGATGGCGCAGGCGCGTGAGTGCCGTCGAAAGTACTGAATGGCCAAGCGGCAGTCCTTCAATGCCTCGACGGAGCAACGCAAGAACGGTGTGGTCATCCGGCTCGCCATCGCGATCCAGCGCATAAAGCAACTGCCAGAGACGAACGGGATCCGGTTCTTCTCCGGAATATCGCAAGTACTCGACCTTTAATTGCCGATGCCAGTTTTGAAGATTGAGTTTCACCTGTGTGAGCGCAAGGTCCGCCCAGTGGCGCACGCGTAGCCGTCCGCCATTGCCGGAAACGGCAGCCATATAGAAGCGGTTTGCGTCCGGGTTTGCCGCAGGGTCGAAGCGGAGTAAATCTTTCACTTGCTGCGGATCGGCCCGATCCATGACGTTGATTACATTGATGTCCGCAGGGTTCTTGAGCCAGTAAAGGAATCCAATACCGGCAATGTCCTTGCGCCGCCCCTTGTCCTGCTTGAGCAGATCGTTGAAGGCCAGCACATAGGCCAGGGCGCGTTCCGGCGAGACGGGGCTGTTCCGGTTCTGTTCCCATCCGTAGGAGCGGAAGGCTCCCTTATCGAAGGACATCAGCGCAACGCCGGAAGGCTGCCCGCCCAGTTTCGATGCGCCTTTGATTTTTTCGTGCGTGGGTGCAATGGGGCCGAGCTTTCCGGAGATCATGCACTCGCCGTCGCTGCCTTCCATGCGTCCGGCAAATTCGCGCTGATAATGATCGCGCCAAAACTGCCGGACGGACGCACGATCCACCAGCGGCCCGCCCACGGAAAGAGCGACGAGAGTGCCGGGCTTCGCGTCCCGCAAGGCGTTGCGCGCCTTTTCCACTTCTTCCGCATTGGCATAGAAGTGGATGCAGGATTGAAGCGCGGCGTCCCCGGTCTCCGCGGCGGCCTTGCCGACAAGTTTGACAAGAGCTTCATGGTGCTTTTCGGTTTTATCGGCGGCCTTGTCCGGCGTCCACGGGCCAACGCCGAGCACGTAGGCGATGTCGTCGGTCCCCAGCAAAGGATGTTCCCCGCTGTTGCGGTTCACCGGCGAACGCGGCACGCTCATTTGCATGGGAACTTGCACCTGCTTCTTGCCTCGTGTCTCCGTCTTCATGCGTGGAGTGGCGTTGAGAAACGTTCCCTGCTTGGAGATTTCCAGCAGCCACGGCACGGGCTTCATCTCCCAGGCCGCGTCGTTCAACTCGTCGGCGAGATAGTGATCCGCGTATTCGGCTAGGGCCTGTACGAGCATTCGAGCACCTCCTGGCGTCGGCCTTCATCGGGCAACGCCGTTTCCGGGCGGGTCTCCATTACGCCGTTCTCCAGGCGCGCCTCGAAGAACGCGGCGCGGTTGCCGTCCACGAGAAAGGCGATATCGTAGAGCATCCGGCCAATCTCCATCGAGTCGGGAATGGGCCGGTCGTCCTCGCGCGGGGGGCCAAACTCGGCGGCAAACTCGCGGCAACCCAGATAAGGCCGTTGAAAGCATTGCCCCCTTTCGACGCGCCGCCGCATCATCTCGACGTATTTCACGGGCGTGTTGTCGCCGGAAGCGTCGAAGACCTGCGGATAAGCGTCGATCCAATAGGCGACGTCGCGCAGCAGCGTGGTGTTGCGCGGCGTTCCGTCGGTGCCGTTGCCCGCCCCGGCCACAAGCGGCTCAAAGGTGGAGGCGTCGCGCATCCACCGCTTGACGGAAACCGGCGACACCTTGCTCTGGACTTCATTGCGAAGAACGCTCATCAGGCGGATCGGCTTCAGCACCGTAATGCCGGCCACGATCCAGCGCATCTGCGGACGCCAGCAGATGGCGTCCAGAATGTTGCGCGCCGCCGAGGGCGTCATCACCGGGTAGGAAAATCGTTCAACTTTGGCCTCCGGTCGCGTGAAACACGCAAACTCACCGGAGACCCGGACGCGAACACTGGGAATGGACATTGATCGAACCTCCATTTCCATTCAGGTGAATTAATACTCTCCATTCTCCCTGAAAAGTATTATGCTGGTTAAAGGTTTAGCGGAAGGGGAATACCATGCGTACACAAGTCATATTCCCCGTTCAGGGCTGTCCTGGCTGGCGGCGAACCGGTCGAGCGGTTCGCCTTACCGGTTATAGCCAAGGTTCACGGATTGGTCAGTGGCAATCCGAGGGCTAGGCGTTTAATGTCAACAACACCAACTTTTCCGGCCCAGGGTTGAAAATCAGCCCCAGTTGCTCATCGTAAGCCTGATCCACGGCGACCCAAATCTCATCCCCGCTTGCCGTTGGCACCCGCTCGACAACGCCCTTTGCTTTCTCGAACTCAGAGGGACTCAGCCCAACGATGTGACGTTGCAAGCTGCGCCGCAATGCCGGTGTGAGTTCACCCGCCGAACGCAACCGCTCAATTGCCTTCTGCCCTTCGTCATCGTCCGGGACAAAAACATCCCGCGTCCGATTCGAGATCATCTCAAATTCCTGGGCCAGTGTAGCGAATCGCTCATGTTCGCGATGCTCTACCAACTTCTCTCCGAGATCCGTTCCGCCCACTCCGTAGTAGCGCTCGAAATAGTCCCGAATGGCATCGGCGGAGTCCACCTGCACGTCGCCGCCACTTTCGATCTCGTCTTTCACGAGAGCGTCTGTAATTCCAGCCGCCTCTTTGTATTCGTTCGGCGGGAGCTTATGGTCCTCGGGAAGAAAGACCACGACCTTGCCACCGGGCCGGCCCAACGCCGCAGTGATCTTTCCCTCGCGGTCCGCGCGTCCGGCGGCTTGGACGATGGAATCGAGCGGGGCCAGTGCGCGCAGCACCAGCGGAAAGTCCACGTCCACGCCTGCCTCGACCAATTGTGTCGATACGACATGGCACGATTCGCCCGCAGCCAACCTCTTGCCAATCTTCTCCAGCACCCTGAGTCGATGCGACGCGCACATGCGCGTGGAAAGATGAAACACTCCTTCCTGATGCAGGCCTTTTTCCTCCGCAACCCGCAACACCTCTTCATGGAGTTGGCTGGCGTGGTCGCGCACGTTCACGATGGCAAGGGATTGGGGCACGGCAATCATGCGTTGCGCTACTTCCGGCCAGCCAATCGCGTGTTCGATCTCCCAGTGAATCTCCACACGCTTGAGCGCCTCACGCAGCGATGCTGGTTCGCGAATGATTTCGGTCAGCGTCCCCGGCCCCCAGCGCAAGTCTCTCTTATGTCCTGGCCTCTCAAAGGCCGGTTGCGTGGCCGTCGAAAAAACAAAGTTCGTGTCCCAATCCTCGGCCAATTCCTTCATCATGTCGAGCAGCGGTCCCAGCAACCTGCGCGGCAGCGTCTGCACCTCGTCGAGAACCACGATGGATCGCGCGATGTTATGCACGCGCCGCAAGTCCGAAGGGCGGTTTGAAAACAGACTCTCGAAGAAGCGAACCGACGTGGTCACGATGAGCGGAGCGTCCCAGTTCTCGGTCTCCGGGCGTAAACCCGTCTCCTGAAATTTCTTTTCTTCGCCGGCATCTTTGTCGGAAGCGGGGAAAAAATGCTCCTCGTCGTGTTTCACCAGTTTCTGGATGCTGCCCGAATGATGCTCCAGCAGTGCCTCCTGCCCAAAGACTCTGGAATATACCTCCGCGTTCTGTTCAATGATGGAGAGGTAGGGAATGACCACGATGACCCGCCGGAACCGCTCTGGATAGAGCGCCGCTCGCCGCAGGGCAAAAGCCATCGCCGCCAGCGTCTTGCCGCCGCCGGTCGGCACCGAAAGCGAGAAGAGCCTCTGCTGTGCCGATGCCGCGCCGAGACAGTCCTCCAGCACATGCGCGCGCATCCGCTTGACTCGCCCCTCGGGCGAATCTTTTCTGCAGATCGGCGATGTGATTCAGCAGTGTTTGCAGCCGTTCGTCCGCGCGCAACTCTTCTTGCAACAGGGGCCGCCTTGCGGAGTCCAATCGGTCCGCATCCACGAGGCAACTGAAGAGCATACGCACGAAGAGATCAAGCCGTGCCTTTTTTTCGGCAGGAGCAGCGTCTTGTTGAGTTCCCAAGCCGGAGACGATGCGCGCTAACTCGGGGCAGTCGACCGAAGCGCGCGCACGAATCAGCTCAACCTCGCACCGAAACTGTGGCGCACAAAGCTTCTTTGCATAGTCACTCCAATCCGCAAGTCCCGCATGATGACCGGCGATGGCGGCCATCACGGTATTCAGCTTCGGTTCCCGTGTCGCTCCCTCCGCGCCAAAGTACGCCAGCATCGCTCCGTGAATCGCATGTTGGCATCGTCCCTGGCCGGTGCGCAGCATTTGCTGAAAGCAGTCCGTGTACTTGCCGAAGTCATGCAGCAATCCGGCGATGCCGGCAAGAGCGGCCAGCCTTTCGTCCATTGGACGGGCCGCCGAAGCCATACTCTGCGCCAACCGCGAGACCGCTTCCAGATGAACGGACAAAGGCTGCCACCCAGCCCTCGAATCCGAGCCGGGCAGCGAATTTGGCGCTGAATGCGCCCAATAAGAAATCGGTGGCATTGCAGGTCACCCTAAACCCTTCTCCCCGGCGGAGCAAGACTGCATATGAGACGTTCTCAATGGACTCACGATTTCTCAGATGCGAGGTGATAGCGCCTATGAGGGTCTTGCGGCCCGCTCCCAATCTCTATAATCAATCCTCGCTCCACGAGTGATGCGAGACGTGTTCGGGCCGCGCGTGGAGAAAGCTTGATCTGCTTTGCGATCTGAGAGGTTGCGAGTCCAGCCTCTGGACTTTTGGCCAGTGCGGCAAGGATAGCCTCGTTCCGAACGTCTGTTGCTGGCGCTCTGCGGGGTATGGCCGAGAGCGTCACTCGAAAATGTGTCCCGATCTCTTCAAATTGAGGAGCATCCAGCCCGCTCTCCCGGCACGCTGCGATCATTCGCTGGATACCACTCCCCCAGTGTTCGATCAACCCCAATTCCTGAAAGACTCGGCCCAAAACGCGGTTGCGGAGTTTAGAAATACCCTTTTGGATGTCTTCGATTGTGAGTCCGAACGGGAGCAGGCCAGGGTTTTCGATCTCCAGACGGTCGTCAAACAGGGCAATGCGAATAGGAGCGCCGCGCTGGGCGTAATCTGCATGGACAATCGCATTCATGATCGCTTCGCGGACGGCAACCACCGGGAACGTCCAATGATCTGTTCGTTTCACGGAGCCTATGACTGCCTCACGGGTCATGTGCTTCCGCAAGAATGCGATCACTTCCTCGGCAGCTCCCGGAAGATAAGAGCGCACCTCTGTGGAGTCGAGTATCCGGCGCCGGTCGTTGCCAGCAAATCGACCTGCTTGAATCCATGCATCCGGGTAGTGGTTTAGTCGATCGGCACCGAATAGGAGGATTCCTCCGATAGTCGGCACAATCCGGCCTTGGTAGTTGGTTACGATTTTCAGAGTTTGCAGTTCAGGGCGTGTCAGTTTGCGAATTGGCTTGAAGAACTCGGAAGCTGCTCGGAAGTCGATTGCTTCCGAGTTCAGTTCCGGCCTAGGCTGTTCGTCGAACGAGGATACTTGGTTGTAGCGCCGCATCTCCTCGACCAGAAACAGATCCGCACGCCGATTCGTCGAACCCACGCGAACAAAAACGCCTTCCTCTGGACCCAACCGATTCAGAAAGTGTGGCCGGCTGGCGCTCGGATAAATCTCGACCGCCAATACCTGGGTCTTTCTCCACGGCATCACTTCAATAGAAGGAACAAGTCTTGGGGAGATGCTGTCCGCAATCAGATTGGCAAGACGCTCCTCCTCCGCCAATATGTTGGGTATGCCCTTGACCCTCTTCGTACCGTCCTCGACTCCCAGTACGAGAACCCCGCCAGAAGTGTTGGCAAACGCAACGATGGCCTTCAGCACGCCGTCCGGGGACGAGAGATCGCGCTTGAACTCCAGCGTCTTGCCTTCGGGCCTACTGAGGAGGGTAATCAGATCCACAACTCTGCATTTTACTCTGAAGCATAGCTGCGGATAAACCTTCCGAGTTGGAGGGCTCGGCGTGGCGGCGCGAGTCGAACCCGTCCGCAAAACGGAAAAAGTTCGGGCTGATCCCCGACAGGTCGTGCTGGTAGAGGACGCGGACACTGGCAACGCCATCGAAGCCAAGTCGGCTGCCGCATCGCGCTACGGCAGCGCTGATCCCGCTGTGTCCTTTTTGTGTCCTTCGCACTTAGATGCCGTTCGATTTCGCCAACTTTTCCAACGCTTTTCGGAATCCGTCCATGCGGGCCTTGTCATTGTTAAGTTGTTGTAAAAGCTACAGTTGTCAACTCTGTAGCCGCATCGGGACACATAACTCTTAATCAGTAGGTTGTAGGTTCGATTCCTACCGCGCTCACCAACTTTTCAATCACTTGGCGACGACGAAATCACTCGGAAATCAGTTCAAGCCCTCGGCATCGCCAACTTTGCGACTTTTTCGTGCGCAGACCGCATGTCCTCGGTTGCCGCGTCACCGTATACGTTCATCGTGGTGCGAATGTCGGAGTGCCGCATTAACTTCTGCTGCACTCCGACAGGAGTTCCGACCGAATCGAGCCATGATCGGTAGGTGTGGCGTAAGCTGTGCGTGCCGACCTTGCCGATGCCCGCCCTGCCTGCCGCTTTCTGGTACGCGCCAAACCTGATCGTATGACCAAGGCAGCCGGCCAAGCTGCACCGGGGAAGCGAACATCCAATCCTCCGGCCCGGAGAACTGGGTTGTTTGCTTCCAGAGTTCAGTGTGTCGAGCATCTCGTTACTGATGTGTAACGCGCGCTGCGACTCCGGCGTCTTCACTTCATCGACGTTCTGACAGACGATACCACGTTGGATGCTGAGTTTAGCGTTGAGCCAATCCACATCCGACCATTGCAGAGCAAGACATTCGCTGATGCGAAGGCCGAAACACACGCACAGCAGAGCCATAGTGCAGAATGGTTCCTCAAGGTTCTGCACGAACCCTTGGAACTCTTCCACGGTCAGGCTGCGCGGCTTCCGCATTCGCTTCGTCCCTCCTTTTATCCTGACAAGTTCCATAGGGTTCCGCTGCGTCGGCGCGTCCCCGCGCCACATAGCGTAATCCCACAGAATGCTAATCACTCCGCGGATGTGAACTTTGCTCTTTGGTGCCAACGTCAAGGATTGAATCCATAGCTCTACAGGCCGCGCCTGGAGGTCCAAAAGTGACGAATCGCCCCATCGTGGCAGAATGTGGTTCTTCAGCCAGACCTCATAGGCACGTCGAGTATCACTTCGCTTAGGCATTCGCTCCGCCCGGTACTGCTCAACTAGCTGTTTGATCGAGATTGCCGTGCGTCCTGAAGCACCTGGTCAACGCTTTGGCAGAACTCGCAGCGCTGGGCGTCGCATTCGTCAGTCTTCGCGACAATCTGGACTTGAGCACTCCTTCCGGCAGGCTCATGTTTCAAATCATAGGCGCAATGGCCGAATTCGAACGGGCGTTGATCAAGAGCGGGTCTGCGCCGGCATAAGGAACGCACGCGCCAAAGGGAGGCGACTGGGGAGGCCGCGGGTTATTGTAGACGCTTCACGGGTTGCCTCGCTGCGCGCTCGTGGGGACTCGTGGTCGCAAATCCAAGCCGAGTTAGGGGTGAGCAAGGGTACTGCGCAGAGGGCCTTCGTCGCCTTGCCCAAAATTGCCTAGCCCAGTTTTGGACTCGGCCTTTTCATACTGGGGAATAGAGCGTCGATTTGGCAGACGTTTTCGGAACGGTTGGCGGACTGGATGGACGTTTACACGATGCGCTTTAGCAGTTCCCTTGGGTTTACCGACAGGGCATGCGCTAGTTCGACGATATTGATGAGACTGATGTTCCGTTCGCCGCGTTCAACGCCGCCGACGTAGTTTCTGTGCAAGTGTGCGCGGTCTGCAAGCTCCTCTTGTGAAAAGCCACGCCTTAGGCGCAGCTCTCGAACACGAGCCCCGAAAAGCTCTCTCGGATCTGCGGAAGTTGGCACAAACTGATCATTTGGGCTTGACTACTATCAGTCCACACATTATGAGTGTGATGTGCAAAGTACTAACCCCCGTTAGGAGATGGACTGTCTGTGGCGAAGAACCAAAAGGAGCCCCGAAACGACGAGGCTGGCTCTGATCTACCCGGAGTCGCTTTGGTACTTCCGCAGCGCCGGCTGGCAAGAATTGCCCCGGCCTCGGGTGCGAAGGCTCCACAATGACAAACTCTCCCCCACCATACGCGGTCGTCAGTCTCCCGGATATTGAACTTAAGGGACAGGTCAGTTGCGCCCAACGTCGGTTGGTGGTTATTGCACCTGGACTCTCCGAATCTGTCGCTAGAGCCATCGTCAAGAAGTGGCACGAACTCGGACGGGATGCCGTGCTGGTAGTACTTGACCCGGACCCTGAGGTGTGTCGCTTGGGTTTGGGGGACTTGGCCGCTTTGAAAATGCTCCATGAGACGGCGGAACGAATAGGGGGTCAGATCCACCAGCAGCAGGGCCTGAGAGTTGGCGTCATTGTTACCGACGAAACAACGACGGTTTACTCCCCCACGCCACGCCTCATCGAGGCCGGCGGCCAACCTGGCGAAAGGCTGAACGCGCTCCGTTTTGACACTCCGATTCTCGATCCCGCTGCTACCACTGCCGATGCCGATCTTCGAAGTCTTGACCTTCATCCCAAACCGATAAAGCCCGCCGACGTACAGAACACCACGCAAGACCTGGACGCAAATCCTCCGATGAAATCCGACTTGGCGAGAAAGGTCCGAGTGTTCAACGCAAGATTTGAGTTTGTTGAGTTCGAATTGCACGGCTTGTCGCTCTCTCGCAAAAGAGTGCCTATTCCGTCTGACCTCATGGGCCTTGCAAAGGACCCTAAAGCACAGAAGTTGTTGCGAAGTTCGTTTCAGTTGATCGACGAGGAAGGCGAACTTTCGGGAGGTCGCGTAACGAAGCTGAAGCAGTTCATCGTAAAGGAGTACCTTATCAACCTTCCCGGCTACGGAACGGTCATTGTGAGTAGCAATAAGGAGAGGTTTCAGGTTGCGGTCAGCTCTGGAGCGGTATGTTAACCGGTTTCAGCTACGCTTGAAAAAGAAACTCCAGCAAGCAATTGACGCGAATCGGGAAGTGTTAACCGCCGCGATTCTGCCCAGCGTTTTACAGAATCCGCCGGTTCGATGGACCAAATATCTTGGGGAACACCCGAGAGGTCAAGCCGTTGAAGACATGCTCCGGCGCGAACTGAAAGACGCATTTGGGCAATCGGAAGATGTGTTCGAAGACATGAACGTCAAAACCATATTCAAGGGGATAACCTATGAATTGCTCAGCGATCCCGAGTTCATGCGTATCGCCAGCAAGGAAATTCGATTGATCGGTGCCCTTCACGACGAGTTTGATGTCGCCAAAGCCGAGGGGCCGAGAGATGGAACCACGGCTCCCTCCTAGGAGTCAGTTGGAATGGAAAGCTGTTTGGGCTTGAAGTGGCTCGCCAACTTCCCAGATGCCCGTTTCCGGCCAATCAATAGACGTTGATAGTTCGGTGGCCACAAGCCCGTTTAACGGTACTAATCTCGAAAACCCGGCCAACTTCTGTATTGCCCATCGCTAACGAGGAATTTCAGCGACTGTCAACGGCAGACTTCCAAGAAGCCGACTTCTGGCCAGATTCGTTGAGAGTCCATCCCATGGCATAACTTCCGATTAGCCCGTCATTACAGGTTCAATCGCTGAGGGTTTGGGCCAGGTCTCATCTCCCGCAGGGTCGACGAAACTGCCGTTTGGACTTAAATTCTCGGCATCTTCATGTGAGCGGACAGATAGCTTGCTCAGCCAGCACGACAGGCTATCACAGAAGATCTCGATAGCATTCCAGCGCTACCCGGACCAGTTGACTGCGAGTGCGTACTTCAGTTTTCGCAAACAGTTGCTGCATCGTGTTCTTGACTACACTCTCTGAGACGTTTAACCGCGAGGCTATTTCCTTGTTGGCCAATCCCTGAACCAGAAGCCGGAGCACGTCCGCCTCGCGATTGTTCAACGAGGTCCTCTCTTGGTGCTCGGAGGCAGCAGCGGAATTGGACTCCCCGGCGCCACCCCGCTCTTCAGTGACGTCAGCAATGATGGCGGCCAGCTTGGGTGTTGGACCTTCTTTGTAACTGGAAAACCAAACGTCCGCCAGAAACGACTCTCCGTTGCCACGATGCCCCCGGCATTGCATAGCTGTCCTGAATTGCGGCCCCTCTTCCCATCGCAACGCGTAGTGGAGTTCGGGCAGGAATGCCGCGATCGGCTGCCCAATCAGATGTCCGTCTCGCGGGACCAGAAGTTCAGCTGCCGCATGGTTGGCGAGTTCGATGAAGCCACGGTCATCGATCGTGACAATTGCGGCTGGACTCGTTTCCACCAGAACGCGTAATCGTTCTTGGGCCGCCAATCTCAACCGGCGGTTGCGCAGGACTTCAGAGATGAACAGTCCGGAGCCGACCAGTGCCAATGTTTCAAAACTGGTACGGATGGGAGCGTCCGCCGGGTCCAAGTTGCTGAAACGCTCGCTAAGCAGCGCACATGCCATACCCATAAGAACGATTGCCCACCGTGGCAGAAACCCAGCTGCGAGCATGATGGGGAAAAAATAGAGAAAGCCGAGTGAGACATACGACTTCGTCCACCAATCAACAACAGCGATTACCAGCACAATGCCTGCGCTGGTGAACAGGACAGTCGTTCTGTTCCGTGGCTCCCAGATCCATTCCAAGTTCATCATAGATCTCAATTGAACCGGTGATTATCCCATGACTTGGCACGATCCCTGAACCAATCAAACGATTGCCCGAGAGACTATAGGCTCGATAATCCAGGGATACGTACTCGCGAAACTAAATGACCCGTGATTCAGATCATTATTGCGCCCCAGTCAGGCGATTGGCCAGAGGCATGCGTTTCTGAAATCGAAATACTCTCGGCCACACCATTTGAGTGCCTCCCGCGAATCGAAGTTTAAGGATACACAAGGCTTAGGCCCGATGCGAGGGTTTGGGAGAGGTGTCGCTCCAGAGGGGATGGAGATGCGGCCGGGTTTTCCCAACCGCATGCTTGGAGTACCCGCGTGAATCTAGATGTTCTAAATGGCTACGTTTTAGGTGTGGTCGGCCTATTCGCTGTCTGCTTGTACGTCGCGATGATCGCAGCCGGTTTTACCGAACTAATGTCTCGTCTTCCCAAATCTAGTACTCGCAAGAAGCGTTCGAGCTACGGCAGCAAGATTCGCCGATGGCGGAACGCGAAGAGGTGGCCAAATTCTTAGCTGTGAGTATTGGTGTAAGCACGGAGTCATGAATGCAAAAGTTGCAATGGTGCTGCGCCCTGATGTTATGCAGCATGTACGCCTCGGCGCAGCAGACCCTCACCTGGGAGCAGGTCCGTCTGCGTTTTGAGCAGAACAATCCCACCCTGCTGGCGGGCAAGCTGAGTATTGACGAATCCAAGGCCCAGGAGATCACCGCCTTTCTACGCCCCAACCCAAGCCTGTCACTGGGAGTCGATCAGATCAATCCGTTCAGCGGCGGCCCGCCTCACAGCACGTTCGGGTCCCTGTTGACGACGGCATCCACCAGTTATTTGTATGAGCGCCGGCACAAGCGGGAATTGCGGCTGGAGAGCGCGAAAGAGGGGACGGCCATCGCCGCTGCCACCCAGGATGACCTGGAAAGAAATCTTCTGTTCAGCTTGCGCGGAGCGTTCGTCGAAACCCTGCAGGCAAAAGCGGTTCTAAACGTGGCCAAGGAAAACCTGGCCTATTACGACCATGTGCTCGACATCAGCCGCGACCGCTTCAAGGCAGGGGATATTGCGCAAATTGACCTGGATCGTATGGAGTTACAGCGGGTGCAATTCGAGTCGGACTTACAAACCGCCGAAGTCAACCTCCGAACCGCGAAGATACAGTTACTAATGCTTCTGAACGACCGCACTCCCGTTGAACAATTTGACGTAACCGGGCCGTTCGACTTTAACGACCAGATAGCGCCGCTCGACGACTTCCGCAAGATTGCGGTGGACACGCGGCCCGATCTGAGGGCCGCGGCGCAGGCAGTCGAAAAGGCAAAGACCGACCACAAACTCGCCGTCGCCAATGGCTCGACCGACCCGACCCTCGGTTTTGATGTGGGCCGCAATCCTCCCATCGACCAATACGTTGGCTTCAATGTGAGCATTCCGCTGCGGATTTTCGACAGGAATCAGGGCGAGAAACTGCGCACTCAATTGGACATCGACCGGAACCAGAGGCTGCTCGATGCCGCTCAGATGCAAGTATTCAGCGATGTCGATTCCGCCTACGCGACGCTGAACAGCAACTTGATCTTGCTGCGGCCCTACAAAGCGAAATATCTGCAACAGGCGGTGCGAGTCCGCGAGACGGTTACTTTTGCATACCAGCACGGAGGCGCGTCTTTGTTGGATTTTTTGAGCGCGGAGAACGACTACCGCAGCATTCAACTTAATTACGTGAACTTAGTCGGCTCTTATTTGACGTCCGCGAGTCAGTTGAATCTCGCGGTGGGGCGCGAGGTAATCCAATGACAAGTGTAAGAGAACATGCTCGCCTTAGTATGTCGGCGTGGTTGGTGTTTTTCATGGGAGCCGTCTTTTGTGTTGCGCTAACTCTTGCGCTGGCCGGTTGCGGCGAAAATAGGGCCGATCCGAAGGCCGAGGCGCCGCCTCCGGCAACCGTCGAGCCTGATCTTGATGCCAACAACTTCAAAGTGGATCACCCCGAGCAGTTTCCATTGGTGACGGCGGTTGAGCATAAGGCTGCGCCTGCGCTGAATGTCACCGGAGTGGTGCAGCCCGATATCGCGCGCGCCGTGCCCGTGATCTCGTTAGCCGCGGGCCGAGTTATAGAAATCAAGGCCAGGGTGGGCGACACCGTGAAAAAGGGCCAGTTATTGCTGCGAGTTCAGAGCAACGATGTCTCCGGCGCTTACCAGACGTATCGCAAAGCCGCGAACGACGAGCTACTAGCGCGTCAGCAACTCGAACGAGCGCAGATCCTTTACGACAAGGGCGCCATCGCCAAGAGTGCCCTCGAACAAGCCGAAGACACGGCACAAAACGCCAAGGCCGGTCTGGACGCCTCCACCGAACAGTTGCGGCTTCTCGGCATCGACAAGGATCATCCCTCGGGCATTGTCGACATTACCGCTCCTATCTCGGGCGTGATCACCGACCAACAAGTTACCAACGCGTCGGGCGTCCAAGGATTGGGCTCTCCCAATCCGTTCACTATCTCCGATCTTTCTTATGTTTGGATCGTCTGTGACGTTTATGAGAACGATCTCGACGCCGTGCACATCGGTGGGTACGCGGACATCCGCCTGAACGCCTATCCCAACCAGGTCTTGAAAGGCCGGATCGATAACATCCTGCCGGTTCTAGATCCCAGTCTCCACACTGCGAAGGTTCGGCTCGAAGTCCCGAACCCCGGAATGATGCGGGTAGGAATGTTCGTTACCGCGACCTTCTACGGTAAACAGCCCGAAACGCGGGCTGCGGTTCCCGCCACTGCCATTCTGCACTTGCACGATCGCGAGTGGGTTTACACGCCGGTGAGCACTGGGCATTTCAAACGCCTGGAAGTGGTCACGGGAAAGATGCTTCCCGGCAACCTGCAGGAAGTTGTTTCAGGTATCAAACCCGGAGATCAAGTGGTTTCCAAAGCTCTGGTACTGCAAAACACGTTGGAACAATAGATGGGAGCAATGAATGGGAGCAATAAATGATTCGTCGAGTCGTTGATTTTGCTCTTAACAACCGCCTGCTCGTGTTGGGTTTCGCCCTGCTGCTTTTCGCCGGGGGCATCGTCGCGTTCCGCGACCTTCCCATTGAGGCTTATCCCGACGTCGCCGACAGCTACGTTGAGATCATTACGCAATGGCCGGGAATTTCGGCCGAACAAATCGAACAGCAGGTCACGATTCCGCTCGAAATCGTGATGAACGGCATCCCGCATGTCGTGCATCTGCGTTCGTTCTCGCTCTTCGGGCTCTCCGACCTGAAGCTGATCTTCGACGACCAATCGGACAACGACTGGAATCGCGAGCGGGTTCTGGAGCGGCTGAGCCAAGTCACCCTGCCGCCCGGTGTACTGCCACAAATGGGCACGGACTGGAGCCCAGTCGGCCAGATCTATTTCTTCACCCTGCACAGCACCAATCCCGCGTATGACCCGATGGAGTTGAAGTCCCTTGAGGACTGGGTTGTCGAAAAGAGTTTCAAATCCGTACCCAACATTGTCGACGTGGCCAGCTTCGGCGGTCCCACCCGCGAATACCAGGTTCGCGTCGACCCCAACAAACTCGTCGCCTACGGCCTGAGCCTGGCCCAGGTCGAGCAGCAACTCACCAACAACAACGTCAACGCCGGCGGAAGCTTCATACAAGAAGGTCTGCAGCAGATCAACGTGCGTTCCGTCGGATTGGTCGACCGTGCCCAGGACATCGAACGCACGGTCATCATGACCAGGAATGGCACGCCGCTCCGGGTGAAGGATATTGCGGTCGTTTCGCAGGGTCCAAAGATTCGGCTCGGCCAGTTTGCCAGAGCATGCACTGCTTGTCCCTACGGGCCCGACGGTGCTATCGAGCGCGATGACGGAAAGATTATCGACAACGACGACGTCGTGTCAGGCATCGTGCTCTTGCGGAAGGGCGCAGCGGCGGATACGGCCTTGCAAGGTATCGAAAAGAAAGTGGAGGAACTGAACAACCATATTTTGCCTCCGGGCGTAAAGGTCGTTCCCTTCATCGATCGCACCGATCTGGTTCACTTCACCAGCCACACGGTGCTTCACAACCTTGCGGAAGGCATGATTCTGGTCTCGATCGTTCTTATCTTGTTCCTTGGCAATATCCGGGGCGCACTGATCGTCGCCACGACGATACCGTTTTCGCTGTTGTTTGCGTCCATTTGTTTGGACTTGCGGCACATTCCCGCCAACCTTCTCTCTCTCGGCGCGTTGGATTTTGGCATGGTGGTGGATGGCGCGGTGGTGATGGTCGAAAACATCGTGCGCCATTTAAGCCACAAGAATGGCGATACCAGAACACCCACCGAACGAATCAGCGAAGCCTCGCATGAAGTGCAGCGCCCGGTCTTCTTCGCCATCGCCATCATCATTACCGCCTATTTGCCGATCTTTACGCTGCAACGCGTCGAAGGCCGCCTTTTCCATCCCATGGCCTGGACCGTCGCCTTTGCGCTGCTCGGGGCCTTGCTCTTCTCGATTCTGATTGCGCCCGTGCTGGCCAGTTTCGCTTTTGCGAAGGGAGCGCGTGAATGGCGCAACCCCATCATGCACGTCCTGATTGAGCGGTACCGCACCGCGGTCCGGTGGGCCATTCGTCATCGCATGATCACGGTCGGTGTGGGTGTGCTGGGGCTTATCGTGGCAATTTGCCTTGCCTTCAGCGGCGTCATCGGTTCCGAATTCCTTCCCCAGCTCGATGAAGGCGCGCTCTGGGTGCGGGGCACGCTCGCGCCCAGCACCGGCCCGGACGAGGGTATCCGCATATCGAGCCAGGCCCGGATCGTACTTTGCTCGTTTCCCGAGGTCCCGCAATGCACCAGTCAAACGGGACGGCCGGACGACGGCACCGATACAACCAGCTTTTTCAATACCGAGTACTTCGTCGATCTAAAACCAAAAGAACAGTGGCGGCCCATCTTCCGCGAAGACAAAGACGAATTGATCGCCGCTATGCAGCGCGAACTCGACAAAATCCCCGGCGTCGTCTGGGGCTTCTCGCAGCCTATAGAAGACAATATGGAAGAAGCTGTGAGCGGCGTGAAGGGTGAGCTTGCCACCAAAGTCTACGGTGACGACTTGAAAACCCTGGAAGAAAAAGCCGATCAGATCGCCAATATCATGAGGGGAGTACAGGGAATCGAGGATCTTGGAGTCCTTCATGTGCTCGGCCAGCCCAATCTGAACGTGACGGTGAACCGCGAAGCGGCCGCACGTTATCAGATCAACGTTGCCGATGTGCAGGATGCGATTCAAACCGCAGTGGGGGGAAACGCGCTCACCCAGGTCCTCAAGGGCGAGGCGCGTTACGACCTGACCCTGCGCTATCTCCCGCAATACCGCGATACGAAGGAGGCCATCGAGAATATTCGCATGTTAGCGCCCTCGGGGGAACGTGCGTCGCTCGCACAGCTCTGCAAAATCGAAGAAGGCGACGGTGGTTCCGAAATCTATCGCGAAGGAAATCAACGGTATGTTGCTATCAAGTACAGCGTGCGCGGACGCGACCTTGGCGGCGCGGTAGAAGAGGCGATGAAGAAGGTCAACGATCGGGTTAAGCTGCCTCCCGGATATCACATCGACTGGGAGGGAGAATACGAGAGTCAGAAAAGGGCGGACGAGCGGTTGCTGATCGTTCTCCCTATCACCATCCTCCTGATCTTCATCATCCTTTACACCATGTTCAAATCCTACAAATGGGCGCTGTTGATTATGGCCAACGTTGCCATGGCACGCATTGGCGGTCTGCTCGCTCTTTGGTTCACCGGCACCAATTTTAGCGTTTCTTCTGGAGTCGGTTTCCTCGCGCTGTTCGGCGTCTCGGTGCAAACCGGCGTCATTATGCTCGAATACATCAACCAGCTTCGCGTGCGGAGCTATTCCATCGAGGACGCCGCAGTCGAGGGGGCCGTGTTAAGGCTGCGGCCCATCATGATAACCATGCTGGTGGCGACTCTAGGACTGTTGCCCGCCGCTCTCTCGCACGCCATTGGTTCCGACTCTCAACGTCCCTTCGCCATCGTCATCGTGGGCGGCTTGATCTCCGACTTAGTGATGAGCATCCTCTTGCTGCCAACTCTATACGTTTGGATGGCGGGCAAACACGACGTGCTCCCAGTTGCGGAAGGGAAGTTTGAAGAAGGAGAGTATGTCGATTGACGTGACGCGAAACAATTTCAGATTCTCAAGTTGTTCGATCCGTAGCAAAATCCAAAGAAAAAACTTCGCTCAACCGGCAAGCCTGACCTAAGGTATGCTGCGCCCGATCATGGCCACTCCCACAACGCACTCCGACCTGTTTCGTGCGGATGGTCGCCAAACGGGGTTCTGGGAAAACAAGATCGTGATTTTGAGCGTGTAGTCGGGTAGAAACTAGGACCCTAGATTAGTACTGACAAGTCGGCCAGCCGACACTTTCCGCGCCTGCTCCTCACGACGGCGCATCCGGCTCCAGACCGATGTGATCGTCCAGTTGTCGGCTGCGGCTTTGACCCAATCCGGCACAGGAATCGTTCGTATGTGTCCGCCCTTGCCTATTAGGTCGGCGATTACCCAATGGCCTTCGCGAAGCTGGAAATCCTCCAGCCTCAAGGCGGTCACCTCCGCTCGTCGAAGGCCGCAGCCAACGAGAAGCGCGAGCAGGGCACGATTGCGCCGGCTCCGCAAAGTGTCGTCAATCTCAGTTGCCAGCAAGCTCTTGCCCTCTTCCGCAGTCAGCCAATCCCCGACACGCACTCCCGCCCGTTTGGCCCCCTTGACCCGACGTATCCCAGCGGCGAGATCGGGACCAAGCAGACCGGAATCGGCGGCCTCATACGCCAGGCGGCGCACCGCTGCCAATCTTAGGTTTATCGTCGAGGAGGCGTAGTGATGCTCTTCCAGTGAAATACGGTAGCGGGTAACCACGGTTTTGTTGAAGGCGAGCCGGGGCTCAGAGCAGTACCAATCAATGAACTCGCGAATGGCATGGTCATATGATCGCTTCGAACTCGCTGAGGTCAAGCTGTTCAGGACCGCAGATTTCGACTGTTCAAGATCGGGCAGTTTCAGAACCATCTTCGGAACGCGCTTGCGTCTGCTCTTCGCCATGGGGGCGGCCTCCAGTTGCCGCAACGAAAAGCATGATGCTCCTGGGAGTCTCGTGACCACCAGGGCGTTTTATCAGCACTGATTCGCACAACCCATTAGACCGGGATTCGTATATTTCGCGATAAGACACGACTTGTACCACTTCAGAAAACTCCCGCGCTGACTCGCGCGGTTGTCACGGACGCTGGCCCGCTGGCTTCGTAAGCTGAAACGACCGGGTTGTTGGCGTTTAATGGGTTCGCTTTCGTCGATGTGATCCTGATCACTTGCACTTGTGATGCCTGCCGCAGCAGACCTTCAACCCTACTCCCTATAATCCGCGGAATCGCGGGTTAGCAAGTTGGGGTGGATAACCTAAAACTTCGGCCGCCAAGGAGGCGATCAAATGGATACACGGCGTCGGGTGTCCCTGTTTTTTGCTTTCGTCCTGACAGTCATACTGCTGACCGGAAGCAGCTATGCTATTCCGGCTTTTTCACGCCAGTACGGCACTTCGTGCACCACCTGTCACGTCGATTTTCCCAAGCTTAACGATTTTGGCAAGGCGTTCAAAGACGCTGGATTCAAGTTTCCTAAGGACGATGAGACCTTTATCAAGGTTCCCCCGGTAATGCTGGGAGCGCCGGCGCAGAAAGACATGTGGCCTCATGTCATCTTTCCTGGCACCATCCCGGGGATACCGCAGATTGGCCTGCGCTTCAACCAATTTGTCCAATACACCAGCGGCAACGCCAACAACTACAGCCAGACGCCTCAAGGGGCGCCCGGGACGCTGCAGTCGCCGAATATTCCGCGCACAGATTTTGAACCGGGCTTTTTCAGCATCTTCATGGCGGGGAATTTTGGCAGCGATATCGCGTTCTGGGTGGATGACGATCTGAGTGTCTCGGGGGAGAACGCCAATGGCGGTCTCGGTGACGGTTATCTGCGCTTCGTCGACCTTGGACGCTTCTTCAAGCTGCCGACCGACGCGTTCACCGTGAAGGTGGGCCAGTTCGAACTGGACTTGCCGTTTACGCAGGCTCGGTCGATCAATATAAGTCCTTACGACATCTACACCGAAGCCAACATCAGCGTGCCCAATCAAACCACCGGTCAAGCGGGTGTGAACAACGTGTTCGCGCTGCAGGATGCCGGGCACGGGATCGAATTCAGCGGAGGCCATCAGTACGGCGGCTACCACTACTCGCTGGCCATCGTGGACCAGAACACGAGCAACAGCGTTGCGTCGGCGCCCAATGTACCTTCGCCTACGGGAGGAGGCGCCGGCGGCGTCGGCTTCTTCTCGGATTCCAACTTCAAGGATCTCTACGCCAACTTCTCGTATCGCTTCAATCTGGAAAAGGACCCGGCGAGCCGCCACGATGTTCAGGCGGCAGGCGCCACCGGCCCGCGCGACCATACCTACCTGAGCCTGGGCGCCTTCTCCTTTTACGGACGATCGGCGCAGCGCTTCTCTGGTTACCTGCCGGATGGCGTGACGCCCGCCGTGATCACCGCGCACGAGCCTTTCTATCGCGTCGGGGGCGATTTCAGCTTCAATTACCGCACCTTCAACCTGTTCGGCTTGTACATGTACGGGCACGACCAGGATCTGCTCTTCAACAACCTCGCCGTCCCCACTGGATTTGTTGCTGGCCCCACCGCCAAGTTCAATGGCGGATTCCTCGAGGCCGACTATCTCGTGCTACCTTGGGTGATGACGATCCTGCGTTACGACCGCGTCCAGTCCTCAGCGGATTTCCTGAACCAGACTAACTCGGTGAATTATTTCGCGGCGGCGGGGAGCACGCGCGACCGGTTTACACCGGGAGTGCAGTTCCTGATTCACCCCAACATCAAGGCGTCGTTTGAGTATCAGTTCCGCCCGCAACAAGTCACCTATAACTCAAGCGGGCAGGCGTCGAGCCCGTTCCGTACCAATACTGCCACTGGTGCGCTAGAATTCGTCTACTAAGACCGAGACCTTACAACGAGCGATTTGCAAAGAAAACGAGGAGAGAAAAATGAAACGTACTTTAATGATGGTGATGGCAGTGATAGCGACGATGAGCCTGGCTGCCAGCGCGGGGACGATCAGCGGGAAAGTTTCGGGCGTTGCCGGCGAGTCCGTTGTTTATGTGGAAGCACCCGCAGGCAAAACTTTCCCCGCTCCCACCCAGCAGCCCGTGATTGACCAGAAGGGTTTAATGTTTCAGCCGCATATCGTGGTGGTGCAGGTAGGCACGACAGTCGAATTCCTTAACAGCGATAGCGTTGCCCACAACGTGTTCTGGCCTTCCGTCGGCGGCAACAAGAAACTCACCCACAACCTGGGTACTTGGCCGAAGGGTGAAAAACGTCCGTTCAAGTTTGACAATCCTGGCGCAGTGCCGCTGCTGTGCAATGTGCATCCCGAAATGTCCGGCTATATCGTGGTGTCGCCCACGCCGTACTTCGCTATAAGTGATAAGTCGGGCGAATACAAGATCGAGAACGTCCCCGACGGCAGTTACACCGTAACCGCGTGGCATGAAGGCGCCAAGAACCAGTCCAAGCCGGTCGCTGTGGCGGGCGACAGTAAAGCGGACTTCACACTAAGCAAATAGTTTAATGGACAATGGAGCGACGGGCGTCTCGCCCGTCCTGCCGGGCGGGGATGCCCGGCTCTTCCCGAACAGACTGGGGAACGGCGTCTTGCTGAAACGGTTCAAAGACAAGCAAGTGGACAGGGATTGGTTGAACACCAACTTTCCCTGCATGATGGCCTGTCCGGCGCACACCAACGCGGGCCGGTACGTCGCGCTTATTGCGGAAGGGCGATTTGAGGAAGCGTACAAGTTTGCTCGCGATCCCAACCCGCTCGCGAGCATCTGCGGCCGGGTTTGTGCGCATCCTTGTGAAACTGCGTGTCGCCGTGGCGATATCGATCGCCCCATCGCCATACGGGCTCTCAAGCGCTTTCTGACAGAGCGGCACGGCCCTGAATCCAAGCGTCCTGTCGACATCAATGCGGGACGCGGTCAGAACAAGCTGCCGTTCAAAGTGGCCGTGGTCGGCGGCGGGCCGGTCGGACTATCAGCGGCGCATGACCTGGCTCTCATGGGCTACTCGGTCACGATTTTTGAAGCCGCTCCTGTCGCCGGAGGAATGCTTTACCTCGGCATTCCCGAATACCGCTTACCTCGTGACGTGGTGGAAGCGCAGGTACGAGAAATCCTTGCGACTGGAGATATTACGCTAAAGCTCAATCAAGCGGCCGGGCGCGACTTCACGGTTTCCAGCCTGCGCCATGAGGGGTTCGATGCGGTGCTGGTCGCCGTGGGCGCGCATCGCAGCCGCGATCTCACCATTCCGGGCGTTGACCTGGACGGCGTTTACAAAGGCATCGATTTCCTGCTCAACGTGAATCTCGGCTACAAGTTCACCATCGGCAAAAAGGTGATTGTCATCGGCGGCGGCAACGTGGCCATGGACGTGGCGCGTTCGGCGGCGCGCGAAGTCGTCCGGCAGCATGTTGCTGGAGTCGAAGACCTGGAGCCTTCGCTGGAGAGTGTAAGTGCCGTGGCCACGAGAGAAATGGTGGACGTGTCACTTTCTGCCCTGCGTTTGGGAGCGCAGGAAGTGCATCTCGTCTGCCTGGAAAAACGGGAAGAAATGCCGGCGGCGCTGGAAGAGATCGAGGAGGCCGAAACGGAAGGCATCGTCATGCATCCCGGCCTGGGCCCCAAGCGCATGATCGGCAAAGATGGCAAAGTTGTCGCGCTTGAGACGCTGAAGACGAAATGGGTTTTCGATCAAAACAGGCGCTTCAGTCCAGCGTTCTACGAAGGTAGTGAAACGCAACTGGACTGCGACACTATCATCATGGCGGTCGGCCAGGCGCCGAATCTGGACTTTCTCAAACCCGAAGACGGCGTGGAACTGTCTCCTCGTGGGCTGATCGCGGTGAACCCGCAGACGCTGATGACCTCGGCGGACGGAATCTTTGCCGGTGGCGATTGCGTTTTCGGCCCGCGTCTGATCATCGATAGCGTGGCCGATGGCAAGCGTGCCGCAGTCGGCATTGATGAATTCCTGCGCGGTCAAAAACACCCGGAGCCTATTGTCGAACTCGAAGTCTTCAAGCGCCACAGCATGCCGCTGGAGCTGTTGGACCTGGTTCGCCCGCCCATACCCATGCTGCCGCTGGAGCGCCGTACTGGAGTGACGGAGGTCGAGGTCGGCTACGACGCCCAGTCCGCGATGGAGGAAGCCCAGCGCTGCTTGCACTGCTGGGTAAACACGATCTTCGAGGGTGTCCCCGAAGATGGAAGCATGTGTATTCTGTGCGGCGGGTGCGTGGATGTGTGCCCGGAAAACTGCCTGTCGCTGGTTTCACTGGATCGCATCCAGTTCGAGCCCGAAGCCGTGCAGCAGATCCGGGAACATCAGGAATTGTTTGGCGTGGAACTCGACGAAGTTGCGGCCGACGAACTCGGCATCGTGACCGGGTCCGCCATGCTGAAAGACGAGACGCGCTGTATTCGCTGCGGGCTCTGCGCCGCGCGCTGTCCCGTCGGCACGATCACCATGGAGTCATACAACCTGGTTTCCGCCGAGCGAACCGGCTTGATTTCGGTGGAATCCATCGATGGACCGCTCAGGCCAAAATCGCCAGTCGCGGCTGGAGGCCCGAGGTGAGCGTTCGAGGTTGACATTCGAGGCAAATAATGTCCGAAGAGAAGAAAAGCACGCCAGCGGAGCGTAGCGCGGAAACAGGCACCGACGTCAACCGCCGCGCCTTTTTCGTGAAGCTGGGTTTGGGATCGCTCGGTATCGCCGCGGCCGGCACGGCGGCGTTGTCTTACCAGTTTCTCTCGCCGAATGTTTTGTACGAGCCCTCCCCCATCGTCAACGTCGGCAAGCCGGAAAATTATGCGGTCGATTCGGTGACGCTGGACGCGAACACAGGAATTTATCTTATCCACGACGAAAAAGGTTTTTATGCGCTGAGTGCCGTCTGTACTCACCTTGGCTGCCTGACCGCATGGAAACCTGAGTTGGACATCATCGCTTGCCCTTGCCACGGCAGCAAGTTCAATCGCGACGGGGTCAAGATTGCAGGCCCCGCCCCCAGGCCGCTGCCCTGGCTGCAAACTTCACTTAGCGATGAGGGAGATCTGATGGTGGATCGTTCCAAACAAATTGATCCCAGGAAGTTCTTGAGGGTGTGAGCGTGGCGAAAACAATCACGAACTATTTCGATGAGTTACGCGGCACGCGGGTCTGGCGTTCGGTGTTCCGCAGCGGGACCGGATCGAGCACTTTGCACCGGGCGCTCGCCGTGCAGCAGAACGTGTTCCTGCACCTTTTCTCCACCAAGGTGCGGACCCGCATGCTCAGCTTCAGCACGACCTGGTACTTGGGCACGCTGACCTTCGGGACATTCTTGATCTTGGTGGCCACTGGCATTCCCCTGATGTTCTATTACCATCCCTCGGTGCCGCAGGCTTATGCGGACACTAAGGATTTGCAGTTTGTAGTTTCCTCCGGCTTGTTCTTGCGCAACCTGCATCGCTGGTCGGCGCATGCCATGGTCTTCCTGGTGTTCGCGCACATGTTCAAGGTGTTCTATCGTGGCGCCTACCGTCCGCCGCGCGAATTTAATTGGGTCATTGGAGTTATCCTGCTGCTGATCACTTTGTTTCTCAGTTACACGGGCTACTTACTGCCTTGGGACCAGTTGGCCTTTTGGGCGATCACGGTGGGTTCTAATATCGCGTCTGCTGTGCCGGTGATGGGCAACAAGGTTCACTTCCTCATGCTCGGCGGCAATGTGGTGAACGCCAATGCTCTGCTGCGCTTCTACGTGCTGCACTGCATGATTCTGCCCCTGGTTGCGATCCTTTTTGTCGCCGTACATTTCTGGCGCATTCGCAAAGATGGCGGCCTCTACGCCCACCAAAGTGAGCCGAGAACAGTCGCGGCTGAACCGCTTCCCGCCGCAGCGAAGGGGGTGCAATAACTAATGACCGATCCGAAAGATTTCGTCGCCGGCATGGACTCGAATGCCCGCAAGTCGCCGACGCGGGTTGTCTTCGTCACTAGGCGAAACTCGGCGCAGGTCAAGGTTACGGACGAAGATCAGGTGCAGACGTATCCGGAAGTTCTCTTCCGCGCCATCGTCGCCATCGAGGTGCTGACGATCGCGTTGGTGGGCGTTTCGCTTCTGTTCAACGCACCTCTTGAGGGCATTGCCGATCCCTCGCACACGCCCAACCCCGCCAAGGCGCCCTGGTACTTCCTCGGATTGCAGGAAATGCTGCACTACTTTCCTCCGGTGGTCGCGGGTGTGCTGGTTCCGACTCTGGTGGTGATCGCGCTTATTGTGATTCCGTATTTCAACATCAACATCGAGGCCGAGGGTTTGTTCCTGAAGGACCGCAAACGTCGTTTGCTTATTTTTTATCTGGCGGCGGCTGGGCTTTCTTTGTTCTTGCTGTTGTTTGATGTGTATGTGGCGCTGGCGCCGACGCTGATCGTCGCCGGGTTCATGGTGCTGGCGGCGCACAGTTCTCCGCAGTCAACTTCGGCCTTCCGGCGTCGCTTGGCTGCGAAACCGCTTTCCTTCTGGATCATGACCTGGTTTCTGTTCGAACTCACAGTGCTCACGGCGGTAGGTACTTTCTTTCGCGGCCCGGGATGGTCCTGGGTGTTGCCCTGGAGGAGCTAACTTGCAATCCTCATTGCAATCAATGAAGAACGCGTTGTCTTCCCTGTGGCAGATGTTGTTCGGCGATCCGGTCCGCGCTTTTGGCGCGGTCAGCCTCTTGTTATTGATTTCGCTGGCCATTGCACCGGCTAAGAATCACTTCAGTGAATGGCGCCACTATCAGAAACAGTACCTGGCGCTGATTGCGAGCCGGGGAGACGCGGTAACGCTGCAGCGCCACTTTCACGATCACGACGGGATCCAGCAGATCTGGCTTCCGCGGCTCGGAGTCGTCGATCGCTGCACCACCTGCCACGTCGGATTGAAAGAAGCGAGTCTTGCCGATGTCAGCACACAACCGTTTCGCCGCCATCCGGTAATCCCGCACACACTTGACCAGTTCGGCTGCGTGATGTGCCACCGTGGGCAAGGCCCGGCGACCACCGTCGAGGAAGCCCACAGCAGTACGCTGGCCTGGGAGCAGCCGATCCTGCCGGCACGGTATGTCCAATCTTCCTGCGGGCAATGCCATCGCGCTCCTCTAACCGGCACACCACAATTGAATTTAGGACGCGATCTGCTGGGGCGATATGGCTGCGTGCACTGTCACACCATCAAACTGCCCGACGACAGCGCGATCCAGCCGACCGACGATCCGCCTTCGCTGGAGCATATTGCCGACAAGACCACTCGGGAGTGGATTTATGCGTGGCTGAAGGATCCTCAGGCTTACGCCGTCACCGCGACGATGCCGAATTTCAAGTTCAGCGATCCGGACGCGCACGATGTTTCGGCCTTCCTGATCGCCAACAGCACGCCACTCGCTGGAGACACCGAGTCGGTCACGAGAATTTCGACGACGCCTGATCCGACCGCTGGCGCCAGCTTGTACGGAGAGTCGTTCTGCTCCTCCTGCCATGCCGTGCAGAACGCCGCCGGGAACGTGGTTGGCGGTGATGTCGGTCCGGAACTGACCCGGGTCGGCAATAAAGTGAAGCCGGAATGGTTGCGAGTATGGTTACGCAACCCGCGTGTCTACGACGCGGGAACGGCCATGCCGCACTACCGTCTCACCGATCCGCAACTTACCGTGCTGACCGCGTTCCTCGGAAACAAGACTGATTCCGATCTGCTGGCCAATGTGCATCTCGACGCCGCCACGCCGGAGCAAATCGCGCACGGCAAGCTTCTGGTGACCGAGTACGGTTGCGCTTCATGCCACGAGATCAACGGCATCAAGAAGCCGGATAACTTTGCGCCGGAATTGACCCGCATCGGGAGCAAGCCGCTGACGCAAGTTATCTTCCTGCCCGGCATGACGCACGCTATACCGGATTACATTGCGGCCAAGATCCGGCAACCACGGTCGTTTGGAGCGGCATTGAAGATGCCGCAGTTCAGCTTGGCACCCGCGCAAATCGATGCTTTGACGACGGCATTGCTCGCGCTCACCGACCGCGCACATGACTTGCCCATGGCATTGACCGTGCCGGCGAAACCGCCTTCGAATTACCAGCCCGCGGGCGAGGCCGGAAAGCTCATGGATGACATGGCCTGCTTCACCTGCCACGCCATTAACGGGCGCGGCGGCGACATGGCTCCCGACCTGACCTGGGAAGGCAGTTCGGTGCAGCGGCAGTGGCTGCAGGCATTCTTGAAGAACCCTGGAACACTGCGGCCGGCGCTGATCCGGCGCATGCCGAGGTTCAATCTCTCCGATGACGACGCAAAGGAACTGACCGACTACATCATGACCGTGTATCAGACTCCGGAGTTCGACCGCGACTCGATGCCGTCCAGCGGCTATCCTCCGGCGCAGGTGGAGCAGGGGAAGCAGCTTTTCTATTCCAAGTATGCCTGCCAATCTTGCCACATCATCGATACCAAGGTCGACAAAGGCTATGTCGGACCAACGCTTACGCAAGTGGGCTCGCGCCTGAATGCCGCGTGGATTTACCACTGGCTGAAAGACCCGCAGTCCATGCGGCCCGGCGCCATCGAACCGAACCGCAACATGAACGACGAAGATGCCCGCGCGCTGACCGCATTCCTGATGACGCAGAAGGGCTCCAGCAAGCAGGAGGCGAAGAAATAATAATGAGCAGACAGTGGCAGACACTCTTCGCAATCTCCCTTGCTCTCGCGAGTGCAGGGTGCTCAAGGAAGCAGGAACCCGGCGCAGCCCTGAAGCCCACAGGGTTTGGCGCCGCGCTGGTAGAGTCGAGTGGAGGCAAGCAAATCGGCGCAACCGGCATGGTCCTCGCTCAGCCCCTGGTTGTGCAGGTCAATGACGATCAAGGGACGGCCGTCACAGGAGCATTAGTCGAATTTAGTGGACCTGCGGGCGTGAGCTTTGATCCTCGGAGCGGCCTGACCGATTCCAGCGGACAGCTCAGCACGAACGTCGTTCTGGGCAGCATGGCTGGAAGATATAAACTTATCGCGCACACATTCACAAAGGCTCAGAAATCAGTCGAACTGAAGATTGAAGAAATTGCGCTGGGATATCAGCAGCAGGTCGGTTTTCAGCTCGACAACAAGTATTGCGCTCGCTGCCACGACCCAGAATCCACGCCCGAGCGTGTTTCCAATTACGACAATCTTGAGGTCAAGCCGCACCCGTTCACCGAGGGCGACACACTCAATAAAATGAGCGACGCCGAACTGATGGCCATCATCGGCCACGGCGGGCCCGCACTCAACAAGTCCGCATTGATGCCCCCGTACGGCTATACTCTCAGCAAGACAGAGATCGAGGCGCTGATTGCTTACATCCGCCTGATCTCCGATCCTCCCTATCATGTTTCCGGAATGGTCTATGCACAGAAGTAGGACCGGTTGGCTCGGCCTGGTTCTGGTCGTTGCCAGCCTGAGCATCCTCAGTCTATTCATGGCCAGCGCCGCGCTTGCTCAAGTTGTATCGCCGGTCGAAATCAGAGACCCGGCATTGCGCGCGTTGCAGCAGGAATACATGGACGAGCTGACGCGGGCCGGCGAGGACATTCTTTCGCACCAATTCGATTATCCGTTCTATCTCAGCCGCAAGCTCGACCTTGACCAGAAACAGCAGCAAGTCGCGGACCAGGCATCCATCCGCTTCGACAGCTACAACGGCAACACGGTGCTCGCGATCACGGGCAACTACTATGCCGCTTACTCCGCGCAAAAGATGAGTCCGGGACAGCGGGCGCGGAGCACTTTTCTCAAGGTGGTGATGCCGATTCTGAAAGCCGCAGTTCCCTTTTTTCAGAACAACGAGCACGTGCAAGGATTTGCCGTCGAGATTTCGCATCACATCATGGGGAAAGTGATGGGCGTCTCGATGGAGCGGCCGGAAAACTTGATGGTTTTTTTGCCGAGGAGCGGCGCTCTCCGGCTGCTGGCCGCCAAAGATGAGACCGCGCAGCAAGCAGCGCTCTTGCAGGGAGAAGTGTTTCTCAATGCGCAACCCATTTCAATCTGGCTTAACGATTCGGTGCTTCCCCCGGCGGCCAGCGATCACCCGGATGACACTTCCAATACCGCCTCAGGCGCAGAGAAAACGGGAGCTGAAACGGCGGGGAACGGCAGCGGCTCGCAGCCAGGCGTCGCTACTCCTCCAGCGTTGAAGCCGAAAGAACCACCGCCGCCCCCGCCACGCGATACTTCGACGCAGGCGCTGTCCGCGTTACAACTTGCAGATCAGCCCATAGTCGATCAGATCGTGAAAGAGTTGGACTCGCAAGCTCACTTCGTTGCCTACGCGCCGCCCAAGTTCGTGGCTTTTCGGCAGGGAATCTATCTGGAGCTCTCCCTGAATTCCACATTACCGCCGTCCGCCGCGGGATCGCGGTACAAGTTGGCAGCCATGGCTTTCGATGAACACATTGCCCACCTTATCCGTCCGCTGCTGGATTATTTCAAGGAGACGCAAGACTTTGACGGGATCGGATTCAGCACGAACCTCCACCTTGCTGGCAAGGCAGCCTCGAGCGCTTCCGAAGCCGTGGAATTCTTCCTCCCGCTTTCGTCTCTGCGCTGCTACGAGAAGTACGATTGCACCGGCCAGCAAGTCTTGGACGCCGGAACGATACTTATCAATGGAGAACGTGTGGCTCTCGATCTGCAAGTCGCCGAGGGCGGCTCCAGCCACTGAGAAGCGGTACGCGTTTGAGTAAACGCACGCTTGTCGAAAGCACACGCTGCTGCGGTCGTCTTCGTCGCGCCGTTTCAGCGTGCGTTGGTCGAACGCTACCTTCTCAGCAGCTTGCCGGCAATGAAGTCGCCGGCTTGTTCCGGTTTGGGAGGCGCGAATTCGGCGTGTTGTAGGTGGTGTCCTTCGATGGCACGATGAATACCGCAAGTTTCCGACTCGCTGCCGCTGAGTGGGCGAAGGCAAAGAATGTCGGCATCATCTGAGGGGAGAACGACCCAGTCGCGTTCGCGGATGTGAACCAAAGAACCGACCCGATATTCTCCGACTTGTTCGGCGACCATCGTTGATCTCCATTTGACGAACTGAAAACTATAGCACCCTGGAGATCATCAAATCGCTGGGCGAATGAGTCACCCCAAGGCTCGTTGTTTTCTGGTCCTTCAAGACATTAGCCATACCCACGGAGCCTACAAGCTTCCGCCTGCCCAAGAATAACGCCCGAGTTTTGCGCTTGAATTCTAGGAATGCAGTCATGAAAATGCTCTGTTCGGAGGTCCCGGCTATTGTCTCCCGCGGCACAGCGCCCAGGGAAATGAGGGATGACGGGGCTCGAATTCAATAGGCAGAGGGTAGTGGTGCCGTTTGGCGTCCACGGCCCCACTACCAGGCAGAGGCAACCCTTGCACGAGGCATTCAGGTTGTACGTCGAATCCTTGCACGATTCATTCGAGCGTCTTGTCTCGATGCAACCCACGAGTATCGAGAGCTTGTGTGTTTCGATACCAAGCGCGTGTATCTACCTCTTTAGCGAAAATGGTAAACATCTTTACGCTGGGAGGGCAAGGCATCTTCGGAATCGGCTGAGGCAACATTCCATTCCTGGAGCACAGCATAACCAGGCTGTATTTGCGTTTCGATTGGCGCGCGAGATCACAGGGAAGCTGGTGGCGGCCTACACTGCGGAGGGATCACGGGCAGCGCTGGTGGAGTTGCCCGAGTTTGCTGCTGCCTTTACTGCGGCAAAACAACGGATCCGTAAAATGGATTTACGCTATGTGGAAGAGACTGATCCATTGCGGCAGGCTCTTCTGGAAATCTATGTGTCTGTAGTTTTGAAGACGCCATACAACGACTTCAATACGCATTGATACCCGGAAAGCCATCAATGCTGGTGAGGCCGACTAAATGCGACTGCCACGAAGCTACAAGGAGGTTCTCGATGCGGGATACATGCCTGGTCAGTACTTCCGCATCGTGACTGGCAATCTCGAACGGTTAACTGGATGTTTGGTGACCGCCCCTCACGGAGGCGGCATCGAGCCAGGCACGTCAGAGATCACACGCGCAATCGCAAACGTGCACGGGCGTGCGTTCTACCTTTTTGAAGGCATGCGAGTGAAAGGAAATCGTCAACTGCATATTGATAGCACCGGGTTCGACGAGCCGACGTTTGTGGAACTGACGGCGCACTGTGATTTGGTTCTATCGGTCCATGGTGAAAGCGGGAAAGAGAGAATGATCTACGTCGGAGGGCTGGACGAGAACGGAAAGGCACGAATGATCGATTATCTGAACGCCGTCCTGGCGGCTGAGGGAATCATGGCGGTAGATGCCACGCGCCACACGCGGGGCAATCGTATCGCGGGTGTGAGTCCACAAAACCTTACAAACCAAGGTCGTCGACGGCAAGGGGTACAACTGGAGTTCTCCGAAGCTGCACGTCGTGCATTCTTCCCGGACTTGGATAGCCGAGAGGGCCGTGAACATCCTGGCCCATATCTGCTGCTGCTCGCAGGCAGCGTCGAGCGCGCCATCGCGCAATTGTAGTTGCGTGAGCTGCCAGTACAGTTTTTCAGATGGATCAATAAACATCTGTTTGCGGGCAGGCGAGCCGCAGATTTTCTAGCTTGTAGATTCAGCTACCTACAAATCTGACGGTGAGGGGGATTTTGGGCAACGGAAAGCGAGGACCAGGCGCTGACGACTCCCCTGAGCTTTACGGGATCAGCCGAGGAGTTGGACGTAGAGCTGCGCAGATATCTTGCCAGCTACGTCGACTCTCACATGCAGCTCGGTAACACGCTGGCGGAGGCGAAGGCCGAAATGGATGCGGCTGCGAAGACTGCGCGACAACGGACGAAGACCACTAAGCAGGTCCCGAAGTCTGACCAGACGCCGCCGAAGCAGGAAGCGTCGGCACCCATACCAGGGCCCGCCGCGACCACCCCAAGCCTGTTTGCCCCACAACTGACCTCTGCAGAGCCGCCGGCGCAGACAGCCGGAGAAGAAGGGAGAATTGCTACGCTATGATCGACGGAAAAGTGCTGTCTCGCAGCTTTTCATACAACGGCCTGAAACTACCGGACCCGGATCCGAGGATGACGCCGGAAGAAGTGAAGAATATCTGCAGCAACCAGTATCCTGAGCTGGCGACCGCGGCGATCACAGGTGCGCCGATCATGGCAGCGGAGGTTTTGCCGGAACATACACTCATACACTGGCAAGAACGCCAGAACTGATCAGTTGAGGTCATGAAGCGACCCAGTTGATATGCGCGCAGGAGTAGCGGAGGTCCGGAGCATGCACCCCTGTGAAGCGATTGTCGGCAACTCGCCCTTCGCGCGAGGACCGATTCCTATTTCCAGGATGAAGACACCAGGCCATGCCTCCTGAGCACAAGGTAGCGCTGTCCATGGATTTTGTTTCTGAAAATTGATCTTTGTTTTTCCTGTAGATCAAGTTCGCTACGAGAAAATGGGGCCATACGGTGTGTTCTTAGTTGAGCGTAATCACAATCGGTCCAAGCGTCTTCTGGTTGCCGCTATCGCTTTGGGTCGAGGCGGCCTGAGCCACTACTGAGATGTTCACGGTTTGGGGAGGTGGAGGAGGCGGGCTCCCTCCACCAGAACTCCCGCTCCCACAGGAAATCATTATCGTCAAAGCCGTCACAGCAATCAGGGCGAGCAAGGGCCTCGACTTGCGGCGGACTGCGCCAAAACACAAGGACACCAGACAGGCGAGCAGAAAGCCTCCGCCTGAAGATCGCCAAGCCGCGCGACGAACTCGCGAGGCAGCCGCCGTGTCCGTTACGGTCAACTGCACGGTGGTTGTGCCATCGTCAGTGAGCGTTGCGGGCAGCGGAGAAACAGCACAAGTCAGGCCATTCGGAGGCTGGCAAAACACCGTGATGCTGCTCGTGTAGTGATTGACCGAAGTGAGCGTCACATTGAACGTGGCCGACTGCCCACCCGTAAGCGTGGCCGTTGTTTTGTCGAGGGATGCGGTAAAGTCACCGACTTGCAGGACCGCGTTGATCGTATGAGAAACAATGTCCGCGGTTCCGACGATCTGGAACGAATAGTCGTTCGGGGCAAGCCCACTGTAGTTGAAACTGAAGCCGGTTGAGGGACCTGAAGTGTAGAGAAGGCCTTGAGGACTACACTGTGTCCCAGCGGGCAGGCCATTGCAGACAAAGCTTAGCCCCTCGTTCAGCCCGCATGTCGAGGTGGAACCAATTGTGGCGATGAAGTTGCACGTTAGGGATGAGAAAGTACCAGAGTATCCCCCTTCACTGGTGATCCCGAAGAACATCTTGAAGGACTCACCCGGCTCCACGGTGACATTCGTGCTCTGGGGAGTCAAAGGGTAATACAGTTGGGCCGTTACTCCTACGGGGAGGTTCGGATTCGGCTTAGTGCCAAATGTGACGGCAGTTTGGTTACCCAGCGTTGCATAGAGCGCAAATACATGCGTGGTATCGAAACCGGATCCCAGCGTGAAGGGAACATCTTGCGTCTGCTGGCCAGCATTGAACTGGATGCCTGGGGGAAGTTGGATTGCTGGGTCACTTGCAGACAGAGTGACCGTCTCGGAAGAAGCGGCAGGCAAATCGAGCGATACAGTCGCGCTGCCGGTGCTGCCAACGACGGGGCTCGAATCCAAGCTAATGTCGAGCGCGGGAGCAGGCGTGGCAGGAATGGTAGTAAACGAGGAAGAGAGACCTGTGAGATCGACCAGATCCGTACCAGCAGCTACGAAACCGAAGCCCAATACGAGAACCCCTCAGGAACGGTGCTGCGCACCGTGACCAAAAGCTATGCGGCCGATCTCATCGAAGGAGGCCCGGGGAACACCAACGGCGGCGTCGGAAATATTCGCCTGACCAGTGAGACGACGACGCTGAACGATGTGTCGCCCAACCTCGTTAAGCAGGTCAACACTACGTATGAGGTGGTCTCGTCTAACTACATTGCTCCGGGCACGAGTTATAACACGAGTTGGCTTAACCCCACGTCAGTCAGCGAATCAGATTGGGGTTCTGGGTCGCCAGGCCCCGTACTGCGCTACACGACCTACACGTATTTGCATGACCCGAACAACAATCCAAGCGGCTATTCCAACTATCTGTCTCGAAACATAGCAAACAGGGTATTGGTCAAGTCGGTTTACGGCAGTACCAGTAGTACATGTCAGGGAGTGTCTCAGCCTTGCGCGCAGACGGTGAACGAGTATGACAACTATAGTCGTTCCACTCAGCCGATGCAAGCAAGCGGCGCGGTGCAGCGCAATTCTGCTTACAACTATATAGGGAGCAACACCTTTGTATACCGTGGGAACCTGACGGCAGTCTCGCACTGGCTTAATACCACCGGCTCCAACCTAACGACCACGAGCGGGTACGACGACGCCGGGGGAGTGGTCTCGGTTATCGATCCGAAGGGCAATGCGACCACGTTCAGTCGCGCGGATTATCCGTGGGCCAACGCGACTTGTGCACCCTCCGGCCAGGGTAAGGCATACATAACATCCACGACCAACGCTTTGAACCAAACAACCACCAACACCTTCAATTCTTGCACCGGCCTGCGTGCTTCGACGACCGACCCGAATTTGCAGCCCACACGAGTTTCAGCTACGACTTCGCGGACAGGCTGACGTTAACGAGCTTTCCTCCGGTGAACAGCCAAGTGCCCACGGTGAGCACGACGTACAACGATGTCGTCCCGATCTCCGCAACAACCACAACAAACATTAGCAGCAGCCTGAATGAGGTCTCCACAACCCTCAAGGACTACCTGGGCAGGGTTAGCGAGACCCAACTCACGTCGGACCCCGAGGGCACCGATTACGTGGATACTACCTACGATACGTTGGGCCGGACGAGCACGGTTTCAAATCCCTATCGCACGACGAGCGACACAACCTATGGAATCACGACGAACCAGTACGACGCGCTGAGCCGAGTCGTGAAGGTAATTCCGCAGGACGGCACGCAATCAGCCAACAACGTGACTACGGTCTATTCCGGAAACTGCACCACGGCGACCGACGAAACAGGCGCAGCACGCAAATCGTGCGTAGACGGACTGGGCCGCTTGACGGGTGTCTGGGAAGATCCCAATGGCAAGAAGTATGAGACCGATTACGCATATAACGCGCTTGGCGACCTGGTGAGCGTCACGCAGAAAGGCAGCAATTCTTCGAATGCGCGCGTCAGGACTTTTACCTACGATTCTCTATCTCGGTTTTTATGTGCGGCCAACCCGGAAATTCAAAGCGTCACCTGCCCTGCTTTAGCGACGGGCACATTTCCAGCCGGGGCTACGACTTATGTTTACGACAACGATGGTAATCTTAGTTCCAAAACTTCTCCGGCCCCAAACCAATCGAGCGCTTCCGTCACCGTGACGGTCAATTACCAATATGACGCGCTGAACCGGCTGATACAGAAAACCTACACGGGCATGACTATGCCCACGATCAAGTATGGCTACGATGCAAAAGCGCTCCAGAATTGTACGACCCCGCCTCCCACCTTGACGGACAATAACGCTGTGGGGCGTCGAACTGCGATGTGCGACGGTTCCGGCGCGACTTCCTGGAGTCACGATCCCATGGGCAGCGTCTTGCAGGAAAGCCGGACCATCGGCTCGGCCACGGGCGCGAACACCAGCTATGGCTACAATCTGAACGAGTCGCTGGCTACTTTGACCACGCCGCCGCAGAATCAGATCAGCTACACGCCGGGCGGCGCTGGCCGCCCGCTCGCGGCCGTGGACACCGGCAACGGCATCAACTTCGTGACCAGCGCCACCTATGCCCCATTCGGCGGGCTGACGGGCATGACCATGGGTTCGACCACCTCGGGTACGAACGGCAGCTTTGCGGGCATAGTCACCTCGGATGTTTATAGCGCCCGCCTCCAGCCCGTTCAGCTTTATGCTTCCAGCCCCACGGGAACGGTCTTTAGCGAGTGTTATGATTTTCATCTTGGCGTCAGTATGACCACCGCCCCATATTGTCCGGTTACTGCCAGCACGTTGGGCAACAATGGTAATGTCTATCAGGTCGCGAACAACCGGGACACCACCCGCACCCAGAGCTTCACCTACGACAGTCTGAACCGCATTGCTAGTGGGCAATCCAGCGGCTCGCAATGGGGAGAAAACTATACTATCGACGCCTGGGGCAACCTGTACGCCCGGAGCGGCGTAACCGGCAAGACCTATTATGAACCGCTCAGCACGACAGCCCCTGGCACGAGCAACCAACTCTCCGGCTACACCTATGACGCTGCGGGAAACATGACGAACAATGGTTCCACTTCCTATGTTTACGACGCTGAGAATCGGTTGATCTGGACTTCGGGCTACGGATACGTGTACGACGGCGATGGCGAAAGGGTAGAAAAATGCGTGGCCGCGACCTCGACCACACCCTGCCCTACAAGCGGCACCAACGGCACCCTCTACTGGAGGGGCACGGGCAGCGACCCATTGAGCGAATCCGATTTATCGGGGAACGCGCTGGAGGATTACATCTTCTTCAACGGGCAGAGGATTGCCCGGCGCGATGTGTCGAACGACGCCGTGCACTTCTATTTCTCCGACCATCTGGGCACCCACGCGGTAGTGGAGAATGCCACCGGAACCGCTTGCGAGCAGGACATCGATTACTATCCCTACGGCGGAGTCGAGGAGGACTACTGTCCAAATGTTGCCCAGCATTACAAGTTCAACGGCAAGGAACGGGACACGGAAAGCGGGCTGGACAATTTTGGGGCGCGGTACGATGCGTCGAATCTGGGGCGCTTCATGACGCCGGACTGGGCGGCGAAGCCGACCACCGTTCCCTACGCCAATTTCGGCAATCCGCAGAGCCTGAATCTCTACAGCTACGTCGAGAACAATCCGACCACCATGGGCGACCCGGACGGGCACTATACGCAAAGTGCCGCTTTTCTGTCGGGGTATGGCATAGGGATTCAGGATTGGCAATGCTGCTCCGAGGGCGGCGGCGGGGTCGGGGTTGCAGGTATGGAGTTCTGGGCTTCCTTAGCGGAAACAGAACTACAAGAGCAGTCGTGGCAACAGCAAAACACGACCAAGGCCGCGCAGAAGGAAGACCCGTGCGCCAAAGACCCCGACCACCGTGTGATAGTCTACGCGAACCCAGGTCCAGATCCAATTGCAGTGCAGATGAGCATGCGCCTCTTCATGTTGAAGTCGGCGCAGGCACAGGTACAGCGTCTGGTGCGTCTATGGCATCATCCGGTCGTTCAGGCGTATCTCTTCGTATTCGCTGGAGCATTGGGTGGAGAAGAGGAGGCCGGATTGGAAGAGGGTGCCGAGGGCGCGGAGACCATCCAATTTGGAAACGATGCTAACCAGGTCTACCACACGTTTAGACATGCCGATGCTGCGGGCCTCGACCGCGGCGCTGTGGAGGGTGCCGTGCGCGCTGATCTCCAGAAATCGGCACCGCAAATTGTCGCGGGAGAGCCATTCAACCGGACGATTCAGGTTGGCGGTACGAGTGTCACCTACACAGCTTTTAGGCTACCAAGTGGAGTGATAAATGTCGGAAGAATTACCATCCCGTAAGTTGGGCCCCACACGCCACCTGAAGGATACTGAGAAGGCGCTGATCCGCCAACTTCTACAGCAGGGGGCTGGCGACAACCCGTCGTTGCTGAGTCGCTTGGATTCTCTGGACGTCCAAGAGATGTCCGATGGCGGCATGGGAAGTCTGTATCTCGTTTGGCCGGGCAAGGATGTGCAAGCACGCCGATTTGGACGACGAATCGCAGAGCTTCAATTCAACGACGCCGACGGTGTTGCCATCATAGCCTCATTGAACGTCGACAAAGAGGGCGACTTGTTCGAGTTGGATATATGGAAGACTAACTTTGAGCCGGTGATTCGCCTAAAGCAGCCGCTCTAGCGAAGAGGCCGTGGCCCTGGCGGCTGGGCCTCGATAAGAACGAAGGCGCTGTCAAGGGCAAACTTCTGCCGTCGGTGTTTTCCGCACCGTTGTGTTCGCCAGAGAGGTTGAGGACCAAGACTCTGGAAATCTCACGCGGAATCACCTACCGGTGGAAGATCGTTCCACTAACCATCGCTTCGGCCTCAGACATCGACCATGATTCTTCTATGCGAACATCCCGCCGCAGCCGTAGCCGGGGTGGTGGGAAAGTGGGAAACATGTTTTCGTTTTCCACTTTTGCACCGCCCACGCTGGATGCGAGAGCGCCCAATCAACACCTGCGGTCTAGCTCGCGCCGACCAGGGCCAGCCCCGAGCTGCTCTCGATGCGAACGATCTCTGGATACCCAACTTGATCTATAGGAAAAACAAGAATCGATTTCGGGACGAGAATGGTCACACGGGGGTTTTTGCTGCTGTGACTCAGCGAAATCAATCTTGCAGTAAGGCCGAAAGGGGGAGAGATGCTTGCCTGAGGGGAATAGGAGCAAGTGAAGAAAAGAATCTGCGCGAACGGCCTACCTCGCCACCGGTTTCAGCCGACGGACCCAATGCATGGATTGACCGCGACGCAACCTTCCCCGTGCGGAACGTGACGCACAAGATCGGCGTATCGCCGCCAACTTGAAACGCTGGCGCAAGAAGGGACTGCCCTAAAGCGGGCTTGATCCGCCGCGCACGCCAGCACACGCTCGCCTCGTGGAGGTCGCCCGAACAGGACGCGTTGCTGGAACTACCCCGCAAGCCATCGCCAAGACCGCCCAAGGATTGGCCATCACATTCTCCGAGCAAACCGTAAAACTGATTTCGGAAATCAGTTCGTTGCCCACCATAGACTTGCAATGCCTGAGATTGCCAACTGTGCTCGGTTAAGTGCTTTGTTTGCTGTTTCAGGGCGGATTCGATTCCTTCCGCGCTCACCACTTTTCAAGCACTTAGCTAGTTCGGCAACCCACTTGGTAGCACATGCCTTGGGCCGTCCATCGTCAGGCGTTTGATGGTACTTCTGCTGGCTGAGCCGTCAATGACGACCTTCTAAAACTGCCCTAATCTCGCGAACGCGCACGAATGCGCGATCATTCGCGCAATCTGCGTCTCTCTTTTCTCCTCCGTGTTCCTCCGGATGCATCCGTGGTTGGATACTTTCGGTTGACTTCGTAGTAAAGGCTACACATTCAACCATCCCCGGAGGCCCGTGATTTTTCAATCGTCGCTCCGTTGAAACGCCGAGCTATTGTCGTGAAATCCTTCCGCGGCTGGGTTTGAGTCCTGCCTTCAACTTTCGACCTGCAACCCGCAACCAGTGCGCTCCTCACGTAGACTCTGGCTGCGGTCTGTACATGCCTATGAAGAATGCTTTTCCCCCAATCGCTTCAGGACGTCCTCCAGCGTTCCCTTGAAGGGGCCGGGGGTTTCCATTTTGATTGAAACCAGCGCGGCAGCGAACTTCAGGGATTCTCGGACATCGTGATCCAACCGCCAGGACAGGTACGCCGCGAAGGTCGTGTCGCCGCGGCCGGTCCGGCCGGAGATGTTGCGGTTGGAGAACTTCTCGTAGTACGTTACTCCTTTTACCCGGGCGAGGACGCCCTGGGAATGCGTGATCAGTGTCTCGGGGCAACCCCACGACTCGACGACGATGGCGGCTTGCTCCAGATCTTCAGTGCCGGTCAGAATCCGGGCTTCAACGACGTCCAGCTTGAGCTTGTCCATCATGGCCGCAATTTCTTTTTTGTTGGCGACGTCGCTGAACTGGATTTCATGGGTCACCGGGGTGACGTGTCGGACGAAATTCTGCATGTCGGCCGACAGGCTGTAGCCCTTGGATTTCAAGCCCTTCATCAGCGGCATGTCGAACTCGGTGTCGGAAATCCCGGCCAGGTGAACGCACGTCGAGCGCAACTCCGGAACGTCGTTGATGGAAATGAGACCGGCGGATTTGACGAGCGTGAGTTTGCGTTCATCGACATTCTCAGACTCGTGCAAGACCCTGGAATAGGTGGTTTCCGCGCTCGGGATGAGGTAGATGTCAACGCCGGCATCCTTCATCGGTTGCAGGATGTCTTCGTCCTTTTTCGCCATCTTCACCACCGCGGCAACTTCCTTTCCTATGCGGGCGGCGACCATGACGCCGCACAACACGGCGCTTCCCGGGGCGATGTGGGGTTTTCCTCCGAACGGGATAATCTCGTCGTAGCACATGTGGCCGACGAACGCTATGTCGTACTTCTTGGACATGCCGATTGACTCCTTAGTTGAGCGTCAACGTTTCTTGGCCGCGGATGGACACGGACTCACACGGATCAGAAGGGGGGAACGAGTTCACACCGATTCCTGGCCGATTCGCGATATTCTCGCTCCGTCTTATCCGTGCCCATTCATGTGCATCCGGTGGTTAGCTTCTATCTTCCGTTGCCCGGACCCTTGAGCAGCTCGGGGAAGAACGGCATCAGGTCCTGCGACTCGACGGTCCTGGATTTTTTCGTCCCCTGCACGTCCTTGACGTGGTTCATGACCAGATGCGTCCAGACAGCTCCCGGCCGGGGATAGGCGGCGACGATGTAGTGCGGGCCGGGAGCGGACTCCCCCGTTTCCTTTTCCAGTTCCGCCCGGAGATTGTCCGGAGTGATCATGGAATTGGCGTAACCGAAGACGACCCGGTCCATGTGCTTGTAAACTTCCTTGCTCTCCTTAAACATGCCGTAATAATCCAGCAACTCGGCGAAGACGTAATTGGAGGTCGTATAGACGTCTTTTCCCTGATCCGACTTCACTGGTTTGCCGTCCTCGGTTTTGCACATGGCCCAGCCCATAAAAGAGCGGTTGTTCCTGTAGATCGTCTTGAGGATCTTTTTGACGCGGTCTTCCGGTATGAACGGCTCTTCGCCGATAGAGATCAAGTACCACAGGGCATCAAGCTGGTTGGTCCAGACATCGGTGTTGATGTTTCCGCTCTCGGGATCGAAACAGGTGATGTAATACTGGAGCTTCTCGCCCTTCTTGTTCTTCCCATCCCGCCACAATTTCTCGAGGCTGTTCCAGCCCTTGTCGAACACCTCTTGGATGTGTGCCTCGCCGGCTTTGTCCTTGAGCATGCGAGCCATTTTGATCATGGCCTGACAGCCGCCGAGGAACTGCGTGGCGTCGTAGGCGTCGGCGCCGAACAGGACCAGGTTGTCGAAGGTGTTTTTCACCTCGTCGGGATAGCCTTCGGGGATGCCGTCGTCGTCGAAATCGAGTTTCAGCAGCGCCTCGAGTCCAAACTTGAGCGTATTCCAGTTCTCCTTCAGGAAATCGATGTCGCCGGTGAACTTCACGTTGCGCAGAACCCGCATCATGAGTTTGGGGAACAGGTCCACCCAGTAATTGTTGTTGTACCAGGCGTAATCGCTCACGTTGCGCAGGGGATGGCCCTTGGGCATGGCGCCCAGATCGTGCGCCACGCTGCCCAAGGTCTTGAAGGCATCGCGAATTTGCGTCAGAGACCCGCCTTCGTATGCTTCCGGGTGCTCCTGGAAATGCTTCCGCGCTTCGACGGACGAAGCGTGATGGTGGTAAAAGCGCAGAGTGGGATCCTCGGCCAGAATCGAATCGATGAAACCCTGGCACAGATCTTTTTCCACGCGCGGGAACAGCATCAGAAGCACCATCGAATACCAGTCCACGTCTGACGGGTCGATATAGGCGTAATCAAAACACTCCAGGAACCGGGCGCGCTCATTTCCCTTTTCGTCCTCGACCCAGACGATGGCGTTGGAGAGGGGGAAATGGAGTTCATTCAGGACCAGCCGGGTCAAACGCAAGGCGCCGGCACGGTCACCTTTGTAGGAGGGGCTGGAGTGGATCTTCTCAAAAATTCGTTCTTGAATCGTCACGGTCCGGTCCCACCACTGCGGATAGCTGTCCAAGGCGAGCTTTGCCATGTCGACCGGCCGTGCTTCGACGTCCTTGAAGCTCTTGAGGTACTTGCGCTGGAATTTCGTGCCGTCGATGTAGACCTGTTCCGGGAAATCCAGCACCACGGCCACCGGAATCTTCCTGGAGGCTTTCGGTTCCAGACTGAAGGTGAGGCTGATGGCCGCTCCGTAGTCGCTGTGGAGGACCGGTTGCCGTTTCTCGTAGAAGCTCCCGTCCGCGTTTAACAGCAGATCGCCCGTGTACCGGTTCAGGCAGAAGTAGGGCTGGGTGTCCACCGCAACGTCAGGCAATTCGGGAACAGCCAACGCCATGCGGTTGGGGCTTTCCTTGCTGCCCATGACCACGGCTCGGACGCCCGCGGACTGGAACTCCTCATGCTTCTGGCCATGGACTGCAGTGGAGCAGACGTAGACGCTGTCCTGGTCGGTCGGTTTGAGCTCCTTCTCCTGGAGGTTGACGAGGGACGGTCGGGGCACCACGAGCGTGATCTCCTGAGCCTCATCCGCGGCGTTTTCCACCTCGAACTCTTCGACCCCGAACGGCATCAACACCTGGTCTCCCCCGGACAGCAACGGAGAGATCAGTCTCCGGGTTACTTTCACCTTCCTCAGCTTGTAGGCAATTTCCAGCGACGGTGTGGCGATGGTGAGGGAAACGTTTTTTTCGGGGACCGGCGGGTGGTAGTAGTTCTTGACCGCCGGGATGTCGTCGGGCTGTTCGGCATCTCCCGGCTGCTTCTGGGTCAGCATGGTGCACTTATCGCCGATGCGGATGAAGGGCGCGGACGCTAACTGGACCGCCGTTTGGTTGAGCATGATGAGCCGGCCCGCTTCGTTCAGGCGGTTGTACAGCCCGTAGGGGGAAATACCAATCGAGCAGGTGGGCGCTCCTTGCAGGGCCACCGTTTGCGGAAATTGCAGGGTCTTGGACATACCCTGGAAGTGGACCGCCATTTTGTTGTGTTCATAGATGGCGGCGATCTTTTGTCCCGGGATGGTATAAACATCGCGCACGTCGAACGCAGTGGATTTCGGCATTTTTCTTTCTCTCATTGTCGTTTGTGTTTCGCCCGCACGGGCGGGAGCTACCATGCTCTTGCATCCAATTGCCGTTCCGAGCGCCAGCCCGGAATTTCAGATTCGTCGCTGGCGCTCGGAATCATGGATTGAATTCGGTGTGTGGAGGGCGCTTTGCTCTTAGCACTTTCCTCCCCATGGATTGGGTTGTTTCCCCGCCTTCTTTGCGGGCTGCTTCGGGGGAGCCGCGGGTGCCTCGTCGGGGAGGTTCTTCTCGGCACTCAGGTCGACCGGCATCTTGGTCGATGGATAAGGCTTCACCGCGCCGAACACAAGATCCGCGGCCACGCGGATCGAATCGGGCGTGCCTGAGAAATTGCAGATCACGGCATCGGCTTCCTTGGTTACGCCTTTGCGGTAGGGGAAGTTGGTCACGACGATGACCTTATGTCCCGCGCCTTTCAAGGCCTTCACCAGGTGCCGGTTGTTGCCGCGCTTTTCAATGCGCGCGTAATAGTTTGTCATGACGACCAGGTCCGCTTTCTTCGCCAGCTTCAACGCCTCCTCCACTTCCTCGTCGCCGGCGTAGAAGGCCGTGTCATCGAGGATGAGGTTGGTGGAATGCTTGGTCATTTGCTCGCAGAACATGTGCGGGTGGCTGTAAAGATCCTTGCCAAGGAAGGAGTAGGGAATGACCTGTTCGATAACCAGGATTTTCTTGTCCTTGCTCACCGGAAGCAGCTTCTTGTCGTCGCGCACCACCAGCAGGGCTTTGTGCGCCACTTCCCGGGAGAAGTCCTGGACTTCTTTGCTCCAAACGTCGGCTTTGGTTTTCGCCGGATCCATCTTCCCGGCTTTCTCGAACAAGCCCTGGTCGTACTTCATGCACAGCAACCGCCGGCACGCGTCGTTGAGCCGCTCTTCGGAAAGCTCGCCGCGCTCCACGGCGCCCTTGATCCCGAAGAAGCACTGGGAGCGGGATTCGTCGTCCGCCTTGAGCAGGATGGTGTCCACGCCGGCCTTGATCGCCATGGCGCACGCCTGGGGAAGCGGCCACTTTCTCAGGACGGCGGCCATGCCGATGGCGTCCGAAACCACCACGCCATTGAACCCCATTTCTTTTCGCAGAAGATCGACGAGGATTTTCGAGGACATCGTGGCGGGGAATTCTTTGTCGAAGGCCGGGAAGATCGTATGAGCCGTCATCAGGGCCTTGGCGCCCGCATCAATGCCCGCCTGGAAGGTGACCAGTTCGACCTCGCGCATCCGCTTCAGGTCCCCGCGGCACGTGTCGAGCACGTCGTGCGCGTCGGTCGCCGAATCGCCGCGGCCAGCGAAGTGCTTGACCGTGGCGACAATGCCGGCATCCTGATAGCCGCGCACCGTGGCTTCGACAAACTTCGCGCAAACCTTGGGATCGTCGCCGAAGGAGCGCACACCAATTTCGGGGTTCAAGGGATTGATATTGACGTCGCAGACCGGGTGATAGAACTGGGTGATACCGATGAGGGCCATCTGCTTGCCGAGCGTATTCGCCACCTTATAGGCCAGATCGAGGTCGCCGATGGCGGTCATTGCCATCGGCGGCGGGAACTGCACGACGTGACCGGAGGTGTAATCGTTTTTGAAATCGCCTTCCATGTCGATCGTGATGTGCAGGGGGATTCCCGAAGGCCGTTTCATGGCGATTTCCTGCAGTTTGTTGAGCGCGGCGGTGAGCTCTTCCGGAGTCACGCTCACGCCGAAGCTGCGATCGTCGAAGTAGGTATGCGCGATGTCGAACCAGTCCTCCGGTTTTCTAAAGTTGGGGTCGACTTGCGAACGTCCCCAATACATGTTCTTGCATGTTTCCAGAGCATACGGTTCCAGACAAAGGCCGCCGGCGTGCAGCTTGGTGACCTGTTCGATCCCCGAAGGCGTCAGGTAAGCCCCGCGCCAGGTGAAAGTGAGAACCTGGCCGCATTTTTCCGCCAGGGTCATTTTCGCCAGCTTGGCCGCAACAAAACTGTCTCGTTCTTTCGACATCGCGTCTCTCCTCGCGAATTATTTTACAACGTCGAATGTATCATGCCTCTGACCTGTTCCCGCCGATCGCGATGTCGCCGGATATTGTCGTGCAGGTGGGCAGGCCCCAGCGTATGGGCTTCTTTGCTGTCAGGAGTTTTCTCCAGGTCATTGTCAATGGCGCATCGTCAATTGCGCCTCTGCCCGACATCGCGTAGCATCGGACCCAGTATGGCGACTACTAGGGCGATGGCGAGCCGTCCACCCAAACTGGCTCTTGGAGAGATTGTTAGTCTTGCCTATGACACCTTCTGCGCCAACAAGGTGCGTTTCTCTCTCACCGCCCTGGGAATGGTGATTGGCACAGCTTCCCTCATTCTAGTGGTCACCATCGGAATGACGGGCAAGCAATACGTCTTAAACCAGATTCAATCGATCGGCGCCAACATGATCGATGCCGAATACCAGGGTGGAAACGAGAACACTGCGCCCGATCGCTTGACGGTGGATGACATGTACGCCGTTCTGCAACGCGTATCCGGAGTCGTGGCTGCTTCTCCCGTGGTTCCGCTGGATAACCGGATTCCCATTGGGTATGGCAAGGAACGCGATGTTCGCGTGCTTGGGGTTTTTCCCGAATACCGCTCCGTGCGCAATTTGGTTATTGTTTCGGGAAGATTTTTCGACACGGAGGACGAGCAGGCGCGCAACAAGGTCGGCGTGATCCAGCAGAAACTTGCCGAACAACTCTATGGATCGGTGGAGAAGGCAGTAGGGAAAGTCGTCAAGCTGAGCGGGCTGCCTTTCACCATCATTGGGACGTTCCGGGAGGGCGTGGATACCTTCGGGCAGTCGGAAGTCACCGACAACACCATGGTGATTCCCTACAGCGTGAGCCGGTATTTTACCAACACGCCATATGTCCAGCAGCTTTACTTCTCGGCGGCTGATCCTTCGATGGTGGTTCCGGTGACAGAACAAATTCGCGAAGTGATCCGGTCCCGCCATCGGCCAGAATCGAATTATGTCGTCCAGAATCTCACTGCGTTGCTCAGCGTGGCCGACCGTACGGCAAATGCTTTAACGTTGGTGTTGTTTCTGATTGCGGCAGTGACCCTGCTGGTGGGCGGTATCGGCATCATGAACATCATGTTGGCGACGGTCACTTCGCGAATTCGTGAAATTGGCATTCGGAAAGCGATCGGCGCCACGAATGGCGAGATTCGGTTTCAGTTTCTATTGGAGGCAGTTCTGATTTCTCTGATCGGGGGTTTAGGCGGGGTGGTAATCGGGCTGGCGCTGCCCTTTTCGGTGCGCTTCCTTACCGATTACCGCATCCCCATCTCCGGACTCTCTGCGATCGTGGCCATCCTGGTCTCGACGCTGGTGGGCATTCTGTTCGGAACGGTGCCAGCGGCGCGCGCTGCGAAGATGGACCCGGTGGAAAGTTTGCGATACGAGTGAGCCCGGTTGGGCCCGAACGGGCTTCGGCCAAGCCGCGGTCGAGAGTTTGGGCGTACCAGGAAACCAAGTAACATGAACTTGAGATGTACATTTTGTGGCTGATTATTCCCGAGGGAGATGCCGTAATCATGCGATCGACGAACCACCTCGCGCAGGACAAGGGACTCGATTTCAACCAGACGGAAGGTCCCTGTCAAGAATGAAGCCCTCTGCCAGTTTGCACTTCAAAACCTATCTACTGATCTTTTTGATGGTGATATTCGGCCCCTTGGGCAACGTGCTGCTTGGCAACGGCATGAAGCGCATCGGCGCGGTGGGCATCGGAACGCCGGCGGAGGCGCTTAACGTCCTTTTCCGCGTCCTCACTTCGAGCACGATTTGGCTGGGCATGGGGTCCCTGATTATTTTCTTTGGGGCGAACATGCTGGTGCTCTCGTGGGCGGATTACAGCTACGTCCAACCCGCCTCGTCGGTGGCCTATGGCATGTCTGCCCTGATGGCTCACTTCCTGCTGCGCGAAGAGGTCACTCCCATGCGTTGGATGGGAGTGCTGATCATTTGCCTGGGCGTCCTGGTGGTTGGGCACACGCCTCCGCGTACCACGGAGCCAAGCTGAATGCTCATTTTTATCTTCTATTTCCTAATTATTTGCGCCGGCACCGGAGGCGAGTTGTGCGTCTCGCGGGCCATGAAGGCAGTGGGCGAGGTGAAAGATTTTCGTCCCGCCGCCCTGGTGGGCGTCGTCGCCCGCGCGTTGCGAGTCTCGTGGATGTGGGCCGGTCTGAGTCTCATGGCCACTGCATTCTTCTCCCTGCTCGCGGTGCTGTCGAGGCAAAACGTCAGCTTGGTGGTTCCGGTTACCGCTCTGAGCTACGGCGCCGGCGCGTTGGGAGGGAAATTCTTTCTCGGCGAACAGGTCACACGGAGAAGGTGGGCGGGCGTGCTTCTGGTCTGTGTCGGCGTCGCCCTGGTGATCGTGGGCCGACGGTGACGTGGGCGGAAAGCTCGATGGCGCATGGTTGGGGAGCGGCCCTAGTTTCTAATCTTCTCGCATCTTCACCCCGGTGCCTCGCCAGCTATTGCTGTTTCGGGCAGTGATCTCGACCTGCGTCAGCTTTGCCGATGCGAACCAATCTTCTACTTCTTCGCGGCGATGATAGAACGCCGTCGGCGCGACCAGGTGATCGAACACATTCCAAGAGTTCTCGGCGAACGAGTATACGGAAATCGCGGACAGGTAGTCGCTGTAAGGCAACCGGCGTTTCATCGAGGCCAAGCGGAGTATCCGGCTCGCCGGTAAATAAATTAGCTTCAGCACCAGGTACAGAGGAAGCGCGAGCAGAAACGAAATGAGACGAGTGATGAACTTCGGCAGCCGTGACGTAACATGGATGCGAATCGGGTCGACGAACAACTCGATCCACCGGTTACCTTCCTTGCCGTATACCCAGATCGCGATCCGCCCGCCCGGCTTTAGGTTTCTTACCAGGCTCAGAAATCCCTGCTTCGGGTCCGGCAAGTGGTGGAGTACGCCGATACTGTAGGCGAAGTCGAACGGACTGAGAAAAGGCAGGTGGTAAATATCGGCGTGGATCACGTGCGCATTGGGCAAGTGGCGGGTGTTCTCGTAAGCCGATTCCACCGCGTCGGACAAATCAATTCCGATGGCATCAATGGCGCCAAACTTTGCCGACAGAAACAGATGCCTCCCTTTGCCGCAACCCGCGTCCAGAACCACTCGGTTGGCGAAAACTGTTTCGTCGAGCGGCGCGATCCAGTCCAGAAACTCCTCGCGGTCCGCTTCCGTGAGTTCTGCGTAATGCGTCCATTCATAGCCAAAGGCATCCGCGGTTGCCTGTTTCGCAGTAGACAATTCCGGGGACAGGAAGCGGGGAATCCCCCGGATCACTGGAAAGCGGGTCTGGCAGCCGCAGCAAAGCAGCGAACCTTCGAGAATCTCCCCATCCTGCTCGCGCTCAGCTTGGACGTCAAATCGAGACCGGCACTGAGGACAAGCGATGTAGGAAAGCAGACGTCGTTTCATCTGGCAGGAATATACAGAATATCCAGGCGTCTAGGCCGAGTCAAACTGGCGTGGCCAGTTCAGTTCTCGCCCTTCCAAAAAACTCCGGCTCCATTTATCCTCTAACGCAGCGTGTGCGGCATCGTCGGATTCACTCATCAAGACCGATTTGTTCCGTCTAGCCGGATTCAGGGGGCTACCTCCTGGCTGATTCACCGCGGGCCCGACCAGCAGGGCATTTACGAGTCCAAGAACGTTTCACTGGGCGCCGTCAGACTCACCATCATCGATCTCATCTCTGGCGAGCAACCCATGCGCAGCGAGGATGACGATACTGTCCTGGTATATAACGGCGAGGTCTACAATCACGCTGAGCTGCGCTCCGAATTGCAGGCCCTGGGGCATCGTTTCCTCACACACAGCGATACGGAAGTGGTGCTGCATGCGTTTTTGGAGTGGGACACCGGGTGTTTCCGGCGGCTGCGTGGCATGTTCGCCCTGGCGATCTGGTGCGAGTCGCAGAAGCGTTTGGTTCTTGCGCGCGACCGCGTCGGCATCAAGCCGCTGTATTTTTCCCGCAAAGGAGATAACGTCTATTTCAGCTCGGAGCTGAAAGGAATTCTGTATCACCCCGAGATCGATCGCACCCTGAACCTGGATGGTCTGAATTGCTATCTCCGTGTGAACTACGTTCCGGCGCCCTTCACCCTGGTCCAAGGGATTGAAAAACTTCCTCCGGGTCACATTCTTACGTGGCAGAAAGGTTCGACCAACATCGAATCCTACTGGCACTGTGAGGTCTCGCCCCAAACGCAGAAGGCATGGAGCCTCGAATCGGCCAAGGAGCGACTTGATTTCCTGCTCAAGGAATCGGTTAGGGAGCACCTGGTCGCTGACGTGCCCGTCGGCCTATGGGCCAGCGGCGGTCTGGATTCCTCCACCATCCTGCACTATGCGGCGGAGGCTTCGGCCACTCCTCTGAAGACATTCTCGATCACGTTTAAGGGCCGCAGCTTCGACGAAGGCGCATACATCCGCGACGTGGCAGAGCACTACGGAACCGACCATTCCGAGGTTGACCTGAACACGGACACCGATCTGCAGGAAGCGATCCAGGAATTTGCCTACTATTCCGACGAGCCCAGCGCCGACGCCGGCTGTCTGCCCGTATGGTTTCTGGCAAAGATGAGCTCGGAGCAGGTAAAAGTGGCCCTCAGCGGTGAGGGAGCCGACGAACTGTTCGGCGGTTATGAGACCTATCTCGCCAGCCGTTACGCGCGAACTGCACGCCTGGTGCCGGCCTCCCTGCGACGAATGGCGATCGACGGCCTGCGCTACTGGCCGGTATCGGACGAGAAGATCAGCTTTGAATACAAGCTCAAGCGGTTCCTGCGCGGATCTCTGTTGCCTCCGGATGAAGCGCACATTTTTTGGAACGGCACGTTCTCCGAGCAAGAGAAGGCCGAATTTCTGCGCGGAGCGGACCCTGCGCCCATGGCAGGGATTCTTCGGAACATGCCGCCGGTGCCGGGAGTCAACCGCTATCTCCTGTTTGATCAGCGGTACTATTTGCCGGATGACATTCTCTACAAAGCGGACCGGATGAGCATGGCGCACTCGCTGGAGGTGCGACCGCCCTTTCTCGATCACCGCATTGTTGAGTTTGCGGCTTCCTTGCCGGAAAACTACAAGCTGCGCGGATCGCGATTGAAGTTCCTGCTTAAAGAGCTGATGAAAGGAAAACTGCCACCGGCGATTCTGCGCAGGAAGAAGGTGGGCTTCGATATTCCCGCCCACGACTGGTTTCGCGGGGTGTTGAAGCCCCTGTTGCTGGATACCTTGACAGAGCAGGCCGTAAAGGATGCACAGATTTTTCGATGGGAAGGGGTGCAGACGGTCATCAAGAGGCACATGGAACGGCGCGATAGCCTCGGCTATCACCTCTGGGGACTGATGATCTTATTCTTATGGATCAAACGGTGGAACATTCAAACGCTGCCGGAACCGGAGCCGGCAGGCAAGAGATTCGTCCGCCCTCCGGTGGTAGCCTGAATCGGCACAACGAATTCATCGTCATTCTCTTCGCGGCTGCGATTTTCCTGGGCTGCATAGTGTCCCCTCCGTCCCTTATGGACGACTCGGACGCCGTGCTCGCGCAGATCGCGCGTAACATGCTGACCTCGGGCGATTGGGTGACGGCGCGACTGGATGGCGTGGCGTATCTGGAAAAGGCTCCTCTAGGGTGCTGGGCGATTGCGGCGAGCTACGAGGTTTTCGGTCCACACGACTGGGCCGCGCGGATTCCGATTGCCTTGTCGGCCATTGCGCTTTGCTGGTTGACAATGGCGTTTGGCGCTTGGGCATTCGGCAAGAGAGCCGGGTTCTATGCGGGTCTCTGCATGGCCACATGCATTGGGCTGTTTTTGTTCACCCGGGTTTTGATTCCCGATGTCATGCTGACCTTCACCGTCGCCCTTGCCATGTGGGCGTTTCTTCGCGCCTTGGACGAAGAGGAGCCTCATCCGCGGTTTTGGGCTTTCGTGCTGGCTGTGAACCTCGGGCTGGGTCTCCTGCTGAAGAGCTTGATCGGAGTCCTGTTTCCGCTCGCGGCGGGCGCCATCTATCTTTGGGTCACCCGCCAGCTCTTTTCCGCCGCCGCTTGGCGGCGGTTGCATCCCTGGAGCGGATTGGCGATCGTCTTGCTCATCGCCGCGCCCTGGCACATTCTGGCCTCGTTGCGCAACCCACCTTACTTCGCCTTCACACTGCACAGCGGCCCGGGAGAATATCACGGGTTTCTGTGGTTTTTCTTCATCAACGAGCAATTGCTCCGTTTTTTGAATCTGCGCTATCCGCGAGACTACAACACCGTGCCGCGCCTTTACTTCTGGTTGCTGCACCTGGTGTGGCTGTTTCCCTGGAGTGTGTATCTTCCCGCCGTTGCCAAGCTCTCCTTCAAACCCAATTCCAACGACCGTGCCGGGCGAACGCGGCTTCTAGCGCTCTGTTGGGCTGGCTTTGTGCTGATCTTCTTCACCTTCTCCACCACGCAGGAATATTACTCGATGCCTTGCTATCCTGCGCTAGCGCTCCTTTTGGGCTCGGCGATGGCGATGGGAAGCGATTGGATGCGGCGCGGTACCCGCGTGCTGTCGGTGATTGCGGCGTGCGCAGGCCTCGTGACGTTAGCTCTCTTTTTTCTCACGCGCAACCTTCCCGCACCAGGAGACATTTCGCGGGCACTCAGCCAACATCCCGGCGGTTACAAGCTCTCCTTGGGGCACATGCAAGATCTCACCCTGGGATCCTTTGCCTATCTTCGGGTGCCTCTGCTGGTGGCTGCCATTGCCTTCTGCATGGGTGCGTGGGCAACCTGGAAATGGGCCGGCCAGCGCGCATTTCTCGCCAGCGCGCTGATGATGATATTGTTCTTCCATGCCGCCCGCCTTGCCCTGGCCGTTTTCGATCCGTATCTGTCGTCACGGCCGCTGGCGGAGGCAATCCTGAAATCGCCGGAAGGGACGCTGATTGTGGATCACCATTACTACACGTTCTCTTCCATCTTTTTTTATACCAACCGCACCGCGCTGCTTCGCAACGGCCGCTTCAACAATCTGGAATACGGCGCCTACGCTCCCGGCGCGCCCGATGTGTTTATCGACGATTCGCAATTCGAGAATCTCTGGCTTAAGCCGGAGCGCTCCTACATTGTGGCCAACCAAAATGTGGTTCCTCGACTAGAATCCATGGTGGGCGCTGAGCGCCTCAATCCGGTTTCTGCCAGCGGAGGCAAAGTGCTGCTGACCAATCAACCCTTGGCGGGGAAAGGCCCTCCATAGATCGTAATCTGGGGTTAAGCGCATTTGACATCGGCTCGACTACGCTCCCGCCGAGGCTTGTGGATAGACTTCGAATTTCAGGAAACATCAGGTAATGGCAACGCCAGTCGATACTGGAAAGGGATGTATCGCGATTCAAGATAGCGGGGGAGACTTCATGCTTACTTATTCAAGACACCCGGGATCATCCTTGGGACACATCCAATGATCCTATCCATTCACGTCCCGAAGGCGGCCGGAAACTCGTTTCGTGAGCTACTCCAGACGGAGTTTGGAGAGCGGCTGATGTCCGACTATGGCGATTGGGCGGGGTGTAGGGTTCCGGAAGCCATCGAGCGTTGTCGAAGCCGTACGCTGAAGATGCGCAGCCGCCGCGACGAGCTTTTAGAAAAGTACGATATTATTCACGGTCACTTCGCGGCAGACAAGTATTTGGGACTATTTCCGAGCGAGGATTTCGTCGCATTCTTTCGAGATCCGTATCAACAGGCGGTATCGCACTACCACTTTCTGTTGCGCAATCCTCAGCGGGACCATCTGGAGGAGAAGATATTCCATGAAGCTAAGATGACTCTGCACGATTATTTGACGTGGGATGCCTTTCACGATCAACAATCGCAATATCTTGGTACCCTTTCCATCGAGGATCTTACGATGGTGGGGCTATCGGAAGAGTTCTACAGAAGTGTGCATCTGTTCAATTCGATTTTTGGGTGCGACCTTCGGGGTGAGAGTTTTCTTAACGTCAATCCCGACACCCACGGAGGCCCCTATAAGATCGACAGCGAAATTCGAAGATCGGTGGAAAAATACAGGGCAGCCGATATCGACGTTTACCGGCGTGCGAAGGAAATTTTCAAGCGGCAAACGGACAAGGCAGGGCAATACAACGCACACAGCTCATATTCCTTGTTGCCCCTGAAAACGCCTCGCCGCAGCCCCGTTTCGTAGGAAGGCCCAAAGACCGCACTGTGAAACGCGCCGAATCTCCCGAGAAAAGCGCTCGACCGTGCGCAACTCCATTCGGGGCTTGTGCTGCGCAGATGATATGCACTGAGTTAGGAGCGAGATCACTCGCCTGACGCGGGGACCAGTTCTCCATTCCGGATGTAATAATCCTCGCCGCGCCAGCGAATGCTGTTATGCAGAAAACTGGCCACCCAGATGGTGAATGCTACGGCGTCCCATACCGGAAGAAGCGGCATGATCTTCCATAGAGATGACTGTTTTAGACCCCAAATCCCTATCGCCCAAGCCATTGCGATTCGAAGCACAAAGTACGCGCCGAGATAGCTCAGCGCAACGGTCACTGAGGGATGCACCGCAATTGCCGCGATCGACCAAGGCAAGCCTAGTGTGAAGATCAAGCCGAGATGTCCCCACGGGCGCATGTGCCGCATCACTACCATCCAGCGCAGGCGCTTTAAGAAGAGATCGCGCATGGAACTGTAGTCGGGGACGGTCATTACCGCATACGGCAGAAGCTCGACCTCATGGCCTTGTTCTGCGATCATGCGGCCCACCAGCAGGTCATCGGCCGGGCGGTTCTCAAGTGCGCGATAACCCCCAAACTGCGCCAGTCTGGTACGGGTGGTCACTATAGTTTCTCCCAGCGCGAACTTGACCCCATCGAGTTCCCGGGCGACCAAAATGCCGGCGTAGAGATCGGAAATCATCCCGATGGTTTGAATGCCATCGACAACGTTCTTGTCCTCCGCGGAAACATACAGGCAAGTCACGGCCCCCACCGCGGGCCGGACGAGAGGAGCAATCACCGTGCGCATGTAATCCGGCGCGACTCGAACATCGCTGTCGTTAATCACCAAATATTCGTAATGAGCTTCGTTCACCAGTTGGTCCAGTTTGGCCACTTTGTCGTTGGCGGCGCTTCTGCCGGAGCGGAAAAGCACTCGGATCGCACAGTCGGGAAAATCGCGCTGTAGCTGCTCGATGACCGCAAGGCAGGGGTCGTCTTTGTCCCCAAGGCAGAAAACCACCTCGTACTCGGGATAGTCTTGGTTGCAAAAGCTGGCGAAATTCTCGTATGCCTCGGGATCGAGGCCTCGGACGGGCTTCAAGATGCTGGCTGGCGGAGTAAAACCCGATTCATGGGCCGCTTCAATCGGTGAGCGGCGAAAAAATCGCCACGAGCTGTAAAGAACAATCAAATAATAGACAAATGGGATGGCCGCTACGGCGAGAACCAGGTACCTGATGCTTGAAATCATCGGGTCCCTCGCGCACCGAAGACGGAGGGCCTTGCCGAAATGACGATTATGCCCTCACAATCTGCAAGCCCAACAAGCAAAAATTGCCCAGCGACTCTGTTTTTCATGAGTATTGGCCGCCTGGAGATTTTGGAACTCCGCAACCTGCGGCAGATCAGGAATGTGTTCTCCCTTTGAATCTTAACACACGCCCGATTTCCGATCGGCTATTCCTTACCTTCCCGTCGACATAAGGCTCGAGACGAGAATTTCCCTCTGCCTGGTTACTTAAGAGAGTTGTGCCGGACGTTGTTCAACTGAACTCACGGCGTTATCATGATTTATAGTGAGTTGTTCTGCTCTCAGATGACATTCCGTTCATCTTCTTGTCTTTCCCGGTCTGCCGAGAGCGCGGAAAATGACGAATTGGTAATGCCGAAGTAAAGATACTTGTCAGCTTAGCGCAAGATGATCGTAAACTTAAGACGTTGCTTTCCTGCCATACGCGTGCGAATGGAAATTGCCGGTATTCGACAGCGATCACCGTCGGCCATGTTCCGCAAAGCGGTTGCGGGCGTGTTCCTGCTGTGTATGGCAGTCTGTGGCGTCCCCGGCGCTTCTGGAGCTGGCGATTTCCGTACCTGGGTTATCCACCTCTCAGTGATTGACGAAAAGAACCTGCCGGTGCCCAATGCGACGGTTGAGGTTCGGTTGAGCGAGAAGCTCGTCAGTACCTCCAGCACAGATGCCACGGGAAAAGTGACGCTCACGGTCAACCTTCCGGGGACCTATTCGCTGAAGATTGAGAAGAAAGGATTCCTGCCCACCGAGACCCCTTTGGAAGTTAGCGAAGGGAGTGCTGCCCAGGATATCGATATTGATGTTGTGCTGAGCGCCGTGGCGTTGAGCCGGCAGAGCGTGGAAGTCAAGGGCGAAGCGTCCAATCCGATAGCCGAAACCTCAAGCGGCCGCACAACCTTGGCTCCTGCGAAAGCCGAGGACACTCCACTACGCCCAGCTACATTGGTGGATGCTCTGCCGCTGATACCTGGAATCGTGCGCGGCCCAGACGGGAGTGTGCGAATCGCGGGTTTCGGCGAAGACCATAGCGTGCTGCTGGTCAATTCGGTGGATGTGACCGATCCCGCTACCGGGGGCTTTGGACTCAGTGTCCCGATCGACAGCGTGCAGACGATCGAGGTTTCGGAGATGCCATACCTGGCAGAGTATGGGCGCTTCACCGCGGGTGTAGTCGCGGCGGATACGCGACGCGGCGGCGAAAAGTGGGGCTACAGCCTGAATGACCCGTTCCCCGACTTTTTCATCAGAAGCGGCCACTTGGACGGCATCAGGGACGCGGCCCCCCGATTCAATCTCAGTGGCCCCATTATCGCCAACCGTCTGTACTTCCTGGAAGGCGTCGAATACCTGCTCGATAAGCAAGAGGTCCGCACGTTGCCGTTTCCCGAAAGCCTCAGCACTTCAAAGGCAGTCAACTCCTTCACGCAATTCGATGCGATCCTTTCTGCCAACCAAACCCTGACCGGCAGCTTCCATTTCGCTCCCCATTCGCAGCAGTATGCCGGGCTGAATTACTTCAATCCGCAACCGGTAACGCCAAACGCGGATTTCCATGAGACTACCGGCACGCTCACAGACCGGCTGGCCATCGCCGGCGGGCTCTTGCAGAGCACGGTGTCAAACAGAGTAGTGAGCAGTGGCATAACGGCGCAGGGAACCGCCGACATGGTGCTGGCTCCGGCCGGAAACCTGGGCAACTACTTCAGTCAGGAATCGCGCCGTGCCAATCGTTTTGAATGGATTGAAGAATGGACACCGCACACGTTTCACTTCGCCGGGCAACACACCCTCAAGTTTGGATCGGTGCTCGGCCACGCCGAGAATGTGGGCCACTTTTACGCTCGTCCGGTTCTGATCGACGATGCCGGCGGCAATCTCCGGCAGCAGATCGCTTTCTCCGGAGCGGGCGCGTTCGATCTTGCCGACCTGGAGCCGGCGGTGTTTGCCCAGGACCACTGGGTGCTGAATTCTCATCTCGCGATTGACGCTGGTCTCCGTCTCGAAGCTCAGACGATTACCTATACCACCCGCGCCGCTCCACGCGCCGGCTTCGAGTGGACTCCCGATGTGGGGAAAACGGTGGTTCGCGGCGGCATCGGCGTCTTCTACGATTCCGTTCCGCTCGATGTTTATGCGTTCAACAGCTATCCCGAGCAGACGATCACGACCTACAATTCGTCCGGCGTCCCGGTGGGGCCACCGGTCAAATACATCAACCTGACCGCGCAGGCGGCGCAATCGAACTTTCCTTTTATCGATAGCGCTCAGAAGAGCGGCAATTTCGCTCCCTACAGCGTGGCCTGGAACGTGGCCTTCGAACGCGCTGTGAATCGCTTCTTGCTGCTTCGCGTGAAATACCTTGAGAGCCACGAACAGAACACGATCACGCTCCAGCCGGAAGTCATTCAGAACCAGAATGCGTTTGTGCTCGGGGCATCCGGCTCTGCGCATACGCGACAAGCCGAGTTTACGGCGCGCATTGGAGCGGCTTCCAATCGCCAGTTTTTCTTTTCTTACGTTCGGCAGTATGCCTATGGCGACATCAGCGATGCCAACTCCTACCTGGGGAACTACCCTTTTCCCGTCGTGCGCGACAGCCTCACAGCAAGTTTGCCCAGTGAAATTCCCAATCGGTTTCTGCTGTGGGGCTCGTACGCGTTTCCACGAAAGATCCTGGTGACTCCACATGTGGAGTTTCGTAACGGCTTTCCCTACCAGCCGACCGACGTATTCCAGCAGTACGTAGCTGCAACCTACGGTCCGCAATACCGTTTCCCAAGATACTTCTCTCTCGATCTGCGAGTTTCGAAAGATATCCAGGTGGACGCGAAACACGCCGTGCGGCTCTCGGGTACAGTCCGTAATCTGACCAACCACTTCAATCCGCTCGAGGTGCACTCCAACATTGCGGATCCGCAGTATGGCGTCTTCTTCGGGAACAACGATCGGCGAGCTGTGCTCGACTTCGATGTTCTCTTCTGATCGTGACCATGGGAGCGCCGCGCCCCTTTACAAGGAATCAGCCGTTGGAATCACTTTTCTTACCGAAAGAGAGAAGCCTGAGGATAGGTTTCTGGCGGGAGAACACGGCGAATGAGGCAAGAGCCACGAAAGTGTGCAATTTTGAACAGACAGGTGTCCTTTGGCTGCTTATTTTGTGGGCAGGGTCAGACCCTGGCAGAGGGCTGGTGCAATTTGCACGCGTCGTCACGTCGTGGGGCGTGTGTCTTGCGTGTTATGCACGTCGGGCAAGCGGCGAGCCAAACGCACTTCTAACTATCCAGAGGAGATGTGGCAATGGACTTCCCCACCGTGTTGTGCATCGACGACCGTCCACAGGTGTTGGAGCTTCGCAAAGCGACTCTGGAACCTCACGGTTATTGCGTCAAGATCGCGTCCAGCGGCTACAGCGCGATGAAGATGTTAGAGGAGGCGCCGGTGGCCGCGGTTCTACTGGAGTACAAACTGGAAGGCATGGACGCGGAAGCCGTCGCCTTCCATATCAAGCAGCGGTTTCCCATCCTGCCGGTCATCCTGCTTTCGGCGTACCACGAGATGCCAGAGCGGATCCTGTGGTTGGTCGATGAATACTTGATGAAGAGCGAGCTGCCGGAACGGCTGCTGCCGATCGTCGAACGAGCGACGCAACCGCACGGGCTCGCACCACATCCAAATAAATGGTACCAGCGTGGCGGAGCGGCAGCGTAAGACTCTGCCTCTTGCTGGTAATGCTACCCGGTTCCGTAGGGTTTTGCACGGGAGGTTCAAGCACATGAACATTTTCGGACATGCCGCAGGGTTCTCAAGGCCTCGATTGGGCAAGCAGACTTTGGTCTCCTTGTTGTCTTTGGCTCTGTTGGTCGCGACTTTGCCTCAGAGCCTGCCGGCTCAAGACGCGCCAGCCATGGACACGCAGGCGCAGGCGCCGCCTTACGCGCAACAGACTCCCGAGGAATTGCAGCGGTTGGTAGCGCCGATTGCGCTGTATCCGGACTCGCTGGTGGCGCAGATCCTGGCGGCGTCCACGTTTCCCGAGCAAGTCGTCGAAGCCGACCGGTGGGTGCAAGCGAATACAGATTTGAAGGGCGACGCTTTGGGTAAAGCTGTGGACCAGCAACCCTGGGACCCGAGCGTCAAGGCGCTCGCTGCATTCCCCTCCGTCCTTGGAAATATGGACAAGAACCTCTCCTGGACGTCATCTCTAGGCGACGCCTACTACAACCAGCAATCGGATGTGATGGATGCCGTGCAGGTGATGCGCCACAAAGCGGAACAAGCCGGCAATCTGAAGACTACGCCGCAGGAAGTCGTAAAGACGGAAGGCCCGGATATTGACATTGAGCCTGCCGACCCTGATGAGGTTTATATCCCCGCGTACGATCCGTGGCTGATTTACGGATATCCCGTCGTGGCATGGCCGGGATGGTACCCGTATCCCGGAATCTGGTTTGGCGGCCCGTATCTCTCGTTCGGAATCGGCTTCCCAATCGGTTGGTTCGGCGGTTTTGGATGGGGCTGGGGTAATTGGGGATTTGACTGGCATCACCATTACGCTAGGTTTGGCGGCGGCAGGTACTACTCCCGCAGCCGAACGTTTTATAACCGGAACAGCTACTACCGGGGCGGAGGCGAGCGGGGCGTAGAGAGGAACGTGCAGCACGGAATGAGCGGCGAGCGCGGCGGAGTGAACGGCGCACGCGGCGGAGTTGAGAACCATGCCGGCGCAACCGCCAGGCCTTTCGACGGAAACAGGCAGGCGGCTCGCGGATACGCTGAACCCCGCGGTCAGAGCGGCACACGCTCGGGCGCCTTCAGCGGCTACGACCATGGCGGACAGGCAAAGAGCTATTCGTCACGCGGAAGCGCCAGTTTCGGTGGCGGAGCGCGTGGCGGCGGCGGCGGAGCGCGTGGCGGCGGTGGCGGGCGTCATTGATCGAAGTACGGTTATGTTCCTGGTAGTTTGAATATTTTGGAAAATGGAGAGAAGCCATATGCGGCGAACGAAGCTGAACTTCGACAAATTTCATTGGGCCAATCTTCCGAAATTAGCCGTGGTCGCACTCCTTTTGACGGTGTGCTTTCCCACCCGTTCCACGGCGCAGCAACCGGGCCAGAAAACGTTTTCATCGGCGGAAGAGGCGAGCAACGCACTGGTAACGGCAGCGCAGAGTAATGACGAAAAAGCGATGCTCGAAATCCTCGGACCAGACGGAAAGCAAATCGTCTCGTCGGGAGACGAAACCGAGGACGCCAACAGCCGCGCTAATTTCGTGCAAAGATATCGGGAAATGCACCGTCTGGTGAAAGAGCCGGATGGAACCACTGTCCTGTATATCGGCGCGAAGAATTGGCCCACACCCATACCGCTCGTGAACAAAGGTAATTCGTGGTATTTCGACACCGATGCGGGCAAGAAAGAAATTTTGTACAGGCGAATTGGCCGCAATGAACTATCGGCCATCCGCGTTTGCCAGGAACTCGTGGCGGCGGAAAAGGAATACTCCGCGCAGCACAGCGAGTACGCCCGGAAAATCTTCAGTGATGAAGGGCAGCACAATGGCCTTTACTGGAAAGCTGCCGAGGGCGAGCCGCAGAGCCCCATCGGACCGCTGGTGGCATCGGCCGTTGCTCAGGGCTATGCCAAAAGCCAACAAGGTGCTCCGACTCCTTACCGCGGTTACTATTTTCACATCCTGGCGCGGCAGGGAAAGGATGCTCCAGGCGGCGCGAAGAGTTACATCGTAAACGGCAAAATGACCGAGGGTTTCGCTTTCCTGGCCTATCCGGCGGAATACAGGTCGTCCGGCGTGATGACATTCATCGTTAACGAGGATGGAGCAGTCTACGAGAAGGATCTCGGCAGGAAGACCGACGTTCTCGCCAAAGCCATGAAGGAATACAACCCCAACTCCAGTTGGCAAAAATCTGAAGAGCAGCAGCAGGAGACTGCGGGCGAGCGGAAAACCAAGTAAAAGGCATTCTTTCGCTGCGCTCGCTCCAGCGGATTCACGGCCGCTTCGATTCCTTCATATAGCCTGTCACACCGGTGCTGATCAAAGGCTTGCTGGCATCGTTCTCGGCAGAGTTCTGCGCCTGCGCAGAATGACCTCGCCCCAATAACAGGATGCCGCCGAGTCTCCCACTCAAAATGAATTCGCATTTAGGATCTCCTTTTTGACATTGACCCAGCCTAAACGAAGCCGTACCTTCAGCTACTTCAGCGCCACGTAGTCCAGAAACTGCCGCAGCACCGTTCCCACTGCGTCCGGCTGCTCCCATGGCGAGTAATGTCCCGCTTTCGGGATCACTTTCAACTGGCTGCCCGCAATGTTCTGGCTCATCAGTTCGCCGTCGGCTACGGTCGAGAGGACATCTTCTTCTCCAATCACGATCAGCGTGGGTACGTTGATGGTCTTCAGATCCGCGACCGAGTCGGGACGCTCCGCCATGCCGCGCTGCACTTGGCTGATATCCTCGGCCGACATTTTGCGCATCATGGCGCGCGCTCCTTCGACTAAGTCCGGACGCGCGGCCAGCGTCGTCCGTCCCATCAGCTTCGGAATCATCGTCTCGATGAACGGTTCGGTTCCTTGCTCCAGAACGGCGTCCGCAGCCTTCAACCGATTTGCCCGGGCTTCGGAGCTATCGGCCTGAGGGCGTGTGTCACAGAGCGCGAGCGAGGCCATCCGCGCGCGAAAGCGGCGCCAGAATTCGAACAGGATGTATCCGCCAATCGAACATCCGACGAACGCCGCCTTGCCAATGCCGGCGGCATCGAGCACGCGGGCAATGTCGCTCGCATGCTTTTGCATGAGGGCAGGGCCTTCGCCAATCTCCGAATCGCCGTGCCCGCGCAGGTCGGGAAGAATCAGCCGATATCGAGAATCGAGCGCGGCTGCCACTGGATTCCAGAATTCGCGATGACAAGGAAAAGGATGGAGAAGAATGACGGGCGGGCCGCTCCCGCGAATCTCATAGAAAATCTCGGCGTCGTCGCTGTGCAGGTGTTCCATGAGAGAAGATTAGAACACAGTGACAGGTTTGATTTCCTGTAGAGACGCGTCAAGCAACGGCCAATAATTTCAGTGAAAACAGGGAACAGGAACTAACGAGCCAAGTCTGTAGGCGCAATACCGTTAACGAGCCGACGGACGCAACTCACCGGTGGATTCAAAGCTCGCTCCGCCCACAGGCTTACCCGACGCTAGCAGGTTGCGAATCCTTCCGCGGTTAGGGCCGGCACGGTTGATGGCCTCCGCTAGGCTGCGCAGCGCTTGCTCGATCGGCGTGCCTTCCGGCAGGCGGAAGATCCACGGAATGTTGGCCGTGGTCAGCGTGCGGTCGGAAGAGATGGCGAGCACGGGAATGAACGACTTCACGGCGATCTGCTCCGCCAGGTGGCTGGAAGGACGATCGAGTGCGATCAAGGCCAGTACGCGATCTTGATAGACCGCTTTGACCAGTTCGTCGGACGCCTTCCCCCAGGAAAGCTGAGAGGGAATCCCAATCAGAGATATGGGTTGGCCTTTGGCATTGATCTTACTTAGTAACTCGACTATCTCGGCGGAGTGAACGATTTCATCGGCTCGCGGCCCGAAGACGCCGATTTGCAGGTTGCCAGTTTTTTCCTCGGCCAGCGGCGGTCCTGCGTACTGAACTCCGTTCTCGCCGACGCGAGCATACGGCTTCTCCATCGTGATGCGGCGGTACTCGATGCTTCCGTTGCGCACGCGCGCGAGAAAGAGCGGAGCGATGTTCTTGCAGTTCGGATCGAACACCATGTCGCCGGTCACACCCTTATAGTTCTCGATGCCGGTGAGTGCGTCGCGAATCCTACCTTTGTTCAACCCCGCGCGGCAGATCGCGTCCAGCAGAATCTGCATCGCATCGTAGGCCAGAGCGGCGAAGTGATCCGGCTTCTCGTGGAAGCGCGCCTCGTAGCGGGCATTGAAGGCGAGCCAACGCGGGTCGGTGCGGGTAGGATCGTATGGAAAAACAGCCTCGAAACCTTCCGCAGGCGCCCCCGCCAGCTTCACGAGTTCGTCGCCGCTGGTGCCGCCGACAGTGCCGCCAATGGTACGATGGCTGCCGAACACGCGCTGCTTCATACCCAGCTCCTGCATCTGCTTCAGGATCGCCGCGGCGGGGCCAACGTCGGTCCAAAGCACGATGGCGTCAACGCGCGAATCTTCTATCACCTGAAGCTGGTGGCGGAAGTCGGTATCGCCGGGCATGAATTTCTGCTCAATCACCACGGGATGACCCAGCCGACGGGAAGCGTCACGGAACTTGAGGACTCCGAAGCGGCCGTAGCGATCGTTCACGCGCAATATCGCGATCCGCTTCAGGCCGAGCTCGCTGTAAATGTGGCGCGCCAGCGTGTAGCCCTGCAGGCGGTCGTCCTGAAGATCGGTGAAGTACCAGGGAACCAGGGTTTCGGGAATCGTGGGATCGGTGGACGCGCTGTTCACTAGCGGAGTCTCGGCTTTCAGCATCAGGCGAAGGGCGATGTGAGTGGATTCCGAGCTAACGGAGCCGAACATTGCCCAAACCTTGTCGTCATAGATCATCCTGACAGCATCGTTCGAGGCAGCGCCCCAGATGGCGGAATCTCTTGAAACGCCCGCAGCGGTAGCGCTGCTATTCTGCCAGTTGTTATAGTCGTTGTGGATCACGAGGCGGAAAGGTTTGCCACAGTAACCCCCGGCAGCATTGGCCTCGTCAATGGCCATTCTTGCGCCATTCAGCATACGATTCCCGAGCACCTGGTCGGGGTGGTCGTAGAGCGGCGCCAGAAAACCAATACGAATCTCGTCCAGGTCCTTGAGATTGGGATCCGGGATGTCGCGCGCCGCCCCGTTATATTCGACGAGATCCTGATAGTACTCGAAGTACGGAGTCGTGTACTTCGAAAACGGCCGCAAGTCCTCAGGCGCGCCGGTGTAGGGCTTCAGCGAACGAGGCGCAGGGCGACCTGGGGGATTGCTCCCGCAAGAACACGGCGAAGACGTCTGGGTCCACGCCGTGGAAACGAGCACGGCACCGATAATATATATCAGGACGCGACCCATAAGTGTTACTCCTGACTAATTACTCGTTCGGCGATTCGCGGCGGAACATGGCAATCGCTTCAATCTCGATGAGTAAGTCGGGGCGGCAGAGAATCGCCTGAATTCCCGTCGAAGCCGGCAACGGATTGAGCTTCTGCTCTTGGTAGAATGCAGTCCGCTCTTCGTTGAACTCCTTGTAGTCGCGCTCGATGTCGCGGAGATAGCAGGTCGTGCGCACAACGTCATGCCACGTTGCGCCTTCGGAAGCGAGCAGCCCGGTGATGTTATCGAACGTGCGGCGCGTCTGGGCGCGAAGGTTGCCTACGTGCACCGTCTTGCCCTCGTCGTCGATGCTGGCGGTGCCCGAGATCAGCAGAATGGTCAGCCCGTTCAAATCGATCCGCATGCCGCGCGAGAACGCGCTGCCGTAAGCGTAGGCTTCATTCAGCACCGAGTGGTTGGTGATGGCGCGCTTGACAACCGGCGCCGCAGTTACTTCCGCGAGTAGTTCTTGAACGTTCATAGGATACTCCCTCAAGAATTCACTTCTTTTGTATTGACTTCTCTTTCCGCAAAACTTGTGCAGTTTCTGTCGAACCATGTTCCCGAATGCCGTGGCTCAAGCCTTTCGCCGTCGCTACCCATAGGTCATCCCCCTGGAAGTCGACCCCGAGGATGTAGTTATGCGCGGGCGCGGTTTGCACCGCTATCTTCTTGACGGTGCCGGTCGCATTGCGCACCAGCATCTCCGGCTTGTGCGTGTCGAGCGCAGGCCGATAGACGGCCCAGTTCGTGCCATCGTAATAAGCCAGTCCCTTATCGGTCGAGAACCAGGCACGATTGGCGTCGACGGCTTTGATCTGGTTCAGGAAGTTACTTGGCAAGCCGCTGTCTTTCTGCAGGAAGTTATGCCAGTAGCGGCCGTCGTAGCGGCTGGCGCCGAAGTAAGTCGCGACCCAGAGAATCTTGTCCACATAGCTGACCGATGTCGTTACTTCGTGGATAAGTCCCTGGTCCTTCATCAACACTAACTCGGTTTCGCCGTCCGGATCGTTGTAGTCCTTCCAACGCTCGGTCTCGACGTCGTATTCGAGCACTCCGCCGCCCCATACCGCGTAGTAAACCTTGTCCTCCGCTGGACTGACGGCATAGGTCCAGATTTCGTACATGGGAGTGTTGCGCTCGTTGAATAGTACCCACTGGCCGGTACGCGTGTTGAGGCGGCTGGCCCCGGCAGCGGTCGCGACCCAGAGGAAATCTCCCTGCACGCCGACTCCGTATACGATGTCATTGCTCAAGCCGGAATTGAGCTGCGTGAAGTTATCAATGCGCCCGGCGGAGATGCGGCTCAACCCGCCCATGGTGCCCACCCACACATCGCCGGTGCGCTTGTCGAGCGCGAGCGACAGCACGGCCTGGTGCGCCAAACCATCGGCAGGTCGAAATACTTTCCATGCGCCGTTCTCGTACCGGCCAAGTCCGTTCTCCGTGCCCGCCCAGATGCGGTTTCCATCCACGAGAACGCAGAAGACGTGATTGTCAGGCAGGCCGTTGGCGGCGGTGAAGTTCTCCCAGCGAAAGCGGGGCATATCAATATTTTGCGCAGTCGCGAGGGGAATGCCGATCGCAATAACAACAACCGCACCCAGCGTCGCAAACATAATTCGCGGTCTTATCTTCATAACGTTTTCAGATACTCCACGAGATCGTTGAGTTCTTCTTTCCTGAGATCGTTGCTCACGCCGTGCGTGTCTTTTGGGTTGAACACAGTCCAGATTTCTTCCAGTGATTGCGCCGAGCCATCATGCAGATAGGGCGCGGAATACGCCACGTTGGGAAGTTGCGGCACATCGATCACCGGCGAACGATCGGTAAACTTACCGGTACCAACGTCGACTTGTTGCTGGTTCGTGTACTTAGGGCCGCTGTGGCAATACGCACACTGGTTCTTCTCAGGGATCGGATTGCCATTCTTGTATTTCGAGCGCTCAAAGATAGCCTTGCCGCGCTCCTGCGCCGGGGTCAGTTCTCCATTCGCTAGGCGATAACGATTCGGACGATACGGGAGCGAGTAAACATAAGTCACCAGGTCGGTGAGTTCCTGCGGGTTGTAACTCTGGGAGCGATAGAAGAACTTCTCTGTGCGCGGGCCGCACTCGGTCGGCATGTCAGGATTGCTACCGTTCCACTTGAACGGCTCTGTGCCCGCCAGATCCTCCAGCGATCGATTGTCAACGATGTCTTTGCCAAAACCGTCGGGCTCGAGGTCCCATTGCAACCCGTCAATCGTCGCGTCCAGATGGCAGTTAGCGCAACCAAACTGGCCTTGAAACGCATAATCGGCGGTGAAGAAAAGCTGTTCGCCGCGGCGAAGAGCGTTGATGGTCTTCGGTCCGCCGAGGTCGATCGCTGAAACTACTCTTTCGGTCGACGTATTGATGACTGAGATGTCGTCGTCGAGCCGGTTCGCCACGTACAGCCGCTTGCCGTCTGGCGACAACAAGGCGCCGCGCGGATTGCGGCCGACCGGAATTCTCGCGGTCACGTAATTCGCCGCCGCGGAAAGATCGTTTGCGAGATCACTTACGGAGGACTGGCGCCGAGCGTGTGCAGAGTTCAAAGTAAAACGCATCAACTTTCGCACATCAATGACCGTCACGTTCTCGGACCCGGCTGTGGTCACGAACATCTTCGACTTATCCGGAGTGATCGCCACTCCCCAAGGCAGAGCGTAATAGCGGTCAAGTTCGTCGATCGGAACCTGGACCGTTCCGCCGACGTTGTCGCCGAACAGGGTCAGCGAATCGCCGAAAACCCAGCCGTGCTCGACATGCGCCAGCGGAATCAGATTTTTGGGACGAAGCTGCGCCGCCACACCCAGCTTGCCGTCGGCAGAAAGCGCCACATGAAATACCCCCGCGACGTTGTGCAGCCGCTTGCGCTCGACCACAGCCTGACGCGCCGTGTCGATGACTGTGATTTCCGAATTCGGCGGCGTACGGAAGGCTCCGGCATTCGGATAGATGTGCGTGCCATAGACCAACTTTCCATCCGCGGACAGCGCGAGATAACTCGCTCCACGCCCGGCCAGCAGCCGTTTGATCTCCTGGCCGGTGTTCACATTGATCACGGAAATGTCGTTGCTGAGGCGGTTCGCGACGTACAAGGTCTCGCCGCTCCGGTCACAAACGATGCCGGTCGGTTCGAAGCCAGTGGGCAGCGTGCGCACGACTTTCATATTTGCGGCGTCGATTACCGATACCGTGTCTGACCACGCATTCGTCACGTAAATCTGCCGGCCATCGCGCGGCAACGCAATTCCGCGTGGCACGTGGCCGACTGGAACAGTACTTACAACCTTGCCGGATTCAAGATCCACGACCCGTAGTTCGTCGCTGGCCTGGCACACGACATAGAGCAGGCGACCATCCGGCGAGAGCGCCATCTCGATTGGCGACAGATAGCGCTCGCTGACCTGAGCCTCAGAGCGCGACTCGGGTCTGGCAGTGGGCGCGAGTAACATCAGTGCGACAGTTACGGCGAGAGTCACCACCAACGCAGGAGCGATACTCGCGATCAGCTCTGCCTTGCCGCGGCATGGAGTCGGCAACTGCATCTACGGCTCCTCCACCGTGAGCACGCGATCCACTGCCAGGTTCTCCAGAACCTGCTCCTGCCCGCTGGGCCAGTGGATGGTAAGCTTGTCGGCCTTCGTCGCGCTTCCCATGCCAAAATGAACGCGGCCGTCGTCTTGCGAGAGATAGCCCGATCCTGCGATGCGCTCGGCAATCTGCTTCCGTCCGCCGGACAGCAACTCCAGGTGGGCGCCGATGCCGTCGCGATTGCTCTTCTTGCCTTTCAACTTCACGGTCAGCCAATGATTGCTGTTCTGGGTGACGTTGTGCAGCAGCGTGCCGGGCGCGCCCAGGTTCACGACGAACGCATTGATCTTTCCGTCGTTGTCGTAGTCGGCAAAGCAAGCGCCGCGCGAGACCGTCTTTACGTCGAGCGCCGGACCCGCGTCGCGCGAAACATCGGCAAACTTGCCGTTTCCGAGGTTGCGAAACAACGACTGCTCCTGCGGAACCAGATGGATCAAACCGCCGTGGAAGATCAGAATGTCGAGCCAGCCGTCATTATCGAAGTCGTAGACGCCGCTTCCCCAACTTGTGTACTGCGCGGTCGCCTGTGAAATTCCCGAACTCGGCCCGATATCTTCGAATCCGTTCGGCCCGTTGTTGCGCATGAGCCGGTTGTACTTCGAGTCGCTCACCCAAAGATCCATGCGCCCGTCGCCCTCGATGTCGGCAAACACCGGGCCCATGGCTGAAGTGTTCTCTCCGTTCTGACCATACGCGACGCCGAGATCGGCGGCGACCTCTTCAAACGTGCCATCGTGCTTGTTATCGAAGAGAAAGTTTTCCGTCTTGTCGTTGGCAACGTAGATATCGGGCCAACCGTCGCCGTCAAAATCCGCAGCCGTGACACCCATCGTCCGGCCTTTGTAGGCGCCGATTCCCGACTTATCGGTTACGTCGGTAAAGGTGCCGTTACAGTTATTGTGATAGAGACGATTCGTATCCGCGGCGTAGTCGAGCGGGCCGGGATAGTTATCGGCAGCGTAGTAGTTACGATACTTGGGATCGAACTTCACATATCGTCCGACGAATAAGTCGACACAGCCGTCGCGATCGTAGTCAAGCCACGCGGAACTGATCGACCAGCCGTCAACCTTGATACCGGCCTTCTCGGTCACATCTGTGAACGTGCCGTTGCCGTTGTTGTGATACAGGATCGCCCGTCCATAGCCGGTGACGAACAGATCGACAAATCCATCGTTGTCGTAGTCGGCGGCAATCGCGGCCATGCCGTAAATGTTGGCGCCGACGCCAGCTTGGTCGGTGACATCGGTAAATGTGCCGTCGCCGTTATTTCTGTAGAGATGATTGTGCGGCGCAACCGCCGGGGGCTGCTTCAGCGGATAGGGATGCATTCCCTCTTCGAGCGGTTTCCCGCTGACCACGTAAAGATCCGGAAGTCCGTCGTTGTTATAGTCGAACCAGACGCAACCCGCGCCGGTACTTTCGAGCAATGAGCCTAACTGCTGCGCCCCGAAGCTGTGCGTGAATTGAATGCCCGATTTCGCGGTAGCGTCCTCGAACTGGATCGGGCTCGGTGGGCTCGCCGGTGACGATTGCGCAAGCAGAGCGGACGGTATTAGGAGGAATGCGACAACTCGAGTTATCAATTTACTGCCCTCCTGAAGAAGTGTGCGTGGCCGCGCCCGTCATGTCGGCCGGAGTTGTAGACTTCAGCAGAATCATGGGCACTGCGTTCTCGGGCGCAGTTTCCGGACCGGCGTGGCATCCCACGCATCCTCGTTGTTCGCCGCGGCGCATCCAGAACCATCCAGCCTGCCGCTTCAGTGTTTTGCCGGAATCGTCGAGCAGTTCGAACTGCAACGGCTGCTCCGTCGGGACTTGAACAAAAAACGATCCGTCGCGCTCCACCGGCGCCGACCCCAGCGGCTTTGTGGTCCCCACGCTATCCCGAGTGTACAGCCGAACCGAGTGGATCGATCCGGCAGCGAACTTGTATTTCGAGGTATAAGCATTCAGACAAAGAAGGTTGGCGTTCGGCCAGTCATGCAAGCCCGAGGGATGCCGCTTAGGCAGCGTGCGTTCGACAACCAGCGCCGGCTGGATCACGCTGGCGCTCTGTTCTGCTGCGACGGACGACAAACTGCCGTCACCCGGTTTCCAGCGCTTCACCTGGAAATAACTCTTCGCATCCGGCCGCCAGGCAAGCAGCCAATCGCCCGACGAAGTCTCAGCAACATCTCCAGCGTATTCTCCAGCCGGAGCCGAGATGTGAACTTCCTGTGCCCGCGCAGAAGGGAACCGGCCCAAGCCAGAAACACCGGGGCCAGAGCCAGATGCGAAGACGATGTCGCCCGAGGCAACCTGCTTGCCGGAGTAACGCGCCTTGCCATGATCGCAACGATAGGACTCCACTCCACTGCCATCCGAATAAACCGTGTAGAGTTCGGGCGCGCGATTGGTTCCGAGCGGGTACGCCGCTTCAAACAAGATGCGGCCATCGCGCAGAACATCCGTGGGCAGCGAGTTTCCGGGGCCATAGGTCAACTGGACGGTCTTGCCCTCCGCCAGGTCGGCGGCCTCAACCACAAAACGGCCGCCGGTCTTCTTCGCATAAACAATGCGGTTGTCCGGCAGGTAGAAGGGACGAATGCAGTCCTCCGCGCACGACGTGACGCGCCGCACGGCGCCGGTCGTCGCCAGGTCCTGGGCAGCGTCCCAGGCAACTTCCCAGATCTGCCAGGGATCCTGAGTCTTCTGCTTGCCGGCGAACAACACACTCTTCCCGTCGAACGAAACGGTGGGATCGGCAGAAGCCGCAAAAGTTGGGATCAGAGGATGCCGGCCGCTCGCGTCTTGAAGAAATATGATTGCGTCGGAGCTGAATTGATCGGCGCCGCGGATCCATGCGAGCGCTTCGTACCGTTTCGCGACGGTGTACAGAAGAGCCGGCGAATCCGAAGGAGGAGGCAGCCCGAAGTCCGTATGAACAAAACCCACTGCCATCAACAGAAGCCAGCCGAGCATGATGGGACGTACCGGCACTACTCTGCTACCCCCGCTGCGACCAATTGCGGACCAGGCCGCCGGGCAGCATCCCGGATTGCAAGATACGGCTGCAGATCGTCCATCATGTCGCGGAACTGCCGAAAAGTGAGCGACTGCTCCCCGTCGCTCAGCGCTTGATTAGGCGACGGATGCACTTCGACCAGCAGCCCATCCGCGCCCACGACCGCCGCCGCCCGCGCCAGGACCGGAACCAGGCAACGTACTCCAGCGGCGTGACTCGGATCGACAATCACGGGCAGGTGCGAAACTGCCTTCAGTACCGGCACCGCGGCGATGTCCAACGTGTTGCGTGTCGCCGTCTCAAAAGTCCGGATGCCGCGCTCGCAGAGAACGATCTGCCGGTTGCCGCTCATCGCGATCACTTGCGCGGAGTGCAACAACTCTTCGAGCGTAGCGGTCATCCCCCGCTTCAGCAGCACCGGCCGCCCACATCCGCCTAGTTTTTCCAGCAGCGAGTAGTTCTCCATGCTGCGCGTGCCCACCTGCATGAGATCGGCATACTCCGCGATCAGGTCGACATCCTCCCCGCTCATCACTTCGGTGACGATCGCGAGCCCAGTTTCTTCCCGCGCTTTGCGCAGAATCTTCAGACCTTCGATGCCCAGACCTTGAAACGCATAAGGCGAAGAGCGTGGTTTGTAGGCGCCTCCGCGCAGCATGCACGCGCCCGCCGCGGCCACGGCCTCCGCCGTCTGCAGCAACTGCCGCTCCGACTCGACCGCACATGGTCCCGCCATCACGACGAAATCGTCGCCTCCAATCTCGACATCGCCGGCGCGAACGATGCTCCGCTCGCAATCGCCGGTCCTGGCAACAAGATCGAAGCACGAAAACTGGCCATTCCACTTGGGGTTCATGAGATGCACAGAGGATTCTACGCAGCCGCGAGCGATCAATCATTAGTACGAAACTACTAAGCTCTGAGAAATACACAGCCAGTGACCCAAATCACAACTCGTTGTGAGGCCGCGCTTCCGCGCACTCACAACGGTGTTGGAGGGGTCTCGCGAATTGGCCTGGGACTGCGCCTGTGCCAGAATTGGTAGGGCCGCGAGGGCCGCGATTACCAACAGCAAGAGATTGATCGTTTTGCAAATCACAGGCAGAGGAGGCTGTCTGCCCAGGCAGAAGTTGCTCATTCCCCCGGATTCAATCTAGATCCGATCGTATTCTTGGGCATTGGGGTTCTGTCCGGTGTAACAATTGTCACATAGGCGTCGGACCAACGAAGAACCCGAAACCTGCCGCTTCGCGAATGTGTTCAAAATGGGACAGTTTTGCAACTGTGGCAGACGTTACTATGTCTCGTGAAAACCAAAGAACTCTCCCGGAAACAGATACTATCCGTGCCTTGTCCAACTTGTGGTGCAGCGACCGAGGAAGCTTGCAAACTGTATACCGGCGCCCTGCGCACTGAGCCACACCGGAATCGGAAACTTTCCGCAGCCGAGGCCGTGGAAACGAAGCCCGCCAAACGATAACCGCCGACCGGTTACCGAAAGGCACTGGCTGACGGCAAATCCTCCCGCGTATAATGGCCGCAAATCCAACGTTTGCTTCGAGGGGTCGACCCATGGGCCGTATCTTCCGCTTTGCACAGCGAGCCGTTGTCTGCGTCATTGCGTTGTTGATGGTGGCGGGCACACTGTACGCGCAAGATGCGCTCGCAATTCCCGCATCTTCGGCGCCGCATTTTGGCATCCCGGAGGATTGGAGCACCCAGCACGTCATCTACACCCGCAACGGCTCGGCCGAAGACATGCTGAAGGTCCGCGACGACCCGCGCTTCCTGAATAGCATTCTTCTGCACAACATGAGGGAGCGCGGCAACCGGACATTCTAAGACGGAAAAGCTCAGTGAACGCCCGCGCGCTCCAGCAAACGTTGGGCGCGGGCGCGGGTTATGTTGATCACCGACTGATCGGCGATGATCTGATCGAGGATCGGCTGAATCGCCGTGACCTCGACCAGTTGATTGCTGCGGGCCACTTCTTCCATGCGCCTGAGTTCTTCATCGAGCGCCAGCTTCTGGTAGCGGAAATCGTACTGGAGGCGGTGTCCGAATTCGAGCGTCTGGGAGAGGTTTTGCATCAGGTTGGTCAGTTCCTGCACGGCGGGATTCGAGGAGTAGTTGTAGGTAGACTCACCGCTGCGCTGCGCGTCTTTGTAGCTGAGAGTCTTCTTTCCGGCAAAGGCGATGCCCTTGTGATGGGAATCGACGTCCTTCCGAAAATAGCCGGCCTTCGCCGCCAGATCGAAGATTTTCTGCCGTGTTTCTGTAGTTACGGTGAAGTCGAGATCGAAGCTGTCGATCTCGTCGGAATCGGCGGACAGGCGGCCGCTCGACTGGTAGCGGCCCGAGCCATCGGATTGCACGCGAATCGAGTAGTGCTCCGGCTGGGAGTTGGGGAAATCGAGGGTGAAGCTGACCGCGGCCGGGGCTTGAGCTTCGGTTTGTGAACAGGCGAGGGCCGAAGAAAAGAGGAGCAGGCAGACAAGCTGAAATGGACGCGACATGGGCCGCTGTAATGATTGGGGATGACGGCGAGGAGTGTCAAGGGGGAAGTCAGGCTCTTAGCCCTTAGGCCTTATATAAAGGCTAAGAGCTTACTTGCACACCGCGAAGTAGCCCAAGGTGTTGTTGCCAGCGAGGTGATTGCGGGTCAGCGGGTTGCGCTCTGGCGTTCTTGCGTCGCTGCGGTGTGCAGGTGGCAGATGGCGATGGCGAGCGCGTCGGCGGCGTCGGGGGGCTCGGGAATCTGATCGAGATTCAGAAGACGCGTTACCATTTGCTGGACCTGATGTTTTTCGGCGCGGCCGTATCCGACCACCGCGGACTTGATGGAGAGCGGCGAGTATTCGGCGACTTCGAGTCCGGCGGAAGCGGCGGCCAGCATGGCGACTCCGCGCACCTGGCCCAGCTTCAAGGCAGACTTCACGTTGGCGGCGTAGAAAACGTCTTCGATCGCGACCCGGTCGGGCTGGTGCTGGGAGATGAGTTCCCGAAGGCCGATCGAGATGCGCGAGAGGCGCGTGGGCATGGGGTCGCGCGGCGAAACTTTGATGGCGCCGCAGACGATGCACACGAGGCGATCGCCGGAGAGCAGATCGACTACGCCGTATCCCGTGTATTCCGTGCCGCAGTCGATGCCGAGGACGCGCATGGGGGAAGTGTAGCAGGAGAGCTTTCAGCTAGCAGCTCCGGCTTTTCGCTCTCGACAGCATCTTGGTCTTCGGGATTTGGCCTGCTCGTTTTCTTGCTGGAAGACGGCGCGTGCGCTCAAGCAGCATGATAACCTAAGTAAATTGCGGTCCAGGGAAACGAGCGATACGAGCGGACTTATAACTCGTATCAAGAAATCATATGAGGAGCAGGCGATGAAAATTGGAATGCTGACGGGCGGGGGCGACTGTCCCGGGCTGAATGCGGTCATTCGGGCAGTGGTGCGCAAGGGCACCTTCCACTATGACGACGAGTTCGTGGGATTCATGGAGGGCTGGCGCGGGTTGCTGGAAGACAAGACCATGGAACTTAACCTCTCGACCGTGGGTGGCATCCTGCCGCGCGGCGGCACCATCCTGCGCACCTCGCGCACCAATCCGGCGAAGCATGACAACGGCCTGCAGCACTGCGTCGAGAGCCTCAAGAAACATGGATGTGATGCGCTGATCGCCATTGGCGGCGATGACACGCTCTCGGTGGCGCAGAAACTTTTCGACAGCGGAGTAAAAGTGGTGGGCGTTCCGAAGACGATCGACAACGATCTGTCCGGCACCGACTTCACCTTCGGCTTCGACACGGCCGTGAATGTGGCCTCCGGCGCCATTGACCGCGTGCATACGACGGCCGAAGCGCACAATCGCGTGATCGTGGTGGAAGTGATGGGACGCGATTCGGGCTGGATCGCGACCTATAGCGGCATCGCCGGCGGCGCCGACGTCATACTGATCCCCGAAGTTCCTTTCAATATTGACCAGGTCGCCGAACTGATTCGCCAGCGCCACGCCCGCGGAAGGTATTTCAGCATTGTGGTGGCAGCAGAAGGCGCGAGGTTTGCCGATGGCACCCAGTTGAACGGCGGAGCGTCGGTTCTGCAAGAAGGGCGCGATGAGTTCGGGCATCTCCGGTTGGGCGGAATCGGCTCGACCGTGGCGCGCGAGATCGAAAAACGCACTGGCTTCGAGTCGCGGTCGGTGGTACTCGGCCACATCCAGCGGGGCGGATCGCCCAGCGCTTTCGACCGCGTACTGGCCACGCGCTACGGACTGGGTGCGATCGACATGGTGCACCGCGGCGAATTCGGGCAGATGGCGGCGCTGCGGGGGAACAGGATTATTTCCATTCCGCTGATGGAGGCCATCGCTTCGAATCGCAAGGTGGATAAGGAAATTCTTGACGCCGCGATCGGCATTCTTGACAAGCTTGACTATAAGGTTTCGCAAGTTTCCTGAGCTGTGAACGGGATTTCCTGTAGAGTCGCGGCTTGCCGCCTCCCGGCACGCGGCAAGCGGAGACGGCGCAAGCCCCGTCTCTACAGAGCGGAACGAGTTGCGGGCCCAGCCCTGGCAAAAGGTATAGCCAGGGCGGGATTCGCTTGGCACGGGCGCGGGTTTGGGGGCATACTAACTCAGCGCTCCCCGAGGCCGATTACAATTCCGGAGACGCTCCCGTACCCATGTTTCAAGACGAAACTCAGCCCGGGCACCATCTGGAGCGGTCGACGCAGCTCCCCTTGCAACCCCCGTCGCAGGATGCGGAAGTGCAGCGGAAGAGGATGCTTATCGCGCTGGGGATACTGCTGGCGGCGCTGGCGGCGGTGGTTCTGCGAGACTGGGATTTCTGGTTTCCGCCCAGCGGTGAAGTCCAGGAAGCCGCGGTCCGAAGCAAGACTAAGAGTGTGGCCGCGGCAACTGCGAGCACGCCGGCGACGCCCGCGCGGGAACGCAAGCCAGCCAAGTCCCCGGTGCAGGCTGCGGCCGAAGTTCCGTTCTCGGCTACCACCGAGCGCGCCGCCCTGCCTCCGCTGCAGGTGGAAGTCGTAGCCGGAAACCGCCACATCAACGTGCCCGCGAAAAGCAATGCCATCCATCTGGATGTGGGTTCGGGCGCGACGTCCTCCGCATCCAGCGCTTCCGCATCGGCGCCGAATGGGCTGGGCAGCGCCGGCGATCGCGTGCAACTCTCGCCCCAAACGGCCAAGAGCGTGAGCGTTTCGGTGCCCCCGGATTACCCGTTGCTGGCCCGGCAGATGAAGGTGCAGGGCGCAGTCAGTTTGCAGGCGCTCATCTCGCGAGACGGCACCATACAGGAGTTGCAGATTCTCAGTGGTCCCAGCATCCTGGCCGCCGCGGCTCGCGAGGCGGTGAAGCAGTGGCACTTCAAGCCCTACCTCCAAAACGGGCAGCCCGTGGAAACTAAGGCCCGCATCACGGTGAACTTCACCATTTCGACGAATTGAGCGGAGGCGGGATCGAAGCAGGCTCGATCCAACAGGGACGGGCCCGCGAAGTGAATCGGCGGTGTGGGGTTCTGCCGAAAATTAAAACGGGCGTCCAGATTCTTTCGAACCCAGGACGCCCGGGCAGCCCTCCCCCAGAACTGCTCAATTGGGAATGTATGACTAAGGGACGAATCTGAAAATAGCACGCGGGTGCCAAACTTATCCCACCAAAGTGCCAGCCCGTAAATCACGCATTACAAAACCTGGATCCGGCTCGAACGCCCGCTTCTACTGTGAAAACACCATCTTCCCGGGCGCCGTTCCGATGGAAAAAGGCGAGCCCGAGACAGCCGTGAGAGCGCCAGTGCTTTGATTGTAAGTGTAGCCGGCAATACTTCCAGACTGACTTCCGATATAGAGAAAGTCGCCGGTGGGATCGATGAGGGCGAACAGCCCGCCCGCACTCAAGCCGAACGGCGATCCGCTTACGGCCACCAGTTGTCCGTTCGTAGGAGTGATCGTGAAACCCCAGATCGAGGAGCTCGATCCCGAGGTCGACGCGTAAACAAACCTGCCGGTGGGATCGACGGTGATCGCGGTGGGGCCGTTTTGAGTTGCGACGGTGGAGCTGGCGATAAACGGCGAGCCGATCATCGGGCTCAATGCGCCGGTGCCGGAATCGATGTTGAACCCGGAAATGTTGCCGACGGTGGACGCATACGGGGGAAGGTTGATTGCAGAAGGATTCGCAACGTAGAGGAATCGTTCAGTCGCATCCACGGCCATGCCGAAGGCGCCCGCTCCGGAGAATACCGGAGACCCCGGCGCCTGAGTGAGCACGCCGTTCGAGAATGTGAAAGCGGTGACCATCCCGATGCCCGGATTGCTCACGAACACGAACTTGCCGGACGGCGTGATCAGAATCTCAGATGGACCCGAATTCGCCGGGAAGGGCGATCCAGCGATCTCCGACAAGGCGCCGCTGCCGGCATCGATGGAGAAAACGGAAATGTTGTTGCCGTAATTGTTTGTCACCAACAAGCACTGGCCGGAGGGATCGAGGACCGCCGCATCCGGACCGTCGCCGGCCGGGGTCGTGCCACTGAACGTCAAAGTCCCACTCCCATCGCTGGCGACGTTGAAAGTCGAGATCGTGTAGGCTGCGGAATTGACGGCGTAGAGAAACTTCCTCGACGGAAGTATCGCCAGGCCGTTGGGCGTGGCCTGCCCCACTTGCGGCGTTCGCACTCCCTGGGTAATGGTCCCGGTTGCGCCGTCGATGTACAGCAGAAGCACGTTGCCCGTCCCTGGCAGGGTAACGTAGGCATTGTGGCTAGGCGCCGTACCCTTTTGACTGCCGTTGCCACAGGAAAGCGGAAGTCCGGCCAGGATCACGATAACGACGACGGCCACGAGAATCCGTGGAAGACTGCTTTGACCTGCCAGTGCGGCGCGCGCCGCCCTTAGAAAACTCATTTGCGAACCTGCTCCTCGTATCCAAGATGAAAACGAAAGGCCGTGTTCACTATCGTGCACGAGAACGCACGAAAAGCGCAACTGCATCGGGTCATCGGGCATCGGGTCATCGGGTGATCGGGCCATCGGACCATCGAAAAGCAGAAGCCCCAGCTTCGCCGTTCGCCATTAGCGAAAAACGTATAGCAAAGACGCCCCTCGGCTTTTCGATGACCCGATCACCGGATGACCCGATCAATTCAAACGGTATGTGTTCTAATTGTTGGAGGCTAAATAAGCGTGTTGCAGTTGTATTTCAAGTGAAGATTGCGCCGTGATCGACATCCACTGCCACATTCTGCCCGAGGTCGACGACGGCCCCAAGTCATGGGACGCAGCCGTCGAAATGTGCCGCATGGCGGCAGCGGACGGCATTACCCATGCTGTTGCCACTCCGCACGCCAACGATCGTTACGCCTACGATCGCGCGTACCTCTCCGAGCTTCTTGTCGAACTGCGGGAGAAGGTCGGTCCCGCGCTGCAATTGAGTCTGGGCTGCGATTTTCATCTCTCCTTCGAAAATCTGGAGAGCGTCCTCGAGCAGCCCCACACCTACACGATTGGTGAAACCAACTATCTGCTGGTTGAACTCAGCAACTACAGTGTTCCGACCCGGCTTTCCGAGTGTTTCACTCGCCTGGGAGATCGCGGGCTGACACCGATCCTGACCCATCCCGAACGGAACCCGATCCTGCAGCCAACGCCGCAGCGCATCCTGGAGTGGGCGGACCAGGGTTGCCTGATTCAGGTCACGGCCTCGGCGCTGACGGGATTCTGGGGCGAACGTCCCGAAATCGTCGCCCGCTGGCTGCTTGATCGCTCTGCCGTCCACGTCCTCGCCTCGGACGCTCATGACACCAAGCGCCGTGTCCCGAATCTTTCCGCGGCTCGCGCTGTAGCGGAAAGGACCGTCGGAGCCGAGTATGCCGAAGCCCTGGTCGAAGGCAACCCGGGGGCAATCGTCAGAGGATTGCCGATTCCTTACTGTCCGCGGCCGGTGCTGGATTAGCTGGAATTGGACTGCAAGCTGCCAGCTATCTCGTGCCAGCTATCTCATGCCAGCTATCTCATGCCAGCTATCTCATGAATGACTGGCGAAATCGCCGGCATTGTCAGAGACGCGCCGATTACGACAATAATCCGGTAGTTCAAGTTACTCAGTTGCCGCGCCCGCAAAAGGCACAGACGCGCGGCAGAGCCGACAGCCCCTTCAGTTCGACACTGGGTGTAAGGTATTCGTCGCGAATCGGTTCACGCCTCATCAGGTCGGTGCTTAAGTACTTCTTGTTGTCGTCTGGAAATACGGTCACGACAACCGCATCGCCCAGCATCTCCTGCACCTTTACCGCCGCCAGAAAATTACACCCGGACGAGATTCCGACTCCCAGGCCCAGCGTCGATGCCAGTTTCTGCGCCATCAGGATCGAATCGCCGTCAGACACATCGATGATTCCGTCCAAGGCCGACAGGTTAACGATAGGAGGAATGAATTCGTCCGAAATCCCCTGGATGCGATGTTTGCCGACCTTGTGTCCCGAAGAGAGCGTTGGGGACTCCGTAGGTTCAACGGGATGGACGCTGATTCTGGCATTTTTGCTGCGGAGGAATCGACCCACGCCCATCACCGTACCGCCAGTGCCAACTCCGGCGACGAAAGCGTCGGGCACGCGGCCGGCAGCCTCCAGTTGCAGCCAAATCTCTGGCCCGGTGCTCGTTTCGTGCGCTTCGGCGTTGGCATCGTTGGAAAACTGGCAGGGCAGGAACACATCTCGATGGCTGGCCGCGAATTCCTCCGCCATGTGAATGCTGCGCAGAAATCCGCCCTGCTCGTGGCTGACGGGTACGATCTCGGCGCCATAGCTCGCGATCAGGTCCTTGCGTTCGCGACTCATACAGTCCGGCATGAAGATCTTGACGCGGTGACCGAGAGCGCGGCCGATGGCAGCAAACGATATTCCGGTGTTGCCGCTGGTGGCCTCGGCGATCGTATCGCCGGGATGGAGTTGCCCGCTGCGATACGCCTGCTTCAGGATATGCAGCGCCATTCGGTCCTTGATGCTGCCCGTCAGGTTAAGCTGCTCGGACTTGGCATAGATCACACGTTGCTTGCCGCGAAACTCGATGGGGATCTCCAGCAGCGGCGTATTTCCGACGATCTGCGAAAGCCCCGATAACCGAGTGCTGCTTGCAGTAGCAAACGTTGGCGGTGAAATCATCTCTGCGGCTCAACTTTCAACAGACTGAACAATCTGTCGGACTAGATACCAATTATCGCTTTGCGGCTGCTGTAAAGCTACCGGCTGTCACCACCGTTGGTTTTGCTGGATCGATCGCTGCGAGTCTCCCCATGATGCCGGACGCTCTCGTTCGCGGTTGAGAAATCGCGATTTCACCAGTAGCCGTCGCACAGGCTGTTTATGGAATATGGTTCCGGCGAGGATTGGTTCGCGAGTTACGGCCAGGACTAGTGGCCTGTCGCAGAGCAACCATTACTAGGTTCTTAGCATCAAAGCTGTTATGGCCACTGGCAGCGAAATCTTGCTCACCCAGCAACAGCATTCCGACCTAAGCAGCATCGCCCAGTCCCGTACTCTGCCGGCCGGTTACGTGTTTCGCGCCAAGTTGATCCTGATGCTGGCAGAAGGGTCGTCCTTCAACGCGATCAAGCAAAGGCTGCAAACCACTGCGCCCACGATCATTCGCTGGAAGCAGCGTTTCCGGCAGCAGGGGATCGAGGGACTGGACACCTATCATCCCGGCCAGAAGCCCAGGGTGTTGACTCCGGCTCTGCACGCTCGCATCCTGTCGGCCACGCGGAGAAAGCCCAGCGACGGGTCTACGCACTGGAGTTGCCGCAAACTGGCCTCCGCGCTGGGCGTCAGCAAAGACGCCGTGCATCGCGTTTGGCAAGAAGCGGGCCTGAAGCCACACCGCCTCGAACGCTACATGGTCAGCGACGATCCCGAGTTCGAAACCAAAGCCGCCGACATCCTCGGCCTCTATCTGCGCCCACCCCAACATGCCGCCGTGTTCTGCGTCGATGAGAAGACCGCCATTCAAGCCTTGGATCGTCTCGATCCCGTCCTGCCGCTCTCGCCGGGACGCGCCGAACGCCACGGCTTCGAGTACTACCGGCACGGTACGCTCTCCTTGTATGCAGCGCTCAATACCGCCACCGGCCGCGTCCACGGCAAAACCGCCGCCCGCCACACCAGCCGCGAGTTCGTCGCCTTTTTGCAAGAGGTTGTATCCTTGTGTCCGCCTCGGCAACAGATTCACATCATCCTCGACAACCTCTCCGCGCACAAAACTCAGGCGGTCCGCGACTTCCTCCAGCAACATCCGCGAGTCCGGTTTCACTTCACGCCCACGTACTCGTCCTGGCTCAACCAGGTCGAACTCTGGTTCGCCAGGATCGAACGCGACGTTATCGCGCGCGGCATCTTTACCTCGGTTTCCGACTTGGCTCGCAAACTCCGCCGCTACATCAACGCCTACTCCGCCAATGCTCGGCCTATCCAGTGGAAATACTCTGACCCCGCCCGCCGCATCCGCAGTAACGAACTCACTGCGACAGGCCACTAGTTCTTCGGAAGGTTGTCTTCCGCCGGGGTCTGTTTCGCCGCAGCCTTCGGATCGCCCGCCGCTGGAGCGGCGGTCGCTGCACTTTCCGGATTGAGCAGGTGATCGTGGTTGGGGCCCAATCCGAGTTTGATCAGCGCTCGGGAATCTGGAGTGGTCTTCGATTGCCATCCCTGGTCTGCCTGATAGCGCTGCATCGCGGCTTGAGTAGCGCTGTCCCACAGGCCCGTTGGCTCACCGTACATGTAATGCTCGCGGATGAGCGCTTCCTGAATTTCGCGGGCGCGGGCCGAGTCGATCGCCTGCTGGCTGCGCTTTTTCGCAACCTGCTTCGAGCCCTTCTTGCCGCGGGAGCTTTTGCTCTTCTGAGTTGTCGTGTTTGAAGCACGCTTAGTGGTCGTGTGCCCGGCGGTGCTATGCGTTGACTTCTTGGCGGGCGCCGCGTAAGTTTGCGCCGGTTTCTTTGGCGGAGTTGACGTTCTCTGTCTGCGCCATGGCGAGCCCATGCACGGCCAGGCAGAGCAGGCTGCAAATCCCCACCCGCCGCCAACGCCGAATTCGATCAGAACGGTGCATGTTTAAAGGCCTAGAGCAATCGCAGTTCGACCATCAGAAATCAGTCGTTGGTCGTCAGTCGTTCGGGACGCGTAGTTCGTTTGAAACCCGCGAACGACCGACGACCAGCGACTGACGACTGCCTCCCAACAAAAAACCGGCGAGACCAGCCCACCCTTATGGTCCCCGAAACGGGGACGGAGCGCCAGTCTCGCCGGAGTTTTTATCGGTTACGGAAGTGTACCTGCCAGGAAAATCGTTCCATCCTGGGCCCTTGCGCCTCGCGGACGCACCAGGAACACCACATCCTGCCCACTCTTCAGCGACGACTCGATCTTGATAAAGTCGTCAGTAGTGTTCACGGGCTGCTTGTTCACTTCCAGGATCACGTCGCCGCGATTCAGACCGAGATCCTCGGCGAACGATCCCTGCTTCACGTCCTGCACCACCACGCCCTTGCCCGCGGCAATTCCCAGGCGATCGGCCAGATCGGGAGTGACGCTGCGAACCGTAACCCCGAACTTGCTGGCCTTGGGTGCTTCCTCGCTCTGGCCTTCGTCTTCTTCGCCCAAACGGGCAGCGAATATTTTCGAACGATCGGCGATGGTTACCGTCGCTTCTTCCTTCTTGCCGTTGCGCACAAAGGCGAGCTTGGCCTTCGAGCCCGGCTTGCGGGAAGCGATGTCAGCCACCAGATCGTCGCCGCTCTTCACTTCCTTGCCATCCACGGCGATGATCGTGTCGCCGACCTTCAGGCCCGCCTCTTCGGCCGGACTGCCGGAGGTCACGTTCTGCACCGTCACGCCCGATCCGTAAATATGCGCGATGGCCGGGTTCGGATAGGCAGAGAACTCAATGCCAATGGAGCCGCGCGAAACGCGGTGTTCCGGCCCGATCAATTGGTTGTAGACCTGCGCCACCGTGTTCGAAGGCATGGCAAATCCCACACCCGCGTACGAACTCGTCTCCGTAAGGATGGCCGTATTGATGCCGATGACTTCGCCCGCCATATTCACCAGCGGCCCGCCGGAATTGCCCGGGTTAATCGCCGCATCGGTTTGAATGAAGATTTGGAACTGCCGGTTGGGAACGATGTTGCGCCCTTTGGCCGACACGATGCCCGCAGTCACGGTTTCCTGCAATCCGAAGGGACTGCCAATGGCCAGCACCCAGTCGCCAACTTCCATGCCGTCGGAGTTGCCCAGTTTCGCGGCTGGCAGCGGACGATCCATATCGATCTTGATCACCGCCAGGTCGGTTTCCTGATCCATGCCGATCAACTTGGCATCATGTCCCGGAGAGGTAGGACTTTCATCCTGCAACTTCACACGAATGCGGTCGGCCTTCTCGACCACGTGCCGGTTGGTGACGATGTAACCCTTCGAATCCACGATCACGCCGGAACCAAGCGAGCGCTGGCGAATCGTGGCCGCGTCTCCGCCCTGACCGCCTTGGCCGCCGAAGAATTTGTCAAAGAAATCCTGGAACGGGCTGTCTTCATCGCCGCCCTGATCTTCGTCCTGATCGGGACGCCCGGGACGTATGGAACGCCGATGGTGAGGGTTCTTGATGGTCGACTCGGTATTGATGTTCACCACGCTCGGCTCGAGCTGCTTGGAAATCTGGGAGAAGGCAGTCGAGAGTTGTTGCGGAGCGGGAATGGTCAGCGGCGTCGCATCCGACGACTTCTGCCCCTCCTTGCCTTTCACTCCATAGGAGACCACGGTGCCAATCAGAATTCCGACCGTCAGCGTCGCCAGAATCGTAAAAGTGTAGGCCCAACGATTGGCCTTGAGGCGCACCCAAAAGGCGCCTTCGCGCGAATCCATGTCTTACCTCCTGAAACTGCCCAATTTTTTATTATACCTTCGTCCCAGGCAGGGATCGGTTCGAAGGCCGCCAAATCATTTAGACGCAGAAAACCCAGTCCGCGTTGACGGTTGACGACTGATTTCCGTAGAGACGCGGCTTGCCGCGTCTCCGCGACCGAGGCAAGTCCCGTCTCTACAAACGAAAATGGAACGCTTGCGCAGCCCGCTACAGCTTCAGCGTCATCAGCGCCAGGAACAATCCGGTATAGCCAGCGATGACCAGCACAACCATCAGGGCCCCAAAACTCAGGACGTTGAATATTCCCCACGGCTTCTCGACCGCGCCCATTGCCAGTTTCCACAGTCCGAAGCTGCTCGCCAGCGCGCAAGCCGGCAACACCAACAGCCCAATTGCCCGCCCGTGCGTCACCTGGGGAAAGAAGATCAGGAACGTCACGGCAGGAAGGGAACCCAAAGCCGGGACAATCGCCAGTGGGGCGCCGATCATGAACGCGCGTTCCCGCTCCTTCCCGGTCATGGGATCGTCCGAATCACAAGGGTCAGGCTTCAGAAGTGAAATCGTTGTGCCAAGAATCACGATTCAGCACCAGCCAAACTAGAAAACTGGCGCCAGCGAGAACTTCTGCGACTCGGTCTTTGAGTAGTAGGGTAAAGACGATCATGGTGAGGGAAAGGCCCCATTTGGCGGACTCATGCCGAAACTCCTTTCCCCACATTCGCAATTCGAAAAGCGATCGACGCGGGAGCGGTCGAGTCACATCTGCGCCAGCGTGGCTAGAGCCTTCTGCGCGATTCCTGAGTTCTGCCTCGCGTTGAATCAACCGAAAGAGAAGAATCGCTTCGCCCGCTACGAGAATGACGAATCCCGAGAGCGGAGCAAGAAACCCCAGTCCGATGGCGAAGAGAAGATTGCCGAGTTCCTGCGGATAGCGGAGATAACGGTAGGGCCCGCCCCAATGGAGCAGCGACCCATGGCCGGGGACAGAAGGCTTGGGATAGGAGAGAGCCCAGGTACGTACTGCGGCGGCAACACCAATGAGGAGAGTCGCCAGAGCAAACAACAGACGTTCCAAAAGTCTAGGATGGGACTGCTCGCGCACCAACGCCCAGACAACGTCATCGCGATCCATCAAGTAGGTCAGAAAGGACACCGCAACAATGAGCAGATGAAACAGCGTCTGGTGACGAAATTCGAAATCGGTTGCCCTCATCGCCATGCACTCTTCTCACTTCGCCCCGTATACCGTTTTGCCGCCGACCACCGTACGCAGAACTTTCGTCGCCAGGATCTTCGGCGGCGGGGCGGCTGTAATGTCCTGATCGAGAACTACAAAGTCGGCTAACATGCCGGCCTCCAGCTTGCCTTTTTGCTTTTCGGCGAACTCGGCGAAAGCCGCGCCGGTCGTGTAGGCCGCGATCGCCTGCTCGATCGTCAGTTTCTGCGCGGGATAGTAACTTCTCTTTCCGTCTTCGCTCATACGAGTAAGAGCCGCGTAGAGCCCGCGAAACGGCGAAACCGGTTCGACCGGATAATCCGTGCCAAAGGCCAGCACCACCCCGCGTCGAAGGAACTCAGCCCACGCATAGGAATGCTCCGCGCGCTTCGCTCCCAGACGCGCCTCGGCCCAGTTCATATCCGTGAGCAGGTGGTTCGGCTGCATGGACGCGATCACCTTGAGATCCTTGAAACACAAAATCTGCTGCGGCGTGGTGACCTGCGCGTGCTCAATGCGAAGCCGGTAATCATTACTGTTGCCACCGTCGACCGCTTTCACCTTGGTTTCTTTTGCCGCCTTCTCCGCCTCTGCGAAGGCGTCGAGCGCCAACTGCACTCCTTTGTCGCCGATGGCGTGGAAGCCGATCTGATATCCCGCCAGCACCCGCTCTTTCGTCATCGCATTCAGCTTGGCCGCGTCGTATTGCGGCAGGCCGCTGTTGTTAGGATCGTCGCTGTAGGGCTCAAGCAGAGCGGCGGTCTTCGAGCCCAGGGAACCGTCCATGAAGCCCTTCAGCATTCCGGTGTGGAGCATGTTGTCGGACGCGGGATGCGCGCTGCGCTTGCGATTCAATTCCTCAATCGAATCGTCGAAAGGCAGCCATTCTGAAATTCTCGCCGTCAGCTTTCCCTCGCGTTCGAGTTCCTCGTAAATCTGAAAGTCTTCCCACTGCGAGTAATCCTGCGCCGAGGTGATGCCGTGACTTGCCAGATCCGCAAGAGCGAGTTCGATGGCTTGCCGCCGCTTCTCGTGCGTTGGCTTGGGAATCACCGCCTGCACCAACTCTTGCGCTTTCTCGCGCAGAATGCCGTTGGGCGTACCCCCTTCGTCGCGATCGATCTTTCCACCCTCCGGATCGCGGCTGGCGACGGTGACGCTCGCCAACTGCAAGGCGCGGGTGTTGGCCACGCCAATGTGTCCGTCCACGCGTCCGAGGTAGATCGGATGTCCGCCGCTTACTTCGTCCAGATCCCAGCGTGTGGGCAAAGTCTTGACCGGCCACAGGGTTTCGTCCCAGCCTTCGCCGACGATCCATTCTCCGGGCGCGGCGGTTTCGACTCGGGCCAGCAAGCGCTCGCGGAACTCATCCAGCGTTTTGACGCCGGCCAGGTTCACGTTCATCTTCTCCAGGCCGGCGCTGGCCAGGTGCATGTGGGCGTCATTGAATCCGGGCATGACGAAGTGACCCTCAAGATCCACGACCTTCGTCCCCGGCCCTTTCAACTTCATGATCTCGTCGCGCGCTCCGACTGCGAGGATCCGGTCGCCAACGATCGCCAGCGCCTCCGAGCGCTTGCTCGCGCCCAACGTCGCCGCCGCATCGGCCACTCCGGTGTAGATGTTGCCGTGGGTAAAGATCAGGTCCGCTTTCGGCTTCGGAACGCTCGGCGCGGGCGCGCTCTGCGCCGACACGCCAGAGGCCAGCGTCAACATCAGAATCGGAGCGATTCGCGTCATCATTTTCCCACTCCCGACAGTATCAGCATTGTAAGCAGAATGCGCCTTAATCCGAGGTCTCGTCCGTTGCAGTCGAACCATTCTTGCAACGTATGCGCGCCGCCTCCGGAGCCGCCACCGCCGATGGCGATGGCCTCGCGCCCCAGCGAAAGCGGAATGTTGGCGTCGGTCGACGCCCGCTGCACCAGCGCTGTGTTGCCCAACTGCGCATCCACGGCGCGAATCACCTTCAGAAGCCGCGCATCCGGCGCCAATTCGCCCGCCGGACGATTCCCGATCTCGATCACTTCACTTTGCACCACCCGCGGCCGGCGCGTCCCGTGCTGAGCAGCGGCCTGATTTTCCAATGCGACCGCATGGTCCAGCGCCATGCGCAGGCCGCGCTCCAGCCGGTCAATTTCCGCCGTCGACGTGGAGCGCAGGTCGACCCGCATGCTGGCCGATTCCGGAATCGAATTCACGGAAGTCCCGCCCCGAATCACGCCGACATTGAACGTTGTCTTCGGCGAGGCCGTCACCGGCGTTTGACTGAAGACCTCGATGGCACGGGAAAGCGCAATAATCGGATTAGGCGCCCCAAAGTCGCTCCACGAGTGCCCGCCCGGACCGCGCACGATGACTTCGAAGCGGCGGCTGCCCAGCGCCTCGGCCACCACGGTGTCCGCTCCGGCGCCATCGACAACGACGCTGTAGGCAATCGCATCTCGCCAGCGCGGCGTCGCGAAAACGTACCGCATTCCGCGCAGATCGCCTTCGCCTTCTTCCCCGACGTCCCCGATGAACACAAAGGGCGCCGCATGCGAAATTCGCGCGCTCGCGAGCACACTGGCCACGGCCAGCATCGCCGCGATGCCCGCGCCGTTGTCGGCGACTCCAGGGCCATACAACCGGCTGCCCTGCTGCCGGATGTGCAACGGCGTCGCCGCCGGGAACACCGTATTGATATGCGCGCTGAGCGAGACGAAACGGCTGCCGTAGCCGGGACGAACGCCGAGCACGTTGCCGGCCTCATCCACCTGCACGTCGATGAGCCCGGCCTCGCGAAAACGGTCCGCCAGCCAGGCGCCGCGCGCCGCCTCGCCGAATGGAGGAGCGGCAATCCGCGTCGCTTCCATCTGCCATTGCACAAACTGCGATTCCTGCGAACGGAAGCGGTCGAATGCCGCGCGCACTTCCGGCAAGCCGGCGATTCGCGCTACTTCCCGCTGCACCGGGGGATACAAATCGGAAGCTGCCACTGGCGGAATGGGCTCCATTGCTTTGCGCCTATCTTATAACGTCTGGTAACGTCTGGGGCGGACGCCGGGACGCAACATAAGTTGCCATCTTGAGCGAAGCGAAGGATCTCGGGGACGCCCGGCTCTCCACTAGTGAACCACGATCTCGCCTTGCGGCTTCACCTTCTTGATCAGGAACACGCACGGGATTAGACAAAGGATCACGACCGCGAGCAGCCAGAAATTGTCGATATAGGCCAGCATGGTCGCCTGGCGGATCACATTCGCCTGCACGATCGCGTAGGCATGCTGCATCGCGGAGCCGCCTCCGGAACCAGGCCCGGCGCCGCCACTCGCAAACATACGCGTCGTCCCCCGCAGCGCCGACTGAAACTGCGGGTTGGCGGCATTCAGCTTCTCCACCAGTTGCACCTGGTGAAACTGGGCGCGGCGGGCCAGCATGGTGGTGACAAAGGAAATCCCGAAGCTGCCTCCAATATTCCTGGCGAGGTTCATCAAGCCGGCCGCGGCATTGTTCTTCTCGCGCGGCAGAAACGCGTACGCGGCGATGTTAATGGGCATGAACAGAAAAGCCATTCCCACCGCCTGATAGACGCGCGCCATGATCATCATGTGAAAATCGACGCCCAGGTTGAACGTCGTCATATGGAACAGCGACCACGAGAGCGTCGACAAACCAAACAGCAGCAGCCAGCGGGAGCTATAGCGCGAAACCAGAAATCCAACTATCGGCATCATCACCATGATCGCGAAACCGCCCGGAGAGAGCGCCATCCCAGATCGTTCGGCGGTGTAGCCGAGCAGCGTCTGCATGAACAGCGGCAACAGCAACGTGCTGCCGAGCAGGACAAATCCGAGCATGAACATCAGGAAGTTGGCGGCCGCGAAGGTGCGCTCGCGAAATAAATGCAGATCCACAATGGGGTCTTTGTGGTTCCACTCCCAGAAGACGACGAAGATCAGCGCTGCGGCTGAGATCGCGCTCAGCCATACGATGAAGTGCGACTCGAACCAGTCTTCGCGCTGCCCTTTGTCGAGGATCACCTGGAGCGTTCCCAAACCGAGCGCGACAAAACCGAGTCCAATGTAGTCGATCTTGGTTTCGCTCAGCTTGCGGCGCCTGAAGTAGGGAGGATCCTGGATGAGCCGTTGCGTCAGCAAAAGCGAAAGAATGCCGACCGGGATATTGATGAAGAAAATCCAGCGCCAGCTAAAATCGTCGGTGATCCAGCCGCCGAGCGTAGGACCGACCGCCGGCGCCGTCACCACCGCGATGCCGTAGACGGCGAATGCCATGCCGCGCTTCGCGTGAGGAAAGGTATCGACGAGGATGGCCTGCGAGCTCGGTTGCAGGCCTCCGCCGCCCGCGCCCTGAAGAATGCGGAAGACGATCAGCATGCCGAGATTGGGCGCGAGCCCGCACAGAAACGAGCTCATCGTGAATATCACGACGCAGCCCATGTAAAAACGCTTGCGGCCCATGATGGAAGACAGCCAGCCGCTCAGCGGCAGCACGATGGCATTGGAGACGAGATAAGACGTCAATATCCACGTACTCTCGTCCTGACCCGCCGAAAGACTGCCGGCGATATGGGGCAGCGCCACATTGGCGATGCTGGTGTCGAGCACCTCCATGAACGTGGCCAGCGTCACCACCAGCGCGATGATCCACGGGTTGACCGGAGAACGCCATTCCTCGGCGTCATTCAGGGTGATTGCGGCAGCGCCCATTATTTAATCCACACCTTATTTAATCCAGACTTTCGGCACGACCGACATTCCGGGGCGGAGTTCGTGTCCCTTGAGTTCGCCCTTGTCGAATACGATCTTCACCGGAATGCGCTGCACCACTTTGACGTAGTTGCCGGTGGCGTTTTCGGGAGGCAGCAGGCTGAAGCGCGCGCCACTGGCGCCGGCGATGGAATCGACATGCCCCTTGTAGGTCTTGCCGTTCGCATCCACCGCGATCTCAGCCGGCAAGCCGGGCTTCATCTTCTTAAGCTGCGTCTCCTTGAAGTTAGCCGTGACCCAGAGATCCCCCTCATCAAGCGGGATGATTTCCATCATCTCCTGGCCGGGCTGCACGTTTTGACCGACCTCGACGGTGCGATTGCTGACCGCTCCGCTAACCGGCGCAATTACTTTCGTGTATTGGAGGTTCAACTCCGCCTGATCCAATTCAGCTTTCCTGCGATCGGCGTTGGCCTGCGCGGAAAGGGCGCGGGCGCGCGTGACGCGCATCGTTTGCGGCGCGGTGTCGGCGGTGCGAAGCTCGGCGCTGGCCTGCCGCAGTTTGTCCTGCGCCTGTTCGATCTGCGCCGCGAGAGCGTCGGCACGGGCGCGCGCCGCTTGGAGAGTTGCGGCGGCGGCCTGGGCGCTGGCGACCGCTTGATCGTACTGTTGCTCGGAGATCTCCTGCTTGTCGATCAGTTGCTTGTATCGGACAAGATCGCTCTGCGCTTTGGTGTTGTTGGCTTCCGCTTCAACGACCTGCGACTTGGCTGCTTCAAGTTGCTGGCGGGCGGCCGCGATTCCAGCCTGCGCACTGGAGACGCCGGCCTCGGCGCCGCTCACCTGGCTCGAAGTGCTCACGTTGACGATGGGGACGTTAATGCCGGCGGCGGCGGCCTGCGCCTGGGCCTCGGCGTATACAGCGCGTGCCTGCGCGACGGCGACCTCGTAGTCGGCAGGATCGATCTCCACCAGCACCGTTCCCTTTTCCACGTACTGGTTGTCTTCCACATTGAGCTTCACCACATGGCCGCCGACGCGCGCGCTCACCGAGTTCACGTGCCCGTCAATCTGCGCGTCGTCGGTGGATTCGTAGCTTGCGAGGTAACGCCACAGAAGAAAAACGGCGATCAGAATCACGAGGCTGGTAAGAATGACCCAGCCCTTGGTGTGCGGATGCTTCAAAATCGCGTCCCGCCGCTCGGAGAAGAATTCGCTGTTGGACGGGGACTGCGGCGCCGAGGCTCCCGGTTGCGGTTTGGGCTCGGCTACAACGTTGCTGCTTTCTTCCATTGGGTTACTTCCCTTTCAAGTATTCGCGAACGCCCTCTTCGGCGCGGCCCAGGGCGCGGGCATAAGAAACCTTGGCGATGTTGTGAAGGTAGAGGCTCGAAATCAAGCTCTCGTGCGCGGCTGCCACCGCTTCCTGCGCCTGAATCACTTCGAGGTTGTCGGTGACCCCGGCGGAGAAACGATCCCGCGATTGGGTGAGCGCCTGTTCGGCAAGATTCACCGAACTCTGCGCGACTTCCACCCGATCGCTCGACGACTTGAGGTCGAGCAGCGCGTTGCGGATATCCTGATCGATCTGACCGCGCACGTCCGCCATCTGCGCCTGTGCCTGCCGCAGGTTGGCTTCAGCCTTCAGCTCGTCTCCATGGACCTTGCCGCCCTGGAAGATCGGAATATTCAACGTACCGACGATCCCATACGTAGGCAGCACATCGCCGGGAACCGCGCCGATTTCGCCGTAATTCGCCGCCACATTGATGGTCGGAAAATACCCGGCAGTGGCCGCGCTGCGCTCCAGTTGCGCGGCGGCCAGACGATCCCGCGCCGCCTTGTAATCGGAGCGCAGAGAATACGCGCGCTGCAAGGCGGTTTCAAGATCGGGAATAGGGAAAGCCTCGTAAGGAGCTTTGTCGGCCAATTCGAATTCCTGCCCGGTCGCGAGTCCGATCACACGCGCCAGCGAAATCTTCTGCTTGGCGAAATCGTTCGTGGCTACGATCAATTGCTGTTGGCGCGCCTGGTATTCGACCTGCGCCCGGAGCGTGTCGATCGCCGGAGCGACGCCGGCCTGCTGTTGTGCAACCGCCTTGTCGTAGAGCGCATGCGCCGTTTCGACCTGCGCTTGCGCGGTTTCCACGCGGGCTGCCCCGGCCAGCGCCACCAGGTAGGCGTTGCCGGTCGCGAGCACGACCAGATCGCGCGCGTCCTTCAGATTCAACTTGGCCACGCCTTCGCCGATCGCGGCAGAGCGGTATTTCTGGATTGCCCGCCAGTCGAAAACTCGCTCGGTCGCCGAGGCGCGCATATCGAAGTAGGAGAACGGGCCGATGACGCGAGGAACAGAAAGACCAGGAAACAGAGAGGGGCGAAATCCTTCCGCTTCCAGGCTCACCTTCTGCTTGGCTTCCTGCACATCCGCGCCGACGTTCGGAAGCAACTCGCTGAGCTGCTGCCATTTCTGTCCCCGGGCCTCGATGGTGTTGTACTCCGACAAAAGGCCAGCCAGGTTCTGGCGCAAAGCCCGCTCGATCGCATCGCTGAAGGTCAACGACAGGACTCCGGGAGTGGGCTTCTGGTCCGGCACGCTTCCAAACACTGGATTCTGTGCCGAGGTCTGAACCTGCATGGCTCCGCCCGCCCAACTCGCGGTCGCACCGGAGCTTTGCGCGCAAAGCGCCGCTGGGAAGGCGACGATTGGCACGGTCAGCAGAACGATCCGCAAAAAAAATGCACGATAGCAAAGCAACTGGCGAGTGGGACGGTCCGCGGAAGACATGGAACCCGGGGTTTCTCCTTACGAAACAAAAATGATAAGTCTTTTGGACTCGTTTTGGCCAAGGTCCGCCGCAAATTGTTGAACCGCTTCGCGATGGAGCGCGGACTCACAACGTTTTGCAGGTGCGCCCGCACTGGCGATAGTGACCTTGGTCATCTTGCGTAACCCTGACCCAACGTTCAGTCTATGAGAGTCAAGCACTTCCCTGCGAACAAAAAACTAAGCGAGGGAAGTCGTGCGTATGAGCCAAGCAACGAAAGTGCCGCCCAAAGGATCGGACTGGACGCGCCTGCTTACGGATCCCGACCTGGTCAGCCACCTCGGGAAACTGCTCCAGACCTACCGCGAAGTGCCTGTGGAAGAGCGCGAAACGGCGCTGCTGCGGACGATGCGCGAGATTAAAGACGCTGCTGTCTCGGCCCGGGCGGCACGAGAGAACCTGCCCGTTGCGGCGGAACCGGCGCCACCTGCCGAGCTTCACCATCCCGAACCGACAAACGAAACGCCCCCGTTTGAAATTGATTTGCTTACGCCCCAAAGGGGATCGGATCGCCGCCGTTATTATCGGATCAGATGCTATGTGGCAGTGGAAATTCATGTTGAGGGTATAGAAGAGCCGGTCTGGGGCAATCTGGCGAATGTGAGCCGCGGAGGCTGCATGGTCGAGACTGCCAGCGCCGTGCCCACGGGCAGGGCCCTGGACATCGGCTTGTGGGTAGCAAGCGGCAAGATCTGGGTGAAAGGCGTCATCATCAGCGGAGTCGCGACGCACAGCGCGCCGTCGTTTGGCGTCCGGGTGAAATTCTCAGAGGCGGAACTGTCGGAAAAGGAACATCTGCGGGAATTTCTTAAGTTCGTCGAGAGCACCGCCCGCAAGTCGCAAAGCGGAAAAGCCTACGTGGCGAAATTAAAGGCTTAGAACGGATTCAGGGTTTCTGTACCCCGCTCGTGTGGGATTGGGGAGCGGGGATTCGCTTCCGCAGCGCCATGACAAAAGCGGCATCGGCCTTAAGCGAGATCATCTCCAACGGAGAAAATCCCCGCGACCACGCCAGGTAGAACGTCATCAGTAACAGCAAAATCGTGATGGCAAAATTAGGCCAGGCATTCAACGCCCATTGTCCGCGCCAGCTCAGCTCGCAAGCCCGGGAGAACGGCATGAAATACGGAATCGGCCATTGATAGCCTTCCGGGCCGCGACTCCCCAACAAATCTTCGAATAGATGAATATGAAAACTCAGAAAGGCCAGCCCCGCAGTCTTCCATCGTTGGGTCGCCAATGCGAACGACACAGCCGCCACGACAACCGCAAACGGAAGACTGTGCAACGAATGATGGTAGGCTGAAAACCATTCGAGCGGATGCTGCGAATGCCGCGTCAGATATTCTGCGACAATCCCGACGCCGTCAACATCGGGCACAACACAAGCCAGAGTAACCAGAGCCCGTTCCCTGCGGCTCAATGATGCAGAGTTTGCGAAGACCCATCCAGTGAAAAAGTGAGTGACGGGGCTCATGGGTTCACAATTCGATCAGCACATCCCCGCCCTCAATCTTCACCGGATACACCGCAATCTTAGCCCCCGGCGGGCCAGCCTCGCCCGTCTTCGGGTCCCATGCCCAGCCGTGCCACGGGCAAACGACTTTTCCTCCTGAGATCACGCCTTGGCCGAGCGGGCCTCCACGATGCAGGCAGATGTTATCCATGGCGCTGATTTCTCCGTTCACGTTGGCAACGCAGATGGTCCTGTCGCCGCACGGAAATTCGTTGGCTTGGTTGTTGGCGGGGAGGTCGGATTGCGCGGCAATCTTAACGAATGACATAAGTGCTCGAATAGCCGAGCAAGAGCAGGTCCTTCGCTTCGCGAAGGATGACCGCAGCGGGCTCCCGCTTCGCTCACGCCCGCTAAGCGCGGTCACTTCGGCTGCATCGTCTGCGCGACCATCACCTGACGCTTGAAATTCTCCATCATGCTTTCTTCCAGCCGCACTTCGGTGGGCCGCTTGGCGAGCGTCATGGTGTCGATCTTGTCCTGCAGCCTGAGCAGCGCGTAAAACAAGTTCTCCGGACGCGGCGGGCATCCAATCACGTACACATCCACCGGCACGATGCGATCCACGCCCTGCAGCACCGCATAAGTATTGAACGGGCCGCCCACCGACGAGCACGCGCCCATCGAGATCACCCACTTCGGCTCCGGCATCTGGTCGTAAATTCGCTTCACCACCGGCGCCATCTTCAGCGTGACCGTGCCGGAGACGATCATCAAATCCGACTGCCGCGGGCTGGGCCGAAACACCTCCGCCCCAAAACGCGCGATATCGAACCGTGAGGTTGAAGACGCGATCATCTCGATGGCGCAGCACGCCAGCCCGAACGTCATCGGCCAGAGCGCCGACTTGCGCGCCCAGTTGAAGACGTAGTCCACCGTCGAGATCATGAAATTCTTTTCGAATTTATTCTGGAGCCAGCTCATGGGGCCTCGTTCGCCAATCGATCTCTACAAGAATACATCCTCACCCTGCTTCCGGGAATGATACCGGTCACAATCTGATCGACAAGGCAGTCTAGCAGACAGGCTGGCGTCGATCGGCACGGCTTTAATCCCGCCACTAACCAAATCCCCGCTGTCGCGTCTAAACGCCACGGAGGCATTATGACGCAGGCACAGTTTCGCAGACTGGCAATCTTGGAGGCCGTCGTCGTAGCCGCAACATCGGCGATTTTCCTGATCTCCGGCGCCGCCGGTTCGGACCGGCCGGGCAGACTGACCGAGGAGTTTCACAAGGTCTACCCGCTTTCCGCTCAGGGCCGCGTTGAAATCGAGAATCTCAACGGCCCCGTCCACATCACTGGCTGGGACCGCGATGAAGTCAAAGTGGACGCGGTGAAGAGCGCCTGGACCAAGGAGCGTCTCGACGAAGCCAGGATCGAGATTCGCGCCGATCAGAACGAACTCTCCATCCGCACCGAGTATCCGGGCCACGATCACACCTTCAATTTCCATAACGATGACGAGCATGGCAACCCGGCCAGCGTGGAGTACACGATCACGGTGCCTCGGCAGGCGCGGCTCGACGAGATCAAGCTGGTCAACGGCCGTCTCGACATACAGGATGTCGCCGGGGAAGTCCATGCCTCCTGTGTCAACGGACGGATTCAGGCGCACAATCTCCAGGGCGCGGTGGAACTCGAAACCGTCAATGGTGAACTCGACGCCAGCGTGGATCGGCTGCCCTCGTCCGAGCTGAAGCTGTCGTCGGTAAACGGCAGGCTGCGCGTGACCTTGCCATCGGACGCGAAGGCAGAACTCAAAGCCAGCACCGTCTCGGGAGACATCTCCGATGAGTTTGGCTTGCCTGTGACACGCCACCAGTTTGTGGGCCGGAGTCTGCACGGCCAACTGGGCGGCGGCGGAACCTTGGTGAAGCTCTCCAATGTGAATGGCGAGATTGAGATTCGCCATGCCAGCGATAATCGCCCGCTGAGCCCGGTCCAGAACCTTGAGCGTGAGCGCAGCCGCGACAGCGAGGATGACAAGGACAAGGACGACGACGACGAGATCTAACCCGGGTCGTCCGGTCCGCTCCTCTCTTAATTGTCATTCCGAGCGAAGCGAGGTATCCGCAGTTGCTCGCGGCTAATAAATCGTGTACGCCGGCGCCGGATTCCGCACGTCCGGCTTTGACGCCATCAGCAGCAGCGCGCTAATCCGCTTGAATGCTTGCATATCGTCGAGCGAATGGAACGACGTCGTCTGGTAATTTTCCGGCGTGGGCGTGTCGTCCGGAATCTGCGCGTACTCGACATTTTCGAAAGCGTGCTTCTTCAGCAGTTCGACATATTCTGCCGCCGAACGCACATGCACCGGCACCTTCAACTTTGGCACCCATTGCAGCGAATATGGATTGTCGTTGTAGAGATTGATCAGAATGAACATCCGTCCATGCGGAGCCATCACGCGAAACAGCTCGGCCAGCGCGCGTTCCTGATCCGGGTAGTAATAAAACGACTCGACCGATAGCACCTTGTCAAAAAAGTTTTCTTCCCAGGGAATCTGCGCCGCCGATCCAACGACGAACATCACGTTATCGAACTCCCTCGAAGCGGCGCGCGCCTGCCGCACCATCTCGTCCGAAATATCCACCCCGACCACCTGCCCAAAACCCTGCGGCCCTTCGCCCACCATGCGCGCCAGCAATCGAGTCGCCCAACCCGATCCGCAGCCGAGATCGAGAATGCGCTCGCCCGGGCCGAGATCCATGCGGCGCATGGTTTTCTCGGTGATGTCGAGGTGATGGCGCTCCATTCTTGGGCCCTCACCGTCATCGGCCCAGCGATTGAATTCGCGTTTCAGGCGATCGTCGGGAGATTGCGGTTTATCATTCGACACAGGATTTACCCAATAGGGTCGTTGGTCGCTAGTCGTTGGTCGTTGGCAAACAAAACCGCGAACGACCAACGACTATCGACCGGCGACTGTTTCCAATTCCTCAAAGAACCTCGGATACGAAACCCCCGCCGCATCCGCCCCGCGAATCGTCGTCTCGCCTTCGGCTCGCAGCGCGGCCACGGCGAACGCCATGGCAATGCGGTGATCGCCGAACGACTCCAGTTCGGCGCCATGCAGATGCTGCCCGCCCGGAATCCGCATTCCATCGGGACGCTCTTCGACTTCCGCGCCCATCTTCCGCAGATTGGCAGCGACGGCCGCAATGCGGTCCGACTCTTTCACGCGCAACTCTTTGGCGTCGCGCACTTCGAGGCCGCCGTCCGTGTACGGCGCAACCGCCGCCAGCACGGGGATCTCGTCAATCAGCGCGGCCGTGTCGGCACCGGCGATTACGGCTCCCTTCCACGCCGCCCCACGCGCCTCAATCGTTCCTACCAGCTCGCCCCGATGCTCTTCCAGATGCGCGACCGAAATCTTCAGCCCCATCTGCACGAGAATATCGAGCAGCCGCGCTCGCGTCGGATTCATCAAAATTCCAGGCAAAGTGATCTGAGATCCCGGAAACATCGCCGCCGCGCAAAGAAAGAACGCGGCGCTTGAGAGATCGCCGGGCACATGCGCCTCAATCGCGCGCAGACGCTGTCCGCCCACAATCCGCGATGCATTTCCCGTCCGCTCGACTTCCGCCCCAAACGCCCGCAGCGCAATTTCGCCGTGATCGCGCGTGCGGATGGGTTCCTCGACCACCGTCTCGCCTGTGGCGAAGAGTCCGGCAAACAGCACGCACGATTTCACCTGCGCGCTCGCCACTTCCGGTTTGTAGTGGATTGCCTTGAGCGGTCCGCCTTGAATTGTGAGTGGAGGGCGTCCGCCTGCGCTCGACGAAATCCTCGCGCCCATCTCCGAAAGCGGTGCCATAATGCGCGCCATCGGACGCCGCGAGAGCGACTTATCCCCGCAGAGTTCGCTGGCAAAAGGCTGGCCGGCAAGAATTCCGCTCAGCATGCGCATGGTCGAGCCGGAGTTTCCGCAATCGAGCGCCTCCGCCGGAGCGTTCAGCCGCGGCCCCACGCCTTGCACTTCAATCGCCACGTCGCCGCCGCCCTCGTCCGTCAATCGCTTCCACTCGCAGCCCAGCTTCGCCACGCAATCCAGCGTGCTGGCGCAATCGCGCGCCGCAGAAAAATTCTGGAACCTGCTCGCGCCCTCCGCAATCGCCGCCAGCATGGCGTAGCGGTGCGAAATGGACTTGTCGCCCGGAATGCGCACGACGCCGCGCACCGCGCGCGCGGGACGCACGACGACCTTCGAACCATCAGGCTTCGAATCGTCAGGCTTCGAATCGGCAGGCATGAACTTAATATAGCGGAGATTTTGTGGGAGGTCAGAGGTGAGAGGTCTGATTGCAGAGGTGAAAATCGGCGGTCTTACCTCTGCAATCTAACCTCTGACCTCTGAAATTTCTACTGCACGCGCCCGGCGGCTTCCGCAAGGATTTCCTGCGGGACTTCCCGCAGCGCGACGCTGAATTCGAACATGGGCGTCTCCGAGCCGCGCCCCCACCGGGCCACTTCCCAATGAGCGCGGACAAACTTGACCTCTGGCCGCGCTGTCAGATTGAGCAGCAGCGGAACTTCCTCGCGATAGAACTTCTGCGGAAACGCCGCGACCGGCTTCAGATCCCACGTCGCGCCATCCGCCGACCCATGGATGCTGACGTCCAGCGACTCCTGCTCGACAATGTTGGCGATGGCAAGGGTCAGCAAAAAGATCCGGCCCTCCGCTCGACTCACATCGAGCGCAGGCCCATCTCCTTTGGCGTTGACCACGGTTCTTTCGGGAACGAGGAAGGCTTCCATCATGACGCAGAGATTCTAGCAGAGAGGCGTACGTTCACGGGTCATGTTGGCCTGCCCCAAAAGCTAACCTCGGTGCGCGGGATCACGCGAGGCTGTGATAACCAGCACAGCCGCGTTTCCCCGGCGCGGGAGAATATATAAAATTAAAGCGTGGGGCTGGGAAAATAAGGGAAGGCCATGAAAAGAATCCTCATTTTAGGTGCGGCTGGCAGGGACTTTCATAATTTCAACGTGATTTTTCGCAACAATCCTGACTACCAGGTAGTCGCCTTTACCGCCGCGCAAATCCCCGACATTGCAAACCGCCGGTACCCGCCGGAACTGGCAGGCAGTCTGCGGTATCCCGACGGGATACCGATTTTTGAAGAGAAGGACCTGGAAAAACTGATTGCCGGCGAGCGGGTGGATGCGGTGGTATTCGCCTACAGCGATATCTCGCACCAGAACCTGATGCACTTGGCATCGCGGGTCGTGGCTGCGGACGCGGACTTTTGGTTATTAGGGACCGAGCGCACTCAACTCAAGTCGTCGGTCCCAGTGGTTTCCGTTTGCGCGGTACGAACCGGCTGCGGCAAGAGTCCGCTGTCGAGAGGGGTGGCCTCCGAGCTGCGGCGCCAGGGCTGGAAGCCAGTCGTGATCCGTCATCCCATGCCCTATGGCGACCTCGTGGCGCAGGCCGTGCAGCGCTTTGCCACCGTCGAAGATCTGGATTTGCAGCAATGCACCATCGAAGAGCGCGAGGAGTACGAACCGCACATCCGTCAGGGCACAGTCGTGTATGCGGGCGTGGACTACGAGAGGATCCTGCGCCAGGCGGAGAAGGAAGCGGACATCATTCTGTGGGATGGAGGGAATAACGATACCCCGTTCTACCAGTCCGATCTGGAAATCGTGGTGGTCGATCCGCTTCGCCCCGGGCACGAATTGATGTATTTTCCCGGAGAAGTAAACCTGCGGCGCGCCGACGTGGTTGTCATCAACAAAGTGGATACTGCCGCTCAGCAGGACATCGAAACCGTCCGGCACAATATCCACAGCAGCAATCCCAAAGCCAGAATTGTCGAAACCGCCTGCCGGGTCTCCGCGCCTACGCCTGAACTGGTGAAGGGAAAGCGCGTGCTGGTGGTGGAAGATGGTCCAACCTTGACCCACGGCGAAATGCCCTATGGCGCCGGAGTCGTGGCCGCGCGGAAATGGGGAGCGGCAGAATTGGTGGATCCGAAGCCTTATGCTGTCGGCTCCATTCGCAGCACTCTTGACCGCTATCCACACCTGGCCAATCTTCTGCCGGCGATGGGCTACAGCGTTACGCAACGGCATGAACTGGAAGAGACCATCAACCGGGTGCCGTGCGACCTGGTTTTGATCGCCACGCCGATTGACCTGGCGCGAGTCATCAAGATCGACAAACCAACTCTGCGGGTTACTTACGAGGTGGAAGAGCTCACTCATCCAGGACTGGCTGAGATCCTCGCGCAATTGGACGTCCCGACGGAGGTGGGACAATGAACGCCAAAGACTTTGTTTCGATCAGAGATTTCTCTCCGTCGGAGATTCACGACCTTTTGGCGTTGGGCCGGCAGATCAAAGCCTACCCCGATGTCTATAGCGAAGCTCTCAGAGGAAAAACTCTGGCCATGCTTTTCGAAAAGCCTTCGCTGCGGACGCGGGTGACTTTTGATGTCGGCATCCAGCAACTGGGCGGCTTTTCACTCTACCTTTCTCCGGCGGAGATCAACCTGGGCAAGCGCGAATCGGTGTATGACGTGGCCAGGAACCTGGAACGCATGGTGCAGGGCATCATGATCCGGACCTTCGCTCACTCGATCGTTGAACAGATGGCGGAGTATGCCGGGATCCCGGTGATCAACGGCCTGACCGACTACAGCCATCCCTGCCAGGCAATGGCGGACTTCCTGACCATGTGGGAGGTCAAAGGCAGGCTGGAGGGGTTGAAAGTCGCGTTCGTCGGCGATGGAAACAACGTGGCGCACTCGCTCCTGTTCACAGGCGCCCAACTCGGGGCGGAAGTTTGGGTGGCAACACCTCCCGGTTATGAGCCGCAAGCGGATGCCATCGCCTGGGCCTCGGAGCGGGCCCGAAAGACAGGAGGCAGTTGCCGGATCACCAACGATGCGAAAGAAGCAGTTTCGGCGGCGGATGTGGTTTACGCCGATGTGTGGACGAGCATGGGGCAGGAGGCCGAAGCCGCCAAGCGGCGCAGCGATTTCCAGAGCTATCAGGTGAATTCGGAGCTCTTCGCCTGCGCGAAACCGGATGCCATCTTCATGCACTGCCTGCCGGCACATCGCGGTGAGGAAGTGACCAACGATGTGATTGATTCGCCGCGCTCGGTTGTCTTCCAGGAGGCGGAAAACCGGCTCCATGTCCAGAAGGCGATCATGCTGGAACTGATGAAGGACGTGCCCGTAGGGCATGTGCGTCCGGCAACCATGCCCGAACTGGCGCACGCGTAACAGGATCAGCCATGAAAACCATGCTGCTGGCGGTAGGCGGGAACTCGTTAATTCGCGCCGGCCAAAAAGGCGCCATCGCCGAGCAACTCGTGAACGCCCGGCGTACGGCGGCAGAAATCGCCAAACTGGTGCGTGACGGCTACCGCATCGTTCTCACCCACGGCAATGGGCCGCAGGTCGGAGCGGCGCTCTTGCGCTCTGAACGCGGAGCCAGCCAGGTCCCGGGGCAACCGCTCGATGTCTGTGACGCTTCCACGCAGGGCGAAATCGGCTACCTCTTGCAGCAGTCCCTCAATACGGAACTTAGGCTCGCGGGGTTGCAGGTGCCGGTGGTGACGGTGCTGACCCAGGTCGTGGTCTCGCTCGACGATCCGGCCATGAAGCAGCCGAGCAAACCGATTGGTCCGTTCTACTCTCTCGCCGACGCTGAGGAGCGCAAGCGCCTGTTGGGCTGGGAAATTGTGGAAGACGCGGCGCGCGGCTATCGCCGCGTGGTGCCCTCGCCGGTGCCGCTGGACATCATAGAACTCGAAATCATTCGCGATCTCATGGATCGGAACGTGCTCGTAATCGCCTGCGGAGGCGGTGGCATCCCCGTGGCATGGAGTGAGGGGAGTTTGCAGGGTGTCGAAGCGGTGATCGATAAGGATCGCGCATCCGCGCTGCTGGCATCGCGTCTGGGAGTGGATCTGTTCGTCATTTCTACCGACGCGGACTACGCCTACCTGGATTACAAGAAGCCAACGCAAAGGCCGTTGCAACTGGTTGGCTGCACCGAGTTGCTGGAGTACGCCGATGCCGGACACTTCCCGCCCGGCAACATGGGACCTAAAGTCGAATCCGTGTTGCGGTTCCTGATGCAGGGAGGGCGCGAGGCAATCGTTACATCCTGCGAAAACCTGTGTTCGGCCGTCTCGGGGCCGGTAGGCACTCATGTTGTGCCGGATCGTGTTGTGTCGGATCGGAGACTCGCCGCGCTTGACTCCCGGGCGCAGAGTGAGTTGCCGGTGGGAGGCAGGTGATCCATGGAAGACCGGGTTTTTACTCCGGACGTGCCCAGAAGCGGACGCGCCGAGACCAGGGCCCAGCACTACGGAAAGCTGAAGCACGTCATCGAGTCGCAGCAGTTCACCGTGCCCTTGTTGATGGATCTCTTCGAACGTTCCCGCGGCATGGAGCGTGTGGTGGCCCGCGGAGGATCGCTCGATTATCAGAACCGCATCATGGCGACCTTGTTTTACACGCCTTCGACCCGCACCCGTCTTTCGTTCGAAGCCGCCATGCAGAGGCTGGGAGGCAGGGTCGTCTCGACCGAGCATGCGCGAGAGTTTTCCTCCGAGATTGAGGGAGAGAACGTCGAGGACACGATCCACATCATCGGCAGCTACTCCGATGTGATCGTAATCCGCCACCACGAGGAAGGCGGCGCCAAACGGGCTGCCCAGGTTTCTCCGGTGCCGGTCATCAATGCCGGAGATGGCACCGGCGGGCAGCATCCCACGCAGGCGCTGCTTGACTTGTACACCATCTACCGCGAGCGTCCGCTCGATGGCCTGAACGTCGCCATCATCGGAGAGCTTGACCAAGGACGCACGGCGCGTTCGCTCGCCTATCTCCTGGCTAAGTTCGAACGGGTCAAGATTTGTTTTGTCAGCCCGCCCGAGTTGCAGATGAAACCCGATATCCTCGAGTATCTCGACGGGCATGGAGTGCGTTACGAACTTGAGCCGGATATTGACCGGATCATCGGAGAAGTGGATGTGGTGTATCAAACCCGCATCCGGCCTGAGCGCATGACCGGTCTGAGAAGCCCGCAACAGTACGCGATCAACTCGGCGGTCTTGCGGAAGATGAAGCCGGACGCGCTCATCCTTCACCCTTTGCCGCGAACCGTGGAACTCGACAAGTCGGTGGATGAAGACCCGCGGGCGCTGTATTTCCGCCAGGCGGTGAATGGACTATATGTGCGCATGGCGCTGCTGACCATGTTGCTGGAGAAGGAGTAAGGGAATCTCTGATTGAGCTCGTTTCGGGATAGCTTTGGGTAGGGCACGGCTTCAGCCGTGCCGTTTGGGGCCCGCCAAACAAGCGGCTTTACAGTCTGCGGAAATATTCTGTGTGCATGAAAAGATACGGGTGTTTCCACAGGGCGATTTGATATGTACGTAGTATGCGTGGAAACGACGAGCAGCAAGGAGCGGTGTTCAGTTATCTCAACCCGGAAGAGCGGATACCGGCGGATCATCCGTTGCGGCGGATTCGCGCCATGATGGATCGGGCGCTGCAGGACTTATGGGCGCATTTCCAGGCGCTGTACGCGCGGCGGGGGCGTCCGTCGATTCCTCCGGAGAAGCTGTTGCGGGCGCTCTTGCTGCAGGTTCTGTATTCCCTGCGCAGCGAGCGCCAGCTGATGGAGCAGATGAACTACAACCTGTTGTACCGCTGGTTCGTGGGCTTGAACCCGGACGATGAGGTTTGGGATGTGACGGTGTTCACCAAGAACCGGGAGCGGATGATGCAAGGCGAAGTTTCCGAACGCTTGCTGGGCGCGGTGTTGGAGCAGGCACGCGCACACGGTCTGCTGAGCGAAGAACACTTCACGGTGGATGGGACGTTGATCGAGGCGTGGGCGAGTCGACGGAGTTTTGTGCCCAAGCTTCCGCCGCCGGCGGCGGGCACGGGCGCGGGCGGCAAGAAGTTGCTGCGCGACACGCACGTTTCGACGACCGACCCGGACGCGCGGCTGTATAAGAAGAGCACGGCGGGTGAGGCCAAGCCGAGTTATCTGGGGCATGGGGTGATCGAGAACCGCAAGGGGCTGGTGGTGGCGGCCCGCGCCACGCCGTCGAGCACGACGGCGGAGCGGGAAGCGGCGCTGCAGATGCTGGACGCCATGGGCCGCAGCGCAGAACGAGTGAACGCGCAAACGCCCGTCATCACGCTGGGAGCGGACACGCTGTATCAGGAGGAAAAGTTTATCGCGGAGTTGCGGCGGCGCAACATTACGCCTCACGTGGCCGAGTATGAACCGAATCCGCACTGGCCGAACTGGCTGACCGAAGCGGAGCGGAGCGATCCCGGCTTTGCCATCAGCCAGAAGAAACGCAAGCGCATCGAGAACGTGTTTGGCTGGGGCAAGCTGCACAGCATTCTGCGGAAAGTGAAACTGCGCGGCGCGCGGAAAGTGGATTGGTTTTTCCGTTTCGTGGCGACCGCGGCCAACTTGGTGCGGATGGCGAAACTGATTCCCGCGGTGTAAGCGCGGGGAGAAGTGTGTTTCGAGGAGGCAAAATGGCCGGGCGAGATAGCCCGGGAGAAGTCAAAAACACGATCCGCAGCGAAAAATGAACGTTCGAAAAGCCGCGCAAATAAAATCAGCGACTTTTTCCGCAGACTGTTTAGCCGCTGAGGCCTGCTCTCCCAAAGCATCCCAACTCGTGAGCGTTCACTTGATCGGACCTTCCTAACGTAAAGTAAAGTTGAAGGGCCCTTATGCATACCGAACTTATAACGAAGCAAAATCTGCGCACGCGCGATCTTATCGAACTGGAAAATAAGTATGGCGCTCACAACTACCATCCTCTGGATGTCGTGATCGAGCGGGCGCAGGGCGTCTGGGTCTACGACGTCGAAGGCAAGCGCTATCTCGACTGCCTGGCGGCGTACTCCGCGCTCAATCAGGGTCATTGCCATCCCAAGATTCTCCAGGCGCTGGTCGAGCAGGCGCACAAGGTGACGTTGACCTCGCGGGCTTTCCGCAATGACCAACTCCCGCTTTTTTACAAAGAACTTCACGAGCTGACCGGTTATGACATGGCGCTGCCCATGAACACCGGATCGGAAGCGGTGGAAACTGCCATCAAAGCCGCCCGCAAGTGGGGATACAAGATCAAAGGCATTCCCGAGGACAAAGCGGAAGTCATCGTCTGCGCCAGCAATTTCCACGGGCGCACCATCACGCAAGTGAGTTTCTCGACCGACGCTCAGTATCGCGACGGCTTCGGGCCGTTTACGCCCGGATTCAAAGTGATTCCCTTTGGAGACGCGCAGGCTTTGCAGGACGCCATCACTCCACACACTTGCGCCTTCCTCGTCGAACCCATTCAAGGAGAAGCCGGCATCAGCATTCCTCCACCGGGATTCCTGAAGCAGGCCGCCGATATCTGCCGCCAGAACCGCGTTCTTCTGATCGTGGACGAGATTCAGTCCGGCCTTGGCCGCACGGGCAAACTCTTCGCTTACATGCACGAGGGAATCAGGCCGGATGTAGTGATCGTGGGCAAGGCGCTCGCGGGCGGTTTCTACCCAGTTTCCGCCGTGCTCGCGTCATCGGAAATCATGAGCGTCTTTAAGCCCGGAGACCACGGCAGCACCTTCGGCGGCAATCCCCTGGGCTGCGCCGTAGCACGCGCCGCAATGCGGGTCCTGACGGAGGAGAAGCTGATCGAACGTTCGGCTGAACTCGGCGCTTACTTTCTCGGGTTGCTGAAGACGCTCCACAGCCCCGATCTGAAGGAAGTCCGCGGCCAGGGCCTGTGGATCGGAATCGAGTTGCACAGCCCGGCGCGGCCCTACTGCGAAGCGTTGAAGGAAGAAGGAATCCTGTGCAAAGAAACCCACGACCGGGTGATTCGGATCGCGCCGCCGCTGGTCATCCAGCGCGAGGAGATTGACTGGGCCTTCGAGCGCATCCGCAAGGTGATTGAGAAACCCGTCGTCAAGTCCATTGTTGAATCCAGTTGCGGAGGCACTCTTGTTTAATATCTTACACGCCGAATTTCTTGCCCCGGGTATCAAGCGGTTTGTCATCGAGGCGCCGCGCATTGCGCGCAAGCAGAAACCCGGACAGTTCGTCATAGTGCGCATCTACGAGGAAGGCGAGCGCATCCCGCTCACCATCGAGAATTCCGATCCTCAGCAGGGAACCGTCAGTATCGTGGTGCAGTCGATCGGCAAGACCACCCACCTGCTCAATGCGCTGGGCACCGGAGACCACATCATGGATGTGGTCGGACCTCTGGGGAAGCCATCGGAAATAGAGAAGTTCGGCACCGTGGTAGTGATGGGTGGAGGCGTGGGGACGGCGATGGCCTATCCCACCGCGGCGGCTTTGAAGCAGGCCGGGAACCGGATCATTTCGATTGTCGGAGCGCGCAGCCAGGAACTGGTCATCCTGGAGCGGGAGATGCGCGCGGTCAGCGATGTGCTGATGATCACGACTGACGATGGCAGCTATGCGGATAAAGGGTTCGTTACCGACAAGCTTCGCCAGTTGATTCAGAACGGCGTGCCGATTGACCTGGTGCTCGCCATCGGTCCCATTCCCATGATGAAGGCCGTAGCGGACATGACGCGCGGCGAGCACATTCGTACTCTCGTGAGCCTCAATCCCATCATGATTGACGGCACCGGCATGTGCGGCGGCTGCCGCGTGCTGGTGGACGGCAAGAGCCAGTTCGCCTGTGTCGATGGGCCCGATTTCGACGCCCACCAGGTGGACTTTGCCGTCCTGGTGCAACGCAACGCTATGTACCGCGAGGCGGAAAAGCGCTCGATGGACGAATACCGGCAGGCACTTGAAGCCAAGCCGCTCGAAACCCGGCCGTGTGCACAGGAGGCGAAGCAATGACGACGGAGAGGACAAAATCGAAGAATCCGGTGCCGAATCGCGAGCGCATCAAGATGCCGCGCCAGCACATGCCGGAGCAACCGCCCTTGATACGGGCGCAGCATTTCACCGAAGTCAACCTTGGGTATTCGGCGGAGTTGGCGCGCCAGGAAGCCATCCGCTGCCTGGAGTGCGCCAAGCCCACTTGCGTGACCGACTGCCCGGTGGGCGTCAAGGTGAAGGATTTTGTGCAGTTGATCGTGGAAGGCAAGTACATGGAGGCAGCAGCGAAGATCCGCGAAGACAATGTACTGCCTGCCATCACCGGACGCGTCTGCCCGCAAGAAGACCACTGTGAAGCTGGTTGTCTGCTGAAGAAAAAAGGTGAGTCGCTGGGTATCGGGTACCTGGAACGCTTCGTCGCCGACTACGAGCAGCAGCACTTCGATGTCAAGAGCATCGTGAAAGCGCCCCCGACGGGCAAGAAAGTGGCGATCGTCGGCAGTGGCCCTTCGGGGCTAACCGCAGCCGGCGACCTGGTGCAGAAAGGGCACTCGGTACACGTCTTCGAGGCGCTGCACGAAATCGGCGGCGTGCTGGTGTATGGCATTCCGGAGTTCCGCCTGCCCAAGAAAATCATTCGCCAGCAGGTCGACTATATGCGCTCCATGGGCGTGGAATTCGAAACCGATGTCGTGGTCGGACGCACCATCACCATCGACGAACTGTTCGAAGAAGAGGGTTACGATGCGGTGTTCATAGGTACCGGCGCCGGCTTGCCGCAGTTCATGGGCATTCCGGGCGAGCATCTGAACGGTGTCTACTCGGCCAACGAGTTTTTGACTCGCATCAACCTGATGCATGCCTACGAATTTCCCAGCTACGACGAGCCCATGGTCGATTTCCGCGGCAAGGACGTGGCCGTAATCGGCGGCGGAAACACGGCGCTCGATGCCATCCGCTCGGCGTTGCGGCTCGGCGCGCGGAAGGCCTACGTCTTGTATCGGCGCAGTGAGGCTGAGATGCCGGCTCGCATCGAGGAAGTGAAGCACGCCAAGGAGGAAGGCATTGAGTTTCAGGTGCTGGCCGCGCCCATCGAGTTCCTGTCGGACGGTAAAGGCTGGCTCACCGGAGCACGCTGCCTCAAGATGCAACTGGGCGAACCGGACGCTTCGGGAAGACGGCGTCCGGTGCCGATCGAGGGATCGGAGTATGATGTGCCGCTTTCGGTGGCAGTGATGGCCATCGGGACCAGTGCGAATCCCATCGTTCAAAGTACGACGCCGGGACTCAACACCAATAAGCGGGGTTACATCGAAGCCGATGCGACGACGCAAAAAACATCGCGCAAAGGAGTGTTTGCCGGCGGCGACATTGTTACCGGCGCCGCGACTGTGATCCTGGCCATGGGAGCTGGGCGAAGAGCAGCCAAGGCCATCGACGAGTATCTGACAACGGGCCAGTGGTAGCCGTCAATGCGAGTGTAATGGCGATACTACGACAGCTATCCCGTCGAAACCGAGAATCCGCTATGATTCTCCAGCGGAGGCAATAGCATGCGCAAGGCGGGTCTTGTCGCTGTCGTTATCGCGGTGATTGCGTTCGCTGTCCTGTTTGGCTACCCACGGCTGTTCGCCCACAGGATTGAGTTGAGAGCGTACTTCCAAAATGTTCATGGGCTGCGTGCGGGAGCGCCTGTCAGATTGGCAGGAGTGGAAGTCGGAACTGTTACATACGTTCGTGCGCGTCCAGAAATGCAGGCCGCTCCTGTGGAAGTGACGATGAGGTTGCGAACGCCGTACGAGTTAAACATTCCGAACGACTCGACCGTATCCCTCGACACGGCAGGAGTGTTAGGCGAGACTTTCGCTGAAATAAACGTATTGGGAGCATCCGGAGCTCCTGTGAAGAACGGCGGAGTCTTGAAGGAAAAACCGACCAAGTTTCTCAGCCCTGAAGACTTTATAGAGAAGGTCGGAGACATCGTTCGTCCTAAGCCATGCGCTCCACAGGGCAAAGACACGGCGACGACTGGTACTCCTGATGCCCAACGAAAAACCCCCGACAAAAACACTCCCAAGTAGACGACTGTTGAAATCAGATGGGATGAGAATGCCGGTCTCCGGCGGGATGCGATACGCTCCCAAGTTATCGACGCGCTCGAAGCGCAAGAGATAAAGGAGACCGGCAATGAAATAGATTAGCACCGCAGCGGCAAGGCAGACGAGAAATTCTCAGGATCAGAAGCTGACCATCGGGTTGGACCTGGGCGATCGCACGAGCTGGTATTGCGTTCTGGACGGAGCGGGGGAAGTGGTGCTGGAACAAAAGCCGAGCACTACCCCGAAGGCCATGAAAGAGGGGTTCGGCGTTAACGCAAGCTTGCGCCGTCTATTCGCCTCTTCTCGCGTCAACGAAACGGTCCGTTGGGTTGCCGTTCGCGGGGATCCCATAGGGTTGGGGACGCTTTTGAAGTCACATAAGGAATTCCGCATCGGATGCACTTCCTATTTTTTGCATGGTTGAAAAATGAGTGTCAAAGATATAGTTTGGATGTAGTTTGGCATTACCTTCCGCGAGAATGTCGGGGCGCACCCGCAGTGCGGTCATAAGAAATAAAGGTACGTCAGGCGAGATTTTGGGAGCGGACCGGACAGCTCTCGGATGCAAGTCTCACCATTGACACGGAAGGCATGAGGAGGAGGATTGGTGAAAAAGATACTTCTGCTGGCGAGTCTCTTAACGATTTCCAACTTGTCCCTATTCGGTCAAACCGCAGAGCAGCCGCGCAGGTTGCATCACAAGGAAACGTTTGCGGTTCACGTGCCACCCCAGGAAGCCCCACAAGGTTTGACCACAATCTACAGCAGCCTGGGGACGGATCCTAAGAATCTTTACAACTACATCGACACCTGGCTGGTTTCGGGACCAAATTCCGTAGTCGGTATTGCTGACTTCATCGCAATGCCCTTTACCCCGCAATCAAACTCTCATATTTCGGAGGTGCGGGCCGCCGTCCTCTACTACGGAACTGGGGCGGACCAGGTAAACCTCAGCATTTATAAAGACAGTAAGGGCCATCCGGGGAAACTGCTGGCGGGCCCTGTGACCGCGACCAACCTGCCCAAAGCCTTCACCTGCTGCCAGCTTGCCGTCGCCGACTTTGCTTCAGTTCCGGTGAAAGGTGGAACCCAGTACTGGGTAGTTGCCAACACCCCTAAGAGTGGCCAGGGAAGTGACTTCTTAGGCGAGTGGGCGGGGGCAGTTTCGCCGGTGCTTACGCTCGCCGCTAACGCCGCTCAAACCGGTTGGGTCGCTTTTAACGGGAATGGACTACCCGCGGGAGACGTACTCGGAACGGTTCCCTAGGCAATTTACTGTGATCTGGATCTTGATGGCGTATCAGGCGGCCTACACTATTACTCCTATTGCTCGCTGACGTAAGCAGGCCATTACACTCAGAACCACGCCGGAGCGCCCGCCTCATTTTGCGGCAGCGGTCGTTTCTGGCGTATCCGCCGCCAGCAGCGTGATCGTGAACACCGAGCCTCCATCGCTTAACACTTGCCTGCGGACGCAGCAACTCTGGTTTCGCTATAATCCCCAAAGCTGACCTAGACGGGAGGCTCAGTGCCGGATCAACTCTTCGGAGCGATGCTCCAAAGCATCGTCGACGGCGCGCCGGATAAGGCGGCGGAGTTGGCGCAGCAGGCGCTGGCCAACGGCGTCGATCCGCTCGAAGCCGTGAACCGCGGATTTGCCGTGGGGATCGCATTCGCCGGCGAGCAATTCGGCTGCGGCGAAATGTTTTTGCCCGATCTGCTCGCGTCGGCCGAGGCCATGAAGGCGGCCATCAAGGTTCTTGAACCTGAGATGCTGAAGCGCGGCTCGCGGCGTGAGGCTTTGGGCAAGGTCGTGCTCGGCACCGCCCGAGGCGATATTCACGACATTGGCAAGAACCTCGTCGCCACCGTCCTTTCCGCCAGCGGATTCCAGATATTCGACCTGGGTACGAGCGTGACTCCCGAGCAGTTCGTCGCCAAGGCCAAAGAAGTCGATGCCGACATCGTCGGCGTCTCCGCTTTGCTGACGACGACCATGGCCGGACAGAAAGCCGTGATCGAAGCGCTCGATCGCAATGGTTTGCGGCCACGGGTCAAAGCGATCATTGGCGGCGCCGCAGTCACCTCGAAGTGGGCCGCTGAAATCCGCGCCGACGGCTACTCTCGCAATGCCATTGATGCCCTCGAACTGGCAAAGAATCTGATGCGCAAAGGAACAGCCTCGGCGTGAGACCCAAAATTCAACTGCTCAATCCCGATCTCATCGGTCGCATTCTAAGCGAAGCGTTCCAACTGCTGATGAACCCAGGAGTCCGCGTGGGCTCGGTCGTGGTCGAGCTATTGCAGTCGGCGGGAGTCGAGGTCGGAGATGCGGATAACGGCGGAGTGGCGCGCATCCCTGAGCGCGTGGTGCAAAAGTGTCTCGCTTCGGCCCCACGCGATTTCTACCTCTACAACCGTCAGGGAGGGAAAGCCGTTCATTACGGCGGCGACGACGTGCATTTCGATCCCGGCTCCTGCTGCGTGCAGATGCTCGATCCCGAGACGCTGGAAGCGCGGCCGTCCGAGACTCGCGACCTGGTGCGCATCGTCCAAGTCACGGAGACGTTGCCGCAGTTCGCCGCGCAATCCACCGCCGTAATTTGCAGCGACGCCGTTGTGAACGGTAACCAAGCGCCCAGCGCCATCGGCGATCTCTACCGCCTCTTCGTAGTCCTGCAATATTCCGACAAGCCCGTGGTGACCGGATCGTTCTCCGCGGCCCGACTGAAAGGAATGATCGACTTGCTCGTCGCCGACAGCGGCAGTCCAGACAAATTGCGTCAGCAGCCGCGGGCGGTTTTTGATGTGTGTCCCTCGCCGCCGTTGAACTGGTCGGAGTTCGGATCGCACAACCTCCTCGACCTGGCCCGCGCCGGTGTGCCCGCGCAAATCGTCTCCATGCCACTAGCCGGCGGCACCGCTCCCGTGACGCTGGCAGGTTCGGTGACGCAGCATGCTGCCGAAACGCTCGCGGGCATCACGCTGCATCAACTCGCGGGACCGGGCTCACCCATCGTCTGGGGAGGCGCTCCTGCCATCTTCGACATGCGCACCGGAGGCGCGGCCATGGGCGCGATCGAAACTGCCATGCTGAACCTGGCGTGCGCCGAAGTCGGCAAGCATCTGGGCCTGCCGACCCACGGCTACCTGGTCGCGACCGATTCGAAATTTGTGGATGCCCAGGCCGGCGCGGAGAGTGCCCGCTCCGCGATGCTGGGAGCGCTCGCGGGCATCAACATGATCTCGGGAGCGGGCATGCTCGAATCTCTCGCTTGTTTCAGCGTCGAAAAGCTGGTCATCGATGCCGAGTCGATTGCCTCGGCGCAGCGGTTGGCGCGAGGCATTGAAGTCCGCGGCGACGACGTTCGCGGCGACGGTGTCTCGAGTGAAACTCTGGCCACGGCCATGTTTGCGCAAACCGGGCTCTCCGGAGAATTTCTCAAGCTGAAGGAAACGCGTGCGCTTTTTCGGCAGGAGCAGTATCTCCCCTCCCCGGTCATTGATCGCGGAGGAGATCGCAGCGCGCGCGGCTCGGCGCCACCCGCCGACGTCTTCACGCGAGCCCGTACCCGAGCCGACGAACTGGTGAGCAAGTATCGGAAGCCAGCTCTTCCCGAAAACGTGCTGCGGAAGTTCCAGGCAATCGTCGATCACGAAGCCGATCGCGAAGCTGCCCGCGAAGCCGACAAAGCGAGCGTCGCCAAAACCCCTCCCGGGAACTGAGAATCCAAATCCCCGTGTTGAACCACATTGAAAGTGTCCCCATGAAACCACAATAGAAATGTCCCCTTTTAGAGTTCCTGTGGTGAGGAGGAACTCAGATTGGGGAGAACGGGATTGAGCAGGAAAGAGCTGAGCCGGGTGGAAGCGATGGGCCGAGTGCAGGCGCGGAGCTTGCGATTGGGCGAGGCGGCCGAGTTGCTGGGATTGAGTTATCGGCAAGCCAAGCGGATCTGGGCGCGGTATCGGGAGGGAGGAGCGAAGGCGCTGCAACATGCGAACTGCGGGCGGGGATCGAACCGGGCCTACGCGGCGAAGTTTCGAGCGGCGGTGCTCGAAGCGGTGAAGGCACGCTATGAGGATTTCGGTCCGACGCTGGCGGCGGAGCATCTGGCCAGCGATGACGGGCTGGTGGTGCATGCCGAGACGCTGCGGCGGTGGATGAAGCAAACCGGGATGCGGCAACGGCGGCGGAAGCCGTATCGGCAGCGGCGGGAAGCGAAGGCGCACTTTGGCGAGTTAGTGCAGTTGGATGGAAGTTTTCATGAGTGGCTGGAAAAGCGTGGGCCGCAGGGCTGCTTCCTGAACATGGCCGATGACGCCACGGCGAAGGCGCTGGGGCGATTCTCGGAGCAGGAAACGACGTGGGCGGCGGCCGGTGTGTTGCGGCGCTGGATCGAGCGCTACGGCATACCGCTGGCGCTCTACACCGACTGGAAAAACGTGTACGTGCGGCCGCCGAACGCCGGGGAACGAATGCGCGGAGAAGCAGCCGTGACGCAGTTCGGGCGCATGTGCGCGAAGCTGGACATTCGTATCATTGCCGCCAGTTCGCCGCAAGCGAAAGGGCGGGTGGAGCGGGCGCACGGCACGCACCAGGACCGGCTGGTGAAGAAGCTGCGGCTGGCCGGGATCGCCAACTACGACCAGGCCAATGCGTATCTGGAGGAGCACTACCTGGAGGAGCACAACCGGCGCTACGCACGCCCGGCGGCGGCGGCAGCCGACTATCACCGGCGGCGTCCGACGGCGCGGCAACTGGACGAAGTGTTCTGGCTAGAGGAGGAACGAGTGGTGAGTGAGGACTGGGTAGTGAGTTACAAGAACCGTCGGCTGCAACTGGAACGGCAAAATCGGCACTGGGCGCCGGCGAAGAGCCGCGTGCTGGTGCGGGAAAACGAAGCGGGCGAAGTGGCCATTCACTATCGCGGCCAGCGTCTCGGGTTCCGCGAACTGACGGCAGCTTCTAAAGCGCTGGGCGAGGGCAGGGGCGCTGCCCCTTCCCCCGCGCCCCCTTCCCCGATATTACGTCGCAGCCTTCCTCCAGCTTCGAATCATCCCTGGAGAAAAGGCTTTTCCGCAGGGGCACACGCTCGCTATTCCGGGGCAGCGTGAAACCACCACCAGGGGACATTTCTATTGTGGACAAGACGGGGACATTTCTAATGTGGTATGACAGAGGACTAAATCCCCGTTGACTTAAGCGCCGCACGCTCGCAGACTTAAGGGAGCAGTCCCAGGAGGAGCGTATGGCGATCGGCAGATTCGGAAAGATGCTGGCAATGTGGGCCGTGCTGGCAGCGGCGTTTCTGGTAATCTCGGCGTCGGCCGAGTCGAAGGCGCGCATCGTCCGCTTGAGCGAAGTTCAGGGCACGGTGCGGATCGACCGCGCAACCGGCGACGGTTTTGATAAAGCCTTTCTCAACCTGCCCGTGATCGAGGGCTCGCGCGTGAAGACGGGCAAGGACGGCCGGGCGGAAGTGGAATTTGAAGATGGCAGCGCGCTGCGCCTCGCCCCCGGCAGTGAAGTTGACTTTACTCGTCTCGCGCTCGGCGACGATGGCCAGAAGCTCAGCACCGTGCGACTTGTCTCAGGCACGGTCTACGCGGATCTTCACCCGAAAAAGGCTGGCCAGAAAACGGGCGACCAGTTCCTGCTGAATTTCGCCCGCGAGTCCGTCACCGTACCCGAGGCCGCGCACTTCCGCGTGGAACTCGCCGACACCACGGCGACTCTGGCCGTGTTCAAAGGCAAATTGAGTGCGACCACGCCCTCCGGGCAATTTGACGTTGCTGAGAAGCACAGCGCGACCATCGATTTTGCGACGGACAATCCCGCGGAGAAAGACACTTACGCGATCGCCAGGAATTATGAAGAAGAACCCTCCGACGCCTGGGACCGCCAGCAGACCGGCTATTACGACCGCTATGCTTCCGCTGGCGGCTCCAGCCTGTCGTCGCCGTATGGTTACGGCGTTAGCGACCTGAATTATTACGGCAGCTTCATGAACTGCCCTGGCTACGGACTTGGCTGGCAGCCCTACTTCATGGACGCCAACTGGAGCCCGTTTCAGGATGGCGGTTGGATGTGGTATCCCGATTCTGGCTACATGTTTGTGTCGGCGTATCCGTGGGGCTGGATGCCGTATCGGTACGGCAACTGGGCTTTCGCGCAGGGTTGCGGCTGGATGTGGCAGCCGGGTTACTGGAACACCTGGTATGCGATTCCTCGGGTTGTGAATCCGCCGAAGCGTTTTCCGGTGCCGAGGCCTCCGTTGCTGGGCCGGTCGCCGGTCATGGTGGGACGGGGCCTGGCAACAGATCCGGGTCCGGGAGCGCCGCATCGCCTGACCATCAATCCCGGCTCCGCCGGCTTCGGAGTGCCGCGCGGATCGGTGCGCCACCTCGATCGCTTCGCGAAAACGATGACGCAAACGTCTCGTCCAGTCGTGGTCGGGACGGTTCGTCCAGTTCCGGTCACGACACCAACAACCGGCCTCAGGACGAGTTCAAGTTCAGGTTCAATGAGAGGCGGGATTTCTTCTGGGGCGCCTTCGACGGCATCGCCGCACACGTCGACCCCTTCGTCGTCGCGTCCTCGCTGAAGCAAGAGTTGTCTCTGAAGAAGGCGGCCAGGAAAATGGCCGCCCTTTTTCTTCACCGCACTCTCAATCTTTACTCAACGATAATTCCCGCGTAACCCACCACCGACTCGTAATCGCCCGAGACATCTCCCGAAGTTGCGTACTTGACCAGCGTGGCCGAAGTCGCCCCCAGAAGCTTTGCTGCCGTGAGCATGACAATCGTCGGCCCGAACCCGCACATGGTGATGTCTTCGTTCATCACCACCTCCCAGAGCCCGCGCGCATCCATGGCCAGCACGCGTTCGATTGCTTTGTGGTCTTTGGCGCGAGTAATTGCGTCGGGCTCGTAGTGGTTCATGTCGCTGGAGGCGATGATCAGGGGTTTCTCTTTGCGGTCCTTTTCCTGGGCGGCGATCACATCCGCCAGCGCTTCGCCCAATCCGCGGAGCACATCGAAGTTGCTGGTGCCGACGACAATGGGGACGATATTCAATTGCGCCTGTTGCGCCTGCAGGAAAGGAAGCTGGACTTCGATGGCATGTTCGCCGCGGTGCGCGGCGCTGTCCTCTTCGAGCCCAGGGAAGCGGCGCAGCAACCGGGCAGCCAAGTCCGCGTCCGCCGCCACCCTGCCCAGCGGAGTCTGCCAGGTTGTGTCGGCCATGACCGCAAGCGGACGTCCCTTGCCGGTGTGATTGGGGCAGAGAATCACGCAGCGCTCGGGGATTTCCAGGCGCGAATACACGGCGCCTGCGACACCGCCGGAGTAGTGGTATCCCGCATGGGGAGCGACGCATCCGATGGCGGCGATGCGCCCGGTCTCGAGCGCAGACGCGCCCGCGGAAGTGTATTCTCGAATTTCGCGCAACAATTCTTCAGCGCGGCCCGGATAAAACCTGCCGGCGACGGCGGGAGCTCGTACAGCGGAAGTCATCAGTGGCCTCCTAGCGGAGACGTGTGGCGCGGACCTGCCCTGAGCGAAGCCGAAGGGGCCCTCGCCCGCGAAAAGCCAGCGTGCAAAACAATTTTGCCGCGACAATTATGAACTGCCATCCCCGAGCGCGCGGAACAGAGCGGCGGTTCTTTCCAGCGGCAGCGCTTCGGCCCGGATCGCAGGTTTCACGCCGCTTTTCGCCAAAGCGGCGCGCAGCGCATCTTCATCGTACGCCGTTTTCAGATTATTCCAGAGAGTTTTGCGCTTCTGCCCAAAGCAAAGTTTCAGGAACCGAATGAACTCAGCCTCGGGAACCCGAAGCGATTCCAGCCGGGGCTTGATCGTAATGCGAACCACGCTGGAATGAACTTTGGGAGGTGGAGAAAATGCTCCCGGCGGAAGCGTGAAGAGTTGCTCGATCCGGCCGTAGAGTTGCGCCGTCGCCGAAAGCAAGCCATAGTCGCGGCTTCCCGCCGAAGCCGCCAGGCGATCGGCAACTTCCTTCTGCACCATGATGACCATGGTCGAAAAGTAACGGTGATATTCCAGCAGCCGCAGCAGAATATCGGAGGTAATGTAGTACGGCAGATTGCCGACGACGCGGGCCGGCTGGGTGCGAAGTTGAGCCCGGTACGAAGGCTGCCCGGCTTCGCACCGAAGACGGTGTCCAGCTCGATCTTCAGGATATCGCCTTCGATGATTTCAACGTTATGTTGCATCGAGAATTTCATCCGCAGTTGCGCCGAAAGGACGCGGTCCAATTCCACTGCGATCAGCCGCCGCGCCCTCCGTGCCAGCAATTCGGTGATGGCGCCGCGCCCGGGGCCGATCTCCAGCACCGTCGCCTCGGAAACATCGCCCAGAGCCTCCACAATACGCCGGGCCGCCCCTTCGCTCGCCAGGAAATGCTGTCCCAATCTGGGCTTGCGTGAACTCGTTTGTACGCTAGCGCCCTTCGTCACGTTGACCCTCTTTCTTTCCGGCATTTAGACTGAAGCGAATCGCGAATTGGCAATTTCTAATTTGCAATTGAGAGAAACGATCAACGATTTTCAATTACAAATTGCAAATTACAAATGGCCAGCAGCGTCTCTACAGTCATCATCATAACGTGAGCGAGGCATATCGAGTTCTGGCCGAGGAGGCTTCTTCGCAATGCATATCGCTTTCGCCGCATCCGAGTGCGTTCCCTTTTCCAAAACTGGCGGACTGGCCGACGTGGTTGGCGCCTTGCCCCGCGCACTGGCTGCTCTGGGACATCAGGTCAGCGTGTATGTTCCGCGCTATCGCCAAACCAAACTGACCGATCCGCAAACGGTCGTGCGCAGCATCACCATCCCGTTCGACGACAAGTATCGTTTCTGCTCGGTCGTGACGGCGGGGTCTAGCGCCGGCGTTCGATTTTATTTTGTGGATTATCCGCCGTACTTTGACCGCGAGGCCCTCTACGGAACCGCGGCCGGCGACTATCCCGACAACGCCGAGCGCTTCGCTCTGTTTTCGCGGGCCGTGCTCGAAGCTTCCAAGGTGCTGGGCGTGCCCCATGTCTTTCACTGCCACGACTGGCAGTCCGCGCTCGTGCCGGTGATGTTGCGCACGCTCTACGCCGGCGATCCCGCGTTTCGCGAAGTCGCCACCGTTTTTACCATTCATAACATGGGATACCAGGGTTTGTTCCCGCCTAATGTTTTGCCGCTCCTGATGCTGCCTTGGGAGCTGTTCACGATCTCGAAGATGGAATTTTTCGGGCAGCTGAATTTTCTCAAGGGCGCCCTCGCGTTCTCCGACTTCGTCAACACGGTCAGCAAGAAATACAGTCAGGAGATCCAGACCACAGAATATGGATTTGGCCTGGACGGCGTGCTGCGCAGTCGCGCGGCGACCGTGACCGGCATCGTGAACGGCGTTGACTATGACGAGTGGAGCCCGCAGACCGACAAATTTATCGTCGCCAAGTATTCGCCGCTGGATCTGAGCGGCAAACTGAGATGCAAACAAGACTTGCTGAACGCCTTCGGAGTCGCGAACGGCGGCGCTGAAGTTCCGGTGATCGGCATCGTTTCGCGTTTCGCCGCGCAGAAGGGCTTCGATCTGATCGCCCAGATCATGGACCGCCTGGCGCGCGAAGAGATGATCGTGGTCGCGCTCGGCGCCGGCGACAAGCCGTACGAAGAAATGTTCCAGCGCTTCAACAAACAGTTCCCGAACAAGATTGCGGTCAAGGTCGCGTACGACAACGCCATCGCGCACAAAATTGAAGCGGGTGCGGACATGTTCCTGATCCCTTCCAGGTACGAGCCCTGCGGGTTGAACCAAATTTACAGCCTGAAGTACGGGACCGTTCCTATCGTGCGGGCGACTGGCGGCCTCGACGACACCATCGAGCCCTGGGACGCGCGCACCGGCAGGGGCACGGGCTTCAAGTTTTCCGACTACACCGGCGAAGCGCTGCTCGCGACCATCAAACAAGCCCTGCTCGCCTACCAGGATCCGTCGTCGTGGCAGATGCTGATGCGAAATGGAATGAGCCGCGATTTTTCCTGGGGCGCGTCGGCGCGCGAGTACGGCAAGATCTACGATCGCGCGCGACAGCTACGGGCCAGAGCGAACGCAGTCGGAGCAGCGGACTTGAAAAAAGAGCCGGTGCTCGGCTAGCCGCCTGTGCTGAATCTAAATTCCGACCATCCATCGCCTGAAGGCGTGCACTTTTTTCCCACCCCCCAGCCCTATGCGGGCTGAACTCTGCGGATCACCTTCCTCCAGTCGATCCTTTTCCAGTCGATTCTCGTGCGCAGGAGGGAAAGGATCAGCATGAATAGACAAATTTCCAGCAATCCTCGCGAGGCGGTGGGGATGGATTCGGCTCGCTTGGGGAGTAGGGAAAAGCGTCCGTAGACGAACTCTATGTGGACCCAGTAGACGAGCAGGGACGTCTGGCCTAGTTGAATGAGCGGGCTGAATCCGCGTGTTGCCAGACCCCAGCGGCACCAGAAGTAACTCAGGAACGCGATGACTAACAGGAGACCTATGCGCATCATCAGGAAGTTAGGGCTGGTGTGCCAGTAGTTGTAGGTGGAGTAGAGATCGAAAGAAGAGTGGTCGAGTTGGCGCGCTGCCACGATTGCGACGGCTCCCGCAGCGGCGAAGATGGCTAGAGTTTCAGCGGTGTGGGCGCGGGCTCGGTCACTGAAGAGTATGAATCCGGCGGCCAGGCCGGCGAAGGCGAAGGCGGCCCAGGGGAACATGGGGAAGAGCCAGGACTGGGGGGCGCCCAGATTGTGGCATCCGTCGATGTAGGACTCGATCGGCCAGGGTAGCCAGGTTGGCCGCCAGGTCGTATGGAGGGGCGGAGTTAGCAGGGCGATCAGAGCGGCGGCGGCAATGGCGGCGGCGACTAATGCTATTACTGGCGTTGTTACCTGCTTTGTTACTCCCATTCTACGGGAGCTGCGGTTGGTGATGCTTAGGACGATGCCGCAGAGCAACGCCATCAGGATCATGGACAGGCCGATGATGTTCAAGACGTCCACGCGGAGTAAGTCGGACCATGGGGCCCATCCCCAGGCGATCAGAAATTCCTGCAGCCGGAAGAGGAGTCCGAAGGCGAAGATTTCGGCGCCGCGGCGGAGCATGGCACGGGTGATCTCGGCGGGGCGTAGGTTCTTCCGGATGAGTTTGTCGGTGACCAGGGCGAAGGAGACTCCGGCGAGAAACAGAAAGAGTGGCGCGGGCAGCGTGCCCAAGAGCTGCGATCCTTTCAGGAAGCTCGTGTTGCGGGCATCGCCGCCTAGCCAGGCGTCGTAACAGTGCGTCTGGAACATGAGGACGCACGCCAAGCCGCGCATCCAGTCGATCCAGGCGAGACGGGAAGAAGGAGCCGAGGTCACGGACGAAAGTGTAACGTGCGAGCCGGGGTGGGGCCAAGGCAAAAGGCGCTCCTTTCTGCCAACAAGCCGCAGGGCCACTCCGAACAGAGGCGTGCTAGCATTTCATAGAACCCGGTCAGGCCGTCATGAGACACCGCTACTCAGTTGCGATCGTGAGGTCCGCCGCTCGGGCCGCCGCGCTGCTGGCTCTGCTGAATTTTGTCTTGCCGCATCTCGCTTTTGCCAAGGATGAGCCCAAGTGGATCGAAATACATTCCGCGCATTTTTCCGTGCTCACGGATGCGGGCGACAAGCGCGGGCGGGAAGTTGCGCTGCGGATGGAGCAGATGCGGGCTGTTTTTGGACAACTGCTTCTGAAAGACAAGTTGAAAATGTCGGTGCCGATCACTGTCATCGCGCTCAAGAGCGACAAGCAGTATGACATGGTTGCTCCGGCGAAACAAAGCATGGCGGCCGGGTTTTATGTGCCAGGCTCCGATCGGGTTTATATAGTCTTGAACCTCTTTGAAGTCGATCCGTGGCGGGCGGTGGCGCATCCGCTGGCGCATTACCTTTTGAATTTCAACTATCCTCAGACGCAGGGCTGGTTCGACGAAGGGCTGGCGGAATACTTTGGATCGATCTATATCGGCAAGGAAGTGGAGATTGGAGGCGATCCGGAGTTGTTGCCGGAATGGCACGAGGACATCTTCGATGAAATGCGTCGCGATCCGAATGTGCCGCAGTCGCTGACGCAACTGGTGAGTTCGCCGGTATGGCTGTCGATGGTGGACCTGTTCACGATGAAGCATGACGGTTCGGGGACGCGCGAGGGGACGCACAACACTCTGTACTACGCGCAGTCGTGGATGGTCGTCCACTATCTGGTGAACAAGAACAAGATGCCGGAGGCGGGGACTTACTTCGACTTAGTGGTGAATCAGAAAGTGCCGGTGGAGAAGGCGATGGTGCAGGCTTTCGATATGTCGCCGGCGCAGATGGAAGATGCAGCGAAGACCTATTTCAAATCGCTGAGCGGATTAGGCATTGCGCTCGATCAGGCGAAGAAGCCGGTTGCAGATCCGGCCGATATTCAGCAGCCCTATCATTTCGCCCTTCCGTTTAACGCGGACGACATCGGGATGACAGTTGCTCCTGTTAAAGATGAGGAAGCGAGAGCCGTGGTTGACGACGTGATGGCCCGCATTCCCGAGCATCGCGATCAGGCGCTCCAGGATTTGCAGCAGTTGACCGCGGATCCAAAAGATAATGAGGCGGCGCGTCGCGGACTGGCCTGGGAGGACATTCGCCAGAAACGGTTCGACGCGGCCGCTGATGAACTGGACAAGGCGACGGAGTTGAATCCGCGAGATCCCTGGATTTGGTATTACCGCTCGGCGCTGAAGTATAGGAAGGCGCAGGCGACGCGGCAGGAGATGCAGGGGCTGGCGAATATGATGCAGGATCTGCGGGCGGTGGCGGATTGGTATCCGGAGTTAGCCGACGCTTATAACATGCTGGGAATGGCGCGAGTGGAGGGCGGCGGTATCAACTCGGCGCTGGAAGCGCAACGGCAGGCGATTGCTCTGGCGCCGCGGAATGTGGAATACCAGTTCAACTTGGGACAGATTTATGTTGCGGGAAAGAAGTGGGATCTGGCGCGGGAAGTGTTTACGCGGTTGAAGACAGGACCGGATCGTGTGGCGGCAGCGGCGGCCAAGCAGCAATTGGAAGACTTGGAGACGCTGCAGAAGTATGGAGTGCGTCCGCAGCGAGCGGGCGAAAACGAGGTGCCGGCAGGCGCGGCGAGCACTCCTTCGGCAGGGGCGAGGGCGCCTGCGGCGGCCGCGAGCGCAGCGCAAGATCAAGATGAGGAGACTGATGCGGCCGCGAAACCGGCTCCCATCAAGCCGGGAACGACCGGGCCGGTGCAATTTCTGAAAGGCAAGATCGTGAGTAGCGACTGCTCAAAGTCTCCCGAGGCGACGGTTACGATTCTGAGCGGTATGACGACTTATAAGCTGCACACTTCGGATTACAAATCGTTGCTGGTGATCGGCGAAGATCAGTTTTCCTGCGAATGGAAGAACCGTCTCGCGTCGGTGAACTACCGCGCCGTGGGGAAGCACGAGGGAGAATTGGTTTCGATCGAACCGCACTAAGGACTGTCCGGTTAAGTCGTGGATAGGCGCGGAGACTCAATGGAAATGTCGAAGCAGAATTCCCCAGCTTTGACGGATACCAACCGCGGAAGCTGCCGCAAGCGTGGGCGTGATCGCGGCAAGCGCCCACACCACCTTTCGATTCGCGGGGACGTATCGCTTCAGAAAAAACAGGGCCCAAGGCAGCATGGGAAGCGCAAATCGTGGAAACTGGGACCGCGACCAGCCGGGAGCGTTGTAAGTATAAAGTGCAAGGCAGTACAGGAACACAAAACACGCCTCGGCGGTATGGATCTTCGCGTAGCGCTGAAATTCTCCTGAGCGAATCGCCACCACGATGGCAACCAGCACAAACAGAATCCAACCTACAGTCAGCGCGAGATTCGTCAACGGCGCACTGGTTCGAACCATATCGCGAACTATGTCCACAAACGGGAAGTTGAAAGGCAAGCCGCCGTGCCAGTCATTCTCTCGGTATAATGCGACGTTGGCAAACGGATTTCCGAGATAGCGCTTAAGCGGCCAGGTGTAAAGCGCTCCAATTCCCAAGCCCATGGCGGTGGCTATGGCACAATCGCGGAACCTCTTGCGATATAGCAAGTGAATTCCCAAAGCAACCAGGGCGAAAACTCCAAAGGGTCGAACCACGGTAGCCAGAGATCCCAGGACTGCTGCGCTTACCCAGCGGTCTCGGCGCAGCACGAGGAAGGAGCCGAGAAGCAACGCCATGAAAAGCGGCTCTGCTCCTCCCAGCAGCGACCGCTGGAACCAGTCAAGACTCAGCACTGCGAAGAAAGCGGCAATCCAACCGTCCCAAAGCCAGTAACACAGCGCGACACTCACTAGCGATGCACTTACACACACTATAACCAATGCGGTAGTCTCAGAAGCTCTAGTTATGATTGATACGCAAGCTACGGCATAAGACACCCCCCAAAACTGCTTGACATTGACCCCAGAGAACTGCCAGTGCCTGATCGCGGACGCGGCTTCGAGGTAGTCGGGGTTGTCCCCAAACTTACCTCTCACCAATGACCAATACGAACCCCCTATAAGAGACAGAAATACGAGAAAAACCAGGTAGGAAACGAGAGCAATCGCTAATACTTGAGTCAAAGAGGGCGGCCGAAGCTCGCCAGTCAACTCATTCCGAGGGGGCGCGGCTGGAGGAGGCATGCTGTGTCAAATTGCTGGGCTGAAGTCGGGAAAAATGATATCACAGATGAGAGGGACGAGATCGGCCTGCGGCACAAAGTGCACTTCAAACAGCAGCTTCCTGCCGGCCAAGCGTCCATGCTACGATCATCGACCATGCAAGCGCAATTGACTCGCTATTGGTTTCAATATTTCGTCCTCTGGGTGCAGGTGTTCATTGCAGTTGGTGTGTTCGTTGTGTTCTCGACAGTACCAAGGCTGGGTGAACGGTTCTTTCGGCCAGTTGAGAGCTTCTATTCTAACTTCGCTTCGCGAAGAGCGACGGCCGTCTGGTCGGTATTTCTGGCCACCATCGTGCTCCGGGTAATGCTCTTTCCTGCTATCGGTGTCCCATTCCCCGACGAACACGACGAACGCAGTTACCTGCTCATGGCCGAGACTTTCGCCCACGGCCGGCTGGCTTACCCACCGCACCCGTTGTGGAAGAGCTTCGAGACTTTCCACGTAAATTCTTTTCCCACTTACTCGTCGGTATACCCGCCTGCGCAAGGTGCTGTTCTGGCGCTAGGGATCATACTCGGCCATCCCTGGATCGGCGTGCTCCTCAGCGTCGCCGCAATGTGTGCGGCTGTTGTCTGGATGCTGCAGGCATGGATGCCATCGCGGTGGGCATTCTTGGGAGGAGTGATCACCCTCTGCAATCTCGGTGTAGTCAGCTATTGGGTGAACAGCTACTGGGGAGGCGCGGTTGCGGCGACTGGTGGTGCGTTGCTGCTTGGCGCTTTGCCTCGAATATTCCGCACTCAGCGCGTACGCTACAGCCTGCTGCTCGGGCTCGGAGTCGCCATCTTGGCCAACAGCCGCCCGTATGAGGGACTGCTCCTTTGTATTCCGGCAGCTGCCTGGCTTCTATTTTGGTTAGCGGGACGATCTTCTCCTCCGCTGCGTGAGACCACTCCCACCGTTTTGTTGCCCATAGCTGGAGTGCTGGCTCTCACTGCGGTCTTCATGGCCTACTACAACTGGCGACTGACCGGGAATGCTCTCTTAATGCCCCACGTACTGAGTTCCCGTACACACGGCCAGCCGCCGGTCTTTCTTTGGCAACACGCCGGAGCGCTGATCCATTGCAACAACAAGCAATTCGACGATTTTTACAATGGTTGGAGCCGAAGCCTGTACAACGGGACCATACGAGATCTTGTACGTGTATCACGCGAAAAGGCGCGCACTTTGACCGCTGCGTTCCTTTGGCCCGGCGCTTTTCCAGCGCTGTTTTGTTTGCCACTCGCTTTGCGAGACCGCCGCATGCGCTTACTGTTCGTCGAATTGCTGTGCCTCGCGGGAATGTTTTCCGTTATATACTTCGAGCCACACTACGCTGCTCCCCTTACTTGTGTGATCTACGGCCTGATCGTCCAGGGAATCCGTCATCTGCGAACGATTCGCATTGGTACAAGGCCAGCCGGAATTGGATTGGCGCGGGCCAGTATTCTTCTGCTCCTTCTCACAACCGGCTTCAACGCTTACCATTTGATACAAACTCCGGCCCACGCGTATTCCTGGTCTTGGAATAGAGGGACGGGGAACCCAGGCACTGCGGAAATCGAGCGGCAACTGGACCAAATACCGGGCCAGCACTTGATTGTCGTGCGCTATGGAGCGACCCACAATCCTCACGGGGAGTATGTTTTCAACCACGCCGATATTGACGCCTCTCGAATTGTTTGGGCGCGCGAACTCGACCCACAGCAGAACGACAAACTATTCGCGTATTTTAAGGATCGCCAATTTTGGCTCCTTGAACCCGACAGCAACAGCGAAACATTGAAGCCTTTGCATGTCAACACTTCACGGCCAGTGCCGTGACCGTGTGATTTGTACCGTTTCACCATTGACAGTAGCGCCGCCGTCCCGGCGGCTGTCCGGCGGGCGTCCTCGCCCGCCGCGCCCAGCTTTGCTCAAGAGAGGCCCTGTGTTTCCAGATAGTCCTGTGCCTGCCGAAGCACCTTGCGCTCGTTGCTGTACGCAAGTTGTTTGGCTGCGTCGGCGAGAGGCACCCAAAGCGCTCGCTTGACTTCGATCCGCATGTCGGAAGTCAGGTCATCGATTTCTCCGGAAACATAGCGCATCAGGTAGAAACTGACGATCTTGAAAACTCGTTTGCCATCGCCCCAGGTGCGCACGTAGACATACTTGTTGTCGGCGAGTTTCGTGACCGGTTCGGCCACTATGCCGGTTTCTTCCCGCACTTCCCGTACGGCCGCGGCCTGCGCCTTTTCGCCCGCGTCCACCAGCCCTTTGGGGAGGGCCAGCACAGCGCGGCTGCGCTTGCGCGGCGTCTTTGCCGTTGCAGGTTTGGAGTTTTCCTTCCGCGGTTCAATCAGCGCGACTTGCCAGACTCCAGAAATCTGCCGAAGCGCGACACCGCCTGCCGATATTTCCCGCGCCATAGCGCTCACCTTAGCCGGCACGTTATTTGGATTTCTCAAGGTTCCCAGTCTCTTGCTGGATTCGCTGCCAGGCGCTTTCCACATGGCGAGCCTGCGTGTTGGTTTGCCCGACGCAGAGCCGAAGCGTGAATTTGCCATCGAGTTTGGTATGCGTGAGGTACAGGTCACCGCTGCCGTTCAGCCGCTCCATCAAAAGCTGATTGGCTTGATCTCCCGCGCGCAACCGGAAGCAGACGAGGTTGAGCAGTGTGGGCGCGGCCAGTTCGAAGCGCGAATCGTCGCGCACCCACGCGGCGAATTGCTGGGCCAGCCGCACGTGCTCGCGAACGTGATGCCGCAGGCCTTCGATCCCGTAATGGCGGATCACAAACCAAAGCTTGAGCGAGCGAAAACGGCGTCCGAGCTGGATGTGCCAGTCGCGATAATCGATGACCGCGCCCGATTCTGTTGCCCGGTTGCGCAGATACTCCGGCAGCACAGAAAGCGTTTGGATCAAGTGCTTCCGGTCGGCGACGTAGAAGCAGTCGCAATCGAAGTTGGTGAACATCCATTTGTGCGGGTTGAAGCAGTAGCTATCGGCGAATTCCACGCCATCGTTGATGAAGCGGAATTCCGGGCAGAGCGCGGCCGTACCGCTCATGGCGGAATCGACGTGCAGCCAGAGATTGTGCTCGCGGCAGATGCCCGCGATTTCGCGGACGGGATCGATCGCGTTCGAAGATGTCGTCCCAATGGTGGCACAAACGGAGCAGGGAACTAAGCCGCTCTTGATGTCTCGCTCGACGTGGCGTGCCAGCGCTTCCGGACGCATGGCGAAGTTCTCGTCCACTTCTATCTGGCGCAGGTTGTCCGAGCCCATGCCTGCTATCTTTATTGCTTTTTCGACAGAAGAGTGCGTTTGCGTGGAGCAGTAGGCGACCAGGCGTCCATCGCAGCCCTTGCGATTGCTGGCGAACCTTGTCGCGCGCTCGCGGGCGGCCAGCAAGGCGGTGAGTGACGCGCTGGACGCCGTATCCTGGATCACGCCGCCGCCGGTGCTCGATGAAAGAAATTTTTCCGGCAGACCCAGCATGGGCACCAGCCAGTCGAGCACGTGCGTTTCAAGTTCGGTGCAGGCCGGACTGGTGGACCACAGCATGCCTTGCACGCCCAGTCCCGAAGAAAGCAAATCGCCGAGAATGGCCGGCCCCGATGCGTTCGCCGGAAAGTAGGCGTAGAAATTCGGCGACTGCCAGTGCGTGATGCCGGGAAGGATGACGCGCTCGATGTCGCCCAGAATCTGGTCGAAAGTTTCGCCTTGCTCGGGCGCGCTTGCTGGCAGCTTCGCGCGAATTTCTCCCGGCTGCACGCGTGACAGAACCGGGAAACTTTCAATGCGGGATTGGTAATCGGCGATCCAGTCCACGACAGCGTGGCCCTGGCGCCGGAACTCCTCGGGAGACATGTGAAACGATTTGGGCATAGGGAATTTGGTAGTTTTGTAATCTGTAATTTTGCAATCTAACGGCACGGGTTTCAAATTACAAAATTACAGATTACAAAATTACAAAATTCTTCACTTCGCTTCGCCCAACCTGCCATAAAACACCCTCGTATCGTATTCGAATTCAACCTTGCCATCTCGAGCATGGGCGCGAAAGACCCGCTGAAGTTCCCGCATCATCGGCGCGTGGCTGGGATGACCCTCGAGCGGCGCGTACGAAGAAGACAACAGTCGTCCGGCAGTACCTTCGTAGGCGAACTGCTGGCGTAGGTCGAATACCCGCTCCTGGTGCGGTGCGGGCGCAAAAAATTCGTGGATCACGGCGGTCGTGCGTTCGTGGCGCACTTCCTTATAGTCGGTGCCGTAGGTCAGCAGGAGCTGCTCGTAGTCACGCAGGAAAGGCGTCGTTGCGGTGCGGCGCTCATTCCAGATCAGCACGCACCATCCCTGCGGCCGCAGAATGCGGGCGAATTCGGCGCGGGCGCGAGGCAGGTCGAACCAGTGCGCCGCCTGCGCGGCAGTGACGAAGTCGACGGAAGCGGAGCCGAGCGTCGTCTCCTCGGCCGTTCCGTCAACCGTCACGAGCCGGCCGTCGGATTGGCGGGACTGGAGGGGTTCGAGCAAATCGATGCCCTCTGCGCGCATTTCCGGGTTGGGTTCGACGGCAAAGATGGAATTTCCGTTTTCCAAAAGAAGGCGGGTAAACGCGCCTGTACCGGAAGCGATGTCAGCGATGATGTGACTCGGCTGCAGTCCGCATTCGGCGCGAAGCAGGTCGAGAACTTCGGGCGGATATCCCGGGCGATAGCGAACGTAATTCTCCACCCGATCGGAAAAACGAGCCGTTGGCGACTTACTCATGGCTCTTCAGTGTAACGCGTTCAAACGGCCGCTCGCTCCGCACGGTACAATCTCTGTCTTGTGTTTGATTTTATGCCGGCCGAATTGGAATTTTCTTCAAGGAGACTCATGAAACTTTTCTCGGGTGCTGTGCTGTTCTTCGTACTAATTGTTTCGAACCTGCAGGCGTTTGATCATGCCGGCAAGAAAAATGACAATGACAATGACAATGACAATGGCAAAGACCAGCCGGACAACTCGGCCATCAGCGGTTTCCGCGACGTTGCCGGCGAGCGGGACGTCGAAAAGAAGTTTATGGCTGTGCCCGACCCCAAGCTGGCGGAAGAGCATCTGCGCATTCTGACCGCAGCCCCGCACATTGCCGGATCTCCCGAGGACAAAGCGACCGCCGAGTACGTGGCCGAGAAGTTTCGCGAGGCCGGACTGGACACCGAGATTGTCGAATACAAAGTGTGGCTAAACTATCCGGCGGAAATTCGAGTGGACCTGACCGCGCCGCCCGGAGTCGAGATGCACGGCCCGCGCCGCGAGCATGTCGACGACGATCCCTTTCAGGACGATCCACGTGTCGTGACCCCTTACAACGGCATGTCGCCCTCGGGCGACGCTGAGGCCGAAGTTGTCTACGCCAACTACGGCACGCCGGCTGACTTTGACAAGCTGAAGCAGATGAACGTCGATGTGCGCGGCAAGATCGTCATCGTCCGCTACGGTGATAATTTCCGCGGCGTGAAAGCCTTCGTGGCGCAGGAACGCGGCGCCGCGGCGGTCATTATTTATTCCGACCCGAAAGACGATGGCTACTATCGCGGCGACGCCTATCCGAAAGGGCCGTGGCGCCCGGCGAGCGGCGTCCAGCGCGGATCGGTCGGATTCATGTTCCAGTTTCCCGGAGACCCAACCACACCGGGAGTGGCTTCCACTCCCACTCTGCCCGATGCCAGGCGCATTTCTCCCGCCGACTCCGCGCAGTTGCCGAAGATTCCCGTGACTCCACTTTCTTACGCCGATGCCGCGCCGATTCTCGAACACCTCGCCGGCCCGCCCTCGCCGCGCGAATGGCAGGGAGCGCTGCCGTTCACTTATCACGTCGGTCCCGGCCCCGCGAAAGTGAAGATGCACCTCAAGCAGGACTACCAGTTCCGCACCATTTGGGATGTCATTGGCAAAGTTCGCGGAACGTCTTCGCCCGACGAGTGGGTAGTGGCGGGCAATCATCGCGATGCCTGGGTCTATGGTGCGGTCGATCCCAACAGCGGTACGGCGGCGATGCTGGAGGCAGTGCACGGCTTGGGTGACCTTCTGAAGTCGGGTTGGAAGCCCAGGCGCACGATCGTCGTCGGAAGCTGGGACGCGGAAGAAGAAGGACTGATCGGTTCCACCGAGTGGGGCGAAGATCATGCGCAGGAACTCGCGAACGCTGCCGCTTATTTCAACATGGACGTGGCCGTATCCGGCAAGAAATTCGGAGCCTCGGGCGTGCCCACGCTGAAAGAATTTATTCGCGAGATCGCGAAGGCCGTGCCTTCTCCGCAAGGCGGAACCGTTTACGACACATGGAAAAAAGCGAGCCAGCCGAGTCCGGAGAACAATCGGCCGCAGGAAACCAGCACCTTCCGCCCGCCGCCGGCCGCAATGCGCAACGACGTGCCAGTGGGCGATCTCGGCAGCGGTTCCGACTACACGGTGTTTCTGCAGCATCTCGGTGTGCCTTCCACCGACATTAGTTCGAGCGGCGATTATGGCGTGTATCACTCCGTATTCGATAACTTCGCCTGGTTCAAGAAATTCGGCGATCCCGACTTCCGCTACGAGCAGGAGATGGCCCGCATTTACGGTTTGGAAGTCCTGCGCATGTCAAGCGCCGACGTCCTTCCCTACGATTACGAAACCTACGGAAAGGAAATTCTGGTCTATCTCGATGCTGCCAAGAACAAAAGTAGAGATCGCTTCGGCGACAAGGCGCCAGATTTTTCGCCGGCGATCGAAGGTGCGCGTCACCTGCAGGAAGCGGGCGCAAAAATGCTCCAGAAGCAACGCAAAATTCCCGCAGCGCCGGATCGCATGAATGTTAAACTACGGGAAGCAGAGCGGGCGCTGTTGATTCCAGAGGGGTTACCGAACCGTCCGTGGTTTCACCATGCCATTTATGCTCCGGGACAGTACACAGGATATGCAGCCGTCGTTATTCCTGGGGTGAACGAGGCGATCGATCGGGGTGATCTTCGCCGCACCGAACAACAAATCGCAGCGCTGGCGGCGGCCTTGAACCGAGCCGTTCTGGTTCTGGAGCAATACCGGTAACGCTGGCTAGAGGGCTCCGCCTCCAAGCGCGTCAAGGTAGACGCCGAGGGCGATACCAGCTATGGCATTGGCAAGGATCATTACGCGCTCTCATCCGTGCTCGCGAGAGCTGGCGCTGGATCTGCTTGCCCGCGGTTACGCCGTCGAAATTGTTTCTCCCGACTCCATCCCCGACAATATTGCCGATCTGGAATTGCGCGTCGATGCCGGTCCCGGGGATCAATTGATCGCGAGCGTGGAGGCACACAATGGCAAGCGTTCGGCTTCGCTTGAATTCTTGCATCATTTGAAAGCGCCGATGGTGGACTTCATTCGCAGGCCGCGGCATCCGTCGGAACTTGGACAAGCCGTTCACTTTCCAGAACCGCCAGTCAGTTTCAACGCCGAACCGAGCATCGAAGATTTGGAGCTGCCCGCGGAAGCTCCGCAACTGGCGCCCGAAGCCGTTTCCCCGGCAGCCGAAATTCTGCTCGATTCCGAACTCGATCCCCAACTCGACATCGAAGAAGGCGCGCGTCCGATCTCGCCGCCGGAGCAGTTGCCATCGCTGCCGCCGGAACCTCCGGGCCCGGCTGCGGTAGAGGCCTCAGCGATTGTCCCGCCGCTAGCCCAGCCAACGATTGCCCAGCCAACGATTGCCCAGCCAACAATGGTCGGGCCGGCGCGGGAGCCGCAACGGCGCGATCGCTCCGCGGCATGGCGCTGGCGCGCTGCTCTAACCTCTGCCAGTGTCGTGCTGCTGGCCGTGCTTCTCGGGCTTGGCATGCGCCGGATGGGCGCGTCTTCCGCGCAGAGTTCCGGAGCAGCGCCAGCGGAGAAAGTTGCGGCGTCGTCAACGGATGTGAACTGGTTGAGCGCCGCCGGTCCCGACAAAGAGCCGGGAAAAAATCTGGGACAAATCTCGGCCATGGCAGTGTCGCCGCCAGCCATGAAATCGGAAGCGAATTCCGGCCACGCGCCGAAGGAATCGCGAATCGCGAAGGTCGAAGCTGCCACCGCCGAAGCTGCGACTGCCAGAGCTTCGGCTTCCAGCCCCGCGCCCGGAATCTCACGCCGGCACGGTGACGACTTGGTCGCGCGCGACACCGTCACCTATCTGGACGAGCGCTACAGGCCTGCGCCGAAAGCCAAACCGGCGAATCATTTTGCCGGCCGGCATCCGAGTTCGCGCAAGCACGGCGGTGTGATCGCGAATAATAAGGTTACCTATCTCAACGGCAAGCCAGCTCCAAAAGCGGCAAAGCAGGACTCCGCCGTCAAGCACGCCTCGAACTCGAATTGGAAAAACTCTGATTAAGTCGGTTTCCCGTTGCTGCGAGGGCCTCTCTTTCCATGTACCCGCCGACCAGTGCGGCGCAGGACTCGATCAACTTCTGCTCGGGTGCAGTGAAGGTCTCCGCAAAGTAGCTCTCGATACACAGCTCTGCCACCACCCGTTTTTTCACGGAGATCGGCACTACAATATTGGATTTCACCATATCCGACCCAATGTAGCGAGGATCGGCCCCAACATTGTTGACTACCACGGTCTCCCCGAAAGTAGCCGCAGCTCCGCACAATCCTTTGTCGAGCGGGATACGCTGGATGGGCATAAAGCTCCCGGCGTAGGGTCCCAGCACCAGAGTCTTGTAAGTGGGGACCTCCATCAAATAAAAGCCAACCCAGTTGTAGCGGGCCTTTTCTTCATGAAGGCGCTCGGCGATGCGCTGCATAAGAATGACAGACGTTGCCCCATCCGCGGAGCGGCCGTATGCTTCAAATTCTTCTAGTAGTTCTCCATATGTGGGCATCTTGATTCGCGCCTTTCACTTGATCGTAACCAGCTTCTCCACCAACCCCGAGTAGTCCTTCTTCTCCAGTCCATGCACCTGCTTGTTGTACTCGTCCACTTTGCTGGAGTAATTCATCGAACAGAACTTCGGGCCGCACATGGAGCAGAAGGCCGCTGACTTATATTGCTCCTGCGGCAGAGTTTCGTCGTGCATGGAGCGCGCCGTCTCGGGATCGAGCGACAGTTCAAACTGCTTTTCCCAATCGAACTTATAGCGGGCATAACTCAGGGCATCGTCGCGGTCGCGCGCTCCGGGACGCTGGCGGGCTATGTCGGCGGCGTGGGCGGCGATCTTGTAGGCGATGATTCCGTCTTTCACATCTTTTTCATTGGGCAGGCCGAGATGTTCTTTCGGCGTGACGTAGCAGAGCATCGAAGCGCCATACCAGCCGATCATCGCCGCTCCTATGGCGGACGTGATGTGGTCGTAGCCCGGAGCAATGTCGGTGACCAGCGGCCCCAGCGTGTAGAACGGAGCCTCGTCGCACCACTCGTTTTCGAGATCGACTTGCTCCTTGATCTTGTGCATCGGGATGTGGCCCGGGCCTTCGATCATGACCTGCACGTCATGCTTCCAGGCGGTCCGAGTTAGTTCGCCCAGGGTCTTGAGTTCGGCGAACTGCGCTTCGTCGCTCGCGTCCGCCAGGCAGCCGGGACGCAGGCCGTCTCCGAGCGAGAAGCTCACGTCGTACTTGGCGAAAATCTTGCAGATGTCTTCGAAGCATTCGTAGAGGAAGTTCTGCTTGTGATGGTGAGTCATCCACTGCGCCAGCATCGCGCCGCCGCGGCTCACGATTCCGGTGATGCGCTTCGAAACCATGGGCACATATTGAATAAGCAGGCCGGCGTGAATGGTCATGTAATCCACACCCTGCTGCGCCTGCTCTTCGATCACCTCGAGCATCACGCTCGCGGTGAGATCTTCGACGCGCTTGACGCGCGAGATCGCTTCATAAATCGGCACGGTTCCGATGGGGACGGGCGAGTGCCTCACGATGGCTTCGCGAATCTGGTGAATATCGCCGCCGGTCGAGAGGTCCATCACCGTGTCGGCGCCATAGTGAACCGCGGTGTGCAGCTTTTTCAGCTCTTCTTCAACATTCGACGTGACGGCCGAATTCCCGATGTTGGCGTTGATCTTGCACAACGACGCCACGCCAATCGCCATCGGCTCCAGTTCGGGATGATTGATGTTCGCCGGGACGATCATACGGCCGCGAGCGACTTCATCGCGCACCAGTTCCGGCGCGATCTTCTCGCGGTAAGCGATGTATTCCATCTCCTCGGTAATCGCACCCTGGCGCGCGTAATGCATCTCGGAGAAGTTGCCGTCTGTGTTCTCAGCCTTCCGCTTTGCCAGCCACTCTGCCCGCGGCTTGAGAACCGCATCCAAACCATCGCCGTTTATACCATTGCCTGCGGACATTTTTGTTGTACCATCCCTTCACGAGGTCTAGTTTTAAAATTATACCCCGCTTGCGGGACGCGGATTATTTTCCCGGGAAGGCCGGCTGGTGAGTTGCGCGATTCCGGCGAAATAAATCCTGGCGGGGGGCGGAATCGAACCAAAATGTCGTTATAACAATAATCGCGGGACGACAGATCCCGCCAGGAGGAAGCAATGCTGAAGCGGCTGATGGGTACAAGCAACGACGTGAGCTTTACGATGTTGCGGCTGGTTTTGGGAATGGTGTTCTTCGCGCATGGGGCGCAAAAAATGTTGGGCTGGTTTGGAGGCTTTGGTTTTCACGGCACCATGGGATTCTTTACCCACGTGGGAATGCCCGCTGCCGTCGCATTTCTAATCATCTGCACCGAGTTCTTCGGCGGACTGGGCCTGATTGTCGGATTGCTGACTCGCATCGCCTCTCTCGGCATCGTTGGCCTGATGATCGGAGCGATCTTCATAGTTCACCTGCAGAACGGCTTCTTCATGAACTGGATGGGCACCCAGAAGGGCGAGGGATTCGAATTTCATTTATTGGCGCTCGCCATGGCCGCGGCGCTGTTGTTGCGCGGGGCCGGCGCGTTCTCTTTGGACCGGGCGCTCTCAAAGTAAATTAGGGTTCCCGCGAAAGGCTATGGTCCTTACAACGAGTCGAGAATCGCGGTGGCCTCAAGCAGGCTGCGAGCTGCGCTCGGCTGGACGGGGCAAAGCCCCGTCCCCAGACGAACTAATTTCTCAGCGTCTTACCCGTCTTCAGCGTGAACTGAATTCTCTCCTGCGTCTTCTTTTCGCCGCACAGGGACTTAAACGCCTCGCGCTCCAGGTCGAGCAGATATTGTTCGCTCACGGGCGTGCCAGGCGTGATATTTCCGCCGCAGAGGACTTCGGCGATCTTTGTGCCTAACTTCTGCTCGTGATCGCTGATGTACTCGCCCTGCCGCATCATGTAGGCGCCCATTTTTAGAGCGGCGAAAATGTTCTCGCCGGGAGCGGGAATGTCCGTGCGCATCACCGGCGGCTCATAACCCGCGCATACCAACTCCAGCGCGCGCGCTTTGGCATTGGAGAGAACGCGCTCGCGGTTCATGGTGATGCGATCGGAACTCGATAGGAAATCGAGTCCGCGGGCTTCTTCCGCTGAGGTTGAGACTTTGGCGGTGGCGATGGTTCCGAAAATTTTCTTCATCGCCTCGAGCAATTCCACCGAATCGCCGCGAGCGTTGGAAGGAAGATCGGGACGAATGGACGCCGCGCTGTCCACCGCGCGCAGAAGCATTTCCTTGCAACCGCCGCCGCCGGGGAGCAGACCGACCCCGACCTCGACCAGCCCCATGTAGAGCTCGGCGTGCGGTTGGCGAGCGGCCGCGTGCAGCGAGATTTCGCAACCGCCGCCGAGCGTGAGTCCGAAGGGCGCGATCACCACCGGCTTGGGTGAAAATTTGATGGCCTGCGTCATACCCTGAAACTGACGGATGGCGAGGTCAACGTCGTCCCACTCTTCCTCCTGGATTGACATGAGCAGCAGCAGCAGGTTCGCGCCGACGGAGAAATTCTGCGCGTCGTTGGCGATGACGAAGGCGTCGAAGCCATCGCCCGGTCCGCCCGGCTTCAGCGTTTGGCTGACCAGCGAAATGATGTCGGCGCCGAGGGCGTTCATCTTGGAGTGAAACTGGATGCAGCCCACGCCGTCGCCCAGGTCAACCAGCGAGGCGCCGGGATTTTTCTTGACCACGCCGTTGGACTTCTTCGCGACTTCAACCGACCAGACTCCCGCAGGAACAGTTACCGGTTGCCAGTTGCCAGTTGCCAGATCCCAATAATCGCGGCCTGATGCCGTCTTCGGATCATCCGCGTACCAGGATTTTTTTCCGGAGGCGAGCAGTTTTTCTACATTGGCCGCGACCGGACGCCCCTCTTTCTTCATGCGAGCAACAGTTGCTTCCACGCCCGCCGCGTCCCAGAGTTCGAAGGGGCCGAGTTCCCAGTTGAAGCCAAGGCGCATGGCGCGATCGATCTCGACCACCGAGTCGGAAATCTCGGGAACGCGATTGGCGGAATACGTCCACAGGTCCGAGAGCGCCGCCCACAGGAAAGCGCCTGCCTTGTCGGCCTTCTGCGCCGCGCCGCCGCCATCGCTATTCAGGCCGAGCAACATTCGAATTCGCGCTCCCGTCTCTTCCACGTTTTTCGCCATATCGAGCGCCGCGATTTTCGGCCTCTGCCGCGGATGATATTCCAGCGTCTTCCAGTCGAGGGCCAGCCGCTCATCTTCTTTGCCGGGTTCGGCGGGCGAGGGCGCCCGCCCCACATTCTTCTTGTAGAAGCCGCCCTGGGTCTTGTCGCCCAGCCACTTGCGTTCCAGCATCTGGCGAAAGAAAGCGGGAATCTGCAATTCGCTGCGCTCGTCGCGCACATTCTCGGTCATGTTCGTGACCACGTGCCCGAGGATGTCGAGCCCCACCAGATCGATCGTCCGGAACGTGGCCGAGCGCGGCCAGCCCACGGTTTCGCCGGTGAGCGCGTCGATCTCTTCGATGCTCAAGTCCATTTCCTGCATGAGCCGCATCACGTTGAGCACGGAAAATGTGCCGATGCGATTGGCGATGAAGTTGGGAGTATCTTTCGCCAGCACGACCCCCTTGCCTAGCTGCGCGTCGCAAAAGTGAGTGACGGCTTCGATCAGCGCGCGATCCGCTTCTGGCGTTGGGATCAGTTCTAACAGCCGCATATAGCGCGGAGGATTAAAAAAGTGCGTCCCGAACCACGAGCGCCGGAAGTCTTCAGAAAAACCCTCGGCGATCTTCGCCACCGGAAGCCCGCTGGTGTTGGTGGTGACGATCGTGCCCGGCTTGCGGATCGCTTCAACCTTCCTGAGCAGCGCCCGCTTGATTTCGAGGTTCTCGACGATCGCCTCGATGATCCAATCCACCTCGGCCAACCGCTTCAGGTCGTCGTCGAAATTTCCCACGGTTACGAGCCGCGAAAGCGACACTTCGAAAAACGCCGCGGGCTTTGACTTTCTTGCCCCATCAAGTCCGGCCGCCGCAATTTTATTGCGCGCGGTACCCTCCGCATCGGGGGGAACGATGTCCAGCAGCAACGAAGGCACTCCTGCGTTGGCGAAATGTGCCGCGATACGGGCGCCCATCGTGCCCGCGCCCAGGATGGCAACCTTATGGATACGTTTCATATATGCGAATTCCTACAAATGAAGAATTCTTCTAAGGAAGTTTATCTACCGCCCAGTCGTTCTTGCCAGTCCCGGCCAGGATTATTTCGGAAGTCGCGTCTGCCCTTCGCTGATATCCTGAGTTGCGGCGTTCTCACACTGCATGACTTCAAGCACTCTTCTTTCCGCGCGGGAAATCGCGGCGCAGATCCGCCGCAAAGCGGTTTCGCCGGTAGAGGTGGCGCGCGCTCACCTCGACCGCATCGAGCGCCTGAATCCCAAGCTGAACGCGTTCGTCGATTGCCAGCCGGAAGCTGTGCTTGCCCAGGCACGTGACGCGGAGAAGGCAATCCTGCGCAGGGATAAAGATAAAGACGAGCTCGGGCCGCTGCATGGTGTGCCGGTTTCCATCAAGTCTGCGATTGATGTTGCCGGACATCTTTGTGAAGCGGGCACGCGTTTGCGCGCCGGACACATCGCCGCTGCGGATGCGCCGCTGGTGACGCGCCTGCGCGAGGCCGGAGCCGTGATCCTCGGCGTCACGAACACGCCCGAACTGCTCATGGCCTGGGAAACCGACAACCTTCTTTATGGCCGCACCAACAATCCCTGGGACCTGACCCGCACCGCGGGCGGATCCAGTGGCGGAGAGGCTGCCGCCATCGCCGCGGGACTTTCCGCCGGCGGCGTGGGCAGCGACGGCGGCGGTTCGATTCGCGTCCCGGCGCACTTCTGCGGCATCTGCGGATTGAAGCCCACTCCCGGACGCATTCCTTCGACCGGCCACTTTCCGAAATCTGCCGGCCCCTTTGCCCTGATTGGAGTGGTCGGGCCGATGGCGCGCACCATCGAAGATGTGCGGATTCTGTTCGAAGTGATGGCGGGTGCGGACGACGGCGATCCTTGCGCCGCGCCGGTCGAGGTGCGTGAGATTGATGACGCGGCACTGCGGGGCATCAACATCGGTTTCTTCGAAGACGATGGGCGAACTCCAGTCACGGAAGAAACCAGGGCGGCGGTGAGTCGGGCAGCGTCTATTTTCTCGAGCTGCGGATTTCGGGTCGAGCCATTTCGTCCCGAGGGTCTCGAAGAAGCGCGTCAGTTGTGGTGGGAATTCTTTGGTACGGCCGGAGGGATGATTCTCGGACCCATGTTGCGTGGCCACGAATCTGAACTGAGCCCGATTCTGCGCGAGTTTCTGGCCTGGACCAACGCCGAGCCCGCGCACACTGGCGAATCGCTGCTGGCCGCCTGGCTGGGACGCGATGAGGTGCGCGAAAAAATTCTCCTCCAGATGCGGAAATATCCCGTGCTGATTTGCCCAACCGCTGCCATCCCCGCCTTTCGTCATGGCGAACGGGAGTGGCAGGTGGAAGCGAAGACGGTGAAGTATCTCGACGCCTGGAGTTATTGCGAGTGGTTTAACCTGTTGGGCTTTCCCGCCGCCGTGGTTCCGATGGGCTATTCGGAACAGGGCCTGCCGATCGGCGTGCAGATCGTCGGACGGCCATGGCAGGAAGAGGTCGTGCTGGCGATGGCCGCAAGACTCGAAAAGCAGCGCGGTCCCTGGCAATCGCCTCTGCGGCTGGGATGATGCTGTGCCGGCTTTCGATCCGAGACGCCGAGAGCGCGGAGAAAAGGGAAAGACAAAAATCGTAGGTGGATAACTCCTTGACACCCTCCCCGCACGGGGGAACAATTATCCCTGCTCAAGTTTGGCCGACTCGTTCTATCTGGCCACCTCCCCCTCCGGAAAAAATGGGTTGACGCAATGCGGCTGCGGTTCCTCTGGAAGCGCGCCTCACGTGGGAGCTTCCCCAGGAACTGGCCACCGAAAACTAAACGAAGCGAGGGCTCACAAATCTCCGAATACTTACATGCTCAGGTCTCAAGAATGGCAAGTACCAGATCGAAGAAAAAGAGCCCCACGTGCGCCTGATATTCGGAGGGCTGGACGCCCCTTTCTGGTACAAATATGGGATGGCGCGCCCGCCAAAAAGCGAGGTATATTGCCCTATCCACCCAATGACGACATTGATCTGCCCGCGTTGTATTGCGGCCAGGGGTGGCAGGGCGACAGCGCGAACGCATAGCCACGAGCAACTCCCTAAATGGGGGCGCTCAGGCGGACGCCCGAAGAAGAAAGGGAGAGAGCATGATTGAGTTTAAGTTAAGCTTTTGCCCACAGTGCGGTAGTCAACTGGCGACGGTACCCGCGCCTCCCCTGGTTTCCGTGGTCACGATGTTATGTTCCGGCTGCGATCTCATTTTCGCGGAAGGCGAGCCTAGCCCTAGCGACCCCCCAAAAAACGATTTCACTGCTCTCCTGATTGCCCGGCCGAGGACCACGGAGGATGGCTCCGTGATCCCGATGGGAATTGCGGTTAGGATTGGCTAGGGGGAATTGGCGGTAGTGCAGGGGACTGGCGAAGCGCCCGGTCCGAGCGGGATCGCCTGATTGTTAGGGCCCGGCAGGCATACAGTGCCAACGCCGGGCACGGTGATGAAGGGCAGTTCTTCCAGCCAGACACCGTCCGTCTTGCAAACACTTCCCGTTTTGACATTGTAAATTTGCACGTTCTCGGCAGCGCAAAGCGGCGGGGTGGTGGTCGCAGTGCAATAGTTGTTGGTATAGCAAATCACGCTGCTGATGCCGGGCGCCCAGCCTCCGTTCCAAATTGCTCCCGTGGAAGCTATTCCTCCCCATTTGAGCGCCAGGCTCTCGCCGACGACGGTTTGGAGCCGTCCCATCATGCTGCAATTTGCCCACCCGGAGTAGCCGTTGTTGCAGTTCGTGAAATCGTCGGGATTTACGATGAGGTCGCATTGAGCTCCGATCGCCACGGCTGGACTGGTGGCGATATAGTCTGTGGGCGCGCCCCCGACATCGGTCGAGGTTACGTTGTTCCCGATCGAAGCCTGACCCAAGATGGTGTGGTAGGAATTTTGGGGGCATCCCTGCGGCCCGCAGTTCCAACTTCCCCAGGCGGTCACTGTGACCGTCGGCACCACTAGATTGAGGTGATAAATAGTCGTGCCGACCTTCCCTACATAAAGAGGCTCGTAACCACCAGGGGTTCCCACAAAGGTGAACGCTCCCCCTCCGGTGATAAAGACCGCGCTGCCCGCGATGGTTGACCAAGTTCCCCCAGCATTCAAAGAAACGTGAATGCCCCGGGACGAGTCGATGGCGCCTAAAAAGTTCACGCCGACCGCTGTAAGAAGATGCGCGATGATTCCGGTCCCGGAGTTGAAAGTGAGCCCCGGCGTCGCTACCGTGGTCCATCCGGTACCGTTCCAATCGGCCAAAAGGCCGGAAGGAGTCACGATCCAAACGCCCATCGCGCTCGCCACTGCGATGCTCTGCGCCGTTCCCGGCATTTGCACCCAGGCTCCGCTTTGCCATTGCCAAATGTTCTGTGATGAGTCGATGCACCAAATGGAGCCATCGGGACCGATTTCGGCTATGGAACAGGGCGTGTTGGCGGATAAGAGCGACCATGCGCCTGCCTCTAAAATGTAGATGTCGCTAGGGGCGCTGGTTTCGGCTAGAACTTGAGAAGCGCTGCCCACCGAAAGATTGGTAATCTGCTGGCCGCCAGCGGTCTGTAGAGCCGTAGGCAGTTCGACCCAGCCTGCCGCCTGAGTCCATGTCTCCCAGGCACCAGCCAGACCGTAGACCGTGCCATCGGACGCAGCCCGCGCCCCTTGCATGTTCGCTCCGATCGAGACAAGACAACTAAAGCTGCCGTTGCAACTGGGACTGTTGTCGGCAAGGCCAAACGTTTGCTTCCAACTGTATTGTGCAAAAAGTGGCATCGACGACGCCATGAGTAGCAGCGCCACAAGAGCGACCAGCAGTAGTTTTTTTATTAAGATTCTCCTGATTGATCCATTTCTTCGAGGCTAGGATGGAAAAGCGGCCGACTCAGTCTGAGGGGACGGCAACCGCTGAGGTGCGTGGGAGATCCAGAGATCTTTCTGCGATCACGGATCATACTACTCTAGAAGCCACCTGCCGGCAACCAGTTGAGCAAGTCGGTGCTGGCCTACTACCGGCAGCCGACCTTTCATCGAAATCATTGACTTCCAACCCGAATCGCTCGATAATGGAATTCTGATTGGGGCAATTTCGAGGCCCGTCCATCCATCAAGACGGCCATCGAAGCTGCCCCAAAGACATTTTAGGCGCGGTTTTTGTGCTAAGTCTTTATTCTTGAAGACTTTGCATATAAGCCGTCTGAAATGAATACTTTGGCGAGGAAAAGGCGCTAAGTCAATGATTATAATATACCGGCATAAGGGGGGTGGGGGTCGAAGCCCAGGGAGCTTCCCATCGCCCGCCGTTCTGGGTTGACAGCGGCCTTCGGCCCCGGTAGCATCTCAACATCGTCTGATCAAAGGAGCATACGACCTAAAGTTCGACTTTCACGATGAGAGGTAACTGAATGCGACGACGTTTAGCCGAAGGTCTGGCGGTGCTTTTATCAGTCGCCAGTCTGGGGGCCGGAGCCGCATCCGGGCCAAGCAGCCTGGAAGCCGCCAAGGTCACACAGCCACTGGCCATTGCGACCAGAGGGCACAAGACAGGGAAGACCAACAGCCCGAAGTCGAAGGCGTATCAAGTAGGGACCGCGTCCTGGTACGGAGAGTTCTTTCAGGGCAAACAGACAGCCAGCGGAGAACCCTTCGACATGCGCGATTTCACGGCCGCTCACCCCAGCCTTCCGCTGGGCACGTTCGTCAAGGTCACCAACCTGAGGAACGGCAAGGCCGTCGTGGTGCGCATCAATGACCGGGGTCCAGTAGTGGACGGCCGGATCATCGACGTTTCCTACAACGCCGCGCGCGCGCTGGGCTTCAAAGAGCGCGGTTTGCAGAAGGTTCGCGTGGACCTCTACCAGCCCACGGACACGGACCTGGCGCTACTGCAACCCCTAGCCAAGCTCAACTAAACCCGATACACTCGGCAACGATAGTCGAAAACGAAGGTTCGAAAAGGATGGACCCGCGCCAGCGACTCATCGTTGCCTTGGATGTATCCACGGCCGCGGCCGCCCGGAAGATCGTGGCGGCTGTCGGCGACTCTGCCCTCACCTACAAAGTGGGCATGCAGCTTTTCACTGCCGAAGGTCCGCCGCTCGTCCGCGAACTGGTGGGTTCGGGACGCCGCGTCTTTCTCGACCTCAAGTATCACGACATCCCAAACACGGTAGGAGCAGCCGTCCGCGAGGCGGCCCAGCTCGGCGTGAGCATGCTGACCGTGCACGCCTCCGGAGGCGGCAAGATGTTGCGAGCCGCGGTCGAAGCCGCGCAAGCTGCCAAGCCCGACTTGCTCGTCCTGGCGGTCACGGTGCTCACCAGCCTGGACGAGGTCGAACTGGGCAAGATTGGCCTGCGCGGTGGAGTGCTGGATCAAGTGCTGAGGCTGGCCGCCCTGGCTCTTTCGAATGGATGCAAGGGCGTGGTCGCTTCGGCGCTGGAAGCCGCCTCTCTGCGCCAGGAGTTTGGACGCGATTTCGCCATTGTGACTCCCGGAGTGCGCCCTGCCGGCAGCGGACCCCACGACCAGGCGCGCGTCGTCACTCCGGCCGAAGCGATTGCCGCCGGAGCCTCGCACATCGTCGTCGGGCGCCCGATCATAGAAGCCGCGGACCCGGCGGCGGAAGCGCGAGCGATTCTGGGACAGATTGGGTAGGGGAGGGCGTGGGGGGCGGGTTGCAGGGCACCCGTCGGGCAGACCACTGCCGACCAATTTCGCAAACTAAGCCATTTCGGGGCTCGGCAGCCGGTGCTAAGTGCCAGCGAAGGCGCGGGGATCAAAAATAGTCTGGATGGAGGCGATCTTGCCGTCTTTCACCTGATACCAGGAGCAGAAAAAGGCAGTCACCTTTTCCGTGACGAAGTTGTAGAGCAGGCACACGTCGTCGCCGTCGACAAAGACTTTCTTGATGTCGTAGTTGCCGTGCTGCTTCTCCATCATTTTGAGGAACTCGTCGGGGCTGCGGAAGGCCTCACCCGCGGGTCCCTTAATGAACACGCTGTCCTCCAGGCAATTCCTTGCGGCAGCGTAGTCGCGCTTGTCCATGGCTCCGATATAGGACATTACGACTTCTCGACTATTTCGCGTCATGTGTCTCCTCCCCTGACGATGGCGGGAGCCAACACACTACACAATTTGGCTCCGCTTATGGTCGGCTTTCGGGTTCTTTTTGCTTGTCCTTATGCCTGAGAGCCAACACCTGGGCCCTGGTTTTTACAGTTTCTCAAAAAACTCGCAGGCCGAGCACGAAATATAGATTCCGCCGGGCACGCCCCGCTCGCGATCTTTCACGCGCTTGACGATGCGGGTTTCCTTGCCGCACTTGGGACATGCGGTCGATTTCGTGGTATCCATGATCTTTTTCCGGTCGGCTGTCTTTGCAATCTTTGCCATTCAGTCTCTCCTGACAGGAATGTGCCGCCGGCCCAAGAGCCGCGGTTCTACCTGGTAATTGGGGAGTATCGTCGTTGGATGATGATGATAACGAACGCCGGACTATCTCGAATCGGTCCGGCTGCATCAACCCGCGCAGAAGCGGTGCACTGTACTCGCCACTAGAATCTTACACGAATTGCCGCCGTGCGGTGGGGACGATGGTTTCGACAGCTCTGCTTGCATCCATCGACGATCTTTTCTTCCTCTGTTCTCTCCGCGCTCTCGGCGTCTGGGATTGCACTTGCGGCATGCCTGAAGGCATACGCCGATACGAATCTCACTTGGGCCACGCACCGCCAGAAGTGCTGTGGACTGCTGGAAGTAATGTTCCCCTGTTTGAACTTTCGGTTTAGAGTGACAGCATGGCTGTGATCCCACCCGTGGTGTTGACGATTGCCGGATTCGATCCCTCCTCGGGCGCTGGGATTACCGCCGATATCAAGACGATCGCGGCGCATGAATGCTACGGCGTTTCCTGCATTACCGCCTTAACGGTGCAGTCGACGCAGGGAGTGCGCCGGGTCGAGGGCGTGGATCCAAAGATCGTTGCTCAGACCTTGCAGGAACTGGTTTCAGACCTGGCAGTGGAGGCCGTCCACATCGGTATGCTGGGAAACGAACAAGTGGCCGCGGTGGTTGCGGATTTTCTGGGCGATTCTTCGAGTCGTGCGCGGCTGCCTCATGTCGTGCTGGACCCGATTCTGAAGTCGAGTTCGGGAGCGGGTTTATTGGATGCGGCGGGCACCCGGCTGTTGATCGAGAGGCTGCTTCCGCTGGCGGAGTTGGTGACGCCGAACCTTGACGAAGCCAGCGTTTTGACCGGGATCGCAGTCACGAATCTCGATCAGATGCGCGAGGCGGCGGATCGTCTGCACTCTCTTGGAGCGGCGAATGTGGTCGTCACCGGAGGCCATCTGGAGAAGGCGATGGATCTCCTCAGCTTTACGACGGCGAGAGGCATCGAAAGGGAAGTCTTCAAGGCGGACCGTCAGCGCTCGAATGCGACGCATGGCACCGGATGCGCGTTCTCGACCGCGCTGGCCTGCCATCTGGCGCATGGGCGCGGACTGCCCGAGGCGGTTCTTCTCTCCAAAGCGTATGTCTCGGCCGCGATTGCGAATGCCTATTCGCTGGGCAAGGGAGCGGGGCCGTTGCATCACCTCTACCGCATGGGCCAGCAACGGCGGCCCAGCGCGATCATCTCGGAAACAGAGCACGTCCATTCGCGAAGCTGACCTCCCGAAGAGATGTCCTGGACGAACGGGGAAGTTGGGAACGCGGCTGCTGAAGCGAACAGCGAAGAGCGAAAAGCTAGAAGTTGGGAACTGAAGCCGGCCGCTACTCCTTCAGCAAACACCCGGCGACAAAAGCAGCGACCGCCGCCAGCAGCCACTCGATCCGCCACAGTTGGATAGCCTGCCAGTCAAGTACGGTGCGGGCGCTGAAGAACACGCTCGCCGCCAGAGCTCCCACGACGCAGAGTACTCCAACCAGAAAAGCGATGACGGCGGGCGTCGTGAGCCCGAGCCGCTCCCCGAGCGAGGCTAGTTCAGCACGGCCAGGGATTTCCAGCGTGCGCGCAGCACTAGCCCCCAGATCGGGACGGCTGGCGCCACAAGCATGGCAGTAGAGTGAGCTGACAATGAACTCGGTTCCGCAGCGGCAGGTTGCGCTTCGTTCCGGGTTGGCGAGAGCCTGGGACGCGAGCATGGGTGGCCGCCAAAATTCCTGCCGAGTCTGATCGGCTGCTTCTGCCATAAGGAACTCTTCTTCCGATGCTTTCGGGTCGCAAGCGAATTACCAAAGCAAGCTATTGCAAAGACGGCATTTACCAGCGGGCCAAGGGGGAGGGCGGCCAGTTCGCAGGGCAAGAATTACGCTATTCCAACCCTGAATTTCATATATTGCACAACTTGGCTGGGCTGCGGACGTGCCCAGTTTGGTTCCTGGTAGCGATCAGCCATCAGCAGGAGACCTCAGTTCCCGGTTCTCAATTCTCAGTCAGGAACGAATCGGTTCTCCACTGGGAACTGAGAACCGGGAACGGAGAACTGTTAAACTAAATAAGCGTGGTCTTCTTCTTCTCCTGGCATCGCCCTGCTGTGACTGCCTTCATCCTGCTGGCTCTTGCCCAGGTTTGTCTGGCAGCGGACTCCTCGGCGTCGACCGCTCTCCGTCCCTCCGACCCGCTGAACCAGGCCGCTTTCGAGCACTACTACAACCTCGATCACGATGCGGCGATTCAGGACTTCGAGAGGATACTGGCGCGTCATCCGAACGATCCGTTTGCCGTGAATCACCTGCTCTCCGCGATTCAGGTGCGCGAACTGTATCGCATGGGCGCGATGAATAGTGGGGATTACTCGAACGACAATTTCATCGGGAAAGCGCACCGTCCCGCCGATCCGGCGCAGAAGGAGCGCATCAAGCAACTGGTCGCCGAAGCCGAGAAACTGGAAAACGCCGAACTGGCGCGCAATCCGAACAACGTGGATATGCTCTATGCCCGCGGCGTTACCCGCGGACAGTTCGCGCTTTACACGGCGCTGATCGAGCGCGCCTGGTTTTCCGCTCTGCGCAATGCCGTGGGAGCGCGCCGCGATCACGAGCGGGTTCTCGAGTTGGCTCCGCAGTACACCGACGCCAAGCTGGTGGTGGGCGCGCACAACTATGTGATGGGAAACTTGCCGTTGGCGGTGAAGATCGCCGTCGCGCTCGTCGGCTTGAGCGGCGATAAAGAAAAGGGACTTCGCTACCTGAACGATGCCTATCAGGCCAACGGCGAAACCAGCGTGGACGCTGGCATTGTTCTCATGGTGTTCCTGCGCCGCGAACACCGCTATGGCGAGGCTTTGCAGATCACGGGCGCGCTCGGTCCGCGGTTTCCGCGCAACTATCTGCTGCCGCTCGAAGAGGGAAACCTGCTGCGGGAGTCCGGCAAGAATGGCGAGGCCGAGGAACAGTATCGCCGGGTGTGGCAGAGCGGACGCGAGGGAAAATACGGCAGTTTGCATTACGAAATCGCGGCGATCGGACTGGGCGACTTGCTGCGCAGCGAGAAAAAATATCAGGCTGCGGCTGCGGCTTACGAGTTGGTGAGTGAGATCACGGGCGCCGACCCGGAATTGCTCCAGAAAGCGAATCTGGGAGCCGGCGAGATGTATGACCAGCTTCAGAGGCGGGACTTGGCGGTGAAGAAGTACGAGGCGGTCGTGGCTGTAGATTCGGGCAATGCCGCAGCGGACAAGGCTCGGAAGAGAATCAGGGAAGCGTACCGGGAGTAGCGGGACATGCAGTGATTAGCCATTAGCTCTTAGTCTTAGCTGCAAGCCACGAGCTCAAGAGCTAAGGGCTGATTCGTGAAACTTTTTCTCCGCGATCGCCGTATTATTAAGTAGGGAGACACGCCCATGTACTGCAACGCTTGCGGCAAGACCATCGCTGAGGACGGCCGCTTTTGCCCTTACTGCGGCAACGTGGTGGGGATTCCGCCCACACCTAAGAAACTGATGCGCTCACGCGCCGACAGAAAGATTGGGGGAGTTTGTGCCGGGCTAGCGCAGTATCTCGATCTCGACACTTCGCTCGTGCGCATCCTCTGGTTCTTCATCACGCTCGCCTGCGGGTTCTTCCCGGGCGTCGTCGCGTACGTGCTCGCATGGATCATCATTCCAGAGGAACCGGAGCTGAAACCAATGGTCGCGGCCCAACAGCCCGTGACCAGCTAGCCTGGTGTCCCCAGCAGAGCTTTACCACGATTGGCCTTCTCGACAATCTGACTGGCGGATTTTGTCCAGGCCTGGCGTTCATGGGAGCGTCCACCCAAGCAGTCCCACCAAAGGTACCGGCTGCTGAAAAACTGTTGCCGTTTCCACAGCCGCTCGGGGTAAGCTAGCGCCTATGGGAGTGTCGGTGTCGGTGCTCGCTAGCGGCAGTCGTGGAAACTGCGCGCTGGTGGCGACGAGTTCAACGCGCATTCTGGTGGATGCCGGTCTGTCGGGCCGCGAAACTTTCAAGCGGCTGTCGGCGCTCGGCGAGCGCCCCGAGGAAATTTCCGCGATCCTGATCACGCACGAGCACTCCGACCATGTTGCCGGCCTGCAACGGCTGGCGGCAAAACTGAACGTGCCTGTCTTCCTGACCGCGCCGACGCATCATGCCTGGAGCCGGGCGGTGCGCGACAGTGACGGCGCGATTCCGGAACTGCCGAAATCGGAGCATTTCTCCGCCGGGCGCGGCTTTCGCGTGGGCGACATCGAGGTCGTGCCCTTCACCATCCCGCACGACGCCGCCGATCCCGTGGGCTTCACGTTTCGCGCGGAAGGCGTCAAGATTGGGTTTGTCACCGACCTGGGCTACATGCCGGCGAGCGTGCGCGATCATCTGCGGGGCTGCCGCGTGCTGGTGATGGAATCGAACCACGATGTCGAGATGCTGCGCTCGGGGCCGTATCCGTGGTCGGTGAAGCAGCGCGTGATGAGCCGGGTGGGGCATTTGTCGAATGAGGCGCTCGCGGAATTTTTCTCCAGCGACTATGATGGGGGAGCCGAATACTTAATTCTGGCCCATTTATCTGAACAGAATAACCATCCCGAAATCGCGCGAGCCGCGGCAGAACACGCTCTCGGCGAACGTCAGGGGCTGTGGCACAACCGTGTGCTGCTGGCAACCCAGACGGAAGTTCTCGAATCCATCCGGCTATAGCCTTTTATGAGCGAGTGCGTGGAGCCGATCGTAGGGAAAATCCTGGCGGGATGGCGCTACGATATTTCCGGCCTGGCGCCGGAGATGCGCGGGGATTACGAGTCGCACTTCGCGGATTGCGAACATTGCCGCAGCCGCCAGAAACTGCACCGCATCATTGATATTTCGCTGATTGTGCTCGCGTCGGCATCGGCTGTGGTGTTCCTCCTGGCGTTTGCCGTGATCCGGCATTTTGGACTGCGCCACGCTTTCTGGCTGGAGGTGGGCGCGCTGGCCGGCTTTGCCCTCTCGGCGCTGATCTGGTTGATCGTGGCCGTGGCGACTCCCGCGCCCATGGCGGTGGTGGATGCGGCGAAGCTCGGGGCGCGGCGCGTGCATGACCGGCTGCCGCCGGAGATCCGCGAACGCCTGCCGGAAGAAATACGAGTGAAGATCACTGGGTCGTGACGGCCGCTGTCCGCCCTGGCCGCGACCGCGTGGTGACGCGCTAGGGCAGCCGCAGTTGACCTTTCGGCCGGCTTCGCGATACAGTTCATAACCAAGGGTTCAGTTCCTCCCCTCCCGCTTGGTTTACGCTCGATAGTTTACATGCGCTCCGCTTCTTCCAAACTCGTCGTCTCGAAAGTCTTCCCGAAACTCGTGGTCCTGCTGGTTGCGCTGGCCAGCGTGGCTTGGGCGTTGCCGCCGCAGTTTTCCCGGCAGAAGCGGGTCGGTTTGACCAGTGGAGACCAGTGGGAACCATCCGTAGCAGCCGATGGTTCGGGCCAGATCTACGTTCTTTATCCGCACTACGGGGAGGTGGCGGATTGCAAGGGCTGCCGCATTCCCACCATGCTGCTGGTGGCGAGCAACGACAACGGCCGGACCTGGCAGACTCCGCGCGTGATGTTCGAATCGGGTTCGGACCAGTTTGACGCCCAGATTGCCGTGGACCCGGCCGACCGCCGCACCGTGTATGCGGCGTGGCTGCAGAACAATAAACGCATGGTCATGCTGGCCAAGTCGGTGGACGCCGGCGCCACCTGGGCTTTTACGATCGCGGTGCGCAGCGACGAGGAACTGGATAAACCGGCGCTGGCGCTGCGCGGCCAGAGCGTCTACGTGGCTTTCAATCATGAAGAAGAGGTGTGGGTGGCGGCCTCGCAGGATGGAGGGCGCACCTTCACGCCGGCGCGCGTGAATGTTGAAAGCCGTCCGGGATGGTCTCTGCTGGGTGCGGCCACGGTCGATCCCGCAGGCAACGCGTATCTGGCCTGGGCTTCCTACTCGAAAGCGGGAGGAGCGCGCGGCGCGGTAAATCTGTATGTGGCGAAGTCGGCGGATGCGGGCAAGACTTGGAGTGCGACTCTGCTCGACGTTTCCGCGGCAGCGCCCGGCTGCAAGGACGAGGATTGTGGCGAGGGCTATCTGGGCGCGCAGGTCGCGCTAACGTCGGATGCCGACGGGACTCTTTACGCGCTCTGGAACGCGGGCAGCGCGGCCATGGGCCCGCAGCGCATTTATTTCTCGTCGTCCACCAACGGCGGCGAAAGCTGGTTGCCGCGCGCCGGCGTTTCCGACGCTGAGCCGGGCGTGGAACATGCTTTCCCGGCGATCGTGGCCGGGAACGCCGGCGACGTCCGCATAGCGTGGATGGATAAGCGCAACTCCCCATACTGGAACACTTACTATCGGAGTTCGAGCAACGGCGGAGCGACCTGGGGCGAAGAGATTCGAATCTCAGGCTACGTGCCGGGCTACAGTTACATCTCTAAGGAAGGTTTCCGTTTTCCTTTCGGCGACTATTTCGGACTCGCCATCGACAACCGCGGAGATACCCACGTGGTCTGGGGCGAAGGGATGAATTATCAGTCGCCGGGATCGATCTGGCACGCCAGCGGACGATAGAGGCGGAAGTGGATTTTGTAATTTCGTAATCGGGTAATTTTGCAATTTAAAGTCGCGCCGCTTTCAGCTTTTCAAATTACCAAATTACCCGATTACAAAATTACCAAATGGATCTTTATCAGTCCGTCAGCAGTCCGCCTGTCAACTCGCTAAGCCGTTCGATGCGGTGTTCGCGGCAGTAAGTCGTCAGTTCCTCCACCAGCGTTTCAGTCGCCACCGGATCGAAGTAACTCGCAGTTCCCACCTGCACGGCGGTTGCTCCCGCCAGCATGAATTCCACTATATCCACCGCGGTGGCGATTCCGCCCATGCCGATCACCGGAATCTTCACGGCGTGCGCTGCGTCGTAGACCATGCGCAGCGCGATGGGCTTGATGGCCGGGCCGGAAAGGCCGGCGGTTACATTGGCAATTCTCGGGCGGCGCGTTTCCGCGTCAATTGCCATAGCGAGAAACGTATTTACCAGGGAGACGGCGTCGGCGCCCGCTTCCTCCGCAACACGCGCCATCTGCGCGATTGAAGTGACGTTGGGCGAAAGTTTCACGATGATGGGCCGCGACGACACGCGCTTCGCCGTCCGCACCACTTCGTCGAGCAAGTGCGGATCGCTGCCAAACTGAATGCCGCCCTGCGACGTGTTCGGGCACGATACGTTGATTTCGTACGCGGCTATGCCCTCGCCCTGATTGAGGATCTCAATCGTCTGCTCGTAATCGGCGCGCGTATAGCCGAAGACGTTGGCGAATACGACCACATTCTTTTTCGCGCGCAACGCGGGCAGTTTTTCCTCGAGGAAAGCCGCCGCGCCGATATTCTGCAGCCCTATGGCATTCAGCATTCCGGCAGCGGTCTCATACAGGCGCGGCGGCGGATTTCCCGTCATTGGTTCCTTGGAGAGTCCTTTGACCACCAATCCGCCGAGCCGGTCGAGATGCACGATGTCTTCGAATTCGATGCCATAGCCGAATGTGCCGGAAGCCGCGATGATCGGATTCTTCAGCTCGATGCCGGCGAAGCTGACGCTCAAGTCCGGATTGCCGATAGGCGTCATTGGATTCCCCCAGCGGGCGGTGCGGCGGCGGGCATCGCGGGTTGAACAGATGACGCAGATGACGACGCGGATGACGACGCACTGGAATGATGCGGCGGCAGCAGCGCCTCCGTCAGCACTCTTCCGGTGGCTTGCGCGGGCGCGTTGATACCGAGCAAAGACGCGAGCGTGACCGCGAGATCGACCGGCTCGGCGTGCGTCCGGTAGGTTCCCGGCTGAAATGCGAGGCCATAGAAGGCGAGCGGCACATGAGTATCGTACGAGAAAGCCGTCGCGTGATCGGTACCCTTCGTGATTCCCACTTGAAATGGATGAGGGATTCCGATCACATACCATCCGCCTTCGGGCGAGTAGCTGTGGGCGTAGCGGCGGCCGATCTCCGTGGCCGGAGTTTCCCCGCGCGCCAGTTGCGACTTGGTAAAGTATCCAGCGAATCCCGCTTGCTTCATAGCTTCGCCGACGTCGGCTTCGGCCTCGGATTCTTTTTGTCCGGCAGTGTGCCCGGAGAGGACTGCGCCGAACGCGCCTTCGTTCAGCCAGGCCAGCGGGTAATCGAGATCTCGCACGTAGTCGCCACTCTGAGCGTATTTTTTCGAGAGCAGGGAATTGATCTGTGCGCGCAGCGCTTTCGCGTCGAGATTGGCGGCGGGCAGGCGAAGAGTCTTCGCGAATTCCGGAAGGGGCGCGACGCCGTGATCGGCCGAAAGCGCCATCCACACGTTGGCCATTCCTATCTGATGACCGATGAAGCCGAAGAATTCCGCCAACTGCCGGTCGAGTTCGAGCGCCATGCTGCGCATTTGCAGGGAGTCGGGGCCAACCTGGTGGCCGAGAATATCGTTGGCCGAAAGGCTGATCACCAGCAGGTCGGTCGCCGGGCCCGTGCCCAGCTTCTCGTACAAAACGAGTTCCTTGGCGAATTCCAGTTGGTAATCGTTGGCAAACGGAGTCGCCCCGACGACCTCGTAGAAGCCGGCAGCCGCGCCGTCTTTACCGTTGCGCGGTGCGGTCGAGCCGAGCGTGTTTCCGTCGCTGTCTTTCCACTCGCGGTTCCAGAATTTCTGCGCGCGTCCTTCCGAACGACTCCTGCCGTTGAAACTGCGCACCCACTCCGGAAGATCGGGACGGTAGTACGTGGAGGTGATCCAGTCGCCGCTTTTGGGATCGATCCAGTAGGCGGCGTCTCCGGAGAATCCTGCGGGCAAGACGGCAGCGCGATCTTTCAGCGAGATGGCGAACACGCGAGCTTTGCCGCCCGTGGCCAGTTTCAACTCGTCGCCGAGCGTATCGCTCAAGAGGTTGTGCGGCGATGCGCCCGGCCCAGCGCGGTCGTCGCTAGGGCCGGTGCCGACAAGTTTTGTGGCGTCGTCTTCGACCGACGTTACCAGCTTTTTCTTCTGCGGGTCCCACCATTCGTTGGCAACGATGCCGTGTCCGCTGGTGTAGCTTCCGGTGAAGAGCGTAGCGTGTCCAGGAGCGGTGCGGGTGTTGGCGTAGTCGTAGTTGCAGTCGGTGAAATAAGCGCCGCGATCGAGAAACACGCGGAATCCGCCGTCGCCAAACTGATCGCGATAGCGTTCCAGGTAGTCGCCGCGGAACTGGTCAATCACGATGACAACAACAAGCTTGGGCCGGGCGTTGTAAGCGCTGGCGTAGGCGCAGACACCAAAGGCCAGCACGACTAGCAGAGTCCGCCAAGACTGGGGAAGTCTCATCGCGAGCTAGTTTACCCCAGAAGAACCTTTAACGCGGAGGACGCGAACAGCAACCCAGAGATCGCTGAGAAAAGAAGGCCAAAAACCTCTGCGCAGCTCTTCGCGTCCTCCGCGTTAAAGGTTCTTGCCAGCGTTGGTCGTGCCGCCGGCGTGCACGGAATCGCCTTTTTCAGCTAAAGTTAGAGCAGAATGCTCGATCTGAATTTTGTTCGCGACAACCTCGCGCTGGTGGAAGAAAAGCTGCGCCAGCGAGGAATGAATCCGGCGGAAGTCTTGAAAGACTTTCGCACCATCGACGGCGAGCGCCGGCAGGCCATCACTGCGGCGGAAACGCTGCAGGCGCAACGCAACCGCGCGTCCGAGCAGATCGCCAAGCTCAAGAAAAGCGGGCAGGACGCTTCGGCGCAGATTGCGGAGACGAAAGAACTGCGCGAGCAGATTCAGCAGTCCGAAAAAAGGGCGGCTGAACAGGAAGCGCGCCTGCGCGAAATTCTCACCTCCCTTCCGAATCTTCCCCATGTCAGCGTGCCGGTGGGGACGAGCCCCGAAGATAATGTGGAAGCGCGTCGTTGGGGCGCGCCGCCTCATTTCGATTTCAAGCCCAAGCCGCACTGGGAACTGGGCGAAGAGCTGGGAGTGCTCGATCTGGAACGCGCCGCCAAGTTGTCGGGCGCTCGTTTCGCCGTGTACTGGGCGCTGGGTGCGCGGTTGGAGCGGGCCCTCGCCAACTTCATGCTCGATCTGCACACCCGAGAGCACGGATACACCGAGGTGCTTCCGCCGTACCTCGTGAACTCCGAGTCGATGTATGGCACGGGCCAGCTCCCGAAGTTCGCAGCGGACTTGTTTCGTGTGCCGCACGGCGAGAAAGATCTCTGGCTGATTCCGACGGCGGAAGTGCCGGTGACGAATCTCTATCGCGACGAAGTTCTCGACGCGGCGCGCTTGCCGGTTTCGCTCACCGCCTACACTCCCTGCTTTCGCAGCGAAGCCGGATCGTACGGCAAGGACGTGCGCGGGATTATCCGCCAGCACCAGTTTCAAAAAGTCGAACTGGTGAAGTTCTCCCGTCCCGAGACTTCGTACGATGAACTGGAGAAGCTGACCCACGATGCCGAAACCGTGTTGCAGAAACTCGGACTGCACTACCGCGTGGTCACGCTCTCGACCGCCGATATCGGATTCTCTGCGGCCAAGACTTACGACCTTGAAGTCTGGTTGCCGGGACAGAATCTGTTCCGCGAGATTTCTTCGTGCTCGAACTTCGAGAGCTTTCAGGCAAGACGGGCAAATATTCGTTACCGTCCCGAGGGCAAGAGCAAGACGGAATTCCTGCACACGTTGAACGGCAGCGCCTTAGCGGTAGGTCGTACCTGGGTTGCCGTCGTGGAGAATTATCAGCAAGCCGGCGGCAGCGTGCGCATTCCAGAAGCGCTGCAGCCTTACATGGGCACCAACCGGATTGCGGCACGTGTCCCGTAGAGACGCGGCTTGCCGCGTCTCCCGCAGCGCCCGAGAGGGTGCGAGCCGAGACGGGGCAAGCCCCGTCGCTACGTTCCGCCGATCAGGATTTGCCATCCCATGAATTCCCAAATACACTGGCAACGACCCGAAACAGCCTCGACGGCGCTTGAAAGCGCCGTCTCTCCCATGAGCGCGATCTGGCGCACAATCCGCGGATATGTTCTTTGGTCGTATGAGCGGGGCAGCCTGCATTACGACATCATGGTCACCCTGATTCTCCTCTTTGTCTTTGTTTCGCCGCATTTCATCAACTTCAAGGACAAACCGGTGGAGCGCAATCCGCATCTCACCGGCGTGACTGTGATTCCCGGCGAGAAGGGCGGGTTGATCTATCAGATCCAGGCCTCGGCAGTGAATGCCGCCGAGGGTGGAGACGTTCGCCGCCAGTTGGAGCAGATCATTGAACCCATCTCCGGGGCGGTCAGTATCACCAATGTCGAAACGGTCAAAGACGTTTCAGGACACACGCTGAGTTACAAAGTCTGGGTGGAAAAAGAGTAGAGCAAAGTTTCTTGGTTTCAGAGCTTCATCAATGAAGGTTACGCTCCAATCGCTTGCTTTCGGGACTGTGGTTGCCGGCTGGCTGTTGGCAGCAGCGGCGTGGGCGCAGAGCGAGTCCGCCGGGCTTGAGCGCGTTCTCAATCGGATGGATGCTGCCGCCCGAGACTTCAGAGCCCTCGAGTCAAATGTGGTGTGGGACCAATACCAGAAGGTCATCGACGAGCACGAGACGGAGAAGGGCAAGGTTTATTTCCAGCGCGAAGGCGGTGAAATTCGGATGGCTGCCGACTTCGAGGAACCCGACAAGAAGTATGTCGTTTACAGTGGCGGCAAAGTGCAGGTCTACCAACCGAAGATCGATCAGGTCAACGAATACGTTCCGGGCAAGAATCGCAGCGACGTCGACAGCTTTTTGGTGCTCGGCTTCGGCGGCGGCGGGCATGACCTGCTCAAGTCTTACGACGTGAAGTTTTTGGGGCCGGAGATCGTCAGTGGCGTCAAAACCGACGAACTGGAGCTGATTCCCAAGTCCGAGCGTTTTCGAAACAATATCGCGCGTATCCTGCTCTGGATCGACGCGCGGGGAATTTCGGTGCAGCAACAGTTGTTTGAGCCGGGCGGCGACAACCGCCTGGTGAAGTATTCCGATATTCAGCCCAAGCAAAAACTTCCCGAGGACGTCTTTAAGCTGAAGACAACCGGGAAAACCAGGTTCGTCTCTCCACAGGGATAGGCAAAGATCGGAAGCTTCTTCCGTGTGTAGAGACGGGGCTTGCCCCGTCTCCGCCGACGCGGCAAGCCGCGTCTCTACGGGAAATCGACCCCGCGAGATCCGGCCACACCCGAACCAACAGAAACATGCTGAAAAAGACCGGACGCGGCTATATACTGCACGAGAGCCCCCGAAAGTTGAGTTTGCATGGCTAAATTGTTTACCATCACCGTTCCTCCGGACTTGTCTCGCAAGAAGCGTGAGCGCACCGCCGACCCCCGCTACGTTGACGGCCAGAAGATGCTGGTGAAAGCGATGAATTATTTAGCAAAGGCCGATCCAGTGGCCAATCGCGGAGCCATCGAGCTGCTGTCCGAACACGTCCGCACGCGTTTCCGCATGACCGACTCGCCGCTAAGCTAAGAGTTGCTTGCTTTCCTTCCAAGAGAAAAATTCTCGTGACTTAATCGGAGGCTTCCTGGTTTGTATTGTTGTCTCCGCTTTTTCTCCCCGCCAGCAACGAAGATGCCAGCACAATGATGGCGGGATAGCATTCCAGTATGTAGCGCGGTTCCGGGTTTTCCAGCGTTCCCAGAAATGCCGAGCGCAGCAGCAGGAAGCCGACCAGCAGTCCGGCCCAGCGAATTCCCGATGGCCTGCGCGCTTGGCCTCGAATGACCGCCAGCAGCGCCGCCGCCACGTAAGCCAGATTCAGCAATCCGAACCCCACGGCCACGAACGAGTACTTAATGTCGTCATTGAACTCCCACCACCGCACGTCGGGAGGAAGGAGCTCGATTCGCGGGCGCAGCCACATGTCCGCGACGCGCAGCACGGGCAGCACAACGTAGTAGCGAATGGGATGGGCGCGAATGCGGTCCGCCGCTAAGTTGCCGAAGCGCGCATCCAGTTCCGGCGTCATGGCCTGCGACTCGTTATAGTGGGCGATGACGGCCAGCGTCGCATCCCTTTCCGCCGGGTTCTCCATGGCGCGCGACGGCAGTTTCTGCGGGTCAATCTTGTCGCCAGGGACGTTCCAGTAGATTTCTTCCACCGATACGTAGTCGACGATCCAGGTTTTGACCCAGCGATTGAAACCGCGAGGGACGAGTTCATTCGCGTCGTTGGCGTAACGCGGAGCCAACGGCTGGAAATGATGGAGCGTCCGGAAATTACGAATCGTCCAGGGAGCAAGCGGCGCCAGCGCAAATACCACGACGATGATTCCCGCGACCGGAACGCTGCGGAAAAACTGGCGTTTCGTATGAGGGCATGGTTTCAGCGATGTCGCAAGATCTTCCCCCCGTAGAGACGGGGCTTGCCCCGTCTCTGCAGAAAATTCAACCGCACCTTTCAGGGCCACAACTGCCAAATAAAACGCGACCGCCCCGAGCAGGATGCCACCATCGGGGCGCAACAGGATGCAGGCCGCAATCGCGGCGCCGGTCGCGGCCCAAAGCTTGCGGCAAGTCCAATCGACAGCCTGCCCCGAGCTTGCCGGAGCGACGCCCACTCCTGCGCGAGCCGCATGCATTCGATTCAGCCCGGCCGCCGCACAATCGAGAGCGAGCGCCGTAAAGAAGATCTCCAAAGTTTCGGTAAGCTCGGCGGCGGCATAGTTCGCCAGGAACGGACATAGCGCCGCCAGGACAAAAGCGATCCTCGCCGCGCGCTCGGAAGCCGCCCGGCGGGCAAGGTCGGCAACGATCAGGCAGGCGCCCAGGTCCACCAGAATCTGCGCCAGCAGGACTGCCTTGAAGTTGCCCGCTCCAAATAGCCAGAAAATTCCAGCCAGAAAAGCAGGGTATCCGGGCAGGCGCGCGTCGGTCGGTACGATCTGTTTCTCCAGTTGTGTCCCCTGCGGACCGCCCTGCGTCTGGCCGTAGATGCCGTGCTGCAGCCAATTGGTGGCGAGGTCGGCGTAGAGCCGCGAGTCATCCGTGACCGCCGGGAAATAGAAGAAGAATAGCCGCAGCGCCAGGGCGGCCAGTGTGGTTCCCAGGAAAAAACTGCGATGTTCGCGGATCAGGCGGAGCACCTAAGGAATATATCGCGAATCGTACGATTTTCGTGCGCGGCGCACCGGAAGGCAACCTTCCGGTCCGACCCAGTGGGAAGTCCACCGACCTGAGAACTGAGAACTGAGAACCGAGAACTGGGGTTTGACCCACCGCCCCTTCACACATAGGATGTAGGGACCACAACCAGATGGCGAAACAGGTTTTCTACGATCCCTTGCAAGCGCGCTGGAGGCAGATTCGCCGCTTTGTCGACGCGGCCGCCCTCGCCTTTTCTTTGCTGGTGATTTTTTTCATCTACAGCGCCCTGCGCAGCGAGCCTCTGCCCGACCTTTCCTGGCTTACGGAAAAGAAGCCTTACCACGCTCTCAAAGAAGACGAAAAGACGAGAGCGCGCGAGAAGCGCCGCCTCGCCACTCTGGCCCGCGCCGGTCACCGCCACCAAGCCCGCAAAGCTCCTTCGCAACTCTCGCTGAACTCCGAGCAAGGGGTGCGTGCCGCATTCTACGTTTCCGACGACGCGGCCAGTTTCTCTTCCTTGCGCGAGTATGCGCGCCAGATCGACTTGCTCTTTCCGGTGTGGCTGCAAGTGCTCACGCCCGATGGCCACTTGCAAGCCGTGGATACGGAGACGAACACGATGTTCGACGTGATTCACGGACAAAAGGTCCGCGCCGTGGACGACAAAGTGATGACGTTTCTGAAAGCGGAAGACACCGACATGGAAGTGTTTCCCGTGGTGCAGAATGTTGACCGCACCGAGTTTACTCCGGCCATCGGCGATTTCTTGATGAATCCGGAAGCTCGCGCCAATTTTCGACGCGAGATCGGGATTTATCTTGCCTCCGACCGTTATCGCGGCCTGATGATCGACTTTGAATCCTTTCCTAAGAAAGCGCAACCTGGATACGTAGCTCTGCTCAACGAGCTTTCCTCCGACCTGCACGCCAAGAAGATGAAGCTGTATGTCAGCGTTCAGGTGCGAAACCCGGATTACGATTACAAGGCGATCGCCGCCGCCGTGGATGGCGTCGTCATCATGAACTACGACGAGCATTATCCCGGCGGAACGCCCGGCCCCGTCGCCTCGCAGGACTGGTTCACCGACAATCTCGATTCCGCGGTCAACGAAATTCCGAAAGAAAAGCTCATCTGCGCCATCGCCAACTACGGCTACGACTGGGTCGAGCGGCCGAAGAAAGGCAAGCTGCCGCCGGGAGAGGCCGACAAAACCGTTTCCGTGCAAGATGCGTGGGTCGGGGCGCGCGATTCCGAAGAAGAAGTTGATTTTGACGGCGACGCCCTCAACCCGCATTTCAGCTACCAGGATGACGATAACATCCGCCACGATGTCTGGTTTCTCGATGCGGTGACTGCTCTGAACGAGATGCGTGCCGCCCAGACCCTCGGCATCCAGACCTTCGCCCTGTGGAGGCTGGGCGCGGAAGACCGCTCCCTGTGGCGCGTCTGGGATATGCCCGGCGAAGCGAACGCATCGGATCGATTGAAAAACGTCCCTCCCGGCCAGGATGTCGACATGGAGGGCAGCGGCGAAATCCTGCACATTGAAGCGCGGCCTACCGACGGCGAGCGCGAGCTGACTATCGACAAGCAGACCGGACTCATCGACGGGGAGGACTTCAAGAGTCTGCCCGAGCCGTACCGTATGGCGCGCTATGGCGCCAGCAAGAACGAACTCGCTATGACCTTCGACGACGGTCCCGATCCCGAGTGGACCCCGAAAATTCTCGATGTCCTTAAACGCGAGCATGTGCCGGGAGCGTTTTTTCTGATCGGCATTCAGGCGGAGAAGTTCGGCAGCTTGACCCAGCGCATTTACCGCGAAGGTCATGAAATCGGGAACCATACTTTTACTCATCCCGATATCAGCTCGATCGGCACGGCCTACATGAAGGTGGAGCTGAACCTGACCGAGCGCTTGTTCGCCAGCCAACTGGGCATTCGCGCCATGATGTTCCGTCCCCCGTACTCCGTCGATGCCGAGCCCGACACCGAAGACGAGGTGAAGCCGCTCGAACTCACCCAAAGCATGGGCTACATCACCATTGGCAACAAGATTGACACCAGGGACTGGAACGACGAGCCCGCGCTCACGCCGCAACAAATCGCCGCTCGCGTGCTCGACCACTTGCCGCCCTGCCAGCCGAACGATACCCAGTGCGGCAACATCATTCTCATGCACGATGGCGGCGGCAACCGCGAACGAACCGTGCTGGCCCTTCCGCTGATTATCGACGGCGCCCGCGCCCGCGGATTTCAATTCGTCCCCGTCTACCAGTTGATCGGTAAAACGAAAGCGGATGTCATGCCGCCGCTCCCGGCCAACGAATATTGGTCCGCCCGCCTGAATTGGATCGGCTTCTGGCTCTTCAGTGCGACCATGACGGGCATCACGCTCATTTTTTTCCTCGGTGACATCCTGATGACCGGGCGCCTGATTTCGGTCGGCGTCCTCGCCATCTATGACCGTCTCCGCTCGCATGTGTATGGAACGCCCGGGCAGATTGCGGCCTACCGGCCCCGGGTCGCGGTTCTCATTCCCGCGTATAACGAGGAGAAGGTCATCGAACGCACTGTCCAGGGCGCGCTCGATTCCGACTATCCCAATCTGCGCGTGATCGTCATCGACGACGGTTCCAGGGATCGCACTTTGGAAATCGTCCGCCGCGCGTTTGCCGCCGAAGAAGCTGCCGGCAAGGTACTGATACTCACCAAGCCTAATGGCGGCAAGGCCGAGGCGCTTAACTTTGGACTTGAGCACATCGGCAGTGCGGAACTTTTCGTCGGCATCGACGCCGATACCATCATTGCACCCGATGCGATCGTCCGCATGGTGCCGCATTTCCTCAATCCGAAAGTTGCCGCCGTGGCCGGCAATGCCAAGGTTGGCAACCGCGTCAACCTGTGGACGCGCTGGCAGGCGCTCGAATACATCACCAGCCAGAATTTCGAGCGGCGCGCGCTCAACACCATGGGCGCGGTGAGCGTGGTGCCGGGAGCGATCGGCGCCTGGCGGGTCGAGGCGGTTCGTCAATTGGCTGGCTACCAGGTGGACACCGTCGCTGAAGACGCCGATCTAACTATGGCTCTGCTGCGCAACGGCTATCGCGTGGAATACGAAGACTTGGCGCTCGCCTTCACCGAGGCTCCGACCACGGCCCACGCGCTCATGCGGCAGCGCTTCCGCTGGTCGTTCGGAATTCTGCAAGCCGTCTTCAAGCATCGCGGCGTTTTCGCGCGCAAGGGCGCTTTGGGATTCGTCGCGCTTCCCAACATCCTCATCTTCCAGATTCTGCTCCCGCTCGTCTCGCCCTTCATCGACCTGATGTTTGCCGTCGGCGTGATCTGGTATTTCGTCCAGAAATACTTCCATCCTGAGTCCACCGATCCGGCCAGCTTCCAGCGCCTGCTGATCTTCTTCGTCGCGTTCCTGGTAATTGACTTCGTCGCCTCGGCACTCGCCTTCGCCCTGGAGCGCCGCCAGCCCGAAGCCCGCGAAGACGCCTGGCTGCTCAGCCAGGTCTGGCTGCAGCGCTTCGCCTATCGCCAGGTGTTTTCCATCGTTCTCTTCCGCACCCTGAAGCGCGCCATCCAGGGCCGCCCCTTCGCCTGGGACAAGCTGGATCGGACCGCCGCCGTAAAATACGTCCCCGCCGAACGCCGGGATTCAGTCAAAGTGTAGTGTGTAGAGGATGCTCAGTCGTGCCTTCTAACTGATATGAGGGCAACAACATGACCAGGTGGACAAAAAACGGCGCGATCCCGGACGCACCTACTGCGACCCGGAAGAAGCAGCAAAACTCCGCCGTGACGTAACAGCGCGTGCAGGAACTGGTAAGGAAGGGGCTCGATGCCGAACCTGAATATGTGGAGCTTATCAACATGTTGGATCCGAAGATGACTGCAGAGAAACGGAAGGAGTTGATTAAGCAGTTTCGCGACGCGGTTTACGCTCAACAGCCCGATCTACCAGGTCGTTGATTTGCTTGCGCACTTTGCGCACTTCGTCGGTGGTCATTCTCTTGGAGGCAGCGATCGCAAGTTCGTCCATGCTCTCGAGCAGCGAGTCCATCGCGGTTTTTCGCTTGAGCGGTGACGTAGCCACGCGGCACCCTTTCTTGTGATTCGTCTTAGGCATCACAGTTTACTCTACCCGTCAACCTCACAACTGAATACGTCACGAATGTACCCACCCTGATAAGACGAAGTACGATCGCAACCGGTTGCACAGTCCCAAGATTATTGATTTCTTCCCGCCCCCCAATCCATCCTCGTGATCTCCGCCATTGACATCCGCCGTCCGAAAGGTGTGTTGTAAGAAAGAGAGAACGAGAAACCATGCCCCACACCATCATCGAGCCTTTCCGCATCAAAAGCGTCGAACCCATTCACTGGACGACCCGCGCGCAACGAGAGCAACTGCTCCGCGCCGCCTGCTACAACCTTTTTCTCCTGCCCGCCGACGATGTCCTCATCGACCTGCTCACCGATTCCGGCACTGGCGCCATGTCCACCCATCAGTGGGCGGCCATGATGGAAGGCGACGAGAGTTATGCCGGCAGCCGCAGCTTCGAGCAGTTCCGCTCCTCGGTGCAGGATATTTTCGGTTACAAGCATGTCATCCCCACCCACCAGGGCCGCGCCGCCGAGCGCATCCTCTTCAGCGTGATGTGCAAGAAAGGCGATGTCGTCCCCAACAACACGCACTTCGACACCACGCGGGCGAACGTGGAATTTGTTGGCGCCGAGGCGGTCGACCTCGTCATCGCCGAGGGCCGCCAGCCCAGCCTGAAGCATCCTTTCAAGGGCAACATGGACGTTGCCGCGCTCGAAACTCTTATCCAGAACGCCGGCTCAAAGAAACCCGCGTGCCTCTGGTCATGCTGACCGTGACCAACAACTCCGGCGGCGGCCAGCCCGTCTCGATGGAGAACGTCAAAGCCGTGAGCGCAGTTTGCCGCAAGCATGGCATCCCGCTCTACTTCGATGCCTGCCGTTTTGCCGAGAACTCCTACTTCATCAAGATCCGCGAGCAAGGATACAAGCAGAAGTCGCCGAAAGAAATCGCGCAGGAAATGTTCAGCTACGGCGACGGCTGCACCATGTCGGCGAAGAAAGACGGCATGGCGAACATCGGCGGATTTCTGTGCACCAACGACGATCTCCTGGCGCAGCAGGAGAAGAACCTGCTCATCCTAACCGAGGGCTATCCCACTTACGGAGGCCTGGCCGGCCGCGATCTCGAAGCCATCGCCGTAGGCGTGCAGGAAGCGTTGCACGAGGACTACCTCGAATACCGCATCGCCTCGACCGCCTATCTAGGCAACCACATTGCCGCCGAGGGCGTGCCCATCGTTCAGCCGCCGGGAGGCCACGCCGTCTACATCGATGCCCGCGCCTTCCTGCCGCACATTCCGCCCGATCATTTCCCCGCAGTAGCGCTCGCCAATGAACTCTATCTCGAAGGCGGCATCCGCTCGATAGAGATCGGCACCCTGATGTTCGGAGCATCGGCCAAGATGGATCTGGTGCGTCTCGCCATTCCCCGCCGCGTCTACACCCAGAGCCACATCGACTACGTGGTTGAAGTCATCCTGGAAGTCTGGAAGAGGCGCGAGCAGATTCAAGGCATGAAGCTAAGCTACGAAGCCCCATTCCTGCGCCACTTCACCGCGAAGCTGGAGCCGGAGCCAGCAGAAGTAGCAGACGGCGTTCGACGCTAAATTTGGGCAGGCTGCTGCTCGCCGAAGCGTCGGTTCCTGTGATTTTGTTTTGAAAGGGCACAGCTTTCCCCCCTCATTGAGCGTAATGGCGATGTCACGACAACAATATTTGAGGATGGCTTCAACCATCTCGGTGGCGGCGGGCCGACAGCGCGTAATACGCGATCCAGTCCCTAGGTATTTGGCGATTTCAGCAGCCGTCTTTCTTGCCGAACGCCAGTAGACCAATGTCGGTCAGGCCAAAATAATTGAAGACGCCCTTGCCGATTTTGCCGCTGCTGGCGTGAGCGGTGAACACCTGGAAGTCACAACAGTCGCCCTCGCCCGACGGATAGGTGAAAGTTACAGTCATGAGCCCATCGATCACTGTGAAATAGCCGCCATACGGGTTGTTCTGGCCGTTCAGCACGGCCTCGCCGCTGTGCGGAAAGCCGTAGCTGCCATCGTCGGTAAGAGTCACGCAGTACGTGCCGTTGGAGCGCTGCGACTTGGTCACAGTCGCCTGCCAATTGCCGGTGTAGCTCTGCGCCATGGCAGAGCTGGTTACGAGGGCAAAGGCCGCAATTGCCAACGCCGTTGCGATGAATCTGCGAATGTGTCTGGTCATTTCCCTGCCTCCCAATGAAAGTTGTGGTTCCTGGCTCTATGAACGTACCTAAGGAAGACGCAGCCAGTTGTCATGAGAATGTAAAACCATTGTAAAAACTCTGATGGCTAGCCTTGTAGTAATTTTTCGCAACCATGGAAGACCGGCTCGATACTGGTGAATGAGGCGGCGAGAGTCGAGTCAGGCCACGGAAATCTCCAGCTATCGCCAGCATCGTGCCCTCCGAAATCCACATCGTAACGGACGACTCCGCGCGCCATGATGCCGCCAGAAATTCTGGGAAGGTACTCTCCCCCGCTTGGTCCGTTCGCAGCGCTTTGATGAGCGCGTCTTTATTGAATTCGGGCACAGCGGTTATGCCGGAAATGAGCGGCGCGCCTTGACCCCGGACGAGCCGTAGTTGGTGCTATCGGGATTTTGCGCCAATTGAGGCGCGTCAGCTCTGTTCGGTCGAAAATTTCCGATTCTTAATCTCCCGGTCATGGTGAACACGGAAACACCGCGCCGACTGCCCGGTCCGGTCACCCGGGGATGTGAGCCAGGTCACCGATTTTTCCGTGGATTTCTGCTTAAAGTGTTGCAGAGCACATTCCCTCCCCAGGTGCCCTGCTCGGCCCGAACTCTCGGCCAACAAGCTCTAGGCCACCGTCCGGCGATTGTTTGGCTTCTGCGAAACGGATCTAACTGCGAGACGGATCTAACTAGGGGAATTCTTCAAATGCGAACGAAAACCTGTGCTGTGCTCGTGACGCTTGCAATCATGAGTTTATGCTTAACCTTCCTTGCACCCTCGATGGCGTACGCTCAAGTGCCGGTGGGACCGAACCGCCCTGCGGGAGTACCAGACGGGTATGTGATCACTCCGTTCGGCTACTTCCATCCCTCGTGTGTCCGGCAGGTCAATGAGGGAGAGACCCTGCTAGGGGATGGGCGCATCCGGTTTAAGGATGGGAGCGAGGAGGCGAACGCTCCGTTTTGTAATTTCCCGCGCTATTCGCCCACCGGAGAGCTTGTAGCCCAAGATTCGGCAGACGCCGAGCCCCTGGAGATAAGTTGGAGCTGGATTGAATCCGACCAGGTTGCCACGAGTACTACCTATGGCAAAATTACGGCCACTTACACTGTCCCGCCGGCGCCGGCGACGAATGATGGTCAGACCTTGTTTTTCTTTCCCGGGTTCGCACATCAGCACAACAATCCGCCCAACGAGGAGCCAATCATCCAGCCGGTGTTGGGGTGGAATGATGGGCAGTCCGGGGCTGGGCCGTGGAATATTGCCAGTTGGAATTGCTGTCCGTCCGGCATGACATGGTCGAGTAAGCCGGTGACGGTGAGTCCCGGCGACGAGATCCAAGGCACGGTCAGGAGCAAATGCAAGGCCGGAACCCAGTCTTGTGCGAAGTGGAGTATCACAACCAAGGATGTGACTACGAAGAAAGCAACTACCTTGAATTCCGATTTCAGCCAGGGGATGGCGTTCCCGTGGGCGCAAGCCGGCGTGCTGGAGGTTTACAGCATCTACCAATGCAGCGACTTTCCGCCGAATGGTTCCATAGAATTCAGCAAAGTCGCCTTATACGACTATAACTTCAAAAAAATCAAGAATCCGGGTTGGGCTCCCATGTATTGGGTTCAGCAGGGCGTCACACAACCGTGGTGCAATTATGAGGTAAAGACAACGGCCACGAGCGCGACGCTTACCTATTAACCTTGCAACAGAACCCAGACGGCGGGCAGCCATGGCCGCCAGTTCCCCCTCGCGTGACAAGAGACGGGAGGCCGCAAGCATTAGTTTTGATATTCATCATTGACGCCATCAGGCGTCGACCCGGTGTAAAATCGAAGGTCGCGAATATCCGCGCTAATATTCAATATCCCGGCCTGGAAAGGATCTCCTATGGCAACTATGGAAGCCCCGCCGCGTCTGCAACTCCGCCTTCACCAAGGTGCGTTCAAGAATGAGACGTTCGTCGATTTCAGCAAAGAAGAGAACGTCCGCAAGATGCGCTCCGCCATCGAAAAAGTGCGTGGACAACTGGGCCGCGAGTACGACCTGATCGTCGGAGGCAAGCGCCTCAAGACCTCCGGCAAGATCCGTTCCATCAATCCCGCCAAGCCTTCGGAGGTGGTCGGCGTTCACCAGAAAGCCGACATTGAGCACGTCGATCCCGCCGTGCACGCCGCGTTACAGGCGTTTACCCACTGGAGCCGCACTTCGGTCGAGGAGCGTGCGTCGCTCCTGTTCCGCGCGGCCGATGTGATGCGCGAGCGCAAGCTCGAATTTATGGCGTGGCTGGTGTTCGAAGTCTCCAAGAACTGGTTCGAGGCCGACGCCGACATTTCCGAGGCCATCGATTTCTGCGAGTTCTACGCGCGCGAAGCCCTGCGCTTCGCGAAGGTCGAACCGCCCGTGCAACTGCCCGGTGAGCGCGACACGTTGAGCTACATCCCGCTCGGCGTCGGCGCCGTGATTCCGCCGTGGAACTTCGCCTGCGCCATCATGGCCGGCATGACCCTCGCTTCGATCGTCAGCGGCAACACTGTCGTCCTGAAGCCGTCCAGCGATTCGCCGACGATTGCGGCGAAGTTTGTTGAACTGCTCGAAGAATGCGGCATGCCCGAAGGCGTCGTGAACTTCTGCCCCGGAGGAGGCGTGACCTTCGGCGACGCGCTGGTGTCGCATCCGAAAGTTCGCTACATCGCTTTCACCGGCTCTCGCGAAGTCGGATTGCACATCAACCGGAGCGCCGCGCAGCAGCAGCCGGGCCAGCTCTGGATCAAGCGCACTATCCTCGAAATGGGCGGCAAAGACGCCATCGTTGTCGAGGCCGACGCCGATATCGACTCCGCCGTCGAGGGCGTGGCCACGGCCGCTTTCGGCTTCCAGGGCCAGAAGTGCTCGGCCTGCTCGCGCGCCATCGTCGACGGGCGCATCTACGACAAGTTCCTCGAAAAACTGAAATCCCGCGCGGAGCGCATTACCGTCGGCGATCCCACTGCGAACCCGAACATGGCTGCCGTCATCAATGAAGGCTCGATGAAAGATATTCTCCGCTACATCGAGATCGGCAAAAAAGATGGACGCCTGATCACCGGTGGCGCGCGTGACACCAAGGCTGGCGACGGCTACTTCATTCAGCCGACCGTGATTGCCGACATCGCGCCCAAGTCCACGCTCGAGCAGGAAGAGATCTTTGGACCGGTGCTGGTCGTGATCAAGTCGCGCAACTTCGACCACGCTCTCGAAATCGCCAACGACACCGAGTTTGGCCTGACCGGCGCCATCTACTCCAGTTCGCGCGAAAAACTCGATCGCGCCGTGCGCGAGTTCCACGTCGGCAACCTCTACCTGAACCGCAAGTGCACCGGAGCGATGGTGGGCGCACACCCCTTCGGCGGTTTCAACATGTCCGGCACCGATTCGAAGTCGGGCGGACCGGACTATCTCTATCTATTCACGCAAGCGAAAAGCGTCGGCGAGAAGATAGGGTAGGAATTAGTTCGCCAGACAATCAGTAAAAGGATCGTGTTATAGTCTCGGGCTATGCTAGCGAAACGCATTTTACCTCGTTGCATTTTATGTGCCATCCTGACGGTTTCCCTGGCTGCTCAATCGGTCCATCGCGACAATACGATTGAAGACGATCGCGAGCCCGCGCCTCGTTTTCACGCCAAGACACTCGAAGGCGAACAGTTCACCAACGATTCGACAAAAGGGAAGGTCGTGCTCTTTCAGTTCTGGACTACGTGGTGTCCATACTGTAAGAACGAGGAAACGCTGGTAAACGACATCACCACTGAATTTGCCGATAAAGGTCTGGTCGTGCTCGCGGTGGATGTAGGCGAGTCCAAGAAGGTCGTGCAGCAGTATTTGAAGGAGCATGCGCGCAAGTGCCACATCGTGATGACTGGCGACACGAACCTCGCCGCCATGTACGCCGCGACCCGTTATCCCATCTACGTCGTCGTCGATCGCGATGGCAAGATCGTCGATACGCAACGAGGATCGGGTGGAGAGAGGCGCCTGCGCAGATCGCTGGCCCGCGCCGGTCTCGAGTCCGGTGCAGAGAAAAAAGACACCGAGTGATTGGTTTGGGAAAAATTCAAAAGGCCGCCCGCGGGCGGCCTTTTGTCATTCGAGCGAAAGCTGTCTAGGTGCTGATGGCCGCGCTCGGCGGCGGTTGCGGGATGGCTGCCGCTGCGGTGGCGGCCGCGGCTTCGTTCAAGATGCGGTGGTGAATGGTGAACAGCGCCAGTTCCAGCCGGTCCGACACACCGATCTTGTCGTAGACGTTGCGCAGATAATTCTTGATCACCTGCTCGGTCGTGCCCAACTGGGTGGCGATTTCCTTGTTCTTGTATCCCTGCACAATCAGCGCCACGATGCGCAGTTCCTTGGCCGTCAAGCGGTCACGGACGCGCAGCCCGACCATATCGTTCTCGGTCAACTCGCTCGGCACCGCCACGTCCTGCACCCAGTTTTCACCACGGGCGATTTTGCGCACACAGTCCACCAGCGCGGGGCTGGTGACGTTGCGATAAACCACGCCGTGAGCGCCCGCCGCCATGTAACGCTGCGCGCTCTCGCCGGTGTCGGCGAGGACGACGACGCGGGTCTTGTTTTTGTTGGCAGCCAAGAGGACGGAGTTGAAATCGGAATGGAAACCTCCGGCAATGATCAGCACCGCGGCGCGAAACTTGTCGAGCGCCATGAACATTTGCTCGGCAGTTTGCGCCTGGGCCACAATGCGCATCTCGTCTTCTACGGCCAGCACCTTGGCGATGCCAGCGCGGAAAATCGCCTGATTGTCGGCCAGAATAAGTTTCAGCATGGATCGCGCTCCCGGTTAACTGTTGCGAATGAATTCGTAAGAATCGATTACGCAAGCGACGCCCCGGCTGTCTCCGGACTCGGCGCTGGCGTTGGGCTCATCGGTCCGCACCACGCGGCCGCGGCACTGAATCACTACATCGTCCTTGCCGCCCGTGACTTCCGGCGGCAGGGTGATCTCAAACTCCACTGGCGAGCCGACCTCGAGCGAAGCGTCGGCGCGGATATACACGCCGGCGGCGCTCAGATTTCCGGTCATGCCGCTGCTGGCGTCACCCGCGGTATCTTCCTTATGAATCTTAATCGGCAATTGCAGCGGAAACCTTTTCCCGGTACGTGCTTCGGACACGACGCCTCCTCACTCTCGCTCTGCGCTTCTACCTAAAGCCAGAAAACCAAGGCAGAAAACCAAGCCAGGACACCACAAAATTCCCAGCTCAAAGCCTGACGAGCAGCTACCGGCGTTATATCACACGAAATACCCCAAAAGAAGCCCAGATTACCGAAGTAATCCCGGTAGGAACTAGATACCTCCCCAAGCCCAGCGCCGGAAGCAGCCGTCAGGAGCCCAAATTCAGCCCAAAAACTGAGGGAAATCCCCGTATTTTGGGGGCCCACACTCCCTTCGGGCAAGCAATAACGCGCGTCGTTCTTGGGGGTAGCAGAGGAGACCGGCGACCGGCGCCGCCGGCTTCATCCTCATTTTCACCACAGGGAACTCCTGCGGACGCATGTTCGGAACTGAGCACTTTTGCACAGACTTCGACATTTCCGAAATGAGAAAGTCCCTTGCAGAAACATTTTCGAGCGAGAGTCTTCAGTACGTTTCGTCCGGAAAGCGTGCCTTTCAATCCGCGTAACCCGCAGCCGCAGAGCGACACCGGGCAAGCGAAGGATGATGGGCAAGAGGAATCACAATGCATATTCGTTTCATTCGTACGCTATTGTTCGGGCTTGTCGTGCTGTCGATGTCGGCAGCATCGCACGGCCCGCCATGCGCTGGATCGATCCAAATCAGAAAAGCCCCGGCTTGAGGGGAGATTGTGTTTGATGGCAAACGAAGTGATCCATTTTGCACAGTATTACTGGAGCAAGGGGGCGAATCTACTTGTGTCTCAAAAGGGCAGTTTGCCCGCCACACCAGACGGCCTGACCAGGCCGGCAAAGACACGGGTTGCCGGGTCGTCCGGGTGGTGACAGAAATGGAGCTTGTCCATGAAAAAAGTAATGTTCGTACTTGCGATGTTGATTCTCGGCACGCTGTGCTGGGCAGCGTCGGCGCTCGAAGAGGCCACGGACCGGCTGAACAACGCGACCAGTGTGATGCACGAAATTATGGGGATGCCTGACAAGGGAATCCCGGAAGAAGTGTTGCAGCACGCAAAGTGCATAGGGGTTATACCGCACATGGTCAAAGGCGGCTTTATCTTCGGAGCTGAAGGAGGCAAAGGCGTAGCCACCTGCCGCACCGCGAAGGGCTGGAGTGCGCCGGCATTCATCACGATTTCGGGCGGGAGTTGGGGGCTGCAGATCGGTGTAGAAGGTGTGGACGTGGTAATGATCTTTCAGAATGACAAAGCGATGCAAAGGCTGCTCTCCAGTAATTTCCAAGTTGGAGCGGACGCTTCCGCGGCAGCGGGTCCGGTTGGACGGCATGCCACGGCCGGTACCGATTGGAAATTGGATACTGAGATCCTGACTTACTCCCGTGCCAAGGGTGCGTTCGCCGGGCTCACGCTGACAGGCGCATCGCTCCGCCAAGACAGCGATTCCCGGCACGCGATGTACGGAGACGTCACAACCCGGGCTTTGCTCTTGGGCGAAGTGCCGGTTCCGCCCGCAGCCCAGCCGTTCGTTGCGGAAATTCGCCACGCTAAAGCTGAGGCCAAAGAGAACAAACAGTAGGGCTTCCGCACTCGACTTGCGGTTGTTCGTCATCCGCCGGCGGTTGCTTGTTCGAGTGGGAACGCAGTCCATCATTTGCTCTTCTGATTTCGTGCGCGCTGTGCGGTGGGATTGGAAGACATCCAGCAAGATCGCATGCGGGACACGACTGTGGAACCCCATCCTTGACGAAGAACGTCGAGGATGGGGCACAGTGCCTTTGCGCGTTGGTGTCTCGGATCACAGCTTATCCCCATCGTCTGAAACCTGGAGGGTGCCTCGTCCAAGCTCTTTGGCCTTGCAAAACCGCTCACAAGCAGTACAATTCGGGCGACCCAGAGCTGAGAAGGGAGACACCTGTCTAAACGGGACCAGATCACAGCGGAGCCGGTCTGCCTTGTGGTAAGACAGCATGATGGAGCAGAAAAAGCAGTCGAGATCAATGGGGATACGGGTTCAAAATACTCTTGGAGGAAGCAAGAATGAAATTTTATCGTCTCGCATTTGCACTTAGTGTAATCAGCGTTGCCATCCTAACCGTAGGGTGCACCTCAACCGAGAATAAGCCGCAGGGGAACACGTCCGAAACTCCGGCAGCCGCCGCAAAGCCGCAAGTTAAGCAACCCATCCTTTACACCGGTCAGGAGGCATTCGGTCTAATGATGGGTCTCGCCGTGAAGTGGGCGCCGGATGCGGAGCCGGCTCGGGTGGAATCGGTTCTCACCGCGGAAACCACCGGCCAGGACGGAAAATCAACCATCTGGCGAGGATACTTTGTCTCGCCCAGCCGCCGTGCCACCAAGACCTTCGTTTGTTCGGGAAGCCGTCAGCCGGATGCGCCCCCGTTCGGAGTTTCACCCGAGGGGGAAGAAGGCGCCTACAACGCCCAATCCGCCGGTCTTGTCTTTTCACACTACCTGCTGAAAACCGACACGGATAAGGCATTCGCGATCGCGCAGCAACACGGGGGCGAAGTCATCCTGAAGAAGGATGCACAGCAGCCCATCACCTACGTGTTGCTAAAGGACAAACAGCAGAGCATTCCCGTCTGGTATGTCATTTACGGCACGAGCGAGAAGGACAGGAAGGGCATCGGTGTGATTAACGCGACTACAGGCGCTTTCGTAAGAGCCGGCTAGTAAGAGCGTTGAGAAACGAAAACTAAACCGATCGCGATCGCGATTTTGGCCTCCGTCAGAGGCAGAGGCATCGATGCGGATGGGAAGCCGCGTGCACCAGGTTTAGCGGTTCTCGAGACCCGCTCGTGTGGGACGGGCGCCCTTGCCCGTCCTAGTCGAGCGCAACTCGGACGCTGAAGTCCAGCCCGCGCCCCGCCAGATCCCGAGCAACGTGCTCACCACGCTGGCGTTCTCCGTCGCTCCTTCGCGCAAACCCAGCACGATTTTGCGCCCGTCCGCGCCAATGCCGAAGGCCACGATCCACCCAGCTTCAAAAAATGTGGTAGACGAAATGAGCAAAGAGAATCGCCAGCACCAGGATTCCGATGCCACAAACCCAGAAGAGGAAATGCTCGGTCAACTTTGGGGAGTTGATCTCTTTTTTGTCCATGACTCAAGAATACTCCCTCACATCGTTGAATAACATTTAGAGCGGTTTCACGCTTACGGAAGAGACTCGGCAGGCATCCGGTCGGCAACGTACAAGGTAAAGATTATCGGCGCGCCGCCGATAAGACGCAGTGAACCTCAGGAAAACCCGATGAAGTGCTGTGCGCACTAATGAACGCCGCAACGAGGAACCCAGGTCGGAGATGGTCGCCCTCGAATAGGAGCAATGAGTCATGGAGCCTGATTATCCACTGAAAAGAAGAGAACTGCGTTTCCTGGTCGAAGCCGGAGCCACCGTCGAGGTGAGCAAGAACGGCCAGACTGTCCATGCAAAGACAGTAAACATGAGTCCAAGCGGTGTGCTTCTGAACTTCGAAGAACCGGTTCAGCTCGCGGTGGGTGATCAGGTGATCTGCGAATTCAAAGTCGCACACGAGGCTGACTCGCCGCTCCCGTATTGGGGTGTGGGAGACGTTGTCCGCGTAGGGAACAGCAGCGTCGCGGTCCTGCTCAAGGCCGGCGGCTATTCTCCATTGAAATCCGAACCCGGCGGCGCAGCGCCGCGCGAAATCTGAGCCAGTTCCGCCGTAGCCTGCGGTCCGCAGGGAAAGCCCGGTTCGACGAATGGTTCAGAAGAAGCGGGTGACGCCCTCTTCCAGGACGACCACTTTGTCTTTCACTCCGGCCTTCAGCGCTTCGCGCTCCAGCAATTGGAGAGGTTCTTCGATCGGCTCATGCGTCAGGCGGAATGTTCCATAGTGCATGGGGACCATCCAGCGGGACTTCAGATCGAGAAAGGCCTGGGTGGCGTCGGCGGGGCTGGTGTGCACGTTGCGGAATTGCGGCGGATTGTAGGCGCCGATGGGCAACAGCGCCAGTTCCGGCGACAAGCGGCGTCCGATTTCGCGAAAGCCCGCGAAATACCCGGTGTCTCCGGCGTGGTACACGGAGTGTTTGCCGCTGCGCAGCACGTAGCCGCCGTAGCCGCGGTGCGAATCCCTGATGATGCGCGCTCCCCAATGCCGCGAGGGGACGTGGGTGATGTCGAGCGCGCCGTGTCGATACGTGTTCCACCACTCGAGTTCGACAATCTGTTCGAAGCCCAGATCGGAAACGAGGTCGAATAGGTGATAGGGGACGACTAGCGTGGGCGCGGTTCCGGTCTGGCGCCGGGTTTGCCGCGCGATGGTGCGCAGCGACTGCCGATGCAGATGATCGAAGTGAGCGTGCGTGACCAGCACCACATCCATGGGAGGCAGGTCGCGCAAGTTCAATCCAGGTTGGCGCAGGCGCTTTAGAACGAAGAGCCAGCGCGCGAAGTTGGGATCGATGACTACGTTCTGTCCGCCAATTTGCAGGAAAAAGCTGGAATGTCCAATGAAGGTGACGCCGAGTTCGCCGTTCGAAACCAGTTTCGCTTTGTGGGTCTTGCCGGTGCGAGGTGTGACCGCGGAATGCCGCACCAGGCGCGTGAACTGACTGGCTCGCTTGCGCAGAGCCGGACTTTTCAATGAGGACTTCAACATTAATTGGACCAGTATGATTCGCCCACTATGATTCGACCCGTCCGCTCGAAACACGAACTACTACAGTATCGGCTTTATTGGCTCAAGTCTCTAGTGACTTAGATGCTCCGGCGGACGGCATCGGCGCGTGGGCGGCGAGATTTGTTTGGGTCGGGTCTGTTGTGTGGATGATTCTCGCAGTGTGAACCATCGTGTTTTCCTTGACCGTTACTTTGCCGGTCATATCTAATCCAAAGTTCAGACGAAATACTCTTGGAGGACCAACGCCGATGCGCGTCGCTTTTCTTGGCATGGGAATCATGGGACGGTCGATGGCCGCGAACCTGGTCAAAGCCGGACACGAGGTTGCGGTCTGGAATCGCAGTGGCGGCAAGGACGTGGAAGGCGCGCGCAGCGCGGCTTCTCCGGCGGATGCGGCGCGGGGCGTGGAGGTGGTGTGGATCTGCGTCTCCGATACGAAGGCGGTCGAGGAGGTGCTGTTTTGCCCGGGCGGCGTGGAGCAGGTTCTGGCCGAGGGCATGATTATTGCCGACTCGAGCACGATTTCTCCCTCCGCCACGCGGCGCTTTGCCGAGCGCGTGCAGGCGCGTGGCACGGATATTGCCTACGTGGACGCTCCCGTGACCGGCTCGAAAATCGCCGCCGCGGCGGGGAGCCTGATTTTTATGGTGGGCGGCGATGACGCTGCGCTGACTCGCCTGCAGCCGCTTTTTCAGGCCATGGGCAAGCAGGTGTTCCACATGGGCGAAACCGGCAAAGGACAGGCCACGAAGCTGGTCATGAATCTGCAGATTGCGCTCATCTACGAAGGCTTCGCCGAAGCGCTCACGCTTGCGGCCAAGCTGGGTGTGGACGTGGAAAAGCTGTTGCCGCTGGTGCAGGCCTCCATGGTGCGTTCGGGAGTTGTGGACTACAAAGCCCCGTTCATCTTGAAACGCGACTTCTCGCCGAATTTTCCGCTGCGGCTGATGCTGAAAGACATTCGCCTGGCGCTCGATGCGGCCAAGGAATCGCGCGTGCGCCTGCCCGGCCTCGAAGCAGTGGAAGAGGTCTACGACGTTGCAGCCGAGGAAGGGCAGCAGGATCTGGACTACGCCGCGACCCTTACGTTGCTTGAAAAATGGGCGGGTGTGGAAGTGAGGGGTGCGGCGTAAGTGATCGCAGAGGTCAGAGGTAAGAGGTGAGAGATCAGAGCTGACAGCCAAGACTTGACCTTGCACACCACGCTGTCGGATGGGGTCGCTACTGCACCCGCACGGGGAATCTCCGGGTACGAGCAGTTAAGGCCATGGGCGCTGGCGTTTGACTGAGTTGACTCTGGAACTCACAAAACCTGACCAAAGCATTGATCTTCTAGCGCAGAAGCCCATCTGAGCGGGTGGCATTCGGACCAAGTTGGCGATGAATCCCGATTACATTCAGAATCCCCCGGATCGGATACCGGTCTGTGTCCGATACGTGGAGCCTTGCCAACCCTGTCCGCAAGGTCGAGTTCGAACTATTACAGGTCAGAGGTGAAGGCCTTTGATCTCTTAAGGCGTTGCTGAAATCCAGGGCTTCTACCTCTGCAATCTGACCTCTGACCTCTGACCTCTGACCTCTGACCTCTGACCTCTGCAATTGCCCTACTTTTTTGCCAGCGAGCGGATGTAGTTCACCAGGTTCCAGATGTCATTATCCTTGGCGCGGTCGCCTTCGGCGGGCATTTCGCCCGTGCCATTCCTGATCACGTGGAAGAGTTCGCCGTCGGTCCGATTCTTCAAGGCGTCCGGATTGGTGAAATCGGTGACGTTCTTGATGTCCGACGCCATGTCCCCCTTGCCATCGCCCTTTTCGCCATGACACATCTCGCAGTCGACGCCATACGTCTTCTTGCCCTTGGCCAGCGACTCCGGGGTCGGCTTGACGGGGTTTACCCTGGCGGCAGCCTCGGCGGGAATCTTGTTTCCGGGGGCGGGCGCCTTTGCGGGAGGCTGATCCTGCCGCGCCCATAACGCGAACACAAAAAAGAGCAGCGTGAGAAGGACGAGCGGAGTGTTCAATTCCTTTTTCGACAATTTCCTTTTCAACACCCACCTCCTGTTCGGAAATACGGTTGAAACACTTAACGATACTCCACGACACGCGAACGTGCACGCAAAAGGTTGCAGGCTGGGAGCCTCCGGTGCTACATCCGCGCCCCTTCAGGACGGACTTATGAAACGGTTCCGGGACGCGGCGAGGAATCGCGCATGACATCGCAAGACGCGGCTCCCGTTGCGGGGGCATCGGGTCTGCCTGCAACGAACTACGCTCGTAAGCCCTTTATCCAGCGAGGATTACAGAAGTATTACACAGTCGTTCGCGCGCTCTTGATATGGTCTAGACAAACCTCTGTGGGACCGCTGTGGGGAGACAAAAAAACAATGAGCCAGACAATGTCCGAAACAACGACCGAAACAACCATCGAAACAACGCGCGAGACGATCGACGAAGCTGCGAGCCAGGCAATGAGCGAAGCCGGAGAAAGCGCCAGTCGTAAGGACCGGGCGAACCGCGATGGCTTCAACTGGGGCACGGCCACGGTCATGTGCCTGTTTCATCTGGGCGCAATTGCGGCGCTATTCTTCTTTACCTGGACTGCATTTCTCGTCGCTTGTTTCTTGTGGTGGGTATCGGGCAGCCTCGGGATCGGAATGAGCTATCACCGGCTGCTGACCCATCGCGGATACAAGACGCCGAAGTGGGTGGAGTACTTCCTGACCTGGTGCGCGACCCTGGCGCTCGAAGGCGGCCCGATTTTCTGGGTGGCGACGCATCGCATTCATCATAAGTATTCCGACGAGGAAGGCGATCCGCACTCGCCCATCGACGGCAAGTGGTGGTCGCACATGGGATGGATCCTGATGGGCAAGTCGATGCATCACGACACCACCACCCTGGCCCGTTACGTCCCCGATCTTACGAAAGATAAAGTTCACGTTTGGCTGACCAGGTATCACTACACATCGAACATTATTTTGGGCGCGATCCTGTTTGCCATTGGCGGATGGCCGTGGCTGCTGTGGGGAGTGTTCGCCCGCGTGGTCGTCGGACTGCATGCTACCTGGATGGTGAACTCGATCACACACATCTGGGGCACGCGGCGCTTTGCTACCAAAGACCTCTCCACCAACAACGGACTGGTGGCCGTACTTACGTTTGGCGAAGGCTGGCACAACAATCATCATGCGCATCCGGTTTCGGCGCGACACGGATTAACGTGGTATGAAGTCGATATGAACTGGTACGGTATCTGGACGCTGAAAAAACTGGGACTGGCGCGGCACGTGTACAAGGTCGATCTCGATAACCTCCCGCCCAAGCCGGCGCTGGTTCGCGATGTGAAGGCGGCCGCGGTGTTGGCGGCAGCCGCGGGCAACGATTAAAAGAGCGTTAACCGCAGAGTGCGGAGAGAGCGCAGAGAGAACCGGGGTAAGCTAGCCCCGGATTTTCTCTTCCCAGGTACTCCTCCGCGAACTCTGCGTCCTCCGCGGTTAAACCCATTTCCCGCTACAATCTCCCTGTGCGGATCATCAGCCGGCAGAAGGCGATCTATTTCTTCATCACGCTGGGCGTGTGCCTGATTGCGGCCGCCGTCGCCCTGAACGTCAGTTGGATCATCCTGAACTGGCGTGCCGGGCTGATGCTTTTTTTCGGCGGCATACTTTTCCTGGTCATCATCGCGGGCCTCGTCCTCAATACGATTTTTCTGGTCCGGGAAATTCGCCGCAACGAGCAGCACGACAGCTTCATCAACGCCGTCACCCATGAATTGAAAACGCCAATCGCGTCCATCCGCCTCTATCTGCAAACCTTGCAGAGACTCGAAGTGGGAGAAGCGCAGCGCCGGCAGTTCTACCAGTTGATGCTCGTCGATACCGAGCGCCTCCTGCACACCGTGGAGCAAGTGTTGAAAGCGGGTGAGGCGGCACAGAAGAAGAGCCCACCGCAGCGCTTGCCGGTGGAATTCGACGCGCTGGTGCGCGAGTGCATGGAGCTGGCGCGAGCGCGCCATCACTTGCAGGCGGCCGATCTCGAATATCGGGAGTCTTTATCTTCATCTCTGCCGAACGGCGACGGAGCGTGCGTGCTGGGCGATCCGGAGGAGTTGCGCACCGCGGTTTCCAACCTGCTCGACAATGCCGTGAAGTACTCGCCGGATGGCATACACATCTCGGTGGAGTTGGAGGCTCCCAATAATGATGAGAAGCGCGTGGTGCTGCGGGTGCGCGATCAGGGCGTGGGCATTCCCCAGCAGGAGTTGAAACGCATCTTCAGGCGCTTTTACCGGGTGACGCAACGCTCGCTCTCGCAGGCGAAGGGAACCGGCCTCGGATTGTTCATCGTGCGTTCGATTGCGCGCAAGCACGGCGGCCGCGTGTTCGCCGAGAGCGAAGGGGCAGGGAAGGGAACCACCGTCACGCTGGAATTGCCCCGGAAAGCGACGGTGGCATGAGCCGGGTGCTGGTGGTCGAGGACGAAGCGCATCTGGCGCAGGGCCTGCGCTTCAACCTGCAAGCCGAAGGACACGCCGTGGAAGTTGCGGGCGACGGCGAGACGGCGCTGGAGAGGCTGGTCGAAAAAGGGGAGCGCTTCGACGCCATGGTTCTCGACGTGATGCTGCCGGGCAAGAGCGGCTTTGATGTCGCGGCTTTGCTGCGCGAAAAGAAGAACTATGTGCCGATCCTGATGCTGACCGCGCGCGGGCGTCCGGAGGACGTGTTGCAGGGATTTGCGGCGGGTGCGGACGATTATCTGCCGAAACCGTTTGAGCTGGCAATTCTGATCGCCCGCCTCGATAGCCTGCTGCGGCGCAGTGCGTGGATGAAATACGCCCGCCCGGCGGGCGCCGGCGCTGGGGCTGCCGATGGGGAGCCGCGGCCGGCGCCGTCCGGCGAGCGGAAAGCTGGCGGCGATACCTTCAGTTTTAGCGGCAAGACGATTGACTTCGAAGAACTGGAACTGCGCTTGCTGGGAAATACGATCCATCTGACGGTGATGGAGGCGGAACTGCTGCGCTATCTCGTGCGCGGCGAAGGGCGCGTGGTTTCGCGCAAGTCGATCTTGGAAGATGTGTGGGGATTGCGCGAAGACACCGATACCCGCGCCATTGATAATTTTGTAGTACGGCTCAGGCGCTACATCGAAGAGGATCCATCGAGCCCGAAGCATTTGCAAACGGTGCGGGGCGTAGGCTACAGGTTCGTGGCCGAGCCGGAGTAGGGGCGGGGCGTTTGGCTTCCGTGGTCGTCGGCGCCCCGTCTTGCGAGAAACGCAAGCCCGGAGCACCGTCGCGACGCGCTTGAAAAGAGTCACCGGACTATAACTCACCACTTACGATCGGCTTGCTAATCGCTCGGGTTGATCCCGAACCGCTATTTGCCCGGCAAGTAACTCAGATCGGGACGAAATTGGATAATCTCGCTCGTCTCTTTCTCCACCGAATGGTCAATTCGATCGACAATGGAATCCGCCTCCGCCTGTCCAAAAGCTTCTTTGAGCATGTCGCGGAAGGGCTTCACGTCGGGTTTGTCCTCGAAGTCCGCCCATCGGTTGTGTGGCAGGGATAGCACAAACTCTCCGGTCTGCCCGCCGTTCACCAACTCGTACCATTCGTAATTGAGGGGCCACTTCGTCTTCTGCGACGCCTCGTAGATACGGTCGATCGCGGACCGGAAATCCGAGCCCTTCCCGTAGCGCACTTGGAAGATGACGATTTCCGAGAACTTGGAAGGCCCCGTGGCGCCGCTGAGGGGGTTGCTAATCTTGGGCAAGAACTCATAGTAGCGAGCGGTGACGGAGTCAACGTAGGCCCCCACAACCTTCTGGAACTGCGCCAGGTCGGCCTCGTCTGAAATGGCCGGCTTGTCGAAATCCGCCCAGTGTTGGCCGAAGCGGCCGACCAAGTACGTTCCCGTATTATCGCCGCTGAGTGTCTCCCACACCAACAATGGTTGAGGGTCGTTCTGTTGCTTATGCCATGCCGCCTTCTGCTTCCGTCCCGCCTCGTACTGCGGCACCATTCCGTTCTTCGGTTTCTGGAACTCGACAGCGCCCAGTGTTCCGGGTTTTTCCTGGGCGGCCAGCGAGTATGCTACAAACAACATGATCCCCACAGCTGACAACAGCTGCTTGCGTTTCATTGTGTCCTCTTTTCGTCGATAGGTTGTTTTGTTCCCCACGCTTCCGCTGCACCGGCAACACGCAAGTCGCTCGCTCGCGACATCAAGGTCTACTTGCAATTTGGCGCCCCAGTGCAGCCAGGAAGGAGTGCGAGCATCTTACACGATTTCTCTCAGCCACGGCGGAAATAACGATTGGCCAATTCCCGATTTCTTAGTGCTGTTTAGCCGAGGAACTGGCGGCCAGTTCGCGGAAAAGGCCGAGCAGCGCGGCTGCGGCTTTCTGGTCCGAGAGATTCTCCAGCGCTACCGTGGCCGTGAAGTGCGGCGAGGTGGAGTTGAAGCGGACGCCGACGAAGTCCTTGTTGCGCCAGGAGGCCAGCGCGTTCACCACCGGGCTGAGTTCGACGGGCCAGTCTTCCTTGGTGGTGAGAATGACGGGGCCGGGGCGGGCGATGGTCCAGGCGCGATTGCCGGTCGACTTTTTCGCTCCCGTGCGGCCCGACCAGCGATGACGGATGACGTTGAGATGGAAGCTTGGGGGGAATCCCATGTCAGCTTCGAAGGTGAGCGTTTCCTGCTGCTGGCGCCAGCGGCTCAGGGCCCACTGCACTGGGAGCGGGCGCGGCAACAGGCGAATCGTGAGATGTGCGTTCTCAAACCAGCGTGACGATAAATGAAGTGTGGCCTTCAGCCGGGAACTGCTGGCCTGCCATCGCAGATCGACGATGCGGCCCTTTCCCAGGCATGCCGCTTGCACCCACTGCAGCACTCCGCCTGCCCGCCGCCGGTTGTAACGGACAAACCAGGCATACCAGAGGAAGGAGAGCGCGAGCGCCGCGACCACGTCGATAAGAATGAAACGCCCCACGGTACCTCGTGTGAGAAATCGTACTTCTAATAGATGCGACTGCGCAAGGGCCCGGCGGTGGAAAAAAAAGGCTTTAGAGGATTGTCCGCATCGCCCGAAGCACACAACGGCACTCCCTGCTCATTTGTGCTTTCCGTTCGTGCTTCCGGACGAGGCGTGATGATCCATTCGGAATTCCTCTACCTGACATACGTCCTCGTCTCAGAAAAACCGCGTTTGGGCTTTGTAGCGCAAGTAGGATTCGCCGAAGCGGAGTTCCAGTTCGCGTTCTTCATAAATGCGAACGTAAAGGATCCATGCCGGCGCGAGCCACAGGATTGTCCACAGTACGGCGTGGAGGGATTGGAGCCACACGGCTCCGACAACGAAGAACAGCAGGCAAGAGAGAAGCATGGGGTTGCGGCAACGGGCGTATAGCCAACCGGTGGTGAGCTTCTTGCTTAGAACCGCGGCGAAGGGCAAGCCGAGGCCGCGGATGGCCAGATTCAAGACGGTGAGCATCGCCAGTGCGCCGAAAATCTGTAGAACAGGAAAACTGACGGCTCTCGGGAATGGAATGGGAGCGATAGGATGCGCTTGCGCGAAACGGAAGGCAACGATGAGGGCGCAACCGAGCAGGATCATTTCCAGGTAGTGGATGGGGACCGTCAGGAGCATGGCGCGTTCGGCGGTGGGACGGCGGTTGAGGAGCCATCGTCCGATGGCGGCGAGCAGCGGGACCAGCGCGACGGCTCCCCATACCAATGCGACCGACCAGAAGAACGGGAGTGTGTGTTGCATGGCCAGACGCCAACACAGAACAACGGCCAACAGGCCGGCCAGCTTCAGGGCGAGGATGTACGCCATCTTCATGACATGGGATTAACACAGAGGCCAAGGCAAAGTCAGTGAGGCGGGACCAAAAACGCCCACTCTTCTTCCGCCACAATCCCGCTACAATGGCGGCGTGCGGTTTCGCATCCGGCAATTTGAGCAAGCCGATTTTGACACGCTGTGGCGGATTGACCAGGCGTGCTTCGACCCTCAATTAGCGTACTCGCGGGCGGAAATTGCCTTCTATATGCGCCGGCCCGGGTCGTTTACTCTGGTGGCGGAAGGCGAAGGCGACCGGGCTTCGGGCAACGGCATCGCGCCGCAAGGGATTGTAGGTTTCATCGTGGCCGAAACTCGCCGCAAGACTGGGCACATCATTACCATCGACGTGGTCGCGGAGGCGCGGCGGGCGGGCGTCGGCTCGGCTTTGCTGCGCGCTGCCGAAGATCAATTGCTGCGGGCGGGCGCCCGCGCCGTGGCGCTGGAGACGCCGGTGAATAATGCAGCCGCGATCCGCTTCTACAGGCAAAAAGGGTACTTTGTGGAAAAGACGGTCACCGGATACTATTCTGGCCAGTTGGACGCTCTGGTTATGACGAAAGAGCTGGCGCGGCTGCCGGTCGGATGAGTTCGTAGGCACACTCTAATAAGGGCATCGGACTCTCCGTAGAGACGCGGCTTGCCGCGTCTCCCGCCGCAGAGTGAGATGAGGCAAGCCCCGTCTCTACCGGCCAGAGCGATGCCCAGATACGAAAGGTGGGAAGAGGAAGTGTCCCGATGAAGATTGCGATCCAGGGAGAACTCGGTTCTTTCAGCCACGAGGCGGCGGAAACGATGTTGCCTCGCGCGCTGGTGGTGCCGTGCGCGCGTTCGCTTGAGGTTTTCGACCGAGTCGCGCGGGGAACCGTCGACGGCGCGGTCATCCCGATTGAGAACTCGCTGGCGGGCTCGGTCGCCGAACATTTCGATCTGTTGCTGGGGCGCGACGTACACATCGTGCGCGAGTTTCGCTTGCGCATCGTGCACAACCTGATCGCGCTGCCGGGCACCAGGCTTCGAGACGTCCGGCGCGTGTTCTCTCATCCCGTAGCGCTCGATCAGTGCCGCGACCTGTTTGCGAAGAATCCGAAGCTGGAGCCGGTGCCGTTCTACGACACGGCGGGAAGCGTGAAGCATGTGGTGGCCGAGGGCTTGCGCGATGCGGCGGGAATTGCCAGCCGGCGGGCCGCCCAAGTGTATGCCGGAAAGATTCTGAAGGCCGGAATTGAGGATGACAAGAAAAACTTTACGCGCTTCTTTCTGATCGAACGAGGAAAGATCAAGCGGGGAAAGTCGCGGCCGGAGCGCAATGCCGACAAGACTTCGCTGGCCTTCAGCTTGAAGAATGTTCCCGGGGCGCTGTTCAAGGCGCTCAGCGTGTTCGCGCTGCGCGACATTAGTTTAAGCAAGATCGAGTCGCGGCCCATGCGCGGGCGTCCGTGGGAATACGTGTTCTTTGTGGACCTGCTGCGCGGCGACGATGAAGACTCGCGCAATGCTCTGCGGCATCTAAGCGAGATCGCGGAACTGGTGAAGGTGCTGGGAATTTATCCGGAGGCGTGATTTTGCGCCGGAAGAGTAAACAGTGCAACTGCGTAATGTTTGAGCGCATCGGACAGTTGCCCCTTACCTGCGGCTTCCAGCATGAGGCAGCCGGTTGACTATAATTGCGCGTGAGGTATCTATGCTCCCGATCAATTGGAATACAGCGATTCAGTATGCCCTCCTGGTTAAGATCGCCGAGTCGGTCAACCCCGCCGGCGCCTACGGCCCCGATGAAATAGGTGCGATCAAGAATGTCGGCTACGCATTCCTTCAAACGCTTTACGGCGACGATCTGGCCACCGACATTGATTCTCACTTAGGAGAAGTCGTGACCTTCGGCTTCCTGGCTGTTTCCGCCGCCGGTGAATTGGTGGCCGTCGTTCGCGGCACGGACACGATTTTGGAATGGCTGCACGATGCGTCGTTTCTGACGGTGCCAACTCCCATTAGTGGTTCTCATGGTTTCACCGAAGACGGTTTCACGGCGGTATACCGGTCGTTGAGAATTGGGCAAGCCAATGGCACCCTGTCGGCAAAAGATTCGATCAAAAGCTATATCGACACAGGAGCTGCCACCAGCGTGACCGTCTGCGGGCATAGCCTGGGTGGCGCGCTGGCAACGTTCTTGACGCTCGACGTGGCATTGAACACGTCGTGCCACGCTCCCACGGCATACACCTACGCGAGCCCGCGGACCGGCGATCATATTTTCGCGGGCTCATTCAACGCCGCCGTATCTTCCTGCTATCGAATTGAGAATCGCCAGGATTTAGTGCCGAAGCTGCCGCCGATTCTGCCCTTGCCCTATGAGCACGTGAATACGCAGTACGAACTGAACCCCCCACCCAACCAGATCAATCCGTCGATTCCCTGCATGCATCACCTCACCACCTATTTGTGGCTCATGGCTCAGCTCGCGGCGAACGCCTACCCACTCGATGCAGAGTGCGTAGCCACAGGGAACGCCCACATCTGAAGGTACGTATGGTCAAGATCCAATCTCAGAACGGAAATCGTACCGACCAAATCGGAATCTGGTTTGTGGGATGGAAGGATGCCGCAGCGATTTCGAATTCGCCGTCGGCGGTGAACATCAAGGCCACGGAGGTAATGATTCTGCGTGTGTAACACGAGAACGCGCCGGTGCCTTGCCCATCACTTTGAGATTCATGGTTCCGCTGGCAACGCCGATGAAAGCTTTTGGGGAGCGAGGCCGCGCCGTCCCCGGAGATCCGTGCGTGCAGCTTTTCGTCACAACCTGCTGTGAGGCAGTGCACTGCGCTCTCTCTCGATTCCATGTAGGCTGGCAACTCAAGAGGGGAGCGAAGCCACCGGGTTGGGTTTACCAGAGTGGAACCAGTTACCTTCCGTGTCTTGCAAGAGTCGAAAAAAGGTTTAGAATTCAACAACCTAGCACGAAGGCTGCATCCTTTGGGCAGTTGAGTTCATCCAAAGTTGAGTGAAACTCACTCAAGAGAAAATCATGAATAGTTCTATTTCTAACGAGCACACTTCTTACGAAACCACCGAGCGCTCGCTGCCGATTCTGCCGGTGCGCGATACAGTCCTATTCCCCCATGCGGTGCTGCCTCTGACGGTGGGCCGGGAAAGTTCTGTGCAACTGATTAACTCATTGGGCGATGACAAGACCATTGTGGTGGTGGCGCAGCGCGAGGCGCGCGTCGACTCGCCGCAGCCCACCGATCTGTACGCCATCGGAACCCTGGCCGTGGTGCACAAAGTTGTCAAGATGCCCAACCAAAGCCTGTTCGTTTTTGCCGAAGGACTGGAGCGCGTGCGGCTGGCGAATTTCGCGCAGCTTACGCCGTTTATGCGCGCCCAAGTGACCTCGATTCCGGAGACGATTCCGCCCAAAGATTCCGAGGTGGAAGCGCTCCAGCGCAACGTCCTGACCTTGTTCCAGCAGATCGTGACCGGTTCGCCGACCCTCTCCGACGAGCTTTCCACGGTGGCCATGAACATTGAAGAGCCGGGGCGGCTGGTGGATTTCATCGCCTCCTCGCTGCCCTCGCTCTCGACCGCCGACAAGCAGGAGACGCTGGAGACGACCGACGTCCGCGTGCGCCTGGGAAAAATCAATCAGCACCTGGCCAAGGAACTGGAAGTGCAGCAACTGCGCAACAAGATCCAGTCGGAAGTGCAGGACCGCGTGCAGCAGACGCAGCGCGAATACTACCTGCGCGAGCAAATGAAGGCGATCCAAAAAGAACTGGGCGAGCAGGACGAGGGCCAGCGCGACACCGACGAACTGAAGCAAAAGATCGAATCCGCCGGCATGCCCGACGAAGTGAAGAAAGAAGCGCTGAAGGAACTGGGCCGTCTCGCGCGCATGTCGCCGATGGCGGCGGATTATTCGGTCACGCGCAACTACATCGAGTGGCTGGCGATCCTGCCCTGGGCGAAGACTTCGGGTGTGGAAATTGAAATCCCCAAGGCGAAAGAGATTCTCGACGCCGACCACTACGACTTGCAGAAAGTGAAAGACCGCATCCTCGACTACCTTTCGGTGCGCCGCCTGAAGCCCAACATGAAAGGGCCGATTCTGTGTTTCGTCGGGCCTCCGGGCGTGGGCAAGACTTCGCTGGGCAAATCCATCGCGCGCGCGCTGGGACGCAAGTTCACCCGTCTCTCGCTCGGCGGAGTGCACGACGAAGCCGAGATTCGCGGCCACCGGCGCACTTATATCGGGGCCTTGCCGGGGCAGATCATTCAAGGCATCCGGCGCGCGGAGACCAAAGATCCGGTCTTCATGCTCGACGAAATCGACAAGGTCGGGCGCGACTTCCGCGGCGATCCCGCGTCGGCGTTGCTCGAAGCGCTCGATCCCGAGCAGAACGCGACGTTTCGCGACAACTACCTCGACGTGATGTTCGATCTTTCCAAGGTCTTGTTCATTACCACCGCGAACATGCTCGATCCCATCGCCGAGCCGCTGCGCGACCGCATGGAGATCATCGAGCTTCAGGGATATACCGAGGAAGAGAAAGTTCACATCGCCTTCCAGTACCTGATTCCCCGTCAGATCGAGGAAAACGGAATCACCAAAGAGCTGATCGAATTTCCGGAAGAAGCGGTCAGCTACGTGATCCGCCATTACACGCGCGAGGCGGGAGTGCGCAACCTGGAACGCACCATCGGCACCATCTGCCGCAAGCAGGCGCGCCGCATGGCGGAAGGGAAGACCGACAAGCTCGTCGTCACCAAAGAGATCGTGCAGGAATTTCTCGGCGGCATCAAGGTGCGCAGCGAAGGCGAAATTGCCGAGCGCACCAAGCGCCCGGGCGTGGTGGTCGGACTGGCATGGACGCCCTCGGGCGGCGACGTGTTGTTCGTCGAAGCCAACCTCATGAAAGGCAAGGGCGGCCTCACCATCACCGGCCAGATTCAAGACGTGATGCGCGAATCCATGCAGGCCGGGTTGAGCTGGGTGCGTTCGAATGCGAAGCAGTTCGGCATCGACGAAGATTTTTTTACCAACCATGACATCCACATTCACGTGCCTGCGGGAGCGATCCCGAAAGACGGTCCTTCGGCGGGCGTCACCATTGTGACCGCGCTGGTGTCGTTGCTGACGGGCAAGCAGGTTCGTACGCTGACCGCGATGACGGGAGAGATCACGCTGAGCGGCAACGTGCTGCCCGTGGGCGGCATCAAGGAAAAAGTTCTGGCCGCCAAACGCGCCGGGGTGCTGGACGTGATCATGCCCGCGGAAAACAAAACCAATGTCGAGGAAGACCTGACGCCCGAGCAGTTACTGGGACTAACTACGCACTACGTGAAGACCATAGACGAGGTGCTGGCGTTCGCGCTGCCGGCTTCGCAGCGCGAGGAGCGCCTGGATGCCGAGGAGCGCGAGAAGGTGCTGACCAACTAAGACAGTTCCCAGTTGCCGTCCCCTCAGAGCAGTTTTCGATTTGCTGTAGAGGGAGCCGGAGCCAGAGTCGGGAACGGCTCTACCACAGCCCAAACAGGCTTGCGGGCTGCCGGTGCGTTGGGTGTAACATTCCAACCATCTGAACAGGAGCATCCAATGAAAATCCATCCCAAACTGATTTGCTGTTTTCTTCCGGTTGTATTTCTAAGCGGCTGCAAGAAGAGCAGCAGCACGCAGGAGAAACCGGCTGCGAGCACGAACGCCACTTCCGCAACAACAGCGCCAGCAGCGAGCGCCCCTGCTGCCGCACCCGGCAGCGCGGACGCTGGCGCATCCGCTGAAACAACTGCCAAGATGGCTGCCGCCGAATGGGCATTGAAACAAGATGAGATCAAAAGAGATCCCAACGGCCAGTGGGCAATTCAGGCCACCGCGTCCTCAACCTACAATGACGCCCAGGGTACAGCCGGTTGGTCCGCCAATCAGGCGACCGGCGCTCCCAATGTTGATAAGTACGGAGATGACGGAGCGGCTTGGGCGCCGAAAACCCCCGATGGTGGCATTGAATGGCTGGACTTGAAATATCCCAGACCCGTGCACGCCATTGAGGTGCGCGTTCGCGAGTCCTGTGGCTCGGGGGCGGTGATCAAAATTGAAGTTTACGATGAGCAGGGCGGAGCCCACGCCGTCTGGCAAGGCAACGATCCGACAACGGAATTGAACTATCTCATGGTGAAATTCCCCAAGACCACCTTCAAAACCGACCGCGTCAAGGTCACGCTCGCGACCAATGTCGTCCCTGGGTGGAATGAGATTGACGCCGTTCAACTCGTGGGCGCCGATCAATAGCAGCTGAGCGGATCTGGGTCGGCTCTCGCGCTTTTCGAGACCTGGGATTCCACCGCCGCGTGAAGCTCGGGGTTTTCCTGGAAGTCGAGGAAGCAGGGTCTCGTGAACCGCCGGACCAGCACATGCTTGTTGATGCCCCCTCATTCTTGGGTGGGTTCAAATGGTTGCTCCCACCTGTGATTGTCGGAGCGCTTTTCTCCATTGCGGCGCTCACCGGCGCAATCCGAGAACCCAAGTGAAATCGCCAAGCCGCTGCGGTCAGACTGGGGGAGAAAACACTTCTTCCGCAGCCTCTCTAGGCGCTGCATCTGCGCCTTTGATTTTCACCACAGGCTGTCAGGGCTTGCTCGCTTCGGGCGCCGGGGTTTGAGGCGGAGTTGACGTTCTGAGGTACATGATCTTCTTCGTCCCGCCGCCACAAGTACCCACCACCTTGCCCTCCGCTTCTTTGTCCTTGTCTACGATTTCAAGCGTGTACGGCTTCACGCCTTTTGCGTCCAGCTTGGCTGCGATCTCCGTCTTCAGTTCTTCACAGGACTTTGGACCTAGTGGAGCTTGGGGAGTTTGCGCAGCTTGTGGGGCTTGTGCACCAGCGGATGCCGCCGCCAACAGCAGAACGGCAATGGTCGTCAACGGTTTCATGGTCCGATCTCCTTCGTTGGGATGTCAGGCTTACAACGGAGCATATCACTACCACGGGCAAGAATTCTTGTGAACTAACCTTACGAAAGGCCACTCTTCACACGATGATTGCACTCTGGGATTTCCGCAAACGGTGGGTTCAAGAAAGGAGTGGCGTCAGCCACCCAGCCTTCCGCTCGCTATTCTCTCACGACTGTCTACCCTCATTGGTCGCGGGTGCCCCAGAGCCTGCCCTGAGCTTGTCGAAGGGTCTCGCGCTTTTCGACACCTGGGATTCCACCGCCGCATGAAGCTCGGGGTTTTCCCGAAAGTCGAGGAAGCGTCGATTGCCCGTCCACTGGATACTGGCAACTGGGTACTGGCAACTGACTTTTCATCACAAACCATCTGTGACCAGAATCACAGACATTCAGCCCGCCGTGCGCGATTATAGAAGTCTGATTGGGGCAGCTGTGTGTGTGTCCGTCCAGCAAGACGGACCGCGAAGCTGCCCCAAAGCCGTTTTTCAGAACTTTTGGCAGCTAAGTCATTGATTTTGGAAGACTTTACACGTAAGTCCTTTAAACCCAAAGACCTGGCGGGAATTTTTGCCTAACTCTATCATTCCAAAAGACCGAGGTTCGAGTTTTTTTTGTAGATATTTATCGGTTAGTAACTCATGAGTTAACACGTAGAATGGCCACTCCCTCAGGGGCCACGCACCGCCGGACGGGCGAGGCGCTATCCCTCCATGAATCGGTCTAGCTGGAGCTGCTCCTGGAAGATTCCGCCCAAAGAGGCGACAATGGTTCCCGTCAGCGAAAGGAGGCACGGTGGGAGCCAGTCCTATTCTGAAGGCCAGTCCTAAGCCTGCCAGTCCTAAGTCTGCGAATCCTGAGCCTGCTGGCCCCAAGCCGAAGCTTGGGCTGCGGGCTTGGATGGAGCGCGTGCTGGTGGAGTGCGATCGGGCGGCTGCGGGGTTCGAGGCCGATCCGGTGCACGATCTTCGAGTGGCGCTGCGGCGCTGCCGGTCTCTCGCCGATGGATTGATGGCCATCGATCCCGATTCTTCATGGAAGGACATGAAGAAGGCGGGGCGGAAACTTTTCCGGGCGCTGGGCGAGCTGCGCGACATGCAGGTGATGGCGGAGTGGATCGAGAAGCTGAGCGTTGCCGGCGACTCGGCAGCGGCGGGAGACGCACCCACCCTTGCGCAAAGAACGAGCCAGGATGGGGCACCCACGGCGGGAGACGCACCCACCCTGGCGCAAAGAACGAGCCAGGATGGGGCACCCACGGGCGATCCGGATTGGGGCGATCCGGTCGTCGTCAAACTGCTCAGTCACGTGCGTGCGCGCGAGGCTGAGTGCAAGCAGCGCGCCTTCAAAGATCTCCATCAATTTGACCGCAAGCAATGGCGCGAGTGGAGCCGGACTCTGCCGCGGCGCGCGGCGCGGGTGCGTCCGGGGAGCGTGGTGTATCTGCATCTGGCGCTCGAAAAGTGGACGGCTGCCTATGATCTGCACAAACGCGCTCTGCGGACGCGGTCGCAGGCGAGCTGGCACCAATTGCGCATCGGTATCAAACGCTTCCGTTACACGGTGGAAAATTTTCTGCCGCGCCAGCACGCGCTGTGGGGCGACGATCTGAAGGAACTTCAGGATCTGCTGGGAGAAGTGCACGATCTGGATGTGCTGTGGGGCACGGCCGTTGAGATTACGGCGTTCCCGGACGCGGAAAGCCGCAGTCGCTGGCGTGAGAAGTTGAACGTGGAGCGCGGCAAGAGGATCGAGCGCTATCGCGATAAGATGGTGGGCCGCGAGTCGCTATGGCGCGTCTGGCGGGCGGAGTTGCCGGTAGGCCCGCAACTGCGCCGGGCGGCGATGAGCCGTCTTCGAATATGGGCGGGATATTTGGATCCCGATTTTCAGCATTCCGAGCGCGTGGCCCAGTGGGCGCTTCTCTTGTATGACGGGCTGAAGGATGCGGGGCTGGTGGCGGCGGGCGCTGCAACGCAAGATTCCGATTGCGACTCGCGAGCGGTGTTGCAGGCGGCGGCACTCATGCATGACGTCGGAAAAGCCAAGGGAGCGAAAAATCACGAAAAGAATTCGTACCGGATGATTCGCGGGCTGGCGCGGCCTTTGGGGTGGAGTGCGCGAGAAATGGAACTGGCAGCGGTGGTGGCGCGGTATCACCGTGGGACATTGCCGCGTCCGCGGGGAAAGAGCATGCAACTGCTGGAACTGCCGGATCGTCCGATCGCCATGGAGTTGGCCGGCGTTTTGCGTCTGGCAAGAGCGCTGGACAAGGGCCATGGGCGCAGGAATGAGAACCCTCCGCGGCTCGAGGTTAGTTTGCAGGATCATTTCGTACTGGTGCGGGCGGCGGGATACTCGGCGCTGGACCGTTTGGCGGAAGACGTGGCCGGGGCGCGACATTTGCTGGAAACCGTGCTGCGCCGGCCGGTGCTGGTGCGGCCGTTGCGTGCTTCGGCGGGAGCTGGCAAAGCCACCGGACGCGCGCTGGTATCCAAGAGCTAAGAGGCAAGAGCTAACAGTTAAAAGCCAAAAGCGAACAGCGAAAAGCGAACGGCGAAAAGCGAACAGCGAACGGCGAAAAGCGAACAGCGCAGAAGCTACTCTGACACTTCTCAGAACGGCGTTCCGCTTCCAAACTTCATTTGTGACCCACGCAAGTATGACCCATGCAAAACTGGTTTCGATGGCAGTGCAATGGCTGCGGCGCTATCGCTGCGGAGTGGTGCTGAGCGAGCAGGCCTGCGTCAGCGGCGAGATGCCGGACGCGATCGGCTGGAAGAAGGCGTGCCATTCGGTGCTGGTGGAGAGCAAAGTGTCGCGCGCGGATTTCCTGGCCGATCGCGACAAGCCGTTTCGGCAAAGGCCGGAGATGGGCGTCGGCTGTGAGCGGTACTACCTGGCGCCGCGCGGCCTGGTACGGACAGAGGAGCTTCCGGCAGGCTGGGGGCTGCTGGAGGCGTGGGGGCGCGAGATCGAGCGGGTCAAGCCGTCGGCGAAGAACCTGCGTTCCGAGATCGGGTTCCAGAACGAGATGAATCTTCTGCTGGCGAGTTTGCGGCGGGTGGAAATCCGCATTGAACCCGAGAGCATTACCGACTTTCTCAAGTGGAAAAACCGCATGGCGGAATACAACCGGGGCAGGCTGCCGGAAGGACTGGTTGCCGAGGAGGAGGAAGCCAACGGATTCCTGCTGGGAAGCGCGGGCGACTGAGACTGGTGCTGAATCCCTTAACCGGCGTCCGATTTCCCGTAGAGACGCGGCTTGCCGCGTCTCTTGCCGCCTCCAGGGAGACGGGGCAAGCCCGTCTCTACGGGAAAGAATTTCTCTGGGCAAAAAAAAAGGAAACCGGGCTGTTCGGCCCGGTTTCGGAAGCGCCGGTTCAGATGCGGTTACATCGCGGTCCGGCGCGGGCTGGCTCGGAGATGCGCGGGCGCGGTGCGCGTCCGCTTGTCGGTCTCGCGCCAGCAAAGTGTTCAAAAGGAGCGAGGACACAGACGTGACCGAGGAAGCAACTGTGTGGCCAGTGTCAGGTTTTGTGCGATGGCTTCGTTTGTTTGTTGCAAGTTAAAGACAAAACGCTAGTTAGCCGCCGTGTTCGCGGGGTTCGGGGCGGCCGTTCCAGGGTTGCTCGCAGGGGAGTGGTTCAAAATGTTGCACAGTCCTGCGTGCGCGGGGCGGCGAGTACCTAATCATGATCTTTCAGCCAGGGCCACAAAACTGTATAATCCGGGCAGAAGAAAGAGTTCCAGTCGCTTGGGAAGGGTCCGCTTTTTTGGAGGTGAGTATTCATATGGCGAATGGGAACGCGGTGGAACCTGAAGACAAGCAACAGACTCAAAAAAAGCCAAGCAAGAGACCCTACACGAAACCCGCATTCCGGTTCGAGCGTGTGTTTGAGACGCAGGCATTGAGTTGCGGGAAAGTTCATTCTACGATAGGGACCTGTCATTCTAACCGCAAGAATTCCTAGCCAGCCTGCAGACCCGCTATCAGACTAAGCCAGCGCCGCATTTCGCGCATATGTTTCCGGGCTACAAGGGAGCCTTGAGGAAGTCATTTCGCGATCTGCGCTTCTACATAGTCCTGGTAAATCACCCAACCCCGTGGTCAGTCCGTGGTTTCCGTACTTAGTTCACCAGCCCCGGCTAGTCCCACGGGGTCTCACCCACAATTATGGGTTCGATTGTGACGCTTGGGTGGCTGAAACCGTATTTGTAGTGGTAGCGGCGCAGTTGGCGCTGGTGCTACCAGTGGAACCGCCGGCAGCGTTGGTACCTAGACCTATGAAGTAAGTCTGCGAAGCGCCTGCCAAGGCGCTGCTGTTGTCGATCACAATTCCACCCGTCGGCCAGCAACCATTGCCAGCAGGAGTTGTAACGTTCAAGCCGGAATTGGACTGGGTGACTGTCGTTGTAGTTACGTTATAGGACAGCACGCAGCCGTTTCCAGCCGCGTTGGTACACCCGGTCTTAGTCCCGCGGTTGACGCTAAAGAAAACATAGTCTGTGCCTGCGGTAGTCTGGGTTGCATTGGCGGTGCATGCGCTCGCACCGTTGTTGCAGAACTCATTAACGGGAGATGGCCAAGGACGGGTGGCGCCGGCGCTGGCAAAGCTAAGGCCGCTAATAACGGCTGTAGGAGTTCCCATTACTGAGCTAGCGATGTGTATCTGGTACAGAGCGGCTCCGGTAGTCACACCGGTGTTTCCCACTGTGTAAAGGTTCCCTGTAGCGTTTGCCGACGAGTAGTACACGTTGTCGAAGGTGCCGGCGTAAAGGTAAAATCCCGCGCCGCCCGTACCGACTGGTGCGACGACCGCAGCGCTCGGAGAGGTAATACTAGTGAAATTGGTGGGGAGTTGATACACCGCGTTGTCGCCAGCGTCAGTGTAACTGCTGGTGGTGACAAAGGCGTAGAGTTTGCCCGCAGTGCTATCCACCAGGGGCGCGTCGGCAATAACATCCCCCACGCTGACGGTTGCGCCGTATACAGTCCCGGTCGACGCCGTTACGGAATGCAGTTCACCACCAAAGTCGCCCACAATCACGTTCCCGGTGCCACCGTCGTAGACAGGCGATGAGAGTTTGGACGTGCTGAGAGGCACCGGCCAAGGGCTCCCCGTCTCGGCGGGTGTTCCTTCAAACACTCCGGTGAACTCGTGGAGATTGCCGCTGTCATCGCCCACATAAACCGTATCGCCGCTGAAGTTATAAAACGGCGCAGAGAATGTGTCGTTATGGCTGCCACTAAAGGGCAAGGTCACCATGCATGGAGCTGTGCAACTTCGATAAGCGGACGACCCCACAGTGGTAAGAGTTACAGGCAGGGTGGGCTTCCCGTTGCCCGCCGCCCACTTGAGCAGAACCAGGCTTGCGGTAGTGCCGTTCACCTGGACGAACATCACTTGTGTACCATCCAGAGAGGGCACGGGAGAAGTCGTGACCATGCCGCCCGTGTTATAGGCCCAATAGACCGACGGAACCGTGCCCGTGCATCCACCCGTATAAAGATTCGAGAACGCGACAATACTCGCGGCTCCCGTCGCGCCCGCCGTGCCCATGGGATACACCACAAAGTCGCTGCAACTGGCCGTGGTGACGCTAAACGAGTACTTGGCCGGATACATGTTTGGCTGCACAATAGCGCCCGCTTTGCCGCCGCTGAGCGTAGCGCCTCCCCAGGTGAAACCGGCGAAATTAGCGACCGTGGTTCCGTAGCTATTTCCAGCAGTCCCCGGCGCGTTGGCCGTGACCGTAATAATATTTCCATTCGAAGTCGCGGAAACGCCCGTGGCAACTGCTTGCAGCGTGGTGTTCTGGTTGATGGCGGACGCGATATTAGCGGCCACTTGCGCCGTGCTAGCCGCAGCGGCGCCCGACCAGTAAGCGAAGGTCGTCCCCGAGGTCGTACCGTCGCTGCCGCCGGTCATGTTACTGCCTGCCCAGGTAAAGTTCGAGGTCGTAGTCCCAAGCGCGCAGTTTCCAGTCGACCCGGCGATGCGGGCCGTCAAGATGACACTAGCGAGAGTTGAAGTTGCGGTGACACCCGCCGCAGCCGGGCAGGCGTTAATCGCCGCTGCCAGGTTTGTCGCCAGCGTGGTGGTGTTATTGCTGGTGGCGAAGGTCCCCGAGGTCGAACTGGTGCAAGCGTTGGTTCCGGCAGTTCCGGGGGTCACAGTCCCCCACGAGAAGAGGTTGGTATTGTTCGATGCTCCGACCGCCAGGTAAGGTCCGGCAGCCGCGCCGGAAACCGTAAACGTACTGCCAGAGGTATAGCTCGCGGTGGCCCCAACGGCCGGGTACGAACTATTACAGGCATTAATAGCGGCTGCGATGTTTGCGGCCACGGCCGCGATGCTGCTGCCGCTGGCAAAGGTCCCGGTGGTGGCGCTGGTGCAGCCGTTGCTGCCCGAGGATCCCGAGGTCACGGCACTCCAAACGAAATTGACGGCGGTGTTGCTAAGCGTAAGGGAACTGGCAGGACTTCCCAGCGTCGTGCTGGCGATTGTGACTACGTTGCCAGTCGCGGTCGCGGTGACCCCAACGGCGGGATACGCAGTGCTGCAAGCATTAATGGCGTTGGCCAGGTTGGTGGCTGAGGTGGACGGGTAGGTACTGACAATGAAAGTTCCAGCGGTCGCGCTGGTGCATCCGTTCGTGCCACTGGTATAACCGGGAATCGGATTCGGATTCGGATTCCCCGCCACTCCAGGCACAGTCAACTTCCAGGCGGTCTGGGAGGAGGTCCAGCTAAACGGTAAACTATTGCCCGTGATGTTGGTCACGGTGATGGACCCTGTATTTGTCGGCGTGTACGTGTACGCCTCAGTCGCCGTAACGCCGGGATTCGGCGCCGTGATATACGAGTAACAAGTGTACTGCCAGACACCGTACAGTCCGTTGGCGGTCGTGGGACAGTCTGACGGTGTATTCGTGATCGCCGCGTAGAAAGCCTGCGTTTGGTTAGCCTCGGAGGTTCCCCACCACACACACGGTAGGGTCGTATTTGGGCAGTAATACTGCGAGCCAGAATGTGGCTCGCCAGGATAATTCGAGGTCGACATCTCGAACCAGTACGTGACAGGCCCAATGGTAACGGTGTCGCCGTTCGCAGCGCCGTTAGCGTTGTTAACACTCACCGTACCCGTGCCGTAGGTTCCGGTCATCGCGGTTAACTTCAGCGTATTGGAGCCATTCTTGATGGTAATGGTCTGGCCGGAGCCGGAACCAGCGCCCGAGAAAGTGCCGGTGGCCGTCGCCCCGGTCGCGCTGGTCGTCAGGGTTAATGTATTGGAACTGGCTCCCGCCGAGTTGGTGATGGTGATGGTGGGAGCGATGGTGGACGTTGGCGTTCCTGATACGGTGCCCACGACGGTGGACGCGGTCCCATTCGCCGTAAGGCTTAACACGTTTGTGCCGTAAGTGATCGTGACGCCCTGACCGGCGCCGGGCGCACCCGTGAAGATTCCCGAGCCGCCTGCCGTCGTCGGCGCGCTCCCGGTCAAGATCTGGCCGTCCACGGTCACGGTTGAGGCGCCGGTCGCGTTGTTGGTGGTGACGGTGCCCGTCCCGCTCGCGGCAATCCCACCGATGGCCACGGCCCAGTCTTTCTTCAGACCAATTTTTCTCGGTCTTCTCGGCAGGGGCCAAACGATGTCCGGCTCCTGGACTGGCGCACCGGCTCCCAAAACTTCCGAGCTGGGCGTGCCGGCGGCGGAGACACCTGTATCTTCCAGCTCCTTTGCGCCCCTGCTCCGCTTGATCTGCTGCAGAGTAAAGCGGGGATCGCTGACAATGTTGAGCCACTGCTCATAGTTGCCACTGTTGATCGCCTGTTGCTCGGTGCCGGGATTGGAGAAAACCAGATAGTGGTGACTCCAATCGTCGGGCAAACCGCGGTGCTGGACCGCCCAATCCTCGATGTTGCGCTGTACCACCGGATCCACTGCCGGATTTCCGGCGCCCGGGGTTGGGAGCGCCTCTTGTGCGTGCAGAGTGGCCGTTACCATCAACAGCGTACCGACACAGAAAACGACTAAGCGCGCCCAGCGGAAGACACGGCCCATAGATCGACCCCTCGAAGAAGATGTTGAGTTTGCAGCCATTATAAGAAGGGACATGGCCATTAGCTAGTACCCTTCGGTAACCTTTCGGAACGGTCGGACCAGAGGTATGGAACTTCGTTTGCGGGTGGCGCCGGGGCAAACGCTACATTTCCCGCCGGCCTTCCATGGCTTTCAGCATGGTGACTTCGTCGGTGTATTCGATGTCGCTGCCTACGGGAATGCCCATGGCGATGCGGGACACGCGCAATCCCGGGCGCTTCAGTTGCTGGGCGAGGTAGGTGGCGGTGGCTTCGCCCTCGACCGTGGGATTGGTAGCCAGGATGACTTCTTCGATTTCGCCGCCGCCGACCCGGCTGATCAGGTTGGCGATGCGCAACTGTTCGGGTCCCACACCGTGCAATGGTGAAATCGAGCCGTGGAGCACGTGATAGACGCCGTTAAAATGCCGCGTCTTCTCGACCGCGGCAATGTTGGTCGGTTCCTCGACCACGCAGACGAGCTTCTGATTTCGGGTAGGACTACTGCAGTACTCGCAGGGATCGGCCTCGGTGATGTTGTTGCAGACGGAGCACAAATGCAGCTTGGCCTTCACGTCTCGGACCGCGGAGGCGAGAGCCTCGGCATCATCCTCGCTCGAGCGGAGAATGTGAAAGGCGAGGCGCTGTGCGCTCTTGTTGCCGATTCCCGGCAGCTTCTTGAGTTCGTCGATGAGCCGGGTCATCGGTTCGGCAAACTTGGACATAGAATTTGTAATTTGCGATTTGTAATTTGTAATTGCACGGCAGCTGGTAGTTCTTGATTACCGCCGGCCGGGGTTCAAATTACCAATTACAAATCACACATTACAAATTCCCCAGTCCGCCGAGCATTCCGCCCACGCTGGACTGCATTTCCCGATCTACTTTGCGACCGGCTTCGTTGAGTGCGGCCATCACTAGGTCCTGCAGCATCTCGACATCGCCGGCCTTCACTGCCTCCGGATCGATCACTATGCCAAGCACCTGCTTACGGCCATCCATTTTGACGGTGACCGTGCCGCCGCCCGCCGAAGCCTCGACCACGGTCTGCTCCATCTTTTTCTGCAGCGCCTCGTAGTGCTGCTTGGCTTGCGACATCAGTTCCTGCAAATTGAATCCAGACATAGGAAATTTGTGATTGGCGATTTGTAATTTGTAATTTAAGACCAAACAACGCGGAGCGGTCCTTTCAATTACAAATTACAAATATTACCAAATTACAAATCGCTCTCATCCTTTCTCCCGGTAATCAATCACGGTGCGGATTTCCGCTCCAAACTTTTCCTGCATGCGTTGCACGACCGGGTCCTGTTCGGCGCGGCTGCGCGCGCTTCCGTTTAACATTGATGTCCGGCGTGGCGCGGCTGCCGCCTGCGGCGCGCCACCGGACTCGACCAGCATCTTGATCGGTCTCCCGGCGAGAACGCTGGCGGCGGCGCTGGCGATGCGGCGGGCGTCGGCGGTGAATGACATTTCGATCATCGTGCCGGAAGCGGCCACTTTTGCCATCAGCGCACTTCCTTCCAGTCTCCACTCGGCGTTTTCCAGCAGGGAAACGAGCATTTGCTCATTGCCCAGCGCGTGGAGAACGGCATCGCGCAGAGAGCCGGTGGTGGCCTGAGACGGGGCAAGCCCCGTCTCTACCGTGATAGCCGTTTCAGAACGCGGGTCCGGAGAGATCTCCGCAACGGCGGGTGCGGCCGATCCCATGATGACGACCGGCGCGGCGAAATTTCCCGAACGGGTGGCCATCGGCGCGACGTTGTCCGGTGTCTCGCTCTTCGGTGTGTTCTTTCGGGCCGAATCGGCAGCGAACGGCGAGACCGAACTTGGGCGCGAGAGCGAAGGGGGTTCTGCGCGGCGAGCTTCCGTCGGCGCCGTCAGGCGCGGAATTGCGGTTGGTCGCGCCGTGGGCGTGGCCATAGGCGCCGCGTCGCTCAGCAACTGCTCGATCGGCAGCAGACGCTGCGCATGCGCCATTTTCAGCAGTCCCAGTTCGAGATGGAAGCGCTGCTCCTGGCGGTATCCGAGCTCTCCATGTGTGCGCAGCATGATCTGCAGATGGCGCGTCAAGTCTTCCTCGCTAAACAGCTCGGCGATGCGGCCCGCGCGGGCGCGCTCGTCGGAGGAAATCTGCAAGAGCGCCGAATCCTTGCCCGCGATCTTCGCCACCGTGACATTGCGCAGGAAGCGCACCAACTGCCGCGCAAAGTGCGTGGGACTGTGGCCTTCGCCGATCAGTTCGTCCACCAGCACGAGGATCTTCTCGCTCGAACTTTTTTCGGTCGAGCCTTCCGAGACGGCCTGCATGACCGCTTCCAGCGCCGCTGCCGGAGCGGAGCCGATCAGGCTGCGGACGGAATCGAGCGTCAGGTGGTCGGAGGTGGAGGCGATGGCCTGGTCGAGGATGGAGAGCGCGTCGCGCATGGAGCCGTCGCCCGCTTCGGCCAGCAGGGCGAGGGCGTCCTCGTCGGCGCGGATCCTCTCTTTTGTCACGATGTTGCGGAGTTGCCCCACGATGTCGTCGAACTTCACCGCGCGGAAGCTGAAGTGCTGGCAGCGCGAGCGGATGGTCTGGGGAATATCTTCGGGCTGCGTGGTGGCCATCATAAAGATGACGTGGCTGGGAGGCTCCTCCAGCGTTTTGAGCAGCGCATTGAAGGCCGCGTCGGTGATCTGGTGGGCCTCGTCGAGAATGTAGATTTTGAAGCGATCGCGCGCCGGACGATAGCGCGCGGCCTCGCGCAATTCGCGGATCTCGTCGATGCCGCGATTGGTGGCAGCGTCGATTTCGATCACGTCCACGGCGTTGCCGGCGCGAATCTCGGTGCAGGCATCGCATACGCCGCAGGGCTCGGCCACCGGTTTTTCCGACGAGCGGCAGTTCACCGCCATCGCCAGGATGCGCGCGACCGTGGTCTTGCCGATGCCGCGATGGCCGCTGAAAATATAACCGTGCGCGATGCGCTCCTGCGCGATCGCGTTTTGCAGGGTGCGGGTGACGTGGTCCTGACCGATGACGTCGGAGAATTTCTGCGGCCGGTATTTGCGCGCCAGGACCTGGTAACTCATCGGAATCCCCGATTATACAGTCTCACGCGCGGGGAGTTTGCCTGGGCGCAGGCTAAGATCATTAACCACCAGGGACACGAAGGATCACGAAGGAAACCTTTGGGCGGTTGGACCTTCTTGTGACTTCGTGACCTTGGCGGTTACGACTTTGACTCACTCTCTGCGCGGCGTCCGCTTGCATGGCTTCGGCAAGCAGGGTACGCTCATGCATTGCGTTTCACCGCGAAGATTGGAGAAGAAGCTGCTATGCAACTGAGAATGAGCACACGGACGGTGGAGGGCGTGCTGGTGGTCGATTGCAGCGGCCGAGTCGTGTTCGGCGAAGAATCGGCCAGCCTGCGCGACACGGTCAAGAAACTGCTGGCCCAGAGCCCGAAGGTGGTGCTAAGTCTGCGCGAAGTGAATCACATCGACAGCGGCGGTCTCGGAACGCTGGTTTCGCTTTATACGACGGCCCGCAGCGCTGGCGGCGCAGTGAAACTGGCGAGCCTGAGCCAGCGCGTCGGCGACCTTCTCCAAATCACCAAGCTGCTGACTATTTTTGAAGTGTTCGACGATGAAAAAACGGCCGCGCAGTCCTTCAGGAAAGATGCGGCTTAGCGGGCCGAGGGAAGAGTCGATTTTGGATGTCCGGCCCCTGAAGGGGCGGCTGATTGCGGGGAGCTTCCGGTATCGCTAAAGCGATACCCTGATACGAATCTGGCCTGCTCGCGATCAATTGAGGTCGTTCAATACCAGCGGAGTCTGCGACATTCCATTATTGCCGCCCGGGTTGTCCAAGAGCAGCATGGTGGTAATCGATTCGGCTTGGGAAGTGGCGGGCTGGTTGATAATTATCGACTTGCTGAGGTGGGCAGTAAAGATCACCGCATAACCATTGGCAAGGGAAACAACGGGTTGGTATGCGCTGGCCTGCCCGAAGCTAAGGCCGAAAATCTGAGGTGTGTAATCGGCGATGTTCGTGCCGGGGGGGACGATATAAACATCCACCCCGCCCGTGGGTGAACTGGGCGACACGTTGATGATGCGGAATTCCACATCGTCCTCCGACGTCGGCGCCGTGTTGTTGTCGGTTAGCACCAACGGGGGGCTCTCATCGAGTTCAAGGCCAATCGCGATCACCGTGTACTGCGACAAACCGTTGAAGGGAATGGTGGCAATCGGGGGAATTGGGTCGACCGTGTCGCCGGGTGCAAACCCTTCGATCGTGTCGCTGCCGGCAGCTACCGACAGGTAGCTTGCGGAGGTCGCCGGAGGCGGGTAAACACCGCCGAATGGCAGGGAGGAAGCTATCCTCAATCCGTTGACATAGATATCCTCGGGCCCGCTGTCGGGGATGGCGTTGATCACGCGCATCTGCGCGTGATTAGTGGAAGCACAACTGGCGGCGAAGATACTCAAAGCGGCAAGGGCCAAAGTAAGGGGCACGGCCTTCAACAAGCGAGACATCTTTCCTGGATTCTCCAAAAGTCAGTTTGGTGGTGAGCGAGCAGGTTTGTCAACAGCTTGTTGGGTAGTTCGCCGGGCCTCGGCCGAGGCCCGGTTCATTTTTTCTGAACGTTGCGGCGAGACGCCTGGCTGACCCAGGCGGCTCGCCCGCGATTAATTGAGGTCCACCAGCTTTAGCGGATATGGCGAAATTTCAATATTGCCACCGTTGTTGTAGTCCACGATCACGACCGTAGTAATCTGTCCGCCACTGGTATTGCTTCCCGACTGAGGGAACGTCATAGGTGAAGAGTGGCGTCTCGGTACCGTTTAAAAAAACCTCAATGGAATAACTGGATTCCCAGGTAAGGGGCAGGTAGTCGGTCGACTGCCCGAGTTGGAGGGCAGTAATCGTAAAGGGAGGAGGAGTAGGGGGCGTGGTATCCGTCTGGTAGATAATAGCGCTAATCCCGCCGTAGGCGGCGGAGTAGGCCGACCCGTTGATGACGCGGATTTCCACGTTGCCCTCCGTCGGCGCTGTGTTGTAGTTGTTGTCCGGTATAAGGTAGACGAAGGGGGGGTAGGAAGTATCGCCGACCTCTCCGCCCAAGAGCATCGTGTAGTGGTCCGAGCCCAAGGTAGAGGTCACGCCATCTCCGAGGATGGCGGTGGTTGTGTTGGCATCATACGCCTGGATCGTGTCCTTGCCCGACGGTACGCTGGTGTAGCTCGCGGGGGTGGTCGGGGCCGGGTAAACACTGGGGAATGTCACTCCGGTGAAGTCTTTGGTTCCGTTGAAATAGACATCCAAGGCAATGCCGCCGTTCCCTCCGACGTTGGGGATGGCATTGACTACACGAACCGAAGAATTACCCGTGCCACAACCGGTGGTAATGATGCTCAAGGCCCCGATGGCCAACATAAGGGGCAGGGCTTTCAACAAGCGAGGCATATTGTTCTCCCAAAAGCAGTTTTGTAGGGCAAGAATGTTGAGATGCACATATCCTAAACGCTGGTTTTATGGGCATGTGTAAATTTTTGTATTGGTGAATCTAGGTTAACATGATTGCGCAGAAAACGCGTTCGTCGTTAGCGCAAAACGCTGTTCGCTGTTGGTCGTTCGCCGATCGTGAATCGGAACACTCAATCCAGGGCACGGAGAAGGGCCGGGAAAAGCGTGCCGGAGGATAAGCGTGCCCGCGTTGCGCGCTGCATTCGGGCGTTGCCGGCGGGCACGGTGTCGAGCTACGGGGCTTTAGCCAAGGCTGCGGGCTGGCCCGGAGCCGCGCGTCAAGTGGTACGCATCCTGCAACAGGTTCCGGGACTGCCGTGGCACCGCGTGGTCGGCTCGGGCGGGGCGATCAAGTTGCGCGGAGAAGATGCCGCTGAACAAAGATTCCGCCTGCGCATGGAGGGCGTAACCTTCCGCGGGGCGCTCGTGGATATGAAACGGCACGAGTTTCGATTTGATCGGGCCATCGGGTCATCGGGCCATCTAAGGTCAAGCGCCTTTGACTTTCGATGACCCGATGGTCAGATGGCCCGATCCTCCCTCAATTATTCGATGCCGTCCTGTGGCAGATTTCCTTCCAGCAAATCGTGCAGGCCGTTGGCGGGGCAGCGCAATCCGATATAGAAACTTCCGAACAGCGCGTAGACGGCGCTGACCTGGTCGAAGCGCATCTCGTAGATCAGCTTCTTGAACACCAGAGGATCGTCGGCGAAAAGGTCGACACCCCACTCCCAATCGTCAAAGCCAATGGAGCCGGTGATGATCTGCTTCACTTCTCCGGCATAGCGGCGTCCGACCAGGCCGTGCTCGTTCATCTGGCGCTGGCGCTCCTCCATGGGAAGCGTGTACCAGTTCTTGTCTTCGCCGCGGCGGCGATCCATGGGATAAAAACAGATGTAGCGGTTCGGCGGCATCGGCGGGAACAGGCGCGGCTTCATGGCTTCTTTCTGGCGCGCGATGGTTTCCTGAATCGACTTCTTCCATTCTTCCGAGTGTGGTTCCACGCCGCGCTCGGCGAGCGCCTTGTAGGTCTTCAGCGACGACTCATAAAGTCCCAGCTCAATCACCGACAAATAGGAAGTTGCAGGCTCCAGGAAATCGTTGAGCCGAAGTTGCGCCAGATCGAGCTCGGCCTGATTGAGCTGGTCGAAGCTGTCGCGGAAGTGGACCAGCATCAGGTCGCCTTTGTGTCCCAGCAACGAGAAGAGCGCAGACTGGCCGCCGGACTTGCCTTCCATCCCGGCCAGCAGTTGCGCGGCTTCGGCGGCGATCTCGCGGCGGGCATTCTCTGGAATGGAGCGCCAGGTAGTCCAGCGGAAGCGCAGCATCTGGTGAAGCGTGGCGTAGCCTTCAAGGGTCAGCGGCACGGCGGGGAGTTGCCCGGCGGCGACCGGGAGAGTTGCGGGATCATTTGGATGCATGGATTTATTGTATTGAATCATTGAAGCATTGAGACATTGAGGTGAGAATTTCGTAATTTGGTAATCGGGGAATTTTGTAATTTAAAGGCCTGAGGTTTCGGCATCAGGGGCAGACCTGAATCTCAGAGATTTCAAATTACCAAATTACCCGATTACCAAATTACAAAATTCTCACCTGTTTCAGTCCTCCTCGAACCACGGGTATCCTGGCCGCCACGGGGTGCAGATTGCCCCGGTGTGTGCTGGTGTGCTACAAGCAGCTATATGCGCAAATGGATGAGCGATCGTTTGAAGCGGCGCAAGAAGGCCGGAGACGGTTCCCCCAAGGAAGCGGCCAGCGCACCTGTGCCCTTGCAGCCGAACTTCTATGGAAATGAGCTGGCCGCGCCGGTCGAAGCGCCAGTCGCCGAGGCTCCAGTCGTCGAGGCTCCAGTCGTCGAGTTGCGGCCGCCGTCGAGAGCGGAGCTGGAGCCGGAGCCCGCGCCGGAGAACGCTTCCGAACCAGCCGCGGCATCCGCGGCCGCTGAACCGGGACCACGAACGTCCCGCCGCCGTCGCGGTCGCGGAGGGCGTGGCGGATCTCGTCCGCGACCGGTAACGGCTGCTTCCGCACCGGCAGTCGCGGCAGAGCCATCCGCGGTAGAAGCATCCGCAGCAGAAGTCTCAGCCCCGGAACCAGTGGTTGCCGGGCCCGCGCCTGCTCAAGCTGCAGCGGCTCAAGCTGCGCCGGCTCAAGCTGTGGCGGCTCAAGCTGCGTCTGCTCCCGCCCGCGCCAGCAAGGGAACGGTAGTGCTGGCGATCGGGTTGCCGGGATCGGGCAAGAGTTCGTGGTTCAAGCGGCACAACATTCATCCGCTTTCCAGCGATCTGCTGCGCGAGCTTCTTTTTGACGACGCGCAGGAGCAGCGCTTTCAGGATCTGGTATTTTCCAACCTGCGATCGATGCTGAAGGCGAGGCTGATTGCCCGCCGCCCCATGAACTACGTGGATGCGACGAACCTCACGCCCCACGACCGCCAAAGCTGGATCAAGCTGGCCAAGGATTACGGCTACGACGTGCAGGGCGTGTTCTTCGATGTCCCGCTGGAGGTTTGCATGGAACGCCACCAGCGCCGTGGCCGGGCAGTGCCCGAAGATATCATGCGCAAGATGGCGGGCAAGTTGAAGCCTCCGACCTTCGAGGAGGGCTTCTCGAAAATCACCGTGGTGCGGGTGAAGCAGAAAGAAGAAGCAGCCGGGTCGTAGCGGCGCGGCCTGCCGCGTCTCCGGCGGATGAGACGGGACAAGCCCCGTCTCTACAGAAAATTTCAGCCTCTTAGGTAGGGCAGCAGCTCTCGAAACGCGGGCGTGCCCGACGAGCGCAGCAGTTCGTAGATCATCATCTCGGCCGAAGAGAGAATGGCTCCGGCGGCGCGCATGCGATCCAGTCCGATCCGCCAGTTTAATTCTGTCCTCGAACTGACGGCGTCGGAAGCCACATGCACCAGATAGCCCTCCCGCAGCGCCCCCAGCGCAGTCTGCATCACGCAGACGTGGGTTTCCATGCCGCACAGCAGTACGGTCGTCCGTTGGCCCGGTAAGCGCTTCAGCAATGAGCAGAACACGTCGCTGCCGAAACAGGAGAACATCAGCTTGTCGATGGGCGGACTGTCGGGCAACAGGGACGCAATGTCCGGCACGGTGTTGCCCAAGCCCTTCGCGTATTGTGTGGTCACCAGCGCCGGGATCTTCAGGATTCCAGCCAGGCGAATCAGCAACTGCACATTTCGCACCATCCGATCTCTTTCCCAGATCGGCGGCAGCAATTTCTCCTGCATGTCTACGACGATGAGAGCGCACTGCTCCGCCTCAAGTGGACGGCGAGCCATCTCGGCGTAGCCGGTCTCAACGGGGATAGCTCCTGAAAAAGTTTCTGGGAAAGTTCCGCTGCTGGCCATGGCAACTCCTCGCACCGCTGCCAGAGATTCTAACCCAATCCTCACACCTTGCTCGTGCCTCCTAGAGGGGCAAGCGGTTTTGCAGTCGCCGCAAAATGATTTAGAATCGCAGTGTAGCCTCGTCGTTCAACGGTAGGACATCTGCCTCTGGAGCAGAGTATCGGGGTTCGAATCCCTGCGAGGCTGCCAAACAAGGTCTCAGGTGTTAGGTGTCAGGTCTCAGGAACAAACCTGAAACGCCTTCGGTTTTCCTGAGACCTGAGACCTGTTCTTTTCACTTCCCACATTCAGATCTTAATTCAGAGGCGCAGCGGACGGGTCGGTCAGAGCGATCAGTTTTCCGGGCGGATATTCTCCTTGGGTGAGAGGAGTCTCAGGCTCGGGGTTGATGATGGTTAGCACATCGCCGCTGAGGATTCCCCGAACGACAAGGCGGTCACCTTCGATGGCGACAACTCGGTATTTCTCGTCGAAGATTGACATCCTGTCTCCCATGCGTTGATTGGATGCGCAATTCCATCTCGGCGATTCTTGCCCTGGCCGCGGACCCTGGGTTGGAAATGTGTTCTACAACTCGCAAGAATGCCGAGATCCAACGTAAGGTGCACTGGTCACAATTGACCAGCTTATTGCCGCACAATCGTGCATCATGTACTCATGAAAGCGGAGAAGGATCCAGCCCTGGTTGTTCGGTGCCCTAATTGTGGCGCCAGGCCGCGAGAGAAGTGCGAGCTTGGCACTGGACAACCCCGCACCGAGCCGCATCCAGCCCGGCGCTTGGCGGCTGAGAAAGAGTAACGGGTGCAATAGCGGGTCAGCCGGGCTCCTCCCGTGAAGCACGTGAATGACTCAAGTCCCGTTTCCGATGGCCGGGCCGGAGAACGCACTCAACCTCGGGCCTGTGCTGCATCTCACTGGGACGATCGCCGGGCCTCGACGCCATCCAGGTAGCAGCTTTGCTGGACATGCCGCGAATGTGCCGAAATGATGGCATAGGGCAGTCCCAGAAAACGCCTGGCAACGATTCCGGTCACTTCGAGGCCATTAAAGTGTTGCTGACTTACCTTGCCTAAAATCCGATTCAATGCGTGCTGGATCCTCTTCGCCCCCAGCGCTCCAAAAAACATCACCTTGACTTCCGACGCGATAAAAAAGAAATTCCAACCCGCGGCGCGAATCTTGCGATCAAGAGCCAAGCCATCGAGCGCCTTGACCACGCTCCATTGCCCCGAGTAGGGCTCGCTCTTCAGCCCAAGGAGCTGCGGCCACTCCGACATCAGGATGGTGCCAACTTGAACTTCTTGTGGCATGGAAGACTCCTTCCGCAAGCCCGCCTCATCGTGGCAAGCTCTTGGCCCCGCAGGAGATGCAGGCCGCCTGGTTTGACGGACCTGCTACTCCTGGTTGGCTTTAAGTCTCGTCCATTTTCTGTCGGAATACTGTACAGAATGGCTCACTTTTGGAAACTCAGCTAGAAGGAGCTTGGCGGTGCGGCGTCACAATTGCATAGGACACATATCATGGAAAAAACCACCTCTTGGGACTAAAATTGTGTGTCAGGGGTGTCTCTGCAATGGCGAATAAGAAGAGCCGCGAGTTCAATCCCAACACCTTTCTCGCAACCATTGGCGAGGGCAGGAAGACCCTGACTTTCGCCCCGAAGCAGAGGATCTTCGCGCAGGGGGATGCGGCGGACGCGGTTTTCTATATCCAAAAAGGCAAAGTGAAGCTCACCGTCGTTTCCAAGACCGGCCGAGAAGCGACCATCGGCTTGTTGACCGCCGGAAACTTCTTTGGCGAAGGTGCGCTGGCCGGTCAGGCTCTGCGCATGGGATCTGCGGCGGCCATGACGGATTGCGAAATTCTGCGGATCGAGAAGAAAGCGATGATGACTGCACTGCACCGCGAACACACGTTTTCCGATCTGTTCACGGCGTATTTGCTGGCGCGGAATATCCGTTATGAAGAGGATCTGGTCGACCAGTTGTTTAACTCCAGCGAAAAGCGGCTGGCTCGAGTCCTTCTTCTGCTGGCCCATTTTGGCAAGGAAGATGTGCCCGAGGCGGTGGTTCCCAAAATCAGTCAGGAGACTCTGGCCGCAATGGTCGGGACTACTCGTTCGCGGGTGAGCTTTTTTATGAACCGGTTCCGGAAACTGGGTTTTGTCGATTACTCCGGCGGCCCGGAAGGCGGGTTGCAGGTCCACAGCTCGCTGCTTGGTGTAGTTCTGCACGACTAGCTGTTCTCCGCAGCGCAATTTCGCATTGCTAACCGTTGCTAACGAGGACTTGATATGAAAATGTTGTTGTTTGCAGGCCTGCTCCTGGTGGCGCTCGGCATCGCATCCCTGGTTGTGCCCGTTCCCCATACCGAGACGGAAGGCATCAAGGTCGGAGGTGCGAACTTCGGCGTTCAGACCAGTCACAGTGAGCGAGTTTCACCCATTGTCAGCATCGTGCTGATCGCGGGCGGGATCGCGCTCAGCATTGCCGGTGCGCGGACGCGAAACTGACGCGCGTTCGCAAGTCGCGACTCAATGTCGTTGTGCGGTACCAAGGCTCGCGTCGATCGCATTCATTGACTCCCATGGCGTGTGCGGAAAGTCGTGGGTGAGGCCGGGCTCGGTTGCCTTGCTTTGCCGATGGCCGCACGACAGTCAGATCCCTCCCTTCCCGGATGTCGGGAAATCACCGCGGTGCAAAAAGTGTCGCAAAACACAATTCTCTGCATCGACGACGATCGCAGCATGCTGGGTTATCAACGGGCGCTGCTCGAAAGACGTGGATTTGCGGTGCTCACTGCCGCCTCCGCCCGGCAAGGTTTACAAATTGCGGCGGCTTGCGCGGTTGCGGCCGTGATCGTCGACTACCATATGCCGGAGATGAATGGGCATGAGCTCGCGACCGAAATGAAGCGCCTCAGGCCAGAAGTTCCAATCGTCATGGTTACCAGCGATGACAACATTGCAGAATACGCATTAAAGGTGGTCGATGCCTTCGTTTCCAAGAGCGAGGCGCCCAGCCGTTTGTTGCCGGTGATTACTCGGATCTGCGGTGAAACCCACCGGCTTCCAGCACTCCTCAATTAGCAACTGACGAGAAGGATGTGCCTTTTTCGCCAAGTATGTGGAGAAGCATCGGGAATGGGAGTGTCCAATTCTGACAAGAGAGCCGCCCTGCCCGATTAAGACCTGCGAGCAGATTGTCTGGATGCTCAACCTCCGCCAACTTCTCAAGCGCCGGCCTTACACCACACTCCGGCCGCTCACCAGGTTGATGATCAGTACCACCACCGCAATAACCAGCAGCAAGTGAATCAGACCGCCGCCCACGTGGAGGCTAAAACCAAGAAGCCACAGAATCAGAAGCACAACGAAAATTGTCCAAAGCATGTTTGATCTCCTTTGCCCATTTGAGGGTCGCCGAAAAATGAGCGTCCCGGGAAAACTCATCTATCTTACTGTGGCCGGCGCGAGCGACTTTCCGCACTCCAGGCAACACGACTTGGACCGCGGCGTGATTAACCCGCAAAACGGGCACACCCTTTGCGATGCGTAGCCGCGAACCGGTGGCACAACTGACGCGAACAGCTTGGAAACGGATGCGGTGATGAAGGCGAGCCGTCTATGAAAACGATCGCGCAACTGACGAAGAGCGCGTTCCATCGGCGATCCACCTTCGTCTTTCTCCCCATGCACGGACGGTCCCGTCATGAGGCAAGTGGCCGAAATGCTCGCGGGGAGAAATCTCCCTTTCCGCATCTCCGCCAAACTCACGATGACACGCCAGGGCTCGTTATTCTGTATAAGATTGCTCACACCCGCACAAAACGTGCCGTCCCCTGGATTGCGGCAACCGGGCAATCTGCTTCGACGAACCGGGCAGGGTGCCGTTGTCGCAAAGGAAATGGCGGCAGGTGCGTGCCTGATGGTAGCTTCGTGGTAGTTTCAGGCAGCTTCGGAGTTGACGTTGTTGGGCATGGCTGGTGTGTGAAGCTTGACAATGGTAGCGCATAAGCCTAACATTGACATTGAGCAAGCACCTTTTCTTACTCTTCTGAACCAAGTTAGCCTATCTGAGAATTGGCTCCTCCTCGATTGCTCTGAGGAGAAGTCCGAGTCATGACGCGGTCTGCTGGGGATCTTTCGGACGGCAAACCCAAGCCGATCAAGTCATGTTGGCAGCGAGAGGACAGTCGAGGCCATGGCCGATCGAGGCCCATCGCGGGCCTTCGATTGCGGATGGCAAGTAAGAAAACAGGGAGCCGGCTTACATATCGCCTCCTTTCTGTTTGTCATCTCGTTTTTTGTCGGATCGATAAGAGGCAGAAAGGAACCATGCAAAATATCAAGTTTGTTGTGAAAGTCAACCGCGGCGGTGCTCACGCTCCTCAATACGTGCTGCGGATTGATAAGCTTCCCATCCAGACGACAACCAACCGTAAGTTGGCCCTGGTGATGGGGAGATTTACAGCGGAAGACGCGGCCAAATCCATGCAAAATTCCCACTGCAACCCAGAGTTAGTATCCGTACGGGTTAGCGCCTAGCATTTTCTGAATGAATGTGTGGCGCTGACCTGCCCTGAGCGCAGTCGAAGGGGCCGCGAAAGCACAGCTATTCTACAGATTTGAGCTCTGAATTTTACCCATAGCCCTTGGGCCGTTTCTGTCCGACGGGCTGGGCCTTCTTGATTCGAGGTATCTCCTTATTCAGGCAGAGGTCTGCCCTGTTGCGTTGTATCGTTCTTGTGTTGTTCAGCTTTCTTCGCTGGTCTTTCTTACTTCATCCTTTACGTTCCAACGTGGATGCCGGAAAGGGAGTGAAAGAGTCCAAAGACATTCAGGAGCCACAGAACCACGGCAATGATGACGATGCCGTTGAGGATTGACTTGATGGTGCCCTGCATGGGAATGAAACGATTCACCAGCCACAGGAGGACACCCACCACGATGAGAACTTCCAGCAGTTGAATTAGAGGCATAATGTTTGACCTTCCTTGTTTCCCGGGCTAACCGCTCTCATCCGCCTGGAGGTGTTGCCCGAACTTCGGTGTTCGAGACTTTTTAGGGTCGAATCGTGTCCCGCCGCAAGTTTTTGCCGCGCGCACACACGGATGAAGAATGCCGATTGACTGGATGTGGCCGCTCGACGTGACCTGATCAGGACCCGCAGCGGCCTTAAGAATGAGAGCTGCGAATCAGCAGTCGCGGCTCCGTCTGCACACTCAGGAGAATAAAGAATGACAGATGTGAACTTTCGCGTCTGAGCAAGATAGCTCACATGCGGAGATTAAGGATGGTTAGGCTATGGGTCATGCTCGACCTATGGAGCGCATCAGCGCCCAGGAATACTCAAATTCCTGTCCGCACTCTAAGCAGACCTGATAAGTCCGCTTCTTGATTGTGAACACACCACTGCGCTGGCGGTGACGGCAGCCGAAGGAAAACTGGAAAATCCGAAGCAGTGGTTTCATAAGTCCTCCGCCCGATGTCGGCGCTCGCGACTTCCATTGGCATCCAGCCAAGCTAGTAGAGCGCGCACGCTGGCGCGAGCCAGGGCAATTGAGCAATCGGCAGCTCCGTAGTAAATATTGATCGTGTCGCCATCGGGGTTCATGGTGTATCCGCACGGGAACACGACATCGTCGACGTCGCCGCGGCGTTCGTACTCGGCCTCCGGCCCAAAGATCCACGAATCCCCGCGCAGCAGGCATTTTTCCGGATTCTCAAGATCGAAGAGGGCCAAGCCCAATCGATACAGACAGCCCGAAGGCGTTTGCCGCACGCCGTGGTAGAAGACGAGCCATCCCCTGGGAGTCTCGACGGGCGGCGCCGACAGACCGATCTTGTTGGCGTCCCACCAGGCGCCGCGGCGCGCTTCTAACATAAGCCTATGTCTGCCCCAATGGCGCAGGTCGGGAGAGTAGGAAATCCACATGTGCGCTCCGAGTGTCGTCATGGGCCGATGAATAAGCGCCCAGTATCCATTGATTCTCCGAGGCAGAAGCGCTGTATCTTTGTCGTCGGGTGACATGATGACGCCATAGCGCTCGAAGCTGCGAAAATCTTTGGTAAGAGCCAGAGATACTCCCGGGCCACCGCGTGAATAGGAGGTGTAAGTAACGACGTATTGCTGTAGTTCGGGCACGAAAGTGATGCGAGGATCCTCAATACCCCAGATCTCCTCCGGATACTCCTGCGGCTTAGGCATCAAGGTCGGTTCGCTGTCAATTTGCCACCCATCGACACCGTTTCGAGAACGCGCGGCGCAAAGATGCGACAAGCCACGCCGGTCTTCAACGCGGCATAGGAGCAGAGTGGTTCCATCCGGCAGCAGGGTTGCGCCGGCATTGAACACGCTGTTGATGGAGTACGGCCAATCCTTGCCGGTCAGGATGGGGTTGGCGGGGTGACGCAGAAGCAGTGGTGGGTAGTGCGTGTTTTCGACGTTCATAATTGTTGTTTCGGGAGCAGTCATGACTGGTTTTCCGGCCTTTCAGATGGTTGCAGGGAGCGCATTTCGAGGAGTGCCATTAAGAACGACAGGGTTGATTCCGTTCCCTGGTTCTCATTGGCGCGGTCGGGATGCAAGCCGTCCCGGCAGCCGCCTGTGACCGAATCATAAAGAGGAAGCTGTAGATCGTTATCGCCAAGGAACCAGTTGAAGGCGGACCAGGCTTCGCTGCGCCAGCGGCTGTCACCCGTTACGCGGTACGCTTCGAGACACGCAGACACGGCGCCGGCGGCTTCAATCGGCTGTTGATCGAAGCGGGCTTTTTCACCACCCTGGCGATAAACGCCTTGCGACCCAATCGGCACAAAGTGGCGGTTAGTTTCACAGCGCTGAGTTTCCGATAGCCAATCCAATGCTTCGAGACCAGCGGAAACCATACGGTCGTCCGAGCAAGCCGAGCCCACGAGCAGCATGGCTTGGGGTAATCTAGCGTTGCCGTAAGCTAGAACGTTCTCGAACCACTTCCAATCCGGACTGCGGATCGACTCATACATTTCGAGCAATCGCCGGCTGAGCACGGATCTTACTTTCTGCGCGTCGCGGTCTCCGGGATATGAATTGAGATATTCCTCAATTCCGAGCAGGGTATAGGCCCAGGCGCGAGGGCTGCTGAATTCCACAGCCGCGGGGAGGGAAAACTCGAACAAACGCCCGGCAGCACACCGCAATCCCCGATCTTCAGATCGACTTAGAACCGTTCCAAGGCTCCACAACGCGCGTCCATGACAGTCTTCAGAACCTTGGGCTTCGCTCCACCGTCGATCATAAGCGAGGAAATTTCTGAATCTGCCGCTCACTGGATTAAATGCATGCTCCAGGAACGATAAGTAGCGGCAAGACGAATCCGGGGTAACTAGATCCTCGGTAGCTGGGGTGCCAAGCCGGTCCTTAGTCAGTTGCGCCAACCGCACTGTGAGAATGAGTGCGCGCGCGTTGTCGTCGGTGGTATAGCCCTCGGCTCGATTGGGGATAGTAAAGATCGCGTGCTGCAGCATTCCTGTATCGTCGGTTAGCGCGTTCACGTGAGTGAGTTTTAATTCGGGCAGCCGATTCAGCGATTTCTGGGTGGCGCGAGCCGAGAACTGAACGCGAGGACTCTCCAGGCGATCGCTGCGAACCCGGGCAAAGCTTTCCATGTAACCTTGCGCGACTCTTTTCCAGACCATATCGCGCGCGAAGAGGTGGGCGCGCTTACGCATGGCATGGCGTATCGCGGGCGTATTCAAGAGTTCGATTGCCTTGTTTGCGATAGCGCCGGGATTTTGGAAGGGGACCAAAGCGCCGCGGCGGTCGTCTAACAACTCAATGGCGTGCCAATATGGCGTCGAAATGATCGCCTTACCCGCACCTAATGCATAGGCAAGCGTTCCGGAAACCACCTGCTCCTCATAGCGATAAGGAGTGATGTAGATATCGGCTGCGCCAATGAACTCGGCCATTTCCTCAGGGCTGACGAAGCGGTCGTGAAAGATCACTTGCGATTCCACTCCCACTTCCTTTGCCAAAGCGTGCAAGCTGGCTCGATACTTGTCTCCCTCGCGACGGAGGATGTGAGGGTGGGTCGCACCGGCGACAATGTAGGCAACATTCTTGTGTTTCGACAGAATCTGCGGCAGCGCTTGAATGACGTTTTCGATTCCCTTGTTCGGTGAGAGCAGGCCGAATGTAAGCAGCACCGCTTTGCCCTCCACGCCGAAGCGGTCCTTGTAGAAATTGGGATCGAGAAAGGGAAAGTCTGGAACGCCGTGGGGAACCATGTCGATCTTGCTGCCGGGCACTTTGAAGATTTCCTGCAAGAACTGGGACGAGAGCTGGCTCATGACAATGAGGCGATCCGAAAGCTCTGCGATCTCTTGCATGACCATGAGTTGACTAGGGTCGGGCTCGCGCAGAACCGTGTGCAGCGTGGTCACCCACGGGCATCTTCAAGCCGCGCAGCAAATGCAAAATGTGGCTTCCGGCCTCGCCGCCGAAGATAGTTCCCGATCACCGCGATTCGACTTGGCAGCGACGGCTTCGATTGCGATCTTGGGGGCGTTGCCGGCATGCCGTCTCGTATCAATGGGCGCGGGGAAACGAGTTCCAATATCTCATCCGGAAGCACGGTGATTGGTAGCGACATTAGCCGATAACTTCCTTGAGTATAGGTATTGACAGAAGCTAGTTTGCAGGCGGGCCCCGCCCGAGTCCAATGCCGGGTGTTTCGCCTACCGTGAAATTTGCCTCTGGGTAGTATTCAACGAAAGAGAACTTAAGGACTGGTCAATATTGACCAGACGTACCACTCCGGCTCAGCTCATGATTGCCGGACATTCCACCATTTCGTCGAGCTCACAGCGGCCCGAAACACAAAACGGTCAATCTTGACCAGTTATTTCCCGATATCTGTGCCATAGTGAAGACAGTAAACCACGGGACGCTGCGGCTTGGGCGCCACCATTCTTTAACGAGGGCTATGCAAAAACGTGAATGTTCGGAGTGCGGTGGTGAGTTGGTTCTGGCTGTGCGTGCGAGTCAATCCCAGACGAGCGGTAATGATGGGCCAAGCCTGATGGCCAGCGCATTTACAAGCTGGAGATGCGGCACTTGCGGCTGCGCCTTTACAGCAGCGCAGTTGCGGGAAGACAAGCGCGAACGGTCAAAGGCAACCGAACACGCGTGATTGTTTGGCAGGACGTTACCTTGCCAGCCGCCTGTGGCGAAAGTGGGACCCCGCTCCTTAACTCTCAATCAGCCAGACTTTGTCATCCAGCCGGACTTTGTCATTCCGAGCGAGGACCTCACTGTCGCGTGTGATTTTCATCACTTCCCATAGACGAGTAAAGTAGTAGAGTTAATAGTGTTAAACGGCGGCGGCGCTAATTTCCGATCCGCCGATTCCGGAAATCGAAAGAATCGAACCGGCAGATCTGAGAATCGAAAGTCTATGAAAATCGCAAAAGATGTAACGGAACTGATTGGCCACACGCCCCTGGTGCGACTGAACCGGGTTACGCAAGGCGCGGTTGCCGAAGTGGTGGCGAAGTTGGAAAGCCAGAATCCCCTGGCCAGCGTAAAAGACCGCATCGGGGTGAGCATGATTACCGATGCCGAGCGCGCCGGACGGATTCAGCCCGGGAAAACCGTTCTGATCGAGCCGACCAGCGGCAATACGGGAATCGCTCTCGCCTTCGTAGCCGCTGTGAGGGGATACAAGCTTATCCTCACCATGCCCGAGACCATGAGCCTGGAGCGGCGCGTGCTGCTGCTGGCTTTGGGCGCCGAGATCGTTCTTACGCCGGGTCCCCGTGGCATGAAGGGAGCGATTCTGAAAGCCGAGGAATTGCTTGCCAGCACTCCCAACGCCTACATGCTCCAGCAATTTGACAACCCGGCAAATCCGAAGATTCATTTCGAAACCACCGGTCCCGAGATTTGGGAAGACACCGACGGGCGCGTCGATTTTCTGGTTTCGGGCGTCGGCACCGGCGGAACCATCACCGGCGTCTCGGAATACATCAAGCCGAAGAAGCCGTCGTTCAAGGCAGTAGCCGTGGAGCCGGCAGATAGCGCAGTTCTCTCTGGCGGACCACCAGGGTCGCACAAGATTCAGGGAATCGGCGCCGGTTTTGTTCCGAGTATCCTGCGCAAGGATTACGTTGACGAGGTCATCACCGTAAGCAACGACGACTCCATCAACATGGCGCGGCGGCTTCCGCTCGAAGAAGGCCTGCTGGTGGGCATCTCTTCGGGAGCGGCGGTGGTCGCGGCTCTGCAGGTGGCGCGCCGCCCGGAGAATGCCGGTAAGTTGATCGTTGTGGTTCTGCCGTCGTTCGGCGAGCGCTACCTGAGTAGTATCCTCTTCGAAGGACTCCGGAACCAGGCGTTGCAGATTCCGACGACGCCACTTCCGGCCTGATTTATGCCGCACCTGTTCTCGCTGATTCGCGAAGACGTTGCCACCGTGCTGGAGCGCGATCCTGCGGCGAAGTCGCGCCTGGAGGTCTATCTCTGCTACTCGGGCCTGCATGCGGTCTGGTTTTATCGCATGAACCACTGGCTGTGGAACCACGGTTACTTGTTGCTGGCGCGCTGGTTGTCACAGACCGCGCGCTTTCTCACCGGCACCGAAATCCATCCCGGGGCGCGGATCGGCAGACGATTATTCATCGATCACGGTATGGGCGTGGTGATCGGCGAGACCGCCATTGTCGGTGAGGACGTTACGCTCTACCAGGGTGTGACGCTCGGTGGAACCGGCAAGGAGCACGGGAAGCGGCATCCGACGATTCTCGACAACGTGGTGATCGGCGGAGGCGCGAAGCTCCTCGGCAACATCACGGTGGGGCGCAATTGCCGGATTGGCGCCGGATCGGTTGTGCTGCGAAATGTGCCCGACGATTCCACCGTGGTGGGCGTGCCGGGACACATCGTTCTTCGAGAGGGCAAGCGCGTGGTCATCACCGACCCCAAGCAAATCAACGATCCCCTTTCCGAGGCCTTGGCCGCGGTCGCGTCTGAGGTGAACCGGTTAGCGGAACGAGTGCATCAACTGGAGGGCGCGGGCGGAAGTGAACCGCTTTCCGAATCCATGCAACGGATCATTGAAGATATTGATTACCAGATCTAGCGTGGTGTTCGGCATCTTACAGGAAAAACGGTTAATTGGTGGTCGTGCGAAGTATTCCAGATTGCGGTGTGGCCGAGCCTTCGACTGTAATAGGACACTCGGTCAGCGATGGGGATCAAATTCAATCGTTACAGTTAGGGTTTCGTCAGAAACAGCCCGGGCATATATCCACTCTTTGATTGCCATCATCGCAGCCTGGCCAAGATACGGACTTCCCCCGAGCAGCGTGGTGTTCTTCACCGTCCCGTCGGGCGCAATGACAGTCTTGACGCGCACGACTCCCCCGATGTTAAGCCGCTTCAGAGGTGCAGGATATTCAGGTTCCACCCGGGCGAGCAGCTTTCTTTCCTTGGTGTGTGACGGGCCGGTCTGCGAGGCGAGTGGCAGTACAGTGAGAAGCGCGGACACCATAAGCAGGCTTAACGCGCGGAAAAACCCGTACCAAATGTTTGCCCGGCGGCCAACAACTTCGTGGTTCAACATAACTTATAGGACCTCATCTCAGGACTACGGCAGTTTTACACTCAAGCGGTAAACTTCTTGCGTGCTTTGGTCGCGCACAAACATCGAGGAGCCGTCGGCAGCAAGGCTGCTCCAAAGTCCGAACGGGCCAGGGTAGCGTTCAATGCCTTCCACGGCGAAAACGCGTTCCGCCTGACTCTCCCCCACCTTCACTCTTCGTATCGCCTCTTCGCCGGTGATGAGGTCGTCGTAATAAAGATACTGGCTGTCTGGGGACCAAACTGGATAGTTCATCACACCCGCAGGCGTGGTCAGCCAATTCGACCACTTCTGGCTTTTGAAATCGAACAGCATCACTTTTGTACGATCGGTGGAGAGTGCGGCAATATATCGTCCATCCGGCGACCAACGGGGACTATATAGCCCGTCAGAACCCGGAACGGTCTCTGTTTTATGGGTCGTCAAGTCCACAATTTGAATATTGATCCCTTCGTCATAGCGGGAATATCCAAACATGATCCGAGCGCCATCCGACGACCAATTTGCGTCCACTTGGCTGCGATTCTCCACCAGAATGTCCTGAGGAGTTCCACCGTCCGCGGGGATGACTGAGATCCTCCAAGGCTTTCCCGGTTCCCTCCTGGCGTAAGCGATGCGCTTCCCGTCTGGCGACCAATGAGGCAAAGCCGCGTGTTCGGGCGCAGATGTGAGCTGGCGCCGTTCCGTGCCGTCGGCCCGGCATCGCCACAATGTACTTTCGGGAATTGCCACATACGCACCCCACCTCCCATCGGACGTGAAGTCCAAGTCGGTTGCGGAAATTCCCGAAACCAATGCAACAAACTCTTTCTTGTCCAGGTCGTACTTCACGGCCTCACCCGCGGGTTGCACACCGATCGCCCAGATTGTCTTGTTATCGCGGGCAGGCAAAGCGTTTCCGAATGACATTGGCCCGCTCGTCAATTGCATGGGGAGAGACGTGCTCTCGTCAGCGGTCCGTCCGGAGTCGGGCAAAGCCCAAAGAGTTGTGACCGTCATCGGGTCGCTCTGAGTCACTTGAAAAATGTAGTAGCGGCCGTCGGCTGCCCATCTGCCACAGCACGCAGCCAAGCCGCTTTGCCAATGGGTCAGCAGAGCATGCGGGTTGGATCCGTCCCGTCCGATCTCCCAAAGCACGGTAGTGTCGTGCTCCACGTCGCCGACCGTAAAGCGTATCCGTTGACCGTCCGGAGCAAAATGGGGCGCAAACACAGTGCTACTCGCAGTGAACAACTTATGCACTTGCGTTCCGGTTGAACTGGCCACGTAGAGGACCGGACCTTTGCCAAACACAAGGTGCTGGCCATCGGCGGACCAAGTGGCATCGCGCCCAGTGAGATTGCCCACTCGCAGCGGAGATCCGGTAGTGACCGGCAAAGTCCAGAATTCCTGATCACCGGATCCCCTTCGGGCTGGGGAAACCAACAGCCTGGTGTGATCGGGTGAGAGGTCAAACGCCTGGAGGCTTGAGAAAGGACCGGGAATGATCTGTCGGTCCGAACCTTGCAGGGAAAATTCGGCGATAACATATCGCGCGGCCGGCCATTCTGTCACATAAAGGTGGGAATCGTCCGCCAACAGATTGGTCTTGGTAACTCCGTCATGCGTAATCGGACTAATGGAAGTTACGATTGGCAAGGCCATTTCTGATTCGCGCGCGCGGTCCCCGGAGAAGGCGGCAACGATGCCAATCGCTCCAACCACGGTCACGATCGCGGCAAACGTGGATATCCTTAGGGCGGATGCTGTGTTACGCGCAGTGTACATGGGGCGATCTTATCAAGACAAATAGTGTGATAGCCGACCGTTGGGGAGCGTCCCAATGGGTTCCATTCTGGAAAACTTCACCACGAAATCCTGAGTTCGCCACTCGACGTTGTAGAATGACAAGATGCCGTTGCAGACGGGAAATCCCAACTTTGGAAAGAAGCGCACTCCCCCTCCGGACGAGACTTTTGAAGAAGCGGCCTATTTGAAGGCGCTGGGAGAGAAGCAGAGAATCGTGAGTCTGAAGCTGGCCGACGGCGAAGTGGTCCGCGGCTGGATCGAGTACTATGATAAGAACATGGTGCGTGTAACGCGCGAGGATGGGCCGAATCTGTTCATCTTCAAGCACGAGATCGTGTATATCGCGGAAGACGGGAAGAACAAGTAGGCAGCATTCAGCGCTCAGCATTCAGCATTCAGTAACCACTCCTGAAAATGAAAGTCCAGGCATGACATCCCATCCATCTTTGGATTTGGTCTCTCCGATGCAGGCGATGGCTCGTGAAGCGGGCAGCCTGCTGATGGAATATTTTCGGCAACATGTGAAGATTGAATATAAGGGCGACGTGGATCTGGTCACGGTGGCCGATCGAAAATCGGAAGCGCTGATTCTGGAGCGGATTCGCCGGCAGTTTCCGACTCATGACGTGATGGCGGAAGAAGGATCGCGGGTCGAAACCGGGAGCGAATTCAAGTGGTATGTCGATCCGCTCGATGGCACAACGAACTTTGCGCACGGCTATCCGGTATTTTGCGTTTCGCTGGCGGTTGAGCGCCGGGGAAAACGGATCGCGGGAGTGATTTACGATCCGACGCGCGACGAGATGTTCGCCGCCGAACTTGGCTGTGGTGCGCGGCTGAATGACAACGCGATCCACGTTTCGGCTACGGCGAATCTGGGAGAGTGCCTGGTGGGCACCGGCTTCCCGAGCCATAAGCGGCACAAGAGCCCGAATATTTATTTCTACCACCAGATCACGCTGCGCACCCACGGGGTGAGGCGGGCGGGATCGGCCGCGCTGGATCTGTGCAATGTTGCGTCGGGCCGGTTTGACGGCTTCTGGGAGTTTAATCTCAATCCCTGGGATACGGCGGCGGGCGTGCTGATTGTGGAAGAGGCCGGCGGGAAGGTCACGAACTTTTCGGGAGGCGCATTCCAGATTGCAAGCCGCGAGACGCTGGCGTCGAATGGGCTGGTACACGACGCGTTCTTGCACGAGTTCGAGGAGATCTTCGCAGGCCGGGGGTTGGAAGAGTTGCCCAGTCCGGTCACCCACGCGAAGGATCGGAAATAATAAGCGAGCTATTTCCGGTAGAGACGCGGCGAAACGCTGCCGATTGGGCGCGGCGATGTGAAAAAAGGAGGTTCATATGAGGTCGTCGCTTTAGCCGATGACACCGACGCTTTGCGGCATCGCTTTAGCGATGCCCCGATACGAACACTTACCGGTGGCAGTGTACAATGTACGCTGCCGTACATTCGAAAGGAACGCTTTCAGACTATTGAGCGCCAGGGGAACCCGCCGTCCTGGCGTTTTCGATTTCCCCTATCAGCCGAGCACTTAGCAAAGCAGCGCTTTGCGGAATCGCGAATCACGTCATGAGAATCCTGCTCTATAACCCCGACAACGGCGTGACACGAAACTTCATGCCGCATCTGTGGATGTTTTTGCTGCAGGCGCTCACTCCGCCGGGCCACGAGGTGCTGCTGGTAGATGGCAACGCGCATCCAATGGATGAAGCGGGGATCGCGCAGTTTGTGCGCGACAACAATATTGGATTGGTCGGCATCGGCGCCATGACCCGAATGATTGCCAAGGCGTATCGCATGGCGGATGCGGTTCGGGCCACAGGAGTTCCGGTGGTGATGGGCGGGCCTCACGTGACCGAGATGGCCGACGAGGCACTCGGTCGAGATGGCGGCCCGCGACACGCCGACGCTGTCGCCCTGGGGGAAGCCGACGCGACCTGGCCGTTGATTGTTGAAGATGCTGCCCGTGGTCAGCTTAAGGACGTTTACGCGCCGGTGGACGCCTTTGGCCAGGAGAGCAAGCCGTCACTGAAGGAATACCCGGTGATTCCGTGGCAGTCGATCGATCTCGACCAGTTCAATCTGGTGCCGAAGGCCGCAAGCGCCCTGCTCCAGAAGATCGCTGAAGGCTGGGGAACATTTCGCATTATTCCGGTCGAATCCGGGCGAGGCTGCCCTTACGGCTGCGAGTTCTGCACCGTGACCGGATTTTTCGGAGACTCGATTCGCTTCCGCACCAATGAGAGCGTAGTGAGTGAACTGCTGCGGCTGAAAGCTCGCGCCCGCAGCGAAAAGGGACAGATGGCGGTTTTCTTCATCGACGACAATTTCGCCATCAACGTCAAGCGCACGAAGTCGCTGCTGCGGGACATTATTGCCGCCGGCGCGCAGGTGCATTGGGTGGCGCAGATCAGCGCCAATTTATTGCGCGACGAAGAACTGGTGGATCTGATCGCGGCTTCCGGAGGCAAGTGGATCTTCATTGGTATGGAGTCCATCGACCCGGCCAACCTGAAAGACGTAAGTAAGGGATTCAGCAAGCCGGGTGAGTATGCGGCCGTGCTGGAGCGGCTGGCGCAGCGCAATGTGTACGCCATCACATCGTTTATTTTTGGTATGGACAATGACACCGTTGGAGTCGCCGAGCGAACTCTTGAACAAGTTCGCACCTGGCCTCCGGGTCTGCCGATCTTTGGCCTGCTGACGCCTCTGCCCGCAACGCCGCTCTACAAGCGGCTGGAGACCACGGGCCGTCTGACGCGACCCAAACATTGGCAGGAGTTCATCGCGTTTACCATGGCCCACACGCCGTTGAAAATGACCATCGAAGAAGCTCACGCGGAAGTCAATCACGGCTGGGAGCAGGCTTATAGTCCGGAGGCGCTGGCGCATGCAGTCGACTCGCTGAACGACCAGCCCCTTGGTTATCGCATCAACATCTTCCTGGCGCGCCTCTGTTTCCGAGGCATCTATTTCCCCATGATGGGGAAAATGGCGTGGCTGAAGGTGATCGCGCAGAATCGGCGAACTATTTTCAAGCTCATAAGGGAAGGATTCAAGCCCGGAGCCTGGCGTGGCGCGCCTGCGAGGGTTCCTGCCAACCCTGTGACGCCGGCCGAGGCGGTCAAACCGATTACACAACCAGCCGAAGGGTGAACCGAACTGGCGGGCAACTATTTTCCGTCAATTGAACGCCGCTGCTGCGCTGCTCGGCCTGATTCGGAGTCGCCTCGGCCGCATCACACATCCAGACGATTTGCGGCAGCGACCTTTCCATACCAGTATCCCGAATCTTTGATGGTGCGCTTCTGGGTAGCGAAGTCCACATACGTCAGCCCATACTGCTGCGTGTAGCCGTCCGTCCACTCGAAGTTATCCAGCAGGCTCCAGGCGTGATAGGCGCGCACGCGGGCGCCATCCTTCATCGCTCGCGCCAGCTCAGCCAGATGCTGGCGGTAAAACTCGATGCGGCGCTGGTCGGCATCACGGCCATCTGCGCCGGGAGCGTCCTTATAGATGATGCCGGTCTCGGTGATTTCGATGATGGGATGGTTATAGTCGCGCGAAAGCTGCATCATCATGTCATAGAGGCCATGCGGCCACATCTCCCCCTGGACGCGGATTTGCGCATACGGATCGTGACTCGATACGTCGGGCGGCGCTCCATTGCTTGAGTCTGAGGCAAGGTCACGTCCATAGTAATGCACACCCACCCAATCCAGCGGCACCTTCATGATCTTCTCATCGCCGGGCTTGAATCCCATCGCCTCATAGGGAATCTCGCCGATAAATGCCTTGGGATAAGTTCCATGGAAGGCCGGTTCGATGTAGAAGAGATTGTGGTAGTTGTGATAGCGCGCGGCGGCGGCGCGATCGGCTTCGCTGTTGGTCTTGGGATAAACCGGCGCCATGCCGTAGGCGCTGCCCACGGTAGCTTTCGAGGAGGCCGCTTTAATGGCGCGGAAGGCCATGCCCTGCGCCAGATTGACGGTGTGCGCGGCTCTGAGAAACTGATCGATGTTTGATTTGAAAGGAGGCGCCCAGCCGGTTCCATAACCGCTGCGGGTAAAGTCCTCGGGCATATTAAAGGGCGCCCAAACGGTGATTTTATCGCCGAGGTTCTTCGCCAGGATGGCGGCGAAGTCGGCATAGTAGCTGGCCAGATCGCGATTCGGCCAGCCTCCGCGGTCTTCGAGCGCCTGCGGCAAATCCCAGTGATAGATGGTGCAGAAGGGGCGAATCCCGGCTTCCAGCAGAGCATCGGCGAGACGGCTGTAGTAGTCGAGTCCCTTTTGATTTACCTGCCCCGTGCCGTTGGGCAGAACACGCGGCCATGAAGTCGAAAAGCGATAGCTCTTCATATTCAGCCGCTTCATGATCGCGATGTCTTCCTTGTAGCGGTGGTACTGGTCGCAGCTCACATCGGCGTTGGAGCCATCGCGAATCTTGCCCGGCGTGTGCGCGGCCCGGTCCCAGATCGATTCGCCCTTTCCATCGGCGTTCCATGCGCCCTCCACTTGGTAGGCGGAGATGGCCATTCCCCAGAGGAAGTCCTTGGGGAAGCGTGCGGCTGCGATTTGCGCAGGCGAGATTGCGCCAGCAACCTGCGGTGGAGAAACGGATTGTGCAGCGGCGATTCCCTTGCCGGCAAGCCAAGCTCCGCTGCCAGCCAGCAGCGAACCCTTGAGAAAATTTCGGCGATCTAATTTCAATGCAGCCTCCCGATGATTTTCCTTCATGATGATTTATCTTCTCGACGACGACGCCAACCTATCAGCATCCTCTCGCCAACGTCAAACGATTTATTTACAGCGGCGTATACAACTCTGAAAGTGCGACACATGCCCCTCCGCTTGCCCGTTGCGTGCTGCCTGTACGGATCGCTGCCTTCTTGCTAGAATTGTGATTTCCATCACACTCCGTGCGCCCGAGGAGCATCAGATTCTATGGCCTACGTAATTGCCGAGCCCTGCATCGGAACCAAAGACACCGCCTGTGTTGACTCCTGTCCCGTGGATTGCATTCATCCCAAGAAGGACGCCGACAAGTTCGCGACCGAGGAGATGCTGTATATCGATCCCGTGGAATGCATCGACTGCGGCGCCTGCGTGCCGGTGTGCCCGGTCTCGGCCATCTTCGCGCTCGACGACCTGCCGGAAAAGTGGAAAGAGTACACCGAGCGGAATGCGAAGTACTTCGGGCGGTAGAGATCAGCTCTTGGCTATTGGCTCTTAGCCTTTAGCTTGAACCGGCGAGAGTACGAGCTTCGAGCCAAAAGCCAAGAGCCAAAAGCCCGCCTTCTCCATTACAATCATTGCTTAACCTGTTGACCTTCCATGGCGCTGAAGGAGTCGGAAGCGATCGTTCTGCGCACGTATCCGTTGCGCGAGTCCGATCTGCTGGTTACGCTCTTTACCCGCGTGGAAGGCAAGGTGAAAGGCGTGGCGCGCGCGGCCATGAAGTCGAGACGCCGCTTTGGAGGCGCGCTGGAGCCGCTCACGTATGTGCGGGCGTTTTACGACGACCGCGAAGGGCAGGAGCTGGCGCGGCTCGATTCCTGTGAAGTGATCGAATCGCCGCTGGCCAGCGAGGTCGGTTATACGCGGGCAGTGGCGTTGGCGCACGTCGCCGAGTTGCTCGACGAACTGATGCCCGACCGCGAGGCGAGCGACGCGGTTTTTCGACTAAGTCTGGCGGTCTTGCAGGAGTTGCGCGGCGAGGCGTTGTGGATGCCGCTTACCTACTTTGAGCTGTGGATGACGCGGCTCATGGGATTTCTGCCGGAGTTTTCGGAGTGCGTAGTCTGTGGACGCGCGCTCAGCGGCAGCCGGGCGTTCTATCACGCGCTCGCCGACGGCTTGATGTGCCTGGACGACAAGCGCGTGGCGTCGTCGGAGCTGTCGCCGGAATCGAGACGGATTGCGGCCCAGATGCTGCGGTCGCGTGTTTCCGAGTTTGCAGAAATCGATTGGCCGAAAGCGGTGTGCGCCGATCTGCGCAAGTTTCTTCTCCAGATTCTGGAGCGGCACATCGAGAAGAAGTTGGTGACGGCGGCAATGCTGGAGAAGATCGGCGGTTAGCAGTTAGCACTTAGCCTTTAGCTCTTAGTTCTTAGCTCGTCGCATCGGGGTTTTAAGCTAACGGCTAAAGGCTGAGAGCCAAGAGCCGGATTTATTACGTGAACTCATCCAAATCCAATTCGCTGACCTTCCAGGAACTCATCCTCAAGCTCCAGACTTTTTTTGCTGAGCGCGGAGCGATCATTCAGCAACCCTACGACGTTGAAGTCGGCGCTGGGACCATGGCTCCGGAGACCTTTCTGCGAGTGCTGGGGCCGAATCCTTATAAGGTTGCTTACGTACAGCCTTCGCGGCGTCCGGCCGACGGGCGCTATGGCGAGAATCCCAACCGGTTGTTCAAGCACTTTCAGTTGCAGGTGATCCTGAAGCCGCCGCCGGAGAACGTGCAGGAGCTCTACCTTGAATCGCTCGGCGCGATCGGCATTGATCTGCGTCAGCACGACATCAAGTTTGAAGAGGATAACTGGGAGTCTCCGACGCTCGGCGCGTGGGGCATCGGATGGCAGGTGATGCTAGATGGCCTCGAGGTCACGCAGTTCACCTACTTCCAGCAGTGCGGTGGCGTGGATCTCGATCCCATCTCTGTCGAACTCACCTACGGTCTGGAGCGGCTGTGCGGTTTTCTGCAGGATGTGGATTCGATTTACGACATCGTGTGGGCGCGCGACCCGGACACGGGCAGGGAAGTGAAATATGGAGACGTGCGTCTGGCCGACGAGCAGCAATTCTCGGTGTACAACTTCGAAGCGGCCGATGTGGAGAAAGCTTGGAAGCATTTCGAACTCTGCGAGGACGAGTGCAAACGACTGATCGATCGCTACGCGGTGCTTAATGCGGTGCTTAATAAGGATAAGAGCGAAGGCGAGGGCGACGGTATTGCTCGCGAGAAGGCGCGCTTCCCCTTGCTGGGTGCCTACGATCTTTGTCTGAAGTGCTCGCACTACTTCAACATTCTCGATGCGCGGGGAGCGATCTCGGTGACCGAGCGCGTGGGCGTGATCGCGCGGGTGCGGGCGTTAGCCGTGGGGATCGCCAAGGCTTGGATGGACCAGCAGTTCCCGAGGGGAAAGAAAACCGAGAGCGATGATCGCGCTGCGACGGCGGGAGTTCGGGAGAAGAAAGGGAAGCTGGCTCCGGTCGGATGAGTGCTTTTACCACAGGGAACACAGAGGTTCACCGGGGAAATGGTTTTTTTCGATTGACACACTTCGTTTGTGACGGGGCTCACATTCACGCTGCTGCCGTTTTGAGAACATAGATGGAATTGCCCGATGCCTGACTTCTTACTCGAAATCGGATGCGAAGAAATCCCGGCGAGGATGATCGACGCCGCGCGCACGGCTCTGGGGTTCCGGTTGATTCAGGTTTTGCAGACTGAGCAAAGGCTCTGGGAGGAGGACTATGAAGAGTCGCCTCAAACTCCACGCTTTCAAAGCTTCTCTACGCCGCGACGCCTGGCCATACTGGTCCGCGGCCTACGCACGTCGCAAGGCGATGTGGAAGATCTGGTGCTCGGTCCCGCACTAAAGGTTGCTTTCAAAGATGGCCAGCCGACCGCCGCCGCCACCGCTTTTTCGAAGAAGGTAGATACCCCTATTGCCAATCTGCAAACGGTCGCTACGCCCAAAGGCGAATATCTTGCCACCAAAGTGATCGGGAAGGGTCGAAGTGCAAGAGACGTTCTGTCCGAGGTCTTGCCAAAGGAGATTAGTGGTCTCTATTGGCCGAAGAGCATGTATTGGCGGAAGCCGGGTGAACGCTTCATACGTCCCGTGCGGTGGCTAATCGCCATGCTCGACGGAGAAGCAATTCCAATAGAGTTTGCTGGCGTAGTGGGGGGGGCCGACTCCCGAGGGCACCGGCTCTTGTCCGCTGGGAACGTCAAGATCACCAATGAAAACGGCTACGAGCAGGCCCTAGAGGAAGCGAAAGTCACAGCCGATCAAGGCAAAAGACGGACAAGAATACGAGAGCAGTTGGTGCAAAAGGCAGGAGAGAACCTGAGGTACAGGTTGGACGAGAATCTTCTCGATAAGGTAACGAATTTAACCGAATACCCGACTGTTATTTTGGGTTCCTTTGACCGAGAGTTCTTGCAGCTACCCGAAGAAGTTTTAGTCACGGTGATGCGCGATCACCAGAATTACTTTGCCCTCGAAGATACGAATGGCATGCTGGCGCCGCACTTCCTCGCGGTGCTCAACACGGCAGGCGACTCGGATGGATTGGGCTTAATCCGGCACGGCAACGAACGGGTTTTACGCGCCCGCTTCAACGATGCCCGCTTTTTCTGGCAGACGGATCAGAAGCAGACCCTCCGCCAGCGCGTCGATTTGCTGCGCCACGTCACGTTCCAGAAAGATCTTGGCAGCTATTACGACAAGACGATGCGCGTGCAACGCCTGGCCAGTTGGCTTTCCGAAACGGTGAAGCAGAGCGGCATGGCCATTCGTCCGGGCATAGTCCACAAAGCGGCGCTGCTGGCCAAGACCGATTTGACCACGGAGCTCGTCAAGGAATTCACCGAGCTGCAGGGAATTGTCGGAGGCCTTTACGCGCGAGTCCAGCGCCTCGATGAGGACATGAAGCCCGATGTGCAACTGGAAGTTTCGCGGGCCATCTACGATCATTACAAGCCCGAGTCGATGGAGGACGGCGCTTCCGCGACGGTCGAAGGCGCTGTTCTCTCGATCGCCGACAAGGCCGATTCGATCGCCGGAATGTTCGCGCTAGGGCTCATCCCCAGCGGATCGAAAGATCCGTTCGCACTGCGCCGCCAGGCGAACGGCATTGTGAAGACGATCGCCGAGCACAAACTGCCGCTCCGTCTTTCGGAGATCATGGCCGATGCGCGCACTCGCTATCAGGGCTCCGAGGCGGAAAAGAAGTTCTCCAACGCCGCCTACGCCGAATCGGTGCGCACCTTTTTCCGCGAGCGGCTTGAGTTCTATTTGAAGGATGCGCGAGGCTACACGTATGACGTCGTCAGCGCCGTACTCGCGGTCGACTCCGACGACGTGGTGGACGCCATCGCCCGCGCCGAAGCGGTGAGCAAAGTGCGCGGCTCGGCCGATTTCGAATCGATCTCTATCGCCTTCAAGCGCATGAAGAACATTCTGCGCCAGGCTGATGAAAATACAAGACATATTGCAACACGCCTCGACCCGTCCGCCCTCCAGGAAGAGTCCGAAAAGGAACTGGCCGCGTTGATCCCGCAGACGGTGGCGACGGTCAAGAAGCTGCGCGCGGCGCGCGACTATGAAGGGGCGCTGCTCGAGATCGCAAAGCTGCGTCCCGCGATCGACAAGTTCTTCGACAAGGTCATGGTCATGGTTGACGACGACCATCTCCGCGCCAATCGTCTGGCTCTGTTGCAGGCCGTGGTTAAAGAATTCTCCACGATCGCCGATTTTTCCGAGATCGTGACCGAAGGCAAGGAATCTTCGAAATAATAGAAAAGAGGACATACCATGGCAACAACGACTCTCCCCGATACCGGCATCATCGAAGCGAAACCCACGACCACGAAACCCACGAGCACAAAATACGTGTACTTCTTCGGCGGCGGTAAGGCCGATGGCAATGGCAAGATGAAAGACGTTCTCGGCGGCAAAGGCGCTGGGCTGGCCGAGATGACGAACGCCGGCCTGCCTGTACCTCCCGGTTTCACCATCCAGACCGAGGCCTGCCGCGAATACATGCGCCAGAACGCGGTATCGAAAGAAGTGGACCGCCAGATGGAAGAATCGCTGGCCAAACTTGAGAGTCTTCAGGGCCAGAAGCTCGGCAAGGGCGAGAACCCGCTGCTGGTGAGTGTGCGCTCGGGCGCGAAGTTTTCCATGCCGGGCATGATGGACACGATCCTCAACCTCGGCCTGAACGACCAAAGCGTCGAAGCGCTCGCCCAGCGCTCCAATAATCCACGTTTTGCCTACGACTCCTATCGCCGCCTGATTCAGATGTTCGGCAACGTCGTGCTCGACATCGAGAAACCGGTATTCGACGGAATTTTCGACGCCAAGAAGAAACAGAAGAAGACCAAGTTCGACACCGGTCTCGACGCCAAGGCGCTGCAAGAGGTCATTGTCGAGTACAAAAAAGCGGTCAAGAAGCACGCCAAGCGCGACTTTCCGCAGGATCCGCACGAGCAACTGGTCATGGCGCGCGATGCCGTGTTCCGTTCCTGGCAGAACGACCGCGCAAAGACCTACCGCCGCATTAACAATATCGATGACATGCTCGGCACCGCGGTTAACGTGCAGATCATGGTGTACGGCAACCTGAGTGACACCAGCGGCACCGGTGTGGGCTTCACCCGCAATCCGGCCAATGGCGACAAGGAGTTTTATGGCGAGTTCCTGCTGAATGCGCAGGGCGAAGACGTGGTTTCCGGCGTCCGCACCCCGGTGCGCATTCTGGAACTCGAAAAGATCATGCCGGACGTTTACAACCAGCTGCGCGACATCACCACGCGTCTGGAAACGCACTACAAAGACATGCAGGATTTTGAGTTCACCATCCAGGACCGCAAGCTCTACATGCTGCAAACGCGTAACGGCAAGCGCACCGGACTGGCCGCGGTTCGGATCGCGTTGCAGATGGTGGAGGAAGGGCTCATCAAGAAAGAAGAAGCCATCTTCCGGGTCGAGCCGAATCAGTTGTATGACTTCCTGGTTCCGCGTCTCGACGAAAAGGGAAGCAAGGTTGAAGTATTGGCGAAGGGCCTGCCGGCATCGCCGGGCGCAGCCGTGGGCCAGATTGTCTTCTCCGCCGACGAAGCCGTGGAAAGAGTCGCATCCGGGAAAAATGTCCACGTCATTCTGGTGCGCGCCGAAACCACGCCGGAAGATATTCACGGCATGGAAGTCGCCAAGGGGATTCTGACCTCGCGCGGCGGCATGACCAGCCACGCCGCTGTGGTCACGCGCGGCATGGGCAAGTGCTGCGTGGCTGGTGCCGGCGACGTGGATGTCGATGAAAAAGCGCGCGAGATGCGCGTCAAGGGCCAGACCTTCAAGGCGGGCGACTGGATTTCGCTTGACGGCACCACCGGCCGCATCATCAAGGGCAAGCTGAACACGCTCGATCCCTCCCCTGACGATCCTGAGCTGCAGAAATTCATGGGCTGGGCCGATCCGTATCGCACGATGAAAGTCCGCGCCAACGCCGACATACCCCGCGATGCCATTCAGGCAAGGACGTTTGGCGCCGAGGGCATCGGGCTCTGCCGCACCGAGCACATGTTCTTCGGCGAGGAGAAAATTCCGCACATGCGCGCCATGATTCTTGCCGACAACGAAAAGGACCGTCGCGCCGCGCTCAAGAAACTGCTGCCCATGCAGCGCAAGGATTTTGACGGCGTATTCCGGGCGATGGACGGATTCCCGGTAACCATTCGCACACTCGATCCGCCACTGCACGAGTTCCTGCCGCGCCGCGAAGACTTGATGGTGGACATCGCGACGCTTCAGTATGCGGACGCGAAGGAGAAAAAGGGGTTGGTCTCAAAGTACCGCGACTATGGAGCGAAAGCGGTTGGCGACTTGAAGAAGCTTATGCCGCTGCTCCTCAGCCGCGTCGAGCAGCTTCACGAGTTCAACCCCATGCTCGGTCTTCGCGGTTGCCGTCTCGGAATCACCTATCCGGAGATTACTGAGATGCAGGTGCGCGCCATCTTCGAAGCGGCCGTCGCCGTTGCCAAGGACGGCGTCAAGGTCTTTCCGGAAGTGATGATCCCGCTCGTCGCCACGCTCAATGAAATGGCGAATCAGGCGGCGATCGTCAATCGGGTAGCGAAAGAAGTCTTCAAAGAAAAAGGGCGGACGGTCGAGTACCTGGTCGGCACCATGATCGAGTTGCCGCGCGCCGCCCTGGTCGCCGATGAGATCGCCAAGGAAGCGCAGTTCTTCTCCTTCGGCACTAACGATCTCACCCAGACTACCTTCGGCTTCTCGCGCGACGACGTCAACAAGATCCTTACCTCGTACCTCACGGATGGGATCATCAAGCAGGACCCGTTTGCCGTTCTCGATCAAGAAGGCGTAGGGCAGTTGGTCAAGATGGCGACCGAACGGGGCCGCAAGACGCGTCCGAACCTGAAGGTTGGCATCTGCGGCGAACACGGCGGCGAACCATCGTCGGTCGAGTTCTGCTACAAGATCGGTCTCAACTACGTTTCCTGCTCGCCGTTCCGCGTACTCACCGCGCGGCTAGCGGCGGCGCAGGCTGCGGCTGGGGAGAAGCTGCAAAGCGACGCTGGACGAACTAAGTAATTTTCGCAGGGCATTGAGGCCAGCACACATCCTGGTTTCGGTGCCCTTTTCTTTTTGCGCGGAAGGCAATCATTGATGACTCATGCAGTCGCAATTCGACCGGCTATGGAGCCCGAAGTTGATTGGTGTGCGCAGTTGATGGCTGCCAACGACCCGTGGCTCACGTACCAATGTTCCGTCCAGTGGAGCCGGCGCGTTCTTAACTGGCCGGGCGGTTCTCTGTATGTTGCCGCTGCCGAGGAGGGTATCGGTTTCATCTTTCTTCACCCGAAAGGTTTCTTGGGGTCACCTTATATTGCCGCTGTGGTCGTAGCGGAGGAGTTTCGAGGCGCAGGAACCGGCGGCAGGATGTTGGAGTTCGCAGAGCAGGCTTTTGCTGAAGCGCGCCACGCATATCTTTGTGTTTCGTCGTTCAATTCCCGGGCAGTGCCGTTTTACCAGCGGCACGGGTATGTCAAGGTTGGTGAGCTTCCAGATTTTATCGCCGATGGCTTTTCAGAATTTCTGATGTGTAAACGATTGCGCTAAGACGAAGGAAGTCTGTTCTTCCGCGCGAAGCAGCCGGAGTGGCGACGACAGAATTGCGAGACGATGGGAAGCAGCACTCCGGCGCCTTTACTGCACTCTCTGCAGCCGGTTGATCAGCTTCTGTGCCAGATTCTCCTCCGATTCGGACCACAGCAACCGCCCCGTTGCCCCCGCGTTCTTTTCCACGTTGGCGGTGAACTCGACCAGCTTTTGCAGGTTGCTCCGGACGTTCCGCTCGGCCTCGGAAGTAAACTCGACTTCTTCGTGCAGGAAAGACGTGTCCAAACCGAAATCAATTTGAATGTGCCCAGCCTCTTCCGCCGCGTGTTCTTCAAATTCCATCCCATGCGCAACCAGACGCACCAGCGACGGCTCCAGCACCCATTTTTCCGCGCCCTCAGGAGGAGTCCACAAATCCCAATAGGCCTCGAAAATGTAGGCATAGTCGTCGTGGAGGAGTTCCGCGACAACTTCCGCTGCGTCTTCCGGCAGAATGCCAGGAAGGAAGCGGCGCTCCAGAATGGTCGGCTCACTCCATGAGACCGGCTGGATCGCCGCGTAGGTCACCCCGTCACGCGCCGGAGAAAACGGAATTTGTCGGAGCACACTGACCGTTCGCGGCAGAATTTCGGGCTCATCGAAACTGGGAAACCACAGGCTCAAATAAAGCGAATCGCCCATGGACCCATTCTAAACGGCAGGCGCGTTCGCGAAGGGATGGAAGGTGTCTCAGCCGGACACTAACCACGCTGGGCAGTAGCAGGCCCGATTTTTGTTATTTGCCGATATTTACTGTTAAGGTATTAACCCGTGTTTACTACTACCCCCCTCCCCCCTGATCTTTGGAATCATGGGGTTGGGGGGACTCTTCCCGCCAAAGTCTAGAGCGCAAAGAACTTATTTTCAAAGTATTCCGGAATAAGGACTTAGCTCGATTTTTCGCCGTTTCCTATTAAAATTCGTAGATTTCGCTGCTTTTGATGCTGGCTCATCGCCTCAACTTATGTTTATCAGCAAGTTACTAACGATTTTCCTGGCGCGGCCGGGGTGGCCTTGATTAGGGGTTGGCGCACCTCGGCTGCGACAAATCAGGGGACATTGTCGCGCACCGCTGATTGGATGTCTGTGATGCATGGGCCGGGCGGTTGTGATGAAAAAGAGGTTGGTGGCTCGGACGCGTCCGCGGCGTTTGCCCGCCCCTATCTGTCAAACCTCTAGAAGCAGGCGTTCAGGAATTGTTCTCGGGAGATGCAGTTCAGACCAGCGTTGACAAGTGCCTCGCGGAGAGGATTGTCGGTCGTGACAAGAATCGCTCCATGCACCGTCAGCAGAGCTTGGATCAAATAGTGATCGTCCGGCTTCGTTGCTGAGGCAAGATCTTCGGGTAGATCAACTACGGCCTCGGGCTTCAGAATTTGACACCGATCAGCGTCCTGGCGAACAGTGTTCACGTAGATTCCTGCAAGGCTTTGGACAGTCGTCGGTTGCTCGTTCCTACAGAGGTTCCACGCCTTTTGGTCAAACTTGCTGCCCTCAATGATCACGATCCGATGATCGGACAAGGGGAGATTCTCGATGACGGTAAAGGCTTCGCGCTGAGCTTGCTTGCCGTTGCTTCCCGACAGGTCGGCCCACAACCACTCGTTGATGACAAATGCCGCCACGTTTCAGTTATTCGTGAACCGAGAGAAAGGACTTTATGTCCTGAAGCTCGCCTTCCATAAAGGAAGACAGGCCGCCCGAAATCTGGCCGTCTTCGGACACCGGCGCGGGATTAAAGACGGTGCTCTTTCGTTCTCGCGTGACGTGATAGCACCGCAGCTGGTCGGGCCGCAGAAGCTTTTCCTTTACACAGGCCAGTAGAGATAAGAGGAACTGTTCGCTGTGCGTCGTGAAAAGTAGTTGCTTGTTCTCGTCGGTCGCGAGACGAGCCAGAACGCGAGCAAACCGCCGAATGATTGTCGGATGTAAATGTATTTCCGGTTCCTCAATAAGCACTGTTTCCACGTCCTGCCTGTGAATCTTCGCGAGCATATAGACAACCTGGTTCACGCCAAAGCCGTCGTTTACCAGCAATCCCGGAATTCGTGCCCCAGTTTGTTCAGTTGTCTGCAAAAAGGTCGTAGCGGTGCCGGGTGCGGTGTATGTCCGAAAATCGCGATCGAAGACCTCGACGGTATTAATCGAAATACGGGGGGGAGCGTTTTGATCGTTAATTATCAATGTCGCAACTTCGTCCTCGCTCGTTGGCGTCGGGGTCAGGGGAGTGGGAGAGTACGTTGGTTTGAAGAAACCTCGGCGATGAGGGCACACGTCAACTTTCTTAATTGCCTCTACTGGAAAATTTAGGGCTTCGGCGATGCTGACTGCCTTGGCTTGGGCCTCTGGCGTCCCTGATTTCGCACTGACGGTGGAGGCAAAGCCATTCCAATTGATGACGAATTCCTCTCCATTCTCTGAGTAGTTTGTTGGAAAAGATTGATTGGCGGCGTAAGGGATCGCCACGTTAGCCCTCATTCCCAGAACCTCGCTTCCCACTACTTCGATAACCGCGGCCTGCTTTCCCAAATGCACTCCGTAGCTGTGACTCGTGCCGAAGTGAGCTTTGACATCGATGGTCTTTGTGATCGAATGATCAAAAACACATGCGTCGAATCCGCCAAGATTTTGGAAACCCAAATTAAACAATCCATCCAGGGCTGAATTGGGCGTCAGGACGAAGTTTCGAAGTACGAGCAGAGCATAGAAAAGCGTTGATTTGCCAGCGGATGTCGGCCCAAAGAAAACCGTTATCGGGGCCAACTCCACGTCGCACTTCTGAATACTCCGAAAGTTCTCAACACTCAATTTGCTGAGCATCTTGTCACCCTCATGGCAGGCTTGGGCGCCGTACTCAAGTGACATCGTAACATGGTGCTTCATATGGCCGCACGGCCAACCCGCTGCGATTCGTTTCGATTCCTGGGGGCGTCTATCGCCTCCCTCGGGATTCATCACAAACTTGGTGTGATGGGGTGCACTTACACATAGCGCTTCTACGGGGAATCATGGTAATTGGGATAGTGCCGCTTTGACGGCGGCCTTGTCCTTGGTTGCCGCGGCTAGACGCGGTGAACCGCGTCTCTACGGTGAGGCTTATTGTGATTATTTGTCTTTTATCTTTTTCATACTTCATGCGGGAAACAGGAGCTCAAAAATGTCTTTATATCCGGAGAGTGTTCGTCGATGTCAACATCTTAAAGTCAACGGGACGCAGTGCGGATCGCCGGCGCTGCGCGATGAGAAGTGTTGTTACTACCACATGCGATGGCACGGAGGCTCGAAGTTTTGTCAGGATCTCCGAAGCCGCGAGATATCGGGACTGCCGATTCTCGAGGACGCCAATTCCATACAGGTCGGACTGGCCGAGGTGATGCGCCACCTGGTAACGCAGGAGATCGATCATCGGACGGCGGCGCTGATGCTGTATGCGCTGCAAACGGCGTCGGCTAATCTTAAGAATACTTCGTTTGAGCCGGAGCCGACGCTGGTGGTGATCGATCGCGAGTGCGTGGAGCGGCGTCCGATTGGGGCTTCGGCTTGGTCAAAGGTCGCAGGACGCGAGTACGACGATCTGACTGAAGACGATCTCACCGAAGACGGCCAGATGGAAGACGATTTGAGCCGGGCCGAAGACAAACAAAGAAGCGAAGGCAACGAGAGCTGGCGCTCCAGGGTCCATGAAACGCCGGAGAATGAGCGCTTGTTGCCCGGCGAGTCACAGAGGGACAGGTACATTCAGGGTGCAGAAACAAAAGGGCATCGAAACTGAGGTTGTCTAATTTAAAACTGGATTTAGAATCAGGTTTCAGTCGACGGATTCACGGCAGCTCAGAGTTTCCGCAAAAGCGCGGCTAGCGTGTCGATCGCCAGGTGGCTGGCGTGGGCTGAGGCTTGCGGCAGGCCTCCGACTTTCTGAATCAGCTCTTCCCGGCTCACTTGCCGGGCTTCTTCTACGCTCTTGCCTTTGATCAACTCCGTGATGGCCGAGCCGCAGGCCATCGCCGGAACGCAACCTTTGGCGCGAAAGCGAATGTCGACGATGCGCTTGCCGTCTGATTTCAACGTGAGTTCCAGAATGTCTCCGCAGGCAGGGTTTTCCAATCGCGCGGCGGAGTCGGGAGCCTCAATCGCTCCCGCGTTTCGTGGGTTCTGAAAATGGTCGAGGAGTTGGGCGGAATGCACAGAGCGATTGTAATGCGCCGGACTCCGTTCTATTACGGGAGTACCGCTGACGCAAACACCGCGGTGAAGAGGAACCGAGGCCGCATGGTTTAGGATTATTATCATGGCCACTAAATCCAATCCTCGCAAGTTCGACGAAGTGCGCAAGGCAGCGGACCGCTTGAGTTCCGAAGCGCGCACGGCGGATCAACTCATGGAAGGCATCACGCTTCTCCTGAACAAAGAAATGCTGAAGTACAACTGGGTGGGCTTCTACATGCTGGAAGCTGGAGCCAACCCGCCGGTGCTGGTGCTGGGACACTACCAGGGAGCGATGACTCCCCACACCCGCATTTCTCTGAACCAGGGCATCTGCGGCGCAGCGGCATCGACGGGAAAGACGGTGGTGGTGAACGACGTAACGAAAGACCAACGCTATCTTGCCTGCTCGCTCGAAACCAAGTCGGAGATCGTGGTTCCAATCTTTGTGCGCGGCAAGGTGGCGGGCGAACTCGATATTGACAGCCACTTCGCGGCGGCATTTGGTGTCGAAGACCGCGAACTGATTGAGTATTGCGCGCAGCTCGTGGGCAAACGTCTGGAAAAGAATTAGGCCGTCGCCGCGTTAGTCCCCGCATCTCTGAACATCATGACTTGGACATCATGAAACGAGTCGTAGCTGCGTTGATCCTGAAAGACGACCTGATCCTCGCCTGCCAGAGGACGCGGCACCAGACTATGCCGCTCAAATGGGAATTTCCCGGAGGCAAGATCGAAGAAGGCGAACAGCCTCGCGATGCGATGCGCCGGGAACTGGAGGAAGAACTGGGGATTGTGGCGAAGGTCGGCGCGGAGGTCGCCCGCATCGTGCATGAATACCCGGGCGGCGGAGCCGTGGAACTCCGATTCTTCGAAGTGCGCAACTATCAGGGTGAAATTGAGAACCGGATTTTTCGCGAAATCCGCTGGGCGACGCGGCAGGAACTGCTGGACCTGGACTTCCTCGAAGCCGACCTGGGGCTGGTGAAGGATCTGGCGATGGGGAAAATTCTGTAAGCGCCAAAGCATTTGACCGCAGAGATCGCGGAGTACGCGGAGGAATTCGGACGAAAAAATCTCATTGTTCTCTGCGCTCTCGGCGCTCTCGGCGCGCTCCGCGGTTCAATGCTTTTGAATTATCCCGCCCCGCCGCGCACCAGCCCGTACACGTAGAGCACCGTCAACACGATCATAATTACCGTGGTTGCCCAGGCGATGATGTTGAACGTGAGTTTATTCGCGTATTCGCCCATCAGTTCTTTCTTGTTGATCAGCAGCAACATGAAAATCAGAACGCCGGGCAACACTGCGCCGTTGACCACCTGTGAAAATACAGCGATCTTTATGTACGGAAGCCCCGGTATCAGGACCACGGCTGCTCCGGCGGCGATGAGCGCGGTATAGAGCCAGTAAAAGGCGGGGGCTTCGGAAAATTTGCGTCCCACGCCCGATTCGAAACCTAAACCTTCGCAAACCGTATAGGCGGTTGAAAGCGGGAGAATCGAAGCCGCAAACAGCGACGCGTTGAAAAGCCCGAGCGCAAACAGCAGGTACGCCCAGTCGCCGGCCAGTGGACGCAGCGCCTGAGCGGCGTCGGCGGCGTCGCGAATGTCACGATTCCCATGCAGGTAGAGCGTGGCGGCGCAAGCCACAATGATGAACCAGGCAACCACGTCGGTGAAGATGCAGCCCACAATCACGTCGAGCCTTGAGGCTTTGTATTGGCGCCGCGTAATTCCTTTTTCAACCACCGACGATTGCAGATAGAACTGCATCCAGGGAGCGATCGTGGTTCCGACAACGCCAATGACCATGTAGAGATACGGGGCCTGCCGGAAGACCGCCATCCCCGGAGGCTTCACCGTGGCCTTCACGGCCTCAATCCACGCGGGCTTGGACAGCACTCCGGCAAATACGTAGGTGATATAGAAGAACGAGGCCACCAGAAATACTTTCTCAACGCTCTTGTACTGCCCTTTGACGGCGATCAACCAAACGATCACGGAACAGATCGGCACCGAGTAGTACCTCGAGACGCCGAACAACTCCATGCTTCCCGCAATGCCGACAAACTCGCCCACGACGTTTCCGAAATTTGTAATCAGGATGCCGATCATCATGAGAAACGTAATCCGCAGGCCGTATTCTTCGCGGATCAGATCGCTCAGGCCCTTGCCGGTAACCGCTCCCATGCGGGCGCACATCTCCTGCACTACGATCAGGGCGATCGTAGTCGGGATCATGGTCCAGAGGAGCATGTAGCCGAACTGCGCGCCAGCCTGCGAATAGGTCAGGATGCCGTTGGCATCGTTATCGACATTCGCGGTGATGAAGCCCGGCCCTACGACGGCGAAGAACAGCAGGAGCCGGAACTTCCAACTTCTCAGGAATTTCATGCGCACAGGCCACGGGCACGATCAAATTGGCGAAACAGAACGATCAGAATAAATGGTGAAAGCGCCGTCTGGGTAGGCCAATTTGCAAAACTGCGAATATTTTCTTTTGAGGTTGAGGGGGCATCTGATTTCCCGCAGATACGCGGCTTGCCGCGTCTCCTGCCGGAGAGTGAGACGGGGCAAGCCCCGTCTCTACAGGAAGAGCGAGCGGATTACAGCTTGGCGCGCAGCATCGCGATCACGTCGTCGGGCGTGATCACGCCGGTGAGTTGATTGTGCTCGTCGATCACCGGCAATGTCAGCAGGTTATATTTGTCAAAGAGCTCGGCGAATTCCTTTTCTTTCGCGTCTTCCTGGCAGGAAATGAGAGGCTCCTGGGCCAAAGCGAGGAGCGGAGTCGAGGAGGGCGCCAGAACGATCTTCACCAACGGCACCGCGCCAGCCAGGGTGCCGCGAGAATCCGTCAGGTAAACAGTGCTCATGTTTTCCATGCGGCCTTCAAAAGTACGCATGGTCTCGATCGCGTCGTGGGCGGTGGCCGTCACCGGCAGTGCAATGTACTCGGTGGTCATGCGGCCGGCAGCCGTGTTCTCTTTGAACTCGAGCAGGTCGGTGACTTCCTGGCGCTCTTCGGGCTGCATCTGCACCAGGATTTCCTCAGTCTGTTCATCGGACAGGTCGCCCAAAAGGTCGGCGGCGGCGTCGGGTTCCATCTCCTCGACAATGTCGGCGGCGCGGTCGGAATCGAGCGATTCCAGGACCGATTTCTGCACCTTGGGTTCGAGTTCTTCCAAGGCGCCGGCGGCGACGCCCTCGTCCAGCGTCTCGAACACCGCTTCGCGCTCATCGGGAGCCAGTTCCTCCACAATGTCGGCAATGTCGGCAGGATGGAGTTTGGCCAGCCGCTTATGCGAAATCTTCAGCCGGACGCGCCGGGCGGGGTCGGTCTCGATGAGATCCACGAAGTCCCAGGGAATATCGCGGCGAGGGATCCGCAGCAGCAAGGCGCGAAGAACAGCCACTGGAACCATCCCTTTGAGGAGTCGGCGAATGGCGCCCCGCGCGCCCACATCCACACCGCCAACTCTTAGAACGGGGTGATCCTGCGCGCTGTCGTGATAAAAATCCACGTCGTTCACGCGCACGACTTTGCGGCCGTGCACGTCAATCACCTGCTGATCCAGCAGATCGCGGCTGAGGAGCAACAGGCCTTCGGAGCCATCGGCGGCGGTCCAGTCGGCGGCCGCAGTGGAGGCGCGAATGCCGCCATTGATCGCGGAAACGGCAGTCCAGGGCAACAAGCGGTTTCCCGCGGGCGTTTTGACGATCAGCAGGGCAACGCGGACTCGGTCCTCCTGCGGGGCGAGGGCCACCTCGCGCACCCGGCCGCTGGCGGCGCCGGAGGCGTCATAGACGGTCGAGCCCAACAGTTCGCTCAACGAGACGGTGTCCATCACCAAGAGAATACTCAAGAGCGCCTGCGGATGCCAGATGTAATCACAGTGCCGCGTCAAAAGTCGTCGACCACAGGGAGCACAGAGTTACACAGGGGAAAACCTCCGTGAACCCCTGTGCTCCCTGTGGTTGACTTTTTGGCGGGCGCGCTGTTTGACACGTGGCGATCGACTGACTAAACTCTGCCTTCCTCCTCACTTCAAACCTGGGCCCGCGGTTTGAACGTGCCGGCTGCAACGAGAAAGTTATGGCAAAGCGTCCTCGCATCGCGGTTGTGGGTAGCGCCAATGTCGATTTGACCACGTTCTCAGACCAGTTTCCCAAGCCGGGGGAAACCGTCTTTGGCCAGAAGTTCGATCTCGGATTCGGCGGGAAGGGCGCGAACCAGGCTGTTGCCGCCCGGCTCTGCGGAGCCGACGTCTTCATGGTGGCGCGAGTCGGGGACGATCTATTCGGGCCGTCAAGTATCAAGAACTTTGAGCAACTGGGCATCGATGCCACGCATGTGCGGCAGGTAAGCGGTGTGTCCAGCGGAGTAGCGCCGATCTTCGTCGATCCTTCCGGGCAGAATCGGATCATCGTCGTCAAAGGCGCGAATGACGAATTGAAACCTGCCGACGTGGATGCCGCGGCGGATACGCTGAAGAGCGCCGACTGCATCGTGCTCCAGTTCGAGATTCCGCTGGAGACCGTTTACTACACCATCAAGTTTGCGCGGCAAAACGGCATACGCTGCATCTTGAACCCGGCTCCGGCGCAGCCCATCGACCTCAAGGCGGTCGCGGACCTCGATTACTTTGTTCCCAATGAAAGTGAGGCCGAGGCGATTTCCGGCATGCCGGTACGCGATCTCGACGAGGCCAGGCGCTGCGCGGGCAAGCTTCTGGCCAGCGGCATTCGGCGCGTGATTATCACGCTGGGTGCAAATGGTGCGCTGCTTGCCGGATGCGAAGGCATGGAGCACGTGCCCGCGTTCAACGTGAAGAGCGTGGATAGCACCGGAGCCGGCGACGCTTTTATCGGCAGCTTCGCCACTTTCCTGGGCGAAGGCCTGCCGGAGCAGGAGGCCGTTAAGCGCGCCAACCTTTACGCCGGCCTTTCGACAACTGGAGTGGGCACGCAGAAATCTTTCTATAACCGGGCGCGCTTTGACGTGGAGTGGAGTGGAAGAGGCAAGGCTTAGCAGGCTCGGGAGATTGATGTCCGACGCCCAGCCCCTAAAGGGGCGATTGATTCTGAAGAATTTGCGGCATCGCTAAAGATGCCATGATACGTTCATGTTGCGCCGAGACGATTGAAAGTTGACGTGAGGTCGAGATGAAATTGCTTCTGGCTTTTGCATGCTTTTTCTTCGCTATGTCGTCATTTGCCTACTGTGCGGCCGCTCCGCAGACGTTCCGAACCTCGGCGGGAGAGGTCAAGATTACTCCGCTGTATCATGCCAGCACCCTGATCGAGGCGGGAGGAAAGACCATCTACATCGACCCGGCTAAACCTGCAAAGTTCGCCGGGTTGCCAAAAGCGGACCTCATTCTGATTACCCACGTTCACCCGGACCACATGGATCCGGCTTCGATCGCGGAAATCAGCAAGGCGGGAACGGAGATCTACGCGGCGCCCGCCGTCGTGGCCACGGTCAAGACTGCCAAGCCGATTGCGAATGGCGAAACCAAAACGTGGCAGGGCTGGACGATTGAGGCCATCCCCGCCTATAACCTGACGCGCGGCCCCGCCCCAGGCAAACTTTTCCATGACAAGGGACGCGGGAACGGATACGTGCTTACCTACGGCGGCGTACGCTTTTACTTTTCCGGTGACACGGAAGGGATCCCGGAAATGCGCGCCCTGAAGAACATCGACGTGGCGTTCGTCTGCATGAATCTGCCTTACACCATGCCTCCCGAGGAAGCGGCAGATGCGGTGAAGGCATTCCACCCGAAGGTTGTGATTCCGTATCACTACCGCGGCTCCGACCTCGCCGTGTTTCAAAAACGGCTGCAAGGAACCGGGATCGAAGTCCGGTTGCTCGACTGGTACCCGCAATAGGCCGATCCCGGACAATCGCGAACACCGGAACGCTTATACAGGGCGCCGCAGTCGTCGGCCAGAGACTTGTTTCCACGCTCCCTCTGATGCCCCCATCACTTTTCTTTGGGTGCAGCGCAGTGCCAGCCGCGACGATCGTCAATGGCAGGTTGGACCGTTCGCAAGTTCTTACCCAGCAGGGACTTCGAGAAAATCAGGCAACACACTCCGAGCGCCGCACTCGAGAGGCGCGTTCCGGTCACGTCCATGGGTGACCCGAGTCACTGACGCGGGCCTGCTGCTTGGACCATAACTACTGCCACGTCTGCAAGTGTGGCTTACCGCGAGAAGCCGGCAAATTGTGTTTGCTGACGCAACGTATCGAACGCAGTAATAACAGGTTGTGGGGGACGAAAACGAAGCACTACTAATTCAACTCCGATAGGAGGTGCAACATGGCAGCTCGACTTGCCGAAGAATGGTTTGCCATATGCGGAGGGTGCGAGGTCACCATCCTCGATATCGGTGAACCGCTCCTCGACGTACTCAAACAAGTACAAATTGTGCACATGCCAGTCCTGATGGACCACAAGCTCTTTGGCCAGACTGGCGAAGGTACAGAGATGGAAATCCCGGCAGCGGATGTCGGGCTGATATCGGGAGGAATCCGCAACGAAGAACACAAGAAACTGGCGCAGGAGATGCGCAAGAAGTGCAAGATCCTGATCTCCCTGGGTTCTTGCGCCTGCTTTGGCGGCATCCCGGCGCTGGCGAATCAGTACAGCACAGCGGAATTGTTGGAGAAGGTCTACCGTGACAGCGTGAGCACGGAAAAAGACGGCATACCCCACGAGCAGATTCCGGCTCTGACCGACCGGGTCTACGCGCTCCACGAAGTGGTGAAGGTGGATGCCTATCTGCCCGGATGTCCAACCACGCCGGAGATGGTGGCCGGAGCGCTGCTCGCTCTCATTGAAGGCAAGCCCTTGCCTGTGCTGGCGGCGAAGAGCGTTTGCGACGAGTGTCCCACCAGGCGTGAAAAGAAGGCGGCCGCGGGAGGCGTGAGGGGCCACCTGGATCCTCCGGAATTTAAGTTTGGAGCGCCGCTGAGCGAAATGCGCTGCCTGATGGAGCAGGGCATCCTGTGCCTGGGGCCGGCGACGCGTGCCGGCTGCGGCGGCAGCGAAGGCAACCCGCGCTGCATCCGCGCCTACATGCCCTGCGAGGGCTGCTTTGGCCCGCTGTCGGAAAAAGCCAATCCCATGGTGGACATGATGGGAGCGCTTTCTTCCATCGGACTCGATCCCAAGCAGATTCCGGATCGGGCCGCAACCTTCAACCGTTTTGCTGGCTCGGGCCGTCTGCGGCCGATGCCCAAGAGGTGATCCATGGCAAAGACACTGGTCATTCAACCTGTCACGCGCGTCGAGGGCCACGCCAAGGTGACCATTCAACTCAACGATGCCGGCAACGTGGACACGGCCCGGGTGAACGTTATTGAACTGCGCGGCTTCGAAAAGTTCTGCCTCGGACGCCCGGTAGAGGACATGCCACGCATCATGCCGAGGATTTGCGGTGTGTGCCCGTGGTCGCATCACCTGGCCTCGGCCAAGGCTTGCGACGCGGTCTTTGGAGTCGAGCCGCCCCCGGCGGGAAAGAAGCTGCGCGAGCTGTGCAACAGCGTCGCCTTCATGGAAGAGCACATTTTGCACTTCTACTTCCTGGCGGGAGCCGATTTTCTGCTGGGCCCGGATGCCGATTACTCCATCCGCAATGTCATCGGCGTGCTACAGGCAGCGCCGGACATTGCCAGAAAAGTGGTGAAGGTGCGCCACATGTGCGCCCACATGCTGGAAATCCTGGCGGGCAAGGCGATCCATCCCCAGGCCGCCGTTCCTGGCGGATTCAGCAAGCCGCTGGCTGCTGCCGAGCGCGACCAACTGCGCAAGATGGCGGATGACGCGCTCGAACTGGCCAAGTTCTCCATTGCTTTTGCCAAGGAGAACGTTTTCCCCAAGTACCTCGAAGTGGTGAAGTCGCTGGGAGTGATCAACACCGGCTTCATCGGCACGGTCAAGGAGAACGGGGCGCTCAACCTCTACGACGGAAAGCTTCGCCTGATGGCGCCCAATGGCACACACCAGGATTTTCCGTACGATCGCTATACGGAGTTCATCTCCGAGCATATTGAATCGTGGAGCTACTTGAAGTTCCCATACGCCAAACAGTGGGGCGAAGGGTTCTCCATGGATGCCGACAATCCCAAGGGCGTGTATCGCGCCAACACGCTGGCGCGCATCAACGTCTGCGACTTTATCGACACGCCGCTGGCGCAGGCCGAACTGGAGGAGTTTCGCGCGAAGTTCGGGCGGCCGGCACAGCTTACGCTGCTCTATCACTGGGCGCGCTTGATCGAACTGCTCTACAACGCGGAAAACACCATCCGCTTGCTGGACGATCCCGAAATCACCAGCACCGAAACCCGGGTGAAGGTTACGCCGCGGGCAGCGCGAGGCGTAGGATGCACCGAAGCGCCGCGGGGCACGCTCATCCACGACTACACCACCGATGCCAACGGCCTGGTCACCAACGCCAACCTGATTGTGGGCACGACCCACAACAACGCTCCCATCAATATGTCGGTCACGCAAGCCGCCAAGAGTTTGATTAAGGACGGCAAGTACGACCAGGGATTGCTGAACACGGTAGAAATGTCAATCCGTGCCTACGATCCATGCTTCTCCTGCGCGACCCACCGGCTGGACGGGAAGCTGTCGGTCAAGCTGGATATTTTGGACGCGGACGGCAAGCTGGTCGGCTCGCTTGCCAACTGAAGGGCAGCGAGAAGGAGTAGACGTCCGGGCCCTCAGGGGCTAAAGCCCGTATGTTTATTGGCTCTGGGCGGCACGGCTGAAGCCGTGCCTTACCCAAACCGATTTGTGAGATACGTCCCCGGTTAGGGAGGAAGCATGCGGGAGATCGGTCAACGCATTGATCAGTACTCTGAGTCCGATCTCCCCGAGTTTTGCCGGAAGCCGACCGTGGTGCTCGGCGTTGGGAATATTCTGTTTGGAGATGACGGCTTCGGGTGCGCGGTCGTCGACTATGTCGAGACACACTACCCAGTACCCGAAGCCGTCTGCTTGCTCGACGCGGGCACCGGCGTGCGCAAACTGTTATTCACTCTCTGCCTGAGCGCCGCGCGTCCGCAGCGCTTGCTCATCCTGGACGCGATCGATGCCGGACGCAGTCCCGGCGAGATATTCGAGATCGATCCCGCCGAGATTCCCCCGGTCAAACTCGACGATTTCTCGATGCATCAGTTGCCCACGTCCAACCTGCTGCGCGAGTTGCAGGAATTCTGCGGGGTCGAGGTGCGTGTGCTGGCCTGCCAAACCGGGCCACTGCCGGAAGAGATCTCCCAGGGTTTGTCGCAAGCCGTTAGCGCCGCCGTGCCGCCAGCGGCGGAATGGTTGGTCCGCGAGTATTTCCCCGGCACCGCAACCCCGCGAGGTGGCGTGTGCCAGGCAAGCGCGTAAATCAAGCCGGCCAGGCGCTGGCGATTCTCTTCGTCGCTTTATAGCTCGTCGGGGCGCGAGGATTGGCAGAGTCGTTCGGACGCGGCGAGAAACACGTCCGCAGTCTCATGCCTGAGTGTGTTATTCGTCACGAAGAAGGGTGCGAGGCATCACTGCGCAGCAGCCACTTGTCGCTCATTATCAGATAAGGCCTTTGCGGCACCGTTCGCACAGGCTGGAGGTATCGTATGAGCCCGGATCTCGCAATGATCAGCGATGGAAAGAAGTACATGTGGGATGGACAGCTCTACGACGACAGAGAAGAAGCGGCACGCGCGGGGAAGCCATATCAGGACGAGAACTTTGAGGTCCGGATCGTGGAAGAAGGCGGGAAGTTCCTGGTGTACACCAGGAGGACCGTCAAGGAATGGGTAGTCGCTGCGCAGTAGCAACACTCTGGATAGAGGTGGCAAATGGAAGTTGGCATATTGCCGGTTGAAAGCGATCCGACACTGCTGGCCGACATTCGGCGGTATGGGAAGTTCGACCCCACGGGTTGCTATCAGTGCGGAAGTTGCACGCTCTCCTGTGAGCTGGTCGAGGACGGCGCCAGCTTTCCGCGAAAAAGCATCCGCCATGCTCTTCTGGGGCTGAGAGCGCCGCTCCTGGGAAGCCTCGAGCCCTGGATCTGCCACGACTGCGGCGAATGTTCCACCGCCTGCCCGCGCCAGTCAGAGCCCAGGATTTCCATGAAAACACTGCGGCGCTTCCTCAGCGCGCAGTATGAGTGGACCGGGTTAGCGGGCAAGCTCCTCCGATCCCGGGCGTGGCACCTGGGTGCGCTCGCCTTCTCTGCCGTGTTCGTGACTGTACTGATCCTCTGCTATCACCTGTGGTATGTGAGACTGCCCCTTTCCGGCCTAACCACACCGATGGGGTTGGAGCACATGTTCCCCATCATCACGTATTACACGCTCGTGGTGATGCTCTTTCCGCTGCTTCTCCTATTCTCCCGCGTCCACCGCGTCTGGCGGCTCACCATGGGCAATGGGCAACGGCCTTCCGTCTCATTTTTCATCTATGTCGAGGAGGCGTGGAGATACCTGGTCCAATCGGTGTCGCACTCGGGGTTGAGGAAGTGTCCGGAGAAAGGCCGGTGGCTGGGGCATTGGATTCTTGCCCTGGGCACGGTCATGATGCTGACCATCAAGGTCTTCGCGCTACGCTGGTTTCAAACCGACAATGTTTATCCCTTGTACCACCCACAGCGCTGGCTGGGATACCTGGCCACCGGCTTCATCTTCTATGGCATCGGCGAGATCCTCGTTAGACGGGTGCAGGCGAAGAAGGAAGTCTATAAGGAGACGCGGCTGGAGGATCTGATCTTTCCCATCCTGCTTCTGCTCACGGCGGTCACCGGACTGGCCGCAAACATCTTCAGGTGTTCAGGCATGGCGCTCAGTACTCATTTCGCCTACGCCCTGCATGTGATCATCGCCACGCCGATGCTGCTGGTGGAGATGCCGTTCGGCACCTGGGCGCACATGATGTATCGACCTCTGGCCTTGTACTTCCAGGCGGTCAAGGAGCGGGCCGCGCGGCAGGCGCCGGCGGCGGAGGTTGTTCCCCATGCGGTCTAACGAGTCTCAAACTCCAGTGGTGGGCGCTGCCCTGGTGGTGGGCGGCGGTGTCGGCGGCATGCAGGCGGCCCTCGATCTGGCCAACGGCGGCATCAAGGTGTATGTGGCCGAATGCGGCCCTGCCATTGGCGGGGTCATGGCCCAGCTCGACAAGACTTTTCCCACCAACGATTGCGCGATGTGCACCCTGGCGCCGCGTCTGGTCGAGATCGGCAGGCACAAGGACATCGAACTTCTCACCCTGAGTGAGGTGGAACGCGTCGAAGGGCAGCCGGGGAATTTCACGGTCAGCATCAGGAAGCAGCCGCGTTTTGTGGACGCGACGAAATGCACGGGGTGCGGCGCTTGCACGACGGATTGTCCAGTAACGCTGCCGTCCGAGTTCGATCTGGGGCTGGGAGAGCGGAAGGCGATCTACCGCCCGTTCCCGCAAGCCGTTCCCAACATCTTCGCTATTTCGCGCCGCGGAACCTCTCCCTGCGAGGCCGGATGCCCCATCCATCAGAGCGCGCAAGGCTATGTAACTCTGATCGCGCAAGGGCGCTTCGACGAGGCGCTCCAGGTCATTCTGCGAGACAACCCGATTCCGTCGATCTGCGGCCGGATCTGCACTCACCCTTGCACCACGGCTTGCACGCGCACTAGCGTGGACGATGCGGTGAATGTGCCGGCGTTGAAACGCTTCATTACCGACCGCTTCCCCGGTTACAAGCTGCCGCAACCGACCGCGCCCGAACGTCCGGAGAAGATTGCCATCGTGGGGTCCGGCCCGGCCGGCCTCCTCTGTGCCTATGAACTCCGGCAGAAAGGCTATGGCACGACGATCTTCGAAGCACTCCCGGTTGCGGGCGGGATGCTGGCGGCGGGCATTCCGGCTTTCCGGCTGCCCCGGCCTTTGCTGAACGCCGAGCTTGACCGGATGCGTGCGATCGGCATCGAAATCCTGCTGGAGACGCCGGTGGGGCGCAGCATCGCGTTCGAAGAATTGCGTAAGAGCTACGCGGCGGTGTTCGTCGCCATCGGGGCTCACGTGGAGCGGAAACTCGGAATTCCAAGGGAAAATCTCCCGGGTGTCACGGGTGGCGTGGAGTTCCTGCGGCGGGTGAATCTCTCAGGTTCAGTAGCGCCAGGTCGTCGTGTGCTGGTGGTAGGAGGAGGCAATTCGGCGCTGGACGCGGCGCGCGCCGCCCTCCGTTGCGGGGCTGCGGAGGTGACGATCGTTTACCGGCGAACCCGAGCGGAGATGCCCGCCGACCAGCGCGAGGTCGAGGACGCAGAGCGCGAAGGCATCAAGTTGATGTTCCTCGCCGCACCCAAATCGTTCCAGTCGGGCCCCGACGGGCGCGTGGCTGGCCTGGAGTGCCTGAGGATGAAACTCGGCAAGCCCGATGCCAGCGGCCGGCCGGCTCCGGAGCCGATTCCAGGCTCGGAGTTCGTCATTCCCTGCGACGCTGTCGTGGCCACTATTGGCCAAGTCCCCGATGTGAGTGCCCTGGGTGAGCGACTGGGTCTGGAGACCACAAAATGGGGGACGTTCCGTACCGATCCCCTGACGCTGGAGACTTCGCTGCCCGGTGTGTTCGCCGGCGGGGATTGCGTGACCGGCCCCGACGTGGTGGTGACGGCGATGCTCGCGGGCAAGAAAGCCGCCAACTCTATCGATCGCTGGCTCAATAAGCAAGATCTCCGTGCGGGGCGCGAACTGGAAGGGCCGTTTCACACTCAGTACGTCGTGGATACGGCTGGCGTGCTGATGCAGCGCCAGGTGCACATGCAAGCCCTCGACCCCGCGACTCGCGGAAGAACGTTTGCCGAAGTCCACGTCGGCTACACGCCGGAAGAAGCGGTCGCCGAGGCTAAGCGCTGTCTGGCGTGCGGCATCTGCTGCGATTGTCATATCTGCGCAACGGCCTGCCAGGCCCATGCGATCGACTATGCACAAAGAGCGGAGACTCAGGAGTTGAAGGTAGGCGCCATCGTCCTCGCACCCGGATTCGAGGCCTTCGACGCCCGGTTAACCAAGGACCTGGGTTATGGCCGCTTTCCGAATGTGCTCACGGCTCTCGAGTTCGAGCGGATTTTGTGCGCCTCCGGACCTTACTCCGGCCATGTGCTCCGGCCTTTCGACCGGCAGCAGCCCAAGCGGATTGCCTTCCTGCAGTGCGTTGGTTCGCGAGATTTCGACCACGACTACTGTTCGTCCGTCTGCTGCATGTATGCCACGAAAGAAGCCATCATCGCCAAAGAGCATCTCGGCGAAGGTCTGCAATGCGACATCTTCTTCATGGACCTGCGCGCCTTCGGCAAGGGCTTCGAGCAGTATTACCACAGAGCGCAAGAGCTGGGCGTGCGCTATATCCGTTCTCGCGTGCCGAAAATCGAGGAAGTCCCTGGGACGCGGAATCTGATCGTCAAATATCTTGCCGAGAACGACAGCAAGCTCTCAGGGGAATACGACCTGGTCGTCCTGTCGGTGGGCATGCAGCCACCTAAAGATGTCAAGAAGCTGGCCGAACGATTCGGCGTGGCGCTCAACGAATTCAATTTTTGCGGGACTGCCGCGTTCCAGCCGGCGGAATCGTCTCGGGAAGGAATTTACGTTGCCGGACCGTTTGCCGAGCCGAAGGATATCCCGGAAACGATCATGCAGGCCTCGGCAGCCTCCGCCCATGTGCTCTCGCTCTTGCGCGAAGCCCGTGGCTCGCTGATCACTCCCAAGGTCTACCCACCCGAAAGAGATGTGAAGGGAGAAGAGCCGCGCATCGGAGTCTTTGTCTGCCACTGCGGGAGCAATATCGGCGGCGTGGTCAATGTCCCGGACGTTGTGGAATATGCGAAGACCCTGCGCGACGTTGTGTACGCGGAGAACAATCTTTATACCTGCTCGAACGATACCCAGGATCGGATCAAGGAGAAGATCGCCGAACACAATCTGAATCGGGTGGTGGTGGCCTCGTGCAGCCCGCGAACGCATGAGCCGCTGTTCCGCAACACGATGGCAGAGGGCGGCCTTAATCCCTACCTGTTTGAGATGGCCAACATCCGGGACCAGTGTTCATGGGTCCACATGCACGAGCCAGAGCGGGCCACCGAGAAATCCAAGGACTTGACGAGGATGGCGGTGGCCAAGGCGCGGCTGCTGGAGCCGCTCTCCCGGAAGTCGATCACGGTCAACAAGTCGTCGCTGGTCATCGGTGGCGGGCTCGCCGGCATGAGTGCCGCCCTTTCGCTCGCACATCAGGGATTCGACGTTCACCTGGTCGAGAAGCAGAACGAACTCGGCGGGAATCTGAAGCACCTCCATTACCTGCTGAACGGGGATCAACCGCAAGCCGAACTGAAGCGGCTGCAGGAGGAGATCAGCTACAACGACAGAATCTCCGTCTACACCGGAGCCACGCTCGAAAAGATCGAGGGCTCAATCGGCGACTTCAAGACTACCGTTGTCGCCGGCGGCCAGACCACCGTAGTCGAGCATGGCGTGATCATCGTTGCTACCGGAGCGCAGGAGCACCGGCCCAAGCAGTACCTGTATGGGCAGGACGAAAGGGTGATGACGCAGCGGGAACTCGAAGAGCGTCTCGCTGCCGGCGACGGCTTCCTGAAACCGAACGGGAAGCAAAAAACGGTGGTGATGATCCAATGCGTCGGATCGCGCGACAGTGAACGGCCGTACTGTTCGCGGATCTGCTGCGCCGAGGCGATCAAGAACGCACTGAAGATAAAAGCGATCTCGCCGCAAACGCATATTTATGTCCTCTACCAGGACATCCGCACCTATGGCTTCAAGGAAGAGTATTACACCGAGGCGCGGCGGCAAGGCGTTGCGTTCGTCCGCTACGACGTGGACCGCAAACCTGAAGTAGCGCCGAATGGCAAAGGACTCCAGGTTTCCGTCTTCGACCAGACGCTCGGCATGCCGTTCACCATCGCCGCCGATGCGGTCATATTGTCGGCGGGCATTCAGCCGCACGACGACAATCGGCAACTTGCGCAGCTTCTCAAGGTTCCATTAAATAGCGATGGCTTTTTCCTCGAAGCCCACATGAAGCTGCGCCCGGTCGATTTCATGACCGACGGCGTCTTCCTGTGCGGGCTGGCGCATTCTCCCAAGAGCATCGAGGAATCCATTCTCCAGGCGCAGGCGGCAACCGCCAGAGCCGCCACCATCCTCGCCCGGGACAGCATTGAGCTGGAAGGCACCATATCGCATGTCGTCGATGCCAGCTGCGACGGGTGCGCTTACTGCGTGGACACTTGCCCCTACAAAGCCATCACCCTGCTCGAATACAAGTGGCAGGGCTCGATCAAAAAAGTCGTCGAAACCAACGACTCCGCATGCAAGGGCTGTGGCTGCTGCCAGGCTACGTGTCCGAAAAATGGCATACTCATCTATGGGTTTACCCTCGCTGAAATCGAGGCCCAGATCCACGCTGCTATGGGAGTAGAGTAATGGACGATAACTTTGAGCCCCTGATCATCGCCCTGTGCTGCAACTGGTGCTCGTACGCCGGCGCAGACCTGGCGGGCGTTTCCCGAGTCCAATACCCGCCCAGCATCCGCATCGTCCGCGTCATGTGCTCGGGGATGGTGCATCCCAACCTGGTGATCGATGCGTTTACCAAGGGGGCGGACGGCGTCCTCATCCTGGGCTGCCACTTTGGAGATTGCCACTATCAGGAGGGCAATTACAAAACGGAAAAACGCGCGGATGCCATCAAGCTGATGCTCGCGGATTTCGGCATCGAGGAAGAGCGCTTTCGCCTGGAATGGGTTTCGGCGGCCGAAGGACCGAGGTTTGGTCAGGTGGTGCGGGAGTTCACCGAGCAAGTGAAAAAGCTGGGGGTCAGCCCGTACAGGTCGTAAGAAGAGAAGCTAGCTGGCATCCTCGACTTACTTGATCGGCCGTCGCCACAGTTCCCGCTCACAGGTTCTCGAGCACCAGCTTAAGATACTTCCAGAAACTTTCCACAGACGATATCTGCACTCGCTCGTTCGGACTGTGCGGATCCACGATCGTCGGACCAAAAGACACCATCTGCATGCCGGGGTATTTCTCGCCAATGACGCCGCACTCCAGGCCGGCGTGCATGGCAATCAGCTTTGCCGGTTCGCCGAAAAGTTTCTTGTGCACCTCCTGGAGCTTGCGCACGATTTCGCTGTTGGGCTCCGGCTTCCAGCCCGGATACTTGCCTGCGTGCTCCACTTCGAAGCCCGCCAGGCGGCACACCGTCGCAACCATGCGGGCGGCAGCCATCATGCTGGTCTCGATCGCGCTGCGCTGACTGGTAACAATCTCCACCACGCCGCCTTTCGTGGTGACGGTCGCCAGGTTTGTGGAGGTCTGGACCAAGCCGGCAACATCGGGGCTCATAGCGATAACCCCATGATGCAAGCTTGCGAGCAACTCGACCGCTTGTTTCGCGTCCGTCGCATCCAGCACCTTTCCAGGACGTTCGGCTTTTTCAACCGTGATGCGCAGTCCGGGATCGAATCCTCCCAAGTCAGCCCTGTATCCGGCTTCGGCTGCGGCGACAAGCGATTTCAGTTCACTCTCGCGAGAGGGGTCGGCTAGCACCAACGCCGCCGCTTCGCGCGGAATCGCATTCTGCGCGCTTCCACCATTGACCTCGGCGATTTCGACCGGAAGCCGATCAAGCAAGGACTGAAGGACCCCACCCATGATCCGTAGGGCATTGCCGCGGCCTTGATGGATATCGACACCGGAGTGGCCGCCTTTCAGACCAGACACTTTGATCCTCCAGGCCGATCCTGCGCCCGCGGGACGAAGGCCGACTTTACGTCGAGCCGTCGTCTTGACACCACCTGAACAACCGATACAGAGCGTTCCCTTTTCTTCGTTGTCAAGGTTGAGAAAATATTTGGACTTCAGCAAGCCGACGGGAAATTCCGAAGCGCCCGTGAGCCCGGTCTCTTCGTCAATGGTGAAAACAAATTCCAGCGGACCATGCGCAATGTCATTGCTCTCCATCACCGCCAGTGCGGCGGCCACGCCGACTCCGTTATCGGAGCCCAGGGTCGTGCCATCCGCCTTCAGCCAGTCGCCGTCATGAGTTCACGAATCAAGTGCAACACCGTACAAAGGTGTTGCGATGGAAAAAAGAAGGTATGAGCAGTTGGGCCTCAGAGAGCGGATTGAGATTTACCGTCTGCATGCAGACGGTAAATCTCTGCGCTGCATCGCTGGCGTTCTGGGGCGGAGCGCGGCGACGATCAGCCGTGAACTGAAGCGCAACGGCAAGGCGTCCAAGCAGTGGACCGGGGGTTACGATCCGGAGCGCGCGCAGCAGTTGATGCTGCGTCGTCATGCTCGCGGTCGAGCCCATAAGCTGGAACGTCAGCCGGAACTTCGTGAGAAAGTTTTGCAACATCTCGCCGCGGGATGGTCGCCGGAGCAGATTGCCGGGCGCATGGCCCAGGGACCGGGCAGCGACCGCATCAGCTACGAATTGATCTACCGTTACATTTATTGGCGCAGTGGGTCCTTCAACGAAACCCTGCATCGCTGGTTGCCTCGCCAAAAGTACCGTCGCGGAAAGCGTCTGCCCAATGGCCGATGGTCGACGGCGTCCATAGTGGACAGGGTTTCCATCCATGATCGTCCGGCGGTGGTGGAGACCAGAACGCGCTTGGGCGATTGGGAAGCCGACCTCATGAGCTTCAGCAAACCGGGACAGTTCTTGCTGGTGGCGCAGGAACGCAGGTCGCGGCGCGCCCTGCTGGTGCGGCAGAAGGCGAGAACGGCGCAGTCGGTCGCCGACAATCTCAGCGCCATGGTGGAAGCGATGCCCGCGCGTGTGTGCCAATCCATGACCTTCGATAACGGAACGGAGTTCAGCAAACACTATCTCCTGAGCCGACGGTTTGGCATCCAGACCTGGTTCTGCGACACGCACTCGCCGTGGCAAAAGGGCGGCATCGAAAACGCGATTGGCCGTTTGCGCCGCCAGTTGCCCAGAAACACCGACCTCGATACCCTGCCCGCCCATCGCCTCGCCCTCTGTCTCGAACGCTATAACGACACACCCAGAAAATGCCTCGGCTTCAAAACTCCCAACGAGGTATTCTTGGAACACACTGTTGCACTTCAAACGTGAATTCATCCGTCTCTTACCACCTTGATAGGATCGACATCGAAGTTATGAACGGTTGCCTCGTTTTTCTCACACACCATGTCGAGGTGGCCCTGTAAGAGAGCCATCGGCGCTCCCTCGCGTCCCGACCGCGCAGGTTTCCGGATCACGAGATTGCCGACGTCGTCCTGTACCGATTCCAGGCCCAGCTTTGTGGCCAGCGTCCGGATGTAGTCGCGGGCTGCGGCCTCCTTCGTAGAGGCGCGAGGGGTTGCCGCCAATCTATCGAAGTGCTTCCATACCGGTTCAGGTTCCAGGTTTGCGAGTACAGGGTTCATGGCACGCTCCATAGGATCAAAAGCTCTCAGCCATCTTACCGCGCGGACGCAATGCTGGCGCGTCCTCTGGTTCACGGCGAACCAACTGCGCGCACTTCCTGTTCCGAGCGGTCGAGCCGCTGCAATTCCGCTTCAACTGCCGGGGTGCCCTCCACTCGTACTCTCTTGGCACGGGCCAGGGCCTGCTCGGCGATGCGGCTGACTTCGTGCAACAACTTGCGAATCTCGGTTTCTAACTTCCCTCGGCTCTCCTGAACCCGGTTGAGAATATCGCTCTGCACACGGGTGCTGTTGAATTCGAGCAGCCGGGCGAGAAACCTGCGGGCGTCGTTTTCGATTATTTTCCCTGCACCCACCAGACCCAGGGCCAGGTCAGCCAGCCAGCGCAGTGGTGAGGCAGGCTGCGCGACTTCAATGAAGTCCAAAAAAGTGAACTCCGAGCGAACGCGAAATCCGCTCTCCGGATCGAGAGCATGGGGCATCCGCGCCAGCTCGGGAATGCCGGCATTCGCAAGTTTCTTCAGAAACTCGTTTGCCATCTCCACGAACCGCAACGCAACACGCCGATATTCTCTCTCTGCTTCTTCCTGCTCGGGTTTCAACCACGGCACGATGTGACGCTGTGCGATTTCCTGCGCTTCGCGGAAGATGCGCCGGCGGTACGATGGGCCCAGCCCGCGAGATATGTACTGCAGCGCAACGTCGAACTCCTTGCTCGCCTGCGGCATTACGCGCGCGAGAAATGCCTTGTGCCGATCGACAAACATGTCGGAGAGATGCTGTTGCTCGGCCATGAAGAGATACGCGAGCTCTCGCATCGAACGTTCTGCATCGGCGATGGTCTGCTTCATAACCGCGATACGGCTCTCCGACTCTTCGATGGGCCGCTGGAGTGCCTCGCGCTCTTCCGTGATGATGACGAGGAGCTGCTCGCTGATGCGCTCCAGGCCGCGGTCGCAAGCTGCCCGGATCAGGCGCCGGCCCGACCCTTCGACCAAATGCTTCAGCGAAGCGACCAGCTTTCCCCAGTCCCGACCGGTGCCCCGACGTTCAAGCTGTTCCGTTGCGCTGACCTCGAAGAATGGTTGCACGGGGTGTTGAAGCCGCTTTTCGAGTTGCCGTCGCGAGAAGGCCACCGCCGCGGCTCGTTCTGCATCCGTGGTGCGGTCCGCTTTGTTCAACGCGATGATGAGATCCTGAACGTGCCGAGCGACTGCCTCAACCAGTACCAGTTCTTCCCCTGCTAGCGGAGGATCGGCCCCGATCACGACCAGCGCAGCATCAATATGAGGAATGAAAGCCTGGGTTGCTGCCGTATTGCCGGTAAACACGGATCCCAACCCTGGCGTGTCCACGAAACACATGCCGGTCGCAAGCAGCGGACTGGGCACAAAGATTTCCAATGCAGCGACATGCTTCGCGTTTTCAGGGTTCTTCTCTTCAGAAACATACTCATCGACGGTCTTAACTGGAATATCCGTCCACCCGCCGGCTTCAAAGCGTACGCGAGCGGCGGCATGGCTGCCGTAGCGGACGATCGTGGGGACGGCAGTAACCGGCACGACTCCAGTGGGCAGTACGTTGTCGCCCACCAGCGCATTCAGGACAGAGGATTTGCCGCGCTTGAACTGGCCGATACAAGCAACGTAGAAGCGTCCCTCGGATACGCGCTCTGCCACGCTCCGCGCATCTGCAGCGACTTGCTCGGCCTCAAACTCCTCAGCCAACTCGGCCAGGCGCAAGAGTGCCGACTCTCCGTAGGAATTCTCAGGTAGGCCCTGCCGATCTTCGGATGCTTCGGATGCTACGGATGTCAACGGCAACGTGGATCGAAATTCTGCCGGCCCGTCTTCGGTGATAGTCGTTCCCAACCTTCGGAGAAGTGGCAACTCGTCTTCCGTTGGCTCCAGCTTCTCCAGTCGCTGCGGCAAGTTCTCTGCTGCGCCACGCATTAGATACTGATCCAGTTGTCTCACCAGGCCTTGCAGTTCCCCGGCAATGCGGTTCAGTTCGGCCGCGGCTTGAGGCGGGATTTCACCGTAGCCGCGCATGTATTCGGGTTTCAACTCCTCAGCCGCGATGTCCATGAACGTAAGCGTCGAGTGGAGTGACCGTGCCACGGGAATATCGGCCGGCGGCCGTTCGATGTTTTGTCCATCCAGCATCCGAATCAGCTGGGCCCGGATGCGACTGATATAGTCCTCAATCACGCGCCTCTGGGCAGAAGTAATGTCGGAAGCGTATTGCGGAAAGGCCAGCTTGGACGAAGAGACATTCAACATGCTCTCCATATCCGCGAGCAGCCTGTCGATGTAGCGGCAGCTCACACTCAGACGCCGCTCATGATTTGAGTTGAGCGAATTTGTCGGCTGTTCGGGCATCGCGTCGCATCACCTGCTCCCTCAAGACGCAAGCAGGCGCTTCTTTACACTTTGCGCAACTGCTTTACGAAACTGAAGGTCGGAAGTCTCTTGGATTGAGGGAGACGGCACACAAACCCCTAGCAAGAAACTTTCCTTTCTTCGTAGGAGTCATCTGCCCGATGGGCGGTTAAAGGCGAACTCCAACACCCACGGAAATTATGCCAACCGGGAAGGACGAAGTCAACGTTTGAAGCCCGTCTTAGAAAGAACAGCCCCTTCCAGTTGGCGACCAAAAAAAGTCGCGTACCGCTCGTCACCTGGCGACTTTCCAGTTCATGCGAAAGTCGATGTAGAGCGGCGTGATCTTGATGTGTTCGTCCGAACGATACTTTGGGTTCTTCGCCGTCTCCACCAGCGCAACAATTGCCCCTGGGTTCCCCGCACTGAACTCCACGACTTTGTCGAGGAACTCGCCCATGTTCGGCGCCGTCAGATCGGCCCGGCTGACCAGCTCGCGAGCGAATTGCTCAGCGACGGATGTCTCGAAGTTGCGGATCTCGTACCTCTCGGAGCGGTCCGAATAAAACGGCTGAAGGAAACCGGCGTCCTCCATGTGGATCGACCGGGCCACTGCGCTCACTGGCGTGGAGCCCCATCCAATGATTTCTCGAACCGCTGCCGCGAAGGAATACGAGGGGCGTTTCAGATGGTCGAGGAGAATCGAATATTGCCCCTGCCTCAAGCCGTCCATCACAATTCCTTTCAGTGAGACCGCCGACTTCTTCTCGATGGCGTCCTCGCTTCGAAAGGCGGCCTGCGCACGTGGATTGCGCAGCCTCAGCAAACTATGGGCGAGACTGCGGAACATCATGTGGGTTGTTGCGGAATTGTCACAGTATAGAATCGATGGAAATTCCGGCAACAAACTGCGCAGCAGGAGAGTTTTGCCAACGCCCGCAGGTCCATGAATAAGGAAGGGATGCTTCTTCTCGAAGCGCTGTCTGATGCCGTGTCTTTCGTCTTCACGGTCAAAGATGAATTCCGGCATCATGTGATCTCTCGCCAATGCGCCTGGTTGAGGTCTCGGGCGGTTGCATGTCCCTCATCCAATCTAGTGCACTACCATCACGGGACAGTGCGCATATCTCAGAACTCGCTCGGAGACTGAACCCAACATCATCCTCGCGATCATGGATCGTCCCCGCCGGCCCAAAATGATGAGGTCAATGCCGTCCACTTCTGCCCGGTGGATGATTTGTTCTGCCGGGTGCCCGACTGCCATGTCAGTCTTCACCTCCAGACCACGGGAACGGGCCTTCTCCAGAATCTTCCTGAACGCCTCTTCAAAATGTTCCTTCGCGTCGTCCAGCACCGCTTCCAATTCGACCGAAATCGACGGTTCGGGAGGCCGCGCGACGGCAAGGATCAGCACCGTCGCATCCAGACACTCTGCCAACGAGAAGGCCATATCCACTGCCTTTTCCGATTGCGAAGACCCGTCGTAACCAACCAGCAACTTCCGAAAATGCGCGTTCTGCCGTTGTCCCGTCATTCTCCCTCCTTAGTCTGCGTTCCCGCTCCTGGCTTGAGATTATCGTCGACTTCTCGTTTGCCTTAGTGGCCAGCAAGTGCCTCGGCATGAACCAGGCATTGGCAATCATAGTAGGCACCACGGCGCTGCCGATCACCGTAGCGACCAAGTATGAATACTGCGCCTGGTCAATGACACCGTGATTCAGACCGAAGAGCGCAGAGATAGTTCCAAACGTCAGGCCGGTAGACATCATCAACGTGAAGTACAGTCCTTCTTCCTTTTGATAGTCAAATGCCTTCACCGTGGGAAACAACGGAATTACCTTCGACAGCATCTTGGCGAAAAACAACACAACGAATACGAGCGGGGCCGCGATCAAGGCACGCACAGATACAAACGATCCCGCCCGAATGAAGTAAAACGGCGTCAGCAGTCCGAACGTCAGGGTGCGCAGACGCCGTATGAGAATGTGGTCCTTACCCACGCTACCCGCCAAAGTCATCCCGATGATGTAGGCAGGCAGCACCGCTTCGCTTCCCGACCACACCGCCAGTCCTGCCATGGCGAACAATAGGAAGAGCAGATACTTAGCCTCAAGTTCGGAGACGCGCCCGCCATATTTCTTGAAGAATCGCGGCGTCAGAAAAGGGAGGATCGCGAAGACAACCACGCTGACCACCACGAAAATCACCGTCTTGATGGTAAACGGCGAGAAGATCAGTCCCAGTGCAATCACGGTTCCCAGATCGTTGATGAAGCAGGCGGCCAGCACCGCCTTCCCGAAATCCGTAACATTGAAACCCAGTTCCAACATCACCGCATAGACCACCGCTACCGAAGTGGTCGAGAGGGCGACTCCAGCCAGCCAACTCGAGCGCACCGTCCAGTGCAAGATGTAGTGGGCAATTGCCGTGCACCCGAAGAACGGTCCGAAGAAACCCACCAGCCCAATCACCGTCGCTTCCTTCCATTTCGTGCGAAAGATCTGGGGATCGAGTTCGGCGCCGGCCAGAAAGGTAAGAACAATGGCGCCGGTGCCGGCGAGAAAGCTGATCCAGCCTGTCTTCCCGCCCAGTTCGAAATGCACGAACAATGTGCCGATCACAAACTGGGCCACGGTGCCGACAATAATCTCGCTGAGTGCGGTGGACATCTTGAACCAAATCGCAACCAGCGTCGCGATCAGAGCCAGACCGACCCACACCGAGGCCAAGACCCACACGTTCTCCATGAAGCGCCACCTCACTAGTTCTGCGGATCGTTGCCGGCGCCATAACTCCGCGACAAAAAATCCGCTTGTCAGGAGTCATCAGCTATTCCGGCTTAAGAATTGGGACAGCGGTTGACGGTGAACTCCTTCACCGTAATTAACAGTTCAAGTACAACAAAAGATACCTATCGAAGTCAACGGCGTTCCAACACCCGGCGCCTTGGAAGTCTGTCAAGGAACCCGGGACATCCCGGCTAGAGCTTTTCCGGTTCTATGCAGCAATAAGCTGGCACCGAGGAAGAAAAGGGATTTCTCATTCGGTCGTGTAGTTGATTTCCATGCGCCGGACCTGGAAGCTGGAAGCATAAAGAGCGAGCAGGGCCACGGTCACGACGCCAACTACTGCCACCGGGCCGGACACTGGATCGGGATTGGAGACCAACAAGGCAAACAGAGGCGGCGTTCCCGGAGGCGTGGGAACGCTCACCGGGCAAAGCGATTTCAGGTAGTAAATGACGCTGAACTGCTTGAGCAACGGGGGCAGAAACGGATTCACGGCTTCCCAAATCAAGATCGCTGCGGACGGCAGGATCGGATTTCGGAACAGCATTCCCGCAGCCAGGAAGAAAGCTCCGTAACCGAGGCAGGCCAGAACGGTCACTCCCAAATACGCGGCAGCGTGGGCGAGGCCGTGATTGTGGTACAGGTAGAGGTCGCGCGCCTGCGGAGTGAAATGCCAGGTGAAGGCAACGATCTGGAGCAATTCACTGGTCACAAAAATGACGCAGGCCGCCAACAACCCGGCGAGAAATTTTCCTACCATCAGGACCTCGCGGCGGAGGGGAGCTAGAAAGTAGAAGTGAAGGCTGCGGTCCAGGACTTCGCCGCGAAACAGGTTCATGAAGATTCCCAGACAACCGAAAAATACAGCCAGGCGGACAAAGAAAAATTGGAACACGCCGGCAAACATGATGGCATCCTCGCCCAGATTGGAGCCTTCGCTGAAGTTGACGCGCTCGACTTTGCCATCCACCAATTCGAGGTAGAGATCGTTGACTCCATCGGAGTAGTGGTAACTCTCGTGACGGACGTCAACCAAACCACCTTCCGCAAGCGGTCTTCGATCGGTCCAATGAAATCGAATCGGCGGCCTGCCAATCAGGGCAACTACTTCTTCGCTGGTCATGCCCGATTTGATTGCCTGCAGATCCCGATGGGTCAGCGGCTTCTCATTTCGCAGGGCAAGCTGGGCGCTCCGCTGGCGCTGGTGTGAAGCGCCGAGGGCGTATGCGATGAAGAGCAGGAAGGGTAAGAGGGCCAGCACATAGACCCACAGGCCGCGCTTGGCGAAGAAGGTCTTCTTCATTTCCAGCCGAATAACCGATCCGATCTGCGCCCACCAGAGCTTGATCACGGGCCTGGTTCTCAGTTCCGTCATCGGACTGCCTCGTCGTTCCCGATGAGATACTCGTAAACGGAATTCACGTCATCGTCGGCGGGGGCGACCGATTCGATGTCAATGCCGTTCAGCGCGATCTGGTTCAGCATGAGATAAAGGCCGTCGGCATCGCGCGTTTTGACGAGCAGGCCGCGCTCGTCACGGTGAATGGAAACCTCGATGGTCTGCTTGGACTCCATCGTTTTGGCGGCGAGTTCCCGCGGGCGGTTGCAGCGAATGAGAATCTGCGCCGGATGCTCCTGGATTTCCCCGCGCACGCTTTGAATCTGGCCCTCGGCTACCACGTACCCGTTGCTCAGCAGGATGACCCGATCGGAAATTACATCGACTTCGTGCAAAATGTGGCTGGAGATGATCACATAACAACCTTGCGCGGCCGCCGCGCGGAATAGCGCGATCATCTCCGCTCGCGCCAGCGGGTCCAGTCCGTTCAGAGGTTCGTCGAGCACCAGCACTCGCGGGTCGTGGGCCAAGGCCTGCGCCAAGCGGATTCGCTGGCGCATCCCTTTGCTGTAACCAGCGATGTTGCGCTCGGCGGCATCGACGAGGTTCACGCGCTCGATGGCCCGCCAGGCAAGCTGCGCGGCGGCTTCGGAATCTCTGCCTCCGAGCCGCAGATAGGAATACACAAACTGATATCCCGTCAAGCCTTTGGGAAAGGCGTCGAACTGCGTGCAATAGCCAAGGATATTGAAGAGCGCTTCTGGTTCGTCCGTGCGGTATCCCAGCACACGAATCCGCCCTCGCGAGGGCCGAACCAGACCGGTCATCAAGTTCATCAGCGTGGTTTTGCCCGAACCATTCGGCCCCACCAGGCTCGTGATTCCTGCAGGAATCGAGAGGTTCACGCGGTTCACGCCCAGAATCTCGCCGTAGAACTTCGACACGTTTTCGAGGACGATGCGGTCGTTCGTGGGATCATGTGCGCGAGCGTGAATGCGATCGTTCACTTGATCACCTCGTAGGCGCGCACCTTGCGCACGAGCAGGGCCAGGCAGATGGCACAGTAGGCGAGGAGCGCCGTCCAGGCCCGGAGGACGGGCATCGAACGCTGGGCGTCGATTCCGAAGAGAGCGGTCCAAACCGTCCCCATCAAATACACAATGTTGAGGAAGTCTCCCAGTTGAGTGCGCATCACGTTATTGATGGCTTGTGCGAAACCAGCGCCAAAGAAGAAAACGGCCAGCAGCAGGGCGCCGGCCACGATCTTCCACTTCACCCATGCCGAGAGCGCCATCGCAAGCAGAGACAGAAACGCAATCCAAATGAGGAAGGAAACGACCAGGCTGCCGGCAATCCAAAAGTGATCCCACGTCCAAGCGCGACCCGCCAAGGCCGCCTGTACGGCAAAAAGAACCAAGCCGGGGATCCACGTCACTTGCGAAAGCAAGATCGCCAGTACCGACGACTTGCCGAGTACATATTCCGCGCGCGAGAAAGGGCGGCAGAAATACAACGGCAGCGCACCGTTCGCAATGTCGGGAGAAATCAGGCCGGGCCCGGTAAACGCGGTCAGCAGAAACGCCAGCACTCCCTGCACCCTGACGAAATAGAAAAAGAATTTGCTGTCGATGTTGACGAACTGAAGGCCGCCGATGCCGGCTCTCTGAAGAAAGTTCAAGTTGTGGGCAACATAGATTCCGAACAGACAGGCGACAGGGTAGAAGAAGCAGAGCGCGAACAATGCGGTCTGGAACTTCGAGCGAAACAGGTTTTGCCGCGAATAACGAAACAGAACCAGGCAGCGCGACCATGCTGGAGTCAGCGCTCCGGAGTACAACGCGTAGCTGCGCCTGTAGACGGCCATTCGCGCTCCCCAGCCTCTCAGTTCTCCATCGCCTTCATGAAAATATCCTCGAGCGTGTCGCGCCGGAAATTGAGCCGGCGGATGCGCACCTCGCGCTCCGCGGCCAGACGATAGATATCGCGAACCTCAATTCCATCGGCAAGAATCATCTTCATTCGGTTCGCCGTGACCGCGCACTCACAACCCAGTTTCTCGACCGCTTCGGCGAAGTCGCCATTCGCGCCGTAAGTTTCCAGTTCCAGAAATCTCTTGTTCGCGCGCCGCTCTTCTTCCAGGTTCGAGTAGTGCGCGATTCGTCCCTGCTTCAGGATGAGCACCTCGTCGCAGGTGTCTTCAACGTCGCGCAGCAAGTGCGAGCACAGCACGATGCGCAGTCCGCTGCCATCGCGAATTTCCCGGATCATGCGAATCATGCGCTGGCGCGCCAGGGGATCGAGGCCGTTCGTGGGCTCGTCGAGAATCAGCAGCTTGGGCCCGTGAACGATCGCCTGCGCCAGCTTTGCCAGTTGCTTCATGCCCAGCGAATAGGTCCCCAGCTTGCGATAGCGCGCTTCCGCAAGTCCCACGGAGAACAGCGCTTCGTGTGCCCGCTCCAGCGCCGCGGAGGACGGCAGGCCGGAAAGCTCGGCCATCATGCGAACGAATGACACCGCGCTCATTTGCGAAATGAACGCTTCGTTTTCCGGCATGTAACCAACCAGGGCGCGAATTTTCCTGGTTTCCGTGCGGATGTCGTATCCAAACACTTGCGCCGAACCAGAGGAGGGCTTATAGAAGCCGAGCAGAGTATTGATCAGAGTGGACTTGCCCGCGCCGTTGGGACCAAGCAGGCCGATTGCCCGTCCGCGCAGAGAACCGGTGAGATTCCGCAGGATTTCGCGCCGGCCAAACTGAACGGATAGACCCTGGAGTTCGACCAGGGGCGTTCGCGGAGCAGCAGACGGAGTTTTCTCATTCCCGGCGTCTGCGGCTCCGCTTTGTATCGCCATGTTCACTGAGACTGCGTTCGCAACCCCGTGTTACTTGGATTGGTTGGATGGCTAAGCGCCCCGCCCAAAAGCATCTGCGGCAAGAAAGGCCCATTATCGCCCATCGTCAGCAAAGTACCCAGATCGAAACCCATGAAGCCGGTGTTGCTCGCCACGACGATCCGATCGGGCTCGCCATAAGCATAAATCAGGCCGGGCGCGGAGTTCGCGGTGAGCGCATCGATCGATTGCCGCTGCTGCGCCGTCAGGGCTCCACTGGATTTCAGTTGCTCCGCGACGGGGCCAACCACCGGACCAATGTTGTGATAGAAGATCGCGGAGAAGTTCGTATACCCATCACTGGGCAGGAGCGCTTGAAAACCCGGTGAATGGGTCAGCGTATATCCAGCCTGGCGATCTTGAATGGCCCGCGACAGTGTGCCGAGGTCGGGCGCGGCGATCAGGTAGCTGTCCACGAACGTGTAGTCGACCTCTGCATTTGGCTGCCTCTGGCTGTTAAGAACAAAGTAAGTCTGAGCGCCAACTTGCCGGCTCGTCAGCTGCAGCGAGTGGCCTTCTGCCGATCCCTCAGCCGAACTCTCTCGATTAAAACTGTCCACCAGTCTTGCGATGGTCGCCTGTAGGGTTGCCGAATCATACGCTTCGAATATCAGCTTCCACCGGGGTGTGGGCAACATCGGGCCGTCGAACGCCATGGTCACTTCGCCGCCGAGGGGAGCGGCAATGTCTTCAAGCACGTTCACCCCTGTCCTCGCCTCGAAGTCCGACAGACGCTGGCTGAAGTTCGCATCGCCGCTGCCGATCATCTGGAAAAGCTCCTCCATGATGTTCCTCGGATTTCTAATTACCGCGGACGTCACCATGCTGGCCTCGGGCGAAACGAATTCCAACGAGCCCATGGAAGCCGGCGCCGCCAGCCACGATGCCACTCCCTGCCGTTCCGAAGCGAATGTCAATTCGGCACGATTGTCGGTCTTGCCGCCGACTTCGCGGTGCTCCATCGTCAGATATCGGACGTTCCCGATCTCCGGCGGCAGGCCGCTGTTGTTACTACTTTGTACGTTGCGCGCGACGATTTGTTCCATATCCGCGCACAAGAGCCACCCCGCTCCCTGCTGGTAGGAGCGAACGATCTGCTGATAGAGCGGCGTTTCGGCAAAGCCACTGGCACTCGATTGCTGCACCCGCGCCGCCGCGCGTTGCAGTTCGGCGGCATCGGGGCTCGCCATCAACAAGTCGTCTTTCACGTAAACCAGAAGCGCCTGCCCGCTCGCAGCGCTGACTGCCCACGGATTGCCAACCGTCTGCAACGCTGCCTGCGACCCCTTTGAACTGAGCCGCCGGTTTTCTTTTTTCAAGAAGGACTCCAGCCCCGGTTGTTTCACTCGCGCGAGCACGATTGGCGCACTATGAGTTGAACCGTTCTTTCCCACCGCGAATACGATCTCGTCCCCCAAATAGCTGTTGAAGGTCTTCATCTGATCGAGCACGTCCTCGATCTTTGGTCCACTACCCTTTTGCTGCTGCCGCCACCAGTGGCGCAGCGCCGGGCTTTGCTGCAAGCGCTCCTGGAAGATGCGGCCAGCTTCCCCGAGAGTGTTTGCGAGATTGGGAATCGCCACATAGACCACGGTATTCTCGGGAACGTACTGCACAAGGTCGGAGCTGTACCGCAGTCCCGGCCCCGGAATCGCCGCAAACTGCTTCTGCAGGATGGCAAAGTCTCCCAGCAAAGCAAGGTATTTCGCGGCGTTCCTGCTCCATGCGATTTCGTCCTGGACCGGAACTTTCGAAACATTGGCGCTCGAAGTCGCTTCATCTCCGGCGTTCAGTTCACTGGTCTGCCCGCCGTAGTCCACTCGCACCACACCCTCGATCACGGCCACGCGCGAGCCTTTGATTCCGCGGTTGACCGAGAAAATCGTCCCCTTCACGGAGATCAGGCAATCGTCGGTTGCGACATAGAGACGCCCCGTGCGCTGCTTGGCCGCTTGAACAATCACCTGGCCGCCATCCAGATGAATGGTCGCACCCTTCCATCCGCGCGACAACGAAATGTCAGCGCGCTCCCCCATCTCGACCAAGGAACCGTCCAGCAGTCGCACCACCGCGCTCGAACCTCTTGCCGTGCGGAGTTCATCCCCGTTTCGGATCTCATATCCCGCCGGAATCATCCGCACTCCGTTGCCCGTCACGGCGTAAAGCGAGCCATCCACGTTCTGAACCGCGCCGCGGACGGCGTGTTGCCCAGGGAAGGCGCCCATCGACAGCGCGAGCGCGGCCAACGCAACCGCGGCAACCGCAGTTGCAGCCATCGCCCACCGCCATACCGGGAAACCGCGGCGCTTTGCCTCGGGACGCCACACTGCCTGCGGTTCGCTGTCGCGAGCGCGAGCGTGATCCAGGGCGTGCCGGCACTCGACACAAGCATGGATGTGATCCTGGAACAGCAACGCCCGAGCTTCCGGCAGTTGTTGCGCGAGATATTCTGGAATGAGCGCCTGAAAATCTTCACAGCCGCGCAGCTTGTGGGTGCTGAGATCGGCTGGCGAGGCTTCGGTAATCGAGTTCCAGACGCGGTCGCCCGCCTGTGAAACCACCTTGTCATCCACCCGCTCATTTCGAATCGCCGATAGCAAACGGTCGAACTTCTCATTTTTCATAACCTATCTCCTAGTTGCGTTCGTGTTTCCAGGCGCCGCCTACGAGCGAGATCGCGATGTAGGCGGCGATTCCGGCGGCGCCCCAGACGCCCCTGTGGCCGGTGGCGGCGCCAACGGCCACGCCCATGATGGCCCCGAGCGCCACGGACAGGCAGAGCGATCGGGCGTGGTGAAGTTCTTGTTGCACGGGATGCCTCCTAAAATCAGCCGTTCGTTGAACGAAAATACGGAAGAAGCTCCCGGCGGAGCTGCTGCCGTGTGCGATGGACAATTACCGCCACCAACACCTGGGAAACTCCCAGCATCTCCGCAATCTGCGGATTGCTGAAGCCCTCGAGGAAGCGCAGCGCGAAGATCTCCGCGGGCCTCGGCTTAAGTTTTGCCAGCGCCCGCCCCAGCGCCTGCCGCAGCGCTGGCCTTAGATCGCCTCCATCGCTCTGTGCAATCTCATCGGGAAGATCGAGGAGTTCGGCGGTTGAGTTGGCCTGTCGCGATCGAATCACATCCAGGGCGGCGTTGATGGCTGCCCTGCGCAGGTAACTTTCCTCATTCTCGACCGCGTTTTCGACCGCAGTCTCTTTCGCTCCGCGGCGGACGAGCCGCAGAAAGACTGTCTGCAACACGTCCTCGGCGTCCGCAGCGTTGTCCGTAATCCGGTACGCTGTGCGAAACACCAGGCCGTGATGCGCCCGAAAAGCCCGCTCGAGTTCGTCAGGGATCGCGATCACCGACTCCTCAGCCAGTACGCTTCGCAGAGTGCGCCTCCCGTCACCTTCTTTCATAACTAAAGACGGTCGGTTGCCTGAATTATTACAGCCATCCTCCGCCAAACTTACCCAGGCGAGACATTGGGCAGGGATCGGCAGCCCGCCATAGGGAGCCACCCATAAAGTGATTCGTTACCGGAACGCGCTCCCCGGCTTCACCCCCACTTTCTTGAAAACGAACACCACGGGACAAAAACCGGTAAACGCAGACTGAAGCATCATTATGCCAACCCAGACCGTGAGCAATAGCCAGTAGTGGGAAAAGAATTGAGAAAGCGCCAAGCTGATCAGAATCATTGATCCCGCAAAGACGAGGACAGATCGATCGAGATTCATTTAAGGCTCCTTTGGTTTTCGAGTGCGGCCAACATGGTGTGCCAGGCCAACGTGGCGCATTGAACCCGTGACGGATAGTCGCGCACGCCCGACAGCATGGCGAGCCGCTCCAGTTCGACCTCCATTCCGTCCAGTGGCGCCTCTACTCCGCCGGTAGCCAGCGCATGAAAGCGATCAAACAGGCTCTTCGCCTGGGCGGGCGTCTTTCCGATCAGCACCTCAGTCATTAGCGAGGCCGACGCGGTCGCAATGGCGCAGCTCTGCCCGTCGAAAGCGATGTCGCCGATCACACCCCGATCATTGATCTTGAGGAACACTGCCACCTCATCGCCGCATAACGGGTTTTCGCTATGGGCCAGATGGCTGCGATCGGCCATAACGCGACGGTTGCGCGGATGCCGGCCGTGGTCGAGGATCGCTTCCTGATAGAGATCGCAATCGCAAAGACAAAGATCGGGACTATCGCTCATCGCACGAACAAGGCCTCCACCTTTTCCAGCGCCTCCGCCAAGGTATCCACCTCGGCGCTCGTGTTGTAGAGCCCGAACGAGGCCCGCACCGTCGCCGGAACGCCGAAGCGCGCCATCACCGGCTGGGCGCAGTGATGTCCGGCGCGAACGGCTACGCCGCGGCTGTCGAGCACTTGCGCGATGTCGTGCGGATGGACCCCGTCCATGATGAACGAGATGACGGAAGTCTTGAGCGCCGCCGTGCCGACGATGTGCAGCGATTCGATCGCAGACAGCCGCGCGGTCGCATAGCCGAGCAGGTTTGCCTCGTGTGCGCCGATGCGGTCGAGCCCCAGATCGGTCAAGTAGTCAATCGCCGCGCCCAGCGCAACCGCTTGAGCAATGGCCGGCGTTCCCGCCTCGAACTTCGTAGGCAGGGGCGCGAACGTCGTCTTTTCGAAGGTGACGCTGGCGACCATGTCGCCGCCGCCCTGATAGGGCGGCATGGCGTCGAGCAGCGCCTCCTTGCCGTAAAGCACGCCGATGCCCGTCGGCCCGTAGAGTTTGTGGCCGGAGAAGACAAAGAAATCGCAATCCAGCGCCTGCACGTCGGTTCCCGTGTGCACAACCGATTGGGCGCCGTCGATCAACACCTTGACCCCGGCCGCATGCGCCGCCCGGATCATCGCGGCGATGGGAAGCACTGTGCCCAGCGCATTCGACACCTCGGTAAAGGCCGCCAAACGCGTACGTGGACCTAAGAGCCTGGCAAAGTCCTCCAGCCGCACTTCGCCGGCATCGTTGACCGGAGCGACCTTCAGCACGATCCCCTTCTTTTCGCGCAGAAGCTGCCACGGCACGATATTGGAGTGGTGCTCGAGGCCGGTGATCAGCACCTCGTCGCCTGCCTTCAGGAAAGCCTCTCCGAAGCTCGCGGCCACCAGGTTAATCGCCTCGGTGGCGCCGCGCGTGAAGACGATTTCGTGCTCGTGCCGGGCGTTGAGGAAGGCCTGAACCTTGCGCCGCGCCTCATCGTAGCGCTCGGTCGCCCTCTGGCTCAGGAAGTAGAGTCCGCGATGGATGGTGGCGTAATCCTCGGCATAGAACGACCGTTCGGCCTCGATCACTCGGACGGGCTTTTGCGCCGAGGCGGCGGTGTCCAAATAGACCAGCGGAAGGCCGCGCACCGGCAGGTGCAGCACCGGGAAATCCGCGCGGACGGCTTCGACGTCATACCGCGCGCCGTGGTCCTCGCCCATGCTTAGGGCGTTGTCCTGGGGAACAGGCTTTTCATCGTCCCCGATTTGGAGAACGTCCGGTGGCCCGTATCTGTTGTAGACGGCTTTCATTCGCGTCTCCCCGCTGCGCTGGCCTGCTCCTTCCATCGTTGGACGTTCACACCCATTACGATGAGCCACAGCATCAGCAATCCCTGCCCCAGGACGCCGGAGGCCAGATTGTAGGGGGACAGATGGTGCGTGAGCGGCGGGAACAGAAAGGTCAGCCAACACAAACCGGCAAACGCCATCAGCGCACCCAGAATTCGAGGCAGGAAAACCGATCTGAAAATCAGGTATCCGATCAGGACGCAATAGGATCCGTAGAATATCAGGGCGATGTCCACGCCATGAGGATGCCATTGAGGAGTCCCAAGGATGAATACCAGGAGGCCGAAGGACGCCGCGAGCAAAGAGAGGCTCCTGCTTACTGGCTTGAAGATGCCATAGAAGAGCAGCGTCACAGCCAAGTTACACAACATCCCGATGAGATAGACTACCGAACCCAACCTGCCGCGAACGAAGAAATTGGCGGCTACTCCCATTAGTATGTTGAGCAAATAAAAAAGGCCGGCAATCCTGGCCTTGAGGCGCGGAGACGCTTCCGCAATCCGTTCCTCCATTTCTTCTGCGCTCATAATTCGTTTCTCCTTACGCGAGTGATTGAATCAAGGGTGCAAGGCGCACTGCGAACGCCATTCCTCCGCGATGCTGGCCTGCTCCTTCCATCGTTGAACGTTCACGCCAACCACAAGGAGCCACAGGCACAGCAATATTTCCGCAGCACCGGGCATCAGAATGTAGGGGAACAGATTGGCCGCGAATGCGGGTGAGAGAAAGCTCGCGAAGCTGTTGATCTGGTAGCACAAGCCCGCAATGATCAGGAGCGGACCCAGTACGCGGGGAAGAAAAGTCGACCTGAATATGAGGTATCCGATCGAGAGGCAATAACATCCGAAAAATACCATCGCCATGTTGTAGCCCGTCGAGAGCAACCTGAGGGACGTATACGCCAGCGCCTGTAACTGATTTGTTGTAAATCCGCTCAAAGTACGGTCGCCCCCCAAAAGGATCAAAGGCAAGAAATGATTGAGCAAATTGATGCCCTGAGTGATGCATCCCGCAAGGCCGAAGAACGCCGCGGCGAAAGAAAGGTTTCTGTTCACCGGCCTGAACAAGTTATAGAAGAGACCCGTCACGGCGATATAACTCGTCACCGCGATGAGATCGGATGCGAAACCCAACCGAAATAACTGTTCGTGCGCCAGAATGTTGTGCGCGGTAGCTGCGGCGTCGCCATTTATAACCAGCCTGCCGCGAACGAAGGCCTCGGCGAATATGCACCCCACTATGTTGATCAAATAAAAGACACCGGCAATCCCGGCCCTGAGGCGCGGCGATGCTTCCGCTATCCGTCTCGTCATTTCTTCTGCGCTCATATTCGTTTCTCCTTACGCGAGTGACTGAACCAAGGATGCATGCCGCGCTACGATCGCATTCCCCCGCTGCGCTGGCCTGCTCCTTCCATCGTTGAATGTTCACGCCGAAGACGAGGAGCCACAGCATAAGCGATTCTTCCCCGAGGGCGCCGAGCGCCAGATTGTAAGGGGACAGATAGTCTGCGAGCGGCCTTTATTGGCATCTCCCCGCTGCGCTGGCCTACTTCTCCCGAGATGCCGCAAGCGCCGGCTGCTTGAAAACAACCGTCGTGAAGAACTCGATCATCAACCCAAATATAGGATTGCCAATGAGCAGGTTGACCAGCGGCAGTGTTCCCAGTCCCACGTTCATAAGAAGGAAATAGGAGAAGATCGATCCGACCACCAGCCCCATGACGATGCCGTTCCACGCCCAACGCAGTTTCAGCCCAGACGCGCCAATCGCAAAGCCCATCACTGCTCTATTCAGTAAGACCCACACCAAATTGACAGCCGTGAACTTCATCATGCCGGTAGAGAATCCCGCCGTCGCGCAAATCGCGCCTGCAACTAAGCCGAAAAAAATAGCAATCGTAATCCGCTTCATAAGTTCTCCCGCTTCGAGCAGAACCGCACTCGCGCTTCAATGAGTGATACGCCCCAGCGTGATCCATAGTTCCGCGATTTCTTGGGTTCTTTTAGGATGGCGGGGACGGCGAGACTCTAATTCGCGACCTCTGGCGTGACAGTGAGAGATTGACGGACATTTCGAACTGACGAGTTGTCCGTGCGGAATCAGACGAAATGCCCAACTCGGCCATTCTTTAAACGCCCTTCACCAAATACGACACCGGTTTTCTTTCATCATCGGCTGGCCGGCCTTGCAGGAGAATGCCTCCGCGAAATCGGGCATGTTTACGACAACTCCATTGATGCGGTAGCGCGCGGGAGAATGCGGATCGGTCATGGCGCGCATGCGCATGTCTTCGGGACGTTCATTGGCGCAGTCCCACTGGGCAAATCCGATGAAGAAGCGCTGCTCCGGGGTAAGTCCGTCGACGGGCTGAAGGTTCTTGTCTTTAGTGGCATCCCTCCACGCCATGTAAGCCAGAATCTCGCCGCCCAGATCGGCGACGTTTTCGCCCAGGGTCAGCTTGCCGTTGACATGAACATCTTCCACGGAAACATATCTTGAATACTGATCCTCCACGCACTTGGTGCGCGCATCGAACTTCTCGCGGTCTTCTTTCGTCCACCAATCCTTCAGATTCCCCTTGGCGTCAAACTGGCTGCCCTCGTCGTCGAAGCCGTGGGTAAGCTCGTGGCCAATGGTGCCCCCGGTGTCGCCATAATTGGGAGCGTCATCCATTTTCGGATCGTAGAGCGGCGGCTGCAGCACGCCGGCGGGGAAGTTAATGTCGTTCATCTGCGGATTGTAGTAGGCGTCGACCGTGGGAGCGGAAATATCCCATTCGCCGTGGTCGACGGGTTTTCCGATTTTGTTGATGTCGCGGCGGCTCTCGAACTGATGGGCGCGCTCGACGTTGCCGGCAAAATCGCCGCGCGCGATCGTTACCGAGCTGTAGTCGCGCCACTTATCGGGATAGCCAATCTTGTTGCGGATTCCCGCCAGCTTGACCAGCGCCTGCTGTTTGGTTTCCGGGCTCATCCAGTCGAGCGCGCGGATGCGCTGGCCCATCGCGTCCTCGATGCGCCGCACCATATCGAGCGTGCTCTGTTTGAGTTTGGGGGAGAAGACTCTGGCCACATAAACCTGCCCCAGCGCCTCGCTCAAGTCATAGTTGACATACTGCACGCAGCGTTTCCAGCGCGGCTGCATCTCTTTCGCGCCCCGCAAGTACTGGCGGTAGAACTGGAAGTTTTCCTCGACGAACTTCGAAGAAAGGTAGGGGGAAGACGTGTCGGCCACATGGAAGCGCAAGTAGGTTTTCCATCTGTCGATCGGTTCGGAAGCGAGGAGCGTGTTGAGTTCCTTGATGAACTCGGGCGCGTCGACGTTGAGAACGGCAACCTCCGGGTATTGCATCTCGTGGTAGTAAGCGAGCCAGTCAAAGTTGGGCGCCAGCTGGATGAGATCGGCGACCTTCATTTTATGAACCAGCTTGTGCGGATCGCGGCGTTCGACGCGAGTGAGCGAAGCCTTGGCCAATGCCGTTTCCAGGCGCATGACGGTCTCGGCGTTCTTCTTAGCGGCGGCTGGGTCGTCGCCGATCAGCTCGAACACTCTCTGCACATGCTGAAGGTAGTGCTCGCGCGTTTCCTTCGACTTAGCCTCCTCCTTGGTGTAGTAGTCGCGATCGGGCAGGGCCAGGCCGCCCTGATCCACGTCGGCGATTACCTGCTCGGAGTCGTCCGGGTCTTGCGTCGAGCCCGCCGAAAAGAGCATGGAGCTGTTGTAGGAATACCGGAAGTAGATCAGTTGCAGCCGCGCCACGAGCGGTGTAAGTTCTTTCGCCGATTTGATCTGCGCCACCGCGTCGAGCTCCGGCTGAATCGCCGCGAGGCCGCGTTTTTCTACTGCGGCATCGTCCATGCAGGCGGCGTAGAAGTCGCCAATCTGCCGCGTTACCGCATTGCGTCGCTCATCCGGCTGGGCCGCCTGTTCAAGCATGCCGCGGAGGAAGGTCAGGTTGTCCTGATAGAGCTTGGCATAGACCGACCATGAAGTCTGATCGGGCGGGATCGGGTTCTTCTTCTGCCAACCGCCGCAGGAGTAGTGGTAGAAATCCACGCAAGGGTCGACAGATTTGTCCATCGACGAAAGGTCGAGACTGGGGCTGTAGGGCAATGCGGGCGCAGAAGACTGTTGCGCGAATGACGTTTGAGCGTTGGCCAGCGATAAAGCTACAACCACAAGCAGCGACAGGCACACGGAGTGTTTGCGCATATTCACCTTGGACGGGAATCGGCGGAAAAAGTTATAGGCAATCTATGGTACCGGATGGTTTGTCTGTCATCAAGATTTTGGCACCGGGACTTCGGGGACCGCTGGGCCGCCGCTGGCCACACTTACGCCATGGGGCACACCGGACCGGGCGCCAGATTTCACGATCACTTTTCCTAGTACTTTGTAGCTTTCCTCCGGCCTGCGTGCTTGCTGGGTGCCTGGTCCGCAGCCGGCGCTTGCGCCGCCACGTGAGTCAGCACCATCATGACGGGCACCTTGTGGTCCAAGCGGACGTTGTCACAGGTCACAGTTGGAAAGAGCAAGCTGCCGCCCTTTTGCGCATGGGTGGTGTAGATGCTGCTCTCGCTGTGCAGGGTGAGGTTCTTTCCGTCTTCGCCGATGGTTCCAGTAAAAGCGTTATTGTCGCCGGCGGTTGTGCAATGTGTGGAGTAGTCGTACATGCGCGGATCGCTCATCGTCCCATCCAGATTGAAGCCGTTCATGGTGCCGGAAAGAGTCGCGACGACATGGCTGACTTGCCTTCCGCCGTCGTCGAGAGCGGCGCTCCCTTGGGCCGGGCCGGTATCCACGCTGGCCCGGAAACCTGTGCCATAGACCGAGATCGTCGCCGAGCTACACCCTTGTTGGCATACCCAGTACCCGCTGAGTCCGGCTAGAATGGCTTGACGTTCTTCGGCTTTTTGCTGAGCGGCCGCCTCTTCGGCCGCTTTTTGGGCGCGCTCTTTCTCCGCCTTTTCCTGCTTGTACTCCAGTTCGTACATCAACTTCTTAGCCTTCGGCGCATCCGGCGAATTGGGAGCGGCGAGCAGAAACAAGTTCACGTCTTTAGCGGCGGCGCCGTAGTCGCCGGCGGCCGCGTGAGCGTGAGCAAGGTTGTAATAGGCCTCGGCGAACCAGGGCGCGGCCACCGTGGCTTTGTCGAACTCTGCGATGGCATCCTGAAAATCCTGCGCCGACTTGGCGTCCTGCAAAGCGGCGTTGCCCCGTCCCAGAAAGCGCAGCGCGTCATCCGGAAGCGGCGGGGGAGAATCCATGGCCACCACGAGTTTGATGATCTTCTCGCGCAGGGCATCGTCGCCCGGGTTCGCCGAAAGTTGGGCGGTGTAGTCCTGGAGCGCTTGCTGCGTATCGAGTCCCGCAATGCGCTTGCGAACGGCGCCGGCATCCTGCGCATCGGGCGAAGCCAGCAAATAGAAGCCGAAGTTGCTCTTGGCTTCCGTCAGTTGGGCTGATTTTTCCTGAACGACGGCTAGATTGAAATAGAACTCAGCTACCCAGGGCGCGAGCAGCAGCGCCTTGCGATATTCCCGGGCGGCATTCGCGAAATCGGTTGCGGTCTTAGCATCGTTGAGGTCCGTTTCCGCTGTGCGGGCAAAGTCCTGGGCCTCCGGCGGGACCGCCGGAGCGGGTTCAATCTGGCGCGCCAACTGGATGATCTTTTCCCGCAGCGTGTTGTCGCCGGGGTTCCGGGCGAGGTCGCCGACCCATTGTTGCAACTGTTGCGGGCGCGACTCGATCTCGCGGATTCGTCCATTGGCCTGTTCCACCTCGGCTGCCGAGGGCAACGTCATGAGAAAGAACTTCAGGCTCTTGAGCTCCGCCGCGGGCATGCCTGCCTTGTCTTGCGCCAGGCTGAGGTTCCAGTAGGCTTCCTTCAGCCAAGGAGCGGAGTCAGCGGATTTCGCGAATTCTGCGACCGCGGCTTTGGCATTTCCATCCTGAAGCGAAACCGTCCCCGCGGCCATGTGCTGGTTCGCGTCCGCGGGGGCCGTGGGCGCGGGTTTCATCTTCAAAGCCAGCTTGACGATCTTTTCTCGAAGCGCATCGTTGTCCGGGTTCTTCTGCAGCGCGGCGACATACTGTTTGAGCAGACTCTGGGGGCTTGCCACCGGATGGGCAGCGGCGCCGGGCTTGGGGGATGCTGCCGAGGATTGCGATTGCGATTGCGCCTGCGCCGGCGAGGTTGCCGCGAGCAGCAGCACGAAGGAAACCATGACAGTCGTAGTTACTGCATTTCTCATGACCTATTTCTCCGGAGTATGTGACGCTTCAGTGGCCGCCCTCAACTTCGTTTCCGAGACGAACTGCAACCAGATCGCTGGCGACGACCGGCCCCACCCGTTCCAGCCGGTAGATGTTTGCCAGGGTTTGATTGGCATGGGTGACAACAAGCTTGAGTTGTTCTTTTTCGAGCGGAGCGGTAGTTTGCTTCAACATCGAGCGCGCTGCATCCCGCTCGATCCGGGCGGCTTCATAGAGTTCTTTTCGTTTGGTCAGATCGCCGAGCAGGCCCTCGGTTCCCGTACCTACCATCTCCGCCCCCGCTTCCAGGCACGCCTTGCGGGCCATGGCGGCCACCGCTTCCGGCGACATCATGGCATCGAAGGCGATGCGAGTGCCGCTGCTACCCAGGGAGGGATCGACAATCGAGCGGGCGGCCCGAACCATGCCGGGGTCGGCGGATTCGGGGGCGTGACCCGTCTTTTTCACGTCGCGGACGATCTCGGCAAACTGCCGGGAGGTGGCCGGGTCCTTCAGGTAGTGAAGTGCGTTTTCGTAGAGCTCGTCCTTTTTCACGAGGTGAATGTAGGCGCCGTCCTCCCCGTCGAGAAGCACCTTGCCGGCGATCAAGATGACCTTGACGTGCAGCGGAGCTTTGCCGCCGAACTTTCCTAACAAGTCCCACGTGAGAAAGGCGATATCTTCCCCTTTTCCCATGGCCGTCCAGGTGGAACTCGCCAATTGCTGCCACGTCAGCGAGGCTTCCTTATGAGGCAAGGGAGGAGGAACGTGGATCTCGTCGAGGCCCTTCGCGATTCTTGCAATTTCGGGATTCGCGATCCGAGCATCCCAGGCAGCAGGGTCCGCGTTCCCCACGCGCTTCAGGCCCAGGCCGCCAAGAGCTGGAGGTTTCACGCCCGGATCGACCTCGGTAACATCCTTCACGTCGCTCAAGGCCTGTTCTCTTGCCTTCTCAAACTGCTGACTGCGTTCTGCCTCGGCAGCCTGCTCCCTTTGCAGTTCTTCCGCTTGCTGTTGTCGCTGCTTTTCCGCGGCTGCCCTGCGGTGTTGCTCGACATATTCGTCGGCGGAGCTTGTGTCAGCAGGGGGTGCCGACCGCTGCGTTTGCTGCCGGCCGCACCAATTCGGGCCTGGAGTACACTTGGGCCCGTTGGGGTCGTATGTCCCGCCGTTCCTCTGGCACCAGGCGGCGTATTGCCTTGCCCACGCACCGCCGAAACCGGAAGGCGGACTGGTACAGCCTTGGGCCCAAGACGCTCCCGGAGACGCAAGCAAGAGCGCCGTGATGAGCAACGTTCTTACAACGGAAAACTTCCGCATCGAAACCACCCTTCGGGTGGGGCAAAACACACGAATCTGCCCGGCGAGCGCTTCCCTTCAAGCGCATTAACCAGAATGCACACTACAAAATAACGGTAGGTCGGCTTCTTTCGATCGCACAAGAGTACGTAGGTAATCCTCAGAGGAAGTTCAGCCTTCCGCTTCGATCCAGTGCCGAAGATCCCGGTCTGCCCCTGTCGCAAGCAGAAGAAGCCCCCGATAAGGCAAAGGGCCTGGGTTTTGGTGCACTATTCCTTCGACTACTGGCGAGGCTCGCCGATGTCAGCAGTTTGATCCCTGGCATTTGGCGTATTTTGCATGCAGAATGGCGTATTCTGCATATCGGAGCGCCTGCCGAGCGTATAGATTAACGTACATGTACAACGCGAAAGCCTATTCCGCTGCCAGCGCGACATCGCCACTGGCTTCCACCACGATCGCACGGCGCGATCCAACCGAACACGATGTGCAAATCGAAATTCTGTATTGCGGCATCTGCCACTCCGATCTTCACTCGGCGCGAAATGAGTGGAGCGAATTCATGCCCACCGTGTACCCGATTGTTCCGGGCCACGAGATCATCGGCCGTGTAATCAAGGTCGGATCAGCAGTCACAAAATTTAAACAAGGTGGCCTCGCCGCGGTTGGCTGCCTGGTGGATTCGGACGGCACGTGCCCCGAGTGCCGGGCTGGCCTTGAGCAGTTCTGTCCGAACCTCACCCTCACCTTTAATATGCCGGACAAGCACCTGGGAGGCGTCACCTACGGAGGCTATTCCGAGAGCATCATCGTAGATGAGAGGTTCGTCCTGCGCGTCCCCTCGAATCTGAACCTAGCCGGGGCCGCGCCTCTGCTCTGCGCCGGAATCACAACCTACTCGCCCATGCGCCACTGGAAGGTCGGCAAGGGCAAGAAAGTTGGCGTGGTCGGTCTCGGCGGACTCGGTCATATGGCCGTGAAGTTTGCCCGTGCGCTCGGAGCCCACGTTGTAGTCTTCACGACTTCGCCCAACAAGAAGGAAGACGCACTCCGCCTCGGCGCTGACGAAGTCGTCGTCTCCCGCAACGCCGCCGAAATGCAGAATCACGCCGGCAGCTTCGACTTTATCCTCGATGCTGTCTCCGCCGATCACGACGTCAATGCTTATCTCAACCTGCTCGGCCGCGACGGCAACCTCACTCTCGTCGGCGCCCCGCCGAAGCCTCTCAGCGTCGCTGCCTTTAGCTTGATCATGCGCAATCGAAACCTGTCGGGCTCGATTATTGGCGGCATCGCCGAAACCCAGGAGATGCTCGACCTCTGCGGCCAGCACAATATCACCGCCGATGTCGAAGTCATCCCAATCCAGAAGGTCAACGAAGCTTACGAGAGAATGCTCAAGTCGGATGTGAAGTACCGCTTCTCCATCGACATGGCTTCTCTTAAGTCTGAGTGAAACAATGAATAAGCACCTGCGCTTCTCTGGTAGTAATTTTCGGAAGTTGGAAGAACTGGGAGTCCGCCCCTCTGCCGTCCTGCGCCGAGCCGGACTTTCCCAGGGACTTGCAGATCAGCCTCGCGTGCTCCTTACGACGAAGGAGCTATTCGCACTCTGGCGGGCGATCGGCGAGGTTAGCGCCAATCCGGCGATTGGTCTCCTGCTCGGCACAGAAAATAGGACTGAACGATTTCACCCGATCGGTGTCGCAGCTCTCTCCACAGAGAACTTCGGCGCGGCCATCGATCAAATGGCTCGCTATAAGCAGCTCACTTGCCCCGAAGAGATCTTGCAGGAAAAGGACGCCGAGGAGTGGGGCATCCAGTTCCACTGGCTTCTCGCAGATGAAGTCGAGCCGCCGGTGTTGGACGAATGCTGCTTCGCTTGGGTGCTCTCGATCGCCCGTCACGGCACAGGCACGCGGCTGTCACCGCTTCGCGTAGAGTTCGTCCAACCCCGGGAGCACGTAAAGGCGATTGAGCGCCACTTGGGCTGTCCCGTCGTCTGCGGGGCACCCAGAAACGCTATCGTGTTTCGCGCCGCCGACGCCCAGAGACCGTTCGTCACGCGGAACGCCGAACTTCTGGCAATGTTGGCGCCGCAGTTCGAGGAAGAGCTGAAGCTGGAGAACGGCGACCAGAACTTTGTCGAACGCGTCCGCATAGCGATGCAGGAGAAACTCACCGGGCGACGTCCCACCATCGACGACATCGCCGACGCGCTACATATCAGTTGCCGTACTCTGCAGCGGCGCTTGCAGGACGAAGGCTTAAGCTTCCAGCGTGTCTTGGAAGAAGCTCGTCACCAGCTTGCTCGCCACTATCTCAATAACTCCGTCCTCGAGTTGAATGAAGCTGCCTACCTTCTTGGTTACGAGGACGCCAACTCCTTCGTTCGCGCTTTCCGCACCTGGGAAGGCATTCCGCCCGCTCGATGGCGCGAACAGCAGCGTGCACTGGCAGCATCATAACTGGGCCCAAGTAATGAGGAAAGTGATTCTATAAGGAGAAACAATGCAAAAACGCAAACTTGGAAAGAGCAACTTGGAAGTGTCGACTCTCGGCCTTGGCTGCATGGGAATGAGCTTTTCCTATGGGCCTCCCAAAGATAAGAAGGAGATGATTGATCTTCTCCACGCCGCTGTGGAGTGCGGCATTACATTCTTTGACACCGCCGAAGTGTACGGCCCGTTTACCAACGAAGAGCTTGTGGGCGAAGCCCTCGCTCCGTTCCGCGGGAAGGTCGTGATCGCCACCAAGTTCGGGTTCGATCTGAGTGGCAGCGATAATCGGCCGGGAGCGCCAGGCCTGAATAGTCGGCCCGAGCACATCAAGCAGGCCGTCGATGGTTCGCTCAAGCGGCTCAAGGTCGAGACCATCGACCTGCTCTATCAGCACCGGGTTGACCCGAATGTGCCGATCGAAGACGTTGCTGGCGCCGTGAAGGAACTGATTCAAGCAGGCAAGGTCAAACATTTCGGACTTTCCGAGGCAGGCGCAAAGACGATTCGCCGCGCACACGCCGTCCAGCCGCTCACCGCTCTCCAAAGCGAATATTCCCTCTGGACGAGAACTCCCGAGAAGGAAGTGATACCGACGCTTGAGGAACTGGGGATTGGTTTTGTGCCGTATAGCCCCCTTGGCAAGGGATTCCTGACGGGAGCGATGAAAGAAAACACGACGTTCGCCAGCTCCGACTTCCGCAGCACTCTCCCTCGCTTTACGCCGGAGGCTCTCAAGGCGAATCAGGCACTGATTGACCTGCTCGGCAGCATCGCGGAGCGGAAGAAGGCGACTCCTGCTCAGATCGCACTCGCTTGGCTGCTCGCTCAAAAGCCGTGGATGGTTCCGATCCCAGGCACGACGAAACTAAACCGCCTCGAAGAGAACATCGGAGCCGTGGCAGTCGAACTGACGCCCGACGACCTCCGTGAGATCGACAGCGCCGCCTCGAAGATCAAGGTGGAAGGTGCTCGGTATCCGGAACGCCTGGAAAAAATGACCGGCCTCTAAGCGGCAAGATGAGAACGAAAGCGAGATAGAGCTGTATGCGAGTTGGCATTTTGGGTTCGGCGTTGATGGGCGGGAATCGAAGCTGTCATGGCCACTGGCAGCGAAATCCTGCTCACTCAGCAACAGCACTCCGACCTAAGCTGCATCGCCCAGTCCCCAGCCGCCAAGGGTTCTTGAAGCCGGGCGCCTGGTAGACGAAGTTGGTCACCCAGTTCCACCGTCAAGTGTCATGTAAGTACGATTCTGATGCGGCTGAATGTGAGCGACCGCACCCAGGCTGTCGTCGCAGCGCTGCAGAGAGGCTTGGTCCACCTGTAAGCGGAGCCGTCCACCGGAATACGCAATCTAACTTCTGCTGTATATAATGGCACGTCCTATTCAAAAACTCATCAGCAGGAGTTGCTATCAACATGTCACGTCTCCACGCCCGTGCACTCCGCAGTTTTTTCGGCCTTGTTGCGGTCTTCGCGCTACTGCCGTTTTCAGCACACTCTCAGCAGCAACCCGCCGCGCAGGCTTTTCCGTATATGAATTCGGCGCTGCCCTTGGAGCAGCGCCTTGACGACCTCATCGGTCGCATGACGTTAGAGGAGAAGGTTTCGCAGATGCGTGACCATGCGGCTGCGATCCCGCGGCTTGGCGTTCCCAAGTACGACTGGTGGAACGAAGGTCTGCACGGGGTCGCGTTTGCTGGCTACGCGACAAATTTTCCGCAGGTGATCGGAATGGCCGCCACTTGGGATACCGCACTTGTACATACCATGGGCGAGACCGTTTCCACCGAGGCACGCGCCAAGTACAACCAAGCCATGCGAAATGACCAGCATGAAATGTTCTTCGGTCTTACCTTTTGGGCGCCCAACATCAACATTTTTCGCGATCCGCGCTGGGGGCGTGGCCAGGAAACTTACGGAGAAGATCCCTTTCTCACGGGCCGGATGGGCGTGGCGTTTGTCACTGGCATGCAGGGGAACGATCCTAAGTATTTCAGGGTAGTCTCCACTCCCAAGCACTATGCGGTGCACAGCGGCCCCGAGCTTCTGCGCCATGGCTTTAATGTGGATGCCTCGCCGCACGACCTCGAGGACACTTACCTGCCTGCCTTCCGCGCGGCGGTGACGGAAGCGCACGCCCAGTCTGTGATGTGCGCCTACAACGCGATTGATGGCGCGCCTGCCTGCGCCAACACCATGCTTCTGCGCGATCACTTGCGCGATGCCTGGAAGTTCGACGGCTATGTGGTCAGCGATTGCGCTGCCATTGCGGATGTGTACACCGGCCATCACTACGCACCCGATATGGCCCACGCCGCCGCGGCTGCACTGAAAGCCGGCACCGATCTCGAGTGCGGTTTCAGAGAAGGGCAGGCTTATCCTGCCCTTGTCGATGCGGTTCATCGGAACCTGGTCACCGAGGCCGATCTCGACAAAGCGTTGCATCGCCTGTTCCGCGCGCGCTTCCTACTCGGCATGTTCGATCCGCCATCCAGTTACTCCTACGGCCGTATTCCCATGAGCGAGGTCAACTCGCCCGAGCATCGGCAGCTTTCGCTGCAAGCGGCGCGGGAATCGATCGTGCTGCTGAAGAATCAGGACCACACACTTCCTCTGAAACCCGGGATCGCCCGCATCGCTGTAGTCGGTCCTACGGCGGAGCTTGTACAGTCTCTGCAAGGAAACTACAACGGGCCGCCGCCTGCGCCCGTCTATCCGCTCGATGGAATCGAAAAGCGTTTCTCCTCGGCGCACATCGCCTATGCACAAGGCTCAACCCTGGTTGAAAACTTCGCCATGCCGATTGAGCACACGGCGCTCCATCCCACCAGCGGCTCCGGCAACGGCCTCACCGGCGAGTACTTCAACTCCCCAGACCTGAGCGGACAGGCTGTGCTCACGCGCACGGATCGGAACGTCAATTTCAACTGGGACAAGGTTGTTCCTGTGGATGGCCTCCAGCGCAATGACTACTCGGTACGCTGGAGCGGCACCTTCGTTCCGCCAGCGGCTGGAGATTACAAGATTGGTGTCCGGATGAATTATTGCTACGCCTGCGAAAACGCTGAGGGATTCCGTCTCTACCTGGATGGGAAAGCATTGGTCGAAAGCCATGGCAACAAGACCGGCGAGCGTGGCGCGGTTGTCGAAGCGGCCGTGCATTTCAGCGATACACAGCCGCATCCTATCCGTCTGGAATACTTTCACCATAGCGGGAGCGCCGGCATTGATCTCACTTGGCAGGCGCCCGCGGCTGCTCTGCGCGACGAGGCGGTTGCGGCGGCAAAGCTGTCCGACGTGACCATCGCGATGGTTGGACTCTCTCCTTCCCTGGAAGGTGAGGAGATGCCTGTCAAGCTGGCCGGCTTCAGCGGCGGCGATCGTACCTCCATCGACTTACCGGCTGCGCAAGAGGATCTGCTGAAAGCGCTCGCCGTCACCGGCAAGCCGCTGATTGTTGTCCTGCAAAACGGCAGCGCTTTGGCCGTCAACTGGGCACAGCGGCAAGCCAACGCAATTCTCGAAGCCTGGTATCCGGGTGCAGAAGGCGGCACGGCCATCGCCGAGACGCTGGCCGGGGACAACAACCCTGCGGGACGCCTTCCGCTAACGTTTTATTCGTCGCTGAGTCAGGTCCCGGCATTTGAGCAGTACTCCATGAGGGGCCGCACTTATCGCTATCTTTCCGACAAGCCGCTGTACGGGTTTGGCTTCGGGCTCAGCTACACCAGCTTTACTTACAGCAATTTGAAGATTATGTCGTCCGAGGTCAAGGCCGGAGATCCGGTCACGGTAGAATGCGATGTGAAAAACACAGGCGCACTGGCGGGTGACGAGGTCGTCGAACTTTATCTCACACAGCCCAAGGCTTATGAGACTCCTCTCCGCTTACTCGCGGGCTTCAAGCGCCTGCACCTGGCCGCGGGCGAGTCGGCTCCCATCCGCCTTACCATGGATCCGCGCTCTTTGGGTCAAGTGGATGCCAGCGGCAGTCGTGTGATTGTGCCTGGCGAATACACCGTTTCATTGGGTGGTGCGCAGCCCCAGGAATCCGCGTTTGTTGAAATCGGCAAATTCATAATCACGGGTAAAGTGGAGCTTCCTAAATAGGCGCGCGCGATTAGGTGGGCTTTGGAAAGGATGGAAACCAAAGATGACTTCACCTCAAGCCAGTCCTTTCATTCTCAATCTGGATAGCCCCCAGGCGACACTCGAGCGGGTGGGCGGCAAGGGTGCATCGCTGGCGCGCATGGTGGCGGCTGGCCTGCCCGTTCCGCCCGGCTTCCACATCACCACCGACGCCTATCGGCGCTATGTGGATGAGAACCATCTCGGCGACAGGATTCTGTCCGCCGCGGCACAGGCAGAGGGCAACGACCCGGCCGCGTTCGACCGCGCGTCAGAGCAAATCCAATCGCTCATCGCACAAGGCACGATACCCGGCGATATCGCCGAAATGATACGGCAGCGGTATGGCGAGCTGGGCGCCGATGCTCCCGTGGCGGTGCGCTCGTCGGCAACGGCGGAAGATTTGCCGGGCATGTCGTTCGCGGGCCAGCTGGAAACGTACCTCAACATGCGTGGTGGCGATGAAGTGATCCACGCAGTCCAGCGGTGCTGGGCGTCGCTGTGGACGGGGCGCGCGATCGGCTACCGCCAGCGGCAGGGGATCCGGCCGGAAGACGTCAGCATCGCCGTTGTCGTACAGCAACTGGTTGCGGCCGAAGTCGCTGGCGTGCTCTTCACTGCGAATCCGCTGACCGGCGCGCGCGACGAACTGATGATCAACGCGGCATGGGGTTTGGGCGAGGCGATCGTCAGTGGCCGCGTTACGCCAGACACGATTGTCATGAACAAGCAAACGGGAGCGATCGCATCGCAGGAAATCGCCGACAAAGAGGTCATGACGGTGCGCTCAGGCGAAGGTACGCGCGAAGAGCCGGTCCCGGCCGGCAAGCGCCGACAAGCCGCACTGGAGCCGGCGCAAGCCGCGGAACTGGCGCGGTTGGGCGTGAAGATCGAGCAGCTCTACGGGCAGGCGATGGATATCGAATGGGCCATGTGCGATGGGCGAATCTTCATTGTGCAGGCGCGGCCGGTAACTGCGCTGCCCGAACCACGCGTGGCGCTCGAATGGAAGATCCCGCGAGCAGGAGCCAGATACTTTCGACAAAGCGTGGCCGAATTGCTCCCCGAGCCGCTCTCGCCGCTGTTCGCGACGCTGGCCTTGCCGCTGTGGAACGACGCGATGCAGAAGGTGATGGCGCAGGTGATGGATCTCCAGCGCTTCTCGTTTCCGCTCCTGACCGTCCATGACTATGCCTATTACGAATTGCCATTGAGTGCGTGGCAAACGGTGCGGTTTTTTTCCCTGAGGGTCCGGTGGCGCAGGATGGCCGGGTTGCTGCGCACGGCGCGGACGCGGTGGGCCGATGAAACACGCCCGCGCTATGCAAGGGTTGCCGAAGAATGGACCGGGCGCGACCTGGCCGCGACGCCCGCTCTTGAACTGCTCGCCGGCGCGCACCAGATTGTGGAAGCGGCGGCAAGCTACTATGTGAGCATCCAGCTCGTCCTCGCAGTTGTTAATGTCAGCGAAGGCATTTTTACAAACGTGTACAAGCGCCTCATCAAGCGCAAGAGCGACCCGCCCGCACTGACTTTCCTGCTGGGCTTCGATAGCGCGCCGATCCGCGCGGAGAAGTCGCTCTACGATCTCGCGATGTGGGCGCGCCAGCAACGCGAACTCGCAGAGTATCTTGCCTGGACCAGTGGCAAGGAGATTGCGGCGGCATACGAATCGCCATCGGCGCCGATAGCCAACTTAGAAAGCTGGCGCGAATTCACCCGACGCCTCGCGGAACATCTGAATCATTTTGGTCACGCCGTCTATGACCTGGATTTCGCCACGAGCGTCCCCGCTGAGGCCCCGGCGTCGCTGCTCGAAACGCTCAGGTACTTTGTTGCGGGACAAGGCCGCAACCCGTACGAGCGGCAGGCGGCGGCAACGGCGGCGCGGGAGCAGGCCGCCGAATCGTTGCTGGCGCGCTTGGGCGGGCCGCGCCTGCGACTGTTCAAGCGCGTGCTCCGCTGGGCCCAACGTTGGGCGCCGCGGCGCGAGGACTCGCTCGCCGACGTCGGCCTGGGATGGCCGGTGCTGCGCCGCATCTTGCGCGAAGCAGGCCGCCGGATGGTTGCGGCGGGCGCAATTGCGGAACGCGACGACGTGTTTTGGCTGAACTGGGAAGAGGTGGAGGAAGCAGCGCGCTTGCTCGATGCCGGCCAGCCCGCGGAGGATTATCGTCGCGCGATCGCGGAGCGTCACGAGACCTGGCGGCGGGAGCGTGGCGTCACGCCCCCTGTCGTGTTGCCTTTAAAGGGTGGCGCCCGGTTCTTCGGCCTGGACTTCAGCCGCTGGATGCCCGCGCGCAGTAGCCAGGCGGAAGGCAGCACCATTCGAGGAATTGGCGCCAGCCCAGGGAGGGTGACCGGCCCAGCCTGTGTAATTCACGGTCCCGAAGAGTTCGACCAAATGAAGCCGGGCGATATTCTGGTCGCCAAAATCACAACGCCCGCATGGACGCCGCTGTTCGCGATGGCGTCAGGCATCGTTACGGATGTGGGCGGCCCGCTCAGCCACAGCTCGATTGTGGCCCGTGAATACGGCGTGCCCGCCGTGCTGGGAACCGGCGTGGCCACCGACCGCATCCGCAGCGGGCAGCACATCACGGTGGACGGCGACGGCGGCGTAGTGACATTGGGTGGATGAGATATGTTGCCTCTATAAGCCAGGCCAATGGCTCCATTTGAAGCTCATTTGAATGTGTGCGGGTTGCCCTGAGTTGTTACCGGCATAGCGAGAGTGTGCGAGTCCCCGCCGCGCGGGGAGTTAACGGCAACTTGCAACGGAGTGATGAGGCTGGTTGCAACCCGTACTCAAAGCCGTACCGGGCCTGCGGATGGTAGAATGGCAACTGCTTGATTCTTCAGTGGTCCCCGTCGTCTAGCCTGGCCTAGGACATCGCCCTTTCACGGCGGTAACATGGGTTCAAATCCCATCGGGGACGCCAACCTTATCAACCACTTGCGGAATTGCAGGTTTTTGTGCGCTACGGGTTACGCTACGGTTAAGCTGCTGGATCGCTCCACGGTGGGGGTCAGGACCGTGTCCTCGAAGCAGATGTCTTCCCAGCGAACGCCGCTGAGTTCGCCCCTCCGCAGTCCGGTTCCGAAATCCAGTAACACCATCAGTCGTTCTCGTTGTTTCAGCTCACCGTAGATAAGTTGGGAAAGCTGGTCAACGCTGCGGCGGATGGGTGTTGCCTGGCGCACGCCGCTTTGCCGAACAGACGTAATCGGATTGCGGTCCGTCCATTCATAGCGGATTGCGTGCTCGTACAGAAGATGCATCAGGTCCCTGATCTTCTTTTTCGAACCGTCGGCTAGGGTTGTGCCATCGTCTTTCTTTAAGCCCGACAGCCAACTCTCTACGGCCACGGCCTTGACTTGGTCCAACGCTTGGTCTCCCCATCGCGGTTTGACCCACTTCCGGAGATAACCGCGGTAGTTGTCCCGAGTGGAGAAGGCCCGACGTTCGTTCGGGTCCTCGTCCGTCGCTGGGCATTCCGTATCCAGCCAGTGATCGACGAGTTCCTTCAGAGTGCGTGGCCCCTCTTCGATCGGTCGGCCTAGGCCGAGGCGTTCTGCTTCTTGCTGTGCCGCGGCATCAGACTTGAACCGACTGGACAAACCAAGGGATTTCCAAGTGTAGTTAAACGCAAGAACGGAAAGAAAGTAGTCATCTGGCGATGGTACGAGGAGGGCCAGGACGGCAAGTCTCGCGAGCAGCTGGAAGACCCTGTACTAGTGGGCCTCTTTCTCACGTCTTACTGCGCAAACTTGCATACTTGGAATCTGCCATTTTTTCCTCCAAAACAGATCACTCAAATCCACGGTCGACTCGTTCAATGCCACGAAATTCGCGTTGGTAGGAGAGCCTTACCACCCGACCACGGGCCGTCCCGACATGCTCGATTTCCACACCGCGGTCTTTAAAGCAACCACCATTGCCGATCTGGAAAGGTCTTCTACCGCGAAGCTGGCAAGCCGTCGAAACCGACTATCGTCCTGCTGCACGAGAAACTCTTGCCCAGAGGAAAAAGCTAGAGCTGCAAAACCGAACTCCCGGAGCAAGTCGGGTACCGACTCGCGTAGCATCTCATCATCATCGATCACGGATAGAAGCGGACCTTCCCTGGCGTTCTTTCCGGACTGCATAACAACACGATTCACCACTCTATCAGCGCCGTCCATTCGACTTTGGTACTGCTCCCCGTCGGGGAGCATTCCCGGCTGACGCCCAATGGATCACTGGATCAAAGGGAAGAGGCGTATTCTGGCCCGCTTCCAGACTTTGGATAAGCGCGTGCGGCGAACCACGATATCAGAAGGTTCTGCAGCACCTGAGGCTGGTGTGATGAAATCTGTTTGAGTAACGTCGTGACGTCGAAATAGATACGGGCTGCGGTGATCTGTCGCTTCAGGGGGTCGAATTGGTACACTCCGCAACCCGGCAGCTTCACGGCGGAGCCGGTTGCAGCCGTACCAGCGAAAGCCCCTTTGTGTGCGGCTTCAAACGTCCATTCGACAACGACCACGTTTTTACCAAAAATCATGTTCTTAACAATGTGACGGTTTCCAGGAAAACCGGCGACAAAAGGGGCGGACAAACTGGTCTCGGAGGGCTGCCTTCCCATTGATGATCGAGCCTGGAATTTCCAGTGAGACGGCGTCGGAATAGTAGGAGAGAATCCGATCCTCATCGGTTCCTTCCCATGCTTTGAAATACTCGTCGATGAACGCCCGAATGTCATCAACGGAAGATATCACTGCAGAGACAGCCATAGTTCCTCTCCTGCGCCAAGCATTTTAGCTCAAGCTGCACCACGTTGCCGCCCGTTAGGAACTCGTTAACTGCGGAGCCTGGCGCGAGCCGATATGTCGACCGCAAGGAATCGAAAAAGAGAAGGTCGTCCCTGGCCCGTCATTCGGCTCAGCCCAGAGTCGCCCCTGATGTCTCTCGATGATCGAGCGGCTGACAGACAATCCGATACCCATACCGCCGGTCTTGGTTGTGTAGAAGGCCTCAAACAGCCTCTCGAAGTCTTCGGGCTTAATCCCGCACCCGTCATCTCGCACGATCAGACGCACACGACTGTCTCCTTCTCGCTGAGTTCTGATCACTAGTGGCCGAGGACGGTCCTCAACATCAACCATTGCGTCGGAAGCATTGCGGAGCAGGTCAGCGTGACCTGCTGCAGTTGGACACGATCGCCAATGACGGGAGGGAGGTCCTCGGCGAGTTCCGCCCGCAGAACAACCCGATTTCTCTGAAGATCGCTCAACGACAATGCAATCACTTCTCGCGTGGCCTCATTCAAATCCAGCACCTCCAGAGTGAATTCCTTCTTGCTAAACAGAGCACGCAATCGCGTGATCACATCTGAGACGCGGTTGCCATCGCGAATCGTCCGCACCACTGTTTCTCGTGCGCCGTCGACATTGGGAGGATCGGCATTCAACCTCCGAAGGCAAATACTAGCGTTCGTGATGAGGCTCGCCAGCGGCTGGTTGATCTCGTGGGCGATTGAGGCGGTTAATGCATTCAGAGTGGTGATGCGCGCCACGTGGGCAAGCTCAGAGCGGGCCTTGTCCAGAGCTTCCTCGACAATCTTGCTTTCCGTTACGTCTTGCAGAGCACCGATGAACAGCGGGTGACCCGAGACTTGTACCATGACACGAGCCATGCCGCGTATGTGTTTTATTGCCCCTCGAGCGGTGACGATCCGGAATACAAAATCGACATCGGTACCCGTCATGCCGCGCGCGATTACAGCGTCGAACGTCGGCAGATCATCCCGGTGGACAATATCCCGAATCATCCGTACCGTGACCTTGGTTGCGGGATCGAATTCGAAAATGCGGAAGGTCTCCTCGGACCAATTGTGGTCGTCTGCCAGCAAATCGGTGATGAAGCTGCCCGTTTTGCTCAGCTGCTGGGCTTCGGCGAGTCGAAGATAGGCCTGCTCGACCTGCGCTTCCGCCCGTTTTCGGTCCTCGATATCGAACGCAGTCGCATACCATCTCTCGATCCTTCCCTGCTCATCGAGCAAAGGATTGTAGCGAATCAAGAACCAGCGATATTTGCCGTCCTTGCCCATTGCGCGTTGCTCATATTCGAACTCTACGGGTCGTTTGAGCGCCTCCTTGCGTTCCTCGCGCAGTCTTTTCACATCGTCCGGGTGGTAAAAGCGATCGCGAAAGTCGTCTCTCTGGACATCCTGTAGCGTGACACCGTGGTAATCGAGGACCGTTTGATTGACCGATAGTATGCTCCCATCCGGTCGCGACACTTGTATAAAGGTTGGAATAGTGTTGATTGTCAGACTCAAATTGCGCTCGCTCGACTGCAGAACCTCTTCAGCCTTCTTCCGATCATCGATGTCTGTAAGAAGCAGGTACCATGCGGTTATTTTGCCTTCTGGATCTCGCACAGGAAGCCCGCGAACCTGGAACCAGCGGTAAACCCCATCCGCGCGTCGACAACGGTGCTCAACCTCGTAGATCTGACCTGTTTCGATCAATTTTTTACGTGCCTCGATGACGCTCGGAAGATCATCAGGATGAACCGCGCCGATCAAGGCCCAGTTTTTCAAATCTTCACTTGTTCTCCCGAAGTATTCGAGAGTCTGGCGGTTCAGAAATTCCACTTCGCCCGTTGCGCCCATCGTCGCGACAAGCCCAGGAACGTTGTCAACGATCTGTCGCCAGGAGAGTTCGCTGGCGCGTAGTCCCTCTTCCACCCGCTTGCGATCTTCGATGTCTACATTCGTTCCGTACCACTTTAAGATCTTTCCGGAGTCGTCTCGCAAGGGATTGGCGCGAAACAGGAACCAGCGATATGCGCCGTCGAAGCGACGCATGCGTGCTTCGACCTCCACAGGCACGCCAGAAGCTAGAGCCGACTGCCAAAACTCCACTAGACCGTTAACGTCGTCGGGATGAATCGCGGCTCCCCAACCCCAGCCGAGTGCCTGTTCTTCTGACAGACCGGTATAGTCGAGCCAGCGTCGATTGAGGAAGTCGGCGGAGCCGTCGGGGCCTGCCGACCAGGCCAGAGTTGGAATCGTATTAATGATGGCCGCGAGATTACGCTCGCTTGCTCGCCGCGCATCCTCTGCCTGCTTGCGATCTTCGATATCGGTGCTTGTACCGTACCACCCGACGATCTTGCCAGAGTCGTCGCGGAGCGGCTGAGCGCGAATGAGAAACCACCGATAAACACCATCGTGGCGGCGAAGACGCGCCTCGATTTCGTCTTATTCTCCTGAAACCAACATCGTCCGCCACTTTTCCATTAATGGCGGCAGGTCGTCCGGGTGGAACGCAACTCGCCAGCCCCAACCATGCGACTCTTCTGGGGAGAGACCGGTGTACTCGTGCCAACTTTTATTAAGGAACTCGTTGGAGCCCTCGGGGAGATTGCACCATGCGAGTGTGGGGATCGCATCGATTACTTGGCGCAGTTTAGCTTCTGATTCTTGGATTCCATCCAAGGCCTTCTGCAACGCGGCTTCGCTCTTCTTTAGCTTCTCATTGGTTGCAGCGAGCCCTTCAGTCCGTTCCGCGACTTGTCTCTGGAGTTGATTGGCGGTTTGTCGCTGCTCGTTGAGGAGTTGGGCCTCCTTCAGTCCGATCAATGCCTGATTCGCCGCCACGCTAAGAAGAAGACTCTCGATCTGCCCGGGCAAGTCCACCCGGGTAGAACCCACCAGGATGATGCCCGCGCCACTATACGCCTCCAGCGGCACGGGGAATATCGAAATGCCTTTGTCTGCGAATCGCTTCTGACTGCTCGTAGGCGCCTTCTCCAAATTGGCTGTGCCGGATTTTCCCCTTTGCGTCGGCAAAATAGAGCGCAGGCCAATATTCGTTGTTAAGTCCGCGCGTGTAGCCGTCCATCGTGGCGCTGAAAAGAGGCATGTCCCGGCGCCAGTGGCCCGGAACTTAGCTACGCCGATTCTATCCCGTGGGGGTCGGCCACAATGGCACTCGCTGGCGCAGCTTTGGCCCATTCGGCGTCGGGATCGGACACGTCCAATTGATGCACGCCATTGGGGAACGCGTCCACTAGCGTCTTATACTGCATTGCCTGATCCTGGCCGCGCATCCCGCTCCAAGCGTGTATGTACTTCACCGATACGATGCCAGCCTGTAGCATTTCCTTGAGGCAACCAAAGCAGGGTTGAGTCGTCGAGTACACAGTCCCACCCTGCACGCTGATCCCGAATTTCGCAGCGGCGAGGATTGCATTTTGCTCTCCATGAACACAGATGCAAATATCGTAGGCAGTGCCCGACTCGTACTTCTTATCCCGATTTGCGCAACGATAGCAGCCGCCATCGGAACAGTTCCGCATTTTCGTCGGCGTACCGTTGTACCCCGTCGAGACGATGCGATTGTCGACTACGACGATTGCTCCGACTTTCTGGCCCCTGCAATCTGCGCGACGCCGCACCGCCATCGCTATTCCCATGTAATAAGTGTCACGATCGGGGCGCTCGCTACTAATGCTCATTTCCTGATCTCCTTGCAGACAGCGACAGCTAACATTCGCGGCCGGCTGACAGCACAATCACTCCATCATCGTCGATCCTTAGTATCGAGCTTCACGCAGTTTCTGATGAAGTCAGCTCGCTCCTCCACCGTGCCCATCGGAACCGTCAAATAGCTTTGCCCAAACCGATTCAACAATCCTCGCATTGTCGCATCGGCGAGCACCCCGTAGACATAGTCTTGTTCCCGCATACCGTCGTCCCCCGGGTCAAAGAGCCCGTTCGGGAAGAAGAACAAAAAGTCATAGGTCGTTAGGTTAGTCTTCGTCAGGGCAAGCATTTCTCTCGCCGCCTGTTCGGCAACGCCACGGCCCGCCCGGAGAAAGCAGTAAGTGAGGTGATCGAGTAACGTCCGGTCGCTGAGGAAGTTCTCCAAGCCCTCCTCCTGAATCAGCTTTCGATCGAAGATGGTCTTCTGAAATTTCCAGACGAGTTCCGGGGTCGCCTTTCGCTGGTCCTCTTCCTTCCATCCCCACTCTTTGAAAACCGCGCGGGAAACAGACTCCAGGAGCGGCAGTCCGAGGTCGCCCAGTTGCTTAATCGTCGAAGTCTTGCCTGTACCGCCGGTACCGATGAAACCTATTTTCATCACCTTTACCTCTGTTGCCCTTCGAATCCGATTCGACTTTCGCCCGGGCGCCCGGCCGGAGGACGTGCGGGCATCCGTTGAGATGCTCAATTGTAGCGAACAACTCCGGAAGCGTGATCCACTTTTGTGCTCCTTAATGCCTGCTATTGTTAGCCGGCGCCGCCAGCTTTCTTGTGCATCGTCGCGATGGATTGGCTTGGGCTGTGGCGGTGAACACGCGTCGCGAACATTCCGAAATGGAGAAGGATCTACACCGGCTATCGTGGGATATTGCGCGCACGCTGCAGGCGTAAATTCCCCCGGCTTCGCTCAGGACGACAACGCGGATGGGCTACGTCCCGAGCGATTCATATCCGGCTGATAAATTGTCCAGCCGTTGGCAATCGCGACCTTTTTCAGATCCGGATTTGGATTGGTTGCGAATGCGTGCTTGGACATGGCGAGCATCTCGCGATCCCAGATCGCGTTGCCAAATGCGCAATCGGGCCTGGGGTCGGGAGACGACTTGAGCACGGAGCGAATCGCCTCCACCTTGCCGGGCCCGCTGGGAACTCGAATGAGCCGGTCGGTGATTATGCCATTCTCGACCGCTGCTTCGGCGGCCAGGATGCGATTTTGCGGGATGCCGAAGTAGCGCATGGCGGAGCGGATGATCCACTGGCACGAAGAAGAAACGGCCCAGACGTTGCATACGGATTGGCGCAGGCGCTCGACCAATTGACGCATCTCCGGGAAAATATTGGGGGCGATTCCCTGGGCAAAATACGCGTCGCACGCCTGCTGCACGACTTCTTCCCGCAGTCCGCAGTGCATGGTGACCATTTCTCCGCACATGGTATCTTCGTCGACCACTCCCGCTTTGTAGTCGGCGTACCGCGAACGGGCCCAGCGCACGATCTCTTCCGACAGCAGCGGTTCCGGCACGAGCCTTTGTTCCAGCTCCCAGGAGAAAAATCCTTCCCCGGCGTCCCCGGACCAGAGCGTGCCGTCACAGTCAAACGTGGCGACGAGCGGTCTGAGGCGAAGTACACTTTCGACGAATTCGGTTTGAGGAGGTGTGAGACGCGTCATGAAATATAGGGCCTTGGCGGGAATTAACTCGATGGCGGATGCGGCGGCGGCAATGAAGCATACTGCTCCGGCGTATCCACGTTGACCGCAACCAGCGGGTCGTCCACGGGAACGTACTGGATCTCACTCTGATGCGCGTGCTCGACCTCGCGCGCGCTTGATGTTTCCGGAGCCCTCAGGAACGCTTCCATCATCTCGCGGCCGACCAGAATTGGATGCCCGTGTTCTCCCTGGTATTCGGGGATGACCGCCCATTTCCTGTGGGTCGCGGCGCGCTCGAAGGCCAGTTCGAGCGTCTCAACCGTTTCCATACGGACTGGCGGCCGGTCCACGAGCGTGACCATGGCGGCATCGCGGCCGCGGTTGAGGACCTCCTGCAGGCCGGCTTGCAAGGAACTGAACTGCCCGCGCGCCGGATCGGGATTCACCACCAGCGACGCTCCATTGGCATATACGATGGGAGCGAGGGCGGCTTCATTGTTGCCGACTACGACGAGCACGACATCGACGTGCGAAAAGAAGAGGCGGATGGCAGCGGAGAGGAACGTGTCGTCCACCGACGACGGAGGCCACGGCAGCAGCGCCTTGTCGCGCCCCATGCGTGAGGAGTCACCCGCCGCAAGAATTACTCCGCAAAAACTTGGAGTCCGGGCCATATGGGCACGATAACAAACTGCTGCGACTCTGCCAAGGACGCGGGTCACAGAACGCAGGTCACGGATGTGTTTGGCAGAGGCTTTAGCTGAAGGTCGGAAGCTTGAACACGTCGTCGTGGGGAACTCGTTCCACCGCGTGTCCGGCCTTGCGCCAGGCGCGCAGGCCGCCGGCGATGACGAATACCTTGAATCCGAGTTGCTGTAATTGGTGCGCCACCCGGGCGCTTGTGGCTTCGCGCAGTCAAGTGCAGTAGAGATAAATCTCTCGATCCTTGGGCAGGTTCTTGACTTCCTCAACGAGGTTGTTGGGTTCAATGCGGATCGATCCGGCAATGCGTTCGGAGTCGGCATCGTAGTAGCCGTGGCTGCGGACATCGGCGATGAGCATGTTCTGAGCCGCATCGGACGCCAGTCTTTTTGCGAGCTCCTCGGCCCGTATGCGTGGAATCACGTCGAGCAAACGATACTTGCGGTAAACCCAGATGCGATAGACGACATAGGCGGCGAGTCCGATGGCGAAGACGACCTCGGCGGCAAAGCCGGCGTTGCGCAGTCCGCGGGTGATGGCGCGCAGAGCGTCGCTGAAGAGATATCCTGCGAAGGAATAGGCGCCTACGTATAAGGCCGCGCCGAGGGCGTCGAATTGCAGAAAATCTCGCAGCCGCATTTTCATGCTTCCGGCGAGTGGCGGAGACATGGTGTTGATGCCGGGGATGAACTTGGCAAAAAGCAGAGTCTGCTTGCCGCGCCGGTAAAAATATTCTGCCGATCGCAGAATGCAAGTCTCTGGATTCGCCGAAAGTCGGCACAGAAAGCCCAACAACGCCCATCCGCTGACCCGGCCCATGAAATAGAGAATGACATCGCCGCTGATCATGGTTACCAGGGCGATGCCGAACACGAGATAGAAGTGCACACCTCCATAAGCAGAGACCGCGCCCGCGGTCAGGATGGCGAGCGCGGCGGGCAGCGGAAGACCAAGCGCTTCCGCGAGGCACACTATGGCTAAGAACAAGTAGCCGTGGCGCGAAATCAATGAGAGCAGGTCGTTCATGGTGGAAAACAGGTTCGTTTAGTATAGCAAGGCCGTTACGACGCCACTCCGGCTGACTCTGGCGGAAAGAACACCTGCTACAGTGGTACGACTTCAGGTGCCATAAGTTCAGGAGGAACGCTTGTCAGCAAAAAGCCGCCGCTATATCAATCTTGAGAATCGTCTTGCAGGTCTGCCCTTCAGCGACGCCGTGCTGGTGGGCGATACGCTGTACATTTCCGGACGGATTGGCATCGACCTCTCGACGGGCGAGGCGCCAGAAAGTATTGATGCTGAGATTGATTTATTGTTCGACAGCTTCCAAGCCATTCTCCGCCAAGCCGGCATGTCCATGGACGACCTGGTATGGGTGCAGGTCTATTCTCCGGATGTTTCGTTGTGGGATCGGTTCAACGCCGCCTATGTGAAGTTGTTCTCGCAAGAGTTTCCCGCGCGCGCGTTCGTGGGCTCGGGTCCGCTGTTGAGGAAGGCGCGTTTCGAGATGCTTGGGATTGCGGTGAAGGGCTAGCAGCGGCTCCTGCCAAGTCTATTTCTCTCGCGCCACTACGAACTCCGGGGCCCAGAGCAGCGCCCGTTTGAACTCTGAGTCGGGAAACGCGCTGATGGCGTTACGCGCCGATTCGGCGTACCGGGCGGCCTCTTTGGAGGCGTATTCGAGGGAACCATAACGCTGCAGGATGGTCAGGATCTCGGCGTGAGTGACGCCATTGAACGCGCGGTCGCGCAGGATGGTTTCGATTTGGCGGCGCTCGGCGGCGGTGCAGCGCTCCAGCGCATGAATGACGGACATGGTGGCTTTGCCTTCCCGCAGGTCGCTGGCCACGGGCTTGCCCAGTACGCTTTCTGAAGCCGTGAGGTCGAGCACGTCGTCCACGACTTGGAAGGCCATGCCAAGATCGCGTCCGTACTCGCCAAGGCGTTTCTCCTGTGCCGCGGTGGCGCCGCCCAGGATGCCGCCGACCCTCATGCACACCGAGAACAGGCAGGCCGTCTTGCGATAGATCAGATCGAGGTGCTCGGGCAGCGAAATCGGCTTGCCGAGCTTCTCCATCTGCAGCAGTTCGCCTTCGACCATCTGCTGCGTCACTTCGATCAGCACGTCCACAATGCGAAAATTGCGCTCCTGCACCGCGATCTTAAACGCCTGCATGTAGAGCCAATCGCCGGCCAGCACGCACATCGAGTTGCCCCACTGCGTGTTGGCGGCGGGACGGCCGCGGCGGACCTGGGCCTCGTCAATGATGTCGTCGTGGACGAGCGTCGCCGTGTGGATGATCTCGACCACCGAAGCGAGCTTTACCGCGCCATCGCCCTGGTAGCCCATGAGCTTGGCGGAGAGCAGCAACAGCGCCGGACGGATTCGCTTTCCCCCGCCGGCGCGCAGGTACTCGCCAATCTCCGTGATCGCTGCGACATTCGAGACCGCGTCGCGTCCGAACTGTTCTTCGATGGCGACAATGTCGTCGCGCAGAAGATCGAAGATTTCTTTCCCGTTGATGGGCGTCGTTGTGCTCAATGTTCTTAGTTGCTCCGGTAATTCGTGAACTGCAGATCGATGCCGAAGTCCTTCTGCTTGACCATCGCGATTATTTCCTGCAGCGTATCGCGGTCCTTGCTGCTGACCCGCACTATATCGCCCTGAATGGAGGACTGCGCTTTTTTCTTCGAATTCTTGATCAGCTTGACGATCTCCCGCGCCTTTTCGATCGGGATCCCTTGCTGAATAGAGATCTTCTGTTTCACCGTGGCTCCGGCGGCCGGCTCCAGCGCACCGTAGGTCAATCCTTTCAGCGGTACGCCGCGTTTGACCAGCTTTTGCTGGAAGACGTTGTTCACCGCTTTCATCTTGAATTCATCGGCGGAGTGAAGCATGATCGCGTCGGTGCCCTCCATCGCGATCTGGGACTTCGAGTCCTTCAGATCGAAGCGAGTGCTGACTTCCTTCATCGCCTGCTGGATGGCGTTGGAAACTTCCGCAAGATCGATCTTGCTGACGATATCGAAACTGTTATCGGGCATGGAATGTCTCTGTCGAGAATCGGATAAATCCAGGTCACAGGTGTCAGGCAAAGCAGAGACCGGCCTTCCTGAGACTTGACACCTAAGACCTGAGACCTCTTTTCACGGATCGCACACCCCGAGCGTCCACTTCTGAGGGTAACAGAAGAGGCATTATCTGCGAAGGCTCGTTATGGGTTGGCAGTGAGTCAGTTTCAAAATAGAAAAGAAAAAACCAATGAACCACGAAGGACACGAGTGTCACGAAGATCTTTAGCTTTGGGGTTCCTTCGTGGGACTTCGTGCCCTTTGTGGTTAAGATTTCGCAAACTGACCCACGACCTATGCGTTTGCTTCCGGGTTTGTTTCCGGCGCGAGTCCAAAGAATTTGTAGAAGTTCTGTGCGGTTCGTGAGCCGACCTCTTCCGCGGGCAAGCCGCGCAGTTCGCCGATCTGGCGGGCCACCTCGCGCACAAACGCCGGTTCGTTGCGCTGGCCGCGATGCGGAATCGGCGCCAGGTAAGGCGAGTCGGTTTCGATCAGCATGCGATCGAGCGGGACGATTTGAGCCGCGTCGCGAATCGGCTGCGCCTTGGGAAAGGTGATGTTGCCGGCAAAAGAAATCATGAAACCCAGATCCAGCGCGCGCCGCGCATGCTCAACGCTTCCGGTGAAGCAGTGCAGAATGCCGCCGAGTCCGCTGCAAGTCCAGTGTCCGGCGATCATCCTCAGGCAGTCGTCCCATGCGTTCTCGCTGTTGTCGGACGGACGGCAATGAATGATGATGGGCAACTTCGCCGTTCGCGCCAGCTCCATCTGGTTCACAAAAACCGTCTTCTGCGTTTCTCGGGGTGAGTGGTCGTAAAAATAGTCGAGGCCGATTTCTCCCCAGGCAATTACCTTGGGATGCCGCGCCCATTCGAGCATTTGGGAATCGGCGGCTTCGTTCGCAAGGTTGGCTTCATGAGGATGAATTCCAACGCTCGCCCAGATTCGCGGATACTCCGGTTTCCCGTCGTATTTGTCCGCCAGCCGAATCCCGCAGTCGGCGGTGTCGGGCCCGTCGCCGTTGCCGATCGCGAGATAGGCTTCGATCCCATTCTGTTTCGCACGCGCCAACACTTCGTCGCGATCGCTGTCGTAACGCTTGCCTTCGAGATGGGCGTGGGAGTCGATGAACATCAGGTCAGTTGCCAGTTGCCAGCGGCCAGTTGCCAGATGTGACTACGGGAAGTCTCTTCCAGCTTCTGATCTCAAAACCTTGAAACTCTGAAACCTTTCTATTTCAGCCGTGTGCCCACGGGCACGTCTTCCAGAAAGCTTGCCAGCACGGGCTTCCCGCCCTCGGGCGAGGCGGCGACGATCATGCCGTTCGATTCCAAGCCGCGCAGTTTGCGGGGCGCGAGGTTGGCCACGATCACGACCTTGCGTCCGATCAACGTTTCCGGCTCGTAAGCCTCGGCAATGCCAGCCACCAGTTGGCGCACTTCGGTTCCGAGATCGACTTCGAGGCGCAGCAATTTGTCCGCGCCCTTGACGCGCTCAGCAGTCTTCACCTGCGCCACGCGCAATTCCACTTTGGCGAAGTCGTCGATGCTGATCTTGCCCTCTGGAATCGCCGCCACTGGCTTGGCAGACGGACTCGGACTGGCCGACGCTGCGGCCGGCTGCCGAGCTTCGCTCGGCTGGACGGGCGAGGCGCCCGTCCCCACACTTGTGCTCTGTTCTTCCATTTTTTGCATCCTCACGACTGCCGATTTGTCCGCCCGCGGAAACACAGCTTGCACCTCGCCCAACTTTGTGCCGAGACGCAGCTGTCCCCACTGCAATCCGGTCAGGTCGAATTTCGTGATGTCTCCGAGCCCCATCTGCGCCCAAATCTTCGCGGTGGCGTCGGGCATCACCGGATGCGCGAGAGCCGTAACAATCCGCAGAGCTTCGGCGCTGGTGTAGAGCACCGTGGCCAGACGCGAGCGGCTCTCTTCGTCCTGTTTTTCGCCCAATGACCACGGTTCGTTTTCGACGATGTATTTGTCTACGGCGCTGACCAGCGTCCATGCGGCTTCGAGCGCGCGCGAGAATTGAAACTGGTCAAACAGTGTGCCATAGTCGGCGATAACTCTTCTTGCCGCGTCCGCAATTGCAGCATCCGCCGGGGTGCGCGCGTGCGAGGGGTACGGTACTTCTCCCTTGAAATAGCGGTTGATCATGGTCAGGGTGCGGCTGGCGAGGTTGCCGAGCCCATTCGCGAGATCGGAGTTGTAGCGCTGCACCAGCGCATCGAAACTGAACGATCCATCCTGCCCAAAGACGACTTCGCGCAGCAGGAAGTAGCGCAGGGCGTCGGCGCCCAGCACGTCCAAAATGGTTTCGGCGCGCACGATGTTTCCGCGCGACTTCGACATTTTGCTTTCTTCAAACAGCAACCAGCCGTGAGCAATGATGCACTTCGGCAACGGCAAGCCGGCGGCGAGCAGGAACGCCGGCCAGTAGACGCAATGGAAGCGCACAATTTCTTTGCCGATCATGTGCACGTCAGCGGGCCAATACTTGTCGAATTTGCTCGTGTCGTTCGAGCCATAGCCGAGCGCCGTGATGTAGTTGGCCAGCGCGTCGAGCCAGACATAGACCACGTGCCTGGGATCGTCCGGCACGGGGATTCCCCAGGCGAACGTCGAGCGGCTGATGGAAAGATCGCGCAGGCCGCCGCGCACGAACGAGAGCACTTCATTGCGCCGCGTCTCGGGACGGATGAAATCCGGCTGCTCGGTGTAAAGGCGGACCAACCGGTCCTGGAACGCCGAGAGCTTGAAGTAGTAGTTCTCTTCGTGGACGGTTTCCGTCGGGCGGCCGCAATCGGGACAAGGAGCGCCCGGCTCCGCATCCACGTAAAGCTCATCGGAAACGCAGTATTGACCGGTGTAAGTCCCCTTGTAGATGAATCCGTTCGCGCGGATCTTGCGCCAAAGGGCCTGCACGCCCTGCTGGTGGCGCACAGAGGTGGTGCGAATGAAATCGTCGGGCGTCAAACCCATGCGTTCCCAGAGCGCGCGGAATTCCGCGGAAATTTCATCGGTGAACTGCTGCGGTGTCTTGCCCGCAGCCTGCGCTGCACGCTCGATTTTTTGGCCGTGTTCGTCGGTGCCGGTCAGAAACCAGGTGTCATCGCCCAACATGCGATGCCGCCGCGCGACCGTGTCGCAGGCAATGGTGGTGTAGGCGTGCCCAATGTGCGGATGCGCGTTAACGTAGTAGATGGGGGTCGTGATGTAAAACTTTTTGCTCATTCCTGTGCCTTGCCAGAGAAAACTTTATCTGGGTCTGCGACGCTTAAGCTGCGTTGGTTGCATTCGATGTGATGTCGTCCACTTCGATTCCGATGTGCCGTAAGTGGTGCAACATGTGCACGACGTAGTCGTCGAATACGAACTGAAGGGTCAGCGGTTCAGACCCGGCGACGGTCAGCATTCTTGACCACTCAGAGTCGGGCACCGCTTCGGCGGCGGCCAGCAACTGCCGGTTGAGCGCCTGCCACAATTCGACCAGTTCTCCCCAGTCGCGCCGCTGGTAGGCATGGATAGCTACCCAGCGATTCTGCTCGTAGCCGGGCATGGCCGGATTATCTTCCAACTGACCGCGAACGATCCGTTGATGATTGTTGGCGGCTGAATCGAGCAGATGCCCAAGTTCTTCCTTCGGAGACCAGTTTGACGGTGTTGGCCTGCTTGCGACCGCGTCCTCGGAAAGCCTTTGCAGGCGGCCCGGCACGCGCTCCAAAAGGTCGCGCAACGAATTTAGCTCTGGCATGGATCCTCCTAAATGACGATTGTGAATTCGGAACCCGAATCATCCGCCTTTCTTGCCACCGGCGTAAGCTCTCACCGCTTCTTCCATCACTTGCTTCAGCGGTACATGTTGCGCTTCCGCCAGCGTTCGGCAGTCCTCGTATTCGGGCGCGTAGTTCGAGACTGTGCCATTCATGTTGGCGATCTTGATCCGCACCGGGCCCCACGAGGTATCTACCGTTTCCCACCGCCGCGAGAGCGTCTGCCGCTGTTCCTCGCGGCGGCGCACGCCCAAGGTTGTGGTCTCGGCAAAGATCAGCCTGGTCAAGCGATTCGCATCTTCCATTTTTGCCAGCACGGTGAGCAGCGCGCCGGGGCGGCTCTTCTTCATTTGTACTGGGACGCTGAACACATCCAGCGCTCCTTCGGCCAGCAATCGCTCCATGGCGTAGGCCAGCACCTGCGGGCTCAGGTCATCGAGATTCGCTTCGAGCACCGCGATCCTCTCACTTGATGTACTTGGCGATGCGCTTGGCGATGCGCTCGCGCCGTCGGGTTCCCCATCCTCCCGCGCACTTTGCGGAAGGGTGGGCTCCGCTTCTCCAATCGTTAACCGCAGCAGGTTCGGGTGCTCGGGGAAATCTCGCGTTCCCGCGCCGTATCCCGCCTTCTCGATCTTCATCGCCGGAAAGGGCGCGAACCGGCTGCTCAGCGTCCTCACAATCGCGGCGCCTGTCGGCGTCACCAGTTCGACCTGTGGTCCCGAGGAATACACCGGCGCATCCCGCAGCAACTTCAGCGTCGCCGGCGCCGGTACGGGAAGCGTTCCATGCGCGCATTTGACGGTTCCGCCTCCCACGTTCAGCGGCGAGCATACCCATTCTTCGACCGCGAGAGATTCCGCTCCCACTGCCGCGCAGACAATATCGACCATGGCATCGACGGCGCCGACTTCGTGAAAGTGGACGCGCTCAATGGACGTGCTGTGAATCTCGGCTTCAGCCTGGCCCAGCGCCTCGAAGATCTTGATCGCGGTGCTTTTCGCATCGCGGCTGATGGCCGCTTTCTCAATAATCTGGCGAATCTCGTTCAGCCCGCGCCCGTGATCGTGTCCACGTTCATGCGAATGCGTATGACCTTGGCCGTGGTGTTCGTGATCATGGTCATGCCCTTGCTGCTCCCAGAAAACCTCTCGTGGCAGGTCTCTTTCGCCATCGACGCACACATTCACTTTGGACGCCGAAATTCCGCCCCGCATCACCCGCGAAATCTCCAACCGCGCGCCGATATCGAGCGCCGCGACCGTTTCTTCCAGAAGCTTTGGAGATACTCCTGCATCCACCAGCGCGCCTAGAAACATGTCGCCGCTGATGCCGGAAAAACAGTCGAGGTAGGCGATGCGCATGGAAGAATCGTCGTTGGTCGTTAGTCGCTGGTCGTTCGTCGTTGGCGAGCACTGCCAGCGCCGGTTTGGAATCTAGCAGACTGCGCCGATTTGTGTGCCGGCTAACGACTAACGACTAACGACTGACGACCAACGACCGATCTTTCATCATAGGGAACGCTCTTCCCTCCGTCAAACCCGCCGTCCGGCGCAAGTTTGTTAGAATCACTTTTTCTTCAATAAGTTAGAGGGCATCCTTTGTATAGACATCTGGAACGCCGACTGGTCGAGCATCTGCGCGAGTTTCTGCGTCGCACTTACGGCTTGGAAATCGGGAACATCGTCGTCGAGCAGCCGCCGAAAATCGAATTTGGCGAGTACGCGCTGCCGATCGCTTTCGAACTCGCGAAGAAACTCCGTAAGGCTCCGCGCAAGATTGCCGAAGAAATCGTCGCCGGGGTTGGCGCGATTCCGGGCTTTGAAAAATTCGAGGTGGCTGGCGGCGGATACATCAACGTCCGCGTCAACCGCGCCGAGCTGGCTACGGCGCTCGCCGCCGATGAATCCCCAGATTCGGATGTTCCCACCGGCAAAGTATTGGTCGAGCACTCGAGCATCAATCCCAACAAGGCGGCGCATATTGGGCATCTGCGCAATGCCATTCTTGGCGATACTTTCGTCCGCCTGTTGCGCTTTGCGGGAAGGGAAGTGGACGTCCAGAACTACATCGACAACACCGGAGTACAGGTTGCCGACGTCGTGGTTGGATTCGTGCATATCGAGCAGAAGTCCCACGCTCAGATCGAAGCGCTCGCCGCCGCGCCCCGATTCGATTACCTATGCTGGGATCTCTATGCCCGCGTCTCGCAGTGGTATGAAGAGGACAAGTCGAACCTGCAGGCGCGCGGTGCCACGCTGCACGCGATTGAGGAAGGGAACAATGAGACCGCGGCGATTGCGGACTTGATATCGACCGCCGTGCTTAAGCGCCATCTCGAAACCATGGACCGGCTCGACATTGAGTACGACTTCCTGCCGCGCGAGAGCGAGATACTGCACCTGCATTTTTGGGACGCTGCGTTCAACAAGCTGAAGGAAGCCGGTGTTCTTACCTACGAGGCTGAGGGCAAGAATAAGGGCTGCTGGATCATGCGGCGCGCGGGGACGTCAAAATCTGAAACCGCAGAGAGCGCTGAGAGCGCAGAGAATATCGAGATCAAAGAGGAAGACCAGAAAGTTATCGTCCGCTCCAACGGCACGGTCGGCTACGTCGGCAAAGACATCGCCTATCACATGTGGAAGTTCGGGCTCCTCGGCCGCGATTTCGGCTATCGGAAATTTTATCGATATCCCAATGCCAATTTCAAAGTCTGCTGGATTTCAACCGCGGACGGCGAGAAAGATCATCCCCACTTCGGCGATGTGGCCGAGATCTACAACGTCATCGATGCGCGCCAGTCGGAGGCGCAGAACACGGTGATCGAAGCTCTGCGCGGACTCGGCCACGGCGAAGCCGCCGATCGTTACACGCACTTCTCCTACGAAATGGTCGCGCTCACACCGCGTTGCGCCGCCGAACTCGGCTATGAACTGAGCGAAGAAGGCAAGGCGAGGCCGTGGATCGAGGTTTCCGGCCGCAAGGGTTTCGGCGTGAAGGCGGACGATCTTCTGGACGCGCTCATCGCCTCGGCTGGCAAAGAAGTGGATGACCGTCATCCCGAGTTGAGCGAAGCCGAGCGTGCCGGCATTGCTACGCAGATCGCCATCGGGGCGCTGCGCTACTTCATGCTGAAGTTCACCAAGCCTTCCGTGATTGCATTCGACTTCAAAGACGCCCTGAGTTTCGAGGGCGACACGGGCCCGTATGCGCAGTATGCCGTCGTCCGCGCTTCGAACATTTTCCGCAAGGGCGGACTCGATCCGAAGAGTTTCTGTCGAGACGCGGCTGGCCGCGTCTCGCTGTCCCCGAGCAACGCCGGTGCGACCGGAGACGAAGCAGGCCTCGTCTCTACAGAGGGTTTCTCTAAGTACCTCACTGGCGAATCCAGCAACGACATCTGGGAACTCTGGCTGGCTGCCTCGAAAACCTCAACCATAGTGAGCCAGTGCATTGCGACCACCGAGCCTGCGTATCTTGCCAAACACGCCTTCCAACTGGCGCAGCTTTTCAGTACCTTCTATCACCGCTACCCAATCCTGAGCGAAGCGGATGCGGGCCGGAGGAAGTTCCTGCTGGCAACCGCGGCCGTGGTTCGCCGCGAACTCATTCGCGTTCTCGCGGCCATGGGGATCGGTGTTCCGCCGGTAATGTGAGGCCGTGCCCGAAGGGACCTGGCTACCAACTAGTGCTATCAGTTGCCCAAGCCTATAATGGTGCCCAAACCCAAACAGTATAAAATTTCTACGGTTCATATCGCGATTGCCTGGGGCCGGGGTTCGTGCGTTTTCCAAGCAAGGCTCCAAGATATTGATATAAAATGATTTAGCAGTTTCTTTTGCGAGCGCGAAATGGCATCCGTCGTGCTTTAGCCAGGAGCGGATCCAATTCACAGACTTTTAGCAGGATCTGAATAGATCCAAGAACAGAGCAATAATTGGGCAGGGAGCCCTCAAAAATGACGAATCGCACCTCATTGACATTGACCCTAATGCTGGCGGCGACAATGGCCGCATCGATCGGATGTGCAAGCAAGAATTACGTGCGTGAACAGACCACGCCGCTGATCAACAAGACCAATGAACTCGACGACCTGACCGCGAAGAATTCGAAAGACATCAAGGACGTCGATCAGCGCGCCCAGGCTGGAATCCAGGCCGTGCAAGCGCGCGCCGCTGAGGTCGACCAGAAGGCGCTGGCTGCGGGAAGCGCAGCCGACCAGGCCCAACTGTCGGCGAACGGCGCTACCCGGCGTGTTGATGTTCTGACCAACGCGGTCGTCAACCTCGATAACTATCGCCCGGTGGTGGAGACGGCGGTGCATTTTGGCTTCAACAAGGACAATCTGACGAAGGAAGCCAGGGAAGCCATCGACCAGCTGGCCGCCAGCGTGGCCACTACCAAGGGATACATCATCACGGTCGAGGGCGCGACCGACTCCGTGGGCAGCTCGGAATACAACTACGATCTAAGCCAGCGCCGCGCCAATGCTGTGATTCAGTACCTGGCGGCGGAGAAAAACGTCCCGGGCTACAAGATATATCTGATCGGGCTGGGCAAGGATAAGCCGGTCGAGACGAATAAGACCGCCATCGGCCGCGCCAAGAACCGCCGCGTGGATATCCGGCTGATGACCAATACTGGAGCCGGAACGACCCCGGCGCAGGCGCCCACGAACCAGACTCCGACGGCGAGCGCGAATCCGCCGTCGTTGTGAGTTATAAGTTTGTCCTCCTCCCCGGAGGACTTTGCCAAACCAGGCCGTCCCAAGCGTGGGCGGCCTGATTTTTTTTATGTCTCGATTGTAGAGAGACGGGCGTCCCCGCTCGTCGGCCTTCCGCCAGCGGCTGGATCGCTGATAGACGGATGGCGAAGTAGAGTGCGAAGCCGAGATTTATCACCAGTCGTCCTAGAGAAGCGCACCGGATCGCCAGAGAACGAACACGAGCAGGAAAACCAGCAAAACCACAACCCCCATTGGGCTCTCGACTGAGCCCGCCACGGCAGCGATCAGAAGGTGAAACGACCACCAACTGTTGGCGCAAAGTTGTTGTCCGAGTTATAAGGGACGCCGGGGCCATGAGGAATGGCGATGGCCAGACCGCCGCTCACCCAGGAATACGCAATGCCGGCAAAACCGTCGAAACGCTTGGTGAAGTGATGATCCGCATAGAGCGACCCCTCGTTGAGGGTGCCCGCGCAGGAGCTGCGGAAACCGGCTGAGGGCGAGCAAGTCGGCGGAAGACGGAAGTCATTCTGCCGCTGCTGATACCAGGAGAAAGTGAAGTCGGTTTTGCTGCGGTAGGTGTACTTCACACCCGTCCACCAGATGTTCACCAATTTCTCAGAATCAAGATTGTTGTCTTCGACCCCGCTCATGATATAACCGCCCTGGTCCGAAGCGCCAACGCCCAACGGGTTCGACGGGTTATTCTGCCAGATGTATTCGTAGCCCGCAAAAAACTTGAACGGGTCCAACTTATATTTGACCGCGACCATAATTGCGTTGTTGTCGGTCACGATACCGTAGACGGTACCGTTCGGGTCGATCAGATTGGGCCCCATGCCGGGCCCCCCGTTGATGGGGTTTGTATTGATGCTGTCGGTGGTCGACTGATATGGCGCCGACAGACTCTGAGGCCCCAGCAAGGGGTTCAATACACTGATCGCCTGGTTGTAATGTTGGAAGACGGCGTCGGCGGAGAACTTGCCGATGTCTCCGCCAAGGTCGAATCCATAGGCGTTGTTGTGTGCCGCTTCCGGCGTACAGCTGGTTGCACTCCAGGTTGCGGAGGCCGAGTAGCAGCCGGCAGAACCATCGGCGAATTTATACATCGCGCCGAAATGTACCGGGCCATAGGCGATGCGATACTTCACGGCGTCATCCCAGCGGCTGTCTTCGGTGTCGCCGCCGCCGGCCATGGTGCCGTTATACCCGATGTAGGAAAAGGAATAGGCGCCCCCGGCGGGATCGTAAAGAAGCATCGCATCGGTACCGAGAGAGCGCTGACGACCGAAAGTCAGCGTGCCGAAATGCGTGGACGATACACCGGCATAGTATTCGTCGTTGAAGGGTTGACCCGCGCGCGCGCCGTCGATGGCTATCGAATAGCTGGCCCTGGGAAGGCCATTGTTGATGATGTCAGTCTTTGAGGCATTGGCGAGCAGGCCGGACTGCGGATTGATGCCCGTTGAAGCGTTGAACACAACCGACCAGCCAGGCAGAAATTCTTCTTTGCCTCTGATGCCAAAACCCGTCTGCTGCAGGTTGTTGGGTGCGACGACGAATCGATGTTGATAGCCGTTTCGGTTTACCAGAGATTCGCCTTCATAGTTGTAGCCGTTTTCCGGCAGGCCGTGGCTGACCCAGCCGACTCCGATGTCATACGCACCGTAGACCGTGATGCCGTGCCAGGTCAGCGTGCAATCAGTAGTGGCGAACTCGTGGGGGCTCGTGCAGGGTTCGGCGGCGCCGTGCTGCATCTTAATGTCGACCGCGGCCTCCTGGCCAGCCGCCAGGCTGGTTCCCGTGCGCGTTTCGGCGAACCCTCGTTTTGCCGCACGAATCTCGAAGAGTCCCGTAGCCAGGCCGGACGCATGATAGTGCCCTCCGCCGTCGGTCGTGATGATGCGCGTTTCGCCTGTGTCGACGCTCTTGATCGTCACCGCGACACCGCGAAGGGCCGCGCCGGTTTGGTCCGTCACTACGCCCGAAAGGCTCGCCTGAGCAAAGGTCAAGGATGACGAAAGCAAAAAACCGACTGCTGCGAAAAACAGGTAAGCCTTGCGCATTTCGACCTCGAAGATCACTAGGTTTTGAGACAGAACCGGAAGTGTACATGAGATACGATTTTGATGTCCAGAACTGTACGACATAGTATTTTTCACACTGAGCCCGTCTGGGGGCCAACTTGCGCGGCTGCGACGGAGTTGACCGCAAATTTCGTTGTCGTTACGATTGCTCCCGATGCAGAAGAACGGCAAATCCGAAGGGAATATTGAGGGACTGCTGAAGCTTCGAGATGCAGCCTTGCAACTTGGGATCAGCTTCCCAACGATCAAGCAGTGGATTTACAAGAAGAAGATTCGAAGCACTCAGACTGCAGGAGGACACCATCGTATTCCACAGAGCGAAGTGGACAGATTGCTTTTCCGCACGCGCGGCAAGACCGAGCAACAACGCAAACAAGAAATCCGCCGCGTGAGCGGTCGGAATCAGCTTGTGGGTCGAATAGAGTCCGTGCAAATCAGCGGTTTGATGGCCGAGGTAAGAGTTTCGATTGGCGGTCAGCAAATCACGTCGATTATCACGGCACGCTCTGCCAGAGAAATGCAGCTAAAGCGGGGACAGACTGCCGCAGCCCTGATAAAGGCTACCGAGGTAATGATCTTGCGGGTTTGACTCATGAAGAGCCTGCCCTTTCCACACGTCCTTATCGTTCTGCTGCGGGTGCCGCACTGGCGCAGGAACTCACACCTGCTGTTAACAGGCAGTTACGCTCATCGACATTGATGATCGAACCACGAGGAATTGTCGTTCAGCAAGCTGCCCCAGAGCCTGCCCTGAGCGAAGTCGAAGGGATGGGATTCCACACTGCCAAGAACCGTCGCGTGGATATCCGGCTGATGACCAATACTGGAGCCGGAACGACCCCGGCGCAGGCGCCCACGAACCAGACTCCGACGGCGAGCGCGAATCCGCCGTCTTCATAAGTTTGTCCTCCTCCCCGGAGGACTTTGCCATACCAGGCCGTCCCAAGAGTGGGCGGCCTGATTTTTTTGTGCCTCACCGGTGGAGAGACGGGCGTCCCCGCCCGTCGGCTTTTCGCCAGCGACCGAATCCATGAGCGTGATCGCGATGTTTCGTAAACTACCGCACTGTTTCCAGTGTGCTGACCACCTGAAAATTGTCCGATCAGTCAATACAAGGCGTTTCCCAGTACCGATCTGGTGAAATCTCCCACAAGCCGACTTCGGGACCGGAATAACTTAGACTTGCGCGTTATTTATCAAGACGCTGGGGAATAGCCCAACCCCCCGTTCCGGACCGTATGGTCCAGAAAAGGCGAAAGCAGAGTCGAAGAACACCGTCGCGGCCGGGCGCAGCCGACGTTCTGCGGGCACGTCGCCATTTGCATTATGCTAATCTGCTTCTGTCTGTAGCTTCCGATGATAAGGACTGCCGTTTGATTGGCCGCACTGTCTCCCACTACCGCGTGCTGCATGAGCTAGGCCGCGGCGGTATGGGAGTTGTCTATGAAGCCGAAGACATTCTTCTCGGACGCCGCGCTGCCCTGAAGTTTCTGCCGGACGAAGTCGCCCACCAGCCAGACTCTTTAGCCCGATTTCAGCGCGAAGCCCGCGCCGCCTCGGCGTTGAACCACCCGAATATCTGCACCGTTTATGAAATCGGTGAGGAAGATGGGCGCTGGTTTACCGCCATGGAGTTGCTCGAAGGCTCAACCCTTGAGGACGCTCTCCTGGGAAGGTCCGCACCCCTGGACAAACTCCTGGATTGGTCGATCCAGATTGCCGAAGCCCTGAACGCAGCGCACGTCAAAGGTATAGTTCATCGCGATCTCAAACCGGCAAATATCTTTATCACCCGGGGCGGACAAGCGAAGGTGCTGGATTTTGGCCTGGCTAAAATGATGAGCCCCGTCAACGACCCAGCCATGGGCACATTTCCCGAGCCTACTGCCAGCCTGCCCTCTCTTCTCACCACTCCGGGAACAGCCCTGGGGACCGTCGCGTACATGTCTCCAGAGCAAGCGCGCGGAGAGGTGCTCGACGCCCGCTCCGACTTGTTTTCCTTTGGAGCGGTGCTTTACAGAATGGCCACCGGACAGTTGCCCTTTGCAGGCAAAACCAGCGCAGTTACTTTCGACGCGATCCTGAACCGCAACCCCATCCCTCTCCAGCAACGGGACTCAAGTCTTCCCGAGGAGTTGCAGCGGATCGTCACAAAATGCCTGGAGAAAGATCCTGACCTCCGTTATCAGCACGCCTCCGAGTTGCGCGCCGACCTAAAACGGTTCAGGCGGGATCGCGAGTCCGGGCGCCTCCCGGTCTCGAGCCCAAGCGTCGCATCTGCGCTGGACCCGGCACCTTCGGCCCAACTGCCAGCGGCGGTAACAGTCTCGCCGCCCAAGGGCAGCGGCAAGTTTTCCGGTTCAGAGATTGTTGCGGCGGCAAGCCAGCATCGCTTCGGATTCGTGCTCACCAGCGTGATCGGCCTAATTGTTCTCGCCGCGGCAGGATTCGGCGTTTACGAATTGGTGCATCGTCCCGCAACCGTTCCATTCCAGAGCATGACTATGACCAGCCTGACTGCCACGGGCGAGTACTGGTCGGCGGCGCTGTCTCCCGACGGAAAATATATGGCCACGCTGCGCCGGGATGCCCAAGGCCGCGACAGTTTGTGGATGAGCCACCTGCCCACCAATAGCAATACACAGATCGTTCCGGTCGGCGATTCCACATTCCGGGAGGTGACGTTCTCACCGGACGGAAATTTTGTTTACTACCGCGTTCACCTGCTGAATCGGGTCTCCGACCTGTATCGAGTGCCGGTGCTCGGCGGTCAGCCCGGGTTGGTGGTCCACGACATCGATTCGCCCCCTGCATTCACGGCAAGCGCAGCCAGGTTGCTGTTCGTTCGCAACCGGCCTTCCGAAAATTCCCAATCGCTCTTTACGGCCAACCTGGACGGTTCCGATCAGAAGACGATCTATTCCGGAAAGGGAATTGTGTATTCCAACCCGGCGTGGTCTCCCGACGGCAAACAGATCGCTGTCATCGAGGCACTTCCCGACGACCTTTCCGGGATTGCGATCATCGACCCGACAGCGGGAAAGACCAGGCACTTTACTCGGCTCCCTGAGCCGGAGTTCGAGCCCACGCTCCTCCTGTGGACGCCGGACGGGCAGGGTTTATTGGTCCTCTACCGCGACATGGATTCGAGTATGCGGCAAATCGCGTACGTGTCGTATCCGGCCGGCAAGTTTTACCACATTACAAACGACCTGAATGCCTACTCCGGAATCAGCCTCTCGGCGGATGGGAAGAACATTGGCACGGTGGTGGTCCCCGATGAGATTGCGCTCGAAGTTTACCCCGCCGGTCGTATCGACGATGGCACGAAGGCGATTTCACTGAGTGACGCGTACTGGGCCGATTGGATTAGCGATGACCAGATTGTCTTTGCCAACCAAGAGCATGAGCTCGTGTCATTTTCCTTAAAGTCAGGTGAAAAGACACCTTTGCTTCTGGACCACACCCTGTTGTCTTACGATCCTGAAGCCTGCGGCCCGCGCTCGATCGTATTCACCGGGGTCCCGCAATCCAATACAGCGGACACCCACATCTACGCCCTCGATCTACCCGAAGGCACGCCTCGGCAGCTCACCTTTGGTAAGAGCGACCAGTACATGCGCTGCACGCCCGATGGAAAGTTGCTGGTGTACTACACGTTTGACGACCACAGTATCCGCAAACTCGCGCTGCCCGGTGGACAGCCGGAGACACTGGTAAGTGCTGACCGGCGACCCTACAACCAGTTCGACATCACGGCGGACGGCAAACAACTGCTAGTCAACCTGGGAAGGCCCGGGACCGAAGCAACGCCGGATAGTACGCAATTGGCTTTCTTGTCGGTCGACAACGGGCAGGTGACGAAACGCATTTCGGTGAATAGTGTCCCGGAATACTTCGCGCTTACGCCGGACGGAAAAGCCATCGGATACCTTAAGCGCGAGCGTGGCGTCCTGAATATTTGGCTGCAACCCATCGCCGGCGGTCCGCCCAGCCGGCTAACGGATTTTCACCTATCCAACAGCACCTCCCAGAGAATCGGTTCTTTCGCTTGGTCGCACGACGGCAAGCACCTGGCCATGGTGCGCATCTTCGGAAAAGGCAACGTAGTCGTCCTGCGAGACCATCCGTAGATCTCAATCAATCCATCCGATTGCGTTGTCGACCCAGACGCTTCCGGACTCCGATTCGCGCCAGTCGCGCGACTTCCGCGTCACCGGTGATGGAGAGCTATCCAGAAACGGGCTTCGGGGAGACTACTCCCCGCAAGCCGGCATCGCAACTGGAATATCCCGGCCGAGTCGTGGGTTAAAGATGGACGGCGCAAGGGCGTTTGTCGGTACGAATGTACGAATCCCGAACACGCAGCCAACTTCTGTATTGCCCGTCGACCGAAACGTAATCGCCCCACCGGGAGCGTGCGATGCCGGGGCGTGCCGACGACGGTCGAGATGGAAATTTAGCGACCTACTCAAGCAGTACGTGTTCACGGCTGACCGAGGAATTCAGTTCGTACCGAGTCGCCAGCTCCATCAATAAAGACCACGGAGGCGTACCTCTTGCCTGACAGGCTCTCGTACCTGACCGCTAACCTGTTCCCGAAGACATTGGAGGGTAGTATAAAAAATGGGCCGTCAGCAACTCCCGGCGGAACAAATTCTCGGCTCCATGGCGACGCAAACTCAGATTCAATCCTGTCCCAATCGACTTGCTGATTGTGCCCAAGAACCGCGAATATCAAATGTAAGGCAGGTCCACTTCCCACATTGTGAATCTGCATGACGTTCCGCTCAGCGGTCAAGTCCGGTTTGCGGAACACTATCGCTGGCCTGATCTGTGCTTCTAGCTGTTCCTGGCTGGCCTTCGACTGCGCGAAACTGGCTTTCACTTGTTCTTGATTTGTCTGAGCTATGCGCTGCGTTGCGCGAAGGTAGAAATAAATCAGGGCCGCATTCACGGCTAGCAGAACTACCTGCAACCAATCTGTTGTTGTGCTCATCGCGCGGAGTGCGGGGCTCATTTCTTCGTGGCTGTAATCTTAACCTTCCCGCCGTCTATTTCAAATGGTGATGTTTCCTCCGGCCAGCATATTGTGGCATCAACTGATGACCTCGGATTAGTAACGCCAAGTCGGCATGGCGGTAACGATTATCGCGAATGCTCACACGTCCGTTGGATTACTGTCGGATGACGGCAAACCGGAAGTAACTGCCGTTAACAGGCCGTTACCCTCACGGAAATCGACGATCGAGCCACGAGGAATTTTCGTTCAGCAAGGCGCCCCAGATCCTCTCCTGAGCTTGTCGAAGGGTCGCGCCCATTTTTTGGGCGCTAACCAAGCCCCCACTGTACTCAGCAGGACATGTCAGGTGCGTCCCCCTCGCGCACTTTGCCAAGAGCCTGCCCTGAGCGAAGTCGAAGGGCTGGGATTCCACACTGCCAGGAGCCGCTGCGTTCCTCCCAACTTTTTTCATCACATTTTTCTCGTACGCTCATCACAGACATGCATCCCAATCGGTGCCACGATATCTCGACAGCGCACCATCGAAAACTGCGCCCGTCTCCAGAGGCGAACGCGTTTTGAACCGCGAACTTTTCACCGCTATTTGACAACATATCTCCCCGGTCACCACCCCCGCAAGTGCACGCCAAACAGAAGATTTCGACGCTAAGTCCAATCCTTTGAATACTGTGCCTCTAACTACTTTGCTATCATCGACTTAACTAATTTTAGGGGGGGGAGGGGGGTACCCCCCCAATTCCTGAATTCTTACCCTCCAGTTGGCCCACACTGGCGAGTGCGGAGACGAAATAACTGGATGCGCCCAGCTTCGAATGTCCTCCATAGCGATACAATAGAGCCGTGCGGATTCGATTTTTGATTGTGTTTCTGGCGCTGCTGACGGCTGTTTCGCTGGCCCAGGATTCGTCAGACAAGACGGCATCCGACAAGGCTTCTTCGGACAAGGCTGCCTCGGACCAAGCCGCCGACCGCAGTCGCGAGGCCGAGGAAAGCTCCAGCCACGACACCAGAATCGACACCAGTCCGCCCAAGGACGACGCCAAGAACCATCCCTACAGCAAGGCTGCCGTCGAGGATCTCGAAGTACCCGACAACCCGGACAACTCCGGCATCCAGGAGTTCCATCCCTGGAATCCGCTGAAGGCGCTGAAAGACATCGAGGTCGGCGACTACTACTTCAAGCGCAAGAATTACAAAGCCGCGCTCGATCGCTATAAGGAAGCTCTCTATTACAAGGATGGCGACGCCGTTGCCAGCTTCCGTCTCGCCGTGTGCCAGGAAAAACTCGGAGACAAAGCCGAAGCCAGGAAATACTACGAGCAGTACCTGAAGATTCTGCCGGAAGGCCCATTTGCCAAGGATGCGCACGCTTCGCTGGACCGGCTCGCGAAAGCGCAATGAGTTCTTTCGACCCCGGCTTGATTTGTTATTCTTCCACTCGCGAAAACTCCCCGGTGGATGCGTTCACGGCCACCCGCAGCTTGGCGGTTTCGCGATCCGTTCCGTAGATTACGTGCCACAGGAGTTCGTTCTTCTGCCGGTTCCAGTCCAGCACATAAAGAACTGGTGTGTCGGGCTCTTTCTCCAGCAGCTTGTCTCCGCCGTGCTGCTGGGCGACTGCAAAAGCTTTATCCGTATCCACTTTGAGAAACTGGACGTTGAAAACCTGCGTGCTGGAATTCGTGGGGCTGTAAGTATCGTCGACGCCGTGAGAAATATCGCCGTTGGCCCAGGTATAGAACCTGGTCGAGTGCAGCGACGGCGAGGCGAATCCGACGCGCCACTCTCCCGCCTTGCCGTCGCGGCCCTTGGAGTCCGCAGTAGGTTGCGACTCCGCACGATACGGTTGCGCGTCCTGCACCCAGAGGCGGGCCGAGGCGTAGCACTTGTAGAACGCGCTGCTTCCCGTGATTGCCTCCGGAGCCTTCGGCTGGGGCTTCTCCGCGGTTGAGGGCTTGCTCGGCTCCGAAGAGCACGCGGCCATCAATCCCGCTGCTAGAATTGCGACGAATAGTTTTTTCATAGTGGTTTCCCGATCGGGCTTTCTTGGGAGCGGATTGGGAAATCCCGATGTCCCGAACAATGAACCAGATCGACTTGCGATCTCTTACTCTTTGCCCTTGTTCTGGTCCTTGTCGTTATCCTTCTCCTTATCCTTGTCTTTGTCCTCCGCTGCAATCCCCGCCTTGTGCGCCTGCTCCTGTACCTCGTTGAGTTCCTGCCGCGCGGCCTCCAGCGCTTTCTGCCTTGCGTCGATGTCGCTCTTGTGCTGCGCCATGTCCGCGGGAGCTGGATCGGGCTTCCCGTTGTTCCCGTTGACAATCGAAGTGTACACGTGTGCCTGAAATTCGGTCTCTGCGACCGCGAGATCGCGAGTCAGCGAATCAACCTTCTCCTTCTGTTTGTCGATCTTTTCCTTCCACGCGTCCGCCGTCTTCTGGCGTTCGGCAGCGGCCGCGCCGGGATCGACCGGCGCCGCTTTGGGGGCTTGCCCAGCGTTGGCATCGGCGGCTGGCGCCGGTCCGACCACGCTCAGAGTTTCGTTGGTGGGCAGATTGTCGTTATCGTAGTGGCGGCTTGCCGAAGTCGGCTCGGGTTTGTTCTTGCGAGCCGCCCGCGCGTAATCCCCTAGTGACTGAGCGGCCGCGCCGCTGACCGCCAACAGGAGCAGCGTGCCAATTGCCATCCATTTTATGTGCTTCATGTGATCATCCTTTCGCAAGCCGCGATTCCGATCGCGGCCTGCAATCGCCAATATCAAGAACTTGTGGTGGCAGCCCGGGCGCCTCCCAGGAAACTGCCGATGGTCCGGTCCAATTGCGCCGCTTCGTGAGCGATGCCGTCGGCCAACTGGCGCGCCAGTTCCTGGTCCCGGCTGCACGCCAGTTGCTGCGCGTATCCCGCGATCGTAGTCAGGGAATTGCGCAGTCCCAGCGCGAGTTCCGAAGAAACTTCCTCGTGTATCTTCTGATCGTGCCGGATGCGCTCAATGTCGGTCTTGTCGGTGAGCACGAGAGTCGTGCCCATGAGACTCGCGTCTTCGGCCAGAACCGGAGAGGCCGTCACTTCGAGCACATGGCTTTCTCCGTCCCGCGCGAAGTAGTTTAGCAGCAGCCCTCGAACCGCGGCCCTCCCCGCCAGAGCGGGAGCCAGAGCCTGCTCGACGCTCGCCTCCGAACCTGAACCACGGTCCTGCGGGCGCAGCGTCGCCGTGCGAAAAAGGTCGGCGGCCTGCAGTCCCACCGGCGAGGCGAATCCCAAGAGCTTGCGCGCCGCCGTGTTTGCTTGCCGCACCAGACCGGTGGTATTGAAAAACAGAACGCCGCAGGAAAGGTTCGAAAGAATCGTCGAGCTCAGCGTGTCGGAGGCCCTTGCCTTTCTGCGCTCCGAGAGTTGCTGGGCGGTGAGCTCATGTTTTTGCTGCTTCAGTTGCTGAATAACGGCGTGATAGGCGTGCACGGGCAATCCCTCCGCTGCCAACGGAGCGTAATTCAGCGAATCGGGTTCCGACACGAGATTCTTCCGCAGGCGCCGAATCACGAATAAGCCCAACCCGAAAGCGGCGAGGGCGGCGACGAGAAGCAGGCCCATGCGCAGCACCATCGGATTCGCCAGCGGATTCATCAGCGGCCTCACAGCGCCCTCCAATACCAGTGCAACAGGCGGTTCCCGAACAGGAACGACAAAAGCGCCATGCCGCCGAGAAACACGCCAAACGGCATCTCGAAATAGCGGAAAGCCAGGCGCGCTGAGCGCCAGGCGCGCCGCCGGGCTTCGGTCGAAGAAATGGGCGAAGAAATGCCCGATGAAGTGCCGCGCGCCTGAATGCGGCGAATGCGCTTTATCCACACCGCGAGAACCGTGCTCAGTCCAAAAAGCGAGCCCGCCAGCGACGCTGCAAAAATGGTTAAGACCGTGAGCTTGGTTCCGAGGAACGCGCCGATCATCGCCATCAGCTTCACGTCGCCGAATCCCATCCCTTCGACCCCTCGCGCTCTCAAATAAATGGCTGCCGCGCCGTATAGGAACGAGGCGCCAACCGCCGCTCCCAGCAGCGAGTCGGAGAGGGACCACATTCGCCACGAAATCTCGCTTCTCATCGCGGGCGATACCATACCAGGCATGATTCGCGAAGCCAGATCGTTTACCGGAACCACCAGGCTGAACAAAATTCCCAGAGCCAGTCCGGGAAGAGTCATCGCGTCGGGAAGAAGCTTGGTTTCCGCATCGGTGAACACCAGCCCCAGCAGCAGGAAGCCAAGCACCGCGCACTTCAGCGCCGCCAGCGTCAAACCAAAATGGGCGTAACAGCCGAGAAAGAGCAAGCCCGTGAGTACTTCGATCACAAGGTAGCGTGGCGATATGGGCTGCTGGCAAGCGCGGCACTTTCCCCGAAGAACCAGCCAGCTCAGTACGGGCAGGTTGTGGTGGAACGGGATCGGGTCTCCGCAGTGCGGACACGCGGAGCGCGGCGTTATGACCGACCTGCCACGCGGCAACCGGTAAATACACACGTTCAGGAAGCTGCCAAAGCACAGGCCATAAACGAAGATCGCGGCTTTGAGAAAGAGTTCCACGTTGGCTAAGTGCCCAGTCTACTTGGGTTTGGATGATTATAAGCCGCCATGGCGGGGCATTCTAAGTACGAAGGTCACTGTACCTCTGACGCTTGCATGTCATTGTGGGCAAAGAGGAAACCTCACTCATGCCACGCGGCTGATTTCGTTCTCCTGGGGCAAGAAAATCAAAAACACCGTTCCGGTCGCGCGCCCGTCGGCCCGGCTCCGCACCCGAATCGATCCGCCGTGCTTCTCGACAACGCCGCGCGAGACCCACAATCCGAGCCCGGTCCCTGTGTCCTTCTTCGTCGTGTAAAAAGGCTCGAAGATTTGGCGCAGATTGTCGCGGAGAATCCCCGTGCCGTTGTCAGCTACCGTGATGCGGACCCCGTCCCTGCCGCTGGACCAGTCGCGGCCCGTTGCCACGCGGACTTGCAGAGAACCTCCGTCCGCCATCGCATCTACCGCGTTCACCAGAAGATTGGCCAGCAACTGCCGCAACTCGCCCGAATAACCGCTGATCAGGCAATTGCTGCGGTAGCGTCGCGTTACGCGAATCTGCCGGCCTTCCAGTTTGCGCGAATACAACTGCAGAATCTCATCCATGATGGCGGCAGGATCCATCGCATCCAAAGAACTGGCATCGCGGACAAATCCCAAAGCCTGTTGTGCCAGCCGCGCCACGCGGCCCACCTCTTGCTCCGCCTGCGTCAGATATTCCCCGGCGTGGCTGGAGTCATGGCGTGCCAGGTAAAGCAGGTTGATGACGGCCTCGAGCGGATTGTTGATCTCGTGCGCGATCGAAGCGGCGAGCCTTCCTGCGGTGGCCAGCTTTTCGCTGCGGCGGATGACTTCTTCGGATTGTTTCTCGGCGGACATATCGCGCGCGATGGCCGAGGCTCCGACGATTTCGCCGCGCGCGTTTCGAAGCGACGACACCGACAGCAGCACCGGCCAGCGGGTGCCGTCCTTGCGCATGCGCTCGGTCCGAAAGGGAGCCACGTGCCCGCCGCCATTGAGTACCTCAAGATTACGTTTCACCTCGTCGTGGCGTTCCGGCGGCGCCAGTCGCGCGACCGGCAACCCGATTGCCTCATCGGCCGTGTAGCCATAGAGATGCTCCGCGGCGCGATTCCAGCTGGCGATGGTGCCGTCCGGATGGGTGCTGTAAATCGCGTCACCGGAGTATTCCACGATGGCCGCCATTTCGCGGGTGGTGCGATCCGCGCGCGATTCTGCCAATGTTCTCTGCCGGGCCATGCTCCCGGCGAACACGGAAATGGCAAGGAAAACCGTCAGCCGTTCCAGATCGGCGCCGGAGTGGATTCTGAAGTTGAAATAGGGCGGAACGGCGAAGAAATCCAGGCAAGCGGTCGAGACCAGCGAGCAGAAGACCGCGGGGCCAAAGCCGAGAAAACGAGCGGTGAAAAGCACCGCCGCCAGCAAGAGTACAAAGAGATGGCGGTGCAGCACGGGGGAAAAAGTCCCGAGGCTGAGCGCTACCCACACCGCCAGCGCAGCTCCTCCGTAGTGCGCCAACGCCGAACGCTGATTCCGCGGGATCCAACTCTTCGGATTGGCTCCAATTCCAGACATTGTGTAAAAGGCTGCCGGGGCAGCGGACTTGGCCGTGTCCGGCGCGGGCGGGCAAGAGCTTTCTCTATCCTGACAAACTTTAGCAGCAGCAAGGGCGCGCGGCAACCGCGTGTCTGGCAGCGTTCCCGAACACAAACTGGAAATCGGAGAAAAGCTGGCGCGGCAAGCGCCTGCGGAGGGTAGTTCACCCGCGTCAGGCCGATCGCAGGTCAGTCCTTGTGGAGAAACTTGTAGTCGAGGATGGAGGCCGCCAGCCCGTAAGCGTCTGCGGTATTTTCAACCGCGTCCTTGATGCGAATCAGCCTTCCCTGGCAAAGTACATTGCTGTTCTTTTGTCCGGAGATTTCTTCCGGCATCTCGAAGATCAGTTCCACCAGCGCATTCGCCGGCAGTTGCTGCGGGCCGTGAAACAGTACGCCCGACTGGCTGATGTTCTGGATCACGCCCTCGTACCAGGTATGGAGATTTTTCCCGCGGTATCGAACCGGCATCTTCGACCGCAGGCGCCGCGCCCGGGGCATCCAGGTCGGTTGCTTTTGACCGGAGCGGCGTCGGGGGCTCGTGGTATCCGCCGCCGGGTCGTCGACCCGATCTCCGCGGCGCATGGTCTTCCAGTCGTATTGGTAAGCGGTCGCGCACAGCAGGCAGACTTGGTAGTACTCTCCATTCGCCGCGCGGCGCGGCCAGGAGAACTCGTGCGAACAGCGTCCCAGCATCAGAACATCCATGAGTCTCTGCGGCATGATGACCAGTAGCGCCCCTGCACCAATCGGACACCCTCATCTTCCGACGGTTTGGCCGTTCTGAATAGGTTACTTTCGTGTATCGCGGCGTAAGCCTTATGCTTTTCCATAGCCCACTGCGCCCGGATGCTTAGCGCTTGAGCCGCACGGGCATCTCATGCCATGCTGATAGCCATGGCTGCTGCGGGCACACTGTCTCCCTACATCGAGTTTAAGGACGTCTCCAAGGCCTTTGGAGATCGCGTCGTTCTGGAGAACGTCAGCTTCGATGTGTTGCCCGGCGAGATGGTCTGCATTCTTGGACGCAGCGGCGTCGGGAAATCGGTGGCGCTCCAGAACATCATGGGCTTCCTCAAGCCGGATTCGGGCCGCGTCATTGTCGCCGGCCAGGACATCACCGATTACAACGAACTCCAACTCGAAGGAATCCGCAAGAAAGTCACGATGGTGTTCCAGAACGGCGCCCTCTTCGATTCCTTAACGGTCGGCGAAAACGTCGCCTTCCCCTTGCGCGAAAAGAGGGAACTTTCAGAAGAGCAAATTCTTCAGGTGGTCGATGGCCTTCTCGAAATGGTCGGAGTCAAGGAGATGCGCGACCTGTTGCCTTCCGACCTTTCTACCGGCATGAAACGTTCCGTCGCCATCGCGCGAGCGCTCTCCGCCCAACCGGAGTGCGTGCTCTACGACGAGCCCACCACCATGGTCGATCCGCTGATGGGAAATCTGCTCGGAGATCTCATCGCCCGGCTCAAACTGCAACTGCACCTGACCTCGGTCGTCGTCACCCACGACATGCGCCTGGCCAAGAAGCTCGCCGACCGCGTCGTCTTTCTGTACGAAGCCCGCGCCATCTTCTTTGGGCCTTACAATGAGATGGAGAAATCCACCGAGCCCATCGTGCAGGAGTTCCTGGAACTGGACGAGTTAAAGCTGGAACCGTAAAGGCAGTGGATAGTGACAGGCGAGCAATTTCCGCCCAGTATTCTCTATCCACTGCCCTACCACGTGTTCCTATACGTCAGTACTGCCAATTTACATTGACATATCCCACACCGCTGGTGGGCACGGTGTAGGTGTGATTGTTGCCGTTCTCCAAGGTCACAGTTCCATTGGATGCGATCTTGATGAACTTGAATTGGATCTGCGTTCCAGCCGGGGCTGACACATTCAAGAACCAATTCGGGTAGTTGGGATCAAGCATAGGTCCAATCGCCGTATCCCAGGTAGTCCCCCAATTTCCCAGCTCTATGGTGCTGCCGGTCAGGCAAATGTAGTCCCCGGTATTTGTGGGAGTGGCGTTGTAGACGGTGAACGTTATGGGGATCAGTTTGGCGGTAAGGACGGTGAACTGAATCGTGTTGGCCGCCATTCCAGAGGAGTTCTTGAGTGTAACGTTATAGACTCCGTTGGCTACGTTCGGAACCGTGAACGTAACGGAAGTGCTCGACCAGCTATTGACGGTGGCAGCCGTAGTGCCCACCAGCACCGTCCCCGTGCTCGTGCCGAAACCTTTTCCTGCAATGGTCACCACGACTCCGGGCTGGCCAAGCGTTGGCCCAATAGAGCCGACTTCCGGGGTACTCGTGGTGCTGGTATATTGCCAGACGGCAACGGAATGAGCAGGCAGGGTGAAATTTGAGACCGGATTGTTCCCGCCAGTTCCAGTAGTGACGGTGATCGAGGGGCCGCCCATCAGGTTACCGAGATAGTCGGTATAGTTTGCAGGCGGCAGCGCTGTGTTCAAGCCGGCAATGGGATAGCTGATGGTGTCGTTCTTATTGATGGCGGCGAGGACGACATCATTGAAAAACTGACGTTCGAAGATGTAAACGTCATTGTTAATCCATCGCTGTTGGTAAGAGCCGTAACCCAGAGCGTCGTTACTGCCACCGCGAAGCCCGGCAAGTTTGTTGATCGCCTGGTAGAGCGTGCCGGAACTGCTCCACGAGGCCATGGCATTGCGGTTATAAGGATCGCCGCCGCCGCTGGTGTCGTTGTGAAGGTACTGCTCGTCTCCGTAGTAGACGACGGGAATACCGCGGCCAGCCAGCACGTAGGCCTGCGCCTCGATCAGGCGGTTGGTGTTGTCGTTGACGCTGAGCAGCCGGGGCACGTCGTGGCTGTCGACAAAAGTGACCAGATCGTTCTGCCAGGTGAAGTTGGAATTCTCCGTATTCACCACGTTATCGAGTTCAGAGAAATTGTTGTTGTTGGCGAAGACGTTGCGCACGGCTTGATTGACATTGAAATCGAGGACTGAAATGCCGCTCTTGTTCGCGAACTTGTAAGAGTCGTGATAAAGCGCGTCGCCCCAATTCTGATACCACTCTCCGAAGAAGAAGCTCGGGCCGTAAGTGAAAGCCGCGTTCGACATGCTGTATTCCCAGCCCCAGGTGACGTGCTTTACAGCGTCGATGCGAAAGCCGTCCACACCGTGAGACTGGAGCTGCTGAACCGCCGCCTTCAGGTAGGCGTCTACTGTGGAATTCTCCTGGTTGAGGTCGCACAAATCTTCGAGCGTGTAGTACTGGATCTGGTAGCGATCGTCAAAGTTGGCAATGTCGGGATTGTGGTGGAAAATCCCGTTGGGATCGTTGTTGCATGCGGCGACGAACGTGCCATTGTTGTAGAGAGAGCCGTATTCGCCGGCATTATCGGGATTGCTGTGGTTCGGCGCGAAGTCGACGATGACTTTGATGCCGTCGGCGTGAGCCGCGCTGATCAGATTATTAAAAGCCGTCCAGTCGTTGGCGGCACTACCAAAATGTTCCTCAATGCGCATGAAATCTCTTGCGCCGTACCCGTGGTAGGAGGCAGTGGGATTGCCACTGCCGTCGGGAATGTTGAGATTGAGATTGTCGACCGGGGGCGAGATCCAAATGGCGGTCACTCCGAGTCCTTGCAAGTAGCTTAGTTTCTGCTGAATGCCGGCAAGATCTCCACCCCAGTAGAGGCGCCAGTTGGTTTGGGTCGAATCGAAAAGCCCGGCGCTTTGAGGAGGGTTGTCGTTGGTCTTGTCACCGTTAAAAAAACGATCGGTCACGATCTGGTAAATGACCTGCTTCTTGAAATCCTGGGCGAAGAGATCGCTAGTCAGAAACAGCAGGCTGACTAGAAAAAGCACGGAGTGACGAAAAAGGGTTGTGGTTCGCAAAGTTGATCGATTCATGACGTAGCCTCCTAAGGACTTGCCAGCAGTTGCCCCCGGTGCGGAGGGAGACTTGGCTGGAGCGCTGGCAGGTTGATGCTAAGTTGTCATATTATAAAGTGACTTTAGGCGTGATACCGTTACAAGATTGAGGTGTCGGCTTTGCAGTTAGACACAGAGCTCTGTTAGCTTGCGTTACATGCCGTTGAGGCAAAAGAAACGCCTGCTCGTCAAACTGCAAGACAAGCTTGTCTAGAAGCCCTGCCTCACCAACCCCTCCACGGTGAGCGAACTCTGCGCTTGCTCGCCTTTCATCATCTTCTCGACGTACTTCGCGATCACGTCGGCTTCCAGGTTCACCGGATCTCCCGGCTTCAGCGATCCGAGATTGGTCAACTCGACCGTGTGCGGAATGATCGCGATGGTGCAGCGGTTCCGTTCCAGCTTGGCGACCGTGAGGCTGATGCCTTCGATCGAGATCGACCCCTTGTACACCGTGTACTTCTCGATCTCTGATGGGATCTCAATGTGCAACCACCAGTTCTCGGAATCCGCAATGCGCTCGAACTCGATCAGCTTACCCACGCCATCCACGTGCCCCTGAACGATGTGGCCATCGAAGCGGCCGTCGGCCTTCATCGGCAACTCCAGGTTCACCAGCGCGCCCTCGTGCATCCGCGAGAACGAAGTTCGCACCCACGTTTCCGGAGCCAAGTCGGCGCAGAACGATTTTGGTTTGATGTCCAGTGCCGTCAGGCAAACGCCGCTGACCGCGATGCTGTGGCCGGTTCTCAATTCTTTCGGCGCATTCGCAGCCTCGATGGTGATGCGGCGGTTCTCACCGCGCTGCTCGATCTTTACGACCTTCCCCACTTCCTCGATAATTCCGGTAAACATTTGATCTACACTCCAGTCTCTTTTGGCAAGAAATAGACAGCGTCCAACAAGAAGCTATGCCTGGCCCGAGTACGGGTCGCGGAGATAGCCTTCCAGCGCGAAGTCTTCGCCGAAGCGGTGCAACTCGTACCGCTGCACACACTGTGGCCTCCCGCGCAAGTCTTCACCGGCTATGAATGGAACCGCACCCCCGCCAAGAATCTTCGGCGCGTAGTAGAGGAAGACCTTGTCCACCTCGCCTGACGCCAGGGCCGCCCCGTTCACCAGCGCTCCCCCTTCGATAAGCAGGCTGGTAATTTCCAGTTCTCCCAGGCTCTGGACAATCGCCGCGAGGTCGGGCCGTCCGTCCGCGGTTGCCGAGATTTGCTGCACGCGAATCCCCTTCGCCTCGAGCGCCTGCCTGCTTTCTTCCTCCGCAGTGGAACACAACACCAGAACATCGTTTTCGGCGGTTTGGACCACTCGCGACGCCAGTGGGATGCGCAAGTAAGAATCCAGGATCACGCGCAGCAGCTTGCGCCGCCGCGGCAGGCCGCTCCGATCAGTCAGCAGCGGATCGTCCGCCATCACGGTCCCGACTCCAGCCAGGATCGCGTCACTCTGATGGCGCAGTTGCTGCACATGCGTGCGCGCCGCCTCGCCCGTGATCCAGTGATATCCGCTGCGCGCGCCTTCCGTCGCAGGCACGGCCGAGCCCGGCTCCGTGCCCGGCTTCGTGGCGTCGGCGATTTTCCCATCCAGGGTCATCGCCGATTTCAGCGTGACCAGCGGCTTGCCACGCCGGATGTACTTGGCAAAACTTTCATTCAGCTTCTTGGCTTCCGCCTCGTATAAGCCGGCCTCTACTTTGATCCCTGCCGCGCGCAGCTTGGCGAATCCTTGACCCGCCACGCGTGGATTCGGATCTTCCATGGAGCAGATCACGCGGCTGATTCCGGCCGCGATGACGGCATCGGCGCACGGCCCGGTCCGGCCCTGATGCGAGCACGGCTCCAGATTCAGGTAGAGAGCGCCGCCGCGCGCCTTATCGCCTGCTTGCTCGAGCGCGAGAACCTCCGCGTGCTTCATTCCGTCATAGGTGTGCGTGCCGGAGCCAACTTCGCGGCCCGATGCGTCCACCACAACCGCGCCGACAACCGGGTTCGGCGACACCAGCCCAACGCCCGCTCGCGCCAGGTCGAGCGCACGCCGCATGTGTTGTTCGTCAGACCCTTCCTTCATTCTTCATCCAGTTCCGCCACCGCAGCTCCACTCTTTCCCTGCGGAGGACGACGCACGGGAGCGGTGCGATAGGCATAGGGATCTTCCGGTTCTGGCTTCCGGCGAAACAGCAATTTTAGCCGTTCCAGCACTCTGCGCCAGTATGAAGGCGATTGGGACGTTTTCGGTTGCATCGGCGGCCCTCCTTGTGATCCTCGCGTCTTCTGTCGATTCAGCCCCTGAAGGCGGATTCATTCCAAACCGTTTTCGGCACTCCTGAAGGAAGGTGTGCCCTGATACCTATCGTACTTGCACCACGCGCTGCTAAGTGAACAGCGACTCCACAAATTCCTTTGCGTCAAACGGCAGCAGATCGCCTACCTTTTCCCCGACGCCCACAAACCGCACCGGCAGTCCCAACTCCCGCGAAATTGCGACCACGACTCCACCTTTAGCCGTGCCATCGAGCTTGGTCAGTACAATTCCCGTGACTCCGGACGATTGTGTGAACTGCCGCGCCTGTTGCAATCCATTCTGTCCGGTGGTGGCATCCATCACCAGCAAAGTCTCGTGCGGCGCGCCCGGCACGATGCGTTGCGCCGTGCGTTTCATCTTTTCCAGTTCGAGCATCAGGTTTTGCTTGGTGTGCAGCCGCCCGGCAGTATCGACGATCACGTAATCGGTCTGGCGCGCGGTCGCCGATTGCAGCGCGTCGAACAACACAGCGGAGGGATCACCCCCGGCTTTCGTCTTAATCACTTCCGTTCCCGTGCGCTGTCCCCAAATCTCGAGTTGCTCGATCGCCGCCGCGCGAAACGTGTCTGCCGCGCACAGCAGTACGGTCTTGCCTTGCGCGCGAAACACCTGCGCCAGTTTTCCGATCGTCGTCGTCTTGCCCGTGCCGTTCACGCCCACCACGATGATCACCTCCGGCGTGCCGTCCACCTTGGTCACGGGCTGTGCACCGGACGACGTCAGAATCGCCAGCAGTTCCTCTTTCAGCAGCCGTTTGAGTTCATTCACATCCTTGATCTGCTTGCGATCGGCTTTGTCGCGCAGCTTCTCCAGAACCTCATGGGTCGTCGTGGTGCCGAGGTCGGCGCCAATCAGCGTGGCTTCCAGATCGTCCAGCGTGGAGCGGTCAATTTCCTTGCCGATGGAGACGACATCTTCGATGCGCTCGGCCAGGTTCTCGCGTGTGCGCGAGACGGCCTCCTTCATGCGCTCAATAAAACTCGGTTTCTTTTCCTCGTCCAGACTGCCAAAAAGGGTTTGAATCATGAGGTATCCGAGAATGATTATAGGAGAATCGACGAGAAAGAGATTTTGTAATTGTGTAATTTGTAATTTGGTAATTTCAAACCCAAAGTCAATTCGGGTCCAATTATCAAATTACCCAATTACCAATTGCCTCAGGTGCGCGTGGTTTCAATGGTGAGAGGATCAACGGATTGAAGCGGCACCGGGGCCGATTCCAGCGGGATGATCTGCGTCAGTTGTTTATGAATGCGAATTTCTCCCCGCTCAAACACCGCCAGCAGCGCGGCTACGGCCCTGGGATCAAGGCGCTGTCCCGAGAGGTTCTGAATGACGCGCATCGCTTCTACCGGATCCTGGGCCCGCTGGTACGGACGGTTCGTGGTCAGAGCGTCAAAGGTGTCTGCGACCGCAATCACGCGCGCCAGCAGCGGGATCTGGTCGCCTTTTAGACCGTATGGATAGCCGCGCCCGTTGAGCGCCTCATGGTGCAGTTCGATTCCGGGCAGCATCTCGCGCAACTGCGGCACCGGACGCAGGAGGTTCGCGCCCTTGGTGGTGTGCGTCTTCATGATCTCGAATTCTTCCGGAGTCAAAGCGCCCGGTTTTTTCAGGATGCGGTCTTCGATGCCGATTTTGCCGACATCGTGCAACTGCGCCGAGACGCGCAGAATCTCCAGAAATTCCGGAGCGAGCCCCATGTCTTGCGCGATCATCATCGAGTATTTCGTAACCCGGTCGGAATGGCCTCGCGTATAGGGGTCCTTTTCGTCGACCGCGCCGGCCAGCATCTGGATCGACCCCATGAACAGCGCCTTGTTTTCCTCCGCGGCGCGCTTCAGGTCTTCGACGAACTGTTCCAGCTCGTCCGACATGGTGTTGAACGTCGCCGCCAGTTCGCCGATCTCCGTGCGCGTTTTCAGGTGCACACGCTGGGAGAAATCGCCGCGCGCAATGGCCCGGCTGGACTGCGCCAGCACTTGCAGCGGGCTGGTGATCCGCCGCGCCGAGAAAATACTCAGGCCCACGCTCACAAACACCGCCAGCCATGCCAGCAAGCGCCCCGTACGCTGCATCTCATAGATTCCGCGATACGCATCTTCGCGCGGCTTCTGCACCACGACCGCCCAATCCAGCGAAGTCACCGGACTGTACGTTCCCAGCATCTCGGTTGTGTCTTTCCCGTCGGCAATCGTGAATTCGCGGGTCGCTGCCAACTGGGCTTTCGAGCCTTCATCCACAAAACTGCGGACGATGTCGAAGTGGCTCATATCCTGTCCGGTAGCATATTGCGCCGTCGCGGCCGCCACCAGCCTTCCCCGGCTGTCCACCACGTACGGCATCAATCCGCTCAGACTGACTTGCTGCAGGCGGCGGAGCAGGTAGTCCATATCTACTACCGACCCAATCATCCCCAGAAAACGTTTGTCATACATGATCGGCGAACTGACCAACATGACAGTGCGCGCGGATCTTCCGGCGCCTACCATCAACGGCTGTCCGCTGTACCCGCGTCCTTCGCGCGCGGCTTGATAGGCCCGTTCCAATTCCCGTTGCAGAAAGGCGTCGGGCTCAATACGTCCGGCGGAAACTCCCTTGGCATCGGCATTCAACAGCGTGGCATAGGCAATGTCGTTCGACGACGAAACAAAATTCTCCAGCATGGCCCGCAGTTCCGGCGTCAGAAGTTTCTCAGTGCTAAGATCGTTCCCGCTGGGATTGGCCAGCATCATTACCTGAATCGACGACGACAAATTGGCCAGCATCATATGCAGCGCTTCCTGGTGCTGAGAAATGTCGTCGGCCAGCGAACGCGTGACCGTATTTTGCAGCAGCATTTCGTTGGTTTTGAGGCGCTCCCGGTTCATGGTCTCGATCTGCGCCGAGTAGAAGTACATGGGGAGGACGCTGATCGCCAACAGCACGCCAAGGATGACGTAAAGGAGCGGAATGCGCGCGGGAATAGAAAGCTTCAACGGCAAAAGGCAATCCTGTCGGCCCGAGCGCAGGGGATGAGCTGGTCCGTCCTGTATCCATTCTAAGTTGGTTTCGAGTGATGACCTTAGGTGCTTAAAGTACATCTCACCGTTACGGAAGTACTCACACCGCCGGTTACCGCGGAGTTCTCAGTTCCCAGTTCTCAGTTCGCAAAGAAAAGCGCCAGGATCGGAGACTGAGAACTGAGAACTGAGAACTGAGAACTGAGAACTGAGAACTGAGAACTGAGAACTGAGAACTGAGAACTGAGAACTGAGAACTGAGAACTGAGAACTGAGAAGTGGTCTCACAAACGTCTCAACAGGATCAACATGCAGGCAAGTTGAACCATGCCGAGAAAATTACTGCTATGACGTTCCCAACGCACCAGCAGACGGCGGAAGTTTTTCAACCATGCGAACAAGCGCTCGATTTTCCACCGGCGTTTGTAACGCCGGAGTTTTCGCCGGTCCTGGCGGTGCGTTCGCGTGCGATAACGACGATGAGGTGCGATCAACTCAATTCCGTGCTGCTGGGCCAGAAGATCGTCCAACGCGTCGCTGTCATACCCCCGATCCGCAATCAATCGTTTCGGCTTCTCGGCCACGAAGCGGTGCTCGATCGTAGCCGCGACCAGCTTTTGCTCATGCGGCGTAGCGCTCGTAACCCAGAGGGCGATAGGAAGACCATGGCAGTCTGCGATTGCCATGAGCTTGCTCCCTTTGCCGACGAGCGTTCGACCCACGCCATCGCCCCTTTTTTTGCCCCCATGAAGGAGGCGTCAATAAACGTCTCCTCCAGACCGAGCTTTCCCCGCGCCAACAAGTCTTCCGCCAACCCCCAAAGAATGCCGTCCAGCACTCCCGAGCGTTGCCACTGCTGGAAACGGCGGTGGCAGGTCTGGTACGGACCGTCTCGCGCGGGCAGATCATGCCAGGGCGCACCCGTCCGCAACACCCACAACATGCCGTTCAGCACTTGCCGCGCTTCCCGCCAGGGTCTGCCCCGGTTGTCAGCACGGCGCCGTTGTCCAAATTCCACCAAGGGCCTGATCCGTTCCCACTGCACGTCGGTGAGATCCGCCATGCCCTTGGTTTGCTTCAAATTCGCCCGTGATTCAAGTGTTTATTCACGAGCAACGTTTATGAGATAGCTTCTGAGAACTGAGAACTGAGAACTGAGAACTGAGAACTGAGAACTGAGAACTGAGAACTGAGAACTGAGAACTGAGAACTGAGAACTGAGAAGTGGTCTCACAAACGTCTCAACAGGATCAACATGCAGGCAAGTTGAACCATGCCGAGAAAATTACTGCTATGACGTTCCCAACGCACCAGCAGACGGCGGAAGTTTTTCAACCATGCGAACAAGCGCTCGATTTTCCACCGGCGTTTGTAACGCCGGAGTTTTCGCCGGTCCTGGCGGTGCGTTCGCGTGCGATAACGACGATGAGGTGCGATCAACTCAATTCCGTGCTGCTGGGCCAGAAGATCGTCCAACGCGTCGCTGTCATACCCCCGATCCGCAATCAATCGTTTCGGCTTCTCGGCCACGAAGCGGTGCTCGATCGTGGCCGCGACCAGCTTTTGCTCATGCGGCGTAGCGCTCGTAACCCAGAGGGCGATAGGAAGACCATGGCAGTCTGCGATTGCCATGAGCTTGCTCCCTTTGCCGACGAGCGTTCGACCCACGCCATCGCCCCTTTTTTTGCCCCCATGAAGGAGGCGTCAATAAACGTCTCCTCCAGACCGAGCTTTCCCCGCGCCAACAAGTCTTCCGCCAACCCCCAAAGAATGCCGTCCAGCACTCCCGAGCGTTGCCACTGCTGGAAACGGCGGTGGCAGGTCTGGTACGGACCGTATCGCGCGGGCAGATCATGCCAGGGCGCACCCGTCCGCAACACCCACAACATGCCGTTCAGCACTTGCCGTGCTTCCCGCCAGGGTCTGCCCCGGTTGTCAGCACGGCGCCGTTGTCCAAATTCCACCAAGGGCCTGATCCGTTCCCACTGCACGTCGGTGAGATCCGCCATGCCCTTGGTTTGCTTCAAATTCGCCCGTGATTCAAGTGTTTATTCACGAGCAACGTTTATGAGATAGCTTCTGAGAACTGAGAACTCAGAACTGAGAACTGAGAACTGAGAAGTGGTCTCACAAACGTCTCAACAGGATCAACATGCAGGCAAGTTGAACCATGCCGAGAAAATTACTGCTATGACGTTCCCAACGCACCAGCAGACGGCGGAAGTTTTTCAACCATGCGAACAAGCGCTCGATTTTCCACCGGCGTTTGTAACGCCGGAGTTTTCGCCGGTCCTGGCGGTGCGTTCGCGTGCGATAACGACGATGAGGTGCGATCAACTCAATTCCGTGCTGCTGGGCCAGAAGATCGTCCAACGCGTCGCTGTCATACCCCCGATCCGCAATCAATCGTTTCGGCTTCTCGGCCACGAAGCGGTGCTCGATCGTGGCCGCGACCAGCTTTTGCTCATGCGGCGTAGCGCTCGTAACCCAGAGGGCGATAGGAAGACCATGGCAGTCTGCGATTGCCATGAGCTTGCTCCCTTTGCCGACGAGCGTTCGACCCACGCCATCGCCCCTTTTTTTGCCCCCATGAAGGAGGCGTCAATAAACGTCTCCTCCAGACCGAGCTTTCCCCGCGCCAACAAGTCTTCCGCCAACCCCCAAAGAATGCCGTCCAGCACTCCCGAGCGTTGCCACTGCTGGAAACGGCGGTGGCAGGTCTGGTACGGACCGTATCGCGCGGGCAGATCATGCCAGGGCGCACCCGTCCGCAACACCCACAACATGCCGTTCAGCACTTGCCGTGCTTCCCGCCAGGGTCTGCCCCGGTTGTCAGCACGGCGCCGTTGTCCAAATTCCACCAAGGGCCTGATCCGTTCCCACTGCACGTCGGTGAGATCCGCCATGCCCTTGGTTTGCTTCAAATTCGCCCGTGATTCAAGTGTTTATTCACGAGCAACGTTTATGAGATAGCTTCTGAGAACTGAGAACTGAGAACTGAGAACTGCTCCTGTACCGGTCTATAATTAGGCCAGTCGGCCCTGGGGTGCTGCATGCCGTCCTTCCACGTTTACTCCGTTTGTTGTCGGCTGTTGGCGATCCTTCTGGTCTTCTCCTCACTCACGCTCGCCGGGAATACTCCGCCTCCAAGAATTTCCAAGGAGACGCGCGAAGAAATTGTCCACGCCTTCAATGCAGAACTGGTCTACATCCACACGAGTTTTCCCATGGGGAAGACTGGACTGAAACTCAGAAACGGAACCGTAACCCCCAGCGGCCTGGAACTGCAACATTTGATGGCGCTCTGGGGACCGGCGGCCAAACCCGGCGACCGGGCCCGCATCAGCAACGTGATCATCAAGGAAGACCACATCCGCTTTGAGATCAACGGCGGCCCCGTCAAGCATAAGTGGTACCAGCACATTCAGATTTCAGGGAGCGCATCGGGGACGATTGCGCCATCCGATCCCTCCGCCAACGCCCGCGGCTCTTTCGTGGATCTCTACTTCGACAAATATGTTCCCGAGATAACCGGGCCGGAGTTGAAGCAGTTACTGCGTCCGGTGTTTGATTTCGATGCCAAGTCCGCGCTCGAGGCCTACCTGGAAACCGTTTCTCCCCAGATCAGAGAGGCCATCAAGAATCACCGCGTGCTGGTGGGAATGAATCACGACATGGTGATCTACGCCAAGGGGCGTCCGCCAAAGAAAGTGCGCGAGACTGCCAACGAAGTTGAGTACGAAGAATGGATCTACGGCACGCCCCCCGAGGACGTGGATTTTGTGCGCTTCGTTGGCGACGAAGTGGTGCGGGTCGAAACCATGAAGGTGGATGGCCAGAAAATCGTGCGCGTCGAAAAGGAAGTCGATCTGGGTGCGCCAACCGTTGCCAAGAAGCAGGAAGAACGCCCCGCGAACGCGCCCACGTTGAGGCGTCCCGGAGAAGATATGCCGGAGTCTAGTCCTGCCGACCCTTCCAGCATGCCTCCGGTGGCCGCGCCGCCCGCACCGACCGGCCCCGGCTCAGACCCAGGTCCCAACTGGACATCGTCGCCTGCACGCGCGTTGGAGTGAAGGCGTGAGCGTTTCATCTGGTGGAGCGCCGTGCGTTCCCGCCCGTCCCTCTACCGTATGACTCGTCACTCGATCACAGTACTGGTGTCTTCTGCGCCTCGACCTTCTACACGCGACCTTCTAAACTATGAGTGTGAAGATTGCCCTGGGACAGATCGACCCCACCGTGGGGGATTTCTCTGGCAACGCCGCCAAGATCATCCAGTTTGCACTTCAGGCGCGGAGCGCCGGTGCTGGCCTGATTCTGTTCCCGGAACTCGCCGTCTGCGGTTACCCGCCGCGCGACCTCGTCGAGAGGCCCTCGTTTATTGCGCGTAATCGCGCCACCGTCGAGAGGATCGCCGCCGAAACGCAGGGAATCGCTGTCATCTGCGGGATGGTGACCGCGGCCGATGCGGACTCTGGCAAGAAGGCGATGAACTCCGCCGCCCTGCTGCGCGAGGGGCGCATCGAATTCATCCAGTCGAAGATGCTGCTGCCCACCTACGACGTCTTCGATGAGATGCGCAACTTCGCTCCCGCCAAGAGCCAGCAGTTGTTCAACTTTTGCGGCAAGCGGATGGCTTTGACCATCTGTGAGGATTACTGGAACGACAAGCGCTTCTGGAACCGGCGTCTGTATGGCGTCGATCCGGTCGAAGAATTGGTGCGGGCCGGAGGGAATTTTGTGCTCAACATTTCCGCGTCGCCGTTTTGGCTGGGCAAGCGCGAACTGCGTCGCGACATCCTGGCGGCCATTGCGCAGAATCAGAAAGTCCCGGTCGCGATGGTCAACCAGGTTGGGGGCAACGACAGCCTGGTCTTCGACGGATCGAGCCTGGTGATTCGGCCCGACGGACAGGTGATCGCGCAAGCCAAGTCGTTCGCGGAAGACCTGGTTTATTTCGACTCCGAGAAACTCACCGGAGACATGCACCCGCAGACGGAGGGCGAAGAAGCCAGCGCGTATGAAGCGCTGGTTCTGGGAACGCGAGACTACGTCCACAAATGCGGCTTCCAGCGGGCGATTATCGGGCTTAGCGGAGGCATTGATTCCGCGCTCACAGCGTCGATCGCGGCCGATGCGCTCGGTTCCGAGAACGTCATCGGCGTCGGCATGCCCGGGCCGTACTCGTCGCAAGGGTCGATTGACGACGCGCGGGAGCTGGCCAGCAACCTGAAGATTCGCTTCGAACTGCTCTCGATCCAGGAAATCTACGAGGCCGCCCGCCAGACGCTTGCGCCCGTGTTTGCCGGGATGCCGCCAGACGTCACCGAAGAAAATATTCAGTCCCGTGCCCGCGGATTGCTGCTGATGTCCATGTCGAACAAGTTCGGCGCGCTCGTGCTTTCGACCGGCAACAAGAGCGAATTGGCCGTCGGTTATTGCACTCTTTACGGCGATATGGTGGGTGGACTGGCGGTGATTTCGGATGTGCCGAAGGCGCTGGTGTACCGGCTGAGCGCATACGTGAACTCGCGGCGCAAAGTAATTCCGGGAGCGACCATCGAGAAGCCGCCATCCGCGGAATTGCGCCCGGATCAGAAGGATTCGGACTCACTCCCGCCCTACGAAGTGCTCGATGCGATTCTCGAAGACTACGTGGAGGAGTCGTGCTCGGCCGAACAGATTGCTCGCGTTCACAGTTTCGATTTAGATCTGGTGCGGCGAGTGATCCGGATGGTGGAGCGCAGCGAGTACAAGCGGCAACAAGCGGCGCCCGGAATCAAGATCTCCGCCAAAGCGTTCGGCTATGGCAGGAGATTCCCCATCGCAGCCAAGCCGGAGGTCTAGCGCGGATTTAGCGGAAATGACAACTTCGCCGGTTTTTGTAACAATCGAATTCCAATCGAATTTCAAAATATGACACGCATGCATCGCACACTCATCGCTGCTCTGCTGTTATCCGGCATCGCCATCGCTCAAACCCAAACCGCTCGCCCGGCAAAACCGGCAGCCAAACCAGCGGCGACTTCGGCCGCGGCGGAAGTCAAAACGGTTCTGCCCGCCGAAGACACCGTCAACTCATTTCTGTTCCAGATGTTTGGCTACGACGCCACCATCACGTGGAAGGTGGGTGAGATTCGTCCCTCCGAGGTGCCGGGACTGGCCGAGGTTTCGGTGGTTATCACCAACGCGCAGGGCTCGAACCCAAATCGGTTGTTGGTTAGCTCCGACGGCAAGCATGTGATCACGGGCGACATCCTGCCCTTCGGTGCGAAGCCATTTGACGATGCCCGCGCCAAGCTGGAAAAAGGCGTGAAGGGCCCCGCCAAGGGACCGGCGAAGGCTGCGGTAACGATTGTCGAGTTCAGCGACATGCAGTGCCCGCACTGTGCGAAGGCCGCGTCCTCGATTGATCAGTTGATTGCGCTGGAGCCCGAGGCCCACTTCATTTTCCAGAATTTTCCGCTGCCCCTGCACAACTGGGCGGAGAAGGCGGCCGGCTATGTCGATTGCGTGGGACGCGCTTCGGACGATGCAGTCTGGAAATTTATCCAGAAGACGTTTGACGAGCAAGCCAATATTACTGAGGCCAACGCCGATGAAAAACTGAAAGCCATCGCCACCGCATCAGGCGCGAAGGCCGACGAGATCGCCGCCTGCGCAGCCAAGCCGGATACTAAGGCCAGAATTGAGGCCTCCATTGCGCTGGGAAAGTCGGTGGGCGTGAATGCCACGCCCACTCTGTTCATCAATGGACGTAACCTCCCCGGCGGCGCGCCCGTCGATCTGTTGAAGAAGATTGTGGACTTCCAGGCGAGCCAGAAATAGATAGGGCCATCGGGTCATCGAAAGTCAAGGGCTCTTGGACTTCAGGTTTCAGATCACCCGACGACCCGATGACCCGATCACCCGATTTCTCATTTTCCTATCCAGATTTCCGGCGCTTCGCTGCGCTCCGGGCTGCGCACGACGTACGGGGTAATCAGAATCAGCAGCTCGTCGTTCTCTTCTTGCTTCGTATGCTGTGATGTGAGGAGGCCGAGGCCAGGGATCGTGGAGAACAAAGGCAGACCGCTCAGGCTCTTCTGATCGGACTCGGTAATCATTCCCGCCACGACCGCCGGTTCACCTTCCTTCAGCAGGATTCCCCCCTTGTACTCACGATTGGAAATGATTGGATTGCCATTTGCGGCTGCAGCCCCCAAATTGCGGAATTGTATCTCCAGCTCGAGCGCTACGTCTGAATTATTGTGGACCAGCGGTTTCGCCTTGAGCGTGAGGCCGATGTCTTCATAACTGACGGACGGGATCAGGGCAACGGACGAAGATTGCACCCCGAGGGCTTTTAAGGCGGCGGAACTTAAGCCCGCCGAATAGCTGGAGTTCACGATGGGATAGCGCGATCCCAGCTTGAACGTGGCCTCCTTCGTTTGGGAAGCGCGCAGTTGGACGTGATCGAGTTCCTGGACGGAGCTCTCATTCATGGAAAGCACGGCGGACAATTGATCGAGGCTCAGGCCCATGAAGGTGAGGCCGCCGCCGAAGGTCGCGAGCGGCTGGCTGAAGATCGAATTCTGCTGGTTTTGTAATTGTGCGAGGATGGCGGCAATGGTCTGACTGTTGGCATTGTTGAGCAGGCTTTGGAGGGTTTGTCCGCCGAGGGCCGCCAGTGCGGCCTCCGAAATGTTGTAAAGATTGAAATTGTCCGGGACGTGCAGCCCGATATTTTGCGCGTAGGTGTGGCTCACCTGGAAAACTTTGAGATCGAGCAGGACTTCCGGCCGGGGACCATAGAGTTGTCCTAGAAACTGCGTGGCGGCTTCCAGTGCCGCTTGTGGCCCGCGCAGCGCGATCGTGCTCGCGGCGGCGTTCGAGCTCGCGAACTTGAACTCAAAGATCGTCCGCAACGCGTTCATCAGCTCGTTCAGGTCTTTGGTAGGATCGTCGGCCGGGATGTAAAACGAGCGCATGCCCATGCGGTCGTAGGCGCGGTGGTTCTCGGGGGTGTCGCCGCAAGCAAAAAGAACGGTGTCTTCGAGCGCCACGGTGAAGCTCTTGGCGATTGCTGAGGCCGCCTGCATAGCGGTTGCAAAATCGGCGTTCTCGATGTCGAATCGCACATGGCGGCTGGGAAAGTTATCGTCGAAGACTACGGTCAGCCCATAGCTCGCGGCGACCGCCGTGAGCAGACCACGCGAATCGCCCCGGTAGTGGATGTCATGGTGCCCGTCGATCGGTTTAGCAACGAGCGCATCGGCGCTGGCGATCACTTGCGGCGGGGCTGCGGTGTGCACCGGCACGGGCCCCAGGGCGTCGCTTATGCGCTGCTGCGCGAATTCGTTCTGCGGATCGAGGGTCAGCGCCGTTCGGAACTCCGCCAGCGCCTCCACTTGCCGGCCATCGAGCAGGTCGCGGTTTCCACGGTCCAGATGCATCCCAGCCAGATCTTGTCGCGTGATCTCCCGCGCCGTCACGTACTCCACGTTTTGCGGGACCAGGCGAGAAGCTTCCTCAAATTCGTAAAAAGCCTGGTCCAGACTCTGCGATTTCTCGAGCTTGAGGCCGCGTGCGAAAGCCTGACGGGCGGCCTTCAGATCTTTGGCCGGACCGTGGCAGGCGGGCGCACCCGGGGAGTTGGAGCAGAGCGCTGGCGCAGCGGCCGGGGGAGTATCTGCGGCCAAACACACTCCGGCAAGCAACAAAGCAATTCCTGCTGGCAACCAGCGCATATTACTTACTATAGAATGCCCGGCTGCCGCTGTCTTGCAAGTGAAATACTCGATAGGGAACTACGGTCGTAACACTCTGCTGCATGTAGAGACGGGGCTTACCCCGTCTCCCCGGCGACGCCGAGACGCGGCAAGCCGCGTCTCTACGGGGAATCAGAGGTGAGCGCCTGCATGCGGCAGCCAGCTATTCATCACCGCAGCATCAGCCGTTCCATCCGTGTGGCGCGGCCGGTCTGGTCATCGCACTCGATCAGCACGGCACACAGGCGGACGTCGCCATTGGCTGCTTCGAAGCGCGACGGCATCCCGCTGAGAAACTTCTCCATCACTAATTCTTTCTTCACCCCAATGACGCTATCGTACGGCCCGGTCATGCCGACATCTGTGATGTATGCCGTGCCCTTCGGCAGCACGGTTTCATCCGCCGTGGGAATGTGCGTGTGCGTACCCACGACAGCGGTAACGCGCCCGTCGAGGTACCATCCGAAGGCGACTTTCTCGGAAGTGGCCTCGGCATGAAAATCCACAACCACGATCTTCGATTTGATCTGTTCCAGAAGCCGATCGGCGTAGCGAAAGGGATCGTCACACGAACTCATGAACACACGTCCCTGAAGATTCACAACAGCGTATGCGATGCCGTTTTTCTGGCCTTCGTAGACTCCCCAACCGGGCAAGCCCTGCGCAAAATTTGCTGGCCGCAGCAACCGGCGCGCCGGACTGTGCGGGTTGCCGTCCGCCATCTGAAAGTATTCGATGATCTCGCGTTTATCCCAGACGTGATTTCCGGTGGTCATCACGTCAATACCCAGATCGAAAAGCTCTTCCGCCAGCGGAGGCGTGATGCCAAATCCAGCTGCGGCGTTTTCGCAGTTGGCGACGACCAGATCTACGCCGTGCTGCCGGCGCAGGTCCGGCAGCCGCTCTTTTACGATGGTTCGTCCGGGGCGTCCAAAAATGTCACCGCTAAAAAGTATTCTCAAGATCAGGTCTCAGGTGTTGGTCGACTTTCGATGGTACCACGCTGAAAATCGCGCAGGTCTTGAGCTTTGGCCCAATCCGCTACAAGCTTCGCGCACTGTGTGCTGGAAACTGAACACTGGCAACTGGCTACTGGCCACTGATCTCCGCCGTCTTCAGAAAGTCGTAGTTTCCCGACGGATTCAGGGTTACGTTTCGTACCCGCCGCGTGTGCACCAGCACGTAGTCGAAGTACCACAGGTTGATATACGGCTCATCTTGCGCCAACACTTCCTGAACTTCAGCGTACAGCCGCTTGCGGGCATTTTGATCGGTCTCGCGGAGCGCCTCGTCGATCAAACTATCGATCCGCGGATTGGAATAGAAACCACGGTTCGCGCCTTTAGGCGGGAATCGATTGGAGTGAAAGGCATACTCAAAAATGTCCGGATCCTCATTCCCGCCGATCCAGCGCAACGAATAAAGCTGGAAAGCGCCGCTGGTGACGTTGGCAAAAAAAGTAGCGAACTCGAAGGTGCGAATGTCGAGCGCAATGCCCACATCGCGCAATTGCTGCTGCAACACCGCCGCCAGCAGCCGCGTGGACTCCTCGGTAGAGGTCTTCATCGTCAGGTGAAAGCGAACGCCGCCGCGAGCCGCGTAGCCGGCCGCATCCAGCATCTGGCGAGCTTTCTCTGGGTTGTGCGGGTAGGCCGCAACATCCCGGTCATACGCCCAGCTTTGCGGTGGAAGCACGCTCAGCGCCGGTTGCGCAAAGCCGCGCCAGATGTATTCGAGAAGAGGACCGCGGTCGATGGCATACGCGATCGCCTGGCGCACCCGCACATCTTGCAAGGCCGGATCACGCAAGTTAAACGCGAGATAGGAAAGCACCGTGCCGGGCGCGCGCTCGATCTGCAAATTCGCCTCGCGCTCCAGCGCCACGATGGTGTCGGAAGTGAGCGCATTGATCGCGGCATCGGCGCTGCCCTTGCGCAATTCAAGCGCTCGCGTCGTCGCGTCGGGCACAATGGTAAAGCGCACCCTGGCCAGGCGCGGTTTCGCTCCCCAGTAATTGTCGTTGCGCTCAACAACAACTTCTTTGTCTTGCTCCGCGCTGGCAAACTTGAATGGCCCCGTTCCGATCGGCTTGCGCGTGATCTCACCGAGCGACCCATAGGGCACAATCCCACTCTCCCCCTCCGAGAGATTCCACAGCAGGGTCGCGTTGGGCTCCTTTAGATGAAACACGACGGTGAATTCGTCCGGAGCGTCGATGTGATCCACGAAACGGTACGCCGCCGACTTCGTACCATGAATCCTCTCTTCGAGCAGGGAATCGAACGTCCACTTAACGTCGCGCGAAGTAAGCGGCTGCCCATCGTGAAACGTCACGCCGCGATGCAGATGGAAGACGTAGGTCAGCGGATCCGGAATCTCCCAACGCTCCGCCAGTCCGGGCTGAACATTTAAGTGCTCGTCGCGCGTCAGCAGTGCGTCGAATATTAGCTCGCCAATGCGCTCCGACTGCGCATCGAGGCCCACCCGAGGATCAAGATCCGCGGGACTGCTTTCAATAATCATCACCAGCGTGTTGGGATCGGGAGCCTGCGAGCAGGAAAGGAGAGGCAGCAGGCATCCTGCGACCAATCCGAGAAGAATTGTCGTCTCCAAGAGACTTGTCATCCTGTCTATAACCACGACGGCTCTGTCAACTGTTTTTTGGCGACACGAAGGCGCGAGCGCGGCAAGGACGGTGTTGCCGTTGCTTTTCCCTCTTCGTGGAGGGTTTTGCTTTTGCTGTTGCGGTTGCATGTGTCTAAGTCCAAGCCGCTCGTCTTTGCTTTGAATCATGCGTGGGTGCCGAATCCGGTCCCACTTACCATCTATTCGATCTTGGCGACCATGATTTCTCGTGCAAACTCTCCGCCGGGCCGTCTAGCCTTGCGGCTGGATCCGCAGAGAGGCGGGGTGCTCACTCAAACGGTCGGTCTTGCTGACCCCAGGATGACTCGAGCTACCCCGCATACGAACCAGTTCTGCATGCGTCTTTCGCGTCTTCAGCATCCAGAACATGCGCACCGCCAGTTTGCGTGCCACCATCACTTTAGCCACCGCTCGATGTTTCTTGCTCGCCAAGCGACGGTACTGCCGGTGCAACGCCTCATCGCCACGGACCGCAGTCTGCGCTCCCTGAATCAACAGCAGGCGCATAAAACTGCTGCCCTGTTTGCTGATCCCGCCCAGCCGCCGCCGCTCGCCACTGGAACTTTCCGACGGATTCAATCCCAGATAGCTCACCAGTTCGCGGCTGCGCTCGAAGCGTTCGATCGACCCGATGGTCAACACAAACCCCAAGCTGATCACCGGCCCGATTCCGGGATGCGTCATCAGCAGCCGCGCGTCGGCCCGCGCTTCCGCCGCTTGCTGCACGGCCCGGTCCAGACTTTCGCAGTCGCGGTCGAGCAGATCGAGCCAGCGCAACAGATCGTCCCTCCGCCGCGCCGTCCAAGGCTCCAGCGGAAGATGCTCCAGCAGTTCGCGTCCCGCCTTGGTCCACAACTGCCGTTTCTTCTGCTCGCCCTGGTTCATGGCAATATGCTGCAACTGGTTCTTCACCTGCGCCCGCATCCGCACCAGCTTGTGCCGGTGCATCAGCAGCTGGCGCTGGTCGCGCTCGGCCAGCGTGGGCACCCATCGCAGATCGGGAAAGTTGCCCTCCAGCAACAGCCGCGCCATCAACTCCGCATCGCGCCGGTCGTGCTTCTGCTTGCGCGTTTCCCAAGCCCGAATCTTGGCCGCATCTCCCAGCCGCAATTGATGCCCGTATTGTCGCAGCCGCCGCTCGAACCACAGCATGTTGCCACTGCTCTCCACTCCGACCACCACGCCCGCCGGCAACGCGCTGTAGAACTCATCGAGTTCTTTGCCGGTGTGCGCGATCCAGCGATCGGCGAATACTTCGCCGCTCTCCGTGTCGATGCCAAAAACCTGCTGCCCACTCGGATGATAATCACAGCCTATAATCAACATGACTGGCTCCTTTCGTCCCGAGCGCTTGGTCTTTAGACAACCTAAGTATCGGGCTTTGGGAGCCGTCGTGGTTATGAAATCAAGCGAAGCGAAGGACCTGCGCTTTGCGCGCTCCCGCCCTGCCGCCTCACGCATACGAGATCTTTCCCAGGATCGCCGCCCGCTTCGCTCCCGTAGCCGACGGCACATTGGACGGCCGCCGATGCCACGTCTCATGCGCCAGCAGGGCAAAAGCCACGGCCTCCTTCGCTTCCGCCGGAACGCCAAACTCATCCGAGAAATGCAGCCCGATCCCCAAGGGTGCGATTTCATGGCGCAACATGGTCATCAGCGTCGGATTCTTCGCGCCTCCGCCCGAGACGATCATTTCGTGATCGCGGCGTCGAACCCCAAGTCGCGGCAACACGAATCGCTGGACCGCGTCCGCAATTGATCGCGCCGTCAAAGCCGTTGCCGTCGCCACCACGTCAGGCTTGTTGGCGCCGCGGCAGATCCGAAGAAATCGGCCCACGTATTCCCGGCCAAATTCCTCGCGGCCCGCCGTTCGCGGAGGCTTCTGCCGGAAAAAGTTCGCGCGCACCAACTGTGCAATCACACCATCCAGTACGTGTCCCGAGGCCGCGACTCTGCCGTCGCGGTCGTACCGCCGTCCGAAAAGCTCTTCCACCACCGCATCAATCACCATGTTGCCGGGACCGGTGTCGAAAGCGACGACTTGGCGGAGTGACGCGCCCGCGGGAATCGCCGTCAGATTCGCAATTCCACCAATGTTCTGCGCAATGCGCCCCACGCGTCGATCGCGTCCCCGATCGCGCCCTCGATCGCGATAGAGAAGATAGTCGAGGAACGGCACCAGCGGTGCGCCTTTTCCCCCGGCCGCTATATCTGCTGGACGAAAATCGGAGACCACCGGCACACCCAGCCGCGCCGCGATCACCGCGCCTTCCCCCGTTTGCCACGTTACCGCCAACTTGCGCCCGAGAAATGGCTTGGCCACTCCCTGGTGATACAACGTCTGTCCATGGCAGCCGACGAGACCAAGTTTCACGCGATGCTTGCGCGCGGTCTTCGCCACCGCCTCCGCATACAGTTCGCCCAGAAGAAAATTCAGCCGGGCCAGATCCGCAACGTGGGCCAATTCCGCGTTCATCGTTCCCAGGATTGCGCGTCGAATCGAAGCAGGGAACGGATACTCCGCATGAGCGAGAAGCGTGAAGTCTGAATATGGGTGCGCGTGTGGTGACGGGCCTCTGGCCCGTCCTTTGTCGGAGGAGGCGAATCGCACTAGCGCCACATTGATTCCGTCCGCCGAGGTGCCGCTCATCACGCCGGCAACGATCATGCGCGCTCCTTCTTATTGTCCTCGCGAGCGAGCGTAGCCAGCCGAATCTCTTCGCTGAATTCCCAGAGTTGTCGCGTCAGCTTCTCGACCCGCGCGGAAGTGGGAGCGGGAGTACGGCGCCTCGCCGCTGATTTCCTAATAAACGACTTTTTCTTAAAAGCCAGCACGCGCCGCGCCGACTCCCGCACGCGCCGGGCAAATCTGCCGTCGCGCTCCGCTTCGTGGATCAGAGCTTCATAGGCGCGCACGATCAGCTCTTCTTTGTGGCAGATCAAAGCAAGGTCGCCGCCCGCACCGATGTGCTCGACGACCGTCCGCTCGATGGGAGCGAATTCGAGGACGGCCCCCATCTCCAGGTCGTCCGAGGCGATGAGGCCGTTGTACCGGATTCTCTTGCGCAGAATGTCGGTGATCCATTTTTTCGAGAGCGATGCTGGCGTAGGTTTCCCCGTCACCTCCGGATAAGCCGCGTGCGAAACCATGACGAACGGCAATTGGTGGAGCAGCATCCGGAAAGGATACAGGTCTTCGGCCCACATCTTCTTGAGGGGCTTCTCAATCACGGGGAGTTCGTGGTGGCTGTCGAGTTTGCCCTCGCCCAGTCCGGGGAAATGTTTGCCGCAGCCGAGCACGCCGGCCGCGCCCAACCCGTGCAGAAACTCGCGCGCATAGGCAACCACCTGCTTCGGATCGTCCGAAACCGCCCGCGAACCCATCACCGCCCGCGAAGCCTCGCAGGCCAAGTCGAGCACCGGAGCAAGATCCACGTTGAAGCCAAGCGCGCGGCAGTTCTCGCCGATCACGCGTCCATGCTTGCGAAAGAGCGCGCGGCTGCCCGTGGCAAAAACCTCCGCCGCAGAAGGCGTCGAACCTATCACGTTGCGGAAACGGTCCACGGTGCCGCCTTCAAGGTCCACGCAAGTGAAAAGAGGTGTGGCAACATACTTCTGGCATTCCCGCAGAAGAGCGTGCGTCTGCTCAGCTCCGGTGATGTTGCGGGCAAATAGAATCACCCCCGCCGGCTGAATCTTCGTGAGCAGGGAAGCGAGGCGCGGCGACATCTCGGTCCCGTCGAAGCCGATGATGAGGAGTTGGCCTATGGCCGTTTTCAAGTCGCACGTCATCTTTTGGCCGAGGCTCCCAGATTACCTGGATTTCTTCGACGCGATCATCTCGGAGTGTGCTTCCCTCGCCGCCCGGTTGAATGCGTCAATATCGCTGCGGAGTTCAGCTACGTTACCTGTCTTGGTACCGGTAAGCGCCACTACTCTTTGATAGAGGCGATCTGCCGCTCCCGCTGCGGCCTGCCCTCTTGATGGCGCAAGCGCGACCAACCTTTGTATTCGAAAGTTGTTCTCAACGAGGGCCGGGTAAAGAGAGTTTGCCTGTTTTGCCCACTCCGTGCCCGCCTCGTCGTTCGGGTTCTTGGAGATTGTTAGAAGAGAAAACAACGCCATGATGCGCTCGACGGATATCATGAACGCGTTGGAGGCATCAAAGAACAGCTCCGCCCATTTTCGGCTGAAGTCGGAGTGGCGAGCTACCTCGGACTTGATCTCCTCTAACCGCCGGAGCAGAAAGTATCCGAACGCTGCTGCCACGATAGTGGGCAGCAAGGACGGGAGTAAGATCTTCACTATTTTAATAAGAACACAGGACAGCATAAATCACCATTTACGAACCAACATTATATTCCTTGCTGGAAACTCGGGGAGAGACGGGACAATTCTGTTGCTTGCACTTACGGTGAACAGCCTGCCCCTCTCGGCGCACCCCGCGTCTCGGCGGTTAGATTTCTTTCTTCAACTCCGCGAGCAAGTTTAGCGCTTCCAGCGGCGTTAGCCGGTTCAAATCCACTTCGCGCAACTTTTCCAGCACCGGCTGCGAAGGCGTGGATACAAAATCGAGTTTTTGGGCAAACTGTTTTTGGCCGTCGACGTCAAGGCCAATCTTGCGCACCGTGATAGATGCGCAAAATCTCCAGATCTTGATCTTGAATGCGATAGACAACGATGTAAGGCAAGCCAGCGAAGACCAGTTCCCGCGTGCCTTCAATCCGCCCCTTGCGGCCCCGGCGAGGAAAGTTTTCCAGCTTGCCGCAGCCATCGTAGAGAGTCTGTGCCACCTTGGCGGCAGCGTCAGGATTGTCTTGCTGAATGTGGAGAACGATATTGTAGAGATCTTGCGCGGCGGGAGTGGTCCAGCGCAGGCGCATTATGGCCGCAGAATCTGCTGAATCTTGGCCCCAACTTCGCTGTGCTCCACAAACTCCCCGCGATCCGCGGCCGCCAGCCCAAGGTTCACCGCTTCGATGAAGTGGCTGTCGTCCTCCAGGTAGCGGGTTAGAACCTGCTGGGCCAGTTCATCGGTTTTCAGCCCCCGCTGCTCCGCGATTTGGGCAAGCTGGGCTTCCTTCTCTGGCTGAAGATGTACTTCCATGGTCACAGTCTAGGAAGGTTTGCGGGTGCTGTCAACATGGTGATTTGGCCACATTTCTCGGCGTACTCCGCGTCTCGGCGGTTAGATTTCTTTCTTCAACTCCGCCAGCAAGTTTAGCGCTTCGAGCGGCGTTAGCCGGTTCAAATCGACTTCGCGCAGCTTTTCCAGCACTGGCTGCGAGAGCGGGGTGAAGATGGTCAACTGCGTCGGACGCTCCGGCGCTTCCGAAGCGCCCGGCGTCAGATGGCCCGAAAGCCGGTGCTCGGACGATTCATGCTCGGCCAGCACTTCGCGCGCGCGCACTACGACTTCGTTCGGCAATCCCGCCAGCTTGGCGACTTCGATTCCGTAGCTGCGGTCGGCCGCTCCCGGTTCGACCCGGCGCAGAAAAACCACGCTTCCGCCAGCCTCTTTGACGGAGACGTGATAGTTCTTCACTCCACTCAACTGCTCGGCCAATTCGGTTAGCTCGAAATAGTGCGTGGCAAACAGAGTCTTGGCATGCACGTGCGCATGGAGATACTCAATGGCGGCCCACGCGATCGCCAGTCCGTCGTAGGTGGAAGTGCCGCGCCCGACTTCGTCTAACAAGATCAAGGAGCGCGCCGTCGCCGTGTGCAGAATCGCTGCCGTCTCCGTCATCTCGACCATGAACGTCGAGCGCCCTCGGGCCACGTTGTCACTTGCGCCAATGCGCGTGAACACGCGGTCCACAATGCCCAGTCGCACGGCCCGTGCGGGAACAAACGAGCCCATCTGCGCCATGATCACGATCAGCGCCGCTTGCCGCAGATAGGTGCTCTTGCCGCCCATGTTCGGCCCCGTCAGCACTATGATGTTGTGAGTTGGGGAGTCCAGAAAAAGATCGTTCGGAACGAAGCGTTCGCTCCCCGCCGCCAGTTCCTGCAACTCGATCACCGGATGACGGCCTTCGACAATTTCCAGATCGAGGGGCCGGGCGGGGACGCCCGGCGCTCCATCAGCGACGTTCTCGGTCCTTTCAACTTCATCGAGATTTGGCTCAAACTGCGGCCGGCAATAATTTCGCAACGCCGCAATGTGCGCCAGGCAGCCGAGCACATCCACTTCCGCCAGCGCCAGGGCCGTTTGCCGGATGCGCTTGGCCTCGGCTGCAATGGCGGAACGCAACTCGGCAAACAGGCGGCGCTCAATTTCGACAATCTTCTCCTGGGCGTCGAGAATCTTGGACTCATATTCTTTTAGCTCAGGGGTGGTGAAGCGCTCGGCATTTACCAGCGTCTGCTTGCGCTCGTAGTCGGCGGGCGACAGGTGCAGGTTGGCCTTCGAAATTTCAATGTAGTAGCCAAAAATGGAATTGAACTTTACCTTGAGCGATCCAATCCCCGTGCGTTCGCGTTCGCGCTGCTCCACTCGCGCCAGGTACTGCTTCGAGTTACGGCTCAGGTCGCGCAGTTCGTCCAGATCTTTGTCGACGCCCGCGGCGATTACCCCGCCATCGCTCAGCGTGAGCGGCGGCTCTGGAACCAGCGTGCGGTCGATCTTTTCCCGCAGATCGCCCAGTTCGTCGATCGCTCCACGCAGCACACCCAGCCGCGATGCAGAGAGCCCGCCGAGCACGGCCCGCACCTTGGGAATCCGACTGAGCGATGCCGCCAGAGCCAGCACATCCCTAGGATTCGCGGTTTCCAGCGTGACCCGGCTCAACAGACGTTCCAGGTCGAGAATTCCATCCAACGACCGCCGCAATTCTTCGCGCCGCACCGTGTCTTTGACCTGCGCCTCAACTGCATCCAGTCTGTCCTCAATCTCGGCCCGATCCAAAGACGGGCGCAGCAGCCATGTACGCAGCAACCGCTTGCCCATCGGCGTGACGGTCGCATCCAGGCAGCGGAAAAGAGTCACTCCGGCATCGGTTCCCGCGAACAGCGGTTCGATCAGCTCCAGGTTTCGCACCGTCACCGCATCGAGCACCAGGCAATTCTGCCGCTCGTAGAAACCGATGCGGTCCACATGATCGAGCGTGCCGCGCTGGGTTGACCGGATGTAATAGAGAATCGCGCCCGCCGCCGAAGCCGCCGCCTGCTTACCGGCCAGCCCGAAGCCCTCAAGGGAGAGCACGCCGAAGTGATTCTCCAGGAGCGGAATGGCGTGGTCGGGAGCAAAGATCCAGTCGTCCAAAGGAGTCTCTGCCCAGCCGCCGCCGGAGACCCGGGCGACAGGCGCTGTGCCTCTGGAGAGACCTGTGTCCGTGTGGGGACGGGCGACTCGCGAGCCTGCCCTGAGCGGAGTCGAAGGGTCCAGGCCAGCAAAGCTTCGCTCCAGCAGCGGGGCCGAAGATCCATATAACATCTCCTTTGGCCGCAATTGTTCAAGTTCTTCTTGAATGCGGCGCCCGGCCGACTCGCCCCCGAATTCCGTCGCCCGAAACTCGCCCGTGGAGAGATCCAGCGCCGCAAAACCGACGCGCTCCCCGACCGTGGCCACCGCCGCCAGAAAGTTATTCTCCTCCGCGTTCAGCGACGAATCCGCCGCCGTGCCCGGCGTGACCACTCGCGTTACCTCCCGCCGCACCAGCTTCTTCGCCAGCCGCGGGTCTTCCACCTGCTCGCAGACCGCGACCTTGAACCCGCGCCGGATCAGTTTCGAGATGTAGCCCTCGGCGGCGTGGTAAGGCACGCCACACATGGGGATCGCGATGCCCTTTTCCTTATTGCGCGAGGTCAGCGTGATTTGCAGCTCGCGCGCGGCCAGCACGGCGTCGTCGAAGAAAAGCTCGTAGAAATCCCCCAGCCGGAAGAACAGCAGAGCGTTGGGATGCTCTTTCTTGATGGCGGCATACTGCCGCATCAGCGGCGTCGAGGGCTCGGACATAGGGAAATTGGTAATTTTGTAATCTTTAATTTTGTAATTTGCAATTTCGTACTCGGCAAGCTGGTTTGTCCGTCACTCTACTCTAGCTTGCCGGACGGCTTTCAGATTACAAAATTTCAAAATTACCAAATTACAAAATTCTCCATTTGACTCCCTCCGTGCGTTTTGTTCTCCTATCGCCATGGAACTTCGCAAAGATCCCATCACCCGTTCCTGGGTGATCACCGGCGACGATGTCATCGAGTCCACTCCCCGTTCCCAAGCCTGCCGGTTTTGCGGTCCGTCCGCCGAGCTAGCCCATGTCATCGCCAACCTGCCCGGCGTCGATGGCAGCGCATGGTCGGCGCGCTCCGTTGTCCATCCGCATGCGCTCTACCACATCGAAGGCGAGCCGGCCCGCCGCGCCGACGGCCTCTACGACCGCATGGGATCGGTCGGCGCTCACGAAGTTCTGGTCGAAAATCCCCGCCACCACGGCCATCTCTGGAATGCGAGCGACATCGAAGTCGAACAGTTCCTGCGTCTGGCCGCGCTGCGGCTTCAGGATTTGAAGCGCGACAACCGCTTCAAGTACATCAGTATTTTCAAGAATCACGGAGCGGAAGCCGGACAGGAATTTGAGCACCCCACTTCCCAGCTGACCGCAACCACCTTCGTGCCGCGCCGCGTGCTCTACGAACTCCGCGCCGGACGCGACTATTTCGAGAGCAAAGAGCGCTGCGTCTTCTGCGACATTCTGACGCAGGAGGAGCGTCAGAACCTGCGCATCGTCGAAATTCGCGGAGACTACGTGGCCTTTTGCCCCTATGCTCCGCGTGTCCCGTACGAAACCTGGATCATGCCCCGCAGCCATGAATCTTCCTTTGAGCGCACCGGTTCATCGCGCGTGGGCAGCGTGACCGATCTCGCCGCGCTCCTGCGGCGCACCCTGCAACGTATCCGCACCGTCACCGAAGCCTTTCACCTCGTGCTCCACACTTCGCCCAACAGCCAGCATCCTTCGGCAACCCTCGGATATTGGAAAACACTCGATGACGATTACCACTGGCACATCGAGATTCTGCCCATTCTTGAGTCCAAGGCCAGGTCATACACCTTCAAAGAGATTTATTATTCTCCCGTCACGTCGGAGACGGCGGTGAAGCGGTTGCGCGAGGCGAAGATCTAGAAGCAGTCGTTGGTCGTTCGTCGTTAGTCGTTAGTCGTTCGGGAAGGCCTTCAGCTTTCGGTTAGGGCGCTTTTCCATTGACGGCTAATGACTGAGAGCTGACAACTTCTGCATCACGCTAACGACCGACGACCGACGACCAACGACTAACGACTGACGACCAACGACCGCCCATGACCATCCGCCGCCTCAAAACCTACACTGGATCTCAAGGCTATGTTTACGAGTACTACTTCGTCGGCAAACGTCTCGCCGCGACATCCAACGCCCATGAGTCCGATGCCAACGAGTACATCTTCGACGTCACCTCCGACCGCAAGCTGACCTACGCGGTCAGTGTTTTTCTCCCGCACCAGGTCGTTGCCGCCTGGGCCGAATCCCATGGACGCCCCCTCGCCGATTCCGAGCAGTACGCCGCCGTAAAGATGCGGCTGTTTCGCGCCTTCGACGAACTGGAGGATATGCAAGCGCAAGGCCGGCAACTGCAGATTGATTTGCAGTCTCTGGAAGAATCGCTGGCGTCGCTGGGCGTGGAATAGATTCGCAATTCTCCGCACGCAGCCCCGCTTCGTCCTGTGACCCACATCACAAACCCCTGTGACAGCCTACGTTTCCCCTCGCGCCCTCCACCCGGCACACTATAATCACCCAGGCGGGGTGGGGGAGTATCATACCGGCCTGCGGAAGCTCCAGGAAATAACGAATAAGGAATGATGACCCTGATTTGGCTGCGCGTCGCGCTCGTTTTTTACGCTGCGGGATTGCTCTATGCGCTGGTCGCGCTCACTCGGACCTCCGAAATCCTGGGCAAAATCGCGCTCCATGCCTCCTACCTCGGCATGGTGTTTCATCTCGTCTCGCTGACCGAAGCCGTCGTCCAATCCGGCCAGCTCGCTTCGGCCTCGGTTCACAACTCGGAATCGCTGCTGGCCTTCCTGATCATGGTCGGCTTCATGCTCGCCTATCTGGTGTACAAGACAACTACGCCGGGTATAGTGGTTTTCCCCCTGGTTTTTCTGCTGACTTTCATAGCCGCCACCGGTCAGCAACCGCTCGTCTTCGCCTCGGTTGCCGTGAAGCACGGATGGCTGGCCGTGCATATCCTGATGATCTTCACCGGATACGCGGCGCTGTTCCTCAGTTTCGGCGCCAGCATTCTGTACCTCATGCAAGAACGCGCACTGAAGTCCAAGAGTTCGAGTGGGATGTTCTCGCGCCTGCCCGCTTTGCAGGTGATCGACGACATCGAATACCGCTCCCTCATGCTCGGATTTCCCTTCATGACTTTGGGCCTGATCGCGGGCTCCGTGGTCGCCGAATCCACTTACGGCCGCATTGATTTTCTCGATCCCAAGATTCTGCTTTCCATCCTGATGTGGGCGGTGTATCTGCTGATGGTATTCATGCGCCTGAATGCCGGCTGGCGCGGACGCCGCGCCGCCTTGCTCGCCAGTGTCGCCTTCGCGGCGGCCATCGTGGCCTGGATCGCCAACTACTTCAGCGGAATGCACAGGTTCATCGCGTCATGAGATTCCAGCTCATCGGCGTCAATCACAACACCGCGCCGGTCGAGGTGCGCGAGCGCCTGGCCATTCCTGAATCGCGCTTGCCCGAGGCCTGCAAGCGGCTGTCCGAGCATCCCGCCGTGGCCGAGGGCATGATTGTCTCCACCTGCAACCGCGTCGAGTTTATCGCCAACATGAAGAATGGCGCCGGCGACCTGCGCGATTTCCTGCGCGAGTATTTCGACTCCGATCTCAGCCAGTTTGAAAGTCATCTTTACGAATTTCGCGAAGATGAGGCCATCCGCCACATATTTCGCGTTGCCGCCAGTCTCGACTCCATGGTCGTCGGCGAGCCCCAGATTCTAGGCCAGGTCAAGGAAGCCTACGCCACCGCCCGCGCCGTGGGAGCGGTGCGCGCACAGCTCGATCAGTTGCTTACCCGCGCGTTTGCCGTGGCCAAACGCGTCCGCACCGAAACCGCCGTCGGATCTTCGTCGGTTTCGATCGCTTCGGTGGCCGTCGAACTGGCAGAGAAAATCTTCGGGAGCCTGAACGGCAAGAGCGTCTACCTGGTGGGTGCGGGGAAGATGAGCGAGTTAGCGGCCCGGCATCTGCTCGCGCACGGCGCCTCGTCTCTGTTTGTCGCCAACCGCACCTACGACCGCGCCATCCGGCTGGCGCAGAAATTTAACGGACAGGCGATCGAGTTTGGCCGGATTTATGACACCTGCGATCGCGCCGATATCGTGATTACCTCGACCGGCTCACCGCGCTTCATCTTCCGCCCCGAACACGGCGAAAAGCTCATGGCGCTGCGCAAAAACAAGCCCATGTTCTTCATCGACATCGCCGTCCCCCGCGACGTTGATCCCGCGATGAACAAGATCGATGGCATTTTCGTTTATGACATCGACGACCTGCAGCAGGCGGTCACGTCGCACGTCGCCGATCGCAAGAAGGAAGCGGAAAAAGCGGAGGCGATCGTCAATGGCGAAGTCGCGAAATTCCAAGCTCGCCTGCAGACTCTCGACGTGGTCCCCACCATCGTCAGCTTGCAGGACCACCTCGAGACTATTCGCCAGGCCGAGATTGATCGCGTTCGTAGCCGCCTCGGTTCCATGACCAACGACCAGGAACTCGCCGTCGAGGCGCTCACGCGCGGCATCGTCAACAAGATCATGCACACTCCCATCAGCACCCTGAAAACGGCTGCGCGCGATCCCGAATCCACTACCGTCATCGACCTTGTGCGTCGCCTCTTTAATCTGCACGACAACCTGCACGATGATGGAAAAGAAGCGGCCGCTTCGAAGTCCGCCCGTCGCCCGGGTTCCGATAAGGAAGCGGAAGACTGATGGCCCGCCTGCGCATCGGCTCCCGCGGTTCGCAACTCGCTCTCTGGCAGGCCCATCACATTTCCGATCTGCTGCGCGCTCAGGGCCATACCGTGGAACTCGAGATCATAAAGACTACCGGCGACAAAATCACCGACGTTGCGCTCGCGAATGTCGGCACCAAGGGCATGTTCACCAAGGAAATCGAAGAAGCCCTCGCAGAAAACCGTGTTGACCTCGCCGTGCACAGCCTGAAAGATTTGCCAACGGAGTTGGCCGCCGATTTTGAGATTGCCGCCATCACCACCCGCGAAAATCCGCGCGACGTTTTCTGTTCGGCAAAGTTCGCAGACATCGAAGCGCTGCCGCAGCAGGCAAACGTCGGGACCAGCAGCCTGCGCCGTCAGGCGCAGTTGAAGGCGATTCGTCCCGACCTCAGAATTCACCCGCTTCGCGGCAATGTGGACACGCGCCTGCGCAAGCTCGAAGCCGGAGACTACGATGCCATCATTCTGGCCGCCGCCGGCCTGAACCGTCTGGGCAAAACGCAACTGGTCCGCCAGGTGATCCCCGCGGAAGTGATGACCCCCGCCGCCGGACAAGGCGCCCTGGGGATTGAAATTCGCAACGGCGACACGGCAACGCGAGCGCTCCTCGGATTTCTCGATGACGCTGCCGCCCGCGCCGCCACCACCTGCGAGCGTGCCCTGCTCAACAAACTCGGCGGCGGCTGCCAGGTTCCCATCGGAGCCTTCGCAGAAGCAATCGGAGGCCGCATTCGCCTGAACGCGCTCGTGGCCCATCCCGATGGAACCAAAGTTCTGCGCGAAACCCGCGACGGCGACGATCCGGTGCGCCTGGGCGAAGAAGTCGGCGAAATCCTCCTCCGTCGAGGCGGCGATGTTATTCTCGAAGAGGTTTACGGCGAAGGCTTCGCTCTGCCGCAGCAGCCGTAGAATCAGGTCTCAGCCTTCTGATCCTGAGCGCTTCGGATTGACACCAGAGGACCCGACACCTGAGACCTGACACCTTATGACGAAGTTTGATGATTGGCCGCTGTGGCTGCAGTTGGTGGTAGGTATACCGCACGCGCTCCTCGCGGGGATTCTTGTTTGGGTTTGGACGCCACTACGCGGGCGGGGCTTTTATTGGGCTGTGGGTGTGTTTGTGTACCTGTGCTTGTTCTACCTGGTTTTCGTACGATGAATTCCGGTGCGGTTCGACCCGCCTGATCTATGCGCAAAGCCAACGAAAAATATCCGCTCCGCGGAACCCGGATTCTTGTCGGACGCGCCCGCCACCAGGCCAGCAGCCTTTCCGCCGGCCTGCGCAGCCTGGGCGCGTCGGTAATCGAAATCCCCTTTATTGAGATCCGCAAGCCGCAATCGTACCGGCCGCTCGACGATGCCCTGAAAAACATCAAGACTTACGACTGGCTCATTCTCACCAGCGCCAACGGCGTCGAAGCGATGTGGGAGCGCGTCCGGAAACTTCGCATCGCGCGCCGGAATCTCAAGCATCTCCAGATCGCCGCCATCGGGCCTGCCACCAAGAAGGCGATCGTGAAGGATGGCCTGAAGGTCAAGATGGTTCCGGAGGAGTACGTCGCCGAGTCTGTGGTGAAGGGGCTGCGCGATAAGATCAACGGCAAGCGCGTCGTGCTCATACGCGCCAAAGTCGCGCGCGATGTGATTCCAGAGGAGCTGCGCGCGGCCGGAGCCGAAGTCGATGTGGTCGAAGCCTACGAAACCGTGGTGCCCGAAAAATCGCGCGCGCGCTTGCGCGCGCTGATGAAAAATGCGGCTCGGCGTCCGCATGTCGTGACCTTCACCAGTTCCTCCACGGCGAAGAACTTTGCCGAACTGCTCGGCAACAAGGCAGGTGCACTTAGCGTAGGTTCGCTCAAGAATGTCCAGTTTGCGTCGATTGGTCCGGTGACTTCTGCGACGCTCGGCGAATTGCAACTGCCGGTCGCAATCGAGGCCCGCGAATTCACGATGGGTGGATTGATTCGAGCGATTGTCCTCGCCCGCTACGCGGAACCTTCCATGTAGAGACGGGGCTTGCCCCGTCTCCCGCTGTAGGCAGAGAACTGGCGGTGCAAGCGGAGACGCGGCAAGCCGCGTCTCTACGGGGAATCGGCTTCTCTTTAGGGGCCGTGTCAGCCGCGAATTTTACTTCGGTTTCGGAGATGAGACTCCCATCTGCGGGTCAATCGCGTCCAGGTAAGCCTGCATGCGTTCCTTCATTTCGGAGGCCATACCGGTGAACTCGATGCCGTTGCCCACGCCCGGATCGCACGTCCGGACCACCGCCGTGATTTTGACGTGCTCCGCGTCCAGCCAGAAATCCACCCGCAGCACGGTTCCCAGCGGCAAAGGCAGCATGCTCTCGACGTAGCATCCATTGCCGCTCACGTCAGTGGCATTGATGCGGATCGGCGCGTTGACGCGCTCGTCGCGAAGTTCCACGGGGAGCGAGATCTTATGCCGGTGCCAGCGCCGGCGGTTGGCGGCCCCAATCGACACCGTCGCGCCGTCCAGTTGCAGATAGTTTTTCCACGGGCATTCCTGCTCGGCGACCAACTTCACTCCCACTTGATTCTTCTTGGCCGGACCGGTGTTCATCACCCAGATTACCGTGCACCGTGTTTTCTTCTCCTCGCACTGCACTCCGATTACGTCACCCACTTTCAGTTCGTTCTCGACTCCGGAGATCAGTGCGCCCTCCGAACTGATGTTCTGAGCGCGAGCATGTTGCGAGAAGGGTCGTCCGTCCGCACTCATTCCCCAAATCCGCACCGGCAGGTCCACACTAAGGCGAGGTTCGCTTTGATGGTCGGCCATGCCTTGTCCTCGTGTCTGCTGATGCGATAATACCGCCCTCTGACGCGCCGCGGTATTACAAAAGTGTACTCTTCAGTTACGAGGGAAGCACCACTTTCGGCGCCCGCCGATCGTCGCTCAGGGGCGGTTCCCCACTAACTTCTCTGCGAACTCTCGATAGCTGATGACCCGAATCTTTTGCTCCTCCAGAAACTGCCGCAGTTCCGCCGAAGTCAGCAAACGCCGCTCCTCCTCGCGCGAATCGAGCAATCGTGTGCGGGCCGCGCGCAAGTCGGCGTCGTTGTACCCCGGATGGCAGACTAACTCCCATGTGCCCTCCGGAAGGCTGGCGAGCGTCTGGCGCAGCAGGGAACCATAACCGCGACTGTCGCCAGGACTGCCGGCCACGCCGGTCTCGATCACGCCAATCACACCGTCGGGCGTAAGCAGCCCAGCACGTCTGGTCCGCTGGAGGAATTGCCCGGAAAAGGTGTGCAGCACGCGCACCTGGCCATAACGCTTCCAGAGATGCGGCTTGCCTTTGAATTGGCGCACAGGCAGGGCTTTGACCGGAACGATCGGATTGCGGATGGCGCGAACGCCGCAAATCCGCGCCGCTCGCAGCAGCGCCGCAAGAATCTCCGGAAAGATATGGGCGTGTTTGTGCGTATCGAGGTGAGTGACCTGGAGACCGGTAGACTGGATCTTCTTTATTTGCGCAGTAATTTCCGCGACCAGTTGATCGCGATCGAAGCCTCCCAACATGGCGCGCGCGGCAAAGGCCGAAAGGCTGGAGTAGAACTTGTCCGGCTCTGCCGACCGAATCGCCAGCAACGTATCTACTGCATGCGGCGGTGACACCGGCGTTCCGTCCACCAACACGACGTGGCATCCCACGGACAGATTCGGCGCCGAGCGCGCCGCAGTCACCGCGTCCACGAACGCGGCGCCGTTGGCCATCAAGGTCGCCGACGACACGACTCCGCCGATATGCGTTTCCACAATGGCTCGATTCACTCCAGCGGTCAGGCCAAAATCATCGGCGTTGACGATTAACTTTCGCACCAGGAAATTGTAGCAGCCGCGCCGGTGAGTTCCGCGCGGTTTGGATCTGGAGCGAAGTTCGCGCGTTGCCCGCCGCCGAACTCATGCGGACCAACCAATTGCCACAAGCGCTGTTTGACCGGCAAGCGGAGGGTCCAGTATCCTCAGCATGAGTTTTGCAGAAGTTTTTTCGCGAGCCGCGGAAACCCGCCGTGGTCGCATCCCCGCCAAGCGGGCGGTTAGCTCAGCTGGTTAGAGCGCCTGCCTTACAAGCAGGAGGTCGCAGGTTCGAGTCCTGCACTGCCCACCATTTAAGTCCTGAAATGTCATTCGCTTAAAAGCGGGTCACCACTCCTCCCAAGAAGAGCCAGTTTCGCACTGTGCCCAGTTTTGTGCCCACCTAGCCGCTCCATCGCCTCTAGGACTGCATCCTCAGAGGGGTGAACGTACCGCGCTGAGATAGTCCTTTCGACCGATGGCTTTGCGGTCTGGCCGTTGAGAGTGACGGAGTCGGGGTTGGACCAACTCCGTCGCTCTGGCGACTTCATTTAGTGCAACATTCTGCTCGTTCTTTTCTGTTTGCTCCTACTCAGTTCGTTCCTACAAGGCATCGAACCCGACATTAGTTCACCACGTTCAGAACGACCGGGATCGTCATCGACTGCGACGGACTTGTGTCTTCGAAGATGTTGATCTCGGCGTAGTAGCTTCCCACCGGCAGGCCGCTGGAGACGACGCTGAGAGTGAGATTGGTTGGCGTGGCGCAGGGGTACAGGTAATCGTTGCAGTTGGTGAGCGGCAACCAGTCGTTACCCTTGCCGGTGGATGTGACCTGGTAGAAGTTCATGGCGGCTCCGGTGCTGGCAATGGTGATGGTTTGCGCGGGCGGAGTGCCTCCCTGGCTAGTCTCAAAAACGACCGTCGGCACAGGGACGAAGGCCTGATCGCTGACGTTGACGACCACCGGAATCGTCGCCACTCCGGTCGATGCCGAGAGCACCTGCTGGCCCAGGAAAGTGCCAGCGATGGCGCCTTTGTTCGGCAAATCCTTCGGCGTCACTTCGACGGTGAAGCTACCCGAGTTGGCGCCTTTGGTTGGAGTCACCTTCAGCCATTTTCCGGTGTCGGCGGTCGAGGTCTTTATGCTCCAATCGAGCGTGCCTTCGCCTCCATTGCCGAGATAGATGGTCTGCGACTCCGTTTTGGTGGCGCCCGGCGCGAAGGAGAAGCTGGCTTGCCCGGGCAACTCGTCGAAGAACGCCTTGGTGTCGCCCACCACGGTGAGAGTTACGGGAACGGTAATCGACCAGGAGGGGTTTGCGTCCCAATAGATTGTGACCTGTCCGGTGTAAGTACCGGCGGCGAGACTGTTGGTATTGGTGACGTTCACTAGAAACTGGTTTGGAGTGGCGCAGGGGTAGACGCTGTTGTTGCAAGCCGGAACTGACAGCCAGTCGCCGCCGGTCGCGGTTGATGTCACCTGGTAGAAGTTCAGAGAGGTGGCGTTAATCGTGGTAACGGTCACGACCTGCGGCAACGGGTTGGCGCCTCCGGCAGGCATGACGAAGTTGATCGGATTAACCTGCGTGAAGGCATTGGCGGCAACAACGACCGTGACCGGGATGGTCGTGCTGTCGGTGCCTGCCTGCAGCAGAAGCTGTCCTTGATACGTGCCTGCGATGGCGCCGTGATTGGGTAGGTTCTTCGGGTTGATTTCGACGCTGACGGTCTTGGGCGCGCTACCGGTCAAGGCAGACGCAGTGAGCCACGCACCTCCATCGGCGGTGCTCGGCGTGATGGTGAACTTCAGCTTGCCGGTTCCGGCGTTGCCGATCTGAAGATTCTGCGGCGTGACGGCTTTGGCATCTTGGGGCATGGTGAAGCTCAACTGCCCGGGGAGATTGCTGAAGAACGCGCCGGAGCCGGCGACGTTGAGCGTGACGGGGACAGCGACGGATGTGGACGGATTCGTGTCTTCGTAGAAGACTACTTCACCCGTGTAGACGCCCGCAGGAAGCGAACTGGCATCCTGCACATTTACTGCGACCTGGTTTGGCGAGGCGCAGGGGTAGACACTGTTATTGCAGCCAGGAACCGACAGCCAATTACCGCCGGTGGCCGTGGTCGTAACCTGGTAGAAGTTGACAGATGTCGTGCCGGCGGTTGACATCGTCAAAATCTGCGGCAACGGAGCCGCGCCCCCGGCCGGCATGGTGAAGCTGATCGGATTGATTTGATTAAAGCCGTCCGTGGCGACCGTAACGTTGACGGGAATGGTGGTCGTGTCGGTTCCGGTTTGCAGGAAAACCTGCCCGGTGTAGTTTCCGGCCAGCTGGCCGCCATTGGGAAGCATTCCGGCATCGACTTTGACGCTGAGTTCGGAGGGCGCAGTTCCGCTGCTTGGGCTGGTGGAGAGCCACGCGTTGCCGTCGGAAGTTGCGGTCGTGGCCGTCCAACTCAGGGTACCGCTTCCGCCATTGGTGATTGGAATGGTCTGCGTAACAGCAGGCCCGTTCGGCACGAACGTGAAGGTGAGGCCGCCCGGCAGATTGTTGAAGAACGCACCGGAGGGTTCTACGTTAAGCGTGACGGGGGTAGTCAGCGACATGCCGGGAGTCGAGTCTTGGTAAACGGTGATCTCGCCTTCGTAGGTGCCGGCTGGAAGAGCACTGGCATTCTGCACGTTCACCGCAAACTGATTGGGACTAGCGCAGGGATAGACGCTGTTGTTGCACCCGGGAACCGACAGCCAGTTGCCGCCCGTGGCGGTGCTGGATGCCTGGTAGTAGTTCACCGCCGATCCGGTGGTGGCGATCGTGATGTTTTGCGGCAACGGATTGGCTCCGCCGACGGGCATGGTGAAGCTGATGGGATTCACCTGATTGAAGACATTCGTGCCCACGACCACAACCACGGGGATCGTCGTGGTATCGCCCGTGGTCTGCAACAGCACCTGACCGACGTAAGTGCCCGCGACCGAACCCCCGTTCGGCAAGTTCGCCGGGTTGACGCTGACGCCGGTCTCAGAAGGCGCGGTGCCGCTGGCCGGTGATGCCGAGAGCCACGCGCCGCCGTCGGAGGTTGACGTGCTCGCCGTCCAACTCAGGCTGCCGCTGCCGGCATTGCCGATGGGTACGGTCTGCGAGGGTGGTTTGTCTCCGGGGACAAGGGTGAAGGCCAGACCTCCGGGAAGGTTGTTGAAGAACGCGCCGGAAGGCACGATGTTGAGCGTAACGGGAATGTTGATGACCATTTGCGGAGTGCTGTCCTGGTAGGCGGTCACCTGGCCCATGTAGAAGCCAGCCGCGAGCGCGCTGACATTTTGAATCGCCACCTTGAACGCGGTTGGACTCGCGCATGGGTAGACACTGTTGTTGCAATTGGGCGCGGAGAGCCAGTTGCCGCCATTCGCTGTGACAGCGGCCTGGTAAAAGTTCTTGTTCGAGTTATCCCCCGCCGCCGTGGAAATAATTTGCGCGAGCGGCGCTGCTCCACCGGCCGGCATGGTGAAGTTGAGTGGGTCAACCTGCTCGAAGATTGACGTTCCGACCGTGATTGTGACCGGAATCGTCGTGCTGTCCCCGGTGGCCGACAGCACCACCTCACCGACATAAGTCCCCGCGCCCGAAGGAAGATTCGCGGTGTTGATGCCGATGCTGACAGTGGCCGGAGCGGTACCGCTGGTGGCCGAGGCGGTCAGCCAGTTGTTGATGCTCGCCGTGCTCGTGCTCAAAGTCCAATTCAATGTTCCCGCTCCCGCATTGCGAATCTGAAACGGTTGCGGGGTTGGAGTGGTGCTGCCGGTCTTGAGGAAGTAGGTCAGTCCGCCGGGAAGATTGTCAAAAAACGAGGTGCTCGTCTGGGCAACGGTCAGTGTGACCGGAACGGTCATCGTGGTGCTGTTGTTTTCGTCGATAAACTCAATTTGTCCCTGATACGTTCCCGCCGCTAACCCGGAGGCCGACACGGTAACGGCGACCGCGCTTGGCGTGGCGCAGGGGTAGACGCTGTTGTTGCACGCCGGAGCCGAGAGCCAATTTCCTCCGCCGCTCGTGCTCGTCTTTTGATAAAAGTTGAAGGCCGCGCCGGTGCTGGCGGCGGTAACGATCTGCGGCAGCGGATTGGCGCCGCCGAACGGCATGGTGAACGAGAGCGCGGGTATCGTCTGGAAGGTTTGCGCGTGGAGCGCGTTGGGCAGCCCGAAGGTCAGGGCTAGAAAGACAGTGGTGATCACAAGGCGGAACTGATTGGATTTCGAGACAGGATTTCTCATTGGAATGCTCCCTTTTCCTGGCGATTTTGCGATGCGGAACGGCGCGAAGCGGAGCCATGTTGCTTATCTTGTGGCTCCGCTCCTTCCCATGCGCTGTTTGTATCCACTTCGCATTGCGCAAAGCGCGAGGGAAAACCGTCATGGGATTTCTGAAATTTTCAAGAAAGCTGGGAGCAGCCTATCGCGGCACAGTTTCCCGGTACTATGGGCGACGCGGCCAGCCGCGTCTCTACCGGGAGGAATTGGAGGGACTTGCCGGGTTCGTCAACTCGGCGCGGAATCTTGCGGCCTTCTCCGGTTGATTTAGGGCTTCATAGTCGGCCACTAGGTCGGTTCGCGCGGCGTGAATGAAACTCGTTGACGGGTTGCTCTGCTTGATCAGAATTTCATAGCCTGCCAGGGTCTCGGCCTGTGCGTTCTTATAACGACTCTCGCGCAGAAGGGTCCGTCCCAGCTTCAGGTGTGCGATGCCTAGGTTTACGTTGTTAGGCCCGAGAGTTTCGGCGAAACGGCGCACTACGTCGCGGAAAAGTTGTTCCGCACGCGGGTAGTCCTTTTTGTGCAGGTAGGTGTCGGCCACGTTGGACAGGGCGATCGCAACGAGATAATGGTGGTCGCCATAAACGGCGCGATAGATGTCAGCCGCACGCTGGAACCGCGATCTCGCTTCATCGAATTGGTCGCGCATGGACGCCACGTTGCCCAACTCGTTGAGGGTTTCGGCTACGGCTGGGTGCGTCGCACCATAGACATGTTCTTGAATGGCAAGAGCCTGGTTCAGAGCGGCGACGGCCTCGTCAAACTTCTTCTGATAGGTGAGGGACTCGCCGAGGGCGGTCAAGAACCCGGCCGTCTTCGGATGGTCGTTGCCGTAATACGACTGCGCGATGTCTAGGGCCTGCCGCTCCAACCCTTCGGCTTCGCTGTAATACCCCAAGTCTTTTTGGGCGGCGGCTATGCTACCCAAATCATCGGCGACCAGAGGATGACGTTCACCGTAAATTTGGCGGTGCATCTGCAGGACGCGAGCATACAAGGATTTGCAGATATCGTAGTGACCGGCAGAGTAGTGCGCATCCGCCAGCGCGGAGAGGCTGGTGGCCAGGTCGGCCGCCGCCACGCCCGGAACCGACTGCAGCCGCACCGCCTCATTCAGCGCCTCGATCGCTTGATCGTAGAAGCCGCGCTGCGCCAAGACTTTTCCGAACGCGAGAGTGGCCTTCGCAATTGCCGGATGGTTCGGCGGTAAGTGCCGCCTCGCCATGGCCAGACCCTGGCTAACCAGTTGCTGAGCATCCTCCAAACGTGCCTGATCGGAGCGCAGCAGACCTAGCGCCGTTAAGCTCTCGGCTACTTCCGCGCTATCTGCCCCGAACACCGACTTGCGTTGTTCGAGAGCCGAACTTAGTAACGAATCGGCTGCCTCGAACTTGCCGAGTTTCTGATAGATGCCTCCGAGGTTTTGATAAAGCTCAGCTTGCACCTTGGGGTCGCTATTAAGGGTCTTTGCTTCCTGCACGCCGCGGTCGACAATGGTGATCACGCGCAAAGAGTCCGAGGGCCCAGCCGCCGCGTCTCCGCCCTGGAAGAGGTTGGCCATGAATTGCTGGATGCGCTGCGTTCGGGCTGCTTCCGCGAGCGCAGTGTCCCGTGCCTTGGCTAGTCGCACCGTGAAGAAGGCGACCAATCCGATCATCACCGCGAGAATCACAGCGGAAGCTGCCACCGCACGTCGATTCCGCCGCACAAACTTGCCGATCCGGTACTGCCACGCGTCGGGCCTTGCCTCTAGAGGCTCACCGTTCAGATAATGGTCGACGTCGCGGATCAAAGCTTCCACCGACCGGTACCGGCGCAGGGGATCCTTGTGCATGGCGCTGAGACATAGCACATCGAGATCAGTCCAGGCGGCCTTGCTGGTGGATACCGCGTGGGAGTTTGCCCCAGAATCGGTGGTCCGCTTCACGGCTGCGGACGGTTTGCCCGGCTCATCTTCCGTGATGATGGTGGCGGCTTCCGCAGGTGTCAGCTCGGACAGGTCGAAGGGAAGCTGGCCGGTCAACAATTCATAGATGATGACTCCAAGAGAATAAACGTCAGTGCTGATTCCGACTCGATCGCCGCGAATCTGCTCCGGCGACGCATAGGCTGGCGTCATCAGTCTGAGCCCCGTCATCGTCTGATCCACTTGCAAGTCCAGGCTCTCCAGTTGTTTTGCAATCCCGAAATCGAGCAGGCGGACCGAGCCATCACTCTTGACGAGGATGTTGGATGGTTTAAGGTCTCGGTGGATGACGGCTTGACCGTGTGCGTGCTGTACCGCTTCACAGACCGACCGAAACAGTTGCAGACGTTGCTCAACCGAGCATTCGTGCTCTCGGCAATAGTGAGTGAGCGGAATGCCTTCAACGTATTCCATCACGAACCACGGAGTTCCGTCCTCCAGTGTGTCCGCGTCGTAGAGCCGAGCTATCGATGCATGATTCAGTTGCGCCAAGGTCCGTTGTTCGCTGGCAAAGCGCTCGCGGCGTGCCGGCGAAAGCCAGGCGTCACGCAGGACCTTGACCGCGACTTGAGTGCCGAGGTCTCTCCGTTCAGCAAGATAAACCACTCCCATTCCGCCCTCACCCAGCAACTTCAAGATTCGGTACGGACCCAATTCTTTGAGGATCAGAGAAGCGGGAACGGCATTCGCAAGTGACTCCTGGGCAATGTCGGCGATGTTGCGATCAAGCAGCGGATGGCCGCTTGCGTCCTGATCCAGCATGGCCAGAACCTCGGCCGTGAGTTCCTCGTCGTCGCCGCATGCCGCCTCCAGGAATGCTCTGTGCCCGGCCTGGGGGACGTCCGCCGCATCATGAAACAAACTCTGGATTCGGTGCCAGCGCTCACTGTCCATAGCCCAGTTCCTGAGTTCAGTTCCTACCCACGTCGCGGAAATGCAGATTCACTCCGCCCGGCGCAGCGCTTGCCCTAGCCACGCCTTAGCCGCTCTCCAGTCGCGCAAGATCGTGGCTTCCGACACGCCGATCAGGCTGGAAATTTCGCTGACTTCAAGTCCTCCGAAAAAGCGGTTCTCCACGACCAGGGCTTGGCGCGGTTCCAGGCGCGAAAGCTCGGTCAAGGCTGTGTCCAGCGCCACCAGGTTTTCCTCGAGCATCGGTGCGCCATCGAGGGAATCGTCAAAAGAGACGAAGATGGCTTCCCCGCCTCGTTTATGCGCGTTGCGGCGACGCGCCGCTTCGACCAGCAGTTGGCGCATAGCACGGGCCGCGATGCGCTTGAAGTGCAACGGAGAGGTGGACGCGACATCGGGTGAATTCGCCAGTTTCAGCCACGCCTCATTGACCAAAGCCGTGGGACTCAGCGTGTTACTCGGATCTCCGCGCTTGATGCTCGAAGCCAGCCGGCGCAACTCCTCGTACGCCAAGCTGAAGACTTGGTCGAGAGCCTGTCTTTCCTTCGCGCTTCGTCCCGCTTCGTCCTGCCCGAACGCGGGCGAACGCCGAGAATCTCGATGTCGCATGACGGTTTTTCCTCACGGTTCACGCAATGCGAAATGAAAGCCCGAGAAGCCAGCGCGGGGAAGTGCAGAAAACAGCATAGCTTCCAATGCGGAAGAGCATAGCATATGTGGGACGCACCGGTGCACTTGCTTCCGTTTCGCTGATTTGCCGGAAAGAGGAGTAATGAAGAAGCGAGGCAGAGTCGTGCGTTATCTCCGCGCGGGACCCGGTCTGCTCATGATCGAGGGTCGCCAGTACCGGTTTTGCCTCGAAGGCGTCTGGAAGTCTGACACACCTCCCAAGCCGGGACTGGCGGTGGACGTGACGTTAGATCACGCCGGGCAAATCCTCGCCATAACTGCCGTGTCCGAATCCCAACTCGCCGAAGAACAAGCGGAACGATCCCGGGACACGGCCACAGCAGCGGGGGCGAAGATCCTTCGTAAGATCGCCGTCAAGTGTGGCATGTCCAGTCTGTTGCGGCGTGGAAAGTCGTCCATCGATTAACGCAACTTAGTTAGGCTTCGGGCACGCGATAGCGTCCGCGCGCCCCCTGAATCCCGTGTCTCACTTTTGGGGTGCACTCCAACAGCCCCTCTGCCCCTGCTTCCTCTCTGTAGAAGAAGGCGGCCGCTTGCAGTCGCCCACGCCTTCGGGCGCCTGTGGACGTTCCTGTGGATAAATGGGAAAGAATTTAATCTCCCATTCATCAAGGGATAACGATTCAATGGGTTGCGTTTCCAGGTTTTGATCCATCGCAGGAGGCCGATTGCACTGAAAAAGGGCATTGACAATTTTCCAGTAACTCTCTAAGGTGGCTGGCGTCGACGGCTGAAAGGGTTGGCTTAAATAAACCTTTGCCAGTCCGAAGTAAGCTGAGTGATCAGCCCGGCGGGGCAACCCGGCGGGCAGCCAGACCTGAAAAAACCGACGGCTCTGCGAGGAGGAGTTGGGGTTTGGGACCGCGAAAGCGGTGATCGCATCAAGGGCTGTGACGGTGCATGTCTCCACGCTATTGGCTCCCTCGCAGGAGCTGATGGCTAGAGCATAACCAATGTCACAGCCTTTACCTTTTCTCCAGCGTTCTTACTGCCGCAAAGCTGCTCTCCCGGAAATGTGAAGCGCTAGTACCCGCCAGGCGCGTTTCGTGGATCGAATTCGATCACGGCAATGCCATCAAAGTCACCAAGCGCGTGAGTTACATAGGTGGTCGAAGCCAGGCTTTCAAGCCAGCCCAGAGTGGGATATGACGGCTTGTAAGCGAGCGCAAGGAATCGCTCGTGGTGCAGTGCGGCTCCTGCGAGAAAGCGCTTGCCGATAAGCTGGGCCTGTTCATTCAGGGCCCGAGGCATTGGAACGACGGTGCTCCGGACCTTGTAGTAACTCAACGGCGCGAAAAGCACGCTTTCGCTAGCCGGTCCCGTGGGCATGCTCCAAAAGTCCGATTCCGGCAGGTCGCTACAGATCACCAGGGGAGAGCCATCCTGAGCGGCATTGGCATCGGCAAATTCCAGAGCATACTTCCATGAATACCTGTGAGCGCTGGCCGTCGGCGAGGTGTAGTTCTGATATGCGCTCCAGGTCACGAGGGCAGCGCAACCCAAAACGCGAAGCAGCCGGGAATCGATCGGGCTGAAAATCCACGCCCAACACAAGGCGATGCCGGGAACAGCGACGGCCTCATAGCGATCAATAAAAATATGCAGCGGCGTGGCGACCGAGACGCCGTACAGCATCACGGCCGGAACGAGCGCCAATGTCGCACACATTATGAATTGCCGGACACTCCGGCCGTCAGGTTTTGAAAGCTTGCGCGTTAGCGCCGCGACCAAGACCACTCCTGCAAGAACAAATGGGACGACGCCGGGGCAAAGTGCCAGGAGGAAGTCTGTGAATTCAGGCGCGCCATGGAAAACGTGGGTGTTTCTCGTCTGGTGCAGATACCAGAGCCTCGGCAACAGAGGAACCATGAGCAACGCGAAGCAGCCCGCTGCGACCGCCAATTGTCGCAGTTCCGCAAAGGGTGAACGCCAACGATCCATAAAGTAAGCATTTATGAAGTAAGCAACCACAAAGGCAGCAACGATACATCCGAACAAATAATGAAAATAGAAGATGCCGGCGGACGTGATGCCAAGCAATGCGGCATAGGAAACCTTCTTTGTCTTCGACCAGCGTATGAAACTGAAGATCGCTGCATTGGTGATCAGCTGGGCGAAGGCGTAAGGGCGGACGTTGATGGCGGCTAACACAACTCGGCGGTCGAGGATAAACACCACGGTCGCGACCAGAGCGATGTCCCGGGCAAACAACTCCCGCGCACAGCGGTAGAAAACGTAGGTAGCCGCGAGCATGGCGAGGATCGAAGGAATCCTCAGCACGATTTCCTTGCCGCCGAAGACTGCGTTCGTGAGCCAGAGAATGTAGAAATATGCGGGGAAGGAGTTGATTTCTACGGATCTCGCCCAGATCTGCCGGAAGCCGCCGGAAATGCACCAGTAGGAGCCGGTTTCATCCAGCCACAGCGGCGCTCGGACCGCCAGAAACCAGAACGAAAGGGCCACCAGCACGGCCAACGCACAGACAAAGGAGCTAAGCTGCTCGTAGTCCAATCGGTGCCTGGACTGCACTTCCATTTTGACCTCGCTGTTCCGTCCGCCGATCTGGAATATCTCAACCCTTTCTCCTGTATATGAGGAGTTCGGGGCCCGGCCGAGGATGTCCGTGGGGATCATCGTCCCAGAAAGGGCGCGATTCCAGGTCATCCAGTTCGCCCCTACCGGTTTCTTCGAAGCCGTTGGAGATGTACTGACTCATCCAAGTGCGCAGGGCAGCAGCAGCTTGCGGAGACCTCGTGCGGGCCATCCAGGAATACCAGTTATTGACAAAGACCACGTACGCCGGCCGGTTGGCTTCGAGTTCCTGAATCATTTGTTTCTGCATTGCAGGCCAGTAAGCCTGGTCTTCCACAAGGCTGTAAGTGTAGATATAGCCGCTGGCGGAATGGCGATGCGCGTAAAAGTAAATCTCCGGCTCCGAGCCAAACACCATGATGGTGTCGGTTGGCGCGGTATGCTGACGCAGATACTGAGCGACTGGCGCCGCTTCCAGAAATGGATCTACCGAATAGAAAAAATGGCATGCTTGGACTGGGGTTAGTTTGAAGTAGAACTCGCCGTTACTGTGAATCGGAAGCACCCATGCAGCGGCAAACACTAGCACTGGAAGGGCGTGAAGCCAGCGAGAAGGAAACTTCGCAGTGAGCAAGCGGATGGCGGAAGTAACGGCAGCCGCGATCAAGATGGAAACCGCGGGCATCATCAGGACGAAATAGTGCGGCCGGAAATAAAGGCCGGGACACGCGGCGGCGAAGGAAAATACCAGCAGCACGAAGATAGACGCAACACGGCGGCGGACAGAGAGATCCCAGAACATTGTGGATGCGCCCACAAGAGCGAGTATCCAAAGCCATGGGGCGAAGACCATTAAGTCGGTGAAGTGGCGCGTCAGCTCGTCCCACCCCGCGCTCCAGGTCATGATGGTGGCGTACTGACGCGCGTAGGAAAAAGTCCAGAACCAGAAACTCCGGAAAACGCCAGCTCGGTAGAGTAGAGCGCACGTCAGCGCGAACGGCAGCACTCCCGCGAGCACAAAGGCACCCATCTTCTTTGCCCACGGCGCCCATTCGCGTTCATTTTTCGGCCAACATTGAACGGCGAGGTAGAAAAACGCGAATGCGCCCAGCAAAATTCCGGGCTGCTTCATCAGGAAGGCGATGCCAAACGCCAAGCCACTCCAGGAAAAAAACGCTGTGCGTCTCGTTTCTTCGGCGCATAGGAGCAGAATGAGCCCGATGAGCGCCGCCAGCACGATGAAATGAGTGGAGTGTGCCTCGAATCCAAGCACGCTCTTGTGCGCGGAGAGTAAGGCGTAACTTGCGCCCGCTATGGCCCCAGCCAGCGTGCCGAAGAGGCGCGCCGTGAACACGTAAAGCAGAATGACAGAGACCGCGTTGACGAACAGAAGCCCCAGATGGATTCCGCGGGCCGTTTGCCCAAACACTGCGAGGATCGCGGCATAAGCCGCATAGGTTCCCGGCAACTTCATGTTGTAGGCCAGTTGGTAGGGCGGAATGCCCTGCAAAATGAGTTGGCCGGCATAGGCGTACTCGCCCTCATCGCGCTCCAAAGGCATGTCCAGCAGGCGCCAGCGGATCGCCCCAAAGAATACGATGACGGCCAACAAGACGGCAAAATGCCAGCGAAGAAGGTGTCGCCATGGCTGGCCCCCTGGAGGTGGCAGGGTGGACACGGTGGCCGACAACTGCGGTTTCACAACCTTAGGGCCGTTCGAGGTTTTGGGATCGCCTTTGGCGTCCCAGGTGAGCGGTTTGGGCATGCGGGTTCCGTAATCCAATCGGCGCCTGGCTGGATTGCGCTTCCATTTTAACCTCGCTATTCTGTCGCCGACCTGCGATTTCAGTTTACGTACGGGAATCAACGGCGGCGCTATTTGTGAAGCGCCAGGGGCACGAGCATCATCTAGATTTTGTGAAAACCTTATGACTGCGGTTGCAATCGACAAGAGCGAATCGCCCGGGCCTGAGGGGCATTCGCTGGTCCGATCCTGCGGACGCATTCCGCGCAAAAGAATAGCTCTGGCGCGGTAAGAGTGCTGCATCTGGGGACAGGCCAACAGATCAGGGAAGGTCACCAACCACGCGGCCGCAAGTCCAAGGCTGAGCAGTCGCAAGAAGGTCCTTGATTGCCAGAAGCCGGAAGCTGGTAGCCAGTAGTCAATCAGCCCGCACAGTTGTTGCAATCCGCCAATTCGTGCTAGCTTCAATTCCATTACCGCCAGACTGAGGAACCATTGTCTAAAGGTCTAGTCATTGTCGAATCGCCGGCTAAAGCGAAAACTATCCAGAAGTATCTGGGCAAGGGATTCACGGTCGATGCTTCATTCGGCCATGTGAAAGACCTGCCCAAGAGCAGCCTGGGTGTCGACGTCGAAAACAATTTCGATACCGAATACGTCGTCATCCCCGGAAAAGAAAAGATCCTGGCCAAGCTCAAGAAGTTGGCCCTCTCGGCCGACCGCATCTACCTTGCGCCCGACCCGGACCGCGAAGGCGAAGCCATCGCCGCCCATCTCGCCGAGGAACTTGGCGAGAAGTCCAGCAAGAAAAAGAAGAAGGGAAAGAAGGGCGACACCAAGCCAAAGACGGACGATATCGGCGAGGGCGCGCGCATCCGCCGCGTCACCTTCAACGAAATTACGCAACGCGCCGTCAGGGCCGCCTTCGAGCATCCTCGCGACATCGATCGCAAGCTGGTGGACGCGCAGCAGACTCGCCGTGTGCTCGATCGCCTTGTGGGATACCAGGTCTCTCCTCTTTTGTGGGACAAAGTCCGCCGCGGCCTTTCCGCCGGGCGGGTGCAGACCGTCGCCCTTCGCTTGATCGTCGATCGCGAACGCGACATTAAAGCCTTCGAGAAAAAAGAATACTGGACGATCGACGCCCATCTCGCCGCCGCTAAGCCTCCAGCGTTCGACGCGCGGTTTCTCGGCAAAGGCGAGGAGAAAATCGAAATCACCAACGGCGAGGACGCGGAAAAAATCCGGCTGGCGCTTGAAAGCGCCGATTGGCGCGTCCGTTCGGTGGAAAAGAAAGAGCGGCGGCGCAATGCTACTCCACCTTTTACGACCAGCAAGCTGCAACAGGATTCCTCGCGCAAGCTGCGCTTCAGCGTGAAGCGCACCATGATGATCGCGCAGCGCCTCTACGAAGGTGTCGAAATTGGCGACGAGGGGCTGGTTGGCCTGATCACCTACATGCGAACGGATTCGACCCGCGTTTCGGCCGAGGCGATCACCGAGGTGCGCGAGTACATCGGCAGCGAGTACGGCGCCAACTATTTGCCCGATTTCCCCAATACATATAAGGAGAAGAAAGAAGCGCAAGCCGCGCACGAGGCCATTCGCCCGACTTCGGCGGTGCGCCATCCCGACCAAGTCAAACAATATTTGCACGAAGACGAATTCAAGGTTTACAAACTGATCTGGCAGCGCTTCGTCGCTTCGCAGATGAATCCCGCCGTGTTCGACCAGACGACCGTCGATATCGATGCCAAGACCGCAAGCGACGTTTTCCAGTTCCGCGTTACCGGATCGGTCATGAAGTTCGACGGCTTCCTCAAAGTCTATGAAGAATCCAAAGACAGCAAGGACGACGAAGACGAGGAACTGAAGCACAAGCTTCCGCCGCTCGAAGCCGGGCAGAAGTTGACGCTCAAGTCGCTGCTCCCAGAACAGCATTTCACCGAGCCGCCTCCGCGCTTCAACGAAGCTTCGCTGGTGAAGGAGCTTGAGGAGCGCGGCATCGGCCGGCCTTCCACCTACGCGACGATTCTCAGCACCATCCAGGAGCGGCAGTACGCGCAGAAAGTCGGCGGCAAGTTCGTGCCCACCGAAATTGGCATGGTCGTCACCGATCTGCTGGTCGAGAACTTCAAGGATATTTTCGACTTCCAATACACCGCGCGCCTGGAGGAAGAGCTCGACGAGATTGAAGAAGGCAAGCAGACAGGGAACGACGCGCTCACCGAGTTTTATCAGAAGTTCTCCAAGGATCTCCGATACGCCGAAAAGCACATGGAAAACATCAAGCGTATGGAGAAGCCCACCGGCGAAAAGTGTGAACTCTGCGGCGCGCCGCTGGTCATCAAGTGGGGCAAGCACGGTTCGTTCTATGCCTGCAGCACCTACGACAAGGAAAACCCCGACACCTGCAAGTTCACCAAAGAGAATCCCATCAACTTGCCCGACCTCGACACAGCCGAAACGCAGGAGATCGCGCAAGAGGAATACTGCGAAAACTGTGGCCGCGTCATGGTCCTGAAGCGCGGACGCTTCGGCCAGTTCATGGCCTGCACCGGCTATCCCGATTGCAAGACGACGCGGCGGCTCGATCAGGGCAAGAGGGTGCCCGACATTCCGCTCGATGAAACCTGCCCGTTGTGCAAGCGCAGCTTGATCCTGCGGCACGGCCGTTTCGGCGAGTTCACTTCCTGCAGCGGCTACCCCGACTGCAAATATGTGAAGCAGAACTTCATCGGCGTGAAGTGCCCGGAATGCAAGGAAGGCGAACTCGTTGAAAGACGCGCGCGCAAGGGCAACACTTTTTACGGATGCGGAAATTATCCGAAGTGCAAGTTCGTTTCGGCGGCGAAACCAGTCCCCGAGAAGTGTCCGGATTGCGGACATGAGTACCTGGTGGAGCGAATGCGCAAGGACGGAATGGTAGTCGCGTGCCCGAATAAGGAATGCGATTACGAACGCGCCGTTGAAGGCGCAACCGCGGACGTTTCAAAAGTCTGACAGAGGCACGGTTGTTAGAACGAAATTTCAGGAACATAACTAAATTCAGAAATACCTAACGAGGCGAAAATATGGCAAAAAAAGCGACACCGCACGATGCGAATCTGGTTCTAAAACTTTACGACCTCCGCCGCGAAGCGGAGATGCGCAAGGCGAGAAGCTGGTTTATGGCGGAATTCTGGCCGCAGAGTGCCGACGACGTCCTGAAAGTCGCCAACGCGTTCCCCAGCCAGGAGAATGCCTGGCTGCGCCAGGTCGGCGGCTATTGGGATATGGCCGCATCGCTGGTATTGCACGGCGCCCTCAACGAAGAGCTCTTCCTTCAGCCCGGCATCTGCGGCGAGATGTTTTTCGTTTTCGCCAAGATTCATCCCTTCCTGAAAGAACTCCGGGAAAAGATGAACAACCCCGAGGCATACGCAAATATTGAGAAGGTCGCCACGGGGTCGAAACTGGCCCGCAAGCGTCTGGAGCGCATCTCGAAGAATGTGGAGAATCGCCGCAAAGCGCTGGCTAAGCCCGCGAAAAAGGGCTGACCGCGCCGAGCGCTATTCTTCCTCTGGGCACATTTTCGCCGCCGCCCATCTGCTATCCTAGATGTGCTGTGCGGATGCTCTGGTGGTTTCTCATACTGGGAGTCAGTGCTGCGGTGGTCGTGTCGGTTGCGCTCACGCTCTACATGCGGGTCCGGCGGCAAATGAAGCGCTCGGCGGCCCACAAAGCGGAACTCGACGGCCTCGACCACTCGTCGCCTGAGGCCTGATCGCCCGCAACGCCTGCCACGAGGAAAGGAACGCCGTGTCTAAAGTAGCGACCCAGGTTTTCGGCCGGCACACCCAGCCCCTGGATTGGATGAGGGAAGGGGCGAAGCAGGCGGCCATCGTGATCGCCGCCAGCCTGTTCGTCGCTTTGTGCGCGCGCGTGACCGTGCCGCTCACGCCAGTGCCGCTGACCCTGCAAAACTTCGGAGTTCTCGCCGTTGGCTTGCTTCTCGGTTCGCGCCGCGGTTTCGCCGCTCTCTCGCTCTACCTCGTCGAAGGCGCGTGCGGACTGCCCGTATTCAGCCCCTCAATTCTTGGCGGCGGAATTGCCCAGATACTCGGCCCGACCGGCGGATTCCTCATGGCCTATCCACTGGTGGCATTCGTCGCTGGCTGGATCTATGAGCACAGCTCACGCCGTTTCGCCTGGGCCGCGCTCTCATCCGTGGCCGCGGAACTGGTGCTCTTCGCCAGCGGAGTCAGTTGGCTTGCCGTGCTCACGCACTCCGTTTCTCTGGCCATCAGGTTTGGCCTCTACGGGTTCGTTTTCGCGGAAGTCATCAAGGTGCTGATGGCCGCCGCCGTCGCCGCTCGCTGGCAGCAACGCCGTTCTTCGCAGCTTTGAACGAACAATCCTGAAGTGAACGAGACTTTTCGGGTGTTGCATCGCCTCTCGGCTCTGATTACTGGGAACTTGGCAGTGCAGTTTATAGAACAGGATTACAGAATCTTATGAGTACAGTATCTTCTCTCGTGCGCGAAATCACCGTGGCGCACAGCCCCGACTCCGACGACGCATTCATGTTTTACGGCTTGGCCACCAACAAAGTTCGCGTGCCCGGGCTGAAGTTCAGCCATACCCTCTGCGACATCGAGACGCTGAACCGCCAGGCGCAGGAAGGCGTCTACGACGTAACCGCGATTTCATTCCACGCCTTTCCCTACATTCAGGAAAGCTATTCGCTGATGTCGTGCGGCGGCAGCGTGGGCGACGGGTACGGTCCCATGCTCGTTTCCACCCGGCCCTTCACGCCCGACGATATCAAGAACAAGAAAATCGCGGTGCCCGGCAAGCTCACCACCGCTTATCTCGCGCTCGAACTGTTCGCGCCCGGCATTGAAGTGGAAGTCGTCCCCTTCGATCAGATCATTCCGCAGATTCTCGAAGGCAAACACGAAGCCGGCCTTATCATCCACGAAGGCCAGCTTACTTACGATAAGTCCGGATTGCACCGCGTGGTGGATCTCGGCAAGTGGTGGCAGAAAGTCACCGGACTGCCGCTGCCGCTCGGCGGAAACGCCATCCGGCGCTCGCTCGGCAAAGAAACGATGAAGAGCGTCAGCCATGCGATACGCGAGAGCATCCAGTACGCCATCGATCATCGCGAAGAAGCGCTCAGCTACGCCATGCAGTTTGCCCGCGATCTCGATACTCAACTCGCCGATAAGTTCGTAGGCATGTACGTCAACGAGCGCACGCTAGACTACGGCGACGACGGCCGCGAAGCCGTCCGCCGCCTGCTCGACATGGGTCACAAAGCAGGCATCATCCCGAAGAAGCCGAGAGTGGAGTGGGTGTGAGAAGCTTTTGGCTATTAGCTCCTAGCCTTCTCGAGCTAAGAGCCAAAAGCGAACAGCGAACGGCGGTTTTCGACTTACCTCACCCTCTCCGCAAACGAAAATACCGGATCAATATCCACCGGAACATTTGAGACCGCCTTCAGCGACGCTTTCAATTCTTCCGGCATCGCGCCGTACTTCTTGAACCAGTTCTCGGCGCGCGAACGGTCGCCCGTGGCCTCGATTTCCAACAACTCCTTTGCTAGATCGGCCACTGCGCCCGGCATCTTCTCGTAGTCAATCGCGTACTTGCCGCTGGCGTTACGGCCAATCGCGCCGCGCTCCGAGAGATAGTTGAATTCCATCATTTCCGCTTGCCCGTGCGCCTCCGCCGTCCCGAAGCGCACCGTGCGAAACAGGTCGCCCACATACGACGCGTAAGATTCTTCCAGTTTTTCTTTCGGAAGCGCGTCGTGATCCACCAGCCATTTCAAAGCAAACATCCCGGCCGCGTCGGCCTTGGCTTCTTCCAGGCCGCTATAGCCCGGGCCGATCGCCTCCCGGATATCGACCTTTCCCGCCGATTTATCTGACGCCGATTGATCTGAAGACTTACGCGCAAATGCCGGCCCCAGTCCGTGACAGATCTCATGCGTGATCGTGCCCAGCAGATAACCTTCGCCCGAAACTTGCGCCGCTTGCTCCGGCTCCATCAGCTTGCGCGCCAGCGGCAAGATGATGTAGTTCACCCGCGCGTCCATGAAATTCTTAAAGAAAAGTTTCTTGCTGCCCTTTTGCTCATGCACCCGCGGGTCGTTCGGCAGATTGTCGGCCACCGCCTGGTACCCGTGCGTCATGTCTCCCGCGCGAAACGGAGCGTCCATCACTTCCATCGGAGTCTCCAGCCCATGTTTCGACGGCCGGTCTTCCGCCGCCAGCGGCAGCGCATCCTGAATTTCCGGCACATATTTCTGAAACAGTTCCAGCTTCTTGCTTTCGCGCTCGTTGCGCACCATCACCGCCGCGCCGTATGAACCTTTCACGCCCAGCAATCCGTCCATGTAGGTTTCATACGGTGCAAAAATGATGTCGAATTTCGGGTTCTTCAACTCCAGCCATGCCAGGTCGCTCGGAAAGTAGTCGTCGCTGAGGAGCGCATCGGCCCGCAGCCGAAGAAACTTCGCGAAGGCCGCATCGTCACTGAGTTCGGCCGCTGCCCGCAAAGCTTTTGCCGCCGGCTCCAGAAAAGCGCGAAATGCAATTCGGTAGGGAACGGCCTCCAGTTTTTCGTTGTGCCACCGCACGATTGTGAACTGATCGTAGATCGCCGCCTTCTGCTCCGGATGCTGCCTGACGTATTTCTCCACCCGATCGCTCGTCAGGTTCGCGGGGTAGAATCCTTGCCCCGGCGGCATAGTCTCTGTCCCGACAAACGGTTTATTGTCGTCAATCAGATCGAAGCGCGAAGCGTTGATCCACAAGTAGCGTCGCAGTTGCACATCGCGCCGGTTCGGGCTTGAGGCCAGCGACTGATACAACGTCAGACCCTCAGGGTCGCTCTGCCGCCAGTAGATACTTTCCAGGTAGCCGCAGGCCTCCACCAGTTTGCGAACGAGTTGCCGCTCGCGAGCGCTCAGACCCGCCGTCCGGAAAGGCATTTGGACGCGCCGGAACCTGGCCAGGCGCTGCTCCAGGTCAGCCGCGACCTTCAAATTCGCCGGCGCGCCGCTCCGCGCCGCCGAACCCGTCATCACCCGCGCCTCATTCTGCTGCGTCGCGCCCAAAGTCGGCAGCAGAAAAATGAAAAATAAAACAGGCCCATAGTGCGTCAAAAAACATTTCTTTGTACAAAAGTTTCCACTGCCCCAATTCCCGGTTCGGCCCTTGTTCATACGGACATAAGTTTATCAAAACCGCGAATCCACCGGAGCCGTTATCATGAATACATGCGTGGGGAGAATGGCGCCCAGACTCTGCTCATCGATGCCGATGACACGCTCTGGGAAAACAACATCTATTTCGAACGGGTAATCGCAAAGTTCATTTCGTTCCTCAACCATCGCGAATACTCGCCCGAGATGGTTCGGTTGGTGCTGAACGACGTGGAGCGGGAATCCATCGTCAAGCACGGCTACGGCCTGCACAGCTTCGCGCATTCGCTGGTCGAGACCTTTGAGAAGCTTTCCGTCGACCCGGTCACGCCCGAGCTGCACGAACACATACGCAGCTTTGCTCACCAGATCGCCGATCATCCCATCGAAGTTCTCCCCGGTGTGCCCGAAACCCTTCAGTATCTCGGCGAGCGCCACCACCTCATCCTGATGACCAAAGGAAACCCCGCCGAGCAATCCGGAAAAGTCGAGCGCTCAGGATTGAAGGAATATTTCTCCGCCGTCGAAATCGTAGCCGAGAAGGACGAATCGACCTATCGCTCCGCCATCGCCAAGTACGCCCTTTCGTCGGACGCCACTTGGATGGTCGGTAACAGCCCGAAGTCGGACATCAACCCCGCCCTCGCCGCCGGCCTGCACGCCGTCTTCATACCGCACGGCAATACCTGGATTCTCGAGCACGAGGAGGTCGCGCCCGCCCCAGCATCACAGCGGCTGCTGGTGGTCGATCGCTTCGGCGACCTCAGGAAACACTTCTAGCCCGCTTTGGCGTCTCCAGGGCCACTCTGACAAACCGCCCTTGTATCTCCCAATCGCAGGAGGCACAAGGGCAGTTCGAGATGGTTCAAGCCGGCATTACTGAACCGTAACATCAACGGCCGCGGAAGGAATGCCGTTTGCTATGACTACCAACGTGCTCGCGCCCGTTTCCATCGAAGAAGGCACATCGAACTTTGTCGAAACCGTCTCCGTGCCGGTTGCGACGCCCATGGTGCTGTGGTCGTGGGTTCTGGCGTAAAACACGTGGTTCGTGCTGTTATTCGTAATTTGCACGAGAGGATAATTCGTCGCTGTTTGGAGCTCGTCTCCAAAAGCAGCCGCTTGCGACAACCCATTGAACTGCGTGCCCGAGATCGAGTAAGTCGATCCACGGGTTACCGTCGACGGATAAGTAGAAATCGTCGGCGCCCACGAAGTCTGGTAGGTTCCGGTAGAGGTGTAAACTTCCGTTACACCGCCTCCGACCAGCACCTCGCCGGTGGGTAATACCATCAGACTTCCCGGAGTAGAGGGCCCGGGAGTAAGGTTCGTTCCATCGAACACATAAGAAGTCCCCGAGTCGCCTTCCACCAGCACGTCGCCATTTGTCAGCAAAACAGCAAACGAATCGCCCGCGTTGTCGTCATTCGGGAAGACAGGGCCGACCGTCCACTTGCCCGTGAGGCTGTCATAAATGGCCGTATTTCCGGGGCCGTTGTTCTTCGTATACGACCCTGTGACAAACACCGTGCCATCGGGACGGAGGATCTGCGGGCCAATTTCTCCAGGCGGGTAATAACAAAGCTTACCGCCGGGACCATAGTTGATGCAGCCGTAAGGCGATGGCGAATGCAAATCTACGATCGTGCTGCCCGCAGTCACCCACTCTTTTGCTGACGGCGTATAGATCTCCGAGTTGGGAGCATGTTTCACATCCGCCGTCAGAATCGAGCCGTCTGCCAACAGAGTCCAGCCCTCCTCGGCGTTGAAATCCTTCTTACCCTTCGAACTCACCGTAGTCCACTTCATAGTCTTTGGATTGAGTTCTCTCATTTGTTTTGTGAGTTTGTTACCTATCAAATAGTTGCCATTCGGCAGCACCACCGACGGCGAATCCCCGATATAGTTCCAGCCTTTCGGCGGCGTCACCGTGGTCCAGGTATTCGCTACGGGATCGTAGATGGCGCCCTGATTGGTAAGCGTAAAATTGGCGCCGCAGTTGGAGTATTCACCGCCTTCAATGATCAGGCGCCCGTCGGCCAACACCGCGGAAGCATTGGCGTAAGGCGCGTACCCGGAGGGAAGACTGGCGAGTTGCGTCCAGGTGCCGTTGACGTAGCTGCCGGTATTGTCGGGCGTGAGCTTCCACCAATCGGAACAGTTGCCCCCTTGCGCCATCACTGTGCCGTCGGTCAACTGGTAAGAGATAATCACTCCGTCCGGCGGTTGATTCTTGAGCGTTGTCAGGGTCTGTGCCAGCGCGGCGCCAGACACGGCGAGCAGAACTACTACTGTGAGAACAAACTTCTTGGACAAGACGCACGACCTTTCTTGAAGGCTGCCACGCGCAGCCAGCGCAGAACTTTTCCCTAGAGTTAAACCACTCATCATTTGCGACCCTCCTGAGGGTGTGACGAGAAACGCGGGTTCTTGATAATAGCAAAAGTCGGCGCGAGATTGAAGACAAAATGAAAGACCGCGTCCGGAGTGACTTTTCGGTTTCGACCGCGCTCTGGTCTCGAGCCCGCCTTACCCCAATAGACACAGGCCGGGAACCCGGAATTTCTTCCGGTCCCGGCCTGCGCTTCTTTCAACTTGATAGCCGGCTCAGTTGGTCGAAGAGGAGCTGGCGTTGGCTGTGGTCTCTGTCGTTGCTTGCGCTGCTGCCGTTGTTGGCGCTGCCGTAACTGCAGGCGCGCTCGCAGCGCCGTACCGCGAAAGCCGCGGGAAGAACGGCGTCACCTCGAACGGCATCTTGTCGCGCGCCGAAGTGATCGCGACCGGCTGCGCCTTCACGATCTCCACTTTGTCGTCCCACGGGTTCAGCTTGACGCGCCCGCCCAGAGGCAACGCCGCGATCTGGTCCAGCTTGTTCCAATCGAGCGCCGGGGCCGGGGCGGCCAGCTGCGCCATGCGCGTCACCGTGCCGTTCTCCGTGATGTTGTTGCCGAGGTGCGCTTGCAGCAGAGCGGTCAATCGTGGAGCGCGCGCCTGCAGCGCTTTGATGAAAAGCCCAGCCGAGTCCAGCTTCTGCGCGTACGGCGAGGCCTTCAGCATCTCGATGGCTTTCTTATCGGCGGCTGCTTCCTCTTCCGGGATGTGTTTGAACCCGAGGTTTTGGTAAGTCGCCTCGTCGGAGAACAGCATGCGGTCGTTGAACGCGTACTGGCTGCCCAGGTTATGTCCCAGAACTATGTGCGCCAGTTCGTGCGAGAGCACCATCGCCAGGCTGCCCTCATCGGGAAGCACATTGATCAGCCCGCGGCTCACCACAATCGTGTTGCCGACGCTGAAAGTTTCCAGCGGAGAAGTCGTCAGCACCCGCGTCCGGACGGGCCGCGGCAGTTCGATATTATTCGTGATCTCGATGTTGTTTACGACGGTCTGCAGAATCTTGTCCACATCGCCTTCCGGCGCCAAAAGCCCGGCGCGTTCCAGCCGTTCGAGCACGTTGTCTTCCGCCTGCTGTTGCCATTCACGCTCGGCGGCCAGCGGAGTAGCATCCTGTGCGGTTGGCGTTTCGTCCTTTACGCTGTCTACTCGGATGTTAGTAAGTTCGTCGTTCGCCGTTCCCGTTTTGAGGTTGTATCCCCACATACGAGTCTGTGCCTTGAACGCGATCTTGTTCTTAGCTCCGGCCGTAAAGTCGCCTTCCTCGCTGTAGATGTATGCGGGCACCCAATAACCTGGAATCAAATTCAATCGCCAGCTGTCCATGTGGAAGTAATAACTGTTGCGCGCAGGACGCGCATAAGTGCCGTTCAGCCGCACAATGTTGAACTCCTGATCCTCAACCCAGATGCGGCCGAGAAAGCGTCCGCGTCCAGCGTCTTTTTTCGGCGTCAGATCGAACACCAGGCAGCGCACGTCGCCCAGGAACTCGCGCCGCGCGTAGTGAAAGTCGTAGTGCTGCCGGTCAAAGTCGTTGCGGTCGGCGAAGATCATCCAGGAAAAGCCCAGCGGCTGGTACTGGAACTTGAACTTCTTCGTGAACTCGCCCAGAAGATGCTTCTCCATGCCTTCGTCTTTGCCTTTGCCCTTGCCCTCAAGGTAGTCGCTCCGGTCGATCGATTCGCTCAAGTCCATGCGTCCCAGAAAATAGTGATCCTCCTGCGGAATCGGCCCCAGTTGCGGATCCTGCGTCAGGTTCTGCAAATAGGTTTCCACAATGGGAGTGCGCGGCGACAAAAACTTGATCAAGTCCTTTTCGCGGATGATCACGCGGTCTACAACCTGATCCATGGTGGTTGGCGGCGCTGGATTTGCCTGCGCCTGACCGGACTGCGCTTGTCCCGATTGAGTCTGGCTCGGTTGAGCAGCCGTCTGTCCCGGCTGCGTCGCCGCAACCGGCTGTGGGTTCTGCGGCGCGGACGCCGGCTGCTGGGCCGCTGCCGTCAACGTCACCGCTAGCAGAGCCAACATCATCCAGTTCATATTGCTCATAACTTTCGGCATAACTCTCATCTCCAAAGTTTCAGTACGCCAGTTGAAATACCACGTGCACAATTGCTGTCGAATCCATTGCCTGCCCGTTTCGCATGGCCGGCTTGAACCGTATCTTGTTGGCGGCTGCGATAGCGGCTTCATCCAGTCCATGGCCCAGACCCTTAACCACGCGATTCACGTGCAGTTGCCCATTCGCCGCGAACTCCACTTCGAGCAGGACTTCGCCTTCCAGTTTCAGATTTCTTGCTTCGTTTGTATAAACCGGGTTCGGCTTGTAGGTGATCTCGACCAGCGTGGCCGGTGGGCCGCTATCCACGCGCTGAATATGCGGCGTGTTCTGCGCGATCTCCTGCGAGCCGAAGCCTGAGGTTTGCACCCCCGCATTGCCGCGGCCACTGCTGCGCCCGTCTCCTCGTCCCGCAGTTGCCACCCCACTGCCAAAGTCGGCGCTCGCCACCGTTCCTTTAATCCCTTTCGCTCCGCCCGACCCGTTGCCTTGTCCCGGTCCCACCGGCATGTCGAACGAACCTGCCGCGGAGGCGATCAGCTTGCCGTTTGGCTTGCCGTTGGCGCTCGGCTTCAGCCCATTCGGATCCCCAAACCCGCCCGTCTGCACCTTCTCAATCGGAGCATTCACCGTCGGCGTCACCGAACTTCCCGCGAAGTCCCCCGTATGTATCAGCACCGGACGCGCCCCGCCCGCCACTTTCAACACCGCCGGCGCGAAGTTATTCATTGCCACCTTCGGCGGCTCAATTTCCTGGGGCTGCGGCCTGGGAGCGCGGATCTCGTGGGGCACGATCAGCTTCGGCGATTCGATCACCGGCGGCGGCAACAGTTTCGCATGCAGCGGCAGCGGTTTCGCCTTGGGCAGCGGTTCTGGCCTCAGCGCCGGCCGCGGTACCAGCTCCGTGACGTGATAGTTCGCGGTGATCAGCAGCGTATCGGGCACCATGATCCCGAATACAATCAGAAACAGAATCAGACCTACGACAATCCCGTAGCTTGCTGCGAACGTCCGCCAGTTCCACTTCGTTTCCGGCAGCAGGCCGAGTTGAAAACCGCCATCGTACGTAGGCATCCCGTGACTCCAAAAGGGGGCCCGAAGCTGGGGAGAGCGCTCGGGGTTGGAGTCTTCACCTTAGGGGAGAATGGGCGGGGGGGTAAACGTGTCGCCTGCGCCTGTCCTTTGGTAACAACCTTTGGTATTCAGCCGAACGGCCCCATGGCCGGTTACTTTGGTTCCGCCGCCCGCCGCCCCGCAAAGAAGTAGAACACAGGAACGCCCGCCAGCATCGCCAGGCATCCACCGATCGCACTTTTAAGGTTGTCGGTGAACGTGTAGTAGAGAAGGGCCGCGGACGCCAGCACAAACAACGCCGGTACCACGGGGTATCCCCACACGCGATAAGGCCGCTCGGCGTGCGGCTCGCGTCGGCGGAAAATGAACACCGTGCTGCCCGCGATCATGTAGAACATCCACTCCGCGAAAATTGCCAGCGAAAAGAATTGCCGGAAACTGCCTCCCAGCAGCAACAGAACGATCGCCAGCGCGCACTGCACAGCAATTGCCACCGACGGCGTGTGGAAGCGCGGATGAACCTCGGCAATCGCTTTGAAAAAATAGCCATCGCGCGCCATTGCAAACGGCACGCGCGCTCCGCTCATGATGGTGCCGTTCAGAGTCACCAGCATCGAAATCGCTATGCCAGCCGACACCAGGCTGGCGCCCGCGTGCCCCAGCACCAGCGCCACCGCATCCGACGCCGGACGTTCCGAGCCCGCCACGGCCGCCGCCGGCAGCACATACTGCACCGCCGCGTTCACCAGAATGTAGAGCGCGCCCACCGTCGCCACGCCCCAGATCAGCGATAGCGGAATGTTGCGCTGCGGATTCCGTATTTCCCCTGCCACCATGTTCAGATCGTTCCAACCGTCGTAAGCCCAAAGCGCAGCTACCAGCGCCGCGAAGAATCCAGCCACGCCGCCTTTGGCGCCAGTAAACTCGGTCGCGAAATTCGCCCACGTCCCGCCGCTATATGAAAAGCCCACCACCACAATTCCGAGGATGATGGCAACTTTCAGCAGCGTGAACAGAAACTGAAATTCTCCCGCCCGCCGCACCCCAACGTAATTCAGCCAGGAAATCAGCAGTGTGGCCCCAATCGCCACCAGTTGCCCGTAGGTGACGGTGAGTGGATGCGAAATCCAGGCATGCGATGAGAAAGTGTGCGAAAAGCAGCCGTGCGAGAAAAAAGAAAAGACCGGAAAGGTCTCCAGGATCCGTACCAGTCCGGTCGTTACGGTCGCAATCGAAGCCGGCTTGGCGATCAGAAACCAGGTCCATGAATAGAGAAAGCCCGCCAGCGGCCCGTAGGCGTCGCGAACATACACATACTCGCCGCCCGCCTGCGGCTTCATCGCGCCCAGTTCGGCATAAGTGAGCGCGCCGAAAAAAGAGAGCAGCCCTCCCACAACCCAGGCGAGATACACAAGTCGCGCCGACCCCACCGCCTGCATCATCTCGGAAGGGACCAGGAAAATTCCGCTCCCGATGATCGTACCAACCACAATGGCCCCGGCGTGCGACAGCCCAAGGTCGCGCGCCAGTTCCGGGCGGGAACGATTGTCCGTTGCTCGCATGTGCATGCTTACCGCCTGTCGAAAGAAAGATTCTAACCGCAGAGATCGCGGAGGATGCAGAGAGAATCTGGCTCAAATCATTTCGTTTGATAATCGGGTTCTCTGCGTCCTCCGCGATCTCCGCGGTTCAAGCTTTCGATTGAACGGTCCACAGGACGCTCGCCGCGTATCCCATTGCAAACGCCACGGACGTCCCAATGACGACCCACCATGTCCACGCGACACTGGAGCCGAGCCACAAATAAAGCTCAATCGCAAGTCCTGCGCCCATGCCCACAATTGCCCCGCGCTGATTCGCGCGCTTGGTCAGCACTCCCAGCAGAAACACTCCAAGCAACGCGCCATAAGCAACCGACGCGATTTGCAACCCCACTTCCACCACGCGCCCCACCCGATCGAGCGCCAGCACCGCCAGCCCGAACAGCACCAGCGCCCACCCGACGGTCGCCAGCCGCGCCAGCCGCAGCCGCGCCGCTTCGCTCACCGCCAGACGAAGGCGAAGATAGAAATCCATAATCGAACTCGATGCGAGCGAGTTCAACGCCGCGCTCAAGTTCGACATCGCCGCCGCCAGAATCGCCGCGATCAACAGCCCCGCGATCCCATGCGGCATCCGGCTCACGATGAACGTCGGATAGATCCTGTCCGCCCGCCCAAACGCCGCCGACGGAACCCGGTAGTAAGCGAACAGCATCACGCCCACAAGAAGAAACAATGCAAACTGAAAAAAGATCGCGACTCCACTCGACAGCAACGCCAGCACCGACTGCCGCTGATTCCGCGCCGCTAGCAATCTCTGCACGATGAGCTGGTCGGTGCCATGGCTCGCCGTAATAAAAAACGCCCCGCCAATAATCCCCGCCCAGAGCGTGTAAGGTTTCACAAAATCAAAATGCGGCCAATGCGCCGAGATCGTCGGATGGAACGGGCGAGGATCGAAAACGTGAAGATCGAACACTTGGAGCTTGTGCAGCCCACTCGCAATCGCCTCGACTGACGCCCATCCGCCCGGCACAAGATGCAGAATCGTTACCAGCCCCACTAGCGTTCCGCCCACATAAATAAAGGTCTGCACCACATCGGTCCAGATCACCGCTGCCAGCCCGCCCTCAAATGTGTAAATCAAAGTCAGCAGCGTGATGATCGCGATCGAAGTGACCTCGCCCGTGCCCAGCGCAATTGAGACCACAATCGACACGGCATACACCCGCACTCCCTCCGCCGCCGCCCTCGTCAACAGAAACAGGCCCGCCGTCACCGTGCGTAGCTCCGGACCAAACCGCCGCTCAATCAACTGATAAGCCGTAAACAGCTCGCCGCGAAAATACTGCGGCAGCAGCACAAAGCTAATAATGACGCGCCCGATCACATATCCCATCACCACTTGCAGAAAAGTAAGATTCGAATCGTAGGCAAGCCCGGGAATGCTGATAATGGTCAGCGTGCTGGTCTCCGCCGCCACAATCGACAGCGAAATTGCCCACCACGGAATGTCGCGGTCGGCGAGAAAGTAATCTCGCATCGTCCGCTGCCGCTTGCGAAACTGCAGCCCGAACAGCGTGATCCCCGCCAGGTACGCCGCAATAATCAGCAGGTCGATCCGATTCAATCCCAAGCGATTCCTTTATGTAGAGACGCGGCTCGCCGCGTCTCCAGTGTCTAGCAACAGGATGGCAGCATTGTACAAGCATGTTCGCGGCCCGAACTCGCCGTTGAACGAATCAGGTCGAACCTGTGTTAGAACTAGCGCAATGGCCTACTATCTCGGAATCGACGGCGGCGGCACTAAAACCCGCTGCGTTCTCGCTGACGAAACGACGGTGCTCGCTAGGTCGATGACCGGCGGCAGCAACATCGTTCGCCTCGGGGAGACGCAGGCAAAGGAAGCTCTGCGCACGGCCGTCCGGCAAGTCTGCGCCACTGCCAAAATATCTCCCGATCGGATCCACGCCGTTTGCATTGGCGCCGCCGGCGCCGCCCGGCCCGAGATCGCCGCGAAGATTCGCAGCATCCTCGCCGAACTAACTCCCGAAATTGCCCACGCCAACATCGAAATCGTCGGCGACACCGTAATCGCCCTGGAAGCCGCTTTCGGCGCGGGCCCCGGAGTGATCGCAATCGCCGGCACCGGCTCCATCGTCTACGGCCGCGACGCTAACGGTTGCACCGCGCGCGCCGGAGGCTGGGGGTTCGCCATCTCCGACGAAGGCTCCGGCCACTGGATCGGCCGCCGCGCTATTTCCGCCATCCTGAGCGCCCGCGATCAAGGCCTCGAAACCACGCTTACCGCGATGGTCCTCCGATCCTGGAAACTCACGACCATCGACGAACTTGTGCAGCAAGCCAACTCGACTCCACCACCCGATTTCCCGCGCCTGTTTCCCATCGTCCTCCGCGCCGCCGACGAAGCCGACTCCATCGCCCGCGACCTCCTGGCCGACGCCGGAACCAAGTTGGCTATGCTCGCGGCCATCGTCGTCCGCCGTCTCGCACCCCATGCGCCAGAGGCCATGATCTCGATGGAGACGATCCCAAAGGCCATGCTCCCCGTAGCCATGATGGGCAGTGTCTTTCGTCAGTCTCCCGCTGTGCGCCAGGTTTTCTACAATACACTGCAGACAAGCTTCCCCGGCATCGAGGTACGCCAGGATCTAGCCGATCCCGTCGAAGGCGCGCTAGCCAGAGCAAGACGAAGGTAGAGACGGGGCTCGCCCCGTTTGACGCAGGCTGAACATCGCGATGTTCGAAGAAGAAATTGTCGAAGGCAAGAACCCGCCGCCCTCAGTGGCATCGGTGACCCCGGCCACGCTCGCGCCCGAAGCTCAAATCGCTGAAGCTCAAATCGCCGCCGCCCAAGTCCCCAGCCCCACACCCGCCGATCTGCTCCGCGCCGCCGCCGACCCCGATCTCACCGAGGACTTGGCGCTGGCCCTCCTCAAGCGCCCCGACTTGCCCCCTGAAGTCCTCGAGCAACTCGCCAAGAACACCAACGCACTGAAGAGCCGTAAGGTAAAGATCGCGCTGGTCAGCCATCCGAACACACCACGCCATGTGTCCGTGCCCCTGGCGCGCCAGTTCTACACTTTCGACCTGATGAGAATTTCGCTCTCGCCCCGCGTTCCCGCCGACGTAAAAGTGGCCGCCGACGATGTCCTCATTTCGCGCCTAAAAACTGTCACCATCGGCGAACGTCTAACGCTGGCCCGCCGTGCTTCAGGCAGAGCAGCCGCCGCGCTCCTGCTGGATGTCGAAACCTTGGATGGAAAAATCATCGACAACAAACTCATCGACGCCAAAACCGTAGCGCGCGAGACCCGAGTCATGCGGATCGCGCTCGAAAACCCGCGCCTCACCGAAGCCCTCGTCATCAACTCCGTGCTTCGTCCCGCCGCCAGCACAGCCCTGGTGCACGCGGTCGCGCAGCACGAGAAGTGGTCCTGCCGCAGAGAAATCCGCGCCGCCCTTCTGCGAACCGGGCATCTCTCGCTAGCCCGCGCCCTGGAGTTCAGCCGCGAAATCCCCACCCCGCTGCTGCAAGAACTACTCGCCAGTTCAAGTCTCCCCGCCAAAATCAAAGACCAACTCCTCCAAGAAATGAGCCACGAGCGACGGCACGGGGTCACTCACTGGGCGACCAGTCCTGCAGTCTAGATCCGTTTGACTGTCGCGAACCAGGCCGGTGCGCCGTTGGCGTGCATTCTCGTCTCGATGCGCTCCGGCTCGATCGAGGTGATATTCCATCCGCTGCTGGGGTTGAACGCCGCTCTCAGCTCTTCCTGACGGATGGGGTGCGGGCCAGTATCGGGGCCCTCGTCACTGAAGCACAACACATACAGGGTTCCATCGTGCTCGGTCACCGACGCTAGACTCGCCACGTATCCTGGTCGCTCGTCGCCGTCGAAGGTGTGGAACAGTCCGCAGTCCAGCACCGTCTTAAACCTGCGCCCCAAATGCTCCAACTGGAACGCGTCAGCCGCAGCGAACTCAACCTCGATCCCACGGTCGTCGGCCTTCTCTCGGGCGATCGCCAATGCCGTCTCAGCCACATCAACGCCCAGAACCGACAATCCTAGCGAGGCGACGTGAAGAGCGTTCTCGCCGGTCCCGCAGCCCGCATCGAGCACCGCTCCGGCGAATCCGCCTGCGGATGCCAAACGCACTATTGCTGGCTGCGGCAGGCCAATATCCCAAGGCGCAGGGCCGTCGTGGTACGACGCATCCCAGGGCAGTCCCGACCGCCGTTCGTGACTGGTTAGGTGCCGACCACTGAACGGATCATCAGCAGGGGTTCCTGATCGCTCCGACAACTTCGTCCTCTTTCTGGAACTGATCTTAGCACCTCATCGTGGCACGCCAATCCACAAGGTCTTGACCATTCCTCCCAAGAAGCCAGGCGAGTTCCAATTGATCGAGCAGCTGAAAAAACTCGGGCTTCGTATCAGGGTATCGCTTTAGCGATACCGTAAGTTCTTCGAAGTCAGACGCCCCTTTAGGGGCTGGGTGGCAAAGTCTTCGCGCGAATGGCCGCCATCAGGTTCACCGTCGTGAAGACATCGATCCCGTATCGTTCCCCGCCGCGCACAATGGGACCGCCAATGGCATCCAACTCAAGCTGCCGCCCGGCGGCAAGGTCTTTCTGCATGGAGCTGCGCATACCCGGCGGCGCGCCCTCGTAAAACGTCTGAATCTGCCGCGCGTCAACCTCCGCGCCGCTCGCCTTCGCCACCGCGCAGGTTTCGGCGAGCGCAGAGCTCAGCTTTTGTTTCCACACCGCGTCCGCAAGGATCTCTCCATGGTTCATGCCGGATGCAGACGTCACCAGCGCCAAGGGCGCGAGGAAGCAGAGCTTGCCCCAGAGCAAAGTCTGCTCGTTCGAAATGAACTGGCAGGTGAATCCAAGATCGCGAAACTGTCCAATGATGGTGCCCAAAAGCGACTCTCCACTGCTGGCGAGGTTGAGTCGAACAAACGGAGAGCGCTGGATGAATCGTCCCGGAGCAGTCCTCTCCGCTTCCACCGCGATCGTTGCCGGGATCACGCGCTCCTGTCCAAACCGCGCCCGGAGCACCGCGACGTGGTCCACGCCGTTCAGCAAGGGAACCACCCAGCCCGGCAACACCTGCACCGCTTCCAGCGCAGTTAGTAGTTGATAAGTTTTGGTTGCGATCCACAGCACGTCAACCGGCTCCGTCAGCGTGGCGACGGCCTTCGCTGGCGCAGAGAGAGAGCCAGGGCCCGACGGACGTTCCAGCACCAAGTTCCCGGGATAACTCGGCAACTTTTCCGGACGAACCACGACTGTGACGTCTTCGCCAAGCGATGACAGCACGGTGCCGACCAACCCTCCAACTGCTCCCGCTCCCAAAATTGCATGTTTCATGCCAGCGCTCCCGGAAAAACTATACGATACACGAGGCGTAAGCGCCGTCACCGCCAACCTCAACTCGCCTTTACGCTGCGCCGTCGAATCTGTCACACTGGCCACTGACCACAGATCCCATGGGCAAGATTCACATTCTTCCCGAGAGAGTTGCCAACCAGATCGCTGCCGGCGAGGTGGTCGAGCGTCCCGCGTCGGTGGTGAAAGAGTTGCTGGAAAACGCGCTGGACGCCGGTTCCACGCGCATTCGCATTCAGGTCGAGGCGGGCGGAAAGAAGCTGATCCAGATCACCGACAACGGCTGCGGCATGGTCCGCGACGACGCCATGCTGGCCTTCGAGCGCCACGCCACCTCGAAAATCAAGAACACCGAAGACCTGCTCAGCATTTCGACGCTGGGATTTCGCGGCGAGGCGCTGCCGTCCATTGCTTCAGTTGCCCGGCTGCATCTGGAAACTCGCGCCGAAGAAGAAGCCGCGGGGACGGTCCTCGAAATCAACGGCGGCAAGATCATCCGCGTGGAAGAGGCAGGGCTGCCGCTGGGAACTTCGATCACGGTTCGCGATCTCTTCTTTAATACTCCTGCGCGCAAGAAGTTTTTGAAATCGGAATCGACCGAGCTCTCCCACATCGCTTCGCTCGTAACCCACTATGCGCTGGCGCATCCGGAGAAGCATTTCGAGTTGCACTCGGCGACGAATGCGTTGCTGGTGGCGCCGCCCGTGGCTGGCCATCGCGAGCGTGTGTACCAGGTGTTTGGACGCGAGACCCTTGACCAGTTGATTCCGCTAGCGGCGGTGCAGCCACTGGAGCGTGTCGGCCTGCCGCAGCCTCCGCCGTGGCGACGCGTCGCGGAGACTTCTGTCCGCGAGTCCGCCGAGATGGAGGATGACGCGTCAAGGGCACGAGTGTCCGCGTCCCACGATTTCGGCGAAGTACGGCTGCATGGGTTTGTTTCCAAGCCGGAGATTCAAAAGCTGAATCGCAATTCGATCTTCATTTTTGTGAATGGCCGGCTGATTCGCGACCGTCTCATTCAACATGCGATCACCGAGGCCTATCGCAACATTTTGCCACCGACGGTGTATCCGGTGGTTCTGCTTTTTATTGAGATGCCGACTGCCGAAGTGGATGTGAATGTGCATCCGTCTAAGACCGAAGTGCGTTTCCGGCAGCAAACGGTGATTCACGATTTTGTGCGCGAGTCGGTGCGGGCGGCGCTGATGAAAGCACGGCCGGTACCGCAGTTCTTGACGGAGATCGGAGCGCAGCCATCGGCGAGTGCTGGGCTCACCAGCCCGGCGATCAGCCAGGGAGTGCACAGCGACGATGGTTTGCAGCGTGCCCCGTGGCGTGACTTGTACGAGCCGGCAGCGCCGGGAGGGTTCGCGCTACAAGCGCCGGCAGTTCCCGCGACAACCGCGCGGCTCGAATTTGAGGGAAGCATCGCAGTCGAGGCCAACGCGGCGCTGTCGCTGGCACGAGCGCCGGAGGCAACTGGCACAGATCGGACGGCCTCCGATCGTGCCATCTCGCAGCAGCCTGTTCCCGATCGCGGCTGTGCGCCGCCGATTCCGCAGGAGCCGCAAACTGCGCCGACTCTCGAGTCGCTGCGGACGCTGCGCCCGCTGGGCCAGATTCGAAATTCATTCATTCTCGCCGTCAACGAAGACGGCCTTTGGATCATTGATCAACATGTGGCCCACGAGCGCGTACTGTTCGAAAAAGTTTTGCGCCAACGCTCGGCGCAGCAGGTGGAGAGCCAGCGTTTGCTCATGCCCTTGGTCATCGAACTGACCCCGGCGCAGCAGGCGATCTTCAGCGACATTGCCGAAGAACTGGCGCGCAATGGTTTTGAGGCAGAACCCTTCGGCGCCCGCAGCGTAGCGGTAAAGATCGCACCCGCGGGCGTGGACGCCTCGCAGATCGAGCACATGCTGAACGAAATCCTGGAGCAGCTCACGCGCGAAGACCAAGCCATCAATCTGGAAGCGGTGCGGACGCGCATTGCCGCATTGATCGCATGCCACGCCGCGATCAAAGTCAATATGCCCCTCGAGCAGAACAAGATGGAGTGGCTGCTGGCAGAGCTGGCGAAAACCGAGCATCCCATGTCTTGCCCTCACGGCAGGCCGGTCGTGCTGCGCTATTCCATGCAGGATATTCAGAAGGCATTCAAAAGGATCTGAAAGCTCGCTATTCGCTATTCGCTACGACCTGGTTGGCAGTAGCGAACAGCGAACAGCGAACAGCGCAACCCTGTGTTCTAATCGAAATCATGACCGGCCCGGAACTTCTGCAGGCTCGCGCGCAAAAGTGGCGCCTCGACGGCCAGCCCGTGCGCACTCTTGATGAGGCGCGCGCCTTCCTCGAGTCGGTGGGATTTTGTCTGACGTATCCAATGCGGCCAGCGGTTCTGCTGCCGACTTTCATTGGGGCCTGGGTTGGGGCCGATGAAAAGCTCCCAACGCGCCAGCACGCTTATAACGATCCGCGAGCGAAAGAGGCGACCGAACTCATGGTGCGTGCGTTGCGCGATAAGACAGCCTACGAGGCTCCGCTGATCGACGAGAACAATGCGTTCCTGCTGGCGGCCTCGGTGTTTCCGTATTTTTATTCGCTCGTGGGCGAGCGCAACCCGAAGCTGCCGCCGGCAACCGGGCCGCGCTCTCCCTATTCGCCGTTGGCCTGTGACGCTTTCGAAATCATCCGGCGGCGTGGACCGATTTCGAAAACGAAACTGGGCGAGATGCTGGGCGGCGCGGTTTCGAAAGCCGGACTGGATCGCGCGCTCGGCGAACTGTGGGCCAAGCTGCGCATCACGCGCGTCGATTACACGGTGGAGGAAGGATCGGTGTGGGACGAGTTATCGCGCTGGGCGCCGGATGTAGTGCGCGAAGGCGTCGGAATTTCAGTGCCCGAAGCGCTCTCCGCGCTGGTCTCAAAATATCTGGGTTGCGTCGTTGCCGTGGAGGAAGGAGAAGTCGAAAACTTCCTGGCGAATTTCGTTCCGCGGACGAGAGTCAAAGAAGCGATCCATGCCCTGCTTTCTGCCCGCGAATTGAGCTTTGTGCATGTAGGGAGCAAGTCGCTGCTGCAGGTAACTCCGCCGAAGCAAGCCTACGTCCCCAAGCCCCGCCCGGAGCGCGTAAGCTAGCGTTGTGTCCCATAAGTTCACGATACAAATCCGCATTGTCATCCTGAGCGAAGCGAAGGACCTGCTTTTTCCGGCGGACTGCAGATCCCTCACCTTCGGCTGCGCTCGTTTCCACGCCGCAATCCCGTGGCGCGATTTTTCTCTGCCATCGGGCACAAGCTAGGATTTTGAACGCGATTTCGCACCCCTGCCTGATTTTCCCCTGTGTCCCTCTGTGCACTCTGTGGTGAAGCTCTCGCGCGTTCCGTGTACAATGCTGAGTTCGCTGCGATGACCGATTCCCAACGCAAGCTCATAATCGCCATTGACGGCCCAGCCGGAGCAGGCAAGAGCACGATCGCGTCCCGCCTGGCGCGCAAGTTCGGTTATGTGAACCTGGAGAGCGGAGCGATGTACCGCGCTCTGGCTCTGCGCGCGATCGAGTGGGACGCCTCGTTCGACGACGAAGCTGCACTGCTGAAGCTGGCGCAGGATTCACGCATTATTCTCGATCGCTCCATCGGCGGCAGCCGTGTCCTGCTCAACGGCAAAGACGTTTCCGAGCGGATCCGTGAGCGCGATGTGACCGAGGCGGCGTCGCGCATCTCCGTGCATCCCAAGGTGCGCGAGTGGATGGTCGAGCGGCAGCGCGAAATGGGCATCGGCGGCGGCGTCGTGATGGAAGGGCGCGACATTGGGACCAAAGTTTTTCCCGATGCCGATTTAAAAATTTTTCTCGACGCCGATCCCGTGATTCGCGAGCAGCGACGGCTCGACCAGCAGAAGGTGAAGGGCCCGCCGGCGCAGGCGATGGCTGCGGAACTTCGTGAGCGCGACCGGCGCGACCGCACCCGCGCGGCTTCTCCGCTGGTGGCCGCGGAAGATGCCGTGGTGCTCGACTCGACGAATATGAGCGAGGACGACGTGCTCAAGCGGATTGAGCAGTTGGTGGAGCAGCGGCTGGCCCCAGGGTGCTGAGAGTACCTCCGTTCACCGGTGTTATACCTCCTGCATACCTCCTGCTAAGATGTGGGGGGCCGTTGTGGATGGGGACGACTCGCCGGAAAATCCCCGCTTAAGCCAAGTTTGAGCGCGTCCCCGCACGCGGCTTGAAGCCTGGTTCGGAACCGGGGAAATCCCACAGGGAGGATGCCATGCCGGAGCCGCCGTTGGTCGCTGCCAAGCCGTTTCTGATGGAACAGGACTACGCCGCCTACACCCCTGAGCAACATGCGGTGTGGGCCGAACTGGTGCGGCGGCGCTGGGCGCAGATCGAGCAGTGGGCGTGCCGCGAATACCTGGAAGGTTATGGCATTCTCGGGCTGCTGGAGGACCGCTGCCCGCGCCTCCGCGAAATTGCTGATCGCCTGGAGCCGCGCTCCGGATGGCGCACTCAGGCGGTCACCGGTTTTATGCCCCACGAAGCGTTCTTCGAAATGCTGGCCGCGCGCCGTTTCCCGACCACAACCTGGCTGCGCGACCGCACCTCGCTCGACTACACGCCGGAGCCGGACATGTTCCACGACGTGTTCGGGCATGTGCCGATGCATACCCACAGAGTTTTCGGCGACTTCGTGCAGTACTACGCGGCGGTCTGCGCGCGTGTGGACGATCACGACATCCTGGAGCGCCTGGGCCGCCTCTATTGGTTCACCGTGGAGTTCGGTCTGATCCGGCAGGACGGCAAGATCAAGTTCTACGGCAGCGGAGTCGTCAGTTCGCAGAGCGAAGGGAACAATGTGATCGAGGGCAAGTGCCGCGTCCGCGACTTCGATCTCGAAGAAGTTCTGAACACGCCCGTGAAGGTGGACGAACTACAGAAGGTCCTTTTCGCCATCGAGAACTTCGACCAAATCTACGAGGCCATGCACCGAGCCGAGCGCAAGCTTCTCGGGAACAAAGTCGCCTGAATCCGCGGGTCTTCAGTCTTCGCCGCTGGCGGCAGGGTGCTAATCCATATCGCGACTTCTCTCCGGCCAATTCTCGCTCACCTTGCTGTTTGCCAGCCGTCGAATACGTGAGGCGACCCATGACTCTTGCTCGCTGGGCGGTGTGGATCGTTACGGTCCTGTCTTGTTCGGTAGCTGCGAACTCCCAACCCCAAGCCTCATCGCCGGCAGCAACGCTTGCCTGGGCCACGGTCTCTCCCTCCGAAAGCGGCCTTTCCGACGCTCGCCTGCGCGCACTCGACGCCGCTATTCGTTCCGGCGAATTCAAGAAGATTGGCAGCGTGTTGATTGCCCGGCACGGCAAGTTGGCTTATGAAGGCTACTTCGACGGTGACGCTGCAACGCTGCGTGACACCCGGTCGGCGACCAAGAGCATCACCGGCGTGCTGATCGGGATTGCCATCGACGAGCGCAAGCTCAGTGGAGTCGATGCCAGGGTTCTGGCGCTGCTGCCGGAGCGCGCTCGGAGGATTCAGAATCCCGATCCGCGGAAGTCGGCGATCACAGTGGAGGATCTTCTGACCATGAGTTCTCCGCTGGAGTGCGACGACTGGAATGATGCTTCGCGCGGCAACGAGGAGCGCATGTATCTGGTCGAGGATTGGGCGCAGTTCATTCTCGACTTGCCGATTCGCGGCCGCATGCACACGGGCGAACAGGTGAAAGCGCCTCCCTACGGACGCTACTTCAGTTATTGCACCGGAGGAGTCTTCACGCTGAGCGAAGTGATCGAGAAAACAACCGGCGCGCGCACGGATCGCTATGCGCGCGAGAAGCTGTTTCAGCCGCTCGGCATTACGAATGTGGAGTGGGTTTATTCTCCGATGAACGTTCCGCAGACGGGCGGCGGACTGCGGCTGGCCAGCCGCGACCTGCTGAAGGTCGCGCAACTTTATCTCAACGGTGGCGAGTGGCAAGGGAAGCGCATCGTGAGCGAGGCGTGGGTACATAGCTCGACCGAGCCGCATGCGCAAATCGATGAGACGACCGAATACGGCTACCTGTGGTGGCTCAAGTCATTTAAGTCGGGAGAGAAGAGTTACGCGGCGTTTTTTATGTCCGGCAACGGCGGAAATAAAGTGGTCGTGATTCCCGCGCTCGATATGGTCGTCGTTATTACCAGCACGAATTACAACACGCACGGAATGCACGAGCAGACAGAAAAGATACTGACCGATTATGTGCTGGCGGCGGTGGAGTAAGGGACTCCTACCTATTTTGCTTCCGCCCGTCCACCCAGTTCGTCCAGGATGAAGCGCTCCTCGGAGACGAAGTATGCAACTTTGTTGTGGTCTATGAAGTTCTCTTCGTCCTGGGTGGAGGCTTTCCATTCGGGTGATTGACGAGCCGCCAGCAAAGCCTCTATGTCGTCAAACCAGAGTTCCGCCATGCCATCGTAATCGGGTTGGGATTTGTCTCCGCGTATGGTCAAGCGGTGGCTCTGGACCAGCCTCCGGAGCCGAGGGATTCGGGCGCCGATCGGGCCGTGGATATTTTCCCAGTAATGAAAGAACTCCCCGTCCGTTAAGCCCGCCTTCTTGGTGATGCAATAAACAAGCTTGATCATAGTTGTGTGCGATGAGTGCGTTCGCTGTGCCTACTTCTTCACCACCCCAATCCCCAAATCCCGCAACTGGCCTTCTGGCACCGGCGTCGGCGCTTCCATCATTAGGTCTTTCGCGGCGGCGGTTTTGGGGAAGGGAATCACTTCGCGCAAGCTATCCGCTCCCGCCAGAATCATCACGATGCGATCGAGGCCGAGGGCGATTCCACCGTGGGGCGGCGTTCCGTATTCGAGCGCTTCCAGGAAGAAGCCGAAGCGCGAGCGCGCTTCTTCTTCCGTCATGCCGAGCGCGTGGAAGATTCTGCTCTGCACATCCTGCCGGTGAATACGGATCGAGCCCGATCCCAACTCCGTCCCATTCAGCACCACGTCATAAGCCAGCGCCCGCACCATGGCCGGATCGCTTTCCAACTTGTCCATGTCTTCATCGTGCGGCGAGGTGAACGGGTGATGCGCAGCGACCCAACGCCTCTCGCCTTCATCCCACTCGAACATGGGGAAGTTCGTCACCCACAGAAAACGGTAATCGCCTTTCTGGAAAAGCTTGTGCCGGCCGGAATATTTCTGCGCCAGCGCCACGCGCAGCAGTCCCGCCGAGGCATAAATCGCCATTTCCTCCGGCGGCACCCGCGGACTGGCCGGCCGCGACACAACCAGCATAGGCAGCACACCCTTCTGGGACCCCGATACCAACACGATCAGATCGTGCTTCTCCATGCCGGTCTTCTGAGCGATCTTGGCTGCTGCCTCAGGGAACTTATTGCTGATCCGTTTGAAATCCTCAAAGAGCTTGGCGCCGCCTTTTGGGTTGAAGAGCGGCCTGATATCGTCGCGCTCCTTGCGCGAGAGTTCGCCAACGTTGGGCGTGCGAATAGCGATCACCGGTAGATTCGGATCGATCGCAAGGTCCCACAAGTTCTTGACCTCGAAGCAATCCCGCACGCCGGTAAGCGCAGGCAGGCGCAGGTCGGGCTTGTCGATGCCGTATTGCCGGATGGCATCGTCGAAGTCCATGCGCGGGAAAGGCGTTTTGATCTCGTGGCCCGCGGCCTTGAAAGCCGCGGTCAAAAAGCTTTCGACCACTTCCCAAACCCGCTCCGGCTGCGGATATGACATCTCAAGATCGATCTGGGTGAATTCGGGCTGGCGGTCGGCGCGCAGGTCTTCGTCGCGGAAGCAGCGCACGATCTGGAAATATTTGTCGAAGCCCGAGATCATCAATATCTGCTTGAACAGTTGCGGCGATTGCGGCAGCGCGTAAAACGATCCCGGCTGCACGCGGCTGGGAACGAGATAATCGCGCGCGCCTTCGGGCGAGGAGCGCGTCATGAACGGGGTCTCGATTTCGAAGAAGCCCTGCGCAGCCAGGTCTTGGCGGATGGCGATCGCCACCTTGTGCCGCAGTTCGATGTTGAACTGCATGACGTCACGGCGCAGGTCGATGTAGCGATACTTCAGGCGCATTTCTTCGTTGGCGAGCGCCGTGTCCGAGGGCAGAAAGGGCAGCGGCTTCGACACGTTCAAAATGCGCAGCTCTTCGACCACCAGCTCGACTTCGCCGGTCGGGATATTGGGATTGATGGTGTCGGCGTCGCGGCGCTTCACCGTTCCGATGGCCGCGATCACGAACTCGTTGCGCAGCGCTTCCGCTTTCTCGTGCACGGCGGTGTTCAGTTCGTAGTTGAAGACGACTTGCGTCACGCCGGTGCGGTCGCGCAGATCGACGAAGATGATCTGGCCCAGGTCGCGGCGCCGGTTGACCCATCCCATGAGCACAACTTTCTTGCCCGCATCGGAGAGCCGAAGAGCTCCGCACATATGCGTTCGTCTGAGGTCGCCTAAGAAATCGAGCACGTCTTCGCCTTGTCTTGCCGAAATGATCCAGCTGAAAGTCCGCCGGTGAGCTGAACCTATGATTATAAATGGGCGGGGTCAAAGGTTCCTGGGAAGGGCACGGCTTCGGAGGCTGCCCTGAGCGAAGCCGAAAGGTGCCGTCAAGGGCCGGCTCTAAGCGCTTGCTTCCCTATCCCGCAATCTATATTCTTTGCACGAACCGATGCACCAACGGAAAGATCGTTCCTACTTCGAACGCTCTTCCGTAGAGGAGACTCTTGCTGGCCATAGTTTCTCGTATCGTGTTTGCCTCGACTACTCTACTTGCCTCATTTCTTCCTCTTTACGCTGCCGATAATCCGGCCCCTAACTCCGACCCTGCTTACCAGCAACTTCGCAACCTGGCGCTGTCAGGCGAGGCGGTAAGCGTCACTAACTTTGAGCTGAAGCGCGACGCGGGCACTTTCCATCTGCACTCGGGAACGGTGTGCTTTGTAACGCCGGTGCAGGGGAAGGTCACGGGAGCGGTTTTCGCGGGCGAAGGCAATTTTGTGCTCGACCCGCCGCTGGAGTCCGAGCGCAAGAGTTTGAAGCTGCTCACGAAAGAAGACGAGTTCAGCGAGAGTTTCAATCACGCGGTGCTGCGCTTTACCGACTCGACCTATGACGACATCAAGAAAGGAGGCGGCCCAGCCTCCGGCGGCTGCGATGCGGGCTTGCTGAAAGACAGCCAGAATACGACGCGCCACAAGCTCAAATTCAATCTCGAAGCGCGCATCCTGCAGGAAGTACTAAGTCCCGAGCCGCGAGGGTTGTTCGTTGCCTTCATCCATGGCAAGCGTTACAACAGCAAGGAAATTTACCAGATCGATCCCGACTCGATTTCGGAACAGGTCAGCTTCTCGACGTACGATGAAAACAAACAGGGAGACTGGGCAGCGTTCAATCTATCTGGCGATCATTCGCCTGGCACAGTCGGCAAGCCCTACCACATTGAGCACCAGCAATTGGACGCGACCTTCGAAAAGAGCGGCAAGTTACTGGGCAAATCCACGACAGATATCGTTGCACGACGCAACGGTTTCCGTGTCGTGGGTTTCGATTTGTTCCGGCCCCTGCGCGTGCAGAGCGTGACCGCAAACGGCCAGGCCCTGTCCTTTATTCAGGAGGACAAGAACGACGACGGCGATTTTGCCGTCATCCTGCCCAAGGCTCTCGCTGCGGGAGAGAAGATCTCGGTCACGACGGCCTACGAAGGGAAAGACGCGGTCGTGAACAGCGGCGGTGGGAACTATTATCCGGTCGCGCGCGACGATTGGTATCCCAACGATCCGGATGCGGCGATGGGAGAGTTTGCGCTCTATGACATGACTTTCCGCATTCCTAAAGGAATGAAGATGGCCGCAACCGGCGTGCTCGTCTCCGAGAGCAATGAGGGCGGCCAGAATGTAACTGTGTGGAAGAGCGAAGCTCCGCAAACCGTGGCGGGTTTCAGCTTTGGCAAGTTCAAGGAAGAGGAAGTCAAACTCACCAAGCCTGAATATTTCATCCAGTCCTATGCCAACGAGGAATCTCCCGACTGGGTACAAGGCTTGCAGCATTCGCTCGACAATGATTTACCCACGCAAGGCTCCCACATGGGAGACGTTGCGTTAGGCTCCATGAGCACCGTTTCGCTGAATAAGAAAGCGCTGGCGGAAGGCCAATTGGCGGTGCAACTCTACACCGATTATTTCGGCCCTTCGCTGTTCAAACATCTGCAATTGACGCAGCAGACGGCGTGCAACTTTGGCCAGTCGTGGCCGGAACTCGTCTGGATTCCGATCTGCTACTACTTTGACACCACCGTTCGCCACCAACTTGGCCTGCAGTTTGGTGACCGCGGATATTGGAAAGTGGTCGCGCCCCACGAAGTAGCGCATCAATGGTGGGGGCACACGGTCGGGTTCGCTTCCGGGCGCGATACATGGATGGATGAAGGCTTCTCCGACATGTCGGCGTCCCTCTACATCAGCATGATCGAGAAGAATCCGAAGAAGTTTATCGAGTTCTGGAATGACGAGCGCGAGTTGTTGCTGGAACGGAACGCCCAGGGTTTTCGCGCCATCGACGCCGGCCCCTTGACCATGGGAGACCGCGCCAGTAATTCTCGAACCGGATTCGACGTGACTCGGCGCCTCATCTATCCCAAGGGCGCATATATTCTCCACATGATCCGCATGATGATGTGGGACCGCAAGACGGGCGACCAGAATTTCAAGGCCACGATGCAGGATTTTGTGACGACGTATTCCGGCAAGGCGGCCACGACCGAAGATTTCAAGGCGATGATGGAAAAACACATGACCCCGGATATGGATCTCGAGGGAAATCATCGCCTGGACTGGTTCTTTAACGAGTACGTTTACGGCACCGCCCTGCCCACCTACAAGATCGACTACACGTTCGACAAGGATGCAAGCGGCGACGTAGTGTTTGGTTTCAAGGTCACGCAATCTGGCGTGGATGATAAGTTCCGGATGGTCGTGCCCGTCTACCTGGAGCTTGCGGAGGGCCGCACCGCATTCCTGGGGCGCGCGCGCCTGCTCGGGAACACTACGGTGGACCAGAAAGTCCCGCTCAAGGGATTGAAAGATACCCCTAGGCGCGCCCTCCTGAATTACAACGACGACGTGCTGGCGTCGAATTAGTTTTGAAGAGGCGCAGCTTTACAGGTTGTTGAAAAACTCCTGTCTTGAGTTTATTTTGAAGGGGCGCGGCCTGTGAAGCCGTGCCCTACCCAAAGCTTTCGACCGTCAGGCTACGTTACTTTCGTAACCGTGCCGCATCGCCAGGGGTTGAGTATCGCAAAGGAATTGGGTTATTTTCGGCGGATGCAACTCACCACCTTCGTCCCCAGCTTCGTGTTGGTCATATTCGCCGTAAACTTCGCGTGTGCCTGGTTCTACTTAAACCACCGCAGAGCGGCATCTGTATATGCTGCGGCGAATCCAAACATGGCACGAGACGCCGCCGCAATCTGCGCCCGCGCCGGCGTCACCTTTCAAAATTGCTTTGCCCCACTGCCTGAACTTGGACATCCGGGCCTGTGCCTGTTTAGCGCCCCCGTGACCGAGGGCAGCACTTTGTGTGTGGAGCTGGACACGCTCAGCACCCATGCAATCCTACAGCGCCTTGCCGATTGGGCGCGTAAAAACAGCGTGGAAACCCGCCGGCAATTCGCTTCAGAAGACGACCTGCGTGACGAGGCAGGCCCTCTTTGGAACGCTCCCGCTGGTGCGCAACGGCGGCGGAATGCAGTTCCCCAATCGTTTCCTTTACAGACAGATCCCGTGGAATAACTCGCCGGCCCTTAATGCGGAACCCTTGCTTCCGCGGCGAACGTCGAATCACGATTTGCAGTTCGTTACGATTCATTCTTCGGCCTAATCCCCTCTAGTTGAGCTAGTGCGAACTTGTAACGTAGATATCGGGGAGAGGAAGCCAATACTGGTCCGGGACGTGCCGAAGCGCAAAAGAAATCCCTCATCGACCAGTACGGCACATCCGCAAAATGCCAATTCGACGTTAAACTAATCAAGTCGAGCAGCGGCATGAGGAGCCGAGGGCGCGACGAATAGCGATCAGCGAATAGCGAAAGACGAACAGCGAACGACCAACGACCCCATGATCAAATCTCCCCGAGGAACCCGCGACCTTCTCCCGCCCGACACGGCGCTCTGGAACTTCGTCGAAGCCGCCGTGCGCGACGTCTTCCGCGCCTACAACTTCCACGAAATCCGCACGCCGATTTTCGAGTCCACCGAACTGTTTGCCCGCGGCGTGGGCGAAGAGACCGACATCGTGTCGAAAGAAATGTTCACGTGGGAAGATCGGGAGCGCTTCAACGCTCAAGCCATGCGCGAAATGTGGCTGTCGCGCGATAAATATCGCGATGTCCAGACGAATTTGCGCGTGGGAGGCAAGAGGGTGGATCTGATCGCCAATCGTGCAGGGGCCCACGGGGGTAAGCGCGTCCGCGTCAACGAACTTGTGAATTTTAGACCAACTGTCCGGCAGAGCGACATCGATGAAATGGGGCAGGCGCTTGCTGCTTACGAGCTCGACACGCCGGACTCAGCTAAGCTGGCGTACCTAGTCGTACCAGCGGAGCGAAATCCCTCAATGTCAGGCCAGCAGAATCCGAACAGATCCGGGGTGTTGATCCAAGAGCTGGCGGGGAACTTCTTCCAAACTGCGCAATCCCTGACCCTCCGCCCCGAAAACACCGCCGGCGTGGTTCGCGCCTACATCGAGCACAAACTCTGGGATCGCGGCCTCAACAAGCTCTTCTATATCGGACCGCAATTCCGCCGCGAGCGTCCGCAAAAAGGCCGCTACCGCCAGTTCTATCAAATCGGAGCGGAAATCATCGGCCCCGCCGCCGTCGGCAGCCAGTCTCCCGCCAGAGACGCGGAAATCCTCGAACTCCTGGCCACGCTGCTCGACCGCGTCGGCATCGCCAACTGGACGCTCGAACTGAACTCCGTAGGCTGCCCCGCCGACCGCGCAAAATTCAACGAAGCCCTTCGCAGAGCGCTCGAACCCGTGGTAGGAAAAATGTGCGCCGACTGCCAGCGCCGCGCCGTAACCAATCCGCTGCGCGTCTTCGACTGCAAAGTTCCCGAAGACCAGCCCATCATCGCAACTCTTCCCACCATCACGCAGTTTCTCGACGAAAGTTGCCGCGCCCATTACGAAGAAGTAAAGAACATCCTGAGCGCCGTCCAGATCCCGTTCGTCGAAAACCCCCGCCTGGTGCGGGGTCTGGATTACTACCAAAAGACTGCGTTTGAATTTACGCACGGGGCGCTGGGTGCGCAGAATGCGATTCTTGGCGGAGGAAGATACGACGGTTTATCGGAAGCGCTCGGCGGGCCGGCGGCTCCGGGGATTGGCTTTGCTATCGGAGAAGATCGGCTGGTGCTTTCACTGATGGAGACCGCGCCGGCGGGGGCGGTTGTCCGCAAGCCCGACGTTTACGTTGCTCCGCTCGGCGCCGGGATGAATCGCGAGGCTGCCCGCGTGGCTCGCGAACTGCGGCGGCACGATCTGGTTGCCGATCTTGTTATCGAACTCGGCGACGAATCGTTTCGGCTGAAAAAATCCTTCGAAGCCGCCGACAAGATGGGAGCGCGTTACATCCTCATTGTCGGCGAGAACGAAGTGGCGGCCGATGCCTTCGCGCTCAAGCATCTCGCCTCCGGCGAACAAGTCACAGTTCCGCGCGGGAAACTGGCGCAACGCATATTGCAAAAGTAGCCGTCAGCCTTTGGCTGTCAGCTTTTGGCGCTTGGCTTTGCCAACGAAGTACCGCCAACGCCGCGCTTTATATCGGGGTGAAGTCGAAGGGAGCGCCCGCGCTACACGGGCACTCCCGGCATGGCTACTTTTTCGCGTAGTAGGCAGCGTTCTTTTCCAGAAACTCTTTTTTGTCCTCGGGGAGCTCCTCGGCCACAAAGATCGAATCCGAGGTGCATGCCGGAATGCAGGCGCCGCAATCGATGCAACCATCGGGGTCAACATAAACCTGTGTCGCCGCCTCAAACTCCGGCTCGTCTTTTTTGGGATGGATGCAGTCGGTCGGGCAGACCTCCACGCAAAGCTCGTCCTTGATGCAAGTGTCGGTGATTACATAGGCCATGAGTGCTTCTCCTGAGATGTTTTTGTGGAGCGGTTTCATTCTTACCTTAGCGAGTGATGTCCGTGTTGGCGGTGATCTACATCACAGCCGGGGGTGTTCTAATCACGCAGAATGGTGATGGACGTCACAGGCGGGGAAATGTCTCATACGGTATAAGAATGTACATCTGCAATTGAAGGAAGCACGGAATTGCCCGGCCTCACCCCACGACCCCACACAGCCGCCACCCAAGCGGCGGGCCGGGCAATCTCGCTGAGCAAGTAGGCAGGAATGTTGGGGCGCGGTTTTTTTCTCGACACATTTGGTTCTTGAGCGCCGCCGGGGTTACTTCCGCTTCTTAGATTCGGTTACGGCCGTCAAGAATTTTCTCTGTCTTCCGATGGGCATGTGAGGGTGCGTTTTGCGACCCGCTTGCCCGATGAAAATACTCATGGCGATTCTGGCGCTGGCCGCGATGGCCGGCACTTTGTGCGCGCAAGAGGCTCATAGCGCTTTTATGGTGCATCCATATATAACGCGCGGAGAGCTGGCCGCTTCACGCTTCTGGACGCGCTCCACAATAGCGCTGGTCGCGCTCGACGGAGCCGCGAAGGCCGCCGACAGCTTCGCCACGCGCGAGAACATCGACGGCGGCGGGGAAGAATACAATCCGCTGGCGCGTCCGTTTGTGCATACCCCCTTGGTGCAGGTTGCGTCTACAGCGGCTCTGTTCGGGGCTGAAATCGCCGCTGCTTATGTGTTGCACAAAAGACACCACGACCGCCTGGGGCGTGCACTCCTGATCGAGGGCGCGACGATGAACGGACTGGGAGCGGCGACGAGCTTCAAGAATCGCGTGGCGGGCTGGTAGGGGAGGACGCGCGGCCTCGGAGTTGCCTCGTAGCACGCGGAAAGGGAACCGGCTTTGGCCTCCTGGCTCCTTGCCAAAGCCTTCTTCCGCGCGCTCTGCGATCCCTCGGCGTACTCCGCGTTGAACGTTTTGAACTGAGCTGAGAGCCAAAAAGCTAAAGGCCAACAGCCAAAAGCCAACAGCCAGCCGCTAAGAGCTTTTTCTCTCCGCTAAGTACGACTCTTTGTAACCCACGTAATTTTCGGCGTAGCGGAGAATCGTCGCCTGATCCTCTTCGTCCAGATGGCGGCGGAATTTTCCTGGAGAGCCCATCCAAAGGGAGTTCGGCTCGACGATTGTTTTTTCGGGGATCAGTGTGCCGGCGGCGATGATCGAGCCAGATCCGATGACGGCGCCGTTGAGGATGATCGAGCCCATGCCGATGAGGCAGCGGGCTTCGATGGTGCAACCGTGGAGGATGGCGTTGTGGCCCACGCTGACGTAGTCGCCAAGGTAGACGCCGTATTTTTCCTTCATGCCGTGGAGGACCGAGTTGTCCTGAATGTTCGAGTAGTGGCCGACGCGGATCTGGTGGACATCGCCGCGGAGGACGCAGTTCATCCAGATGCTGGCGTGCTCGCCGAGGATGACGTCGCCGATGAGTTGGGCGGAGTCGTCGATGTAGCAGGTATCGGGGAACTGGGGGGTGACGCCATTGTAGGAACGAATCATAGTTTTATCAGATGCCGGAAGCGCGATGCCGGACCCGCCGTTCTGCAAAATGCGCGTTGGGGGGCAGATTGCCGGACGAAGTCAACATACCATGCCGGCCACGGCGTTCGAAAGTTAACCACAGGGAGCACTGTCGGTTCGTTGGCCGAGTTCTGAGCGCAATGGCCTGTTCTCAACAGTTGAGCCACACGGCCTCACTTTGGGGTGGCTCCCCCGCTTTTGGCGGGGCTATCAGAAAATCGAAAATTCCGTAATACAAGCTGCACAATGGGATGAGGCCAAGACTCGAAGCTACTGAGACGTGCCTCTACGGGCAGAACGTGAGTTTCGAGTATTTCCTTTTTTGTTGGGACAGTCATGAGGGCATCATAAGAAAACCCGTGATTCAATTTGTTCTGGACGCTCAACATCATAAATGGGTTCCCTTTTCCGTCGGTTTCCTGCGTGAATGAGAACAGTATGTCGGCCTTTCCGCCGTCTGGCTGATAGGTAACTGTTAAGAATTCAGCCTTCGTATCGGTAAGATTCACCGCGAAATGATCGTCAACAAAAAGGTACACGTCACTCCCCGCGACGTAGGGGACCTTGTCGAAGTGCTGCTCGTAGTAGTGTTGTTTGTCAACCCGCAGTTTCAGCGTAAATGGTTCACGGAAGGTCGGCGCGGCTTCAGCGGCAGGAGACTGCCCCTGAGCCATCGGTGCGCAGGAAAGAATCGTCAGAAATAGGAACCACGGCAGAATGATTTTCATTTGCACCTTCTTGGAATGCGAACATTTTATGCCGCAAAGTGACCCAACTGGTGAAAAATCGCCGTTACTCTCATTGACCGGATCGTGAGCGCAATAGCCTGATGGCGACAGTTATCGTGCTTCCTCCTTTCACCTGATGCAAGAGAAAAACAGAGAAGAGCCGCGCAAACCTCGGGTGACAAGAAATTTGCCAGTATTAAGCGTTGCCCTCACGCAACCGTTCGCAAGCTGCTGCGCAAGCGGACTAGAACCGATCCCAGTGCTGCCATTCCGGCGAGCCAGACGGCAAGCGTCGCATCCACCACCCAGCGCGGCGCTACGCCGACCCGGCGCAGCAGAAACGGCAGAAAGTTCCATGTCGTGATGTGAACATAGTCCCACGGGTCCCATCCCATGGCGTCGGTATTCAGGCCCCAGGCATCCATCTTGCCCAAAGCGAAGGCGACGATGTTCTTGAAACGCAGAGCAATGACAAACGTCGGATGTCCGAACGTCTCTTCCTGGTAAATTTCCAAGGGCAACCAGAAGGCCAACGAGGCCAACTGAATCGCCAGGCTGACTGCGATCAGCACCCATGCCGCGCACCAGATGGCTTTTCCCAAAAACTCTCGATAGTGCATGAGCAGCGGCACGGCAACCAGTGTCACCAGTTCGACCGTGGTGGAAACATAGCGATCGCCCCAGGCGAAGTCGCCGCTCCAGTAGGCGTACCTCGCGTAAAAGCAGATATAGGCGAGCAACAGGAGAAGAGAAGTTGCGCCATACGCGCGTACCTCTGGAGTCAGGCGCTTCCATAGCCATACCAGGAGGAAAATTGCCAGCACAAGAAGAGGATCGAAGAGAAAAATAGACTTCTCCGGCTGGAAGAGCGCTCCGAGAAAGCCGGTGTGAAAGGGCGTGCTCCAGGGAAAGTTCGCCGGCAGCGTAGGATCGATCTGGCGCTGTTCCCGGACGCTTGCGGCTACGTACGTATTAAAAAAGGACCCGTAGCGGTAAAACTGGTAGGCACGATCGACCATGAGAAAGAACGCGTAAACGGGTGCGGCGATTTTGCAGTAGGCGATGAAACGCCGCCACAACCCGCGAGCGCGCGCTGCTGCGCCGAACCCCGCTCCGTCGAACCAAAGCACGAGTAAGAGAAAGATTCCCGCCGCCATGAGATCCAAACCGGTGGTGAGCCGCGTAAGCAGGTTGAGGCCGAGCGCGCCGGAGCCGATGAAAAGCGCGCGCCCGCTGTCCGTGCGCAGCCACTCGTACTGAAATGAAAATCCAGTAAGCGTCAGCAACATGATGTAGTTGTTCTCCATCATGTTCTGGGTGTAGTGAAGATGGGTCGTGCAGAACATCAAGGCGAGCACGCCCGCCACCGACTCTTTCACGCTAAAGCGCAACTGACCGAGCAACCGGAACGCGATGAGCGCGGTGAGAACGTTCACCAAAATGTTAGTGCTGTAACTGACCACAATGCTGCGCACGCCCGGGTCGTCGCCGTAATTCGAGAAGATAGGCCAGTGCGCAATCCACGTCCCCAGGATATCGGCGGGCAGCATGAGCAGCGACTGCCCAATGCCATACCCGCCATAGAGACGCCCGCCCCGCCCGTGCACGCCAAACTCGGGATACTCGCTGGGGAAAACCTGCGGCTCCGAAGTCCAGAGCCAATGCGTGGTTTGCAGCCGGTGCGTGGTGTCGGACGTCCCCAACTCGCCCGATTGCGCCACGAAAGCCAGCAGCCCCGCGGTCAGACACAAAAGGAAAAGCGGATCGCGCAGCCAGGCTCCAAGGCGAGAAGTCATCGTCTGGATAGTAATCGAAAGCGATAATTTTCTCAGCGAGATTTCCGGAATTCTACCGCCGCTTGTTTGCGGACGCGGGCCCAATTGCAACTGTGCTGCGGACAATCGAGCATTGGCCGCGATTCCTCACTTGAGCAGCGTCGAAAGCGCCTGGTTGACCGCGAATGCGGCAGCGTACGCAACCACGGTCATATAGACAAACTGGATGACGGGCCACTTCCAGCTATTGGTCTCGCGGCGCACTATTGCCAGCGTTGACGTGCACTGCATGGCAAACGCGAAGAAGACCAGCAGCGCCATCGCCCCGGCGAAAGTGAGATCTTGCCTCAGCGCATTCTGGAGTGTCATCGAGTGCGTCGCCGGATCGGTCCCATAAATCGTGCCCAGGGTTCCGACGATCACTTCGCGCGCGATCACCGATGTCAGCAGGCCAACCCCGATTTTCCAATTGAAACCGAGAGGACGGATGAGCGGTTCAATGCCATGCCCGAGGTGGGCGATCGCGCTTTGCTCCAGCAGCGGAGCGCGGCCATCGTGCAGCGGAAGATGAGTCAGCACCCAAACCAGCAGCGAGACTGCCAGAATATACGTTCCCGCCTGCCGCAGGAAAACCCGTGCGCGGTCCAGCAGGCGAATGCCAATCGAGTGCCAGGTCGGCCACCGATACTCGGGAAGCTCCAGCGCGAAGGGAGCGGCAGAGGACTTGAGCACCGACGACTTGAGCACCTTCGCCGTAACGATGGCTGCAAGAAATCCCAGCACGTACAGCGAAAGCATTGCGCAAGCCCGCGAGCCGAGCAGGACGCCGACCACCGGGCGCTCGGGAATAAAGGCCGCAATCAGCAATGTGTAGATCGGCAACCGGGCCGAACAAGTCATGAAAGGAGCGACCAGAATCGTGGCGATCCGGTCGCGCTTGTTCTCGATGGTGCGTGTTGCCATGATTGCCGGCACCGCGCAGGCATAGGCGGATAGAAGAGGAATGAAGGCCTTCCCGTTCAATCCCACGCTTCGCATGGTGCGGTCCGCAATCAACGCCGCGCGCGCCAGGTAGCCAGAATCTTCCAGCAGTCCTATAAAGAAGAACAGCAGAAGAATCTGGGGCAGGAACACCAGCACCGCGCTCACGCCCTTCCACAGGCCATCCAGCAGAAGCGATCGGACCAGGCCATCGGGAATCAAGGGCGCCGCTTGCTGCCCCAGCTTGGTGAGCAGATCCTGAAATGCTGTGCTCATGGGCTGGCCGAGGCCAAACACGGTTTGGAAAACGGCGCCAACGACGACCACAAAAATGAGCGGTCCCCACAGCTTGTGCAGAAATATGTCGTCCAGCCGGCGGCCCCAGGCGCTCGGAAGATGCTGCTGGTAATCGATTCGGCGCCCCACCTGGCTTGCCCACTTCCGGCACTGCGGAAGATCCTGGAGAACGGGGAGCAGTGCATCTGGACTCTGATCGTGTTCCTGCCGCAGGAAGCGATCCACCGTCTCCAATCCCGTTCCCTGAGTCGCGCTCACCATCGCAACCGGCGCTCCCAGTTCCGCGGCGAGTTTGAGAACGTCGAGCGACCCGCCTCCCTTGGCAAAAATATCCGCCATATTCAGGAGCACGAGTGTCGGCAGGCCTAAAGCGATCACCGGCTTTGCCAATACGAGTTGGCGCGAGAGATGGGTTACATCCAGCACCAGCAAAATCGCATCCGGGCGAGGCAGGCCGTCCATTTGACCGGTCAGCACGTCCACCGCGACGCGTTCATCGTCGGAATAAGGCGTCAGGCTGTAGACACCGGGCAGATCGATGAGCCTGATCTCGTGTCCTCTGCCGGCCAGCAGACCCACACGTTGCTCAACCGTCACGCCCGGGTAATTGCCGACCTTCTGGCGAAGGCGGGTCAGACGATTGAAGAGCGTCGACTTCCCTGAATTGGGTGGGCCGATCAGGGCCGCCGTCCGGATTTCACGGCTCAGGTTTTCCGGGATTTCCCCCAGTGTAGTAATGGCGGACTCGACCGAATGACAGTTCACGGCAAGTCACCCACTGGCGAAATCCACGCTCGCCGAATCATGATGTGGCTCGCGGTCTCCGCCCGCAACGCAATCTCGGCTCCGTCCACCGAATACACACTTGGATCTCCCATCGGCGCGCGGCGGGAGAACTTGACCTGCACACCCGGAACAAAACCGATGCGCATCAGGAATTGCTCGTCGGCCGGAGCCAGGGAGATATGGTCGATCGTGCCCGCCTCGCCCACTTCAAGATCGGTGAGCGCCACACATAACTCGGGCATTTCCGGTCCCGCTCGCTTTCGGTCTCCATTCGGACCCGCGCAATCGGCTCCGCCGGCGCGGCGTCGACGGATTCGCGCGGATCGTTGCCGCCGGTCTTCAGTCAGGTACGTCAAGGCAATGCCGGCGACAAGCGCGGCTTCGGCGCCTTCGCGGAGCGTAATGATGAATGCCTGGAGCATTAAGAAATGCCGCTTTCTAGTTGAACATGAAATTCAATTTCAATATCAATAGGATACGGTTTCGGGCGGAGCCCGGTCAACGCATGGAATCACGGATGGCTGTGATTTGCATCACACGGGGAAACGGTGCAGTAAACGGTGTTTCGGAACACCATCGTATTTGTCACGATTTTCGTGTGATGCTCGTACTTGCGTTCAGCCGCAAAGAGCCACGAAGCTGGGCGAAGGGCCCGTGGTGTAATGGGAGCACGTTGGCCTGTCCAGCTAGAAGGTGCGGGTTCGAATCCCGTCGGGTCCACAGTCTCCCAGTTTGGTAGGGGGGCTGATCTGGGGACTCAGGACAGGAGTCCCCTTCGGTAACATTGACTTCAAGGGCGTGTCTGGTGATAATCATCTTGTAGCTGGACAGGCTAATAAGTTCCCGAGACCCGGACCCACGCGGTTCGGGTTTTTCTTTCTCTTGACTCGAATCGGTGATTGGTTACACTCGAAGGTAATTGTGGAGGGCCATCATGCCCCCGATTCATCGAATCGTGCGCTTGGGCATATTGATTGGTTTTCTCGGATACTTGTCAAATGTTTCAACGGCGCAAGAGAACATAGCAGATGTGGTCAAGCGAAGTAGCGATGCCGTTGTGCAGATCACCATCTCCAACTCAGCGGGACAGGCGACCGCCTTGGGCAGCGGCTTTCTGATCTCCGCTGACGGCGAGGTAGTCACCAATTATCACGTCATCAAAGAAGCCCACTCTGCCATCGTGAATTTGTCGAACGGAGCATTCTTCCCAGTAAACGGAGTTCTTGCCTCTGATGCCGATAGGGACCTGGCGATCATTAAAGTAAGCGGAAAGAATCTCCCGTTCTTAACGCTTGGGGACATCGGCAGCGTGCATGTGGGAGACCACGTCGTCGCAATTGGTAGTCCACTAGGCCTTGAGGGGACGGTTTCGGACGGCATCGTCAGCGCCATCCGAGATGTGGCCGGCAGGACGTGGATTCAGACTACGGCGCCAGTCTCGCACGGAAACAGCGGGGGGCCGTTGCTGGACATGACCGACCATGTTGTCGGGGTCATCACCTGGGGCAAGAACCCCGAGTTGGGGCAAAACCTCAACTTCGCAGCTCCATGCAACGGCGTAGCGGAGTTGCTCCTCATCGCGCACCAGCAAACCAAGCCTCTGCAGGCCGTCGCAAACAGCGGCGAGGTCTCGTCGGCAGAAGACGTGGTCTGGACTTCTTTGATGACCGGGCGCGACTTTAAGGTACGGCAAGATGGCGACTACATTTACGTTGATCGTATTAGCGTTCCCCCTGCCGCCCAGGCGGCAGGACTGTTCGCTCGAAGCGAGTTGAAAAAGTGTCCAGACGGGAAGTGGCGAGGAAAAACCCACGAGCACGAACGCTGCACCTATTCGAGAGGCGGCACCAACGTGTGCAACTTCGACACCGATATAGAAATTGACTTCATGTCGGACAGGCGCATCGAGGGGACACGGACGGTTTGGATGAAATTCGATTGCAGGAAGTGCGAGGCATCGCTGGTGGAGTCCAAGCCCTTCACATGGATTCCAAAATAATCGGGCACCTAGGCAGATAACCCTTGTAACATCGCCATCTCATTCATTGAGAACCAGAATCTCCCTCCGCTTTCAGATAATCCGCAGGAACTTCTTTGCCTGGGCGAGTTCAGGGAAGAGCCCCTCTTCGGCTAGGAATTCCTTCGAGTGTACGCATCTCCGGCTGCCACGGAGTTTGACCGGATGCTTCAAATGCAGCATCTCGTGGAAGAGGATGTATTCAACGGCGTAGCGTGGGACGCGTGGGTGGTCGAAGACGCGGCTGATGACGATGGCGTTGTGGGCCGGGTCGTAGTGGCCGAGGCTGCGGCGGGCGTGGTTCTGGCTCCAGGTGAGTTGTGGGCGTCCCATGAGTCCGTGGAAGAAGCGGCGGTTGAGGTCGTCGAAGATTTCTTCCAGGTGGTAGTGGTGTCCGCGGGCGGAGCGGATGTGCTTGCGCCCGCGCATCTGCCGCACGAGCCGCGCTTTGGCGGCAACGTCGTGGCCGGCGATATAGCGCCGATAGCGTGCGCTGTGCGCGCGATCGACCGGCTGGCGATAGAGCTTGGCCAGCAGGATGTGCGCGATCGAGTGCAACACGGTTTCAGGAGCGCCTTCCATTAGGTCGGAGATGCGGATATAGAGTTCCCCCTGGCGCAGCCGGATGGTGTTGTTGATGGAAACGAAAGGATAGAAGCGAACGTGCATAGGCGGCGCGGCCGTGTGCGGACGCAGCTCGCGATAGGCTTCGCAAAAGATTTCGGCGATCTTTGGAGACACGTTGAAGGAAGAGTAGCACGGGGAAGCGGTCAGCACTCAGCACTCAGCATTCAGCAAAACCAGCCGTCAGCACTCAGCAGAACTTCGTGATTTTCCGAATGCTGATTGCTGAATGCTGAATGCTGATTGCTGATTGCTGAATGCTGAGTGCTGAAATTGCCAAAGCGTCGCCTACTTCTTCTTCTTGCGTTTCACGTAATCTTCGACTTCGGCAACGGTCTTGCGGTGGTCGTCGGCGCTCGAATCGACGGTCTCAATCGCGTCGGTCAGCAGGAACTCGTACTGGCTCGTTTCTGCGGCACTGGTGTTCGCGGAGTTCTTGAGGGCGCGCAGCTTGGCCTGAAATTCGGTGTCGGCTTCGATGACAATTTTCAGCGGCTTGCGGATATCGTCCTTGCGGCCCACGTACATGTCGATGTTGTCGTCGAGTTCGTCGTAGATGAAGAGGAAATCCTCCAGCATGTCATGGGTCTGGCGGCCGCGCTCGGTCGTCTTGGGATCGCTGCGCATTTGCTCAAGTTTTGTCATACGATCCCGGCAAAACGTCACGTAGAGCGTTAAGCGCTCATAAGGGTCGAGCATGGCGTCGCGGAGCTGGTCGATCTCCAGCGGATTGAGCGGGTCGCGCCGGCCCTGCGCCGAAAGCGGGCTGATGAACCAAGACAAGAGCGGAAGCGCGAGCAACAGCCCGAGACCGAGCGCGGTGCGCCAGCGCCAGTGCCAATAGACGCCCGGCCTCATTTCTTCTCCTTCTTGTCTTTGTTGGCGAACATTTCTTTGAGCAGCGTGGTGCGGATGTCTTCGAGGCGCCGGATGGCCTGTTCGACCGGAGCCTGGTCCTCGAAGATGAGAGTGCGCTTGATGTCGCGCAGCTTCTCCGCCATTTTTCGGACATTGATCTCGACATTCTTGAGGCGCTTCTTCGTCTGCGTCGCGGCGTCGCGGGCTTTCCCCGAATAAGTAACAATGTCTTCGACCGCGGCGCGGGCCTGGTCGACGTTGCCATCGTTGTAGAACTTGTCGGCATTGCGAAGCTGACTCTGCGCGATCCGCATGGCGAGTTCGGGGCGGTCTTCGACGCGCGCGCTTTCGAAGCGCAACTTGAGCTCGTCCACCGTTTCATCCTTGGCTGCGCCGTAGGCGGAGGCGAATGCGAGGAGTAGCACGGTAAAGGCAAGTCGGCGCATGGCAGTCAACGCTTCTTCGGCTCAATGGCGATCAGGCGGTGCGTAGCCTGCCACTCCTGGTCAGGATACTTCCCCTTAGCAACATCCAGAAAATGATGATAATCGACCGCGGCCTGTTTGTAGTCGCGCAAGTGGTCATAAGCGGAGGCGCGAAGAAAAAAACAGATCGCAGGCATCTCCGGGTTTAGCATGCTGCGCCCATTGAGGGCTCTGACCGCCAGTTCGTAGTTCTTGTTTTCGCTGGCCGCAAAGGCCAGATCGACGTAGACGTCGGGCCAATCGCGCTTCAGCCGGACCGCCGTCAGAAACTCCTCCTGCGCTTCCGGAAACTTCTTCTGAAGCAGCAGAGCCTTCCCCAGCTCGCGGTGCAGTTCGGGGTCTTTCGGCTGGGCCGTGACCAGAGCGCGATATGCGGCTTCCGCGAGATCGTTTTTCCCGGAACTCGCATAAAGGTCGGCGAGATCGCGCTGCGCGTCGGCGTCCGCCGGTGCGAGTTTCACCGCAGTCTGGAGTTCCGCGATGGCATCGTCTTTCTTGTCCTGCGCCGCGAGCACACGTCCCAGTTGGAGATGAATGCCGGCGTCATTGGGACGCTCCGTGGCCAGCCGCCGCAGCAGCGGTTCGGCTTCGCCAAGCCGGCCCGACTTCATATAGATGTTGGTGAGGCCGATCGCGGCTTCCGTGGTGGATGGATCATTGCCGTGCGGATCGGTAGAGTGCGGATCGAGCGTCAAAACAAGTTTGTATTCGGCTTCAGCGGCGGAGAACTCTTTTTGCCGCTCGTGCAGCAGACCAGCAGAGAGATGCGGTTCAGGATCCTTCGGCGTAAGCTCGGAGGCTTCGCGATAAGCCGCAAGCGCGTCGCCCGGCTTTGTATTCTCCAGCAGATGCGCGAGCGCGAGCCAGGCGCGGGCCTGACCTTCTTCGACATGAGCGGTCGGTTTAAGCCCAGTGGCCGCGCGCAGGAATCGCTCTGCCTCGGGATTATTGCCGCGAACCAGCATCAGGCCCAGGTTGAGGTTCGATTCAAAAACATCGGGCTTGGCCGCGACCGACTGCCGGTAGGCGTGGATCGAGTCCTCAACCCGGCCCAGGCGATTGAGCACAAATCCAAGATCGAACCACGCCTGATAGTTCTTGGGATCTTTATCGAGCGCCTTTTTCAGCAGCGTTTCCGCGCCCGTGAAATCGTTTTTCTGGATGGCATCTTCGGCCTGCGCGATTTCTGGCGGCTGGTCATCGACACGTTCCTTGTAATGGCGAACGGTAGTGTGAGTCTGCGCGAAGACGACGGGGCAGAAGAATAGCGCGACGACGAGCAATATCGCGTTCGTGAACGTGCGGTTCATGCTTGGGCCATACTTACGGCGTGGCGCGCGAACACCCGGCGCTCCACGGCCATTAAACATTAAGCGAACAATCAGAGACGGCGTTTGCTTTGATGTTTGCTAACGGCGCCATTCGTCTGTTTCGCGGATTCATTTTTTCGTACCTGGCTCCAATACCACCAATTCCGCTGCTCCTTCGGCAAGTTCGGATCGCGTGCTTGTGCGACCGCGCAACGAAATACGTCGAGCAAGCAAGGATCCTGCCGGACGCCGGTCAAATCGCATAGCCTCTTATACAATTCCCTGCCATCGCTTTCCGCCAATTCCGGCACCGAGCGGACTCCTAATTGAGCAAGGTCCTTGAGGATCGCCGGCCCCACACCAGCCAGGTCTTTCAATTGGCGATTGTCTTCTAAAACAAGTTCTTCCCGGTTCTTCATGTTGGTTTTCATCGTTTACCCCAATCCAAGTTCACTACAATCCAGGAAACGCAGCTTCAGTTTACCTCTCCATTGCGCGCGCCGTTTCCGTTCAACACCCGCTTTAGATACTGTCCAGTGTAAGAGTTTCTCAGCTCCGCAATGGCTTCGGGCGGCCCGAATCCGACCAGATTCCCGCCGCAATCGCCGCCTTCCGGGCCCAGGTCGATAACCCAGTCCGCCGTCTTGATGACTTCAAGATTGTGCTCGATGACGACGATCGAGCCTCCCGCATCGATGAGACGGCGAAAAGCGAAAAGTAGTTTGCTGACATCGTCGAAGTGCAGGCCGGTCGTAGGCTCATCGAAAATGTAAAGCATGTGGCGCTTGCGTTTGAGCGTGTCACCGCCTTCCGCGGGACGGCCAGCCGGGCGCGCGCCAGGCTGCCGAGTTCCAGGCTGAAGGTGCGCGGCCAGCTTCATGCGTTGCGCTTCGCCGCCGGAGAGCGTGGTCGCCGACTGCCCGAGCCGCAGGTAGCCGAGGCCGACTTCGTCAAGCACGCGCAATTTTTCCGTGAGCCGCGGAACGTCGGCGAAAAACTTGAGCGCTTCGCGAATGGTGAGGTTCAGGACCTCGTGAATGTTCTTGCCTTTGTAGCGCACTTCGAGCACTTGCGGCTTGTAGCGCGTGCCCTTGCATTCGTCGCAGATCAACTCCACGTCGGCCAGAAACTGCATTTCGACCGTGACGATGCCATCGCCCTGGCAGTTGTCGCAGCGGCCGCCGGGCACATTAAAAGAAAAGTGTCCGGCAGGGAAGCCGCGCTTCTTAGCTTCCAGGAGCGACGCGAATAGTTCGCGGACGATGTCGAAAGCCTTGATATACGTGACCGGATTCGACCGCGGAGTGCGCCCAATGGGCGATTGATCGACCAGCACGACCTCGTCGAGAAACTCGGCGCCTTCGATGCTGTCCCACAAAATGGCGGAAGCGCCGCCACCGATCTGCCGCTTGGCCGTGGCCAGCGCCTGATACAGCACGTCATGCAGCAACGAAGATTTCCCCGAGCCTGAAACTCCGGTAATCGCCACCAGCATACCGAGCGGGATTTCCAAATCGATGTGCTTCAGATTGTGCGCCCGCGCGCCGGTGATGCGGAGTTTGTGCGACCCCGGCTGGCGGCGTCGCGGCGGAATCTGAATGCGAAGTTCGTTGGCAAGGTAACGGCCGGTGAGCGAGTGCGGCATCTTTATGATCTCGGCGTAAGTGCCGGCGCCGACGACTTTTCCGCCATTTTCTCCGGCGCCCGGGCCAAGGTCGAGAATGCGGTCGGCGGCGCGCATGATGTCGGGATCGTGCTCGACCACGAGAATGGTGTTACCCAGGTCGCGCAGGTCGTGCAGAATTTTGATGAGCCGGTGCGTATCGCGGCTGTGGAGGCCGACGGAAGGCTCGTCAAGCACATACAGTGTGCCGACCAGCCGTGAGCCGAGAGAAGTCGCGAGCTGAATGCGCTGCGCTTCGCCGCCCGACAGCGTCGAGGCGAGACGATCAAGCGTCAGGTACTCGAGCCCGACCTCGTTAAGGAATCGCAGGCGTTCCCGAAGTTCAGTAAGCAGCTTGTCGGCAATCGCCACTTGTTGAGCCGAGAGAGTAAGTCGACCGAAAAAGTGGGCAGCCTCTTCAACCGTCATACTACAAACCTGGCAGATGTTCCTGCCATCGATCTTTACCTGGCGCGCTTCCACGCGCAGGCGAGTCCCCCCGCAAGCGGAGCACGGCGAGTATCCGCGATAACGGCTGAGAAAGACGCGCACGTGCAACTTATACTTCTTGCGCTCAAGATACTGAAAGAATCCGCGGACGCCGCCAAACCCGCGGTCGCCATCGACGATAAGCCGCTGCTGCTCGGCATCCAGTTCATACCACGGCACGTCCAGCGGAATTTCGGCCTGGCGTGCGAAGCGCTTAAGATCGGTGAACAGCGGCCTGTACTTTGGCTTAGTCCAGGGCTCGATCGCGCCTTCATTCAGCGTCTTGCCCTTATCGGGGATGACGAGATCGAGATCGATATCGATGGTGTTGCCGAAGCCCTGGCAACGCGGGCAGGCGCCATAAGGATTGTTGAAGGAAAACAGGCGCGGCTCCGGCTCTTCGTAGCGGCTGCCGTCACTCTTGCACTCGAAGCGCTGGGAAAAACGCAATCGCTGAGGAGTTTCGCCATCGCCATCGCCATCGCCATCGCCATCCCCATTCCCACTCCCATTTCGAGGCACGGTTTCGAAAACAACTTCGCCCGCTTCGCGATAGCCGATCTCGACCGCATCGACGATGCGCGAGCGCTCGCCGGCGGAAACCACGAGACGATCCACCAAACCAAACACGGGTTCGGAAAAGTTAACGTCGAGCAGCGATTCCGGAGTCGAGAACTCGAAGACCTGGCCGTTCTGAAACAGCCGGTTGAAGCCGCGTTTGCGCAGGTCGAAGAGCCGCGCCTTAATCGCGTCGGAAGGCAGCCTGGACTCGGCCGGCTTCTTCTTTCCGCGAGACTTCCTGGCATTTTTCTCTTCCGTCGCCGGCACGTGCGTCTGAATCGGAAAGAACACATTCAGACGAGTGCCGTCGCCCAGAGCAAGCAAGCGGTCGGCGACTTCGTCCACCGTGTCCTTTTTCACTTCCTGCCCGCATAGCAGGCAGTAAGTGCGTCCGATGCGGGCAAAGAGCAGCCGCAGATAATCGAAGATCTCGGTAGCGGTGGCCACGGTAGAGCGCGGATTGCGCGTGGAGTTCTTCTGCTTGATGGCAACCGCGGGCGCGATCCCGTCGATCGCATCGACGTCCGGCTTCTCAATCCGCTCCAGAAACTGCCGCGCGTATGCCGACAGCGACTCGACGTAGCGCCGCTGCCCCTCGGCATAGATCGTGTCAAAGGCAAGCGACGACTTGCCCGAACCGGAGACGCCGGTGACCACGGTCAGAGCGTTGTGCTCAATCTCAAAATCGATGTTCTTGAGGTTATGAACCCGGGCCCCGCGAACAACAATGCTGTCTGTCGACATCTTCCCCTGGCACTACAGAACGATCAAAACCCGCAACCGAATCCTTCTATTATAAAGCGTGGCTTATAAAGCGGGGTCGGCCGGCGCCGGGCCCGCCGATGGAGAGCCGGGCGTCCCCGCCCGGCGGATTCAGATTGAGCTTTGTCATGACTAAGATTTGTCATCACATTAAGCTTTGTCATCGCATTGAGATCTGTCATCACATTAAGATCTGTCATCCTGAGCGAAGCGAAGGACCTGCTGTTTGCCAGCAGCCCCGCCAACTCTGTCATCCTGAGCGAAGCGGGGACTTCACGAAGTGAAGCCCCTGCGGAGTCGAAGGACCCCTGCATCCTCGCGCTCGGCGAAGATGCGTCAGGGAATTCTCCCCGCGGCCCGGGCGGCGCACGCCTTCACAGGCTGCGGACCAGCGCTGATTCGTGTAGAGGGCTTGCCCCGTCTCAGACTGCCGAAGAATTTTCATTCGCGCAGGTTTTGGGAAGGGCACGACTTCAGTCGTGCCGCCAACGACCGCCAGGAATGCGGGCTCTACAAGATGGCGAAAAGTCGCAGTTGCCCGGATTTTGGGTGGCGCAGCGGTTCACCGCTGCGATAAGTGTCCCGTTTTCAGAGTCGGCTTTACAGTCTGCGGAAAAAGTCGCTGATTTTATTTGCGCGGCTTTTCGAACGTTCATTTTTCGCTGCGGATCGTGTTTTTGACTTCTCCCGGGCTATCTCGCCCGGCCATTTTGCCTCCTCGAAACACACTTCTCCCCGCGCTTACACCGCGGGAATCAGTTTCGCCATCCGCACCAAGTTGGCCGCGGTCGCCACGAAACGGAAAAACCAATCCACTTTCCGCGCGCCGCGCAGTTTCACTTTCCGCAGAATGCTGTGCAGCTTGCCCCAGCCAAACACGTTCTCGATGCGCTTGCGTTTCTTCTGGCTGATGGCAAAGCCGGGATCGCTCCGCTCCGCTTCGGTCAGCCAGTTCGGCCAGTGCGGATTCGGTTCATACTCGGCCACGTGAGGCGTAATGTTGCGCCGCCGCAACTCCGCGATAAACTTTTCCTCCTGATACAGCGTGTCCGCTCCCAGCGTGATGACGGGCGTTTGCGCGTTCACTCGTTCTGCGCTGCGGCCCATGGCGTCCAGCATCTGCAGCGCCGCTTCCCGCTCCGCCGTCGTGCTCGACGGCGTGGCGCGGGCCGCCACCACCAGCCCCTTGCGGTTCTCGATCATCCCATGCCCCAGATAACTCGGCTTGGCCTCACCCGCCGTGCTCTTCTTATACAGCCGCGCGTCCGGGTCGGTCGTCGAAACGTGCGTGTCGCGCAGCAACTTCTTGCCGCCCGCGCCCGTGCCCGCCGCCGGCGGCGGAAGCTTGGGCACAAAACTCCGTCGACTCGCCCACGCCTCGATCAACGTCCCATCCACCGTGAAGTGTTCTTCGCTCAGCAGACCGTGTGCGCGTGCCTGCTCCAACACCGCGCCCAGCAAGCGTTCGGAAACTTCGCCTTGCATCATCCGCTCCCGGTTCTTGGTGAACACCGTCACATCCCAAACCTCATCGTCCGGGTTCAAGCCCACGAACCAGCGGTACAACAGGTTGTAGTTCATCTGCTCCATCAGCTGGCGCTCGCTGCGCAGGGAATACAGAACCTGCAGCAAGAGCGCCCGCAACAGCTTCTCCGGAGGAATCGACGGACGCCCCCGCCGCGCGTACAGCGCCTGGAAATGCGCCCATAAGTCCTGCAGCGCCCGATCCATCATGGCGCGAATCCGCCGCAACGGATGATCCGCCGGTATCCGCTCTTCCGGGTTGAGATAACTGAACACCGCTCCTTGCTGCTCGTCGTTTCCACGCATACTACGTACATATCAAATCGCCCTGTGGAAACACCCGTATCTTTTCATGCACACAGAATATTTCCGCAGACTGTCCAGCCGCTGCGGTCTCAACCGCTTGCGGAAAACTCACGCTTCGTATTACGTTATGCCTTCGGGCATACCGCAAGTCGCTGAAGATGAACCAGATCGGTAACTGGTGTATACTGCGCGCGGAACAATGAAAGGCAATTTTCGTCCCGGGCCACGCAGCGCATCTTACTGGAGGTTTCCCCATGGCCTCAGTTCCTCGCTTGAAATGCCGCTACACGCTCTTGTTCCCGTTTTTCGTAGCATTGCTTCTCTCTGGCTTAGCCGCGAATGGGCAACAGCTCACGCCTGATCAGATAAAGGCCCTGCCCGAATGTTCGCTCGCTAAGACCAATAACAATTGCAAACTCATAATCGACCGTTCGAACCCCTTGGCCCCTTCCGCGGTCCAGATGTATTCAAACCGGGCGGTCACCGTAGTAGTAAAGAACCCGAAACCCTACGAACGGTATTTTCTGGATTACCAAACAGGGCAGGCGACCCTGAAGCCCGACGTTGCCTCGAGCATAGTGCAAGGCTTGCTGCCTTCTCTCGCTAAAGCCGGTGAGTTTCGAGCGTACATTGCTTCGAAGGGCATTGGACAGCCAACGCCAGATCCGTGCGCGGCCCCAGAGATCACAGCAACTGACCCTCCGGCTTCCGGCAAGGTTGCAGCTCAGATGACGGTGTTCCAAAACTGCTTCGCAACCCTAGCCCAGAAATCAATCGATATCTATCAAGACCTTGAAGTGTTAGTTGCACCTGACTCTCACACCCCTCTGGGCACTCCTGTAGGTAGCGGAGACACGGACGAAATCCAGGATGATATAACGAAGTTTCTGACCCAGGAAAATGCGATCTCGGGACGCATCACGTCCATTTCAGTCACGAACAAAACAACTGACGCGGTTGCAATACAACAACTAAGCGCCCTACAAAAACTTGCTGACGCAGTGGCAAACGACCTGTTGGCGTACAGCCAAAGAATAAGCGATCTGGATGACTTGGATAATCAATCCCGACCGTGCCAAGACTTCATCGGGGAAGAAAAGCACACGAACATTCTTTGCGTCGCCGTAACCTCAAATAAGGACGACGAAAGCTCCTACCATGGCATGGTGACAAGGCAAATTACTTATTCTCTGAACACGCTCAACATGGTCGCCTATTCACAGGAAGCCGTCCCAGACCCGACTAAGAAGAAGTTGCTGGCAAGCATCGTGATCAACTTTGCCGACTCTCCTTCCAAGCCATCCGCCTTGCGATGGGAGGCGTCGGCAGGGGTCTTCTTTTCCTCATTACCTGTTCGCTCTTTTTCTGTGGCGCCGGTTTTCACTAGCGGCGTAATCACTGACAACAAAATCGCCCAGAATATTCTGCACCCCACCGTGGTGCCATTCGCGGCGGCCAACTATCGCATTAGCAATGATCTGGGGTGGACCCGCTGGAAATCCGCGATCTACTTGACCGGGGCAGTTGGAGTGAATCCCAACACCGTATCCGCCGACTTCGCGAGCGGCCTCTCCATCTCCTGGCGGAGCCTCATGTTCAGTCCCCTATGGCATTACGGGCATGACGTCCGTCTGACGCAGGGATTGTATGTCGGGGAAAGCCTCGGCGCGACCTTCAAAGGAAGTTTGGCAACGCAGACCTATTGGACGAGTTCCTTCGCTCTTGGGGTAAGCATACGAGTGCCATCGCTCACCGGAAGATAACACGGGTTAATACCCTTAGGAGGAAATAGAGAAGAAACAGGGCTGGCTCACCCTGCCGCAAACGAGAACAATACAAGGATGTAGATCCACAGCCCCGTCATGCAATGCCAGTACCACGACGTAATGTCGACGACGATGCGGCGGGTCTCAACCGGGCGATGCAGCAACGACGCAACGTTGGCGCACAAAAGGGCGAGTACGCCGCCAGCCAGATGAAGGCCGTGCATCGCAGTAAGAATGTAAACGAAGGAACTGCTGGTGCCGCCGGCGAGGTGAAACCCTCCGGCGGAAAGCTTGCTCCAAACGAAAAGTTGCCCGCCGAGAAACGCTACACCAAGAACGGTGGTCACGCCGAGCCAGGGGAAGTGGCGCTCGTCGCCCAGCGAAATGCCTGGAATCGATTGCACCGGCGCGAGCGCGGCTTCTCGCGTGATCTCACGCCGCGCCAGCTCGATCGTGATGCTGCTGACAACCAGGACGGCAGTGTTGGCCAACAATAACGTCCAGGGCAATCGCACCGGAACCCAAGCTTGAAGGTAACCCACGTTGCTCAAATCGAGACTTAGGAATCCGCGCCGGACGAGGTAGACTGCCGTGAAAGAAATGAAGAGCATGACGATGGGCGTCATGGCGACGGCCAGCCCCATCCGGGCCCGGCGCAGGCGCTTGCCATAGTTAGGAACATAGTCGGGAATATAGTCAGGCATGCCGTCGCCGCTATCGCGGCCGTCGTCACCTCCGCCGGTGCGGGGCGGAAGCGAGGCGCCGTTGTGGCCGGACGGCCGCGTCGAGATGGGCGTCAGTCGAGGCATGTGTAATCTGGTAATTTTGCAGTCATGTAATTTGGTAATTTGAAAAGCTGGAGCCAGACGATTCTAGATCACAAAACTACCCGATTGCCAAATTACAAAATCCCCACTCCCTGCGCGTATTGTATTACCAGGAAGAGGCAGCGGAAGCTGGAGTTGTCCCCGGTCAAGTGCGACGTTGCAATCGGCACGCGTTCGCATCTAGACTTGTGATCGTCGGCGTTGATCCGGAAAACGGCAGCTCGACGCATGCGAAAGTGGCGGAATTGGCAGACGCACCAGACTTAGGATCTGGCGGGGCAACCCGTGGGGGTTCGAGTCCCCCCTTTCGCACCAAATAGTTTAGGGCCGGTTATCACGCATCAGCAGCGTTGCTGCCAGCGACAGCGAGACGATAGAATGTGACCGGGGACGACCCGAGATCTGCGAACACAAGGTGGCAAACGTGAAAACAAAAAAAGGTGTGATCGGAATCCTCACCGGTGGCGGCGACGTGCCCGGCTTGAACCCCGCCATCCGCGCCGTAACCATCCGAGCCCTGCGCGAGGGTTGCCAGGTGATTGGCATCCGTCGGGGATGGGCTGGGCTGATCGACATCGTCCGCGAAAAAGACTACGACAATAGCGAGAACTTCCAAACGCTGTCGGAGGATCTGGTCAACCGCGCCGGCCGCACCGGCGGCACGTTCCTGCACACCTCGCGCACCAATCCCAGCCGGGTGAAGAAGTCCAGCGTTCCGGCTCACCTGCAGTCCGCTTATAGCGCCGAGAAGAACGACCTGACCGCGGAAGTTCTCAAGAACCTCGATTGGCTCGGCATCGACTATCTCATACCCATCGGCGGGGACGACACGCTGAGCTACGGCGTGCGGCTTTATCAGGAAGGCGTGAAGGTAGTCGCTATTCCGAAGACCATGGACAATGATGTTCCGGGCACCGACTATTGCATCGGCTTCAGCACCTGTGTGACGCGCACCATTTCCATGACCAACAGCCTGCGCACCAGCGCCGGCTCCCACGAACGCTTCATGGTTCTCGAAGTCTTCGGCCGTTATGCCGGGTTCAGCGCCATGCTGCCCACCATGGCCGGAGCCGCGAACCGCTGCGTGATCCCGGAGCATAAGTTCGACATCGAGCAACTCACCGAGTTACTGGTCGCTGACCGCCAGAAGAATCCCAACCACTATTCCATTGTTCTGGTTTCGGAGGGAGCGACGTTCCAAGGCGGAGAAATGGTCTTCGAGGCAGAGGCCACTGACGCCTTTGGCCACAAGAAACTCGGCGGTATCGGCGACCTGGTGTCCGACAAGCTGAAGGAGCTTTCTCCCAAATACAACAACGGTAAGTCGATCAACGTCATTAACCAGAAACTCGGCTATCTGGTCCGCTGCGGCGATCCCGATGCCATCGACTCCATCGTCCCTATGGCCTATGGCAACATCGCCCTCGACTTACTCCTGGGCAATATCCACGGACGGCTTGTCGTCCTCAGGGATGGACGTTACGACAACATGCCCATCGACAGCGTTACTGCCTCGAAAAAAGTCGTCAACGTAAAAGAGCACTACAACGTCGACCGCCTAAGGCCCCAATACAAGAGCTTCGAAATGAAGCCCCTGTTTATCCTGACCAGCGAAGTAGGATAGTGCGCATCGGCGCAGCGCCTGCCCGTGCCCGACTCACATGCTGTTTTGAAAACATCGCCGGCACTAATGACACAGGAGAAAGACGCGTGGGTGGTTCAACTTCCTCGCTTCGGATTTTGGGTGGCGCAGCGCTTTCAGCGTTGCGATCATTGGCTTGTTTTGAGCACCGGCTTCAGCCGCTGCGGTCAGACTGCGGTACAGAAAACACTTTTTCCGCATCCTCCTAAAGCCGTGCATGAAAATTGTTGCCCGCCGCAAGGCCGCATACAGTGGGTAGCTACTGTTTCGGAGTCAACGACTTTAAGTAAGCAACTACCGCTTCGGCATCACTGCGGTCCATACGAAATTGGGGCATCGGAAGACGAAGAGGATTGCCCGTGGTCCAGATGCCGGTCGTCAGCAACTTGACCATGTCGGCGTCGCTGGCCGGCGGAGTGCCGCCGATCCGCGGCGCGCTGAGAGGCCAATTTGAGTCGGGCTTCGCCGGCAGCCAGGGCACGGGTGCGCCCTGAAGCCATCGAGTCCGCTCAGGATTTCCATTGCTGTCGCGCGGTGTGTGGCACTGTCCGCACATGGCCACCCCTTCGACGATATACCTTCCCCGAACAACGTCAGGCGCCGCGCCGGTTTTTTCGCTCTGACGCTGCCGGGCACTGTTCTGGGCAAACCCCAGGGTGACCCCACCCGAGAGAAGGGGGAGAGCGATGGATCCGGCGAGCGAAAAGAAAACAAGTAGTGAGTAGGTTGATCGTCTAAGCATGGATTGCCTAAGCATGGATCGTCTAAACATGGATCGTCTAAGCACCGGTCGTCTAAGCATGGATCACCGAAACGAGGATCGTTGGGATAAACATCGTCGGAGCATGATTGTACCTCCCAGATGTTACCCTTCACAACGGTGTGAGATTCGGGCGTAACTGGTCCATTGCGAACTACAAGCAAACTTAGAAGCGAACGGATTGGCTCATCGAGGTGCGAACGCCTCTGACTTTCAATGACCCGATCACCCAATGCCCCAATGACCCGATGACCCGATGACCCGATGACCCGATGCCCTTTCCTCACTCGCAGGCCCTGCGGCCGGCGGGTTCGAAGCGGTCCATTTGCGCTTCGCGCTGGCTGCTGAAGCGGCCGTCGGCGGTCTTTCCGTACTGCTCTTCGCCGGGACAATAGTAGAGAGCGGTGTGGGGATCGACCCAGACGTTGATAGCGGGGTCTCCCTGAACATGGATTGCGGGTGCAGGAGCCTCGGCGATTCCGAGCGTGACCAGCATTCTTTCCCACGGGGCGAGTGCGGCTCGCCGCGGCGCGCTCGCCGCCGGCCACAAGAGGGCCAGCACGGCCACCAGGGCGGCTGCTCCCAGATAGAGGTCGGCGCGGTGAGAGCGCATCTTCACGCGCCAGACCGCCAGGCGCTGAGGCATGGAGCTCGTGGCGTCGCCGGTTGCGCCGTCCATTTCGCCGAGGGTTGCGCCGGTGGTTGCTTCGATCCCGGCGTCGATGCTTGCAGCCGTCGCGCTGGCCTCGGTGGGGAAAGAATCGTCGCGGATGGATGAGCGGAATTGCTGGACGGTTACGTCGGAGTCTTCTGCCGCGATGGCTGCCGTCACGTCAGTGCTCCATCGACTTTCTGCCGCTACTTTGTCCAGTGCTGGTTGGCCGAGCGTTAGATCGTCGAGCGCTAGATCGCTGAGCGCTAGATCGTTGAGCATTAGATCGTCGAGCGCTGACTTGCCCCGCACTCCATCGTGGATGGTCTTGCTCCCTTCCTGCGCGCTCGTTTCCTTGGCGGCCTTTTTTGCAAGCGGCAAACCGAGAAAGTTGGAGGCGGCAAGATCGCTCGCGGCCTGCGCTTGGCGCCTGCGCTTGGATGAAAGCGGCGGGACGCACTTTTCTGTAGCTTCGCGAACCTCTTGCGCAGCTTCCTGAATCTCGGGAGAGCGCTCGGGCCACAACCCCTGCTCCTGGCTCATCAGCCACATCGAGGCCCAATTGCGCTGCAAGCGTTCCCCCGGACGAAGCTCGTCCAGGCCGCAGCTCTCGCACCGCGATCCCTCTGCCGGCTTCAGAGCGCCACAATGCCGGCAAACGCTATTGGCTTCCGCCTGGATTAGTCGAGCTTGTCTCAGCTGCTCGTTATGTTCCTGAATGGTGAAGGCAGCCGACAGCAAGTCCTGAAAGGATTGCTCGTCCAGTGTCAGGTTGGCCCGGTTCGGTGGCATGGCATCGCGGGGGAGAAAGACAGTCCAGACTAGAGCTATTGTAGTGCAAGTCCGGGCAGTCTGAAAGCAAAGAAAAAAAGGGGGGTCGGGGAATGATTCCCGTTTACGGACGCCATTCTGGAATCGATTCATGAAAACGGTCTAAGAAACGGCGGATAAAAGTACTAGGTGGAAGTGTAACTGTATGGTTCTAAACGCATCATCCAGGAGCGAAGATTTGGCGAACCGCTTGCTTTAGGTTGGGGCGGGTCGCGCCCCCAAGACTGAACTGAAGGAGCAGACGAAAAGCCAATGATTAACCTTAATGATATCAAGATCACTCCCCGTGACCAGCAGGTGCTACGTCTGCTCGTGCAGGGATGCAGCAACAAAGAAATCGCGAGCCACTTGAACATCAGCCCGCGCACCGTCAAACAGCACCTGCGCACGCTGTTTCTGCGCGCAGGCATCAAAGAAGGCCGCAAGCGCGTGAAACTCGCCACCGCCATGTTCATCAAGGAGCAGGTGCAACCATGCAACCCCGTGATCGGCTAACCGCCAAGGAAATTCAGGTCGCGACCCTGGTCTGGCAGGGTCTCACTAACAAGGACATTGCCAAGGTGCTCTTAACCAGCGAGCAGGTAGTGAAGAACTACCTGCGCACCGCCTTCGACAAGCTGGGAGTCTGGACCCGGCTCGAACTCGCGCTCTACGTCGCCAGCCACGGCGGCGCGAACTGGCATATGCAACTGGGCAATGGGCTGCTGTCCCCGGCGGCAGGGTGGAGCGTCGCCACAGGCGAAGGAGGCACGGCTCATGCGGCTGCGGGAACAAAGGCGTCTGCGGCGTCTGGCGGGACCCGCTAGAACGCAGGTGTCAGGTGTCAGGTCTCAGGTCTCAGGAAAAACTCGCTGCCGGTGTGGTTTTGCTCTTCCAACAAAAGCGTCCGCGGCGTCGTCTGGCAGGACTCGCTAGAAACTGCGCATCCGGCGACTCCCGCGCATCGTCGTCAAGCTGATCGCAGGTGGATTCGGCAGGTCTCAGGTCTCGGGAAAAACTTGCTCCCGGTGTGGTGCTGCTTTTCCTGACACCTGACACCTGACACCTGAGACCTTCACTTGGCGGACGGAAACAGATTTCACACCGCTCCCAGTGTCCGGCGGGTCCCGCAACCGTTGGTTCCGCGGGACTGCCGGCCTAAGTAACATGTTTTCAGAGGAATAGCCCACCAGATTCTCCCCAAAGCTGCCGCCTCGGAAGGCTTGTCGGCTGCCGCAATCCCGGTCATCAAATTGCTCTGCCACTTGTGGGTTCGTTCGACCCGCTTCATCCGTTCAGCGGCCCGCCAGTTCATAGCTTCATCGGCTCGGGCCAAGACTGAGGTAGGCAATGGCTTACAAAGAAATTTTCTGGATGGCCTGCGACTCGACCGAGCAACTGCGGGCCGAATACGGGCCGTTCCACACCCGGGAAGAAGCGGAAGTCGAAGCCCGCAAACTCGGCTTTGGATACCTGCTGCGCTACGAGCACATTCTGGGCCCCGACGAAGAGATCCAGGAAGTGCGCTGCGTCTTCCTCGAATTACAGAACGTGGAATTGCAGAACATGGAACTGCAGAACATGGAACTGCAGAACATGGAATTGCAGGACGTGCCGCCCGTTCCGATGCGCGATGTCGCGAGGCCGGGCGTGACCTTTCACACCCGCTGCGCCAGTTGCGGAGAGGCCGAGACCCACGAGCGATCATGGCAGGCGGAAGTCTGGGCTGACATCCACGAATTCGAACACGCCCGCCACAAAGTCAGACTTTTCGAGCATTCCCACCGAGAAGGTCTGAAAGAGATCGCCGACTGGCGCGGCCACGCCGCGTAAGTTACCGCAGGCATCAGGTCGTTGCTGGCATAAATAAACGCCACGCCCAGAAATGAGCGTGGCCCTTTCCGTTTAGGATCTCTTATTCAGGGCTGCTTCAGAGCCGTGAGCAAATAGGGAGAGTGGCGTTGCCGTTCTAACGTACCGAGACGGCCTCTTAGTTTTTCTTATTCTGCCCTCTTGGACTGCCCGCCTCAGCCAAGCTTTGGCTTGCGACGGCAGAACATTCAACCTCTCAGCGAATGACTTTTCATCGAGGGGTTCTGCAAGGGTCTTAAGCATGACCTCGACAATATGATCGTAAGCGTCGCTTCCATTGCGATTTTCATCGGCCGCCGAGTCCGGCGCGGCGGACGCGAAGGTAGGTCCAGGGCTAGTTTGAGTAGATTCCTCTGGAACGGTGGTACAGCCTGAAGACGCCGATGTGGGATCGCCAAACAGACGGGTCCCTGCCGACGAGTTCTCGAATAATTGATGGAGATCACTCCAAGGTTCGCGAGGAAATTCGTGAGCGCCGGACTGAACTAGCTTCTTATTCCCTGCGGCGATTTCGCCGGAAGCTTTCACGTAAATCGGTATCTGCCCTTGCTTTAGAGCCTCGACTGCTCCCGACCAAGTGCCACCTTGCTCGTCCGAAGAGGCAACGACGAGAGCGGCGTCGGCTAAAGCGTAAATAAGTTTGTTTCTCTCCATCGCGGTGAAAGCGAACCACCGTGATTCCGGTTCATAGGGAGAAATCAGAGTTAGCCGCCCTTCGATGATCGCTTCGTGGTAAGGCTCTGCAACGGCAGCGCGGCCTAGGCCCTCGGCGAGCACACCAATCGCGCTGCCCCTCTGATTGATGGCTGACATCATGGACTCAGAGTCGATTCCTTTTGCAGCTCCCGAAATTATCGCGATCTTCTGGTGAGCACATGCAGCGCCAACACGTTGCGCGAAGGAGAGGTCCTCTTCGGAAGCATGGCGCGACCCGACGACCGCGAGGCCTCCCTTTTGCAAAGAGGAGGGGTCTCCTACCCCGAAAATAACGGGAGGTGTGGCTCGCTGTAGGTATGTCTTGTAGCGGCTTGGATATTCTTCATCCGCGCGGCTGACGAACCAGACCCCTCTGCTAGTCCACCTCTCCACCATAACCCCGAGGGCGGCACCGCGATCCAGCAATCGCTCGATTTGATCTCTTCCGACCTCGCCGAGCCTGAGCTCGGAAAGCTGCATTCGACCGTTGTCTTGCAGCAGATCCCTAGGTCGAAGAGAACGCTCGCGCAGCCACTTTGCCAGGGCGGAATATTGCTTCGTACTAAGCGGCTTTGCAACGTCATGACGCTCGCCTAGTTTGGCGCAGAGTAGAAGGACCGCCTGAGTGTCTGGTGTCGGTGATGGCATCATTCCTTCACTAGTCTCCGCCTTCCGCGGACGTGTCTGCAAGCGCAAAAGGGAACACCGAGCCGCTCCCGGCCTGCCGGAGTTTGAATCCTAGAACTGTAAATGTCCATCGTGAATCCACCATGTCGTCTATCAGTAGTACCGGACCCGCCTGAACAGTATTTTCATCCAACTCAAAAGCTCTGTCGAGATTGTGCACCTGCTGAACGCTGTTCTGGCGAGTCTTCTGGGGTTCCGTTTCCCTCGCTTTCCGAATGCAGTCCACAAATGGCAGTCCAAGCTCACGAGCCAACCGCCGGGCGAAATCAGGGACGAGAGCGGCGTGTCGACGGGAGGGGACACAGGTCACCCACGTCGGAGCTGGTTGGGGAATCCAACGTTCGCGGATTAGACGAACAGCCGCAGTGACAAGCTGATCCGGAAATCTCTCCGCTTGTTGCTTGCCTCTTTTCACAAGTTCTCCGAACCCCGGATCGCCCCATCGACAAAGCGCCCGCCCAAGTTGATTTTGCAACTCTAGGGCAATATTTCCGTGGCTTCCCTCAAACGAGTGACTCGGCGGCCACTTCTTGCGTGGCATGATTGGCAAGTCCAAGTTATTGAGAAATGCGGTCGCCGCCTCAGCTAGATCTTGAGGGAAGTCATTGCCCAAACCTGCATGAACGCAATTCACACACTTGCCGCAGGCGTTTGCCGCAGGATCGTTGAGTTCAGCAGAAAGAAATTGCATGAGGCATCTATCGGTTGCGATGTACTCGCGCATCCGCTGCTGCTCTTGACGGCGGAGATTTCCCAGTCTCTCAATCCTTGCCTGAGGCATCTGCCATTGCACCGGATTTCGCACGTACCGCTGATCAACCTTCTGGATCGGAGATGGCGATTCGAGAAGCAGAAACTTGAGAACATCTTTTAGCTTGCCTGTGGTGAGATTGAGTTGCTGCTCAAGAGCGGCCAGCTTCAGGCCGGCATTTGAACCGCGCAAGGCGGCAAGCACTTGCCCGACCTCTTCCTCTGTGGGGAATGCCGTGTTAATGAAATAGTCTGCAATCTCATCGTCTTCAGCGCCGCTGAGCAGGACGCCATAGGCTTCGTGAACGGCTCTGCCCGCTCGTCCCACTTGCTGGTAATAGTGGACGACCGAAGCAGGCCGTTGAAAGTGGATCACGAATCCAACATCTGGCTTGTCGAAACCCATTCCTAAGGCAACCGTAGCAACCAAGGCCTTCACTTCGTTACGAAGCAGTTGATCTTCAAGTTCCTCGCGGTTGACTGTGCCGCTGTGATACGCCTTTGCATTGATTCCGCGTGATCGCAACCAGGCAGCAACATTCTCCGCGTCTCTCACTGTCAGCGTATAGATGATGCCACTGCCGGGCAGATTCGGCACGTGATGGGCAGTCCATGCCATTCGTGCAGCTTTGGCCGGAAGCACAATGTTCTGGAGTCTGAGGCTTTCCCGCGTGAGCGCGCCGCGAATGGCTGTCAGGTTCGGTCCCAGTTGTTCGACCAGGTCGGCAACGACACGGTCATTCGCTGTAGCGGTCGTTGCCAAGACGGGAACATTGGCCGGAAGAGCACGTAGAATTCGTACGATTCTTCGATAATCAGGGCGAAAGTCATGGCCCCAGTCGGAAATGCAGTGGGCTTCGTCGACGACGAAGAGGCCGATTCGTGCGGCAATTGGCAAAAGGCAATCCGTTATGAAACTTTCGTTAGCTAATCGTTCTGGAGAAATGAGCAATATGTCTACATTGTTCTGAAGGAGCGCATTTTGGACGCGCGGCCACTCACCCATATTTGAAGAATTGATCGTTTCGGCGCGCACCCCGATTCGACGTGCGCTCTCGATTTGGTTGCGCATAAGCGATAGAAGAGGCGAGATGAGCAGGGTACATCCCGCTCCATGGTCCCGTAGCAGGCGTGTGGCCAGGAAATACACACTACTCTTGCCCCACCCTGTGCGCTCCACAACAAGCAGGCGCTCGCGACGCAAAAGGCGTTCGATGGCTTCCCACTGACCTGGACGGAAGTCTGCTGTCGCCGACGCGACGGCGGCACGGAGTAGCTCCAAAGCTCTTGTTCGCATAGTGCCTCGTGCAAACGTGGGAGATCCCGAGAACTAGGGCAGTTATACCATTCCCCAGGGACTGTCTAACGAGGATGTTTGGCGCACAGAAGTGTCCGCGTGGTGCCCCGTCCAAGCTTCGCTTGGGCGGGGCCTTTGACATTTTTCATCACACACACAAGCTGTGACCACCATCACAGACATAAGCCCCGCCTTCTGCGACAATGCAAGTCTGATTGGGGCAGTGAAGAGGTACACCCGTCGCGAAGACGGCCCTCGAAGCTGCCCCAAACCCATTTTCAGCGCTGTTTGAGGAGCTAAGTCCCTATTCCGGAATATTTTGCCTATAAGTTATTTAAATCCAAAGATTTGGCGGGAATTTCTTCCCAACCCCATGATTCCAAAAGACCGGGGGGAGGGGGTACCCGTGCCTTGGCAATCTTTGCCAACTCCGTAATTGCGATATCGGTTCATAGCGAGGATTTTACTGAGAACTGAGAACTGAGAACCGAGAACCGAAAACTGAAAACGAGGCGACCTTCACCGGGTCAGTTTTGCGGCGGCAGCTTCGTCAACCATCCACAACAATTTTCCGTCCGATGGCTGCACTCTCTGCGCGGGAAGCGGAGGAGCGCTCTTGCTTTCTAGAACCTGATGCAGCATGTCGGCCTTGTCCGCGCCACTGGCCAGGAACATCACTTCGGCGGCGCGATTGAGCACGGGGAAAGTGAAAGTAATGCGGCGGGTGTTGAACTTCGCTACCCAATTGGCGACGACCAGGCGCGACTGTTCGTCGAGCGCCGGGGAATCGGGGAAGAGCGATGCGGTGTGGCCGTCGGGACCCATGCCGAGAAGAATCAGGTCAAAGCGCGGGAACTCCGCGGGCCGATCTTCGGGGCGGATTGCGGAACGAAGTCCGAAGAATCGGCGGAGATGGGCCTCATAGTCTGCGGCAGCAGCGGCGGCATCGGGATTCTCGGCCGGCACGCGAAAGACGTTCTCGGGTGGAATCGCAATCTTCGCCAGCAACGATTCATTCACCATCCGATAATTGCTGTCGGCGGCGGTGGGCGGAACGTGACGCTCGTCGCCGAAGAATAGGAAGACGCGGTTCCAGGCGAAGGCGGCGTAATTCGAGGCGAGCAGGGAATAGAGAGCTTTTGGAGTCGAGCCGCCGGAGAGCGCTGCCGTGAATCGTCCCTGGGCGCCGATGGCGGCGCGGGCGGCGCGGACGAATTCTTCGGCGGCGGCGTGGAAGAGATCGGCCGCGGTGGGGAGGACTTCAATGGATCGAGTCGGCATGGGGGATTTGTAATTGGTAATTGGTAATTTGTAATTTGTAATTTAGTAATCGGGTAACTCTGTAACTTGCTCTTGGATTTAAATTACCAATTACAAATTACATATTACAAATTTCTTTTCACTTTTCGAAATTTCTCCAGCGGCGGCCATCGCGTTCCATCAGTTCTTCGGACTCTTTCGGGCCCCACTCTCCAGCAGGATAGTTGGGGAAATCGCGCGGAGGCAGCGCCTTCCACACGTCGAGCACGGGATTGACAATGCTCCAACCGGCTTCGACCATGTCGGCGCGCTGGAAGAGCGTGGCGTCTCCGGTCATGCAGTCGTGGAGCAGGCGTTCGTATCCGGTCGAAGGCATGACCCCGAAATAGTCGTCGTAGGCGAAATCCATATTCACTTCGCCCAGTTGCATGGCGGGCCCGGGGGTCTTGGCGGCAAAGCGCAGCGAGATGCCTTCTTCCGGCTGAATGTGCAACACCAGTTGGTTGGGCATCATGTTTTCGACCTGGGTCTCGCGAAAGAGCATGAAGGGCGCGCGCCGGAACTGAATCACGACATGCGTATTGCGGCCGGGCAGGCGCTTGCCGGTGCGCAGATAGAAGGGAACTCCGGCCCAGCGCCAGTTGTCGATCAGCAGGCGCATGGCGACGAAGGTTTCGGTGCGCGAATCGGGAGGCACGCCCTTTTCGGAGCGGTAGGCGGGCACGCGCTGGTTGTCGATGATGCCTTCTCCGTACTGGCCGCGGACGGTTTTGCTGAGCACGTCCTCGTTACTGAAGGGCTGGATGGCATGGAGGATCTTGGCCTGCTCGTCGCGGACCGCGTTCGCATCGAAGGAAATTGGGGGTTCCATCGCGGTCAGGGTGATGAGCTGCATGATGTGGTTGGGCACCATGTCGCGCAGGGCGCCGGCTCCATCGTAGTAACCGCCGCGCGTCTCGACGCCGACGGTTTCGACGACCGAAATCTGCACGTGGTCGATGTAGCGGCGATTCCAGATGGGCTCGAAAATTCCATTTGCGAAACGGAGCGCCAAAATGTTCTGGACCGTCTCTTTTCCCAGGTAGTGATCGATGCGGTAGATCTGGCATTCCGAAGCGACTTTCAAGAGCCGCTGGTTCAGGGCCTTGGCGGAATCGAGATCGTGGCCGAAAGGTTTTTCGATAATTACCCGCCGCCAATGGTCATTGCCTTCGGCCATGAGGCCGACCTTTGCTAGGCGCTCGACGATGTCGCCGAAGAAGTTGGGCGCGGTGGCAAGATAGAAAAAGTAGTTACCGTGGCAGTCGTGTTCCTGGTCAACTGTGGCCAGGGTTTCTTTCAGCTTGTCATAAGTCGCGGGATCGTCGAAATTTCCACTTACATAACTTATGCGGCGGAGAAACCACTCCCATAAGTCGGCGTCGACGGCGCCGGTGGCGAACTGTTTGAAGTCTTCGGTGAGCTTCTTCCGCGCGTCGTCATCGCTCATGGGGCTGCGGCCCACGCCAATCACGGCGAACTCACGCGACAGCAATTGCTGGCTGGCCAGGTTATAGAGAGCCGGAATCAGCTTGCGGCGCGTCAGGTCGCCGGTAAAGCCGAAGATCACCATGACACACGGGTCTCCTGTGCGTCCTACTTGCGGTTTGATTCTTTCTGGCCGAGCGTCGGTTAGAGCCATCGGTTCCTCGTGTCATGGACTCAGCGTTTGAATGATTCAATGACTTATTGGTTCAATGTGCTTTCGGTTCTATGTGGCCACCGAACTTCTGGCGCATGGCAGAGAGCATCTTCTCCGCGAAGGTATGATCCTGCCTTGAGCGGAAGCGGGTGTACAGGGCCGCGGTCAGCACTTCGGCTGGGACCGCTTCTTCGAGCGCCGCTTGGATTGTCCAACGGCCCTCGCCGGAATCCTGCACGAAGCCGCTGTACTCGGCGAGCGTGGGATTCTCGACGAGCGCCATCGCCGTCAGGTCGAGCAACCACGAACTCACCACGCTGCCGCGCCGCCAGACCTCGGCAATATCGGGCAGGTTGAGATCGTAGCGGATATCTTCGGGAAGTTCTTTACTGGCCGCGTTCTTGAAAATGTCGAAGCCTTCCGCGTAGGCCTGCATCATGCCGTACTCGATACCGTTGTGGACCATCTTCACGAAATGTCCCGAGCCGGACGGGCCGCAGTGGATGTAACCGTCTTCAGCAGTAGAGACGGCGGTACCGGGCATCTTCTCGCGGCCGAGAGTGCGCGGGATGTCGCCGCGTCCCGGCGCCAACGTTTTGAAGATGGGGTCGAGGCGCTGGACAGCCTCTTTCGGGCCACCAATCATCATGCAGTATCCGCGATCGAGTCCCCAGACGCCGCCGCTGGTGCCAACGTCGACGTAGTGCACGCCCTTGGCGGCGCAGATCCTGGAGCGGCGAACGTCGTCTTTGAAGTACGAGTTGCCGCCATCGATGATGGTGTCGCCCGCCTGCATGCGTGCGACGAGAACCTGCACCGTTTTTTCCGTGGGATCGCCCGATGGCACCATGACCCAGGCGGCGCGCGGCGGGGGCAGCTTGCCGACCAGGTCTTCAAGTGAAGAGGAGGCTACCGCGCCTTCGCTGGCGATACTCTTGACGGCATCGGCGCTCAGATCGGAAACCACCACGGTGTGGCCGCCGCGCATCAGGCGCCGCGTCATGTTGGCGCCCATGCGCCCTAGACCTACCATTCCGAGTTGCATTGCTGCTCCTTAAACCGCCGAATCCCTCAGGGGCTAAAGCCCGTGTCTTTATTGCGTCTGAGTGGCACGGCTGAAGCCGTGCCCTTCCCGGGACGATTTATGAGATGGCTTCACAAGACCTGCTTCACCAGTTCCGCGAGTTTGCCGAGTCCCGCTTTCACATCGCTGCCGAGGTGTACGCGCAGCGCGCGGCGCTGGCGGTCGGCCAGAACCTGGAAGTCTCCGCGAGCCTGCGCCGACTTCACTACTCCGAAAGTGTATTTCTGTCCGGGAACCGGCAAGTCGTTCGCATCGGCGCAGGTTATTTGGAGGAATACGCCGCTGTTGGGGCCGCCTTTATAAGCTTGTCCGGTGGAGTGCAAAAAGCGCGGCCCGAAGCCGAGGCATGTCGCCACATGCTTGCGATCGCGCACGGTCATGCGCAAGGTTTGCAGCAGAGATTCGTGCTCCGCATTCATTTCGACGTAAGCCAGCAGGGCAAAATAATCGCCAGCGCCAAGACGCGTCAGATGGGTGCGCAGATAGTTTTTAAGTGAACGATCGGGACCGGCGGCGTGGCTGAGCGCGGCGGCATTTTTGTCGTCGGTGAAGAGCTTGATGCCCGCTTCTTCAAGGATCGGCTTTTCGGGAGGAAGCGAGCCCGAACTCTCGTAGGCTGATGTGAGTTGCTTGGTGACGATCTTGCTGGCTTCCACGTCGGGCTGATTGAAGGCGTTGATGCCGAGGATCGAGCCCGCAACCGCCGTCGCAAATTCCCAGCGGAAGAATTCCTGTCCGAGGCTGTAGGTATCGGACACGGCGATGCGCACCACCGGTTGCCCCGCTTTCTCCAGCGCCGAGACCTTGGCGTCCTGCGCCGCGTTGGGCGCGGTCTCCAGTCGGAGGTAGGCGAAGATGCGGTCATTATTATTGGAACCGCCATAAACTTCCGGCGAACCCAGTGCTTCGCGATCGACCGGGATGATGCCCTTGCCGAGTTTGCCGGTGGATTCCGCGATCAACTGCTCGAGCCACGCGCCCAGATCGCCAATTCCGGGTGAGGTGATAAGCGTAATTTTGTCGCGGCCAAGTTTTGCGGCGGCGCCCATGATCAGGCCGAGCGTCACTCCCGGATTCTGTTCTATGGGAGTGGATGCCTTGCAGGCGTCGACCATTTCTTTCGTGCGCTGGAGGAACTTGCCGGTGTCGAGGCCCATGGCCGCGGCGGGAACCATGCCGAAGTTCGAGAGCGCGGAGTAACGTCCGCCGATGGACGGCAGGCCGTAGAAAATGTGGCGGAAACGGTCGCGCTCGGCGACTTGCTGCATCTTCGAGCCCGGGTCGGTGATCGCGATAAAGTGGCTGCCCGCCTTGTCCGCACCGACGGTTTGCCGCACGCGCTCGAAGAAATACTGCTTGTAGATGTTGGGTTCGAGTGTGCTGCCAGATTTGCTGGAAACGATGAAGAGCGTTTTGGCGAGGTCGACCTTTTTTTCGACGCTTCGGATTTGCGCCGGGTCGGTCGAGTCGAGTATGTGCAGGCGCGGGAAACCTGGAGTTTGCGCGTAGGTCAGCGCGAGCACTTCCGGACATAGGCTCGATCCGCCCATGCCGAGCAGCAGAATGTCGGAGAAGGCGGCGCTTTTGATTTCGTCTGCGAATGCCTTCAGTTGGCCGACGCCGGCGAGTTGCTCGTCGGCGATGCCGAGCCAGCCCAGCCAGTTGGCCTCGTCTTCGTTGGTCCAGAGCGAGGCGTCGCGCTGCCAGAGCCGTCTTACTTTTCCCGTCGCTCGCCAGTCGTTAAGGTTTTTTTTTAGCGCGGCATCAAGATCGGCCGGAAGGGATACGGCCTGCGAATTGACCTGAGGCGCGCTTGATCGCTTCGTACTCTTCTCTACCGCGGCCAGCAGGGTGTCGAAGGCGTCGGCAAACAGTTTCACGCCGTCGGCAGTGAGCTTGTCAGTCACGTCTTTCATGACAATGCCAACGCCCGCCAGATCGGCCATCGTTTTGCGCGCGCCGTCCAGGTCTTCGGTCAGACTCGGGCGCGGCATGCCGTGATCGCGGAAGGCATCGAGCGTTGCCGGAGGAACAGTATTGACGGTGTCGGGCCCGATCAATTCCTCGATGTAGAGTACGTCGCGGTAATTTGGATTCTTCGTGCTGGTGCTCGCCCAGAGCACGCGCTGCGTCTGCGCGCCCTTGGCGGCGAGCGCTTTCCAGCGCGGAGTCGAGAAGATTCGTTGGTAGGCTTCGTAGGTGAGCTTGCCGTTGGCGATCGCGACTTTCCCCAGAATGCTCTGTAACTTCGCCTTGCGGGCCGCGTCGGTTTCCTTCTTTAATTGGTCGCCAACCAGCGAATCGACCAGCGAATCGATGCGGCTGATGAAGAAGCTGGCCACGCTCGCAAGCTGGCTCACATCGCCGCCGGTCGCAGCGAATTTTTCCACGCCGTCGATGAACGCCGCCGCGACTTCTTCATACACTCCTTGCGCGAACAGCAGCGTCACGTTGACGTTGATGCCCTCGCCGATGAGCTGGCGAAACGCAGGAATGCCTTCGGCTGTGCCCGGCACCTTGATCATCAAGTTTTCGCGGGCCACGGTCTTCCACAATCGCCGCGCCTCGTCGAGGGTGCCCTTCGTGTCGTGCGCAAGATAGGGAGACACTTCGAGGCTCACGTATCCGTCGCGCTTCTTCGTGCTCCGATAGACGGGCGCGAGCAGGTCGGCCGCGTCTTGAATGTCGCGGATCGCCAGCAATTCGTAGCGGCCTTTGGCGTCGAGGTCGGCGCGGCTGGCGAGAGAGTCGAGAAAATCCTGGTATTGCGTTGAGCCCGCAATGGCCTTCTCGAAAATCGCGGGATTCGAAGTCATCCCGCGCAGGCCGTCTTCCGTGATCAGGCGCTGCAGTTCGCCGCCCTTCAGCAGGTCGCGGCGGATGTAGTCGAGCCAGATGGACTGGCCGAAAGTCTGAAGCTGGGTGAGACGATTCGCGGCTTTTGCGGTTTCGAGCGTGTCCACTGGATTCATAACTGTCTCCTAAAATTTCCTGTAGAGACGCGGCTCGCCGCGTCTCCCTCGCTGCGACTGCCGCGCCGCTGAGACGGGGCAAGCTCCGTCTCTATACCGTCGTTATTTCCCGAGCAGTTCGCGCGCTGCTTGCTGCACGGCCTCGGTCGTGAAGCCGAACTTCTTTTGCAGATCCTTGAGCGGCGCGGACATTCCAAAGGTTCTCATGCCGATGATGCGTCCTTTCGGCCCTGCATATTGCGCCCAGCCGAAGGTCGAAGCCATCTCGACCGCGACCCGCGCGGTGATTTCGGGCGGAAGCACTTCATCGCGGTAACTCTGGTCCTGATGTTCGAACAAGTCCCACGAAGGCATGCTGACGACACGCGCCCGGATGCCTTCCGCCTTTAGTTTCTCGTAGGCGTCGATGCAGAGATACACCTCGCTGCCGGTGGCCATGAGGATAACTTGCGGCTTGCCTCCGTCGGCGTCGGCCAGGATATAGGCGCCGCGAGCCACGCCTGCCGCGGATGCGTATTTTGTGCGATCGAAGGTGGGCAGGGCTTGCCGCGTGAGGATCAGCGCTGCCGGCTCCTTCCTTAGATGCATGATGATCTTCCACGCCTCGACGACCTCGTTGGCATCGGCCGGGCGCAGCGTGATCAGACCGGGAACCGCTCGCAACGTTATCAGTTGCTCGATCGGCTGGTGGGTCGGTCCGTCTTCGCCGACGCCGATCGAGTCGTGGGAGAAAATCCAGATTGCGGGAACTTCCATGAGGGCTGAGAGGCGGATCGGCATCTTCATGTAGTCGCTGAAGATCAGAAACGTTGAACCGTAGGCGCGGATCTTCGACAACGCCATGCCATTTACGATTGCGCCCATCGCGTGCTCGCGAATGCCGAAGTGAAAGTTGCGCGCGTTGTAATTCCCCGCCTCGAAATCGCCCGCGCCGTCGAAGGTGAGCCGCGTCTTGGTCGATGGATACAGGTCGGCCGAGCCGCCCATGAGCCAGGGATGGTTCCTGGCAATGGCGTTGAGAACCTTGCCGGACGAATCGCGGGTTGCGAGTCCCTTGGCATCGGGCGCAAACGCGGGCAGATCCTTGTCCCAGTCGTTCGCAGGTTGCCTGCTTTGCATGCGTCCGAATTGAGCCGCTAAATCGGGATACTGCGCGCTGTACTTCGAGAACATCGAGTTCCATTGCCCGCTCAATTGCCGCCCACGCTTGCCCATCACGTCGCGAAAGTTTTCGCGCACTCCATCCGGGACGAGGAATTTGGCGTCTTCCGGCCAGCCGTATGCGCGCTTCGTCAGTTTGACTTCTTCTTCGCCGAGCGGCTCGCCGTGCGCTTCCTTTGTGTCCTGCCGGTGGGGCGAGCCGAAGGCGATGTGGCTGTCGACGATGATCAGTTTGGGACAATCCTTCACATCGAGCGCGCGGCGGTAAGCGTCGGCGAGCGCAACCAGATCGTTTGCGTCGCGGACGTGCGAGACAACCCAGCCATAGGCTGCGAACCGGGCGGCCACATTCTCGTCGAAGGCGAGAACGGTATTGCCCTCGATGGTGATGTGGTTGTTATCGTAAATCCAGCACAGGTTCGAAAGTTTCAGATGGCCGGCGAGCGACGCGGCTTCCGAGGAAATTCCTTCCATCATGTCGCCGTCGCCGCAAATCGCCCAGATGTTGTGGTTGAACAGCTCGAATCCCGGACGATTGAAATACCGCGCCAGCCAGCGCTCGGCGATCGCCATGCCCACGCTGTTGGCGACACCCTGACCGAGCGGGCCGGTGGTTGTCTCGACGCCCGAGGTCAAGCCGTATTCGGGATGCCCCGGCGTTTTGCTGCCGAGTTGCCGGAAATTTTTGATGTCGTCGAGCGACACCGCAGGTGTCGAAAGAGTTTCGCCCTCGGGACCGACTTCGCGCACGCCCGCCAGATGCAGCAGGGAATACAGCAGCATGGAGGCGTGCCCATTGGAGAGCACGAAGCGGTCGCGATTCGGCCAAGCTGGATCCTCCGGGTCATAGCGCAGAAACTGCTGCCACAGACAGTAGGCGACGGGAGCCAACGCCATCGGCGCGCCGGGATGGCCGGAGTTCGCCTTCTGCACGGCGTCCATCGAAAGCGTGCGAATCGTGTTGATACACAACCGGTCGAGCTCGGTACGGGTGGCGATAGCCTGGTCACTGACAGCCATGAATGTTCTCCTCGCAAATCGGCTTGCGTTGCCGTACTTACGAAATTAGATGAAATAAGCGCCAGATGGACACAACTGCGCCGATCGCCCCAAGTCTACATCGCGATCGAAAAACAAAACGAGGACGAGGGGGCTAACTTCCGATTCTACACCGGGAAGAATTTGGTTCGCTGGCGCCGGCGGTCGCGGTGACTTGTGGGTTGCGAACTGCCGATTAAATAAGGAAAGGCCTATCCTGGCTGATCCTGTGTTGCAGGGTGGACGCCATTTCGTCGACGTCCGCAGCCGAAAGGTTCATCAATTCAGGCTCAAGGATGGGAGTGCGGTTGCTTCCGACCGCGTCCCGCCGTACCTGGATCAGCAAAGCCTGCAGCGCCCTGGGATCGTATTTTTGCGGGGTCATGCGGATCAATTCCTGAAGCGCGACGCCGAGCGGCAAGCGATCCCGGTAAGGGCGTTCGCTGATCATCGCATCGAAGGTGTCGGCCAAGGCCACGATGCGCACGGCTTGCGGTATCTCGTCCCCACGCAAGCCGTCCGGGTATCCCGACCCGTCTCCGCGTTCATGATGCCAGCGGACGATTTCCGGAATCTGCGGCCAGGGAAACTGCACCTGGCTGACGATCTGATGCCCGATGATGGTGTGCTCCCTCATCTCGCGGGATTCTTCCGCGTCGAACTTCGAAGGTTTTTCGACCAGCCGCCGATCGACGGCAACCATGCCGATGTCGTGCAGATAGCCCGCCGACCGCAGCGATGCAACATCGGCCGGGTCCATCCCCAGCGCTTCGCCGATCGCCTGCGAGTAGCGGCCCACGCGCAGCGAGTGGCCATGAATGTTGACGTGTTTGACGTTGATGGCGGTGGCGAAAGCTTCGAGCGCGTTGTCGTAGAACCCGTGCAGTGAGGCCAGCAGCCGCAGGTTTTCGGAAACCCGTTGGGCCAGCGTCTGGCCGAGAGTGTGATTCTGAATGGCCAGCGCCACGTAGTGGCTCAGCATTTCAAAAGCGTCGAGCGCGTCTTCTTCGTACGCCACTTCACCGGGGCGGCGTCCGAGGGCGATCACTCCGGCGAGCTTGCCCCGGACTTTCAGCGGACAAATGCACTTGAACAGTTCGGGCGCGACATTGCCGTTCGAACTCAGAAAGGCATCGTAGGTGGAACTCGTGAGCAGCACCGGGCCGGCGGCCGCGGTCAGGGTGTGCACGTGGCGGGGAAGCAGGGGGATAAGCGCCGGCTCGGGCAGCAAAGCGAATCCTTGGGCATCAACCGAGGTGAGCAACGAAGGCCGTTCGCTGAACGAAAACAAAACGGCCTCACGTGCGCCAGCCGCTTCCATTACGGCGGTCAGCATGGCGCGAGCGGTTTGGCGGAAGTCGCGGTCCGCCGTAAGTTCGGGGCCCAAGTCCGCCAGCGCTTCGACTGTTCGTAAAAGCTTCTTGAGATTGGTTCCCTGCAATGCCTCTTGTTGCGGAGGTGCATGCGAGAAAACCAGAGCGGTACCAGCGTAGCATCGCTCCGCAGGGTCGATTGTTGGTTAGTTTGGTGCGGCAAAGCATCGGGTGATCGGGCCATCGGGTGATCGGGTGATCTGAAACGACTGTGCGATCTGGTCCGATTGTGCGAGCGAAGGTCGGTTTTTCGATGGCCCGATCACCCGATGACCCGGCGGCGGCCCCGGTTCGGCCCGGTTATCACGGCGAACCGTGATTGGGGTCACTGCGCCAACGTTGGGGGTTGGTGGAGAATAACAATGGAATAGTGTTTCGTGCGTCGTCAGGAGCCCTTCCTGGCAGCGGTGCACTCGAGGAGGAGCAGCGGAGCGCGTCGGCAGCGGAATGCGATAAGCGCAGTTCAATCGGGAGGAGGTTCTCGATGAACAAGAAAATGTTAATTGCTCTGGCGTCGAGCATGGTTTTCTGCGGTCTTTTTTGCAGCTTGGCCCTATCCCAAACGGGTACCAAGAAGAGAAGACCGCTTCCCTACGAATACGGCCGGGTCATCATTGACAACTACTCCGCGAAAGCGGACCTTGCGCCCGTCGTCTTTCAACATTGGATCCACCGCTCGATGTTCACCTGCCGGGTTTGTCACGTCGACATCGGTTTTGCGATGAAGGCCGGAGCCACGGACATCAAGGCGGCGGACAACGCGCACGGTTATTACTGCGGCACCTGTCATAACGGGAAGATGGTCGCCGGCGGAAAAACGGTCTTCCAAGCCTGCTCTCGGAAGGTGAACTTGGAGGACGAGAAGAGATGCGAGCGATGCCACTCCTACGGACTGAAGGTCGCATCCGATTTCGACTTCTTCCAATTCAGTCAACCGCTTCCGAAAGAGCGCTTCGGAAACGGGTTGGATTGGGAAAAGTCGGAGGAGTTGGGACTGATCAAGCCGGCCGGTTTTCTTCCTGGCGTCTCCACTTCAAAAGGAAATGCCTTCGTCGTGCAGAAAGACTTCGCGCTCAACCCTAAGGTCGAGGGAATGCCCGACATCATCTTCTCCCATAAGAAACATACGGTCTGGAACGGATGCGAACTCTGCCACCCGGATATATTCATGGGCGTGAAAAGAGGCACGGTGAAGTACTCGATGGTGGATATATCGGAAGGGAAGTACTGTGGCGCGTGCCATATTACGGTGGCGTTCCCTTTGGCGGATTGCCAGCGCTGCCATTCCAAACCAGTACAACCCTGAGGAGAGCGGTCCATGGTCTTGCCGGCGAAATTCTGGGCGCAGTTCAAGACAACGGCCTTTACGGTATTGCTATTCATGGGGCTCACCGGTTTGTTCGGCGTGCGTGTTACCGGCGGGCCCTCCGCATCCGCTTCGCAGGCGGACACGGCGCAGGAGTCCTGGCGGAAGGAGTTCGGTAGCGTTTGCGGGAAGACCGAGGATGCCATGACTTTCTCGCAGGAGGAACTCACGGATCTTATTCGGAGATGCGACAATCTCCAGCCGCAGATTGAGAAGCTCGATGAATCGCGGAAAAAGGTCTACCTGGAACGACTGCGAAAGTGCAGAGGTCTTTATGCCTACGTCCTCGATGCAAAAAAGAAAGAAAAGAAATGAGCGCGGGCTTCTCCTGCTCGTGCTGGCCTGCGGAAGTTTGCTCCTAGCGCATATCGCGTCCGCCCAAATCTATTTGCCCGAACCTGCACCGGGACCGTCCGAGTATGGCAAGGTGATTCTTGACAACTACGCTGGAGCTGAGCCCGGCGCTGTCGTATTTGATCATTGGCTGCACCGGTCGAAATTCACCTGCCGGGTCTGCCATGTCGATGTCGGTTTTGCCATGGAGGCGAAGGCCACGGGCATCAATGCCAAGACGAACCACGAAGGTTTCCATTGCGGCGCCTGCCATGATGGGAAGAAGTCGTTCGATGGAAAAACCATCTTCGCTGCGTGCTCCGATGCCACGAACGACAAGCGGTGCGACCGTTGCCATTCTTTGGGCAAGAAGGGCGCAAGGAAGTACGAGTACAAGGAGTTTACCGCAAAGTTCCCGAAATCCTTTTACGGGGTGAATTGGGAGGCGGCGGCTAAGTCTGGCGTCATCAAACCCGTCGATTTTGTTGAAGGTCTATCCGTCAAAAAGGCACCGATGCGGAATCGGGAAGATTTTTCCGTCGAAGCAGCTTACCCGTGGGTCGAACCGATTGAGTTCTCTCATGAGGAGCATTCCTTCTGGAACGGTTGTGAACTCTGCCATCCCGAAATATTCCCGCCTGCCAAGAAGGGCACGATCCACTATTCGATGTTTTTTAATATCGAAGGCCGATACTGCGGTGCCTGCCATGGAAAGGTCGCTTTCCCGCTCAACAACTGCCAAAGGTGTCACCCAAGGGGGCCGCTCTGGGCTCCATAACCGGGCAGGGGAAGGCACCGGGTGATCGGGCCATCTTCTCCTATTCGAACTTGCGATCACCAGATCACCGATGGCCCGATCACCCGATGATTACACGCCGACCGGGAATGGCTTGGTGTGGGTTTCCGAACCCACCGAGAGTCCGGCGAAGCGCCCCTGCAGCAGCGACATCAGCCCCGTGACCCAGTAACCGATCACGAACAACAGCAGGAAGGGAACGGTGACGTAATTCTCGTTGTCGATGGTGTAAAGGATGGCGAGCGCGAAGTAAGTTCCGATCAGGAGTTCAATCCACGGAACCCATCCCAGGCGCTTACGGTATTTCTTCGCGCCGACTCTATCCTGCTTCGATTCGACGCGGTACTTGGGGGTGCGAGCGAAGGCGGTCTGCCTGCCGACCAGCGCTTCGAGCACGGCGTAACTATTTGTGATCGTCAGCCCGATTCCGAGAGACATCAATAGAGGCAGGTAGAGCAGCGATCGCAGCCAGCTTTTCGGAAACAGTTCTTTTTGCGAAACCAGATAGAAGCTGGAAATGGAGAACGTCGAAGCCAGGAACAGGGGCACGTCGATATAGAGCATCTGGAACCATCCCTGATAGAAGCGAATGATCATGGCGGGCATCAGCAAAACCGAAAGCACGATCATCAGCGGATAGCTGAGGTTGGCCGTCAGGTGATACACGGCTTCGATTTTCTGGTGCCGCGATGCGTCGCTGGCGAACACCTGGGGGAGTATTTTCCTGGAGACCTGGATCAACCCCTTGGCCCAGCGCGCCTGCTGCGTCTTGAATGCGGTCATCTCCACCGGCAATTCGGCCGGACATTCGACGTCCTGCAGATAAACAAACTTCCATCCTTTGAGCTGAGCGCGATAGGAAAGGTCGGTATCTTCGGTGAGCGTGTCATGCTCCCAGCCGCCGGCTTCGTCAATGGCGCAGCGCCGCCACATGCCGGCCGTGCCGTTGAAGTTAAAGAAAACGCCGCTGCGCGCGCGTCCCGAGTGTTCCAGCACGAAATGGCCGTCGAGCAGAATGGCTTCGACCTGGGTCAGCAGCGAGTAATTGCGGTTGATGTGCGTCCAGCGCGTCTGCACCATGCCGGCCTTGGGATCGGTGAAGTGATGGATGCACTTCAGCAGAAAATCGGGTGGCGGAACAAAATCGGCGTCAAAGATGGCAACAAATTCGCCCTTTGCCGTTTTCAATCCTTCCGCTAAAGCGCCCGCCTTGTAGCCCTCACGATTGTCGCGGTGCAGGCAGGTGACTGGATGTCCCAAGGCGGCGTAGCGATCGACCAAAAGGCGAGCGACCTCTATGGTTTCGTCGGTCGAGTCGTCGAGCAGTTGGATGTCGAGCTTTTCCGCGGGATAGTCGAGCCGGCAGACGGCGTCGAGCAGCCGGTCCACCACATATTGCTCATTAAAGATCGGCAACTGCACGGTGACGCGCGGCAGGTCAGCGAAATCGAAATGAGCCGCGGGTTCCGTCGTCTTGTTCCTTTTGTTCTTGTAATAAAGATAGACCAGCCAGTAGCGGTGCGCGCCGTATGCCGCCAGGACGATCAGCACGATGAAATAGGGAATCAGCAGCGCCAGATCGAACGCATTGATCTGGTAAAGGCCCACGAAAGTTTTGTCCAGAAAATGATGGCGAAGGTAGGGCACCAAGCCCTTGGAGGTGAGGATCAATGCGAGGGACGAAGTGAGTTTTAGAAGCATGAACGCAACAGCACCGCGATCAAAAAAAGAAGGCTAACTCAAGCATTGTACCTGATAGTCGTTGGTCGGCGGTCGTTGGCAAAATCGCTAACGACTAACGACTAACGACCAACGACCATCGACCAGTTACCGCCATTCCTCACCCGCTGAACTAATCTTCAGTTCGACGTTCTGATGAGAACCTTCCTCCACTTTCACCGCCGTACCATTTGATTCCTGGGACTTCAGGAAGTCGGGGTCGCGGTACACGCCCTCTTCCACATCCTGCCAGGCATATAGCGTATAGCTGCCCGGTGCCAGGCCGCGAAGGGTAAAGCGTCCATGCTGATCGGTCGCTCCAGCCACGAAGCGATCGGGAAGCTTGCGGTATTTTTCTTCCGGCACGGCCACCACCGTGGCGTTGGGCGCCGGATGATTGTTGTTCATAGGATCAGTGTCCACATCTTTTTCCTTTTCAACGACTGCTCCCTCGATCGTGCCTCCCTTGGAACTCACCAGCAGATCGAGCGAGGCCGGCCCGCTTGCCGTGAATCCGGTTGCGATATCTCGTCCACCGAGCGTCACCGATTTCAGATAGAAGCCGCTCTGCGCGTCGCCTCCGTACACTTGCACGATGTAGTTGCCGGGGGTCACGTTTTTCCACTCGAAGTTGCCGAGCCGGTCGACCGGCGCGTTCGCCCCAAAGAAGTTCTGGGGCATGAAGATGCCCGAATCTTCCGGCAACTCGGCCAGGCGCAGATTTACCGAGTACTGCGTGAGGTCTCCGGGCGCGCTGCCCTCGATGCGCAGATGGCCGGAGAGCGTGAAAGAAGGCTGGGGCGACAGCTTCACACCTTCCACGTCAGCGGCGACAACGCCGATCTCCTGATGCGCAGTGAGCGACTGCGTTTCCGCGCCAGCCGATGCCGTCAACACATACGATCCGGGAGCGACCCCGCGTACTTCAAACTGGCCGTCAGGCCCTATTTCATTCGCATTCGTCCCGATAGAATCACCCGCCTTAGAGACCAACTCCACGACGGCCTTCTGGCCGGCGGGGACGCCAGTAACGATGCCGCGAACCCGATACGTTTTCGCCGGCGCCAGCGTAAAGTTGACCGGCATTTCGTCGCCCGCCTTAAGCGTCACAGGCGAAGCCTGCATGGCGTCGTAGGTGCCCGGATAGTAAGTGGTGACATAACGGTTATCGGCCTGGTTATCTCCCTGGCTATCGCCCTGCGGCAATTTCTCCTGCTGCCGTTCGTAATCGCGGAAGTCGGGAGGCGGCATGGCCGCAATCCAATACTGCCCGGGAAACAAACCGGGGAGCCGGTATTCGCCAAGATCGTTCGTCGCCTCGCTCCCGGCAGTTTCCCGCGTTGCCTTCCCTGGCCTTTTTCTTAGTGCGAGAATTCTGACCCCGAACATCGGGTCGCCATCTTCGTCCGTAATGCGGCCGCTGAGGACGGCCGTGGGCAACATTCGAAACAGCAGGTCTTCCACCGGTTGCCCGGCCTGAACCGTGAAAACGTTGGTGTCGGATTTGAGGCCGCGGTCATTCACTCCGACAAACCCGGTTCTCTCGATAAAAATCCGGTAGCGCCCGGGCACGGCGTTCTCAATGTGGAAATGGCCGTCGGCGTCGGTCGAGGTGGTGTAGTTGCCCCCCTGTTTCTGGTCTTCCGCGACGACCTGCACCAGCACTTTCTTGAGCGGCTGGCTGCCCGGTTCCTGCACCACCGTGCCCGCAATAGAGGAGGACTTCGCCGCGGGTGCGGGCTCCTGCGCGCTCGCCAGCGCCAGGGCGCTGAGGAGGAAAACGGCGAGGGCGAGTGAACGTGTCATGGATAGGAACGTTAGGTAGAGACGCGGCTTGCCGCGCCTCCGGGGACGGGGCAAGCCCCGTCTCTACGCAGAGCTTCAGCCTGCGAAACGTACAAATTCCGAACGCAGCCGCCGCCCAGCGATTCAGTTCAGAAAATATTGCCGGTACAACGTATCGCGCTGCGCCGGACGGAAGCCCGCATCGCGTATGATGCGCCGCAATTCTTCTTCGGTTGTGCAGTTCGCGACGCCCGCGGCGCGGACGACGTTCTCCTCCAGCATCACCGAGCCTACGTCGTTGCCGCCAAAACGCAAGCCCATCTGGCAGACCTTCAATCCCTGCGTCACCCAACTGGACTGCACGTTCAGAAAATTCGAAAGGTAAAGCCGCGAAATCGCCAGCACCTTCAGGTATTCAACCGCCGTGGCTTCATCCCAGTGGCGTCCGCCAAGCGCGGTGTTCGCGGGCTGAAAACTCCAAGGGATGAACGCCGTGAACCCGCCCGTCTCCTGCTGCAAATCGTAAAGCACTTGCAGGTGGTTGATGCGGTGTTCGATGGACTCGCCAACGCCAAACATCATGGTCGCGGTGGTGCGCATGCCGAGCTGGTGCGCGGTGCGATGGACTTCCAGCCAATCCGCAGTCAGGCACTTCAGCCGCGCGATTTTGTAGCGGACTTCGTCGTCAAGAATCTCAGCGCCGCCGCCCGGGATCGAATCGAGGCCAGCGTCGCGCAGCCGCGCAATCGTATCGCGCACGCTGAGGTTGCTGTACTCGGCAATCGCAAGAATTTCCGAAGCCGAGTAACAGTGCAGGTGAACTTTCGGGAAGCGCTGCTTGATGCCGCTGAGCATGCGCTCGTGCCAGTCGATCTTGAGATCGGGATGCAGGCCGCCCTGCATCAGCACGCCGGTGCCGCCGAGTTCCACCGTCTCGCGAATTTTCTCGTAGATGGTGTCGAGGTCGAGGATGTAACCTTCTTTGGCCGCCGGTCCCTTCAACGGACGATAAAACGCGCAGAAGGTGCAATATTCCGTGCAGAAGTTGGTGTAATTAATGTTGCGGTCGATGATGTAAGTCACGACGCCTTCGGGATGCATCTTGCGGCGGACCGCGTCCGCCTCCATGCCAATCCCGATCAGGTCGTCGGACCGAAACATCTCCAAAGCTTGCTGCTTGGTCAGGGACATCCTCTTCACCCCACGGTAATGGCTATTTTAGCTGGTGAGGGCCAAACTTTGTCATACCGACCACGAGCGAAGTCCGCGTAGGGCACCGGAGACGCGGCTTGCCGCGTCTCCGCCCCTACGGGGACTTCGCTAGGCCGTGCGGCGACGAGGTTGCGATCTTGGGCGAGGGACTTCCTGGCCGCTGCTTTTCTGTCTGCGTTTGTACTCGAACAGGCCGTACAGTGCGCCGAGCACTGAGAAAGCGATCAGGGCGATAAGCACGGGCCAGTAATACAGCGCAAAGAGCCTCACGATGTGCCGGCCGTAGTGGAACCCGAGATAAGCCAGGATGGTGAACCGAATGCCGCGCCCCACGGCCAGAGCGGTCAGAAACTTCCTGGTGGGGTACTGCATGGCGCCGGCGGCCAAAAGCATGGGCACGATGGGAAACGGCGGTGGAAGTATGGCGGGGATCGCGACCGCCGCGAAGCCCCAGCGTGAAAAAATCGCGTAGACCTTCTTGGTCGTCCTCTTCGAGAATCTTTTTTCCAGAGTTTCTTTGCCGCCTTTGCGAGCCATGCGGTAAGTAAGATATCCGCCGATGACCGCTCCCACCGTTGCCATCATCGCGTAGTAGACCCACAGATCGGGATGGTGGGCGGCCAGCAGGATGGTGACGATGTCGGTGCTGCCCGGCAGAGGGATGACCGAGTTGTCGACGAGGCCCAGCAAAATCAGGCTGGGGCCGCCGAGATGGATCAGCCATCGCAGCGTGCTCTTCTTCGACGCAAGCAGGACGATCGCAAGCAAGTGCATGGTCCTTTATTAGAGCAGATTTGCGGCTGATGAGCTGCAGATACTAAACAAACCGAAGTTCCGGCGCTGGCGGAAGCGCTCCGACTTCCGCGCCCAGGCGGTAGTAAAGGTCGAGTCCCTCCAGGCACGGAGGGTCGAGATAATAATGGATGTTATGCGTCAAATAGATGCGAATGATCTCGACGGTGAGGCCGAGGCGCGGCGCCCACTCCAGCGCGATGGCTTCAAGTTTTTTCGGCGACAGTCCATGATCCCGTGACTTCTTGAAGACCTCCGCGATCGCCCGCCCATTTCGTCCGGCAAGCGCCTGCTGGCGAATGGCCCAGAAAGCGAAGACGAATGACTTGCCGGTGCGCGCCACCCACTCCTCGGCCAAGTCGAGCGTGAAGTAGCGCGTGCGGTTGATCTGCAGCGCCGGGTCTCCAATGAGCAAAGCCGCATCGCAAGCGCCAAGCATGGCATCAAGATTCGGAGCCATCGCCTTATAGTCGCGCGCTCCGCCCAGCCATTTGGCGAACAGAATCTTGGCCAGCGCCACCGACGTCATTGAAGAAGTATCGAACGCCACCGTGCGCACCTGCTTCCACAACGGCTGTTTTGACAAACGACCGATGGGCACTCTGCTAACCAGCAATATCGACCGCACCGCCCGTCGTGACGCAATCGCCACGTCCGGAATGATGACGAGATCCGGAACCGTGGTATAAGCCGCCGCTGGAACGATGCCAATATCGGCCGTTCCCGCACGCAGAGCCTCGGCGCAGGCCGAGGGGATGGTGTAGGAGATATCGAAGTCCGCGCCTGCCTCGGTATGCTCAAAATCCCACATGAGAGGCGCCGTGTTCAGGTAGGAAATGGCCGAAATCTTTAACCGGCTCATCACTTTACGAATTCTACCAAAAGTGATGTGCGCGCCATCCTTGACAGCGTTTTGCGCCGCAGGCTAGGGTCACGCAATATGTCCAATAATAGTGCGATGTCCGAGGTGGCCGTTGCCGCCCCCAACCCCGCTTCTTACCAGGCGACCTACTGGCTCGCGCTCGCCCTGACCCAGGGATTGGGCCCCACGCGCATCAAGAAACTGATCGAGCACTTTGGCACCGCCGAGCGCGTCTTCCAGGCCAGCCTGACCGAACTCGAAGCCACGGGGATGCGCGCCGTTTCCGCGCAATCGGTGGCCACGGGAAAGTCGCTCGAACTCGCGCAGCAGGAATGCGCGAAGGCGGTTGAGGCGGGCGCCAAAATTATTTCACTCAGCGATCCGGAATATCCGTCGCGGCTGAAGGAAATTTACGACCCGCCCGTAATCCTGTTCGTGAAAGGAAGCCTCGAAGTGCTGGCCCAGCCCGGCATCGCGATGGTGGGAACGCGCCATCCCACGCCCTACGGCAGCGGCATGGCCGAACGCCTCTCCACCGACCTCGCCGCTCGCGGTCTGGTGATCATCAGCGGACTGGCGCGCGGCTGCGATACCGCGTCGCATCGTGGCGCCGTCGCTGCCAGGGGAAAAACCGTCGCCGTGCTCGGCACCGGAATTGACGTCATGTATCCCAGGGAAAACACGCGCCTCGCCGAACAGATCGTGGCCCTCGGTGGCGCGCTGATTACCGAGTTCCCGGTGGGAACCTCGCCGGCCCCGCAAAACTTTCCCATCCGCAACCGGATCATCAGCGGCATGTCCGCCGGCGTACTGGTCGTCGAAGCCGCGGAATACAGCGGCACGCGCATCACTTCACGCCTCGCGCTCGAACAAAACCGCGACGTTTACGCCGTTCCGGGCAACGTCACCAACAAAAATTCCTGGGGCCCGAACACGCTGATCAAGCAGGGCGCGAAACTCGTCGCCACTTGGGAAGACGTGTGGGAAGAGCTGCCGACCGACGTGCAGGTTGCGCTCAGTGCGATGCAGAATAAATCTCCCGAGCCGGAGACCGCATCTCTATTCCCGGACGAGGCGGCCTCGCCCCACGAAAAAAAGATCCTCAAGTTGCTCAAGGCCGATGAATCCACGCACATCGATCAACTGGTCGAATTGCTGGAAAACGAAATGTCGTCCTCGGAAATCTTCGCTGCGCTCTTCGAACTGGAGCTCAATGGGAAAGTGAAGCAGTTGCCGGGGAAGAATTTTGTGAAAAGCTTCTAACACGAGAAAAAGGCAGAGAATTCTGAAAGGATGGAGGGGTGCTCGCCTATCGCAAAATATGCGAAGATGGAATTCGGGAGAGCAAGCGAATGGAGAACCCGCTCAAACTTAAACGCATTCACCACGTCGAATTCTGGGTTGGCAACGCGCGGCAGGCAGCCTACTTCTACCGCAAGGGCTTCGGCTTTTCGCAGGTTGCTTACAGTGGACTGGAAACGGGACAGCGGCAGCGCGCCTCCTATGCCATGAGCCAGGGCAAGGCGAATTTCATTTTGACTACGCCGATGACGCCTGACGACGCGGCGGCCGAGCATATCCGCAAGCATGGCGATGGCGTCCGCGATATCGCGTTGGAAGTGGACGACGCCGATCAGGCCTTTGCCGAAGCCGTCGGTCGCGGAGCGCAGCCCGCCGAGGAACCGCATGACATAAAGGATGAACACGGCGCCATTCGCCGCGCCGCGGTTCACACGTATGGCGACACCATCCACTCGCTGATCTCTTATAAGAATTACAAAGGGCCGTTTCTGCCTGGGTTCATGGCGGCGCCGCTCGCCGGGGACGACTGCGGCATTCTGCGCATTGATCACATCGTGGGGAATGTGGAACTCGGCAAGATGCGGTACTGGGCGGATTACTACACTCGCGTTTTCGGATTCCATCGTTACATCACGTTCGATGATAAGGATATTTCGACCGAATACAGTGCGTTGATGAGCATCGTAATGTCGGACGATTCGCATTCGGTGAAGTTTCCCATCAATGAACCGGCCGCGGCGCGCAACAAGAGCCAGATTCAGGAATACATCGAAGCCTACGGAGGAGCAGGAGCGCAGCACATTGCGCTGCAGTGCAAGGATGTGATGTACACGGTGGGAAAGCTGCAGCGCAACGGGCTCGATTTTCTGCGCGTTCCCGACGCGTATTATGATCTGCTGACGTCTCGGGTCGGACCGGTGGAGGAATCGCTGGCGGAGTTGCGCTCGCTGGGTATACTGGTAGACCGCGACGAAGAAGGCTACCTGCTGCAGATTTTCTCGAAGCCGGTAGAGGATCGGCCGACCGTGTTCTTCGAGGTCATCCAGCGCAAGGGCAGCCGCGGATTTGGCAAAGGAAATTTCAAGGCGCTGTTTGAATTGATCGAAATGGAGCAGGCGCGGCGAGGGAATCTGTAGGCATGCCCAACGCAAAAGTGAAGAGGCAAGGGAAGACGGAGTTGCGCTACCAGTCGGGATTCGGCAACGAGTTCGCCAGCGAGGCGGTGGAAGGTGTATTGCCGCAAGGGCAGAATTCTCCTCAGAAAGTGGCGCATGGATTATATGCGGAGCAACTGAGCGGCACGGCATTCACGGCGCCACGCGGCGTCAATCGCCGGACCTGGCTTTACCGGATGCGTCCGTCGGTGGCGCATAAACCATTCCAGCCGATCGAGCAGGGAAGGTTGCGCAGCGCGCCGTTTGACGAGGTGCCGACGCCCCCGAACCAGTTGCGCTGGACTCCGATTCCAATTCCCGCTTCTTCGCAGCCGACCGACTTCGTTGACGGCCTGATCACCATGGCGGGCAATGGCAGCGCTCACACCCATGCGGGAGTTGCGATTCACATCTATGTCGCCAACGCTTCGATGACCGATCGCTTTTTCCACAACGCCGACGGAGAAATGTTGATCGTGCCGCAGAAGGGGCGCTTGCTGATGCGCACGGAGATGGGCGTTCTCGAAGCCGGTCCTGGCGAGATTGCAGTGATTCAACGGGGAATTCGTTTTCGCGTCGAACTTCTGGCGAAAGAAGCGCGCGGCTACATTTGCGAAAACTACGGGGCGCTGCTGCGCCTGCCTGACCTGGGACCGATTGGCGCGAACGGACTGGCGAATCCGCGTGATTTCCTCACACCGGTCGCGGCATTTGAGGATCGCGAAGGCGACTTCCGAATTGTGACAAAGTTCCAGGGGAAACTCTGGGCGGCGCCCATCGACCACTCGCCGCTGAACGTCGTCGCCTGGCACGGAAATTACGTGCCCTACAAATACGATCTGGCGAATTTCAATTGCATGAACACGGTGAGCTTCGATCATCCCGACCCATCGATTTACACGGTGCTGACTTCGCCATCGGAAATTCCTGGGACCGCCAATGTGGACTTCGTGATCTTTCCGCCGCGATGGATGGTTTCCGAGCACACGTTTCGTCCGCCGTGGTTCCATCGCAACTTTATGAACGAATTCATGGGGCTGATCCGCGGTGAATATGACGCCAAGGCGGAAGGATTCGTGCCCGGCGGCGCGAGCCTGCACAATTGCATGGCGGGTCACGGGCCCGACGCTGAGACCTTCGAGAAAGCGAGCAAGGCCGAACTGAAACCGGTCTATGTGAGCGACACGATGGCGTTCATGTTCGAGACTCGCTTTGTCTGCCAGCCGACTAAGTTTGCGCTGGAGACTTCGCAGCTCGATCATCAATACTTCGAGTGCTGGCAGGGATTGCGGAAGAAGTTCAAGGAGCCGGGCAGCTAGCGTTGCCGCGTAAATTCGCGATATAAGTTTGGCTTGTCACCCCGAGCGCAGCGAAGGGCCTATGCATTTTGTCGGCAGAGTAGCGGCAAGATGTGTTGAAGGGACAATGAAGGCACTATTGCTCTCACGGTATCGTCATCTTGAAATTGCGGAGGTGCCGACACCGAAACCAGGTCCGGACGAAGTCCTTGTGCGGGTTGCGGCCTGCGGAATTTGCGGCAGTGACGTGCACGGATACGATGGATCATCGGGGCGCCGCATCCCGCCACTCGTCATGGGACATGAGGCTGCCGGAACAGCCGCCGTCCTGGGTACAGCTGTCACCGGCCTCTGCCAGGGCGACCGTGTAACTTTCGATTCCACCGTTTCTTGCGGCGTATGTCCACATTGTTTGCGGGGAGAAATCAACCTCTGCGACAAACGCCGCGTGCTTGGCGTTTCCTGCGGCGACTACCGCTGCGCCGGTGCCTTTGCGGAATATGTGGCTGTGCCGCAGCACATAGTCCACGCCCTGCCTGAAAGTCTGTCGTTCCCCGAGGCCGCAATGCTTGAGGCCGTGTCCGCGGCGCTCCATGCGGTCTCGCTTTCACAGGTTGCTCCGAAACAGACGGCGCTGGTCCTCGGTGCCGGAATGATCGGGTTGCTTACCTTGCAAGCGCTACGCGTTGCCGGGTGCTCCAGTGTCTATGTCGCTGACGTGGATGCTTCGCGGCTGAAACTTGCCACCAGCTTGGGGGCGAATGCTTTGCTCGCGACGGGAGAGAATCTGGTGTCGCAGATTTCCGCTCTTACCGATGGAAGAGGCGTCGATGTTGCGGTGGAAGCAGTCGGAGTCGATGAAACAGTTCGCGCCGCTATAGACTGCGTCGGTAAGGGTGGCAGAGTAACGCTTGTTGGCAACGTCTCGCCGGAGGTGGCATTGCCTCTGCAAAAAGTGGTTACGCGCCAGATACGGTTGCAGGGTTCCTGCGCCTCTGCGGGAGAGTATCCGCAGGCTATCGAGTTGGTAGCCAGCGGAAAAATTCAGGTCAAACCTCTCATCAGCGCCATCGCTCCACTCGAAGAAGGGCCGCGATGGTTCGAGCGCTTGTATTCCCGCGAACCCAACCTGATGAAAGTGATCCTCACTCCCCGCGAGTCTGAACAGGTAGGGCAATTATGAGCAGCGAACTTTTCGACCTCAGCGGGCAAGTGGCAATCGTAACGGGCGCGAGCCGTGGCCTGGGACAACACATGGCCCGCGCTCTCGCGAAAGCGGGAGCGGACTTGGTGATAACCAGCCGCGATCTCAACCGCGTGGCCGGTTTCGAAGCTGAGATCAAAGCGACTGGCCGCCGTGCCCTTTCACTCGAACTCGATGTTCGCAACTTGCAAAGCATCAAGAGCACAGTGGCTGCGGCTGAACAATTCTACGGACGGCTCGACATTCTTGTGAACAACGCTGGCTGCAACGTCCGTAAACCTGCACTCGACGTCACCTGGGAGGACTGGAACCTCATACTTGATACCAACCTGCGAGGGGGCTTCTTCGTTGCTCAGGAAGTCGCACGCCGCATGGTCCCGCGACGTTATGGGCGGATTATCAATATCGGATCGGTCACGAGCGTCGCGGGCTATGCCGGCCTCGGCCCTTATGGGGCGAGCCGTGGAGGCATTCGCCAGCTGACCATGAGCCTGGCAGACGATTGGGGCAAGGACGGCATCACGGTGAATTGTCTGGCTCCGGGATGGTTTTGCACGGAGCAGAGCAAAGTGCTCTATGAGAACAAAGAATGGGTGGAATATCTCTGCGACCGAATCCCCGTGAAACGACCCGGCGAGCTTTGTGATCTCGATGCCGCAGTGGTCTTCCTGGCGGCCGAGTCCAGCCGATATGTAACCGGACAAACGCTGCTGGTGGACGGCGGTATCTCAGTCGGCGCGACCAAGGCACTGGTTGAGCGAAGGTAAGGCTGTCGGAGTCAACTGGGAGTCTGCTTCGCTTAGGACGACAACATTGATAGCAATGAAGTTAGGGTGATGAATTTGCAAACTTTGCCGGCAATGCAAAAGAGCGCGGACGCGTTGGACACCTCTGCTGTCCTGCTGCGCGATTTGATCGACTATGCGGGATTGTTTCCTCCGGCATCGCTGCCCATGGCGCCGTCGGTGGCTAACTACGCGGCGTATTCCCGTTCGGAATGCAACTGGATTCTCGGGCGTTTCATCGTTCCAGTCGCTCGGCTGCGCGAGTTCGAAGAGACGTTTGCCGGGTTACCAACTCCGGCGCCTGAAACAAAATCTGCGAACTGGCGGTTGTCTGTGCTTCCGGGGTCTGATGTGGTTGCAGATGTCGCTCGGCTTCACGAATTCAATGCTCGAATGGCAAGTTCCCACTCCAGCAGAAAGGCTGTTGTCGAGTCGGTCGAGGTGAAGGTTGCGAGCGCCGAGGAGGTCGGCAGGCTGTCCGGAACGATCCCAGCAGAGCTCGTCACCTATTTCGAGGTTCCGCTTTCGAGTTGCAGCGATTGCATTGCGGCGGTGGCCGGATGCGGGCGCCGAGCCAAGATCCGGACGGGCGGCGAGACGGCCGATAAGTTTCCCGCTGCCGCGAGCGTGATCGAATTCATTCGCCTGTGTGCGGCCGCCAACGTGCCTTTCAAGGCGACCGCGGGATTGCACCATCCGCTGCGCTCGGTGCACCGGTTTACGCTTCAGCCCGGGAGCGCGTCGGGAATCATGCACGGTTTTGTAAATTTGTTTCTGGCGGCGGCGTTTTTGCGTGCGGGAATGGCGAGCGAGGTTGCGGCGCAGTTGCTCGAGGAGCAATCGGCGGCTGCATTCCACTTTGATTGGAATGAAGCGGGCTGGCGGCAGCATCGGCTCAGCCGGGATGAAATCTCCGCGGCCCGCCAGGGCTTTGCGGTTTCGTTTGGGTCGTGCTCATTTACGGAGCCGATCGACGACTTACGGTCTCTGCATCTGCTATGAAACCCATTCTCGACGAGACCCACGATTCGCAGGTGCAAAGTTGGGTTGAGTCAGCCAACATTGCGGACTCGGATTTTCCCATTCAGAATCTGCCCTTCGGGGTTTTTCGGCGGCGCGATGCGGGCGCCGAGGCGAGAGTGGGAGTCGCAATCGGAGACCGCATCCTTGACCTCGACGGAATGCAAGGTGCGGGCTTGCTCGCAGAGAAGAGCGTGCGGTCGGCGGCGAAGGCTTGCGCCTCCGATTCGCTGAATCCGCTGATGGCGCTCGGAGCGGGTCCGCGGAACGCTTTGCGTCGCCATCTTCATGCCATTTTGCGTCAGGATGCGCCTGCCTCCGACCGGCAGGCTGCTTCGCGACATCTCATCGCGCAGTCCGATGCCGACATGCTTCTTCCCGCGGTTGTTGGCGATTACACGGATTTCTACGCGTCGATCTTTCACGCCACCAATGTCGGGAAGCTGTTCCGCCCCGACAGTCCACTGCTGCCGAATTACAAATACATCCCGATTGGCTATCACGGGCGGGCGTCGTCGCTGGTCCCGACGGGAGCGCCGGTCCGGCGCCCCTGCGGCCAGACGCGCGACGGCGATGCCGATCCGCGATTCGGGCCGACCAAGGCGCTGGATTACGAACTGGAACTGGGTTTCTTTGTAAGCGCTGAAAATTCGCTGGGAGAAACCATTCCCATCGCCGCCGCGGAAGAACATATTTTCGGAATCTGCCTGGTGAATGACTGGTCGGCGCGCGACATTCAGGCTTGGGAGTACCAACCGCTGGGGCCTTTTCTGGCGAAGAGTTTTGCGACGTCACTGTCGCCATGGGTGGTGACGATGGAAGCGCTCGCTCCCTTTCGCGCGGCTGCCTTTGCGCGCGAGGAAGGCGACCCGGCGCCATTGCCTTACCTTTTCGACCGGAGCGATCGGGAACACGGTGGACTCGACTTGACGCTGGAAGTTTCTCTGCTCTCGATCCGCATGCGGGAAGCTGGCCTGGCTCCGGTGGTTTTGGGCCGAAGCAATTTTCGCGACATGTACTGGACCATGGCGCAGATGCTGACTCATCACGCGAGCAATGGCTGCCATCTGCGTGCTGGCGATTTGCTGGCCAGCGGAACCGTGTCGAGCGCCGAAAAGTCCGCGCGCGGATGCCTGCTGGAGCTTACCTCGCGGGGCAAAGACCCGGTTACGCTGCCGACTGGAGAACAGAGGAAATTTCTGGAAGACGGAGACGAGGTCGTCCTTCGGGGATTTTGCGAGCGTGACGGATTCTGCCGCGTCGGGCTGGGCAGTTGCCGGGGGACAATTCTGCCCGCCTCCAAAGACGGATAGCCCCGCGATTTGCCGTGGAGACGCGGCTTGCCGCGTCTCCCGCCGCGTCCAAAGGAGACCGGGCAAGCCCCGTCTCTACACGAGATTCGCCAAGTCTGCACACTTCGGTAGTTCAAAACCATGTGGCCTAGTAAATTCAGATTGGTGGAGCTAGTCGGGATCGAACCGACGACCTCATCGTTGCGAACGATGCGCTCTCCCAGCTGAGCTATAGCCCCACACGGCGGCGGGTCTGTTTTTCTTGATTTTACCAGCGGCCGCTCGATTTCGCCTATACGCGTGATTCTTGAAATGGTGTCCGCCGCGCCCAGTTGAGTCAATCAACGCGATGAATCATCAAGACATTGAGCACTCAAAGCGGTGAGCGCCTGAAATCGAGGGCTATAATTTAGTGGTGAGTTCTTCCAAGGTAAAACAAGTGGCTTCTGCGGACTTCCCGACGCGCTGGGGGCATTTTCTGATTCACGGGTTTGCGACCAGGGCGTCTGCATCCGGCGACGGCGCCAAGACGGAAGAGGCCGTGGCGCTGGTGATGGGCGAGGTGCACTCGGGGTCGCCGCTGGTGCGCATCCACTCGCAGTGCCTGACCGGCGACGTATTTGGCTCGCTGCGCTGCGATTGCCGCCAGCAACTGGAAATGGCGCTCTCGATGATTGCCGAACTGGGCGCGGGTGTCCTTATCTATGAGCAGCAGGAGGGCCGCGGCATTGGACTGATGGCGAAGCTGCAGGCCTACGCCCTCCAGGACAGCGGACTCGACACGGTGGAAGCCAACGAACGCCTCGGTTTCAGGGCCGATCAGCGGGAGTTCCTCATGCCGGTCGAGATCCTGAAGGCGCTCGACATTAAGCGGGTTCGCCTGCTCTCGAACAATCCCGACAAAGTCGCCGCGCTCGAACGCGCTGGAATTCGCGTGACCGAACGTGTGCCCTGCGAAGTTGCTCCCACTGAACACACGCACGAATATTTGAAGACGAAGCAGGAAAAGCTGGGGCATTTGTTCAGCGGCCGCAGGGGCCAGCATTAAAGGGATTAGCATTCAGTCCCGCAGCAGCCGCTCCAGTTCATCCCGATTCTTCACCGGCAGGCCGCGCAGCGCGGCTCGCGCCAGCGCCACATAAACCTCGCGCGCCCCGGGATGCTTCTTCAGCGCCGCCAGGTGTCTCGCGACGGTCTCCGCGTCTCCACGAACCAGCGGCCCGCTGAAAGACTGCGCCGGACCGAGGCGCGAGTAATTTGCCAAAGTCTGCCGGATGATGGGCAGGCTCTTGCGGCGCGCATCCTGCGGCGTGAGTCCGGCGGCATGAGCCGCTTCTTCGAGCGTCACCAGGAAAGCCAGCAGCAACGGCGAAGTCAGCGTGGCCCACGCGTGGTACGCCGCTTTGCGCTTGGCGGGCAATGAAAAACTTTCGCCGCCTAACTCGCGGACAATCCGCCGCGCAACCCGCACAGCCTCGTCGTCGCCCTCCACGGCAAAAGGCACACCCGTCAAAGAAGGACGCGCTCCTGCCACGAACGTCATCAGCGGATGCACCGACGCGACCGCGACGGCTGCCGCGCGCAGAGGATCGAGTTCGCGGCTGGAGAGCGCACCGCTGGAATGCAGAGCGAAACGCGCTATCGCCTTCTGCTGAAGAAGCGCGCGAGCAATCAGATGATCCGACAAAGCCGAAGCCGCGCCGCGAATCTCGCCATCCGGAACGCAGAGCCACAGCAAGGTGGCATCGAGCGCGGCGGAATGTGCGGTGGCTGTCTGCGCTCCCACCTTCGCGGCCAGCAAGCGCGCGCGCCGGCGCGACCGGGGCGAATCGCGCGCGACGATCTCGGTGATCGTGAAACCAGCGCCGTGTAGCGCCACGGCTAGAAAAGTCGCCAGGCTCCCGGCTCCGACGATGGCCACAGTGGGTTTCCCGGTCGTTTTTGCAGTCATTGTTCTTCCAGTCGTTCTTGCGGTTATTGGTTTTCGGCTCAACGGCGCAGCATACCTTATATTGGTGTCATGGCAAAATCGGCACGAACGAAGTCAGCAGGGACGAAATCAGCGCAAGCCCGCGTGCTCTCTTCCCGGGTCGGTTACCGGGGCCCGGTGTTCAGCGTCACCACCGATGAAGTGGAAGAGCCAGGAGGCGTGCGTGCCCGCCGCGATATCGTCCGGCATTCCGGCTCCATTGTTGTTTTGGCCGTCGATGATCTGGCTGCCGATGACCCCGCGAAAGCAGCCCGCAAGGCCGAGCCGCGCGTCCTTCTCGAGCGCCAATATCGCCACGCCGCGCAGTCGATGATGTGGGAGCTGCCCGCCGGACGCATCGACGATGGCGAAACGGCGCTCACCGCCGCCAAGCGCGAGTTACTCGAGGAAACCGGCTACCGCGCCCACCACTGGAAGAGAATCCTGCATTTCTACGCAAGTCCCGGCTTTCTCGACGAAACCATGACCATCTACCTGGCTCGCGGCCTCCAGGCCGGCAAGGCCCAGCCCGAGGCGGACGAAAGGATCGCGACCAGATTTTTCACCTTATCGGAGGCCAAGCGGATGGCGCTCAATGGGCGCATCCGCGATGCCAAAACAATCTCCGGGATCCTGTGGCTGGCTCAGAGGCCGCGACCAGCGCGCTAGAACCAGTAAACAAGACGCTGCTAGCGTACTTGATTGAGGCGCAAAGAGAGACAAGGCTTCAGAGACGGGCGTTGCCGCCCGTCTCCCACCGATCGCATTCCTGGCAGCGATTTGTATGCCGGCCAGCCTACTTGCCAGCCTGCTGCTCGGCCATGTCACCGATTACCGGCAACTTGAACATTTGTCCCTGATAGGCCTTGAGCACCAGAATCAGCCAGATTACAAACCCGGCCAGGCTGACCAGTGGCCACACAAAGATGGTCGCCCACCCGAGGAATGGGATGTGGCCAATGAACGCCAGGATAATCCAGAGCAAGGTCCAGGCAATCGCGAAGAAGATGCATTGAAAGGCATGGAAGCGAATGAAACGCTTCTTGTTGAACGGCTCCAGCACCAGAAAAATAATCGCCGGAATGATGGTCACGTATGCCAGCGCGCCGGCCACGTTATCGGTGAGTCCGGCGGCTGCGGGTGCGACCGCGCTCGTGCCTTGTACGGCGCCGCCAGCACACTTCGGACAGGTCGCTCCATCCGCGATCTGCGTTCCACAGGTTGCACAAAAAGCCATTGAGGCCTCCTTGGAGAGACGATGAGAGACGAGAGGCAAGTTATCAGAATGCTCGCCGGGGCGCAATGGCCGCGTGGCGGGTATTTTGGAGTCCGCGGGTTCTTCCTTTTTTCGCGTGTACAGCTATCGTCTTTGCCCGACGGCCAACTTCCCACTATCATTTCAAGTACGAGATGCTAAAAACGGCGGAGCAGGGAATTCGCCTCCGCTATTTTCCGTCTCTTGAAAGGCGCTGATGATCACCATTGTTTCGGGACTGCCGCGGTCGGGCACATCGTTGATAATGCAAATGCTGGATGCGGGCGGGCTGCCGGTTCTCTCCGATGGCGAGCGCAAAGCCGACACCGACAACCCCAAGGGCTATCTCGAGTGGGAGCGCATCAAGCAGCTCCCGAAAGATCCCAGTCTGATTGCGGAGGCCGAAGGCAAGGTGGTGAAGGTCATTTCGCAACTGATTCTGTCGCTGCCCCCGGACCATGAGTACCGCGTCATCTTTATGCAGCGTCCGCTGCCCGAGGTGCTGAAATCGCAGGAGGAAATGCTGCGGCGCCGCGGCAATGCGGATTCGAACGCCGACACCTCCGCGATCGAAGAGGCCTTTCAGCGCCACCTGATCGAAGTGAATAGGTGGCTCGCGGGCAAGGCGAATGTGCAGGTCGCGCGCGTGCATTATCATCGCGTGCTGCGCGAACCGAAGGCAGTCGCCGAGGAACTTGCCGCATTCTTGCAGGCGCCGCTCGACATCGAAGCCATGGTTCGGCAAGTGGATGGAAGCCTGTATCGCAATCGCATGAAGTAGCTCGGGGCAGGGAAGACAGGCCTGCTATTCGGACGCAATCCGCGGCATCGAGCGGCCGATGATTTCTTCGAATCCGACGGCGAGAATCTGCCGCGGAATTCAGCTCGCGACTACCCTGTCTGTGCCGGCGGGAGCGCGAATCCAATCTTGCTTCGGCGCCTGAGTCGCGGATTCATCAGCTTCCTGACGACATTGATGATTTCCTGGATCGTGCTGTCGTGTGTCTCCAGGTGCTTTTCCAATTCCTCTATTCTGGCGGCGAATTCTATGTTTGCGGCCAGCATCTGACGCAAGCGGACAAAAGCGCGCACCACAAAAACACTCATTTGTACTGCCTGTTCCGAGTTGAGCACAGTCGCTGCCATGATCGCGCCATGTTCGGTGAAGGCATAAGGCAGAGAGCGCCGGCCACCGCGGCCAATCTTTGAGGTCGCAAATTGCGACCTCAAAGATTTGTTCTCTCTGGGCGTGAGCTGGAACATGAAATCCCCTGGGAATCGTCTACGGTTGCGTTTTATTTGCTCATTCAAGCGCTTCACAGGCACGTTGTAGAGTTCGGCCAAAGCGACATCGAGGATGACTTTCTGATGGCGCAGAATTGTGATTCGGGATTCGATGGGGACCACGGCTGCTCTTCGACGAGTTGGTGACGGTCGCCGTGGGCTTTCGAGTTTTGGCGAACGGATTTGCATTCCGCCATCGTAGCGATCGCAGCCGGCGGAAGCTGTGATTGATGGGCGCTCCGAATGTGATGAAAACGAAGCTCGAACGCTCGGCGCCCAACTGGAGGGACGCACAAAACTCAAGAACAAGTTTTTGAGGTTGCAATTTGCAACCTCAAACAGAGTCTATGTGATGCTTACTTCCGTATACGTGCCGTAGACCTGCCGCAACGCCTCGCAGATTTCGCCCACCGTGGCGTAGGCGCGGACGGCGTCCACTATGTAGGGCATGGTGTTGACGTCGGAAATATTGCCATTGGCGCCCGCGGTGGGAGTCTTGGCGGCGGCTTGTTTCAGGGCATCGAGGCGGCGCTGAACTTCTTCGTTCGAGCGCCGGGCGCGCAAGGCTTTGAGCTTCTTCTCCTGAGCGCGGGCTACCGATTCGCCGATATAGAGAATGTTCGGCCGCTCCTCTTCGATGACGAAATCGTTCACCCCGACCGTGATCTTCTCGTTGGCTTCAACGGCGCGCTGATACTGGTAGCTGGCCTCGGCAATTTCTTTCTGCGGGAATCCGCGCTCGATGGCTTTGACCATGCCGCCCATCTGGTCGAGCTTCTCGAAGTAATCGAACGCGCCGCTTTCCATGTCGAGGGTTTGCTTCTCGACGAAGTAGCTCCCGCCGAGCGGATCGACCGTTTGGGCCACGCCCGACTCGAATGCAATGATCTGTTGGGTTCTCAGCGCGATGCGCGCGGCTTCTTCAGTGGGCAAGGCGAGTGCTTCGTCGTAGGCGTCGGTGTGCAACGACTGCGTGCCGCCCAGCACCGCCGCCAGCGCCTGCAGGGCCACGCGCGCGATGTTGTTCATCGGTTGCTGCGCGGGCAGCGAGACGCCGGCGGTCTGACTGTGGAAGCGCAGCAGGCGGGTGCGATCGTTTTTCGCGGCGAAACGGTCCTTCATCAGCCGATACCAGATCTTGCGCGCGGCGCGGTATTTGGCGATCTCTTCGAAAAAATCGTTGTGCGCGTTGAAAAAAAAGCTGAGGCGCGGTCCGAAGTTGTCGACGTCGAGGCCGCGCCGGAGCGCCCACTCCACGTATTCGACGCCGTCGTAGATGGTGAACGCGAGTTCTTGCAGCGCGGTCGATCCGGCTTCGCGAATGTGGTAGCCGCTGATGGAGATGGTGTTGAAGCGCGGCGTAAATTTCGATCCAAATTCAAAAGTATCAATCACCAGGCGCATCGAAGGCGCGGGCGGATAGATGTACTCCTTCTGCGCGATGTACTCCTTGAGGATGTCGTTCTGGATGGTGCCGGAAATCTTCTTCCAGTCGGCGCCTTGCTTTTCCGCCACGACCAGGTACATCGCCCAGAGCACGCTGGCCGGTGAATTGATGGTCATCGATGTGGAGATTTGTTCGAGGTTGATGCCGTCGAAGAGGATCTCCATATCTTCGAGTGAATCGATGGCGACGCCGCATTTGCCGACTTCGCCTTCGCTGGCCGGGTGATCGGAATCGTAGCCCATCAGCGTGGGCAGATCGAAGGCCACGGAGAGTCCGCCGCCACCGCTTTCGAGAAGGTATTTGTAGCGCTGATTCGTTTCTTCGGGCGAGGCAAAGCCGGAGAACATGCGCATCGTCCACAGCCGGCCGCGGTACCCGGTCGAGTGAATGCCGCGCGTGTAGGGCGGTTGGCCGGGATTGCCGAGGTACTGATCGTAGTTCCAGTCGGCGGGGAGATCGGCCTGCGTGTAGAGGCGTCGGATCGGCACGTTCGAAATCGTGCTGAAACGCGCGTGGCCACTCTCATCGAGATTTGTGCCCGTAGGCGCGCCGATCGGCTTTTCAGGAGCCTTTTCCAGCGTAGGCGCGAGCGTCTTCTCCGCCCACTCTTTCTCCGACGCCGCGGGATGGCGGTCTTCAAAGACGTCGGAAATCGCGCTTTCCGCCACGCTCTGGTGCGGGTCGGTCTTCAGCTTGCTTTCAGGCACTCAGCATTCCCCGTTTGACTTTGATGATAGAGGAGGATCGCCATGCCGCAAAATGGTGCGACCGACCGGGCGGTTGGTGAAGTTGCAGGTTTACCCTGTGCTCCGCTGTGACCCCTGTGGTGAAGACTTCCTCTGCCCCTCCCTTGACGTTGCTTTTCGCGCGCACCTATGCTTGACTTTCTTCCAGCGGAGGAATTCTGAAAGCATTCCGGCGTTTGTTGCAGCGTACTCCGGTGTACGGCGCGTACAAGGCGCTCGGCCACTATCCCGACTACTGGTACTGGATACTGCGCGGGCGGCCGCCTCGATCTCCGCATCTTCTGAAACAGAAAGTCGTGCGCGAATACGGCGAGAAATTTGGACCGAAGACCCTGGTCGAGACCGGAACTTATTACGGCGAAATGGTAGCCGCGATGAAGAACCGCTTCGACCGCATCTATTCCATCGAATTTGTGCCGGCCCTGGCGGAGCGGGCCAGACGCAAGTTCGCGCGCGACCAGCACGTTCGAATTTTCTGCGGAGACAGCCGCGTGGTCATGCCCGAAGTGCTCGCATTACTGAAAGGCCCGGCACTGTTCTGGCTGGATGCCGGTTACTACGGCTGGGTGGGGATGCGGACGGATGACCAGCGCCTCTCGGTGGAACTGGAGATGATTTTGAGCCATCCCTACCCGCACATGATCCTGCTCGACGACGCGCGCGGACTCACGGGCCGGGACGGGATTCCCTCCGTCGCCGACGTAAAGGCTCGTGTGGAATCGAAGTTTCCCGAGCGGTCGGTGACAGTGGAGTTCGACATCATGCGCATCACGCTGCGCGGATAGCGGACGCCGCCTGAGACGCGGCGAACCGCGTCTTAAGCTGCTGAAGGACTCTGATTCACGCAGCTTGTTGGGAAGGGCACGACTTCAGTCGTGCCGTAAATGCCGGTAAATGAAGTCGGCTTCAGCCGCTGAGGGCGGCTGCAGAGAGCGCCACAAGCCTGTCAGCAACCTGAGCCGCTGCGAGCCGCGTCTCTACATCGATTCTTTCTTGCGCGCTAGTTCCCAGGCCTTGGAATATTTCCACGATACGTAGACGGCGTGGTAGAGGTGCAGAAGCAAGCCTTCGCGGCCGTCGAGAAATCCGAGGCGGAAAAAATAGTTGTAGATGAACGTCGCCAACGGCCGCAGGACAATGTTGAACAGGCTAAAGCCGCGGCGGCCCTTGGCGACTGCCATCTCTGCGCCAAGGGACGAATAGCGGTTCATGTGGTCGATGTAATCGGCGAGCGTGGGGTAGGAGTGGTGGAGGAGGGCGCCGACCTTCACAACTGCAGTACGGCAGTTGGTGTGGGCGTCTTCGTGGACTGCACGAGTCTCGTCGAAGCGGGCACTACCTCGCGCAAACAGGCGGAGCTTGCGATCGGGATCAAAGCCGCCATGCCCGATCAATCGGCCAAGAAAGTAGTTTTTCCGATTAATCCAAAAGGCTTGAGGAAGCGGCCGAACATCCGTACGAAGATCCGCATATCGAACGTCAAATGCCGGTGCAACATTCCACTCGAACGGCCCGTGCTCTTCCTCGGCCATCGCGCGGCCAATGTGCGCAACCAAGTCTGGGCTGACTTCCTCATCCGCATCCAGACTCAAAATCCAATCTCCCGCCGCCTTGTCGATCGCCGAGTTCTTCTGCGCGGCGTAGCCCTTCCATTGTTCGACAAAGACTTTTGCGCCGAAGGATTTCGCGATCTCGACGGTGCGGTCCGTCGAACCGGAGTCGACGACGATGATCTCGCCTTTGCCGTCGGCCACGAGGGGCTGCACGCTGGCGAGCGTTCGCCCGAGGTTTGCCTCCTCGTTGAAAGAAATGATGACGATAGAGAGGATCACGCGGGGCTCCTGCCGCTCCGGGCCAAGAGCCTGCCGAACTGCTCCACTCCGTCAAGCCAACACCGGGCTTGACGGGGGCCCCGGTGCGCTCGGCTTGGACGGGCGGGAGCCTGCCCTAAGCTTGCCGAAGCGGCGCCCGTCCCCACACAAACCCTCTCTACACTTGCCTTGCCAATCACCGAAAGCTTCACGGAGAGAGAATACGCGACAGACGGTCTGGCGCAAAGGGAAACGCCGGGCGGGAACGCCCGGCGCTCCATCGAATAATTTCTTGCTACTGTTGCGCGGCCGGAGGGTTCGCCGGCGTCATCTGGTCGGCTGGCCGCGCCGCCACGTGCGGAATGTTCGGCGCGTGCGTGACCTGGCCCCGCTCGGCGTCGGCGATCAGGATGCCAGCGTGATCGAGCAGAACACCGATGGCCCGATCCAGTTCGACTTCTGCTTTCTCGTACAGTGCCTTGGCGGAGACAAGCGTGACCTCGGCCTGCGTCATGGCCGCCTGATTTTGCAACACCAGAGTTGAGGTGGATGCGCCGAGCGCGTATTTCTTCTGTTCAGCGTCAAGCGACTGGCGCGCCAGGTCCACGGCGGCCTGGGCGGAAGCGACGCTGGCGCGATTCTGCTGCACCCCAAACTGCGCATTGCGCACCTCGATGCGGATCTGGTTCTCGATCTGCTGAATGCGCAACTGGGCCTGCCGGTATTCGAACTCCGACCGCACTTGCGTGGCCTGAGCGGCGCGGTTGCGAAGCGGGATGTTCAGACTCAGCCCCACCCCTTTATCTGGCGCAGCGGAATTGATCAGTTGGTTCAACGTTGCACCGTAAGAGACTGGGGGTGGGAGAGTGGGAGCAACCTGAAGACCGCAGAACCCCGGTTCAGTAACGCATATGTAGTTGGGATTCGAATTGCCGCCCGCCCCGGCACCGCCATAGTATGCAAACAGGTCCAGCGATGGCAACAGAGCGCTGCGGATCGCTTTATTGCTGATTTCCGTATTAGAAAGGTTAATACGCTGTTCCGCGAGTTCCGGGCGATGGCTGAGCGCATCGTTCACTAAGTCCTGGGTGGGAGCGACCGCTTCCTCCGCAGGCAGCTCCATGGTGGAGGTTGGAATCACTTCGGCGTCGGCCAGTACCGGGTCGACGAGCGTGCGGCTGAGCGCATTCTTCATGAGGAGCTGCTGCAGCTGAAGATTGGTCAGCGCTACGGTCAGGGTTTGCTGGTCGGATGCGACGGTGCTCTGTGCCCGGACCACTTCAATGGGCGCAAGCGTCCCGATTTCCACCTGTTTCTGGTTATCCGAAAGGGTCTTCTGCGCGAAAGCCAGTTGCTCTTTCTGGACCCTGACGTTCTCATAGGCGTACACCAGATCCCAGTACATGTTTTCGATCTGGTCGACGGTGGTCGTGATCTGCAGGCGGAAAGCTACATCTGAAATCTCTCGATTGTTCTTGGCAATTTGAATGTAGCGCGTGTTCGGGGCGAATCCAAAGCCCTGCATCAGATGCTGCGTCAACTTAAACTGAAAACTTGAGTTCAGGACCGGAGTGAATTCATTGAAAGGGTTATCGGAAGCTACCCGGGTATTGTTGAACCCGATGGCCATATTCGTGCCCCACTGGAATCCCTGGGTATAAGTGAAATTGCCGGTTCCTGTGTTCTGATGGGGGCCGCAAAACAGCGAGGTGCAATCGATTCCGAGGTGATCGATTTGTAACGTGCCCGTGAGGATGGGATCGAAGCTGGTGATCTGCGGGCCGCTGCCGAAAGTTGAAACGACCAAGCCGCCCGAGCCGGCGCCCGCGCCACCAGCCGCGACCGAGGTCCCCCCCTGTCCGGAACCAACTTGTGTGCCGAGTCCGCCTACGCCACCGCCCGGTGTGTTCTGCACGACGCCGCTGTTAACTCCGAGAGTGCTGGCTCCGGCTTTGGCGCGCCAGACGTTGGTGTCGGCGATGTTCAGGTTATAGCGGGCGATGGCGATGTCGAGGTTGTTTTCAAGCGCCAGCGCGACCGCGTCGTTCATCGAGATATAAAGTTTGCCATCGTGCATGAGCTGGTCGATGCGCGGCGTGTTGGCCAGGTTCGGCGGCGCCACGTGGCGCGCAGTATAGGGACCAAGCGGGTTGGGGAAGTACGACTTCGGGTGCGCGTACTCCCGCACGTCAAACGGCTGCGACGATGACGGCACCGCCTTTTGGGCTGGCATCTGCGCCGAGGGCGCACTGGGCACGGACGAGGCATCCTGCGCCGACCCGGCAGGCGCCATGATTACAGCAACCAAGACGGCGGCAAGACAAAGAACGGCGGCACGCGGAAACGCAGTCAACACTGTAGAACGTTGCATTCGCATAATCTCCATCGGTCACATTCAAACGGTCACACTCAAATGGTCAGACTGAAACGATCGGGCTCGCGGAACGGACGACTGATACGCACTTTTGCTCACACTCTGCTGATACGTAGAACGAACGGCAAGAGTTCCTTGCAATCTTCTTCGCGCCAGCCTTTCCGAACAACGTTGGGGAAAGGCAAACTTTCTCATCGATCTTCATGAATCGTAAGCAAGAGTGGCCGTAAGTAAAATAGTATAGCTGACGCGCCGCCGCGCTTTCTGTGACGGCAGCGGTAAAACTCTGCAAACAATAACGATGATGCTCGCGCAGCTTAGGACTCGAAAAAGAACGTGCGTAACCTCAGACTGATCCTTTCTTATGACGGCGCTGACTTCGCCGGCTGGCAGGTGCAGCCCGGCAGGACGACGGTGCAGGGCGCACTGGCTTCAGCCATTGGACGCTTGAGCGGGGAAAATGTACTGCCCCAGGGATCGGGCCGGACCGACGCGGGCGTGCACGCACTGGCCCAGGTGGCGAGTTTCCCGACCGCGTCGGCAATTCCGGCCGAAAACTGGGTGCGGGCGCTGAATGACATTCTTCCGCCTTCGATCCGGGTGCTCGAGGTGACTGAGGCCGCGCCGGAGTTCCACCCGCGCAAATCGGCGCACGCCAAAACGTATCGCTACCGCATTTACCGCGCTGCGATCTGTCCGCCATTTCTGGCGCGCTATGTTTGGCATTACCCGTATCCGCTGGAAGAGCCGGCAATGATCGCGGCCGCTGGCGTGGTCGTCGGCGAGCACGATTTCACCTCGTTCGCGGCGGTCGATCCGGAGCGGGTCGATCGGATGGCGGCCGAGGAAAATGTTCACACGACGAATATTCGCACCATCTTCTCCTCCACCTGGACGCGTGAAGACGAAGAATTGATCTATACCGTTCGCGGCAGCGGATTTCTTCATCACATGGTGCGGAACCTGGTGGGCACATTCCTGCTGGTGGGGAAGGGAACCGTGAGCCTGGAAGATTTCGGCCGCATCCTCGACGCGCGGGAGCGCACGGCGGCCGGCCCGACCGCGCCCGCCAGCGGCCTGTATCTGGTCGTGGTGGAATACTGATGCAAACAGCACCCAAGTCTTGTCATCCTGAGCGAAGCGAAGGGATGAATTCACGTTTGAAGTGCAACAGTGTGTTCCAAGAATACCTCGTTGGGAGTTTTGAAGCCGAGGCATTTTCTGGGTGTGTCGTTATAGCGTTCGAGACAGAGGGCGAGGCGATGGGCGGGCAGGGTATCGAGGTCGGTGTTTCTGGGCAACTGGCGGCGCAAACGGCCAATCGCGTTTTCGATGCCGCCCTTTTGCCACGGCGAGTGCGTGTCGCAGAACCAGGTCTGGATGCCAAACCGTCGGCTCAGGAGATAGTGTTTGCTGAACTCCGTTCCGTTATCGAAGGTCATGGATTGGCACACACGCGCGGGCATCGCTTCCACCATGGCGCTGAGATTGTCGGCGACCGACTGCGCCGTTCTCGCCTTCTGCCGCACCAGCAGGGCGCGCCGCGACCTGCGTTCCTGCGCCACCAGCAAGAACTGTCCCGGTTTGCTGAAGCTCATGAGGTCGGCTTCCCAATCGCCCAAGCGCGTTCTGGCCTCCACCACCGCCGGACGATCATGGATGGAAACCCTGTCCACTATGGACGCCGTCGACCATCGGCCATTGGGCAGACGCTTTCCGCGACGGTACTTTTGGCGAGGCAACCAGCGATGCAGGGTTTCGTTGAAGGACCCACTGCGCCAATAAATGTAACGGTAGATCGATTCGTAGCTGATGCGGTCGCTGCCCGGTCCCTGGGCCATGCGCCCGGCAATCTGCTCCGGCGACCATCCCGCGGCGAGATGTTGCAAAACTTTCTCACGAAGTTCCGGCTGACGTTCCAGCTTATGGGCTCGACCGCGAGCATGACGACGCAGCATCAACTGCTGCGCGCGCTCCGGATCGTAACCCCCGGTCCACTGCTTGGACGCCTTGCCGTTGCGCTTCAGTTCACGGCTGATCGTCGCCGCGCTCCGCCCCAGAACGCCAGCGATGCAGCGCAGAGATTTACCGTCTGCATGCAGACGGTAAATCTCAATCCGCTCTCTGAGGCCCAACTGCTCATACCTTCTTTTTTCCATCGCAACACCTTTGTACGGTGTTGCACTTGATTCGTGAACTCATGAGGACCTGCTGTTTCGTGCACTGACAAAAAAGCAGGTTCTTCGCTTCGCTCAGAATGACGATTCACAAGCAAGATGAAGGCTGGCGCGCCCCCTCCGTCCCGCGTACACTTCTTCCGAGATGGCCACCGACGTCGAATTCGCAGTCTCCCGCATCGCTTCCGTGAACCCGGCGACGGGTGAAGTTCTGGGCGAACTGGACAGCGCCGGTCCCACCGAAGTGCGCGCCGCCGTGGCCCGCGCGCGCGCCGCGCAGCCGGACTGGAGCGCCTGGGGAATCCGCAATCGCGTCCGGATATTGCGCCGCTTCCAGCAGATTCTACTCGCCCACAAGACCGACATCGCGCGGCGCATCACGCAGGAGGCGGGCAAGCCCCTGGTCGAAGCCCTCGTCACCGAAGTTCTGGTCGTGCTCGACACGGCGCGCTTCCTGATCGACAATGCATTCGCGATCCTGCACGAAGAAAAGCTGCCGCACGGAAATCTCGCGCTGAAGGCCAAGTCGGGCCGCATTCTGCGCGAGCCCTATGGCGTGGTCGGAATCATTTCGCCCTGGAATTATCCTTTTTCGATTCCGGCGACTGAGGCCATGGCGGCCCTGGTTGCGGGCAATGCCGTCGTGCTCAAGCCCTCCGAGTTGACGCCGCTGATTGCGCTCGAACTACAGGCGCTGCTCGGCGAGGCCGGAGTGCCCGGCGACGTTTTCCAGGTGCTCCCGGGCCAAGGCGAGACCGGCGCGGCGCTGGTGAGAAGTGAAATCGATAAGCTGGTCTTCACGGGAAGCGTCGCGACCGGCCGGCGAGTCGCGCAGATCGCCGCCGAACGCCTGCTGCCGGTGGTGCTGGAACTGGGCGGCAAGGACCCCATGCTGGTGCTCGAAGACGCCGGCATCGATGTGGCATCGAGCGGCGCCGTCTGGGGAGCTTTCGTGAACGCGGGGCAGACCTGCTTGGCGGTCGAGCGCTGCTACGTGCATCGGAGCTTGTATCCGGCGTTCCTCGATGCGTGCTGCGAGAAAGCGCGCAAGCTGCGCGTCGGCAATGGCATGGATCCGGCCACCGAAATCGGCCCCATGATCCATGAGCGCCAAGTGCGTGTGGTGGAATCGCAGGTGGAGGATGCAAAGCAGCGCGGCGCCCGCGTGCTCACGGGAGGCATACGGTTGCGCGAGCTCGGCCCAACATTTTTTGCGCCCACTGTGCTGGCCGGCGTGGATCACAGCATGCGCGTGATGCAGAAAGATGCCGAGACCTTCGGCCCCGTTCTGCCGATTGCGCCTTTCGCCGACGATGCCGAGGCGGTGCGCCTGGCCAACGATTCTGACTATGGACTCGCCGCCAGCGTTTGGACGCGCGATCGCGCCCGCGGCGAGCGCCTGGCTCGCCAGATCGATGCCGGCACGGTGATGGTGAATGACGCCGTGTCGTGCTTTAGCATCAGCGAAGCTCCCCACGGCGGCGTGAAGTCGAGTGGCCTGGGCCGCACGCATGGGCGCTGGGGTTTGGAAGAAATGGTGCGCGTGAAGTATCTCGACAGCGACCGGCTTCCGCGCGTGAAAAAGATCTGGTGGTTCGGCTACGGTGGTGGATTTGCGGGCGAGATGGAAAACTTCCTAGACCTGTTATACGCGCGCCCGCTGCGAGAGAAACTCAAAGCCGGAGTCCGTTCCGCCGGAGCGCTCTGGCGGAGAAAATTGTAGTTCTGGAAAATGTCCTAAAATGTTTGTCATCCTGAGCGAAGCGAAGGGATGAATTCACGTTTGAAGTGCAACAGTGTATTCCAAGAATACCTCGTTGGGAGTTTTGAAGCCGAGGCATTTTCTGGGTGTGTCGTTGTAGCGTTGCAGGCAGAGGGCGAGTCGATGGGCGGGCAGGGCGTCGAGGTCGGTGTTTCTGGGCAACAGGCGGCGCAAACGTCCAATCGCGTTTTCGATGCCGCCCTTCTGCCACGGCGAGTGCGTGTCGCAGAACCAGGTCTGGATGCCAAACCGTCGGCTCAGGAGATAGTGCTTGCTGAACTCCGCTCCGTTGTCGAAGGTCATGGATTGGCACACGTGCGCGGGCATCGCTTCCACCATGGCGCTGAGATTGTCGGCGACCGACTGCGCCGTTCTCGCCTTCTGCCGCACCAGCAGGGCGCGCCGCGATCGGCGTTCCTGCGCCACCAGCAAGAACTGTCCCGGTTTGCTGAAGCTCATCAGGTCGGCCTCCCCATCGCCCGAGCGCGTTCTGCTCTCGACCACCGCCGGACGATCATGGATGGAAGCCCTGTCCAATATGGCCGCCGTCGACCATCGGCCATTGGGCAGACGCTTTCCGCGACGGTACTTTTGGCGAGGCAACCAGCGATGCAGGGTTTCGTTGAAGGACCCACTGCGCCAATAAATGTAACGGTAGATCGATTCGTAGCTGATGCGGTCGCTGCCCGGTCCCTGGGCCATGCGCCCGGCAATCTGCTCCGGCGACCATCCCGCGGCGAGATGTTGCAAAACTTTCTCACGAAGTTCCGGCTGACGTTCCAGCTTATGGGCTCGACCGCGAGCATGACGACGCAGCATCAACTGCTGCGCGCGCTCCGGATCGTAACCCCCGGTCCACTGCTTGGACGCCTTGCCGTTGCGCTTCAGTTCACGGCTGATCGTCGCCGCGCTCCGCCCCAGAACGCCAGCGATGCAGCGCAGAGATTTACCGTCTGCATGCAGACGGTAAATCTCAATCCGCTCTCTGAGGCCCAACTGCTCATACCTTCTTTTTTCCATCGCAACACCTTTGTACGGTGTTGCACTTGATTCGTGAACTCATGAGGATCTGCTGTCTCTTGCACTGACAAGAAAGCAGGTTCTTCGCTTCGCTCAGGATGACAAGAACGTATTGATCATCGAGAAAGCAGACTAATCATGACCGACTCCCGCGCGTTCCTGCGTCACACCCTCGCCACCCTTGCCTATCGCGGAGCGAAAGCCATCCGCAACGCTGGGCCGGGCTTTGCCGAGTATGGCTCCCCCGAAACTTCGCGCACTCCGGCGAAAATTCTCGCGCACATGGGCGACCTGATGGACTGGGGCCTCTCCATGGCCGATGGCCGCCGCGAATGGCACGATTCCTCTCCGCTCGCGTGGGAGAAGGAATGCGAGCGCTTCTTCACCGCCTTGAAAAAGTTCGACGACTACCTGGCGTCGGAAAAGCCGCTCGAAGCCTCCGCCGAAAAATTGTTTCAAGGCCCAATCGCCGACGCGCTCACCCACGTAGGCCAGATCGCAATGCTGCGGCGGATGGCCGGCGTCCCCATGAAAGGCGAAAACTATTTCGTAGCCGAAATCACCGTCGGCCGCGTCGGCCCAGATCAAGCGCCCCCGCGCAAGGAATTTGATTAGCAATTCTCGATCGCCACGAACGCTGGTTTGCAACCGCAACGAAAATTCAAGAAGTTGTTCGCACCGCTCTTCCCCAGTACACTGCTTGGCGTGAGGGGGTATATGAAAAGGTTGAGCAGAGTTCCAGGTTCTAACGTGCACAGTTCGCGGGGCAGGATTTTCCTGCGTGGGATGACCATCTGTCTCTGGGTTGCCTTCAGCGTAATCATCGTCGGATCGTCCGCGGCCCAGACCGCCCAACCGCCGATCGCCTACCCTGCCTTGCCCAGCGAAACGCCGGCCAAGATCGAGCCTGTCACCAGCGGCTTTGATTACACTAAGCGCGACGTCATGATTCCCATGCGCGACGGGGTCAGGCTGCACACAGTCATCATCGTGCCCAAGGGAGCCAAAGGCGCGCCCATCCTTCTGACGCGCACGCCCTACGGCGCCAGCGGACTCACGAGCCATGCTCAGAGCACGCATCTCGGCCCCACCCTGCAGGGGTATGACAACGCCACCGACGTGATCGTCGAAGGCGGCTACATTCGCGTGGTCCAGGACGTGCGCGGCAAGCACGGCTCCGAGGGCGACTATGTCATGAATCGGCCGCTGCATGGCCCGCAAAATCCTACGCCAGTCGATCACGCCACCGACACCTACGACACCATCGACTGGCTGGTGAAGAACATCCCCGAGACGAACGGCAAGGTTGGCATCCTCGGTATTTCTTACGATGGATTTCTGCCCCTGATGGCGCTCGTCAATCCGCATCCCGCGCTCAAAGTCGCCGTGCCGATGAATCCTATGGTGGATGGCTGGATGGGCGATGACTGGTTTCACAACGGCGCCTTCCGCGAACAGGGCATGCCCTACATCTACCAGCAGGAGGCGACGCGAGGCTCCGACGTCAAGTGGTGGAAGAGCTACTTTGACGACTACGACATGTTCATGCAGGCGGGATCGGCGGGCGAACTCGGGCGTCTCCACGGGTTGGAGCAGGTTGGCTTCTGGCGAAAGATTTTGGAGCACCCCAGCTATGACGCCTTCTGGCGCGACCAGGCGGTGGACCGAGTGTTGGCCGCTGAGCCGCTAAAGGTGCCGGTGATGCTCGTGCACAGCCTCTGGGACCAGGAAGACATCTACGGGGCCATCGCCGTTTACAAGGCCATCAAGCCGAAAGACGCAACGAATGACAAGGTATTCCTGGTGCTGGGTCCCTGGCATCACGCACAGGAAATCGGCGACGGCAGCGCGCTCGGCCCTTTGAAATTCGGCAGCGATACCGCGCTCTATTTTCGGCGGGAGATTCTGCGGCCATTTCTCGATCAGTATCTGAAAGACGGCGCGCCGAAGGCCGATGTCGCGCCCGTCTCCGCCTTCGAAACCGGCACTAACAAGTGGCTGCGCCTGCCCGCGTGGCCGGCTGGATGCGCGGCCGGCTGCAGCGTAAGGCCGACGCCGCTCTATCTGAATGCGGGTTTGAAGTTAAGCTTTGCCGCGCCCACCCCCGGCGATGCGGCATTCGACGAGTATGTTTCCGATCCGTCGAAGCCCGTGCCCTTTCGCGCCCGCCCCATTGACGATTCATCGTGGTCGCGCTGGCTGGCGGACGACCAGCGCGAAGCGTCCGGCCGCCCCGATGTGGTGGCGTTTGTCTCCGGCGTCCTGGCCGCGCCGGTGAAGATCAGCGGTCAGCCAATGGCCAATCTGATCGCCTCCACCAGCGGCACCGATTCCGATTGGGTGGTTAAGCTGATTGATGTTTACCCTGACGAAGTGGCCGCCCAAGCGGCGATGGGTGGATATCAACTGATGGTGTCAGCCGACATCTTCCGTGGCCGCTATCGCGAGAGCATGGAGACGCCAAAACCCATCGCGCCCGGCCAGCCCCTGCTCTACCGCTTCGCCCTGCCCACGGCGAACCATGTCTTCCTGCCCGGCCACCGCATCATGGTGCAGATCCAGTCGAGTTGGTTTCCGCTGTACGACCGCAATCCGCAGACGTTCGTCCCCAACATCTTCTGGGCCAAGCCAGCGGATTACCGCAAAGCCGAGCAGCGTCTCTACCACACGTCCGACCAGGCAAGCTTCATCGAACTGCCCTTGGTTGTGACGCCTTAGACCGCTTTCATGATTACCATAGACCGCGGTCCGGTTTTGGATAGGGCACGGCTTCAGCCACTTGACGAGCATTGTTACTTGTGGTAACAATGGAGTTGTGTATTCGGTCGTAACCACAAAATCCTTCGCGCAGTCGCTGTCCCGGCTTCCGATGAACTGGCAGAAGCGGATTGTGGGGAAGATCAAGGAAATCGCTGCCGATCCCTATGCCCGGCACAACAACGTCGCCAAGCTCCAGGGACGCGAGGGCTACCGGCTGAGAGTTGGCGATTGGCGAGTCATCTACGAGTTGCATGACGACCGTCTTGAATTATGGGCCCTGGAAGTGGGCGCGCGAGGAGGAATCTATTGATGCATGTCGAAACCATTACCCGCAAGGGCCGGGAATTCGCCGTGCTTCCGCTGGAAAAACTGCGGAAGCTGGTGGCAGATGCGGAAATGCTGGCCGACGTGAAGGCCTACGATGCCGCCAAGGCGCGCTTGGAAGATGGCGAGGATGAACTTATCCCGCTGGAGATCACCGAGCGCAGACTTCGAGGCGAGGCCGCGCTCCGGATTTGGCGTGAGCACCGGAAGCTTACCCAGGAGCGGCTGGCGAAGAAAGCGAAAGTGTCGCGCGCCCTGATCGCAGCCATCGAAACCCACCGCAAGTCCGGCTCCGTCGCCACATGGAAAAAGCTGGGCGCAGCCCTCGATGTCAACTGGGAGCAACTGGCATAGCGTTATCGCAGGTGTCATCGTCCCAATTGGCAAAAAGCGCCAGGAGCGGATGAGCCGAAATCGCCGTAGGCCGCGTCGGCGCGGATCAAGCACCCCCGCGCAAGGAATTCTGACTAGGGGTGCTCATAAATGGACTGACATTCGTTCAGAAATCGATGAGTGAAGGTGTTTTGCAGATTCAACGTCACGGTGTAATGTGGTGAACAGCGGCACTTTGAACACGAAGAGCGAAGAAATGGAAGGGTTTTGCGGGGTTGTAGGGTGTGACGGATCACGTCGATCGTAGAAAACGCTCTCTCATCATGGCCGCGGTCCACTCGGAGGACACAGGTCCGGAGATGGCCGTGCGCAGAATCGTCCATGGCCTCGGATACCGCTATCGGCTGCACGTCCGTGCGTTGCCCGGCCATCCGGATTTGGTTTTTCCGGTACGCCGCAAGGTTATATTCGTCCATGGATGTTTTTGGCATCGGCATCGAAAATGCCGGTATGCGACTTCGCCTAAAACGCGCCGACGGTTTTGGGAAGCCAAGTTCGCCGCCAATGAGGCACGAGACCGTCGCGTTCGGGGAGAACTGAGGCGGATGGATTGGTTGGTGCTGACGGTATGGCAATGCGAGCTTAAGAAAGCGGAAAGATTGACGGGGCGACTTGATGAGTTCCTCTCCAACTGAAGACGGGAAAAATACAATGCGGCGACCGATCGGAATAGATTTGTTCGCCGGTGCGGGCGGCCTGTCGCTCGGCTTCGAGCAGGCGGGTTTCGATGTGGCGGCTGCTGTCGAGATCGACCCGATTCATTGCGCCGCGCATGAATTCAATTTCCCAAACTGCGCCGTCATTTGCGTCGATGCAGCAAAAACGACCGGCGAGAAGATTCGGGAGGCGGCGAGGCTGAACGGTACCGCAATCGACGCAGTGTTCGGCGGCGCGCCGTGTCAGGGCTTTTCGCTTATCGGTCATCGAGCGCTCGACGATCCGCGCAACCGCCTGGCGCTCGAATTTATGCGGCTGACCGTGGAGCTGGAAGCGCGGTATTTCGTCTTCGAAAATGTCAAGGGCTTGACGATCGGGAAGCATAGCCGGATTCTGGACGAACTGATCGAAGCGTTCGACGCGGAGGATTACAACGTTGTGGTGCCGTATAGCGTGCTAAACGCTGCCGATTTCGGCGTGCCGCAAGACCGCCGCCGCTTGTTCTTGATGGGCGCGAAAAAGGGTCTGCGGCTACCGATGTACCCCTCAATTGGGGCGAAATCCCGGACGACCGTCTGGCAGGCGATAGGCGACCTTCCCGACGCGGACAACTACCCTGAGCTTGTCGAGGGCGATACGGTTGAGAACCCAAGATTCGGCAATCCGTCGGCGTATGCGCTCGTCTTGCGCGGTCTCGCTGACGATACCGGGGATTTTTCCTACCCTCGCGACTGGAATAAAATCCGTCTCACGTCGAGCATGCGGACGGAGCACACGGCATTGTCGCAGCGCCGATTCAAAGCGACGAAGAAAGGCAAAGTCGAGCCGGTGAGCCGATTTCTGAAGCTCGACCCCGAGGGAATATGCAATACGTTGCGGGCGGGGACCGGGAGCGATAGGGGAGCGTTCACATCTCCGCGACCGATCCATCCACATGCGAGGCGCTGCATTACGGTGCGGGAGGCGGCGCGGCTGCACTCCTATCCAGACTGGTTTCGCTTCCATGCAACGAAGTGGCACGGCTTTCGGCAAATCGGGAATTCCGTTCCGCCGCTGTTGGGCAGGGCGGTCGCGGCCGAGTTGATGCGGGCGCTGGGAGTGGAAGCGAAGCGGCCAAATGAAATGATCGAACTGGGAGAAGATGGTCTACTTCGGATGACGATGCGGGAAGCGGCCGAGCGTTACGGCGTGCCCGATACCGTAATGGGGCGGCGGCTGCGCCAGGACAAAAAACGTAAAGGCGCGGCAGCCTGAAGTCAACGTTATGGCGAAAAATGACGACAAGTCGGTGCATCGCCCCAACGAAGCCGTGAGCGATCTGGACACCGCCAGCAAGGTGTCACGCTACGTCAAGATCATAGAAGCTGTATTTCGGCGCTATTGGAAGAAGGGTAAAACCGAGTTCACCTTCGAGCGCGGAGATCTGGAGCAGGTCTGCGAAAAGCTCAAGATCGATGTGCCCAAGAATTTGGGCGACGTAATCTACACCTTTCGATATCGCAAAGACCTGCCGAAGTCGATCCTGGCGACTCAACCCGCCGATAGGGGCTGGCTCATTCTAGGCGACGGCGATGCGCGCTATCGCTTCCGCCTGAACAAGCTGACGCATATTCGACCGACAAACGGCCTCTTGGTTCGTAAGGTTCCGGATGCCACGCCTGAAATCATCACGCGCTACGCCTTGACCGACGAACAGGCTCTCCTCGCGAAAGTGCGTTACAACCGGCTGATCGACATTTTTCTTGGGATCACCGCCTCTTCCCTGCAGAATCATCTGCGCACGAAAATTCCAAACTACGGACAAATCGAGATCGACGAGCTCTACGTAGGAATCGATAGCAGAGGGGCGCAATACATTGTGCCCGTTCAAGCGAAGAGCGGCGAAGACATGCTCGGAGCGATCCAGACCATTCAGGACATAACTTTCTGCCAAACCGCAGAGAAATATAGTGACTGCATTCCACGGGCCGTGTCGGCCCAATTCCTTCCGGACCTAACCATCGCGCTTTTTGAAACGAACTTCGACGGTGACGAAGTGTCTATAGTACGCGAGAGGCACTACAAGTTGACCGAGTCCGATAATATCTCCTCGACCGAATTGAAGGTCTACCGCACGCCGGAACCGGACTGACCGCCGGGTACCGAGCGCCCAAATTGTTCCGCCCCAAGTAAGCCAGCCCCAGAGCGAAGCTCCGGGGCCGGCCTTTTGTGGCTTCCGCCGAGCTCAGGCAAGGTCGTAGCGATCAAGGTTCATCACCTTGCTCCACGCAGCTACGAAGTCCTTCACAAACGCCTCCTTCGAGTCCTCACATGCGTAGACTTCCGCAATTGCCCGGAGCTGGGAGTTCGAACCGAACACAAGGTCGACACGCGTGCCGGTCCACTTGATTTTGCCCGTTGCCCGATCGCGCCCCTCATACTCCTGCACGCCTTCGGATGTAGAGGAGGGCTCCCACTTCGTATTCATGTCGAGCAGGTTGACGAAGAAATCATTCGTCAGCTTCTCGGGCCGTTTGGTGAAGACGCCGTGTTTGGCCTGCCCGAAGTTCGCATTCAGGGCGCGCAGGCCACCGATGAGTACTGTCATCTCGGGGGCAGTCAGCGTCAGCAACTGCGCTCGATCGACCAGCAACTCCTCCGCCGACAGGGTCTGTCCGCTGCGGAGATAGTTGCGGAACCCGTCCGCGACCGGCTCCATTACGGCGAATGAATGCACGTCGGTCTGCTTCTCGGAAGCATCCGTGCGCCCCGGCGAGAAAGGAATCTTCACCTTGTGCCCGGCCTTTTTCGCAGCTTCCTCGACGGCTGCGCAGCCGCCCAGAACGATCAGGTCAGCCAGCGAGACCTTCTTTCCTTTGTTCCCGCCTTTGTTCCCGTTGGACTTCTTTCCGTTAGACTGGGAGCTGTTGAACTCCTTTTGGATCGCCTCCAGCTTCCTGAGAACCTTCGCCAGTGCGGCCGGCTGGTTCACTTCCCAATCTTTTTGTGGCGCGAGGCGAATGCGCGCCCCGTTCGCCCCACCGCGCTTGTCGGAGCCGCGGAACGACGCCGCCGATGCCCACGCAGTCGTGACCAGTTGGGAGATCGACAGTCCGGATTTGAGGATCTTCGCCTTGAGCGCAGCAATATCCTTCTCGGCGATCAATTTGTGATCCACGGCGGGAACAGGGTCTTGCCAAAGCAGGTGCTCTTTCGGAACGAGCGGGCCCAGGTACCGCGCGATCGGCCCCATGTCGCGGTGCGTCAGTTTGAACCACGCCCGCGCGAACGCGTCTGCGAACTGATCCGGATGCTCGTAGAAGCGCCGTGAAATCTTTTCGTAAGCAGGGTCGAACCGCAAGGAGAGGTCAGTGGTCAGCATGGAGGGCGCGAGACGCTTTGACGGATCGTGCGCATCCGGCACCGTACCGGCGCCTGCGCCATTTTTCGGTCTCCACTGATTCGCACCGGCCGGGCTCTTGGTCAGTTCCCATTCGTAGTTGAATAGGTTCGCAAAGAAGTTGTTGCTCCACTTCGTAGGCGTCGTGGTCCAAATGACTTCCAGGCCGCTGCCGATCGTGTCATCGCCGCTGCCCGTGCCAAACTTGTTCTCCCAGCCGAGGCCCTGCTCCTCGATGCCGGCGGCTTCCGGCACCGGGCCGACATACTTGTTCGGATCGGCAGCGCCGTGGGTTTTGCCGAAGGTGTGACCGCCGGCAATGAGCGCAACCGTCTCCTCGTCATTCATCGCCATGCGCGCGAAAGTCTCGCGAATATCCTTGGCCGCCGCGATGGGATCCGGGTTTCCATTCGGCCCTTCCGGATTCACGTAGATCAGACCCATTTGCACGGCAGCCAGGGGATTCGCGAGATCACGGTCGCCGCTGTAGCGCTCGTCCGCCAGCCACTTGCCTTCAGGGCCCCAGTAGATGTCCTCTTCGGGCTCCCAAACGTCCGCGCGCCCGCCGCCAAAACCGAACGTCTTAAAGCCCATCGACTCGAGGGCGACGTTACCTGCGAGAATCATGAGGTCGGCCCAGGAAATTTTCCGCCCATACTTCTGCTTGATCGGCCACAGCAGCCGGCGCGCCTTGTCGAGGTTCACGTTGTCCGGCCAGCTATTGAGCGGCGCAAAGCGCTGCTGCCCGGCTCCGGCCCCGCCGCGGCCGTCGCCGATGCGGTACGTACCGGCGCTGTGCCACGCCATACGAATGAACAGCGGCCCATAGTGGCCAAAGTCGGCCGGCCACCAGTCCTGCGAGTCCGTCATCAAGGCATGCAGGTCCCTGGTCACGGCATTCAGGTCGAGGCTCTTGAATTCTTCCGCGTAGTTGAACTTCTTCTCCATCGGATCGGACAGGGGGGAGTGCTGGTGCAGGATTTTCAGGTTCAGCTGATTCGGCCACCAGTCGGCATTCGCCGTGGCCCCGGCTGCGGTGTGTGTGAACGGGCACTTTGCTTCGGTTGACATGATTGCTCCTTTTTTAAAGAAAGATTTATGCACCTAGCTTCCTAAGTGCTGTACATCCGTTGAATCTTCGGGAGAACGGTTTCCGATCCCCTTTAATAGCCACATCATCCCTCCAGTAAACAGGCAGATGCCAAGCCATTCAACCAGTAGAAGTTGGATATTCACTTCCGCGGATATCTCAACACCGACGCCTGGAGCAACAAATATGGATTTGGGGGCGGCAGGACGCCGGAAAACCCATCCGTAGTGCGTTTCTGGGGGAGAACACAAATGATATTCGAGATGTGTTTCTGTATGCGTCTTGTGCACGCCCACCGATTGATAAATGCGGCGTTCCCATGGCACATAGGCACAGCTCAGCAGAAATAGGAGCATAGCCAGACCGAGAATCGACGCTGCAAAAATTTTGTTCATAACTTCCGCCATTTTTAGCAGATGGCAGCGCTATAGCAATCTATGTGGCTTCCAGCGCAGTTCGTTTTGTGACCCCAACAGCACTCATATATATATTCATTGTGCGGAGCGAGCCGAAGTGCTTTTTGTCCTTGATGATTTCCCTTGCTCGTAATGATTGCCCGTGCAGTGAAAGGAGTTTGATCTCCAGTTGTCTGATAGGTTGTGTGCGGATTGGCACGCACACGGGCATAGGCCTCCGCGAAGGTCATCCGATTTAATACCACCCCGGCGTGTGGTCCGAGAGTTGCTTTTGTCATTATGCTCTGACCGAATGTTTTGCTTAGTTTTTTGCACGGCAGCGGCGACAGAGGCCAAAGACCTCGATCAACGGCTGCGTCAGATCAAAGCCGTCCGGCAGTTGCCGCGACAGCCGGTTGAAATCGATGAACTCTCCTTCGATGTCCTGCACCGATTTGCAGCGGGAGCAGACCAGGTGGTGATGAGGTTTGAGATTGCCGTCTACGCGCAACGTGGACGCATGAGGACTCACCTCTCGCAGCATCCCACACTCGATGAAAAGCCGCAGATTATTGTAGACCGTGGCCAGAGAAATGGATGGAATGCGGCGCCGGACCGTGGCGTAAATGTCTTCTGGGGAATAGTGTCCGTGAGAAGCGATGACGGCCTCATAGACCACCTGACGCTGATGCGTGACCGCCAAACCGTGCTTCGCGGCCAGCTCACGGAACTGTTCATGGGTGAAGCGCATGATTATCGAATGAGAATGATTATAAAATGACCGCGAGCCGTGTCAACCGAAATCTTTCCTTTGAGGATGACACCTTCGAGCGAAATCGAGGCACCGATCTGATGCTCGCCAATTCCCTGAACTACCAACAACTCGCCGTCCTTGGTCGAACGCGCGAGGCTGAGTAAAATAACAAAGGCGCGGCCTTCACCACGGCGCGCAGGAGATTCAATGGCTCCCGGCGAAACGGCAACCGCTGTCACGAGCGCGATCCCTCAACTTCCCCACCACAAAGTCAAGATCAAGAAGCCCGGCCAGCGCGCCTGCAACGAGAAAAACGAAAAGGGCAAGTTCTGCGGCGGACACCTGAAACGCTGGTTCTACACCGCCGACGTTGTCGAACAGGAATGCGGCTGCATCGAGAAAGCCTGGGGCCCGGACGCCGAAGTCTATCGCTGCGAATTTTGCCAGACGCTCTACCTGCCCAGTCCCAAAGATCCACGTGGAGTGAACGTCGCGGGGATGGGCCAGCTTTCGGTGTTCGGCCTGACCGTTCCTCCCAAGGAAGAGAAAAAAACGTAGAGACGCGGCTTGCCGCGTCTCCCCCCGCGCCAGAGACGGGGCAAGCCCCGTCTCTACAGGCGTAACCGGGATTCCTAATCCGCCACCAGCGCCTGTTTTCGCGCGCCGCTCAGTACGGCCAAGCCCTTCTCCAGATCGGCGATCAGGTCCTCGACGTGCTCAATGCCCACCGACAGGCGGATCATCTGCTCGGTCACGCCCATCTTCTTGCGAAGCTCCGGAGCGATCATGGCGTGCGAAGTCAGCACCGGGATGGTCACCAGCGAATCCACTCCGCCGAGGCTCGGCGCCAGGGTAAATAGATTCAGCGCCTCGGCCACGCGGCAGGCGTCGGCGCCGCTGCCTTCCACCTCGAAGCTCAGCACGCCGCCCGCGCCCGCCATTTGTTTCTTCGCGATCGCGTAGTCCGGATGCTCCTTCAGCAGCGGATAGTGCACCCGCGCCACCTTGGGATGCCGGCTCAGGAACTCCGCAATCCGCAGCGCGCTTTCGTTCTGGCGCTCGACCCGGACGGCCAGCGTCTTGATCCCGCGCAGCAGCAGAAACGCCGCGTGCGGGTCCATGCAGCCGCCGAGCGTGGTGCGCGTGTGATGGATCTGCTCGATCAAATCGCGCCGTCCGGTGGCGATGCCGCAAATGATGTCGGAATGTCCGCCAAAATATTTTGTCCCCGAATGCAGCACCAGATCGATGCCCCACTCCGCCGGACGGCAATTGATGGGCGTGGCAAAGGTCGAATCGATCGTCGAGATCAGGCCGCGCTCGCGCGCCAGCGCCGCAATCTTCTCCAGATCGACGACCCGCACGTTTGGATTCGTCGGCGACTCAACGTGCAGAATCTTCGTGTTGGGCCGGATCGCGCGCTCGTGCTGCTCCATGTCGTTGGTGTCGACGAACGTGGTTTCGATCCCCAGCTTCGGCAGCCACTGCGACAAGAACTTAGTCACGCCGCCATAAATATCGCGCTGCGCCACGATATGGTCGCCCGCCTTCACCAGCGCCAGAATCGAAGTGGTGATCGCGGCCATGCCCGAAGAAAACAGCAACGCCGCATCCGTGCCCTCCAGTTCGGCAATGGCACTCTCGGCGACCGTATGCGTAGGATTGCCGTAGCGCGTGTAGAAGCGGTCGGTAGGCGTGGCGCGCACCTGCTCCTGCATGTCGGTGACCTCGAAGGTCGAAGTCTGATAGATCGGCGTGGAGAGTGGACCGTTCTTCTTGGCGAGGCTGGCGCCGCCGTGCACCGCCTCGGTTTCCTGGCGGAACTCATGTTTTTTCATTTTCTAAGATTACCCGCGCTGCCCAGCCGCGGCAAGGCGCAAGACTTGACTGGGATAAATATGTTCTACGAGACGCAGCTCACGGTTGGTAATATTTCATGAGCATTGAGCCACTCTTATGAAAAAGAAGAAACTAAAACCGCCCGGGCGAAAAACATCCGCGACCAGGAAAACCAAAAAAGCCGCGCGCCCAAGGCGTAAAGTTGCACTCCAAGCTACCGTCCTGAAAGGCAAGCCACGCCAGGCCGAGTTGCGCCACATCCCATGGAGTTCCATCGAAGTCGAAGCCCTCAACCCCTTGCTTGGCCGCCACTTCGTGGTCGGGCAGAACGTCATGCTTGCTCGCGTCCTGCTCAAGAAAGGATGCATTGTGCCCGAACACAGCCACCACAACGAGCAGATCACCTACATCCTGGAAGGCGCGCTGAAATTCTGGATCGACGGTAAAGAGATTGTGGTGAATGCGGGCGAGGTCCTGACCATTCCGCCCAACATGCCGCATCGGGCCGAGGCGCTCGCGGACACCCTCGATCTCGACATTTTTAGCCCGCCTCGCGCCGACTGGATCGATAAGACCGACGCCTACTTGCGGTGAGAAGAAATCTGACCGCGGAGTACGCAGAAATTGCAGAGGAAGTCGAAAGGAAAAAAACAGGAGAGTCTCTGCGTACTCTGCGACCTCTGCGGTTAGCCGTATGATGTACTTATCCGTCTGAGCAGGTCTGGTGATAAGGCAAATTGTCGATCGCTCAAAACCCGGAAACCACTGCGAAACTCCGCTGCATCGCTTGCGGCGCCACCCCCGATTCCGCCGCGCAGGACTTCCGCTGCGCCGCGTGCGGCGACCTCTTGGAATTCTTTTTCCCCGGATGGACTTTTGACCCAGTGGCGCTGAAGGCTCTCTGGCTCAACCGCCGCATGTCGCGCGAAGCCCTCGACCGGAGCGGCGTCTGGCGCTTCCGCGAACTTCTTCCCCACATTCCCAATCTCGAAGACCATGCCATCACGCTCGGCGAAGGCAACACGCCGCTCTACCGCCTGCCACGGTGCGCGCGCTCGACTGGCGTTGAGAATCTTCTCGCCAAGCACCAGGGCATGAACCCGACCGCATCGTTCAAAGACACGGGCATGACCTTCGCCGCCTCGTCCGCGCACCAGGGCGGATTTAAGTGGGTTGCCTGCGCCTCCACCGGCAACACTTCCGCCTCCATGGCCGCCTATGCCGCGCGCGGCAACATGCTCAGCCTGGTGCTCATTCCGGACGGAAAAATTTCCTGGGGCAAGCTTTCGCAAGCGCTCGACTACGGAGCCCTCACCTGCCAACTCCGCACCGATTTCGACGGATGCGTTCGCATCCTAAACGACCTCGTCCGCCAGAAGCCGGTCTGCCTGCTGAATTCGGTGAATCCATATCGCATCGAAGGCCAGAAAACCGCTGCCATCGAACTCATGGAGCAACTTGCCTGGGAACCGCCCGACCACATCATCGTCCCCGGAGGCAATCTCGGAAACAGTTCCGCGATCGGCAAGGCGCTCGTCGAAATGCGGGAGCTCAAGCTGATCTCGCGCCTGCCCAAGCTTTCCATCATCCAGGCGCACGGCGCGAATCCCTTCTACCGCAGCGTGCGCGAGTTTGGAGGCAGGAGGATCGAGCCCATGATTGCCGACACGCTGGCGACCGCCATACGCATCGGGAATCCGGCGTCGTGGAAGAAAGCATTGCGCGTGCTCCAGGCAACCGGCGGTGAAGTCGAAGAGGTCTCGGAAGTCGAGATCGCCAATGCCAAAGCCGAAATCGGCGCCGATGGCATCGGTTGCGAACCTGCATCTGCGGTCACACTAGCGGGACTAAAAAAACTACGTCACAGCGGATTCGTCAAACCCGGCGATTCCGTCGTTCTGATCTTGACGGGTCATGCCCTCAAAGATCCCGACTTCACCATCAAGTTCCATCGCGGCGATCTCTTTGCTGACATTCTCGTTGCCGGATCGTGCGCCTCTGGGACGCCCGATGCCGCTGAGGCTGCCAGGGCAAAGTACCTGCAGCGCGCCCCGGTTGTGCTGGATGCCAATCTAGGGGCCGTCATTGCCACCCTCGACGCGGCCGAGAGAAATTCGTAGCAGTTCGCCGCAAATTCGTGTATAAAACACAGTTCAGCCTCAGTGCCAGTTGTAGGGCATTCTCCCTAGGCCAGACCGGGCTTAAGCCTTTCATTTCTATCGTTTCGACCCGGTTTTGGCCGCCGAGGAGAGTCTCAGTTCTCAGCGGAGAACGGGGTTTACTGAGAACTGAGAACCGAGAACTGAGAACTTTTTATCTATGCCTTCACGTCCCACATCCCTAGACCGCTCGCTGCGCCTGGCGCTGCCGGCGACCTCCGCCAATCTGGGCCCGGCCTTTGACGCCGCCGCCCTCGCCCTCGATTTCCATCTCCGCCTGCGCGCCGAGCGCGCGCCCGACTTCTTCATCACCGCCGAAGGCCGCGACGCGCCCATCTGCGCCCGCATGGAGAACCACCTCATCGTCACCACCTATTGCGAGGTCCTCGAATCGGAGAACCGCAAGATCGCGCCCTTGAGCATCCACATCCAAAATGAGATTCCCATTGGCCGAGGTTGCGGATCGTCCGCCGCCGCCCGCCTGGCGGGCATCGCGCTGGCCGTGCATTTCGGACACCTGCGCTGGAAAAACGACCGCATCATCGGCGAAGCTTCCATGCGCGAGCACCATCCCGACAACGCCTCCGCCTGCTGGATGGGCGCGCTCACCGTGGCTCGCATGGCCAATCAGGTGCAGGCGCAGGTGGTTGAAGTGAAGCCGAAAGGGAAGTGGCCGCTGCTGCTGGCCGTCCCCGACGCCCCGCTCTCGACCGAGCAAGCCCGCCGCGTGCTGCCCTTCCAGTACTCGCGCGCCGACGCCGTCACCAACATTCAGAACTCGATGCTGTTGCTCGCGGCCTTTACCCAGGATCGCCGGGACCTGCTTCCCGCCGCCCTCGAAGACCGCATCCACCAGCCTTATCGTGCGCCGCTCTGTCCGCTGCTTCCCGCCCTCAAGGAACTCACTGGAGATTCCGGCATCCTGGGCGCCGCTCTCAGCGGAGCTGGCCCGTCCGTGCTGGTGTTCCTCGACCCCAAGGTCTCACCGAAAAAGGCGAAGCAGAGAATCGCCGCCCACCTGACCAAGCGTCGTCTGACCGCCGAACTCATCCTCACCGAGATCGCTCATCACGGTGGACGCGATGGAGCCGACTGGCGCAAGCATCACGGCCCCGCAAGAAAATAAGCTCGTGTGAGGACAGGAGTGTAGGGACGGGAGTGTGAGGACGGGCGCCCCCGCCCGTCCAAGCGGGTGCCCATTCTAAATTTCGCGTTCTTTGCGAAATTTAGAGTGGGAATGTTGACCACCCGTCCCGGATTTGGCTTGACGGGGTGGAGCAGCTCAGCAGCACCGCCGTCCGCGACTTAAGGAAGTTCTGATTAAGTCGCTCGGTTCCTCCGTGCACCCCCGTGTACCCTGTGGTTCATGCTTTTTGCTGACACTCAATCAGAGCTTCCTTAATCCTTATCGAGAGCCAAGACCTGACCTCGCACACCATGCTGTCGGATGGCCGTTTCGACAAACGGAATATTACAATGTCCGTCGGATTGCCAGCTTACCTTTGACCCGGCGGTACGTCTTATCCTTCAATGATCATGCCTGCAAAAAATGCGGTAGCGTCGTTTGCAGTAAGGACAAATGGATCCAAACAAACTCGCAGAACATTTCTGAGTCTGAGCGCCGGCGCAGGACTCAGTATCCTTGCCGGCGGAGGGCTGAGCACCCTGGCCGCCGCCAGGGAACGGCGCATCTTCTCGTCCGGCCGCATTGGCATTCTGCGGCTCAAGAATCGTCTCGTACGCAGCGCTACTGCGGAAAATGCCTGCCAGGAGGGCGTCATAACCGATGAGGGCGTCGCGATCTATCGCGCTCTCGGCCAGGGCGGTGCCGGGCTTATCGTCACCGGCCACATGGCCGCCATGGCCGGCGGCCGCTACAACGAACTGCAAACGTGCATCTATGACGACCGCTTCATTCCCTCCATCCGCCGGATCGCCGAGGCGGTCCACGGCGCCCGCAACGGCTGCCAGGTGTTGGCGCAGATCACCCACACCGCGCCAGAGGGCCAGTTGGCCGACCCCATCGCAGCGTCGTCCAAGCCGTTTCCCTCCTGGAAAAGACAGCCGCGCGCGATGACCGCTCCGGAAGTCGAAGAGATGACCGGGCAATTTGCGCAAGCCATTCGCCGCGCCAAAACCGCCGGTTTCGACGGCGTGGAAATCTACGCTGCCGGATACCTGCTCGGCTCGTTTCTTTCTCCCTATACCAATACGCGCGCCGACCGCTTCGGGGGAAGCCTGGAGAACCGCGTCCGCGTCGTCGCCGATATCGTCTCCAAAGCCCGAGAACTGGTAGGAGGCAATTTCCCCATCCTGGCCAAGCTCAACTGCGATGATGGCGTGGAGGGTGGAACGAACATAGACACTTTTCCGGCTGTGGCCGCCCAGGTGGAGAAGGCCGGCGTGGCGGCCATCGACGTGATTGGACCAATCGGGGGCCGCAACCTCGAACCGGAATCCTACTTCCTCAAATATGCGCAGAAACTGCGCATCGAGGTGCCGGTGATCCTGACCGGCGGCAACCGCAACGTCGACCGGCTGGAGCAGATTCTCCAGGCGGGCCCGCCGGATTTCGTCGCCATGGCGCGGCCCTTCATCCGTGAGCCTGACCTTGCCGCCCGCTGGCAGGCGGGCAAAGGCGACCCGGATGCCGCCTGCATCTCCTGCAACCGTTGTCTGGATGGTTTCCGCCAGGGCAAGATCACGCGCTGCCGGGTGAACGAAGGCTAGCTGACGGTTCCGCGCACGGCCCTCAACCCTTTTGACGGACACGCAGTCTGGAAGCCCGTTCCCTGGCTCGATAGGTACGTGCATCCAGCATTAAGCTCATTCTTACTTGTTGCCGTGACTTTTTCATTGCCGGTCTCCTTTATCTCGTACGCTTCGAGCGCGTCGATAACTTGGGAGCGTATCGCATCCCGCCGGAGACCGGCATTCTCATCCCATCTGTTAACAACAGGTATACTCACGCTATGCGTAGCACGACCGCATGGAAGCTATCGGCACCGTCGTTCGCAGAAATGGCAATCTGCGCATCCATGCTGCTTCACCCGAATGTCTTTGCCTTCATCCTAGCCCCTCTCATGTTCATTGCCTTTGTGCTGCTTATTGCGGCAGTGGCTATTGCGTCAAAAAACCACGAGCAGACATCGCAGAACGCTTGGACGTGGTTGGCGTCCGCCGGTGTCGCACAAATTCTGACGTTCATGGCCTTGGCAGCCCTCGGCAAAAGATCGTAGCCTTGCTGAACGCGTTCTGGGTGTAAGCGCCTGCTAACAACAGGCATCAATAAAACCCCCCTGAGCCACCAGTGAGAACTGGCTATAGGAAGCTGCCCGACGGCCCCAGCCCGCTCCGTCTCAACTTATGTTTCTCGATCGGCTTCCTTTCTCTTGTGTCTCGGGGGGCTACTGAAACCGTCAGGAGATCCGCTGCCCAAACCAGATCACTGCAGCGCCGACTGGCTAGCCTTGACCAGAGTCGAGCCGGTCTTAGTCGCGTAGTAAATGCTCGATGCTTGAGAGACGATGCTGTTGTTGTCCACAATGATTCCACTAGTGCCGCCAGCCGCGGCCAACGAAGTGGTATTAGCATTGACGGTTGGAAAACCACCGGTGATGTCCAGGCTCATGACGCAGCCGGAGGTTCCGCCTTGGACTGTAGCGATGCAAGCGTTCGTGACTCCGACGAAAAGGAAATCTCGGTTGAGCACCGAGTTGTAGAACTCCGTAACCGGGGACGAGTCTGCCGCGCCGGTAGCCAGAGCCGTACTCGAGGTGGCGCTGCCGTTCATCACGCCACTGCCGTTGAAACCGACGCTATAGAGGGTCGGAATCAACCCGGTGGCGTCTGTCCCGGCGACGTACATGAGAGGTGTCCCCGATCCGGTGTACCAGGCGTTGTTAAAGTCCGGGCCGTATGGCCCTGTGTAGATCGTGCTTTCCGTGCCCACGGCGACGGAGACGGTGCTCGCCATACTCGTTGGGGCTTGCACCACTATGGCGTCGGTCCCGTTCGAGTTGAAGGAAGCGTAGACCATCTGATGCGTGCTGTCGACGACTGCTGGATTTTCAGAGGTCGAGCCGCTCGCCACGACCGGCCCATAAACGACTGTCGGAGAGCTGCCACTGTCGGTTACATAATCAATACGTCCGCTGCTATCGGTAAAAAAGATCTTGTTCGATATCAAGTCGTATGCCGGAGTTGACGGAACTGCATTGATGGCGGCGCTCCAAACCATGGTTGGAGTCGCACTGCCATTGAATACGTTGCTGATCTTGTAGAGGTAGCCGGAGCCGGCGCTGGCGGTGCTATAGGTCGTCACGTAGGCAACATCGTTGGCATCGTTCTGTGTGTAAACGACCCAGGGGGAATTCGTGGAGCCCTGGTTCGTGGTTCCGCCGTCGGGTGAAAGCAACAGCCGGTTATCGACCGCGTTATTGTTGGTGCCCGGCACCGCCGCCGCCGTGGCACCGGTGCCGTTGCTGCCCGTGGTGCCAATGGTCAGGACGTGAAAGTAGGAGCTGCCCGCGAGATTCTCAACGTAGGCGATTTGCTGCCCGCTTTGTGAGATGGCCACAGAAGCCGGCACCTCGCCAGCGCCTGAAGCGTAGGCGAACATCACGGTCGGGCCGGTTCCGGGGCAATAACCGTTTGAGGCGCCCGAGGCGTAAAGATTGTTGAGTCCAAGGATGTTGGCTTGAGTGCTCGCCGCAGCCACCGCTAGACCGATGACCACGAAGTCGTTCGTGCAACTCGGAGCCTCGGTCGCGTCAAACACAAATTTCGCCGGGTAAGTCTGCCCCCCACCAGGACCGGGACTGGAATCGACGTTAAAAGCGAAGGAGCCGTCGGCCGCAATTGCGATAGGGTAGTTGCCTGCGGCGGTGCCGGTGTAGAAAGAATAGTTGCCCGCACCGTTGCCCCAGATGTTCGTTTCGAGACCGCCGCCGTTGTCAAAGAGAAGGCCATCTTCATCAAGGGTGGGGTCCGCTGAGGGGAAGGCGAGATTGTCATAATCGAACGCGCCGTTTGGACTCAAGGTTACAGCGGGTCCACCCGGATACAACGGGTACGTGCCGGCGTCTTGGGCGCCAGTCACGGTGATCGTGCCCGCGGTGGCGAGATAGCCAGTGCTTTGCGATATCAAGTTGAGGCTGCCGAACCCGGTCTCGGTGTCAATGGTGAACGTAAAGGAAGAGTCGAACACCGGCTCAAAACTGACCGTTCCCAGGGGCACGATCCAGTCTCTGCGGCTACCCCGGCCGTGCCCGCTATAGTGTATCGGCCACCATGCCTCTGGATGACGAAGATACCAACTCTGCATCCAGCGCGGATCTCTTCGGACTCGCGCCATCACCGAATCGTCTTTCGAATCCGGGTAGAGGACATGATGGTGCGTCCAATCCGAAACGATTCCCAGCCGAACGTGGCGCTCGTCGCTGGCGCCCTGCCGAGAGGTCATCCCCGTCTCCGTCCATGTCTGCCCGGAAAGTGGGATGCCCAGTAGCAGCAACCCAGCCGCCACCCAGAACCAACCGAATGCGCATCTTGGCATCGTGTCTCTCCCTAATACTTTCATCCGGGAAATCGCCGTAGCCGATCTCGCCACCGAGCCCCTCCCCATGCTACGAAGTGTGCCGGTTGAACCTGCACTGGAACTGCGTCGGGCTCAGTTTCCCGCACGCCAGCGCCATCGTCTCAAACACGCGCTCGTACCGGAACGCCGGCTTCTGATATGGTCTGCGGGCGCGCAGTGGCTCAGACTCCACGTGCGCAACTGCTTCTTCGGGTGACTCCACGCCCTTTTTCTCGACCATACCCATGCGGCACCACTTTAGCGAGGTTGCGACCGATCGCTGATCCAGATCCTAAGTTGGGCGCTCCGGGCAAGTCAATTAAAATTAAGGAGTTGGGAGTATCTAGAGAGGGTCTTTGGCGAATTGCAAGGTCCGCCGCCGAACTGCAAGAGAAGGATTGGCTTAAACAAGGAACAGTCTGCGAAAATGTATCCGGGCCAGGGTGAAATCGCCTGGTTTCGTCAACAACCCCAGTCGGAAGAGACCTTCGCTTAGTTTTTCAGAGTCTGAAACTTATTCTGCCGCGGGACCGTATACAAGTTCGAGGGGAGCCACGAAGGTATGGCAACGGTGATCGAAGCGAGGAGGAAGCAATGACGATCAACGATTTACCCGCGGTCATGGGAACAGTTCTGATTGTTGCCGGGCTCGCTTTGGTAGGCATTTACACACGGTTCCGTACCGAGGGCAGTGAAAACAGCGTTCAGGCCGGGGCTCTTCTGATTGTGGTCGGTGCGGTCCTCTTGGGGCTGTCGATATTCGTACCCCACGCAAAATAGGACTCAGGTCCGCACCCATTCAAATTAGGACACTACCCAATTCCGTAGGAGGTTGACATGCATGACACAAAGGAGCGGTTGTCTCTATTTTGGATCTTCGCGCTCTTGAACTACCTGTATGCGGACGTCCTTGCCCTGTGGGTTATTGTTGGCTCGCCAAATCTAGCCCACGCCCCCCATCTCCCACCATGGGCTCTGTGGGGTTCAGCGGTCTTGATGGAAATACCCATCGCCATGATTGTGGCGTGTCGACTACTTCCGTTTAGAGCGAACCGGCTGGCGAATATCATCGCGGGTGCAATTTGCACCCTTGTAAACGGTTCCCTGACCTTCATTCCGCCTCTTTTCGGTGTCACCCACACGCCCGGTCTTCCTCAGTACTTGTTCTTCGCGACGATCGAAACTGTATGCACCTCGGTCATCGTCTGGCAGGCGTGGACTTGGTCAGGGGTTGAAGCCAGCAGTTAGTTCGGAGCGGATCGTCCGCCAACCGGAAGCTGGGATCACTTCTTCTTAACTACCGGATTGCTCAAAAATGTACTCGAACGATCCGTGTCTTTGGAACTCATCGTGCCGACCGCGAACGGCAGGGTCGATGAGCGTAATCGCCTTAACAACAGTTACTTCCGAATTGTCCGTCCTCCGACCACCATCGCGCATTGGACCCTGGCAAACCTCTGATAGGCGTAACTCTGCGAGCAGCGCCTCATGCACCTTGTTTGTGCTGCTCGGCGGTCCGCCGTGTCAGTTGCTCCCACAATCCGCGCGCCGAGAGGATGACGGAGAAGAGCGCGGTAACGCCGATCGCGAGGAGCGTCCAGATAAAGAAGAAGGCTCCGTTGGACTTGGCGATCGCTCCGCCGACTCCCGCCCCCTTCATGTGGACGACGGGGACGACCAATAAAAGCAGCGACCCGAGGAGGATGATGACGTAGCCAGATCGCTTTCCGGCCAGCACCAGCGTTCCGTACAGCTGGACGACTAAAATGGGCAGCGCAATCAGGCTTGAAAGCGTTCCTGGCTCCATCCCACGGACGATGTCGTCAGTGAGGTGAAACGTCATGAACAGGATCGAGAGCAGAGACGCGATGGTTAACATAACGTTATGTTTCATTGGATATTCTCCTTGTTACATTAGAGCGCCCTGAATCTTGCATTGCGCGGAGGATAACACAGATCGTCCTGGCGATCGTGCGGATGTTGAATCTGGCCCCAATTTATTTTCTATATATGGATCTGCGGCATTCCAGCTGGCTTTTGGAGCGGAAGAACGAGTGCGATCCGATGTTTCTGAGCTTTTTTATTCCGGTCGGGGTCTTTCTACTCATAGCCGCAAGGAGACCCTCTGAGCATCGCTCGATGATTGCTCTAGCAGCTTGGTGGAACATCTCCCATGGCGCTGTGATGGCTATTCAAACCGTGGAAGCGCAACTCAGACGGTTAACAGCTCCAGTCGTTCCTTCTTAGCCCCGATGCTGATACGCCCTTCTAGAACAAGAACGGCACAAATCGTCGTGTGCGTTTCATGTAAGCTGCGTAGGCCGCGCCAAAGCTCGCGACATTTTCCCTTTCCTCCGCAACTGAGGTGGCAATGAGAAAACCGCTCGCGCTCAGCGCCAGCACGATGCCGGCGATCGCCAATGGGTTCTTCAGATAAGCGCACCACACAAACGCGAGCAGCGACGCGTACAGAGGGTGCCGGATGAAGCGGTACGCACCCACCGTAACCAGCGTCGTTGTGTTCTCAAAAGGGAGATTGGTGCTCACGGCGGCTGTGGGGGCCGGTCTGCCAATCAGGCGAAGCAACCGGAATCCTTCCATCGCCAGTCCTATCGAGGCAGCTCCGAGGAACCATGACACCAGTTGGCGAGCGGAGAGTGGCTGGTGAAACCACATCGGGACGTTCAGCAGGATCAGGGCCAGCAGGAGTTCAAACGCGAAAAAGCGATAGAAGCCGTGCGCCCGAAAATCCCTCAGCGACCGCCACGACAACGGAATGATGACGGCTGATGCCGCGAAGAAGATCGCCACTCGCACCAATGTGTTCGCCTCCCGTTCGGAAAGGACCCGACCGAACAAAGCTTACCAATTGACTCAGCATCTCCGCAGTGTTTTTCACTGCCCCCAGCATGTCGTGATGGCCTTGCGCGCTCGCGCGGCGCAACCGTTGAGGGTATTCGTGACCGCTCCCCGATTAGGGACAACGAATTCGTCAATTGGCTGCAAAATCCCCATAACCCTCAAAACCACCCAATCGCGTCGATCACATTGGCAACGGCCAAGCCGGGCGACCCCACCAGCAAAGCTTCGAGACCTGCTCGTCGATTCTGCCAAATCTTGTCAAGCCCCCGTTTCGACGATTTGCCTCGTAAGTCATTGAATTGCCTAGGAAAATAAAGGCGGAGAAGTTGTCCGGCAGGCAGGTTGGAATTGATACAATAGAAGTATAGACAAGAAAAGGGTGCGGAGTTTCTCCAGCACCCTTTTTCATTCCTGTAGAGACGGGGCTTGCCCCGTCTCCGACCACCAGCGGCCGGGTCCTGCCGATGGCTGACGAACTGACGGCTAAGTCATTATTCCTGAATACTTTCCATATAACCCATTTAAACTCAAAGACCTGGAGAGTTTTTTTATGTAACACCATGATTCTAAAAGACCGAGGTGTGAGTTTTTTTTGGCTATCGGCAACCCCAAACCGGCGTTTAGGCTGAATCCTAAGTCCTTATCCCTGAATACTTTACATATAAGTCATTATTATTGAATACTTTACGAAAAATAGGGGGGGTACCAACGGACAGGCCAGACTAACACTCAACGACTAACGCTCAACGACCAACGACCCACTCCCAAACGGCCACTCCCGCCGCCGCCAGGCCCGCACACAATAAACCGCAATCCCCACGATCAGAATCACCGCCGCATATCGAATCTCCCGCAGAAATCCTGTGCGCGAAACCAGAATGAAAACGAAGCTCGCCGCTGCCACCAGCGCCGGCGCCGGATAAAGCCACATCCGAAACGGGCGCTCCATCTCCGGACGCCGTATGCGCAGCACGATCACGCCCACCGCCTGCACCAGATACTGCAAGAGAATCCGAATCACGACCAGCGCCGCAATCAAATCCGCCAGCCGCAGAAAGCAGAACAGAGCCGCAACCGCCGCCAGGGCCAGCACTGAAACATACGGAATCTTGTGCACCGGATGCACCCGCGCAAACGCCCGAAAATAATTTCCGTCCAGCGCCGCAGCGTAGGGCACACGCGAATAACCGAGCGTCAGCGAAAAGACCGAAGCGAACGCCGTCCACATGACCAGAACCGTGATGACCGACCCCGCTCCATGTCCGTAAACTCTCTCCATCAGCGTCGAGACCACGTACAGCCTGCTGTTCGCCGCGCCCATCTGCGTCATTTCCCGCCACGGAATGACGCCCAGAATGCTCACATTCATCAATATATAGAGACACACGACTGCCAGAATGGACAGGAACAGCGCCCGCGGAATATTCTTCGCCGGCTCCTTAACCTCGTCGCCCAGAAAACACACGTTGTAGTATCCACCGATGTCGTAGGCGGCGATCAGCATTGCGCCGCCCAGTCCATAGAAGAAGCCGCGCGAAAACGAGAACGCGCCCGGAGGCAGATCGAATGCCCGATGCGCGTTGAAATGAGTGAGGCCCGCGAAAATGATCCATCCGATCGTCCCCATCACTCCGGCCCAAAGCACCTTGCTAAGCCGCGAGATAGCAGTGATCCGGCGGTAAAGCAGGAAAGCCGTGAGCACGCAAACGCCAATCGCAACCAGCGTCGCCGGCATCGCGACCCAGGTCAGTTGCAGGGTTCCAGCCAGGGGCAGACGCGCGCTCCACGCATGTGTCGACCACACGCGCTCCAGTCCCGGCCAGAAAAAAGCCGCATACTGCGACAGCCCCACCGCTCCCGAGGCAATCGATAGCGGAGCGCTGAACGAAAGTTGCCAGATAAAAAGGAAGGAAACCAGCCGCCCCAACTTTTGCGGACCGTAAATCTCCTTGAGATACCGGTAAGACCCGCCCGATCCCGGCATCGCCGCGCCCAGTTCCGCCCATACCAGTCCATCGCAGATGGCAAGCACCGCGCCCAGCACCCATCCCAGCATGGCCTGCGGCCCGCCCATCACCGTCACGATCAGCGGGATCGTAATAAACGGTCCCACGCCGATCATGTCAATCATGTTCAGCGCGGTAGCCGAGCCGAGGCCAATGCCCCGGACAAGCTGCGGCTTGGAGTCGGATTTGCCTTCGATCAGAATTGTCATGAAGTAAGTCGTTGGTCGATGGTCGTTAGTCGTTGGCGGGCATTGTCCCTATCAATTACTTGCAACTTAGTAATCCAAATTAAAGTTGTCATCCTGAGCAAAGCGAAGGACCTGCTCTTGGAGCGCGCCCAAGCCCCGTCCCGTGAACGAACGGCGAATAGCGAACGACCAACGACCAACGACTAACGACTAACGACCATCGACTAACGACCAACGACTAACGACCAACGACTAACGACCGCTCACCAGATTCACAAACAACCGCACCGCTCCCGGCACGCCCGCCGGCAGTTGTCGGAAGAACGCATATCCCGTATAGATATACGTCCCCTTGCCGTAGTGCGCCACCAGCAACCCGCCCTTCTGCTCGCTCTCTCCCGGATCGTGAGATTCGAGCAGCGGCATAAAGTTCGAGTCCCACTGGGTCATGAAGTACAGCCCGCGCTCCTGCACCCATCCCTCGAAATCTTTCTGGGTAATTTCATTCGGAGAATGAAAGATCGGGTTCGCCGGATCGAGAATCGCAACCGGAGCCTCTTCCACCGAAACCCGCGCCCGCCCGAGCGTTGCCGGATAGGGCGTGAACTTGCCCGAATTGAAATCGCCCGCCGCGGCGTTGAGCGTGTTGTACTGCACCACCAGCCGCCCGCCCGCCTGCACAAAATCGAGCAGCCGCTGGTTGTTAGCAATCACATCCTTCTGCGTATCGTAAGCGCGAATCCCGAGCACGATGGTTTGATACCGGCTCAATTCTTCCGAACCAAGCTTCTCCGCCGGAATCAAAGTCAAATCCATCCCGATCTGCCGCAGCACGTTAGGAATGTCGTCTCCCGCGCCCATGACGTAGCCGACCTTCAGATCCTTCGGAACCTTCACATCTACCACGCTGACATGTTGCGTCGCCGGTTGGTAATAGTAAGCCGCGCCAAGGTCCTCGCGCGTGACCAACGTGTAACCCTCGCTGTATTTCTTGCCACCCGCTTCAAGAACGGCGCGAATCTCGGTCCTTCCTTCCTTCAAACTGGAGGGGAAAAGGTTGAAAACGAAATCCTGCTTGTCTTCGCGCTTCGGGAGATTTACCGTCAATTCTCGCGGCTCGGACGTCCACCCATCCGGAAGCTGTAGTCGCAGCATTCCATTTGGAACTCCGCTGAGATTGGAACTTACGCCGACTTTGACAGTTATCTCTTTCCCATCCTCGACGGGAAAAACCTGTTCGCCGGGTTCGAGATTCAGAGAGAACGCAGGCGCAACCGCGAGAGGAGTTTTTTGCGCCTTGCCCTCATCGTCCACAAACGGGACCATCACTGTGGCGGAAATCTCTCCCGTGGGGCTGGCCTTGTTGGCTCCGCGGTTCCTGATTACATCTGGCAGCGGCGAATGTCCATTCCGCTCGACGGTCTCGTACCGCAGACCGACCCGCAGGGTCGGTGGCGGCAGAGCGAGGGTTTGGTATCTCTCTTCATCAATGGTGTTGAGTGCCTCGGTTTCAGCGTTGTCGCGATGCCAATACGGGCGAGTGGCCGGAGCGTTCGCTGGAACTTTCAGCGCGAAGTTGGCATAGTAATTCTGGCCGGGAGCGATCGTCATTTTACCGGCATCGGCCTGCTTTACCCAGTCCCCAGACTCGCCCAGGTCGGCATTGTCCACGATCAACCAATACTTCGACCCGTTGTGCAGCTTGGCGATCACTTGGAACTTTTGCGTAGGAGAAACAAGGGTAAGTGCATCTTTGAATTCCGGCACTGCTTTTCCGGGATCCGTGAATGCGGTGACGCTCGCTCTTAAGGACACGCCCAGCGCCAAGCTAAGAGTAGTCTGTGCCTGCTCTCGTTCTTCCCTGAGAATCGAGAGCAGCTTTTCTTTCGCAGCGTCCGCAACTCCGCTTTCGCTTAGATGAGCCGTTACCGAATCCAGGCCTTGTAGCGCCTTCGCGAGTGGATCAGCCGCGCTATTTGGATCCGACTCGCTTTTGTCGGCAGCATGCTTTACTTCGGCAGCAATTGATTCCAGTTCGCCCCGCAGCCACGGCACTTTCTTTTCTTCCTCAACCAGCCGCGCCGCCAACCCAGGCAGCGTCGTGTCGATCCCGTCAAAAAAACTCTGTTCGTGTCCATCCTTATCTCTTGGAGACTCCAACACCGAATCCACCAGCTTGTAGTATGTGAACCGGTCTCCCGGCTCGACCGTCCAGTTTGCCGCTCCCTGCGACTGCTGATGGCGCAGTCCCTGCATCGCAAACTGTATGTATGACGCTCCCAGCACCGGATCGACGACGCCCGTATTCAGCCGCAGCGTGTAGTTCGCCGCATCGCACGTCATCGCCATGAAGCCGCACACATTGCCGATGTACAACTTCTTCGGCTGCCAGGGCTCAAGTCCCTCGGCAATCTGCTCCGGAAACCGCTTCGGATCGCCCGCCGCACGGAACGCTTCCTTCGTCAATATCGCCGAAGCCTGATGATGTCCATGCCCATCGCGCTCCGTCCCCGAAAACCGCGCCACCAGCACGTCCGGACGAAAGGTTCGAATTACTCGCACCATATCTGCCAGCGCGATGTCGTGCCCTTGCCACTTCTGAAATGTTTCCTCGGCAGTTTTCGAAAATCCAAAATCCGCCACGCGGGAAAACCGCTGCTCCACGCCGTAATAGCGATCCGACGCCAGCAACTCCAGAGTCCGCAACACGCCCAGCGCGTCAAACAGATTGCTGCCCAGCTTGTTCTGTCCGCCCTCGCCGCGGTTCAGCGTCATCAGCAACGTCGAGACGCCTTTGCCGCGCGCCTCCAGCGTCAGCATGCCACCGTCTTCGTCATCGGGATGCGCCGTGACCTGCATCAGCCGCGCCGTAGTCTGCAATCGCCGCAGCATCAGCTTCAGTCCCGCCGTACCCGTCTCTTGCGGAAGCGGCTCATAAAAATGATCGACGGAATGATCGACGCCATGATCGGCCGCAGTCTTTTCCGCCGTCTCCGCCGCGGCGAATATCGCGGTCGAAGCCGCCAGCAGAACCAGCAGCATCGCAGTCGAAAGCCGGTTGCGCACCGTTCCAATTCCAAACTTCTTCAGCATCGTAAACATGATCATCTGATCGATTTTCCCAAAGAAAGGAACAAATTTATTCCGCCTCGTGTGGCTGCGGGTCTGCGCTCAACCAAGTCGAAGGCATCGCCCGCGAAGGCGTAATGGTAGGCTGTCGTCGCGGCCGGGTCAACCGAGTTTTGGGCGAGAGATGTATAGCAACGTTGAATCCGCTCTACGGCTGCGGCGGTTTTGATCGCGGATTGATTCCAAAATGCTTCAGCTTCGATTGCAGCGTTGTCCGCTTCAATCCCAACCGCATGGCTGCCCCTCGCGGCCCGCCAATCTGCCCGTGGCTCTCGCGCAAAGCCCGCAGAATGTGCTCCCGTTCCGTCGCCTCCAGAGTTTCATCCGCGTTCTCATCCGTGTCCATCGGCTCCAGTTCGCTTAACGGCGCCACCAGCACCGAACCTTGAGTCAGAATCACCGACCGCTCGATGAAATTTTCCAGCTCCCGCACATTCCCCGGCCACTCCCACCCCATCAGTGCGTCCATGGTTCTCATTGGAACGCTGGTGATCGACTTGTTCATCCGCCGGGCGAACTTCTGCACAAAATGTTCCACCAGCAACCGGATGTCCTCCCGCCGTTCCCGTAACGGTGGTACGCGGATCGGAAACACGTTCAGCCGGTAATACAAATCGCTCCGGAACTCGTTCTGGCGCACGGCATCAGCCAAATCGCGATTCGTCGCCGCAATCAAGCGAAAGTCCACCTTCAACGTATGGGTTCCGCCCAGCCGTTCGAACTCCTGATCCTGCAAAACCCGCAGCAGCTTCGGTTGCAGCGCCAGTGAAATCTCCCCGATCTCGTCGAGAAAAAGCGTGCCCTTGTCCGCCAGTTCGATGCGACCAATTTTCTTGCTCACCGCTCCCGTGAACGCGCCCTTCTCATTCCCGAATAACTCGCTTTCCAGCAGCCCGGTGGGAATCGCGGCGCAATTTAACTTGATGAAACTATTGCCGGCGCGCAGGCTCAACCAGTGGATCGCCCGCGCCACCAGCTCCTTCCCGGTTCCCGTTTCGCCCAGCAGCAGCACGGTGGCATTGCTGGCCGCCACTTTGCCCACATTCTCCATGACGGCTTCCAGGGCCTTACTCTGCCCAATGATGTCCCCGAACCCCAGCTCCGTATTGATTTCCTGCTCCAGATAAAGCTTTTCTTCCGTGAGCTTCTTCTTGGCTTCGCGCAGAGCTTCGGTCTTTTCCCGGAGCTCGGTGACGTCCGTGGTGGCGCCAGTGATTCCAATTACCGCGCCCGCCGCGTCCAAAACCGGTTCGATCGTCGTATCGAAGTAGCGCTTCTTGCCGCCGAAACTGAACTGCATCTCATGACGCGATCCCACCCCGGTTTCCAGCACCCGCCGCCGGACTTCCGTGATGCGCGCAGCGTCCTCGGGGTCGAAGATCTCGTCCGATGTCTTTCCCAGATATTCGCTCACCGCCCGCGGAAGCTGCGGATTGTACATCCAGGTGTAGCGCAAATCCCGGTCCTGGTTGAACACCGCGGTCGGAGAAGTATTCAGCGCCACCCGGAACCGTTCCTCGCTTTGCCGCAAGGCCTCCTCGGCGCGCTTGCGTTCGATCTCCGCTGCCGTTCGCGTCGAAAATAGTTGCAGAATCATTTCGGCAAATTTTGCATCCGCCAGCGGCCGCTTGTAGAGCGCCACCATGACGCCAATCACCCGCCCTTGCGAATCGCGCAAAGGCGTCCCGGTATAGCTCTCCATCTTCGTTTGCTGGAGCCATTCGTTTTTCGGGAACAACTCAGCCACACCGGAAACATACGAGCGGGCGCCTTGCAAAATAACTGTTTCGGAGGGACTGTGGGCCAGATCGTAAGTGTAGTTCTCCACGATCGCGCCCTGGCCACAGACGCCAAGCGTTCTCAGCTTAGCTTCTTCGCCTTCAACGAGTTCTCCGATAAACGTATAGTCGGCCTCCAGGCACTTGGCAAGCTGAATGGCCATCGAGGTAAAAAAGTTTCCGCTGCTGTCGGCCCGCACCTGCACCAGCGTGGCGATCGCCTCCTGCGCCCGTTTCTGCTCGGTGATATCCGTAAAGGAGGTCACCACCGCATGAGGCTTGCTCTCCCCGCTACGGAAGATTGGCTGGGCATTGATCGAAACCCAGGTCAAGCCTTCGTCTTGCCTGCGGAAACCCATGCAGATATTGGACTGTGGTCTCCCCGTGCGCAACGCCACGATCGCAGGATGGTCCTCGCCCGGGAACGGCGACCCATCCTCGCGAATGGTCCTGTGCTCCCAGTCGGCCGCCGTTGTGCCCACCATCTGCTCGCTGGTCACACCCAGCATTGGCTCGAAACTCCGGTTGCAAGCCAGAATCCTCCCATCTGCGTCCCGCAACAGGACACCCTCCGCCATCGCCGAGACGATCGAACGATAGCGCTCCTCGCTTTCCTGCAGCGCCTCCGTCGCCCGCTTCTGCTCGGTGATGTCTTGCAACAGGGTAATTCTGATTTGGTGCTTTTCTTCTTCACACCACATCGGCACAACCAGGACCCTCCCCCAGCGCACCGATCCATCCGGGCGAAGATACCTTTTTTCCAGCCCGAAATTCACCAGTTTTTCCTGGATCACCCCCCGCATATATTCGTTGCTGATCTCTACATCGTCGGGGTGGGTAATGCTGACCATGTCGAGTTGCAGCAGTTCTTCCTCACTTCGCCCGACGATTGCGCAGAACTTCGGATTGGCTTGCAGAAATCGCCTTGTTTGCGTGTCCACCAGCGCAATGCCCACCGGGGATTTCTCGTAAACCGCCCGGAATCGCCGTTCGCTTTCCCGCAACGCTTTCTCCGCCCGCTTGTGCTCGGTAATGTCCTTGGCAAAAACGGATACGCCCACCGCCTCGCCTTCCCGCAGAAGGGGATTGAAACGCATCTCCAAGATGCGCCCGTCGGGTAAGCTGTATTCCTGATGAAAGGGCCCCTCGGCGAGAGCCCGATCGTACATAGGCGGCCATTTTGCGGCGCGGTCCGGGGGCAGGAGATCCTGGGGCGTGTCGCCGACGCAAACCTCCTTGCCGTGGTTCTTGCGGAAGTTCTCCGCTAACTTGGCGTTGAAGGCCAACAGGCGGCACTTACTGTCCACGGACCAAATCAGGTCTGTCGCGCTTTCGAACAGGGCGGCGAGGTTGGCTTGGGAATTTTGCAACTCTTCTTTGCTCGCGCGCAACGCCTCCTCCGCCCGCTTCCTCTCGGTCAGGTCGATGAAGGAAACAAAGTTGAGACCGCCGATGAATTTGGCAGTAACGCGGACGTATTTCTTGGTCCCATCGTGGCATGTGATCGTGACCTCCATGGGTTCGATCTCGCCTTGGGTCTTGGCCGCCTCGGACACTCGCCGGTTCCACTCCGTTGAAACCCACTCTCGATATGCCGGATCGGGATACGCCAAGGGCCACCACTCCGATACATTCGTGAACTGCTCCAAGGAGTATCCAAAGAGTTCGAGAAATCTTGGATTGTGATAGATGGCCTTCTGCTCACTCCCGGATGAGAGGATAACTCCCACGGAAAGATGGTCAAGGATCAGCTTTTGCGCTTCGTCCCGTTGCCGCAGCGCCTCATCCGCTCGCTTCCGCTCCGTGATGTCGCGCACCACGGCGACCCCGTACTTCCGATCCAGCAGCACCTCCCGCAAATTCACTTCCACCGGGAATGTCGTTCCATCTTTCCGCCGGCGAACCTTTTCCATGATTACGAATCCCGACTCCCGCAACTGCTGCCCGACCCGCGCGAGCGCGCTCTTATCGAGGCCCGGGCTGATGTCGAGGACCGTCATCGACAAAAGTTCTTCCCGGCTGTATCCAAGCTCTGCGCATGCGCTCTCATTCACATCGAGAAAGCGCATGGTCTCCGGATCGATGACCTCAATGGCATCGTTCGACTGGTCCAGCAGCGTCCGGAACAGCGTCAGTTCGTGGAGCACCCGCTCCCGCTCCTGCGCCGTTTTCAGCAGGTGCTCGTTCGTCGCCCGCAGCGCCTTCTCTGCCCGCACTCGTTCCGTGATGTCGCGCGATACGGCCACGCAATAGTCCCGGTCCAATCGCACCCTGCGCAAATTCACTTCCACCGGAAACGTCGTTCCATCTTTCCGCCGGTGGACTCTTTCCATGGTTGCGAATCCTGACTCCCGTACCAGTTGCTCCATCCGCGCGCGCGAACTTTCGTCATAGTCCGGGTCGATGTCAAAAACCGTCATCGACAACAGTTCGTCCCGGCTGTACCCAAGCTCTATGCACGCCCTCTCATTCACATCCAGGAAACGTCGGGTCTCCGGATCGACTACCTGAATGGCATCGTTCGACTGGTCCAGCAGCGTCCGGAACAGCGTCAGTTCGTGGAGCACCCGCTCCCGCTCCTGCGCCGTTTTCAGCATCTGCTCGTTCGTCGCCCGCAGCGCCTTCTCCGCCCGCACTCGTTCCGTGACGTCGTGCGCCATCCCGCGCACGATCGGCGCCGCCACTCCTTCGGTTCGCAGCGTGCTGTGATACTTCCAGATCCGCTGTTCTCCCGTTTTCGTCACCACCGCCAACAGGCCGTGAGATTCCCCCGTGCGCGCGACTTCGCGCAGATAGGCCTCGCACTGCTCGCGGAATTGCGGATCGATAACATCCAGTATCCGCATGCGCAAAGCTTCTTCTACGCTGTAACCCAGCAGACGCGCTGGAGCGGGATTGACCGACAGGAGTCGGCCTTCCAGGTCGTGAACGCACAGCAGGTCTTGGCTGTGCTCGACCAGATCGCGATACCAGTCTTCGTTTTCTTTCAGGTCCCGCCGGATCGGGTCCCACACGACTGGCGCTTCCGGCAAATGGCGCTTCCGTTCCCCAGGGTGCAATGCCATGGCTCACCCCTAAGCGGACCGCCTGGAATCGTATACTTCTTATCGGCCAGATTAATTCCAGCGGCCGCCCCAATTTTCATTCCCGGAGTTTTTCGAGAAGCTCCTCCAAGATTCGCCTATTCAAACCAAGATTCGCCTCTTTTAACTTGTCCGAGTCCAGAACCGGCCCCCGGCCTCAGCGGAGAGTCTATCAGAATATCGCTTGCGTTACACCTTGGTAAGCATGGCCCACCGGTAACCCGCGCGGTTGGCCTTGAGTTGCACCGTCGCCTCGCGAAGGTCAGCGGTTTGGACAACAAATTCAACTGGCGAGTTTACCTCCCGCGGGTTTCTGGGATTTGCGCTTTGAAGCGAAGATCAGAAAAGGATCAGCCGGAGCACAGCCACCCATCCTGAGCCGCTGCGCCTGAAGACAAACATGTCCTGCCCCTTTTCAGTCTTCGTCTCACCCTTTTGTTCGTAAGTCATCGCCCAGTCATACGTCGCTACGGCGATGTCGCCCCAGATGTCGGCCGCGTGGTTTGATTCCGCGTACTCAATCACTTTCGACTGTGCCATGAACTGCTCGTAGCTTTGGATGAACGCCTGACGGCCTCTAACCAGCTCTTTCAGCCCCGGTCCCCTCATCACGATGTTTTCGTCGAAAAACTCCTTCAAGGCATCAAAGCGCCGTTCTCTCCAGGCTTGGTTGATTGCATCCAGCGTTTGGCGAACCTGACCCATTTACGTTACCTCCTCTACCGTCGCGTCTTCGTCGGCCTTCTCCGTCTCCGCCGAAAGCTTGCGCAGCGACAGGCGCTCGTGATGCGACAGCAACAATCCGACAGGAACGACGGAGACAAAGGTCACCAGCCATAACATGATGCCGCAGCTCACGGTCAGCTCTTTGGGGACAATGCCAAAAACGTGATCCATCGCGCTGATCGTGGCGAGCTGCGATCCACCCCCCACTCCAGGCAGTTGCACCAGCGATCCCAGCATGCTGCAGAACATAAGCAACAGGACCCTAGTGGAGCGTAGCGATTCCATTGCCGCGCCGTAGCTGGTGGTTACTTGCACATAGGACAAGGCGATGATGCCCCACATCATTATCGACACGGCGGACAGCTGGATGAATTCGGATGGCCCGTGAATCGTGTTGAGCCCGACGGTGAACTCCCGAATTTTATGCGCTATCCGATGCCTCATCCCTTCGGAAAGATGGGAGAAGTGCCGCTCAACCCACCCGGCAATGCGCTCGCCACGATGTGAAACCAACAGAGCCGCAGATAGCAGGCCAAGCACGAGCGCGATCAGGAAATATCCTGTGAGATGAATCCAGTGCCTGATTTCAGGGTTGGCATTTTGGGTGAACGTGTGCAGATCGAACAGCGGCAGGAAAATGGCTGAGACAAGTAGAACCGCGAAGCCGCCGAAATCGAATATTCGTTCTACCGCCCAGACGGCTACTTGCGAAGCGAAACTGAGATTCTGATGCTTTGCAACAAGGTAGGGCCGAATCAACTCCCCGGGGCGCCCAAGCAGGGCGAGTCCCGTAAATCCGATAACCGTCGGCGGTATCAGTCCGAGAACCGATGCTTCTCTGCGCACCGGCTGCAGAAAGATCTTCCATCTAACTGCGCGGAGCACATAGGCGAAGTATGTGAACAGCACGCCATACACGATGTGATGCCATGCGATATGCGATTGACGAAACAGCAGGGCCCAATCGAAGTGCTGCCAGGTCCGGAACTGGAGATAGACCAGCACCGCCAGCACGGCGAAAACAATCGCGTACGCTGCGTATTTTTTATTGTTCATGCGGTGCGAAACTCGCAGAGAGGCCCAGCTCTGGTGAGCTCAGCCCCACTTGAAGGTAAATGAGGAACAAGCAAGGGTCAACGCGGAGATTCGGCGGCGGCAGCGATGGCGGCGGGCTTCGATGCGCGGTGGGCGTGGCTCGGAGTTTTGCTGGACACCTGTTTTTCCTTCGCTTCTTTTTCCCGGACGATCTTTTCCTGCGCGATCTTCTTAGTGTTGTACTCGTGGACGATCCGGGCCACGTAGGCGCGGGTCTCGCGAAATGGCGGCACTCCTTGATACTGCTCGACCCGCAGCGGACCCGCGTTGTAAGCGGCCAGCGCCTTGACCAGATCGAAGTTGTAGCGCTCCAGAAGTTCGCGCAGATAGCGGCTTCCCCCCGTGACATTGGCTTCGGGATCGAAGGCATCGTTCACCCCCAGTTGGCTGGCGGTCGAGGGCATCAACTGCATGAGTCCGCGGGCGCCTTTGGGAGAAACGGCCCGCGTGTTGAATCCGCTTTCGGCGTGAATGACGCTGTTCACCAGGTCCGGATCGAGATGGAAGGCGGCGCTGGCGGAGTCTACGACCTCGTTCAGAGCGGGCGCGGACTTCGCGGGCTGCGTCGGCGAGGAAACCGAGGCTTGCGATTCCGCAGCCACCGGCAATAGAAGATCCTTTTCGTAGCCGGCGATCTCGGCGGTGGGCACGTCTGTGAAGCTGGAATCGTCGGCAGAGAAAAAGAGGCGAGTCGTTGTTCCCATCACTAAGCGATGCTCGTGTCGGATCCTGAAGCCGTTGCGGAGGATCGCCAACTCGGCAGCTGATGCGGGACGAGCGAGCAAAGCTACGGCTACGGCACAGAGAAGCGCGGCGGCTTTCCAGGCTGCGGAAAAACTCGGCGTTGCATCTGCCTTTGGGTGGCGCAGCGCTTTAGCGCTGCGGTAATTGCATTGCTTTGAATTCGGCTTTAGCCGCTGAGGGTGCAGGCGCTGCTCGCGAATGAACTTATCCGCAGCCGCTCTTGCCGCGATTGTCGCGGTACACTCCGCCGCTGATGGTCTTCTTCGAATCATCACAAGCTGCTCACGATCAGTGGTCCGCCAGTCGTTGGTTCGCCAGTCTCCGGTCCGCGAATCTGGTCAACGACTACCGGTTCGAGCGCGGTTCCACTTAGCACGTGCTCGATCGCCGCGGCTACTCCGCTTTCAGCGTTCGAGCGGGTAAGCTTCCAGCCGCGCGAGCGCAACTCTTCCGATGCATTCCCCATGATAAATGGGCGGCCGGCGAAGGCCAGCATTTCAATGTCGTTATAGTTATCACCAATGGCCATGACCTGTTCGCGGGTAATGCGCCGGTAATTCGCCCAGCGCTCGAGCGCGTGTCCCTTGGAACAGCCGGCATTGAGCACGTCGACAATCGAAAGATCGCGGCCCGGGTACTCCGTGCGCAAAACGGTGATGGGCAGGCCGCAGCTTCCGAGGACTTGCAATGCGCGATGCATGTCGGCGATCGGGCCGCAGAACATGGCCTGCACCGGATCGGTGGTGAGCGCCCTCTCGATCGGAACCACGAACTGGATGTACTGCATGTTCTTCTCCAGCCAGCGCTGGATGCTGCCTTCGAGCTTGTCCAGACGCTCGATCACGATTGTGCCCGGACCGTTGCTGTCAAAAGTTAGAACGGTCTGGCCGCGAAATTCTTGCATCACGCCGACGAGTTCGCGGCAGGTCCCCTCGGGCAGCAGGTCGCGGTGGAAAGTTTCTCCGGCAAGCGACCGGGTGATGGCGCCATTCGAACTGATCAGCCAGAGATCGAATCCCAGTTGTTGAGCGATGGGCAGGGCAAAGTTGTGGCGGCGTCCGGTGACCAGGATGATCTCGATGCCTTCGGCGTGCACGCGCCGGAGAGTTGCGAGATCGGTTTCGGAAATCTTGAATTCCGGGTTGAGCAGGGTGCCGTCAATATCGATGGCAATGAGGCGAAGACAATTGGCAGGCACAATCAATTTTAGCATTGGAGCGTAATGGGCAAGTCTCCGATCCCAGCCTGTTTGTACGCCGCAAGAAGAACACTTCACCACGGAGGGACGGAGGCGCGGAGAAATTCCAAGAAAAAGCAAAAGACGGATTTTTCTCCGTGTCTCTGTGCCTCCGTGGCGAAAAGGCTATTTCCTTTCCCTGGACGCAATAAGGCGCTGGTTCTTCTTCCATGCGACAATATTTCCCTGCGGAGGCTATCGATGAAATTGAGTTTCCTTCTTCTGTTCCTGACCTTGTTCCCGATCTCGCTCCCGGCCCAATCCGCGCCCGAAACCGGCAAACCTTTCGTCATCGAGTACTACTACAAAACCAAGTGGGGACATGCCGATGAGTTCCTTCAACTATTCAAGAAAAACCACTATCCGCTCCTGAAAAAGCAGGTGGAGATGGGCCGCATCCTCAAGGTCTGGATGGACCAGCCGCGCTACCACACCACCGAAGACGGGCGCTGGGACTATCGCGTGACCATCGTGTTCAAAAACTCGGCGGCCGCGAATGAGCCGTTCGACGAAGACGCGCTGAAAAAGCAGCTCTGGCCCGACCAGGCCACGTATGCAAGGGAAGAGCAGCGGCGGTTTGAAATCCTGGATGGACATTGGGACTTGCCGATCAAGAACGTGGACTTGGACGGAAAGTAGTTGCTGGACCAGGAAAGCTGCTGGCGGAGGGCTCGCCCGAGATTCCTCTGCCGCAGCGGAGTTTCCATCGGTTGGGAGGTCTTCGCGTCCTCCCGGCATCGTCAAAAGAGCGCTCCCAAAACGGCATTTACAAAATCCAAACAACCCAAAGTATTCCAAACAACACAATCGATCTAGGTTAAGATACCCAAACTCTTGGGTGGGCCAGGCTGGATCGAAAATGGGGTAAGTCCAAGAGCCCAAGTCGTGAAATCTGAAAAACTTGAGGAGAAAACAAATGACAAGAAGCAAAAGCTCTCTCCGAGGACTGGCCGCTCTTGTTTGCGCGGCCATGCTGTTGTTGTTCACTATTCCCGGACAGGCGCAGTCCGTGTTGACGCGTCATGTGCGCGAAACGGTTGCCGATGGGCAGGCGCAGCTTGTCGGGAGGCTCCCGGCGGCCCAGTCCATGCACTTCGACATTGTTCTGCCGCTGCGCGATCGCGCAGGGTTGCAGAGTTTCCTGCGCCAGCAATACGACCCTGCCAGCCCCTTCTACCATCAGTTCCTCACGCCGCAGGAGGTTACCGAACGGTTTGGCCCCAGCCAGGAAGATTGGGACGCCTTGGTTGCATTCGCCAAAGCGAGCGGCTTTGAAATTGTCGGCGGAACCCGCGACAGCAGGGACCTATGGCTCACCGGCACAGTGGCGAACATCGAGAAGGCCTTCCATCTGATCCTGGGAGTCTATAAGGATCCCACCGAGGATCGCACCTTCTACTCGCCCGACCGCGAACCCACCGTGAACTTGCCGTACCCGCTCTGGCACATCACTGGATTGGACAACAATTCCAAACCGCATCCGCTGTACATGAAGAAGAGCGACTACGCCAAGGCCCTTGGGATTGATCCCAGGAAAGTACACTCGAATACCACCGGCTCCGGCCCTGGAGGCTCCTTTTTGGGCAGCGACATGCGCGCGGCCTATTACCAGGGAACAGCCCTCACCGGCTCCGGCCAGAACGTCGGCCTGTTTGAACTCGCAGGCACCGATTTAGCCGACCTGACTACGTATTACAGCAACGTTGGACAAACAGAACCGTACACTCCCACTCTCGTTTCCACGGGCGGGTACGCTACGACCTGCGTCTATGGCAACGGGGGCAGCAGCGCGTGTGACGATACGGAGCAGACCATCGACATGACGCAGGCGATGGGCTTTGCCCCAGGCTCCACCATGCTCTATATGTATGTGTGTGGTGACGTCAAAGCCAATGGAACTGGAAATTTTAGCGATAGCGCCTGTATAAGCGCGATGGTGACGAATACGGCCGCTCCGTTGAGCAAGCAAATCAGCTGTTCGTGGGGCTGGACGCCGGCGGACAAGAGCACTCTTGACCCGTACTTCGAGCAGATGGCGTCGCAAGGCCAGAACTTCTTTGTCGCGTCTGGCGATAGTTCCACCTGGTCTTCGTCGAATGAGGCCTGGCCAGCGGACGATGCGAATGTGGTCGGCGTCGGCGGCACGGATTTGACAACCTCCGGTGCGGGTGGTCCCTGGAGTTCGGAAACCGCCTGGGCCGATAGCGGCGGCGGCATCTCGCCGGATTCCATCCCGATTCCCTCGTGGCAGCAGATATCGGGCGTAATCAACTCCTCCAACAAGGGGTCAACGACCTTACGCAACGGCCCGGACGTCTCCGCCGAAGCGAACTTTGACTTCTACTACTGTTCCGACCAGGAAGGTTGTGGCACGGGATTGGGCGGCACCAGCTTTGCCGCTCCCATGTGGGCCGGCTATCTGGCTCTCGCCAATCAGCAGGCGGCAGCCAACGGTGAGACGATCGGTTTCATTAACCCGACCATTTACCCGCAAGCTGCTGCTGGGGGAACGACCTACGCCAACCTTTTCCACGACATCACCAGCGGCACGTCCGGTAGCTACTCGGCCGTCGCTGGCTATGATCTCGTGACCGGCTGGGGCAGTCCGAAAACGACCGGCCTGATCAACCTTCTGGCTCCCTCTTCGAGCGGAAGCTTCACCCTCTCCGATTCGCCGAGCAGCCTGACGATTACCCAAGGCGGCAACGGTACCAGCACCATCACCGTAACCGATGTTGGCGGATTCACCGGCAGCGTAACCCTTGCCGCGTCCGGTCTGCCGAGCGGCGTCACGGCGAATTTCAGTCCCAACCCCACAACTTCAACCAGTACGTTAACCCTGACCGCGAGCGCCTCGGCCGCTACCGGAACGGCGACGGTGACCATTACGGGCACTTCCGGCAGCCTGCAAGCATCGACAACTCTTGCCCTCACGGTAAATCCGAGTGGGACGCCGAACTTTACCATCAGCGCCTCGCCCGCTTCCGTGACCATAACCCAGGGCAGCAACGGAACCAGCACGATCACTATCACCAGTCAGAACAGTTTCAATTCTGCGACCACGCTGAGCGCTTCCGGCTTGCCCAGCGGCGTGACTGCGGGATTCTCGCCCAACCCGGTGACTCCACCGGCGAATGGCAGCGCGAACTCAACCCTCACGCTAACCGCTTCCGCCACGGCGACCACCGGCACCGCGACCGTAACCGTGACCGGAACTTCCGGCTCGCTCAGCCACAGCACGACCATCGCCTTAACGGTGAATTCGCCCTCGTCAGCGCAGACGGCCACCTACAACTCCACCTACAAGGCTCCCGCATGCACGACCGTTGGTTCATCGTGTGACTCGGGTCCGTCGCTGCTGCTGGGACGCGATCATATGTCGGGCGGCGCGGAACCCAATCAACCGAACACCATCAACAATTCCTGCGCCGATGGCACCGCCGGAACCTTCCACTCCGACGAGTCCAACGACCGCATCGTGGTCGCTTCCACCAGCGGAGGCGCGCTAACGCACGGCACCACGGCAACCGTCACCGCAACCGTTTGGGCCTGGAGCGGCTACACTTCTGACGCGCTCGACCTTTACTACACGGCCAGCGTCACCAGCCCCTCGTGGGTTTTCATCAAGACGATCAAGCCCACAAAAGCTGGCGCGCAAAGCTTGTCGGCCACGTTCACGCTTCCCACCGGCAGCCTGCAGGCGGTTCGTGCGCAATTCCGCTATCAGGGAAGTGCGTCCTCGTGCACCACAGGCTCCTACAACGATCACGACGACCTGATCTTTGCCGTGCAGTGAGCCACAAGGCAGTGATCGGATCGTCCCACCAACCATTCGACCGGCCCCGCCCAGGGCCGGCTCGATGTTCATGAGCATCAATCGGCCAGAACCGATCGGCGCGAACGCCAACCGATGCTCTGTAGACGCCACTAAAGTGCTTTTCCTGCGGATTCAGGCGCGCGCGTTTGCAAAAAGCTCACCGGATACGAGAACATAGTTGGTTTGCATACATCCCACAGTTCCTACAAGGAAGCAGCCACAATATGGCGAAGCTGAAAAAGTCCCCCACAAAGGAAGTGAATAAGGCGACAGTCGAGGTTAAGTCCTCCAGCAAAGCACACAGCGGTGCCGGGCACGGCCACGCGATCGAGCCGGCCAAGGGCAAGCTGGGCGTGATGATCCCGGGCATGGGCGCGGTGGCTACGACGTTTGTCGCCGGCGTCGAAGCGGTGCGCAAAGGAATCGCGCAGCCTATCGGCTCGCTCACACAGATGGGAACCATCCGTCTGGGCAAGCGCACCGATGGCCGCTCGCCGAAGATCAAGGAATTCCTTCCTCTCGCCGGGCTCAATGATTTGGTGTTCACCGGCTGGGACATTTTCGAAGACAACATGTACGCCGCCGCCCGCAATGCCGGCGTGTTGGAACGCGACCTGCTCGACAAAGTGAAGGGGCGGCTCAGCGCCATCCAGCCGATGAAGGCGGTCTTCGATCGCAACTACGTCAAGAAGATCGACGGGCCGAACGTGAAAACGGGAAAGAACAAGCTCGACCTGGCCGAGCAACTGCGGCAAGACATCCGCGACTTCAGGAAGTCGAGTGGCGTCAGCCGCCTGATCACCATCTGGTGCGCTTCGACCGAGACCTTCATTGAGCCAAGCGCCGCTCACCAGAGCGTGCAGGCGCTCGAAAAAGGGATGCAAGAGAACGACGCAAACATCGCTCCCTCGATGGTGTATGCCTATGCCTCGCTCATGGAGGGCGTGCCCTTCGCCAACGGCGCGCCGAACCTGACCGTGGACATACCGGCGATGTTCGAACTCGCGCGCGAGCGCGAACTGCCCATCTGCGGCAAGGATTTCAAAACTGGCCAGACTCTGCTGAAGACTGTGCTGGCCCCCGCCTTCAAGGCGCGGCTGCTCGGGCTGAGCGGATGGTATTCGACCAACATCCTCGGCAACCGGGACGGCGAAGTGCTCGACGATCCCGGCTCCTTCAAGACCAAGGAAGAATCGAAGCTCGGCGCGCTCGAGCACATTTTGCAGCCGGCACTGTATCCCGAGCTCTACGGCAATATTTTCCACAAAGTTCGCATCAACTATTACCCGCCGCGCGGCGATAACAAAGAAGGCTGGGACAACATCGATATCTTCGGATGGCTCGGCTATCCCATGCAGATCAAAGTCGACTTCCTCTGCCGCGACTCGATTCTAGCCGCGCCGATAGTGCTCGATCTTGTGCTCTTCCTGGATCTAGCGCAGCGCACGCCGGAGCTGCGCCGCCTGGGCATTCAGGAATGGCTAAGCTTCTACTTCAAGTCGCCGATGACCGCGCCGGGACTATATCCCGAGCACGATCTCTTCATCCAACTAATGAAGCTGAAGAACACTCTGCGCCATCTGAAGGGCGAAGAGCTGATTACGCATTTGGGGCTGGAGTACTACGACTAGCTCGTGCTCTGACAAGGTAGTGACACAAATCTACGCTGTCATCCTGAGCGCAGCGAAGGACCTCTGTATTTGCTCGCAGCGACGGAATGCGGAGATCCTTCGCTCGGGATGACAGGCCTTTCTTTCCTCGGCGCTCGCGATAGAATCTTTCGATGGCTGCGAAGAAGCACGAAGCTGGGCACGACACCCGCTACGTACAACTGCAGAAGAACTACTGCTTCGTCTGCGGCCCCAACAACCCTGACGGCATGCGGCTGCGCTTCACCTACGACGAGGAGCGCGACTGTTTTGTCTGCCGCTTCCGCTTGGGCAAGCGTTACACCGGGCCGCCCGGACACTGCCACGGCGGCATTATCGCGACCATCCTCGACGAAGCCATGGGCAAGGTGAACAAACTGCGTCACGTGGTGGCCCTGACGTCCGAGATTACCGTGAACTACCTGAAGCCGGTGCCGCTGCGGCAGCCACTGCGCGTGGAATCCCGCGAGGTCAAGGTGAAAGGCCGGAAGCACATCAACATGGCCGAGATCCTGAACGAAAAAGGCGAAGTGTTGGCAAGCAGCCGGGGTTTGTTCATCGCGATCAATCCGCAGAAGATGTTCGGAAGGTTCGTGGAACGATGAAAGCCAAGGGGACACAATCATGACAGATGCAGGCTCGGAGATACAGAAGGTGATTGCAGTGAGCGAACAGGAAGCGGCCGCGATGCGGTCCGGAGACATGAACGAGTACTTGGCCATTCTGAGTGAAGACGCAGTGTTTATGCCCCCTAACACGCTGACGAAACAGGGCGAGGAACTGCGACAGTGGTTGCGGGAGTTCGTCAACGGCAACCGCGTCGAATGGCCGAGGTTCGAACACGGAGAGACCATTGTTGCCGGCGATCTGGCGCTTCACGAGTACGTTTACACGATGAAAGTCACTCCGACGTTGGGTGGCAAGACCGCCGTGGGATACGGCAAGGGTCTGCACGTTCTTCGCCGGGAAGCGGGCGGCGCGTGGAAAGTGCTGCGGAATATCTGGAACGCACGTCCAGCGGACACCGACGCCGGAGACTGAGAGGATGCTCAATTCGGTCGATCATGCAGCCGCGCCAGCTCTTCCACTCCCCGCCGCGCTTCCTTTCGGCTCGACCGCAGCCACTCTTTGCGCGCAAGAATGGACCAGCGGGACCCAAGGCGAACTGCGCTCGCCAGGACAGCCGAGAGCCTGCCCTGAGCTTGCCGAAGGGGCGGCTGTCGCCACCCGCTCTTGACCGGGGTGCCGTGAATCGCTCACCGGCTGTAAAATGAGTGCAGGAGCAGGAAGCGCAGAGGTTCCAGCGCGTCCTTCTTGGTTGCGCTCCGGCGCGCCGGCGATTTCATCGCTATCCTTCACGAATCGGAAGAGAGTAATCCCATGTCGCAAAACAACGGGCACGACAGCACCAACCTTCGCCTGAAGACCGGCCTCGCCGAAATGCTCAAGGGCGGCGTGATCATGGACGTCACCACCGCGAAACAGGCGGAGATCGCCGAGCGGGCCGGGGCGGTCGCCGTGATGGCCTTGGAGCGCGTTCCGGCGCAGATTCGCGCCGAAGGCGGAGTGGCGCGCATGGCCTCGCCGAAAATCATTCGCGAAATCATGGCCGCCGTCTCGATCCCGGTCATGGCCAAGTGCCGCATAGGTCATTTCGCGGAGGCGCAAATATTGCAGGAGTTGGGCGTCGATTACATTGACGAGTCCGAAGTGCTCACGCCCGCCGACGAAGCCCATCATGTGGATAAGCATGCCTTCACGGTTCCATTCGTGTGCGGCGCGCGCAACCTCGGCGAAGCCTTAAGGCGCATAGCCGAAGGCGCAGCCATGATTCGCACCAAGGGTGAAGCTGGCACCGGAGACGTAGTCCACGCCGTCCGCCACATTCGTCAAATCGTGCAAGAGATGAAGATTCTAACCGTGCTCGGAGAAGAAGAACTCTACGCAAAAGCCAAAGAGCACGGAGCGCCCTACGAACTGGTAAAGATGGTAGCGCGAGACGGCAAGCTGCCCGTGCCGAATTTCTCCGCCGGAGGAATCGCGACTCCAGCCGATGCCTCGCTAGTAATGCAACTAGGAGCGGAAGCGGTCTTCGTAGGCTCCGGCATCTTCATGAAGAACTCAACCGAATTCGCCGACCCAGCCGAAGCCGAGAAGCGCGCGAAAGCAATAGTGCAAGCCGCAGCGCACTTCAAAGACCCGAAAGTCTTGCTAGAAGTCAGCGAAGATTTAGCGGGCGCCATGAAAGGCCTGGCCGTGTCTACGCTCGACGAATCCCAAATGCTGCAAACGCGGGGCTGGTAGTGGGCCAGTCCCCTCCCCGCTGCTCACCAAGGCCGGCGAGGCGTTCGTGGGCGCGGGAAATCGCAAGGCTTATCCGGAAATTGTTTTTCCCACTTATCCACTTGCGCGTGCTTTGCATCTGCAATCAAATCCAGGGAAGTCTTGTAATCGTCGCTTCCAATGAACTCCATGTGAGCATAGGTATCTTGCCAGAGACGCATGACGTTGTTGAGAACTGCGCTGGTCTCATCGAACACTTTGCGGAGGTCTGAAATCGTAAGCTTGGCGCGGGTCGCAAGACCCACTGGATCAATCACGGTTCTTGGATCCAAATGGGCAAGCGCCTCATGTCTCCGTTTCTGTATTGACCTCAGGATGTCCTGAAGTCCGGCGATGCGGGTGGTAGCATTCTCCACAACTAACGACACATCATCGGGTGTTCCATTCTTGAAAGTTGCCGCTGCCAATTTGGCTCTATCAAGTAGTGACTCGACCGTGACGGCTCCCTTTGTTTGGTCATACAGTTTCGCTGCATACATTTGCGACATCTGCAGGCTCGCTTCGATCGTCAGGCCGAAGAACGTGGGTGAGGATTTGAGAACGACGGGGTCCGCGTCCTTCAAGCCATTGGCGATAGTGAGGTACGCGCGTCCAAGTAGCACTTCGTTGATCAGGTTGGTCAGAATTTGATCAATGGACGGCTTGGACACTTTCGCCTCCCTTCTTCCCCAATCCTACTGGCTTGGCCCACCCTTATTACTCATCTCAACTCCCGAGGGGCACCCCGGCGTGAAGCACCCATGACCTTGGCGGGCCGATTCAATTCCATTCCTTACGAACCCAGCGAAAGAGAAACAGAGCCAAATACGCGCCGCCCCACGCAACCGGCACGGGGCCGAACGCGACAACAGCTGCCCCGAGTCGTTCCCGCGGAATCGCACGGATGGCGTAGTCTTGGCTTTCCTTTGTACATTTATCGTCTAGCTGTTCGAACTCCTTATCATATGGGACCATGCACTCATTGAAGACCCTTGTCATATCTATCATGAATGCTTTTTCGCCTTTTTTCGCGCATTCATCACGATGGGCTCGTTCGGTTTCATCCCGGATTGAAGCGCATTGACGATAGAAGAACCCTGCCGTCTTAATATCTTCGTCAGACAACCGCCTGAGGGTGTACAAACCCGCGCCAACAACCCAGATCACCGAGGCGATGATTCCGATTCGTTGCCAACCGTTAATTTTCACCCCTGTCTCTCCTACCTTTTTTCCCCTCACTTTAGCCACTTCAAAATTATGTCTGTTGCCAACGGAAGAGTGAAGACACCCAAAACAATGGTCAACCCAATAAGCCACTTTGTCAGTCTTTCCAGCGCGTGGCTAAGTTGAAGCGTCCCATATGCCAGGTCCACTGATCGCGCCGTCAATTTCGTATTGAGGGTCGTCACATGCAAATGGTGTTGGACGCAGGCAAACATCATCATGTCGAATGGAGTCACGTCCCCGCTTGTCATCTGGGCTGACAAGCCCGTCAGGTGTTGTGTAACAGTTCGCTGTTGTTCATCAATCATCTTCAACAACGCCGCGGACGTGACGCGAGGGTCGTTAAGGATGTCGGTGATCGGCGGGTTCAATATACTTAGATACTCCACGAGAGACTCCTTGTACTCCGGGGCTGGCCATTCCTTCCCCTATCTTAACTCCGAGGGTGCCCCGTCCTTGTGTCTGCGTTCTTTGCAGACACAGGGCGGGGATTTTTGACTTCCTATCCCACCACGATTCCCATCTGTTCTCTCTTCCATGCTGTCCGACTATTTCCGGGCGGTCGCACGCGGAGACCCTTGACCGCAGCGCCGGGGCGCGGTACGGCGGCCGAGTGATATTCTGGCAGAGGGAGGCAGAAGCATGACCGGAATCCAGTTCGTAGCCGACGAGAAAGGCCGCAGGACGGCGGTGCTGATCGACCTCAAGAAGCACCGCGCCATTTGGGAGGACTTCTGGGATGGCTTGGTTTCCGAATCGCGCCGCAGGGAAGAAGGCATTCCCTACGAGCAGTACCGGGCCAAGCGTCTGAAGGGCCATCGTCAACGTGGCTAAATACGCCCTCGAAATAAAGCCCTCCGCCGCCATTTGAGGAGAGAAGGCAGAGATATCTCCTCAAGTAACTTGATTCTAGCGTGCCGTTCGCCGATACTGAGTTTGACAGAGTGCCTTACACTACGGTTTTTCTCAATGGTCCCGCCACCGCGGGGCCATTCGTGTTTTCCGGTGCTAAAATACACCCATGACTCCCGATGTTTCCGAGCTTCTCAAGAAGGCGCTGGCGTTGCCGCCGGAGGCGCGCGTCGCCTTGGCCGGTTCGCTGCTGGAAAGCATTGACGGTACCGTTGACGCGTCCGCCGAAGAAGAGTGGGGTCGCGAAATCGCCCGCCGCATCGAGGAACTGGATTCTGGTAAATCAAAGCCTGTCCCGTGGGCGGAGGCGCGCCGGCAAATATCCGCTCTCCTCAATGGCAGTTAAGCCGATTGAAATCCACGATGACGCTCTCGCTGAATTGGAGTCTGCCCTGCGTTGGTACCTTGAGCGAAGCAAAAGTGCCGCTGACGGATTTGTCGCTGAAATCGACCGCGCCATCGAGCTGATCGCCGCCACTCCTGCGCGCTGGCCTTCAGGAGAACTCGGCACAAGGAAGTTTGTTCTCGCGCGTTTTCCTTACGCCGTCATCTATCGGGAAAAGTTAATGACAATTCAAATCCTCGCCATCGCTCATGGCCACCGCCGACCCCGCTATTGGGAAGAGCGCGTCTAGCCTTTCTCCCCGCGACAGCTCACTGCATTTCAATTGACATAAGCCGTCACGTGTTTGATCCTTGAATTACGGCAAACTTAGAATCGGGGTTTCGGAATGCAGGGCATAAGTCTCATGTATTGAAGACTTTGCCTCTAAAGTATTTAAAATGAATACTTTGCGAGAGGTGGCATCAGCTAAAGTATTTATTATCAAGACTTTAGTAAAATAGGGGGAGGGGGGGTACCCCAGACGAGCTCATACAGTTGTTGGCCAACGACTAACGACCAATGACCGCTGACCAACGACCAGACCCCCACGACGACCATGAAAATAGGAGTTCTAGCCCTCCAAGGCGATTTCGATGCGCATCGCCGTCGGCTCGAAGAACTGGGCGCGGAAGTTGTGCTCATCAAAAAGCCCCAGCAATTGAATGAAATCGACGGCTTGGTGATTCCCGGCGGCGAGTCGGGGACATTTCTCAAGCTGCTCGGTAAAGACGGCTTCGCGAAGCTGAAGGATTTCGTGCGAGCGAAACCAACCTTCGGCACGTGCGCGGGATGCATCCTCTTGGCCACAGAAGTAGAGAACCCGAAGCAGTCCGGCTTGGGCGTGCTCGACATCACCGTGCGCCGCAATGCCTACGGTCGCCAGATCGACAGCTCCATCCGCGAAGGGAGATTTCTTAACGATCCGATCGAGATGGTGTTCATCCGCGCTCCGAAGATCGAGCGCGTCGGCGAGGGTGTGGAAGTAATCGCGACGGAAGGCAAAGATCCAGTACTGGTGCGCAAGGGCAAGACGCTGGCAGCGACGTTCCATCCGGAACTGAGCGACGACCGGCGCGTTCACAAATATTTTCTGGAGCTCGTTGCCAGCCGGAAACCTTCGAGGGAGTGACCGACGCCGTTAGCAGCGCGGAGGCGGAAGATAAGCAGGGAGTGCCGAGGGGGCTCTCGGCGAGATTGAATTCAATTGCCCAGGTGACGCCGAATCAAGGTGGCCAAGCCAACCAGGCCGCCTCCGAGTAATGCGAGAAGGCCGGGTTCCGGAATGACCGAGGATTGTACGACGGCAGGTGCTGCAAAGGAATTCGTAGCCAGGATCAGGACTAGCAGAACGACGGGGCCCAAGTTTCGCACGGTATGAAGACTCCTTTCGCCTTAGACTGCTCTCCTTATTAGTGGCAAGCCGCTCTCCAACCGGTCGATTTTCACAATGAATTCAAAGAAGGCTTTTTTGGGGCGAATTATGCCCTGGAACCCCGAAAGTGTAACGGTTTTCCAGAGCCTGGCTTTCGTCGTGTGCACCGCTTTGCACAGTTTTGCCAGTACGAATGGGAACACAACCGGCCCCGCCGCGGGAAGGCGTGCCTGGCAAGGTGTTGCAGTCAGTCAATGGCGATCGTGGCCGAGACAGACTTGGTCGTATCGGTTACTGAAGTTGCAGTCACGGTCACAGTACCGCCGGTCGGAACCGTGGCAGGTGCCTGGTAGGTGCTTGGAACATTGCTGGCGATGGGGTTTGGGCTAAACGTGCCGCACTGTTCGGTGGGGACGCACGTGAAATTCACGCCGGCGTTGGCGGGGTCGTTGGCTACGACAGCGGCGATGCCTGCCGTGGCGCCGGTCTGCAGCGCAGTGGGAGGCGGAAATTCGGTGCTGAACGTAACCACAATCGCGGGAGGCTGGTATTTGGGATCGCCGCACGCGACCACTGCGGTGAGCATGGCTGCGGCGACCATGGCCGTGGCGATCAATAGGAGCGTCGGTTGGCGAACGGTCATTGGACGGTTCCATTCAAGCCGCGCTGTCGAGTTCCTGCGTCTGCGTTGTGGAAGAGGAACCGGCACTCGGAATGTTTTGGGGCAAGGAATCCATTTTCGTTTCGCGCCATAGTCCATTCCGCAACACCCGGTTCACTATAAAAGGGGAGTCTAGCATAGAAAATGTCCGCGACTCTTTGATCTGTGCTCGTGATGCCTCTAAGTCCGCCGCAGCCGAGTATTGCGTTAGAATCCGGGATAGGAGAACGCGCTCCTGCTTCGGAAGGCTTCATGAACGATATCGCTCGCCTGTTTCAAGCATTCCTTGCTCCGGCGATCTTTGTTTCCGCCACCAGCCTGCTGATCCTGTCGATCAACGTCCGGCTTATGGGCATGGTCAGCCGGTTGCGGCAGTATGTGCACGCTAAGCATGACGCCGCCAAGAATGACCGGGTGCAAGAAGCCGAGGCCTACACGGCGCAGATCAACGCCATCGAGCAGCGCGCGGAAATGATCCGGCGCTGTTTTCTTCTAGTCCTGATTTCTCTCGCTGGGACGATCTCCTCTTGTCTGCTGCTGGGGTTCGGCCTTTATTGGAAAGAGGCCGCGGTGGCGGCGGTTGTCGTTTTTGTTCTGGCGCTGATTTGCTTGCTGGCGGGAACCTTGCATTACATGCGGGAAGTTACCGTGGCGCTGAGTTCGGTGCGCAACGAAGCGCGCGATGCGCGGTTCATGGACCTCGGCGAGCCGCCTGAGATTCGAGTCCGCGATCCGCTCTGAACTCAACCATCGGGCCATCCGATCGTCGGGTCACCTAAAATCGGAACCCAGATCGCCCAATGACCCGATCGCCCGATTTCTTTTAGTTGCCTCAACGAGTGACACTATGAAAATCGACAAGCTGCTCAAGCGCTACCGCATCGAACACGGGAAACACTTTAACCTCAAGGATCACGATCCCGCGGACACGCACGGACTGGGGTCGGAACTGAAACCGCAGGCGAAGGAACTGCTCGCGGACGGCGTCAAGGAATTGAGCCGCCTGCAGGACATTCTCGCGGCGCAGGACCGCTGGGGCCTGCTGTTGATTTTTCAGGCCATGGACGCGGCCGGGAAAGACGGAACGATCAAGCACGTCATGTCGGGCGTGAATCCGCAGGGCGTGCAAGTGTCGTCATTCAAGGCGCCCTCGGCCGAGGAACTGGACCACGGCTATCTGTGGCGCTGCATGAAATGCGTGCCGGGGCGAGGGCGGATCGGCATCTTCAACCGGTCGTATTACGAGGAGGTGCTGGTGGTGCGCATCCACCCCCAGCTTCTCGAAAGCCAGAAACTGCCGAAGCCGCTGGTCACGAAACACATGTGGCAGGAGCGCTTTGAAGATATCAATAACTTCGAGCGCTACCTTACACGGAACGGCATTGCGGTGGTTAAGTTTTTCCTGCATCTTTCCAGGAAAGAGCAGAAGCGCCGGTTCATGGAACGGCTCGACACGCCGGACAAGAACTGGAAGTTTTCTGCGTCCGATGTGAAGGAACGCCAATTCTGGGACGCATACCAGGAAGCGTATGAGGATATGATCCGGCACACGGCGAGTGAGCACGCGCCCTGGTACGTTGTGCCGGCGGATAACAAGTGGTTCACACGATTGGTGGTCTCGCACGCTGTGGTGGATGCGTTGAAGCGTATGAATTTGAAGTATCCGAAAGTGGGCGGTGCCGAGCAGGCTGCGCTTGCCGAAGCGCGTCAACAACTCGAGAATGAGTGAGGCGCGGGGGAGGCTGACATAAATCCACTCTGTCATCCTGAGCGCAGCGAAGGGATGAATTCACGTTTGAAGTGCAACAGTGTGTTCCAAGAATACCTCGTTGGGAGTTTTGAAGCCGAGGCATTTTCTGGGTGTGTCGTTATAGCGTTCGAGACAGAGGGCGAGGCGATGGGCGGGCAGGGTATCGAGGTCGGTGTTTCTGGGCAACTGGCGGCGCAAACGGCCAATCGCGTTTTCGATGCCGCCCTTTTGCCACGGCGAGTGCGTGTCGCAGAACCAGGTCTGGATGCCAAACCGTCGGCTCAGGAGATAGTGTTTGCTGAACTCCGTTCCGTTATCGAAGGTCATGGATTGGCACACACGCGCGGGCATCGCTTCCACCATGGCGCTGAGATTGTCGGCGACCGACTGCGCCGTTCTCGCCTTCTGCCGCACCAGCAGGGCGCGCCGCGACCTGCGTTCCTGCGCCACCAGCAAGAACTGTCCCGGTTTGCTGAAGCTCATGAGGTCGGCTTCCCAATCGCCCAAGCGCGTTCTGGTCTCCACCACCGCCGGACGATCATGGATGGAAACCCTGTCCACTATGGACGCCGTCGACCATCGGCCATTGGGCAGACGCTTTCCGCGACGGTACTTTTGGCGAGGCAACCAGCGATGCAGGGTTTCGTTGAAGGACCCACTGCGCCAATAAATGTAACGGTAGATCGATTCGTAGCTGATGCGGTCGCTGCCCGGTCCCTGGGCCATGCGCCCGGCAATCTGCTCCGGCGACCATCCCGCGGCGAGATGTTGCAAAACTTTCTCACGAAGTTCCGGCTGACGTTCCAGCTTATGGGCTCGACCGCGAGCATGACGACGCAGCATCAACTGCTGCGCGCGCTCCGGATCGTAACCCCCGGTCCACTGCTTGGACGCCTTGCCGTTGCGCTTCAGTTCACGGCTGATCGTCGCCGCGCTCCGCCCCAGAACGCCAGCGATGCAGCGCAGAGATTTACCGTCTGCATGCAGACGGTAAATCTCAATCCGCTCTCTGAGGCCCAACTGCTCATACCTTCTTTTTTCCATCGCAACACCTTTGTACGGTGTTGCACTTGATTCGTGAACTCATGAGGATCTCTGCATCTTCTCGGGGTGACGGAATGAAAAGGTCCTTCGCTGCGCCCAGGATGACAACGCAACAATATGTCGCGAATTTGCGGGATACTACACCAACCCATCATTTCAGCACCACGGGCAGCGCCTGGTCATAAGGTTGAATGGTGACGGTCAGGGATTTGCGCTGATCGAAGGCTTCTTTCGCGACCTGGAAACTGACAATGATCGTCCCTCTCTGTTCGGTTCCCGCTAGCACTTTAGTTTCGGGCGAAAGCGGCGGCGCGGAGCTTTCTTTCAAGGCCGGGAACGCCTGGAAATAGCGGTCGAGATCCACGGCCGAAGCGGCTTCATCGTCGAAGGTCTTGGAGTCGGCGGTGGTGAGCTGCGCTTTGAGGGTGTGAATCCACAGCGGTTTGTCCGCCGTATTCCGCAGGGTAAGCGTGATAGCGACAAGGATTATGTTCTGGCCGGGCACTTCGGTCGCGGCCACGAAATTGATCGACCCCGCGCCCTGCGGTTTCGGCCGTCCCTTGAAAGCGAAGATTCCCACAATCACAGCCACGGCGGCGAGGCAGATCAGAACAATGCGGACGGGCGGAAGATTGCGCTTGGCGGTCCCGAATTCGTCGCCGATGTGGAACTCGGTGCTCGGGTCCGGCGGTGGTGGCGGCTGCGGTGGCACGGGTTGATCGGACATTGGATCGGGCATGGGGTGATTGTAGACGACCTCCGACCTCCGGCATCGCACTTCTGGAATGTGGCTCCGGCCTACGTGTGCGCGACGGGACAGAGGCTCACGTCCATGGGGTTTAGTGACTTTGGTTACCTTGCCCTGTATGACGGATGCTGCGACGATGCGGAAGATTTCATTTTGGGAGGTACTCGGCAGTGAATCGTAAAACTCTCCTTCCCGCGTTGGCTTGCGCGTTGCTGGTGTTCAGTATGCTGGGCTGCAACGCCTTACAAACCACCAACCATTTGCAGTCCATCCAGCTTTCGAGCTCAAATACGACGGAGGCCGTGACGGGTACTGTCAGCATAGGTATCAACGGGCCGGCGGCGGGGCCGATCCAGTTGTATACGTGGGGGAACTACAGCAGCGGGGTGCCGAAGCTTCTTGTGGGTGAGGGCGTCGCTTACCAGATGTCCCTTGACCCCGATTCCAACTCCGCAGTAGATCCTGGCACCGGCGATTTTTATCCACTCGCCGCTCCGCCGGACACTATGGAGTTGAGCGTGACCGGCCTGCTCACGGCCGTCGATCCCTCTGCCTGCAGTTGGTTTAATAGCGCGGTGCCCCCCGCGACCACGCCTGCCTGGTCAATGGTCGGTGCGTATTTGGTCACGGCTACCTATTCGGGGTTTACCTCTCCGCCTGTATATGTTGCGGCTGCTTCCGCGCCGGGCGTCTACAGTACCACCAACCCGACCGGAGAATGCGGTCCGCAGTCGACTGAGTAGTCGGGCATTTGATTTTCCTTTGATCCGCGGGGACGGCTGCCTGCCAGTCGTCCTCGTCTCCTTTTGGAGCTTGTTCTGCTCTGTCCGAAGCCAACCATTTTCAGCCCCCTGTTTGAGCGTCCTGCCCGCAACCCTTATAATCCTAGGTTTGCGCGTCAACGCAATCGTTGCCTATGTTCCTCATTCCCACAATTGAAGTCGTGATCGGATGAAGGTTCGCGCCGGAATTGAGGTATCGAGCCAGTCCGACATTGGCTGCGTGCGCCAGAATAACGAGGATTCATTCGGTTATTGGGAGCCGGAGGACGACGGGCAGTTCCTGCGCAAGGGCCGGCTGGCGGTGGTAGCGGACGGCATGGGCGGCTATGAAGGCGGTCAGGAAGCGAGCCGTCTGGCGGTGGAAACGCTGCTAGCCGTGTATCGCGGCTCTGGCGGCGGCGACCCGCAGGCCGCGCTGGTCGAGGCTTTGCAGGCGGCCCACCAGCAAATTCGGCAATACAGCTTCGTGCATCCCGAACTGCGGGGCATGGGAACGACCTGCACGGCGGCGGCGATCGTCCAGGATGCGCTCTACTACGTGCATGTTGGCGACTCGCGACTCTACCTGATCCGCGACGGCCAGATTACGAGGGTAACCCGCGACCATTCCTATGTGGGACGGCTGGTAGAGTCGGGGATGATCAGCCCGGAAGAAGCGGAGCATCATCCGCAACGGAACATTCTGACCGCAGCTTTAGGCACGAACCCCGATCTCATCATGGACTCCCCCGCAGAACCCGAACCGCTGCGCTCCGAGGATGTGCTCCTGATCTGCACCGACGGATTGTGGGGGCTGGTACGCGACTCCGAGATTCTTGACGCGGTGGTAAACAAGAGCGCGGAGCTAGCGGGCCGCGAGCTGATCAATCTGGCTCGGGAACGCGGGGGGCCGGATAACATCACGGTCCAGATTCTGCGCTTGCGCTGAGGCGGTTGCAATCCTGAAAGCAGTGTCCGGCAAGGGAAGTCCCGCCTTCCGAAAGCGCAAAGCCTTGCACAAAAGCCTCCTCTTCGATGCACTCTTCCAGCGTTAACTTGCTGAAATCACAGGACCGGCCAAGACCGGAAAATTTAGTGCTTTGGCAATGCGCGTGCATTTTTCTATAATGCCTATCAGTGACATAGGGATAGTCGGGGGTAAGTGCATTATGAAGGTTTCCCAGAAAGGGCTGTATGCGTTGCTGGCGCTGATGGTGCTGGCCCGGCGCTATACCCAGGGTGCGATCCGGATTCGCGACATTGCCTACGAAGAAAATTTGCCGGAAAAGTTCCTGGAGCTGATTCTTCTGGAACTGAAGAACGCGCGCATCGTGGAGAGCGTGCGCGGGGCCATGGGCGGATACCAGTTGCGCCGGCCGCCGTCGGAGATCCGGTTGAGCGAAATCATCCGTTTGATTGACGGGCCGCTGGCCCCGTTTGGAGACGCGGATCAGTTGCGCGTTCTGATCGATCGCGATGCCGGCCATAGCGCCTTATACAAGGTGTTTCTGGAAGTGCGGGATGCGGCCGCCGAGATTCTGGAGAATACGACGCTAGCCGACCTGATCAGCCGTGGGCCTGCCGCTCGCGCCCGTCCGAAGGCTATCGACAGGAAGAGCGGCAACAGGGGGATCGGCAGGAAGCAAAAAGGCGAGCCCAGTGTGCCGACGATGTTGGCGGAAGGCGAGGGCCATGATTAAGCGAGCTACACGGTTGACGGCCTGATCTTCCGCAACGGGGCATTGTCTAGGATCACGTTGCCTACGACAGTCTCCTCATTATCGATCTCACTATCGCTCTCAGTTCGCCCCTTGACTTGCGAAGAAGATAATATTCGTTGATGGGCCGGTCATCCTGAAGAGCCGGGGTAGCGGGTGCCACCGAGATCATTTGTTCCGTGGTCATTTCCCCCGAGAGCATGAGATCGAACTGCTCGTCCGGTGTTTTCGCCGGCCCCCATTCCATCATGTCGGTAACGGCCTTTGCCGGCATACGCGCGACAAGTTCTGCCGCGCTGCGATTTGGAATGGGGCGCTCGCTGGCAAGAAAGTGCCACCCCCAATGTTCGACGGAAGGAAAAACCCTGACATAGGAGAATGAGTTTTTCAGCGCCCGGGCGACCGAGGCTTGGATAGCATCGTCGCCGTTGGGCAACCACTGGGCGAGAATTCCTCCCGGCTGCAGCCGCTCCTTAACCACCGCGTAGAAGTCCTGCGAATACAGCAGGCTTGAACCAGCCGCGTGGACCGGTGGCGGCGGATCGATCACGATGACGTTGTAGCGGGCCAGGTTACGCTCCAAATAGTGGCGTCCATCGTCCGCCACGATGTGCGCCAGCGGCGATGCCAGCACTTGCGCCGCATCGGCGTGGAAGAAGTGAAAGAGCTTGGGAACGCTGGGAACAAGATCGACCGCGGTAACCGGAATTCCCCAGGAGAGCGCGGACCGGAACGTCGTGCCCATGCCGAAGCAAATCACCAGCGCCTCGCGCGGCGGATGATCGAGCGACGCCAAGGGGAAGTGCGCCATCATTTTGGTGATCGGTGTCAGATAGGTCATGCCGATGCCGTTGACCAGGAGCTGCTTCTCCGTCCCCGTTCCCGACTTGGTGGGAACCTCGGCGGCGATCACGGTGGCGGTGCTGTCGCGCAGAACCTCGCGTTTCGGGAATCGGGTCTCGTAATCTTTAGTCAGAAAGAAAATTGCGATCGCCGCCAACAGAATGATGGCCGTAGCAGCGCGGGGCGCCAAGGCCATCGCACGCGTGCCGCGGCTCGGGAGCGCCATCACAAACCAGGGCAGCACGAACAGCAACATGGAGAGATGTTCCCCGGCCAGCGGCAGCAGCACGAAACCGGAGACGAGCGGCCCCACGATGCAACCCACCACGTTGACGGCATAGGCGCGGCCAGCGCGGTCCGGATCGCCTCCCGACCAACGGTCCACCAGCATTGGAGTGAGAAATCCGATTACGGCCGAGACCGGCATCACGCCGAGGAAGACGCGAAGCAGAGCCACTAGATTCAGGCGGCTATCGGCCGTCAGAAGCGGCAACAACCCAAGCAGCGCCAGTGAAATCCAGGCGAGCCTGCTCTCGCGGCTATGGCTGCGGCTCCACAAGCGATACACCCGCGACCCGGCAAACGTCGCCAAAAGATAAGAAGCCAGAATACCGGCAAAGGAGTAAACGACTGCGCCAACGTACGGGGTGAAGAGGCGGATCCAGACGACCTCCATCCCCATGGTAACCAGGCCGGTCATAAACAAGAGCGCCAGTACACCCTTCCGCCGGTCAAACTCCGAAGAAACAGGCTCCGCGGAAACCGGAGCCGCGGATTGCGAATCCGTCCTCGCCATACGGCCCCGCGAAGCCAAGGTCACCAGCAAGGCTGAAGCGACAATGGTGGTGTTCAACAGCGCGCCCACCCGCAGCGTGCCGTGAAAGCCGTAAAGCTCAATGAGAAACAGCGGCACCAATGCTCCCGCAAGCGCCCCCAGCACATTTGCCAGATACAAGAAACTGAACGAACGGCGCGCCTCATAACGCGCGTCGCTGCGAATGGCAAACATCGCCACTGGAATCGTGGCTCCCATGCAGGCGCACCATGGCACCAGCGTCAGTGCCATCCAGGCGCCCGATACCAGGTAAGACAGGCCGGAGGACAGGGTGGCATGGGATGCAATTGCTCCAAGAATGCCGTGTCCCCAAGCCAGTTCGAGCGGAACCGCGAGCGCCGAGACTCCAATCAAAAGCTCGGTTAGCGCATACAGCCGGAGCGGAGGAAACCGGATCTTTTCCCCATGCCGGCGAATCCATGTTCCGGCCGCTACCGAGCCCATCCCCAGGCCCGCCATGAACATCGAGAGCACGATGGATACAAACGCGGTGGTGACGCTGAATTGCGCCATCGCCAGCCTCAGCCAGATAAGCTCATACAAGATGCTGCAAAACCCCGAAACGAAAAAGAACAGAAAATACCACGTCATTCGAATCGCCTTCCTGCAAATGGTAAGACCGATGGAGCCAAAACAATTAAGCGGGAATTTCCTTCAAGCGGGAATTTCCTTTAAGCAGGAATTTCGCTCTTGAAGTCGAAAACCACACGATTGTACGCCCATCTCACCCCAGATCGACCGGACCTAGCACTGAATCCATCTCGACCAGGAACTGAAAGACCTGGGCATGTGGGAAGAATGGGCCAATGGAAAGCGCGGGAGAGAGCAATAGACGCGACGCCTGTCGTAAGATGCCGTGTGCTCGTCTTCTGGATTCTTTTCAACCTGTTTGTGGTGGCGATGCTGGCGCTCGACCTGGGCGTGCTCAATCGCCGCTCCCACCGCGTCGGCTTTCGCGAAGCGCTTGCCTGGTCGGGAGTCTGGATCGCGCTGGCAGCTGCCTTTGCGGTGCTGATGTTGTTCTGGCAAGGACGGCCCCAGGCGCTCCAGTTCGTGACCGGCTACGTCATCGAACTGTCGCTCAGCGTCGACAACCTGTTTGTGTTTCTCGTCGTCTTCCGCTATTTCAAAGTGCCCGGCGAGTACCAGCACAAGGTGTTGTTCTGGGGAATCCTCGGGGCGCTCGTCATGCGGGGTGCGTTCATCGTGGCCGGCGTGGGCCTGATCCGCCGCTTCAGTTGGATTACCTATGCATTCGGCGCTTTGCTCGTCTATTCGGGACTGAAGCTGCTGCGGCAGGGCAAGACGGAAATCCATCCCGAGAAAGATTTTGTTCTACGCCTCTTCCGCCGAGCCTTCCCGGTGACGGAAGAATATGTGGGCGGGCAGTTCTTTACGCGGCGATTTTCCGCAAGAAGGAGCGGACTTTGCGCGACTCCGCTGCTGCTGGTGCTACTGGTGGTCGAGACCAGCGACGTTCTTTTTGCGGTGGATTCGATCCCGGCTGTGCTCGCTATCACGCTGAACGCCTTTATTGTCTACACGTCGAATGTGTTCGCTATTCTCGGCCTGCGCTCGATGTACTTTGCGCTGGCAGGAATGATGGACCTGTTTCACTACCTGCACTACGGGCTGTCGGTGGTGCTCATTTTTGCCGGCCTCAAAATGCTGGGATCGCACTACGTCTCCATTCCCACCGCATGGGCGCTCGGCATTGTGCTTTTTGTTTTGGGAGCTTCCATCCTCGCCTCGTTGCTGAATCCCCAAGAGAAGCTGGTCGAGTGAACCGCGACCGCCGTTCGCAGCGCAGCTAGCAGCGTGAAGACCTCCAACGACAGAGGACGCAGTGCGCCATGCGCTATGATGAATGTTCATGGTCAGAATTCCAGTCGCCACGCCATCGCGCTCCTATGAAGTGCTCATCGGAAGCGGCCTGCTCGTCCGTGCCGGAGAATGTCTCGGCAAATTTCTTGAGAACCGCCGCGCGTTTGTTATCACCGTCCCGCCCGTGCGGCGGCGTTGGGCAAAAGTCCTGCTGAAATCACTGTCGGCCTCGGGAATCGAAAGCGGCCTGCTCGAAATGCCCGATGGCGAGAGCTCGAAACGTCTCACGACCCTGGAGAAGCTGGCCGAGAAACTCGTAAAGCAGGGCGCAGATCGCGGCGTAACGTTGATTGCGCTTGGCGGCGGCGTAGTCGGCGACGTGACCGGGTTCCTGGCCTCGATCTATGTGCGAGGCGTGGATGTCATCCAGGTGCCGACGACCGTGCTGGCTCAGGTGGATGCGGCGATCGGTGGGAAAACCGGCGTCAACCTCGTATCGGGGAAGAATCTGCTCGGCACTTTCCACCAGCCGCGCGCGGTGCTGGTCGACCCCTCTGTATTGGAGACGTTGCCTTCGCGCGAATACCACGCCGGCCTGTATGAATCGCTGAAGTGCGGCATTATCGGAGATCCTGGACTGTTCAAGCTTTTTGAAGACCGGCGCCGCGAGATTCTGGATCGCGACCCGGCAGTGGTTGAGAAGGTGATTGCCGACTCGGTGCGCTTGAAGGCGTCGGTGGTAAGCGCCGACGAACGAGAAGGCGGTCTGCGGCAAGTGCTCAACTTCGGCCACACCATCGGACACGCGCTCGAGGCCGAGACCCGCTACACGCAGTTGCTTCACGGAGAAGCAGTGGCGTGGGGCATGATCGCGGCCACGCACATCGCGCTCTCCACGGGCAAACTGGATAGCGTGACGGCGGGACGAATTACAAACTCGGTGATTGGCTTTGGCAGGCTGCCCCGCATGAAATGGCAGACGGCGAGTATTCTGAAGCGGCTGCGTTCCGACAAGAAGACGCGGCAGGGAGTGGTGCACTTTATTCTGCCGCGGGAGATCGGCAAGGTTGAGATCACGAGCGACGTGCCCGAAGCAATCGTCTGCTCCGCGGTCGATGAGATTAGGAAACTGGCGCGGAATTAGTGGAGCAATCACGAGCTGATGTCGCGATGAATCAAGAAATGAATCAGCGGATCGTGGGCGCGGCGCCTGCCGGTGCGCGAGACCACGAGTCGGCGGCAGCGGCCGTCCGCGAGATGTTCACCTCGATTGCGCCGCGCTACGACCTGCTGAATCACGTGCTCTCGTTCAACATTGACCGCTTGTGGTGGTGGCGCGCGGCGCGAACGTTCGATGCCATCCTGAAGCGTCCCGATGCGCGCGTGCTGGATCTTTGCTGCGGCACCGGAGACATGACTTTCGCATTATGCCGGCGCGCGCGCTCAGGAGCTGCGCAGATTCTGGGTGCGGATTTTTCTCACGCCATGCTGCAGCGCGCGGCGGCAAAGGCGCAAGAGAAAGAGAAGGGAAGTTACGCGACGCTCCGCTGGATCGAAGCCGACGCTCTTCAGCTGCCGTTTCCCGATGGACATTTCAACCTGGTGACATCGGCATTCGGTTTTCGAAACTTGGCTGATTACGACGCGGGATTGCGTGAAATTGCGCGAGTGCTAGCTCCCGGCGGAGAGTGCGGCATCCTCGATTTCGGAGAGCCGGGCGGTTTGATCGGCCAGTGCTATCGCGTCTACTTCAAGAACGTTCTTCCAACGATTGGGACGGTGCTTTCGGGAGTGCGAGGTCCATACGCGTATTTGCCGGCGTCAGTCGAGCGCTTTCCAGCGCCGGATGAAATGCTCGCGCGCATGCCTCAGGCGGGATTCCGTGAGGCTTCCTGGACTCCCTACACGTTTGGCATCGCGGGGCTGTACCGCGGAGTGAAGGGCGATTAACCGCCGAGACGCCGAGTGCGCTGAGGAAATTCGGGTAAAGCCTTTGAAGTCTCTGCGTCCTCAGCGGTCTCTGCGGTTCAAGATTTTGATCTTCTCGGCGTACTCCGCGTCCTGGCGGTGAAACGGATTTTCAGTTCTTCGGAAACGAATCCGCGAACGCCTCGAAATTCGTTTTCTCAATCACGCGCTCATAGTCCCCGCCAAGAAATTTCTTCAGCCGGTCGGTGTTCATGATGTACTGGCCGGTCATGTAAGGGACCGCGTCCGGCGGTATCGCCGAGATGTTCCAGTCCCACAAGAACTGCAGAACGCGGCGCATGGCCCACCGTCCGGGGACGCGCAGCAACTTGGCGTGCGCCATTTCGATGCACTGCCCGAAAGTCAGAGCATCGCCGCGTCCGGCAACGTTCAGGATGGTCAGACGCTGCGCTTCCGGTTCCCGCTTCAGGATCCACGCGATCAGCCGGGCCATGTCGTCGACGTGGACGAACTGGATTTTATTGTCCAGATATTTCTGGCCGAAGGGCAGCATGCAGGGCAGGCGTTTCGCCTCCTGGCGCATGCGGGCGGCGCGCGCCCCTTTCCCATTGGGCGTTCCGCGGAATGCTCCCATCAGGTAATTTTCGACGCTGGCCCCCGCAAAAATGTGGGGACGCAGGATGAAAACGCCGCACCCGCGCAGGGAAGGCGCGCGCTGCTGCACCACCAGATCGCTCTCTTTCTTGTGCAGCGCGTAGGGCAGCGTGTGAGCGCCCAGCGGCGAGTCTTCCGCGACCGGCGCGGGCAGGTCGGAGCCATACGCCGATACGCTGCTGGGAAAAATAAACTGCCGAATGGTGGCTGCCGTATTGCGATTGGCTTCGGCAATGGCTTCCATCACCCGGGCTGTTCCGGCCACGTTGATCCGCCACATCCGGTCGACGTCCACAACCCCCGAGCGCTGGGGATCGATCACAAACGCCAGGTGCACGACGGATGCAGGCTGCAACTCGCGCAGCAGCAGAAGCAATTCGCGGGTCGATTCTTCTCTTCCCAGGTCGAGCGCCACAAAGCGGTCGACCTGGGAATGAGTTGGGGGCTTGACATCGATGCCCACCACCGTCCAATCCGAGAGCTGCGGCACGAGCCGCTCGCCAAGATTGCCCGAAACGCCGGTGACGATGATGGTTGGCTTTGCCGTATCCATCGAGTTTAGTCGGGTTCTTCTTCGCCCTTTTGCGCAGGCGGCCTTGCTCCCATGGGGCGTGGCGGCATGGCAGGATTTCGCGCGGGACCGAAGTAGGCATCGTTCAGCTCAACATTGCCCTGAAAACCCTGCATGCTGTCGCGATAGCGCTGGCTGGAAATTGTCTTCTGGATCTCCGGCTTCACGGCATCCACAGATAGCGTCTCCTTGCTGACCATTTTATAAATGTAGGAGCCGCTGTTGGCATCGCTGATCACGTCGGACACTTCGCCGGGCTTCAAATCCATGACCGCACGATGGTTCGCAGGGAGCGTGGTGCGGCGCACCTTCTCCATCTTTGTGTTCGGGGTATTTCCCGGCAGTCCGGCAGCGGCGTAGGCCTCTTTCTGCAGCTTGTCGGGGTCTTCACCCTTAGCGGCGCGGGCGCGGAGATCGGCGGCGACTTTCTTCATCGCTTCTTCGCCGGCCTTTTGTTGCGCCGCGGCATCGGCTTCCTTTTTCTTCATCGCTGCTTCATCGACTTTTTGTTCCGCCTCGTCATCACCTTCCTCGTCCTTCGCATTCGCCCCTGGCTTAGCTGCGGACGCTGCCGGTTGCTTCGTGCGGGGGACAAAAATCCGCGCAAAGGTGGCTTGCTCGTAATTGGCTTCGTTCTTCTTGTAATAGTCCTCGATATCGCTGTCGCTAACTTTGCCGGAATCATCCTGCAGCGCGCGGCGCAGTTCCTGGGAGAGAATCTGCATGCGCGAATAGTTCAACCTTTCTTCGAACGCGGGCCCTTTGTCGAGGCCGCGTTTTTCCGCCGCCGCGGACATCCTCAGCATGCTCGAATAGGCGGTTGCGAGTTGGCGGCGAATGGCCATCGACATTGAGGGCTGCAGCGCATCGGCGAGCTTGTCAAACTGCGCGCGCGTAATCACGGTTTTGCAGGCGTCGCCCTGTAGGGTGGCATCGGCGCAAAAACCCTTCAGCGTGATCACCGGATCGTCGGGCCCAACTTTTACCTCGGGGGCCTTCACTTCGGGGGCCTTGGCGGGTACAGCGGGACCGACTGTTCCCCCCGGCTTCGTTTCGGCGGGCCTTGGAACCGGCGGCGCAGCTTGTCCGTAGGCCAAGCCGGCGAGCACGAGACAGACGAGACACATAAGACACTTGGAACGCATGAATATCCTCCAGGGAGAAATTACGACGAATGTCATCGTAGCATGTCCCACCCGAGACCGGGCAAGAGGGCAAGGGGTTGGCGGCGGGCAGATCCAAAGAGATAATGACGTTTATGCCGGAAATTCGGGCCCCCTTCAGTTCCGAGTCGATGCGCCGGGAAAAACGAGCCGTCGCCGGAAACTCTGTGCTGGCGGCTCTGGTGATCACCAGCCTGAAAATCGTCGTGGGGATCGCGACCGGCTCTCTGGGAATTTTGTCGGAGGCGGCACACTCCGGATTGGATTTGATCGCGGCCGTGGTCACGTTCTTTTCGGTGCGAGTTTCCGACAAGCCGGCGGATGCCGATCACCAGTACGGTCATGGCAAGGTCGAGAATTTTTCGGCCTTCATCGAAACCGGTCTGCTGCTCGTGACCTGCGTCTGGATCGTCTATGAATCGATAGCGCGGCTGTTCTTTCAGAGCGTGGAAATTGAGCCGAGCGTGGCTGCGTTCCTGGTCATGTTGCTTTCGATGGCGGTCGACGCCTGGCGCTCCCGCGCTCTCGGACGCATTGCAACCAAGTACGACAGTCAGGCGCTGGAAGCTGACGCGTTGCATTTTTCGATGGACATCTGGTCGAGCGGGGTAGTGATCCTGGGCCTCGCGCTGGTTTGGCTGGGGCGCAGCAATTTAGGCAGCAGCTATCGGATGCAGTGGCTGCGCCAGGCCGATCCCATTGCCGCACTCTTCGTGGCGGGCGTGGTGATTTCCGTGAGCTGGCGGTTGGCGCGGAGAACGGCCGATGCACTGCTCGATGCGGCGCCAGTCGGCGTGCGCAGCCAGATCCTCGACCGGATCGCGACCGTCGAGGGCGTACTGGAAGTGGAGCGCGTCCGCTTCCGGAAAGCTGGGAACCGCTACTTCGCCGACGTTTCCGTGGGACTGGAACGCAATTTCACCTTCCAGCGCTCGGAGCAGGTGTCCGATGCGGTTCGGTCGCGGGTGCGCGAGGTTTTGCCCGATGCCGACGTGATGGTGCACACGGTTCCGCGGGCCCGGCGCTCGGAAAATATTTTTGACCGCATCCGCGCCGTGGCTACCCGCTATAACTTCAACGTGCACGACATAAGCGTGCAGGACCTGAACGGGCAGTTGCATGTGGAACAGCATCTGGAACTCGACGAGTTACTCACCATGAAGCAGGCGCACGATGAAGTTACCCGGCTGGAAGCCGAGATGCGCGCTGAGGTCCCCGAGATTGCGACCATCCTTACCCATATTGAAAGTGAACCGGCGACGATTGAAAGGGGAGAGCAGATCGTTCGCGAACCGGAACTCGAACAGCGGCTCAAGGACATTGTGAAGGAGTTTCCCGAGGTCATGGACGTGCACGAATTCCAGTTCAAGAAGGTGCGCGCGCGGCTCTATGTTTCCTGCCACTGCACGCTGCCCGACGATATGCCGCTTTCGCGAGTGCACGACGTTCAGACCTCGCTCGAGATACGCTTCAAACACGACGCGCCCGAACTGTTCCGCGTGCTGATCCATCCCGAGCCGGGAACGGATAACCGGCGCTAGAGAAAGTGCGGCGACTAATACGCAGTTAAGATCGCTGTTCGCTATTCGCTGTTAGTCGATCGCCATGTCCGGCGCCGCGAACAGCGAACGACGAATAGCGATCAGCGAAACAACGAAAGGTCACAATGATTGAAGCTTCAGTGAACTGGACGGACAAAGACCGATACGTAGGCTCTGCAACTTCGCGGCACTCGATTGTGATGGATACCGCAGCCGAGAAGACCGCCAACAGCCCGATGGAGTTAGTGCTGCTCGGTTTGTGCGGCTGCACGGCATCGGACGTGGTGGGAATTCTCCGCAAGAAGCGCGAGCCATTCACCGCGCTCGAAGTGCGGGCCGAGGCCGAAAGGGCGGACGGCTATCCCGCCGTCTATACGTCGATTCACTTGACCTATCTCGTTCGAGGACAAGTGTCCGAGAAAGCCATGGAAGACGCGGTGCGGCTTTCGAAAGAAAAGTACTGCTCCGTTTCCGCCATGCTGGAGAAGACGGCGAAGATCACCTACACCATCGAGCGCGTTTCGTGAAGCCTGGCACCCATCCGCTGCGGGGTTATTTCTATATTGGGAGTGCGGCCTTTCTGTGGGGTATCTCGGCGACGCTCGGTCGCGCGGCCTTCGCCGGTCATCTGCTGCCGGTAGGGGCGTCGCTAAAAAAGATCGATCCGCTGATCCTGTCGCAGAGCCGTGCAACTTTGTCGCTGGCCGTGCTATTACCGGTGCTGCTGGTGCGAAGAGGAGCGTCCGCGCTGCGCGTTCCCGGGCGCGACCTGCTGCGGTTCTTCCTGCTTGGAATTCTCGGAGTCGCGGCCTCGAACTATCTCTACTACCTCGCGATTCAACGCACGAACGTGGCGACGGCCATCATCCTGCAATACACCGCGCCGGTTTGGGTGCTGCTCTATACGGTGGCGCGCGGCGCGCAGCGGCCCTCGTCGCGCAGAATCGCGGCGGTTGGACTGGCCGTGCTGGGTTGCGCGCTGGCGGTCGGCTTTGTCGGATCGAGGGGCTTCCGCATGGACGCAGTCGGAATCACGGCTGCACTGCTGGCCGCATTTTCTTTTGCGTTTTATAACGTCGGCGGACATAGCGTGCTGGCGCGTTACGATCGCTGGAAAGTGCTGCTGTGGGTGTTAGTCGCTGCTTCAACATTCTGGATCTTCGTGAATCCCCCGTGGAAAATTGTTGCCGCTCACTATGGCCGCGAGCAGTGGGGATTCATGCTGGTGTTTTCGCTGGTTTCCGTGCTCGGGCCATTCTCCTGTTACTTCGCGGGGCTGCAGCATCTGGAGCCGACTCGCGCCATCGTCGCCAGTTGTTTGGAGCCGGTGTTCAGTATCTTGATCGCGGCGCTTGTGCTAGGGGAGTTAGTGCGTCCAATGCAGACCGTTGGAGTCGTTCTGGTGCTGGTAGCGATTGTGCTGATCCAGTTGCCGGAGCGAGCTGCTCGGGACGAGGAGTTAGTGGTCGAGCCGATCGAGTAAGAAGTAGTCGTTGGTCGCTTGTCAATGGTCGTTGGCAAACCAGAGTCCGCGAACGACCAACGACTATCGACTTGGCACGGAGACGAACTCTCGCAAACAACGATCTCACTCCAGCCTCTTGCCCTTAGTCTCCGGCAACTGGGTTGCCATCAAACTCGCCAGAAGAAACGCCGCCCCGCACAGATAGAAAGCCCAGCTTAGTCCCTTGGCCTGGCCGACTCTTCCAATTACATAGGGAGCGATCGAACTAAGAGTGCGCGCGCCGTTGTAAGTAAAGCCCAAAGCACGTGCCCTCACTTGCGTGGGGAAGATCTCGCTGCCGATGATGCCCGAGCCGGAGAAGAATCCCGTCCCGAAGAAGGCGACGATCATGCCCAGTACGAGAAGCACTGCCGGCGAACGCGCCATGGCGTAGAGAGGCACCAGAAGCGCGGCGGCAAAAGTGTAGAGCATGAAAGATCTGCGGCGGCCCAAATGGTCCGCGACCCAGCCAAAGCTGATGTAACCGGGAAACATGCCAAACAGGTTGAGTACGATCAGCAGTGTGGTGGTGCCCATGATGCCGAAGCCGCGTCCGCCTTGTTCGACCGGAAGCGAAAGATAAGGAGGAATCCAGGTGAACAGTCCCCACCAGGCAAACAGACCGAAAAAGTTGAGCAGGAGAAGGACGATGGTGCTCTTGCGATAAGGCGCGCGGAAAATGACAAAGAAAGATCCAGTCCCCTGTGTCCGGAGCCTGCCCTGAGCGAAGTCGAAGGGTGTCCCCTGTGGTTCAAGCTCTTGATCTTGCCCTGCCAGCCGCCGATGCTCTTTCCACATCTGCGATTCCGGCACACGGCTCTGTATCCAGAGCGTGACCAGGGCGGGAAGAATTCCGACAAAGAACACCATCCGCCAGTTGGCGTAGCGCAGAACGATGCCTGCTGTCAGCGTGGCCAGCGCATAGCCGATTGCCCATGAACTCTGCACCACTGCAATCGCCTTGGCCCGCAATTCATCGGGCCAGGTTTCCGCGACCAGCGTCGCGCCCGTGTTCCACTCGCCTCCCATGCCCAGTCCAAGGATGAAACGAAACACCGCCAGCATGAGCACAGTGGTCGAGAGGCCGGAAGCAAACGAGCAGATCGAGTAAGTCAGAATGCTGAGCATCAGCGCGCGCTTGCGTCCGATGCGGTCGGCAAGGAAGCCGAAAAACACGCCGCCGATGCCCGAGGCCAGCAACGTAAGCGTGTAGAGCAGTCCGGAGGTCGCTTTCGACATGCCGAGATCGCGCATCACGTAAGTCAAGACCAGCGCGTAAAGCATGGCGTCAAAGGCGTCAAGCATCCAGCCCAGAGCAGCCGCCAACAGCGTGCGGCGCTGTTCGGTCGTTGCCTGTCGCAGGAGTTGAATTGGGTCGATGGCCATGCGGGAAACGATTGTATCAGCGGGAAGGAGATAGTGGATGGGTTAGTGGGAAATGGATAGTCTCATATCTCGCAATCTCGCGACCTAAATTCCAATTGTCATCCTGAGCGAAGCGAAGGACCTATGTACTTCGGCGAGCACTGCATAGGTCCTTCGCTTCGCTCAGGATGACGCCCCAGATTTATGTCCATGCGCATTCAGTCTCCGGAGATACCTCTTCGCCTTGCGCACATCCCGCCCAATCTGCTCTTTCAGCGCCTCGACCGAAGGGAACTTGATCTCATCGCGAAGACGATCGAGGAAATGAAGTTCGACTTCCGTTTCCGCCGAAAGTGCGATCGGGTGAAAATTCAGCAGGTGAGTTTCAATGGCAAAAGAATCGGCGCCGAACGTGGGCCGGTTTCCGACGTTCGTGACCGAATCGAAGCAGTCATTGTTAGCGCCGCTGCCGATTCGCGTCCGCGTGATGTACACGCCATCCTTGGGGACGAGTTCTTCGTAGTGCGCCAGGTTGATGGTGGGCACGGTGTACTTCGATCCATAGCCGCGTCCTCGGCCGGCGGTGGAGAGAATGCTGAATGGACGCGCCAGCAAATGCCGCGCCCGGCTGACTCGGCCTTCGGAAAGCAACTTTCGGATGTGGCTGCTCGAAACCCGCTCTCCACGCAGGCGCATCTCGGGATAATCGTGCACCTCAAATCCCATTTCTCGTCCCAGCTCGCGCAGCAGTTGAATGTCTCCCGCCGCCTTGTGCCCGAAGTGGAAGTTATAGCCTTCGTGAACTTCGTGGGCGTGCAGGCGCTTCTTCAGAATTTCATGGGCAAACTGGCGCGGCGTCATCAACGAAAGATCGCGCGAGAACGGAAGCAACAGAACCGCATCGATGCCGGTGGCTTCCAGCAGGCGCAGTTTCTCCGGAAGCGGAGTCAGCAGTTTCAGGTTGTGATCGGGGCGCAGGATGCGGGCGGGGTGGGGCTCAAAGGTGACCACCACCGACTGCGCGTTCCCGGTTTTTGCTCGCCGCACGATCTCGTCCAGAACATGGCGGTGAGCGCGGTGCACGCCGTCGAAGTTACCGACGCTGACGAGCGCGGGATCGAAGCCGTGGGGGACGTCGTCGAGATGATGAAAGATGTACATGACAGCTGGAACCGCAGAGAACGCCGAGAGCGCAGAGAAATCAGGGCGAAAACCCGGTCCTTCTTACGTTCTCTGCGTACTCGGCGATCTCTGCGGTTGAATTTTCATCCTCAAATTTCAAACTCCAATTTCATTCCGTCATACGCCAGCCGCACGTTCGGCGGCAACGTGGCGTTGGTGGCCTCGTGCGGCAGATCGTGGCAGATGTGCGTGAAAAACGTGCGCTTCGGTTTCACTTCTTCCACGATCTTCAGCGATTGCTCGACGGTCGAATGCGTGGGATGCGGCGTATGGCGCAGCGCGTCCAGAAATAGGATGTCGAGGCCCCGCAGCTTCTCCAGCGTCTCGGCCGGGACCTCGCTGTGATCGGTCAGGTAGGCAGCCGATCCGAAACGGAAACCAAGGATCGGGGTTTCGCCGTGGATCACCGTCACTGGTTCGAAGCGCGCGCCGAACAGCTCGACCGGGCCTTCGATCGGCAGCAGTTCGACCAGCGGCAGTCCGCCAAACTTATACTCGGCTTCAAAAATGTAGCGGAACATGTTGCGCAGGAATTCGCAGGCTCGTGGCGTGGCATAAAGAGGCAGCTTGCCCGGCCTGTGCCGGTAAGTCAGCGGACGCAGGTCGTCGATTCCGAGGATGTGGTCGGCGTGCGTGTGAGTGTAGAGCACGGCATCGAGCTGTGTGATGTTTTCGCGCAGCGCCTGCTCGCGAAAGTCGGGCGTCGAGTCGATCATGACGTGGCGGGCATGGTCGTGAGGATCACGGTAGCCGATCATCACGGAGGGGCGAGTGCGGCGGTCGTGCGGGTCCGGCGAACGGCATACGGCGCAGTCGCAGCCGATGGTGGGAACTCCCATCGACGTGCCGCTGCCTAATACCGTCAGAGTCGCACGCATCAGCCGTTTGCACCTGTGACCGGGCCGGGAGCCAGCGGAGCATGCGCGAGCGCGTTGGTCACTTCCACGTAGGCCATGCGCAGTTCATAGAGACAGTTCTGCAGGAATCCCTGCTCTTTCGGCGTGAGATTGCCCTTGGTTTTCTCGGCGATCATGCCCAGCGTGTCGATGGTTTGCCGCGCGCCGATCAAGTCAACTCCGGGCTGGCCGCCCTGTTCGTGCATCAGGCCGAGTTGCATCATGGCGGTCATGTAGAGCGAAGCCATGAAGCGCTCAAAACTCATTTCGAGTTCTTTCGCCGAGTGTCCGCTCAGCTCGACTCGCGCATCCAGATCGCGCGACGATTGCTTGTAGGCATCGTGCTGTGCCTTCTGCTCGGGGGCGCTGGGCGGTTCGGGTACATCCGATTCGGGAGCGGGTGCGGCCGTTGTGTGCGCAGCTTCTGGAGTGGCCGAAGCAGCCGACGGAGCCGTTGTCGGGACTGCTGCTGCAGGCGTCGTTGCCGCCGCTGGAGGAGGCACTGGTTCTTCCGCGGAATCGGATCGAAGTTCTCCGTCGGAGGTGAACAAGCGCTTGTCGCTTACTTTGAATTCGCTTTCTTCTTTTCTTTTTTGCGCCATATGGTTTACCTGGTTCTCAAAATTCTCGTTCTCGAAATTCTCGTCCTCGAAATTAAGGTCTCTTGAAATTCAGGCGATCGGCAGCGATGCCGGTTTCAGCGTCGCCGTTCCCGCACGCAAATCTTTTCCCGCAGCCTCGCGCCGCAGATAACCCAAGGCGACTGGGCGATTTCCGCCGGGCAGAGGCAGAATCGCGCTGCTCGTGATTTCGCCGACTTCTTTCTCGTCTTTCTCCGAGGCCAGAATCTTCGCGCCCGCTTCGGGCAACGCGCCCTCAACCATGAACGCGGTGAACTGCCGGCGCACCGCGCCGCGCGACCGGATGCGTTCCACGATCTCCTGACCGAGGTAGCACCCTTTAGTGAAATTCAACGCGCGTGTTTGCCCGGTTTCCTGCGGCAAATCGCGCTCCCGGATGTCCTTGCCAAATTGCGGAATGCCAAAATTGATTCGCTGAAACTCCAACGCGTCGGCACCCACGGCGGTGGCGCCTGCTGCAGCCAATGCGTCCCACGTGGACTTCCGTTTGTCTGACGCCAACCAGACTTCATACGAGGTGCCGGCGGAATCGTCGCCTCTCACCAGGGTGCATTGCAGGCAGCTACACGCGCAATCACATTTCGGCGAGCATAGCTCTAACGGCGCGAGATCGGGAACAACAATGCCGGCGCGTTCGAGAACCTTGCGCGATTCCGGGCCGGTCAGGCCGAGCGCGGTGAGTTTGTTGCTGATGTCGGCGATCTCAACATCGTCGTCGATGATGTAGTGATCGAACAGCCGCAATATTGTTTCTCGCTGCCAGAGTTCCGTATCCACCAGCAGCGAGTCCCCGCGTTGGAAGGCGTAGAGATCCGCCTGAATGTGGCCCTGCGCGTTCAGCAGGAAGGCATAGATGCCGTGGCCGGGGGCAAGATCGCGGACGTTATTGGTGACCATGCCGTTCAGCCAGCGGACGCGGTCGCCGCCGGTCACCGCGATCTTGGCGCGCCAGCTCAGGTCATAGAGGCCGCATCCTGAGAGCAAGGCCTGGAACTCGGCGCGCGGATCGCCGAAATCGGGCACGATGCCGACGACCGCGCCGCTGTGCTCCGTCGGGTTCGCCCCCGGAAGTGTCGTCGAAGTCATAGGTTCAATCTTCGATTATAACGAACGGGCGTACGCCGGCCGGTGACCGTCCTCACGGACCTTGAGCTTTCCTGCCAACCTGTGTTCTCATTAGCGAATGGCGCGGCCCGTGGGGGCCCGTCCGCACGCTTTAACCTCAACCCTCAACCTTAGCCTCGAGGAGAAGAATTATGAAAAAAGTCAGCTACATTCCCAAGGGATATAACACCGTTACGCCGTACCTCGTCATCAAAGGTGCCGCGAAAGCGATCGAGTACTACAAGAGTGTTTTTGGGGCGACCGAAATCCACCGCATGGCTAGTCCCGACGGCCGGGTCGGCCACGCCGAGCTGCAGATCGGCACCTCGCGCATCATGCTGGCCGACGAAAATCCCAGCATGGGCTACCGCAGCGCTGAGAGCATCGGCGCGTCTCCGGTGAGCCTCTATCTGTACCTTCCCGATTGCGACAAGGTTGTCGAAAAGGCGGTCGCGGGGGGAGCGAAAATCCTGAAGCCGGTCCAGGACCAGTTCTATGGAGACCGCTCAGGCTTCATCCAGGACCCGTTCGGACATTTCTGGGGCATCGCAACTCACATTGAAGACGTGTCGCCCAAAGAGTTGGACGAGCGCGCCAAGAAAGCGATGCAGGCAGCCTGACGATAGTTCTTGGCTGGGTCCAGGAGGTTTTCCCTGTGACCTCTGTGTCCCCTGTGGTTGAGAATTGGAAGCTTGAACCACCGGCGACACAGAGGAACACAGCGAAGAGTCAATTTGGCTAAAGGCCAAGAGCTATGCGCTGGGCGATGACACCGGTGCTCGTATAATTGCAGCTCACAACTTTAGAAAGGACTCTCCCCATGCTCTCCGCTGGCAATCCCTTTCCGAATTTTTCGCTTCCCAATCAGGACGGCAAGACTACTAAACTCTCCGACTTCGCCGGACACTGGCTCGTGGTTTACTTCTATCCGAAAGACGACACGCCGGGCTGTACCATCCAGGGCAAGTCGTTCACGGCGACCAAGGCTGATTTCGACGCTGCTGGCATCAAAGTCATCGGTGTGAGCGCTGACGACGTTGCCTCGCACAAGAACTTCTGCAACAAGTTTGCCTTCACCATCGATTTGCTCGCCGACACCGGCTCCAGCCTCATGAAGTCGCTTGGCATCGGCCAGGCGGAGTGGAAAGGGATGAAGTTCTGGGAGCGCACCAGCTTCGTGGTCGATCCCAAGGGCGTCATCCGCAAGGTGTACGAAAAGGTGAATCCGGAAGGGCACGAGAAAGTGCTGCTCGACGACATCGAGGGGATGAAGGCAAAGGCGGCTTAGAGGAAAGTCACTGTAGAGACGCGGCTAGCCGCGTCTCCGGCCGCGGCAACCATCAGATCGCAGCAGCATGAGCCGCGGCAAGCCGCGTCTCTACGGTTAACGATCAAAGCACGGCCTATTCCGCAAACGGGTCGGTGGCGAACTCCGATCCGCCACTGCCGCTGCTGTTCCATGGCCGGCGCAGCGTTCCAGCCAGCCCCTGCGCCATCACCGCGGGCAGGATCCGGTACAGCCGTGCGCGCAGATCTCGGTACCCCTGAATCCCGGCAAAAAGGTCGCTCATCAGTTCGCGGAAGCTGGCGCTTTGCGCGGTTAGAGAAACCATCCGCTCCAGAACGCTGTCGCCGAAAACCTGTCCGTTGTAGAAGCGCTGCGAGACGCGCGCCGCCAGCTTCAACTCGGCAAGCACCTCTTCTTCCAGCCGGATCTGATAGTCGTCAGGTCGTCCGCCCAACAGCGCGTCGGCGCACAATTCCGCGGAGCGAAGCGCGTAGTAGAGACCCTCTCCGGTAATCGGATCCACCAGCCCCGCACTGTCGCCGATCATGGCCCAACCTTCTCCGCAGGCTTCGAGCGTTTCGAATGTCTGGGCGCGAAAGGACGGCAGAATATGCGAGTAAAAGCGGGCGCCGTCCCAATGGAAGCCGTTCTCTTCGAGCCACCGTTCCAGGATGCGGCGCAACTCGCCGGTCGAGGTTTCACCCATCTTGCCCGCGATTCCGGCGGAAACATGATCCGCGCGAGGGAAGACCCAGATGTAGCCGGTGATCCCTTTCAGAAACTGAATCTGCATCACAGAACTGCGGCCGGGGATGAAGTAGCCCGCTGTGACCATCAGATCGCTCGGGGCAATTGCTGAGAGGAACTGGCAGCGGAACGGATTGCGCGCGCCCGCAGCCAGTATCAGGTAGGACGCTCGGTATTCACGCTGGGGCGTGGCCAGTTGCCAGTCTCCGGCGGTTCCGGCAATCCGCGTGACGCGCTCCTGGTGTATATCGACGCGCACATCGACGCCAGTGCCGGCGCGCCGCGCTCGCTCCAGCAACAATCCATTCAGCGCCAGGCGCGAGAAGATCGCGACCGGATACTGCATGTGGAAGTGTACCCGCTGCCCCGACGGACTGATCAACTCGCAGTGTTCAACCGCATTGCTTTCGCTTCCGGCATCGGCCAGAAACGGATACTGCTGCAAAGCTTTGTGCGTGAGTCCGCCGCCGCAGGGCTTCTCCCAGGCAAGCTTTTCCTCAAAGAGCAGGACGTCCCTGCCTCCCGCCGCCAGCAGCGCGCCTGCCAGCGCGCCCGCTGGACCGCCTCCGACAATTGCAATGGGTGGTTGCCTGCGCATTTTCCGTCGCGGATTTTTGCCCACAAGCGAAAGGCTAGCCGGCGCGCAGCAACACTCCGCCCCCGCGCTTGCGGAGTTCTCCCCGAGGCGGGGGTGGGGCAAGGGTTCGCGGCAACCCGCGAGTTTCCCGGTTACTGCAGCCTGGTGGCGCCGTTCAGCCCCTGATAGATGAACAATCCCGCAATGACCAGGATCATGATCCCCGACAAGGTGCCGAGCACCTTGACGATCGGTGCGATCTTTCTCATCTTGACCAGAACTTCCATTTGATCCTTATGCATCTGGGATTCGGTTTCATGGAGGTCGATGGAATCGTTCTCGTGCATGGTGAGGGTGCTCCTATAAATCAAGAGGATAATGAGGATCCCCGTCAGAATACCCCACGCGACAAGCAGCATGAACATAGGAGACATACGCCACCTCGGAGCTTAGATCGGGCCCATCCCCGACGTTGCCATTTTAGGCCCCAGCGAAAACTGTCATGCCATCCGCTGGCGTCCGGGTACAGGGCCCTACTGCGCACGATTATAGACCCATTGGCAAGAGGGGCCGCGACTTCTTGTCCGCCCGCAGCATCTAAACACCAGATTCAGGCAGAAGTGCCGGCTTCTGAAAGCCTTGCCGAGCCGGTAGCAACATTTGTTATAATGAGTAATTACAAGGAGATAAGACAGATGGCGACCACCTCCGCACCCGATGTACAGCCCAAAACCACAGCCCCAACCCTGACCGCAGCCGCGATTGCCAAGGTCAAAGAAATCATGGCGACGCAGACGCCGGTCCCCGCGGGATTGCGGTTGTCCGTAGTCGGCGGCGGTTGCTCCGGCTTTCAATATTCCATGGCCTTCGAGAACGGCGCCGGCATGATGGACAAGGTTTTCGACTTCGACGGTTTGAAGGTTTATGTGGATGCCACTTCGCTGATGTATCTTGGCGGAGCGCATGTCGATTACGTCGAGACCCTCGAAGGCGCCGGTTTCAAGTTCGAGAACCCGAACGTGAAGAGCACCTGCGGCTGCGGCTCCTCGTTCAACGTATAAGCTTGAACGTCAAATGCTGAAAGGTTAAGCGCTTCTGGTTTCAGGCAAAGCCCCGCTTTCGAGGCGGGGCTTTTTGCTGCACGGATTTTGCGGGAAGCGGGAACCCTACTGCTGGGGCGTCGGCGCTGGGGTCTGCGGAGTTTGCGTCTGAAAACCTTGGTTTTGGCCGCCGCCCGGCGTTAATCCCTGTCCGAGTCCTTGTCCAAATCCACCTTGTCCCGGCGCGCCGCCAGCCGTCTGTCCTGGAGTGAGCCCGCCCAGGTTCCCAGTTTGCATACTAGGATTCACCGGCCCGGTCAGCAGGCCGCCGCGATCGGCTTGCGGCAGGTAAATGAAGAGCCAGTCGTTGTAATGGTCCTTTGTGTAGAACACGCGAATGGTTTTCTTTTTGCTCGTGCTGGCGACCCCGAGGATCGGCCCTCCGCCGAAGGTTGGCCCGTTGAAGCCGGAACTGGACGACGATCCAGGCGAATTCGGATTCTCCTCCGCATCGGAGGCATTGCCGGAAGCGGGATTGCCACTGGCAGGGTTCGGCTCGTTCAAGTTCGTCTGTTGCGCGCCGGCTTGCGCTCCTAAGCCACCCAGCGCGCCCGCCTGTTGCAGCGCGTTCGATAGTGTTGCTGCATTGAGAGACCCACCTTGTCCCGGCTGTCCACTCAGCCCGGGTATTTGTCCCAATACGATCCCGCTGTTCAAGGGGATGTCCTGCGGATGCAGGAATTTGAAGTCCTTCTCCTTGCCTGTGGCCCGGTCAATACTCATCGGATCGGTATAGCGCTTGCGCAGGAAACGGACGTTGTTGGTATTCTCCAGTTCCTCGATGCGCGATGGGTACCGCCCAAACTTTTTATAGAAGTGTTGAATCGCGCGCATGTACGCCGTTCCCCGATGTCTCATCTCCTCTTCGCGGTCGCGGCGGATCTGTTGGCCAACCTCGGGGAGCGCGGCGAGCAGCGCAATCGCGATCATCGCGAAAGCCAGCATCAGCGTGATCATCATGTAGCCGCGCTGGGAATTTTGTAATTTTGCAATTTTGTAATTTTGTAATTTTGAACTACATCGCATAACTCGCCTTCAAATTACCAAATTAAAGATTACAAAATTACAAAATCCCACTTCATCCTTGTGTTAACGGCAGGCTCTGCCGGTTGTTGTTGAGCACATCTTCCACGTCCACCGAGGTCGCCGAGATGTGCAAGACGCGATATCGGCGGTCGACGATGTCGCCCTCAGCGGCGATAAAAATATCCTCACCCTGGGACAAAAACACTTTCTTCGTCTCCCCAGTCCGGTTGGCAAAACCAAAAAACTTGAGCGTGATCGGCGGCGGCGGAGCAATTGTCGGAATCTGCCGAACGCCGCCAACCTCTTCGCGCGCGGTTCCGTTTTTCCTGGGCGTTTCGATGGGCACCGACCCCGCGACAAAAATATTTCTTCCGTTGCCCGCGTACTTAATTTCCTCGCTTTGGCCGAGCAGGTTCAGGTCCAGCGTCGGATCCAGCCGCGGTTCAACCACCGGGACCATTTTTCCTGAAGCCGTGCGCCTTACGCTGGGCTTGGCCGCGGTCGAAGTCGTAGTCGTTTGTGCCGCTGCCGGCGCCGCTGTGGGCGAGGGCCAGAATTCATAGCCCAGCGTCCCCACCGCGATCGCGCCCAGCACTCCGAGCGCGATCACCTGCTTCCGATTTTCGGTTCCCAGTTTCACTCAGGCACCCGCCCGCAGATAACTGTGCATCGTGATTCCCAACTTGACCTGTCCCGTATTTTCGCCGGCTAGGTCCACGCCATCCACCGTAATAAACATCTTCGACCGTTCCAGCGCATTGATGAACCGCACCAGTTGCAGGTAGTCTCCGGAAAAACTTCCCTCGATTTCGACCGGAATCACGCCCGAGCTTTCCGCATCCTCTTCCTTGTAGTGCGCTTGCTGGATCCGGATCCCATTCTCCGACGCCAGCCTCCCCAGTTCATTGGCCAGATCGGAATCCTTCGCGGCGAAACGGTCCTTGTAAAACCCGTTGATCTGAGTCTTCGCCAGCACGATCTTCTTGTCCATGCCGCGCAGCGGTTCCACCTCGCGCGTCTTCTTCGTCAGTTCGGCCTTGAGTGTGTTGATTTCGAGCTTCCGCGAATCCGCTGAACCCACCAGCGGCGAGAACAGAATGGCCACCGCCGCCACATCGGCAACCAGCATTGCCCCAATCGCAATTTTCAACTTGCGCCGCGATTTCCCAAAGTCCGGCATTACTTTCCCTTCCTGTCCCTCGAGTCGGGAACATAAATCGAAACCACCGAAGCCACTATGCCCGCTCCCGTCTCCGAACCTTGCTCCTGCACCAGTTGCGCTCCCTGAAAATGCGTGGAGCCTTCCATGCGATGGACCAGTTCCACGGCTGCGGCGCGCGTGTCGCCCACCACTTTCATCTCCAGTTCCATCTGATTCTGCTCGTTCAATTCCGGACGCAACGAGACCACGTGCAGGTTCGGAGGCATGACCCGCTCCAGATCTTCGAACACCCGCGTCCACGAGAATGCCTTGCGTTGAATCAGTCCATTCAGAAACTGTGACTGGTCGCGCGTGCTGCGGTTGGCGGGCTTGTCGAGTTCGGCCTGATCCAGCGCCCGTTCCTTGTCGCGTTCCGCGATCTGTTCCTGGAGTCGCGCGATGCTTTGGCGGTCTCTTCCGGCGTCGGTCCAGCCTTGCAGCGCCCAGCCCAGCAGAACCAGAGTCAACACGCCCAGCAGCCCCACTCCCAATCCCCAGCGCGTCCAGAATTCACGCGCATCTTCATACGGCCGGGTCGCGAGATTGATATCCAAACGCATATTGATGAAAAAAAGCCAACCCGCTGTTCGCTATTCGCTGTTCGCGAAGAGCGAAGAGCGAACAGCCAATAGCGAAAAGCGAAAAGCGAAAAGCGAAAAGCGAAAAGCGAAAAGCGAAAAGCGAAAAGCGAAAAGCGCTCTAAGAAATCAACGCTCCCACCACTCCTGCCATGCGCCAGCGCGGAACCGTCCCTGTCGTCGACCCGATCTGCGACGTTGCCACCAGTTCCTCAACTTGCGCCCCGGACTGGTTCTTCAACGCCGGCGCCGCGCCACCCGCTTCCGGCAGGCCCGCCACATACACGCGCTCAATGTTCAGGCTGTAGGTGTCCTGGAAAAACACCACCGAGGGATAAACTTCCTCCGCCAGTTGCTCGCCGCTGATGGTCACACCCCGCACATTTTCCAGCGTCCGGAACAGCAGCAGTTGCTCCTGATCGAGAATCGCGATGCTGATGGTGCGCGCGTCCACCTTGACCACCAGCGTTGGCCGTTCCGCGTCCGCGGCTCCAAGCGCCGCCAGCATCGACGGCATCACCATCCCCGGGTTGTAGCCCGCGTCGCGAAACGCCGACTCATATTCCTCGAGAACCGTCTTCAGCACCACCGCCGCTACGGCCCGCACACCTTTCCCCGTCGACTGCGCGTGATACGAGATCCGGGCATCGGCGGGATCGAAAGGCAGCGACTTCTTCAGCCGGAAGCGGACCACCGCTTCGGCTTCGTCCCGCTTGGATGGCAGCGTTTCGAAATCCAGCAGCACCACGCGCACTGAGGTATCGGGCAGAATCGCGATCACGTCGCGGGAGTGCCCGCCCACGCTGCCCAGCGCGCTTTCAATCGCCTGCCGGATCGCCGCGCCGTCCCGCAGATTCGCTTCCATCAAATCCGGTACCACCGTGCCCGGCGCCAGTTCCCGCGCCGATGCCATTTCCACCATCCGCCCCGCATCGGCCCCACGCCCCGCCAGAACGCGGTCAGCCGCGATCTCGCAGGCCAGCGTCGGACGGCGAACGTGTTTGGGAGAGCTGGTCATCGGCTACTCGGATCGATCGAAATTACCTCTGCTTCGGCACTCGGCTCCGGAATGGGTAACCGGTCCTCTTTCAGTCCATCCAGATGAAACTCAATCGCTTCCTGAATCAAAGAGCGGACTTCGGCTCTGGTTCGGCCTGTGGTCACCACTCCCGGCAGATCGGGAACGTAAGCCGCCCAGCCGGTATCGGATCTTTCGTAAACGACAACGTAGTTCAAGGCTTCAATCCCGCTTGTTTGAGGACGCTGTTTAGCGTGCCCGGAGGAAGATCGTCATTCGGATGCCCCGGCAACGTGACACGCCCGGGCTTCATCGGGTGCTTGTATTGCCGGTGACTTCCACGCGTCTGTCTCAGGTACCAGCCATCCCTTCCAAAACTTAATGATATCCCGCACTTTCATGAGGTGAGTAGTTACCTCCGGGGATGCCGGGACTGGACTGCCGGCCCCGCAAATGGTAACCAACCTCAGCGCATGGTCTCGATAAAGGTGACCTTGTTGATCTCTTTCAGAGTGGTGACTCCGCCGCGCACCTTGTCCAGCGCCGATTCGCGCAGGAAGCGCATGCCCTCTTCGCGGGCGGCTTTCCGAATCTCCGATGTCGGCCTCTTCTCCAGAATCATCTCGCGGATCCGGTCGGTCAAATCCAGAAGCTCATGAATTGCCGTCCGTCCCTTGAACCCCGTCCCCGCGCACTCGATGCAGCCCTGCCCCTCGTACAAAGGAACCTGCGCCCACTGTGCCGGGTCCAGACCGCTCGCCTCGAGCACGTCGTTCGGATAATGCACCGCCGTGCGGCAGGAATCGCAAATGACCCGCACCAGCCGCTGCGCCAGAATACAGTTCAGCGCCGAGACAAAGTTGTAAGGCTCGACGCCCATGTTCAGGAAGCGCCCCAGCACGTCCACCACGTTATTGGCGTGGACGGTCGTGAACACGAGGTGGCCCGTCAGCGCCGATTGAATCGCAATCTGCGCCGTTTCGTTGTCGCGAATTTCGCCCACCATGATCTTGTCCGGGTCGTGGCGCAGGATGGATCGCAGCCCGCGCGCAAACGTCAATCCCTTTTTTTCGTTGACCGGAATCTGCGTAATGCCGCGTATTTGATACTCGACCGGGTCTTCAATGGTGATGATCTTGTCTTCGTCGGTCTTGATCTCGTTGACGGCGGCATAGAGCGTCGTCGTTTTGCCGCTGCCCGTCGGCCCCGTGACCAGCACCATGCCGTACGGTTCCTTGATGTAGCCGCGAAAGCGCCGCAGGTCGTCTTCGTCGAACCCGACCACGTCGAGCGTGAGCTTCTTAAACTTCTCGCTCATCGACTCCTTGTCGAGCACGCGCAACACGGCGTCTTCGCCGTGAATCGACGGCATGATCGAAACCCGGAAATCGATGGCCCTCCCGCTGTACTTCACCCGGAAGCGGCCGTCCTGGGGCACGCGGCGCTCGGAAATATCGAGCTCGCTCATCACCTTGATGCGCGAAATGATGGTCGAGTGGTGCTCTTTGCCGATGGGCGGCATGGCGTTCGTCAGCACGCCGTCAATGCGAAACTTGATTACCACCGAGTCGTCCCGCGTCTCGATGTGTATGTCGCTCGCCCGCCGCTGCAACGCCGTGAAAATCGTGGTGTCGACCAGGCGGATGATCGGGCTCATGTCCGTGCCCGCCGTCGCCGTCAACTTATCGATGGAGATGGTCTCGTCGTTCCCCGCTTCGTCCTCGCGGATCACGTCGAGCGTGAATCCCTCGCTCGCGTCTTCCAGAACGCGCTTCGACTGCTCCGTCTTCTGCAGAATGTCCGAGATCTGCTTGAGGGTCGAGACCTTGGTGATGATCCGCTTGCCCAGCAGCAGGCTGATCTCGTCGATCATCATGAGCTGGCTGGGATCGGCAATGGCAATCGCCAACCGCCCGTCTTCCGTTTCGTCCAGCGGCACGAACTTATAGCGGAACATCAGGTGCACGGGGATCTTCTCAAACAGATCGTGGTGCAACTGGAAATCGGTCAGATCGATGAACTCGCAACGGTAGCGCCGCGCGATATCCCGCGCGCGTTCCAGTTCGTTCGGAACCGACGCCGGTTCCGGCGCCAGCTTTCCGCCATTCCCGCCGCTTACCACTACTGTTTTCTTGTCCGCCATAAAAACCAGTTGTCAGTTGCCGTTACCAGTTGCCAGTCAGGAAGCATTCCCACCAACGCCCTTACCAGTTTACTTCCAAGGCCAGTTTTGAGTTGCCGTCGGTCATCAGCAAAAAAACTGGCAACTGGCAACCGGCAACTGGTTCCCTAATGTATGTTCGCTCCCAAAGTAAAGATCGGCATATACAAAGAGATCAAGATCCCGCCGACAAAAACCGCCATGACCACCAGGATCAGCGGCTCAATCAGCGCCATGGCTGCGCCCAGAGCCGTCTGCACGTCCTCTTCGTAAAACTCCGCCACCGACGCCAGCATCGCCGGCAGCGCGCCCGTCGCCTCCCCGACCTCCAGCATTTCCACCGCCAGATCGGGAAACAACTTCTGTGCCTCCAGACTATTCGCCAGGCTCTGTCCTTCTTTCACCCGCTCCGCCGCGGTCGTGACCCCGTTCAACATCTGCCGGCTGCTCATCGATTCACCCGCCGTCTCCATCGCCGGCACCAGCGGCAGCCCGCCCTGCAGCAGCGTTCCCAGAATGCGCGAAAAATTCGCCACCTGGTACTTCAGCCGTATTTCGCCGATCAGCGGCAGCGACAGCAGAAATTTGTCAATGCGTTCGGCCCCCCGATCGCTCTGCTTCCACCGTAACAACAGAACCACTGCCGCCGCCGCCCCCAGCAGCGCCACCCACCCGTATTTCTGCGCGTTCAAACCAAACGACAACATGAACAGCGTGATCGCCGGCAGTTGCGCTCCCATGTCGCTGAACAGGGCGGCGAACTTCGGCACCACGTACGTGATCAGAAAAATCAGCATCACCGTTACCACCGAGACCAGCAGCGCCGGATACACCAATGACACCAGCAGCTTCTTGCGGAAAGTCTGCACCATCCGCTGATACGCGATGTAGCGGCTCAGAACTTCTTCCATGTTGCCGCTCTTCTCGCCCGCCAGCAGCGTCGTCGTGTACATCTTCGGAAACACCTGCTGGGCGGCAAACGCATCCGACAGCAACTCGCCGCCTTTTACCCGCTCGCGCACGTTTTCCAGCAACTGGAGCAGAGTTTTGTCCCGCTGCCGCTTGATCAACAGATCCAGCGCCGTCAGGACCGGCAGTCCCGCCTTCATCAGCGTCAGAAACTGCTGGTTGAAGACCAGAAACGTAGCCTGTCGCAGCTTGCCGCGGCGCCCAAACTGCCCCCGCCCGGCCGTGAGTATCGTCCGGGGCTTGACCCAGTACACCAGGTATCCCTGCTGCGTGAACCGGTCGTGGATCTCCGCTTCCGAATACCCGTGCTCCACCTGCTGCCGCAGATGGCCCTGTTCGTCGGCGACTTTGACCAGGAATTCTGCCATTAGCTATCGTCTGCTTCCGAGCTTCCGGTTTTGAGCCGTGCCCAGCGTCTCAGCCCAAGTGTAACATTCTGTTCCCAAAGCGCTTACCGCAACCTCTCCATCTGTGTGGTACGCAAGTAACCAGCTATGCTCTCCCCTTTGGCCATCCCGTCATCCACTCATCGGAATGTTTAAAACGCTTTTGATCTTCGATCGCCCGATGGCCCGATGGTCAGATGACCCGATTCCCGCTACGGTCCCAACTCTCCTTCCACCGTCTCCACTCCCGGCGGAGGCGTGAACTGAAACCGGCTGTTGCTCAACTCCAGATTCTCTTTCCAGCCGGCAAAGCGGAACTCCGTCGTCGCCCCGTCCGCCTCCATCAGCACGATGCGGACAATCTGGTCGGACGGCGTGATCTCCAGTTGCACCTCGCTCGCTGCGCCCGCCCCGCCCGGCGGAACCCCGCGCAACAGCATGTTACCGGCGTCCAGAGGCGATTGATCCACAACCTTCGAAAGTCCTCGTAACTCTTTCTCCAGCTTGGTCTTACCGAGCAAAAATGCCAGTGGCGACCGCAGGTCGTCGAGCTTCCCGAGCGCCGTCTTTCTGAGTTGCCGTTCCGCCGGCAGGTAGAACCACACCGCCTCCCCGTCGCTGATAAACAGCTTCTCTCTCGGAGAACGGTATTCCCACCGCATCTTGCGCGGCTTTTTCAGCCACAACGTGCCCGATTCCACGCGCTCCGCCCCATCGCCCCGATAGATCTCGGTAAAGTCCGATTCCAGACTGCGCAGGTGGTTGTAATGCTCATCGACCGCCCGCGCCAGTTGTTGGACCTCCGGCGGATCGGCGTTTTGCCGGTGGCCGTCCTGGGCAGCCGCAGCCACAACCACCCCCACGAGCACACACCGGGCCAGCCAGAAGCACAGTCGGAAGCTACGCCCTGTTTTCAATTCGGACCTCCGCTTGATTTTACCCCTGCTAAGTCCCGTTCACATTAAGCGGGAATGAATGGTAGTGTCCTAGTTCAGTTTTTCACCACGGAGGCACGGAGAAGCCCAGTTGCTAGGCAAAAGCTTCCCCATCTGAGTTTTACAGGTTCAAGATTTTCTCCGTGACTCCGTGACTCCGTGACTCCGTGGTGGAAAAAGGCAAATTAGGACACGACCGAAATGAATGCTTTCCGTGAGACCCGGCCTTGATTGGGGACAGCGTAAAACCCGGCCCGCTCAACGTCACAGACAGCCCCCGCTTCCGCGACTAAAATAAAATTTTTGCGGAGGCCGCCCATGGAACCGAAGCAGCATAGATGTGAAACCTGCCGTCTGCGTGCGCTGGCGGAAAGGAAACCGCAATCGTTGCTCGCCCGCTTGTGGCGTTGGCACACGGGTTGGTGTCCGGGATGGAAGTCCTACCAGCGCTCTCTAGCCGAGGCGGCAAAGCGCTCAGCGGCGTGAGCCGTGAACGCGCGCTGTTTTCAGCGACGGGGACAGGTCCATAAGTGCCGCAAAATTTGGTAGTGGGCTGTTTCAAGAACAGCCCACTACCCAAAATCTGTGGTGCTTGTCATCCGCAGCCACCCCATCCAAACTGTCATCCTGAGCGCAGCAGGGATTTCACGAAGTGAAGTCCCTGCGGAGTCGAAGGACCCCTACGTCTTTGATCTGCGGCAAGAACGCGTCAGCGAGTTCTCCCCGTGCATCGGGTTTTTCGGTCCTGAGCATGAACCATGCCGACCTCTGCTCCATTCCCTCTTCAAGTTTTTCAGGCTGCTTCAAGCGAGTCTCCTCAGCGACAAAAATATGGCCCCTGAACCTCGACCGGGATTCTGTCCCAAGCCATTGCCGATCCCTCTCTGTGTCCTACAAACCTAAACGGCTTTTCTTTCTTAATGTCCGGTTGCGATGCTAGTACGTAATGAACATGCACAGTCACATCGACGCAGACCAGCGGACTGCTGATCCCAACTGCTGCCAAGCACGGGGCGGATTCAGCATCGCCGCCCGCTTTCAGGCCGCCAGAGGACGGCTCGGGCTGTGCGGCGACCTCAGCAACGCTAGCTTTCTCGTACCGGGCAAAATTGATGTAGCACTCCATCTCGTACTTACCCAGATCGGTGTTCCCATCGTTCCTCATCGTAAACATCGCAAGGAGCGGATTAGGCGACATGGTGGGCCTTACATCGAGGGCGAGATGCTGGAAGACATCATCCTGCTCGTCCTGCAATTTTCCATTCAACCACCAATACATAATTCCCATAACCGCGAACAACATCGCGTTCGTTGCTACCCATCCCAAGATAATCCGCCACTGGTTTTTCGTCGGCAGCAGGCGATACCAGATGTCCACTATCAACCACAATGCAGCCAGCAGAATGCCCACGCTTTTCAGCAAGACTTCGCCGTGACCGGATACCTCAACCAGTGCGGCTACCATAATGCTCCACACCGGATTGAGGAGGAGTTTGGGTGCGTGCCCAAACAGCGCGACCAACCGATTTTGGATTTGACCGGGAACTCTTTCGGCGGAGAGAGGCTGGCCGCGCCTTGGCCTCCAGCGTGGCTTTTGCCTAGCCAAGATGACCCCCGAGGCGGCTATCCGTTGAAAACGCCGCAACTCCATACTGCCAGAATGCTTCTCGCAGCATTCTACGTAGCTTTCTTCTATCTCTGCTTGTTCCCATGGCTCGGAGTTCACTGAAACCAAACCGGAACACACCGCAAAGCCCCGAAAGCAATCACCGCCAAACCGCGAACGATTTCGGCCAGCACAGGAAGCGCTCAACGCGAATTTGGCAACCGGGGAATAACTCCCGCAGCTCGCCACGGGTCAAGAAGCGGATCGTCTCACGGGGTTTGCCTCGCCAGCCATTGACCGACAGCCAGCGATGCAAGCCCGCAGTGAACCATGTCTCCGGCAACCAGTGTAGAAACAGGGCCAGATGGTGCGGTTCGACTGGAAACCAGCGGTTCGGTGTCTGGCAATAGATATGCCCGCCAACCCGCAGCATTTCGCTGGCAAATCGCCGCTGATCAGCCAGCCCACCTATGTGCTCAATCGCCGAGTTGGAGAACGCGAGGTCGAAGGTGCGGTCAGCGAAAGGAGCAGCCCGTGCATCCGCCTGCACGTATGGAAGCGGGCAAACCGCGGGCTTCGGAAGAACATTGAGCAGCGTCACGTCTTCCGCGAGGCGCGAGTTCGTCCAAGTGCCAAGCATCCCGCCGACGTCAAGCACGCGCCTGCAATCGCTGAAATTCTCCTCAACCCAGCGCCGGCGGCGGCTACGCAACCAGCCGCCGACATAACCATAGAGAAACGAGTGGATTGACATACGGTGAGCATGGCCACGATGGCTGCCGCTTGTCGATGGCGAATGAACATTGAGGATGTGACGAAGAGAATGCCAAAATGGGTCTGACGATGAAGCAATGAAATTCAAAGTAGTCCACTACCGAATCACCGCCCGACTTGACATCACGAGGTATAATAATAAATAGCCTACCATCCAGCGTGACGGTAGGAGTTATTGGCCCTAAGTTCTTTGAAATCTAGACTTTGCCGACTCCAGCTTACTCTAACTCATTGATTCTAAAGGAGCGAGTAACTAGCGCCCCGCGAAAAACGGACCCTAACTCCTTTGTTATCTAGACATTGTAAGTTAAGTCCTTTAGATCCAAAGACCTGGCGGAAATTTGTCCGTAACTTGATGATTTTAATAGACAGGGGGGAGGGGGGGTACCACTATAGGTATCAACTAGTAAACACCCCCAAAACCTGGGATTTCCCCAAGAAAAAAAAGAGAAACTCTGCGGACCAAGCCGCTGATGTTGGAGCCTGCCCTGAGCGAGCATCACTACTTCGACACCGCCTGGGCCCGTTGCGGCGGTTGCGGCGGCTCCGCGCCCGGCGGAAGCCCCATGGTGATGAAGAAAATGCTCTCCGGATCCCGCACTTCGATCCGCCCATCCGGCATCAGCCTGTAAGGATGCCCCTTCGGATCGGTAGGCGTTCCACGGATAAACCCCGCGCCCTCCAGATCGCCCATACTGGCCGGCAACTTTCCGGTCTGTTGACGGTACTTTTCGACCACCTGCTCCAACCGTGTCACGTCTTCATCCACTTGCAAAGCGAGCAAATGTTGGACCGCATTCTCCCGGATCTGTGCTTCCTTGGTGCTCTGGTAGGTGGTGAACCACAACATGCGCGCCGTGTCGAACTCACCCGCATGTTGCGCCATCTGCGCCGCCAGGATGGGCATGAAGGGGTTGGTCACCGGAAGCTTCGCTCCCCGCGCAAACGCCTCCGCCGCCTTGGCATAGTCCTTGAACTCGGTGTAGTACAGAAACCCGAGATTGTAGTAGAGCCGCCACTGCTCGGGATTGTGCTCGATTCCGTACTTCATCAGCGCCAGCGCGGACCCTGGCAACCCCGCGCCGTTGGGCGGTTTTGGCGCTAGAAAGTTGGCCCCAAACTGATAAGCCGGCAAAAGCTTCGGATCCAGTTCCGTCGTGACCTCCAGCAAAGGCGCCAGCAGGCGGAAATCACGGGAATGGCTGTGATGCTGTTCCCCGAAATACTGCACCGCGCGCGTCCAGTAAATGTCGGCCAGCAAGCCCGTGTAGCCCAGGCTCAACCGCCGCAGCACCTTTGGAGAGCGCAGATAAAGCGCTTCTTGTGCTGCCGGTTCCCACCGCAGGTGGTCGATGGCATAGAGCGTAGCCATTCCGCCTGCCATCGAAAAAAGCAACACAGCGGTTGCCACCAGGTTCACGCGCCGCGTGGCACTCATTTCAGATTTCGGCGCTGGAAGATCAGCACCGCTCCCGAGATGGCCATCGCCGAATACAGCAGCGCGTACACGCTGTTGTACAGAATCAGGCGTCCGGGCACCGGGTCCCCGCGCGCCGCCTGGCTGATCGCGTTCAAAGCGGAAAAATTCGGCACCAGATAGGCGATGGCCGTCACCAGCCAACCTGCGGCCCCCTGCGTGATTCTGGCAAAGCCTCGCAGATCCTCCGCCAGACTTCCGATCACGAATAGCGCGAAGGTGAAGACCGCCGACATCAGCGGCGTCGAAAAGGACGAGAAAAACAGCGCCAGCGCGCACACGATCAGAAACTGCAGCACGATGAAGTACAGCGCCACCAGCACCCACACGTCCATCTTCTCGAATTTGTGCGCTACGCAGAGCAACGCCAGAAAAACGCCGATCGCCATCAGGAACGTGTTCACCACCAGTGTTCCCGTGAGCCCAAAGAACTTGCCCACCACAAACTCCCATCGGCGGACCGGCCGCGACAGCACCGTGTACAGCGTGCGTTTGTCGATCTCTTTCGAAACCAGGCCAATCCCAATGAAGATGGCGATCACCACTCCGAACAGCGAGACCGCCGTCAGGCCCAGGTTCACCACCACCAGGCGCTCGATGTCGATCGAAATTTGGCCCACCAGAATCGCCGCCCCTGAAAGCAGCAGCGCAAACGCAATCAGGTTATACAGCACGCGGTCGCGCACCGCCTCGCGAAAGGTGTTGAAAGCGATATAACCGATCCTTGAGCTCATACCCCCGGAGTTCATACGCCCGCCCCTTTGCGGTTTTCTGTGGGCCGCACTCTCTGGACGTAATATTCCTCGAGCGAGCTGCGCACCGGCGTCAGGGAAATCAGTTTAAGGCGCTCGCGCCGCAGCACTTCCAAAGCCGCCTCCTGCTGCTCCTCCGGCAATACCGCGTTCACCATGTCGCCGCTAACCCGCGCCTCCGCCCCGAGGCTCGTCAAACCCGCCGGCACCGTCTGTGCACAAAAAATAATCTCGACTTTGCCTTTCGTCTGCGAAGTCAATTCCGCGACCGCCCCCACGCCGCGCAACTCACCCTGGTGGATGATCCCCACCCGGTCGCAAAGCGCCTCCGCATCCGACAGAATGTGCGTCGAAAAGAAAACCGTCTTGCCTTCGTGCCGCAGTTGCTGGATCAGATCCCGCACCTCGCGCCGCCCCATCGGGTCCAGTCCCGACATCGGCTCATCCAGAAACACCAGCTTCGGATCGTGCAGGATCGCCTGCGCCAGTCCCACTCGCTGCAACATGCCCTTCGAGAACTTCCGCAACTGCATCCCCGCCGAATCGCTCAATCCCACCCGCGCCATCATCTGCTCCACCCGTGCCGAGCGCCCTTTTGCCGGAACTCCAGAAAGCTGCCCATAGTAGTTAAGCAGTTCTCTTGCGCTCAGATGGTCGTAGAAGTAGGGTTGCTCGGGTAGGAATCCAATCTGCGATTTCACCCGCGGATCGTCCATGTCCATCCCCAGAATCCGCGCCGTTCCCGCCGTCGGGAACACCAGCCCCATCAGCAGCTTGAGAGTAGTGGTCTTGCCCGCGCCGTTCGGACCGAGGAAGCCGAACACCTCTCCCTCTTCGATCGTCAGGCGGAGCGGACGCAGCGCAAGTTTCGGCCGCTTGCGCCAGAATCCAACTAGATAGCTTTTTTCCAGGTCGAGAATTTCAATCGCTGCCATAGCTATGCGCGCAATGCCACCTTGCGTGGAATTTTATATGGAATTCGATGAAGAGAATTATAAGCAATGCTCGCGCGATTGGGCGTGTCTATCTGTCCGGACGGTTACGAAGGTAAACCGCCTCCTGGACCAAGGCTGGTGCTCGAAAACCTTCCCCCGCCCTCTGCGCTACTGTAGCGGTGTGGCCGTGGCATCGCAGGTCGTGATCGCCGTCAGGCTGAAGCGCATCACCCCGTCTTCGAAGGAACAGAAATAGCGGACTCCCGAATAGTTCGGCCATGTCGGCGCGGCGATAACATTGTAGGTCGTGGCTGGCGTGCCGGTTTCAGCCCCTGCCGGTATCGTGTAGTTGTATCCGCTTTTTTGGCCCCCAGCCAGCACCGAATCGATCAAGCACGCGCCACTTGAGGTGGGCCCGGCGCTGCTGCAGTCGCCACCCAGAGCCGCCATGCTGCTCGCGAAACCTACCGTCGGATACGCCATAGCGTATGCCACCTGCGCCGTGTTCACGGTCCGAACCGACCCGGCTGCGGTCGATTCGTTGGCCGCCATGCGCGAACGTAGAAAACTGGGCACCGCAATTGCCGCGATGACCAATATGATGGCCACTACAATTAACAGTTCAATGAGAGAAAATCCTCTAGCCCTGCGCATCGCATCTCCCTACTACGGGTGACGATCCCGGATGAACGCAACCGATCATGTTCCAGTCACAGCTGTTGCACGTTGTATGCCGGACTCGGTTCATACGCACGAACCCTAAGCCCTTGGGAATGCTATGCAATTCGCAACCCTGTTCCCTCGTTCGCCGCTTTCGTCATACCTCCGCATCGGAAGTGACATTTTGTGTCAGTGGATTTCGCGGCCCGGGCACGAGCAATCATTTCCCCACAAGAAAGCGCCCCACAACAAAAAAGCAGAGGATTTCTCCTCTGCTTCTTTCCGGCTTGTACCCTCCCCCAGGTACTTTGCCAAATCCAAACTTACTGCAGCGGGGTTTCGGTTCCGGCGCAGCCGCTCATCGTCGCGGCTCCGTAGCGCACTACTCCATCCGTGGCCGCGCAGAAGGATCGCACGCCCGTAGTGTACTGCGTCACCGGGTTGGCATAAACGTAGAAACCAGTGGTCGGAGTGGTGCCACCCGTGGCCGCCGAGACGAACGTATAGCCGCTCTTCGTGCCCCCTGCCAGCAACTGGTCGATCAAGCAGGCGTTGACCGAGGTGACGGACGTGCTGCAACCCGTGCCCCCCAGGTTACTCAGGGCGCTTGCAAAGCCCACGGTCGGGTAGGCGGAGTTGTATGAAATCTGTGCTGTAACGATTGTGCGAGTCGACCCCACTGCGGACGACTCCTGCGCCGCAATGCGCGCGCGCAACAGGTTCGGGATAGCAATCGCGGCGATGATCAGAATGATCGCCACCACGATCAGCAGTTCGATTAGTGAGAAGCCCTTTTGTTTCCGCATTTGTATTATCCTCGTCTCCATTTGACTGTTTTGGTTGGATGACCAACTCGCTTGTACTATCGCACTCTAAGGGCCAGAAACCCAAGTGACGGAAGTCAGAGTCCTTTTGGATGCAACCTGAGTGTTTTCAGCCGCGTTCTGCGGGAAAGTCACCTCCTCCGTCACCCCGATTCCTTCAGTATGACACTTTCCGAGACCCAAGTTGACAAATTTTGCCAGTTGTCCCTTGTCTCCATCTTCGCCTTCAAACCGCCCGTCAGAGGCCGCAACTCCCATTCTGGGAACGCCCGCCTCCGCTTTTCTTGCGTCAGCAGAAATCTCCACCCCCGCGATGCCGAGTACGCCGAGAAAAATCAAGGAAAGACGAGGGACTACAACGTCCACGATCGTGCATGGTCTCCAATGTTGACCTTGTTTTGGCGGGCGTTCCCGGCGGTTCAACATTTTGGTCCCCCGTTTCTCCGCAGCGTCCTTGGGGTCAAAGGTTTGATCTGCCTCGCTACTCATCGGCGTCTCGGCGGTAAGAACCAAGAATGGGATCGGAATCGAAGATCAACGCGACCCGCCCAGAACCGGGAGTTCTACCCAGTTGTTACCAGGGGACGCGCTTTGGCTGCGATTTCCCAGCGCACTCGCTCATTCGTAAACTCCGCGTTCTGCAAGCGATGCAGCAGCCAACCGGAGATGGAAATTGTGGCCATCGCCATCGCCCAGGGGATAACCGGTGAAATCCAAAAAAATGGCGTGGCAAAGCTGACCAGCGCCATCCAGGCGAGACTCGCAAAGGCGCCAAACAAAAGTGCCACGCGCCGCGCACCGTATTTGAACGGCAACGAATACAGGCACAGAGCTTGCACCATCAGCGCGAATGGAAAAGCGACCACCAGGTCCACGAAATAGTGTTCGCCTGTTCCAAGGGTCGCCAGGACGGTGAACATAACAAAAGCCAGCGCGATGACGCGTATCCACCGGGCGAGCCCTTTGGAATTCCACCATGCCAGCAGCGCCCAAGCCATGTGCAAAGATGGAATGGCATTTCGCGCACCCTTAACTGGCGCCGTTTCCAACACCAGGTGCATGGCTTGCGGTATCGACAAGGGGTGCCATGGAAAGCTTTGTCCAAAAAGGTGGACCGGACCGGTTGCCGGAACCATGTTATAGAACAGCACTCCCATCGGACCGGTCACCAGAAACGCCAGCATTACGGGCAAAGCATTCTTGCTTCTCACGCGGACGTGGGCCGCATAAACCAACGCCAGCGGCAGAGGCAAAGCAATGTAGAACAGTAAGCCGGCGAACCTGAGCCACAGGTAACGCGCGAACATCTGCCCTAGCAGAAAACTGAATTGCACGCGCAGGCTGCAATCGACCGAATACAAATAGAGATCGAACGTCTTGGGATGCAGTGCTTCGGTGTAATTCAGCAAAGTCGAAGCCATGTATTCGGAGGCCACGAACAAAACCGCGGGAAGAAATGCACACAGAAAAAGCGTTCGATCCTGGGTGCGCGCCCATATCATCCGCGTGCCCAGCATGGCCAGGCTGCTCAATCCCAAAAATGAAAGTGCAGCCATGAACCTGGGCTGGAACCCCATAACACGGTAGTCGAGTCCCGCCAGGACCAGGCTGCACACGGCTACGCTGGCGAAGTTCATCCATGAAGGTTGCACCACCAGCAAGGTGACGGCAGCGCCGCCCAAAGCCATGGCCATGAACGCATCCACCATGGAGGAGTTGTAAAAATCGGAGCTCAACGAAAGTGCCAGCACGATGGCAAAGAGCGCCACCGTAAGCGCCGTTTTGATCGAGTCAGCGCGATTCAACATGCACCTTCCAATCCCCGTCTGTACCGATTGTACGACCTTCGATTTGCCTCACAATCGGGCTGCTTCGTGGGCGAAGTGTATCAGCGTTTAACGGCATGCACGAAGACTGGCGGGCACCCAATGAGCACGATAGTAATTATCCAAACTTGCCGGTGGAGGCCCAGGAGTCACGGCCCGGCCGGACCCTTCGACTTCCCCTCGGCTTCGCTCGGGGCTTCGGCAAGAACAGGGCAGGCTCGCGAGACGCCCGTTACTCCACCGTATGAATCGTCACGCAGTCGCGGCCCTGGTTACCGTCGATTTGTCCCGGCCAGCACAGAGTCGTCTGAGTCGGCACGCATCGCGTTAGAATCTTCATCGGCAGGGAAGGGTGCGATATGGTTGAAGAGCAGCGAACTTTCGGCCAACCGGGCCGCCTTCAACTGGAAGCCATCTCATCAATCGTTTTGGGTAGGGCACGGCTTCAGCCGTGCCGCCCGGAGCCAATAATGACGCGGGCTTTAGCCCCTGAGGGATAAGCAGTTTACTGCAACGGTTCATGGTGAGATGGCTTCCAGCGAAATGTCCGCGTCCCGCGAAAAGCACGTCGTCATCTTCTGTCTCTTGTTGGTGGCCGCCACGCTCGCTTTCTACAATCCCATCGTCCATAACCGATTCATCGATTTTGACGACTCAGCATATATTCTGAAAAATTCCAAGGTTCAGTCCGGCCTGACGTGGAACACCGTGAAGTGGGCGTTCACGACCTTTCGCGCCGGAAACTGGCATCCCTTGACCTGGCTGTCGCACGCCTTGGACTGCCAGCTCTTTCGGCTAAATCCTATTGGCCACCACTACACCAACCTCTTGCTGCACGCGGCCAACGTCGTGCTTCTCTTCCTGTTATTGAGGCAGGCCACCGGATTCACCGGGTCCAGTCTGGTGGTGGCTGCTTTGTTTGCCCTGCACCCAGTCAACGTTGAGTCGGTAGCCTGGGCCGCTGAGCGCAAGAATGTACTTAGTACGCTGTTTTTCCTGCTTGCCCTCCATGCTTACGGCCGGTATGTACGCACGGGCCGGCGTTATCTCTATCTGTCGGTCACTATTTTGTTTGCCCTTGGCCTGATGGCAAAGCCGCAGATCGTCACTCTGCCCCTTGTGCTGCTGCTCTGGGATTACTGGCCGCTCGGGCGCATGGGCGCGGTCTCCGCGGCAGCGGGCTCCCCTGCGGCTGCCGTTCCACGCTCGTTCTTCTTTCTGGTTTGGGAGAAGATGCCCCTTTTCGTTCTTGCCGCGGCGGATTCGGTCGTGACCGTGCTGGCGCAGCGAGCAGGGAGCGCGGTTCGGACGGTTACGGAAATCTCGGTGTCGGCGCGCTTCGAGAACGTCCTTGTTTCCTACGCTCGATATATCGGAAAGGCGTTTTGGCCGTCCCATCTCGCTCCCATGTATCCGCATCCAGGAAATTCGCTGCCCGGCTGGCAGGTGGCGGGAGCGGCGGCTCTGCTGCTTCTGGTGTCCGCGCTCGCGCTGCGCTGGCGCCACCGGCGCTATTTGCCCGTCGGTTGGTTCTGGTTTCTGGGAACTTTGGTCCCGATGATCGGGATCATAACGGTCGGCGAGCAGTCGATGGCCGACCGCTACGCCTACATCCCCTTTATCGGTTTGTTCGTGGCAGTCGTGTGGACCCTGGGCGCGCTGGCTTCCGAGCATCGGATACCCAGCGTGTGGCTCGCCAGTGCCGCCCTTCTCGTGGTCTTCATTCTGGGATGCCTCACTTATCGCCAACTCGGTTACTGGCGCGACGATGAAACCCTCTGGCGCTATACCTTGAGCGTAACCGAACGGAATTACATGGCGCACGACAATCTTGCAAGAGCTTTGGCGAGCCAGGGCCGGTCCGACGAGGCGGTCGTCCAATTCCGGGCGGCCAAGGCACTGCACAAATATCCGCCCGCCCAGATTCTCACACTCGCCGTCTACGAATTGCGTGTCGGACATCCCCAGGAGGCGATCGAGGAATGCAATTCGGTTTTGCGCGCTTCCGCCGATCCCGACCTTCAAGCCGCCACGTATAGCGTACTTGGCCAGGCTCACTTGGAATTGCACCACTACGACCAGGCTGCCGAGAGCTACCAGAATGCTCTGCGCCTGAATCCCGAGGACGGAATAGCGCTGATGGGTTCGGGCCTCCTGGCGCTGCGTCAGGGGCACTCCGAGGTGGCGGTCACTCAGTTGGCGCACGCGGTGAAAGTCGATCCCAGCGATGTGAATGTCCTACTCTACGCGCAAGCTCTGCGCCGGGACGGTCGTGCTGCGGAGGCCGACTCTGTTTCGGCGCAAGCCCAGAAGATTTCCCCGGACCTAAGCCAGGCTCAAACCGCCGCCGGGCAATTCCTCTCCTTTGCCGGCCTGAAGCCACTGTAAGTGCGCGACGAAATGTTCACCGCCGAGACGCCAAGGGCGCCGAGAAAAAGCGAGGAAGTACGGAAGGCAACGAAGGTTCCGATTTGTCCCGTGGGCCCCTGTGTCCCCTGTGGTTAAAGCTTTTGCTTTTCCTCGCTCTTCTCCGCGTACTCGGCGTCTCGGCGGTAGCACTAGCTTCGCTTCAGCAGCAGACAAGTCATGTCATCGTGCTGCGGAGTGTTTCCGACGAACACATCTAATTCCGCCAGAAGGCTGCGGAGCATTTCCGCGGGAGCGGATGCCGAGCTGCGATCCACCAGTCGTATCAATTCCGGTTCGCCGTATTCCTCATCTTTCGCGTTGACGGCTTCGACGATTCCATCGGTAAAAATCACCAGCCAGTCTCCGCCCTCTAGGCGAGTCGTCCCCGCCTGGTAAGTCGATTCCGCAAAAATCCCGATCGGAATGCCTCCCGCTTCCAGCCGCTCCACCGCGCCCGATTTCTTCCTCAGAATCGGAACGTTATGCCCCGCGTTGATATAAACCACGTCTCCCGTAGCCGGATCCAGTTCGGCAAGAAAGGCGGTGGTGAAGCGAACGCCGCCCAGGCTGTTCGAACAGGCATAGCGATTCACGCCGTCCACCAGTTCCGCCAGCGCGACGCCGCTCGTCGACAACGTTCGCAGACTCGCCTGGAAGGTAGCCATCAGCATCGCCGCCGGAATGCTCTTTCCCGCCACATCGGCCACCACAAACAGAACGCGGTCTTCGCTCAACGTGCGACCGGGCCGCAGGATCACATCGTAGTAATCGCCCGCCACCGTGTTTGCGGGGCGCGTCGCGTAAGCGATCTGGTATCCCGGAATCTGCAGCGGCGCGCCCGGCAACAACCACGCCTGAATATCCTTGGCGATCTCCAGGTCGCGCTTCATCACCACCCGATCCGCCAACTCCAGCAGCAGGACGACAAACATCAGCAGCCCGCCCCACACGTGCAAATCGAATTCATGGATCTCGACACGATTCTCGCCGTTGGTGTAAGTGAATCCGCCGGCAGGAAAGAACAGCAGAATCAGCGCCAGCAGCACAAGCACGCGGCGCGCCGGCGTCAGCTTTTCCAGGATCGCCCAGAACAGCGCCTTCGTGAACTGCCAGGCCCGCCGCCCACGGGACGGTTCGGCCTGCAGATTGTCCAGCCCCGCCGCGTACAGCCGGTAGCTCGAGCGCGCGTCCTTTTCAAACTGCGACCAGAGTTGGCCGACCGCCAGCCCATCGCTCACCCGATGCCAGAACTGCCGGGCATCGTCCTGGAATCGGGAACGCGGCGAAACAGCCTTCTTAGGGGAGGACATGGCAGACCAAACATTATAGATCTCTGTTTACGGATGCTCGCCCTGCTCCGGCATCAGCCCCGGCGGCGCCGCCGGAATCGTAACATCCAGTTTGTTAACCGTCCCGAGCGACGACAATGGCTGATCGAATTCGCTCACGTTGCCCACCACCAGCACCGCCATCTGTTCGCGGTGGACATACTTCGCCGCCACCCGCGCTACGTCTTCCTTAGTAACTCCTTCGATTCCTTTCTGAAACTTCTCCAGAAAATCCAGTGGATAGCCGTAAAATTCGTAAGCCATTTTTTCCTGCAAAACTTTCGCCGGTGAATCGAAACGGAAGACAAAAGAATTCAGAATCGCATCCTTGGCGCGTTTGATTTCCTCATCGTCGATGGGGCGCTTGGCGAGGCCGGCGATCTCTTCATCGAGCGCCTGAATCGATTCAATCGTGGTTTTGCTCTTCGTGCTCACCATCAGCCGCAGCGTCCCGGGATGATCCCAGCCCGCACCCACTCCGCCGCCCACTGCATAGGCGAGTCCTTTGGAGGTGCGAATGTCGCCAAACAGGCGCGACGAGAATCCTCCGCCAAACGCCTCGTTAAACACCGACGTTGCAAAGTAATCCGGATTCTTGCGAGTAATGCCCAGCGCAACCATTTGAATGTTGCTTTGATTCACGTCGGTTTTATCGACCTGGTAATATCCCGGTTTCGCAGGCTCCGGCTTCATCTCCGGATCGTTCGCCGCCGGACCCCGAGGCCACGACGCAAACGCCTCGCGCAGACGAGCTTCCATCTTGGCCGAGTCGAAGTCGCCGACCACACCGAGGATGATGTTGTTCGGGTGAACGTACTTGCCATGCCACTCGACCAGATCCTGACGAGTGATCGCCGCCACGGTTGCATATTCAGGGACTCGCGCATAGGGACTGTTTGCGCCGTACACCAGCTTCGCCGCTTCCCGTCCCGCAATCTGCCCCGGTTCGTCATTGCGCCGCGAGATGCCGTCGTATTGCCCCTTCTGCGCAATTTCAATCTTGTCGGCGCGAAACTCCGGATTCTTCAGCACGTCCTCGAACATGCGAAACACGTCGTCGAAATCTTCTTTCAGACACGACCAGCTCACCGTGGTCGAGTCGATGCCTCCGCCGGTCTCGACCTTGGCGGCGCGCTGCTCCAGATAGTCGTCGAGTTGATCGCCAGTCTGGGACTTCGTGCCGCCGGTGCGCCACACTTCGCCATAAATATCGGTCAGCCCCGTCTTGTTCGCCGGAACCGAGCGCTCGCCGCCACGAATGCGAGCGGTCCCGTCAATCGTCGGCAACTCGTGGTCTTCCTGTAGAAAAACCACCATCCCATTCGGCAACGCGATGCGCTTCGGCTGCGGCGGATGAAACGCTGGCAACTTCGGAACCGGTATCTGCTGCCAGGTCTGCGTCTGCGCCCACACTTGCATATTGCCACCAAAGAAGCCGAGGCCGATGAAAACGACCAGGACGAGAGCAAAGAAGGAAAATCGTGCGCGCTTCACTGTCCACCTCCTTGCGGCCCTGCGCCCGTTCCCGGAGGCCCGCCGGCAAACTCGATAATCCCCACCGTCCGGTTATCGGGCACAAACGTCTGATTCGCAACCCGCCGGATGTCTGCCTTGGTTACCTTCTCGATCCGGTCGACCGAGCGGAACAATTCCCGCCAGTCGTCATAGCGTGCCTGATACATGCCGAGCGCGACCGCCAGACCCTCATTCGATCCCAGCGAGCGGATCAGATTGGCCTTGGCTCGCGTCTTGATCATCTTCAGTTCTTCATCCGAGATGTCTTCTTTCTTCAGCCGTTCAATCTCCACATGAATCGCGTCGGCCATCTCCTGCGGCTTGTGGCCCGGGATCGGGAGTGCGTAAAACGCGAACAGGTGTGGATATTTATTTCCCGGATACCCGGTAAATCCCTCCGAATCCGACGCGATCTGCTTGTCGCGGACCAGTGCCCGGTAGAGCCGCGAAGTGCGTCCACTCGACATCAGGTCGGCGATCGCGTCATAAACCTGGTCATCCGGGCTGCGGTAATCGGGGCGGTGATAGCCTTCGAGATAGACCGGCTGCGACTGCTCGTGCAGCACTACGCTCCGCTCCGAGTTCTGCGCCGGCTCGGTGGTCGTCGCCGTGTCGGGCTTGGGACGCGCCGGAATTCGCGAGAAATATTTCTCGACAATCGGCATCGCCTCCGAAGCTTTAACGTCTCCAACCACGGCGACGACCATGTTGGAAGGCACATAGTACTTATCGAAGAAGATCTGCGCATCGGTCGCCGAAAACGAATTCAAGTCCGAGATCCAACCGATTGTCGGCCGGTGATAAGGATGCGCCGCGAATGCCTCCTCAGAGAATTGCTCGAGCAGCCGCCCGAAGGGATTGCTGTCGACCCGCATGCGGCGTTCTTCAATAACGACATTGCGCTCTTTGTAAAATTGCCGCAGCACCGGATGCAGAAAGCGCTCCGATTCGAGATAGGCCCACAATTCCAGCCGGTTGACCGGGAATGAGTAGAAGTATTCGGTCTCATCGTAACTGGTTTCGGCGTTCATTCCCTCGCCGCCTTCGCCTTCGACGATCTTGCCGAACTCGTTGTTGTAAGCCGCGGAGAACTTGTCGGCGGCCGCAATCGCGTCCTTCCAGTCTTGCTCAAGTTGCTTAAGCTTCTGTTCGTCGCGGTCCACCGGCTTGTCGCGTTCGGCAATATAGGCGGCATAAGCCTCTTCGACCTTCGCCAGCGCAACTTTTTCGCCCGCATAGTCGCGCGTCCCAATCGTGTTCGTTCCCTTGAACGCCATGTGCTCGAACATGTGCGCGAGGCCGGTCTTGCCCATGGGATCCTGCACCGAGCCCGCATCCACGTGCGTGAAGAACGAGAACACCGGAGCCTCCGGCCGCTCGCAAATAATGATAGTGAGCCCGTTGGCCAGCTTCTTGACGGTAGTGCGCTTCTCGAAAGAAGCCAGATCCTGGCCGAGCGCAAGCGAGCACAGCACGAAACAGACGACAATTGTTTGTATAGAAGTTAAGCGGGATTTCATCCTGCCTCCAAAGCCGAACAACGACCGAACACCAAAAATCGAAGTTACGTGGAGCCAGGGAACGTTGTCAAACGAGCAGCGTCGGGAAAATAGCGGCGCTGGAAGTAAAGCGCTACGTTAACCAGCACAATCATCACGGGCACTTCGACCAGGGGTCCGATGACGGCAGCGAATGCCGCACCGGAGTTAATGCCGAAGACGGAAACCGCGACGGCAATCGCAAGCTCGAAGTTGTTCGAAGCCGCGGTGAACGAGAGGGTGGCCGTCTTCGAATAGTCGGCGCCGAGTTTCTTCCCCATATAAAACGACACCAAAAACATCACGACGAAGTAGATCAACAGTGGCACGGCGATTCGCAGCACATCGAGCGGGAGCCGAACGATGTAAGCGCCCTTGAGCGAGAACATCACCACGATCGTGAACAGCAAAGCAATCAGCGTGAGCGGGCTTACGCGGGGAACGAAAATACGCTCATACCACTCGCGCCCTCGAAGCCGCAGCAGCACCGTGCGAGTTATGAACCCAGCCAGAAAAGGGATGCCAAGATAAATAAAAACACTCTTAGCGATTTCAGCGATAGAGACATGGACGATAGCACCGTGGAGGCCGAGTTTTGCGGGCAAAACCGTGATGAAGAGCCAGGCATAAGGCGAGTAGAAGAACACCTGGAACAGGGAATTGAAGGCAACCAAGCCCGCGGCATAGTCGGTATCGCCGTTGGCCAGTTCGTTCCAGACGATGACCATCGCAATGCAGCGAGCCAGGCCGATCATGATGAGTCCAGCCATGTATTCGGGGTAGCCGCGCAAAAACACGACGGCCAAGGCGAACATCAGGATCGGGCCGACCACCCAGTTCTGGATGAGGGATAGGCCGAGCACACGTTTATTGCGGAAAACCTCGTGCAGTTTCTCGTACCGCACCTTGGTGAAGGGCGGATACATCATGACGATGAGTCCCACGGCAATCGGAATCGAAGTTGTGCCGATGCTGAAGCGATTCAGGAACGGCACGATTCCCGGCAGCCGCCATCCCAGGGCGACCCCGATGACCATCGCGGCGAAGATCCACGCGGTGAGATAACGGTCGAGAAAACCGAGACGGCGGGATGGCTTCATCGTTGCTATTGTCATTGTCCCCCGATGCGATCCACTTCTTTCTTCAGCGCGAGGCGATCCAAGGCCGCCAGAGGAAGAGAGAGAAAAAGGCTGATGCGCCGGTCGAGAATGAAAAACGCTTCGCGGAAGGCGCGTTCGATTTCGGCGGAGTCTCCGTGAACGGCAGCAGGATCGGGAACTCCCCAGTGCGCGGTCATGGGCTGTCCCGGCCACAGCGGGCAGGTTTCTTTGGCGGCGTTGTCGCAAACCGTGAAGACGAAGTGCATCTCAGGAGCGCCGGGCCGCGAGAATTCATCCCAGCTCTTGCTGCGCAGGCCGGCTGTGGAGATGCGAGCGCTCTCAAGCTGCCTCAGCGCTTCCGGACGAACCGTCCCCGAAAGATGACTTCCAGCGCTGTAAGCCGTGAAGGCCGGCTTTCCTTTGTGGTTGAGGACCGCTTCGGCCATGATAGAACGCGCCGAGTTTCCCGTGCACAGGAACAAAACGTTGTAGTGAGCTTCCATGTCCAATTCGTCTCCGATGAGCTATCCGTAGAGACGCGGCTTGCCGCGTCTCCTGCTGTCTGCTGCGGGACCAAACGTCAGTTGCGGCGCGACGGGCCACAGCACTTCTCCCGCGCACGTTTCGGTTTCACCGCGCGCACAAAAGCGCTCATGAACTTCTCATCGACCTGCCCCGCGATAGCATCCACGTCGATGCCTGCGGAGGCGAGAGCCTCGCGCGCGTCCTCGACGCGATAGATTCGGGTGGGTTCAATCTCGATCTGTTCAAAACCGGCGGCGGAGAGCTTGCCGCGATATTCGTTTTCGTCCAGAGCGCCGGCCATGCAGCCAACCCACAACAGCACACTCTGGCGGACCTCGGGGGCGATTTCGCCGCGCGTCACCACGTCGGAGACAGCGAACCGTCCGCCCGGTTTGAGCACGCGGAATGCCTCGCCGAGCACGCGGTCTTTGTCCGCCGAAAGATTGATCACACAGTTGGAAATGATGACATCGACGGTGTTATCGGGCAGGGGAATGCTCTCGATCTCGCCTTTCAGGAATTCGACGTTCTCCGCGCCCGCCTTGCGCTTGTTCTCATTCGCCAGCGCAAGCATTTCGTCCGTCATGTCGAGGCCGTAGGCCTTGCCGCTTGGCCCAACGCGCCGGGCGGAGAGCAGCACGTCGATGCCGCCGCCTGACCCCAGATCAAGCACGGTTTCGCCGGGCTTCAGTTGCGCCAGCGCCGTTGGGTTGCCGCATCCAAGCGAAGCCAGCATCGCCTCTTCGGGAATCTGCCGAGCTTGCGACTCGTCGTAGAGATTCGAGGTGATCGGATCGCAAGAGCGTCCGTCGGCCGGCGCCGCGCCGCAGCAACTACTGCCGCCGGTCTTGTTTGTAACTCGCAATGCAGCTTGTCCGTATTTCTCTTTTACGGCTTCCTTGATATTGACATTGGCGACATCGACATCGGGCATGATCGTTTCTCCTATTTACAGAATTGGATGAGGTCTTGCGGTTTAAGCGCCTTGTTCCGCGTGCAGCACTCGGCATAAAGAAATTGCAGAATCTCGCGCAGCGCTTCCGTGTTGGCGGTGTAACGCAGAAACGTCCCCTTGCGCTCGACCCGCACCAGGTCTTCATTCTTGAGCTTGTCGAGATGGTGAGAAAGCGTCGAGCCCGGGATCTCGAGCTCGTCTTGAATCTCGTTTACCACCAACCCCTCGGGATGCGCGGAGAGCAGCAATTGCATGATACGCAGACGCGGCTCGGTCCCCATGGCGGAAAACATGTCGGCATAGCGCGCGACGCGCTCACTGTTCTTTTGAACACTGCTGGACGCACTGACCATATTTCGATAATACTAGAAAGATGGATTGTGAGTCAAGCTACCCGCAGAGACGCGGCTTGCCGCGTCTCCCAAGCGTCGACTCTTGCGGGGCCGACTATACTGGAAGCCGCTTTGAACCCGAAGCTCGCGGCTCGAAGCCCGCAGCACGCCATGTCCGCTCCCACCACCGTCGAAGTCGAGGGCCGCAAGCTCAAGCTCACAAATCTGGACAAGGTCCTCTATCCCGCCACCGGTTTCACCAAGGGACAGGTACTGGATTTCTACGTCCGCATCGCGCCCGTGCTCGTGCCGCATCTCACGGGACGGCCGCTCACCATGAAGCGCTATCCCGAAGGCGTAGACCACGAATATTTCTTCGAAAAGAACGCCCCCATGCATCGGCCCGACTGGGTGAAGACCGCGCCCATCTGGAGCGAGAGCAACCACCGCACCATCCACTTCATTCTCGCCAACGATTTGCCCACGCTGGTGTGGATCGCGAACCTGGCATCGATTGAACTGCACCCCTCACTCTCGCTGGCCGAAGACATCGCCATGCCGACCATGATCGTTTTCGATCTCGACCCCGGACCTCCGGCGAACATCGTGCAGTGCGCTCAGGTTGGTCTCTGGGTGCGCGAGATTTTCGATCACTTCGGCCTGCAGAGTTTTCCAAAAACCTCCGGCTCGAAGGGGCTTCAGATTTACGCTCCCTTGAATACGAAAACTTCCTACGAGCAAACGAAATCATTCGCTCACGCGGTCGCGCGTCTGCTGGAGCAGGAGCATCCCGACCTGGTTGTCTCGGATATGAAAAAGGCCGCGCGCACCAATAAAGTACTCGTTGACTGGAGCCAGAACGACGAACACAAAACCACGATCTCGGTTTACTCCCTGCGCGCGCGCGAGCATCCGACGGTGTCGACGCCGGTTACCTGGGACGAAGTCGAGCAGGCGCTGAAGAAAAAAGATGCGGCGCGGCTGGTGTTCGAGGCGAAAGACGTGCTCGCGCGCGTGGAGAAAATGGGCGACCTGTTCGAGCCCGCGCTGAAACTGAAGCAGAAGCTGCCGCAGTTGGCGGGACTGGCTGCAGAATCGGAAGAAGAAAAGGAACAGAATGAAGGCATCAGCATCGCCGCCCAGACCGAAGCGCAGCCGCGCCCAAAGAAAAAGACGAAGACTAAGACGAAAGGGAAGTCAGCCGCGGGAAAGCACCGCAAGGTATAATACCGGCTCGCGCTTGACCGCCGCTGCGGCCGCTGGTGCTGGCGCTACTAAAACGATTATGGCGGATCTCTACGTTGGCACCTCCGGATGGGCTTATCCAACATGGAAGCCCGCTTTCTATCCGGAGAAACTTGTGCAGAAGAAATTTCTGAACTTCTACGCCTCGAAACTGAACGCGGTCGAAGTCAACTACACCTTCCGCCAGTTGGTAAAAGAGACGACCGTCCAGAACTGGATTGCCGAAACGCCCGAGCATTTTCGCTTCACCATCAAGGCCCACCAGGTGCTCACTCATATCAAACGATTGAAAAGCGCGGAAGAATTCCTGGCGCGCTTTCTCGGCACGCTGGAGGGTTTGGAGCGCGCCGGGCGCCTCGGCCCGCTGCTCTTTCAACTCCCGCCGAACTTCAAAGCGGATCAGGCTATACTTTCTGAGTTCCTGAGAAGCTTGCCGCAAAGTGTGCGCGCGGCGTTTGAGTTCCGCCACGAATCCTGGTTCTCCGACGCTACCTGGGACACGCTCCGCGAGCGCAACATCGCGCTCTGCGTGGCCGAAACGGAAGAGCGCGACACTCCCGACGTAGTCACCGCCGACTACGCCTATTATCGCTACCGAAAGCCCAGCTACACGGTCGAAGAACGCCAGGCGATGGCCGGACGCATTCGCGAGCATCTCGCCGGCGGCCGCGATGTGTTCGCCTACTTCAAGCACGAAGAGACGCCGGAGGGCGCGCTGTACGCGGTGGATTTACTGCGAGCGAGCGAGGCGAGCGGCTAGACCGCTCGCTGAGACCGGCTAAGTCCTTTGTTTTCGATCAAAAGTGTTTCACGTGAAACATAAGCCCTGATTGTAGTAGCTTCAAGCAATACCATATTATTAATATAATAACTTGCGTATGGATCAAGGGCGTCTGAATCCAGCCCGCATCCTGCTCGTTACTTTTTCGGTTCTGCCTGACATCCCATACTCATTGCATGGCCTCGGATGCCAACGCTCGGACGCTGTCTGTTTTTCTCGACTACCTGCGGGTGGAGCGCGGGTCGGCGAAGTTGACAATTGCGGCTTACAGCAGCGACCTGGCGCAGTTCGCCGAGTTCCTGGAGAAGCGCCACGTGATTCTGAGCGGAGCGCGGCGCGAAGACGTGCGCGAATACGTGCAGGAATTATTTTCGACTTCACTTGATGGGCGCTCCGTGGGACGGAAGCTTTCGGCGATCCGGCATCTTTATCGGCATTTGCTGCTGGATGGAAAGATCGACAAGGATCCGACGCTGAACATCGACTTGCCGAAGCAGTGGAAGGTGTTGCCCAAGGCACTGACGCGCGACGAAGTCGGAGCGATGCTGGCCGAAACGCCTCCGCGAAATGAAACCGTGCGGAAGCAGGCGCTGGCGCTCCGCGATCGCGCCCTGCTGGAACTTCTCTATGCCGGGGGCGCGCGTGTTTCTGAAGTTGCCGACGCGCGGCTTGAAGACCTGAAGCTGGAAATGGGATACATCCTGGTGCGCGGCAAGGGCGACAAAGAGCGCATGGTGCCACTCGGAGTGCCCGCCCAGCGGGCGTTACAGCAATATTTGAAAAGCGGCAGGGAAGCGATCGCCAAGAAAAGAAGTTCGCCGCTCTTGTTCTTAGGCACAGGAGGCCGCCGCCTGACGCGTCAGCGCCTCTGGCAGTTGGTCGGGAAGGCGGGACTCGCTGCGGGACGGCACGCCAGTCCGCACATGCTGCGGCACTCCTGCGCGACGCACATGGTGGAGAACGGGGCCGATCTCCGGACGGTGCAGACCATCCTCGGCCACTCCGACATTTCGACTACCCAGATTTATACCCACGTGGCGCTTGACCGGTTGAAGAGCGTGTATGCGAAACATCATCCGCGAGGGAAAGCGAGGGGCAATTTGTAGTTGGTAATTTGTAATTTGGTGATTTTGTAATTTGGTAAGTTTGTAATTTTGTAATTTGAAACCGACAATGGCGCACTCGGCGTCTCGGCCAGTGTTCTTGGTTTTCAAATTACACAATTACCAAATTACAAAATTACCAATTTCCTTTAATGGGCGCCGCCGCTGCCAACTCGCGCACTATCGTCGAACGCGCTACCGACGACTTCCTGCGGCACTTGCGGGAGCGCAATGCCTCGGCGCACACGATCAAGGCTTACACCGGGGATCTCGATGTCTTTGCCGCTTACATCGGATCGCGCGGTTGGAAGACGATCGACCACATCGCAATCCGCGGCTTCCTCTCGCATCTCTACGACAAGGGGTTGAGCAAGACTTCCGTCGCGCGCGCCCTGGCTGCCGTGCGCTCGCTGTATCGATGGCTGGCGCAGGAAGGCGTGGTCGAGCAGAATCCGGCGAAGCTGGTTTCCACGCCACGGCTGCCGAAGAAACTGCCGCGAGTGCCGACGATTGAGGAAATGAATTTTGTGCTCGACGGCAGAATGCCGGAGGTGGCATCGTGTCCCGAGCGCGATCGTCTGATGTTCGAACTGCTCTATGGCTGCGGCATTCGCAACTCGGAACTGGTCGGCATCAATCTCGACGACATCAGCCTGAGCAACGAAGCCATTCTGATTCGCGGAAAAGGGAAGAAAGAACGCTACGTCCCGTTCGGAGGCTCGGCGCTCGGGGCGCTTGCCATCTACCTGCCTTGGCGGAAGCAACTGCTCGCCACTTTGAAGAACACGGCGAAGAAGACTATTCCCGCGAAAAGCATATCCGCGCTGCTCGTCAACCAGCGCGGCGGACGGCTTACCACGCGCAGCGTAGGGCGCATCGTGAAGCGCATCGCCGTTGCCAAGGGCCTGTCACCAGAAGTTCATCCGCATACTCTGCGTCACGCCTTCGGCACGCACATGCTGGAAGAAGGAGCGGATCTGCGCGTCATCCAGGAACTGCTCGGCCACGAGCGGCTCGCGACCACACAACGCTACACGCAACTTTCGGTCAAGCACGTGATGAACGTCTACGATCAAACTCACCCGCGCGCGAAGTGAAGAAGACTCCGAAACGTGGCAACCCGAAAGATAAGGCACTGCCAGCACCCGCGTATCGAACATCGCGAGACGAGGGGCACCTGCCAAGCTCGGACACTGCGACGTGACCGGTTTCCTTGCGCGTTGCTCCCCTGGCGTGAGATATTACCGAGTTCCTGACCTTTGACCAGCTAACGGTGTCATGATCCGTCTTCTTCCGCGCGAAACCAAGTTCTTCGATCTGTTTGCCGAGCTTTCCACCTGCATGAGCGAAGGCGCTCGCTTGCTGCGCGGCATTCTGGAAGATCCCCACGACCTGAAGGCCCGGGTCGAACAGATGCAGGCCATCGAGCATCGGGGCGACAAGGCGATCCACGCCATCATGACCAAGCTGAACCAGAGCTTTATTACCCCTTTCGACCGCGAGGATATTCATCATCTGGCGTCGTCGCTGGACGACGTTCTCGACTTCATGAATACGGCGGCCACGCGCCTGGTGATGTACAAAATCGCGCAGCCCCCGGCGGCGGCGGCGGAGTTGGCGGGAATCCTGGTGCTGCAAAGCGAAGAACTGGCGCGCGGGGTTTCACTGCTCGAAAAAAATGGCAAGGTGATGCAGCACTGCGACGAGGTCAACCGGCTGGAGGACGAAGCCGATCAAGTCAGCCGCGAGGCCATACAGGAACTGTTCGAACACGAGAAGGATCCCATCCAACTGATCAAGATGAAGGAACTCTACGAAGTGCTCGAAGAGGCCACCGACAAGGCCGAAGACGCGGCCAACGTATTGGAAGCGATCGTGCTGAAGAGCGCGTAGGTTCAACCCTATCCCGATGCCACTGCCGCAAAGGAGCGAATCCAGGTGAACGCGGAAGTCCTGCTGGTAGTGATTACGGTTCTGGTCGCTCTGATTTTCGACTTCTTCAATGGGTTTCACGATGCGGCCAACAGCATCGCTACCGTGGTTTCGACGCGTGTTCTCTCTCCCAAGCTGGCCGTCGCGTGGGCGGCGGCCTTCAACTTCCTGGCCGCTTTTCTGCTGGGCGTCGCGGTGGCCAACACGATCGGCCGCGGCATGATTCGACTCGATGCGGTGGATCAGTACGTGGTGCTGGCCGGGCTGTTCGGCGCCATTGTCTGGGATCTGCTGACGTGGTGGTGGGGTCTGCCCACTTCCTCGTCGCACGCGTTGATTGGCGGATACGCTGGCGCCGCCATGACGCATGAGGCAATTCATAGCGGCTGGCGTTCCGCTCCATCGGTGATCATCGCCGCCGGGTGGTACAAGACGCTGATCTTTATTGTGGTCGCGCCCGTCATTGGATTAGTCCTGGCCTTCACGTTCATGGTCGCCATTTTTTGGCTGCTGCGGAACAAGGCGCCGCAACAGGTGGACAAGTGGTTCCGCAAACTGCAACTGCTCTCGGCGGCCGCCTACAGCCTGGGACACGGCGGCAATGACGCGCAAAAAACCATGGGCATCGTCGCCGGCGCGCTCTATACCGCGGGATTCATGAGCAAGGAGGACATGCTGGGGAGTTGGGGACACCTGCACTGGCCCATCATCCTCGCCGCTCATGCGGCCATCGCCGCCGGAACTTATTTCGGAGGCTGGCGCATCGTGCACACTATGGGGCAGCGGATCACGAAGCTGAAACCGGTTGGCGGTTTTTGCGCCGAGAGCGCCGGGGCCATTACTCTGTTTGCTACTGCTCTGGCCGGAATTCCGGTGAGCACAACGCACACCATTACCGGGGCCATTGTGGGCGTGGGCGCGGTCCACCGGTTGTCGGCGGTGCGCTGGGGCATTGCGAGGCGAATTGTGTGGGCGTGGGTGGTAACGATTCCCGCAGCGGCGGCCATGGCTGCTGCGACCTTCTGCTTGATCCGGTTCTTTCTGCGGCAGGCCTGAGTTTTCTGGGCGCGTGGATCGAATCCATCTTCTGCCATGTCCGCCGGGCGCTTTGAAAAGAAGGCCATTACCCCGGTAACTTTGCACGAACGGGCTATTGCTTCAACATGGCAAGAGGAGTTTTCTCGCTCGCGCAAACGAAGCTGGATGATCGGGACAATGAAATGAGTAAAATTGCCAAAGAAAGTCTCCTGCTGCTCTCGCTGTTCCTGATTGCGGCGATGGTGCAATTCTTCGCCGAGTCGCTGCCCATGGCGCTCTGCTTTTACTTTCTGCCGACTTTGTACTCGGCGTACTACTTCGGACGCCGGCACGCGACGCTGACCGCCTTCGCCTGCGTGTTCCTGGTCGTTCTGCTGGACTTCTTGAACAACCTGATGCCCAGGCACGCGGTGCTGGCGTTGCCCGGGGAGCGGCTGTTCAACTTCGCCATCTGGGCGGGGATTTTGGTGGTGGTTGGCTATGTGATGGGCACACTTTACGAGCGCAAGGAATCGATGACCACCGACATACGTGAAAGTTTCAGCGGGCTGCTGCTGGTTCTGCAACACGTCATGGCCAACGAGAAGCTCGGCGTTGGTGAAAACCAGCGGGTGGTGGAGGCGTCGACGAGAATGGCGGAGGCGATGGGCCTGGGTTCGGATCGCGTCGAGTTGCTGCGGTCGGCGGTGTTGCTGCGCGATATGAGCAAGCTCGGGATCAGCAACGACATTCTCTACAAGGCCGCGGATATGAGCCGCGACGAAGTGGTTGCGAGCTTCCGCAAGTCCCGCAAGACCGATGCGCGCACCCAGGCCGCTGGAAATTCGCTGCGGCGGGTGATTCCGATCATTGTCGCGCAGCAGATTGTGCGGGAACAGGGAGCGCGTTCGGTCAACGTTCCGATCGAAGCTCACATTCTGGCGGTGGCGGACGCTTATCAGAAATTGATCAGCGGCGCCGGCGGCAAAGCTCTTTCGCCTTACCAGGCCGAGCAGGAGATTTTGGCGGGAGCGGGCCAGAAGTTCCACGCCGGCGTGGTGAGCGCCCTCACGAAAATCCTGGACGCGCAAGCCAAGGGCGCAGGCGCATAAGATTACGGGTACATGAAGTTAACGAGGCGCGGTCTTAGCCAGCGCAGTCTTCGAATCGGCTTCCAGCCCGCGCGAGTTTTTTCCGCGCAATTCTTTTTCTCGCAATTCCCGCCACATCGCCACCACTCTGGACTTCAACTCGGTCGTCAGCCGTTCATACGCGGCCTCGCTCGCCTCATTCAGCGGCGGAGGTTGAATCGGCTTGCCGAATACCATTTGCAGATCGGTGAACTTCGGGAACTTTTTGTGGCGTGGCCAGGCTTCGTAGAAGCCCTCGATGGCGACCGGGACAATCGGGGCTTGCGCGTGAATGGAGAGAATCGCGGCACCTTTGCGGAATAGTCTCAGGCCGCCGTCGTTGGTGCGCTCGCCCTCGGGATAGAGAACGAGAATGTGTCCCTGGCTGAGGCCAAAAGCGCCGGCGCGCATGGCCGGCACTAGGTTCGCGTCCGGATCGAGGACAGCTGTGCGAAGCCATCGCGCTAGGCGCCGCATGAATCCCTTGCCGAAAATGTCGCTCGTGCCGAGCGCATAGGTATCGCGAAACAGCCGCCACGGGAGGGCCGCCGCCAGCAACGGCGCATCCAAATAGCTCTGGTGATTCGAGCAGAGCAGGTACGGGCCTGTTTCGGGCAGATATTCGAGTCCGCGGGTTTTGAGGTGAAAGCGGTCGAGCGCGAAAAGATAAATCAGTTTCCCCAGCAGAAAGAAAAAGACTTCGGCGAAAAAATTGTGGCCCGCCAGCGCGAGGACCTCGGGATCGGTCGCCGGCTCGCTCAAGATTGTCGACCAGGCCGGAGCCGCCGCTCTGGCGTGCCCTTCGCCGCGGCTCGCGCTCCGAAGCACGGCATCGACCAGGTCGCGCACCGAATAAATTTCCCCCAGTTGCGACTCCGGCACCTGGCCGCCAAGCTGCTGCTCGAGTGCGGTGAGCAATTCGACGCGCTGCATGGAATCGAGTCCCAGGTCGAGCTCAAGATTGTGGGTGGGATGAATCGCGTCGAGGCGGTTGCGCGAAGACTCGCGCACAATGGTGAGAGCGCGCTTCACATCCTCCCGCTCCAGCCACAATTGCTCGTCGCCGGTTAGCGGCTTCTCTTTCTCCGTGCCAACGCCGGAATCGCCGGCTTCCTGTTTTTGTTGCAGCTCCCGAACCTTCTCTTCAATCTGGAAGCGCTTTAACTTGCGCGTGGTCGTGCGCGGCAGGTCTTCCTGCCAGATGTCATAACTTCCCAGGCGTTTGGTGGAAGCGATCTTGTGAGAGAGCGCTTCAATTTCGGAGCGGATCGCCTCTTTTGCGTTGACGATCCTGCTCTCGCGCAGCCGTTCGAAGTTGGGCACGACCACGGCATGAAGCCGCTCTGACATCGGAGCTCCCGGGCGCGCCTCCAATGCCATCACGCAAATCTCTTTCACGTGCTGTGCCTGGAGGTAGTGCGCCTCGATCTCCTCGGGATACACATTTTTTCCATTGGCGAGCACGATGACTTCCTTGCGCCGCCCGGTGATGAATAGATTGCCGCCGGAATCGAAGTAGCCCAGATCGCCGGTGTAGAGCCAGCCGTCGCGCAGCACCTCGGCCGTGGCCTCCGGGCGATTCCAATATCCCTTCATCACGAGTGCGCCGCGGATCGCAATCTCACCCACCGGCGTTGCGCCTTCTTCGAGCGGCTGTGGGTCGACAATTCTGGCTTCGACTCCAGGAAAAGGCGGTCCGACCGAGCCAAAGACAATGCGTTGCCCCGGAGGGTTGATGAAGGCGCCGCCTGAGGTTTCCGTCAGGCCGTAGGCGTTCAGAACGTCGATGCCGAAAGAGTAAAAATCGCGGGCAATGGCCGGATCGAATCGTGAACCGCCGGTCACCGGATAGCGCATGCGAGCGCCGAAGGTGGCGTGAATCCGTCCAAAGAAAAGTTTGCCCGCGTTGACTCCGAGCCGCCGTAGCCCGCGGTTGAACGCCATCAGCGCGCGCACCAGACGCAGCGTGAACTTGCCGCGTTGGTTCAGTTCTTTGAAAATGCGCTCGTGAATCAGGTAGAAGAACTGGGGCACCACGGCAAACGCGGTGATGCCGCGTTCCTGCAAGGCGCGCAGCAATTCGGTGGTGTTCAGCGTCTCCAGGTAGACGACGCGCGAGCCATTGAACAGCGGCAGGAAAAGATTCGCCATCTGCGCGAGGACATGAAACATCGGGAGAATCCCCAACAGGGCATCCTCAGGGCCGATCTTCATTGTGGCGAGCACGGAATTCGCCTCGCCGACGAGGTTGGCATGGGTGAGCATGACACCCTTCGGATCGGCGGTGGTGCCCGAAGTGTAGAGCAGCGCCGCCAGGTCGTCCTCGGCGGGGACGATGGGCTGAAATCCTGCGGGGCCGGCGGCGAAGATGGAATCGAGATCGGCGGCGAAGCTCTCTGTAATTCGGAGGGTCAGATCGTCCGTGGCGACACGCCGGGTGCCCCACTGATCGCGTTCTGTGCGATGAGTGGGAGCCGTCGTCGTCGCCGCCGCGGCCCCGTTCGTCTCGGCCTGCTCCGCCGCCGCCGAAGTCATCACCAGAGGCAGGTTGAGTCCCGAGACCGCTTCCGTCGCCACCGGAAGATGCTTCACATCGCAGAACAACAGGGAAGCGCCGCTGTCGATCAACAACGTCTTCACCTGGTCGGCGTGGAAAGCCGTGTCGAGCGGAACCGCGGCTCGGCCGGCGGCGATGATTCCTAAATATGCCGCGACCCACCGCGGATGGTTCGCCGCCAGAATGGCTACGCGCGCGTCCCGTGGAACGCGAGTCGAGAGCCAGTTGGCCACGCTCTCCGACATGCGGGTAAGCTCCGCGAAGGTGACGCGCTCGACCGTCTGCGGCCGCTGAATCTCAAGCGCAATGTTGTCAGGGAACTTCCGGGCCGTTTGCTGAAACCGCTCATAGAACGTGGGCATGTCCGAGGTGAATATACTAAAGACGGCTGGGGAAAACTAGGAACCGGGCCGATCTTAAACTGGGGACAATTGCGATGGCGATGATAGAAGTCACATTTAGTGCGGACGCGGATCTCCTCGACCTCGCAGAACAGATTGCAAAAGAGAAAGGCGCGACGCTAGAGGAAGAAATTCGGCAGTGGCTGGACGACTTCGGCGCAGGCCGGTGGAAGCTGCCGCCAAAGGACAAAAAAAGAGGAAGGCGCGCATATCCCCTAAGGATTGAAGTTCGCGCCGCATACCATCCCTGCCGCATCTAATGTGCTAGGCTTTTACTCATAGTTTGGGACGCGTGTCCTCTGAAGGATTTCTGTTTTGATCAATACTTTGCTCGGCAAGATTTTCGGGACGAAGAACGAGCGCGAGGTCAAGCGCCTGCAGCCTCGTGTGGAGGCTATCAACGCGTTCGAGCCGGAGATAGAGAAGCTCTCCGACGACCAGCTCCGCGCCAAGACGGCGGAGTTTCGCGCCCGTATCCAGGAGCGTCTCAGTTCGATCGCCGACGAGCCGGAAGCCGATCCCGACCGCCAGAAGGAAATCGAAGCGGAGCGCAGCGAGGCGCTCAAGGGCGTTCTCGACGAACTGCTGGAGGAAGCGTTTGCCGTGGTCCGCGAAGCCGGACGGCGCATGCTCAACATGCGGCACTTCGACGTGCAGTTGATCGGCGGCATGGTTCTGCACGAAGGCAAGATCGCCGAGATGAAGACCGGTGAGGGCAAGACGCTGGTTGCCACGCTTCCGGTATATCTGAATGCGCTGAGTGGGCGCGGCGTGCACGTGGTTACGGTCAACGATTACCTGGCCAAGCGCGACTCGGAATGGATGGGCAAGCTCTACAGCTTTCTCGGGCTGACGGTGGGCGTGATCGTCCACGACCTCGACGACGCCGAGCGCCGCGCGGCCTACGCCGCCGATGTGACTTACGGCACCAACAACGAATTCGGTTTCGACTATCTGCGCGACAACATGAAGTTCGACCTGCGCGATTGCGTGCAGCGCGTGCACAACTACGCGATTGTCGATGAAGTCGATTCCATCCTGATTGACGAAGCGCGAACGCCGCTGATTATTTCGGGCGCGAGTGAAGAATCCACCGACAAGTATTACAAGGTGAATCGCATCATCCCCAAGCTCGAAAAGGGCGAAGAGATCGACACGCAGCCGGGCGAGCCGAAGATCATGACCGGCGACTTTGTGGTCGACGAAAAACACCGCAACTGCACGGTCACCGACGTGGGCTGGGAGAAAGTCGAGAAGCTGCTGGGCATCGGCAACATCGCCGACCCGGAAAACTGGGCGCTGAAGCATCACGTCGAGACCGCCGTCAAAGCGCACGCGCTTTATAAGAAAGACGTTGAATACGTGGTCAAAGACGGCGAAGTGCTGATCGTGGACGAATTCACGGGGCGCCTTATGCCGGGACGGCGCTGGTCCGATGGGCTGCACCAGGCGATCGAGGCCAAGGAGAATGTGAAGATCGAGCGCGAGAATCAAACGCTCGCGACGATTACGTTCCAGAATTATTTCCGCATGTATAAAAAGCTGGCGGGCATGACGGGCACGGCGGAAACCGAAGCGCCAGAATTCGACAAGATCTACCGGCTCGAGGTGGTCGTCATTCCGACCAATCGCCCGCTGCTGCGTCAAGAGAACCCGGACATCGTCTATCGTACCGAGAAAGAAAAGTATTTCGCGGCGGCCGACGAAATTCAGAGGCTGCACGAGAGTGGTCAACCTGCGCTGGTGGGCACGGTCTCGATTGAAAAATCGGAGCGGCTTTCGGAGTTGCTGAAGAAGAAGGGAATCAAGCACGTAGTCCTGAACGCGAAGTATCACGAGCGCGAGGCGGAAATTGTGGCGCAGGCTGGTCGCAAAGGCATGGTCACGATCGCCACGAACATGGCGGGCCGCGGCACCGACATTTTGCTCGGCGGCAATCCTGAATTCATGGCCAAGCAGGAATGTGTGAAGAAGGGAATCGCGCAGCCGATCCGCGCCGCGCAAGGCAAGATCGAAGCCGACGTTGACGATCCGAACCGCACCGTTTGGTACTACGCTGGCAATGAGTACGCGGTCCCAACCGATCAGTGGAACGAAATTTTTGTGCGCTACAAGGACGAAACGGATCAGGAACATAAGGACGTGATTGCGGCCGGCGGGTTGCACATCTTCGGCACCGAACGCCACGAAGCGCGCCGCATCGACAATCAGCTCCGCGGGCGCGCCGGCCGCCAGGGCGACCCCGGCTCGTCGCGCTTCTATCTTTCGCTCGAAGACGACCTGATGCGGATCTTCGCCAAGGAGTGGGTTTCCAAGCTGCTGCAACGCCTCGGCATGGAAGAAGGCGTTCCCATCGAATCGGGCATGATCACGCGCCGAATCGAGGCGGCGCAGAAAGCCGTGGAAGGCCAGAACTTCGAAGCCCGCAAACACCTGCTTGAGTATGACGACGTCATGAACAAGCAGCGCGAAGCAGTTTACGGACTGCGCCGCCGTTTGCTGGAAGGGCTCGACCAGAAAGATCTCATCATCGAAGACTACGTCTCCGGGATTCTCGGCGAGATCCTCGAACTGCACTGCCCGCCCAAAGAGCACGTAGTCGACTGGGACCTGAAAGCTCTGAAAGACGCGATCTTCACCCGCTTCGGCGTCGACATCTATGCCGAAGGCCTCAAGCCGGAGCAGATGAACCGGCAGGAACTGGGCGACGCGATCTTTGACAAACTCAAAGAGCGCTATGACGCGAAGGAGAAGCTGATCGGCGCCGAGGCCATGCGCTATCACGAGCGGATGATCATGCTGAGCGTGATCGACGCGCAGTGGAAAGATCATCTGCTCTCGATGGATCACCTCAAAGAGGGCATCGGCCTGCGCGGGTACGGGCAGCACGATCCGCTGGTCGAATACAAGCGCGAGTCCTTCGACATGTTCGAAGAAATGATGCAGCGCTTTCAGGAAGAAACGGTTCGCTATCTGTACCTGATGCAGATCATGGAACGGGCGCCGGCCCCTATAGCGAGGCCCGGTGGCGGCGGAGGCGGTCCCGACGAACTGTCCGGCCAGGAGCCCGAAGTCGGCGTACCTTCAGTCATCACCGGCGGTCGAGGCGGCAACGGACGGCCGCCGCGCCAGGTTGCTACCTCCGTGGACGAAATCGAAGAAGCCTTCCAGCGCAAAAAGAAACGAGAGTTGGAACAAGCGCGCATGGCCGGGGCTGGCGACATGCAAGTCCAGCAGGTGGTGCGCTCGGGGGCTAAGGTGGGGCGCAACGATCCTTGCCCTTGCGGAAGCGGCAAGAAATATAAGAAGTGTTGCGGGGCAAATTCGTAAAAGCTTTCACCGCCGAAAACGCCGAGGTCGCCGAGAAAATCGAAAAGAGACTAATAAGCTTGGCGGCCTTCGAGACCACTGTGTCTGGGGCGAGCGGGGCGTGCTCGCGTCCAAGCCCAGAGCGCATCGGGGTTACAATAAATAGGCAGTAGCGAGGAGGTTTCCTATGATCGCTCTCCGCCTTGTTCGTCTCATTGAGTCGCATTCCGAAGAACTGTCCGAAAGTCTTCTGCACAAATTGGAACGCTCCAGCCGGACCGCTGACTTGCGCAAAGTTCCGTCGCCCGAGATCCGCGAACGAGGGCGCGAGATATACCGCAATCTCGGCGATTGGCTGGTGACCAAGACCAGCGAAGATATCGAACGCGTGTATACGTCTCTCGGCCGTCGTCGCGCCGAGCAGGGAGTTACGATGACTGCCCTTGCTTGGGCCCTGATCGCGACGAAGGAAAACCTCTGGGACTTCCTGGAGTTGGAAGGTATACGCGAAAAGCCCCTGGAAATCCTGGGGGGACTCGAACTCCTGCGCCTGCTCGACCAGTTCTTCGATCAGGCCGTCTACTTTGCAACGCTCGGACATGAAAGCTACGGGAGAGAAAAGCAGGCGGAAGGTCGCGAACGTTTGTCCCGTTCCGCCTGAGTTGCCGGTGTGGGGCAATCTTCGCTGTATTCGCCGTGTTTAGGTTTTCCTTATACCCACCGCCCGAAACGTCATTTCCGTGGCCTTGCTGTGCGTCTTCTGCTTCCATGTGAAGAAAATGTCAGCATAGGTTTGGGTAATGTAATCAGCGTTGCCGATGCCCAGTTTCGCGGCTGTGCGGTCGATCCAGCGCGACGGGCCTTCGATCTCGCCAAAGTTTCCAATCGGAGTCTCATCGAGCACCACGTGGCCCGTGCCGTCGCTCCACTCCGCGCGATATTTTTCATAGCGAAACGTGGGCGCGAACCCAAGTGCGCGCAGAATGGCGTCCATCTGCTGGCCGTCCTCTACACGCGTTTCCAGTTCGACCCGCACTTTATGGCGGCGGGCCGTGCCTTTCGCCTTGTGCGTCAGCACCCACGTCTCGCCGTACTGGCGCAGCCGCAGCAGTTCGCCGCGCTTGCGCAGCTTCTGGCCGGGCAGGTCGTAGAGTGAATTCATTTCGTGGGTAGAGCGGGTGAGCTGTTTGAAGCCCGCTTGCCTCAGCGCCCGGGTTAGCGCGGACAGACTCTCAATTCGAAATTTAATTTCGATTTCCTTCGGCATGATGAAATCTTAATCGCCGCGCCTGCAAAAAGCTTGAACCGCAGAGGACGCTGAGAACGCGGAGATAACAAGAATGGATTTTCACAGCGAAGGAGTTTGCTGGCCATTCGTGAACCGGATCGACAGGAGTATCAGGACCAAGATTCCTCTCCGCGTACTCTGCGTACTCCGCGGTTAAACGTTTTCTTTCGGCTCGACCTTGGACTCTCACTCCCGCCCGCGCCCCAGAAACCAGCTCATGTGCGGCAGATCGCGCTCCACTTTTCGCCGTTTCGCGATCAGTTCCGCCGTGATCGACACGGCAATCTCTTCCGGCGTAATCGCCCCAATATCCAGCCCGATTGGGGCGTGGACACGGTCGAATAGATGCGCGGGCAGACCTTCGTCCTGCAGTTCCTTGAAGATGGTGATCGTCTTCCGCTTTGACCCAATCATCCCGACGTAGCGCGCCGGAGTTTGCACCGCCCAGCGCAGCATTCGCATATCGTCGCGGTGGCCACGGGTGACGATCACAATGTACGAAGATTCGCCGGGCGTGAGCTGCGCCGCGGCCTTGTCGAAATCATCGGCGATCACCTGCTGCGCCTCGGGGAAACGTTCGCGGTTGGCGTAGGCTTCGCGATCGTCCACCACGGTGACGTCGAATCCGGCGATGCGCGCAACTTTGTAAAGACTGGCTGCTACGTGGCCTGCGCCGAAAATATAAAGATCTGCTGGAGGTAAGACTGGCTCCACGAAGATCTCGAGCGTGCCGCCGCAGACGAGGCCGGTATCGTACTTCGGATCCTGATTCAGATCAAACGTCAGGGTGCGCGGCTTTTCCGATTCCATCACTTCGCGCGCCGCCTGATACACCTCGGCCTCAACGCAGCCGCCACCGATTGTCCCGAAGATCGAGCCATCGTCCCGCACCAGCATCTTGGCGGTCTTGAACGAAGGAATCGACCCGCGCACGTTCACAATGGTCGCCACTGCTCCGCGCCGTCCGTCTTTTCGCAAGCGGACGATCTCCTCGTACACGTCCATAGCGCTGATTATGGGGGGTGCGGCAGAAGCAAGTCAAAAGGGCGCGAAAGGGTTGTCCGCCAAATCAAAAGCCCCGGTCATCACTCCGGGGCTACTGGTGTTTCGCCAGTGGGTACTACTGACGCGGCCTGCGAGTCTTTATCGTCTCGCTCGTAAGACACACTGTCAAGAGTACTTTTGTAGATGCCTTGCGAGTGACTGCACGGAGGTCGGCAGACTCGAACTGCAATGGCTGATGTAGCCACTCGGCGGCTTCGCAGGCCGCGTCCAGTACCCGCTGGAAACACCCTCCAGACATGGCCTGCGATATAGACTCTACGAGTAAGCGCGAATGCATTCTGTGCAACTTATCACATCGCCTTTGGTACATTTCGGTTTGGTATCGAGTTCCAAAGCGGTACGGACATCCTACGAGTTTAAGGAGTGCCCATGAAAGCCGTTCGCATTCATCAGTTCGGTGGACCCGAAGTCCTCACCTACGAAGACGTTCCCGATCCCAAGCCGCGCAAGGATCAAGTTCTCATCCGTGTGCGAGCCTGCGCGATGAACCATCTCGACCTCTGGGTGCGCAAGGGCCTGCCCGGCGTCAATCTGCCGCACATCCTCGGCAGCGACATCGCCGGCGAAATCGTCGAAACCGGCGATTACATCACCGACCTCAAGCCCGGACAGCGCGTACTGCTTGCGCCCATGCATTTCTGCAATCGCTGCGCGAAGTGCGTTGCCGGACTGCAGAACCAGTGCCGCCAATTCACCGTGCTCGGCAATGCGGTGGACGGCGGCAACTGCGAGCTGATTGCGGCGCCCGCGGTGAACGTCATCCCCATCCCCGACTCGCTCGATTTCAATGAAGCCGCCAGCGTTCCGCTGGTTTTTCTCACCGCGTGGCACATGCTCACGGGACGCGCCGCGATCCGCCCCGGCCAAACCGTGCTGGTGCTGGGCGCGAATTCAGGCGTGGGCATTGCCGCCATCCAGATCGCGAAACTGTTCCACGCGCGCGTGATCGCGACTGCGGGAGACGATCGCAAAATGGAGCGCGCCCGCGAACTCGGCGCCGATTTCGTCATCAACCACTATCAGCAGAAGATTTCGCAGGAGGTCCGCAAGATCACTAACTTCGAGGGTGTGGACATCGTCATCGAGCACGTCGGGCCGGCAACCTGGGAAGAGAGCGTGCGCTCGCTCAAGACCGGCGGCACACTCGTCACCTGCGGCGCGACGACTGGGCCAAGAGTCGAACTCGATCTGCGGTTTCTGTTCTCGCGCCAGCTTGCGTTGCTGGGGTCGTACATGGGGACGATGAGCGAACTCCATGAAGTGCTCGGCCACGTCTTCGCCGGACGCCTCAAGCCCGTCATCGACCATACTTTTCCGTTGCAAGAAATCCGTACCGCCCACGAGTACATGGAGAAAAGCCAGATGTTCGGCAAGATCGTGCTGAACCCGTAGAGCTTTAACCGCAGAGAACGCGGAGGACGCCGAGCAGAATTGCAGCCCATCTCATGAATGCTCTGTTCGGCGATTGCTGGTGAAATCGCGATTCTACGTCAAGTGAATGCTTGATCCGTGTGCAACCTAATGCACATTGACAATCTTTCTCCTCGGGTAGATTCTTTTTTTGCAGGTGAAGCGTCACAGTAGCCCTTCATTTGTGAGTGTTTAACACGTGGCCTGGCCGCTACTCCCGTAGCGCGACAAGCCCCTACAGGAGAGAACATGAGATTCGCAAAGCCCATGCGCGTTTCAGCAACAGCTTGGAGGTTACGCTTTGGACCAGAGCGTAGGCCAAAATGGAGTGGCGTGGGCACATCTAGCGGATGGAGAAGCGCTTGCGCGGCCATTCTGCTCTGGGCGGCTGCTGCGATTGCCTCGCCCGCGCAGACCTTTACTAGCTTGGCCAGTTTCAACGGCCCCAATGGGGCGGAACCGTTGTCCATAATGGAGGGTCCGAACGGCAGATTGTTGGGAACAACCTTTGAGGGAGGAGGGAAGGCGAACTGCGGTACGGCCTTCGAGGTAACCCTTGCTGGAAAGATCTCAAAACAATTCACTTTCAAGTGTACCGACGGAAATGAGCCTCAAGGATTGACGCTGGGCACCGATGGCAATTTTTACGGCGTCACTTTTTTCGGAGGGACCGGCAACGGGGGCACTGTATTCAAGCTAACACCCAGCCGAGTGCTGACGGTACTCTTGAGCTTCACCGTTGGTGGTAGCGGCGGATCGGGGCCGGTAGGAAACCTCGTACAGGGTACTGATGGTAATTTTTATGGAGCAACCTATGGCGGTGGTTCATCGTTGAGCTATGGCACCTTGTTCAAGATCACTCCCAGCGGCACGTTGACTACACTGTACGAATTCGATTTTACGCACGGCGCTCAGCCCTACTCCGGCCCCGTGCAAGGGACCGACGGTAACTTTTATGGGACGACTTATAGTGGCGGGGCCTACGGGGTCGGCACAGTGTATAAAATCACCCCCCAGGGCGACCTTACGGTGCTCCACAGTTTCGGCGAATTTTCCGGTGATCCCAGCTTTCCAGTCACGAGCCTAGTCCAGGGTACCGACGGCAACTTCTATGGCGCAACGCCGTATGGAGGGCCTGACAACGACGGCACGATATTCAAAATCACACCGGCGGGAGAGCTAACAGTTCTTCACAGCTTTGCTGAAACCGATGGACGCTGGCCAGGTGGTTTGTTGCAGGCAACGGACGGAAATTTCTACGGCACCACCGCCTACGGTGGGACGGATGACGCGGCTGGCACGATTTTCGAAATGACTGCCGCGGGGGCGGTGACAACCGTGCATAATTTCGATGGCACCGACGGAGCAAACTCTTCCATGCTGATCCAGGACACCAACGGGACCCTCTATGGAGTAACTGGCGGAGGCGGCGATCTTAACTGCGATCCAACTTACGGCTGCGGCACAGTCTTCAGCCTGGCACTGGGCCTCGGCCCGTTCGTGGAAACAGTGCCCACTCTCGGCAACGTAGGGACACCGGTAACCATCCTCGGAACGAACCTGAAGCGCGCGACCAGCGTCAGCTTTAACGGCACGAAGGCTGCGTTCACAATTGTGTCTGGTTCCGAAATTACGACTGCGGTCCCAACGGGTGCAACAACCGGCAAGGTCACTGTGACAACCCACGCGGGCACGCTCTCAAGTAACGTACCCTTCACGGTGACGAACTAACGCCAGCCCTTCAGAATGAGAATACGCGGGCCGCCTTTCACCGGCGGCCCCCTCTTTGGAACCGTGCGGAAGACGATAGCTGCTGTAAGCGGACGATTTCACTCGCAACTCGATCAATAAGTGAAAAATCGCACTCCCGCGAGAAAATCCTTTCCTTCGCGCACTCGGCGTCCTCTGCGGTTAAAATAACCCCATGGCGCAAGAGCTCAGTTTCGGCCCCTACGTTGACGTCGAGAACGGCAAGAAGGTGGTTAAGGAACTCGTCTTCGGAGACGGCGTGCCCGAAGGCATCGTCATGACCACGCTCGATGCGGTCGTCAACTGGAACCGCAAGAACTCCATCTGGCCGATGACATTCGGGCTGGCCTGCTGCGCGATTGAAATGATGTCGATGGGCGCGTCGCGCTTCGATATCGCGCGCTTTGGCGCCGAAGTCTTCCGGCCGTCGCCGCGGCAGTCGGACTTGATGATTATTGCCGGCCGCGTCTCCAACAAAATGGCGCCCGTAATTCGCCAGCTCTGGGAGCAGATGCCGGAACCGAAGTGGGTCATCTCGATGGGAGCGTGCGCGACTTCCGGTGGCGTTTTCCAGAATTACGCGCTGGTGCAGAGCGTCAACCAGGTTATTCCCGTTGATATCTATGTCCCCGGATGCCCGCCGCGCCCCGAGCAGTTGATTTACGCGATCACGCTGTTGCAGCAGAAAATCATGATCGAACGCGGCTCGATGAAGAAGGCGCTGAATCTGGTTAAGAGTGACGAGACCAGCGAGTAGCAAGAGATCGGGTCATCTGGTGATCGGGCCATCGGGTGATCGAAGATCAAAAGCGTTTGACTTTCGATGACCCGATCACCCGATGATCCGATGGCCCGATCACCCGATCCTCCTCACTGTTTCATTCTTGTAGCCAGCTGCCGCTCCGGCGGCGTCATCTGATTCCAGACCGCGCTCAGATCTTTTTCCAGAATCCGATTATTCGGATCCACCCGCAGGGCCAGCGCAAACCACAAATACGATGTTGGCAGATCGCGCGGCACACAGTGGCCCGTGTCATACATGGTTCCGAGCGCGCTCCGGGCCCTGGCGTTAGATTTAGACGAAGCGGCCTTCAGATATTTCACCGCCTGGTCACAGTTTTTCGGCGCCCCTCGTCCGTAGAGATAGGCCTGGCCTTTGCGGAAGGCTGCGTCCCCGGCGTCAGCCGCGGCGGGCGCGGGCAAGTTCGAAGCCTTGGACGAGGTCACGCTGGCCCCGCGTTTCGCCTCACTCTTGCCGGCCCGCGCGATCTTCGCGGGTGCGGGAGTCACTGGTTTCGCTTCGACCGCAGGCTTTGCCACTGCGTCCGCGGTCTTCCGCGCAGGTTCGGGAGCAGCGCTTGCGCTCTCGGGCTGGCGCTCCGGAACTCCTGCCGGCGGAATCGCCGCCGGCGACGAGCCTGCATCGAGCGCTGGAGCCGCATCCTTGGCCACCGGCTTCGGCGATGGATTCTCGGCGTCAGCGCCGCCGGCGCTCGAGGTCGCGGCCTCCGGCTTTCGACTCTCCGCCGCGCCGACATAGTTTGCGTACGTCCACCACCCGGCTACGCCCAAGGCCGCCAGCAGCGCCACCAGCAGCAGAATCCGCCGTCCGCCAGTCTTGGGCTGCTCGGCCTCAAAAAAAGAATCGAAGCCGGAGAAAGATTTTTCCCGCAGCGAGTCCAGGTCCGGCTGATTCGGGCTGGGCGGATTCGGGATAGGTTGATTGGCGCCGGGCTGATTCAAGCCCAGCATCGAGGGCCCGCTGATCGGCGGCCCCTGTTGGCTTGCGGGCCTGGTCGCGTTCTCCACGACGAGAGGGCGCGGTGGTTCCGGCACGTTCGCTATCTTTGGCAGGCCTGGTACTGGCGCGCCGGCCGGTCGCCGGGCTTCGGGCCGAGCTTCGAGCACGGCGCCACACATTCCGCAAAAACGGAAGTTGTCCGCATTGTCTTCACCGCACTTCGGGCAGATCACGAATGGTTCTCCGGAACGTCTCACCTACAGTTTAACTCGCGCCCCCAATGTCATTGCGCTCGTCCGTTCATATTAGAATGCAAACGCCCGGTTTCCGCCCATGCCGAAAGCCTCTAAAGCCAAGCCCGCGCCAGCCGCAAAATGTTTCGAGGCCCGGCTCGAGCGCCTGCGCTCAAGCCTCAACTGGATCATTATCCGCGTGCCGTTCGATGCCGCCAAACTCTGGGGGACGCGTGGCCAGATCAAAGTAAAAGGCGAAATCAATGGGTTTGCGTTCCGCACTTCGCTGTTTCCCACTCGCGAGGGCTGGCACTTTCTGCTGGTCAACAAGCGGATGCAAAAGGGAGCGAGGGCCGCGGAAGGCAGCATTGCCCGTTTTCAGATGGAACTCGACCGCGAAGAACGGACCGTAACCATTCCCGATGAGCTCAAGCGCATTCTCAGCCAGGGTCTTCTCAGCGATGCTCGCGCGCTGCGCCGCTGGTATGACCGGTTGAATCGTTCCACACGCAACGACATCGCCAAATGGATCGCTGAACCGAAGAGCGCGGAAGCCCGCCTGCGCCGCGCGGAACAAATTGCGGAACGCCTGCTCAACGTCATGGAGGCGGAACGCGAACTGCCTCCGATTCTGCAGCTAGCTTTCGCGCGCCATCCCCGTGCCCGTGAGGGTTGGGATGGCATGTCGGCCTCTCGCCGGCGCATGCACTTGTTCGGCATCTTCTACTACAGAACTCCGGACGCCCAAGCCCGCCGCATCGACAAGATGCTCGATGGCGCCACCGCGCTCGCCGAGAAAATGCGCGCCAAGAAAAAGTGAGCAGGGAATTGAGACTTGGCTGCCGCAAGGATGGATAGGGCAGGTGAGCCACTCGCCAGGAAAAAAGTGGCGCACCGAAGTGCGCCACTGTATTGAACACGAATTGTTAAGGCCTCGTACTTCGCTACTGTTGAAGCCGGAAGAATCCGAGGGTTAGCTGGTTGGGATCGGTTTCGATCGCCACGATTCTTGTCGGGTCGATCACGTAGTAGGCGAATGCGTCGTCGGTGCATCCGGTGGGGCAACTCGTGAGATCCAGGCCCGTGATGCCACTGCCGGCGGCGGTGGCGCTGGAAAAGACTCCGTTGGCGGCAGCGGTGAAGGTGCCGGACACGGACAGATCCGGAAACAGATCAGTGAAGAACCAGTTGAGGTCAACGGCTCCGGTGAAGGTTCCGATTCCGTCAGCTGCGATTGGGCCGACGGCGTCGAACTCGTCTTCGTAGGTCGCATCTGCGCCAGAGACATCCATGGCGTAGGTGCCGCTGAAGGAAGCAGCGGTGAATGAGCCGCCACCGGTTTGCTGGTAACTCAGACCGGCGAGTACGTCGTTGTTGTCCAGGGTGAGGGCCAGCGCATTGCCGTTCCCGTCCAAATAGAGCTGGAAGTTAAAGTTCGCGTTTCCGTTAGCGTCGGTCATGCCGGGTATCGACACTCGTCCAGTGGAATCCACCGTGTACGTGTTCGTCCCTTCAGTGACGGGATCCGGTGCCTGAATTCCTGTCCCGGTGAGGTCGTTGTAGTTGACGAAACCGCTAAAGGTGGTGGCGCCTGCCGTGAGCAGACCGGCCGCTTGGAAGACTCCAAAATCGTCGAAGCCAGCCAATCCGACCACGTAGCTATTGCCGGAGACGGAACTGGAACTAAAGGTCCCGGTGTTCGCCCCTTGGCCGAAGGCCGTGCCGCCGGTGATGCTGAAATTGTCGTCGAGGGATTCCACCAGCCGAAGGTGAGTTGCATCCACGATGTAACCCACCATGACGATCTGGGCGAAGTCCGTGGTATCGGTGGGGTTCAGGGTGAAGGTGACCCGGCCGAGGCCGTCAGGCGCAGTAACCGAACTGGCGTTGAAAGCCTCGGGCGAGAAAACGGTCCCCCCATCGTTCGCGTCGAAGATGCTGCCCGCTCCGGAAATTGATCCGGGGCTGGGGTTATTGTCGACGTTGATGATGCCGCCGACAGCGAGTGCATAGTCGCCAAGGTCGACGCCCCCAACGAAAAAGGCGTAGCCGCCTGACGGAGTGGCAGCCGCGGCAGCGCTGTTTTGCAAGTCTAACGTTCCGCTAGAGGTTGCCCAAGTGTCGTATTCGGCGACTACGGCCTTCGAGTTCGAAACCAGCGTGGCGACCAGCGTCTCGGTGCCATTGCCGGTGCAGGTGCTATTGCCAGCACCCGGACCGATACAGATGTCCGCGGTGTTAAGGGTAACTAGCAGGTTGCCGGTTCCGTCGCCGACGGCAGAGACGCTGCCACCCGTAATTGGGTCGTAAATTGCCTCATAGGTATAGTCGACGAAGTCCTGTTCACCGCCGGTGATTGTTAGACCGTCACCTGCGAGGGTGAAGACCCCAGAGACTGAGTAGAGGTCAAAATTAGCGTCGGTTCCAGACAACGAGAACACGTAGTTGCCGGGGGTCAAGGTTCCGGAGACAGCACTGGTGATGGTGATCGTGGCGCTGGCGCTTTTCGTGGTGTCGGTGACCGAGGTTGCGGTGATGACGACGTTGCCCGTAGTGGCGGGGGCGGTGTAAGTGACGGCGACGCCGCTGGCGGTTTGGTTTGAACTAAACGAACCGCAGGTGGCCGGACTGTTGCCCGGAGCGCAGCTCCAGGTCACGCCCAAGTTCTGTGGGTCATTGGCTACGGTTGCGGCGATGCTCTGTTGCGCGCTGGGCGCCATAGACGACGGCGGAGGCGTGCTCAGCGTAACCGCGAGTCCGGGGGGCGGCGTGATGGTGAACGTGGCGACGGCCGTTTTCGTGGTGTCGGTGACCGAGGTTGCGGTGATGGTGACGGTGTTGCCGGTGGGCACGGCGGCAGGGGCGGTGTAAGTGGTGCTAGCGCCACTGGCTGTGCTGGTGGGGTTAAACGAGCCGCAAGCTCCGGCGCTGCCGCAGGTCACCGTCCAGGTCACGCCCCCGTTCTTCGAGTCGTTGGCTACGGTTGCGGTGATGGCCTGAGTCGCGCCGACCTGCAGAGACGCCGGAACTGTACTCAGCGTAACCGTGATGGACGGAGGCGGGGGAGGCGCACTGGAACTGCTGCATGCCACCAGGGCGGCAATCATACTCAAACTGATCAGAAGAAGAATTGATTTGCGGAATGTCATCGGGCACCTCCGTTGAGTTCAACCTGGGATGTCTTTTCGGTCTTGCTTTCAGGCCTGGAACGCGCCACGCGGGGGGCGTGCTCGCGCACAAGCAATCCGTGCGGGCTGCGCACCGTGACGGTGCGGCCGCCCACGGTCAGTTGGCGGGCCAGGAAATATTCTTTCCCGTTGAGCGACAACGCGGCCCCGACAATCTGAACCGGCGCTCCGGCTCGCAGGGCTGCTTTTGTTTCCTTGCTCAGGTAGGGTCCGACGTGGGTATCGACCACGCCCTGTGGGCCAGCCACCAGCAGATGCATCCCTGCCGGGCTGCCAATCTCGCGCTTGGTGACCACTTCCCGAATGGTTCCATAGAGAACGGTCTCATGCGCCGCGTCGTAGGCGGGGCCAAAGCCTCGTCCGGCGCGGGATTCGGGCGCCGTTTGGGCGCCGAGTGGAACAGCCAGGATTGCGAACAGCAGGCCGGTCAGCAGCCCCGCGATCGTTCGAGTGGGTTTCGTCAGACAATTACGACTCATGGATCTTCTCCTTAGACAGAGGATTATGGAAAATAGCGATAGGCCGACAAACGGAATGCAGCGGCACGCGGCGTTTTTTCTACCCAGCACGCATAGCCCTGCGAACAACCGTTGCATCTTTGCCTCCAAGTTGAGTTTGGGTTTGGAATTGAATCTCTGGTGTGCAAGCGTACGCTTCCCTGCCCGGTAGCACAACTGAATTTTCCACCAGAGCAGGCTCCTGGCTTGAGTTCAGAGGCTATGGCCAATCCAGAGCTGCCGTGACCACGGGCGGCTGCCGAGCCTTGCTCGGATTGGACGGGCGAGGGCGCCCGTCTCGCACCAGCGGGGTATAGCGACGCTGAATCCGCTTTATCACCAACGTAACCGCACGCGGAGTCTTCTTCTGCTATACTGACGTTAACGCTTTTGCTACGGTTTGCTCGTCACGCGGGGATCCTGTTGGATCCGAACCACTTCCGCCATTTCCTGCCCGCCGTTTGGTTCCAGCGCCAATTTCAAATAGAGCGGCATGCGAACTCTCGACACGAGTCTGAGAACACGAGTTTGAGAAATTTACATCAAGCCCCTCCAGAAAGAAAACAACCGAATGACAACATTTACGGAACTGCCCCTGTCTGCTGTGTTGCAGCAGAAATTGGCGGCAGCTCAATTCATTACCCTCACACCCATCCAGGCGCAAGCCATTACTCCTGCCCTTGAAGGCAAGGACGTGATTGGCACCGCCCAAACCGGCACCGGCAAGACTCTCGCGTTCCTGATTCCAATCATCGAGATGCTGCGCGCCGAATCGTCGAAGACTGAGTCATCCAGGAATGGATCAGCCAGGAACGTCCGCGCTTTGGTCCTGCTGCCCACACGTGAACTGGCCATGCAAGTTCACGAGCAGTACGAACAGTTGCGCGACAAGAACATGCCGAAGGCGGCGCTGGTGATCGGCGGCGTAGCCGAGAAGGCGCAGATCCAAAGTCTCCGCTCCGGCTGCGAATTCGTAATCGCTACGCCGGGACGCTTGCAGGATTTCATCACGCGCAAGTTCGCCGACCTGCGTCAGGTAAAGATACTCGTGCTCGACGAAGCCGACCGCATGCTGGATATGGGCTTTCTTCCGGCTATCCGGCGTATCGTGCAAATTCTGCCCGAGCGCCGGCAGACGCTGTGTTACTCGGCCACCATGGAGCAGTCGGTGGCCGCGCTGGTGAACGACTACACGCGCGAGCCGGTGCGGATCGCGCTGGGATCGGTCCTGAAGCCCGCGGAAAGCGTGTCACTCGAAGCCTATGAGGTGCGCCCGTCGGAAAAGCTGGATGTGCTCCGGCAGTTGCTGTACGAGGAAAAGGGGCAGACCCTGATCTTCACGCGCACCAAACGCGGCACGCAAAGGCTGGCCAAGGAACTCGAGCGCGACGGCTTCTCGGCCGCTCAGATTCATGGCGACCGCACGCAGTCGCAGCGCAACGCCGCTTTGAGCGGATTTCAGGAAGGGCGATACCAGGTGCTGGTTGCGACCGATGTCGCATCCCGCGGTTTGCACGTGGATGACGTGGCGCATGTGATCAACTACGACATTCCGAAGATGGCGGAAGATTTCATACACCGCGTCGGGCGCACCGGACGCATGGGCTCTCCGGGCCGAGCGTCGACTTTGGTCACAGGCGTGGAGGTTCTGGAACTTCGCAATATCGAGCGCACATTAAAGCTGCGCATCGAACGCAAGCAGGTGGATGCGTCGGGCTCGTTCAACGACCAGCCCAAGCGGTTCGTGCAAAACACCCTGGCATCGCGCACGTTAACGGCTTTGCCGGGTGAGGTGTTCGTTTAGTTTTTGGCGGAGCGCCGGGCGTCCCCGCCCGGCTGGACAGGGTTGGACGGGCGAGGAGCCCGTCCCTTCACTGGAAATCTGTAGGCGTTTAGCGAGTGGTAGGCTTGATGCCGTGTGGAACGGAAATCTCGCTGGCACTGGTGTCTTCTTCGTCGTCGCTGCCGACGCCGAACAGCGCGGCCTGCTCCGCGGCGTGCTCGCGCATCTGACGCAGTTCTTCCGCTTCATCCACCACTACGCCTCCCGGTTTTTCCTCTTTGCGCTGGGTCTTGCGCTCGTTCTTGTCCCGCTGTTTCTGTTGGCGCGCTTGTTCTTTTTGGCGTTTGGAAAAAGTCGATCGGCCTCGTGGCATGCAAAACCCCCGTATTTATATTGTCATTAATTATGGCCGGCTACACGGCGTTTGTAGACTTGTCCCAGCCTTTGCACCTCGAACAAACCACTGGAATAAACCAGAAGATTGCCGCAGTCCTCGTTAATTTCGAGCCTTAATTCTAGTATAACCTCGAACCGAGCCGTGACGCACACGGGCCTTGCGGCAACTCGATCTGGAGGTGCTCCGCCGCGTGAGCGCTAAGAGCGGCGGATGGCGTGGAATCTGTAGCAATTGCGTGGTGCGTTCACAATTGGTGCCGTTGTTCGAACTGAAAAATTCTGTGTTTGGAACGAGCACCTGATGCGATTCGCCGCCATTGTTACCCTTGCTCTCGCATTCATCGTCAAATTCCCCGCCCTTGCAGCGGATGCTGAGCAGCAAAGAGTGGATCGGATTTTCGCCGCTTACGACAAACCAGGTTCTCCCGGCTGTGCCCTTGGAGTGATACGCGACGGGAGCTTCATCTACCGGAAGGCCTACGGCATCGCCAGCCTCGAACTCGGCGTTCCACTTTCGTCTCAATCTGTTTTTTACATGGGATCGGTCTCGAAGCAATTCACGGCTGCCAGTGTTGTGCTAGCGGCCGAACAAGGATTTCTTTCGCTGGACGACAACGTCCGCAAATACATCCCGGAACTCCCCGATTATGGACACACCATCACGTTGCGCCAAATGCTGCACCATACCAGCGGGTTTCGAGACTTCCTGACCCTGCTCTACATTTCCGGCCGGCACGAATCGGACCTCCATTCCAAAGATGAAATGCTCGACGTCATCGTGCGTCAAAAAGGCCTCAACAACGTTCCCGGAGATGAGTACATTTACAGCAATACAAACTATTTTCTGCTGGGCGAAGTCGTGCAGCGTGCAACCAGGAAGTCCCTCGCCGAATTTGCCGCGGAGAACATTTTTCAGCCGCTGGGAATGGTACACACTCGGTATTACGACGATCATACGTTGGTGCTGCCGGGCCGCGTTGCCGCGTACGATCCCGGAAGCAACGGCAATTTTCTTGTGGATTGGTCGACAAATTATGACACCGTCGGAGCTGGTGGGCTGATGAGCAGCGTTGACGATCTACTTTTGTGGGACAGGAATTTTTATCGGAACAAGCTGGGAAAGGGAACACTACTCAAAGAGATGCAGACTCGCGGAGTGTTAAATAACGGCAAGCAGATCAGCTATGCCCTGGGCCTCGAATTGAGCACGTATCGTGGTTTGCCGATCGTGGAACATGGCGGCGCGCTTTTCGGATACCGCACAGAAATTCTGCGCTTCCCGGAGCATCGGTTTACCGTGGTTTGCCTCTGCAATTTGTCCGACTCAGACCCAGGCAATCTTTCGCGCAAGGTGGCCGACGTTTATCTGGGGAAGAATCCCCAAGCCGAGGCGAGGACACTCCGAACGTCGAGTGATGGTGGCTTTCCTGACCCAAGTCCGTTTGCCGGTAAATATCTGGACCCGCACAGACATTTTGTCTATTCGTTTACCGCTTCGGGGGGCGATCTGATGGCGTGGGGAGCGAGCCTCCGTCGTGTGGGACCTAATCAATTCAGGGACCTTGGTACCGGCACGATCACATTCGACGAGTCAGATGGTGGTATGAAGGCCACACTAGAAATGGATGGCGAGACATTCTTCGCAGGCAAGAAGATTGAAGAGCCGCACCTCAGCGACGCCGATCTGGCGACTTACGCTGGGCGGTATAGGAGCACGGAACTCGACGCGACCTACAATTTGTCGATCAATACGGGAAGCCTGATTCTTCAGAACAACTGGAATCCGCCGCTAAAACTGACTCCAATTGCGCGGGACGAATTCGAGGGCGGTGGCCTCGGGACGGTAGTGTTCCACAGAGATCTGAATCACCGCATTAGCGGGCTGAGTGTGTTTACGGTAAATGCTCGCGATGTCGGTTTCGAGAGGACCAACTAAGAGCAGTGTCCACCCCGGGCGACCGTTTCGAGGCGAGCGGTCGCTGGCCGATCCGTTTGCCACTCTCCACAGCCCCGTGTTACTATCGAAATCGTTACGAAAACGAGAAGAGACAGGAGTGCAACAGGTTAGTGTTAGCCAGAGAGCAAAAGCAATCCGTCGTTGACGCCTATCGCACGCACCCGACCGATACCGGCAGTCCCGAAGTTCAAATCGCGCTGTTGAGCGAGCGCATTGGTCAGTTGACGGAACACTTCAAAACGCACCAGAAAGACCACGGCTCTCGCCGCGGACTTCTCATGATGGTGAGCCGGCGTCGTGGCCTGCTCGACTACCTGAAGAAGTACGACTCGGAACGGTATAAAACCGTGATTTCCAAGCTCGGCATCCGCAAATAACAGCGCGACCGGTTCCGTGTGGGGCCGGTCCCAAACTCCGAGAGCCTTAGCAATGTGCGTTCCCAACCGCGGCCTGGCATCAGCCTACCCAAGCGGACTCCGTACCCCCCGCGCTTGCCCTTCTGCCCATATAAAGGATGATCTATGAAGCCTGAAGCCACAAAAGTTTCCGTCGAAATTGCAGGCGGAAAACAACTCTCCTTCGAAACCGGAAAAATTGCCAAGCAGGCCCACGGCGCGGCCGTCGTGCGCTTCGGCGAAAACGTTGTTCTCGCCACCGCGGTCGCCAATCCCGAACCTCGCGAGGGCATCGACTTCTTCCCCCTCACCGTCGACTACCGCGAATACACTTATGCCGGCGGACGCATCCCCGGCGGCTTTATCAAGCGCGAAGGCCGCATGAGCGAACGCGAAACGCTCACCTGCCGCCAGATTGACCGGCCGGTGCGTCCCATGTTCGCCGAAGGCTTCAAGTGCGAGACCCAGGTCATCGCCCTTGTCCTGTCCGCCGACACGGAAAACGATCCCGATGTCTGCGGCATCAACGCCGCGTCGGCGGCTCTGACCCTCTCCGACATTCCCTTTCTCGGCCCCATCGCCGCCGTGCGCGTCGGCCTTATCGACGGCCGCTTCATCGCCAATCCCACCTACACCGAAATGCGGGATGGCGTGCTCAACATCATGGTCGTAGGCACCGCCGATGCGATTGTCATGATCGAGAGCGGCGCGAAAGAAGTAAAAGAAGAGACGGTGGTGGACGCGATTGAATTCGCGCACGTCGAAATCAAGAAGATCTGTGCCGCTATCGAGGAGCTGCGCAGCAAGGTCGGCAAACCGAAACGCCAGGTGACGCCGCCCGAATTCGACGACGCCTACTTCAAGAGCCTGGAAGCGAAGATCGGCGCGCGACTCTCTGACGCTCTCGACACCGGAAAGCATCCGAAATCCGAGAGCTACGAATTGGTTCGCGCTCTTGAGAAAGAATTGCTTGCCGCTCTGCCCGAAGACGACGAAGCAGGTAAGGCGAAGCTGAAAGAATATTACGAGGTGCTGCGCGAGCGCATTTTCCGCCGTCAGGTGATCGATGACAAACACCGTCCCGACGGACGCGCTTTCGACCAGATCCGCGAGATCTGGATCGAAGCCGGTGTTCTGCCGCGCGCCCACGGCAGCGCAGTTTTCACCCGCGGTGAAACCCAGGCCTTAGTTACCGCCACGCTAGGCACCAGCGACGACATGCAGCGTCTCGAGGGCTTTGAAGGCGAAGCCAAGAAGCGCTTCATGCTGCACTACAACTTCCCGCCGTTCTCCGTCGGCGAGGTCGGCTTCATGCGTGGCGCCGGACGCCGCGAGATCGGCCATGGCGCACTCGCCGAGCGTGCCATTTCGGCCGTGCTTCCGACCGAGGACAATTGGCCTTACGCCATGCGCGTCGTCTCCGACATTCTGGAGTCGAACGGATCGTCGTCGATGGCCACGATTTGCGGAGCATCGCTTTCGCTCATGGATGCGGGTGTTCCGTTGAAGGCTCCGGTCGCCGGTGTCGCGATGGGATTGGTGAAAGAAGGCGACCAATACGCCATCCTGACCGACATTGCCGGCGCCGAAGATCATTACGGCGACATGGATTTCAAGGTCGCCGGAACCAAAGACGGCATCACCGCGCTGCAGATGGATATTAAGGTTGCGGGAATCACTTCGCAAATCATGCGCGAAGCGCTGGCCCAGGCGCAGCGTGGGCGGCTGTTCATTCTCGGAAAGATGGACGAGGTTCTGAACGCCGGCCGCGTGCAGGTTTCGGCCTACGCGCCTCGTATCTACACCCTGCAGATTCCGGTGGACAAGATTCGCGACGTGATTGGGCCAGGTGGCAAGATGATTCGCAGCATCATCGAGCAGACCGGCGTGAAGATCGACGTGGAAGATTCCGGCAAGGTCAACGTGGCTTCGAACGATGAAGTCTCGGCGAACAAGGCTTTGCAGATTATCCGCGACCTGACGGCCTCGGCCGAGGTGGGCAAGACTTATCTCGGTAAGGTCAGCCGCCTGGCGGATTTCGGCGCGTTCGTCGAGATTCTGCCCGGATTGGACGGGCTGCTGCACATCAGCGAAGTCGCCGAGCACAGAATCAAGGATGTTCGCGATGAACTGAAAGAAGGCGACCAGGTGCTGGTGAAAGTTCTGGCCGTCGAAGGCAACCGGATCAAGCTGTCTCGGAAGGCGATTCTAAAAGAGCAGCGCGCCAAAATGGGCGGCGCGGCTCCGCCTCCGCCTCCGGAAACGGACGAGGCCGCGGACGTGGCACGGTCGGCGCCGTTAACCCCGTCAGTGCCCTACGCCGCGCCCACGGCAGTGATCGAAGGCGGCGCAGAGTTCGATGCGGACGATGAGCCGAACTTCAACCGTGTGGACGGAGTAGTCGCGTCGGTCGAGGCGGGCGCCGCCGTTCGTCCGGAAGGTACGCGTGAGGGACGTCCCAGCGGTGGCGGCGATCGCGATCGCAATCGTCGTCGGCGCGGTCGCGGACGCGGTCCGGGAGGCGGTCCGGGAGGTCACGGTGGCGGCCATTCCGGCGGCGGTGGCGGTCGCGGCAGAAGGTAAGATCAGTTCGGGTAGCGCACGGCTTCACAGCGCTGCGAAAAAGCTCCCGTAGAGACGGGGCTTGCCCTGAGCAAGCCCCGTCTCTACACCGGAATCACACCGGCCGGTTCCCCGTCAGTGTTATCCTAGGTGGGTTATGGGAATCACCGAGATATTCCGGAAAGTGTTTTTGGTGGATCTGATCCAGGGACTGAACGTAACGTTCCGTTATCAGGATCCCAGGGAAATCTACACCGAGCAATATCCGCTGGAGCGGCCGGAGGTGGCCGAGCGTTACCGCGGCGCGCCGCGGCTGAACGTCAACCCAGACACCGATGAGACTCTCTGCATTTCCTGTGACCTGTGCGCTCTGGCTTGTCCGGAAAACCTGATTGTGGTCACCAGCGAGCGCAATGAAAAGACCCGCCGCAAAGAGCTCACCAACTTTACCTACGACCTGAGCCGCTGCATGTTCTGCGGCCTGTGCGAAGATGCTTGCCCTACCGATGCGCTCGAACTTACCCAGGATTTCGAGCTCGCAAGCTACAGCCGCGAAGGCATGATCTGGGACCGCGAGATGCTCGAGAAGGGTCCGCAGCCCACCGTGTACAGAAAGTAGCAGCTCGATCGTGTGGGGACGGGCGCCCTCGCGAGCCTGCCCTGAGGGAAGTCGAAGGGTCCAAGCCGAGCGCAGCTCGGCAGCTGCCTGTGGTCACAGCGACCTTAGATTCGCTATAAATTCGTCCTTTCCATAAGCGCCATTCCAGCACTTTCCCAAGTACGTCCATAAGGACGTGACCGAATAGAAGGTCCCCTTCTGTTCTCTTGCGAGATACCCCTTGTCTTTTGGGGTCTCAAGCCCATTTGGGTGGTGCCGATAGATATGTCCATGTAGGGATTAGTAGAGGCGTGGCGGCGCAACGCGGTCGGCCTGGCGATCGGCTAGCGTTCGCCGGAGATTTTGTTCACTGAACATTCGGTGGAAGGGTGTGGGTGAGGTTTGAGGAGAGCTGTGCCTCTGCTTCAAGTTCAGTTTGCTTGCCGGTCGTCACGATGAGAAGGGGGGAGCCGCACGATGCAAGAATCGCATCAGGTCCTTCTCGTGGATGACAGCCCGGCCGACGTTGGTCTTGCACGGGAGGCGCTAGCCGGGGGCAGGCATCACAGCCGCATCAGCGATGTGGCGGACGGCGAGGAGGCCATGGCCTTTCTGCATCGCGCGGGCCAGTATGCGAATGCGGTTCGTCCCGACTTGGTGATCCTGGATCTGAATCTGCCGAAGAAAGACGGCAGGGCGGTATTGGCGGAGTCCAAAGCCGACGCTGCCCTACGCGTCATCCCGGTCGTTGTGTTCAGCACCTCGCGCTCCATGTTGGATATAACGCGCAGTTACGAGCTGGGCGCCAACTGCTATGTCAGCAAACCCGGAAATCTGAAGGACTATTTTTTGGCGGTGCAATCGATTGAAGAATTCTGGTTCGGCTCCGCGAGCCTGCCACGAAAGGAAGAATGATGGAACATGTATTGCTGATTGAAGACAACCCCGGAGACGCGGACTTGGTACGACTGCGCCTTGTGGAAAGTAAGTCCGAGGTCCAGGTGAACTGCGTCCCACGGCTCTCCGACGCTCTCGCCTGCCTGGACGCGGAAACACCCTCGCTGGTGCTGCTTGACCTGAATCTTCCCGACAGCCACGGCGCGGAAACCTTTCGCCGGATCAGGCAGAAGGCTCCGAACGTGCCGGTGGTGATCCTTTCGGGCCAGGACGATGAGGCGCTGGCCATCAAAGCCGTCCATATGGGCGTGCAGGACTACCTGGTCAAAGGCGACATCACCAGTAAACAACTGGAGCGTGCCCTGCGCTATGCGGTGGAACGGCAGGCGCTGCTGCGGGCTCTGGAAATGACCCGCCAGCGGCAACTTGAATTCAAGAATGAGTTTCTGTCTCACGTTTCGCATGAACTACGTACCCCGCTGACCTGCATTCATCAATACGTCACGCTCCTTTTAGACGGGTTGGCCGGTCCCATGGCGCCGGACCAAACCGACCACCTGAAGACAGTCCTCAAGAGTGTGAATCAGTTGCACGCCATGATCCGCGACCTGCTCGAATCCACCCGCGCCGAAAGCGGCAAGCTGCGCGTCGAACCGCGCTGCATTGATATCGGCGAGCTGATCCAGCAGGCGGCCGCGATGATGCGGCCCGCCGCCGCCGAAAAACACATTGGCCTCGAAGTTGGGTTGGACCAGACAATCCCCCTCGTCTATGCCGATCCCGACCGCGCTCTCGAAATCCTCATTAACCTCATCGACAACGGAATCAAGTTCACCCCGCCCGAGGGGTCGGTGATCGTTAAAGCCGCGATGGTGGAGACTGATCCGGCCGCGGTCTATATCTCGGTCTGCGACAGCGGCCGTGGCATTCCTCCAGAGTCGCTGCCGCGGGTTTTTGAGCGTCTCTACCAGGACCCCGACGCGGTGGACGGCAACCGGACAGGCCTCGGTCTGGGGCTCTATATTGCTAAAGAAATCGTCACTCTGCACGGCGGGAGGATGTGGGTCGCGAGCCAACCCGGAAGCGGCAGCACGTTCTCATTCACCTTGCCGCTCTATTCCCTGGCCAAGCTCCTGCTTCCGGTGATCGCTTACCGCGGACGTTTGCGCGAGGCCCTGGTGCTGGTGCGCGTGGAACTGACCCCGCTATCCAATTCACCGCGCGGAAGCTGGAAAGAAACCTGCCAGCGGTGTCTGGATCTCTTGCGCCAGTGCATCTACGTGGATAAGGATCTGGTTCTTCCACGAATGGGAACCAGCGGCCGCGTCGAAAATTTTTTTGTGGTCGCCTCCACCGACATGCAGAGGGTCGGCATCATGATGGACCGCATCCGCGACCAAGTCGGCACGCTGCCTCAGTTGCAGGTCAGCGGCACTTTGCGCGTGACCGCCGAGCCGATCCCGGGTCCGCCCGCCGCCGACGCGAGAACCCTGGAACAGCAAGTCTGGGGCGTGGCCGATCACGTCACCGGAATCATTCAACAGGGTCTTTGGAGCAAACAGAACTTCAGCGAAAGGGAGAACCAAAATGCGGAGTGAGAGTTACAGCGACGGGCAGCCCATGAATCGAGCGAAGATTATGGTCGTGGATGACGATCCCGATCTCAGACAGGCTCTGAGCTTGCGTCTGCGGGCCAATAACTTCGAGACCATCAATGTTAGCGACGGTTATTCCGCCATTGCCATGGCGCAGAAGGAACACCCCCACCTGATCATCCTCGATCTCGGGCTGCCGGCGGGCGACGGATTTGCCGTGCTGAAAAATTTGCAACAGTATCCCGCGCTTTCGGACATCCCGGTAATTGTTCTTACGGCTCGCGATCCCGAGTCCAATGAAAAACGTACTCTGGAAGCGGGCGCCGTCGCCTTTTTCCAGAAACCGGCAGACAACGAGGAGTTGCTGGGTGTGATTCGCGCCAGCCTGCAGGCCGGGTGGGGCTGGGGCGGCGCCTTGCCATCGTAGCTGTCTCGCGTACCCGTGCGGTCTCACCACTGGTGTGGGGAGCGGAGCAGCAGGGATACCGAGCGCAATTCGGCAATGGCCGGTGATCGCCGCGACTCCGGACGGCCCAGTCGCGGAAAGAGAGCGATATGTATCTTGACACTCGGGGGATGCTGGCTCGTTCCCGCGATTACCACGTCCGCCGGCGGGAGCCGCGCTTTGTTTGCACCCTCCCCGTCACCGTGCAGCGCTTCTTGCGTTTCGGACCGTTCGTCACCCGCGGCATGATGCTCGATATCAGTATGCGTGGAATGTCAGTGTTGGTCTGCGGCGCGCCCCAGGTAGGCGAAACGGTGACCATCGAACTGCTATTGGCAGATGCTTCCATCGATATGCTGGCCATGGTCCGCCACAGCACCGATGCCAGGTCCGGATTTGAGTTCTACCCCTTGTCCACGCCTGCCAAAAAGGGTATTCAGGACTGGATACAGGAACTGCAGAAGCACGAAGAAGAACTGTTCCCCTATCCCTACGCGGGTGCGGCCAAGGTTGGCACCGGCTAAAAACTCATACTGTAATTTTGTAATTGTGTAATTTTGGCAATTTGAAAACCAGCGGGGGATTTCAAATTACAAAATTACCCGATTACCAATTTACAAAATTTCTTCACTCCACCGGCAGCGGCAGTCCCTGAATATTCCAGGAGATGTGGTGCACGGCGCCGTTGGTGGCCGCGCCCGCATCTTCGGAAGGATTTCGACGACTGTTCGACTGTTTGACAGCACGCGGGAACCTTCCTAGACTGTGACCATGGAAGTGCCTCTTCAGCCCGAAAAGGAAGCCCAACTTGCCCAAATCGCTGCCCAGCGAGGGGTGAAAACCGGCGAACTGGCGCAGCAGGTCCTGAGCCGCTACCTGGAGGACGACTCCCGCTTCATCGAGGCAGTGAATCTCGGCCTGGCGGCCGCGGAGCGCGGGGAGTTTGTGGAGCACGACGAAGTCGGGGCCAGGATTCAACAGATACTGCGGCCATAATGCGCCTGCGCTGGACCACGCCCGCCACGCAAGATCTCTACAAGATTGTTCTCCACATTCAGCGGGACAACCCCGACGCTGCCGCCAAGGTGGCCCAAACTCTCTACGATGGTTGTGGCAAGCTGGGAAGCTTCCCTCGCCGTGGTCGCAAGGGGCGGATTGAGGGCACCCGAGAGCTGGTCTTCGCCGGCTTGCCTTACATCGTTGTCTATCGCATTCAAGATCAGAATCTGGAGATTTTGCGCATCTATCACGGCGCGCAAGACTGGCCTTGAAACCCGAGCGGCGGGCTAACCAAACGACTATTCCACCGGCAGCGGCAATCCCTGAATATTCCAGGAAATGTGGTGCACGGCGCTGTTCGTGGCGAGGATGGCCGACTTGCCCGGAGCGAACGCCAGTCCGACCAAGCCCTGGCCGGAAACTTCGAGGTTGGCCTTGCCTTGAGGAGTGATCTTCACGATGCCGCGTCTTCCGGCGAGAGAGGCGGCGACATAGACATTGCCCTCGACATCGAGAGCCAGGCCTTGCGGACGTCCCAGACCACGGTAGAACACGGACACGGTTCCGTGAGGGTCGACTTTGTAGACGCAGTCGAAGCTGGAAGTGCTGGGAGCGGTGACGAACATATCGCCGTCGGGACCGAAGGCGATGTGATAGGCGGCAACGCTCGGCTCCAGCGTCGCGAACACGAAAATCTGCCGGTCGCGAGCGATCTTGAAAATGGTTCCGCTGCGGTCGCCAACGTAGAGATTCTCCGCGGCATCGAAGGCAATCCCGGTCGCGACCCCCATGCCTTCGGCGTAAGTCGACATAACGCCATTCGGCGCCACCTTGTACACGGCCTCGTCATTCCGGGAAGAAACGTACATCTGGCCTTCGCGGTCGAAGGCAATCGCGGTGGCGTTCATCATGTCGCTGAGAAACGGTTCAACGTTGTAGTTCGCGTCGATCTTGAAAATCGATACCGGAACTTTTTGCCCGCGCGATCCGGAGAAAGTCACAAAGATATTGCCTTCGCGATCGAGCGCGGGATTGGTAACCGGATGAAGGTTGTCGGCAATGGGGACCGCAACCTCAATGGAATGGGCATTGCTGACGTGCCCGTTGGTTCCCACTACGACCGGCCCTGACACCGCTCCGTCGGGCACGCGGGCCACCAGGAAATCGTCGGAACTGATGAGCACGGAGCCTTCGATCTCGCCGAAGTGCACGCTCGGGCGGCGCAGCTCGGGCGGACGCAGGCCCTTTCCAGTGATACGAACCTCACCTCCGGGCAGAGCGAAACCGGGCGAGACCGCCTCGATGTGCGGCCTCCCGTTGACGTTTTTTTTCCCCATCAGGCGGTCGGAGATGCTCATGAGTTTCTTTCGGCAGGGGCCATCGCTACTTCATTAGAAGTCCAATGCTCTATCCGCTTGAACTGCGAGCCCATCGGATGAGAACAGTATAACCCAACCCATTCACGAGAAAGCTAGTTAGTCAGAACAGCAGTTTCGTGGTGCATCTGCGCGCCTGCCGCAGTTTTGGCGCAATTTGCTGCAATCGTGCCCAAATCAGGTCCAAACATCATCCTGCGGCTCCTCATGCGTGCGAAGGAAATCGCCATTTGATCTCCCCCAAGCCCGTTTTCGGGGCATAGGTAAAGCACGAAGAGACGCCCGGATTACTTCCGCATTGCCGATCGGGATTTAGAGGGGCTTCAGTCCATGGACTCGGAGATTTCGTCAACCGTAAGACAACTGCGTGGCAGTCCTCACAAGAACGATTCATCGAGGCAGACAGGGGCGTTCACCTCTGCTTTAGGACGGCAGTCTTCTCCGCTCTGACCCCCCCGACTCGCGCACTGATGAGTTCACTTCTTCGCGGCGAACGCGCATGGCCCTGGGAGCCGGTTCAGCACGTTCCGGCTCAGCTCGATTAGCGCATCGCTTCGACCCGCTAGCGGATCCTCATTGCGAGCGTCTAGATAGTAGCGGCCCCTGGCGGCCTGTATCTCGGTTGGGGTGACACTGGCCAGACAACCACTGGCGAATTCCTTCTCCGCATTTACGCGCCGGCTGCGCTGGTAGACGTGCGACGCGGCCGAGGCATCTTTCATCTCGAAGAGCTCCACGATAAAGCGCTCGTTGCCTCGGCCGTACCGTCGGACGTAGAGCGCGGAGAAGCCTTGCTTCACGTAGAAGTCCGCCCCGCCATCCATGTATGTGAACAGTGCCGCACCCGTGTAGCTCTCCGGTTGTTCGATGTCTGCAAAACCGCCGAGCGCCGCGCCGGATGGCAAAGGACCCGCCCCGCGGCTGCACGCCCAAAGCCCGAGCGCGAGCGTGCACGCTACTGCGGCGGCGGCAACACGTCTCATGCGCGGATCTCCACGACCTTGACGTCGTCCAGGTCCGCTTTGCCCAGACCAAGAGCGACCGCGTGCCTGAGCTGCGGGGCAATCATGTCGAGTGTGAACGTCTCGTCGTGCTGGGCCATAAGGCGAGCACAATACGCGTCGACGGCCACCATGTCGCCGCTCAGGATGAGCTTGTTGACGCCCCGGACAATCTCTGCGCCTCCGCCCAACCCCGGACCACTGCGCGCCAGTATGGCGCGGGCGTCCACGACGTTGAGCTGCGGCCTGACCGCATCGGCAAAATGGACCAAGCGCTGATGCATCAATCCAGACCGGCCGTCACTATCCTTCGTGTGAACCAGCATCCGGTCAGCCATGGCAACTGAGCCGAAATGCATCTTCAGAGCGCAAGTGAAGTTCACCCATTCATGGCGCTTGACGACTGGCAGGCTGACGACGATGGGCGCTTCGTGCAGAAGACGGTGAACAGCCACCGGTTTTGCGATCGGCCAAGCGGGATTCTGGACGAAGACGAACTCGTCCGGATCCGAAAAATCCCGGGCGAGAACGGGCACGCCGCCCTGCGTAAGCTTGTCCAGAACGCCCAGCCGTCGCAGCATGCGTTCAGGCTGTAAGGCCGCGCCCAGTCGGGTCCCAGAAGAGTCAAAGAGGCTGGTCTTACTCACGCCGGCGCGTTTCAACTCGGCGGCCACCGCCAGGACGAATTCGGGGGCGGTCGTCACCGGATAGGGCTGCGACATCACGTAGTTGCCGCGAAACATTACCTCGCGGCCCAACTTCGTCAGCGGGTCCAGCCCTCCCAGGGCCTCGATCCCTGCGCGCAGCATGGCACCCAAATCTTCGCCCTCCACGACGACGAGCAGGGGTTTGCCAGCGGCGACAAACGGATTGGGTGGTGTCGACTTCCACGCGCGCGTTGTGAGGCTACGCCCCCACTTGAATCCTGCCAATGCCGTCGCGAGGACGCCGGCACTCAGGCGAAGAAAGCCCCTGCGATCAAGCGGCCTTGAAATGGATGAAGTGCTCATGACGCCCCTCCTGCCGCTCGACTGGTATCCAGCCAGCGGCCGGCGATCGCGGCGCCAGCCATCAAGAGCAATCCGAAGCCGGCTGCGCCGCCGAGCATCATCTGAGCCGATACTCGCGAATCGTTCAGTACCATCGCGGCCAGCAAGGTGGCCAGCATACCGGCCAGGAATCCCCCGGAGCCCAACAACGGTGCGCCGACAATGAAGGCGATCCTCGCGCGGCGTCGGCGGAACGCAAAAGCGCCCACCACGCCGATGACCAAGGCGGCCACCGGCCATGCCAGCAGCGGCGAGAAAAAGGACTCGCCAATCTGGACTGCAGCCAGGCTGACGATCGCGGCGCTGACCGCACCCACGAGCGCCGCGCCCGGCTGGCGGTTCAACAAGCCCAGAGCGATCGCAGTGGCTCCAACCGCACAGGCCGTGCGTGGAGCCCACGAACCCAGGAATCCGCCCCCGATCCAGCCTAGAGTCGAGAAGCCGAGACCAGCAAGCGCCCAGAGCAGCAGCCGATGCCTTCGACGCTGCTGCGTTCCGCCGTCGGAGACCTTAGCAGGAAGAAGGAAAGCCCATATAGGTGCCCAAAAAGCACCTCGCACGACTCTATTCATACATCCTCCGTCCGGTCGCGCTTACATACCTTCAGATAATACGCCCGCCCATGTGTGAAAGTTCCCTCTAAGCCCCGATGGCGGGCAACTTTGAAATCATTGGCGACGGCAGATTCCCAACGACGCGGGCCCGAAGGCGGCGTCGCGGAGACCGCCATTGATCTCCTCCAAGCCCGTTTCCGGTTGGCCGACGAACCGGACAGAACCTCCGCACAGGGTTCGCGATTCGTCTTCCAGGCGTCGTAGATCCGCTGGAGGAACAGCTAACCGGCATGCCAGCATATCGAACGTAGAAACACCGTCCACATCGCGTCGTCTCGGCGGTCGGGGGGGAACTGCGGCAATCGGACGTGGTCTTCTAGTCCCTTTGCGCCACTCGCAGACAAGTCAACTGCGCTCCATGGGAATCGCGACCGGATGACGGGCTATACGGAAGTTATCCGAAGGCGGACACCGGATCGATTCAGCGGTTTTCCGCCGACGAGAAGTGAAGTTGTCCAGACGTTGGTTTGGAGAAAATGTCGTGCGAATCGCGGTGCCGTTCGCTCTGCCGATCTCCTCGAAGCCCGTCTCTGGATAGCTTCCGCAACGCCGGCCATGCTTGAAGCGTTTGACTCGGCGTTCAAGTCTAGTCTTGCCGCAGGACGATGTTGGGGTCGACCCTCGAAGCTCGTTGAGCCGGGAGATAAGCGCCCAGTCCAGCCATGGCCAGAAGAGCGAGCGTGACCACCGCGACCAGAGGCCAATAGAACCCCTGGGCGTAGACCATGGCCGCCAATGGTTTGGCCGCAGCCAAAATTAACAGCAGGCCGATCAGAACTCCGCTGCCGGCCAGCGTCATACCATGTTTCAGCATCATCTTGACCACGGCATCCTTGTCAGCCCCCACTGCCATGCGGATTCCGATCTCCCGCTGCCGCAAGCTCACCGAATAGGTCATCAGGCCATAAAGTCCGATCAACGCGACAGCCAGTCCAAGGACGGCAAGTCCGCCGATGGCCTGCATCATCAGGCCGAATGTCTGGGTGACGCGCACGTCGAAGAATTCCTCAATGGTCCGAATGCCATAAATCGGCTGGCGCGAATCCAACCGTCTGACCAGGTCGCGCAGCGGCACGGTCACTCCAGCCGAAGGTCCTTCGGTTTCAAGCAGCAGGGTCATTGCGGCGACGGGGTTCTGGGCCAGCGGCAAGTAAAGATATTCCATTGGAGATTCGATGGGGAATACGTACTTGCTCTGTTTCGCTACTCCGACGATCTCTGCAAACGCTCCGTCCGGACCATTCAATCGGAGCCGCTTCCCGATCGCGCTTTGATGTGGATACCATTTCCGCGCGAACTCCTCGTTGACGATTACCACGCGCGGTGTATCCTCCCGGTCCGTCAATTGGAATTCGCGTCCTTCAACCACGGGCACTCCAAGGGTGGCGAAGTAGCCATCGCTGACGATGTTCGAAAACACGCTAAGCGCCTCTGTCCCGCTTGACAACTGGACACCCTCCGGGATGACCCGGGTGGCCCATGATTCCGGGATTATGGGCATTGCCTGCGCCATGGCCGCAGATTTCACCCCCGGGAGCGTCCGCGCTTGCTCCTCCAGTCGCCGGTAGAAATCCTTCGTTCGCTCAGCCGAATCCCGAGCCAGCGTGGGGTTAAAGCGGGCCGTTAGAATGTGGTCCATCCGGAAACCGGGAGGAGAGGAGATAATGATCCGCGCCCCGCGATAAGCCTGGGTCGCGATAACCAGCAACACCAGCGAGCCCGCCACCTGCGCAATCACGAGCGCATTCTTCCCCACGAATCGCCGCCTGTCGGGGGCCGAACCTCCGGCCTTCAAAGCCGGAAGCAAGTTGAGCTTCGTGCTTTGCAGCGCTGGAGCCAATCCAAACAGGATGACGCTGGTCACGGAAACCGCCAGCGCAAACAACAGCACCTCAGAGTCGAGTTTTATATCGACCACGATGGGAACTTCGATTGGAACCCGCAATTGTGAAAACAGATGCGCGCCAGCCTGCGCCAGAAGCAGCCCCAGCGCCCCACCCAGGATCGCGATCACCAAACTCTCCGTCAAAAGTTGGCGGACCAGCCGGCCCCTTCCCGCGCCAATGGCCAGCCGAACCGCGATCTCCCGCGATCGCGCCGAAGCGCGGCTCAACATCAGGTTCATAACGTTGGCGCAAGCGATCAGCAACACGACTACCGCCAGGCCCGACATAAAAAGGGCAAGCTGTACGACCGGCAGGATCATCTGCGATTGCCGGTACGTCATAACCACGAACGAGCAGGTGCGGTTCGTCTTCGGGTAGGTCTGGGCGAGTTGCTGGCTGATAACAGCGGCCTCGGCCGACGCTTTCCCAACACTGATGCCTGGCTTCAGTCGTCCCAGCGCCATCATTGCTCGATTTCCGCGCGCTTCCAGCTCATTCGGCGGCGACTCGCCCGCCAGCGCGGGCTGCATCGCCAGAGGGACGTACAGGTCCGAGCGCAGCCAACTATTCGGCCCGCTGAATGTTTTCGGCGCCACGCCAACCACCGTAAAGGTAAGGCCATTGAGGAAGATGCTCTTCCCGATGACGGCAGGGTCCGACCCCAACCCGGTTTCCCAGAGATCGTGGCCGAGGACGACCACTGCGTCGCGCCCGGGTACTTTGTCCTCGTCCGGACGGAAGCCGCGCCCCAGGTCGAGATGCACGTCCAGAACGCTGAAGAAATTGCCGCTCACCAACGCCCCGAATTTCATCTGGGGCTGCGCCGCCTTATCGGGGGTGAAGCCAAACTGAAGAAATTGGGAGGCGGTCAGACCGGAGAAGGAATTGCTCTGCTTCCGAAAATCGTCGAAATCCGGGTAGGACAAGGGGGAGTACTGCGTGAGGTTCCCGAGGCTTTCGCCACGGAATTGCGACTGCACCGCCACGATTGCGGAAGGGTTTGGCACCCCCAGGCGCGGAAGCAAAAGATAGTCCGCCAGGCTGAAGATAGCCGCGTTGGCGCCAATCCCGAGAGCGAGCGAAACGATCGCGACGACCGCGAACCCGAGATCATGTCGCAACATGCGCAGGGCGTAGCGTAGGTCGCTGATCATGATTTCTGCTCCTCTTGCATAGTGATTGCATCACGTTTAGTGCCAAACAATGTCTTGCGTACCTTATTGAAAATGCGCAATCTATCGAAACCTGGCGGGGGGCGGTGGCTTTTTGGCTGTCCGCTTTCGGACAGGGCCTGTCCGGAACCGAGACTCCCCAGAAGGATTCAAGTCTCACTGCCCAGCTCCGATACTCAGGGGGGAGGGAAGCCATCTCGATTGCGCCAGTATAGCTTGGATCCCGACGGGATTGGATTTGCACTCGCAGCGTAAGTTGGCAAGTGTCAAAGGGGCGGCAGCGAAACTCAAGGAAGCAACAAGAAGGATGACGAAGCCAGTACCATATGCAAAGAAGTTGCCTAAGCGCATGGGGACCTTTTACGGCCGAGACAGCCAGCGATTCATCTCGCGACTCTAGGCCGGAAATCACTTCACAATTGATACAAGTTGATACCCAAAAGTATATCCTTCCGTGCGCGCTGGCCCGGCGGGGAATAATTTCCAGATTGCCCAGTGACGGAGACGCACATTTTCAGATACTACCCGCAACTCCCGCAAGCTGGCCGAATTTCTGCCCATTCTCTGCCCGATGGCCTGAAAAAAGACGTAATAAGACGGCATAGAACGACTCGCACGAGGGGCAGACAGATTCGCCCGTAACTCTCTGAAAGCCGCGTGTTTGCTGGGGTTAAAGTGACTCAAAGAAGTGAATGGGGCGGGATTAGAAGTCCAAAGCGCAACAGAAGATGCATAATGGCGAGCGCATAAAGTCCCGCTCCCAGGTCGTCCACCACAATGCCGGTGCCCTCGGGCAGCCGCTCCAGTCGCCGAATCGGGAACGGCTTCCAAATATCGAAGACACGAAAGAGTATAAAGCCCGCGAGAAAGGTTTTCCAAGCCAGCGGGACGGCGATGAGTGCAACCAACTGCCCGGCGACTTCATCGATGACGACGAATTGCGGGTCTTTTAGACCGGAGGCGCGTGCGACCCGGGTGGCGGCGGGAATCCCGATGAGGGTGACAACTGCGGCGGCGACGATCGTCGCCCAGGCACGGTTTGCGACCGGAATACGCCAACTGACCAATGCCCACACGATAACTGTGGCTAGCGACCCCCACGTGCCGGGACCGGGCTTGAGGCGTCCCGCGCCGAAAAAGGTTGCGACCAGAGTGGCCCACAGCGGAGCAGCCCGCAGCGGAGTACTGGATTCGTTGGCGATTTCGGCGGGAGGATTCATCAGTCTCCATCCTCGTCGTCGAGGCTGTCTTGCCGGACCGCTTCCTCAGCGTCGGTGACCGGCGACGAAATCACGTACGCGCCGCTCGCCCACTTACCAAGATCGATCAGGCGGCAGCGCTCGCTGCAAAAAGGGAAGTCCGCGTCGGCGGCGTTTGCCGGCTTCTTGCAGATCGGGCAGCGGAGCTTGATTTGGCGTTTACGGGGCATAGATCGGATTGCAGAGGTCAGATTGCAGAGGTCAAAATCACCCAGAACAGAAATGTTCTCACCTCTGCAATCTCACCTCTGACTTCTGACCTCAAACAATTTCCGCCACTAAATCATAATCGTGCGCGGCTGTTATGCGGCAGCGATAAAACTCCCCTGCTTTCGGCTCGTTTCCTTCGGGATAATCGTTCACGAAGACTTTGCCGTCAATCTCCGGCGCGTGCATCGCGGTGCGGCCTTCGAGCAAGAGGTCGGATTCCGTGGAAGTACCCTCCAGCAGCAGATCGAATTCGCCTCCGATCAGCGATTTCTTCTTCGCCCGGCTGATCTTCTTTTGGATCGACATCAGCGACTTGCGGCGGCCCTCGATCTCGCGCGGAGAAAGTTTCTTCGGATGATCGAATGCGCCCGCGCCTTCCTGGTCGGAGTAGCCGAAGGCGCCCATCCAATCGAAGGCCGCCTCTTTCACGAATTCGCAAAGCTCGTTGAACTCTTTCTCGGTTTCACCCGGGAATCCAACGATGAACGAAGTTCGCAAAGTGACGCCGGGAATCACGCGGCGCATCTTCTCAATTGAGCGCAAGAATAAGTCGGCGCCGCCTCCGCGCTTCATGCGCTTCAGGACCGTCGCCGATGCGTGCTGCAAGGGCACATCAATGTACGAACAAATTTTGTCGTGGGCGGCGATCGTATCGAGCAGCCGTCCCGTGATCTTGTTGGGATAAGCGTAGAGGAAGCGAATCCACTTCAGTCCTTCTACGCCCGCGAGCTTTTCCAGCAGCAGGGGCAGGCCGTCTTTCAGTCCAAGATCTTCGCCGTAGCAGGTCGTGTCCTGTCCGATGAGCGTAATTTCGCGCACGCCGGATTGCGCCAGCCGCTCGGCTTCCGCGATGACGGATTCGAAACGCCGCGAGCGGAACTGCCCCCGAAGCTGCGGAATGATGCAGAAGCTGCACGGATGATCGCAGCCTTCGGCGATCTTGATATAGGCCGAAGATCGTGGCGTGGTCAGCACGCGAGGCGTGTGGTCGTCGTAGAGATAGTTGGGCAGATCGGCGACGGCGCCGTCCCAGGAATCGCGCGCGAAGCGCCCCTGTCCGCGGCGACGATCGCCCTCAGGCCGCGAGGTAAGCGTGTCCGAAGCTAGCGTGTTCGAAGTTAGGATGTTGAACGGTCCCGGCGTCCGCCGTGCTTCCGCCACTCCGGCCGCGGCCAGAATCTTCTCCAATTCGCCGGTGCCAACCACCGCGTCCACTTCCGGGATGTTCTTTTGGATCTCATCGTGAAAACGCTCGACCAGGCAACCGGCAACCACCAGCCGCTTCGCCTTGCCGCCCGTCTTGTGGCGGGCCATTTCGAGGATCGTATCGATGGATTCCTGTTGCGCGCTGCCAATAAATGAGCAGGTATTCACCACGATGACGTCGGCATCCTCCGCGTTGGGAGTAAGCTCGGCGCCAGCCTGGGCCAGCATGCCCATCATTACCTCGCTATCGACGAGGTTCTTGGGGCAGCCAAGGCTTACAAAACCTACCTTGGCCGGGGCAGCCGGCCCCGAAGTCGCGGATATGTTTTTCTTTACGGGCAATGGGACGATTGACGACAACGATCAGCGGGAAACAGTTCTAAGCAATTTTAGCATCCTGCATTGCCCCGTCCGTGCCCGCCGGACGCCGGAACCCGAGCACCAAGGAGGACAACTTATGTTTTCCGCCGATCCGGACAGGCCGTGCTAATCTTATTGAAACAAAACTACATCCCTCAATACTCCGGAGGAGAGATGTCGGCTAAACGTCTCGCGGTTCTAGTTCTGCCAGTTTTGGTTCTCATGTCCAGCGCTTTAGCGCAAGTGAATGAGCTTTCCATCACGGGGGGGCGAACTTTTGTCAGCACCCAGTCGATCACGCTTACGCCGCCTTTGCCCATACATTTCGGCAACGAGGAGACCGTGGAGTTCAATTACGCGCGCCTGCTCATGACCCATAAAATTTATGGATTGTATGCGGAAGTGCCCGTGGCCATCTATCCCAGGATGGACGTGAACACCAACCTCGGCACTTCTCCCAAGGACATCGGAGCGCTTTTCGTGACTCCATCGGTGCGTTTAAACTTTTTTTCTGGCGATTCAGTCACGCCATGGGTTAGCGCGGGCGGCGGCTATGGCCACTTCCGAGTAGCCCCGGTTACACTTTATGAAAATCCGAACCCCGGCTCCGGCACCAACACCGGCGTAGTCCAGTTTGGAGCTGGATTGGATGTATGGGTTTGGCATCGTTGGGGCGCGCGGTTCGAAGCGCGCGATTTCTACTCCGGAACTCCCGACCTGAATGTCGATACCGGGAGAAGCCGTCAGCACAACTACTACGTAGGCGCCGGCGTCATGCACCGCTTCTAGCTGGCGGCCGCGCGATCCGGCGTCTTTCTGGGATTCGCTGTTTCGGCGGCGGTGATGTCCTTGAAAAGCCCGGGCAGGCTTTGAGCGTCGTCCACCGACTTACCGAAACGCGCAGATTCGTAAGCGCGCGTAAACCTGGCGACTTTCTTCTGTAGCGCCGCTTCCTGAATGGCCGCGACGAAATCCAGTGGAGTTTGCGACGGCGACTTGCGCCAGCCCAGCCGAGCCATGCGGCCCACCATCCGGTCATACCAAAGAGCAGCGGATTCGCGCGGGGCACGCTCCGGATGCGCGCGCAAACTACGGTCGCGCAACCCACCGACTATTTGCCGGAGATTCAGCAGCGCGACCAGCACCGCCGTGAACACGATCAGCCCGCCCAACCATCGCGCAGGGAAATTGGTGAAGCGGTCGTGCGCGCGCCGTGCCGAACGCAGCATGTCGCGATTCTGACGCTCCATCCAGCGGCGAGCCTGGTCAAAGAACTGCCGGCTGCCAGCAGCCGCATCCTTCCCCAAAATGCGCTGGTGGCTGACATCGTAGCTGATAATCCATTCGCGCCAAAAAGATGCGGCCGCATCCACATAGAGCTGCATCCGCGACCAGCCGGTCCGCTCCGGCACGCTTCCCGCCGGAGTAGGATCAAAGCTGATCCAACCGGCTCCGGGGAAGTAAGCTTCAACCCACGAATGGGCGTCACTGGATCGCACCACATACTGGCCGGTGAGGTCGTTGTATTCACCCCCGCGGAACCCGGTCACAATTCGCGAGGGGATGCGCAAAGAACGCAGCATCACCGCCATCGAACTGGCGAAATACTCGCAGTGACCTTTCTTCCGATCGAACAGGAAATTGGCCAGTGGATCCTGCGGCAGACTGCGGGGGAGTTCCAGCGTGTATGCGAAGTGTGTCGATAGATATCGTTCCAATGCGACTGCCTTGTCATAGTTGCTGGGCGCCGGCGCCGCGATTTCCTCTGCCAGCTTCGAAATGCGAACATCGAGCGGCGGCAGTTCCAAATACTCGTCCATGCCGGCGGGCGCGGCGTTGGCCTCCCCACGAAGCTCGTCGCTGTCGATCTCGGCCAATTGCGACACGGCTTCGTAGCGATTGATCGGGCGGTCGGCATCGAGATTGTAGACAGCTCCCCCGGCGTCCGTACTCACCAGCCGGAAATTTCCCGTGAGACTCTGCGGCTCCTCTGCCAGAAAAAAGACGTTGGTTCCAAGCGGCTCCATCAGGACGCGATAACGAATGGATCGGCCCGCGATCACCGCTGCGCCACGCGGGTCCACCAAAGGCGCGAGCCGATAGCTTCCATCTCCCGCCGGCCGCAACTGGGTTTGCCCATACGAACTCGTCCACACTCTGCCGTCAAAATTGCTCAGCGCGATCCCACGCCACTTCAAGTCGTACGCGCCTTGCAGATCGTTCTGGATCTCGATGTGCATGACGACAGCACTGGACTGCTGAATCTGGCCGATACGGCCCAGTTGCACGCGATCGCTGAAGCCAGTGGAGACATCGCTGGTCGGAGTGTAAGCGCTCAGGTAGTGTGACGAAATACGGGGAAGAATGAAGAAGATCAGGAAACTCCCGGCCAGGATCATCAGCATGAGCGCCGGAGCGATGGCCAGCAATCCGTAAGCCATGGGCCGCGCGGGAAAGGAAACGCGTGGATCCTGGGCGTGGGTTTGCTCGCTGGCGACCGAGTGGCGCATTTCCATCAGCACAAAAGTGACGACCGCAACCAGCAGGAAGCCCGCAAAAGAAAGCAGAAACACGCTGCCGACCGTAAGCACGGCGGAGGCCAGCACCATCAGAAACGAAAGCACGGCGAGCATGTAGTGGTCGCGGGTCCGCTGCAACGAGAACAGCCGGACGACCATCGCAAAGAGTACAAGATGAACGGTTGCCGCCAGAAAACCGCGCGAAAGAAAGAAATAGTCCGCGAGATAGATGACGACGTAGATCAGCGTCAGGTAAGTGGTCCAGCGTTCCGGGATGACGAACTCGCGCCGCGTCAGAAGTTGGAATCCGCGGAGCGCCAGCGCCAGCCCCACCAGCGCCACCGCCGGAAGATCGAGCCCTCCGGTCGAAGCCAGCGCGCCGAAGCCACTGAGCACGAGCAGATAAAGCGCCACATCAAAGTAGCGCTCGATGGCTTTGGCTACGGTGACCCCGCCCGGGTTGATGGAAGCTCCAGTCACGAGAAGATTCTATTGTTGGCGAAACCAGCGCGGAAGGGAAGTGTCGGCGGTAACATTTCTGCCGGCCATTGCTCAGCTCTCGCCACAACGCCTCGTGATCTGATTTATTTCTTCTGCATTTCTTTCTTTGTATTTACAATACCTGCCCATGGACTATCTTCTGAAAACTGAGCCGACTGTGTATTCCTTCGCGGATCTTGAGCGGGAGAAGACGACGATTTGGGACGGGGTGACGAACCCAGCGGCGGTGAAGCACCTGCGCGAGATGAAACCCGGAGAGCGGTTGGTCATCTACCACACCGGCGACGAGAAGAGCGCGGTGGGGACGGCGTCAGTGGTAGCCGTGGATGCGAGCGATCCCAGGAATCCGCAGGTGAAGATCAAAGTTGGGAAGGCAATCGCAAAGGCGAAGACGCTGGCAGAAATTAAGACGAAGGCAATTTTTGCCGAGTCTCCACTGGTGAAGCAGGGACGATTGAGCGTGGTGCCGCTAACGGCGGCGCAGTACGCGTGGCTGGTGGGCGAGTAAAAGGAATTGCAGTCGCCAGCTTTCGCGGACAGGAATGTCCGCGCCACATGACTTACGTCCTCACTATCCGCTCGGGGCAATCGGTCTCGGGGCAGGCGTAGGTCACGTGATTGTGCTGGCGGTCGAGGCTGATGATGAACATGGGGCGTCCGTGGCGTTCGCAGGTTGGCTGGTTGGGGGTGAGGTCGGGCGCCTCTCCGCGCTGGGGCGTGGTGTAACCGATGCGCTCGCCAAAGCAGCGGTGGCAGAACTTGTCGGTGCAGCGAAAAAATTCGATGGAATAATTGGCGTTGTAGGGAGCGAGTGCGGGCTCCATGGCGCGGTAGTGCTGGTCGCAAAGGGGCAGGATGTCCGTCCGCATGCGATGCGAGTGTAGCACCTTCAATCATTGAGGCAGTGCGTCAATGATGAATTGTGTAATTTTGTAATCGGGCAATTTGGCAATTTGAAAACCTAAATCCGCGCGGCTGGCAATTACGAAATTACCCGATTACCAAATTACAAAATGACGTTCAGCCGATGTAGCGCAGGGCGTCGACGATGCCGAGGTTCGAGGCGCGGTAGGAGGGGATGAGACCGCTGACCAGCCCTACGAAGGCTGCGATCACCATGACGACCAGTGCGGTCGCGGCGGTCATGTGCATTGAGGCCGGCAATCCGATGCCGGGCCGCCCCATGAAGAGAATGGCTCCGGTTCCGAGCGCAACGCCGATCAACCCTCCGATGAGCGAAATCGCAATCGATTCGCTCAACAGCAACTTGAGGATGCTTCCGCGGGTGAAGCCGAGGGTGCGGAGGACGGCGACTTCGCGCGTCCGTTCGCGGATCGACATGGCCATGGTGTTGGCGCAGACCAGCAAAGTGGTGAAGACAACGGCTGCGCAAATGCTGAGGATGAACGCTTTGACGTTGCCGAGAGTGGCAATCCAGTCCAGTTTGAAGGCCTGCTCGCTCTCGCTCTTGGTGGGAACCGGCGTCCCGTGAAACATGTCGTCGATGGCGTGGGCCGCTTGCGGCATGTGTTCGGCAGTGTCGACGCGAATGAAGTAAAAGCCGGCGGTGTCTTTGAACCAGTCAACGGATTCTTCCAGGTATTTGGTGTGGAAAAAGAGGTTGCTGGAAGGGGGATCGATGGTGTAGATGCCGCGTAAAGTCAGGTCGAGATCGGCGGGGAAAATAGTGCCTTGCAGATGGATGTGGTCGCCGATCTTCCAGTGGTGTTTCTCGGCGAGTGTAACGTCCGCGACGCAGCCGGCGCGGTCGCGCTTCCAGGCGGCAAGCTGGTCGGCGGGCATGACTTTGTCGGCGGCCACGTCGAAGTATTCGTCGGGGTCGGTGGCGAACTGGGCGAAGAAGTTTTCCGGCTTGTCGTCTTTATACGTGCCACCGAACCAGGTCATGGGGACGACATGCACGACCCCGGGAACGGTGCGGATCTTGTCGCGGTAGTAGACGGGAAGGAAATTCGCCAGCGAGACCTTGTGCCGCGTCATGATGCGCAGCGCGGAGTCTGGGGCTCCCTTGTCAATGTAGAAGCTGCGCCAGAGGCAAAGCATGATGCAGAGCAGCAGCAGCGAAAACGCGATGCTGGCGACCGTCAGCACACTGCGCCGCTTGTTGCGAAACGCGGACTTGGCGACAAAGCCGGTGAGGGTCATGGGAACAACAATATTTTACACCGCGGAAAGCTTGCTGGTGGAGAGCCGGGCATCCCCGCCGGACTGGACGGGCGAGATGCTCGTCCCCACACGAGCGAAGCTCAAGCGCTCAGTTTGCGCAGAAATTCCTGCTCGTCCATGTGGTACCTGAAAGCTTTGCGGCCGTTGATGAAGACCACGGGGACCTCGTCGTTATAGAGGCGTCGAATTTCGGCGTCGGAGTCGACGTTGATTTCACGCCAGGTGAAGCCGCCATGCTTGTGGAGCTTAACGATGCTCTCTTTGACGATTTCGCAGAGATGACATCCCTTGCGAGAATAAACGATGACTTCCCCGGGCGGCGTCATTCGAGGGAGTGTAGCAGTTTCGGTGCAGTGTTTCCAAGACACAGAAGGGCGTAGACGCGTGCCAGACAAGAGACGGGCGTAGAATTTCGAAATGACGAGGCGCGGGATGACGACGAACCGCCGGACGCTTTCTGGAAAGGCGGTCCTGGTTACTGGAGCGGCAAAACGGCTGGGGCGCGCGATTGCTTTGGCCGCGGCCGAAAACGGCGCCGACGTGGCGATTACTTTTCGCGAATCGGCGCGCGAGGCCCGGGCCGTGGTCGGAGAGCTGGCGCAGCATGGCGTGGAGGCGCTGGCGGTGCGATGCGATGTCACCGATGAGAAGAATGTCCGGGAAATGGTGAAGGAAGTGGCGAGGGAACTGGGTGGGATCGACGTGCTGGTGAATAACGCCGCGAACTACGAGACCGTCGAATTTGACAAGCTTACGGTAGCGCAGTGGGATGCAATTTTTGCTTCGAACACACGCGGACCATTTCTGGTGTCGCGAGAGGCGCTGCCGTATTTGAGGAAGCGCAGAGGGCGCATCGTGAATATGGGTTCGCTGGGCGGCCTGCGTCCGTGGGCGGACCATGCGCACTATTGCTCGTCGAAGGCGGCGCTGCACATGCTGACCAAAGTGATGGCGAAGGCGCTCGGGCCGGAGATCGCGGTGAATGCGGTGGCTCCGGGGATGATTGAGTTGGGAGAGAAATCGGCGGCGGCGTTCATGAAGAAAATGGCGAAACAGACGCCGATGCGACGGAATGGAACGGCAGCGGACATCGCCGCGGCAGTGATGTTCTTTGCGGCGGCTCCGCAGTTTATTACAGGGCAGGTGCTGGCGGTGGATGGCGGGCTGGGGTTGTAGGGACTAAATTTCTTTCATGTCCGGGGTTCGCGTATCATTTGTGTTTGCTTGTCATTCGTTGTTGACTTGATCACACCTATGACCCGATTCTGTCCGCGCGCAAACTCTCTTTTACTTTTACTTGCCTTCACACTATTCCCTGCAACTTCGCTGACGCTTGCCCAGGATCGCCCCGAGTACGGCGGCCATGAGCTCCAGGTTTGGACTGGCGGCGGGCACTCGGTCCCGGGCGGCACGAAAGATACGAGCGCGTGGAACGCTGGATTTCGCTATGGCTGGATCCTGACCGATCCTCATGGCCCGGGTTTTCTCAACGGGCGATTCGAGCTGGCACTGGACGCGGTGCCGGCGTTTGTTGTGTTCCAGCGCGCAAACACAGCCTACGGGGCAGGCGTGAATCCGGTGGGACTGAAATGGATTTTCGCCACGCGCGGACATGTCGCCCCGTACCTCGAGTTGAATGGAGGAACGCTGTTTACGACGCATGAAGTGCCGCCGGGAACCTCGACCGTGAATTTCACGTCAGGCGCGGCGTTCGGACTGTATTTTCTGGGAGAGCATGCCTGGTCGGTGGACGTCCGGTACCTGCACATTTCAAACGCCGGGCTGACCGTGCCGAATCCGGGGGTGAATACGGTGCAGGTGCGCTTGGGGTTTGGAAAGTTTTTTGGGAAGAAGTAGATTTGTGCCCTCCCCAAAACCCGCGCCAATCGGAGTTTCGCGAGCCTGCTAAGCAGGAGACGTGAGGCCTTACGTGATCACGGGAGTGTTGCTCATTCCCGCGCTGCCGAACACGCAGCGGTAGCGTTCGATTTCGGACGGCGTCCCCAGCGCCTTGGCGTAGTTGTCGGAGAGCTTCACCGCGGGCTTGCCTTCGACCGTCGATACCTTGCAGATCAGGCTCACCGGGTCAAAGTCACTGCCGCCGGCGGGATCGCAGCCGCGGAAATCATTGGTCAGAAAAGTTCCCCAGCCTGCGCTGAAACGAATGCGCCGGCCGGGGGTCCACATTCTGGAATCGAGGAAATCGGCGGCGCTGCGGAAATCGTTGGCCGTGACGCCGCTCGCGAGCTCGCCGCCAAAGTAGGCGTGCAGGCCGAGGATGTCATCGACGTCGAGTGCGTCGGAGGCGATGATGAGCTTGTCATGCGGGTCTCGGCCGCGCCCCTTGAGCCATTGGATATATTCGTCGCCGGCCACGTAGGGATTCTTGCTGTCGATGCGCTGGCCCGTCCAATCGGCCGTCCAGGCGGGGGCGTTCTCGAGAAATTGCGACGTGCCAAAAGTATCCGGCAGCATGATGCGGAGAGCGCCTTCGTAAGTGGCCTGCCACAACTCGAGGACGCGGTACTGAGAAGCTCTCAAAGCATCGTCATCGGGCGCGAGTGCGGCCATGACCATGGGGATCTCATGCGCATTGGTTCCGATGGCTTCGAGATCGTGCTTGTGGGCGAGGAAGGCATTCGACGTTCCGGTAAAGGCGTTGCCTAGATTCGCTGCCATGGCCTCGACCACGTATTCCTGCCAGAGGAAGCTGTGGCGGCGCCGGGTTCCGAAGTCCGCCACGGCAAGACCGGGAACGCCGCGCAGCCGCTCGATCTTGCCCCAGAGTTTTGTTTTCGCCCGGGCGTACAAAATATCGAGGCCGAACTCGCTCAGTTTTTTTAATCCCGCCCGGGTCTTGAGCTCGTCGAGGATGGAAAGCACGTAGAGTTCCCACATCGTTGTCTCGGTCCAAAGGCCGTCGAATGAGAGATGGAACTGTCCGTCCTCGACCGATAGTTCGTAATCCGACAACCGGAAATCGCGTTCCAGCCATTCCAAAAAGGCGGGTTCAAAGATTCCGCGGCGGCCATAGAAAGTGTTGCCGGCTAGCCAGACCAGTTCCGACCTGCGAAACTGGCGGCGGCGGGCGTGCTCCATCTGATGAATAAGCTCCTCGCGCGTAAACATATCCGCGAGGCGCACCGAAGTGGAGCGGTTCAGCAGAGAGAACGACACACGGGTTTTCGGGTAATGCTTCCAGATGAACTGGAGCATCAGCAGTTTGTAGAAATCGGTGTCGAGCAGGGACCGAATGACCGGGTCCAGTTCCCAGTTGTGGTTGTGCGCCCGCTCGGCGAAGTTTACGATCATCGCGTGCTTTCTCGAATACGATCTCGCGTACTATCCTCTGTGACCGTCACAAGAAAATCAACCGCAGTGACGCGTGAGGCGCGTTTTTTGCAGACTGGCTGACTTGGGAAGGCAAACACGGTACTATCGAATTTCTGCATGAGACTGCCTCGGCCCTTCACTACCGCACCCCGGAGTTGCGCGCACGTATTCCGGAGTTGCTCATCTTTATTCCGTAGCTGCTCACCGCTATTTTTTGCGACGGGGCAGACCCGCGGCTGGGCAGTGTTCTCTGGCCGTGCGCTGCACGCGCTGGCGGCCGGGGTGCTGCCCGCGATGTTCCTTCTGCGATCGACCCGCGATGAGATTTACAACATTCTGTGGGCGCTGGTGTTTGGCTTTGCCACGCTGAATATTTTGAGCCTGGGGGCGCGCCATTTCGAACAGGATAAGGCTGGTCTGACTTTTGGCGAGATTCTGGCAATCCTGGTGGTGCTGGTGTCGATCGTCCTGCTGGGTTGGGAGATGCTGTATCTGTTCCACATTCTGCCGATTCGCCTCACGCCGCGCTGACCTGACCCACCCTAACGAAGATTGCGGTATGATCGCCTGTGGTGAAACGCGAATCCAATTTTGAAGTGACCTGCCCCTGCTGCGGCGCGGTCATGAAAATCGACGCGGCGACGCGCAGCATCATCGCGCACACTGCGCCGGTCAAGCCGAAAACCTTCAACGACATGGAAGAAGCCGCTCGCGCCATGAAAGAGCAGGACAGCCGGCGCGACTCGATCTTCCGCCAGTCGATGGAAGCGCAAAAGCATGCCTCGGAACTGCTGGAGAAAAAATTCCAGGAGGCGGTGAAGAAGGCCAAAGAAGCGCCGGACACGGGAAAGCCGATCCGCGATTTCGATTTAGATTAGGACCTTTGACCGCGAAGATCGCGGAGCACGCCGAGAAGAACAATTCTTATCCTCGTTGGCCGGCCTTTTAAGCAAGCGGACTGGCATTTTTCATGGGCACTCCGCACTCCATTTGGTCCCGAACATCGGGGTTAGGCCACTTCCATGCATACCAGACAATAAATAACATACACATAACTTCGATGGTTGCGAAGACTATGTAGTATGGACGCGGCTGTCCGCCTGCTATGACGGCCACCATATTTATTGCGCCTACGATGATGTTTGCCCAGCGATTTGCCTTACGCTTCAATACCCGGGACAGAAGGACCAGAGCAATCGGCGTCTCCATTAATATTGCGCCTGCCAACAAACCTCCGGGAGGCAGGGGAGCGCCCTTCATTACTTCACGGATTGGTGACGCAGGGTCCATCAAAGAAATGATGTCCGCATAAATCATGTTAAACAGCACAAATATCCACAGTGTCGACAGTTTTACTTTGATATCCATTCCGGTGGTCTGTCTGTCTGCATTCATCGTCTCTCCTTTTTGAATTTAGCGAGCGTTCGAATCACGGGCGCATGCCACGCTAGGGTCACCGTCTCGCCGCTACGCTGGCCTGACCGGCGCGAGATCGTTCGTCGAGGTGAAACTCTCCTCAGAGTACTACGTACGAGCGGGCCCGAGAGTTCAGCTCTGATTCGCTCAAATATTACCCTTTGTGCAACAAAAAGCCGCTTCTTATTCTCTACATTGGTTCTGCCATTGCTCCCCGTAGGCGCCTCATTTACATTGAACAGGATGCCCACCACCGGCGAACGATTCGAGCGAGCGGTTCAGATCATGGCGCGGCTGCGGGCTCCGGGCGGATGCCCGTGGGACCGCGAACAGACCTTCGACACCATCAAGCCCTACACGTTGGAAGAGACTTATGAAGTCCTCGAAGCCATCGACAATCGCGACTGGCCGGAACTGACCGGCGAGTTGGGCGACCTGCTGTTGCAGGTGCTGTTCTATTCGCAGATGGCAAGCGAGGAGGGCCACTTCTCGGTGGACGATGTGCTCGACCGGCTTTCCAACAAACTGGTGGACCGGCATCCGCACGTGTTTGGCGAAGTGAAAGCGGACACTCCTGCCGAGGTGCTGCGCAACTGGGAGGCGTTGAAGGCGCGAGAGAAAGAGAAGAAGAAACGGCTGGCGGCAGAGGAAGGCAAGACGGCGGAGCAGGCTGACGGCGAGCAGGCTGACGATGCGCAATCGGTGCTCGCGGGCGTGTCGTCGAAAATGCCGGCGTTGATGGAGGCTTATAAGCTTAGCTCGCGCGCGGCCCACGTGGGATTTGACTGGTCGGAAATGGAAGGGCTCTTTGCCAAGCTCGAAGAAGAGACGGTGGAGTTGCGGGAGGAGCTGAAGGCTGTACCGGCGCTTTCCGCTAAAGATCAATCGGTGGGGAAGGGAATTGCCGGGTCGGGGAAGCCGCAGGTTCCGGCGGAGCTGCGCGAGCGCCTGGAAGATGAAGTGGGGGATCTGTTTTTCGTTTTGGTGAACATCGCGCGCTTTCTGGCGCTCGATCCGGAGTCGGCGTTGCGGAAGACGAATCGCAAATTCAAGCGCCGGTTTCAATGGATGGAGGAGCGCTTGCGCGCCAGCGGGCGAGCGCCGCGGCAGGCGTCGATGGACGAACTGGAAACACTATGGCAAGAGGCGAAGCAGCAGGAAAAACCGGCCTGAGCGGAGCGTCCACAGGCAGAGTCACCATCCGCAAGTGCGAAACGCTTGAGGAAATGCAGGCCTGCTTTGCGCTGCAAAAGGAAGTATGGAAGTTCTCGGACGCGGACCTGGTTCCGGTGCGCATGTTCGTGGTAGCGGCAAAGATCGGCGGCCAAGTGATTGGGGCCTTCGCTCATACTGTAGAAACGGGGCTTGCCCCGTCTCCACAAAACGACCAAAGAAACGCCGAGAGGGAACTGATCGGCTTCGCGCTCGCGATTCCGGGAATGCGGAACGGGCACTGCTACCTGCACTCGCAGATGCTGGCCGTCCGCCAGCAATACCGCAATGGCGGCCTGGGCCGGCGGATGAAGCTCTATCAGCGGGAAGACGCGCTGGCCCGTGGCTTCGAGCTGATGGAGTGGACGTTTGACCCGCTGGAGATCAAGAACGCGTATTTGAATATCGAGAAACTGGGCGCGATTGCGTGCCGCTACAACGTGGACCAGTATGGGATTACATCGTCGCCGTTGCAGGGCAGTTTGCCCACCGACCGGCTGGTGGCGGAGTGGTGGATGAAATCAAAGCGGGTGGAAGCGGCGCTGGCGGATGCTCCGCGAGCGAAGTTCGAATGCCGCGCAAGCATCGATGTGCCGGCGGAGATCTACGAATGGAAGGCCGCGGCGGCAACACGTGCACAGGCGCTGGCGGTGCAGCAAAGCAATCGCGAGCGCTTCAACCGGGCGTTCGCCGAAGGACTGAGTGTGCTCGGCTATAAGCGCGACGAGCTCGGCAATGGCCGATTTCTGCTCGGCGAGTGGGACGAAGCTTGGCGGTATTAGGGCAAGTTATGAAAATCGAATCCGTAACTCTGCGCGAACTCCACATGCCGCTCGTTCATTTTTTTGAAACGAGCTTTGGCCGCGTTTACAGCCGCCGCATCCTGCTGGTGAGCGTCGAGGCCGACGGCGTGCGCGGGTGGGGCGAGTGCGTCGCCGGAGAAGATCCGTATTACAGTTCGGAATGGACCGAAACCGCGTGGCCCACGATCAAGCATTATCTTGCGCCTCTGCTGCTGCAAGGCGATTTGGATTCCGGCCGGGATTGCGCGGCGCGGTTTGCCAGAGTCCGCGGCCACCGCATGTCGAAGGCCGCGCTAGAAAACGCGCTGTGGGACGCGGAGGCGCGGCAGAAACAACAGCCGCTCTGGAAGTTGCTGGGAGGAACGCGGCGCGAGATCGCCTGCGGCGTTTCGATCGGCATTCAGGACACGCCCGAACAGCTTTTGCAGAAAATCGAAACTGAGCTGGCAGCGGGATACCGGCGGATCAAGATCAAGGTGAAGCCGGGATGGGATTTGAATGTGCTGGAGAAGATTCGCGCGCGCTGGGCGGATATCGTTCTTAGTGTGGACGCGAATTCGGCCTACACGCTCGACCAGGTCGAGCACCTGCGCAAATTCGATGCCTTCAACCTGCTCATGATCGAGCAGCCGTTGTGGAACGACGAAATCTATCTTCATGCGCGGCTGCAGAAATCCATCCGGACCGCGATCTGCCTGGACGAATCGATTCTGAATGCGCGAGACGCCGACTTTGCGATCGAAATCGGAGCCTGCCGGATCGTCAATATCAAGGTAGGCCGCGTGGGCGGCTTCAGCGAGGCAAAGAAAATACACGATGTCGCCGCGCGGCACAACATCCCGGTGTGGTGCGGCGGGATGCTGGAATCGGGAGTGGGGCGGGGGCACAACATCGCTTTGTCGACGCTCGAAAATTTCCGCTTGCCCGGAGACGTGTCGGCATCGAAGCGCTATTGGAAAGAGGACATCATCGAGCCCGAGGTGGAAGTCCGCGCCGATGGAATGATCGCCGTCAGTGACGCGCCCGGGACTGGCTACCAGGTACGCGAAGACCTGGTGCGGAAGTTCACCGTGCGCGAAGAAACGTTTCGCGCCGGGAAATAAACAGGCGCTGGATTTTCCCGTAGAGACGCGGCTTGCCGCGTCTCCGGCCGCGGCCAAAGGAGACGGGGCAAGCCCCGTCTCTACGGGAGGGAAGCGGCCACGGCGGCGTCTTCCTTCTTCAGCAGTTCCAGAGCCTGCGCGAACGTCAGGTCCGCGGGAACCGGCTTGAAGCCGCTGAAAACCTCCGTGGAGATGATGGAGAGACTTTTTATCAGCAGTATCTTTCCGGTGAAGCTCAAGGTCATGCTTGAAATTTCCCAGAGATTGTCGCCAACTTCCCGCTGGTGAACAACGAAGCGGCCGCCGCGATCGAGGTGTCCGAGAATTCCCCAGCCGAAGCCGACTGTCCTGAAGAGCGTGCCGTCAATGCTGGCCAGGCGGTAACGGACGGCGTCCACCAGCACGTAGCCCTGCATGCCGGTCAGGACCTCTTCTACGCGCGATGGCGGCTCGTAGCGGGGATTGGGCCGGAACTTCAATTTGACCAGAGGGGCCCCGGCCCGGCCAATGCCTTCCGAGCCCGGTTCCTCGCCGGCGTACTCGAACAGGAAGGCATCGGGCATTGCGCGCACGATGCGCAGAGTGCGCTCGGCGCTCCCGCGCTCCTGTTCGCGCTTCTTCCTCAGTTCTTCGGGATGGTTGATGAAACGTTCGACGCGCGCCTCTTCCGCACGGCGCTGTTCCGGCGTGAGAGGTTTGCCGTTGTAGGCGATCACCAGGCCGGCCGTAGCCTCCTTGGTTTCGACATAGAGTCTTGTGGTGGATCCCTGAGGGGTAGTCTTGGTGCCGCGAAACAGGAAGCAGGCGGTGTCGTCATTGGCCGCCTTAATTTCGTTCTGCACTGCTTTTCGCACCAGCTCCACCGGATCGCGATACGCAGAAACGGTCGCTGGCTGCCCGGCGAAACTGGCCGCGGTGAGCAGCAGAATCCAGGCGCCCGTGGGCGCGATGCTGTGGGCGATGGACTTGAGCGAGATAGAGTTGACGACTGCCATGGTGGGACTGGGCACGTCATCCCGTGAACGACCATGGTAGCAAACCGGAGGTTGTAAGCGAGTGCAGCCGCGCTTCCGGCCGCTTGCTGTAAGCTCCTGAGGGAGAATGATTTCCGGCTGCCGAGACGAGCCGCGAGCGGGCGGATGATTTACAATCGTTTCATTCGCGGCGAACAGAGCGCGAGGAGATGGAGGCCAAAGCATGGATGCTCCGCACACGGGAGAGTTAGCCCACATCGGCAAGTCGGTCGTAATCAAGGGAGAGCTGTCAGGCTCCGAAGACCTGTACGTGGATGGCAACGTCGAAGGCAAAATTGAGCTGCGCAACCACAGCCTGACGGTCGGGCCGAACGGAAACGTCAAGGCCGACGTTAGCGCCAAGTCCGTGGTGATTCAGGGTAAGTTGGATGGGAGCGTGAACGCCTCCGATCGCGTGGACTTGCGAAAGTCGGCGATAGTAACTGGCGACCTGACCACCCAGCGCATCGCCATTGAAGAGGGCGCGTTCCTGAAAGGGAAGGTTGATATTCAGAAAGAATCCGGAAAGGCGGGCTCCGCCTCTTCGTGAGAAATGGCGGGCCCATCGCGCCCCCGGGTGCATGGATCAACGATCGATGGCACTTGTCTCTGATAACGTAATGAAATTCTTTTGGAGTTCTTCGAAGCAGACTGCGGGTCCCGCGGTCCTGCCGAGGCTGACCCGCCGGTCGAGCGGCATGGCGGAGATTTCACGGCTGCTGAATTCCACTTCCGGAGACGGGCTGTGCGTGCTCGATATCGGCTCGACCTCGGCCAACAACATCCGCTTTTTTACCGGCATGGGACACAAGAATTACAGCGAAGATCTGTTGCGGTCGTCGCTCGACCCTGCGTTGCGCATTCAGGACGGCGCCGGAAAAACGGTTGTGGACAGCAAGAAGTTTCTGGATGAGAACCTGGTGTATGCGAACGCTCACTTCGACGTGGTGCTGTGCTGGAATCTGCCGGACTACCTGGAAGAGAGCCTGGTGAAGCCGACCATCGACCGGCTGTGGTCGCTGATGAAGCCGGGCGGATACCTGCTGGCTTTTTTTCACACGCGCGACGCCGGCCCCGACTCGATCTGCTATCGCTATCACGTGACCGGCGCCGACACGCTGGAGATGCAAGAGGTGAAGTTCGCAGCGCCCGGCCGTTCCCCGGCTGACAAGCAATCCCCGCGCCTCCAGCGCGTGTTCAACAACCGGCACATTGAAAACCTCTTCCGCGATTTCGCTTCCATCAAGTTTTTCCTGGCGCGCGATTCCATCCGCGAAGTGTTGGTGGTGCGCTAAATCGTGTCCCGTAAATTCACGACACAAGCATGGATTGTCATCCTGACCCTGAGCGGGGCCGAAGGGGAAGGACCTATGTACTTGACCGCTGCAAGGGTTACGGGTTGGACATGCAGACTGGACAACTCTTCGCGTGAGCCAGGCGCGCCTTGTGAGCCTGCTGATACGCTTCCATTTCTTCTTTCTGATGCTTCCGCTTGGCCTTCTTCGAAAGCCTCGGCTTAACTTCATTGCGGTATAGAAAGGAAGTCCATGCCGCGTGAGCGCGGGTCTCACGATCTCTCAGCTCTTTGTAGGCAGCGCACTCTGATTCAGCCATCGTGAGTTCCCAACTGTTCAGGGGGGCTGGCACACCCGTCGTTACGCCCACCACTGAGGCTGCCCCACCCTTGCGTTTTTTGCAAGGGTGGGCACTCGGCAAAAAGCGCAAGGGTACGGAGGCCTTAATCTTTCTCCGATTTGTTAATATGTGGAGTCAGGCATCGGTTCCGCGCGACGTTTTCCCGCCAACCCCGCCAGGTCCGGAAGGAAGCAACGGTAACGGGCTCTTTCGTGTGCAGTGGACCGCCGGTGCCTGACTTTTGTTTGCCGTGGAGCGACGGGCGTCTCGCCCGTCCAGCCGGGCCGGGACGCCCGGCGCTCCACCAGCAAGAACTCTTTCATCATGACCAAACGCCTTTACTACGACAGTTCCGAAATTCACGAATTCGATTCGGTGGTTGAGGAAGTAGCATCCCCTTCGCCCCAGCAGTCGCGCCCGGCCGTCATCCTGCGCGAAACCGCGTTCTATCCCACCAGCGGCGGCCAGACGCACGACACCGGATGGCTGGTGCTTGACGGGGCCGACCGCCTGCGAGTCACCGAAGTTGCGGATGCGGAAGACGGCAGGATCGTCCACTACCTGGAAGCTCCGGCGAGGTTGCCGTCGGTAGGCGGCGCCATACATGGAAGCGTCGATCCCGAACGCCGCCGCGACCACATGCAGCAACACTCCGGACAGCATGTTCTCTCGGCCGCCTTTGTCGAGCTTTACCAGATGCCGACCGTCTCGTTCCACATGGGTGAAGACTATTGCTCGATTGATCTCGGGACGCCGTCGGTAAGTCCCGAGCAGATTGCCGGAGCCGAGAAGCGGGCCAATCAGATTGTGTTTGAGAACCGTCCCGTGCGGATTCGCTATGAGTCCCGCGCGGAAGCGGAGAAGCTGGGCCTGCGTAAACTGCCTCCCGCGGAGCGCGACGATCTTCGTTTGGTCGAGGTTGCGGATTTCGATCTGTCGGCGTGTGGCGGAACGCACGTCAGCTCGAGCGGGCAGATCGGTTCGATCCTGCTGCGGAAAACCGAGAAGGTGCGGCAGGGAACGCGAGTGGAGTTTGTTTGCGGCAATCGCGCAGTGCGCATGGCGCGGCGTGACTACAGCGCCCTCAGCGAGGCGGCCGCGCTATTCTCGGCGCAGCTCTGGGATGTGCCGGATCAAATTCGCAAGAGTATCGACGAGAGCAAGCTGGCGCGCAAGCAAAAGGACGATGCGCTCGATCAACTCGCCGAGCTTATGGCTTTGGCCGCTCTCCAGAATCAACCGGCGACGAACGGGCCGAAGATTATCGTGCGCGCCTTTTCCGATCGCGACATCAGCTTCGCGAAACTGTTTGCGCAGAAAGTGACGCGAGCGGGAACGCCGGCCATCGCGCTGGTGGCGAGCGCGGTGGATCCGCCCGGTCTGATCTTCGCGCAAACTCCCGGCGGCTCGGCAGCCGACATGGGCGCATTGCTCAAGCAAGTGTTATCGTCGGTCGGAGGCCGCGGCGGCGGCAGCCGCGATTTCGCCCAGGGTGGAGTTCCGGCGGGCTCGCATATCGACGTTGAGCAGCTTTTGCGCCAGGCAGCGGTTACAATCGGAGCCTGATCCCGGGCGCGATCTCTCGGGAAGAATTCATTCAATGCTGGAACCGCGGCTGATACTCGTTAACCTTCTGATCAAGCTGGGCGTGGCCGCGGCCTTGTCGAGCGCGCTGGTGCGCTCCAAAGAATTCAAAAGCTTAATCTTCCGAGAGCGGCGCGAAACCCGGCACAAGATTTATCTGGCGTTGTGGATGGCGATCCCGATCGCACTCGGCGTCTGGATACGATTCAGCGCCAAGAGCTTCCTTGCCGGCGACCTTTCGCTCGAAACCGCGCTGCTGCTGGGCGTGATCGGCGGGCGCCTGTCGGGAGGGCTCGGCGGAGCGCTGCTATCGCTGCCCGCGGCGTTGCACGGCGAGTGGGCTGCCATGCCGTTGAATGTGCTCGCTGGAATTATTGCCGGGCAGTTGCGCCGGGTCGCGCCCGAACAGGAAGATATCTGGTCGTTCTCGCCGTTCATCGACCTCACCCTCTATCGCATGATTCGCCGCAATCTGCCGCGCCCGCGCGTGTTCGATTGGCAGGTCGCATTTTTCGCAACCATCTTGGGCCTGCGTTTTCTGCAGACGGAAATCTGGCGCCTCTGGCCGAACTCCATCTTCAGCCTCGAAAGCCCCGGCCTGTGGGCGGACGGCGCCGGCGGAACTCTGAACGGCTATTTGGTGGAGAGCGCGATCTACCTGACCGTGGTCATGGTGGTGGGCACGGAACTGAAAATCTTCAACAGCGTCCGCATCCAGATCAAGCTGGAAGAGCAGGAACGGCTGCTGCTGCAGGCGCGCATGGCGGCGTTGCAGAATCAGATCAACCCGCACTTCCTGTTTAACACGTTGAATTCCATTTCCTCGCTGGTGCGCTTCGATCCCGACACGGCTCGCGAGATGATCCTGAAGCTTGCGACCATTCTTCGCCGCCTGCTGCACAGTACGGATTCGTTCGTTCCCTTACGCGAGGAAGTGGAGTTCATCGACAATTATCTGGACATCGAAGTCGTGCGCTTTGGACGCGAGAAGCTCAAGGTCGTCAAGGATCTCGATCCCGCCTCTCTCGAAGCCATGGTTCCCAGCATGTTGCTCCAGCCGCTGGTCGAAAACTGCATCAAGCACGGACTTGCTCCCCAGGTCGAAGGCGGCAGCATTACGCTGCGCAGCCGCCTGATCGAATCGCGGCTGGTGGTTGAAGTGGAAGACGACGGCGTGGGCATGGGGTCGGCCCAGGAGGAGGGGCAAGCCCAGGGCTTGAGAGGCATGGGAATCGGCATGGCGAACGTCGCCGAGCGTTTGAAGGTGCTCTACGGCGATGCTGCCCAGATGACGATCGAAAGCCGCGAAGGCGGCGGCACGCTGATCCGTTTGCGGCTGCCCATTCTGCCCAATCCGGAAGAGCTCATGACGACTTCGGCGATTGCCGCAGCACCTTTCGGTAAAAGTCTTCGTAAAGCGGAATAATCTTGCTGGCGCAGAATCTTTCCTGCGCGGCATCGCGCGCCCGTTTCCCCATGGCGCGCAAAGCCGATTCATCGCCCAGCAGATCGATGGCGTAACGCGCCATGGTATCCACGTCGCCGACGTCGGCCAAGAATCCAGTGACCCCGTGCTCGATCAGTTCCGGCACTCCTCCAGTGCGCGTGGCAATCGGGACGACCTCACAGGCCATTCCTTCGAGGGCTGCGAGTCCGAAGGTTTCCAGTTCGCTCGGCATCAACAACACGTCTGAGATGGCCAGTTTTTCCCGGATCTGATCCTGCTTCCCAAGAAACAGCACGTGCTCGTGAATGCCTTTCTGCACTGCCAGCCACTCCGCCTGCGAGCGATCGGGCCCGTCGCCAATCAGCAAGAGTTTCGACGGAATTTTCTTGCGCACTCGGTCGAAGATTTCGATCACATCCAAGACGCGCTTTACCGGGCGGAAGTTCGAAAGGTGAACGAGCAGCCGCTCGTCGTTCCTGACATACTCGCTGCGTTTCTCCATCCACTCCGGCTTGCGCAGATATTCGTCGCAGTTCACGAAGTTCGGAATAACTTCGATGTGGTTCTTGACGTCGAAAACCCTCACGGTGCGGGTGCGCAAATACTGCGAGATGGCCGTCACGCCGTCGCTCTGCTCGATGGAAAAACGCGTAATCGGAAGATACGAACGGTCCAGCCCGACCAGCGTGATGTCGGTGCCGTGCAGCGTCGTAACAAACGGCAGATGCTTCCGCGGCGGAGTTGCCGCCAGCATCTGCTTCGCCAGCATCGCGCTCACCGAGTGCGGGATCGCGTAGTGCACGTGCAGCAGGTCGAGTTCATAAAGCTGCGAGACTTCGGCCATCCGCGTCGCCAGCGCCAGATCGTAGGGAGGATATTCAAACAGCGGATAGCGCGTGACCTCGACCTCATGATAATGAATGTTGGGTTCCGGCCCCGTCAGGCGAATGGGCTGCGAATACGAGATGAAATGAATCTCGTGCCCGCGGCGAGCCAGCTCCAGCCCCAGCTCGGTGGCAACAACCCCGCTGCCGCCGTAGGTCGGATAACAAGTGATCCCAATCTTCATGCGCCTCCCACGATACGATTCCAACGATACCATCATTCGATTCGCAGGAGAGGTCGGGGATGCAGGGGAGGGAAGTCAAATTGGCTGAAATTACTATCGGCCCAGCCGTACAACGATTCCGGCGCCAATTCGCAAATTGTCTTGGCGGTTGTTAAGACCATCGGGGATTTTGGTCATGAAGTACTCGGCCTGTACGGGGCGAACGGAGACGTGCCTGGACACTTTGAAATCAATGCCGCCGCCCGCCGTCATCGCAAAATTATTTTCGTACCCCGAATGGCCAATCCCGTCGGTGGTGAGAATGCCTCCGAAGAGGGTCTGAGCGAACGGCGTAACTTTGCCGCGCCTGAAATTCACTCTGGGTCCAAAAAGATAGGTAAACGCTCCTCCGACCAATGCGCCGTTTGTAGTCGCGGTCGCACCATAGCCGGCCATATCTCCCACTACACCGAGCCAGTTGTTGGCGTTGTACTCGAGCTGGCCGCCCCCGCCGTTTCCGTTGAATGTTTCCGAGGGTGCGCCGCCGGCGGCACTGGCATTTACATTAAAGCGCGCGTAGTAGTACCCGCCATACGCCTCAAGCTTCGAGGTTTGCTCCTGGGCCTTCACAGGCCGCGCAGTCGCAAATAACCCAAGCAATAGGACAAATGCAAATAGCTCTTTCACCCTCACCATCGCCGCGCCTCCTTGGGACTTGCGAAGTCCCGTGACGATCGTCCTAGTCCGTGCCCGGCTTCTTCGGCGGATGGCCCGCCCTATCGCGAAGCAAAGGGCGGGTTTGCGAAGCGAAGGGCGGAAACGCAGTTCGCCCGCGCAACGGTCTCAGCCGGTTGCCAAATGATGAGGTGTGTAAGAATTACCGTGTAAAAGTTACACGGTTGTGTCTGTTTTACCACACCAGCCCTCTAGCACTTTCAATGACTTAGACTAGCGTATAAGTTCCTTTTCCCGACCAACAGTCACTATTCGGCGCCGCACAACCCCGTATATTCGCCCTATATTCGTCTCCGCCACCCCTTGAGTATGTACGTCATAATACCTACAGATATCACTGCATAATGTTTCACGCGAAACACTGTACGTACACCGATTGCCGGTTGCCGGCCCGCTAGTCCGTGCCCGGTTTCTTCGGCGTCAGGTCGCATGCTTGTTTGACGCGATCCAGATTCAGCCCGCCGGGAGAAAACTCCGCGATCTGCCGTCCACTCCGCGTGGGTAGTTCGATGTTGAAAACCTGGGCCCCGATCATGCCCCGAACCGTGCCTTTATCCATGGAGAGGAAGCGGCCGCGCATCCAGTTCCAGAACTTGAAGTAGTGGGTATCGTCAACCCGGACCTCCACTCTCAACTGGGGCTGATACCACCAGCCGGGGCGGGTCGGCAAAGGCAGTCTGACTCCGGGATTGAAGTCCGCAACCTTGAGCTTGCCGTTATCGCAAACAAGACTCACTCTGGGCTTGAATTCCGCGTCCTCCTTGAAATAGTTGTTCGATTGAAGTTGAAAGCGCACTCTCTTCGCGCCCGTCATCTTGTCGGTGGAGTGAAACTCCAGCCATGTTCCGCCGGCGCTGACCCCATCCGATTCGCCCTGATAAGGACTCATGGCGCCACTCTGGGCGCAAACCAGTGCCGTCGCGCCAATCACAAAGAACAAAAGAGCGGCTCTCGCCGCCAACCCGGAACCAATTGCTTTACGAAACCAGCGAGACACTTTCAAGATTCCCTCCTGACAATCACACCCCTACATACTATTGAACCCGGAAGCTGCCGAAAAGTTGTATGGAAAGACCAAACCCGCAAAGAGTTTCGCAGGCGACTATCATAGAATGCAATGGTTGCCTCCGAACGCCCGGATGGCGAAACTGGCAGACGCACGGGACCTAAAATCCATTCCAGGCCAATTGCACTCAATCGCACCATCCGGCAAAGGTCCGCAAAAGCCTATACCGTTGAATCCACCGGAACCCATCCGGGAGTAAAGTGACGGCAACGGCGTTTATGGGGACTCATCCGCCATGACGTCGGTTCGCTTCAACCGCTGCCTTGTCGCGGTCTCTCGATCTGCTCTCCGAACGACCGGTTACCACCAGGGAGCGTTCACTGCCCTTCTCCCGGCGATCCGACCATCCGCGAAGACTCGATCAGGCTAGGAATCCGGTTGACAGACTGAATCCGCAGCCAGCGTGACTTCGCAACTTGATAGTAATTCTCAGCCGGCGTCTATAAATTCAAGCGAAGCATACTCTGCAATCATTCTTGCAGCGGACCTTGCCGCCGCTTTTGCCTGAGGTGTGAGTTCTTCCCCATATTCGAATTGCTTTGCTGGGATACGGCAGAGAAGCGCCTCTCCGGCAAAGGCGTAGAGGCGGCGGGCCATGGCAACCAACTCAGCCGGACTCATGCTGTGAGCGAGTGGAGAGCCGTTCCCGCAAGGCGTTTCGACTGGAGCAAGCGCGACCTTGGCAGCTGAAGGGTCAGCGTCGAGAAAAAAAACTATATCCCCACGGGCAATGACGCACGCCAGCTCGGGCGTCAATTGACAAACCTCCAGCGGATGAATTCGATCGCTGGACGCAATCAGGCGTACCGCGTAACGCGCGACGCCGTCGTCCCCGCGAAGTGCATTTCCGATCGCGATACAAACAACCATAGGCTAGCCGCGGCGCGCTTGATCGAGTAATCGGCCAGCGGAGTCGCGCAGTTCGACGACAAGCGGCATATGTCCCACGGCGTGGGTGGCGCAGGAGAGGCAGGGATCGAAACAGCGGATGGCGGCCTCCACACGATTGAGCATGCCCTCCGTCAAACTGCGTGAGGAAACAAAACGACGAGCCGTCTGTTCGACGGCGCGATTCATGGCCAGATTGTTTTGCGCAGTGGCAATCAGCAGGTTCGCCTTGCGCATAAGGCCGTCGTCATCGACCTCATAGTCGTGGAAGAGGACACCGCGCGGCGCCTCGCATGAGCCGACGCCACGGTGGCGGTTCTGTCCGGCCTTGGCGCGGACGTGTTCGCGCAGCAAGTCAGGATCGTCGGTAAGCTCATCGATCCGTTCAATAGCATGGAGCATTTCGATGAGCCGGGCGAGATGATAGAGGAAGGACTGGCAAACCGCTCCGCGTCCGCGATGCTTGAATTCTCTGAGTTCGTGCTCCGCGCGCGGCGTTCCTGCCGATTGTGCCACGTTCAACCGGGCCAGCGGCCCCACGCGATAGGCGCCGCCAGGATAGCCAAGCGATTTATAAAACGGGAACTTCATGAACGACCATTCCTCGCTGGCTTCGGCGAGGTAAGAGGCATAGCGGTGCGGGTCCAGACCCTCAGCCACGATGTTTCCTTCGGCATCCACAATGCGAATCAGCCCGTCATAATATTCGAGGGCGCCTTCAGGAGTTACGGTACCGAGAAAGAGCGTCGGAAAATTGCCGATGTGCTCGACTTCCGCGGGCAACGAATCCAGTACAGCTTTCATTCGACCGAGCGCAACGTCAACGGACTGGAGCGCCTCAGGAATCCAGCTGCGAATCTCGTCCCGCTCTGCCGTACCCACCATGCGCATCACGCCGCCGGGCGTGCCCCACGCAGGGTGGATCCGCCGGCCGCCGACGAGTTCGATAACCCGCTGGCCGAACTGGCGCAGGCGAATGCCGCGACGTGCAAGGTCTGGGGCGCTTTCCATCAAGCCGAAAAGATTCCGCTTTTCAGGCTCAACATCCATTCCCAGCAGGAAGTCGGGAGCAGAAAGGTGGAAGAAACTCAGGGCGTGCGACTGCAACACCTGGGCATAGTTCACCAGACGGCGTTGCGTGGCCGCGGCGCGCGGGATTTCCACGCCAAGCAGCATGTCTCCCGCCTTCGAACTCGCCAGGATGTGACTAACCGGGCAGATGCCGCAAATGCGCGACATCAGGCCCGGCATTTCGTGGAACGGCCGGCCTTCGCACAGCTTCTCGAACCCACGGAACTCGGTTACGTGAAACTGCGCCGAGGAAACTTCGCCGGAATCGTCGACGTAAATGGAGATCTTTGCGTGTCCTTCGACACGAGTGACCGGATGAATCAGGATGCGCTCGGACATTAGCCGAACCTCCCTTCAAGCACCGGCTGGCGGTTCTCAAGCAGTGCCGTAAGATAGTTGTAAATGATGTCAGCTGACGGCGGGCAGCCGGGGATGAAGTAGTCGACGTTTACCACTTCGTGCACCGGACGCACGCGCGCCAGCAGGCGGGGGACCACGCTGTTGCCGACAGGTATGCCAGTGACGACTGCGGCCGTCTCCCGGTAAGCACGGTTCAGAACATCCTCGATGCCATACATGTTGCGCAGCGCCGTAACGTTCCCGGTGACCGCACAATCACCCAGCGACACGAGAATTTTTGTGCGACGCCGAACATTGCGGATGGTTTCGAGATGCTCCTGGTTGGCGACCGCGCCTTCGACCAGCGTAATGTCGGCTTCAGGGAAGTCTTTATAGTCGGTCAAAGGCGTGGCGCAAAATTCAACGCATCCGGCGAGTTCGATCAGCCGCTCATCGAGGTCGAGAAAAGACATATGGCAGCCAGAGCAGCCGCCCAGCCACACGGTCGCGAGCCGAGGTTTTTGAGTTATCCGATCCATTGTTTCTTTTCCCGCGCGGTCACAATGTATTTCAGGAAACCGCGATCCTTGCGCATTTCGGCAATACCTTTGCCTTTTTCGAATAGCGCGCCGGTGGGGCACACCTGGACGCACTTTCCGCACCCGGTGCAGGTATCCGAAGTGCCCCATGGCTCACCGAGGTCGGAGATGATCTGTGAATGGACGCCGCGCCCGCTGATGTCCCACGTGTGCGCGCCCTCGATTTCATGGCAAACTCGCACGCAGCGCGTGCACAGGATGCAGCGATGGTGATCGAGACCGAAGCGCTCATGGCTCGTGTCTGCCGTGAATTGGGGAAACTGGTAACGCAGCCGCACGTGATCGATGCCGAGCTTTACAGCAAGATCCTGCAACTCGCAATCTCCGTTGGCAACGCACACCGAGCACACATGATTGCGCTCGGCCAGCAGCAGCTCGACAATCAGCTTGCGATGCGCCGCGAGGCGCGGCGTGTCGGTGCGCACAACCATGCCTTCTTCCACCGGTACGAGGCAGGAGGCTTGCAGATTCTTCTGGCCCTCGACCTCAACCAGACATAACCGGCAAGCGCCCACGTTACTCAGGCCGCCAACGTGGCAAAGGCGCGGAATTTGGATCCCGTGCTCCCAGGCCACGCTGAAGATCGTATCGCCCTCGGCGCCTGTTACCATCTGTCCATCAATTTCGAGGGTTTTTACGCTCATGCCGGCACCTCCTGCTCCTCGGGCGCAAACTTGCACTGGCGCGCGGGACAGCGCCGCTCGCGGATGTGCGCCTCGTACTCTTCCGGAAAATATTTGAGTGTGCTCACGACAGGGTTCGGAGCCGTCTGGCCAAGCCCGCAAAGGCTGGTCTCGCGCAACAGCGTGCAGAGGCTCTTAAGCATGTCAAGTTCGGCCGGCGAAGCTTCGCCGGTGGTAATGCGCCGGAGAATGTCATGCATCTGCACCGTTCCGGCTCGGCACGGTACGCACTTGCCGCACGATTCATCCATGCAGAACTCCATGAAGAAGCGCGCCACATCCACCATGCAGGAAGTCTCGTCCATGACGATCAGTCCTCCCGACCCCATGATGGAGCCAATCTTGCTGAGCGACTCGTAGTCCACCGGCGTATCGAGGAGCTGCTCGGGGATGCAGCCGCCGGAAGGGCCGCCGGTTTGTGCGACTTTGAACTTGCCCCCGGGAACGCCACCGCCAATGTCGAACAGGATTTCGCGCAAAGTCATGCCCATGGGCACTTCGATGAGCCCCGTGTTTGCTATCTTGCCGGCGAGGGCGAACACCTTGGTGCCTTTGCTGGTGGCAGTGCCGATGCTGGCGAACCAGTCGCCACCCCTCTCGATGATCGGCGGGATGTTGGCAAAGGTCTCGACATTGTTGATGAGCGTCGGTTCGCCCCAAAGCCCGGAAGCAGGTGGGTAGGGCGGACGCTGCCGCGGCTGTCCACGCTTCCCTTCAATCGAGGCAATCAGCGCCGTTTCCTCGCCGCAGACGAAGGCGCCCGCGCCAATGCGCAAATCAATGTGGAACTGGAATCCCTGTTCGAGAATGCGGCTGCCGAGCAGATGCTCGCGCTCGGCCTGCTTGATGGCATTCTGCAGGCGCTGGATGGCCAGCCCGTATTCTCCGCGCACATAAATGTATCCCTGCTGGGCTCCCACTGCGTACCCCGCAATCGCCATGCCTTCAAGCACGCGATGCGGATCGCCTTCCAGAACGCTGCGGTCCATGAACGCGCCGGGGTCGCCCTCGTCGGCATTGCAGACGACGTACTTTGTTTGGGCGGGTTGTTTGGCAACTAGCGCCCACTTCACGCCGGTGGGATATCCCGCGCCGCCACGCCCGCGCAGCCCGCTCTTCCGAACCTCCTCGATTATCTCGCGCGGCGTCATCTCTTCGAGGGCTTTCGCCAGCGACTGATAGCCGCCGGCGGCGATGTAGTCTGCCAGCTTCTCGGGGTCGACGCGGCCGCTGTTTGCCAGCACAATCTTCATCTGCCGCGTAAAGAAGGGCACCTCCAGGTCAATCGAACGCTCAGCCAGGCCGGGGTGCGCCGCATCATGGCTGGCAAGGATGGCGGGTGCGTCTGCAACTGTCACGTTGCCGTAAAGCCTCTTCTTCGCCGAGTCCAGCACCAACGGACCGCGGCTGCAGAGCCCCATGCATCCGGTGCCGCACACTTCGACCTTGCCCTTAAGGCCCTTGGTCTCCACCTCGGCGGCTAGCGCCTGTCGCAGCCCGTCCGCGCCGCACGAAATACACCCGGCGGCGGTGCAGCACAGAATCCGGTTTTGCAATCCCTGCTGGCGGGCCAGTTCTTCGTTTTGATCGTCACGTAGCTGTTCTGCGTTCATTGCACACCGATCCTGTCGAGTTGCTTGTCGAGGACCTCCGCTGTAACCCGCGCCAGCACGTTGCCGTCGTAGATCACCGCCGGAGCCAGTCCACACGATCCAATGCACCGCGCCGTCTCCACGCTGACCTTTCCGTCCGCAGTCGTGTGTCCGGCCTTGGTGCAGCGATGCTCAAGTTTCTGCACCAGGCCGAACCCGCCCGCCACGTAACAGGCGGTTCCGATGCAGACTACGAACGTGTGTTCGCCTTTCGGCTTGAGCGAAAAGAAATGGTAGAACGTTGCCACCCCCAGTACCCGGCTGGGAGGCAGCTTCAGCTTGTGTGCGATCGTCCTGAGCAGCGTGGGCGAGAGATACCCAAACAATTCCTGCGCAGTGTGGAGCACTTCGATGAGGGCGGAGCCGGAGTACCCGTGGCGCGACATGGCGCGCTCCAAGATTTTTTCCCGGTTATCCTTGACAGCGGCGGATGGAACAGCGGGCGAACTTGCGGCCACGTGAACTTCTCCTCTCGTGGGAAAACTACCTCGTGCAACGTCGAATCAAGGCTGCGCTACTGCTTTCAAGGACGAGGGCGAAGTCGAGGCAAGCGCAGCGCGGTTCATTGGTGGAGAGGACTTTTTTCAAACCTTACAATACATAAGGACGTCGTACTTCTGTTAAGTCTTAAGTTTATCATGGCGGGTCAAGCCGCAAGCAGACCAACACACGGTCGATTGTCGACTGCCTTTATCGCACGCGGCTAGAGCATTTTGGCGCCGTTTACTCGTTAACTTTCGGTGGCCTTGGGAACTTCGTGAAAGAGCGGGGACAAGAAAGCAAGATGGCACGGTTTAATTTTTCACGATCTTCGCCGTTCGGCAGTGCGAACATGGTAAGGGCCCGAATAAGCGAGAAAGTTGCGATGTCTCTGTCTGGACACAAGACGCGATCAGTTTTCGACGGGTACGATATTACGAGTGAGGCTGACATCACGAAGGCGGCTGAAATGATCGAACGCGCCCGACGCGGCAGTCGCGACGTGTCGCGTCGCCGTCAGGCAGTCCCAACTGACACCACAACTGGCACCAACGGCGATGAGAGTACTCCGATCAATGCGGTGAATGACGTAAATGACTATGCTGCAATAGCGTGAAATTATGCCCGGATGGCGAAACTGGCAGACGCACGGGACTTAAAATCCCGAGTTCCGAAAGGAACGTGACGGTTCGATTCCGTCTCCGGGCACCACTCAACCCATTGAACGAAAACCTAGCTAGTCGTCGGCACCCGCAGAAACAATAAATCTACATTGCCCGGTTTTGGTGCAACTCCGCCCAAACTCTGCCCAGACTCGGGACCGCGGAAACTCCCGCCCATAACCAGCCCGTTCGATCGCCTTTTCGGGCGGGAGGCTGGAATTGCGCCTTATTATGCAAAAAACTACACATACGAGAGGTGAACGAATCCGAAAGGATCCATCTAAGTATCTGAATATCAAGGCTCTTTTGCCGATCAGGCCGGACTGAGACGGCCCGTGATTTGCTATTTAGTCTATTATAAGAATAGACTTTATGGGTGTCATATCCATGGGCGACAAAATCCGGGTACTGACCAATCCCCAGCGCCGTATAGCCATCCGGTCCGGGTCGAGAGGAACGAACTCCTCGCAGCCGGGGCGACCGATCGATTTTGGATGGCGTCTGCACGGAAAAACGATTCATGTGCTTACGGACTCCTCTTTGACGCTGCTACCCGGCCGCAAGCGCGCAACTGCGGCATTGCTCTCCGAGTACTGCACCGATGGAAATTCGTTGATGTCGTGTCTGCAATGTGGCGTCTGCACGGTGAACTGTCGTCTGGCCGAAACCGACGGCACATTATTCCCGCGGCGCCAGATGACACTGCTGCAACTCGGGCACGCGGACAAGCTGCTGGCGGACCCCAACGTTTGGCTCTGTTTCAATTGTCAGGACTGCACCTCACATTGCCCGGCGAAGGCCCGGCCCGGCCGGATCATGGCGGCAATTCGCCAGCTGGCCGTCGAGCATTATTCCACGCCTCGTTTTTGGACCCGGCTGGCAAATCGCCGGCAAGGTTTTCTGTGGATGCTGCTGACTGCAACCGCCCTGCTACTGGCGGCCATCGCGGCTGGTGGGTCGTTCTCGCCGCAAGTCAGTCCCGTACGCTACGCCAGCATGGTTCCACATTTCACGTTGAATCTGTTCTTTGGCGCGGTCACGGCCGCGGTATTGATCGCCGCCATGATAGGCGCCGCACGTGCGTGGAAAGCATTCACCGGAGAATCGCTCTGGAGAGCCCGTCCCGGCCGTCTCGTTAGCTCTGTGATCTCTGTCGCGCGCCAACTGGCAACGCACGAACGGTTTTCCGCGTGTCAGCAGTTTCCCTGGAGCCGGTGGGCGCACATCTCTGTGTTTTACGGCTTTAGCACGCTGCTAGCGCTGGCGGGCGTGGCGGCGACGCGCATCGCTCTCGGGGCTCCCTATCCTCTCCCTGCACTCCACCCCCTAAAGATTGCTGGAAACATTGCCGCAGGATTGATCGTCGGCGGGAGTGTTTACTTCTGGGTTCAACGGCAGCGCGCGTCCCGGGACGGCGACGCGAGTTCATGGTTTGACTGGTTCTTGCTGCTGGAGCTTCTGCTGGTGAGCATCACCGGCGTGCTGGCCGAGATTTTTCGCTACGCAAACCTCGCCATGCTGGCCTACCCAACATACTTTTTGCACCTGGCATTTGTATTTGTTCTGTTGGCGGGTTTCGCGAATTCCAAACTCGCACACGCGTTGTACCGAGTGGTAGCGCTTGCGGCAGAAGAGTACCAGTCAATCTCAGTGGCGCCGCTCTCCGACTTGGAGCCTCGCCGGGTGGCGGCATGAAAGGGGATGGTGCGGCAGCACCGAAGATGCTTCCTTCCGATTTGCTCTCGAAAAAGCACGAGGAGCTTGACATCATCCCAATCAGCGAACTGGTGACCGCCTATGAGTCGCTCCGGGATGAAGAAAGCTCCGCAGGCGACGCCTATCCAAACATTCGTTATCTGTATGGGACATCGTTGGAACGCGAGAAAGACCGGCGAGAAGCTCGCGTTCTGGCGGACAACTGCGATGCAGAAATGCAGGAATGGTACGAGAAGGCTCGGAACGAGCCCTGCACATGGTGGCTGAAGAACCATCTCGTCGCCAAGCACGCATTGAAGAGTTGCATTGCCTGTGGCGTCTGCACTTCGCAGTGCCCGGCAGCCCAGTACTTTCCCGAATACAATCCCCGCACCATTGTTGACGCCGCTCTATCGGAGAGCGAAGAGCGCCTGGTTGAACTCTTGAAGTCCGACATTCTCTGGTATTGCGGACAGTGCGGTTCCTGCAAACCAAAGTGTTCCCGGGAAAACAATCTAATGGGACTGATTTCCTCGTTGCGCTTTTTGGCGCAACTGAAGGGATATCACCTATGCAGCGTTCGCGGGCGACAGCAATATGCGGCACGCCATCTCTGGGGCGGGAACCTCTGGAACCGCGCCTGCAGCCTCTATTTTCGGAATGTGGATGCGGGGAACCACCCGGATTTTGGCCCGCGTTACGCCAAGTATCACTCGGAAGTCGATCAGCAGATGACGCGCCTGGGGGCCAGTCCAGATGCTTCGGGACGATTCGGCGGGCGCAAAGTGCCGCCCGAGACGCTCGCGGAACTCCGTTCCTGCGTGGCAGAAGGCGGGACCCTGGTGCTCTGGAACGAGCTTGAGAAACGCGCCTCCGAGGACGCAAAGAGAGACGGACTCTCGATTGAGGAGTACTACGATCGGGTTCGCCGCGAAGGATAGGCACGCGAAGAATAACTTATGGCTGCCACTGTGACCATTGCGCCGACGATCACCAAAGAAATCCCCGAGAATGATTTTTTCCTCACGCCGAGCTGTATCTTGGGCGCCATTAATCCAGGCACTGAGGTTCTCATCAGCCGCATCTACGACCTGCTCGGTCTGCGATGGAAAGCCGCAAGTGATCGGCCCGACTCGCAGTGCACGTGCTGTACGGGCATTCTCTCTCACGGCGACATTATGTCCATGGAAAGCACGCTGCTGGTCGTGGCGCGTCTGTGGTCAATCGCTGCCGAACTGGGTTTTGAGAACATCACCACGGCCTGCGTTACATCGTTCGCGATCCACAGCGAATGTCTGGAAATGTACGAGCACGAACCGGGATTGCACGAGCGTGTGGACCGGTGGCTTCAGCAAGCCTGCGGCCGGCGTCTTCAGATTCCAAAGCATGTGGTCCACGCCAGTGACATCGTGTATCGCTATCGTGACGCTCTGGCGCAGAAATTGCGGCACCGGTTGGTCGATCACAGAACCGGGCGACCGCTGCGCATTGTGGACCACGTCGGATGCCACTACGCCAAAGTTTTCCCGGAGAAAGCCGTTGGCGGCGCGGAATCCTGCGACGTGCTCACCGGAGTGATTCGCGCCTGGGGCGGCGAGACGGTGGACTACCCGGAACGGCGGCACTGTTGCGGCATGGGATTCCGGCAGTGCATGATTCGCCCGAATCGCGGTTACACTATGGCTTGCGTTCTGAAAAAGCTGGACAGCATGGAACCATGGGCGCCAGACGCGATCATCACCAATTGTCCTGGGTGCAACGTCCTCATCGACAAGGAACAATGGGCCATCCAGCAGATGAGCGGCAGAACGTTCAATATCCCGACACTCTCATATACGGAACTTGCAGGCTTGCTGCTGGGGTGGGATCCCTACGATGTGGTGGGCATCCAGGGCCACACTGTGCCCGTGGAACCTCTTCTCGACAAGCTTGAGATTCCTTACGACAAGTCCAAAGAATGGATCACAAAAGAGAACGTGGAGGGCCACTAGCGAACTCGCATGACGAAACCGGTATGCATCGTCGGAGGTGGTGTAGCGGGCATGCAAGTGGCGCTTTCTCTCGGCTCGCTGGGAATGCCGTCGGTCCTGGTGGAGAAGTCCTCAGGGCTTGGCGGCCGTGTTCCCATGCTCTCCAGGACTTTCCCGTTCTTCAACGATGACGGGTTCAATGACGGAAAGAAGTTTACCGACTTGCTGGAGCGGGACCTGAGCCGCACGCCTCTCGTGGACATACGCCTCGGCGCCGTAGTCACAGCTTTGCGAGGCGACTTTCCCAACTTCACGGTCGAACTGAGCGACGGGAGCTTCGTCAGCGCTGGCGCGGTGATTGTAGCTACGGGATTCACGCCCTTTGACCCCACCAGCCTCAAGGAATACGGGTATGGAGTCTACCCCAACGTCATCACGGCATCCGAACTGGAGTGGATGTTGAACCAGCGTGGACCCACCGGTGGACGACTCGTGCGCCCCAGCGACGGGAAAGAAGCACAAAGACTTGCGATTGTGTTCTGCGTCGGCTCGCGCAACAAGCGTATTGGGGCGCCGTTCTGTTCCCGCATCTGCTGCTCCTATAGCACCAAACAAGCGAGCACGGTCATGGAGCGGAATCCAAAGGCATTCGTGGTTTGCTTCTACATGGATGTTCGCACTTATGATCGCGGTTTCGAGGAGATGTACTCGCTGGCACAAGAGCGAGGCGTTCGCTACATACGGGGCCGCGTCTCCATGTGCAGGCAACTCCCGGACGGCTCAGTTTCGGTGCGGGCGGAGAACACTCTGCTAAACCGGCCATTTGCCGGGGAATTCGATCTGGTTTCTCTTTCGACTGGAATGAGGCCGTGCCAGGACGTAAACCACTTGGCGCACCTGCTCGGAATCAGTTGCGGGCCCGACGGATTCTTCCTGTGCCGGGAATGGTTTCGGCATCCGCATGATGCGACTCGCGATGGCGTGTTTCTCGCAGGATGCGCCACCGGCATGAAGCCGATCCGCAACTGCATGATTGACGGCGCGGCGGTTGCGGCGCGGGTCACCGCTCTGCTGCGGGAGGCTCAAGCGTGAGATATTGTCAAACCCGGATGAAAAAGGTACACGTCACCATCCCTTCTGAACCATGGAGGCAAGATGCCTAGTTTTGTTATCGCGAACAAATGCGACGGATGCAAAGCGCTCGACAAGACCGCCTGCCAGTACATCTGCCCTAATGACCTCATGGCCTTGAACTCCGAGATCATGAAGGCCTACAACCGCGATCCCTCGATGTGCTGGGAGTGCTACAACTGCGTGAAAATCTGTCCCACGCAAGCCATCGAAGTCCGGGGGTATGCCGATTTCGTCCCCCTGGGCGCCAGCGTGACTCCGATGAGGAGCACCGAAGACATCCTGTGGACCGTGCAATTCCGCAACAAGGACATCCGGCCCAAGCGTTTCAAATTCCCCACACGACGCGGCGTTGCGGAGGGCAAAGCCCAACCCTTCGATCACTATCCCACCGCCGATGCCGATCTCAAGAGTCCCACGTTGATGAGTGAGCCCGCAGGTCTGAATACGGAAGTTGGGCGGGTCAAATTGGACAAGGTGCCGACACTATAAATATCCCGGAATTCGGAAACTCGAAGGAGAACACAAACATGGCAGATTTCAAGACCGTAGTCGTTAAAACGGATCTACTCATCTGCGGAGGTGGCATGGCCGCCTGTGGCGCGGCCGTCGAAGCCAGTTATTGGGCCCGCCAGCACGGTCTGAAGGTTACTGTGGTCGATAAAGCGGCGATGGAGCGCTCCGGCGCCGTCGCCATGGGGTTGTCGGCCATCAACATGTACGTTGACCTCAACGGCGGCAATAACACGGTGAAAGATTATGTCAACTATGTACGCAACGACTTGATGGGGATCACGCGTGAGGACCTCGTCGCCAACATCGCGCGCCACGTCGACTCCACCGTGCACCTCTTCGAAAAGTGGGGCCTCCCTATCTGGAAAGATCAGGATGGCAAGTACGTGCACGAGGGCCGCTGGCAGCTAATGATCAACGGCGAGTCGTACAAGGTCATCGTCGCGGAAGCGGCCAAGAATGCGCTGGCCGAAGCGGGCGGGCAGTATTTTGAGAGGGTATTTATAACCCATCCGTTGATGGATGGCGATCGCTGCGTGGGCGCGATCGGCTTCAGCACTCGTGAGAACACCGTGTACATATTCGAGGCCAAAGCCACGCTCGTAGCCATGGGTGGCGCCGTACATATCTTCAAGCCCCGTTCCACCGGAGAGGGATTCGGCCGCTCCTGGTATCCGCCGTTCAACTCCGGAGCGAGCGCATTCTTCACCATCTACGCTGGGGCCGAGATGACGTGCCAGGAAGTTCGATTCATCCCGGTGCGCTTCAAAGATGCCTACGGGCCGGTGGGCGCGTGGTTTCTATTGTTCAAAGCCGTCGCGACCAATGCGGCGGGCAAGGACTACATGGTCGAGAACGCGGCCGAGCTGGACAAGTGGGGACCCTACGGCCAGGTCAAACCTGTGCCCGCGAATCTGCGCAACTGGCTCATGATGCTCGATGTGATGGATGGCAAAGGACCGATCTACATGCAGACGGCGGAGGCGATCCAGCGCATCGCCAAGGAGTCGCCCGACGAGAAAACGGCCAAGAAGAAGCTCAAGGAACTCGAGTCCGAGGCATGGGAAGATTTTCTTGATATGACCATCGCGCAGGCGGTCCTCTGGGCCGCCACCAACGTCGAACCCGAGGCTAAACCGTCCGAGATCATGGCGTGCGAGCCCTACTTCATTGGCTCGCACTCCGGCGCTTCTGGCGCTTGGGTTTCCGGACCCGCGGATCTGCAAAACGACACGACCAAATCGGATTACTGCTGGGACTATCCCAACATGACGACGGTTGGCGGCCTTTTCGCTGCCGGCGACGCTTCCGGGGCATCGAGTCACAAGTTTTCCTCGGGCTCGTTCACCGAGGGACGCATTGCGGCCAAGGCAGCCATCTCCTATGTCGTCGACCACAACACCGCCCCGCAGCTCGACCCGGCACTGATTGAGACTCTGAAAGCCGAAATTCTCAAGCCGCTCGACGTGTTTGAGGCGAATCGAGCCAACACCACCGATCCCGATGTCAATCCGGCCTATATTCGTCCCAAGCAGTTCATGTACCGCCTCCAGAAGATCATGGACGAATATGCGGGCGGCGTATCGAGCCAGTTCAAAACCAGCGGCAAGCTGTTGGAAAAAGGCATGGAGCTTCTGGCCTTCCTGAAAGCCGACTCTGCGCTTCTCGCCGCTGAAAACCCGCACGAGCTGATGCGTTGTTGGGAGAACGTTCATCGGCTGTACCAGGCCGAAGCCCACGTGCACTCGCTGTATTTCCGCGAAGAGACACGGTGGCCGGGATACTATTTCCGCACCGACAAGCCATCCATCGATAACAAAGACTGGCTCGCCTTCTGCAACTGCGTCTTTGATCGAGCCACAGGCCACTGGAAGATGATCAAGCGGCCCGTGAAGTACCTCACTGCCACGGGAGCATAGAGAAACGAGTAATGAACGATTCCGTCCCATCTCGTCTGTCCTGCCAACCGCCGCCCCAAAGCGCTGCGTCCCCGGCGCGTGACAGAGACGATGCGGGCCCGCCCGCGGGCACGAAATGGCTGGCGGCGGAGAATCCCTTCCCGTTTTTGTGTCGGCCGGATCGAGAATGCTCGCGCAAGTGTTGCCGCGGCGCCATTCTTCTTACTCCCTACGACGTGCTGCGCCTGAAGAAGCGCCTGGGGATGCAGTCCGGCGATTTTCTGCGGGAGTATGTACAAATCTGTGTTGATAAGCAGAGCCCCGTTCCATCGCTCTTTCTGCGTCCTAACGCCGGCGGAGAATGCAGATTCCTGGGCGTCCAGGGTTGTGCCGTTTATGCCGACCGTCCGTGGGCCTGCCGCCTCTATCCGCTCGGTTTTGCGGTCAGCAAGGATCCTGCGAGCGGCCAGGGCCAGCAGCGCTATTTCCTCTTGCCGCAGCAAGCGGGTTGCTCAGGCGCCGAAACGCCTGAGCAGACGGTCCACCAGTGGCTGGATACGCAGGAAACCGAAGCTTACGAACGCTGGGGCGCGCAATTCAAGGAACTCGTCCTCCACCAGCGAATGAAGCCCGAGAACTTGTCTCCGATGAAAACGGAGATGTGGTTCACCGCCTGTTATGACCTGGACCGATTTCGACAGTTCGTCTTCGGCAGCACCCTGCTTCAGCGTTTTGAAGTCGATGACGACCTGATTGCAGAGATGCGTTACGATGACGAAGAGCTCATGCGGTTTGCCCTCCAATGGCTGCGATTCAGCGTCTTCGGCGAGCAAACCATGCAACCGAGAACCGGCGCCGTCGAGGCCTACGTCGCGCGAACGTCGAAAAAGAATAGGCAGCCCGCGTCTCAACCGGAGTGACCATGAGCGCAGACCAGAGCCGCGGCGCAGTGATGGTCGTGGGCGGCGGGATCACCGGAATGACCGCCGCCATCGAGGCATCGGAGGCAGGCTGCGACGTCATCCTCGTCGAGCGCAGCGCCTATCTCGGCGGGCGCGTCGCGCGAATGCATCAGTATTTTCCGAAGCTCTGTCCACCCCTGTGCGGTCTCGAAATCAACCTTCGCCGAATTCGCACCAGTTCGCACATCCGATGTCTCACCTTGGCCGAAGTGGCCGAGGTGCGGTCGCAAGACGGTCGCCATCAGGTAATGGTCGAGCAGCAACCCCGATTCGTGAATGAGCGCTGCACGGCCTGCGGCGTCTGCGTCGGCGTCTGTCCTGAATCGCGCTCAGATGCGTTCAACTACGGCATGGGATCAACCCGCGCTATATACCTTCCCAGCGACCTGGCTTGGCCCTTCCGCCACACGATCGATCCTGCGGCGTGCCTCGGCGAGCAGTGCGGCAAATGCGTGCCGGCGTGCCCTTATGGCGCCATCGACCTGCGCATGACTTCGCTGCGCACCCAATACGAGGTTCAGGCTCTGATTTGGGCCACAGGATGGGATCCCTTCGATGCCAGCGTGGTCGAGGGGTTGGGTGCCCACGCCAACATGATCTCCAACGTTCAGATGGAACGGCTCGCGGCACCCTCTGGCCCCACAAAGGGCCGCATCGTCCGCCCTTCGGATGGCAAAGAGATCGAAAGCGTTGCTTTCGTTCAGTGTGCTGGATCGCGCCACGACAATCACCTCAAGCACTGCTCCAGCGTCTGCTGCATGGCATCGCTCAAACAGGCCAGATATGTGCGCGCGCAATATCCGGACGCGCATATTTATGTCTACTACATCGACCTCCGCTCTCCCGGGAAACACGAGCTGTTTCTTGCCGAATCCCAGAAGGACGGCAAACTTCATCTCATCAAAGGCAAAGGGGCCAAGGTGGCCGGGGACGCAGCCTCGGGCGACCTCATTGTCGAGGCTGAGGACGTGTTGAATGAATGCCGCATCCGCCAGAGGGTAAGTCTGGTGGTGCTGGCGGCGGGCATGGTTCCTGCTCTGGTTAAGGATCCCGCTTCACTGTCGGCGGTGCTGAGCCGCGATCCTCACGGTTTTTTGTCTGGCACGCAGCCGCTCCCCGGTCATTTTGCGGCAGGATGTGCGCGGCGTCCGATGGACGTTGCGTCCTCGGTGCGCGATGCGACCAGCGCCGCACTCAAAGCGCTCCAAACTTGTGTGAGTTCTCATCGTGGCTGACGAAAAGAAAAACGTCGCGGTCTTCTTCTGTCGCGGTTGCGACATCGGAGCTTCGCTCGACGTGGAGGCGCTCGAGAAAGTTGCCGCCGAGGAGCGTTGCGTAGGTCTTTGCCGCTCCCACTCGTTTCTTTGTTGCGATGAGGGAGTCGCACAGATCAAAGAGGCAGTCCAGTCCGGCGTCGCCTCGCTAGTCATCGCGGGATGTTCAGGCCGTTTTCACTCCCAGACTTTTTCCTTCGCTTCGTGCTTCGTGGAAAGAGTGAACTTGCGCGAGTTGGTCGTTTGGAGCCACGAACCCCGCAACGAAGACACGCAGATGCTCGCTGAGGATAACCTGCGCATGGGAATCGCGCGGGCGCTCAAGGTTGAGATTCGGGAGCCCGCCAAGATCGCCGCCCAGCGAACCCTCCTCGTTGTCGGAGGCGGACCCAGCGGTATGGCTGCCGCGAGGGAAGCCAGCCGCGCAGGGTACCGAGTCGTGCTGGTCGAGAAACAAGCCGAACTCGGCGGCTGGCTTCGCTCCTGCAAGAGACAGTTCCCCAAGCATGCGCCCTACCGCGATCTGGAGGCCATCGATCTCGATAGCTGGATTCTCCAGTTGGAGGGCGACCCTAACATCGAAATTCACCGGTCTGCCGCGATCAAGAGCATCGGCGGCCAGCCCGGCCAGTTCGAAGTCGAATTGGACGTGAATGGCTCAACCATTCGCGCCAGCGTCGGAGCGATCGTTCAGGCCACTGGATGGAAGCCCTATGACGCCTCGCGCCTCGGCCATCTCGGTTATGGTCGCCATCCCGATGTGATCACCAATGTCGAGATGGAGAGTCTCGCGGCCACAGGCCAGATCCGCTGTCCATCCGACGGCCGGCCAGCGAAGCGAATTGCATTCGTGCAGTGTGCCGGCTCGCGCGATGCGGCTCATCTTCCTTACTGCTCTGCGGTGTGCTGTCGAGTCTCACTGAAACAGGCGCTGTGGGCTCGGGAGCTCGATCCGGAAATTGAAGCCTACATCTTTTACAAAGACATCCGCACACCGGCGCAGTACGAGGATTTCTACCGCCGAGCCCAGGAAGATCCGGGGATATCCCTGATGAAAGGGGATGTGATTTCGGTTACAACTGCCGGCGACGGTGGCGCGCATGCGCCTCAAGTAAACGTCGAGAACACTCCTCTTGGCCCTTCAATCCAAGTCGAGGCCGATCTCGTGGTTTTGGCGACGGGAATGGTGCCGGTCGCCGCCGACGGCGAAGCGATTCGAAAGGTCCGCGATGCCAGGGCCGTCATTGCTAGGGCAATCAGCGACAAGGGGCAACCCGGGCCCCAGTTGGACGGCGCCCGCCAGCTTGTAACGGAACTTGGACATCATGAGGGAACGGACCTACTGCATCTGGGCTATCGCCAGGGTCCCGACCTTCCCGTGCTGCCCAGCGGATTTCCCGATTCCCACTTCATCTGCTTCCCCTACGAGACGCGGCGAACCGGTATTTATGCGGCGGGCTGCATGCGCGCCCCCAACGATATCGAAGGCTGTATCTCCGACGCCGAGGGCGCGGTGCTCAAGGCGATCCAATGTGTGGAACTAACCTCGCGGGGAGCGGCGCTGCATCCTCGCTGGGGCGACCTGTCCTTTCCGGATTTTCACATGCAACGCTGCACGCTGTGCAAACGCTGCACCGAAGAATGTCCCTTTGGCAGCCTCGACGAGGACGACAAAGGCACTCCGCTTCCGAATCCCGGCCGCTGCCGCCGCTGCGGCATCTGTCTCGGCGCTTGCCCGGAGCGCATTATTTCCTTCGGCGACTATTCCATCGACGTGGTCTCCTCAATGATCAAGGCGGTGAACATTCCCGATGAATTCGAGGAGAAGCCGCGGCTCTTGATTTTTGCGTGCGAGAACGACGCATTGCCCGCATTGGAGGCGGCTGGAATCGCTCGTCTTCGGTACAGCCCTTTTGTCCGGGTGATCCCGGTGCGGTGTTTGGGAGCGGTCAATGTGATCTGGATTGCCGACGCGCTGGCGTGCGGATTCGACGGCATCCTGCTGCTGGGCTGCAAGTCGGGCGACGACTACCAGTGCCACTTCATCCGCGGCAGCGAACTGATGGGTACCCGCAGCGAAAACATCCGCCAGAAATTGGTTCAGCTTGCGCTGGAGGAGCAGCGCGTTCGCATCGAGCAAATCGCCCTTTCTGAATACCACCGCCTGCCGGCGCTCATCGATGAATTTGCCGCGCAGATTGATGACATTGGCCTCAATCCATTCAAGGGCTGACGAAGATGACGACCACGCCAAGTCCCGTCCTAATAAAACCCGACCGGGAGTTCCGCAACCGGCTCATTGCGAGTGGGGGTGAAGACCTCAAAAAATGTTTTCAATGCGCCACGTGCTCCGTGGTGTGCGAAGTCTCAGGCGCCAGCCAACCGTTTCCGCGAAAAGAGATGATTTGGGCGCAGTGGGGCATGAAGGACCGATTGGTCGCGGATGTGGACATCTGGCGTTGCCATCAGTGCAACGACTGCTCCCAGCGTTGCCCGCGTGGCGCGCGGCCCGGAGATGTGATGGCCGCGATTCGCAGGGAAGCGATCCTCCACTACAGCGCCCCGCGATGGTTGGGCAATATCGTAAGCCAGCCTCGTCTTCTGCCGCTCCTGCTGCTCGTTCCGTGCATACTTCTGGTTTTGACCGCGTGGGCGCGCGCGCCGCTGGAAACATTCCTGGGTGGCTCCTACACACCGAATCGCATCATCATTTCGTACTGGAGCCAACTGCCGCAGTGGCTCCTGATTGCTTTTTTCGCTCCATTCCTGTTCTTGGAAGCCGCAGTGATTGCCTTGGGCGTGATGCGCTTTTGGCGCGACCTGAAGGCGCGCGATCGCGAAGCGGGATTTATTGGTCCCAGACGCTCGCTCGCCGCGAGCATTCGATCGGCGGCACGCAGCATCCTCCTTCATGAGGATTTCGATCGCTGCACTGCCGAGCATTCCCGCATGAACTCCCATCGGCTCGTTCTTTTCGGATTTCTGGGTCTGATCGTCGTGGATCTCTGGGTGCTGACTGCCCGCTTCAATCCGCTCCTGAGAGGCGCCTTCGCATATCCCTTCAACTTCTGGAGCCCGTGGAAGATCCTCGCTAATTTGGCGGGCGCAGCCATGCTGATCGGGTGCACGCTCATGGTTCGCAACTTGGCCCGCACTGGCCGTTCCGGTGCCTCGGTCGCTGGAACCTTGTTCGCTGGAACATGGTTCGATTGGATGTTTCTTGCTTTGGCGCTGGCCGCGGTCCTCACGGGATTCGCGTGCGAGATTCTCCATTACCTGCGTGTCGATCCGTTCAGGGTCGCGGCCTACATCATCCATCTTGCAACTGTGTTTGCGCTGCTCGTGCTGCTGCCGTACTCCAAGTTCGCCCACATGATCTACCGCGCCACAGCCATGGTGTATGCCGTGCACACGGGGCGACAGCCTCAAGGAGGTCTTCGTGACTCCGAATAAACGGCCGGCGTGGTTGATCCCAGCGGTTGCGTGTGCCCTTATTCTGTTGCCATTCGCGTACAGTCTGGGCCGTTTCGCTTGGGCCCGCGAGTTTAGCGCTCCGAAACCGTTCCTGGAAATTGCGTCTGCGCCCTCCCAGCGTTGCGTTCGAGACCCCAAATGGATGCGGCAGAATCACAAGATCTTTCTCAACGAACTTCGGGACAAGACTGTGCGTGAGGGCATCCGCAGCAACGTCACTTTGAACAGTTGCAGCCAATGCCACAAGGATAAAACCCGGTTTTGCGACAAGTGTCACCAGGCCGCGAACCTGCATCCCGATTGCTTCGATTGTCATTCCTATTCGGCGGCAGGCAGCCCGGTCGTCCTCCTGAGAGGCGGCCCATGACTTCTTCGCGAACGGCTTCTACATCCTCTGAACCGGTTCGCTCGTCGGGATTGACTCGGGCAATCCTCGTTGTTCTGCTGGTGGTGGCAGCGGGCGCGATGGCGTGGTGGATCCAGTTGTCGCGCGGCCTTGGCATCACCGGCTTGAATCGCGACGTGAGTTGGGGTCTGTATGTATCTCAGTTCACGTTTTTCGTCGGCGTGGCAGCTTCGGCGGTGATGGTGGTCGTGCCGTACTATCTGCACGATTTCAAGGCGTTCGGCAGCCTGGCAATCCTCGGCGAGATTTTGGCGGTTGCGGCCCTGGTCGTGGCGGGACTCTTCGTGTTGGTGGACTTGGGTCAGCCCGGCCGGGTGATGAACGTTCTGCTCTACCCATCCCCCCGATCATTGATGTTCTGGGACATACTCTGCCTTGGAGGATACCTCGCGATCAATGCCGTGCTTGCGGTCACTGCCATCCTCACGGAAAGTCGCGGACTGGCCACGCGGCGCTGGGTCAGACCCCTTGTTTATCTATCCATTCCCTGGGCAGTGAGCATTCACACGGTCACTGCGTTTCTTTACGCGGGCCTCCCCGGACGGCCCTTCTGGGAGACGGCCGTGCTGGCTCCCCGCTTCCTGGCATCGGCCTTCGCATCTGGGCCGAGTTTGCTTCTTCTGATCGTCCTTCTGCTCAGGGACAAACCCGGACTGGATCCCGGTCCCGATGCGGTACGGGTACTGACGCACATTATTCGATACGCTCTCGCCATCAATCTCTTCTTGTTCGGAGTCGAGGTGTTCACGGCTCTCTACAGCCAGGTTCCGGGCGAAGTGGAAGCCTGGCGGGTGGCGTTCCTGGACCCGGGGAGTGGTGTGCGCCTATGGATGTGGGGTTCCGCTGTGCTCAGTCTCGTCGCCTTCGGCGTTTTGTTTGTCCCGGCAGTGCGCGTGCAGCGGCGCTATCTGGCGTTTGCGGTGGCGCTGGTCTTTGTCGGGGTTTGGATGGAAAAGGGTCTGGGGTTCATTGCCGGCGGATTGGAGCCTTCACCTTTGGGCCGTGTGCCCGGATACTTCCCCACTTTCTTGGAAGTAACCATTGGGCTTGGTGTCTGGGGTGTGGGAGCCCTGGTGCTCATTGCCGGCATATGGCTGGCTTCGACAGTCAGATCAGTCCAGGCCAGGCTGACGGCTCGCCTCGATCATCTGCATTACCGCTAACTCATGCCAGACATCCGGCCGCTGATTCTAATGATGGCTGCCGCGTTTGATTGTTCCCGAAGATCAAGCCACTTACAATGCTCGCCGCCAGGTTCGCGTCGACCCATCGACCGTGAGCTGTTGCTGGACAATGGCCGCGGTGTATCATGCACCGAACCGCTTGCAGCATGGCGCGGAGCGCTGGCACGCATGGGTTCGACGGGAAGGCGTGAGGAGATGTGGGGCAGCATCTATGGTCATCGTCGTCATGGGGGTGTCCGGTTCGGGTAAGACGGTTGTCGGAGAGGCGCTCGCCAGGCGCCTGAACTGGGTTCTCGAGGACGCCGACAATTGGCATCCGGCTTCGAATATCGAAAAGATGCACAGTGGCGCGGCCCTGACGGATGAGGACCGCGAGCCTTGGCTTCGAGCGTTGAATCGCGCCATCCGGAACTGGATCGCAGACAAACGTGACGTAGTCTTGGCTTGTTCTGCTCTTCGTAAATGGCACCGGAACGCGCTTCGCAAAGGGGTTCCCGAACCGGAGTCCGTTCGCTTCGTGTACCTTAAGGGGACTTATGAGGAGATCGACCGGAGACTAAGCCTTCGCGTAGGCCACTTCATGCCGGAATCGCTGTTAAAAAGTCAGTTTGCGGTGTTAGAGGAGCCGGACTCTTCCGAAGCTCTTGTGGTCGATGTCAGCCATCCGGTCGCGACCGTTGTGGACTGGATAATTACCGGCCTCCGACTCGGCTCGTCAACGGGATTGAAATCGAGGCGAAAGCTGTCGTGACCGCAAAGCGCATGGAATCGGGGCTGAAACTGTGACGCCGGTGGCGATTGCTGGAGCGCCCTCCGTCCCGCGCCGGCGTTGGGGTATCGCCGTCTTGCTGGGATTCGGTGTGTTGGTGAACTATTTCGACCGGGTAAATCTCTCAGTCTCGCAAGAAGCGTTGCACAACTCATTCGGCATCTCTACCGTGACGTTCGGGTACTTGCTGAGCGCCTATAGTTGGACCTACGCGGCGCTTCAACTTCCCTCAGGCCTCATCCTGGACCGGTTCGGAGTGAAACTGGTGGGCCGGATCGGAACGCTCTTATGGAGCGTGGCCTCGTTTGCGGCGGCGATTTCGACGGGACTGGCGGGCTTTCTGGGGGCGCGGCTTCTGCTCGGAGTGGGCGAAGCTCCCACGTTTCCTGCTAATTCGAAAGCGGTCGGGTATTGGTTTCCCACGGAAGAGCGGAGCTTGGCGACGGCGATCTTCGACTCCGCGGCAAAGTTCGCCCCTGCCATTGGCATCCCTGCGCTCGGACTGCTTTTGTTGCGGTTGGGATGGCGATGGAGCTTCGCAGCGACCGGCTTCCTCAGTCTGTTTTATTTTGTTCTCTTTTACGTGTTCTACCGGAATCCCAGCGAAGACAAATCGCTGTCCGCTGCCGAGCGCGACTTTATCCGGCAGGGCGGAGCGCAGCCCGAGGACCGAGTCAGAGCTGCGAAGGGCGCACCGCTTGGATACTTGTTGCGCCAGCGAAAGGTTTGGGGGCTGGTGCTGGGCTTTGCGTCCTACAACTACACTTTCTATCTCCTGCTGACGTGGCTGCCTTCGTATCTCTCGTCAACGCATCACATTGATTTGCTGCATTCTGTTTTATATACGAGCCTGCCTTGGCTTTTTGCCACACTTACCGACATTCTCATGGGCGGCTGGCTGGTGGACAAATTGATTCAGCGGGGCCGTAATGCTTCGTTCGTCCGGCAGGCAATCCTCATTGGAGGCACTACGCTCGGTCTGGGAATGGTAGGAGCAGCATACGCGCAGAGCACCACCACCGCCCTCGTCTGGATCAGTCTCGCAATTGGCGGTTTGGCCGCAGCCGCGCCTGTGGCTTGGTCCGTACCGTCCTTGATTGCACCGCGGGAAAGCGTGGGAACGTTAGGGGGAATCATGAATTTCGGCAGTCAACTCTCGGCGATTGCCGCGCCGATTGCCACCGGTTATATCTTTCAGGCGACGCACTCCTTCTTTTGGGCCTTCGGGGCAGCGGCCGCGTTTCTGGCGGTCGGCATCGCTGGGTATGGATTTTTGCTTGGCCGGATCGAAACAATTCCCGAGCCGTCGTAACTCTCTCGCTTACCGCGTGGGCGTGTAGTGCTTGATAGCTTGTGTTCGCGAATTGTAGACCTCAAGATTGCCGTCCGCCCAAACCGAGAGTTCCAGATAGTTGCCCTCATCCGGTCCTGGAAGGTTGGCGATAAGAGATCCCGCAGAATTGTGCGCCGCTCCGCCTTCGTTTGAAAAATGAAGCTGCCAGAGATCCTCGAGTTTCGGAGAGTTCCGGATGGTATCCCACGACGATGGTGAACCACCCTTGTCCGCACCGTTGTCCATGATGGCAATGCGCGGCGAAATGGCAGCCAGAAGAGCCGGGCTGTTGCTCTGCAACCAGCCGTGATGCGATACGATGAAAATATCGACGGGTCCCAACTTGTTAATGGGACAAACGAGTTCTACTTCCTTATCCCAGGTAAGGTCGCCCAGATCGAGAATCCGAACCTTGCCGAAGGTGATGATCGTACCGAGCGAGCGGGCGTTTTCCGTCTGGTCCGCTGGCCGATTTTCGGTGGTTGAACATGCCGGATTCTGCGCGCCCGCACCTGGCAAGGGCTTCTGGAGCAACTCGCCGTCAGAACTCACGACCTCCGCGCGTAATCCCTCGATAGGCAGGACGTCTCCCACTTTCGCGATGATTCGTTTCACATGCTGGCTTGACACCAGCTTCTGGTAGGCCTCCCAACTCTGCTCCGTTTCCCGCTCGCCCGGCTCGCGGTTCGCGCCGTGATCGATGAAGGCGCCAACTGGAATCTTGGCGAAGAGCTGCGGAACACCGCCGGCATGGTCCACGTGATAGTGAGTGAGCAGAACGAAATCGATTTTCGATAGACCGGCTTTCTTTGCAGCCGCGACAATGCGGTCCGCGTCACGTCCCGCATTATCCGGCCAGCCAGTATTGATGAGCATCGACTGGCCTTCTGGCGTAACGAAAAGCGTCGACTGCCCCCCTTCAACGTCCACAAAGTAGATTTTCAGGGCCTTGGGAGGCGCCCCAGCTTGCGACGGCTCCGCCAACGCACAGAAGAAGCAGACGCCGGCCATCGCCCCAACCACTGCACACCTAAAAAGCGACCGCACAAGCCGCCGAGGAATAAAAAGATCTGAGAAGACTCGCGACATCATGTGCTCCTATTCCACCTCTTGGTTTCGCAGTTGCCACTCACTCCGTAGGGCTTGGCGCCAGGAATGGCGAGCAGCAAGGCTTCACCGCAGGCTGAAACTCCATCAGTTCTGTCCGAATTCCGTCCGGGTCGTACAGGTTGAATTGCCACTTGCCGTCGCGCCCTATTTGCGGCGGCGAGTGCTTGGCCGTAATCCTATCGCCTGCGTAGAGCAGGGTGACCGCTTTCTCCATGTTCTGGACGCCCAACGAGAAGTGATCGAGCACGCCCAGGGTGTCCTGCGACATCGCCGCCGGAATCCCAATTTTTTCCGGTCCCTTGACCTTCATGTATTCGATCCAGTCGCTGCCCTCCGGCGCCTGCTGAGCGATCCAGTCCGTTTCGTCGTCTTTCATGCCGCCGTGCCAATAAGGCCGGAAGCCCAGCAGCGTGGCGTAAAACGCGTCTTCCACCGAAGCATCGTGAACCAGGAAGCCGATGTGAATGATGTGGTTGCTGAGTGGATTCGCCGGCACAGATAGCGGATGTGCCGGCGGCTCCACAAACTCAATTCGGTTTCCTTCGGGATCCTTCACCTCGAAGTACCGGCTTCCATCGCCGGCCTCGGTCACCTTTGCAGGCACAGCCACACCTCGAGATTCAAGGTATCTCCGCATGCCCTCCGCGTTCGCCGTGTTGAATCCGGCATGATCGAGACGATTGGCTGAGGCAGGCCCCCGGGGCAGAGGCAGCACTTCCACGAACTGGATCGCGCTGAAGTAGTAACGAACCCCGGCGGGATTCTGCGGGTCTGTTCCCTTCATCGCGCCCAGGTCGTGTACATAAAAGCGCTCGGCCTTTGCTGGATCTGACGTGTAGACGCTCAGGTGAGAGATGCCGGTGATCTTTGGTCGCTCCTGCCCCAGGGCACACACCGCCAAGATCAAGATCAGACTCGTCGCTGCCAAACGCACGGCCGCTCGTCCTCCCACTCGCACCGTCATTTTCATTGCCCGCTCCCTATTTTGCATAGAATAGCCGCGATGCAGAATTCCCGTGCAGAATGCTCCCTTCGGCAACCGTAACGTTACGCGATGGGCGCGCCCGCCGCCTTGTAAATCGCCTCGATCGCGAGCATGTCCTTCAGTCCCTCTTCGCCGGGCGACTCCGGCTGCTTGTTATTGCGGATGCAGTCGGCGAAATGCTCGGCCTCCAGCACGAACTGGAATGGAAGCTTGCCGGTGCCGAGCTGGTCGATCGGCCGGCCTCCGGCCTCTCCGCGCAAGTGGATGCCTTCATAGTAGAAGGCCGGTTCCAACACGAGGTAGCCCTTTTCGCCGTTGATGCTCAGCGAGCACGGCCCGAGCTGGCCATACGAGCATCCGCAAGCGGCGATGATGCCGGACGGAAACTTCATCGTCCACTCCATTGATTGCTCCACCTCGCTGAAGCGGCCACTCTGCTCGCGCGTCGACACAACCGCGGTGAAATCCGCGGGCTCTTCCCCCGTGATAAGGCGGATAGCGTTCAACGGATAGATGCCGAGGTCCATCAGCGCGCCGCCCCCGCCGAGCTTTCTGGTGAGTCGCCATTCCCCCGCCCGCATTTGACCCAGGAAGCTCCCCTGGAACGATTCCAATTGACCGATCTTGCCCGACCGGATGATCTCGATGGCTTGCATCCACGTGGGGTCATAGTGCACGCGATAGGCGATCATCAGCTTGACGTTGGCCTTGCGGCACGCGTCGATCATCTGGCGGCACTCGGCGCTCGAGATCGCCATTGGTTTCTCGCACAGCACATGCTTGCCCGCCTGCGCCGCACGCACCGTGTACTCGCAGTGCATGCTATTGGGCAGGCCCACGTAAACTGCGTCTACATCCTTGTTGTCGAGGATGCGATCGAATGTCTCATAGGTGTAGACGGAGCTTTTAGGAATGCCGTACAGGGCCGAGTACTTCACGCCCTTCGTGTCGGGATGTCCGGTCACAAGCGCAGTGATCTTCGCTGTCCGTGCCTGCGCGCAGGCTCGCATGAAGATGTCCGAAATTGTCCCCAGACCGATGGCGGCGTAGCCGACGGGCTTCTGTGAGAAGCCGGCAGATTGCGCATACGAAGGCAGGCACGTTGAAGCCAACGCAAAAGCAGACAGCTTGGTAAATTCGCGGCGGTTCATATCCAACACTTTATGAGGGCGGAACGGAGAAGTCTAGGGGAGGAGGCTGGCTTCGACATCACCCATCCACGACTTTTTGAAACTTTCTGTAGGATGGCCCGGCGGCAGCGCAGCTGCGAAAAACGCCACGTTGTGCCTCTCCTTCCGTATTGCGCGCAGCGAACCGAGGCCCCGGCGGGCTCTGCGGGCCGGTCCATTGATACTCAGCAGACCGCCTACTTCGCTTGCAGAGATTCGATGTACTTGGTAAGGTTCGCCGCGCGTTGCTGTACCTCACCCTCGTGTCCACTGCTCATACCCCAAAACAACGTTCCCCACACCGGCATCTCTTTAGATCCGTGCGCGGGAAGATCGGATTCGTTGCGGATGGAGGACGAGACTTTCAGCGCGGGATATTTCCCTCCGTTGTTCTTGCTCAGCAGGGTAAGGTCGGTAGGAGGAACCTTCAGCGCGCTGGCCGCGGGACCTCCACCTTTGCCGTCGATTCCATGGCAAACGGCACAGTAGGCGGTGTACATTTCCTTGCCCGATACAGGCGACGTTGACTTAATCGGGACATGCTTTATGGTTTTCTCGGGTCGGCCCTGCGCTTGGTCCTGCGCCGCGGCCGTCCAGGCGCATACGATCATGGCAGCAAATATTAAAGTCAGTTTCTTTATCGACATCGCGTTTCCCTCCTTCAAACGAAGGCTCTCTTCTGAACTCGAAGAGCGCTGAGAAACTGAGCACCGACTGCCTGGCTGCCTTCCGCTTCGCCGCCCGCTATAGCACCGGGACATGCGTCGTAATTTTCCATTCCCTCCCGTTCCGCGCCAGAGCAAGCGTGGATTTCGTCGGCTCCCCGTGATAGAAATCGGCTTCATACTTATTGATCAGGCTTTGACGTTCCCAAAGAGTGAAGCTTTTTACCAGCGGACCGCCCGCGTCAAACACGTCCCCCAACGGATTGGGCACCCATTTCCAGGTGTATTCAACGATCGCGTTGTCATCTCCGTTCATGCTTACGGCGCCGATGCTCAGCAGTTGCCGTTGCGCCAGCGGGGCCTCATACGGGATCGTGCCATCGGTTTCCTTCTCTTTCTTGACACCCGGGACACTGGCCAGCAGTCGCTCTCCTTCGGGTGTAAGCGAGACCACTACGCCGCCCTTCAGCGCCTTGGCCAATTTAACAATCCCTGCTTTTTCCAATAATCGGTAATTAGGATCCGGTAGTTTTTCGTCGTTTTTCACGAGACCGGTGCTGAAGTGAATGACGGCCGGACCTCGTCCCTGGAGCGTCGCTGCTACTATCGCGCTCGCCTGCTGTGCGCTAGGAGGCGTCTTCCCCCGGACTTCGATTATCACGTAGGCTACAAAGCCCACGATCAGCACTACCAGACACATCATGAGTAGCGCCGGCAAGATCGATGAGCGTTTTTCCATCGCAACTTCTTCTTCAAACATGGCAACCCCTTTATGCAACAGTCGCGAATTCGTTACCCAACTCTCATTGGAGTCCACTGCTTTCCCGATTGCTGTGACCAAAGGCACGATCGACTGTGTTTCGCATCACGATGGATTAACGCCTCGATCCCATCCCGAAAAACCCGCCGCGAAGTGTGTTGCCGCCTCTATTCTCTTACGTGCGGCGCCCGAGGCACACGCGTCACATATAGCTGTGACTCCTGTCACACCAGCTGTACCGCCTACACCCCATAATTACGTCAGATTTCGTGGAGTTTTCGACCACGTTGAGAGTTCAGATCCCATGGCAAAAGGACGTGTTTCCGTTGTCGTTGAGCGCTGCAAAGCCTGCGGCTTTTGTGTGGAGTTTTGTCCCACCAAAGTGCTGGCGCTCTCTTCGGCTTTCAATTCCAAGGGCTACCATCCGCCGCATGTCGTGCACCCGGAAAAGTGCAGTGGTTGCGACTTATGCGGGATGTACTGCCCCGACTTCGCCATTTTTGCCACCAAGATAGCTCCCGGTGGCGGAGGTGACAAATGAAAGCTGACCCTCGTGGCGTACTCACCGGCATACACTTTATGGACGGCGACCACGCCTGCTGCGAAGGCGCGCTGGCCGCCGGCAGCCGCTTCGCCGCCGGATACCCCATCACTCCTTCCACCGAAGTCGTCGAGCGCTTCGCCTCTCGTGTGCCCACCGTAGGCGGTACGTTTATCCAGATGGAAGACGAACTGGCGGCCTCCATCACCCTGCAAGGCGCGGTCTGGGGCGGAGCCAAGGCCTTTACCGTGACCTCCGGCCCTGGCTTCTCTCTGATGATGGAACACATCGGCTACGCTGCCATGACCGAAACGCCATGCGTGTTCGTGGATGTGCAGCGCGGAGGGCCGTCCACGGGCCTGCCCACGCTCCCCGCGCAAGCCGACATGATGCAGGCGCGTTGGGGCTCGCATGGCGACTACGAGATCATCGCCCTTTGTCCCAATTCTCCGCAGGAGTGTTTTGACCTCACCATCAGAGCCTTCAACCTGGCCGAGGAATTCCGCGTGCCCGTGATGTTCATGATGGACGAATGCGTAGGCCACATGACCGAGAAGGTAGTGATTCCTCCCGCCGGCGAGATCGAAGTCGTACCGCGCCGCCATACTCACAAGCCGGTTGACCAGTACCTTCCCTATGAATCCAACGGCGACCTGGTTCCGGAAATGGCGCACGCCGGCGAGGGCTACAACTTCCATGTCACCGGCTTGACTCACGACGAACGTGGCTATCCCAACATGACTGTGCCGGTTCAGGACAAGCTGGTTCGGCGCTTGCAAAACAAGATTCTCCAAGCCGCCGACCGCATTGCCATGTTCGAGGAGCAGCAACTCGAGGGCGCCGATGTCGTGGTCGTCTCCTACGGAATCACTTCCCGAGTGGCGCAACGCGCCATCGAGGCCGCTCGTAAACAGGGTCTGCGAGTCGGCAAGTTGCGCCTGATTACCGCCTGGCCGTTCCCCGACAAAAAGATCCGCGAACTCGCAGCCAACGTGAAAGCCTTCGTCGTCCCCGAACTCAATCTGGGCCAGATGGTGCGAGAAGTCGAGCGAGCTGCCGCCGGCCAGGCTAAGACATTCGCCGTGTCGCACGCGGGCGGCGGAGTTCACAACCCCGAAGACATCCTCAAGGTAATTGTGGAGGCCAGCCGATGCCAGACAGTTTGATCCCAGCCAGCTTGATCGACGATAGCGTCAACCCCGTCGAGCCCTTCCTGCGCAGCGATCGCATGCCCTCGATCTGGTGCCCGGGATGCGGCATCGGCACCACCGTGAACTCTTTTGCCCGCGCCCTCATCGAATCGAAAATCGATTTGCACTCGCTGGCCCTGGTCTCGGGCATCGGCTGCACTGGCCGCGTGGCAGGCTACGTCAAACTGGATTCTTTCCATACCACGCACGGCCGCGCCATCCCGTTCGCGACTGGGTTGAAACTCGCAAACCCAAAGCTGAACGTCATCGTCTATTCCGGTGACGGCGATCTTTCCGCCATAGGGGGCAATCATCTGATCCACGCCGCGCGCCGCAACCTCGATTTGAAAGTCATCTGCGTCAACAATCTGATCTACGCCATGACTGGCGGCCAGACCGCTCCCACCACTCCCGATCACTCGACTACTTCCACGAATCCCTACGGTGTGTTCGAGCCGGCCTTCAATTTGCCGCACCTGGTCGAAGCCGCGGGCGCGGTTTACGTCGCGCGCTGGACCACGTTTCACGTGCGCCAACTGACGCGCTCAATCAGCGAGGCGTTCCAGAAAAAAGGCTTCTCCTTTATCGAAGTGATCTCGCCCTGTCCCACGCTCTATCAGCGCCGCAACAAGCTGGGCGATGGCCTCGACGCCATGAAGTACTACAAAGAGAAGAGCAAAGTCCGGAACGGCGCGCCTACCAGTGAAGTCGGCCTGACCATGACCGGGGAGATCATAGTCGGCAAGTTCGTAGACCGCGACCGTCCCGATTACCAAACCATGATGCGATCGCAATACGCCGAATCGCTGGGAGAGAGGTTCGTGGAACAAACGGAGATGGTATGCAGCTAACCGAAATTCGTATCGCGGGATTTGGCGGCCAGGGAGTGATCCTTTCCGCCGTTGTTCTGGGCAAGGCTGCCTCGATCTATCAAGGCGCTTATGCCACCATGACCCAGAACTTCGGCCCGGAAGCCCGAGGCGGCGCCTGCAGCGCACAGCTCGTCGTTTCCGATTCGCCCGTGTTATACCCCTACGTCACTCAGCCGGATATCCTCGTCGTAATGTCGCAAGAGGCCTATGTGCGCTTCGGCTCCGAGCTGAAAGACGGCGGCATCATGATCGTCGAGCAGGATCTCGTGCGTGTTTCCGATATCAAGAAGGAAATCCAGGTCTACAGCGTTCCCGCGACCCGCATCGCCGAGGAACTCGGAAAGCGCATGGTGCTGAATTCGGTCATGGTAGGGTTCTTTACTGCGATCACACACCTGCTGGACTCCGATGCCGTGCGCAAAGCAGTCGCGGATTCTGTCCCGCCCAGCTTCCGGGAACTGAACCTGAAGGCCTTTGAAAGAGGGTTCGAGTGCGGAACCACCGCATTAACCGCCACTCCGAACCCTGCCGACGCCGAGCTAGAGACGGAGTACTCGCGAGAGTAGAGCGTTGCAGTGTGCTGAAGGACTCCGGCCTCGTATCAGGATGTCGCTTCAGTGATACCGTACGTGCTTCGAAATCAGAAGCCCATTTAGGGGCTGGACATCGGATCCGACTTCCACACCCTGCTTCACTATTGCATTCTTCATCTTTCACTGTTGCGCGATTAATCACCGCACGGGCAACCCGTAAGCCACCGTAAGCCATTGATTCTAAGCCGTCATCCCCCTCTCCCACCTCTAACACTGAGAACACGGACCTCGACCTGTTGCGATTTCCATCAAAGCGTTGTTGACAATTTCATCGCAATAGCCCGCGCCACAAAATTGCCCTTCGTCTATCCTCTTCATTTCACAGGAGATCTCTGCCTGAAGCGGGCTTTCTCGCAGTTCGCCTCGTGTTGGCATGGGGATTGCCTTTAGAAAAGTGCTGAGTGGCTCGCTAGACAGGCCCTCCGACGAGGTGACTTATGACAGTCCTACTGGTTCTCTTCTTCTTCGTAACCTTCTTGCTGATCGACTATTTCCGCACCCGCCGGGCCATTATGCAACCAGCGTTGCAGGTTGCCCCAGCGAAGTCTGACGCTCTGCCGCGTTTGCAGCCAGCCTTGGTCGGCGGCTTCGCGGTCCCAGAGAACCTGCGCTACCACCCCGGTCACACCTGGGCATTGAGCGAGAGCCCCAACCTGGTGCGGGTCGGCATGGATGACTTTGCCTCCAAGCTGACCGGCAAACTGGAGCGGATCACGCTGCCGCAACGCGGCCAGTGGATTCGCCAAGGCCAGAAAATGTGCACACTTTATCGCGACGATTGCGCCGTCGACATGGTTTCGCCGATCGAGGGCAGCGTATCTGACATCAACCAGGCGCTCATCCGGGATCCCAAGCTGGCGCTCCGCGATCCCTACGGAGAAGGCTGGCTGGTAACCGTGCAGGCGCCCGATGCCAAGACAAGCTTTAAGAACTTGTTTGGTGGCCCGCTCGCCCGCTGGTGGACGGAAGAGTCGGCAAGCCGCCTCCAGCGCCGCATGCCGGCGGCAATGGCTGGCGCCCTGGCCCAGGATGGTGGAGTCGCCATGGATGACATCTCAACCCAGATCCCCGACCAGGAGTGGCTGCCCCTGGCGAAAGAGTTCTTCCTGTCATAAGTCGTGCGAGGCCAACCACTTCGCCGCCCGTCTAAAGAGGACCGCTGAGACACCGGCCGCCCGGGCTTCCGGGCGGCCGGTGGCGTTTGGGATAGGCGGCCATGAGGATTACGGATCAGGTGTACGTACAATGTTTCGCGTGGAACATTTTGTACTGGTATAATTGTGCGTACATATGCGTACGGAAAGCGACCGTGTAAGAAATACACACGCCATCCGATCGCGCTGAGCGGGGTTGCAAGTCTTTGATAATGCTGGGGGGCGAATGTGGCTAAACAGACACAAGCGGGTAATTATTACACGGTAATTATTACACAGTCATTATTTGGTGGGCGGGCACCCCGGTCGGGTGTCGCAGGGTCTTCAAAAAGCGCGAGGCCCAGGTTGACCGGCGGCGTGAAGGGCGAGTTCCATTGTGCTATCTGGCCTGCGGCCCATCCTTCGCGAAAAGCACGCGAAGGATGGGGCACCGCCTGCATGGTTATGCCAGCGGAAGGCCGGCCACCCGGCGGCGTGTCCTGATGAATCAATACAAATGAAAGGAGACCTCGGCGTTAATCTCCTTTTCGATGGGCTGGCCGTCCTTGAGCGCGGGACTGAACTTCCAACGGCTCACCGCTGCAACCGCCTTTTCATCGAGGCCGTATCCCACTCCTTTCACAACTTTAATGTCACGGGTCGTTCCGTCGACCGTAACCGTCAGCGATACGACGACTGTGCCGTTGATTTTCTTTCTGCGGGCTTGGTCGCTGTACTCGGGCTCCGGCATGAAAATCGCGTGGGGCGGCGTTACATTGCGGTCGGGCATATTGGCACAATCGCGCGCGCCCAGGTCCGCCACGCCAGACGCGTCGTCAAAGGGAACAAAGTGGTCCGGCTGCTGCGAGACAGACGAGGCCGGCACATAGCGCGGCATGCCATGAGAAGGCGTCGAAATCTGCACCATGTCGCCTCGGCGGACAAGCACGCTGACCTTCTCGCCGCAGGAAAGGCTTTCCGATGAGCTGCTTGAACAGGCCCGATGCACGGGCACCGAGGTCTGCCCCTGCGCACAGACCACAAATCCATCCATCAGCGGTCGCCGCTCGCCCAGCCCGGAACAATCGATCGGCCCGCGGTCCGGCACTCCAGAGTCATTATCGAAGGGCACGAATTTATCGGGCTGCCGGGAAATCGCCGACGCGTCCACAAAGCGCGGGGCTCTCTCGGAGGCCGGTATTATTCTGAGCACGTCACCGTTACGAGCCACCACCGTCACCTTTTCCCCGCAGTTCAGGCTGCCAATCTGGCGCTTCCCGCACCTGCCATAGAGTGGCACCGGCTGCCCATGGTCGTGGCCGGAACAGAAAACAAAGCCGTCGGGTCTGGGCGCCACGGGAGACTGGGTATCGAGAGCCTGCGACCAGAGCGATCCAGCAGTAGCCACGCAAAAGACTGCCACCAACAACGGCACGGATTTCATGGACGGGGATTCTCCCATTCGATGTGGTCAGACGTCAACCAGACGTAGCCGGGTTGCACGGGTGCCCCATCCCTGCGCGTTCTTTGCGCAGGGGTGGGGATCCCCCGGTCGTGTCCCGCCGGGGATTGGTGTTGCCCTTGAATTTGGGTGGCGCAGCGCTTCAGCGCTGCGGTAACTGTACTTACTCACCCGGCCCATACCGTATCGCGTGATAGCCAGTGGCAGAAGTTTCCGCTTCGGCGGCGGTCATGTTTCGCTCCTATTATAAGTTAAGGAAATGCTACAATGTTGCTGCAATTGGCGCAGCCCTGACGGAGGTAAATATGACGCATAACGACGCGATGCAAACCATCAGAAGACTGAGACAAGTCAGAGGCCTAAGAGTTGTTAATGTTGATACCTGGCTTGCATTGATTGAGGATGAGCTTCAACGCGATGTACCTAACTCTCAGCTATTGGCTCGCTTTAAGCAGATCAAGGAAGAGAACGCGTTACGAGTTCCGGGAGTAGCCTATGACGTGGAAGGAAGACTACGGTCTGAGTGCACAGAACTCATCGACGCTGTGTGTGCAAGCCTCGAATACGAGCCAGTGCCAGGGGCTGAACTAACGGACGAGGTCGAGCGAATCATACAGAAAGGATATTTTACGTCGATCTATTTTCGGGCGGTTCTCGGAGGGCTTGCCTTGGTGCTTGTCCTCGTCACCGGCGTGGAGGGCTATAAGCTCAATGAGCAGGTGAAGGCGATGCAACAATTGGTCGCTGATGCGCGAAGGCAGGTGGAAGATAGCCGGATCGAGATTGCCAAAAGCAGTGCTGAAACGAGAGACAGGCAGGCACAGCTTGCCCTGGCCTTACTCCAGGGAGACCAGGAGATGGTCAAGCTTCGAGCAAATGCTATGCAGCAAATGGTTCTCGAGCAGGATACATTTAGATCAAGAATCGACCAAAAGACGGCTGACGGGATAGCCGAGATCTCAAAGAGTGTATCGGACGCAAATCAGCATCTCGCGCAAGCGAGCGACAATGGAGTAGCGGAAATCTCCAAGAAAACCGAGGCGTCAGATGAACAAATAGATCAAGCTTTCCAGGGCGGGAAGTCTGCTATCGCCAGCAAAGTAAGCTCGACGCTTGCGACATTTGACGCGACGAACCATCCATTGGTTCCGGCGGTAGTTTGGTCGATTACCAAAAGATGGATTGTAGTTCCGGTTACGCTCATCATTGCTATCCTCGCCTGGATTAACAGTTTTGCAAAGATTACTGAATCCAGGCTTGGATCATTCAAACTGGGAAACATCGTGGTTCTCGCAAACCTCGTATGCGTGGGGGGGATGCTTGTGCTTGTGTGGCGCTCGTAGCGATACGATGCCCGACGTGAAGGCGACGGTCCAAATTTGTGCCCGTAATCTCTGCGGCTGGCCGTGCGAGCACGAGGACTTTTTCTCAAGACAAAACGGGCTGCCCACCTTCGCGATGTTCGAGACGTGAGTGCTGGCGATCCATGAGAGTTAAGCGGTTGGCCCAGCCAGCCCCTCTTAACTTTGGAGGGTTCCGCAGTATTATGGTTGGGCAGCCAGAAGGGAGCAATCATGCGCTGGTACCACTACGTCTCGTACTTCTTCGGGGGCGCATTCCTCGCGAACACCCTCCCCCATCTCGGCAATGGGATCTCGGGGAGCGCCTTCCAGAGCCCCTTCGCATCACCACCGGGGGTGGGCTTGTCCTCCTCGACGGTCAACGTCCTATGGGGCCTTTTCAACCTTGCCGTCGGCTACCTGCTCGTCTGCCGTGTCGGCAGTTTCAATCTGCGCAAGACCCAACACGTGCTCGTCCTCGGGGCGGGCATCCTGATCATGTCGCTGATGCTTGCCCGCGCATTCGGACGGTTCCACGGGGGGCTGTGAGCTGCTGAGCCTAGAATCTTAGGGGAGGGGCGCGATGCAGAACAACAGGTCCGGGAGTCTGATAAGCGGAATCAGCCTGCGGCAGGCTGCCGTCATTGCGGGATTTGCATACTTGCTGAATCCGGTCACCTTTTCCGAGTTCTACGCGATGCCGCGATTGGCCGTCTCCAGCGGGGCGCAGACCATTGCGAACATCGCCGTGCATCCGCGTCTGTTTTCAGCGGCTGTGCTGTGCTACTTCTTCTCTTTGCTGGGCGACGTTGTCATCGCATGGGCTCTATATTTGCTGCTCGCGCCTGTAAATCGGGCGCTGTCGCTCCTGGCCGCGTGGCTGCAACTGATCTACGCGGCGATCTCCCTGGCCGCGGTGTCGAATCTTGCCCTGCTCTATCGCCTGGCGGTGCTGCCTGAGTACCGCGGACGAGTGTCGGCCGCGGCACTGCCCGACCAAGCCGAGCTGCTGGTCGGCGGATTTCGCTCAGGATGGGGTATGGCGCTCATCATATTCGGAGTGCACCTCGTCGTGGTGGGGGTCCTGATGGCACGCTCCAGCTACCTTCCTCGCTGGCTGGGCTGGCTGCTCGTGGCCGATGGACTCGCCTGGGTGGTGAACGAACTGGGCGTCTATCTCTTCCCGAGCGCTCCCCTCGGGTTCCTGAACGTATTCTTCCTGGCGGAGCTCCTCTTTATGGTGTGGCTGCTGGGCTGGGGCTGGAAGATAAAAGAACCTCAGCTGGCATAGGGGAGTAAGTCATCTGCGAGAATGCGGCTGTTCCGCGCGACAGATAATCAAATCGACGGGTGGGCCGATTTCCTTCGGGACACCCTCAAGGCCAAATCCTGTGGGTGTTCGCGATTTCAGAAGTTTCGTGCTGACGAGACTTGCTTCAGCGGCGTTGCCACGGATTGGCAGTTAGTGCACAGCGTGCTTTCCTTGAGGTCGATCCACTCCACGGCGTGGGAAGGGGCCATGGCGCAGCGATAGTCATCGCAGTGAGTCAAATTCACGGTGTGGCCCAGTTCATGGACCGCTTCCTTGATCACGCGCTGGCGAAACAGCTCCGGGTCGGACGGAAGGCCATAGAACTCCTGGCGCAGCCGGTGGGCTGAGACTACGGCGCAGGGGCCACCCATCTGCGCTTCGCCAAAAACGAAGGTAAGAATCGGGATGTAGAGATCGACGGCGACTACGCCCAGCATTCGCCAGGAGTCCGCGGTAAGAAAACTCTGCATGCGATGCAGGATTTCCGACGAGTGATACTGCTGCCGTTCTCCGTGGAACGCGAACTCCGGATCCAGCCGGACAGGAAGCACCTTGCAGTGGACGCGGAAGGTTTCTTCGACGGCGGGACGCAAGTCCTTCAGCAGCCCGTCATCCACATTCCCGATCGGCAAGAGTTGCAGCAGCTTCATGGGAGCAGTTGCCAGTTGCCAGTTCCCAGTTGTCAGTTTCCAGTCTTCGATTCGGCACAGGGAACCGAGAACTGAGAACTAGAGTTCGGCGTTATCGCGTGAAGTTATCGCGTCTCGGCGGGAGTGCGAGTCCAGCCGTATTTCTTCAGCTTGTGATAGAGAGTGACGCGGTCGATGCCGAGCATCTCCGCGGCATGACTCTGATTGCCTCCACATTCCTCTACCACCCGCAGGATATGCGCGCGCTCGACGTCATCAAGCGTCTTACTCGATCCGTTGGAGAAGGTTTGCGGCTTGAAGATGAAGTCCGGTTCTTTCAGTTCCGGCTCCTGCCCCACAACCATGGCACGCTCCACGGCATTTTCCAGTTCACGAACGTTCCCCAGCCAGGGCTGCTGCTGCAATAGATTCATGGCCGCAGGTGAAACCCGGGTGATGCGTTTGTTCATGGCCAGGGAGAACTTTTGAACGAAGTGGTTCACGAGCCCTGGGATGTCTTCGCGGCGTTCGCGCAGCGGCGGCAGTTCGATGCGGAAAACATTGAGCCGGTAGAAAAGATCGGGACGGAACTTACCCTCCTCGATCAATTTTTCCAGATCCTTGTTGGTGGCGGCGATGCAACGGAAGTCGACCTTGACGATTTGGTTGCCGCCCACGCGTGTGATTTCACGTTCCTGGAGTACGCGCAGCAGATCGGTCTGCGTCTTAAGGGAGATGTCGCCGATCTCGTCGAGGAAAACCGTTCCCCCCTCGGCAATTTCGAATTTGCCTTTCTTGCGGTACTGGGCGCCAGTGAACGCACCCTTTTCATGTCCGAAGAGTTCGCTTTCGAGAAGGGTCTCGGTTAGAGCGCCGCAGTGAATGACCACCAGCGGATGAAATCGGCGCGGGCTGGCGTGATGGATGGCGCGCGCGACCAGTTCCTTGCCGGTGCCGCTCTCCCCCGTGACCAGCACCGTGGCGTCGGTTGGACCAACCGTCTCGATGGCGTCGAAGACTTTGCACATGGGGCCGCTCTGGCCGACGATGTCCCCCGGGCGCGCGACTTCGGCGACAGTCTCGCGCAAGAGCACATTCTCCTCGGTGGTTCGCTTATGCGCCAGCGCGTTCTTCACCAGGTGGGCGATCTCATCCGGGTCCAGGGGTTTGGTTACGTAGTCATAGGCGCCGTTTTTCAGCGCTGCGACCGCGGTCTCGACCGAGGCGTAGCCGGTCATGATGATCACGATGAGTTCCGGATCGATTTCGTGCATGCGGCGCTGTAACTCGATCCCGTCGGTGCCGTGCATCTTGATATCCACCAGGGCCGCATCCCAGCGTTGGTCGGCCAGCCGGGTGAGCGCGTCGTTGGCGCTCTCCACCGTAGTTACTTCATAGCCTTCTTCGCGGAACCATTTGCCGAGCGAATCGCGCACGCTCAGTTCGTCGTCCACGATCAGGAGTTTTCCGTGTGTGCTCACTTCAATCACCTCGTTGTATCGCGGCATTCCGGGCGCCGATGGCCGCCAGCGAAGCGTCCGGGGCTTGACTGGGCAGGGTTATGGTGAAAGTCGAGCCCCGGCCCAGCTCCGATTGGACTGCGATGCGCCCGTTATGCCGCTCCACGATGCCGCGACTGATCGCCAGGCCCAGCCCGACTCCGTGCCCACTTTCTTTTGTGGTCAGGAAAGGTTCGAATATGTGCGGCAACACGTCGGGAGCGATGCCGGCTCCGTCGTCTCGCACCTGGATCTCGATTTCCGCCTCATCGTTACTCAGCCCAGTCTCGATCCAGAGATTGCCGCCCCGGGGCATGGCATCCTTTGCATTCATGATTAAGATCAGGAGCACTTGCTCAACCTGCGCCGGATCGCAGGGCACACGCGGCAGGTTTTTCGCAAGCCGCAGTTGCACTTCGACTCCGCCCAGCTCCAGTTGATGCCGCACCAGCAGCAGGCAACGATCGATCACGGCATGCAGGTCGGTCGACTGCACGTTCATGGGCGCGGTTCGCGAAAGAATCAGCAGGTTCTTGACCAGGTCGCCGCAGCGCCGGCTTTCGGAAGCGATCAGTTCCAGACATTCGATCGCCTCCTCGCGTTTTTCATGCTCGATCTGGCCCGCGCCTACCCACTTCCGCAGCAATTTGGCATAGGTAAGAATCCCCGAGAGCGGGTTGTTCACCTCATGCGCCACTACCGCCGCCATCTTGCCGATGGAAGCCATCTTTTCCACGTGCAGCGCGTGCTCGTGGGCGCGATTGAGTTCCTTGGTTTTCTGCTCGACGCGATCTTCGAGTGTCTTTGCCCAGGTAACGAGTTCTTCGTTCGCCGCGCGCAATTGCAGGCTCATGCCGTTGAAGGAATGAGCCAGGTCTCCCACTTCGTCCTGCGATCGCACCTCGATCTGGTAACCCAGTTCGCCGTGGGAAAGATGTTCCGTGCCGTTCTTGAGCGCCTTGATGGGTTTGCCGACCACTCGCCATACGAATAACCAGCTCAACACCGCGACAATCAGCAATGCCGCCGCCGTGTAAGACAGCATGCGGGCGCTGCTGACCGCGAGTTGCGCGTCCGCGTTCACCAGCGAGAGATTTGTGTCGAGCACGCCCAGAACCTGCTGGTCGGCAGGATGCGCGTGGCAGGCGGCGTTGGAGCAGGCGGGCTGATTTTCGATGGGAGTGATAATTCCCAGCACACGGCGCCCGCCGCTGGTGCGATAAATGCGAAAGCGGTCGGGGCGATTCAGACGCGCCAGCGGCTGCGATTGCGTGTGGCAGCCATAGCAAGCCTCGGCCGTCTTGTCGAGAACGTGGCTGACTTCCGCCGAATCCGTGGAGTAGCTGATCCGCCCCTGCTGGTCAAGAATGCGCACCTTGACCATGCCGGGTTCGTCCGCCATGGTTCGAATCGCGTTGTAGAGCCCCTCGCGATCGTTGCGCAGCATGTAGTAAGTGGTGCTGCGCTTGATTACGTCGCTGACCCGCTCGGCGCTGACCAGCGTGGCTGCTTCCAAATGCTGGCGGTGCAATCGGATATTCAAGTATCCGAGGAGAGCGAAGATGACGACCATAACTGCCAGCAGAGACCCAATCAACTTCGCGCTGATGCTATGGGTCAGCCGCTTCCAGCCCAGATCGCCGCGAATTGGCTCAATCTCCGGCATGGTCTAATACCGCTGTGGCAACCACGGGCGCGGTTTCAGTTCGGAGGCGCTGCTGCACCGGGCGCCGTTCTTCGGGAAAGATAGGCAGGTACTTCACCGCCAACCCGAACAGGGCGAAGCCCATCGCGACAATCATGAGGGTCACGGAGAACTCCGTCCACTTCGGAATGTAATGATGCCCGACGGAAGTCTCAAAGCCGATGACGCTGACATTGAGGCGGTTGGTGATGAATCCGAGCACAGTGCAGACGGAGGCTAGATACAGGCCGCCGGGCGATAGCCTGACCTTCTTGAAGCTGAGCATGGCGATTGGAATGACAAAGGCCAGCGCCAGTTCGAGCCAGAGGAAATAGGCTTCGTAGCTGGGCTTAACGATCTGTCCCAGCAAGCCGCGATGGAAGTAGTCCTCGAAGCGCAGCAGGGCATTGACCCAGAGAGCCACCAGCAAGGCGCCGCCGAGTTCGACCAGAACCGGCAGTTCAAGGTGACGGCCGAAGGCTTTCGCGCTCTGCGTGGACTCGAAGATCGTCATGGCCAAACCAACCGCAACCGCCGACCCGAAAAAGAGGAACGGCAGCGCGGGCGTGTACCAGAACGGATGCAGCTTGCTCGGCATGATCAGATAGAGCGATCCGAGCGAACTCTGGTGCAGGGTGGAGAGCAGGATGCCCAGGACCACCAGCACGGCATAGATTTTCTTAATCCATTTGATGGGAGTCTTCAGGTGGAGGCGCTCCAGCACACTGGGAAGAAATTCGAAGAAGAGCACAGTGGTGTAGGACATCACGCATATGCCGACCTCGAACATGACCGAGCGCGGGTTCATGTAGATGAGCTGATGCCAGATGTACCAGGGGCGGCCGAGGTCGAACAACAGCCCAACGATGAAAAGTACATAGCCCAGGAACGCGGTCAACACCGCGGGGCGCACAACACTGTGCAGCCGCTCGACGTTGAACAGATAGACCGCGCCAACAATGCAGAAACCGCCCGCCGCCAGCATTACCCCGCACAGGAGGTCGAAACCGATCCAGAGCCCCCAGGGAAACTGGTCACTCATGTTTGAAACCGCGCCCAAGCCATAGAAAAAGCGAATAAATGTGGAGTACAGGCCCAGGCCCATAATCACAATGAATATCACTCTCCAAAAAGTCAGCTTGAACTTCATCGCGCACTCCCGTTCTTCTTCTCTTTCTCTTGCGCTTCGGCGGCGGCCACTTCTTCGCGGCGATGCGAAACCCAATAAATGCCTCCCAATACCAACGTCCACACTGGGATGAAGTCTGGAATCCTTTCCATCACTCGCCCGGTATATTCCGGCATGGGGGTGTCGCCAATTTTTTCGGAGGCTGGATAACCGTACTCTTCAACCTTCATGCTGGAGAGAATAAGGACCGACGTTCCGCCAACTTCGTTAAGACCGTAAATACGAGGCAGATAGGTGGATGGATTTTGACGGATACGGTCCTGCGCTTCCTTGATGAGGTCGTCGCGCTCTCCGAATTTCGTGGCCCCAGTCGGACAGATCTCGGCACATGCCGTCTGCTTGCCGGCAAGCACGCGGTCCGGGCACATAATGCACTTGCGGACCCGCGGATTCAGCGAGCGCCATTCGTACTTTGGCTGACTGAACGCGCAGGCCACCATGCAATAGCGGCAGCCAATACACTTCCAGATGTCGTATACGACTGGACCTTCCGCTGTCTTATGCATGGCGCCAACAGGACAGACCGACGCGCAAGCGGGCTTCTCGCAATTCATGCATAACCGGCGCATGAATTTGTCGTCCTTGGTCAGAACGACCGTATATTTATGTGCCGATTGCACCGGCTCGGCGGCTACGTTGCCGTCGTAGGGCAGCTGGTTCTGCTGCGCGCAGCCACTTTCGCACTGCTTGCACCCAATGCATATCGTCGCGTCATACAGCAGGGCCTTACTCATGAGAATTGCTCCTCGTTGCTCCCGGGCCGGACTTCCGTGCCAGTGGAATGAAGCGGGACGTATGCTGTGAAGGAACGGACTTGGGACCGGTACGGAACACCTTTGGCGGGTCGAACATAAAGAAAGAACCGAGTCCGGAGAGGTGTGCACCCGGACTCGGGGGGACTGTTCCTTGAGGGAAGGCGAACCGGGGAGAAGCTCTCCGGCTAGCTGCGGGCCGGCCAGGTTTCCGTTCCGTCCGCCGAATTGAGCCGGACATCCCCATACTCACCCTAACGCCTTCCTCATTCGCTGCCGGCGATTGTGACAGCGGCGATGCGCAAAGAGGAACAGCCACAACCACAGCCAACGACTACTTCTGCAGGCTGCGAATGTACGCAACAACAGCTTTCACATCGCCAGCAGCCAGACTCTTCACCGCGGGCGTGTGCTTCACCGTCGCCGTAATGGCCTTGGCCAGGTCGTCATCCGACTTCTTCTTTTCCACGTCGGAAATCAGGCTCGGAGCTTTCATTGCGGGCTTGCCCGCCGCATCCGGGCCGTGGCACATTGCGCATTTTGCTTTGTAGATAGCGGCTCCGTCCTCAGCCCATGACAGATTGGGAATCAGGATGAATAGGGCCACCGCGATTGTCATTACCAGCATCACCAGCTTTGTCATCTTCATGATTTCGTTTCTTCTCCTTGTGAAGTTTTGCAACTCGATTTAATCGGTGGTTCTTCTCGCAGTCGTGTGCGTGTTGCGAAAGTAACCACGACACAACCCTCCAAAAAACTGAACGTAACAAAACTCAGCAACCGGATCGTTGCTTATTGAGAGTTTCAACGTTGCGTGGGACTAGCCGCAGTGATCCAGGTCACCATAAGCCGTGACGCGGTCGCGAGGCGGCGCGCTCAAGTCAGACTGAGAATTCTTGGGTCACGTCAACCGGTGACTGCGGTCACAGCGTCTCACGCAACCGGGCGAGACAATCCATGGAGCAGCGAGGTGAAGCTGTGCCCATACTCATGATGGCTCTGCTCGCGTTGGTGATATTTGGCCTGATTGGAATTCTGCTGACAGTCGCGGTGATCCTGGAGCGCTCCAAACTCAAACGTGCAGCCAAAGGCGACGCCGCACACCCTGTGACCTCCGGTACGGCCCCCTCTCTTAATGCGAAACTTTGATAGACTGCGTGGCGACGGCGCGGCAACACGGAATCCGTCCGCAAAGGAGAAATGAATGAGCACGCTTGTACAGGATAAGAAAGCCGACCTGGCTGGGCCGGGAATCGGCGATTACAAAGAATTGGACAAAATCCTCCCGCACGATTACCGCTCCCTGCTGACCCCGAAAGAGACGCAGCAGGCCATCTTCCAGGTGAAACGCTATATCGAAGACAACCTGTGCAAGGAACTCAACCTGATCATGGTCGAAGTGCCGCTCATCGTGGATGTGGAGAGCGGCGTCAACGACATGCTCGATCGCGACGGGTCGCGCACGCCGATCCAATTCCATATCTCGAACGATCGCGGTCTGCATCCCGTCGACGCGCAGGTCGTGCAAGCCGCGACCAAGTGGAAGCGCGCCGCTCTCAAGCAATTCGATTGCAAAGTTGGCGAGGGCATCTGCACCGACATGCGCGCCGTTCGCAAGGACTATTTCCTCGATCACGACCACTCCGCCTACGTCGATCAGTGGGACTGGGAGCGCGTCATGACCGCCGAGCAGCGCAAGATCGAGTTCCTGAAGGCGATTGTCGGCAAAATCTGGAAGGTGATCGTCGGAGCGGAAAAGTTCGCGCAATCCCTGTTTCCGCAGTTGAAAGACCCGCGCTATCCCAATCTGCCGGAGGAGTTGAAATTCCTGCACGCCGAGGAAATTCTCGACATGTATCCCGACCTGCCGCGCAAGCAGCGCGAGACGGCGGTGCTGCAAAAGTATCCGGCCGTCTTCATTATTGGGATTGGCTGGCCTCTGAAGGACGGCTATCCGCACGAGATGCGCGCCGCCGATTACGACGACTGGGTCACCGACACGCGCGATCAGACCGGCAAAGACACGCATGGGCTGAATGGCGACATTCTGGTATGGAATTCAGTGACCAAGCGGCGCCATGAGCTGACGTCGATGGGCATCCGGGTCACGGCCGAGACCCTGAAAACGCAGCTTACGATGGCCAAGCAGCTGGACTTTATGAAACTGCCCTATCACCAGGCGATCCTGAACAACCAGATTCCGCTCTCGGTCGGCGGTGGGATCGGGCAGTCGCGCACGTTGATGCTGTTGCTCCGCAAGGCGCATCTTGGGGAAGTCAGCGTCACGGTATGGCCGAAGATCCTGAAGCAGATGTGCGCGGGGAAGAATATTTTCGTGCTGGAGTAGGGCCATTACACTCAGAACCCGTCCGCAGCCGGCTGCCCCACTCATCGCGCACTTTGCGATGGGTGGGATTCCGCCGCAGCCGCCCTCGCCCAGTCCAAGCCGCACACAGCGCAGCATCGCCAGCGCCCCGGAAGCAAGCGGTCCTCCGATTTAGCGATCTTGAGGGGCCGCAGTTTCCGCTGATTGATAGCCTTGATTGCCTCTTGACCGTAAGCGCACGACCGAGGCCGCGCCGCCCGCTCGGCGACCCATGGGGTTGCGAGCGCTATGGCGACATTGCAACAGCAACAACCAGAATTGCTTGTTTGGCGCAGCCTCGGGTTTACTGTTTGATGGAGAAGGTCACATTTACGTGGGTGCCGTCATTCTCGGTTCCGAGGCTTACCAGGACGGCGCGCTTGTTGACTTTATCTTCACCAGAGACCATGCCTCCGACTTTTCCATCGGAGTTGCTGGTCATGTTGGACACAGCAAAGCCGGCCGATTTCAGAGAGTCACCATAGAACGATATGACCTTGTCAGCCGCGTCCTTGGTGACAAACGTGTAGGAACCGCTTTGCTCAGCGCCGCTGCTGGCTGAGAATGTGCTTTGCGGAGAAGATCCGGGATACACTGGCACCCAATCCGGCGCTTTGTCCGCGCCTGTGCCGATCTTCATGGTGCCTTCGGAGCTTTTCATCTCCATGCTGGTATTTGCCCCCTCACCCGACGTTATCAGTGAGGTCGTTTTGCCGTTCTCGTCGGTAATGACCATGACTTTCTTCTGCGGGTCGAACTTCATAATTACGATCTTGCCGGTTTTCTTGTCGCGGACGACGATGGTTCCCGCATTGTCGTCGCTCGACACGATCTCCGCGTCAGGGTTCAGCATGACGGCCATTTTCGCGGTGGCGAGACCGGGGTTCTTCTTCATTAAATCCGAATCGAAGCCGGCCTGCTTCACCTTGTGCATGGCATAGAAGCCAATTACGGCGCAACTGCCAAAAGAAATCAGGATCAGCCCCACAACGATGCCGACAACCCACAGAAGTATTTTGACTCCTGAACTCGTCTGGGGTGCAGGCGGGGTGCCACCGGGTGTTTGCGGACTGGACGGGGTACTGGACATGGGAGTCTCCTCTCCTTGGAAAATGGCTTGAAAGCTGCGACGGATGGAAGCAGTCGCGTATCTCAAGAACGCGCAATTATACGCGAAGGGACCAGTAAATAAGACGACCTCATCGACAATTGAACCAGGCCATTACACTTAGAACCCGTCCGCAGCCGTCTGCCCCACTCACCGCGCACTTTGCGATGAGCGGGATTCCACCGCGGCCGCCCTCGCCCGTCCAAGCCGAACACAGCTCAGCATCGCCAGCGCCCCGGAAGCAAGCAGTCCTCCGATTTAGCGATCTTGAGAGGCCGCAGTTTCCGCCGATTGATAGCCTTGATTGTCTCTTGAACCGTAAGCTTACGATCGAGGCCGCGCCGCCCGCCCGGTGCCCCCATGGGATTGTGAGCGCTATCGCGATTTTGCGACAGGTCACGGCACGGCGACTCCCCGGCTAACGTTGGAGGCCTTACTCCGGGGCCCATTCATACGGGAAAAGCTTGCCTGCTGCTTCCGCGCTCAGCTTCACGCCGAGGGTCTCGGCTGCGTGCGCCAGGACCGGATCGCGGCCCGCAGCCAGATCGGCGGCTGTTGGAGTCATCGCCTCATCCGGTATGACGCCAGCATGCTCTAGACTCTTGCCGTCTGCCATGATTAGATCGGCCTCAGTAATCATGGCGCCGTAGCGCACGCCAACACCCACCAGCTCGTAATCGTGGTACTTCGACTCCATCACGGCACCCGCGCTGTGGTCACCGACGATCGCGCCTCGCTTTTCCAGTTGTACCACCCGGGCCAGCAATTCCGCAGCCGAGGACGATGAGCTGTTAACCAGCACCACCAGCTTGCCACCAAACACGTGATGCAAAGGTTTCGCAACCAGAGGCTTCCTGTTCGAGCGCGTGATCCGGTCAGCAATCTTTACCTCATGATCGAACAGACCTCCAACCATGAATTTCAGAGTTTCCTCACTCCCGCCCGGGTTATCCCGCAGATCCAGGATCAGTGCCTTGTGCTCGCGTGCTTTGTCCATAATGCCTTGCACGGCGTCCACTGCGAACGCAAACTCCGGCACTCTTACAATCAGAAGATCCGCTCCATAACTTACCGAGCGGGCCCTTCCGTAGTAACTGTCAGATTCCTCTCCGCGGATCGCGTTTGCCAATTCCTCAAAGGCAGAGACCTTTGGCATCGGCCGCACCTTCGCCGCCAAGGCCAGGTGGCGTTTGACCCCGCCAGGGTCAACGATGTCCACCCTTAACTCCTGCTGGGGACGCAACGAGGTGAACAGGTACTGTGCTTTCCAAAGCGATGCCCGCTCTGGAAAATAGCCATCGATCGAAACGACCTGATCGCCCGGATGCAGGCCTTTTGCCTCGGCATCGCTTCCCGGCCGAACCCGCGTGACGAAGCAATGATCCCCCACCATTGCATACTTCCATCCGTAACTGTAACGAAAATTCCTGACCGGCGGGAGCATGAACGTGTGCGAGTCATTCAGGCCGTCAATTGCCTCAGCGATCTTCGCCAGCGCCATGTCGTAGGAAGACGACTTCTCGATGTTCTTCTTCGTGTCCGCAACTCTCGCCTCCCAGTCGAGTCCATGGAGCGCGGGGTCATAATACTGCTTGCGAATATCTGACGCTATTGCCTGCAGCATTTGTTCTGCCGCATCGCGTGCGCCCTTTGGAATCCCTTGTCCGAGAGCAGACCTTTTGAGCCCCGTCCCTGCGATAAGCAGAACTAAACAAACAACGAAGTATCGATGAAATTGCCCTTCGCTGAGCGGCGCCAGTAAGCGGAGGCACCACACGCAGCCGCGCCCTATCATGAAATGTCTCCTATTCATCGGCGTCCCGCCTCCATATTCTTCTGCCAGGCATTTACAAATGTCGGTGACTCAAAACACAGCCTGTGGTGATTCGGTTAACACTTGGGGTTCGGTGTGGCTTGTTGTCGTCGACGCGATAGACTGGCATTTCCATGGCAGAACTTTACAAGCAGGATTTGGCATACATCCAGGCCGCGGCCTTCGGGGCTCTTGCACAGGGCGCTGCACCTGAGATTATCCGGTTGCTCAAGTGCGCTCCGGTACCGATTCGCAGAGTTGTGGACGTTGGCTGTGGGGCGGGACCGTTGAGCGCAGCGCTCGTCGAGGCTGGTTTCGACGTAACAGGAATCGACGCTTCCGCTGAGCTGCTGGCAATTGCGCGGACCGCCAACCAGAAAGCGCACTTTATACACGGGTCAGTCTATGAGACGCAGATTCCCGCTTGCGAGGCCATTGTTGCCTTGGGGGAGCCACTGACATACCACGCGGAAGGTGCAAACGCCGACCTTCTGGTCGAGGGTTTCTTTCACGCGGCGTCTGACGTTCTGCCGGCGGGCGGGATGCTCATCTTCGATGTAATCGAACTCGGTGCCCCGTCGCTGGCGGGCCGGTATTGGAACTCAGGCAAAGATTGGGCTGTTTTGGCCGAGACCGAGGAGGACCAGGGGTCGAGGACGCTGGTTAGGAATATCGAAACATTCCGGAGGGTTGACCAATACTACAGGCGTGGCCGCGAGGTTCACCGAGTAAGGCTTTTCGACACCGCGACGCTCCGCAATCAACTCGCGGCCTGCGGGTTCTCCACGGAGACTGCACAAGACTACGGCACACAGAAGCTCGGTCCTCGTCGGCGCGCGTTTTTTTCCACTCGCATGCGTTGAATCTGGTTCTTCGCCCGGTCAATGAGCGCTATGGGGAGTGGGTGTTGAAAAACTCCGTGATCGGAACGTGTTTCTTGGCTGAGAGTGGCTGCTGACAAGTTTTCTTTTCTTACCTCAGCTAAGCGGTGACTGGCACAGGTGGGGTTATAGGTTGGCTGAGGAACCGCACCAGTCGCTTGATGTTCTGCGCGGCCGCCGCCAGGAAGAACTGCTCACGCACGAACTTCAATCTCCGCAGGCGCAGGCGGCGCAGTCCGATCTGATGCTTCAGTTCCGAGAACAAGGCTTCCACCTTCTTTCTTTGCCGCTGTGCTTGGGCGAACTCGGGCGTGTTGACCAACTCCCGCGCACGCTGTCGGGCGGGTTCGTTCTGGTGGATGATAAGGCCCCGGAAGGCAGCACTGGTGCATTGGGGTCGGAGCGAGCACGGGCCGCACTTTTTGCGTGTCCCAATGTAGTTGAAAGCGCGATTCCGATAAACTCGCCCCCCGTAGTTCAGCGGCTGGCCGGCAGGACAGATATAGCGATTGTGTTCCGGTTCATAAGTGAAACGCTCGGGGCCGAAGAACGGACTCCTCTTTCTGTGGATACTGTCGCGGGTACGCATGTAAGGAGTGATGTTGCGGTCCGCCAACCACTGCAGAAACTCCCCGTTGCCATAGGTCGTGTCGGCGGCCACCGAATCGGGGGCTCGTCCTTGCCATCGGGCGAAGCGATCGAGCATGTCTTGTGCGGCTACCGTTTCCTGACTCATTCGGGCCGCGGTGGCTTGCACGCCCACGATCACGCAGCTGTGGTTGTCCACCAGATAGTTGTCGTAGTAGCCCAGACGGGCTGGCGTACCGCCCTTGGTGGCGTAGGTCGAATCGGGATCGGTGGTCGACACCTGGTCTTGCTGATGTACCGGTTCTTCCACCGGGTTCTGCTGTTCCAGTTCTTCCACATACTGACGCACCGTATGGTTCACTCGGGCAGCTTCCGCCAACTGCTCGCGCGGAACGCGGCTCTCCTTGGCCGCGTTGGCTTCGACAAAACTGCCATCGACCGACAACTCGTTCCCTCGCACCAGCCCCACTTCCAGGCACTGTTTCACGATCTGTTCGAACAGCTGCTCGAACAGCTTCGATTCCTGAAACCGTCCGTGCCGGTTCTTGGAAAACGTCGAGTGATGCGGAATCTCCTGATCGAAGCCCAAGCCGGTAAACCAGCGCCACGCCAGATGCATGCGCAACTCCTCTACCAACTTGCGCTCGCTGCTGATGCCGTACAAGTAGCCGATCAACAGAATGCGCAACAGCAGCTCGGGATCGATCGAGGGCCGCCCAGTCTCGCTGTAGCTGTCTTTCAGTTGCTGCCGCACGAACTCGAAACTGATGTGCTTGTCGATCAGCCGTAGCAGATGGTTTTCAGGAACTTGATCTTCCAGACGAAAGTAGTAGAACAGCGCTTCGGAGCGGTCGTGTTGTCCCATCATGATCAGCAGGCCCCCGAGTATCGAGATCCAATACAGCATGTCCAGGTTCTAACATGCTTTCACCCAATCTCAGCCGCTAATCACAGTGACTTTTTCAACACCCACGGGATATAGCGTCAACCATGCCTGGCTCGTGTGCAAGTTCATGCACATTGACAAAGCGTGTCTCATTTTTCTTCGGCGTTTTTGTGGTTCCTGATCGACCGCCGACTGGCGCTTGATCCGACGTTTCTGGACAAGTGGGTTGGGACCAACCGGGTCGAGCCGGGAAGGGAATTGGCCGGGAAATGAGGCCTTTCGAGTCCGAAGGGATGACAAGGCTGGAGGGTGGCAGCCACCCCACGTCTTGAAAAGCCTTGCCGGAGAGACATTTTGCCCTTGCCGGTGCGGGCGGGACGCCCGGGGGCTTTCTGGGGTGGGCAGTTTTCGGAAGAACTGCGAGGGGGTAGTCAGGGGACTTCCCCTCCTGTTCTGCACGGTTCACGGACAGGTCAAAAACGCTGTGCCGACGACCGTCTGCTTGGCAGTCTCAATTTGCCCGATCGGAATACTTGGATCCGCGGGCGCCCACGCGAAGACCCAAAATGTGCCGGATGCCGCTGGCTCGCATTGAGCAAGACCGCCTTGAGTGATCGTCGCGCCGGTTTCTCCACCGGGCGGATAAATCGCCCACAATACAGGTAAGGGTGACATGTTGAGAGGAGCTTGATTGTAATGACCAGTGGCGACGAACTGCGCCTGGCCGCTGGCAGTTGCGGGACTGATGGCCATGGATTGAAGCTGACGTGAAGTACTCCCGCAGCCGGCGACGGCTAAGAGAATTGCTATGACTGAAAAGGCAGAAACGAATCGTCTCACGGAGACCTCCCTAGACGTTCTGAGAATGCGATGCAGCGGCTTGACCGATGGTTGCACTTGCGCCGAGCCAGCCAGCTTCTACACCCCGAGCGGTAGTTCTGATCGCACCGTCGTGCCCGTTAGATGGCTTTTCACGGCTGCGGCCAAACGTCTTATGCCTTCTCTTATTTGCTCGGGAGTGGCGTTGGAAAAATTCAAGCGCATGTGACGGCTGCCTTCTTGCGGATCGTTGGCATAGAAGGAATCGCCGGGCACGAAGGCCACATTCTGCTCCAGCGCCGAGCGGAAAACCGCTTCCATGTCGAGTCCGGCGGGCAGAGTTACCCAGAGGAATAGTCCACCCTTGGGATGAGTCCAGGTTACTGCGGGCGGGAAGAACTCTTGCAAAGCCTGGAGCATTACGTCGCGGCGTTCGCCATAGATCTGACGAATCAGCTTCACGTGCTTGTCGAGAAATCCATCGCGCGCGACTTCGTAGGCTACGAACTGAGTGAAGGTCGAAGTATGCAGGTCGGCGCCCTGCTTCAGTTGCGCCAGCTTGCTGATGACTTCGGGCGGAGCCACGATCCATCCCAGGCGGAGCCCGGGAGCGAGCGTCTTTGAGAATGTGCTCAGGTAAATGACGTTGCCAATGGAATAGCCAACGTCGCGGCGCAGGTTTTCGCGGTCGAGCACGACCAGCGATGGGAGGTGCTCGCCTTCATAGCGTAACTGGCCGTAGGGATCGTCTTCGACAATCGGAATGCCATACTTGTCCGCCAGCAGCACCAATTCGTGGCGGCGCCCCTCGGACAATGTGGTTCCGGCGGGGTTCTGGAAGTTCGGCAGCACATACATGAACTTCGGGCCCGAACGCAGAGGTTTTTCCAGTAAATCGGTGCGAAGGCCATTATCGTCGCTCGGAACCGACTCATATTCCGCGCCATAAATGTTGAAAGCCTGGAGCGCGCCGAGATAAGTCGGCGCTTCCACCAGGACGCGATCCCCGGCATTGATAAACAGCTTGCCGATCAGGTCGAGCGCCTGCTGCGAGCCCGAGGTGATTAAGACGTTCTCGGCCTTGGCCTTGATCCCGTAGCGCGCCATGTTGTTCGCAAGCAGTTCGCGCAGGGGCTTGTAACCCTCGGTTTCCCCATACTGCAAGGCGGAAGCTGCCTGCTCGGTAAGTACCTTGTGACAGGCTTCCTCAAAGCGTTGGACAGGGAAGACATCGGGGGCGGGCAGGCCGCCGCCGAAGGAGATCATGCCGGGTCTTTGGGTGACCTTCAATAACTCGCGAATTCTAGAACTGGTGATACCCTTGATACGCAGCGCGTAACGAGATGTCCAGGCAGTCGACATTGCAAAGCCTCCGCAAAACTATGATCGCGCGATAAGTCGTGCGGTGGAGGGACGGGCGTCTCGCCCGTCCAGCCGGGCGGGGACGCCCGGCTCTCCACCAGCTTAGATGCTAAGCGAAGCCGTCGGGCTGACTTACCGCGCCTACGTGCGCCTGCTCATCGATGAACAGGCGGCCGGCGGTTAGCGCTTTGCGGTCAATTTCCAGGAGATTGACTTTTTTCACCTTGTCTTCGAGCACGCTCAATGCAGTTCCGGGAGCAAGACACTCGGTTTCTTCGAGGAGCGCGCCCATCATCACGATGTTGGCTGCCTTGGTCGAACCGAGTTTGTCGGCGATCTCCGCGGCCGGAATCGCGAGCACCTGCACTTCCGGCGCAGTGAAGTCGGCGGGAATGCTGGCGCCGTTGTAAAGAATGATTCCGCCGCTTACTACCTCGGGGGCAAACTTCCGCAACGAGAACTCATTCATGGCGACAAGCACGTTGGGGTGCGAGATCAGGGGCGACCCGATCCGCTCTTTCGACAAGCACACATGGCAGTGCGCACTGCCCGAACGCATCTCCGGACCATAGGACGGCAGCCAGCTTACCTCCAGTCCTTCGCGCATGCCCATCTCGATGAGGAGTTGCCCTAACAGCAGCACGCCCTGTCCGCCGAGCCCTGCGATCTTGATCTTCACGTCTTTGAAGTGATGGGCGTGTTTCGGCTTGGAAGAGACGGGCGCTCCCTTTTGCGGAGCGATCTCAAGCACATCCGCTACCGACCGTTGCGGCGGCTCATTGCCGGCGGGAATTTCCGGCCGGCGGTCGCGGAAAACATTCAGCGGAAAGACTGGCGTCATCTTGTCGAGAACCCAGCGCCGGGCTTCCACGGGGTCTTTGCCCCAAATCGTGGGACACGGCGAAAGGATTTCGACAAAGGAGAAGCCCGCGCCATCGCGCTGGATCTCGAGCGCCTTACGGATCGCCCGCCGCGCTTTCATGATGTTCTTGTTGTCCGAAATCGACACACGTTCGATGTACGCCGGCGCTTCCAGGGTGGCGAGAAGTTCCGACATGTGGAAAGGGAAGCCTTCATTCGCCGGCCGCCGGCCGAAGGGAGAAGTTGTGCTTTTCTGCCCCACCAGGGTAGTGGGCGCCATCTGCCCGCCGGTCATTCCGTAGATTCCGTTGTTCACGAAAAAAACAGCGATCTTCTCGCCCCGGTTGGCGGCATGCACGATCTCCGCGGTGCCGATGGCCGCCAAGTCACCGTCTCCTTGATAGGAAATGACGATCTTATCCGGGCAGGATCGTTTGACCCCCGTGGCCACTGCGGGCGCGCGGCCGTGCGCGGCCTGCACATTGCCGACGTCAAAATAGTAGTAAGCGAAGACCGAACAGCCGACCGGACTCACGAAAATGGTCTTGTCTTGCAGCCCAAGTTCCTGCAAGGCTTCGGCAATCAGCTTGTGCACGACGCCGTGCCCGCAGCCGGGACAGTAGTGGGTCTGGTGCTTCAGCTCGGACTTGCGATCGTACAGGTCATAGAACACCGGCGACTTGGAGTGGACCAGTTCGTATGCGTCGCTGTTCACTTTGGGGTTAACTTCGGGGCCGGCTTCGGACTTAACTTCTAACTTAACTTCGGACTTAACCTCGGACTTAACCTCGGGTTTAACTTCGGGATCCATTATGCCGATCACGCTTTCGTTTGCCATTTTCGTTGTCCTCTTCGGACCAGATCCTCGGCGGAACCGGTCTCAGACCGCTACGGCCATGCGTGACAACACTTGTTCCTGCAACTCCGCGACCGAGGGCACGTTGCCGCCTACCCGGCCGTAGAACTCCACCGGCACCTTGCCGTTCAGCGCCAGGCGCACATCTTCCACCATTTGTCCGTTGCTCAATTCGACGACCAGGACCTTTTGCACCTTCGCCGCCGCTTCCACCAGCGCCTTCGAAGGATAGGGCCACAGAGTGATGGGGCGGAACAGCCCGGCTTTCACGCCTTGCTTGCGCAGCGCTTCGACCGTGGAAAGCAAAACCCTGGACACAATACCGTACCCGACCAGCAAGACCTCGGCGCCGTCAGCGTGGCAGAGCTCGCAGCGCGGCTCGGCTTCCTGCGCGCGGATATACTTGGCTTCCATTTTGCGCTGGTGTTCTTCCAATTCATCGGTTTCGAGATAAATGGAACTGAGCAGGTTGGCGCGCGTCTCTGGCGTTCCCTTTACCGCCCACGGCTTTTCGGGGGGCTGAATCTCACGATCTTCAAGCTCGAGGGGCTCCATCATTTGGCCGACGAAGCCGTCGGTCAGCACGACCGCCGGATTGCGGTACTTGTCGGCGAGCTCGAATGCCAACATGGTGAATTCGGCCATCTCCTGCACCGATGCGGGAGCCAGCACGATATTGCGGTAGTTGCCATGGCCGCCGCCTTTCACCATGGCGAAGTAGTCGCTTTGCTCCGGGGCGATGTTGCCCAGTCCCGGTCCGCCGCGCATTACATCCACGATCACGCAGGGCAGTTCCGAGCCGGCTGAGATAAGACATGCCTTCCTGCATCAGGCTGAGGCCGGGCCCAGAGGATCCACTCATGGCGCGGACGCCAGCGGCGGCTGCTCCATACACCATGTTGATGGCGGCGACTTCGCTCTCCGCTTGAATAAATGTTCCGCCGACCTGCGGGAAGTAGAGGGCGGCAGCCTCGGCGATTTCGCTGGCTGGAGTAATCGGATATCCGTAGTAGGCGCGGCACCCGGCGAGGATCGCGCCCTTCACCACGGCCACGTTGCCTTTACAGAGCTGTCGCATGTTCGACTCCTTGCGCTGTCGCCGGCGCCAACGCCTTTGCTTTTGCCTTCAGGCGGTAGACGGTAATCGCGCCCGGTTCCGGGCAACAATAAAAGCAGATTCCACATCCCGTGCAGTCCTGCCCGGTATAGCGCGCCGGATGAACCCCGTAAGCATTCAACTCCGGCGCCAGTTCCAGGCAATCAGGCGGGCAGGACTCGACGCACAGCCCGCATCCTTTGCATTCTTCGACATCGACCGTGACCTTACCGCGCGCTTGGCCTGCCATGGTTCCCCTCGTTGCGGTTCACTTTGCCACCACTGTTTCCCCAGCTAAATGCCGTTGTAGCCACTTGGTTTTCTCGCAGTATTCATAAAGTTCTTCCCGAAACTTGGGATGCGCAATGTCGATCAGCGCCTGCGCCCGTTGCCGGATGGTCTTGCCGTGCAGATACGCTACTCCGTATTCGGTCACCACATAACGGACCAGCCCGCGCGAAGTGACCACTCCCGCGCCGGGGCTGAGCATGGGCACAATCCGCGAGATCGCGCCATTCTTGGCGGTCGAGGAGATGGCAATAATCGGTTTGCCACCCTTGGAGCGCGAGGCTCCGCGAATGAAGTCCACCTGCCCGCCAATGCCACTGTAGAACTGGTTTCCGATCGAATCGGAGCAGACCTGACCGGTGAGGTCGACCTGCAGAGCGGAGTTGATCGCCACCATGTTGTCGTTACGGGCAATGAATTGGGTATCGTTGGTGTAGGAGGTGGGGTGGAACTCGAAGATGGGATTGTTGTCCAGGAAGTCGAACAGCTTTTTCGTGCCCAGAGCAAATCCCAGGATGATCTTCCGGGGCTTGAAGTTCTTGAGCTCGCCCGTGAGTACGCCCGCTTCGATCAAAGGAATGACGCCGTCGGAAACCAGTTCGCTGTGAACCGCAAGGTCCTTGCGATCCATGAGAAACGGCAGCACCGCATCCGGGATTCCGCCGATGCCGGTTTGCAGCACGGCCCCGTCTTCAATCAAACCTGCGACGTTGCGGGCGATGGCCTTGTGCATGTCGGTGATTTGCGGTTCCTTTATGGCGCACAGAGGCCGGGAGGAATCCACAATCGCGTCCAACTGCGTCACGTGGATAAAACTGTCTCCGTAGGTGCGCGGCATTTGATCGTTGATCTGCGCCACCACGTGGCAGGCACATCTGGCGGCGGTGAGCGACGTATCCACACCCACACCGAAGCTGCAGAAGCCGTGCGGATCGGGAGGAGAGAGTTCCAGCAAGGCCACGTCGATGGGCATGGCGCCGCTCTCGAACAGTCCCTCAATTTCACTCAGGTAGATCGGGGTGTAGTCGGCGCGGCCTTCGTTGATGGCCGCGCGCACATTGGCGCCGATAAACACCGCGTTATGGCGGAAATGCCCGGCCATCTCCGGAGCCACGTAGGGGGCGGTTCCCATGGTCATCATGTGCACGATTTCCACGTCCTGCACAAAGGGACCGCGACGCATCAGCGCCTCGACCAGAGTCTCAGGCTCGGCGCAACCCGGCTGAATATAAACCCGCATTCCGGACTGCACACACTCCAGCGCTTCGTCTGCCGTTCGTAACCTTTTCTTGTAATCAGGTCCCCAAGACATCCTTCTTTTCATCTTGTCCACGCCGTTCATACGTCCTTACCCTCCGTACGGACTTGCTCGCAGCGCGAAATTCCTGTCACTACCGCCGCTGCACACTCCGTCACTTCCCATTAGAAAACCTGGCCGCGCTTGCGGCGGTGATCTCAAGCACCAGGCATAGTGAGGCGTGTCACATCGAGCTTTTACGACTTGCCACGCGACCAGGGCGACGGCCGCATGGAGGAGGGCGCAGGGAGACAAAAATGTGAAGCTTTTGCTTTTGGAGTTTGGAACCCGGAAACGCCGTAGCAGTCCGCAAAACGGAATACCCAGCAGGGCGGGGAAAGCATTCTTTTCGCCGCAGTCTCACCGCAGCGGCTGAACAGTCTGCGGAAAAAGTCGCTGATTTTATTTGCGCGGCTTTTCGAACGTTCATTTTTCGCTGCGGATCGTGTTTTTGACTTCTCCCGGGCTATCTCGCCCGGCCATTTTGCCTCCTCGAAACACACTTCTCCCCGCGCTTACACCGCGGGAATCAGTTTCGCCATCCGCACCAAGTTGGCCGCGGTCGCCACGAAACGGAAAAACCAATCCACTTTCCGCGCGCCGCGCAGTTTCACTTTCCGCAGAATGCTGTGCAGCTTGCCCCAGCCAAACACGTTCTCGATGCGCTTGCGTTTCTTCTGGCTGATGGCAAAGCCGGGATCGCTCCGCTCCGCTTCGGTCAGCCAGTTCGGCCAGTGCGGATTCGGTTCATACTCGGCCACGTGAGGCGTAATGTTGCGCCGCCGCAACTCCGCGATAAACTTTTCCTCCTGATACAGCGTGTCCGCTCCCAGCGTGATGACGGGCGTTTGCGCGTTCACTCGTTCTGCGCTGCGGCCCATGGCGTCCAGCATCTGCAGCGCCGCTTCCCGCTCCGCCGTCGTGCTCGACGGCGTGGCGCGGGCCGCCACCACCAGCCCCTTGCGGTTCTCGATCACCCCATGCCCCAGATAACTCGGCTTGGCCTCACCCGCCGTGCTCTTCTTATACAGCCGCGCGTCCGGGTCGGTCGTCGAAACGTGCGTGTCGCGCAGCAACTTCTTGCCGCCCGCGCCCGTGCCCGCCGCCGGCGGCGGAAGCTTGGGCACAAAACTCCGTCGACTCGCCCACGCCTCGATCAACGTCCCATCCACCGTGAAGTGTTCTTCGCTCAGCAGACCGTGTGCGCGTGCCTGCTCCAACACCGCGCCCAGCAAGCGTTCGGAAACTTCGCCTTGCATCATCCGCTCCCGGTTCTTGGTGAACACCGTCACATCCCAAACCTCATCGTCCGGGTTCAAGCCCACGAACCAGCGGTACAACAGGTTGTAGTTCATCTGCTCCATCAGCTGGCGCTCGCTGCGCAGGGAATACAGAACCTGCAGCAAGAGCGCCCGCAACAGCTTCTCCGGAGGAATCGACGGACGCCCCCGCCGCGCGTACAGCGCCTGGAAATGCGCCCATAAGTCCTGCAGCGCCCGATCCATCATGGCGCGAATCCGCCGCAACGGATGATCCGCCGGTATCCGCTCTTCCGGGTTGAGATAACTGAACACCGCTCCTTGCTGCTCGTCGTTTCCACGCATACTACGTACATATCAAATCGCCCTGTGGAAACACCCGTATCTTTTCATGCACACAGAATATTTCCGCAGACTGTGAAGCCGGCGCTGAAAATAAGCCAGTTATCGCAGCGCTAAAGCGCTCCACCCCATCACGCCAAAAGCGGGCGTGCTGGGGACCCCGGCGCTGCGCCACTCAAAATCAAGCGCAATGTCCCCGAGCCGCCGACTTCTGGCATGTTCATGACCGATTGGCCGCGTCTTCAGGGTCTATTCGGCGCTTAAGATCCTCCATGCCTCTCAGGCGGTTCCGAGCACGTGCTGCAGGCCCTTGACGGCTCGCATGTATTGGGCGCGCTCGAAGGCTCCCGGATCGGGGCAGCGGAGCTGGCTCATGCTGCCTTGCATCTGGTGTACAGATTCATACTCGTGTTCTTCCATCCAGTTCCGAACGCCTTGTTCCACATGAGTAAGATGCCCGATTCCGTGGAGCAACAGAGCGGAGCACAGCATCGTCACATCGGCGCCGACCATGAGCAGCTTGATTACGTCTTCGGGCTCATGCACACCACTGGTCGCCGCCAGGCTCGCCCGCATGCGGCCATAAAGAATGCCGATCCAGGTCAGGGGCAAGCGTAACGCCTGCGGACTGCTGAGAAGCACTTTGGGTTTAATTTCCAATTCTTCCAGGTCAATATCGGGCTGGTAGAAGCGGTTGAACAGCACCAGGCCGTCTGTGCCCATCTGGTCCAGCCGCTTTGCCGTGTGGGCCAAATTGCTGAAAAACGGACTGAGCTTGGCGGCCACCGGGATGTGAACCGCAGTCTTTACTTCGCGGATAATGTCGGTATAGATCTTCTCCACCTCGGGACCGGGGACTTCCATGTTTGTCGGAATGAAGTAAAGATTGCACTCGATGGCGTCGGCTCCGGCTTGCTCGATCTGCTTGGCGAACTTGGTCCAGCCGCCCAGGGTCGCACCGTTGAGGCTGGCGATAATCGGAATGTCCACCGCGTCCTTGGCTTTGCGAATGTGATCGAGGTAGCCCTCGGGTCCGGTGTGGAACTCGCTGGACCGGGGAAAGTAAGTAAGCGACTCGGCAAAGCTCTCGGTGCCGGCGTTGAGATGGAGTTCAAGATCGAGGGCCTCCTGGTGGAGTTGCTCCTCGAACAGGGAGTAGAGCACGACGGCCGAGGCGCCGGCATCTTCGAGGCTACGGATGCCGGCGATTTCCTGCGAAAGCGGGGATGCGGAGACGACCAGCGGCGTGCGCAACGTCATGCCGAGATATTTTGTGGTTAGGTCCATGATGTTTCCCCTTCGTAGTGTGAGCTGCTATTCAGTTTGAGCGGCTACTTTCCAGTTTGCACCGGCACGGACGGGTCGTGAGGCTTCTCCGCCTGAGCCCCGGCTTGGTCTGATTTGCGCTGCGCCAGATACTCGTAGAGGCGATAGCGCGTCTCGGCATCCTGCTGCGCCTCCTGCCAGAGCAGCTTGGCGTGTTCAGGGTTGCTCTTGAGCAGCATCTTGAAGCGCGTCTGCTGTTGCAGGAAGTCCCGGACCTGGCGCGTGGGCGCGCGGGAATCGAGCAGCAACGGATTTTCACCGGCGAGCGTACGCTCCGGATTGTAGCGATAGAGTAGCCACTGACCCGAGTCAACCGCAACTTTCTGGTCTGACATTGCCGTCGTCATGTCGATGCCGTGCGCAATGCAGTGGGAGTAGGCAATGATGAGGCTGGGGCCGTCGTAGGCTTCCGCTTCCAGGAACGCCTTGAGCGTGTGTTCGTCCTTGGCGCCCATGGCAACGCTGGCCACATAGACATTCCCGTAACTCATGGCCATCATCCCGAGGTCTTTCTTTTTCCCCGGTTTGCCTCCCGCCGCGAACTTGGCGACTGCTCCACGCGGCGTGGATTTCGATGCCTGGCCGCCAGTGTTCGAATAGACTTCGGTGTCGAGCACCAACAGGTTCACGTTGCGGCCGCTGGCGATAACATGATCGAGGCCGCCGTAGCCAATGTCATAAGCCCAGCCGTCGCCGCCCACGATCCAAACGCTTTTCTTTACCAGCATGTCCGCGAGAGCCAGCAGCTGCTTCGCTTCCGGGGAGTTCAGGTCTTTCAGCTTTTCCTTCAGCAGTTCAACCCGCTGCCGCTGCTCGAAAATGTCCGCCTCGTCTTTCTGCGGACGCTCCAGCAAAGCGGTAGCGAGCTCTTCTCCGATTGCCCCAGACAGACGACGCACCAACTCGCGCGCGAATTCGGCCTGCTTGTCGATGGAGAGCCTGTAACCCAGGCCGAACTCGGCGTTGTCTTCAAACAGAGAATTCGACCAAGCCGGTCCGCGGCCGTCGGCATTCTTAGCCCAAGGCGTGGTCGGCAGGTTCCCGCCGTAGATCGAAGAGCAACCGGTCGCATTGGCGATCACGGTCCGATCGCCAAAGAGCTGGGAAACGAGCTTCAGATATGGCGTCTCGCCGCATCCGGAACAAGCGCCGGAAAATTCAAACAACGGCTCCTGCACCTGTTGCTGGCGGATGGTCGTGACTTTGATCTTGCGGCGGTCAAGCTCTGGAATCTTGAGGAAGAACTCCCAGTTTTCGCGCTCCGACTGGCGCAGCGGCGGTTGCGCCACCATGTTGATCGCCTTCAGGCGAGTCTCGCTCTTGTTCTTCACGGGACAGATATCAACGCAGATGCCGCATCCGGTGCAGTCTTCGGGCGCAACCTGGAGGCTGTACTTCTTGCCCAGCCAGTCTTTATCCTTGTCGCGCACCTCGGTTGACTTGAAGGTCGCGGGCGCGCCCTCCAGATGCTTCGAGTCGTAGACCTTGATGCGGAGCACTGCGTGTGGGCAGACCATCGCGCACTTGCCGCACTGAATACAGATCTTCGTATCCCACTCAGGAATCTCGAGCGCGATATTGCGCTTTTCCCATTTCGCGGTGCCGGTAGGGAAGGTTCCATCCACTGGGAACGCGCTCACCGGGATCTCATCGCCGTGGCCGGCGTAAATTACACCGAGCACCTCGCGCTCAAACTGGGGCGCCTGCGGAGAGAACGCGGGGGGCAGTTCGATTTTGCTGGTGACTTTCTCGGGCACGCCGACTTCGAACATGTGGGATAGGGTTTCATCCACGGCGCGCAGGTTTTGTTGTACGACCTCGTCACCTTTCTTGCCGTAAGTGTCGTGGATGGACTGGCGGATAGCTTCAATGGCCTCATCGCGAGGCAGAACCTTGGAGATGGCGAAGAAGCAGGTCTGGAGAATGGTGTTCATGCGCGAGCCCATGCCGGTGTCGCGCGCCACCTGATAGGCGTCAATGATAAAGAATCGGGCCTTCTTGGCGATCAATTGCGTCTGGACTTCGCGCGGCAGTTGGTCCCAGACCCGGTCCTTATTAAAAGGACTATTGAGCAGGAAAACGCCGCCCGGAACCAGAGCGCTGAGCATGTCATAGCGTTCGAGGAAAATCCACTGATGGCAGGCCACGAAGTTAGCCTTCGAAATCAGGTAGCTGGAGCGGATGGGCTGCGGCCCGAAACGCAGGTGCGAAACCGTCATCGCGCCCGACTTCTTGGAGTCGTAAACGAAGTAGCCCTGCGCGTAGTTGCCGGTGTTTTCGCCGATGATCTTGATGGAGTTCTTGTTCGCGCCAACCGTGCCATCCGCGCCCAGGCCGTAGAACATAGCGCGCACCACATTCTCGGGCTCGATGGAAAAATCGGCATCGTAATCCAGACTCGTATGGCTGACGTTGTCTTGAATGCCGACGGTGAAGTGATCTTTGATCCTGGGACTGGGCTTCGCGAGGTTGTCATAAACGGCTTTGACCATGGCGGGCGTGAATTCTTTTGAGGAGAGACCGTAACGTCCGCCGATGGTTTCGGGCGCGGCCTTCAGGGTTCCATAGCCCAGCTTGATTCCTTCCTGAATGGCGTTCACGACGTCAAGATAGAGCGGCTCTCTGCCGGCGCCGGCTTCCTTGGTACGATCGAGGACAGCAATCTTGCGCACGGTTGGGGGAAGCGATTCGAGGAATCGCTTGACGGAGAACGGGCGATAGAGGCGGACTTTCAGCAAGCCAACTTTTTCGCCCTTCTGGTTCAGATAGTCCACCGTCTCATGAGCGGTTTCCGCTCCGGAACCCATCATGACAATCACGCGCTCGGCATCGGGCGCGCCCACGTAATCGAACAGGTGATAGGAACGCCCAACGACCTGGGAAAACTTGTCCATGACCGCCTGGACCTTATCCGGGGCGGCCTCGTAGTAAGGACTGCCGGCTTCACGCGCCTGGAAGAAGACGTTGGGATTTTGCGCGGTACCGCGCAACACGGGATGGTCGGGAGAAAGCGCTCGCTGCCTGTGCTCGATGACACGATCCATGTTGATGAGGGCGCGCATGTCGTCTTCGGTCAGCAACTCGATCTTGTTGACTTCATGCGAAGTGCGGAAGCCGTCGAAAAAATGCAAGAAGGGGATACGGGTTTCGAGAGTGGCGGCATGCGCGATGAACGCCAAGTCCAGCGCTTCCTGGACGGAGTTCGACGAGAGCATGGCGAATCCCGTGGTTCTGCATAACATCACATCCGAGTGGTCGCCGAAAATCGAGAGGGCGTGGGTTGCAACCGTGCGCGCGCTGACGTGAAAAGCGGTGGGCGTAAGTTCGCCTGCGATCTTGTTCATGTTGGGGATCATGAGCAGCAGGCCTTGCGACGCCGTGAAGGTGGTCGACAGGGCTCCGGTCTGAAGCGCTCCATGAACCGCTCCGGCGGCGCCGCCTTCGCTTTGCATTTCGATCACGTGGGGCACGGTGCCCCAGATGTTGGGCACACCTTCCGACGCCCATTCGTCGGCCCATTCGCCCATGTTGGACGATGGCGTGATGGGATAAATGGCGATGACTTCATTGAGGCGGTAGGCGACATGTGCGACGGCCTCGTTGCCATCCATGGTCTTGAACTTTCGCTTCATGAAAATCCCTTCCTGAACTTCTATGATTCCGACCCGGCCGCTCTGAGGGAACGGTCATATATAGAATGCCGGAAAGAAGCGGAATTGTCGGGAACATGGCTCACGTCGAAGTGTGACCGGGATCACCAAAGGAAAACGAAGAGAGGTGCAAGTCTCGGCGGTGGTTGACATTCCGAAAGAAGGGAAGGACTTGCAGCCGCCGCGGAATGCAGGTTCCTCCCCTTCGGCTGCGCTCAGGGCCGGGATGACAATGGCAGAGTTGGATCTCGTTTCTACGCCTTCCGTCAAAGCAGCAGTTTCCCCTCGAAGCTACCAGCCGATAAGAAGAGCGATCTCCCCACCCAGATACTCATTTCTCTTCCTTTTTCAGCACAGCCGGCCCGACTTGCTGATTGACGTTTTCCATGCAGCCTTCCTACAATTTTCGTATGCCAAAGACCTCACGCGCCCGGGTCACCTTTGAATTAGTACGCCGGACCGCTCTTTCCCTTCCTCAGGTGACGGAAGGATCGTCGTATCGTTTTCCGGCCTTTCGAACCCACGGAAAAGTGTTTTTATGTCTCCGCCAGGATCTCAATTCGATCCTGGTCCGCACAACCTTTGACCAGCGGGATGACATGATAGCGACCAGTCCGGAGACCTATTATACGACCGACCATCACCGTCCTCATCCCTGGGTACTGGCGCATCTTGAGACTCTGGATGTCGCGGTATTACCGGACTTACTGCGCATGGGCTGGCAAGCCGTCAGACGCGCGAAAGAATAGCTACTGACGGGCAAGAGTCGCCAGGTTATGCATTTGTTCTAGCGCTTCAGGAACCGGAATCCCAAAATCGATTAATTCAGGTGGCGCAGATAGTATTCAGAGGTCCAGGAAGACCTGGAGCGAAATTGGATCTTCACCCGTGCGAACACGAAAGCCAAGACGCCGCATGATGGCCTCCATCGCTACGTTGTCAGGCAACAGTTCCGCGGACACCCGGCTTAACTTTTCGTCCCGGGCAATCTGGATGACGCGGCTGAGTAATTCATAGCCAAGGCCCAGCTTTTGATACCGATCTGAAATCAGCACCGCGACTTCGGCTTCATTCCTGGCGTGAAGCTTGTTCATACGCCCAACGGCGATGATCCGGCGCTCTCCCGTGGCGGGATCGGTGCGCTCGGCGACCAGCGCCATTTCGCGGTCGTAATCGCCGAAACAGATGCGCAACAGCCGTTCATGCGCCACTCGCCGGCTCAGGCTGAGGGAGCAGAAGTAGCGCAAATAGACGCTGCGATCGGAGAGCGTCTCGTGAAACTTAACCATCAGCGGTTCGTCTTCGGGGCGAATGGGGCGGATGGCGACCCGATCTCCATTCTTCATGGTCCAGGTTGAAACATACTGCAACGGATAGGGACGGATGGCGGGCTTGGGCAACTGGTCGAGAGTTACGGCGGGCCCGTGCAACACGATTCGGGCGTCGAGGGCCAGCATGCGCTCGGATGAAGCCAGCAGGGGATTGATGTCAATTTCCGCAATCCAGCGCTGTTCGAGCACGAGCTGACTGAAGCGGACCAGCAGGTTCTCGAGGGCCGCCATGTTGACCGGCTTGCGTCCGCGGACTCCCTGGAGGGCGGTGAAGATTCGTGTTTGCTCCATCATTCTTTGCGCCAGCGTCGTGTTCAGCGGGGGAAGCGCCAGGGCGCGGTCACGATACACTTCGACCAGTTGGCCGCCGGAACCGAACAGGACGACTGGCCCAAACTGCGGGTCCACGCTGCTGCCGAGGATCAATTCGTAGCCATCTAGTTCCACCATCGGCTGCACGGTGACGCCAGAGAATTGGCCGGGGCCAACTTTCTCCACCACGGAAGACTCGATGGCGCGATAGGCAGAGCGGACCGCCGCTTCATCTTGCAGGTTCAGTTTGACTCCGCCAACATCCGACTTGTGCGTGATGGTTTCGGAGATGACTTTCAGCACCACCGGAAAGCCAAGTTCCGAAGCCAGTGTGGCCGCTTCGTCCTCGCTGGCCGCAGCGCGCGTTTCCACCGTGGGGATGCCGTAAAGCGACAACAACTGCTTCGACTCCAACTCGCTGAGCAGAACGCGGCCGTGGCTTCGCGCATTCTGAATGATTTGCTCAACCTGGTTGCGGGTTGCGTTCTCCGCGGAGGGTTCAGCGAGTGCAGGAGTTTCATAGAGTCCCCGAAGGTTGTACGTGTATCGCCACATGTACGTGAAAGCCCGCGCGGCCGCGTCGGGATACGGGAACGTCGGAATGCCCGCTGAATTCAGGGCAGCTTCGCCGGCGGCAACGCTGTTTCCTCCCATCCAGCTGGCGAGCACGGGTTTGCCAGATTGTTTGGCGTAAGGCTTCAAACGTTCCGCAACCTCGGCAGGATCGGCCATTCCTTGGGGCGCCAGGATAACGAGCAGACCATCGCTGTTCGGGTCTTGCGAAGCAATTTCGAGGGCGCGCGCATAGCGTTCAGGATCGGCATCGCCGAGAACATCAATGGGATTGTTATGACTCCAGTGGGCAGGGAGGAACTCATCCAGGCGCCGCAGGCTCTCTGGGGAAAGCTCGGCCAGTTCTCCACCATTGGCCACCAGCGAGTCGGTGGCCAAGACCCCAGGTCCGCCGGCATTGGTCAGGATGGTAAGCCGCGGACCCTTGGGGCGGGGTTGCCTGCTGAGCGCTTCCGCCATGTAGAAAAGGTCCTCGATATTGTGTACCCGCAAGACTCCGGAGCGGCGGAAGGCTGCGTCCAACACTTCGTCGCTGCCGGTGAGCGCGCCGGTGTGCGATGCGGCAGCGCGCGACGCCGCTTCCGAGCGGCCGGCTTTGATTACGATGATCGGCTTGGTCAGTGCGACTTCACGGGCTGCGGACAAAAACGAGCGCGCGTCTCCCACGGATTCCATGTAGATCAGGATGCTCTTGGTGTGCGGGTCGTCGCCAAAGTAGTAGATCAGATCGCCCCAGCCAACATCCAGCATCGAGCCGGTAGAAACGATGGCGCTGAAACCGACTTGTTCGCGGGCGCTCCAGTCGAGGATCGCGGTCAAAAGCGCTCCACTTTGACTGAGGAGCGCGACGTTGCCCGCCTTGGGCGCAGCTTTGGCGAAAGTGGCATTCAACCCAATCGCCGGGTTCATAATGCCCAGGCAGTTTGGGCCAATCAAGCACATGGAACTGCGCCGCAATTGCTCTTGAATCTGCTGTTCGAGCGCCAAGCCTTCCGCACCACATTCCCTGAATCCAGCGGAAATCACAACCGCGGACCTGGCGCCGGCATCCACGCACTCACCAATGAGATGCGGGACGGTCGCTGCCGGGGTGGCAACTACAGCCAAGTCCACGGGTCCGGGGATGTCGCGAATGCTCGCGTAGGATTTGAGCCCCAGCACTTCGGGATGCTGCGCGTTGACGGCATACACTTTTCCTTGAAACTTGCCGTGCAGCAGGTTCTCGATAACGGCTCGGCCTACGGTGCCGTGATCGCTGGTCGCGCCGATGACCGCTACGGCGCTGGGAGCGAACATTGCGTCCAATCCGTATTTCTCTGGCGCTGTCTGGTTCTCTTCATTCAGCGGTCGACCCACCAGACCAGCCTCGGGTGAACTCATAAACGTTCCTCACCTCAATCGTGCCACGGCGAGAAGCGCCACGTCCACGACAGATTATCGGAAGTTGCTCAGATTTTCTTCAAGCCCCCAGAGCAAAGGGCAGCGCGACGCTTCTCAACCGCGAACCGTAAGTGCAGCGCCGCATTCGAGCAGGGTGAAAAGCCGGTGGCAAACAAGATGTTCTTGAGGACGATCCGCTTACCCGCTTCCACTGGGCGCACAAGACACATCCAGAGAAACGTTTCCGCTGGAGAAGGTGACCGCATGCTTGGGGGCTGTCACCTTTCCCGGTGACGGCCAGGCCATGCCGCAGCTCCGGCAAGCGCGACAACCACCGCGCTTGCGGGTTTCATCTGCATTCTTTGTGAGAAACTGGCAAAGCCTGGCTAACTTCCACGCGTGGTTCACTCACCTGCACGTGTGCTTCAAAGCGCTGTTCAAGCGAGAGCACGCGAGACACAAGGCATATCCCCTTGGCCTTGTGTAAGAGCTTGAGGGCCCGTGCCCGTTCCTCTTCTTGCGGAATCGTCAGACTTGCGCGAATGAGCACTTCGCCGAAGCTGTAGCCGGTGTCAGCCTTGCCGATCGCGCCTTCCACTTCCACCTGCAGGTCGGTGTACTCAAACTTGGAGTGTTCGGCGACTGCCCGAAAAGTGGTCGTAAGGCAACTGGCGACGGCGCAGAGCAGCAAATCCTCAGGCGTCCACCTGCCTTCCAAACCGCCAAAGGCAGGCGGCGAAGTGAAATGAATCGCATTGGGAGCGGAGCCGGACTTGGCAATGCCAGTCTGGCCAGAGGCCCACCACGCAACTACTCGAAATGGATGTACTTCTTCCATGGTGTTGTCACCTTCCCTTATCATCCCCGCATTTCAAAGTTACGCGGTTATCAAGCCTCAGTAAGAAAGTCAGACCTCCATCCGCACAGCTTCCCTAGACTGCCGTGCGTTTATATTGTTTCTCGCAAGCGCTTGGCAAACCATGCGTGAAGTCACGGCTTTTCGTGATCCTGATCACGTTCGGTGATACAATTTGCACGGATAGCTGTGCCGAATGCGCGCTCCCTACGGGCTGAACATCCTCGACGACTGCCTCGCCTGCTCGGCGCGGGAGGAACGTTTGTTCTGCAATCTGCCGGTGGCCGCGGTGCATAGGTTGAATGAGATCCGATCCACCGCGGTTTACCCAAAATCCGCGATGCTGTTTATTGAGGGACAGCAGCCCCGCGGAGTATTTGTGCTTTGCACGGGGAAAGCGAAGCTTTCAACGTCATCGCCTGGGGGCAAAACCATCATCACCAAGATCTCGGAAGCGGGAGATGTTCTTGGGCTCAGCGCCACGATTTCCAATCGTCCTTACGAAGTGACCGCCGAGATGATCGAGCCCGGCCAGGCAAATTTCATTACCCGGGATGCCTTGCTGCACTTCTTGCGCGAATATGGAGAAGTGGCGCTGCGAGTGGCGGAGCAGTTAAGCCGCAATTACTACACGGCGTATGAAGGGATCCGCACCCTGGGACTCACCAACTCCCCTTCAGCGAGATTCGCACAATTACTGCTGGGATGGTGCAATACAGGGGGCAATGGCGATCCCCTGCAGGTGAAGCTGACGCTGACGCATGAGGAAATCGCCGAAATCATTGGCACGACGCGTGAAACGGTCAGCCGCTTGTTCTCGCAGTTTAAGAGGAAACAAATCGTGCAATTGAAGGGCGCGACCCTGGTCATCCGCAACAAAGCCGCGCTGGAAAGAATGGTCAACTCCTGACGACCGGGACTTTCTGTTCCGGGTTTGCGCTATTCCAGAACGCAACTAGTCGGCACACGCTTGTTTTGGTTCCCCTTCGATCCGGCGGATCTCCCCGCGCAGCCAGTCGCGAAGGGCCTCTTCTATCTCTCTTTGTGTGCCGGTACGGTAGAGGGAGTCGACCGTCTGACCCTTGTCGTTCAGCGGAATGAATCGGCACGGCACTTCTTGCTCGTGGAATTCCGCGGGAACAAACTGCGTCAGCAGGCATTTGTTGCAGGGATGCGGCCGGGCGTAATCCTTGAAGTTCAGGCAGCTCGGAGAGTCTTCAAAAATGTACCCAGCGCGCCATGGCGCAAAGGGCAAGCGAGCATACCCGCCGTCTTCCAGGAATTTCAATTCGAACCGCAGGATTTCAAGAATGTCGCGAGTTTCATGTGACATGGCCTGACCTCCTCGAGGCTATCCCTCAGTTGGTGACCGTCAAAACTGGACACTTGGCATGACCTATAACCTCGTGGGTTAGTGCCCACGGCATATGCGCGACCACCCGTGGGGATTGCGTTCGGTTAGCACCCATGACGATCAACTCAATGCTGTGTGCCGCCGCCACGCCCAGGATCCCTTCTGGCAGGAAATCCGTTGCGACTTCATATTCCGGCTCCGATGCCAGCTTCGTGTTGGCTGGAAGCAATTCCCGCAACTTCTTTGCGCTCTCTTCTCGTGCCGTCTCCTCCCACTTCATCACCTCCTCAGCACCGTACGCCGCCGGAACGTAAGCTGTCGGGCCGAGATCGGGAATCGCCATCGGTGGCACCATGTGTAGAAGCACAAGCTTCGCCCGATAGTCTTCTGCCAGGGACAGGGCATACGGGAAAGCTTTGTCGGAAGCCGGTCCGAAATCGGTTGCGAAAAGGATGCGCTTGAACTCGGTCGTGTCAGCTCCCGCAAGAGGAACATTCGGACCAACTGTGAGTGCCGGGCACGGAGCCAGGCGCAAGACCTCTTCCGCAACCGACCCGAGCGCGAGCTTCTTCAGGCCGCCCCGCCCGCGGGTACCCAGCACCAGCAGATCAACATTCTCCCGTTGAATCACCGCAGCAAGAACGTCCCAAACTGGACCTTGTTCCAGCACCAGGTGAAGGTTGAGATCGGCAATCCCCGCTTTCTCGCCAAGCTGTTTCATCTGCTGTTCGGCTTCAAGCCGGTCGCGGTCGAGTTCCCGGGGCAGCGGGTATATCGGGATCGGCTCACGCGGATCCGGCGCAAGGGCGTGCACTACAGAGAGCGCAGAACCATACCGGCGTGCCATGGCAACAGCATAGTCGAATGCTCGCTCGGAAGCATCCGAGAAGTCGGTCGCAATCAAAACCTGTTTGAATCCAATACCCGGCTGCTGATTGCATGACTCTGCAACCGCTGACATGAGGGCCTCCTTCATGCGTCGATAAACGGTGGCTTAATACTGTACTACTTGATCGTGGAAGATGAAGTGATCTGGAGCACAGTTGAAGGTGATTTCGGCTACAGGACCGGGCTAAAGAAAAAACGGGGCCTGTAGCGGCAATCGAGAAAAGATCACGTCTTTGCAGGAAGGACATTCTGCGAGAGTTCTTGCAGCACACGCTCCACGACGGTCGGCAGGGCGAATTCGATCGCTGGGGAAAGATTGGTCCCGGCCTCGAAGTTTTTCGCTTCGACCCCGTAGACGATCAATCGACGTGGCAACTGTTTCAAAGCGCGGCTCAGTTCGACTGCCTCCGCGAGGCCGAAGGCGTGAGTCGAATCTCGAAACATTGATGCGGGCAGCGGACGGAGAGCGGCATCGAAGCGGCTTACGGTTCCCGGCGCGGCGCCGGAGAGCACCGCGTCAATCACAACGACTGAATCAGCGTCCTTCCATAATTCCATCAGGGCGGCGCCGTCCCCCGTGTGCTCAATGACCGAACCGCACTCAGACATTTGCTTCCTGAGTCGTCGAGCCGCAATCAGGCCGGCAGCATCATCGCTGCGATAGGCATTGCCAATTCCGATCACCAGACTCCCCGGTTTCCGAGGCGGTTCATTCCCCATGGTTCACTTGCAGAGTGCGAATTGACAAAGGCCGGAACTTAACCCCGATCGATCTCTACCCGAAGACAATGGGTAGCACACGAAATGCACGGATCATAGTTTCGTACTGCCTGCTCGCATTGCCAACGGAGATCCGCTTCCGGGAGGTTCAAGAACTTGGGAACAAACTGGCCCAGATCTTGCTCGATGATTTTCTGGTTTTGTGAGGTCGGAGGAACGATCTTCGCCTCCAGGACGGCACCCTCTTCGTCAAGCCGGTAGCGATGATACAAAATGCCTCGGGGCGCCTCGGTGCAGCCATAACCAGTGGCGGCGCGTGGATGAATCTCGATGGCTGGTTTCTCCGGCCGCTCGTACTGCTCGATAATCCGCAGAGCTTCATCGCAGGCATGAACGATTTCCACGCTGCGGACAATGATGCTCTTGAAAGGGTTCCGGCACACAGGCCCGAGCCCAGCTTCGCGCGCGGCTTGCTGCGCCAGGGGGGACAGCCGGTCAAAGTTCAGGCTGTAGCGAGCCAACGGTCCAACAAAATACACGCCGTGCGGCTTGAGCACGGAGTGCAGGGCATTGGAGTGTTGAACATGTTCCTCAGCGAAGTTAGCCTCGTACTCGCCGATGGGGATATCCAGTTCGCCGCTCGAGACCAGGTGGCCGTCGTTGAATGGATATTCGTTGAATGGATGACCCTCGGGCTGACGCAGAGCGACAAAAACGTAATCCCGCTCAAAGTCCGGAAAAGTCAGGCCGGCCACAAAGCGCACGGTTTCAAGGGCTGCGTCCCGCGCCCACTTCAGGCGTTCCGCCAGGGCAGCGAATTCGCTCCGCGCCGGCACTTTGTAGAAACCTCCGACGCGAACATTAATGGGATGGATTTCTCTTCCACCCAGCAAAGTGACGATCTGGTTTCCGGCTTTTTTCAATTGCAGGGCGCGCTGGACCACGGCGGGATGGTCTTTGGCCATTTGGATCGCGTCCTGATAGCCAAGAAAATCGGGGGCATGGAGCATGTAAACATGGAGCGTGTGACTCTCGATCCACTCCCCGCAGTAGAGGAGCCGCCGCAATGCCCGCAGTTGCCCGTCAACCTTTACGCCGAATGCGTCTTCGATCGCGTGCACGGCGCTCATCTGATACGCGACGGGACAAATTCCACAGATGCGGGCCACAATGTCCGGGACTTCAGAGAAGTGCCTGCCCCGGAGAAAAGCCTCGAAGAAACGGGGGGGCTCGTAGATCTTTAGCTTTACGTCCTGAACCTGATCGCCTTTGAGCTTGACGTAAAGACCACCTTCGCCCTCGACTCGGGCCAAGACGTCAACCTTGATCGTTCTAGCCGGTTGCTTGCTCACGTGCGCTCACTCTCCTCGCTCGCCTTTCGGAACTGCCAGGCCCAGGCATTGAAGCTGCGGAAAGCGCGTGTGATCTCCTCGTTGTTCCGGCCGAGAATGCGCAACTGATTGCTGAGCGATTCCGTATTGGGGCTCTCCATAGGGCCGTAGCAGCCGTAACATCCCCGGTCAAAGCCCGGGCACAGCGCGCCACAACCCGCCTGGGTAACCGGTCCCATGCAGGCGACGCCTTGCGCCACCGCAATGCAGACGTTGCCTTTGCGTTTGCACTCCATGCAGACACTGTACGTCGGGACATTCGGTTTGCGCCCGGCCAGCGTGGCCGTGATCAGCTCGATAAGCTGGTGCTTGTTGATGGGGCAGCCCCGCAGTTCGAAATCCACCGGCACATGTTCGGCGATGGGGGTGGAGAGTTTCAGCGTAACGATGAATTTCGGGGTGGGGTACACGACGCGAATAAATTCATCGACATCCTTCCAGTTTCGCAGGGCCTGGATGCCCCCGGCGGTAGCACAGGCCCCGATGGTGATCAGCGTCTTCGACTGGCGCCGAATCTCCTGGATCCGCTCGGCATCATGGTGGGTGGTAACCGATCCTTCCACCAATGTAATGTCATAAGGCCCCTTGCCCATGGCACTGGAGGCCTCGGGAAAATACGCAATATCAAGGGCCCCCGCTACGCTGAGCAGTTCATCTTCCGCGTCGAGCAAACTCAACTGACAACCGTCGCAGGAAGCCAACTTGAAGACTGCGATCCGCGGTTTGCGTCTGACTTTAGAACTCATATTTTTCCAGTAGGGGCCGCATCCGGTCATAGCGAAAGATGGGACCGTCCTTGCAAATGAAGTGCGGGCCATACTGACAGTGTCCGCAGAAACCGACCGCGCACTTCATGTTTCGTTCCATGGAAAGGTAAATATTCTCCCGGGCGAGTCCGCGAGTTTCCAGATCGCGGGCAACAAACCGCATCATGATCTCGGGTCCGCAGGCGAAGGCCAGCGAACGCGCGGGTTGCAGCCGCGCATACTTGAACAGCGTGGTAACCACGCCCACATGACCGCGCCAGCTCAACCCGCCATAGTCAACGGTCACCAACACTTGGGTTTCGCGTTGCCGGGCCCAGGCGGCGAGTTCCTTGCGATAAAGCAGATCGCGGGGACTGCGCGCGCCGTAAAGAACCACCAGCCGCCCATACTTTTCGCGGTTATGCAGAACCTCGTAGATCACGGGGCGGAGCGGGGCCAAACCGATTCCACCGGCTATAACAAAAACGTCCCGGCCCTCGGCTTTCTCCACGGGCCAGCCGGTCCCAAATGGACCTCGGACGCCAACCGCTTCGCCCACCTCGCTGCTCACCAGCGCGTGGGTGGCCTGACCGACGGAGCGCACGGTGTACACCAGCCGGTCGCGCTCAGCCGGGTCGCCGCTGATAGAAATTGGCAACTCGCCGACGCCAAACACCCACAGCATGCTGAACTGTCCCGGCTGGAACCGGTTTGCGCCCGTTCCGTTCGCCGGTTCCAACGTGAGGGTAAAAGTATCGGCGGCCTCCTTGACCACTTGCCGCACGGAATACGGTTGCGGGAGCATCGGATCGATCGTGGCTGCTGTGGCCATCGTCATTTCCCAACCGCGTAAACGTCGAGCAACTGGAGACGCGTGGCCTCCAACCGCTGCTCCATAATGCGGGCAAAGCGTTTCAAGATCTCATAACCGAGATCGTGGTTCTCCTCGCACTTCGTGCGCAAACACTTGCCGTCAAGGGCAATCGCACGTACGTTTTCGACGACGTGCGCGTGAAGCCTCCACTCGTAGGGCGGCAGTAACCATGACCAGCCCAGAACTTCTCCCTCGCCCAAGGTTGCCAGCATGATCGGCTTGCGTTGGGGGGCAAAGATCTCCAATGCCACCTTGCCGGTCCGAATGAGGTAGAACTCATTGGCTTCCTCGCCCTCCTTGAAGATGTAGGTGCCTTTCTCAAAGCGCACGTTGGAGGCGCAGCCCGTCAGCAAGTTGGTGTGAGACGACTCGAGCCCGGAGAAGAACGGGTGGTCGGCGATGATGTGCTCAAGGGTTTCCATGGCTATGTTCCTTTGAAGAGGCCAGCGACTCCCGGATGGCGCGAACCTCCTCTGTGATATCAATGCCCACCGGGCACCAGGTGATGCAACGGCCGCAGCCCACACAGCCCGAGCTGCCAAACTGGTCAATCCAGGAGGCCAGCTTGTGGGTCATCCACTGCCGGTACCGCGACTTGGCGGAGCTGCGGACACTGCCACCGTGAATGTAAGAGAAATTCTGCGAAAAACAGGAGTCCCATTTGCGCGAGCGCTCGGCGTTCATGCCGGTCACGTCGCTAACATCCTCCACGGTCGTGCAGAAACAGGTCGGACAGACCATGGTGCAATTGGCGCAAGTGAGGCAACGCTGGGCGACGTTGTCCCAGCGGGGATGATCGAAGTTGGCGTAAAGCAAGTCCCGGATGCCGGCGGTGTCGAGGCGGCGCTGAATCTGGGAGGCGGCGCGCTCGACCGCAGCTTCGGCTTCCCGACAGACCGCTTCCGATGCCACGGATGACGCCGACGCCAATTCCTTCAGAACCTCAGCGCCTGCGACGCTCCCTGCCTCGATTACAAATTCATGCTTGCCCGGCCCGACCAGTTCCGTGAGAACCAAATCGTAGGTTCCCCGCACGCGCGGTCCCGTCCCCATGGAAGTGCAAAAGCAAGTGGGCGCCGCTTGGGTGCAATTCACCGCCACGATAAAGATTCCCTCGCGGCGTGCGACATAGATGGGGTCCCGATAGCGATCGCCCTGCAAGACGCGATCCTGCACGGCCATGGCGGCAAGCTCGCACGCTCGCACGCCCAGGAACGCCCGCCGGGGCGGAGCCGGTTCATTGTTCAAGATGCGAAAGCTCCGGCCGTTACGCTCCGCGGCCAGCAGACGGACTTCAGCGGAGTGCAGGTATTTCTTCCAGCTTTGAGGACCGACGACATAGCCGAACAGCGCCTCATCGGTGCGGCGCCGCAAGCGGTAGCGTCCGGCTTCCTGTTCATCCGTCCAGCCTGCCGGGAGATCGGAGAGACTCTCCACGACGTTGTAGACGATGGCGCCATCGCGCACTGTGGGTCCTAGTACCTGGTAACCCCGCTTGATCAAGGCGTCCAGGAGTTGCTGGAGATCCTTCTTTTCGAGCACGTACTGGTTGGCTTTCTCTGTCATCACCTTGGCTCGTGAGTGAACACGGGTTGAGACCTTAGGACTGATCGCACAACTTCGCCCCCTGGGCCAGGGCCTCTTTCACGGACCTAAGATTAGAACAGATCGCATCGAGCTACTGTGATTCCGCTCACAGTGCGACCGTGACAAAAGAGTGCAGCCCCAAATTCTTGCGGTTCCCTTATTCCTTCCTGGCGGGCGCGCTAGTTTCCCCGGGAGCTTGGTCCGCGGCCGCCATTTCGTAACCGACCGAGGCATAATAAATTGCTCGATCGAAGAACTGCTCCAGCAACTGCAGCATTTCCAGTTCACCAGACACTTCTACCGGACGTTCCAAAACCGATTCCTTCTTGATGAAATCCCACAGGTTCTCCTTCGTCAAAACGATCACCCAAATTACCTCGCTGAGAGGCACCCGCTGGCCGGCCCGCCGCGCCCCAATCTGCAAATAGCGTTGCTCAAGGTAGAGTTCATCCTTGCCCATGAGCCACTCCCCCAGATGGCGGTAGATCTCGTACACCCGTTCTTTCAAATCTTCAGGGGGGACGTTTTTTTCGTAGTGGCGGGTCAGCTCGGAAGTCTGGACCCGCTGGAGAAGGCAAGTGGCCAAAGCTTCGGAGTGGGTCTCAATCAGCCGAACGAGCCGATACAACATCATCATGACGTCCTCCCTTCTCAGCTTAGCTTCCAGTCTCAATGCCCGCAATATCTGTAGCGATGACGGGCATTACGGTTCTGTGTGATGAAGGTCACATGGGACTCGCTCCTGCCCAGCAGCTTCCTGCCGCTCCTCACCGGCAATGTTATGCGGAGGCCGTTGGGAAAGCCGGAACAGCCGCGCTGCTCCGGCGTTTTCTGGCAAGGCGCACGTTTCCGGGTGCTGGCGGAGATGACTCCAAGAAATTAAGATATGAAAGAGCATGAGATAGAAAGGTAGTGTTCGATGACTCCCCCAGCCTCGCCAAATTCCGCGCAGGATCGCGTTTCTACTCAGCCTCTCACGTCCCCCCTTAATTCCGAAGAACTGCGCAAGATCGACGCTTACTGGCGCGCGGCCAACTATCTTTCCGTCGGCCAGATTTATCTCTATGCCAATCCGCTGCTGCGCGAGCCGCTGAAGATCGAGCACATCAAGCCGCGACTGCTGGGACACTTTGGGACCACTCCCGGCCTGAACTTCATCTATGCCCATTTCAATCGCCTGATCAAGAACTACGATCTGAATGTCATCTACATTGCCGGCCCCGGCCACGGCGGGCCTGGACTGGTCGCGAATACGTACCTGGAGGGCACTTATAGCGAGTTTTATCCGAACATCACTCAAAACGAAGAGGGCCTGCGGAAGCTGTTCAAGCAGTTTTCCTTTCCCGGCGGAATTCCGAGCCACGCAGCGCCCGAAACTCCGGGCTCCATCCACGAAGGTGGAGAACTCGGTTATTCGATCATGCACGCTTGCGGCGCGGTGTTCGACAACCCGGACTTGCTTGCATGTTGCGTGGTGGGAGACGGCGAGTCGGAAACAGGGCCGCTGGCTACAAGCTGGCATGGCAATAAATTTCTGAATCCGGCGCGTGACGGCGCCGTGTTGCCCATTCTCCATCTCAATGGCTACAAGATCGCGAATCCAACCGTGCTTGCCCGGATGGATGATGAGGAACTCACTCAGTTTTTCGCCGGCCACCACTGGAAGCCCTATTTCGTCGAGGGACACGAGCCCGAAGCGATGCATCAGCTCATGGCGGGAACGTTGGATGTGGTCGTGAACGAGATTCGATCGATTCAAGACAAGGCTCGAAGTGGCGGAACAACGACTGGCGGAACAACGACCGGTGGAGACGCCGGTGTGCCCACCTGGCCGATGATCGTCTTGCGCAGCCCGAAGGGTTGGACATGCCCGAAAGTGGTCGATGGAAAACCCGTGGAGGGCACATGGCGCGCCCATCAAGTTCCGGTTGCCGACCTACAGTCGAAGCCGGAACACGTGAAGATCCTTGAAGACTGGATGAGAAGCTATCGTCCGGAAGAGCTGTTTGACCAGAACGGCAAGTTCATCTCCGAGCTCGCGGAATTGGCTCCCAAAGGCGAGCGCAGGATGGGAGCGAATCCACATGCGAACGGCGGCTTGTTGTTGCGCGATTTGGTTATGCCTGACTTTCGCAATTATGCGGTCAGTGTTCCGAAGCCCGGGACCGAGAATGCGGAGGCCACGCGAGTGCTCGGTGGATTTTTGCGCGACGTGATGAAGCTGAACGCCGACTCAAGGAACTTCCGCGTCTTTGGCCCGGATGAGACGGCCTCGAACCGGCTCGAGGCTCTCTATGAAACTACCGATAAGCTGTGGATGGAGCCAATCCTTCCGGTGGACGAACATCTTTCGCAGCACGGCCGCGTGCTGGAGATGCTCAGTGAGCACATGTGCCAGGGCTGGCTGGAAGGTTATCTGCTCACGGGCCGCCATGGCTTCTTCTCCTGCTACGAAGCGTTTATCCACATTATCGATTCCATGTTCAACCAGCACGCTAAGTGGCTGAAGGTTACGCGCGAGATCGAGTGGCGGCGTCCCATCGCATCACTCAACTACTTACTAACTTCTCACGTGTGGCGGCAGGATCACAACGGATTCACTCATCAGGATCCCGGCTTTATCGATCATGTGGTGAATAAGAAGGCCGACATCGTTCGCGTTTACCTTCCGCCCGACGCCAACTGCCTGCTCTCCGTCGCCGCTCATTGTCTGCGGAGCCGCCACTATGTCAATGTGATAGTCGCCGGCAAGCAACCCGCGTTGCAGTTTCTCGACATGGAGTCGGCCATCGAACACTGCACTACCGGTATTGGCATTTGGGAGTGGGCAAGCACCGACAAGGGGACCGAGCCCGACGTCGTGATGGCTTGCGCGGGCGACGTCCCCACGCTCGAAACCCTGGCGGCGGTCGATCTTTTGCGGCAGCACTTTCCCGATATCAAAATTCGCGTCGTCAACGTTGTCGATCTCATGACCATTCAGCCAGCGAGTGAGCATCCCCACGGGCTCTCCGATGCCGATTTCGATTCCATGTTCACGGTGGATAAACCGGTGATCTTCGCCTATCACGGCTATCCGTGGTTGATTCACCGCCTGACTTATCGGCGGCACAATCATGACAATCTCCATGTGCGGGGCTACAAGGAAGAGGGCACGACCACGACGCCGTTCGATATGACGGTCATGAACGATCTTGATCGCTTTCACCTGGCTGGGGATGCGGTGGACCGTGTTCCCAGGCTTCAGAAAGTCGGAGGCCACTTCAAGCAGTTGCTGCGCAATAAACTGGTCGAACATAAGCAATACATTTACGAACGCGGAGACGATTTGCCGGAAATCCGAGACTGGACGTGGCCTTACTAATGAATGTGCTTGTTCTCAACTCGGGCTCCAGCAGCCAGAAGAGCTGTCTCTACGAAATTGGGGACACGCTCCCACAGGATCCGTCGGCTTGCGTTTGGGAGGGTAAGATCGAGTGGCTCGATGACAGGGCTGAGTACTCGATCAAGAACTCCCGCGGCGTTTCCCGAGAGAATCTGCCCACGGTGGGCTCGCGCGCGGAAGCCATTGAGCGCCTGCTCCAGAGCTTGTGGAGCGGCGAGACGAAAGCCATTTCCGGCTCTTCCGATATCGATGTTGTGGGACACCGCGTGGTCCACGGTGGTCTGCGCCATTTCGAGCCCACGGTCGTGACCGATAGGATCAAGTCGGCGATCGAAGTCGCTTCCGTTTTTGCGCCCCTCCACAGTCGCGCCGAACTGCAAGGCATGGGGATCGTCGCGAAATTGCTGGGTCCAGTGCCGCAGATCGCGGTCTTCGATACGGGTTTTCATCACAACATGCCTTTGCCGGCGGCGACCTACCCCGGTCCTTATGAATGGTTCGAGCAGGGAATTCGCCGCTACGGATTCCACGGGATCAATCACCAGTATTGCGCCGAACGTGCGGCTCAACTGCTGGGCAAGAAAATGAATTCGCTGAAACTGGTGACTTGCCATCTGGGCAATGGCTGCTCTCTGGCGGCGATTCGCGAAGGCCGAAGCGTGGATACGACCATGGGCTTTACTCCGCTGGAGGGTCTGATGATGGGCACACGCTCGGGCTCGGTGGATCCTGGCATTCTTACCTACCTGATGCGGCAGAGACAGTTGTCGGGCCAGCAGCTTGACGACGTGCTCAACAAAAAGTCGGGACTGCTTGGGATCTCGGGAATCTCCAGCGATATGCGGGAGGTTCTTGCCGCCACTAAGAACGGGCATGAACGCGCAAAACTGGCGCTTGATATTTATGTTCATCGCCTGCAATCGGGAATCGGCGCCATGATTGCCGTGCTGGGCGGAGTCGATGCTCTGGTATTCACCGCCGGCGTCGGCGAAAACTCACCCGAAGTTCGCGCTGCGGCGTGTGACAACTTCGCGTTCCTAGGCGTGAGGCTCGACCAGGAGAAGAACGCACAATCACCCCCGGACGCGGATATCTCCGCTCCGGATTCGCCCGTCCGCGTTTTACTCATTCATGCGCAAGAAGACTGGATGATCGCCCGTCAGTGCTGGAATCTCGTGCGCGCGACTGCGCAGATGCCCCACTGATCCCATTCGTATATTCGTATAGGAGAATAGGTGATGACTTCCATGCGAATGGACAAGTGGCTTTGGGCCGCCAGATTCTTCAAGACGAGAGCGTTGGCCGCACGAGCTTGTGAGCTCGGTAGGATTCAATCGAACGGGCAGCCCGCCAAGGCTGCGCGCGAGGTTCGGATTGGAGACGTGTTGCGAGTGACCAACAACGGCGGCGACTTTCAGGTGGAAGTCCTGCTTCTCAGCGACGTGCGCGGCCCGGCTTCGATTGCGCAAACGCTCTACAGCGAGACGGAGGCGAGCCGGGAGCTGCGCCTTAAGGTGGCAGCGGAGCGTAAGGCGATGAAGCAGTTCGAAGAGTTACCCGCAGGCAGGCCGTCAAAACGCGATCGCCGGAAAATCATCCAGTTCCGGGGAAGAGCCTGACCGCAGGAGAATGACGGCCGACTCTGAAGTTATCGGCCAAGCTCCAGCGGCTGATCAGTTCCATCGGATCACGAGCTACTCATATTTGACGAGTACGGCAATGAGCAGCATCAGCAACGCGGTCGGAAAATATACCAGCACCGCGAACTTGGCAGTGTAGCGAATGTATTTGAAAAACTTGACGCCCGCCATGGAGCAGACTGTAAACGCGATGCCGTCCCAGGGCATCCAGAAGTTGAACGCACCGGTAGCGAATTGAAAGGCCAGTACGACGATCTGCTTGGAAAAATGCAACACATCCGCTAGCGGCGCAAGAATCGGCATGAGCGTGGCCGCGGTTCCGGACGCGCTGCCTAACAACGCGGCCGTCAAAGCGCTGATTCCGAACATGACATAGGCAATTACGAATTCCGGCACTTTGCCGAGATAGCCAGCGAGGTAATTCAGCATCGTGTCCAGTATCCGAGCGTCGCTAAGAATGAAATAGAGGATTTGCGCCGCACTCATCATGACCACGGCGATGACGACACTCTTCATCCCGTCGATGTTCTTTTCGATCATCGTTTTCACCGACATTCCGCCAACGATCGGGATGACGATCCCCATCCAGAGAAACAACGATCCGATTTCCCGGAACCCCCAGCCGTGCGCCATCAGGCCGTACATCAAAATGCCGAAGGCCACCGCCAGCAGGATAAGCACCAGGGCGCGGCGAGTGTTCATCGCATAATCTTCGGCAGCGACGGAATCGGTGTGCAGCCGGGCGCGGTTTTCAACGTCTTCTTGGTGAGACAGCGAGCGCGCGGGGTCTTTGCGGACGCGATAGGCATAGCGCATGATCGCGATGCTGGTGATGGACATGAACACCACGAAGCTGATGACCCGGAACCACGCGCCGCTATACAACGGCACGTTGGCAATCGCCTGTCCGATGGCTACGTTGTAGGGATTCGTGATGCCGCAGGCGAAGCCGATGGCAACGCCCCAATAGAGGATAAAGACGCCCACCATCGAATCGAGTCCCATGGCCAGCATCAGCGGCGCAAGGATGAGGATGAACGGGATCGCTTCTTCGTACATTCCGAAGCTTGCGCCACAGGCTCCGATGGCAAATACGATGACGGGGATGAAAACGATTCCGTGCCGTCCCGCTTTGCCGATCAGCGCGTGGATCGCGGCGTTGATGGCTCCGGTTGCAATGATGGCGGTGAGCGCGCCCGCGGACAGCATGATGACAAAGGAACGCTCCGCGCCTTCCACGGCCCCGCGCATGAATACGGTCCACAATTGCAGGAAGCCCTGCGGATACGATTGAGCGCGATGGAAAGACCCCGGCACAACGATTTCGCGCGCGCGTCCCATGACCATGACGGTATGACGTTCGAACTCGCCGCCCGGAATAATGTAGGTCAGAAGCGAGAATGCGACACACATCAGGAACACGATGACCAATGGGTTAATGTTGCTCATGAAATCAAAAAAACGCTGGCGGAAAGTCTGCATGGGTCCCTCGCCGTTCGGTTCCTAAGATGAATAGCAATTCGGCTGTACTAAGGTTCAGTCTTTCAAGCCTCGTAAAAAACCTTGGTTTTCACTTCGGGCAAAAGCTGCTGCACCTGGAGGATGGCAGCAGCCGCGCGCTGCCGGCCGTATTCGGTTAGCAGAGCACATGCGGCGGAGTACTCGAGAGCCGAGGCGCGCGCTTCGACTGCCGGCACGGTCGAAAATGTTTCGGCTTCGAACTTCCGCCAAGTGGCAGTGATCGTCTCGATGCACTTGCTGTAGCCGTAATCGGCGAGCTTCGCCAGTTCGGTGAACAGCCAGTAGGCCGAAGCCGGATCATAGGAAGCGGAGGCATACGCAAAGTGCGGCTCGACCGCGTCGATTCCCAGGTGAAATGGGACGTAAACGCCGGTCAGCGAAGTCGACATGCCGCACCACATCCGGTTGCCGATATGCGGCGGGAGGGTGCGGCGCAGTTCCACGATTACGCTGGCCTCGGTGTTCATTCGAGCGATGGTCCGCACCCCGGTACGAAAGGGGGAGCCGCTTTCTCCCGCCTTGAACTGCGGCGCGCCTTCAAAAATGTCGCGCATAAACCGCATCAGGTCGAGGACACTCACTTTGCCAAGACACGAGTAGCGGCTTTCGAGCACGGCATGACGGTCACAATTGTAGGCGTCGCTCTGGTTCGCGGGATCACCGTAGATTGCGGCAAAGTCGAAAGCTCCGTCCGTATACCAGCCTTGTTTGCGCGCATACTCCACCAGCGTTGCCGAGTACATGAAGTTGTCCGGATCGTCGAAATCGACTGCGCCGATGCGGTAAGAGTTGGCGCGCATCACGATCTCATCGGGACCGACTCTTTTGGCAACCCATTGGCCGCCGCGCGCCAGTTCGACCCACCACGCGTCGTCGTAATCGGCGACGGCCAGCATGGTGCCGGAATCGCAGCTCAGGCCGTATGCGCTGCACAGCTCGCCAATCAGGGCGGCGCCTTCGCGTGCTGAGGTTGCGCGCTCCAGCACCAGTTGCACAAATTCCGTCCAGATGACTCCGCCGGGAACGACGTTGTACGCTCGAGCTTCCGGGATGCCACGCATCAGGGCCATGTTGTTGGCGACCGTCACACCGTGCTCATTGACTCCTGCCGTGTGCTCGCCCGGATAATGATGCTTGGCGAAGATTCTTGTGGCGATATAGCGTGGCATTTCTGCCGGCTGCTGCAATGCGCCCCCGGAATACAGCGGGTAGTGCTCTCCGGCAGCGGCCCGGCGGCGCGGGCTGACTTCCACCTTGTGCGCGGAATTCCGCCCCAGCTCTTCACTGTGAGCCACGAGCACAGAACCGGTGGCGCTGTGGTTCTTGCCCACGACGATGGTGGTACACATGCATGGCCTCCGGAACTTATTCTGATACGCCGAAGAAGGCGTCTAAGACTCTTAAGTAAGTCGCGACGCGCTCCGGCAATGGCGGCTCATTCTCCGAATGCAAGATATTCTCCGCGGTGATCACCGGACAGCACGCACGCAGCTTATACAGCAACTCGTCAATTGAGCCGTCCGCGGTGTTGACGATGATTCCGTCGGTGAGCTGTTCTCCAAACCGGGTAGTGCCGTCCGTGATCAGTGGCAGTGAACTGCTTTTCAAACAACTGACGACGCGCTTCGCGATGGGGTGAGTCAGGCAGTTGTCGCCGGAGATATAAAGATAGGAACCCCAACCTTCCAGGTGATAATCCGGAGCTTCATAGACCGGATCTTCGTGAAGGTCGAGCACCGCGGCGCCGGGGTTGATGGTAATGGCGTTCAGAACAAATGAGGTGATCGCGGCAGCTTCCGGGGAAGCCGCAGCCGGAAGGCGGCCCAGCCAGTGGTCGCCGTCGGAAACGCTTTGGCCATTCGGCCCGTAACGGATGTGCTGAAAATAACCCCACGGATTCAGTAACGGCAGCAGCAAAATCTTCCGGTCCTGGCCGAGTCGCCGCAGCTTTCCAGCGTAGCGGGAGTTCGCGATCGCTCCGGCCGGTTCGCGGCCGTGGATTCCACCGATCAGAACATAGTCAACACGGTCGGAGTTGAAGTAAGCATGAATTGGCAAACGTTCACCTGCGGCGGTGGCTTGCGCAGTAACTTCCACTCTTTTCCAGCCGGCAGCGAGCAGATCGTCGCAGTTACGATAAATCTCAGCAATCGCAGGCCGCCCATCGCCGATCGGGGGGATAGAGGAATAGTCCTTGTTCAACATGGGATAGAGAATTCCGAGTGCGTCGCGGGCCGGGACCGGGGTGACCCGTTCGCCGACGGAACATCCCCCCGGGTTGCAAAGTGCCGACCCATTACTTCAGGACTGCTGCGAGGGGAGGACAATCGGCGAGACTGAGCATGACCACAGCCAGTGCACCGAAAACCCGCAATGATGTTGTCCGCAACACTACCGAACTTTGCCGAACCGAGCAGGTTAACCTACGAAGGTGGATCCGTCAAACAACGGCGATCGCGCAGTGGGCAAGAACGAAGCCGCCAGCGGAATGCGAGTTCCACGCGTCAACTGCAACCTCCTGTCGCACGGGGTCTCTACGGCGGCCTTGCATGCCAGGAATTTTGTGCCTCCAACTCCAGACGGCAACTTCGACCGAGGACCCTGCTTCGAAAGCGCTTGAGCGTATGATGTCCTTGTCTACACAACGTCAATGGGCACCGAACGTGCGGGAGAACAATAGATGATCCTTGAACTCGATCGCAAATCGCAATCCATAGTCCAGTACTCGAAACTGCAACTTGATACTCTCCCGGCGAGGAGAGTATTGTTCGCACAATCCTCATCGTTCATTCGTCGTTTCTGCCTGACATTGATACATCCGTCTCAAAGGGCATCGCTTCTTATGCGTTCACTTCTTGTCAGCTTGGCTGCGATCGTTATGGCTATCACTGCGCCCATGATGGCTGCACAGAAAGTCGAATTGTCAATTGACGCATCCAAGACCGGCGCGAAAATAGACCGCAACATTTTCGGGCAGTTCGCCGAGCACCTTGGACACGGCGTTTATGAAGGCATTTGGGTCGGGCCGGACTCCAAAATCCCGAATACTCGTGGCATCCGTAACGACGTTGTTGCTGCGCTTAGAGCTCTCAAGGTGCCCAACGTTCGCTGGCCCGGAGGCTGCTTTGCCGATGAATACCACTGGCGTAACGGGATCGGCCCTCAGCGCGCGGTGACGCTCAATCCGAACTGGGGCGGCGTGATCGAGTCGAACACGTTTGGAACACACGAGTTCATGGACTTCCTCGACCAGATCGGCGCCGAGGCGTACGTCTCCGTCAATGTCGGCTCCGGTACTCCGCGGGAGGCGGCCGAGTGGCTGGAGTACATGACCACTGCGCAGCCGACGACCCTCGAAAAGGAGCGCGCCGCCAACGGTCATCCCGCTCCCTATAAGATCGCTTACCTTGGCATCGGGAACGAAAGCTGGGACTGCGGCGGCAACATGACGCCCGACTACTACCTGAGCCAGATGAAGACTTACAGCCGCTTCGTGCGCAACTTCAATCCGGAGCAGCAGGACAAACAGCAGATGCTGAAGATCGCCGTGGGCCCGGGCGGCGATGGCCCCCGATGGACCGATTGGACCGAAACCGTCATGAAGGCCTATCAGCAGCACACGTGGAGCTGGGACATAAACGGTCTTTCCATGCACAACTACACGGTGGGGCACTGGCCACCTTCCTATACGTCCGTGGGGTTTGGTGAAACGGAGTACAGTCAATTCCTCAAGTTCACGTTGGAGATGGACGGTCTTATCAGCAAGCACTCGGCGATCATGGACAAGTACGACCCGGACAAAAAGGTGGCCCTCGTTGTGGACGAATGGGGCGGCTGGTACGCGCCGTTACCCGGCAGCAACCCGGGGTTCCTGGTCCAGCAAAACAGTCTGCGGGACGCGATCCTAGCGGCACTAAACCTGAACATCTTTGCCCGTCACGCCGACCGCGTCCGCGGATCCAACATCGCGCAGATGATTAACGTGCTGCAGGCGATGATCATGACGGACAACGAGAAGATGGTCCTGACTCCAACCTACTACGTGTTCAAAATGTATGTACCGTTTCAGGACGCCACGTTCGTACCGGTGACTTTCGACGCCGGTTGGTACACGCATGGAGACGTCGCCTTGCCGCGCGTGGACGCGATCGCGGCAAAAGATGCGAACGGCAAGTTGTGGCTGGAGATCACCAATCTCGATCCCAATCAGGCGGTCGAAATCGAGGCAAGTCTGGCCGGTATCACAGCCAAATCAGCAGCTGGAGAAACTCTGACTGCACCCAAGGTGGACAGCGTCAACACTTTCGACGCACCCAATACGGTAGTGCCGAAACCTGTTTCAGCAAAAGTTCAAGGCGGCAAGCTGACTCTGAAATTGGAGCCTAAGTCTGTAACCGTCGTCTCCGTTGAGCAGTGACAATAACTGGAGACGGCGAACTGCAAGTCGGAAGCTAATGGCAAGCCCCATCGCGCGCGAGCGCTATGGTTGACATTCGATGTCAACGAAGGAGAGAACACATGCGGCGGTTCGCAATACTGATCTTCTTAATATCGAGTCTCTGTTGGGCACAGGAGTCAGGTGATTTCCAGCCGGCTACAACGAATGTTTGGGGAGCGGATTATCCCCGCGTTGATAGCGCTGGGAGAGTTCAGATCCGCGTGAAAGCTCCCGACGCCACAAAGGTCAAGTTGAATTTCTGGAGCGGGCCGAAGGTGGATATGGAGAAACAGCCGGACGGATTCTGGACGATCACCACGCCTCCTCTGGTTCCCGGCTTGCACTATTACACATTGATCATTGACGGCGCGGAAGCCAGCGATACCAATAGTCATGCGTTTTTTGGCGGAGGTAAATACGCCAGTATGGTTGAAGTCCCCGAGCCGGGCTCGACCTACTATTCAATTCAGGATGTGCCCCACGGGCAGGTGCGTGAGGTTTGGTACAACTCGAAGGTGACCGGAACGTGGCGGCACGCGCTGGTCTATCTGCCACCGAATTACGATACGCAAACCACGATGCGCTATCCCGTGCTCTATCTCCAGCATGGTGGGGGCGAGGATGAGACAGGGTGGATTCGGCAGGGGCGTGCGAACTTCATCCTCGACAATCTGATCGCGGCGGGAAGTTGCAAGCCGATGATTATCGTTATGGCATATGGCTACGCAAGACGCGCCGGCCAAGCTCCGCCCGATCTAACCGGGAAACCCTTTGGTTCTCCCGAAATGATGAAGGCGATGCAGGACATGGCAGCAGCGTTTGAAGATGACGTGACACAGGTTCTGATTCCTTACATTGATTCGACCTTCCGAACACTCGCGGATCGCGATCATCGCGCGATGGCCGGCCTTTCGATGGGAGGAATGCAGACGTTTCAGATTACGCTGGATCGTCTCGATCTCTTTTCCTACATTGGCGGATTCAGCGGAGCTGGCGGGATGCTCGTGCTGGGGGACCGGAAACTGGATCCCAAGACCGATTACAACGGGGTATTTGCCGATCCGGCGGCGTTCGCCAAGAAGGTCCACTTGCTCTGGCTCGGTGTCGGGACCGTAGAACCCGAGAGGATGCGCGCAGGACTCCTGAGACTGCATACATCACTCGACGAAGCGAAGATTCAGCATGTATTTTACGAATCACCTGGGACGGATCACGAGTGGCAGACTTGGCGCCGCGATCTGAAGGATTTCGCGCCGAGGCTCTTCTAAGAAAGCTACTGAGCAGATGCGGAAGATCTGAGCAATGGGGGACCATTCAGGCCCGCGCGTCCACGCGGCTTTCCGGACTAGGAAGCGAGCGTTGTGCTTATGATTTGCGACTGGAGGCATCATACGGTGTGTTGGAAAGCTAAGAATCTGACTTTGCCGCTTGCTGCACTACTTTTCCCGGTTCTCTGTACCGCGCAAACCCAACCAGTTCACGCGACCATTGACGCGTCGAAGACCAGCGCTCCGATTTCGAAATATATCTACGGGCAGTTTCTCGAACACATCGGCGGCATCGTGAATAACAACATCTGGGCCGAGATGCTCGATGACCGCAAGTTTTATTTCCCGATCAACTCGCACCCGCCCGCCGAAGCATCCGGACCGGCATGGAGAAGTGTCACGCCGCGCCACTGGACCCCGATCGGCGCAGACGAATTCGTCACCATGGATACGGATCATCCCTATACTGGCGATCACACGCCTCGGGTGAAGCTGAGTTCCAGCGAGGCTCACGGAATCCAGCAAGCCGGACTGGCCGTGAGCAAAGGCAAATCGTACACGGGCCGCGTTGTTCTGGCAGGTACATCTGGCACGACCGTGAAGGTGAGTCTGATCTGGGGCAATGCCGCGAGTGACCGCCAGACCGTGGTCATTAGCAAAGTCGGATCTGAATATCGGAAGTTCCCGCTAACGTTCCAGGCGCAAGGCGATAGCGATGATGGCCGGCTCGAAATTGTCGGCACCGGCACCGACTCTTTTCACGTCGGAGCAGTTTCGTTAATGCCGGCCGACAACGTGCAAGGCTTTCGCACGGAGGTCGTCGCCGCACTCAAGCAACTTCATTCCGGCGTGTATCGCTGGCCCGGCGGCAACTTCGTTTCCGGACATGAGTGGCGCGATGCGATTGGCGATCCGGACAAGCGTCCGCCGATCATGGATCCGGTCTGGCACGCGGTTCAGCCAAACGACGTTGGGACCGATGAGTTCATGACGCTTTGCCGCCTTCTGGAGGTTGAGCCTTACGTGACTGTCAATGGTGGTTTCGGCGACGCTTGGTCGGCAGCGCAACTGGTCGAGTACGCAAATGGCGCGGCGACCACGCCGATGGGAAAATTGCGTGCCGCGAACGGTCATCCGGAACCGTATCACATCAAGTTCTGGGGTGTCGGTAACGAACCTTGGGGTGAATGGCAGTTAGGCTTCATGCCCGTCGCGCAATGGGAACTGAAACACAACATGTTTGCGAAGGCGATGCGGAAGGTTGATCCTACGATCAAGCTGATCGCGGCCGGCGCAATGCCGGACGCAATGACCGGCTCCAAGCAGGCAAAGCGCCTGAACGGCCAAATCGTGCCTGACTACCTCTCTCCAGGAGACTGGAGCGGTAATTTGCTTGCGCATTGTCTCGACAATATGGATATGCTCAGCGAGCATTTCTATTCCACCGGCGGAAAGCGAACCGACCTTCAGACGGGTGAAAAGGTCGACACGGGCCCGCAGAGCCTGATCGAGTGGGTGCGAGCGCCAGCGACCCAGGTCCGGTCGAAATACGAGCACTATCAGGAGTATTTGAAGCGCATCCCAGAGCTGAAAGCCAAGCCGGTACCTATCAGTCTCGACGAATGGGCGTATATCGGAGCTCCACCAAATTCTTACAAGGTGGTCCCGGCCTACGCCTGGGCGTTTCACGAAATGTTTCGCCATTCCGATCTGTATCAGCTAGGCGCGTTCACCTTCGCAACCGCAATGATCAGCGAAGACCGAACCGATGCGGTCTTGAATCCGACCGGTCTTCTATTCAAGATGTATCGCGAACATTTCGGCGCGATTCCGTTGCAGGTATCCGGAGATTCGCCGCAGCCCAAGCCGATCTACCCCGTCGGCGGCGACCAGCCCTCGGTTAATCCGGGAAGCGATACATATCCTCTGGATGTAAGCGCTGCTTTGAGTGATGATCACAAAACGCTCACCTTCGCAGTGCTGAATCCGTCGGATTCCGAGCAGCGCCTGAACGTTTCGATCGATGGCGCAAAGCTCTCAAACCAGGGTCATCTGTGGCGCATGGCTCCATCGAGCGTGGACGCAACCATCACGGTCGGCCAGAAGCCGGGAGTTGAAGTGGAGGAGAAGGAAGTCACGGCTGTGCCCGATACGGTGTCGGTGCCGCCGTTCAGCGTCAACATTTACTCATTCGTGGTGCAATAACCTGGAGCATCAGCTTGCGTCCGGTATGCCGGCGAGGCAAACGCACCGAATGCTGACTGATCTCGGGTTCAATGCGTGTTTGCAGCTTTTTGCGAAAGGACGACGATGAAAAATGCGAAATTCTTTTGCATCGTCACGCTGACGATAGCGATGGCTCTCGTGCCTCAGCTTGAGGCACAGGTCCAAACCGAAGTGCCCCCAGTCGTTGCCGGAGCGAAGCCTGTGGCGGTCGAGCACATAAAGGTCCATGGCAAAGCTCTCGAAGGGAATTTGGAGGGCGACGCGGTTGACCGCGACGTGTTCGTGTTTTTGCCACCCAGCTACCAGAAAGACAAGCATCGCCGCTATCCCGTCGTGTATGCACTGCACGGATATTCCATCGGCGCCGAGCAATGGAGTCGTGAAATCCACGTGCCGCAGACCATAGAAGGCGCGTTTGCCCAAGGCTCGAAAGAGATGATCGTGGTTCTGCCCGATTCCAAGACTGTGCACAACGGTTCGATGTATTCGAGTTCGGTTACGACGGGAGACTTTGAGCAATTTGTTGCGCAGGATCTGGTTGCATATGTCGATGCTCACTATCGCACGATTCCAGATCGGCTGAGCCGCGGCCTGGTTGGCCACTCCATGGGAGGCTACGGCGCGACGCGCATCGGCATGAGGCATGCGGATGTGTTCGGCAGCCTGTACATCATGAGCCCGTGCTGCCTGTCTCCGCGGCAGGCCGGATCCATGGATCCAGAAATGGCCAAAGCTATGGAGGCCGTGAAGATGCCGGAAGATTCAGCCAAACTACCGTTCTTTCCCCGGGCCATGCTGGCAACCGCCGCGGCGTGGTCACCCGATCCGAAGAATCCCCCACTCTATTTTGACCTTCCGACCAAGGACGGCGAGGCTCAGCCGGAGGTCCTCGCGAAATGGGCCGCCAATGCGCCGCTGGCTTTCGTGGATCAATACATCGGAGCTCTTCGCCAATATTGTGCGATCGCGTTGGATGTAGGCGACCAGGACGGCTTACGCGTCGATACCGGTAAATTGCATGACGTTCTCGACAAGTATGGAATCGCGAACCGCTTCGAAGTTTATCCGGGCACTCATACCAGTAAAGTGGCAGATCGCTTCCAGAACCATGTGATGCCATTCTTCAACGAGAATCTCTGTTTTCAGGCGGGCTGCCGGTAGCTGCCGTTCAGTAAGGTCTCTGGCCCTCAGTTATGCCCGGCCAGGTATCTGTCCGGAACGGGCCGGCTGGCAATCCAGCACCGTTGAAGAGGGTTGCAGCCGGATTGGACTGCCAGGCATAGCGGACCTCTTTGGGATTGGGCACCGAAGGCGATGAGACAACGACTGTGTCACCCTTGATGCGCGCATCGGCCCAATACCATTTCCGGTCCTCACCGGCGATCGCGAACTCTTCCAACTTGGCTCCCTTCACGACCAGGCCCCCATCCGTGTGTGCAAAGTGCAGTAGGATCGAGTCTGGAAGGCGTTCGACGGAAGCGAGCGTTGGGCCGGAATAGACCACTTTCTTGCCATAGCGTTTTGCCAACGCGCAGAAAGCGAGACGCTCTCCTACCGGAAGTTTGTCCTTGGGATGGAGATTGTCGGGATCCCCGGTGTCGATCGTAACCGCCAGGCAGGAGTTGGGAACAGTGGCGGCCGTGACCGCCTGCGACTCTCGCGTCTCAGCCCACGTGTCGTCGGTGGGAGTCTCGCTGCGATGCCGGAAGGTCGGCAAGCTGACAATGTAGAAGGGGAAATCGCCCTGTCCGAAGAGCTTTCGCCAATCCGCAATCATCGCGGGGAGGATTCTGCGGTATTGGAATCCGCGCTCTGAGTTCTGCTCGCCCTGGTACCACAGCGCACCCGTGATCGAAAGAGGTGCAATGGGCGCCAGCATTCCTTCGTAAAGCACCGAGGGCATCACGGGCCAGTTCTCGTACCCAATCGGCAAGGGATGCGGCGGGCGGGCATCGACACTTAATTGGCCTTTCCATTTGCCGGCGAGAGCGATGCTCGTCTTCTCTCCCAGTTCGAGGCGCAACTCTTCGGGTTTGCCGAGAAATCCGCCTTGCGGCTTGGTCTTCAGGACACGAATCGCCACGACGTTCTTGCCTGGCTTCAGTACACCATCCGGGATGAAGTAGACGCGCGGATTCTCGACCCACGCGCTGGCGCCGACTTGCGTTCCGTTGATGTACGCGGTGTCCATGCGTTCAATCGAGCCGAGGTACAACGACGCGCGCCCCGCCGGAAGCGGGTCCGGTACGACGATCTCTTTGCGGAACCAGGCCACTGCGGGCGTGTCAGGCACGCCCAACTCGGAGAATCCGCCGGGAATGTCAACGGGTGTCCAGGTCGAATCATCGAAATCTGGAGCCGCCCAGTTTCCTTTGAGTCCGACGTCATATTGGTCATACCAGTGCATGACGTAGTTCCCGTATTCGGGCGCGCCTGTCGCGGCCAGTTTTTCGAGTTCTGCCAATGGGACATCGAAGTCCTTCAGTGGGCGAAGCGCGGCAGCACTTGTCCACGCCTCTGCGGGAGTTCCTCCGAGGGCATCCACGACCAGACCGATCGGCACATGGATCTCCTGTTGGACCTTGCGTGCAAAGTAATACGCGACCGCCGAAACGCGATCTGCGGTTTCGGGAGAAACCACTTTCCAGGATCCCTCTACAACTTCCGTATGGTGGTAGGCAGAGTGAGGCGCAACCGAGAAGAAGCGAATCTCCGGGTAGTTGGCGGCTTTGACTTCCTCCTCGCCATTTCGTGCAAAGCGGAGTGCGACGTTCATGTTGGATTGGCCTCCACACAGCCAGACATCGCCAACCAACACGTTGTGAAGTTCGACGGTTTGATGGCCGCTGATCTTGATTATGTAAGGGCCTCCTGTAGGCGGCGGCTGAATCTTCACCTGCCAGCGGCGATCAGGCCCGGCTAGGCCGGATGCGTGCTTGCCGGCAATCTCGACGCGAATCTTGTCGCCAGGTTCCGACCAGCCCCAGATGGTATTTTCTTTACCGCGCTGCAGCACCATGTTGTCGCCGAAAATCGTGCTGACGAACGGCAGCGGCTTGAGTGCCGGTTCGGGGGGAGTTTGGGCTAAAGCACTGCCGGCCAGCGAAAGCAGAAGTCCAGCCGCGACGATACCGATGAGAGGTTTTCTAGGAATCATGATTTCAAGAACTCCGTTCAGCAAAGCAATAGCTTACACACATTCGTCGGTTGTCGGAGTCTGCGATAATCGATGCCGCAGTAGCTAAGAAAGTGAGGACAACATGCATTCGCAATTTTGGCGGACCATCGTGTGGCCCGCGCTCGCACTGACTACCTGTGCGTGGGCTCAGCAAGCAAACCCGTGCGCCAGCCTGATGTACTTCAAAGCTCCGAGCGTCGAGATCTCAAAGGCTGCACCGATTGCTGCCGGAACCACCGAGCCGAATCCATGGGGGCCAGGTCACAGCCCGCCGCTTCCTGCGTATTGCCGAGTCGAGGGCGTGATCAATCGCCGTACCGGCGTTGGCGGTGAAGAGTTTGGGATCAACTTCGCACTAGCCATGCCTGACAAATGGAATGGCGATTTCCTGATGCAAGGTGGAGGCGGCGGAAACGGAGTCGTGACGCCCCCACTTGGCCGGAATGCTGCCGGAGACACACCCGCACTCGTGCGCGGGTTCGCGGTAGTTAGTACGGATACAGGTCATAAGAGCCACCGGGGACCATTCGACTTCGATTTCATGAAGGATCAGCAAGCGTATCTGGATTTTGCATATCTCGCCAACGCCGAGGTCGCCACGCTGGCCAAACAACTCATCGCGCAGTACTACGGAAAACCGGCAGCCTTTTCCTACTTCACCGGATGTTCCACCGGTGGCCGCGAAGGCATGGTTCTTTCGCAGCGCTATCCCACGGTTTTTAACGGAATCATCTCGGGCGATCCTGCCATGCGCACCGGACTTTCCAACTTGGCGGTCGGCAAATGGGTCCCCGTCGCGTTCAACCAGGTCGCACCCAAAGACGCAGACGGAAAGCCCATGGTTGCTCAGGCGATCACCGATAACGATCGCAAGCTGATTGTGGATGCACTTTTGAAGAGGTGCGATGCGAAGGACGGAGTGGCCGATGGCATCATCTCGGATCCGCTGGGTTGCGATTTCGATCCCGCGGTGCTGACGTGCAAGGAAGGGAAGGGCGGATCGTGCCTGAGTCCGGAGAAAGTCGCCGCGATCAAGAAAGCAGTTGCCGGCCCCAAGACCTCAGGCGGAGTCCAAGTGTATCCCGGCTTCCTGTACGACACAGGCATTACGGCCAGCGCTCCCATCCGCGGCATTCTCTCGCCCGGCCCGGGCATTTTCGGACCCGTAACCACCGCGACGGAAGTCGATGTCGAAAAAGAAGCGCTCGCGGAAGTCCAGCCACTCGTGGACTCGATGTCCACTAACCTGACTACGTTCTCTGGGCATGGAGGGAAGCTGATTTTTTACCACGGCGACAGCGATCCCTGGTTCTCCCCGCTCGACACCTTCGGCTACTACAAGGATATGTCGGCTGCGAACGGCGGGCTCGAAGCCGTCTCTAAGTGGAGCCAGTTTTACTTTGTTCCCGGGATGGCCCATTGCGGCGGTGGCCCGGGCCTCGATCAGTTCGATTTCTTAACCGCCGTCGTGAACTGGGTCGAAAAGGGGACCGAACCGGCTTCGGTGATCGCGACCGGCAAGGCGTTCCCAGGACGAAGTCGACCGCTCTGTCCTTATCCGAAGCACGCCCACTACAAGGGACAGGGCGATACGGAAGACGCGAACAACTTCGAATGCCGTTGAGGAGACCTGTAAGAAGCCAGACCCGATCGCGTGGATTGCGGTCGACCACGATGTTCTGCCCGCAGCCTATAAGGGAGTTTCTCAGCGGTTTGCCTGTGATCCGACCGGAATCCTTGCTGCGAGGTAGTGGCGTCGAAGAAATCCTATCGCAGGGTATTCATTACGTGTGCACGGTTATGGGAGGCGGGTGCTCCCCATGGTTGCGGTCTTCAGATATCATGGTCTGCCGTGACCTTGACGAGGGAATCCGCCCCGAGTTCGCGCCGCCGCGCGGTGCGCGACATCGTGCTCTACGGCGTGGCGGGCGGCCTGCTCATCGCCGTGCTGAAGCTGACGGAGTACCGCTTCCTGGTGGTCGAGCATTCGGTGGAGATTTACGGCGCCCTGGTCGCAGCCCTGTTTGCCGGACTGGGCATCTGGCTGGGGCAGACACTCACGAGAAAGAAGCCGGCAGTGATCATCAAGGAAGTCCCGGCGCAGGCCCCGGTCGAGCCCGTGGGTCCGTTCGTCGCCGACGAGACGCGCGTGAGCCAGTTCGGGATTACACCGCGCGAGATGGAGATTCTTGGGCTGATCGCCACCGGGCTGAGCAATCGGGAGATTGCCGGGCGGCTATTCGTCAGCGAAAACACGGTGAAGACGCATTCGAGCCGGCTGTTTGACAAGCTCGGGGCCAAGCGGCGCACCCAGGCGGTGCAGATCGGCAAGACGGCCCGGCTGATCCCGTGAGGCGTGCCGACCCACCCGAAAGGATGATTTTTTCGCTCCCCGATGCAAAATCACCCAAAAGTGTGACGACAGAGGGCGCGTCCCTCGGCTACACTTTGGGCACTTGAACGCAGGTGAAGGAGGCTCAATGAAGCGCGTAACCGGCATTGGCGGAATTTTTTTCAAATCAGAAAACCCGCAGCAGCTCTACGACTGGTACGAGAAGCATCTCGGCATTCAGCGCGAACCGCACGGCCAGGGAGCATCGTTTCACTGGCGCGAAGCGCAGGCCGCAGACGGCACCGAGCCCGGCCCCGAAGGCGAGACGGCGTGGTGCATCTTCCCACAGACGACGAAACATTTCGGCGCGAGAGCGGGCTTTATGATCAACTACCGCGTCGACAATCTCGACGCGCTGCTCGAAGACCTGAAGAAATCGGGAGTCGAAATCGATCCCCACGGCGAAGACGCCGACTTCGGCCGCTTCGCCTGGATCACCGACCCGGACGGCAACCGCATTGAACTATGGGAACCATCGAAGCCGAAGGAAGACTGACCCCAGCGCCAGCATCACAGCAGCATTGCAGGTGCTTAAAACCAGGTTTCACGAAAAAGGAGACTGAGTTTCGATGAAAAAGACGGTGTTTACTTTTGGACTTATTTCGGGCGCGATATCCTCGCTGATGATGGTGGCGACAATGCCGTTCCAGCACAGGATCGGCTTTAACCAGGCCTTGATCGTCGGTTACACGACCATCGTGCTCTCGTTCCTGCTGGTGTTCTTCGGCATCCGGTCGTACCGCGACAACGCCAGCAACGGCCAGATCACGTTCACCAAGGCGTTTGCCGTGGGGATCTCCATTACCCTGATTTCGTGCATCTTCTACGTCGCGACGTGGGAAATTCTGTACTTCAACTTCATGCACGGATTCATGGACAGCTACGGCGCTCATACGATCGAGAAGCTCAAGGCCTCGGGCGCGAGTCCTGCCGCCATCCAGGTGCAAGTTCAGCAACTGAAGAAATTGAAGGAGCAGTACGAGAACCCGCTCTTCAATTCACTGATGACTTTCATCGAGCCCTTCCCGGTTGGGCTCGCCATCACGCTGATTTCCGCGGCGGTCCTGAGGAAAAAATCGCAACCGGCACGATCACCCTTGCCGGCATCCTGATTCCGAATTCAGGGCGAAACGCCGGTGGTGCTCTCTGCTACGCTGCCGCCTCTTCCGGTTCGGGGAACACAGCTTCCGGTTCCGAAACCTTCCCTGAAGCCGGCACTCGCGTTTTCGCCACCAGCATGTAGATGGACGGCACGATGAACAGCGTAAACGATGTCCCGATGATCATGCCGCTCACCAGCATGATGCCGATACTGTTTCTCGCTCCAGCTCCGGGGCCTTTGGCCAGTACCAGCGGAAAGTGACCAATCACAGTTGCGGCAGTCGTCATCAGGATTGGCCGCAACCGCGTGCCGGCCGCCTCGATGATTGCGGCCAGCTTGGCGATCCCTCTTTCCTGCAGCTCGTTGGCAAACTGCACAATAAGAATGCCATTTTTCGACACTAGACCGACCAGCGTGATCAAGCCGACCTGGCTATAGATGTTGAGTGTGGTCAAGCCGAGGAACGAAAACAGCAAGGCTCCGGAGATCGCCAGCGGCACCGACCCGGCGAGAATGATGAAGGGATCGCGGAAGCTCTCGAATTGTGCCGCCAGCACGAGGTAGATGAGGATTCCCGACAATAGGAAGGTGCCGAGGAACTTGCTGCCCTCAACCCGGAGCTGGCGGGACTCGCCCGCGTAGTCGACCGTGAAGCCCTGCGGGAGGATGGCCTTGGCCTCGTCTTCCAGCATTTTCAGCGCCTTGTCCAGCGGCACGCCCGGCGGGATCACTCCCTGGATGCGCACCGCGTTTAGCTGCTGAAATTTCTTCAGCTCGCGCGGCTCGGTTGTTGTCCGCAAGCTTGCAAAAGTGGACAGTGGCACAAGCTTGTTCTGCGATCCCGTGACGTAGATCTGCGAAAGTTGGTCGGGCGTCAAACGTTCCGCCCGCTTGACCTGCGGAATCACCTTGTAACTTCGTCCTTGAATGCTAAAGCGATTGACGTAGTTGCCGCCGAGCAATGTGGAAAGATCCTGGCCTGCCTGGCTCAGGTCAACACCTTGGGAGCGGAGCTTGTCGCGATCGAAGACGACTTCAGCCTGCGGCTGGTCGAACTTCAGGTCGGAGTCGGCGTAGAGGAACAGGCCGCTGGCGAAGGCCTTCCCTACAAGCTGCTTGGCGAACTCGACTAGCTGCTGCGGTTCAGCCGGCGAGGCGATTACGAAATCAACCGGGAAGTCTCCGCCACCGGGCAAGGCAGGTGGGGTTAGCGGAATTACGCGGATGCCGGCGATCTTCGAGAGCGGTCCAGAGGATTCGAGTAGAAGTTGCTGCGCCGTCTTCTTGCGCTCGCTCCACGGCTTGGTCACCATGCCGCCGAAGCCGCCCGTCGGAGAAGTGATCTGGAAGATGCTGTCGCTCTCCGGGAAAGAACGATAGACGTCGTAAACCTGGTTGGTGTACAGGTTCGTCTGATCGATGGTCGAGTTCGGAGAAGCCTGGATGACTCCGAAGACCACTCCCTGGTCCTCGGCCGGAGCCAGCTCCCGCTGCGAGAACATGTAGAACGGAATCACCAGCAGGACGACAATCGCCCACAGCGTGAGAATCACGGGCCGGTAGCGGAGCGTCCCGGCGAGGCCTTGCGTGTACCATTCGCGCACGTGCTCGAAATGGCGATTGATCATACCGGCGAAGCCGTGCTCCGTGGCTCCCGCGCGCAGCAACCTCGATCCCATCATTGGAGAAAGCGTCAGGGCGACGATTCCGGACACGATGACGGCGCCCGCCAGAGTGAACGCGAATTCGCGAAACAGCGCCCCGGTTAAGCCTCCCTGAATACCAATGGGCGCATACACGGCGGCGAGGGTGATGGTCATCGAGATGATTGGGCTCACCAACTCGCGGGCGGCATCGAGAGCTGCCTGGAGTGGAGGACTGCCCATATGAATGTGCCGTTCGACGTTCTCCACCATGACGATGGCGTCGTCCACCACCAGGCCGACCGAGAGCACGATCGCAAGCAAGGTCAGCAAGTTGATGGTGAATCCTGCCACCAGCATCAGGAATACGGCGCCAATGAGGGAAATCGGAATGGCGACGACCGGGATCAGGACAGACCGAAACGTACCGAGAAAAAGGAAGATGACCACGATGACGATGAGCAGGGTCTCGCTGAGAGTCCTGAGCACCTCATTAATGGCGTCTTGGATATAGGCGGTCGAATCGTAGGGGATGCCGACCTTCATGCCAGCAGGCAGCTGAGCCTGAATCTCGGGGATCACTTCGCGGACATGCTTGATCACTTCCAGCGAATTGGCAGTCGGGAGCACCCAGACTCCCATGAAGGTCGCGCCCTCGCCATTGAAACGTACTTCGGAGTCATAGTCCTGGGCGCCGAGTACGACATCGGCGATCTCTCCCAGGCGGACGACGACTCCTTTGTCCTCTTTCACTACGAGCTGGCGAAATTCTTCCGCCGTGCTCAGGTTAGTGTTGGCGACGAGGTTCACCGAAACCATCGAGCCCTTGGTGCTTCCGAGCGCTGAAAGGTAATTATTTTTCGCCAGTGCGTCGTGGACTGCGGCGGGGGAAATGCCGAGCGCCGCCATCTTGTCGGGCTTCAGCCAGATTCGCATTGCGAAAGTGCGGCCGCCCAGAATATCGGCGCGCTGAACTCCACTGATCGCGCTCAGCTTGGGCTGAACGACTCGCGTCAGGTAATCCGTAATCTGGTTCTGATCGAGGTCGGCGGAGGAGAAGCCCAGGTACATTGCCGCGAACTCGTTGTCCGCCGTTTCCAGATCGATGACCGGCGCCTGAGAATCCGGGGGCAGATCGTTGCGAACCTGGGCCACCTTAGCTTGAATTTGCGTGAGCGCCGCGTTGGTATCGTAATTAAGTTTCAGGTGCACGGTAATCGTGCTGAGCCCCTGAGCGCTCGACGACTCCATGTAGTCGATGCCGTCGGCGCTGGCGATAACACGCTCCAGCGGAGTGGTGATGAATCCGCGAACCAGGTCCGCGTTCGCGCCCACATAAGTCGTCGAGACCTGCACCACCGCGATGTCGCTGCGCGGGTACTGCCGCACGCTCAGCGAGCGGATCGACTGCAGACCCGCGATCAGTATGACGAGACTGACAACGATGGCCAGAACCGGCCGCTTGATAAAGAGGTCAGTGAACTTCATTTTCGCTATCCTTCTTTAGATATCCTTCCTTAGGGAAGTTCTGACTAAGTCCCCGGGGTCCCCCGTGCACCCCTGTGTACCCTGTGGTTTATGCTTTCTGCCGACACTTGATCGGAGTTTCCTTAGCTATCCACGGGCTTGGGAGCCGGATTGTTTTCGGGCTGGACTTTGTTGTTCACCTGGACGGCAGCGCCGTTGCGCAACTTGAACACGCCCGACGTCACGACTTCATCGCCGGGGTTCACACCGGAGATGACGGCGACCTGGTCCCCACGCGAGCCTTCGATTTTGACGAATTGTTGACGCACTCCGCGGTAGGTCTTGCCTTTCGGGTCCTTGAGATCTGTGATGATGAAAACCGAGTCTCCGTATGGGGCGTAACTGATCGCCGACGCCGGCAGCGTAATCACCGTGCGGCTCGCGCCCACACCCACATCGACTTGCACGAACATGCCGGGGCGCAGTTTCCCTTGCGGATTGGAGAGCGTCGCCTGCACCTGAATGTTCCGCGTGGTTTCATCGACTACCGAGTCGAGAGCGGTGACGCGGCCCGTGAACGCCTGGCCGACAAGATCTTCCGAGGTGACGCGCAGATCGCCCCCAACTCGAACTTGGCGCGCAGACTGCTGGGGTACGCCGAAGTCCACATAAATGGGAGTGAGAGACTGGAGCGGAACCACCGCGCTGCCGGCGGGCAGATACTGTCCGAGGTTGATCTTGCGGATGCCGAGGATGCCCGAAAACGGCGCGCGGATGGTCTTGCGCTCAATGGTGGCGCGGATCTCGGTGACATTCGCTTCCGTGGCCTTTTGCTGGGCCACGGATTGGTCGTAATCCATCTTCGAGATGACGCCCGCATCCACCAGCTTCTGCATGCGGTCGTAGTTCACGCGCGCCAAATCGCGCTGCGCCTCAAGCGCGGCAAGCTGGGCTCGTTCCTGCCGCGTATCGAGGTCGACCAGCAGATCTCCCGCGCGCACCGATTGCCCCGACTCAAAGTCGATTTGCTCGACGATACCGGGCAGGTCGGCACTCACCGTGACACCATGGACGGCTTCCATGGTACCGATCACGCTCATCGTTGCGGGCCACTGCTCACGCTGCGCCACAATGCTGGTGACGGCTTCCGGAGGTGGTTGAAACGAGGCGCCGACCCGAATGGCCGACTCGACTTGCTTGAACTTTACAAAGCCCAACGCAGCGATGAGCACTGCCATCACGGCCAGCATCAAAACCATTCTCTTTACCATACTTCCCCCTTCAGGATGGGAGCGGAGTGTCTGGCATCCACGAGGCAGCGCCGATAGGGAGCACCAACTCTTGCCGCCCTCACAGCAGTGCCGCCCAAGTGCGTTCGTGAAACCGCGACGCCAAGGTCGCGTCTGCTATAGGGCCAACAAGTTTGCCTGTTTCACGAACTGGAGTCCACCCCGAAACTACCGCCCCACGTTGCAGACTATTGTTAGACTTCGATTCGCGGCGAGTGCGAAAGGATTCGAATTATCGCCGCCCTTCCACTGTTTTTTTTCACAAAACATTACCGCTTTGTGAACATCAGCGGCATCGTCATGTTTTGGTAAAACGCAATCCGACGCTCGGGCCTGGCACAACCTGGCGCCGTCGCGGGCCTAAACTTGAATCTGTCAGCCACTTCTGGTCTTCCATAGTGCGGCCGCTGGTCGGATCGCGGCCACTATGAATGCGCCCAGACCTGAAAAGTAGTCCGGCTCAATCCGGTCAGGACACGCACGGCGGGATGATTGAAGAGGCGGCGTTCCTTCGACCCGCTACAATCTCCCTATGCGATTCATGGCCGCCCTTGCTGTCCTTATCCTTACCACAACCGTCCTCGCACAAAACGCGCCCACGTCCCAGCCCAAATCTGTCACTGTTCCCGTCACGCTCGACCAAAACCGCGTCGTGATCGACGTAGATCTCCCGCTTCCCGACGGCTCGATCGAGCGCGTCCGCGGCTGGGTCGACAGCGGCAATCCCGACCTCTACATGAGCCAGCGCGTCGCTGCTTTGATGGGACTCAGGGTCAGTTGTGACGGCCAAATCTGCTCAGGCATACCGAAGTCGTCGGGTGTTTCGCTCGAAGTTGTAATCGATGGGATGAAAATCTCCCTTCCCTCGATGAGAGAAATAAAAGTCCCAGCCGGCAGGCCCGCTCTCGCCCCCGGCATGAGCGCGGAGATCAACATTCCCTCATCGGTTCTGCGCAACTACAACGTGCTCTTCAATTTCCCCGACCGCAAGTTCACCATCGGCCTGCCCGGCAGCCTGAAATTCAACGGCGTGAAGAGCAAGATGTTGGTCAGCGCAAGCAACGGCCTCATCCAGATTCCCAGCAGGATTGACAACAAGAACTACGACCTCGGGCTCAACCTTGGCTCCTCCATCAGCTTTCTTTCGGAAGAACTATTCGAAAAGCTCTCCAACACCCACCCTAACTGGCCGCACATGACTGGAGCCGTCGGCCCATTCAACACGGGAGAACTGAGTGATGAACCAGAGCGGAAGCTGATGCGCGTGGACCGCATGCAATACGGTCCTCTCTTTCTCACCGAGGTAGCTGTGGCTGACTTTCCCAAGGATCGAAGGACCCTCTTCGAACAGCGTGCCGGCATTCCCACCGCGGGCCTGCTCAGCGCAGAGGCCCTGACGAACTACCGCGTCGGCCTCGACTACGCCCACTCGACGGTCTATTTCGACATCGGCAGGACCGTCAATTTCCCCGATTTCGACGTCGTCGGCCTCATCCTTCGCCCAGACGACAACCGCTTCACCATCCTCGCCGTCGCCGATTTCGACGGTAAACCCTCGGTCCCCGACGTTCAAGCCGGCGATCATCTCGTCGCCGTGAATGACATCCCTGTCCCCGACTCTACCCTGGGACAAGTCTGGTCTTTGCTCGAAGGCTCCCCTGGCCAGGAACGCAAGCTGACCATCGAGCGCGCTGGCAAATATTTTATCGTCGTCGCCAAGGCACAGCACTTTTTGGGCGATGCGCCGGGCAACGGCGAAGTGAAGGGAAAGTCGAAGAAGAACTAGCCAGTGCTCGGTGGAGAACCCAAACGGCAGACAGAACCTGGTCGCGGTCAACAAAAGCACCGGGAATGTAGGCGTGAAGCGGGTCGTCTGCGCCCAATAAGACAATCGCAACTATGTCCTCATTGATCAACTAGCTTAGCTCCAAATACAGTACGCCAGGCATCGGCAAGTCGCATTCAATCTGTAATTGACCGCTCGTGTCGGCCACGATGGGAAAGGGCGGGTCATTCGACGAAAGCCCATCGTGGTGGTGGAGCTCGGCCAATTGCGCTGCATTCGGCCATCTCGGACACCCCATCCGCTGCCACTCGCCATAAACATTGCTATGCTTGTTGTCGATGCGCGCGATCCGCACCTGATACTCTTCACGCGGAATCAGGCCAGCGATGGTCAGCAGAAGGTTGCGGTCAAGTATCGCCATGCCGTCCGCCTGCTGTTGCAGTTCCGTGACGTTGCTGAGCAGGATTCGAAGCCCTCGGTTATGGTTGTTGTCCGGAGCGCGGGTTGCCCAACCGGTAACGAGCGCGCCGAAACCGTCTCCTTCGCCCTGCAGGAGGATCCGGCGGGTTCCCAGACGGTGCAGCAGGTAGTAGGCCCAGTAGCGAGACTTGATCAAACCATCCAGTCCGATCAGGCCGAATCCGCCATGGAAGAACCGTTTCGGCGGACCGTCCTCCTCAAAATAGTCGCTTGCGGTCCAGTAAGTGATGCCGTCGTAGAGATCGAGACTGTCGTGCAGCCCACGGATAATCCAGGCAGCGCCGTAAGGTTTGTCGTTGGTGGCGTCTCCGAGCAGGCCCGACACGCCCCACTCGGTCACGTAGATCTTTGTGCCTTCGAATCCGTAACGGTGCAACACCGGACGCCAATCGCCGGGAAGACCGTTGTACTGGTGAAAATCGAAGAAGTCGAACGGGATCCGCACTCCTTCTGCCCGCCGCGCGGCAAGATGGTGCAGAAAAGCTTCCTGAATGCGGCAGAATGCAGCCACGGGTCCGCCGACACGAAGTCCTGGATCGGCACGCTTCACCGCCATGGCGGTGATTTCGTAAAGCTTGAAGTATTCCTCCTGGCTCCCGCTCCAGAAACGCACCATGGGATAGTCGCTCAGATCGGGCTCGTTCCAGACCTCAAACGGCCACGACTCGACTTCATCCAGCCCATACCGCTGGATCAGATGAGTAGCCAGTGCCGTCACCAGCGCACTCCACTTCGCATAATCCTTCGGAGGCGAAGTGTTTCCCCGGTAGAAGAAAACTTCGTGGCGACGGCCTGTTCCGGACGCGAGCGCCCGTGGCATGAAGCCCAGCTCCACAATAGGCTTCAGTCCGTCGGCGTGGACCATGTCGTAGATCTGATCAACGGCCGTCCAGTCGTACGAGGGGTTTCCGGCAGCATCCTCCCGATACATGTTCATATCATCAAGAAAAATGCCGTGTGCCCGGACATAGGTCATGCCAAGCTCATCATGCGCCAGCTTATTGGCGAAACGGAGCCCGGCGCCCGCATTGCGCACCTCCGGGCTGGCATCCGTCGTGAGGAGATAACTCAGATGCTCCGAGCCGATTGCGTATTCCCACTTGTGAGGCAGCTTTCCTTTCTCGTTGGCGGCGTCCACGCGAATGTTGATCGGCGATGGAGTCGCGACCGGAACCGTGACCTCGGCGATCTCTCCCGGCGAGCTCCATGCCGACCCGTCGTTGGCGATTACCTGATAGCTGTAGCTATGGCCGGGGGCAACCGCAGTATCCACGAACGGCGACCGCGGAAAACGGCCGAAAGGCTCTCCCGGAATAAACCTCCGCAAGACATTCAGCAGGATACGCGGGGCTGCACCGAAGCTGCCGGCCAGCCGGAACTCGCCGCCGGGGCGGTCACGTCGCAAGACGCGGTAGGCCACAGCCTCCGGAAGCGGTTCCCACGAAACGGCGACATGGCCGCAGCCGCCGGCAGCACGTACGTGACTGACCGGCCCCAGGCGTTCCGATCGAGGCAACGAAAAGGGCGGAACCAGACGCAGCCAGCGGAGGAAGCCAACGGTTCCCACTGCCAGCACACCCATGGCGATCTCGAGGTACTTGAGCAGCTTGCGCAAAGATCTCTTCCTGTGCGAGACGAGATGCACCGGCAGGTTTCGATTTCGGCGATTCACATCTTACAGGAAGGCCTCTGGAACTGCTTCACTCAAGCTAAAGCCGGACCTGAATGGAAAACTCGGAAAGAACTCTTAACCTCTGTCCCACTCGCCGCGCGCGCGCAACTGCGCGATCTCCTGGCGAGCCATTTCCCGGGCGCGCAGGTAGTCTGGCTTGACCACCCGGTTCAGCGGCATCTGGCCGGGTTCGAGAATGATCCAATGGCGCGGCCGCATATAGGACGGCAAGGAACGGGCGTGCCGATCCAGTTCCTGACGGCTCAGTTCAACCTCGGGTTTCTTCTCCACCACGGCTACTACCGCTTCGGAGACTACGGCATGCGCCACGCCGACCACGACGCAGTTGGCTACCTTCCCCGCCAGGGTGCAAATATGTCTTTCCACATCGCCAGGGAATATCTGGTAGCCAAACGACTTGATCACCCACTTGTCTCGGCCGGTCAGATGCAAGCCCGCAGCGTCCTTGTACCCAAGATCGCCGGTATACAAGAAGCCGTCGCGCGAAATCGCCTGGGCGGTGGCCGTAGGATCGTTGACGTACCCAAGAAACGTCTGGGGCCCGCGAAAGCACACCTGGCCAAGCTCGCCGGGCGGCAGCTCATCGCCGGCGTTGCCATTGGCGCGCATGGGCTGGCGAATGGAGCACGGATAGATCGGCATGTCCTGCCCCGGCCCAGTTAGAAGCGTCTCCCGGCCAACCGCACTCGCCTGAATGTAGGTGCAGAAACCGGCGGCTTCGGTGAGCCCCAGCCCGGTGCCGATCACGGGCGCCATGCTGGCAAGTTGGTCCACGAACGCCCGCGACACCGCATGTCCGCCATAAGCGACAAGTTTCAGACTGGAGAGATCGTGGCGATCATAGTCTTTCAGCATCCACTCGAGGTTGAACATGGCCGGAATCTGGCCCAGGATCTCCACCCGATGCTGCATAACGGCACGCAACGAACGGCTGGCGTCGAAGACCTCCAGGAGGACCGCCGTGCCTCCTCCGAAGAAGGTGCTCATCAACACCTCCGTCTGGCCCCCTACATGAGACGGAGGCAAATTGACCAGGGTGCGGGCGCCGCTGTCTCCGCCAAAAAAAGCGCCGCATAGGCACATGTTCTGTACCGTGATGTTGCGATGCGAAAGCAGGGCCGGCTTGGGCGAACCGGTCGAGCCGGTGGTAAAGATGATCAGCGCGCCATCGTCCTCGGTCGGGGCGGAGGCGAGCCCGGCCAAGGCAGCAGAGTCTGCAGCCGTCTCGGGGTTTGCGCTCGTCAGGGTTTGCCACGCTGGCTCGGCAATCGACGCAAATGATCGCGTGCCTGGAATCGGGTCGTCCGAGTCCACCGCGATGGAATGCTGGATCCATGGACACTGCGTCTGCACGGCGCGCCACAGTTCCCGAAAATCGAAGGGCACTTTCCGGCCCAGGCAGACAAATCCGCGGGGCCGCAGGATTCCGAGCGCTCGAATCACCTCCGCGGAAGACAGGCGTAGATCCAGCGGGGCGACGATCACACCGATTTTGAAACAGCTATATTCCAGCAACACGTGATCCACGGACAGCGGCAACATGGTGACCAGAAAATCGCCCTTAGCGAAGCCCAAGCGCAACAATTCTCTCGCCAACGCCGTGGTGATGCGGTCGAACTCGCTCCAAGTGACTGCGCGGCCGCCCTCTGCACTGAGAATGGCAGGAGCCTCCGGCTTGGCCTTCGCCCACTTCGCCACCACGTGGTGCAACAGATGGCGATCGGCAAAAACTTTTTCGTAATCGTCGAGGGTAAATTTAGGCACGTGCATAGGTTCACTCGTGAACGATTTCCTGCCGATCGTCTGGCCACTGCTGAAGCTCAGAGAGATCACGGCTGCGGTCGTCCGGCCTTTTTCCACTATAGAACCGGATGATTCGAGCGCTGTCAGTCATGAGTACTACCCCATGCGTCCTGAATCAATCTATAACGAATTGATTTGACGAGCCATAGCTCGTTGTCTGCGTCACTCGATCTCAAGAGCCTCCAAGTGGCTGGATTTGAGGTGCCGATCATTAACGCGTATCCTGTTTCGTCTTGCCGCCGTCCAGAGGATAAGTCTGTTTCACTTCTACTCGATCGTTTCCCAGAGCTGCCCAACTTGTGCTAACGTGACGCCGTCAACGTTTGCCAAGACGGCATCCGACGCGGCGGTCCGGCCGCCAATCCAGGTGTGTGGTGAATCGACGAGCTTTTGCTCAAGGACTTGCGGGAAGTTTAGTGGGAGCATACGGGCTCACTCGCCGTCCCGATTTGTTTGGAAAGGGGTTAAACTCCGTGGCCAGCACAGATGAGATCTCCGCGGTGCCTTTCAAGCTGTCGGTCATGCTATGGACGGTTTTCGCCAATCTGCCCTTCGAACAGCGTTTGGAAAAAGTCGCGGAAGCCGGATATCACAATGTCGAACTCGTCGGTGAATACGAAAAATGGACGGAGGAAGAATTCAAGCGCGCCAATACAAAACGGAAAGAACTCGGCCTTGGCTTCGATTGCACAGCCGGATTGAAGCACGGCGTGAGCATCCCGGACCACAGGCAGGCACTGCTTGCCGAACTGAGCCAAACGTTGCCCATCATGAGAAAAATTGATTGCCCCAGTGTGATCCTCCTGTCTGGCAACCGACTTCCGGGAGTGCCTCGTGAGCTCCAGCATCAGTGTTGTGTTGATACGCTGAAAGCAGCTGCGAAGCTTGTGGAAGGCAAATCAATCAAAGGCGAGCCGGTCCGGCTGTTGCTTGAAACCATCGACCCGGAGGAAAACCCGCAATACTTCTTAACTGAGATTGCCGAAGCACTCGAGGTTATTCAAGCCGTCGGTCACCCGCAAGTGCGGTTGCTCTACGATTTTTACCATGAGCAGATTGCTGCCGGAAATCTCATCGCAAAGCTGCAGAAAAAGCATCCCGTACCTGGGAGTTGTGCATATCGCAGACGTCCCCGGCCGCCATGAACCGGGCACGGGCGAGATTAACTACTGGAACATCTTTGCAAAGTTGGCCGAACTAAAGTTTGGGGGGGTGGTGGCTATGGAGTTTCATCCCACGGGTGATCCAGTCGCGCAGTTGCGTGCCGCGCGCGAGATGGCCTTGCAAGCTGGTGCTAAGCGGTGAGGACGAAGTGGACGTTCCGGCTGTGGAGGCAGTCTGGATGATGGCGGGCCCAGATGCTGATAATGACGGCCGGAATGGTGGCACAGAACGAGATTGCCGATGGATGTTGTGGTGGAGGCGGCGGGAGTCGAACCCGCGTCCGAAAATGTTACTGGCCAAGAGACTACATGCTTGTTCCGGTTCATGCCCTGGGCATTACCCCAGGACGTTCGCGTCACCGGCTCAGAACGGACAAGAAACCGCTGCCGCTAGCCTGAGATCTTAGCCTCTCTGCCCAGACGTAGCAGAGAAGAGCAGCCCGCTGTGTGACGTTCGCTCGCAGCCCACGGGCAAAGCTGCGGAGAACGGCGGCCTAACGAATTAGGCTGCGTATGCCATCTGTTGATTGGCAATTATCATTTTGCACGCGATTACGGGTGTGTGCACCCCGACATGCCTCTCGGCCGCAAGCATCTCCGTCGAAGCCGTGACGCCCCCACTCTGTGGGATGAGCCTTCAAAGAACTACTTCTATTCTGGGCGGGAAGATGCGGGAAGTCAAATACCGATGGAGGTGGCCCCCACGTTACCAGCGCTCAGCTCTCAGCTTTCAGAAAACGCGTTCCGCCCTCCGCTCTAAAGCAGGCTTGTATGGCGTATGGCTACGACGCGCAGGGTTACATGGACGTACCGTTCAGAATGGCGATCGGGAAAGGATCATTAGATGGTTCGATTCAAGCAGCGAAAGTGAGGGCTAGCCCGTAAGGCGCACCCGCGAAGCACGCCTACAGCGGACGAGTCTCCAGATCCTCAGCCGGTCAGAGACAAAATGTTTACAAATTTCCAACTGAAGCGTGACATCAAGAGAAAGGGCAGGTGGTAGACTGTCGCCGATCATCTGGGGTTTCGGATGGCGTTTTCGAAAAGAAGTTGAGGGGAGCCGGCGCAATGAATCTGAATGAATTCTCTCGGTCGGGTTGGGTGGCAGCAGTGGCTGCGTGGTGTGTGTTTTCGTTGGCTGGGGCGACGCCGGTCTGGGCCCAGTCGCAGGACGGGCGGGGTGCCGAGGCTCGGGAGCAGATTGGAGGCGGAACAACCTATGTGTATAGCAAGTTTGGCGGAAGTATTTTCGGCTACGACATCGACCAGAACGGTACGGAAGGCCTGTTGAGCGAAGGCCAAACGCTGCCCAACGGGAACACGCTGGCTGCGGTCGAAACCTTCGATCAGGCGACGGGGAAAATCCTGAAAGTGGTAAAGAAGTCGGAAAACAGCCTGGACGACTATGTGACGCACGGGATCGTGGGCACAAGTGTCGGGCTGGTGGAGCATCAGATCGTGCCCAAGCTCTACATTACCAAGCGGGTTTATCAAGAGTTGAATCCGCTGGATACGAACAAGATCACGGGAAAATGGAAAGCGCCGCTTACGGCGAAGGACATTATTTTGGGCGTGAGCCGGGACCAGGGTTCCGCGACGACGGCAGTGTTTTTCTTTGTGAACGGCCAGTTTACTTCTTCTGTGTTCGGGTCTAACGTGGGCGCGAATACCTTTGGACCGATTATCAATCTCACCGACGAGGTTTTTGGCTCCAACTATTTGCCGGTGATGGCCTACGACACGGTGACAAACCAGGCGGTGATAGCGTCTTCGACGGGGGCGGTCGGTGGTCCGGCGCCGCAGATCGCGCTGGCGAATCTGAAGACGGGGAAGGTGACGCAGTTCACCGGGGTTGCAGAGCCGCCGCTCGGACCGGGTTCTGTCAATGGGATCGCCGTCGATTCGGAGGACGGGATTGCGGTCACGGCGACGGAACTGAATGGCAACATTACGTTCTACGACCTGGCGACGCAGACTGGATTCCTGGTAGCGCTGCCGAAGGCGGGCCAACTGACGAGCGGAACGGATGTTGAGTTCGACCCGGTGCACAAGCTGTTTTTCGTGGCCCAGCAAGTGTCGGGCACGGCGTCGGGGAGCAGCATTCAGGTGTATGACACAAGCGGAAATCTCGTGGAGTCGCTGAATGGGTTCACCTTCTCAGACGCCTCGAGTGTGATCGGGACATACATCGCATTGAATCCGAGCAATCGCAGTGGATACGTCAATAGCTCGGGTCCAGACGGGACGCAGGGGAATGCGCTGCAGTCGTTCACGTATTAGGGCCGGGTATTACCGCGGAGGCGTTCGACGGTTGTGCGACGTGAGATGACGGACGCCCATCTGCGACTCATGATTTTCAGACCGCGCGATGGCCCGATGACCCGATTCAAAGGAGCTGGTCAATCTTCGCGGCCAGAATGAAATCCGACTCGGTCAGCCCATCCACCGCATGCGTCCAGAGCGTGATCTCGACCTTGCCCCATCCCAGCAAGATGTCGGGATGATGGCCCTGCTCCTCTGCCAGTTCGCCCACTCGATTCACGAAAGCCAGGGCGGACTTAAAATCGGGGAACTTGTAGGCGCGCACGAGGTGATGCTCGTCGACGATATTCCACTGCGCAGGTTCCGCCAACTGCCGATGAATTTCCGTGAGTTTGTTTCCCTTCAGCGACGGAACACCGCCGCGGCAGGGGACGCATTTTCTGTCTGCAAGCGTGAGGTTACTCATCGTGCTTTAGATGCTAGACAGATGCGAGCGATGCACAGGAACTCCATAGCGATGATTGCGTTCAACCGTCGAAGTCGAGCCGGGCTGGCTTGGCCGGAACCAAGCCCCGTCCCTAAACGACCCAGGTCTTCTAGAACGGAATGTCTTCATCCGTAATTGGAGAACTCCCGGCGGGCGCGTGCTCTGGTTCGGGCGCGCTCTGATCGAGGTTGTTGCCGCCCGCGGAAGTCGAGACACCGTGCGTGCCGGCGGTCTGGCCGCCGCCACCGCCTTCGCCGCGTCCGCTCAACAGGACGATGTCGTTGCCCACGATCTGCGTCATATACTTCTTCTGACCGGTTTGCTTGTCGTCCCAGGAGTCGGTTCGGATGCGCCCTTCGATATAAACCTTGCCGCCCTTTTTGAGATATTCTCCGGCAATCTCCGCCAGCCGCTCCCAGAGCACGATGTTGTGCCACTCGGTGCGGTCCTGCCACTGGCCGTCTTTGTCCTTGTAGCGCTCGTTGGTGGCCAGGGAAAACTTCGCTACCGGCTTGCCCTGCGGCGTGTATTTGATCTCGGGATCCTTGCCAAGATTTCCAATCAGAATGACTTTGTTTACGCTTTTCATGAGTGCGGGCTCCTTCGAGAACGTCGACCTTCGAGACGCTCACTATAGCAGAATTGGGCGGTCGAGAGGCAGTGTCGGCTGTACAAGAAAAATGTGATGAATCGGGCAGGGCTCCGGGGATCGTGGACTTTCGACACTCAGCCCCTAAAAGCGCATCTGATTTCCCGTAGAGACGCGGCTCGCCGCGTCTCCCTCGCCGCGCCGACAAAGACGGGGCAAGCCCCGTCTCTACAGGCGGAAAGATTGGCTAGACAAATATTTGATAAAGCATCAGGTAGACGACCACGCCCGTCAGCGAGACATAGAGCCAGAGCGGAAACGTCCACCGCGCGATCGCCTGATGCCGGTCAAACTGCTCGCGCAAGGCGCGGGTTAGAGTAATGATCACCATCGGCACAATGACCAGGGCCAGCGTGGTGTGCGAGATCAGGATGGTGAAATAGAGAGGCCGCGTCCATCCCGTGCCGCGAAAATGCACCGAACCCACGTGATAGTGGTAGTAGAGATACGACACGAGGAAGAGGGAAGAGGTGAGCAATGCGATCAGCATCACCGCGCGATGCGCCGCCATCTTGCCGCGTGCGATGAGCGCACGTCCGGCGACCAGCAGCACCGCGCTCGATCCGTTGAGCGTCGCATTGATCTTCGGGAAAATTGAGTAGTCGGTCATGGGAGAAATCTAGTTGTACGGGGAACGGAGCAGCTTTGGCAAGGTCAGCAGAAGGTCAGAGGTGAGAGGTCAGATTGCAGAGGTAAAACCCGACCTTGTTCTTCACCTCTGCAATCTGACCTCTCACCTCTGACCTCGCCTCTGACCTCTCGCTCCCTCGCCCTGCTTGCGTATAAAATATCAACACAATGCCTGACGTGGGGAGCCCTCAGCCGCCGGCCCCGGCGGCTACAAAAGAATCCGGCGCGCACCCGCTGCCCGTGGTGGCGGTGTGGGCGCGCGATCTGCTGGTCTCGCTCGCCATCTCGGCGTTCATCATTATCTTTCTCTACCAGCCGGTGAAGGTCGAAGGGACCAGCATGATGCCCGGCCTCGAAGACCAGGAGCGGATCTTCGTCAACAAGTTCGTCTATCGCTGGGAGCCCATCCAGCGCGGCGACATCGTCGTCTTCCGCTATCCGCGCGACACTTCGAAGAGCTACATCAAGCGCGTGATCGGCGTTGCCGGCGACCGAATCCGCATCGAAAACGGCCAGGTCTACGTGAACGGCGAGGCGCTCGACGAAGATTACGTTCCCACCGACTACGCCGACGCCCGCTCGTATGGCGAGGTCGTGGTTCCGGCGAACAGCTTCTTCGTTCTCGGCGACCATCGCACCATGTCGAACGACAGCCGCGACTTCGGCGCCGTCAACGAGCGCTACATCTACGGCAAAGCCGTCTTCGGATACTGGCCGATGGAAAAGATGGGCAGGCTGCGCTAGAGGTCTCAGGTCTTAGGTCTCAGGTCTCAGGAAAGGCTGAAGACCGCAACGGTGGATGATTTTCCTCCGACCTGACACCTGACAACTGGCCCTTTCTTCCGCGCGGCTCTGCTGTTAGAATCTACAAAATCCACTCCCAGGAGTCACAATGCAAGCGATCCTTGCGCTCGAAGACGGCAGGGTCTTCCGAGGCAAAGGCTACGGCGCTAAAGGCGAGTGCTCCGGCGAAGTCGTTTTCAATACTTCCATTACCGGCTACCAGGAAATTTTCACCGATCCCTCGTACGCCGGACAAATTGTCGTCCTGACCAACCCCGAAATCGGAAACTACGGCACCAATCCCGAAGACGGCGAGTCCGTGCGTCCGTACATCGAGGGGCTGATCGTGCGCGAGTTCTCGAAAGTCAGTTCCAACTGGCGCTCGCAGCAGGTGACGGACGAGTTCATGGAGCAGTTCAAGATCCCGGTGCTCGCCGAGATTGACACGCGGGCGCTGGTCCGCCACCTGCGCGATCACGGCGTGATGCGCGGCGTGATCTCGACGCTCGAAGACGACACCGACAAACTAGTCGCCAAAGCCCGCGCGATCCCGAAGATGGATGGCCAAGATCTCGCCAAAGTGGTCTCGACCAACCACACCTACGTCTGGGAGACAGGCGAGCGCTCGCACTTGCCCGACGAAATTGTCGGCGTCAAGGACGAGCCGGCGCGCTTTCACGTGGTCGCATACGACTTCGGCATCAAGCAGAACATCATGCGCAAGCTGCGCGGAGAAGGCTGCAAAGTGACGGTTGTCCCGGCGCAGACGACGGCGGAGGACGTGCTGGCCTTGAAGCCCGACGGAGTGTTCCTCTCGAACGGACCGGGCGATCCCGAGCCTTGCACCTACGCGGTCGACAACATCCGGCGGCTCATGGGAAGGCAGCCGATATTCGGAATTTGCCTGGGACATCAGTTGGTAGGAATTGCTCTTGGAGGGAGAACTTTCAAGCTGAAATTCGGCCACCACGGCGGGAATCATCCGGTGAAGCAACTGGCCAGCGGCAAGATCGAGATCACCGCGCACAACCACAACTTCGCCGTCGATCCCGATTCGCTGCCACAAAGCGAAGTTGAATTGACGCACATGGATCTAAACGACCAGACGCTGGAAGGCATGCGCCACCGGAATTTGCCGCTCTTCACAGTCCAGTACCACCCCGAAGCGGCGCCGGGGCCGCATGATTCGCACTACTTGTTTAAGGATTTTGTGAAGATGATGGAGGAGTGCAAACGGTGAGGATCCTGCTGATAACTGCATTCTTGTGTTGTTGCGCCCTTGCGAGTGCTCAAGAATGGCATCGGGTTGGATCAAGCTCTTGTTTGCAGATCAAAGCAAAGGGAGCCAAGGTGTCTGGTCGTCCATTTTCGGTCTTCCGGGCTTCTGATTCAGACAACAAATGTTGCGAAGGCCTGATCTTGAAGGCTCGCGGCAAAACTGAAGCGTTTGGTCATTTTAGAATTCTTCGGCTGGATCATGGACACTACTTCCTTAACCTCGACCGCAAGACCAAGCAGGTCAGCGTGCCGATTTCGGTCGAGTACACTCTCGACAAGAAGGACATTCCCATAGACTGCGAGCCGAATTACAAGATCACGGTGGACGAAGGAACGAGCCAAGTTAAATGGGAAGAATCGTTTCTACTTGACTGAGAACTGGCCACTGAGAACTGATTTTTCAATGCCCAAACGAACTGACATCTCGAAAATCCTGATCCTCGGCTCCGGCCCGATCGTCATCGGACAATCGGCGGAGTTCGACTACTCCGGAACGCAGGCGTGCAAGGCTCTCAAGTCCGAGGGTTTTGAAGTTGTGCTGGCTAACTCGAACCCGGCCACCATCATGACCGATCCCGAGTCGGCAGACCGCACTTACATTGAGCCGCTAACTCGCGAGTATCTCGAAGAAATCATTCGCGTCGAGCGTGAGATGTCGCCGGGCGCAGGTTTTGCCCTTCTGCCCACGGTTGGCGGCCAAACCGCGCTCAATCTCGCCATCGAACTTGCTGACAGCGGCGTGCTCGACAAATACAACGTAAGTCTGATTGGCGCGCAGATCGGCGCCATCAAGAAAGCCGAAGACCGCCTGTTTTTCAAAGACGCCATGCAGCGCATCGGGCTCGACGTGCCGAAATCGGCGCTCGTCAACAACCTGAAAGACGGCATCGAGTTCGCCGGCAAGATCGGCTTCCCCGTCATCATTCGTCCGTCGTTCACGCTCGGCGGCACCGGCGGAGGCATCGCCTACAACCGCGAAGAGTTGCTGGAAGTGCTCGCCCGCGGCCTCGACTTCTCGCCCGTGCACGAGTGCCTGATCGAAGAATCCGTTCTCGGCTGGAAAGAGTACGAGCTCGAGGTGATGCGCGACACGAAAGACAACGTCATCATCGTCTGCTCGATCGAAAACTTCGACCCCATGGGCGTGCACACCGGCGACTCCATTACCGTTGCGCCCGCGCAGACGCTCACCGATCGCGAATACCAGGTGATGCGCGACGCGTCGATTGCCGTGATCCGCGAAATCGGCGTCGAGACCGGCGGATCGAATATCCAGTTCGCCGTAAATCCATCGACCGGACGCATGGTGGTCATCGAGATGAACCCGCGCGTTTCGCGCTCTTCGGCGCTGGCATCGAAGGCGACCGGCTTCCCGATTGCGAAAATTGCCGCCAAACTTGCCGTCGGCTACACGCTGGACGAGATTCCGAACGACATCACGCGCAAGACCCCAGCCTGCTTCGAGCCCACACTCGACTACGTAGTCGTCAAGATTCCAAAGTGGCAATTCGAGAAGTTTCCCGGCGCCGACGAATCGCTTGGACCGCAAATGAAATCCGTCGGCGAAGTGATGGCCATCGGCCGCACCTTCAAGGAAGCCTTGCAGAAGGGAATTCGCTCGCTCGATACCGGCAAGCGAGTGGGATCCCAGAAAATCGAACCCAAAATTCTTACCCAGCGCCTGGTCACACCGCATCCCGAGCGGCTGACCTACGTTCAGTACGCAATCCGCCAGGGGCACACGATCAAGCAAATAGCGAAGATGACATCGATCGATCCCTGGTTCCTTTACCAGCTCAAAGAAATTAACGATATGCAGCTTGAGTTGGAAAAGCATCCGATGGAATCGATCCCCACCGAGGTGCTGCGCGAAGCCAAGCGCATGGGTTTCTCCGACGGGCGTCTCGCCGGGACCTGGCGTCTGGACGGCAAAGGTGGCCAGGAGCAAGTCCGCCACTTCCGCAAGAAGCATGGCCTTAAGCCGGTTTACAAGCGCGTGGATACCTGTGCCGCGGAGTTCGAGAGTTACACACCTTATCTTTACTCGACTTATGAAGAAGAAGACGAGGCCGCGCCCACAGCGAAGAAGAAAGTCGTCATTCTCGGCTCCGGTCCCAACCGCATCGGGCAGGGAATTGAGTTCGATTACTGCTGCTGCCACGCGAGTTATGCGCTGCGCGAGGATGGCTACGAAACCATCATGATTAACTGCAATCCGGAGACGGTTTCCACCGACTACGACACCAGCGACCGCCTCTACTTCGAGCCGCTCACGCTCGAAGATGTGTTCGCCGTCTGCGAGCACGAAGCCTCCGGCGCGCCAGTCGGCGTGATCGTACAGTTCGGCGGTCAGACGCCGCTGAATCTCTCGCTGCCGCTCAAGGCCGCAGGCGTCAACATCATCGGCACCACGCCCGAGTGCATCGACCTGGCCGAAGACCGCAAGCGCTTCGGAAAACTGCTCGAGGAACTCGACATCCCGCAAGCTCCCGGCGCCATGGTCGCCTCGGTCGAGGAGGCGGTCGAGGCCGCGAAGAAGATTGGATTCCCGGTGTTGGTTCGTCCATCGTATGTGCTCGGAGGGCGAGCGATGGTCATCGCCTACGATGAAGACACCATTCAGCAGTATATGAAGCAGGCCGTCGAATATTCGCAAGACCGCCCCATCCTCATCGATAAGTTTCTGGAAGACGCGATTGAAATCGATGTGGACGCGCTCTCCGACGGCGAAGACGTTGTGATCGGCGGCATCATGCAGCACATCGAGGAAGCGGGCATCCACTCGGGCGACTCTTCCTGCGTGCTGCCTGCGGTTGACATCCCCGGGCCGCTGCTCCAGCGCATGCGCGAATACACGTTCAAGCTGGCGCGCGCGCTGAAAGTGATCGGCCTGATGAACGTGCAGTTCGCCATCCCGCGCGGGTCCCATGCAGGCAATGGGGGGACGGGCGTTCCCGCCCGTCCAGCCGGAGCGGAAATCCGCAACCAAACCGCGGATGGGAACGGCAAAGTTTATGTCCTCGAAGTAAACCCACGCGCCTCGCGCACCGTGCCCTTCGTTTCAAAGGCTACGGGCGTGCCCATGGCGAAGATTGCCGCGCGACTCATGACCGGACGCAAGCTGCGCGAGTTCCTTCCGGAATACATCGAGCGCGGCACCGATCTGGACACGGGCCGCTGCTTCCACGTGAAATCGCCGGTCTTCCCCTGGTCGAAATTTCCCGGCGTCGATACGGTGCTTGGTCCCGAGATGCGCTCCACCGGAGAAGTCATGGGCATAGCCGACAATTTCGGCGAAGCCTTCGCCAAAGCCCAAATTGCCGCTGGCCAAAAACTGCCGACCGAGGGCACGGTTTTCGTCAGTGTCACCGACCATGACAAGCCGCACGTGGTCGAGGTCGCGCGCCGCTTCGTCGATATGGGATTCAAGTTGGTCGCCACGCACGGTACAGCGGACGTCCTGGAAGAAGCTGGCTTGGCGGTTGACCGAGTCTATAAGGTGAAAGAAGGCCGCCCCAACGCGGTCGACCTGATCAAAGCCGATCGCATTCAGTTGATCGTCAACACGCCGCACGGTCCCGACCCCTACTTCGACGAGAAAGCGATCCGCCGCGCCGCGGTCACCGCGCGCATCACAGCGATTACCACGCTCTCCGCCGCCCGGGCCGCAGCGCAAGGTATCGCCGCCTTGCAGCGCGGAGAAGTGCGCGTGCAAGCTCTGCAGGCGCTGCACGCGGAGAGAGTGGCTGCGAAGTAAGACGGAGCAGCTTGGATCGGGTGATGCGAATGATTAGCAACGAACGACCAACGACGAACGACCAACGACGAGCGACCGACGACTGAGGTCCACTATGCTGTTATCCGGAATCTTCCCGCCCATCACGACGCCCTTCAATCCTGAGGGCGAGATCTATTACAAAAAGCTCGAAGCGAACGTCGAGCGCTACTCGCGCACGCCGGTCGCCGGCATCGTGGTGCTCGGCTCAACCGGCGAAGCCATCTTGCTCTCCGACCAGGAGCGCCGCGAAGTGCTGAAGACGGCGCTGGCCGCCGCCGCGCCCAACATAGTTATGATCGCAGGCACCGGCATCGAGTCCGCCCATGAGACTCTGCGGCTCACGGAGTACGCCGCCGAGCTCGGCTACGACGCCGCCATGGTGCGCACTCCGCACTACTACAAGAAGCAGATGCACCCGGCGAACCTGCTCGCTTTCTATCGCACCGTCGCCGACCGCTCCGCGCTGCCGATCATCATCTATAACTTCCCGCAGGCCACGGGATACGATATTCCCGCCGAGGTCGTGATCGAACTCGCAGGCCATCCCAACATCGTCGCCATCAAGGAATCGAGCGGCAACCTCGACAAAGTGAAGACGATGGTCGAGGGCACGCGCAACATCAATGTTAAGAGGCAGGCCACCGTGACAGAAACGTTCGAGGCCGTGACTCCGCGCATGTTGAAGGCCGCAACCGCCGAGAGCGAAAAACAGGGCAGGGAACTGGTCAGCGTCGCCGCGCTCGCTGGCTCCGCTGAAGCGGTGGAGAGCCGGGCGCCCTCGCCCGTCCACGCAGACAGCGCTACGAAGCCTTCATCCTCCGCCGTGACCGTTGTGGGCAAGTTGAAAACGCGGCAGAAAGAAGTTGGCTTCCAGGTCATGGTCGGCGCCGCGCACCAGCTAGAACCGTCGCTTGGATTGGGAGCGGTCGGCGCAATTCTCGCCTTCGCCTGTCCCGCGCCCGGCGCGTGCTACGAAATCTACGCCGCGCTCAAAGACGGAGACAATGCGCTCGCCCGCGAAAAACAAGACCGCGTGAAAGCATCTGCCCAGCGCGTGGTCGGTGAACTCGGCGTCCCCGGCGTGAAGTACGCCATGGACCTCAACGGGTACTACGGAGGGCCGGCGCGCCTGCCATTTTTGCCGCTCACCGGCGAGCAGAAGGCCGAGATCGAGAAGTTGATGGCGGGAATCAAGAGCTAGTCTTTGCGGAGCCGTCCGGCCAGCTCCCTGACGCGTTTCTCACTCACACACTGCAGCCTCGCTAGGGGGATACGATGTGGGTAGGCTCTACCAGCCGCAATCGTCGATTGCGCTTCCATTCCGGTTGTGCCAGAATTTCCTGCTCGCTGCCCAGACGAAGGTGAACACAAGATCATGCCAAAAGTCGCTATATTACTTTTGTTTCTCACCGTTGCGATTTGTTCCGTGTCCGCTAAGGATGCTCCCTTCCAGATCGTAACCTGGCCCGAGTCCGGACAGCCTGTCCTACGCTTCACCTTTTCGAAGTTTAAGGAAATCAGCGGAATGGGGAAGGAACGCACTTACGTTACAGACACTATCGCTGAGAACCTCTCCGACAAGGCGATCGCGAACGCAAGTTTCTCTCTTTACGTTTTCGATAAGGACAAAGCCCGTATCGGCGAGGGCTATATTAACCTCACCAACGTCAGTGTTGGCCAAACCGTGAAGTTCCAGATCACGCTTGCGGCATCCGGAAACCCGGTTTCCTTGACGGTATCAAGTAGCCCGAATGCTTCGCGCACAGTGTCCGTGACGGTGAACTCAGTCCCGCAGGGTGCGCTGCTGAGGGTTGACGGTAAGGAAGCGGGAACGACGCCAAAAATTGTGGATGTCGCCATTGGCAAGCACATGCTGGAATTCAGTAAAGAGGGCTTCAATTCAGGAAAATTCCCTCTGGAAATCACGTCCCGCGATGCTTCCGGAGGCAGCGTCAGTTACGAACTTGGCAGCGCTGCGCACGATACTATCGAATTGCGCGATGGTTCAGTGCTCTCGGGCGATCTAGTCTCGGTCAATGGCATGCAAGTTGTAGTCCGCATCGGCGGAAACGCCCAAACCTTTGACCGAAATCAGGTGAAGCGCATCCTCTTGACCGAGCGTGATCCGGCAAACTGAGCGGGCCGTAAGGCAAGGCGGGGAATGCATCTCGCCAACGGACGCGCGCGAGGGTATCATTGCCTTCCTTGAGAAACGGTCGCCGAAATGGACAGCGAAACAGATAACGCGAAGGATGGGGTCGGAGCGAGTGTCGGAGCGAAGCAACCCCGAAATTCCGGCCACCTGATGTGCCGTACACCATTGTGGGGCGTGGCGGGCTTTCTCGGCTGCGCCTACTTTGCGTGGGTTTCATTTGGCCACGTCTTTCGCAACGAGTATGAATGGCCGCACGACGCCTGGGCCGCCGCGACCTACATCGTCTGGATACTCTTGCTCGCATGGCTAGCGCTCGACACGCGCTGCCTGCGCGAGCGCCTGTTTTTCGGCGTGCTCGTCATAGATTTTACGATCGGCTGCGGGTTGACGTTGTGGCACAGCATTCCGTCTGCCGATGTGCGCAACGCTCGCATCGGAACCGGCGCGCTCTGGGCGCTAGCCGCGCTGGTGAGTCTGACCACACTGGGAAGCGTGCCGGAACCCCGAGGGACAGGCGCGAAGCAGCAGTGATCTGTGGATGGCTCGCGTTTCCTGAGACCTGACGCCTGAGACCTGATACCGGCGACCGAAGATTTAGCGAATCGACTCAACTGTGCATCAAACTATGGACTTCGAAATCTCTCCCGGGCAGATCAAAGCGCTGCAGCAGCGCGGGGAAACATTTACGCTGCTCGATGTTCGCGAGGCTTGGGAATACGAAACCTCCCGCATCGAGGGGGCAAAGCACATCCCGATGGGCGACATCCCGACCCGCGCTCATCAGGAACTCGACCCCGACGATCACATCGTGGTCCTGTGCCATCACGGTGTGCGTTCGTTGACAGTCACCAACTGGCTCCGCCAGCAGGGATACGAAAAAGTCCAATCGATGCGCGGCGGGATCGACGGCTGGGCGCGGACGGTGGATCCGAAAGTGCCGTTGTACTGAGAAGCGCTTTTGGCTCTTAGCCTTTAACCTCAAGCTTTGAATTGAAAGGCGCGTTGGCCAGAGCGCCCTAGGAGCACACGCGCTCCAGCGGCAAATGCCAAACTGTGTATCCTACGCCCCGCATCGCGCATCGGTACAATGGATAGCAGCATGATGCGACGGGTCTATCTCGACAACAACGCGACGACTCCGGTGCTCCCCGAGGTGCTGGAGGCCATGCGCCCTTACTTTGGTGAGCGCTTTGGGAACGCGTCCTCCATCCACCATCATGGGCAGGAGACGCGGGCCGCCGTCGAGCGCGCGCGCGAATCCGTGGCCGCACTGCTGGGCTGCCGCGCGTCCGAGGTCGTTTTTACCAGCGGCGGTACGGAAGCCGACAATCTCGCTGTATCGGGGCTGACGCGGCCGGGCGATCACGTCATCACCTCGACCACCGAACATCACGCCGTACTTAATGCCTGCAAGCATCTCGCCGAGCATCGTGGGATGGCGGGAAGCGAAGTCACGTATGTTCCGGTGGATGGCCGCGGCCTCGTAGATCCGGCGGACGTAAAGCACGCGATCCGGCCGAATACGAAGTTGATCACAATCATGTTCGCCAACAACGAGACCGGCGTTGTCCAACCGGTCGCAGAGATCGGAAAGATTGCTGCGGAAGCCGATGTTTATTTCCACACCGACGCCGTGCAAGCGGCGGGAAAGATTCCGATTGATGTGAACAAAATCGGATGCGACCTGCTGACCATTTCTGGCCACAAGATGCACGGGCCGCAAGGCGTGGGCGCGTTATATGTCCGGAAGGAAACTCAGCTTGAGCCTATGCTCTATGGAGGGAGTCATGAACGCTCTCGCCGCGCCGGAACGGAAAACGTTCCGGGCATCGTGGGTTTAAGCAAGGCCGCCGAGTTAGCGAGCGCTGGCTTCGAACGCGGCGACGATCGGAAGATGGCCGCTGCGCGTGACGAGTTGGAAAGGGAACTGCTCTCCATTGAAGGCACGGGCTTAAACGGCGAAGGCGCGGTGCGCGTGCCGAATACGACCAACATCTATTTCGATGGCATCGAAGGCGAGGCGCTCGTCATAGCGCTGGACTTGAAGGGACTGGCGGTCTCGACCGGCGCTGCGTGCTCTTCGGGAGCGATCGAACCGTCGCACGTTCTGCTCGCTATGGGGCTGCGTCCCGACCGTGCGAAAGCCAGCATTCGCTTCAGCCTCGGCAAGCAAAATACGGCGGAAGATGTAGACTTTGCGCTGGGCTTGGTCCCGGAAACGGTAGGGCGTTTGCGGGAGTTGTCACCGGTGTGGCCGAAGAGCGCCGTTAGCACTTAGCATTTAGCACTTAGCACCTAGCCAAATCGGGATCGTGAACAGCTAACTGCTAAGTGCTAACTGCTAAATGCCAGATTCTGAAACCATCGCCGTCGCCATGTCGGGAGGAGTGGACTCCTCGGCCGTCGCGGCCATGCTGTGTGCCGAAGGGCACAACGTCATCGGCCTGACCATGCAGCTTTGGAACCAGCGCCGTCTTGCCGGACACGACGGCATGCCGGAATCCGTCCAGGGCCGTTGCTGTTCGATTGATGACGTCTACGATGCTCGCCGCGTTGCCGAGACCCTCGGCATCCCCTACTACGTGGTCAATCACGAAGAGCGCTTTGAGCGCGACGTTGTGCGGCCGTTCGTCGAGGAGTATGTTGCCGGGCGTACGCCGATCCCTTGCAGCCTGTGCAACAATCACTTGAAGTTTGACCAGCTTCTTGTTGTGGCACAACAGATTGGCGCCGATCGGATTGCCACTGGGCATTACGCCCAGGTCGTCTTTGACGAGCAGCTCAACCGCTGGTTGCTGAAGCGCCCAGCCGACAAGTCCAAAGACCAGACTTACTTTCTCTTTGGCCTTACGCAGGAGCAACTGAGCCGCACTCTGTTCCCGCTCGGCGGCATGAACAAGCCGGAAGTGCGCGAACTTGCTCGCAAGCACGGCCTCACGATCGCCGAAAAGCCGGACTCGCAGGAAATCTGCTTCGTCCCCGGCGGCGACTACAAGCGCTTTCTCGAAGCCTATCTCGCCGAACAGGGAGACACACCGACAGAGGTCGCCGGCGAGATGGTCACGACCGACGGCAAGGTGGTCGGCGGGCACGCCGGCGTTCATAACTTCACGGTCGGCCAGCGCAAGGGGCTTGGCGTGGCCACCGGCTCGCCGCTGTACGTGATTCAAATCAAGAGCGACACGCGGCAGGTGGTGGTCGGCAAGGACGAGGAGCTTTACTCGCGCACTCTTCTGGCTCGCCGGGTGAACCTGATCTCAACGGCCGAGCTGCGCGACCCCATGCGGGTTGCAGTGAAGATCCGCCACAAGCATCAACCCGCGCCGGCTATCATTGAATCCGCTGGGGCGGGCGAAGTCCGAGTTACGTTTGACGAACCGCAGCGCGCGCTCACCCCCGGCCAGGCGGCCGTTTTCTACGATGGTGACATCGTTGTCGGCGGCGGTTGGATCGAAAGCTCTACGCCATGAACACCTGCTGGTGGAGAGCCGACGTCCCCGTCGCCTGGACGGGCGAGACGCCCGTCCCTCCACAGTATGGTTACTGCAATTTCGTTACCTCCGATTACTTTTTCACAAACTCATGGCACCTTCGTGGCCTAGACCTGCCGATGAAGCAGAGTTAGGGTTAGTTCACGACGGGACCTTCGTAGTCTCTCCCTGTTAAAGGTCCAGCGTGGGGAGCGATTTATGAAATTCTGGCATTTGTGTTACGCAGCATTGGGGATTGCGGTGGCGCGCTGGGTTTTTAAGCGTCAACCAATGCAGGTAACCGATCCAGTCGCCCGTTTTCGCACCTCTGGCCTGCTGTAAAACGATGGGTGAAAGGGGCATGGACGCGCCCCGTTGCGCGTCGCCTCGATTTGAGCGCGTCCATGCCCCATTCCCATCCCCGGAAGGGCTAGCACCAACGTGTGCCTTCGGTAACTTCTTTTCCGTTCCATCTCGCCTAAACTTTTCATGTGGACCCGCTGAGCCCGCACGCGCCGCTCAGCGATCGAAATCATGCGACCCAGATTCCCCAGCTTGCGGTTGGTTGCACTCGGTGTGCTGCTCGCTGTGCCGCTGTTCCCGTTGGCCGTGTCTGCGCAAGACGACGCCCCGTCCCTCGGCGACCTCGCGCGCAATCTGCGCAAGAGCAAGTTGCCGCAGCAGCCTCAACAACAGCCGGAGTCTGTCCGCCCTGTCATCGATAACGACAATCTGGCTCAGGTCACGGAGGACGCCAGGAAAGCAAGGCCGGTTAAACAAGACAAGACCGTGTTTTCCATCGACCCTTCCAGCAATACGGTGAAAGTATCGTCGCCCGATGTAACTTGCAGTCTGTCTTTCAACGCCCGGGCCAGTTCGCTGCTGATCAAGCCGGTTCTGATCGAAGACTTGCCGCTCACCGAACTGCTCAAGCTCGACGGCCCCGGTTCCATTCAGGATGAAAGTCTGCAACTGGAAGTATTCAACGGAACTGACTGGGATATTCGCGAAATCACCATTGGCCTGACGCTCGAACGCAAGCCCGGAGAGAACGCCGAAGTGGCCGCGCGTGCGCGTGTGATTCCCGCCGCCCAAGGCCTTGCGCCAATCGCCGTCGAGCGGCGCTCCGATGTAACGCTCCTCTATCACCTCAAGGCCGAGGCCAAGCCTTTCAGCACAACATCGTTTCACGAAAATATCGGGATGACCCCCGGCCCCGATGAAGATTGGCGATGGTCGATCGTGGGAGCCAAAGGAATCCGGCCGTCGCAAACGCAGTCGGTGCCCGATTCGCTGCCCGATCCGCTGTTTGCCACCCCATCGCTGCTCTTACCGGGTTCGAGCGAGCCGCAGGGCGCGGCTGGACCGGCCTCAATTCCACTCGCTCCAACCGCGCCCGCAATACCGGACAAATCGGCACAGGACAAGCCGAGTCTCGACCAGTCCGCGAGCCCAGGTCCAACTCCGCAGCGCTAACCGATTGCCCGTTTGCGACCCACAAGGACGGGGAGGTCCATCGCTCGATGGCCAAATGCGGCTGCGCTCTCAAAAAAGGAACATTTTTCGCTTGACTCGCGGGCGGAATTCCATCAATATGTCGTTGCACGACATGTCGTTGGAGGTCATATGCAGTCGTTGCCGCTCACCGAGCCCGTGATGCTAATCATGATGAGCCTGGCGGGGCGACCGCGACACGGCTATTCCATCCTGAAAGATGTGGAACAGATGAGCGACGGGCGCGTGCTGCTCTCGACCGGCACACTTTATGGCGCGCTGCGCCGCTTGCTCGACGAGGGCTGGATTGAACGCTTTGAGGAACAGGAGCGATCGCGAGGGCGCCAGGCTTATCGTCTGACTGCCGGGGGACGGCGAAACCTGCAAACGGAGGTAACCCGCATGAAGCATTTGACTCGTTTGGCGAGCCTACGCGTGGCACGGAAGGAGACGTGATCGATGCTTTCACTCTACCAGTGCCTACTGTGGCTGTATCCATCGTCCCACCGCCGCGAGTACGGCGAGGAGATGACCGCAGTATTTTGTGCAGCGCGCGCCGAGATCGAGAAGAAGGGCGTGGTAACGCGGGGCCAGTTTTGGTTTCGCGAGATTCGAGGGCTGGTACGTGGCGCCCTTGACGAGCATGTCCGGTTGTTGGCTGGTTCTCATTCCTGGGTGCTATTGCCAAAGAGGAGGTTTACGATGCATTCCGAATTCCGTTTTCCAAAGGCTACCGCAGTATTGATGACACTGATTTTGGCGGGGACCGTGCTCGCCATCGAAAAAGCCCAGGCAATCTCGGCCTCGTTGCCTCACGTGAATCCATCGGTCGGCCCGATTCAGCCGGAACACTTAACATTCTTGCAACCATTCGTGCTGATGCTGGCGATTGCGTACGCGACCGGGTTGACGGGTTGGGCGATTCTGTTTACGCTGAAGCGCTCCGGGGTGCACCGCTTGTCTGGGATGCAAGATTCGGCCGGTCGCAAGTAGCAGGTTGACGCACAATAGAACGAGAAACCCAGGGTAAAGAGCCCAGGGTAGGAACCGTTTGTCTTGGATAGCGCGGAATGGTAGTCTGGGCAAGTTGAGCGGGAGTAGTTCAGCGGTAGAACGCCAGCTTCCCAAGCTGGATGTCGCCGGTTCGATCCCGGTCTCCCGCTCCATCAGCCCAATCGGTTAGCGATGGGGCGTTTTTCATTGCGCGCCAATTCGTGTCAGCCCCCCAGAAGTTTACTGATTCCGCCCGTTGACAAGTCGCGGACTGCTGCTGGGAACGAGGAAGCAAATGGTTCAACGAGGCAGGCAGTGAGAACGTCCGATGGGTGGGCGCATAGGCCGCGGCTGCGGCTTCTGCCTTGGCTTCGGGCCGGGAGGGCAGATGAGGCAGGGAAGACATTAGACGGCGCGTATAAGAATGGCGTGGCGCGGCGAAGATCTGGGCGGTGGGGCCGCACTCGACGATTTCGCCTTCGTGAAGAATGGCGATGCGCTGGCAGATTTCGGCAACCGAGGGCAGGTCGTGCGAGATGTAGAGAATCGACATGCCGGTCTCGCGATTCAGGCTGGCGAAGAGTTGGAGAATCTCCGACTGGGTGATCACGTCGAGCGCGCTGGTGGCTTCGTCGGCGATCAGCAGGGCGGGGCGGTGCATGACGGCCATGGCGATCAGGACTCGTTGAGCCTGGCCTACGCTGAGCTGCGAGGCGTGCTTGCGCAGGAAATCTTCGTCGCTGGGGAGGCTGACACTGGCCATGGCCGCGCGAATGGCGGCGTCGCACTCGGCGGTTGAGAGGCGGGCGTGGGCGTGCCAGGCTTCTTTCAGCTGCGTGCGAATCCGCAACGCGGGATTGAGCGAGGCTAGCGGGCTTTGCAGGACGAGGCTGAGGGATCGTCCACGAAGGGCGCGCAGGCCGCGTTCCTTCAAGGTGACCAGGTCGGTGCCCTGAAACACGATGCTGCCTTCCACGGTGGCGCGCTGGCGGCCAAGTAATCCAAGGATGGCGAGCGCGAGCGTGCTTTTGCCCGAACCGCTTTGCCCGACCAGGCCCATAATCTCGCCGGGAGCGATTTCCAGCGTGACGCCGCGCAGGACCGGGCCTTTGCCCGGATAGCGCACCGTAACCTGGGCGGACAGTAGACTGCCATCGTTCATCGGCCGGCTCTTGTATTGGCGTTCAGCGTGAGGCGCTCGGCGTTCCAGAATGTTTGCGGGTGGAGGATGACCGGGCTCGCTCCTTCCACTGACGTGGAAACGGCCGAGAGCGCGTTCTGGTTGACCAGATAGATGAAGGGCGCCTGCTCGTAAACGATTTCCTGCACGCGGTCAAAATTCCGTTTCCGCCCTTGCGCATCGAAGGCGGACGCCTGGGCGCGCATCAGGTTGTCAATTTCGGCTTCCCACGCGGTTCCGGGAGACTTCTGCTGCGGATTCCAGGCGTGATTTTCGGCCGAACTTAACCAGATATTCATCTGACCGCTGGGATCGAGATCGACGTTGCGGAATCCGAGGATGGCAGCTTCGTAATCGAATTTCTGCGAAATGCGCTCCAGCAGCGACGGAAAATCGAGTGTGACCACGTTGACTTTGATGCCAATCTCGCCGAGGTCCTGCTGAATCAAGACTGCCATCCGCTCGCGCTGTTGATTGCCGGCGTTGGTGACAATCGCGAACTCGACGGTGTTGCCGTCTTTGTCTTTCAGGGTTCCGTTCTGGAGATGGAATCCGTCGGCTTGCAGACGTTGCAACGCGGCCTGCGGATTGTGGGCTTCGGCGTGGAGGCGGCTGTTGAACCAGAACTTGTTGGCGGGTGAAACCGGGCCGACGGCGGGTTGGGCGTGGCCGTTGTAGACAACGCGGCTCAAATCGTTGCGATTGATGGCCTGGGAAACCGCGCGGCGGAAATTAGCGGAGCGGAACCAGGCGCGCTTGTAGGGCGGGATGGGCGCGCTCGCCACCTGGTTGAACCACATGAACTCCGAGTCCAGCGAGGCTCCGGCATCGTGCACAAGCTGCGGCGAAGTGGCCGCGAGCTTGTCGAAGTAGTTGCTGTCGATCGCGTTGATCAGGTCGAGCTCGCCGCGCTTGAAGCGCAGCATTTCGACATCGCCATTCGGCTGGATATCGAGACGGATCGAGTCGAGGTAGGGCAGGCGGTGTCCCTGGGCGTCTTTCTTCCAGTAGTTCGGATTGCGCTTGAGCAGGACGCTGGAGCCGGCCTTGTATTCGGCAACCAGAAACGGGCCCAGCACCGCTTGTTCTTTCTTGGGCGAGTGGCCGGAGACGAGGGCAACCTGGTCGAAAAGCGCGTCGAGTCCGACGATCGGAGCGGGGAAGACGATGGTGATCTGGTCGGGGCCGGGTTTCACGGTGGTGACTGTGCCGGCGCCGGAGCGGAAGGCGTCGCCGGTCGAGGAGTGCAGGTTCGGATCCATCAGTCGCTGCATGGTGTAGGCAACGTCGTCGCTGGAGAAGGGAGTGCCGTCGGAGAACAGGATTCCGTGGCGGAGTTTGAAAGTGATCTGCTTTCCGTCTTTCGACAGCTTCCAGGATTCGGCGAGTTCGGGCTCCAGCTGCTGGGTCTTGCGGTTGGCGCGGATGAGCACGCCTCCGGTGAGATAGCGGATGGAGAGCGAGGCCTCGTCGTCGACGAGCAGCGGGTCGAATGTCTTCGGTTCAGTGCGCAGGCAGAAACGCAGTTCGCCTCCGCTTTGGGCGGAGGCTCCAGGGGCGAGAAGCGCCAAACAGAGAAGAAGCAGCAGAAATGCCTGTAGAAATGCTTTTGCCGGAACAGACTTGGTTGAAAACAGGTTCGGAAAAACGCGGCGGCCGTTCATGCCGTTACCTCCTCATTATTCGATAAGACGACTTGAAACGATGTCACGACAACGATCAGCAGAACCAGGGGCACCAGACGCCACGGTTCCTCACGGAAGGAAACCAGGCCTTCGAGTTCGCGGAGAAGACTTCCCCAGGAGGGCAAGGGCTCGGCGACCCCCAGCCCGAGGATTCCAAGGTTCGCTTCGCTCAGAATGAAAACCGGAATTGAGATCCAGAACTGGGCGTAGAGAACCGGCTTCAGGTTCGGCAGTACATGCACGAAGAAGAGTCGGGGGCCGTGCAATCCCGAAGCGCGGGCCTGCAGGACATAGTCGGAGTTGCGCAAGGAACCGACGCTGGCGGAAAGCACTCGAGCGGAAGCGGCCCAGCCCAGCGCGCCGAGGATGAAAAACGTAATCAAGACCGAGCACAACGGAGAAACATTAAGCGGCAAGAGCGCGCGGACGGCGATCAGAAGAAAAAGCCAGGGCAGCGAAAGGAAGAGGTCGGTGAAAGTCGTGGCGATGCGCAGCCAGATTCCGCCGAGGTATCCGGCGAGTCCGCCAACCAGTGCAGCCAAGAGCGTTGAAACGAGCGCGGCGGCTGGGGCCAGTATCAGCGAGATACGGGTGCCGTACAGAACGCGCGCGAAGCGGTCGCGGCCAATTTCATCGGTGCCAAGCAGGTGTTGACGCGAGGGCGGGGAACTGGGAACTTCGCGAAATTGTTTGGCATAGCCCGAGGGCGCCAGCCAATCGGCGGCCAGAGACACTCCGCACACGGCGATCAAGATGACACACGCTAGCGCGCGGGCGAGGCTCATGCCTCCCGGGTCCTCAGCATGTGAATCATTACATCGGCTCCGGAGTTAGCCAACAAGGTCACCAGCGTAACCAGGACGGTGACGTTCACCAGCAGAGGCAGATCGCGGGCCAGGGCGGCTTGCCAGGCAAGTTGGCCAATCCCGGGAAGGCCGCAGAGACTCTCAATCGGGATGCTTGCTCCCAGGGCGATACTGACCGTGACCCCCGCGAGCGCGATCATCTGGGGAGCCACCACGGGCAACACGTGCCACAGTAGGACGCGAAGTTCCGCTAATCCCTTTGCACGGGCAGCCGTGATGTGCGGCAGAGCGTAAGCCTTCGTCAGCAGATTGCGAGCGTAGCGGTAAATCTTGGGGAATACAATCAGCGCAATGGCGAGGTAACCGGGGGCGTTGAGAATCACGGAAAGCAGGGCCAGTACGGCCGCGGGAATGCACAGAAAAGCGCCACTGAGGGTCGTGCCGAACAGGTCGTAGGCGGTTCGCTTCCAGAGGCAGGCGCCAAAGGCGAGAGCCGCCGCCAGCAGCCATCCCAGAACGAGCCCGATGCCGGCGACGCGCAGGGTCACGGGCCAGCGCTCGCGCAAAAGGTCTTGCACAGGCTTTCCGAGGACATGGGATCTGCCGAGGTCGCCGTGCAGCGCGCCATGAAGATAGGCGGCGTAGAAGCGGAGGATGTTGTGCTCGCCGGCTCGGCCTTGGCGAAGGGCACGAACGCTCTCGGCGTTGAGCGAGGGATCGAATTCGCGTTCGTCGGTATCGAAGCCCGGCGCCAGGCGCACCAGGGTCGCTGAAAGGAGCCCGCCTAACAGGATGATGCCGGCGATGGCTGCCATGTGCCGCGCGATTCTCGACAACAGCATAGGATGGTCCTAGTCCGGCGTTGCGCCACGTGCCAGTGGGGGCGATGCTTTCGCGTTGCCCTCGAGTTCCTCGTGGTGAAGACGTTTCATCGAGTACATGCGGCAGTCCGCTTGGGCGAGCAGACACTCGACATCAAAGCCATCTTCCGGACAGAATGCGGCGCCCACGCTGAGGCCAACCAGTTCACGACCGCTGATTCTTTTTCCAGCATCGACCGCCAACTGATTCAGGCGGCTCGCTCTCTCGCCGGCGGCTTCCAGTTTCAGACCGGGAGCGACTAGCACGAACTCGTCTCCGCTCATCCGCGCCACATAGTCGTAGCCGCGGCAGCTTTCCTTGAAGTGAAGGGCAAAGTCGCGCAGCAGATTGTCGCCTTCCAGGTGGCCATGGAGGTCGTTGATCTGTTTGAAGTTGTCCAAGTCGCAGACCATCACGGCAAGCGCCATGCCGGTGCGGCGGCAACGCGCCAGTTCGCGCGAAAGATGGACGAACAACGAACGCGCGTTAGGCAGGCCGGTGAGATAGTCGGTGGTCGCGGAGCTTTCCGCCTGCTGGTACTTGAGAGCGTTTTCTACCGAGAGCGCGATCTTTGAACTGACCGCGAGCAGAATGCGCAGATGGTCGGCGGTGAAGGCGTCGCGCTCCGAGCAGTACATGGCCAGAACGCCCACCACGCCATTGAACCCTTCGAGCGGCACGGCGAGCGCGGAACGCAGCGGAGTGAATTTCTCGGGATCACTCACGTAGCCCGCCTCGACTTCCGGGTTGCCATTGACGATGGGCTTGCGGTTCTCGGCGACCCACCCGCAGAGACCTTGCCCGATGCGAATATTCAGGGTCGAGAGCAGGCGGAAGTTGTCGCCACTCACCAGTTCCGGCACCAAGTACTCGTTCCGCAAGAGGAATACGGCCATCGAATCGTAGGCAATCAGCTTGCGCAGCCGCATCGAGAGCACAGACAAGGTCTCGCCCAGGCTGAGCGAATTGCCCAAGTCCTGGCTGAGTTCAAACATGTTCTGCGCTTCCTGACGCGCCGACGCGATCAGCGACAGAAAGTCGGCCTCGCTCGCCGGGGACAGGGCCGGGCCAGATTGCTCAAAGCCCGCCGCGGGCTCGACATATTTCTCGACGGGAATCAGGACAGCGAGGCTGCGTTCTTCGCTCCCGGACGAATGCGCCATGTCATCCAGTTCGATGTAGCGGCGCTGGAGGACTTCGACAATCGCGGGATCGAACGACGATCCCGACATGGCGGCAACTTTTTCCATGGCTGCCCCCAGGGGCAGCGCGTTCCGGTACTGGCGATGGGAGGAGAGCGCGTCCAGACAATCAACCGCCGCCAGGACGCGAGCGCCCTTCGGAATCTGCTCCCCTTTCAACCCGTCGGGATAGCCCGATCCGTTCCAACGTTCGTGGTGGGAACGCACGATGGGCGCAACCGGGTAGGGAAAAGCGACGCGCTCGAGAATCTCGGCGCCCACCTGCGGGTGAATCTTCATTTTCTCGAATTCTTCTGGGGTCAGCCGGCCCGGCTTGTTGATGATATGTTCCGGCACCGCCAGCTTGCCGATATCGTGCAGCAACGCGGCCGCTCGCAGAGCTTCGATCTCATCCGGAGAGAAGCCGAGTTCCTTCGCGATCTCCACCGCGTACACGCGGACGCGCTGCAGGTGCTTATGAGTCGTGTGATCCTTGGCCTCGATGGCGAGTGCGAGCGCCTCGATCGTGCGCAAATGGAGCGCGGCCACGTTCTCCACGTGGCGCTTCTCGATCTCGACATGTTTCTTCTCATCCTCTAGCCTTCCTAGATACAGCCGGTACGAGCGATAAACCCAATAGACCACGGGCAGTACCAGCAGTGAGGTCTGCCAACCCGTGTGCTTATTCACCAAACCCACCAGAAACACCACCGCCGCGCCTACCAGGTAGTAGGGGAACGACCAGAAGTAGCATTCCGACCAGACCTTCCGGGGCGATTTGCCTTCCGTCAGCGAGATGATGACCGAAACCGGCAGAGTGTTCGCCAGGAAGAACAGCAACGCCGTGATAACCAGTGCCAGCGGCGTGCCTTGGCCCAGGAGTTTCTCCAGACGGTGATAGGCGAAGTAGGAGAGCGCGATAGCGTTCGCCATCATGCTGAACACGTTGAATACGATCTTTGCCGGAACCGGTTTCTGCCGCGCCTGCCAGACGCATTGCACCAGGCTCGCCGTGCAGCCGACGATCAGGGTTTCAGGCAGGCTCAGTTCGAGCACCCCCAGCAGGATGAAGAGGAAGTTGACCGACATGGTGCCGTCAATGCCGGGCAGCTGAATCTTCAGGCCGGAGGCAAAGATGGCGACGGCCAGATAGCAGAAGAAACGCGTCAGATCGGTGCTCTGCCAATGCGACAGGGCATACCCCAGCACCGACACGCCCAGCCCTGCCGTTATTCCGATGAACACTGTCGCCCGTCTGGACATGCCTTCGGACCACAACTTCGTCTTACTCCACGTGCAAATACACCGCCACCCCGACGACTGACATTACCTCTGTCACTTCGCTGAATCTGCGGCAGTTACACTTCGCCGAGACGCCCACCTTACACATCGTCAAGCCGTGTTCAAACATGACCCCGACGTGTCTTTGCCCGACGTCAGGCGCACGTCAATCCGCAGTAATCCCTCGTGGGCAGATGGTAGCGCCGAACTGGAGGTTTCGATAATTACTGGAGTAACTAATCGGTGTGTCTTGCGGGGTACAGACAACAGAGGAAATAAACAGAACGGGCTGTTGTCGCCATCGGCAACAGCCCGCGTTGGTCAGTTCTCGCCCAGAATCGCAATCGCAGCGGCCTCGCTTTGCTCGTTCGTGCCCCAGACCACGGAGGCGCCCGCCGCCGCGGCCGAAGTCCCCCAAACCACGCTAAAGCCTTGAGTCGTGCTGCTGCCCCAGCAGACCGACGAGCCCCACACCACCGACTGCCCGGCCGTGTTCGTGCCCGAGACCACTGAGGTGCCCCACACTACGGACGAGCCCCAGACCACCGAACTGCCCCACACCACAGAGGAGCCGGTTACGATGTAGACGTTCCCCGATGCGTCGCGGGCTGCGGTTGGCGAATTCGCCACGCCCACGGTGGCGGGAGCGAGGTTGGTGTTTCCCATGGCGTTCTGAACATCGAGGTAGCCCGCTCCGACGGTGAAGATGTCGTACTGGCTCGTGTAAGTCTGGCCGGTGATGGGGTCCGTCGCCGTACTGTATTTCGGAAGGTTCTTATATGCGCTCATCATCAAGCGCGCTTTAACCTGGTCCGGCGTTAGCGTCGGGCTCTTCTGAAGCATGAGAGCCGCCGCCCCGGCGACGACTGGCGTGGCCATGCTGCTGCCGTTTAGCTTGAAGTAGGCGGTAGAGGCGGCGCTGGTGCCACTGTTGTTGTAGTAATTCGTGGACACGGAATTCAGCGAAGTGAAGAGCGTCGCGCTGGTGGAAGCGAGCGTCGAGATCACCTGATTCCCCGGTGCCACGATATCGGGCTTGACCACGTGGTCGAACAATGTGGGGCCTTTCGAGCTATAGCTGGCGATCAGATCGTCGGCTCGATCGGGAGTGCCTTCCGGCTTCATGGCGCCGACCGTGATGACGTAGGGGTCGTTGCCCGGCGCGTTGATGGTTCCGTACCCGCTCGTGGCCGCCGCGTTGTTGCGGCCATCGTTCCCGGCAGCGACCACGACCAGGATGCCCGCTTTCCAGGCGGTTTCGACCGCCTGGCACAACGGGTCCTGCGTGTAGCTTTCGAAAACTCCCCGGCCAAGGGAAAGATTGATGATGCGAATGTTATAGGTGCTCTTAAGCTGAATGGCCTCCTGAATCGCGGCGATCACCGTGCTGTCGGTGGCAGAGCCGTTTTGGTCGAGAACGCGAAGATTGATGAGATGGGCGTTATTCGCTACGCCGATGAATGTCTTGGAGAAATTCGAACCGGTCGAGTTGGCGCCATTTCCCGCGAGGATGCCGGCCACGTGCGTGCCATGCCCGTACGGGTCCGCGGCCGAAGACTGTCCGCTGACGAAACTCTGGCTGTAGACGATGCGCGAACCAAAATCCCCGCTGTTGGTAATGCCGCTGTCGATGACAGCGATTCCGATGCCGCTTCCGTCATACTGGTTCCACGAGGACGGAACGAACACGGCCTGCTCGTATAAATCCGGATCGTTGGAGTATAAGGCCGCGTGAATCGGCCGGTCCGGAGAGATGTAGGCAACGTCGGGATCGTTCGCAAGTTGGGCCAGCGCTCCGGCAGACACAAGAAATGCGCCGGCCTTCATCCCGCGCAAGTCCCTCTGAAGCACTCCGCCTCGCGCCTGAACACGGTCGAAGTGTGACTGTGTCGGTACGACCCGGTACTGCACAATCACATTGACCGTTTGTGCCGCGGGGAGTTTCTCCAGATCCCTTGACATTCTCCTGGATTGTCCGAGAGCAAGGGCTGGGAGCAGTATCAGGCACGCTACAACCTTGCCCCACATTGCCCAGCTAGTTTTGTTGATTCTCATTAACTTCATATACTGACTCCTGCTTTTCCTCATAGATTTGACCTGTCAGAATCTGGTGGTCTCTCCACGCCTAGTGGCCTGTCGCAGAGCAACCATTACTAGGTTCTTAGCATCAAAGCTGTTATGGCCACTGGCAGCGAAGTCTTGCTCACCCAGCAACAGCATTCCGACCTAAGCAGCATCGCCCAGTCCCGTACTCTGCCGGCCGGTTACGTGTTTCGCGCCAAGTTGATCCTGATGCTGGCAGAAGGGTCGTCCTTCAACGCGATCAAGCAAAGGCTGCAAACCACTGCGCCCACGATCATTCGCTGGAAGCAGCGTTTCCGGCAGCAGGGGATCGAGGGACTGGACACCTATCATCCCGGCCAGAAGCCCAGGGTGTTGACTCCGGCTCTGCACGCTCGCATCCTGTCGGCCACGCGGAGAAAGCCCAGCGACGGGTCTACGCACTGGAGTTGCCGCAAACTGGCCTCCGCGCTGGGCGTCAGCAAAGACGCCGTGCATCGCGTTTGGCAAGAAGCGGGCCTGAAGCCACACCGCCTCGAACGCTACATGGTCAGCGACGATCCCGAGTTCGAAACCAAAGCCGCCGACATCCTCGGCCTCTATCTGCGCCCACCCCAACATGCCGCCGTGTTCTGCGTCGATGAGAAGACCGCCATTCAAGCCTTGGATCGTCTCGATCCCGTCCTGCCGCTCTCGCCGGGACGCGCCGAACGCCACGGCTTCGAGTACTACCGGCACGGTACGCTCTCCTTGTATGCAGCGCTCAATACCGCCACCGGCCGCGTCCACGGCAAAACCGCCGCCCGCCACACCAGCCGCGAGTTCGTCGCCTTTTTGCAAGAGGTTGTATCCTTGTGTCCGCCTCGGCAACAGATTCACATCATCCTCGACAACCTCTCCGCGCACAAAACTCAGGCGGTCCGCGACTTCCTCCAGCAACATCCGCGAGTCCGGTTTCACTTCACGCCCACGTACTCGTCCTGGCTCAACCAGGTCGAACTCTGGTTCGCCAGGATCGAACGCGACGTTATCGCGCGCGGCATCTTTACCTCGGTTTCCGACTTGGCTCGCAAACTCCGCCGCTACATCAACGCCTACTCCGCCAATGCTCGGCCTATCCAGTGGAAATACTCTGACCCCGCCCGCCGCATCCGCAGTAACGAACTCACTGCGACAGGCCACTAGATTTCGCCATTCATCTGCGTCTTAAGCGCCTCCGCAGTCTGGCTCTTGGTGACCACTGCGTTGTCACCCCAAACCGCAAAGCTGCTCCAGTTTGGTTTATCCGCCCCATACTGCAAAATTACTGTTCCCCAAGACATTCCCGCCTGAGCTTTGTTGTAACTCGGGAGCGAGCTTGTTCTTCCTGGTTGTGGCTGATGCCAAGCATGCTAGAACGACGACCGTGATCAAGATTCTTTTCATAAGGTTGAAACTCGAAACAGCGTCCAACTAATGGACACTCTGCAACCTGCACCTACCCCACCAAAGTGCTATCTGCTAAACCGCTGAAATCAACCGGCCAACGCACCTATACCGAAGGCATGATCGGGACAATATGGACAGCGACCGGAGTGGTGAGACAAATTGGCATCGAAGTCTACCGGAGTTACTTTAGTGTTAGTCCTCGCTCTCGTCGTTTCCCCTAACCGGTTTGGACTGTGGCAAGATTATCTTGGCGTAGCTTTGCATGCTGCCGCCGATCCTGAAATTGGAGACTCGGATCGCAAGCTGAAACCTAACGCTCGTGGCTGGCCACCGAACATCGAATGCCTACTTCGTCGAAGACTCCACCCGCGCCGAGACCTGAGAAGAGCGTCGTCGGCAACCGGAGCTGTTATCCCTCAGCGTCCCCGGGTCGGGCTGCGCTTCCTGCCGGCATTCTGGATGGGTTGCAGGAAGCGGTCATTGCCACTGACTTTCAGGGAACGATCACCGGTTCTAACCCCGGTGTAGGTCGATATGGCTACACGCCGGAAGAACTGGTGGGCAAGAATCTCGCCGACTTATATTGCGGTGAAGATCGGGGCGTACTGGCGAAACGGGCCATCGCCGTCGTTCACGAAAAGGGAAGATTCGAAGGGGAATTGCGCGGCCGGGCCAAGTCGGGCCAGGCATTCTGCGTTCATCTTTGCCTGGCGTTGTTGCGCGATTCCAACTCCGTTCCCGCCGGCATGGTGGGCATTTCGATCGACGTCACGGAGCGGATGGTGGAGGATGCATCGAGCCAGGAGCAAGGCCAATCGGTCTCCTCCGCGCCCCCGCCGGTTCTCCGTGAAATCGACGGCACGCAGTTTCTGATTGCCAGTCCGCTGATGCACAAGTTCATGGGCATGGTGGATCGGGTTGCCGGCCATACCGAGACCGTACTGGTGACCGGGGAAACGGGCACGGGCAAGGAACTAGTCGCACGCACGATCCATCAATCTTCGCATCGTCGCCACAAGCCGCTGGTCGACATCAACTGCGCCGCGCTGCCCGAGCAACTGGTGGAGAGCGAGCTGTTTGGCTACGAGAAGGGCGCGTTCAGCGGCGCCGATTCCTCCAAGCCCGGCCTCTTTGAACTGGCCGACAAGAGCACCATCTTCCTGGATGAAATCGGCGAATTGCAGCCTCCGATCCAGGTGAAACTGCTGCGTGTTCTGGATGGCGCAACGTACTACCGCCTCGGTGGTCACCGGAAGATTACGGTCGACGTTCGCGTTGTGGCCGCCACCAACCAGGATCTCGAACTGGCGGTGGCGGAAGGACGATTTCGGAAGGACCTTTTCCATCGGCTGGGCCAGTTTCGTTTGCGGGTGCCCCCTTTGCGCGAGCGTCCTGAAGACATCGCCGCGCTCGCTCAGCACTTCCTCTCGTTGAAAACGCGCGAGAAGAGTTTTTCTTCCGATGCTCTCGCCGCGTTGCGGGCGCACTCCTGGCCTGGGAACATCCGCGAATTGCGCAATCTGGTCGCAAAACTCGCCATGGCTGTGCCCGGCCGGCAGGTTACAGCCGCACTGGTGTTGGCGGAGTTGACTGGCGAGCAGCCGGCGGAATCGACCACCAGAGTTACCGTGCCTCTCGGCAACCTGGAAAACATGGAAGAGCAGATGATCATCCGGGCCCTCGAACAGACCAGCGGCCATCGCGCCCAGGCCGCCGAGCAACTCGGGATTTCCCGCCGCACGCTCAGCCGCAAACTTCGGGAATACGGAATCGGTGTGCCTGTCGGCGACCAGCCCGCATCCCTCGGAACCATCAGTGAAGAGCAGCAAAAGTTTTTCCGCGCCAAGGTCAGCCTGCCCGTGACTCTAAGGAATGCGCAAGGGAAAGAGTTGTACGCCAAGGCGCTCAATCTGAGTACGGGTGGCATGGGGCTGGATGAGGTTACCGTTCCTTCCGCTTTCGCCGGATTGCTCGACGTGAGCTTCCCGTTGCCGGACAGCGAAACCCTCATGCAAGTCAAAGGCCGGCTGGTGTGGGCCGATGTTGGAGGAAGAGCTGGATTGCGGTTCGTGGTGGTCGATCCCCTTCTCTTCCAGCAATTGCAGCGCTGGACGAGCCGGAAAATGAAAGATGAGGGGTGGGAACAGCCCTGCTGATCATGCCTTGGCTGGCGGCGAAAAGTGCGCGGCAGCCGGAAACCCCGGTTCGCGATTCCGCGCCATCCCCGCGTCCCTGTTTCAACTATTGAGCGCTAGCCTGCAGGGACCTGACAATTCTCAATTCTCAACGGTCGGCGCCGGTCTTCCGAGGCATTTCGAAAGAAATCTATGGAGTTGAGAGGCTACGACCGCGCCGTCGGGGCCTGGTTCATCTCTTTGATAAATTGAAGGATTTTCTTCGTCGCGGCAGGCCGGAACCCCGTTTAGGGAGTTTTTTGGGCAAGTCTCCACGGTTGTCAATCGCAAGTCTCAACCGTCGTCAATCGGCAGAATGATCGCGGTTCGGGTTGGTCATCACCGCACGTTGAAGCGGAGCTGAATCAGTTCCCGCGTTTCTATGGGGGCAGGGGCGCACTTCCAGTTCGCTACCGCGTCTTGCGCCGCCTTAATCCACACTGGCTTTCCCGCTCCAGACCTTGGTTGATTCTGTGCTGGAATCAGCACTCACTTGGTAGCGGCGGACGAGGACACCGCCATTTGATGCAACTGGAACACGCCGATTCCCAAACCTCCCACAGCGCCTGCGAGCAGCCCCAGCAGCACCAGCAGCGGTATGCTCTCAAGAAACGACTTCTTCTTCCCTAATTTTGCCATTCTGTGTTCTCCCCTTGGAATTTTCCGGCTCTTAGTTATTTTAGCACTTGCGCTTCCATTCCCATCTCAGGCCAGGACCGCAAAGGGCTGTGGCAGAGAGAGATAGCAAGGAAGGACCCGCTGACAAGAACGGCGTGCAGAGTTTTTCATCTAAAGGGAAGATGGCGCGGGAGCAAAATGCGGTAGTTCTGGGCAAGAAACAGCGCTGCGCTGCCGACTCGACCGGCAGAGTACTTGGTTGCAGGTTTTGGAGGCGGCGATGGCAGACGCCGCCAGCGAGCGAGCATACTTCAGTCGAATCAGGCTGGGGCGGGACGAAACGGCAAGCTAAGAAGACCTTGCCTCGGTGGAAGCCCACTGCCGCCCTATGATAAAAAGAATCATTCGAGGTGCATTTCATGACAGAACCAACGTACGAAGAATTGAAAGCTCGCCTGGCCGATCTGGAAAAGCAGGTGGAAACGAAAAAGAGAAGCGGCGCAATCGAGTTCCGCGTGAGTGAGAAGGGCGGCGTCAGCGTGTACGGACTCGGCCGTTTTCCGGTGACGCTCTACTACGAGCAGTGGACGAGGCTGCTCGACGCCGTCCCCGAGCTTAAGGCTTTTATTGAAGAAAATAAGAGCAAGCTCAAGCTGAAGCAGGGCTAGAGTGGTGCGAGGAGTGATCTGGGTCCGCCCGTGAGTAACCGAGAACGATTCAAACTCGCAAACGAGCGGCCAGAGTTCGCGAAAATATGTCTAAGGAGAAAGTCACCATACGCCTAACCTGGCAAACACTCCAGAAGGTGAAGGTTCCCGCCGCCCGCCGTGCGACGTCCATCAGTGGTTTCCTCGCCGAGCAAATTGAGCCTCTTGTAGGGGAGGATGAGGCGGCCTACGAGCGTGCGCAGCGGCAGGCCATGGTGCTGCTCGACGGGGGCTTCCATGTGGGCGGTGCGATTCGAGCCCGTCGGGACGAATTGCATGAGCGATAGGTGATTGTTCGCGAGCGCCCTTCGGTAGGCAGGATAGGACTGGTGCGCCCGGAGAGAATCGAACTCCCAACCTCATGGTTCGTAGCCATGCACTCTATCCAATTGAGCTACGGGCGCCTTGTGGCAGAATTACGTCTTTGAATTATAACGGAAACAGAATCGTTTCGCCCAACCCGATCACCGGATAGGCTCGCCGAAAAACCCCCGGCCGACTTCGATTACGCTTCCGATTTGCGCCAAATCCAGCGCTGGCTGTGGAATACTAGCCTAAATAACAGAAAATTTGTAAATTCGCGTAAAAGTTTCCGCCCCTGCGCAAAACCTACCTGCTCTAGCGTTCTACCAATGCATGTTGGCAATGCTTTAGCGATTGGCACCCGGCATGCTTCTCCTTGGCGCAGACGAAGTGGCGCGCAACGGGGCATTTGGGAAATTACTTCGGCCAGAGGTCTTTCCGAATGCCCCTTTGCAATCCCCGTTTGTTGCCAAGGCGCGCTCCGCTCAGTTTCCCGGCCCTCCCCCGAGAGTCCTCCTGGAAATGAGGATAAGCAGGGAAACGGGCGGAGTGCCGCTTGATCCCTTCCGGTCTCATGCCAGAAAACTCTCAGGCCAGAACAAGCCGATCCCGCACATCGATGCCGGCTTGGCGCAGCAACTTGGCGACCGCGTCGCCCTTTAATCGCGAGGCGTCGAACCGCACCCGCACCGTCCGCTCTTTTTCGTTGAACTGAATGCGCTGGATGCCGTAGACCTCGCGGACACTGTCAAGGGCCCGCAACTCAGCTTCTCCCGGCGGAGTCTGGTAGCGGAAGACGGCTTCGAGATACGTCATTTTCATCTCTCCCAAAGAACAGCTTCGAGGATTACTCTTTGAGTATCTAATAATGGCTGGATTCCGCCAAGCAAGATCTGCTGGTAACAGCTTGTGGAGAGACGGGCGTCCTCGCCCGTCCCAGCTCACGTAGGGGCACGCGCCCTCACCCGCCCAGCCGAGCGCAGCTCAGCAGCTGCCTCTAGTCACAGCAACTCTGGATTCGATGTAGACTTCTGGCAACTAGACTATGGAACACCTCGACCCTGTGGATACCTCAAACCCCGCACCGTCCTCCGCCAGAGCGAAAGACCCCGTCTGCGGGATGGACGTGAATCCGGCGACCGCTCGATTCAAGACGCTGCACAATGGCAAGGAGTATTTCTTCTGCTCTGCCGGCTGCCTCGCGAAGTTCGAGGCGAATCCCGAGCAGGTTCTGTCATCCGCGCCCAAGCCAATGACGACGACATCCGGACTGGTGTCTCTGGGTACTCCGGCTCTTATCATGCCAATTCTGAGCATGCCGGCTGCAGCTTCCAATGCATCAGCGCCCAGCCGACCGGAGAAAGAAACGCGGGCCTACGTTTGCCCGATGTGCCCGGAGGTGCGGCAGATCGGGCCGGGCCCCTGTCCGAAGTGTGGAATGGCGCTCGATCTCGAATCGCTGGCGCTCCCCGCGAGCAAGACGGAGTACACCTGCCCAATGCATCCGGAAGTCGTGCGAGCCGAGCCGGGGAACTGTCCGATCTGCGGCATGGCTCTTGAGCCGCGCACGGTCACAGTCGAAGATGACAATCCCGAACTGCGCAACATGACGCGCCGGTTTTGGATCAGCCTGGCGCTGACCGCGCCATTGCTGGCGATTGCCATGGGTAGCATGATTTCGCCGCACGCGTTCATGGCATCGCCGTGGAACCGGGGGTTGCCGTGGCTCGAACTGCTGCTCTCGACGCCCGTGGTGCTGTGGGGCGGCTGGCCCTTCTTCCAGCGCGGATGGGCGTCGGTCTTAAATCGCAGCACCAACATGTTCACGCTGATTGCGATGGGTACGGGCGTCGCGTACCTCTTCAGCGTCGCGGCAACTCTGTTCCCGCGGATATTTCCCGCCTCGTTCCGCAGCATGGGCCACCATCCGGACGTTTACTTTGAAGCGGCAGCGGCGATTGTCACGCTCGTATTGCTGGGACAGGTGCTGGAGCTGCGCGCCCGCAGCCAGACGTTCGAGCGCGATCCGGGCCCTGCTCGATCTAAGCCCGAAGATGGCGCGCCTGGTTGGCGAAAACGGCAGCGAAGACGGCTCTGAAAGTGATCGCGACATTCCGCTCGAACAAGTGAAACCGGGAGATCGGCTGCGCGTGCGTCCGGGAGAAAAAATCCCCGTCGATGGCGTCGTGCTCGAGGGGTCGAGCGCGGTGGACGAGTCCATGATCACGGGCGAATCCCTGCCCGTGGAGAAGACGGCGGCCTCGCGTCTGATCGGCGCCACCGTCAACGGCAACGGAAGTCTCGTGATGCGCGCCGAGCGCGTCGGCAGCGAGACCATGTTGGCGCAGATCGTGCAAATGGTCAGCCAGGCGCAACGCACCCGCGCCCCGATCCAACGGCTGGCGGATAAAGTTGCCGGCTGGTTTGTTCCGGCGGTGATGGCGATTGCGGCGGTGACCTTCATCGTGTGGGTGAGCTTCGGGCCGGAGCCGCGTTTCGCGCACGCCATCGTGAACGCCGTGGCCGTGCTGATCATCGCGTGTCCGTGCGCGCTCGGCCTGGCGACGCCAATGGCGATCATGGTCGGCACCGGACGCGGCGCGCGGGCAGGCGTGCTCATCAAGAATGCCGAGGCGCTGGAAACGCTGGAAAAGGTGGATACCATCGTCTTCGATAAGACCGGAACGCTGACCGAGGGAAGGCCGAAAGTCACGGCCTACAGCGATGCCGAGGCCGTTCGCCTCGCAGCCAGCCTGGAGCGCGCCAGCGAGCATCCGTTGGCCGCCGCCATCGTGGAGTTCGCACGCCAGCAGAATCTGAGACTCTCCGATGTCTCCGGCTTCGAGTATATGGCGGGCAAGGGCGTCAAAGGATTCGCAGAGGGCAAGAGGGTCGCAGCAGGGAATTGGGCGCTGATGACGGACCTCGGTGTTTTCGGCTCTGGCCGCAGGACCGAAATTCTGGCGGCGAAGGCGCTCGGCGCGACCCAGGTCTATGTTGCCATCGACGGCCAATACGCCGGGAACATTGTGATCGACGATCCGCTCAAGGCGAGCGCGCTCGGTGCGTTGCGCGAGCTAAAAGCCCAGGGAATTCGCATCGTCATGCTCACTGGCGACAACTCGCGCACGGCACAGGAGATTGCCGGCAAATTGGGCATTGACGATTTTCGCGCCGAGGTCCTTCCCGCGCAAAAAGCCGAGATCGTCAAAAGCCTCCAGCAAGAAGGCCGAGTGGTTGCCATGGCCGGCGACGGCATCAACGACGCGCCCGCGCTGGCGCAAGCGCAAGTCGGAATCGCCATGGGCACTGGAACCGACATCGCCATGGAAAGTGGCGGCATCACGCTGCTTAAAGGAGACCTTGAAGGAATTCTGCGGGCGCGCAAGCTGAGCTACGCAACCATGCGCAACATCCGGCAGAACCTGTTCTTCGCGTTTCTCTACAACTCAATCGGAGTGCCGATAGCAGCGGGCGTGTTGTATCCCGCATTCGGACTGCTGCTGAGCCCAATTCTGGCCGCGGCAGCGATGAGCTTCAGTTCGGTCTCGGTCATCACAAACTCGCTCAGGCTGCGGAAGGTGAAGCTGTAGGGGGCAGGTCTCAGGAAGGTAGGTCTCAGGTGCCAGGTCTCAGGTGTCAGGAAAAACGAAACCGACCAAGTCGCTGAGCGACAAAGTCTCCACTCAGAACGCTGGTTGCGGCGGTTTTCCTGAGACCTGACACCCTGAGACCTGAGACCTGAGACCTGAGACCTGAGACCTGAGACCTGAGACCTTCCCTCACAGCTTGCTGAGGTAATCTGTCACTTCCGGACTCGTCCAATCCACGGGTCCGATAAATTTGCGGCGGATGACTCCGTTGCGGTCGATGACGTAGGTTTCCGGCCAGCCAAACGTGCCGTAAAGCGTAGCTGCCTTCTTCGCTTCATCCCGAACAGTGACCATATTGACGCTGTAGTCCTTAAGGAACTTGTGGTACGCCGCATCGTCCGCGTCAATACTGACGGCGAGCACCACTACTCCTTTGTCTTTGAGACGCGCCTGCATACGAACGAGCGATGGCGTCTCCTCGATACACGGCGGACACCACGTCGCCCAGAAATTCAGCACCACCACTTGCCCACGAAACTGGCTGAGCGTGACCTTGTGGTCGGAATCCTGCACGGTAAAATCGGGTGCATTCGAGCCGATGCGGGCGGGATGGCTCCCGCCGTAGCATCCGACCAGGGCAGCCAGCAATCCAATAGCTAGAAGGGTGGCTGGAAGCGTGGCAAGAAGCGTTCGTCTCACCCCGCTATAATAGCGAAAAACCGATGGATCGTTCACTTCCAGCCGCGCTGCCCCAGTTCCCGATCCCCGAGGTGTCGATTATCGTGCCCGCCCGGAACGAAGAGGCCAGCCTCGGCGACTGTCTCAAGTCGCTGACGGCCCAAACTGGCGTGGCGTTCGAGATCATCGTGGTCGACGACGGCTCCTCCGATCGCACCCGCGAGATCGCGCAAAGTTTTGCCGGAGTGCGGGTAATCTCCCCGCCGCCTCTGCCCGAGCGCTGGATCGGGAAGAACAATGCGGTCGTTGCCGGAGCGAAAGAGGCGCGTGCCGAGTGGCTATTGTTCACCGACGCGGACACAGTGCACTTGCCGGGATCGCTGGCGCGCGCTTTGGATGAGGCCAAGAATCAGCGGGCCGATTTGTTGTCTTACTCGCCCGAGCAAGTGGCCGTCACCTTCGCCGAGAGGGCCGTGATGCCCGTAATCTTCGCAGAATTGGCGGCGCAGTACCCGCCCCAGAAAGTGCGCGAGCAGAGTTCGAAAGTGGTAGCCGCGAACGGGCAATATATTCTTGTCCGCCGCGCCGCCTACGACGCCGTGGGTGGGCACGCCGCCGTGGCCACGGAAATACTTGAGGACGTGGCACTCGCCCGTCTGTTCCGCAATGCCGGCCAGCGCGTGTACTTCCGTTATGGCGGAGACGCGGTGCGCAGCCGCATGTACCGCAACTGGACTCAGCTTCGCGAAGGCTGGACGAAGAATCTGGCGCTTTTGTTCCCTCAACCAGGGTTTCTGGCGTTCCAGAGTTTGTTCTTGTGGCTCGCGGCATGGTCAACGCTTGGCGTCGCCGCGTCGGGCGCAGTCGGCCGGCATTTCGTGTGGATTGCCTTCGCCGCACTCTGGCTGTTGGTGTATCGCCGAATTCGCGCCGCACATTTCGCCGCCGCAAATAACCTGATCGCAATCGCTTTGGGTCTGCCGATGTTTGCCTATCTGCTGCTGCGCTCGAAGAAGGCTCACGCGAATGGCCAAGTATCATGGAAGGGCCGTATCTACAGCGTCGCCGCTCCAAGCGGAAGTACTCCCGATGAAATGCAGGCCGCAAAATTGATTCCGACGATTGAGAGTCAAAGATTGAACACTGAGAACTGAGAACCGGGAACTGAGAACTGATTCTATGGTCTATCTCACACGCAAAGCCGAGTTTTCCGCAGCGCATTACTATCACAATCCGGAATTTACTCCGGAGGAGAACCGACGCGTCTTCGGCAAGTGCAATAATCCCAACGGGCACGGGCACAATTACACGCTCGAAGTTACCGTGAAGGGCGCGGTCAATCCGAAGTCGGGATTTGTCGTCGACTTGAAGCAATTGAAGGACGTGATGAGCAGGGAAGTGCTTGACGCCTTCGATCATCGCTTCCTGAACAAGGAAGTGCCTGAGTTCTTCACCGCTGTTCCGGCGATGATTCCGACGACCGAGAACCTCGCCATCGTCATCTGGCAGCGCCTCGCGCCGAAACTCACCGCGGCGCGGTTGCATCGCGTGCGCGTCTATGAAACGCCAGACCTGTTCGTCGATTTTTACGGCGAAGATTTCTGCGGCGAAGATCTCCACGGAGAAGCATGAAGGCGCACCTGACCCGACGGTACATGTTATCGGCGTCGCACCGCTTGCATAGCGACGAAATGTCGGCAGAAGAAAACCGCGCGACCTACGGCAAGTGCAATAATCCCTATGGACATGGACATAACTACACGGTCGAGATCACCGTCAGTGGGCCGGTCGATGACCAGACCGGCATGGTCTGCAATCTGGCCGATCTGGATGGGTTCGTGCGCACCCATGTCCTCGAACGCTACGACCACCAGAATCTGAACCTGCTTTCTGAATTCGAGAAAGAAGTTCCGACCACGGAAAACCTATGCATCGCGATCTACGAAATTGTGAAGCGCGGCTTCCATCAAGCTCATCTAGAGAAGATACGAATTGAAGAGACGATGATGAACTCGTTTGAATATCATGGGGATTTGTAATTGGTAATTTGTAATTGGTGATTTTGGGTTGCTTTGAGTTTCAAATTGCCAATTACAAATTCCCAATTACAAATCGCATATGAAATCCGTCACTGTCCCATCCGCCCTGACCAGCGCCACTTACGAAGAACTGGTCCGCGAAATGCTTGTCCGCCTCGGCGAAGATCCCGACCGCGAAGGCCTTTCGCGCACCCCCGCGCGCGTCGAAAAAGCCATGCGATTTCTCGTCAAGGGTTACAAGGACGATCCCGAGGCGCTTTTGCGCAAAGCGCTGTTCACGGTCGGCTACGACGAGATGGTGATCGTGAAAGACATCGAAATGTTCAGCCTGTGCGAGCACCACCTCTTGCCATTTTTTGGCAAGGTGCACGTGGCCTATATCCCAAACGGAAAAGTGATCGGCCTGAGCAAAATACCGCGCCTCATCGAAATCTTCTCGCGCCGTTTGCAGATCCAGGAGCGCCTGACCACGCAGATTGCGGAGGCGATCCAGAACGCAATCACGCCACAAGGCGTCGGCGTGGTCATCGAGGCGCGCCATTTGTGCATGATGATGCGTGGCGTCGAGAAACAGCATTCTTCGGCGGTAACTTCGTCCATGCTCGGCTGTTTCCGCAACGAAGTGGAAACGCGCACCGAATTCCTGTCGCTGATCCGCCAGCGTGCAAATGGCGCGTGAGAGGATTTGTAACTGACAATTTGTAGTTTGCAATTGATGCCGTGAACTACAAATCACAAAATGCCAAAACGTAAAACCACGCCCCGCGAATCGAGGCTCTCCGGCCGCCTTGCTCTCATCACCGGCGCCAACCGCGGCATCGGTCTCGCCATCGCCCGCGCCCTGGCGCGCGAAGGATGCAATCTGATCGTCACCGGCCGCGACGAGCGTGCTTTGGCCAGGGCGTGCATTGAACTGGACAAGCTTCAATCGGAGAACCTGCCCGAGAGAATCAACGTTCCGGTGCTGGCCCAGTCTTGCAACGTCCGCAGCCCCGAGTCGGTCGACTACCTCTTCGCGCTCGTGCGCGGATTGCGCAAGCCTCTCGATATCCTCATCAACAACGCTGGTATTGCGCATCCCAATCTCGCCGTCGGCGACTTGCCCTACCCCACTTGGATGGAAGTTGTCGACACGAACCTCAACGGCCTGTTCCTCATGACGCAGGCGGCGCTCGCCGTGATGAAGCGCGGCAGCACGATCGTGAACAATCTCTCCATCGCCGCCGAGCGCGTCTTCCCGGGATCGGCGGCCTACAATGCATCGAAGCATGGCGCCCTGGGATTTACCGACACGTTGCGCGAAGAGTTGAGGCCGAAGGGCATTCGCGTCATCGCCCTACTGCCCGGTGCAACCGATACCGCGATCTGGAACACGCTCTGGCCAAAAGCGCCCAGGCAAAAAATGATGTCCGCTGAAGCCGTCGCCCGCACGGTGCTCGACGCACTGCGCTTGCCCGGAAACACGACCGTAGAGAAAATGGTGGTGATGTCCTCAAGCGGCATGCTATAGAAGAGAAATGAGTTCAGATCTTCACACAGTATTGCGAGTCACCAGGACCAAGGCTCAGGCAAAAGAGAGTTACGACAGAATGAGCCCGTTCTATGATTATTTTGCCGGCATCTTCGAACAGAACTACAGAAATCTGGCGCTGAAGCGATTGAATATCACAGCGGGCGAAACCGTTCTCGAAGTTGGTTTTGGAACTGGCCATTGTTTGAAACAAATGGCCGAGGCGGTGGGGGAAGAAGGCAAGGTCTATGGCATTGATCTATCCTCTGGAATGCTTGCTGCCAGCAAGCGACGACTGCAAAAGGCCGGGCTTTGGCCCAGGGTTGAATTAACCTGTGACGACGCAATGAAAATGCCGTACGCGAACAACAAATTCGACGCTGTTTTCTCGAGCTTCGCACTTGAGCTTTTCGATTCACCAGAAATCCCACAAGTGCTTGCTGAAATCCGGCGCGTCTTGAGACTCAATGGGAGGGTAGGGATTATTAGTATGTCGAAGGAAGATCGGGCTTCGCTATTGCTGAAATTGTACGAGTGGTTGCACCAGAAACTTCCCCAATATGTCGACTGTAGGCCCATTTATGTCGGCCAATCCATAAAGGATGCTGGGTTTGGAATACAGTACACGGAGCGAGTTAGCCTATTGGGATTGCCGGGAGATATTGTTATTGGTACAAAGCTGACTTAGTTGTAAGCATCCGGCAGCCGCTTTCCGTGTCCACAAGTGGCAAGGGGGACCTCTTGCGAAGACCGCTAATAAGGTGGTTTCAGAATGGCGGCGACGCGGGCGTGCGATCAAGCATCTAAAGAAAGGGCAGCCGTCGTGGTAGCTTTTGCCGTTGGTCGCGAACGACCAACGACTAACGACCAACGAAAGACCATGTCATTCCTCGATTACTTCAACTCGCTGAAGCCGGAGCACCGCGTGGCCTGGGCCGTAGCCATCGTCGCCGACGTCATCCAGATCGCCGCGTTTCCGCTCTTTGCCGAGGGAGCCATGTCTCCCGCAGACTCGATCCTCGACCTGGTTGTCGCCTTCGTTATGATTCGTCTGCTCGGATGGCACTGGGCGCTCTTGCCGACGGTCGCCGCCAAACTCATTCCCGGCGCCGATCTCTTTCCGACTTGGACCGCAGCCGTATGGTTCGTCACCCGCCGGAGGGTGAATGCCGGGGAGCAAGAGGTTCTGCCTCCTGGCCCCGCGCCGGAACCCCGCCGATAGCGCGGCACGCCCGGGAGGTCCCTTACCAAGTCCCGTATCGATATCGGTGCGGACGCTCAGGGAACATCTTAATCATGATCACACCGGCAGCGAACCCTCCCAAGTGGGCCCAAACTGCCACTCCGTTCGCAGCGATCTGGGGGACCGCGACGAACTGAAGCAAGAACCAGTAGCCCAGGACAAGCCAAGCCGGCAGCCAAAGTATGAAGACAAAGAACCAGGTGAGCACGCGTGCCCTTGGATAGATGATGAAGTACGCACCCATAACGCCGGCGATAGCACCGCTGGCGCCAACCGTGGGCGCACGCGAGTTGAGGTTCAGCAAGATGTGGGTGAAGCTCCCGGCCAGTCCGCTGGCGAGATAAACAATCAGATAGCTGAAGTGGCCCAGGTAGTCTTCGACGTTGTCGCCGAAGATCCACAGAAACAGCATGTTTCCCGCCACGTGTAAGAATGAAACGTGCAGAAACATGGAAGTGAACAACGGCAAAATGGCCGAAGCCACCGGGTCGTAGGAGTGTCCGGTGAGCACGGCCAGCGTGTGCTGAGGAACCACGCCAAACTCGGCCATAAACGAATTCAGCGCCCGGCTCTGCAGCCCTACGGAAAGCTCCCAGAGAAAGACCACCACATTCAGAATAATCAGAAAATAGTTGACGAACGGCGTAGAGAACGTGGGCTGATCGTCACGAAGAGGAATCATTTAATTTGTAATCTGGTAATTTGTAATTGGTAATTTGAGTCCCGATCTTGCTTCAGATTACCAGTTACAAATTACCAGATTACAAATCCTCATGAACGGTGTCATAGTCATCGACAAACCACCCGGCCTGACGTTGCACGACGTGGTCAATCGCGTCCGCCGAATTCTCGGGCAGCGCTCGGTCGGTCATCTCGGAACCCTCGACCCCGCGGCCACCGGAGTCCTGCCAATTGTCCTCGGCAATCTCACGCGCCTGGCGCAGTTCTACGCCCATTCGGAGAAGACCTACGTAGGCGTGATTCGCTTTGGCTTCTCGACCGACACCTACGACGCCGACGGCGAGCCGACCACGGCGCCGCAAGAAGTAAGCCTGAATTGCGATGAGGTGCGCGCCCTGGCCGCCCAGTTTCGCGGCGCCATCGAGCAGGTGCCGCCGCCCTTTTCCGCCAAGAAAATTGCCGGAGTCCCCGCCTACAAGCTGGCCCGCAAGAAGCAGCAGGTCGCGCTCAAGCCGGTGCAAGTGGAGATTAAGGAGTTCGAGATTCTGGACACGACCGCCGATCGAGCCATCTTCCGCGCCCGTGTGGCCTCGGGCACATACCTGCGGTCGGTGGCCCACGACATGGGCCAGAAGCTCGGCTGCGGCGCCCATCTGGCCTCCCTGCGTCGCACCGCCGTCGCCGAGTTCACCATCCAAGATGCCCACTCGCTCGAAGCGCTCGAAGCCGCGATGCAGCAGGGAAGCGCTGAATCGTTGTTTATCCATGCCAGAAAGTTGGTGCCGCAGTTGCCAAGCGTCACCGCCAACGAAGAGAGCGCCGCTCTCATCCGCAGTGGCCGCGCCGTGAATTTGCCGGAAATGTCCCGCGCTCCGCAAGTGAAGGTCTTCTACGGCCAAAGCGACCTGATAGCAATCGCCACGAGAATTGCGGGGACGTTGTTCCACCCTACGATTGTCTTCGTCACGCAGCCAGTGAAACGTTCCTGAGGACTTGCGTTATAGCCTCGTGCGGTACATAATTCCCCCGTTTCACCTGACGTTTGCTTGGGATTAAGGTCCGAACGCCTTGAAGAAGGAGAGTTTTTATGACGGACTTCCTCGGGCACCTCGTTGACGCTCCTTTAGCCAACATTCTCATCGTCGCTGGCTTGCTCTTTTTGGGCATCGGTGCAGTGGGCAAGGTCACCGGCAAAATTGAGCCAGACAAGTTCGGAAGGATGATGGCGAGTCTCCTTGGCCTTGTTCTGCTGGCCGCCGGAGTCGCGATTCACATTCGGGGCGACAGGAATCCAAACCCACCACTGGTCAGTGTGGTTCAGCCGGTCTTTCGTGTCTTCTCCGTGACGCCCGCTCAGGTAACGAAGGGCGGCAAGGTCACAATTAGATGGGTGGTCTTGAACGCAGATGACGTGGAGTTAGAACCTTTCGGCCAAGTGCCCGCTACCGGAGATAGAGTCGTCCACCCGGAACAGACCACGATTTACAGATTGAACGCCACCAACAAGAGCGGTGGGAAGAGCGGTACGTTTCAAGAAGTGATAGTAAACGAGGCAAATACTCGGCAGCCTAAACCGTCTGCGACAGAGGAACCGCCGGCGCCACCAGCCCCAAAGACGGGCGACGATAGCAACAATCCCACTGCGAATCCGGATTCCCAGGATGAGCAGCCAGCGTACGCGACGCAACCACCACCGCCACTGCCGGACTACGCGCAGCCGCTCGAACCAGGTGGTAACTCCCGATGGACGCCGGGCTCGTGGTATTACGATTCCGGCCAGTCCGACTACTACTGGGTGCCGGGCATGTGGGTGACACCGCCCAACGGCGAAGTATGGACGCCTCCTTACTGGGAATACGAGAGCGGGCACTACCGATGGCACCCCGGCTACTGGGGCCCGCGCGTCGGCTTCTACGGCGGTATCGATTACGGATACGGCTATTCTGGCAGCGGCTACGCCCGGAGTCCAAATAAGTCTCAAAACGGAGTTAGCTACAACGGTGGACCAGGCCGCATTCAACGAAAGCCGACCAAGACGGAGCTTATCGCCAATCGCGACAAGCACATCCCGGCATTGGAGGCTCAGGTGCAACTTGCGAAGAATGCACGCAAGGATCCTAAGAACTTCTCGAAATTCATCCGTGGTCACCCATCGACTGCGCCGACACCGCCGAATCCAAAACCAACACCACCCAAGCCAGCACCGCCCAAGCCAACGCCACCTAAGCCGACACCACCTAGGCCGACGCCGCCCAAGCCAACGCCACCTAAGCCGACACCACCTAAACCGGCACGGCCTAAGCCGCGTTAAGGTTGCTCAAAAGGAACGCCCGCGAACCCAATCGAAGGCTTCGTTCGCAATGGCCGAGCTGTGAATGAGGGCGTCGACCGCGTCGCCACAGACGCAGACCGCGATGCACAGTGTATTCTGGCCGGAGGAGGGACCGCATGACCTTCGCCAACTGCTATGAAGATAACGCCCGCGTCGAAGCCTACGCCACCTTGGAGTTTAAGAACACTTACCACTTAGCGTATCGGGACATCCCTGCCATCGTCGGCGAGCATGTTCGCGGCCGCGAAAGTATCGACTTCGGCTGCGGCCCCGGACGGTCTACGCGCTTCCTGCGCGAACTCGGCTTCCAGGTTACGGGGATCGATATCGCCGAGGATATGATCCGCAAGGCCCGTGAACTCGACCCCTCCGGCGACTACCGCCTGGTGCCGGGCGACGACCTTAGCTCGTTTCAGTCCGGAACTTATGACTTGGTGCTTGCCGCCTTCACTTTCGACAACATCGCGGGCCGGGACAACAAGGTGCGCATCCTGCGCGACCTGGGCCGCCTCCTCAGCCCGGAGGGAAGGCTTGTGCTGATCGTCTCCCGTCCGGAAATTTACACCCACGAGTGGGCGTCGTTTTCGACGAAAGACTTTCCCGAGAACCGATCGGCGAAGTCGGGGGACAAAGTGCGCATCATCGTGACCGATCACGCCGATCCGCGCCCGGTCCAGGACATTGTGTGGACCGACGAGTCGTACCGCGAGGTTTTCGAAGAAGCCCAGCTAGGCCTGCTGCAGAAATACGAGCCCTTGGCGAAGGGAGATGAGCCGTACTGTTGGGTGAGTGAAGCGCAGATTGCGCCTTGGGCGGTGTACGTGGTCGAGAGGGCCTAGGGTAGGCGACATACCGGTAATGTCCGATAACAGGTATTATGTAAAGTTATCGAAAGAGACCAACACATCGCCCAGCTAACGCTTCTGTAAGCCGAGCAACAACATCAGGTGGTCCTGGACCGCCTTCAAAGGCCCGGGTGGCATGATCTCGATGAAACGGGTCCGTCTCGCTTTCCAGTCCACGCTCTTCACGGCATCCGAAAGAGTCACCCCCGTGGTCGCTAGGCCTGCCGGAACTGGAACCTCGAAGGGATACCCCTTCACCTGGTTTGTAATGGGGACCACGATAGCGAGGCCAATCTTGTTATAGACCGCGGTAGACAAGACCAACGCGGGACGCCAGCCTGCCTGCTCGTGTCCCGTTCGAGGATCCAAGTTGATTTTGACGATGTGACCCTGATCGGGAACGTAGACGGGATCTACCATACCTCGTTCCCCACCGGCTTGCCCCAATCCTGCTCGTCATGCCGATTTTCGGGAGTGATCCTCTTGACCAGCGCCTCCAGCGTGGGCCGGCACTTCAACGGCTCGAGCCAGATGTGGCCATTCTCCACCCGAATTTCGAGTTCTTCACCTTCCCGAAGGTTCGACTGTTCAAGGATGCTCTTAGGAATGCGAACCGCCTGACTGTTCCCCCACTTCACGAGTTGCACCTTGGCTCCTGCCATTAGCTTCACCTCCAAGCTCCAGTATATACGTGGGTATATACATGTCAAGGGACGCCACCTACTCTGAACTAGCTCTGCGCATGCAGCACTTCAGAAAGCTCGTTGCGGAATTTCTGCAATGCCTCCAGCCGTTCCAGCGTGGCCTCCACCACTTCGCTCTTCGCCTGAAAGACCTTGCGTCCTTCCCTTTCGGTGAGCACGCCCATCACTTCGCCCATGCGCCAGCCGGGCGCGCCCAGGATTTGCAAACCGTCCACGCCCGGCACCAGCAGGGCGACCCAGCTCTCGCGCACCACGCCAATGCACTTGGGATAGCGCTCGAAAATCTGAAGCTCGAATCCCGCGAGGTAAAGACGCTGGAGCTGTTCGGCCGCATCAGGCATGGGAGAGTTGGTAAAATTTGTAATTTGCAATTGGTAATCTGAAAGGCCCAATTTACGCGACCTGCAACCAGCGCCTTGCTCGCGCTCAACAAACTGGCAACTGGCAACTGGGTACTGGCAACTGCCTTTCCTACATCTTGTACTTGCCGAGGTCATCGTCGCCGAGGTCTTCCAACCACTTGCGAAGTTCCTCGCTGGTAGCGGCGGGGACGGAACTGACGGCCTGCTTCGAGGTCTTCAGAACCTCGTCCTCAACGAAGATGGGGCAGTCCACGCGCAGCGCCAGCGCCAGTGCGTCTGACGGACGAGAGTCGATGCTCACCACCTGGCCTTCCCGTTCCAACCAGATCACGGCGTAGAACGTATCGTCTTTCAGTTCGGTAACCACGATTTTGTGAACTAGCGCGTCGAGGCCCGTCAGCACGTTCTTGATCAAGTCATGCGTCATGGGCCGCGGCGTGTTGACTTTTTCGATTTCAAGCGCGATGGCATTGGCTTCGTACACGCCCACCCAGATGGGGAGCACCGTGTCGCTGCCCACATCCTTGAGCAACACAATCGGCATGTTCGAAACCGGATCCATCATCAGTCCGCGAATTTTCATTTCGACTTCCATGAGAACCTCGAGAAGCAAAACCTCGTTCCAGTAGAGACGGGGCTTGCCCCGTCTCCGGAGACGCGGCAAGCCGCGTCTCTACAGGAAATCACACACCCCCAGCCATCTCTCCCGCCAAGCTGTTCGGGAAGCTTCCGGTAACGCGCACGCGCACATAGCTCCCAGTTGTGAGCTCCACGCCTTCGGGAACCGTAAAGTTCATCACCTTAATCTGCGAGGTCCGGCCGATCCATTGTCCGCGGGCCGGGTTCTTCCCTTCCACCATGACCTCGACGACTTGCCCAACGTGCCGCCGATTGCGCCGCGCCCCGATTTGCTTTTGCTTGTCGTTGAGCACGGCCAGGCGCCGCGCCTTCTCCGCGTCCGGGATCGCGTCATCCAACCGCAAGGCCGGCGTATTCGGCCGCGGAGAGTACTTAAAAGTAAAGACGCTGTCATACCCAACTTCGTCCAGCAGACTCAGCGTCTCTTCAAATTCCCGTTCGGTCTCGCCCGGGAACCCGACCATCATATCGCTGGTGATCGATATATCGCGCCGCGCCGCCTGAATCCAGCCAATGCGCTCCAGGTACTGTTCGCGCGTGTAGAGCCGTTGCATGGCATCAAGCACGCGCGTCGATCCGCTCTGGACGGGCAGATGCACGTGGTCGCAGAGCGCGGGCACCGAATCGATCACGTCGACAATATCGCGTCCAAAATCGCGCGGATGGGAAGTTGTAAAGCGCACCCGCCGAATGCCGGCGACTTCCGCGACAGCGCCCAGCAACTCGGCAAAGCTTGTATTTCCATTGGGATCGCGGTAAGAATTCACGTTTTGCCCGAGCAGTTGAATTTCCGTATAGCCGAGGTCGGCCACTTGCCGCGCTTCTTCAAGGACCGACGCCGAAGTCCGGCTCCGCTCCCTGCCCCGCGTATACGGCACCACACAGTAGGCGCAGAACTTGTCGCATCCCTCGATGATCGTGATGTAGCCGCGATGGGGATTCGCGCGCGCCGTGTACTCGGTCTCAAAGCACTTGTCGGTGGCGCGATCGTCGAGCCCGGTAACGCGCTGCGATCCCGTCTCCAACTGCACCAGCATCTGGGGAAGACTGCGGTACGAGGCGGAGCCGCAGACTAGCGACACGTATGGGGCGCGCTCGAAAATCTTTTCGCCCTCCTGCTGCGCCACGCACCCGAGGACGCCAAACTGCTTGCCCTGCGCCCTGAACTTCTTGTAATCCGCCAGGCGGCTGAAGACCTTCTGCTCCGCCTTGTCGCGAATCGAGCAGGTGTTATAGAGCACCAGGCCCGCCTCTTCGACCGTCGGAACCTGGCGATATCCCTGCTGCAAAAGCGTCCCAATCACCTTCTCGGAGTCGTGCGCATTCATCTGACAGCCAAAGGTTTCCAGGTAAAACGTCTTGTCGGCGGACTCCGGCATGGGTCCAGTATAAACCAGGGTTCGGGGGTGAAGGAGTTCCTAATTGTCCCCATCGGTGGCCACGATCATTGTACGTACAAAATGTTTCGCGCGAAACACTTTGTGCTTGCTTATTTGTCCGTATAGGGATGTACATATAAAGAGGCGATGGGAGCGAGGCTTGGTCGAACACAAGGCGAAAGGACCGAGCTTGTCCGGCGTTTTTTGTCGACCGGGGGTCACAACTTCTGCCTGAGGCACCCTCGCAAGTTGTTGATAATGCTCGGGGTCGAGTGTGGTCAAATAGGCACAATTGGGTAATTATTACACTGTAATTTTTACACACCTCGCTATTTGGGACAAGCCCGCGTTGTACTTCCCCGAGGTGGCCCGCCCGCCAGTTACCTCTTGACATGCGCCCCGAACCAGATCATATTTTTTCGCGTAGGGCGTTTCTCGCTTCGCCGTAAAAGGCTTGTTCGACCGAGAGCGGCGAGGGGCACCCTCGGAAAGCCTTCCTCGACAAATGTAACGTTGCAGCGTGAACTGCAGCCTGCAGGAGGGAGGGCCCGATGCAAAGTGAGCGTCCGCTAGAACGGGCTGTCTCTTCTTCGGCGCTGCTGGAACGCTCACGCTGCGCTTCGTCCGGTCTTCTCCGTGTTTTCTCCAAACACAAACCACCCCCCTGGGAGGATTTATGAAATTAGCAATCAAGGTTCTTGTGTCGTTCACCTTATTGTGCGGAGTGCTGGCTCACGCACAGTCGTCATTGTGATTCAGGAGAACCGCACCCCCGACAATCTGTTTGGGGTTGCGACGACAGCCCATTCGGGAGACCACGGCCTCGGCGCGTGGCCCCTGCCGCCGGGCACCGACCTACAATTGCCTTCAGACGCTGTTCAGTGGTGCCTTGGCGCGTGTTTCGACCCCAGGCATCAGAACGCAGACTGGGTCACGCAATATAACAGCGGGCAATACGGCCAGTCCTGCGCGCCCCCTGTGGCTACAAGTTTCTGCAAGAGCTCCACGAACTCAATGTGCAACAGCCAGCCGACTTGCACTACCAGCAGCGACTGCCAGCAACTCCAAGGTCAGAACTACTTACAGGTGCCGCTCCTTGTGAACGGAAATGGCTGCCCACAGGACAGTTATGTTAGTTCTGACTACGACGCCGAGAATGCCCAATCCCCGTTTTATGGGCAGTCTCCGCTAATCCCCTACTTTTCCATCGCAAACCAGTACGGCTTTGCCAACTATTTCTTCCAAACCAACCAGGGACCCAGCCAGCCCGCCCATGATTTTCTCTTCGGAGGGTCCTCGGCTCCGGCAGGTTTGCCGAGCGATTGGTACGGTGCGAATTACCAATATTTCGCCTCCGACAATACGCCATCCAACTCCAATAGCGGATGCGACTGGGCAGACAACCAGACTGTCCCGCTTATCAGTCCCGCCGGCCCGAACGGGACGTTCGGGCCACCTGAGCCCCCATGCTTCGAGCACCAGACGCTAGCGGACCTGCTTGAGGCGCACGGTTTGAAGTGGCAGTATTACACCAACTCCTTCTACGACATCTGGACCGCACCTAGCGGGATCGCACACATTTGTTGGGGCGTTCCCTACCGGGGCCAAACGGCCGGGGAGTGCACCTACTCGGACTTCACGAGCCACGTTTGGGAGCCCCCCCAGAATTTCTTGAGCGCCGACTTCAAGGGAGGCGGCACGAACATAAATGCGCCACCGCCGGGAGGGGGGCAACGGCCGGTCTACTGCAACCTCCCGAACGTGGCTTGGATTGTTCCCAACGGCTTCTGGTCCGACCACCCAGGACTGAGTACTTCGCACTACGACTCGACGGAATTCAACTTAGGCCCGGATTGGGTCGCCGCCATCGTCAACAGCATTGGCAACGCCGCCTGCGTAGAGCCGCCCGGTACCCCAAACAAGATGGGCGGCATGCCCCCGTGGAACGACACCGTGATTCTCATCGTGTGGGATGACTGGGGCGGCTGGTACGACCATGTTCCGGCGTACGAGGTGGGATGGCCGAACTGCTGGGGGCAGCAGCCGAACTGTAATCTACCCTAGGGTGTCGGCTATAGTTCTGGGTATCGTGTGCCGTTCCTTGTGGTCTCTGCGTGGACGAGCCGGTATGTCTCCGGCGCCTGCGTGGCACCGGGGAACTGCCCGAACGACATCTATAAATATCGTCACGACTTCGGCAGCATCCTGGCCTTTATCGAAAACAACTTTAGCCTACCAATCGGAGGCATCAATCTCGCCGGGTGCCCCATCGGCTCCACCGACTGTTACCTGTTCGCAGATGCCAATTACCCGGAGCAGTACGCCACGCCGCCGGCCCTGCCGCTGGGCGATTTCTTCAACCTTTGGCCAGGTAACCAACAGGGCCAGTCGTTCATGCCGATTGCTGTCGCCGGACCCTATCCAACAAACTACTTCCTCAACTACCAGGGACCGGTGACGGACCCGGACAACGATGTGATCGACAATGACTGAGGCCGTCTAGTGCGATGTACGCGGTAGGGCAAAGGCCTACGGAACCGAATGGCCGGTCGAGCCGCAAAAGCTCAACCGGCCTTTAAGAATTAACTGGGATTAGCCGAGCCGAGCTAGTATCCTTGGCTTGTCCGTTCCCCTCCCCTGATTGCCCTCTTGCAGGAGGTCTTTATGAAGTCTCTCCGCTGTTTCTCCTTCGCCACCGTCTTCGCATACGGCGCCCTCGTAGTCTCGCTTGCATCGGCCCAGTCCCATGCCGTTGCGCGGCCCTATTGGTCAAGCGCGCTTCTAGGCAACCAAACCCAGGGCGAAGAAGCAGCTGCGCAGCCAATTGCCGGGCAAAAAACGAAGATGCGCTTTGACGCGGCGGCGGGCTACGATTCCGGGGGACCCGCTGCGGATTCAGTCGCAATCGCGGACTTGAAGGGTGACGGCAAAATGGATCTGGTCGTGGCCAACGAGTGCCAGGGCAGCAGCGGCACTTGCTACGGCGAAGTGGCCGTGCTCCTAGGCAACGGCGATGGGACCTTCCAGCCCGCCGTGACCTACAGCACTGGTGCGTACGTTGCATATTCGGTCGCGGTGGGGGATGTGAACGGCGACGGCAAGCCCGATCTGGTCGTGGCCAACTGGTGCCAGAGCCTTAACCAGAACGGTGACTGCACTGGGGATGGCGCAGTGAGCGTTTTCCTGGGCAATGGCGACGGTACATTCCAACCGGCGGTGAGCTACAGCTCGGGTGGCTTCTATGCCACCTCGGTCGCGATCGGGGACTTGAACGGCGACGGCAAGCTGGATCTGGTTGTGACCAACACCCAAGAGGAAGACGGCTATGACGGTTCCGTAAGCGTGCTGCTGGGCAACGGCGACGGTACATTCCAAGCACCTGTCAGTTACGACTCTGGAGGGTTCGAGGCCGCTTCGGTTGCCATTGCGAATGTGAACGGCGATGGCTACGAAGATCTGGTCGTGGCCAACTACTGCCAAGGCAACGGCTGCTACCCATACAATGGCGAAGTGGGCGTGCTGCTGGGTAATGGCGACGGCACGTTGCAGCCGGCGGTGACCTACAACTCGGGCGGCGAATACTCCTATTCGGTTGCACTTGGGGACTTGAGGGGCAACGGAATTCTGGATCTGGTCGTTGCCAACAAGTTCAGCGATAACGAGGCTCCTAAGGACTATAACGCGGTGGACGTGCTTTTGGGCAACGGCGACGGCACCTTCCAAACTGCTGTTAGTTACCCGCTGCCTAGTGGTGGGTATGATGCGGTCGCGATCAGGGATGTGAGTGGCGACGGAATTCCGGATCTGGAGGTGGTAGAGGAGTGCCGACGCCTTAGCGCACACTCCTGCTCTGGAACTGGAGAAGTAAGCGTGCTGCTGGGCAACGGCGACGGCACGTTCCAGTCCCCGCAGAAATTCAGCTCTGGCGGTTATGAGGGATCGGCAATTGCAATCGGGGATGTCAACGGTGACGGCAGACCAGACCTCATTGTAACCAACGCATGTGGCAGCGGCTGCGGCACCGACGGTTCGGTGGCCGTGCTGCTGAACGAGACTTACTACGCCTCGAAGACCGGGCTCACCTCGTCGCCCAACCCGTCGCAGGTCAATCAGACGGTGACCTTCACGGCGACGATGACTTCGACTCCGCCCGTCCCCAACGGAGAAGTAGTAACCTTCTATAACGGCAAGACCGAGCTGGGCACGGGCGCGACAACCAATGGAGTGGCGACCTTGAACACATCGTTCTCCAAGGCGAAGACCTATACGATCAAGGCCAAGTATCCCGGCGACGCTTTCCACAAGGCCAGTTCGGGGACGGTGAAGTTAGTCGAGCAGCCGTAACAGAAACCCCCACCCTAAAATCGCACAGAACGCGATTTTAGGATGGGGCACCCGGCAGATGCCTACTATCCCGAACAGTATGCCTCGCCACCCGGACTGCCGCTGGGCGATTTCTTCAACCTTTGGCAAAACGGCAACGGGACTCCTAGGCCATTCGGCAACGGAATTGCCGTCGCCGGACCCTATCGAACAAACTACTTCCTCACCTACCAGGGACCGGTGACGGACCCGGACAACGATGTTATCGACAATGACTAACTCCTGCACTGATGCCATTGGGCAGAGGTAAGGAGATACGAACCGCCGGTCGAGCCGCAAGCTCAACCGGCCTTTAAGAATTAACTGGGCTTAGCCAAGCCGAGATAGTATCCTTGGCTTGTCTCTGTCTCCTCCCCGAAATTGCCATCTTGCAGGAGGTTTTATGCAGTCTCTCCGCCCCTTCTCTCTCGCCGCCATATTCGCATATTGCATCCTCGTAGTCGGGCTGGCATCGGCGCAATCCGATCCCGTTGCTAAGCCCTATTGGTCAAGCGCGCTTCGCGGCAACCAAAGGCAGATCGCTGAAGCAGTTGCGCAACCGATCCCATCCGGGCAAAAGGCGAAGACACATTTTGCGGGGGCGGTGACCTACGACTCGGGCGGACCCGTGGCCACTTCCGTCGCGGTTGCGGACTTGAATGGCGACGGTGTTCCCGATCTGGTCGTGGCCAATTACTGCCAGGGCCTTGACCCGGACGGCGACTGCGCTGGGTACGGCGAAGTGGCCGTGCTGCTGGGCAACGGCGATGGGACCTTGCAGCCGGGCGTGACTTACAGCACGGGGGCGTACTATGCCTATTCGGTCGCGATCGGGGACGTGAACGGCAACGGCATCCCCGATCTGGTTGTGGCCAACTGGTGCCAGAGCCTTAACCAGAACGGCGACTGCACTGGGGATGGCGAGGTGAGCGTTTTGCTGGGCAACGGAGACGGCACCTTCCAACCGGCAGTGACCTACGATTCGGGTGGGTTCTACGCCACTTCGGTTGCGATCGGAGACTTGAACGGCGACGGCAAGCTGGATCTGGCTGTGACCAATGCCGGCGAGAATGGAGGCAATATCGGGTCCGTGAGCGTGCTGCTGGGCAACGGCGACGGCACCTTCCAGTCGGCGGTCAGCTACAGTACAGTCGGGTTCGTTGCCCTTTGGGTCGCGATCGGGGACCTGAACGGGGATGGAATCCCCGACCTGGTCGTGGCCAACTTCTGCCGAAGCCATAGCTGCGGCGACTACAATGGCGAAGCGGGCGTGCTGCTGGGCAATGGCGACGGCACGTTCCAGCCGGTGGTGCTCTACAACTTGAACGGCGAGTATTCGTACTCGGTCGCGGTTGGGGACCTAAGAGGCGACGGAATTCTGGATCTGGCCGTGGCCAGCCGATATAACGATGAAGAGGGCGCCTCGCTGCACAATGCTGTGGACGTGCTGCTGGGCAACGGCGATGGCACGTTCCAATCGCCTGTCAGCTACCTTTTGCCTGGCGCGGGATACGATTCGGTCGCGATTGGGGACATGAATGGCGACGGAATTCCGGATCTGGTTGTCGTTGAAGGGTGCCAGCACCTCAGCGACCGCTCCGGCTGCACCGGGACCGGAAAAGTGAGCGTGCTGCTGGGCAACGGCGACGGCACCTTCCAGACGCCCGTCGAATACGGCTCCGGCGGCTTCGAAGGGTCGTCGGTCGCAATCAAGGATGCGAACGGCGACGGCAGACCGGATCTGCTGGTGACGAATGTCGCTGTCAGCAAGGACAACTACAACAACGGCACGGTGGCCGTGCTGCTGAACGAGACTTACTACGCCTCGAAGACCGGGCTCACCTCGTCGCCCAACCCATCGCTCGTCAATCGGACGGTGACTTTCACGGCGACGATTACTTCGAATCCGCCCGTCCCCAACGGGGAGATCGTGACGTTCTACAACGGCAAGACCGAGATTGGCACGGGCACGACAACCAATGGAGTGGCGAGCTTGACCAGATCGTTCTCCAAGGCGAAGACCTATACGATCAAGGCCAAGTATCCCGGCGACGCTTTCCGCAAGCCTAGCTCGGGAACGGTAAAGCAGGTGGTGAAGCAATGATCGTGCGAGTGCGGGCGACGCTTTCCACAGGGCCAGTTCGGGGACGGTCAAGTTAGTCGTGCAGCCGTAACAGAAACCCCCACCCTAAAATCGCACAGAACGCGATTTTAGGATGGGGCACCCGCACCCGGCGATTATAGAGGAGAGTTGGTAGTCTAGCGTTAACCGGCCCTCCTCCAATCGGCATCACCATGGAGGTGTGTTGTGTGGTCTTTTCGCTTTTTCTGCTGGCTCGCTATCCTCGCATATGCCATTTTCATAGCCGTGCCGATTGGGGCCCAGTCTAACGCCGCAGTTCCGCCCCATAGGTCAAGTGCGCTTTCTGGTCCGCAAATTCCAACGGCATCCTCGCGACCAGTTGCAGGGCAAGAAACTAAGCTGCGCTTTGGGGCGGCATTGGCCTACGACTCCGGCGGGCCTGCCGCAACCGCCATCGCAATCTCGGACTTGAATGGCGACGGCATCCCCGACTTGGTCGTCGCCAACTACTGCCAGGGCGTGCAGCAGTTCACGTGCGTTGGGTACGGAGAGGCGGCCGTTCTGCTGGGCAACGGTGACGGGACATTCCAGCCAGCCGTGACCTATAGCACGGCGTCATACGTCGCGTATTCGATTGCTATCGGAGACCTTAACGGGGATCACATCCCCGACCTCGTGGTGGCTAATTGGTGCCAAAGCTTTGACCAGGAGGGCTGCACCGCCTATGGCTCCGTAAGCGTCCTGCTGGGCAATGGGGACGGCACGTTCCAACCGGCAGTGAACTATAGCTCGGGAGGTTACTATGCCACCTCGGTCACCCTCGGCGACTTCAATGGCGATGGTAACCTGGATGTGGCCGTGAGCAATGCGGGCTCTCAGGACGCCATCAGTATAGGTTCCGTGAGCGTACTGCTGGGCAACGGCAACGGCACGCTGGAGGCACCTGTTACCTACACTACGGCTGCATACGCCGCCCTTTGGGTCGCGAGCGGAGACGTTAGCCGCGACGGGCATCCAGATCTGATCGCGGACAACTTCTGCCTAGGGGAAGGCTGTGGTGAGAACGGATACTACGGCGAAGTCGGTGTGCTGCTGGGCAATGGCGACGGCACATTCCAGCCGGTGGCGCTCTATGACTCGGGAGGCAAGTATGCCTACTCGGTCGCAGTTGGGGACCTGAGGGGCAACGGAATCCTTGATCTGGCGGTGGCCAACAGATTTAGCGACAATGAGGGCTCCTCGGATTACAACGCAGTAGACGTGTTACTTGGTAATGGCGATGGCACGTTTCAGCCGGCAGTCAGCTACCTTCTGCCCGGCGGGGGGTACGACGCGGTTGCAATCGGGGATGTAAATGGCGATGGCTATCCCGATCTGGTCCTGGTGGAGGGGTGCCAGCGTCTCACCGCGCATTCCTGCAAGGGCACTGGGGAGGTGGCGGTGCTGCTGGGCAACGGCGACGGCACGTTCCAGTCCCCGCAGAAATTCAGCTCTGGCGGTTATGAGGGATCGGCAATTGCTATTGGAGATGTGAACGGCGACGGCAGGCCAGACCTGCTGGTAGCGAACGTAGATGCCAGCAAGGATAACTACAACTACGGCTCTGTCGCGGTGTTGCTGAACGAGACTTACTACGCCTCGAAGACCGGGCTCACCTCGTCGCCCAATCCGTCGCAGGTCAATCAGACGGTGACCTTCACGGCGACGATGACTTCGACTCCGCCCGTCCCCAACGGGGAAATCGTGACGTTCTACAACGGCAAGACCAACCTTGGCACAGGCGCGACGGCGAATGGAGTGGCGAGCTTGACCAGATCGTTCTCCAAGGCGAAGACCTATACGATCAAGGCCAAGTATCCCGGCGACGCTTTCCGCAAGCCTAGCTCGGGAACGGTGAAGCAGGTGGTGAAGCAATGATCGTGCGAGTGCGGGCGACGCTTTCCACAAGGCCAGTTCGGGGACGGTGAAGTTAGTCGTGCAGCCGTAACAGAAACCCCACCCTAAAATCGCACAGAACGCGATTTTAGGATGGGGTACCCGGCCGTTATAGAGGAGAGTTGGTAGTCTAGCGTTAACCGGCCCTCCTCCAATCGGCATCACCATGGAGGTGTTTTGTGAGGTCTTTTCGCTTTCTCTGCTGGTTCGCTATCCTCGCATATGCCATTTTCATAGCCGTGCCGATTGGGGCCCAGTCTAACGCCGCAGTTCCGCCCGATAGGTCAAGTGCGCTTTCTGGTCCGCAAATTCCAACGGCATCCTCGCGACCAGTTGCAGGGCAAAAAACTAAGCTGCGCTTTGGGGCGGCATTGGCCTACGATTCCGGCGGGCCCTATGCCGATTCGGTCGCAGTTGCCGATTTGAGCGGTGACGGAAGGCTGGACCTTATCGTAGCTAATTACTGCCAGAGCGCCGTACAAGGTTCCTGCAACACTCTGGGTGAAGTGGCTGTACTGATGAGTACCGGCAATGGGACATTCCAGCCAGCCGTGACCTACAGTACCGGGGCCTACTACGCCTATTCGGTCGCAGTGGGCGACCTGAACGGCGATGGAGTCCCCGATATCGTCGTGAGTAACTTGTGCGAGAGCGTTAATCCCGGCTTCGTATGCGACACAGGTAGTCCCGGCGAGGTCAGCGTATTGCTGGGCAAGGGCGATGGTACCTTCCAGCCGGCGGTGACGTACGGCTCGGGCGGTTTCTATGCCACGTCGGTGACAGTTGGGGACCTAAATGGCGACGGCAAACCAGACCTAGTTGTCGCCAACGGTGGCTATGACGTTGGTTCCGTAAGCACACTGCTTGGCAACGGCGACGGCACGTTCCAGCCAGCCGTCAGCTACAGTTCGGGTGCGTATGGGGCTGACTCGGTGGTAATGGGGGACCTGATAGGAGACGGGCGTCCGGATCTGGTAGTGGCAAGCCTCTGTCAAGGTCCAAGCTGCAGCCCGGGGGGCGGATACGACGGCGAACTAGGTGTGTTGGTGGGCAATGGCGACGGCACGTTGCAGCCGGCGGTGACCTACAACTCGGGCGGCGAATACGCCTATTCGGTTGCACTTGGGGACTTGAGGGGCAACGGAATTCTGGATCTAGTCGTCGCCAATAAGTTCAGCGATGATGAGGGCTCTTCAGATTACAACGCAGTAGACGTATTGCTTGGTAATGGGGATGGCACGTTTCAGTCGGCAGTCAGCTACCTTCTGCCCGGCGGGGAGTACGACGCGGTTGCAATCGGGGATGTAAATGGAGATGGCTATCTCGATTTGGTCTTGGTGGAAGAGTGCCAGCGTCTCACCCCGCATTCCTGCAAGGGCACTGGGGAGGTGGCGGTGCTGCTGGGCAATGGCGACGGCACCTTCCAGAAGCCCATCGTTTATCCCTCCGGTGGCTATGAAGGGTCGGCGATTGCTATTGGAGATGTGAACGGCGACGGCAGACCAGACCTCATTGTAACTAACGCATGTGGCAGCGGCTGCGGTGCCGACGGCACGGTGGCCGTGCTGCTGAACGAGACTTACTACGCCTCAAAGACCGCGCTCGCAGCGTCGCCCAATCCATCGCACGTCAATCAGTCAGTGACCTTCACAGCGACGATCACTCCCGGCGTCCCCAACGGCGAAGTCGTCACTTTCTACAACGGAGGCACGAAGCTCGGCACCGGCACGACCGCCAGCGGCGTCGCAACCCTAACCACATCGTTCTCCAAAGCTGGCAAGCACACGATCAAAGCCGCCTATCCCGGCGACGCTTTCCGCAAGCCTAGCTCGGGAACGGTAAAGCAGGTGGTGAACCAGTAATTTGCAAATTCGTGCGAAGCATTGGAGCGGAGATTGTCGTAACGGAGATTGTCCCGATGGCAGAGTTCGCCCCGAGGCAACACCGGCTTTTTCCGCGAGCTGTGAAGCGGTTCCCTTCCCGGTTCTCTCGCTTCGTTAATGTGCCCTTCCCAGTTTTCTCGCTTCGTGAATGATGCGCGCTAGGCGGTGCGCTTGGCGGCTCGGCTGGATAATATCTTGGGCTGCTTTTCAGACCAGCGGCCGAGGCGGAACTTTTTTCCGTAGCCGGTGGACTTGTTGAAGATCGCCACGGCTAGATTGCCGCTACTGTCACAGGTGTAGGTTTCCTCAACCAGAAAGTTCGACGTTGCGGGGGTTCGGTTCACGGGCACTGCGGCCAGATCGGGCCGGCCCTCGAGGCCGGGATCGAAGGGGAATCGAATGTCGTCCCACTCGGTAATTTCTCCTACAGGGCGGCCGTCCTCGGCCAAGCGCGCGCATTCGAGATAACGAAAATGGCCGAGGTTGTGGGCCGGACGGTAAGAACGCACGCTTCGCAGGGGCGGCTGTTTGGGGCTTGGCAACTCGGTGCCTCGGGAAAACACAAGATCGAAGACGATGCCGCGGCCTTCGTCCGTCTCTCGCCACAATCCGAAATTGCGCATGAAACGGTCTTGCAGGACATAGCCGGATTGGGCGTCGGCGCGGATCGCCAATCCGATGGCCGTCGCCGATCGCATGTAGGCGGAGCGGCGCACCCGCCTTCCATAATTCTCACGCAGGATGCGCGCGACCGGCGGCAACTCGGAACCGCCGCCGGTGACGTATAGGGAATCGATGGGGCGCTGGGCATGGACGGCCAGCAATTCATCGACGACGCGGCGGGTGGACTCGATCAGCGGGCGGCAGCGTTCGTAGAACGCGCTGGCGCCGATGGAGACCTCGCGCCAGGCGGGCCGCACGCGTTCGAGATCGACGGTGAGTTTGCGGGTGTTGGGACTGAGCGCTTCCTTGCGCTCGCGGCATTCGTCGAGGAGGACGAACCACTCGGCGGCGGAGAGGGTGTTGATTTCGTCGAGAGGGATCGCGGCGGCGTCCAGCGCCAGCTCTGCGAGAATCTCGTCAAAGTCGTCGCCGCCCAAGGTTGGAATGCCGTCGCAGGCGACAATGGAGTGCTCGCTGTCGCCGAGTTCGATGAGCGAAGCGTCGAAAGTGCCGCCTCCCAAATCGTAGACCAGGAGCCGGCCTCCGGAACGGCCCTTGCGGTTGACCAGGTCGCGATGGGCAAATTCCACCGCCGCCGCGGAGGGTTCGTTCAACAAGCCCAGAACGTCGAACCCGGCCTCGCGCGCGGCTTCTGTGGTAAGAAAGCGCTGATTGCTGTTCGCACTGGCGGGCACTCCGAGCATGGCTTCGAGGGGCTTGTTGGCATCGTCGGGCAAGGTGGAATGATCGCGCAGTTGCAGGCGCAGAGCGGCCATCATTTCGCGCAAGAGTTGCCGGATTTCAAAAGCCTGGCTGCCGATTTCTACACGCGTCTCAGGACCGGCGTCCTTCAGACAACGCTTCAGGGAGCGAAGGATGGTCCAGCCCGGTTGGCCCTGCGCCAGCCAGGCATCCCATCCGTAGAGGCGGGTTTCTGCACGCACGGCTATGAGCGGAGGGAACCAGTCGCGGAAGTTCCCTTCCGGGGTTTCGAAGTTAACCAGGGGATAGTTGCCGCGGTCCACGGCGGCGACCACGATGCGGGTCGTACCGAAATCTATGCCGACCTTCACAGATAAAAAAACTCCATTCTGAAGCGATAACTCGGTCGAGGACCTAGCTGGGTCCGCGAGAAGAAAACTGTCCTAATTTTATTCTTGATTTTTATTCGAGAGTGAAATATCCCTTTCGCAGCGCATTCATCTGGCCGCCGGCGGTTTCAAAGTGGAACGTGGTTTCGCCCGACCCAACATGGGTTCAGTATAAACCAGTGAGGAGGTGCGATTAGACATGATGAAAGATCTGCCTCTGTCGAAAGTTTATGAGTTGCTTGAGCCGGGTCCGGTGGTGCTGCTGACGACCGCGCGCAAGGGGCGCGCCAACGTCATGACGATGTCGTGGCATATGATGGTTGAGTTTGAGCCGCCGCTGGTTGCCTGTGTGGTCAGCAACGCCAATTACAGCTTTGCCGCATTGCGGGCGACGAAGGAATGCGTGATCGCGGTTCCGGCGGTGGGACTGGCGCGCAAGGTTGTGGACGTCGGCAACTGCTCGGGGCGGGACGTGGAGAAGTTCGAGAGATTCGGTCTGACGCCGGCGCTGGCCGAGCGCGTGACGGCGCCGCTGGTGGCCGAGTGCTTCGCCAATCTGGAATGCAAGGTGGCCGATGCCGGGCTGGTCAATAAGTACAATCTCTTCATCCTGGAAGTGCTCAAGGCCTGGATCGACCGGGCGCAAAAGAATCCGAAGACCATCCACCATAACGGATACGGCAAGTTCGTGGTGGATGGGGAGACGATCAAGCTGAAGTCGAGAATGCGATAATCGGTGCTTCCACTTGTGGTGCGATTCTGTGGGACTATGCGCCAAATGCTAAGCTTCTCAGCCAAGGATACAGAGCGTGCCTCTGCAGGCGGTTAGCCCGGCAACACGGAGAGACGAACGGGAGTTGCGCGAGGCGCACTTTGCCATGCGTCTGTCGCTGATTTTTGGCTTGGCAATGCTGATCGGCAAAACCACAGCCTATTTCATGACGCATTCGGCGGCCATTTTTTCCGACGCGGCCGAGTCGGTCATCCACGTGATCGCGGTGGGGTTTGCGAGTTATAGTCTTCGGCTCAGCACGAGATCGGCTTCCCCTCAATTCCTTTACGGTTACGAGCGGATCACCTTCTTCTCCGCTGGATTTGAAGGAGCGATGATCGTGATGGCCGCCATCGCAATTCTCTATGAGTCGATCCGGAGATGGATTGCCGGGCTGCGGCTGGAGCACCTGGGAGCGGGCGCATTGCTGGTGCTGACGGCGGGAATACTCAATGCGGGCCTCGGTTACTATCTGCTGCGAACCGGCCGGCGGACCAATTCACTCATTCTCGAAGCCGATGGCAAACACGTTTTGACCGATAGCTGGACCAGCTTTGGGGTGGTGGGAGGACTGGGACTGGTGATGCTGACGCACTGGAAACCGTTCGATCCGCTGGTGGCCATTGCGGTCGCGGTAAATATTCTCTGGTCGGGAGGGCGCCTGGTCTGGCGCTCGGCGGTTGGGCTGCTGGATTATTCCGATCCGAAAGCCGGCCGGAAAATTCGCGACAAGCTGGATCGAATTTGCTCGGAGCTGGCCATTCAATACCATGGCGTACGCTTCCGAACCACGGGATACCGCCAGATCATCGAAGTGCACTTGTTGTTTCCGCGAATGACCCCGGTCAGCGAGGCCCACCGTCTCGCCACAATTCTGGAAGAACGCCTGCCGGCCGAACTGGGGATGCCCGCTGAAGTCACGACTCACCTGGAGTCGTTAGAAGACCATGCCGATGTCCACCGCCAACAACACTACACGGGGAAACCCGACTAGGGGCGTGCCCCGGAAATGCGCGACATAAGTCTGAGTTGTCATCTTGAGTGAAGCGAAAGAACTATGCATTGTGAGCTCAAATACATAGGTCCTTCGCTTCGCTCAGGATGACAGTATATATTTATGCCGCGACTTTCCGGGATACGACACTAGCACTGTGACCGCGTGATTTTTACTGTTCACCACTGAGAGTAGCGCCGCCGTCCCGGCGGCTGTCCGGCGGGCATCCTGGCCCGCCGCGCCGAGGGCGAGACGCCCTCGGGACAGCCGGCAAGATGCCGGCGCTACTCGTTTTCCCCGGCTTAGCTACTCTGGCTTCACCATCTCATCAATCGTCACAATATCGGCTAACCCAGAGCAGCCGTAGATTGCCGGTAGAACGCGATTCGCCGGGTAAGTGCGGCGCAATTGTGCGACTCGCTCCGTTCCCGACCGATAAGCCGGAAGATACATTCGGCCCAGCAGCGGATGTTTGCCCCAGGCGCCGGAGAGCTTGTCGGCCCGCTCTTCGGTGACCAGGAAGTCGCGGCGCAGCGTGGCTGCCACTTCCGCTTGCGGCTTGCTTTCTCCCCAAGTTAGATAGGACGACTGATTCTTGGCATCATCCTGCAGTAACGCCAGCAGCACGCCGATCTGCAAATCTTCGTCGGGCAGTTGCTCAATTTCGGTTACGCCATGAGCGATGAGAATGGCATTGTTCGCGAGTCCCTCGAACAGCGTGGCCGCGCGGGTGTTCATGGTCAACACCGTGGCTTCGAAGCCGACTTTCCCCCGGACATAGAGATCCTGCAAATAGGCAAAGGTCGTAACATGCCCGGGCACGACTTCGTGGCTGATCAACTGCTCGAACTCCGGCACGGAGATTTGCAACGAAGCGTTGATCTCATAAGTGGCTTCGTATCTCGGACTGCCATCCGCGTTACGCGCTCGGCCGATGTAGTTCATCGAGCCCGAGAACCATGCGTCCTTAATGGGCAGGAATTCAATATTGGCCCGAGGCACGGCGGAGAGATCCTGAGGAAGATAGGGCAGCAAGTTGGCCGCGCTCAGGCGGTCAAAGTGGGCGATCATGGCCGCGCTGAGAGCACGGACAGAAGCCATCGGAACCACCCGATCCCGCCGCCAGGCATCGACCGCTCCGAGCACGCCAGCAGGACTGGAGGTCGAGTAACCCGCGCGGCCGAGCAACTCGGCAACACGAGCCTGCTTAGCCGTCGGGTCGCTGGGCTCGGGCGGGCGCCCGGTGGATGCCTTGACGCTTTCTTCATAAGGCACGCGGTTGCCCTTGCCGGTGATTTCCATGGCGAGTGCCCACATCGTGGTCAGGCAGATATTCAGGCCTTCGAGATAAGCGCCACGCAAGCCGCCCACGCGTCGAGCCTCGACGTTTATGGCGTCCATGGAGCGGATAATCTCGGCGCCCATTTCGCGCAGATAGTCGGCAACGGCAGTGCTGTCTTTGCCGGTAACGCCGCCTGCGGCTCGCAGGCGCGCCGCAGTGGGATGGGTGTAGGCCGCAGGCAGCGGCTCGTCGGAGAACCACGAGTCGGCGATGAAGCGGCCCGTGCCTGAGGGGCACATGACATCGCCGCCCCAGAGAGTATCAATACCGAGAATGGCGTTTGCGATGGAAAGATCAGATTGGGTCATTTGTAAGTCTCCGTTGAAATTGTTGGTTCTGCATGGACCCAGGTTAGCGCGCACAAAACCGCGCGCGAACCCTTCGACAAGCTCAGGGCAGGCCCTGGGGCACCAGCGTTCTATTACCAGCGCTCTATCACAAGCACTCTAGTCGTTCTCTTGCTTCTTCATTGACATTCGATACGTGTAGACACAAAGCGCTACGAAGCCCAGCGCTGAGAGCATTTGCGAGACCGGCATATTCTCGTAGAACGGCGTCTGAATCCACTCTTCCTTGAAGCGCGGCAGGACGCGTAGCGCCGCGCCAATCACTCCGCCGAGTGCTCCGCCCGCCATCAAGCCGCCGGCAATGATGATACCGCGCTCGCGGATGGTATTGCCGTGCTGGCCGCCAATCTTCTCTCCGCGCTTGTTCACCAGGTGCGAGAGGAATCCGCCGGCCAGGATGGGCGTGGTCAGTTGCAGCGGCAAATAGATTCCCAGCGCGAAGACCATGGAAGAAAGGCCGAGCATCTCGAGCACCACGGTGACCATGGCGCCGATGCCGAACAACATATAGGCGACGGGCTGGCCGCTCATGAATCCCGAGACCACGGCTTTCAGTGCGGAGGCCTGGGGCGCGACCAGGACTTGGCGCGTGTCGCCGGGCACGGCCTCTCCGAACTGGAAGGCCTTGGCCAGCAGGATGATGGTTAACCCGGCGGTGATGGCCGCCGCGACGACGCCGATGAATTTCACCTTCTCCTGCGCGGAAGGCGTGGAACCGAGCCAGTAGCCGGCTTTCAGGTCGGTGATGAACTGTCCCGAGGCGCACAGGGCCACACAGACCATGCCGGCGAGGGCCATCACGAAGAACATGCCGGTGGTCCCGGAGAGCCCGAACTTCAGCAACACGATGGCGGAGACGATGACGGTCAGCAGCGTCATGCCGCTGGCCGGGTTGTTGGCTGTGGTGGCAATAGCGTTGGCCGCCACGGTGGTGAAGAAGAATGAGAAGAGCAGCGTCAGCGCCAGACCCACGGCGACCACGGTCCACGAAACATGAAGTTGTCCGAAGAAGACGGCTACTGCGATTGCCGACAGCACCACGCCGAGAAGGATGGCGAGGATGGGAATGTCACGGTCGGTGCGTTCCGTGTGGGGCGCTTCGCCGTGGCGGAAAGCGTGGAGCGCGATGCCGAACGATCCGGCAACCACGCGCAGCGATTTGAGGATGCCGACGAGGCCGGCGGTCGCGATGGCGCCGACGCCGATGAAGCGCACGTAATAGCGGTAGATCTCCGCGGCCGACATGTGCGAAATGGGGATGGTGGCGGGATAGACGGTGGCGTCGCCCATGTGGCTGCCGATGAACCAGATCATGGGGACGAGGACGAAGTTCACCAGAATGCCGCCGGCGCAAAAGATCAGGGCAATGCGCATGCCCATTACGTAGCCCAGGCCGAGGATGAAGCCGACCGCGTCGAAATTGAAGACCATGCGCCCGCGTTCGGCCAGCGACCGGACTGCGGGCACGAACTGGAAGTTCAGGTACTCCTTCCAGACGTGGAAGGTGGTGACAAAAAAGTCGTAAAGCGCAGCGATGACGGTGGCCTGAAGCAGCAGTTTGGCTTGCGATCCGCCTTTCTCGCCGGTGACGAGGACTTCGGTGATGGCCGTGGCCTCGGGAAATGGGAACTTGCCGTGCATTTCGCGCACAAAGTAGCGCCGCAGCGGAATGAGGAAGAGGATGCCCAGGCAGCCTCCGGCGAGGCAGATGAAGATGGTCTGCGCGGGATGCGGGTCGAGATGGAGAATGTAGAGCGCGGGGACGGTGAAGACGGCACCGGACACCACGGCGGCGGAGGCGCCGCCCATGCCGGTGATGATCATGTTCTCGAGCACAGTGGAGCGCCGCCGGTAGACGCGCGCCAAGCCGATGGCGAGGATGGAGATGGGGATCGCCGCCTCCATGCCCTGGCCGACCTTGAGGGCGGAATAGGCGGTCGCGACGCTGAAAATGATGCACAGCGACGTGCCCCAGAGCACCGAGCGCCAGGTCACCTCCGGTGGCGCCAGGCTGGCGGGCACCATCGGCATGTAGATTTCGCCGGGCTTCAACGGCAGGTAGGCGTTCGCGGGAAGAGACTTGGTTTCGACTTCGGCCATGGGTGAATGAGCCTCCTGAACGGGGCGAACATTTTAACCGTAAACGCGTTGACCGTTGACGCGGCCGTCATCGCCGCCCCATTGCGCTCCCCTCGGGAAAAAGGGGCGCTATTCTCAACCGGCAAGTCAATCATAGGATGCGGAGGCATAGCAAGGACGAAGGTCACACGCTGAAGAGAAGTTGGAGCGGATTCCTCGTCGAGCGGCCAAGGTGGAAGTTGGTTCATGCAGCCGCACAGGTGGGCAAAACTGGTGTAGAATCCTTTGCGTTCGTGAGGTCAAAGAGGAAAGTATGCTCACTCGCATTCTCTGTGTTCTTTCAATGCTGCTGACCGCCGCACTCTGCTCGGCGCAAACCAGCCCGTCTTCATCGGCCGTCCCCAAGGAAATCCCCAGCTTCGATGTCACAGCCATGGATAAGACAGTCGATCCGTGTGTGGACTTTTATCAATACGCCTGTGGAACCTGGAAGAAGAACAATCCCATTCCTCCCGACAAGTCGCGGTGGGGGCGGTTCGACGAGCTTGCCGAGCGCAATCTCTATATCTTGCGCGACATACTGACTGAGGCGCAGGCTCCGGGCAAACACACGGCAACGGAAAGCATGGTGGGCGCTTACTACGGCTCATGCATGGACGAGAGCGCGATCGAGAAAAAAGGGACTGGTCCGCTGACGCCGGAACTGGAACGTATTAACGGCATCAAGACCCCGGCGGATCTTATTCGACAGATTGCAACCATGCACCGCAACTCGACGCCGGCGTTATTTGCGTTCTACGCGCAGCCCGACATGCACGATTCCTCAGAGACCATTGCGTACCTCGATCAGGGCGGGATCACGCTGCCGGATCGCGACTACTACATAAAGGATGATCCGAAGTCGGTGGAGACGCGGCAGAAATATCTGGAGCACGCGCAAAAGATGTTCGAACTGGCCGGAGACAAGCCGGAAGTGGCCGCCACCGAGGCCAAAATCGTGTTAACGGTCGAGACCGGGCTGGCGCAGGCCTCGATGGATCGCACGGTCCGCCGCGATCCCAAAACTCGCGACCATAAGATGACAGTCGCGGACATCTCTGGCGCAGCTCCGAATTTCGACCTCGCCGTCTACTTTGCCGATAATGGCTCGCCCAAGTTCACATCTCTGAACGTGGGCAACCCGGATTTTTTCAAGCAGGTTAACGACCAGCTCAACAGCGTTCCGCTCGATAGCTGGAAAATCTACCTGCGCTGGAAAACGATCAACGCGCACGCCCCGCTCCTGAGCAAAGCTTTCGTCGAAGAGGATTTCCTGTTCAACGGCAAGTACATGTCGGGACAGCAAGAGATGGAGCCGCGGTGGAAGCGCTGCGTGAAATCCACCAACGTCAACCTGGGCATGGCGCTGGGCCAGCTCTATGTGAACCGCACCTTCGGCGCCGAGGGCAAAGAACGCACCTTGAAGCTGGTGCGGGCGATCGAGGACGCAATGCATCGGGACCTCGCCCAGTTGCCGTGGATGTCGGACACGACGAAGAAGCAGGCTTATGAGAAGCTCAACACCATCGTCAACAACATTGGCTATCCCGACACCTGGCGCGATTACAGCAGCGTTGCGATCAAGTCCGGCGATTACGCGGGCAATGCGGTGCGCGCCGGCGCGTTCGAGGTGCAGCGTCAATACAAGAAGATCGAGCGGCCCACGGACCGTAAGGATTGGGGCATGACTCCGCCGACGGTCAATGCCCAATATCGTCCTCCCATGAACGATATCAACTTTCCCGCGGGCATTTTACAGCCGCCGTTTTACGGCAAGTCGATGGACGATGCCGTGAACTATGGCGCCATCGGCGTGGTGATTGGACATGAGCTGACGCACGGCTTCGATGACCAGGGCCGCAAGTACGATGCGCAAGGCAACTTCCGCGATTGGTGGACGGAGGAGGACGGCAAGGAATTTGAGCAACGCGTCGATTGCACCGCCAAGGAGTATTCGAGCTTTACCTCAGTGAAGGGCGACAAGGGCGAGGTAAAGCTCAATGGCAAATTGACGCTGGGTGAGAATACCGCCGACAACGGAGGGCTGAAGCTGGCCTACATGGCGCTGACCAACATCATCGGCAACACGCCGGTAAAAGCGATCAATGGATATACTCCGGCGCAGCGGTTCTTCCTCGCGTATGGGCAGATCTGGTGCCAGAACGTGACCGATCAGGAAGCGCGGAAGCGGGTGCTGACCGATCCGCATTCCCCAGGACGCTGGCGTGTGAACGGCGCGGTGCAGAATTCAGCCGCCTTCCAGGAGGCCTTTGGCTGCAAGGCCGGACAGCCCATGGTTGCCGAGAACGCCTGCCGCGTGTGGTAAGTTTGCTCTTTATACACTTCTTACGCGCGTGCGGAGCTTCCCGAACTCGTAGGTTCCCAAGCCGCGCTGGGACGCCATTTTCAAATAGGGCAGCGATGCAACTTCCAAATTCCAGTAGGCCTTCGCCACATAAGCGTCGAGCGCCACCGGATCGGTTCCGGCCACCATCGTCTTCTTGAGCAAAACGTCGTCAATGTTGCCGCCAGTCGGGCCGTTCCGGATGAGCACGCGATAACAATCGATCATGGTAAGAGTCGGACGCATGAAATCGGCGAGGTCCACCAGGCTTTCGTCGATCTTCTGGTGCAACTGATGGCGCGGTCCGCCCAGGATGCCGTACCAGTTCTTCATCCCCAGAGTCGTGCCGGTCAGGCCGTGGTGTTTGGCGATGGGGACGTTGATGATCTTGTCGGCATTCAGGAAGGGATTGAAAACCTGCCAGTCCCGCAGAACCTCTCCCTGCAGGTCGACATCTTTGAATTGGGCGGGATCGGGCAGGATCACATCGGCGCCTACGCTCCGCGCGGCCTCGGCAATGCCCGACCTCTGAAAACATCGGCGCGGGTCGTTACAGCTCACGTCGGTCACGATGACCCGCTTCGCCCCTGCGTTCCAGCATTGCCGGACGATCTCCGCGACGATCTTCGGATTGGTGTTGGCCGCCTGTTCGGGAATGCGGTCCCAGCCGATGTTCGGCTTCACCAACACGACGTCGGCGCGGGAGATGAAGCGGTGGATGCCGCCCAGTTCTTCGAGGGCAGTCCGCGCCAGTTGTTCGGGATCGTCTCCCTGGATGACCGCCATTTCGGGCAAAGCCGCATCAGCGGGTACAGTATGACTCCTCCTTGCATTCATTGCCAGCGCGTACTCGGGCCGTTGGCTGTGTTCGCTGAGCCAGTATCCGAGACCTGCGGTGCCGGCAGCGACTCCTCCCAGGCGGAGCAGTTTGATTAACGCTTCACGGCGGTTAATTGTGGCGTCCTCGGAGGGCGACATATTGCTTTGACCTCTTTGCTTTTGCGCGACAACTAAATTCTAATCTCGTTCTGGTGGCAGCAGCTATGCAATCCGTCACAACACCTTGTTTGAAACAACCGGCGCCGGCCGTAAGGGTGGCTCTGGCGCTGATCGGATTCAGCGCGGTCATCGGCCAGATCGTTCTCATGCGCGAGCTCATCGTCGTCTTCAACGGCAACGAGATTTCGCTGGGAATTATGCTCGGCACGTGGCTCTTCTGGACCGCCGCCGGCAGCAGCCTGAGCAGCCGTTTTGCGTTGGGCGGGAAACACGCTCGCCGGGCGGTCGCCGCGCTCGAATGCCTGCTCGGCGTGAGCCTGCTGCCGACGATCTGGGCATTGCGCGCCTCCAGAACTTTTTTTCAGACAGTGCCGGGCGAGCTGGTGGGTCCGCTGCCGATGCTGCTTACATCTCTGGCGTGTCTTAGCGTGTTTTGCGTTGTGGCAGGGGCGCTTTTCGTGGTTGCGACGCGGATGTACGAACAGGAGTGCGCCGTCTCCGCTCGCGTCGCTACGAGTTCGGCTTACTTGCTGGAGGCGGCTGGTTCGGCTTTCGGAGGGATCCTGGCCAGCATTGTGTTGGTGCGCTTTCTTGAGTCCTTCCAGATCGCGACTGTCGTCACCCTCCTGAACCTGTGTATGGCAGCAGTCTTGTTGGTCGGGATGAGCCGCAAGCAGCTTGGGGCCGTCACGGTGGCAGCGGCGCTTTTCGCGGCCGTTCTTTTTACAATCCTTCTCTTTATATATGTTGCGCCGGCGTTGGACAGGTCCGCGCAGGCGCGCTTGTGGCGGGGATTCCGCCTGGTCGGATCGCGCAACTCGATTTACGGCAACCTGGCGGTCATCGAAACGGGCAATGCGGAAACTGGCAATGCGGAGTCCGGCAATGAAACCGGCAATACGGAAACCGGCAATATCCGCAGCATTTATGACAACGGCGTGATCCTGGCCAACGCGCCGGACGAGAACGCCGCCGAAGAGGCGGTTCACTACGCGCTGCTGGAGCATCCCGCGCCGCGGCAGATTCTAATGATCGGCGGCGGCGTGAACGGCAGCATCGCCCAGGCGCTGAAGCATCCTACAGTCGAACGGATCGACTATGTTGAGCTCGATCCCGCGCTCATCGACATGGCGCGGCAGTTCTTCCCGGTGCAGTCGGCTCCGGTTTTCTCGGATCCTCGGGTGCACGTGCACTACGCGGATGGGCGGTACTTTCTTCGACACTATCTCCGGCACGATCTCCGGCACGATCTCAAGACGGCGGGCGACACATTCGACGTGATCATTCTTAATGTCCCCGACCCGCAGACCGCGCAGTTGAACCGGTTCTATACGGCCGAGTTCTTTCGTTCCGCTCGCGATCACCTTGCGCCCGGCGGACTGCTCGCCCTGCAACTGCGCTCGTCGGAGGATTACATCAGCCCCGACCTGGCGGAATTCCTGCGCTGCATTCGGCACACGCTGCGGCAAGTCTTCCCTTACGTTGTCGCTATTCCCGGCGAAACCATCCACTTCTTCGCCGCTGCGCGACCCGATGTTCTGACCGACAATCCGCAGACGCTGATGGCAAGATTGCAGGAGCGGAATCTGAAGACACAGTATGTTCGGGAATACTTCATCCCATTCCGCATGATGCCCGATCGCATGGAGCAGGTTCGCGAGCAATTGCGGCCGCTGGCCTCGACGCCGGTCAATCGCGATTTCGAGCCGATCGCCTATTACTTTGACGTTGTGCTATGGAGCGCGCAGTTCAAGTTGGGCTATTCGCGCTGGTTCCGGGGCGCCGCGCACATTGGTTTCACCGGTGTCATCGATGCGGTCATGGTTGTCCTGCTGTTTGTAGCGGTTCTTCTGGCGTTTGTGCCCGCTCGCGAAAAACGCGCCCGTTCTGCCGCAGCGTGCTCGGCGGCTGCGACCGGATTCACACTGATGGCTTTGCAGATTTTCCTGTTGCTCGCATTCCAGTCCATCTATGGTTACGTTTACCACCAGCTCGCGATCCTTATTGCCATGTGCATGGCAGGCATTGCCTTCGGAAGTTGGCTGGGCATTCGCCGCATTCGTTCCGGCGATAGTGCGCCCTACCGCACCATGGCAACGACTCAGTTCGTGCTCGCCCTTTCCGGGCCGGCGCTGATATTTGTGGTTAGCCTGCTGTCGAAAATTTCTGGGATGGCGGCGACCTGGCTGGCGGCGCAGCTTGTCTTCCCTGCCCTGGCCGCTCTCTGCGGAATGCTGGGAGGCTATCAATTTCCTGTCGCGACGGAAATCTACCTTTATGACTGTAACTATGACCGCAGCGGTCGAGCGCGGCTGGGCACACTCTATGCCATCGATCTGCTGGGCGGATGCGTGGGCGCGCTTTTGTTGAGCAGTTATCTCATCCCGGTGTTTGGTTTTTGGAAAACGGCATGGCTCAGTGCGGCGGTAAACCTGGCGCCGTTTCTCCTGGCCGCGCGGGTAAGCCTGGAGGCAAAGATGTCTCGGGCATGAGCACTTGCGGCCGGTTCTCGCCGAATACCACCGCTGTAAACATGAAGATGTCCGTGTTCTCATCCTTCCAGCAGCCGGAGTGCATGCCCGCTTTGGCGCAGGTTTCTTCCAGGAATGTCGATCGATCCCATTTTTCTTCCACTGGCACCTGCGGAAGCAAAATGCCCTCGTAGGTGCCGTTCTTCATCAGCAGTCCGTGCTGGCCGACCTTGATCTGTCGAACGTCGAGCACGCGCCGAAGGGGCGACATCACCGAGATTTCGTATTCGAGCTGCGGCAACTCCGAGGCCGATACCGGCTGGAATCGGGGATCGCGCAGGGCGGCCAGCGTGGCCGTGTCGCGCACGGTCATGTAGAGAGGTTTTTCCGCGGAAGTATAGCCGATGCAGCCCCGCAGTTCTCCCGACTTTTTCAACGTCACGAACGCACCGCGCTCCTCATTCAGCACTTCGCTGGCGCTGGCGGTTGGTTCATACGGCTTTCTCTCCCGCACCGCGTACTCCGTCGACTTGCGAGCCAGAGCAAGCAGTTCGCTTTTCTCGTGGCCAGTCAGTGAGAATTGCGGTTCCACTATCTTTCCGCTTGGAGTTTTCAAAAAGACGTTGGCGCTGTATCCGACCACGCGCGAGTGATCACCGGTGATGTCTCCTGAATTGGCGTATTTGAGCACCACAGCCTGGTTCGCTCCCATGCGCTCGGCGGCAATCATTGCGGCTACGATGGGCGCGCCGCCACAGGCTTCCCAGATGCGCGCCTCGAAGTTCCGCGACATGCTGAAGTAGTCCCAAACCTGTAGCGCACCCAGCGTTTTATGGTCGATCTTCACCGCTTCGTCGTAGGGGTGATAGTGCGACAGATCGGAACTGGCCACGATCAGCGTCTCTTTATTGTTATCTTTGCCCTGGATCAGCTTCGCCAGCGCCACTCCCAGCGCGCGGCTGCTTTCATAGCTCTGGTCTCCCATGACGACGGGCACGAGTTCGAAATCGCCCAGCACCCGTTGCAACCACGGCAACTCCACCTCGACCGCGTGTTCAGCGCCCTCCTTGGTGGGAGTGTGTCCCCGGCTGGAGAATTTGATAGTTGGACTCATCCGCACGAGTTGCTTGGCAAACGCCTTGTCGACCGGGACTGTGCCCAGCGGCGTCGCATAGGCGTCGCCCTCATAGACGGAAGTGAAATCAAAGGCCTCGTAATGCGAGGGTGCAATCACGACCACTCGCGAAAACTTGCGCCCTTTCAACGCCGCGTAGGTGTAGGCAGCGACGGGGCCGGAATACTGATAACCGGCGTGCGGCGCAACCACAGCGAGGATCGGTTCGGTGATCGGCGGCTGGGACGAGGCGGCATGCGCCAGCATGTCATCGATCATCGCCGTGAGCGCCTTGGGGTCGGCCGGATAGAATCCACCGGCGACACCCGGCTGCCTCACGCTCTCTTGTGCTGCGTTCTGGGGATCGGCAGCCCGCACGTGCCACACCGCCGCAATCGCCAGGATCGCGATGAGTACAGCCGCCAGCCCATATACTTTGAAACGCGTCTTGATATTCATATGCGCAACCTCCTCTCGCGCTTTCATGCGTGCCAAATACCAGGAATCGGCTGCCCGCAAAATGGGCAACTGCCCTTGCGGATCAGCATCTGACTCGCCGTGAACCCCACGCGCTCCACCAACATGCGGCGGCACTTCGGGCAGTACGTATTTTGCGCAGGATGTCCCGGCACATTGCCGATGTACACGTAGTGTAGCCCCTCGGCGTCGGCGATGGCCTTGGCACGCTCCAGAGTGGGCACCGGCGTTATGGGCAGATTCTTCAACAGATATTCCGGATGAAATTGCGTAAAATGGATCGGCACATCCACGCCCAGGTTGGTCTTAATCCAGCTTGCCAGGCCGCGGAATTCGGCATCGCTGTCGTTCATCGCCGGCACCACGAGATACACGATCTCGGTCCACTTGTTCATCTTCCGCAAGGTGACCAGCGAGGCCAACACCGGCTTCAACTCTGCAACGACTACATCCTTGTAGTAAGACTCAGAGAACGCTTTCAGATCGATCTTGACCGCGTCCATCTTGCCATACGCCGCCTTCAGCGCCTCCTCTTGCATGTAGCCATTCGACACGGCCACGCTGCGGACGCCGGCTTCGTGGCCGGCATCGGCTGCATCCATCAGGTACTCGCTGAAGATCACCGGCTCGCTGTAGGTGTAGGCGATGGTCGGACAGCCGTTCTTTTTGGCCAGCTCGGCAATCCGTTTTGGGGGCGCATATTCGGCGGGAACCTGCTCCGGACGCACCTGGGAGATATCCCAGTTCTGGCAAAATTTGCAGTTGACGTTGCAGCCCGCCGTGGCCAACGAGAAAGCAAGCGTTCCCGGCAGGTAATGGAAGAGCGGCTTTTTCTCGATGGGATCGATGTGCGCGGCGCACACCCGCGAGTGCACCAGCGTGTAGTAGCTTCCTCCGTGATTCTCGCGCACGCCGCAATAGCCGCGTTCCCGGTCTCCCACCGTGCATTCGCGCGGACACAGCTTGCACTTGATCTTCTTGTCTGGAAGCTTCTGGTAGAACTTGGCTTCGACGGTGAATTGCGAATCATCCTGCTTCTGCGGAGCAGCCCGCGCTGGGCTTGCACCGAGGACGGCGAACTGGGCAAATTCGCAGACGCCTAAAGCCGCTCCCGACGCCAGAGCGCAGTGCAGGAACGCCCGGCGATCAAGCGGGCGCGTGAACGAGCTGCGCTCACCGCGGACAGAGGAGCTCTCGTCTGCCGCCGCGCCGTCGGCCGGGACCTTCACGCCTTCTTGCGCATCGAGTTCACGCGACATATTGAACCCTCAATCACTGCCGAGGGCGAGACGCCCTCGGGACAGCCGGCAAGATGCCGGCGCTACCGGCTATACCTCGACGACCGCGATTCTCCTGGGATCGTTCGTGCCCAGTCGATGCTGGGCATCGGCGGCGGTCGCGATGTAGTGCGGCGCTCTCTTATCGCCTTCCAGCGTCTTCAATCCTTTTTCCGCCCGTTTGCGCTCGATGATTTGCCAGCCCGTGTAGTCGAGCGCTACGGGATCTTGCGAAACGATCAGGGCATTGTTCTTCCAGGTGTATTCCGGCTTGAATCCCGGTCCGCCTTCGAAGCAGGCCGTGGTCGCGTCGCAGATGGTCAATCGCATCTTCGACCTGATTTCCGGAAGCATGTTCAAGTCCGCGATGTATGGATTGCAGCCGTTGGGGTGGTACTTGTTCGGATTGTGAATGACGCCATACATGTTTTTCAGGGCGATGGTTACGCCGGCTCCGTCATGGTCTTTCAGGATCGGGACATTGATCATCACGTTGCAGCGTTGCGTCAGAATCTTCGACAATCGGCTGCCCACGCTGCCATACGTGGCCAACTCCTGTTCATAATCGACTCGATCGGTGCCGAAGCATTGCACGCGGTTTCCATCCGTCGCCACACGGAATCCAACGTGTTCCATTTCGTCGCCGCCACGGTCCCAGACCACGATATCGCTCGCCTTGATTCCGGCCTCCTGCAAGCGCTCGCAAATGGCTTCTATGAGCTGAACGTTGGTGGAGAGTCCGCGTCCTCCAAGGGTATTCACTTTCAATCCCACCGTCTCACCCGGGCGGACCAGCTTCTTCCACGGTTCTGTTGGATTGTCGCGGTCGAAAAGAGATTGCATGGCGCGATCCAGGAGGCTCAGCATCCGGCGCGAATCCACCGTGGTGCCCGTGCCGCGCAGCATGGCATCGCGCGCGACCACAACCCTGGATTTCGCGAGCGCCGCTCCTTCTTCTGCCGCTGCGAGCAGCCGCATCCTGCCGCCGACGCCGAGAACCGCAGCGCCCGTCAGGCACTTCTTCAAAAAGTCTCGCCGGTTGTCGCTGCGCTTTGCGCTCATTAGGGTTCTCCGGTGAATCGACAAACAGCTCCGAGGATCCTCAAACTACCTATACCGCAATCCGTGCGACCTTTCAGTGACGCAGAGCACGTCTGACATTCATCACCTGGCAAGCCGCAGTTCGATACCGTGCCCCAGTTGCAAAAGTGCCTGCTGGGTTTCCGTCGATTCCTCAAAGGCAACGATTCGCACCAGGAACGCTCCCTTGCGGAAGACCAGGCTCTGGCTGGACAAGCGCGCGCCGTCTCCCAGTTGGATCGGTTTCACATCGACCGCCGCCTCCGATTTGAAAATCGTCTCCGCGCCCTCCGCGTTCCCCATGGTGTAGATGTCTACTGTCGCGTCGACCTTATTCTGGAACTTGTAATCAGCCGTAGACACTCTCTGCACTCCAGCCTTCAAGTACCGTTCCGCATCGCCGTCGATGTACTTCCACAGGTCGGCAGCCTCGAAGGTTCGTATATCTCCGGCCGTCACCCAGCCTGCAACCTGATTGGACGCAGGGAAAAACGATGTCCCGCTCCCCGGTTGACGTTTGCAACCGGCGTCCACGAGCAGCGCGACTCCGAGCATGACCAGCAGCAGTCCGCGGACTTTCACTCTTCCGATACCCGTCACCTCGGCCTCTCCTTGCCCCGGTTCAACAGAATCTGGTTGGTTCGCGACCGGCTCTCGCCGACGCTGGTCACGTAAACTGCCGGGCGATCCTGAACCGGGCAGGCGTATTCGCACGCCCCACAGCCCACGCAGAGGGAAGGATCAATCAGCGGTTGTTTGACCTGCTGGGGATGGCCCTGGGCATCCGCGACCTCGGCGGGTTGCAAATAGATGGCCTTGGGCGATGTCGGACACCACTCCTCGCAGACAATGCACGGTGTCGCCATGGCCCAGGGCAAACATCGCCCGCGGTCGTAGAACGCCGTGCCCAAACGGACGGGCTTCGCGTCGCCGGCAACCTTCGCTTCCCAGCCCTTCTCTTTCGCCGTGATCTCCCAGATGGCGCCGGTAGGGCAGACCTGGGAGCACAGCACGCAACTGGACTCGCAGTAGCCAATCCGCGGGATCATGACCGGCGTCCAGAGACCTTCCAAACCCGCTTCGGTGAACGCGGGATGCAGCGCATTGTTGGGGCAGACCTTCATGCACTCGCCGCACCGAATGCAGCGCGATAAGAAGTGGTCTTCGTCGAGCGCGCCGGGAGGACGCAGCAAACGCTCGTGGCGCTCGACGGCGAATCCGGGCGTGCTTCGCAGCAGCGGAACCACGGCTGCTCCCGCGGCCAATCCGGTGAGCACCTTGCGCCTCTGCAAGTTCGTGCCGATGGACTTTTGCGCGGGGAAAAACTTGAACTTCAGGCCGTGCTCGGGACATTCATCAATACAGTTCAGACAGAGATGACACTCCGGCTGACGCCACGGGACTCCGCCGATCGGGTCGTCGCCGCCCTGGCAGCGCAGCAGGCAGCGATTGCATTCCTCGCAGCGCTCCGGGCTCTTAACCAGTCCAAGAATCGACCAGCGCGATACGATCCCCAGCAGAGCGCCCAGCGGGCAAATTGCCCGGCACCAGAACCGCGTTACACGAAAATTCAGCGCCAGGAGAAAGATAAAGATGAGGCCGAGCCAGACCCCCTGGCGAAAATACGGTTGTTTGAAACCGAGCAGCAGCGTTCCGAAAATGAAATGGAAACCGCTGCCCAGTATCTGCACCGCTGCAAACCTGCTGTGTTCCATCGCGCCCAGCGCGGCGTTCAGGGCATAGTCCGTCGCGGGCAAAATGGAAAGGCCGAGCGAGCGCACCAGCAACGAGAAAGGATCCAGCCATCCGACTACCCCTGTGCCCAGTACGGCGGCGATTAAGGCCGCGACCAGAAGGTAGTACTTCGTCGTCTGCCAGCGCTTGTACCGGTTCGATTCAATCAGTTGCTTTCCACGTTTGCGCTCCGATCTCAGGCTGCTGAAGAAGTGGTGAATTGAGCCCAGAGGACAAATCCATCCACAGAAGAAGCGGCCGATAAACATCGTCGGAATCAGAACCACCAGACTCCACAATAGGCCGTGGTAGAGGGCGCGGCTGGAGAGCGCATTCGACAGCGTCACCAGCGGATCGAACTGGAAAAACAACTGCACCGGATAGGGGAGCCGGATCTCGCTCGCGCCGGCGCGCAGCGATCCGCGAAACTCTGTGCGCAGAAGAAGGAACAGGAACAGCGAGAAGAATATAATCTGCGAAAGCCAGCGCACCCTGGTCGGCTTGAGACGCACGTCGTGTTCCTTCTCTTTCTCTTTGCCTCTCCGCGCAGCGGATCGGCGCGGCGCACACCAAACCCTGGGCACTTTCTGAGCGCCCCGCGCCGCACGCTCCATGTTCTGCCAAGCGGCTTCCGCTTGCTGTGATCAGGATCACTAGTTTTGGTATGCACGCGCGGTGTCCTGGGCACTGGCTGGATTCCTTATAAGAATGCAGTGGAGGCCGCACTATTTGGGCGGGGTATGTTCAAAAGGGAGCTTGGTGTATCGCGCCTTCTCGATCTCGATCACGAGCGCCACTCTTCCCTCGGGGCTGCGAAACGGGAACGGCTTGCCCGTGTACTTCAGCGAGTTGGGGTCCCCGTACTTGAAATCGCCATCCGGACGGCGCTCGACCACGCGGCCGCGAAGCTGAGCCTCCTGATACGGGTCGTGGAAATCGACGATGGAGAGCGCGACACGCGGATCGCGTCGTGTGTTCTTCGCTTTGAGTGAGCCTTCTCCGGTGCAAATGAGGATGCGGTCACCTTCTCGGCCCACCCAAACGGGTACGCTCTGCGGTGAGCCGTCAACCATGAGAGTGGCGAGATGAGCGAAGTTGGGGCCATCGAGCAAAGCTCTGATTTCGTTGGAAAGGGGAATCGCCATGACGACCGTCCTTGTGCGGAAGTGATGAACAAATCTATCACTTTTAGTGCCGGCGCCGGAACCACTTAACCCGGCTTGGCGCTGCACAGCTTTGACGTCCGCGGGACAGTCGTGACGAGGCAGGCTTAACGAGGCAGCGCAGCGGTACAATGCACAGGGAGAAATCAAACGAGGGCCGTAATGGCGCAGAAGATTATTGAGGTAGTTGGAACTTCCAAAGAGAGCTTTGCCAAGGCTGCGGAGAACGCGGTAGCCGAAGCCGCAAAAACCGTTCGCGGCTTGAAGTGGGCGCGAGTGGCGGAATTAGAAATGGAACTGGACGGCAAGAAGATAGCCCAGTACCGCGCTACAACAAAAATCTACTTCGATGTTGAAAAGTAGCGGCGACCGGCGCAGTTGGGGACGCTCCGGAGCACACTCTGCTGAACCATTTCGGCTTGGCTGGGTCTCGCTGAAGCTCGGCGGCTACTTTGTTTTCCGCAACCGCGCTGCTGGATACTATCCATGCCACGTTGGGGTGAAAACTGGTGACCGGAAGCCACAACCAACGAACGGGAACGTCCTCCGCGGTCATATGACCAACCGGTTGGTGATGGAGATCACACATCGCTGTGGGAAACGACGCACTTCGGGCGCAACCTGCGGTGGACAGCAGGCCTTGCCGTGTCGTATCATCTCCAGTCAAATCACTTATTTTGTTCCCTTTGGACAGTTTTCGCGGAAGTTTTGCCCCGCCTGAGAAGAGTGGCGAGGGACTTGCCATGGTACGTTTGAGCGGAGACAACAAAAAATGGCCACATACGTCGTAAACAATGCCCAGAAACTCGCGCCAGTCGACAAAACCTTCTCTGATTTTCCTCCAACCGTAGCCGATGCCCTGGAGCAAGAAGCGCTCACCACTTCCTATCCCACAGGCGCGGTTTTATTTGCCGAAGGGCAGGCTCCGCGCGGAGTGTTTATCGTGCGTCGTGGCCGGGTGAAGCTCTCCATTTGCGGCAGCGATGGCAGAACGCTGATTCTGCGCATTTGCGACCGCGGTTGCCCGATGGGAGTTGCCGCGGTAGTTTCCGGACGCCCGTATGAAGCTACGGCCGAAACCCAGGAGCCGTCCGAGATCAGCTTCCTGCGGCAAACCGATTTGCTGCGCCTCATGCGTCTTCACGGCGAGTTCGCCCTGTGGGTGACGCAGCACATCAGCCAGGATTACGCCTCCACTTGCCGCGAAATCCGCGACCTGATGCTTTCCGACTCGGCCAGCGAAAAGCTGGCTCGGTTGCTGGTGGGATGGCTCGACCAGAACACCAAATCCAAGAACCCCAGCCAAATGAAGCTGGCTCTGACTCACGAAGAGATCGGGCAGATGATCGGGTCTTCGCGCGAGACCGTGAGCCGGCTCTTCGCCGGTTTCAAGAAACAGCAACTCATCCAGCAGAACGGCTCTACGCTGGTGATCCCCAGCCGCGTTGCGCTGGAATCCCTGATCACAGCCTAGAGGTATTGCGAAGTAAAATAAGCCACTTGTCGGGGCCGGTCATCCTCCTACCGGCCCCGTTCCTTTATTGTACGTACAATGTTTCACGTGAAACACTTTGTACTGGTGGATTTGTACGTATACTGATGTATTTACGTAAGAATTACACACAACATTTTGGACGAGGGGTGGGGTTGCAAGTTATTGATAATGCTCAGTGTCGGTTGTGGCTAAATAGACACAAGCGGGTACTTTTTACACTGTAATTATTACATGGCTCATTTTCTCGATGGGCGGGCACCCGGTCCGGCGTCGTCCCCGGTGTTTGCGGTCTGGGTTACCGGAGGCGCCGGCAGGAGTGGGGCTGGGCGGGTTCGAGGGCCGTCTTGGTTGACGGGCACACCTCTGCCCTGCGACAGGTCGATGTCCATTGTCGCCGACGGGCGGTTGGGAGTCTGTGATGGTACTCACCGGGCGTTTGTGATGAAAAAGGGGGTGGTCAGATTGCGGGAGGTAGAGCAGCAAGACGATCAACTTTAACGGCTCGTCCGGCTAAGGTTTGATTGTCTGTAGACAGCGCCGATCAATGCTAGCGTTTCCTGGACTCAGCCAAACAGAAGAAGTGATTGGGTCTCCGACACGCCGCGTGGCTTTAGTCTACGTCTGGGTGCGACCTTGACCCTATCAGGTCTCTCTTCTACGGGTTCCAACTGGATCGGCGCGATACCTTCCTCGACTGCCTTCCTCTCGCCGTCGGTAAAACCGTAGAGCTTGTAGACCAGCGAATCAATCTTATAGTCAGTGCTGCGTATCATGTCTTCGATGGAGCCGCGTTCGGCGTCACTCGAAACCTTCGGCAGCTTAGCCGTAAGGTCCGTCATTCTTGTTGCCAATTGGACTAAGGCGTCGTGACAGGTCTTTTCCTTGCGGTCGCTGAAGTCGATGCGCCTGATCGGAAGCTTAGACACGCTATTCTCGAAATACTCGTAAATCCCTCCGCCCTTGAGCTTCGCGATTCCCTTAAATCGGAAATCTAGCAGCTTCGAGTTCAAAAGGGCCAGGACATACGCGATGTCCTCCTCAACCTGCGACTTTTTGAAGAGAACAATAGTGTCCGTAAGACCGATGAATCTGTGCGTTGTATCCAAGGCAAAGCGATTTCTAGAAGCCAGAAAGGGTGCGATTATTTTGTCTTGATCGTAATGGGCCTTGTGCAAGGGCCAAGTAAACTTCCACCACTCGCAGTTACCGCGCTTGTAAGCGGCGCGTTTTTTCAAAACAGCTTGGTGTTCGGTGAGATGGGTGCGGATCGGTCGCGGGAGGTCCTCGAATCTGTCAGCTGGCTCGACCCAGAGAAGGTATTCCTTCCTATCTCGAATGCCGTAGCGCTCAATATCTGAATTCGCTGCACGTTTGCGACTCCACTTCGCACCTAACTCAAGTTTTTTAGCATCCGATCCGAAGAGTCCGCCGAACACGCCATTACAACCGGTTTGCATACCCTGCCCGATTGTGAACAGCTCGCCAATTGCAGGGTGGTTACTGTCTATCTTGTCATGTAGTCTCTGGAAGGCACGCGAGGAGAAGTTCCAGGCGTCGGAGGTCAGTTGAGTCTGCTTCGGTCTGATTATCTCGAATAGTTGTTCATTATTCGAATTGAGTCCCCCTGCAAGCTGCTCTGCTGTTGGCTTACCATCTCTGAGTTTTCTTACCGTGAAGACTCCCTTTGCATCAGGTTCCTTGCGAAGCAGGACAATCGCCGTGGTGATCCCCGCGTCGAACACATGGAAATCGGCGAAATCGACGATTTCCTCGACCTGCGTTTGCCGACGTAGGCGGTCGCGTAGCCTATTACTCTTATATGCTTCCAAAAAGGCGCGGGAAATAATCATCCCCACCTTCAGCCTAGATAAAGTGACAGCTTTATATAGGAAATAGTTCAGGATGTCAGTCTTGTCATTCCATACTGCCGCATAACTCCGTTTCAGGTATTGCATCTGTCGAGATCGTTTCCCCAATCTGTCCACGTTGTAATAGGGCGGGTTGCCAATGACAGCGTCGAACCCACCGCGCCGCTCATTCAGAATGTCCGGAAACGTCGCATCATAGTCAAAAGGTCTTACCTTCTGCTCTTCTGGGTCGTCAAACAAATCTGAGTAATCGCTTCCGATCAGCGAATTGCCGATGCGGATATTTTTGGAAAGATCGGGAAGCAGCGGTTCATCAGGGAATAGTGTCTGCTGCCGTTGTACGCTAGCTTCAGTCTCGCCTTGGAGGATCTTCAGGTACAGCGACAGCATGGTGACTTCTACCGCTTGTGGGTCAAGATCGACTCCGAAAATGCTACTCAGCATGATTTGGCGTTTGAGATGAGTGGTGAGGTGCAAGTTTCCCTGGTCATCGCTGTAACAGAGTTCCTCTCTGTGGCTTTGGGGGTTTTTCTGGAACCATTCGAGGTGGCCCTCGCATATGCGTTCGAATGCACGGATGAGAAAGCTGCCCGAGCCGCAAGCTGGATCGAGGGCGGTAAGCTCCCTCATTTTCGTCGGAGTCTTTCCCTTCAGCAGGTTCCCGATGGTTTGCTCGACGATATAATCGACGATATATCGTGGTGTATAGTAAATCCCCCCCGCTTTTCTGACTTCCGGCTTTTCCTTGACGGCTACATGCTTGGCTCCAGTTACGTGGACAACTCGACCAATGAACCGCTCGTAAACGGAGCCCAATATTTCGACAGGCAGCGTATTAAAGAGATAAGGCGAATCCTCGCTCGATAGCTTTTCAATCAGCACACTGAGAAATTCGTCAGAGACACTGATCTTCTCTGAGAAATGGGTGCTGAACAGCGCGCCGTTGAACTCTGGATCAAGTGAGCGAAAATGCGCAACTAATCGTGGATAAAGCGGGGGTCTGTGAACGCTGATATTGCGCCAATCGCTGACGATCCCTTCGAGGCTGCCGCCCGTTTCAATCTCCCTGTCTTCGCAGAAACGGATAAAGAGTATTCGATCCAGAATGCGCTGGATCGCCTCGTTGAGCGCCGTGTCGGTCCATCGGAACTTGCGGTTGCAACGAACAAGATCGCGAGCCAAGGCCACGCGATCGTCCTCGAGATCAGCCAGGAATGCAAAGTCCACCATCCGTTCTCTGGGCAGCCTAACCAGCCAACCCTGATGAGCTTTTCCCTTTCTTGGTTTTTTCTCAAGGCTCGCAACATACTGTTCCAATGAACTCTTGGAGACGGCGTCGTACGAGAACAGCTCCCACATCTGCTGTGCAACGAGGGGGTATTCTGTAAAGTTCCATTTCAAAACTGGATCGACCGGGGCAAGAGGGTCAGGCTTACCGCCGACAACATAAACCTTGAACTCCTGGAAATCTGAGAGGATGCCCAGGTACAGGCCCAAGTTGAACACGTAACGTTGCGCTTGATATGCTGCCGTGTCGCCTAGTTCTGTGGGCCGTTTCGCTTCGCAGACAAAACGGTTAAGTCCGTCCGTGCGGAAGATGTAATCAGCTTTTTTCTTTCGGCCTGCGATGTCGACGCGTGTTTCAAGCTGCACGTCGCGGAGCATTTGCGTTTTTCTTGATTTGTTCTCCAAATCCCAACCCAGGGCTCGCCATAGCGGGTTGAGGAAGTCATTGCGTAGCGCAGTCTCGTCATATTCATCGCTGTTGTAATAGCGCAAGCGCTTCTGGAAATCGCCGACTAATTCCTCTAGCGCTTTCTGGAAATCGTCAAACTTCGCATTGTTGTTCACGCCTGTAAACCTCCGGGAAATTCGGTCGTACCGTCGACAACGGTTCCGTGGAGATTAAATCGGAATGTAAGCCATTGAATAATATGAGTTTATTCGGGCTGGATGGCTAGTGTCAATTTGCATTCTTCCTGGGCGATTTCGACGGTTGCTTCCGGGAGCTTAGCGGCGATTTTCACTTCGCTGCTCATCTTCGTAATCGCCGGGCTCGGTGGGGAGCTCTACCAGGTGGGCGCGTTCCAGGGCTCGGAGATACTCGGGGCGGGAATGGCGGTAATGGTCGGCTGGGATTTTGCCGTTTAGCCAAGAGGTATCCATGGGGTAGACCATGGGATCGAAGATCACCATGTAGAAGTGCCAGATGAGGATGGAGAAGGTGGCCAGGATCGCCTCATACCAATGCACGGCGGTGGCCGCGTCCGTCACCCATTTCGGAAAATAGCGGAGGGCAAAATTGTTGAACCAGAGCAGGAAACCGGAGACGCCCATGACGACGCTGCCCCACATAAAGGCCCAGTATTCCATCTTCTCGGCATAGTTGAATTTCGCGAACTTCGGCTCCTGTTTTGTGAGACCAAGGTTGTAGCGGAAGACGTTGAGCATATCGGTGGCGTCTTTGATAGTTGGAATCATGGCCCAGAGGAAAGAGCGGTCGCGCTTCTTCCGCGCCAGATGCACGAAGTGGCAGACGATGGACAGGAGCATGACGACGGCGGCGGTGCGGTGCAGGCCGCCGCGCCAACCGGCGGCGGACTCCCAGAGCAGCAGCGGCTTGGACCACCAAAGCTCGGGATATTTCAGGGCAAATCCGGTGAACACCAGCGTGGGGAAACTCACCATGATGCCCCAGTGCGCGACGCGGAACCACAGGTTCATGCGCAGCACCATCTCGCCGGATTCCCGGCGCGGGCGGCGGCGAATGAGCTTGGCCAGAAAGTCCAGCAGGTTGTGCAGCAGCATGAAGCCGAGAGTCGCCGGGATCAGCACCCAGTACGTCCAGCGAATATACTCGACCACCGGGTTATTCGGGCCCGCGCCGGTCTGCACATGGATGGGACCGATGGTGAATTTGGCGTCGGCCACGCCTTTGTGACACTGGCCGCAGGTTTTGCGGAGGTTGGCGGGATTGACGGTGGAGCGCGGGTCGCTGGAACGGAGAATGTCGTGCACGCCATGGCAAGAGGCGCAATTCGCCGCCGTCACTTTGCCTTCCTGGAGGGCCAGGCCGTGATAGCTGCCGGCATAGGATGGCAGGCGATCGGCCGGCAAATCATAGCGCAGCGCGAGGCGGGGATCGCCATGGCAACGGCCGCAGGTCTGGGCGGAGATATTCTCGGCATTTAAGGGCGAGGCCGGGTTGCTGGGGTCCATGATCAAGTGCTCGCCGTGGCAGTCGACGCAGACGGGCGCATCGCGCACGCCGGCCTTGACCGCTTCTCCGTGGACACTCTCGTTGAACTGGCGGGCGATTTCTTTATGGCATTGGGCGCAGGTCTGGGGCACTCTCCAGTGATTGACCCTGGAGCGCTCATCGGTGGCGGGATAGATGTCATGAGTGCCATGGCAACTGGAACACACCGCCGCATCCTTGCCGAGCGCGACCGCGCGGCCGTGAACGCTCTGCTTATAGGAAGCCACCGGATGCGCCACGGGAATTTTGTGGCGCGACAAGAACCCGGCATCGCTGTGGCAGGTTGCGCAAGTATCCGCCAGGTTCTTACGGGCAACGGCCGAGTCGGCTTCGCTGGAGGCCTTCACAGTGTGGATGGGGCCGTGGCAGGACGTGCATTTGGGCGCGTCGGGGTCTCCGTTTTTCGCGGCCTGGCCGTGGATGCTGGAGGCGAGGGCGGTCACTTCCTCGGCATGACACTCGGCGCACTTTCCGGGCATCAGCTTTTCGGCCGTGGTGAGCTCGTGCACGCTGCCATGACACGAAGCGCAGGCGGATTCGCCGAGGATGGAGTGGGCGCTGGCGGGGAAGGACTTGGCCTCGTCCGCATGGCAGGTGGCGCATTGGACTTTGGCGATTTTGGCGGGATGCGGGAAATCTTTGATGGAGGTGTGGCAGTCCTTGCAGCCGAGAACCGCGTGGGCGCTGGCGGCATGTTTGGCCGGGTCGATCGAAATGCTCTTCCCGGCGCCGGACTTCATTCCCGCCTGGCCATGGCAGGCCAGACAGGCGTCGTCTCCGGCGGGCGCGGCCGAAGCCGAAGCCAAAGTCAAAGCCAGGTAAACTAAGGCAAGGCGAGTTGCGCGCATTTCAATCCTTCTCCGCAATTCAATTGCAAATCGGCTCTAGTACCGTGACCGCATAATTTGTACTGCTTCACCGCCAGGAGTAGCGCCGCCGTCTCGGCGGTTGTCCGGCGGGCATCTTGCCCGCCGCGCCGAGGGCGAGACGCCCTCGGGACAGCCGGCAAGATGCCGGCGCTACTCGTCTTCCGCGCCGTAATCTTCATGCGGCCACAGCTCTTAGCGGTATGCGAACAACATCGCATAGATGATCCACAGCACAATGAAGAATCCCACCGTCAGCGCTGCCCAGGCGAAGGCTCGAATCGTACGAGTGACGATTGGTTGATAAGCCTCCTCCATGTTTTCTTCCAGCTTCCCGCTGGCGACTAGCGCTTCATATTCCCTGGGCTTGTCCCTTTTCAATTCTTCCAGCGGCATACGGCCGGTGAATACGGTGATGTCCATGGGAAACTTTTCGGGGCGCAAGTGGGTATTGAAAAAATGCACGGTAAAGATAAAGCCGGTGGCGAGCAGCGCTTCGTCGCTGTGAATGATGGTGGCGACGTTGAGGAACGACCCCGGAATAAACCGCGTGAAGAACACCGGGAACCACAGCGTGAGGCCGGTGGAACCGATCACCGCGATTCCCCAAAACACCGCGAAATAGTCGAATTTTTCCCAGTAGGTCCAGCGGCCATAGGCGGGCCGCTCGCCCCGGCCCACAAACCACTTCAGCGTGGCCACCAGCTCAGTTAGATCCCTGCGATTAGGCATCATGCTGCCCGGTCCCATCACTAGCGCCCACCACGAACCATGCTCCTTTTTTTTCGAGTGGTATAGGTCCACCAGATGGGTAATGAAAACTCCGAACATCACTACGGCGGCACTGCGGTGAATGTATCCCGCGTTCTCGAATCCTCCGAGCAGATGAGAAAGCACGGCCGCCCATTTCGTGTAGGAGAACTTCAGGGTTAGCCCGGTCAGCGCGAGGCACATGAAGCTCACGATCATGCAGATGTGCAGGATGCGCTGCAGGCGGCTGAAGCGGACGAACTGGCGTTCGGGAACTTCGCCCTTAGGCATCGGGGCTCTCCTTATGCATGTCCGTGTCCTTGTCGTCCTTGTCGTTGTCGTTGCTCACGGGAGTTTCAGGGGTTGCGGCGCGTTTCACTTCCGCGGCGTGCAATTCCTGGCGCATCTGGAAAGCCCGGGGCAGCCAGAGCAGCGTATGAGCGCCACCGACCACGAATGTCACCAAGAGGAGCGTGGTCATACCCCAGAAGGTATAGAACAGGAACGGATACTTTCGCGGATCGTGGTGGGTGGCGTGCGTGAGGTATCCGGCGAAGCGGCGGGTCGCGCCCGCATGGCACTTGCCGCAGGTGGCGGCGACGTTTGCGCGGCTGAGGTGGGAGCGTGGATCGGTCACCGCCAGCACGTCGTGCGCTCCATGGCAGTCGTAACACTTTGCCGCTTTCGTGTAGCCGAGCTTCGAGACCTTTCCGTGATAGGTATCAAAATAGGTCTGGGCGATCTCCGCGTGGCAGCGTCCGCAGGTGGTCATGACTTCGAGCCGGAAATTGTCCTGATCGGTGCGGCGGATGGCGTGGGCGGTGTGGCAATCGTTGCAAACCGGCAGTGGCTTACTGTAGCCGCTGACTCGCTTGGAATGGATGCTTTTCTCGAACTGGTCCTCGATGCCGTGGTGACACTGGCCGCACGTGGCCGGCACGTTGTTGGCGTTCACACTCGATGCCGGATCGCTCCGGGGAAGGATATGGTGAGCGGTGTGGCAACTGGTGCAAGTCGCCGTCACGGTCAGGCCGTTCTTCAGCAGGGTTCCGTGAATGCTCTCGATGTAGTTGGCGATGATTTCGTGTTGCGTTCCGGTATAGCGCACGGCAGCTTTCTGGCCCTCGCGGTGACAGCGCGCGCAAAGCCCGGGAACATTGACCGCAAAGGTCGGCGACTGCGGATCCTGTTTGCCCAGCACGCCATGCGTGCCGTGGCATTCCTTGCAGCTTGGAGCATTCGGATTATTCTTGGCGGCAAGTTGTCCGTGAATGCTGCCCACGTACAGCTTGCCAATCTCATCGTGGCAAGCGGTGCAGTCCACGTCGTGGGTGATGGTCTCGCAAGGCCGCACGTGGGAGGCGTTGACCTCGGAGTGGCATTGGCTGCAAGCAACCTTTTTTAATCCTTCCAGGCTGTGACGCGAGTGGTTCACCTCGTCCAGGTTGACGAACATGGATTTCCCGTCGCGGGCGCGGCGCAGTTTTTCGTCCGCGTGGCAACGCATGCAGTCCGCGTTGGCCATACCCAACTCATAGAAGACGTTCCGGATCTTATGCGGCTGATGGCAGTCCACGCAGGCGGGCAGAACGTTGGCCTGCTTTTCCCAGAGCTCTCCGCGAATAATTTTCCGGTGGACGGTTTCGATCTGCGAGTGACATTTTGTGCAGGTGGCGGCAATGTTCCGGCGAGCGATGGAGGAAGCGGGATCGGTGTGCGGCAATATCAAGTGCGCGGTGTGGCACGTGGCGCAGTTCGGGGCCACCGACAATCCCTTCTTCAGCAACGCCTCTCCGTGGATGCTCTCGGAATAGTTCTCCAGAATATTGTCCTGGGGAATGGGGCGATTGCGCGAAACCGGAGTTCCTTCCCGATGGCACTGGCCGCAAACGAAAGGCACTTTCAGCGGCGCCACCGCGGAGCGCGGGTCCTTCACCGGAACGATGTCGTGGTTGCCGTGACAATTCACACAGCTTGGCGCGAGCGCATCGCCGCGGGCAATCGCCTTTCCGTGGAGGGACCGGGCATATTGCTCCAGCTCGGTCGAGTGGCAGGTGCCACACTTTACCCGCGCCGGCGTTTCGTGGGGAAAGTCTTTTCCCTCCAGGTCGGCGTGGCAGCCCGTGCACCCGAAGCTGGCATGCACGGAAGCCGCAAATTTCTTCCCGTCCACGTACAACGAAACCGTTCTGCCGGCACGCGTCGTGCTCATGCTCTTGTCGCCGTGGCACGCCAGACATTCCGCCCCAGGCTGGTCGGCGGCGCGTGCGGGGCTTTGCGAAATCAGAAGGAAGAAAAGTGTGGCAAGCGGCGCAACCATGCCTCCCAGACCAGCACACGACTTCCTTCGCACAACTTTCGTTTCCGCCATGTCAAACTTTCGAGCTGGTTTCATAAATGCCTTGCAGCTCGGGACGCACGTCCCTCAGGGACTAAGAGTGTGCGTGAGAACTCGGTCGTCCCTCCGGGACTTGAATCATTGATTCCACTCTCCCAGCGCTGAAGCGCTGGGCTAAGTTCGGTCGCCCCTCCGGGGCTTACTTCATGCCAAGATCCGTAAGCACTTTCGGGTTTTCCTCCTGAACCGCCAGCAGGTTGTGGCACGCACTGCAATCGTTGGTGATGGTCTGGCCATCGGCACTGGTATGACTGCCGTCATGGCAGCGAAAGCAGCCCGGCGAATCATTGTGCCCAATATTATTCGGGTGAGTGCCCCAGGTCACACGCATGTCGGGGAAGATGTTGCGCAGGTAGATGGCTGCCACCTCCCTGCCCGACTGCTCCACCGCCGCGCGCCGCGTCTGATAGATCTGCGGGTAATTGGTTTGATAGAAATTGCTAATCTCGCCGGCGATGCGCTGCTGGGCTACCTCGCGGGTGGGATAGTCCACCTTGAGAACCTCGACCGCCTTCTTCCGGATGTAGGGAAGTTCCGGGCTGATGTGCCCGAGCGACATTTGCTTGTCCACGGCGTTTTCGGGGAGATCGAAGGCATGCGTGGGCCGGTTGTGGCAATCCACGCAATCCATCACGCGATGTTCTCCCTTGTCCAATTGCTCCTTGGTTGGCTTGGCATCGGTGGAAATGAATTCAGTGGTCTTTCCCCGATCGTCGATGTAATCCACGACTGGGATCGTCATGCGCTCGGCGTCGGTCGAAATGTAACGGATGCGCGCGTTGTTGGCGAGGTGGTGGCCGTGGATGCCGACCGAACCCTGCCACGTGATTCCGCCCACTTTCAGCAGCAACACGTCCGTCTGGGGTGTGTTTTTTTCGTCGTCCTTGTAACTGGTGTTCACCAGGAACTTGTCGCCGGTAAAGCGCTGCGGCCAGTGGCATTGCTCACAGGTCTCGCGCGCCGGGCGGAGATACTTTACCGGCGAAGGAATGGGCCGCGAATAGGTGTGGAATGTTACGGCGAACACCTGCCGCAGACCGGAAAGCTTCGATCGCACAAACCAGGACGCGCCCGGCCCGATGTGGCAGTCGACGCATTCCACGCGCGAGTGGGGAGAATTCTGATAGGCCGTATACTCGGGAACCATCACGCGGTGACAAACCGTGCCGCAGAAACTTGTTGAATCCATGTACTGCACGCCGCGGTACGATGCGGTGCCCACAATGAGAAGATTGAGCATGGTCGCCGCGGTCACGTACTCCAAGGTGCGGCGCACCACCGGCAGCCCCAGGTCGATGGCGGGGAAAATCGCCGGCAGTTTCCCGCTGGCGCGCAGACTTCGCCGCCGGAGCCAGATGCCAAGTGGAATCAGCAGCAAACCGAGTACAAAAATGCCCGGGAGGATCAGGAAGACCAGAAGGCCAATATAAGGATGCGGGGGCCCCGGCAAGAAGATTTCATAAAACCAGAAGGCGATGGTGGTAAGGGCCGTGCTCGTCGTGACCACGGCGCCGGTGAGCGTGAGGGGATTCTGCCCCAGGAAATAGAGGGGCTGCAACTGGTCTTGGACGCGCTCTCGCAGATTCATTTGAAACCGCTACTCTCCTGTGTTCCATCTCCTGCGGCGCAGGCACACTACAACCTTCGCCGCCGAATCGTCCGCCGCGCTGGGCAAAATCCCTAATCTTAATGACAACAACCAGTCAGGACCATTACTTCAGAGTCTTGATGTAATCGGCCAGCCCCTTAATCTCCTCTGGCTTCAACTTATCGCCATATTTCGGCATCTTGGGGGCCTTGCCGTTCGTGATGACAGCCACGAGGTCCGATTTTTGCACGGCGGCACTCGTGAGATCGTGGCCGGCCGCTTTCTTTCCGTCGGCGCCATGGCACATGGCACATTTTGACTTGTAGAGTGTCTCGGATGCGCCTTGCGCATGCGCCGACAGGGAAAGCGTGAGAACAAGGACAAAGACGGTTGCGATGGCAAACAATTGGACATCAATTCTCTTCATCTGCAAGCTCCATTCAGTTTTTGTTGGCCAACATCGGAACGAGAATACATTCACACGATTGAATCTACAAACTGGAATATTGGAGCGTTTGCGGGCGAGGTTCTGTGATCCCGGTCACAGGTGCGTGTAATCGTGATGTTTTCGGAAGACTGGAGGGCAGAACCGGTACGCGACAACCGGCTCTTTCAGGCGGGCCTCCATCGTGGCGATCAGGTGCCTGGAGCCGCGTTTGGCGCCCAATAGATGCGGGCCGCTAAGGGCCTGTCCCCTCAAAATGCGCTTCGATTTCTTCCAGAGTCTTCCCTTTCGTCTCCGGCAGGAACAGCGCGGCAGTGATGAAGTAGATTACGGTGCAGCCGGCAAAGCCAAAGAACATGGCGGCGTAACCATGCTTGCCGACCATGGGCAGGAATACGGCGGCGATCCCGGTGGAAACCGCCTGGTTGAGCAGCAAGGCGATGCTCATGCCGTTCGAGCGGATACGGGTCGGCATCAGTTCGGAAAGCGCCAGCCACACACAGACTCCGGGCCCTACGGCGTAAAACGCCATGAAGACGAAAAGCGCGATGGCGACCAGCATTCCGCTGCGCTCGGTGGGCAGAGGAGTAATCAGCGCGTTGTCGATTCGCAGCGGAGCCTGGCGCGCGGCATCGAGATTGCCGAAGGGATTCCGAAAGAATGCCACCACTTTGTTGGCGGGCACACAGCTATCGCGCGTGATTTCGATGGGCGTCGCGGCGATGTCGTCGGAACGCGCGGCCTTGGTCGCGGCGCGGAAGTCGCCATACGAATAGATGACGACCAGAGATGTGGGGCGGTTGCCGATGCGCTGGGCAGCGTCTCCGGATGGGCTCAGCAATGTCTCGGCCAGCTTCTGGTTGTATGTGAGCTTTACCTTGTCGTTTGCAGTAACTACGGACTGCGACGCAGGAGGTGGGTTCACATGCAGGCGTCCCTGGAGGAGGAGCTGCAATTCGTCAAAGGAGAGCTTGACCTGGTAGTTTCCAGAAACCATGGACTGCAACGCGTCTTTGGAATCTATGCGCAAACTCTCCGTCCGGCGGAAGAGCAGGCCGGTCGAGACGAGCGACAGAATGATTCCGGCCGTTCCCACCGACAGCAGGAACTTGCGTCCCTTGCGATCCACCAGCAGGACGCCGCCAATGGTCATGAGGAAATTCACGACCGTGAAAATAACGTAGCCCCAGTGCGCCTGGACATCGGAGAGACCGCTCTGCAAAAGAATGTTGGTGTTGTAGCCAATGATGGAGTTGATGCCGGTGGCCTGATTGCACGCGAGAATGACACAGGCCAGGACAAACGGGATCACGTATTTGCGGCGCAAGGGCGATTCCTTGACCCTGGCGCCGGTTGAAGTTTTCGCTTTCTCCGAAGCGGCGGCTTGTTCCATTTCCGCCAGTTCGAGGTTTGCTCGCTCGTTGGTGCGAGAGCGGAGAAGCGCGGCGTAGGCGGAATCACGTTTCCCACGGAGAAACAGCCAGCGCGGAGACTCCGACACCATGAGGCTGCCGATCACGAACAAGATGCCGGGAGGAAGCGAGACCCAGAAAATGCTGCGCCAGGCCGTGTCTTTGAAGGCTAAGAGTCTCGCGGGATCGCCCAGCTTCGCGACTTCTTCTACGCGATAACTGAAGAACATGCCGACGACGGCCGCAGTCATGATCCCGAGTGTGAGCAGCCATTGGAAGATGCCCGTTCCCTTGCCGCGGTTCGTCGCCGCCAGGCACTCCGCCAGATACAGCGGCACCACCACACCGATCAGGCCGGCGCTGATGCCCTGCAAGAGGCGGCCCAGAACCAACGACTCATAGCCGTGCGAGAGCGCGATGATGGGAATGCTGCAGACAAACAGCAATCCGCTGAGCATCATCAGCGGCTTGCGTCCCATCCAGTCTGCCAGCGCGCCCGCGAACAGGGTTGAGATCACGCTGCCGAGGAGCACGGCGGCGACGACGATGGAAAGCTGGCCCGCATTCAACCCGGAAGTGGCCTCCAGATAAGGCAAAGCTCCCGCAATGATGCCGACGTCCACGCCGTAGAGCAGTCCGCCAAGTCCTGCTACCAGCAGGAGGAATCGGTTGTAGCCAGCTTTTTCGTCGCTCACCACAGTGGCACCCCTTTGAAGAAGGGGAATCTTATCAGAGATGAATGCGAATCATCGGAAAGAACCCACGGCTGGCTTACGCCGTGGGCTGCATTCTTACGCCGCTTCGCGGCTGAAAACCGTATTGCAGGGCGATCGGGATCGGCAGAAAAGAAAAGGTCCCGGAGGAACATCCGGGACCGTTTTTTTCTGCTTCAGATTCGAGCGAGCGGTTTGCGCGAAAACGTTAACGCGAAACCGCTGCGAACAGCGGCGAGTTCATCAACGACTGGAACTTCTGGTCGTCGCTTTTGAAGTGAAGTTGCAGGTTCGAGCTGTCGGAATCGACGGTGGTGGCGTCAATGGCAGTCTTTTCGGCTGGGCTGGCACCCATCTTCTTGTAAAGCATGACGCCCTTGAGGAGAGTGGACAGCGTGGCCGCCGTCATCGAGTCGGCGGTTTGAACGCTCAGGTCGAAATCGATTCCGTTCTGGAAGCTCATGGTGTAGCGGGAAGCCAGAATGCGCTTCTTGACGTCCTCGTAGCCGCCGACCTTTGAGGCATCGCCCATCGCGGAAAACATCATGGCCTGGGTTCCCTGCTGGTCGAGGATGCTCCACAGGGGCGCGCCATCGACGGACGACATCTGGTCGCTCATCACCGAATTGGAATCAAGCGATGGGCGCTTGCCGTCGCGGGTATCGAGGGCGCTGTGCAACGCTGCCGGATTGCCGAAAGCCAGCGTGTTGTCGTCCAGGAAGGTCATCACCAGGCCGTTATCCATCGGGTAAATGCTGGTCGTGCCATACTTCGTGGCCGCAATCTTCTTGAGCTTCAGCTTCTTGAGGACGGCTTTAGCGGAGAACGATCCAGCCGCCACCCCGATGGTTTGAATGCCCTTCTTTTCAGTACGGAAAGAGGCGAAGTTGAGCTGGTCGAGATCGCGATCGGAGTTAATGCCAATGCCTTTCAGCGCGCTCTCGAGCTGCTTAAGGTTTTCGGGCATGACTTTGTCCTTGAGCGCCTGGGCGGTGGGCGAATCCTTGAGCGCCCGGTAGTCGACGCCGATCAGTTGCTGGATCTCTGCAGGCATCATGGAACGCGCCGACGATGCGATTGGCATGGCATAGCCAGCCGTCGCGCACAAAAGCAAAACCGCAAAACACAAATTCTTCATGGAAGTCCTCAAACTTGGTTTGACAAGGTTAGATGCAAGCCGCGAACCGCACGTTGGCGATCCTTGGCGGTCTTTACGCTGTTCTGTTGCTATTCTAATCCTTAACTCGCGAGGCAGGGCCGTAACTAAAGCACGTCCCTCCCCGTTTGGTCTTGGAACGTTGGATTCGTGGCAGCTTGCGGGGAAAATGATGGCCCGGGCTGGGGGCTACCACTCCCTCGGCTACGGTTAGTGCGAGGGTGAGTTTTCGGATCAAGTCGAAAATGGCAATCGAGCGATGAAACACACCACCACGGAGGAATGAAAGCCCGCACGGTCAATGCACATGGGTCAGCTGCGCCGCGATGATCTGCCAGCCCTGCGGCCTTTTCTGACAAACCAGGAGCACACGGATTTGCTTCGATTGTGGCCCGCCGACAGTATTGATGAGGCCCATCAGCACGCCGGTGTCACCAAAGACTCGCACATTGGTTTCGCCCGGAGTCGCCCCCGCAAACCCGCCAGGGCCCGCGTCGTCTGGAATAATGTCCTCTTTGCGCAGCAACCCGCCGTCGAAGCCGTTGCCGATGAAATCGTCGGAGATGATCCGACGCAACGAACCCACGTCGCCTTTGGCGTCCGCCGCGAGCCAATCGCGCTCCAGTTGCGTCACTTGATCTTCGGGCTTGGCGTTCGATCTGACGGCTTGCTCTTGCGCAAAACTCAAGGCCGCGCCGGCGCAAACGATCAGAATGACGTAAGCGATAGATCGTGTGGAAGACATAAGTTCCCTCCCGGATGATGTTCTTGCTCCATAGACACCGGGCCCGCTCAAACAGTTCCCATTTTATGCGCGATCTTAACGAATATCGGATAACAGCGAGATAGCTTAGCTGGCTTCTAGGCTTTCAGCGCCGCTGCGCGCTTCCGCATCTCGGTCACGAACGCCTCGTCCTTCGGCGAATCGTTCTTTAGCGCATCTAGATTGATCTCTACGTGGCACGCCCACACATTCGCAAAAAACGCGAGTGTGTGGGACACCCGGCGTTGACAGCTTATCGCCGCAGGAGCAAAATTCTGTTTGCTCTCCGCAGCAAGCTGCTTTCTCTTCGATTCATCCGGGGCTCTTCGGAGGAATTCGTGCGACCACTTCACCTTATTTGCTTGTTGACCATTTCTCTCATGCTGGCGAGCGTTACGTTCGGCCAAACTACCGTTCTGACCTCACCTGGCGAAGGTGAACACCCAGTACCCGACCCCGTAACGGCTCAGATTCTGGATTCTCTCAGTCGCCCCACGTTTGCAGAGATTGAGGCAAACGACATCAAGGTTCCAAATGGCGAGGTCACGCAGTGTGAGGAATACAAAAATGGGAACCACGCCGAGTCCGCCTGTTCTCCTCACACTCGGTTCGAAGAGATACATCAGCTAATTCTGCATTTTTCTCTCAATGGACAATCGGTCAAGGTAATTGCAGGCTGCTCTGCTCTCGCTAATGGCCGAGATTGTCATACGTTTGGGGATCTGGGGGACCCATTTACCATCGCTTGCGGCCCAGCCGCAGATCCGAAAGTTCAGGTCTGCACAACTAAAGGCAGCAAGACTTTTCTGATTGAAGTGAACAAGAAAAAACACAACTGGTTTGTGTATCCCGTAGAAGGCGGTAAACCTAATCGTCGATATAAGATTCCATTGGCTTCAGTGAATGACAAAACGGTAATTATGAACTATTGAGAAGGAAAAATGAATGGCGGAGCTTTACCTTAGCCCCGAAAGGTCCATTATCACCTCGCGCGCATCTCGCTTCCACTGTTCAAGCTCTTCCGGTGAGCTGCAGGGTCGAACGAGAAGCCATCCCGAGCGGGTAGCCTCTTCCGCCTTAGACTCCGCGAGTGCGCGATCGTCAGTGACGTGCAGGCAACCTACAGCCTTGGTTTTTCCATTGATTCCGAATACTGCAAAGTTGAGTTTCATCTTAGAAAACACCTCCCACTACTACACTCCGATGGGACGGCCTCTAGCCTCTCAGCGCCGCTGCGCGCTTTCGCGTCTCGGTCACGAACGGCTCGTCCTTCGGCGAGTCTTTTTTCAGCGCATCTAGATTGATCTCTACATTTGCGGCCGCGCCTTCTAGGGCGGCTTTGGCCAGGGCGATCGCCGTCGTCAGGTCGGACTTCATGTTCGGATTGGTGATCGGCTTCAGACTGGCCGCGATCTTCGCCACCTCAACTACGTTTTCGGCGACGCCTAGTGGGATGCCGGTCGCTTGCTTGAGCGCGGCGCTGATCGCGCTGTCGCCGTCGTTAGCGTTAGCGTTGCCATCGGATTTGCCATCTGACGACTTGGCCGACTTGTAGGCTTTCATGACAGTGTTGTAAGACTCGGCATCGGCGTCGATTGCGGATTTGAGTTCCTCGCGAAGCTGACTTAGCCTGCCGAGCGCTTCGCTGAGCTGGCTTTCGTACTGCAAATACGCTTTCTTGCCGCGCGACATGGACGCAACCATGCTTGCGAGTCCGGCGGCCATCGCTCCGGTGGCGGCGGCGGCGCTGCCTCCTCCGGGAGTCGCGGTGGGAGCGGCGAGTTGTTCGATGAAAGGCTCGACGCCAGCGCGCAAGCCGCCTACGGCCATCTTTCCACCCATGACCGCTGCCAGGCGGTTTTCCAGGATGAGCGAGGAATCGAAGTTTTCAATTTGCAGAAACCATTCCGCCGCCTGCTCTAACGCTCGCTTCGGAATCAGGCCGACGATCTCGCTGGAAACGGGAATGACGCCGTAGCGCGCGGCTTCGCGTTTCACGAATTCAAAAACGCGGTGGATGGGAGTCTGGTCGAAGTCGGTCAGGTTCATCGAGACCTGGGCCAGGCCGCGCACCAGGAACCCGGCGCCTTTGACGAAGCGCAGGCCGCCGGTCGAAAAGCGCACGGCTTTCGCGATTTTCTTGGCGATGTCGACGTCGGGCGTATTCAGAAAGACGTTGTAGGCAATCAGAAACTTGCGCGCACCGACGACGGTTGCGCCGGCGGTGGAATGCACGCGGGGCTCGCCGAAATCGGGCTTGCGCGCGGGGTTGGTCGCGATGTCGGCGCGAATGCCTTCGAACTGACCGCGGCGAATATTCTCCAGGTTCTGGCGCTCGGGCGTGGCCGCGGCGGCTTCATAAAGATAGACCGGGATCTGGAAGCGTTTCGCGATTTCGGCTCCGACGTGGCGCGCCATGGCGACGCAGTCTTCGATGGTCACTCCGTCAATTGGAATAAAAGGAATGACATCGGCTGCGCCCATGCGCGGGTGCGCGCCCTGATGTTTGGTGAGATCGATCAACTCGGCGGCCTTCCCTACCCCGCGAATGGCGGCTTCCTGAATGGCCTCGCGCTCGCCGACCAGGGTGATGACCGAGCGGTTGTGGTCGGAATCCATCTCGCGGTCGAGGAGATAGACGCCCGGGATTTTCATGGCTTCGATGATGGCACCGACTTTGGCCGGGTCGCGGCCTTCGGAAAAATTGGGAACGCATTCGACAAGAGTGCTGGGCATGGCCTGAAGGATAACGGGCGGCGGTTGGATGAGGCAACTGGACGAATTAGGGTAGCCCGCCAAGTTCGTTAACCACCAAGGACACGAAGGTCCACGAAGGGTACGGATTTCCTTAGGTGCGGTAGATAAGTTTGTGGTGTATGCCGGACTTCGAGCGGTGCTAGAATCCGGGTTCGCGGTTACGGCAGCAGAACTTCAACCGCAGGAGTGCACCGTGCCGAAATATGTGATCGAACGCGAGGTTCCCAACGTGGGCAAATTGACCCAGAAGGAGCTTCAGGCCATTTCGCAGAAGTCGTGCGGCGTTCTCCAGAAGCTTGGCCCACAGGTCCAGTGGCTGGAAAGCTTCGTCACCGACGACAAGATCTACTGCGTCTACATCGCACCGAATGAAGAGACGATCCGCGAACACGCCCGCCAGGGAGGTTTTCCGGCAAATCGAATTTCCGCAATCCGGTCGATCATCGGTCCAACCACCGCGGAAGGTTGAACTCTGACGACTATGCCCAATTCAGGCAGGCCGACCATCGGCGTGTTCGATTCCGGCGTAGGCGGGCTTACCGTGCTGCGGGCGCTGGTCGAGCGCATTCCTGACGCCGACTATCTCTACTTCGGCGACACAGCGCGCTTGCCTTACGGATCGAAGTCGGCGGCCACGGTTGCGCATTACGCGGTCGGGGCGGTGCGCTATCTGCAGGATCAGGGCGCGGAACTGCTGGTGATCGCGTGCAACACGGCTACCGCGCTGGCGCTCGACGAGATCAAAGCGGCGGCTAGCGTCGGAGTGATCGGTGTCGTCGAACCGGGGGCGGAAGCCGCGGCGGCGGCCACTCGCGAGCGGAAGGTGGTCGTCATCGGCACGGATGCGACCATCGGCAGCCATGCCTACCGGCGGGCGCTCGAAGCCCGCAAAGTCGCGGTGCGGGAGAAGGCTTGTCCTCTGTTTGTGCCGCTGGTCGAGGAGGGTTGGGTGGAGCATCCGGTGACCGAGCAGGTGGCACGGATTTATTTGTCGGAGGCTTTTTCGGACGAGGCGGGCGATTTTAGTGCCGACGTGCTGGTGCTCGGCTGCACCCACTATCCGCTGATCAAGCCGCTGTTGCGCCGCGTGGCTCCGGAGCGCGTCGTCATCGTGGATTCGGCCGAATCGACTGCGCAGGCAGTAGCGCGTCAACTGCAAGTCGAGCCGCTGGCGTCTTCGCCGCAGACGGAGAGCGGGCGGAGAGGCGTTCCTCAGCTCAAGTTCTTTGCGACAGATTCGGCCGAAAAGTTCAGCCGGATGGGAACGCGGTTTCTCGGGCTTCCGGTGGAAGATGTGGTGCATGTGGATTTGAAGGAGTAGGGGCGGAAATTTTGTGAATTGTCATCCTGGCGAAGGACATGCAGTTGGGCGCAAGAAGCAGGTCCTTCGCTTCGCTCAGGATGACAATCAACGAGAGATATCGCAGTGTTGGCCACGGCTTGGACGGGCGGGGACGCCCGTCTCTCCATAAGAAGAAAAACGGCCGCTTGCGCGGCCGCCTTCTGGGCTCCTAACTTTTTCGGTACAGCCGGGTTCAGTACAAATGGAAATTGACTTCGACGTTAATCTGCACGGCGACTGGCTGGCCATCCTTGCGGGCCGGCTCGAAGCGCCAGGTTTTTACCGCTTCGATGGCTTTTTCATCCAGGCCCAATCCTAACGTGCGAGCCACCCGGATGTCGCGCGGCTTGCCGTCCGGGCCAACGATCAGCCACAGTACGACTGTGCCCATGTGCTTAACCTTGCGGGCTTCCTCGGAGTACTCGGGGTCCGGCGCATAAATCGCTTTGGGAGCGGAAACGCCGCCGCCAACGCGGAACGCCCCACCACCGACGCCGCCGCCGTGACCAGGGCCGTATCCGGGACCTTCGCCTGAACCGACGCCGCCACCGTTGCCGGAACCAATACCGCCGCCATAGCCGGTTCCATTCGACGGGACAGAGGGCAGATGCGACATCGGATCGCCCAAGTCGGGCATGTTTGGCTGCTGCAGGTGAATGTCGGGGGGAACCACGATGGTCGGCTCGACTGGCAGTTTCGGATCCTGGTTGCGTATCACTGCCGCGGGCGGAGCGAGCTGTTGCATGGACTGCCTGGGCAAACGGCCTTCCGATGCTTGCAGCTTGTCGCGATCGCCGCCGCCACCACCGCCGCCGCTCACGCTCTTCGAAGGCGGCAGCGCGGGAATGTCATCGGGCGCGATCAACTCGACGACTTCTTTCGGCTTGGCAACTTCGACGATCCTACGTCCCACGTAGGTAGCTGCGATGATGATGGCCAGCGCCAGCACGTGGATGACGGTTGAGCCAGCGACTCCCTTTCCCTTGTAATTGTAGAAGCCCCAGATGTCGCGCACCGGAACGGGCTTCGAGGTCAGGACCAGCGGAGGGAGTTTCTTGGGGAAGAAGAATTCGTCAATGTTGCGGACCAGGGATTTCCAGAGAGGCTCGTCCAGAGTCTGATTAACCAGAAGAAGGTGCAACTCTGGTTCTGGACCCAGCGGATTCTGCGTTGTCTCAAATTCTGGCATATTTTCCCGAGCAGTAACGCCAAGCTCACGGTACGGATAGCCGCTGATTTAGATGCCTAAGCGCGCCTCAAGGGTCGCAAAAAAGATCGCTGGCAAAAGGGACGAAGCTTGTACGCCAACATTTCCCAGTAACTTTAGATGCGTCTTCACCGATAGTGTAATCCAAATTTTCGCGTCTACCGTTGGCCTCGCCGCCGGCAATCGCTCAGGGGCTAAAGCCCACAATTCTGGCGGCCGTTAGCGGCACCCTTCGGCTTCGCTCAGGGCAGGCTCTTAAGTCGTGCCCTTCCCGAACCCAGCCGTGGGTTACAGTACCCCGAAAATGCTCTGGATGGGCGCAGGCCACAGTCTATTAAAAATTGTACACGTTTTTTGCGGACGGGAAACAGTACTTTTTGAATTCGCTCCAAGCGAGGCAGCCCCCATAGACGTGTCCTTCCGCGCTCCCTATATAATGAAAAGATTCAATCAGTTGGGAGAACCTTGCGAGTGCCGATGGACCTGAAATCCACGATCAATCTGCCCAAGACCGGCTTCCCCATGAAGGCCAACCTGCCCCAGAACGAGCCCAAAATGCTGGAGCGCTGGGAGCAGATGGGCCTTTACGAGCGCATCCGCGAAGCCCGTAAGGGGAAGGCAAAGTATATTCTGCACGATGGCCCGCCTTACACCAGCGGCCCCATCCATCTCGGAACAGCGATGAACAAGTGCCTCAAGGATTTCATCGTCAAGTCCAAGACCATGTCCGGCTTCGACGCGCCCTACGTCCCAGGCTGGGACTGCCACGGCCTGCCCATCGAAATCAAGGTAGACAAAGAACTGGGCGGCAAGAAGCTGGAGATGCATCCCACCAACGTCCGCGCCGAGTGCCGCAAATACGCGCAGAGATTCCTCGACCTGCAGCGCCAGCAATTCAAGCGCATCGGCGTCTTCGGCCGCTTCGACAAGCCCTACGCCACCATGACGCCGCAGTATGAGTCGGTGGTGCTCCAGACTTTCTTTTCATTTTATGAAAATGGGTTCGTCTACAAAGGCCTGCGCGCCGTCTACTGGTGCATGCACGACGAGACGGCGCTCGCCGAAGCCGAAGTCGAATACGAAAACCACACCAGCAGCACTGTCTGGGTGAAATACGAGTTAACATCGGATCCCGCGAAGATTGACGAGCGTCTGGCACATCATGCCAAGAAGTCCGGGAAACCAGTTTCCACGATCATCTGGACCACCACTCCCTGGACCCTCCCTGCATCGATGGCAGTGGCCTTCAATCCGGAAGCGCCCTATCGGGCGATGGAAACGGTTACGGATATCTTCGTTGTCGCCGATCAACTGGCGACGGAGACTGCCGAGAAATGCGGTCTTGTGGTGGGTGAAACCTGGGGATTCATCCCCGGCAAAGCATTCGAGAGGGCCGAGTTCCAGCATCCCTTCCTCGACCGCAAAGTTCTCGGCGTGCTCGCCGACTACGTCACCATGGACACCGGCACCGGCGTCGTCCACACTGCGCCCTCGCACGGCGCCGAAGATTTCGCCACTGGGGAAAAGTACGGCCTCGACGCCACCAGCAACGTCGACGAAAAAGGCATCCTACGCAACGGCCTTCCCGAATACACCGGCAAGCGTGTTTGGGACGCCAATCAACCCATCGTCGATCTAGTCAAGAGCCGAGGCGCTCTGCTCCACACGGAAAAAACGGAGCATTCATATCCTCACTGTTGGCGGTGCCACAATCCCGTGATCTTCCGTGCCACGGAGCAGTGGTTCATCAACATGAACACGCCGATGCCTTCGAGCAAGGATGCGTTGAATGAGTTGCGAGCTAGTAGGGATGTTTGGCTGCAGGAGCACGACATTGCGGAGAAGAGGCTGCGAAGTTCCGAAGCCAAATTTCACGAGGATCTGCAGAACGTGCCACCGGCGGCAGAGAACCGCGAAGAGTTAGTCTCACCAGAGATTAGAGATGAAATGAAGAGATGTTCGGAAAATCTAGCTCGATGTAATGAACAGATTGCTCGTCTCGATCAGCAAATAACTGTCGCAGAGGGCAGGAGCACCCTTCGTCAACGTACGCTCGAAGAAATCAAAACGGTCAAATGGGATCCGGCCTGGGGCGAAGAGCGCCTCTCCAACATGATTCAAACCCGCCCCGACTGGTGCATCTCGCGCCAGCGGGTATGGGGCGTTCCGATCGCCGTCTTTCTCTGCGAAAGCTGTGGCAAGCCGCTCAACGACCACGCCATCAACCGCAAGGTCGTCGAACTGTTTGCCCGCTCGGGCGCCGATGCCTGGTTTACCTCCGAGCCCGATTCCATCATTCCCGCCGGAACCAAGTGCCCGCCTTGCGGCGGCACGAAGTTCGAGAAAGAGTTCGACATCTTCGACGTGTGGCTCGAATCAGGAGCCAGCTACCTTGCCTTAATCGCCGATGAGCCCGATTATCCATGGCCCTCCGATCTCTATCTCGAAGGCGGCGACCAATATCGCGGATGGTTCCAGTCGTCGCTCCTTTGCGCGATGGGAACGCGCGCAACGGCTCCCTATCGCGGCGTAGTCACGCCCGGCTGGACGCTCGACGAAAAAGGCCAGGCTATGTCGAAGTCGCGCGGCAATGACGTCGATCCGGTCGATATCGCCAACCGCCTCGGCGGAGAAATCGTGCGTCTGTGGACTGCTTCGGTCGACTTTCGCGAAGACGTGGTCGGCTCCGAAGCCCTGATGCAGCGCGTGGGCGACAACTACAAAAAGATTCGCAACACCTTTCGCTACGTTCTGAGCAATCTCTACGATTTCGATCCGGTGAAAGACGCGGTTCCCTTCGAGAAGATGGAGGAGCTTGACCAGTACATGCTGCGCCAGACGTGCGCTTTCGCGGCCGATGTGCGCAACGGGTACGACGAGTTTGCCTTCCACAAGATCTACCAGCGGGTGAATAACTTCTGCATCGTGGATTTAAGCGCCTTCTACTTCGACGTGCTCAAAGACCGCCTCTACATTTCCGCGCCGAAGTCTGAGGCTCGGCGCTCGGCACAGACCGCGATCTGGCGCATTGGCGAGGCGCTGACTCGACTGCTGGCGCCGATCCTGAGTTTTACTTGCGAAGAGGTTTGGCAGTTCTTGCCTAGGGTCGAGAGCCGCGAGGAAAGTGTCCATCTGTCGAATTTCAGTGGAAACGAGGACATCGTGGGCATTCTCTCGACTGATCGAGAATCAAACCTGCGTGCAGACGCGCAAAAACGCGATTGGAGCGAACTGCGCGCCGTTCGCGACGAGGTACTGAAACGTCTCGAAGAGTACCGCAATAACAAAATCATCGGAGGTGGACTGGAAGCTCAACTTACCATCAACGCATCGGGCGATCTGTACTCCACGCTGAAGCGCTACGAAACTCAACTACGCTATCTCTTCATAGTCTCCGCCGTGACGTTGGAGCAGGGACCGGATAGGCCCAGTGGCGCCACGGTAGGAGTCGCGAAAGCCGATGGCCAAAAATGCGAGCGTTGCTGGAACTACTCCACTCATGTTGGCGAAGACAAGAACTATCCCACGGTGTGCGAGCGCTGCAGCGCCGTGCTTAAAGAAATTGAAGGGGCGTGACCGCAGATTCCGCAAACGCGATAAGCTAGTGATGTGTCCCGCAAGCTAGTGGCAAAATCCATACTGTCATCCTGAGCGAAGCGAAGGACCTCTGTATCTGGCCGCGAAATGCATAGGTCCTTCGCTTCGCTCAGGATGACAAATTGAGTCATGCGCAAATATCATTTCCTGATCGCGTTGTTCGTCGTCGCTCTCGATCGCGCCACTAAGTGGACGATCGCGCACCGGCTTTCCTTGCACGACAGCATCCCGGTCATTCCTGGATTTTTTCGCATCATCCACGCCGAAAACCCGGGCGCTGCGTTTGGCATTTTTGCGGACTCTCCCTCCGAATGGAAAGTCGGGCTGCTGATTGCGTTCTCTGTGGTTGCGCTGCTGATCGTCTCCCTGCTGCTCTGGAAAAACAGCCACCGCATGACCACCACTGGAATCGGGCTGGCGTTGATTCTGGGCGGCGCGGTCGGAAATTTGTGGGACCGCCTCATCAGCCGGCACGTCGTAGATTTTCTTCTCTTCTATGTAGGCCAACACCAGTGGCCGGCCTTCAATGTGGCCGACAGCGCGATTGTGGTGGGAGCGGGGCTGCTGGTGTTTGAGATCGTGTTTACCAAGTCGCCCAGCCAGCCGTCGGCTTAGAGCATATTTGCCCGGCTCGTAGTGGTTCGGTGGCCCCCTCTATATTCAATGAGGGTTTGGACCCGGTAAGCTCCCGCCTCGCCCTTGCTCAGATCTGCACCAGCCGCACGCGCGCTTTCTTCGACGCCCGCGCCAAGTCCTCGTCCAAGGTAGCAAGTGGCAAGCCGCTATCCAGAGCCAGATCGAGGTAAGCCGCATCGTACGCGGTCAAGCCGTGCTCGCGGCTGAGGCGCTGAATCCTGTCAAAAACAACTCCGGCGGGAAGCTGTTCCAGCACGATGGGGAGTGTTGCCAGGTTGCCGAGGAAGCTTCGCATCAACTCTTTGGAAATACGCTTGCGTTTTTCTCCGACCAGCAAGGCGTTCAGGATCTCGTGCGGCCAGAATGAGGGCGCAACGGCGGTGCCCCCTTGCTTGAACATGCCGGCGACATGCCGCGCCATGGCCGCATTCTCATCGGGAAAACACCAGGTCAGGACGACGGAAGCGTCGAGGACAAAGCGGCTCACCGGCGTCCTTCATTGATCAGATCTTTGATTTTGAGTCCCCGCAGAGAGAGCCTGTGGCGCCGGCCGAAATTCGCCAGCCGCTCCGCCGCCTTCGCTGCAGGACCGCCCTGGGCCGAGATGCGCTCCTTCAGCAGCGCCCCCAGCAGCCGCGAAACGCTGGTATCCCGGTGCGCCGCCTCTATCCGAGCCCACTGGGCGACGTCCTCTTCCAGGGTTACGGTCACGTTGCGTAAACGACGAGTGGACGACACGAATATAGTGTAACACGAACTTCGTGTGCTTTGCGAACATCCATTTGCGCGGTCAAGTACATACGTCCTTCGCTTCGCTCAGGATGACAGTGTGGATTTTTACCGCGAACATGCCGGGCGCAACGCTACGGCGTTCCGTAGAGATGGCGATAGACATTGGCGTTGCGCAGGATGGCTTGCACGTATTCTCGGGTTTCGGTGAAGGGGATGGATTCTACGAACTCCTGCGGATCGCGGTAGTGGCCCTCTCCCAGCCAGTCTCCAACGCGGTCGGTGCCGGCGTTGTAAGCGGCCAGCGCGTACTCGTATTGTCCGTTGTACTTGTCGACCATGTCTTTGAAATAGCGCGTGCCTAGTTCCAGGTTCACGGCCGGCGTATAAAGCTGCGGGGCGTTGTAGCCCTTGAGCTTGACTTGCTTAGCTACGCTTTTGCCGGTCTTTGGCAGAAGCTGCATCAGGCCCACGGCGTTGGCGCGAGAGAGAGCCAGCGCATTGAACTCGGATTCCTGCCTTATTAGCGACGCTACCAGATAGGGATCGAGCCCGTTGAGCAGCGAATATTTGCGCAAATCGGTCCAATAGGCTTTGGGGAAAAGCGCTTCCCAGTAGGGACGCGGCAGATCGGGAATATCGACGGCGAAATAGTTGGGCGTCGTGCGCTTCATGATCTCGATGCCGCGATCGTAGCGGCCGATGTCCTGATAAACGCGCGCCATCTCGGGCGGCGCCCAGGTTCCTCCCTCTTGACTGGCGGCGGCCTGCAACTCGCGCACCGCCATATCCGCGAGGCCGCCGTTCGAGAGCAGACGCGCCCGCTCGACGCGCAGGTTGTCGTCGGGCGGGTCGGTTGCGGTAATTTTTCCCGCGGTTGGAAGCTGAGGAATGTGGTCGAGCAGCGTATAGTGCGGCGGAGGTTCGGTTGGGCTTCCTTGCGACGCGGCGCCTCCGCTGGGCAGGCCTTTCAGGCGCTGCCGGCCGAGCTCGGCGTAATAGTAGTTGAGAAAACGGTCGGTGAGTTTCTGATAGAACGCCCGCGCCATGGCCGGGTTGCCCTCTTCTTCGGCGAGACGCGCGCGCCAGTAAAGCGCGGCGGGAATTTCCGCGGAATCGGGATAGAGCTCGATTTGTTGTTCGAATTCCTGCCGGGCCTCATCGGTTCTCCCTTGCCGGAAAGCGAGCCAAGCAGCCTTCCAATGCGCATGGGATGCGTGACTGCCATTCGGGAAGCGCTGCTGCAACTCGCGGAAGTAGTCGATGGCGCGATCGTAGTCGCGCTTCAGCAGGTACATGTTTCCGGCCGAAAGCAGCGCTTGTTCCAGCCACGGGCTCGCCGGACCAAATTGCCGCAGCTCGTTCAGAGTGCGTTGCACGGCGTCTTCATCGCTGGTGGAACGCTGGGTTTCACTCAGCAGATAGAGGCGTTCGGCTTCGGCGTCGCCGCTCTGCACTCCCATCGAAGCGAGAATGTGGCGGGCATCGTGACTGCTGCCGCTTTTTTCGAGCGCTCCCGCCAGCTTCAGTTGCACTTCCGGACGGCTCTCCGGACTCACTTCTTCGACTAGATCGTGGTAATCGTGGGCCGCATCGCTGTAACGCCTGGCTTTGAACAGCAGATCGGCGCGGGTGCGGCGCTCGGCGATAGAGCCGGAGATTCCGAGCTTGCGCAATTCCGTTCCCGCCGCATCCGCCTCGCCGCTGTTGGGAAGGTTGAAGTAAACATTGCGGAAGGCGCTCGCGGCCTTCTGATTATCGCCCGCGGCTTCATAGGCGCGACCGATGGCGAATTCCACGTCGCTGCGCACCGGAGCGCGGTCCTTTTCCAGTAAAGCGGCTGCCTCCCGCGCGCGGCTTTCCTCCAGCAGCGCGTTCGCATAAACCAGGCCGGCATCGCGGATCAGAAGCGAATCGGGAAAGTCTTTGCTGAAATCGGCAAGCGTGGAGAGCGCCTCGGCATGGTGCGCCGTTTTTAGATAGGCGTCGCCGAGGTAGTAAGCAACGTAGTCTCCGAGTTCGCTGGCGCCGGACTTGGCCCGGTTGAGCGGGTCGATCGCTTTGGCGTAGTCGTGATCGAGGGTGTGGGCATAGCCTACGACCAGCCAGGCTAGTGCTCCGGCGTCTTCTTTGGCGTGACGGCGCGCATAGGCTTCGACTCCGGCATAGGCGGTGGGAGTGCGGTCCTGCAACAACTGCTGCGCCATCGTTCGAAGATTGGCCGACGCGACAAAGGCCCGCCGCACCCGGCGCACGCGCGGAGAGATGGTCTTATGCTTTTTCCTGGCGCTGGTGGAAGCGGCGGGCTTTTTCTTGGCCGGTGTGTTTTTTGCTGAAGTGGGTTTCGCTGAGGTGGGCTTCGAGGTCGTGCTTTTCGACGCTGTACTCCGGGCGGGTGCGCTCGCAGCGGGAGACGGGGCAGGCCCCGTCTCTACCGACGGCTGAGACTGGGCGACTGCGGGCTGCAAAAAGCCGAGCCAGAGCAGGGAGAAAATTCCAGCGAAAAACACAACTGCAAAACGGCGCACTCAAACCCTACCTACTGCCGAAAGTTGGCACCCATGATGGAGAGATCGTCTTCTGCGAGACTTCTTATTATTTCATGTTGAAAGTAATTGCCGGAAGCTGCAACCGTGTTCCCGTAACGTTTCTGGTACGTCGCACGGCTCTTCTCGATGGTTTCTTTCAGACGGCCGTAGAGATCTTTGTTCTTGCGGCCTTCGGCGACCTTTGCCTGATTGTAGAGTTTGATCTCGTCGACGAGCAGGCGGGCAAAACGCTGGGCCTTGCGATGAACTTCCTGATCCTCGGGCGAGATCGCGGGAACCGGCGGCGCCTCGGGCGCGGCTGGGGTCTCGGCATGACCGATCGGGAGAGGCTCGGCCAGCGCAGGGTCCAGTTCAACAACCGCAGACTGAACTTCGGCGATCGCGCTCCGGGCTTCGGCAATTGCGCCCTCGGCCGCCGACATTGGAATTGGAATTGGAGCCCCAACTGCGGCGCTGGCGACTGACGCCGAGGCTTCGCTCGCTGACGCGGCTGCCGCCATGGCGTGGCCCGGAGCATGCGATGCGAAGGGATCGATGTAAGACGGCACCGCGTGCATCGGAGACTGATGTGACGGCACCTCGGCCGTTGCGACGCTACGACTGTCTGGGTGCGCGGCGGAGGGTTCCTTCTGCGCTTGCTTGCGCAGCGAGTTGACCTCGAGCCATGCGCTGGTCGAAAGCACGAGCAGTTCGAGCGAGCCGGCATCGAGCAAACCCGCCGCACCGGTTCCGCTGTCGGCGTAGACCAGCGCGGCAACTTTGTCTTTCAAAATCAAGGGAAGAATGCGGCCTTCTCCGCTGGCTGGCGTTCCAACTTCCTGCAGGAAACGCGAGTCCAGTTCGGCAACTGGCGCGCTCGCCACCACCCGATCGCCGGTCGCACGGCCGATCGCGCGAACTACCGCAGGAGCGTTTTCATCGAGAGCGAAATCTTTCACCGCATCGCTATTGGCAAAGCCGCGTGCCTGCCATCCGGTGGCATGGCTGCCCTTTACGACAAAGAGCGCGACTCGGGCGGCATAGCGGGCGCTGGTATCGAGCAAGGCGCGCAGAATCTCCCGTTGTGAAGTGCCCATCTGAATTTCGGCAACGGCGCGCGCCAGATCCGCGGCAGCGGACGCAGCCGCCACATCGTTGGTGCTTGCTTCGGCGGACGCAGCTCCGGCTGCGATCTCTTCCATCACGCGGCGGACAATCTCGGTGCGCAGTTGGGCGGCATGGCTGTCCAAAACCTGGCCAACCACCCGTTCCACAATTGGTTCAATCCAGCCGCGGTCCTTCATTCACACTCCGACGTAAAGGTCGTTGGGGGGACGAAGGGAGTAACCCTTCTAACCTCTGATTATACGGCCTCTTGCAGGTAATCTCGGGACACCTTGGTACGTGTCCCTCAGTACCCAGTACCCAGTACTCAGTACCCAGCGACCACATTCGGGCATCTGTTCTGGGTGCTGGCCACTGGGTACTTTCTTAAAACAACGCGCAGAAACCACAACCAGCAAGTACAATAGCATTGCGGATTGAGTCGCACGGTCGGAAAAATCTGCATCAAGTTACGAATGAGTACCATCCAACCCAACATAGAGCAACCGGTCAGCGAAGAAATGGAGCTGGTCCGGCGGGCCAAGCGCGGCGACGATCAAGCGTTTGAAGAATTAGTGCGGCGCTATGATCGCAACGTTTTCCGCATTGCGCAGCACATTACGCAGAATCGCGAGGACGCTGAAGATGTGGTGCAGGAAGCGTTCCTCAAGGCGTATAGCAACCTGGAGAGGTTCCAGGAACAGTCCAAGTTTTATACCTGGCTGGTGCGGATTGCGGTGAACGAAGCACTGATGAAGTTGCGCCGGAGAAAGCCGGAACGCACGGTTTCTCTGGACGAAGAGGTAAAGACCGAGGACGACTCGCTGCCCCGTGAGGTTGCGGACTGGAGCCCCAGTCCGGAGCAGATGTACAACCAAGCGGAGTTGCGGGAGATTCTCACTCGCACCATTCAAGGGTTGCCGCCGGGATTCCGGACGGTGTTCGTGCTCCGTGACGTGGAAGGCCTCTCGACCGAGGAGACGGCCCAAGCGCTGGAACTGAGCATCCCGGCGGTGAAGTCGCGGTTGCTGCGCGCGCGCTTGCAATTGCGCGAGCGGCTCAACCGCTACTTTCAGAAACGGGCCAGTGGAGATGGCGACCAGTGAAGTGTTCTGAGTTTCTCGACGAACTGACCAATTACCTCGATGGCGCGCTGGACGCCCGGACCAGGGCCGAACTGGACGATCACCTGGCGTGGTGCCACAACTGCTACGTCGTCTGCGATACGACCAAGAAAACCATCGAAATTTACCGCAATTCGGAGCTCTACGAGCTGCCCGACGATCTGCGCGTGCGGCTCCGGTCGGCCATCATGACCAAGTGTTCGGGGCACAAGAAGTGCGACCCGCAGAGCCGTTGAGCGCGGAGTCTTGCTCCTCTTTTTTGTCCTCTGACTCCGGCTCATACTCATCCTGTGGTTCACCAAATGCCCACAAATGCTTGATTCCGGGGTGTCTATGGGGCGTATCTAATTTGCTATCAGTGACTGTGAACCTTTTTGGCGCGACTCGAATCTAAGTTGTCAGGGTTCGCCTTGAGATTCAGGCGAAGGGGATCAGCCAGTTCTGTCGCTTTTAATTCTGTGGAGGTTAGCCGATGTTTTCGAAGTTGATGGACGCCATGTTTGGGTGTCGGCACGCGCGCTATAGTTTTCCGATGACGGTGCGCGCCGGTTCGCGTCGCAACCCGACGGCTCTGACGGGCACCTACGTTGCGTGCCTGGATTGCGGCAAGGAATTTCGCTACGACTGGCGCGAAATGAGGATCGTGAGATCGCAGCCCATAGAGGCCGTGCACTCCTTGGTTACGAAAGAAGCCGCGTAAGATTCGCTGTTCCCTGACAGCGTTTCTTCCCGGCGTTTCGTGGCCAAAAGTGAACATTCTTCGATCGCTCCCCGGAGTTCTCGCCCCGCGTTTTCTTCCCTTTTTGAATCAGCCTCCAGCCGACCGCGAGATTTCACTACCTTCACGGCCACTGAGAAGCGCATAATTGAATCGGCGCCGATCCGCAGAGCATGCTTCGGCAGTCCTTCAGAAGCGCTACGGCTTGCGGTTCGGACGGGAGGTGTCTGTGCCTCTTTCCATGCTTCGGGAATTCCTGGATCGTAACCGCATTCAATACATGGTGATCTCGCACTCGGTGGCCTACACGGTCCAGGGGATTGCCGCCCTCACGCACACGCCCGGAAAAGAGCTGGCGAAAACTGTCATGGTCATGGTGGATGGACGTCTGGCCATGGCGGTGGTGCCGGCTTCGTTCCGCGTGGATTTGTACCGGCTGAAGAAATATCTGGGGGTAGACTCGGTGGAACTGGCCAGCGAGGAGGAATTTCGCGGCCGATTCGCCGACTGCGAAACCGGGTCCATGCCACCCTTCGGCAATCTCTACGGCATGGATGTTTTCGTGGACCAGACTCTGGCCCTGGACAAGGAAATCGCCTTCAACGCGGGTTCGCACCGCGAACTGGTGCGCATGGGATTTGCCGATTTCCGCGATTTGGTGAAACCGGCAATCATCCCGCTGGCGGCGGGCAAAGCCCGTACTCACGCAGCTTGAGCGCTGCGGGCGGACTGTTTCCCGGCGCGAAGCGGTTGCCGTCTCCTGGCCACCGGCACAAGCACCCGTAGCCGCCAAGCGTGCGGTTGTGGGATAAAGTTGGGTCTTCTTGTTTTTTTCGTACACTCTTCACAAATCGCTGTGTTAGATTTGCCCTTCTCAGATCAGTTCAAAATTTCCTGGAGGAAACTGAATTGGGCAAGGACATGGTCCCCAAGAAGATCTTCTTCACCAAAGGTGTGGGAAAACATCGGGAACGCTTAACCTCTTTCGAACTCGCCTTGCGCGACGCCGGCATCGCGGCGCAAAACCTGGTACGTGTCTCTTCCATCTTTCCGCCCAACTGCAAGCTGATCCCACGCTCGCAGGGACTCACATATCTGCACCCCGGGGAAGTCGTATTTGCGGTGGTTGCCGAGAATTCCACCCACGAGCCGCACCGCCTGCTGGCCTCTTCGATTGGCGTCGCCATCCCTGCCGATCGCACTACCTACGGATATCTGAGCGAGCACCACTCGTTCGGCGAAACCGAAGACTCCGCCGGAGATTACGCCGAAGAACTTGCCGCCGAAATGCTGGCCACCACTCTGAACGTGGAGTTCGATTCCGACCGGTCATGGGACGAGAAAAAAGAGATCTATCGCATCTCCAACAAAATCGTCCGCACCGCGAACGTGACGCAGTCGGCAGTGGGTGATAAGCGCGGGCTGTGGACTACGGTGATCGCCTCGGCCGTGCTGATCTTTGACTGATTGCGCCTGGGATTGAGATCGTTTGTCGTACTACTACAATTTTCATCGCGGTGGCGCTATAGTATTACCAGGTAACACCTTGGAGCACCCGCGATGGCGATGCCCTCTACCACCAGCTTGAAGCTCGATGTCAAGACAAAAGAGCGCCTGCAGCGGCTCGCCTCGGCACGCCGCCGTTCGCCGCACTGGGTCATGCGCGAAGCGATCGAGCAGTACGTGGAGCGCGAAGAGAAGCGTGAACAATTCCGGCAGGACGCTCTAGCCGCCTGGATCCACTACCAGACAACAGGCCTGCACGCGACCGCCGAGGAAGCCGACGCATGGCTGGCGAAACTCGAAGCTGGTAAGGACGCTGCTCCTCCAAAATGCCACGGCTGAGGTGGTCTCAACCCGCCCTGCTGGACGTGGCCCGTCTCCATGCGTTCTTAGCTCCCAAGAGCCGGGACGCAGCCAAGCCTGCCGTCAAGGCGATCCGGCAGGGCGTCAAAGCGCTCGGCAAGCACCCGGAAATTGGCCGCCCGGTTGAAGAAATGCCGCTGGAGTTCCGCGAGTGGGTGATTGAATTCGGCAGCGGCGCCTATGTCGCCCTGTATCACTACGACGGAAGACAGATCGTGATACTGGCCGTCCGCCACGGACGGGAAGCCGGATACTGAAGTGAATCCCAGCCGTCGATGTCGATGGGCTTGGTCAGGGGAGACTCTTTTCGGCCGGATGCTAATGCTCTCATCTTTCTTCGCGTGGGTCATAATGGCATACGGGCTTTGAGGAGCCGCTTTACGTCGCGTTTGCCGTGCAGGACGGCGACGATCTCCACCAACTCCGCTCGCCGGTAAACGATCATGTACTGATACACGCTGAAGAACAGCACATCCCGGCTGGTGAGGTCGTGACGTTTATGGCCTTTGCCGGGAACATCGGCCAGGCCCTCGAAGGCATCCACCAGTTCGCCTTGAATCCGGTTGGCGATTGCCAGACCCGCTTCTTCGAGCAGATAACGCCAAATCTGCCGGAGATCGTCTTTGGCTTCCGGCGCGACGAGGTAGGGTTTCACGAGCCTGAGTGTTCCCGGAGCCACGCCGCTTTATCGGCTTCCAGACGCCCGCGCAACCGGTCTCCCGGTATGCCTTCGCCTTGATCGAGTTGGGCCAGTCCGCGCTCGATCTTGGCGTTGATGACCTCTTTATTTTCCAGAAGCCAGGCCTCGCGCTCACTTTGCATTTCCAGGGCATCGAAGAGCACGTCTTCCACGCTCTCGAACGCGCCGCTGTGCAGCCGCTGCTGAATGAGCGCCTCGATCTCCGGACGGTTGATTTCGATGGTCATGACCTGGTCCCTCTCAATCCGTTCTCTCCTCAAACTACCGCCAGACTGGGCTCTGGTCAACCGGAATAGCCATGAATTAATCGCACCCGAGTCGCGGCAAGCCGCGTCTCTACGGTTTGACAATAGTCTTTTTCGCCGCCGGCTTCTTCTTCAGCCGCTCTAGGACGGCGGCCACGATCAACGGCAGACCTACGGTAGCATCCACAAAAACTTCCCCAAACTTTCCGCCTTCAGCCGGAGGGACAAACTTGCCCCACGAAACCGCCTCGCTGTAGGGACTGCCCGAAAGCCCGCCCCAGTAGACCGGCTCCGGGCAGATGCGCAGTCCATAGTGATAGCGCTTCAGCGGCAGGTCTTCCCCGCCCCGGCGATGGCGCAATTCGATGAACGGCCCAAACTGCTGCGACCAGTTGCGCGGAACGCCGCCGCCGACGGTGAAGATTCCCAGCCGCTTCTGACTCAGCAGGGTCGCGGCAAAATATTCCAGGTCTTCGAAGGGATCGAAGCGGAAGCGTGCCTTCGCTTGCTTGTCGCGCTCGCGGTTGGTCAACGCGAAATCGAGGCCGAGTTCGGAATCGGAGAATGCGGGCACAAATACGGGAACATTTTTTTCGTAAGCAGACTTCAGAATGCCGCGTTGTCCTTTGGCACGCTTGGCGAGATGCGCCCCAATGGCGCGGTTTAACTTATACGAGCACATCGTCTCGTCCGGGTCCCAGCCGCCGAACACCGCGGCCATCACGCGCTCCACGTCGTCGAGATTCTGCTCGGGTTCGAGCGTGTCGTAGACGCGGTTGTATCCGGCCTCGTAAAGTTCCTCGTCGCTGAGATCGGGATTGTGGCGGAAATGCGCGCGCCCGGTTGCTTCGACCAGCCCATGCGCCATTAGCGCGCCGGTGGAGACAATCGCATTCACGATGCCGCGATCGATCAACTCGGCAATCACCAAGCCTTGCTTGGCCACGGTCATCGCGCCCGCTAGCGTCATGACGACGAAGCAGTCTTGGTCGCGCGCCATGGCCTCCAGCACGTCGGCGGCTTCGCCGAGCTGGCGGCCCGTAAACGCCGTTTTGGACATCGCGCGCACCAGGCCGTCAATGGATCGAATCTTCCCGAGATCGAGCGGCTCGAGCGGAATCAGACGGTCAGCCACCGGGTCGTGCAGCTTGCGGTCGATGCCCGCGCCTTCGTGATGATCGTGCTTCAAACTGTTTTTGGGCTTCAAGGACAAATCCTCCGAAGTAGGAATGCGTTTTGATGAAGAACCAATGTACTAGAAGTTCGCGTGAACGGGGCGAAACACGCTGCGAAAGTCAGCAGAGCTCCGCCTCACGGCCTGATGTCCATCGGAGTACCGACGCGAACCAGGTTCCAGAGTTCGTCCATTTCTTCGTTTGAGACAGCAATGCAACCGTCTGTCCAGTCATGCAGAGCGTGCGCTTTCCGTACCCACGCATACTCCTTCGGAAGCCCGTGCAGCATGATATCGCCTCCGGGACTGACCCCGAGTTTCTTGGCGGCCGTGACGTTTTTCGAGTTCGGATAGGAGATGTGAAAAGCTTTATAGAAATGGCTGTTAGGGTTTCGTCCATCGAGTACATAAGCCCCCTCGGGAGTCCGGTGATCTCCTTGGCGAGTCTTTGGCCCAACAGGCTGGCCACCGAGCGCGATCTTGTATGACCGCACTTCCTTTCCTCTCGACAGAAGTACCAGCTTGCGTTGTTGCTTGTAGACGACGACCCGATCGACTTCTATGTGCGTATTCTGGGCGATGAGGAATAGCCCTGATGTGAACAGAAAAAAAGCCGTCTTGACGATTCCCATTCGCATAATTCTATCCGCAACGACAGTTGCTCGTTTTGGTATCCTAAGGGCCAGTTCTTCGCGCCATGAAACCGCGGCCCGTTTGCATAGGCGCGGAATGAATCCCTAGGTGGAGAACAAGTGCGAGATCAATTCACCGTCGCCTTAATTCAGATGTCGTGCGGGCCCGAGCCTGCCGGCAATCTGGCCAAGGCGCTCGACCGCGTTGCGGAGGCAGCACGCAAAGGCGCCGACGTGGTCTGCCTGCCCGAGCTCTTCCAGACTCAGTATTTCTGCCAGCGCGAAGACGCTGCCCTGTTCGATCTCGCTGAAGCGATCCCCGGCCCAGTCACGGAGAAGCTCGCCGCCGCTGCCCTTCAGAATAAAGTCGTGCTGATCGCGTCGCTCTTCGAGAAGCGCGCGCCCGGCCTCTATCACAACACGGCTGCGATCTTCGATTCGGATGGAACGCTCGGCGGCATCTACCGCAAGATGCACATTCCCGACGATCCGCTATACTACGAAAAATTTTATTTCGCTCCCGGCGATCTCGGCTTCAAGGTCTTTGACACTTCCGCTGGAAAGCTGGGCACGCTCGTCTGCTGGGATCAGTGGTATCCCGAAGCCGCGCGGCTCACGGCTTTGCAAGGAGCGAGCATTCTGTTTTATCCCACGGCCATCGGATGGCATCCGGCGGAGAAGGCGGAATTCGGCGAGGCGCAACACGATGCCTGGCGCACCATCCAGCGGGCGCATGCCATTGCGAACGGCGTTTATGTCGGCGTGGTGAATCGCGTTGGCTTCGAGACCGGCGACATTCGCGGCAATTCCGCGCCCGGCAAAGGGCTCGAATTCTGGGGAGGATCATTCTTCTGCGATCCCTTCGGCCGCGTGCTCGCCGAAGCTTCCCCCGATAAAGAAGAAATTCTGCTCGGCGAAGTGGACTTGCATCATCTGGAGGACATTCGCCGCAACTGGCCGTTCTTGCGCGACCGCCGTATCGATGCCTACGCGCCGATGGTAAATCGGTTGATTGACAAGGAGCACTGAGTGACTTCCACCGACCGCCCGGGTTCCAAATTGGTTCCCCTCGGCCTGCTGCTAATGTTGCTGGGCATAGTCGTGCCTACGCAGTTGGCTAAACTGCTTACGTCAGGCCACTCGATGACTTTGCCCTTGGCGCTGGCTGTCGACGGATTCAAGGCCGGTTTCTTCCTGGGGTTAGCGTTGCTAATAATCGGCCTGCTGCGCAACAGGAAAAGCAAGAAGGATGAGGGTCCACGAGCGTGATAAAACGCAAACTTCTTCCCGCCGCACAGGGCTACCGCATGCCCGCCGAGTGGGAGCCGCATGAATCTACATGGCTGGCCTGGCCGCATTTTCGCGGCGACTGGCCCGGCAAGTTTGAACCGGTCGCATGGGTCTATGCCGAGGTCATCCGCAACCTGGCGCGGCATGAGCGTGTGGATCTGATCGTCAACGACACGAGTTGGGAAAAGCGCGCGCGCGCGGTGCTGGAAAAAGTGGGCGTGCTTTCCGACAGTCTTGCCGACACTCCTTCCGACAATGTGCGCTTTCACCGCTGGCGCACCGATCGCGTGTGGACGCGCGACTCGGGCTGCATTTTCCTGACGCCGCCCGCTGATCCTCATCATGCGGACTCCGGGCTGCTCGCCCTGCACTTTCAATTCAACGCCTGGGCCAAGTATCCGAATTACAATTTCGACCAAAAAGTTGGAGAGCGTATGGCGAAGGCCGCCGACGCGCGTGTTGTTGAGCCTTTTTTTGTGGATCCGAGCAATGAAAAGCACCGCGTCGTGCTGGAAGGCGGATCGGTCGACGTCAACGGCTGCGGCACTCTCGTCACCACTGAAGAATGCCTGCTCTCCACGACGCAGCAACGCAACCCGCCCATGGACCGCGCGGCGTATGAGCAACTGTTCGCCGATTATTTTGGCGCGCAGTCCGTCATCTGGCTCGATAGCGGCATCGCCGGCGACGACACTCACGGCCATATCGACGACATCACGCGCTTCGTCGCTCCCAATACCGTGGTCACGATGGTCGAGCCGAATGAGCGGAGCGAAAACCACATGGCCCTGCACGAGAACCTGGGCCGCCTGAGAAACGCCCGCACTCCCGATGGACAGAAACTCGAGATCGTCGAAATTCCCATGCCGCGTCCGGTCGTGTTCGAAGGCCGCCAGTTGCCTGCCAGCTACGCCAATTTTTATATCGCGAATGGCGCGGTGCTGGCGCCGGTTTTCAACGATCCCAACGACCGCATTGCGCTCAACGCGCTGGCGGAAGTTTTCCCGACGCGCGAGATCGTGCCGATCTACTCCGGCGATCTGATGTGGGGATTCGGCGCCCTGCACTGCATGACGCAACAGCAGCCAGTCGTCAGTACCTAGTACCCAGTACCCAGCGCACTCTGCTGGGAACTGAGTACTGGCGACTGGGTACTGAGTATTTCATTTACACTCTTACCCGTGAACGCCGAGATCATTGCCGTGGGGTCTGAGTTGCTCACTCCTTATCGCCAGGACACCAACTCGCTCTACCTCACGGAAAAACTGAATGAACTGGGCGTTGAGGTGCGCTTCAAGTGCATTGTGGGCGATGACCGTGAAGGGCTGACCGCGGCCGCCAAACTCGCCATGCGGCGTTCGGACATCATCATTTTCACCGGCGGCCTCGGCCCCACTGAAGACGACCTGACGCGCGAAGCCGTGGCCGACGCGCTGGGTTTGAAACTGCAACGCGATCCCGAAATCATCGCGAAGCTCGAAGAGCGCTTCGCCAAGCGCGGCATGAAGATGGCGGCCAACAATGCCAAGCAGGCCGACATTCTGACCAGCGCGACGATGTTGCCGAATCTGCTCGGCACCGCGCCCGGCCAGTGGATCGGCGGAAAGTATGACGGCCAGGAACGGTTGCTGATGCTGCTCCCCGGCCCTCCGTATGAAATGAAGGCGCTTTTTGAAACGGAATGCATGCCGCGACTGCGCGCCCGGATCGCGCCCCAGCACATTGCCACGCGCACGCTCAAAATGGCGATGATGCCGGAATCGCAAGTGGACGCGCGGGTCGCGCCCATCCATAAAACTTATGCCGACGTTGAGACCACCATCCTCGCGGGCGGGGGCGAGATTCAACTCCACCTGCGCTGCCGGAAAGATTCGCCAGCGGATGCCGAGGCGCGCGTCGAAGAGCTCGCCGCGAAGATCGAGGATGAACTCGGCGACGCCATTTTTTCGCGCAAAGGTGAAACCATCGAGCAGATCGTCAGCTACCTGCTGCAAATGCGCGGCATGACGCTGGCCGTGGCCGAATCTTGTACCGGCGGCCTGCTGGCCGAGCGCATCACTTCGCTGAGCGGCAGCTCGCGCTATTTTCTCGGCGGCGCCATAGTTTACTCGAACGAATTGAAGACGCAATTTGCGAATGTTCCTAAGGCATTGATCGACCGGCATGGAGCTGTCAGCCGCGAAGTGGCGGCGGCGATGGCCGAGGGCATCCGGCGGCGCTGCCTCGCGAGCTACGGCGTCGGCATCACCGGAGTCGCCGGGCCGACGGGCGGAACTGAACAGAAGCCCGTGGGCCTGGTCTACATCGCGCTCGCGGGAGAAGAAGGCACGCAGGTGGTTGAACGTAATTTTCCCGGCGACCGCCAGCGCATCCGCCAGTTTGCAACCCAGCAGGCGCTGGAGATGATCCGCCGGGCGCTGTTATAAGTCATGCGAATATTCATCGGTATCGATCTCGACCATGAAGTCCGCGCGCGTATTTCGCGCTTCTTGGAAGGCGTGCAAGGCTTCGCGCCCGAGGCACGCTGGGTGCATCCGGAGTCGCTGCACATTACGTTGAAGTTCATCGGAGAACAAACGCCGGAGCAAGTCGCGGCCATCGCCGAACAGTTGCGGCGGGTTGAAAGCGGCGAGTTCGACATTCGCTTCGGCGGATACGGATTCTTCCCTACGGCAAAGGCTCCGCGCGTATTCTGGATCGGAATCAACGCCGGACCGCAACTGGCCGAGCTGGCCGAGAGGATCAATATAGCCGTCGCCGAACTCGGCATTCCGCGTGAGGACCGGACTTACAGTCCGCATCTAACTCTGGCGCGCGGCGGAGGCAGATCGGGCTCGCCGAAATGGCGCAAGGGCGACGGTCCCAATTCAATTTTCGCGGTCCTCGAAAAGCGGCTTGGCGCGATGGGTGAGATTGATTTCGGCGCCATGACGGCCCGCGAGTTTATTCTCTATCAGAGCCAGCTTTCACCGGGAGGATCCAAGTACACGAAGCTGGAGTGCTTCGCGCTAAAACCGCTCGAACGTGGCTAAACTTAAGATTAGGAGGAACTATGAAGGCCATTGGCCTGGGTGTTTGTCTGGGGATTGCTGTGCTTTTGGTGACAGCAGGAACGGCGCAGTCGTCGAAAGCGGTGCTCTCGCTCAATGCCGCGGCGGCGCATTCGCTGGTAAGGAGCGGGGAGGATGTGTACGTACATGTCACCTTCACGAATAACTCGAATCGCGTTGTCTGGATCGAGTTCAGGAGCCCGCTTTGCGACTACACGGTGGAAGTTCGTGATAGCGCTGGCAATCTGGCGCCAGATACGGACGTCAAGTCCAAATCAGATTGTGCGCACAGTCCAACCGGAGCACACGGATCCGTCCAACTGAAGCCAAATGAGTCCACGACGGGCACGATTTCAGTAAGCATGTTCAGCGACATGTCGCGACCGGGCGGGTACTCTGTCCAAGTAGCTTGGACAGAACCGAAGGAGCTTGGAGGCGTAGTGGTGAAATCAAACACGGTTAACATAACAGTTGCCCCGTAGAGATGCGCAGTTTCGCTCTTCATGGAATGACGGACGAGGAAAAATGTTACGACGAGTAGGGGGCGAGCCAGGACTGCGGCCATAGATAGATGGACATGAATCCTTACCTCATCAGCGCCGCCGTCGGCTACCTGCTGGGATCCGTCCCGTTTGGCTACCTGCTGGTTGGGATTTTCAAAGGGGAGGATGTGCGCGCCAGCGGCAGCGGCAACATTGGCGCGACCAACGTGGCCCGCACGTCGCCTGCGCTCGGGATCGCAACTCTGGTTCTCGACGCCGCCAAAGGCCTGGCTGCGGTTCTGGTGGCGCGGGTGCTGTTCGGCGGACCGCATCAACAGCTCATCATGACCACGGCGGCGTTCTTCGCCGTGCTAGGCCATCTGTTCCCCGTGTGGCTCAAGTTCCGCGGCGGCAAGGGCGTCGCTACCAGCCTCGGAGCTTTTATATTGCTCACGCCGAAATCCATTTTGTGCCTGGTGGTCCTGTTTTTGGTTGTCGCCGTCGCTTTCCGCTACGTTTCGCTTGGGTCCGTCGCTGTGGCGGCGGCTTTCCCGCTGCTGGCGTGGGCCCTCCGCGAATACGTGGACTCGCGGCAACTGATCTTTATCGCCTTGGATTCGGCGCTCGTCATCTGGAGACACGGGCAAAACATCGGCCGTCTCGCCGCCGGAACGGAACTAAAGTTAGGGAGTAAGTCAGGGAGTAAGTTAGGAACAAAGTCAGGAACCGAGATAGAAACAAAGTCAGGAACGTTAGGAGCAACCCGCCCATGAGCCGCATTGCCATCATCGGCGCAGGCGCCTGGGGCACCGGACTGGCAATCGTCCTGGGACGTAGAGGGACGCACGATGCCCGGCCCGATGTCCGGCACAATGTCCGGCTCTGGGCCAACGAACCGGAAGTTGTGGAGAGCATTGCAAGAAGCCGAATCAACGAACGCTTTCTGCCGGGCTTCATCGTGCCAGAATCGATTGCGGCGACCAGCGACTTGAACACCGCGCTCGAGGCCGCGGAGATCGTCGTCAGCGTTATGCCCTCGCAGCATTGTCGAGCGCTATTCGAACGCATGGCGCCGGCGCTCCAGCCGGAGATGCTTTTCGTCAGTTGCACCAAGGGACTCGAAGATGGGACTCTGCTGCGCATGACGGAAGTGATTGGCGATGTCTTGCGCCGCCGTAAGTTCACTGCTCGCGTGGCGGCGCTCAGCGGCCCGTCGTTTGCCAAGGAGGTGGCGCGCGGCGATCCGACGGCTGTGACTGTGGCGTCCGTCGACGGAGAGGTGACGCGCGCCGTGCAACTGGCGTTCAACGATTCCCGCTTTCGCGTCTATACCAACGACGACGTGATTGGAGTGGAGTTAGGCGGCGCGCTGAAGAACATCATCGCTATTGCCGCCGGCGTCTGCGATGGCCTCGGCCTGGGCCACAATTCTGTCGCGGCGCTGATCACCCGCGGACTCGCCGAAATGGCGCGCCTGGTTGTGGCCTGCGGCGGCCGCCTCGACACCATGGCTGGACTCGCCGGACTGGGCGATCTGGTTCTGACCTGCACCGGAGATCTCTCGCGCAACCGCAGCGTCGGCGTTGAACTGGGCAAAGGCCGCAAACTGCCCGACATCATCGCCGGCATGCGCGGAGCAGTCGCTGAAGGAGTTTTCACCACCAAAGCCGCGGTTGGTTTAGCGCGCAAGAAAAATGTTGAGATGCCGATCACCGAACAGATGTTCGCCATCCTCGAAAACGACAAGTCGCCGCAGCAGGCCATCGGAGAGCTGATGACGCGCGCGGCGAGGGCGGAAGTCTAAGCAGCGCAGGCGCGATCCGAAGCGACGTTCACTTCCGCTGCCTCAGTGTTTCAGCGCTATGCGGGGAAGCACCCCCATCCAAATCCTCCACAGGTTGTGCTGCGATTGGCTCGGAATCGCGACCGAAACCGAGGGGGGCCAACGCCATGTGAGCAACGTCACAATGGCATGTGTCTGGCAGCACAGCCAAGCGTTCCATGCGGACGGAGACTGACCTCAGACGAGGCCCGCTCAATTGGCTCGTGGACTGCGCAAGATGCAAACCACGCAAGCGAGCCGGACCCGAAGTTGCCATACTGAGGTTGCCACAGGAGGCTGGTTCATGCTTTCGCCATACGGAATGGAGATTGTAGAAAGCTGCATTACATGCAAGCTGCGCGTGGATCGTATCTTCTGCGATTTGCCTCCTACCGCGCTGCAAACTTTTGAAGATATCAAGTACGCGACCGCGTATCCTCAGGGAGCCGTGCTGTTTGTAGAAGGTCAGATGCCACGCGGCATCTTTGTGCTATGCAAAGGCTGTGTAAAGCTTTCCATTAACTCTCCTAGCGGCAGGACGGTAATTGTGAAACTTGCCGAGCCCGGGGAGGTGCTGGGGTTGGCGGCGACGATCTCCGGCAAAGCTTATGAAATGACGGCGGAGACGATCGATCCCTGCCAGGTCAATTTCGTCAAGCGCGACGATTTTCTTCGGTTTCTGAGGGATGATGTGGAGGCCTGCTTCAAAGTGGCCGAGCAGTTAAGCGAAAAGTATCACAATGCATGTAAGGAAGCGGGTTCGCTGGGACTGTCGCACTCCGCCGCCGAGAAACTGGCCAAGTTGCTTCTGGAATGGAGTTTCAAGAACGGAGATGGCCCCAAATCGGAGCCCCGGTTGAAGCTTCGACTCACCCACGAGGAAATCGCGCAGATGATCGGAACTTCCAGAGAGACGGTTACCCGGCTGTTTGCTGAGATGAAGAAGCGTCAGATCCTGCAGTCGAAGGGCTCGACGCTGGTGATTCGCAACACGGCGGCGTTGCGCGAGATCGCAAACCACAACTAGCGGCGCCCGTGGCCTCGATTGGCGCAGGCGGGATGGCATGCCTGCGACCGGCGTGAAAAAGTCGATTCCGCCCCAATGCCGCACATTCAAAAAGATTTACGTCTCGTGACCGGGATCACAATTCCGAGTGATGATAGTCACCGCTGGGCGGTTCGTTCTCTTCTATGGTTGCCCCCAGGGTGGGGTGAAAGAAACCCGGTTCAAGTGGAGGGAAACCGCACATGGCTCCGGCAAACGGCAGTGGGCAGCATTCCAATCCAGCAACTCAAAGCAAGCCACGATTGATTTTCTGGGAGTTAACGAAAGGGTGCAATCTGCGCTGCATCCATTGCCGGGCCAGCGCTACGGAGCTGAGTTCTCCATCCGACCTCTCGACCGTTGCGGCTCGCGATATCATCGATCAGATTGCCGCGGTGTCCACTCCCATCCTGGTGCTTAGTGGTGGCGAACCGCTCTTCCGTTCAGATGTTTTCCAGTTGGCGCGTTATGGCACGGACAAGGGTCTGCGCGTGGCGCTGGCCACGAATGGCACGCTGGTTACCAAGCACGTTGCACGCATGATCGTCGATAGCGGCGTGCAGCGCGTTGCCATTAGCCTGGACGGCGCCGATGCGCTCACCCACGATACTTTCCGCGGCATTCCCGGCGCATTCGATGCCGCCATTGCCGGTTTTCGCAATCTGAAAAATCTGGGCATGTCGGTGCAGATCAACACCACCATCGCCCGCCACAATGCCCATCAGCTTCCGCAGGTGCTGGAACTGGCGAAGTCGCTGGGAGCCGACGCGCTGCACACATTCCTGTTGGTGCCGGTAGGTTGCGGCGTGGATATCGCCACCGAACAGATGGTTCCGCCGGAAGAGTACGAGCGGATGCTGAGCTGGTTCTACGATCGCTCGCTCGAAGGCGGCATCGAGATGAAGGCGACCTGCGCGCCACACTACTTCCGCGTGGTTCGCCAACGGCGAGCAGCGGAGCACCGTTCGGCGGCTGCGGCCGCTCAGGCGGCACAGCCAGTACTTGCGGCGGCGCCGGATTCGCAGAGTACGGGAAGAAGTATCGGCCCCACGGAGATGGCGATGCCCGGCTCGACCGGCATCGAGCTGAAGGCTCACGGGGCGGGACCGACGAGTGTCGGACAACCCGTGGGACATCCTGGAACTCATCCTTCCGACATGAACGCCATGACCAAGGGCTGCCTGGCCGGAACCGCGGTGTGTTTCATCTCTCATCAGGGCGAGGTCTATCCCTGTGGATACTTACCGGCCCTGGCAGGGGATCTGAATAAGCAGCCGTTCGCCGAGATCTGGGAGAACTCGGTGGTGTTCAATCAACTGCGCGATACCAGCAACCTGGAGGGAAAGTGCGGCTGCTGCGAGTTCCGCAATATTTGTATGGGTTGCCGGGCGCGCGCTTTCGCTGCCACCGGCAACTATCTCGATGAGGAGCCGTTCTGCGTTTACCAACCGCAGGCGAAGGGTTTGAAAAAGGAGAAGGACACTACGCCGGCGGAGGTCGCCCGCTAGAGAGTGTGCTTCCTGGCGTCGAAAACCTTTCCCACGGAGACCCAGCGGCACAGAAATGACCCAGGCGAAAGCAATCATTGTGCCCTGGCCATTGCAGGCATTCGGCGCCCATAAGCTGCCAACTCCTTGGACAATCCGTCCCGGTTTAATGCTTGACATTATTAACGACACTCGTTAAACTCTTTACGTGATTAAGACTTTCGCGGATAAAGGCACGAAAGAGTTCTGGGACACGGGTAAGAGCCAAGGGATGCCCCCGGCGAATCTGCGAAAGGCGTCCAAGAAGAAACTGGCCATGCTCAACTCAGCCGTGAGAATGGAAGATTTGCGAATTCCTCCCGGCAACAGACTGGAAGAGCTGCACCGTGACCGGGAAGGTCAGCACAGTATTGCCATCAACGACCAATTTCGCGTGTGCTTCGCGTGGCGGGATGGCGATGCCTACGACGTAGAGATAACGGATTACCACTGAATCGAATGGGCAGCACATCAGGGTCGGATGACCCGTATAGGAGCGCAACTGTGAGTATCAAGAATGAGGGTCAGGCGGGGTGGGCAGTACATCCGGGAGAAATTCTTCGAGAGGAGTTTCTGGAGCCGATGGGCATCTCCGCTTACAGGTTGGCGGTGGAGCTGCGCGTATCTCCTCCCACCATCAACGACATTGTTAGGGAGAAGCGGGGAGTTACTCCCGAGATGGCCGCTCGTCTGGCTAAGTACTTTGGAACTTCCGCGCAGTTTTGGCTGAATTTGCAAGATGCCTTAGCTCTTCATAAGGTCAAGGAGAAGTATGCCAAGGAACTTAAGGCCATAAAGCCTCTCGCTGCGGCTGCGGCCCGATAGCTCCGCCTGGGCACATGGTGCAACTGAGCGGCCCGATAACACAGGATGAACCCAAGCTTGACCCCGAGCAGTTCCAAGAAGCTTTCCTCCGCGCCTCTGTGCCTCCTGTGGTGAAAGAGTCTTCCAGGGAGCCAAAAGACACGAACCCAGCGTCATATCCCGCAGTCAGCGTTATAAGGTCCAACTTCCCCACTCGTCCGGACTGCGCTAACTAACTGAAACAAAAGCGGTTCATCGTTCGCGCGAGGATCCGGCTTTGGCACGCCAGGTGCTTTTCATAGGGGGTGGTCCGCGGGAGAAGACTTGGAACCCACTCTCATGGCGGTTGGCCTGAACTATCGCACAGCCCCGGTGGCAGTGCGGGAGCGTTTCTGGATCAGTGAGAACCGGCGCTATGAAGCCCTGGTGGAGTTGTCAAGGGCGGAAGGCATCGAAGAAGTCATTGTCATGGCCACGTGCAACCGCACCGAGTTTTGGCTGTGGGCTAACGATGTAACCCTGGCCGCCAACTCGGTGATGCGGCTGCTCGGCTCCGAATATGGACTCAAGCTGTGCGAGTGGAAGCACTTCTACCGCTTGTTGGATGAAGGGGCGCTACTGCATATCTTCCGGGTTGCATCCCGGCTCGACTCCATGGTGGTCGGCGAGCCCCAGGTCGTTTCCCAGGTAAGAGAGGCTTGGAAACAGGCGCAGAAGGTGGGGGCAACGGGGCGGTTCCTCGATGCTGTATTGCAGAAGGCGCTCACAGTCTCGGAGCGCGTGCGCAGTGAGACGGCCATCGGTAACGCGGCGGTTTCGATTCCTTATGCCGCCGTGGAACTCGCGCGCCAGATCTTCGGTACGTTGGAAAACAAGAAAGTGACCCTGCTGGGCGCGGGCGAAATGAGTGAGCTCTCAGCCCGTGAGTTGCTCAAACAGGGCGCCGGTTCCGTCCGCGTGAGCGTCGTCAACCGCAGCCTGGAGCGCGCGGTGGAGCTGGCGGCGAAGCTCGGTGGGCTTGCGATCCCGTTTGAGGAGCGCTGGCAACACATGGCGGATGCCGACATCATCATCAGCTCGACTTCCTGTCCGCACACGATCCTCAGCCGCGAGGAAACTGAGTTCATGGTTCGCGGGCGCAAGGACAACGATCGGCCACTAGTGATCGCGGATCTCGCGATGCCCCGCGACGTTGACCCCGCGGTGCGCAACGTCAAGGGCGTTTTCCTCTATGACCTTGACGACCTGGAAAACGTGGCCGACCACAATGCGGGCGAGCGTGAGGCTGCCGCCGCCGAGGCACACAAGATTCTGCACGCCGAGGCGCGAGGCTTCCGGGGCAAGCTGCTGGCGGAGCGCGTCGTGCCGGCCATCGTGGCGCTGCGCCTGCGCCTGGAAGAAATTTGCCGGCAAGAACTGGATTCCTTCCGGCTGGAGAGCGGACCGTTCTCCAAAGACCAGGACGAAATGCTAAACGCCATGATGTCGCGCATGACGCAGCGGATCGCAGGCTCCCTGGCCCGCGAACTCAAGGGCCTTCCAGAGAAGGTGGAGCAGGAACAGATGACCACGGCGTTGCTGAGGCTGTTCCACCTGCAAACCGCCGAAAAGACGATTCCCGGTACCAAGTCGGCGTGAGGAATCTCTCGAATTCCGTGGAGTAAGTGCGGTTCGTACCGGGACGCGACTTCATTGGGCGTTGAAAAACTTCTGCCGAGTCCTTTGTTGTCGCCCAAAGTGTTTCACGTGAAACATAATGCGCAAACTTCGGCTTCGGTAGTATCTACAAGATATAGCACAATATATCTCATAGCTATGTATTCTAGAGTTAGCAGCGCTCCGAGTCTGCCGTGATTCGGGAGGAACTGCGGCTGCGGCTTGCATTCTTCGGGTTCACTCTGTATAATGCAGCCGATTTTGTAAGTGATTGTTCGCGGACTCCCTGTCCCTCCTCCGAGTTTCGCGGAAGATAGCAAAGCAAGAATCTTTTGCTCTTTCCCAGGAGCGACCCTATGCGCACCTTCCGTTTAGCGGCAAACACTTCTGCATCCTCCTTCTCCAAACAGTTCCACAGAGTCCTGTTGCTTTCGGCTTTGTTCGTGACCGCCAGCCTGAACTCGTGGGCGCAGAACATCACCGTTTCACCGGCCAGCCTGGCTTTCGCGAAACAGATCGTCGGGACGACGAGCGCCTCCAAGGCAGTGACGATCACCAATAGCGGCGCGTCGGCTCAAGCCGTCAATATTGTGATGAGCGGCGACTTCACCGAGACCGACAACTGCGGCGGCAGTATCTCCGGGGGCGGTTCCTGCACGGCGAAGATTTCTTTTGCGCCGACACTGACCGGAGCCATTTCGGGCGCGGCGAGCATATTTGACAACAGCAAAAACCTGCTGGCATTTGTTGGCCTCACCGGAACCGGCGGTGCGCCGGTGGCAACCGCGCCGACAAGCCTCAGTTTTGGCGCGGTGCCGATCGGGACGCTCAGCGCAGCGAAGACCTTCAAGATCACGAACAACACTGCCAGCTCCATCAACGTTACGGCCATCATGGCAAGCAGTGACTACGTGATCAATACCGGAACCTGTTTGACGGCGGCAATCGCCTCAAAGAAACATTGCACGGTGAGCGTGCAGGTCCAGCCCACATCGCCCACCGACGACGGCGCCATCATTATTACCGACAATGCACCGAGCGGCCTGCCGCTGGCAGTGGGCCTTTCCGCGAGTGGGACGGGTGGCCCGACCGCCCCCATCTCCCTGAGCAAGACCAGTCTCAAATTCAAAACGGCAGCGGGCGGGACTAGTGCCGCCCAAACCATCACGGTGACCAATACCAGTGCCAGTGCGGTCACAATGGGCACGATTTCCGCCAGCAGCGACTACGCGATCGTCGGCAATACCTGTCCCGCCTCGCTCAAAGCCGGCGGTACGTGCACGTTCGGCATCACGTTTAACCCGGTGTTTGTGGGCAAGATCCTCGGAGCAGCCGCGGTCGCCTATACCGGCAATGACAGCCCGCAATTGGTCAATCTGACTGGCACTTCGCTGGCGCCGCTGACGGTGGCCCCCGCTAAGCTGGCCTTCGCGGCACAGGCGGTAGGTACGACCAGCACGGCGAAACCGGTCAAGATCACCAACAACAGCACGAGCGCGGTAACCCTGAGCAGCGTCGTGCCCTCCGGCGATTTCCGAATCCAGCTCAGTGGCACCACCTGCTCGCTTACCGGCGGCACGCTGGCGGCGGGTAAGAACTGCACCATCCAGATCCAGTTTGCGCCGACCGTCGCCGGATCCATCGTCGGCTCGCTCACGGTGACCAACAGCGCCAGCCCCAATCCGCTGCTGGTTCCACTCGCTGGCACTGGCACCGCTGCCTACTACACCATCGGCGGTACGGTCTCGGGTCTCTCGGGCACGGGGCTGGTGTTGCAGGACAATGGCGACGACAACCTGTCGATCAGCGCGAACGGACCCTTTGCATTCGCCAAGCCCGTCGCTGGTGGCAGCACGTATAACGTCACGGTTCTTACGCAGCCTTCCAATCCGACGCAGAACTGCGTGGTGACCAATGGCAGCGGAACGGCCTATGCGAATGTCACGAACGTCCAGGTCACTTGCACCACAGTCACCTACACCATCGGCGGCACGGTCTCGGGTCTGTCGGGCACGGGGCTGGTGTTGCAGGACAATGGCGACGACAACCTGTCGATCAGCGCGAACGGACCCTTTGCATTCGCCAAGCCCGTCGCTGGTGGCAGCACGTATAACGTCACGGTTCTTACGCAGCCTTCCAATCCGACGCAGAACTGCGTGGTGACCAATGGCAGCGGAACGGCCTATGCGAATGTCACGAACGTTCAGGTCGCCTGCACCACACCCGCGGCTGCTTGCACCGGCGCGCCAACCGGCCATGAATCGATGCTGAACGGCCAGTACGCTGCTGTCCTGCAAGGCTTCCAAGGAGTCGGGTATCCGACCTATGGGCCGGTGGCCATTGCGGCCAGCTTCCACGCCAGCGGAACTGGAATTGTCAGCGGCGGCGACTTCGATATCAACGAGGGGACCGCTGGCGCAACGCATGCCACAATCAGTGCCAGTTCCTATACCGTGGGCTTAGATCCCACGAGTTCGGGCAATTTGGGCTGCGTTGCGTTTTCTCTCTCCAACGGTACGACCGCCGCATTCCGCTTCAGCTTGGGCGGATTGAGCTCGGGTGTTTTTTCCAAGGGACGAATCATCGAGTATGACGACGCTACGGGTGCTGGAACACGCGTCTCGGGCGTCCTCCGGCTCCAGGACACGACTTCGTTCTCACTTAGCCAGCTTCAGCCACGTTATGCATTTGGAGTGGACGGCGTGAATTCCAGTGGTGGCCACTTCGCGAGTGCCGGTTCATTCACCGTGGACACCAGCGGAAATATCAGCAATGGCTTCCAGGACCTGAATGACGCAGGTTCGAGTCCGGGCGAACTCACTGGCGGTACCGGGACCATCAATGCCATTTCCAGCACAACCGGCCGGGCAACCATGTCACTCACTTTTGGGGGACAAACCACCCATCAGACCGCTTACATGGTCAACGCGGACGAATTTTTCTTGATCGGGACCGACCCGTTGAGCAGCGTCCCAATGTACAGCGGCAGGGCCATTGTGACTGCCAGTTCCTTCAGTGAGTCTTCGCTGTCCGGCAACTACATCATCCACGCGACCGGAATAGACCCCACCTGCATCTGGTACCTGCTCCAGAAACCACCGTCAAACACTCCCTGCGCCGATGTTCTCCTTGCCCTCGTGAATTTAGACCCAACCTCGGGCACCTACAGCGGCACATCTTACTACTACGAACTCTCGCCAACCGTTTTTACACCATCGCCGGTTAGTGGCGCAACTTATGTGGTTGATGCCACGTCGGGGCGGACGACCCTCTCCGCCATTGGCTGGGTCGTCGGGGCTTCTGTCTTCTACATAGCTACGCCCACGGCAAACACCGAGCCAACGTCCGCGTTCTTCGTCCCGACCGAGGACCTTAGGGCTGACTTCGGTTTCGCGGAATTCCAGCCAAGCCAAACGTACAGCACCGGTGGCATGGCCGGGGACTACTTCGTTGGGACGGAGGACCCTGGCGATAACACAGTCAGCAACGAGATTGACGTAGTTAACGTCTCATCCGGAGGGACCGTTACTGGGAGTGGGTACAACAGTTGGTATGGCGGTTTGGGAACTACATCTCCGAGCGGCGCTATCTCAATTGGTTCAAACGGCGTTGGCGGTTGGCAATACCAATATGGGGGATGCCCCCTCGCATACGTGGCGATCACCAACGGCACGAAGCTTTTCTTAATCATAGACGATGGGGGCTACTGTAACGGTATAGCCGTTCTTGTGCCCGCCGTAGTCACCGTCTACGAACGGCAGTAGGAAGAGAAACCTCTAAACACGAAAGGGCCGGAGCGCGCGTCCCCAGGCACGCCGCTTACTGCTCGTCAGCGGAGATGGTCTGCGAGCCTTCCTCATCTCCGCGAATCAAGCCAAATTTCTTTAGCTTGTAACGCAGAGCGTCGCGGCTGATGTCCAGTAACTTGGCGGCGTGAGTCTGGTTGCCGTTGGCTTGGCGCATGGCCAACTCAACCATCGAGTGCTCGACTTCCTCGAGCGACGTTCCGCCTTCCGGGATATAAAGCCGCGGGAGGGTGCGGCCGTTGGGCAACGTCTGTCCACCGTCGGCGGCGGAAGTTCGTTCAAAGACGGTGCGCCCACCCGATTCGCCCACAGAAAACGGCAGATACACGGGCCGCAGAAACGGCTCCTCCTCGAGGATCATGCCACGCTCGATGGTGTTCTTCAGCTCGCGAACATTGCCCGGCCAGTTATGAGCGAAGATAAGACGGCGGGTCTCGTCGGTAATGCCACGAACCGCCTTCTTGAATCTGCGGTTGTAGCGCTCGATGAAGAAGTCCACCAAAGGCATGATGTCTTCTTTCCGGTCGCGCAGCGGCGGGATAAAGATCGCAATAATGGCCAACCGGTAATAAAGATCCTGACGAAACTGGCCATCGCGCACCGCCTTTTCGAGATCGCGGTTGGAGGCTGCGATCACCCGCACATCGACCTGCATATCGCGGATGCCTCCCACGCGACGGATGACCTGGTCTTCGAGCACGCGCAGCAGTTTCGCTTGCAGCAGTGGAGAGAGTTCGCCGATCTCGTCGAGAAACAGAGTGCCACCGTCGGCGGCCTCGAACAGACCCTTTTTCATCTGCTTGGCATCGGTGAACGCGCCTTTTTCGTGGCCGAAAAGCTCGGCCTCCATCAGCGTCTCCGGGATGGCCGAGCAGTTGATCGCCACAAAGGGCCTCTCCTGGCGGGAACTTTCGTAGTGGATGGCCTTGGCGATGAGGTCCTTGCCGGTACCGCTTTCACCTTGAATCAGAATGGTGGTGGCCTCGCTGGCCGCAACTTTGCGAACGAAGTTCATGAGCTCGGTCATCTTGGGTGAGACGCTGACCACGCTGTCATAACCGGCTCCGCGGCGCACCTCACCGCGCAGGGCCTGAACTTCGGTGCGCAAGCTGGTGGCCTCGAGCGCGTTCTTGATGGCAATCTGAAGCTCATCGAAATCGATCGGCTTGCCCACGAAGTCGTAAGCCCCGAGCTTGAGTGCGGCTTTGACATCTTCAAGCTGCGGATCGGCCGTGATCATGATGACGGCGCGGGCGTCGCCATTTTTTTTGAGTTGATCGAGCACTTCGATACCGCTGAGGCCGGGCATGCGCACGTCGAGCAAGACAAGATCGGGCGCTTCATGTTGCGCCAGTTTGAGCGCAGGTTCCCCGGCATCGGCCTCGATGACGCGGTAGCCCCACTCCTCGCACTTCTGGCGCAGTGCCCAGCGCACCAGGCGCTCGTCGTCCACGATCATGATTTTCTCGGCAGGCACAATTGTTTAATTTACTACGAAAAGGGAAGGGGTGGCGTGGGTGGAGAGTTCTTCAGAAGTGGTCTCACAAACGTCTCAACAGGATCAACATGCAGGCAAGTTGAACCATGCCGAGAAAATTACTGCTATGACGTTCCCAACGCACCAGCAGACGGCGGAAGTTTTTCAACCATGCGAACAAGCGCTCGATTTTCCACCGGCGTTTGTAACGCCGGAGTTTTCGCCGGTCCTGGCGGTGCGTTCGCGTGCGATAACGACGATGAGGTGCGATCAACTCAATTCCGTGCTGCTGGGCCAGAAGATCGTCCAACGCGTCGCTGTCATACCCCCGATCCGCAATCAATCGTTTCGGCTTCTCGGCCACGAAGCGGTGCTCGATCGTAGCCGCGACCAGCTTTTGCTCATGCGGCGTAGCGCTCGTAACCCAGAGGGCGATAGGAAGACCATGGCAGTCTGCGATTGCCATGAGCTTGCTCCCTTTGCCGACGAGCGTTCGACCCACGCCATCGCCCCTTTTTTTGCCCCCATGAAGGAGGCGTCAATAAACGTCTCCTCCAGACCGAGCTTTCCCCGCGCCAACAAGTCTTCCGCCAACCCCCAAAGAATGCCGTCCAGCACTCCCGAGCGTTGCCACTGCTGGAAACGGCGGTGGCAGGTCTGGTACGGACCGTCTCGCGCGGGCAGATCATGCCAGGGCGCACCCGTCCGCAACACCCACAACATGCCGTTCAGCACTTGCCGCGCTTCCCGCCAGGGTCTGCCCCGGTTGTCAGCACGGCGCCGTTGTCCAAATTCCACCAAGGGCCTGATCCGTTCCCACTGCACGTCGGTGAGATCCGCCATGCCCTTGGTTTGCTTCAAATTCGCCCGTGATTCAAGTGTTTATTCACGAGCAACGTTTATGAGATAGCTTCTCAGTTCTCAGTTCTCGTTCTCAGAAAAGAATCTTGCCCCCTTGCTCTACAGGTTTTACTGAGAACTGAGAACTGAGAACTGGGAACTGAGAACTTCTATGACGCGGCGACCTGAGCGGCGGGCATGTGAAACGGCAGCAGCACTTCAAACTTGCTTCCCTTCCCTACCACGCTGCTCACTTCGATGCGGCCATAATGTTCTTCCACGATGCGGTGGGCGAGAGAAAGACCAAGACCTGTGCCATTGCCCTTGGTGGTGTAGAAAGGGCGGAAAATGTTTGCCAGGTTCTGAGCGGGGATACCGCAGCCGGTGTCGCTCACAACCACGCTGGCGCAACCCTCACGCGAACCAATCTCGACGCGTACTGTGCCCGCACTCTCGATGGACTGAACTGCGTTCAGGAGCAGATTCAGAAGCACCTGGTGAATCTGACCGCTGTCGTGCTCGACTTCAGCCAGATCGGGCGCTTGCTGCAATTCGATCTTGATTGGTTTTGAGAGCACGTGCTGGCGGGCCAGCATCACGGCGTGTTCGACGGTCGTGTTGAGGTTGCTCCGGCAAACCTGCGGCGGGTGAGGCCGCGCCGTTTCCAGAAGATCGGTCAATATGCGATTGATCTGCACGATTTCCAGGCGAACATCTTTGACCACGGCGCGCGCCGGACTCGTCGAAGGCAGATCGCGGCCGATGATTTCGATGACGCCGGCGATTCCGGCGAGCGGGTTGCGAATCTCGTGGGCCAAGCCGGTAGCCATCTCGCCGAGAGTGGCCAGGTGCTCGGCGCGAGACATTTGGGTGCGATGCAGACGCTCGATCTCTTCGCGGCTCTCCCGCAACTGCTGCATCATGTGGTTGAAGTTGCGGCCGAGGTCTCCGATTTCGTCGTTGCGCCGGGAGAAGCTGACGGCGACGTCCAGATTGCCTTCGCCGACCAGCGCGATTTTCTCCTGCAATTCGACCATGGGCCGTTGAATCACATAGGCAAGCGCGACGATTGACACCGCACATATGGCAACCGCTCCCGCTCCCGCGACAATCAGCACCGCGTGGCGTTCCGGGTCGCGGAAAGACACGGTCGCCAGAGTGAAGAGCAACAGTCCTACCAGCAGCACGAACGCTACGGGCAAGATTGCTTTTAGCTGCCAATTGAAGCGAACGGAAGTCGGTTCGAAGTTTTCCATCGGCATCAGCGCCTGAAGGCGCTCTCATGACGCAGCACTTGAGGCATGCCCCGATACGAACCGTATTCGCACCACGGGCGGCTAGGCATAAGCGTGCAGTCCGGGCAGCAGATAAGTCACACCGAAGAAAGTGAACATCACCACCGCAAAGCCGAGGATGGCGAAGTAAGCGGCGCGACGGCCACGCCATCCGCGAGTGATGCGCATGTGCAGATAACCGGCGTACACCAGCCAGGTAATGGCCGCCCAGGTTTCTTTTGGATCCCAACTCCAATACGAGCCCCAGGTCTGGTTCGCCCAGTAGGCTCCGGAGGCGATCATCAGAGTAAGTAAGGGAAACGCGATCGCGATGGTCTTGTAGGTGAGGCGGTCGAGCTTGTCGGCGCTGGGCAGCAAACGCTCCAGATCCGGGCGCCGCCACAGCAGCAGCAAATAAAGCAGCGAGATAAATATTCCACCCACCAGACCGGAAAGGATGAAGGGGCTGGCGGCCAGGGTTGTTGGGAACAAGCCGTCGGCATCGAGTGACGGATAGCTGCCATCGCGGGCACGCACCACAAACATGACCAGCGTCATCACCTGGAGGAGAATGCTGAGGAACACAGCGCGATTGGCGATCGCCAGAAAGCTATCATTATTCTTCCAGCGCGCCAGCCCGTAGAAGACCAGCGGCGATGCCACCACCAAAAGCGTCAGCACCATCAGCCAGCCAAGGTCTGGAACGGTGACGAACAAGCGCACGCCCCTGGAGATGAAGGCTTCCGACTTACTTTCCGGATTCCACGCCACCAGACTCAGGCCGCCCCCCTTTTCGAAGCGCGTCAGAACAACGCTGGCGTAAATGGCCAGTGTGCTGGCACTGGTTACGGCCAGGACGGTCTCGGTCTTCAGGTTGTCCCGGATGAGGAACATCATGGCGAGAGCGAAGCTTAGCGCGCAGGCGGCGTAGGCCAGCATGGCCAGCGTGACGTGCACGTGCAGCCAGGTCGATTGCAGCGCGGGAACCAGTGGATGCACTTCGGTGCGCAGCAATTGCATCAGCACCACGCCCACAATCGCCACCGGCATGGTGACCGTGCCAATGACCTTGACGCCATACTTTTTTTCGGCCACCAGGGTGAGCACGGCCAGCGTCCATACGAAGCTGAGCAGCATTTCGTAAACGCTCGAAAACGGCGCGTGTCCGGCTTCGTACCAGCGATGAGCAATGGCGGCGGTGTTCGAGAGCAATCCCAGCCAGGTGGCGAGCGACGCGAACTTCACATAGGACTCGGTGCCGGTGACTCCAAATCCCAGATACAGCGCGCCGGCGCCGGAGTAGAAAACCAGGGTGGCAAAGAGCAGGTTCGTCTCGCTCAAAAGATTGCCACTCTTGACCACGTTCAGAAATGCCATGAACAGCAGGAATGCGATTGCCAATCCGACCATTACGATCAGGGTCATGCCAGTGGCCGGTTGCTGCTGTTCTACTTTTGCTCGTGCCATTTACATCCTCCAAAGAGCCGGTTCAGTTTCCCCGGTTCAGTTCCCCCGGTTTTAGTTCCCGACCACCGTCGCGACCTGCTCGCGCGCAGAGGTCAGGGGAGCCGTCTTCAGTTCTTCTTCCACCAACGCCACGAGATCATTGAAGCGCTGCTCAAACGCGTCCCGGTTGCGGTTCGCGCTTCCCCCGATCCACAGCGAGTACTTGCCCGTCTTTGGGTCGCAAACCGGCACCACCCAGAATCGCATGTGCACCACGTAGAACACAAATGCCAGTCCAACGCCGATCAGCACTACGCCCGACCAGACTCCCCACTGTCCCGGTTCGTGCGAAACCTGCAATCCCGTGAAGTAGCCCATCTTCAGATCGGTGGCCTGGAACTGGTAGGGCGCTTTCGAGTTGTCGGCAACCTCGTCCAGCGGCGGGAACCACACGTCGAAGTCTTTGCCGGCGCGCTTCGAAGTCACAACCAGGTGGGATGCCGGATTTTCCAACTCGTTCGATTTCCGGTACACCTGCCCGTCGCGAACCGCGTAGTCGGGGAAGAACTCGGCGAAACGCACCGTGGTATCGGCGTCGAGTGAAACGGTGTCGTTCAGCGCCAGCCCGATTTCCTGCTTCTGGCCGGAACCGTTGCTGGGAGTCGCGACCAGGCTGAACTTGTCGACCTTGCCGTTCGGGCCGTAACTCGATTGGTAGAAGCGGACACCGTTGTAGAGGAGCGGGTCGTTCACGACAATTTCTTTCTTCTTTACATCCCGCCCGTCTTTCACCACGGCCAGCTTCGACCACCACTTCTTCGGAGTGCCGTCCTGGTAGTTTTCCTGACCGGCTGAATCGCAGCGAATGGCAAAGGGGAGCGTGCGCGTAGCGCCGTCGCGCAATTCGACGAGGTTGGAGGTCTGTCCCTCATTCAGACTGAGATATCCACGCCAGCCCCAAAGACCGTCCACGAGCGCGCCGAAGAAAATAAGGAGCAGGCTGGCGTGGACGATGTACACGGCGAGCTCGGAGATGCGGTGGCGTTCGGCGAAGATTCCGAAGTGGGCTTCGCGGGCGTCTTTCGGAATAACACGCTCGGGTTTGAATCCCAGCGAATGCAGCGCACGCTCAGCCGCCACCAAACCCGATTCTTCGTCCGCGATGGCCAGCGATTTCTGTGGATGTAAAGCGCGGCGGAAGCTCGCGTCGGGATATTTGTACGGACGCGAAAAGTAGCGCCACGAGTTGGGGAAACGATCGATGGAAGCGGCCACGATGCAGAGGCTGACCAGCAGAATCAGTCCGAGGAACCACCAGGCGTGAAATACATCGGTCAAGCCGACCGCGTCCAGTATCCGGAGCGCCTGCGGGGAGTAGGCGCTCTGCATCTCATCGGGATCGGTGGCTGGCCGCTGAAGCACAATGGTTCCGGCCGCCGAGAGAATCACGACCAGGATCAACAGAACCACACCGGTCTGGATGGAAGCAACGGTGCGCCACGTTTTGTGGCCAAGTGCGCGCAAATCTACGACCATATCCTCTCCCCATTTCCCAAGCTTGAAGTGCAAGTTCCACGCCAGAGCTGCCTAGGCAGGTAACCAACAGAGGTGACGGGACTTAGCAGACGCGGTGGCGATGACCGCAAGCGTGGGTTTGGGCTAAATCGCGCAGCTTCGCCGAGTTCGGCGGGGATTTGACCCATAGGAGCCGGGTTGCAAGGTTGCAAGGTTGCGAGGTTTGAAAAAAAGATGATAGCAAGAGCTCGACGATGCGAACCGTAATGAGCTGTGATAGCCAAGACTTGACCTTGCACATCACGCTGTCGGATGGGGTCGCTACTGTCAGGCCGTAACAGGGTTTTTGAGGGTAATGGCTGAAGGGCGAACAAACGGCGCAAAGTTGTAGAAACGCGTGGTTACAATAATCAAGATAAGACAATAGAATGGATTCACCTCTGGTGTAATCGAACGTTAAAGCCATGGAACAGAAATGGTTCGAAATGGCGGAGATTCGCAGGCGCCGATTCGACAGCGCGGTGTGGATTCCGCTTCGCGCAAGCGAGAACGTTGAAGCGGGTAAGAGGGGATATCTCGGATTCAAATCCGAGTTTTTCGGTGCGGGATCGTTTGCCATTCCGCTAAGAAGGCGGGATGAGGCCGCAAAGCTTGGCTGGATGGACATTGGTCTCATACAAGACCACAGCGGCTTCGCAGATCACCATGGTCATTACGTCGCGGCAGACGAGTGTGACGACAAGCAATTGAGGGGGGCCTTTCCGCTCGTGATGTCACAGGGCGGTAATTCTGCCGAACCACCAACATGGCATGTACACCCTGACTTCGTGATCACGCTGAAGCTCAAGCGGGAGGGCAACGTTTGGGTTGCAATGGACGAGGGCTACATCGAAGTGGTTCACCTGAAGCTGGACGAGGACAATAGACCGACGCTTCTGGAAGTGCGCGCCGAGCACCTGAAGGACTACCTGTGCGCGAGACGCATGGCGCTGCGCATCTCGTGGTACCGAGAGCGGCAAGAGGTTATGGAAGCCCAGCCGGACTTCAAGTGGCCGGAACCGGACGGCACGTACAAGGACGGCGAACGGTGGGAAGGGCGCATTGACGCAATCCACGAAGGCGGCCATTGGTTTGGCGACTCCATGGCAGTGATGCACCTAACCCGGCCCAACCTGGACTTCGACGAAGATGTACCACGCATTGAAATTTCGGATGAGGTGGCGACGTCAAGCTTCACGCGGCAAGTCTCTGAAGCACGGAAGCTGTACCGCGTTTCTGGTGAGGTCTGGCGTAACGAGTGGGTTGAGCCGGGTGCGAGGAGTACCCGCATTCGCGGGGACGAACCGGAGCCAGCTATCGCATTTGTCGTGGATGCCGCAGGCAAGAAGCAGAAAGCCAAGAGCCTGATCAACAGCGGCAGATGGTTGTGGTTCAAACCCGACGTAATACCCGCTCTCATGGACCGGCGTGGTGGATCATTGGGGTGGTACACGAGAGAAACTGGGGCCGTAAGAGGGTCACCGGATTACAGAGTCCCCTTCGGCATTAACAGTCTCGGGCTGATCAACGCTTACGCCAAAGATGTGGCCCTAGAACCAGAGTGGCTCCAACGAGTATGGGCCGGATTCAACGTCAGCCCCGAAGGTAAGGTATCCGCGGAGCTGTTCTCAGCGCAAGGAGTGGGAGTACCGGCAGGCACGCAAGCGCCAGAACGTTTCCTGCCTGTTGGCATCGCAGTTCTGAACGACGCGTTCACGGAGCGCTTCGGTGCCGCTTTGTTTCGCCCACACATGGACTCCGACGGAGTATTTAGGTCCTGCCACCGCTTCAAGGCCCTGAGTGCATCGGGTCTCTATGGACTGGCGAAAGACTTAGTGCGCGTAGTTGTCGAGCACATCAATACGGCGGTGCTTCACAAAATTGTGGCGCCCCCAGATAAAGAGAACTGGGGCTCTTTGAGGTCACTGGAGAAGGTTCTTGCCACGGTGATCGGGGAAAAGAGCGCGGAAGAGCTCCTGGGGCCGCTACATGGCATCTACAATCTGCGGTTGGCAGACGCTCATATTGCCAGTGAGGGCCTCGACGAAGCGTGCGCGTTGGCTCAGGTGGATAGAACGTTGCCTTTTGTCATGCAAGGAAGAGACCTGTTGATTGCGTGCGTGACCTCCCTATACAGGATCGCAGGCGCTGTCAAATAGAGGACCGTATTCCCAACTGTTGAAATATCCCCATTACGCTCAAAATCCCCTGCCCGAATACCGGTCTGTGTCCGATACGTGGAGCCTTGCCAACCTTGTCCGCAAGGTCGAGTTCGAACTGTTACATAATGAGCCTTTGCGACTCTGAAACTTTGGAACCTTGAAACCTGGCCTTTGGGGCATTTCACCGACGATGCTGTGGCAGAAGGCCCATTCGAGGCTCATAATTGCAACCGGAGGGTTTCTGAACCAGATCGAGTATGTTTCTCAACCTGCTTTTGTTCAGTCGGTTACGCGTATGTTGCGACTCGCGAACATGCTTTTGTGATACGGTGATTTTCGTGCATACCTACCCTTCGGAGGTCGCGTGAGACTGCTCCCCCATCGCATCTGGTTCCGCAAGAAGGTTGGAAGTCACAGCGGCCGTGGTCATGGTGTCAATGTCCTGATTTTCTTTGCCCTGATCGCGCTCCCGATTTCGCGCGTCACCGCCGCTGTTCACCCCGTTCCGCTCGATCCGAAGACCGACAGCGCCAAGTGCATCGAGTGCCATGAAGACAAGACCAAGGGCAAGGCGGTCCACTCCGCCATCGCGACGGGCTGCACCACTTGTCACGAGATCCGGGTCAACAAAGACACCACGCGCGTAAAGCTGGTCACCGCCACCGCTTACAAGCTCTGCCTCTCCTGCCACAGCGACAAAGATGCCACCCAGATCAAGGGACAAGTCCACCCGCCGGCCGTGCGCGGTTGCCTGACCTGCCACGATCCGCATACTTCCGACAACAAGTTCCAGTTGCTGAAGGCGACCTCGGGCGATAAGAAAGACAATCTTTGCCTCACCTGCCACACTCAAGGAACGGATGTTCCAGAGAAGGGCAGCCGCCACGCCGCACTCGACATGGGTTGCGAAACCTGCCACATCACGCACAAGACGGGCGAGCGGGGCAAACGCGAATTCGATTACCACCTGACCAAGGACGCTCCCGCGTTGTGCGCCGATTGTCACGATGTGAAGGACGCAAATCTGGTGAAGGCACACCAGGGACAACCGTTCGCAACGGCCGATTGCCTTAGCTGCCACGATCCGCATCAGTCGAAATCGCCCAAGCTAATGCGGGCGTTCCTGCACAGTCCTTTTGAGTCGAAGGCGTGCGATACCTGCCACCAGCCGGCCAAGAACGGAAAGGTTGTCCTGACTCAGGCCAGCGCCAAGGAGATCTGCGTCACTTGCCACGCCGACAAGGCTGAGCAGATCGAGAAGGCGAAGGTGCAGCATCCGGGCGCGGCGGGCGATTGCACCGACTGCCACGACCCGCACGCCGGCCGCTCGCCGGGCTTCCCCAAGCCGAACGCGGTTGCGGTTTGCCTAGGCTGTCACAGCGAGCAAGCGGAAGAGGGCAAGAAGTTGCACGTGCACCAGCCAGCCTTCGAGCAGGGTTGCGCCATCTGCCATGATCCGCACGGCAGCGACAACGAGCACCTGCTGCGGGTCAAGGCGCCCAACCCGCTGTGCCTGGAGTGCCACGGCCCCGACGCCAAGCCGAAGAAGCTGGAAAGCGAACACCTGGTGACCATCTTCGACGGCAAGGTGAAATTGCCGGAAGACTACTTCGCCAAGGTGCCGATTCTGCCGCTGCAGTACGGCGTCGGCCATCCGGTGGAAAAACACCCGGTCTCGGACCTGGTGGATCCGAACGATCTGACCAAGGTCCTGACCCCCTTGAATTGCCTGACCTGCCACCAGCCGCACGCTTCCGCGCAGCCCGGCCTGCTGGTCAAGGATCAGGCCAATAACCAGGCGTTTTGCAGGACTTGTCACAAGGGAACGATTGGTTCCGGAAGAGGAGGGATGTAGAGATGTCGGACGTTCGGCAGAAGTCGATGCGCAGAGGAACGGTGGCAGCGATGCTCCTGCTGGTGCTGGCCTTGACCTGGGCTGCGCCCGTTGCCCTCTATGGCGGCAAAAAAAAGAAGAAGGCTGAGACCGCCGCAGCTTCGACTCCGGTGAAAGCGCCGGACTTGTCTAATGTGGTCTTCCCGGCCCCGCCCGCCATACCGCGGCTGAAGTATTTGGATTATTTCTCAGCCGAGAGGCCAGAGATCGCTGAGCCGAACCAAAAGAAGCCGAAGAGTTCCTGGATGGATCGGCTTGCGGGTACCACGCCGGAGGCCGACAAGAATGGCGGGCACAAGCCGCGCTTTCAACTCCTTTCGCCTTACGGCGTGGCCGTAGATTCCAAGGGCCGGCTGTACGTGGCGGACACCAAGGTCGGGGCAATCTTTATCTTCAACACGGAAAATAATGACGTTGAATTCATCAAACATGGCGTGAATGCGAAGTTCGGGTCGATCTTTGGCCTGGCCATGGATGACAACGACAACCTGTTCGTTTCCGATGGCGAACTCCACCACGTGCTGGTGTTCGATGCGAAGCATAAACTGCAAGCTGGTTTCGGCGACGGCACGATGAAAGATCCGAACGGCATGGCCATTGACGCCGAAAACCGCCTCCTCTATGTGGCCGATACGGAGCTGGACCAGGTGCTGGTTTACGATGCCGACACCTACAAACTCCTGCGCAGAATCGGGACTACCGGGCAGAATCACACCCTCACCGATCCGGGAAACTTCTCCAAGCCGACCAATGTCGCGGTCGATAAGGACGGCAACCTCTACGTCTCCGACACCTACAACGACCGCGTCGAAATCTTTGACGCCGATGGCACCTTCATCCGCGCCTTCGGCAGGAACGGCGATGGTCCCGGCGACTTCGCGCGGCCCAAGGGCATTGCCGTGGATGTCGACGGCCATGTCTGGGTGGCCGACTCCATGTTGAATCGGCTTCAGGTGTTCACTCCGGAAGGCCGTTTGCTCCTGGCCGTGGGCGGATTCGGGATTACGCCGGGAAAGTTCGAGGCGCTGACCGGCCTCACTATCGACAAGCAGAATCGCGTCTTCACCTCCGAGCAACTGCTGGCACGGACGCAGATGTTCCGCTATACCACCAATGCCGAAGCCAAGGCTGAGTTGGCGCGCCGGGAGGCGGAACTGGAAAAGAAGGCACAGGAGCGAAACTCAACGACAAGGGCCGCGGATGCGCAGACCGGCAACGTACCGGCGGCCGCCCAACCCCCGGCACCCCGACAGGCCATGAAGCTGCCAGATGCAACCTTGCCGGCACCGTCTGACAAAGCTCAGCCCCCTCCTAACCATTGATGTCCCAAAACCATCGGGTCGCCTCACCGTTCGGGCCAGCGGGTCATCCGAGACCGAGGCCTTTGACTTTCGATGGCCCCATGACCCGGTCACCCGATAGGCGGTGAAAACGGCTCCCCTCTGGCCATTTGGGTCATTTCCACCAGCTTAAGTGCGGGAGAAGGCCCATGTCTTGCGGAAAGGCGATAGCTGTTGCAAAACGCCACACTCATCGTATCGACAAGAAATCGTTCTGTAGCAGTTAGTTACAAGCCCTATTGAAAATTACTATGTACCCGAAACTAAGGTGATGCTCGTGCACATGCATAGGTGGATATGGTCCAAGAATCTCAAAGTCGGTCGACCAGGGATTCGGCGGTGGAGTCAAGCCGCCAAAGAGCTTCGGTTGCCCTCGGGCAGCCAAGAGCACTACCTCGAGGCAGTAGAAAACCGCAATACGTAGCAAGAAACACAAATAGTTGTCCAAGATTCAAACGATGTGCACATTCAATGGAGGTCTTAAAGATGAAAAAGTTAGCGCTAGTAGTTCTGTTCGCGGCTCTGTGTGGTGCTCTGGCCATAGCGCAAGACACCGGCACCGCGGTTGGCAATCTCAATTACATTCCGACAGTTGACGTCATGGGCGCGCACGAAAACGGCGGCCGTGGCTGCGCGGGCTGCCACGCTCCTCATAGTGGCGGACGCGGCTCCGGCGGCAACATCATCGCCGGGACGGGCACCCAATACACTCCCGCAGGCACGGAAGAAGGCGACAAGGGCCTGTGGGGCACCGACACCAACCCGATCGAAACTGGAAACGGCGGTGTCTACACCTTCGATGGTTCATACACGGTTAGCTTGGCTGGTTTGACCTGGTCCAGCGGTGCTCTGTACACGGGCGTTGCCACTTGCTTGAGTTGCCATGACGGCAACGTCTCCAAGGGCGCCATGATGAGCGGTATATCCTACGAGCAGGCGTGGGGTCTGCTGAACTTTGCTACCCAATCCGGTTCCAACGGAAAAGCCAACGCGGTCACCCTGTACGGCCCCAACCAGATCCCGACCCTGCTCGGCAACGACCAAGGCACGATCGGCGATTACGCCAACGATCACCCGGTGGGCCCGTATGCGAACCTGGGCAAAGTTGCCGCCGCCGCTCTGGCCAACGGCTTGAGCGTAAGCGTTGTCAACAACAAGGCAACCTACACTGTCACCACCGGCACAACGTACGGCAATTTCGTTGCGACGTACGGCATCCCGGCGGTCTCTTCGCTGGCCGTCACTGCTGGCGATACCACACCAGGCGACGTGTATGTGGTTTGCACCACCTGCCACAACCAGCACGTCCAGAACGTTTACTCGCAACTGGCACACGGCTCAGTGCCGATCTTCGCGGGCACGGTGCCCCAGGCTGCGAAGATCTTCTACGTGAACGGTCCGTATAACCCGGGCGCTCCCTATGATCCATATCACGTTCCGTCCACCATGCGGTTCTGCCAGCAGTGCCACTTCAGTATGTCGAGTGAGTACTATGGCGCCACGAACATCGGCACCGCGTTCTAGGCTGTTTGCGTTTTCCCATGGGGGAGAGGATCTCCTCTCCCTTTTTTTTTGAGCTTGTTCTAATTGTGGGGGGGAATCATGAGGTTCTTATTCTTTAGTGCCGTGCTGGGCGCGACCCTGTCTACGGCGTTGGCGCAAGTCGCCTCTCACGCCCCGACGATGCCGGTCACGACGGCGGCCAATACCGCCGCGCCCACGAGCCCGGCTCCGGTTTCGAGTATGCAAGTCACCGGCAAGCCGGTGGCGCGAGTCAACGGCGCTGTGCTCACCGACCGCGACCTGTTGCGCGAGATGTTGGCGATGTTCCCCTACGCTCGCCAACACAATGGATTTCCCAAATCCGAGGAGGCGGAGATCCGCCGGGGCGCGATGCAGATGATCGAGTATGAGGAGCTGGTGTACCAGGAAGCGGAACGCCGGAAAATGACGATTCCCGCGGCGCGCCTGGACAACGCCGAGGCTGCGTACCGCAGCCAATTTCAGAGCGATGAGGACTTTAATCAGTACCTGAAAACCGAGTTGCAAGGCTCCATGCAACTGTTCCGCCGGCAGATTCGCCGCTCGCTGCTGATTGAGGCGCTGTTGAAGGCGGAGGTCGGCGACAAATCCAAGGTTTCGCTGGCGGAAGCCCGCGCCTACTACGACAAGAATCCGAAGCTTTTTCATCACGCCGAGCTTTTCGAATTCCAGACGATTTCCATCATGCCGGCGGAAAACGCCAGCGCCGCCGTGAAGCAGCAGGCCCGCCGGCGGGCGGAAGACGCCCTGAAGCAGGCCAAAGCCACCAAGAGCTTCCAGGAGTTCGGGTTGTTGGCGGAGAAACTTTCGGAAGACGACTATCGCGTGAACATGGGCGACCACAAGCTGATGGAGCGCGAGCAACTGCCGCAGGAGATCGTGCAACCCGCGCTGGCCATGCAGCCGGGGCAGGTGAGCAATCTGATTCAGATTGGCAGCTTCTACTTCTTCTTTCGTCTGAATGCCCACGTACCGGCGGGCAAGGTGGCGTTTGAGGAAGTGAAGGATCGTCTGCTCAAGGATCTGCAGAAGACCAAGTACGACCAGTTGCGCGCCGATTTGGACAAGCGGCTGCGCCAGCATGCGAAGGTGGAAGAGGTTTAAGCATCCCGCCGGGAGGTGGAGAAGAAAACGTGTGCCGACGCTGCCAAATTCTGATGTACGCGTTTTCGGTGTTGTTCTGGGCGCTGCCAGCAGCAGCACAGGTGGAGTATGACGGCCTGCAAATGACGATGGGCGGTGACGTCAGCACGGGGTACAACGGCGACCTCAGCAACCAGGGAGGGTCGGACCACGGATTAGGCTTAGGCGGCAGTGGGTCCCTGTCGGGTTCTTACTACAACCCGAACTTCCTTTCCTTTAGCGTGCTGCCCTACTATGATCGGTCGCAGAGCAACTCCGGCTCAGGGTCGATCTTCGACAGCAGTGGCTACAACGGGAGCGTCTCCCTTTTCCAGGGAAGCAACTTTCCGGGGAGCATCAGCTTCGGTCAAGTCTGGGACAGCACGGGATCGTATGGGATTCCCGACGTAGCCGGCTTGACGACAAAGAATAACAACAGCAGCTTTGGTATCGGATGGAGTGAGCGAGTGCCCGGCCTACCGACCCTCGCGGTCTCCTTTGCGCGCAGTTCCGGCTCGAGTTCCCTGCTCGGCAGTGATGCGCAAAGCGACGTCACGACGGATAGCTTTGGGATCCACAGCGCCTATATGCTTAGAGGCTTCACCCTGGGCGCGGGCTTCATGCACCTGACGGCGGATACCAACAGCACCGGGTTCGTGGAAAGCGGCGAGGCGGAGACTACCAACACCTCAACCAATTCTTATGAATTCAATGTCGGGCATGCCCTTCCGCTGCACGGTGGTTTTGGCGTCAATTTTGAAAGGACAGATTACAACTCCAGCTATGGGGGGGCGACGAGCGGGACGGGTAACGGCACGACGGACAATGCCTTCGGGGTTGTCAACCTTGAGCTCTGGAAGTTGCCCATAGTTGCAACCGCAGCCTACACAGACAACCTGTACGGCAGTTTCGAAGAGAGTATCCTCAACAACGGCGGAACGCTGATGTCAAACAGCCTGAGCCCCGAATCACGCTCGCTGCTGCTGAACGTGAGCAGCTCGTATTTGATAATGCCTCACCTGGCTGTCAACGGCTATGTAAGCCGCCAGGAGATGTACCTTGCGGGACAAAGTTACGGTCTGACGCAACTCGGGGCCAGCCTCAATTTTTATCTTGGCCGCCGTCTCAAGGGCCTGACCGTGACCGTCGGGATGAACGACTCCGCCGACAAACAGGGCAACCAGGGGGCTGGGCTGGTGGCTAACGCGAATTACAATCGGAGTGTTGGACACTGGGATTTCACGGCGAATTTCAGCTACAACCAGAACGTCCAGACCATGTTCGCCATCTACCAGACATCCAGCCTGAACTACGGCGCTCAAGTCCATCGCCGGCTTCCCGAAGGCTTCTCCTGGACCCTTGGAGGCGGCGGCGGCCGTACCGCTTTTGAACAAGTGGCTGGGAATGGAAGCCAAGGAGAGGCCGTCAACAGCAGCTTGTCGTGGAACCGATGCCGGTGCACGCTGGCGGGCAATTATTCGCAATCGAACGGAACTTCAGTGCTCACGCCGACAGGCCTGGTACCGGTGCCGGCGCCGGTCGTTTCCAACAATTTGATCGCTTACAACGCCCAGAGCCACGGCTTCGCCTTTAGCGCCACTCCGATGCGGGCGATGACGTTCAGCGCGTCATACAGCGAGGCGCAGAGCAACATGGTGGCCCAGAGCTTGACCTCCAACAGCTCCAACAATGATACGGAGTTGGTCACTGGCATGCTGTCATACCGTTACAGGAAGTTGTATTTCAATGCCGGGGTTACTCAGTTCCGGCAAAGTCTCAGCAGTTCCGGCGCCCTCCCCAGTGTGGTAACCTCTTATTACTTCGGGGTCTCCAGGTGGCTCAAGCTATTCTAGATCGTCGGGGGATCGGAGATCCTGGCAGGTGGGGAAAGGCGGCATGCGTTCTCCTGCTGTTGCTTACGCCGCTTTGGGCGGCAAAGAACAAAGAAAATCCCATGGTAGCCCTGCCCCCCGATCTGCTGCTGGAAGGCGGCCGAAAACTCACCTACGAGCGCAGCTTCAGCACGGAAAAGGAAGTGCGGGGCAAGCCCGGGTTCTGGGCCAAGGTCCTGGACGTTGTGGCCGGGGAGCCTGACTACCGGGAGATGATCCGCCCGTACAGCATCGCTATCGATTCGCACGGGCGAGCCATCATCACCGATCCAGGCGCGAAGGGCGTTCACATTTTCGACTTCGAGCAGCACAAGTACAAATTCATCCAGCGCGCAGAGAAAGACAATGACCCGATGCTGGCGCCACAGTGCGTTGCCGTCGATGCCCAAGACAATTTCTACGTCACAGATTCCGAGTCGGGGAAGATCTTCGTCTTCGACGCCAGCGGAAAGTTCAAGCATGCACTCGGCAGTCTGAAGGGTGGAGAAGGTTACTTCAAACGGCCTACCGGGATCGCCGTGGATTCCGCGGCGCAGAAAATCTACGTGACCGACACGCTGCGAGACCAGATTTTCGTGCTGGATATGCAAGGCCAGGTGATGCAAACCATCGGAAAGACCGGTACCGGCAATGGCGAGTTCCACTTCCCGACAGAGCTGCGCCTCGACGAGGGCAGTCTGATGGTGGTGGACGCCATGAACTTCCGCGTTCAGCTTGTCGGTCGCGACGGTTCTTTTGAGGGAACCATCGGCCAAGTTGGAGATTCCGCCGGCAACCTGTTCCGGCCGAAGGGCGTTGGACTGGACTCCGAAGGGCATTTGTACATTGTGGACGGGCTATGGGGCGTCGTGCAGGTTTTCGATCGCGAGGGCCACTTGCTGTATTCCTTTGGAGGGAAAGGCGGAGGGCTGGGAGAGTTTCAGTTGCCCACGGGTTTATTCGTCGATCATAACGACCGTATCTTTGTCGTGGACTCTTATAACCGGCGGGTTCAGGTGTTTCGCTATTACGGACTGTCGAAGCAGGCAAGAGGAGCAACACCTTGAGCAGGTTTGCGCTTTTCTGCGCTCCGATTATTGCGACGATTATTGCGACGGCTGCGACCCAGGCGCAGATCCCCACAACAAATGTAATCGGTGTTCATGACATGGGGCCGCATGGCCAGTCGCCGATTACCGGCGGCCTGACCACCTGCCAGTACTGTCATGCCCCTCACTCCGCGGCGCACGACATTCACCCTCTGTGGAGCCAGAAACTATCGACCGTAACCAATTACACGCTATATTCGGATCCGAAGATGGTGAACCGGGTACAGGAGCCCGCGTTGGGTTCAGCCAGCAATCTCTGCCTTAGCTGCCATGATGGCACGGTTGCACCAGGGCAGACCTCGCCGTACGGCAGCATCAAGATGAGCGGCTCCATGAATAGCCAGGACGTGTTTGGAACGAACCTGCAAGGCGTGCATCCCTTCAATTTCAAGCTGCCCTTGCAAAGCGCACCCAACCTGCTCCCAAGCGTGGTCGCGAACGGTGTAACGGGCAACCCGGCGGTGAAGTTGATTAAGGGCAACGTGCAATGCACGAGCTGTCACGAACCCCACGTGCAAGCGATTGACCCGGTTGCCCAGGACTTCCTGGTGATGAACAACGCGAATTCAGGCTTGTGCCTGGCCTGCCACGTGTCGACTCCAAACCAGACACTCAACACGTCAAGCCATAACTTTCGTGCAATGCTCGGAGAAAGCGGACCATCGGGCACGTCGAGCAGTAAGTTTAACCCGTTCACCTATTGGTTCAAGAGTGCGCACGAGCAGGCTTCGTATAAGGTGCCTAAGAACGCGACCGCAAACCTCGGACCTTACGGCAACACGAAACAGAATGGCTGCCTTTCCTGCCACGCACCGCACAACGCTCCGGGCGCGGCCTCATTACTTACTGGACCGACTCAGTTAGTCCCGAATATGGACACGACGACCCAGAACTGTATCACCTGCCACAACGGCGGCTCCAACATCTCGCCCGCGATTCCCAACGTTTTTGCGGAGTTTGCCAAGACTGGGCATCCGTTTCCGACAGGACACAACGAGCACAGCGCGAACGAGAGTGCAGTACTGAACAAGAATCGGCACGCGACCTGTGTCGACTGCCACGATCCGCATTCGTCAGACCAGACTACCACCTTCGCATTGACGACCATTCGTGGATCTCAATACGGGGCGATCGGGATTAGCACTTCGGACGGTACCAGTGTTGTAAGCCCTGCGGCAAATCAATTCGAGACCTGCCTCCGTTGTCACGGAACAAGTTCGGGCAAGCAGATTCTACCTGTTTACGGCTACCTGCCGGCGCGGATCGTTACAGCCGGAGACCCGCTGAACGTAATCTTGCAGTTCAGCGTCACAGCGCGGTCGAGTCATCCCGTGATGCATGACAGCAACAGTCCGTTCCCGCAGCCCAGTCTGCTCAAGTTCATGTGGAATCTGGACGGACATACTCAAGGGCGCGCCGTCAATACGCGTATTCTCTGTACCGACTGCCACAACAGCGACGATAACCGCGAATTCGGTGGCAGCGGACCGAATGGACCGCACGGTTCGCGCTTCTCCCATATCCTGGAGCGGCGCTACGAGTTTAGTCAGGTGGCTCCGGGTCTACCGCCCGCCGCCGGACCGGGAACGACGATCCAAAACCTTCTTCCTCCGATCGTCGATCCCGCGGCAGGCGGTCCTTATTCGCTGTGCGCCAAGTGTCACAACCTTTCCAACATCATGTCGAACGCCAGCTTCAGCCAGCATGCTCTCCACATCAAGGCCGGATTTTCCTGCTCCGTTTGTCACACCGCACATGGAGTCGGTGCCTCCTCTGCCAGTGTCTCCGGGGAGCGCCTGGTGAATTTCGACCTGGCGGTGGTGGCCCAGAACGACAGCTCTAAGGTCCCCATTTCCTATACGCGCAGCACCAGTACCTGCACTCTCAAGTGCCACAATGTCAATCACAACGCCAACGGTACGGTTGCATCTTCCGTTAACTTGAAAGGACCTGGAAAGAGCATACGTTGAGAGGAATACGAGATCCGGCGCGGAAGCCGCGCTGCGGGCAGCTCGTGCAGGGACAGACCGGGGACCGCTAGAAATGGGCACGCCAAACGAGACCATTCATAAAAATCCTGCAGGGTGCACTGTGGGTGGTGTCTTCGACAGTGCCCCAATGCGCATACTTGCCTTACTGCTGTTGCTGACTGCCGCGCCCGTGCGCGCGGCTTTCCACATTACAGCTTTCTTGAACGGCGACATTTGGTGGCATCTGCGTACCGGGCTTTGGATCCTTCAGAACCACGGCGTCCCCCGCAGCGGTTTGTTTTCGCAGTATGCCGATAGGCCCTGGGTGGCCTCGAGTTGGGGATTCGATGTTTTGACGGCTGGGGCCTACACGCTGCTGGGTTTGAGAGCGTTCCCCGCGCTGCTAATGGGTTTCAAACTGGCGCTGGCCGCGGTGACCTTTCTCCTCGCGCGCGGCCGGCGCGGAAGCTTCTGGTGCGCCGTTCTGCTTTCTGCCATCGCCCAGTATGTCATTGTCGATTTGCAGCCGCTCCCCATCCTTTTCTCGATTCTGTTTTTTGCGGTTGAGCTGCTCCTCTTACTGCAAAGCCGCCGCTGCAGCGACATGCGCCCTCTATTCTGGTTGCCCGTGCTTTTTTTCCTCTGGGCCAATCTGCACGGACAGTTTTTGAACGGACTGCTCTTGCTGGGCTTGTACCTGGCGGCCGAGGTTACGGAATTTCTGTTGCACATTTCCGGCATAAGCTGGTTTCCGGCGCCCGCCCACTCTCTGGCGAAGGTCTCCGCAATCGCTGGGCTTTCGGTAGTCGCAACCCTGCTCACGCCCTACACGTTTCAGCTCTTCCCGAACGCATTGCAAACCGCCTACAACAAAGTGCTGTTCGAGAATTTCCAGGAGATGCAGGCCCTGGCTTTCCGGCGGCCGCAGCATTTTGTGTTGTTGTTGCTGGTCATGGCGGCATTTCTTGCGCTCGGGCGGCAGCGCTCGCAGGATTTGTTCAAACTCGGCGCGATGGGCATTTTCGTGATGCTTGCATTCCGAGTTCAACGAGATGTGTGGTGCGTGGTCTTTCCCGCAATTGCTGTAATCGCCGACGCTGTAGCGGATTGGCATCACGAACCCGAACCGCAGAAGAGCCGCCCGGGATGGAAATGGGAAAAGCCGCTGTTTGCGGCGCTGGTTCTGGCGGTGTTTCTGGCGGCGATCTTCCGCATCCCCAGCAGCCAGGCACTGATGAACCAAGCTGGCCGAGTCTTTCCCGTGAAGGCCTGCGATTTCATCCGGGCGAATCAGCTTCCCGGGCCCCTGTTCAACACGTATTCCTGGGGCGGCTTCCTGATCTGGTATCTGCCGGAATATCCAGTCTCCATCGATGGCCGTTTGAATCTATACGGCGACGAAATCAATGAGAGATATTTCAAAGTGAGCGGCGGTACGCAGCGTCTCGAAACGGATCCAAGTTTCGCCGGCGCCCGCACCATCCTGCTGGAGCGGGATTCCGGTATGTTGAAAGCGCTGACGACGCTGCCTGTGTTGCGCGCACAATTCCGTGTGGCGTATCAGGACGATGTGGCTACGGTTCTGGTGCGGCAGTAAGAAAGCGTTCGGAAGCTGCCGCGTGGAGAGGCGTTCCGGTGCGTTCCTCTTCCGCGTCGCTACTTGCGAACAAACACTACAGCAATCGGGTCCTGATAGACCAAGCTGAATCGTGAATCAATGGTCAGGAGCTTTGCCAGCGGAAGTTTCTGGGGCAGCAGCACCAGTCCGGCCCCATTCAGGTAGGGATCCGAGGTGTACGATTCGCCTTGCGAGCTGTTATATGTAAGCAGGTCCAGTTCATCCCCATACAGATCGTTTCGTCCATCGACCACCACCGGGTATTGCGGCAGATACCAGATCAGGAAGCCGCCCCAGTCGAGATCGTTGTAGAGCGGCCCTGAAAACGAGTTCCGGCGGACAAAATTGACGGCATCCACCGGATACTCCCGGCTGATGGCCCGATCCAAGTCGCGGGTATTGAAGCCGATGTTGCGCGCAGTCAGCAACATCGATATCGCCAGAACGGCCCCCACGCCGGCCAACTCCGGAAGCTTCAGCGCCGGTGTTGGCGCGCGTTCCCCAGCGCACAGGTCGGCAATGAAAGCCGCGGCGCAAATCGACACAAACCACGCGTCGCGCTCGGTGCGGAAGGCAATGACGCTGGCGACAATCAGCAGCGAAAGCTTGAACAGGTCCAGTTTCTTCGGCCATCCTACGGCGAAAAACGCGGCCGCGGTCAATAACAGCAGCACATAGTGAGTAAAGTTCTTGAAGTCTAAGGCAGACAATTCCTGAATCATGAAATAGGGCACGTGCGAGTTTGAATACGCGGCTACCACGTGATACAGGTGATACGTATACGGCCCAATGAAAGAAGCGGCGAAACAGGCAAACAAAACCCCGACCAGCCCGGAAAGAGGAAGCGTGGGCGCCCGAATGAAGTCAGGCTCGATTCCAGCCCAACTTGCCAGCCGTTGAAGCAGGTTGATCCCCATGAATAGTCCCACCACGAACAGTCCATAGATGAACTGGATGTGGATGTTGGCCCAAAGGACAAAAACCAATGGCAACCACCACAACAACTGGATCCTCCCCGTGCGCTGGGCCTCCAGGAGAAAGGCCAGCACGATCGTGAACAGGATCATGGTGACGAACACCGGCCTGGGCATGAGACTAAACAAATAAGCGAAGCATCCGATCAGCGAAAGAATCCACGCTACCCAGAACCGTCCGGAAAGGCGGTGCAGCATCCAGAAGAGAACGAAGGCGACGGCTACGGTCAACAAAACTCCGAACAGGGCAAATCCAACCAGCCCGAACCAGGCATAAGCGCGCGACAGCAGCACCTCATAGCCCCAACTGTAGGCCACCCAGGGGCGTGTTCCGGCAGTGCGCGAAAAAATGCCGACGTAGGGAACGGCATGGTGTTGAACGATCCAATCGCCGACTTTGAGATGCCACCAAATATCCGGGTCGCGAACCGTTGTCCTGGCGGCGAAGGCGATCGCTGCCATTAGGATCAATAAGGACAGAAGTGCAAGCAACTGTAACGCGCGCAGCCTCAAAAGACTGCGCAACTCCTGGAGCGCGCTCATGGTTCGGAACACCTCGATGTTCAACCTTGAATGTTTAAACCAGAAACACAGTTCTCAGCTCTCAGCTCTCAGTTAGACCAAAAGCCTTTGCCGATGGCCGATAGCTGAGCGCTGACAGACTTCCGCTAATGCTGAGCTCGAGCCGCAGCCGCGCCACAGCGAAACGCCCTGACATAATCGTTGGCGACTACCGGGTGTCGACTCCAAATCCAAGATGACGGCTCTCGCCACACGCGGTCTGAATTCTCCACCACGACCGCATCGATGCCATACTCCCGGCAGGTAGCGTCTAAATTGCCGCCATCCGGAAACTCGAATAACTCCTCGAGCTTCTGCCGGCGCACAGCACAGAGGCCAGGATCCCCGCCAAAAGCCGTCCCGCATTCGGGATCGCCAGCCGGGGTAGCGGCGGCGGAATCATGACCGGAATATAGCATGTGCAGGACGGGATGCACCGTAGCTGGGTTGCTCTGCAGGATTGCCGAGGAAGGCAGTTGCGCATCAAGAACTTCATAGGCCGACCGCAGCGCGTAGGCCCGTTTGCCGAACTGCCGGTCTGGATCTACCCAGCTCAGTCCCTGTCCCGCAATCGCCCCGCGATCCGAGAGGACGGGGAACATGCGCAGCATGAACACCTGGTACGCAGTTCCGAGTATGCCTGAAATTAACAGCGTGGCGAGCGCCCCGCGAGCCCACGGACGCGGCGCGGGTTGTGGCACAGCTTTCGAAATGAGGCCTGGCGCGACGCTGGAACCGCGAAACCACCAATCGTCAACCAGCGTTGCCCCCCATAGCAGCAGGATTAGTTGCGCCGGAAGAAAGCATCTCCATCCTAAATCGTTAGTGCCGGTGGTACTCGAACGCAGGAAGGTGCCGATCAGGAAACTCGTCGCGACCAGCATCCAGGCCGCCAGTTCGTTGGCGCTGGCCTCAACGCGGCCACGCGCAAGCTGCCGCAGGCGCAGAACGCCGACGGCGAGAAAGAATCCGAGTTCAAGCGCATAGTTGATGGGCAGGAACACCAGATTTACAAGCGTCAACGCGGATGGCGTCTGGGGGTAGATGCCGGTCTTTCGGGTGAAATGAACGGCCAGCGAAAACGGGCGTAACGCGAATTCTACGAAAGCGGCGCCGGCGGCGGGACCACGAAGGCTGGAAAGGAAGGATAGTGCCCAGAGCAGCGCCACCGCGCCCGCGCCCACGAACATCGCCGCTTCCAGCCAGCCCTTCCGCGCGATCAACGCCAGCAGCCAAAGGACGACCGCAACTGCAAACGTGAACGTAACGTAAACGGACATGCCCGCCGCGCTGGCAAAGGCCATCCCGGCCACGATTACGGGCCCAGTGGCCCACCGATTGGCGCCGGCCTGGTGACGCAGCAGCAAAAAGGCCACGAAACATGCGATCAACGCGGCGACGTGGTGCGGCACCCACAACAAGGAGCCAGCCCAGGAGGTGATCTGTGCCTCGTTCCACAACTCCATATCGTCCAGCACCACCCGTCCCGCAAACCTGATGTAGAGGGTCGGCAAGATGTCGAGGCCGGTGACGCAGAGTAGGCCAACCGCGAGCAAGGTTTTTCGCTCGATACAAGTTTTAACTCCGCAAGTTTCAACTCCCTCCAGGAACTTGAGGCCAAGCGCGACCACGCAAATCAGGCCCAGTCCGCACCAGACGACGCCGGAATACACCACGTACCGCGGCGACAAGTGGAACACCTTCATGGGCAGACTGCAAAACAGCAACCACAGGTAGTGATAGCGCAAAGGCGCCCCTGCATTGGCAAAGAAAGGATTGTTCGGGGGGAAATGGCGGGCGAGGGCGGACGTCATGGCCGTTCGCACAGCATGGTCATAAGCGACAATGGGCGGATAGAGCTTGTCCCCGATTTGCAGATCTACCAGCGACCCAACGGCCGCCATCACCCACAGCGCCATCAGGCCCAGAGCAATCCAGAGGTATTTTGAAACTGAACGCGGCCGCGTTCGCCGAGCTTCCTTACCCAGAAGCAGCACGCAGGCCGCGGACACACCGATATAGAACGCCCAGAGCGCCGGTTCCAGGAACCGCGCCAGCAGATACGAAAGCATCGGGCAGATGGCGATGGTGAGCGGGACGGCGAGAATCAGCCGCAGAATCGGACGCCGCTGCCGGAACTCGAAGAGGCCGAGTGCCCACCCCGCTGCATACCCTGGGGCGAACACGAAGGGGAGAAGAGCGAGGCATGCCTTGAGGATTCCCAGCGTGTCGGCCAGCGTGAAATTTCGCATGGAAATGGTCAGTTCTGAGCTTGCGCCGGCGCTTGCCCTGCGCGTGGGCGGGTGCGGCGGAAGATGAAATAGACCTGCCTCTCAAAGACGGTGCGCTTGTAAAGAAGGTAGCCGTCCGAAGCGTGCACCATCTCGTATCCTTGCGCCCTGTATTGCGGAATACTGAGTTGAACCAGCCACTCGGGGTCGGTGGTATAGGCAACCAGATACTCGGGATTCACTCGCTGCAATTCAGCCACGTTGAAAGCGTTGCCGGCGAGAGGCAGGCCATGATGAAAGTATGCGGTGGGAATGTTTGCGAGGATGTTGTGGTCGAAATAAGCCTGCACACCAACGATCCCATAGAGAAATCCGAATATGGGTCCTCGGTCGGCTCCCACCGACTTCAGATATTTTGCCGCGTCTTCTGCGCCGCTGTAGGGATAAAGACGCTCGCGCTGGATGACCACCACGGAGTCCCAGATGTTGACGGCGCAAAGGCAAAGCAACAGCGCAATCACGCCATGCGTCGCCCAACGTTCGCGCATTCCAAAAGCGCGCTGCTCTTCCGCCGTGGGCCAGGCGATCCACATCGCGGCAATCGCGGCAACGAACGCCGTTCCCTGATGGTGAGGGGCCCCATAGAAGGAGTACAAGGCAATCATGGCGCCGACCGGCAGCGCGAAGGCCAGGAATCTGCGCCGCATGAAGCACCACGCCCCGGCAAGCGCGACGAACAAAACCGACGGCGCCCAGTAATCGAGAAAGGCGCCGGAAATAACGGCGCTCAGTTTTCGCAGCGCTGAGACGGTGAGTTGCGCCTGTAGGTCTGGCGGCAACTGCGCGGTTTCTCTCTTCCCAATCAACACCTCGACGTCCGCCGTCGGCTTCAGGATGATGAAGAGGAACAGAAAAGTCAGTGCCATCGCAGCGACGCAAATCCGGTACCGCGTCCGCACTCCCTTTTCCAGAGTGCGCCAGGAGCGGACAGCTTCAATCAGGTACGCCAGTCCGAAACAGCCCGCGAGAATCGTGCCGTGCAGACTCAAGTTCGCCAGCAACACCAGCACCATTGTCATGCGTTCGGGATGCCGGATGTCCTTGAACAGGATGGCGGCGGCGAAGGCCAGCAGCGGCAGAAGAGTGTAAGGCCGCGCGATCACCGCATACTGGTAGACCATGAAGTAGGTAAAGGCCAGCGGCCAGCGGACGATCCGAGGGAACGGCGCTTTGAAAATCAGCAACGCGACTCCAGCGGCCGCGCCGGCCATGCCGATGTAGCCGAGCGCTCCATATTTCGCGTGGAACACGTGCTGCGCCACCCACAGGATCGTGTGCCACAGGCCGGGAGATCCTTCATAACGCAGTTCATGAAACCAGATGGCGCGCAGACCGAGATCGCGCGCAATCAGCCATGCTTGGGCTTCGTCCGCCCACTTCTCGTGATAGTTGATGGTGAAGCTGACAACTACGATCCACAGGCCGAGCACACCGAAATCCCCGATGCGCCACCAGGGGTTGGACGAGGAGCCGGAGGAAGATAGGGAGGCGGCACTGCAAGCGGGAGCGGGCGCAGTACTGCGGCCCGGTGCGGATTGCGCCGCGGGAGAATCGGAAAGCGGGTCGCGGAGAACGCTGGTCTCATCCGTCATTGTCTGGTCCGTCATCGCGCGACTTTCCCATTGCTCGCCCTAGGCGGGGGTTGCCACGTTTCTGACTGGAACGCGGGTCTCAGCTTCCGTTGCCTGCTCGCCCGCTGCGCCCGCCTCGTGGTATTCGGCGTCCTGGTTCACTGCCCAGACATCATACTTCCGATCGCCCGCCAGAATATTCTTTGCGGTAAGCATCGCGGTCATCATGGCGTGGTCCTGATTGTTGTACTTATGCATGCCATTGCGGCCGACCAGGTGAAGGGTGGGATAGTTTTCCTCGAGAGCCCTGCGAACCGTATCAACATGCTGTTGATAGGCGCCGTCATAAACCGGATACGCCTTGGGCTGCCGAATGACGCACCCATCGACCACATCCGCGCTGGCAGCGAGATTTACTTTTTGGATTTCCCGCTTGGCCAGTTCGATCAGCTCGCGGTCACTCGTAGTCCACAGTCCATCACCCTCGAAGCAGAAATATTCGAGACCATAGGAGCAATAGCCGGCATCGGGAACCATCTCCGGCGACCACGACTTGTAATTTTGCACGCGGCCAACCTGCACACTGGGATCGTGGATGTAAATCCAGTTGTCGGAGAAACGGCCGCGGTCATGCACGATCAATCCGACAGTCAGGAAGTCGCGATAGCGCAAAGAGCGTGCGGCCTGGCGGGCGGCTTCGGGAAGCTGTGGTTCGATCTGTGCCACCAGTTCCCGGATGGGCATGGATGAGATCAGGTGTTCGGCGCAATACTCTTCCAAATCGCCGTTGGCATTGCGCGAAGTCACGGTCCAGAGATTGCTGGTGGAGTCGAAGCGGCAGCCGACTACTCTGCGGCCCAGCAGCACTTCGCCGCCCAGCTTGCGGACTTTTTCTGTGCACGCTTCCCACATCATTCCCGGTCCCAGCCGCGGATATCGGAAGGTGTCGATCAGCGTCTTCACAACCTGCTTGCGGTCTTTGGGCTTGCGCTTGGCGAAAAGAGCGTGCTTGATGGCCGAACCGAGCGATAGCCCCTTAATCCGTTGCGCCGCCCAATCCGCGGAGATCTCCCGGCAGCTCATCCCCCACACCTTCTCGGTGTAGGTCTTGAAAAAGATGCGGAACAGGCGCTCGCCAAACTGGTTGGTGACCCAGTCTTCAAAAGTTTTCGGGTTGCGAGTGGGATGGAGGCGCGCAGCCAAAAACGAGAGCCCGCAGAGCAGCGACTCGATCAAGCCGAGCTTCGACAGCGCCTCGAACGGCTTTAAAGGATAGGTGTAGAACTGGCCACGGTAGTAAATGCGCGACGACCGGGGATGATCGAGCATGTCTTGGCCGGCAATCTCTGTCCACAAATCTTCGACCTCACGAGACTTGGAGAAGAAGCGGTGCCCGCCGATATCGAAGCGGAAATCCTTATAGTTGACGGTTCGAGAGATTCCGCCGACATATTGCGGGTCGCTCTCGAGGACCACAACTGGGGCATGCCGCTTCGACAGCTCGTAAGCGGCAGTCAGACCCGCGGGTCCGGCGCCGACAATGGCTGCCTTGAAGATCGCTCGTTCCATAGTTGTTCGCGGCTCCCCAGGGGCGGAATGGCAATCGCAATACCAACTCAGTATATGAACTAAGTGTAAGCTGCACAAGGAGTTGAGCCACCGCACGATGATTACGGCGTGGAAAACGAGTAGCGTCGGCATCTTGCCGGCTGTCCCGAGGGCGTCTCGCCCTCGGCGCGGCGGGCGAGGACGCCCGCCGGACAGCCGCCGGGACGGCGGCGCTACTCTCAGTGGTGAAACAGTAAGAATCACGCGGTCACGGCACTAGCAGCCAGATTCCGCCGCGGGCACAGCCAAACACGCTACTGCTGAGGCGCTAAGGGGCCGGGTGCGCTGAGCAAGTTCAGGAGGTATTGCGCCTGGATGTTGGCCGGATCCAAACGCAAGGCATTCTGTGCGTCGTCACGGGCAGATGTCATCTCGCCACGCTGATAACGAATGGCGGCGCGGTTGGACCAGGCGCTTGAGTAGCCGGGAGAATCCGCGATCGCCTCGTTCAAAAAAATCAGGGCGTCGTCGTTCTCTCCGAGCTTCATGAGTTGCTCCGCCAGGTTCACCACCCGGAAATCATATTCGACAATCCCGCTGGACTTCAGGGCCTCGGGGAAGTCCGGGTAGATGCTGAGGGCGATTTGCGTTTCCGCGAGGATGCCCTGCGACTGGCCGCGAAGCAGGTACTCGCCTACAAGTGCATCGTGCATTTTTGCGCTTCCTGGGACTGCCCGAACGGCGGCCGAGAAGAGACTTGAATTGTCGCGCCAGTCCCGGTTGCGAACCACCGTGCGGGTGGCCAGAGATGCCACAATAATGGCGAGCACCGGCCATGCCAGTCTCGTTTGGTGCTTCTCAAACTGCATCCAGAGCAGGGCGGCGAGCAGGCAAAAGCCGGCGGAAGGAAGGTACGCGAGCCGTTCCCCCATGATCGTTCCCGTCGGCATCAAAATGTTTGCGGTAACGGCAAAGCCAGCCAGATAGATTGCTCCGGCCAGAAACCATTCGCCTCGCTTGGTCCACAGGGTCCAGATCCAGAGGGCCAGCACGAGCAAGGCCGCGACCGCCGCAGGCGCTGTGTGCCGCCAGCTCGCATAGAGAGGAATCGCATTATAGGAATAGTCGCAGGAAAGTGTGGCCGGATAGACCTGGAGGCCGACACACTTCCAGGCGACGCGCAGCGCGTTGAGAATTCTCAAACTGGCGGGAAATTTGGCGAGCGGATTGTCGAGAAAGAGGACTTCTTTTTCTCCGAACCGGCCTCCCTGGATTTCCCAAAGCAGAGCAATGTACGCGACCGCCACGCCAGCGATCCAAGCATAGCGGCGAAGCGGTTTTAGCTTGCCACGCGCATAATCGCCGGCCAGCGCCAGCGGAACGAAGGCCACGGCCGATTCCTTCGACATCAGCGCCAGCACAAAGCAGACCACTGCGAGTATGGGCTGGTCGTGCAGGTGAAGGAGCCACGCCGCCAGCAGGAATCCCGCGGCCAGCAACTCGGAGCGTCCCACGATGGAGGCCACAGCGTCGGTATGAATGGGGTGCACAGCGAATAACAAGGCAGCCACCCAGGCAATTGTGGTTCCTCGCGGCGCGGCTTCGAGAAGCTTCCGCAAGACCGGGTAGAGCAACAACGCGACCGCCCCGTGCAGCAGCAGATTGAGGAGGTGATAGCCAACCGGATGGGTTCCCCCCGCTGCGAAATTCAAAGCAAAAGTGCCGAAGGTGACCGGGCGAAAAACGTTAGAGTATTGGTTCGGTTCGAAGAGTCCGCTTATGGAAGGATTGGTTACTGCCGGGTTGCGGAAAATGTACAAAAAGTCGTCCAGGGTGAAGCTGTTCAGCAGAGTGTTCCCATAGACGAGCATCGCCAAGGCCAACAACAGCGCAACCCGCATTCGTTCATTCATTCAGCGTAAAACCCTTCGGGAGTAGGGGCATGAACAGCTTGAGCGCTCGGCGACTTCGAGCCCATTCATCGGAAACATCTCCATTCCCGGAATGACCAGGTCGGGAGAAAGTTCTACTGCCTTCTTGATTTATATGAATCCGCTCTACTGCAGGGGCTTTGCCGGCGTGCCCGGTTTGACCCCCGCGTGCTTTTTCGCCTGTGCCATCAGTACCAGAACCTTGTCTTTGCCTTCATAGTTCGGATTCGTGTCCAACAACTTCTGCCAGGTGGCAACCGCTTTGTCGATATCCATCTTGCCCTGCCACTCGACGATACCCAGATTGAATAACGTGTTGGCCTTGTTCGGTTCGTAAGAGAGCGATTTCTGGAATTCCGCGATCGCGGTATCGGCGTCGCCGTTATACCAATAGGCGGTCGCCATGTCGGTACGAACGCCCGTGTTAGCGGGCTCAACCTTCAGCGCACGCTGGTAGTATTCGATGGCCGTGGGGAACTGCTGGGCGTCGTAATAGATGTTCCCGATGTTTGCCAGAAGCCCGGCGTTCGCCGGGTCCGCCTTGAGTTTTTCGATCAACGGTCCAGCTTGCGTGTCGGCCATTTTCTGCATCTGAGCCGGAGTTGGAGTTTGGGCGCCTGCGTTTGCACTCCCGGCAGCCGGTGCGGGCGCGCCCGTTGTCTCAGTCGCGGCGGCCGCTGGACTCTGGGATCCACGAATGAACCAGCCGCCGGCGATTCCCACCAGCAGGCAGATGACCGCCAATGTGTAAGCCTGGACGCTTGTCCATTGCTCGATAGAAGTTGCTCGATCTGCATCCGTCATTTATCAGCGCTCCTTCAGATCCTGTTTCGTTTGCCGGCGGAAACCGCCGCGAGCCGCGTTTCTTCAGCCACGTTTCATCAGCCAGGGCGCTAGCTCTTGCCCTGCATCTGCGCGTCAGCCATCAATTTCTGCACCTTGGCCTTGCGCTCCGGGCTCAATTCCGGATTCGACTTCAACAGCTGCTGCCAAGCCTCCACCGCTCCCTTGCTGTCCTGTTTTCCCTGCCACTCGATCATCCCGAGGTTGAACAGCGAGTTGGCATCCTTGGGGCTATAGTGCAACGCCTGCCGCAGTTGATTGATCGCCCCATCCACATCGCCTTCGTAATACATACACGAGGCCATCTCGGTGCGAATGGCAACGTTCTTCGGATTAACGTCTAACGCCTTGCCGTAGTACACGGCCGCTTCCTTGAACTGGTGGGTAGCTTTGTAAATGTTTCCGATGAGGATGAGCAGGTCGCCGTTTTTCGGATCGTCTTTCAGCTTTTCGAGCAGCGGCGCTGCCCTCTTGTCTGCCATCTGTTTCATCTGCTCGAGACTGGGCATCTGCCCGCCCACGCCGCCCATGCCACCCGCAGGGGCGGACGCCTGGGCATTGGCCGCGGGTTGCGCTGGCGCCGCCGGCGATTGCGATCCGCGGAACAGGTATCCGATCGCCAGCCCAACCACAAGGCAGATTAGTGCCATCGCGTACACCTGTTTAGTTTGCCAAGCGGACGCGCCCGTAGACTGCTCGACTACCTCATTCGGCATTCGTCGTCTCCTCCTTCGACCTGCACATTCGTCATTCAGAGCAGCACAAGAGATTCCAGTAATTCAGGGCACCCCGCATGCCATATTGTAATCCGCGAAAATCAGTTTCTATCCGCCTGCTTCCAGCATGTTGGAGCGCGGCATTCCTTCGTCTGCGTCGAATGAAATCGGCGATTCGCGTCTTTTTCCTCAGGCACCGCGCGGAATTTGCCCTAGTGCAGGGTTGGTCCAAACACAACCTCTACCCTGCCTACGTTACCTGCGCGGTGGTGGGAGAACAGCATGCGCCATCACAGGCAAATGTGACGCGGATCACACGGCGGAGGCTGGCAGGCTTCCCAGTAAGCTTGTTTCACAGGTTCTGAAGACGAACACTCGCCCTCAGAGTCAGCGCCCGGCATTCGCCCCGGCGCGCGGCGTGAATTCGAGGACCACGATTCCGTCGAACATCCCTAACGCACGGACGTTGTGCGTTCCTGAAGCGTTCTGCATGACCCACTTGAGGATTCCGACCGAGGGCACAAACCCAACCGCCAGAAAGCGCTCCCGCCGCCGCGCCGCATCTTGCAGGAAGCTCGAACCGATGCGCATCGCCTCGTCATTGAGTGTCCGCGGCATCCCCACAACCGGCACGCTGAGTTTGTAATAGGTGAGTGGCGCAAACAGCGCGCTGTCCTTTACTGCTGCACCGACTGGCATGGGCATGTGGTCGGCCTCCGGCAGATCGCTGCAGATCAGCACGGGAGCGCCGTCGGCCGAAGCGTTCTTTTCAACAAATTCCAGGGCGTATTTCCACGTGTACTCGTGCCGCTTGGAAAGTGGGGAGCTGAAGTACGGATAAGCGGCAGTCGCAACCAGGGCCACGCAGAACAGCAATCGTAGAGCGCGGGAATCAATCCGGCTGACGAGGAAAGCCCAGCAGAGCGCGATTCCCGGAACCGCGACCAGTCGGTAGCGGGGCACGAAAACGTGGATCGATGTTCCCACGCTCACGCCATAGAGGATCAGAATGGGAACGAGCGCCAACGACGCGCAAAGCAAATTAGGCCAGCCCTTCAAATGGCTTTGCAGATCAAGCCGCCGTGTCGCGGCGGCAACCAGAACGGCGCCGACGAAGATAAGCGCCAGCCACCCTGGCGCGAGAGTCACGAGTAGATCCACCAGCTTCGGAGCTACGTCGAAAACGTGGATGCCACTGGTGTGGAACATGTATCGCAATCCGGGAATCACCGGCAGGAACGCTAGAGCAAATGCGGCGAGCGCAACCGCTCCTTGCCGCCACAACGCCTTGCGGTCGCCGATTTTGAGCGCGATGAAGCAAAGGGCGAGCGCAGGCAGAATGACGATCAGCAGGAAATGGAAGTAGACAATGCACGCTGCCGAGAGGCCGAACATCGCCGCCAGCCAGTTCGTGTTGTTGTGCCGTAAGCGAACCAGGGCAAGAATAGACGCGTTGATTGCCAGGGCTCCAAACGCGTAGGGCCGAACGTCAATGGAAGCAAATATGACAAGAGGATGAAGGCAGAAGACGACGGCAGCGATGATGGCAACGTCTTTATCTTTATCTCTGTCGAACAGTTCCCGCGCGGCGCGATACAGGAGATAGACCGCTCCAAGCATGGCCAGAATGGAAGGAACTCTGAGCGCGATCTCGCTCGTTCCCGCAACTTTGGTCCAGAGCCAAAGAATGCAGGGATAGGCAGGGACGTCGGGCCAACCCTGGCGAGACACGATCTGGGAGAAGCCCCCTTTGATCAGGAAATACGAGATTGTCTCATCCAGCCACAGTGGTGCGCGGATGGCGATGAACCAAATGGAAATGGATACGGCGAGAGCCAGGGAGTAAATCGCGTACTGCACGCGGTCGTGTATAGAGTGGAGGTTTGAAGAATGCGGCTCGGCTCTTCCGGATCTTTCGACGGCAGCTCCGATCAGATCCGCGTCAGCCATGCATTATTCCAGCCTTCCGCATTTCAGCGAGCGACTGTTCGTAATTGCGCTCTTCGAGCCGTTGGCCGCTAGCCCATGCAAGGAACTCCCGCAGTCCGTCTTCAAATTGCCGGCCTGGGACAAAGCCCAGCGTCGCCCGCAGCCTCTCAACGCTGGCGCAGTTGTGGCGAATGTCTCCTTCGCGGAATGCGCCGGTGACCGTCACCTGGGAACTGCTGGAGAAGTATGCGAGTGTGTGCTTCACCGCGTCGGCGATCGTCACAGCGGTCCCCGTGCCTACGTTCAACGCGACGGGCTTCTGCGCCGGCGCCTCGATGCAACGCAACGTCGCCTCCGCCGCGTCGCCGATGTAAACGAAGTCGCGACTCTCTCGGCCATCTTCAAAGACATAAATCGGCTCATTTGCCCGCGCCTGGCTGGAAAAGATTGCCAGGATGCCGGTGTATGGATTCTTGAGTGATTGTCCCGGCCCGTAGACGTTCTGATAGCGCAGCGCAAATCCGTTGATGCGCAGCGTGGCTGCGTACATCAGCACCAACTGCTCCTGCACCTGCTTGGTGAGCCCGTACAACGACGAGGGGTGCAGCGGGGCCTCCTCTGAGGTCGGAACCATGCTTGTTGCGCGTCCGCAGGAAGGGCACTTTGGCTCGAAGTTTCCGGTCTCCATCGCCTCCTTTGAACGCGCATCAGGATAGACCACTCGATGTTTAGGGCAACGCGCAGCACCCTCCCCGTAGACCGCCCGGGAAGAGGCCACAACCAGGGAGCGAAGCGGAAATTTGCCGGTTAGCAAAAGCTCCATGAGGCTGGAGGTTGCGCCAATGTTTACGTCCGTGTAGTGCCGGACGCGGTACATCGACTGCCCGGTTCCAGTCTCGGCTGCCAAATGCACCAGGACCGTCTGGCCCTCCAGCGCCCCTCGGCAAATATCTGCGTCGCGCACATCGCCGCGAAACAGCTGGACAGAGCCGCGCAGATCGGCGGGAAGATCGGAGTTGTCTCCGTGAACCTGGGGACTGAAATTATCGAGGATTGAGACCTCGTGGCCGGAGGTCAGCAGCTTCCGGGCGAGACGGGAACCGATGAATCCTGCGCCACCCGTAATGAGTACGCGATCCTTCAATCTAAGCCTCCCGGCCCCTTAAGCTGCAGTTTTATCCGCGAGCCCACCCTCTGCACAATCCTTGAATCCCTCAGATACCGGCGCCACCCGATTGGACCTAGCGCAAGCAACTCAGCCAGGACCGCCGCCGTTCGAACGGATTCGCCGCGAGAGGCGGCCGAAAGGGCAGAATTCACCGCGATCGATGCCCTTGCAACACGCTCCACCGATGCTCTGTGTCTTCCCGTGTGAGGCCAATTACTCAAGTGGCGGGCAAGCACAGTTGTCAATTGCCGTTCCCATTCGTTCGCAAGCGGCTTACGGGCAGCTGCCTGCGACGCAGCGTGGACGCGGAAGGCGCTGAGTGTTTCGGCGACGAATCGAACCGGGCCAAGTTCTCCTAGGCGAAGCCAAAGATCCCAATCGGCGCAAACCCAGAGCGCCTCATCCATTCCCCCGGATTCAAGCACAGCCTTTCGCCGGAACACCGGCGAAGGTATTGCGATAAAGTTTTGAACGAGAAGGCGCTCTATGAATTGATCCGGCGGCACAACGCCTTCGGAAAGCGGGCAGGTCCAAGGCCCGAGTCTTTGTCCATCTGGCCCCACAAACATCGCATCGTGAAGAATGAGGAGGACGCCTTCGGCGGCCTCCATCTCCCCCCAAAGCCTCGCGACCCTGCCTGGAAGCCAAAGGTCGTCCTGCTGAAGAAAGCAGGCCCAATCTCCTCTAGCTTCGCGTAAGCCGACATTACTAACAGCCACCCAGTTTCCGATTCTGCCTGGAGTGATCAGTCGGATGGGAAGAACGCCAGCAAAGTCGCTCGCAATTTCGAGGGTGTGATCCGTGGAGCCGTCATCGACAATGATGATCTCAATCTCGTCGTGCTGCCCGCGCGCACTTTCGAGTGTCGCCGCGATGAACCGCTCGCCGTTGTACGTTGGCATGACAACTGACAGAAAAGGTTTCACTGGTCTCTCTTGAGTATCGCCGCCTTAGCCGCGGCTCGCCTTCGCCCATGACTGTTGAACAAGAAGCGCCACGTTGTTGTGCCATGGTTTTACCGTGTCTTTTCGGCGGATCGCGCCGGGACCAAAGACGTTGGTCACTAGAGCGTTGATACTGTCCATGGTGAAATATCCGACGTCGTCGCCTGTCAGGTAGCGGTCGGATGCGGCACAAAGCCAATGAATAGGACTGGCGGAGACCACCCAATCCTTGAAGAGCAGGCTCCCGTCCGGCACTAACGATCGATTCGATCGCAGATAACAGCGACCGGCGGGCATCGGCAGGCACGTGGTGAACAACGTCGCACAGAACGACGAGGTCGAAGGACGCCGGTTCGCGACCGGCAACAGACTCTACGGTTTCTTGGCAGAACGTAACGGCGGAAGCATCCCCGCGGAAAAGCCGCCCAGCTTTTGGGCTGACATCGATAGCAGTTACGGAAGCTGCTGGATAGGTCTTTACAATTCGCTCCGTCATGGCGCCCTCGCCGCAGCCGACCTCCAATATCCTGTGCGCCCGCGGAACCCACGCACGCATAAGATCAGCGAAGCTATCGAGATCGATAAAGAATCGCCGATAGAGCTCCGCCACCCCATGCTCGCAGGGGCCGAACATTCGCCTGATTATTGGGCCGGGAGGCATAACGGCCTAACCTTCCTGTGATTTGGATTAGCGCGCTTTGACTTTATCACGAGGGTAACGGTTTCCTTCTCGATCGTTAACGGTCCTGCGTCGCATCACGCGCACGCGGAGCCATGATCTTTTCGACTCCCAGCACGATCGCAGCGCATGTCGCGACCAAAAAATAGGACGCCGCTACAAGCACTCGATTGGCCAGAGCCCACTGTGCCGCTACAGCCAAGGGCGTTCCAAAAATCTTGAGCGCAGTCACCGCGGTCAACTCGTTCACCCCAAGTCCGCCTGGAGTCAACGCAATAACAGACGCAAAGACGACAAATGGTATTGCCGCCGCCATCTGCCAGAGAGGAATATGCAGGCCGATCGCTTCCGCCGTCTGAACCGACATCAGCACAACCACACAAAAGCGGCCGACAGAGAGCATTACGAGACGACGCGCCAGGCCGGCATTCAAAATGCCCGAGTGCTGGAGTTCCCAGAAACTCCGCAAGATCCGGTTGCGAGGCGCTGCGGTTTTGGCGTTGTAGGAGGCGGCAAGCCATCGGATCAGGCGGATTGACGGACCGACTGCCAGCAGCGCCAGCGCGGTCATGGCAACAGCAGACAAAGTCCACATCATCGCACCGCCGCCGTAAAACCATGTTGCCCCGGATGCGACCGCCAGAAAGGCAACAACCAGGAGGTCAAAGCCCTGCTCAAGCAAAGTGCCGGCCGTCCCGCGCTTCAAGGGGCGGCCGTGGACGTATGTTCCCAAGGTGCGAGCCGTTGCCATGGCTAGCTGTATGGGGAGGAGCATACCCAGCGCCAGCCCCGCGCTGGTCAGGGCAAACGAAGTGGCCCTTGACGGGACGGAATCGGAGGAGTGGCGCCAGGCGGCGTCAATGCTCCGCCACTTTTCACTCGAAAGATAAACCAGCAGAACGTTCAGCAAAGCTAGCTTGGTGAAGGAGATCAGGCTGACGCTCCGCAGTTGCTCCAGCGTCACTCGAAGATTGATCCTGCCGACCTTTATCAGCAGGGCGATGAGGACAACGGCCAGCGCTACCGAGGCCACCGCCAGGAGCGAGCGCCGCAGAGTCATCAGCGCCGCCTGAGACCGAGAATGCTCAGGAAAAAGCTGCTGAAGGTGATCTCCACGCCCAGGGTCAGAGAGAAGACAGCAGGCATGACGATGCGCAGCATCTGCTCAGGTTGCAACGCGCCAAAGCGGTCCCGCGCCCAGTGGGAAACAGCCCAGACCGATCCACCTATGCCAATGGCCATCAACAAGCCGCCGATAATCAGGCCCGTTTCCAACGTGACCCAGCGGAAGACACGGTTCAGGCGGGGGTCCTCGGGCAGCAGGCCTTCGGTGATGGCGAAAACCTTGGTGAAAGTTGCGAAGGCAATCAGCTGAAACCCGAGCAGTACGGAAACGAAGGCGTACAAAAGCGTATGTACGTCAAGGCCAATGCCGTAGAACACGCGCGGCCCCGGCAGCAATAACGCGCACCCCGCCAGCCCCAAAAGGATCATCGCAATCCCCGGATAAAGGAAGAGCCAGCGCGGGCTGTACATAAGAAGAAAGCGGAGATGCCGCCAACCGTCGCGCCAGGTGCGCAGGTGCGGCGGATGGCTGCGCCCGTCCGGAGACAGCGTCGTGGGCACTTCGCTGACCTTCATCCGCAGCAAGCTGGCTTTGACGACCATCTCGCTGGCGAATTCCATGCCCGTCGAACGTATATCCATGCGCAGGAAGCTGTCCTTGCGAAAGGCACGCATGCCGCAGTGGAAGTCTTTGCAAGTGGAACCGAAGAACAGTCTTCCGACGCCGGTGAGCACAGGATTTCCCAGGTAGCGATGCAGCAAGGGCATCGCCTGGCGCGCAATGCCGCCGCTGAAACGATTGCCCATCACCAGGTCCGATCCAGCGCGCAATGGTTCCACAAAACGGGGAATGTGGGCGAAATCGTAACTGTCGTCAGAGTCGGCCATGAGCACGTACTCTCCGGATGCGGCCAGGATACCGCCTTTCAGAGCGTTGCCGTACCCTTTCTCCGCGACGTTTACCACGCGTGCGCCTTCCGCTTGCGCGATCTCGACCGAACCATCGCTCGACCCATTGTCGGCGACGATCACTTCACCCGAAATAGCCGCCTGTTGAAGGGTGGCAATCGCCTTGCGCACGCACACGCCGACAGTCTCCCGCTCATTCAGGCAGGGCATGACGACAGACAGCTCCACCCGTTCTGGCGCCGCTCGGAGCGCGTCCAACCTCTGGTCGAGAACCTTGGTAGCGGAGATTTCAGTGTCGAGACTCATCGCCCAGCTTCCACTGTGAAAAGGAAATTCCGTCAGTTGGAGACTATCCAACGACGCACATTACCGTCCCTACAAATCGTCCCGATACATTGTAACGGTCGTCACAAGGCGACGCGAGATGTGGAACTGCAATCGCCCGAAGCGCATCGACGCTGCGAAAATTGGACATAGCCGCCGACCTGCAATTAAACTCTCGTTTCGGCTACAGACGCAGATTTTCAAGCCCGGCAAGATCGTGGCCGAGATCCCCCGCCTGGAACCGGAATTACGCTTCGGAAGAACACTGAAGCAAGGTCTTAAAGTGGCAAAGTTTCAAAGTTTCCCGGTGCCTCTCCGGTCGCGGGCCGTACTTTGAAACCCTGAAGTTTTCCGACGTTGAAACCTGTAAGGAGCCCCATGACCGAACCGCTCACTTGGGACAACAAAGGCGATCCCAAAGCCTCGAACGGCCCTGAGGTCGTGAAGCCCCGGTTACCAGCCGCCCTGCCCGCTGCGGGAGATATCCCACTCGTCGGACCGTGGCCGTCTTCTTATTCATACGCCTTCCTGGGAGTACTGACGATCGCCTGCCTTCTGCCCTTTTCAGGCCGTGCGTTTCACGTAGATGACCCACTATTTGTTTTGTCTGCACGTCAGATCAGCCGGCATCCTCTCGACCCTTACGGCTTCAACCTCATCTGGTACGAAAGCCTGGAACGGATGGCGGACATCACCAAGAATCCCCCGCTGGCTTGTTACTACGGAGCGGCCGTCGGCCAGGTTGCCGGGTGGTCGGAGCGCGCATTTCATCTCGCATTCCTTGTGCCTGCGCTGGCCCTGGTTCTCGGAACCTACCGCTTGGCAAAGCATTTCACGCGTTTTCCACTTTTGGTTGCGTTGGCCACTGTTCTGACACCCGGGATCCTCGTGTCGGCGTGCAGCGTCATGTGCGACACGATGATGGTGGCGCTATGGGTGTGGGCGGTGATTCTGTGGATCGAAGGCCTGCAGCCGCGAAAAGCCTGGTATCTGGCGGGGGCCGGAGTCTTGATTGCGGCGAGCGCTCTGACGAAGTATTTCGGGGCGTCGCTGATTCTCCTGTTGGCGGCCTATTCCTTTGCGCACCTGCGTCGTTTGGGAAACTGGATATGGTATCTGCTGATTCCCGTCGGCGCGTTAGCGGGCTATGAGCTCTGGACACGTGCGCTCTACGGACACGGTCTGCTCGCGAGTGCCGTCGATTATGCGAGTACGGAGCGAGCCTCCAGCCATGTTTTCCGGTTGCCGGTGGCGTTAGTCGGCCTCAGTTTCACCGGAGGTTGCGCACTTTCCGTACTTACCTTCTGTCCGCTTACGTGGTCTCGAAAAGCGGCAGGCATCGTTGCCGCTGGCAGTGTCCTGGCTGCCTCGGCGCTTACTTTTGGATTGGTAGATTTAGGGAAACAGTTACAAGGACCGGCCTCTGATGCGCTCCGTGCCCAGTGGGGGCCGGTGGGCAGCCAGTTGGCTCTCTTTATAGCAGGCGGCCTTTTCACCCTGGCCTTGGCGATTACCGACTATTGGAACAGACGAAGCCCGGACTCGCTCCTGCTCGGGCTCTGGGTCCTGGGCACATTCGTATTCGCCAGCCTCCTGAACTGGACGGTCAACGCCCGGTCGGTGCTGCCGCTGATTCCCGCCGCTGGGATACTGACCGTGCGGCGGCTGGAAACAATGCACCGCGCGTGGACTCGAAGTCTGATGCTGCAAGTCGCTGGCGCACTGATGGTATCTGGCGTTCTGTCGATCTGGCTTGCCAGCGCCGACACGCGTCTGGCTAATCTGGCGCGCGAGGCTGCCCATAGCGTCCAGTGGCGGACCGGCAACGAAGTTGAGACGCTCTGGCTTGAAGGGCATTGGGGTTTTCAGTACTACATGGAGCAACTCGGCGCCGTGCCGGTGGATGCTCAGGACTTCCACCTTCGCCCCGGCGACCTCGTGGTCGTGCCGGAAAACAACGCTAGATACGCTGGTTTTCCGCAGGATATGACTTTCCAAATGGTAACCGCCCTGGAGTTTGCCAATCCCTCCTGGGCAACAACGATAAGCTGGCGGAGGGGCGCCGGTTTCTACTCATCCTACTGGGGCCCGTTGCCATTTACATTTGGCCCGGCGCCCCCCGAGCGCTACTCGCTGCTGCGGGTGAATGGGGACCGTTAGCCGTGCAAAGCCCGATCGGCTGCCGGACAAATACCGCGGCAATCTGATCCTGGTAAGTAAACTGAGATCGCAGGTCGGAGACAAAACAGCGAGGTCAAAATGGAAGTGCAGTCCAGGCACCGATTGGACTACGAGCAGCTTAGCTTTTTTGTCTATGCGTTGGCCGTGCTGGTAGCCCTATCGTTCTGGTTTCTGGCGGTCAGAGCACCGCTGTGGCTGGATGAAACCGGCTCGTATTGGTGCATCTCCGGCGGCTTCCGGCAGATCTGGGCGAGATCCGTAGAAATCAACTCCTTCCCCGCATATTTCTACATTCTCTGGCTCACGAACGCAGTCTTCGGCGGCAAGGAAATTGTGCTGAGGATTCCGTCGATCCTCGCCATGCTCGCGGCTACCTACGTTTTCTACCGCTGTGCCATGGAGTTGTTTGCCCGGGACGTAGCTCTCGTCGCGACCGTGGTGTTCATCCTCGACGGCCGAGTCGGGTTTGCCGCCATCGACGTCCGCCCTTACGCCTTCGCCATGCTGATCGCCAATGCAGCGATCTTCAGTTTCATACGCTGGTCGAAGACAAAGAAGGTTTCCTATGCTGCGCTGCTTGGCATCGCGTCCGCCGGCATCTTCTATTTCCATTATTTGTTCGGCATCTGTATTGTTGTCGCCTTTGTGATTGCTTACTTCATAAGTGCTTACTTCACCGACGCTAACTTCGCCGACGTTAGCTTCCGCGATGTTAACTTTAGGGATCGGCGGCGTGCGCCCTTTGCGGAACTGCGACAACTGGGGGTCGCCGTGGGCTGCTTCGCGCTGCTCATAGTTCCTGTGTTGTCGAGGCTCTGGTATCTGCACCAGACGAGAGACACACACATTTTCGCCGGCGCGCCTGCATTCAAATTCTTCCTGATAGCACTTGGCCCCGGCGTTGTCCCATTTGTTTTTCTAGGAGTGGTCTTTATCGCGGCGCTAACGCGCAAGCTCTCAATACCGGACGGCCGGAGTGTCCGGCAATTCATAATGTGCGCGGCATTGGCGCTCGTTCCGTCTGTGATCCTGTACGGCGTCTCGGTCGCTACGCCGCTGCATATTTTTGTCAATCGCTATGAGGCCGTCGCTGTTCCCGGCATCGCCTTGTGTTGGGCGTGGATTTTCAGCCTGATCGATTCCCGGCTGCTTCGCGTTTTGGGTTGCGTTGCCTTCGTGGCCGGAAGCGCATACCAGAACTACACCTCGCCGATGGCCAGCACCCATGGCTATTCATGGAAGGATGCTCTGGAGTTTGCCGATGCTAATGCCGCTCAGGATGGCTCTCCCCTGGTGATCTGTAGCGACCTGCCGGAATCGGACTTTTGGAGCATGCCCTCGGGACCGGCTAGCGAAAGCGTGCTGTTCGCGCCGTTGAGTTACTACAAGGTTCGGAGCACCGTCGTTCCAATGCCTCGGACCTTGAATGAACAGGCCCAGCTTATCGGCAAGCGTTTTCTCGTAGAAGCCGCACTCCACCACGAGCGATTCCTTGCACTCGGTTGGGTACGGTCATATCCGACTCTGGATTGGTTTGCAGGCCTGACTTCGAGGACCCACGTACATCACGTGCTCGGTGAGTTTGATGGCATTGTCGTGATCGAATTTGTTCCACGAAACGCGCCTGGCGGCTGAGAACCAAGCCCGTTTCCACCATGACCCCGCGAAAGACTCGGTTCAGCCGGGGATCCTCGGGCAGCAGCCAAGTCCGGGAACGCATTCCGCGATGGTAGGCCCAGAGTTCGCCGCGAAGAAGACCGTACTGAAGAGATCGGCCCGCGGAGCTGTGCGAGCGGCAATGGACTGAATCGCAAACATCGCCAGGACCGCGCTGCCGATGTCTCCCCGGCGAACCAGGTCTGGTCGAACCAGGTAGGCCACAACCGCCAGACATGCCAGCGCACAAAACCAACTTAGGCCGACACGGACGAAGCAAGGAACAGAAGAGCTACACGAAGCATGGATGGTAAGCAAGTCCCGCAATCTTTCAGCTTGTATCCACTGAGCAGAGTTGCTAACGTGCGAAGATATTGCCCGTCGAGCCAATGGCAACGGAAGAAGAGATGCCGCCAGATCCGTCCGCAGAAAAAGATGCGGGCCAGCCATGGCGACACCTTCTTCACTGGCATTTTGCCGTCTTGTTGGCCGTGATCGTATTCTTTGGAGCGATCCGCTGGCGCCTGCTGGACATGCCTTTGGAGCGCGATGAGGGCGAGTACGCCTATGCCGGCCAACTCATTTTACAGGGCATTCCTCCCTACCAACTGGCCTACAGCATAAAGTTGCCGGGGACCTATGTGGCTTATGCCGCGATCCTCGCAGTGTTTGGGCAGACGGCTCGCGGAATCCATCTTGGGCTTCTGCTCATCAACGCGGTCTCCGTCATCCTGCTCTACATAGTAACGGCGCGCCTCTTCGGTACGCTGGCTGGAGTCATAGCGGGATCGAGTTATGCGTTACTCTCCACCCATCAAGTCGTACTTGGATTTGCCGCGCACGCCACTCACTTCGTCGTGCTGGCGGCGCTCATCGGCTTTATTCCACTCTTACGCGCCGAAGAAACGAAGCGCACGGCGTTCTTCTTCTGGAGTGGCTTGGCGTTTGGCATCGCCTTCCTGATGAAGCAGCCCGGACTTTTCCTGGGCGCATTTGCATTTTTCTATCTTGCCGTTCAGTGTTGGCCGAACGACAGATGCGAATGGGCGCCGTGGGCAAGGAACTTGGGCGTTTTTTTGTTCGCGGGAGTACTGCCCTTTGCCCTGACGTGCGCTCTACTCTACCGAGCTGGAGTCTTCAGGAATTTTTGGTTCTGGACTTTTTCCTACGCGCGGCAGTACGCCATCGCCTTGCCACTGCGCGGGAACTGGAGAGAGTTGGCGCCCAAGGCCTCCGCCCTGCTGCGCTTGATTTTCTGCCTCTGGATAATCGCTGTAGCGGGTATTGCCAGATCGTTTTGGAATCCCATCGTCCGCCGCCACGCCGTCTTTGTCTTCGGGTTGCTGGCGTTTTCCTGCGTTGCGCTGTGTCCCGGTCTTTATTTCAGGCCACACTATTTCATTCTGATATTGCCTGTGACTGCCATCTTGATCGCGGTTGGCGTTACCTCCGCCATCCGCTGGCTGACTGTAAAGTCCACTTCTCGATGGCTGCCCGTTCTTCCCGTGATAGTGTTTGCCGCCGTCTGTGCGATTGCGATTCAGCGTAACGCCGAGTTTTACTTCAAACTGACTCCACTTCAGGCATCTCGCTTCTGCTACCCTCTAAATCCATTTGTGGAAGCGGCTCCGTTAGCTGAGTATCTGCGCCGGCACACCGCGCCGGCCGACACCATCATGGTGTTTGGCTCGGAGCCGGAGATTTACTTTTACGCGCATCGCCATTCCGCCAGCGGCTATATCTATGTTTACAGCCTGATGGAAGACCAAGCCTATTGGGCCGCCATGCAGAGGCAAATGATGCAGGAAGTCGAAGCCAGGCGGCCGGTATACTTGGCGTTGGTCGATGTTTCGGATTCCTGGCTCCAGAGCCCGGGATCCCCTCAAGTTGTTGCCTTTGACAGTTGGATGAATCAATATATTTCCAACGGTTTTGACGAGGTCGGAATGGTCGAACTCGCTGACCCGGAATCGCGCTACTTTTGGGGCGATGAGGCCCGCGGACATCATCAGCCGGGGTTCGAGATACTTATCTTCAAGCGAAAGGGCTGAGACATTCCGTTGGCGGATGACGCACACCTCTCGCGGGCACGTATGGCGCGCGCTGGTGTGCGGTGTCGCAAAGTTCGGAATTTCTTCGGAAGGTTCTGTCGCGCCGAGAGTGTGTGGGGCGTGTTTTATAGATCGGCTTTTGGGTAGGGCACGGCTTTACAGTCTGCGGAAATATTCTGTGTGCATGAAAAGATACGGGTGTTTCCACAGGGCGATTTGATATGTACGTAGTATGCGTGGAAACGACGAGCAGCAAGGAGCGGTGTTCAGTTATCTCAACCCGGAAGAGCGGATACCGGCGGATCATCCGTTGCGGCGGATTCGCGCCATGATGGATCGGGCGCTGCAGGACTTATGGGCGCATTTCCAGGCGCTGTACGCGCGGCGGGGGCGTCCGTCGATTCCTCCGGAGAAGCTGTTGCGGGCGCTCTTGCTGCAGGTTCTGTATTCCCTGCGCAGCGAGCGCCAGCTGATGGAGCAGATGAACTACAACCTGTTGTACCGCTGGTTCGTGGGCTTGAACCCGGACGATGAGGTTTGGGATGTGACGGTGTTCACCAAGAACCGGGAGCGGATGATGCAAGGCGAAGTTTCCGAACGCTTGCTGGGCGCGGTGTTGGAGCAGGCACGCGCACACGGTCTGCTGAGCGAAGAACACTTCACGGTGGATGGGACGTTGATCGAGGCGTGGGCGAGTCGACGGAGTTTTGTGCCCAAGCTTCCGCCGCCGGCGGCGGGCACGGGCGCGGGCGGCAAGAAGTTGCTGCGCGACACGCACGTTTCGACGACCGACCCGGACGCGCGGCTGTATAAGAAGAGCACGGCGGGTGAGGCCAAGCCGAGTTATCTGGGGCATGGGGTGATCGAGAACCGCAAGGGGCTGGTGGTGGCGGCCCGCGCCACGCCGTCGAGCACGACGGCGGAGCGGGAAGCGGCGCTGCAGATGCTGGACGCCATGGGCCGCAGCGCAGAACGAGTGAACGCGCAAACGCCCGTCATCACGCTGGGAGCGGACACGCTGTATCAGGAGGAAAAGTTTATCGCGGAGTTGCGGCGGCGCAACATTACGCCTCACGTGGCCGAGTATGAACCGAATCCGCACTGGCCGAACTGGCTGACCGAAGCGGAGCGGAGCGATCCCGGCTTTGCCATCAGCCAGAAGAAACGCAAGCGCATCGAGAACGTGTTTGGCTGGGGCAAGCTGCACAGCATTCTGCGGAAAGTGAAACTGCGCGGCGCGCGGAAAGTGGATTGGTTTTTCCGTTTCGTGGCGACCGCGGCCAACTTGGTGCGGATGGCGAAACTGATTCCCGCGGTGTAAGCGCGGGGAGAAGTGTGTTTCGAGGAGGCAAAATGGCCGGGCGAGATAGCCCGGGAGAAGTCAAAAACACGATCCGCAGCGAAAAATGAACGTTCGAAAAGCCGCGCAAATAAAATCAGCGACTTTTTCCGCAGACTGTTGAGCCGTGCCGTTTGGGCCTGGAAAAATGCGGGCTTTAGCCCCTGAGGGACGCGCCTTCCGAACTGAAAGGCATTTATGAAACACACTGTAGGAGGAGGTGTACTTATGCGGATCAGTGCTTTGCTTATTGGTCATCGCCCAATCGTTTGTGTCGCGGCGCTCGTTGTCACCTTCGCTGCGTTTTCGGCGGAGCAGACAGGCCCCCAGCATCCCCGTCCCAAGGTGGTTGCGCTGAACAGCTCCGCAAAGGACTACCAGAGCGTGCTGAATGGACCACCGGAGAGCGTGAGTATGAAGTCCGGGTATGTCGTGTTGAGTCCTGGAAAGTCGGTAGGCAAGCACACGACCGGACGCCACGAAGAACTGCTAATCGTCCTGGGAGGCGCAGGGGAGATGCTTTTCAAGGATGGTTCGAGGCTGCCAGTCAAGGCAAGCTCAGCCGTCTATTGTCCGCCGGAAACCGAGCATGACGTGATGAATTCCGGCAGCGAAGTGTTGCGCTATGTGTATGTGGTGGCAGAGGTGCCGTGATAATCTGGCACGCGAGAGAAGCGCTCCAGGTATCACTTTGAAGGAAATTCCTTGCACAACTCTGCTAGAATGATCACTTCTGAATGCTAAGTTCCTGCATCCGGGCCGGTTGCGTGGCGCGGTTTTGGATGCCGGAATGCTTCATTACAGTTGGCTCTCCCTCTCTGCCGCTTCCTGGCCCAATTGCCGGGTAGGAGTGCTGTCTTGAACGACGCTGGTTTGAACGATGCGGCGATTGGAAGGGCCGTGCGACGAAGGCGGAGCTGGTATCGGCGTCGTCTGCGCATACAGCGAATCCTGATCGCTGTGGTGGTGGTAACGGCGCTCGCCGGCGCGTGCTGGCAGAATGCGGCGCGCTATTTGTCGTTGCCCTCCTTTCGTGCTTCCCAGGTTTTGCCCGACTCTTTTTGGATGCGCGGGAACGTCCGCAAAGATCTCGCTCTGATGGCGGCGCGCTTCGCCAAGCCCGCCAAGGTTCGCGTGTGGATCCCGGATGTCTATGCGTACTCGGTGGTGCCCGGTGGCGTGAAGAATCCTGACGATCTCCGCTCGGTGGCGGCGCGCGACCCCGCAGTTCGCCGGCATTACGCCCACTTCGATTACAGCCACGCCCGACTGGTGCGCGCCACCGAAGCCCGCGAAGTCTATCTTTCTTATCGCATTCGTGACACCGTCTTCTGGACGCACAAAAAGATTCGTCTGCGCCCCGGTGAACTGCTGCTGACCGACGGCAAAATCACGGCGCGTGCGGGTTGTGGCAACCAGATTTCCGACACGGCCAAGCCCGAAGTTTCCGAAGAAGAGCCTGATGATGACGTTCTGGACCAGCCCGTAACGGAGGTCGAATCCGCGCCGCCTTTCCCCTTCCGGCCGCTGCTCGCTTCGCCCGACTTGCCCGGCGGCCAACTGGCCCCACCCCAGCTTTTCGCCTACGGCTTCATTTTCCCGTACGCGCCGGTCGCTGTGCCGATTCCTTCCGGGCTTTGCCGCGCCGGCTACGTGGGCTCCGAGCCACACTGCCACAAGCGCCCCAAAGGCGGAGCGAGTCCCGAGCCCTCGACCCTGGTGCTGATCGGTTCCGGACTGGCGTTAATCCTGTGGCGCTATCGAAGAACCGCCCGCCCCGTCCCGGAGTAACGGCCCGGTCCTTCGGCCTTAGCCGAGCGCCTTGTCGATCTCTGGACCCATTTCAGCGGCGGCAGCACCCCCGATGTGCTGCCCTAAAGCCCGATAGCTCTCAAACTGCAATTCATCAAACCACTGGTCGGCCGTGCTTTGATGGGGAAATGTCTTGTGCTTTTCGGAGTAGCGCCAGAACGTCGTCCGGGAGCGAGTCTTTGTTCACGGCGTTCTTGTCCTGCCTGGGCGGCAGGCTGGCCTTGACGTAAAACAGCTTGCCGCGATCGTTGGGATTCTGGGGATCGTAGAAAATGTCGCCAACCACGAAGTTGCATTCACTTTCACGCTGGCCCTCGGGGGGCCGGATCTTCGAAAAATCAACCGCGATGCGCGCGCCAAAGTCGGCGCGGGCTTTTTCAATCAGTCCCAGCAGATTCTCGAAATCATAGTTGCCATCGCAGTCGGCGTCGCAGGCCACAATCACCCGGCAATGCCGTTTGATCAATTCGTACACGGCCAGGTTCTCGAAGTGTCCACCATCGGAGAGATAAACGTAGTGCTTATTCGCATCACTCTGGGCCACCAATTCGGAAAAGAGATAGCCGAGTCCCCACTTTGGCCCGGCGCTCCGCCACACGTCCGGAAAGCGTGAATTCCCCATCCACCAGCCCAGGCGAACGTCGAACAGGGTCATGAACAGCGCCGTTGCCGGGGACGTGTAGTAACCCATGTTGGGACTGGCGGCCGCGCCCGAGATTGCCATGGCTGTGCCCAGGGCAATCCCGCGCCCCGACGTTATCCCAGTGCGCGATTTCGCGGTGCGCCCCAGTTCCGTTTTCGAGTAGCTCGGCTCGCATGCATTTTCCAGCCTGAACCGGTTTTGGCCCTTCCCGGGAAAAATCCAGTCATATCCGCAATATAGCGGAGTAAACACGAACGACTTGGCCCGCCGGGTCGCATAGCCCAGCTCCTCGCCGCTGGTAATGTTGAGCGCCGCGTTCAGGATGGGGTAGGGTCCGGGGTAATTCGCGGCGAAATCCTTCAGCGCAACATCGTCGCCGGGATCGAAGCCCGTAAACGGCTGCGGTGTCCGCTCCGGATTTGAGGCCCCCAGATAGCAGCGCACCAGCCGGTTGCGATAGAAATGGTGCAGCGAGAAGTCGTTTACGTCCACGCGGCGCGACAACAACAGCGATGCCAGCGCCAGAACTAAGCCCGCAAACAGCAATCGCCAAGCCGACAAGTGCCACTGAATGTTCCAGTACAGATCGGACAAGTCAGACCATGTACTCCCCGGCGGCGCCGCCGGCGGCAGGTGGTTGCAGCAAAAAGACCAAATCGAAACATTACTCAAATGCCAAAGGCGCGCGGTTTCAGCCAGGTTGGAAAGCGTCCCCGAGACGATGTGAATCGCCGTGGCCAACAAGAGAACCAGGCCCATGCCGAAAACGTAGGGCGCGATGAGCGCGATAATATCCAGCATGCGAGACGTTGTGAACAAATTCGCGATCCACGAACCCCCGCTCCCGTTTGCCGATTTAGCTTTCGCGCCCGGCCCAGCCGTCCTGGGGCTGTTGGCGGCTTTCACGCCCAGATAATTGTGCACCATCCACAAAACTGCCGGAACGATGCTTCCCCACCTCAACTTGAACAACACCCATCGCACCAGCAGCGGCCCGAAGGCGCAGGCTCCGGCCAGCAACAGCCAAGCCAGCGTGAGGAGCATCAGGTATCCGCCCAGCCGGGCCCACCATTCGCGTACCAGGTCTTTGCAGCCGCGGCCTGCCAGCCCCATGTGCACAGTGCCCGCCAGCAACATGATCAGCATCACCGCCCCGGTTCCGAGGACGCCGACGATCCAATAAGCGCTGTAACAAAACGGCGCGGTCTTCGGCAGGCCGTTCAGCAACCTTAAATATCCTCGGCCCAGGCCCCCGCCGACAGCCCCCGCAATCAGAGAGGAAAACAGGAAGACCGGGAGGGAAAGCATCCGGTCTTCCGCGCTCACTTTCTTCCACACCCGCCGCCACACCCATAAAGGCACCGTCGCTACGATCCAGGCAAGAAAATAGAAGACTGCTCCCGCGGCGAACCACCACAAGAGCGGAGAATCCGCCAGTCCTGGCCAGCGCCACAGGCCGAAGTTCAGCAGCAGGCAAGACAGAAAGAACGGCAGGATGACCGTAACCGTCACCTGGACCCGTTGAAATGTCGTCTGCAACATTTCCCGTGAAGGAATCTGCTCCGCCGTGTTCCAGGCCACAGAGACCATGGCGACGAACCAGACCACACCTCCCGCGATCAGAAGCAGGAGCGCATGGCGGTAGGATCGCATCAGCCCCAGCAGCACGCCGTCGCAACACACAAAAACGCCCAGGAAAAGCAGACCGAGCACCGTCTGATTCAGAAAGACATTGCGCAGCCAGGTTCCGATCATCGCCCACGTATCGCCCGAAAGCAGGCCGGTATGGGGAGTCAGGTAATTGCTGTATAAGCGGAGCCAGCGCAGAAACGTGCGTTCCTCGCGTCCATCGGCTTCGCGCTTCACGGGAATGAGCGCACTTTCAACGTCCAGAAATGACGAACCCGGCTGGGCTTTCAAGAATCGGCGGGTGAGCGCCGCCAGCCACGAGCCAATGTATCCGCCGCCGGAAACCGTGGAGAGGTAATCGAACTTGTGCAGCAATCCGTTTTCCGCCAGCGCTTGCAGGATGCCGAGGTTGAACGTGGCGCTGCGGATGCCGCCGCCGGAGAAGGCCAAACCCATCAGGTTGTCGGCCGCAGGTTTCGAGCTACTGACCCCGCGCCCTCGACGCGACTCGCCAATCTGCTCCAGCTCTTCCTGAAAAACGTCCTTGAATGTTACCGGGAGCGGATACTGCGCCGGTTGCGGCATGACGGGCGGGTTTCCGGTTGTGAGAGGTGCATCTTCGGGCATAGGATTCCCTCGCGCCCCCTCGTGAGCTTGTGGCGACGTAATTTATCAGAACCGCTGGCCAAGTCAAGCGAATTCTTCGGAATCATGCCCTTCACAAACCCAAAGAGAAAAACGCTGGGCGCCCCATCCTCGACGGTCTCTGTTCCGCGTTCCGCTCGACACCTGCGCCCAAACAGAGCTTGGACCAAGCACTCTCCTGAGTGCAAATAATTGCGCTAACCCGCGCCACGCGCCCGGTTTCGGGCTTGCATTTCCGCAATATAACCGGCATCATAATCGACGGCACACAGGAGCCAGCGAATGAAACCTTGCTTTGCAGTCTCTATGACCGTGGGCGTGGCGCTCTTTCTCGGTATGGCCTTTTCTCCCGCTTCCGCTCAAACCCGGACTGAGTCGGTTTTCAACGGACACAGGATTATCATCCCGGAATCCAGCATTCCGCAGCCCGGCCGCCATCACACTAATTACTTCTTTGTCGACTCCGACCAGCCGCAACAAGGCCCGCCTGCTGGCAATGAGACCCCCGCCTCCCTCGCCTGCGTCTACCAGTTGGTCACCGGACCCGCGGGCTGCCCGATCGCCACCAGCACGAATGTGCCCACCGGCGGCGTCGGCGCAACTGCCATCGTGGATGCCGGCGACTACCCGACCGCAGCCTCCGATCTGGCAGCCTTCTCCAGTTACTACGGCATACCCGCCGCCAACTTCACAGTGACCTGGCCCGGCGGTAAGAAGAAGAAGCCTCCGGTCTACTCGGATTGGTTAGTGGAGGAGGCGCTGGACATCGAGTGGGCCCACTCCATGGCGCCGCAGGCCAAGCTTTTCCTGGTCGAGTCAGTGCTTTGCGAGAACCAGCAGTGCGCGACCGACCCCACCTGGGCAGCGATCAAGCTCGCTGCCCAACTCGTCGCCGAAAATGGAGGCGGGGTGGTCAGCATGAGCTTTGGCGACCCGGAAGTTAAACAAGAGAAAAACTGGGACAAATACTTCACCACGCCAGGAGTCGTCTACTTTGCCGCTTCCGGCGATTCGGGTATAGGCGTCAGCATTTATCCGGGCTCTTCACCCAACGTGGTCTCGGTCGGAGGCACGTATTTCAACCGCGACGGCCACGGCAATTTTGTTAACGAGGTTTACGGCGGGGGCGGCGGCAACATCAGTCCCTACGAGCCCATCCCGAGCTATCAGAGCGGCATTGCAGGCATCGTCGGGAAACATCGCGGATATCCCGATGTCGCTTCCGATTACTGTTGCGCCGTCATCTACCTCGAGGGTGGCTGGTATTCCGTCGGGGGCACAAGTTGGGCCTCGCCGACCTTTGCCGGCATCGTGAATGCTGCCGGCAACAAGCAACAGTCGACCTTGGACGAGCTAACCTGGATCTACGGCGAGTTAGCCGATCCGGGCGAGTACGCAGCCGATTTCAACGACATCACCCAGGGCGCTCAGCAGTGCAAGGTCGGCTGGGACCTGTGCGCCGGCGTGGGCTCAGCGCGTACTTATGCGGGCAAGTAACCCGCGGCGGACTCGATTGGTTCTAATTCGGTCGGCGTAAGTCCGGTTGGCACAAAGCCGTGTCACAAAGATAGACGTCCGCAACCGTCCATTGGCCGGGTTTCCCGTGCTTTAGCAGGCTGCGGAGAAACTCGACGTTGCACTTGATTTTGGGTGGCGCAGCGCCGGGGTCCCCAGCACGCCCAGTTTTGGCGTGATGGGGTGGAGGGCTTCAGCGCTGCGGTAACCGCATTGTCCTGAGCGCGGCTTTTAGCCGCTGAGGTTACGCTTTCTGCCTGGGAGCTAGCTTTTCCGCAGCCTGCTAGGGGTTTCTCCGCGCCTCCGTGTCTCCGTGGTAAAAGTGTCTCTGAGCATTTTCCATCGGCATCCGCCCCGCAACTAGTGCTACGACTTCTGGTGCGGATTGCCCGTCCCATAACTGCTAGACTTTGCTCAGAGCCACCATGCGACGCCTCTTTTATGTCGGATCCCTGCTGGGCATCGCGACCTTCTTGTCGGCTCCGATTTTCGCGCAAAGGCCTGCGCCGAATAGCGCTCGCGTCGAGCACGTCGTAGTGCGCGGAATGGGCGCCGCCATGGAAGTGGAGATCCAGACTTCTGGAACGCCGGTCGCGCCCGATACCCAGGCCATCGCCGCACCCGATCGCATCGTAGTGGACTTCCCCGGCGCGCTTCCCGCCGCCGGGTTGCGCGCCCTGAAAGTCAATCGCGGTGCGCTGAAGGGAATTCGCGCCGGGCTGTTTTTCGAGAACCCTCCGATTACGCGCATCGTGCTCGATCTCGCGGAGCCGCAGTCGTATCGGATTTCGACGATTCAGAATGCAATCGTTGTAAAACTTGGTCCGGTCAAGCTGGATCAAGTGAAGCCCGGTCCCGCCGCCGCTGGAGCCAAGCTTCCCGAAGTGCCGGCTGCGCCCGCCGCAAAACTTCGGAATGCCTCCTTTGCCGGGCATACGTTTCCCGCGGGCACGACGGTTGCGGCCGCCCGAGTCTCTGCCGCAGTTTCCCACACGCCGGCGCCGCCGCCACCGAAGCCGCTCCTGACCGTGACCTTTGACAACGGGATGCTGCGCATCCGCGCCGAGAAAGCTACGCTCGCGCAAGTGTTGTTCGAAGTGCAACGCCAGACGCAGGCCGAGATTGCCATCCCGGCCGGCGCCGAGCAGGAAGAGGTAATCGCCGATCTCGGCCCGGCGCCCCCGCGCGAGGTGCTGGCCTCGCTGCTGAACGGTTCGGCCTATAACTTTATTTTTATCGGCAATGAACTGAGCCTGGAGCGCGTCATCCTCACTCCTCGTGAGGTCGTCATCTTCTAGCAGGCTTATAGCGCTTCCCGATCAGAAAGCATAGCCTTAACGGCTAAAGCTAAAGCCATTGATTTTGCGGCACTTACGGCGCGGCTGAAGCCGCTCCCCTTCAAGCCAAAGTCGAACCTGGAGTTTTTCCGCAGCCTGCTAGGGGTTCCGAATTGGGCCGGCTGGGCTCGCCCATATTGGAATTTCGGCATAGGGGTCACCATCTCTGTTTCCTACGAATCATCGCCCGATTCATCACAAATTTGGTGTGACGGCTGACACTTAGCGGCGATGGGGGTTCGCACTACACTTCCCTGTTCAGGTTAGCGCGGTTCATTTGCGGAAAAGTTGAGCTTGCCTTTTCCCAGCTTGGAATCGGAGCGAGGTCTCAGGTCTCAGGTCTTAAAACTCTGTTTTCCTGAGACCCGACAATTCTGACGAGCGGTATCGGCATGAACGTCGCGACCCAATTTGCGGCGGCGCGCGATTACGAGCGTGATCTGCGCTTCCGGGCGATGTTTGAAGGGGCTGCGATTGGGATCGGGATTTGCCAGCTCGATGGTCGGATTCTGGAAGCGAATCCCGCGCTCAGCAGAATGCTCGGCTACAGCCAACAGGAACTGGCCGGCACGCATGCGGGCGAACTCTATCCGGAACTTCGTCGCGGGCTCTATCCGGAACTTCGCTGCGCAGCCGGCCGCGAACTTTATTCCGATAATCTTTCGCCGGACGAACGATTGCTGGGCGAGCTGATGCGGGGCGAGCGCGGCTCGTTCGAAGCCGAAAGACGCTACCGGCGCAAAGACGGTTCCGATCTTTGGGGACACCTGACGGTGTCGCTGGCACGTGACGACCGGTGCCATCCCGCCTTCCTGATCGCAATGCTGGCGGACGCGACCGAGCGCCGGCGGGTGGAAGAACAGTTGCGCGAAGCCGAGAAGATGGAAGTCATCGGGCGGCTGGCGGGGGGAATCGCGCACGACTTCAATAACCTGCTGACCGGCATTCTGCTGTATTGCGACTTGCTGAGCGCTGGATTGGAGAGCGGCGGGTCAGAGAATCGCGGGTTGGAGAGCGCTGGATTGGAGCTGCGCGAACTGTGCCAGCACGTTGAAGAAGTCCGCCTGGCGGGCGAGCAAGGGGCGGCGCTGACGCATCAGCTGTTGGCGATCGCGCGCAAGCAAGCGGCGGAGCCGCGTCCCGTCCGGATCAACGAAATTGTGGCTTCCACGGAAAATCTCTTGCGGCGATTGATTGGCGAACAAATCGAACTGGTCACCGCGCTCGACTCCGCCGCCGGACATGTGCTCGCCGATCCCGCGCAGTTGCGGCAGATCCTGCTGAACCTGGCGCTGAACGCGCGCGATGCGCTGCCGCAGGGGGGGAAGATCAGGCTGATCACGCGGGCGACGGAATTTCCCGGAGAAGTTGGCCGCGCAAGCGCGCGGCGCGCCGTCTCGCTCACGGTGAAAGACAATGGCTGCGGGATGAATGCGGAGACGCGCGCCCGGCTGTTCGAGCCTTTTTTCACCACCAAGAAGCCGGGAGAGGGGACGGGGCTGGGCCTGGCGACGGTCGAGCGCATCGTCAGTGAATCGGGTGGGACGATCAAGGTGGAGAGCGAATTGGGACAGGGCACCAGCATCGAAGTGTTTCTTCCGGCGATCAAATGTGAGACCCGGGTCTCACCGGTCGATCTGTCGTCAGTCGGGGTGTCTTCGGCAGAAGTGTCTTCGAACCAGGCAAGCCCGCCGGTGGCGCGGCCATATGCGGGCGATGTTGTTCATGAAACCAGCGGCAAAACTATTTTGCTGGCGGACGACCACACCACGGCGCGCAAATCCATGCAGCGCGTATTGCTGGATGCCGGTTACCGGATTCTGGCGGCGTCCAACGGCAAGGAAGCGCTGAAAGTTTTTGCGGAACATTCCGCCGCTGTCGACGTGCTGATCGCCGATTGCATGATGCCCGGGATGAATGGGCAGGAACTCGCAGAAACATTGCTCCGGCAGAAGCCGGGTCTGAAAGTGCTGTTGATTTCCGGCTACGCGAACGCGACCGTGGAATCCGGAACGGGCGCGGTCGAGCTGATTCCCAAACCATTTTCCGGAAAGACTCTGATCGAACGTGTGGTGGAAGTTCTTCACAGCCCCTGAAGGGGCGCTTAATTTTCCCGTAGAGACGCGGCTTGCCGCGTCTCCGGACACGGGGCAAGCCCCGTCTCTGCATACGGCATCGCTAAAGCTGTCAGTTGATCGTGAAATTCGGGCCCGCAGAGTTCTGCGCCGCCAGGGAGATTCGCCATGTTCAACGCATCGACCGCCGCCATAGTCAACCATAGCCATTCCACGCAAATCGAGGGAGCGAATTTCTTGAACCTCCTGATCGTGGACGATGACCGCACCATCCGCGAGGCCTGCCGCGAGGTGGCGCAATCGCTGGGATTCAACACGCAGGTGGCGGAGTCCGCCGAACAGGCCTACCGGCTTCTCGACAGCTCGAGCACCGACGCCGTGCTGATGGACTTGCGGCTGCCGGACGCGGGCGGTCTCGAAGCGCTGCATACCATCAAGAAGCATCGCGCCGATGCGCTGGTGATCGTGGTGACCGGCCATGGCACGGTGCAGTCGGCGGTGCAGGCGATGAAAGACGGAGCGTACGACTACGTCACCAAACCCTTCAGCATGGAAGAACTGCGTCTGCTGCTGGAGCGCGTGGCGGGGCATCTGCGGCTCAAGACGGAGAACCGGGTGCTGCGGGAGACGATTAAGTCGCGGCAGGGGTTCGGCAACATCATCGGGCGCGCGCCGGAGATGGAGAAGCTCTTCCGCATCATCGCGAAAGCCGGTCAGAGCTCGCATCCCGTGTTGATTCTGGGGGAAAGCGGCACGGGCAAGGAGTTGGTCGCGAAGTCCATTCACCTCGCCGGCATCTTCCGCAACAAGCCGTTCATTCCGGTCGACTGCGGGTCGCTGGTGCCGACCTTGATCGAAAGCGAACTGTTCGGCCACGTGCGCGGCGCCTTCACCGGTGCGACCAATCCCAAGGATGGACTGCTGGCGATCGCCGCCGGGGGCACGGTATTTTTGGATGAGATTGGCGAGCTGCCGGTCGACTTGCAGGCCAAGCTGTTGCGGGCGATTCAGGAGAAGGAGATTCGCCCGGTGGGAAGCGTGAAGCGGGTTCCCATCAACGTGCGGATTCTGGCCGCGACCAATCGCGACCTGGAACGGGCGGTGGCCGAGGGCACCTTCCGCCGCGATCTTTTTTTCCGGCTGAACGTGCTGACCCTGCGCCTTCCCGCGTTGCGCGAACGGAGGCAGGACATCCCGCTGCTGACGGCGCATATTCTGGAGCGCATTGGGCGCGACGCCGGCGTCGAAAAAACGATTTCGGACGAGGCCCTCAAGGCGCTGCTGAATTACGACTGGCCCGGCAACGTGCGCGAACTGGAGAACTCGCTCGAGCGCGCCTGTGCGCTCAGCAGCGCGAACGAAATTCAAATTCGCGATCTTCCCACCCAGATTTACGGCGCGCCCGCCGACTTGATGGGGATCAGCCAGCCGGCCAATGGCATCGTGCCCATCGCGGAGCTGGAGAAACAGTCGATTCTGAATGCGCTCACGCAGGTGAATGGAGACAAGATGCTGGCGGCGCGACTGCTCGGCATTGGAAAGACGACGCTCTACCGCAAGCTGAAAGAGTACGAATCCCAAAACTGGGCTGTCGGGCAAAGCGCAGGTGCCAGAACGGGAGATTAAGCGCAAGGCTGAGCGCATAACTCATTTATTTTCAGGCTAAAACAATTGGCCCGGAAGTTGCGAGAAGGATTCATCATGATTCTTCTTGTGACGGCGAGCGAGCGGGCATCCGAGTGCGCCGCGGCGCTGCATGAGGCGACGCGCGAGGTGGTCGTGGTGGCGGAAAGTCTGGCCCGGGCAGCCACGCTTTTGCGGGCGGAAGACTACTTGGCGGTGGTGCTCGATCAATACCTGCTCGAAACCGAGCCGCATGAGGCCGAGACCGCGCTCCAGCACCTGGGCACGGCCATGCCGGTGCAGGTCAATCTGGCAATCAGTGGAATGGAGCGTCTGGTGCGGGAGGTGCGGTCAGCCATGCAGCGCCGCCAGCACGAGGAAGTGCGCGCCCGCCGGGCGGCGATCGGGAGGCTTCACAGCGAACTGAATGGCACGATCACGGCGCTGCTGCTGTCCAGTGAACTGGCCTTGGAAACCCCAGACCTGCCGACAGCAGCGACCGAAAAGCTCGAGTCGGTTCACGATCTCGTAAAGAAACTCCGAAGGCAACTGGAAAACACGAGCGCAATGGGAGAGGCCGAACCGGTTGTAGGCGCCTAAGAGCTCCCGCAGCGAGGCGATGGAAAGAATGTCGAAGTCCGCGCCCTTCAGCGTTCGCCCCGGCCCTAAGTAACCTGCCTCTTTGCTGGCAACGGTAATCGTCTTGCCGATAAACACCTACAGATGCTTAAGCGATTCCATGTCGAGTCGAATTGTAACTTTCCGGCAACGGCATCACTGCGAAAGAACGACGCCGTATGAGCGACCCCGATCCTCGCCTGGTCAAGCGGCTGAACGTCTTCGCCTCCACCAGCGCCGCCTTTGCGGTGGTGGTTGGGCTATTGGGACTGGCTGGATGGGAACTTCACATCGCCACGCTTGACACCTGGGGAGCCCCACCAGTAAGGATTGTTCCGAACGCCGCTGCCGGCTGCGTTCTGCTCGGCCTTGCCTTGTGGTTGCTGAGAAAAGAGGGCAGCCAGTCTTTCTCGTGGAGTAGCGCATGGACCAGCGCGTGGGCCTGGAAGCTGGCCGCTAAAACTGCAGCGGGCATCGTCTGCGTGATGGGCCTGCTGGTTTTGACGGAGCACGTTTTTGGCTGGGATTTCGGCATCGATCGGTGGCTGATTGTCGTCCCTCTCACGGAACGGATTCCGGGGCTGCGGCCGGGCTTGATCGCCGCCAGCGCGGCCTGCGATTTCATCCTTCTCGGTTCCGCGCTTCTGCTGCTGGACTGGAAGACGGGGCGGGATTCGTGGCCCGCCCAGTACCTTTCTTTTGGGGCGGCCATCGTCGCCATATTTGGGTTCTTCGCCCTGCTTCTGGCGCCCGGCCCATCCGGCCTGGTCATGGCTTTCCCCGCCGCCGTGGCGTTCTTCGTGCTGGCGTGCGGGGTGATCGGTGCGCGCGCCACTTGGGCCGTACACGGGCTTCTGGTCAGCCAGAGCGCGGGAGCGAAGTTGTTGCGAAGCGTACTTTCCGCCGCTCTGCTCGTCCTCGGCTTCATCGGCTGGTCGGTATCGAAAGCCCTGCTTACGGAGGCTCACTTCACTTGGGTGGAAGCGAGCCTGCTCGCGATATTGTGCGGCGCCATGCTGGCGGGCTTCATCACCTGGATCGCTTTCATCGTCGATCGCAGTGACGCACTAAACACGAAGTTGGAGCGGCGTGTGGCCGAGCGCACGGCCGCCTTGCAATCCGAGATCGCCGAACGGACCTTGGCGCAAGAGACATTAAAGAAAAGCCTGGCCACCAGCGAAGCTGCACTCAAGGAGCTGGCCGACCAGAAGTTCGCCCTGGATCAGCACGCCATCGTGGCAACAACCGATGTCCTGGGCACGATTACCTACGTCAACGAGAAATTCTGCGCCATCAGCCAATATTCCAGGGATGAATTGATTGGCCAGAATCACCGCATCGTCAGCTCCGGTTACCATCCGAAAGAATTTTTCCAGCAGATGTATCAGACCATCGCGAATGGGAAAGTTTGGCGCGGCGAGATTCGGAACCGCGCCAAGGACGGCTCCATTTACTGGGTGGATGCGACCATTGTCCCGTTCATTGGAGCGGATGGTAAGCCGTGGCAGTACATTGCCATCCGCGCCGACATCACGGAGCGCAAGTTGGCCGAGGATGTAATCCGGCAACTCAACGACGAACTGGAACAGAGAGTGGGAGAACGGACGGCCCAACTGGAAGCGGCCAACCACGAACTGGAGGCTTTCAGTTACTCGGTGTCGCACGATTTGCGGGCGCCCTTGCGGCATATCAGCGGCTTCTCCCAGTTACTGGCGGAGGAATTCGGCGCCACTCTCGATCCTGCCGCGCAAAAGTACGTGAGGCGCATTCAAGCGGGAACGCAGCAGATGGGCGTGCTGGTGGATGAATTGCTGAATCTGGCGCGGCTGGGCCGCCATGCCCTGAGTCGGCAGGCCACAAACTTGAAAGAGTTGGTCGCCGAAGTGATGGCGATGCTCCAGCCAGATAGCGCAGGGCGGCAGGTGGAGTGGATCGTCGCCGATCTGCCGGCGGTCGAGTGCGACCCGGTTCTGGTCAAGCAGATTTTTCAAAACTTGCTGTCGAACGCGCTCAAGTTCACGCGCCCCCGCGCCCACGCCCTCATCGAAGTCAATTACAAAACGCAAGCCGATGGGCAGGTGGTGTTCATCGTCCGAGACAATGGCATCGGCTTCAGCATGAAGTACGTCGACAAACTATTCGGAGTCTTCCAGCGCCTGCACCGCGCGGAAGATTTCGAAGGCACGGGCATCGGCTTGGCGACGGTGCAGCGCATCGTTCACAAGCACGGGGGCCGGGTGTGGGCAGAGGCGGAACTCGACAAGGGCGCAACCTTCTATTTCACCCTGGGTGTGGGGAAACAAGCTAAATCGAAAAAAAATGGAGCAACGGCCGGAGGCCGATTATGAACTCAGATGTACTGGACATATTGTTGGTGGAAGACAGTCAGGACGACGTGGATCTTGCCCTGCATACGCTGCGGCGGGACAAGCTGGCGAACAACATTTTCGTGGCCCGCGATGGCGAAGAAGCTCTGGACTTTCTTTTCTGTCGCGGGGCATTCATCGACCGATCGTTCGAGCATCCCCCTAAGTTGGTGCTGCTGGACTTGAAACTGCTTAAGGTGGATGGGATGGAAGTGCTCAAACAGGTCAAGAGTAATCCTCGGACCAAAACGATCCCTGTCGTCATCATGACCTCGTCGAAAGAAGAGCGGGATTTAGTGGCCGGTTACGACCTGGGGGCGAACAGCTATATCCAGAAACCGGTCGACTTCGAACAATTCCGGGAGATGGTCAAGACCGTCGGACTGTACTGGCTGGTGATCAATCAGCCGCCGGTAGGGGAAGGTCTCCAGCATCTGGCTGGCCAGGCTAACGACTAATGACCGACAGTAAAGCCGCATCACGGCTCACGGCAGAAGCCAACGAAATCCGGGTGCTCCACGTTGAAGATAACGAACTGGACGCGGAACTCGTCGCCCAGTCCCTGCGAAAAGGCGGCTTCTCGTTTTCCGTGGTGGTAGTGCAAACGGAAGCCGAGTTTGAGCGCGAACTTCGCTTGCAAAGTCCCGACGTGGTGATCGCCGACTACAACCTGCCGCAGTGGGAAGGCATTGAAGCGCTGGAAGTGTTGCGGCGCGCGGGGCTGGACATTCCACTGATCCTGGTCTCGGGCGCGTTGGGAGACGTGACCGCGGTGGAATGCATCAAGCGGGGCGCGACGGATTACGTACTGAAAGACGGACTGGCGCGGCTGCCCGAAGCCGTCCGGCGCGCTTTGCAGGAAAGACGTTTGCTTCGTTTACGGCGGCAGGCGGAAGAAGACCTGGCCCGGAAAGTCGAAGAGCTTGCCCGCTCCAACGCCGACCTCGAGCAATTCGCTTATATCGCATCGCATGACCTGCAGGAGCCGCTGCGCATGGTCGCGGCCTACACGCAGTTGCTTGCCGAACGCTATCATGGCCGGCTCGACGCGAACGCCGACAAATTCCTCGGCTATGTCAGCGAGGGAGCTCTGCGCATGCAGACCCTGGTTCAGGATCTGCTGGCCTTCTCGCGCGTTGGCCGGAATTGCGCGGCTTGCGTCCGCGTCGATTGTGACGCGGCGATGGCAGAGGTCTTGCTGAGTTTGGGTCCGGCAATTCAAGAGAGCGGCGCGGTGGTCACTCACGGTGCGCTGCCGGTGGTGTGGGCGAACCGCTCGCACATGACGCAGGTCTTGCAGAATTTGGTTGGGAACGCGATCAAGTTTCGCGGGAAAGAACCGCCGGTGATCTCCGTGCAGGCCGAGAAAACGGGCGAGCAGTGGCAGTTCAGCGTAAGCGATAACGGAATCGGCATTGCGCCGGAGCAGGCGGAAAATGTCTTTGTCGTCTTCCAACGCTTGCACGCCCGGACCGAGTACCCAGGCAACGGAATTGGCCTGGCCATCTGCAAAAAAATCGTCGAGCACTGTGGCGGGAAGATCTGGGTTGAGGCGCAGGCCGGCCACGGCTCCATTTTCAAGTTCACGATGCCCTGCGAGGGTCCGGCCGAGAAAGAGCTGAGCGGCGAGGAAGCGTCGACGTCCAGCCCCGGCGCGGTTTCCGATTCCACCGCACAAACGCCGCTCGCCGCCTCCGCGAAAGCGTAGCAAGTCCGGCGTCCATCGGCGGCAGAAGTTTCGGCAATCAGGGTCTGAGCCAATCCCTATTTGTTGACAAATCTCTACCCAAAGTATTCGCAAGGGCGGCGCATGGGCGGCGTTCTTCGGAAAAGGAACGGAGGCTTGTAATGGAGAACCGAACGACAGTGTTTTACGTGGACGACAATCCCAAATCCAGCCGGTTACTAACCAGCGTTCTTGAGGAATGCGGGTTCCGAGTGATCACGAAGAATGACCCGATCGAGGCGCTCGCGGTTTGCCAGAGAACCTACTTCGATCTGGCGCTTCTTGACTACGAAATGCCTTTGATGTCGGGTTCGCGATTGGCCCAGGAAATCAAGTTTCTGGCGCCGGATGTTCCCGTGGTCCTGATCTCCGGGCGCTCGTCTCTGCCGTCGGCGGAGCTGGCGTTTGTGGATGCCCACTTCGGATTTGGCACTGTCCTGGACGATCTTCTGTGGACGATGCGGATACTGGTGCAGCCGAAGCTGGCGAGGATGCCGGACCAGCGCGCGATTCAACGCGCGATGACGCAGTGGGCGGACTCGACATAGGCAGTACCCAGTACTCAGTCCCCAGTACCCAGAAAAACCGCCTCTTTCGTTGCCGTATGGCTGGTTTTGACTGGGTACTGGGTACTGGCAACCGGGTACTGCTCCGCAAGAAAACTCTTCCCTCAGCACGGCCCTCGACCCTAAACTGGAGGCAGGCAGGCCCGAGGGTAGTTCCCAGCCCTCGATCCCAGGGGGTTCTGTGCGCGTACTGGTGACGGCGGACACGTTCAGCGGAGTGTGGACGTACTCGCGCGAACTGGTTTCGGGTCTGGTAACTCACGGAGCGCAAGTCACGCTCGTCAGCTTTGGAGAAATTCCACTTCCCCACCAGATTGCCTGGATGGACGGGCTGCACGGGCTCGAATATCACCCCACCGCGTTTCGTCTCGACTGGATGCAGGAAGGCGAGCAGGACTTCCACGCGGCCCAGGATTATCTGTGCGAGATCGTTCGCGACACGCGTCCCGATTTTCTGCATTTGAATCAACTGAGTTTTGGGGCGCTGCCGGTGGCGACGCCGCGCGTGGTGGTGGCGCACGGCGATGTGATTACGTGGTGGCTGAGCATCCACGGGCACGAACCCGCCGCGTCGGCATGGCTGAAGTGGTATCGCGAAACGATGATCGCAGGCTTGAGGCGGGCCGAAGCGGTGGTCACGACTTCGCGCTGGATGGAAGAGATGCTGCGCGTAGCCTACGGCGACGATTTCGATGCGTACGTCATTCCGCCCGGACGCAATCCGATCTACTTCAATCCGTTTGTGACCAAGGAAGTGTCGGTGCTGGCGATCGGGCGGCTGTGGGATACGGGAAAGCAGGTTGCATTGCTGACCCAGCACACGCACGGGCTGCCGGTTTGCATTGTCGGAGCGGACAATCCGATTCCGGCGCCGCCGGTGCCGATCCGCGCCGACGTGCGCGTCTCCACCGGCGAACACGAGATTTCGGTGAAGGGAGCGCAGACCGAATCGCAACTGCGCTCGCTCTACAGCAAGTCCACGATTTTTGCCGCGACTTCGCGCTACGAGCCTACCGGACTGGAGTCGATCGAGGCCGCTTTCTCGCGCTGCGCGCTGGTGGCGAATGACACCGAGGTGTATCGCGAAATGTGGGGCGACGCGGCCTTGTACTTCGAACGCAACAACGCCGAGAGCCTCAGCGAAGTGCTCTGCCAACTGGACGAAGACCGCGAACTCACACGCCTCTACGGGACGCGCGCTTACAATCGGGCGCGCGAGCGCTTCACGGCGCGACGGATGGTGGACGACTATCTGCGGCTATACCGGCGCTTGCGGACTGCGAAAGTCGCGGTGGCGTAGGGCTGCTAATGCTCCACTCCCGGTAACTTCTGGATCTCGTTCCTAGGTCTCGAAAGCCACGCATCCAACGACCACGAACCGGCGCCCACAATCAGAAGGAACAGCGAGCCGAGCCACATGCAATAGTCCGTGCGGGCCTCATGCACGGTAGCCCAAAACCCGGATTTTGCCAGCATGGGAATCTTCGTCGTGATGATCGCGACGCTGATGTCGATCAGCAGAGGGATGGCGGCAAGCCGGGTGAGTAGTCCCAGCATCAATAACGAGCCGCAGACGATTTCCACGACTCCGACGAACGGCGCAAAAAAGTGAGGAGCGGGAATGCCGATCTTAACGAACCGCCCTACGCCGAGAGCCTCGGGAAACAAGAACTTTTGAATCCCCTCCGACAGAAACACCCAGCCCACCAGCAGCCGAATTAAAAGTGTGGCAGCCGGAGCATCGCTACGTAGGGTGCTGGAAACGCGCATGCTTGATTTTAGCTCGCCTTTCTTTCCGGCGTCTTCTCCTCCGTTCGTAATCCCGGGGATGGACGGAAAGAAGACAGCAAAAAGAACCTCTGGGCAGCCCCATGTTATACTTTTTAAGCATCTTTCCTGTCAGTATCAGCAGACGGAGGACAGTATCGACAAGCGTTATATCCGCATGAATGAGCGCATCCGGGCGCGCGAAGTCCGCGTGATCGGCGACGAAGGGGAACAGATTGGCGTGATGCCTCCCTTCGAGGCGCTCAAGATGGCCCGTGAACGAAACCTGGACCTGGTGGAAATTTCCCCAACCGCGCAACCTCCGGTTTGCCGCATCATGGACTACGGGAAATTCCTGTACCAGCAGGAAAAGCGCGAGCGTGAAGCCAAGAAGAAGCAGAAGACCATTACGGTCAAAGAAGTGAAGTTTCGTATCAACGTCGACGATCACGACTACGAAACCAAAAAGAACCACGTGATGCGCTTCCTCGACGAAGGAGACAAGGTGAAAGCGACCATCTTCTTCCGGGGACGCGAAATGACGCGCCAAAGCCTGGGCCGCCAGATTCTGGAACGTCTGATCAAGGATGTCGAACAGAAAGGCTTGGTGGAGTTCCGTCCGCGGCAGGAGGGCAACACGCTGCACTTGATTCTGGCGCCGAAGAAGGAAGGCGGAGCGAAAGAGAAACCGGCTGCTCGTCCGAAGCCCGCGCCTCCCCCGCCTGCCGCGTCGCAAGGCGGCGCGCCGACAGCGTAGAGCAGCCGTCAGCTATCAGTCATCGGTAAAACCTTCTGGTGCGATCGCTAACGGATGGCTGGAATACTTGTGTTGCGTAAGCACTAACGATGTAACTGAGAACCGGGAACTGAGAACTGATTTCTATGCCTAAATTAAAAACGCACAAAGGCGCTGCCAAGCGCTTCAAGAAAACCGGGACGGGAAAGGTGAAGCGGCACAAAGCGTTTCTCCGCCACATTCTGACCTCGAAGGCCAAGAAGCGCAAGAAGAAGCTGGGGAATTCCGTGCTGGTAAGTGACGCGGATCTCAAGAAAGTAAAGCGCATGATCCCGTACTAAACGGGAAATGGAGCGACGGGCGTCCGCGCCCGTCCATAGAAAAGCCTGCGGAGCGAAACGCCCGCAGCGGCGCGTGAAGAGGCTGGGCTTCGGAAATCCCATCGGGTAGAAGCCTCCTTACCTCCAGCCGCCAGACGAACTAAAAAAGGAGAACACCATGCCTCGTGTAAAACGCGGAACCAAACGCCGCGCCAAGCGCAAAAGGATTCTTGAGCGCGCCAGTGGATACTTTCTAACTAAGTCCAAACTTTACCGCTCGGCGAAAGAAGCCGTGGAGCGCGGACTGAAGTTTGCCTACTCCGGCCGCAAGCAGAAGAAGCGCCAGTACCGGTCGATCTGGATCGTGCGCATCGGCGCCGCCGCCCGCTTGAACGGACTAAACTACAACCAGTTCATCAGCGGATTGAAGAAAGCCGGCGTGGAACTGGACCGCAAGATCCTGGCGGATTTGGCGGTGAACGATCCGGCAGGATTTGGAAGTCTGGCGGAGCAGGCAAAGAAGGCGAACGCAGCGACGGCGTAGCTGTCAGCCGTCAGCTCGCAGCTTTCAGTCGTCAGCTTTCAGTCTTAATTTAGTGGTGTCATCCTGAGCGAAGCGAAGGACCTATGCATTCTGCGCCCGCAGAAGAAATGCATGGCTCCTTCGCTTCGCTCAGGACGACAAGCCTTTGAGAATTGCTCGGGACTATGGCCTACACCGTTCCCAAACTGACCGACTTCTCGACGGCCGCGCTCGACAGCGCCGTGCGCGAGCTTTTCTCCGCGCTGGAGCAAGAGTCGGCGGCAGTCGGTTCCGAAAACGACTGGAAAGCATTTCGCGATCGCTGGATGGCGCGCAAGAACGGCGCCCTCACCCAGCTCAACGATCTGTGGCTGAAAGCCGCGCCGGGAGCGAATAAGCGCGAGGTCGGGCAGCGCGTCAACGAACTCAAGCCCAGGGTCGAGCAGGCGGTTGATGCGACGCTCGTCCGCATTCAGACCGGGGCGTCCTCCGGCAAACTCGCGGCCGAGCGCCTCGATGTCACACTCCCCGGCATTCGTCGTCCCATCGGCGCGGAACATCCCGTCATCAAGACGATGAACGAGATCATCGGCGTCTTCCGCAATCTGGGCTACTCGGTCGAGGAAGGTCCGGAGATTGAAACCGATTACTACAACTTCGAGGCGCTGAACTTTCCGCCAAACCATCCCGCGCGCGACACGCAGGACACGCTGTTCATCGCCGGTCAGGAATCGAAGCCGCTGCGCGACCGTCTGCTGCTGCGCACGCACACTTCGCCGGTGCAGATTCGCACCATGCAGAAGATGAAGCCGCCGGTGCGCGTGGTGTGTCCGGGAAAAGTTCACCGCAACGACGCGCCCGACGCGACGCACTCGCCCATCTTCCACCAGGTCGAGGGTCTGGCGGTTGACACCAACATTACTTTCTGCGATTTGAAGGGCACGCTCGACCACGCCATGAAAGCGCTGTTTGGATCGAGCGTGAAGACGCGTTTCTATCCGTCATTCTTTCCCTTCACCGAGCCCAGCGCCGACGTGCAGATCAGTTGCATTTTTTGCGACGGCAAAGGAACGCGTGACGGCGCTCCGTGCCGGAACTGCAAGGCCAGCGGATGGATTGAACTGCTGGGCTGCGGCATGGTCGATCCGAATGTCTACGGCTTCGTGGATTACGATGCAACAAAAGTTTCGGGATTCGCCTTCGGCATGGGCGTGGAGCGGGTTGCGATCCTGAAGTACGGCGTGGATGATATTCAATTATTTTTCCAGGGCGATGTGCGGTTTTTGGAGCAATTTGGATAAGGCGGTCGTTGGTCGTTGGTCGTTTCGCGATTCGCAACTAAGCAACGTGTTAGGCCGGCTATTCTAATTATTGTCATCCTGAGCGAAGCGAAGGACCTGCTGTCTCGTGCAGTGTAAAGAAAGCAGATCCTTCCCTGTGCTCAGGATTACATGCGGTAAAAGTGAAGAACTGTGAGCTGATAGCTAACAGCTAAGAGCTTCTTACATGAAAATCTCTCCTCATTGGCTACGCGACTTCGTTGACATTCCAGTCGACTACTTGCGTCTTGCGGACGAACTTACTCTCGCGGGCGTTGCCGTTGAAGGTATTTCCGGCGAAGGCGACAACACCGTCTATGAGATGGAGATCACGACCAACCGTCCCGATGCGATGAATCATTATGGCGTGGCGCGCGAGGTCTCAGCAGTCTACGATCTGCCGCTCAAGCCGATCGAGCCGAAATTGCCGCAGTCACAAGACAAGTCCGACGTCACCGTCGACATTCAGGAGCCTGAGCTGTGTCCGCGCTTCACGGCGCGCGAAATTCGCGGTGCAACCATCAAGAGCTCGCCCACATTCATCGCCAATCGCCTAATGTTGCTCGATCAGCGCCCGATCAGCAATGCGGTTGACGCTACTAACTATGTTTTGTGGGAGAGTGGCAAGCCCACGCACGTGTTCGATCTCGATCTGCTCGAAGGCCGCAGGCTGGTCATTCGCAAAGCCCAGGCCGGCGAAACGTTGAAGACTCTGGATGGCGTGGAGCGCCAGCTTTCCACCGAAGATCTCGTGGTTGCCGACGCGAAAAAGCCCGTGGGGTTGGCCGGTGTGATGGGCGGCTTCGACACCATGATCACCGAGCGCACGAAGAACATCCTGATCGAATCCGCGTGGTGGGACCCGGTCACCGTGCGCCGGATGTCAAAGCGGCACGGTATTCACACCGACGCTTCGCACCGATTTGAGCGTGGCGCCGATTTCGAATCGACCGTCGTTTCGACTAACCGCGTCGCCGAATTGATTATTTCATCCGGTGGCGGCACGCTCATCGGCGACGTGATCGACGTGATCGCCCGCCAGCTTGATCTTGCTCCGGTGGAACTTGACCTGCGCGAGGTGCAGCGTGTTCTCGGAGAAAAACTCAGCACGCTGGAGATCAACCGCATCCTTACTCGTCTCGGTTTCACGGTGCTTCCGGGCAGCGAAGATACTTACCTGGTCCACATCCCAAGCTGGCGGCTCGACATCGAGCGCGAGATCGACATCATTGAAGAACTGGCGCGCCTGCACGGATACGACAAATTTCCTAACACGCTTCCCGCTTACATTGGCGAGGTCCGCGAGCTGCCCGATGCGCACAAGGACGCGCGGCTGCGCTCAACGCTCTTGGCGCTCGGTTACAACGAAACCATTTCCCTGACTTTCATTTCTAAAGAGGATGCCCGGCGCTTTTCTACGGCCCCCGAACTCGACCTCGCGAACCCGCTGAGCGACGAGGCTTCGGTGATGCGCACGTCGATGGTTCCGAGCATGTTGAACATGCTGGCTTACAACCTGAATCGCGGCAGCGACAATGTTCGCCTCTTCGAATCTGGAACTGTATTTGAGGCGTCGGGTGAAAGGTCGCTGGAGATGAAGCGCATCGCGATCGGCGCGACGGGCAGTGCCGTGGAAAGCGGAGTTCATCAGGCGGCGCGTCCGTTCTCGTTCTTCGACCTGAAGGGCGACATCGAAAGCCTGCTGGCGCCCTTCAGCCATTGGACGCTCTACTACGATGCTTGGTCCGACAATAAGCTCATTACTGAGAAAAGCGCTGATTACTATCACCGCGGACGCTCGGCCCGCGCCGTGATGGATGGCACGACCGTCGCCCAGTTTGGCCAGATCGATCCCGATGTAGCCTCGGCGCGCAAACTGCGGCAGGATGTTTTTGTCGCCGAGATCTATCTCGACCGCCTCTATCAGCACGATCTGCGGCAGGCGCGTTATGAAGCGCTGCCCCGCTTCCCTGCCGTCGAGCGCGACTTCTCGTTCGTGTTTGACGATGCCGTGGAGTTCGAGAAAATCCACCAGAGCGTCAGCCGATTGGGCATCGCCGAGCTGCGCAGCTTCATCCCGGTAGAAATTTTCCGCGGAGAAAAAGTAGGCGCGGGCAAGTACTCGATCCTGATGCGAGCCAAGCTCCAATCAACCGACCGCACCCTGCGCGACGACGAGGTGGCGCAGTGGGCGGGGCAGATTGCGAAGGCGCTGGAAGCGCTCGGCGGCGTGCAGCGGGCGTAGGGCTGCCCCGTCGGTAATCTGCTGTTCGGCAGATGCTGGTCTCGCTGGTCTGAAGTTGCTTGAGGCGGCAGTATCAGCGGTGAAGATTAAGAGGACACCGAAGGAAACGTCCCTGGATCGAGGCAAAGATCAGCACCACGGTAGCCGTGGCGAACGACACAAACAGGACGGCTGATCCCCAACTGATGTTCGTCCCGAAGTGATCTTCCTCCCCCGGGGTATAGATGTTGCTCGGGATGCGCGTGAAATAGCGCCAGGCGAAGCTGAAGCAGATGAGGATGGCGCCGAGCATCAGCTTCTTATTGCTCAGCGAGATGTCGCCGAACGCGCCGATAATGAATAGAAGAAGTCCAAGATACAGCGCTATGGTATTGACACTGCTGTAACGCGCCAAGTCAGCGATCGAAGGTAGGGAGGATTCTGGTTTTGCCATGGTCAGAAGAGATTGTACTCCGAACTTGTTTCACCTCGATACCTGGCCACCGGATGGATCTGCCCTACTTCGCTCTCACTTACCTTCCGTGATGGCATCCAACTTACGTTCGATGTTCTCAAGTCTTCTCTCGACAGCCTCAAAGGCCGCGCTGATAATCGCCATCGTGCCCAGCAACCCGAGGGGCAGCCGGAGCGAGAGCCAATTTGCCCGCAAAGGATGTCCGAAAAGCCAGTCCAGAAAAGCAACAATAACGGTAACGAGGATTATAAGTTTCATTCTGCCAACTACTTCGTCTGAAGATAATACGCTCACAATGGCCTCCGATTGACAGCCATAATTTAATCACGAAAAGAAAAACATGGGTGTCTACGTCCTGCTCTGCCCCTCTCATCCCGCCCAGCCGGGGCGAGCATTTAGCGGTTGGCCATGGTTCGAATCGTCCCCAATCCCAGCAGCCGTTCGTCAGCCGTGACCAGAGTCAGGTCCAAGACCTCGGCGGTGGCGGCAAGAATGCGATCGGCAGGGTCCTGGTGCATGGAGAGCCGCCTCGCGACCAACGCGATTTCGTGGGTCAGCGGAGCTTCGCGGGTACCGGCGGTCGCCCGCGCCAGCCAATCCGAAAGGTCTCCATCAATCTCGAATCTGCCTTTGTAGTACAACGTTAGCGCCTCATAGGTGCTCATAGGCGAGAGCCAAAGTTCGTTGTCCTGGTCTTTGAGGTGAACCAAAACTCGTCTCCCAAGCCGCCTAGGCTCGCTCAAACTCCACAACCAGATATGCGTGTCGAGCAGCAATCTCAATCTCGCAAAACCTCCCACTCATCCTCATCGGTTGCCGGAGAGACGATGTCCCCGGTGATCTTCATCGTGTCTTTCATCGACCCGATCCAGGCCTTACGATCCTCTACCGCCATCGGCGGAACGACTTCGGCCACTGGCTTGCCAAACCGCGTGATTCGAATCGGCTTTTTCGTGGCGCGAACCTGTTCCAGCACGGCGAGACACTTGGCCTTGAATTCCGAAATGGCGATTTCCTGCATGATTTTTCTCTAATGGTCATTCTATCATACTATGGTCAATCTATCAGACCACTTGTGGGGCGAAGGGCCATGAACTTTTCACCACGGAGGCACGGAGACACAGAGAAGAACCACTCCTGCTACAAGCATCCGAAAGACAGATCCCAACAGGCAGGTTTCGCCTCCTGCAAAAAGCCTGAGACACTGGATGAGGCGGCGCGCCGGCTTGAAAAACTGGCACGAAAGTAGCGTAAAATCCACAGCAAAGTGGGGTATACTTCGCCTCAACGCTGAAACATTTCCCGAAAGCGAGTGGTGCCCATGTCCGTGAAAATGGTGGAAGAGGTATCGGAGCAGGTTCCGGCTGAAGATTTTCAGGCGCTGGAAGAGAAAGTTTATCGCACCATTGAGTTGTACAAGGCCGCCAAAGAAGCCCGCGCTACCGCCGAACGCGACGTAAAGCGGCTGCGGGAGCAACTCGAAGAGCGCGAAGAAGAGAACGAAAGCATGCGCCGCGAGTTGGTGCAACTGCGCAAGGATCGCGAAGACATACGATCCCGCGTGGAAAAAATGTTGGGCCAGATGGACAGCCTGACGCATGAGCAGGCGGCAAGCTGAGCGATGGCGGCGAACTAAGTGACGGCGGCAAACATGCGCCCGGCAGTCGTCTGGCAGGGGTAATCCGCCGAGGAGTGACATGGCCACTGCGAGCAAGGAACCTTCCACAGATGGGTTGACGAAACCTGTTCCGGCCAAAGACGTCCCGGCCACAAATGCCGCCGGCGGCAGCGGCAGCGTGCGCGTCGAAATCTTCGATCAGGTTTATAACCTGCGTGGGTCTGACGCGGACTACATTCTAAAGCTTGCCGAGTACGTGGACGGCAAGATGCGCGCCGTATCGGAACAGACGGCAACCGTCGATTCGGTGCGGCTGGCGGTGCTGGCGGCGCTGAATATTGCCGATGAATATCATCTGTTGAAGCGGCGATTGGAGGCGCCTTCGCCGGAAGCGCGGCAGCGGGCCAGCAAACTGGCCAGCGCGCTTGACGAAGTTTTGCAAGATACCCGGCGCACGGGCTGAAATCGGCCGTAACCTGGGATTCATCTTCTAAAGGCATCGCGAATGCACTGGAACGCATTCGGAGCACAACCGCCAGCAAGCTTACTGCCAACTATTTTGCATTTTCCTCTTGCGAATCTCTTCGCGGTTTCCTAGCATTCTAAGTGAAAGCCGACCTGCGAAGTTGGTGATGGTGGCAACCGATTTTTGAACCAACACCGAATGAACGGGGACTCGACTCGCAAAAAGATCCGGTGTGCTATGTTCCGTCATGCGGAAAAGCCTAATGGGTCGCGGCGGGTTCCCACCGTCTGAGACGGGTTCATTCTCGGCCCACCACACGGCTCAGTGGGTCGGCTTGTTTCGTTCAGGTCTCAGGTCTGCGACCTAAGACCTAACGCCTGAGACCTAACACCTGCGACCTGCGACCTTCTTCCCTGCTAGACTCTCCTAGAACTCAGCGCACATCCGGAGCATCTAACTAACGTGTTCCCTCGACTCTTTCAGATTGGCAGTTTCTACCTGCCCACTTACGGGTTTCTCGTCGCCTCGGGCGTGCTGGTCGGGCTTTGGATCAGCGTGCGTAATTCAGAGAAGCAGGGCATCAACGGCGACGATGCCTGGAATCTTGGCATTCTCGTTGTCCTCGCTGGAATTATCGGGGCGAAGATTCTCTACGTCATCAACGACTGGAGCAGCTACGCGAACAACTGGCGCGATATTTTCAGCCTCAACACGCTGCAGGCCGGAGGCGTATTTTCCGGCGGACTGGTCGCTGCCATCCTCGCGGCGGCCTGGTACGTGCGTCGTCATCACATGCCGGCGCTCGGCACCTGCGATGCGTTCGCTCCCGGGCTGGCCTTTGGCCACGTCCTCGGACGTTTCGGTTGTTTCTCGGCCGGTTGTTGTTACGGCAAACCGACCCATCATTTCTGGGGCGTCATCTTCACGAATCCTTTGGCGCATGACGTCAGTGGAACTCCGCTCGGCGTCAGGATCGAACCGACACAGTTGATCGAAGCCGCGGCCGAGTTTTGCAACTTCCTGCTGCTGACCTGGCTGCTCAAGCGCAAGAAGTTCGATGGGCAGGTGTGGGGCAGCTTCATGATCCTGTACGGAATCGAGCGTTACTTCATCGAGTTCCTGCGCGACGATCCCGGACGCGGCGAAGTCTTCGGCGGCCTGATGACGGGAACGCAGTTGATTGCGATTCTGCTGGTAGTCGGCGGCGGATTGATCTGGTGGCTGAAGAGCGGCACTCGGCATTCAGCGCTCAGCACTCAGAAATCGGGCTCCGGGCTTTAGGCTCTAAACTCCGCACAAATTCTCCTTGCACTTGCCGGCTGAATGCTGAATGCTGATTCCTGAATGCTCGACTTTCCCATCACTCTGACGGCGTCCCCCGAAGCCGCGGGGCAGCGCCTCGACCAATATCTCGCGGCGCATCTGTCTCAGGCCGATCAAGCAGAAGTCAGCCGGGCCCGCGTGCAGCAACTCATCGCGAAGGGTAAGGTGCTGGTGAACCAGGCTGCGGCGAAGGCGTCGCTGCGGCTGAGGGGCGAAGAGCGGATCACGGTCACCGCGCCGGCGCTAGCTCCGCCGCTGCGCGCGATTCCCGAAGAAATCGCCCTCGACATCGTCTATGAGGACGACGACCTGGCGATCGTCAACAAGCCCGCGGGCATGATGGTGCATGCCGGAGCGGGAGCGACCGACGATGCGCGCAATCGCGGAACGCTGGTCAATGCGCTGCTGCATCACTTTGGCAAGCTCTCCGCGGTCGGCGGCGAACTGCGTCCGGGGATCGTGCATCGCCTGGATCGGGCGACCAGCGGGCTGATGGTGGTAGCGAAGAACGACGAATCGCACCGCCGGCTGGCCAGGCAGTTCAGCGGGCGCGAGGTGCGCAAGACATACATCGCGCTGGTGCATGGCTGGCCGAAGCAGGATCGCGGCACCATTCAAAGCGCGATCAGCCGCCACTCGCAGCGGCGTACACGGATGACGACGCGGGGCTTCGGTGGCCGCGAGGCGGTGACGCATTACGTGGTCGAGCGAAAGATCGATGCGCCTTACGGCAAGTTTGCGCTCGTCGAACTCAAGATCGAGACCGGGCGCACGCACCAGATTCGCGTGCACATGTCGTCGCTCGGGCACCCCGTCGTGGGAGACGCGCTCTATGGCGCGCCCGGTGAACTGCGGTCGCAGTCGAACAAACGCCGCTCGGCGGGCATGCCCGCGACGCTCGGCTTGGATCGAAATTTTCTGCATTCGGCGACGCTCGAGCTGACGCATCCCCGGACCAAGGAACTGCTCAAGTTCTCCCGGCCGTTACCGAAGGAACTGGAAAACTTGCTCGCCAGCCTGGAAAATACTCGGCAAGAAGGTCCCCGGCAGGAACCCGGCCGCTAGGAACCTCGCCCGTAAAAGCGAGCGGCCGTTTCCAGAGCTGGGAGCGCGGGCTATAATAATGAAATCAATTCCGAGCAAATCGTCCCGATGAAATCGCGCATTTTTCTGTTTCTGGTTGCTTTTCTTGTACTGGCTGGCTCGCTGATCGGCCAGACGGCGCCGCCAGCTTCCAGGCCGACGGCGGCGCAGAATGCGCCCGGGAAAACGAGCGCTCCGCCTGACGGCAAGACGCAGGCTCCGGCGCAGGCGCAAAATCCAGCCAAGTCTGATTCCGATGAATCCGTCGCGACCATCGTCCACGTCGTCAACGAAGTTCGCGTGGTGTTCACCGTTACCGACCGGCACGGCCGCTACATCAAGGATCTGACCAGCAACGACTTCCGCGTGATCGACGATCAGAAGCCTGCCGAACTGCGCAGCTTCCGCAGCGAGACCGATCTGCCGCTGCAAGTGGGGTTGCTGATTGACGCGAGCAACTCGGTGCGCGACCGCTTCAAGTTCGAGCAGGAAGCCGCCATCGAGTTTCTGAACTCCATCATTCGCCCGCGCTACGACAAGGCATTCGTGGTTGGCTTCAACGTCACGCCTGAAGTCACACAGGATTTCACCGATAACACGGAGAGCCTTGCGGCCGGCGTGCACATGTTGCGCGCGGGCGGCGGCACCGCCATGTACGACGCCCTCTACTTTGCCTGCCGCGACAAGCTGTTGAAATCGGAGCAGACGGGGCCGGTGCGCCGCGCCATCATTCTGCTGAGCGACGGCGAAGACAATCTGAGCCACGTGACCCGTGAAGAAGCCATTGAAATGGCGGAGCGTGCGGACGTGATCGTCTACACCATCAGCACCAACATCAGCGGCATGAAGGGCAAGGGCGACAAGGTGCTGGAGCGCATCGCGGAGGCGACCGGCGGCCGCGCCTTTTTCCCCTTCCAGATGCGCGACGTTTCGGATGCGTTTCTCTCCATTCAAGAGGAGTTGCGCAGCCAGTATGCGGTGGCCTACAAGCCGGCGAATTTTGTCGCGGATGGACGCTACCGCACGATCGAAATTCTGGCGCAGGATAGAAATCTGAAAGTGCGCACCCGCAAGGGATACTACGCTCCCAAGCAGTAACCCAAACCAGTAGTCCGAGGGCCGAGTCAGATTTGTCATCCTGACCCTGAGCGGAGCCGAAGGGGAAAGGACCTGCTGTTTGCCGGCAGCGGCCAGTGGCCCCGCCGACCCGTCGCCATTTCTCTATGGCTGGATATTCCGGAACTCCGCTGGCGAAAAAGCTGGGCATCAAGGACAATTTTCGCGCCGCCCTGTTGCATGTGCCGGACGCTGTCCTTCGGCGCTGGAGTTTCACCACAGGCTGCTAATCTCTATGGCTGGATATTCGGGAACTCCGCTGGCGAAAAAGTTGGGCATTAAGGATGGTTTTCGCGCTGCCCTGTTGCATGTGCCGGACGACGTGAAGACCGAACTGCGCGACGTGCTTGGGAGATGCCGGATTCAACGCATCAGTGGAGACACCGCCAGGGATCTCGATTTCATTTTTCTCTTTGCCAAATCGCGCGCGGGGCTGGAACTCGAACTGTTGCCGGCCGCGAAGGCGCTGGCGCCTGCCGGCATGATGTGGATCTCGTGGCCGAAGAAAAGTTCAGGCGTTGCCACTGACCTCACGGAAAATGTGATTCGCCAGAGCGGGCTTGATGCCGGCTTGGTGGACGTGAAAGTCTGCGCCGTCACCGAGGTCTGGTCGGGATTGAAGTTCGTGATCCCGGTCAAGAATCGGCCGAAAGAGAAACGTCGAATCGTCTAGTAACAACATAAGATTTGTCATCCTGAGCGAAGCGAAGGACCTGCTGTTTGCCGGCAGCGCCCAATGGGCAGCGACCGCGTTGGAGACTGGCTGGGACAGGGCCACTACCGCGATCCGCAGGAGTTCGTCGAGTCCATCCCCTTCACCGAAACCCGCGAATACGTGCAAGCTACGTCTCGCTTCACGGGACATCGCATCTCCGAGGTTGGGGATGCTTGCGACAAGAAGCTCGAATTTCTCGCCTCGGTCGGGATAGTTTTTAAGTAGATAATCGAGAGCTCCGTTTCCCGGTCGCAGAGTACTTGTGTCCATGTACAAGAGCCTATTCCACCGCCCAATCGAAAGCCGGTGATTCGAATCACGTCACTTTGTGCGGATTCTCTTTCGGTGTCGAACCCTCCAAAATGTTCTACGCGCTAGCATTTTGTTTTCCGCGGAGAGGGATTCTCCGCATGTCACACCTGCGCAGTGATACCCATCACCGCAATCTTCCTCGTTCTCGTCGCATGGTTACAGCATTATGGCTGATTCGTTTGTGCTTCTTCCCTGCGAGGGCTGCTCAGTTGCCAGAACGCTCCCGCTGCGAAGCCTCCCAGACATAACCCAACATCGAAGCCAGTCATCTGCGGATACCGATTTTACAAACTTCGTATGCCCTAACTGTGGGCTGGGGTCATTGCATCTTGTTGGTCAACTGGAAAGACGCGAAGCCGAGTCGGTTGCACGCGTCGTTCGTCCCCCGCTCTACCGTGCGTTTCTGAAATGCGGTGCCGGACCCTGCAAGCTTCGCGTAGTAGTTCACACAATAGCCCAAAGTGGAGTGCAAACGGCTGAGCCGACCAAAGCCGTGAGTGAATGGCAAGTTGACGCGTTGGAGTGTGTGGACGGGCACCGGGCAAGGCATCCGGCAGAACGCCTGGACCACGACGTTCTCGACCCGGAGCCGGAGTAGTCAGAGGGCTAGGGAGGATCGCCGAAATGAATGCTAACAACACCGAATATACCAAATATAAGGAGCGCAAACATGAACCAAGAAACACGTGACCGCCGCGTTTACTATGTGCCTTGTCCTGAGGGATCCGACCATTTCATTCTAAGAGACCCCGCTGACACAATGTGGGAGAAGACCCCACCGAAGAGTCCTTGTAGTGCGTGCTGTGATGTGTGCGGTGAAAAGCACGTAGTCAACGTGATCCAGCAGTGGGAAATAGGTTACGTTTCGTCAGAAGAACGCGACCAAGGGTGGGCTCTTGCCGAACCGTTCCCAGTAGGCTGCCAGTCGGAAAGCACAACCGACATGCGCTGATGGGCCGCCTGCAAGAGTCCTCGTAAGTGGTGGGGCGCGTCCAAGCTCTCGCCTGGGCGGGATTTTCACTTCCGACTCCTGATTTTTCATCACAAATCATCTGTGAGCCCCATCACAGACACACCCACCGCCCCGGTGCGATAATAGTCATCTGATTGGGGCAGTTAATGTGTGTGCCCGTCTCCCAAGACGGACCTCGAAGCTGCCCCAAACCCATTTTCAGCGCTCTTTGACAAGTTAAGCTATTGGTTCTCAAAGACTTTAGCTGTAAGTCCTCTAAGCCCAAAGACCTGGCGGGAATTTCCTCCTAACCCCATGATTCCAAAAGACCGGGTAAGAGTTTTTTTTGCCCTCTGTACTAACTGTCTATTATCTTATGAGTAACTACGCTGTTGCCCAAACCGCGACAAGCCTCCAGGAAGGAGCAGATGCAACTTGCATCTGCGAGGCGGGTTTGCATGCAGTGGAAAGATGACGACGCGAATCGCAACCCGGCTGGCGGCAATGGCGATGGTTGGAGCCATGCTCTGTTGGCCGGCATACGCTCAGACAGCAACCTTGCGGGCAGAGCGGGAACTGTTTGCTGCGGTAAACCAGGCGCGGCGGGCGCAGGGACTGTCTCCGCTGCGGTGGGATGAATCGCTGGCGACAGCGGCGCGGCGTCACGCGGAGGCGATGGCCGAACACGGATCGGCGCAGCATGGCTTTGAGGGTGAGCCGAGCCTGTCGGCGCGGGTCAGGCAGGCGGGCGCGCGTTTCACCTGGCTGGCGGAAAACGTAACGCAGGGACCGTCGACGCAGTTCATCCACACGCAGTTCATGAAGTCGCCTCCGCATCGCGCGAACATTCTGGACAGGAATATGGATTCGGCCGGAATCGGTGTGGTGGAGCAGGGCGACCAGTTGTTCGCGGTAGAGGACTTCTCGCAGGCACGGTGAGGCAGGCGGCACGCGCTATAAGCCGATCTACCGAAAACCGCCGGAAATTACGCGGTCGCGGCTCTAGTCCTCGTGGCGAGCGGTGGCGTAGTAACCGCTGCGCGCCTGGACTTTGTAATCCCCCTGCTTGGTCTTGATCTCGACTTTGCGGAAAGAGCCGTCGCGGGTGGTGTTGGTGGGCACGTAACCGGCGTTGTACTGGCTGCGGAGTTCCTGGGAAATCTGGTCGAACGCCTGGCGGAGTTTCTCGATCTTGTTGCCGACTTCGATCACGCGTCCACCGGTTTCCTGGGTGAGCTTTTTCATCTCTGCGTCGCCGGAATAGCCGCCGAAGCCGTAGAAACCGCGGTCGGCGATGAGCAGCACGTAGCAGATGGCATCGGCCTTCTGCGCGGCTTCGATAGCATCTTTGATCTTGAGGCGGCTGCCTTCGTCCTCTCCGTCGGTGAGCAGGATCATCGCCTTGCGGCCGACTTCGTGGGCGAATTCGTCGTGCGAAGCGAGATAGACGGCGTCATAGAGCGCGGTGCCGCGTTGGCCAGTGGAAGAACATGGAATCGGGCCTTGCGGGCCAATGGGGCCGCCGGAGCAGCCGACTCCGCCGGTGTTGATCTTGGCCTCGTTGAGCGCATGTCTGAGCCGGCTGACGGAGTTGGTGAAATCTTGCAGGAGGGTAATGTCCACGTCGAAGCTGATGACAAACGCCTCGTCCTTGGGCCGCAGCGTGCTCTCGAGGAACGACCCTCCAACTTCCTTCTCCATGTCGAGGACGCGCATCTGGCTGCCGCTGGAATCGATGAGGATGCCGAGGGTCAGCGGGAGATCGGTTTCGGCCTTAAAATACTTGATGGTCTGCGGCTGCCCGTCCTCGAACAGCTCGAAGTTGTCCTTGGTCAGGTTGGGGATCAGCGCGCCATGCTTGTCTTTGACGTTGAAGAACAACTGCACGACCTCGACGTTGACCTTGAGGGTCTCGAGGGGCTGGTCTTGCGGCTGGGCGTTGGCGTCGGGAGCGAGAGTGGGAATCTGCGCCGGCGAATTCTGCGCGGCGGCGGGAAGCGACAGCGACATAGCCAGAGCGAACACGCCCGTGGCCAGGCACGATTTGCAATGTAGGTTAGGCATCAGAGTTTTTATCCCGAGACTTTGCTAGTCTATCCTGTTAGGGCCTGTAACGGTTAGATGCACCAAAGGGGCGCGGTTGGGCATCTGAATGAGTGAAAAGCGGCAGGGGCCGGTGATGCGCGGCCGAAAAAGAAAGATAGAGGATTCCGGGGATGGCCACGAAAATTAATACGGTACTGATTCTGGGGCTGACATTGTTGCTGACGGGCGCCTTGGCGGCGCAACAGAAGCCGGAGGACATCCCGGACGCTCCGTCGGCAACGCGTCCGATACCGCCGCCCAGCCCGCGGCAGCAAGCGGAGGAGGAGTCCAAGCCGGATGTGCCGCCGGCGGATGGATCTGGCGTGACCTCCGGGTCGAAGGAGCTTCCCCGCAGCGCTCCGGATTCGACCGATCAGAAGCCGGCCCCGCCGCCGATGCCTCCGGTCAGGACCGTGCCCGCCGGCAGCGTTCCGAAGGATCTGGAAACCGGGCAGGATGTCGGTTACACAATCCGGGTAAACCCAACCCTGGTGATGGTTCCGGTTACGGTAAAAGACAGTGACGGACGGTTGGTCGGCGGTTTGCAGCCCAAGGATTTTTTTGTCCTGGAAAATGGGCAGAGGCAAAAGTTGACATTTTTCACCAGCGACCCGTTTGCGCTGTCGGCGGCGGTGATTTTCGATACCGGCATGGCGGACGTGGGTTTGAAGAAGGTGCAGGAGACGCTATCGGCGTTGCAGGGAGCGTTCAGCCAGTTCGACGAAGTTGCAATTTATACGTACAGCAGCACGGTCGGACGGGTGTCGGACTTCACCAGCGTGGGCAAGCAGTTGACCGCGGTTCTGAACGAGGTCAAAGGGTACAGCGGAGCGAATAATGGGCCTCCAGTGACGAGCGGGCCGCTCGGTCCGCAGGGCCCAATCATCAATGGGCGTCCGATTGACTCTCCCGTAACCCCGGTGAGCACGCCGCCCAAGGTCGCGCGCGTATTGAATGACGCGATCCTGTTGGCGGCGCGCGATCTTTCCAAACGCCCGCGGGACCGGCGGAAGATCATCTTCATCATCAGCGACGGACGCGAGCAGGGCTCCACGGCCAGCTACAAAGACACCCTGAAGGTGCTGCTGACGCAGAACATCACCGTCTACGCGCTCGGAGTGGAGGGCGCGGCGATCCCGGTATATGACAGGCTGCAGCGGATCCACCTGCCGAAGACGAGGGCTTTGATGGGCTACAGCGACATTTTGCCGAAATACGTCTCGGCAACGGGTGGGGGCCCGGTCTACGACGAGTTGGCGCAAGCCGCGATCGAACGAGCTTACGCCCGGGCGATGGGGGACGCGCGCTATCAGTACACTCTGGGCTATTCGCCCAAGTCGACCATCGGCGGCTACCGCCAGATCGAAGTGAAGGTGCGGCGTCCGGCCTTGAAGGTGTATGCGAAGGACGGATATTATCCCCTGCCCACGGCGCGATAATCAATGGGCAGTGGCCGGTGGTCAGGATTCGGCGCAGCCCGCAAATACAGTCCCACAGGATGGTCTCGATCCCGAAGCAGCTCAATCGCGAAAACCAGGCACCGGCCACTGCCCACAGGCCTCTGTGTGGTCGTTTAGTAACGTGGGTAACCAGCACCATGCCCTTCCGGTGTGATATAAAAACCAACAGGAACCGATACTGTAGTTGGGTGGATCGGCGAGAGGCTCGCGCATTAAGGGAGTGGTTCGCGAGAGCCTTTTTCGCAGGAGATTCTGAGGAAACCTTTTGAGTTTCATCAACTTCGCAGCACGCGAGATCAATTGCAAGATCGTCTACTACGGCGCCGGGTTGGGCGGCAAGACGACGAACTTGCAGTTCATCTTCCAGAAAACAGCCGAACAGCAGAAGGGCAAGATGATCTCGCTTGCCACCGAGACTGACCGAACCCTGTTCTTCGATTTCCTGCCGCTCGATCTGGGTTCGGTACGGGGCTTCAAAACGCGCATTCACCTTTACACCGTTCCCGGACAGGTCTTTTACGACGCCAGCCGCAAGCTGATTCTGCGCGGTGTGGACGGCATCGTCTTCGTGGCCGATTCGCAGCAGGAACGCATGGACGCCAACGTCGAGGCGCTCGACAACCTGATGTCGAACCTCGTGGAACACGGCTACGACTTCAACAAGATTCCCTACGTTCTGCAACTGAACAAGCGCGACCTGCCGAATGCGCTGCCAGCCGACGCTCTCTCCAAAGAACTGCGCAAGAAAAACGAACCGGTAGTAGAGGCGGTGGCCTTCCAGGGCGTGGGCGTGTTCGAAACGCTCAAGGAAATCGCCAAGCAAGTGCTGACGGAGCTGAAGCAGGGCGGATAGAGCAGTTGCCAGTTGCCAGCTCTCAGTTGCCAGTAAAAACCCAAACAATTTTCCTGTAGAGACGCGGCTTGCCGCGTCTAGGGCAGCGCCACGCTCGTGTGGGGACGGGAGCCCTCGCGAGCCTGCCCTGAGCGAAGTCGAAGGGTCCAAGCCGAGCGCAGCTCGGCAGCTGCCTGAGGCCACAGCGCTCTCTGGATGCGCCATAGAGATCATCCCCAACGATCATACCTATGATATGATACAAAGTACTATGCCAAGCGCTAACCGAGGCATCAAGCAGCGGCGCACCTTCACTCTCTCCCCTGAGAGTCTTGCGTATTTGGAGCAGCAAGCGCGCGAGCGCCAACCGAACTCCCAATCCGCATTCCTGGACGAGTTGCTTCAGGAAAAGAGCATGGAACAGCGCAGAACGGCTCTTGAAGCCAATGTCACCGCCTATTACGACAGCCTGAGCGACGACGAAGTGGAAGAAGACAGATTGTGGGGAGAATTTTCCGGGCGCCATCTCGCCCTGAGTGAGGAGGAACCCAAGCATGCCCAATCCACAGCGGGGAGAAATCTGGTTCACGAAGCTTCCGACCGACCCTCCGGAAAAAGGAAGGCGCCCGGTCGTCATCGTCTCCATCAACGCGCGAAACAGTCATCCGCGCGCTAGTACTGTTCTCGTAGTGCCGCTGAGCACTTCGGTTCACAAGGACGAGGTTCCCACGCACTTGCTGCTGGAACCGGGACAGACCGGCCTGCGAGAGCGTGTGGTGGCCAAAGCAGAGGATGTTTCGCCGGTCTGGAAAGTCGAGCTCGATCCTTCGCGCGAGCGCCTGCGGACTCTCAGTTCGCACCAGGTTTGCGACCTGGCGCGAAAGGTGGAATTGGCTATGGGGTGCTCGCCCTAGAACAGTAAAATCTCATCTCGCCGTTTCGAGTGCCCCTGACAACTCTTCCCACTCCCTCATCAAGCTCTGCACATCGCTCTTCCGGCGAGCGAGCTCCAGCGTCTGCCGCTGGGTTTCTTCCACGCTCACAAAGCTCTGCAGCTGCGTCTCACACAGGGCAATCGCGGCCTCCGCGCGGGCAATCTCTTCTTCAATTTCATGCAAACGGTCTTCCATCTGCTGGCGCTTGATCGGATTCATGCGCTTCGCCTTGGGCTCAGCGATTATCCCACCTGCGGCGCCTTCGTCGCTATTCTGGAGAGCCGCCGATGCTGTGGCCACCGCGTCCTTCGAATGGCTCACGTCCGCGTTTCTGCGCTGCACCGGCCCTTCGGCGTTGGGTTGCGACTGAGAACTGAGAACCGGGAACTGAGAACTCACTGGCAACTGGCGACTGGCAACTGGCAACTGCTTCCGCCACAGATAGTCTTCGTAATTCCCTGGATAGATTTCCACTTTGCCATCGCCGATTTCGAACACTCGGGTGGCCAGCTTGTCGATGAAATAGCGGTCGTGGGAAACGAAGACGACCGTGCCGGTGTACTTCATCAGGGCTTCGAGCAAGACGTCTTTGGCGCGCAGGTCGAGGTGGTTGGTAGGCTCGTCGAGCAGCAGAAAGTTGGCCGGGTGCAGCAGCATTTTGAGCAGCGCGTAGCGATTGCGCTCGCCTCCGGAGAGGACGCCGATGCGCTTAAAGACATCGTCGCCGGAGAAAAGAAAACATCCGAGCAGGCTGCGCAACTGGGTTTGCGTCGAGGCGGGCGAAAGTTCGCCGAGGTCGTCGAGAATGCGAGCTTCGGGATCGAGTTCCTTGTATTGATCCTGCGCGAAGTAATCGGGTCCGACGTTATGGCCCAGCTTGTATTCTCCGGCGGAGAGCGGCTCCTGACCGGCCAGCAGTTTAATCAGCGTGGACTTCCCTGCCCCGTTGACTCCGACCAGCGCGATGCGCTCGCCGCGCTCGATCATGAAGCTGACGTTCTCGAAGACTTTGTGTTCGCCGTAGCTCTTGGCGACATCCTTAAATTCGGCGACGATGCGTCCGCTCGGCTTGGGCTGCGGGAAGGAGAAGCGGACGGTCTTCTCTTCTTCCGAAATTTGGATCCGCTCCATTTTTTCGAGCTCTTTGATGCGGCTCTGCACCTGCTTGGCCTTGGTCGCGGTGTAGCGGAAACGGTTGATAAAGACTTCAAGCTGCTCGATGCGGTCGTGCTGCGTCTTGTATGCGGATTCGAGCTGCTCCTTGCGCGCGGTTTTGCCGGCGAGGTATTGGTCGTAGTTGCCGGCGTAGAAGTGCATCTGCTTGTTCCAGATTTCCACGATGCGCTTGACGGTGATGTCGAGGAAATATCGGTCGTGTGAAATGAGGACAAACGCGTAGGGATAAGTCGTCAGGTACTCCTCAAGCCAGTTGCGCGCTTCGAGATCAAGGTGGTTGGTAGGCTCGTCGAGCAGCAGCAGGTTGGGCTTCTGCAGCAGAAGTTTGGCTAGCGCGATGCGCATCTGCCAGCCGCCGGAAAATTCTTCAGTCCGGCGCGTCCAGTCGTCGCGGTGAAAGCCAAGTCCGGTCAGGACCATGCCGGCCTGCGCTTCGAGCGTGTAGCCGTCGCGGGCGACGAATTCGTGTTCGAGCTTCTGGTAACGGTCGGCGACCGCGGCGTATTCCGGGCCTTCGTGATCGAGTTCCGACATGCTGCGGGTGAGAGCCTCCATTTCCTTTTCAATGGCATCGAGTTCGGCGAACACGGACAGGCACTCGGCGAAAACGGTTTGGCCGGTCAGGGTAAGGCCGTCCTGCGGAAGGTATCCGATGGAAATGCCTTTGGCGCGCGAGATGGCGCCATAGTCGAGCGACTCGCTCCCGGCAAGGATTTTCATGACGGTGGACTTGCCGGTGCCGTTCGCTCCAACCAGACCGATGCGGGATTCCGGCGTGATCAGCCAGTCGGCGTTCTCGAACAAGAGCTTGTGGCCATAGCGCTTGCCGGCGCCGGAGAGTTGGATCATGGAGGTCTCTATCTAAATATAGCGGACGGAAGCTGGCGGCTGCTGACAGCTCTCAGCTATCAGCTTACAGTCCTCAGTTCTCGGCAAGAGCCCTATTGACGATGTGTCACAAGATGTGGCACAATCATTGTATGCCTAGCGTGAACATTCGCCAGCTTCGGGATACCAAGCGGCTGAAGGCTTGGCTACGTGCCGGCAAGACTGTGGAACTCCGGGAACGGGACGAGGTGATTGCCCGCATTGTTCCTAAAGGATCGCCTTCCAAGCCGGGCGATTGGCCGGATTTCGCGGCTTTGCGTAAGGAAATCCTGGGCGATCGCGTTCTGCCTGGAGCCGATCTTCTGATTGAAGAGCGTGGCCGCTATTGAGCGTCTACGCCGACACGTCGTTTTTCGTTTCTCTCTATCTCACCGATCGGCATACTACTGAAGCGGAGCGGCGGCTGGCATCGCGTCCAACTCTTTGGATGACGCCGCTGCACGTCGCCGAGTGGACACACGCCGTCGAACAGCACGTATTCCGCAAAACCATTTCGCGCAGTGAAGCGGATCTCTTTCTGCAGCGGTTCAATGATCATCGTGCCCGCGGTCTGTGGAGGGAAGCGGCGTTGCCCGAACGCGCCTTTGAAGTCTGTGCGCAACTTGGCCAGCGATTTGGGGCGCAGTTGGGTGTCCGTACACTTGACTCATTACAGGTGGCCGCAGCGCTGGAACTAAAAGCCGAGCGTTTCTGGACGTTCGATCAGCGGCAGGACAAATTGGCGAAGGCCGCAGGGTTAAAAACAGGCTGAGCCCGGCGTCCCCTTCGGCTCGCTCAGAACAGGCTCGCAGGCTCGCGAGGACGCCCGTCCCCACACAAGCATTATCGAGCCGCCGCCATGCGTGCCATGCCGAGGTGCTCCAGCGCGCGGTCGATCACGGTCTGTAGCTCGTGGGCGTACTTCACTTCGCGGCCCTTGGCCAGGATCACGCGCGCTTTTTCTGCATCGAACCAGGTGGGATTGCGGTCGTCTTCCTCGGGACGGCGAGTTTGGCGGACTTCCATCAAAAACGCCTTGACCACGTATTCCTGCACACCGCCTTCCTGCCAGAAGACGCCCTTGGAATGAATGTAGATGTGGAAATGGCGGGGCTCGATGACGCCGATGGCGCCCGCTTCTTCTTTGGCTTCACGTTCGGCGGCCTGACTGTTTGACAGGCGGGGTTGAGGAGCTCCCTTGGGAAACGTCCACTTGCCGCCGCCGTTGGTATTGACCAACAGAAACTCGGCATGCGAATTCACCCGCCGGTAGCAGACGGCAGCGACCTGCAGCGGCAGCGCAGAGCGAGAGACCCGAGGCAAGCTCATCACCCGCAGTTTACTGCAAATATATTTCGGGAATGTTAAATAGAAACGACCACGGTTCACACCTTTGGTACCTGTTACCCAAGTTCCCAGTTCCCACTTCTCAGTGAACCTACGTCCAAAAAAACAACCAAATTGGCCCTTACTGAGAACTGAGAACCGAGAACTGAGAACTTCTTCCAAAGCTCAGGCCGCTTAGGGCGGCTATTTTATTGGGGTCTACCGCTCGACTGGCAATGAACACTTGAAAGTTCTCTCCCATGCCCATGGGAGTGACCAGGTGTTTGAGTTGGAGGGCCACTTTCGCCCGTTCTTGCGGGATGCGGCATTCTTCGAAAGCGTCGGCAAACTGATTTCTCTCGCCAATGCCCATCAGGAATTGCGATTGCGTGAGGAGCTTCTCGACACGCATGCCGGCTTGCTCGCATGCTGCGGCGAGCGCGGTGAAATTGACGTGAGCGGTGAGGTCTTGCTCGCCGGGGGCTTGGTAGGGGTCGGGGCTGGCCGAGTGCTGGCGATACGCCATGAGCGTGCCGCGGTGGCGGCCCGCGACTTGTTGGCTGCGCGTGTAACCGTAATCGATGATCAGCAGCAAGCCGCGTGCGATGGAGCGCGCGACTTGCCGCATCCAATCCTGCGCCCAATTCTGCGCAACGATGGGCACTTCGATGCGCTCGCCCGCTTCGGGATGGACACCGTAGCGGTCGAGGAAGTCCAGTTCTTCGGCGAGCGCCGGGAGCCAGGTTTCGTGCAGGCGATTGTTTTCGAGCGCGATGTGGAGTTTGCCGGCAGTCCCGAGAATTTCCACGGGCAAGGCGTCGAAGAATTCGTTGGCAAAGACAATGAGCGGCGCGCCCGGTGGGAGAGTCCGGAATGGGCCGGTGGGCCGTCCCTCCGGGACTTGGTCGCTGTCCCCACTTTCCCCAGCGCTAAAGCGCTGGGCTAAGCGGGGTCGTTCCTCCGGAACTACGGCTCTACCGGTATCAAGATGCTCCCGCAAGGTTTCTTGCAGTCTCGCGCGCAGCGCGGACGACGATTCCTGCAAGGTGTAAGTGAGCGCGGCGAAGAAGTCGTGAAATTTCTTGCTCGACCAATCGAGCACATCGCGGGCGAACAAGCCGCGGCCGGGGCCGAGTTCGAGGATTTCGATTGCCGAAGGGCGGTCAAGCGCTTGCCATATCTCATCGAACTGCCGCGCCAGCAGGCGGCCGAAGACGGCGTGAACGTCGCTCGAAGTGTAGAAGTCCCCCGCCTTGCCGAATTGTTCGGCGCTGCGGGAATAGTAACCGCTGACAGGATCGTACAGACAGATTTGCATGTAGCGCGAAAACGGGATGGGGCCGCGCTGGCGGATTTCCTGCTCGATTTGCTCGCGGACGGACAAGGCGCTAGCTTCTCTCTCCAGCAGGTCTCAGGCTGCCGGGGACGGCGCGATCCTGCGGGGTGCGGGCAAACATCTCGATGAAATAGTCGTGCAGGCCGTCGTAGAGTTGGCGCTGCAGATGCCAGGCGAACTGGGGATGATCGAGGTCGCGGGGATGAATCGGAAACACGTAGGTGTGAACCGGGACGGCCAAGTTCTTCAGATCGATCAGAATTTCGATCACGCCATTGTTTTCGCGCGCGGAAAAGGCGAGTAGCGGATGATCGTAGAGCCGCAAGTGATCGAGCACTTTCTGCAGGGAGTTGGCGTCTGACACGAGTTCATTGTATCCATTCGGAGCAAGCAAGACGCGGCAAGAGCCGGAGGTCAGAGGTCAGAGGTCAGAATGCAGAGGTGAAAACCCCCGCGGCAAACGGTTCTGACCTCTGCAATCTGACCTCTCACCTCTGACCTTGATTCACTCGTAGCGCAGGGCTTCGATCGGATCCAGTCGGGAGGCTTTGATGGCGGGAAGCATTCCACTAATGACGCCAACGAATCCGAGGATCATGGTGGATGCCAGCAGAGTGGTGGAATTGATGGTGAGATGAATGTCGCCTTCGGTGCCATTTTCTACGAAGGCGCTCCAGAGGGTAAGCGATCCGACCGACCAGGAAACGATGTAAGCGAGAACCACGCCGGCGATCCCACCGAGAAGGGTAATGGCAAGGGCTTCGGCGAGAAACTGGACCAGTATGTGCCAGCCGCGCGCGCCGAGCGCCTTCTCGACGCCGATCTCGCGGGTGCGCTGCGTAACCGAGACCAGCATGATATTCATCAGCCCCACGCCGCCGATGCCAAGCGTGAGCAGTCCGATGAACCCGAGCAGAATCTTGATGCCGGTGGTGATGACGCGCAGGTCGAGCAGATCGGCAAACACGTCGAAGACAAAGACGGCGCGCTTATCTTTAGGGTCGAATTCATGGTGATATGCCATCGACCGGCGCACCGCCTCGGCGACCTTTTCGTGGTCGCCTTCGTATTCCATGGCGACCGCGTTGAGGTAATAAGTATTGGTGAGGTCGCTCATGGCGCTGAACGGGATGTAGACTTTGCCGTTCAGGTTGTCGTCGCCATTCTGAATGACGTGTTTGAGCACGCCAACAACCTCGTAGGAAATGCCGTCAACCCTCACCTTTTCGCCAAGCGCGTTCTCGCCCGAGAACAACTTCTTCTTGACGTTGGCGCCGAGCACAGCCACGCGGTTGTGCGTGTTTTCGTCGAGCTCGGTGAAGAAGGCGCCATCTTCGACGTCCATGCGGCGCATGTGCGAATAGTACGGATAGACTCCGCTAATCCCGTAACTGCCGCTCCGCGCGCCATAAGCGACGGTGCTTTGCTTGGCGGTTTCGGGCGAGATGCGCTTGAGCAGAGGCACCTCGGCCTGAAGGTAATCGAGATCGTTGACGGTAAGTTTGATTTCGCTGCCAGCCTTGGTGCCGCCCGCTTGCAAGGAGGTGCGTCCGGGGAAGATGAAGACCAGGTTCGTGCCCCAGGAGCGGAAAGCAACCCAGAGTCCGCGCTCAAAACCGGAACCGTAGGCGAGCAGCAGCACGACGGTCGCAATACCCCACGCCATGCCAAGCATAGTAAGTATGCTGCGGCGGCGGTTGTACTTGAGCGCGCTGTAGGCCTGGCGGGCGAGTTCGAGAATCATAGTCAATTTCCCGTAGAGACGCGGCTTGCCGCGTCTCGGCATTTACGCGCTGTCTGAGACGGGGCATGCCCCGTCTCTACAGAAGAACTTACTCCTGGCGCAGCGCCTCCACCGGCTGCAGCAGCGCGGCTTGCCGCGCCGGATAAAGTCCCGCGGCGATGCCGGCAACCGCGAGCGAAAGAATGGCGATTGCCGCCGACGACGGAACAATGCGCGGCGTGTCGAATCCTTCGGGCGCGGGTAAGGCGGCAAGCACCGTGACCAATGCCGTGGTGACGGCCAGCCCGATGCCTCCGCTCAAAGCGGTGAGGAACGCGCCTTCCACAAAAAACTGGGTAAGAATAGCGCGATGAGTGGCGCCCAGCGCTTTGCGCAGCCCGATCTCCCGGGTGCGTTCGGTGACCGAGACCAGCATGATGTTGATGATGCCAATAGCGCCGAGAGCGAGCGTGACCACACCGACCACTCCCAGGAACCAGTCCATGCCGTCGAAGATCTTGGCGACGCGCTTGTTGTCCTCGATCGTATCCCAGTCTTCGAATGACTCTTCAAGCTTGGGATCGAACCCGTGGCGGCGGGCAATAATGTCGTGGACTTCCTCCTTAGCCACCAAATTCCCGCTGGGCGTAAGCGGACGATAATTCAGGAATGAGATAGCATCTTCGCTGTTCTCCTCTTTCAGCCGAAATAAGTTGCGCATGGTCTCGATAGGAAGGAAGATGCGCGCATTGGTGCCGTTATTGCCGTCCTGCCCGACCTTGCTGAGCACACCGATAATTTCGAAGCGGATGCCGTTGAGCAAGATCGGCGAGCCCACGGCCGGGCGTCCGGGGAATATGTTCTTCAGAAGCTCCCAGCCAACGACGGCCACTCGCCGCGTTTCGGCATTGTCCTCATCGTTGAACCAGCGGCCGGGGCCGACGGGAATATTGCGGATCTGGTTATACTCGGGCGCGACGCCGAAGACTTGGCCGTTGGTGGAACCATAATCGCTGACGGCGCGAATGTCCTCGCGGTTGAGTACAGGGGAAAGATACTTCAGGGAGCGAGCCTCGCTGCGAATGGCGAGGTAATCCTCATAAGTGAAATGGTAAGTGCGTCCGGACTGAGTGCTGCCTTCAACCGCGGGGATGCGGCCGGGGAACGTAAACATGATGTCCTGGCCAAGATTCTTTAGTTGCTTCTCCTGCCCGCTGCGGAAGCCCTCGCCCAACCCGACCAGCAGGAGCAGCGATCCCACGCCCCAGGCAATGCCAAACATGGTGAGAAACGAGCGCAGCTTGTGGGCCCAAAGCGTGGCCAGCGACTGACGAACGATTTCGATGAGCATCCGCATGGATTGGTTTCGCAGCGGACTTCTCCGGTTGGGCGGAGGCCTCGCTGCCGTCTGTTAGTTGATACGACAGAAGGGGGGAGCGGGTTCCGTGAAAAGACACACTCTCCCCGGAAAATTAGACGCCCAGAATGACGATGGGGTTAGCCGCTGTTCCGCACAAAACCGCTGGCCCCAGCCTCCGCAGACTCGTTTGCTTGCGGAAGTCCGGGGCCGGCGGTCTTGAGTTTCAGGTCCGAAAGACTTCAGAGAGCCGAAATCTGCGTAAGGGCCTACGGGATTGTACCGAGCACTTCGCCAGCGGGTGTGTCGAGGGCGGGGGACTCGGACCAGCCATAGGGGCCCTCGTAGGTCGCCAGCGGCGGAACCTTCCCCTGGACAACCACCGCCCAGGCACCCGCGAAGTCGCTGCCGGTCCCGGTGGCCGGCGTATCCGCAACAACCCAGTACTGGGTTCCACCGGTGACTGCAACCGGGGTGAAGTTGGCGACGGCAAGGAGGCAGCAGGTTCCGAAGTCCGGAAGGTTCGTGACCGTCACCGGGCCCGCCAGCAGGGTTCCCGGAACGCCGCCCGAATCCCCATAGATACTGAGATTCACCTGGTTTGCTCCGTACCCCAAATACTGCATCGCAACCTGCACCTGTGAAACATGGGAGTTGGATTTCGGGGTAAAGACCATTGCTATGAAAGAAGAATAACCGCCGTCGGCAGCGGGTCCGTCAACGAGCCAGGCGTGGTCGATGTAAAGGTCGGTCTTCGACTCACCCAGGTTGCTGTAGATCTTCTTCAAGGCCTCCGGGGCTTCCTGCGGTGGCACGTGGATCGCAGATTTTCCCGTGGCATGCACCATCCGAGAACTCTTCGGGGTCTGAGCGAACAGGGTCAGGTTGCAAAGTGCCAAGAGGCACACAAACATCAGAATCTTTTTCACGATTTTTCCGCCTTATCTCTTATGAAGTTCAGTTGCGAGACGAACCGAGGGCCCAGTCCCCCCACGAATCCTGCTTGACATTCGTGTGTCGTGAGGGGACTAAAGCGTCCCGCCGCGGCATCAGGAGGAACACCAAGAACGTAGCTCTAGGGCGAGTGGTTTGCAAGGAAATTGCGCCATGCGCGATAAGTTCGAATCCGCATCCGATGTTAGACACGATGCAAAGTATTGCACCTAGCTTGGGGAGGGCCCGCCGGTTTCGTAGAAAGCCGGCAGCCCCTGTGCTTTATGACAGGCGTGTTATGCCCGGGAACCCGTCAAATCCGGAATCGAAGGTCAGGATGCGCTCGATGCCATGATGTTCCATGACGGCAAGATGAACGGCGTCACGGGCAGACAGCCGACGATGTCCCAGGACAATCTCTTTCGCGCGCTCGGCAATAGACCGATCGACAGCAAGCACTTCATCGACGATACCGAGCAGGGCGTCAAAAGCCGGCTGGATGGCGTCGCGGCGGTTGATCGCAACGTAGCGGTGCAGGATCTCCTGAAGCACTTCAGCATCCGTAACCAGGCGCTGGCGGTCGCTGACCAACTTCTCGAGCCATCGCTGCGCGTCGCTTTTGTGCGGGTGAGGCGCGCCCACGAGATACATTGGGATGTTGGAATCGACCAGAATCACGGTTGCGCGCCGGTGGCGTATCCCCTTTCGATTTCCGCCAACATGCCGTCGATATCGCCGACAGGGTAGTCGTGTCGCACGGCGGCGCGGATGACTTCGAGCTTCTTGCCGACGCTTCCCATGGGCTCCCGGCGCCGCGCCAGGGCCAGCGCTTGCCGGACCCACTCCGCGATGGACATCTGGCGCGAGCGCGCCATACGCTGGATTTCCCTGTAGTCGGGATCCTGGAGAATGACTTGCAATCGTTTAGCCATATAATGAGTGTATATGACTCATTGGCATGAGTCAACCAGTCGGCGATCGGTTGTTCAACATTGAACGCGGCTGGCAATGAAACCAGGCGCCTCTTTGATCACCACAACTTCCCTGCCCATGCGCTTGCCGACTTCGACGACGGCCTCCAGCGTGTCGTCATCGGTTTCGAGCGCGCGCACAATTTCGAGCACTCTCATCGTGTGCACGGGATTGAAAAAGCGCATGCCGACACACTGCTTGGCGCGATAGGTAACGCCGGCTATCTCAGTCACGCTGAGCGAGGACGTATTCGCGGCGAGAATCGTGGCGGGACGGCAGAACTTATCGAGCATGATGAAGATTTCCAGCTTCGATTCCATTTCGTCGGGAACGGCCTCGATGACGAGATCGGCCTCGCGCGCGGCTTGATCGACCGATCCGGCAAACTCCAGCCGGGAAAAAGCTGCGTCGGCATCGGCGGCATCGACCTTGCCGAGTTCGACGGCTTCGTCGAGATGGGCGCGAATTTCCGTCTCGGCTTTGCGCAGGGCGTTCGGAAAAAGGTCCTCAAGAATGGTCCGATAGCCGCCGAGAGCGGCAGCATGCGCGATGCCACGGCCCATGATGCCGGCGCCGATCACGGCAACCGTGCGGACCTCAGTCACTCTTTGCCCGCCTTTTCGAGGTGTTCAAGCACACTCTCATAGCTGGGTTCGGACTTGCGGATATATTCGCCCAGGCGGGCGCACTCCTCGCTGGTCATCGCCGGGATGCTGGCACTGATGCGGCGCAGGGTGGTGGCAATGTCGTCAATGTAATTCATCAGGCGGATAAGTTCTCCAGTTGCGGGCATGAAGGCTCCTTGCGTTTCCTCTGGCGCGACAGCGGAATCGGAAGCCGTCGCCGCCGCCAGGGGAACTCCTCATTGTTTAACAGGCGGGAAGATTTAGCAAAGGCGGTCAGCGCTCAGTGGCGGGTCAAGCTTCACGATGGAAACAGAAAAGCCATGAACCACCAATGACACGAAGCACCACGAAGGTTCTTGGTTTCTGTTTTTTCCTTAGTGCGACTTCGTGCCCTTTATGGTTGAGCTTTCGCCCGCGCGATGAGCACGCTGCCAATCAAGCCGCTCTAGTTGAGCTGGTGGAAGCGGCGGAAGCCGGCGTAGCCTTTCTTGCCCATGTAGCGCTCGAGGACCGCGGGATCGGTATGACGCAGATCGACGATCATTAGGCCATCGATCACGTCGGAAAATCTGCGGTCGAGATTGAAGCCCACCAGCCTGCCTCCCACCTTGGCGTATTGCCTGAGCAGGATGGGCAGTCCTTTGCCATCTTCTTCCACATCGGAGATCGGCTCGGCGAGTTCGTCGAGATCGCCCAAGGCGCTGCAGAGGGCGCCGCAATCCCACCGGCGGAGCTTGGGAGCGCGGAAGGGCGTGCGTGCCTGGATGAGGTCGGCAAACTCGCGGCCATCTTCATCTTTAGCTCTGCGCTGCTCAAAATAGCGGACAATCATCTCGCGCGACAAGCTGCTGTACTCATTGCTGATGCTGACCGCTCCGAACAACACCGGAGTCTCGGGGTGGGCGGCCACAAAACGCGCGATGCCCTTCCACAGCAGAAGCAGCGGCGCATACTGCCGTTGATACTCGGGACGCACAAACGAGCGGCCCAGTTCGAGAGCGGAACCGATCTTCAAAAACAGTTGTTCGTCGTAGCGAAACACGGTGTTCGTGTAGAGGCCCTTGATGCCATGCCTGCGGATAATCTCATCGGCGTTGCCGGCGCGATAAGCACCCGCCAATTCCTGCTTCTCCTTATTCCAGAGCAGCAGGTGCCAGTAATAGGCATCGAACTGATCGAGATCGGCGCTGCGGCCGGTACCTTCGCCGGCAGCGCGGAAAGTGATTTCGCGGAGGCGCCCGAGTTCATCGAGCAGGTGGGGCAACTCAGAAGACTGCGCGGCGTACACGGCGAAATCCGCATTCTCAACCAGCAGCCGCTCGGCAGGCAACGCCGCAATATCGTTGACGACGAATGGCGATGGAACCTCGGGAGCGATCGCCTCCTGCGGCTTGCGCGGAAGCGCCGAACGCATCCTGGCAGGCAACGAAATCGTCTTCTTGCCGCGATACGACAGCAGATAAGTTCGCAGACGAAGATACTCCGTGGCCTCCTCGTCGCTGTCGAGGTTGGCAATCAATTCGGACGGGATCGCGCCGCCGATGCGAATCTGCACGTCTTTCTCGTGCTGCTGCAGAAACTCCTGCAACAGGAAAAGTGTCCGCAGCCGCGGATTGATCAGCCCGAGCAACTGGAAGGTCACGCTGTTGCGGCCGCAAAAATATACCGGGAGCGCGCTGGCTCCGGTCTTGCGCGCCAGGCGAGCGGCCACCGTGTTCCACGCGGGATCGGTGACCTGCGCCTCGCGCACATTCCACTGCGAGACCTCGCCGGCGGGAAACACAGCAAGCGCCCCGCCCTGGCGCAGCCATTCCATCGCCTGCTTCAGCGGCCTCACATTCTTATCCGCTGAAGCCGGCGCGTGAAATGGGTCCACGAAGATGCAATGCTCGTGCAGTTCGGGAATGCCCTCAAGCAGCGAGTTAGTCAGTATCTTGACGTCGGGACGCACGCGCGAAAGCAGCACCGCCAGAGCCGCGCCGTCGAGTACGCCAAAAGGATGGTTCGCCACGGCCACCAGAGGGCCTTTGATCGGAATACGTTCGAGGTCGGCAGGCTGGACTTCGAGCTTCACCTTCATTTCCGCCAGCAGCGCTTCCAGCCGGAAACCCTGCGGCGCCGAACGCACGCGCTGGTACAGTTCGCGCGCCTGCTCCATGGGAATGAATTTTCCCGCAAATCCCGGAAGCCCGGCCAGAAGCGGCGGATCAGTTAGTACTCCTCGCTCTTCGTTCCCTGCGATCGGCAACTTAGGCATAGCTCATTCTTGCCTTGCCTTGGTTGCACCCTGATGAAGCTATGGTTAACGGTTCGTGAATAGATATTTCTTTAGTAACCCGGGTAAGGTTCTCAACTCTCAGTCAAACTCCGCTCTCATGAGAACTGGGAACTGAGAACCGGGCACTCAAACTTCGAGCTTGAAGCGCGTTTCGGCGAGGCGATAGAGACGCCGCCACACCAAGCGGTTGGTGGTAACTACCACGGCGGCCAGGGCGATCGTGCTGGCGAGAAGGAGGTCGAAATTCTTGGCGTCGGTGGCCGCGGAAATCATGGCGCCGATGCCCACGGTCGAATAGATCTGGCCTTTGAAGTGGAAATATTCGGCGACGATGCTGGCGTTCCAGGCGCCACCGGAGGCGGTAATCATACCGGTAACGAGAAAGGGAAAGATTCCGGGCAGAATCAGTTTGCGCCAACGCTCCCAGCCGCGGATGCCGAAAACGCTAGCCGCTTCTTTCAAATCGGTGGGTAGGGCGATGGCCCCGGCGATCACGTTGAACAGGATGTACCACTGCGTGCCGAGCAGCAGCAGAACGATTGATCCCACTCCCAGACCTCCGCCGAGGCGAATCAGGACCAGCAGCACAACCGGAAACAACGCCGTGGCCGGAACTGAAGCCGCAATCTGCGCCAGCGGCTGAGCGATGCGCGCCAGGCGCGGGTTGAATCCGATGGCGACACCGGCCGGGATCGTCCAGAGAGCGCCGAGCACAAGAGTGAGATTCACGCGCAGGAAGGTCGCAGCGAGGCCTATGCCGATTTGGTGAAACTCGGAGCCGCGCAGGCCGGTCAAGATCATGACGACACGCACCACGGCGTAGCCAATCGCTCCGAGAGCCGCGATTCCCACCCCGCGCCAGAGTCCCAAAACCGCGACGTTCTCACCTGCCGATTCGGCGCGAACCTCGTGGGGGGCAAAGTAGTGAATCATCCGTTCGCGGAGAGGGCGGATTGCCCGCTTGCGGAAGAGCGCGACGCCACGGGAACGCTGGAGAAAATCGAGCACCCAGGAAGTTGGGGCGCTCGCGCTCTCGACTTGCTCCATCTTGAATTTTTCCGCCCAAGCGATCACCGGACGCCATACGAACTGGTCGATCAGCACAATCACGGCCACCATAGTCAAAATGCCGAGAAGAATGGATCTCGTGTCGCCGTTATCGGCTGCGGCTTGGAGATAAGAGCCAAGGCCGGGCAGGCGGAAGTCGCCGAATTGCTCGCACGCCATCAGGAAAAACCAGGCTCCGGCAACCGACATCATGGAATTCCAGACCAGGCCGATGGTCGCGAACGGCAGTTCGATTTGAAGGAGGCGTTGCCACCAATTGAACCGGTAGATCGTGGCCGCTTCCCGCATCTCGCGCGGAATACTTTTCAGCGAGGCATAAAAGCTGAAGGCCATGTTCCAGACCTGTCCCGTAAAAATGAGCAGGACCGCGCCCAGCTCAACGCCCAATTGACGTCCCGGAAAAAGCGCGGCCATGGCCAGCATCACACCCGGAAGGAAGCTCAATACCGGAATCGATTGCAGAACGTCGAGCAGCGGAATCATGAAACGCTCGGCGCGCGGACGGTAGGCGGCGACGTATCCGTAGGTGATGGCGAAGAGCAGGCTGAGCACATAGGCCAGCGCAATGCGCAGCAGCGAGTACCCGGCATAGACCGGAAGGGCGCTGAGGCTGTGGCTGATCTCGACATGCGGCGTGAAGGAGCCCAGCCAGTTGCGTCCCACTTGCACGATGCCATAGAAGAGCGCCAGCCCGCCGGAAAACATGATGAGGTCGGGCAGGTTCGCCGCGCTTGGACGCGGCATTACGGACCAGATGCGAACCAGCGGCCGGAAAGCGATTCGTCGCGGACGCTTCACGACTGCACCGGGGCGGTGGTTGGCGGATGCGGCTCTCCGGCGGGCTCGGCGAGGACGAACCGGTGCGATTCGCGATCGAAGTCGAAAATCTCAGCGTAGCGGCCCCAGTTCATGGCAGTCTCGAATTGCCGCTCCACTTCATCCTGACTGAAGTGCTCGTCGAGAATGTCGTAGAAAAAATCCTGCGAAATGGAATGATCCGTCTTCGCGTGCAGAATTCTGTCGATCTGCTGCAGGATCATGACGTGCTTAAGCGCAGCCTGCCGGAAAAGAATCTTGCGAGTAAGGATGTCGGCTTCGGCGAAGGCAGTGCCCTCGGGGGCGATCTGGACATCGCCCTCTTTCAACGCGGCGAATCCGAGCAGCACCGAAGCCTCGACGATCGGAAGCAGGTCTTCGGTGTCCATGATCAGGTCTTCGGCGAGACGATGAAGATATTCCTTTCCGTCGCGATCCTGCAGCAGTTCGAGCAGGCCAGCAATGCCCCCGACGCGCGCGTGCGGAAGCATCTGATACTTCTGACGAACGGGCTTTTGCACGACTGCCGTAGCGTCGGGCACAACCAGCGCGAGTTGGGGCTGCGTCATGATCTTGTAAATGTAGTCCACCAGTTCCACAAAGCGCGGCGATTTGCGATCGCGGGGGTAAGCGAGTTCGATGGGAAAATCGGCGCGTACCCACGCCGGATTTCTTGCCAGCACGATCACGCGATCCGCCAGCAGCACCGCCTCTTCGATATTGTGGGTGACGATGAAAATGGCGCTGGTCGGCATCTTCTTGCTGAGCCAGAGCTCAAGCAATTCATTGCGCAGGTTTTCCGCCGTGAGCACGTCGAGCGCCGAGAAAGGCTCATCCATGAACAGGACTTCAGGCTCCACTACCAGGGCGCGCGCGAAACCGACGCGCTGTTTCATGCCGCCGGAAAGTTCTTTCGGGTAGGCGCTCTCGAAGCCATCCAGGCCGACGGCGTCGAGCATGCGCAGTGCGCGTTTGTGACGCTCGAGGGCGGGCACTCCGCGAGCTTCGAGCGGAGCTTCCACGTTGTCGAGTACGGTCAGCCATGGGAACAATGCGAAACTCTGGAAGACGATGGCCACGCCCGCGTTCTGCGACGCAATGGGCCGCCCATGCCACAGGACCTCGCCCGACGAAGGCTTGCTGAGTCCGGTCAGAATCCGGAGCAGCGTGGACTTGCCGCAGCCAGAGGGACCGAGCAGCGCAACAACTTTGCCGGGCTCTATGTCGAGATCGACGGGCGCAATAACTTCAATGCGATTCCCATCCGGCTGTACGTAGAACTTTTCGACGGCCTGGGCGCGAATAATGGGCTCCGTCATGGAATCAGGTGTTAGGTCTCAGGTCTCAGGTCTTAGGTCTCAAGCCGAGGAATTGTTAACAGCTTTTTCCTGAGACCTGAGACCTGACCTCTGCCAGCGAGAATACACTACTCAGGCCGCCCATTCTTCATTAGCGGCCACGGGCAACGGCTGCGGAAGCCGGTCGGAGACTTCGGCGAGCGCGGCAAGTTTTCTTGCCATCTCCGGGCGTAGCAACTCGGCGTCAAAACGCCAGCGCCAGTTACCATGTTCGCGGCTGGGCACATTCATACGCGCATCGCTTCCCAGCCCCAGCGCATCCTGCAGCGGCACCACGCAAAGGCTGGCAACGGAATCGGAGGCGGCGCGAATCATCGCCCAGTTGATGCCGTCGTCACATGGGCCCAGGTACGCTTCCACTTGCTGACGTTCGTGTTCGGTTGCGTCCGACTTCCACCAGCCGACCAACGTGTCGTTGTCGTGCGTGCCGGTGTATACGACCTTCTCGGTGGTGAAAGTGTGCGGCAGATGGGTGTGCGCGCCAACATTGCCAAAGCCAAATTGCAGCACGGCCATGCCGGGAATTTTGAGGCGTTCGCGCAGGGCATTTACGTCGGGCGTGATGTATCCGAGATCCTCGGCGAAGAACGGGAGCCCGCCCAGGGCCTCGCGCAACTTCAGGAATAAATCGTCTTTAGGACCATCCACCCAGCGGCCATGAATTGCGGTGGGTTCGCTCGCCGGAATCTCCCAGAACTGCGAAAACCCGCGAAAATGATCGAGGCGGATGTAGTCAAAATTGTGCGTGAGCCAACGCATCCGGTCGATCCACCACGCATATCCCTGCTCCTTCATCACGTCCCAGCGATAAAGAGGATTGCCCCAGCGCTGGCCGTCCTTGCTGAAAGAATCCGGGGGCACGCCGGCGATAACTTCGGGATCAAGTTCGGAATTCAAGCGAAAGAGATCGGGATGAGTCCAGACATCGGCGCTGTCGAAATTTACGAAGATCGCGATGTCGCCCACGACGCGAATCGAACGTTGCGCGCAATAGGCTCGAAGCGCCTGCCACTGTTCGAAGAAAAAAAACTGCACAACGCGGCGCACATCGAGTTCGTCGAGCATTTCCGCGTGCGCCTTCTCGATCGCCGGCGGATCGCGATGAATCAGTTTGCGGGGCCAGCGGTTCCAGCTTTCCAGCTTGAACCGCGCGCGCAAACCATCGAAGAGAACGAAGTCATCGAGCCACCATTGGTTTTGCCGGCAGAAGTTCTCGTAACGGGAGCGGGCGTTCGGTGCAGCCGCGCGCACGAAGTTGTGCGCCGCTTCAAACAGCAGAGGCAGCTTCTGGTGAAAAACCGCGGGGTAATCGACGGACTCGACGCCGACGGCTAAAGCGTCGACGGGAGCGCGGTCAATCCAGCCGCGATCGGCGAGCCGCTCCAGGCTGATCAGCAGAGGATTTCCAGCAAACGCCGAAGTGGAGGAATAGGGCGAGTCCCCATAACCGAGCGGACCGAGAGGCAACACCTGCCACAGACCCTGCCGCGCGGAGGCGAGAAAATCCGCGAAGGCATACGCCGCCGGACCAAAGTCACCGATCCCGCCGCGCGAAGGCAGCGAGGTGGGATGAAGCAGAATTCCGCTGGCGCGCGGGAATGACATTCAAAAATCAGTTCTCAGTTCTCAGTTCTCGGTTCTCGGTTCCCAGTGTGTAGTTATCAACTCCCAGTACCGACTGAGAACTGAGAACCGAGAACTGAGAACTGCATTTCGCTACTCGCCTTCTTGCCCGCCTTGCCGGGTCAGGTTTTTCATCTCTTCCTGATTGACCTTGAGCCGGTGGGATTTTTCCATGTCCTTGCGCAGGTTTGTAACGAACAGCCCGAACAAATCGTTCTGCTTGGCCTCGACGAGCGACTGGCGGATCCCGTCCTTCTTCTCGGTGAATTCCTGATCCGTCGGCGCCTGTTTTTCGAGAAGTTGAGCAACCACGCCATTGCCGCCGGCGGTGATCGGCCCGCTAATCTCGCCGGGCTTCAGTGAGAAGATCGCGCTCGCGCTAGCCATTGAGCCGATGTCGGGAACCTGGCCATCCGGCAACACCAGGTCGCTCGTCTTCACCGTCGCACCCAGATCTTTGGCAGTTTTTTTCAAATCGTGCGCAGCCTTGGCGCGGTCGGAGAGTTCCTGCGTCTTCTGGTGCAACAAAAATCCGGCGCGCTCGTTCTTGAACTGGCTCTCAACCTTCGAACGAATCTCTTCGAACGTGGGCGTAGCCGGGGGCTTTACGGCGAGCAACTGGAAAACCACGTAGCCTTGCGGGACCTGCACCACATCGGGCGGCGCCTTTTCGGCTTCGTTGAAAACCGCATCCATAAACTGCGGATTCGCAGCCAGTCCGGGCAAGTTATCGGTTCGTCCGAAGAATTCGGTGGTGACTGCCGTCTGACCCTTGGCGGCGGCTGCCTTGTCGAATCCGTCAGTACGCGCCTGGCTGAGCAAAGCATTCGCTGCCGCTTCGGTGGCGCGCGCCGTTTTCTGCTGCTTCACTTTCTCTTCGATCTCGCTCTTCACCTCGGCGAGCGTCTTGAGATGAGCCTCCTGCTTGTCTTCGACGCGGATGATATGGAAGCCGTAACTGCTCTTGACCAGGTCGCTGGTCTGTCCTTTGCCGAGTGAAAAGGCGGCCTTCTCGAATTCAGGGACGGTGCGGCCGCGGCCGATCCACCCGAGCTCGCCCCCGCTTTTTGCGCTGCCGGGATCGTCCGAGTATTTTTCCGCGAGCTTGGCAAAGTCTCCGCCCGCCTTGAGTTCCTTCAAGACTCCTTCGGCCTTCGCGCGCACATCGGCGACGGCTTTCTCATCTTCCTTGGTGCCGGGGGCAAGCAGAGGAGTTTTGAACAGAATGTGGCTCACCTTCACCTGTTCGGGCACGCGGTACTCGTCGCGGTGCTGATCGTAATACGCCCGCAGGTCCTGCTCGGTGACAGGCGTCGCCGCCGCGATTTTCGCGCTGTCCACGACGACGTACTTGATCTGCCGCTTCTCCGGGATAGAGTTGTTGTAGTTCACCTTGCTGCGTTCGTAGAAAGCCTTCAGTTCCTCGTCGGTGGGGTGCAGCCCCTTCAGGATGTCGGCCTGCGTGATCACGGCATATTCGAATTTCACCCTGGTGTTGCGCTGGGTGAATTCGTCGCGAACTTCGCTATCGTCCACGAAAGCGCTGGTTGAAACCAGGGCGCGCAGCTTGCGGCCAAGAATGTAGTCCTTCTCCAGCGCTTCAAACTGAGGAACGGTCATGTCGTTGCGCTGGACGAAATTCTCGTACTCTTCCTGCCCGACGAACTTGCCGTCGGGAAAGAGCGTGGCGCCAAGCTGCCCGTGCTGCATCTCATCGCGAAGTTCGTCGTCGCTGGTGCGCAGGCCCATGCGGTGCGCCTCGTCAATCAGAGCCTTCTCATCGATGAGTTGCTCGGCGGCCTGGCTGGCAAAATAGGGCAGCAGCATGCTGGCCTGCGCACCGCCGCGAGGAAACTGCTGCCGGATCATGGCCCTGGCCTCGCGCTGCACCTCGGCCACGGTCACTTGCTGATCGCCAATCGTGGCCAGAACGCCAGCCGGAGGCGCGCCAATACCGAAGCTGGAGCCGATCCCGCCGGGAATCAGCGTGATCGCCATCGAGGCACAGATGAGGACGAGGAGCGCACCGAGAATGATCTTTAGGGTTGGCCCTGCACTTTGAAGCTGTCGAATCATATTTGGATAACTCCGTCGGATTGCTTCACGTTGGAAGCCAGAATTTATCATTATAAACTAGGCATCGAACTGGCAGCCCGTGGCGAAAGTGGGCCCCCGCTCCTCAACTCCGCCAGACTTTGTCATCCCGACCCTGAGCGCATATCGCGCCAGCAGTACGGGAGGCGCGAAGCCGGAGGTTGAAGTGAGCGGTTGGAACGTGGAATAGAGGAAGGTCAGAGGTGAGAGGTCAGAGGTGAGAGGTCAGATTGCAGAGTTGATAAACCTGATGCCTGGGCCTGAGGAAAACTGCACGAAATTGTCCGCTGGTGTTACCTCTGCACTCTGACCTCTCACCTCTAACCTTCTATTCCTCGTCCGGGGGCAAATCGAAGTTGACTAGGTCTCCGCGAAAGCCCCGCGTCTTCACGGCGCCATAGGCGATTCCGGAAACCATCCAGATGGAACCCACGATCAGAGCCAAATGAGACAGGTGTATCCAAATGAATAAGCAGATGATGAAGCCCAGCACGGGCGGGATCAATTGCCAGAAAGTACGATCGTTGCCCCGGACGTAGTAGTGCGTCAGCGACGCCAGATTGACGCCCATGAATGCGATGAGCGCGCCGAAGTTGAGCAACTCCGCGCCGTTGTCGTAGGTGATGAGGAATGCCCCCATCAGGGCAATCGCACCGACGAACATCACGTTGTTGGCGGGAATGCGGGTCTTCGGATGGATGGCCCCAAAAAATTTCTTCGGAATGGCCTTGCTGCGTCCCATGCCGTAAAGCAAGCGGGCCGCGCCGAGTTGCGAGCCCAAGCCGGAACCGACCGTAGCGATCAGAAGAGTTAAGCTAATGACCCTGGTCATGAGAACACCGCCCGCAATGCCGGCGACGTGGCTGAATACGTTCTCATCGCCAAATTGCGAGAAGACACCGAAGTCCGTCCCGAATCGGTGGAAACTCAGCAATTGAGCGCCGTAAACCTCGGCGGCAGCGAGAAATCCCGTGATTACACAGACCAGCACCGTCGCAATAAAAATATTTTTCTTGGGATTCTCGACCTCCTCCGACAAAGTCGAGATGCCATCGAAACCGATGTAGGTTAGCACCGCAACCGAAGTACCGTGAAACACGCGGTTCACGGTGAAGGTTTGCGGGTTATAGAACGGATGCAGAAAAAAGGCTTCCGGATACTGCGGCAGATGGAAAATGTATCGGATCGTGTACCAGAAAAACGCGAGAATGACAGCGCCCATAATGGCGCAGAGGGTCTTGTTAATGCGCGCCGAGGTCTGGACGCCCCGCAGATTGAGCGCGGTAAACAACCCGGCAAAAAACAAAGGCCAAAGCAGACCGGGATAAGGAATCTGCAAGCGGGTGCCACTCAACAAGTCGGCCATCGCCTTGGCGCACCAGATGGTGCAGATCAGCGGATTGAGAATGTAATCCATCGTCATGCTCCATCCGGTGACATAGCCTAGCGACGGATGGAGTTCGCGGCCCACATAGGTGTAAGCCGAACCCGCGCTGGGATACACCCGTGCCATGCGGCCATAGCTCATGGCGGTGAACACCATGGCGACCATCGCGATCAGAATCGAAGTAACCACGTGGCCCTGGCCGGCGTTGCTGAAGACTCCATACGCGGGCATGGGCGCTGTGGGCTGGATCACAATGATGCCGTACATGATCAGGTCCCAGAGCGTGAGCGAGCGCCTCAGGCGCGGGCCGTCAGCGGGCGGGTTGGCAGCAGAACTCATTCGCGATCTCAAAATAAAACCCCATTATCCTGCGGAGATAACGGGGCTCGGGGAAGGGTCGTTCGTGGCTCGCGGGGCCGCAAATAGAGCCGCCCTGCCGCAGTTCCACAAAATTCTCCTCGAATTCTATACGGAAAAGATATTCTGTCAACGAAAAAACAACTGCATTAAAACGATTCTTGCCGAGTATTGGTGAAACCCAAAGAACCTCCGCAGAATTTGGTGGAGCGCGTGGGTGACACGTTATCACTTCGGATATTGAAACGAATATCCGCTCGCTTCATTCCCTGACATGAACCTGGTGTTGTATTCGAGCAGGTAATTCAAGTGCTCGGCATCGGACGGAAAAGACTGGCCGGGATACGGATAGGCGCGCATGTCGCGAAATGGCAGCGGCTCAACCGTATCGCCGTGGTAAGCATAGAAGTCCATATCTTTTTCGTATCCGTTGGCGACGAAGAAATAGTCGCGCACCCAGCCACGCGGCAGGGCAGGCAGCTTTGCCGGATCGAAGTCGAGCGCAACTTCATCGCCCGATCCGAAGACGACAAACTTATCGTCAACCGATTCGAGCAACGGACGCACATCGCCATAGCGCGTGTAAGCGCCGGCGGGCCGCGTGTAAGGGCCGGTGGCGCTGGCCTTTTCGTAAATGTATTTCACGTTGCCCGGCGGCTGGTCTTCGATCTTCAGCGGGAATCCGTGAAAACTCAGATCGGCGCGCGCCAGCGGAACGGGCGTCAAGCGGGCGGTTTGATCCTGGCTCGTCCGGCTGATCAGGATGTTGTCCCAGTAAATTTGCAGATTCGTGGTGATGCGAATGCGTTGCGTGCCCGGCGGAAGTTTGCCGGTGAGATCGGCCGTCATGGTGCGCGCGCCGCCCGCAGGAAATCCCATGTCATCGACGACGCGGACCCATTTCCCCTTTGCGCCGTCCGCGCTCGAGACTTGCGCTTCAACATACGGCGCAAACGGCCGCAGGTGCGCTTGATCGGCAGCGTACATGCTGGTCGCCGAGTAGTATTCGATCTCGCCGTGCATCAGCAGCCACAGCGGTCCGCCGCGATACGGCTCGCCGAGATCAAGCTCCAGGCTGTGCGGTTCGGTGAATCCCTGGAATGAAAGCACTTTGAAGTCGCCGAAATAGCGATGCGCGAGCAAGTCGGGAAGCACGTCGTGGCCGTGCTCGTCCCAAGCACCGGCCGGCGGACGCGCGTCGCGGCTGAACACCACCTTGAACGGCGGGTAAGGCGGATTGCTGGCGAAATATTCGTTGGGATAAACGTTGACGTTGGCGGGATGATCGACGGCGAGCAATTGCACCTGATCGAGGTATACCGACTCTTCCAGCGGCTCCATGAAGCGGAAGCTCAGCATTGGGTGCCCCACCCTTCCCTGGTTTTGGGAAGGGTGGGATTCATCTTTTTCGCGAAGCGAGGTACGGTCGAGTTTGATGGATTCAGTGGGCCGCGCAATATTACGCACAGTCTTGGAGGCCGTTTCAGAAATCGGATTTGGGTAGGTCACGGCTTCAGCCGTGCCGTTTCGTGCGTGGAAAGATGCGGGCTTTAGCCCCTGAGGGACAACTTTGCCTTCACCCGCCGCGATCCAGTGTCCAACGACGCCTGCGCCGAGCATATCGCCGACGAGTTCGTAATGTGTGCCATTCCAGGCGAAGAGCGTCGGACAGGAACTGCCGCGGCGGTCGAGTTCCTGTATGTTTTGCGGCGTGTTGGCGGCGACCGCGATTTCATCCTGCAGAACGCCGGTCGGCCACGTCAGGCGCACGACATCGGCAACTTTCGCTTGTCCCAGACCGATGGTCAGGTAAGGCGAGTTCTGCCCAAGGTAGCCGGACGAGCCATACACTTCAAACTTCTGCCGAATGCCATCGGAGAAAACCTCAACCTTCGTGCCGATGGCGCTCTTGTTATCGTTCAGTCCCTTGAGCGCAAGCCGCAGCGAGTTGTTCTTGTTGCCGCCTTCGTTGTGGAGCAGCACGGCAGGCCCGTGATTCTGCGTGATCAGAAGATCGGCAGCGCCGTCGTTGTCGTAGTCTCCCACGATGATGGCGCGCGGCTCTTTGAGCTGAATCTTGTCGAGCCCAGTTTCGACGGTGACATCTTTGAAGCCGTCGGGCCCAAGATTGCGGAAGAGATGGACTTCGCCCTTGCCGTCTTTCGTCTCACCAACGGCGACGAGATCGACCCAGCCATCGTTGTCGTAGTCGATGGCGGCGACGCCGTAGGCATGTGCCCAGTTGGTTTCGGGCAGTGGAACTCGATCGAAGGATTTGCCGTGATTGTTGCGCCACAGAGTAATGCCAGGCGCGCCCGAGTGCGTGAAGGCGAAATCCATCCAGCCGTCGTGATTGAAATCGAGAACGGTGACAGATGTCACCTTGGCAGGCATAGGCGTCGACCAAGGCCTGCGTCTGGGAAACTTTCCTTCTCGCGGATTCTCAAAGATCGTAGGCCCGTCGTCAGTTACCACGAGGTCCACAGCGCGGTCGTTGTTGTAGTCCGTCCCGATTGCCCCCATTGCACCATCCAAGGCTTCGGCAAGGAGCGATCCCAAACCTAGAGATTCCGTCACCTCGGTAAATGAACCGTTGCCGTTGTTGCGCCACATGGCGTCCATTCCCATCATCCAGCCGCTGGATTCTTGGGACCCATAGCGGACGGCATACAGATCCAGGTCACCATCGTGGTCGTAATCAACGAATGTAAGTCCGAAGTTGTGGAGATCGTAAGGGGTGATGATGTTCGGGTGATAGTCGGGAGGGTAGATGCGGCGATCGCTCTTAACCCTGCAGCTTTTGCCACGTCTTTGAAGGTGCCGTTCTTCTCGTTGTGCAACAGCGCGATTCGGTCGTCGAGACTCACAGCGAGATCGGTAGCGCCGTCGTTATCGTAATCACCCGCCGTGCAGCCGATCCCATGCAAGTGCGGGTCAAGTCCGGCTTTTTCCGTTACGTCCTCGAATCGACCGTTACCCAGATTTTGGTACAAAACTAGGCCACCGCTCGGCCCCTCATCGGGGATAAAGACATCAATCAGTCCATCGTTGTTGTAGTCGAGGAAACATGCTCCCGGACCGACTGATTCAATCCAGTCTTTGGGGTAGCGTACCTTACCGGTGTGCGCCTTCCGAGCAATGCCACTGAGCCCCGCTTCCTTCGTGACATCCACAAACTTCACCGCAATCTCCGCTGGAACCTTCTCCACCGCCATCGGCGAATCTTCCGCGCGCGAATATTTTCCCTGCTCGCCATACGACAGGCTGATGGGCGACCCCAGCTTGTTCTGCGTGATGTATTGGAATTTCTTCATCGCGTCGTGGGCGGGATCGGCTTGCCCCGATTGCTGGTAGGCCCGTGCCAGTCCGAACTCGGCGGAGGCATGGCGCGGATCGATCTTTAACGCGTGCTCGAGCGCGTCGATCGCTTCCGGAAATCGCTTGACTTGCGCGTAAGTCGATCCGAGGAAGTACCAGGTATCGGCGTCTCCCGGATCGATTTCAGTAACGCGACGGAACGCCTCGATGGCAGAACCGGCATCGGCCGAGCTTTTGTAATAGAGGCCGAGGTTGTACCAGGCGTGGGCATCCTTGGGATTGTTCTTTACTTCATTTTCAAGCAGCGCCTTCGCTTCAGCGCCGCGCTGCAGGTTGAGCAGCGCCACTCCGCGATTCACGGTCGCCACGCGTAACGACGGATCATTGGCCTCCGCCGCTTCGAATGTCTTCAAACCTTTTTCAAAGAGTTGCTGGTTCATATAAGCGACGCCGATGTTGTTGAGGCGGGCCGCTTCCTGGGGATTGGTGGGGGAACCGCCAGCGGCAAGCAGCGCGAGAAGAAATATAGAAACGAGGGCAATGCTGAGCGTCTTGGTCATTGTGAGATCGGGAATCGTGGTTCGGAAATGATTCTATCTGAATGCCAAGATGGGTAGAGAGCTGCGAATTATTTCTTGCCGTATGGCCGCGCCCCGATCACGCCTTTCGCTTCCTGGATGGTAACGGTCTGCCCGGTCGCGATGTTTGAAAGCTTGTCCACCTGCCCGCTGGGCCAGTCGATTTCGACCGTGTCGGCCTTGGTTTTCGATCCCATGCCGAAGGTCAGCACCAGTTCGCTCTGCGAAAGATAGCTGGAGCCGCTCTTCATGGTGAGCCACTGCCTGTCGCCTCCGGCGCTCACGCGGACGACGGCGCCGATGCCGTCGCGGTTGGATTTCGTCCCAGCAAGTTTGATGCGCAGGCTTCGGTTCGTTCCGCCCTGGTTGAGGTAGAGATGCGCCGGGCCCCCGTTGGTCATGACGAGGACGTTGAGCGCTCCATCGTTATTGATGTCGGCGTAAGCCGCGCCGCGCGCGACTTTCGGAGCGGCAAACGCGCTCCCGACTTTCGTCGTAACTTCTTCGAACTTTCCGTTCCCTAAATTGCGGAACAGGTGCGGCGCCTCGGCGTACGTGACGCGCTTTTGCACGCTCTCGATCCCGTCTTCGATGTGGCCGTCGGCAACGAAGATGTCCTGCCAGCCATCGTTATCGTAATCGAAGAAGAAGCAGCCGAAGCCAAGTGTCAGAAGCGATGCGCGCCCGACTTCCGAGCGCGGAGCTTCATCCACAAACAAACCGTTGCCTTCGTTGTGGTAGAGCGAGAGCATCTGGTTGGAAAAATTTGTAATGACCAGGCTGGCGCCGCCCGAGCGGTCGTAATCAACGGCGTCGACGCCCATGCCGGCGCGGGCAATCCCATCTTCGCTGAAGGCGATGCCGGCGGAAACCGCGCGCTCCTCGAAAGTACCGTTCCTCTTATTCAGGTAGAGCTTGTTGGGCTGCGTGTCGTTGGCGATCAGGATGTCGGGCCATCCGTCGTTGTTGGTATCGAGAATGGCGACTCCGAGACCTTTTGACGTTGGATCGTAAAGGCCGGCTTTCTCGGTGGCGTCTTCGAACTTGCCATTGCCGAGGTTATGCCAAAGACGGGCCGACGTTCCCTTATACGATTCGGGCGTGCAGTAGGATTTGTGCGAGCCGTCGAGCGTGCAGTAAAGGTCGGTTTGCTCGGACCACTGCACATAGTTGGCAACGACGAGATCGAGTTTGCCGTCGCGATCGTAATCGACCCACGCGGCGCCGGTCGAGAACTCGTTCGGCCCCCAGAGTCCGGCGGACTTGGTCACGTCGGTGAAAGTGCCGTTGCCGTTGTTGTGGAAGAGATGGCTCTGTCCGACGGCGGTAATGAAAATGTCGTCGAAGCCGTCGTTGTCGTAGTCGCCGACCGCGACGCCCATTCCAAAAAGCGAAATGTCGAGGCCCGCCTGCCGCGTCACGTCCGTAAAAGTGTCGTCGTGGTTGTTGTGATAGAGCTTCAACGTGGTCGCGCCGCTCCTGACATGACCGCGCCAATCCTGTCCGTTGACGAGCAGGATGTCGGGAAAGCCATCGTTGTCGTAATCGATGAAGGCGCAGCCGGGGCCCATGGTTTCCGGCAGCCACTTTTTTCCGAAGGCTCCGCTGTTGTGCGTGAAGTGAATGCCGGCCTGGGCGGTGATGTCGCGGAAGGTGACGCTTTGCGCCGACGCGACGATTGCCGCGGCGGCCAGAAAGATCAACGGCCACCACAAAGACACAGAGGCACGGAGGAATGCGTTAAGAGAAGAACCTCGCTTTTCTCTGTGACTCTGTGACTCTGTGGTGGATTTTGGGTTGTGACTCATCACCGTCGGGCCCCGGGAGTTATGGCGCTTGCGGCAAGACGCTTCGCTGCTACGTTCTTCAAGATTGGCAGCGGCACTGATACGTGCTCGTGGATACTCTGGCGTTCATTGTTGTCCTCGGGATTCAGTTGTCGATAGGGGCCGGTGATGGCCTGCGCAGCTTCGTCGGCTTTGAAGCGCAGGTAGCGCGCCTGGTGCTCTTTGGCCATCTTCTCGTCGCCGAGACCGCTGTAGCAGAGCATGAGGTTGTAGTGCGCCTGCAAATCCTCAGGATCGACCGCGAGCACCTGCCGCAGGACCTTCACGGCGTCCGCATATTTCCTCTGCAGAAACAGCACGCGCCCAAGATTGTTCAGCGCCACGCGGTCACGGGGATACTGCGCGAGCACGATCTGGAAATGCGCGGAGGCCTGGTCGTAGTCTCCGGTAGACTTCATGAGCGATCCATAGAAGAAATTGGTTCGCGCCAGCGTCGCGTTGAGCGCCAGCGCTTTCTCAAGAACGGTGCGGGCGCGAGCGACGTCGCCCTCCTGCAGGGCGGCGCGCCCGATGTTCAGCCAGCCGTCGGGATTCTGCGGATCGGCCTCAGTGACTTTTTCGAAAGCTGCCTGCGCCGCCTTCAGGTCGCCTTGCAGCAACAGGCCGATGCCGTAATCGTTCCAGCGCTGCCAGTCTTCTTTCGCAAGCTGGATTTTGGGTTGCGGCGCGGGAGCGTTCGCTGCCAAGACGTTGAGGGCAACTTCATTCTGCGCAACCGCGACAATCGGCAGATCGGGAATCTTCTCCGACTTCGCGGAAACTCCGTGCAGCGACGCCGTAAACGCCATTTTTGTGTCGTCGTAGTCGGGCGTAACGGAAGCAGGCACGGCTCCCGGCCTCGATGGGCCGTTTTCGCGCTCGCCCGCAAATGCAAACTGCGTATTGAACCACGCGAACTTGCGATAGCAAAGTCGCGCGGTCAAGGTAATTTTGCCGCCCGTCTTCTCGGGAACTCTCATGCGGAAGTGCACCGTGTCGGCGGCGCCGGGCGGGATGAGACGTACGTACACGACGGCGCGCGTGGCCCAGGCATTGCGCTTGTTGATCGGGTTGCCGTGCCCATCCACCTGCAGCGAGCGATAGAAGTGCGCGCCCTTTTCGACGGGGCCTTTGCCGTTGGCCTCAACCATGCCGCTCCAGAAAATCGTCTGCCCTTTGTCGTCGACGCCTTTGAGTTCGAGCCACGTGTCGTAGGCATCGACCGTGCCGCCGGGAAAGAAATGCCCGATGCGCTTGGTGCGCACCACGACATCGACGCGGACCGTATCTCCGCGGCGGACGGCGGGATGCACGCGGTTGAGAGGAGCGGTCAGCGCGGTCTCGGCGTTGGAACTGGAGCCCGGCGCGATTTTTGCTTCTGCTTCTTCTCCCACAGCGAAGGTGGTCGCGAGCTCGTGTTGTGCTATGGCTCCGGCTTTCAATGCGGCGCTTGCCGGCAAGAGCGCAAAAATATCCACCGTAAGAGCTCCACTGGTCAGGAAATCTTCCGTGGCCTTCAACTGCGCGGCATCTTCGTTGGCCGTGGGCAGCGCAGTATTGGCGCCGGGGAAACGGTGCGAGTGCACTTTGCCGGCAACGTTCCCCATGTCGTTGGAAGGCTCGAGCGGCATGTGGCAATCGGCGCATTGCTGCGGTTTCGCGGGGTAGTAGAACGAGCGCGCCCCCTCGCCGGAGACGCCGCTGGCCTGCCAGTTGTCGTATTCATTGAAACCGCGAATCCAGCGGTAATGATTGACCGGCGCGTCGAGGTGCACCTTGTGGCAGGAGGAGCAGAACTCCGCCGTCTGATATTTCATGAACGGCTTGAGGAACACGCGGCGGTGCGGCTCCGGATTCAGCTTGATCAGAAAGTCGTGCAGGGTGCGAACCAGCGGATTCTTGCTGGCCGCGAGCTCGTGCAGCTTGGGATACTCGAGATAGAAATCGCCCTGGCCCATCGTGCTTTTTACGTCGGCGATGGAGTGACACATCATGCAGCCGAGTCCGGCCTGGGCTTCGGGCGTGTGCACGATCTGTTTGATGGGCGTATCCATCTTGCCCGCGTAGAGCACGGCCGGGTCATGGCATCCGCCGCACCATTTGGAAGGCTTGGTGCCGATCGTGTCCTGCATGTACTCGATCGACTTGCGATACCACTGATTGTTGAACGATGAAAAATGGTGGGCCGAGCTGTTCCACTGGTTGTAGATATCCTGGTGGCAGCGCTTGCAGGATTCCGATTCCATGAAAAACTTGCTGGGAATTTTTTCTCCGCCATACACCTGCGCGGAGCTGGGGAAGAATGGGCCGGTGGGGCCGTCGCCTTCACCGTTCATGGTGAGCGGCGGCAGCGCTGGATTTTCAATGCGCCCATGCTGCTTCCAGCGGATTTCGCGGAGATAGCGCGCGACGGGCGCGAATACCGCCAGCACAACGAGCACGGCTGCGATGCGAATGACAGCATGACGGCGCAGCCATCCGCGATCACCCAAACCAGCCGCAGCGATCAACCCGGCGCCGAAAAAGCTCAAGCCGATGTGGATATAAATGTCCCGCCGCTCCGTGCTCAGCGCTCCGGTATAGATCAGCGCCAGTCCTGGAATTGCACCGAGGAACAGGAGGACCATTCCCACACGAACCAACGGCTCACCCTTACGCAAAAACGAAGAGCGCACCAGCCAGACCAGCAGCAACACCGAAGCCACGACGCCTGCGACCGCATGCAACAACACCACTCCGGCGTACAGGACATTCGCTTGCGGGAACGCGTAAAGGTAAATCGCGGACGCGACAAGGAAGCCGATCAGCAACGCCAGTGCTCGGCCCACAGAATTCCCGGTAGAAGTCATGTTGGTTTCCAGCAGGCCCCCACAAGAACCTGCAACCCTCGGTTGCGACATATTATCGGCTGACGGGAAGCGGTGTCTCTAATAAGAACAGATTAGGAGACCAAACATTTCTTCGCATTGCTGACTTCCCTGCCCCTCTGCTACTTTGAATGGTTTCCCGTTCCATGTCTGCTGACCTTGTTTGACAGTATGTGGGGTGAGACGTAATGCCTGCCATCAAATTCCGTGGTGTGGACTTCATCGAATTCGACACCTTGCTGAACGACGACGAGCGCCTGGTGCGCGATACGGCGCGCAAGTTCATCGAAGACAATCTCGTCCCGATCATTGAGGAGTGCAACCGCGCCGGCCGCTTCCCGCGCGAACTGGTAAAGCCGATGGCCGATCTCGGATTCTTCGGCGCCTCGCTCGACGGCTACGGCTGCGCCGGCATGTCGAACGTCGAATACGGACTGGTCACGCAGGAACTGGAACGCGGAGATTCCGGCGTGCGCTCGTTCGTCAGCGTGCAGTCGGCGCTGGTAATGTATCCGATTTATACCTTCGGCAGCGACGAGCAGAAGAACACCTGGTTGCCCGCGCTCCAGAAAGGCGAAAAGCTAGGCTGCTTCGGATTGACCGAGCCGGATTTCGGATCGAACCCCGGCGGCATGCGCACGCGCGCGCGCAAAGTCGGAAAAGAATACGTGCTGAACGGCGAGAAGATGTGGATCACCTCCGGCTCGATCGCCGACGTGGCCGTGATCTGGGCCAAGGTTGAAGATGAGGGAGATAAGATACGCGGATTTCTGGTGGAGACCGATCGTCCTGGATTCAAGGCCAACGACATTCACGGGAAATGGTCGCTGCGCGCTTCGGTGACGTCGGGCTTGTCGCTGCAGGATGTTCGGATCCCCGAGTCGAACCTGTTGCCGGGAACGGGAGGACTGAAATCTCCGCTGATGTGCTTGAACCAGGCGCGCTACGGCATCGCGTGGGGAGCGGTCGGGGCGGCGATGGCGTGTTACGACTGTGCGCTGCAGTATTCGTTGTTGCGGAAACAATGGCGCGACCAGCCCATCGCGTCGCATCAACTGGTGCAGGAAAAACTCACCTGGATGATCAACGAGATCACCAAGGCGCAGTTACTCGTGCTGCAAGTCGGCCGCTTGAAAGACGCGAACAAAGTGCAGCACCAGCACATTTCGATGGCGAAGAGAAATAACGTCTGGATGGCACTGGAATGTGCACGGCTGTCACGAGACATTCTTGGAGCAAACGGCGTGGCGGACGATTACCCCATCATGCGGCATCTGATGAATCTCGAGTCGGTAAAGACATACGAGGGGACGCATGACATTCACACGCTGATCATCGGGGCCAGCGTGACGGGGATTGACGCGTTCTAGAGTTGCGTACGGGAGGTTAGAAAATGGAGATCGCTAAGCTTGTGCTCGAATACGTTAAGGCTCTGGCTTGGCCGCTTACCATCATTGGCTTGTCCCTGTCGTTCCGAAGCGAAATCAAGAGATTGCTCGCCAGGCTAAGAAAGGCTGCGCTTCCAGGTGGGGTGTCCGTCGATTTAGGAGAAGAGGTGCGAGAGGTAAAACAGCTGTCGGAAAAAGTCGAATCCGCACCGACCGAAGAGCGCAAGAAGAAACCCGGAATCCCGCTGACCGAAGCTAACGCGAGAATGATGAAACTTGGGCTGGCTCCCATGTTGAGCGATCTTGACATTGCCTATTATCATTCGATGGCAGGAACCGATCCCGTACTCGCTCTCGCAGGCTTGAGAATAGATCTGGAAACCATGATGCGGAATGTGGCCATCGGGTTCAAATTGCAGTCCACGCTGTCGGGGCCAATTCCCCGTCTTCTGGCGCGTCTTAGGGAGGCGGCAGCGATTACTCCCGACCAGATGCAATTGGCTCAGAAGATCTTTAGCGTCTGTAATCAGGCTATGCATGGGCGTTTTGTATCGCTGGAGGAAGCGGAGGAAGTGATCAAAGCGGCTGAAGTTCTATTTCGCCAATATCTCGCATGGCTGAGTTGGGGATTTGGAGACGATTGGAAACCAAGCAACATCGGCTAACCGACCCAGGCCCTACCTCCCGGACGCACCTGCATTCTTCGCCAAAGCTTCGCGCAGCAGCATCTTGATATAAGTCTGGTACCCGACGCCCTTGCGGGCCGCCAATCGGCGCGCCGTTTCAAGATCCTTCGTCGCGATGCGCAACGTAACTGGCTGAGACGGCTTCTCTCGTTGGAGCAAACCGTCGAGCGTCAGTGGTCGCTTTTGTTTCACGCGCTGGCGGATTTCCGCCTCGATTTCGGAACGATGAGCATCCCACCACGCCGCTTCTTCGGCCTCGCTCGTAAACTTCGGAATGACTGCCTGTTTCACCTTTGCTTTTGCCATATTTATTCCAGTCCCCACTGTTTAAGGTAAAGATCCGCTGTTTCTTTGTCCGCGGCCCAGCCCGTTATTGGACGTACCGCCTCGTCCCGGATTGCAAACACGATGTTCAAAATGCGCCCCGTGCGAGTCGCGCCGACGGCAACCCACCGCTGTTCGTTCCCTTCCATTTGGTATTCCAAAAGGATGTGATTTCCGGACAGCATGTCCTCCGCGTCGGAACGGCCGATGCCATGTTTGGCGAGATGTTTTTCGTTATGTTCGTCCCAGTCGAATTCCAGGGCATCCCTCACTGAATGTAGTGTACATTAATTGTGCATACACTGCAACAAAACCTACTAAGTGGTTGTATGTAAAAGTCTTATCACTCACCCGTAGAGTTCCCCCAGCAGCTCATACGCTCGCCGGATGTGCGGAATCACTATGCTGCCGCCTGTCACCAGCGCGACGTTGATCGCCTCTTCCTGCTCGGTGCGCGTCGCGCCCAGGCGATAGGACTGAATCGCGTGGTAGTAAATGCAGTCGTCGCAACGCAAGCAGGCGGAGGCGACCAAGCCCATCAATTCCTTGTATTTCGCGGGCAGCGCGCCTTCCAGGTAGGTGTTGTGATCCAGGTTATAGAAGCGTTTTACGAGGAAGTTGTCGGCCTTGTGGACGTTTTCATTCAGACGCGTGCGGTTGTCCAGAAAACGCCGGGCGACTTCGCTTTTTTCCGCAACCTGCTTCTCGGTGAAGAGATACGCAGGTTCTTTGCGGTCTTTGGCCGTTACTGCAGCGGTCGTCAGTTCAGAGGTCGTGGGTTCGGTGTTCATGAGGAAAGATTAGCAGATGGTTTGCGGTCGAGGATGCTGGTAGCTTGCGCTTCCCTCTTCGCTCCGAAGGGGATATATTGCAAGGCGCATTTCTATTCAGGGAGGCATTGATGTCAACCCAAACGCGGCCCGAAGCGCGTGCGAAGAATTTTGGGGAAAATCTTGAGAGCGATCTGGCGCTGGAGTTTTTGCGCGTGGTTGAGAACGCGGCCATCGAGTCGGCGCGCACCATGGGCCAAGGCGACCGTCCGCTGAGCGACCAGGCGGCCACCGAGGCCATGCGCAAGACGATGGACACGGTCCCGATGCGCGGCACGATTGTGATCGGCGAGGGCGAGCGCGACGACGCGCCCATGCTTTATATCGGGGAGCAGGTGGGCGGCCCGTATCCGGACGGCCGCGAGGTTCCGCAGGTCGACATCGCGGTCGATCCGCTGGAAGGCACGAACCTCTGCGCTACCGGCGCGCCGGGGGCGATCACGGTGCTGGCGGCTTCGGAAAAGGGCGGGCTGCTGCACGCTCCCGATTGCTACATGGAAAAAATCGTGGTCGGGCCATCGTGCAAGAACGCGGTGGAACTGGACGCTCCGGTCGCCGTCAACCTGAAGAATATCGCGCGGCGGATGCATCGCGGCGTCGAGGACCTGGTGGTGGTCGTGCTCGACCGTCCGCGGCACGAGAAGCTGATCGCCGATATTCGCAAGGCGGGCGCGCGCATCAAGCTGATTGGCGACGGCGATCTGTCGGCGGGCATTGCCGCGGCGGTGATCGGAACCGGGGTGCACGCGGTCATGGGATCGGGCGGCGCGCCGGAAGGCGTGATTACGGCGGCTGCGATCCGCTGCCTGAATGGATACATGCAGGGACGGCTGGTGATCGACAGGCCGGAACTCGAAGAGCGCATTGCCAAGATGGGGATTGGAGACAGGACTAAAATCTATGAGGCGGAAGACCTGGCTCCGGGGAAGCAGATGATCTTCGCCGCGACCGGCGTGACCGAAGGCGCGCTGCTCAAGGGCGTCCGCTTCTTTGGCGAAGGGACGCGGACTTCTTCGGTGATTCTAACTTTGAAGACGGGGCGGGTGCGGTTCATCGACAGCATCCATTTGGATAAGGGGCCGGATGTGAAGGTTCGGTTCTCGTAGGGCAGATGTATGTACAAAGTGTTTCGCGCGAAACACTTTGTACTGGTTTAATTGTACGTATAGATATGTAAGTAAACAGGAGAAGAAACGGCGAAAGATCGAAAAACGCGAGACCTGGGGCGACCGGCGGGGTTTGCAAGTCATTGATAATGCTCAGGCGTCGGTGTGGTTAAATAGCCACATGTGGGTAATTTTTACACTGTAATTATTACACGGCGCATGATTTGGTGGGCGGGGCATCTCGGTCGAGTGTCCCCTGCGATGGTTGAGACGGATCAGAAAAGGCCCGCGCCGTCTATCTTTCGCGGGGAAAGAACCGTGACCTCGGCGGCTAAAAGCCGTCGGAAATGAGCGCCTGGATCGCAGCGGTAAACCGCTGCGCCACCCAAAGGCTCTAACCCATCTTTCGCGGGAGCGGGACGGAGCGATGGCAGCGGGAGCAGTTTCCTACATTACAGGTACGAGGACCAGCGAGCGGCTATGAGAAACAGGGCGCACGCGGCTAAATATAGAAGCGCCGATTTGCCGCGGCCGGACGGACGCCTGCTTTGCCATATACCCGCGAAGACAAGGAGTACTCCCAGGAGATTGAGAACGACCGGACCCCAAGCGTCAACAAACGACGGTGAGGCCGTTGCGAAAATGAAGCTCAAGCCGCTGCCCCCGCGGGTTGAATTCCAGTGGCCGCATCAATAATTTTGGCAGATTCCGGGTAAATTCCGCAAGATACGCTTTCGACTTGAGAGGGATGAGAAACGTGGATTCCCCAACGGTCAATCTCTCCTGCTACAATCGCTAGCTCCACGATTCAAGGGAACTCCCTGCTCGACAGAAACGTATTTCTCTTGTGCTGTTAAAGATCTGGGCATCGCACGGGCAAATGGCATAGGTCCTTCCTCTTCGACGGGCTCAGGGTCAGGATGACGGCGTAATTTATGTCGCGAATTTGAGGGACGCGACGGTCGGCAGTCAAACGCGTTCGGGGAGTCTGGTTTGGAAGAAGCCCAGGTTGTCGGATTGCTGGTCCGTCGCTGTGTTGGGGGCGATGCCGCGGCCTGGGAAGAGATTGTCGAGCGCTATCACCGGCGGATATACAGCGTCTGCTACCGGTTTGCCGGGGATTCCGACAACGCGCAGGACCTCACCCAGGAGGTCTTTATCAAGATGTATCGCACGCTGAGCACATACGACGCGGGCAAGAGCGCGTTCATGACCTGGGTAACCGCCATTACGCGCAACCTGCTGGTCGATCACTTCCGGAAGTCGAAAGGCGACCGGATCACGGATTCGCTGGATTCCGCGCCCTCCGAGCATGAAGATGCGCAGCCCTTGAGCGAGCGGATCGCGGGCCGGGGGCTGCCCCAGGATGCCGCGGTGCAAAGCCGGGAAACGCGGGAAATGGTGCATTTGGCGCTGCAAAAACTGTCTCCGGAGCTGCGGGAGGCGGTGATTTTGAGGGATCTACAGGACATGGACTATCGGGAAATTGCCACGGCTTTGAGGGTCCCGGAGGGGACGGTCAAGTCGAGAATTAACCGGGGACGAGCGGAACTTGCGCGTCTCCTTCAACGTACATATAGGCAGGTGATGTGATGCCAGACGAAACGAAACACGGGGTCGAATGCACGGAGTTCGAAGCGCTGATCAGCGACGCCCTGGAAGGGCGGTTGAGCGCGGCTCGCCGGGAGAGCTTTGAAGCGCATCGGAGCGCCTGCTCGATTTGCGGTCCGCTGTTCGCGGATGTGCAGGCTGGGCAGCAATGGCTGCGGCAGTTGGCATTGGAGCCGGTCGAGCCTCCGGTGAATCTGGTGCACAATATTCTGGCGGCTACCAGCGGAGTCATGAGCACGCGGCCGCGGACGACCAGGGCCGACGGCAGAACGACTCCGTTCGGGGAGCGGGCGCGGGAGTGGTGGGATTCCTACTTCACGCCGGTGACGGCCTTTGTGCGGCAGCCGCGGTTTGCGATGTCGTTTGGGATGATCTTCTTCTCATTCTCGCTGGTCCTGAGCCTGGGCGGCGTGAAGCCCAAGGACGTGGCCAAGGTCTCGCTGCGGCCGGCGGCGTTGCGGCACGCTTACAACGACGCGCAAATCAAGGTCGTGAAGTACTACGACAATATCCGCTTTGTGTATGAGATCGAATCCAAGGTGCGCGAGTTGAAGCGGGCCAACACTCCCGCCGAGCCCGGTCCCGCGGTACAGAAAGAAAATCGCAGGAACGATACCAGTGAACAACCGGAGCAGAGACAGGATCGTAACTACTCTCAGGAATACAACCAGCCGGTGTTAGCCGCGCTGCGGGACGGGGCCCCCATCGCGCCGGTTTTGCGTGATGCGGTGGGGGATACTTCACCGGCTGTGACGGTAACCACAAATCGGAGGTTTGTATGAACTGCGCCAATCATGCGGATGCGTCGGCAGTAGCCTATTGCCGCACTTGCGGGAAGGCACTGTGCGGGAACTGTACACGTCCCGTGCGGGGCGTGATCTACTGCGAGGACTGCCTGGGAGCAAGAATGGAAGGCGCTCCGGCGGGAGCGGCTGGATTCGTTTCCGGCGCGGTTTCCCCGGCAGCGTCGGGATACATTCCTCCTCCGCCGCCTCCGCCGGGAAGCGGCAGTGGACCCAACCCGACCGTGGCTGGAATTCTTGCCGGATTTTTTCCCTTCGGCGTGGGCGCCGTGTACACCGGGCAATATGCCAAGGGACTGGCGCATCTGGCGATTTTCGGATTGCTCATCGCCGGATGCAGCGCTGGCGACAGCGGGCATAGCGAGGCTCTCGGCGTTGTCTGCGGCTTCGGTCTGGCCTTCTTTTGGATCTACCAGATCTTTGACGCGGTGCGGTCGGCAAGAGCGATCCAGATAGCGCAACCGATACCCGATCCTTTCGGCTTGGCGGCAACTTTTGGCGGAGGAGGAAGGATCGAGACGAGCAAGATTCCGACGGGCGCGGTCGTGCTCATTTTGCTGGGCGTGATCTTCCTGCTGCATACCCTGGGCCTGACCGAATTCGGTTTGGATCGCTTCTGGCCGTTAATTTTGATCTTCGTCGGCGGCTGGCTGTTCGCCCGAAACTGGGGGCTGCTGGGAATGACGAGGAATGCGGCACGATCGAAGGAGAGGATGGCTCGCCACGGATTTCCTGTGGCTATGCAGAACCTGGCGGCAGCCGCATGCTGCCAATGTGCACGCTGCCGCATCCGGCGGATTATTGGGCCGACGATCGTTTTTACTGTCGGCGTCTTGTTCTTGCTGCAGAGCCTGCATGTGATGGACTTTGACCGCACTTGGCCAGTAATTCTGCTGGTGATTGGCGCTTTGAAATTGCTGCAAGGGAGCGCGTCGATTGAAGGACACGTTCCGTCGCCATTCTCGCCGGGCGGGCCGGTGCCGCCGGTTCCACCCGTTCCACCCGTTCCACCAACCAGTGAGGTGAACCGTGGCTAGCCCAATCATGCCTCCAACTCCGCCCATACCACCGGCTCCGCGCGTCCCGCACCGTTCGATCGCCGGGCCGGTCGTGCTGATCCTGATGGGAATCCTGTTCCTGCTGGGGACGATGGGGATCATGGATATTCACCACCTGGGATCGCTGTTCGCGCGCTTCTGGCCTGCCCTGCTGATTCTGTGGGGCGTGCTCAAGCTGATCGAATACGAACAGGCCAAGCGCTTAGGCCAGCCGGCGCGCGGCATTGGGGCCGGTGGCGTTTTCCTGTTGCTGTTCCTGATTTTTGCCGGACTGATTGCAACCCAGGTCTCCCGCTGGAACTGGCAGAGCCTTGGGGAACACATCCAGCTTGGCGACGATGAAAATCTGGACGAGATCTTCAGCGGGTCCGTCTTCAATTACAGCGACGAACTGAGCCAGGAAATCCCGGCGGGCAGCACCTTGCACGTGAACGACGACCGGGGCACGATTACGATCAATGTGGCGGACTTCAAGACGAACGACAAGACGATGAGAGTCTCGGTGCGCAAGAAAGTCCGCGCGGAAAAGCAGCAGGACGCCGATAACTACAACAGCAGGACCAAGCCGCAGATCACGGTTGCCGACAAGGTGGTCACGCTGAACGCCAACACGCAAGGCGCGGGCGACAAGAGCGTAACTACCGACATGGATATTTATGTGCCACTGAATACCGCGCTCGCCATCACCTCGGGCCGAGGCGATGTGACCATCGCGGGCATGTCCGGCAATGTTGAGGTCAACCACCATCGCGGCGAAGTGAACATCAACGACCACACCGGGAACGTCTCGCTGAACCTGGACGGCAGTTCCGTCCGGCTGGGACATGTGAAGGGCGACGTGACCATTCAGGGTAAGGGAAACGAAGTGGCGCTGGAGGATGTGGATGGCGCGGTTCATCTGAATGGAGAGTTCTATGAGAGCACGCGGCTGGTGCGCATCAGCAAGACGGTCAGCTTCCATTCTTCGCGCACCGACATGGAATTTTCGCGCCTGGATGGCCGGCTGGATCTGGATTCCGGCGACCTGCGCGCCGATTCGCTGACTGGACCGATGCGCCTCACGACCCGGTCGAAGGACATTTCGCTCGAGGGCTTGTCGGGCGATCTTCGATTGGAAGATTCCAACGGGACGGTCGAAGTCGGACTGCGCAGGCCGGGGAACATCCAGATCGATAACCGCAAGGGCGATATCCAGGTTTCGATTCCGCCGAATACGGCGATCAAGGTCGAGGCGCGCACCCGCGCAGGAGAGATCGAGAGCGACTTCGACGAGATCAAAGTGGACAATCGCGACAACCAGGGGAGCGCCAGCGGTTCGATCGGAACCAACGGCCCAAAGCTGGTGATGAACTGCGAAAAGGGAGGGATTGAGATCCGCAAAGGGACGGTCGCAGTCTCCGCTCCGGCTACTCCGCCGACTCCGCCGGCCGCGCCGGGGAAACCGGGCAAGCCTGCGAAGGCGTTGCCCGCTCCGAAGGCGGCGCCGGTGGAGAGCGAGAATTAGGCGGGCGGCTGTTGGCTGTCGGCTTTTGGCTGTTGGCTGTTAGCTCTCAACTTTCAGTTCACTACTTTCCCAACAAGCAGGGTTGTGAGTGAAATCGCCTGATAACAGAAGTTACCGCGCTCCTCCCCTCGGCGTGGTGCAAAGAAAAGCCGCCCTGACATCGGGCGGCAGGGCATTGGAGCGGTCTTGTCACTTGCTCCGCAGGAATCCATGACCCAACTGCCTTGACATCGCTGGGCGCTAACGGTGACGTTGAAGCCTGCGCCGTTGTCGCTGACCCAACTATCGTTGATGTCAAGGAACAGCGTTCCAGGTTTATTCACTTTGAAGGCCCGCGTCTAAACGGGTTTTACTTAACAACTTGCTTGACCGTTCCTGTGCTGGGCGCGTAGGCGTTGTCTCCTGGGTACGAAGCTTCTATGACGTGCTTGCCTACCGACAACGTTGAAGTCGTGTAGGTGGCCGCGCCGCCCGAGAGTTGCGCCGTCCCCAAAAGGTTGTTGCCGTCGTAGAACGTGACTGTTTCCCCATCCGGAATCGAGCCGTACTTGCTGGTTACGGTGGCGGTGAAGGTCACAGGCTGACCTTGTTGTGAAGGAGATCCCGAGGTGGTCACCTTAGTTTTTGTGGCCGCGTGCGGCTGGGGGGAAACTTGCGCGTCCATAGTTTCGCCGGGCGTGGAGATCCTTTTCACGACCTTGCCGGTTTGGCTTGACCACACGACGACGTTGCCGTGTTTGGACGCAAGGTAGGCCACGCCTACAGGGGTAACGCTAAGACCGCTGCTCGGCAATTTGATATTAAAGCTGGTCACGGTTAGAGTTGAGGTATCGATGAATGAAATGTCATCAGACGTTTCGCTCCCAACAATCAGGTTTTTTCCATCCGCTGTGACCGCAATACCCCACGGGTTTGGGTTCACTGGCACAGTAGCCGTGACCGTGTTGCTGGATGTGTCAATCACGGAGACCGTCGAGCCATTTGTGACGTAGAGAGTAGAACCATCCGGCAGTTCCACAATTCGAAGGGGAAAGTTCCCGACCGGAATCGTTGTAACTACTACATCATTGACCAGGTCCAGCACCGAAACGGTGTTGATATATTGATTTGTAGCCCATCCGGTCGTTCCATCGGGGCTAATGACAATGTCAGCGCTGCCGCTGCTCAGTTGTATCCAGCCAACGACCGTGTCGGTGGTTGTGCTAATAATCGCAATATACGGATCGTCGATATTGGTCACGTAAACCAATTGCCCATTGGGGGATACTGTAATGCCGTGGTTATCACCGTTCGTTCCTACGGTCGTTAATATTGAATTCGACGCCACGTCGACTACGTAGACGGGACCACTCGATTCGTAGGTGGTGACATACGCCTTAGTTCCGTCCGGAGTGAAGGCACTTAATTGAGGAGTGGGGATGCCACCGATCGTGCCGACGACTTTGTTGGTTGAGGGATCGATAACATATAGGGCGTTGCCGCTCCGGTCGCATACATACACGGGGTGGGCTGGCGCCTGAGCGGACACGAGGCTCGCGCAAGCAGCCAGGATGGTTAGGCAAATTGCGACTCTGGACAGTACTGCAGCCAGGTCGACGAACGCGATCTTGTTCTTCATTCGAATGCCTCCTTAAATCAGGATTTCAAGCGCCTCATTGTCCGGGATCACGTTTCATGCTTTGAGACCGCCCCAACTGTTGGCCTGAGTGTGAAAAGGTCTCATTGGGAGCGCCCCTGCCGGTGCGCCCCAGTTTTGTGAGTTGCCGGGGCCCACGTTCAAAGCTCTCGCCTCAGGGAGTGTGCACGCAGTGGGGGGAACTGCTCTTCGGGGAAACGAGACGTACTCATAGGACACAAATGAGCGCGTCCTGTCAGTGAGATTGGTCACACTTTGATGTGAGGTCGTCGCCAACCGCCACAGCGCAAAGCCACGCCAAAGCGTTACTGTTGATAAATCGCCATTTCACTCATTGACGGGGTTGCAAGTGAGATCGTCGCAATTGCTCGAACCATCGTGAAACTGTGCCTGGCGACGCCGGAGAAGGTCGGAAGGCAGGCTGCCCGGTCCAGGCATTCCGAGACTTCTCCCGTCCGCCCGAGTTACTAACACGAAAGAGGCAGGAGGTGGCACGTTGGTTACTTTGCCGATCACCCTATCTTCGGGCATGCTTGGATCGATGTGGGAAATCGAACAGCTTCGGGGCTTGGACTCTTCGGACAACACTCCGGAGTCGATTTGCGCCTGCGTAGTCAGGATCTTCCAAGTTAGAGAAACGGAAGTCGCGCTGCTGGAGCTTAGCGGAAGGCTGCTGAACTTCCTATACCCCGCGGAGTTGAAAGCGGCGGGGGCGATCCCTGTTTCCAGTTCGTCGGTAGCGGCGCGCACCGCGCGGACCAGGCAGGCCGAGCTTTTCAATGGCTTCACGCAAGTGAAGCATTTCAGCGTTTTTGAACTCGTCAAGCTGGGCGATACTGGACTGGACGCGCAGGTAATTCAGAAGCTCATGTCGGCGCCCGTTCAAGCCATTAACGGAGAAGTAATTGGAGTGATTCAAGTCTCCCGCAAGGCTCCCCGCCCAGCCGCGGCGGGGCCGGACTTCACTCCTGACGATCTGCGGAAACTGGAATCGGTTGCCCGCTTCGTGGGAAGACTGATGGCGAAGGGCAGAGGCTTTGCCCAGGCAAGCTCAGGCTAGATCGACTCCCCTGCCAACCCTGGTGCTGCCGCGTCTCTACCAATGCTGCTATTCTTACTCTTCTCCAGGGGGAGCTTCCATTCATGTTTGAGGAGTTGAAAGGCCGGACGGCGGTTGTGTTTGGCGTGGCGAACAAGCGCTCGATCGCGTGGGCAATTGCGCAAGGGTTGCACGCGGCCGGCGCGAACCTCGCCATCACCTATCAGAACGAGCGGCTGGAGCAGGAGGCGCGGGACCTGATTCTGTCGCTGCCGGGCGCGGAAGGATTCATGTGCGACGTTTCGAGCGATGCGGCGATTGCGGGCCTGTTCGAGAAGCTGAAGGAGCGCTACGGCAAGCTGCACGTGCTGGTGCACAGCGTGGCCTTCGCTCCGCCCGAAGAACTGAAAGGCGACTTCGTCAACACGACGCGCGAGGGCTTTCGGGTGGCGCACGACGTGAGCGTGTATTCGCTGATCGCGGTCTCCCGGGCCGCGGCGCCGCTGATGGAAGACGGGGGCAGTGTCATCACCATGACTTACTACGGCGCGGAAAAAGTTGTCCCCAATTACAACGTGATGGGCGTGGCCAAGGCGGCGCTGGAGTGCACCGTGCGCTACCTGGCTTACGATCTGGGCCGAAGGAAGATTCGCGTCAATGCCATTTCCGCGGGGCCGATCAAGACGCTGGCTGCGCGCGGCGTCTCCGGCCTGGGAGAGATGATGAAAGGCCACGCCGAGCGCGCGCCTCTGCAACGCAATGTCGAAGTCGGCGAGGTGGGCAGCACCGGGGTGTTTCTTGCTTCCGACGCTAGCTCCGGCATCACCGGCGAAACCATCTACGTGGATTGCGGATACAACATCATGGGGTTCTGAGGGATGCGGTCCTGCAAGCGGCGCTCCGCAGAGCCCCGGTCATTCGCACTGAAACAGTTGCAGTAAAGCCTCGCAGGCAATCTGCCGATTACATTGGCAGGTGCATACTCTTCGCCTCGGGTTCGTCTGGCAGCGGACTCCGCTCTTTCCTCCGGCGATTGGCACCCACATTCCTGGAGCCACACTATGACGCAGAAGACCGACGTTGTGGAACCGAAGCCGCTCTCGACCGGCCTCTGGCAGTCGTTGTTACGGAGTTTCGCGCTCGGCCCGGGCGCCCCCACGCCGCCTCTCACCGACCCGCTCCATTGCGATGCGCCGGCGCTGCGTCACGCCGAGATTGCCGCGATCTACACCGGGCAGCGCGTGGCCGGCGATTTCTATGAATTCCTGAGGGTGGGGCCGTCGCGCATGCTGTTCGTGCTGCTGGACATCGCCGGCCTGCGGGCGGACACGCGTGAAATCCTGATCGCCGTGCAGAAGACGTTCCGAACCCTTGCGCCCGTTCTTTTCGCCGGCGAAGACTTCAACGAAGCCACCGCCATGATCGAACTGTGCCACGAGATGAATCGTACGATCTTGCGTGGCGGCGTTCGCAGCTGTCCGGCGTTCATCGGTTGTTATCACCAGGAGCTGGGCACTTTGTGCTACTCCAATGCGGGCCACATTCCGGGGCTGTTTCGCGACCGCACGGGAATCGCGCTGCTCAAGGCCACCGGCCTGCCGTTGGGCTTGTTTTCGCATACGACGCAGGACGCGGCCATCTGCCACCTTGTGCCGGGCTCGGCCGTGGTGCTGGTCACTCGCGGGTTTGTCGAGGCGGACTGCGAGAATGGGGACTGCGAGGATGCGGAATTCGGGCTGGACAGGGCGAAGCAAACTTTTCAGGACGCGACCGCGACCGGCGCGCGCGACCTCTGCCTGAGCATGCTGCAGGCGACCCGGCAGTTCACGCGGACGGCTCCCACGCATAACGATCTAACCACGCTGGCGCTGGTGCGGAATGCCGCCCCTGACGCGGTTTGAGGCCCTGAGAAGGCTGCTTCCACTGCAGCCAAGCGGCGGTTTTTCGGTGCCTGTCACAGCGATCCTCCTGAGGCTGCCATGTACCAGCCTTCCGCGAGGAATTGCTCGATGGAGCGCTCCTGAATACCTTCTTGCACACGCAGTTCGTCGTTTAGAAAATGGCAGGAAAGTGTTCCGGCGCCGTGATCGATGCGATCAATGCGAATGCGGTTGCCGTCGCGATCGGCGCAGATTAAGCCCACTTTCAGATCTGGCCGGGCCGCTTTCTTCACGGTTGCTTCGGTTCTTAGGGGCATCGTCGGGGATTAGTATTTTGCGTGAAATACCGCCTGATTGATGTCCGGCCAGAATTCCTTTAGTACGTTGAACACGCCGTCCAAGCCCACCTGCGTTCCCCAACGTTGATACGTTTTCACGAAGGGGTTGGATTCTGCCGGGTAATACGCATTGCCGATGCCCGCGGCCGCTCCTGCCCCCACGACCTCCGACAGATTGAAGGTGCTCTTTCCCGCGTTGGTCCTGGTGATGAACAGCCGGCTTACCGCATAACCGGTCCGCTTAATGAATCCCCCTTTGCCCAGGGTGTAGTATCTCGGGTCTTCTCTTGTTGCCGCTGGCACGATCGCTTCCGTCATGTAGTTCTCGACGGCGCCGTCGACAAAGACGTGCCAGTAGTATTTACCGTAGCCCTCACCGCCGTGCCCAAAGGACGGCTGCGATTTGCCGGCCATCGCAATTCCCGCGAGCCCTCCCACGAAAATAAAATCGGAGTAGTCGAACGTATCCTGCGTCGCCAGCCAGAGATTATTCTTGAAACTCTGCGAAGGCAAATGCGTGTTGGCGCTGACCGCACGGTAATTTGGGATGATCCCCAGAATTCTCTTGGGTTGTTTGCCATACTGGTCATTGGGGTTACTTGGTTCTGCGGGGCTGACGTTGGGTGTCGGCGCGTCTGGCAGAGGGGATTTTCCGTCCGTTGTTGGGCTCGGCTGTTGAGGGTCCGGGGCGGGCGGCGCAACATCACCCAGCCCCGACCGTACTGTTCCTTCCTGGGATTGTTCTCGCGCGCTTGTCGGTTCCTGGGCTTGAACAGACGCACTTCCCAGCGTCGCCGCCAGCGCCGCCGCCATGCAAAACCATCGAATCGCTTTCAAATCTTCCCCCACATCCGAATTTTCCCTTTCGGGATCCTATCTGCTTTGCTCTTCACACAATTCCCGCTGAACCTTCAAGGTTGGATTGTTTGAACCGGCATTTGGATGCACGCCAGCGGGAGGAAACTGGTAAGTGTGAATCCGGATTGCAAAGGTCAATCTCTTGCTTCCGCTTTCTGCAGGTGGCGGGCGTGCCTCCTCTGCAAATAGCCGTGAATATCGGGCCAAAACTCCTTCAACTCGTTCCCGAAGGCGTCGAGGCCCATCTGCAGTCCCCAGTCGTTGAAATTATCCGAGAAGTTCCGATCGGCGGCGGGATAATAGACATTGGAAATGGCGATCGCCGTTGCATTGCCCGCAAACTCGGGAATGTTGAACATAGAACCGCCGGAGTCTTTTCGGGCGATTAAAACACGGCTGATGGCATAGCCAAAGCGGTGCACAAACCGGCCCCTGCCCATTCGAAAATAGCGAGGATCTATCTTCAGGATCGTGGGGTAAACGCCGCCCACCATGACATTGCCATCCACCTGATCGGCGAAAGCCGCTCCATACCGCTTCGCATATCCCTTCATTCCCTGTCCGAACGCAGCATCGACATTGTCCGCCTGGTGGATGGCCGCCACAATACCGATGATTGTGAATTCATAGGGGTCGAAGGAGCCCTTCGCTGCCATGGCGAACTTCTCTTTCCAGGAGACCGGCGGCACTTGCGCCTGACCATTCACCGTCAAGTAGTTCGGCATCACGTAAAACATCCGGTCGTTCTTCTTCTCTGCAGCTTCCTGAACTGGGCCGTTTGGATCCTGAGAATGACCCTGGGCGGAGGGTGGGGCTGGAGGCGGCGTTGGCTGGGGCGTCTGGCCCGCGCCAGTCGCGGGTGGTGGGGCGGACTGGTTGGCTTCCAGGGGCTTCGGCTCTGGCGCGCTTTGTGCAACGCAAAAAGTCGCGGTAATCATCATCCATAAGGTCAATACGCAGACAAGTGCGAAATGGGTTGGTTTCAAGTTGATTCTGGCTCCAAACTCAGTCGATTGAGATGCGTCCAATCCAAAGTTGGCAGTCTACTGTTGGCCTCTCGGCCGTACACGGGATTCAACGGATGGTCACTTGGATTCTGCGCTCAGTTTCCCCGATTTGCTCCAGGGTAATTCCGACGTTCCGATCGCGCTCGAAGCGAGGGAACTTCTCTCCCCACTCTATCAGTAAGATGCAGTTGGGCGCGAGCAGGTCGTCAAGGCCGAGCGTTTCCAGATCGCGCTCGGTATTGATGCGGTAAAGGTCGATGTGGTACAGGGTGGCGCGGGGCCCGCGGTATTCGTGGATGAGCGTGAAAGTCGGGCTGGTCACGTCCTCGGCGCGAGCGGCTTTGAAGCCCTCCGCGATGCCCTTCACGAGGGTCGTTTTGCCCGCGCCGAGGTCGCCGCAGAGCAGCACGATGAGAGGAGGAGACAGTTCGGCGGCAAGCTTTCGCCCGAAAGCGATCGTCTCCTCGGCGGAGTGAGTGATGGTCTCGGTCGTCATCCCGGAGGGTTTCAGTATAGCGAAGAAGCGGGAGAGCAGGTCTCAGGTCTCAGGAAAACATGGTTGATTTTGTTCTTCCTGAGACCTTGGACCTGAGACCTGATTCAGAGAGATCTGCTTCAGAATCCGGGCGGCGTCCGCATCTGCTCCGAGACCGGGTCGAGGAAACTGTGGTCCAGAGCGGAATCGAGCGCCATGCGCAGTTTGCGATCGTCTTCATCGCAAAGGGCAACGAAGCGGAAAGGCTGAAAACACGCGCTCTGAAACTTGCGCATCGGGCGCAGCATTTCGGCCATGCCGCAGATGGCGCCGGATCGGGTGTGGAAAACGATTTCGACGAAATCCCCGGTGGAAAGCTCGTGCTGCAACTGCAGCAAGCCTCCGGTGATGGAAATAGATTGTAGTTTTGCGCGCGCCCGCTGGCCGCCTTCCGCCATTACTGCGGCCGCGACCGATCCATTGAGTTTTACTCGGGGTGAACGCTGGTTGGCATTGCTTTGGGGGAAGTAAGTCATAGCCGATTGAACTATGCCATGCCCTGGCCGGTTGGGGCAGATTACGAAAGCGCGTGTACACGGGCGTATGCTTGAAGACGGAGACAATCTGGTTCTGCCGGTTGCCCCAGTTTGCGATAGTCGCGACAGTAACTTTTCTGGCGTGCCCCCAAAGAGTACCATTGTGCGGTAGGGCACTGATAAGACGATGTTTGCACGATGCGAGGGCTCAGAGATATGGCTATAGCTAAGAGGTCGAGATTGCAGTTTGCCATAGTGGCGGTTTGCGTGCTGGCAGCGTTGTTGGCGGGCTGCTCGCGGGATCCGAACATACGCAAGCAGAAGTACCTGGAGAGCGGACAGCGCTACTTCGACAAAGGCCAGTACCGGGAAGCCGCGATTCAGTTCGAGAACGCCATCCAGGTCGATTCGCGTTTCGCCGACGCCCACTACAAGCTGGCGCTGGCGGCGATGAAGCTGCAGCAGTGGCCAATCGCCTTCCAGGAGCTGTCGACCACCCTCCAAATTCAGCCGGATCAATATGCCGCGCACCTTGACCTGGCCAACCTGCTGATCCTCAGCCGTCAGTTCAATGACGCGAAGCAGCATCTGGAAACGCTCAAGGATAAGCAGCCTAACAACCCCGACGTCTATATCGCATGGTCCAACTACGACGCCGGTATGAATGACACCACCGCGGCGCTGGCGGACATGCAGAAGGCGCTGCAACTGGATCCCAGCCGGTCCGAGTCTTATCTGAATCTGGCCATGATCCAGATGCGCGGGCAACAGTGGGACGCGGCGGAGGCGAATTTCAAGAAAGCGGTCGAACTCAGTCCGAAGTCTACCAACTCGCTGGTCTTGCTGGGGGACTTTTACCAGACTCGGGGACGGTTTCCCGAGGCAGAGGAGATGTTCCGGCGGGCGATTGCGACGGCAGCGGACGATCCCAACCCCAGGCTCTCTCTTGCCAGCCTCTACATAGCCGAGAACAAGCCCAGCCAAGCCGAGGAATTCCTGCGCCAGTCGAAGAAGGATTTCCCCAATAATTCCATGGGCTACCGCATGCTGGGCGATTTCTATTTTTCCAGCAACCAGCTCGACAAAGCCACGGCCGAGTATGCCTCGCTCTATCGGGACCATGCCAAGGACATGGTGGTCAAGAAGAATTACATTCAACTGCTGATTCTGAAAGACCGGCTCGACGATGCCCGCAAGTTGAATGATGAAGTCGTGAAGGCACAGCCGGACGACCAGGACGCCCAGGTTTATAAGGGCGAGATCGAGATCCGCAGCGGCAAGGCCAGCGACGCCGTCAATACGCTGCAGGCCGTGTTAAAGAACGATCCCGATAACGCAGTGGCGCACTACCAGCAGGGCCTGGCATTCGACCAATTGGGCAACACCAGCCGGGCAGAAACCGAGTGGCGCGATGCGGTTCGACTGCGTCCTGAGATTGTGGAAGCGCACCGGGCGTTGGCGGCCGTGGCCGTACACCGGAGCGATGCCTCGGGTCTGGCGCAGGAAGCGGACCAAATCATCGCCTTGCAGCCTGCGGCTCCCGACGGATACCTGCTGCGCGCGGTGGCCGACATCGATCGCAAAGACTACGCAACCGCGGATGAGTATATTCGTCGGTCGCTCGAAAAGGAGCCCAACAATCCTGGCGCGTATGTGCAGTTGGGCAACCTGCGGATGGCGCAGGGCCAGTATGCCGACGCGCAAAAAGCCTACCAGCAGGCGCTCGATCAGGATCCCAATTCCGCCGACGCACTGGGCGGCGTGCTCAATGTGGACCAGGTGCAGAAGCAGCCGGACAAAGCCATCGCTACGGCCAGGACGCAGTCGGCCAAGTATCCCAGGAACGCCGGGTTTCACATCATGCTGGGCGAACTTCTGGCGGAGCAGAAGAAAGATCTGGCGGGGGCAGAACAGGAGTTCAAGCAAGCTTCCGACTTGGATAAGAAGAACAGCGAGGCGCTGGTTAAGCTCGGCATGGTGCAGAGCGAACGTGGCGCCACCGATCAGGCCCTGCAAACCTATCTCGATGGGTCGAAGATCAATCCCAGGGAGATCGCTTTCTACCTGCTCTCTGGCAGCATTTATGAGACCAGGCAGGATTGGGACCACGCCAAGCAGCAATACCAGAAGGTGCTTGACATTCAGCCGGACAATCCGGTGGCCTCCAACAATCTGGCCTACGTGATGCTGGAGCAGGGTGGCAATGTGGACGTTGCTTTCGCCATGGCGCAGACGGCCCGGCGTCTGCTTCCCGATAGTTCGAACTCCGCCGACACGCTGGGTTGGGCTTTCTACCACAAGCACGTCTATGCGTCCGCGATTACCCTGTTCAAAGAAGCGGTGAAAAAGGAGCCGGACAACGCGGTCTATAACTACCATCTGGGACTGGCTTACGCCAAGAGCGGTCAGGCCGCGCTGGCTAAGCAACAACTCGACCGCGTGCTAAGACTTAAGCCGAATTTCCCGGAGGTTGATCAACTACGACGGGCGGTGGCCGAGGCGAAGGGGTAGAGAGTCGTCTAGGCGCAAGACGGGGCAAGCCCCGTGTCTACACCGGCAGTTCTTCCTGCATCCATCCACCGGCGGCTTCTGGCTTGGGATCGGCAGCTAGATCCAGAATCAGCTTCTCCAGAACCAGCCGTTTGCCGGGAGGGTTCGAGCGCAGCGCCAGATCGGCTTTTGCGACCAGGCGAATGGCGCGCGTCAGCTCCCGCTTCGATTTGTAGCGGCGCGCCTGCCGGATGATGTCGTCGGCCGCAAACGGCGGCACGCGAAAGCCCTGCCACAATGCCGCCCAGAGCATGCGCTGGTCGCGCACGTTGCGCTCGCGGATCACCAGCATCTGGCGAAACGTCTTGGCCAGCATGTAGAGATGACCGATGGCAACCTCTTCGCCGTCGCCCGTCGAAAGCAGCGCATCGAGGACTTCGAGCGCGCGCACGCGGTCTTTAGCGGAAATCGCATCGGTCAACTCATATAAGGACCGCTGTTTCGCGGCGAGCACCATGGTCTCGACATCGCCCAGCGTGATTTTTCCCTTTTCGCCGACGTAGAGAATCAGCTTCTCCAGTTCGTTCGAGACCGTCATCATGTTGCCGCCCAGCGCGTCGACTAACTCGCGGGCGCCGTCGGCGTCGATCTTGACGGCGCGCGTGGCGCAGTACTCGCCAATCCAGCGGACGGCTTGACTCTCTTGCACGCGAGACAGTTCCACGATTCCGCAAAATGGACCCAGATCTTCGCGGATCTTCTGGTAGCGGTCCCTGTCCGTCATCTCCATGCGGCGGGCGTCGGCGGGAATGGAGATGTGATCGGCAACAAACACCAGAAGCGCATCGGGATTGGGATTCTTGCAATAGGCTTCGATGGCTCCGATTTTTTCAGCATTCGAGCTCGAGCCGCGGCCAAACAGAGTCTTCACTCCGCGCACGAAAAACACCTGAAACGGAGCCATCAGCGAGCGCGTGCGGGCGCGATCCAGAATTTCAGTGAGCGAAGTCTCGCTGAGGTCGAACTCAAACAAGCCGAAGTCGCGCGAATCGGGCGCGACCAAGTGCTCGAGAATGGCATCGCGGCAGCGCTTGCGAAAAAACGCCTCATCGCCCACCAGCACATAAGCCGGCTTCAGCTTGCGCGACTCGAGATCGGAGAGAAAGCGGTCGGCCTGGCTAAAGGCGCGCATCGGCATCAGTAGTCCTCCAACATCAGTAGGCCTCCAGAATATTGGCCACCAGGGTGCGCGCGAAATCCTGCGACAAACGATCGACGGCGGGAGAATCTTCTTGAAAAAAACTGGGGAGATCGCGGGATATTTCGTACTGATCGTGAAAAAGATACGAAGGATTTTCGAAGAGCACCTTGCCCTGACGGTCGGTCAGTGTCACCTGCACGCTCACGGTGACCAGGGCGCTGACCGCGCGCCCGGTGGTGGAATCATAGACGAGCGGATTCGCCGATGCCGATAGAACTGTCGCCTTCAGCACGGCATCCGCGTCGCCATTGGCTTCATGGATTACATGGTACTGGGTGCGAGCGTTGAATTCGCGCACCACGGCGTCGGTGAGCAGTTGCTCGATGCGAAACGTCTGGCTGTGGCTCACGAAGCCGGGAATCGCGATGGTGTGGACATTCTGCGGCAGCGCGACGGCATTTCCGGCCCGGTGGTAGCCGCAGCCGGTGAACGCCAACGCCAGGAGCACGGCGAGCACCATAGCGACCGCCCAACGGCTCACGGTCCATCGCATCGTCGTCGGGCAAATCGTCGTCCGGGAGATCATTGAATCTGACCTCGCGGGCGGGATGCGGTCATGGTCTCAGCGCATTCGACTGCGGTCAAAGCGGCCACGCGCAGGTTATCGGCAGTTGCCCAGAGCCACACGCCGTTCTTGTGATTGGCGTCGATGGTGAGCGTGACCAGGATGTCCTCCTGACCGGCGGCGCTCACGTTGGTGGGCGTATCTTCCGGGCTGCCGCTCACGACCACATGCTCTCCCGCCAGGGCCTGGGAAAAATCGGCGATCGCGACTGGCTTCTCCATCTCCAGGTAAACCGAAAAGCCGTGCCCATGAAAGACAGGCGCCTGCAGCACTTGCAGCGCAGGCTCCGCGGCGCCACCGGCAATGCGCCGGTAGTGCTTCCGGATTCGTTGCGATACCTCTTCCAGCGCCAATTCGGATCTCTGTCCGTAACGCGCCACCATGTTGAAGGCCACCTGAATGTCGTACACGCTCTTCGGCAGTTCCTGGAAGGAGAGCAGATTCACCGTCTGCTCGTGCAGTTCGTCCATGCCCTTCTGGCCGCTCTCGGACGCCGGTTCAAACACGGTCGCAACCATGCGCTCGATTTTGCCCGCCTTCGCCGTCTTCTGGCAGCGTAAGGCGAGCAGCGCGAGGACCGTGGCCGCGGGATGCGCCGCCACCACCGGGCCCGGTTGCAACTCCGGAGCAATGGGCTGGCCGGTCTGGCGCTCGATCCACGGCGAGCGCACCGACGCTCCCGCTTCCTCTTCCAGCGCGAACGAGAGATCCACGATGGCATTGCCCTGGTCGCGTGCCGCCTTCCAGTTATTGCGCGCCGAGCGCGGATCGGAAGCGAAGAAGGCGAAATCCACGCGCTCGAACTGATCCGAGCGGATGCTCTGGATAAAATTGATCTCGTCGCCGACCGCTTCCAGTTGGCCGAGAGACTCGTCGTCATCGAGCAACCGGATATCGACGGCGGGAAAATTCCGTTCGCGCAGGATTTCAGCGATCTCTTTTCCCTTGAGTGAGGCCGCGCCGACGATGGCCACGCGATATAGGTTCGTGCCGCGGAGATCGGCCTGCGAACCGGCGGATTTCGGAAGCGGAGTCATGGAGTGTGAGATGCCTCCTGGTACGCCGGAGGTGCGGGCGGAGTCTTGCGATGGAAGATCCATTGCAAGCGCCACAGGACGCCGGAAGCCATGTAGAGAATCGCGATGACGAAAAGCACCGGCCGCGAGAAGTGCCAGATCAATGCGATCAGCACAGCAATCAGAACAATCAGCCGGAAGGGATGGCGCGAACGAAAATCAATGTCCTTGAAGCTGTAGAAACGCCAGGTGCTGACCATCAGATATCCGACCACGACGACCATCAGCAACCAGCTGATCGCAGTCCACCAGGAAGTCAGGGGCGCCCCGCCGGAGTAGTGGACGATGGCCGCAATCACTCCCGCGCCAGCCGGAATCGGCATGCCCACGAAATACTTCTTCCCTGGGCGTCCCGGATTCGAAGGCTCCGGATTCTTCGCAATGTTGAAGCGAGCCAGGCGGCTGGCGCCCGCCATGAGGAAAGCGAAGCAGGCGACCGAACCCAGTTCCGTAATTTTCAGGCGCAGGTCGGGGGCAATGACCATCGGCAGCAAATGAAAGCCCCACATCCAGGCGAGCAGCGCCGGGGCAACGCCGAAGGCGATCACGTCGGCGAGGGAATCGAGTTCCCTGCCGAAATCGCTGGCGGTGTTGGTCATGCGCGCGATGCGGCCGTCCAGACCGTCGAACAACACGGCAAAGCCGATCGCCTTGGCGGCCAGGTCCAGGTGCCAGGTTTCACCCGAAACGGCAAACACGGTCTGCAGAATGGCGTAGAACCCGGCCGCGATATTCACCGTGGTGAACAGCGAGGGCAGTATGTACATGCCCTTGCGCAATCTTCCGCGCGGACGGTCCGATTGACGACGATGCGGCTCTAGCTCTTCCATGTTCCCAGCTCTCTTATTGCAACAGCCACTGCGTCATTTTTCCTGTAGAGACGCGGCTGGCCGCGTCTCCGTTCGTACTATCGGTGCTTGCACTGCCGGCAGAAACGCAAGCACCGTCGCTCCTCCCTTGACGTGGTCGCCGGGCTTCACCTGGATCGCGGCATCGCGATCGAACAGAACATCCACGCGCGAGCCAAACTTGATGAGCCCAACCCGTTCTCCGCAGGCCACATGGTCTCCCACTTTAAAAGTGAAAACGATACGGCGCGCGATCAGGCCGGCGATCTGCTTGAATATTACGGTACGGCCGTCGCCTTCCACGGTGACGATGTTCTGCTCGTTTTCCTCCGCCGAATGCGCTCCCATGGCGTTGAGGAACTTGCCGCGCCGATAGCGCACATCGCGGATCACGCCTGCAATCGGCGAGCGGTTCACGTGCACATCGAAGACGCTAAGGAAGATGCTGATCCGGCTTCGCGAAGTTCCGCCAGCTCCATCGGAAGCCACGACCGAAACATCGGTCACCTTGCCGTCCCCCGGAGAAACAATAGGAACGACGGCGCCGGATGCTTCGGGAATCTGGCGCTCTGGATCGCGGAAAAACCACAGAAAGAAAGCTGCCAGCAGCAACACCGGGACGGCGTAAGGCCAAGCCGCCAGCCAGGCGATCACGCCCGCGGCAAGCAGGCATCCCGCAGCATAGAAGTAGCCGTCACGCACCATAGGAATTCAGAACGATTATAGAGCGAGGCCACGGCATTCTACATAACTGCAATAAAAAAAGGCGCTTAGAAGCGCCCGCTGCGAAGGTGTGGGTCAAGTGAGCGAGACCCCGCGCTTCCCTGTGATTCGGGCCCCGTGGCTCATCCCCGTTGATCTAGCCCGGCAAATCTAGGCAGACTGCCGTTGAGCCTGATGTTCCAGCGTCAGCATCTGGTCTTTGAGGCGCAGCTTCAGTTTCTTGAGCCGCACTTCTTCCAGTTTTTCGTCTTCGGTGAGGTATCGCTTCTGGGTGAGGGATTCCAGCCTTTGGGAGTATTGCGAGTGCTCCTGAACCAGCCGCTGGAACTCATCATGACCGGTCAGGAGTTGCTCTCTTGGAGTCAGCATCCTTGCTAGACCTCCTGCTACGTATTATTACCGCAAGGTTACAAAGTAGCACAGGGATCGGTCGGGGTTCAATGACATTTCATAGAGAGACTTCCACCTTTGGAAGGCTGCCCCTGAATGGGAAGTTGCACAGAAAATGGTGCAGAAACTTGCAACTCTTCGGCCAAGGTCAGCGGTCGAACCGAAGCGCATACAGAACCGCATCGTCCACCGGATCCCGGTAATACACCCGTCGGCGGCCCACTTCGCGAAAGCCGTGTTTTTCATACAGTCGGCGGGCGGGCAGATTCGATTCGCGGACTTCGAGCAGAATCGCTGACGCAGCCTCGCTCTGCGCGCGCCGAATCAACTCGCGCAACAACTCATTGGCGATGCCGCGCCGGAGGAACTCGGCAGCCACCACCACGTTCTCGATCTCCCACTCGCCCGCAACCGCCTGCGCGCAAACGGATCCGCAAAGCGTGCCTGTTTCTTCGGCCACCAGCACGACTCCGCTGCCCACCAACCCGTTGTACTGCTCCGGCGTCCAGTGGGCTGCGGCCCGCGCCTGCTGCTCGATGGCGAGCATCGCCGGCACGTCGGTCAAAGCAGCGGAGCGGATGGCAACGGGCATGGAAAGTCTCACGACGCCGGTTTCGAAAAAATTTCTGCGTCGGAATGGCGGATGTAATTGGCCTCCAGTTCTTCGGGAGGAACCGTCTGGCCGCGCTGGAGACGATCCCAACCCAGCCGGGCAACCACTCCGCTGTTGGGATACTCGATCAGCTCAACCTGAATTCCGGCAGCCCGAACCGTTTCAGCCAACACGGCATCGGGCGTGACGACCGCCTTCCCCCTGGCTTCGGCAACAAACTCTTCCCGGCTCAGCAGGCGTTCGCTGTGCATGCGAACTTGCGGGTCAAGTTCGTAGTCGCCGGCATACACGTCACCCCGGCCCGCATCCAGCGCCGCGAGAACCCGGCCACGCGCCAGGCCGACACACGCAACCGCTTCCAGCAGCGAAATCGCGACGATTGGTTTCCGCAGCGCTTCGGCCAGAGCTTTAATGGCAGCCAATCCCACGCGCAGCCCCGTAAACGACCCCGGCCCGGACGCAACCGCAAACGCTCCCAGATCGCTCTTACCATATCCATGCTTTTCCAGCAGCGCGGCAATCTGCGGCACCAGTTCCGCAGAAAATGCGCCGCCGGTCAGAGGGACGACCTCGACGATAACGAGCCCGCAGTTCTCCCTTGCACCGCACTGCGCGAGTGCGATGCTTCCCTGCTTACCCGAAGTATCAGCGGCGAGAAGAAGCATTCAGAAAATGAGTCGAGGGCGCGATGGGCCGGTTTCCAGATGCGGTTCCGCGTTCGCGTCAGTATTCCAGCAGGCCGGTGTGCATGGTCATCTTCCATTCGCTGCCGACCCAGCTATAGACCTTACACGAGCGTCCTTTCCAGTGGAAGTCTTTGCCGGCAGCGTCACGCCACAGGGTGTCGACATCGACCACGGCAAACGCGCCATCGCCTTGCTCGGAGATCTCAATCTTTTGGATGCTGACGGCGGTTGTGGACCAGCGTGTGCGTGTCGAACAACTGCTGCCAATCCCGCTTCCAGCGCTCACGGTCGTAACGGCCCATGACCATCACCCAATCCATCGGATCGTGACATTGAGCGGTTCTGGGCCAAGGCCAAACCATGTCCGGATGAAAGACCGAGATCAGCAACTCCACATCTTTTGTATCCCAGGCCCGCGTCTCTCGATTTACGATCTCGACGATTTCGTCGCGAATCTGTTCTTGTTGCTTCAATTCCCGGCCTCCGTTGCAGGAGCTGCCTGCCAGCTCAGTGACCTTCCACCAACTCCAGCAACACGCCCGCCGTGCTCTGCGGATGCACGAACACATACCGATGCCCGCCCGCGCCCGTCTTGATCTCATTCGAGACCAGGCGCACGTCGTCGCTCTTCAATTTCGCCACCGCGGCCGCCAGATCCGGAACGCGCAAACAAACGTGATGCAGCCCCTCGCCGCGTTTGGCGATGAACCGGGCGATGGTCGAATCGTCCGAAGTCGCTTCCAGCAGCTCCAGCCGGCTCTCGCCCACGGGCACCATCACCAGCCGGACTTTCTCCTGCTCGACGGTTTCTTCCGCAGAAACCCTCAGCCCGAGCTGCTCGTAAATAGACTTCGCCGCCGCGAGCGACTTTACCGCGATGCCTAAATGATCAATGCTGAACTCCATGAGTGCCTTTCACTAACCGGAATGGCCCAAACGAATCGCGGTCTGCCTACTTCTGGTCTGCATGCTCGTCGTGGAAGACCTTGGCGTCTGTCACCTCCAAGAGCGCCTCTCTCCCTTCGTAGTCGGCGTGACTTGGAAAGCTAAGCACCTTGCAAAGATAGTAGCGAAAGTCCTTTACCGGAACTTGATAAAAGTCGAAATAATCAACGAATGCCAGTGTGATATCGTGCGGACCAACGACCATATCCTTTTCTTGATCCCAATACCCCGCCTCTCCCGGTCCGGTCAAACGTCTGATCAGAATCAACGACCTAGCCCGTGGGACTACCTTCAGAGCAGGCGGAGGTATATCCTCCCCTTCAGCTTCTCCTTCATAGGAAAGCTCACTCACGACGAGTGATTCAAAAAGCAATTCTCGTATCTGTTCAAAAGCGTCTAGAGAACCACCGATATTTCCCCTCATCGAGAAATAGACGTTCCACAAGTTTCGCGAACACTCTCGATAAGTGTTCATCAGTTCCGTGATATCTCTCATGGCCATGGTGAACCACCTGGCAGTCCTTGTGGCGGGGAACGCCCGTCTCTCCATCGAATCTATCCGCGCTCCGCGCCCCGCACAATCTCCTCGACCAGCGAATACGGGTCGCGCTTGTGCTCGGCGATCTCGGCCGCGTAGCGCTCCAGGCTGCCGCCGCCCGTCTCCAATTGAGCGCGCGCTTTTTCCAGCATGGCCTCGCGCAGCATCTCGACCAGCCGCTCCTGCCAGTTCTCGACGTTCTTCTTGAAGACCAGGTCCTCTTTCTTCAGGTACGCCTCGTAGTCCGCGATCGCCGCCGCCAGCGATTCGGTTCCCACGCCCTCGCTGGCAACCGTCTTGACGATCGGCGGCATCCAGCGGTCGTTTCTTGCCGCCGGCGTGCGCGCGGCCAGCGATTGCATGGCGCGAACCTCGCGCTCCACGCGCTCGGCCCCCTCGCGGTCGCATTTGTTGATCACGAAGATGTCGGCAATTTCCATGATCCCGGCTTTGATCGTCTGCACATCGTCGCCCATGCCGGGGACAAGAATCACGATGGTGACATCCGCCAGCCGCACAATGTCGACTTCGTCCTGCCCGACGCCAACCGTTTCAATCATGATCAAGTCGCGGCCCGAAGCGTCGAGCACGGTGGCCGCGTCGGCCGTGGCACGCGCCAGCCCGCCGAGCGATCCGCGCGTGGCCATGCTGCGAATGAAAATCCCCGGATCGCTGTAGTGATCCTGCATGCGGATGCGGTCGCCTAAAATCGCTCCGCCCGTGTAAGGGCTGGTCGGATCGACCGCGATGATGCCGACGGTCTGATTTTCTTTGCGATAGTGTTTGGCGAGCTGATCGACCAGCGTGCTCTTCCCCGCGCCGGGTGCGCCAGTCAGACCGAGGACTCGCGCCTTGCCCGTATAAGGGAAGAGCGCCTTGAGCAGCTCCGACCAGCCGGGCGCGCGATTCTCGACCGTAGAGATGGCGCGGGCCAGCGCGCGGGCATCGCCGTTGCGAAGACGGCTAATCGACGTCTGGAGGTCTTGATTCAAACTTTCAGTGTAAAGCAACAGTAAATGGATTTCCGCTCAACATTGCGTTTCCCCTCCTGTGTTCGCAGATAGCTTTTGACCTCAGCCCTCTGACCCCCTACGATAATGGAAGGAAGCTAAGGCCGCCATGGATATGATTCCACTCAAGCCGGAGCGTAAGGCGCAACTGGAAGAGTACGCCAAACGGCGCGGCCAAGATCCTGCCGCGGCCCTCGACGATGCTCTGGCCACCTACCTTGAATGGGACCGCCAAGACTTCGCGGAAGCGGTCGAGGGCGTCCGCCGCGGCTACGAGGATGTGAAAGCCGGGCGTACCAGACCCGCCGCCGAATTTCTCGCCGATCTGGGCCGCAAGCATGGCCTTCCGCGTTGAGACGACGGCAGCCTCCCCCGCTCAATGATCGATAACCACCCTAATAGTCTTCTGTGAAATCTTGTCAAGCCCCTGTTTCGACGATTTTCCACCTAAGCCAATGAATTAGCGGAGAAAATAAAGTTGGAAAACCTGTCCAGGTGCACGGCAAATCTGTTATAATAGAATTAATAGAAGAAAAGGGTGCGGATCACTCCCGCACCTTTTCTTATTGGTGCAGCAAGACGCAGTGGTCGCCGGATTGGGACCTTGAAACTCTGAACCCTTGAAACTTGGCTCCTAAGTCCTTATTGCGGAATACTTTACATATAAGTCATTTAAACCCAAAGACTTGGCGGAATTTTTTGCGTAAACCTATGATTCCAAAAGACCGTCTATTAGTTTTTTTTGTAACTAGCGCTGGCAGTTACCAATTAGTAAACAAATCTGATTGAAGCACCTGGACTAAGCCGGCTGCCCCTGCGTGCCTGCGGTTAGTCCTTCAGCAACTGCCGCGCAATCACCATCCTCTGAATTTCGCTTGTCCCTTCGCCAATCGTGCACAGCTTCACGTCGCGATAAAACTTCTCCGCCGGATAGTCCTTGATGAACCCATACCCGCCGTGGATCTGCACGCCTTCATTAGCGCACCTCACCGCTACTTCGCTGGCGTAAAGCTTGGCCATCGACGATTCGAGCGTGGTCTTCATGCCGGCATCTTTCATGGCGGCAGCGCGAAACGTCAGAAGTTTTGCCGCTTCGATTTCGGTCGCCATGTCGGCGAGCTTCCACTGGATCGCCTGAAATTCCGCGATCGCCTGGCCAAATTGCTGCCGCTCTTTCGAATACTTCAGCGCCGCCCCGTATGCACCCTCGGCCATGCCGAGCGAAAGCGCCGCGATCGAGATGCGTCCGCCGTCGAGCACGCGCATGGCGTCTCCAAATCCATTCCCTTCCCCACCCAGCAGGTTCTCCGCCGGCACAAAGCAGTCTTCGAAGATCAGCTCCGCCGTATCGCTCGCGCGCAGGCCGAGTTTGTTCTCCTTTTTCCCCGTCCGGAATCCCTTGGCGCCTTTCTCTACGATGAACGCCGAAAGCCCGTGCGTGCGCGCCGCGCGATCGGTCACCGCCAGCACGACTAGCACGTCGGCATAGTGGCCATTCGTGATGAACGTCTTGGTGCCGTTGAGCACCCATCCGCCCTTGGCCCGCGCCGCCGTCATGCGCGCGCTGCCCGCATCCGACCCCGCCGAGGGCTCGGTCAGCCCCCAGGCGCCGATGCACTCGCCGCTGGCCAGCTTCGGTACATACTTTTTCTTTTGCGCCTCGTTTCCCGCCACATAAATATGGTTCGAGCACAGGGACGTATGCGCCGCCACAATGATTCCCACCGAACCGTCCACGCGCGCGAGTTCCTCGATGGCCGTGACATATTCCACGTAGCCCATACCCGCGCCGCCGTATTCCTGCGGAAAGACCGTGCCCATCAGGCCGAGCTTGCCTAGCTCCTTGATCGTGGCCAGCGGGAATTCGCAGGCCTCATCCCACTTCATAACGTTCGGCGCAATCTCGCGGTCGGCAAACTCGCGCACCGTCTTCTTCAGTTGCAGTTGCTCTTCGTTCAATTGGAAGTCCAAAGATCCTCCATCTCGTTTCGCGTTCAGCGCCTCCGCGTCTCCGCTTGAGACTTGTCATCCCGAGCGACCGGAGCTCCCAGCGCGCCCGCTTTTGGCGCGACGGGTGGGGGAGCGAGGGAGCCGGAGTTCGTTCTGAAATTGCGATTGGGATGCCGCGCGCGGGAACGGCGCAAAAATTGGCGCCCAACTTGTCATTTAAGCACGCCAGACAGCCATCGACGAAATTCTCGTACCGACCGGTTGGTACGAGTTTTCAAGAGTGCGCCAGCCAGCCGAGTTTCCGATTGGTCCGGCAGAGTGCGCAGCACAGGAAAATCCCGACAGCGCTGAGGGTAAGTGAGGTTCAGCAGCTACTTGACGGGCTGGCTTTCAGAGAACGCACTCTTGTGCTCTTGGGGAGCCCGTCTTCTAACCCTAGAACTTAACCATGATATCGATGTCGACCAACGACTGGTCCCTACGCAGATCGGGGAACCATATGGCGCTGGTGCTGCCGGAGGGGCCGCCGCAGGCCGCTTCCGCGGCGGGCAGGTTGGCTCCGTTTGCCGCCCACGGAAGCCCGGAAGTATTTCCGTTCATGCAGGCATAGTACTGGGGAAATCCGTTGTTGGTATAAGGCACTCCGGTCGGACCGGGCGGTGTAATTCCGCCGTGACCAGTCCAATACGGCACACTGGCGTGGCGATAGTCGTACTCCCAGCGGAAAGTGAGCCACTGCCTGGGCATGTAATCGTACGTGAACGACATATCCCAGGCCTTGAATGGGTCCCCGGGATTCCCGGTAAAGTAGGGTGCGCTGATCGCCGCGGAGGGGGCAGTCTCACCATTGATGGGCGGGAGCAGGACCAGATAGCGTCCTGGATTGTTGATCATGCCGCCGCCGATGGTTAATCCGTAAGTATCCTTCTTGAACCACGCGCGGTCGTAAATCATGAAGCCGATAAAGCTCTGCTTGGGATTGATCGTTCCACCCGGACCCTTAGTATTGCCGTGGCAGCTTACGCCGCCTCCAAATTCGCAACCCATATCGCCGGTGAACGAGAAGGCCATTTTGTCGAGGGTCTGTCCCGGTTTGTCGAAATACTTGATCTCGATGCTGTCGTCGGTGTGGATGCGGCCGCGGTTCGGTATGTACAGATCGTCGTGGCCCAGACCGTAATTATTCGAAATGACGTTCACCCAGGGTCGCGGAGTCCACTTGATCTGTCCACCCACCCCCTTCCTCGAATTGGCCGAGGAGTACGATTGCCATCCATTGATGAACCACGGCTCGATCTTCAAGTGGGGGTTGGGGAAAATCTGCACTCGCAAGCCCTGGAAAAACCATGGCGTGTTGGAAGAAACGTAGGAAGGCTGATAGGCCCAGTTATCAAAGTTGTAATAGCTGAACAGACCGATGTACGACATGAAAATTCCCGCGTCAATGTTGATGCCGTTCAATGCATTAATGTGATAACCGCCGTAGGCTTCCGACAAGTAACGGTCCGCATCGTTGACGGTCCATTGCCCCTTGGAATAGCTGGGGTCATTGCGGACCGTCGCCGTGGAATACATGCCAAACTGAGTCATGAATCGGGCGCGGACGTTGTCGTAGTGGAAGTCGCCACCGATGCCGAGTTGCTCCAACTGGATTTCGTTGGCGCGAAAAATTTCGCTCGACCCTCCTATCGAGTCGTCGATTGGTTTGTTGAAATCGTAGTTATAGGTAATATCGGCCCGGATTTCGGGGGTGAAGAATTTCGAATCAAAGGCCGCGTCTTTGTTGCGCGGGTTGCCGTTCAGCCAAGTCCAGTCCCAATCCGAGAAAGGCGCGATCTTTTCTTTCTTTGTGGGCGCGGCGGCCGAGGAATCGCTCGACGTTTGCGCCACCGCTGCCAGCGCCGGCACTGCCAGCCGGCAAGGCTTCAGCTACTCTTGCGGGAGTTCCCGCCGCCGGCGATGGCTCTGCCGGCGCCGTACGGCTCTTCAGTTCCGCTTCGAGCAGTTCGATGCGCGCTTTCATAGCGGCTAACTCCTTCTCGAGCGCAAGCGCCACTCCCGGATCCGCCAGGTTGATCGATGGGCTAGGCGCAGTGCTCGCGGTCGTCCCCGCATCGGCAGCCGGTCCCGTGGACAGCGGCTGCGCTTCTTCGTTCAGCCTTGCCACTTTCGTCTCGACTTGACCTTGTGGCTGCACCTGGGACTGCTCCCGTGTTTGGGCGTGGCAGCGCGGGGCTTGAGCGAGCATAAGACCCCAGCCACACATTGCAATGAGAACTGCCGGCAGCGCGACCTTCCGCAGCAAAATGCTCATTTTCTTCTTGTCCTCTCCCGTTCCCAGCGAAGCCGCCAGCGCAACTGTTCTCTGGTCCGTACACTTCGCGTGTGTTTTCGTGCCCGCACTTCCTTGCTCGGGACATTGACTTCATGTACCCCTTATGTCACTCGTTTTCCATTGCATCGGAACAGTCGTAAAAACTCAGTAAATATTTCATAAGTAATTCATAAGGACAGGCCCCTTGCACAGCTCGAAAGTGAGGTCGATCTAAAACTTGAGTGATGGGCAGATTAACACGCGAACACATGAAAAAACCGTGAAGAGTCCGATCAAATTTGTGATTGGCCGTCATAAGCATTTTGAATTCTCGGCACCACCTTCGTGGACCAGTAAGTAAACTGTCGTAGTTACGCTGAGTTAGGTAGAGAGCGAGACCACGCATTTCTCTCGGAGGCTGGCAATCGTGGCTGGCGGTCTCTATGCCCGCTTCAGCCAAGATCCTAAACGCTGGGAGCTGAACGCCGACAACTGAAAGCCGACAGCTACGACCCGAACCCTCAACGCTGCTAAACTGGAAGCAATGTCAACGCAAAGCGCTACGTTTCCCGCAACCGCTCCAGCGTCCGCAGGAATTCTGCTGCCCGCCTTCACGCTCTGGTGGCGCGAAGTGGTGCGCTTCTATCGGCAGCGCGCGCGCGTGGTCGGCGTAATCGCTTCTCCACTCTTGTTTTGGGTCGTCCTCGGATCCGGTTTCGGGACGTTTTTTCGCTCCGGACAAGGCGCCGGCCAGCAGAACTACCTTGATTATTTCTATCCCGGAGTACTGGTGATGATCGTGCTCTTCACCGCGATTTTCACCATGATGTCGGTGATCGAAGATCGCAACGAAGGTTTCCTGCTTTCGGTGCTGGTAGCGCCAGTGCCGCGCGCCGCCATTGTTCTGGGGAAGGTTTTGGGCGGTACCACTCTCGCCGCTGCCCAGGGGTTGATTTTTCTGGTCTTTTCGCCGCTCGTCGGCATACATATGACGCTCGCCTCATTCGGGCTGATCGCGCTCACTGTTTTTCTGGTGTCGTTCGCCCTGACCGCGCTCGGCTTCGCCATCGCCTGGCCCATGGATTCGACGCAGGCCTTTCACGCCATCATCAATTTATTTCTGATTCCGCTGTGGCTGCTTTCGGGAGCGCTGTTCCCTCTGTCCAAGGCTTCAGGATGGATTCGCTGGCTCATGTACGCCAATCCGCTGACCTACGGCGTCGAAGCGCTGCGCACGCTGATGTATCCGGAAGCGCCCGCCGCATTCTCGCTGACCGCATTGATTTTGACGCTGGTGCTGTTCGCGCTGTTCATGTTCGGCTTGGCCTTCGCGCTGGTGAATCGGCGCACGACGAAGCCCGCAGCGTAAAGTAATTTGGTAATTTTGTAATCGGGTAATTTGGTAATTTAAGAGCGACAGCGACGTTGGTTTTCAGGTTACAAAATTACCCGATTACCAAATTACAAAATGCCCTTAGATATTCTCGCCCTGGCCGCACACCGCGACGATGTGGAACAAACCTGCGGCGGAACTCTGCTCAAGATGGCCGAGCGCGGATACCGCACCGGCATCCTCGACCTCACGCAAGGCGAAATGGGGACGCGCGGCACCGCCGAAGAACGAGCTGGCGAAGCGGCCGAGGCGGCGCGCATCCTGAAAGCCTCGTGGCGTCAGGCCCTCGATATTCCCGATGGCCGCGTCGAAAATACCTGGGAGAATCGCTTGAAGGTCGCTCGCATAATTCGCGAACAGCGTCCGCGGGTGCTGATCCTTCCTTACTGGGAGGGACGTCATCCCGACCACTACACGGCTTCGATTCTCGGCTACGAAGCGGCGTTTATCTCAGGGCTCGCCAAGTTGCCGCTGGAGGGTTCCGCTCATCGTCCCTTCAAGATTATTTATGCCAGCCTGTACCGCGATGTGCGGGCCACGTTTCTCGTGGACATCACCGGCCAGTTCGAAACCCGCTTCCGAGCGCTGATGGCCTACAAGTCTCAGTACACCGACCAGGAGGCGGGCAGCGCAATCTTTCCCGCGCAAAAGGAAATTCGCACCCGGATTGAATCGATGGCCCGCTTTTACGGCAAGCTCGCCGGCGTCACCTACGCCGAGCCGTTCGTGCAGAAGGAAGTTGGCTTGGTGGATGACGTGATGGCGATCCCGGTGAAGTCGATCTAAGGCCGGGCAGCCCAGCCTTCCGATGACACAACTACACAGTGGGCGCCCTAGCCCTCGCGGCTTTCCGCGAAGGGTGCGTGGCAGACTAATCGCAACATGGGCTTTGCCTTTCACGCCGTATAATAATTTCTCATACCTGCCGACGACATTACCCACCCTTGCAAAAGGCGCGAGGGTGGGGCAGCCAAGTCCGAGGCACAGGAGATCATCATGTCTACCCTTACCGAACCCGCCGCGCCATCCCAAGTGAAGACGCGAACCGAATCCGACAGCATGGGGAAGATCGAAGTTCCGGCGAATGTTTACTGGGGGGCGCAGACCGAGCGCTCGCTGCTGCATTTCAACATTGGGCGCGACGTCATGCCTCCGGAGCTGATTCGCGCCTTTGGCGCGCTCAAGAAGGCTTGCGCGCTGGTGAATCAGGACCTGGGCAAGCTTCCGCCTGACATCGCGAAGCTCATCGTCGAAGCCGCCGATGAAGTCATTGCCGGCAAGCTGAACGACCAGTTCCCCCTGCGCATTTGGCAGACGGGCAGCGGCACGCAGACCAACATGAACGTGAATGAGGTCATCTCGAATCGCGCCATTGAAATTGCCGGTGGGGAGATGGGATCGAAGAAGCCGGTGCATCCGAACGATCACGTCAACATGTCGCAGTCGTCGAACGACACGTTTCCGGCGGCGATGCACATCGCGGCGGCGGAGCGGGTGAAGAACGCGTTGATTCCGGCGATCAAGACCGTGCGCGATGCGATCGCAGCCAAGGCGAAGGAATTTGACGGCATCGTAAAGATTGGCCGCACCCACTTGCAGGATGCCGTGCCTTTGACCATCGGACAGGAATTTGGCGGCTGGGCGAGTCTTTTAGACCGCGACATCAGGCGGCTGGAGCTTGCGCTTGATGGACTTTACGATCTGGCGATCGGCGGGACGGCCGTCGGCACGGGGCTGAACACGCATCCGGAATTTGCCGAGCGCGCGGCTGCGAAGATTGCTGAACTTACGAGACTTCCCTTCCGCTCCCATCCCAACAAGTTCGCCGCGCTTTCGGCGCACGATGAGATCGTGTTTGCGCAGGGCGCGATGGAAACTTTGGCCGCTTCGCTGATGAAGATCTCTAACGATATTCGCTGGCTGGCTTCCGGTCCGCGGTGCGGGCTGGGCGAGCTGGTGATCCCGGAGAATGAGCCGGGATCGTCGATCATGCCGGGCAAGGTCAATCCCACGCAATGCGAAGCGATGACGATGGTGTGCGTGCAGGTCCACGGAGCGACGGCGGCGGTGGGATTCGGCGGATCGCAGGGCAACTTTGAGCTCAACGTGTTCAAGCCGGTAATCATCTACAACTTTCTGCACTCGGTCACGCTGATCACCGACGCCTGCCACGGCTATGTGGAGTACATGATCAAGGGCATTGAAGTCGATCGCGCCAAGGTGGATTCGTACGTGAAGAATTCGCTGATGCTGGTCACGGCGCTCGCTCCGAAGGTGGGATACGACAAGGCGGCGCAGATCGCGCACACGGCCCACGTCGAGCACTCGAGCCTGCGCGAGGCGGCGTTGAAACTGAAACATCTCACGGGTGAGGAATTCGATCAGCTCGTCAAGCCGGAGAAGATGACAAGGCCGTAGAAAGCGGCCACGCAAGGTGAAAATTCGGGTGAACATCCCCGAAGAAATAGATGGCGCACAGACCCACACATTCGCAAAGAACGCGAATGAATGGGTCACTCGATTCCTTAAATCTCGCTCTCAACCTTAGGAACTAGGGTTTCTTCCTCGCTGCCCGTGGGAAGATCAGGTTCAGTCTTCTTTGATAGATGTTTTTTCTTATGCTGAATCTTCATCGGCCCCATTTTTTCGCATGCGTCCTTCGATAACATGTCATGTATGGCCTTCGCCAGATCCTCTTCATCGAGCAAAATTCCTTCATGTTGATGAATCTCACGGCGAATAAGCCTCAGAACCTCCTCCGAGTAGAGCACTTTCCCCAAGGATCGCGCGTCAAGCGCCGTATACTTCCTCCAGTAATCGTCGTGCGCTCCCTTCCGGACGCTTTGTTCATGTAAGAGACCTAAGTACTCTGCGGCCTTATCGATGTCGTCCGAGGCGAGATCAAGAGAGAAAACGGGCTCGGCATCTATACCTTTATCTTCGTCAAACGAAAGATGGTAGAGATTCCAGTTGACCCCATTCGTAAGGACCACCCAATGAAGGCCCTTCAGTGCTGCATAGGATTCCGCCTGTTCAATATGCCGTTCCCGCAGTTCGCATCCAGCAGCCTTTGCTTCGACAAGCAGCTTGATGGCGTCGTCAATCTTCAGAGCCAAATCTACATACTTGGCTTTAATCGGCACCTCACGCATAATCTCAGTCAGCCGGTCATATCCAAGTACCTCTTCAAAAAACATCACAAGTCGCACCAGGGTGTCAGCTTCATTTAGATTATCTTCCTTCGCTTTCAAGAGAATTGGAATGAGTTTTTTGAGGGGATGCCGAATGTCCACGGACATAAGTTTCACTCCTTACTAAGATCGTACCCCATAATACCCAATTGAAAAGGAAATTGCCGGGTGCCCCATCCTTGCGTCCTTTGCGCAAGGATGGGAGGCAGACTTGGCACCCGCCGCTACCGCGGCGTAGCGGTGATCGGCACCGGCGCGTTCTTCGGCGTGCTCAGATAGCCGGTGATCTTGTTCTTGTCCACGGTCCAGACCACGAGTTCATAGAGCATGTGATCGCGCCCGGTGTAGAACTGCACCGGCTCGCTCTGGGTCCTGTCTTTTTTCTCGATGGTCTTGTCGTCGGCGGTGACGTCCAGCGAGTACTTGCCGCGTTTGGGATCGGTCTTCTTAAGCTGCAAGGCCACGGTCGAGTATGTCTGCGGCTTCGAACCCTTCAATAAGGTGAACTCGTAATATTGGCGGTCGCCTTTGTGTTTGAGGGCTTCGAGATCGCTGCGCGTGTTGGCGATCAGGCCGCTCTGCACGTTGAGATCGCCGACGGTGCTCTGCAGTTTTGCGATGGTCGCCTCGAGCGATGCCTTGGTGGCAGCCACGTCGGTCTTCACGCCGCCGACGTCGGTCTTCACACTTCCCACTTCTCCGGCAACGGCGTTCACATCTTTTTTCTCTTCCGCCGCTTCTGCCGCAATGCGTGCCGCCGCGGATGCCGCCGCCGCTTGTTGCTCGCGCTGCAACTCGCCGGCGCGCGTCGCCAATTCTTTCTTGGTCATGCCCAGATTCTGGGCCAAAGTCTCAGAATCGGCTTCGGCGGATTGCATGCGCTTGGTCAGATCGTCGACTTGCTTTTGGCTCGCGGCCTGATCTTGCGTAACCTTCTCGAGCTTGCCGCGCTGGTCGTAAATGAAAAATGCCGATGCGCCAACATAGACAACAGCCAGCGCAATAAGAATCCATTTGCCGACGTTGCTCTGCGGCTCAGGATGGTAAACGGTCGGTTGCTCACCTTCAGACATAGGAATTAGTCTCCGATTGAGATGGACTGTAGAGCCTATTGTTTGTGAGTTGCGGGCTGATGTCAATTGCGTTTCAGGTTCTACGCGGGAGGTGCACGGAGCACGTGGAATCGGCTAAGTTGCAAGGAAACCGTGACAAGAACTTCGACCAAGCGCTGGGCAACGTGGTGGACGATGTGAAGAATCTGGCCGCTCAGCCCGCCGTCAATGCCGACAAATAGATAGTCCGACGCGCGTTGACACCATCCGATGTCCGGCGGAGACGCGCCCAGCCGCGTCTCCACAGCCCGGGCAGACGCCATGTGCTCTCAGGTATATACTGATCGGTTTTCTACGTTCATCTCAGTACCCGCGCCCAGCGCGCCAGAAAGGCAACAGACCATGGCTTCCCCCGCAGTCGATTTTGCCCGTAACAATCAGCCGCGTTTTCTCGACGAGCTGAAGACTCTTCTCCGCATCCCCAGCGTCAGCACCCTCGATGAACATAAAGGCGACGTGCTGAAGGCGGCAGAATTTGTGGCCACTGAGCTGCGCCGCATCGGGATGGACAATGTCGAGGTCATCCCGACCCAGGGACATCCCCTGCTCTACGCCGACTGGCTGCACGCGGCCGGCAAGCCGACGGTCCTGATGTATGCGCACTACGATGTACAGCCAGCCGATCCGGTGGACGAGTGGAAGACGCCGCCGTTTGAGCCGACCGAGCGCAACAACAACATTTACGCCCGCGGCGCGGTCGACGACAAAGGACAGCTCTGGATGGAAGTGAAGGCGATCGAGTCGCTGATGCAGGCCCATGGCGGCAAGCTGCCGATCAACGTCAAGATTATTTTTGAAGGCGAAGAAGAAGTGGGCGGCGAGTCGATTGCCGAGTACGTCCGCAAACAGAAGGCGAAATTGAAGGCGGATTTCGCGCTGGTTTGCGATACGGAACTGTTCGCGCCCGATCTTCCCACTCTGTGCGTCGGCCTGCGCGGCCTGGTGTATACGGAGATTGAGGCGTTCGGAGCAAAGACGGATCTGCACTCCGGCGTGTATGGCGGCGCGGCGCCGAATCCGCTGTTCGCGCTGATTGAGATCATTAGCAAGCTGAAAGATGCGAAGGGAAAGATACTGATCCCGGGCTTTTATAAGGACGTGAAAGTGCCCAGCAAAGATGAGCTGAAGGCGTGGAAACGGCTGCCTTTCAACGAAGAGCGTTATCGCAAGACCGAAGTCGGCTCCAAGGTGCTGACCGGCGAGCCGGGATATTCGGTGCTCTACCGGACGTGGGCGCGTCCCACGCTTGAGGTACACGGCATGCCGGGTGGATTTGTGGCTGCGGGGGCGAAGACGGTGATTCCGGCGAAGGCGTCGGCAAAAGTTTCCATGCGCCTCGTGCCCAACCAGGATCCGGACGACATCCTTAAACGTTACACGGCGTTCGTCAAGAAACTCACGCCCAAGGGAATCGACATCAAAATTAAGGTTTGGAGCAAGGGCCCCGCAGGCGTGGTTGGCACCGACAACCGGTTCATCAAAGCGGCGACTGAGGCGCTGCATGACACGTTCAAGAAAGAGACGGTATTTATTCGCTCCGGCGGGTCGATTCCGATCGTGACCGATTTCCAGGACGTGCTGAAGATTCCATCGGTCATGATGGGCTTTGGGCTTCCCGACGATAATCTGCACGCTCCGAACGAGAAGTTCCACATCCCGAATTTTTATCGCGGGATTGAAACCATCTGTTTGTTCTTTGAGAAGCTGGGGGGATAGAGCCGGGCAGGCCTAAGATAATGAAGGGTTGCCAAAAGGCGCAGGTTGCTTCTGCGCCTTTTTATTGGACGTGGAGAACTTGTGTAGTGGCCCGATAACCGTGTCACTGAAAGGCCCAGGGCCGTAGCCTTGGGCCTTTCAGGGCGTTGTTACGGCACCTTCTTCTCTTCTAGCTTAGTTTGTTTTTGTTCTAGCGTAGCAAGTATTTGCTCGTACTCCTTGATGACCCTACGCCAGTGCTCTTTGCCGACTTCTTGCGAGCTGTTTCGTGGTTCTCGGGCGCTTGCCGCGATGGTGAGGATCGCTGCAAGCACCTTGTTTTCGTTCATGGGTTCACCTCTTCTGAAAAAATTAAGGCCCCAATTGTGGGATTTGGGCCTTGGTGACAACTGTTGCTACGCGGAATGGGTTTGGTTTGAGTGTGTGCAGTTTTTTGAATTCATTATACCTCGGAGATGGCAAGACTGCTGTGGGCGCATCGTGGCGCGGCGAATCAGCAACACGGTGATTAACCACTACCGGAATCACCGCCGCCACTCGCCAATCGCAGTCTTCAGGTAAAATATATGATTGCGACTGCGCCTCGTGCGGACGCGGATTTTGGCGCCGGTCTATTTCAAGCTTTTCGATTTCATTTCTGAACTGAGGGCGGTTTGATGGCACTGAAGCTGACTCCCAAGAAACCAGCGGCTGAAGATCCACGGCACATCCAGGCGGTGCAGAACTACGAGTCGGGGCTGCGCGCGTTGCAGGAGCGCAAGTTCGAAAAGGCCAAAGGCCACCTGCAGAAAGTACTGAGCGGGCCGAACAAGTCTCTGGTCGACCGGGCGCAGGTGCACATCCTCACCTGCGAAAAGCATCTGCAAACGCCCGCGTTGCAGTTCAAAACGACGGAAGAGCATTACGATTACGCCGTGTCGCTGATCAACGCCGGCGACTACGTGACCGCGCGCGAGCAGCTCGACAAGCTCTTGAAGCAGAATCCGAAGGCAGAGTACGTTCTGTACGGGCTGGCCGCGTTGGATTGTCTGACCGGCCACGTCGAAGAATCGCTCAGGACGCTCAACGAGGCGATTCAGGTGAAGCCTTCACTTCGCTTCCAGGCGCGGAATGACGGCGATTTCCAGAATCTGGCGGAAGATCCGCGCTTCACCGAATTGCTGTATCCGGATCCCGGCACCGAAGAATCTGAGCCGCCGGAAGAAGAAGCGAGCGCGTACTAATTGAAGGTCAAAGGTCAGAGGTCAGATTGCAGAGGTTAGAATCACTCAGTGCGAGCTACCGGGTTTCACCTCTGCGATCTGACCTCTGCAACTCCCATCGAGGCGGTATGCTTCCCCACTTGCGCACGAACTCATCCGACGCCGGCAAGGCTGGCCCCGAACTGCGCGTGGTCGCAATCGGCGGCGGCACCGGCCTCTCCACGCTGCTAAAGGGGCTGAAGCGTTACGTCATGACGCCAGCGCTGGCCACCTCCGGTCAGCCCACCATTCGCGAATTGTCTGGCGTGGTGACGGTGAGCGACGATGGCGGATCGAGCGGCCGTCTGCGCAAAGAGTTCAATATGCTTCCGCCGGGCGATGTGCGCAATTGCATCGTTGCCCTCTCCGAAGACGAAGCCCTGCTCTCGAGACTGTTCCAGCATCGCTTTCAGAAGGGATCGGGACTGGAAGGCCACAGCTTCGGAAATCTTTTTCTAGCGGCGCTGACTTCGATTACCGGAGACTTCGCCGAGGCGGTGCGGCTATCCTCGGAAATTCTGCTCACCCGCGGCCACATCTATCCGGCCACCATGTCGAGCGTGGAACTGGAAGCGTTACTGGAAGACGGGACGCGGGTGCGCGGCGAGACGCGGATCACGGCGAGCAAGGGCAAAATTCAAGAACTGTTCCTGGTGCCTCCCGACGTTGACCCGCTTCCCCAGACGCTGGAAGCGATCGCCAGCGCCGACCTGATCACGATTGGCCCCGGTTCGCTGTTCACCAGCCTGATTCCGAACTTGCTGGTGCACGGGATCCCGGAAGCGATTAACGAATCTCCTGCCGTCAAAGTGTTCGTTTGCAATCTGATGACGCAGGTAAATGAAAGTCTTAGTTTAACCGCGGCAGATCACATCCGCGCACTCAATGGCCACGCCGGCGTCCAGTTGTTCGACTACGCCGTGATCAATCGCAAGACGGCATCGCCGGAGATGAAGGCCAAGTACGCTTTGGAGGGAGCTTCGCAGATCGTTGTGGATCTGGAAGCGATCGAAGCGCTGGGCGTGTGCCCGGTGCTGGGAGATTATCTGGAGGAGGGCGAAGTGGCGCGGCACGCGAGCGACCGCGTCGCGCACGACCTGATGGCGCTGATGGCGCAAGCGCCGGATGGGCAGACGATTCGGAGTTGATTGTGTGGTGACGGGGCAACGCCCCGCCACGTCAGCACAGTGAGATACGGCAAGGCGTGCCTCTGCCGAAGCCTTCGCGGTATATTGACTGAGCATGGCAAAACCATCAAACACGAAATCGAAATCTTCTCACCAGCCTCCGCGCATCGCCATTGCGATTATGGCGGCGGGCAAGGGCACGCGGCTCAAATCGAAACATCCCAAGGTTCTGCATGAAATCGGCGGCAAGCCGATCCTGGCGCATGTGATTGCCGCGGCGGAAAAGGTCGTGCCCGCGCGAGACATCTTCGTGATCATTGGCCATGAGGCGGAGCGCGTGCGTGAGGCGTTTGCCGGCGCCGGCGTAAATTTCGTGCTGCAGGCCGAACAGCGCGGCACCGGACACGCGCTCATGGTGGCGCGCGAAGCGCTCTCGCGCAATAAATACGACCGGGTCATCGTGCTCTCCGGGGACGCTCCGCTGATTACCGCCGAAACTATTCGCAAGCTCAGCGACTTTCACACCGCTCAGAAAGCGGCCATGACTTTGCTCAGCGCCGATCTCGACAGTCCTTATTCTTCTGGATATGGGCGCGTGATCCGCAAAGGTGGGCGAGCTGAGGTGCGGGCGATTGTCGAAGAAGAATCCGCGACCCCGCGGCAGAGGGAAATCCCCGAGATCAACTCCGGGTTCTATGCCTTCTCCGCGCCCGATTTGTACGAGCATATTGACCGTCTTTCAACCGAGAACGCCCACGGCGAGTACTACCTCACGGATATGGCGCAAGTGTTCCACCGGGCGCGCAAGAAGGTGGTCGCGTTCAAGACCTCGGATGCGGGCGAAATCCTGGGCAGCAACACGCGTGCCGAGATGATGGTGCTCGATGCGCGCCTGCGGATGGCAAAGTGCCGCGAACTGCTGGAGCAAGGCGTTACGATTTATTATGCCCACACCTGCGTGATTGACAGCGACGTGGAAGTTGGCGCCGACACCGTGATTGAGCCCTTCGTTCAGTTGCTGGGTCATACCAGGATTGGAGCGGATTGCCGCATCCGCTCCTACAGCGTGATCGCGAATTCCGTCCTTGGCGATCGGGTTACAGTGAAGCCGGGGACGATCATGGAAGACTCGCGCGTGGGCGCGGGAGCTGTGCTTGGACCGTACACTCATATGCGGCCGGGAAGCGAGGTGGGCGAAGGCGCTCACCTGGGAAACTTTGTCGAGACCAAGAAAATCAAGCTGGGCAAGGGTTCGAAGGCCAATCACCTCACCTATCTGGGCGACGCGGAAATCGGAGAAGGCGTGAACATAGGCGCGGGCACCATCACCTGCAATTACGACGGCGTGAACAAGCACCAGACGGTCATCGAGGATGGAGTGTTCGTCGGCAGCGACTCGACGCTGGTGGCGCCGGTAAGGATTGGACGCGGCGCTTACGTCGCGGCCGCAAGCTGCATCACGGAAGATGTGCCGGCGGATGCGCTGGCGCTCGGGCGTGCGCGACAAACCGTGAAAGAAGGCTGGGCACGGGCGAAGCGCGAGGCGCAGAAAGAAAAACGCCGTTAGTGGAGTTTGTGTGACGGGGCGGAGCCTGCCCTGAGCGGAGCTGAAGGGCCCCGTCCCGGCGGGGCAGAGCCCCGCCACCACACAATCCGCGCCCGACTTCCAATTCGACTACACTAGACCGGAAGCGAAATCATGACAAACACACCTCCAGCTGAGGAAGTATCTCCAGTCCGCTACGGCGTTTCCCTGCTGACCGCCGACGATTTTTACTTGTTCAACGAAGGCAACCACTATCGCATTTACAACAAAATGGGCGCGCACCCTGTGGAATCCAACGGAACCACGGGCACCGTCTTCGGCGTCTGGGCTCCCAACGCCCGCCGTGTGTCTGTGATCGGCGGCTTCAATGGTTGGAACCCGCGGTCCCATCCACTGCAGTCTCGCGGCTCGTCGGGTATCTGGGAAGGCTTTATCCCAGGCGTCGGCAAGGGCACGTTGTACAAGTTCCATATCGAGTCCACCAAACACGGCCACGAGACTGAGAAAGCCGACCCGGTTGCACTCTTCACTGAGAAGCCGCCGCGCACGGCTTCTGTGGTCTGGGATCTGGATTACACCTGGAACGACGCGGCCTTTCTTGAAAAACGCGCGGGCGTCAACTCGCTGCACGCGCCCATGTCGATCTACGAGGTTCACCTCGGCTCCTGGATGCGCGTCCCCGAAGAGCACAACCGCCCCCTCACCTATCGCGAGATCGCTCCCCGCCTCGCCGACCACGTAAATAGGCTGGGATTCACCCATGTCGAACTGCTCCCCATCATGGAGCATCCCTTCTACGGTTCCTGGGGATATCAGACCACGGGCTACTTCGCGCCCACGGCGCGTTACGGCACGCCGCAGGATTTCATGTATTTCGTGGACTACCTGCACCAGCACAACATCGCCGTCATTCTCGACTGGGTCCCATCGCACTTCCCTTCCGACGGACACGGCCTCTCCTTCTTCGACGGCACCCACCTGTTCGAGCACTCCGACTCACGCCAGGGCTTCCATCCCGACTGGAAGACGATGATCTTCAACTACGGCCGCACCGAAGTGCGCAGTTTCCTGATGTCGAGCGCCATGTTCTGGCTGGACAAGTATCATGTCGACGGCCTGCGCGTTGACGCCGTCGCTTCCATGCTCTATCTCGACTACTCGCGCAAGCAGGGCGAATGGATTCCCAACAAGTACGGAGGGCGCGAAAACCTGGACGCCATCGACTTCCTGCGCCACTTCAACCTCGAGGCCTATAAAGAGCACCCCGATATTCAAACCTTCGCCGAAGAGTCCACCGCCTACGCCATGGTTTCGCGGCCCACCCATCTCGGCGGGCTGGGGTTTGGCCTGAAGTGGGACATGGGCTGGATGCACGACACGCTCAGCTATTTCCAAAATGACCCCATCCATCGCCAGTATCACCACAACCAGTTGACCTTTCGCATGCTCTATGCGTTCCACGAAAATTTCGTTCTGCCCCTCAGCCACGACGAGGTCGTGCATGGCAAAGGTTCCCTGATCGGCAAAATGCCCGGCGACGAGTGGCAGAGATTTGCCAACCTGCGCCTGCTCTTCGCCTACATGTTCGCCCAGCCCGCCAAGAAACTGATTTTTATGGGTTGCGAGTTCGGCCAGGTTAGCGAGTGGTCGCACGATCGCAGCCTCGATTGGGACGTGCTGCAATACCCGCTGCATCGCGGGCTCATGACCTGGGTCCAGCAACTCAACCGCCTTTATCGCAGCGAATCCGCGCTGCACTGGTTCGATAACGATCCCAAGGGTTTTGAATGGGTGGACTGCAACGACGCCCCCGCCAGCATCATCTCGCTGCTGCGCAAAGGCAAGGACGGCGAGAACCCTATCCTCGTCGCCTGCAATTTCACGCCTGTGCCTAGACTGGAATACATGGTGGGCGTGCCCGAGGGCGGCTACTGGAAAGAACTTCTCAACAGCGACGCCCGCGAATACGGCGGCGCCAATATGGGCAACGCGGGAGGCGTCGAGGCCCTCCCCGAGAAAGCCCACGGCCGCCCCTATTCATTGCGTCTCACGCTGCCGCCGCTGGGCGCGCTGTTTCTAAGAAAAGAGTAGTAGACGGGTAGTAAACAGCAGCGGCCACGAGTCTCAGGTGTCATCATTTTGAACTCGACCTTGCGGGCAGCGCCGGCGAGTCTCCCCTTGCTTCTCAAGACAATCTGCGGAAATGAGCAATTTTGCGCAGTCACAGGATTGGTGGGGACGATAGTATGCAACCCTGCTCAGTTCGGCGTCTCCTGGAAAGGCGGACGGCCTTTGGGGCAGGCATGGGTCAGTGTCGCCCAGGGTCGGCGACGTTCGACCTTCCGTCTGCCTCAGTTTTCCGCACTTTAGTGAACCGACGGACCCGACCAGGACAGCGCAAAGGATCCGATCAAAATGGACTTGCTCAGATGTCGGCACGTTCCCACAATTTTGCTGCTGGCTGCGCTCGCGGGCTGCGGTGACCTCATTAGTTAATACGCCGCAGTTAATACGCCGCACTTCTCTTTTTGTTCGCCTTCTGCTATAGTGACGTCCATGAACACAAAACCGCAACAATACGACTTCGCCAAGCAACTGCTCGCAAGCAAGGAGTTCTTCGAGCGTTCAACCAGGGTTCTCGATGAGGCCGACTCCGGGTTCTGTCCGCAAGAAGGCATGATGACCGTCGCGCAGCATGTCGCACACACGGCTCAGACTCTCGATTGGTTCATCGAAGGCGCATCCCGCCGGGAAGGTTTCGACCTTGATTTTGAGAAACACGCCAAGGCCCTTGACGGTGTGACCTCGCTCGCCGCCGCCCGCCAGATGCTCGAAACGGCCTACGCGAACGCGATCCACTTTCTCCGCTCGCGCAGCCCGGAGGATCTCGCCTCGCCACTTCCGCCCGGCCCGGTCATGGGCGGCCAACCCATCAGCGAAATCGTCTGGGCCATGGTCGAGCACACCGCGCATCATCGTGGTGCTCTGACCGTCTACTCCCGCCAACTCGGGAAAGTGCCCCCGATGCCCTACGGTGGCTGAATCGATCTCCATCGCCGGCGAAACATTAAGTGCGCGCGTTAAGCCAACCCCTGATGGGATCGTTTGACGGACGTCCAATGGTCCCACACCCGATCCCCGCGAGATTCCGGTCGGATGACGGGCAAACGGGAAGTTATGAGCGCGGCGCAGCACGCCTGACATCACCTGACTTCATCTGACAGCACGCCTGCCCTGATGACATTGTTAGAGTGTCGTGGCACAATTATTGTGGGTGAAACTAGATGAGCTCCCATGCCAGTAGCGCCAATACAGAAGCGGCGATTCTAGCTCGCCTCATCCAAATCGAGCAGCAGGAGCTGTCGCGGGGTGCGGCTGAATACCTGTTGTCGATTCGCTTCGGCGATCGCGACACGGCTCGCATGAACGAGTTGTCCGCGTCGGCTCGTCAGGGCAAGCTGACCAGCGAAGACCAGGCCGAGCTCGACAGCTACATCCACGTCGGGAACCTTCTCGCCGTCATGCAGTCCAAAGGGCGGCGCGCCTTGCAGCGTTGGGCTCAGTAGACGGGGAAATTGAACGCAGATCTCATCCGCCAAGTTTGGCAACGCGCTCGATCACGGTGTGAATACTGCCAATTGTCTTCGGCATTTCACCCTGCGCCTTTCCAGATAGATCACATCATTGCACGGCAACACGGTGGAACTGCGGCAGCTGATAACCTCGCCCTTGCCTGCATCCATTGCAATCGGTTCAAGGGTCCGAACATTGCCGGAGTTGATCCCGATACCGGCGAAATCGTTCGCCTATTTCATCCCCGGCGCGATGCCTGGAACGAACACTTCATCTGGGATGGGCCGGATTTGAAAGCGCGGACCCAGATTGGCCGAGTTACGATTTCGGTGTTGCTCATCAACGACCCAGAAGTGGTCGCAGTGCGGAAGGCTCTCCAGGAAGAAGGCGTTTTCGGACTGTAGCGAGCGCAAACGCTGGTACTTGCAGTCCTGGCTCCTACCCCAATTCAGCACCACCCCCCCGCTCTCATGCTAGACTCGCAATGAGCCAACCCCCTTGCGGATGCGCATCCTCACCCGCTACATCCTGGGAGAAGTCGTCTCCCACGCCTTGATCGGCGCCGCCGTTTTCACTTTTGTTCTTTTCACCCGCGATCTCGGCCGCATCCTCGAACTCGTGGTCCGCAACAGCGCCCCGCTGCCCAGCGTGGCGGAAATATTTTTCTTCACCGTCCCGGTCGCGCTCACCTACACCATTCCCATGGGCGTGCTCGTCGGCATCCTCATCGGACTCAGCCGTCTGGCCGCCGACAGCGAAATCACCGCCATGCGCGCCAGCGGCCTGGGCGTGTGGACCTTCCTGCGTGTGATTTCGATCTTCGTGGTGGTGGCATGGCTGCTCGCGCTCGGCAACAGCGTCTATCTGGCGCCCCGCTCGCTCGCTGCCCTGGGACAGCTCCAGGACAACCTCAAGTCTTCTCAGGCCTCTTTCGAAGTCCAGCCCCGCGTGTTTTACGAGGGATTCCCGAAGATCATCCTCTACGTGCAGGACGTCAAGGCCATGTCCGGCGGAGCCCTGTGGAAAGGCGTGTTCCTCGCCGATTTGACCGACCCGGCCGCGCCCCGCGTCAGCCTGGCGCGCGAAGGCCTGCTCGTCAGCCAGGGACCCGATACTTTGGATCTGCATCTCACCAACGGTTCCACGCACGAAAGCGATCCCAAGAATCCCGACCAGTACCAGATCTCCACCTTCCAGACCACCGACATCCCCATCCAGATCCCCACGGCACAAAACAATCAGGAACACGAACCCACATCGCTGGCTGAGATCAAATTTGCCGACCTCCTCCGCATCGCACGAACCGCCGACCCCGTCACCCGCCGCTGGAACCTGATCGAATACCATCGCCGCCTCGCCCTGCCGACCGCCTGCATCGTCCTCGCCCTGGTCGGCATTCCTCTCGGCCTCTCGTCGAAAAAAGGCGGCAAGTCCAGCGGCTTTGTCCTGACCATCCTTCTGGTCTTTCTCTACTATTCGATTTCTTTGATCGGAGTGTCTTTCGCGCGCCAGGGACGCCTCTCACCTGCCGCCGGGGTTTGGCTCGCCGACTTCGTGTTTCTGCTGGGAGGAATTTTTCTGCTCTGGCAATCGGAACGACGCCCGATCGAGTTGACCGCGCTCCGCACCTGGTTCAGAGTGTCCTGGTTCAGAGTTCCCTGGTTCAGAGCTTCGAGCTTCGCGTCTTCGACGCCCAGCCCGGCCGCGCTGCCCCGGAACGGTGAGCCGTCCCGCCCGGCGCTTCGCGAAAACATGCATCATGGGCTGCCCCGGCGCAGGCGCCTGTTCAATCTTCGTTTCCCAACCATCCTCGACGATTATGTGCTGCGCGGCTTTGCCCTCTATCTGGCCATGATCGTCGCCGCTTTCCTGATGCTGCTGCTGGTCTTCACCCTGTTCGAGTTGCTGAGCGACATCATGCGGAATCAGATCTCGCCGCTCACGGTGGGCGAATACCTGCTGAACGTAGTGCCATATTTTCTTTACAACACCACCCCTCTCAGCATCCTGCTGGCCGTGCTGATCACCTTCGGCCTGTTGCAGCGGTCTAACGAAATCACGGCGATCAAGGCCACCGGCATCAGTCTTTACCGCATCGTCGTTCCCGTGCTGATCGCTTCCATGCTGGTCGCCGGCGTGCTCTTCCTCTCCGACCAGTTCTATCTCCCCTACACCAACAAGCGGCAGGACGCGCTCCGCAACCAAATCAAGGGCAAACCTGCTCAAACCTACCTTCGCCCCGAGCGCCAGTGGATGTTCGGCCAGCACTCCGACATCTATTACTATCAATTCTTCGATCCCGACCGCGATGTTTTCGGCGGTATCTCCGTCTTCCAGTTCGATCCGTCCACCTTCCAGATCACGCACCGCATCACCGCCGACCGCGCGCGGTGGTCGGACAAGATGGGCCGGTGGGTTTACGAACAGGGGTGGGAGCGCAGCCTGAACGGCTCCGCCATCGAGAGCTACCGCAAGTTCGACGCCGCCACCTACCCCGAGCTGACGGAAGCGCCCGCCTACTTCAAGAAGGAAATCAAACAATCGTCGGAGATGAACTACGACGAACTGCGCCGCTACATTTACGATCTCGAGCAGAGCGGCTTTGACGTGGTGCGCCTGCGCGTGCAACTGCAAAAGAAGATTGCCTACCCGCTGATCACGCTGGTGATGGCCGTCCTCGCCATTCCCTTCGCGCTTTCCGCCGGCAAGCGTTCCGCGCTCGCGGGGATTGCGACCGCCATCGGCATCGGCGTTGTCTATTGGACGATCTCCGGCCTGTTCGAGGCCATGGGCAACTTGAGTCAGCTCCCGCCCGCGGTCGCCGCCTGGTCTCCCGACCTTGTCTTCGGTTTCATAGGAGGCTATCTAATCCTCCGCATCCCCACTTGAGAAACTGTGCGAGAACGATCTCGGATTCGCCGTGGAGCGAACCGTATCGTTTTCAGCCGCGAAGCGGCGCAAGAATGCAGCCCACGGCGTAAGAGTCTGTGTCACAACCTGGCTGTTCCTTCCGGAGGTGGAAAACACCTTCTGGGCCCTAAGCCGCGAAGCGGCGACAGATTACAGCCCATGGCGCCAGCCATGGGTAGAAGTGGAAAATGAGCAAGCCCCGAAGGGGCGAAAGATGAGTTCTCACACACTCTCTTGAGCACTGGCAGGATGAATTGCGCCACCATTCTATGTTATTGATTGTAGGCTACTTATAATTTTATAACGACTGTACGCTTGACAACTACCCACTCATATTCTTATAATTAGCACTCGTGAGCCTTAAGTGCTAATAGTCCCCGATGGGTCGGGGAATTCCGAAGAGTTCGATTCAACCTACTCAAACCACTCTCGAAAGGAGTACGCAACTATGTCAACCAAATTTACCCCGCTGCATGACCGCATCCTGGTCCGTCGGGTAGAAGAAGCCGATACCACCCGCGGCGGGATCATTATTCCCGACTCCGCGAAGGATAAACCGACAGAGGGAGAAGTCATCTCCGCCGGCAAGGGCAAGATCAGCGAAGAAGGCAAGGTCCGTCCGCTCGATGTGAAGGAAGGCGACCGCATTCTATTCGGCAAGTATTCGGGCAACGAGATCACGATTGATGGTGAAGACTTCATCATCATGCGCGAGGACGATGTGCTGGGCGTGCTGAGCGGTGCCGCCACTTCGGCTAAGAAGGAACACGCCGGAGCGCGCAAGTAACAAAAATGCCTTGTCATCCTGAGCGAAGCGAAGGACCTGCTTTTTGGACGTCCGCTGCAGTTGCAACAGGATTGGGCAAGTGAGATCGCTAGAAGCTAGTAGCTAGCAGCTCGTAACTGCCAGCCAAGAATTCCGCAGGCCAGTCCTGCGAACGAAACTATTAAGGAGATTCAAATTATGGCAAAGCAAATTGTTCAAGGAGAAGAGTCCCGCCAGGCCATTCTCCGCGGCGTCAACCTGCTGGCTGACGCTGTCAAGGTTACTCTTGGCCCCAAGGGCCGCAACGTAGTTATTGAAAAGAAATTCGGTGCGCCGACCATCACTAAGGACGGCGTAACCGTAGCCAAAGAAATTGAATTGCCAGACGTGCTCGAGAACATGGGCGCCCAGATGGTCCGCGAAGTCGCCAGCAAGACCAGCGACGTAGCCGGCGACGGCACCACCACCGCAACGGTTCTTGCCCAGGCGATTTATCGCGAAGGCGTGAAGACCGTAGCCGCTGGCGCCAATCCGATGGCCATGAAGCGCGGCATCGAGAAAGCGGTCACCCTCATCACCGGCAAGTTCGACAAGGAAGGCAACCGCGAAAAAGGCGAGCTCGACAAACTGAGCAAGCCCGTCACCGGCGAGATGATTGCCCAGGTGGGAACGATCTCGGCGAACAACGACGAGACGATCGGCAAGATCATTGCCGAAGCGATGAAGAAGGTCGGCAAGGATGGCGTCATCACGGTGGAAGAGTCGAAGACGCTGGAGACGCAGCTGGAAGTGGTCGAAGGCATGCAGTTCGATCGCGGCTATCTCTCTCCTTACTTCGTCACCGACCCGGAGCGCATGGAAGCGGTGCAAGAGAACGCGTACATCCTGATCCACGAAAAGAAAATCAGCTCGATGAAAGACCTGCTGCCGCTGCTGGAGCAGATCGCCAAGAGCAGCAAGCCGCTCCTGATCATCGCCGAGGACGTGGAAGGCGAAGCGCTCGCGACTCTGGTCGTGAACAAACTTCGTGGCACGCTGCAGGTCTCGGCCGTCAAGGCTCCGGGCTTCGGCGATCGCCGCAAGGCCATGTTGCAAGACATCGCGACTTTGACCGGCGGCAAGGCCATCACGGAAGATCTCGGCATCAAGCTGGAGAACGTCCAGGTTGCCGATCTCGGACAGGCCAAGAAAATCACCATCGACAAAGACAACACGACCATCGTCGAAGGCAAAGGCAAGCCGGGCGACGTGCAAGGCCGCGTGAAAGAAATTCGCAGCCAGATCGATAAGACCACCAGCGACTACGACCGCGAGAAATTGCAGGAGCGGCTGGCGAAGCTGGTCGGTGGCGTGGCCGTGATCAAGGTCGGCGCCGCGACCGAAACCGAAATGAAAGAGAAGAAGGCGCGTGTGGAAGATGCCATGCACGCGACTCGCGCGGCAGTCGAGGAAGGCATTGTCCCCGGCGGCGGCGTGGCCCTGGCGCGTTGCGTTGCGGCTCTTGACAAGCTCAAGGTCGAAGGCGACGAGCAAATCGGAGTCAACATCGTGAAGCGCGCTCTGGTCGAGCCGTTGCGCCAGATCGCCGAGAACGCCGGCGAAGAAGGAGCCATCGTCCTGGGCAAGGTCAACGATTCCAAGGAACCCAACTTCGGCTTCAACGCTCTAACCAGCGATTATGAAGACCTGGTCAAGGCGGGCGTGCTCGATCCGACCAAGGTGGTGCGCACCGCGCTCACCAACGCCGGCTCGATCGCAGCGTTGATGTTGACCACCGAAGCCCTGGTAGCCGAGATCCCGGAAGAGAAGAAGAATGCTCCGATGGGCGGCGGCGGCCACGGCGGCGGCATGGGCGACATGTACTAGGACTGGCCGTCCAGGCAGCCGCGCCTTCGGCGCAAAACCAAAGCCCCGCTCGCAAGAGCGGGGCTTTTCTGTTTTGGGGCGGAGTGTTTCACGTGAAACAGTATGCAGTTTATTTCGTACGTACGTATATGTATTATGATTGACGGCAAATGAAACGGAAGAAAAGAGTTAAGAGGCGCGGGAGGGTCGCCAGCCTTCGGGCTTCGGGAAGTGTGGAACGGGGGCGTTCCACAGACGACGGGGACCGCTGGCGGGAGTGGCGGGAGCGGCAGCTGGAGCTTAGGCGCTGGCTCCGGTTGCCCAAGAAGCGGGTCACGCTGAATCTGGACGCCGATGTGCTGACCTGGTTCCGGGGGATGGGTAGGGGATACCAGTGGGAGATTAACAAGGCGCTGCGGAGGGTGATGGAAGAGGAGCGGCGAGCTTCCGAAGGTAAACATTGAGCCGCGATCTCCGAGCTGGACTCGTGTGGCGCGGGCGCCCTCGCCCGCGAAAAGCCGACAGCAAATCAAAAGCCCCGCTCGCTAGAGCGGGCCTTTTTTTTGAATACCTGATCTATGGCAGCAGTCTGGCCAATAGTTTCTGGTCGTAGACTGAAATGTTGGCCTTCGTCATTTGTTGCTTCCAAGCGTTTAGCCAAGCAATGACAGCCGGGGTACGGTTTAAGGCAAGGAGCCTGGCGGTAAGGAGGCTGCGCATGTCCACATACTTCACGCCTGCAACGGAATCCGTGTGGAGGGAAAGACGGTTTACGTAACGAGGAGGTACAAAGTCGTACTCACGAATTCGATCAATGAGGAGAACAATGGAGGCAAGCGGGTTGCGAAGGAGTTTGCTCGCTGCCTTCCGTACCGCAGCGAATTCAGCCGTACCGTAGCTTGCGACCACGATGCCAACAGCTCGTGTAACGAGCGGAGAACCCTCCTTGTCGATTATGGCCTGCAATGTCGTTAGTGATCGGCGATCACCAAAGCGCAGAATAAGGAGCGGTGCGACGGCCCTACATTCGTCCAAGCCAGGAATATTCAGTTGTCCACGAAGGAGACTTGTTGCAAGAGTGCGAAGCCTGCGCGTTTCATACCCGGTCGGCTCAAGTCTTAGCAAGCTCTCAACAGCAGCCAAGTTGACGCTCGCGTAAACTTGTTCGTCGGACCCTACCAGCCTTTCGACAAAATTCATGTACTCCAGAACCGAGCCAGAGGTTCTCATGTAATCACACACCCTCTCCGCGATTTCGGGATTTGAGAGTGCATCCCTCAACGCCCTCCGGCGTAAAAAACGGGCTCCGGCTACACCAGCAAGTCGGTAAAGACGTTTGAATACCTTGCCGAACTCGCCGATTCCTTCGTACTGACGTCCCTTTGCCCATACCTGCTGTGTGAGCTTTCGGACCCTACGCCGCTTCGCACCAAAAGGCAGGTTGCTGCGAACAACAGATTCGGCCAGATCCAGAATGTGGTTGAGATCAAGGTGGTAGTGACGTCGCGCTTCCGATAACGACAGAATACGGGTCTTTTTTGCATTTGGGGTAAGGTGAAGTCTCCCCAGTGCCCTTCCTACAAGCCCGAGGAGCCTCAGACCATCCGCACGAGATTGCACTCCCATTACTTGGTCGTCCATCCATCGAACGTAGGCGTCTTCCCCCGCCGCATTAACGATTGCGTCGTCATATGAAAACAACACCATGTGTGCTAGCGTCCGCGAGCAGTCGAATTCATCCACCGGTAAGCTGATTCCATGGGAACCAGCATAATCCTGGCGTATTGAAAGCCTTTCCAGCAGAAAGAAGAGCAAGCCAATCATCCTCGTAGGAACGCGAAGTCCACGAACTGCTTCCTCGACATGAGAATGGAGAACGCTGTCAAAAAAATTACTAACGTCGGTGATTACCAAATACGGATAAATGCGATCTAAAACGAGATGTTTACGGTACTGGTCGTACCTCAGCCAGTTCAGGAAGCTTGCTGTGCTCGACAGCCGATACGTCACCGCAGCTTGTATCTGCCCCAATGCAGCCTGCTGTGCCTGAGCTTGCACCTTCTGGAGCACGGTACGCCTGAAGTGGACATGACGGTGCTCCCGTCGTTTTCCCTTCCTGTAGAGGAAATCCACGATTGCACGATAGAGTACAAGGTCCGGGATACTCGGGAGGGTCATAGTCCTGCTAAAACCCATAGACTTTCCGAGACTAAACCGCACGAGCGCACTTGGCTCATACCGCCCGGATGCGATCTGTCGAGTCAGAGCACTTATCCACTTCTCGGGATCGACGTCGTACTCAAGGTAGTCGACAACGTCTCTTATGGAAGCTGACCGAAGGTCTTTTCGTATTGTTTTCCAGCTGTTCCAAAGCGAGGTTCGACTGATTCTCGGTATAGCCCCGAGTCCGCCATCGCCTAAAGAGATAGTGCGCGCCATCAAGTAATTGAGTACCACACGTTGGTGCGGTAAACAACCAAAGATAAAATCCCTATGGTGTCAAAGTTTTAACTGGGCGGCGCGGGTGCCCCACACATTCGCGCCTTTTGCGAATGTGTCGGTGCGCGCAGCCGCCCCCAATTAAGGTTACGAGCAACGTTCATCCCATCTTTTGTGCGATGGTAATCGTGTAGCCGTCAACATCTTCAAACCCGAATTCCTTCATGCCGTAGAACTGCTCGGTCACAGGCATGGAGATTTTCGCTCCGGCTTTCTGGACGCGATCAAAAACGGCTAATAGGCTGTCCACTTTGCGGACAAATGGGAAATTTATTGTCCACATCTTTCGCAATCTGTGGCATTACCTCCCGCCTGTCTTGGGGATAAAGTCCCTGGCTCTCTGCCAGCACTTCTGCTCGCCGCCCGAAGTGCTGGCCCGAGGTGCTGGTTTTGCTTTGCGCGAAGGCCCACTTTCGCATATTCTCAGGTGCAAGCGCGCCATATGAGTAACTCAGCCGAAGCATTTCCGCCCCTCTCGACCAACGAGGGTCGCTTATCGTCCAGCTTGCCCCGCTGGCAGGGAGTGGTGTTGCTGCTGCTGATCGCCTGGCTTTACGCCTCGATTCTCGCCCGACTTTTTTTGCAGTGGGTCGGCCCCAACCGCGATCCAAACTTCGAGCACGGGATCTTCGTCCCCCTCTTTGCCTTGTTTGTTCTCTGGCAGGATCGCAAGAAACTGAAGGCAATCGCGTCAACCCCTTCATGGGCTGGTCTGCCGCTGGTGGCGCTCGGCCTGCTTCTGCTGGTTCTGGGAGTCTTGGGCGCGGAACTGTTTTTTTCGCGAGTGTCGCTGCTGATCCTGCTGGCGGGCCTGATCATTCTGTTTCAGGGATGGACGTTCTTTCGCGCCGTGCTGTTCCCTTGGGCGTTTTTGATTCTGATGATTCCGATCCCGACCCTGATCATCAGCCGCGTCACTTTTCCCCTGCAGTTGCTGGCGTCAAGGCTGGCCACTCTACTGCTGCAACTAGCCGGAGTTCCCGTGTTGCGGCAGGGGAATGTGATCGTGCTTGCTGCCATGCAACTGGACGTCGCGGAAGCGTGCAGCGGAATCCGGTCCCTGCTGACGCTGGTCACGCTGGCCATCATCTACGGCTACCTGATGGAGACTCGGATGTGGGTGCGGGTGGCGCTGGCAGTGTCGGCGGTGCCAATCGCAGTGGCGGCCAACAGCTTTCGCATTTTTGGCACAGGGCTGCTGGTGCAGTACTGGGATCCGGATAAAGCAGAGGGATTCTTCCATATCTTTTCGGGATGGCTGATCTTCGTGGTGGCGCTGATCATGCTGTTCGCTGTGCACCGCGCGATCTCGCTAATCTGGAAGAGCACAGGAAAGACCGGCCCGGAGGCGAAATCCGCATGAAGGCCGGGTCGCTTCGCTTCGGGATTGCGGCTGCGCTCATGTTGGCCACGGCGCTCGGCCTGTGGGCCCATTCGGGCACCGAGATCATTCCGCCGCACCAGCCTCTGAGTTCCCTGCCGCTGCAGATCGGTGGTTGGACGGGAATCGACAGCGTTCTCGACCAGCAGACCCTCGACATCCTCGGACCGGGCGAGTTTCTGGTGCGCGATTACGAAAACGCGAGCCAGCCGCAGTGGATCGATCTCTACATTGCATATTTTCCATCGCAAAGGACAGGCGATACGATCCATTCGCCGAACCACTGCCTGCCGGGCGCGGGATGGATTCCGACTTCGCGCAAGATGGTGCAGATTATGCGTCCCGACGGCTCTTCATTCCCCGTCAATCGCTACGTGGTTGCAAAATCCGGAGAGCGGCAACTGGTGTTGTACTGGTTTCAGGCGCATGGCCGCGTGGTGGCCAGCGAGTGGTCGGCCAAGTATTATCTGATCGCCGATTCAATTCGCATGAACCGCAGTGACGGCGCGATGGTACGCTTGATGACCCCGATGCTTGACGGTGAATCTCCCGACGCCGCCGAGGCGCGCGTGATGCAGCTTGGGTCGCAGTTCCTTCCACTGCTCGACAGTTACATTCCGCGGTGATGCTTGCGGCCTCACCACTTTTTCCGCAGCCGGTAAAGTCGTGCCCTTCCCAAGAACCAACCCAGAACTATTGATGAGACCAGATCTAGCGTCGCTCAAACACCACCGCAACTTTGTCTTCATATGCGACCCGCCAATCTTGCGGAAGTTCGCGGAGCAGGTTGGCTAGAGTCGAATCGGTGGGCAAGAGCGCCGTCCGTATCTGCCACTGTTCGAGCACGCTTTGCCAGCCCGGCTCTGCCTGGGTCAGGATCAGGTACTGGCGAATCCGGCCCGAGCCATAGAGATCGTGACGGTCATCCACTACGACCTTCCGCTCGGGATACATTCGTTCGGGGTTCATTTGCCCGGGGTTCATTCGCCCGGGGTTCATTTGCCCGGGGTTCATTCGATAGATGAGATAGCCCCCCCAGGCGTCGGTCGAGAAGACCGGCTCCGTGCTCGGCTGTTGCCCCTGCAATTCGCCCTGCAAGAAGGTCACGGCCGCGACCGGCAGTTTCTGCGCATCGAATTGCGCGTGAATCAACTGCCGCGAGCCCAGCCATCCTCCTTGAAGGCAAACCGCAAATGCAAAGGTTACCGAGATAACCGGCCATAGGTGTCCGCGAAGCTCGATTTCCTGCGCGCCCATGCGGTCGGAGAACTCTGCGATTTTCGCCGTGCCGCTGCGCAGCCATTGCCACGCACCCGGCTTATCCGCCAGCGCGGCGAAGTTTTCCCACAGCATCGGCCCGGCCACCAGCACCAGCAGCATCGACGAAACCGGAAGATTGCGCGACGAATAGAATCCCGCATACACCGCCAGCAGCACGACCAAAAGGTGGCTCAGCCGCAGCTTTCCATTTTCCGAAGTATGATTGCCCGAAAGACGATTGCCCGCAAACGCGATCAGCACCAGCAGCAGGATGACCACAAACGAGCGCTCGGCCCAGCCGTGAAAATCAGGCGAGCGGAACTCGTCGATGCGATTCATCAGGAAGCGATCGCCCAGATAGCGATAGATGTGCGCGTGCAGCCTCCAGCCATACGGATTCACTAACGTCGCCACCGCCGAGGCCGCCCAAGCCCCGGCCATGGCACGAGCCCGATGCGCGGCGCGGATCGCGGCCAACGCATCCTGCGCGCGCACACTCTCTACGAATGCAGCGAGGGTGTAGATTCCGAGCAGCGCCATGCCGAAGAGCCATCCGCCATGCAGATTTACCCAAAGCAACATCGAGGCGGGAAAGAACCAGGGAATCCATCGCGGCAGGTCTCGGCGCTCGCATCGTTGGTCGCCGGTCGCTCGCTGTTCGCTGTTCGCACTTGGCTCTTCGCTGATCGCTGTTCGTCGTTCGCCGGGCGAACCGCAAACAGCCAACGACGAACAGCGCAGAGCGCCCAACGGCCAGCGTTCCCAATTCTCCAACGCGACCCACCAGAGCAGAGAAAAAAGCCAGCTCGCAATGTGCGGGCGCGCGTAGAGATGAATCATCGAAGCTGCCCCCGCCAGCAGCGTCAGCACGATCGCCAGCAGCAGGCCGGTTCCGCGCCGGAGCAATTGCGAAAGCAGCAGCGCGAAAATCGCAGCCGCCAGCAAGGCGCACAACCAAACCACTCCGTTCAGTCCGCAAGCGTCGTGCAGAATCCCGAGCAGTATGTCGTACAGCCACTCCCAGGCAAACCAGGGCTGACCTTGCATAGTGGAAGAAAACGGATCGGTGCGGGGAAGGGAGTGCGTCGCCAGAATCCGCTCGCCGGTTCGGATGTGCCATCCGATATCCGGGTCCGCCAGCGGGCGATTCGACAAAGGCCCCGCCAGCAGAGACCAGAAAAGAACAATGAAAATGATGTCGCGGACGGAAGGCAGGAGAAAACGCAGAGCTGACGAAGTGGGCTGCGCCGGGGTCATCGAAGGGTGAAGGAGAAGTGTATAAGGTTTCAAGGTTTCAAGGTTTCGAGGAAACCAGCAAGAGACTCGTCAATCGGAAACGTGGCGTGTCTTTGAAACTCTGAAACTTTGAAACTTGGCTCTTAGTAATGAAAAGTTTTCGACGGAACAGCCCTTCTGCGAATCTCTATAGTAGGACAAATGAGCAGCAAGCCCAGACCGAAGGTGGTGATCGTGGGGGCTGGTTTCGCGGGTCTGACCGCAGCCCGCCGGATCGCCCGGCTCCCCGTACAGGTGACGGTCGTCGACCGGAAAAACCACCATACCTTCCAACCGCTGCTCTACCAGGTGGCGACCGCCGGCCTGTCTCCCGGCGACATAGCGGCGCCCATCCGGTGGATATTAAGAGCGCATTCCAATGTTGAAGTGTTACTTGAAGAAGTGATCGATTTCGACTTGGAACAGAAGAAAGTCATCACCAAGGAGCAAGCGCTCGATTACGACTTTCTGATTATCGCCTCGGGGGCCACCCACGCTTATTTTGGCCACCAGGAATGGGAGCCTCTGGCGCCCGGTCTGAAGACGATTGAAGACGCTCTCGAAATCCGGCGCCGCGTTCTCCTGGCCTTCGAACTGGCCGAGCGCCAGACTACTGAAAAGACCTCCGACAGCCAAAGCGCGTCTCCGCTGCAGTTTGTGGTCATAGGAGGCGGACCCACCGGCGTCGAACTCGCGGGAACGCTGGCCGAAATCGCGCGCCACGCCATGAACCACGAATTTCGCAAGATCGACCCGAAGCAAACCCGCATATTGCTCATCGAAGGCGGACCCCGCGTTCTGGCAGCCTATTCCGAAGACCTTTCCCACAAAGCCGAAGAGCAACTGCGCCGCTTGGGAGTCGAGGTTCGCACGTCCCACGTGGTCACCCGCATTGAGCCCGGCGCGGTTTGGGTCGGCGGCGAAAGGATTGCGGCGCCAGTCGTTTTGTGGGCAGCAGGCGTGGCCGCTTCGCCACTCGGCCGAAAGTTGGGTGTGCCCGTCGACCGTGCCGGCCGCGTGCTCGTCCAACCCGATCTCAGCATTCCCGCACATCGGGAAGTATTTGTTCTTGGCGACCTCGCTGCACTCGCGGACGAAAACGGCAAGATGCTCCCTGGTGTTGCGCCGGTCGCCATCCAGCAAGGGGACTGGATCGCTGAAACCATCGGCCGCGATCTTGAGCATCAACCGCGACGCAGTTTTCACTATCGCGACAAAGGCAGCCTGGCCGCGATCGGCCGCGCCGCCGCCGTCGCTCAGTTCGGCAAGTTCGAGTTGTCCGGCTATTTCGCCTGGCTGGCGTGGCTGTTCGTCCACATTCTTTTCCTGATCGGATTCCGCAATCGTCTGCTCGTGATGATCCAGTGGGCATGGTCGTATCTCACTTACGAACGCGGCGCCCGCTTGATCACTGGTAGCGACGAACTGATGGGCTGGACCCAATCCCAGCTCCATCCCGGAAATAGCGAAAACACTGAGCCAACGGTTTCCGCAAGCCGGCGGCGGGCGTGATGCGCTATCTCCCATGCCGATATAATCGACTTGTGGTGAAACGCGCCGTTGTTTTCGTCTTTATCGTGTCGCTGCTTTTCTGGCCGACGCTTCGCGCGCAGGACACTCCCGCCTCCGGCTCAACTGTGGCCGAAGGCATCGTTGCCGGCCGAACGGTAGCCGGCCAAACCATGGTCGTGATTCCCTTCGAGAATGCTTCTCCGACCCCGGGCCTGGAATGGCTCGGCGAATCCTTTCCCGAAACTTTCCACGAGCAACTCAATTCTCCGGTTCTCTACGTGGCCAGCCGAGATGAGCGGCTTCGGGCCTACGACCGCCAGGGCGTTCCGGCCGGCGTTTATCCTTCACGCGCGACCCTCTACCGGCTCGCCGAGCAGATGGACGTCGATTACGCCGTGCTCGGCTCTTATAAGTATGATGGCGCGCGGCTGACTGCAATCGCCCAGTTGCTCGACATGAGGGCTCAGAAACTCTTACCGGAGGTCACAGAGTCCGGGCAACTGGCCGATCTCGGCAACCTGCAAACCGCACTGGCTTGGGATTTGCTTCGCCTGATCCGCGCCGACTTCTCCATGCCCAAGGACAAGTACATCGCGAGCGTTGCTCCCGCGCGCCTGGACGCTCTGGAGAATTACATTCGCGGCGTGTTGGCCACTACTGCCGACGAAAAAGTGCAGCACTATCGCGAGGCGGTCCGCCTCAATCCGGATTATGCCGAGGCCTGGCTGGGACTGGGTAAGACTTACTACGCGCAGCGCGCCTACGAACCGGCGATCGCCGCCCTGGAAGAAGTTCAGCCGTCTTCAGCGGTCGCGCGCGAGGCAAATTTCTATCTCGGTCTCGCCGCCTACGCGCATGGAGACTTCGCGAAATCCGAAAGCGCGTTTGAGTTCGTAGCCGCGCGCCTGCCGTTGGCCGAGGTTTATAACAACCTTGGGGTGGTCGCCGAGCGCCGCGGCCACACTCCAAAGACGGCTGCCGACTATTTCGAGCGAGCGATTCAGAACGATCCGAGCGACGCTGACTATCACTTCAACCTGGGAGTGGCTCTCAACCTGGTTGGCGATCACGCTGGCGCGGCACGCGAACTGCACACGGCGCTCGATCGTCGCCCGAACGACGCCGAGGCGAAAATGTTGCTCGACTCGCTGACGCCGCCGGCTGGCGGTGGCGCTATCGTTCCGAGCAGCGCGACGTCGAAGGCGCCACTCGAGCGCATCAAGCGCAACTACGAAGAGAACGCCTTCCGCCAGATGACCACGCAAATGGGAGGCTGGGCCGAGCAGCAATTTGCCCGATCCGATCCCCGCGCCCACGCGCGCTTTCACTTCGAACTCGGCAAAGAACTCCTGGCGCACGGATTCGCCGCCGAAGCGGAGGCCGAGTTCCATCATGCCGCTGCGGTCGATCCGTCGAGCGCCGCGCCCCTCATAGCCCTTGCCGAAGATTACGACGCTCGCGGCGACGCCCGCGAAGCCCGCTCCCAAGCCGAGGCCGCACTCCGCATTCGCGAGTCGGCGGATGCTTATCTGGTTCTTGCGCGCCTCGATTTGAGAGAAAATAGAATGGAAGCAGCCGCCCAGAACATTGATCGGGCGCTGCAACTGGAGCCCGGCAATTCCGCGGGCCAGGATCTGAAGCGCATCCTAGCAGCCAAGCTCGCGGAGAAAGCGCAGCCGCTGCCACAACCATGAAGCCGTTCAGAGCAGTTCTCAGTTCCCGGTTCTCAGTTCTCAGTTGTCAGGTGCCAGGTCTCGGGTCTCAGGTCTCAGGCCTCGCGAGCAAGCGCTTGCCACGTTTATTATTTGCGTTCCTGACGACGCTTGCTCTCGCTGCCTCTTGTTCCGCCAACGTCTTGAGGATCGCGGTGAACGACGCCATCCAGCCCGTCACCGCGGAATACATTGGCCGCGCGCTCGATGTGGCGGCCGCTAACCACGATCAAGCCGTCCTGATCGAGATGAACACTCCGGGCGGACTCGTCGATTCGACGCGCGACATCATCGAAAAAATCGTGGCCTCGCCGGTGCCAGTCATTATCTACGTGACGCCCAGCGGCAGCCGCGCCGCATCGGCTGGCTTCTTCATCCTCGAATGCGCGGACGTTGCCGCGATGGCGCCGGGAACCAATACCGGCGCGGCGCATCCCGTTACTCTGGGCGGCGAAAAGATGGACGACGTGATGAAGCAGAAAATGGAGAACGACGCCGCAGCCCTGATGCGCTCCGTCGTTGCCAAGCGCGGCCGCAACGTCGAGCTGGCGGAGAGCGCCGTGCGCGAGTCGAAGTCCTTCACCGAACAGGAGGCGCTCGACAAAAAGCTGATCGAGTATATCGCGCCGAACGAGCAGGACCTGTTCCACCAACTGAACGGCAAGAGCTTCAAGCGATTTAACGGCGCGACCGTCACGCTCAGCCTGACCGGCCAACCTGTGCGCGACTATCGGATGACGCTCAAGCAGCGGCTCCTCACCTACATCATGGACCCGAACATCGCGTTCATCCTGATGTCGATCGGCGCGCTCGCGCTGTATGCGGAATTCAACCATCCCGGAGCGGTCATCCCCGGAACCGTGGGCGTGGTCTTCATCCTTCTGGCGGCGTTCGCGTTGAACCTGATGCCTGTGCGCTTCGCTGCGATCGCGATGATCATTGGCGCCTTTGCGCTGTTCGCCGCCGAAGCCAAGTTCGCCAGTCACGGCGTGCTCACCACTGGCGGAATTGTCCTGTTGACGCTGGGCGGGCTGTTTTTGGTCGATGCGCCCATCCCCGAAATGCGCGTGCGCCTGGTGACCGCGCTCTCCGTCAGCATCCCGCTCGGACTTATCACGGCTTTCCTGATGAGCATCGCCGTGCGCGCGCGCCGCAACAAGATTGTCACCGGCAAACAAGGATTGATCGGCGAAATCGGAGTTGCGCAAAGCACGCTGGCTCCTGCCGGAAAAGTTTTCGTGCACGGCGAGCTTTGGGACGCCATCTCCACGGTCCCCGTTCCCGCCGGAGAACGCGTCGTCGTGCGCCAGGTCGATGGACTCACGCTGCGGGTCGATCCCGTGGTGGCGGCGAGAACAGTCATGGCGTAACTTCTCGGAGCCGCGAGCAATAGGGAAAGTCAAAACCAGAGGCAGAGCGACTCGAAGGCACCCACTGCATGGTTGTATCAGCGGAGGGGCCATCTAATCAACGCAGGTTTCGAGACAGATGCCAATGTTCAGTGTTAGCATCGGCTGCATCCCTGTATGAATCGTCGCGTCTTCTTCTGGTCGCTTACGTCCGCACTGGCCGGGTTCCTTTTCGGTTTTGATACGGTGGTCATCTCCGGCGCAGAAAAAACAATTCAGTCGCTTTGGGGGCTGAGTCCCGGAGTACACGGGATTGCCATGGCTTCAGCCCTCTACGGCACCGTCGTGGGAGCGCTCGCCGGCGGCTGGCCCGCCGACCGATTCGGACGCAAAGCCACGCTGCTCTGGATCGGCGTCTTTTACTTTGTGGGCGCGGTCGGGTCGGGTTTGGCGACCAATGTTTTTTTATTCATCGCGGCGCGTGTCATCGGCGGCCTGGGCATCGGCATCTCGACCGTGGCGGCACCGCTGTACATCTCGGAAATTGCGCCGCCTAAGCACCGCGGACGGCTTGCCGGCATGTTTCAGTTCAACATTGTTTTTGGAATCCTGATGGCTTACGTATCCAACGCGCTGCTGGCAGGCATCGGCGAGAATGCCTGGCGCTGGATGCTGGGTGTGGCCGCGTTCCCCTCGCTTCTCTACGCGCTCCTCTGCTTCGGCCTTCCCGAAAGCCCGCGCTGGCTTCTGAGCAGAAAGAGCGATTACGCAAGCGGCGTGAAGGTCCTGCAACGCATTCAGCCGGACGCCTCCAAGGCGGAGATCGAGGCCGAGGCGAACGAGATCGTCGCAGCGTCCTCGGAGAAAGCATCGCCGGGGCATTTCTGGACACGCCGTCTGCGCAAACCGATCCTGCTGGTCATCTTCATTGCATTCTTCAACCAGCTTTCCGGCATCAATGCGATTCTCTACTTCGCTCCGCGCATATTTGAACTTACCGGTCTGGGCGCGAAAGCGGCGCTGCTCCAGTCCATCGGCATCGGCGTCACCAATCTCATCTTCACCTTTATCGGCCTCTGGCTCATCGACCGGCTGGGCCGCCGCACGCTTCTGTTTATTGGCTCGTTCGGCTACATCGCCTCACTCGGCCTGGTTGCCTGGGCCTTCTTTACGGAGCATTACGCGATCGTGCCGGTTTGTATCTTCGCCTTTATCGCCGCGCACGCCATCGGTCAAGGAGCGGTTATCTGGGTTTTCATCTCCGAGATATTTCCCAACCGGCAGCGCGCGGAAGGGCAGACCCTGGGCTGTTTCACGCACTGGACCTTCGCCGCTTTACTTATAACCTTCTTCCCGAAGATAGCTAAGGCCTTCCCGCCCGGTTACTTCTTCTCGTTCTTCGCTTTCATGATGGTGCTTCAACTTATTTGGGTGAAACTGTGGGTTCCGGAAACGAAAGGCGTGCCGCTGGAGCAAATCCAGAAACGACTGGGCATCGAATAGAGTCAACCGATCCTTAATAACCATACTTGGCGACGGCCGCCTTCGCCTGCTTCCCAACCAATGCGAGCGCGGCGTGTTGAGCAGGAAGCCGCAGGGTTATGCTTGTTCCCGTGAGTTTGTCTTGAAGATCGATATTCGTGTCGTCGGCGCTGTCGGACTCCATCACATACAGGACGGAATCTTCCAGCACGACCGGATACACCAGCACGCCCGGAGAAATGGGCGCCGGCATGTCATACAAAGGAGCGATCCCAACTTTCGCCGCTACGTAACTGTAAAGGCCGGCGGCCGCGTCACTGCCCTCCGCCAATTCGACGGGGTAGGCGGCCCAGAAGATGCGCCCCTTCCCATAAGAGATTTCCTTGAAGGTGGAACCATCGTCGAAGCGCAGCATATCCAGCCAAGCTTGTTTCTGCTGGCTGAAGGAAAGCTGGAGCACACGGTCGCCAAGCTGCACCGTAGCGTTGTGAATTACCAGCGGCTCGGTCCTTATCTTTGTCTTTGCGCCCAACTTCAAGTCCTCGGCGCGAGCCGCCGTGTGCCAGTGCTCATCGCGCTCCACCGGCCCGGTAATCAACAAGTTTCCGCCATCGTTGGCGTAGTTGAGCAAGGCGCGCCAGGCTTTGCCGGTCAACGCCTGCGCCGAAGGCAGAATCGCCAGCTTCGGCATGCCCAGCTTCTCAATCTGGTTTTCCGCGATGGCGTAAGCGGTCAAGTGGTCGTTGTAGGCCAACGCCCGCACGGCCTTTTGTTGCGCCTCCAGTTGCAAATCTGCAATGACGGAAAATTGCGCCGCCTGCGAGGTAACAATGGCAATCGAAGGCGGTTGCGGATTGCGCAAATGGGGGCTCAGCGCCTTGGAGAACGCGGCGTAGTTGCGCAGCAACGTCGCTTCGGGCTTTTCCGTGGCGTCGGAGCGGATCGCCCCGATAGGAGTCTCATTGCTTTCCGTCATGTAGGAGTTGGTGTTCCAAAGCCACTCAATGGCTCCAGACCCCTGAATGAACGACGAAGCAATCTTACGTTCCAAAAGCGCAGCTTCATTCTCCGGCGTCCGGCGCTCGGTTTCATCCAAATTCAATTCCCGCTGCAATCCGGTCTCCTGAATCAACAAAGTTTGGCCGGGTTGCTTGGCAAACAGCGAATCCCACAGCGAGTAGTCCACCTGCCACCACGAGTGATTGGTGGTGAAGCTGACTTGCTCTCCCCAATACGCCGGCGAAAGCCGATCCTGGATGCCGCCCTCGTCCTGACCCACCGTCACCAACTGCTGCGATCCCGTACTGCGGACCAGCTCACGCAGGTCATGCACCCAATGCGCGAACACTTCTTGTGAGAACACGTAGAAGTCGTAGGTCTTCAGCGAATTGTGGCCAACATACATTCCCCTTGGCGTAAATTCGATGTCTTCCGGAACCGGGACCACGCCGCTGACCGCACTGGCAGGGACGTTCCACGCCGCAGCCAGCGCGGCCCGGTCGGGGTAGCGCCGGTTGAGCCACTCGTTCCACTTTTGCAATTCCACGGAGTCATGATTGGGGAGCGCCGTCCACAGCGGCTGCGAAATGCTCGGCTCATTGATGAAGTCCCAGGCCAGCCACGGAACATCATGGAAGCGCGCCACCACGGAGCCCACCAGCGTTTGCTGCTTGCGCACCGCTTCCGGGTCAAGAAAGGCATTCGTTCCACCCAGCACTTCCGGCAGGAACGCGAAAAAAGTGAACTGCACCGGCAGCCCATTCCGGCGCGCCGTCATCAGATACGCTTCGATCGTCCGGAGAGTGCGCTCGTAAGGCTGTCCGTTCTCATCGCAGAATTTGTCCCAACCCGTCCACCAGCCGGTGCGGATCATGTTGAGGCCGGCGGCGTGGATCTGTGCCATATCCTGGTTCCAGACAACCACGTTCGGGTGCTCGAAATAAAGGCGCTGCACTTCGCTGGACATGTAGGTTGTTCCGATCACCGCCAGCGGCTGGCCGTCGATCTCGAAATAGTCCTTATTCACCGTCATTCGCGGCCCGGAAGTCAGATACTTTTCATCGCGAATCCAGAATCCGGAGTGGTAGGTGGCGCGAAGCTTGCCGCCTTCGAGCAATTCCGCCTCGATCACATGCAGGCCCTTAGTCGCCGGCGCGGACAAAACCACAGAGTCGTCAACGGGCAAACTGACATTTGTCACCGAAGCGTTTTGCGCCTCTCCCTCCGCATACGTCTTCACCCGCACCGAAACAGGTGCGGACGATGGCACCGCCGCGTGATAAAGAACGTCGAGCTGCACCGGTTCTCCGGGCAGGTACAGCGGCAGCGTGGGACGCACGGTGAATTCCAGACTTCCCTGCAGCGCCCGGTCCGCCAAAGCCGCAATCGTTTTCGCGGCGCCGCCGTTGCTGTAGAAATCCGGCGCAAGTTCGGCATTCAGAAAAATCCAGCGTCCGCCCTCAAACCCATTTCGCAAATGATCCACCTGAATTGCAGGCGCAGCCATCTTGCGGCCGTCGCGCACGCCCCACGCCAGCGCGTCCAACCGCGCATCAATCGACCCCGCCGCCCCACCCCGGTGATAAAGGTCCACTGCGCTCAGACGGATCACGGGACTGAAGGCGCGTTTCCACGAGAAGCGCGGCAATTGCAATGTCAACTCGGAATTTGTCTGGAAGTCCAGGCCATCGGAAGCCGGCGTCTCTTGATACTGATCGATCATCAGCGGCCGCGTGAATCGCACGCTATAGTCTCGCAGCTTCCATCCGCCAGCATCGCGGTAAGCGGCGCGAGTGAAAGGCCGCCCGCCCAGCACCAGCAGATTTCCTCCGCGCTGTAGAAACTGAAAAATCGGCTCCCACGCAGCCTCCGGAAATGCCGACCCATAAGGCAACACCAGCAGTTTGGCGGACGCGGCTTCAAGTTGCGCCCCAAGTTGCTCAGCGGAGACGAACCGTGCCCCCGGCAGCGCCGCTTCCAGTACGCCCACGGGCGGCCCTGCCGAATCGGCGGAGGGAAACCCAGGCTCACTCAGCACCACGGTAGACGAAAAAGATTGTGCTGCGAGCGGACTTGCGCCCGCGAGGAACAAGGCGAAGCAAACGAGGCAGGCGGATGTTTTATTCATTTTGTTCTCTTAGGCCTTTCGCGGTAACTCTACACTGTGGACTGCGGAATTCTCCAGTCGATGAATTTCGCGACGTTCGTCATGTGAAAGCGTAGCCTATAATTCTCGCGGGACGCCAGAACCCGCGAGAGCCAAGCCAGGGCAACCGCCGTTGAACTGGCCGCGACTCGCAGTAGTTTTCGGTTTAGACGCCTACGCGAGTTTCCAAACGACCTTGGGAGGGTTTCGATGCGACGATTCTGCACAATTTCGATTGCCGTTCTACTAGCTTGTCTCGGGTTGAGCGGAGCCCAGGCTCAAACCAAAGAAAAACCCGACTTAACCAAGCAGCCCACTCTTTACGTGACCGGTTACGCCCACCTCGATACCGAATGGCGATGGGAATATCCGCAGGTCATCGACGAATATATTCGCAAGACCATGGAGGACAACTTCAAGCTGTTCGACAAATATCCTCACTATATTTTCAATTTCAGCGGCGCCAACCGTTACCGCTTGATGAAGGAGTATTTTCCGGCCGATTACGCGAAGCTGAAGAAGTACGTGGACGAGGGCAGGTGGTTCCCGGCGGGCTCGTCCATGGAAGAGGGCGACGTGAATGCGCCCAGCGCTGAGACCATCATCCGGCAAATCCTTTACGGGAACAATTGGTTCCGCAAAGAGTTCGGCAAAGCCAGCGCGGAATATATGCTGCCCGACTGCTTCGGATTTCCGGCATCGCTTCCCACTATTCTTGCGCACTCCGGCGTGAAAGGATTTTCGACGCAAAAACTGGTATGGGGATCTTCCGCTCCCGGCGGAGGTCCGGAATCGCGAGAACGGACACCAGAAGGCACGCCATTCAACGTGGGCGTCTGGGTCGGGCCGGATGGCGAGAGTGTGCTGGCAGGACTCAACCCCGGCAGCTACAGCGGCGGCATCGACACCGATTTGAGCAAGCCATTTCCTCCGTTTCCTCCGAATGCCGCGCTCGAAGAGATTCGGAATAAATTCCTGCCGCTGCAACAGAAACTGCGCCAGCTCGAGGACAGCAATCAAGCGCTCGATCCGAAGGACCTCCAGGAATATTACGCGCTGCGTGCAGAAGAGAGAGGCATGGCCAAAGTCGAAACGGATCGGGAGCAGGAGCGTTACCAGAACGATTGGGCTGCTCGAGTAGAACAGAATGGCAAGGTCAGCGGCGTGTACACCGACTATCACTACTACGGCACGGGAGACATTGGCGGGGCCCCGGATGAAGATTCCGTGAAACGGCTGGAGGCGATCGTCACCAAAGGGATGGCGAGCCTGCCGCCGCCGGGTGAATTCTTCCCGGAAGGGCAGCCGCACCCGGAATGGCCGCCGGTGAAGGTCGGCGACGGCCCAGTGCGCGTGATCTCCGCCGCCTCGGATCAGATGTTCCTCGATATCACGCCCGCCGAAGCTGCGGGACTTCCCCGCTACACCGGAGAAATGGAGCTGACCAATCATTCGGCCGGTTCGCTGACTTCGCAGGCCTACCAGAAGCGCTGGCTGCGGAAAGAAGAGTTGCTGGCGGATGCAGCAGAGAAGGCTTCGATTGCCGCGGAATGGCTGGGGGCGCGGCCGTATCCGTTGCAGCGGCTGAACGATGCCTGGACGCTGGTGATGGGCGGCCATTTCCACGACATCGCCGCCGGAACCGCAACTCCCAAGTCGTACGAGTTCGCCTGGAACGACGACGTGATCGCGCTGAACCAGTTCGCGGGCGTGCTGAATAACGCGACGGAAGCCGTTGCCGCAGAGCTGAACACAGAGGCTAAGGGCGTGCCGATTGTGGTTTTCAATCCGCTGAACGTCGCCCGCGAAGATGTGGTGGAAGCCCGCCTCAACTTCCCGGGCGGCACGCCGAGTGTGGTGCGCGTGACGGGTCCGGACGGCAAGGAAGTTCCGGCGCAGATTTCAAACGGCAAGGTGCTGTTCCTGGCGCGCGTGCCTTCCGTTGGCTACGCAGTTTACGACGTGCAGCCCGGCGCCGCCGCGACCGCTGCGTCAACGCTGGCCGTGTCGGAAGATTCGCTCGAAAATCGCTACTACCGCGTGAAGCTGAACGCGGAAGGCGACGTCGCCAGCATCTTCTATAAGTCAATCGGCGATAAGTCAACCGGCGATAAGTCAATCGGCAAGGAACTTCTGTCGGCTCCAGCGCGCCTGGCGATCTCGTATGACAACCCCGAACAGTGGCCGGCCTGGAACATGGACTGGGACCAGGAACAGGCGGAGCCCAAGGCATACGTCGGCGGTCCAGCGCGGGTTCGAGTCGTCGAAAACGGCCCGGCGCGCGTGGCCGTGGAAGTTTCGCGTCAAACTGCGGGATCCACGTTTGTCCAGACGATCCGCCTTTCAGCGGGCGACGCGGGCAAGCGGGTCGAGTTCGGAAACGCAGTCGATTGGACTACGCGAGAATCAAATCTGAAAGCGACTTTCCCGCTGGCCGCTTCGAATCAAATGGCCACCTATAACTGGGACATCGGCACGATCGAGCGTCCCACGGCGCAGCCGAAGAAGTTTGAAGTGCCCTCGCACCAGTGGATCGACGTGACCGATATGAGCGGTGAGTTCGGCGCGACCATCCTCACCGATTGCAAGAACGGATCCGACAAGCCGAACGATCATACCATCCGGCTCACCTTGATTCGCACTCCCGGCACGCGCGGCGGTTTTGCCGACCAGGGTACGCAGGACACCGGACACCATGAATTTATTTTCGGCATTGCCGGGCACGCCGGCGACTGGCGCCACGCGGAAACCGACTGGCAGGGACAACGCCTCAACGATCCGCTCGTCGCCTTCGAAACTTCAAAACATGCAGGCGCGCTGGGCCGGGAGTTTTCTTTGCTGAAGGTCGGCAATCCTCGGATTCGAGTGCTGGCTCTGAAAAAAGCCGAGCAGAGCGATGAAGTGATCGTGCGTCTGGTTGAACTCGATGGCAAGCCGCAGCCCGGCGTCCGCGTGTCTTTCGCGGCCCCGATCACGGCGGCGCGCGAAGTGAACGGGCAGGAGCAGCCGGTTGGACCGGCGACCGTGGCCTATGGGGCGCTGGTAACGTCATTCAGTGCATATCAGCCGCGCACGTTCGCCGTAAAGCTGGCCGCCTCGACCCGCAGGGTTGCACGCGTTCGTTCCGCGCCGGTTGTCCTGCATTATGACCTCGCGACCGCCAGCACCGACGGGACGCCATCGGCGGGCGGATTCGACGGCAAAGGCAATGCTTTGCCAGCGGAGATGCTGCCCGAACAAATTACGTTCAACGATGTGCAGTTTCGACTCGCCGTGGCCAAGACCGATTCTCCTAATGCAGTCGCCGCCAAGGGACAAACGATCGCTCTGCCGGAGGGCCGCTACAACCGCGCATACATCCTGGCAGCGGCGGCCGATGGCGACCAGGAAGCGGCCTTCGAGGCCGGTAACACCAAACTCTCGCTGAATGTCGAAGACTGGGCTGGGTTCATCGGACAATGGGACGATCGGCAATGGAGCTCGAAAGACACCTCAAAGGATAACTACGGAGAGATGACCGGCATCAAGCCCGGCTACATCAAGCGTGCGGAGTTGGCGTGGTACTGCTCGCACCACCACAACGCCGCGGGCGAGAACGTGCCCTACCGCTACTCCTATCTCTTCGCATATCCCATCGACCTGCCTGCCGGCGCAAGAACCATCAAGCTGCCGGAGAACAACAAGATTCGCATTCTCGCCATCTCGGTGGCCGAGGAGGATCCGGAGGTGAAGCCGGTGCAGCCCTTATATGACGTTCTTCCATCACCACCGCTGTCGCAAATGGCTTTGCGCTTCTGACTTCGGGGGCCAGCGTTTTCGTACTCGCCGGCCGAAGTGTCACCGCAGCGATTGCCGTGATCCCGCGCCGGTTCTGGATCTAGGGACGCGCTCTGCATCCGTCGCGAGATGGTTCGCTCCCAAGGAGCTGTAACTGGAGAAACTCGCACTAATGGCGCTTACGCCAGCCGGTACTTCCCTGCCTCAATCGTCTTCTGCGCAATCTGCTGGCGCAGCGCAATCGTGTTGAACGGCTCGTGCTTGGACAACCGCCGCATGATCGCCAACTGGGTGCGCAGCATGTCGCCTTCCGCCACATCGGCAATGACTTTCTTTGCCGCCGCCTCGACCTTTTCCAGCGCTTGCGTCAGATACACTCGCGTCATCGCAATCGGCAGCGCCGCCGACGCTTCTCCTCTTTGCTCAACCATCTTCTGCGCGCGCAGCACCGCCGATTCCATGGCATAAATTTCGATCGTCATATCGGCGATCGCACCCATCACTTCCTGCTGGTCCTGGATCGCCTGCATATATTTCTGCGTGGCCGCTCCGGCGACGAACAGGCCCAGCTTCTTCGCCTGCGCGACCAACTTGCGCTCTTCGGATAGCGCCAGCGGACCCTCGATCTCCTCGCCGGCAGACGGGCCGCTCAGCACTTCGTCCATCAACTTCTTGATCGCCGGCATCAGCGGCAACTGGCCGCTCATCGCCCGCTTCAGCAGGAATCCCGTGATGATCAGCCGATTGATCTCGTTCGTGCCCTCGAAAATGCGATTGATGCGAGCATCGCGGTAAGCCCGTTCCGCCGGATACTCTTCCACGAAACCGTAGCCGGCAAAGATCTGCAGCGACTCGTCGACCACATAATCGACCATCTCCGAGCCCCAGACTTTGAGGATCGAGCACTCGACCGCGTATTCCTCTATCGCCTTGCGCTGCTGTTTGGCGGCGTCGGGGCTCGCGGAGTCGATTTCCGAGAGCAGCGCGTCCATCATCCCGACCGTGCGATAGACCAGGGACTCGCCGACATAGATCAGGGTCGCCATGTTCGCAATCTTTTCGCGCACCAAGCCGAATTCGCCGATCGTCTTGCCGAACGCCTTGCGCTGCTTGGCGTAGGCCACAGCGCTCTCGATCGAAACTCGGGCCCCGCCGACGCACATGGCGCCGAGTTTGAAGCGCCCGATATTGAGGATGTTGAATGCGATGGTCGCCCCTTTGCCAATCTCGCCGAGCAGATTCTCGACCGGCACTTCGCAGTCATTCAGAATGATGGGGCAAGTGGAAGATCCGCGGATACCCATTTTGTGTTCTTCGGCGCCGACGGAAAATCCGGGAAAATTTCTTTCGATCAGGAACGCCGAAAACTTCTCGCCATCAATTTTCGCGAACACCGTAAACAGGTCGGCAAAGCCCGCATTGGTGATCCACATCTTCTCGCCGTTGAGGATGTAATGTTTTCCGTCCGGCGAAAGCACGGCGTGGGCGCGGCAATTGAGGGCGTCGGAGCCGGAAGTCGCTTCCGACAAAGCGTACGCGCCAACAATTTCTCCCGTGGCCAGCCGCGGCAAATATTTTTTCTTCTGCTCTTCGCTGCCGAAATAAACGATAGGCAACAAGCCGATGCCGCTATGCGCGCCCCAAGTGGTGGCAAATCCGGCGTACTTGGCGATGTGGTCGGCGATGATGGCGGCGGTGACTTTGTCCATTTCCAGGCCGCCGTAAGCCTCGGGAATCTCAACTCCGCTGAGGCCGAGGTCGCCGGCTTTTTTCAGCAGGTCGCGCGAAATCGAGAAATCCTTGTGCTCGATCTTCTCGGCCTGCGGCAGAATCTCGTTGATCGCAAACTCTTCGGTCGTCTGCCCGATCATAAGTTGCTGTTCTGAAAAATCTTCCGGCGTGAAAACATCGGCAGTCAGCCGCTCTTCCAGCAGAAAGCTTCCGCCGGAAATCTTGGTTTTCGGGATCCCTGTGGTGGCCATCGTTAGTATCCTCGGAACGCAACCAAAAGCGTCAACCACCAAGGGCACGAAGGTTCACGAAGGAGAAAACCAAAGGAATTCCTTCGTGTACCTTCGTGTCCTTTGTGGTTAATGCCTTTACTTCCACCCGGTGCCGTTTACAAATCGTCTGATGCCATCTTTCAGGTGGGTAACATTGAAGTTTATGAGAAGTCCGAGCGAGCGTCCACTGAGTTTCAAGTACGAAATGATTTGCGCTTGATGAATAGGTGCAATCGCGTCCACGGATTTCAGTTCGACGATAACCAGGTCCTCAACCAATAGATCGATCCGGTAGCCGATATCCAATTTGACGCCATCGTAGACCACAGGCAACCCAACTTGCGCATCCGACCTGAATCCCGCCTTCCTGAGCTCATGCTGCAAACAAGCTGCGTACGCGCTTTCAAGAAGCCCCGGCCCAAGTGCCGAATGGACCCGCATAGCAGCCGTAATCACGGCATGACTGATTTCCTGGATAGTGTTTCGGTTAATCGCAACAGTAGCCATGACCACGTTATTGCTCTTACGGAGAGCCCCGCGCAAGGAAGTGCATCACAAAACAATTGTTCGGTTTTCCTTCGTGTACCTTCGTGTCCTTGGTGGTTCAAGCTCTTTCTCAACCACGGGAGTTACTAAGAAAGCCGCCTAGCCCAGGTTTTCAAAAATCCCTGCCGCGCCCATGCCTCCGCCGACGCACATCGTCACCATCCCGTAGCGGCCATGGCGGCGTTTCAGTTCACGAATGATGCTGGCCGTCAGCTTCGCTCCCGTGCATCCCAGCGGATGGCCCAGCGCAATCGCGCCTCCGTTCGGATTCACGCGATCAAGATCAAGCCCAGCTTCCCGAATCACCGCCAGCGACTGCGCCGCAAACGCCTCGTTCAGTTCCATCACGTCAATATCCGAGAGCTTCAACCCCGCCAACTTCAGCGCCTTCGGAATGGCAAACACCGGCCCCAAGCCCATCTCTTCCGGCTTGTATCCGGCGGTCGCGAACGCGACGTAGCGCGCCAGCGGGGCGATGCCCAGGGCCTTCGCGCGCTCGGCCGACATCACCACGGCCGCCGCCGCGCCATCCGACATCTGCGAAGAATTCCCCGCCGTGGTCACGCCCTTCACGTGAAACGCGGCCTTGAGCGCGCCCAGAGCCTCGATTGAAGTATCGGCGCGCGGGCCCTCGTCCACTTTGAACGAAATTTCCTGCCGCTTCGGCTTCGACCCATTGGGCGTAGTTAAGCTCACCGGCACCGCTACAATCTCATCCTCGAACTTGCCCGCCGCGATTGCCGCCAGCGCTTTCCGATGGCTGCGCAGCGAAAACTGGTCGCACTCGTCGCGCGTAATGCCAAAGCGCGCCGCGACCCGCTCCGCCGTCAGGCCCATCGTGAGATACGCATCCGGATAATGATCCACCAGCCACGGGTTGGGCGAAATCTTGTTGCCGCCCATGGGGATCATCGACATCGATTCCGTCCCGCCCGCCACGATCGCTTCGGCGCCGCCGCTCATGATGCGCTCGGCCGCCATGGCAATCGCCTGCAATCCGGACGAGCAGAAGCGATTGATGGTCACCGCCGACACCTCGACCGGCAGCCCCGCGCGCAGCGACGCGATGCGGGCCACGTTCATCCCCTGCTCGGCCTCAGGCATGGCGCAGCCCAGGATGACGTCTTCAATTTCCCTGGGATCAAGCTGCGGCACGCGATCGAGCGCGCCCTTGATGGCAACGGCAGCCAGTTCATCAGGACGCGTAGCCCGCAGCGTCCCTTTAAACGCGCGCCCCACCGGAGTGCGGACGGAAGAAACCAGAACGACTTCTCGCATGGCCCAATTCTAACCGCAGAGGCCGCGGAGAGCGCGGAGAAGGTCGGGCTTCGTATCAGGATATCGCTTTAGCGATACCGCAAGGTCTTCGAAAGCAGATGCCCCTTGAGGGGCTGGGCGCCGACTACACCACGCTGGACAACTGAGCTTCCGTCACCACGATCCGAGCCGCCTTGCGCGACCGCGGCTTCTTGCGGATCACGATCTCGACATCGCGATCCAGAGCATTGAGGAAATGCAGCAGGCGCTCGACGGAAAAACCGTCCAGATGGTAGTTAACGAGCGCGGAAATTTTCGGCTGATTAATGTCTAACAGCCGCGCCGCTGCGGTTTGCGACAATCGCCGCGCCTGAATGATCTGCTGAATCGCAACCGCCAGACGCACTTTTGTCTGCTTCTCGCCGGCGTCGCGCAGCCCAAGATCGGCAAACACGTTTCCTGAACTTCGCACTACGGATTCGCTATTTCGACCGTTTGCCATATCGTGCCTCGTAGAGCAGGTTTCACGAACTGGTCGTGGGTAGGGCACGGCTTCACAGTCTGCGGAAATATTCTGTGTGCATGAAAAGATACGGGTGTTTCCACAGGGCGATTTGATATGTACGTAGTATGCGTGGAAACGACGAGCAGCAAGGAGCGGTGTTCAGTTATCTCAACCCGGAAGAGCGGATACCGGCGGATCATCCGTTGCGGCGGATTCGCGCCATGATGGATCGGGCGCTGCAGGACTTATGGGCGCATTTCCAGGCGCTGTACGCGCGGCGGGGGCGTCCGTCGATTCCTCCGGAGAAGCTGTTGCGGGCGCTCTTGCTGCAGGTTCTGTATTCCCTGCGCAGCGAGCGCCAGCTGATGGAGCAGATGAACTACAACCTGTTGTACCGCTGGTTCGTGGGCTTGAACCCGGACGATGAGGTTTGGGATGTGACGGTGTTCACCAAGAACCGGGAGCGGATGATGCAAGGCGAAGTTTCCGAACGCTTGCTGGGCGCGGTGTTGGAGCAGGCACGCGCACACGGTCTGCTGAGCGAAGAACACTTCACGGTGGATGGGACGTTGATCGAGGCGTGGGCGAGTCGACGGAGTTTTGTGCCCAAGCTTCCGCCGCCGGCGGCGGGCACGGGCGCGGGCGGCAAGAAGTTGCTGCGCGACACGCACGTTTCGACGACCGACCCGGACGCGCGGCTGTATAAGAAGAGCACGGCGGGTGAGGCCAAGCCGAGTTATCTGGGGCATGGGGTGATCGAGAACCGCAAGGGGCTGGTGGTGGCGGCCCGCGCCACGCCGTCGAGCACGACGGCGGAGCGGGAAGCGGCGCTGCAGATGCTGGACGCCATGGGCCGCAGCGCAGAACGAGTGAACGCGCAAACGCCCGTCATCACGCTGGGAGCGGACACGCTGTATCAGGAGGAAAAGTTTATCGCGGAGTTGCGGCGGCGCAACATTACGCCTCACGTGGCCGAGTATGAACCGAATCCGCACTGGCCGAACTGGCTGACCGAAGCGGAGCGGAGCGATCCCGGCTTTGCCATCAGCCAGAAGAAACGCAAGCGCATCGAGAACGTGTTTGGCTGGGGCAAGCTGCACAGCATTCTGCGGAAAGTGAAACTGCGCGGCGCGCGGAAAGTGGATTGGTTTTTCCGTTTCGTGGCGACCGCGGCCAACTTGGTGCGGATGGCGAAACTGATTCCCGCGGTGTAAGCGCGGGGAGAAGTGTGTTTCGAGGAGGCAAAATGGCCGGGCGAGATAGCCCGGGAGAAGTCAAAAACACGATCCGCAGCGAAAAATGAACGTTCGAAAAGCCGCGCAAATAAAATCAGCGACTTTTTCCGCAGACTGTTCAGCCGCGCCGTTCAGGACCAGGAAAAATGCGGGCTTTAGCCCCTGAGGGGACATTATCCCAGTTCTGGGATGTAGTGTCTACCAGCCGCTCAGATAGTGATGTATTCGGTCATCGCGCTGGGCGCAGGAATGGGATTGCCGTGCACGCGCATGTCCTCCAAGTGAAACTCAACCGCTTCGCGGATGAGTTCCTTCACCTCGTCCAGCGTTTTGCCCGCAGCGCCAAGACCAGGCAAGTCGGGGGCGTACGCGCCCCAGCCCGTGTTTGATTTTTCGTAGACGATGAGGTATTTCATTTCTGACCTACCTGCTGAAAATCAACCACACAGTCCTGGACAACTGAGCCTCCGTCACCACGATAAGGGTGGCCCCGGCCCCCTCCGGATCATGGTCGCGACATCGGCGATCCATTAAGGTTTGTCGTATTCCTCGAGGCAGCCATTGAGGTCTCGCTGGCCAGCGTTTTCCCCGGTGTTTACAACCTCATCACAGTCATACGTATCGCCGCTGTAGCCAACGTACTTGCGGATTTTCGGCACCCACATTCCATCTTGGTAGGCATAAGTGTGCCTGTGAGTTACCGCTCTCGATCCAACGAAATCGGAGTCCGATTCCGCCTCCTTTCGGGTTTTGTGGAATGCGGTGAAGTGTTGAACCAACTGGAACTCCAAGGTTCCGACATAGGGGCTGACCAATGAAGTAGTTTTCTGAACGTCGATACCCGCCGAACGCTGGTCCGGTTGGAAGTACATCTTTACCCACCCTCCCCCTAGCTTGGTAATCCGTTCTCGACGATTTGTATCGTAGCTGGCAAAATGTTGGTGAACGTATGCCGTAAATGACTCGACTATCTGCTTTTCATTTCCGGTGTCTTGCCCAAGTGCAATACAGTTGCCGAGGATAACGAGGAAGGCGACGCACAACTGAAGTCTGGGCTTCATCTACTCTTTTCCCTCACCGGGCTTTTTGCTGTTTGCCCGATTTTCCCTGCCATTATACGCCGCCCGTTATGAGACAATCTCAACCGAGAGAGGCGGACAGGTGATCATATTTCGCGTAGTCGGACCTCTGAAGGTCCATCGTTCTCACGAAAGAGGCGGTCGAATAATAGCGGACGAAGACGCCAGAAAGTTCTGGCAGTCCTATGGGAAATACGCAAACTACCGCGGCTGTTACGTTTTCGCGAGGCGTGCGGGGAAGGGGTACACGCCGGGATATGTCGGCAAGGCGACCAGAGCACTGAAGCAAGAGGTCTTCACCCCGGACAAGCTAAACAAATATCAAAAGTTCCTGATTCAACGCAAAAAGGGTGCTCCGATTTTCTTCTTCGTGTTAGCTCCTGTTCGCAAAGGAAAAGCAAGCCTCAGCCAGATCGCGAAGGTGGAGAAATATCTCATAAATCTCAGCGTCATGGCCAATCCAAACCTGATCAACCAGCACTTTACTAAGGCCGACCGCTGGGGCATTCGCGGAGTGATCAGAGGTGGTCGAGGCAAGGTCGCCAGGGGCACTGGTGATTTCCGTCAAATGCTGGGAATCACTTCTTAATTCGTCACCCTCTCCCCTCCTTCAACTCCCGCTTCCAGCCTAGCACCCGCGCCTTGTTGCCTTCCGCCTCGGCCTCGGGGACCATTCCTTTCTTCTGATACAGGATTGAGAGGCTGGTGTGCGCCAGAATGTCGTCGGGATCGATATCCGAGATTTGTTGGGCGACAACGATCGCTTCGTCGAGGCGGTTGAGGTCCTGGAGCGCCCGGCTCAGTCCATGCAGCGCATCTGTGAATTTGGGATCGGCCTCGACCGCCTGCCGGTACTCTTCAATCGCTTGCTCGTGGCGGCCTTCGAGAACCAGATCGAGCGCGGCGTAATAATGGTCTTCGGCCGTTTGGCGCGCGGTTGCGGAGCTGGCCGGATCGTCAGGCATAGGGATGGACCTAGGTGATTCTAGCAAGCCACCGCGCTCACTCTATTCGCAGTTGACACAGAGGACTATAATGGTATTTAGAATGATAACTAATCTGTGGCCCAGCGTAGCTGCAGAGCATTTTGACCCTAAGTTCTTTGAAATCTAGATTTTGCACGACTTATAAGTCGTAACTCCTTTGTTTTCAGGGCCCAGCTCAACGCCGCCCCGGAAAAATGGCATTAACTCCAATGTTATCTAGACTTTGCCTCTAAACCATTTAGATCCAAAGACCTAGCAGGAAAAATCGCCTAACTCCATGATTCCAAAAGACCGGGGGGAGGGGAAATAATAAACACGGGTTAATACCTTTGGAGTAAACAGGCAGGGAATCAAAGGAGGCCGGTCGAGAGAAAAGTCGTGCCTGCGTCATTGCCAGATGGTGTTCTAGACTCCAGATGGCCCGATGACCCGATCACCAGACCACCCGATGATTATGGCCTCCAGCGCAGCACCGGCTTACGCGCCGCCGCGGTCTCATCCAGACGGGAAATGCGCGTGTTGTGCGGGGCGTCGAGCACGAACTGCGGATCTTCTTCCACTTCTTCCGCGATCGACTTCATGGCTTCGATGAAGAGATCCAGTTCTTCTTTCGGCTCGCTCTCGGTCGGCTCGATCATCAGCGCGCCATGAACGATCAGCGGGAACGCCGTCGTGTAGGGATGGAATCCGTAATCGATCAGGCGTTTGGCCAGGTCGATGGTCTTCACGCCCTTCTTCGCCTGCAGCTTGTCGCTGAAGACGACTTCATGCATGGACGGCGTCGAGTAGGGCAGATCGTAAACGCCTTCGAGCCCCTTGCGGATGTAATTGGCGTTGAGCACAGCGTCTTCGGTCGTCTGCCGCAGGCCATCCGGGCCGTTGGCAAAGATGTAGGCGAGCGCGCGGATGAACATCCCGAAATTCCCGTAGAATGCGCGCACTCGCCCCACCGACTGCGGACGGTTATATTCGAAGCCCAGCGTGCCATCCGGCTTGGTGATGACGACCGGAATGGGCAGGAACGGCGCGAGATTTTTTTTCACGGCCACCGGGCCCGATCCCGGACCGCCTCCGCCATGCGGCGTCGAAAAAGTTTTGTGCAGGTTCAGATGCATGACATCGACGCCAAAATCCCCGGGCCGCGTCTTCCCGACCAGCGCGTTCATGTTGGCGCCGTCCATATAGAGCAGACCGCCCTTGGCGTGCATGAGCTCGGCGATCTGGTGAATGTCGTGCTCGAAAACGCCGAGCGTATTCGGATTGGTCACCATCAGCGCCGCGACGTCTTCGTTCATCTGTGCCGCCAGCGCTGCCACGTCCACCATGCCGCGGTCGTTCGATTTCAAATTTTCGACCGCATAACCCGCCGTGGCCGCCGTCGCCGGATTCGTGCCGTGCGCCGAGTCCGGAATCAGAATCTTCTTGCGCGCGTTCCCTTTTGCTTCGTGATACGCGCGCACCATCAGCATTCCGGTGAGTTCGCCGTGCGCGCCGGCGGCTGGTTGCAGCGTGATCTCATCCATGCCAGCAATTTCGAGCAGGCAATCGCTCAACGTCTTCATGATTCGCAACGCGCCCTGCGAAATCTTTTCGGCTTGATACGGATGCCCGTTGGCGAGGCCGTCGATGCGCGAGACGAACTCGTTGACGCGCGGGTTGTACTTCATGGTGCAGGAGCCCAGTGGATACATTCCGAGATCGATGGCGTAATTCCACGTCGAGAGGCGGGTGAAGTGGCGGATGATTTCAATCTCGCTCACTTCGGGCATATCGCCGAGATGCTTGCGTTCCTGCTTGCCGAGCAACTTCGCCGTATCCACTTCCGGAACATCGAGCGGCGGCAACTTATAAGCTGCTTTGCCGGGTGATGACTTCTCGAAAATCAATCCTTCATTCTGGCTGATGTGACGCGTGGCTTTGCGAGTCATGTGTTTCATCGCGCCACCTCCTGCTCGACTTCCTTCATAGTTTGAACCGAGCGTTCGCTCTCAGCGACGAGGCCGACTGCGGTATCGATCATGGATCGCGTGGTCAATTCGGTGCAGCACCACAGAGCCGCGTGGCCCAGTTCGGGATAAAACTTCTTCAGCGGAAATCCGCCGACAATTTTGTGTCCCAGCAGCCGCGAGTTGATGGCGTAAGGATCTTCGCTGGTCTCGACCACGAACTCGTTGAATCGCGGCGCACCCTCGAAGAGCACTTTGGCATGTTTACTGAACTGATCGGCAGCGTACGCCGCCTTCGCCAGGTTCTGCTTCGCCAGTTCCCGCAATCCGAACTTGCCGTACACGGTCATGAAGATGTTCACCATGAGCGCGACCAGGGCCTGGTTGGTGCAAATATTCGAAGTCGCCTTCTCGCGCCGGATGTGCTGCTCGCGAGTGGCCAGGGTCAGCACAAAGCCGCGCTTGCCGTTCTTGTCGACGGCCTGACCCACCAGACGGCCCGGCATCTGGCGCACGAATTTCTCTTTGGTGGCGAGCACGCCGCAGTAGGGACCGCCGAATCCCAGCGGCACTCCGAACGACTGCGCTTCCATGGCAACGATGTCGGCGGCGCGCGGCGGCTCGACAATTCCGAGCGACACCGCTTCGGCGATCGACACGACCAGCAGCGCTCCGCGCTTGTGCGCGATCTCGGCAATCGCCTCGACGTCTTCAATCGTCCCAAAGAAATTCGGCGACTGAATCAGGACGCACGCCGTATCGTCGCCCACTGCCGTCTCGAGTTCCTTGAGATCGATCTGTCCCGAGTCTCGGAACGAGACCATCCTCAGCGGAATCGCCTGGTGCGTCGCGTAGGTGTGGAGCACATCCCGATATTCGGGATGCAGGCTCCGCGCAATCACGCCCGAATGCCTTCCGGTAACGCGCACCGCCATCATCACGGCCTCGGCCGCGCCCGTCGAGCCGTCGTACATCGAGGCATTCGCCAAGTCCATGCCGGTGAGTTCGGAGATCATCGTCTGGAACTCGAAGATGGCCTGCAGCGTGCCCTGCGCAAACTCGGCCTGGTACGGTGTGTAGGAGGTCAGGAATTCGCCGCGTTGCACCAGCGCGTCAATGACCACGGGCCGGTAATGGAAGTAAGCACCGGCTCCGAGAAAACTGGTGTAGCCTTCGCCGTTTTCTTTGGCCCGTTGCTTAAACCAGTCCACGATTTCCGACTCGGCCATTTGCCGCGGGATTGCGAGATCGCGCGTCAGACGACACTCAGCCGGAATCGGCGAGAAAAGATCGTCCACGGAATGGATCCCGATCGCCCTCACCATGGCGGCGCGATCCGCAGGAGACTTAGGCAGGTATCTCATAAGAACTTTCTTTTGGATGTAAACAGCAGCTAGAACGATTGCAGAGGTCAGAGGGCAGATTGCAGAATTGAAAAGCTTGGCCCCATCGATGGCGGCTGACGGCCGAGCGTTTCACCTCTGCAATCTGACCTCTGACCTCTGCAATGTCTTTCAGTGTGCCGCCTCTTCGCTCACAAACTTTTCATAGTCCGCCGCCGAAAGCAGCGCATTCAACTCGGCCGGATCCTTTATCTTGATCTTGACCATCCAGGCGGCGTGCGCATCTTTGTTTACCTGCTCAGGCGCTGTGGCCAGATCTTCATTCACGGCCGTCACGGGCCCGGAAACCGGAGCGAACAAGTCGGAGACGGCCTTTACCGACTCTACCGTGCCGAAGGGTTTTCCCGTGATGATCTCTGTCCCCAACTTCGGCAGCTCCACGAAAACAATGTCGCCGAGCGAGTCCTGAGCGTGGTGCGTGATGCCGACTGTGCCGTCGGCGGCGATCCATTCATGTTCTTTTGTATATCTGCGGTCGGATGGGTAAGACATATGGGCTTCTCGCTCCCTGGCTTTTCGCTTTTCGCTGTTAGCTGTTCGCCATTCGCTGTTCGCTTGTCGCTGCTCGGTCCTTGCTCGCAGTTCGTGGCTTTTCTTTCGTGAAACTTCGTGTCCCTGGTGGTTTAAGTTCTTTTCGGACGCTTATAAAACGGTGAAAGCACCACTTGCGCTTTCACGCCCTGTCCGCGGATTTCGACTCTTAGCGTCGTTCCAACCGCAGCCTGCGCGGGCGGAACGTAGGCTAGCGCAATGTTTTTCTTCAAGAACGGCGCCGGCGAACCGCTAGTAACGTAGCCGATCTCGCGCCCGCCCTCGTCCAGAACCTTGTATCCGTCGCGGGCGATGCCTCGATCGACCATCGCGAGGCCGACCAGCGTTCTCTTCACGCCCTCAGATTTCGCCTTCTCCAGCGCGGCGCGGCCGATGAACTCCGGCTTCTCCATCTTGCAGAAACGATCGAGCCCGGCTTCCCACACATTGATCGTGTCCGAGATTTCGTGTCCGTAGAGCGGCAGCTTACCTTCCAACCGCAGCGTGTTGCGCGCACCCAAACCGCAGGGGACAGCGCCAAACTCTTTTCCCGCCGCCAGAATCTCGTGCCAGACCCGCGCGCTGGTCTCCTCGTCCGGCGGGATGTAAATTTCGAAGCCGTCTTCGGCGGTATAACCCGTCCGTCCCATCAAGATATTCTTCAGGCCGCATACCGTGCCGCGCGTCAGCCAGTAGAACTTCACCGCGCTCAGGTCGGCGTCGGTCAGCTTTTGCAGCACATCAACACCCCTCGGACCTTGAATCGCAATCTGCGTGAAGTCGTCGGAGAGATGCTCGACCTTGCAGTCAAACTGCCGTGTATTGTCGCGCACCCAATTAAAATCCTTTTCCCGCGTGCCGGCGTTGATCACGAGCAGGTACTCGTCCTCGCCCAAACGGTGAACGATCACGTCATCCACGAATGTCCCCTGCGGATAGAGCAGCGCGGAATATTGCGCCTGCCCAAGCGCCAGCCGCGACGCGTCGTTCATCGAGATATGCTGCACGGCGGCCAGCGCTTCAGGCCCGGCCAATCGGATATCTCCCATGTGGCTGACGTCAAAAATGCCGACGCCGGTGCGCACCGCCATGTGCTCGGCCACAATGCCGCATCCGATCGACGCAGGATATTCGACCGGCATGTCCCAGCCGTTAAACTCGACCATCTTTGCGCCCATCTGGCGATGGACGGCGTTCAGCGCAGTCTTGCGAACCAGGGGAATTGCTTCGACTAGAGACAAGAAAAACCTCGGTCAGACAGTGGATGGACCGCCGTAGTCTGGAACCGATTAAATTAACATCCAGACGGGAAAGGCGCAATCAGGTCAGGTGTCAGGTGTCAGGTGTCAGGTCTCAGGTGTTAGGTCTCAGGCGTCAGGTCTCAGGTCTCAGGTCTCAGGAAAACCGAATCTAAAGACAAGCCTGGCACTGAGGCACGGGGTTGCTCTTCCTGAGACCTGAGACCTGACGCCTGACACCTGCTTCTGGGTGACTTCGGTTACGTTCCTTCCCTGCCCGCGCCGAACTAAACTCCAACCATGTCCTCTAGACCAGGCGTAAGCCACATCGTCTGCGCTCAATGCGAGCGGCCTGAAGCAGATTGCTGGTGCGAAAAGTATTGTGTGTACTGCCAGTCCCAACTCGACGTGCGCCTCTGCACCGACGGCCTCATGTACTGCGAAGCCTGCCGCAGCGCCTGCGACTACAAACCGGCAAACTGAACCAGCCCAGGGTGGCTCTCACCGCTTCTTTCGCGCATGATCTCCCGGCGGCGAGTCCCATATCTTTGGCCAATTGAAGACCGACCCGAGGAGTGCCACCATTCCAAGCACGACCGCAACGGGTCCAAAAACCGGACCGCCGAACCAGTTCCGATACGAAAAACCGTACGCCGCGCGGGAGAAGTAAAGACCCAAGGCAAGGATCATGGCTCCGACAATGCCACATCCAATCCGCTTCAGCCTGAGCAAGCTAGATTCTCTAAACATGTCAGCTCAAATCACCACCGCTTCCTTGTACTCCCCATACACTTTCCGCATCGCATCTGAAATTTCGCCTACCGTGGCGCTCGCCTCCACTGCCGCCAGTATGCGAGGCATTAGATTGTCTCCCGAGCGCGCCGTGTCTTCGACCGCCTGGATCGCGGCTTGCCAGGTCTCGGGATTGCGCTTGGCGCGCACGGCCCGCAGCCGCTCTACCTGTTTTGGCTCGAGCGCCGGATCGATGCGCTGAATCGGAACCGCGTGCTCTTGCTCGACCTGGAACCGGTTCACGCCGACCACCACTGCCTCCAGCCGATCGACGGCCTGCTGATATTCGTACGCCGCGTTCTGAATCTCCTGCTGCACATATCCACGCTCGATCGCCTTGAGCATGCCGCCTATGGCTTCGATTTTTTCCAGATAATCGCCGGCCCGTTTCTCGATTTCGCTGGTCAGCGCTTCGACATAATACGATCCCGCCAGCGGATCGACCGTTTGCGGCGCGCCCGACTCAAATGCGATTACCTGCTGCGTGCGCAGCGCGATCCGGGCCGACGCTTCGGTGGGCAGCGCCAGCGCTTCATCATAGGAATTGGTGTGCAGAGACTGCGTTCCGCCGAGCACCGCCGCCATGGCCTGGATCGCCGTGCGCACAATGTTGTTCTCGGGTTGCTGCGCCGTCAGCGTGGAACCGGCCGTCTGCGCGTGGAAGCGCAGCATCCACGATTTTGGATTTTTCGCCCGGAACCGGTCGCGCATTATCTTCGCCCACATGCGCCGCGCAGCGCGAAACTTCGCGACCTCCTCCAGAAAATTGCTGTGGGCGTTGAAGAAGAAGGAGAGCCGCGGCGCGAACCGATCCACATCGAGGCCCGCCCGAATCGCCGCTTCCACATAGGCAATTCCGTTGCCCAGCGTGAAGGCGACTTCCTGCACCGCCGTCGATCCCGCCTCGCGCATGTGATAGCCCGAGATCGAGATCGTGTTCCACTCCGGCACGTTCGCGTTCGACCAGGCAAAAACGTCGGTGACGATGCGCATCGCCTGCTGCGGCGGATAGATGTAGGTTCCGCGCGCGATGTACTCCTTGAGCACGTCGTTCTGCACCGTGCCGGAGAGCTTGCGAATGTCCCGGCCCTGCCGCCGCGCCACGGCCACGTATAGCGCCAGCAGAATCGACGCCGTGGCATTGATGGTCATCGATGTTGAAATCGCGGTCAGGTCGATGCCATCGAACAGCCGCTGCATGTCTTCGATCGAATCAATCGCCACGCCGACTTTGCCAACTTCTCCCACGGCCAGCGGATTATCCGAATCGAGCCCAATCTGCGTCGGCAAATCAAACGCCACCGACAAGCCAGTCGTGCCGTTCGCGAGCAGATATTTGTAGCGCTTATTCGACTCCTCGGCGTCTCCCATGCCCGCGTACTGGCGCATCGTCCACAGGCGGCCGCGGTACATCGTGGCCTGCACGCCGCGAGTGTAGGGAAATTCTCCGGGATACCCCGCGTCGCGCTCATAGTTCCAAGCCGCAAGATCGACGGGCGTGTAAAGAGGACGTACGGCGATATGAGAAGACGTCTCTTCGCTTGCGAGGCGGACGGCCTGCTTGGGTGCGGATTCGGGCGTTTTGAGTTCCATCATGCTTTGCTGCCGTTCGCTTCTAGCTCTTGGCTTTTCGCTTTACCCGCCAGAACGAGCTCAGCCCGAACCAGGTGAATGAAACCGTGAAACACACGGCGAGCAGCAACCGCCCCGGTCCGGTCGCGTGGCCGGACTGGTACTTCCCGTACTCGCGTATGCCGGCCATCGCCCCGACTCCGGCCAGCGCCAAGAAAGTGAACCCGGTCACTTCCAGCCAGAGTTGGTGCAACACCCGCCCGAAAGAGCGCACGGTCGCGCGGATCCCGGCCAGTACCGCCCGGCCCGTCCGGCTGCTCTCCACGGTCCTCCCCGCTACGTTCGCGACGGCACGGAGAATCAGCTTGATTTTTCTCACCGTTTGGCCGTCGATCATCGGTCGGTCACCATGGGTCGGTCGATCATCAGTCGATTTTAGCAGCGGCCGAGCGTACAATGACGATGGACCTCGTCACAACCACTCGTGATGCAGCGCCAGCGGCATCCGATTCGAGGGGGACTCGTGGATCAGCAACTGAAGCAGCTCATGAAGGAACTCGGAGAAGCGATCAACGAGTCTTTGTCCGACTCGGAATTGATCGCCGAAGTGGTTGCCCGAATCAAGGAAGGCGGCTACGACATTTTTCTCGTTCTCGAAGCCACCATCGGCGTCAGCAAGCAAGGTGAGCGCACCACCGACAAGACTTCCCTGGTCTCCACCCTCAGCACCAATGCCGAGCTCAAGATCAGCGATCAGGATCTGAAGTTTCTCAAGTCGCTGCGCATTAAGATTGACGAAGAAGACGAGGGGTAGACGTTTCAGAGTTTCGAGGTTTCGAGGTTTCCGGGTAAAAGCGGGCGTCGTTGAATGGGTAACGTTGAGACTCTAAAACCTTGAAACTCTGAAACTTTGCCTCCTGAGGCCTGCGATCCGAGCAAAATCTTCCGATTTCCCACAAACTTTTCCCTTTCCCGGACCTTTCCCGAATAGGGAAAAACCTTGCACGTGAGGTCTGTCGGTCTGTTAGGATAGATTTTTCCTGGTCTAAGTAGCCGCTTAACAGCATCTTAAGGGTGGAGAGCCTTGGTCGAAAATGGCCTTCGGCGTGCACTTCACGGACCAGAAGTGTCGCCCCTTCGGTCCGTCCCCCGTGGTCTTTGAAGTGCTGGCTCGTGGGATTGACCACTTCTTTTGGTAGGGGCTAAGCAGGTAGCTACATGAGGTGCCGGACATGGATTCCCAGGCTTCACAATTGACCCTAGGCCTTCTTCCCGAGCGTCGCACCCCTTGGGAAATGTTCGTTTTCGGTTATGGCGCGCAGTCGCTGGTGGTGGCGTTCTTCTTGATTGTGGCCATCATGCACCCGGATGCTCTCGAGCCCCGCGAGCGCGACTACCACTTCGTCAGCCTGGTCAGCACTCCGCCGCCGGTTCCACAGGCTCCGGCTCCGGTCAAGAATTTTCCTGTTCCGAAGATTTCCGAACCGGTAACGCCGCGGCCGGAAGCTCTGCGCGTTCCTTCCGAATTGGTCCAGAAAAAGCCGGCCGTTCCCGAAGAGCAAGCGCCCAAGTTAACGCTCGCTGCCAAGAAAGAACTTTTGCCGGAGGCGAAGCCGCTGATCCCCAGGCCGCCGGTCAAGACGAATGTGTTCTCCACCGGAAGTTCGGCTACGCCAACCATGGCGGCCGCGCCGCAGAAAGTGCAAACTGGCGGCTTTGGCGATCCCAACGGCGTGCCCGCCTCGGATCCTCATGGCCACCCAGTTACGATCGCGCAGGCAGGCTCGTTTGATATGCCCTCCGGCCCAGGCTATGGGAACGGCACCGGCGACTCGCATGGCGCGCGGGGGGTGGTGGCGAGCACAGGTTTTGGCAGCGGAGTGGCTACCGGCGAAACGGTCTCAGCCTCGCGCGGTACGGTTCGCCAGGGCGGATTTGGAGACGCCGACGTCGTGGCCGCTTCTCAGCCCAAAGCCAAGTCCGCCGAACCCGCCGTCAAAACCTTGCCGGCTGAGATCACATTCAAGCCCCGTCCGGTTTACACTGATGAAGGGAGACAGCTTAAGATTGAGGGCGAGGTTTTACTCGAGGTTGTCTTTTCAGCGACCGGGCAGATTCGCATCGTGAAGGTGTTGCACGGTCTCGGTCATGGGCTGGACGAATCGGCGGTTCGCGCCGCGGAGAGAATTCAGTTCAAGCCCGCCATGAGAGACGGTCACCCCGCCGATTCCGAGGCGGTATTGCACATCGAGTTTCAACTGGCATCATAGGTTGCTCGCATCATACGTGAAATGAAACAAACAAGAATGTTGCGCTCCCCACTCGCACTCTTTACGCTCTCCCTGGTCTGCTGCGCCGCGTCCGTGTTCGCCCCGACTGCGCCCGCCCAGACCGCGCCGGAACCCCAGCTCTCGACCCGCGACGCCGCCGCCCAACAGGCTGTTGCTACCGCCAACAGCTTCGACCAGGTTGTCGATCGGGCGATTGAGCGCGAACATTTCTTCATCGCCCAGATGAAGCAACTTCATCCCCTGGTAGAGACGTATCTCCAGAATCTGAAGGAAGACAAAGACCTCGGGGCTCCCGTGCCCGTCAGCGACGTGTATTTCCTCGGCCGGTTGGATATGAGCGAGGGCACCGACGACCGCACTTTCACGTCGCCCACCACGGCCGGCCTGGGCAAACGCATGCTCAACAAACTGAGCAACGTTTACTCCATGAAGTTCCTGCCCCTGGGCTTTGCCCAGATGGTGGTCCTCGATCAGGATTTTCAGCGCAGGTATTACGACTTCACTTTCGTCCGCCGCGAGTTTCTCGGGGAATTGCGCTGCGTCGTCATCGACGTTGCCCCCAAGAAGGACGCCGGCAAGGGCCGGTTCCTCGGCCGCATCTGGGTGGAAGACCATGACGATAACATCGTCCGTTTCAACGGCACCTACTATCCTCATCCGCGAGCCAGTTATTACCTGCACTTTGACAGCTGGCGGCAGAACCTCCGCCCGGGCGGCGTCTGGCTGCCTTCGCTGATTTATTCCGAGGAGTCCGATCTCAAGTACCGTATTGGCCAGACGCTTAATTACAAGGCGCAGACGCGGCTCTGGGGCTACAACCTGAAGGATCTGCGCCGCAACTCTGAGTTCACTGAGATCACCGTCGACGCCCCGCAGTCGGTCCAGGACCAGAGTCAGAAAGCCCAGGACGCCACGCCCATCGAAGCCCAGCGCGCGTGGGAACGTCAGGCTGAAATCAACGTGCTTGACCGCCTGCAGCAGATCGGCCTGATTGCGCCGGAAGGCGAAATCGACAAGGTGCTGCAAACCGTTGTCAACAACGTGATGGTCACCAATAACCTCGACATTCAACCCGAGATCAAGTGCCGCGTGCTGCTGACCACGCCGCTGGAGTCGTTCACCATTGGCCATACCATCGTCGTGAGCCGCGGCATGATAGACGTGCTGCCCGACGAAGCAGCCCTGGCCATGATTCTGACCCACGAACTGGCGCACATCGTGCTCGGCCATCATCTCAACACCAAGCTGGCCTTCAACGACCGCATGTTCTTTCCCGATGAGCGCACCTTCGAGCGCATGGATTTCGCTCGCGATCGCAGCGAAGAAGAAGCCGCCGACAAGAAAGCCATCGAACTGCTCAACAACTCGCCTTACAAGGACAAGCTGGGCAACGCCGGCTTGTTCCTGAAAGCGGTCCAGGCCCGTGCACCGCAACTGAAGAACCTGATCCGGGCGCACCTGGGCGACAGCCTGCTCAATGGCAACGCCACCAGGATGTCGACATTGATGACCGCTTCGCCGCAATTCGACCCGAAGAAGGCCGATCAGGTCGCGGCGCTTCCGCTCGGCGGACGGGTCAAGGTCGATCCGTGGAACGATCAACTCGAATTGATCAAGACCAAGCCCGTGGTCATCACCACCGCAGCCGAGAAGATGCCCTTCGAAGTCACGCCTTTCTTCCCGTTCCTCACCCGGCTCGGCGCGGCCGCTCCAGAAAAAGCGGCTCCGGTCCCGGAGAAAGCGGCGGCCGCTCCGACGGGACAGTAGGAGCCCGCATCTTCCTCAACAACTGCGCGGGCATGTCGTCACCGGCGATTTCCCCTCGCTTGCGCTACAATCCGCTGAGACTCTGAATACGAGTTGCCTGGAGGCATATATGGATCTCGGGTTCCCGGTGGTCACGGTTGCGATCGTCATCCTCGTCATCTACCTGCTTAGTTCCATCAAGATCCTGGCCGAGTATGAGCGCGGCGTCATCTTCCGGCTCGGCCGCCTGCTGGGGCACGCCAAGGGCCCGGGCATCATTCTGGTCTTCGCCCCGGTCGACCGCATGGTGCGCATTTCGCTGCGGCAGGAAGCACTCGAAGTTCCGCCGCAGGACATCATCACCCGCGACAACGTCACGTTGAAAGTCAACGCCGTCATTTTCCTGCGCGTGATCGACCCCAACAAGGCCGTGGTGGAAGTCTCCAATTACGTCTATCAGACTTCGCAGTTTGCCCAGACTACTTTGCGCTCGGTGCTTGGCGAACAGGAACTCGACGAATTGCTGGCGCACCGCGACAAGATCAACCTGCGCCTGCAAAGCATCCTCGATACGCACACCGCGCCCTGGGGCGTGAAGGTCGCCAACGTGGAAGTCAAGCAGGTGGATATGCCCGAGTCGATGCTGCGCGCCATGGCCAAGCAGGCCGAGGCGGAACGCGAGAAGCGCTCGAAGATCATCCACGCCGAAGGCGAGTTCTCCGCCGCCCAGCGCCTGGTCGATGCCGCGCACCTGTTGGCGACCGAGCCGATCAGCATCCAGTTGCGATATCTGCAAACGCTCACCGAAATCGGGGTCGAGAAGAACACGACGGTCGTGTTCCCTGTGCCGATCGACTTCTTCTCCGGTATGCAGAAGTTGCTCGCGAGCGTGCCCGCACCCGGTGCACCGGCGAAAAGCTAGAGGTCAACACTGCTTCCCATGCCCACAGAGCCGCAGGATACGGAGATCACGCTTGGCACCGGCCGCATGCTGGCCATTTTCTTCGCCCTTGTCCTGGTCTGCGCCGTCTTTTTTGCGATTGGTTTTTCGCTCGGCAGAAGAACCGCCACCGCAGTCGCGGGCATCTCGTTGAGCGCTCCCGCGGGAACTCCGGCAACCATCGTTCGGCCCTCGGCTGCAAAAAACGACGCTCCCCAGCCCACGCCGCAGTCTTCGTCTACGGATTTCAGCTTCTACAAGGCGGTAGGCGAGAAGAATGCCGACGCCGCGCTCACGCCTCAGGGTTCGACGGCGCAACCGGCAACCGCAAACGCAGCGGCCCCAACCGAAGCGCCGCCAAAAGCCGCCACAGACGCCGCAACCGCAGCGCCCGCACCATCGCCATCCATGACAACGATCGGCGGTTACTACGTTCAGGTTGCCGCGGTTAGCCGGCAGGAAGACGCCGATGCGCTGGTTGAGGCTTTGAAGAAGAAGCAGTACCCGGCCTTCACCGCTAACAATACTTCCACCGACAAGTTCTATCACGTTCAGGTCGGACCCTACGCCGACCTGAAGGACGCCGAAGCCATGCGCGCCCGCCTCATCGGCGACGGCTACAATCCAATTGTGAAGAAGTAGAAAGGATTTGGTAATTTTGTAATTTGGTAATTTGGTAATTGAAAATCAAAATCAACGGGTTTCAAATTACCAAATTACCCGATTACAAAATTACCAAATGGCTCACCCCGCTCCCAATCTCGATCGCTTTCTGCACGCCATTGCCGATCCCACTCGCCGCCGGATTCTTCGCGCGCTCAAAGAGAAAGGCGGATGCTCGCTCGGCAAGGAGACCGGGCTCTGCGCCGCCGATATCGAGGAGCGGGTGAAGCTGGCGCAGCCTACCGTCTCGCATCACATGCGAATCCTCGAAAAGGCCAGCCTGGTGGAGGCCAAGAGAGAAGGCCACTGGCGCTGGTACCGGCGCAACGAAAAGTTGATTGCGGAAATGATGCGGGGCTTGAAGGGACAACTTTGAAGTAGTTCTCAGTTCTCTGAGTTCTCAGTTTTGAGTTGTCAGTTTTCAGTCGTCGGTGCACAAAACCGATAGCTGATAGCTGACAGCTATTTGCAGCTATGCTCCCGCGCTGGCCACAGAGGCTTTTTCTTCGTCGCTCTTCTCTTTCGTCTTGGTTGCAGGTTTCCCTTCCCTCTGGCTCAGCGCACGCACCTGTGAGATCAGGTCCGCCACCTCAAACGGCTTCGCCAGCGACGGCACGCCCTGTTCTTGCAGGAAACTTCGAGTCTCGGCGTCGGTCGCCGTGGCAAACGTCAGCAGCAGCCCTTTCTCCAGACCGGGACAGTTATTCGCGATCCACTCGTACATTTCCCGCGCGCTGTACCCGCCCGGCATACGGCCATTCATCACGATCACGTCGAAGGAGCCGTTGCGGAGCCGCTGTTGCGTGTCCTCCACGCTCATGGATGTGGCGACTTCGGCGCCCGCACCGACCAAGACGTCCCGTTCAAATTCCAGCACTGCTTCTTCGTCTTCAACCAGCAGCACACACCCTGCCAGCACCGACTCTCGCCGCGCAGGCGCCACCGTCTCCGGCAACGCCGGCTTCTCGCTCGCCAGCAAGCGGACTTCAATGGTCGCGCCGCCCTCTTCCCGGTTGCGGGCCACGATTTCCCCGCCATGTTCCTTGACGATCCCGTAACAGATGCTCAACCCAAGGCCGGTTCCTTTGCCCACCGACTTAGTGGTGTAGAAGGGATCGAAAATCCGGCTGGGGTCCTTGATTCCCGGGCCGCTGTCATCGAACTCCACGCAAACAAAGGCATCCTTCCTGAACGCGCGCACTTTCAACACACCGCTGCCGCTGCCCTCTACCATGGCATCGAGCGCGTTGTTGATCACGTTCAGGAAGACCTGCTCCAACTGGTGCGGATCGGCCACGACCGAGGGCAGGTCGTTGGGAATTTCACGTTCCAGGGAAACGTTGTTGACCTTCAAGTCGTATTCGCGCAGCGTGAGCGATTCTTCCAGCACCTTGCGCAAGTCCACTTCCTGCTTCTGCGGCTTGCGCTGGCGCGCAAAAGAAAGAAGATTCTGGACGACGCGGTGGGTGCGCTGGGCCTGCTTGAACAGCTTACGCACATAGTCGGCCGAACGGGGATCGAGGCCCGCGCCTTCGAGCAATTGCGCATAACCCAGGATCGCGGTCAGCGGATTGTTCAACTCGTGCGCCACACCAGAAATCAATTGGCCGACGGCCGACATTTTCTCGCTCTGCAGCAGTTGCTCCTGCGTCCGCCGCAAGTCTTCGTACGCCCGGCAAGTCTCCTCGTAGAGTTGCACCTTTTCGATCGTCGTCGCCAGTTGCCGGCTGATGGCGACCAGCAGATTCTCATCGTTACTCGAATAGTGCCGGTCTTCCTTGCTGGCAATGCCCATGACGCCGATGGGCTTGTCCTTGCTCCAGAGCACAACCCAGATCCAGTAGGGCAAGCGGTCGGCACACACAAACTCGACCACCGCCGGTGGCAGGTGCGGCAGAAAATCCTGCGTCACCACTTCCGCTCGCGAGCGCATCACCAGATCGCCCAAACCTTCCGGAAAGACGACCTCGGCCATGCGCACGCGCGCTTCGCTGCGCGGGCCCCAACCCGCGCGCCGCCGGAAGGTGCCCTCCGGTTCCGCCGCCAGATAGACCGAGCCGGTCTCCGCCCCAAACAGAGAGATCACCTGGCGCAGCGTCAGGTTCAGAATTTCATCCAGATCGAACGACTGGGTCGCGATGACCGCCATCGCGTTGAGCGCGTTCAACTCGCGATTGCGCCGCCGCATTTCGTCTTCCGAGCGCTTCTTCTCGGTAACGTCGAGAGCGAAGCCTTGATAGCGCTCAATGTTTCCGCCCGCGTCGCGCGATGCAAAACAGCTCTGCGCCACGGTCAGCAGCGTGCCATCCTTGCGCCGCACCGTGATTTCAAGGTTGCGCACATAGTTATGCGCCTCGATTTCCTGGCGAAAAGCCTCTCGCTCCTCGGGAACCGAGTGCAGCACGCTCCCCATGTCGAGGGCCATCAACTCGTCCCGGCTGCCGTAACCGAGCATGGTGACAAAGGCGTCGTTGCAGTCGAGCAATTCGCCCTCCGGCGTCGCTACGAACACGCCTTCCTGCGCCTGCTCGAACAGCATGCGGTACTTTTCTTCCGCTACCTGACGTGCGGTCGTATCGTGCACCACGTGGATGGTGCCCTTTTGCTGGCCTCCCTGCTCGGCATAGGATGAGGTCGAAACCACCGACTGGCCTCCGAAACACGGATCCACCCCTTCGGTCAGCCCCGAACCGCGCTCGCAATACGGGCATCCGCTCCAGGCGCGCCTTTGCGGCAGAACCTCTTCACACAGATTGCCCAATACATCGGCCGGCGCCTGCTCCAGCCGCTGCAGCAGGGCTTGATTGGTCTTGAGGATGCGGAAGTCCGCGTCGTGCGCCAGAATCAGATCCTGGATGGAATCGAAGGTATTCATCCACTGCCGCTGCGAGCGCAGCACCTGCTCCAGCAACCGCAGATTCTCAGCCGCAATGCCCAGTTGCTGCGCCGCCGTTTCCAGGAAATCCAGTTCTTCGCGAGTGTGGCGCCGGTTGCCGGAGCAGCCGAGCGACAGCATCCCGATCACCGTTTTCTTGCCCAGCACCGGCAGCAGCACCACGTGATGTATGCCGCGCTTCCCCAGTTGTTCGCGCTCCGGCTCAGAGATCTCCGAGAGTTTCATCACCACTGCCCGGTTTTCCTGGAGGACGCGCGCCTGGGTTTCATCCATCCCGGCTTGCGCCATCCCGGCTTGACCCAGGGCTCGAAGAAATTCCGGCGACAGGCCGGCGTGCTGCGTTGCGACCAGATGGCTGCCCTCCATCAAGTGGAACCACGCGGCCTTCGCCCCCACCACGGCTCTCAGCTTCTCCAGCGCCGTCTGCATCATGTGGGCATGACTCTGGCCGCGCGCAATCGCGACCGTCAACTCGTTCAGCATCGCCAGCCGCCGCGTGCGCAGCCGCGAGTCGTCCAACGCCACCAGCAAGATGCTCGAACCGAACAGCACCTCCGCCAACATGTAACCTTCACTCGGAATGCGACTGGTAAATGGAGGCCAGTGCAGATTCAAGGTCAGCAGCCCGAAGCCGAACAGGAAAGGCCCCAGCCCAATACGCCCGAACCGGTAGCGCAGCAGTTCGACGACGGCCCCGGCCGCAACCAGCCGGCATGCCACGTCCAGCCCGAAAGTTTTCGAATCCACAAGAGACAGCGAATCCGAAAAATACAGCGGCCGCATTGCCGCGAAAACCATCAGTACCCACGAGAATGCCACCAACACCATCAACGCTCGCCGGGCCTGCGCCGACATCAGCGCTGCCGCCGCAAACAACCCCATCGCCAGCACAAAGTCGGCCTGCGCGAATGCCGCCACCGGCTTCGACGCGGCGTGCGGTGCGACCGCGCCTGCTACCCACAGAAACGCCCCATAGGCAGCCCAACCCGCTCCCCACGCCAGCAGATATCGTTCCCGAAAAACCCGGAAGAAAAGCAGACTGGCGGCAACCATGATCAGGGCGGATGTTTCCCGCGCCGTCAACCAGGGGGTGGTCAACAAGCCAACCGAATTCCCGAATAGCAGGGAAGAATCCATAGATCAGCGCACGAACGATAAACGCACGAACACCTAAGCTTTTGAATATCACGCCCGCCCTCCATCGTTACCGGATTTCCGCGTCCAGATGGTTACTTTCGGAATGTGAGGTCGTGGCCTAAAATGAGCGATATTCACTCAGCGCCATGCCTAATGACCGCATCCTCGTGGTGGACGACGAGGAAACAATCCGCGAGATTGTTTCCTCCATGCTCGGCGGAGCCCATTTTCATACTCGCCAGGCCGCCAGTGGTATCGAAGCCCTCTCGATTCTGGAGTCGGGCGAAGAATTCGATCTCGTTCTCTCCGACCTGATGATGGCCGAAATGGATGGGATTGCCCTTTTGGAACGAGCCAAGGAACGTTACCCTGACATGCCGATCGTGATGGTCACCGCGGTCCACGACATTTCGGTCGCTCTGCAGGCTCTTCGCAACGGGGCGTATGACTACCTGCTCAAGCCTTTCGAGCGCGAGCAACTACTGGCCACGGTCCGCCGTGCCCTGGAGAATCGCCGCCTCAAGCGCGAAAACGATGCCTATCGCACCAACCTCGAGGCACTGGTTGCCGCCCGTACCCAGCAATGGAAAACAGCGCTTTCCAACCTGGAGAAGTCCTATGACATGACGCTCGAAGCCCTGGGCGATGCGCTCGACGCCAAGGACGCCGAGACCCAGGAGCACACCCGGCGCGTTACCGCTTACACCATCGCCATCGCGCGCAAAATGGGCCTGCAAAAGGATCAGATTAGCGTCATCGCCCGCGGCGCCTTCCTGCATGACATCGGCAAGATGGCGATTCCCGACGATATCCTGAAAAAGCCCGGCAAGCTCACGGACGAGGAGATGGCCGAGATGAAGGAGCACTGCTACCTCGGCTACAAGATCATCTCCCGAATCCCGTTTCTGTCTGAGGCTGCGGAAATCGTTTATGCCCACCAGGAGCATTACGACGGAAAAGGCTATCCCCGCGGCCTGAAGGGCGACGAGATCCCACTGGGCGCGCGCATCTTCTCGATTGCCGACACCCTCGATGCCATGACCATGGACCGCCGCTACCGCCCGGCACAATCATTTGAGGCTGCCCGCAAAGAAATCGAATCCTGGTCCGGCCGCCAGTTCGATCCCCAGATCGTCAAGGTGTTCCTCGAAATGCCCGACAATATCTGGGAAGACTTGCGGAAAAACATCAACGCGGCGAACACGTCTTTCCCGAGGATGTAACCGAGGACACAGCAGGCTGAGCTTGCCATGCTAAACGCGCAACCCTGACCCGCATTTCCCGCCCGGCGTCAGGCATCGTTTTGCCCCGATCGCCTCATCCAAACGAACAGTGAAGTTAAGCCAAACGGCCCCCATCCCGGTTGTGTTCCGCCGTTCTGGGGTGAATAGCCGGCGCCCGTCAGAATGTGCCTGTTTCACACCTGGCGGGCGAACCGGATTTTATTTTGGTGCGCCGGAAACATTTGCGAGGTAATCGTGAGCAAACTCTCATCGTGGGTGGGAATATTCTTTCTAACCGCAACAACGTCGCTGCTGGCCCAGGCAATCGATCCGGCCACTGCGCCCGTGGCTCCGCCAAACGCTGTCCCGGAGGGCACGACCTTCCTCGTCCGGCTGCAGGACAAACTCGACACCGCCGAACTGCATCCGGGCCAACATTTCAAGGTCAAGCTTGACGAAGATCTCATGGCCGCCAACGGCAAAATGATTCCCCGTGGCAACAAGATCAAAGGTCACGTCAGTTCCGTGGCGAACGGTCTGCACGCGCGCCTGTTGCTCAGCTTCGACGAAATCGAAACCAACCACGGATGGGTCGCGCTGATCGCGACCGTCATCGGAGTGCCCAATGAACGCGGCCTCAAGGCGCCCGATTCCGAGGGTGAAATCGAACGCAACCCGCCGACTGTGAAGCAGACGGTCGAAGACGCGGCCGTCGGCGCAGCCCTCGGCACCGGCGTTGGCGCAGCCGCGGGAGGTGGGCAAGGAACCGGCGCCGGAGGAGCTGCCGGCGCGGCGTCCGGAGCCATGGCCAGCGTGCTTGCCGATCGCAACCTCCGGCTCGAAAAGGGAACCACGCTCGAGGTGCGCCTCGATCGCGCGCTGCAGATTCCCTCTCACTGACACTCCCGGCTTCTCGCTCGACCTACCCAGTAGAGACGCGGCTTGCCGCATCTCCCGCGGCGGTGTCCTTTTTGCCCGGCAATTTTTCAGCTTCACTTCTTTCGATTGCAATTCGGGAAGCTCGGCGCGTTCTAACAGCAGAGGTGTATAAGGAAGCTTTAGACTCGGTTCGCGTATCCAGATTCCAGGATGCGGATTCCAACATGCATCAAGATCCGATCCATCAAGACGCAGGAGAAATCCGATGAAAACCGCTAGTCTCACTGTTTGCGCCGTTCTCGTTCTGAGCGCTCTCTCGTTCGCGCAGAGTCCCACGCTCACCCCTCTGCCCAACACCATTCTCGTGGGCGCCGATGGCAAATTTGAAACCGCGCCGGATACCGCGCTGATCCAGTTCAACATCTCGGCCCAAGCCGACGGCGCCAAAGACGCCTACGACCAGGCCGCCAAACAAGCCGAGGCCACGCGCCAGGTTCTGCGCGCAAACGGAATCGATCCGAAGTCGGCGGAGATCGGCTTCTTCTCCGTGAATCCACAATACGATTGGAAAAACCCAAAGCACAAAGTCATCGGCTACCAGGTCACGACCAGCGTCAGTTTGAAGCTCAAGGATTTTTCGAAGATCGGCCCCGTCACGCAACAGCTCGCCGACGCCAGCGTCAGTGAAAGCCAGTCGCTCAGCTACACGCTGGACTCGACCGACGAGGCCAAGAGCAAAGCCGTCGCCGATGCCTACCGGCGCGCCCGCGCTTCCGCGCAATCCCTCGCCACCGCCAGCGGACGCGCGCTCGGCGAACTCTCTTATGCATCCGTCGATACTTTTGAGAATAATCGCGTGGTCGTGCCCATGCAGCGCCGTGCCACGCCAATGGCGATGGCTGCGCCAGTCCCCGCGCCGACCGAGGAGTTCTCGCCCCACAACGTGACGGTTACGGCGCACGTGAACGCTATGTTTGTATTGAAATAGAAGATGGCTGACTAGCGGACCCTAGTCGTTGCGAACAATGACCTCACGTCGCGAGGAAACCCGGCTCGCATCCACCGTCACTTCCCGCTGGATCTCCATCTCGATCGAAGTTCCCGGCTCCAGCCTCACGTCGGAGCCGCGCGTGAGCATTCCTACCGCCAGCCCGGCGGCTCCGCCAATCCCCGCTCCGATGCCGGCTCCCTTGGCTCCGTTGGTCACCGCTCCGATCACCGCTCCCGTGGTTGCCGTACTCGCAGCGGTCTCCGCTTTCTTCCCGGCATCGCTGTCCTGGCGAATCGTCCCTTCCGAATCTTTCATCGACGTCTTCTCGGCTCCAGGCGTGTTCTCCACCGAGCCGCCGAGCATCACCGTATAGCCGTTGGGATAAATCATCGAGGTGAAATGGATCAGCACCTCGGCTCGCCCCTTTACGTGCCCGCCGCGCTGCACGCGCTCGATCTTCCCCTGAATGTAGGTCCCCGCCGGAATCACCACGCGCTCGTTGAGCACAAACGGAAAGGCAGTCTCCGCGTATACCGGATCCCCGTCCTTAGCCGTCTTCGTCGAAATCGCCTGCTTCAGCGATAGTGGAATCCTCGTCCCCACCGGAATGGTCAGCGTCGCCTTGGCAGACTCCACCGAAGGCGCAGCCGGATCCGGGGCCGGAGACGACTGTGCGACCGCCATCCCTGCCAAAAGCACAACCCAAATAGAAGCAGCACGGATTTTCATCGAAGGCCTACCTCTTCAAGATAACAGCAACACACTTGCCATCTCAGATGCGCCGACCAGCGCGCCCGGTTAGCTGCAAAACGTTAGCTGAAAAAAGTGGATAGTTATTTTCCCGCCAGCCAGTCCTACCCACTACTCTTCCGCGGCCGGTTCTCGAGGATATTGCCCATGAACTGCGACTGCAGTTTATGCGCGCAGCCCTCGCCGCAAACATGCAACGCGCCTTCCCGCACGGCCAGTTTTTCGTCCCAGGGAGCCAGATGCATCACCGGCAGTTCGTAATCGCCAAACGAGCTCCACATTATCCACCAGCGGTCGCTCCCGCCTTTTAGCACCCCACAATTCGGGCCGGCGCAACGGTAAAACGGACTCGGGATCAGAAGTAGATTTTCGGGCATGGTCAATCCGCGGACGCTGGAGTTATTGTAACTGAGAAATCCGCGCCGGGCCACGGACTAGAAGCCTCTACTTATAGAGCAAATATTTTTCCCGCAGCCGCAGAAACCCCTCCAGCCGCTCCTGCCAGTCCTCGGCAATCCGCCTCGGATCCTTTCCCGCTGTGATTGCCTCAAACACCGCCTGATTCACCAGCAGATCCGCCATCCGCTCCAGCTTGAAGTCGTTCGGATACAGCTTATCGAGCGCCGACGCCAGCTCAATCCCCAGTTCCGGCGAATCCAGAGTATTCCGATCCAGAACTATCAGGTTCACGCCTTCACACCGTTCCCCCGCAAAGTTACTCGATGATGGAGTGAAGACAATCGGCACGAACCGCACGCTCTGAATACCGCGAGCGTTTAAGTATGCGGTTAATTCCCTGCTCTTGATCCAGGGTGCGCCCACCACTTCGAACGGAGTATCCGTCCCGCGACCCACCGAAACATCCGTCCCTTCAACCAGCGCCACGCCCGGATAAAGCGTTGCCTCGGTCAAACTCCGCAAATTGGGCGAAGGATTCACCCACGCGAGGCCGGTCGAATCGAACCAGTCCCCCCGCTGCCAGCCTTCCATCGCGACCACTTCCAGCCGCGCCCCAAGGTGCCGCTCGGCATTGAACATTTTCCCGAGCTCGCCCAAAGTCATTCCGTGGCGCGGCGGCTCGGGAAAATAATTCGTAAAACCTTCCCGCCCGGCGTCGGAATCCGAAACCGGCCCCTGCACAAATGACCCCGTAATCGGATTCGGCCGATCCAGAATAACTACTTCAATTCCCGCCTTCGCCGCCGCTTCCAGAAAATATCCCGTCGTAGCCTCGTATGTGTAAAACCGCGCACCCGCATCCGCCAGATCAATCACCACCGCATCCAGCCGCTTCAGCACGTCCATTGGCGGACGCCGCGCCGCGTCGCTCGCCCCATACACGCTATAGACCGCAATTCCGGTCGCCGCATCCTTCGCGTTCTTGATGTCCGTCGTATCCAGCGTCCCTGTCACTCCATGCTCGGGACTGAAAATCGCATCGAGCGAAATGCCGGGGACGTTAGCTAGCACGTCAATCGTCCGCCGCCCTTCCGAGTCCACGCCGGTCTGATTCGTCAGCAGTCCAATGCTGCGTGAAGCCCCGCCGCGAGCCGGATGCAGCGCCGCGAACTTCGTCTCCTCGAGCACGTCAATTCCCGTCCTCACCGTTCCGTTCCGAACCGCTAGCTTGCGCGCCGCGCTCTGCATTTCGTTGTAGCCGGTGATCGCGGCCACGCGCATCTTCTCCGCTTCGGAGGGATCGAGCGCCAGCGCCGCCGCCACGGCCGTCGCCACCTTCGTCCGAAGCGCGACCGCGCTTCCCTTCTCCTTCGGAGGAACCACGTTCATGTGCACCGCGTTCGTCAGCAGCACGATGTAAGTCTTCGTTGCCGGATCGATCCACAGCGAAGTCCCCGTGAATCCCGTATGTCCGTAACCGCCCACCGGCAACAGCTCTCCGCGGTTCGTAGAAAAAGAAGAATTGATGTCCCACCCAAATCCCCGCACTGCCGTTCCGTTCACTGGCTGCTGTGGCGAAGTCATTTTCGCAATCGTCGCCGGAGTCAGCACGCCTCGCCCGCCATCGAGCAATGCCTGCGCAAAAATCGCCATGTCGTCGGCGGTAGAAAATAATCCCGCATGACCCGCCACGCCGCCCATGCGCCGGGCCGTGGGATCGTGCACCACTCCGCGCAGCAGGCGATGGTTTTCATCCTCCTCCGTCGGAGCAATTCGCGCCTCCCACGAATGAGGAGGAACGAACCGCGTCTCCTTCATGCCCAGTGGAGCAAAAATATGCCGCGCCGCATACTCGTCGAGCGACTCGCCGGAAAGCCGCTCCACCAGCGCTCCCAGCACCACAAAGTTGATATCGCTATAAACAAACGCCGCTCCCGGAGCCCGCTCCGGCGCCGCTTCAAACGCCATCCGATACGCCGTCTTCTTCCCTTCCCAAGCCTTCGTCAAATCCAGATCCGGACCGAGGCCCGAGTAATGCACCAGCAACTCGCGGATCGTAATATCCTGCTTCCCGTTCTGCGCAAACTCGGGAAGGTACTTCGCCACCGGATCGTTCATCCGAAACTTTCCCTGCTCCCAAAGCTGCATGATCGCCGTCGTAGTTGCGACGACCTTGGTCAGCGACGCGCAATCGAACACCGTATCGACGGTCATCGCCTCCCGCCGAGGTTCAATCGCCCGGCTGCCATATGCCTTGCGATACACCACCTGCCCGTTGTGGCCGACGATGAGCACCGCTCCAGGAATCTGCCCCTGCGCGATGGCGTCGTTGACGATGGGATCGAGAACGGCGAGGCGCACGGCAGACTGTGCCTGGGCTGGCGGGTACGCGCACAGCACCGCCAGCGCAACGGCTAGGAACGCTCTCCGTGCATCGAGGAGTCGCGGGAGGAATCGCGGATTGGGAGCGATTGAGAGGATGTCTCGACTTTACACAACGGAGCGGGAGCGTTCAAGAAACTGAGGTAAAGGGGTGCCCTTTGTGACAAACCTCGCCCTCAAAGCCAGCCCCACTCAGAACTGGGTGAGGGTGGGGTGGCTTCGAGTCCATTGAAGGTACTGGGTTCTTCCCCGTTACGCCAAAACGTTGAGCGTGCTCCCTGTAGCGGAGTAACTCGACGAAGAACCGGTCGACGAACTGCTCGAAGTGCTGCTAGAAGAGTTAAGCGCACTGAGCAGATCGACGATCACGGCATCTTCGATCTTAGCCGTAGTGGACGATGAGCTTTTCGACAGTGAAGTAAGCCCATCCTTCATTACCGTCTGGAGGTTCGCAAACGCGCTTTGCGCAGCCGACACGTTGCCCGAGTCCAGGGCCGTACCCAGTGCCGTCATGGCGGCAGTTATGGCGGAGGTTGCCGTGGAGGTTGCGTCAGAGGTTGAGCTCGTGGCTCCCGACTGGCTGGCCTGCTGTTTTTCGATGGCCTCGAAGGCCGTCTTGGCTGCGGTCAAGTCCCCCGATTTCAGGGCACTTTCCAGGTCCTTCCACTCTTGCGCTAGCTGCTTCGCGGTACTGGTGCCACTGGTGCCGCTGATAGAGTCAAGAATGCTAGTTATAGTACTTGTTGAAATTCCGCTGATTGACATTGCTGCCCTCCTTAACTTGTTATGCTTGCGTCGTACACATTCCCTATCGTCACCTGAATGCAGAAGAACAGCGATTTATCGAAATCTTCACAAAAGTTTACTTTTCTTTACATTCGCAGCCTGCCCGATCCCCAAAACTGTATCCTTCCGGCACCTGCTGTTGTCGCAGGCCGGTTTGCCTCTCCTTCCATCCTTTGCTATAAACCGATCAGCGCTCGAAGCCATTGAACTCGACAATCTCCAATCGCGGCCCCAGCCTTTCGTTCCGAGTACGGAATTCCGCCGCTCAAGATGACCGCTTCCAAAGCGCCTTTGCAATCCTGGAAAACGCCATCGCCGTGCGAGCTTTCCCCGCCTGTTCGCTCGCCGTTACTTTTCGCGGAGAGCTCGTTGCCCACAAAGCCTTCGGCCGTTTCACCTACGATCCAGCTTCGCCCGAAGTCACCACCGCGAGTCTGTTCGATCTCGCTTCGCTCACGAAAGTCGCCGCCACCACCGCCATGGCCATGATCCTTTACGAGCGCGGGTTGCTCGATCTCGAAGCGCCGATTACTGCCATCGTCCCCGAATTCGCAGGACAATTTGCCAGCGATGACCCGCGCCGCCGCGAAGTCACCCTGCGCATGCTGCTCGCGCACACGTCTGGCCTGCCCGCCTACGAAAAACTATTCCTGCGCGCCCATTCTCGTGAAGAACTGCTGCGAGCCGCGTTCACCACCCCGCTGGCCGCCGCCCCCGGCGCGCGCGCCGAATACAGCGACGTCGACTTCATCATTCTAGGCGTCGCGCTCGAACGCCTCGCCGACGAATCGCTCGACGTATTCTGCCAGCGCGAAATCTTCGGTCCGCTCGGCATGGCGCACACGACTTTCAATCCCACGCCCGCCTTGAAGGACTCCATCCCGCCAACCGCCGACGATCGCACCTTCCGCCACCGCATCATCCAAGGCGAGGTGCAGGACGAAAACGCGAGCGTGCTCGGCGGCATTGCGGGACACGCCGGCCTGTTCTCGACCGCCGAAGATCTAGCCATCTTCGCCCACGCCATCGTCAACGGCGGACACCCCATCCTCCGTTCCTCGACCGTCGAACTTTTTTCGCGCCGAGAATCCGCCCCCGAAGGCACGTCCCGAGCGCTTGGCTGGGACACGCCCTCGGCGCCCTCACAATCCGGGAAGTACTTCTCATCGCATTCCTTCGGACACCTCGGTTACACCGGCACATCCCTGTGGATCGACCGGGACCGGCAACTTTCGATAACCTTGCTAACCAACCGAACCTGGCCCGACTGCGCGAACCAGGCAATCAAACAGGTGCGCCCGGCATTTTGCGACGCGGTGATTGAAGTCTTGGAGAAGAAAGCTTGAAACGCAAAGCGCCAAAGCACAGAGCCAGGAATCGTAAAGCAGCGAGCGTGGAACTGCGCCGCCTCGGCACCGAGAAAACAAACCGCGCCTCTGCCGGCCTCGATCGTAAGTCCGCGCTCGAAATCGCCCGCACCATCAACCGTGAAGACGCCAAGGTCGCCGCCGCCGTGAAGGGCGCTCTCCGCCCAATCGCGCAAGCGATCGATCTGATCGCCGCGGCGCTCTCCCAAGGCGGGCGCCTCATCTACGTAGGTACCGGCACCAGCGGACGCATCGCCGCGCTCGACGCCGTCGAATGTCCGCCCACCTTTGACGTTGCTGCGCGCATGGTCCAATTCATAATCGCCGGCGGCGCAAGAGCGCTGGGCGCAGCCGGGGAGGCGGACGAAGACTCCCGCGCGCTGGGCCGCAAAGCCATTGCGAAGAAAAAGCCAACAAAAAAAGATGTCGTCGTTGGCATCGCGGCCAGTGGACGCACTCCCTTCACCATTGCCGCCATCGAATATGCGCGCGCTCATGGCGCACAAACTGTGGCCGTCGTCTGCAACCAGAAATCCCCGCTGGGCAAAGCCGCGCATGTAGTGATCGTTGCGAACGTCGGTGCCGAAGTTCTCGCTGGTTCCACACGAATGAAAGCCGGCACCGCCCAGAAGATGATCCTCAACATGCTCTCAACCGGCGCGATGGCGCGTCTTGGCTACGTGTACGGCAACCTGATGGTCAACGTTTCCCCGAAGAACGAGAAGTTGGCCGAACGCGGAGTAAGCATCCTGGAAAGAGCCGCCGGACTCAGCCGCCGAGCAGCGCATAAGATCCTCGCCGCCGCAGGAGGCCGCGTTCCCGTGGCCCTGGTGATGGCCAAGGCTCGCGTCAGCCGCGCTCAGGCGGCAGTTGCCCTGAAACAATGCCAAGGCCAGGTGCGCCATGCAATCGCGCTGGCCAGTCCTGGATAACCTAAAGGGCGGCAAGAAGGACAACCACCCGGGGGAAGCACCGTTTATGTAAACTCCGCTCGACATTTCAAACCGCCGCCATCTTACAATCGCAGCTAGAATGAAGGCGCTCCTGATTTCCGAAAACGCACTCTATGGATAAGCTCGTAATCCGCGGTGGCAACCCCCTGCTGGGGACAGTCCGAATCAGTGGCGCGAAGAACGCTGCGCTCCCTTGCATGGCGGCAGCCCTGCTCACCGACGAACCGGTGATTCTCGAAAACATCCCGCAGGTGCGCGATATCGAGACCACGCGCAAGCTGCTCGCCGCCATCGGCGCCGAAGTCGAACTCGGCTACGGACGCGCCCATCATCGCACCACGATTTGTGCGCGCACGCTCGCCGCTCCCGAAGCGTCTTATGAACTGGTCAAGACCATGCGAGCCTCCACGCTCGTCCTGGGACCGCTTGTAGCCCGCTGTGGCCGCGCCCGCGTCTCGCTGCCCGGAGGATGCGCCATCGGCGCCCGCCCCATCGATCTGCATATCAAAGGCCTCGAGCGTCTCGGCGCCAAGATCACGCAAGAGCACGGCTACGTCGAAGCCGTCACCGATCGTCTGCGTGGCGCCGAAGTTGTCTTCGACAAGATTACCGTCACCGGCACGGAGGACGTGCTTATGGCCGCCACGCTTGCCGATGGCGAGACCGTCATGCAGAACTGCGCCCGCGAACCTGAAGTTGCGGACCTCGCCGCGCTGCTCAACGCCATGGGCGCAGAGATCGAGGGCGCTGGCACGTCCACGATCCGCGTCAAGGGCGTCGCCAAATTGCACGGCGCGAGGCACCGCATCATCCCCGACCGCATCGAGGCCGGAACCTTCATCGTCGCCGGAGCCCTCACCGGCGGGGACGTCAACGTCGCCGCATGCAATCCCGCGCACCTCACCGCCATCCTGCAGAAGCTGGCGGAAACCGGCGTGAAAACTTCGGTGAAAGCCGACTCCGTCCGCGTCATGGGCGATCGCCCGCTCCAAGCCGCCGACATGAACACCGAAGAATACCCCGGCTTCCCCACCGACATGCAGGCGCAGTACATGGCGCTCACCACGCAGGCTGCGGGCACCTCGATTGTCACGGAGAATATTTTCGAGAACCGCTTCATGCACGCGCAGGAACTGGTCCGCATGGGCGCCAACATCAAGATCGAAGGCCGCCGCGCCATCGTCCGCGGCGGAACTCCGCTGAGCGCTGCCGCCGTCCTCGCGTCGGACCTGCGCGCCTCCGCCTCGCTCGTGCTCGCCGCCCTGGTCGCCGACGGCGAAACCATCATCGACCGCGTCTATCACCTGGACCGCGGCTACGAGAACATCGAGGAAAAACTGAAAGCCGTAGGCGCCGAAATCCGCCGCGTGGGCAACATCTTCCCCAAACGAGCCGCAGCACCCGCACAATCGTAACGGTAACGTTAGTAACCTCCAAAGCCTCAGTTTATGCGGCCTTCATCCCTCGCGTGTGGGATAACTGACTTGCGGGCCCGTAGTTCGGGAGCATAAGTCCCGCAGATCGTTCGAAAGATGCGAAGCGCCGCCGCGATCCAGTGGCTGCAAGGAACCCAGACATGAAGGTTGTCGTTCTGTGCGGTGGATTAGGTACTCGGCTCCGGGAAGAGACCGAATTCCGCCCCAAGCCGATGGTGGAGATCGGGGGCCGTCCCATCCTGTGGCACATCATGAAGATATACGCCCACTACGGGATGCGCGAGTTCATTCTCTGCCTCGGATATCGCGGCAACATGATCAAGGATTACTTCCTGAACTACGAGGCCATGAATAGCGACTTCAAAATCTGCCTCGGCCGCCAATCGCACATCGAATTCATGGGCGCTCATCACGAACAGGATTTTGCCGTCACCCTCGCCGACACCGGCCTCGAAACCATGACGGGTGGCCGCTTGCAGCGCGTTGCCCGCTATATCGAGAACGACGACACGTTTCTGCTGACCTACGGCGACGGCCTCAGCGACGTCAACATCGGCAGCCTGCTTGACTTTCATCGCCGGCACGGCCGCCTTGCAACCGTCACCTCAGTCCCGCCCGTCTCTCGCTTCGGAGTGCTCGAAACCGACGCCCAGGGCCGCGTTCAGCGCTTCATGGAGAAACCGAAGGCGAATGGCCTGGTCAGCGCGGGCTTCTTCGTCTTCAACCGCCGCGTGCTCGATTACCTTGGCGGCCCGGAATGCATCCTCGAACGTGAACCCATGGAGCGGCTGGCGCGTGAAGGTCAGCTCATGGCCTATCGCCATGACGGGTTCTTCTACGCCATGGACACTTACCGTGAATACCAGTACCTGAATGAACTTTGGGCGAGCGAACAAACCCCTTGGAAAGTGTGGTCGGAATGAATTCATTTTGGCGAGATCGCTCTGTCTTGGTCACCGGCGGCACGGGGCTGCTGGGATCGTGGCTGGTCAAGCAGCTCATTGACGCCGGCGCGAGCGTTGTTTGCCTGGTGCGCGACTGGGTTCCGCAAAGCGAACTTGTGCGCAGCCGCTGCATCGAGCAAGTGAATACCGTGCGCGGCGATATCATCGACCGCGATCTTGTCGAGCGCACCCTCGGCGAGTACGAAGTCGAGGTCGTCTTTCATCTGGCGGCCCAGACCATCGTCGGCATCGCCAATCGAAACCCAGTCTCGACCTTTTCCACCAACATCGGGGGCACCTGGAATCTGCTCGAGGCTTGCCGCCGCTCTCCCAAGGTCTCGTCGATTGTGGTGGCGTCCTCCGACAAAGCGTACGGCGATCAGGAACATCTACCCTACAACGAGACAATGCCCCTGCAAGGCCGCCATCCTTACGATGTTAGTAAGTCGTGCGCCGATCTGATCGCGCAGACTTACGCCGTCGGCTATAACCTGCCAGTCGCAATTACACGTTGCGGAAATTTCTACGGCGGCGGCGACCTGAATTGGAATCGCGTGGTCCCGGGCACGATTCGTTCCGTCATTCGCGGAGAACGCCCCGTCGTGCGCTCAGACGGCAACTTCGTCCGCGACTATTTCTACATCGAAGATGGCGCAGCCGCATACATGCTGCTTGCCGAACGCCTCGCCTCCGATGCCGCCCTGCGCGGCCAGGCTTTTAATTTTTCCAATGAGAGCCAGGTCAGCGTACTCGACATAGTTGAACTGATCCTGCGGAAGATGAAGTCCTCTCTGCGCCCAGAAGTGCTGAACCAGGCGAGCGACGAAATTCGTCACCAATTCCTGAGCGCCGAGCGCGCCCGCACCCAGCTCAACTGGCGCCCGCAGTTCACGCTCGAGTCCGGCCTTGATCGCACCCTCGCCTGGTACCGCGAGTTCCTGGGCGCGCCCGCCGCCATGGCCCATACAGGCAGGGGATAACTCGACCATGACGACAAACAAAACAGGCCGCCAACTGCGTGACGAAGTCCGCGCGATCGTGAAGCAGTACTACGACGTCGCGCTGGCTCCGCCGGCGTTCGTGCCCGGCCAGAGCAGCGTGCCCGTGTCGGGCAAAGTCTTTGACAGCACTGAACTCGAATTCCTGGTCGAAGCCTCGCTCGACGGGTGGCTTACCACCGGCCGTTTTGCCGCCCAGTTCGAACGCGAATTCGCCGTCTTCATGGGCGTGCGTTGCGCTTCGCTCGTCAACTCCGGATCCTCCGCCAACCTCGCGGCTCTTTCGTGCCTCACTTCCCCGTCGCTCGGCGATCGCAAGCTCACTGCCGGAGATGAAGTCATCACCGTAGCTGCTGGATTTCCCACAACCGTCAATCCGATTATTCAGAACGGGCTCGTCCCAGTCTTCGTCGACGTTCAGCTTCCGACTTACAACATCGACGTAACTCAGCTTGAAGCCGCACTCTCCAATCGGACCAAAGCCATCATGCTGGCGCACACCCTGGGCAACCCGTTTGACGTCGATGCCGTCATGGAGCTGGCCAGCGAACACAATCTCTGGGTGATCGAGGATTGCTGCGATGCCGTCGGATCGCTCTACAAAGGGCGCGCCGTTGGGACCTTCGGCCACTTCGCTACCGCCAGTTTCTATCCTGCGCACCACATCACCATGGGCGAAGGCGGATGCGTGCTCACCCAGTCCCCCGAGCTCAAAAAGTTAGCCGAGTCTTTTCGCGACTGGGGCCGTGACTGCTGGTGCGATCCCGGGAAATCGAACACGTGCGGCTGCCGCTTTGAATGGAAACTGGGCGATCTGCCCAGCGAATACGACCACAAATATATCTACAGCCACATCGGTTACAACCTGAAAGCGACCGACATGCAAGCCGCCGTCGGAGTCGCGCAACTGAAGAAGCTGCCCGGCTTCATCGCCGCCCGGCGCGCGAACTTCGCCAAACTTCACGCCGCCCTGCGCGATCTCGACGACATCTTCATCTTGCCCGAAGCCACCGAGCATTCGGAGCCCAGTTGGTTCGGCTTTCCTCTCGCCGTACGCAACGATGCGCCCACCACCCGTAACCAGATCGTGCGCTTCCTGGAATCTCGGAACATAGCCACTCGCCTGCTCTTCGGCGGCAACCTGCTTCGTCAGCCCGCCTATCGCGACATTCAGCGGCGCGCCATCGGCGACTTAACGAACACCGACTTTGTCATGAACAACGTTTTCTGGATCGGCCTCTACCCCGGCATCACGCAAGCGATGATCGATTACATGGCGGAGACGTTCCATCAGATTCCAAAAGCCGCCTCCGCCCGCCGTGGGGCATAGGCGGGCAAAGGCCACGCGACCATGAGCCACGCAACGTGAGTCAGGCAAATATGAGTCAGGCAACCATGACCAACCGGCTGGCACACGATCTCGACCACATTCTCGCGCGAACCGAGCCTCTGTGGCAGGAACTGCGCGGCCAGCGCATTCTGATCACGGGCGCCACGGGATTTTTCGGGTGCTGGCTGCTGGAAAGTTTTGCCTGGGCGAACCGCCGGCTGAATCTCAACGCCCGTGCGGCCGGACTAGCCCGGCATCCGGGACTGCTTGTCGAGAAAGCGCCGCACCTGGCGAAAGATCCAGCGCTTACCTTGCACGCCGCCGACATTCGTAACGGCGATTTTCCCCAGGGCACGTTCTCGCACGTCATCCACGCCGCCACCGAAGCCAGCGCCACGCTCAACCACGAAACACCGCTCGTGATGTTCGACACTATCGTCGAGGGAACTCGCCGTGCCTTGCAGTTCGCCGCGGCGAACTCCGTGAAGAAGTTTTTGTTCGTCAGTTCCGGCGCGGTCTATGGCACTCAGCCGCCCGAACTCACCCGCCTGAGTGAATCGTTTCCCGGCGGTCCCGATCCTCTCGACCCTGCAAACGCTTACGCGGAAGGCAAGCGCGCCGCGGAGCTGCTGTGCGCGCTTGCCGCATCTTCCGGCCTCGAAACCAAGATCGCGCGCTGCTTCGCTTTCGTTGGCCCCTATATGAAACTCGACGCGCATTTCGCCATCGGCAACTTCATCTCTGACTGTCTGCACCATCGCCCAATTCGCGTCCAGGGAGACGGCTCCCCCGTGCGTTCTTATCTTTACGCCTCCGACCTGATGGTCTGGATGTGGACCATTCTCCTTAAGGGACAATCCCGCCGCGCTTACAACGTCGGCTCTGAAGACGCTCTGAACATCGCCACGCTAGCGCGCGAAGTCGCCGCCACGCTGCCGCCCGCAGTTGACGTCGACATCGCCTGCACGGCAACGCCGAGCGCCCCGGTTCATCGTTACGTGCCCTCGACGGCGCGAGCGCGCGAAGAACTGGGCCTTCGCGCCGAGGTGCCGTTGCGCGAAGCCATTTGCCGCACCCACGGCTGGTTTTCGGGAGATACGTTCTCCGAACACGGAATTTCCAGAGCAAGAGTTGCCGCCCGAGGGACCCATGCATAGCGCTGCCGCTTTCAGTCCTCAGCCCCATCGCGCATGCGGCGCTTGCGGCGCAACCGGAAGCACGGTCTGCCATCACCAGCGGTTCATCGTTCCCGAGGGCTATCCTCTGCCCAGCGAGTACAACGTTGCCGTCTGCCGCCGCTGCGGTTTCGTCTATGCCGATCCCGCCGCCACCCAGCACGACTACGATCGTTTCTATTGCGAGTGGTCCAAGTACGACGACTCGGCGACGGCGACCGGCAGCGGCCTTTCCCCGTGTGACGCCGCTCGACTCGCCACCACTGCCTCCGACATCGCCCGCGCCCTGCCTTCGCGAGCCGCCAGCATTCTCGATGCCGGCTGCGCCACGGGCGGGCTGCTCACCGCCCTCCGCGACCAGGGATTCACGGCCGTCGCCGGACTCGATCCCTCTCCGGGTTGCGCGGCTGCGTGCCGCGATCGCGGCTTTGAGGCCTACGTCGGATCAATATCGACCGCGTCGGCTCCCGCGCACATGCCCACATTCGATTGCGTCGTGTTCAGTCACGTGCTCGAGCACGTTTACGACATCTCCGCATTCTTCGCGGCCGCCCGCCGTCTTCTCGCGCCTGGAGGCTACTTGTATCTTGAAACTCCCGACGCCACCCGTTACGACGACTATCTCTACGCGCCTTTCCAGGAATTCAATACCGAGCACATCAATCACTTTTCGGCGCTCGCGCTCGAAAACACCGCCCGCCGCTTCGGCTTCCAGCCCATCGTGGTGGAACAGAAAGTGATCCACACGGCGGAAAACACGCAATACCCCGCTGTTTTCGGCCTTTTTCGCGACAACGGTGGAATTGCCGACGAGCGCCCGGTCGTTTGCGATCAGGAGTTACCTTCCAGGATCGCTGCCTATATCCGGCATTCCGCCGAGCAGATGGAAAGGATCAACCGCGACTTAGCCGGCCAGCTCGCAAACATCCAGCGCATCATCTTATGGGGCGCGGGCCAATTCGCGATGAAGCTCCTCGCCCTTCCTTGTCTCGCGCAAACTCAGGTCCGCGTTCTGGTGGACAGCAACCCGATTCTCCGAGGCAAGACGATGGCAGGCGCGCCCATCATTGGTCCCGAGGAAATCGGCCCACAGGAAATCGCCGGCGTCAGTGAGCCGATCATCATCGCCACCTTGCTCCACGCCGGCGAAATCAGCGCCCAAATCCGCCGCCTCGGACTCAGCAATCCCGTTCTCTCGCTGCTCCAAAACTCGAACTCCGAGGTCCACTCCGAGGGCCGCCGCTCATGAAGCTTTCCGACTACATCGTCGGCCAACTCGCGGATTGGGGAGCGCGCCACATCTTCCTCGTCACCGGCGGCGGCGCCATGCACCTCAACGACTCCATTGGCAAGGAGCCGCGCATTCAGTACGTTTGCAATCACCATGAGCAAGCTTCCGCGATGGCCGCCGAAGCTTACGCCCGCATCAGCGGCCAGCCCGGCGTGGTCAACGTCACCACCGGGCCCGGCGGCATCAACGCCCTCAACGGAGTTTTTGGAGCGTGGACCGACTCCATCCCGATGCTCGTCATCTCCGGCCAGGTCAAGCGCGAGACCTGCATGCGCGCCCAGGGCATCACGGGCCTGCGCCAGCTCGGGGACCAGGAAGCCGACATCATCGCCATGGCCGGAAACATCACCAAGTACGCGGTGATGATCGACGACCCTCTCTCCATTCGATATCACTTGGAGCGCGCCTGGCATCTCGCGCAAAGTGGGCGCCCCGGCCCTTGCTGGCTTGATATTCCGGTCGACGTCCAGGCCGCGCCCATCGATCCCGCCAATCTTCGCGCCTACGATCCCACAGAGGACGAACCCGCGCAGGATAAGCCGTCACAAGACAAGGACGACGGCGCTCCGTCCCAGCTTAAGTCCTATTGCCGTGAAGTCCTCCACCGAATCAGTAACGCAAAGCGCCCAGTCATCCTCGCCGGCAGTGGCGTCCGCTCCGCCCATGCAGTCGCCGAATTCGACGAACTCTTTCACCGGCTGTGCGTGCCCGTGACCACCGCCTGGACCCACGACCTCATTGCTTCCGATGACCCGCTTTTTTGCGGGCGCCAGGGCACCATCGGCGACCGCGCCGGAAACTTCACGGTGCAAAATGCCGACGTTCTGCTGATCCTAGGATCGCGTCTCAACATCCGCCAAACCAGTTATAACTGGCAATCGTTCGCGCCGCGCGCCTTCAAAATCCAGGTCGATATCGACGCCGCCGAGTTCCACAAACCCACCATCCAGCCGGACATGGCCATCCACTGCGACGTCAGGCGGTTTCTGCAAGAACTCCTGACTCAGTGCGACGCCGTCAACTACCGCCCCGGAGTTCACGCTCCCTGGCTCGCCTGGTGCCGTGAACGCGTCCAACGCTACCCGGTCGTGCAGGATCGCCAGCGCCAACCCGGCCCGCCCTTGAATCCTTACTACTTCATCGAGCAACTCTCGGCCAGACTCGCCGGCGACGAAGTCATAATCTGCGGCAATGCGAGCTCCTGCATCGTGCCTTTCCAGACTATGCGTTTGCGCAAGAACCAACGCCTTATCTCCAATTCCGGATCCGCCTCCATGGGATACGACCTGCCCGCCGCCATCGGCGCGGCTTTCGCCCGTCCCGGAAGGCGTGTCATCTGCCTCGCCGGAGACGGCAGCATTCAAATGAACATACAGGAGTTACAAACTGTCGTTCATCATCAATTACCACTCAAGATATTTGTCCTGAATAACTCCGGCTATCTTTCCATGCGGATGACGCAATCCGGCTTCTTCGGCCGTCTAACCGGGGAGAGTGCATCGAGCGGCGTTTCCCTGCCGGACATGGTCAAGGTAGCCTGCGCCTATGGCATTCCATCGATTCGCATTGACCGCCAATCGCAGCTGGCGCAAATCGATCTCGCACTCGCGACCGGCGGGCCAGCATTAATCGACGTGGTACTCGATCCGAACCAGGAGTTCGAGCCGCGATCGCGGGCGAGGCAGTTACCCGACGGGCGGGTCGCTTCTCCTAATCTAGAGGACATGTACCCTTTCCTGGATGAGACTGAACTAATGGACAATGTGATCAAGGAATAAGGACATTACCATGCTAATAAGCCGTTCCATTGATCGGCGCAGAACTAGGAACCGGGCAGGCAAGTAACATCATGACTGGCAACGATATATTCGACGAGTTATTCGTGCTGGAGTTGGCCAATAACCACTTGGGCGACGTGCAGCGGGGTCTGAAGATCATCGGCAACTATGCTCAGGTTGTGCGCTTCAACAACGTGCGCGCCGCCATCAAGCTGCAATTGCGCGATGTCGACAGTTTCATCCACCAGGACTTCCGCCACCGCGACGATATCCGCTACATCAAGAAAACGCTCGACACGCGCCTCCGGCCAGAGGACTTCGCGGCGCTGGTGAAAGCCATCCGCGAAGCCAGTTGCATCCCGATGGCAACTCCGTTCGACGAGAGTTCCGTCGACTTCTGCTGCGAGCTCGGCATACCCATACTCAAAATCGCCAGTTCGGACTGCAACGACTGGGTTCTGATCGAGAAGATCGCGAAAACGAAGAAGCCGGCCGTCGTCTCTACTGGCGGCTCTTCGCTCAAGGACATCGACGACCTGGTCACGTTTTTCGACAACCGGCATATCCCGCTGGCCATTAACCACTGCGTCTCGCTCTATCCCTCGGAAAATTCGGACCTCGAACTCAACCAGATCGACTTTCTCCACCGCCGCTATCCCAGTCACACCATCGGATTTTCCACGCACGAGTATTGCGACTGGACTTCGTCCATGCTTATAGCCTATGCCAAAGGCGCGCGGACCTTCGAGCGCCACGTCGACATCCAGACCGAGGGCACGGCGGTTTCTCCGTACTGCTCGGTGCCGGAGCAGATCGACACCTGGTTCAAAGCCTTTCATCGCGCCAAGCGCATGTGCGGAGCTCCGGGCACGCAGAAACGTCTGCCTCCGCAAAAGGAAATCGCCTATCTCGACTCGCTCGTTCGCGGAGTCTATGCCAGGCGCGACTTACCCATAGGCCACGTCCTCCAGGATGCTGATGTCTATCTGGCCGTTCCGCTGCAGCAGGGACAGATCTCGTGCCGCGAACTGATGCGCGGCGAAGTCATTCTGAAAGCCGTGCCCAAAGACCAGCCCATCATGATCGACGCCATCGACAGCCCTTATGCCAACATCCCATCGCTCACCGAACTGATCTATCACCGGGGTCTGCCGCCCCAAGCTGCTGGTCGCGCGGCAAAAGCGGGCGGTGACAAGTGAGCGATCTTCACAAAATGAAAACCATTAGCGTAGTCACGCCCTGCTTCAACGAGGAAGGCAACGTCCGCGAAGTCTACGAACGCGTGCGCAACCTGATGTTGAGCCTCGGAAAATACCGCTACGAGCACATCTTCATCGACAACGCGTCCCGCGACACTACCTTCACCGTCCTCAGCGAAATTGCCGCTGCCGATTCGAACGTCAAGGTGATCCGCAACGCGCGTAACTTCGGACACGTCCGCTCCCCCATGCACGCGCTGCTGCAAGCCAGCGGCGACGCCGTCATTGTCCTCATGTCCGATCTTCAGGATCCCCCTGAAGTTCTCGCCCCACTGCTTGAAGAGTGGGAAAAGGGAATACCCATCGTCATTGGCGTCAAGCATAAGAGCCGCGAAGCCGCGCCGATGTTCCTGGTACGGAAACTGTTCTACCGACTGGTCAATCATCTCGCCGACGACATCGAAACTTACGAGAATTTTACCGGCTTTGGGCTGTATGATCGGCAAGTCATCGACCTCGTCCGCCAGTTTGGCGATCCTTACCCTTACTTTCGCGGCATGATCGCCGAAATCGGCCTTCCTCACGCCGAAGTTGAGTATGAGCAACAGCGCCGCAAGAGCGGCAAGACGAAAAACAATTTCTATACACTTTACGATCTCGCCATGCTCGGCATCACCAAGCTCTCCAAGGTTCCGCTGCGCCTGGTCACGTTTTCGGGTTTTGCCGGATCCCTGCTCTCCTTGCTTGGAGGCACGGCTTACTTTGCCTACAAGCTGTTCTTCTGGCACCAGTTCACGCTGGGCATCGCGCCCATTGCCATTGGAATGTTTTTCCTGGGATCGCTTCAGCTTCTCTTCATGGGCATCATCGGCGAGTACATCGGGAACATCCACACGCAGGTGCACAACCGTCCGCTGGTGGTCGAACGCGAAAGATTGAATTTCCAGTACGAGCCCGGCGAACCGCTCCCCCGCAGCGCTCTCGCTTCCGGCGCGACCGCTGGCCACTAAGGCGTGCAGTCGCCACAAGACCGGTTGCAGGAACGATAACACCTCGGCTGACCGTCGCGGGGCTTGGACCCGATGATCTCTCTACTCCCTCCAAAATACCTGGAAGGGTTCGAAGCGCGTGGTATGAGGAAATCTGTTCATGACTTCGGCGACCACCTCAGGACTTGTCTGCGCCGTGGGGAAGTAAGGGGAGTCAAAGATGACGACAACCTTGACGTCGGTTGACCGCAGCGCCTTCAGCACTTCTTCCGCCGGCGCCCCGTTATCATCGCGCGTAACATTCTTCAGTCCGGTTAGAAAGTAAAGCTCCGGACAGTCATTGCCTGCGTACATCAAGCCGTTCGGGGCGTGCTGCTGCAAGAAAATTGTCAAGTCCTCGAAAAAGGGCTCGCCTTCAATCTGCAGGCCTCCGCGGGGCACGCGGAGCAGCTCCCTGCGGCCGAAGGGATGCGAGTATTCGGCGAGATGAAGCGGAATCATGCTCATCACTGCGAATGTAAGGTAAAGCCCAACCAGCGAAGCCAGAACGCAGGTTCCACGCTGCTTCCGGACTGTGGTCACAATTGCCACTAAAGCCAGCAGGGTTAAGGGCAACGCGTAGCAAAGATATATGGGGACCGGAAACGGATACTGCACAAGCGTGCAGGTCGCGGCCAACGCCACTAACAACGCCAATCGCTCTCGCCGGAGTTTTGAGACGCCATCTCGCGAGCGCAGCGCAAGGATCGAGGACACACCCGCCGCAACCACCACTGGTGTCAGCATCGCCACCGAGAACCACACCCCCGAGTAGACGGCCGCAGACCCCGTAGCTCGCACCGCGACCACAACGGCGAGCAGGGCGACGGCCGCGCCGACAACCCGTCCCTGGAACTGCTTCCAGTACATACCCGCGGCCAGGAGCGCCACCAGTGGCAGGACGGCAACAATGTACTGGGGCGGTACTGGCCGAGCCACGGCTAAATCTATCGCGTGGGCGATCGCGCTGGAGGTGGCTCCAGAGAAAAAACCGCCTACCGAGCCTGCCAGGGCATACGGAATCAGGAAGATGACGATGGGAGTTACCGCGCCGCAAATAAATGGAATCACCAGGCGCAGGAGTGCGGCAAAGCGCTCCCCGGTTCCGGCGCCAGCCTTCCGTTCACCCAGCAGAATCATCCCCACCACTGCGAGCGACGGCAGCAAGAAATGGTAGAACTCTCCGGCCGCGAGCCGCCTGTGCAACACGTAAATCAACGTGCCCAGAAACGCGAGCAATGCGCCCGCACTGAATGCGCGGTAACTCCAGCTGCTTTTCTCCGTCCCCCGTTGCTCATTGTCATTGCCGCTCTGCTCTAGAAAAGTCAGGAACAGCAGAACGCCGGCGACGTAGTAGAACCCGATCACCTTGATGAGAATTGAGATTCCGCCGCAGAGCCCCGCGATAAACAGCCAGCGCCGGGTCCGCACTTCAAGGTAACGGAGCAATGCCGCCGCCCCGAACGTGGCGAAAAACAGGTTGTACCAGGACGGCATTGCGGCCTCATAGTTCGGAAAACTCCAGGCAATCGCCAACAGCGCAACCATTCCCGCGCTGAGGGGAGGCGTGAAGCGCAGGGCAATGTAATAGACAGCGGGAACCCAGGTCAGGAAAAATAGGAACACGCAAATCCGCAGCGACAGCAGATTGACTCCGAATACGCGAAAGGCTGCGGCATGAATGAAGCTGAGACCGCCCGTATAAATTTCAACAAAGTCACTATGTGGAAGCTGGCCTTGAAGAACGCGCAGAGCGCTCTGGGCCAGAATTCCATCATCGACTGCAATCCAGCTCTGACTCACTCGCACGCCCACGTAGGTTCCGGCGATGACCATTACAAGGCAGAGAACCAGCAGGCGAGCCAGCGAGTTATTTCTCGAAAACAGCGCCAGCCCGGCTTCCCCAGCAGTTGTTGCCGACTTGTCAGAGTCCGCCTTCCGAACCCTTACTTCAACACTCGGAAGCGTTTGCCCTGGTGTGCTGCGGGACTGGTCTTCCATCTGGAGGCCGTGGATCGGGTTGTCGTCGATCTGCTTGCTCACTTTGCCTCCAGCGCCGCCAGCCGTATCTTTGCTTCCTTACTGTCCGGATTCAGTTGCAACGCTTGCCGATACTCGGCCTGCGCCGCCGACATATTCCCGCTTTCTTCAAATGACTCTGCCAGCCAGTAGTGGTAGTCCCAAACCTTCGGGTCCATGACCACCGCCTGCAGCAGGTAAGGTTGCGCCTCCGCGCTCCGCCCATCTTGCAGAAGTGCGCGCCCCAAAAAATGTTTGGGAGCTGCCTGTTCCGGCACTAACTGCACCGCTCTCGACAGCAACTGTTCTGCGTCCCGATACTGACCGTCCATCAAGTGGATATTGCCGCAGTTGTAGAGTGCCGAATAAAGATTGGGTTCCTTCTCCAGAATCTCCGAGCAAAGCGCAAACGCCCGCTCATAGTCGCCCATTTGTCCATACAACCCGGCCACAGCCGCCATCCCCATCTCCGACTTCGCGTAATCCGGATTCACCCGGTCGAGCCAAGCGCGGCCTTCCTCGAATCGACCGGCATGGATGTACACTTCCGCCAACGCCAGAGGCCCGTAACCATACTCCGGATGGTCCCTTACCACCGACTCCGCCAGCTCAATCGCGCGATCGTGCGCGCCCGCCTTGCTGTACTCCTTCGCCAGCCCGGCCATCGTAGACGGATTCCCCGGATACAGAGATTGCCCGCGCACCAGCAGCAGCAGATCGTTTCCCCAGTACACTTGCTGTGCAATCGATGCGCACACATAGCCTCCGCACAGCACGATCACCGCGCATCCCTGCACTGCCTGCGCGCTCCATGCCTTGATGGACGGCAGCCGCCGCAGCCCCATAGCCGCCAGAAGCGCAAATCCGATCGACGGCAAATACATGTAACGGTCGCGCACGAAATCGCCGTTGCTGAAATTTCGCAAATACAGCGCGGGCGCGAGCCCCACCAGAAGCCACAACCCCGCAAACGCGACGATGGAATTCCCGGCGCGCCGATTCCAATACCACAATCCAGCCAGCGCCGTCCCCAACACCGCTGCCGGCGCCACCACTTGGCTGAGGATTGCGCCCGTCACATATGGGGTGTAATAGAGTCCCGTAATGCCCACCGGAACCAGCAACTGCCGCAGATAGATGGACAGCACAAGCGGCAGAGTCCGTGCCGCGTCCATCATTCCGTGATTGGGATTAAACTGCCCGGTTGCGTGCAGTAGCGCGTGCTTTCGCAGCAGCGCGTAAGCTAGCGTCACCAATGCATACGGAGCCGCCTCGATCGCCGCCCCAAGAAATCTTTGCCCGAGCGAGGCCCCCTTTTTCGCTGGATGCAGCCACACATAGATTCCCACCAGCGCCGAAAACGTCACCGCCATTTCCTTGGTCAGCAGCGCGCACGCCAGCAGCGCGAGCGACGCAATCCACCATGCGGCTTTCTTTTTCGATTCCGGATCGCGCCCGTTAAGAAACGCCGCAAAAGCCAACGCGGCGAACATTGTTACCATCGTGTCCGAAGCTGCGGAAATCCATGCGACCGGCTCAATGTGAATCGGGTGCAGCGCAAAAATCAGCGCCGCCAGCGCCGCCGTCCAGTATTCCAAGCCCAGCCGTCGCGCCAGCCAAAACACTGCCGCCACCGCGCCGACGTGCAGCAGAACTGCTCCCAAGTGCCATCCCCACGGCCGCAATCCGAACAGTGTGTAATTCAGCATCGACCACGCCACGAACAGCGGCCGGTAATATATCTGCTGTCGCGCCACGTGGTACCACAAATCGCTTCCGAATGCCCGCGGCAGGTTGCTCCATGTCCTAATGATCGGACTGTTCACAATCTGCGGCCAGTCATCCCACACAAAATCGAACGACAGCGAGCCGCTGTACACCACAAAAGTGACCAGCCCTAGCAGCGGCAACAGAACGCTCGGCCGTCGTAGATACTTGGCCAGCAATTCCGATGCGCTGGGTTCGGGATGCTCTTGTGTCTGGTTTATGTGCTTCGTGTTCAGAGTCGATCACTCCACTCTCGATCAGCCCATACTAACCGGCCCCCCCGCTCCGCGCATGTTACTCAGGTTACCTAGGTGTCGACTTATCCCCGTCTTTTGCCCTCCCGTTTATGTGACGATCATCCCATGGGGTCTGTCACCGGAGCCAAACCCGCCCAGGTGCTGTCCCCGGTTTTGTGCGTCGATCTCGACGGCACTTTGATCCGGGGCAACGTCCTCTGGGAGTGCGTCCTCGTCCTCCTCAAAACCCGGCCCATCGCGCTGCTGCTGCTCCCCTTCTGGTTGCTTTCGGGACGAGCCGCCTTCAAACGCAAGCTCGCCGCCAGGATCCACCTCGACCCTGCTTGTCTTCCCTATCGGCAGCAGGTTCTTGATCTTCTGCAGCAGGAGAAAGCGACCGGCCGCCGCATCGCGCTCGTAACCGCCGCCGACCGCGAGCTTGCCGAAACGATTTCCAGCTATCTCGGCCTCTTCGACGAAGTCCATGCCAGCGACGGCCAACTGAATCTCAAGGGAGCGAACAAGGGTGCGTTTCTAGCCCAGCACTTCGCCCAGGCTGGCTTCGAATATGTGGGCGACTCCGCCGCCGATATAGAAGTTTGGCGCAACGCCCGCGCTGCTTACGTGGTTGGCACCGAAGCCCGCGCCGAGCAAGCCGCCGTCGTAACCACGCTCAAAGGCACGATCCTCGAACCGCGCGCATCCATCAGCGCCTGGATCAACGCCCTCCGTGGCCACCACTGGGCGAAGAATCTCTTGCTCTTCCTGCCCCTCGCACTGTCCCACAACCTCGCGGTCGAGCCCGTTCTCCGCACTCTTGTCGGCGTCGCGCTCTTCGGCTTTTGCGCCTCCGCACTCTATATTCTCAACGACCTCCTCGATCTCCATTCCGATCGCGAGCATCCGTGGAAAAAGGAACGCCCATTCGCCGCCGGCGAAATCTCAATCCCCGAAGGACTGATCGCCTCGTTTATCTTGCTGTCCTTGGCACTTGGCCTGGGCTTCCTCCTCGACGTGCAATTCGGCCTGGCCTTGCTCGGATACGCCGCGCTTACCATGTTGTATTCGCTCTATCTCAAGAAGATTGCGTTGCTTGACGTCTTCGTTCTTTCCAGTTTTTACAGCTTTCGCATCCTCGCCGGGGCTCTGATTTCCGCCACGCCACTCTCGCAGTGGTTCCTGGCGTTCTCGATGTTTTTCTTTCTTAGTCTCGCAATGGCGAAACGTTACTCGGAGTTACTCCACGCAGGCGGCTTAGTTGATGCCGGTAACTCCGGGCGCGGCTACCGTACGGGTGACCGCGAACTCCTGCTCTCGCTCGGCATCGGCAGCAGTTTTTCCGCTGTCGTCATTTTCAGCCTCTACGTTCAGAGTCAGGACGTGCGCCTGCTCTACTCCTCGCCGGAGGTTCTCCTTCTGCTTTGCCCCGTCCTTCTTTATTGGCTCAGCCGAACCTGGCTGCTGGCGCATCGCGGAGAATTAAAGGAAGATCCGGTCACACTCGCCATCCGGGACCCAGTCAGTTACGGAGTGGCCCTAGCCTCGGCGGCCGTGATCGCCGCGAGCATGATACACATAAACTGGTAGAGTGTGAAATACGGAGGCAATTGGCCTTCGAAGTTATTGAATTTGCTTTCGGCACACTTAGTATGTCCGCTCAATCAGCCGCAACCTTGTGCAAGCAACCCGCAGCTCCGCCGCCCATCAAGCGACTTTTGTCGTGGGGCCGTTACCCGAAGACCACGCACCAACATGTCCACAAACCTGCCTGGAATGACCAGGTCCCGGAAATTCTTAAACCTGCCGCGCCCGGTTTTCTGCTCCCCTATGGCCTCGGCCGCAGTTACGGCGACTCTTGTCTCAACGCCGGCCGCGAACTGATCGACTGCCGCCGACTCGACCGCATCCTTGGTTTCGACGAATCGACTGGTATGCTCCGTTGCGAAAGCGGCATCAGCCTCTCCGACATCGTTGACGTATTCCTGCCTAAAGGATGGTTTCTTTCGGTCACGCCCGGCACCCGCTTCGTCACCGTCGGCGGAGCGATTGCCAACGACGTCCACGGTAAGAACCATCATTGCGCTGGAACTTTCGGCGCTCATGTCCGCCAAATCGGCCTGCATCGCTCGAACGACGGACTGGTAATCTGCAATTCCGAAGAAAATTCCGATATGCTGCGCGCCACCATCGGCGGTCTCGGGCTGACCGGCGTAATCGCCTGGGCCGACATCCAACTCAGACGCGTGGCAGGTCCCTGGATCGACGCCGAGTCCATCCCCTTTCAGTCCCTGAACACTTTTATCGACCTGAGCCGCGAAAGCGACGGTCGCTTCGAATACACCGTGGCCTGGCTCGACTGTTTCGCCGGAAAGAACCCTCGCGGCATCTTCTTTCGCGGCAACCATGCCGCCGACTGCGGTAAGGAATTCCACTCCAAGCGCGGCCCGAAGCTCCCCTTCGCACTGCCCGCCTGGATGCTCAACCGTTATTCCGTAAGAGCGTTTAACGCTGCCTATTACAGGGTTCACGCCACAAAGAAAGGCGCAGCCGTTGCCCCTTATAACTCGTTCTTCTACCCGCTTGATTCCATCCGGCAATGGAACCTGCTCTATGGCAAACAAGGCTTCCTGCAATATCAATGCGTTATTCCGGAAACGAACCTTGAAGCGTTCGAAGAGTTACTCGGCCGCATCGCGCGCTCTGGCATGGGCTCTTTCTTAGGCGTGCTGAAGCAATTCGGCTCCGCGCCACCGGCCGGGATGCTCTCCTTCCCGCGCCCCGGACTTACCATCGCGCTCGACTTCGCCATGCGAGGCGAGCGCACGCTCAAACTCATGCAGTCGCTTGATGAAATTGTCCAGCAAAGTGGCGGAGCGCTCTACCCCGCCAAAGACGCCCGCATGAGCCCCGCTCTGTTTGAGGCCTCGTTCCCGCGCTGGCGCAGCTTTGTTCCCTACATCGACCCGAAGATGTCGTCCTCATTCTGGCGGCGTGTAACGGGGGCGCAATGACCGTCAACGCACAACTTACAACTCCGCGCCCTGCAACCACGCTCGCAACCGCCGTGAAGAAGATCATCGTCTTTGGCGCCACTTCCGGCATTGCGTTGGAAGTCCAGCGCCTATTAGCTGGCCGGGGCTGCGAGTTACTCCTTGTAGCTCGCTCACCCCAACGCCTCGCTGAGATCCAAGCCGACTTAGCGGTAAGAGGCGCACAGCAAGTCTTGACTTACTCTGCCGACTTAGCCTCCATTCAGCAGCACGCCGCAGTCTTCGAATTTGCCTGCCGCAACTTACCCGACTTTGACACCGTGCTCCTCGCTTACGGCTCCATGCACGACCAGAAGGAGTCCGAAACCTCGGTCGACGTTCTCCTGGAAGAATTGCAAGTCAACTTTGTCAGTGCCACCGCGATCCTCACGCTGTTCGCCGCCGATTTGGAACGCCGGCGCACCGGATGCCTCGCCGTTATAACCTCCGTCGCCGGAGATCGAGGACGCCGCTCCAACTACGTCTACGGTTCCGCCAAAGGCGCCCTTTCTCTCTTTCTCCAGGGACTCCGCAGCCGCCTTTATCCCGCCGGCGTCCGTGTCATCACCATCAAGCCCGGACCTGTCCAGACTCCCATGACCGATCACCTGCCTAACTCCGCGCGCTTTGCCGATCCGGAGCAGGTTGCCCGCGACATAGTGCGCGCCCTCGAACGCCGCGCGCCCGACGTCCTCTACACCCCAAGAATCTGGCGTTACATCATGGCCGCCGTCCAGCAGATTCCGGAAACCATCTGCAAACGCCTATCGTTCTGACAATTGCTGCGTGACGCAAGCCCTGGGCTCGCCCGTCTCCGCAGGAACCCGCTAGAATGGACGGGGCAGTCTCCAAGCCCAGACTCTCATCTGAGAACTGGGAACCGGGAACTGAGAACTGGTTTTCTGGCAACTGGCCACTGGCAGCCGACAACTGACTCCCTCCGACGAACTCTGGATGGAAGAAGCTCTGCGCTGCGCCCAGCGCGCACTGGAGGCGGGCGAAGTGCCGGTGGGAGCGGTCGTGGTGGGCGAAGGCCGCGTGCTTGGGCGAGGATGGAATCGTAATCTCACCGACTGCGATCCAACCGCCCACGCTGAAATCGTGGCGCTGCGCGAGGCCGGACGAAACCTCGGCAACCACCGGCTCGGCGACTGCGAACTGTTTGCTACAATTGAGCCGTGCGCCATGTGCGCGGGAGCGGCCGTTCATGCCCGCGTCCGCCGTCTGGTGTATGGCGCCGATGACCCGAAGGCTGGCGCCATCCATTCGATTCTGCAGGTGGTGAATCACCCCGGTCTGAATCATCAGATGGAAATCCGGGGCGGGGTATTAGCCGGACGTTCGGCCGAGCTTCTGCAGGAGTTTTTTCGGAAGCGTCGTTAGCTCTTCGCCGTTAGTAGTTAGTCGTTCGCTGCTCGCGAAGAGCAAATAGCAACAAGCAACCGGGTTAAGATTCTTTACTGGCCACCGGCAACTGGCCACCGGCAACTGATGTTCGGAGAGGTGCGTGAGCGGTTGAAACGATCCGCCTCGAAAGCGGACATACCTTAACGGGTATCGTGGGTTCAAATCCCACCCTCTCCGCCAGACTTCCCATTTTGCGAAGGAACTCTCGCGCTTGAACACTCCTCTCGAAACTCCGTTTGATAGTGTCGAGAATGCCCAGCAATACGTGCGACTCTTGGTCGAGGCCATCGCCGAAGCTAAGAGCGAGATCGAAGCCGACCTCGGCGCGGCCGCGGCGGTCCGCTCGGAACGCCGTGTGCAGGCTCTACGAATCGTGCAATTCAAGTTGGATAAGCTGGAACAACACCTGAAGACCAGCGGCCGGCTGCTCAACGACCTGCGCACCTTGCGCCGGCTTCTGTTGGACAAACGCCCCGAACCCACCGCAGCCAGCCCCGGCCCGATTCCGGGCAACGAGGAGCCTGAGGAACCGGGCTTCTGAGGAGTAGATTTCGGCCGCGATTCGAGCGGGGCCGTGCGTTCCGATTCACGCTCTCAATTTTTCGGCAAACCGCTTTTCCAACTTCCCGAGCTTCGGCGAGATCGTGAACATGCAATAAGGCTGGCGCGAATTTTCGTTGTAGTAGTTCTGATGATAGTCTTCGGCCGCGTGAAATTCCCCGGCCGGTTCGACCGCGGTCACAATCGGGTCAGAGTATGCCTTGGCTGCCGTCAACTCCGCAACGGTGTTCTCGGCCATCCTCTGTTGTTCCTCGTCGCTGTAGAAAATCACCGAACGGTACTGCTCGCCAGTGTCGTTTCCCTGCCGGTTGAGCGTGGTCGGATCGTGCACCGCGAAGAATACCTGCAGCAGTTCGCGATAGTTGATCTGGTCGGGATCGAAGGTGACGCGCACCACTTCCACATGCCCCGTGTCGCCATTGCACACCTGGTGATAAGTCGCCTGGTCGGCGCGTCCGCCCATGTAGCCGGACTCAACGTGGGTGACGCCGGTCAAACGTTGAAAAACAGCTTCGATACACCAGAAGCATCCGCCGCCAAAAACTGCCGTTTGCTCGTTGGCCATGATGCTTAGATGCGCCTGCTTGGATAAAGTACCCAGTACCCAGTACCCAGTACCCAGAAACGCAAAGACTGGGTACCGGGTACTGGATACTGGGTACTTTATTTACTACACAGAAACTGTAAAAGACGTTTCCGTCCGCGTAACCGGCCGGTAGAGCGTGTCGCGCTCGATCGGTTCGCGTCCGGCCTCTTTGATCAAGCGCACCAGGTCGTGCCGCCGCAGACCTTGCGGAGTGGTCGCTCCCGCATCGTGGTAAATCTTTTCCTCGACCACCGTACCGTCAATATCGTCGGCTCCGAAGCGCAGCGAAATCTGCGCAACCTTAGGAGTCATCATCTGCCAGTAAGACTTGATGTGCGCGAAGTTATCGAGCACCAGGCGGCTGACCGCAATCTGCTTGATGTCGGTCATGCCGGTGGTCGTGAAAAGATGCCGCAGCGGCGTATTCGCGGGGTGGAAGGCCAGCGGGATGAAAGCCTGAAATCCGCCCGTCTCATCCTGCAAGGCGCGCAGTTTGAGCAGGTGGTCAACGCGGTCTTCGTCGTTTTCAATGTGGCCGTAGAGCATGGTGGCATTCGATTTCAGCCCCATCTGGTGGGCGAGGCGCGCGGTATCGAGCCATTGCTCGCCGTCGATCTTGTGATCGCAGATAATGCGCCGCACGCGGTCGGCAAAAATTTCCGCGCCGCCGCCGGGCAGCGAGTCCACGCCCGCCGCTTTCATTTTTTCGAGCGTCTCGCGGATGGTCAGCTTCGCCCGCTTCGCCAGATACGCGACTTCCACCATGGTGAAGGCCTTCATGTGGACTTGCGGAAAGCGTTCTTTCAATCCCGAAACCAGGTCGAGAAAATACTGAAACGGCAAATCGGGATGCAGCCCCCCGACAATGTGAAACTCCGTGACCGCCTCGGTGTAGCCGGAAGCGGCCGTCTGGAAAGCTTCTTCAAGCGCCATGGTGTAAGCGCCCGGAGCGTCTTTCTTGCGTCCATAAGCGCACAAACGGCAGGCGGCCACGCAGACATTCGTCGGATTGATATGCCGGTTGACATTGAAGTACGCCTTGTCGCCATGCATCCGCTCCCGCACCCAGTTGGCCAGCCACCCCACGGCCAGGATGTCGCCCGTCCCATAAAGCACAAGCGCATCGCCCTCGTTCAGGCGCACGCCCGCGAGGACTTTATCTTTAATCGGAAGCAGGCGCGGATCGTCAGTCTGGAATGCGTGCGCGTTCAGCATCTCTTCAATAATAACCCAGCTCGCGGAGGATCTATAGACGCTAGAAGTGGCGCGCCTCCAGCTATTTCGTGTCTCCACGCTCAACGATGTGGACCAACGGCAGGTAAGAATTCAGAAATTTGTGGGGGGTACCCCCCCTACCCCAAAATGAGTTAAGTTGATGATAGCAAGGTAGTTATAGGCAAAGTATTCAAAAGATTGGACTTAACGTTGAATTTTTCTGTTTGGCGTGCACTTGCGGGGGTGCTGACCGGCGCCATATGTTGTCAAATAGCGGTGAAAAGTTTGCGACCGGAAATACGTTCGTCTCTGGAGACTGGCGCAGTTCTCGATGGTGCACTGTCGAGGTATTTTCGCACCGATTGGGGTGCAAGTCTGTGATGGCTCGTACATCGCGTTTGTGATGAAAAAGGTCAACGGCCCGCCCAAGCGAAGCTTGGACGGGCAACCGCCCCCGCCTCACCCGGCCTCGACTACTACAATGCTGGTATATCGTTGTTTGATTTCGATGCCCAAAACCGAGAGACAGCCGCAATCTGGCGCTTAGTTCGAGACATGCCTCTTCACTACGGATTGGTAGACGGGAGAATCTTCCGTTGGTGGGGAATCAACATTCCTCTCAACTTGCTACCGTCATCCAACTTTCATGGTGACATAGACTTGATGGTCTGCACACTTTCCACGCCCCGTGAAGCGCCCGGAGTGTTTTATAAGACTTGGGAAATCAAATTGGTGTTGGTAGGGAAGGCGGGTCGAATTCGATCTTTGAAGGGAGGTAAAACCCCAGACATACTGAACCAACTTCGGATTCACAGAAAGTTTGGGTCACCCGATGCCTCTCTATTGGAGCTGTATCTCCACGAAGCCGGTTCCAAAACTCTCAAGTCTTTCCCAACTGCCGAGGTCTTCCATGTTGTGGAAAAACGCGCAAAGGAGTTACAAAAGCAATTGTTTGGATATCACATTCTACCTTTCGCACATGGCAAGAATGAAAAGGGAGAAGACGTTGGACTTGTCGGCATCGAGAACCCATTCGACAAACACAGGATGTCGTTCGAATTGTCGAGGGCAGTGAAAACAGAAACAAAGGGGGAATTCCAGAATCTCGCTCAGCACTTATGGGCGTTCGCCGAGGGAGAAGCAAAACAACGGTCGAGGCCGCTTGGCCTTGTTGCAATCACGTACTGCCGAACTTGCAAGAATCTTTGTCTCATTCATCGTCGCGAGGAAGCCTGCTGTTACCATTGCCTCAAACCATTTACAGGCAAATATCAAGTGCCGCCATTCACCCACCTCCAATTGAGTAAATATCTGACGGGATGACTGGATATGGGGGCCGGTTGGCCCACATGGTTGAGCGTGGGGACGAAATAACTGGAGGCGCGCCACTTCTCCCGTTTATATGACGGAGGTACCAAACCCCGACCGCCGAAGTTCAACCGCGCCTCAGTAGCAGATCTCCAGCGACAAAGAAAAAAAACACCACCGAAATCACTCCATTCATCGTGAAGAACGCAGCGTTCAGCTTGCTCAGATCGTCGTGCCGAACCAGCGTGTGTTCGTAGAGCAAAAGCGCAGCCACGGCGATCACTCCAGCGACAGCCAGTTTGCCAAGTCCGAAAGTGACGACCAGCGCGACCAGCAGCCCGAGCATCACGATGTGAAACAAACGCGCGACGACGAGCGCATTCCTGATTCCGAGATGTCGCGGCACGGAGTGCAAATCATGGCTGCTGTCGTAGTCATGATCCTGACAAGCGTAGATCACGTCGAATCCGCCGACCCAGAACGTCACTGCGGCGGTAAGCAGGAGAATGCGCGGATCGAGCGACCCGCGAACCGCGATCCAAGCGGCGGCCGGAGCAATGCCGAGCGCAAACCCGAGAAGCAGATGCGACCAGCGCGTGAATCGTTTGGCGTACGAATATAGAAGGATCACCGCCAGCGCCACCGGTGAAAGCATCAGCGTCAAACGGTTCAACTGGGAAGCGGCAAGGACAAAAACTCCGCATGCGGCCAGAACGAACGCACTCACGAACGACGGCGTCAACTGGCCAATTGGCAGAGCGCGAGTCGCAGTGCGCGGATTAGCGGCGTCAATCGAGGCGTCGGCCAGGCGATTGAAGGCCATAGCGGCGGAGCGCGCCGCGATCATGGCGACGACAATCCACGCCAGTTGCCGCCACGCCGGCAAGCCTCCAGCAGCCAGCATGGCTCCGCAGAGGGCAAATGGGAGCGCGAAGATCGAGTGTTCCCACTTGATCATCTCCAGCGTGATCTTCAGATTTCGGAGGAAAGCCACGGGTTGATTGTAAAGCAGCGGATGCTGGTGGAGAGCCGCTCCACCGCGTGACTCAAGTCGCGGTCGCGGCGCTGGCCACTATTCACTGTCCACCGCTCCTTCCACCAGCGGCACGAAGCGGCAGCCTTCGAGAATCTGTGCCTCGGGCTGTCCGTTGATTTTCGAGATCAATTGCAAGTCCTGGCTGAAGGGCGGTCCGATCGGCGCCATCATGCGTCCGCCCTCGCGCAACTGAGCGAACAGCGTTGGTGGCAGATCGGGCGCGGCGGCGGAAACCAGAATGGCATCGAACGGCGCGTACTCTGCCCAACCTTGGATGCCATCGCCGATTCTGATCTTCACGTTGCGATATTGCAATCGATGCAGCGTCCTTTCCGCCGAGGCCGCGAGTTGCGCGTGGCGCTCCACGGAATACACCTCGGCCGAAAGCAGCGAAAGCAATGCCGTCACGTAGCCCGAACCGGTGCCGACTTCGAGGATGCGATCGGTGGGTTGAAGAACGAGGTGTTCGAGCATCGCGGCCACGATATAAGGCTGCGAGATAGTTTGTCCCTCGCCGATGGGCAGCGGGTAATCTTCGTAGGCGTCCTGCCGGAAAGTCTCCGGGACAAACTCATGCCGCGGCACGTTGCGCATGGCGTCGAGGACGCGAGGATCGCGGATTCCGCGCTCTGCGAGTTGCTTGCGCACCATTTCTTCGCGCTGCGCTTGAAAAGAATCGCGTTGAAATGGAAAGCCCATGGCTGTCCCTACGTGATTCAGTACGGGCCGATGATTCCTCCAATATTACTTGCAGTCGACGGCTCCGGCCGCGCCGTCCTTTCTTGCGCTTCGATCATGTCAAGATACTTATAGGCCGAGCCCGTATTGAAGAGCACGACCGTATCTTCGGCGCGGAAGAAGCCGCTGGCACGCAACTTCTGGTACGCAACGAGCGATGCGGCTCCTTCGGGCGCGGCAAACACGCCTTCCACGCTGGCCCAGTGCCGCAAGGCCGCGAGGATTTCCTCGTCGGTAGCCGCGACCGCAGCGCCCTGGCTCTTCTTGAGGATGTCGAGAATCAAGTAGTCGCCATAAGCCTTAGGCACACGCAGGCCGGAGGCAAAAGTCGTCGCGCCCGCCCACACTTCGGAAATGCTCTTCCCTGCTTCCCACGCCTTGACAATCGGAGCGCAGCCAGCGGCTTGCACGGTAATCATCTTCGGACGCGCGTTCTTAGGACAATCATTGCCGATCCAGCCCAATTCCTCCATCTCATCGAACGCCTTCCACATGCCGATCATGCCTACGCCGCCGCCGGTCGGATAGATGATGCCTTGCGGGAGCTTCCAGTCGAGTTGTTCGGCGACCTCGTAGCCCATCGTCTTCTTGCCTTCGACGCGGAACGGCTCTTTGAGAGTCGAGACATCGAACCATCCGTCGTTATTTCCTGACGACCTGTCTTTGTTTATGCGTTCGGCAACCATGCGGCCACAGTCGCTGATCAGGCCGTCGACCAGAGTGACGTGCGCGCCGTAGTAATCGCATTCCATGCGGTTCGCCACGGGCACATCTTTCGGCATGAAAATGTGGGCTTCGATGCCCGCCGCTGCCGCGTAGGCCGCCAGCGCGCCGCCAGCGTTTCCGGCGGAAGGAGCGGCCAACTTCTTCAGACCGTAATGTCTCGCCATGGTCACCGCGACCGACATGCCGCGCGCTTTGAACGATCCGGTTGGATTCAGCCCTTCGTCTTTAATGAAGACGTTGGAGTGCTCGCGGCTGGCAAGCATGGGCGTGAATCCTTCGCCGAGCGTCACGGGCTTGGCGTCTGGGAGAACCTCGGCGTAACGCCACATGCTGGCCACGCGACCTGATAAATCTTCGAGGCGCAGCTTCCCTTTCAGGCTGGCAAGATCGTAGCGGACGTAAAGCACGCCGCCATCTTTGGGGCAGACATTCCGCGGACGGTCGGCGGAGAGATGCTCTCCGCAGCGAGTGCATTCAAGGTAAGAAATTCGCATCGAGGGAAGGATAGCACTTTGGCTGTTGGCTCTTAGCTGTCACCACCAGATTGGCGTAACTTGTCGCTTGTCATCCTCGAACGATCGCGAAGTCTCGCACGCCGTGTGTGAGGCTATTTCAACACAGCCAGGACGTCTTTAGCTTTGGCGAGGTCTTGGCCTTCTTCCCGCGACACTAATTCGTAGAATTCACAGTTCCTGCAATTAGCGAGTTTGGTGGCAAACACGCCTTGCACCTTTCCACCGCACAAGGTACCGGCCACATACCAACAGGTTCGGCCGGCGTTGACGCCGTGATTGCTGCCGTCGAGTCGTTGTTCCGTAAACGCCGGACACAATCCAAGCTCGGAGACCTTGGAGCCGCCGGCTTGGCGGCCACATTTTTTGAATTCCCAGCAATTTTCTTTTCCCACAAGTCGCCCTTCCCCTTAGCCCGAGGCAAAGCAAAACTACAGTTTCCCGGGCAGTTCTTGTTAAAATCGGCAGTTGCCACCAGAAACTTTAGGCCACCGGGACGTACGCTAGAGACGAATTCGGCGGGGGGCTTCGGGCGGCACGACACCAAGTTCGGGGGCGACTGCAAACCTTACGCTGGCAATCTCTTGAGCATCTCATTCGCGCGCCGAAACCACGGCCGCTCCCGTCGCCGCAGATAGCCGGGCATGGTCGGTTTCTTATCCAGCACTTTCTGCGCCCACTCGCGGGCTTCGGCGTTGCGGCCTTCGGAGGCCAGCAAATCCGCGAAGTTCAAGTAAGTCTCCGACAACGTCGAGGTGATCGTTACTTGCCGGAAGAGCGCCTCGGCTTTTTCTTTTTGTCCGGTCTGCGCGTAGGCGTGGGCGAGCAATCCGGCGGCGCGCTGGAAATCGTAGTCGGGCTCTTTCCCGACCACGCGTTCCAGGTCGGGTAATGCGGCTGCGGCGTCGCCTAAATGGATGGCGCAAACTCCGCGCCGGTAAAACGGGTCGAGCGTATCGGCGCGGGCGGCAATGGCTTTGTCGAATGCGGTTCGCGCCTGTGCGAGATTGCCATCGTCCATGTATAGGTCGCCGAGTTCTTCATAGTTCCCCGCCGACGGATTGTCGTGGATCGCAGCTTCCAGTTGGCCGATTCGCTTGCGGCGCGGGAAGACTTTGAAGGACTGGCCGACCAATCCAATATCGGGAAGCGCCTCAACAAAAAGATAGACAATCGCGCCCAGCGGGCCGAGAAACAGGATGATAAAAATCCAGTAGGTATCCGGCCGCCGCCGGATGAAGTGCACGATCGCAAGTCCCTGGAGGATGATGCCCCACGGATATAGAAGATAGCTTAGAAATCCCATGCCGGTATTAGGCCTGCTTGGCCCTAGCGTGAGCTTACACATTTGTGGAAGATGGAGAAAGTGACTTCCGGGTAGCTGCGCGGCAGCATCGCCGCGGCCCGAGACGCGGCAAGCCGCGTCTCTACGGGAGAACGTGCCAGGAGCGGTGATGTCGATTGAGAACCGTGAAGTTCAGAACGATGAGCAGCGGATTCTGGCGCTGCACGAAGCCGGAGACCGGGCGCTGATGAGCGCCGATCTCGAAGTGCTGGCGCGGATCTTTGCCGACGACTACGTGCAGTACAACGAGGCCGGCAAGGCTTTCACGAAGCAGGATGTTCTGAACAACTTCCGGACAGGTGCGATTCGTTATCCGTCGATTATTTCGACCGGACGGACTATTCGCATGTTCGGGGACACTGCGGTCGTGCACGGCTCGGAATCCGATGAGGCAGAGGTTAACGGAAAGCGGTTCGCCGTGCGCTACGTTTACCTCGACGTCCTGCGGAAGCTTGATGGGGAGTGGAAGTTGGTGGCGTCGCAACTGGCGCGGCCGATAGCGGAATAGCGAGGGACGTTCAGGTTTGCCTTGTGTACCTCTGTGTCCTCTGCGGTTCGAAATAAGGTCTTTACCACAGGGGACACAGAGGCTCACAGGGGAAGCGAGCACCAATCTGCTTTTCAGTCGGTGCGCAGCCGATTCTGCCAGTGCGTCCAGAGGAACCAGGCGATCCCGGCCAGCAGCAAGACTCCGATGATCGCGTCGAACTTGTGAAAGTACTTGCCCAGTGAGCGCCAGTTCTCGCCTAGTTTCATGCCGAAGTAGGCGAGGACGAAACACCAGAGCCACGATCCGAGGAAGGTGTAGATGTGGAACTTGCCGCGCGGCATGCGGGCGATTCCGGCGGGCAGCGCGATGAAGGTGCGGATCACGGGCAGCAGGCGCGCAATGAACACGGCCATGTCTCCCCAGCGCAGAAAAAAACGGTCGGCCCAGTCAAGTTCGCGGCGGCCCATCAGGATCCAGCGCCCGTAACGCTCGACCAGCGGACGCCCGCCGTAGCAGCCGATTTCGTAGGCGACGAGCGAGCCTAGATTGCATCCGATCGCGCCGGCCGTTGCCACCCAGACCAGTTTCATCTTGCCGGCAAAAACGAGGTAGCCCGCGAAAGGCATGATCAGTTCGGAAGGCAGCGGAATGCACGCGGACTCAATCGCCATGAGCAGAACAATTCCGGCGTAGCCAGTCGCCACCACGAGGGAATTGATGAAGACGAAGAGCAGGGTGAGGATTTTTTCGGTCATGCGATCAGAATTGCGGGCCGAAGAACAGCAGGTCCTTCGCTTCGCTCAGGATGACAAGTCAGGAGAGGCCCAGGAAGTCCATCCACAAGCTTCAGAACGCCCCTTCCTGCGTGAAGCTAAAGCCGGGTAAGGTTACGCCATCCGCCGATTTTGCGACCTTCACCTTCACGACGGGTGCGCTGGGCGCGGTGACTTCGGCGGGCCGCAGCACCGCGTATTGCGTGAAAACTTCGCTGTATACCTTGGTGACAAGGTGGTCCTGGCCGGTTGCGTCCTGGCGCCAGACTTGTCCGAGTTTGATGTTTTTAACGGCCACAAATTTTTCCCTTAGTTCTCAGAGTACTCACGCGGCCGCCAAGCCGTCAATCGCAGCACGGTTACTTTTGTCGGATGCGCCGATGCCGCAAGCCAGCGTCTTTGTTACCATGAACCACTGATCAGGAGGAAGCCAATGCCTCGCGGAAACATGCCGCGTCAACCCAGTCGCAGCGGACGACAGGAAGGTGCGCGCCGGGCGCAGGGTGCGCTATTGAAGGGTGCGCGACCATCGAAACGTGCACCAGTGAAGAATGCCGCTGCGCGTCCCACCGCCGGCCGAGCGCCGCTTAACGCCGGAAAAGCGCCGCAGGCTGCCGTTCTGAAAAGGAAACCTGACTCTGCAACGGGAGACGCGGCAAGCCGCGTCTCTACCGATCCTTTGGCCCCTGAGCGGGTGCTTCAGATTGTCGCGGGGCTTGATCGGCTCTATCCTGACGCGACCTGTGCTCTCACCCACCGCAGCGCATGGGAATTGCTGGTGGCTACGATTCTTTCCGCGCAGTGTACCGACGTGCGGGTGAACATGGTCACGCCCGTGCTGTTTGAGAAATATCCGACCGTCCAGGATTTCGCGGCGCTTGAACCGGAACAGTTGGAGCCGGATATCCGCTCGACCGGATTCTTCCGCAACAAGGCGAAGTCGGTGGTGGGCGCGGCGCGCAAGGTCGTCGCGGATTTCGGCGGGAACGTGCCCGAAACGATGGAGGAGTTGCTGAGCCTCCCAGGAGTGGCTCGCAAGACGGCGAACGTCGTGCTCGGGACGTGGTTCAAGAAAAATGAAGGGATCGTCGTGGATACGCACGTGACGCGAATTTCACGGCGTCTGGAGCTGACCAAGCAGGAAGACGCTCGAAAGATCGAAGAAGACTTGATGCGAATTATTCCTCGCGATCGGTGGACAGATTTTTCTCACGAAGTGATTTGGCACGGGAGGAAACTCTGCGTGGCACGCGGTCCGAAGTGCGCCGATTGTGGACTGGAGAAGCTTTGTCACGCGGCCGACAAGACTTGGTCCACGGTTGAGATTCATCGGATCGGGTCATCGGGTCATCGGGTGATCTAGCACCGCACGACTCGTTTGCATTGATCCTTCAATGCACTGGCTTTCTCGTGTTTACTATAAAGGTATTAACCCGTGTTTACCACTACCCCCCTCCCCCCTGGTCTTTGGAATCATAGGGTTAGGGTGAGGCTTCCCGCCAAAGTCTAGAGCGCAAATGACTTATTTTCAAAGTATTCCGGAATAAGGAGTTAGCTCGATTTTTCGCTCAATTCTCCTAAAATTCATAGTTTGGCGGATGGCTGACGCCCGCTCATTTCCGCAAATATAGTTATCAAAGAGCAAATAGCAAATAAGCCAGGACATCTTCGAAGGCCGTCTCTGGAGACGGGCACACCTCGGGCCTGACACAACAGGTCAATCTCGATTGTCGGCGACGGGCGACTTGATGTCTGTGACGGTGCGCACTGGCGGTATGTGATGAAAAAAGGTCACACTAGGACCGAACTGATCGAACTCGACGCGCTCGACACTGACCCGCGAACCTATCGCGACGCGCTGCGTTCAGACTGAGGACAGGGGTCAATGAGTGTAATCGCGATTTTTCGCCAATTGAGTAACTGCCCTTGCCTCGTGCGAAAGGATGAGGTTAAATGTGGGCATGAAAACAGTTCTTGCCGTCCTCCTCTCATTGTTTTCCAGTTCTTGGTTGCTGTTGGGACAGGACCAAAGCTCTTCGGTCGCACCGGCTAGCAATGCCGCGGGCACGCAGTCTTCTGAGCGGCTTTCCAGCGATACCCCAAAAACCACGGTTCTCGGCAATGCCTTCATCGCGCCCAAGGACTGGTCCATTCGGGTGAAGGGTCCGGCGACCATCCTGGAAGCGCCCGAAGGAGACTCCTGGGTTGCGCTCGTCGATGTCCAGGCTAAGGGGCCGGACGAAGCGCTGGCGGCGGCCTGGCAGGCGTACAAGCCGGACGCGAAGTGGCCGCTCAAAGTCAGCAACGATCTGCCCGACAAAGACGGGTGGAGTCGCCGTCGCTACTACGAATATCAAACGTCGCCCAACGAGAAGCGTGGGGTGGGCGCGATCGTCTATTACTCCGGATCGGGTTGGACTGTGGCGATTAACGACCTGGCGGACGCGGTCGCGGAAAAGCGCGGCGCTCAGGTTGCCCTCGTCTTTGGACGCTTGCTGCCCAAGGGCTACAGCCGCGAATCCTTTGCCGGGAAAAAGGCACACACTCTCGATCAAGCTCGCATCGCGGAACTTGGCCGCTTCGTCGAGCAAGGGCAAAAGGAGTTGGGAATTCCGGGAGTCGCGCTCGGCCTTGTGCAAGACGGAAAAGTCGTCTTCGCCGATGGCTTTGGAGTCAAGGAACTCGGCGGCGCCGAGAAGCCCGACGGCGACACCTTGTTCATGGTGGCCTCGAATACGAAGGCGATGACCACGCTTTTGCTGGCGCGGCTAGTGGATGAACACCGCATGAACTGGACGACGCCGGTCACCGCATTGCTTCCCAGTTTTCGGCTGGGCAACGCCAACACAACCCAGAGTGTTCTTGTCAAACATCTGATCTGCGCTTGCACGGGAATGCCGCGCCAGGACCTGGAATGGATCTTCGAATACGGGAATATGACGCCCGAGAGTTCCCTTGCCCTGCTCGGGACTATGCAACCAACCTCCAAGTTCGGGGAACTGTTCCAGTATTCCAATCTCATGGCGGCGGCCGCGGGATACACGGGCGCTCACGTGCTCTATCCGCAGATGGAACTTGGTGCAGCGTACGATCGCGCCATGCGATCGTATGTTTTCGATCCACTCGGGATGAAGTCGACTACGTTCGACTCCAAGCGCGCCCTCGCCGGTAACCATGCGACGGCGCATTCGCCGGACGCCGACGGAAAAACGACCAAGGCGATGACCGCCATCAACGACGCCATCATACCCGCGCGTCCCGCCGGCGGGGCCTGGAGTAGCGTACGCGACATGTTGAAGTACGTCTCCATGGAACTGGCGGAAGGCAAGCTTCCCGATGGGACGACGTATATCTCCAGGGAGCCGTTGCTCGAACGGCGCGCTCCTCAGGTTTACATTGACAAAGACGACTCCTACGGAATGGGCTTGATGGTCGACAGGACGTACGGAATACCCGTGGTTCATCACGGCGGCGATCTGACCGGATATCACAGCGACATGATCTGGCTGCCGGAGCAGAATGTCGGCGCCGTCATCCTGACGAACGCCGACCCGGGATGGCTGCTGCGAACTCGGCTGCGACGGAAGTTGCTCGAGGTCCTGTTCGATGGACATCCAGAAGCCGAGTCGTTGCTGGCGGCCGACGGCAAGAGCTTTTATTCCGAACTGGCCGCCGAACGCAAACTGCTGACGATCCCTGCGGAGGCGAACGAAAGCGACAAACTCGGAAAACATTACGTCAACGCGTCCCTCGGGGAAATCGCGGTCACCAGGTCCGGGGCTTCGACGTTCTTTGATTTTGGCGAGTGGAAAAGCGAAGTGGGGAGTCGCAAGAATCCTGACGGCACAATTTCTTTCATTACGACCGTGCCGGGTGCCATGGGTTTTGAGTTTGTGGTAGGCTCTGGCCCCAAGCGAACGTTGACCATCAGAGATGCGCAGCACGAATACGTATTCGAAGAGCGTTGAGTAGCCGATGTAGCTGGCGAGAATCCGCTACTACTATTTCTTGGTCACGCAGCCTCCGCGTGTTTCTGCAGGCCTCCCGGGGAGTCATTGGCTCCCTGTGACGAAGCCCTGTCACCGCACGGGGCGGAGCCCCGTCACCACACGATCGTAATCTTAGCTGCCGGTGTACGACAGTTCTACTACAGTGCAATCGTCGTTGAGCGGGGTGCCTCCGCAAAAATCGGCTACGGCGGCGAAGACGTCCTCCATCGACGCGCTCTTGCCTGCCACACTTTCCAGGCGTTCGCTGTCGAACATGTCGCCGCGGGCGTTCTCGGCTTCGGTTACGCCATCGGTTACCAGGATCAGCCGATCCCCGGGCCTCATCTGGCAGCGATCGCTGGAGTACGTCGCATCCGCCAGCAGGCCTACGGGCAGGTTGCCGTGGGATGGCCGGAGCACCTGGTTGCCGCAGATCCACACGGGTGGAATATGTCCGCAGTTGACGTATTCGAGATCGCCGTCGTGGCGCAGGCGCGTAATGATCATAGTCGCGTACTTTTCGCCGATTTGCTTGTAGGTGAAAAAGCGATTGACCGCGGCGACGATTTCCGTCAGCGGCATGCCGGAAATGAGTTGCGAGTAAACCATTCCCTGGAGAATGGAAGCGAGGAGAGCGGCCGAGACTCCTTTGCCGCTGACGTCGGCCAGGACGACGGCCAGGCCTTGGGGCGTGTTGACGGCCTCGAAGAAATCGCCGCCGATTTCCTTACAGGCCAAATTGCGTCCGTTGACCCGCGCAAAAGGAACCTCGGGCATAGTGACTGCCAACAGGCGCTGCTGAATGGAGGCGGCGATGGAGAGTTCCTGCTGGTAACGGCGCCCGGCTTCTTCGGCCTGCACCAGGCGCGCGTTCTCGATGAGCTGGGCAGCTTCGGTCGCGATCGCGCGCAGAATATCTTTGCTTACGCCGGCGATATCGCGCGAGGCGAAACGCGAGTCGACATAGAGAGCGCCCATCACTTCGCCGCCGGCCGGCTGCTCGGCGCGGGTGGCTTGCACCAGGGGCTTGCGCAACGGCATGCAGATCACGGTTCGCAGGTCGAAGGCGACGATGCTTTGCCGCTCCTTCACATCGAGCATCTGACTGGTGTCGGTAACCAGGTACTCGGAGTTCGCGGTCAACGCGCCTTCCAGCACGGAACGAGAAATTGTCTTGTCGTCGAGCAACGGGTCACCCTTCGAGTTGCGCCCGGCGGCGAGCGCGAGGGTGCCGTCGGCTTCGCGAAGGAAGATGTATCCACGTTCGGCGCGCGTCAGTTTCAGCGTAGCCTCGATCAGCGTAACCAGGATTTCATCGAGCACGCCGATGGTGTTGAGCTTGCGCGCCGCTTCCATGAACAACGTGAGTTTCTCGAGGTCGCTGGCCTCGGGGGCGATCTGGATGCCCGAGATCTGGCTCAGAAACTCGCGCGCCGTGTTTGAACTCGTGTGCAGCGGGTGGAAGATCATGTAGGCAACGTCGCGCGCGCCAAATTCCAAACGGTCGTTGCGCTGCAGCTTGCGGCGGTCCACCTTCTCGCCATTCACGAAGGTGCCGTGTTTGCTGCCCAGGTCCAGGACAAAAAACTCGCCGTTTTCCGAGACGATCGAAGCATGCTCGCGAGACACGCGCGGATCGGCGATCACCAGATCGCGATCCACTTTGCGGCCCACGGTGTAAGGGGTGTGATTCAGCGACAGCGTTTGCTGATCGTTCCCCTGCACGAAGACCGCGATGGGAAAGATGCTGGATATGCCCGAGTGCGACGAAGCCGACATGTACCTTGAACTCTCCTGCGGCCATCGTGCCTTGAAAAGACGCCAGGAAAAGATGCCAGCAAAAGCTGCCATCGCCTGACACGGGCCCCACAGCATTCTACGACGAGCCCGGCCCTGTTGGCGCAGCAAAAGTCTTTTGGTAGCTCATCATCGTTATAAGGACCAGCGCCGCTACTGCCACGGGCAGGGGAAGGACAGTCCAAAGAGGAACCGCCCAGGCGGCTTCGAGGGTCGGGAGTGGGAGAACGAAAGAAAGGCCTGCCAGCACGATGCTGGCGAGCCATTGCCACAGCAGAAGAATTGCGACCAGGCTCAGGAGCGCGCGGCTCATGCGATTCCGGTTCCACAACAGTTGCCGGTCGCGCACCAGAACGAGCAGCGCGGGCAGCAGCATGACCTGGTTATATAGGGAGTAGCTCGGAATGACGATGATGGTCACGGCCAAAGCGAGAGAGACGGTGGCGGCGAACGCAGCGGTGTTTGCCGAAGACTGGCGGTTCTTCCAGCCGATATACACCATGGCCGCGACGGCGAGCGCGCGCGCCACCCATCCCCAAGGAGCCGGGAGCAGCTTGTCCAGGGTCGAGACGGCATCGGTGTAGGTCGGGTACTCGCGCATTGCCTGGAGGAAGCGGGGGATCCAATGCGGCAGATACCATTCCGAGGCGGCACACAAGATGGCCATGGTGAACAGGAATGACGCGGCACAGCGGTAGCGGCGGCGCCAGTCGGCCAGGGTCCAGACCATCAACCAGAACAATAACAGCCAGACAAGTTGTGGCTTAATGGTGGCCAAAGCCAGCGCAATGCCGGCGGCAATGGGGCGGCCGGACGCGAGGAGCGCCAGCGCGATCGCCACCAGGGCAGCCACTAGAAGCGTCATTTGCTGGAGCTTGAGGCCCTGCATGACGGTCAGGCTGCCGATGGTGAATACGATCAGGCTCGCCTGTGCCCACAGCGGCGCGGACCAGCGCAGCACGCGCAGCCACAGCGGAATCGTGGCAACGGTGAGCCCGAACAAGACCCAGAAGAATCCTTTTCGCACGATCTCAAACGGAAGATGGATGGTGGGCGCAAGGTAAAAGGCGACGTAGACAGGATAGGCGAATCGCTGGTCTCTTGGATCTCCGGGGCGGGCCGGGTCAAGGGGACGGCCGTAGTAGCCTTGCTGAATCTCGCGAGTCACGTCGGGGCCGTAGGGATCGCGTCCGTTCAGGAGCAGTTCTCTGGCGCCTACCCAGTGAAGATAAAGGTCGGAAAGATTGCCGCGCGGCCGGCCGTAGGCAGCGGCATCGGAGATCTGATACGGAATCAACACACGGTTGGCGTACAGCCAGACGCCCGCGGCGCAGAGGATCGCCAGCAGCAGCCACATCCAGGAACGAAGCTGGGGCAAGGGTGAAGCTGGAGCTGTAGTCATGCCGACCCTTCCAGCGCCGGCGCCCTTCGCTGTGAGCCTACGCTCGCGCCCGCGTGGCTCAGCCTACGCGCCAAGGCAACGGCCAGGGCCAGCAAGGGCACTGCCATGAGGCATTCGGCGCGAAATTGCAATCTCGTAAACCACCACACTGGCGTAAGGAGCAGAAGCAGCAATCCGGTCACTTCCAGGTATCGTGACACCCTGTCCGCTTCAGGAGCGTCATCGGGCCGGGTACGCATGGCAAGCAGCGGGACGATTAACAACAGCAGATCGTAAGCACAGGCGTAATAGCTGGTCACGATCGTGACCACAGCCGCCAGTCCGAAGCCCTCAGCCAAAAAACCGCGCCCCGCCCTTCGCCAAATGAGACCTGTGTACACAATGGCTGCGAGCGCCACTGGCGTCAGCACCCAATAGATGGGCCCGGGATAGGGCGCGCGCCCGACGAAAAAAATGAGCAGCCCGCGCAGATTCAAATGAGTCTCGGGTGCGATTCCGACGTTCACCGACCGGTTCAGAGCCAGCAAATAACCTGGGTAACTTAACATGGTCCTCCAACCGACCAGAGCAGTCGAAAGGGCAAGGACGACGGAAGCGGACGCCGCAAATCCGGGCAAAACCCTTTTGCGTCCGGAGATCCACAGGATAAGGAAGAAAGGTATTGCCAACTGGAACTTGATGAGCGCCAGGCCCAGGGTGACGCCCGCGCCCACTTCCCTTCCCGTCTCCAGTTGCCAGAAACAAACCGCGAACAGGAAGGCCAGCAGCACAGCATCCTGGCCCATGAGGAGATCCATAAACGCAGGATACGTACCCAAAACGAGAATACCCGTCGTCCAGAGCGGAAAGCTTTCTTTCCAGAGCCTGCCGCGCACCACGATGAACGGAATGGTTGCGAGGAGCGCAAGTTTGACGGCAGTCCAGCAGAGGAGCGCTGCCACATAAGGCCACCTCGCGAATACGGAAAAGAGTAAGGCTTCGAACGGGGGCCGAATGTAAGGCAAGGGGCCCTGGCGAATTTTTACTTCAGAAGCAAATTCCCGCTGCACTTTCCACTGCGCCGCGAGACTGTAAAGTTCGGCGCCGAGTCCCCTGCGAACCAGAGTGCCGGCGGTGTAAAACGATGCAAAATCGCCGTAGCCCTGCCGGATCCGAACGCGCGTATTCCATAACATAAGGCCGTTGCCGGCGGCCATCCAGAGGAGCGCCGCGGCCAGCAACCAGCCGCGCAGTTTCGGTGTGTCGAGCATGGTTCGAATGGAATGCCTATTCTATCCACATTCCGTTTTCCTCATGCGCCGCCTTCAGGCGGTAACGGGGGCATGAGCCGCGCCCATTCTACGATCGCGACGGAAAACCTCAGCAGACGTGAGCAAAAACATGATCAGAATCGGAATGGCAGGGTACACGTACACGTGCCCGGCCAGCGCGATCACATGCAAAGGGGGCAAGAAGAGAACGCCCTGACTGCCCAGCAGGCTAAGCCTCGCCCATCGCGGGATTCCGGTTTGCTCCGCCAAATATTGCGAGAACAGGCCCATGGGTAGAAGCACGATGCACAAATCGGAGGGACTGAGATGATAGCTGGCAAGAATCGCCGCCAAAACAAAATTTCCGAACGCCAGATTTGTAGTATCTGCGAACTTCAACTTACTGTCCTTAAAACTCCTCCACGCATACCAGACGAGCAAAGCTGAAGCACTCCAGGTAAGGACCAGGCGAGTGACTGAGTCCCGTACAATGCCCGAAGCGCCGACCAATCCTCTGACATTCGCCATTGCCGCCGGGTGAATGCCAGCTAACGGCCGGTTACTCAGCCTCATCAGGAAGCGAGGATATGCCGCTAGGAAGGCCCATCCGGAAATGCCGGCTGAAACCAGGAGCAAGATCGCGAACACGAGGGCAAACCCACGAAGGAGCCCTTTTCTCTTAAGCGACGCCAGCAATACGACTAAGGTAAGGATGATATGGAACTTGATGAGTCCGCAGCCTAGCAGACAGCCCGCCGTGAAGTTGCGGCCCCGCCTCAGCTCGACAACCGCCAGCGTCATAATCAAGAGGAGCAACAGCGAATCTTGACCTTGCAGAAAACTGAGCAACACGGGCGGGAACAAGAAGAACAGTGGCAGCAAGACGCGCCAGTCCAGGCGCTTGAATATATGCCGTTGAAACGCTATCGCGGTGCACACCAGGACCGCTGCGTTAAGCAGGCACCATAGCAGATAAGCGGTTGGCAGCGGCCAAAAGGAGATTGGCAAGAATAGCAGCGTCTCAAATGGAGGGTGGATGTAGTAGTCGCCGGTGCGTCCGGCGTAGCGAATCTGCGATTGCTCTTGCGCCTGGGAATCGTACAGTTGATGCCCATGTCCTTCGCGCACCATCCGAGCTGCGGCGTAGAAGTCCGGGAAATCAGTCCCCTTCTCTCTTTGGTCAAAACCGTGCGCGAAATAGTAGACAACGCCGGCCAGGGTCAGAAGAAGAAGCGCGTTCTGGGCGAGCCGCGCCCGGCTGTTCGACCCCGCAGCCGCAGATCCTGCCGGGCCCGCTGTTTCTCGATTTGGCGACTGCAGCTTCACGATAAACAACACCGCAATATTCTCGATAGCGAGCCTTGAGCTCGCTTTCCGGCCGGAATGGATTCTATCGCCCGGCGGGAAAGATACGAAATACATACTGGAACCGCGCCAAAGCGGCTTCGATTTTGGTTTATGATCGCTACGCGTGAGAATCGGCCAGTTTTCTCTATCCAACGTGTTTCCGCTGATCCTGCTGCTGGGGCTGCTCGGCATGACGGCGCGCAACACGGTCGATCCCGATCTGTGGTGGCATCTGCGCACCGGGCAGTGGATCGTGGAGACCGGTCACGTCCCTCACTCCGATCCTTTTTCCTTCACTCGCGCCGGGCATGCCTGGGTGTCGCATGAGTGGCTGTCGGAGGCCGTGTTTTACGAACTCTGGAAACACGGTGGCGCGGCTGCGCTCATCGTGTTCTCCGCGATCGTGACGACGGCTGGCTTTATGCTGCTCTATCTGCGTTGTCTTCTCTCGGGAGGAAAGAGGCACTGGGCAGCCGCAGCCACGGTTTTCGGCGCCTTGGCTTCGGCTCCCTCCTGGGGTGTGCGGCCGCAGATGTTCACCTTTACGCTGGCCAGCCTGCTCCTGTGGCTGCTCGAAGCTGGCACAGAAAAAGATCGGCCCAAACTCCTGTTTTGGATACCGCCGCTGTTTCTCCTCTGGCTGAATCTGCACGCCGGATTCGCGCTCGGCCCCGCACTGTTGTTGGCGTATGGCGCCGGCCTGATCATGGAGACTGCCGTCGGCAACACGCCTTGGCAGGAAGCGCGCCCCATCCTGCTGCGGGTGCTGTTGCTTGTGGTGGTTTGTTTGGCGCTCGTGCCTCTCAACCCGAGCGGCGCGCAACTTTATCGTTATCCGCTCGATACTTTGCGCGCGTCCGGGATGCGGTCTCTCATTGGCGAGTGGCACTCACCGGATTTTCACGACTCGCTCTATCGTCCACTTTTGCTGGTGTGGCTGCTGCTTCTGACCGCACTCGCCAGCGCCCACACGCGGCCGAAGGGACGTGTGATCGTGCCCCTGCTCCTGACCTCTTTTGCTGCGCTGGACGCCGTCCGCCACATTCCAATTTTTGTTTTGCTGGCGATGCCCGTGATTGCCGCGGCTCTCCCGGCGGCCGGAGATGAGCGCGGTGAAAGCTCCCACCCTTCGGCTATCACTCAGGGCAGGCTCTCGAAAAGCGCGAGACGTGGGGCACCCGGCTCCTCGCGGCTGCGGCCACTTTTCAACCTTGCGGTTGTCATTCTGATGGCTGTGTTTGCATTGGTAAAGTGGGTCAGTCTTGCCCGCAACCAGGAAGCCCGCGAGGCGGAGCATTTTCCCCAAAGCGCTGTTGCGTTTTTGCGGGCCGGCAATCAACCCCAGAGAGTTTTCGTTTACTATGACTGGGGCGGCTATGCGATCTGGAAGCTTTATCCCGAATATCGCGTATTCGTGGACGGCCGCGCGGACCTCTATGGCGACGACCTCCTGCGCCAGTTTAAGACCGCCGTCGAACTCCGCACCGGCTGGCGCGACGTTCTCGACCGCTGGAACGTGGAGACGGTGCTTGTACCCCCGTCCTGCGCGCTGGCGCAAGCCCTCCTGCTCGACCCCAATTGGCGTGCTGCATTCAGGGACTCTAAGGCGATCCTCCTGCTGCGGACGCACCCTGCCGTCGAGAGGGCTGAAAGAGACCCACCGTCAGGAGGTTACCAAAGTGAAAAAATGTTTCCCAGAGTCATCCCGAATCTGCGAAACTAGGGCGCATACAGGGAATATTTCCAAAGCTCGTCCCGTATTGTGAGTTTCCAGCGTGAAGCTCGAAGGAGTCCCAAATGGAAGATTTGGCTAAACTTTTGTGGCGTAATGAAGAAGGGCAGGACATCGCAGAATACGCCGTGATGCTGGCGGTAATTTTGGTGATCGTGATCGGCACCGTCCGTCTGATCGGCGGCAACGCAAACAACGTATTCTCGTCGGTAGCCAGCTCAATCAGCACCCAGTAGGCCACTGCGGCAGCAGAGAGTACGTCACACTCGCGGAGATTAAGTCCGCCGCGAGCGACGAATGAGTCTTGGGTTGCCCCGGAAGGAGGGGAATGAACCGAAGCCGTTTGTTGATGATCGGAAGCTTGGCGCTGGCTGTCGGCCTGCTCGTCAGCTTTACCGTCTATAGCCGGCTGCGGACCTCTGCGGGCTCAAGCAGCAATGAGCGCGGAGTGCCGGTGGTGGTGGCCGCCGGCGATATTCAGGCCGGGGACAAGTTGGAAGCGCGCGATGTGCGCGTGGTCACTTTGCCGGAATCGGCGGTCCCTCCAGGAGCCTTTTCCGACGTTTCGCAGGTCTTGAAACGCGGCGCCGTTCTGCCCATAAGCAAGGGTGAGTTTATTCTGAAGAACAAGCTGGCGTCGCTGGAAGCCGGAGGTGGCCTGCCCTCGATGATCCCGCCGGGAATGCGCGCAGTTTCGGTGCGCGTCAACGACGTGGTTTCGGTGGCCGGCTTCGTGCAACCGGGCACGCACGTAGACGTGCTGACTACCGGCAATCAAGGCAGCGGCAACGAGCAACAAACGGTCACCGTGCTGGAGAACGTGAAGGTCATCGCCGTCGGCGCGAGCCTGCTGGAACGTATCGCCGGGGCGGGACAGAGCGCTCCGGTGATCACGCTGCTGGTCTCGCCCGACGACGCGCAAAAGTTGGCGCTGGCTTCGCAGGAAGGACGGATTCAGTTATCTTTGCGCAATCCGCTGGACACAAAAAAGGAAGGCATCGGCGCCACCCGGGCAAGTTCTCTGTACCCGGGCCAGACACCGGTGGCGGCCGCGCCCAAGCCCAAAGTTCGCAGGGTAGAAGCGAAAGTTCCGGCGCCTCCACCAGCGCCTTACCAGATAGAAATGATCCGTGGCAGCAAACGGGAAGAGAATAAGTTTGAGCCGACAATACCGCAATAGTTCGCGTACGCTCATTCCCTCGATGGATTTGCTGGTGCATCCTCGCAGAGGTCCGAATTCATGAAAGCTCTTGCGCTCATCGCGGCCGTTCTGGTTCTCGGTGCGACAATCATGTTCGCGCGCACCGTGGCTCCCGACGGCAATCCACGGCCGGCTCCGGCAACGGCTTCGGCTTCTTCCGAGAACGCTCCTTCTCAAAGCGCTCCTTCTCAAACTCAAAATCAGGACAATGCGCCCGCCGCGCAGCCCTCCACCACAGCCGCGTCCGCCGGCCAAAGCGTTGCTGCGGGTGCAGCTCCGCTGCGTGTGATGGTGGGCAAGTCCCTCCTGATTAACACGACCGAAAAACTGAAACGCGTCTCGGTGACCGACCCCGCGGTGGCGGATGCGCTGGTCGTCACACCCACGCAAATCCTGGTCAACGGACTCGCTCCGGGCGAAGTTTCACTGCTGATCTGGGACGAATTCGAGCGCTCACAAAGCTTCGATCTTCGGGTGGATGTCGATATCACGGCGGCTTCGGAAGAAATTCATCGCCTTTTCCCGAATGAGCAGATCAACGTGACGCCGTCGCGTAACGCGATTGTTCTCTCGGGTCACGTAACCACCGAGGACGTCTCCAAGCATGCGGGCTCGCTGGCCTCGGCGTATTCCAAGAATGTTGTAAACGTGCTGACATTCGGCCCGGTCGGGGCGGAGGAAGTGCTGCTCGAAGTCAAATTTGCCGAAGTGGATCGCACGGCGCTGACCCAAATGGGCATCAATATGTTTTCCACCGGCGCTGGAAACACCATCGGCACCGTGACCACCGGCCAGTTCGGCGGAATCACCGGCCTCGGAAACATCACCGACCAGGGATCGGGCAGCTCGTCCACTTCCACTACGGCGACGGTATCGAACTTACTCAACCTGTTCTTCTTTAACCCGCAGGTACATCTAGGTGCGGTGATCGAGGCCCTTAAGTCGCAGAATCTCTTGCAAATTCTGGCCGAGCCCAATCTGGTCGCGATGAATGGCAAGGAAGCCAGTTTCCTGGCGGGAGGAGAATTTCCGTTTCCGGTGGCGCAGCAAAACGCCAGCGGAATCGCAACCGTTACCATTCAGTTTCGCGAGTTTGGCGTGCGATTGAAGTTCACGCCGGTGGTTCAGCCCAACGGCAACATCCACCTGCACGTCGCTCCAGAAGTCAGTACGCTGGACTTGGCCGATGGCGTCTCGATTGGCGGTACTGTCATACCCGCCCTGAGCACGCGCAAGGCCGAGACTGAATTCGAATTGCAGGATGGCCAGAGCTTCGTCATCGCCGGCCTGCTGGATAACCGGGTCACGAGCATCGGCAACAAGGTTCCGTATCTGGGCGATATTCCGATCCTGGGCAATTTCTTCAAAAGCAAGAGCGCCCAAAAGAGCAACTCGGAATTGATGGTTCTGTGCACCGTGCATCGGGTTTCGCCCAATGCCCAGGCGCCGAAGGGGCCGGCGATGCCGGTGCCGAATCTGGATCAGGGCAAGTTCGACGGCAAGAAGCCGGGGGGCAGCAAATAGAATCGGGTGATCGGGCCATCGGGTGATCTAAAACCTTGAGTGCATCTGCTTTTGATTTTCGATCACCCGATGACCCGATGGTGAGATGACCCGATCTAACTTAGCGGGTGTTTTGGAAACAGCAGTGGGGACGGAGTCATGCCGGAATTGTCAGTAGCCGTGTTCGCCACGGACCATGACCAGCGCGCGGTGCTGCAGGTTCTGGTGGATGGCACCAGCGTTGCCCGCACCGTGTGCAGCAACTCCACCATGCCGCTGGCTGCCAGCGACCCGGTCATTCGCAGAACTCAAACCTTTGCGCCCGACGTAATTCTGGTGGATATCGCCACCGATGGCATCACCTCGGCGCTGCGGGCCGTAGAGTTGCTGCACCAGGAACTTCCCGATTCCGCCGTGTTCGCCGTCGGCCCCATGACTCAGCCCCAGTTGATTGTCAGTGCCATGCGGGCGGGTGTGCGCGAATACATTGAGCGCCCCACCACCACGACCGATCTGCTGGAAGCCTTTGTCCGCCTGACGGCAACTCGCCGCAAGCCCGGGCGCGAAAGTTCCCGGGGAAAGGTGTTTACGATCGTGAACGCCAAAGGCGGCAGCGGCGCCACCACTGTCGCCGTCAATCTGGCTCTGGCCTTGCAGTCAATTCACCACAGCACGGCGCTGGTGGACTTGGCGCCGCTCGGGCACTGCGCCTTGCATCTCAATCTGAAGCCACCCTTCACGGTTTCGGACGCCATCACCAATCTGCACCGCCTGGACTCGTCGCTGCTCGACAGCTTCATGGCCCGTCACGATCGCGGCTTGCAGGTGCTGGCCGGCGCTGCGACTCCCACGGCCATCGAGCCCTCGGCTTCCGATTTTGCCCGCCTGTTTGACACGATGGCCGGCCTGTTTCACTACATTGTCGTGGACGCTTCCTCGCGGCTCGACAGCGCGACTCGCCTGGTCAGCAACCTGTCAACGAAGATTCTGCTCATCGCCCACGCCGATGTCGCTTCCCTGTGGAGCGCCGGAAGAGTGGCCCAGTATCTCGGCGAGAGCGGCTCCCGCGACCGTTTTGCATTGGTGTTGAACCGTTATCGCAAGGTGGCCGGCTTCAATGAAGCGGAGACCGAGGCCGCCATCGGAGCGCCGGTGCTCTGGCGAATTCCCAATCAGTACTTCGCGGTTTCGACCGCCATTGATCGCGGCGTTCCCTTGATGCAGCAGGGAACGACCGAAATTGCCCGCTCCATTTCGGGGCTGGCGGAATACTTGACCAAGGACGATTTGGAAGTGAAGCGCACGGCCTGGTCGCTGTTTAAGACGGTGTAGAGCTGAATTTTGTAATTTCGTAATTTTGTAATTTGGTAATTTCGACGCGGGAGGGTTTCAAATTGCAAAATTACCAGATTACAAAATTACAAAATCTCAGAGCCGAGAGTTAAAAGCGAGAATAGTCTAAGACCATGGCCAATCTGCAAGCCTTCGAACGGAGCGAGTACCAGCAGGTCAAGGCGGATCTGCACCGCAAGATCCTCGACCGTCTGGACCTGGAAAAACTCGGCCGCACCACCGGAGATTCGGCGCGTGAAGAAGTTCTCATCCTGATCCGCAGTTCGGTGAACAGCGAGGCGGTTCCTCTCAGTTTCGCCGAGCGCGAGCAGTTGTCACGGGAGATCCTCGACGAAATCTTCGGCCTGGGCCCGCTCGAACCGTTGCTCAAAGATCCCACGATTTCCGACATTCTCGTCAACCGTTTCGACCGCGTCTACGTCGAACGCGGCGGCAAGCTGGAAATCACCGGCTTGTCGTTCAAAGACAACCAGCACCTGATGCAGATCATCGACCGCATCGTGTCCCGCATCGGGCGCCGCGTCGATGAGTCTTCGCCCATGGTCGATGCCCGCCTGCAGGACGGCTCGCGCGTCAACGCCATCATTCCGCCTCTGGCGCTCGACGGCGCCTGCCTCTCCATCCGCCGCTTTGGCCGCGATCCGATTACCGCGCGCAACATGCTCGACAACAAGACCCTGACCGAGCCCATGCTCGAACTGCTCTCGGCCATCGTCAAGGGCCGATTGAACGTGTTGATTTCCGGAGGAACGGGCGCCGGCAAGACCACGGTTCTCAATGTCCTTTCCGGGTACATCCCGAATTCGGAGCGCATCGTGACCATCGAAGACGCGGCCGAACTGCAGCTCAAGCAGGAACACGTGGTCCGTCTGGAAACCCGCCCTCCCAACATCGAGGGCAAAGGCTCGGTCCGCATGCGCCAGCTCGTCATCAACAGCCTGCGCATGCGTCCCGATCGCATCGTGGTGGGCGAGGTGCGCGGCGAAGAAGCCTTCGACATGCTTCAGGCCATGAATACCGGTCACGAGGGTTCGCTCACCACCGTGCACGCCAACTCCCCGCGCGACGCCCTGGCTCGCGTCGAAAACATGGTTTCCATGGCCAACCTGAACATTCCCGAGCGTGCCATTCGCCAGCAGATCGCCAGCGCGGTCCACGCCGTAGTCCAGATCGCGCGCCTCTCCGACGGCTCGCGCAAGGTGATCACGATTTCCGAGGTCACCGGAATGGATGGAGAGATGATGACGCTGGAGGACATTTTCGTTTTTGACCGCAGCGGCATTGACGAAAGCGGGAAGGTGCGCGGCGTCTTCCATTCCACCGGCCATCCGCCGCATTTCGCGGAGCGCCTCGCCACTGCCGGTTGCCGCCTGAGTCCCGCGCTCTTCGAGTCCCGGATGGAGGTCTAGCGCATGCCGTTCGTTATTGCCGTGCTGGTGTTTGCGGTGGTCACGCTGGGAATCTTTGCCGCCATTTTTTTGTTCGATCAGCGCAAGGCCCAGGCCCGCATTCTGCGCGATCGCCTCTCTACCGTTCAGAATCCAACCGAACAAGCCGTGCCCGACCTGGCTTTTATTCGCGACGAAGTGCTCAGCCGCATACCGGCTTTCGACACCTTGCTCCGCCGCTCGGAGCGCGTCTCGCTTCTGCAAAAAATGCTGGCCCAGGGTAACGTGAACGTCCGCGCCGGCAACTTCCTGATGCTTTGCGGAGTCTCGGCCGTGGTATTCGCCGCCGTCGCGGTCGTCGCCGGCCACAACTTGTTGTTCGGCTGGGCCGGCGCCCTGCTCGGTTTTTTTATCCCCTACGCTTATGCCTCGCACATGCGGACCAGGCGCTTCCAGAAATTTGAGGAGAAGTTTCCCGAGGCCATCGATACGCTCGCCCGCGCCGTTCGCGCCGGACACGCCTTTACCACCGCCCTCGAGATGATTGCCAACGAAGTCTCCGAACCCGTTGCCGGAGAATTCCGCCAGCTCTACGAAGAGCAAAAATTCGGGCTCCCGGTGCGCGACGCCCTGCTCAACCTGGCCGCCCGCATTCCTCTGGTCGACGTCAAGTTCTTCGTCACGGCGGTGATGTTGCAGCGCGAGACCGGCGGCAATCTGGCCGAGATTCTTGACAACCTCTCCTACGTCATCCGCGAACGCTTTAAAATTCAGCGCCAGGTCCGCGTCCACACCGCTCAGGGACGCCTCACCATGGTCCTGCTCATGGCTCTGCCGCCCACGATTGTGGTCGCCATGCTCCTCCTCAACCCCGGGTTCATTCGTCCGCTATTCACCGATCCGTTGGGACACGCGTTGATCGTCGGAGGCATCAGTTTGCAAACCATAGGTTACTTTGTCATTCGCAGAATTATCAGGATACAAGTTTGAAGTACAGGTCAGAGGTCAGAGGTGAGATTGTAGAGGTAAAAGCTCGAGGTTTTAGGTCTTAACCTCCGCAATCTGACCTCTGACCTCTGCCCTAGGTTTTGAATATGGCGCTGGCACTCTCCATTTTCGTTTTTCTCACCATCGTGGTGATCGTGTTCGCCTTTGGAGCCGCCTCGGTTGCGCCTTCGTCGGTGCTCGGCTCCCGCCTGCGCGAAATCGGCTGGCAGCGCCCCAAAGCCGAGGCCAGACCCGCCATCCGCGAACGCATGCAGCAGGCTCTCGATCCCTTCAGCCGCGCCTTGCCGCTCTCGCCCACCGACATTTCGCAAACCCGGCTCTGGCTGATTCAAGCGGGATATCGCAGCCCGCAGCACGTTACCATCTATCGTGGTTTGCGCGTACTGTTCGCTGCCATTAGTTTCCTGTCCGTTTTTCTGTTCACCGGATTCAATTCGCCCCTGCTGCTCGTGGGTCTGACCGCGTTTGGCTTCTTCATCCCGCGATTCTTGCTGAAGAGGAAGCTGAAGGAACGGCAGCGCCGGATTCGCATCGGCCTTCCCGATGGACTCGATTTGACCGTGATCTGCGTGGAAGCGGGCTTGTCTCTCGATCAGGCCATGATGCGAGTGGGCGAGGATCTGCGCACCTCGCACCCGGAACTGAGCGCTGAGTTCCATCTCTTCGATCTGGAAACTCGCGCCGGAAAACCTCGCGTCGAGGCGCTCCGCAATCTCGCCGAGCGCACCGGGGTCGATGACATTCGCGCGCTGGTGTCAACCCTGGTTCAGACCGATCGCTTCGGAACCAGCGTGGCTCAGGCCTTGCGCGTTCATTCCGATTCCCTGCGCACCGAGCGCCGCCAGCGCGCCGAAGAACAGGCCGCCAAGACTACGGTTAAAATGATCATTCCCCTCGTCCTGTTTGTGATGCCCTCCCTGATTTTCGTCACCGTCGGGCCAGCCGTAATTCAGTTGATGCACATATTCATGCCCGCTGGGGGAAAGTGAGCGGACTTGTAATTTGTAATTGGTAATTTGTAATTGGTAATTTAGGAGCGGGACCGGTTTCAAATTACAAATTACAAATCACCAATTACAAATGTTACAAATCACCAATTACCAATTGCAAATTGAGGATTATTCATGCCCCAGCGCGGGCCCAAAGCATATGCTTTTAACCGCACCCGCACCACCTATCTCGCGACCGATCTCGTGATCGCGCGCACTCACTGGTCGCGCTTTCGCGGACTCATGGCCACCGGCTCGTCCCATTTCTCCCGTGGCCAGGGATTGTGGATCAACCCTTCCCACGGCATCCACACCTTCGCCATGCGCTTTCCCATCGACGCCGTTTACCTTGACCGCGAGCGCATTGTCATCCACATTGAAGAGGACCTCAAGCCCTGGCGCCTGGCCGCCGTTCGCGTCCACGCCGCTTCCGTGCTGGAGCTTCCCACGGGTGCCATCCGCGACTCCCAGACCGCTCTCGGCGACCAGGTAGATATTTCTTTCGAAGAACGTCCGATTCACACCGAAGCCGCCTGAACCAAGTCACGAAGTGGTACACGATCGTGGGTACCGCCGCCCAGTTTAGCCGTCACCCAGGTTAGCCTTCGCCCAGGTTAGCGCCCAAAGAACGGGAGCGAACCCTTCGACAAGCTCAGGGCAGGCTCTGGGGCACCGTGCTGCGGATGAAGACCGTTGGGAGCGCTCCCGATGAAAAATCGTTTTACGGTGTCGCGAACAAGCGAGGGGGGGGTACTATGGTGCCGTTTTCGAGGTCAGAAAGGAAATTCCCGATAACTGCCCTGCAAAAGGAGATGGAGATGAGTGAAGAGAAGAAACGCCATGGATGCCTTACCGTATATTTGTGGTTGATGGTTGTTGGCAACTCGGTGGTTGCACTAATATATCTTTTTGGGAGGGAGACATTAGAGGATAGAATTCCGTTCTTGCCAGGATGGGCGCTTCCGGTTCTTGCGATTTGCGCAATATTGAATGTTGTATTCGCAATCGCGTTGCTGCGGTGGAAGAGATGGGGATTCATCGGTTTCATTGCGACCGCCATTCTGACATTTGTGGTCAACGTGAACATCCGAGTCGGCTTTTTTCAAGCTGTACTAGGGCTGTTTGGGGTAGCAATCTTATACGGTGTTCTCCAAATCGGAGATAGAGATAAAGAGGGGCCGGTTTCTCTAACTGGGTTATCCGACACGGATACCAAGCCAGTGGCGCCCAGAATCCCGAAGGGCTGGGATCAGCTCGAATAATACTGAACCGGAAGATGCAAGGTGCCCCAGAGCCTGCCCTGAGCTTGTCGAAGGGTTCACGCCGGCCCTTTGGGCGCTAACCTGGGAGGTCTGGCGGGCACCTATGATAACGCATCAAATCACTAGCGATGTGCTTGCCAGTGCGAAGCAACCGCGATAGGGTTATAGGCGTATGAGCGATTTGCGAAGCCAGATAAACAGCCTCTCCGCTGCGGAGAAGGCAGAACTGCTGGATACGGTCTGGGAAAGCCTGGAAGCGGACGCAGTATCTCTGACGGATGCGCAACGGGCGGAGCTTGATTACCGCATCGCTCGGCATGAGCAAAACCCTTCCGCTGTCATCCCCTGGGAACAGGTCAGGGCGGGCCTGTTTAAGAGACCGTGACTACCATCCGCGAGCACCCTTGACTCCCCTGTTAAAATAGATTCATAGCAAACAAGCATTTGCCTCGGCACCACCTGCTCCTTGACAACTAATCCGAGCTGCAATCGGTCATTGTTTCAGTGGCCCGCCTCTTCGAGTGTTTATCGGACATCTTGCGAATAACTCCATTTTTTTGAAGACTTTGAAAGCGAACTGACAACTCGGGCGAAGAGGCCCCTGCTAAGTGATTGATTTCCCGTGGTGGGTACCAGCGAGAACGCGTCGACTTGGCGAGAATCCAAGCTAACTACTTATTCCGGAATACTTTACCTCCAAGTCCTTATTCCCCAAAGACCTGGAAGGAATTTCCCTTTAAGTCAATGATTCCAAAAGACCGGGGGGAGGGGGGTAGGGGGTACTAACTGGTAAACACCTCGTCTCGACGACCGACGTTCGAAACATCGGAGAAACGTCGGAGAAACTCTCTTCCAGCGTCCGAGAGAAAAAAAGACACAAAAAACACTGAAGTCACTGCGATAATCAGAACATCCTTCTGGCACACTACACTAGTACCAATCCCCCAGAAACGTAGTCCGAATTAATGGTCGAAGTTGCCACCATTCCCGAGCCAGTCACGCAGTGGCCCGAGCCACCGCACCTGCTGGTGGAATGGTCGTCGCGATGGGAAGAGTTCAAGTCGGCTCTGCGCCCGGCGCTCGCCCGCCCTCCGAAGCGCCTGGCCGGAGAATCGCCGGTTGGCATGTTCCCGTATCGCGGCATGATTGCCTGCTGGCTGCTCGAGTGCCTGCTGCTGATCGCGGTCATCGTGCTCCCCGAACGCTTTGTGAGTCTTGAGATTCCTCCTCCGCCAACTCGTCCGCAATGGGACGTGATCTATTACTCCGGCGACGAGCTGCCCCAAACCCAGGACCGCGGCGGAGCGCAAGCCGGCAAGTCCGGACGCGCCGGCGGTCAGCAAGCCCACCACCGCACGCAGACCATCCGCGTAGCGCGCGGCGACCGGCCGAGCGAGAAGGTTGTGGACGCTCCCAACGTAAACCTGCCCCATTCCGATTCGGCAGTCGCCAATCTGCTCGCGTTCAAACCGAATCCCGGACCGCCGCCCGCTGAAGGCCTGCGTTCGTCTCTCACCGCGCCCAATCTGCCCGCGATGAGCGTGGTGCCGCCTTCACCGGAGTTGAATTCATCGGCGAGCCGCACTCCAAACATCCTGACGACCAACATCATCCCTCCCGCGCCGAATGTCTCGCCGGACAAAATGCGGACCGCAAACCCGCTCGCGCCGGCCGTCATCGCACCGGCTCCACGGGACGCGCAGCGCGACTTGGCCAGTTCGCGCGTCCCGCTGACGCAAACCGTCGACGTGGTTGCGCCGCCGGTTTCCGAGCCCCAGCGCGACGTGTCGTCCACGCCCAAGCTGTCGCTGCCGGCTCCCGCCGTCGTGGCGCCGCCGCCGTCGCAGGTCAGCCGCGATCTCAATAGCTGGGGAAGCTCGGCCACGGGCGACTTGCGCCCAAGTCCTGTGCCTCCGCCGCCCACCGCATCCGGCGGAGGGTCATTCGCGAGATCTGGCGGTGCCGTGCTTACGCCTCAAGTTGTGCCGCCTCCCGCCAGCATCGACGGCCACGGTTCTCAGAGAAACGGTTCTTCAGGAAACGCAGGCCGCTCCGGTCAATCCGCAGGTTCGGTGCTCGGCTCCGCCGACGTCGTACCACCTCCACCGGGTCTGGGCGGCGGCAAAGCCCTTTCTGGTAGCGGACGAGGCAACAAGGGAGCCGGAGCCGGCGGTCCGCTCGACCTAGGTTCCTCCGTAGCTCCACCGAGTAACGCTGGCGGAAACGCTGCCGGCTCCGGGGTCGTCGTCTCCAGCCAGCCGGGGAAAGACATTGGACTGCCAAACTCAACCGGCGGTGGGGCACTCGCCATGTCGCCCAGCGGCACGGCAAAGAGCGGTCTCGGAGGCAGCGGCGGCGGATCGGGCATCGGCAAAGGCAACGGCCCCGGCAGCGGGTTGCAAGGAGAAGGTCCAGGCGCGGGCAGAGAGGGCACAGGACGCGGCTCCGACCCCAACGCGCATTCCGGGATTTCGCCGTATCCCGGGCCTGGTGGCACGGGCAGCGGCGCCAGCGGAACACCCGCCATGCCCGGCGTATCCGTGCAGGGCGGCACCACCAGCATCACGCTGCCCAGTTTCGGCGCTCCCGGCGGCGACGCCTTATCGACCGGCCCCGGACGTTCTTCCGCCAGCGCTCATAAAGGATCGGGAGTTACGATCGAAGCGACACCCCGATCCGGCGGGGTGTTCGGTTACTACGGCGTTCTGAAAGGCGACCGCAATTACTCCATCTACATCGAGACGTTGCTCGGCACGGCGGTCATGCAGTATGCCGACCCCGCATCGGCCGCGCATCCTTCTTCCGAAAGCCTCAGCGCTCCCGAACCCATGCGGAAAGATCTACCCGCTGGACTTCGCCCGACACGCGTGGTGATCACCTGCATCCTCGACCGCTCCGGAGAGCTCAAAGACCTGAAAGTACTCGAGCCTGGCGCCGCCGAAACTACCTCAAAGATTCTGGTGGCTCTGCATAGTTGGAAATTCCGTCCGGCATTTCGGGGAAATGAGCCGGTAGAAGTGAATGTGATTTTGGGGTTTGGGGTGGACACACGGTAACGTTTTCGCGGTAGTATGTCTAACGCGACCGCGAAACCGTTCTGCATTTCCCTGCCACGTACACAGACCTTCTACGTGGATCGGTTTTAGGGTTGCCGCGGTGAAACCAAATTCTCGATGAACCGGAGGCTTCTGGCCCATGCGCGTTCTATGGATTGCCGCATCTGCGGCCGCGATACTTCTCTACGGTTCAGCGTCAGCCGTTGGACAAGAGCCCAGGAATCTCGCGGCGGGTTTCAATGAGGAACGAACCCTTGGCCCGGGTGAAGACCATGTTTATACGGTCAACCTTGAAGATGGCGCAGCGATTCTCGGCGAGGCGGATCAGCACGGGGTTGATCTCGTCATCGACATGTTTGCACCCGACGGAAAGCTGATCCGCACCGTCGATAGCCCAAACGGCACAGAAGGACCCGAGCCGATTGATCTGACGGCATTCTCGACCGGACAGTACAAACTTGTCATCCACACGCTCGACCAAGGAGCAAAGCCCGGCAAGTACGTGATGAAGATTGACCGCGTGGTAGCGGCGGAAGAGAACGGGCCGCGTATGGCAGAAAAGAATTACCCGCCTGCTCTTCAAGGCCTGTGGAAAGAGTACGTCAAGGACCCCAATGCGGTTGAGCAATTCGTCGCCAGCCGAAAAGGCAAGGGACCGATTATTGAGGAAATAAAAGGCGACAGCAGAAACATGAGTGTGACCTATCTTTATTATGGAGACGAGCGCACGGAAAAAGTGGAAGTCTTCGGCGGCCCGCATGAGCCGTCCGGCGGCCCTGCGATGCAGCGCTTCATGCGTACGCCTTTATTCTTCGCTACCGATACCGTTCCGAAAGACGCGCGCTACCGTTACGCCTTTGTCGTAACGGAGACGCATTTCGCAGGGCCGAAGGAAACGATCCAACTCTCAGAAGAAAAAGATACCTTCGACCCGCTCAATCCCGACAAATTTGAGGGCCTTTCGGTAATGGTGTTGCCCGCCGCGCCTCCCCAGCTTTATGTGGCCGCGAGCGATTCGGTGCCGCATGGAAAAGTAACGCCCATGAGTCTCAAGAGTGCGTCGTTGAAGGAAGAACGTACGCTCAGCATTTACACGCCACCGGGCTACGATGGTGCCACGGCTGCAGATTTGCTGATCGTGTTCGATGGTGCAACTTATGTCGGCAACGCATCCAGTGGGATTCCAACTCCCACCATCCTCGACAATCTGATTGCCGCGAAGAAGATTGGCCCTACGGTTGCGATCTTTGTGGACAACATGGGCCAACGTACTCGCGACCTAGGTGGTTACGCTCCGTTCGCGGACTTTGTTGCCCTGGAACTGATACCGTGGGCTCGCAAGAACTATCGCATTCAGGACGGGCCGAGCCACGTTGTTTTGGCGGGATCGAGCCGCGGCGGGCTTGCCGCCAGCCATTGCGCCTTGATGCACTCCGATGTCGTCGGCAAAGTTCTATCGCAGTCGGGCGCATATTGGGTGAGAAACGACGAGCACAATCCTCTGCCCTGGCCCATCACGGAGGACACGGGAGACCTGACCCTATCCTTCCGCAAGAGCGCGCTTCTGCCCATCAAGTTCTATATGGAAGTGGGCCGCTTCGATTCACTGTTGAAGGACAATCGGGAGCTGCGGGACGTGCTAATGCTGAAGGGGTATCAATTGACCTACCGCGAGTTTGATGGTGGCCACGACTACTTTTCGTGGCGCGGCTCTCTTGCGAATGGCTTGATCTTGCTCCTCGGCCAAAACTAATAGCTGTCGCGGACGTTAATATCCCTTGCGCTTGTCCACCACCGCCAGCAGTGCCTCGCCGTTCAGATAGCGCCGCAGATTTTGGGAGAACAGCGCGTAGTGCCGCTCCCATAATTTGTCGGTCAGCGCCGCGGTGTGCGGAGTGATCAGCAGATTGGGCACGTCCCACAACGGAGAGTCGGCGGGGAGCGGCTCTTTTGGAAATACATCGAGCGCCGCGCCTCCAATCTTCTTTTCACGCAGAGCGGCGGCGAGCGCGGGTTCGTCCACCAGTGGGCCGCGGCCGACGTTGATCAGGCAGGCGTCGGGCTTCATGAGCGCCAGGCGCTCGGCGTTCGCAATCGCCTTCGTGCCGGCGGTGACCGGCGCTGCCAGCACGATGTAATCCGCCTGGCGAAACACTTCGTCGATTTGAGCCGGCCCGAATACGGCGTCCGCGCCTTCACTTCCCTTCTCCAGATGCTCGCGCACAGCGATCACCCGCATGCCGAGCGCTTTCGCACTTTTGGCGGCCGCGCGTCCGATGCTGCCTAGGCCTATGAGACCAACGGTTGCGCCTGCGACCTCACGCACGCGCGGCAGTTCGTCCCATAGGAACTGCTGCCCCCAAACGTGCTTCTCCTGCAGGCGCACCGAGCCCGGAATTTTCTTGGCCAGCGCAAAGATGAGCGCGATTACGTGCTCGGCAACAACCGGCCCGTGCACTTCGCGCGCGTTGGTGAGAACAATCTCGCTGTTGACGAGTTCGGGAAATATGAACTGATGGACGGCCGCGGCAGGTGAGTGAATCCAGCGCAGCTTCTTTGCGGCCGCGATCTGCTCGGGACGGATCGACCAGGAGATGACAATTTCCGCATCGACGATCTCTGCATCGACGCGCTTGGAGTCGAGAAGATGAACGACTTCAAGCTGCGGAAACTCGCGCCGCAATCGCTCCGGAAACCACGAGGGAACGTTCCACAAATCAAACGGATGCCGGACAAAGATCAGCAGTTTCATTTCGCGTCCGTCCCCGACATTATTTTGTCGACCTGCGGAACGTGCGCAGCCAGCAGCCGAGCGAGCAGCCTAGACGGGTCGCCGTCGGCAATCAACATCTCACGGTGCGCCGGGTGAATGAACTGCTCCTCGACTGCGTGATCAAGAAAGCGAAGCAGTTCGTCGTAATAACCCTCGACATTCAAGACGCCACAAGGCTTGCGCTGCAGGCCGAGCTGCACCCAAGTCAGGATCTCGCAAAACTCATCGAGTGTGCCGTAACCGCCCGGCAGAGCAATGAACGCGTCGGAGAGTTCCGCCATCAGCGCCTTGCGCTCGTGCATCGAACCAACGACCCGCAGATCCGTCACTCCCCGGTGGGCCAATTCTTTCGCCACCAGCGCCTGCGGGATAACACCGATGACCTCTCCGCCCGCTGCTAGAGCCGCGTCGGCGACCTTCCCCATGAGGCCGACACGACCGCCCCCAAAGACTAAACCGAGACCTGCGCGCGCCAGCAGCGTGCCCAGTTCCAGTGCGCCTTGCGCGTAGGACGGCTTGGCTCCCGCATTGGAGCCGCAAAAGACGCAGACGCGACAGCATTTCTTCATAAGCAATCCAGCGCAAGGCGCTAGCACTTGCGCAGCACCCGCAAATCCGTCCCCGTCATTTCCTTCGGCTCAGTAATCCCGAGTATGCCAAGCATTGGCTTCTGTTTTCCGAGAAAAATCCACCACCCTTCGGCTGCGCTCAGGGCAGGTTCCGACGCGGAGAAGAATGGGAAAAGACGAATTTATAGGAGAGCTCGCAGCTTTTCAAATCGGACGCAGATAGACCAGATAGAACGGATATTGAGTCCCGGCGGCCAACGTGGCATCTTATACTATCGCGGAGGATAAATATGCCCATCAGTGAACTTCTGCTGTCCGAATTCGATGAAGAAATGAAAAAGACCCGTACGACGCTGGAACGCATTCCGGAAGACAAGAAAGACTTCGCGCCGCATCCCAAATCGATGCCGCTCAACAAGCTCGCGCCGCACGTGGCGCAATTGGCCGGCTTTGGCCTTTCGGTGCTCACGACTCCTGAACTGGATTTCGCGAAAAGCAGCTACAAGCCTCTGCCCTTTGAGTCGGCGGCGCAACTGGTCAGCGCTCTTGATGAGGGCGCTGCCAAAGTGCGCGCTGCTTTGCAGAGCACGCCGGATGAAGCCTGGACGCAGCCGTGGAAGCTGAGTTTCGGGGGCAAGACCATCTTCGAAGGGTCGCGCTTTCTCGCGTACCGTGAGATGTTTCTGAACCACCTCGTCCATCATCGGGCGCAGCTTGGCGTCTATCTGCGCTTGAACGGGAAGCCTGTGCCCTCGATTTATGGGCCTTCGGCGGACGAGACGCTGGGGTTCTAGAGCATTGGTTTCGGTTGTATGTACAATGTTTCACGTGAAACATTTTGCAGGTATTATTGTACGTATATATACATACGTACATACGCCAGCGGATGTGACTCGCGGTCGGGATTATCGCACTCGTCGTTGTTGTAAGTCGTTGATAATAATAACGGCCGACTGTGGTTAGAAAGACACATCACGGTAATATTTACACTGTAATTAATACACACTCAATTCCGGGCCACCAATTCTCAAAAAGAACATTTGCATTGAGCTACCAGATCACGTCGACCGGATAGCGCGAGAACCACGGGTCGGCGGTAACGATTGGCCATCGCTCTTCGATGCTCTGGGCAATGATTAAGCGGTCGAACGGATCGCGATGGTGCATCGGCAGAGACTCAATCCTGAGCACGTGGTCCAACGTGATGGGCAGAAGCTCGATCTGGTTTTCGACTAGCTTCTTAACCAGATACCGTCCTGCGGGCCCGGGCAAAGGAAGTTTGCCGGCGTGCACCTTAATGAGGATTTCCCACATACTGGCGACACTGAGCCAGAGATCGGTCGAACCGGTATAGACTTGTTTAGCCCGGCGGGAGAGCCTTCCTTCCTCTGCGATTGCCCACAAGAATGTCTGCGTATCGAGAAGCGCCTTCATTCGTAGAAGAGATCCTCGATCTCCTTGGGCAGCGGATCGTTGAAATCCTCCGGCACGGTGAACTCCCCCTTCGCCGATCCGAGGACGCGCTTCTTCCGGCGAGCCTTGACTGGCACCAGCTTGGCCACGGGCGTTCCGGCCTTGGCGATGATGACCTCCTCGCCCATGGCAACCCGCTGCAGCAGGCGGGAGAGGTGGGTTTTGGCCTCGTGGATATTGACTTCCATGAGTTCATTATAGCTTAGTCATGGACTTAGTCAAGAAGCCACTACTCCAGACTGCCCCTACAGTTTCTTTGCGCAATACTGCGTCATCCCTTGTAGTTCAGCGCCTTCACGCCCAAAAACCTTGCCGCTCCTCCCAGCTCTTCTTCGATTCGCAGCAACTGGTTGTATTTGGAAATTCTGTCGGTGCGGGAAGCTGAGCCGCTCTTGATCTGCCCCACTCCAGTCGCCACCGCAAAGTCGGCGATGAACGTGTCTTCGGTCTCGCCGGAACGATGCGAGATCACTGACGTGTAGCCGTTGCGGCGCGCGAGGTCGATCGCGTCCAGCGTTTCACTGACCGTGCCAATCTGATTCAGCTTGATCAGGATCGAATTGGCAATTCCCTTCTCGATGCCCTTGGCGAAGATCTCAATGTTGGTGACGAAGATGTCGTCGCCCACAAGCTGAATCTTGCCGCCCAGCTCTTTGGTCAGCAGTGCCCAGCCGTCCCAGTCGTTTTCGGAGAGGCCGTCTTCGAGGGACACGATGGGATAGTCTTTTACCCATTTTTCGTAGTAACGAACCATGTCTTCGGAAGACTTTGCCGACTTGTCGGATTTCTTGAAGACATATTTTCCGTCCTGATAGAACTCGCTGGCCGCAGGGTCGAGCGCAATCGCGATCTGCTCACCCGGCTTGTAGCCCGCCTGCTGAATCGCCTCCAGCACGACTTCAATGGCCTCCACATTCGACTTCACCGACGGAGCAAAGCCACCCTCGTCGCCGACCGACGTGTTGTATCCGCGCTTTTTCAGCACGCCCTTGAGTGTATGGAAGACTTCCACACCCCAGCGCAACGCCTCGGAAAAAGACGGCGCGCCCACCGGCATCACCATGAACTCCTGGAAGTCGACGTTGTTATCGGCGTGCGCGCCGCCGTTGAGGATGTTCATCTGCGGCACCGGCAACACGTTCGCCGCGGCGCCACCCAGGTAGCGATAGAGCGGCAGTTCGCAAGCGTTCGCGGAAGCCCGCGCCGCCGCCATCGAAACCGCCAGGATCGCGTTCGCGCCAAGCCGTCCCTTGTTGGGCGTGCCATCAAGATCGATCAGCCTGGCATCGAGCGTGCGCTGGTCGGCGGCGTCGGCCCCTCTGACGGCTTCCGCAATCTCGCCGTTGACGTTCGCAACTGCCTGCAGAACGCCCTTGCCGAGGTATTGGCTCTTGTCGCCGTCACGCAATTCGACGGCCTCATGCTCGCCGGTGGACGCGCCACTCGGCACAATGGCCCGCGCGCTGGCGCCGCCATCCAGATAAACTTCAGCTTCAACGGTCGGATTGCCACGCGAGTCAAGCACCTGGCGTCCGCGAATTTCAGCAATACTTGTAAGAGGCATAAGTGCGTCCTTTTTCGTCTGATGGATTTAGAAACATGGTCCCTAACCGTAGAGACGCGGCTCGCCGCGTCTCCGTGTGCAAACAAGAATTATATCGGACGCGGAAGCGCCCGGTCTGTGCGCTGTGACCAGTCGACGGAATCGCCCCCGGCCCTCCCCGTACCCTATCCGTTATTGTTCCTGATTTCCACCTCGCTTAAAGTCAATTCAACATGAGGAACCGCACCGAAACTCTGGAGATCGGATCGCGCGCGCCGGATTTTTCTTTGGGAGCAGCTAACCGTGAGGGCACATTCACTCTCGGGGGTCTGATCGAGCAGGGCACGTTGATTCTCGAGTTTCTGCGCGGCACCTGGTGACCGAACTGCGTGAAGCGCATGACTCAGTTCGAGTCACGGAGACCGGAAATTGAAGCAGCGGGAGCGCAGTTGGCGTTCATTGCCGCAGAAAAGCGAGGCGGCGTGTGGAGGCCGGGAAAATTTTTGGAGAAGCATCCCATCTCCGGCGTCTTTCTGCTCGATGAGGATCGGGCTGCGACAAAAGCTTACGGACTCCATCACGCGTTCGGTGCCGATGCAATCGACATCGCACACCCGGCCACGCTCGTGATTTGTGGCGACGACGATCGCGGCGGCCTGGTGCGCTACATCTATCGCGGCGATAACCAGCTCGACCGCGCGCCGCTGGATGAGGTCATACGAGCTTTGCAAGAGTAGGGAGTCAGTTTCTTGACGAGACGCAGGCAAACCTTGAACCAACAAGGACACGAAGCATCACGAAGGTCTCTGCCTCAGGAATCTCCTTCGCGTAACTTCGTGTCCTTTGTGGTCAAGGTTTCGCGCAATTGAGTTTTGGAGGGAAGACTTAACATGAAAAAAACATTTTCGCTGACATCGGTCATCCTGATCGCAAGTTTCGTGTGGGCGCAAACTGCCCTGCCCACCGGCACCGCCGTCAAGATGAAACTCGAAACTACGCTTGCAACCTTCAGTTCGAAGGCCGGAGATCCGTTCTCGGCAAGAGTCACGGAGCCGGTCGTACTCGACGGCAAGACCGTGATCCCGATCGGCACGACCATCGAGGGCCGGGTCACGAAAACGAATGAACCGCGGCGCATTGCGGGCAAGCCGACCATCGCCATCTTCCCCGAAAACGTGGTCCTTCCGAATGGCGACAGGTTCACGCTGAATGCCTCGCTGGTTGACACCAACGCTCGCCACGGCACCGACGTCAACACGGAAGGGCAATTCAAAGGCGCTGGCCACGACGGCAAAGATCTCACCGAAATCGGTATGGCGACCGGCGGCGGAATGCTCGTAGGCGGATTAGCGGGCGGCGGCAAAGGCTTCCTCATCGGCGGAGCCGTCGGCGCCACCGTGACCGTCACGCACTGGCTCGGAAAGCACCGTTCCGCGATGCTTCCCGCAGGCACAGAGTTGGTAATGGAATTAAGCCGTCCGATGACGATGACAACAGCCGTCGCCGACAGTGGGCAGTAGCAAGGTTAACCCGGGGCGAAGAACGGGGCGCCCGGAAGTGTGCGGTCGTGCTTTGCCGTAGGTGCCGACTAAAGGCCGTTTGCTTCAGATGTGATGTTGAGCGCGTCAGAATTCGTTGGAGGAGAATCTTCGGAAACGAACTGTAGAAAGCGCCAACCGAACCAGGTGAGCTCATACTCTCTTGTTGGAGGCTGTTTCAGGTAATCGCTAATTGCCCTCCTTATTTCGTTCGCGGAGCGATATTCAACGCTACCCGTAAAATTTCTCATGCTGAACTCTTCTTTTACTAAGCCCAAACCGATAAGGCGGGTCGTCCTGCTGAGATTCTCACCCCCAAGGTCACGACGGCCGCGACGTAAAAGAAATCTCTTAGTCCCCTCCAGCCCGATATTCAGCTCATGTGCTGCCGGTGGAGCAAACATCTTGAGCTCATCAAGATCTTTCAGACTCAGGTCGCGGAGTATACGAATGAATTCTTCCCGATCATCTTCTTGGAAATCGCTGCTGCCGCTATTTGCGAGCGCCTTCCCGAACATGTTGAGCTTCTCGTTATCTTGCGTGGTATGCAGACGCTCGAGTAAAAGGCCCATCAGCGTTTGGAACTCTTCCGATTCGTAGTAGCCGCGATTCGGGATTTTGTCCTCGATTCTCTTTTGTTGGTCGTTGAGCGCCTTCGCTACCAGTAGGAAGCGCTTCTCAAATCGGACAGAACTGTTAGTCAGAAGCGTCCATATGATCTGAGTGATAAAGGGCCACTTTGCCAAAGCGGCAGCAGTACCGGCGGACAATCCCAACTCGATCAGGCGAGCGGGGAGGTAAGACTTCGCCTCGATCTCCTCGTCTGCCTGCCGGATTACAATCCCTACGGGGTCGTCAATAGCCATCTGTCCTCCAACGCAAGGCGTAACCCATATTATAAGGGCCGTGCGGGAACCTCGGCTCACGTCGCCGCTGTGAAGCTATTATCAACGTAATCGCCCCTCATCCGCTCACTGCCTGCAAATCTTCTTCCGTTAGCAACTCCAGGTCCATCCATCCTTCCACCGGCAAGGCGTCGACGGGCAGATGGTTCTGCCACAAACTGAAGCGCAGGCGCAGCCGGACGGTCAGCAGATCGGAGCTTTTCGGTCCTTGCACTTTGTCCAACTGGAGCGGAGCGGCTTGCAGCCAGGTGAGGGGCAGGCGAAACTCAAAATCACGGACGAGCGCCACCCGCGCGATATCAGTCGAATTGGCCGAATCGGCCACCGCCGTGTCTTTCCCCTGCGTCACTTTCCACGACTGCACTCGGCCTTCATCGACCGCCGCATCCAACCGCAGTTCGCGCCGGGGCTGGGCGGCATGGTTGGCCCACGACTCCAGATTCACCACCACTTCGAATGCGTCTTGCGGGACTTTGCCGACGAAATCCAGCCGGCCGTAGACATACTGCTCGTCGATCCCGGCAAACACTTGATCCATCAGAAACTGCTTGCCGTGCATGGCGCCCGAGCGCTGGTCGGCCGTGTAACACGCCGCCCCCATCCACTCGAAATAGCGCACCGTGTCGCCTGAGATCGCCGGATGGATGTAGGCGCGCTGCGGCGTGAAGAAAGGCCGCGCCACTCCCTGGATGATCGGCTGCGCCAGATAATCCGGCGGAGTCCCGCCCAAAGCCTGGTAAACATTCGACAGGTGCTTGCGGTAGAGCTCATCGAAGTCGCGATCATTGGCCGAGTGATGCTCGGGTCCGTACCACCAGTTCCAATCGCTGCCCTCGGCGATCATGATCTCTTCAAACGCCAGCTTGCGTTGTTTCTCGGTTGCGGCTGGCGCCGCCTGCGCATAGAAATTGCGCGCGTAGTACAGGTAGTCCCAAGCCTTGTTGTCCTCCGGCGCTCCAATCCAAACGTTGAAGTTCGCGCCGATCCACGACCCCGGCACCAGCGATTTCAATTGACTGACGTTCTTGTGGCGCGTAATCGCCTCCGTCACCGTCACCGCTTCCATCCCCGGATCTTTCTGCAAAGCGTCGTAGAATCTGCGCAAGAATTCTCGGCCCGAACGCGGGTAGTATTCCCAGGCATTCTCACCGTCCAAGATGATGGGGACGACGGCATCTTGCCCTTTCGCGACAATCGGCTGCGCCGATTCCTTAATCTTTTGGATGAGATTATTGGCCGCCTCTTGCGGCGGCATTCCCGAATATACGAACCCGATCAGGTCGGACAGGGTGTGATCGCGGAAGAGCAGATTCATCCGCGTATCGGCATTCTCGTAGCGATAAACCGTGTATAGGCGCTGCGCCAGATCCGAATTCAGATGGCCATAACCGTCGCGCGAGAAGTTTATCCCCAGAGTCCGTCCCAGCACGCCTTCGTCGGTCGCCATCCAGCGCACGCCAAGCCGGTGCGCAATCGCCACCACCTCTTCGGAGACGCTGCCCTCCGACGGCCACACCCCTCGCGGCCGCACCCCAAACACTTTCTCGTGCAGATCGAGCCCGCGCTGCAACTGCTGGCGGGCGTCCTCCGGATGACGATAGCGGTTCTGCGGCAGGGCCAGACCCGGCGAGGAAACCGCACCCATCTGCGTGTCGCACACCAGCGGCAGAATGGGATGGTAAAAAGGCGACGTCGAAATCTCGATCAGGCCCTTCTTTGCCGCCTCCGCATGCACCGGCAGAACGCGGGCGAGCAGTTCGCGCTCGCGCGCGATCACAAACCGCTGGTCGTCGAGCGTATAGTTCCGGCCTTTGCGAATCAGTTCCGCAACGTCTTTCTCCGCCAGAAAATACTCGTCGAACCATCCAATCTGCGAGAGCACCTGCAGGTCGGTGAAATCCTGCGTCTGAAAGTATTTGTCCGCTCGCTCGGGCGAATCTCCCGCCCCGTGAAACCTCTCCCACAGCTCGCGGTACCGCGGATAGCGCCCGATTACATTCACCGCATTTGCCTGAAACAGATATTGCAGGGCAAACTGCCGCTCCCCTTCTGTCAGGTCATTCGCGGGCTTGGTCGCAACCTGCAGAAAAGGGTCGTGAGCATCGCCCGCAACATAATCCTGAATCTGCGTGATCAGCGAGGGCACCAGATTGAACGTCTGATGCACCTGCGGGAACTCGTCCAGCAGCTTCACCATACCGTAGTAGTCTTTCAACCCATGGAGGCGCGTCCAGGGCAGGCGATACTGCCCCGTCACCAGGTCTTTATAGAACGGCTGGTGCTGATGCCAGAGGACGACAACGCGCAGTTGGGCCATGGGTGCTATTCCACCTAATACATCGGCAAAATTTCAGTTTAATTCATTCGGCAATTTTCCAGCGTGGTCGTGTAGGACGCGGACCGTCATTTTCCGCTACTCTATTCTAGAAAGGCCGTGGAGGGTGAGACCACCGAACCGCTGGTGCCCAAGGCCTGGCGTGGCAGCGCCCGGCAGACGCTCATGAACTCGAAAGTCAAAGTCGTCTTCTTCGACGTTGGAAACACTTTGCTGTTTCCCAATCGCGGGCGCATTCACGCGCCTCTCGCCGAACGCGGCTTCACGCCCAATAGCGAGCACTTGCGCGATCTGGAATGCCGGACCAAGAATCGGTTCGATGGGATGATGACTGGGACGATTACAAAGAACGGCAGCCCCGACCACGGTTTTTGGTGGATGTTTTACACCCAGTTGCTCTCCGAGATCGGACTTAAAGACGACGCAGTCCGTGACCAACTCGTCGCCGGCATCCAGAATTCCGCCAACTGGGACCAGATTCTCCCCGGCACCGTCGAACAACTGCATGAGATCGGCGAGCGGTACCGGATCGCTGTCATTTCCAATGCGGATGGCAGAATCGAAGACGTGCTGCGCCGGTGCGGTATCGTCGGCTGCTTTCGCACCATCACCGACTCCGGACTCGTTGGATACGAGAAGCCGCACCCGGAAATCTTCCGCAAAGCCATGCTGAGCATGAATGCCGCGCCGGAAGAGAGCCTCTATGTCGGCGACGTCTATTCGGTGGATTACCTCGGCGCGACCGGCGCAGGCATGCAGGCGATGTTGATGGACGTTGCGGGGGCTTATCGCGACAAGGGAGTGCCGCGGGTTGAATCGCTCGCAGAGTTGCAGATGGTCCTGCGCGGAACCGCAGTCTAATTTCCCGTAGAGACGCGGCTTGCCGCGTCTTCCTCCGCAGAGTTAGACGGGGCAAGCCCCGTCTCTACACCTCAACGACCTGGTGATCGTGGCAATCGGGATGAATCTTCTGATAGAGATTCGAGAGCAGTTCCGGCCCATAGCGCGCCATAAAGCTCACTCCCGCGACCTCGCGCTCCTGGAGCACCTTGTGCGGAAATAGCGCGTGGCTCAAGGCGTCCGCGTGCCGCGTGACGACTTCATTCCGCAGCAGTTCTACACGGGACGCTTGCCGATGCAGCCGGTTGATTTGATTCCACATGTTAATTCGGGCGCGGTCCGCCGCCTTGATGAGGGTTGAATCCAGTTTGCCGATCGATTCGCGAACCGCCGCCATCGACTGCTCCGCACTCGCGTAGGCTTCCGAAAAGCGAGCCTGCAAGTCCGGTGGCAGCGAACGAGCGGCAATGGCTTCGCGAACTTTTTCCGGGCCGAGGAACACCTCGGGCAGGCCCAGTTGGTAGCGCGTCAAAATGCGCTCGGGCTTCGGTTCGAGCAACGTCGCCGAAAACCGCGGCAGGATCGGCGTCACTCGTCCCAGCAGTTTTTCGTAGACGACGGCGGCCTGCGCGAAGTATGCGACTTCGGCTGCTCCACCGGTATAAACGAGCGTCGGCAAAAGGTAGTCCTGCACTACGGGACGCAAAAGCACATTTGGGTTGAACTTCTCCGGAGCCGCTTCAATCCGGTCAACCAACTCTTCAGCCGAGATCCGCTCCTCACCCACTGCGAAGTCACCGCCATTGGCGCCATTATTTCTGCGGCGCACTACCGTGCGCGCGCCATTCTTCACTTCAAAAAGCAGCGTGGTCGCCGAAGTCACTTTGACTTGCTGGCGATATCCCGCCGCCTCGAGCGCCTTGCCGCGTGCCAACAGCGCCTCATCGAGTTCGGAGGCCCGTTCGATCGCGGCGCGGAACAGGGGTTTTGCGAGATCGTGGAAATCTCTTTCGGCCGGATCGAGCAGGATGACGCCCCAATCCGCAAACAGGCGCGCAAACAGCAGGGCAAATGCGCTGCCCAGAGTTTCACCCGGACGATACGCCCTACGCAGCCACGTCGTGACCTCAGAATCTCCCAACAGCGTTGCCGCGCGCTCGACCAACGGCTCAATCTCCGGCCCGAACTTGATGGCCCCCACGGGCGCATCGGCCACGGCGTGACTTTCAAACGCGTGGCTTTCCCCCGTGAATCGTTCCGGAAGGCCGTGCTCGGAAGCGAGCGCTACATGGTTGACCTCAGCCAAATCGTGGTCCTCGGTCGCCAGCCAGAAAACCGGGACGCAATCCACTCCGGCGGCCGTCGCCTGTTCCGCCAGCTTGACCGCGGTCAGCGCTTTGAAGATCGAAAACAGCGGGCCGCCGAAGAGACCGACTTGCTGTCCGGTAACCGCCGCCAACGCTCCTTGTCTAAGCCGCTCAAGATTTGCCAGCGTTTTGGCAGAGGCGCCCCACGCGCGATTTTGCCGTTCGAGAATCTCACTCACCTGGCCGCGACGCGCGGAGTCGTAAGCGAGGCGCTGGGATTCGTCTTTCACCCACTCGGAAAAAATCGGCGAGCGTGGATACATCCCGCGAACAGAAGGAGTGTAGGAAAGATAGTCGAGGAAGAGACGTGTGGCGTGCGGAATCTGCTGGAACGGCAAGCACTGCGCCTTCACCGGCAGCCCCCCGCACATCTCTCCGGAAATCTTTCCTCGAGTCTCTCGACACACCGGCGTATTCTTGCCATCCGCATATCTTCTCACTCTCCCGGAAGCTAACGCGTGGGAGTTCTCGCGTGCGTTCAAAAGTAGCACTTTCGAGGCAGCTAGCGCCAAACCCAACTACATCTGATGATGCGCCGGCGCTCAGGTTGCAGAGAGCGAGAAGGAGGCAGGCACCTGCCGCTTCCGGCACGGATTCAAGGCGATGCCGTGATAATCGCAACTGCACCACGGGCCGCTAGGCGTGAAGGCGGATCTCCTCAGATTTCCAATTCTGCATCTCGGCGAACGCCTGGGGCAGGAAGCGCAACAGATCCGTCGCCACCAGAGAATTCTCGCCGAGGGATTCACTGGCCAAGTCCCCTGCCAGTCCATGAAGGTAAACAGCGAGAGCGGTCGCTTCGAGCGCATGCTGTGGATGTTGCGCGATCAGGCCGGCGATCATTCCGGTGAGGATGTCTCCCGTGCCTCCGGTGGCCATGCCCGGATTGCCGGTGGGATTCACCCACACGGCGCCATCGGATGCTGCGGCCGGCGCTGCGTTCGCCGGCCCTGCAATCAATGTGCGATGTCCCTTGAGTACGACAATCAACTCATGCTCGCGGGCGAAGTTTCGCGCGACTTCCAGGCGGTTCGCTTGAATTTCGGCAATGCTCAAGCCCGTCAAGCGCGCCATTTCTCCCGGGTGCGGAGTGATGACGACGGTTCGTCCGCGGCCGTTGAGCATGCCGGCCGCGCCTTCGAAAGCGTTCACGCCGTCCGCGTCCACCACCAGCGACTTGTCGCCGCGGGTTACGATGGTGCGCACGAATGCGGCGGTCTCGGAGTTACGCGAGATGCCTGGGCCAATGGCGAGGGTCTTGCGTTCGAGCAGCGCATCGAGGCCGAGTCCCACCGCTTGCAATGAGATCGTGCCTTGCTCGGTTTCGGCCAGCGGCTCGGTCATCAGTTCGGGATGAAAGGCGGCTACGGTTGCGAGCACGGATTTTGGCGCGGCGACCGTCGAAAGCCCCGCGCCCGCTCGTAGAGCTGCGAATCCCGCCATCGCCGCTGCGCCCGCTTTGCCGAGCGATCCGCCGATTACCAGCACGTGTCCGTAGCTGCCCTTGTTGGCGTCACGCGCTCGGGGCATGAGCAGCGGAGCGAAATCGAAGGGAGTGCTCAGATGCAGTCCGAGCTGCGAGACGATCGCCTCCGGCGGTGAACCGATGGGCGCAATCACAGTGGGCCCGCTGGGCCCGCTGATCAGTGCCGCGAAAACGTGCGCCGGACGCGGAGCGGTGAAGGTCACGATGGCATCGGCGCGGGAATCAGTTGCACCCGGTGACCGCATGGCGTCGGCGTCCGCGCCGGAGGGAATATCGACGGCAACAATTGGAGCCGACGCCGCGTTCATCTTGGCGATCGCTGCTGCATAGAGCGGGCTCACCGGCGGACGAAAACCTGTGCCGAGGATTGCGTCCACGAGTACGTCCGCAGCGAAGATCTCCGCTGCGGCCAATGAATCGAGCCAACTCGCTTCGCGCACGATCAGCGGCGCAATATTCAGTGGATGGAGCTTTTGCAGCAGGGTCTGAAACATCACCGCCGCATCTCCGCGAAGCTCTTCGGGATCCGACAACAGGAGAACGCGCACGGCGCGGCCCACCTCGACGAGCTTGCGGGCCACGACGAATCCGTCGCCGCCGTTGTTGCCCTTGCCGCAGAGAATGCCGACGCGCTCCGCTTGCGGGTAATCGGAGAGGATGAAACGGGCGACCGCGGAGCCGGCGTTCTCCATCAGCGTCAGCGAAGGGACGCCGAAGCGCTCCGAGGTGGAGCGATCGATCTCGCGCATTTCCGCCGCGCTGACGATTTTCATGGCTTCGACCCGGATAGTTCGGCCCCGGCCGCATGTTCGAGTTCGCGAAGTTGTTGGGGCTCGCCCATGGCGATCAGAAAGTCGCCGGCCTCGATGCGATCGTCGGGCGCGGGATTGAAGCGCATGCCCGTCTCGCGCTTGATGGCGAGGATGATGACGCCGCTGTCCTGGCGGATGCGCGACGTCTCTATGGTCTTGCCGGCAAACGGACTGCGCGCGATGACCGGCACTTCGCCGATTTCGAGATCCATGCCGAGACGCGTGGTGGCAGCGTCCAAAAAACTAACCACGTGCGGACGCAGGAAGGAATGGGCGATACGCTGTCCGGCAAAAACATACGGAGAAACGACGGAATCGGCGCCGGCGCTGCGCAGGTGCTTCTCCGCCATCTCTTCGCTGGCGCGGGCGATGATGCGGAGGCCCGGATTCAGACTGCGGGCGGTCAGCACGATATAAAGATTGGTGGCGTCGGTGGTGGTGGCCGCGACCAGACCGCGCGCGCGGCCGATCTGTGCGTCGCGCAGGGTCTGCTCCTGGGTAGCATCGCCGATGAGCATGAGCCAGCTCTCGCTCGAGAATTTCTGCGCTTTGGCTTCGTTGCTTTCGATGATCACGAACTGAGCGGGGCGGCGCGCCAACTCGCGCGCGGCACTGCGGCCGACGCGTCCGGCGCCGCAGATGATGTAGTGACCCGTGAGACGGCCTATGTCGCGCTCCATGCGGCGCCTTCCAAAGAAGCTCTGCAACTCGAATTCTAGCAAAGCCTGGGTGAGGCTTCCGACGGTCAGAAACACGAGCGAGACTCCACCCAGGATGATGATGACGTTGAACACACGCCCGGCATGCGACAGGGGATGTATTTCCTGATATCCGATGGTGGTCAGCGTAGTGATGACCATGTAGAAACCATCGAACCAGGGCCATCCCTCGATGTAGTGAAAGCCCAGCGTGCCGAGGCCGACGACGAAGGCCAGCGCGGCAGCGAGGAACTTGAGTTTTCGGAAGATCCTCATCGATACGTGGTTCCGACGTTATGACGTTCCGTGCCGGGCGAGATGGGCGATCCAGTTCGCGCGACAGGCGAGTATAGCTCTGACGGTGGTTGCGTGCAGTGACGATCAGTTGTGCTGGGAGAGTGCGCGTTGTTACGATCTCGATGTATGAAACTTTCGGTTGTGATGCCGGTCTATAACGAACGTGCCACGCTCCGCGAGGTGGTGCTGAAGGTTCTCGCGGTTCCCCTGGAGATCGAACTGATCTCGGTGGACGATGGCTCGCAGGACGGCTCGCGCGAGATCCTGGCCGAACTACAGTCTGAGTATCCGCAAATCCGCGTCATTCTTCAGCCGCATAACGTGGGGAAAGGAGCGGCGCTCCGACGCGGCATTCAGGAAGCCACGGGCGACTACGTCATTATTCAGGACGCCGATCTGGAATACGATCCGGCGGAGTATCCGCTGATGATCGAGCCCTTGATCCAGGACAAGGCGGACGTGGTTTTTGGCTCGCGCTTCCTGGGCGGCGCGCCGCATCGGGTGTTGTACTTCTGGCATTCGGTCGGCAACCGGGCTCTCACGCTGCTTTCCAATTGCCTGACCAACATCAATCTTTCCGACATGGAAACCTGTTACAAGGTGTTCCGGCGCGAGGTGATTCAGTCGATCCCGATCGAGGAGAATCGTTTCGGATTCGAGCCCGAGATCACAGTGAAAGTGGCGCGGCGAAACCTGCGCATTTATGAGGTGGGGATCAGTTACTGCGGGCGGACGTACGAGGAGGGCAAGAAGATAGGATGGAAAGACGGCGTGCGCGCCTTGTATTGCCTGCTGAAGTACTCCCTCAAAGAGCCGAAGGTGAAGACTGTGGAGCAGGCAGTTCCGGCCCCGGATCGCTCGACCGTTTCGCGATGAATCTGGCGTGGAGTTGTTCTCTTCCTGCTAGTGGTGGGCGCCCTTCTCCCGGAGCCGCCCTGAGTAAGGGTTCGAGCCTTGTTTGTTCGAGGCTGCACCTTTGCCCCGGTGCGCCCCATTAAAGTTGATGGGCGGATTCGGCTTATCTTTTATCGGCTTCAGCGCGGGCGCCGTCCCCGGCGTCCTCTTTCCGGCAGAGCGAGACGGCGCGGAGGTCTTGGCGGTTTGACGCTCGAGGGCTTGCAAATCCTTGGAGTTGGCAGTCGCACCCGCTCTTGCACTCCCTGCCTTGCCGATGGGCGCGGTGCTCTTAGGCGCTTTTTCGGTGGCTGAAGGCTTAACCTTGAACGTAGTGTTTTGCTGAGCCAAGCCGCTCACGCTGATACCCACCAGTGCGACTACAACCGCCCATGAAAATCTCATCTTCGGAATCCTCAGTCCTCTGCTCCGGAACTTCTAGCTACCTATACTTAGATGCACGCACCCTGCCATCCAGCTCTCACATCTCTCCTATGTTAAACCCGGCACCAAGGGAAAGCGCTCGCGAGAACAGAAAGAAGGCGAACGGGTTAGTCGGGACAGAGGTTCGCTGCATGGCCGACGATGAGGAGGGGGGTGCGGAGGATATGCAATGTCCTGCACATTGCCGTTGAGTTTCCTTTGGTGGCCGCCGGCAAAAACTGCCCAAATTTGACCCTAGAACTTCACTTTCGGACAGGACGCTCTTTATCCTTGTTATTAGCAATAACTTATAGGCTATGGCGGCCTGTTCTCCCCTTCGCACCGCAGTCCATGCCTGGAGAGGAGATTTGGCGTCGCGTACCTTGGTCAGATGGGGCGCCCAGACCGAGACTGCCGAGACGGTCGGGGGCGCCTGAAGTCGCTTGACGAACCCGGCGAGACGCTGTGCCCGCACTGTCACTAGACGAGCCTACGACTTGCGGTAACTATTTCAGTTCACCGCTCCGGTGTTGAAGATCGCCCAACCAGAATATCGGCGATGCGTACCCCTGCATGTCCATCCCAAAGGGGAGGCACAGCGCCTTTTTTCGCGTCCCCGCCAAGCACTCGCGACAATTCCATGCGTAGCTTTTCCCGATTGCGACCCACCAAGACATTGGTCCCCATGGAAACGGTAATCGGGCGCTCAGTATTCTCTCGCACCGTGAGACAAGGGACGCCAAGGTAGGTGGTCTCTTCCTGGATGCCGCCCGAATCTGTGATCACCACCGTGGCGCGCGATTGCAATCCCAGAAAATCAACATAGGGCAGAGGATCGAGCACGCGCAGTTGCCCGGCATTCAATCCAAAATCGGCAATTCGTTTACGCGTTCTTGGATGGGCTGGAAAGACCACCGCCAAATCCCGGTTCACTTCGAGCAGCGACTCCAGGATTCCCTTCAGCGTCATGCTATCGTCGACGTTCGCCGGACGGTGCAGCGTGACCAAGGCATAGCGCTCCGGCAGACCATCCGTAGTGGTCTTCTGCGCCAGCGTCTTCTGCGCCGCCGGCAACAGGCGCACGAGCGAGTCGATCATGACGTTGCCGACGCGGAAGATCTTCTCCGCGGGAATTCCCTCTCGCCGAAGATTCTCGTCACCATCCTCCGAGGGCGTGAACAGCAAGTCGGCAAGCTGATCGGTCACCAGGCGGTTGATCTCCTCCGGCATGGTTCGATCGAACGAACGCAGTCCAGCTTCGACGTGGCCGACTTGAACGCCCAGCTTGGCGCAAACCAGCACGGTCGCGACGGTCGAATTCACATCCCCATACACGAGGACGACGTCAGGCTTGCGTTCAACCACGACCGGTTCCAGCCGGATCATGATCTCGGCCGTCTGCTTCGCATGCGTGCCCGACCCAACCGCCAGGTTCACATCGGGGGCCGGTATGCCCAGTTGCTGGAAGAACACATCGGACATATTGACGTTGTAGTGCTGACCGGTGTGGATGAGGGTCTGCGCCACTTTCTCCCGGTCCTTAAGAGCATTCAGAACCGGCGCGACCTTCATGAAGTTGGGGCGAGCTCCAACGATGTGAAATACGTTCACAACTTCTCCAGTAACGCGAGTTTCGCAATCGACGCCAGGTACTGTCGACAGTCTGCTGCTCTGAACGCTACAACCGCTACGACACTCAGGTTAGCCAGGGGGAATGAGATAGGCTCCTGGAATCTTTCCGTCTAGAGTCGCGAGGACCCCTCCGTTCGCGCTCGCAAGCTTCGCCAAGTGGCCATCAGTCGTCCGCTTCGGGGTCTTGACCCAGGTGGGAAGATGAGAAATATCGTGATCGTCCGGGATAAATGTGAACCGTGACCCGTCGGCCTCTTTCAGCCGAAGCAACAGAGAGCGCGCTTGTGCAACCGTGAATCCGTATGCCGGTGCCTGCGCAAGGACTCTTATAAACCCCAGCTCAGTGGTCGAACAGGTCGCCAACGTCGGGAACTGCTGCGCTCGCACCCACGAGGCCACGCGAGCGTGGAATTCGTGATTAGCGAATCCAAGCGCAACCAGCGCGTTTACGTCAAGCAGATATCTCATGGGAAGTTTGTCAAAATTTCTTCAACTTCCTTGCTGCTCAACACGGGAGCCTCCGAACCCGCGCTAAGAACAGGAAGTCCAGTGATGGGATCAATGGCAATCTTGACCTGGCGTGGACGCTTCGCACGGGGCGTTAACACAATGCGTCCGCCCTCGATGTTGGCCTCGAGCGGATCGCCAGCGCGAATGCCAAGCCGGCGGCGCAGAGGACCGGGAAATACAACCTGCCCCTTGGTGGAGACCTTGGTTTGCATGGTAAGACAATCTTACCTTGGCGAGGGCGCGGCGCAAGCCTGGAATTCCGGGCCGAAGGGAAAGTCGCCAAATTTGTAAGTCATTGGGCAATCATTACTTGGTGGCTTCGTTTTGTAAAACTCCATCTAGCCGCGGCAGAACTGGCGACTATTTCACCCCAGTGAAACGAACGCACTGGCCGTTTGCAGAGAATCCCATAATATGATAATCTGATTCTATGCCAGACACCATCATCACCGTCACGCAGGCGGCGCGCAATTTCGCCGATTGCGTCAACCGTGCCCACTATCAAAACGTCACCTTTGTGCTTCTCAAGAACGGAGCTCCTTTTGCCCGCTTGGTGCCGGACAGCCAGCAAGTCTGCGTCGGCCGCGATCTGGCCCAGGTACTGGTCGAAACCGAATTGTCGAACGACGAGGCCAAAGCGTGGCGCCGTGATGTCCAATCGGCACGCAAGACCCTCAAGCCGCCGGCGGACAAATGGCGATAATTCTCGACGCCGATGTCATCATTCGCGGGGAAAGAGGTACTTTCAACCTCGCGGCCTGGGCGGCATCGCGGCCGAATGATTTGTTTGAAATTGCGGCCATCACAGTAGCAGAGCTCTGGCACGGGGTAGAGCGTGCGGTCGAACCGCACAAGTCCAAACGTCGAAAATACCTCGAGACCATTGTGGCGGCGCTGCCGGTTGTTCCCTACACGGAGCAAACGGCGTATGAACACGCGCGCATCTGGGCGGACTTGCAGTCGGCCGGCAAAATGATCGGTTCTTACGACCTGATCGTGGCGGCGACCGCCCTCGAACGGGGAAGCCAAGTGGCCACATTCAACAAACGGCACTTCTCTCTGGTAAGAGGATTGCACGTGATCGAACCAAGGTAACTTCGCTAGCGGCGCCTTTCGTCCTCCGAATCGACTGAAGTGCGAAAATGCTCGTCCGGTCCCGCCTCGCCAAGCCCAGAGAATCATTCCGCCTAGGCACGTGACCTCATAATTTCGGCGACTTAAAAAATCGGCCCACGCCAGCGAGTACGTAATCTCGCGACGTGGGCCTTTTCTATTGGATCCGATTCCGACAGTTGTGTTGCGTTTCCTACAGGCGCGAGAGGCCCGGCGGCCAAGCTGGTCACACAGCTTCTGGCGACGAACAGCGCGAGTAATGTTCGATCTGACGGATGGAACTGGTGCACTTCACCGCAATCCCAAATCCCGCATCAGGCGCGCTCGGCTCCACTCGCACCACGTCTCCCTCGCCGGAAAGTTCGATCGGGCGAACAAACTGGCTACCTTGCAGAATCATGACGAAGCTCACGGAGCTGCCGAGCAGTCGAATGGGCTGTGTTACCCTCGGGGCCCGTACCAAGCCCCCTTGCTTCGATTAGGAACATGAGGTCAACTCCAATCCCAGAAAAGCCGCAAAATGGCACCGTGCAGCCACAAGAGTGCGCACGTGTTTCTCGGCCAGCGCAATTCTCGAAAACTCATGGAGAAGGGATCACGACGGGGACAATGTTTGAAGGACCGCTCTCTGGCCGACTCGCGGCAGTGACCGCAGTGACGAAGTAGCAATAGGCGTGTGACGGTTGGACTTGATTGTCGGTGTAGCTGGTGCCTGTGACCGACGCGATCACCGACGTGGTCACCGAGCATGGGCCGCCCGGACTGCAACGATGCACGTTGTACTTCACGAACCCGGGAGAAGTGGTAGCCTTCCAGGACAAATCGACGTGATGTGGCCTCACCGGCGTGGCGGGCGCTGTCGGTGACTTCACAGGGGAAGAGTTGGGGGCAGTCGCGACGCACGGTATGTCATTACCGATCTGCGGTGTCTTGTTTCCTGACTTGCTCGCTGAGGATTTGGTTTGGTCGCCGGAGGAGTGCGGAAGCTGTCCATTTTGGCCGCGGAGTTGGAGTGGGATCAAGAGAATCGCGAGGACGATCGTCGCTCCAGCCGTGAGGGTCCTGACTAACTTCGGATAACTGCCCGTTGGGGCCTCCTTCCTGCCTAGCTGTACCTCAGCATGGGCAACTTTACACGTTCGCCACAGACGGTGCACCCGGGTCAAGTCTGCGACACACTTTCTCCGCGCCGCAAGATCCAGAGCAAAACGAAAACGCCGATCAGGGCGATCGTGAAGAAAACTATCCCACCCTGGTGATGAAGTCTTCCGGTCAGGTATCCCGGATCGACCCGAGTTGCAAGCATCGCAATCGTAAAAATGCGCAAGCCATTCTTGGCCACCGACAGAGGAACTGCGACACCAATCACCAACGCCTTTCGCCACGGTGAGCGCAGCAGAAGCTGAGCCAGTACCATGGTCGTGATCAGCAACATCGAGCTGGAACGGATACTGCTGCACTCTTGCGCGACCTCCACGGTCAAACCCGGAATCGTGAGCCTGAAGCCATCTTGTGCGACAGGAACGCCTGCTGCTGCGAAAAGCACATAGGCGGACCAAGCAGACCCTTGTTGCAACAGGTTTACGATCTCGTTGAGTGCGAATTGTGGAAACGGCACCAAGCCAAACAGGAAACACAGTGGAAAGAGAACCGAGCGCGAAACTCGGGAGCCGAAGCAAAGAACGAAAGCTCCGATCCACCAGATCACAAGCGCCAACATGCCCAGCGAGAGCCGCTCATCGGAAGCGAGCGAAGACCACCCTTTCGCGAAGCCAGCGACCAAAACGGCCATCGCCAGCAGAGCGGAGCCAATACGAACATTCGGGGCGGCCATCGGCCGCAGAGAATGCCACTCCAGAAAGATCAGAGCTGCGCTGATGGGAAGAATCAGCAGTATGTGCGTGTATGCCGAATTCTGCAGAGCCAGCGCGAAGGTGTCGACCAAGGGACGCCACCCGACCAGCAAGGAAACTGCCAATACGAGGGCCAAACTCAGAGGTGGTGGCAATTTGGTCATGGACTCTTCCGATCGCGTGTCAACGGCAGATGAATTCCGCCGAGAGGGTTGGGAATCCCGGCTTTCCCCGTGTCGCCGAATTTGTAAGTCATTGGACAATCATTACTGGTTGGCTTCGTTTTGTAAAACTCCATCTAGCCGCGCGGCCGAGCTGGCGCCTATTTCACCCCAGTGAAACGAAGGCTCACCGTCACGGAGGCGGCGCGCAATTTCGTTCATCAGTTTCCGAACACATGGGAATATTGAGCGTGCTGAAAAACTAGCCGCCTCTTCCCTTCTTGCTCCGTTGCGCGGTTGTTCTCGATTTCCAAGCGGCCGTCGTCGCAGCTACGCTTCAGCGCTTCCCACAATCCAAGCGCGTAGCGGATTCCCCCAGTCCTAATCGATAAAGTGAGAAAAAACTACGAGGCCGGCTGAACACTCGTCTCCAACAACGTATATACATCGGGTGTACAAGCAGTTCCTTTGGCCGGCAATGGCAGATTAGCGGGAGTCCCTGCGGCTGTTGATCTGGCTCCGACTGTCCTCGATTGCGGTCATCCAGTAACAGTCATTTCTAGATAGTGGCCTCTTGATTACCTGTCCCGTTGGACATCCGATTATGCGCGGCCGCGCCGCGTCGTCGTGAACCTTTGAGATCTGCCCAAAGCCGGGTGTTAGGCGAAGAATAACTACATGCTCCGCGCCTGCGCGGGACCTTTTTCTCGCAGGACACGATGCAACTGCTCCATATCCCCCGCCGTGCCGCCCAAAGCACGGAATAGGAGAGCAAAGTGAAACGTCACAATTCCCCATGGACGTGTGTGGGTTGCGGATTCGTTCTATTGAATGTCTTTCTATTGGCAGCCACTGCCACCGGACAGCTGACCGTCAATCCCTCAACCGTAAGCTTCGGTAGCGTTCAGATCGGTAATAGCGTTTCGCAATCGGTGGTTCTGAACAATACCGGAGGCTCGAATCTGACGATTTCCAAAGCGACAGTCTCGGGAACCGGGTTCAGCGTGAGCGGGCTCACCTGGCCGTTGACGCTGGCCCCGGGCCAGAGCGCGAGCCTCACCACGACGTTTGCTCCGCAGTCCAGCGGCAGCATCAGTGGGAACGTCTTGTTGGAATATTACGGGACTCAAGGAAGACACTTTGCATCCTGGAACGTAGTGAAGGTTTCCCTCAACGGTACGGGCACAACTTCCGGTCAACTCACCGCCAATCCTACTAGCTTGAGCTTTGCAAACGTCCAAGTGGGAAGCAGCCAGACGCAATCTGTAACACTGACTAACTCAGGGAACGCCAGTCTAACGGTCTCTCAGGCCACAGTTACCGGCACCGGTTTCAGTCTGAGCGGTTTGGCCTTACCCCTGACGCTGGGAGCGGGCCAAAGTGCCGCTTTCTCGGTAACTTTTGCCCCTCAGTCGGCGGGCAGTTCAAGCGGCAGCGTAAGCATCACTTCCAACGGTTCGAATCCCAACCTGAGCATTCCACTCTCTGGAACGGGCGTGACGCAGGGAACGCTGACTGCAAATCCCACAAGCCTTGCGTTCGGAAGCGTTCAGATCGGCAGCAGCACGAGCTTGGCGGAGACGTTGACCAACACGGGCGGAACAAGCCTCACGATTTCGGCTGCCACTGCCAGTGGCACAGGGTTCAGTTTGAGCGGACTGGCTCTGCCTTTGACATTAACCGCCGGCCAAGGCACGTCGTTCACGGTGCTTTTTTCTCCGACCGCGAGCGGCGGCGCCAGCGGCAGCGTAACCATCACTTCCAACGGTTCGAATCCCAACCTGAGCATTCCACTCTCTGGAACGGGCGTGACGCAGGGAACACTGGCTGCAAATCCCACAAGCCTTGCGTTCGGAAGCGTTCAGATCGGTAACAGCACGAGCTTGGCGGAGACGTTGACCAACACGGGCGGAACAAGCCTCACGATTTCGGCTGCCAGTGCCAGTGGCACAGGATTCAGTTTGAGTGGACTGGCTTTGCCTTTGACATTAACCGCCGGCCAGAGCACGTCGTTCACGGTGCTTTTTTCTCCGACCGCGAGCGGCGCCGCCAGCGGCAGCGTAACCATCACGTCCAACGGTTCGAATCCCAACCTGAGCATTCCACTCTCTGGTACCGGCGTGACGCAGGGAACGTTGACTGCGAATCCCACAAGCCTTGCGTTCGGAAGCGTTCAGATCGGTAACAGCACGAGCTTGGCGGAGACGTTGACCAACACGGGCGGAACAAGCCTCACGATTTCGGCTGCCACTGCCAGTGGCACAGGATTCAGTTTGAGTGGACTGGCTCTGCCTTTAACATTAACCGCTGGCCAGGGCACGTCGTTCACGGTGCTTTTTTCTCCGACCGCGAGCGGCGGCGCCAGCGGCAGCGTAACCATCACTTCCAACGGTTCGAATCCCAACCTGAGCATTCCACTCTCTGGAACGGGCGTGACGCAGGGAACACTGGCTGCAACTCCAACTACGCTTGCGTTCGGCAACGTTCAGGTAGGCAACAACGCGAGCCTGTCTGAGACGCTGGCCAACACGGGCGGATCGACGGTCGCTATTTCGCAAGCGAATTTAAGCGGGGCGGGCTTCTCCATCAGTGGATTGAGCGGCTTCCCCATCAGTCTCACGCCGAACGAAAGCGTGACGTTTACCGCGACCTTTACGCCGACCATTGCCGGTGCGGCGAGCGGGAACCTGTCGGTGGTATCGAACGCATCGAACTCGCCGCTGAATGTCGCGCTTTCCGGGACCGGAACGGCTGCGGGGACGTTGGCAGTCTCTCCAACCAGTCTCAGCTTCGGCAACGTGACCGTGGGGTCGAGTTCGGCGCTCAGCGGCAGTCTGACCGCTAGTGGCGCGGCCGTCACAGTTGCATCGGCAAGTCTCAGCAACGGTGAGTTTGTGCTTTCCGGAATTTCGCTGCCGGCAACAATTCCCGTCGGTCAATCCGCGAGTTTCGCCGTCACTTTCACACCGCAGGCGAGTGGAGCCGCTTCGGCGTCTCTGTCATTCTCAAGTAACGCCTCGAACTCGCCTACCGTGCAAACGATGACGGGCACGGGAACGGCTGCCACGCAGCACACCGTCGATCTCACTTGGAATGCCTCGACTGATGCGGTCGGCTACAACATATACCGCGGCACCAAGTCGGGAGGTCCCTACACGATGATCAACTCCTCGCTCGACAGCACGACCACATACACCGATAGCACGGTCGTCTCCGGCCAGACTTACTACTACGTAGCCACGGCCGTGAATAGTGAGTCGCAGCAGAGCGGGTATTCAAATCAAGCAACGGCACTCATTCCGGATCCGTAAGCGTCGCTCTCCCGCTCAGCACTGCGATTGTGCCTGGTTGCACAGAGTCGTCTCGAAAGCTACCGGCATAAGGACTTCAGGCGGAAGGTGGAGAAGGAACTAAGGGGAAAGGAAACGAGGAAATCGGAGCTGTCAGAGTTGGTCTACTTCAAGATCTAAAAGAGCCAGATTCCGCTCATCGAGCGGGCGATCGAGACGGCAGCCCTGATGCTGGGCACGGACAAATCCCGCAGTTACTGTCTGGAGATGATTTGCGCCGATTTCCTCGCAGGCGCGCACCTGGACAATGGCACCGGGAGATCCTACTCGACTCGATCTCACGCTACTATAAGTTCTTGCCCGGCGAACAGCGGCAGGCTTTCCTAGAAAACCTGCGTGAGAGGGCTCCGTTGCGCTAATCGCTCGAGGCGCGCCTGAACAGGCGACGCACCTCGAAAATCATGCCTACAGCAATCGCGGCTCCGGCAACATCAATTCCGCAATCGACCAAGGAAGCATGGCGGCCGGGCACGTACCTCTGATGGAACTCGTCGGTAAGGGAATATAGGCCAACAATGCCGATGCACCATAGCGCTTGCCGCAACCTCCACCGAAACAAGTGCTGCTCCGCGAAACTCCCGTAGACGAGAAAGGCCAGGATCCCATACTCCGTCAGGTGGGCGATCTTCCGGAGGAGAATATCCAACATATGGAACGTTCTGGGTGAAACGCTGAGGTGGAGCAACGTGAGCCCCTGGGCCAGCAGACCCTGAGAGAAATCGGAACCGAATCTCTCTGTGGAGAGGTAGAAAACCAGCACAGCCCAGGCCAACGTTGTGAGGCGCAAGGCCACTCGGCGCTTGGAGAGATTCCGGTCAGCTGCCGCCGGGGATTTGTTCATCTGTTCGTGTCGCTCCGTTCGTTCTTTTCTGTGGGACGTGCTGCGGTCGTGCTCGGATCGCCCCCTTGCATTTCCAATTGGCGCTGAACACAGAATTGCCAGACGCTTCCGGACGGTTTCTTCTCCAGTCCACTTAGTCTACTTGTTTGGAGTCGGGGTCGTGTACTTAGGCGGAATTCTCATCGGGTCCTCGGGTCCCACCTAGCCAAACAAAGAATCATAATGTCTCCGACAAAAAAAGCCGGCCCACGCCAACGAGCACGTTAGCTCGTGACGCGGGCCTTTTCTGTTGGATCCGACGCTGCGGTGGTGTGGCGGCACGGCGGCGCTACGGACGCGCTTGACGTTCGATCTGACGGACGGGAGTTGTGCGCTTCACCGCAATCCCAAATCCCGGTCCGCCCGGCTCAACTCGCACCACATCACTCTCCCCGGGAATTTCGATGGGTCGAACAATCTGGCTGCTTCCGAAGCATTCCGGACCCTGGCATAGCAGTGCGATTCAGAGGAGAAAATGCCATTGGATTCACGCAACTGGGTTAATACATGGCGTGTGCCGAGGAGCGCAGCAGCCCTCCTGCATCTTGGACGAGAATTGGTCCTATAAACAGAGTGCACACTGAATAAAAGCCTTGATTGTCAATGCCTCAGAACCATTTGTGAGAGACCGCTTCTAGTTCACCGTGAACTTCGCCGAACTAGCGGCGCTGCCGCCGGCGGTCGTGACAGCAATCTTGCCGGTCTTCGCACCTGTGGGTACATAAGCCGTGACTTGGGTGTCGGAGTTCACCGTGAAATTGCTCGCTGCCACCCTGTCAAAGGTCACCTTCGTGGTCTGTGTCAGGGCGGTTCCCGTAATCGTCACCGGAGTTCCGACCGGACCACTCGTCGGATTGAATCCCTTGATAGTCGGTAGCACGCTGAACTTCTGCGCGCTGGTCAGCGTCGTCTCGCCCGTGGTCACTGTCACCGCTCCGGTTAGCGCACCAGCAGGGACGGTCGCTAGGATGTAAGTCGAGCCTGCCAGCGTGATCTTCGTTGCCGCAACCCCGCCGAACTCCACCACCGAAGACTCACTGAAACCCTCGCCCAGGATTTCAACGCTGGAGAGCTCTTTGCCCGACGTGGTCATTAAGGTCGCGAAAGGACTCAAGCCCAGATCCAGGCTGTAGAAGACTCCGTTGCCGTTGGCGCCACCATTGGTGGCTAGGCCATAGAGTTTGCCGTCGGTCCCTTGGGTGAGGTAGCCCGCTGGGGTGCATCCATGCGTGTTGTCGAAGGTATGGACCACGCTGAACACTCCAGCGGCTGTGACTTCGAAAATGGTTCCGCAGTTCGCGCTACCACCGCTCGCGGCCACACCGTAGGCATTGCCGTCGGTGGCCAGCATCAGAGTCAAAGCTTGATAACCGTCCGTAGAGGAGTTGAAATTGTGCAGAACCGAGAACACACCCGAGGAGGTGAGCGAATACACGACGCCTGCTCCGTTGCTTCCTCCCAATTCCGTCGTCCCATAGAACTTGCCCGGGTTGATCTCCACCATGCCGGGAGCGGCTTCATTCCCGTCGGTGTTATTGAAATTGTGGAGAACCGTATACGCCCCCTTGGGGGTCATCTTGAAAGCCGTACCGTAACCGTACTCGCCGCCCTGATTCATTCCTCCGTAGATGTTGCCGTCGCTGGCCAGAAACAGTTGGCCGCCCCCTTGACCGTCGGAACTGGAGAATGTATGTAAGGTCGCTAGTGAGCCCGAGGGCGCGACTTGGTAAATGGTCTCGGCGGACGAGTTATTCGTGGTGCCGTAAAAGACTTTGGTACCGCGAACGAGTACATTGGCAGGATTGGCGCCATCGCCGTCGTTGGCAAAGTTGTGCAGTGCGGTCTCCGCGCCCTTGGGCGTAATCTTGAAAGTGATTCCATTGCCAGAGCTTCCGCCCGACCAGGTGTCTCCGTAAAGGTTGCCATCTCTGCCCAGAGTCATCCCGCTGTTTGCATTCGACCCGTCCGTTCCGTCGAAGCTCAGGATGATGGTTGGCGTCCCGCCGGGACTGATCTTGAACACCGTACCATTTCCTGAAGTTCCACCCCCAGCGGACTCGGCGTAAAAGTTGCCGTCCCGACCCTGGGCGAGGTTGGACTCATAGAACGTGTAGGGATCGCCTGCGCTCGCGTTGAAGTCGTGCAGGTCGGTGTAGGTTGGGGCCTGGGACTGTGCAACTTCGAACGCAGCTAGTATGCCATCCCAATCGGGGTTGCAAGTGGTCCCGACATTCGTCGACACGGTTGCCGTGGTGTTATAGGCCAACACAGCGACAGGATTCCCCCCGGCCAGTTGTGGATTCGTTCCCGATTCTGGCGTAGGGAAGTAAACGCCCGCCGGTGCAGCTGTAATCGACGTGCCGTCACCTACGCACATATTGGCGGAGATGGCCAGCTCTTGCGGCACCGAGGGCGTTATGGAGAGGGTGCAGGAACTCTCAGTACAGACCGTATCGCTTCCGGTAGTGACCGCCGCCGTGTCCAAACAGTTTGAGGATTTAAGCCCAGACACTTCGTAAAAGTTTGTCTCCTCCTCGTTTCCAAGCGAACCGCCACCAACGTCATTAACGTAAATGGTAGTGACACCACCAACTCCATTACAGACATAGGCGATGCAAGCCTGTGCTGGTCCCACAAAGGGGGCACATCCCGCTACGGTGTAAGTCTGGGACATGTTGTCCGTCACCGCAGCATATTGGGCGACCTCTGGATTAAAGTTGATGATGTTGGCATTTCCGGGCGTGGTGGGAGCAACCGAAAAAGAGTAAATTTCGGTGTTTGCATAAACTGCCTGTACAATAGTCTGAGCATGCAACGACGGGGTTCGAATCAGCGGTGATAGGAGCAGAAATGTCAAAACATGTCTCATACCACGCCGCCTTTCGTAGTTGGTGCGGACTTTGATGGTTCGGTCGTTGCACGGTGCCATAGTGAACCGCAATTTGGATCCCAAGATGTCAGGCCCCCGCTTAGCCCTCGCAGTTCCCGTCAGATAAGAGAATTGGGGGAAGATGTAAGTAGCGCGCGGCCTTGCGCTTAGAGTCGATAATCGAGTACGCGCGGGCAACCTGTTCCCGGCTGAATCCAACCATTGGAGCCATGTCTTCAGGGCTTATGCCGTGATCTTTCCCATACAGGCAGGCGTCCATCTTTGCTAAGGGCATGTTGAAATAGAACTCTTCTTGTGACTGCTCCAGCGAATAGGTATCAGTTGTGGGAGAGCGACGCTGGATTTCCTCCGGCACGCCCAGATAGGCCGCCAATTGGTAGACTTGTGACTTATATAGATGAGCGATGGGTTTCAGGTCGGCCGATCCATCGCCATTCTTGACAAAAAAACCGAGATCGTACTCCAAACGGTTTGGCGTACCCGCCACAGCGAAATTCAGGCGATCAGCATGATAATATTCGAACATTTTTCGAACACGCTGCTTGAAATTAGTCGCCGAGACAACCCCCAGGTATGCATCGAGGGGCAGGCGCACTTTCTTAGTGTCCCCGGCTGGAGACTGCACCACAATGGAAAATATGGCATAAGCGGCTTCATCCAGCAGATTAGGCAGAATGATTTTGGATTTGTATCCTTTTCCATATTCAGGTACCACCCGACGAATTGCCTCGTCGCGGCGACGGTAGCAGCCGGCGCCTTCCAGAGCGGGTGTGATGTCTTCCAAAATTGAGTGGATTCCCAGGTTCTCCGTGAGTTCTCTGCCCAGCGCGACACTGTCTTCAGATGAGTCTGCTTCCGGCATAAATAGGCCGACAACGCGCTCCTTTCCAACCGCGTGGACACACAGCGCGGCGACAACACTGCTGTCGACTCCTCCCGATATGCCAAGAACAATTCCCCTGCGCTTCAATTGTGTAACTAAGGTTTCGCGTATGAAAGTCGCAATGCGCTCTGTTTCTATGGCCGGATCAATTCGCAACATGTCGGAAACCGTGGCGGGGCATGGACACATGACGTTAGAACCTCCTATAAACTCTTCTGGATGTCAAGAGAGAAACTCGCTGCTGGACAGCGCCAAATGAGTTCATACCTCTTGTGAAACTGCCGTGATCGCCCGTTTGTTGATCTTACCCGACTCAGTCTTGGGCAGCGAGGTTTGGAACTCTACAATTTTTGGCACCATGAAATCCTCTAGATTCGCCGAGCAATGACTCAGAACATCCTGCTTCGTTATCTGTGCCCCCGGATGGAGCGTGAGCACGGCTTTAATAGAGCTCCCCAGAATAGGGTCGGGCACGCCGATCACAGCAACTTCTCCCACGCCATCTAGCCTGTAGATCACGTCTTCCACTTCGCGCGGACTGACCTTCTCTCCCCGTGTCTTGATGATGTCGTCCTTACGGCCAACGAAATAAAGGTATCCTTCCTTGTCGGTCCGGAACAGGTCGCCACTATAAAGGACCTTTTCGCCTGGCACTGGACCCGGCTTAAGGCGATGCGCTGTCTCTTCCGGCAATTCCCAGTAGCCCTTCATTACGTTCGAGCCGCGGATGACCAGCTCGCCGACCACGCCCGGACCAACACGATCCCCGTTTTCATCGACAACATACACCTCTTCGTTGGGCATACCGCGGCCAACAGAGGCAGGGCGAATGTCGATCTGGTCGGGAGGCAGATACGAAACGCGCTTGCACTCGGTCAGGCCGTACATGGAGTAAACCTTGACATGAGGAAATACGGCTCGCAGTTTGCGGATGTGCTCAACCGGCAATGCCGCAGCCGTATTGGTGATATAGCGCAGCTTCGGAAGTTTGTATTTCGCAAGGTCCATCTGCAAAAGCATTGCCGAGATGGTTGGAACGATGGGAAAACCCGTCACGCCTTCCTGCATAATCTTCTCGATCACAACGTAGGGGAATGCGAACGAGTCATGGAGTACAAGGGTCCCTCCCACCTTGAACATCATGAGCAATTGGTAGAGGCCATAATCGAAGGCTAGAGGTAACACGTTGATCACAATATCATCGTGCGTATTCCCCAAGTAAGTGCTGATGGAGTTGGCGGCAGAAATAATGTTCAAATGCGTTACCATTACGCCCTTCGGACGCCCGGTCGAACCTGAAGTGTAGATCAGGGCTGCCAGATCTATATCGATGCACCTCTTGACCGGAGGCTGACTGCCACCGCGGCGACTTCGAACTTCGTCAACCGAGATTACTTTCTTGCCCGCAGATTCAACTGTCGCCACGTGGGGCTCAGCGGCCCCCACCACAAACAGGGATCGGAGGTGGGGCGTATCGCCCAAACAAGTTGACATGGATCCAAGCTTCCCGTGAGTCGTGATCACGGTCGTCGCACGACAATTATTGAGGACATAAGCCAGCTTGTCGGCCTTGGTCGTGGGATTTAGAACAACGAATACCGCCCCCGCCTTCAGTGCGGCAAAAATCGACACAACCGCCTCGACCGAATTGGGAAGAAATATCACTACTCGATCTCCGCGCTCTATACCGGCTCCGATTAGCGCATCAGCCAAACGGTTTGCCCACTCGTCGACCTGACGATAGTGGTACCGCTGGTCACCGCAGATAAGGGCAACCTTGTCGGGATAACTTCGCGCACTGCTTTCAAGAAAGTCTTCAACCTGCATCGCATTGGCTCCTAGGGAATCGTGGTCAGCTTCTTGCAAACATAGTCGGCGAGGCAGGTTACACCGTCGAGGTTTTGTGGAATCGCTTCTTCATCTGCAACTTTGATCCCATAGCGATCTTCCACGAACTGGATGAGTTCAAGGACGCCGGTTGAGTCGATCAAACCCTTGTCCAGGAGCGACTCTCCATCCAACAGGTTTTCGCCCTTGCCGAATAGAAAGTTTTCTATCACAAATTGTCGAATTTCATCATTGACAGCCGTTGTTTTCGAAGGTGTTTGCATATTTCTTTGTGTCTCCTGTGCTTTGGTTAATGAAGCGATCTACTACGATCTGCGTTGAGAGGATACCGATCAATGCCATGTTGTCCTTGACGCCGTTGGCGCGCCCAGCCTTAAATTTGCTCACCAATGCGCTCACCGCGCTGGCATCAAAGATTCCGTTCTGCCGCAGGGCACGTGCTGAAAGGAGCTCGCTTGCGTACTCTTGCATGACCGAGGTGAAGAAGCTTTTGCCGTCAGGCGCACGGTATGGCTGCTTAGGACGCCGGCGAATTGAAGCGGGAATCAGGCCGTCAGATGCAAGCTTCAGTAAGTGCTTCTGATCAAGCACCTTCATCTTGAGGTTTGGCGAGAGCTTGGCCGCGAACTCGACCACTCGATAATCCAAAAACGGATAGCGCCCTTCCACCGAATGGGCCATCGCCATCCTGTCGCCTTGGGACGAAAGAATATATCCAGGTAGAAGATAAACAGATTCCAGATACTCGGCTTGATTGAACGAAGACCATGTCGAATACTCCTCAGGCAAAACACTCTCGATCTCAGCAAGAGCTTCGCCCGGCTGGACCTCTGACCGCACCGCGTCCGAGAAAAACACTTTCAACTTCGCCGTAAGCTCCCATCGCGGAAGATGCGAGAAAAAAGGACTTACGAGATCTTCCGGAGTTACGCGAAAAAAACGCCTCAAGTAAGCAGGCGACTGCCGCTGTATGTTCTCCATGTAAGGGTAAAGTCGCTTAAGCAGCAGCGGCCGCCAATTGGATTCGAGGTTTCGACCCCAAAAGCGTCGGATCTTCGCCTCTTTGAAAATGTCGTACCCGCCGAGCATCTCGTCTGCGCCCTCGCCAGTCAAAACGACCTTGAACCCGCTCTCGTGCACCAGGTTCGACAGGAGAAACATGGGGGCTGGTGCTGTCCGCAAGACCGGTTGCTCGGTGTGCCAGATTACCTCCGGGAACACTCGGGCAATGTCTTCATATGAACAGCACACGTCCGTGTGTTGTGTACCAATGAAAGAGCTTGCCTCCCGTTGATAGGAACTCTCATCGAACTCAGCATCCGCAAAACTGACTGAGAAACTGCGCAGTCGGTCTCCGGCCAGCTTCTTCACCAGGGCCGTGGTCACCGTGGAGTCGATTCCACCGCTAAGGTACGCTCCAACCGGCACGTCGGAACGAAGACGAATGCGGGTAGCATCGCTCAGAAGGCAGAGCAGTTCCTCGGCGAGTCGCTTCTCGTCCAGATGCCCATCCTCCTCGGCCGGGGCGTACTTGACCGACCAGTATTTGTGAACGCGAACATTGCCGCTCTCTACAACCATCGAAGATCCCGGCGGCAACTGGAAAATGTTCTTGAACACCGTTCGGGGTGCTAGCGTCGACCAGAAAGTGAAGATTTGGTCCAGACCTTGCAAATCAATTTCCGCAGTCACTTCCGGATACGCGAGCAGCGCCTTGATCTCCGATGCGAACAAGAAGCTGTCCCGTGTCTGCGTGTAGAACAATGGCCGGACCCCAAGTCGGTCGCGAGATAGAAACATCCTTTGTTGCTTCGTATCCCAAATTGCAAACGCCCACTGTCCATTGAAGTGGTTGACGCATTCCTCGCCGTATTGCTTATAAGCATTAAGAATCACTTCGGTATCGGAGCGGGTCGCAAAGCGATGGCCTTTGTTGAGCAATTCCTCTCTCAGTTCGACGTAGTTGAAGATCTCGCCATTAAACGTGATCCACAAGTGGCCGTCCGTGGTGGCCATTGGCTGAGCGCCAGTCTGCAGATCGATAATGCTCAGCCGGGCATGGGCGAATCCGGCGGCACCCGCAACGTGGATGCCACTCGCATCGGGCCCGCGGTGCCGCAACGTGCCAATCATGGCGGTCAGTTGGTGCGGATCAGCTTGACTGCCGTCGAGTTTTACCAGTCCAGAAATACCGCACATGAGCGCACCTTTAGAAACGAAGGTTGTTGCCTGGGACCAAAGTGGTTTTCAATCTAGGCGGGGAGAGGGTCTGTCCAGATCACCGGTCCTAATTGTACTTGAGCTGCGGAAGCGTGAGCGAGCACGCGTGACATAGCGTAATACCCATTCCGCTCAGTCCGCTCGGGGCAACCTTCTTCCTCCACATTCTAGTAGTTCAGCAATGCTGAACGTCCTCGTCTCCTCAAAGTCGGCTCGTAGGCGCACTAGACCCCATCACCCACTTTTCCTTTGACATATCGTACTGCCTCACAACCCTACCAGGGTTACCCGAAACGACAGAGTATGGGGGTATGCTACGGTCTACAACGGAATTTGCACCGACAACAGAGTTTCTTCCTATAACAAGCTCGCCCTGACTGCACACGATGGCTGCTCCAAAACCAATCCAGCACCCTTCCTCAATTCGGATCGTTCCTCCTGCCGTCGCCTTCTGATGAGCTATGGGCGCGTTCGTACCTTCAAACACATGGTAATGGTCCGTGATCAATGCGGCTGGGCCGATTATAGCATCTCGGCCAATATGGATGCAATTTTGAGCTGACACGATACAGCGTCGTGCGATGTTGCAGCCGTCGTCGAGCAAGATCTGCGGTTCGTTATTGTTGCTGAGAGACAGGATATTCAGCCAGACATCATGGTATATATGCACGGAATTGCCTATCCTAATGTGGGGTGCAATAGACCGGCGCAGCTGACAAGAGTGATGAATCCAGAAGCCGCGGCCTAAAGAAGCAAACGGATAAGTCCACGCCAGCCACAGACTGTGGAGCTTGCTCACTATGCGCGAAACCACCGAAAAAGGATCCGGAAACGAATTGCAGTAGGAGTTTCTCATTGCCGCTTCTAAGACAGGATTACTAACCTGTTAGGTTCACCGTAGCCCGTAAATCAATAAATTGGAGGTTCGCTGCCGCGTACTCTGCAAGTTTCCCTCGTCTCATCAGGAAAAGGAGATGCTCTGACGCTCCGTCCTTCATAACCTCACGGATGTCGTGTGTTGATCGCGTCGCAAGCTTGTTGAAGCCGCCACAAGACCTCGTCAATTTGAGCATCGTTAATGCACAGCGGTGGTTCAATCAGTATTCGCGCGCGATCGAGGAATGCCGGCATTATCAGCACACCATTGCGTATGCAGTGCGCCGCAATCTCGAATGCGACCTTCTGACTTGCTGCATGAAGCCCCAACAAAAGACCGCGTCCGGTCACACGCCGCACCAGTTCGGGGTGCGCGGAAGAAAGGCCCTCCAGCGCTTGTTGCAGACGCCGTCCTTGTCTCTCGGCATTCGCACATAGGTTCTCAGATTGCATCACATCAAGCGTTGCAAGTCCTGCGGCACAAGCCAAGCCGTTACCCGCAGCGGATGAGGAGGTCATGGCAAAGCTCAGGCCAAGCTTCGTCCACCATTTCCGCTTCGCCAACATCGCCCCGATCGGCATCACGCCGCCTCCCAGCGATTTTCCCACCAGCAGCACATCGGGCTCCGCCTGCTCAAACTCGCACGCGAACATTTTACCCGTCTTGCCCACACCGCTCTTGATCTCATCGAGAACTAACAACGCACCGGATGCAGCGCAAGCATCCGCCAGGTCTCTCAGATAGTGCGCCGGTGGTACAATCCCACCGCTCTCGGATTGGATCGGCTCCACAATAACCGCTCCAACCTCCGGAGAGATCGCTTCTGCCGCCGCCTGCGCATCGCCGTAGGGTACGCGGCGCACTCCCGGCAAGAGCGGCCCAAACTGTCGGCACATTTCAGGCTCCGAAATACTGAGGGCGCCCAAAGTGAAGCCATGCCACGCGCCGTGACAACAAACAACGCCCGACCGTCCGGTGCTAAGCCGCGCCAACTTGATGGCACTATCGACAGCTTCCGCACCGCTGTTGACGATCAAGCAGCAGTCCAGTCCGGCCGGTCCCAATTCAACAAGCCTTTCGGCTAGCTCGGCGTGAGCTTCTGAAATAAACGGCCACCCAAAAGGCCGACTCGCTTCCAAGGCGCGAATCATCGCTTCAACCACGCGCGGGTGGTTATGGCCGATATTCAGATTTCCATAGCCCCCAATGCAGTCTATGTACTTTCGGCCGTTGCGGTCCTCCATGACGGCCCCGCTTGCCCGACCTGCCTCAAAGTCCATTCCAAAACGACGCAGGAAGTCGACGTAGGGGCGGCTGACATGGCGTCCGTAGCTGTCTAAGAAGTTCATAGAACGTTTATGCGAAAGGAAAAATGTTCTCCGATCAGAGTTAGTGCTTATCAGGCGCCTTAGAACTACCAATCGGACTTAACGCTGGCTGCGTAGTACCCCTATGACCCGTTGTCGCGACTCCAGAGCTGTCAATCAAGCCACACCCAAGTAAGGCCTGGCTTTTGGGACAAGTCTTCTAGCGATACCGGGAGCAACCCGCGTAAGGATCCACTTGATCACCAAGTTAGGCGTAACCCCACATCTTACAGCCCTGGATAACGCTTCATGCGCCTGTGCGTACTTTCCATTCTGCAGGTACCAGTTTGCCCACATGCTGTGAATCGCTCGTAGGTTTTGGATAACTGCCGCGCGAACGTCCGGGGGCAATTCAGTGCCCAATCTTAACCACTTCTCGTACATGTACTGTCGCGATTGGAGTCGAACCTCCGTTTTTTCCCAGAGTCGAACCGCGGCACTGCCCGGCGAGTTGCTCCGGTCAATTTGCGCGAGCGGCAAATTTACGTAACAGTAGGAAGTAAGAAGCGATAGGCGAAAGAGAAAATCGTAGTCCTCCGCGAAATGCTGATTGGGATCGAAACCTCCAATTTGACGGACCAGGTCGGCGCGGGCCGCCAGAGTCTGGGTCCAGCTTCCGCCAAAGGCCTTTGCCAGCAGCCTCCGTTCATCAGGGACAATTCCCAAAGTCTGCTCATAATGTCTTCCGCCGGCTCGGAAGGCGGTCGTCTCAGTGCCTTCGTTGTCCATCACTAACCGGGCATCGGTGCAACATGCTCCGCAGTCATCCTTGAACTGCTCAATTGCGCGGGCTTGCCATTCAAGCTTCTCCGGAAACCAAACGTCGTCCGTATCCAAGAAGGCAATCCAGTCGCCTTTCGCTTCCGAGATCCCCCGGTTGCGCGCAACGCTCTGCCCATGATTTGGCTGGTAAAAGTAGCGCGTCCCGCTGGTGCAACCTTGATGCATGCACTGTTCGAGGGCGTCCCGCGTTCCGTCGGTAGAGCCATCGTCAACTACGATGACTTCGAAATCGGGATAGGTCTGAGCCAGAACGCTTTTTACGGCAGTTACAGTCAATTGTGCCCGGTTATAAGCCGGAATCACAACGGAAAAGTAAGGTTTCTGGCCCATATATAGCGCTCCTGGTTTGTTACCGTCCGCAGCGGAGATATTCGGCGCGAAACCACCGGAGTTCAGCGCCATGCGTCACAACTAACAACCTTTATCTGTACGCCTTATGTTCTCGGCGCCGTCATCCCACTCGATACAAGCGCCCATTCCCCCTTTGACGGATCAAACCGCTTTACGAGCTTGGCAGGGTTGCCTGCAACAACCGAGCACGGGGGCACGCTTCGAGTCACCACGGAATTTGCCCCAACAACGGAATTCGGCCCGATGACAAGATCGCCCTTACTACAGACAATGACGGCGCCGAAACCGATCCAGCAACCCTCCTCGATTCGGATTGTCCCCCCTTCCGTAATCCCCTGGCGAGAGATGGGAACATTCGCTTCTTCGAAGGCATGGTTGTGATCCATGACGAGCACCTGAGGGCTAAGAATCGTATCTCGCCCAATATGGACACGGTTCTTGGCCGAAACCATACAGCGCCTTCCGATCTTGCATCCATCTTCGATCAGGAGCAAGGGTTCGCCGTTTTCCGGTATTTCAGGGATATTTAGCCACACGTCACAGTCCAGCGCCACTGAATTGCCCAGCTTTATGTACCGAGAAGCGGGCCGGCTAAGATCGCATGAATAGTGGGCCCAAAAGCCTTCGCCCACAGAGTTAAAGGGATAAGTCCACAGCATCCACCACGTACGGAGCCTGCTGGCAACACGAGCGATCCATGAAAGCGGATCTTCCGATGTGTTTGACGTTGATCTGCTCATTGTGTGTACTCGAGCCGCTGATGATCACGCGCTCATGCCCACTGAGCCGAGATCGCACGGCGGTGCGGCCAACTACGACTTCGAGTGCGACGGTTCCCTGAGCCCCATTAACGCTTAGCTCGCTCTTTGCGAGAAAAGTGACAGAATGCAAGGCGACGAACCGACGCTATCAGCGTTTCAGACGAGTTCGCCACAATCCCAAGTTGCGTCCTCGTCCTTCCATCGCTTATACCGACGGTAGAATTTCTTTGCTCCAACGAAGCCGGGGCGTCTGGCTCCTTCCTCCGGAAGCCTGATCGGACGTTCCGCGCAGACCAGAAGAATGTCACCCATTTGCCTGAGTAGGGGAATTGCACAGACCGCAAGTGACACGCGAACAGCAAGCCCCATCGGAAGCCGTTTCACGAAAGGAACTCTGGCCCGAATGAGGGACATGCGCAGTCGAAGGAAGTATGGTGCGGTTTCGCGTCGCATCTTCGCCATGTCAAAGTGTTCGATGAGGATGCCGCCAGGCGTATAGCGCCGGAGAACCGGCAGTCCTAATAGTCGTCGTTGCAGATAATCGTACTCCACGCCGGCAACGTAGCGCCCGTCGTCCCTCAGCGCCTCGGCAACGCTGCGAAACATCTGCAGCCGTTCATCTCGGCCGTCTAGCGGGGTCGCGGAAAGCGCGCGGTCAAAACTGCGGGGGGCAACATGAAAGGCACTGGCATCGGCCTGGACCAATCCTACGCGCTCTGCCAGAGCGCCGCCTGTGCATTTGGCCGCAATCTGATATGTGGTGGGGGCGGTGCCCGACAACAAGCGAGCGCCTAGTTTCCGCAGTGCCGCTATTGAAAAATCCACCGCGAGAACTTCTGCTCCCTGCTGAGCCATGAGAAGCGTGAAGCGGCCGTCGCCACAACCGAGTTCGAGAACCCGCCGGCCCTCCAGCGGCTGCAGGGCCGCCAGATGGGGAGGGACCTCAATGCGATCAAGAAGTTCCGACCTCCAGCCGTCGACTGGCGCCGTGAAAACCTCCGGCATAGTGTCATATTCCTGGTCTTTGAGCGCAATTTCGTGTTTGGTTTCTCCCGTTAGAGCTTCTGTTATCAAGCGCACAATGCCATCATGGATGGCATACTCCCGGGAACATTTGGTGCAACGGAGGCTTCCGTCGGTTATACCGGCCTTGTCGCTCTGGACCTCGTGACAGACGAGGAGCTGGCTTGAATCCTGAACGCACCGTAGCAAAGGCAGCAGGTGGCGCGGAAATGCGACTATCTTTGGCATCTATATCTACCGGCTCTTGAGCAACGATAACACTTTCTGCTTCTGTTCTCTCCGCATAAAAGCGACGAACTCGCGTGAAACTGGCCTCTCATCCCGGCAAACGTAAGACCAAAACAATCCTGTCAGACGCACCACGCTATCGCTCAAGAACGGCTTCTCGGGTACGCGCTCGAGGCACTTAAGAATCTCGAACAGTAGATCGCTCCAGGGAATAATCCACTCGTCCCTGTCGAAACTACCTAGAACTGAAAATACAAGAATACCTTCGTTTGATGCAGACACATCAAACAAACGGCGAACAAGATGCCGAGCGCCAAGGCCCAGCGTGCCGTCGGCTGCCATGTGAGCAACCGTGGTCCATGGTCTCGGATGGCTGTCAAGGTTGGCGAGAATTTGGCCATGATCGTCTGGCTGTTCGGCAAAGCCCCGACGATGAAGAAACGCAGGGCCAGGCTTGCAGGCGCCGGTATGCTATCTTCGCCGGGGACTGTAAGAAGATGATGGGTTCCTGTAAGAAACTTATGCAATGGTCCGAGGTGCCGGAGTACCGTCATCGCGCTGCCTGGCACTGGAAACGCATCGATGCCATGCAGTCCAATCATGCCTCCCAGCATCTGCATTGCTGCACCGACCGAAGATGCACGGAACATCACCTGAGCGGCGAGTACGGCCAGATATGTGACGACAACTTGGCAGACAACAACCCCGGCTTCCGCCAGCCGTCCCCGATCCTTCCCAGCCGCCTTCGGACCGAACATACGCCAACTATGATTGATCGTCAGATAGACTCCGTGCATAAGGCCCCAGAGCAGGAATTGCAATCCGGCGCCATGCCAGATACCAGCAAGCGTCATGGTGAAGAAAACTGGAACGATCACCAGAGAACCGAATGCGCTCACAGTCCGGTTGTCGCGATGGGACGCGCCGTGCCCTGCACGTATTCGGCGACGCGTGATGTACATGGCCAAGGGATTGTAGAGCAGGAGTGTAAGATAGCGCGTGAGCGTGATGTGCCAGCGTTGCCAAAAATCTATGATGTTCCTGGATTTATACGGGGAATCGAAATTGATTGGAATCCGGATGCCGAACATGTAGGCCAAACCGATGGCCATGTCCGAATAGCCGGAGAAATCAAAATACAGTTGCACGGAATACGCCAGCGCATACAGCCAGGTAGTAAACATCCGAAAATCGCCCGGATGTGCAAACCCGATCCCCACCACCTCAGCCAGCGGGTCCGCCAGGAGGACCTTTTTCGCCAATCCAATGATGAAAAAGCTCGCGCCGATGGATAGATTGCGGAACTGCGGGCGGCAGCTATCTGGATTGAGAAGTTGTGGTCCAATGTCCCGAATGTGCAGAATGGGTCCGGCAATGAGATAAGGAAAGAAGGTTACAAACGCGGCGTAACGAATAATGTCCAGGTCTTTTCCTTCGCCGTCGTGGCAGTCCACCAGATATCCGATCTGTGTAAATGTGAAGAACGATATTCCTAACGGCAAAATGACCTTGAAATCGAATTCGGGGGAAACCAACGAAATCGAACGTGCAAACGAAAGCATCGCCCCCAAGTACTTGAAGAAAACGAGCGGAAGAAGATTTCCGGCGACCCCGATGGAGAGCAGGCGATTGCGCGATTTCGTGTCCTCTTCCCTCTCGGGGGCAAGCAGCATGCGTCCAATCGCGAAGTTAAACGCAATCGAGCAGACGAGCAGAATCACAAAAGCGGGGTTCCAGGCAGCGTAGAAAGCAAGGGAGGCCAGCACGAGCCAGGCGATGGCCTGCGTTGCCCCCACCTTTGCCGCCAGGTAATACCCCACAAGCGCGATCGGCAGGAATATGAAGAGAAAGTTATACGAGGCGAACACCATAAGGAATCAGCGATGCTTCAGCTTTTGCTTGCTCTCGATCAGCTTGACGAATTCTCCTACGTTTCTCAGTTGTTCCAATTCGGCTGTTTTGAATTTGATGCCGAAACGGACTTCGGTGGCCGCCACGATGTTAATGTGGTTGAAGGAATCCCACTGCGGCACATCGGCGGCCGTCAATTCAGGCGTTAGCTTCAGACTCTCGTCATTGAGCACGTCCCGAAAGATACCGGTCAGCTCCTCCATGATTTCTGAACTCTCCATTGCTTACTCCTCATGAACCTCGATACAGGTATCGAAAGGCACGTACTGCTGCAGCGGCAGCCGCCAAACCGACCGTCCGTCCGGATCTTCTCGCACGGGCAGAAAATTCAACTTGCTGTAATGCTCTCGTACCATGTTGTTCTTGGCGGTCGGAATATACTCGCCAACGATTTCTGCGGCACCGAGGGCCTTGGCCCTGGCTACTAGAATGTTCAGGCAGGTTATCTCGACCTGACGTCCGAGCACGCGGCAACTCATCAGCCAGGAATCGATAATCATCCGCTTGGCATCCATGTCGTCGAGTTTCCCAACGATTACTGAAATGATGCCGTTGTCCCCAAGGCTGTCAGTGAGGCGAAACTGCAGACCGAGGACACTCTTGTTGCCGATCCAGGCTTCCACCTCTGCCTCGCTGTAACGGCGCGTCGTTAAATTGAACTGGTTGGTCTTATTGATGAGCTGCACAACACGCTTGAGACCCACCTCATCGAAAGATTGGGCCCACAACCGCATTTTCAAACTTGCGAGATAGCCGTTCAAATCCGTGGCGCTGGCTCGAAGAGTTTCACGCTGAACGTTTGCCTGATACTGCCTTGACCGCTCCAGATCTTCCGCCGTCACCGAGAGCGCCTCGAAGTAGCCGGCATCCGCGAGGCAGCGGGCGTAAAACGCTGGATCTTCGGGGAGTTCGGGAACTGCTACCTGGGGGAGCTCGCGCCGGACAATGTTGCGCTCGAACGGATTGTCGTCAACGAAAACAAGCGAGTCCGTGCCAATGTTGAGACGCTGCGCGATCGTGCGCAGATTCGCGGCTTTATCTTCCCAATTGGCAACAAAAGCTGCGATGTCTGAGCGCGAGATGAGCATCTCTGGATGACGCTCGAAAGGCAGCAGGGCGTTTGCCTCGTCATTCTTGGAACAGACCGCCAGGATCACCCCGCGACGAGCCTGATCCAACACCCAGCGTTGGAACTCGACGTAGGCTTCGCCCAGAGCGCTCCCTTGCCCAAGGACAATCCCTTCCAACCCGTCATCTCCAATTACCCCGCCCCACAAGGTGTTGTCCAAATCGAGAACCAGACATTTTGCAGAACGTCCTCGCTGGGCGGCGACTAGACGCATCGTCAATTCCCCATACATCGGCGCTGCAAGAGGATGAATTTCCTGTTTTGCTCCATGCCAGAGCGCATCGTCGTACCATGCGCTAATGCCATGCTGCTCCGCGCTGGCATCGAGGGCCAGAAGGTCGAACGCCTGGCCGAGTCGGCGTATTGGCGAAGCCTGTGGTTGAAGTCGCTCACCCGCCAGCGACGCGATGTACCCAGGCGGTGTTCGTTGCTGCCCACGAGTCCGGGGAAGATCGGTAGAAGCGTCTGTTGCACCAACTGGCAATCGAATGTCGCCCGTATCTTCTGCCACAGTTCGGCCAACCTTGACAACGCATTCTCCACTGCCCCCGTTCCGTTGTCATCCCCCATTTGTCCGAGAACATGGCGCGTATCCATCGCTAACAAGACGACATCGGGATGAAAACGATGAAGCGCTGACGATGAGTCGAATAATTCCTGCCTGTACTGACCGTAACCGGTCACGTAAACCTGTAAACGTAACCCCCGGCGCAGCGCTGCGACCCTCAACCCCGGCGGGAGATGCGTTACCGTAGAAGAACCCAGGACTGCCAAATGGATCGGTGTGTCTGACGCGCCATTAGTGTGCTGCTCGGGGCAAGAATCCTCTAGGAGGTGGTCCAGTTGATTAGTTTTGACGAAATCCAGGCGCTTGCTTGCTAGTCCCACCAGTTTTGGCCAGGGCTCAGCGGCCCCACGGGCGTGGGCAAGAGACTCCTTCCAGTCGGGACATTCGGGAAGCCAATAGAGATCCAACGCGCTTACCTCACACTTTCACAACAGCAACTACTTTGCGGCGATCACTCGGGTCTGGTTCAAGGCTGTCCGCCCCTGACCGGCGCTGGGGCCCAGTGCGACAGGGGAAGCGCCGCACGGTAGAGGCATCCTTCGGGCAATCAATTCGCCACGGCGAAATCGCACAAATTTCTCCGTCATTGCACTCATGCCGAACGCATTTAGGTGGACGGAATTCGCAAAACATGCATCATCGAGAGTGGCGTAGTCAGTGATATCAAACAGAGACCCACCGCATCCCTGCAGGACGGTTTGAATCCGTGCTCGCCGGTCGACGTCGACGGCCTGTACTCTCGGCATCCTTGCCAGCACCTCCGGCCGGATCGGTCCCAGTACGACTGTGAAGGCCCGGCCCTCGGCCCGGACCTCCCGGCAGAATCTGGCAAGGTCGTCGACACAATGCAAACAGCTTACATCGGGGTCAATGGTCTCGCCGCTCCAAGCCTTAGGATCGGCCGTGTCGCGGCCGAACTCCAAGGGCACAGCGCCAGTCTTCGAAAAAACCAACGACGTAGGAGCACTGCGGCTGTGGTAGTCCCGCCAGTTGTTCCAATACGACATCAATCCGGAAATATCGCGATACTTGAATTCCTCCACCATCGTCATCCTGCCCAGCACGTAGCGTCGAAATACGGAGGGCGGCACTTCGACATCCGTCCGGTAGGTGTCGCGCATTTCCAGCGGGTCTGCGGCGAAGATGACCTCCCGCACCGGGTACAGGGCCGCGAACTCCTTATAAAGCTCTTCCGCCGAAGGCACGGAGATGCCGTTCGCCCCCAGATTGATGAAGGGGTGCTCATCTTCGTCTTCCAGCAGATCGCTGTCGATATCGTTCAGGGCTACACTTGCTCCGCTGATCACACTGATGGGCGCGGGACCGGGCCGATGCTCCCGGATGAAGCGCATCTTCTCATTGAGCGGCAGGTTCGGCGTAAAAAGGGGAGCGACCCCGAATGACACGCAAGCAAGTTCGACAGCGGCACAGATGCACAATGCTGTTCCAAGACAGAGCAACAGATAGCGCCCGAAGCTGTGCTCGTGATCGGTTTTCATAGCGGTAAGAGGTGTTGATTCAATCAGGTTCTTGTCGATTGCCAGGGGTCTCCTGTTTTCTTCCTCCCACGCCGTTTGCACGGTTCTATTTACCCCTCTTGAGCAATGACAAGACCTTCTGCTTCTGCTCTTGTCGCATAAAAGCGATGAACTCGGGTGAAACCGGTCTCTCGTCCCGGCAGAGATAAGACCAAAAGAATCCCGTCAGACGCGCCACACTGCCGCTCAAGAATGGTTTCTCTGGCACGCGTTCGAGACACTTGAGAATCTCGAACAGCGAAGCACTCCCGAGGGAATAATCCACTCGTCCTTGTCGAAACTTGTGTCGCAAGAGATTGTCGGCCTCGCCCGTTTTACGATTATGGAAAATCTTAAGTTCCGGAAACGCTTCCACTTCCCAACCTCTCATCCGGGCAGAGGTCTGCGCATGCCAGTCCTCTCCCCCGTACTCCAGGACGGCGTAGCCTCCGATGGCCGCATAACACTCTTGACGGACAAGCTGCGCGGCGTGAGCGACCGAGTAAGTCCGGTTCGCGCGACGGCTCACGAACTCTCCGTCCGTTTCTTCACAAACAAACCCCCCCGCGATCCCCAGCCTGGGCCGCCGTTCAAAGTGAGCGATAAGTTCTTCAAAATACGAAGGGCCCAGAGACACGTCAGCATCGAGATTGCCGATAAACTCTGCGCTTATCCCTCCCATGAGCTGGCTGCCGGCATGGAGCGCCCTCACTTTCGACCCAAAACTCCTGCCCGGAGCTCTCGTGACTCTCATAAATCGGATGAAATCGTGCTTCTCCGCGTAGAACTTGACGATTTCGTCTGTCCGGTCGGTCGAGCCGTCGCTGATAATCACCCACCTGAGCGGCGGCAGGGTTTGATTCACCACCGATTGGACCGTCTTTTCAATGTTGGCTTCTTCGTTGTAAGCGGCGGTCGTCAGGACATAGTTACCGCGCACGAACGGAGGAAGCTCTTCAGCACAGAGCGAGGTCGATCCTCTTGCAGGCATGTCCATTGTGGTTGCGTGCTTCTGCTAACGTGGCGAAGCCGAAGAAAGGTACTGCCGAACTCCTTCCTGCCACGGCCCGAAGACATTCAACCCATTGTCCTTAAGTCCGCGATTCTCGAGGACGGAATATTTCGGGCGCGCAACCTTGGCAGGAAAATCGTTAGGCCCAGCCACTTTCAGAATGACCTTGGTGCCGGTTAAGGCGAAAATCTCTCGCGCAAATTCATACCACGAGCAACTTCCTTCCGCGGTGGCGTGATACAGGCCGTAGGCGTCGGAGCGACTCAGCCGCACCATTTGCCGAGCCAGTTCCGCGGTGGATGTCGGAGTCACGAACTCGCTATCCACCACCCGCACCTCTCCACGTTCTTTGGCCAGCTTCAGCATCAGTTCGATGAAGTTCAATCCGCCCTTGGCCCGGCAAGGGCTTTGCCCGTAGATCGCTGAAGTGCGCAGAACAAAGTGCCTCTCCGCCGTCGAACGAAGGAAGTACTCGCCCGCCAGTTTAGTGTTGCCGTAAACATTCAGGGGGCGGGGAGCGTCAGATTCCTCGTAGGGACTCCGCTTGGCGCCGTCGAAAACGTAGTCGGTGCTGACATGGATGAGCGATGCGCCAATTTCGCCCGCGACCGATGCCAAGTCGCGGGCGCCTAGCGCATTTACTGCGAACGCTTTTTTCGGCTCGCGCTCGCAATTCTCCACATGATGCATGGCCGCCGTGTTTACGATGACTTGGGGATGCAATCCCCGCAAGCAATTCGCCATCGAGTCGACATTGGACAACTCGACGTCGGAATGAGTAAGCCCGATAACATCATCTCCGTTGCCCTGGAAGGCGTTTACGACATCTGTACCCAATTGGCCATTCGCGCCGATCACTGCGATCTTCATAGACCGTGCCCGCCCTGGCAATGCCCTGTTTCGAACCCCCGTCGTTGACAACTCATAGTTAGCGTTCGAGTACGCGCCCCGTCGGCGGAACCGCCAACTCCGGTTCTTCGCCGTTCTCCACTAAACGAACCGGATCCACTCGCCAATTCCACCCCATTGCTGCCTTGTGGAGATCCAGAAGAAGCTTTCTCTCATCATTCGGCTGCAAGAGCTGGATCAATCCCAGGCCCAGTCGCCGGCAGAGTAACCACGCCAATGTCGCTTGCCGGCAGCGCTGCGCGCCGCGCCTGCCATCGCATTTGTAGAAGTAGCGATAGCGCGTGACATATTTGTCCAGCGCGAACCCGAGCGGAAACCGCTTTTTCGTCGAATGCCCTTTCAGATGGACAATTCGGATGTCTGGCGTGTAGAGCACGGAGTATCCCGCCTGCCAGATTCTGCGGCACAGGTCGGTGTCTTCGTAGTAGTAGAAGAATTGTTCGTCAAAGCCGCCCAGGCGCTTGAGCAAGTCTCCCCTCACCAAAATGAAGCATCCCGCCAGCCACCCGACCGTGCGCTCTCCCTCGCCCGTCCATCCCACGTAGATCCCGGGGTTGAACCAATCCGAGAAACGGGCAAGCGCTCCCAAATGGAAGGCCGCCATCCATTCGGACCGTATTGTGGGAAGCGGGCGAACATGCTCCTGATACGAGCCATCGGTATTCACCACACGGCATCCGATGGCGCCCGCTTCCGGATGCTTGTCGGCATAATCGACAATCTGATCGAGCGCGCCTTCGTTGACGATCGTGTCCGGGTTCAGAATCAGAATGTATTCGCCGGCGCTCGCTTGAATCGCGACATTGTTGCCCTTCGCGAACCGCAGATTCCTCCCGTTTTCTATCAGGCGAACCTGGGGGAATCTCTCGCGGATGAATTCGACAGACCCGTCCGTCGAGCCGTTGTCGGAAACGATCACTTCAAAGCCGGTCGAGCGCGTGCCCGCATAGATCGATTGCAGGCAATCGCCAATCACTTTGAGATCGTTCCAGCACAATATGACCACCGAAAGCTTCATCACGCATTTCCTTGTAGGATCGCGCTTCCGTTTATGCCGCCAAGACGCGTTTCCCTGCTCGCTACAGGTGTGGCGTCGACGCGGTCCCGATCGTCATCGGTCAGACTGAGAGACGCCTCTTCATCGTCCTGAGATTTCCGGTCCGCACGCTCACGCTTTTCTTTCCCGTACGAATACGCCGTCACCGGAATGATGGCCAGCAAGGCGTACCACGCCACAATAGTCTGATCGAAATAGCCGATTCCGAAGAACGCAACCACGTTGGCAAACAGCGCCGCTCCGATGGCCCACGCGAACAGTTCTTGCCGTCTCTGGGGCGCCATCCGGCGCGCTCTGCCAATGTACTTGAAACCAAACACAATGACCGCCAGAAACGCCAGCAAGGGGATCAGCCCAACCGTGTCCGCGGTGCCGACATATTGATTCGAGAGGTCAAACATATCCCAGCCCCAGTCGGCATACGACTTCGTCCCAATCAACCACCAGTCGGAGAAGTGGAGAATGCACTGATTGATGAGTTGATAGCGGTGGTACGACGACGAACTTCCAGTGAGATCGATGCGTGAAATTAGATGCCATACCGGTGCCTTCATGACGATGTGCAAGGACACCAGCGTGATCACGATGCCCCACCGTACCGGGCGCATCCACTTGCGCATAGGCCAGAAGGTGAGGCCGATCAGCCCTCCAACAAAGCCCAGCAATGGTGTGCTCGAGTTGGCGGCCAGCACAATGATCGTGGCGGCACCAATCCCCGCGGCGGCGAGACTGCGATTCTTCCGGTCCCTCCACCACAAGCCTGCGAATAAAGGCAAGGAAATCGCTCCAAACGTCCCTGCCAGGATGGGGTGCCCAAAGCAGCCGACGGCCCGAAACTTGCCATCGCGCTCCGTCGTCGTTCCGTAAGTAGACGCGTGCGCGCCGCCCAAATAGGCATAATAGGGGTTCTTCCCTGTTGCTTGTTCGTAGCTCATGATGGCGGCGACAAACAGGGTGATCCAGGCAAACGCTCGAACCGCGCGCAGCACGTCTGCCTCGTTGCGGATCAGGAACCGCAGCAGGAAGTATGCTCCAAAGGCCGAGTACAAATTGCCCAACTGAAAAATCACCTCGCCCGATTCCCTATATAGCAGAATCCCGTCCAGGGCGGTGAAGAGGGTCAACACGACCATCGCCAGGTCAATCTTGTTCCATCCTCCGCCCAGCAGGTTTGCTCCCGAAAACTTCGCGCGCACCATCCGAATGGCGCCGAAGACGATCAGAACGCGCAGCATGGGGAAGTGCAGCGAGCCAATCAGCAGAACCTGGTCCGTCGGAATGAGCATCGCCCCGGCGAGAAAAGCCGCGAGTGCTTTGCTTCGCGATCCGAAGCAGATCAATACACCCGCGATCAGCACCGCGATCAGGATGATCGGGTGGACCATGGTTTGGCTTACTCCGCCGCCGAATCTTAGATTTTGGGGTTCCACTGGTTATCGCCTAATGTGCACGAGTTTCTTGCCCATGTTCCAGGATTTCCAAGATGAAGGCTGGATTGGGAGATGGGCGGCTTTCTCCAGGGCGCAGTCATCCCGATCATTGTAAGTTCTTGGATGGAATAATCCAGCAGTTCTACTTCCCGTTGCAGTTACTCTGCCATTTCGATTGTGCTGGATCTCATTGTTTGTGGCGGCGTTTACACCACAATCCACAGCCAGGCAATGCCGGCACTCCGTCTGAGTTGCCGTGAAGAGCTTATTGAACGACGGCCGTTAGGTTGGTCGGAGGATTCGGTCCGGCGGCGTACAGATAGGCTCCTGCGTTCCATGCTCCGCTACCAGATTGGGCATTTTGGGTGCGGAGGGGACAACTCATTGTGTGATTCGACGTGTTATAGGTGCAGGCATCCGTCGTGTCCAACTGGCAAGCCGCACCCGCCGTCGCATTGAGCCCTGCGATCGCCGAGCAAAGTGAAGAATACTCGTTCGTCCCTGCGCCTACCGTGGAGTTCGTTGCGGCTGTCGGAGAATATGGGTAGGTTTGGGTAGAGGTATATCCTTGGCTGGTTGCTGTGGATTCGGTCATTGTGACGTTAGTCGTCAAGCTGACGCTTGAACCCCCGATTGGCGTACTCGCCGATGTGATCAGATGGTTGTTAATGAAATTGCCGTGATCACTGCCTGTGGCTCGTCCGCATTCACCCTTCAGATTTCCTGTGGCTCCGCAGGCTGCCGTGTTGTTGAAGAAGTTGCAAGCCCCTCCCCCGCCACTCTCGTAGCACTGCATCCCGTTGGGGCTCACAAAATTGTAGAGCAGATTGTTGAAGGCATAGCTCGTGCAACCGGAGTTAGGGGACATTTGGAAGACGACCAAACCGCTGAAGGGCTGATTGCGGATAATGTTGTTGTAGAGCATCAAGTTGCAATCGCCGTTTGACTCATAAGCATTCTCGTGATCGTCGCCGAGTCCTGTATAGTTGTCGATTGATGAGTTCATCCCCTCGAAGATGTTGTCGTGAACGGTCACACCATTTGAGGTAACAATGCCGTTCGACAGATAGCCGATATAGTTGTCGGAAATGTTTCCGGCCCCGCTGCACATGCCGCACATAAGTTCATAGCCGGAAGGTATCGGGCCGCATGATCCGCCCGAGTAATACTGGTCGTCCGAGCCATCGATCACGTTGCCGGTTATCTGTGAGAGGACATCCCCGAGAGGATAACCGTAAATGAAGTCTGCATTCTCTGGGCCGTCCTCCGCGATGCAGGCTCCGTGCATATAGTTGTTGGTAACTTTGACGAACGTCGAAGTTCCATACGTGGCCTGAACGTCGTGTAAATTGATGGCGTAGACGGCCCCATAGCCCGGTGGCGTAGCAGTGTTCTCGATCCCGGTCCATTCCAGATTGTCCACCTGCACGAAGTTTCCAGCCTTGCCGCTGCTGCTGTTGTAAAAGTCGAACTGAGCGCTACAGGAATCCGAGCAACTGACAATAGGCCGCACCCACGAGCTGCCTGCATACCATGTCTGATCTACGCCGACGTAGATGAAACTGGACGACGTTCCCGACCAGCCCCAGTTCCACGGCATACTGGCAGACCCCCAAGTATCTCCACCACGCAAAATAAAGCCCTCACCAGCGGTCGGAGTCGTTGAATTGCACGTGCCGGAACATCCTTTCATGCCGGGAGCATGAAGCCAAGGTGAACTTTCGCTGGTGCCGCTATTTGTATCAACCCCGTTTGCGGCGATATAAAAGCAACTCGTCGTGCCAGATGGGACGGGAATCGAGTTGCAACTACCTCCGCTCGCAACACATGGCACTGAAGGAAGAATGATCATGCCGAGGATCAGTGTGAATAAGGTGGGGGAAAGTCTGCGATTCATCTGTGGCCCCGTGTCACAAAACTTAGGGGTCTGGTCGAAAACAGGCCCAATGACAGGGTATTTCAACCAGGGGGAACCGCCAAGGCACAGAAGGGCATCGGGTAAAGTGAGAAGGACCTAGCGCCAGCGCGCCATTGGGCGTGTCCTTTCGAGCAACTTCCTCCCGTTTTGGACGTGGGCCGCTGTCGCCAGCAGTCGAATCCCGCATCCGGTTTTCCCCGAAGGGAGCCACCGGCGGCGAATCATGCATTCTCCCGTGCCCCGCGAAGGGAAATTGCGTAGGCAAAGACATACGCCAGGAGACATCCAAATAGGCCAAGGAGAATGTTGGGAGTGGGCCGCGCCAGCGCTCCGATGGACCGTGTGACCAGCCAGATGGCAACCATCACCAGGGACGCCGCCGCCGGAATCAGGAAGGTTCTCCAGTATTCGGACAGCCGCAGGCCCGTCACTTTGCGAATGCGCTCCACCTGGAGCAGGTAACCGGCCACAATCGCACCCAGGCACGCCAATTGCCCTCCCCAAAGCCCGACTCCCTTGGCCAGAGGATAGATCAGAATGAGTACCACCGCCGCCATCACGGCCACGCTGCGACGATGCAGTTTCGGCTGCCCCACGGCGTAAAACATCAGCGTCAGCTGAATGTTCAATAGGTTGAGAAATGCGGCGCAGGCAGCCAACACCATCGCCATAGCCGCCACTGCGTAGCGCTGCCCGTAGATGAGCGTCAGCAGGGCACGCCCACAAAACCCCACGAAAACCAGTGCGGGCAGCCCCAGCATCACGGTGGCCGACGTCACTTGCAATAGGATTCGATTCATGCGGGCGTGGTCGTCCTGAATCCGCGACAAGACGGGCAGCAGAGTCCCACCCAGAATCGCGGCAAGAAAGATGCTGGGCGTCTGCACCAGGTAAACGGACATGGAGTATAGCCCTAATTTTGCCGGAGCATACAGCTTGGCCAGAACAAAAATGTCGGTCCGCGTGAAGATCAAATTTAGAAACGCCAAACCGAACAATCCTCGCGAAAAGCCCCACAGTTCGCGAAGCGCAGAAAAATCCAGGAAGAACCGCGGACGGTAAGGACACAATGCATAAGAGAGAATGCAGCGGGCGGCGTTCTCGGAACAATATCCAAGGGCGAGTGCCCACACATCGCGCAGGAAGAAACTCAGGAGGATGGTGGTCAGCACGCCCAGAATGCCGCCTCCGTTATAGATCACCGCCCACCTGGCATATTTCATTTGTTTCTGGGCGACGATCGCCCGGGGGCTCATCAACCCGTCAAATACAATGCTGAGGGTCGTGACCCGCGCCAGGGACGCGAGTTCGAGATTTCCGTAAAACCTCGAAATCAACGGCGCGAGCGCAAAAATGACAGCGTAGATGGACAGAGCCCGGCCGACCGACATCCACCACGCCGCGCCGACATGTCCCTCTTCCGTTCCTCTTGGGCTCTGGATCAGCGCTTCCCTGGCTCCCACTTCCGCCAAAATCGCAATGAGGGTAGTGGCGGAGAGAACGATGGCCATGGTTCCGAAAGCTTCCGGAGCGAGCAGCCGGGTGAGCAGCATGTTGCGCCCAAACCGTATGGCCTGTTCCGCGAAGCTTCCCGCTCCCAGCGAGGCGCCGCCGCGAAACACCGTCGCTTTCAAACCCTCGGCGCGGACAAATCCATCGACGCTTGCCCTGGCTCTTTCATACCCTCTAGATATCACCGACATTTTGGCGATTGGCGCTCGACGTTGCTAGATTCTGTTGCTTGCGGTTGGAGTTCACGCGGTGGCAAGAGAAGTTGCTTGATCCTTCGTGTGGCGGCCCGCGTATATGCTTGCCAGCAGTAGGCTCCCAGAATCTTCAACCTGAATTCCAGCCGCCAGTCCCAGGGATCGGCCGCGATTCGTCCGGCCACAAAGCCAGGTTGAACCGCCGAGAACAGGACCGGCTCGATGGTGAACACGCGCTCATATCCTGCTTCCCGGCACTGGCGCACGGTAGAGCTGGAAAACTCCCCATGCGGGAAGCTAAAAGTGGCGATCGGCCGCTGCAGCAGCGATTCCAGCTTCTTGCGCGATTGCATGATTTCCCGGCCAGCCGCTTCTTCGCTCAGGGCCACGAGGTTGGGATGAGTTAGGGTGTGTGAGCCCACGGAAACCAGCGACGGCAGGCCGCACAGTTGCTCCTCGGACATCACGCGTTCCTTTGGATCATAGTAGGACTCACCCCACACCGGTCTGCTGCCCAGCGCATCCGTCACCACAAAAACCGTGGCCGGCACGTTCATCTGCTGCAGCACCGGCACGGCAATCTCCACAAAGCTCTCCAGCCCATCGTCGAAGGTGATGGCTGCCGAGTGAGTATTTGCCGGAAGACGGTCCAGGCCGCCGAGTGCAATCGTTTTCGCGTGCCTGACCGCGATTCTCACTTGCTCCTCGAATTTGCCTTGGTAGCGACGGGGCACGCTGTGGTAGTACAACACCACGCAGGTCCCGGGCCGATCCCGGTGGCGCAGCCGTTGCGTGCGGTTCCATGCGAACTGACACGCCGCGTAGATCAGCGACACGCCCAACTTGATGGCGCGAACGGCAAATCTTCGGGGAGACCGGCCTTTTGCGTCCGGAGTCGCGCTCACGCAGCGCTGACTTTCTTTGCCTCCACCCGCACCGCTTCTGAGTCAAGCTGTTGCGAGGGGAGCCACTCGACAAATGTCCGTCCAAAGAAGGTGGCCTTGCGTGCGACGCCCAACACGTGGCGGGGGTAGGCTGTTTTGACGGTTGATGAAAGGGATGCCTGGTTCCACTCCGCAACGTCAAAGTGGGCGCGCCTCATGTTCTGCGCCTTCATTTCCGTCATGACATAGTTCAGCAAGTAGAGGTGGAACCGGCGTCCCCGATATTCCGGAAAAACCAGCGAGTCATAGAGATATGCATCCCCGGCGGCAAGCGGATAATAGTACGGCTCAGGTGTGTGTTCGATAGCTCCCCAAACGTAGCCGGCCAGCTTGCCCTCGGAGCGCAGCAACCAGATCGTTGCGCCCTGTTTCAAACGCAGGGAGAAGAGCGGCTCGGTAAGCTCACGGTTCCAGAAATCGACAATCTGGCTCCAGTCGCTCGCATCGATCTCCTCACGGCTGCTCTTCCGCTCGATTGTCAGGTGGTCGGGCAAGCTGTCGTTCGCGGCCGACTTGCTATGGCTCGTGAGGTCCCAGTAAAACACTACCATTTTGCTGGACGAGAACGACCGGCGTACGAAAAGCCACGCGCGCTTCACGCTCGCGCGGAAACCGTGGCGGCGGTAGTAAGTACTCAAACGAGAAAATGCATGAGAGATAGGCACATTACCCCCAAATATCGTTTCCTCACGCTTTTTGCGTTGACGTTTCCGGACATCGAAGCCGCCATGCAAGCGCGTTGATGTTCAGGTGTCGGCTGTCCTTTCTGGTCATGGGAGATTTCACCACTCTGGCGGCGCCAAGCAGCTACCAGACCTCATCCCGCGATTCGCGGTTTTGCCTTCTGGCACGGGAACCCGCACGTCTTTCGATCCCGCTCCCTCTGGAGCCGCGGACCACTCTACGAATGTCCGGCCAAATAATGATGCCTTGCGTGCGACACCCAGGCGCCGGAACCGCGTCTTGGCCAGGGAAACCAGTTGCGGGCGGTTCCACTCTCGCACCTCAATGTAGGCGCGAGTCCCGCCTTCCGCCGACAGCTCATTCAAAATGTGTCCGACTAGAAGAGGATTGATGTTGCGCCCGCGAAATTCGGGAAAGACCAGGAAATCGAACAGGTGCGCATCGTTCGCCCCCAACGGGTGATAGTGGGGCGCGATGGTGCGGCCTGTCATCGTCCAGCCGTAGCCGGCGAGCTTTCCGTCCGCGCGAATCAACCATAGCGTTGCCCCCTCCCGGAAGCGCTCCGAGAAGTTTTGCCGGCACAGGTCGGGATTCCAGAATTCCGAGATCTGTTGCCAATCCTGTGCGCCGATCCCGTCGAGACTGGCCTTGCGCTCAACTTTCAGGTGTCCGGGCAGTTTCGTGGCCGTGGCGGAGCCTTCGTTCTGCAGCTCACAGTAGAACAACACCATCCGGTTTCCCGAGAACGATCTGCGCACGGAAAGCGCAGACCGTTCCAGGGTCGCCCGGAAACCGTGGCGCCTGGAGTAGCCGATCAGCCGCGAGATTGGTTCTGAGAGGGGCAATGCGGGTTTCAAGTGAGCTTGGGGCGCCAAGCCGTCCTATCGAGTTGCTTGCGCGGTCCGTGTTCGGGCCAGCCGTTGCTGGGCTCCGCGAAGGCCGCTTCGCAGAATCTGGCCAGTCTTGACCAATGCCGCGCTGAAGCCGCTCTCGCATGCGATGAAACAACTAATGTGAGACATTTCAATGCCAGACAGACCGCTCTTGAAGTGATGGACCCCTGGATTGGCCACCGCGTCGATCCCGCCCAGATCGTAGTAACGCACACCCATTTCCTTGAGGGACCGAATCATCGCCCACTGCTGTAGATAGGAAGCTTTGACCTTCATTCCCGCATCGTTGGTGGCGCCCAGCAAATAAATCGCGGATTCGCCCATTGCCGAACACACCAATCCCGCAACCGGCTCGCCCGCATGCTCACAAATCAGAATTCGCATTCTCTGGGTTTTCGGCAGGCGTTCCTGAATTCGCTCAAACTCCCTTATGTCCACGGCCGTATGAAATTTCTTGCGCTGCCACATCTGGGCATAGAGCATGCGGAATCGGCGGTACTCCTCTCCAGTCTCTCCGCCGGTGATCGTTAGGTCATTGCGTTCCGCGGCATTCAGTTGATTGCGCCACTTCTTATCCAACTTTTTTCGCAGTTCATCCAGCGGAGGCAAAAGATCGAGAACCAAGGTCCTGTATTCTTCGGCGCTAATGCCGGGCTTGTGATCGTATTGAGCAAAAGCCGATTGAAAAATCTGCGCGCGCGCCGAGCCTGAAAACGCATTCGGCAAGATCTCCAGGTACAGCCCCCTCCGGCTTACATACTCCTCACAGAGGGCCTCGGCCATGCTCCTCACAACCGCAGGATCCAGTTCTGTTCCCCGCCGCTGGCATAGCGGCCCCCATCTGAGGTAGGCGACTCCTGCCCGGACATGCCTTGGCTGGACCAGTCTTAGCTGCGCGATTCCCAGCACATTGCGTCCTTGCTTCAGAATCAGATGGCTGAGGTGCTTTTCTCCCCAGCGGACGGCGCCATAGGGCCAAGTCTGGTAAATATTGGCATCGCCGAAATCATCAACCAACTCCGCCCACTCCGCTTCGGTGACCTTGTCCACTTCGACTTCGATGCGGCTGCCAGTCCTGGAATCGTCAGCCATATTTCGAGAGGTACCCGTCCAATCAGGGAGATCGCATTCCGCGGAAGCCCGCGCCGCATCCTGAGAATTGCGGGGAGGGCTGGTCTGGTCGAGGGTCTTCATTCTTAGAACCGCGCTTTCGGCTTCGCGGACTTCTTACACCATTGTGCTCGCCATGTCGTGAATTTGAATCTCGTTCTCGATTTTCTTGAACGTCTGGATGTTGGAGTACATCGGGTTGTCAAGATCCTCGAATTTTTTGAGATTGGCGATGAGCTCGTAAACGATCGACTTCACATCGCCCGAGGGATGGAAACTCAGCACGTTGGCCGCTTTTTCCGTCGACACCTTGTAGTTGCGGATATCCTGGATGTGCTTGATGTCCAGGCTCACTTGCACGTTCATGCGCTCCGCGATTGCGCTCTTGACCAGGTCCGCAACCTCGCCCACCGTGTAGTTCCCCGAAGCTATGTTGAAGATCCCGGAAATCTTGTCGTTGGCTTCGATGGCGCGGATGTATGCGGTTGCCGCGTCGTCGATGCTAAGCAAGGGGCGCCAGATGGAAGGATTGTTTACCGTGATGACCCGGTCTTTCATGGCCGACTTGAACATCGTGTTGACGATCAGGTCCAGCCGCATCCTGGGGCTGTAGCCTGAGATCGTTCCCTTGCGGAGCGAGATCACCGAGAAATTCTCAGTACTCAACTGCATTACGGCCTGTTCGCCCTGAAGTTTTGAGATGCCATAGGGATAACTCGAGCTCACGGGCCGAGTCTCGTCGAACAGTTCGTTTTCGGTGTACCCATACACCGAGCAGGAACTGGCATAGACATAACGCTTGACCCCGGCGATCTTTGCAATATAGCCAAGGTACGCCGGCGCGGCTGCATTGAAGACGAAATTCTTGGCGGGAGAAAATTCCGCCATCGGGTCATTGGAGAGTCCCGCCATAAACACGACCTGGTCATAAGGTTCGAGGTCCTCGACCGTAAGCTGGAAAATGTCTTTGTTGAGGATCCCGACCTGACGCGGCAGATGGTTGCCGAACCAAAAGAGGTCGACAACGTCGACTTTGTATCCGCGCTCGAGAAGCCTGGGAATCAGCACCGATCCCAAGTAACCCGCGCCTCCTGCAATCATCAGTTTCATGGTTAGCTCCGTGGGGAGAATTTTGAATCGAGTGGTGGAGAATACAAGAAGTTGCCCGAGGCTGGCGCCGCCTGCCACTCGGATAGGGTCTGCGCATTGCGGTCCTTTTCAGACACGATCACGTCAGTGAGAGGCCAATCGATGCCAATGGCGGGATCGTTCCAGCGAATGGCGGACTCCGCCTTATTGTTGTAAATACCTGTGCACTTGTACTGGATTTCCGTTGCGTCGGAGAGGGCGCAGAAACCTCTTGCGAACCCAGCGGGCGCCCACACGCAGCGCCGGTTCTCCGCCGATGCCTCGATGCCAATCCATTTCCCGAAGGTGGGCGAACCTTTGCGAATATCCACGGCTACCAGAAACGCGGCTCCCGCAGTTACGCGCATCAACTTCCCCATCGGCGGTTCCCACTGAAAATGCAGCCCTCGCACCACCCCCTTCACGGAGCGGGAATGATTGTCTTGCACGAACTCGACCGGCAGCCCGAGCAACTGAAATTGGTCGGCGCGAAAGGTCTCGGAAAAAAAGCCGCGGCTGTCCTGAAATATTTCTGGAACCACGACTACCACATCACCCAGGTGTCTCGATTCGATCTTTATCTGCATCCCTTAAGCCTCCAAGACTCTGGTTTCCCGCCTATGCACCCAGGTTCATCGACTCAGCCGCTACGCTTTGCCAACCCCTGTGTCTTGCGCAACCGACTCCGCGCCGCCGAGCTGTCCCGAAATCAGCCGGGATTCCTGGCCCGCCCGGACCGCAAATGCGTAAAGCAGCCAACCTAATTCATAAGGCCGGCATTCAAACAACACCTTCAAATCCTCGGCCCGATCATGCTGCACGGGAACGGAATAGCGGCCAACGACCCTATTCAAATAGCGGCCCAGAGAGCGCCGGGGCCGGAAAATGCAGCGCCAGATGAGTTTGGCCGAAGCGTCCTCCATTTCAAATCCCAGTTCATTCCGGGAGTTGATCCATTGCAACCCTTTGTAGATCCACGGCCGGAAGTCCTGCTGCGTGGCCTCGCCCAAGGCGAATAGTGTCATCGGTCCCATGGCATGTTGGTGAACGGAAAACACCGGATAGCCATCGACCACCTGCCCGCTGGCCGAGTCATAGTGCCACCACCATTGGCCGAGCGGCCCCTGGACATCGCAGATGCCGCGGGCGCATTTCATCGCCCGCCTAGTGGCTTCGTCATGGCCAAAGGCTCGCGAAAACTGCGTCAGGGCGTAGATGGGATAAACCTGATCGGCGAAACTGCCGATGCGCCCCCGAGCCATCCCTATCACGCTGGAAGAAACACAAAGATGCCCGAAGAAACCACGTTCTCCCTGATTGCCTTTCAGCCTCTCGTAGGTTGCGAAGGCCAAGTTTTCGAGTTGCGGAAACCGGTTCGGAAAAGCCAATTCCCAGTAGGAAAGCCCGGTGAGGAACCACGCCAATTCCATCGTGACCCCTCTTTTCCCACTGGTGTAGCTGGACAAAGCATTCGCAATCGTGAGCTGCTTCTCCAGTTTGGCCAGGCGATCCGGAGCCACGACTCCGCACAACCACAACAACACGCCGAGGTCGCCGATATCCTGGACCCAGCTCAGGTCGGCGAGCAAGGTGTTTAACAGGGGTTCGGTCGGGATTGGCGAGGTTCCTCCAGCTTGTTCGTAGCGGTGGAGACCGAGCAGAGTCATCATGGTATAGCGGTGCGAAATGCCCTCTTGAATCAAGCCCCGATCGGTCTTCTTGAGCTTGTGACAGAAAAGCTGCCGGCTCGTATCGAGCATGCGCGTGAGACCCTCAACCGCCAGCTTTACGATGCGACCCACCGTCGCCAGGGACTCACTTGACCGAGGACCAAGTACCGTTCTTGCATCAATCATTTATCTTTGGATCTCCTGCTGAGGACTGTAAGACTGCGAATACAAGCCCTGCAAAGGGTTATCCCACATGGCGGTACAATGCCTGGCCAACTCTAGCGACGACACTCGACGGAAGGCGCGACAGGACAAACTTCGCCGCTTTGATTTTCCATGTTCCCGCATGCAGATCAAAGAGGTGTGTGGACGAGGCGCCGGCAGTATAGCGGGAATAATTCAAGACGGACTCCGCAGCGCCCCATCTCCTTTTGAAAGTGATCAACCCCCACTGGTCGGCATCGGTGCGACCAAAATCGAAGGAGTGTGAGCCCGAGTTCTTCGCTTCCTGGATGGCGCTCCAAAATAACAAATGCATGCCGCCGAATCGGTTGAACCGCGTATCCGAGCAACCGTACTTGTACGTCATGGTGTCCTTGTAGCGGACTGTGATCATGGCAGCCACCGGGCGTTCATTTTTCAAAGCTACCCGGATTTTGATTCCATCTCCGCAATACCGGATCAGGTTGGCAAACCACTGTCGGGACGGTGGCGGCAGTCGGTGGCGCGCGCGCGTAATTCGGAAGAGACGGTAGAAATGATTCAGCAGCAGATCGGATGAACCCTCACAATAGGTTAACCCTTCGCGCTCAGCCCGGCCAATCTTCCTTTGAATCGAGCTCTTGTGAAAGTTCGCGAAGATGGTCTCCAGACTCGGCTCCAAGTCCAGTTCGTGGAACGTGTATTGAAACTGGGAGTGAGTCAGCGAGATGGGTATTCCAGTCGGCTGCAAGGGTCGCAACTCGATGTAGCGCCAGCGCTGGCGATCAATCGACTGCTCAAGTGCGGCGCAAATCGCGCGCGTATCCTTTGCTTTGTCCACCAACCATTCGCAATGGTCGGAAAATGGCAGCGACACAAGCCTTCGTCCAGTAAGCCAGCTTTCCACCTGACATAAGACTGCCGCATTGCGCAAAGGCTCGTCGAACCCACAAGTCGTATAAGCAATCGGCTGGTACCCATACGTCACAGCCAGCGCGCGCAACCAACCGGAAGAATGAAATAGCGAAGCGCGCGGATGCGTTTGGAGAAACTCGTCCCAGCGAGGGTCTTGCAGCGGATCGACGATGTAGACCCTCTTCGGTCTCACCTCGGTCTCCGATGCCCTTTCATTCGGCGCACCGGGGTAGACGGCTTCCGTTCCCACGGTCGCCCGTTCTTGAGGCTCCGACATCGGCTCAATTGCCAACTGATCTTGAATCATCTATCTCCGTCAGCCACGCGAAACGCCCGTCGTTATGACCACCATAGGAAGTTTCAGAAGGTTGGACATCCATTGCTCATGCAACCGCGCGCCGGGCATTCAGCTTCGAGACCACATGCTCCACGATCGCGGCGAGGGCCGGACGCGGCCTGCTGTCAGGCATTGCCGGTCGGTTCCAGCGCACAAGCCGGATCTTTTTCTCGACATCCTCCAGCTTTTCGATGAGGGTCAGTCGGCCCTCTCGAACGAGGTACCGATCCACAGCCCCGATCTTCCCGCGGAAGACGCTATACACCGGGACCCCCAGCGCCGCGGCCTCACGATTCATCGTTCCTCCGCCACTCACCACCAGATCCGAAAACCACACCAGGTTCAGGCCGTCAAGAGGGCGCTCCGGAATGATCATTTTGCCGGAAGCAATCAAGTCAGCCCATTGCGATCGCAATCGTCTGTTCTGGCGCTCGTTGCGGGGAAGAGTGACTGCCAGAACCTGCGGCTGACTTCCCAGAAACCGGACCACTTCCGCAAATAACGTGTCGCTTTCCGGGCAGTGATAGTGCGCCTCGTCGGCGGGCGGGCGCAACAGCGCGATTAAGTGGTTTCCGGAAATCTTCAGCTCCCGAAAAATACCCGGATCGGGTCGAAAACGAGGGACGTAAACGTCTTCCTTCAAACCGGGATACCTCGTCACTCGGTCAGAATGCTTGCTCATGACGCCATCGGGAATTACATCCGGCATTAGAGTAAAGTCCGGTTCCAGAAAACCGGTTTTGGTGGTGAATTCATAGTCGTGAATCACAGTCGTTGGAATGTCAAAAGCCTTGCAGATCAGAACCTGGGCCCGAGAGCCATGTGATAGCCCAAGATCAGGCCGGACTTTAGCCGCGATGGGCGCCAGTTGCAGAGCGCGAACAAAATTTACCAGCACTTTAAGAGCTTTGTTCTTTCCAGTGTGGCCACCGATCACTCTGCAATGGATCTTGTGAAATTCCAGCAACGCGCGGACCTGATACGCGTCTCTTGCGGTCAGGGTGACGTCTATTCCCTGTTTCCTCAATTCATCGATGATTGGAAGAAAGAAAGGCACGTGCGGGGAGTTATCGATGTCAATCCACACTCTCCGCGCCCACCCTTTTCGCGTTGCCACAGTCGAAGGGACTTCAGCAACGACCGAACCGGAACGCGGTTGACGTGGGGCTGGCGCCACCTTGCTCACGCCGCCGATGTCTAACTTGAACTCTTCGCTGGTTTCCACGGGACCTCCCATAATGGCCTCGTTGGTCGCTCGCTCGGACTGGTTTTCCGGCTACGAAGCGCGCTGAATCGTTTCCACGGCGAGGATCCGGTCGGTTCAAACCTTTGTTCTGGCGTCAAAACGCATCGTCTCCCAGCAACACAGCCTTGGGAGTCTTCAGGAGAATCCGGAAGTCCAGCCAGAGAGACCATGTTCTTACATATTGCAGATCGAGTCGCACCATGTCGTCGAAACGCACGTGGCTCCTGCCCATCACCTGCCACAACCCCGTAATACCCGGTTTCGCCTCGAGCACCCGCCTCCGATGCCAGATTTCGTATTCCTCGTACTCATAAGCTAGCGGTGGCCTCGGGCCGACCAGTGACATCTCTCCCTTCAAGACATTGAAAAATTGCGGAAGTTCATCCAGGCTGGATCTCCGCAAAAATCGGCCGATGTAAGTGATGCGCGGATCGTCGGTCATTTTGTAAACCGGCTTGTCACGGTCCAACGTCTTCCCATCGTGCTTTCCAGCGATCACCTTCTTCATGAATTCCTCGTGAATCTTGTGGTCGCTGTCACTGCGCATGGATCTGAACTTCAGGAGTTCAAAGGTTTCGCCGAATTGGCCCAGGCGCAGCTGCCGATAGATCACGGGACCCTTCGATGAGAGCTTCACCAGCACGGCGATCACAGCGAAGAGCGGTGATAGCAAGAGCAAAGCGGCACCGCTGCCGATAATGTCTATCACTCTCTTTGCCACCTGCAGATGTCTCTGCTGCTGTTCCCGGTGGAAAAGATCGGGGTAGAGCGTCGGATTTCCGGGCCTCTCTGGGGTCTCCCGATCCCAGTCTTCCGGATACAAATGGAATGACATCCCGATCTGGCTGAATTGCCGCAAACTTAAATTGCTCTGGAGTATTTCACCTACACGCATCATCATCGTCGTCAGAATCGAACTCCGTTCATCGAGTGTGACTTCCGTGAACATGATGCCGATGACTGCGTTCTCCCGGTACCAACCAGTGACATCGGTTTCTCGTGTGGACCTGGACAGCGCTGACAGCAACTTACGGAGCACGTGCCCATTTCGTTCGCTTGGGAGGCCATGCCCCAAATCCAGCAGCAGCAGCAGGAACGGCTTCTCGGAGCGTTCCGTACGCTTCCTCTCCCGTGTAATCATCCGGTGAAACGAATCCTCGCCCAGCACTTCGCGCTCCACGATGACAGCTGATGAATCCGGTGCCATCTTCACAGCTACGCCATTAGCTCGCCGCCGCGATTTCATTGCTTTCCCCTTCATGGTGAAAGTCGGCTTTGTCTGAGCCGACTTTCATGCCGGTTGAGTTGGGTGAATTGCCTGAGATTGACTTGAGTAAGCGGGTTAGAACAAAGGAATAATGAAAACAGAACACGAACCACAAATCGAGGTGGGGGGTAACTCGAGGACGAGATATCGTAAGAACAATTCAATTCAGATATTTGGAGACTCAGTCCGCACTCGTGCACGAACCAGGACTTCCAGATCGCTGATGGACTGGGAATGACTGTTAACGGGACGCCGTTTTGCCCCAGGATGCATCTCCCACCGACTTGCAGCCGAATTTCGTTGCCTGAAGCGGCATTCTAATGTCGGCCCGGGCCTGTCGATCTTGTCTTCAATACCATTCACTGATTGATTACCCGTCAACGTAGATGTTCAAGATTGGGAGCACTGCCTGCCACATAACTCAATGGCGGACTAACGCTCCTTTCTGAGACTGGATTGATTCGCCCCGCCTCCTCCGGAAACAAGTGATACGAGAACTTGATTTGGCTGAACTGTTCCGTGGTGAGTTTCTCCCGCAGGGTGGTATGGATGCGGGAGAGGATAGCGCTGAGAATCAATTCATTTTCCGGCGCGACTTCGGTAAACATCACACCGACCGAAACCTTGTCTTCAGACCAGCCCATAAGGTCGGTGTCTCGCGTGGCGGCCTGAAGAACCGTAAGAACATTCGACAAGACCTCGGCGTTATCCCCGTTGGAAAGCGATCGCCTAGTCTCCATCAGCAGAACAGCAAATGGACGCTGCGTGCGTTCGCTGCGTTTCCGTTCCAGCGAGACCATCCTGCGGAAGGCCTCCTCGGTGAGGACATCCTTCGAGCCTGACCAGTTCTGCGGTGGCGTCACGCCATTAGCGGATCGCGGTTTTGCTGAAGTGGGCAACACGGATGCATCTCCTCGCGCGCTACAGTGGAAGAGGACGAAAGTGGCTGACCTGTTCGGGTTTCAATAAAGAAGATTGATCTTAGGGGGGAATCGCAAAGCTCTAGAAGAAGAACAAAGACAATCACGCCTTATCATCGTCAGGTATTTAATGAAACCGCGCTAGGACCGTTTACTTCTGAGACTGGCTTTCTGCCTGTGAAGCAGTAGGCGGACGGTAGTGATCGTAATAGTCGCTATGGGCCGTGTTAGTAGAGCAGTTCAGCAGCGCACCGATCAGCTTCGATTGGTCGATCGCTTCCAGCCCTCTTTGTAACTGCTTCTTTTCGCTGGTTCCCTGGCGCGTGACCAGGAGAATGCCGTCAGCCAAGCGCATCCATACGCTGGTGTCGGCCAAAGGCAATACTGGTGGAGAATCAATCACGATCCAATCGAACCAGGCGGTCAACTGATCCATGAGTGCGGAGAGTCTTCCCGATTGCATGAGCTCTAGAGGGTTTCTCGGCGTGCTGCCCGCCGGGAGAATCCAGAGATCTGGGCCTTCGAGATGATAGATGCTGGTCATCGTGCCGCTCTCGCCTTGGAGCCATTCACAGATGCCCGGAATCTTACTCAACCCGAACATCTGCGACAAAGACGGTCGCCGCAGGTCTCCTTCCACCAGCAAAGTTCTCTGCCGCCCTCTCCGCGCAAGAGTGCAGGCGAGATTGGCAGCCACCATACTCTTGCCCTCTTGAGGGATGGCGCTCGTGATCAGCACTTTCTTGAGAGGACGGCTTTGCCGGAGCTGTCGTAAGCGGACGGCAAGAAAACGGAATTTCTCCGCAGCCAGACTTTCCTTGTCCGTGACGCATACCAGCCGGCTTTGAAGAGGAACCAGGACGCGCAGTGATTGGAATTGGCTGAACTGGTCGACCTGAGCGTTAGTCGCCTCGGGCTTCGTTGCTGAAGGAAACGCCAACGCAGCCGGAAATGACGGTGCCGCTTGCAGCGGCAGTGGGGTTTCAGGGTCCGCGATGACTGCGGGCGCCACGATGGTCTCCGACTGCGCCGCGGTTTCGCGCTCGGCGGCCGCTTGAAGCTCGGCGACCCGCAGTAACTCAGTCGCTGCTGCCAACGCTCCCACGTCAATTCCGGACCGTTCGGCTTCCGATTTTTGCAACGCGTCAAATATATAACTCATTCTTGTCGGCCTCGGAAGACTATGGGGGCACGCAATTGCGCGTCGTGCCGGACGGGCTTATGCAGCGCCGCATAAAGATCGAGCAGGGTCTTCGCGGCTCGCCGGACATCGGTATCGTCTATTTCCCCGTCTTTTTCGATGTCAGGCGGTTGAACTACACCCAGCCGGAAATCTTCGGCGATACCGTGGACGATGTCCGGAGTCACGCTGCGCATTTGTTTCGCAAATGCGGCGATCAGCGCGTTCTCACAAATGGTGTTGATCAGGCGAGGAAAGCCTCGCGAATGGCGATACACGGCGGCAATGGTTGGCGCGGGAAACAACATGCTCGCGTGCGAGTTTGCTCCGGCAATCTGCAGGCGCCGTTCGATGTATCCCATGGTCTCGTTTATATCGAGCGGATCAAGCCGCGCGCGAAGGGCAATTCTCTGCTTGAGTTGTCGAAGTCCGACGGAATCCAGCTTCCGATCGAGTTCGGGCTGTCCAACGAGAAGAATCTGCAACAACTTGTCGTCCGTCGTCTCCAGATTCGTCAGGAGCCGGACTTCTTCGAGAATCTCTGCCGAAAGATGGTGTGCCTCGTCCACGATGAGGACGGTAGTCAGTTTCTTCGCTCCTCGCGAGATTACAAAATGACCCAGGTCAAGCAGCAGCTCGCTTTTGTTCTTACCAGACGCAGGAAGCCCGAAGTCGCTGACAACGTACTGCAGGAACTCCGTTGGAGAGAGCCGGCTGTTGTACACATAGGCGTAGGCAACGTCTTTGCTCTGTTTGAATAATTGAAGCAAGCATCGAAGCAACAAAGTTTTGCCGGTGCCCACCTCTCCCGTGAGCACCACAAATCCTTTGTGCCGCCGCACGCCGTAATAAAGAGCTGCCAGCGCCTCATTGTGCCGCTTGGTAGCGAAAAGAAACGCGGGATCGGGCGTGAGCTCGAACGGGTTGCGCGTGAGATTGAAAAAAGTCTTGTACATTGGAAGCGGACTTAGCCGTGCAAATAGCTGAACGCAGATCCTGCCAGGATGGTAGCAAATACGAACCCTGCCATAGCCCATCCCAGCCACATTCTCTTCTTGCTGTTTCGTTCATCCGACGGATTCAAGATCTCCGGGATCTCAGAGATTATCGCCACCGGTATCAGATCCTTGATTTCCTTTTCGCTGTACAGGCGGTCGTCCATCATTTCGAATCCACCCGCCACCACCACACCTAACATCAGACCGACGCCCAATCCGATTCCGCAAAACTTGAGGCGGTTGGGAAAATCTGGCTTTAGCGGCAAGCCGGGAGGATCAAGGACGCGGAAGCGTTCACCTTGCTGCAGACGTTCCATGCTGGTGGCCATCTCCGATCCGTTTTTCTTTTTCAGCAGTTCGTCGTAGTTGGCCTTGGATTGTTCGTAGCCGCGGGTCAGATCTGCCAACTGCTGCTCGCGCACCGGTTCCTGGTTCAACCGCATCTGGTAGTCGTTGATTCTGGTTTTTAAGCCGGAAATCGCTTGCTCACGATTCGCGATTTCGGACTGGTTGGCTTGCAGTTGGCCATGCAGTTGCGCCATCGCCGAGTTTTGGGAAGGATCGGTTACGTCACGCGCAACGGCGCCGCCGTCCGGTTGGCTACTATTGTTTTTGCTCTTCAAGTCGGCCAGGAGTTGGTCTCTCGTCTTTTCGGTTTCGGCAATCTGGATCTTCAACTTCCGAAGATCCGGGTGACGATCGGTGTAGCGAGAGCTGAGGTCCGCCAGTTGTGACTTTAGTCTGTCGAGTTCATGATCAATCGCCGGCAAACCAGTCGGAGCGCCGTCGTCAGTCCGGGACGTTCCCTGGAGAGTCCGGTATTGATCGATCAGCGTCTGTAAGTAGACTCGCTGCTGTTTCGCGGCGTTGAGGGCATCCTGTTCGCTCTGCAGTTGCGATTGCAGGCCGCCCAGGATTTGGAGATTGCTCGCCTGCTGGGTGGGCAGTTCGCTTACGTGCTGTCCTTTGAACTCTCGAATCTTTCCTTCCTGCTCGGCCAGGCTCTTACTCGCGTTCTCCAACTGGCTCTCGAGAAACTTGGTGGTATCTTCGGACTGTTGCTGCCGTACTTCCAGACTTTCGTTAATGAAAAGGTTGGTCAGCTCGCTGGTGACCTGCTGGGCAACGTGGGGATCTCGCGCTGAATAGTAAACGTTGAATGCGGTGATCTGGTTGTTGTGGGTGTCACGCACAAGCTCGATCTCAATGTCTTTGCGCATGGTCTCGACTTTTTCATCGGGCGTGGTCTGGCTGTGGCTCCCGCCATAGAGGTTCAACTTGCCAATGATTTGAAGAAGGCGCGTGCGACTAAGAATTTGCTGGGTGATGCTCTGCAACCGGTCTTGCAAATCGTCGTTGACATTCGGTACGACGTAGTCCTTCGGCATCGTGGGCTGCTCCACCAGGATCAGCGTGCCCGACTTGTAGCTCGCCGGCACAATCCAGCTGGCTCCCCAGACTGCAAGCCAACCAAGAAGCACCGGTATCAGGAAATGGATATGGCGGCGGCGCGCCACGTCGAAATAATGCTGGACGTTGAAGCCTTCCGAATTTTTCTCTTCGAGATCGTCAACCATAGGATTATCTTCCCAGCGGTCTTGAGAATTGATAGGACAGCGAAACGAATTCCCGGTTCGTGTCCGGAGTCAACGCTAGAACCGCCACATTGCTGTAATTCTGGTGGAGTCGGGTGTAGCCAAGCTGCAGATTGATATGCTCGCCGAACTGTTTCTGCAGGGAAGCAGTCCCTTGAACAGTGTGTCCGTTATTGCCTCCAAAGAGTGCGGAGCTCAGAGCATCGTTCTGTACATAGCCGCCAGCCATTGACCCACTCAAGCTTCGCGTGATTTGTTGTCGTATCAATGCGCTCGCACTGTCCATATGGACTGCCCCGAACAACCCTCCGCCACCGGAGATGACGTGGGAATAGCTCACTGCCAGCGTGTTTCGGCGTCCCTGCCAGCTAAGGCTGGCTCCAGCCGATGGGGTCCACGCTCGCGTGGGGGGTAGCTGAATCTGCAACGGCGGTAGCGGGGGCTGCACGGTATCCGCGTGTTGCGGACCTCCGAAGAAAGAAATAGAGAAGCTCAACGTCGCGTAAAGTGTGTAATAGAAAAGGACGGCGTGAGTCTGGGTCTCGTTCAGGCCTTCGGTCGGATACGATACCAGTCTCTGGTACTGGTAGGTCACGCCAAAGTAATGCTTCTTCGAAGCACGGAGCGAATAGAAAAACGATCCTCCCTGCGAGGCCGAATCAAACAGCCCTGGAACTTCCGCGGGATTCGGATAGTGCAAATTTGTAAACGTTCCACTGGCCCCAACCATTTCGTTCGGGGCGAATTGGTAGGTGATACCCATATTTCCAGAATTGTTAAGACGGTCGGCAATCGGCGCTATCACCGATAAATTAGGCCCCTGCGCTCCGCCGGACACGGGCCCGGCCGATGCCAAATCCGGCTGGTTGAACACGCTCGAGCTTTTCTGGAAGCCGTCCCGTGCACTGAAGGTCAGGTGCGGGCTCAGGCGGTAGTGGAGGTCGACCGAAGCATTCTGGTCTGCCTCGTTCCGGGCCCCGGTCCGCTGATAAAAAGTAAACCCCGGGCTGTAGGTCAGGACGGAATGCAGTGTCGAGGTCGTTTCGTCGAGAGCGATCGTGGGCCAAATGGAGTAGCTCACATCGCTAACCGGATTCGCGCTGCCGCCCAACGCATTGTCGCTATATGCGGTATTGAAGGTAAGACCATAATTCAAGTAATTTGAACGGGATTCGGAAGTTGGTGCAGTTGGGTAAGCCTGACCGCTCACCGGAGGCGGTGTAAGCATCTCTGTATCGTTCGTTGGGCTGGCGGGTGCCGTGCCGTTCGTGTCCACCTGGCACCACACGGGCGTGGCCATCAGCAATGCGAGACTCAAGCAGGCTCTTGTAAGCATAAACTGCCCTTAAGGCACGACGATCGTGTCGCGCGGCTGAAGCTTAATGTTCTGGGCGGGATTCTGGCCCTTGATAACGTCCTTGTAGTTGAAAGGAATCCGCGATTCGCCGCCATTGGGACTCTGCCGCAGAACATAGATCGACTTCTTCTTGGCGAAGTCCCGGAATCCGCCGGCGACCGCAATGGCGTCCAGAACCGTCGCCGCCTGTGTAAGTGAGTATGATCCCGGTTTTGCCACCTGTCCTAAAATGTTGAACTTCTGGCTGTTGATCTGGGTCACCATAACGGTGACTTCGGGCTCCGCGATGTAGTTCCGCAGTTTGCTGGCAATATCCTGTTCGAGTTGCAAAGGACTCCGCCCCGCCGCTTGTACTTCTCCCACCAGGGGCAGCGAAATTTTTCCGTCCGAGCGCACCGGAATCGACCGGGAAATGTCCGGTTCCTTCCAGACATTGATCGCCAGGAGGTCGTCATTTCCAATCACAAAGCTGTCGTCGTGTGGCTTGCTGGCGGATGGTGTTAGAGGCTGTCCGAGCGAAGCCGGCGCGGCTGGAGCCGCAGTTTGGCCATCAGCCTGACTGGGGGCCGGCACTTGCGCCCAGAGGGAACCGATAAGGAGAAGCAAAACTAATCCTAAACCTAAGGGGTGATCGGCGCTGTTCTTCATCACGACTCCTGTCGACGGTTCTTGACGTTGCTGTCCGATCCGTCTCAACCAGTCCTGCCGTTGCCGCGAAATCCGGTCTCGTTAGTTCTGAGTCCGTTGCCTGGAAACAGAGAGGAATCAGACGATCTCATCTGGTACTGCTCGATTTTATACAACATTGTCCGATAGCTCACCTTGAGTAAACGAGCGGCGGCCTTGCGATTCCAACCCGTCTTCTCCAGCGCTGCGGCGATCGCATTCCTCTCCGCCTCCAACTTGACGCTCTGCACCAGAGATTTAAGCGAGTCAGAACCAGAGGCGTCGACAATCGACTGAATCGGTGATGGTGCCGGCTGGTTCAAACTGCGCGGCGTGGGTAAAGCAGCGCTCCGGGTTACCTTCTCCGGTTCCGATCGGTTCTTGTCGAACGCGATTTCTTTGTCGCCCACCATGAGGTAACGTTTCACAAAATTTTCCAGCTCTCGCAGATTGCCCAGCCATGAGTAGGACTGGCAGGCCTCGAGCACTACCGGGGAAAAGGTGCGGGGCGAGAGGCCGTAATGCTTGGCAAGTTGGTGCATGAAATGGCGCATCAGGAGCGGAACTTCCTCTCGACGCTCGCGGAGGGAAGGCACGTGAATCGTGTAGGCGCTCAAGCGGTAGTAGAGTTCTTCGCAAAGTCTGTTTTCAGAAATGGCGTGTTCAATACTTGTGGTACTCGCGGCCAGAACGCGGACATCGACTTCGACGGAAGCCGAAGTTCCTGGTCTGACAAATCTCTTGTTCTGCAGCACCTGCAGCAGATTGACCTGCAGGCTCATCGGCATCTCGGTGATTTCATCCAGGAGAATCGTGCCTTTGTCACAGAGTTCCAGCTTGCCTGATTTGGTTCGCGCGGGTGCGCTTGTGCCATTTCGCTCGTACCCGAAAAGTTCGCTCTCCAGCAGATCGCTGGGCAACGCTGCACAATTTACCTTGGCGAACTCGAATCCGGAGCGGACCGACAATTTGTGGACCAGGCGGGCGGTGGTCTCTTTACCGCTCCCACCCTCGCCGAGAATCAATACGGGCACATTGGCTTCCGCCAGCAAAGCCGCCTGGGCGCGGAGCTTTCGCATGATGGAGCTGACCCCGACGAAGAAGGTGTCATTGCCGACCAGTTCGACATCCTCACTCGTGATATCCGTCTCGATAGCGCCGCGCACCGTGGAAAGATGGCGCCGGATGACCATTTCAAGTTGGCGGCCGTCGAGGGGCCGGACCAGGTAGTCCTGTGCGCCCAGGCGCATTGCCTCTTTTTTCCGGCCGCCATCGTCGGGATGGCCAATCAAGATAATCGGCAGCGCCGGACGAAGCCGGCGCAGCCAGCGCAGGATGTGCAAACCATCCCCATCCCCGTTCGGCATGTCCAGCAAGAGCAAATCTGGCGTGACCCCGGATTGCACACGCTCCATCGCCTCCCACGCGTTGGCGACGCTTTCAAGCTGCCAGTAGTTCGATTCCCCCATCGACCAGAGTGGGCGAAGAACTGCGGACTCGCGGCTAACGACGAGCAGTCTTACGGTTTCGATTGCGTTTTCTATCACAGGTTGGCTCCTTGGCAGGGCCCTAGAAAACAAAGAAAGCTCTAGATTGGTTCGACGTCGTATCCTTCGATCCGGACGGCTAGAGATCTCTGAATTGCATCCACCGATATGATGAGCGCGCGATCCCCGTTTCGAGACTGGAGAAGACCTTCGACACCGTCCAATGCGCCGCCACGGATTCGCACGCGCTGTCCGATCTTGAGGAATGGATGAGAGCAACAAGCGAGCTGCTCGTTCACCAAGATGCGAACGGCGTCGATCTGTTCGTCGGGAATCGGCGTTCCCAGGCCGTGAATTCCCACGAACCTTAGCACGCTGTCGACCTGAAGCACCCGCAGACGTTCCTCGTTGCTAGGCACCAGCTTGACGAACAAGTAACAGCTGAACAATGGCAGTTCTACAGTTTTTTTTCGGTCGCTCCAGCGATGCACCTCAGTGACAGTCGGCAAGAAGGTGGTCACGCCTCGTTCGCGGAGCCGGTGAGCTACAGCTCTTTCGTGTCGGGCGCGGGTCTGCACCGCATACCAGCTTTCGACGTTTGTCCCGGCAATTGCGGCCGGATCTGGAAACTCCCATGACTGGTTGCTGGTGCTCATAGCTTCGCCCTCTGAGTCACACTTTGCATTGACCCGTAAGATTCTGAACGTTGCCAACGAGATCCCGCCGCCGCTGCTGCGGGAACCGGTTAGCGAGAACCCAAAGTCAGCCTGCAGCCATCAACCGTTGCAGCTGCCACGAGCCAAGTCTCCGGGGTCATTTGGGCAAGGGGGAAGGGGGGACGACTGTTAACCACAGTCAGTTGCTCAAGCTGGAACGCAGCTTACAGCCGGATGCAGGCCGCTGCAAGAGGTGCACAATCTCGGCGAAGCATTTCTCCCCTCCGCGTGATGCTCTTAACCCCGGACTCTAAGGAAAGACGCTCTGAGAAGGTCTTCTCCGTGAGCTGGGCCACAAATGGAACATCCAGCCAGCCGTGGCAGGCCGAGCACGTTTCGCAACTCATTGATGAGACAACACAAACCGAATTCACAGTGGGCGAATGAAAAAGTTTGCGCTGGGAGTCGGTATGTCCGCCGCGTCTGCCCACGGTATGCAAGAGCCTGTCACTTCCGTGCGTTGATATGCAACTATCGTGGGCTTGCGCCCCACCATTGTGGGATTGCGTCCCGGGACCAGGACGCTATCATCTAATTGCGTAATAAGCATTCCCGTGGTTGAATTCTTACTAAGCACGCCCAGGGGATGCTGGGGCCCCCAGAGAACCACAAAGACCACTTCGTTTTGGAGGTAGGGAATTGCGCGACGAAACTTTTCAGGCGGCGATTCGCGTACTCGTGGCCGACGATACTCGAATCCATACGCAGCTGCTTGCAGATGCGCTGCGCCGTGACGGAACGTTGGAAGTTATCAGTTCAGATTCAGATTCCCAGGGATTGATTGCTCGCGTGGACCTTCACAACGTCGATGTCCTTCTCCTCGGTTCCAACCTGGATGAGCAGCCTGCTCGCGGGTTTGAGGTTTTGCGAGAGGTGCACGCTTTGCATCCTAATGTCCGTGCGGTCATGTTGCTGGACTCCTCGAAACCTGAATTGATCTTGGAAGCGTTTCGCGCCGGTGCGCGAGGAGTATTCAGCAGGCGAGAATCGGTCGAAACCTTGAGCAAGTGCGTGAGAAGAGTGCATCAAGGGCAGATCTGGGCCGACAATCAACAGATCGGTCTGGTGGTGCAAGCCTTGGCCTCTTCGCGCAATCCCCGCGCCGTCGATGCTCAAGGCGTGAATCTGCTTTCGAAGCGAGAGATGGAGGTCGTCCGCAGCGTCGCTCAGGGCTTGACAAATCGTGAAATTGCCGAGCGTTTAGGTTTGAGCCAGCACACCGTCAAGAATTATCTGTTTCGGGTATTCGACAAACTCGGAGTCTCAAGCCGGGTTGAGCTTCTATTCATGACCCTCAGCCGGGATCGCCAATCGCAATCGGCGTTCAGTTGCTTCTTGAAGAACTCCACGGACGTTCGGAATGATTCCATTTTCGTCGAGTGTCAACGAGCTGCTGAACAGGGCGTGCCGATCGCGCCACTCGCGCTGGCTCATTTGTACTGGACTCGAAGAGCGAGTTCCAAGGACCTCCTGCAAGCCTACAAGTGGTACCTGATTGCCAGCGAACAAACATCGCGAACCGGCAAGAGTGTCGGTGAGGCAATGACGATGGAGCAACTGCTCCAAGCCGAACAAATGGCTGCCGAGTGGCTGAAGAAGACACAGAAACTTCCTTCCTCTTTGATCAGAGATGTAACCGATCGTCCATCCGCGATGGGGCAGAGCGCAGCCGCCGACTAGTTTTCATCGCAGCCCTGTCCGGTGATGGATTGAGACCAAACACAACTGGCGAAAGCCCCTTCAACCAATTAGGACAACGTCCAGCAGCGTTGCGCTTGTTTGAGTGGAGGGTAGAAATCACGGCCGCCTACGATTTGAACGAATTCCTGCCGCCGCCAGCTATCCGGGCATGCCGCGGACAGCGCGCTATACAAGTCTGAGGGGTTCCTGGGTCGAAAAACGTGAGGCGTGCCACAACACTGTTGTGATTTGGTCGTCCGGACTTGGGGAGGTTTTGCTAAGTCCGGACCACCATTTCGGGAGGGGCGTGCCGCGAGACCGCTGTCGTTTGGCCGCTCCGGACCTGGCACTGGTCTTCGCCAAATCCGGACCGCCAGCAACGGGATCAGGCCATTCCGGGTCTTGAACTTTGCTTTCGAGAACGGAAGAACATGGCTCCAAAACAAGAGACTCCGGCCAGCAGCAGATACATAAAAGCGGCTCCGCCCTCCGGTACCGGTACATCTCCCCACATTTCCTGCGGTTGGCCACCTTGGGACTGTGAGCCATTAATTGGCACGTAGAGCCAAAGATTCGCAAACTGGCTCAGCGAGACACCACTATGATTATTCAGGACATATTGCCACAACGCCCATGAAGCCGCGCTCATATTACCTTGGCTGCAGGCAGAAGCACCTGGGCCGCCAGTGATGCACCACAGCACTGCCGAAACATCATTCGCCGTCGCCCCAGCGAAAATGTTCCCGAGGGTGCCGCTAAACGAAGCCTCCGCCAAGATCGCCATTTCCAAGTAGCCAGTTTGTCCAACATTGTTGTATCCGGCAAACGAACCACCGAACAACACGTCGCTACCATAGGTACCCCAATTCGCCAATACGGTCGACACATTGAACGCGTTAGCTTTCCAGGACTCGGGAATGTAAATTTCGTCGTTGAAGTCATCGCACAGATATCCAGGGCTGCTATAACCCGGACCCACGGGTGTGCCGTTGACTGAGCCGTAGTAAAAGCCAGTCCCACCACCATCCCAACCTTGCCCATCCCAGCCGCTAAAAGTCATCGGCACCACCGTTTGGCCAAAAGCGGAAGACGCAAAGAGTAAAAGTCCAACTACAGCCATCAGAACCGGAAGCCTTTTCATTCCCTTTTCTCCTTCTCTTTCAATTAGGGGAGAACAGCAGCGTTCGGCCTAGGGGTAGTCCCCTCCAGCGTTGCAATCACTCTACCGCGACGTTAAGTCCTGTCAAGATTGATAATTTCTGCAACCCATTGCAAGCCACTGCAACTGGCCAGTAAGCCTCATTTCATCAATAACATAGCGCCTCGCAATTCCCTGTCTGTCTCCAGAAAATTCTTTAGAAATAATTGCGCACATTCAGTTCCGAGCGCTTGTATTTTCCCGCATCGACCTCAAATCTCGCGACTCTGTTCATAACGTTCCAATCCCGAGCTCTGGCAGATTTCGTCCGGAGCTGCCCGGCGCAGCCGTAGGCCATATCGTGCTATCGTGCTTGTCTGATGTTAGGTCTATAGTGCAGCTAAGCTCGGAGGTCTTGTAATGACTGTTTTTTCCGGCCAACGTGTTACCTTGTCTTTTGCGTTGGCGGTGTCTCTGCTTTTTTCCTCTTGCTCTCTAGATCCCAATGTGCGCAAACAGAAGTATTTTCACAGCGGCCAGCGGTACTTCGAGCAGGGCAAGTACCGCGAGGCTGCGATCGAGTTCGTCGACGCGATCAAAATCGATCCCCGCTATGCCGAAGCGCATCATCAACTGGCCGAGACCTATCTCAGATTGCAGCAACCGCAAGGCGCCTATCGGGAACTCAGCACCATCGTTGAGCTACAGCCGGAGAATTACCAGGCTCGTATCGAGCTGGCGAATCTGCTGATCCTGGGCCACGACTTTCAGCGGGCGCAGGAACAGACAGATGTGCTGCTGCAAAAGCGCCCCGATGATCCAGCAGTCTACTTGACTGTCTCCACTCTTCTCGCCGCGCAGGAAAACTTCTCCGGCGCAAACGAGGAACTGCAGAAGGCGATCGCGCTCGCTCCTACCCGCTGGGAGTTACACCTCCAACTGGCGATCTTGCAGCTTCGCACTGGTCAGCCCGACGCAGCCGAGGCGAGTTTCAAGAAGGTAATCGAACTGAATCCGAATGCCACGCAAAGTTACGTGCTGCTGGGAAATTATTACCAGACCAACAGCCGTTTCAGCGACGCTGAACAGCAGTTCCGCAAAGCGATGGAGATCGATCCGAAGAGCCCCGACCCACGCGCTGCGTTGGCCCGGTTGTACTTGGCCGAGGGTAAGAAGGCCGGCGCGGAAGAGATTCTTGAGCAGGCCAAACGCGACTTTCCCGACAACTCGGCTGCCTACCGCCTGCTGGGTGACTTCTATTTCACGACTGGCGACCTGGAGAAGGCCGCTGCCGAATACAGTGCCCTGTACCAAGAGCACCCTAAAGATATGGAAGTTGAGAAAAACTATATTCAACTTCTGATCCAGGCAAAACGTTTCCCCGAGGCGCGCAAACTCAACGATGAAATCCTGAAGACCAACCCCAATGACGACGACGCTCTGGTTTGCCAAAGCCAGATGCAGATCAGCGATGGAGACGCGAACGGCGCCGCCCAGAGGTTGCAAACCGTGGTTAAGAATGCTCCGAAGAACAGTCAGGCCCATTACGTCCTGGGTGTTGCCTTCGAGAAGTTGGGCGATCTGAAGAGCGCCGAGGGCGAATGGAGGGAGGCATTACGCCTGCGTCCCGATTTCCTCGATGCTCAGCGCGCCTTGGCCAACGCCGCCATGCGGCAGGGTGACATGGGTGCGCTGCAAGAGGCCGCTACGCAAATCATCCGTTTGCAACCGGCGTCGCCCGATGGCTACGCGCTGCGCGCTATGTCCTGCATCAACCGCAAGCACTATGCCGAAGCCGAACAAGATATTCGCAAGGCGATCGACATCGCCCCTCAGAGTGCGTTCGGCTACGTGCAGTTGGGAAATATGAAGTGCACTCAAGGCCAGTACAGCGACGCCGCCAAGGCTTATCAGGAGGCGCTGAACCGCAACTCCAATTCGGCAGACGCGCTCCGTGGCCTGATGAGCACATACTTCGCCGAGAAACAAGTGGACAAAGCAATCGCCGCCGTGAATGCGCAAATCGCCAAGTCGCCGAACAACAGCGGTTTCTATGATCTGCTCGGCACCGCATTGTTCCAGAGCAAGAAAGACCTCGGCGGAGCCGAGGCCGCCTTCGAGAAGTCCGCTGCGCTAGACAAGCACAATTCCGATGCCTTGCTCAAGCTCTGTCAGGTGCGCGCCGCGAAGGGACAGATCGATCAGGCGATCGCCACCGCCCAGCAGGCGCTCAAGGACAACCCGCGCGAGCCAAGCCTGTTCGTCTTGATGGGAAAGTTGTATGAATCGAAGTCGGACTGGAAGAAAGCGGAAGACGCCTATCAGAACGCGTTGGCCATCAATTCCCAAGACGCCTTGGCCTCCAACAACCTTGCCAGAGTTATGCTGCAAACGGGCGGGAACTTGGATGTCGCGTTATCGCTGGCGCAGACGGCGCGGAGAGGGCTTCCCGATTCTCCCGGCGTTGCCGACACTCTAGGATGGATCTATTACCAGAAGGGTGCGTACCAGCCGGCGATCAGCCTTCTTCAGGAAGCGCTGAAGCTGCAGGAAAAGACTAAGATGCCCGACAATCCTGACATTCACTATCACCTGGGCATGGCATATGCAAAAACCGGCCAACCGGCGCTCGCCCGGCAGCAGTTCGAGCGGGTGTTGAAGATCAACCCCAATTCGAGCGATGCGACGGATGCGAAGATCCAGCTCGCTCAGCTCAAATCATCTTGAAGGACGATCCCTTACTTGGGTGCCGAGTTGGATTCCAACTTCTTGCGGATGCGGCGCAGTTCGATAAAGTTCAGGGCGGTCACCGCGCACAGCACGGATCCAAACGAGATCATCATAATCGTGTCCATCGGGCGCGGGCTCCTCCCCCGCTTATCACTGCATCAGCCACTTGGGGCGGCAGATACACTATAGCAGGGCACGCTGGGACGTGCCGTGTGGGAGCAATCGCGGCAGACTAACCGCTCGTCCTTGTGTCGATCATCAGCCTGAAGTCGATTCCCGCCATGCAACACGGGCGGCGAACAACCATCAGCGTGTCTGTTGCTCATTCGGGCAGGGTCATTGAGTTGAACTGGCAACGTTCGAAAATACGTTGTTCGCATTGCCGCCGACCAGGCGCACCGTAGCCATCACCAATACCAGGATAACGGCCACCATTACCGCATATTCCGCGATGTCTTGGCCCTCGTCGCGCCACCAGAGCTGGCGAAGAAGATGACTCATGTCCGGGCCTCCGTCCGACCGCTTGATTGTACACCCATTGTCCGTGCGACCCGAAAAATCGAGCTTCAGTCTCTTGGCTCTTGCGCGAAGCGTCACGCCTTGGATCAGGCCGCTTGATTGCCTGTCCTAACTAGTACCGTGACCGCATGACGATTACGGTGTGGAAAACGAGTAGCGCCGGCATCTTGCCGGCAGCGCTACTCTAACTGGTGAAACGGTACAAATCACGGGGTCACGGTACTAGGGAGGCGGAATCGTAGCCTGGACAATATTGGAGTATGCGCTTTCACCATCCGGATCTACCGCTGTGGTCGCGTAGCAGTAAGTCGTGCCGTCGGTCACCACATAGTCGGTGAACGCCGTGATGGAGTTCGTCGTGGAACCGATGTTAGTGTAGGAACCGCAAGAAGTCGCCTCGAAGATGGCACGATAGACGTTGTAGCCAGTGACGCCCTCGCTACCGCTGGCAACCCACGACAGTTGGACTGTGTGCACAGGCGCCGGAGTGCCAGTGCCGGTCAGAGTGGCCACCGCCGGCGAGTTGGAGGCATTGCTGGCGAACGAAGCCGTCGCCGAGGCAGCGCCCGTGGCGGCAGGTGTGAACGTCACGGTGAAGGATAGAGGCTGGCTCGTGGTGACGGTCACAGGAAACGAGAGCCCGCTGATCGAGAACTCCGTAGGATTCGTGCCCCCCAAGCTGGGCGAAGAAACCAGCACGGCCGCACCGGTGGCCGTCAAGGTTCCGGTTTGAGTGCCACTCAGTCCATCGACCACGCTGCCCACGCTGATTGGGTTACTCACACTCAATGTGGTCTGCGTCTCGGCAACCGCCGATCCGGCCAGCGGCACATTCAAATTCGGGTCCGAAGCATTCGATGTGACGGACACACTGCCGCTAAAGTTGCCGACCGACTGCGCCGTAAACGTGACGCTGAACGACGCGCTCTGCCCCGGTATCAGCGTTACCGGCGTTATAATTCCCGAAACGCTGAACGCTGTTCCGCTCGCTGCAACCTGAGAAACCTGCACATTCGAGCCGCCCGTATTGGTAACAGCGCCAATTAGGGTTTGATCAGTTCCAATCTGCACGTTCCCGAAACTTATGCCGGTTGGTGCGGGAGTAAGCTGGCCCGGCGCTTGGCTTTGCGGAGACTTGCTGAGTCCCTGGCAGCCCAAGAGGCCGGCTAGACCAACAACGACAAGCATCGCATTCCAACGACCTTTCATGCCATTCATAGGGGGTAACAACCGTCCTCACGTTCGCCTGTTGCGTGCAAGTTGAAAGACTAGTGTGTCCCCAATATGGCGGCAGGGTAAGGTTCCAAAAGGACACTGCGGGCGCGGCAAGAGATCAGCGGCGTGCGATGGTAACCATTGACCTCCGGGGGGCACATCAGATGGTTACTTCCGTTTCAGCTTCGTTGGACGGCGGCATTCGGGAAAGGCGAGAAGCCCTCAGTCTCGGCTGTAAGACACACAAAGAGCGTGTCTTGCAAGGTGCGTCCTTTCTTGTTTTGAAGACGGCATGAGAAACGCGCTCAAACTCACCCTGGATATCGTGGAGAAAACGTAAGAGGACATGGGCTCGATTGCAATCCAATAGACGCCACATTAAAGGGGCAATCTGGCCGCCAAGCTGGAGGATTCGGCGAGAAACCCAGCTCATCTCGGTTCGGAAACGCTCCATGAGCGCATCAGATTCCAGGTTTAGCTTTTGGACCAAGGCCTTGACATCTTCCGCCGCATCATGGCTGCGATGCCGATCAGCCCCATCCCGAGCATCATCATGGTACCCGGTTCGGGGGTGGTCATCGCCGTTCCATAGCCGATGTATTCCTGCGGTCCGTGGCCCGGAGTTGCGCCCACTGGCGTGTACAGCACCAGTCCTTTGAAATAGCTCCCAGGAGTGTGCTTTGCCAGGGCAATCTCGCTCTGGTCAAGAGCGAGCACAGCGGGATCGGTCGTAATGCCCGCCGTGAAAAGGTTCCACACCGCCCAGTTGCCGATGGTGGCGCTGATTTTCCCGCTCGTCACGCCCATGAAAATAAGGCCCGCCGCTTTGTAGTCGACGACCTGCCTGCCAAACAGGCCCTTTCCAGAAAGCAGCCCCGTTACGTTCGCACTCCAGCTCTCACCCATCGAAACGTGGTTGGTGAACGAGTCACACATCAGCGCCGTGGCCGCTCCACCCTTAATCGAGAAATAGTAAGGATAGGTATAGTAACCGCCGGAATTGTTAGTGCCGGGGTAAAGGAATGTCATGGTAACAGGGACAGAATCGGCCGCGGCCAGCGTGGAGAGGAACGATGCAATGACCAGCGATAAGAGAAAGCGGTTATGTTGCACTATGGAGCCTCCAACAATAAATGTGACTTCGGCTACTCTCGCTCTCGACAGACCCTTTCACCGGCGAGCACGCGACTCAAAAGTGCAATGGCGATGCCAACCAGCGCGAAAGTCTGTCCAGTGGCTGCAAGCATTTGCCGCCTATAGTAAATGGAGAGTGAAAAAGTGTGCAGATGTTTCGCGGCTGGCTGGAAGTTGATCGGTGCTAGTGGCCTGTCGCAGAGCAACCATTACTAGGTTCTTAGCATCAAAGCTGTTATGGCCACTGGCAGCGAAATCTTGCTCACCCAGCAACAGCATTCCGACCTAAGCAGCATCGCCCAGTCCCGTACTCTGCCGGCCGGTTACGTGTTTCGCGCCAAGTTGATCCTGATGCTGGCAGAAGGGTCGTCCTTCAACGCGATCAAGCAAAGGCTGCAAACCACTGCGCCCACGATCATTCGCTGGAAGCAGCGTTTCCGGCAGCAGGGGATCGAGGGACTGGACACCTATCATCCCGGCCAGAAGCCCAGGGTGTTGACTCCGGCTCTGCACGCTCGCATCCTGTCGGCCACGCGGAGAAAGCCCAGCGACGGGTCTACGCACTGGAGTTGCCGCAAACTGGCCTCCGCGCTGGGCGTCAGCAAAGACGCCGTGCATCGCGTTTGGCAAGAAGCGGGCCTGAAGCCACACCGCCTCGAACGCTACATGGTCAGCGACGATCCCGAGTTCGAAACCAAAGCCGCCGACATCCTCGGCCTCTATCTGCGCCCACCCCAACATGCCGCCGTGTTCTGCGTCGATGAGAAGACCGCCATTCAAGCCTTGGATCGTCTCGATCCCGTCCTGCCGCTCTCGCCGGGACGCGCCGAACGCCACGGCTTCGAGTACTACCGGCACGGTACGCTCTCCTTGTATGCAGCGCTCAATACCGCCACCGGCCGCGTCCACGGCAAAACCGCCGCCCGCCACACCAGCCGCGAGTTCGTCGCCTTTTTGCAAGAGGTTGTATCCTTGTGTCCGCCTCGGCAACAGATTCACATCATCCTCGACAACCTCTCCGCGCACAAAACTCAGGCGGTCCGCGACTTCCTCCAGCAACATCCGCGAGTCCGGTTTCACTTCACGCCCACGTACTCGTCCTGGCTCAACCAGGTCGAACTCTGGTTCGCCAGGATCGAACGCGACGTTATCGCGCGCGGCATCTTTACCTCGGTTTCCGACTTGGCTCGCAAACTCCGCCGCTACATCAACGCCTACTCCGCCAATGCTCGGCCTATCCAGTGGAAATACTCTGACCCCGCCCGCCGCATCCGCAGTAACGAACTCACTGCGACAGGCCACTAGTGGCCTGTCGCAGAGCAACCATTACTAGGTTCTTAGCATCAAAGCTGTTATGGCCACTGGCAGCGAAATCTTGCTCACCCAGCAACAGCATTCCGACCTAAGCAGCATCGCCCAGTCCCGTACTCTGCCGGCCGGTTACGTGTTTCGCGCCAAGTTGATCCTGATGCTGGCAGAAGGGTCGTCCTTCAACGCGATCAAGCAAAGGCTGCAAACCACTGCGCCCACGATCATTCGCTGGAAGCAGCGTTTCCGGCAGCAGGGGATCGAGGGACTGGACACCTATCATCCCGGCCAGAAGCCCAGGGTGTTGACTCCGGCTCTGCACGCTCGCATCCTGTCGGCCACGCGGAGAAAGCCCAGCGACGGGTCTACGCACTGGAGTTGCCGCAAACTGGCCTCCGCGCTGGGCGTCAGCAAAGACGCCGTGCATCGCGTTTGGCAAGAAGCGGGCCTGAAGCCACACCGCCTCGAACGCTACATGGTCAGCGACGATCCCGAGTTCGAAACCAAAGCCGCCGACATCCTCGGCCTCTATCTGCGCCCACCCCAACATGCCGCCGTGTTCTGCGTCGATGAGAAGACCGCCATTCAAGCCTTGGATCGTCTCGATCCCGTCCTGCCGCTCTCGCCGGGACGCGCCGAACGCCACGGCTTCGAGTACTACCGGCACGGTACGCTCTCCTTGTATGCAGCGCTCAATACCGCCACCGGCCGCGTCCACGGCAAAACCGCCGCCCGCCACACCAGCCGCGAGTTCGTCGCCTTTTTGCAAGAGGTTGTATCCTTGTGTCCGCCTCGGCAACAGATTCACATCATCCTCGACAACCTCTCCGCGCACAAAACTCAGGCGGTCCGCGACTTCCTCCAGCAACATCCGCGAGTCCGGTTTCACTTCACGCCCACGTACTCGTCCTGGCTCAACCAGGTCGAACTCTGGTTCGCCAGGATCGAACGCGACGTTATCGCGCGCGGCATCTTTACCTCGGTTTCCGACTTGGCTCGCAAACTCCGCCGCTACATCAACGCCTACTCCGCCAATGCTCGGCCTATCCAGTGGAAATACTCTGACCCCGCCCGCCGCATCCGCAGTAACGAACTCACTGCGACAGGCCACTAGTAACGATTATTAGTAACTTGTAGTAATCGGAAGCAAGTAATCATGGCGATTGCGATGCAGAGACGAGACTCCAGTATCGCCGGGATCGACGTCCTGATAAAGAGTTGGCCTGATAAAAAAACAGCCATCAGCCAACAGCATCGACAAAAACTCCACCCGATGTCTCACAGCTGAAAGCTGATGGCTGATGGCTGACAGCTCTTACCGCTCTGCCCGCATCGCCTCGACCGCCTCGTGCAGTTCGCGCTCCGCTGCTCGCAGATGTTCTTCCGCCTTCGCCCCATGCCCGGCCATATCGTAGTGGTTGGCGGCGCGGGCATTTTCCAGTTCATGGATCGCTGCCTTTACGTGGTTATGGACCGCGTCCAGGTCGTGCCAGTCATGAACCCTCTCGGCAACCGCGATCCCGGCAGCAAACGACAGACACACAGAAAGAACGGCAACAACAATCGTCTTCGTCATATTTTTTCCTCTCTCCAAAGTTGTGAGTTAAGTGTTTTCCCGCACCCATGGATACGCGCTATTCTCCCTAACCACAAACCTCTTGTCAAAGCGAAACCAGCGCATCTTAAGTGTAACGGCAGGTTCGCGTCGTCGGTGTGGCGCGGACACTCTGTTCGGCTACGGTCAGGGCAGGCTCGATCCGCGGACTTTGAGCCTGTGCCGGGCGGCGCATCTCGTCCGCACCCCGCGCCGAGCTATAACCCGTGAGGCGCTCAAGGGACTATCGGGCAAGCAAGGAAAGTAGGAAGGTCACGCTGTGAATCTCTGGGGCATCAAAGACTTGCTCGGCGCTCTTCGCGTCTCGGCGGTGAAACGCTCTCCCCTGCACCACAAAGTACTTGGTATTTCTGACTCAGGCCCCCAGCCTCGGTTCGTTCAGCGCGATGACAAACTCCCGTCCACAGTGCGTGCACTTCGCCGCGCCAAACAGAATCATCTCCCCAGGCCAAGGTTGTACCGTTTGCTTGTGGCAGTGCGGGCATCTGATCAAATGATAATTGCAGCCAATTTCGATAAGATCGACTTCTGGCATAACCCAGCTCCTATGCGGAGCAATGGTTCCGATCACGGACATTGCTGGCGTTACTGCCAGACTATCCGCAAGCGGGCAATATGTCGGTACGCTGCGGAACCGCCGAAAGTGCGCTGACAGGCACAGCAATTACTTCGCTTCGCCCCGCCATTCCTCGATCTGTCCCAGCATGATTCCGTAGCACTCACAGGCCGCTTCTTCCAGTCTTTGCCGGTCGATAATCTTCACGTCGCCGCGACCATGGGCGATGAGTCCCGCTTTCTGCAACATTCCGACCGCCACGGTTACGCTCGAGCGCCGCGTGCCCAGCATCTGAGCCAGCAATTCGTGGGTCAAGGGCAGCGAGTTCGAGCCTACGCGGTCGGCGCTCATCAACAACCATCTCGGTAATCTCTCATTCACTTCATGCAGACGATTACAGGCGGCAATCTGTGTGACCTGCATAGCCATGATCTGCGAAAACTGCTGTAACCGCCGCTCCAGTGCGGGGCACTGCCGCAGAAGTCCCCGCAGCGTTTCGCCGTCCACTCGAAAAACCGAGCCCTCGATCTGAACCACCGCCCGCGTGGGCGCCGTGCGGAAGCCCGCCACCAGCGGCAAACCGATAAATCCTTCCTTGCCCACCAGGCCGACTTCCACACTCTTTCCGTCCGGCAGCACACTCAAAATGGACACTAAGCCGCTGTTGCAGAAGTAGGCGGACTTCAAAGTATCACCAGGCTCATGCAGCACGTGATGCGTCTTCAAACGCATAAACTCCAATTTCGGGTACAGCAGTTCGCATTCTTTGGGAGGCAGGCCCAACAGGATCTCGTTATGGACGTTGCCGTTGCCGTCGCCGTTGGTTGGCGTCGGAGAGGATCCTGCAGGCGGACGGAACTTCATAGCCATAACGGCCTCCTTGCGCAGCGCTGTCCAATTTCGCAAGGGACCGTCACCGTAAGGCGCGGCGGAAAGATGCTAGAAGAGACAATTTCAGAATACTCTCTTTCCGGTCTTGATAGTGAGCACTATCGCACACTTTCCACAGCTCGTGTGGTGCCGGCGCCCTCGCCGGCGCCCTCGCCCTCGCCCATTGCCTGCGCGGCACAAACCGCCCGCCCAGCATGGGTTCTCGCCTCGCGTGATCTGGATCACAGCCTCATGTCCGCCGCTTCCGCTACAGTAGGCTCACCCATGGACGGATTTTCCATCCTCACCAACCGCAGGCGCGCCCTCGTCGCACTGGCGCATTCCGTCGTGTTCCTCCTGATTGCTGTCCGGCAAATGATCGCCGCCAATCCCGCCGCCGGCATCTGGGTACCGTCCACGGTGTCGAGTGGCACGTGGATTCTCTCCGGAATCTTCGTCATCGTCTCCTCCATTCTTTTTTGGCTCTTGCTCATTTCCCGCGGATGGATGGAAAAATTCTATTTCGGATTCTGCACCGCCAGCGCCGCCTCGGGCCTCGTCCGAATCGCTGCCGGCGATCAGGCGTTTCACGCCGGCATCTACATAAGGGTAGTTATGCTGGTAAGCGCGGTTCTGGTAGGCTTGCTGATCGTCCGCACGCACTCCCGCCCTCGCTCCCGCGTGGAATCGGAGTACGCCGAAGAAGGCAGTTAAATCGCAGGCATCTCCCCCAGTCGCTGCCGCGGCTCCTATACCACCACCTCATTCCCCGGGTGGCCTACATAGCCGAATCGGAATTGTATGTATCGGCGATCGCCTTCCAGCTTCCGTCAGCCTGCTTGCTGTAGACCGTCAGATACTTCCCTTTGTCCGTCATCGGTTTCTTAGTCTTCGGGTTGGTCATGGTCATGGTGTAGGTGCCCTGCGAATAGACCATGTCGCCACCCTTGGAGGCCATCATCCGCGTGGACTGGAAAGTCAGCGAAAAATTGGGATCGGCAAGGTACGGCGCCATCGTCGCTTTAATGGCCGCCTTTCCGTTCAGTGTTGCGGCGCCGGGGTAGAGCCCGGAAGCATCTTCCTCAAAGTAACTGGCCCACTTGTCGGGGTCCTTGGCAGCGGCGTCCTTAACCCAGGCCGCCTCAACATCTTTGACCGCTTGCACATCGGCGGCGCGCGTGTCTGGAGGTGGTGGAGCGGGGGCATTCGCACAACCGGCGAGCAGTGCGGCGACTGCCAGGCATAGAAGCAGCGAAGTGTTACGCAGCATATTTTCTCTCCTTTGGGAACTAAGTGCGAACCAGTATACGTCGGAATCTTTTTCGGTCAAGTGGGCGGCTCCCCGAGAAATCTCAAGCCGAGGACAACCCTGGAATCCCCGCTACGACTGATGAATCAGGACGAAAAAGCAGGCTGCCCCACCCTTCGTTTTTTGAAGGGTGGGATTCCACGCTCGTCTCCCGGCGGGCGGCCCACATTAACGATGAATCATGAATCAGGATGAAAAAGCAGGCTGCCCCACCCTTCGTTTTTTGAAGGGTGGGATTCCACGCTCGTCTCCCGGCGGGCGGCCCACATTAACGCGGAAAGTATAACGCGGGTTTGTCTTGAACCTTGACCGAAACAACCGGGGATGCCCCGCTTCTCGCGTTTTTCGAGAAGCGGGCGGCCAGATCGCCGACACTGGATCGGCCCACTTCTCGCCAAGGACGCGAGAAATGGGGCACCCCCAGTTTAGGCGGGTTAGAAGTCGGCCACCCGCCAGTCTGGTGTCTGACAAAATCCAGCCCACATAGAGATACATGGCGGCCCCTACTTTTTCTTTGATAGCGTGGTAATCGCCTTAAAGATGCCTACGATCAACAGCGCCAGAAGCGCATATCCTGCCAATTTCGGTATCATTCCGCGTTGGCCTCCATAGCTGGTTTGATGAGCAAGCGCTATTATTGCCCTCTAACCCTATGATTCTAATGGTATAGAAAAAAAGGGGGGGCAAGTCCTCGGCGTCCTCCGCGTCTCGGCGGTGAACCGCCCTACATCACAAAGTACTTAGTCCCCGGATGATGCACCACAATCGCCGTCGACACTCACAGCGACCATGGATTGAGAGTCGCTGCGCCGGTACCCTCAAAGTCTCGTACGTTGCGAGTAACGATCGTTAGATCATGCGCGAGCGCGGTTGCCGCGATCAGAGAATCAACTGTGGGAAGCGGCCTTCCGCGCCGCGCTCCTTGCGCCACGAGCGACGCCCAGCGGCGCGATACCTGACGATCCACATAAGAGGACGCGGCCAGAAAACCATGTTTCCAAATCTTGGGTAAGCCATTGTTCAAGCTGGGTGCGGCGCTTCCGCTCGTCGAGCAATTCGATTCCCTTCTGGATTTCCGCCAGGGTTATGACGCTCACGTATTGTAGTTCGCGCGCCGTGGTTTCCAGCCACTGCTTGACGCCGGCGTTGGGGCCTCCGGGCCGGTTGTACTCCGACAGAACGTTGGTATCGATGAGGAAGCCGTTCATTCAAGTTCGGTGGGACGGGGATAGTCTCGCGAACGCTCCAGGTTGAGGCCCGCCCCGGCAAACGGGGAGTTGAGCAATAAGTCGGACAGATTCTTTGCCTTAGTCGAAGACGGTGAGGACACAGGAACACCGGCTTCCCTGGTCACGATCTCCTGGAGGTAGTCGTCCAGCGATACGCCGCGCTCACGCGCGCGAGCGGTGAGGCCCTTTTCGACTTCGGAATTCAGATTCAGCGTTACCGTCATGGGCTACCTCCTTGGAGCTGACTTCTATGCTGACCAGACGGCTTGCAAATGTCAAGATAGGCCCCTACACCACAAAATACTTCGCCCCCGGATGATGCACCACGATCGCCGACGTGCTCTGCTCCGGCTCCAGCAGGAAGCCTGAAGTCAGACGCACGCCCACGTTCTCCTCCGGCTTCAGGAGGGCGAACAGCTTTGTCTGATCCTCCAGATGCGGACACGCTGGATAGCCGAACGAATAGCGCGAGCCGCGATACTTCTGATGAAACAGATCGTGGATGTGCGGCGAGTCTTCGGCCGCGATGCCTAACTCCTCCCGCATCTTCTTATGGTGAAATTCTGCCAGAGCCTCCGCCGTCTCCACGCTTAGCCCGTGGAGATAGAGATAGCGCGTATATTCTCCGCCTTCGAACAGGCGCTGCGTTTCTAACGACGCCTTCGGACCGATCGTCACCAATGACAACCCAATCACGTCCATCTTCCCCGACGAAGGCGCGGCGAAAAAATCGGAGATACAAAGGCGGCGGCCTTCCTTCTGCCGGGGAAAAGTAAACCGTAACAATTCTTTTAGCTTTTGCTTTTCACTGAGAACTGAGAACTGAGAACTGGGAACTGAATACACTACTACGTCGTTGCCGTCGCCTTGCGCGGGGAAATATCCGTAGACTACTTTCGGCTCGAACCAACCCGCGGCCATCACATCTTCTTCCAGCTTCTTTTTGATCGGACCGTATTTCTCCTCCACCAGCCGCGCGTAATCTTCCTGCGACGCCGTCTTGAGCTGCCACTGATTCTTGAACAGAGCAGTGTCGTTGATGTAATGGAAAATCTCCCGCAGATCGTAATCCTTCACCACGCGCACTCCCCAGAATGGAGGCTCGGGAATATTCGGCGCATCCGTCACCACCGCGCTGCGCTCCGAAAACACCGGTCCGATCTCTTCATCCACCGCTGCCGCCTTCGCGTAGTCCTTCACCGTCTTGCCGTCGTTCAACCGCGCCTCGCGCCTGGGGTCCTCCGAAGCCAGGTCCTCCATCACGTGCAGGCCCGCGAACGCATCTTCTCCGTAGAACACGGCATTCGAATACTCGCGCCGCAGATCGTCTTCCACATACTTCCTGGTCAGGGCCGCGCCTCCGCAGATCACCGGATAGGCCAGCTTCTGCCGTTCCAGTTCCTGGATCACGTACTTCATCTCGAGCGTCGATTTCACCAGCAATCCGCTCAGGCCAATCGCGTCGGCGCCGTGCTCCTGCGCGGAACGGATGATGGCGTCGCCCGGCTGCTTGATGCCAAGGTTCACAACCTTGTATCCGTTGTTCGACAGAATGATGTCAACCAGATTCTTCCCGATGTCGTGCACATCGCCCTTCACCGTGGCCAACACCATCGTGCCCTTCTGCTGCGAGCCGGTTTTCTTCTCCATCTTCGGCTCAAGATAGGCGACCGCGGACTTCATCACTCCCGCCGAATCGAGCACCGACGGCAACTGCATCTTGCGCGCTCCGAACAGGTCGCCTACCGTCTTCATCCCGTCGAGCAGCACCGTGTTGATCAGGTCGAGCGGCGTGTACTCGCCGAGCGCTTCCTCCAGTAATTCTTCCAGGCTGCGCTGGGTTTTGCCCTCGCCCACCGATTTCTCGCCGTGGATGATCGCGTACTTGAGCTTGTCCTCGATCGAGAGGGTTTCGACATGCGCCGCGGTCTGCGCCTGTGGCTTGCCCTTCATGCCGGCGAAATGCTGCATGTAAACCTGCAGCGGATCGCCATTTGACCGGTCCTGATAAATCAGCTTGCGCGCCAGTTCGACTTCTTCCGACGGAATCTTGTACAGCGGATAAATCTTCGTGTAATTGACGATGGCAACGTCGAGGCCGTTTTCCACCGCCTCGTGCAGAAACACCGAGTTCAGAACCCGCCGCGGGTAAGCGTCCAGCCCGAAACTGATGTTGCTGACCCCGAGCACGGTCTTCACTTCCGGCAGTTCCTCGCGGATGCGCTTCACCGCCTTCAAGGTTTCGATGCCCGCCGAGCGGTATTCTTCCTGCCCCGTGGAAATCGGCAGCGTCAGCGCGTCGAAGAGCAAGTCCACCGGACGGATGCCGTACTTTTGCGTGGCCAGATCGAAGATGCGATGCGCGATCGCAACTTTTCTGTCCGCCGTCAGCGCCATGCCTTCTTCGTCGATGGTCAGCGCGATTACGCCCGCGCCATAGCGCTTCGCCATCGGCAACACTTTCGAGGTCCGCTTCTCGCCGTCTTCCAGGTTGATCGAATTGACGATGGCTTTGCCCGGGATGCGCTTCAGTGCCTCTTCCACCACGTCGGCTTCGGTGCTGTCGATCAGGACCGGAGCGGGCACGCGCGTAGCAATTTTTTCCAGGATGGCGGAGATATATCCCTTCTCGTCTTCGCCCACAACGGCGCAGCACAGGTCGAGCATGTGCGAGCCTTCGTTGGCCAGTTTTTTCGCCAGCGTCAGAATGTCGTCGTACTTCCTGGCCTGCACCAGTTTGCGAAAATGATCGACGCGCGTCGTCGTGTTCATCTCCTCCGCTACGATCAGGGGCTTTGGCTCGAGATCCAGTGGCACCGATGTGTAAGCGCTGGATGCCGCGCCTACGGGCTTCACATCGCGCTTCGCGGGCTCGACCCCCGTCACTGCATCGACTACCGCTTTGAGATGTTCGGGCGTGGTGCCGCAACATCCGCCGACGATTCTTACGCCGTAGTCCTGCACGAAGTGTTTGTGATACTCGGCTAATTCCTTCGCGGTGAGCTTGTACATCGCGTGTCCGCCGACGTTCTGCGGCAGCCCTGCATTCGGCAAAACGGAGATGATCTTGGTCGAGTTCAAGCCCAAATATCGGACCGCCTCATTCATCTCCGATGGACCAGTCGCGCAGTTCAGACCGATTATGTCGATGTCGTAAGGTTCAAGCGTGGTCAGCGCCGAGCCAATTTCGGTGCCGAGCAGCATGGTTCCGGATTCTTGAAGCGTTACTTGAACTTGCACCGGCAGGCGCTTGCCCGCCTTGCGCATTGCGTCCAGCACGCCGACCGTGGCAATCTTCGCCTGCAAAAGATCCTGGCAGGTTTCAATCAGCAGCACATCGACGCCGCCCTCGATCAGCGCCAGCGCCTGCTCTTCATAGGACGCCAGCATCGCGTCCCAACCGATGTGTCCGAGCGAGGGCAATTTTGTGGTCGGCCCCATCGACCCGGCGACGAACCGGGGTTTGTCCTTGGTCGAAAACTGCTGCGCCACTTCGCGGGCGAGTTGCGCCGCCTTCACGTTGATCTCGCGAACTTTGTCGCGCAGATCGAACTCACCTAGAACCAGGCTCGTCCCGCCGAATGTATTCGTCTCGACAACGTCGCAACCCACGCGGAAAAAATCCGCGTGAATCTCGCGAATAATGTCGGGACGGCTCAGGACCAGGATTTCGCTACAGTTCTCCTTGCCCCAGTAATCGTCCAGGGTAGGATTGCGCTTTTGGATATTCGTTCCCATGGCGCCGTCATAGATGACGACGCGTTCTGCCACGGTTTGGAGAAAGTTCGTCATTAGTCGTTCGTCGTTAGTCGTTCGCTATTCGCTGTTCGCCGCTCATCAAATTCGCGGTCATTCATCAACGCGCGAACGACCAACGACTGGCGACCAACGACTGCTTCCCATACAACAACGCCGGTCCCACACGGGACCGGCGCTTGGAGAAAATCTCGAAGTCCGCTAATCCCCCGTCACGCCTGCATCCGTTTCCGACTGCGCAAACACCTGATTGGCTCCCATGTGGGCTGGAGCCGGCGCCAGCATCTGTTCTTTCCGGTAAATCAAATTGCTGGCATTGAAATCCGCCAGCTCAAACCCATGCCCATGCGTAATCGCATCGGTAGGACAAGCCTCCACGCAATACCCGCAAAATATACATCGATTGTAGTCGATGTTGTAGACGCGGGCGTAGCGTTCGGCGCCTGAAACTCTGGCTTCAGCGGTATTTTCCGCGGCTTCTATATAGATGCAATTGGCGGGACAGGCGGCGGCACAGAGGAAACAGGCCACGCATTTTTCCAGGCCGTTTTCGTCGCGCTGCAGGACGTGCATGCCGCGAAAGCGTTCCTGAAACTTCGCGCCTTTCAGGGGGCCGTCGCCGTCGGGATAGTTCTCGACGATCGTGGGCTGGAACATCTCCTTCAGGGTGATGGTCATTCCCTGAGCTACGGCTCCGATGTTCTTGATCACGGACATGCTCTGGCATTATACCGGATTTGGGCGGAGGAATTTCGCCGAACGTGACGCTCACCGGCTTGCGCCCGCTCCGCGGCGTGCGTCCGCGCGCAGCGAGGGGTTAGGCATTACGGAACTTTGGTTAGTTCGACGCCGTCAACAACCATTTTCCACTTATCTGCTTCCTGGTAGGGCGGCTTTGACACCTCAAAGGTCGTGGAAACAAGCGGAATTCCGACGACGAAATTGTCGCCTTCGAACCGCCGTATGGGGCCGCTGACGGTCGTCGTCGTTCCACCCTTAATTCGCTTGTAGACTACACTACCATCCTGCGTGATAAGCAGCGCCATCGTCTGAGCGTGCCACTCACCTACGTATGCCGACTTTTCCGGCGGAATCGGCTTCCCGCAAGCTGACAGCGCCAGGGTGCCTATTAACAGAAACGCCAACAGTCCGTGTTTCCTCATGCATCTCTCCCTTAGCTGATGCCTAACAAATTAGGCGGGTCCGCATAAAATGCGGTGTTCTGGTTTTTCTGTTTATAACACGCCGTGTGGGTCTTGCCGAAAGCATATTAACGCTTGTATATCCAATTAGTTACTACCTGTCCAGCGGTACATCACATCATTTTATGTGGATCGGCGTAACACAACGTACCTTTATTGGTTCAAATTCCGTCAGCTGAACCGCGAAAAGGCGCTGCCACGGTTGAGGCCATCGGGCATTCGCATTCATCTCAAACTGTCGAACCACGGACTCAAGGGCCAGCGGATCATCTTGAAAGGCGTGAAACCGCGTTCGAGGCAGTTAGGAATTTCATTCCTAGCTAGTGGTCGTCAACTCGAAGACTGAACCGGCCTTGGCTACTAAGGTCGGGGGGACTTTCGAGGACGTGGAAATCCTTATCTTATGGTTGAGACTCTAGCTGTGCGCTGGGTCGTGCCGGCGTCAGATAGCGTATCAATCCATGGCCAGCCGTAGTGTGCGTTCTGCTCGTTTGATCTCCTTCGCTATTTTTATTGCAGCTTTCGTTTTTCTCGTTGGCGCAGATTTCAGTGGCGGTTTTTTGGGCAACGCTTTTGGGCAGGATCCGCCGAGGAAGGCGGGGTATTCGTCGGCGCAGAGGAGCGGAGCAGGCGGAGACCGGGCAAGCCCCGTCTCTACGGGGCTCCGGGATCGATTGGGGTGGAACTGGAACCAGCGGGGGCGGACTGTGCCTCCTGGGGAATCGGCGGCGGGGCTGCGGTTTCGAGCTTACCGGCAGAAGATGGCGATGCGGGCACAGCGCGCGGCTGCGAATGCGACTGCGACGTCCTCCACAGACCTACCCGAGCGAAGCTTGGGTGGGGCACCCGCTTCGGGCTCCATGGTGTGGACGCCGCTGGGGCCGGCTCCGCTGGCTTCCGATGCTACGGGAGATGGAGAGCAGAATTACAACTGGGTCTCGGGACGGGCAACTTCGGTGCTGATCGATCCCGCCGACACGAGTGGAAACACGGTGCTGCTGGGCGGCGCTTATGGCGGTCTTTGGAAATCGACCAACGCGGGCAGTCTGAACGCCGATCCCAATCCCGGTCCCGCTTCGGTCGTCTGGCAGCCTTTGATCGACGATCAGCCAACGCTGGCGGTAGGGGCGATTGCTTTGCAGCCGGGCAACAGCAACGTCATTCTGGTTGGTACCGGGGAGACGAACAACTCGGCCGACTCTTATTACGGACTGGGAATTCTGCGTTCCACAGATGGTGGTTCCACGTGGACGCAGATCCAGAGCGCGGCGAGCAGGCAGTCGTTCTTGGGAATTGGCTTCAGCAAGATTGCATTCAGCACGGCGAATCCCAGTCTGGTGGTGGCGGCGACGGCGGGAGACAACGGCTTGTGCCTTGGCGAAGAAGCAGCGCCGGCGGGAAACAACGGCCCGTGCCTGGGCCCGCAAGAGGACGGGAATTCGACGGTGCGCGGGCTTTACTACTCGCAGAATGCGGGCGTGACGTGGAACCGCGCAACCCTCACGGACGGTGCGGTTCCTGCCTCGGCTGCGGCGGTGATTTACAACCCGAGCCAGGGAGCGACCGGGACGTTCTTCGCTTTTATCCGGCGGCACGGGTTGTACTCATCCACGGATGGCCAAAACTTCACGCCGCTGACCACGCAACCGAGCGCGGGGCTTGCATCCGCGAACTGCCCGACTACGTCGAACGCGACGACTTGCCTGATCTATCGCGGCGAGTTCGCGGTGGTGCCGGGACGCAACGAGATGTATGTGTGGATCGTCGACGTGCAGCCTGACAACAATGGAAATCCAGCGCCCGCCGACGAGGGCATTTGGCAGACGGTGAACGGCGGAACTAGCTGGACCGAGATTCCGGACAACGGCATCACGAACTGCGGTGACGACGCTTTTGGGCCAAACAGCGGCTGCGGTGTGGAGCAGGGCTGGTACAACCTGGCGTTGGCGGCGATCCCGGATGGAGGGGCAACGGACGTTTACGCGGGCGCAGTCAATCTCTACAAATGCACGTTAGAGCCCGGGAACACGATCTGCTTGCAAACGAATAACGACTGGATCAACTTAACTCACGTCTATGGGTGCAACCCGCTCGGGGCCCCGGCGCACGTGCATCCGAACCAGCACGGAATCGCGTTCACGGTTGTGAGCGGCACCTCGCCCGGCTACTTCGCACATGACGGCGGAATCAGCCGGACGCTGGATGGCTATTCCGGGCTGGACGCGGGAAGTTGCTCGGGAACGAATCTGTTTGACAGCCTGAGCCAGCCCCAGACCACGGAGAATACCCAGACCCTGGGATCGATGACGGAATTCGTTTCGGTCTCAGTGCACCCGACCAACCCGGACATTTTGTTGGGGGGAACGCAGAATAACGGCTCTCCGAAGGCCAGCACTGCGGCCGTGAACAGTACCTGGCAGAACGCGCTGGGCGGCGATGGCGGATTCACCGCCATCAATCCTGAGAACACGAACGAATGGTTCGCCGCGAACCCCTACGTCACGATCATGAAGTGCGAGTCGGGAACGGCTTGTAACGACACTTCATTTCTTCAGGTCGTCGGCTCCAGCGATCTGGGCGGAGACCAGGGAGCTTACGATACTCCGTACATTCTGGATCCGGGGAATGCCAGTGAAATGCTGGTGGGGACGTGCCGGGTATGGCGGATCAGTACCAGTGGCACGGCTCCGGCGCAGCTAAGCAACGACTTTGACACGCTGGGGACGGGCGCGTGTACGGGCGATGAGATCAACCTGGTGACGGCGCTGGCGGCGGGAGGTCCGCCGGACGAGAACGGCGATTCGGAGACGGTGTACGCGGTCACGAACGGATATGGGCCGCTGAGTGGATCTCCGGGAGGCGAAGTGTGGGTTACGACCGACGCGGGCTACACGTTGATGACGAATGTGACGGGGAATGTGAATCCGAACGGGTATGCGATTTCGTCGGTCGCAATAGATTCTTCCGCTGTGCCGTCGGGCGACGTGGCGTATGTGGGGATCATGGGATTCAACACATCGCACGTATTCAAGACGACGAATGCGGGCGGGAGCTGGACGGACTGGACCGGGACGGGGTTGCCGGATGCTCCGGTGAACGCGTTGCTGGTGGATTCCTCGGTCACTCCTTCTCAGATCTATGCGGGAACCGACGTGGGAGTTTTTGTGAGTTTGACGACGACCGCGAGTTGGACGGAGGTTGGTCCAGCGCCGGGGCCGGGTGTGTCGGGATTTCTGCCAAACGCTCCGGTGACGGCGTTGCAGATTCTTAATTACGAGGGCACGAAAACGCTGGTGGCATCTACGTATGGGCGGGGTATTTGGAGCTACACCCTGGTGGCGGGGCCAGACTTTGCGATTGCGGTGACGGCGACTCCGAATACTACGGTGGTGAATCAGAACGTAACGTGGAATGGAACGCTGACGGCATTGAATGGATACACCGGAAGCGTAACGGTGACGTGCACAGCGGGGGCTCCGGCGACGTGCGGGATTACGCCGCCGACGGTGACGCCGACGGCGGGGGGCGCTCCGTTTACCGTGACGCTGGGCAGCACGACGCCGGGGGTGTTTAATTTCACGATTCAGGGAACGGACGGAACCCTGACCCATGCTACGCCGACGGAGACGCTGACGGTGACGGGGCCGCCTGCGGACTTTACGTGGACGGACACGGGCAGCGCGTCGGTGACGGTGCTGGCGGGACAGAGCGCCAGCTATACGTTTTCGGCGGCTCCGGTGGGAGGCGGGACGTTTAGCTCAGCCGTGAGTTTTGCGTGCTCGGGCTTGCCGGCGTTGACTAGCTGCGGGTTTAGTCCGGCGTCGATTGCGGCTGGTGCGGGGACGACGCCGGTGACGCTGACGATTTCTACCACGGGACCGAACTTGGGGACTGAGTCGCAGCCGCGGCGGGGGTGTGTGCTGCGCCCGGCTTGGACGGGTGGGGACGCCCGTGCCTCCATGAGCGGACGCCCGCGCGTTTTGCCCTTTCTCACGTTCGCTTGGGTGCTGCTCGTGGGGATTGTGGGGCTGGGGCGACAGAAACGCGGCAAGCCGCGCCTCCACGGCGGGATCGCTTGGACCTGCGTCGCGATTGGATTGGTGGGATTGATTTCTTGCGGCGGCGTCGCGGGCGGTGGCGGCGGCGGTCAGCCGGTCACGGTTACGGTGAGTCCGTCGAGCGTGGTTGTTGCGCTGGGCGGGCAGCAGCAGTTCACGGCGACGGTGAATAATTCGAGCGACCAGGCTGTAACCTGGGCGGTAACGGGCGGGAGCGCTAATGGCACGATTTCCGCGAACGGGCTCTATACGGCGCCGGCGGTCGCTCCGAGTCCGGCGACGGTGACGGTGACAGCGGCCTCGGCGGTGGCGGGATCAACTCCGGGATCGGCGACGGTGCAAGTTGGAACGGTGGAGACCGTTTCGGTCACGGTGCTTCCGGGTGTGCCGTCCAGCGTGTTCCCCAACAACACTGGGTGGCCGAGCCAAACCGCGCAGTTTACGGCGACGGTCAGCGGCACCGGCAACACGGCTGTGACTTGGTCGTTAACCACGCCGAACGGGGGAACCATCGACGCGAACGGCTTATACACGGCTCCTACTGTGGGTCCCGATCTGCCGGCGAGCGTAACCGTCACCGCGTTTTCCCAAGCCGACCCGACCAAGTCCGCTTCCGCACAGGAAACGCTCAACCCTGCGACCATACCAGGGACGTATAGCAACATCATGGTAACAGCGACCGATAGCGCGGCGGCGCTCTCTGACCCGATAGCGCTGACCGTGCAGTAGCGAGGGCTATCCATCGCCGAGAGACGAAGAGCGCCGAGAATTTGCAATTGGCGATTTGTAATTGTCAATTGAGGGCGCGGAGCTGTCCGTACCCACCCTTCGGCTGGCGCTCAGGGCAGGCTCTCGAAGAGCGCGCGAGACGCGGGGAGCCGCGCTTTCTTTCTTACGTCACATCTTCTTGTTCGTGCGTCACGGTGATGAAATGCAGGGGTGAGGTAGGATCGTTTTCGGTGAGGCGGCCGTGCTTTGCACGGCTGGACAGGCGAGGTGCGCGTCCCCACACTAGACAAACAAACTTATGACTTATGACATCGCGGTGATTGGCGGGGGTATTGTTGGGCTTTCGTTTGCCATGCAGGTGGGCGAGCGGTTTCCGCGGTTGCGGGTGGTGGTCCTGGAAAAAGAAGCGGGAGTGGCTCGGCATCAAACCGGACACAATAGCGGAGTCATCCATAGCGGGGTTTATTACAAGGCGGGATCGTTGAAGGCTCGGCTTTGTGTGGCGGGGGCGCGCGAGATGGTGGAGTTCTGCTCGCGGCATGGGATTCCGCATGAGGTGTGCGGGAAATTGATTGTGGCGACTAACTCGGAGGAAGCGGCGCGTCTCGATGTGTTACTTGCGCAGGGCGTGGCGAATGGGCTGGAGGGCTTGCGGTTGCTGGGGCGCGAGGCGATGCTCGAGATCGAGCCGCATGTGGGCGGAATGCGAGCGCTGCACGTGCCGTCGACGGGGATCACGGATTATACGGCGGTGACGGCGAAGTATGCGGAGATCGCGGCGGAGTGCGGGGCGGAAGTGAAAACGAACGCGGGGGTGGTGGGATTCGGGCGGACTTCGGGCGCAAAGTCCGACGCGGCGGGGGACGCGGTGGTCGTGCGAACGCGAGCCGGAGATTTTCCGGCGCGCTATGTGGTGAATTGCGCGGGGCTCTATAGCGATCGCGTGGCGCGGATGGCGGGAGACGATCCGGGGATGATTCTGGTTCCGTTTCGCGGGGAGTATTACGATCTGGCGGCGGCGCGGCAGGAGTTGGTGCGGGGGCTCATTTATCCAGTGCCGGATCCGCGCTATCCGTTTCTGGGAGTGCACTTCACGCGGCGGATTCAGGGGAATGTGGATGCGGGGCCGAATGCGGTGCTGGCCTTCCGGCGCGAGGGATACCGGTGGCGGGATTTCGATTTGGGCGAGACGATGGAAGTGTTCCTGGATGCGGGGTTTCGGGCGATGGCGCGGCAGCATTGGAAAAATGGACTGGCGGAGTTTCGGCGCTCGCTGCGGAAACGGGAGTTTGTGCGGTCTTGCCAACAGTTAGTGCCGGCGGTGCGGATGGAAGATATGACGCCGGGCGGGTCGGGAGTGCGGGCGCAGGCGGTGGGAGCGGATGGCGCGCTGGTGGACGATTTCCGGTTTGTGGGGCGGAATCGCTTTCTGCACGTGCTGAATGTGCCGTCTCCGGCGGCGACGGCTTCGTTGCCGATTGGCCGCGAGATACTGAAGATGGTGCCGCAGGAGATTGTAGGTTAGCGGATGGAATGCTCTCTCGATTTCGGCGACTGGTGTAGTCTTCCGTAAAGACGAGGCTGCGTCTCAGACGCTAGACGCGGCAAGCCGCGTCTCTACTTAGGAATTTTTGTTGGGAGAATTCGCATGGCAAAGAGTTTGAGTGGGAAGAAGAAAGTGGCGATTTTGGGCGCCGGGAAGATCGGATCGATTCTGCTCCAGTCTTTCTTGCGGGATGGATTGTTGGCGCCGGGGCAGACTTGGGCAACTGTGGCGCATCCGGAGCGGGCGCGCATGCTGAAGGAGAAGTTGAAGGTGCACGCCGGTACCGGCAACTCGGAGGCTGTGAAGGACGCGGACATTATTTTTCTTTGCGTGAAGCCGCAGGTGGTGGCCGATGTGGCGCGGGAGATTCGGGCGCACGTTCATGCGAAGCAGTTGGTGATTTCGGTGGCGGCGTCGGTGCCTACGGAGATGATTGAGCGGGCGCTGGAAAAAGAAGTGCCGGTGGTGCGGGCGATGCCGAATACTCCTTGCGTGCTGGGCGCGGGCATGACGGCGCTGTGCAAGGGGAAGTTCGCGACCAGGCAGCATCTGGAAATGGCGACGAAGTTTTTCGATGCGGTGGGGCGGACGGTGGTGGTGGACGAAAAACATATGGATGCAGTCACCGGATTGTCGGCGAGCGGACCGGCCTATATCTACATTATTTTGGAATCGCTGGCGGAGGCGGGAGTGAAGGTAGGGCTTCCCCGCGATGTAGCGACGCTCCTGGCGGCTCAAACCACCATGGGCGCGGCGCGCGTGGTGCTGGAGACCGGGGATCATCCGGCGCTGCTGAAGGATGCGGTAACGACTCCGGCGGGCTGCACGATTGACGGCATCATGGAACTGGAAGAGGGCAAGCTGCGCGTGACCTTGATCAAGGCGGTGGTGAAGGCGGTGCAGCGGGCTAAGGAGTTGGCGTTCTCGTAGCGGAGCCGGAGGCACACACCACGCGCTCGGCTAAATTGTGCGAAGCTTGGGGCGCTCGACCTTCCGGGAAGCCCCCGCCCAAGCGAGCTTGAGCGGGGTACCCTTCAGAGTCAGGATGGACGCGAGGCCGGGGTCATCCGCCACCCGGCCATCCGCCGGTGACCGAGTCTGCCGGCACCGCAAAGGCGCCAGGCTCTAACGCGTCGTGGCCGAAACCGGCACGCGTTTTTCAGGCGGCACAAACTCCCGCACTTCGTATCCCGTGTAGATCTGCCGCGGACGCGCGATCTTCTGCTCGGGGTCGGTGAGCATCTCCTGCCATTGGGCCAGCCAGCCTGCGGTACGCGGGATGGCAAACAGCACGGTAAACATTTCCGGCTTGAAGCCCATGGCCTGATAGATGATTCCCGAGTAAAAGTCCACGTTGGGGTACAGTTTGCGCGTGATGAAATAGTCATCCTCAAGAGCGATTCGCTCCAGCTCCAGCGCGATGTCAAGCTTGGGATTCCCGCCCGTGACTGCGAACACTTTCTCCGCCGTCTGCTTGATGATGTTGGCGCGGGGATCGTAATTCTTATAGACGCGGTGGCCAAAGCCCATCAGCTTGCCTTTCCCTTCCTTGATTTTCTTGATGTGGGCAGGGATATTCGCCTTGGAACCGATTTGGTCGAGCATCTCCAGAACGGCTTCATTGGCTCCGCCGTGCAGAGGTCCGGCCAAGGCAGCCGCCGCGGCGGCGGTTGACAGGTACGGATCGGTGAAGGCGCTGCCCACTGCCCGCATGGCGTTGGTGCTGCAGTTCTGTTCGTGGTCGGCATGCAGAATGAAGAGAATGTCCAGGGCGCGGGCTAACACGGGATTGGCCACGTACTTCGGTTCCACCATCCTCCACAACATGTTCATGAAATTTTCCGGATAGCTGAGATCGTTGTCCGGGTAAACGTAAGGAAAGCCTAGACTGTGCCGGTACGACATGGCTGCGATGGACGGCATCTTGCCAATCAAGCGTTTGATCTGCAACAGCCGGTTGGCGGGATCGTGAACCTCTCTAACATGGGGGTAGACCGTGGACAAGGCTGCCACCGTGCTCACCAGCATGGCCATGGGATGGGCATCGTAACGAAAGCCCTCCATGAACTTCTTCGTCGTTTCATGCAGCATGGTGTGATGGGTGATCTCGTTGACCCAGTTCTTCAGATCCCCTGGAGCGGGCAACTCGCCGAACAGCAGCAGGTAGGCAACCTCTAGGTAGGTGCAGTGTTCGGCCAGCACTTCGATGGGGTAACCCCGGTAGCGAAGAATGCCGCGGTCGCCGTCGATAAAAGTGATGCTGCTGCGGCAGGACGCAGTATTCATGAACGCGGGATCGTAGGTCATGAGCCCAAAGTCGTCAGGGCCGGTCTTGATCTTCCGCAAGTCCATGGCCCGGATGGTGCCGTTCTCAATCGGCAGGTTGTAGTTTGTGGCGGTGCGATTATCGGTGATGGTGAGAGTGTCTGATGCCATCGTGAAGCCTCCTTATGATGCCGGTGCGCGTGGGGTCAATCGCGGGGAGCTTAAGCTGGGCAGACGGGGCAAGCCCCGTCTCTACAGCCGGAAGTGGAAAGCCCGCCTCTACTTTTGCAGCTCAGAGAGTGCCGCTAATACCTCGGCGCTGTGCTCATTTGGCTTTACTTCGGTATATACCTTCGCAATCTTGCCCTCTGGATTGATGATGAAGGTGTGCCTCGCAGCGACCTTCACCAGCCCGAAGTTCATCTCCGAGTCGTAAGCACTCGACACTTTGTGGTCGGTGTCGGCCAGCAGTTTGAAGTTCAGCCCTTCCTTGGTGCAGAACTGCTTGTGGGAGTCGGCGCTATCGACGCTGACCCCGAGCACCACGGCATTCTTCTGCTGATACTGCGACAAGTCGCGCTGGAAGTTGTGCGCCTCAATGGTGCAGCCGCTGGTGAAGTCCTTGGGGTAGAAATACAAGACCACCCACTTGCCGCGATAATCCTTCAGGCTGACCGGAGTGCCTTCCTGCGAGTTGAGCGTGAATTCGGGAGCCAGGCTGCCGACCGACGGAGTTGATCCCGCGAAGACCAGAAGCGGAGTTAGCGTCAAAAGAGTCACGCAAAGTGCAACCATTCTCAAACTTCCCAGCATAGATTCCTCCTGAATTAGAACGGGGCGCGGTTTCCATCCACTGGATGAGTACAATAACATAAATCCCGGCAGCACCCTCTAAGGCATACTCTTGCGCGCTCTGAAGCGCTGTGCCGGTCCGTCAACCAGCAAAGGGGAGGCACAGATGTTCAGCAACCGCTCAAGCCGTGCCGGTGTTCGCCAGCGCTTCCACCGCTTCCCACGTCGTACCAAAGGTCACGAAGAAATCGTTCACCTTGGTGATTTCCATGATCTTGCGCACGCGCGGCTTCACCCCCGTCAGCACCAGACATCGTCCTCTTTTCTGATGCGAAACGTACGCCGCCACCAGCGATCCCAACCCCACCGAATCAATGTACGGAACATCCGACAAATCCAGGATCATCGTCTCCGCTTGCTCGTGGTGCACCGCCCGCTCGAATTGCGGAGCGGTTTCCAGCGTGATCGGCCCGCGCAGCAACAGAATCCGCTGGTCGTCCGCCACTCCTTCATAACGCTCGACGGTTAGTTCCTGCAATCCCATGGCTGCCGATTGTAGGACACCCGGCTCTCCCTGTCACCTCCCATAATTACTGCGGTTTTTTATCGTCCCCGTGATTCTCATATATCGAGTACTGGCCGCCCGGATGCTTTAGCTTCACCGTGATCTCCATCTCGGCCTTATTGATCTCGTAATCTTCCCCGAAGGTCTGGAAATGCGGCGCCAGCACCTGCACCCGCAGCGGACCATAGGGAATTCCGTCAACGCTGGTCTTCCCCTCCGCGTCCGTCTTCAACTCCATCTCTCCCGGCGCCTGCTTTCCCTTGCGTTTCACCGGATGCAGCACTACCTCCGCATTCCTCACCGGCTTGCCGTCGGAGTCGCGCACGACGACAAAGCGCAAGCTCGACGTCGGTCCCTCATCCTCCTGAGCCAACGCCAGCCCAACCAAGCCCAGCGCAAGCACGATCGCCACTGCCATCACCATCGAAAAATTTCTTTTCATATGCATTCTCACTCGAAGCGCTGCTCGCGCCTCTCATTGCTGCGGTTTCGGCGCCGGCGGTTTCTGGTCGTCAGCTTTCTTCGCTTCTCCCTGGTTTTCCACCGAGTACTGCGGCCCCGGACGCTTCAGCTTCACCGTAATCTCCAACTCCGGCTTGTTGATCTCGTAGTCCTCGCCAAAAGTCTGGAAACCCGGCGCCAGCACCTGCACCCGCAGCGGACCATACGGAATCCCGTCGATGTTCGTCCGCCCCTCGTTGTCCGTCTTCAACTCCAACCCGCCGCGCGACTGGTTTCCCTTCCGATTCACCGGATGCAATACCACCGCCGCATTCCTCACCGGCTTGCCGTTGTAGTCGCGCAGCACCAGAAATCGCAAATCCGACATCGGCGCTTCAGTTTCCTGCTGAGCCGCGGCCAGCCCAATGATGCCAAACCCAAGCACGACGATCACGCTCGCGATCGAAAGAAGTTTCCTCATATCATCTATTCTAGTGTGGCGCGGGCACTCTTGCCCGCGAGCGCCATCTGAAGCTGTGGATTATATCGGACTTGCTGGTGAGCGGTTACCCCTCGATACCACTTTTCGGACGGGCGAGGGCGCCCGTCCCTACACAGGCATCTGCCCGTTCCCAGTTAGGCTTTGCCCGCTCCAGGCTGTCGCTAAGCGCCGACTAGGTGCTTTAGAGCCGGGCGGTTATGGATAATCAACATCGAGCCCTTCAGCTCCGCCATCGCATTCCTCCTGAACTCGGACAGCAAACGGGTGATGGTTTCGCGGCTGGTGCCGACGAGCTGTGAGATTTCTTCATGGGTCATGGCCAGCCGGACCCGGACGGTTCCGTTGCTGACCTCGCCATCGGCGGAGGTGTCCAGCAGGAATCTGGCAAACCTCTCCGACACCGAGTGTGACAGCCCGATCACGCGTACCACGCCATAGGAATCCGAACAGTCTCGGGCAAGATGCTGCGTGGCATGGAGAGAGGCGTCTGCGTGGTCTCTGAGGAAGCGAAGCATGTCTTCGCGCCCCACGAAGTTCAGTTGGCAGGGCTGCATGGTTTCGACCGTCAACTCGTACCGTCCTCCGGTAACCACGGCGTGCAAGCCCAGGACCTCACCGGGTTCCGCGATTCGCACAATTAAGGTTTTGCCATCGCGCGATGTGGTAGAGAGCTTAGCGCGTCCCTGGCAGAGAAGAAAAATTCCACAGGGACTTTGTCCCTCGGCAAGAACCACCGCGTGTTCAGGAAAAACAGCGGCATGTTTTATCTTGTCGAAAGCCTCGATCGACTCCTGGGAGAGTCCGCAGAAAAAACTGCGGGAACGCAGATGGCAATTAAGGCAGCTTTCAACGCAGCTCAAACCGGACATGCTCATCGCCGCTCCTCCATCACCTCGCAGAGACACACAGGCGTCGGGCCGGCGAACAACAATTGAAAGCAGCAATATTCGGGTCTCGTGGCCGCCCAGATCGCCCTTTTGCGGAAAGTGACAACGGAGTAGTGCACGCCGATTGCCACGTCGGCGCGTTCCATTTCGGGTCCGAAACTCAATGCTTGCAGCATTGATCCCGCCCGCCACCGCCAAGACTGGCCGGAGGACTGGCAGCGCTGCCGTCAGTTGGGCACATTGGCGGCCGCGGCGCAATTAGCGCTTCAGAAGCGGTGGAAAAATGACGACATCCGAGTTCCTCCGCAACCTGCTAGTGCGTCGCCATCCCACTCGGCGCTGCCGGGGTGATCACCGTGATCGGACTGCTCATCGATCCGTTCGTCGTGCTCACGGTAAAACCCGTGATGTTATCCGACACAGTGTTCGCGGTGTAGAGATACTGGCCGCTCCAGTTCGCGTTGTAGAGAGGCTGACCGGCCGAGTTTACGCTCGCGTGCATCGCCATCGCCACCGGATACGATCCGGTCGACTGGTTCGGCGGGGCTTGCACAGCCAGCGTGCCCGCCGTCGGGTTGATGGTAAATCCAAAAACCTGGTTCGAGCCTTCGCTCAACACGTAGAGAAAATTGCTCGTCGGATCCGCCAGCATTGCAACCGGATCCTGCCCCACGCTGGTTGGCGGGACAGGTGTGCAAGGTGGTTGGGCGCACGATTCCAGCAACGGAGTCATCAGGTTTTCAGCCACTTGCTGCGCCGTGCAGCCCGCATTTTCCACCGTGCACACCTGGAACGGATACAGCGCGCCGGACCCAACCCCTTGGCCGACATACACAAACAGGCCGCCGGTATTCTCCTGCGCCCGGTTCGTGTAGACCGCGAACACCGAGCTTGGACTCTGCGCCGTAACGGCATAAGGCGAATTCGCTACCTCGGTCAGAACACCCGAATTCACGCTATACTCGCTCACCGTATTGTCATTATGCTGGGGAGTGCAGGTCGTACAAATGTCGTGATTGTTGCTTACGAAGAGAAGCTCCTGGGCCGCCCCGTTAGGCGGAGTGAACGTAATGGGCGATAGCGCGGTCGGAATTTTGCTTAGGTAGAACGGACTTCCACTGGCCAATGTCAGTGAGCCGGAGTGCATGTTAAAGACCGAGATCGACGGACACACGTCGGTAGGACCGCTGGGGACATGCGGACAGCTCGGATAAACCAGAGGGCTCTCAGTTCCGGGCGAAGGGAAAGACCCCTGATCGATCACGAATAGGAACTGTCCCGAGGCGTCCATCATCATGGCCACCGCAGCGTCGGAGCAGGGGGTCGCCACATTAGCACCCGCGCACGTCCAAGTCACCGCCGTGCCGGGGCTTGACAGGCTCCCGTCCGAGTTCACTGTGTATGGGTAAATCGCGGGCGGAACCGGCGCAGACTGACACTCCCACATCCCATCCTGTGAGTTAAACTCTTCCGGGCACGGTATACCCTCATCCAGGACGAATGCCGCCGCGCCCGCCGGGTCGAGCAAAATGTCCAAGGGAAGACCGCACGGTTCGGGATCGGTGATACTCGCCGCCGTAGGGCACGCGCTGGCATTCGAATTGATCAGCGACAGGGTGCCGTTCTTAAAATTGATGGCGAAGGAGCTCACGTTTTCTCCTATGCCGGTAGGCCCCTGTTGGTTAGTCCCCTGGGTCAGCACGTACAGGATTCCCGAGGGCCGGGAAGAGGAACTGCCACAATTGAGCAGAAACAAACTCAGGGCGCACATGGCCACGAGCGCAACGACTCCGCCTATTTTGTTCGACATTTGTACTCCCAGCCGCTTCCCGTCCGCAAGCGATGCCCGGCCAGCCGTCACGGAGACTGAAGCTTGTGGCTGAAATATATTTGTGTATCAGGAATGAGCGGGAAGAGCAAATCTTAAAGAGCAACCCGGGGAGCAGCCGGAATCCGGATTTCAACCTCTAACCCACCCTCTATTCGGTTGGATGCGCGAAGTTGCCCGCCATGCAGCCTGATGGCTCGATCCGCGATCGACAGGCCCAAACCCACCCCGCCGGTCAGCCGGTTGCGGGCATCGTCCAGCCGATAGAAGGGCTCAAATATCTTTGGCAGCGCTTCGGCTGGAACACCGGGGCCGGAATCGAGCACGCGAACAATAATTTCTTCTTCGCCATTCGCGGCTTGCTGCCGCTCCAGTCGCACCTCCACCGTCGTACCTTCAGTAGTATAACGCGTGGCGTTCCTCACCACGTTCTCCACCGCGCTCCGCAGCAAGTCCGGGTCGGCTTCCACGAGAAATTGATCCGCGGTATCGGCCGTCACGCGGCAGCCCCGCCCCGGAGTTTCGTACTCGGCGTCGCGCGCCACCCGCTCCACCAACTCCCGCAGTGACAACTGCGTCTTGCGCAGGCCGTCGGTTCCCGACTCCAGCCGCGAAATGGTCAGCAGCCGCTGGATCAGTTGATTCAGCCGGTCGGCCTCCACTTCGATCCGGTTCAGCGCAAGTTCGAGTTCCGGCGCGGCTTCCGGCGCAGCCCGCTGCCGCGCCAGCCCCAGCGCCACACTCAGCCGGGCCAGCGGAGACCGCAGTTCGTGCGAAACATCCTTCAGCAGCCGCGATTGCGAATCCACCAGCCCTTCGATCCGTTCCGCCATGCGATCAAAATCGCGCATCAACTCGGCGAGTTCGTCGCGGCGGCCGCCCGCCGGCGCGCCCGCGCGCGCGCTCAAGTCGCCCGCCGCCAGGCTCTGAGCCGCCTTCCGCAAACGCGTCACGGGACTCGCCATCGACCACGCCAGCAGGTAGCACACCAGTCCCGAGGAGACGATCGCGATCGTGATTCCCAGTCCCGGGACCTCATGCGGCCCGAAAAATACTCGCGGCCCAGGCGGCAACTCCAGCACCAGCGTGTAGCGCTTTCCATCCAGAGTCAGCGCCTGCCGATTGAAGCGGTCGGGCAGTAGATTGTCCAACCACCCACGGTGGTGCGACAGGCCGCCGCGCGATGGGCCTCCCTGAGACGCACGGCCCTGCCGGACATCTTCGATCCAGGGCGGCGCTTGCCGACCAGAGAGTTCATGGCCCGACGGATCAAAAACGAATGCCCGCACCTGCTTCGTGTGCCAAAGTTCTTCCAGGTAATCGTGGGCGCCGCGCTCTCCACCACTCTGGTACGCATTCACCACTTCCGCCAAAATCTGCGGGCCCTCGCTCTCGATCCCATGCCGCGCCGGACTGAGCGCAATCGTCACCAGAATCGCCAGCACCAGGAACAGTGCCTGGGCTGCCCAGAACGACAGGAAAATCTTGAGGAAAAGGCTCTTCATTTATTTTTTCGGCTCCGCCGGCGGCCGCGCAAACATGTATCCCACTCCGCGAATCGTCTTGATGTGGTCTCCGTCCTCTTCGGAGTCGCCCAGCTTCCGCCGCACCTTGCTGACGTGCATGTCAATGCTGCGATCGAAAGGCATGAATTTGCGGCTGAGCACGGCATTCACCAGCCGCTCCCGCGTCACCACTCGTCCCGCCTCGCGCAGCAGAACTTCCAGCAGATTGAATTCCACCGAAGTCAGCTCGACCGGCTGCCCCGCCCGCGTCACGTTCCGCGTCGCCGGATCCAGTTCCACGTCGCCCACGCTCAGCACTTCCGGCACGGCGTCGGCTGCCTTGACCGGCTTGGTGCGGCGCAGGATGGCGCGGATTCGCGCCACCAACTCGCGCGGGTTAAAGGGCTTCGGAAGATAATCGTCGGCCCCGATCTCCAACCCCACGATGCGGTCCACGTCTTCGCCGCGCGCTGTCAACAGCAACACCGGGATTTTCGACACGCTGCGAATCCGTCGCAGCACTTCGAAGCCATTGATTCCCGGCAGCATTACGTCGAGCACCACCAGGGTATACTCGTTGGTCAGCGCCTGTTGCAGTCCTTGTTCGCCGTCATGGACGGCCTTCAGGCTGAATCCCTCGGCGGTCAGGTACTCCTGCACCAGGCCGCACAATTCGACGTCGTCATCCACCACCAATACGTGATCCATTCTCTTAATCATCTAACACCTTTGTCCGGCTCAACGCGGTAAAGATTTGTAGAGACATCGGGCCATCGGGCGATCGGGTCATCGGGTGATCTAAAGTCAAAGGCCCTCGATCTTCGATCGTCCGATGGCCCGATCACCCGATCGTCCGATCAACTGCGTGCTGTCCGTTGGGATGCGGCAAAGATCGCAGTAAGTTCATTTGCCTCCGAAAGCAGATCGGCGAGTAGATCCGGCTTAACAATCCCTGATTCGATCAGGCATTCAATCCAGAAAACGGCCTCGTCCGCCTCTTCAACGACAATCCCCATTTTCGAAACGAACTCCGCTTTCGACCTCGCACGTCCCGCTGCCCGATAGTTTGCTCCGATCGAGGTTCCCGAGCGCAAAAGCTGTTTGCCCAAAACCTGGGCCTCCGCAGTCCGGGGCAAGCGCCGGAACAATCGGATAATCCGAAGCGCAAATCGCTTGGTCCGATTCCGCAGCTCTTCCTGTTTGCTGAGATTCTGTTCCATGTGCAATCTCCCAAGGCGATCGGGTGATAGCAGGTCGGAGGCTTTTGACTTTAGATCACCCGATGACCCGATCACCCGATGGCCCGATTGCTTTACAAAACTTTACCGCGCTTGACCGACTCTTTACCGCATATTTTCCTTAATGGTGTTCTTATTTACATGAGACGCCCGGGCTGCCCCCGGACCCCCATGAGATCCAACGCAAGTCAAAAGGAGTTCCAATGAAATTGACTCGTATTCGCATTCTCACCATCGCCGCGGCTGTGCTGCTGGCGGCAACAGCCGTGATTGCACAAGGAAGGCACGGTTTTGGCGGGCCCGGCGGCGACTTCCACCGCATGCTCAAGCAGCTCGATCTGACCAGCGATCAACAGAGCCAGGTCAAGGCGATCTGGGCAAAAGAGAAGCCGGCGCTGCAGCCTTTAATACAGCAGATGCGCCAGAACCACGATGCCATGAAGGCGCTTGAGGCCAGCGGTCCCTTCGACGAAACTAAGACGCGCGCCCTGGCCACGCAGAACTCGCAGACCATGATCGAACTCCAGGTCGAGCACGCCCGCATCAAGTCCGAGATAATGCAAATCCTGACCGCCGATCAGAAAGCCAAACTGGCTCAGATCGAGGCCAATCGCGAGGCACGCATGAAACAGCACGGGCCGCCTCCGCCCGCGGACTAACTCTTTCTGTAGAGACGGGGCTTGCCCCGTCTCGTTGTTTGAGGTGGCCGGAGACGCGGCAAGCCGCGTCTCTAACTAAAGTCTCTCTCCTTCCCGGGTGGGAACGGGACCTCCAACCCCCGTCCTCGCCCGGCTTTTTCAAGAACTGGAGGAGCCGAATGGAACGCGCCGACCTGCTCTACTCGGGATTGATGTTCGCCGCCGGCATGCTCTCGCTGTGGGCCGCGTTGCTGGTCACTGCCATCTTCGTTGCCATCGCACCCTCGCTCCGAAAATCCGCACCCACGGCTGCTACAATTTCATCTACAAGAACGTCAGGGTCTGACACATCATGGTGCCGAAGAACCTACGCCCCCTCGTTCCCTATCTGAAGCGCTACCGCAGCGGTCTCGTCTGGGGCGGCATCTGCGTCTTACTCACTAACGCGATCGCGGTCCAGTTCCCGCAGGTGCTGCGGCACGCCACCAACGATCTCTACTCCGGAGTGACCCGCGAAAAACTTCTCACCTACTCACTACTCATCGTCGCCATCGCGCTCGCCAAAGGGGTATTCCAGTTTCTGACGCGCTGGGTGGTCATCGGCATCTCGCGCGACATCGAGTTCGACCTGCGCAACGATCTGTTCGCGCACCTTGAGCGTCTCTCGTACTCCTATTACCAGCGCAACCGAACCGGCGACATTATGGCCCGCGCCACCAACGACCTCAATGCGGTCCGCATGTTGCTCGGCCCGGCCATTATGTACTCGGCCAACACCATCGTCTTTACCGCGATGGCCGTGCCGTACATGTTCAAGATTAGCCCCATGCTGATCCTCTGCGCGTTTCTGCCGCTGCCAGCCGCCAGCATCTTGATTCAATATTTAGGCCGCCAGATTCACGAGCGCTTCGAACGCATTCAAGCCATGTTCTCCGACATCTCGGCCCGCGCCCAGGAAAACTTTTCTGGCGCCCGCGTCATCCGCGCCTATGTGCAGGAGCAGGCCGAGATCGCCGCCTTCGAAGGCGCCAACCAGGAATACATCCGCCGCAGCCTCAAACTGGTCCGCTTGATGGGAATGCTCTGGCCGACACTAGAACTGATGCTCGGCATAGGCATCGTGATCGTGCTCTGGGTAGGTGGACGCCAGGTGCTGCTAGGTCGCCTGGATATTGGCGGGTTCGTCGCCTTCAACACCTACCTGGCGCTTTTGATGTGGCCGGTCATCGCCCTCGGATGGGTCATCAACATCTTCCAACGCGGAACCGCGTCCATGGTGCGCATTCAGGAAATCCTGTCCCAGCAGCCCGAGATTAAAGACGAAATCGGGCCATCGGGTCATCGGGTCATCGGGCCATCGGAAGACCAATCTTCGCTCGCACAATCGGAGCAGATCGTGCAATCGGTTCCGATCACCCGATCACCCGATCACCCGATGACCCGATCAGTTTCACCCGATGACCCGATCGCCCGATCACCCGATTTCCTTGGCGAAATCGAATTCTGCAATCTCAACTTCGCTTACAACGGCACTTCTGTTCTTAAAGACATCAACCTGCGCATCCCCGCCGGCTCCAGCCTGGCCATTGTCGGGCCCACCGGCTCCGGCAAAACGACGCTTGTCAACCTGATCCCACGCATCTACGACGCCGCGCCCGGCGCCGTTCTCATCGACGGCCGCCCCGTCCGCCAATTCCCTCTCGACTCCCTGCGCCGCCACATCGGATTCGTTCCGCAAGAAACGTTCCTCTTCAGCGACACCATCCGCGAAAACATCGCCTTCGGCGTATCGCGGGAAGATGGCGACATCCCGCTCGATGACATCAAAGCCGCCGCCGAGGCCGCCAACATCGCCCAGGACATCGAAAGTTTCCCCGAAGGCTACAACACCACCGTCGGCGAACGCGGCATCACGCTCTCCGGAGGCCAGAAGCAGCGCACCGCCATTGCCCGCGCCCTGCTCCGCAGCCCGCGCATCCTCATCCTCGACGACGCCCTCTCCAGCGTCGACACCCACACCGAAGATAAAATCCTCAACCATCTCCGCGAAATCATGCGCGGACGCACCACCATCTTCATCTCCCACCGCGTTTCCACTGTCCGCAACGCCGACTCCATCGCCGTCCTCCACCAGGGACGCATCGTAGAACAAGGCACCCACGACCAACTCATTGCCCGCAACGGTTATTACACCGATCTCTATAACAAGCAGCTGCTGGAAGAGGAACTGGCCGAAGTCTGACCCGTGTGGGGTGGACACTCTCGTCCGCCGACCGCCGAAGCAGATTCGCCGTGAGCCGGGTCAAAAAAAACCAACGAACAGTTCCCAGTCATACAACCCCGCGCGGAATAACTTGATCAGACGTGGAGAAAGCGTAGATAATGTTTCAGAGTTCCCAACGAATCTGCTGTGGCGCGGAGCGACCATGCGACGTCCACTATCGGCGTTGAGCGCATGCAGTCCCCTACCGAAAGGATCACCTATGCTTCGCAGTAAAGTGTGTCTCGCAGTCTGTCTGCTGGCTGTTCTGGCTTCTCTTATTCTCCTCGTTGGTCCCATGGCGCAAGCCCAAAATGGCCCTCCGGTTCTGATTACCCAGAATGTGGACGAAAGCAAATTGGTCACTCTCGCGGGCAACACACGGCCGGAGGCGAATAAGCAGAATGACCGCGGGTTGGTGGCTGACGATCTTTCGATGGAGCACATGCTGCTCCAGTTGAAGCGGTCGCCGCAACAGGAGCGGGAGCTGCGCCAGTTCATCGAGGAACTTCAGGTCCCGTCCTCGCCGAACTTCCATCACTGGCTCACGGCGAAGCAATACGGGGAGAGATTCGGGTTAGCGACCCATGATCTCGACGCGATTACGCGTTGGTTGGAGTCGCAGGGGTTCAAGGTCAATGTGGTTTACGAGAACCGGCTGCTCATCGATTTTTCCGGGACGGCGGGTCAAGTGCGATCGGCCTTCCACACCGAAATTCACCAATTGGACGTGAAGGGCGTGAAGCACATCGCCAACATGAGCGATCCGCAGATTCCGGTCGCCCTGGCGCCGGCCGTCGTGGGAGTGGTGTCTTTGCACGACTTCAAGCCTCATACCAATTACAAGCGGCGGGCGAACTACACTGATGGCGACAATTGCGACTTTGGGACATGTTATTTGGTGGTTCCAGCCGACCTGGCGACGATCTACAATCTGAATCCACTTTTTAGCGCCAGCATTTCAGGACAAGGCCAAACGATTGTGGTGGTCGAAGACACGGATGTCTACAGCAGCCCGACCCAGCCGTACACCGCCGATTGGGATACGTTCCGATCGACATTCGGCCTTTCGTCATTCACGGGCGGCTCGTTCACGCAAATCCATCCGGCTCCGCCGAGTGGCCCCACTAACTGCACCGACCCGGGATACAACGGCGACGACGATGAAGCGATCCTGGATGCCGAATATGCCAGCGCGGCCGCACCCAGCGCCGCCATCGTACTGGCTTCGTGCAGTGACACGGCAACCTTTGGCGGCTTGATCGCCATACAAAACCTTTTGAATGAAAGCAGCACGCCACCAGCGATCATGAGCGTGAGCTATGGCGAGTGCGAAGCCTTCAACGGCGCCTCAGCCGATCTCGCCTACAGCAACGCTTATCAGCAGGCGGTCACGGAAGGCGTGTCGGTCTTCGTTTCCGCGGGCGATGAGGGCGCGGCGGGCTGCAGCGAAGACACAATTCCACCCGAATCTATTGACACGTTTGGTATCGGAGTCAGCGGTTTTGCATCGACTCCTTATAATGTAGCCGTGGGTGGGACGGATTTCGGCGATACCTATGCCGGCACTAACAGCACGTACTGGGGTGCCACCAACTCGTCAACCTATGAATCCGCCCTGTCCTATGTTCCGGAGATTCCCTGGAACGATTCCTGCGGCAGCGTGCTGATCGCAACGTACGTCGTAGGCCCTGGCACAGTAACTTATGGAACGAGCGGCTTTTGCAACATTGAGGCCGGAGCACCCGGTTTGACGCCGACAGCGGGCAGCGGCGGACCGAGCGGCTGCGCGACAGGATCGCCATCCGTGTCTGGCGTAGTAGGTGGGACCTGCGCAGGGTATGCCAAGCCGACTTGGCAATCGCTGGTCGGAAATCCCAGCGACAGTGTGCGCGATCTCCCCGATGTGTCGCTCTTTGCCGCTAACGGAGTTTGGGATCACTATTATCCATTCTGCTACAGCGACCCTGATAACGGAGGCACTCCCTGCACCGGCGCGCCCGATACCTGGGCTGGAGGGGGAGGCACGTCGTTCTCCTCACCCATCATGGCCGGCATTCAGGCCCTGGTGAACCAGAACGCCGGCGGGCGCCAAGGCCCTGTGAATCCGATCTATTACCAACTGGCGGCCGCCGAGTATGGCGCAAGCGGCGACAGTTCCTGCAATTCAACCCTCGGTCTTGCGGCCGGCAGTTCGTGCATTTTCTATGACGTGACGCAGGGCGACATGGACGTGGTTTGCCAAGGCACGTACGACTGCTACCTGGATTCGGCCACATACGGCGTGCTCTCCACTTCCGACAGTGCGTATCAGCCAGCTTACGGCACGCAAACGGGCTGGGACTTCGCGACCGGAATCGGGTCAGTGAACGCCTGCAATCTGGCGGCCAACTGGCCGGACGCCCTCGCGCCGACAACCACCACCGTCACTTCCAGCCAGAACCCGGCGAATCAGGGCGCCACGGTAACCTTCACTGCGACCGTTACCACCTCGTGTTCCAGCACGCCCACTAGCAACGTGACCTTCTACGATGGCAATACGTCTCTGGGTACTGCTCCGCTGAGTGGGCTAAACGCCACTCAGGCGACGGCAGCCTTCGCAACTTCCACCCTCACGGTTGGTACGCATTCGATCACTGCCGTCTATGGTGGAGACACGAAGAACGCCGGCAGCACCTCGGCAATTCTGAGTCAGATTATCGCCGCCACCTTCACCTTCACTAACACCGGGAGCGCTTCGCATACAGCCTTGGCGGGTCAGACGACCCTGACTTATACCTTTCTCGCCACACCCACCTCCGGGTCCACCTTCGCCGACGCGGTGAATATTGCGTGTTCTTTCTCCCCGACCGACCCAACCCTGACGAGCAGCGTTTGCTCCTATAGTGTGAATGGCGGCCCGCCCCAGTCTGGGACCGCAACCATCCCGGCCGGATCTGGCACATCAACGGTCACAATGACCATAAAGACCGCCGGCCCGAACACCGGGACGGGATCGCAACTGCGGCACCGAGCCGACAATCGTTCCCCGTGGCTCCCACTGGCGCTGCCGCTTGCGGGTATTGTGATGGCCGGCTTCGCCGGACGGAAGGTGTCGAAGCACTCCGCGATTGCCGGCTTGTGCGTCTCGCTGATGTTCCTCGGGCTTCTGGTTGCCTGCGGAGGCAGCAGCACGCCGCCGCCGGTGGTCGGCATTAGCGTAACTCCCGCCGGATCGACTGTGTGGGCGAGCGGTCCCACAGGCGACGGCTGGCCGGCTCAAACGGCGTCGTTTACGGCAACGGTCACCAACACCAGCAATGTGGGTGTGAACTGGACCTTGAGCAGCGCGGTGCCGTGCACAGGCACCCCGAGCTCTTGCGGATCGATCGCGCCGACAGCCACCTCGACCGGCTCGACCGGCGCCTACACGGCTCCCACGGCGGCCGTGGGTCTCCCGGGAAGCGTGACCATCACGGCGACTTCCGCTGCCGACTCGACCAAGACCGCAACCTCCACGGTAACGATCACACCCACAACCGTACCGGGAACGTATACCGTCACCGTGACAGCGAACGAAGCCGGCGTACCCCCCGCCAATGGCCAGCCGACCGTATCGCTGATCGTGCAATAAGAGACGTTCTTGAAGTTGGGCTGATTTGTAATTCGGGGTGCGGAAAGGTTCCGCGCCCCTTTTCTTTTCGCGCGCACCCGGCTGGAATCGAATCGCAGCCTCTCCAGTTGTTCAGCTTAGCTCTTCCAGGGCAATACCCAGGACCGACCTGGGCCGCGAAGGAAAATGCCGACCGCCGTGAAGTTTCGACTTCGAGTGTTTCGCGAGCACAAGCATTGATGGGGAAGGTCTGGCGTCGTCGTAGTGTCCGGGGCCAGAACTGTCGGGAAAACCTACTCAGATGCCGGAAATGCCGACACGGAACGAAGCAGGCTACTCGTAAGTTGTTGTATTTGCTCAGTGGCATCTGGATTGCTACTTCATTGGCGTAGCCGCTTAGCGGCAAGGAGGTCGATCTACAATGGCAAACGATTGGACATTTTGGCTCCAAGTAATGAACCTCGCGTTAGTCGCGGTCACACTTTTGGCGGCGCTGGTGGTAACTGGCGCGGTGGGATGGGAGTTGTGGGAACGAAGGACGCACAAGGCGCGTGCGGCGGGAACCCTTGACGCGGAACTGTGGGCGATGTCGCGCGCGGACTTGCACACTTTATCCGTACCGGGGTTGGGGCTCACAATGGCGGACGGAGGCGAGAAAGTCGATCCTTCGGAGGCCGAGTCTTCAGAAAAGAAACCGCGGCGGAAGTGAGTCATGACGTGCCCGTTTCTTAGAGAAGGCCGAGCGCGATACTGCCATGCTGCGCCCGTGCAGAAGTTGATCCTCGACGGGCCTGGTGTGGCGGCCGGCGGCGGCCGTTGCGCCTCACCGGAATACCGGCAGTGCGAATTGGCGGCCAAGGACGAGGTACAACTGGAACGCTGCCCGCATCTGGAGGAAGTTCGCGTGCAGTATTGTGGCGCCGTTTCGGTTGCGAAGCTGGTGCCCTTCAGCGACTCGCAACTCTCGAGTTGCGCAAGCAACAGCTACCGCTATTGCGATTCCTATTTGTCGCTGGCGCGGCCACACGCGACCACTCCGCCGGCACATCTGCAATACACCCCGAACCATTTCTGGTTGGACACGGAGGAATCCGGGTTGTGCCATATCGGCGTCGATGGGTTCCTGTCCAACGTGACCGGGAGCGTGGACGGCGTAACCTTCGTAACGCCGCACGGAAGCCATTGTCCCGCTCTGACGCTTACCATCAATGGAGTGGAATGGCCGATGAGTTTCCCGAACCCGTTGCTGATCGAGAAAGTGAACAGCCGCGTGCACAGCGATCCGGCGAGGTTGACTGCCGACCCTTACGGCGCAGGATGGTTGTTCGAAGGCTGGGAGCTGCCGGGCCGGACCCGCGCCGGGCTCATCTCCGGGCCGCAAGCCGCGGCCTGGCAGGCTGAGGAACTGGAGCGGCTGGCGCGCGAAGTCCACGAAACCCATGCCGTGGACTGCGATGGCGGATTGCCAGTACGCGGAGTGGCTCAATTGTTATCGCGGCAGCATCTGGTGTGTTTGCTCCAGCATTTCTTTTCCACGAAAGGCTGGACGGTGGAGGAATGACTACGGCACGGACCACTGTTGTTCTCGGACTTGGGTTTGCGATCGCGCTTTTGGCCGGCTGGGTTGCGTTTCCGCGCGCGCTCTACGTGCAACGGCATCAGCCCCTCGAGTTTCGACACAAGACGCACGCGGAAAAATCCGGTGTCGCGGAGTGCAGTCAGTGCCATGCTCTTCGCGATGACGGCACGTTTGCCGGGATTCCTCCGATGGAGACTTGCGCAGGCTGCCATTCCGAGAAGATGGGAACGAGCAAGGCCGAAGCCATCCTCGTAGACAACTACATCAAGCCGGGACAGGAGACCCCGTGGCTGGTATACGCGCGGCAGCCGGCGAACGTCTGGTTTTCGCACGCGGTCCATGTGAAGCGCGGCGCTTTGGCCTGTGCCGAATGCCATGGGACGTATGGCGAGACCGACGAGGTGCGAGTTTATGAGCAGAACCGCATCAGCGGGTACAGCCGCGATATTTGGGGGCACTCGATGTCGCGCCTGCGGCGCGCGTCGGGCGACGGCATGAAGATGAGCGACTGCGAAGATTGCCATCGCCGGCGCAACGTCGAGGCGGGCTGCCTCGGTTGCCATAAGTGAAGGAGGAGCATGAAGGTCACACGACGAGATCTGCTGTTATTGGGCGCGGCTGGGACGGCGGGTCTGGTGGTCACACCGGTGCCCTGGAAGCTGCTGGATGACGTTTCCATCTGGAGCCAGAACTGGCCATGGATTCCGCAGCCCGCATGCGGCCCGGTCGAAGTGAAGCAGTCGTTCTGTACCTTGTGCCCCAATGGATGCGGAATGCGGGTGCGGATGGCCGCAGGATGGCCCGTAGGTGTTGCTGGCGTGAGCAGTCATCCCATTAGCCGTGGAGCCTTGTGCCCCCTCGGCTTCGGCGCGCATCAACTGAACTGGCATCCGCAACGGTTGCGCACGGTGCGTCATCGGGCAAACTCCTCGTCCTGGGGAGAAGCACGGGCGGCCTTTACCAAAGCATGCAGTGAGGGCCGAATCGCGATCGTAGATGGCCAGCCGGGGCGTGCGGCTTCGTCCGTGATGAAGACTTTTGTTCAAAAGCGGGACGGCAGCTATCGCGTGGCACTTGGCCCGGAAACTCAGGCTCTGGCGCCCTACGAAATCTGGAGCGGCGTACATGCGGCGGCGTTGGGTTACGATTTGGAGAACGCGCAGACCATCGTGAGCTTTGGCGCGCCGTTGCTGGATGGCTGGGGAAGTCCCGGACGGTTCACTCGATTGTGGGCGGAGCGAGCGGCGGGCTCGGCGGACCCGCAACTGCGTCTGATTCAAGTGGAAGCCTCGCTTTCCGGAACTTCACTTTCGAGGACCGCCGCGCGGGCGTGGCAGTGGGTGCCCGTTCGTGCAGGCTCTGAGGGCGCTTTGGCTGCGGGGCTGGCGCGCGCGCTGCTCGACGAGCACCTTGTCTCTGTTTCTGCACGTGGCCCGATGCCGCCCCTAACCCTCGCTGATGCTGCCGAGCAGACCGGGCTCAGCACTGACGCAATCCTCGATCTGGCGCGGACGATGGTCGCGCGGCCTCCGGTGGTTGTGATCGCGAACGACGGCAATCCGGCGATTGCGGCATTGAATGTGGTGCTGGGCGCTGCCGGAGCGCGCGGCGGCATCGTGAGGAGATCGAAACATGCCGAGCCGTATGCTTCCGCCGAGGGCGTCATCGACTCTGCGCGCGCGGTGCTGATCGATTCCACCGTCCCCTGGGACTTTACGCCAAAGACAGATGCCGAGGTCTTCCGCTTCGCCGCCTGGGATGGAGGATCGAGCAAAGCCGATTGGCTTTTGCCGGCGCCGGGCTTTTTGGAAGAGTTGACCGATGTCCCCACCGCACCCGCGTCGGCGATTGAGACCTATGCGGTAGCTCCCAGCCTGGTGAAGGCGCCGCCGGAAGTGCAGAGTGCCGCACAGTTCCTTGGCAGCATCGATCCCGCTTCGATCACGGTGGAGAAAATCATTCACACCCGTTGCGACGATCTCTTCCGTGGGCGCGCGGGAACTCTGCACGGACAGGAAGCGACACCAGTCGCAAAGTTCGCATCCGTTCAGAAGCTGGAAGAGGAACTCTGGAAGGGAGCGGCCTGGATCGGCGAGCCGCCGCGTTCCGGCGACTTTCGATGCGAGTTGAAGGAATGGCCCGCGACCGGCAGTTCCGCGCGCGCCGTGAACCGGCCAAGCGTGAACTGGTCAAGAACGTGGCTGGCGCCGGTTTTGCCTCCGTTGGTCTCGAAACTCTGCCAGGAGTCCAGCTTACGCGAAGCGCCGGAACGGAGGAACTTATGAGCGCCCGTTACGGCATGGTGATCGACCTGGATCGCTGCACGGGTTGTGGCGCATGCATGGTGGCATGCGCGGCCGAGAACAATGCGCCGCCCCTTCCCCAAGCGACTCCTCGAACCGGGCTGACCTCGATGTTGGTGCGCCAGGTGTCGAATGGAATGGAGGGAGCAGCACGGCGCGAGGTGTTCATCCCGATCATGTGCATGCACTGCGAGCATGAGACGCCGTGTGTGAGCGTGTGCCCGCAGCAAGCCGTCGAAGTAGATAAGGCCACCGGCATTGTGATGCAAATGCCGCAGCGCTGCCTGGGATGCCGCTATTGCATGACCGCGTGTCCTTATCACGCGCGCTACTTCAACTGGTGGGATCCGGCGTGGCCTGCGGGAATGGAGAAGAGCCTGAATCCCGGAGTTGCGGCGCGGATGCGCGGTGTCGTGGAGAAGTGCAATATGTGCCACGCGCGCTTGCATTCCGCAAGAGCGAAGGCTGCGGCCGCGGGAAAGCGGGAAATCGATCCTGCCGATTACATCCCAGCTTGCGTGGAGGCTTGCCCGACCGAGGCAATCCGCTTCGGTAATTTGGCGGACGAGAACGATCCTGTCTCTCGCGACGCACATTCCCCGGACGCATTCCGGATGCTGGCACGCCTGGACACCGAGCCGAAGCTTTATTACAAGTCCAAGGAGGCATGGGTGAGAGAGCTGGCAGAGTCCAAATCCGGGCGCGGTCCGGAGGTGAAACATGGCTAGCTCCGCCATGGCAGACAGCCGCTGGATCGCCCGAGGCGCGGAGCGAACCCCGCTCCCGCAATTTCTGCTCTGGCTGGCTCCCTGGGCGGTTGTGCTCGCGCTCGGGATCTATGCGGCTGGGCTGTGCCTGTACTACGGGCTGAACCAGACGAACTTGGACAATCGCTTCGCCTTCGGCCTGTGGATCTTCCTCGATCTCGGGATCATTGCGCTGGGCGCGGGTGCGTTCTTCACGGGATTTCTGGTTTACATTCTGAAGCGTACCGAGCTCCAGCCGATCCTGAACAGCGCCGTCGTTCTGGGCTTCATCTGTTACAGCGGTGCGGTTGCCGTATTGATGGTGGACGTGGGGCAGCCACTGCGCGCGTGGTTCACCTTCTGGCATCCGAATGCGCACTCGATGCTCACCGAGGTCACTTTCTGCATTTCCTGTTATTTGCTGGTGCTCAGCCTGGAATACGTACCCATCCTGCTGCGCAACCGCCAGTTGCGCAAGCTGCCATCGTTCCTGGTCTTTGAACATCAGCTCCACAAGCTGGTGCCGGTGCTCGCAGGCGTGGGAACGTTGCTCTCGTTCTTTCACCAGGGATCGCTGGGCGGACTTTATGGAGTGTTGCGCGGCCGTCCCTTCGCTTTCCGGGAAGGATTTCTCATCTGGCCTTCAACATTCTTCTTGTTCATTTTGTCGGCAATCGCTTCGGGACCAAGCTTTCTGATCCTGGTGACGGCAGCCGTCGAGAAGGTGACCGGACGGCGGCTGGTACCGCGGGAACTGTTCCAGCGCCTGGGATTTATTTCCGGCGTGCTTCTCGCGATCTACGTCGCAGCCAAGTCGATTGACACGCTGATATGGTTGAACATCACTTCGCCGTCGGTGGGCTTTGCTCCGTGGCAGTATTACAACTACAAACCATTTGGCCTGCCGATCTTGTTTTTGGAGATTGTTGTGTTTGGCCTGTTGCCGGCGTTTCTGCTCACCTACCGCCGCTCCGCAAAGCGGCGCGGATTGCTTCTGAGCGCGGCAGCGCTGGCTTGTGCGGGCGTGCTGCTGAACCGCTTCGTTCTCACCGTGCAAACCCTGGCTTTGCCGACTTTGGCTTTCGACGAATTCTTGCACTACACGCCTAGTTGGCAAGAGGTAGCCAGCTTCGGTGGCGTGATTGGATATGGAGTAATTGTCTACTCCTTGTCGTATCGCTACCTGCCGTTGTTTGCGCAGTCTAAAGGAGATAACACGCATGTTTCCGGGAGTTGATGGATTTCATTGGAGTTTTGGCCACATCCTGTTTCTGTCTCTGTTCTTTGCCGTGGCACTGACCATTCTGACGACAGTTGTCTCCGCGGTGTGGCGCACTGTCCGCGACTTCCGCACCCATCGAGCCATCGAGATGTGCTGGAAGTCGGACTTTGCGGAGTTGCCGGTGACTGAACGCCGGTGCCGCCATGAACTCGCGGGCAGAGTGATTTCCAGAATGTGCGACAACGCCTTCGATTGCCGCGAGTGCGGCAAGTACTCACAGTTCGCGGTGCTGCCGGCGAGAGGAATCGTGCACGACCTGGGGATCGATTATTCAGAGGACCGCTTCTACCACCGTGGCCACACCTGGGTGAGGCCGGAAGAAGACGGCACGCTCACCATCGGCCCCGATGAATTGGCTGAGCATCTGATCGGCAGTCCCGATTCCATCGCGATGCCCGAGATAGGCAGTGAAATCGAGGTCAATGGAACCGCCTGGCGCATGAAGAAGAACGGAAATGAGATTCGGGTTCGAGCGCCCATTGAGGGGACGGTGGTTGGCATCGGAGGCCCGAAAGAAGGCTGGTATCTGAAGCTGTGTCCACGGCTGAATCCAAACGACCCGGCAACGCTGCGTCATCTTCTACGAGGAGCCGAAGTGCACGGGTGGCTGTCTCGGGAATTGGAGCGGTTGCAACTGCAACTCCGGGCGCCAAACACTGCACCCAGCCTGGCAGACGGCGGAGTGCTGATGCCTGGCCTGATGGACGCCATTCCGCAAGCCGACTGGGGCACCGTCCTCGCGGACACATTTCTGGAAACTTAGGGCCTAGGCGCTTGGCCGCCTGCGGAAACTCAGCCGAGGATGCGAGAAGCGCTCCTTAGGCTAAAGTGCTGGCCACTTGACGGCACGCCTGAAAGCGTACCCTTCCCGGTCATCCGGTCCATGAGCGTAATCGCGATTTTCCGTCAATGGGCGAGGCAGCGTGCGGAATCACATCACATCGAACGGTGATGCCTGCCTATTGCGGAGATTAGCCGAAGGAGTAAACTTGTTGGCGACAGTCGTTTCGCCTCTCCGAAGAGCAGTTCCCGCCCGTTGGACGCAACACCCCCTGAGGCGAGATTTTTTTGAACGTCGGCCCCTTTAGCAATTGTTTGTCAGTGACGATTCGCAGTTTGGGCCTTGGAGTTCGAGATCAGAATGCCGGTAGCCTTTGATCGACCGACGATGATCGATGGTCCACGGCAATCCATAGCGTGCCCAAGCTCACGGCCTATAAAACCAAAGCTGCATAAAGCTCGCCAAACAGGAGAACTCTCATGGAAAGAATGCTGGTTGTAGTGTTTAACGATGAATCGAAAGCATATGAAGGATCTCGTGCTCTCAGCCAACTTGACGGCGAAGGAAGCATTACGATTCACGCTGAATCGGTGATCCAGAAAAATGTCGATGGAACCGTGACGGTAAAGCGGGCGGAAGGCGATTTCCCAATCCGCACCATCGGAGGGACGGCGATCGGCAGCCTCATCGGACTGCTCGGGGGACCCGTCGGCTTATTTGTTGGTGCCACAATTGGAGCGACGGCCGGCTTCATCGACGACATGTATGTGGCTGGCGTCAACACAGATTTTCTCGATAATGTTTCAAAGGCCATTACGCCCGGCAAGTTCGCGGTGCTTGCTGACGTCAGCGAGGAGTGGGTGACGCCCGTGGACACCAGAATGGAAGCAGTAGGTGGCGTCGTGCTTCGCACAGCGAAGCAGCACTTCGAAGAGGAGCAACGGGCCAGAGAGGCGGCTGCACTCAGATCGGAGATTGACCAATTAAAGGCCGAGCAGGCTCAGGCAGCGGCCGAACGCAAGGCTAAGATCCAAGCCAAGATCGACGAACTCAATAAAAAGCTGCAAGACAAGATGGAACAGGCGAAACAGAGGTCAGAACAACTCAAGAGTGAGACCGATGCCAAGGTGAAGGCCTTGCAAGAGAAAGCTGCCAAGTCTGGTCATGATACCAAGGCAACCATAGACGCACGAATCACCGATATACGAGAACACTACAAAGAATCTGAGGCAAAGCTGAGGACCATGACCGCCGAAAAATTGAGGAAAGCGGCTGACCGATTAGAGAAAGCGGGATAGATCGCGGGCGGCGGTAAGGGAGTAGCCAAGAGGCGCGGGCGGCGGCGGGCCAAGACTGGAAACATTGCAGTCACGACGCCGGGAGGAAGCGCTAGCAAGGGAACATTCACGGTGTCCTAAGCACCAATCACTGCGAGTTCGCCCAAGCCGCCCGATGTCTGGGCGGCTTCTCTTTGCATCACGCGGAAGGTGGGAACGCGATGACTGATGTTAACAGGCGATTACTCTCGTGGACAGTAATGAGTGAGCCGCGATAGAGCGTTGTCTGGACTGAAGCATTAGAGCGTCTTAGTCAGCAGCCTAGGCTTGGGCCGCGCGTCCTCCTGTGAGAGATCGGTCATCCCTTGACACACGGAGTTATAATGGATATTAGTAACTAACTGACGAAGCGCCCAGGCGCGCGCAGAATCGGCCCTTATTTGCCTCTGCGATAGCTACTTGACAAATCCATCGTGACCGCACCGGGGGTACAACGCTCTCTGCCAGCTAAGTCCTTATTCCGGAATACTTTGATATAAGTCCTTTCTTTTCAAAGACCGGACCGAAAATTTCCCTCTAACCATCTGATTCTTATAGACCAGGGGGGGGGGGGGGTGGGGTAATTAGTCAGTAAACTTACGCAGAAACACCGAGTCGGAGGCTACCCCCAGATAACTCGGTCTAAGAAATATTTTTTGCCAGATCGCCGGAGCAAGTTCGCTGGAAGCAGTTTCCCTGACAGACCGCCGCTCACCCCGGACATCACGGCATTTTTCGCTGTCCGTTGCGCCGCAGGCTCAGTGCGAGATCTCGTAGTGCTTGAGCTTGTCGTAGAGCGTCGAGCGATCGATGCCCAAGGCAGCGGACGCCTCTTTGACGTTGCCGTGTTTCCGCTCCAGTGCGGCAATAATCGCCTGGCGTTCCAGTTCGTCGAGAGGAACATCGGGGACTTCCCAATTCTGCAGCAACGCGGGGCGCCGCTGGAGCCATGAGAAATCCTGCTCGTCGAGCGTGCCGTTGTGACAGGTCACAATGGCGCGCTCGATTACGTTTTCCAACTCACGGACATTGCCCGGCCAATCGTAGGCAATGAGCAGCTTCAAAGCTGCCGCAGAAATGCCAGTGATATCCTTGCCCAGTTCGCAGGAGATGTGCTGCACGAAGTGTTCCGCCAACAAAGGAATATCCTCGCGCCGTTCGCGCAGCGGCGGAATGCGAATCTCAATCACGTTGAGGCGATAGTACAAATCCTCACGGAACCTCCCCTGCTTGACCTCCTCGGCAAGGTTCTTGTTGGTCGCGGCAATGATCCGCACATCGACCTCCACTTCTTCATTTCCTCCGACGCGGTAGAAGCGGCGCTCCTGCAAAACCCGCAGCAGGTCGGCCTGGAGTTTGGGCGAGATATCGCCGATTTCATCGAGGAGGATCGTGCCTCCGTCCGCCAGTTCAAATTTGCCTTTCGCTTGCGCGGCGGCGCCGGTGAAGGCGCCCTTTTCATAGCCGAACAACTCGCTCTCGAGCAAGGTTTCGGTGAGCGCGGCACAGCTCACGGCAATGAATGGCTTTTCGGCGCGGTTGCCGGAGAAGTGGATGGCTCGCGCCACCAGTTCCTTGCCCGTACCGCTTTCGCCCCGAATCAGCGCCGTGCTGCGCAGGCTGGCGATGTCCCGCGTCAAGGCCAGAATCTCTTCCATGCGCGGATTCTTGGTGATGATGTCGCGGTGGCGATATTGACGGCTGAGCTTCTTGCGCAGAATCGCATTTTCGCTCTGTAACTTCTTGAGCTTCAGGATGCGCGAGACCAGCATCGAGATTTCCTGTGGATTACAGGGTTTGACGATGTATTCCTGCGCCCCTTCTTTCATGGCCTGAATGGCGGTATCGACGGTCGCGTAAGCGGTGATGATGATGACGGACGCTTCCGGGCGAATGCGATGGGTCTCCATCATGGTCTCGATCCCATCCATGCCGCCTGGCATCTTCAAATCGATAAAGCAGATGGCGTAATCCGTCGATTGGGCGAGCTCAAGCGCCTTCTGTCCATTGGACGCGGTGTCGACGTGGTAGCCATCTTCGCGCAACCAAGCAGCCATCGACTCACACATCACCTCTTCGTCGTCCACGACCAGGATTGGCCAACTCTTCTTCATACTCCTCCTTGCGAAGTAAACCGCTGCACCAAACGCAGTCCGCAGCGCGCACAGTATTGTTCCGCTTTGGCATCGACCAACTCGATGTGCGTGGCGAGGCTCATCGCACACTTCGGCTCCGCACAATGAGCAAGCCCGAAGGTGTGCCCCAACTCGTGCAGTACCTCCTTGACGGTACGCTCTCGCAGCAGGCTTTCATCCGCGGGAAGCCCGTAAAACTCCTGGTGCAAACGGCAGAGCGAGACGACGGCGATGGGACCATCAAGATGCGCCTGTCCAAACAGAAAAGTGAGCATCGGAATCGCCAGGTCCACGTCCGTGACCCCAAGAACGCGGGTGGCATCGGGCGGAGCATATTGAGCCAGCATCTTCATGATCTCTACCGACTGATATTGCCCTCGCTTTCTGTCATAGGCGGCTTCCGGAAGCGATAAAGGAGGCAATCGCCGAAGGGGAAGGGGAAACCACTCGGCGGCTGCGTTTTCGATCCATTCCAACGCTCCTTCGGGCACTCTCCCGATCGCCACGAGACAAAGAGCATTCACACGCCATGTACCTGCACTTCTCTATCTTGGGTCGCGCTGCTTCGCGATTTCAATGGGAGAGTGACCGTGAATGTTGTGCCTTGGTTCAGCTGGCTGGTGACCTCGACTTCACCTTCATGAGCCTTCACGATCCCATACAGCACGGCCAGCCCCAGACCGACTCCCTTTCCATCGGCTTTGGTAGTAAAAAAAGGGTCGAAGATCTTGGGAAGGTTTTCCGGAGCGATGCCTTCGCCGGTATCCCCAACGCAAAGCTCCACGCTGTTCCCGTCAGCCGGCAAGCTGGTGCGGATGGTAAGTTTGCCACCACCGCGGGACTGCATGGCCTGAGCGCCGTTCAAGACGAGATTCAGAATCACTTGCTGCATTTGCGACGCGTCGCACTCGACCGGTGGGAGATTGTCCCGCAATTCCAGAACAATTTCGGCGTTGACCAGCTTGAGTTTGTGTCCGGCCAAGCCGAGCGTGGTGCGAACCAGCTTATTCAGATCCGCAGGCGCCCGCTGCGGGCTGGAACGGCGGGAAAATGCCAGCAGGTCCGAGACAATACGTCCGACACGGGCGGTCTCTGACGAAATTAGGCCAAGATATTTGCGGAATTCAGCTTCGCGTCCAGGCGGGTACTCGCCATTGGCCATCAAGCGCTCGAGCAGCATGGAAAGGTTGAGTACACCAGAAACGGGATTGTTGATCTCGTGAGCCACACTGGCCGCGAGCCGGCCGAGAGTTCCAAGGCGATCGGATTGGACGAGCTTGCGATGGGCAACTTGCAGTTGTTGGGTGCGCTCATCCACCTTGATTTCCAGCGTCTGCTGCATTTCGTTCAACTCGGCGACAGCTAACTTCAAGCGCTCGCGCATCAGGTTGAACGAGTCCACCAGTTCATCGAGTTCCTGGCTTCGACGGGTGATTCTGATAGGCCGGTCCAGTTCCATGGCGCTCACGGTCTTTGTGCCCTCGATCAGTTGTCGAATCGGGTTGGCTACAAAGCGCCGCGTGAACAAGATGACGAAGGCTGCTCCGATACTCACTTCAAGCGCAGTTGAAATGACGGCTTGCAGCATCATGGCCCTGGTCTGTTTCTGGACGGGATCCAACCGCAGAGCAATATCCACAACGCCAAGCACCTTGGTCGATGCGCGGTGAGCATGGCAACTGGCGTTGCTGCACGAAGGCTCGTTGTAGATGGGTGTCACCATGTTGATTGTCTTGATACCGTCCGGCGAAGTAGCATAACGAACGCGCGAGTCATGAGCGGGCTTGTTCTGAGTGGGTCCTTGACCGTGACAACTAATGCAGATTTCGTTGGATGAGCTGGTAAAACCCGGTTGCTCTCGCACGTCGGTCGAGAACATCAGCCTGCCCTCGCGGTTGAACATCCGGATCCGATCAACCCCTTGTTTGTCGGCAATCCCGCGCATGATCTCGTATGCTGCCTTGCGGTCGTCATCGAGCATGGCATGCCAGGCGGCGCCGGTAATGCTGCGCGAAAGCTCATTCGCACCCAGGATCATGGTCTCTACCAAACGCTCCTTCTGGGTGCGGAAGTTGAAGTATCCGCTGACACAACTGATCGCAATGATCAATACGGTGAGCGAAAGAATCAGTTTTGGGCCAAGTTTGCGAGGCACCTGGGCCCTTAACACCTTGTTTGTCCTCAGCAACAGGGTGCGGACAAAGCGATTCATAGGGGGTTCCCCTAGGTTAAAGCTACGCAGGAAATGAACCCCTTGCAGTGACTTTCACCGCGCCCACGAGTGATCTTGGTCACAGGGGATATCTGTGTTGCTTCAGGCCGTTAGGGTAGCGCCGCTTGCAATAGTCCTTCGCAATTCCTGCTGAAAAGCGGGCGCGGGGAAGAATGTCTTCGTGGGAAGACCAGACTCTTGTTGGCAACAAGAGCGCTAGAAAAGGTAAAGGCTGTGACATTGGTTATGCTCTAGCCATCAGCTCCTGCGAGGGAGCCAATAGCGTGGAGACATGCACCGTCACAGCCCTTGATGCGATCACCGCTTTCGCGGTCCCAAACCCCAACTCCTCCTCGCAGAGCCGTCGGTTTTTTCAGGTCTGGCTGCCCGCCGGGTTGCCCCGCCGGGCTGATCACTCAGCTTACTTCGGACTGGCAAAGGTTTATTTAAGCCAACCCTTTCAGCCGTCGACGCCAGCCACCTTAGAGAGTTACTGGAAAATTGTCAATGCCCTTTTTCAGTGCAATCGGCCTCCTGCGATGGATCAAAACCTGGAAACGCAACCCATTGAATCGTTAACCCTTGATGAATGGGGGATTAAATTCTTTCCCATTTATCCACAGGAACGTCCACAGGCGCCCGAAGGCGTGGGCGACTGCCAGCAGCCGGGTGCAGGAACCAAGCAAGCATCTTGACTCCGGAAAATACGTCAGGCATGGTGGAAGCAGCACAATGTCAGATCTCGTGGCCTACGTCGATGGCGGCTCTCTCGGGAATCCCGGTTCATCTGGTATTGGAGTGGTAATCGACGGCGCCACAGACGGCACAATCAGAATAGCGAAGTGGATCGGACATCAGGACAATAATGTCGCCGAGTACGTTGCTCTGCTTGAGGCACTGCAATGTGCCCTAGGGCTCAAGGCCAGGACGCTGCACGTGTTTTCAGATTCCGAAGTAGTGGTCAGGCAGATGAAGGGCGAGTACAGTTGCCGCAGCCCGCAGCTCTATTCCCTGCATTGGATCTGCCGGAAATTGGCCCGGTCTCTCGATTTTTCCATCTCCCACGTTCGTCGCGAGCACAACACTGAGGCCAATGGCCTGGCCAGCGCGGCCGCTCGCGGGAGGCTTTGCTCCGATCAGTCTTACCTCGCCTAACTCGCTAAGAACCTAAACCGCTTTGCCAACCTCCGCCTTCTTTGAAACTGTGGAAGCCAACTGCTCCAGCCAGTCGTCGCCAACAACGGAGTTGCGATTGAAATTTTCTGTGCTCAATTGAGTCTTCCGATAGCCTTTTCTGCAGCCTCCAGTATCTTGCCGTCCTTTGCCACCCTGGTGAGGGTGTTGATGTCGTCGAAGAGTGGCCGGTCCTGCTCAAGTTTCTCCACGTGACTGCGGACAACCTGGTAAGCCGCCTCCGAGGCAGGCGAGGGTTTGACCGGCGCGCGCAGATCGAAGGCCTGAGCAGCCGCCATCAGCTCGATGGCGACGACGTGCCACGAGTTCTCCAGAATCTGCCGCGTCTTGATGGCCGTAGTCATGCTCATGGAAACAAAGTCTTCCTGGTCGGCGGCGGCTGGAATCGAGCCGGTTGCTGCGGGGTGACACAGCACACGGTTCTCGCAAACCAAGGCTCCAGCGGTGTACTGGGAGAGCATAAGGCCCGAGAACATTCCGGCGCCTTTGGTAAGGAACGCAGGCAACCCCATCGACAGATGAGGATTCAGGAGCCGATTCAGTCTGCGCTCGGAGAGAACTGCCACCGTGGTCACCGACATGCCGACGAGTTCGAGCGCAAACGCCATCGGAGTGCCTTGGAAGTTGGCGCCGGTGAGGACCAGATCTTCGTCCGGGAAGAAAACGGGGTTGTCGGCGGCGTGGTTGAGTTCGATCTCGAGCATGTGCCGGCTCCACTGGAATGCGTCTTTGGCGGCGCCGATGACTTGCGGGCTGGAACGGAGCGAGTAAGCGTCCTGTACTTTCTTGCCGGGCCGTTTGAGGAGTTCGGAGCCTGCGGTGAGCCGGCGGATGTTCTCGGCGCAGGCCTGCGCTCCGGGATAACCGCGCACGGTGTGAATTCGCGGATCGTAAGCGGCCATGTTGGCGTTGAGGGCTTCCAGAGTCATCGCCAGGCAGACCTCCTGCGTCTTGAGCCATCGGTCGGCATCGAAGAGTTCGAGGCATCCCATGCCGGTGGTGAGATCGGAGCCATTGATGGTGGCCAAGCCATCCCGTTCGCGGAACGCAATGGGCGCGATTCCAGCCGCTGCCAGACCTTCTTTCGCCGGCAATCGACTTCCCTTGTAGAACACCTCGCCCTCGCCCATGAGCGTGATGGCCATTTGCGCCATTGGGGAGAGATCTCCGCACGCGCCCACCGATCCCTTTTGGCACACCACTGGAGTGACGCCGCGGTTGAGCATCTCGATCTGGATTTCCACGACCTCGCGGCGAATTCCGGAATGACCCCAGCAATGCGTGTTCAGGCGTGAAAGCATGCCAGCGCGCACATCTTCTTCGGCGCAGGGTTCTCCGCAACCCGCGGCATGGGAGTAGAGCAGGTATTTCTGGAATTGTTCGACCTGCTCCGGAGTCAGCACGACTTCTGCCAGTTCGCCAATGCCGGTGTTGACCCCGTACATGATTTCGCGGGCATGGATCTTGCGCTCGAGCAGGCCACGGCACTTGTGGATCCGTGCGACCGCGTCCGGGTGTAACTGGATTGGCTGCCGATAGCGGGCGACAGCAGCAACATCCTCAATCTTCAAGGAATGCCCGTCCAGCACCAGGCTGATTCCCGCTTGGTTCGACCGCACTTCGTCCAGAACGGTCATACACTCTCCCGCGTCACGTGGCGATACACTGAACCGTCCACGGCTGCCTAGTCCGACCTAGTGGACGACTCTGCAATCTGGCGCGCCCGGCTCCAAAATGTTGCGACCCGAATCACCCCAGGCCTGGACGCTCTACCCTCCACCACCCTCACTTCTCAATCAGGCAGTAGTCGCCGACCTTCTCGGCTGCGTCCGGTTTGTCTTGACTCCCTCGATACATCTCAACATTCTTGCAATCGTACATCCCGTAGTTCTCGGGAAGTTGAAGCATCAGGTAGTCACCGCCCGGCAGAGCTTTGCAGGTGCTCGATCCCTCGTTGCACTGCAGGTCAAGAGTTTTCCCGGCCTTAAGGACGTGAACAATGACAACCCCCGTGACAACCTCCGAGCTTTTCACCTTGACCGGCGTTTTCTCCTGCGCCAACGCTGGTGCGGTGGCCAGGACGACGAAAGCTGCGGTCAACACAGCCAACAGAGAAACGGTTCTCTTCATAAGTGCCTCCCCTAATGCGAAGACTCCTCAAACTCCATTATATTTTCCAGCCTGAGGCAGTCCTCTGTCTGTGATCTATGATCACTTGTCTGTGATCTCCGATCACAGGAAGAGAATACAGGGAAACCGGCCCTGCCGGCCCTATGTTTTTTCGCTTTCCTGTTCGGCTCCAGTGAGGCAGCAGCGAGTTTTCTCCGCAGATTCGGGAGGAGGTACTGCTTGGGAAACCGGAGCGTTACGTGCCCGGACTTTACAGGCTCGAACGCAATCATGACGATGACCGGAAAATGTTGGACAATTCGCACCGCATCATCGAACGCAAGAAATCCGGGGCGCGGATCCCCGATCCGCGCTCCGGCGCCGGAGACCGGCTCACGGCGAACTTAAATTTCCTGCAGATTGCGTTTGTCCTGTCGGAAGCTGACATCAGCTTCAACGGGAGTAACCCTTGCCCTGTTTGCTACGGCTGATAAATCTGCACGTAGTTATAGACGGTGCCGTTGGGCCAGTAACCCCAACTTCCACCGCCGATACAGTACAACCGCCCCTTATAAACGGCGGAGCCCGGACTGGTCAGTGTGTTCGGCATGGTGGCCAGTGATTTCCAAACGTTCTTCGCGAGATTGAACATATCCATCGCCGCGATCGGGTCATGGCCATCGTTGGTGCCGTCAGAGGCGTAAAGCTTACTGCCGATAACGCCGAAGCATGACTGGTTCCTTGGGCTGGGATCGGACACCCGCGATGTCCACGTATTAGTGGCGATGTCGTAGGCTTCGTTATCTCCGGTGTCGCCGGAATCGGTGTACCCGTCGGCAGCCACAATTGTGGTCCCGATCAATCCCGCCGATAGCTCCGACTTGCCAACCAGCAGAGGCGCTTCTTCCGTCCAAGTGTCGGTCGCGGGATCGTAGGCTTCGACGGTCGAGAGCCGGCTGCCGTTATAGCCGCCGATGACATAGATGATGTTCTTGTACACCACTGCGGCCACGCTGCATCTCGCCGTTGGCATTACCGCTATCGAGGACCAGGCGTTCTTCTTCGGGTTGTAGGCCCACGAGGCATTGGTCACCGTGCCCCCGCCGTTGTTGCTTCCGCCAAAAACGTACAGAATGTTTTTCACCACCGCGCCGGCTCCCTCGGCTGTTGCTGTAGGAATTGGAGCGCCGCTCGTCCAGCTATTGGTGACCGGGTTATAGATCTGGTTATCGGCCGTGGCGGTGTCACCCGTGTATCCGCCGATGACATAGATCAGATTCTTGATAACCCCCGTCATGGGCCAGTTAACCGCCCCCGGCATCGGCGTGCCGGTTGTCCAGGTATTATGCTGGATCGCCGCAATTTCTTCGGTTTGAGCCTGCGCCGGGCGAACTGCCCCGGCAAACAATAAAGCGAGCATGGTGAGCGCGATTGCGGCCATGCTGAGTTTCTTAACCTGGAAGTGAATGCGATTCATAGAGTGTCTCCTTAAGAATGTGAAAATATGAAGTCTCTTACGTTGAAGCGCGCCGAAGATCGCCGTCTGTGGTGCGAGAGGCGTGCCGAGGCGCTTCGAACACGGCGATCACTCTCCACGAAATGCTGAGCGCCGTCAATTCCCTGCGGGTCACGGCTCAACTAAACTCCGGTAACGCAGCAAGTGCCTTATTGTCATTGTGGTGCAGCGAATGGTCACGCCGTTTCGGGAAGTACATAATGAGGGCCACCGAGCCCAAAATCAGGTAGTTCCGCACTGTGCGCTGCTGTGCTAGACTGGGTGTCCCCCGCCCCCGAAACTGCGAACCTATGCCTGCGGGTGTTTCCTCAAATTCCGCAGTTCGTTTTGGAGTATTCGAGGCCGATCTGCGCTCGGGGGAGCTACACAAGTGCGGAGTCAAGGTCAAGATTCAGGAGTTGCCTTTTCAGGCCCTGAAGGTGTTGCTCAGCCATCCCAACGAAGTTCTCAGCCGCGAAGAAATTCGTCAGAGCCTTTGGCCGGAAGGCGTATATGTGGATTTCGACCGCGGCGTGATCAGCGACATCAATCGTCTGCGCGATTCGCTCGGCGACTCCGCCGAGAACCCCGTTTTCATTGAAACCGTCGGACGCCGCGGTTATCGCTGGATCGCGCCCACCTACGTTTCGGAGCCGCCGGCTGAGCCGGTGTTTGATCCCCAGCCCGAAGTGACAGCCGCACGCGCTCGCACGCCGACCGGGCATTGGAAATATCTTGTTGTCTTGCCGGTCATGGCGCTGGTTTTAGCGGTCTGGATCTTCTGGGCGAGAGATGATTCATCGAATCGCTCGACCAAGGCAAGCGCGCTCGGGTACGCTTCTCGTTCGTCTGGATCCGGCTTCGCTTATCCTCATCTCCCCGCCAATCGCGAAGCCGAAGAGTTCTACCTGAAAGGGCGTTACTACTGGGAGAAGCGGACTCCCGACAGCCTGAACAAGGCCGTGGACTCGTTCACGCAAGCCATCGTGCACGATCCCAGCTACGCGCCGGCGTATGTCGGACTCGCCGACTGCTACAACCTGCTGCGCGAATATACGGCGATGCCGGCCTCCGAGGCCTACCCTCGGGCCCTGGCCGCCGCGAAGAAAGCGGTTGAACTCGACGACCAATCTTCCGAAGCGCACGCCTCGCTCGCCTTTGCTTCTTTCTGGGGCACGGGGGACACCGCCACCGCCGACCGGGAATTCCGGCGGGCGATCGGTCTGAATCCCAATAACGCCATCGCCCATCACTGGTATGCAACTTATCTACAGTGCCTCCGGCGTTACCCCGAGTCGTTGGCTGAGATCGAGCGCGCCCAGGCGCTCGATCCGGCTTCAAAAACCGTTCTAGCCGATAAAGGCCTTATCCTGGTCGGCGCGGGCCGGCGGCAGGAGGGCATCGCCCTGCTGACGCAGATGGAGGAAAACGAACCGGACTTTATTTCTCCCCACCGCTACTTGAAATTCGTCTACTTCGACATTGCGGACTATCCTCATTACTTGGTGGAAGCGAAAAAAGAAGCGCTCCTGATGCATGACAGCTCCGCCCACGCCATCGTCGATGCGGCCGAAAAAGGTTTCGCCACTGGAGGCGGAAAAGGCATGCTGGAGGCCATCGGTCTGCAACAGAAGAAGCTCTATGATCGCGGCCTGTTTCCGCCGTCCTTGCTCGCTAAGACGCCCTCACTCCTGGGTAACAAGCAAGAGGCTTTGCGCTATCTGAAAATCGCCTATGATCGGCACGATCAAGAAATGCCCTTCATGGCGGGCGATCACGCCTTCGACAACCTGCACGACGAGCCCGCCTTCCGGAAATTAGTCGCCGAAGTGGGCCTGCCTCCGCTCAACTAACGCGAACCGCGACTGTCTCACCCCACGCCCTGCATCATCGCCTACTCTCCTGTTATGATATGCGGCGCTCATGTTTCTACGTCCTTGTCTAACGCGGATCCTAGCCCCGCTCGCGATTTCCACCAGCCTCTGCGCGCTCCCTGTTCCGAAAACGCCGCCCGCTCTGCGCACCGTCCGCATGGTCCAGCAATTGATTCCCATGCCCGACGGTGTCCACCTCTCCGCCACTCTCTACATGCCCGACAACGCCAAACCCGGCGAAAAATTCCCCGCCCTGCTCGAATATCTCCCCTATCGCAAAGACGACGCCATGGCCGCCCGCGACTATCCCATCCACGCCTGGTTCGCCGCCCGCGGATACGTCAGCGTCCGCGTCGATATCCGCGGCTTCGGCACGAGCGAAGGCGCGCCCACCGACCGCGAATATTCCGAGCAGGAACAACTCGACGGCGAGCAAGTCATCGCCTGGTTAGCCGCTCAACCCTGGTCCACCGGGAAAGTGGGAATGTTCGGCATCTCCTGGGGAGGCTTCAACTCCATCCAGCTCGCCATGCGCCATCCGCCCGCGCTCAAAGCCATCCTGGCCGTCGATGCCACCGAACAACTTTTTCACGACGACATCCATTACGTCGACGGCATGATGCACTTCGACGAGTTCGAACTCAACATGGACCTGTCTCCATCGATGACCGGCGCCCCCGATTACTCGCTCGATGAGAAACTTCTCGGGCCGCGCTTCGAATCCGCGCCCTGGTCCCTGCTCTATCTCAGGCATCAACGCGACGGCCAGTTCTGGCGCGCTCCCGTCCGCCCGCTCAACGAAATCAAAATTCCCTGCTTCTTAATCGGAGGCTTGCTCGACGGCTACCGCGATTCCATCCCCCGCATGTTCGAGCAAGTCAAAGCGCCGCTGAAAGCGATCATCGGCCCCTGGAATCACACCTTCCCCAACGACGCCGAGCCCGGCCCGCAAATCGAATGGCGAGATCAAGCCCTCCGCTGGTGGGATTACTGGCTGAAGAACCGCAACACCGGAATCATGGAAGAACCTCCGCTAGCCATCTACATGCAGGACTGGCACGCCCCCGATCCCCACCTCAAGAACGTGCCGGGAAAATGGCGCGGCGAAATTGGCTGGCCCCCGAGGAACGTCGCGAACACGACGCTCTATCTCTACGATGCCCACGTTCTCTCCACCGACCCCGCTAAGCCCGGCGTCCACGAACTGCGCTACATTCCATCCGTCGGCGTGGAGGCCGGATTCTGGTGGGGAGAACTTCTCACCGATCAGCGACCCGTCGACGCCTTCAGCCTCACCTACGATTCCGCTCCGCTCAAAACGGACCTCACCGTCCTCGGACGTCCCCACGCCCTGCTCCAGGCAAGTTCGTCCGCGCCGCAAGCCGACTGGTTCGCCCGCCTCTCGGACGTAGCGCCCGACGGCACCGTAACCCAAGTCACCGGAGCGGGACTCAACGGCGCGCAGCGCGAGAACTCTTCCGACCCCAAAGACTTAGTGCCCAACCAGACTTACGCGTTAGATATCGAAATGCACCTAGCCACCTGGACCTTTCACCAAGGCCATCGCATTCGCCTTGCAGTCTCGAACGCGCTCTGGCCCATGATCTGGCCAACTCCCGATGCGATGACGACCACGCTTCAACTCGGCGGCGACACTGGATCGCGCCTGACCCTGCCGCTAATTCCACCCTCGATGTATGCTGCCCCGCAATTCGCGCCACCCGAGCCCAACGAACAACGCAGCGACTTTCAGTCCGCAGGCTTCCCCTGGCCCGGCGATTGGAAAACCGAGCGCGACGAACTCAATGGAAAAGCAAAAGTGACCTGGACCGGAAAGTCCGAAGAGACTTACCCCTGGGGAAAAGAAACCGACCTCGAAGACATTACTTACTTAGCCGACGATAACCACCCCGAAACCAGTTCCGTCCAAGCCGAAGCGGAAATCGTCATGGCCCTCAAGCAACAAACTCTAACCTGGCAAGGCCACCTGACCCTGACCAGCGATGCCCAAAACTTCTACTACAAATATACCCGCGAGTTATTCAAAGACGGCCAGCAGATCAGGCAGAAGACCTGGCAGGAAACCATTCCCAGAGACCATCAATAACTGCGGCGCGCTGAAATTGCCAGACCCTTACGACGAATTCGAGGAGTCCGCGGGCCTCCGCGCGCTCCACGATCTCCGCGGTTCAACCGCCAGTGCGCACACTCCGCACCAGCCCACTCATAAACCTTCCATCCTTCATCACAAAGTCGACCAACAATTTGCTCCACCGTCGTCCCAGCCTTTATGCCCTCTTTCCCGTTGCTTGCGCTTCCTCCGATCCAATCGCCCGCCGCAACAATTCTACAAACTGCTCGATCCGCTTTTCTTTCTCCTCTGGAAACGGCCCCGATTTCCGGAACAATCCCGGATCTAACTCCTCCGTCAGCAGCGCATCCTGAAACCGGTCCATCGTCCACTCCAGAATCGATCCGGTCATGTCCACATCCAGATCCGTCCGTAGGTCTCCCCGCTTGACTCCGAAGGTCACAAATTCACGCCATCCGTAAGGATCCTCCGCCACCAGAAACCGGTTGATCTCCCGCCGCAACGCCAGATCAGTACCGTAGTTACCCACCAGATAGATCCGGTACGACGACCAGTTATCCCGCACCATGTTCTCGGTGCGCTCCAGCCAGTACCGCAGCAGCTCAAAAAATCCCAGCTCCTGCACCGCCGCCGGAGCCTGCATATATTTCGGAAACGACTGCACCGCCTTCTTGTATGCCTCGAAGAATAATCCATCCTTGCTCTTGAAATGCTGGAACACCGACCCCTTGGCAATACCTAACTGCGCCGCAACATCTTCCACCCGCGCCGCGCTGTATCCGCGCTCCGCAAAATGCCGGATCGCCACCTCCACAATCCGCGCCCGTTTCGCTTCCGAGCGGGGACGCGGCTTTCCGTCCCGCCTCATCTGCGTCGGTTTCGCCAGACTGCTCGTAATTCCTTCCATGGCCCAACTCCTCCCAATTGTCTTTGACCCTCGGTCAATTAACGATACAGTACTCCCAAACCATTTTTCAATGGCTTTTTCCCTGGCCTTTCGTTAGTTTTTTCAACCGGGGTCTTTTCTTCTTTTGACCAGTGGTCAGTCGACTGAGCCGTGCAAGCGCGGCGGATTATGCTGTCATCATCGTCGCTGGCCAAGTGGGGCAACGCTGCACTATAAGTAGTCTAGAAAGCGGAAGAACTCGAGTTTCGTATCTGGGCATCGTTTTAGCGATGCCGAACTTCCTCGAAATCAGAGGCCCCTCTGGGGGCCGACCAAGAAAGGAAATTCCAAATGTCCGAAACCGCTCAACAGTACACGCAACGTATCTTAGCCAATGCCCAGGGACAAGACCCGATCAAAGTCCAATCCGCCACCACGAAGAAACTGGCTCGCCTCATCAAAGGCGTCCCCACTGCCAAACTCCGCAAGCGCCCCGCGCCCGATAAATGGTCTGTCGCCGAAATCCTGGCCCATCTCGCCGACGTCGAAATCGTAATCGGCTGGCGCGTGCGCTCCATCCTCGGAGCTCCCGGAACGCCCGTCCAAGCCTATGATCAGAACGCGTGGGTCATTGCCGGACACTACGAAAAACGCGATCCCGGCAAATCCATCGAACTGCACGGCGTCGTGCGCGAAGCAAATCTCGCGCTCCTCAAATCGCTTTCTCCCGACCAATGGAAGCACCACGGCCAGCATGCGGAGCGCGGCCAGGAATCCATCGAGCACATCGTCCGCATGGTCGCCGGCCACGATATCAACCATATCCAGCAAATCGAGCGCATCCTGGCACCAACAAAGTGACCGTATCTCACACAGGGAGCACTTGTCGGCGACGGTGGCGCTGACGCAGCCTTCGCGGAAACCGCGACCTGAAACGGCGGAAAGAGCGTGGAAGATGCATTGGGAGTGAGCGACGGCTGTCCTAGACGAACTGGAGTTCGCGTCCTGAAACGTTGTGAACCTTGGGGCGGTGATGGCGGTCACGGGTTTTTGTGAGATTCGAATTCCCATTCCTGGGCTCGGTGGACGCGGCGATGACGATGGAGAGGCTGTCAACGCTGAGAACACTGCTACAGTAAGATTGTGCACGCCGACGAGCCGGAGGTGCAAATGAAAACTCCAGGAAAGAAGGCACGCTATGCGTATCGCGGTTGTCGGTTCAGGGTATGTGGGGTTGGTGACGGGAACGTGTTTTGCGGATCTGGGGCACGAGGTTGTCCTGGTCGATAACGACGAGAATAAGCTCGCGGCACTGAGGAACGGCGAGGTGCCGATTCATGAACAATTTCTGCCTGAGTTGCTGGCGCGGCATCGGGGAGAGCGCATCAAGTTTTCCGGCGACTTGCAGGCGGCCACGCGGGCGAGTGAGGCTGTGTTTATCGCGGTTGGGACACCGCCGACGGAAAGTGGGGACGCGGATCTGTCGTATGTGGAGTCGGTGGCACGGGAAATCTCCGGGGGCGTGGACGGGTACACGGTGGTGGTGGAAAAGAGCACGGTTCCGGTATACACGAGCCAGTGGATTCGGACCATCATCACGAGGAACGGGGCCGATCCGTCGCGGTTCGATGTGGCTTCGAATCCGGAATTTCTGCGCGAAGGGACGGCCGTTACGGATTTTCTCTATCCCGACCGCATCGTGGTGGGAGTCGAGAGCGAGAGGGCGGCGGAGGTCATGCGCCAGATCTATGGGCCGCTGACCAGCGGATGGTACTACGGGCGGGGAGATGCGATTCCGCGTCCGGAAGCGGCCACGGCCAAAGCGGCGCCGCGGTTGATCGTCACCAGCACGAAGAGCGCGGAACTCATCAAGCACGCTTCCAACGCATTTCTGGCGATGAAGATTTCTTTTATCAATGCGGTGGCGTCGATCTGCGAATCGGTGGGCGCGAATGTACAGCAGGTGTGCGACGGAATCGGGACGGATTCGCGGATCGGGCGGGGATTTATGAATCCGGGCATCGGGTATGGAGGGTCGTGCTTTCCGAAAGACCTGATGGCGTTCCGGGCAGTCGCGAAGGAAAACGGATACGACTTCCGGCTGCTGGAAGAAGTGATTCGCATCAATGAAGATCAGCGGCACCGGTTCCTGCGCAAGGTGCGGAGTGTGCTTTGGACTTTGCGCGGCAAGCGGCTCGGCGTGCTGGGGCTGGCGTTCAAGGGCGGGACGGACGATATTCGGGAGTCGCCGGCGCTGCTGCTGGTGCAGGAACTGCTGCGCGAGGGATGCCACGTTTGCGCCTACGATCCCGCGGCGATGGAGCGGGCAAAGGAGGTGCTTAAATCTGGCGTGGAGTTCGCGTCGAATGCGTATGAGGCGGCGGCGGGCGCGGATGCGCTGCTGATCCTGACGGAGTGGGAAGAATTCGCGGCGCTCGATCTGGAGCGGCTGCGGACGCTGGTGAAATATCCCATCGTGCTGGATGGGCGGAATCTATACGATCCGGCGGTAATGGTGGAGCACGGATTCTCTTATTACAGTGTGGGGCGTCCGGCAGCGTTGACGGAGGAGTTGACGGCGAGTACGCTTCCCCAGAAAAGGGAGCGCGCCTGAATTCATGAACACGCGAGCCGCGAACACACAAGCTGTGAACACACAACGCGCGCTGGTGACTGGAGGCGCCGGCTTTCTGGGATCGCATTTGTGCGATGGGCTGCTGGGCGAGGGTTACACGGTTGTGGCGGCGGACAATCTGCTGACAGGGCGGCTGGCGAACATCGAGCATCTGCGGAACGATTCGCGATTCGAGTTTGTGGAGAAAGACGTTTGCCAGCCCGTTGAGTGGGGCGCGCTCGATTATGTGTTTCACTTCGCAAGTCCGGCGAGCCCGGTGGACTATGCCGCACACGGGATCGAAACCCTGCGGGTGGGATCGTATGGAACGTTTGAAGCGCTCGAAACGGCGCGGCGGTGCGGCGCGAGGTTCATGATGGCATCGACCTCCGAGTGCTACGGAGATCCCGCGGTGCATCCGCAGACAGAAGCGTATTGGGGGAATGTGAATCCGATCGGGCCGCGGTCGGTGTACGACGAGGCGAAACGGTTTTCGGAAGCGGTGACGATGGCATATCGCCGCTATCACCGGGTGGACACGCGAATTCTGCGCATCTTCAACACCTACGGTCCGCGGATGCAGATCAACGACGGGCGCGTGATTCCGAATTTTATGTGGCAGGCGCTGCGGGGAAAAGATCTTACGGTGTACGGCGACGGCAGCCAGACGCGCAGCTTCTGCTATGTGAGCGATGAGGTGGATGGGATTCTGCGGCTGGCGCGATCGTCGGAGCATGAGCCGGTGAATGTTGGAAATCCAACGGAGTTCACGATTCTGGAGTGCGCGCGGAAGGTAATTGCGACGACGGGGTCGGCGAGCCAGATCAGGTTCGAAGCGCTGCCCCGGGACGATCCGAAGCAGCGGTGTCCGGATATTTCGAAGGCAAAGCGGCTGCTGGGATGGGAACCGAAGGTGGAGTTGGAGACTGGGCTGAAGCTTTCGCTGGAATATTTTCGCCGGGCGGTGGCGGAGAGGGAGCAGCCCGCTTAACGGGCATTGCCTCAGCGGCGTGGTTCGTCTAGCGTCGGACCGGCAGCGAGAACTGCCAGCAGGCGCAGAATTTCTTCGCGCTCGAAGGAATCTTGGAACATGAAGCGCACGCCCATGCCGAAACCGGGATGGGTGGCCAGCACCTGGCCCCTGATTCTCAATTTGGTGTCGGCAGTGCGGACCACAATCTCCACGCCCGACTGGTTGGAGAGTGGGGATGGCATCTCGACATAGCAACCGCCCTCGCTGATATCGGAAAGCGTGCAGCGATTGGGGACGTTGTTGCCGAGACGGTAGATTTCCGCACCGATCTTGCAGGCGAAACGCTGCTCTCCGCGGCGGTTGCCGGCATTGGAAATGAGGATGGAATCTTCCGACTCGGACCTTTTCTCACGCAAGGGACGAGACTGGTTTGCCAAAGGCTGAGTCGCAGAAGACTTGGCTGCCGACGACTGGGCGGGCAGTCCGGTTGACTGGTGGACATTATTCTGCTGCAGCCAAGTCTGCATAAGGCGCCGCGAAGACTGGGGCACGTCGAGGAAACGAATTCCGGTGCGGCCGCTGGCGTCCTGCCAGGCAACCTCTCCCGACAAGCGGACCAATTGCTGCTGACCGGGAAGTGCGAACTCAAAATAAACCTTGCAAGCGGGCGGAATTCGGTTGGCAACTTGGAGCGAAGTTCCGCCGTCGCTGAGGTCGGTCAAAAGGACGTTCAGTTCAGGCGCTCCGGGATAGGCGACGTTGGCGGTCGAACTGACAGGCGCGCGCGGAGTCCGGCGGCGTTCGCGGCGCATGAGGCTGCGGGCGGCGCGCAAACTGATGCGGGTGCGCTCGGAAGAAAGCGGGCGATAGAGAACAAAGTTGGCGCCGAGTCCGAATACGGGGCGAGCGTTGAACTCGCTATCGACGACAGCAATCAGCATGCTGGCGCGGTTTTTCGCGGAGTGACGCAAGCGCGCCAGGAATTCCTCGGAACTCGGGTCGTCGCGATAGTCGAGGACAATGGCGTCGTAGTGCTGGCTGTCGAGGAGTTCCACTCCGCGGGAAATCGAGGGCGTGCGCTCGACCGCCATCCCCAACTCGGACAGGATGAGCGTGAGCAGGCTGGCGGAGTCCTGATCCGGGCACACCACGAGGGCGCGTAGATCCATAGTGACAGCATGGTAAAAGAAGGTCGGCGCCACCGACAAGTTACCTGCGTCACGGTGGGAAGCGCAATTTAGATTTTCTTTCTTAAGCTTCTTACTTCCTGGCTTTCTTCTGGCTCTTGGGCGCGCGCTCGGTCGCGACTTTCGTCATCTTTCGATTTCGGTTGGCGAGGGATAGGCTGACAGGGATGTTCATGGGATTTTCTTTGAGCGCGAGCCTTTAATTAACAGACTCAACTTCCAACATGCGGGGTGCGGTGAAAAGGGAGTGCGCTTTCGCAAACGAGAGACGCAGAGCACGATCGTAACTCTCCTGGAATTACCTTACTAAAAGACAGTGTACGAAGGGCCGGTGTACCCCAGTACTTTGACGTACTACGGTGTAGTTCCTAACATCGAGTTAGTCAGGCAGGGGGCCGGGACGGCGATTCGCAAAGAGTCGCGGGCGATACCGGGCCGACGAATCTCAGTACCACGAGCTTGTTTTGACGATCTTGTTTCAGGGAGCGGGGAGCCGCAGGTGCGGCAAATGTTTATGAGAAGCCTGGAAACAAATGCGAAGCATCGCAGGCATTGGGAGAGCGGCTTCAGCTTGATCGAGATGATGGTGGTGGTGGTGATTTCCATGATCATCACGGCGGTCGCGATCGTGAGTTTCGTGCCGGCGATGAAGTCTCAGCATGTGACCAATGCGTACAACACGACGCTGGCGGCGATGCGCCAGGCGCGCGACGCTGCGGTGGCGCAGCGGACGTCCTACTCGGTAACTTTTGCAAACAACACCGGCGCGGCCAGCACGATCGTGGTGGCGCCGGCGCTGTACACGGGGGTGTCGAGTTGGCAGGGCGAGATGCCTACTTTCAATTATCAATTGCCGCTGGATGTGACGTTCCAGACGAATTCCGCGATCTCCGCCACGAGTCCTCCCGACAGCGGCGCGGGGGCCTGCTTCGGCAGCGGGGCGAACGCGATCGATTTTGGCTGGACGGCGGCCAACTCATCCTGCACCACGGGCGGAGGGCAAAGCGTAGTTTACTTCTGCCCGGACGGTTCGGCGCAAACTGCGTCGTGCAATGAAACCGTGAATGGAATCGTGTATTCGACAGCGGGAGGGTATTCGGTCAACTGGGACGATGGTGTCGTGTATATAGCGCGCACGGGAGATCTGTTAAGTTCGCGGGCGATAACGCTGTGGGGCGGAACGGGGCGGATTCACGGATGGCGGCTCTACCCCAATGGAGGAGGCTATCAATGGGTACGGCAATGATGGGGCGCGGCGGCAGCGCTCGCGCGCGGAAGCAAGCGGAGAGCGGATTCTCGCTGCTCGAAGTCATGATCTCGGTGGTCATCCTGACGGTGGGACTGGTGAGCCTGCTGGGCGTGTTCGGGCTGGCCATGGCTACGACGCAGACCTCGCAACAGAACATGATCGCCAAGCAACTGGCGAACGAGGCGTACGAGAGCATCGTGACCGCGCGCAATTCGTCGCAGCTTAGCTGGAGCCAGATCCAGAATGCAAGCTCCTGCGGCAGCGGCGTCAACCCAACTAGCGGCGGCATCTTCCTGAGTGGGACGACCCCGATCTACCAAAGGGGAGCGGACGGAATTGTCGGGACGTGCGACGACATGGTTGCGGGCGAGCAAACCCTTGAAGAACCGGGACCCGATGGGAACTATGGGGACTCGGACGATGTGATGATCCCTCTGACCGGCTATCAACGCACGATTACGATCTCGTCGCTGCAAGACGGGAACGGGAACACGATATCTTCGCTACGAAGCGTGACGATCACCGTGCAGTACACCACCCCCCAGTCGAACCAGCAAAGAACCTACACCCTGAATTCGTACATTTCGCAGTACCAGTAAGTAAAGGTGAGTTATGGGCGATCGATCGACAAAGCGCGAGCGTGGATTCAGCCTGCTGGAGATGGTTGTCGCCATGTCCATCGGAACGATACTGATGGGGGCGGCAGTGCAGCTTTACAGCCAGGGAGTGGCCGCGACCTGGACGGTTTCGCAACGGGCGGAGCTGCAGCAGGATTTTCGCGCCGCCTCCAACATTCTGACGCGGGACATGAGCCTGGCCGGGGCGGGTCTGTCTGCCCATTCGGCGATCGAACTGGCGACTTCCACGACCATTCCGAGATTCGGCTGCGATCAGACAGGGGCGTGCTACCTCGGCAGCGCCAACAACGCCCCGGGGACGTACCCCTTGCAGAGCAGCGGCGCGCCCTATCTTTATGGGCTGATCACGGGATTCGAAGGCGGGCCAACGCTCAGCTCCAATCCGCAAGCCACCGATACGGTCACGGTGGTCTATACCGACAGTAATTTTCTTTTGAACTGCTACACGGCGACGGTCACCAACGCGACCACCATCACCTTCTCAATACCCCCCGGTACGCCCACGCCTTGGCCATCGGGTTGTGTGTTCACACCCGGCGTGACCGCGCCGCAACTTGTGAACGATGCGGCGGTTGGGCTGACGGCTGGCGATGTGATTTTGCTTGCCAACCCCCAAGTGGTGGCCGAAGTCACGGGCAGCCCCACTGCGACGGGCGGAACCACCTTCACCGTCCCCTTCGCCGCCGGCGATGTGCTGAAGATGAACCAGGCGGCAGCCAGCGCCACCAACAGCCTGGCCGGTGTGACTGCGGGCACCGCAACATCGGCACTGCGTCTTATGGTGATCACCTACTACCTCGACAACACACCCAGCCCACCGCGACTGATGCGGCAGATCGGCGGACACTCCCCGATGCCGGTGTCCGAAAATATCGTTTACATGAAGTTCAGCTATGACCTGTACAACGCCACCACCGGTTTGCCGGCGGTCAACCAGTGCAACCCCGGCAACAACACTACTGCCTGCAATCTCCTTAACGGTTCGACTGGTTCGGCTGGACTTCTGGACAACCAGATCACCCTGATCAACATTTTGCACATGGCGATGGACAGCACCTTGAAGGGCGCGAGGGGCGGTTATCAGGGATTGGATTTGGAGACATCGGTATGCCCGCGGAACCTGACTTACAACGACAACTATAACAACAATTAGCGGCGGAGATGGCGAAGAGGAGAAAGAAGAAGAAGAGGAGCAATACGATGGGGAACGGCACCATGGGGGGTTACGGTATGAAAAGCGCGAGACGCCACACCAAAGGATTCACGCTGATAGCGTCGTTACTGCTGCTGCTGCTGATTTCGGGGTTGGCGATCGGACTGCTGATGATGGTCAACGCGGAAAACAGGGTGGGCGGATCCGACATGCAGAATGACCTCGCCTTTCACGCCGCCGAGGGTGGAATCGAAAAAATGGCCTCGGACCTGGCCCTGGTGTTGCAGAACGCGCAGTCCACCACGGCCAGCGAAATCTGTGGCGTGGGCGGACCAACGTATGGCGGCTCGGCCTCCAACGAGCCGTCGTTACCTGGGGTCACTTGGATGGAATATCAGGTGACGCCGGGAGCGCTGGGGTCGGCTTGCCCCGGAACGATTCCGAAACCGTCATCAGGAAACAACTGGAACCAAATCATTTCCGGACCGAACCAGGGCTTGTGGGCGCAGGTCATCCCCATCAGCATGCAGGCGACGGCGGCCCTGCCGGGCGGGCAGGAAGTGAGCATGATACGGAGCGCGCAGATCGCGCTGATTCCGGTGTTCCAGTATGGTGTGTTCTCGGAAGGCGATCTGGCCTTCTTCAGCACTCCCGATCTCGATTTTAATGGACGCGTGCATACCAACGGCGACCTGTATCTGGGCGTGGGGGCCAACCACACTTTGACGTTCCACCACAAACTGGAGGCCTATGGGAACGTGGTAGAGAATTATATTCCGAACGGGGAGACAGTTGGCAACTCGAACGACACCGGCGCGGTGGACATTCCGACCAACGACCCGGGTTGCCTCGCTCCGGTGGCCCCGAAAACGGGTTCGGACTATCCGCCGACCGGGCTGTCGAATTGCGTGTGCAAGACCACCAACGGCGGCACTGACTACGGGGATGGCAGCGTGCAGGGCAAAGGGGGAAACCCGCCGCAATCGACCTATATTCCGGCGAGTGGAACCGACACTTGGACTCCATTTTCCGCGACCACCACCAACCACAATATCATCAACGGGAACTATGGAAATCAGGGTGCTAACCAGGCAGGGACGGGGTCCCGCGACCTGGCGATGCCATTCGTCAACGGAACCAACTTTCCTTACGAAATTATTCGCCAGCCACCGGCGGGCGAGGATCCCATATCGGCGCTGGCCACATCGCGCGAATACAACATGGCGCAGATTCGCGTGCTGCTGGCCGACGATCCGGCGGAATTTCAGAATGGCACCGGATCTTCCGATTCGCAGAACGTCCGCTTGGCGAATGTAGCGCAACACTGGACCGGGGCAACACAATACGGGGTCACGCTGACTTCCGGCAATATCGGACCAGGGTTCACGGCAGGTTCCTACAACTTGTACTTTGCCACTGCATCGAACGGGGTACTAAGCGCCTGTAGCAATTCGATTACCTGCACCACGGACTGGCCCTACCCGCCCGCGCCGTGGACGAGTACGCTGGCGGCGACGACGGGAAGCCCTGTGCCGCTGCTCTATTCGAACACTGCCGTCGCCGGCCCGTATGACACGGCGGCCAGCATTCCTACCCTCGATGGCTCGGGCAACATTACCAGCCCCCTCCCTCCGACGTTCGTTATTTGCCCTCCGACGGGTTTCAATCCAACCGGCCAAAATGCACACTGCCCGGCGACGCCAGTAGCTCCGTATTTCTACCAAGTAAACAGCGACGGCAGCCTTACCGCTGTCAGCACGAACTCCGTCACCCCCACCAACCCCGCGAGCTGGAACCTGATTGACGGCTGGCTGCGGGTGGAATACAAGGACAGTTCAGGAAACTGGCACCCGGTAACCAATGAATGGCTGCAACTGGGATTTGCGCGGGGCGTGGTGCAGCCAACGCAAAATATGCTGGGTAATCCTTCGACTGGGCAACCGAACCCGATCAATCCGAACGCGATCTTGCTGCTGCAGCAGCCGGCTGATCGCTTTAATCCAAGCGTAAGCGGATACACGCTCCCTTTAGCTACGACAAGCATGACCAGCGCCACTTGGACTAGCTGGCCTGGCCCGAGCTGTACCACGTACAACAACCACAATCCAAAACAGTGCACCGCATGGGCGGACGCGCCGCCGTATGTTCAGGCGGACTCGACGACTGGTTACTGGCAGTTTGGTCCTTCATCGTCGCCGACAGCACAGAGCGTCACCCAGTACAACTGGTATCCCATCAACTTTTACGATGCCCGCGAAGGCGAGGCCCGGGACGTGGACCAGGGCAACAACAGCTGTACGTCCAGCGGTGTGATGAATGCCGTTGAAATCGATGTGGGTAACCTGCAGCAATGGCTGAAGGGAAAGATCGGCACCAGCGGCACCAGCGTGGACTATGTCTCGCAGAACGGATACGTGCTGTATTTTTCGGATCGGCGCGGCATGCTGGTGAATCCGAACCTTACTTCTTCGCACCCCGCGGGCACTAAGAGCGGCGATTCGGGCCTGGAGGATACGGTGAACTCCTCCAGTCAGGCGGGCACGCCTGACGGAGTGCTGGAGCCGACCCATGCCGGTTCGCCCTTGTCTCCTTTAGGTGTTGCCTTATCTCCCGAGGACGTCAATGAGAACGGGTATCTGGACAACTGGGGCACGGCGAGCCTGGGATTGGGCCAGTACAACGGCACGGTGAACCAGAATTACAAGATCTTCGCGTCCAATCCTGACAACGCATACTCTCCGCGCATGGCCAGTTGCGGCACCACCGGGCGCAAGAACTGGGTCAGCGGGGCGCGCCACGTTTTGAAACTGGTGGATGGAGCGCTCGGCACCGCGACCGGCAACCTGCCGATAACCCCGGTTGGAACTTCAGTGACAGTTGGCGGCACGACCACAACATACTATGGCGGATTCACGGTGGCATCGGAGAATCCGCTGTACATCCAGGGCGACTACAACAGCGTCACCAACCCCACAGAGGACACGTTCTTTCCGGTCCTGCCCTCTACGACGCCGGGAGCGGACCAAACTGGGTACGTCCCAGCCGCAGTCATAGCCGACGCGGTCACGCTTCTCTCCAATAACTGGGACGACAGGATAAGCATGGTTGGCACAGCCGCCGGTACCGACATTACCTTTACTGGCACCCCTAACGCAGGCTATCGTCAAGCCTCCACTACCAGCTACCGAGTGGCGGTGGCTGGCGGGAAGAACATGGCCTTCCCGTTCCCGTCATGGGCGAACGCGAACCCGGATTACCCCTTTGGCACCGATGGCGGAGTGGGCAACTTCCTGCGCTTCTTGGAAGACTGGAGCACCCCCAACGCCACGCTGAATTACGGAGGCTCGCTGGTCAGCCTGTACTACTCAACCTATAGCACCGGGATTTTCAAGTGCTGTGAGTACTCGGTGTATGCTCCGCCGACACGCAACTATGTTTTCGACACGGACTTCACCCTTCCGGGAGGCGTAGGTCTGCCGCCCGGGACGCCGTTGTTCCGCGACGTGGAAACCCTGGGCTACCGGCAAATGTTTACGACACGCAACTCGTCAACCAACCAGTAAGCGCAGCGGTCAACGAACCCGCTGAACGAACCACCCGGCCCCGATCCGCGAGGATCGGGGTTTTGGTTGGTCCGCAGGTGTTTCATGAGACCGGTTCAGCGGGGCTTGCGGAGGGGTGGGACTGGGTCGTTTCCCCTTCGGGCAGCGGTTTCGGGCGGCGGCGGGGCACTGACCGCCAGGTCGGCGGACCAGCAATCGGCAAGAATCTTCCATGTGCCGACGGGCTGTCGGACGAGGACGACCAAGTATTTTCCGCGCTCTTCGCGGCGCTTACCCATGGCGACGGGCACCAGCATCTTGCAACGGCCGAGATCGAGGGCAATCTCACCCAGCACTTCGAGGCGCAGCGATTCCATCTCCACGTCACCCAATCCGGCTTCGAGCAGCGAGATGAGAAACTCGCGGATCGCAGGCAGGCTGCGCACCGGCGGAACGCTGGAGCGGATGAGAGTAGCGTCGGCGGCGTAGAGTTCGAGCAGATCGTCGATGTGCCTGGTGTTGCAGGCCTGCGCCCAGTCCTGGACAACCTGGCGGGCGCTGGCTTCGGCGCGGCCGCCGGTCGATGTTCCCAAAGAGCCAGTGCCCGCTGAGCCGGGAGCACGACCGCGAGCAGCGGAAGACTCGGACTCGGCAGAGGATGCGCCGGATGCCGATCCCCGGCTGGGGACAAGATGATGATAGTGGTGGTGAATGTGATGTTGGGCGCCACCGGGTCGAGATTGAGCATTGGCATCGCCGGCGACAGGCTGGTTGGGGATTCCGCACCATCCACAGAAGCGAGCGCCCGCCGGCAGCAAGCCTCCGCAGGCTGCGCAGGCGGTACCGGATTCGTCTGCGTCACTGTACGCCGCCAGGTCCTGCGCGGCCGCGCTGCCCGACATGCGATGGATCGCTTCCACGGCCGCAGCCACGGCCTCGGCATTCGGCTTCGGCCAGTGAAAGTTTCCGGGGAGCCGTTGAAAAAACTCTTCGATCTCCTTGCCTTCGACGGGTTGATCCTTTTCGGCATCGCGAGGATTCGGCTTGTCTTGGGTCACGGCAACCTCATCGCAGACATTGTAGGAGAATTCGCGCGCTAGCGGATACTGAATCTCACGAGCGCTTCGGAATCGGTGGGAACGCCGTTGCAGAGTGCGGGACGATAGCGCCAGAAGCGGACTGCGTGCAGCACAATCTGGTCTTCGCCGGGGCCGCTGCTGTCCAGAACGAAGGCGCTATGCACGTGTCCGTCGGATCCAACAATGAAGCTGACGCGCACATGCAGATCGTCGTCTTGAACAGGCAGCAGCGGGTCCGGAGTGAGCAGGGCCTCGGGCGGACGGACGTGTCCGCATCTTGGCAGGGCCAGCGGCTCCGACACGGGAGAGAACTCGGAGATGTGCGAGGGTACACGGCGCAGGGTCTCTTCCAGTTGCGTAAGTGGGGTCCGATGCGGAATGACGCGCGACGCAGAAGGGGAGGTTACTGCGCACCAGGCAAGAACGCCGCTGATACCGGCCAGCGACACGACCGCCGCGAGCGCTTTCCTGCTCGTCATTTTTATTTTCGCGCTCGGCCAGAGATACTGCATCAAGAGTGGAGCGGGCAATTTACGTTCCAGCCTTAGCGAAACGTACAGTCCTTACCGTCAATAACTTAGCCACACTTCCCCGCCAAACTTCTTGAGGCGGGTGCAATCTGTTGCAAATGAGTCGAACAGGCCCGCAACCGGCGGAGGGGCCGATGGCTTCTGCTTCCGGGCGGATTTCCGATTCTTGACGGCCTGTGGGACAATGAGAGATTGTGGGCTGGGCCCCATATGCATCCATGACCGTCACCACGAACAGCCTTCAGCTTGCGCTCATATCGGCGGCGATCCTTGGGTTCCGTCACGGGTTCGACTACGACCACATTGCTGCCATCTCCGACATCACCAGTGTGCAGACCAGTCGCTGGCGTGGCATGCGGCTGGGTTTGCTCTATGCCTTGGGACACGCGGTCATGGTTGTCGTACTGGGCAGCGCCGTTATCGTGTTTCAGCTCTCGCTGCCTCATGGCATCGATCGGATCGCCGAGCGCTTGGTGGGACTGACCTTGCTGATCCTCGGAGTCTATGTTCTGGGATCGCTTTTCAGAGGGGACTCTGCACCTCGCAGCCGCTTTCACCTTATGGCCGGGGCAGCGCGCTGGGCCCATTGGAAGATGAAAAGCTACTGGCACGATCACGATGTGCCGCGCCCGGCGGACAAGACGTGGAATTACAGTTCGAAAACCGTACTTATGGTCGGCGTCGTGCATGGGCTCGGCGCGGAGACGCCCAGCCAACTGATGATCTTCTTACTGGCAGCCAATCTTGGCGGAATTGGCAAGGGCTTTATCGGCTTAGCGATGTTTATCGCGGGACTGCTGGTGATGAACACGGTGATGACGGCGTCGGCAGTAGGACTTTTTGGCTTCAGTTCGCGGCTGCCGCGCTTTCAGTTTGTGGTCACCGCGCTTACGGCGATCTATAGCCTGGCGGTGGGCGCCTTGTTCCTGTTCGGGTCGTCGGGACTTCTCCCGCCCTTGGGATGAGGCTGTGGGCGGCCTGTGGACGTGGGAATAGCTATCCTCGGGTCATCATCCTCGGGTCAAGGTCCTTATGTCATCCAGGCTCCATGTAATCCCCCTTCGGCCAAATAAATCCTGACAGAAACGGCGAGTTAGTAATACAATTGCCGACGGTAGTTATCCGAGGGGGTATTGATGACAAATATTGCTAAGGCAATCGACCGGCTCCGCGAGGAACGCCGGGATGCGCAGAACCAAGTCCAAAAGCTTGGGGAAGCTATTTCGGTTCTGGAAAAGCTTACCCGAGGCTCGGGCGCAACAGTGCACGCCGGGGCGCCACACCGCGCCAAGCGAGTGCTCTCCGCGGCCGGGCGCCGGAGGATTTCTCTGGCCCAGAAAGCACGTTGGGCTAAGATCAGACAGGCAAAGAAAGCTGCCTAAACGCCGCGCGGGCCGCAGGCTACGCGAAGTTCCCCACGCGAGACTGAGGCCCGCCATATTTCTGCCTGGCAACTTGGCCTTACACTTCGCCGATCTCGTTTTCTTTTTTCACCTTGTCTTCTTTCGGCCGCTTCGACCCGCGGGAAACCCCGGACAACTTATCCACCTAGCCGTGTCCGCCGCTGAGTTCGCGCACGATGCTGCCGACAAATGCCTTGGCGTCGCCAAACAGCATTAGGGTGTTATCGAGATAGTAGAGCGGGTTATCAATGCCGGCGAAGCCAGGATTCATGCTGCGTTTGATGACCATCACGGTATGGGCTTTGTCAACGTCTAGGATAGGCATCCCGTAGATGGGGCTGGAAGCATCGGAACGGGCGGCGGGGTTAGTAACGTCGTTGGCACCAATCACCAGCGCGACATCGGTCTGCGGGAAGTCGCCGTTGATTTCATCCATCTCAACCAGGCGGTCGTAGGGAATATCGGCTTCGGCCAGCAGCACATTCATGTGGCCCGGCATGCGTCCGGCAACGGGGTGAATGGCGAAACGCACGTCCACGCCGCGCTTGGTCAAAGCATCGTAAAGTTCGCGCACTTTGTGCTGCGCCTGGGCCACGGCCATACCGTATCCGGGAACTATGATGACCCGGTTCGCGGCAGAAAGGATGGCCGCGGCTTCTTCCGCGGTCGCGCTGCGAACGGGTCGCGCTTCTTCTCCCGCAGCGGCCGAAGTTTGTACCTGGCCAAAAGCTCCGAACAAAACGTTCGTGAAGGAGCGGTTCATGGCCTTCGACATGATGATGGAGAGGATGAGGCCCGACGATCCATCAAGGGCGCCGGCGATGATAAGCAGTTTGTTGTTGAGGACGAAGCCCATGGCCGCCGCTGACAGACCGGCATAGCCGTTCAACAGCGAAATGACGGTCGGCATGTCCGCGCCGCCGATGGGGATGATCAATAACACGCCGAACGCCAGCGCGATCAGAACCATGAACGGAAACAGTGACTTGGCTTCCGGATGCAGTACCAGAAATACGGCGATTCCCAGTGCGCAGGCGAGCAGCAGAAAGTTGACGAGGTTCTGGCCCTTGTAAGTCAGCGGCCGCTGCGGCAGAATTTCCTGCAGCTTGCCGGCAGCCATCAAGCTGCCGGTGACGGTCAACCCGCCAAGAATGACCTCGAGAGAGAGCACCGACATCATGAAGTGCGAGATATTGGGCGCGCGCAGGTAAAATTCGGCCGAGCCGACCAGCGTCACGCAGAGTGCGCCAAAGGCGTGGCTAAGCGCGGTTCGCTGCGGCACTGCCGTCATCGCCACTCGACCGAGCGGAACCCCGATGATGGTGCCGAGCACCAGCGCAATGGCGATCAGGTGATAACTCATGCCATGGTTGAGCAGCGTGCCGCCGATCGCCAGCACCATGCCAATTTCGCCCGCCCAGATGGCGTGGCGGGCCGTGGTGGGCGAGCTCATCCACTTCAGCGAGAGGATGAACAGCACGCTCGCGATGAGATATAGAAGCTCGATGATGACCTGGTATCCTGCGAGTTCGGCTGTCATTATTTGGCCACCGATTTGGCCGCCGGTTTGTCCGCAGGACGGCTGGACTTGAACATCTTCAACATGCGGTCCGTGATCAGGAAGCCGCCCACGATGTTGCTGGTGGCGGCGACCACGGCGATGAATCCGAAAACCGTAGCGAGCGTGCTCTTGTGCTCGCCCACGAGCACGATCGCACCCACAACCGCGATCGCGTCCAAGGCGTTGGTGAGCGACATCAACGGAGTGTGCAGCAGGGGCGAGACCCGCCGGATCACTTCAAATCCGATGAATCCGGCGAGCACAAAAATAAAAAGCGCGTTGATCAGGTTTGAACTGCTATTCATCCTTTTTCCTCCGTGGAAGTCGAGTAACCGCCACATCCCTCAGGGGCTAGGGCCCGGGTGTTTATCGGCTCTGTGCGGCACGGCAAAGGCCGTGCCCTGCCCAAAAAATAGTCAGCCTTGCTTGGCCGGCGCGGGCAACTTAAAAAACTCGCGGACCCGAGGGTTCACAATCTCGTCACCGCGAGTGAGCAGAGTCTCGCGAACAATCTCATCTTCGAGGTTCAAATTCAACTTCTGATCTTTGATCAGGTAAGTCAGGAAAGCAGTGATGTTGCGGGCATACATCATGCTCGCGTGATAAGGCACGCCGCTGGCCAGGTTGATCGTTCCGATGATGGTCACACCATGCTTTACGACGGTCTTGCCAGCTGCGGTGATCTCGCAGTTGCCGCCACGTTCGGAGGCCAGATCGAGGATCACCGAACCCGGCGCCATTCCCTTCACCATGTCTTCGGTCACCAGGACCGGTGATTTTTTTCCCGGAATCACCGCCGCAGTGATCACCACATCGCTTTCCTGCACGGCTTTTCCGAGCAGCTCGCGCTGCCGGCGGTAGAAATCTTCATCCTGCGCGCGGGCATATCCGCGGGCATCCTGCGCGTCTTTCGCCTCGATGGGAAGCTCGACAAAACGTCCGCCCAGACTCTGCACCTGCTCCTTCGCAGCGGGCCTCAAATCGTAGGCCGAAATCACCGCGCCCAGGCGGCGCGCGGTCGCGATCGCCTGTAGTCCGGCGACTCCGCAGCCGATCACGAACACACGGGCGGGTGTAATGGTTCCCGCCGCGGTCGTGAGCATGGGAAAGAAGCGCGGAAGATGGTCGGCTGCCACCAGCACCGCCTTGTATCCGGCGACTGTTCCCATCGAGGAGAGCGCATCCATGCTTTGGGCGCGGGTGCTGCGTGGCATCAACTCCACGGAAAACGCAGTGACGCCAGCGCGTGCGATCTCCTGCACCATGTCCGCCGAACCAAACGGACGCAGAAATCCGACGAGGATCTGATCGCGGCGATAAAGCGGCACATCCTGTTTTCCCGTAAGGTCGTTGGAACCGTAACAAAGAATCTGCACGACAATGTCAGCGGCAGCAAACACCGCGGCACGGTCCGCGCCGATCCTCGCGCCCTTGTCGGCATATTGCGAATCGGGATAGCCGGCCTCGATTCCAGCACCGGACTGTATGTGAACTTCGAAACCTGCTTTGGTCAGCGCCGGGAGAACTGCCGGCACCAGCGCAACCCGCCGCTCGCCCGGATAACTTTCCTTCGGAACACCGATGATCACAAGGCCCTGCCTGTCTAGCGATCTTCTGTATCGCGATTGAGAAAATTCAGAGCCGCCCGGATCGCATTAAGGCTGCTCTTGCGGGCGACTTCCTTCGAAACCGAGGATTCTAGCCGAGCGGATGGCCGCGCGCAAATGGTGTCAAGTCTCAGGTCTCGGAACTTTGTTCTCCTGAGACCTGAGACCTGAGACCTAACACCTGAGACCTAGCTGGAGGCCGTCGCCATCACTCGACGCCGTAATGTCCTCGCAGTTTTGCACGATCCAGTCGGCGCCGGCGTCTTCGAGGCTGCGGCGGATCATGGTCGTGAGGAATGCAATCACTCTGGCGCCAGCCGCCTTTCCCGCACGCACTCCGGCAGGCGCATCTTCCACCACGATGCAATCGGAAGCGGCAAACCCGAGCTTCGCCGCCGCCTTCAGGTAAGGCTCGGGATCCGGCTTGCCGATCTTCACGTCGCTCGACGTAATCAATGTCTTGGGGATAGGCAGGCCTGCGGCGCGTAAACGCACCTCGGCCAGCGCGCGCGTACAGGAGGTCGCAATCGTCCAACGTTCTGGAGGCAGGATTTTCAGGAGTTGCCGTGCGCCCGGCAACAGGACCACACCATCGAGATCCTCCATTTCCCTACGTTCGACTTCGCGATCTTCGCGGCCAATGTCGGCGTTGGGCAACAGCTCGCGGATGGTGGTTCGACTCGGGCGCCCATGCGCCATGTGGACCACGGTCTCTGGGTCAAAGCCGTGATCGACAGCCCACCGATGCCACACCCGCGCGACCGCAGGAGTGGAATCGATGAGCACGCCGTCCAAGTCAAACAGCAGTCCACTGCATCGGATCGCGACCATGTTCATCTGATTTACATTTCCGTAATAGACGCAGAACTTCCGCTGCGTTTCGTGCGCCGTGAAATTCAACTAACTCACGTGCAGGATACCGGCCTGCCTACAGCCTCGGGTCGACTGGCTCGCTCTCCAGCGCAAGCACTCCACGAACGCATCCGCGAACTCGGTGGATCCAATCTATCGCTTCACTTCGGCCGCTTCACTTCGGCAGAGCGATGGAAGGTCATTCGCTGTCCTACAACTGCTGCGATAGGTAGTTGGCGAAGCCCATTTCCTCGATGGAGTGAAGCTGAGCCTCCAGGAAGTCGGCGTGCCGCTCTTCATCGTGAATCATGCGCTCAAATAAAACCTTGGAGCCGTCGTCTTTCGCCTCGACACAGACCTTCACGGCCTGGTTGTATTGGTGCACCGCATCCAGCTCGTCTTTGAGGTCAATCTCCAATTGCTGCTGCACCTTGCTGCCAAGTTGAGGCTTCAATCCGACATCGACAGTGGGGATGCTGTCCAGGAAGATAATGCGCTCAATCAGTCCTTCCGCGTGCTTCATCTCCTCGATAGCGCGGGCCTTCGTGCGCTCGCCAAGCCGCTTGTAGCCCCAGTTCTGGTACATCTCCGACTGCGTCATGTACTGCACAATTGCCGTCAATTCCGAGCTTAAAGCCGAGTTCAACTGCGCAATAACCTTCTCATCGCCGTGCATAGTATTGGCCTCCGTGGTTCATTATTTTGCAATCTATACGACAGAAAAAACTGTGACCCAGCTCACAAAGACGTGTTAGGCGGGCGTCGCGCGGTGGTTCGCCCAAGTTCCAAACGCACCTGACTTACGCAGAATTACCGAGCCGCATTCCCCGAGATTCCCGGAATCGGCGCTGCGCCGCCTGGAATAAAGCAATAGCATGAATCTATCATCAATCTATCATCGGAGACCGCCATGGAACCGTTCCGCTTTCATTTCTTCGTCTGCACGCAGCAAAAGCCAGAAGGCATCGCCTCCTGCCCGGCCAGCGGGTCGTTCGCTGTGCTCGACGCGCTCGATCGCGAGATACAGGGGCGCGGCCTCGACAACGATGTGCAACTTACCACGTGCGGCTGCATGGGACTGTGCGACGAAGGTCCAGTGATGGTCGTCTATCCGGCAGGGGTGTGGTACCGGCGCGTGCAACCGTCCGATGTGTCCGAAATCGTCCGGACGCATCTCGGCGACGGCAAGGCCGTTGATCGTCTCGTATGGAACGATGCCCCTGCGATGAAGGCCATGGCGGCCGAGCATCGGGAAAAATTCCGTGACGCGATGGCTGCCCGCGAGAAAGCGGGGGTGCTGCCCGATCGCCTCGATCAGATGATCCGCGGCTACATGCCGAGTCGTTGCATGCTTACGGCGCTTGAACTCGACATCTTTACCGCCGTCGGGGACGGAGCCAATGCCGAGCAGATCGGGATGAGGATCAACGCGAATGCCCGTTCTGTAGGCATGCTGCTCAACGCGCTCGTCGCTCTCGGATTGCTCGCGAAGAGCGGCGACGACTACAAGAACACGCCCGAGTCGGCACGCTACTTTGTTCAGGGCTCCAAAGACAACCACCGCAATGGCCTGCTGCACACGGCCAACATCTGGCATCGCTGGAGCACCATGACCGACGCTGTTCGCCGTGGTACCCGCATGCCGATTGGTCGCGACGATACCCCCGCGTGGACGCATAACTTTATTGCCGCCATGCAACGCCACGCCAAAGATCGCGCCCCGCATGTTGTGAAGGCCCTGGGCACAGCCGGAGTTCGCCGCATCCTCGATCTCGGCGGCGGCTCGGGCGCATACTCCATCGCGTTCGCAAAAGCTTGTCCCGATGTGCGGTGCGAGATACTCGACATCCCGGAGGTTGTGCCGCTCACCGCGGAATATGTCGGCCAGGCCGGTGTCTCAGCGCAAGTCAGCCTGCGCGCGGGAGACATGCTCCAAGACGACTTTGGCTCCGGCTACGACATCATCATGCTGAACGCGATCTGCCACATGTTTTCCGAGGAGCAGAACCGCGACATCTTCCGCCGCGCACGCCAGGCGCTCGCGCCGAACGGCCGCCTCGCCGTGCAAGACTTCATCCTCAATCCTGACAAAACCGGGCCGCAACACGCCGCACTGTTCTCGCTGAACATGCTCGTCTCGACTGACGCCGGCGCCAGTTACAGCGAGTCTGAATACACACACTGGATGAAGGCAGCGGGTTTCGACGAAGCAAGCCGGATCAACCTACCCGGGCCCAGCGACATGATCGTGGGACGAGTGAAATAGCGGCACGGAGTGCGTCGCCATTGACCGCAAGAGCTGTCTAGGGAAAGACCCCGGTTCGAGTGCCGCGACCTCAAAGCGGCTCGGAACTGGACGGAAGTTTTTGGCCCGGTCTTCTGTTGTGAGTCGTTGAATCCATGGTGAGCGCGGCAGGAATCGAACCTGCGACCCACGCCTTAAAAGGGCGTTGCTCTACCAACTGAGCTACGCGCCCTCACCATACTTCATCTTCTTGCCAGCAAAACACTTAACTGAAACTTCCCATCGCCACCGCCAGGCCGTCCTTTGCTTTGGTGTCAGTAGTGGTGTCAGTCGGTTTTTCATGGCCAGCGGGAAACAGTATAACAGCTCTTTGGCGCTTCCTTTCCAGTGCGTTGAACGCAGACAGCTTTTTGACCGCGGCGGCTTTGTGGGCCAGTGCCAGGTGAGCATAGCGCATGGTCATCTGAATATTGAGATGGCCCATCAGGCTGGCGACAGCAGGCAGATCCACTCCCGCCATGACTAAACGGCTGGGTGCCGAGCGACACAACCTTCCGCAGCGGACCTCGCACGGTGGATAACTGTGCGTCAAGTCCTCCGCGCGCTCTGCAGGGGAGACTCTACTGGGACGATCGCTTTCACGGATCGACTCTGGCACTGCCATCGCTGCGACGAGGGCGGGGATGTGTTCTCTCTTGTACGAGCCGTGAACCACTGCGACTTCCTAGAGGCCCTCAGATTCGTGGCTGACCTAGCTGTCATCCGCCTGGAGGACCGCAGAAACACCGGGTTCCAGCGCGAGTTGGACGCAAGAAGACGACAGCGGGAGCGGCTGGAAGCTGGCGCCATTAAGCTGTCCGCGCTTGAGCACGCTCTGGTGCGTGAGTGCAGGGATCGCATTCACGACGCAGAGCGGACACGCTTGAAGGTCGGTGCGAGACTTGCAGAGTTGTCCCGTGGTGAGCCCGAGCACTTCCGCGGATCGCAAGAAAGCCTTTGGCTCAAGCTGAAGGCGGCCGCGACACTACTGGATGGGAACCTCCCAACATACATCCTGTTAAGCTTTGGGTCGCTTGATGAGCGTGCGGCGTTTGTTCTGCACCCAGAGATGCGTGACAAGATCATCGCCGGCGTGCAATGGACAGGATACGTCCGAACGGCAGATGGCAAACACATCGAGGTCCTGACATGAGTACGAGCGACCATCAAGCACGCGTAGAAACACTCGGGCATAACGCTCAGCTGCTGTCGCAAGTAGAAGCTCTGGATTGGGAGAGCATCAGCGCCGAAACTCCACAGCACAGCGACACCGATGCCCCGACTGAAGCTAAGGTGTGTGCCCTGGACTGGCCCGAGCCGAAACCGTTGGGAGGGGAGTTGCCGGCGGTGCAAACTTTCGACTTGGCGTTACTCCCATACTCGCTTCGTCCGCTGGTAGAGGATACCGCGGAACGCATGCAGGTGCCCTTAGATTACCCGGCCGTGGCAACCGTCCTGTGCCTTGCAGGCGTGACCAACCGGCGTGCTGCCATCCCGCCAAAGGCGGCCGACACCTCGTGGAACGTTGTGCCCAATCTCTGGGGCGGAATCATTGCTCCTCCTGGCTTGATGAAGTCGCCTGTAATTTCCGCTATCACGCAACCTTTGACCCGTATAGAGGCGGACTGGCGCGCCGAATACTCGACTGCCGAAACCATTTACAAGCAACAACAAGAGGAGTCAAAGCTGCGACACTCGGCATGGCAAGATCGGTGCAAGGCAAGCTTCAAGAAAGGCTTGGATGCGCCACGTCGACCCGTGGAGGAGGTTGTCGCCCCGACTTGCGAGCGACTCATTACGCAGGACGCCACATTTGAGAGTCTGCACGCCTTAATGTCTGAAAATCCTGCCGGCATATTTGTAATCCTCGATGAATACACCGGATGGCTCGCCGGCCTGGAGCGGCCAGGACGCGAGGGGGAGCGAGCCTTTTACTTGCAGGCTTGGAAATGGGGATTCCAGCTTCACCATCGACCGCATCGGTCGCGGGAGCGTACACGTCGAGGCTGGCTGTGTCTCCATGTTGGGTGGCATCCAGCCAGCGCGACTGCGGGCATATCTGGCCGATGCACTGAGGGACGGGCCATCCAATGATGGACTCATGCAACGTTTGCAAGTGCTCCTCTACCCCGACATTTCGGGCGATTGGCGCTATGTTGACCGACAGCCAAACTCCGCAGCCAGACAGCAAGCTGAGCTAGTCTATAGGCAGCGGCGAACATCGACGCATTGAAGCCCCTCACGCTTAAATTTGCTCCTGACGCCCAAGAGCTTTTCGTGGAGTGGATCCGTGAGCTCGAATATAAGCTGTGCAACGGCGAACTACATCCTGCACTCGTGAGCCACTTGGCGAAGTATCGCAAGCTCATGCCAGCACTAGCTCTGCTCTTCGAGTTGACGGACGGCGGGATTGAAACAGTTTCACTGATGCACGCACAACAGTCAGCCGCATTGTGCGACTACTTGGAGTCTCATGCCCGGCGTGTGTATTCGATGATTATTTCCCCGGAAAGGCAGGCAGCTGCTGAGCTAGGCCGTCGCCTGGCTAACGGCTGGAAACGTGAGGAGGGGATGTTTACCCTGCGAGACGTGTACCGCAATGAGTGGAGTGGGTTAGCAACTCCAGATGCAGTGCGCCGGACGTTGCCATTGCTCGAAGATGCTGGATGGGTCCGACCGGCAGAGTTGGAAGTCGCTAAGGGCCAGGGCCGGCCGAGCGAATTGTATTTGGTGAACCCGAGGCTAGCTCGGAGGATGAAATGAGCACGTCGCGCTGGCTGCACTGGACTCCCACGGCTTCGATAATTCAGAAAACCGCCGAACCCGAACCGACAGAACCTAGTGGCCTGTCGCAGTGAGTTCGTTACTGCGGATGCGGCGGGCGGGGTCAGAGTATTTCCACTGGATAGGCCGAGCATTGGCGGAGTAGGCGTTGATGTAGCGGCGGAGTTTGCGAGCCAAGTCGGAAACCGAGGTAAAGATGCCGCGCGCGATAACGTCGCGTTCGATCCTGGCGAACCAGAGTTCGACCTGGTTGAGCCAGGACGAGTACGTGGGCGTGAAGTGAAACCGGACTCGCGGATGTTGCTGGAGGAAGTCGCGGACCGCCTGAGTTTTGTGCGCGGAGAGGTTGTCGAGGATGATGTGAATCTGTTGCCGAGGCGGACACAAGGATACAACCTCTTGCAAAAAGGCGACGAACTCGCGGCTGGTGTGGCGGGCGGCGGTTTTGCCGTGGACGCGGCCGGTGGCGGTATTGAGCGCTGCATACAAGGAGAGCGTACCGTGCCGGTAGTACTCGAAGCCGTGGCGTTCGGCGCGTCCCGGCGAGAGCGGCAGGACGGGATCGAGACGATCCAAGGCTTGAATGGCGGTCTTCTCATCGACGCAGAACACGGCGGCATGTTGGGGTGGGCGCAGATAGAGGCCGAGGATGTCGGCGGCTTTGGTTTCGAACTCGGGATCGTCGCTGACCATGTAGCGTTCGAGGCGGTGTGGCTTCAGGCCCGCTTCTTGCCAAACGCGATGCACGGCGTCTTTGCTGACGCCCAGCGCGGAGGCCAGTTTGCGGCAACTCCAGTGCGTAGACCCGTCGCTGGGCTTTCTCCGCGTGGCCGACAGGATGCGAGCGTGCAGAGCCGGAGTCAACACCCTGGGCTTCTGGCCGGGATGATAGGTGTCCAGTCCCTCGATCCCCTGCTGCCGGAAACGCTGCTTCCAGCGAATGATCGTGGGCGCAGTGGTTTGCAGCCTTTGCTTGATCGCGTTGAAGGACGACCCTTCTGCCAGCATCAGGATCAACTTGGCGCGAAACACGTAACCGGCCGGCAGAGTACGGGACTGGGCGATGCTGCTTAGGTCGGAATGCTGTTGCTGGGTGAGCAAGATTTCGCTGCCAGTGGCCATAACAGCTTTGATGCTAAGAACCTAGTAATGGTTGCTCTGCGACAGGCCACTCTAGTGGCCTGTCGCAGTGAGTTCGTTACTGCGGATGCGGCGGGCGGGGTCAGAGTATTTCCACTGGATAGGCCGAGCATTGGCGGAGTAGGCGTTGATGTAGCGGCGGAGTTTGCGAGCCAAGTCGGAAACCGAGGTAAAGATGCCGCGCGCGATAACGTCGCGTTCGATCCTGGCGAACCAGAGTTCGACCTGGTTGAGCCAGGACGAGTACGTGGGCGTGAAGTGAAACCGGACTCGCGGATGTTGCTGGAGGAAGTCGCGGACCGCCTGAGTTTTGTGCGCGGAGAGGTTGTCGAGGATGATGTGAATCTGTTGCCGAGGCGGACACAAGGATACAACCTCTTGCAAAAAGGCGACGAACTCGCGGCTGGTGTGGCGGGCGGCGGTTTTGCCGTGGACGCGGCCGGTGGCGGTATTGAGCGCTGCATACAAGGAGAGCGTACCGTGCCGGTAGTACTCGAAGCCGTGGCGTTCGGCGCGTCCCGGCGAGAGCGGCAGGACGGGATCGAGACGATCCAAGGCTTGAATGGCGGTCTTCTCATCGACGCAGAACACGGCGGCATGTTGGGGTGGGCGCAGATAGAGGCCGAGGATGTCGGCGGCTTTGGTTTCGAACTCGGGATCGTCGCTGACCATGTAGCGTTCGAGGCGGTGTGGCTTCAGGCCCGCTTCTTGCCAAACGCGATGCACGGCGTCTTTGCTGACGCCCAGCGCGGAGGCCAGTTTGCGGCAACTCCAGTGCGTAGACCCGTCGCTGGGCTTTCTCCGCGTGGCCGACAGGATGCGAGCGTGCAGAGCCGGAGTCAACACCCTGGGCTTCTGGCCGGGATGATAGGTGTCCAGTCCCTCGATCCCCTGCTGCCGGAAACGCTGCTTCCAGCGAATGATCGTGGGCGCAGTGGTTTGCAGCCTTTGCTTGATCGCGTTGAAGGACGACCCTTCTGCCAGCATCAGGATCAACTTGGCGCGAAACACGTAACCGGCCGGCAGAGTACGGGACTGGGCGATGCTGCTTAGGTCGGAATGCTGTTGCTGGGTGAGCAAGACTTCGCTGCCAGTGGCCATAACAGCTTTGATGCTAAGAACCTAGTAATGGTTGCTCTGCGACAGGCCACTAGTTTTGTTAGTTTTGTCGGTGCCCCTCCGGGTAGTTTTCAAAGGATTAAGGTCGGGGAACACCCTTTAAGAGCCAAGGTGTTCCCACATTGTCCTAAGCGTGCCAGTTATGCTCTATACCGCAAGAACAACATCGGCAACTATGAATGCCGGACGTGCGGACTGTTGGACATCCCCGAAGAGGTTGCCCGGAGGCTGCAATGAGCGCGAAGGGCACTGTGGCCTGCAGAGATTGCCAGATCTGAGGGAGTTATGAACACCAAGAAGCCAAGTTTAGGCCGACACAAGCGGACGTGCTCGGTATGCCGTCACACGAAATGCGCGGAGATCGAAGCCGACTTCATCGGCTGGCGCAGCCCGGCGGAGATTGCCAAGGAATACCGACTGTCAGACCGCAGCAGCATCTACAGGCACGCTCATGCCCTCGGGTTATTCCCCAAGCGGCAGCGCAATGTCCGGGCGGCGCTGGAGCGGATTATCGAGAAAGCTGGGGAGGTCGAGGTCACAGCCGCCTCTGTAGTCGCCGCAGTTCAGGCTTACAGCAAGATCAACGCCATGGGCCAGTGGATCGACCGCAGCGAGACTGTCGACTTGAACGAGCTGTTTAATCGCATGACACGCGAAGAGCTGGAAGCCTATGCCCATGATGGAACTTTGCCGGGTTGGTTCACGGATACCCTGGCAGGTAAGAAAGCAAGCAACGATGAATGGAAGACTGACGCAACGGGCTCGCCTTACCAGTATCTGTTCGCAGCACTAAGGGACAGTCAGGAGGACTCAACACAGTGAGAAAACGCGAGGATAGAGGCTTCCTACCGGCAACAATTCCAGGGCCTAGGCCGGCCGCCTTTCCCCTTGGGAGCTTAGAGTCACGCGCGGCCGCGAGGATGATGGCGAAAACACGCGCTGAACAGGGTGCCAAGGAGCCGTTTAGCTACCAGGCGCACTTCGACGAACCTCTAGTGATCTACGACTACGTGAGCGGCTTGCCCATCAGCGAAGAGACGGCGGAGAAGTCTCCGCAACTGCAACAAGATGAAACTAGCGTCCCTGCCCCTCTACCGTCTCCAAGTGAATCGGAGTTGGGTGACGCTGAGATCGTGGTCGAGGTTTTGCCACGGGCAGGTCAGGAACACTCACCGACAAACCCGCCCACCTATCACGCTGGCATCATCGCGGTCGAAGTCGGATAAGCTCCGTTGGTGGGCAGTCCTCGGGTGCAAGCAGCGAATTCGATCTGCCGTCAATGATCGCGTTGGGGTCGAGCCGAACGCTTGATGTGGCTGAGCTGGCTGAGCTAGTTGTGGAAGAGTTGCCGACAATTCAGAAGTTATTTCGGGCCAGAGGTCGCCAGCGAGGAACCGGAATCGCGATGGGCGCCGTTGCCACACCCGTGAACGCAAGAGTTCCAGGGCGGTCCGCCGCCGATGGTTTTGCTCCTTACGGCTTGGATAGGTAGTAGCTTTCGTTCATCGCGGGGTTGGGGCAGAACGGAGCAATTTCAAAACGGAGACCGCCGACCTCCATGGGTGTGCTATAAATCCGCTCAAGCTCCGTATTGACGATTTCACATTGTGCTTCAGTCAAGTAGAACCGATGTTCTTCGAGCCAGTTGTAAGGCTTGTGGAAGTCGTGGATGCCCTTCGTTTTCAGGATGTCAATTTGAGCGTCAATGTCGGCCTTACGGATCTGAGGTCGGAGCTTCGGGAGCATGTCAACATAGCCGTCCTCCGAGACCACCAGGCACATCGTTGGTGAATTTGAAGAGGCAAGATAGCGGATTGCCGAGTTATATCGTGCACCGCGTGCGGAATCGCCCTGATCGGTTGCGATGCCGTCTAAGATAACCAAGATTGCATGACCCACGCCTTTCGGGTTTATGAGAGTGGCACCGTCTATGCCGGTTAAGCGACCGACGAGCTCCGGCGTAATCTGTATTGGTGCAATCCCGATGGACTGATTTTTCAGTCGGAGGGCCTCCTGCTCTGCGGATTCGGAGAACACGAGCATCGTCCCATGTCTTTGCTCCATTGAGGTTTCGATGATGCTCCAGAGTCGTCGCCCGTCCTCCACCCGAAATCAGCGAAAATGCGTTGTGCAGTTGAATGGAATTGCTCCCAGTTTAACCGGGGCATGGGAAGTTTCGGCACCCCGAAGGCGCTCCTCATCTGGAGAACACCTTTATGGTATAGATCCCATGCGTAGTTACCTGTGAAGACAACACGGAATACATTGTTGCTGTTGGTCGTCGTAAGAGTGCCGAGGCCGCTTATTCCCTCCGAACCGTGACATACACAAGAGAGGTTTTGCGCGCTCATTTCGATTACCTTACGGGCGAGACGATGTCGAGAGAGTGACACGGGCCTGCGGAACTGAACCCGAATTGTGATCTCCGCAGAAGCTGGCGGCGCAAAGACGACTTCTCCGATCGTTTCCGAGCCCTCGTATGGGAGCGAGGAGATAACATTCACGTGTCGAAGACCTCTCGAAAAAAAAACATCCTTCGTTGTGAGTGTGATTGAACTACAGAAGCGATCTGCCGCTCTTCTTGGGACGGCCGGAACGTCTACCGGCCTTTCAAGCATAGATCGCCCTGGTTCCTTGGCTCCTAGTGCAGTCGTTGAGTCGGCGAGGAGGCATTCGATAATCGCTTCGATGAACGAACGTGGTGATTCCCAGTCCTCAACCTTAATGGTTGAGGGCAATTGCGGGTATGCCTCGATTTGAGACTTGCTGACCTGCAGGATCGGGATAACATAATACCCCTCGACCCTGCCTGGCCAACCACCAAAGCTGCTGGTGCCATGATCGAAATCGTAGCTGGTCAGAACCTCGGTACATCAGCAAGACCAGGTGTCGACCACCGATCCCGATTCGACCTACGCCACCAAGGGCGGTACGCCAGCCCGTCTGGGCTACTACGACAACTATCTGGTGGACAACCACAGCTGCGTGATCGTGGGCGTGCAAGCCACCGCGGCCCGAATGAGTCAGGAAACGGTAGCCGCACAAGACATGCTCGATCGCTTCGCCCGATGGCAAGGACGAGCCCCCGATTCGGTGGCCGCCGACACGACCTATGGCAACGGGGAGTTTCTGCAGTGGTTGGCGGACCGCAACATCACTCCTTACATGCGTACCCGCGACAGTATCCACAGAAAGAGGAGTCCGTTCTTCGGCCCCGAGCGTTTCACTTATGAACCGGAACACAATCGCTATATCTGTCCTGCCGGCCAGCCGCTGAACTACGGGGGGCGAGTTTATCGGAATCGCGCTTTCAACTACATTGGGACACGCAAAAAGTGCGGCCCGTGCTCGCTCCGACCCCAATGCACCAGTGCTGCCTTCCGGGGCCTTATCATCCACCAGAACGAACCCGCCCGACAGCGTGCGCGGGAGTTGGTCAACACGCCCGAGTTCGCCCAAGCACAGCGGCAAAGAAAGAAGGTGGAAGCCTTGTTCTCGGAACTGAAGCATCAGATCGGACTGCGCCGCCTGCGCCTGCGAAGATTGAAGTTCGTGCGTGAGCAGTTCTTCCTGGCGGCGGCCGCGCAGAACATCAAGCGACTGGTGCGGTTCCTCAGCCAACCTATAACCCCACCTGTGCCAGTCACCGCTTAGCTGAAGTAAGAAAAGAAAACTTGTCAGCAGCCACTCCCAGCCAAGAAACACGTTCCGATCACGGAGTTTTTCAACACGCACAGGCGATAGCGCTCATTGAGAGGATTGAATGAACCTTGCCCCAAAACCCTAGTCATTGGCATTTGCTCAACCACCTGATTCCTAAAGGATCGAAACCACCTCGGGGAGTGGCTCAAAAACAGATGTTTCTGAGCAACCGAAAACGTCGGAAGAAGTGACGAAGAAGAGAAGAAGGGTCCTGCTTGCCCTGATCTGCCCGCAAATTCTCGTCTCCGTTGGCTACCACTTCTCGGCGGAGTAGCGACTTCCCCGATAGGCGCTCTTATTGATGATAAAATTCTCTGCGCGGAGAGAAACTTATGCGGCCACGCAGGGACGCCACGTTGAAGGACATGGAGCGATCGCTGATAGAAAGCGAACTCGCCGCCGCCAAAAGAGAGTTGGCCCTGCGGTACGATTCCCTAGCAGACAAACTTTTGGGAACTACCGAGGCTGCGGAGTCCGATTCGATCAAGGCAATCTCTGGCGGCCGGCCTGAGTCGAATCGCCGAAAATCCTAAAGCCCTCTTAGACAATCGTCGACTTATAGGACTGCTCCACAAGATCTTTGACCTTCTGGAGATCAAGGTCGTTCGGAACCTCTGTGTGCCCGTGCACCGGATGCTTGTGTTTCAGCAAATGGTTGGGATCCTCAACACCTTTCCGAACAACGTCTACCCAGAATTGCAACCGTTGTGGATAGATTTTCGCAAAACGGGTGGTGTGACCGCTTAGATTCAGGTGCTTGCAAAGCTCGCGGCGCAGAGGGATTTTGGGCAGGTTTGGCCGCGCCCCGACGGGACCAAGACGAGGCTCAATCGCCGCCGGCAAGTTTCCCAGAAGATGACTTCTGGCCCTGAACGACTTCCGGGTTGCCCGCGGCCGGGAGCAATCGGGATTTGGCCACTCTTCAATGCCAATATGCCGACTTATCGGTGCGAATGCACTCATGATGACAATTTGCCCACTGGAAGCGGCTTTTCAACAACTGCCGTCTCATTGTTTTGCGCTTTACGAGTCAAGTCCGTTCCAGCCCGAATCGCGTCTCATGCGACGCACGGAGCGGGAGCGACGATATTGGTGAATGTCATGCGGATCCCGTGCTTCGGCCGCAGGATGACCATCGGGCGAGCTTCGATCATTTGGCCCGGAGCCAACTGAAAATCGTATTTTCTGAGCAGATCGCTCAAAATCATAAGGATCTGCAGCATCGCGTAATTTCCGCCGATACAGCCTCGCGGTCCGGCTCCAAAGGGAAGGAAGGTGAAGGGTGTGCGCAGCTTCTCGTTTTCTTTGGTGAAACGCTCCGTGTCGAAGTTCTCAGGATTCTGCCAGTAGCGCGGAGCATGATGCGCACCGTACACATAGATAATTACCATCGATCCGCGCGGTATGGCGACGTTGCCTACACGGTCGTCTGCAACAGCCACGCGGTCGACCATCCAAAACGGCGGGTAGAGGCGGAGCGCCTCTTGAATGACCTGAGTTGTAAATTCGAACTTGGGAACGTCGCTGTGGCTCAGGGGGGCCTGGCCGAGCACGGAGTCAAACTCCTGCCGTACCCTCTGGAGACAATTCGGATGCGAGCTCAAAAGATAAAGAAGCCACGATAGCGCGTTCGACGATGTTTCATGTCCGGCAACCAGAAGTTGCATGCTCTCGCTCAGGATGAGCTCATCGCTCATGCCTTTGCCATCGCTGTAACGCGCATCCATCAAAGTCTGCAGCAGATCGCGGCCGGGTGGTTCGTTGCGGCGCTTCTTTATGTATTCGAGCAGAATGGCGTCGGCGCGGGTTCGCATTGCTTCGTGTCTGCGCAGTTCGCCCGAGACGGCGAACCAGGGATTCAGATAGGGCTGAAGGGTTTGCCGGACAATGAATTCCTGAACGGTGCAGATGGTATGGCTGACAAGATCGATGTCCTCATCCTTCAACCGAGCGCCAAATAACGATCGAGCGACCATCGCGAAGGTGATTTTCATGAGGTGTGGGTAAATATCCACGGGGCCGCGGCGGATCTGTCTGTCGAAATCGCGCAGCGACTCGGCAAGGGAGTCCTGCATGATTGAGGACAATGCATCGAGTTGCTTTCGATCGAAGCCTGTCTGGATGAGACGGCGCTGCGTGCGCCAGGCTTCTCCGTGGGTTGTGAGCAGGCCTTTACCCAGGAAGTGGCCCATTCGCTTCACCTGAATTTCGGATTTCTGGTAGTTCTCGGCATTGGTCTTCAACACGTGCTGAATGACAGCGGGATCGATGGTAACCATCGCCTCCTTGAGACCACCCAAACGGATCCAGAATGTGTCGCCGAAGACTTCGTTGTAGCGGGACAAAACCTGCACCGGATTGCGGGCCATTGCGCGAGAATCCGCAAAGCAGCGAAGTCGGGAAACAACGGGGACAGGCATAGGCATCGTTGAGCTCACACCCAGTCGTCCTGATACTTGCCTCGAACCGGAGAAGATTTCATGTCACTTGTAGGAAGCGGTGGCTGGGCCATGCGCAAAAGATAAAACGCTCAGAATCAATTTTCGTTCCCCAGTTGCTTCAAGAGTATCAGATGATGCCGGATTGCCCCGGTCATGGTGGGGTTCTGCCGATAGGGAACCCCAAACTCTTTGGCAGTCTCCTTCACGATCCTAGTCAGTGGAGCATAGTGGGTGTGACACACAAAAGGACACAGGTGGTGAACGACGTGATGGTTGAGCCCACCCGCAAGCCAACCAACGAGCGGGTTTTCCGTCGCATAATCGGCCGTTGTCGCGAAGATGTGATACACGCCATTTTCAAACTCGCCACGATCGGAGGGAAAGTAAGTGCTGTCGACGGTGTGCGTCGTCTGGAATACGAGCGTTACGGCCAAACCGACGATCAGATGGACCAGAAGGAACGCCCCGGCGACCAGCAGAGGCGATTTTTTCAGCACCACCACCGGCAAGATCAGCATGTAAGTGAGGTAGAAGCCCTTGCCGGCAAAGAGAATGGCATATTCGCGCAGAGGATGTTTCGTGCGTCTCAGATATTCATGGGTCGGAAAGAAAAAGCACTGGAAGTCTCTGAAAAACACATAATCGAGAGAGAACATCGCGTAGACGAAGAGTACATAGATGTGCTGGAACCGGTGCCATGGCGCCCGGGGTTCATAAGGCGTAAAGCGAAAGATGCCGCGTCCTGAAAGCGCGTCGTCTTCACCGTGGAGATTGATGCAGGAGTGATGCCCCCGATGATGGAGGATGCGCCACATGTAGGAGCTCATTCCGCACAGATCGAAGACATAGTTCAGGGTTTTGTTGATGCGCGACCGGGACGAGATGGCGTTGTGATTGCTGTCATGCGCGATGTTCAGCAAAAGGAATGTCTGCGCGAGGCCGCCTAAAAGGTATAGGGCGACAAATTTCCATGAGCCGGGCCTGAGCGTATACAGAGCAATCCATGCGCCCGCGAGGACTGCCAGACCCATAGCGATCTTGACCCACATGGTGCGGTCCGCTTTGGGAGAAATGCCTTGATCGGCAAAAAACTTATCCAGGCGGCTACGCAAGACTTTCGGGAATGAAGACGCACCGGCCGATTCGATAATCGGCGAAGGTGAAGTTTCCGATGGCACAAGATCCGCGATGTTCGGTTGATCGGCAATCATCGCTTGGGCAATCATTGATTGGCCAATCACTGCTTCGGGTTGGAACGTCACCGGCGCCTCCGCGATTATGGTAATGGGGACCCGATGCGCTCCCTAGGCCGCATGCGTAGCCCTGACCCGCAGCGAGATTGTTGCCGCGCCGTCGACTGTCTTGATGCAATATTCTAGTGCGAGCCATTAAGGGTAATCAAGAAGATTCAGAACGGACAAAGCATGGACGCTGGCAGCCTCGCCCCAGGAAGCGATCCCAGGAAGAGATGACGCGTGGTATTGTTCAATCGTTTTGCTAATATACCAACCAATGAATCTTTGTGAACGGAGCCTCCTGCATGTGGTACAGGACAAGTCTGCTTCGCCTCACAGCGGCGAAAGGGAGAACGTCCGTTCCCCAGCTGATCGAGGGACGCTTGTGGTGAGAAAAGAATTACGCGTACATTCTCACAGTCACGCATTCCAGGTCAGCACGCCGATATGCACTTTGAGACTCAATCGTGTTTCACCTCGCTCGCTGGCGAGGTATGGTTCGTTTACTGACTCGCGTTCTATTCGACCTTGGAGGATCGCTGATTGATGACAGCGTCAATTCTGGGCCACCTGGACAGGCTGGCAGAGGAGCACCCGGACAAACTCCTTTATGCGTACCTTGACGTAAACGGCGATCCGATCGAAAGCTACACCTACGCGTCGTTTCTCCATCGAACGCAGGCGATCGCCGGACATTTGCTGAAAAAGGGTCGCTTCGCGGCGGGCGATCGGCTTCTGCTTGCCTACCCGCCGGCGCTCGAAATGATCTGCGCATTTTTTGGTTGCGTACGCGCCGGATTGATTCCCGTGCCGGTCTATCCGCCCAGTTCGCGCGGCTTCCAGAGCGCCCTATATAAGACGGTCCACATCGCAAAGGATTGCCAGGCGGCTGGGATATTAACGAGCAGAGACTACCACGCATCGTTGAAAACGAATCTCGCCAGACGTGGAGTCTCTGCGTCGGGCGTTGACGTAGATTACATTTCCAGTCTTCCGTGGATCGCCACGGAAGATTTCGTGGACACGATTTCGGACCAACCACCTGTCGAACCTTCGAAGATCTTGTTTCTCCAGTACACGTCGGGTTCGACGATGGAGCCCAAAGGCGTGATCGTGACGCACGAAAACATCCTGAATACCTATGCGCTGGTGATCGACCATCCAGCACCGGTCGTCGTTTCCTGGCTTCCGCAGTATCACGATATGGGACTGATCGGGTGCTACCTGTATCCGGCACTGAAAGGTGGCACGACGTACGGGTTCGCTCCCATGGACTTCATTCAGCGCCCGATCCTCTGGTTCAATGCGATAACGAGATATCAGGCCACTGCGGCGGCTGCCCCCAACTTCGCCTACGACTATTGCCTGCGCGCCGGGAGGCTTTCCAAGGAAAGCCTGGAGGCTTGTGATCTCAGCTCGCTTCGCGTATTGATGTGCGCGGCGGAACCGGTGAAGCCGGATACCTACACCCGTTTTCTAGAAGCGTTTCAGCCCTATGGACTCAAGTCCGAGAGTTTCTATGTCGCCTACGGGCTGGCCGAGAATACTTTGGCGGTCTCACTCGGCGGTCGCAACATCGTTTCCGTCAACAAGCGTGCCTTGGCGCTGGGCAAGGCCCGCATGACTACCGAGGTGTCAGAAATCGGCGGCGCCACTCAGATTGTCAGTTGTGGAACCTCGCTCCCGGGTCTTGACCTGAAGATCGTGGATCCGGAAGGACATTTCGCTCTTAAACCAGAGCGCACGGGCGAGATTTGGGTCGCCGGAAGCGGCAAGTGCCAGGGTTACTGGAATAACCCTGAATTGACGCTGAAGCAGTTTCGTGCGCGGCTTGTGGACGACACTCCCTATGACGATGGCTACCTTCGGACCGGCGACATAGGATTCATTCACGACGGCGAACTCTACGTCTGCGGCCGCATCAAGGACATGATTATTCTCCGCGGGCAAAACTATTACCCGCACGACATCGAAAACGTCGTGGAGAAATCATCCAATCTGATCCGGCACAATTGCGTCGTCGCGTTCCAGATACAGGAAGACAGCGAACCTGCGCTGGCAATCGTCGCCGAAGTCAAGAATCCTAAAGCGCTTCCCGAAGCACGAAAGATTGCTGCCGCTGTGCGGAATTATCTCAACGTGGAAGTGGCGATGATTTCCCTCATTGCGCCTCGTGCGATCCCGAGAACGAGTTCGGGGAAGATCATGCGCCATAAGGCCAAGCAGATGTGGCTGCAAGGTCAGTTCACCGTTCTCTCCGACTTTTCGCGGGAGAAGGACGCCGGGAAGTCTGCGTCCGTTTCCGACATGCATTCGACTTTCGCCGAATTGAAAGCCAGATACAACCTGACCGGTCAGGAATCGTACAACCTCGTCGAGGCAGGACTGGATTCCCTGGATCTTGTTGTGTTCATGCATGAACTCAAGGAACTCCTGAAAGATAAAGGCGCCGAGATCCTGGCGAGGCAGATCGATGTTGGTGTCATTCAGCGTGTGAGTGTAGCCGAACTGTTTGAACTAGCCGCACAGCTGGAGCGCGCTCCCGAAGAGGCGCTGGTCCATCTGCGCCACTCCCTTGCGGCTTTCCGTGAAGAGCAGCGCGCGGCTGAGAAACGAATGATGAGCAACGACAGGAAGCTCATCTTCGAGCCTCCGGTGCCTGCGCCCATGCCCGAGATGCCGATGCTGAAACAGGTGCTGCTCACGGGCGGGACAGGCTTCATAGGGCCATTCCTAATCAAAAGCTTGCTGGAACAGACACGGGCGAAGATCTATGTTCTCGTCAGGTCTTCCGACGAAAAACAGGGCAGGCAGAGACTGAGAGCTGCGATGGAGTCAACGGGACCTTGCGGAGCGGGGCTGATGGAGATGTTCGAGGCCCGCGTGATCCCCGTCTCCGGCGATCTAGGGCAGCCAAAGCTTGGCTTGACGCAGGACGTGTGGGGTTTGCTTGCGAGTGAAATCGACACGGTGTTCCATAACGGTGCAACCGTGAACTACCTGTTCAACTACGACCTGATGCGCGACGCAAATGTGCTGGGAACCACTGAGGTCGTAAGACTGGCGTTCGAGGGAAGGCCCAAAGAATTCAATTATGTCTCGACTACCTTCGTGTTTGGCTGGGCGGTCAAATCAGTCTTGTATGAGACCGACCTGAACGAGAATATGGAGCTTCTTGATTTTGGCTACAGTCAATCGAAATGGGTAGCGGAACAGGTGGTTGTCGAAGCACGCAGCCGGGGACTTTCCGCGCGGATTTTCCGGCCGGCTCTGGTGAGTCCCTCCGTGACAGGCGGGGGCAACAACTTCGATATCGCCGTTCGCTTGGTTGCCTTTATGGTGAATCACGGCATCGGCGTCGATACTCTCAACCAGGTCAGCTTTGTTCCGGCCGACATTGTGGCGAACAATATCGTTGCCATCTCTACGACCCCGGGTACCGCGAATAGGACTTACCATGTCGTTCGGGACGATTATTCGAACATGATGGATGTTACCGGGCTTATTACCAAAGCCACTGGCCGGCAATTCGAACAATTCAGCCTTCCCGATTTCGTTCCCGAGTTGATCCGGAGATGCCGGAAGGAAGATCTTCTCTTTCCCCTGCTCGATTTTCTGGTGGGCTCTGTCGACAACATTTCCTCGATGGAGTTCAAACGGTATGACAACTCTTGCTATCAAATGGCCCGCGATGCCTCCGTGTGGGGCAAACCGGACCCGTCTCTGGAAGACACGGTCAACGGCATTCTGAAATTTATGTATCGCAAGGGGATCATTTCGGTCGCGGCACGTGAGGTCAAGGCGGTGTCACCGATCTTCAAGCGCGAACTGACCATCAAGACCCATCGCAGAGGTATCGATTGCGGTGTGAATTGCCTCGAATGCCTGGCCGATGCTGGAGAGCCTGAGTGCGTCGCGGAGATTCCCGAGGAGATTCCGAAGATCGAAGCCTCGGAGCAGATGTGAGATGATCGCGGCACCATTGAGCGAAAGTGGACTGTTGTGCGCTACTGCTTTTTAAACACGAGCTTCTCCGTTAGCCGCTGGCCCGATTCGAACGTGCCTGTGGTGGATAGCGTCATCTGCTGCCCATCCGCGGAAACCACCCACCTATCCTTTTGAGCAACTTGCTCGTCCCGCCGGTAAATCGCATCCACCGTGTGAGGATCGACGAGTTCGAGCGTCACGGTATCGTTGCGCGAGTTCTTTAGATCGTATTGCTTTCCGTCAAAACGGGCGGTATAGCTGAAGTCACCGAGAAAACGGATCCCACCGCTCGCGTCCGCCTCGATTTTGAGCACCAGTCCTTGCCCTTGCCGCAAACGGGTCTTGCTGAGATCCTGGGTCCACTCCCCTACGAACAGGTCAGTGGCGACCTTCGCACCTCCGCTTCGCGTCCACACGGTGATTCGATCGGGATGGCCTGCGGTGATAGTGGTGGCGGTCAGTTCCTTTCCATCTTTCGAAAGTTGATCGCGAACCGTGGCCACAAGAGTTCCGTCTTTTTTCTCGATGACCTCATTTTGTCGCTTATCGATCCTATGCAGATCAATTTGATTGAAGCCGAGATTGCCGGGCGCGGGAGAATCGTGTCCGTTCCGATTCGCGGTGAAATCGAAATGGGTTTCGCCGGACATGACTACATGCACTCCGCCGCCCTGCACGTGTGTAATGGAGAGCCGGTTCGGAGGATCCAGGCTAGACTGCGCAGAGACGAGCGTCCATACGCCAACGCGAGGGTCTGGCGCTCCGGATTGCGCAACGGCAGGTTGCGCGGCGGCAAGTAGTGCAAACAACAGTAAAGTGCGAATTGATCCTGCCACGGTGATGCCGAAAGTTTAGCAGATTCACACTGCCTGTTATTGGGAGTGGTACATAAG
>CAWJSL010000002.1:0-1112628 GCA_963845585.1 uncultured Acidobacteriaceae bacterium | reverse complement strand
CGTGTAAGAGAGGCCGCATGTAGTGGCCGTTCTCCTCTTTCATTCGCCATCGATCGACGCGCAGCTCATCGAGTGCAATCACCTCTGCCCGTTCCGATTGCTGCGCTTCGCCATAACGTTCAAGCAGGTCTCCTAGGTCCTCCACTACTTCGTAGCGGAACTGCACTCTCATGCTCTGTTCCGGCAGAGAGCGCAGGAGAGCCTCCAGCATCAACTTCCCCCGGTCTCGGCCTTCGTCGCTCGCGAAATACGATGCCAAACCCTTCAACTCGTATCCCGCGACAAAGGCGCCGTTGGTGCGAACCACAACGTTGTCCAGGTAGTCGCGGACCGGGAGTTGCTCGCACAGTGCTGGATCGTGGAGTTTTCGCTCGTGTTGTTCAAGCGCTAGCGGCACTGCTAGTCCTCCCTCAGATACGCCGACCGGATTTCGCGGTCGCGTGCTATCGCGCAGTAGGCATGCGGTTTCGTGTACCAGAAAGCCAGATCACGGACGTAGCCTCGCGGTTTGCCATACTTAAAGGCCATCAGTAGCGGCACCAACAGTAGCGGCACGCCATATTGGAGGACGATGCTCATGGGCATTCCCGCGACCTCACCTCCCACGAAGTGACCGACCACGTTCATGATGGCTGCCGCGCCAAGCACGATGAACAGGTCCTCCAATTCCAGAAGCATGAATGTCACTCGCGTCTGCAAATTGCGATTCACGGGTGTCACCTGCAATGGCATCGCCTAACTCCTTCCTAGCGCACTCCTGCGGTTCCGTGTTGAATCCAGAATTCTCCTAAGCGCAACAATCCCGACAGTCCGAAACAGCACATCGCTGCGACCAGGTTGCGCACCCAGGCCTCGCCAATCGTCATCCGTTCCAACAACCCTGCGAAGTGCACCGCCGCAAGCACTACCTGGCCGGCCCCGTACAGTGGCAGCAGAACATTTCCAACCCAGTTCACAAGTGTCAGGACCGAGATCCAATAGCGGTCGGGGTTGTTCCAGGATGCTTGGTTGCTGAAGGACTCCATGGCACGCAAGAGCCCGGAGCACATCAGAGAAGCCAGTGCTGCGTAACCGAGATGTGAGTACGGGTGCGCCTTGCTGAAGCGGTAAATCGCGGCAGCGGCGAACAAACCGGCCATGGTCGGCATGATGACGTTGCCCAGCCAGTTCGTCAGGTTGAGCAAACCGTTTGAAAGATTCACAGGATCACCTCCAATCCTCATCAGCCAGCCATGGCCTGGACCAGCTTCCAAATGGCCGAAACACTTAAGAACGCAAGACCCGATCCGACCAGCGGCATGAATGGCCGATGGCGCGCGTAATTGAAGATCGCTCCCACAATCGCCAATCCTGCTGCTTCCGGCAGGATCGTCCCGGCGAGAAAATTCCAGGCCGCGGTCAGCATGTCCGTGGTTGCGAACTCTGACCCGCTGTTCCAACTCTGAAAAAGCTGGACTGTGCCGGACGCAGACAGCAGAAAAATGGCAGAGACGATGGACCCGAGCGGGCTGTACCCCTCGGCCGCATCGAGCGCCGCTTTCAGCACGCAGAAAGCCGCGAGCACGGGAGCCAACCGGGCAACCACGACGTTCGAAACAAAACCGCTGAAGGCCGTCTGCAAGCTCGCGACCCACGAACTGCTGATGCCTCCGCCTTGCGCAGGCATGGCGATACCCTGCGCCGCAAACCACGAGAGCAACTGCGGAAGCGTCAAGAGAATTACCGACCACAGGGCCCATCGCTGGAACCTTCCGCCCGCCTGGAAGTTCACACCGCCTTCCTGCCGCAATGCGATTCCAGCAAGCACCATCGTGCAGATGGCGGCCGGAACTGCCATGTCGAATAGCAGTGTCAACAGATCGACGATGATTTGGGGCAGCGTCATGGCCTGAGCACTCCGCAGTGAGCGTTCCTACTGCACGCCCGCCGTACCGTTCTGGATCCAGAACTCGATCAGGCGAGTGAGGCCGGAGATCACCAGCAGTCCGGCCGCTGTTACCGCCCATCGCGCGACACCGCGCCCTTGGGAATAAGAGACGACTGCCATGACCACCGCCAGAGCCGCACCGACAGGAGAGATCACATTGCCGACCCAGTTCACGAGATTGAGAACTGTTCCTTCGGGTTGGGCCGCAGTTTGACCCTGAACAGCCTGCCCTGTGGCAGGCTGCGTTCCCAGGTTCTGGCCATGAGACACCAGCGGATACAACTGGAATGAACAAATCGCCAGCACATAGACGAGGGCAAGGCGAAGGCGGGTGTTTCTCCAATCTGACAATCTCATATGCTCCTCTTCTGTGATCGCGTTGGAATCGCGCTTGAGTTTGATTTCCGCAGGCGAGAACATACGGGCATTTCAGATTTCGGGCAAATCAGGCCGGGCGCTTGGAACTGCCTTCAGAACCGTGCCGCGAGCCTGCAGTTTGCCGAATAGCGATTCGAATCTTCGAGTGCATTGTGACGCCTATTGATTTCAAAGGCTGGGGTTCGCAGTGGAGTTAATCGTGCGCGCGGGAGCAAAAGAATTATGAGATGAACAAATGTTTGAGTTTGGTGCATCTCACAAGGCGGCGACAGGCCGGTATGGAGTGAAAAATCAACTTTCGTATGGCCGACCATCCGCTCGGCACCGGACCCCATGGATAATAGGAATGGCAACCAGCGCAGGTGGTCACCTCTAAGGACCAGCGGGTTTTCAAGGGACCAGCGCGAGATGGCGCAGAACCTAAGGAGGACGAGAGTTGGAGGCGCAATTTAAGCTTCGAGGCGTGACGAAGGACCACCCCGGTCACCAAGTCGCAATGGCACTTGTGGCGGAGCACGACGGTCTCGCACGAAGCGTTGGGAGCGCATTCGCTGTGGCTCCGGGACTGGCGATCACGGCCAGTCACGTCATTGACGACTGTGTCAACTACCAAGAGAAGCGTGACGGCTACAAACGACGTGATCCCGTCATCTCGCTGACCGCCGTTCAGTCGTACGATGACAAAGTCTTCGTGTGGTCCGTCGATTACATTTACGGATCTGTCTCCTCTGATATTGCCTTCTTGCGTTTTGCCCGTCCGAACTGGTGGGGAGATGGACCAGGTCAAGTAAAACCAAAGTATGCGCGGCTCAATCTTAACCCTCCAGCGGTCGGCGACAAGGTTCGAGTGTTTGGATTTCCGAATTCTGAATTACATGAAGGGATCCTGAACATCTTCCCAGCGGAATGTGAGTGTCGAGTGCAAAGCGTCGATGTCAGGACCGACCAGCCCACCTGGTACAAACCACTCTCACACATCGAGCTTGAAGGTGAGATTGAACATGGAATGAGCGGCGGTCCCTGTTTCGATAAAGACTGGAACGTCATTGGAGTCAATTCACTGGGATGGGATGGTCTGCAATTAGCCAAGGTCGCATTATTGTGGCCGGCAATGCGAGTCGAGATCGATCTGTTCAAGACCGGACCATTTCCTGCAATCGAGCTCTTCAAGAGTGGCGATACATCCGCGCTCGGGTATCGGCGGGTGCATGTGACTTCTAAGCGAGAGACAAGATTCGCCCACGTTGATCCGGACAGCTTAGTGCCCACGGGCTTCTTGGGAATGACGGAAAGCTTATCAGGGGCAGTCGACTTTTCCGCCGCGGGAGCTCAAGAGGCATTGGCAGAATTGAGGGATGGTCTGGCGAAAGCGCAAAGCGGAGCGGCGCCATTGGATTCGAACAAGATTATCCGGCTTGCCCGACATTACTTCTGGGAACTAGAGGCGGCACTTCGCCTGGCGATTCTGCTGGCTGCTCGGCAAGCTAATCTTTCGGTTCCGGAGCCCCCTAGTTGGGAACAGGTCATCAAGGCGTGGCGAGCGCAAACTCCACCTGGTGATGCACTCGATGAGATGGCGACCCTCGATTTTGATTGGAACGGAGTGGATCTATTCGAATTGCGGACCTACGCAGAATTAGGTCGAACAGGCGTTCTCGGCCTTCAATCTGTAGTCAGTGTTGAAAATGGAAAGGCCGTTGGTCGCGTCATAGCGGTCTCTCTCGAACCGCCGTGTCGGAAGGGCGGTCAGCAACTATTTCTTCCGGATGGCCTTGATCGGTTCATGGAGGCTAGCAGGAGGTTTGTCCAGAGATTGTTGCGTCTCAGTGGGGCGCCGAAGTAACTGTCTCATTCATCGACAAGGTATTGCTTGTTCCAAGCCGTGATTCCGAATAGGGGAAGTGGATGGCTTCTGAGAGCTCGCCACTGATCGCTTTAGGATGACGGGCGACACGGATGTTAAGTGGCCTAGCGCATATGGCTGAAGCAGCCGACAGTCGCTCCCGCCGAATTGCCCTAGCTGAGAACCGCTCGTCTACTGCGCTGGTTGGTTGCTTGCGGACGGTTGGTTCAGCTCTTGCTGCAACTGCAATAGTTGGCGCAGTTGCTCAACATTGGCGGAGTTGGATGTTGGAACGCTCCTCGCACTTCGTTGCTGATAAACCTGATTGGACTTGGGTGTCTGCTCGAGCACCACATAGATCGGAGTATCCGCCGAAATCGTCACCACGATGTGCTGGGTGATCGCTAATCGGGAAACCTCCTCATCTCCAGCCTCGCCGACATTGTTGCTGACGCGCTCCCGCATTAGGTCCGACTCGCTCAGCGGCTGGTTCAGACTGCCTTGTCCCACCAACATCGAGCCAGCTTGGCCGATTCCTGACAGCGATCTGACCAGGACGTTCTTTCCCGTGTTCTTACCCTCAACTTTTCCTTTCAGCGGCCGCAAGTCCAAATCCGTAGCGGCGGCTTCGATGGGAACGACTGCACCATCCGGCATCAGCAGAGAATCGAACTGGATGTCAACGTAACCTGAACGATCTCCGTTCCGGATGTGGCCAACCGCTTTTGCTCCCGCAGGGACGATAATTTCTTCGTCCCGCTCATAGTTGTACTCGATTACCGCCAGGACCGGTGTTCGCACCGCCGTGCTGGCCGCCGATTCCAGGCGTGCACGCAATCGCGTTCCCGTGGCCAGACCCAATCCCAGTTCCGGTGCTGGATCATTGATTTCGCGGGCCTGAGCACTGGCCGAATTGGCAGAGACGTTTCGCACGTAGATTAGCGAAGACTTCTCCATGGCCTCGCGCTCTGCTTTGCCCAAGTCTGGAGTCTCGGCGGCGGCGCCGGTGCCCGAGCCTGGCTGATAGGGCGGCGCTTGCCATGGTTGCTGGTCTCCGAAAGGCGGTATCGACCCCAAGGTTCCCGCTCCGGTCGCCACCGTCCTTCCCGCTGCCGGCTTGGTTGCGGTTCGTTGTAGATCTCGTTCGCTCAGGAAGCCTTCGTGAGCTTCTTTTGTGACGGGCCGGCCAGAATCGGTGATCGGAAATAGGCTCTTGTCGTTGCTCGCGGTGCCGCTCTCCAAGGCCAGGTCTTCTGTACCAGTGGCGCCACGACTCTTCACTTTCTGCGGCACGCCCCGATGGGGCATAGATGTAGCAACGAAAATCAGCAGCGCGATGATGATCGCTCCAGCCGCGATGATTACAAAGCGGTTCTGTTGGATCTGCTGCCTGGCTCTCTGTTTTGCTCTTGTTGCGAGCCCAGGCAGTGGCGCGGTTGCGTCCGCAGGGAGCGGCTCGTTGTTTCGAGCCTCATTTTCCGCTGGCTCCTGAATGACTGCAGCGTTGCCGTTGTCGCTGTGTCCGTTTGGATGAATCACTTTGCACCTCCCGAGACCGGAGCCACAAACGCAATCGGTGCCAGGACAGGACGGTCGACCTCTTCCGCTTGGGCGACCGCCAGCAATAGCCGTTCCCTCGATTCCTTGAAGACAGGCCGCTCGAACACAACGATGCCATCGGCCCTAGCGCCAGGCGCGAGTCTACGCGAGGTGATCCAGTAGTCCTTGATCGCGACCGGCTCGGCCTTAATCGCTTTTCGATGCTTGTCTTTCGATGTCCCCGCAAGCTGTATTTGCGGCGGCAGTACTTCAATAGTCCGTGCAGAAGAATTCAGAACGGCGAACGGCACGGCCATCTGTTGCTCTCTCTCTATCGCCTGTCCTACCGCAACCTGCAGTTGCTTGCCTTCCCAATGTGGATTCTCAATCCGTTCTGCCCTGAGCAAATCCTGCTCTTGTCTTCCAGGCTTCTCTGGGGCAGTGCTGGTTGGCTGATTTTCTGTAGCAACGTTTTTTGTTTCGCCAACCACAAATATGGGATGAGTCGACGCAATCAGAAAGCTGCGCGGGCGCTCACAGTTGAGGACATAGTCCACGGGCTCACTACGGTCTGACTTGCCTTGGCTCACCAAGCTCAGCGAGATCTCGCGGCCTCCTCTGGTGGTAATCAGGGCATTGGTTTGCGCAGGTTTTGCGCCGGTTGCTTTGAAAAACACCAACTGCGGCTCGGCTTCGGAGTGGTCGGCCTTAAAGGCCCCCGGGTCGCCCAGTACGACCGAACTCACCTCCTCCAGCACCCGCACCGAACTGACGTATCCTGGCCGCAAGTGCAAGACCACCACTTGTTCTGGGTCAACATTCAAGCTCACGATTCGCGCCTGTGGAAGATCGGACTGCGCTGAAGCTATATGCAGCAGCAGGAGACTGGCCGTTGTCAGATGCACCAAACTCAAACAAATTTTCATCTCACATCTCTTTCCGAACTGGTGTTCGTAGTTCTTGGTTTAATTCCGGCTTGGCGGAGGTAAGTTGTTCTAATTCTTGCCACGTAGGCAATTACGTCGGGATTCCGATAGCCGAGGTCCCGTCTGCCGATTACGTCTTCGCCGGCATAATAGGCAGCAGCCACTAGCCTGAAATCATTGTGAAACTGTTGCATCAGCCATGCGAGGTAGCGCACGCCCCCAGAAACGTTTTGGCCGACATTGCAGCGATCTCTCACTCCGAGTCGCTGAGCGGTTAGGGGCATTAACTGCATTAGTCCTGCAGCGCCTTTGGGAGAGACCGCGCATGCTTGCCAGTGCGACTCGCGTTCGACAATGGCGCGTACCAAGGTGACGGGGACCCGATAATGTTGGGCGTAGGCTACGACGTAGTATTCGGCTTCGAGCCGTGCCTGTGGTTTGGGCGATTGCGCCCAGCAACTCGAGATTGCAGAAAGCACTTGCGCCAAGATGAGTGCTAGCCTCATGCCGCGCTCCCTCGCAGAGCCTCGGCGCTGTACTGCTGCGCGTCATAGATCAAACTGGCAAACCCATCCCGCAAGAGCAGCTTGCGTCGATCGGCCTCGGTTTTAGCCAGCAAGGGCAGGAGAATGTCTCTCATTTCCGCCGTAATTTGTTCAGTTTCCAGAACTTTGAGTGCCTGCGCAAGATCGAGAATCTCTGAGACCGAGGGTGGTTTCTCCATGCTCCAGCCACGCAAAGCCTTGGCGAGTCCCGCCATACCGGCATGGAATTCGTGGCTTGAATCCGGCGTCCTCAGTGCCACAATCTCTGCTTCTCGCTCCGCAGTGGGGTGTTCAACACGGAGATAGAAGCTGCGCCGACGCAGGGGATCGCCGATGCGCCTCTCTTCATTCGATGTCAACACAACGAAGGGAATGCTCCTGGCTTTGATGGTGCCCAGCTTCGGAATGCTCAACTGCCACACGCTCAGCAATTCCAGCAACAAGGCCTCAAAAGCGTGGTCCACCTTGTCCAGTTCGTCGATCAGCAGGACACAGGGCCTTTCACACTGCAACGCGCGCAGAAGCGGCCCGGCACCGAAAAACTGCTGGCTGTGCAACTCCGTCTGCAGGGATTCCCAATCAACGCTGACGGACTTGGCTTTGAGTTCAACGCAAAGCCTTTGAAGGGGTTCATCGAACTTGCCGATGGCCTTCTCTTCGTTGATGCCCTCATAGCACTGCAGGCGTTCGACGGTGGTGTCCGCTGCGTCCGCAACTGCATATGCCAGTTGAGTCTTACCGCTGCCGGCGGGTCCTTCCAGCAGCAGTGGCTTCTGGAGTCTCGCCGCTAGGTACACCGTCGTCGTGGCAATCGAATCGGCGATGTAGCCGCTTCCTCGTAGCCGCTGCACAAGCTGTTCCAGGGACGAAAACATGCTCAACTCCTCACCCGGGACCATCTGGTCAACCATGATTGGTGAAGAAATTAGGTCGAATCGGAATTTCGGTCAAATCAGAGGTGGCAGAAGTTCGCAAAACGGTTTTCGGACCTCTGCTGTGCTCCGCCAATGTGACGGGATGGAGCGAAAAGAACGCCGCAGCCAATATGGGTTGAGTTCTGTTTGACCGAATTTGGGAAATGACTTAAAAGGCATTCCAGTCATGCAACCTCAAATGAGGTGCTTATTGGCAGGTGCCGCAATGTCGAACTCGCAATCAGGATCAGGCCTGCGTCTGCTCCAAAGCTCGGGCGAACAACCGGGCAAATTTGAATCTGTTTCAGACACCAGTCCAGCCCCTGGTGGCTTCAACATCGAATCTGACACTCCTCCGCGAACTGTCGGCCGCAGCCCTTTGAAGGATCCTCTCCTCACCGCCGAGGAAGTCGCTGAGCGGTTAAATGTGACGAAGGACTGGGTTTGGGACCATTCGTCACGCAAAGCTCCGCATCTCCCTGTTATCCGTATGGGCGACGGGACTCTACGTTATCGGGCCAGCAGAATAGAGGAGTTCATCGACGAGCGGGAACGTCTCAGCAACCTGCGTCGCAGACGCGGGTAGAATAGGTGCAGGCCCAATTGTTCCCGCCACAGAAATTGAGGAATGAATGGGTACATCGAGTCAGAGGGGTTACCTGACCCCTCGCGGCAGGAAATGGTACGGGTATTTTCGCAAGACCGTAAATGACCCGACGACGGCCGAGCAGAAGACCGTCAGGGTCGCGGTGATTCTCGGGCCCAGATCCCAGATGAAGAGATCAGAAGCTCGGGAAGCACTGGAACGTGAAATCACTAAACAGAACGGGCAGACGGGCGACGCTGGCAAGGTGATGAACGACGGCTCTGTGAGCTTCGGCTGGTTCGTTCGCAATCGCTTTTTGCCCTTGAAAGAGGCCAACTGGAAGGAAGAAACCGGCAAGGTGAAAAAGCTGCTTATCCAAAGGGACCTTATCGATCCATTCGACAAGGTTCCGCTGGAGAATTTCGACAAGTTCACCCTGCAGGTCCACCTGAACAATTTGGCGCAAACGAGATCCAGGGACAGAGTGCTTCAGATGAGGGCGTACTTGCGGGACATCTTTGTTGAGGCCGTCGATCAGGACTTCCTCTCGAAGGATCCGGCTCGCAAGGTTAGAGTTCCAACCCAACTACGCGAGACCGACAAAACAACGCTGAGCTGGGAACAACTCCGAAAAGCGCTTTCCCGCTTGGATCTTCGCGACCGGGTCCTATTGGAACTCGACATGACGAATGCCCTCCGTCCCAGCGAACTGTTCGCGCTCAGATGGAAATGCTTCAACCTCGCAGAATCCACCATGAGCGTGAGCGAAACCGCCTACATGGGCAAGATTCGCCCGTGGGGCAAAACCCGAAAGAGTCTAGGGGTTATTCATATCCCCAAGAATCTGGCGGCCGACCTCTTGCGATGGAAACGGCAGTGTCCTGATCCAACGCCGAAAGCGTTCATCTTCCCGGACAAGGACGGCGACTTTATGGACACCGGCAACTATCGCAAGCGCGTGTTGCACAAGCTCGCGGCAGAGCTGGAACTCCCAAAGCTCACCTTCCAGGTCATACGGCGCACAATTGCGACGCTGGCCCAAAAGAAAGGTACGGTGAAGGACGTGCAAGGCGTGCTCCGGCACTCTCGCGCTGCAACCACGACGGATGTGTATATGCAGGAGATTCCGAAGAGCGTGCAGGCGACGGTCGATTCCATCAATTCGGAGTTGAGGAAGAAATCAACGTCTGTGCGTGAGCGGAAACCAACCGTGGTGAACGAGCGGCTGACCGCTTCTCAATTTAGAAGAAGTCAGAGCGTTTTGACACCAAATGACACCAAACTGAAAACCGGGGTATCCGTAAGTACTTGAAAATATGGTGGACCTGGTCGGGATCGAACCGACGACCTCTTCCATGCCATGGAAGCGCGCTCCCAGCTGCGCCACAGGCCCACTGTTTTAATTCTCGCTTAGCTTCGCCGCCGCGTCAAACTCGACTCGGGCAGTCAAGGTCAAATAGGATAGGGTTGGCACAACGCACAGACACAATCGGAGCCCCATGTTGAACTCGCGGAACATTCTCGTTCGGTCGCTTTTTTGTTTCATTGCCGTGCTTGCGCCGGTGGCAGCGGGAGCGCAAGGGCCGGTTGCTTATGCATCGGTTAGCGAACTGAACGGAATGCTGGCGCAATTGCAGCAGACGGCGCAGAGCATGCAATCCGATCTCGGAAAGATGCGCATCGAGAAATGGAAGACCGACGCTTCGACCAAGCGGCAAACCCTGGCGAACGTGGATTCCATCCAGCGCAACTTGCAGTCGGCGCTGCCGGAAATCGTCGCGCAACTGAACAACGCTCCGGAAGATCTGGGAGTGAGTTTCAAACTCTACCGCAACCTCGATGCGCTATATGACGTCTTTGGTTCGGTGGTGGAATCGGCGGGAGCGTTCGGATCGAGAGATGAGTTTCAGAGCCTGGGCAACGACATGACCGGATTGGAGAGCGCGCGCCGCGCGTTTGGCGAGCGCATGCAGAAACTGGCGGCGAGCAAGGAAGATGAGTTGACGCGATTGCGCGCGCAGATCAAGACGCTGACCGCGGCGCCACCTCCGCCGCCGAAGAAGATCGTCGTGGATGACACCGAGCCTCCAAAGCCGCCGGTGAAAAAGAAGGCGGCGAAACCGAAGCCGCCGGCGACAACGACGAACACTCCGCCGAGTGCTTCGCCGGCGAAGTGACGAGGCTGGCGGCGGAAAGGCCCGCGCCGCCATGGCCAGCCCCTAAGAGCCTTGGCGCAGACGAGACCGAGTTGCGCTCGGTTTGGACGGGCAAGGACGCCGCCTCCCACACAACCGTCCCTCCACAAGCACTTGTGTTGCAAATACTGGACTTACCGCTGGAACTCTACGGGCCGGTTTGGAGTCTAAGTAATTAAGCGGGGAAGGTCGTCCGGAAGCCGCTTTTGCAGCAATTTAAGATCCCCGCCGGGGCTCGAGTGACTCTATAATTGAGGGCAACGCCATCATGGCGGGAGCTACTACATTGGGCGATCTTGCCGGCGCTATCGGGGCCCGAACTGCGGAATCCGCGGTCATTGCTGAACTGAAGACGGGTTCGGAAGAGGCCTACTCATGGTTGATCGGTGAGTTTCACCAGCCGATCTACGGGCTCATCTACCGCATCGTGGATGATCCGTCGGACGCGGCGGACACTACGCAGGATGTGTTTCTGAAAGTCTTTCGCGGGATGAAGCACTTTCATGGCGAGTCCAGCCTGAAGACCTGGATTTACCGAATCGCGCTGCACGAAGCGGCCAATCGGAGGCGCTGGTGGTTCCGGCACAAGGCACAGGAAACGCCGATTGATCCAAGTGCAGGTGGGGAACACGAATTTTCAGGAGAAGAGCGGCTGGTCGATCCGGGCGAGTCTCCGTTTGAAAAGTTCGCGCATACCGAAGTGAGGGAGACGGTGGAGAAGGCTCTGCAACAGGTGCCGGAGCCGTATCGGACGGCGTTGATCCTGCGCGATCTGGAAGAAATGTCGTACGAGGAGATCGCGGAAGTTCTGGCGATCTCGCTGGGAACGGTGAAGTCACGCATCACGCGCGGGCGCGATGCGCTGCGCAAGAAATTAGCGGGATATGTCAGGGAAGTGGGGCCAGAGTTAGGGCTGCTCGTTCCTGCGAACGACCGGTCTGCCGGCGTTCCTGCCGGCGCTTCTGTAAATGACCGGCAGAACGGCTTAACCCAAAGCGCGCGGGAAGGTTCGCGTGGTGGCAGAGAGGTTGAGGTGACGCCATGAACTGCGCTGAGATCGAGAAGTTGTTCTCGCCGTACCTTGACGGCCGGGTGAGTGGGTCGGAGATGCGCGCGCTCGCGCGCCATGTGGAGCAGTGTGCCGATTGCGCGCGGGAATATGCCGCGATGCAGCGCACGCAGCAGTTGCTTGCCAGCCTGGGTCCGAAGAAGGCCCCGGCCGACCTGGCGTTGAAGTTGCGGGTCGCGATTTCGCGCGAGGCCGCACAGGCACGCCATCCGCGGTTTGAAGGTGTGCTGGTGCGGCTGCAAAATGCGCTCAACGCTTTCATGGTTCCGGCCACGGCGGGGCTGGTCAGCGCCGTATTGACTTTCGGTCTGCTGCTTGGCTTCTTCGCCTTGCCGGCAGAACTGCGGGCCAGCAGCGGAGACGTTCCCCTCATGCTGTACATCGGGCCTCAACTTGAACAGTCGGCGTTTGGCACGTCGCTCGGCAATATGGGCGAGGATGGAGTGGTGGTGGAAGCCTACGTGGATGCCAACGGACGGGTCGAGGATTATCGTATCCTGTCGCAACCGGACGACGCCAAGGCGGTGCTGCCGCAGTTGAAGAACCTGTTGATTTTCACGACCTTCCATCCGGCGCTTTCGATGGGACGCCCGACCTCGGGAACCGCCGTGCTGTCGTTTTCCAAGATTAGCGTGAAGGGGTAGCAGGGCGTGGCGAGATTCCGCTCCGTAGATTCAGTATCTGAAGGCGCGTGGATAGCGTAGCATCTACGACCCGCCTGAACCGGCATTTACGGCCGCAATACTCCATCCAGTACCGCCGCGGCCTGTCGGCCTCGGCTATCTTCAACACAATCGGTTTGACCGGTGGCGGGCCAGTTTCCGAGTTGCCCGTCATCGGGGAGTCATCGGCAAGGTGTCATCAAGGGCTACATCTCCGGTTGGCGGACGTGTCGCGCGATTGGAGTAATCTTGGCAACACTCGGGCTCTGGCATACTGAATTGACGCGGCTGGCCACAGATGGGCAAGTTGCAAACAATCCGTACCTCCGTTTAGCCTGCCACGTTCACAAACATGCGTATGGGGCGCTCGTTCTCTCGGGTTGCTATGAGGAAGGGGCGACCTTGGCCTTATCGCGGCTTCGAAGCCGATGCAGCCAAGCCGGATTTAGAAGGGGATGGAAATGAACGAGCAATTACAGCAGACAGCAAGCAACCAGACCCGTCAGATTTCTCTTTCGGGATTTGACCTGATCAATTCTCCGCGTCTCAACAAGGGAACAGCCTTTTCCGATCACGAACGCGATGTATTTGGCCTGCACGGCTTATTGCCACCGCATGTGGGGACTCTTGATGAACAGATTGAGCGGCGGATGAAAGCATTCCGGGAACAGCCGAACTCTTTCCATAAATACAGCTTTCTCCGCGACCTGCAGAATTCGAACGAGACGCTGTTCTATGCGCTCCTGGTGCGCAACATCGAAGAGATGCTTCCCCTGGTGTACACGCCAACCGTGGGTGAGGGTTGCCAGCGCTTCAGTGAGATATGGAGAAAGCCACGAGGTTTGTTCCTCAGCTATCCCAATAAGCATCGCATCGATCAGATCCTGAGTCATTCCCGTTACGACGGTGTGAAATGCATCGTGGTCAGCGATGGGGAACGAATCCTGGGGCTCGGCGATCAAGGTGCCGGAGGCATGGGTATCCCAATCGGAAAGATGGCCCTTTACACTGCGCTCGGCGGCATTCATCCGGAGCATTGTCTTCCGATTCTGCTCGATGTGGGAACGGACAATGAGGATAGGTTGAAGAGTCCAATTTACATCGGATGGACGCATCATCGGGTTCGCGGCGAAGAGTACGACGATTTCGTAGATACTTTTGTAAACAGCGTGAAGAAGCGCTGGCCGCACGTTCTTTTGCAATGGGAGGACTTTGCCGGTTCGAATGCCGCTCGACTTCTGGCTCGCTACAAAGACCAACTATGCACTTTTAACGACGATATTCAAGGCACTGCGGCGGTAGTGACCGCGACGCTGCTCTCTGCGATCAACGTTACGGGCGTGCCGCTGCAGCAACAGAAGATCGCTGTGCTTGGCTTCGGAACCGCGGGCATAGGCATCACCAACCTGCTAGAACAGTTCATGCACGACAAGGGCATCCCGGAACAGGAAGCTCGCAATCGCTTCTACGCGATCGATCGCTACGGTCTGGTCACAGAAAAGGGCAAAGACGTGCGGCCCGAGCAGCTACCCTACGCCCGCAAAGAAGAGGAAGTGCAGAGCTGGAGACAACCGAATCGCGACATCACATTGCTGGATGTGATTCGCCATGCCAAGCCTTCGGTCCTCATCGGAGTGTCTGGTCAAGGGGGAGCCTTCACCGAAGATGCCGTGCGTGAAATGGCCAGGAACACAATTCGACCCATCATCTTCCCGCTTTCGAACCCCACCTCAAGCAGCGAAGCGACGCCTCAGGACTTGCTGGATTGGACGGAAGGACGGGCCCTGATCGGTACCGGCAGTCCGTTCGAACCGGCGAGGGTTTGGGGGAAGAAGGTTCGTATCGACCAGACCAATAACTCGTACATGTTTCCCGGCCTCGCTCTCGGGATCATCGCCTCCAAGGCCAAACGCGTCACCGATGCGATGATCATGGCCGCGGCTAAGGAATTGGTACGTCTCGTCCCCACACAAAAGGATAAGAAGGCAAACCTCCTGCCCTCGCTTTCGGATTCGCGCCAGCTCAGTCGCTCGATTGCGCAGGCTGTAGGCAGGCAGGCGATTCAAGATGGCCAGGCGCAGGTTGCCGGCGAAGATAGCCTGGACCGCGAACTCCAGGCAAATACCTGGGAACCAGTGTACGTACCGTACGAAAGCAAAGCAGGGGGGTCCTGAGATCCCGTCACTGGCGTATCGTAGCCAGCTCGGAACTGGCCCACTATCGGTTTGACCGCGCATTAACCAGTTCGTACACTATTTTCAGCTCATCCGTCTATGCCTGAAATCGGAAGTGGTTTCCCGGGACAACTCGTCCGACTGACGTTCGCTCTGAGCCTCGCGATGCTGTTAGTGGCGTCGGGCTTGGCGCAGAACCGGCCGCAGGTGTCTCTGGAAACCAGCGAGACACTTTTTACGGTGCTGACCGCCATCAACACTTGCGGCTATGATCAGGAACTGAGCGCTTCTGACCCGCTGCGGACGCAGATCCGGTCGGAAGTTGCCAAGGCGGTCGAGAATACGGCCGGTGCTCAGGCAGTGGTGGGCCCGATGTGCTTGTTCTACCGGCAGCACCAGGCGCCGGAGCCGGCACACGACCTCTCCCACTATGTATCGCTGGCGCTCTATCTGGAGGACGCGCCGGCCTTCACCCTGAAAGTGAAGCCGGCGGAGCTGCCGCCCGATGCCGCAGTGGTGGCCGACATGGTGCCGCTGATGCAGGCCTTCTACGAAAAGATCGGGTTGCACGCCATCTGGGAGCGGCACCGCGAGCGCTATCGGGAATTGACCGGGGTTTATCACGAGCCGTTGGCGAAGATGACGTTCGACACCGAGATCTATTTGAAGTACCCGTCGGCGGGCTACCTGGGACGGCAGTTCACCATCTATCTGGATGCGATGGGCGCGCCGGGCCAGACCAACGCGCGCAACTACGCATCGGATTACTACGTCGTCATTTCACCGACCGCGAGTACGACGATCAAGATGCAGCAGATTCGGCATACCTATCTGCATTATCTTCTGGATCCGCTGGCGCTGAAAAACGGCGACTCGTTCAAGCGGCTGGAGCCGTTGCTCAAGGACCTGGGGGACGCTCCGATGGATGAAGCGTTCAAGAGCGACACTTCGCTGCTGGTGACGGAATGCCTGATACGGGCGATTGAACAGCGATTGAGCAAGATTCCGGAGGCGGAGCGGGCCAAGAGCATCGACGAATCCGACAAGGAGGGGTACGTCCTGACGCGCTATTTCTACGACGCGCTGGGCAGGTTCGAAAAGGATCCCGCGGGCATGCGCAATGCTTATGCGGGCCTGGTGGGCTCGATTGACGTTGGCAAAGAAATGAAGCGGGCATCCCAGATTCAGTTCGCCGGCGAGGCGGCGCCCGAGCTTCTGCACCTGGCGGGGCACCCGAACAACAATCTGCTGCTCAACGCGGAGCGCCGGCTGGCGGCGGGCGATCCGGAGACCGCGCAGAAACTGGCGCAGAAGGCGCTCGATGACCAGGAAGAAGATTCGGGACGCGCCCTGTTTATTTTGGCCGAAGTGGCCACCGCGAATCGGGACTTGGAAGGGGCGCGCAAATACTTTGAACAAGCGTTGCAAACCGCGCATGAACCAAAGGTGATCGCCTGGTCGCATATTTATCTGGGCCGCATTTTTGATTTGAGGGAGGATCGGTTCGCCGCGGTGGATCAGTATCGGGCGGCATTGGACGCGGCCGGCGGAACGCTTCCGGAAGCGAAACTGGCGGCGCAACGCGGACTGGATCAGCCGTATGAGCCTCCGGTGCCGAAGCAGCCGGAGTAGATTCCCTTGGAGAGACGGGCAAGTCCCGTCTCTGCGGGTGTGAGCAGATCTTAGGTTTGAAATCTTGCAGTATGGGAGACAGCATGAAACGAGCAGCAGTCATTTTAGGGATACTGAGTTTAGTTGTACTGAGTTTCGCGGTTTGGGCGGAGGCCCAGAATAGCGGACAACCGGCGCAGCAGAAAACGCCGGCAGCGGGTCAAGCGGCGGCGCCAGCGGGAAAGCGTCTACCGCAAGCCAAGACCCAGCCGGAGTTTGATGCCTACAAAGTGGCGGTGGCCAATACCGATCCCGCCGTGATGGAGAAGGCGGCTGACGATTTTGCCGCGAAGTACCCCGATAGCGAAGTTCGCATACTGCTCTACGAGAACGCCATGCGACTCTACCAGAATGCCAACAACGCCGAGAAGACCGAAGCCATGGGCCGTAAAGTGCTCAGCCTGGATGGAGACAATCCCGAGGCTCTCATAACTGTGGCCGAGGTGATCGCGGAGAGAACGCGCGACGCGGATATTGATAAAGATCAGCGTCTTGGCGAGGCGACTTCAATGGCGCAGAAGGCCACGCAGACAGTGGACACCGACCTCGCCATACAAGCGCCGCAGGACAAGATCGATGCCGCCAAGGCGTTTCTGCGCTCGAGCGCGTATTCGGTTATCGGCACCATCGAGTTCAAGAAAGAGAATTACGCGGGGGCGCAGGAGAATCTGCAGAAGTCCATCGACGCGTTCCCCAGCCAACCGGACTCGGTGGTGGTTCTGCGTCTGGCGCTGGCGATTGACAAGCAGGCGACTGCGGCTGTCGATCGGGATAAGCAGGAGAAGTTGTATGCAGAGGCGCTCAAGGTGGCGAACCGCGCCGTCGAATTGACCCAGGACAACACACCGGTTGGAATCCCGGCGCGCCGCGAACGCGACCGCTTGCAAAAACTCACCGCAGGCGCGGCCCCGGCTCAACCGCAGACTCCGCCCAAGAACTAACCGCCGCTCCTGCGGAGAGGCGGCTGGCCTCGTCTCAGTCGCGGCCAGCCGCGTCTCTGCCAAATTTCGGGCCGCAGCATCATTGGCCCATTGGGTAATGAAATCACGCGCAATCATGGCGCTGGAAGAAAGCCTGGGGCACCAGTTCCAGCGCCGCGAACTGCTCGAGCAGGCGCTGACCCACAGCTCGCAAGCCCGCGAGGTGGAAGCGCTGGGCGCGGGGAGCGGTTCGCTTGGTGCCGGTTCGTCGAGTGGTGACAACGAAATGCTCGAGTTTCTGGGAGACGCCGTGCTCGGGCTGGCCACCAGCGAGGCGCTTTTCCACCGTTTCCCCGAATTCCAGGAAGGGCACCTTTCCAAGCTGCGCGCCCATCTGGTTGGGCAACGGCATCTGCTGCGGGTGGCCGAGCAGCTTGAGATTGGCCATTACATGCGTCTGGGCCGCGGCGAAGAAAAAAGCGGTGGCCGCAACAAGGCAAGCCTGCTGGTGGACGCGCTGGAAGCGATCCTGGCTGCGCTCTATCTCGACGGCGGCTGGCCGGTGGCGCGAGACTTCATCGTGCGCGTGATCGTGGAGCCGGAACTGGCGCATATGAAACTGGAGACCAGCGCCATCCCGGTGATGGATTTCAAGTCCGCGTTGCAGGAAGCGCTGCAGGCCAGAGGAGGACCGCAGCCGGTTTACGCGCTGGTGAAGGAGGAAGGACCGGAACATAAGAAGACCTTCACGGTTGAGGTGAGACTGCCGGAGCCTGCGCTGGGGCGATTCGTGGGGCGCGCCCAGGGCGCGACCAAAAAGCGGGCCGAACAGGAAGCGGCGCGGCAGGTTCTGGAGCATCTGGCCACGTTGCCTGGGGCAAGGCGCCCGAACTCCATGAAGGACGGCGGCGCGGCGTAGCAACCTGGGATGCAAGTCCGGTTCGTATCAGGGCATGCCTTCAGGCATGCCGCAAGTTTTTCGATGACAGCGCCTTCAGGCGCTGAGGCCAGAGATGGGAGTTGCGCAGCCCCTGAAGGGGGCATCCAATTTCGTAAGAACTTTCGGCATCGCCAAGGCGATGCCTTGATACGAAACCGGAGTTTCCCGCAGCCGGCTAGGTTACGTCGTAATTATGTCGTGGAGCGAAAAGATTTCCGTTGGGGATTGGCCCGCGACCATTCAGTCGGTCGCGGGAACGGTCGTGATCGCCGTTTTCGTGGTTACCTTCCTGGTGCAGGCGTTCACCATCCCTTCGGAATCCATGGAGCAAACGCTGCTGATCGGCGATTACTTGCTGGTGGATAAGTTTTGCTACGGCGGCAGCACAGGGTGGAACCGCCTGTTGCCGTACCGCAAGGTCCGGCGCGGCGACATCATCGTCTTCCATTACCCTGTGAATCCGGCGCAGGACTTCGTGAAGCGCGTGGTGGCCGTGCCCGGGGATCGCCTGCGCCTCATCAACAAGCGCGTCTACATCAACGGCGCTCCGGTCGAGGAGCCCTACGTGCAGTACAACCGCACGCTGCTGCGCAACTTCTATCGCGACGACTTCCCGCGCACCGATTCTCCCGACTACGGAGTGGATGCGAGATGGTGGAAAGAAATGCCGAAGCTGGTCGAAGACCACCAGTTGATTATCCCCGAGGGCCATTATTTCGTTCTGGGCGACAATCGCGATGACAGCCAGGACAGCCGCTACTGGGGATTCGTGCCGCGCGAGAATATCATCGGACGCCCGCTCTTGATTTACTGGTCGGCGGGCAATTTGAACAATGATCTTCCCGGATCGCCAACCGTGGGCGATAGGCTTTATCATCTTGCTTACGCGGTAACTCATTTATTCCAGATCACGCGCTGGGAACGTACTTTCAGGCTGGTCCACTGATGCAGATTCGCTGATGAAGATGAGCTGAGAAGAGATCCTGTGAAACGGATGGCAAACGTGCCGAAAAAAGAAAAAGAAGAAATCATAGCTAACGAAAAACCGGTGGACGAAAAGCCGCGCGAGACGACAGTGGAATTCCTGGCCTCGCTGGCGGGAGTGCTGGTCACCGGCCTGTTCATCATCACGTTTATTCTGCAGGCGTTTGAGATTCCCTCCAGTTCGATGGAGGACACGCTGCTCATCGGCGACCACGTATTCGTGAACCGGGAGCAGTTCGCGCCGCCAACGCGCTGGATGGGGCCGCTGATGCCCTATCGCGATATCCGCCGTGGCGACATTGTTGTGTTCCTGTCGCCAGAGGAACAAGGTCTGTTTGTGGTGAAGCGGATTATGGGCATCCCCGGCGATCACATCCACTTGCGCGATGGCATGGTCTACCGCAACGGCGAGAAACTGGTTGAGCCCTACGTCCAGCACAAACTCGCGGATTACAACCCCTACCGCGACAATTTCCCTGCCCTGCCGCCTTCGGAAATGTATGGAGTAAGAAACGAAAAATGGCAGCAGGAACTGCCTTCGCATCTGGAGGGCGGTGACATCGTTGTGCCTTCGGATAGCTACTTTGCCATGGGCGACAACCGCGACGTGAGTTACGACAGCCGTTACTGGGGCTTCATTCCACGCAAGAACGTGATCGGCCGCCCCATGTTCGTCTACTGGTCGTTTATCACCCCGGCCGACCAGTACCAGATGCGCAGCGCGGGCGATCGGCTGGGATTTCTGGCGCACATCATCATTCATTTCTTTGATGAAACGCGCTGGTCGCGCACGCTCAGGATCGTAAAGTGAAATTCCTGCGTTCCAAGCGCGGGGTGGCTGGCAGTCGCAGCTCTCGTGCTGATCCTGTTTTTGTTCCGGCCCGGTGTGTACAAGTTGCGAAACCGGATTGCCGGTTCCATCGGAAGCGCTCTGGGACGCAGGGTCACGCTCGACAACGTAAGTCTGCATTTTCTGCCGCGGCCGGGCTTCGATCTCGAAGGCCTCGTCATCTACGACGATCCCGCATTTGGCGCGGAACCGATGATCCGCGCGCAGCAAGTTTCCGCGGCGATCCGGTTTCGTTCCCTGTTCCGCGGGCGGCTCGAGATCGCCACCCTGAGCGCCAGCGAACCCAGCATCAACCTGGTGCGCGACCACGAAGGCCGCTGGAACCTGGCGAGCCTGCTCGCGCGCAACGCGCAAATTCCCGTGGCTCCGACCGGAAAGCCCGCGTCCGAACGCCGCCCGGCGTTCCCCTATCTCGAAGCCAGCAGCGCTCGCATCAATTTCAAGCTGGGACAGACGAAGAAGTCCTATGCGCTCATGGATGCCGACGTGGCGCTTTGGCAGGATTCAGAAAATTCCTGGAGAGCCCGCATCAAGGCCGAGCCCGTGCGCACCGATTTTAATCTCACCGATACCGGGCTGCTCCAGATCAATGCCACGTGGCAGCGCGCTTCGAGCTTGCGCCTGACCCCGGTGCAGATCGCCGTGCAATGGCGGAACGGACAGCTCGGACAGATCACCCAGTTGCTGAGCGGAAAAGACCGGGGATGGCGCGGCGGATTGAATTTCACGGCGAACATAACCGGCACTCCGGAAGCGCTGATGATCGAGAGCGAGACCGCTATCGAAGGGTTCCATCGCTACGACATTGTGGGCAGCGAGAACGTGCGCCTGGCAACCGGTTGCTCGGGCCGGTACAACGCGGTCACGAGCATACTTGCCGGTCTGCTGTGCGAATCGCCCGTCAGCGGCGGGACTCTTCGCCTGCGCGGAAGCTTTGCCCTGGTCGCACAAGTGCCTGCCTACGATCTGACGCTTGAGGCCGAGAAGGTGCCGCTGACCTCGGTGGTGCGATTGCTGCGCCAGGCGAAAAAGCAAATCCCCGGCGACCTCACTGCGACTGGATTGCTGAATGCGGAGTTCCGCGCCACCCGCAACGCTCCCGAGGCCGCACGGCAAGGATTGTTGCAGCAATGGACCGGGAGCGGCTCGGCGACCAACGTGCGCCTGTCGTCGAATCGGGGGAATGCGGGGAACGCGGGAAAGGATGAGGTTGTCTTCGGCACGATTCCACTCGCGTTGGTGGCGGCCGATTCGCAGGGAGCCAGATTCGGTCATGCCAGGACAGATCATCCGAGAGAAAAAAGAGAAGAAGACCAGGAGTCGGCTGAGCCTCACCTGCAAATTGGGCCGGTCGAACTGGCGATGAAAGTCTCCGCGCCCGTGAAAGCCAGCGGGTGGGTGTCCACTGCCGGTTATCGTTTTTTTCTGCGCGGCGACATGGAACTGAAGGATCTGTTTCGTCTGGAGGACGTTCTGGGCTTGCCGGTGGCGCGCCCGGCGGCGGAAGGCGAGGCCAAGCTGGATGTGAGCGTCTCCGGGCCCTGGCAGGGATTTGCAGCTCCCGCCAGCCTTGGGACCGCTCAGTTGCGAGACGTGCGCGCCGAGATGCACGGCCTGAACACGCCGATTGAGATTGCCTCGGCGACGTTGTCTCTCACTCCGGATGCGCTGTTGATGGAGAAGGTTTCTGCCCGTACTGGAAGCACTCATTGGAGCGGCCGGATTACAGCGCCCCGGCATTGCGCGGCTCCAAGCGCCGTTCCAAATGCCGCGCCGGGCGCCGTCCCAAACTGTGTGTTTCGGTTCGATCTCACGGCTGACCAGCTTTCGACCGGCGATCTCGCCGAATGGTTCACGCCGCATCCCGCCAAACGTCCGTGGTACCGCATCTTGAATTCCAAATCCAATGAGCCGCTGGGCCCTTCGCCACTTCTCGCGATTCAGGCGCGGGGCAACTTGCATGTCGGCCGCTTCGGATTGAAGAAGGTGTTCGCCAGTCAGGTTGCGACGAAAGTGGAAGTGGATCGAGGCAAGATAACACTGACGGCTCTGCGCACACAACTGCTGCAAGGCACACATCAGGGGAACTGGATCATTGATGTGTCGGGTCATGATGTGTCGAGTCATGATGCATCGGCTCATGACGCGTCCAGTCAGAGCGTGCGATACCACGGCAGCGGCGCCTTGCGCGACATTTCGCTGGAGCAGTTGGGCACATTGATGAATGATGCCTGGATTGCCGGAACCGCCGACGGGAATTTCGATGTGGCGGGATCCGGCGACAGCTTTCGTGAGCTACTGGCGCGCTGCGACGGCAGGTTGAAGTTCATAATGCGGAATGGCAGCCTGTCGCATATTGAAATTCCGGGCTCGCCCGTGCCTCTGCCGGCGCACCGGTTCGCCGGAGAGCTGCGTCTGAAAAAAGGTGCCTGGGAACTTTCTGCGGGCAGGCTGGAATCGCGCGACGGCGTTTATCGGGTGAGCGGAACCGCTTCTCCGAGCAGTGGCTTCGACTTCGTGTTGACGCGCGGCGACGAGCAATCGTGGACGCTCACAGGGACCCTCGCCAAGCCGAACGTCGCGCCATTAAGTCGTACAGAAGCAAACGCGAAGAGTGTCAAGCCGTAAGCCTGCTCCTCGCAGCACTTTTCCTGGCAACGCTCCGGCCATCTTTGCGTTCTCGTTGCGAACAGGCGAGAGGCCGTACAATGGTGTGTTTTTCGAAGTCAAAAAGAAATCCCGGCTCCCGGGGCCGCTTTGCGGAAATGCAGCGCCGAGCCGGCAGGAGTTCTCATGCTTAGTCTACATAGGTTGTTCCTGACCATCGCGCTGACCGCCGTGTGGGCGTTTTCCGCCTTCGCACAATCCGAGGGGGACGGCGCCCAACCGAAGCAGCGCCTCTCCTGGGACCAAAGTAAGTCCGTCTACAACCGGCGGCTCAAACCGCCGCAACCCCCCGAGAAGGTCGATTGGGAGGGCCGCGTCTCCGGGATGTTGAAGGAAGATCCGGGCGACATCATCGTCACCGCCGTCGGTGACATGATCTTTAACGAGAAGATCAGCGACCTGCCCGAGCCCGACCACCAGAATCTCTTCCGCCTGATGCGCGAAGCCGACATCGCTTTTGGCAACCTGGAAATGTCGCTGAATGAGCATCCCGAGCTGCAGCGTCCCTTCTACAACTTCGGCGCGAATCGCGAATTTGCCTGGGAGATCGCCAACACCGGCATCAACCTGGTCAGCCTGGCCAACAACCATTCGCTGGACTACGGGCCCGAGGGCCTCTCCGACTGCCTCAAGATCCTCGACCACACCAGCATCAAACATGCGGGCGGCGGACTCACCCTCGCCGAGGCGCACGCCCCGGCCGTCAAGAAAGTCCAGAATCAGACAACCGAGTTCGCGCTGTTATCCTACCTGCGCTACTGGTATCCGAAAAGGACGGCCAATCCCAGCGGCCCATCGCTGGCCACGATTGACCCCGCCGTCATATTGGTGCGGAGACCCGATGGCCAGGTCGAATCTGTCGAGGGACCGCTGGAGAGCGATGTGAAGACCATGGAGGACGAGGTTGTCCTGGCCAAGCGACACAACAACGTCGTCATGGTCACCTATCACATTCACGACCTGAGCCACGACCGCTCGCACGGCTACCCCGACGTAACGCCGCCCAATGATTCGATCGTCTATCGTCGGGCGGTGGAAGCCGGCGCCGACATGGTCATCGGAACCGGCCCGCACGTCCTGCGCGGCATTGAGATCTACCAGGGCAAACCCATCTTCTACAGTCTGGGCAATTTCATTTACCAGTACCGCACGCCAGAGAAAATCCCCATCGATCTCATCCACCAGCGCGACCCCGAGGTGGAGCGGCCAACCAACGTCTCCGTCTTTGACCGCCGGGACTCCCGGCAGGAGATGGAGAGTGTGATGGTGCGCATGATCTATAACCAGGAGAAGCTGAAGAAGATCCAGCTGATTCCGGTCACCATTGACGATGAGGGCCCACTCTACGGCACCCCGCGCATGGCCAGCACCAAACGCGCCGCGGAGATCATCGAGTTGCTGCAAAAGCTCTCGGAGCCCTACAAAACCCGGATCGTGAACAAGGGTTGGTACGCTGAGGTCGAACTCTAGCGCTTGCTTCCCGCGGGCGAAGGCAAGGGCCACGCGGCCATGGTTTCTTCCTGTTCGCGGAACAAACGATCGGATTATGAATCTCCTTCAGAAACCCAACGGTCGAATCATGCAAAGGCGAAATAGGGGAGGGCGGCTTCGTGGGCGCAAATTATAAGGCATCGCGCCCATGAGTCCGGCGTACTCAGGCGACCGCGAAGTGCGGCGGGCACTCCTTCGACCGCAAGATGCAGATTGCTTCTTGCAGGGAAGAAATCTCAAACACCGGGGCGAGATGCGTCGCCTCCAGCAGTCTGCGGAAGAAAGGCGGCGGGTTCACGAGTTTCATCTTCGCCGAGTTCCGTGTCGCCCAACGGCGCACCAGCAGCAAGGTTCCCAAGCCACCCGCATCGAGTTGGTCGACTTCCGAAACATCCAGCACCAGCACCCGGACAGGACCGAGTTGCTCGATCCGGCGCCGGAACTCGTCGAGCGCTGCTCCGCGTACCATGCGTCCCGAGCAGTTCACGATCGCCACATCCTGCAAGCATTCGACTTGAAACTTGAGTTCCATATGTCCGTTCATACGAACCGCCTTAACGACTATTGATACGAACCAGCCCCCGAAAAAGTTCCGCAATCTGCTCTCCCTCAATTAGACGTGGGAAAAGGGAAAAAGGTATCAGCGGAAGAGCAGTTAGCGGACAGCGAATCCTTGAATGTTACGAACGTGTAAATTCATTTGAGACTTACAACCCTGCCTCAATCCGCGATCTTGGGTCGAGAAGGTCGCGCAACGCATCGCCGATAAAGTTGAAGGAGAGGACCGCGAGCATCACCGTCACCGCCGGGAAGAGCACCAGATGAGGAGCGTCGAAGAGGTGCGAGCGGGCGTCGTTCAGCATCGATCCCCAACTCGCGGTTGGCGGCGGCACGCCTAATCCCAGGAAGCTCATCGTCGCCTCGGCCAGAATTGCGCCCGCCATCCCGATGGCCGCCTGCACAATCACAGGCTGAATGATGTTGGGCAGGATGTGCCTGGCGACGATGTGGAGATCTCCAGCGCCCAGCGCCCGCGCCGCTTCCACAAATTCGCGTTCGCGGACGGCCAGCACTTGCGCGCGCACCAGACGAGCGTAGCCGACCCATCCTCCTAACGACAGGGCGAGAACGAGATTGAAAATGCCCGGACCGCGGAAGGCCACGAAGGCAATCGCGATGAGAATGCCGGGGAACGAAAGAAAGACATTCATCAGCACGACGTTGATGAAGCGGTCGATGCCTCCGCCGTAGTATCCGGCAAGGCTGCCGATGATGAGGCCGAGCAGAAGCGAGCAAGCCACCACGCTGCTGCCGACGAACAAGGAAATCCGCGCGCCCCAGATCAGACGGGAAAGGATGTCGCGTCCGAGTTCATCGGTTCCGCACCAATGCTGCGCCGAGGGCGTTTGCAAGCGGCGAGGCAAGTCGATGTGCGCGGGATCTTGCGGAGCAATCCAGGGCGCGAAGATCGCGGAGAACGCGAACACGGCCACTAACACGACTCCCACAGCAGCCAACGGATTGTGGCGGGCGATGCGCGGGAACGAGATGGCTAGGGTGGACACTCTGTCGGCCCGTACCGGACTACCATATCTCAAGCTGGAGTTTGCGGTAACTATCGATCATTTCAAAATCGGCGCGGTTCGAAGTGATCAGGCGGGCGCCGTGCGAGCGGGCCGTGAGCGCGATGAGGACGTTGAAATGCAGATCGCGCAGTTTGGCCGCTGTGAATCCCCTATCGGCCTGAATATTCCGGAGAATCTCGCCCGATTCCAGCCAATTCTTTTCCGTGGGAGTCAACGTAGGATGATTCCTGCCGAGGACCCGCAGCACCTCCCGGTCCGCCGGAGTCACAACGCCCCGCCACAATTCGGCCAAGACCACGGCGCAATTACGCACGAGTCCGTTGAGTGTCTCCATCCGCCGCCGATGGCAGTCGGTGCGCAGATGGTCCACCAGAACGGACGTATCGAAGACAATGAGGTCACTCATCGAGATTGGCGAATGAGAGCTTGCCTCCGTTCTTCTTCATCAAAGCCTTGAAGCGCTTCAGCGCGACCAGCTCGCGAAGCGCGACATGGACGGCTTCCGTGCGGGACTTTACGCCGAGAAGCTTCTTCGCCTCGTCGGCCAATTTGGTGTCCAGGCGGATCGATGTCATGGTCGTGGCCATAGGAGTCTCCTTGCTTCAACGTATATATAGTATGGATGATTTGTATATATGCGTCAAGCGGCAATTGACGCCCGGCTCTCGACCTTCGTTCGCGCTGTTTACTAGAAAGGTATTAACCCGTGTTTACTAAAAACTCCCTCCCCCGGTCTTTTGGAATCATAGACTTAGGAAGAAATTCCCGCCAGGTCTTTGGGTTTAGAGGACTTAGAGGTAAAGTATTCCAAAATCAATGACTTAGCTCCAAAACAGCGCTGAAAATGAGTTTGGGGCAGGTTCGAGGGGCGTCTTGGTTGACGGACATTCCTCGGAACTGCCCCAATCAGATCTCTAATTATTATGCTCGCGTGCGGCGGTTCTTAAGTCAAGGGAATTCGATCACGGATGGTTTGTGATGGAAAAGTAGGGCGTCAGACTCGGGCTTTGTGATGTCCCGCCATGTACCTTTTGTGGTACACTGGTATTGGAACACAATTTAAAGATGGCCGATGAGAGAGCGCCACGGAAAGTCGAACTCGTATTCTTCCGCAATGACGCTGGCACAGAACCGGTTCGCGACTGGTTGAAGGGCTTGGACGAGGCAGAGCGCCGCGCCATCGGAACCGACCTGTTGCGGGCGCAGTGGCGTTGGCCGGTGGGCATGCCTCTGTGCCGCCCAATGGGGAAGGGATTGTGGGAGGTGCGAACGGACCTGCCGGGCAAAACTACTTCGCGTGTGTTGATCTGTTTTTATGAGGGCCGTCTGGTGGCACTGCACGGATTCATCAAGAAGACACGGGCCACGCCCGAGGATGATTTAGCGCTGGCGCGCAAGCGTCAGAAGGAGCTGGAGCAATGAGTAAGAAGAATCTGGGATCGAGCATCGACGACTTCTTGAAGAAGGAGAACATCTTCGAGGAAGCGCAGGCGCAAGCTATCAAGGAGGTCGTAGCCTGGCAACTGGCCAAGGCCATGAAGAAGAAGAAGATTTCCAAGGCGCGCATGGCGGTCTTGCTGAAAACGAGCCGCTCCCAGGTCGATCGCATTCTCGATCCGAAACGCGACATCACCCTGTCGAGTCTGCAGCGGGCGGCGGCGTTGGTGGGGCAAAGCGTGAGGATTGAACTGGTTTGAGCGCACTTCAATCCCACCCTTGCGCACAGAACGCGCAAGGATGGGGCACCCGTCGGTCCTGAATCGGTCGGCGTTTTGTTACTGCCTGATTCTCGGGTTCACTGCCGAGTACAGCACGTCGGTCAGAAAGTTTACGGCTACGTAGGTCAAGCCAATCGCCAAGATGCATCCCTGAACGAGATAGTAGTCGCGGTTGGCTATGGCTTGGATGGTTAGGCGTCCTATGCCGGGCCAGGAGAAGATGGTTTCAGTCACAATGGTGCCGGCTAGCAGGGCGCCGAATTGCAATCCTAAGACGGTTAGGATTGGGATCATGGCGTTGCGCAGGGCGTGACGATAGACTACGGTGCGCTCGGGCAGGCCTTTGGCGCGGGCGGTGCGGATGTAATCTTGTCCTAACTCTTCCAGCATTGAGGTGCGAACCATGCGGGTCAGGATCGCGGCCAGCGCTCCGCCCATGGTGATCGCGGGGAGCACTAGATGGGCTAAGCTGCCGGAGCCGGAGACGGGGAGCCATCCCAGCTTGACCGCGAAGATCAAGATCAGAACTGGCCCCAGCGCGAAGTTTGGAAACGACAGGCCGAAGAGGCTTACCACGCTTAGTGTGCGGTCATCCCATTGATTGCGACGCTGGGCTGAATGCACTCCTGCGGGAATGGCCAGCACAATCGCTACGAACAACGACGCCAGGGTTAGCTGCAAGGTGAACGGATAGCGCTGGGCTATCAAACTTGTTACTCCCTGGTTGAAGCGCAGCGACTTGCCTAGATCTCCGTGCAGCACGCCTCGCCAGTAATTCAGGTATTGCTCGCCGAGAGGGACATCTAGGCCATAGGCGTGTCGCGCCGCCTGGATGTCTCCGGCTGCTGCGCCCTCGCCTAGCATCTGCTGAATGGGGTCGCCGGGGACGAAGTGAATCAGCAGGAAGACGGTGGAGACGACGAGCCAGATAACCGGCAGAGTGTAGAGGACGCGGGTAATGATGTAGCGCGGCATCGGGGATTAGAACTAAGCTGTCATCCTGAGCTTCGCTCGGGATGACAATTCATAAAAAGTTTCGCTCTTGCGCCGCTCACCGCCTTTCACCACAGGCTGCTATGCATTTCGGCGCCGCAATCGAATCCATAGGTCCTTCGCTTCGCTCAGGATGACAATTCATATCATATTGCCAATTTGCGTAATTGACCTTAGTCTCCGGCTCGCTCGACCGGCGCTGTCGGCACAGCCGACGCCGGGGGCGCGGGCACGGGCTCGATCCTGACGGTTGCTATGCGATGGCCTTCCATTTCTTCGACCACAAAACGCCGCCCTTCATAATCGAGCGCCTCGCCGCCGGTGGGCATCTTCTGCAACCGCGAAAGCAAAAATCCGGCGAGCGTCTCGAAGCCTTCGTCCTGCGGGAGTTTCAGCTCGTACTGGCTTTCAAGGTCGCGAATGTTAATGGCTCCGTCGAGCACGAGAGGCGCATTCGCGTCGGTCACTGCCGGCGGCGTGGAAGCAACGTCGAATTCGTCTTCCAGTTCGCCGACCAGTTGCTGGAGCACGTCTTCCACGCTAATCACTCCCGCCGTGGAGCCGAATTCGTCGACCACAACGGCCAGGTGCCGCTTGCGCTGCTGGAATTCAACCAGCAGGTCGAGCAGGGACTTGGTTTCGGGCACCACCAGCACATCGTGCATGATCTGTCCGATCTTCACCTGGGAAACGCGCAAGGCAGCGGAAGGAGCGGCGATGACGCCGAGGCGCAGCCGCGCCCAACGCATCAAGTCCTTGGCATAAAGCACTCCGATAATATGTTCGGGACCGCGCTGTGGATCATACACGGGGACGCGCGAGTGTTGTTCGCCGGCCACGCGCGAGAGGGCCTCGTCCAGGTTCAGGTCGGAGGGCAAGGAAAAAATTCTGGTGCGCGGCACCATCACTTGACGGGCGGCAATGTTGTCCAATTCGATCGCATTCAGCAGCATCTCTTCCTGGGCGGAGGAGAGCTGTCCGGAGGTGCGCGCCGCGGTAACGATCAGTTTGAGTTCGTCGGGGGAGTGAACCGAACCGTGGCGGATCTCGCGAGTGCCGAAGGCGCGCAGGACAAAACCAGCGGCGCGGCTCATGCCCATCGTCAGAGGGGCGGTCACAGTCAAGAAAACGTCCATGGGCGCCGCAACCGCCAGTGCGACGCGCTCGGCCCGTTGTAAGGCGAGCGACTTCGGAACCAGTTCGCCCATGACCACGAGCAGGCTGGTGATCATCACAAACGCGACGGTCACGGCGACGGCATGAGCGTAGACGGCCGCGTAGGGCACGCTTCCGATCCAGCCCTCGAACAGGCGCGCCAGAGCCGGTTCGCCCAGCCAGCCCATGGTCAGGCTGGTCGCGGTGATGCCCAGTTGCACGCCGTTGACGACGCGGCTGAGTTGCTGGTGAAGTTTGAGGACGGTGCGGGCGCCGGCGCGGTGGGCGTCGATCAACTGCTGGATGCGCGTTTCGCGCACGCTGACCAGCGCAAACTCGGCTGCGGCGAAGAAGGCATTGGCCGCCACCAGGAGCAGGATGACGAACACCCGCAGCAGCACGTACGCAATCATGGAACTCTAATTTTAACATTCCAAAGGGATAATCGCTTGGGAATCGGAATTCCTGGAACGAGATTTGCGGGCCTTTGCAACTCCCTGGCGGTACAATCGTGGGAACCCTTGCGCCTTATAGAAAATGAGCGTTGGCGAAGATTAATCGCTTCCTTTTTCGCTGTCCGGCGGTCTAAGTACGCATAGGGCAGCGGAGCAGGAGACGGAACAAGCCCGGTCTCTAGGGACGGGAGAACGCACGGTGTCGCTAACGCGATGCCCTGATACGAAACCTGAGAATTTTTTTGAGGAACTATTCCGAGGTTTCTGTCGTAACAACAGGTGAATGCCAGTTCTAAGATTTGAAATCAAACGGGAGGCGGTCGTGAACGGCAATGGCAATGGCAAGAAAAAGCGGCGCAAGCGGATTATCTATGGCTCGATAGGGGCAGCCGTTCTGGTTTTGGCGGTCGCCGGCGCGCTGATCGCATCCAGCGGCGGCACCAAGATCGACGCCTCGAAGCTGGCCAAGGTCGAAAAGGGAGACTTGGCGAAAAGCGTGGTGGCCACCGGCAAGATCGAGCCCATCACCAAAGTCGAGATCAAGTGCAAGGCCAGCGGCATCGTAAAGAAACTCTACGTCGATTACGGCGACAAAGTGAAAAGGGGGCAAGTGCTCGCCGACCTCGACAAGGAAGAGCTCCAGGCCCGTGTCGATCAGGCCCGCGCGCAATTGGAAACCTCGAGCGCCAGCTTGAACGGCACGCGCGCCGACCTGGTGCGCGCCAAAGTCGACGCCGAGGGCCCCGACGTGCCCCTGCTGAAACGCGCTTATGACCGCGCCGAAGGCATGGCGAAGGATGGCGTGGTTTCGGCTTCCGCGCTCGACGACGCGGAGAAGAATTACGAGATGGCGCTGAACAAGCAAAATGTGGCCAAGGCGCAGTTGCAGGTTTTGCAGGCCAAGATTGGCCAGGCCCAGGGGCAGGTGGCGCAGGACCGCGCGAACCTGACACAACTGGAAGAACAGCTCGGTTACTCGACGATTGAGTCGCCGATTGATGGGATCGTGCTTTCACGCGACGTGGAGGTTGGCGACGCGGTCAGCTCCATCCTGGTGCTGGGCTCGTCGGCCACGCTGGTGATGACGCTGGGCGATACCAGCGAGGTTTACGTCAAAGGCAAAGTGGACGAGAGCGATATCGGCAAGGTTTATCTGGGACAGCCCGCGCGGATCAAAGTCGAGTCGTTCAAGGACAAGACCTTCACCGGCAAGGTGACGAAGATTTCTCCGATGGGCGTCGAGAAAGACAACGTCACGACGTTCGAGGTGCGCGTCTCGATCAACAATCCCGAGGGCGTGCTCAAAGCCATGATGACGGCCAACGCCGAGATCATTCTCGAAGAGCACAAGAACGTGCTCCAGATCCCGGAGGGCTCGATCATTTACGACAAGGATAAGAAAGCCTCGGTCGAGATACCGGATCCGAAAGCCAAGGAAGGCAAGAAGAAAGTCGCCGTCAACATCAGCATCTCGAATGGCGCCAAGACCGAGTTGCTATCGGGGCTGAAGGAAGGCGACCAGGTCGTGCTGCAGTAGGAAAGCAGGTCTCAGGTTCTTAAGGTGTCAGGTCTCAGGAGAACATAGTGCCAACCGCACACGCCCTGGAACCTGAGACCTGAGACCTGAATTGCTGAAACCTGAATTACGGAGTCGAACTGATATGACTAAGACTTTTACAATTCGTCATCGAGCCGTTAGAACGCTGATTTTTGTTTTGGCCTGCTCGCTTGCGGGCTTCGCTTCGGTCATTGGAACTTTTGACCGTTCGTTCCAGGTCAATGGCAACGTCGATCTCGAAGTGCTGACTCGTTCCGGCGACATTACCGTGCGGAACGGCGCTGCGGGGACGGTTTCCATTCATGCCCAGATTCACTCGAGCAATTCCTGGCTCGGCGGCGACCATAAGGCGGAGGCGCTGGAGTTGCAAACCAATCCTCCGATTCGCCAAAACGGCAACAGCATCCGCATCGACTACGTGAACATCAATAACATTTCGATCGACTACGAAATCACCGTCCCAGAGAACACCGCGATTCGAGCCCATACCGGCAGCGGCGATCAGAAGATCGAAGGCCTCAAGGGCAACGTCGATCTCGAGAGTGGGTCGGGCGACCTGCGGCTGGCGCGCCTCACCGGTGAAATGCACTTCCAGACGGGCTCGGGAGACGTTAAGGGACGCGAGCTTTCCGGGCCGGCGAAGGTCAAGGCGGGCAGCGGCGACATTGAGATCGAGGAAAAGGGCGCGGGCGACGTTGATATCCGCACCGGATCGGGCAACATCACCGTGAGCGGCATCAATGGCGGATTCCATGCCGAAGCGGGCAGCGGCGACATTCGCGGCACAGGCTTGCCGAAGAATATGTGGAACGTCCGTACCGGCTCGGGCAACGTGACCCTGCAGGTGCCTTCGGACGCCGCCTTCGACGTCGACATCTCCTCGAATTCCGGAACCGTCACGCTGGGCCATCCGGTGACAACCACGATCCAGGGCCGCATTCAGGAGTCGAGAAAGAGCGTGGTCGGCAAAGTGCGCGGTGGCGGCCCCACGATTTCCGTTCACACCGGTTCCGGCAACGTGCAAGTGGACTAACGACGTTGACTGACGGCCACGTGGCGAGCGCAACTTCGCGCTGAATCGCGCAGTCTCGTCGCCCGAATTATGCGTGCGCCTGTTCCCGTTAGAATGATTCGTGACACTTGCATAGAATCGTTTTCCTGTTTTCGAAACTAACCTTATTTTCTGCTTGACACATATCTAAATGGTAGTAGTATTGCGCCCGTTACGGGGAAGGGTGTTAGTCGCTTTGCCCCGTTTCAAGAGTTTTCTCTTCTCCTCGGCCCCGGGCCCAAAGAACAGTCAGTGTTAGCGTCGGCAGCGGTACGCACGCCCGCCTGCGAGGGAATGTATGCCGGGTATCGCGGAACTCGTCACCTGGGAAGGGTTGGCCTTCCTATTGGTCCTGTTTGGCGTCGTAGTCGTCCAACTCCTGACCGGACAGATCAACCTGACCGGGTTGCTCATTAAGAAGGAAGGGGATCGCTCGTTCAGTCCGGAGCGGGTTCAACTCCTCTTGGCCACCCTCGCTGCCGCTTCCCAGTATCTGTCGCTGGTCCTGAAAGACCCAACACGGTTGCCCCAAGTTCCCAATAGTTGGCTTCTGCTGTATGGAAGTAGTCACGCCCTTTATCTGGGACGAAGGTTCTATTTGAGCCAGTTCTCGAAACAATAGGAACTCCTGAAAGGAGATTGACGATGCAGGCTCTTCAATACCTAGAGATACTCGTTGGCTATGTGGTCTGCGGAATTGTGGCTCTGTTTGGAATTCTGCTGATCTGGAAGATTGCCAGGAACCAAATCGATCTCACACACTTGCTCAGCGATGACGACGGCTGGGCCAGCACGTCCCGTTTTCAGTTGGTGATCTTTACGTTTGTGGTAGCCCTCAGTTTCTTTCTGGTGGTGGTTTCCAACGTCAAGATCCGCCAGTACGGAGATAAAGCCGAGAGCGTGCCCGGATTCCCAGATGTACCCGGTGGCGTTCTCTCTCTCCTGGGGATCAGCGCCAGTTCTTATCTGGTGAGTCGCGGGATTAGTGCCTCGCAAAACGGAAACGGCACCGACACGAAGAATCCCCCTCCAGCAAACCCGCCCACGGGGACCAAGACTTGAAGGCCGAACAAATTCGAGGAGATGAGTATGGCTAGGAAGAAAACGAACCCACTTGTCCATGCCGCGACCCTGCTGCCTTTGGCCATCGGACTGGCCAGCAATATATCCACTCCCACAACCCCCGCTGCCCCGCGGGCTTCCGTCGTTTCCAAAGCGGGGCCTGCCTGCACTTTGCCCTTCGATGCGATCAAAGAGCACCACCCGATTGACGATTCCTGTTTCGCCGATGGCTCCGCCCAACCCGATACGCCACAATCTGCGCAGAACGACGCCAAGAACAATTTCTGCTCCACCGGAACCCCGGTCAACATTGACGTCGACGTTCTCCGCCAGTTGCAGCAGGATGCCGCGAAACCGGGCAGCGGCATTACGTTTGGCAGCGACGGCCAGCTTCCCAAGGACCGTACCGTGCTGCGCAACCTGCCTACCACGGCGGGCCCCTTGAGCGAGGGAACGGTTGTCCGCTTGGTGGCCTACGTCATGGATGCGCACTATTCCAACTTGGGCAAAGGAGAAAGCGTCAACTGCAAGCAACCCGACAAGGATAGTAACGACATCCACATAGTCCTGGCCGATAACGCCAAAGAAACGGACGAATGTAACAGCGTCACTGCGGAGATGAGCCCGCACTTCCGGCCCGAGGTTTGGGATCCCACCAGCTTGAATCAAAAGAATTCACACCTGTACCGGTTCACCGGGCAGTTGTTCTTCGATGCGAGCCATCGCCCCTGTTCCGGAGGCAAGGGCAGCCCGAAGCGCTCCTCGTTGTGGGAGATTCATCCGGTATACGCGCTTGACATCTGCACCGACCCCGGTAACAACTGCAAAGTGGACAGTGACGAAAACTGGGTGTCATTCGCAGAACAAATGGGTGACGTGCCGAGCGAGACCCGGCTGTGGCTTCCCGATGAAATCTCGACCCAGTTCGGAGCAAGCGCGAGGCCGCGGCCGCAAAACCCTTAGCCAGCCGTTCTTGCTCTTCGCGGTTTGACCGGGCAGTGACGCCTTGACGCGCCATCGTGCGGCGTCCGATACTTCGTTGGGTCCTGAAAAATTTGCAGTTCAACGAGGTAACGAATTGGCACGCACCGCGATCATCACTCTCACCACCGATTTTGGACTCAACGATCATTTCATCGGCGCCATGAAAGGGGTCATCCTGGAGATTACCCCAGAAGCGCAGATCATCGACATCTGCCATGCCGTGCAGCCCTTCGACATTCTGGACGGGGCGCTGACGATTTCGCAGGCCTACTCCTACTACCCTTCCGGCACCGTGCACATGGTGATCGTCGATCCGGGGGTGGGGACGGCGCGGCGGCCCGTGATTATGAACAGCGACCGCCATGTCTTTGTGGCGCCCGACAACGGCGTGCTTTCCCTGGTTTGCGATCGCGAAGAGCGGATCTCGGTTCGCCACGTCACCGCCGAGCATTATTTTCTGCAGCCCCGCAGCAACACTTTCCACGCGCGCGATATCTTCTCCCCGATCGCGGCTTACCTGGCCAAGGGAATCGAACCCGATCGCTTCGGCGAAGAGATTACCGACTATGTCCGCTTCGGCGCGCCTCGGCCCAAGCCGGTCGATGAGCGCACGCTGCGAGGAGTCGTCCTGAAAGTCGATCGCTTTGGCAATCTCATCACCAACATCACGCCGCAGGATGCGCCCCAACTTTTCGAGGCCGCGCCGCCCGCCTTCAAGATCGCGATTGGAACGAAGACCCAGGCGACTCGCATGTGTGCAAGCTACGCCGAAGGCGCTCCCGGCGAAGTCTTCGGAATTCTGGGCAGCCTGGGTTTTCTGGAAGTCGCCACCAACCGGGGTTCAGCCTACCAACTGCTGGGCGCGGGCAAAGGCAGCGAAGTCAACGTGGTGATGGAAGGGCGCTGACCTCGGCTGGGTCCGGTGGAATAAATGGCTCTGTCATCCTGAGCGCAGCGAAGGGCCTGTGCATTCCGGCGCCGCAAGCAAATGCGTAGGTCCTCATGAGTTCACGAATCAAGTGCAACACCGTACAAAGGTGTTGCGATGGAAAAAAGAAGGTATGAGCAGTTGGGCCTCAGAGAGCGGATTGAGATTTACCGTCTGCATGCAGACGGTAAATCTCTGCGCTGCATCGCTGGCGTTCTGGGGCGGAGCGCGGCGACGATCAGCCGTGAACTGAAGCGCAACGGCAAGGCGTCCAAGCAGTGGACCGGGGGTTACGATCCGGAGCGCGCGCAGCAGTTGATGCTGCGTCGTCATGCTCGCGGTCGAGCCCATAAGCTGGAACGTCAGCCGGAACTTCGTGAGAAAGTTTTGCAACATCTCGCCGCGGGATGGTCGCCGGAGCAGATTGCCGGGCGCATGGCCCAGGGACCGGGCAGCGACCGCATCAGCTACGAATTGATCTACCGTTACATTTATTGGCGCAGTGGGTCCTTCAACGAAACCCTGCATCGCTGGTTGCCTCGCCAAAAGTACCGTCGCGGAAAGCGTCTGCCCAATGGCCGATGGTCGACGGCGTCCATAGTGGACAGGGTTTCCATCCATGATCGTCCGGCGGTGGTGGAGGCCAGAACGCGCTTGGGCGATTGGGAAGCCGACCTCATGAGCTTCAGCAAACCGGGACAGTTCTTGCTGGTGGCGCAGGAACGCAGGTCGCGGCGCGCCCTGCTGGTGCGGCAGAAGGCGAGAACGGCGCAGTCGGTCGCCGACAATCTCAGCGCCATGGTGGAAGCGATGCCCGCGCGTGTGTGCCAATCCATGACCTTCGATAACGGAACGGAGTTCAGCAAACACTATCTCCTGAGCCGACGGTTTGGCATCCAGACCTGGTTCTGCGACACGCACTCGCCGTGGCAAAAGGGCGGCATCGAAAACGCGATTGGCCGTTTGCGCCGCCAGTTGCCCAGAAACACCGACCTCGATACCCTGCCCGCCCATCGCCTCGCCCTCTGTCTCGAACGCTATAACGACACACCCAGAAAATGCCTCGGCTTCAAAACTCCCAACGAGGTATTCTTGGAACACACTGTTGCACTTCAAACGTGAATTCATCCCTTCGCTTCGCTCAGGATGACAAATTTATCAGGCGATGACAGATTCACAGCGCTAGGAGCTCTTCGCCCCGGGATGGACGTAGCGATCCATCTCCGCCGTCCACTTCAGGAAGCGCCATAGGTTGGTTCGCTCCGTCCACACGAACTCCCAGAATTCCAGGAATCCTATCTGGGTCATTTTGACGCCGGTGTAGGTCTCGATGCGCCACAAGAGATAGGGACTGCGCCAGGGGGCGATTCGGTGCCCACGGGTCGAGTTCCAGAGAAAGCGCAGCATCGTCCGCATCGGGCTTAAGTATAGCGCCGGGCGATGGGGCCGCAAGCTGCGGAAAAAGATTTCCCGTAGAGACGCGGCTTGCCGCGTCTCCCGCCGCGTCCAAGGAGACGGGGCAAGCCCCGTCTCCACAGACAGACGAACCAACCTCTTACTTTGTAATCTCGACGCTGGCGCGGGTGTTCTCCCACTCCATGCGCAGCGTACATTTGCTGCCTGCCGGGTCAAAAGCGATGGTGAAGTTCTCCACCGGCGCCGGCGTTTTCGAGACGCGCATGTCAACTCGGGCCAGCTCGTCGGCTTCGTACTTGTACGGAATGCCCCACTCGGCCGTCTTCTTGTTGACAATCAGTGTCCACTTGTCAGCCTTCGGAATCGTGAAGATAGTGTAGTTGCCCGCGGGCAAGAACTTGCCGCCAACCGTCAGATTCGCATCGCTGACGAAGGTGGTCGCTTCATTCGCGCCGGTGCGCCAGATTTCGCCGTACGGCACCAGCGCCTTCTCGCTCGCCTCGCCGAAAATCTTTCGCCCTTTGGCGCGTGGACTGGAATAGTCGATCTTGATTGTCTTGCCATCTGAAAACTTGCATTGAGCGCTGGCCGGCGGACTGGGCCGCTTGGATTTGTCCGGCGACATGCCCATCTGCGCCGGGGCGAAAGTTGCAACCGCGAAGAGTGACGCTGCAATTAAGGCAAATTTCTTCATGACTTGTTCCTCCTGGAAGCAGTCGGCAATTGCATCGGTCAGAGGTCAGATTTCAGAGGTAAAAGGCCCGGCCTTTGACGGTCATCGATAGGCCAGGGCTTTCAATTCTGCAATCTGACCTTTGGCCTCTGCAATTGCGAGTGCTGTTCCTCAAGGATTATACCCACATTCCCGCTACAATTTGTCCATGGCCGTATTCAACGAGAAGCAAGAAGAACTCGAGCACTACGAAATTCGCATGGGCGTGCCCCGCGGACGCCTCGCTGTCACCATGGACCTGGTCACCGACGCCATGGCACTCGTCGGCCAGCACGGCGTCTACTGCCAAAGCCAGCGCTGGCCCGGCAAGCCGGTGATGGATGTGCAGCTCATCATGAAAAACCTTACCGACGCCAAGGAGCTGATTCAAAGTGTGATGGAAGAACTCAAGCCCAAAACCTGATCTCCTGTAGAGACGCGGCTTGCCGCGTCTCCCGCCGCGTCTGAGACGGGGCAAGCCCCGTCTCTACAGGCGAAAGAAACTTTCGGCACCGCTGAGGCAATGCCTTGATAGGAAACCGAAGTTTTTCCGCAGGCTGTTAAACGGGATCATCCATGGCGGGAAAGACTTACAATCCAGAGTATGGAGCGCAAGATCTTCTGGATCTCCTTCACCGTGCTCGGGCTCGCTGCCGATTTCATCCTGCCGCTGTGGTGGGCGCTGGGCGCGACCATCCCCATCGTGTACATCTCGTGGTGGGTGGCTTACCGCAGCGGCTGGTTCGAGTGATTACAGCTGTGCGGGGGGAAACTCTTCCAGATAGAGTTCAGTCGCTTCCTTGAGGTTGGCCACGGCTTCTTCGACAGTTTTTCCCTGGCTGACCGTGCCAACTTCCGGGCAGTCGGCAACGTACAGGTCGCCCTCTTTGTGCAGAACCGCAGTGAATGTGCCGATTGGCATTTTCGAGACTCCTGAGGCAATTGTACTGCTCTACGCCAGCGAGTACTTTCCCCGCTCGATCACCTGCCATGCGATGCACTTAGTCGTAGTTGACGCTCACCCAATTCTCGAAACCACCAGCGCGAACGAAAACTGGTGAAGCGTTATTGCTCGCGCGTGTCTGGCCGCGGCGAAGCCGAGGCGGCTTGCGCATGATGACGGACATCGGCTCCCAGAACCCAGAAAATGACATCCTCGGAAATGTTGGTGGCGTGGTCCGCGACGCGTTCCAGATTGCGAGCGACCAAGAGCGCATCCAGCGCCTGCTGAGTCACTTGCGGCTCTTCGTTCATCTTTCGCACGAGCACGATGAAAGCCTCGTCGCGCATCCGGTCGACGACGTGATCCATTTCCAGTACGGCCTGGGCGAGTTCGGCTTTGCCTTCCACGAACGCCTCCAGCGCGCGCCGCACCATGGCGCTGACGGCGGTGGCCATGCGCGGGATATCCACGGGCAACTCGACGGCCGGCAATTCAATCATGTCCATGACGCGCTCGGCGATGTTTACGGCCTGATCGCCCACGCGCTCGAGGTCGGCATTGATCTTGGTTACGGCGAGAATGAAGCGCAGATCCGTGGCCGCCGGCTGCTGCGTGGCCAGGACGTTGAAAGCCATTTCATTGATCTCGCGCTCGGCGGCGTTGATGAGACTCTCGTTTTCGAGGACAAGCTGGCAGCGGGTGAGATCGCGTTCGGTGTACGCCTGGCAGGCGCGATCGACCGCCAGTTCCGCCAGACCGCCCATGCGGAGCAGTTTCTCCCGCAGGTCCTCCATCTGCTGCTGAAAGCGCGTGCGCATCATCATTCTACGAGCCTCGTGAATCTCTTTCCAGGGAAGGTCAGAGGTTAGAGGTCAGATTGCAGAGGTTAAAACCAAAGTACGCCGTTCTTCACCTCTTCAATCTAACCTCTGACCTGATTCACCTCTGCAATCTGACCTCTAACCTCTGACCTCATTCCTATCCGAATCTGCCGGTGACGTAGTCTTCCGTCCGTTTGTCGGAAGGATTGGTGAATATCTTTTCAGTTTTGTCGAACTCAATCATCTTGCCTAAAAGGAAGAAGCCGGTAAACTCCGCCACCCGGGCCGCCTGCTGCATATTATGCGTCACAATCACGATCGTGTACTGCTCTTTTAACTGAAAAATCAGTTCTTCGATTTTGCCGGTGGAGATCGGGTCGAGCGCCGAGCAGGGTTCGTCCATGAGCAGAACTTCCGGCTGAACGGCAAGCGCGCGAGCGATGCACAGGCGCTGCTGCTGGCCGCCGGAAAGGCTGGCGCCGGACTTTTTGTGGAGATGATCTTTTACTTCGTCCCACAGCGCGGAACTGTGCAGAGATTTATGGACGACCTCGTCCAGTTGTTTGCGGTTGCGAAATCCGTTCAGCTTGAGCCCGGCGGCCACGTTGTCATAGATGGACATGGTGGGGAATGGATTTGCCTTCTGAAACACCATGCCCACGCGGCGGCGCAGTTGCGTGGCCGAGGTTCCGTTGTAAACACTGAGGTCGCCGATGAGCACCTTGCCCTCCACCCGCGCCTCGGGAATGGTCTCGTGCATGCGATTCAGGCAACGAATGAACGTGGATTTCCCGCAGCCCGAAGGGCCGATGAGCGCGGTCGCGTGGTTGGCGAGCACGGTGATGTTGACGTTGAACAAGGCCTGGGTCTTGGCGTAAAACGCATTCAGATGCTCGACTGTAATTCCGACGCCCATAACTGGTTAAGCTCCTGCACTGGTTCTGCTGCTCAAGTTTACGCTCCTGCTAAAGTTCCGTGCCGTACAGCGATGCGAACCGCGGCCACCGCGGCGACGATGAGGACAATCAAGACCAGCGCGCCCGCCCATGCCTGGCGGTGCCATTCATCGAAGGGCGAGATGGCATAGGTGAAAATTTGCAGCGACAGAGCCGCGGTCGGCTGATCCGTCTTCCAATTCCAGTACTGGTTTCCAAATGCGGTGAAGAGCAGCGGCGCGGTTTCTCCGGCCACGCGGGCGAAGGCCAGCATGACGCCGGTGATGACGCCGGAGGTCGCCGTGCGCAGCGTGATCGAGATGGTGGTGCGCCAGCGCGAAACGCCCAGACCGTACGCGGCTTCGCGAATGGCCTGCGGCACCAGCAGCAGCATCTGCTCGGTGGTGCGCGCGATGGTCGGAACCATCATGATGGCGAGCGCGACGCCGCCGGCCAGCGCGGAGAAGTGTTTCTGACGCATCACGACCAGCCCGTAGGCCACAATGCCGATCACGATAGAAGGCACACCGTTCAAGACATCGGAGATAAAGCGCACGACATCGCCGTAGCGGTTTCGTCCGTACTCGGAGAGAAAGATGCCCGCGCCGATTCCAAGCGGCACGCCGAGCAGGCTGGCGATGGCGAGAATCACCATCGAGCCAACAATGGCGTTCGCCATGCCGCCGCCGGGCTCGCCTACCGGCTTCGGCGTCTGGGTCAGGAAAGCAAGATTGATGGAACCGATGCCCTTATAGACGAGGTAGGCAAAGATGGCGAAGAGCGGCAAAAGCACGAGAAGGACGGTGAGCACGGCGATACCGGTCATCGCGTGGTCCACCAAGCGCCGCCGCAGGCTGATGGGCGGAAGGGTGCCCTGGGGAATTAAGGGCGCTGCCGAATTGGAGTTCGTATCAGGCAATGCTTCTCGCCGGTTGGCCTCGAGTCACGCTCCACACCATGAGCCGTGCAAGCGCGTTGACCACAATAGTGACAAAGAACAGCGCCAAGCCAATTTCGATCAGCGCTGAAAGATACAGGTCGCCGGTCGCTTCCGTGAACTCGTTGGCGAGCACGCTGGCCATGGTGTATCCGGGAGCAAACAGCGACTTGGCAATCTCCGGACGGTTGCCGATCACCATGGTGACCGCCATGGTTTCGCCGAGCGCGCGGCCCAGGCCCAGAATGATGGCGCCCACGATTCCCGCCCGCGCATTGCGCAGCACACCCATGCGGATCATTTCCCAGCGCGTTGCCCCCAACGCCAGCGCCGCTTCCCGCTGGTGCTGAGGAACCACGGTGAGCACTTCGCGAGTGATCGACGAGATGATGGGAATGATCATGATCGCCAGAATCACGCCCGCGGCCAGCATGCCGATGCCGTAGGGCGGTCCGCTGAACAGGCCCGTCCAGCCGAGCGTCGAGGCAAGAAACGGCTGCACATATTCGCGCAGTATGGGGACGAGAACGAAGATTGCCCAAAGTCCGTAGACGACGCTGGGGATGGCGGCCAGAAGTTCGGTGGTAAAGGAAAGAATTCCGCGCAGACTGATCGGACACATCTCGGTAATGAAGACAGCTACGCCGATCGACAGCGGCACAGCGATGACCAGCGCAAGCAGCGAAGATACGACCGTGCCGTAGATGAATGGCAGCGCGCCGTACTGGTCCGACACCGGATTCCAGTCCGATTGCCAAAAGAACTTCCAGCCAAAAGCGTGCCAGGAGAGTGCGGAGCCCACCACCAGTTGATAAACGATCAAGCCCAGCAGCGCGACCACGGCCAAGCCGCAAAGGCGCATCGCCGAGCCAAAAAAAACGTCGGGGATTTCGCTGACCTTCCCCTGCAACAGCGGCGTCGTTCTGGCTTCGATTTTCAGGGTGGCCTTCGACCCCCGCTCCGGTTCGGGAGCGTTGAAACGCGGCCGGGGCAGGGCTTGATTGGACATACCACGCTGAGGCTATCAGAGGGTTGTTACAAATCGGTTAAAAAATGGATGTGGGGGATGGCTGAAATTGGGGGCTGGCCCACCCTTCGCCATCTCCACTACTGAGGCTGCCCCACCCTTGCGCTTTTTGCAAGGGTGGGCGAATGGCTGAAGGAACCTCGGAATTCCGGTCATTCGCACACTGGGAGAGCGAGTAGCGCACTGGGCTGAATTCCCACCCTTCGCAAAAGGCGCGAAGGGTGGGGCAGCCTCAGTTTTCAAAGGGTGGGCCAGCCCTCCACCGCCTGACCCATAACGCAGCCGCAGGCTTGCGCTACGTGGGCCGGTTGTGAGATGACTGATCGTTAACATTCGATCGTTGCATCTATGCCCACCTTTGCCGCCATCGACATCGGATCGAATTCGGTTCGCCTGAAAATTGCGCGCCTGCAAGCCGGGCGGTTGAAAGCAGTCCACGAAGACCGCGAGGTCACTCGATTGGGGGACGGCGTCTTCAGCGGCGGACTGCTTTCGCCGGAGTCGATGTCGGAAACGGTGCGCGTGTTGCGGCGCTTCAATCGTGCCATTCAGGAATGCGGGACAGATTCGGTGAAGGTGGTGGCAACGGCGGCGCTGCGCGATGCCCGCAATTCGCGCGCGTTTCTGGAGTGGGTGCGCTCGACGACGGGCTGGACGATCGAGATCGTTTCCGGACTGGAAGAGGCGCGCCTGATTCACCTTGGCATGGTTTCCGTCGGGCGCGTGGGCGCGCACAGTGTTTTGCTGGTGGACCTCGGCGGCGGCAGCTGCGAGCTCACGCTTTCGCGCGATGGGCATCTCCGCGATACGGTGAGCTTGCCGCTCGGGGCGGTGCGCCTGACCGGCGAATTCCTGAAGCACGATCCGCCGCGCAAGAGCGAACTGAAGCGGCTCCAGGAATTTGTGGCGCGGGGGATTACGCGCATTCAAGACCGTATCAAGTCCGCACGGGTGGGCGCAGTGATCGCCACTTCCGGCACAGCCGCTGCGCTGGTGGCCGTCGCGAGCCACCTGGCGCGCCCCAGGAAGCGCCGGCCGGCGACGTACGCGACCCGCGAGATGATTCGCCGCATTGCCAACCAGATCACGCGCCTAACATTGGAGCAGCGGCGGAAGGTCCCCGGGATCGGCCCGCGGCGCGCCGAAATCATTTGCGCCGGCGCGGTGGCGTATGCGGAATTGCTGGAGCGGTGCCATCTCCCCGGCTTTCGCTATTCGGCGCTGGGGCTGCGCGACGGCATCCTGGCCCAGATGGCGGCGGAATATGATCGCAGCACGAGATCGGGCCGAGCGGTGGAATCGGAACGGTGGGAGTCGATCAAGCGCGCGGTGGAACATTACCGCGTCGACCTGCATCATGCATTGCATGTGCGCGAGTCGGCATTGCTGCTATTTTCGTCGCTGAAATCGGTGCACCAGCTTCCGGTGGAATATCGCGAATGGCTTTCAGCCGCGGCCATGCTCTACGAGGTGGGCGACTACGTGAACCGCAACGGACACCACCGTCACACGTACTACATCATCGCGAACTCGGAAATTCTGGGCTACACGCCGCAACAGCGGCGCGTCATTGGCTCGATCGCGCGCTATCTGGGAAAGTCGCGGCCCACGCCGGGAGATGGCCCGATGAGCGCCCTAAGCCCCGAGGAGCAGGAGAACGTGGAGAAAGCGTCGGTACTGCTGCGCATCGCGCGAGCTTTGAATATGGGGAGAAGCCAATCCGTGGGCAAGGTTGCAGTCTCGGCGCGCAACGGCAAGGTTTCAATGAAACTGACTCCGCGCGGAAAGGCGAGCGTGGACCTGGAGGTATGGTCGATTGAGAAGGACCGATCCTACTTCCGCGAAGTCTTCGGGCGCGAACTCTCGGTGGCCGCGGCGTGAAGTGTGCGCAGGATGCGGGGCGTGATGCACCAGCTCAGGGAGCCGGCATTGCGCCGCATTTCGACTTTGGCCACGGCCCCTTTCTTAAGCTCAACCACGGCTTCGCCTCCACTGTCGGCGATCACGCGTCCGAGAAATTCGCGCAGGTTGGGATTGTGCCCCACCAGCAGCAGGGAATCCTGGCGGGCATACTTTTCCAGCATTTTCTGAAAATCCGAGAAGCTCGCCTGCGGACGCAGCGCGTTCTCGATCACCAGTTTGCCTTCGTGCCCCATTTCGTTTCCCACCAAGGCTGCGGTTTGGGTGGATCGTTTTAGCGGGCTGGAGACGATGATTTCCACCTGCACGCCCAGCGCGGCCAGGGCGCGGCCGATATATCCGCACTGCTCGATGCCGTCTTTATCGAGACCGCGCTTTTCGTCCTTCTTCGCGCTGCTCAACTGTTGTCCGGCGCTGGCGTGGCGCAAAAAATAAAGAAACATTTGGAGCGACTACTCCTTTCCGATCGGAGCTCGACCGATCAAGGCTCGTCCGATCAATGCTCGAGAAGGCCGCCGCGGGACGGAAACCGGAATCTCCTCGGGCGTTTTCGTGCCTTCCGCCAGAGCAATGAGAAAATCCTGCGAGCTGAAGACGGCAGAGCCTCGTGGAGGCCGCTTGCTGCGTCCCCGCGGCGATTGCCAGGGGCGCAGGTAGCGGCCGTCGCTTTGCAGAAATCTTACTTTCACATTGTCAGCGAGGTATGCGGCCAGAATCTCATGCACCACGCGGTCACGCAGCAACGGGCTCTTGACCGGGAACAGGACTTCGACGCGCTCGTGCAGATTGCGATTCATCCAATCGGCGCTGCCGAGGTAAACTTCCGGCTCGCCGCCGTTCTCGAAGTAGAAGATGCGGCTATGCTCCAGGAACCGGCCCAGAATGCTGCGCACGCGGATGCGGTCGCTGAGGCCGCGGATCCCCGGCCGCAGCGCGCACATACCCCGCACGAGCAGCTCAATGTCCACTCCGGCCTGCGAAGCGCGGTACAGAGACTGGACAACATTTTTCTCGAGAAGGGCGTTCATCTTAGCGATAATGCGCGCCGGACGCCCCAGACGTGCATGTTCGGCTTCGCGCTCAATCAAGCCCATGCACTTTTCGGCCAAATCCAGAGGCGCCACCAGCAGCGGCCCGTAGCTCGGATGCTCGGCGTAGGCCGTCAGAAAACTGAACACATCGTGCACCGCGCTGGTAATCTCGGGATCGCAAGTCAGCAGGCTGAGATCGGTATAGATTCGGGCCGTGGTCGCGTTGTAGTTTCCCGTGCCCAGGTGCGCGTACTGGCGGGTTACGCCATCGGGATCGCGCCGCACCAAGAGACAAAGCTTGCAGTGCGTCTTCAGACCGACCAGTCCGTGGAAGACCTGCACGCCGGCATCTTCCAGATCGCGCGCCCAGCGGATGTTCGACGCCTCATCGAAGCGCGCTTTCAGTTCCACGACGGCGGTGACTTCCTTGTGCGCCGCAGCGGCCATCAGAGACGAAACAACCAGCGAATGCTCGCCGGTCCGGTAAAGCGTCTGCTTGATGGAGAGCACGCGCTCGTCCTCGGCGGCCGACTGAACGAACGATAAGACTGGGTCGTAAGAATCGTAGGGATGGTGCAGCAGAATGTCGTGGCGCCGCAACTCTTCAAACAGATCGCGGGACTTCGCGGTCAGACGCAACTCCCGCGGCACATAAGGGCGGTACTTCAAGTCCGGGCGCGCCGCTTCGTCGTAGACGTTGAACAGCCGCGAAAGATTCACCGGGCCATTGACCGGAAAAATCTGCCAGGGGTCGAGTTCGAACACTGTGCCCAGGCGCTCGATGATCTCGGGGTTGGCCTCGGACTCGATCTCCATCCGCACCGCGTCTCCCTTGCGGCGGTTGTGCAATTCGGCGCGCACGGATTCCAGCAGATTGCGCGATTCTTCTTCCTGAAGATAGAGGTTGCTGTTGCGGGTGACGCGGAAAGCGGCGGAGGAAACGATGTCGTAGCCCTGATACATCCGCACCGCATGATGGACGACAAGGTCGGCAAGAAAAATAAAATCGATGGTTCCCTGCGACGGCAGACGAACCAGCCGCGGAAGCGCCCGCGGAACGGTTACGACTCCGGTATAGGTGAGCGAGGAGCGGCGGCGGCGGCGCAGCAACAGGGCCACGCACAGCGCCTTATTGATCACGCGAGGAAATGGATGCGCCGGGTCCACCGTGACCGGGGTGAGCAGCGGATCGAGTTCCCGTTCGCAGTAGTCGTCCACGAAGGCCAATGCCGCGTCATCCAGTTCTTCGATGCCGAGGACGCGAATCCCCTGCTCCGTCAGTTCCGGCCGCAGGCGCTCGTTCCAGCATGAATATTGTTCTTCGACGAACTCGTGGGTCGCGTCTTTGATCAGTTCCCGCTCCTCCACCATGGTGAGCCCGTCGGGAGTGGTGGAGTTGTGGCCGTCTTCGAGTTGTTGCAACAGGCCGCCGACCCGCACCTCAAAGAACTCATCCAGATTGCTGGCGGAGATAGCCAGAAATTTTACCCGCTCAAGCAGCGGATTGCGGAGATCCCCCGCCTCTTCCAGCACGCGCCAATTAAACTTCAGCCACGACGCTTCGCGGTTCAGAAGTGGGGCGCGATTGCTCGGAGTTTGTCGAACCATATCTATATTGATCGGACCATGTCTATCGAATCATGTTTATCGAACCATTGATCTTCGTGGTAGAAGGAGGGTGTTGACTACCGTTGTAAGGCATCGAACCTAGAATAGTATACCAAGCGGGTTGCGAGCGAGCGGACGCTGGTTTTGCTGGAGGCCTGTGGCTCGCAGCTCATAAGAAAAGGGCGCCGGTTTGCAGCCGGCACCCAATGGTTGAGACCTCGAACCGCACCGGGAGCGCGATTAGAAATTCTGTTCTCCGCAAGGAGAAATCCACATTTCTCAAGGCGCTTAGTGGATCTGCTTGATCGCCGCCTTCACTTTTTCGACCACGTTCGCCGGTAGGGGAGCGTAGCTGAGCTGGGCCGTCATCTTCTGGCCGTCGTTGAGCATCCAGTCCAGAAAATCGGCGATGATCTTCCCTTTCTTCGGGTCCTTGGCCTGCGCGGGAATCAGTAGCCAGGTGAAGCTGGAGATGGGGTACGCCTCCTTGCCGGGGGCATTCGTAATGGACACGCGAAAATCGGCGGGCATGGTTTTCACGGATGCCGCCGCTTCGGTCACCCCATCCAGTGAAGCTTTCACGAAATTACCGGCGGCGTTCTTGACCGATCCGTACGTGATTTTGTTCTCCACGGCATAGATCAGTTCGACGTAGCCGATCGATCCCTGCAACTGCCGGATTTGTCCAGCAACGCCTTCGTTACCCTTGCCGCCCAAACCGACGGGCCATTTCACCGAGGTTCCCTTCCCCACCGCGCCTTGCCATTCCTTGCTGACCTTGGAGAGATAGTCGGTGAAGATGTAGGTGGTTCCGCTGCCGTCCGAACGGTGAACGACGATTATCGGCGCGTCAGGAAATTTGACACCGGGATTGACCTGAGTAATGGCAGGATCGTTCCACTTCTGGATCTTCCCGAGGAAGACGCCTGCCAGAGCTTCTGGAGTGAACTTGATCTCGCCGGTGATTCCTGGAACGTTGTATGCGGGAACGTCTGCGCCCAATACCGTGGGGATGTGCAGGACTTTCGTCTTAGCCTCCTTTAGCTGCTCATCGCTCATCGGACCGTCACTAGCTCCGAAATCGACGGTGCCGGCCAACACCTGGCGAATGCCGCCGCCGCTGCCAATCGATTGGTAGTTGATCTGCACGTCCGGGTGCAGCTTGTTATATTCGCTGAACCACTTGGAATACATGGGATAGGGGAAGGTCGCGCCCGCTCCATTCAACGTAGTGGTCTGCCCCACGACGGGCAGCGCTAGTGCGAGACCTGCCAACAGCAGCGCGATGCGATGGTTCACTCGATGAGTCCTCCTTGTGGTTAATTAGGTATGCAATGTTGTTTTATGTGCGAAGGATAAGTTCTATGGGCGAAATATTAAAGGAAGGTTACAGCGGGGTGAATTTCTGATGAACGCGCTTGCTTTCCCAAATACTTAGCGCGGCTCCAGCTGTAGCACAGCGGCGCTGAAGAAGGAAAGCCCCGCAAGCATGTTCTTCCTGGTTAGAGCTTCGGCGCTTGCTCTCGCAACTCCGCCGGAAGCCCGCTGTTAATCGCCGCTCGCACCTTGGCCATCAGGCTATCTCGATCTCCGAAATCGGCGGGCTCGATTGCGTCGTGAAATTCGACCGTCACCGTTCCCGGACGAATCGCAAACCGCGCTTTCGGCATGACTGCCTCGGTGCCTGAAATCGTGATCGGCACGACCGGCACTTTGCATGCCTCGGCGAGATAGAACGGACCTTTTTTGAAAGGCAGCAGCCGGCCATCGAACGAGCGGTGCCCTTCCACGTAGATGGTCATGTTCAGCCCCTGCTCAACTGCTTTGAGCGCGTCGCGCACCGCCGCGATGCCCGCCTCCCGATTTCCGCGATCGACGGGCACCAGCGAACCGATCCGCATGATCTGGCCGAGAATTGGAACCTTGAACAGCCCCTTCTTCACCATCACGGAAGTCCGGCGCGGGATCAGCGGCAGCGTGACGGGCGGATCGAGATTGGAAATGTGATTCGACATGAAGATATAAGTTCGCGCCGGATCGATTTTTTCCAGTCCCAGCGTCCGCACCTTTACGCCCGCGATGCGCGCGCCCGCGAATGCCGCCCACATGCAGGTGCGGTACAAGAAGGTGATGTCTTTGGTCAGATAGGTCCAGGGAAACCCCAGTAGCGCCGCGACCGGCAGCGCAGCGGCCCAAAACATCAGCATGAGAATGGTGCGAAACACTTACTCTTTCACCCCGAGCCCGCGCAATCGTTGCGGTAGCTTCTCATAGATGCCGCCGAATCCGCCATTGGAGAGAATCGCAACCACGTCTCGCTCCCGCAGTTCGGGCGCAATCGCGTTCACGATGGCATCGGCATCGGCGAAGATGCGCGCCTGCTTCCCGCGCTTCTTTATCGCGTCCACCACACGATTCAGATCCAGCCGTTCCGCCTGGGGAATCGCCTCCGGCTTGAAGATGGCAGCGATCACCACCTGATCGGCGAGCGCCAGGCTGCGGGCCAGAGCGTCTTGCAGTACGTTGCGGCGCATGGTGTTCGAGCGCGGCTCGAGCACGACCCACAAGCGCGATTGGGAATAGCGCGACCGCAACGCCTGAATCGTCTGCTCGATGGCCGTTGGATGATGCGCAAAGTCGTCGATGATCGTAATCCCGTTGACCTCGGCCTTCACTTCCAGCCGGCGCTTCACGCTGCGAAACGTGGCGAGAGCCTTCGCAATCACATCCTTTGAAATTTCATAATTCGCCGCCAGCGCCGCCGCCGCCGTCGCATTCCAGACGTTGTATTCGCCGCCGAGCGGGAATTCGAAGTCTGCCCATTCGTTTCCCTCGCGCAGCACCGCCCAGGAAGTTTGTTCCGCGCCCAACTTCAGATTTACGATTTTCCAACTGGCGCGATCCGAGGCACCGTAACGCTCGACTGGGCAGAATGCTCTCTTCAGACAGCGGTCGATGCTCGCACCTGGGCTTTCACCCGAGATACCACCCGAGTCAAAGGCGACAATCCGACCGCGTCGCGGAACCAGGTTCACCAGCCGCTTGAAAGCCGTTTCCACCGCGTCCAGATCTTTGTAGATATCCGCGTGATCGAATTCAACCGAAGTGAGAATCAGGGAGTCCGGAAAGTAGTGCATAAACTTCGGACCCTTATCGAAGAATGCCGTGTCATACTCGTCGCCTTCCAAAATAAAGTGCTTACCTTCGCCCAGCCCAAAACTGCGGCCGAAGTTCTCGGCGATACCGCCGATCAGGAACGAAGGCTGAAGGCCCGCCGTCTCGAATATCCACGCCAGCATCGACGTGGTAGTCGTTTTGCCGTGCGTCCCGGCCACCACCAAGACGTCTTTCCCTACCAGAAACTCATCGTGCAGAATCTGCGGCAGTGAGCAGAATGGAATGCGCTCGTCGAGGATGCGCTCCAACTCAACATTTCCACGAGAAAGCGCGTTGCCCACGACCACCAGATCGGGCCGAGGATCGAGGTTTGCCTCCGCAAACGGCTGCGCGACGGGGATGCCCAGCGTTTCAAGAAACGTGGACATCGGCGGATACGACGCCGCATCCGAGCCCGTGACGCGAAAGCCGCGCTCTTGTAACATGCCGGCCAGCGAGGCCATCGCCGTCCCGCAAATGCCGATGAGGTGAATATGTCTGGGTTTGGTCATCAAGACTTACTCACTTGACCGTTGCCGCTTCCAGGATCCGCAGTTCCACCGAGTCCTCCACGGTCAGGCTCGCCCGCACCCCGATCGGCAGCGTGATGTTTGCTCGCGAGACATGGCCCGAGCGCAGGCCGAAGGCCACCGGAATCCGCAAGTCTTCGACAATACGCAGAACCACTTCCTCGAGCGTGTAATCCTGATCCGGACTCTGCCGGCAATCCAGCATTTCGCCGAAGACCATGCCGCGCACGTCTTTCAGCTTGCCCGCCAGTTTCAGTTGCATCAGCATGCGATCAATCTGGTACGGCTTGGCCGCAACATCTTCGACGAAAAGGATCGTGCCCGCGGTTCGAATCTCGTGCTGCGAGCCGAGCGACGCCGCCAGCATCGAGAGGCATCCGCCATAGAGGATTCCCTCCCCTTGCCCCGGCACGAGCGGCCTTGCTCCCGAGCCTTCCGCGATGCTCCATTCATCGCCACCGGTTCCGCCCACCGCGTTCTGCCACGACGCCAGATCCACGCCATCGGCAATGGCGAAATCCTTGGTCACCATCGGGCCATGGAAGGTCACGAAGTTCGCCGAGTCCGCCACGCAGCACACCAGCGTCGTAATATCGCTGTAGCCCACGAGAATTTTGGGATGGGGAATGATCTTAGTCGGATCGAGCGCCAGCGGCAGGTAGTTCGACCCATATCCTCCGCGCGCGCAAATAATCGCACGGATATCGTCGCGCGCGAACATGTCTTCCAGTTCCCGCGCGCGGCGCTCCACCGGCCCGGCAAAGTACAGATCGCGCTCCAGGATCGACTCGAAATAAAACGGCTCATAGCCGGCGCGGCGAAGACCGTCGCAGCCCGCCTCCAGCAGTTCGCGGTTGACGTTCGACGCGGGGGCAACAATTCCCACCTTGTCGCCCGGACGAAGTGCCCGCGGCTTGATTCGCGAATTTTGGGAAATGGAAGGCATGTGGACTCGATCTTAACAGCCTACGTGAAACCTCGATTGGGGGATCCGCAGAGCAAGATGCTTACGGATACCCACAGGATGCTTCCGACTTATCGCCCTGGAAGCGCTGCCCCGTCTGATTTAAGTCGATGTGCCTCTGGACCTCATGCGCAAATCCAAATAAGAGCGTTAATAGAAAGAAGATGAGGAGCGGGTAACTAAGGATAAGATTCATGCTAGTGAGAGATGGCTTCGGGTCGTTCTTCACATCAAAAATATACCCGACGGTGAATTCAAGAGGCACCCATAACAGGGCGGCGAACAGAGTCCATGGCCACAACTTGGCAAGGAAGCGTCTTAAGTTGGCCGGGAGATGCGAGTGCCACCAGACAAGCGGTTGATCAATCGTGGCTGCGGCAATACAGGCTGTGATCAAGAGCGTTATCGGTCCGAATCCTCCGCCAACAAGGAGAAGCGCGGTTGACAGAAGAAACAGCACCACAGCACCATGCTTGTTCTGAGCAAACATGGCTGCCCAAATAATAATTGATAGGCCAGCAATCATTGCAAGGATGCCCGTCACCAGGAAGTTGGGAATGAGTGTCATGGCGGGTTCGTGGCCGAAGGGAAACGGCAGTCCAGGCGGACCCACGGCAAGAATCCTGATGCCTTTTGGCGCAACATTCCCTTGAAGCGTCTCAAAGAAGCCATGCTCCATGCCAAGTAGTCCTGCATAAACGCCGAATACGGAGGCGGTTGCTCTTAACGCGCCGATGCTGTGCCAATTCATTTCGCCCAGGATTTCGTTTTTGACTTCGAAAACAGCGCCATCGTACACCCTTCTCGCTCCTTACAGGGCGGGCTGCTAAACGAAGAATTCTCCGCGACAGACGAGAGTCGCCGGACCCCGCAGATAAACTTGATTCTCCCAGCGCACCGTCTGCGAGCCTCCCGGCGCAGTCACTGTCACCGGCGAAGCAACCCGCCCGCTCGCAATCGCAGCTACCGCTGACGCGCACGATCCCGTGCCCGAAGACTCGGTCTCTCCCACGCCCCGTTCAAACAGCCGGATCTCGATTTCATTCGCACCGCGCACTAGCACATACTCCACATTCGTGCCCTGCGGAAACTGCGGCTGCGTCCCGATCAACGCCGCCTGCCGCTGCCAGCCATCCTGAAAGTTTTCGACGAAAATCACGAAATGCGGATTCCCCATCGAAACTTTCGTCCCGACTGAGCGCACACCGCCCGTCTCAACCGACAACTCGCCGCCGACCTCCGGCCGGCCCATGTCCACTTCGAACTCAAACGTGGGGCCTTGCCGCCCGCCTTGCCGACATATGAGCCGGCAGGTCTTCAGCCCGGCGCCGGTGCGAACCACAACTTCCGTTTTGTCCTCTCGCGAACAAATCTCCGCCGCCACACAGCGCGTGCCGTTGCCGGAAATCTCCGCCTCCGATCCATCGGCGTTGATCAGGCGGGCTTTTACATCGGCTGGCACGTCGGCTTCCGCATCCGGAAACAGCCATTCCACGCCGTCGGCGCCCACTCCGCGATGGCGATCACACAACCGGCGGGTGAGCGCACTCAGGTCGCCGGAAGCGTGCGCGCCTTCCACCAGCAGAAAGTCGTTGCCGCAAGCCGACGCCTTCGTAAAAGGAAGTATCGAGTTCTTCTGGCCAAGGTTCTGCGGCGCGCTCATTCGTGCTCCGTAACCCCGAGCGACGTCACGCTGCCAAACACATTCGATTCGTGCAGCCGGATGGAGAACGCGCTCTGCTGGTCACGCTCGCAATCCACCGCGAACACCATGCGGAAATCCGGTTCCGCGGACGCGACGTGCACGCCCTGCATGGTAAGTTGCTCGGAGTCGAGGATGCGATTCACTTCCCGCAACATAGCATCCACGTTATGGCCCGTGACTTCATAGGTTGTAATGAACGACCTCAGGAAGAACGCGCCCTCCATTCGTCCCAGCAGCACCAACGCAATCAGAATCATGACCGTGGCGAAACAAGCTGTCAGGTACAGGCCGCCGCCCGCCGCCATCCCTACCCCCGCCACCACAAACAGTGTGGCCGCCGTCGTCAGACCCGTCACCGAGGCACGTGCGTGCAGAATCGAGCCCGCGCCGATGAAGCCGATGCCCGGGATGATCTGCGCCGCAATGCGCGCGCTGTCCGCGGGGGTGCCCGCAAGTTGACGCGATAGGATCGTGAACATCGCCGAGCCAAAGCAGATGAACATATTCGTGCGCAGCCCCGCGGGCTTGTGGCGCAATTGCCGCTCCAGGCCGATGATGCCGCCGAGTATGGCCGCCAGCAGCAACCGCGCCAGCGTCGAACTCAGCACCACGCCCAGTTCATTGCGTAGCAGTTCGGTGACATGATGGATTGAGTTCATAGCAGCGCCCAGGCTTCGGCCAACCCAGCCCGCGAAAAGCGCGCGGTCTGGGGGACCCGCAGCGAATTCTATCACCGCCATCCGCCGCTTTCTGTGCGGCTTGCCGGGAAGGGTTAACGCGATTGATTCGTGGCGCTCCGCGCCGCATAGATGCGCGCACGGGGCTGCCCCGTCGCGTGAATTTCCGCCAGCACCGTGAGATTGGTCCGGTTCACGCCGAGGTCCACCACATCGCCATCGAAGGCAATCACAAAATCCACGTAGCGCGGCGGATCGGCCAGCGCGCGCTCCCACAGGCCCTCGGGATCCGACGGCCGCTTCCACGGACGATGATTCTCGTTATTCACGACCTGACGCAGTGGAATGCCCGCCTGCTCCATGACGCCCACATGCTCTCCGAGGTCCATCAGGAACCGCGAATTTCGTGGCAATCGAGTAACCACGCGCTCGACTGCGGAATTCAAAGGACTCCGGAGTCTCCAGTTCCTCTGTGCTTCCTTCAAGCACTGAGGTTCCGCCTTCCATACCGATGCATAACTGACCACCACCAGCGCAAATATCAACACCGCGAGTTTCCAAACATGCCGCGTGCCCGCGCCCAGGAAAAAGACAGAAGCCATCAGGACTCCGGTCGAAACTGCGAACATCGGCAGCAACTGGAGTCCGTAGCGCTGGTTGAAGGTGGCAAATGGCCACCACGTGTAGACATGAATCGGCACCGATCCGTACGCAATCGAAAACGCATAGAACACGAGCGGAACCCATAGCAACAGCAGCAGCGCCGCTTGCGCCCGCAGTTTCCCTGCTCCGATTGCCACCGCCAAAAAGGCCGCCGCCAGCCAGAACCGGCCCCAGTTCCCATTCGCCATATTCAACTGCGCCGATTTCAAAAAATAGATGGCCGCGACCCCGGCATTGTGGAGCGCCGGATTCGGCGCGCCCACGCGCTGCTCAATCGCCTTCGCCGAGTATGGACCGTTGGCGAAATCCAGCGCGTTCCCATACACCGCCGCGTTGTACGCCAGCCACAAAACCGGAGCCAGCGCGATGCCCAACAGGAACTTCACTGCAACCCGCCGCAAGGCGCGATCGTCTAAGCCGTGACCCCGCCATCGCCGCAGTGCGATGACGGCGACCGCCGCTCCCATCACCCCCGCCAGAAACCATCCGTCGTAGCGCGTAAGTTCCGCACCCGCCAAACAGCAGGCGCAGCGCATCAGAGTGCGCGCGAGACCTGGGTCGTCCCTACGGGACTTCGATAATTTTTCCCGCGCTACCCCGCGCTGAAGCGCGGGGCTAAGTTGGTGCGCCCCTCCGGGGCTGGATTCTTGTGCACCGGCGCTGGATTCTCGTTCAGCGGCGCCGTCATTTTTTCGCCTGTCATCTTCCTTCAGCGCGCGAATAAATTCCGCGAAGTACACGACGGCCCAGATAAACAGCGCCAGATAGAGTGGCTCCGTCATGGCCGTCGCCTGCATGTAGATCAGGTTCGGATTGGCTCCATAAGCAAACGCCACGGCCAATGCGCTCACCAGAGCCGCCGGTTTTGTGCCCGCTTTCTTGCAAAGCTCGGCTTCCAGCAGGCCACCCACGAGGCGAAATATTCCCACGACCCCGAGCACGTAGGCGATCATCGAAGGTATTGACCCGCCCACGCCGTTCTGCCACATCTTGTTCGACCAAAGGAACGGAATCATCAGGAGATGAGGCAGGGGCAACCACACTGTCCCCAATTGCAGCAGACCGGGCGTCTGCGAGTCGAACACGCGCCGCGCGATATTGATGTGCGCGACCGCGTCGCCATAGAGCAGAAGGTCGCCCCGTTGAAAGTAATAAAGAAAAGAAAACAGAGACACAAGAACCGCGACACCGGCCACGCGAGCCGCACTGCGGTCGGGAACGGCGGCTGCCTTCGCGCTCACTCTGCGCTCGGTCATGGCTTGAGGATAAACGGCAACGTCAATGGCCCTATTCCAGGTGGGTCAGCTCGCGGAACACCTGAAAGCGCGCGTCAATTTCCCCGCGCGAAAGATTCTGGAGCCGCTCCGTCCCGAAGCGTTCCACGGCAAAAGATCCCATCACCCCGCCATAAAACAAGGCGCGCTTCAGCACCTCGCGACTAATTTCGCCTTGTGAAGCGATATATCCCATGAAGCCGCCGGCAAAGGAATCGCCGGCTCCGGTCGGGTCTCTTACTTCTTCCATCGGCAAGGCCGGCGCGCGAAAAGGATGCGATCCAATGCCGAAGGCTCCCTCGCGGAAAAAAATTGTCGCCCCGTACTCGCCATGCTTCACGACCAGCGCGTTCGGTCCCATGGTAAGAACTTTTCTCGCCGCGCGCGGAAGATTCTTCTCCCCGGCCAGCATCTTGGTCTCGGTGTCGTTGATCAGGAGAACGTTCACCAGCTTCAGCGTTTCCGCCAATTCCCTGGGCGTGCCCTGGATCCAGAAATTCATGGTGTCGCCGCCCGTCAGGCGCACGCCATCCATCTCCAGGCGCACCGCCGCTTGCAGTGTGGGGTGAATGTTCGCGAGGAACAGGACCTGCGTGTCGGAATACTCTTTGGGAATGCGCGGCTGAAATTTCTCGAACACGTTCAGTTCCGTGAAGTCGGTCTTGGCCTCGTTCAGGTTGTCGAGATACTGTCCGCCCCAGCGGAACGTCTTCCCCTGAGTCCGCTCGATGCCGCGCGTGTCGACACCGCGATGTTTCAGCACGGCTTCGTGTTCGGGCGTAAAGTCTTCGCCCACCACCGCCACTACCCGCACCTCGGTGAAGTAACTGGCGGCCAGCGCGAAGTAAGTCGCGGCCCCTCCGAGAATGTCAGTCACTCGACCGGAAGGCGTGGCGATCGTGTCAAAGGCAACCGAACCAACCACTAGAATGCTCATAAGACTCCGTAAGTCAGTCGTTAGTCGTCGGTCCTTAGTCGTTAGTCGATGGTCGTTAGTCGTCAGCGAAAGCCAGGTGAACTCTTCCGGTATTTCCGCAATACATTCGCGAACGACTAATGACTAACGGCCAACGACTATTTCAAATACTTTCCCAATATCAACTGCAGCTTCTCTTTGGTTGCCGCCGGAATCTTGGCCGGATCGGTCAGAATGGCATTCGCCAGCGCTTGCCCGCACTTGCAGGAGCGAACCTTCGGCATCGCTGAAACCGTGGCCGTCACGACTCTCGCGGCGTTCTCGGCATTCTTTACCAGGACGGAAACAATCTGCTCCACCGTCACGGAATCATGATGCGGATGCCAGCAGTCATAATCGGTGACCATGGCGATGGTGACGTAGCAAATCTCCGCTTCGCGCGCGAGCTTGGCTTCCTGCAAGTTAGTCATGCCGATCACATCCGCGCCCCAGCTGCGATACACGGTCGACTCGGCCTTGGTGGAAAACTGCGGGCCCTCCATGCAGACGTAAGTCCCGCCCAGCTTCGCGGATACATCCGCAGCCTTGCATGCGCCGCGGACCACCTTCGCCATCTCGCCGCACACGGGATCGCCAAATCCAATGTGCGCCACAATGCCGTTGCCGAAGAAAGTGTCCACGCGGTGGCGGGTGCGATCGAAAAATTGGTCGGGAATAACGAAATCGAGCGGCTTGTGCTCTTCCTTCAGCGACCCCACGGCCGAAACCGAAACAATGCGCTCAACTCCCAACTGCTTAAAGCCGTAAATATTGGCCCGGAAATTCAGTTCGCTCGGCAGAAGTTTGTGCCCGCGGGCATGGCGCGCAAGAAACGCCACCTTGCGGCCCGCAAGCGTCCCCAGAATGTAAGCATCCGAAGGATCTCCAAATGGGGTCTGCTGCTCGACCTCGTGCGCGTCGCTGAAACCCGGCATGTGGTACAAACCGCTGCCGCCGACAATGCCAATCTCTGCCTGCTGCAAGTGCGCTCCTTATTGGGCTTGACCGAAGTTACTGGAAACGACTGCGGAACTCGTGATTATACAAGACGGAAACTCATGGCTTCGCGGGCGCGGCTTTTTCCAATGGTTTTTCCGATGGCCAGAAATCCCCCTCCACACGCTTCGTCGTGTCGTCATCCAGACTTTCGCTGATCAGTACGGCATCGCCCCGGACTTCAATCATTACCGTTCCCTCTTCTGTCAGCCAGGCATGCCGTCCGCGCAAGGTTCGCCAGGAATCCACCGGCGGCGCGTCGTCCGCAACTTTGCCATCCGTTCCGAGGCCCTGTCGCTTCTGATAGCGCCCTGCCAGCGATTTCGCATACACCGCTGCGAACTCCGCCGCTTTCGCAGCGCTCGACCATCTGGAAACGTACAGCAGCCCGATCGGCGCCGATTTGTCGCCCTTCGGCTTCCCGGCAAAGTAATATCCGCCGCGCCACTCCGGATACATCTTCCCGGCCTCATCCCGCCCCGCGTACTGCTCAATCAACACATCTACGTCAAACTCTCCCATCGCGCCGATATCGAACGGCTCGTAGCCCTTGAAGTCTTTCTCCATGTCGATCATCTTCATCGGCTCCAGTTTCTCGTGCGCGAGATAGGTCTGGGGCTCCATGATTTCGCGCGTCGTCTTCGGCGGATCCTTGAACGCGCCCGCATACGCCAGTTCCTTCCCGCCCGCCTGCAAGAGCGCGGCGGTAAAGTCGAGTCCGTAGAGATACGGGAAGGTCAGCTCCTCTTTCAAAAAGATCGGAGCATCGCGGAACGCTGGAGAATCCGGCGTCCCCACCAGCATGCCCTGCTTGAGCGCTTCGACAATCTGCGGCGATTCTTGCAGCGTCTTCCCGGTCGGCGCCAGCGAATAGTCGAGCAGCACCACCATCGCCTGCCCCTCAACTACCGCCTGGCGCGCCGAGGTTTCTTCATCATTCTCTATGTCAGCGGGAGAGGGATCGTTCTGTTTATTATCGGAGCTTTCCGTTGATCCTTTCATCCACTTTTCGATGTCAAACGATTGGTCCTGGAGCGCGTGCGTCAGTTCGTGCGCCAGCACCGGCTTCTGCTGCTCCACGTCCACCCAGTTCAGCAAATTCACAGTTTTCGTTTTTTCATCGTAGTATCCCGCCACCTGCTCCCGCAGCATCGTCACCAGAAAGTTGGGCAGGTCGAAGTTCCGCGGCAGCAAGCCGAACTTCTTCAGTACCGCCGACGAGCGCTCCAGGCGCTTCGCGTCCTTGTCCTCCTTCATGCTCTTCTTAATGTAGGATTGCACCTCGCTGCGCTTGGTCAACCTGCGCTTCACTTCGTGCTTGATCGGGAGGCCCGTGTCCTGGCTGGCAAACTGCAATATTTCGTCCACCGAGCGAAAAAGTTCCTTCGCCTCTTTGGAGGAGACGATGGTTTCCTGTGTGCCGCGGGCGCCCTCGCCCGGGGGAGTCTGGGGCTGCGCGGTCTGCGGCTGATCCTGATTCTGACCGTCCTTCTGAGTCTCGACCTGGAGGCCAAGATTATCGACGTTCTTGTTGCCCGCTGGAGCTTGCGGCTGGGTTTGCGGCCACGCGCCAGGAACCAGCAATGCCAGTAGCAGGACAACTACGGCGGACTTCGACAGCTTCATGTTCCCTCTGTTTTGAACGCTTCTATCTTAGAAGAATTATCGGGTACCACGCCGTTCTCATCGGCTAGCGACTCTTTGCGCCACCCACTCGCCGGCCTCGCGCGTTCCCAGCGTTCCGCCATTCAAGCTAGCACAGCCGTGGACCATTCAGAAACCCGTTGCACAAGTGCTGAAGAACTGGCGTTTCGGTGTAGAGACAAGGCTTGCCCCGTCTCCCAGACGCGGCAAGCTGCGTCTCTATAGGAAATCGGCTGGGCGTGACGAAGGCCGAACTTTTATGGCGCGGCCGGTCAGGTTTGTCGTTGGGAAATGGCGATATTGCAACAGTAAGGTCTGGTCGGCCGTGCGCTGCGACGGTTGGCGATCACCTCACATCAAGGCGTGACCAATCTCACTGACAGGACGCGCTCATTTGTGTCTTATGAGTACGTCTCGTTTCCCTGAAGAGCAGGTCCCCCCCACTGTGTGCACACCCCCTGAAGCGAGAGCACAATAACGGCAACTCTCAAGCATTGGGGCTTGCCCTTCTATCCAGAGAGCAAGCAGCCAATCGGAAGCAGTAATCGGAAACGTCGTCTTTGCGAAGGAGGAATGATGAAAACGATATCTTTATTGGTGGTATTGCTGTTGTTGGCCGGCGCTTCATCGGTAACCGTTGCACAGACTCCCGCGGTCGCGCACAACACGTGGACAAGCGGGGCGCCGATGCCGACGGCCCTGGCTAGCCAGGCGGTTGGAGTGATCAGAGGCCAAATTTATGTGGTCGGCGGCGGAATTCCGTACGGGCAACCTTTTGCCAACACGCAAATTTATGACCCGGCTACAAATACTTGGAGCGCGGGAGCCCCGATACCCGTTGCAACGTCCAACGGGGCAAGCGCAGCAGTGGTAAAGAACATCCTGTACGTTTTCGGTGGCGAGACGAACGCGGTGTGGGCATATAACCCGAAGAAGGACAGTTGGTCATCGAAGTCCCCGATGCCCACTGGGAGGGGATGCACCGGTGCCGCAGTGGAGAAAAGGATTGTCTACGTGATTGGAGGCTGCGACCTCGAAGACCCGTATGACAGACTCACGACCGTCGAGAGCTACGACCCGGCGACCGACACGTGGACCGAGGAGGCACCTCTCCTGGTTGGGAAGTCGCAACCCTCGGTGGCGCGGGTCGGAACCACAATTGTGGCCGCCGACGGATATACGGCCTCGGGGGACACCGGAGATAACGAAGGCTACGACGCGACGACGAATTCGTGGACGTCCCTCACGCCCGATCCCATGCCCCGGAACGGGACTTGCACGGGGGCCATCGGCGGGAAGCTGTATGTCGCGGGTGACGGTGCATCAACCGAATCGTTCAACTTGTCCAAGAACACTTGGAAGACGCTGGCATCCATGCCGGAGCCGACGCAATTCCCCGGTTCCGCAGTCTATAAGGGGCTGCTGTACTGCTTCGGGGGCTTCTGGGGCAGCGCGCTCAGCAACGTGCAGATTTACCAGCCGTAGGCGCGGTCACGGCCTCCTGCGGAAGTAACGTAAATCGCAACTAACACCACGCCGCCCAGATGTCTGGGCGGCTTTTCTTTGCATCCACGAGCCTCGCTCTTAATCGACTCCAAGTTCTTTTGCCAGCGCCTTCCACTTGCCATCCACCAGCGCACGCGTTTTCGCGTCCATCGCAATCTCATCCGGCCAAGGACGCCCAAAGCCTTCGCTCGACCACTTGCGCGTGGCGTCGATGCCCATCTTCGAGCCGTAGTCGGGGAGGCGCGAGGCGTGGTCAAGCGAATCTACGGGGCCGAGCGTGAATTGGATGTCGCGCTCGGGATCGATATTGTTAAGCACTTTCAATGTGACGTCGGCCACATCCTGCACGTCCACGTCTTCATCGACTACGACGATGCACTTGGTAAACATGGCCTGCCCCAGCGACCAGATGGCGTTCATCACCTTGCGCGCCTGTCCCGGATACGACTTGCGAATGGAGACGAGCATCAAATTGTGGAACACCCCTTCGATGGGCAGGTTGATGTCCACCAACTCGGGGATGGTCAGCTTCATCAGTGGCAGGAAGATGCGCTCGATCGCTTTGCCCATCCAGGCGTCTTCTTGCGGCGGCTTGCCGACAATGGTCGCGGCATAGATCGGGTTTTTGCGGTGCGTGATGCAGGTGACGTGGAACACCGGATACTGGTCTTCAAGCGAGTAGAAGCCGGTGTGATCGCCGAACGGGCCCTCGGTGCGGAGTTCGTCGAGATTGACGTAGCCTTCGAGCACAATCTCGGCGTCGGCCGGAACTTCGAGATCGATGGTCTCGCACTTCACCAACTCGACCGGCTTCTGCCGCAGGAATCCGGCGACGAGGTATTCTTCGACATCGGGCGGGGCGGGCACGACGGAGCAGAAGGTAATCGCCGGTTCCGTGCCGATGGCGACGGCGACCTCCATTCTGCCGGAGGGGCGATCGCCGGGAGCCAGCATTGCGCCTCCTGAAGAGCGGGCCATGATGTCGACCGCAGCCGCCTTCCCACCCTTCGCAAAAGACGGTGGGGCACCCGCTGCGCCTTCCGGCAGGGCGGGGACGCCCGTCTCTCCACTCTTTGCGAATGCTGCGCGCATGTGGTCGCGGTAATGTTCCGCCGCGACTTTCTGCCGCTGCCAGTGCATGCCGGCAGTGCGCTCGTCATAGACCTGCAAGCGGTACATGCCGACGTTGCGCTTCCCCGTTTTCGGATCGCGCGTAATCACGCAGGGCAGCGTAATGAAACGTCCGCCGTCTTTCGGCCAGCATTGCAGGATGGGGAAATCGAGCAGCGAGAAATGGTCACGCTTGATCGCTTCTTTGCATGGGCCGGTAGCGACGGTCTTCGGAAAGAACTTGCCCATCTCGGCGAGCATGGGCAGCATCTTCACTTTGTCGAGAAAGCCTTGCGGAGACTTCACGTCCATGAAGCCGCGGATGCGCTCGGCGATTTCGTCGAGCGAATCGACTTCGAGCGCGAGCCGCATGCGGCGCGCCGAACCGAACTGGTTGATCAGCAGCTTCTGTCCGGGATAGCCCTTGAGGTTTTCGAACAACAGAGCTTTGCCGCCGACAGTTCCCTGCCGGTCGCGGCTTTTCGAAACCCGGTCGGTAATTTCCGTAATCTCCAAGATCGGGTCGGCTTCGCTGCGGATGCGCTTCAGTTCGCCGGCTCGGTCGAGTGCTTGGATCCAGTCCCGCAGATCGTCGTAGGCCAAAATCCCTCCCGCAATGACTGACGATGAAATGACAGACGATTATATGACGGGCGCACCGGCACCGACGCTGGCGCCGCTCGCTCTTCCACAATTCGCGCTCTGCGACTAGGATATGGAAATCAATTTTGCAGCATCCGCGGTTCACCGGGGGACAAATGATCCGTTTTAAAGTGAACGGGAAAGAAAAAACGTTTGACGGCGATCCCGACATGCCGTTGCTGTGGTATTTGCGCGACGTCGCTCAGCTCACGGGAACGAAGTTCGGTTGCGGCATGGCGTTGTGCGGCGCCTGCACGGTGCACCAGAATGGCGCGGCCATCCGCTCCTGCACCACTCCCATGAAAGAGGTCGGTGGCACCGAGATCACTACGATTGAAGGCATCGCGCCCGTGCATCCCGTGCAGAAGGCGTGGATGGAGATACGGGTGCCGCAATGCGGATACTGCCAGACCGGCCAGATCATGCAGGCGATCGCGCTTCTTAAAGATAACAAGAACCCCAGCGACCAGGATATCGACACGGCAATGTCGGGCAATCTTTGCCGCTGCGGAACCTATCAGCGGATTCGGGCGGCCATCCATCAAGCGGCGAAGCATCAGGCTGCGCAGGAGACGGCATGAAACTCATTGAGAATGTCAGCCGTTATGTTAGCCGGCGAGGATTCCTGCAAGGCGCTTTGGCGAGCGGCGTTTTTGTGCTGAGCGCGCGTTTTGTTCCCGAGCCGCTGTGGGCCGCGGAAGGAGGAGCGTCCGCGCCGTTTGAACCCAGTCTGTGGATGTCGATCGCTTCCGATGGCACCGTCACCATCGTCGCCCACCGCTCGGAGATGGGATGCGGCAGCCGCACGGCCTTGCCGCTCATCGTCGCCGACGAACTTGACGCCGATTGGTCCAAGGTCAAGATTGATCAGGCGATTGGCGATCCGAGATACGGTGATCAGGATACGGACGGGTCGCACTCGGTTCGCAGTTCTTTCGATCTGATGCGCCAGGTGGGCGCTACGGGACGCGTCATGCTGATCAGCGCTGCCGCCGCGCAGTGGGGCGTTTCCCCGAAAGACTGCACGACCGAGCCCCACTTTGTTGTGCATCGCGCCACCGGCCGCAAGCTCGGCTATGGCGAAGTTGCCGCTGCCGCAGCCAAGCTGCCGGTTCCGAAAAAAGAAGATGTCCCGCTCAAGCCGCGTTCCGAGTGGCGCTACATCGGCAAAGAAAGCAATTCTCTGTTCGACCTTCCCGAGATCGTCACCGGCAAAGCGATCTTTGGCATGGACGTGGGCATGGACGCAACCATGCCCGGCATGGTCTATGCGTCGGTTGAGCATCCGCCCGTGCTTGGACAGAAGATCAAGTCGTACGATGACAAGGCCGCGCTCAAAGTCCCCGGCGTTCAGAAGACGCTAACCATCGACACGTTTAAACCGCCGCACCAGTTCCAGCCTTTGGGCGGCGTCGCCGTGATTGCCGACAACACCTGGGCGGCATTCAAGGGACGCAAGAGCCTGAAGATCGAATGGGACAGCAGTCCGCACTCGGTGTACAACTCAGCGCCATTCCGCAAAACGCTTGAAGCAACTTCGCGGCAGCCGGGCAAAGTGGTTCGCAACGTCGGCGATGTGGATGCGGCATTTGCCAAGGGCGGAGAGTTCGGTACGAAGATCATCGAGGCCGAGTATTACACTCCGCATCTGGCGCACGTTTCCATGGAGCCGCCGGTCGCCGTCGCCGAGTATCGCGACGGAAAGGTGCTGGCATTCGCCCCGACACAGAATCCCCAAGCGGTGCAGGAAACGATTGCCGGCGTGCTCGGCATCAAGAAAGAAGATGTAACTTGCCACGTCACGCTGCTCGGTGGCGGCTTCGGACGCAAGTCGAAACCGGATCAGGTGGCGGAAGCTGCCGTTCTTTCCAAACAACTCGGCAAGCCAGTCAAGGTAGTCTGGAGCCGTGAAGACGATATTCACTTCGATTTTTTTCACTCCGTCGCCGCCATGTATATGAAGGCCGCAATTGGGCCTGATGGCAAGCCGACGGCGTGGCTGCAGCGCACTGTGTATCCGCCCATTGGTTCGACCTTCGACACCTCGGCAACCTATGCTCTCGACGAGATGGGCTTGGGATGGAACAATCTTCCTTTCGATATTGCAAACCATCGCGCCGAAAATGGACCCGCCGACTACCATGTGCGCATTGGATGGCTGCGCAGCGTGGCCAACATTTATCACGCGTTCGCGATTCACTCCTTTGCCGACGAACTGGCGCACAACGCTAACAAAGATTCGGTGCAGTATCTGCTTGATCTGATCGGACCGCCGCGCATCGTCAGCCTGGAATATAAAGAGGAAGAGGCCGACGAGAAACAGCGCTATCCGCTCGACACCGCCCGATTGCGGCGTGTGGTCGAGATCGCAGCCGAGAAATCCGGCTGGGGTAAGCGAGCAACGGACCTGGGTAAAGGGCGCGGCATGGGCATCGCCGCTCACCGCAGCTTCCTTACTTATGTTGCGACCGTGGTTGAAGTGGAAGTCGACAACAGGGGACAGGTTCACATTCCGAATGTGTGGACCGCGGTCGATGCGGGCACCGTCGTCAGCCCCGACAATATCCGCAACCAGTTCGAGGGAGCGGCCGTGTTCGGAACCAGCCTGGCGTTGTTCGGCGAAATCACCGCGACCAACGGAGTCATCGACCAAAGCAATTTCCACAATTATCAGCTTGCGCGAATGAGCCGTGCTCCGCGGCACATCGACGTGCACATCGTGGAGAGCGAAGCGCCGCCAGCCGGCGTTGGCGAGCCCGGCGTGCCTCCGTTTGCGCCTGCGCTGTACAACGCGGTGTTTGCGGCGACCGGCAAGCGCGTGCGCGAGCTACCGTTGTCGAAGACGAAACTGGTGTAACGGGCAGCAATCTTCCGCATGTAGAGACACCTTGCCCCGTCTCCGGAGAAGCGGCAAGCCGCGTCTCTACCGGGAATGGGATGTGCTTTACTAGAAGCTCGGAAAATCTACGATGAGGAAATTGCTGACGCTACTAGTCTTGCTCACAGGAGCTTTCGCAACCGCGCAGGAAATTATCGTGGCCGCGGCCGCCGACATGAGTGCCGCTCTTCCGCAGCTCGTCGACGCTTACACGAAAAAGACCGGGCAGACGGTGAAGCTCTCCTTCGGCGCGTCCGGCAATCTGACCACTCAGATACGAAACGGCGCGCCCTTCGACGTCTTCTTTTCCGCCGATGAAGAATATCCGCAGCAGTTGATCGCCGAGGGATTGGCGTCCAAAGATACACTTTATCGTTACGCGGTTGGCCGGTTGGTGCTGTGGGTACCGGGCGATTCGCCGCTGGACTTGTCGAAGCTCGGCATGACGGCGTTGCTCGACCCTTCGGTCAAGAAGATTTCAATCGCGAATCCCGCGACCGCTCCGTACGGGCGGGCAGCCGCGGCGGCGTTGCGCCACTTCGGAATTTACGATCAAGTTTCCAGCCGCCTCGTCCTGGGAGAAAACGTGTCGCAGGCGGCGCAGTTCGTCGAATCGGGCAACGCCCAGGCGGGACTGATCGCCCTCTCGCATGCGCTCGCTCCCGCGCTCAAAGACAAAGGCCGCTACTGGACAGTTCCGCTCGATGCCTATCCCACGCTGAACCAGGCCGCCGTCGTGCTCTCAAAATCAAAACAGCAGAATGCAGCCCGCAAGTTCCTGGAATTTTTGCGCAGCCCCGAGGCCGCTTCCCTGCTCACCAGTTACGGTTTCAGCCTGCCCCCGGAGAAACATTGAAATGGAGAAGCGCTGAAATGGAGAGGCATTGAAATGAACTGGGAGGCGTTCTGGTTGACCGTGCGTCTCGCAGCCATTGTCTCGACGCTGCTGCTCGTGATCGGAATCCCCATCGCCTACTGGCTGACTCACTCGCGCTGGCGCTGGAAATTTCTGGTCGAAGCCGCCGTCGCGCTTCCCATCGTTCTGCCACCGACGGTGCTCGGTTTTTATGTCCTGGTCGCGCTCGGTTCGCGCAGCCCGCTTGGCCGCTGGTGGGAGTCGCTCACCGGCCACACCTTGGCTTTCACTTTCGAAGGGTTGGTGATCGGGTCCTTGTTATACAGTCTGCCCTTCGCCGTGCAACCGTTCGCGGCGTCATTCGGCGCGGTCGACGCCAGTCTCCTTCGCGCCTCGGCATCGCTGGGTCATTCGCCGGTGCAGACCTTTCGCCGCATCGTGCTTCCCCTCTCAAAAGCGGGGCTGGTCACGGGATTTGCCCTCAGCTTCGCGCACACGCTGGGCGAGTTTGGAGTGGTCCTCATGGTGGGAGGCAACATTCCCGGCGTGACGCGCACCATCTCGATTGATATCTACGATCAGGTGCAAACGGCAAATTATTCCAGCGCGAACCAGACGGCGCTCGTGCTGCTGATCGTTTCATTCGTCGTGCTATCGATCGTGTACGGATTGAACCGGCGTCCGTGGGCGGTGGGTCCATGGAGGTGAAGACTGCTCTCGCACGACAAGCAGCACCGCCAACATCGGCACAGCCAATCTCTTCCGATCTCGAAGTTCGCATCTGTAAACGCTTTCAGAATTCCGAGGGCAGCTTCAACCTGAATGTTCACTTCCGCGCGCTAGCCGGCTTTACCATTCTCTTCGGCGCGTCGGGCGCGGGAAAAACCACGCTGCTCGATTGCATTGCCGGGCTCATCGATCCAGACGAAGGACGCATCACCGTCGGCGGCGAAGATCTTTACGACTCGGAGAAGAAGCGAAACATCGCCGCCTGGAAGCGCAACATCGGGTACGTACATCAGGATCTGGCGCTCTTCCCTCACCTGACCGCCGAGGAAAACGTCGCGTACGGGCTCCGCACGCTCAGCGCAGCGGAGCGAAAAACGCGCAGCCGCGAAATGCTCGACGCATTCCGCATCGATCACTTGCGCGGCCGGCGACCGGCGCAAATCTCGGGAGGTGAGCGCCAACGCGTCGCCCTGGCGCGCGCTCTGGTGACCGAACCGCGCGCGTTGCTGCTCGATGAACCACTGGCTGCGCTGGACCGTCCGACAAAGTCGTCTCTCGTCGGCGATCTGCGCTGGTGGAACCAGCATCACGGCGTCCCGATTCTCTTCGTCACCCACAATGGCGAGGAAGTGTTTTCGCTCGGCGACGAGGTTATTGTGCTTAACGCGGGGAGCATCGTGGCGCAGGGGCAGCCGCATGAAGTCATGCGCGCTCCGCGACTGGAAACCGTAGCGCAACTCGCAGGATTCGAAAACATCTTCGACGCCACGGTGCTAGCACTGCACGAAGATCGCGGCACCATGACGTGCCGACTGGGAAGCGGCGCAGTTGAGTTAGAAACGCCGCTGGTTCGGGCCGAGGTGGGCTCGCGCTTGCGAGTGGGCGTTCGCGGCGGCGATCTGCTGCTGGCGACGGAAAGTCCGCGCGGGCTAAGTGCGCGTAACATTTTGCCGGGAACGATTCTGCAAATCGAGCAGAGAGACGTAATCGTCTCGGCAACGGTGGATTGCGACGGCACGGAGTTCGAGGTGCACTTAACACTAGCAGCGCGCGACGCTCTGCAACTTGGCCCAGGAAAAGCCGTCTGGGTCGTGGTCAAGACCCATTCCTGCCACTTGATGGGGATGTGAAAACGATTGCTGCGGAAGGTGTGGAGGCCTGACCTCATCGCTTGCACAGGCGATGCACCACATTGGTGTATAATGATGTCATGCCGGCGACAAAACATGTCCGACGGAGCGTATCTCTTCCCGCTCCAATTGCTAAACAAGTAGATCGTATGGCAAAGAATCAGCGCTTGAGCGACAACCGCGTGCTCGTGGAACTCATTGAACTGGGCATCGAGGCGCGGAAACAGAAAGAGAAGGCGTTCTTCGATCTCGCCGAACGCTTCCGGAGCGCGAGCAACCCCGAAGAAGCGAAGCAGCTAGGCGACCAGCTAGGCCGCTTGGTTTTCGGTGAATAATGCCGCAGATTGAAAGCTGGCCGCGCATTCCCGCGGCCCTCCGCGATCATCTGATCGATCGGATGCGCGACCGCAACATCAGCCTCGACGATCTCAATCGGCTCCGTCGTTGGTTGGAAACCGGACCGAACGTCCCCACAGGGCCGTGGTTCAAGGACTTCGGCTCGTTCAAACTGTGCGGCGAGGGCAAGTACCCAAAGACTTTTCTTCTTGCCGGCCAAGCCGCTACGGGCGAAAAGATATAGCCGCATATGTGGCGTCTTCTTGCGATGAGCGGGCTGGGAGCCTGTATCCTCGTCCGATTCACAATCTTGTGGCTCACCGCTCCACTGTGATGACCGCGATCCACTGGCCGTTCCGCTCTTTGTGATAGGCAATCGTTCCGCCTAGACGCTGGGCTATATCTTCGGGCAGTAAGTCGCGGTGGTAGCCGAAGAACTTTTCCTTGACGCGCCGCCACGCTTCCCAATTCTCAAGCAGCGGATGAGGCGGCTGGTACTTCGTGGAGAAGACTAGAGCCACGTCGAAACGGTCGCGAGCCGCAGCAGCCAAGTCGATCTGGGAGGCTGAGAAATCCTCGATGCGCGCCACGCCGAAAGGCTGAGCAACATAGCCAAGCCATGGCCGGGTAAGTTCGTCCGACGCCGGCCATGCGGTGAGAACGCGCGCGCCGGAATATCGCATCGCCAGGAAACGGCTGGCTTCCGCATGCATCACGATGTAATCGCGATAGGCCAGATTGTCTTCAAGAGAGAACCCATACGGCGGATTGCTGAACAGGCCCGCGGCAAATGCAATTGCGACGGCCCCCACAATCAATTTCCAATAGCGCGCGCGACGCCAGAGAGTCGAGACCAACACCAGAATCACAAGCGGGACAACCGGTAACATGTAGCGAGCCAGCACCGCTCCGCCCACTGCCGACATAAATGCCAGGTAAGTGAGCACCACGGAAAGAAACGCTGCCTGCATCCAGATTGAAATTCGCGGCCGGGCAACTCCACCTTCTATTTGCGGTGGACGAAGCATGGCCAACAGTCCCGCCAGCGTAAGCAGATAAAGACCGAAGTATCCAAAGAGTTGCCAGAGCCTCATTCCGAGAGCCAGCGGGACGCGCAGAGGATTGAGCGTAGCGGCAACGTTGTAGCGGAAAAACTCGGGGTTGCCCAGCAGGAAGCCCGTCTTCGAGTAATGGTAGGCGTACCAGCCGGCCAGCGGCAAGACGGGAAGCAGAAGATAAAGCAAGCGTGTACGTCTGCCTACAGGCGGAAGAATTTCCTTCCATCAATTTTCTTTCCGACTTTCCCTCGAACTTCGGCGAATGAAATAAGCGAGCGACTCCCAGCCAAACAGCGCCAGCGGAGCCAGGATCGCAGTCTCTTTAGCCAGCGCCGCCAGCGAGAACCAGACCACGTGCTTCCACGGACGGTCCTCTATATATGCGGCCAGCGCCCAGAACGTAAATCCGGCGGCTGGCAAGTCGACCAGCGCCATGGAACTCTGCGTGAAGTACACGGGATAAACCGCCACCAGCGCGGTTGTCGCCCACGCCACCGGCAAGTTGGCGGCAATTCGCGAAAGTCGAAACACTCCCAGCAGCGAGAATGCGCTCAGCGCCAGCATGGCTGTGCGCGTGACCAGCGTGGAGTATCCAAAGACGCGCCAGGCCAGCGCCAGCCACGCCATCACCAGCGGAGGATGCGCATTCGATAGCGTGGATTGCGGAATCGGCGAGCCGGTAAGAAATAAATCGCGCGCGACCGGAACGTAATATCCAGCCTCATCCCAGAAATAAGGAAGGCGCAGAAGCGGCGCATGCAGAAGCATTAAGCCGGCAAAGAACAGCGCGAACAGAAGAAACTGCTGCGCCCACGCCGAGGATGCCGGTTGAGATTTGGTTTTCAAATAGGAGTGCGCCGCCGGCCGCGCCGCCGTCGTTGAACAGAAAATCGGCGAACGGTGCATCAGTGAACTTGTCCACCCGGCGCTCGTGGATCCAGTTTGATCTCGCCGAACGCGGACTCGTAGTTCGCCACATTCTGCTGCAAGAGCGCCATGAGTGCCTTGGCCTGTTGCGGGCTGAGATAAATCCCCTGAAAGTTTCGCAATTCCACCTGCGTCTCCGAGCTTTGCTGCATCGTGCCGAAAACGAGGAAGAAATCCCAAACGTTCACCCGGATCTGCACGCTGTTGGAGTAGCCCTCGCGGTAATCGGGGGTTTGCACGAACTTCACATTCGGTTGGATCGCTGTATTCATATCTGGCAGTGTAACGCCTGGGCAGAGCGCAGAGCAAAACTACGGGTCTGATCCCGTTTCAGGGGTTCGATCCTCTAAAGCACACCTTAAGCGCCGCCGGCTCCGGCACTTACGGCGGCAATACGTCCGCGCTCAAATTAACCCTCCTTTAACACTGGCGCAACATTGCCGCAACATATTCCCTCTAATCTCACTGGGGGACTATCAAAATAAAGCTCTTTCTACGCAAAGCTCTTTGAGAGCGCGTGAGGCTCTCCTTCTGCCATGGGTTCTTGGGAGACGACAGACAAACCGCGTTACCCCGATCTCATCTACGTCGTGGAAGACGACCCGGATGTGTCTCAACTGATCGAGCACAACCTGCGGACCGCCGGCTACGAGGTCTCCACGTTCTTCTCCGGGGCGCCGGTCGTCCCCCAGGCAGCCCTGGCGCAGCCGGCGCTGTTTCTTCTCGATATCATGTTGCCCGGGATCAACGGCTTCGATCTCTGCCGCCAGATTCGCCAGCACGAACGACTGGCCCGGACGCCCATCATTTTTCTTTCCGCCAGAACTCAGGAACCCGACCGCCTTCAGGCCTTCGACGCTGGTGGAGACGGGTACATCACCAAACCCTTCAGTCCCCGCGAGTTGATTGCGCGCATCCGCAACGTTCTCCGCGTTCAGCCGGAGGCCCCCCGTCACGAAATTATTCAGCTGGGGGATTTGGAAATCGATATCGCTTCGATGACCGTGCGCGTGCAGGGCAAGACAGTGGTCACCACGGTCCGCGAGTTCCGGCTCCTCGAATATCTGGCTCGCCACCGCGGACGCGTTTTTACCCGCGATCAGTTGCTTGACGCCGTGTGGAAAGAGGGCTCCTTCGTGACCCCCCGCTCCATCGACGTCTTTGTGCGGCGTCTGCGGGAGAAGATCGAACCCGATCCGCGGCATCCTCGCTATTTGAAAACGCTGCGCGGAATCGGCTACCGCTTCGAAAACGGGCGCTAGGCTCCGGCGCCTGTTCGTTCTCTTATTCCCGCCTGTTTAATCTCAAGGTATTAACCTGTGTTTACCACTACCACCATCCCCGGGCGTTTCAAGACGAAAATTGTGTCACACTGTCGTGATCGGTGGGAACGAATGTACACCGGGCGCCAACCGGGCGCCGGGTACTGGCTGAATCAAATTCAGCCACTACCGGGCGCCGTGTCGGCTAGGTCAAAAGGAGATTTTGAGTTAGATTCTTAAGTTTGCCCCCTCGGGCACAGTTCGGCATGTCCTCATCCCTTCACAACGTTCCGCGCCCGGTTGCCAAGGTCTTCGTCGCCACCACGGTGATGCTCACCTTCATTTCCTTCTGGCGGGCTGCCGCAATCGTTCTGGCGGATCTGGCGTCTTCCGCCTATTACGCGGGCGGCGACGCGGAGAAGGTCATCGGCAAGAGCGCCCCTTGGTTCATCCTCGCGGTGATGTTGTTCAGCTACGCAGTGCGCGCTCTCTATATCGAATCCAGCAGCATGTTTGTGCGCGGCGGCGTGTACCGCGTGGTGAAAGAGGCCATGGGTGGCACGTTGGCCAAATTCTCAGTCTCAGCGCTGCTCTTCGACTACGTACTGACTGGCCCCATCAGCGCGGTCTCTGCCGGCCAGTATCTTGCCGGCTTCATTCAGGATATGGGGGATTACCTCCATCGTCCTTTGAGTTTTTCGCAGGATTATTTTTCCGCTGTGTTCGCAATTATCGTGGTGGTCTACTTCTGGTGGAAGAACATCCAAGGCATCCACGAGTCCAGCCAGAAGGCTCTGCAGATCATGGTCATCACTACCGTGATGGTCGTGATCCTGATTCTTTGGTGCACCTACACCGTTTTTCGCGTGCAGATCCAGGTTCCGCCCAACCCGTTTCATCCCGGAGTGGTCGCGCTCACCAAAGAATCCCTCGGCTGGCTGCACGGAACCTGGCTCAGCCATCTGACTCTGATCATCATGTTCGTCGGCTTCGGCCACTCCGTGCTGGCCATGAGCGGCGAAGAGACTCTGGCGCAGGTCAACCGCGAGATCGAGCATCCCAAGCTGAAGAACCTGGAGAAGACCGGCCTGGTGATTTTCCTGTACAGCCTCCTGTTCACGTCGCTGGTCTCGTTCTTCGCGGTGATGATCATCCCCGACAAGGTCCGGCCCGACCACTTCGCCAACCTGATCGGCGGCATCACCATGTACTTGGCCGGTCCTACGACGCTGAAACTGATCTTTCATGGCTTTGTGGTGCTGGTGGGCGTCCTCATTCTCGCGGGCGCGCAAAACACGTCGATTGTGGGCGCGAACGGGGTTCTGAACCGGGTCGCGGAAGACGGGGTGCTCACCGAGTGGTTCCAGAAGCCGCAGAAGCGCTACGGCACCAGCTATCGCATCATCAACCTGGTGGTGGGGATGCAGTTGCTGACCATCATCCTGAGCAGGGGAAACGTCTACGTGCTGGCGGGCCTCTACGCATTTGGCGTGATTTGGAGCTTCGCCCTGAAGTCACTGGCGGTGCTCGTCCTGCGCTACACCGAGCCCGAGAACCGCCAATGGAAGGTGCCGGGCAACATGCATATTGCGGGCAAAGAGATCCCGCTCGGCCTCATTGTGATCTCGGCGGTGCTGCTGATGACGGCGCTGGTCAACCTCCTGACCAAGTCAGAAGCTACGATTGCCGGAGTCACGTTCAGCGCGGTCTTCTTCGCCGTGTTCACCTATTCTGAACGTCGGGTGGCCAAGCAGAGACACGGCAAGCCTGAGAACCTCGATCAATTCCGGGTCTACGGAAACCAGGAATTGGGTAGCGGCGCCTTGGGCGTTCGTCCTGGAAACGTCCTGGTGGCCGTCCGCGATCCCAGAAACCTGTATTACCTGCGCGACGTTCTGCGCAGCGTCGATACCACCCGTCAGGACGTGGTGGTGATGACGGCGCGGCTCTACCATCGCGAGGATAGTTTCGGCGACAGTTCGCTCGATGCCTCTGAGGTCTTCGATCATTACGACCAGGAACTATTCACCTCCGCCGTCGCGGTGGCAGAGAAGGAAGGCAGGCCGGTTTCCTTGCTGGTGGTGCCGGGAACGGATGTGTTCGAAGCGATCGTGGTGACCGCCCAGCGTCTGGATTCCAGCCGCATTGTCTGCGGCCTCTCCAACAAGCTCTCGACCGACGCTCAGGGAAAACTTGCCGGGGATGCCTGGGAACGGCTGCCCGAACCCCGGCCGCGGCTGACGATGGAAATTCACTCGCCCAGCGGCAGCGTGCGCGACTACATGCTGGGGCCGCACACCCCACGTCTCCGGTCGCAGGATCTGGAACTCATGCACCAAGTCTGGCTTGACGTGACCTCTGACCCCAGGCTCGCTGGGGCGCACCACTACGACATCGTTGCCCTGGCTCTGGAAGAATTGAAACGCGAGTTGAACAGCGATCAGCGCGCCGAGGTTCTCGCCAAATTGCTGGACGAAATGGATCGCAATGGCGACCCGCCCACGCAAGACTGACTATTCACACTAGAACTGCCAGTCCTCGTAGAACGCTTTCCCATCCCGTAGTGATTGTTGATGGAGCCAGGCCATTGCGCTCGCGACTGTCAATGCGGGACTCGATTTTGTCCCACTTCCTCCTTCCCGGCGCTCACGTGCCGGGTTCTCCTGCTTTCGGCCGCTTCGCGGCTGGGGCCTCCCTCCACACCGCTTCCTGCTATCCTAAAAGGGTAGGCCTAGCCGCCACGAAATACGAAGAGATTGTCAGAGCCTTGCCGATCAACATCGCCAATGGCGGCCATCGCCCAATAAATTCCCGTAGAGACGGGGCTTGCCCCGTCTCCGCATCAAGACGCGGCCAGCCGCATCTCTACATCAATTTTGGAGAGAACACTTGAACGACTATCTTTTATCCGTGCTGCTGGGAATTGTCGAAGGCCTCACCGAGTTTCTGCCCGTCAGCTCCACCGCCCATCTTCGCCTTTCCGAGCTGCTGCTGCATGTGCCACTTTCCAGCGGCTATTGGAAGATGTATTCGATCGTCATCCAACTGGGCGCGATCCTGGTTCTGCCAATTTATTTCCGCCACCATATCGCCAAGCTCTTCTCGACCTTTCCCAAGGGCGAGAAGCGAGACTGCGACTACCTCACCCATCCCTTGAGCCTGGTGATGATCGCCTTCGTCGTCACCGCGATCCCGTCCTTTCTGCTGACCAAAGTGATCGGCAAGAACCTCGAGAGTCTCTACGTGATGGGCACGGCCCTGCTCCTCGGCGGCATCGTGATGTGGATCATCGACGCCATGAAAGCGCCCTGGGAAAAAGCTGGCCCGGGCGCCACCGGTTCGCCCATCCACACCTGGAAAATGGACGACATCCACGGCGGCCAAGCCGTCTGGATCGGCGCCTGCCAGATTCTCTCCGCCGTTTTCCCCGGCACCTCGCGCTCAATGTCCACGATTTGCGCCGGCCAACTGGTGGGAATGTCGCGCCCCGCCGCGCTCGAGTTCTCCTTCTTCCTCTCCATACCCACTATGACGGTGGCCACGCTCTACACGCTCTTCAAATCGATCCACGGCGGCAAGGGTGAAAATCCCATTGGCGTCGCCCAAATCACACATCACCAATGGGTCATCCTCGCCATCGGCTTCGTCGTCTCCTTCATCGTCGCCTACGGAGCCGTAGCCTGGTTCATGGGCTATGTCCGCAGGCGCGGCTTCGCGCCGTTTGCCGTGTATCGCATCGTGCTCGGAATTCTGGTGCTGGCCTTGGCTGCGGGATTCATCGGGCACTATTAAAATCCAGGCGAGAATTGATGGGTGAAGCGCGGTGATTCGGTTGTAGCATCGCGGAGCACTGCGAAGGTTTTCTGCTACGACCGCACAAGAGTAACTTCGCGATGCTCCGTTCGGAATTCCCAGTTATCACATTCCTATGAGACATTAGTCACTGACCTATGCCGCATAGGTCACTGACCTATGCGTCATAGGTCACTGATAAATCCTAAAATAGTTCGTGACAAACACAAGCGAAAGAGTCAGAATCCCCGCAACAGCTCAGGGACGGTCCCCTCGCCTCTTGATTCATTTGACTTCGAACCAAATGGGAGGAGACAAGCTTCATGCCCAGCAAGCGGCGATGGTGCAGGTTCCTTTTCCGAGCAGGCGCGCACACGGCAAAGGCTGAACTGCGCATTGTAGTTGACCTTGCCGTGTTGCTCTTCGTGACCCAATTCATATTCAGTGAAACGCCTGCGGAAGCTGCACCATCTGCCATGGGCGCGTACGGGCCGTTGCGCCTTGAGCCGCCCACACAGAATCTTCGCGCCTTCCCGCAGGTGAGCCTGGGAGGCGATCGCACTCTGGAATATCTTGGCACCTTCTACGCCAATGCAGAATACAAGAAGTCGTCGAAGTTCATTCGTGCTCTTGAAAAGCTGGCTTCAACCTCCCGCTCCACTTCAGTTCATGGCGAAGACGCGGCAAGGCAGACCGAGGTTCCTGGGTGGATGATTCTTCCTGCCCGCAGGGTTGTGGAAGATTTCGAGCCGCCGGCCCATGCCAAGAAAATCGCACGACCAACCTCCATCCTGGCAAGTATTCGCGACGAACTGGTGACCCTTGCCTATGGGCGAGCCCGGGTGATGGGGGAGCCGCATCAGGTGACCACCGACTCCATGCTGCGGGTCGTCATCAGCGATCCTGACCTGCGGGCTGTACATGTGTTTGACCCCGAGGGCAAGACTTCGTTCAGCATTCTGGGCGATCAAGGTCGCAGACTGCAGTTGCCGGCCGGAGTTGCGACCGATGCCGAAGACAACATTTACATCGCTGATTCCGAGCGGGGAATGGTGCTGGTCTATAACCAGCACGGGCAATTCGTCCGCTATATCGGGAGGCTCCGTGGCGAAAACATGTATGAACGTCCAACCGGAATTGCCATTGACCGCAACGCGGGCCGTTTATATCTTGCCGATACCCCGCGCAATCTGGTTTTTATCCTCGATCTGCAAGGCAACGTTTTGAAACGTGTGGGCAAGGACAGGCACGGCAATGGCAGCGGAGAGTTCGTCTCTCCGACGCAGATCGCCGTGAGCAATCACGGAATTGTGGTTCTCGATGCCGAGCAGTCGCGCATTCAAGTCCTGGATCTCGACGGCAACCGCACTGCTTGTTATCGTGTTCTTCCCGGCGTTGCTAGGGCCAATGGGCTGGCCGTAGATAGGGACGGAAACATCTACATAAGTTATGTTGCCAGATCCATCGTCGCCGTCTACAAACCGGATGGAACGCCGATGGGTACGTTTGGACAATCCGGCAGCAGAATTGGAGAGTTTCTCGTTCCGAGCGGATTGTGGGTCGATGCCGGCAACCGCATCTACGTAGCGGATGCGGCGAACGCGCGGGTGCAAGTCTTCCAACTTAGCACCGGGGCAACTTCCCCGCATTAGCTTGCCGCCGAATCCGCTATCTCTGAGCGCAACACCAACATCGAAGACGCCAATTCGTAAACTATGCGGCTCTTGTCGAAAAATTCCGTTTTTTTCAGAACCCTGCGAGTCCCCGCCCCGAACCCAACTCGCCACCCCGCCCCGTTTCCCGCATTGTACGAACCCCCGCTTCTTGTCATAATAATGAGGCTCTGGCCACGTTACGGTGCTGTGGGTGAGCTTTTGCCCAACGCCGTCGCTGCCACATGACATTCTTTACCAGGATTTTTGCGCCAACCAGGAACCGGCGTCTGAACGAGCTTGCCGGATTCCTGTTGTGCGTCTCCGCACTCCTTCTTTTCCTCGCGCTGGCGTCTTATTCGCCGCTCGATCCTTCGCTGAACAGCGCTTCCATCCTCACTAAGTCGCACGCTGCCCGCAACTGGATCGGCATCTTCGGAGCCTATCTTTCCGACCTCATCCTGCAATTCTGGGGAGTCGGATCGTTTCTGCTGCCCATCTTCATGATCATGCTCGGAGCGCGCTGGTTCCGCTCGCGACCCGTGCAGGCTCCGATCGCGAAGACTCTCGGCGGAATCTGGCTGCTCATGTTTGTGCCCGCCCTGCTTGCCATCCTGCCCGGCCACTTCCGCTGGATGGGCGCCATCCCGATCGAGGGCCTGGTCGGCCGCATCGTGGGCGACGTCTTGATCCGTTACTTCAACCTCGCTGGCGCATACATTGTCTGCACGACGGTTCTGGCCGTCGCGCTCTATCTCACCACCGCCTTCTCGTTCGCGGCAATTGAACTCTGGGCGCCCACCCGCTTCGCCTTCGTTCTGGCGCTCAGAGATCGCTTCAGAGATTGGCAGGACGAGCGCGCGCGCAAGCGCCAACAAAAGGAACTCGAAAAACGCCGCGCCGAAAAGCCAACCGTCACGGCGCAGCTCGTGCCCGCGCGTCCCGCGCTGCAGCGTCCAGAGATTCCGCGCCAGGAAGGCTCGCGGCCTGAGCGGGAAATCGATCAGGAAATCCCGGGCGTGCAGTCCGCCGCTTCGGCCCCGCGCACCGGCATCGAGCGCATGCTGGCCGAGGGCGAACCCGACTCCGCCCCGCCGCCACAGAATTCGCCCGCTGCCTCCGCCGAAACCGCACTCGAAGTCACTGCCCGCGCCGACTCCGAGCACAAACCGAAAACGATCCTCCCCAAAATCGCGGGCAGTTACAAGCTCCCGCCGTCGAGCCTGCTGCACCGTCCCGACGAGCAGCAATCCGTCCACGAAGACGAACTGAAAATCGTCGCCCAGGTTCTCACCGCGAAGTACGCGGAATTCGAAGTCTTCGGCCAAGTCACGCAGATCAATCCCGGCCCGGTCGTCACCACCTTCGAGTTCAAGCCCGAAGCCGGCATCAAGTACAGCCGCATCATCAGCCTCACCGACGATCTCTGCCTCGCCCTGCGCGCCGAAAGCATCCTCATCGAACGTATGCCCGGCAAGAGCACCGTCGGCGTCCAGGTGCCGAACCGCGAGCGCGAAATCATCTGGCTGCGCGAGAACATCGAGTCGCCCGAATTCCTCGGCTCCAAATCCAAGCTCACCGTAGCCATGGGCAAGGACATCAACGGACGCATCGCCGCCGCCGATCTGTCCGGCATGCCCCATCTGCTAATCGCCGGCTCGACCGGCACGGGCAAGAGCGTGGCCATTAACGCCATGATCATGTCGATTTTGTATAAGTCGACGCCCGACGAAGTAAGGCTGGTGTTAGTCGACCCGAAGCGGCTTGAACTGGGCGTTTACGAAGGCGTTCCGCACCTCTACACGCCCATCATCACCGAGGCGAAGCTGGCCGCCAACGCGCTGCGCAACGCCGTCCGCGAAATGGAGCGCCGCCTCAAACTGCTCGCCTCGAAAGGCGTCCGCAACATCGACAGTTACAACCGCCTGTTCGACGACACGCCCAGCCTGTTCAGCGAGCAATCGAGTGCGGACGAAGGCCCCATTCCGAAGATTGTCATCGTAATCGACGAGTTAGCCGATCTAATGATGCTCGACGGGCACAACGTAGAAGAATCGATAACTCGCCTCGCGCAAATGGCCCGAGCCGTAGGCATCCACTTAGTGCTGGCCACGCAGCGGCCTTCGGTCGATGTTATAACTGGACTGATCAAAGCTAACTTCCCCGCCCGAGTCTCGTTCCGCGTAGCGACCAAAGTAGACTCGCGCACCATTCTCGATGCGAACGGCGCCGAATCGCTCCTCGGTCGCGGCGACATGCTCTACCTGCCGTCCGGCTCCGCGCGCGTCCATCGCCTTCACGCGCCCTACGTTACCGAAAAGGAAATCGCCGCCGTGGTGGAATTCTGGAAGACGCAGGGCGTGGCGCAATACCAGGAGAAATTCCTCGAAGCGCCCATAGAAGATCGCGAGGCGCCAGAAGGCGCGGACGATTCCGGAGAGATTTCCGCCGACGAGAATGATAACGACCCGCTCTTCAACGATGCGGTGCGCCTCGTGATCGAGTTCGGCAAAGCCTCCACATCGCTCTTGCAGCGCCGCCTCCGCATAGGCTACGGCCGAGCCGCCCACCTAATCGACTTAATGGAACGCGACGGCATAGTAGGAGCCGCCGACGGCCCCAAGCCAAGAGAAGTCCTGAAGCGCCCCAACTGGATCTCGGAAATCGAAGAGTCGATGCGCTAAAGCGAATCGAGAGTTGCTGTCACCTCGACCGGGCTTGGCAACTCTGAATCCGCATTAGAGAGCTATGGAGAGGGAACCCGTGTGCTGGAGAACGCTGTTAGCCCAACGTCAGGCGCCACTGCGTCAGTTCTTTCGTCAAGTCGCTGGAGGCCTTGGTGTAGCCGCCATGTAGGCCTATTGCCTCCTCTGCCACGTCCTTGTGGCCCGAAGTGGCGGACTCTACAACTTTGGCCGCCTCCCGGTGAAATGCCGCATGCAAGCCCATCGCATTGCGGTAGTTCGCTGTTTGCTTTTCAGCGGCCGAAAACTCCGGACTGTAGAGCCATTTCCCGAAATCGCACTGGTCGTCTAGCTTGATGGCGGCAGGCGTCATATCGAATTTCCCACTATCAACGGCGGCCCGCAGGCGTGCCTTCCAACGCGCGTGGGCTGCGATCGCTTTCTCAATCATTCCTACATTGATCATGGATATGCTCCTTTGGCCGGCGCTCCTGGCCGAATGGATTCGGGCCCGGCTCCGCCTTCATACCCTCTATCGGCACCGCCAACGCGAAGCATTAAGCAGTATTCGGTCCAAGTCTCCTTGCGGGCTGCCCCTCCTGGCGCGTTCTGTGTGCCAGAGCCTGCCCTGAGCGGAATCGAAGGCAGCTTAGGCCAACTGATCGCACAATGAGCTTCGCGCCACAAACCCGCCTGCCTTCCGTGGAGAATGTCTCAAGGCGCATGACCGTGATCCGCACGTGTTTGTCCTTGCTACTGGCGGATATAAGTGCCGACGCCGCAAACGTCGCCGCCAACTCTTGCCACGAACATTGTTTTGGGTTCTACATCGCGAGTAACAGGATTAACCCAGCGATATTGCACCACTCCTTCCCCGCTAGCCGAGGTAGCCTCCCATGACGCCGCACCCACACCTTTACCGTTTTCATCGACCACCGTGTCCCCCCGGGTTCCAACGTGCCCCGGAAATCCACCGTTGGCCACGACGATACGCTCGGAGCTGAAACAAACCACGTACAGGTCGCGATCGCCAAACGGGGGTTTATCTGCCGTGAAGTCCGCTAGAGCTTGCTTCCTCCCTACAGCTTTGTAGTGCGTGATTGCTTTCACAAGCATGGCCTTGGCTTCTGTCGCGGTTCCATGGTCGGCTGCGAGCAATGGAGAGTCCAGCGCCAGAAAGAGGATCAAAGGGACATAGGCGAATAGAGCAGTGATCCTCATGTTCTGATTGATCGACACAAACCGCGATTCGCTTGGCCGTGCCAATAAAACAAAAGGGCGTAGGCCGCCGGCCCAGCCTTCCGCCGGCACAATCCTATAGCGGCTGCCCCATCCTTGCGCGTTCTTTGCGCAAGGGTGGGAGGCAGACCGATCGCACTATGAGCCTTGCCAGTCGCGCCGCGGCTGCCCCGGCCGGCCAAGCTGTTGGAACTTTTCTGCCAGCGTTGCGTATTGTCATTGACGGGGAGACCAATCCCGGCCCGAAAGCAAACAAGAAATGAACCCGTAAGGAGAATGAAACATGAAATCCCTTCGTTTTATGCTCTCCGTTGTTCTGCTATCGCTCTCCACCCTGGCTTTCGCCCAGTCCGACGCGCAAAAGTCCTTCGACAAACTGAAAACTCTGGCCGGCTCCTGGGAAGGCCACGTGACCACCGTCCCACCTCAAGCCGACACAGAAGGCAAGCTGGTTCAGGTCTCGCTGCGCGTGACTTCCCTGGGCCACACCCTCATGCATGAGATGACCATAGCGGGAAGACCCGACGATCCCATCACCATGTTCGTTGTGGACGGAGACCGCTTGCTGCTGACCCATTATTGCGACGCGGATAATCGGCCTCGTATGGCAGGCAAGATGTCGCCGGACGGGAAGAAGGTGGATTTCGATTTTCTCAACGTCAGCGGCAATCTTCAGTACGGACACATGCAGCATGTAGCGTTCACCATCATCGACGCGAACCATCACACCGAGGACTGGACTTTCGCGCTCCCCGGGGAGCAGCCGCCAGTCCCCGCGCACTTTGACCTCCAGCGGAAAAAATGACGGGAGCGTATCTCCGGTAAGGGTTATCTGGAAAACCTAATGGAACGTGAATGGAACGACAGTCAGCCAACTTACCCTTAAGGTCGGCCCAGCCTTCCGCCCGCGTAGAGCAGAGTAGAACGGCGTCGGCTGTCCGTCAGGCCCCCTCGAAAAGCGCGAGAAGTGCCGCACCTCAGTTACTTCGGTCAATGTTAAAAGACAAACCCGCGTTCTACTCCCACGGTAAAGTGGCGGATTTATCCTTGAGTGTAACGACAAAAAGAGTTACAGTAGAGACGAAACGGGAATGAAATACGAATGGGACGACGCCAAGAACCGGAAGAACTTCGCCAAGCATGGCCTCAGCTTCGAGGATGCCGAACGGGTGTTTGCCGGGCCCTGCGTCACGTTCGAAGATGACCGCTTTGGCTACGGAGAAGAACGGCGCATCACTTTGGGCTTGCTGGCCGGCCGTCTGGTTGTCATAGCCCATTCACCGCGCGACGAGGGAACGCGCATCATCTCCATGAGGAAGGGGAACCGGCGTGAACAAAAGATCTATCAAGAGCGACTTGGCGCGGATTGACCGCATGAAGGATGCCGATATCGACTATTCGGACATTCCGCCGCTCGACAAGACATTTCTCAAGAAGGCGACGACCGCTTGGCCCCCGGAGAAAAAGCAACTGACGATTCGTCTCGATGCGGACGTGCTCGATTGGCTCAAAGGTCATGGCAAAGGCTATCAGACGCGCATCAACCGCATTCTGCGCGTGGTGATGGAGAGCCAGCCTGCCCGGCCAGTTCATTCGTAGAGTCGACGGTTCGGCGGGCCACTTCTCAAAAAGCGTGAGAAGTGGCGCACCCCCAGTTATTGCGGTCGATGGTAAAAGACAAACCCGCCCTTAACGTGGCCCACCCGCCAATCTCTGTAAGACTAGAACGACTCCTGCAGAAATTTATTAATCGCGGGCGCTCCTACAACCTGCAGGAGCCGGGAGGTCATAAAAGCCCTTGTCTGCATGCCAAATATCATGGGATCGGCGGTCCACACGTGCCCTGAGCGTTTTGCACGATCTTTCCAAACGGCCGCTCCACTAAACCCGTGAGGCTTCATTTTCGGATCGCTGGGCTCGTAGTTGATCAACACATCGCGCTCCGGGTCATATTGGGATGACAATGCCTTCGATGGAGGCTTTGCGATTGTCCCTGTGAGTATGGTCGGTCTGACCGCGCGGTAGTTAGCTTCGGCATTCGCGGTCTGGGTCTTTGCGACAGGAAATATTCGATCCGTTGGATAGCCGAGAAGAAAGAGAGACCCTTTACGTTTAAGCGTTCGACTCTGTGCGAGCTGCTTCGGAAGTTCACAGAACTGCATACGGAAGCCAGCCAGGTCGTTGGCACGAAGAACGATCGCTGCCAAATCGTGTTCCTTGCACCGGACAATACTTTCGACAGGCAGAGATACTCTCGGTACCACTATCTCTGGCTTGCCCGTTCCTTCCCAGTTAATGGCGTCATCGACCCGTAGAAGAAAAGCGAGACTATCAGGTTCCGCCTCGGCTACCACGTGCTCGGCAGTCAGAATTACACTATGACCTTTCCACGTGCAAGCGGTCCCAGTCCCGAGAACGTCCGCCATCTTCTTGTTCTGATGGTCTACGTAGGCAAGCAGACTAACAACACCCACCGCGTACCATGCGATCCGCTCTACAAAAGCCCTGTTCTCTCCGATCATTAAGCCAATTTTGTGCTCGGTCATAAGGCTAGCCTGATTCCCAATAGATTCTACTGCTCGAGATCTGGCAGGTGGCCCGTCCAAGCTGTGGTTGGGGCGGCCCCGCCCTTGAAATTCTCTAAGCCAGACTGGCGTGAATGCCGAGACCTTCTGCGGCCTTGCGCAGTCGCTTATCTCTTGTCCACAAAACCGTGGACGGATCGATAAAGACGGAGGCGATCAGTTGTGCCTCAATCAGACCGATGCCGAGGCTGTACAGACGACGAGCCTCAATCATTCGCCGCACTTCGCTCAGTTGCGCCACCTGCACCTGCGGCAAAAGGTCCAGCAGGGCAAGCGTCTTTGTTTGTTCCTCCAAAGAGCCAAGGGCAAGTTCCGCAATAATGGCCGGATGGATCACAATCTGCCCTTCGTTCAGATGCTTCCGCATGTCTTTGTTCCCCGAGCGAAAGTGGTCAATCCAAATCGAGGTATCCGCGAGAATCAATTCGTCCCCTGCCTCCGGCGAGGAATATTCTTCAATTTCGGCATCGTGCCCTCCAGGGATGCCAGTCGGCGGGCGCTCTCCCGCTCGATGAGGGCTTTGAGCGCCTCACGAATCAGCGCCGTTTTTTCCGCCACCCCGGTAAACTCCTGGGCGGTGCGTACGAGATCGTCATCCAGCGCAACCGTTGTCCTCATAGCACTGATTATAGCATCAAATGATGCCATTCTGTGTGCATGGGCGGGTGGGCCGGATTCGGCGCCGCGTTCCCAGACCTCGCGCTCTTCGAGACCTGGGATTCCACCGCCGCATCGAGCTTGGGACTTTCCTGGAAGTCAAAAGAGCGCCGGTTGCGGTACTGTCCTAATTTAGTTTTCCACCACAGAGTCACCGAGACACAGAGAAACCCAACTGCTTGGCAAACCCTCCCCCTTCTGATTCTTACAGGTCCAATGCTTTCTCTGTGACTCTGTGACTCTGTGGTGAAAAAAGGCAAATTAGGACACTACCCCGGTTGCCGATCACTGGCAACTGGCAACTGGCAACTGATGGCCATGTAATAATTACAGTGTAATAATTACCCGCTTGTGTCTATTTAACCACACTCGCGCCTGAGCGTTATCAAGGACTTGCAAACCCGCTAAGCGCGGCAATGAAGACCTGGTATTTTTTACACAGCCATTGTACTTATGCCAACGTGCATACACTTAAGCAAGTACAAAATGTTCCACGTGGAACATTTTGTACGTACACACTCCGCCGCTGGACCGTCCGCCCTGCCGAAAACTTTTTCTCCCTGACCGACCCCTCCCCGTGATAAATGTGGAAGCATGAAAATCCACACCGAGTACCTGACGGTGCATACGAAAACGAAGCGCGCCTATGTTCACCTGACCCCGCAGGTCGAGAGCGCCCTCAAGAAGTCCGGAATCAAAGACGGCATGATCCTGGTCTCCGCCATGCACATCACCGCCGGGGTCTACGTCAACGACAACGAGAGCGGCCTCATCCAAGACATCGACCAGTGGCTGGAAACGCTCGCGCCCTTCCGCGAGAACTACCAGCATCACCAGACCGGCGAAGACAACGGAGACGCTCACCTCAAATCGCTGATCATCCACCACGAAGTCATCGTCCCGGTCACCAACGGGAGACTCGACTTCGGCCCCTGGCAGCAGATTTTCTACGCCGAATTCGACGGCCAGCGCGACAAACGGGTCATTATTAAAGTGATGGGAGAATAGGCAACTTGGTTTACCCTCATAGCCCATAGAGTTCCCAGGAGCCCGATACCATGACCGAAGAATTGACCGAATTGCACGAGCACGCCGAACACGCCCGGGAGCATCCCGATCTCGCTCCCATCACGCTCACCATGGCGGTGCTGGCCGTCCTGGTGGCAACCGTGTCGCTGCTCGGCCATCGCACCCACACCGAAGAAATAATTTTGCAGAACAAGGTCACCGACCAGTGGGCCTACTACCAGGCCAAAAATATCCGCCGCCACACCGACGAATTGTTCGCCGACCTGACCACCGTGGTTGCCACCAAAGACGCGGAAGCCGTTGCCAAACTCCAGGGGAAATACCGAGCCGAAGCCGACCGCTATAAAGAAGAGCAGAAGGAACTCGACAAAGAGGCCCGCGAAACAGAGAAGGAAGGCGACCTTACCCGCCGCAAAGCCGACCGCTTCGATCTGGGAGAAGTTTTCCTGGAGATCGCCCTGGTTATCACCTCGATCACCCTGCTCTCGGGCCGCCGCCTATTCTGGCATCTCGGCCTGTTGCTCGCGACCGCCGGCGTACTCGTCGCCGCATCGGCGTGGATGGTGCGCTAGTCCGCGACGAAGCGAAGTTGCAACAGCGCAGTAACACGGAAATATCCGCCAACCTCTGACGGCCATCCGGCGGCCGTGACTGCTCTCCGTCAGCACCGTTGGCGGCGGTTGATCCCGACCGCTCGCTCCGCCATCTAACTCGTTGCAAACGTGGATAAATGACTTCTAATGTGGGATGCCAATTCTTCGGCCTCTCGCGTGCACGGTGCGTGTGGTCTCTCTGGCGGTGGTTCCACAGAAGAGAAGACCGGAGGCAGCCTATGCTCCATAAATGCGCCAATCCCGCGTGCACGGTTCCGTTCCGTTCGCTGCGCGAAGGCAAGCTGTTCCTGGCGGAAACTTTTCCTTCCGACCTTAACGCTGCTTTCGACGGCGACCGGCGGAAGCTACGGCAGCGCGAACATTTCTGGCTCTGCGACGCCTGCGCCTCGCACTTCACGCTGCGTTTCGACCCGCATCTCGGGATGATGACCGTCCCCCTCGGCGAGCGCGCGAGCCCACGCTTCCTCACCCGAGCCGCAGCCAGCGCTTGACGGATTGTCCAAAGGGACGCCAATGGCTTACCCAATCACAAAACGCTCGCCGTGCGCGGTTTGCGGCCTCGACACCTTTCGCCACACGGGATGGTTCCTGGTGGTCGAGAACCGTTGGCTCGACCGCCTCAAGATCCTCTCCTGGCATCCGTCGCTCGCCTCGCAGAAAGACGTGAAGAGCGTCTGTTGCCGGCAGCATCTTAAAGCGCTCATCGTCCACTGGCTGACCGAGGCCAGTCTCCGCCTTCCTCCGGCACACGACCCTCCGCTGCCCGTTGGCAGCGACGCGACTCTGACCGATGTCGACCTCGACCCCAACTCGGTGGGACGCCTGGTGGGCGAATTGGCGGTTTATCGCGAGTCCTTTTCCCGGGTCTGGTCGGGTTCGCCCGCGGCCCTTGAATGCATTCTTGACGCCCTCATCACCATCGGAGCTGAGAACAAGCCGCACGCACTGGGGTGCCAGCTCTTCGACCTGCCCACTGAGTCCTCACGGGGACTTTCGCTCCAATAAGGCGCTGGCAGAGTCTAGCTCTGCCAGCGCTCCTTCCACACTCGCCAATCTTTTTCCATTGCGTCCGCCATCGCTTGCGCCGCTCCCACCAGCCAGTTCCCTTTTCGCCGGCGCAGATCCTTCAGGATCGCCCTCCGCTTTTCTTCCGTTCCCACATGAATATTCGCCGTCTCTCTCCCCATCGCCTCCAGCAGCCGCAGTTCCCCACGGCTCGTTCCGAGCGCATCCAGTTCGATGCGCGAACAATGCGGCGACAGCCGCCGCACGATCCAGTGCCCCCGCATTTGCACATACGGATCGGGACAGCGCACCGCCCGCCTCAGGATGGCCGCATACAAAATCTCCGCCGGCGCCGGCTTCGGATTCAGACAGTGCAGCGCCGATGGCAACAGCGCCTTCGCTTCCCGCGCCACGCGCCCGCCTTTCCACTCCGCAATCGCCACCAGCCGCGGCCGCCCCAGGCTTCCGAGGCCCGCGACTCGCCGCGCCAGCCGGTACCGTATGCCCCGCTCCGGCAGCAAATGCTCAATCGCCTCGCGCGCGCTCTCTGGGATTTCTCCCTTCACCGCCGGAAGACGATCCATTTTTTGCCAGAACACCACCGGATCCCGCAGCTTGCTCTCCGCGATCGCCCGCAACCATTCGTGGTTCTCGCCCAACACAAACGGACGCCCGCCCGCTTCCATGCCGCGCTCGTATCCCGCCAAAATTGCCGACGACGACTCTTTCGGCTTCATCGTCAGACGCTCTTCCCGACTGGCCAGCAGTGCGCTCGTCGCCAGACGCACCAGATCCATGGTGTAGGGAAACGCACACGCTTCATCAAAATCGTTAACTCCCCACACCAGCCGCCCATCGGTGTCTCGCCAGGTACCGAAGTTCTCCACATGCAGATCGCCCACCGACAAAAGATGCGGCACGCGGTCCAGCTCCGCACAGACTTCCGGCCACACCTGCACCCAGCGATAGAAAGTCGCCCGAAAGAACGGAAAGAGCGCCGCTGCCATCTGCTCGTGCTTGAACCGCAAATCGGGCCCCACGATTCGGATGTGCAGCCCCAGCCAATCCTCATATTTCTTTGTAGCCTTAACAATGTTCATATTTCCATGGTACTCACGATGACAGGAGCTTGGCCCAGCCGGGACTCATGGCTCCCTCATCGCCAGCAGGCTTACGACATACGCGAGCAGGGTCATGGCTGCAAATCCAAGCAGCACGACATGCAGCGGCCACATTCTCGCGGGCAACGGCATCGGGATGAACACCTGATACAGCGTATTTGCGAGCCAGAATCCCGCCATCGCGAACAGTATTCCGCGGTCTGGATGAGAAGACCGGCACAGTGCGCGCAGCGTGATGAAGGTCAGGATGCCTCCAGCCAGAAGCAGGAAGCTAAAGAAGAAGTTGATCGAAAAGAGCGCCCACGGAATCGGCTCGGGCACCATCTTCAAGAATCGTTCCCAGTGAAACATGGAAGGCAGGAAAAAATGGTAGGCGCCCATCGCCGAAGAACAGGATGCGGCGATCGTGAGTGCTACCGTTGCGGCGCGTTTACGAGTCATGCGTGCTCCTCGATGGTTAACGACAATAAGAAGATAGTCACACGCTGTCAAGGCCGAGTCTTTCCCCATGCAAGATGAGCCTGAAGGGGAGGCGGGATTCCAACGAGATGAGCTGGAACCGCCTGTGCCTGGCGATTTCGCGAACGATCAGTGCTCCATGGTGGACGTCCTCCGCCTTCGAGGGGTGAGCGATAAACCGTCATTACTGATGCAAATCGCAACATGGCATGTTTCAGGACAAAGCAGGGAGACGTCCCATGATATGCGTCACATCTGACGTGTGACGGCCGTCACAGCGCAGTGATCGAAAAAAACATAGCGTTGCGCCTCATGTTCTGAGCCCGGCGCCTGAGCCGAGCCGGAACCAGGAGGAGACGCCGTCTATGTTAAAGCTGAAAATGTGGTTGTCGAGCCTGTTCGTGTTGGCCTTCATGGCCGTGCCCGTCATGGCGGGCAACAACGACGCCAAAACAGAAAATGAAAGCGCAGCGAACGCAACCAGCGTAGAAGCTACGCCGGCTCCGGCAAGCCCCGGCCTAGCCTCGCCCACGGGCGATGCGAATGTCATCGCATTGCTCGGTGTGCTCGTAAAAAAAGGAGTTCTGGCGCCCGCCGAGGCCAACGCCATTCGCAACGCCGCGCCCACAACTCAGTTTCAAGCCCTTGTCGAAGCGCTCAGCCGCAAAGGTTTATTGACCGCGTCGGATTTGTCTGCGGCCGCGAACCCTGCGGCGCAACCGCCCACCGTTGTGGCGGCTCCAGTTGTGGTTACGGAAGCCGTCTCGACATCCCTCGCAATCGGGGAATCCCAATCCTCGACGCAGGCAGCGCCGCCACCGCCGCACCCACCGGCAGTGGTACCGGCGGTTGTCCCGATCCGGGTGTTCCCGGTCGACCCTCCCAAAACCGGCGGTCTAAGCGGTATAAAGGTGGGCCCGCTCACGCTTGCGCCTTACGGTTTCATCAAGGCGACGGTCGTCCATGACAGCAGCGACCCCGACGGCGATGACTTCCCATTTCCTGGAATATGGCTGAATGCCGCGAATACTTTTAACACCGGCCCAACGAAGGATCCCGAGGTCCACGTCAAGGCTCGCTCCACGCGCTTTGGGCTCAACCTGGAGTGGCCGGACATGTCGCCGAAACTGACGGTTACCGGGAAGATCGAAGGTGATCTCGAAGGCAACTTCAGCGAAGTTGACAACCGCGACGTTTCCTCGATTCGCAGCAACATGCCGCAACTGCGTTTGGCGTTTGTCCGCCTGGATTACCATGCCAGCGAGAACACCGACATCTTCTTCGTCGGTGGACAGGACTGGACGCTTTTCGGATCCGGCGCACTGGAAAACATTCTGGAAACCACATTCAATGGGGCATTTTGGGGCAACATCTGGGAACGTTCGCCACAACTGCGGGGCGGCTTTGTGCAAACGCTGAACAAGGAGCACAACGTCAAGTTCGAGCCGCAATTTGGGATCATGATGCCCAGCACAGGTCAAATCGAAAAGCTTGGGTCGCTTGGCCTCGCCGCCCAGATCGGGCAAGGCGAGCGCGAGGGCGCCGATTCCGATCGTCCGGAATGGGAGGGCAGAGTTGCGTTGAGTTTCCAGCTTGACCCGGCCAAGGGTGTTGCCCCGGCACAAATCTCCGTGGCTGGATTCCGTGGCTCGCGGACATCAATCGTTACCAGCTCCAACGCGCCGTACTGCCAGGCCGGGGGCTGTTTCGTGCCAACCGCAGCCGAGACCGCGTACTTCACGGCTAACAATGGTTTTACTACCTCCAGCCACATGTACGGCGGCCAATTCGTGCTGCAATTGCCCACGCGCTGGTTTACCGTGGTGGCGACCGCGTATCGCGGAGGCGATCTGCGCTTCATGTTAGGCGGCCAGATCAACGGGTACTATACGGATATGAATGGGCTAAGCAACGGGGTGGTGTATACCACCGAGGATGGCGGGCCGCTTGCCGCTGCCGGAGGCGCCGTCCTGGCAACCAACTCATCTGGACAGGTCGTGATTGCACCGCAAAGGCCCATCCGGGCGTTTGGCGGGTTCATCCAGCTGGGCTTGCCGCTTTCACGCTGGTTCAATGCCGATCCGCATGGCCACAACGCAGGTTGGCAGCTGCATTTCACCGTGGGCAAGGACCAGGTGGTGGATAGAGACGTGAACAAACTGTTGAACGGGATTGCGCCCACGATTGCCTGCTCCGATGGCACCTGTACTGGAGCTGAGTCAGTAGCGTCCCCATTACCTATGGCGATGGGCAAGGCGGCTATAGCAACCCTGAACTACAAATTCAACAACTGGTGCGGGTTCAGCTTCGAGCAGTCGATCTACGCTACCCGTATGTTGGACCATCTCAACATATACACAATTGCTGGAGTGTCGTCCAACGAATGGCAAGATCACCGCACCGAGTTCGGGCCGATCTTTACGTTCTAGAACCGGATTCTTGCATCCCAGCGGGCCAAAACCTGGCCCGCCGGGTGCCCGGCCGGATGACTGACCGGGGGACTGAAGCGACCGGTGCAGAATTGAGGGCACTGGCTACCAAGAAAAGGGGGACGGGCTCTACTCGGGCGATCGCCCGCGGGTGAGTCTGTCCTCCCAAACTTCCCCCAAAGCGGGGAAAGCTATTGTGCGAGACACGCCAAGGGAGCACAATGTACCGAATCTGCGGGACCGGCTTCCAGAATCGTTCGGGAAACCCCGGTATGCGAGAGATGCATCCGCAGTGCTTGGAGGAGTTGGTTTCATGAGTATGCGTAGATTTGCGGCCTTGCAGGCGGGTCTTCTGCTTATAGCTATGTTCGCGAATGCCGCTTCGCGGAAAAAGGAGATGCAGATCACGGTTCTGGATTCTGTAACTCGAGCGTCGAACCTTGACGACAACAACGGCGTTCCGACGAATTGCGAACAACTCACCTTCGACGCCTATTGCCGTTCCACCAGAGATCCGCAAATGACGAGTACTTTGCTGGTGCAGGAAGGCAACGAGCCGCCGTTCCGTATCAGTTGCAGGATTGAGTCAAAATATTCCCGGTGCACACCCTTGCCCAAGGGCGCAACTTTCGACGCAAGAAGAGAGAAACACGGCATTACCGTGTACTACATTGATGGCAAGGGAAGGGCGCGAAGTCAGTTATACACGCTGGTAGACGCGGGCGGAAAGGCCCGTCCGCCGGCGACTGCGGTCGCAGTTGCAACTCAGCCAGTCCCGGCCGCATCTGCAGCGCCGCAGAATTCAGCGGCCCCCGCGCCAGTACCGATCGCTGCGGTGCCGCCGCAGAATTCACCAGTGCCCGCGCCGACCCCGCCGCCTGCGTCCGCGCAGGGCGATATCTCGGAGAAGGTTCTTACGGGGAAGGTAAGGTGCAATTTCAGTTCGGTACCCTCCGGTGCGGAAATTACCATTGACTGGAGATATGTGGGTAACACGCCATCCGAAATCAGCCTTAGTACTGGGACGCATGTCGTTGTCATCTCCGCGCCAGGGTTCGCCGAGTGGAAGCGGGAACTTACGGTAGCGGCGGATTCAGTAGTAAGTGTAACGGCTAACTTGCAAAAGACGCAGCCGTGAGCCGGATTGCTATTGCAGGACAAATTTGAGCTAGCGCCTGAGGTTAGACCGCTGTATGATATCGCGCGAAAGTTGTGGTCCGTTTGTTATGGTCCGTTTGGTAAATCAGCACGCACGTGCCGTAAGGGAGTTGAAGCGGTTGTGGAGCAAGACTGGCTCCCGGTTCTCATTTCACTTTCTGTAAAGGAGAAAAACTGTGGCTAACGCAAATGTTGAATCCAATCCCGGCGCCCCTGGAATAAGCCGTTGGTGGCGTGTGGTCGGCGGTGTATCCATGAACTTGGCGCTGGGCTCGCTGTACGCCTGGAGTGTGTTTGTGGCCCCGCTGGAAAAAGAATTCCACTGGAAACGGGCTGATACTTCCAATGTGTTCATCATCGCGGTGGTGGTCTTCGCGCTGACGTTCATAGTAGCTGGCCGGCTGCAGGACAAACTTGGGCCTTTCAAGATTTCCCTGGTTGGCGCAATTTTGGTGAGCCTGGGGTTCTTCCTCTGCTCTTCTGCCGACAGCATAACCAAGTTTTTCGTCTTCTTTGGCGTCCTCGGGGGATTGGGCAATGGTTTTGGTTACGCGACCCCCATTCCTGTCATGTCCAAGTGGTTCCCGGACAAGCGCGGACTGGCCGTAGGGCTGGCGGTAGGCGGATACGGCGGAGGGTCGGCAATCTTTGGGCCTCTGGCCGCAAGCTACCTGATTCCGCACTTTGGCTGGCGCACCACTTTCCAAGTCCTGGGCGTGATCTTCTTTGTGATGACGGTCTTTGGCGCGTTCCTGCTGAAGAACCCACCCGCTGGCTACAAGCCCGCTGGCTGGACGCCCGCCCCGACTTCCAAGGCTGCGGCTACCACCTATGACTTCGCCCCCGGCGAGGTGCTGGCCACATCTTCGTTTTACTTGCTGTGGGTGGCGTACGCCTTCGGCTGCGCGGCCGGTCTCATGGTCATCAGCCAGTTGGTGCCCTTCGCCAAGAGCGTGGGCATACCCAGCATCACCCTGGCTTCCTTTGGCCTGGTTGTGGGAGCGGCGGGCAACGCCTCAGGGCGCATTCTTTCCGGCTGGATGTCGGACCACCTCGGCCGCATTAACGTGTTGCGCCTGATGATCGGCATCTCCATGGTTGCCATGCCCATTCTGTTTTACGTGGGCGGCAACGTGGTGGCCCTGTTCGTGATGCTATTCATCGTGTACTGGTGCTACGGCACCCAGCTCTCGGTCAACGCAGCCACGGCAGCCGATTTCTGGGGCACCAAGAACGTGGGCATCAACTACGGAATGCTATTCACTGCCTGGGGTGTAGCCGGCCTTCTCGGTGGCCGCATCGGCGGTTGGATGTTCGACAAGTACCACAACTACCAGATGGCGTTCTTCGCGGCGGCGGGTCTGGCGGCAATTGCCCTGATCTGCGAACTCTCAGTCCGACGCCCGGCCGTGCCGCAAGGAGCGCTGGCAAGGAAGATGCCGACGGCAGCCTAGCTTCCAGAAGGCATCGCAGTCCGGCACAGGAGGTTCCATCATTATGGAACTTGAGTGGAGTGTGAGGGCGCTCCCAGTCACGAGCGCCCACGCGCCGCCAAGGCTCGGCGATTAAGTTTCAAGGTCCGATGTGGGGCCGGACATCGGGCATCCCACTCGATATTTCGCTCCCAGGCGCCGCGCCAGAGCCTGGGGGCGGAGTACCAGCGGGTTTTTTTGCGACAAGGTACGACCCTGATTGACTCCGCGCTGGCTGGGAACCGCCAGTGTGCATCACAAATTCAGAAATCGAAGGGGTAACCGATATGGCTGATGTTATTCGTCCGAAACAAAATGTGGTGATCGAGACCAGCGAGGCTCAGATCGCCGTCCATTGGCGTGAGGAGGAATATTATTACCCTCCCGCGAAATTTGTCGGCCAGGCGAATCTGACCGATCCCAGCGTCATCGAACGCTTCAGCGAGAAGAACTTCCCGGAATGCTTCCGGGAGTACGCCGATCTGCTGAGCTGGGACAAGTACTGGGATACAACGCTCGACACCAGCGATCCGCCGTTCTGGAAATGGTTCGTGGGCGGCAAGATCAACGCCTCGTACAACTGCGTGGACCGGCACCTCGCCAAGTACAAGAACAAAGCGGCACTGATCTTCGTCCCGGAGCCGGAATCGGAAGCGCCCGTTTCCGTCACCTATCGCGAACTCTATGTGAGAGTGAATGAATTCGCGGCGCTGCTCCGCGATTTCTGCGGTCTGAAGAGCGGAGATCGCGTCACCATTCACATGCCCATGGTTCCCGAGTTGCCGATTACCATGCTGGCATGTGCCCGCCTAGGGGTGATTCACTCGGTTGTCTTTGGAGGCTTCAGCGGCGAGGCTTGCGGCCGGCGCGTCGCCGATTCCGGCAGCCACATCCTGATCACGATGGATGGTTACTATCGCAATGGCAAGTTGATCGACCACAAGGTGGCCTCCGAGATCTCGCTGGATATTGCCAAGCAGGAAGGCCAGGAGGTGGAGAAGGTCCTGGTCTGGAGGCGGCACTTGGGCCAGAATGCGTCCGCTTCGGCGTTTGTGAAAGGGCGCGATTTCTTCGTTGACGAGATCCTCCCGAATTACTCGGGTGAAATCGTGCCTCCCGTTCCCATGGATGCCGAAGCGCCGCTGTTTCTTATGTACACCAGCGGCAGCACCGGAAAGCCGAAAGGCTGCCAACACCGCACGGGCGGCTATCTCGCCTATGTGACGGGCACCTCCAAATACATCCAGGACATTCATCCCGAGGACGTTTACTGGTGCATGGCCGACATCGGATGGATCACGGGCCACTCCTATATTGTTTACGGTCCGCTGGCGTTAGCCGCTACCAGCGTCATCTACGAAGGTGTCCCTACTTACCCCGACGCCGGCAGGGTATGGAGAATCGCCGAGCGCCTGGATGTCAATATCTTCCACACCTCGCCCACGGCCATTCGCATGTTACGCAAGGCCGGTCACGATGAGCCCCCCAAGTACAACTACCACTTCAAGCACATGACCACGGTCGGAGAGCCCATCGAGCCCGAGGTCTGGCGCTGGTACTACGAAACCGTCGGCAAAGGTGAGGCCGTGATTGTGGATACCTGGTGGCAAACCGAAAACGGAGGATTCCTGTGCAGCACCAAGCCGGCGCTGGATCCAATGAAGCCGGGCAGCGCGGGCCCAGGCGTGCCTGGAATCTATCCCACGATTTTTGACGAAAACAACGAACCAATCACAGCTGGATCGGGGAAGGCGGGCAACATCTGCATCCGGAATCCCTGGCCAGGGATCATGCAGACCATTTGGGGCGATCGCGACCGCTTCGTTGCCCAGTACTACGCCAAATACTGCAAGGATCGCAGCAGCAAGAAATGGCAGGACTGGCCATACTTTGCGGCGGACGGCGCCGTGCTGGCCGTGGACGGCTATTTCCGCATCCTGGGACGCGTCGATGACGTCATCAACGTCGCCGGCCATCGCCTGGGCACAAAGGAAATCGAGTCGGCGTGCCTGACGGTTCCCGAGGTGGCAGAAGCGGCCGTCGTGCCGGTGGTGGACGAAATCAAAGGCCGCGTGCCCGAAGTCTACATCGCCCTCCAGCCCGGTCTCGTGGGCACTCCGGAGATTGTGGACAAGGTCAACAAGGCCATCGAGACCATCATTGGCAAGATTGCCCGCCCGCGCAGGATTCTCATCGTTCCGGATATGCCAAAAACACGCTCCGGCAAACTCATGCGCCGCGTTCTCGCAGCCCTTTCCAACAACATGAACACTGGAGACATCTCGACCTTGGCCAATCCCGACGTGGTGGAAAAGGTCCGGGAAATGGTCCAGGGCAAAGAGGCGGTGGCACTGTCGGATGGACCCGAAGATCTGAAAAAATTCGGGACTGAGGAGTAAAGGCCAACACCAGGGGCAAGCCTCGCGAAAATTCGCAGGTTTGCTCCTGTCTTTTCATCCCCCCCGACCGGGAAGCCCACGGCTAGCCGCGCCGGGTTGCCAGCCGAGTTACTCGGCGGCGCGCTGCGAACTAAGTGCGGCCTTACCGGCGGACCCGCCGGTGCTCGCCAATCCTCTCGGCTGCAGCGCCAGCAGTTGCTGCAGAAGCGCCAGATCGCTTTCAACATCGGCGCGAGCCGTCTTTCGGGCGGCGGTGGATTTCAATTCCTCGCGCAAGCGCGCCTTCACCAGCCCTGCGGCAAACTCGAAACCCTCCGGAACGCTCAGAATATTGGCTCGCGCAATGCCCACGCGCGCAACCTCGCCGCCCGCGCCCACCTGCAGCCTCGGTCCTCCGGAAGCATCCAGGCTTGGCTCGGCCGCGGCGTACAACGACGCCCAGTGCGGATCGTCTGCGGCAGCGTCCGCCGCAGACGCCGTTCGAACCAGTTCCTCCATTCGGTCCTGATCGGCGCGGCGCTCCACGCGCGTCAGCGGCGCGTCCAACCGCTGCTTGGAATCGAGGATCCGCGCGTTCTGCGACGGGTTGAAGCGCCCGTGCCCCAAGTACCCGGCGAGCAGGCTGCCCGCGATATAGGGGTGCACCAGGGCCAGCGGCAGCATGTATTTCTTCGCCGTCAGCGCGCACTCTATAACACTGTGGACGGGCCTCGACCGCGGCATCGTGCCCGGAACCTGCGGAATCACGAAGCTCGATGTCTTCAACTCCGGATGACGCCGGCTGTATTTAGAAAGCGTTCTGGCCAACTGTTTCGGAGTGGTCACGCCCAGGTCGCCGACAATGCTGCGATGCACCGCGTGCGGGTAATAGAAATCGACAACCTCGCGCACAAAGTCCGCGCAGTTCGCCGTAACCAGCTTCCAGCGCCGATGGTTAGGCCGGCCGTTGAGCTTGCGGATCAGCGCCGCATCCTGCTCCGGCCTGGTCTCAATCTCAAACGCGTAGATAGTGCGGATGTACGAGGCCCCGATCAACTCGTACCAGTCTCCACCCGGAGTCCCGCCATCCGGAAGATCGGGAACAAGCGATTCCAGGTGATCGCGCCGGTAGCGCCCGCGCAGAAACGCAAGCAGCTTGGCGTCGGCAAAGAGCGGCACGTCTTCCCGCTTTTCCACGCCGTACAGGTAAGGGATAAGAGGAATTGCGACCCAGTCGTATCCCCCGACATTCTGGTAACGGCTAAGCACGACTCCGGTTTCGCCCGCTTCACAAGGACGCAGCACCACCGGAGACGTGGCGCAGACACCGCTGAGATAGACCGCGGCATGGCCTGTCCCGGCGAGTGCGCCATCGTAACCGTAAGGCTCTCCCAGAAACAGCGTAGCCCCAGCCCGCGCGCGGAGAACCGAGCACAAGCAAAAAAGCAGACCGGCAGTCAGATTCCTCAGTCTCAAAACAGCCTCTACGTCCGCCGTGCGCCCGTCCTTACAGAAAGACGCGCACCGAAAGGTTGGTCCCGTCATTTTACAATTGTACGATCAGTCCTCTGACCTTACGCAGGTGCTGCTTACGCTGGCGTTAATTGTTGCAGAATCTCCATTTCGCCAGCGGTCGAATCTTCATCTTTTCGTGCCGCCGATTGCCGGAAAAAATACGGCGTCCCTGAGGGAGCAGGCTCAAGCGCCGCGCAGATACGCACACTTCAGGATTTCGTCAAAGCCCTGGGCGGAGAACTAAGAATCCACCGCCAAGTTCCCGCTGCGCCAAGCCGTCCCGATCCAAGAATTCAGGTGATGAGAGTTGAAAAATGGGCTGTAGCGTCACGGTTGAATGCAAGCCCCGTGACGGCTCCAGCCCGTCGAGTGAGACGCCGCATAAGAACAAAAAGACACTTCTTAAAGATCACTTCTTTGGAGCTACCGGTTGCAGATTCGGAGTTACTTGTCGCTGTTCCTGCGGCCGCACCGCAAACGGAGGATACGAACTCACAAAGGGAGTCTGCTTTTTCGTGACGGTTTTGGAACCGGCGAATGGCGACCCCAATCCCGGCAGCTTGGCTTGTCCAGTCTTGGCGACCAAAAGGGAGCGATCCCCATGGACTACGCCCGGCGCCGCATTGCTGTTCACCGTGATTGCCGCCGATAGCAACCACGCGGTTGCTTCGGGCAAACTGTAGCGATTGGGATGCAGCGGATCAAATCCCATTCTGGAGTCGGCTTCGATGGCGAAAATGTACGAGTCGCCGGGCGTCAAGATGCCAGCCGGCACGGTGAATGTGGTTTGCGTGTAGTTGCCGAAGTAATATACGCCGTTGCAGCCCGGGGGGGTGCCCGTCACTGCTTGGCAAATCTCGATGTTGTAGATGACCGGAGCGGCCGAGGTTGGGGCGGTCCAAGTCAAGGTTGGGGAGACGGTTGGAACGGCGGTTGCCGTAAACAGACTTGTTCCGTTCACCTGCGGATTGCCCACGGGTTGAATCCCCGGACCAAAGCCAACTGGCAGAGTCGGGGTCCACAGACTGTTCCCGACGTCCACTTGCAATGGCACCGTGGAGCCCGGAAACGGGATCGAATATTCCGCAAGCGCGTTGATGATGTAGACAGTGTCGAAGGCGGCGTTCATGCCCGTCGTGAACGGGTTGTTGAAGTTGAGTGTGCCGAAGTCGCCATCTGGCGGCCAGGCGTTGTTGCCGTTGGCCTGGGGCCATGCGGCATTGGAGTCGGCTGCGGCAAATGCGGTGTTGGGTGAGGCGCCGAACAGCATCGGGTTGGTACGCGGGAGGGCAGCCGCCTGTTGCATGGAGTTAAGTTCGATCTCGAAAACTTCAGGAATTGCGCTGACCGGACCGCCGGCGTTGAACGCGCTTTCCCAGGCTGAGAACGTGATACTGAAATCCTGCGATTGGGATACGGTCGGGGCCAAGGCCCCTGACACCACGGTGGTCGCGAAAGGGTAGGAACTCCCTTCGATAGTCATAGACTGGTTGAAAGCTGGGCCAATCACCCCGGCAACATCGAAGAAAGTCAGGGCATCGGAAGCTTCCCATTGAACGGTGGAGGCGATATCATCCTCACTCGCGTCAATCCCGGTAATCCCCGAAATGCCATAGGGGAAGGTGGGGGTCGCATCGCAGACCGTGCTCCCTGCCACCGGATACGGAGCGGGAGGCGGGTCGTTCGGATTCTGATCTTCCAGGACCAATTCGAATGCCTGCGCGTTGACGCTGTATAGGATTAGTTGGTCATTGACTGGATCGAAAGGATCGAGTCCGGTCAGATTACAACCGAAGATTTGCACGGCCACTGGGAGTTGTTTATGTCCCATAGCGTCAGAGCCGTAGTCCAAATTGTTGGCGTTGGTCCAGACGGCGTCGCCGGGATAGAATTGCAGCCAGTAGTAGCCAGCCGGAACTCCCGGGATGTCCCAGGTTGCGTCGGGATATCCCGTGCCGGGCAGGGCGAGCAATGAGCCATCGGCCTGCGGCACGAGCGCGGCCCATTGATAATCGACCACGGAATTGTCTTCGATGCCCACCGTGCCGTCAGCGCTCCAATGCATGATCCACTCCGAGCCCTGGACAGTTCCGGTAGGCGCAACTGCCCACGATTGGGTCGCTGTTCCACCCGCTGCCGAGGTTGCCGTGACCGCGAATGCGTTGTCCTGGCGAGCCTGCTGCGAGGAGGGCGTCCACGAAACTGTGTTCCCGCCGAGCGTGGCGCCGTCGGGAGCGGTAACAAGCGCGAAGGTGACGGTCGTTCCGGGGTCGCTGGCGGCGAGCGTGTAGCTATAAGGCTGATCCTGGGCGGCCGTAGTCGGAGGAGTACTGGTGATGGTCGGCGGAGGTATGGGACTACTGCCACTGCCACTGCCGCACGCTGTTAGAAATCCGAACATTCCAACCGCCAACAACACGAGTACGCGCTCGCTGCGGAAAAACTCAAAAGCCCGTTGATTTTTCGACATTACTGTTCTCCAATCCCCGTGATAGTGATTTGCCCTCAGACCCCCCCCGAAGCATTCGCTTCGCGAGTGCTCCAGGACCGAGCGGGTCTGATTGTACTTTTGTCCAGCCCGCCAGCATAGCCAGAAGATTAGCGAGAATGTCTGCAATTTGTAGCGCGTATGGCTGCGATGATAGTGATATTCTCTATCAAACCTCTATGGAGAGGAGAATTACTATGCTCGATGGAATTAATGTGAAAATCCTGGAAGTTTTGCAGCGGGAAGGGCGGATTTCGATGTTGGATCTGGCTGACCGCGTCGGGCTCTCGGCGACGCCTTGTGCCCGCCGGGTCAAGCAGATGGAAAACAGCGGAGTGATCGACCATTATGCCGCCCAGGTGAGCCCTCGCGTCATCGGCTTGGAACTTTCCGCGATCATCAACGTTCGACTTCGTCACTCCAAAAGGGCCGCGACGGCCTTCGAGAACACGGTGAAGGAAATGCCCAGAGTCATCGGCTGATTTGTAACCACCGGCGCCTATGACTATCTCCTTTACGTCCTTGCGAAAGATATGAACGATCTGGCGCAATGGTCGCGGAACCACCTCATTACCATCCCCGACGTGGTCCATACCCACACCAGCGTTGTCATGGAGGTCGTGAAATACAGTACCGCACTGCCGATGAGGATTGAAGCGGCTGAAGGCAAATCGGCCTGAGTGAGTTCAGGCATGCGCCTACCGATCCTGCGGGGCCCCTCTGGCCCCGACCGGCCCGACTCCGGGCTCAGGCAGGTGGTCCTGCCTACCGTAATTATTCGTAATCCAGAGGGTGCCCGGCCCAACTCCGCACACCCAACCTGAGACCGCCATCGCAGACTCGCAGCTTGACCGGGACGCCCTGCCCGCTAAATAACGGCTGTGTAAGAATTACAGTGTAAGAATTACACTATTGTGGCTATTTAACCACACTCGTCCCTGAGCATTATCAACAACTTGCAGCCCCGCCCGATGCCCCAGATCCCGCGCTTTTCGAGACCCGAACCCGGCTAAAGCTAGCTTTTTCTCTCTTCCGCCATCACCTGCCGGAGCGCGCGATTGATCCTCGTCTGGTAGCCCCGGCCCCGCTTTTTGAACCAGGCCAGAACGTCGGCGTCCAGACGCAGCGTGACCGGCTTCTTGAGCGGTTTGTAGTATTTAGGCCACTCCGGGACCAGATCCAGCGGAGGTTTCTCCACGCCGGCGGAAGCCCGCAGCCGGCCGATCTTCCGCCGTTTCTTCAGTGGTTTTCTTTTCTTCATGACGTACGTATATCATTACATGTACAAAAGAGCCAGCACAAAGTGTTCCACGTGGAACATTGTACTTACAATGATTGTACGTACATTGGCCGGGCTCGTATCGTTCAGCCCGTAACCCCATGATTCCAATAGTCCAAGGAGGGGGTCGGATGGGCAGCAACCGTGCGGCTGAACTACGAAAAACTAGGCGTGATAAACCCGCTCGTGCCGCCGCGCTTCATACCACAGCGCCAGCTCGACCCGGTTCCACAATCCCAGCCTGTCGTAGATCAAGCGCAAATAATTCTTCACCACGTGCTCGGTGGTCCCCAGAGAATCGGCGATCTCCCGGTTCTTGCAGCCCTCGGCTACGCGTTGAATGATGAGCTGTTCGCGTTCGCTGGGCCCGCGGCGGTTTGCTGTCTCTCCAGCCATAATTGCCTCCGATAAAGTAACGTCGCGAGCTTGACCCGCTTGATGCCGCTCTTGATTCCGAAACGCACAAACATCCGGTTGAAATGCGCTTTAACCGTGCGCTCGGCCATGTTCAGATCGCGAGCGATTTCCGAGTTGTCACACCCCTGGAGCAGCAGATCAATGATCTGCCGCTCCCTGGGCCCCATCTGTATGAAATTTTCTTCCATAAAAATAAGCACCTGGCCGACACGCCCCAAACGCCGCAACTGGCTCTGAAACCAGCCCTTGGACGTTCTGGATTCGGGTCTTTGGCCCTTATTTTGCATTCACGCGGCCAAACCGCGCTCCAGAAGTTAACTAATTGTGAAAACTCTGTTTGCGCGTTTTTTTGCCGCGAAAACCGGGCTTACGACAGTCACCGCAGGCAGATTCCGCGCAGCGAAGCTGAGCAGTTTTGCTCACCATCTAAGGTGAATCACTTAGTACAATTTCCGATGTGCCTGCCTGCCAACGAGCATGATTTACACAGAAGTGCATCCGCAGACACTCCGCGCCCTCCCACTATAATGAGCTGTGGACTTCAAGCTGGTAAGCAACTACAAGCCCCAAGGTGACCAGGCGCAAGCCATCGACGCCCTGACCCGCGGCGTCTTCGACCGCGAGCAACATCAGGTCCTGCTCGGCGTCACCGGATCGGGCAAGACCTACACCGCCGCCAAAGTGATCGAGGCCGCCAACCGTCCTGTCCTCGTCATGGCTCACAACAAGACGCTGGCCGCCCAGCTCTACCATGAGTTCAAAAGCTTCTTCCCGCACAACGCCGTGGAATACTTCGTCTCATACTACGATTATTACCAGCCCGAGGCTTATGTGCCGGCGGCGGACCTTTATATTGAGAAGGAAGCCACCATCAATGACGAGCTTGACAAGCTGCGACTTTCGGCTACGCGGTCGTTGTTTGAGCGGCGCGACTGTCTGATTGTTGCTTCCGTCAGTTGCATTTATGGATTGGGATCTCCCGAAGCTTACTACGGAATGCTGCTGTTCCTGGAAAAGGGGCAGAAGATTAAGCGGGCGGACATCACTCGTAAGCTGGTCGAAATTCTCTACGAGCGCACGGAAGGGGATTTTCGGCGCGGGACGTTTCGCGTACGCGGCGATGTCATCGAAATTTATCCCACTTATGACGACAACGCTTATCGGGTCGAAATGTTTGGCGACGAGATTGAATCGCTCTCGCAGATCGATCCTCTGTTCGGGACCGTCAAGCAGCGTTACATGCGGCTGCCGATTTATCCGAAGACGCACTATGTGATGAAAGAAGAAACCCGGGCCTCCGCCGTCGCTTCTATAAGAGCAGAACTGGCCTGGTGGGAAGTGGAGCTTGAGAAGCAGGGGCGGCTGGTTGAGTCACAACGCATCCATCAGCGTGTGATGTACGACCTCGAAATGATCAAGGCCATGGGTTATTGCCACGGCATCGAAAACTACTCGCGTCATTTCACGGGACGGCTTCCTGGCGAGCCGCCGCCTACGCTGCTCGACTATTTTCCGCGCGACTTTCTCATGTTCATCGACGAGTCGCATCAGACTGTGCCGCAACTCCACGGCATGTATCACGGCGACCGGTCGCGCAAGCAGACGCTGGTGGAATACGGATTCCGCATGCCCTCGGCGCTCGACAACCGTCCGCTTACGTTCGAGGAGTTCGAGCATCGCACCAACCAGATCGTCTATGTGTCTGCCACTCCAGGTCCCTATGAACTTACTAAGTCCGCCGGCGTGGTGGTGGAACAGATTATTCGACCCACCGGATTGATTGATCCGCCGGTCGAGATACGTCCGGTCAAAGGACAGATCGACGACCTGCTGCACATGATTCGCGACCGCGTCGCCCGCAACGAGCGCGTGCTGGTGACTACGCTGACCAAGCGCATGGCCGAAGACCTAGCCGAGTATTACAGCGAAGTCGGCGTGAAGTGCCGTTACATGCACTCCGAGATCGAAACGCTGGAGCGGGTGAAGATTTTGCGCGACCTGCGCCAAGGCGAATTTGATGTATTGATCGGCATCAATCTTCTGCGCGAAGGGCTTGACTTGCCGGAAGTATCTTTGGTCGCAATTCTCGACGCCGACAAAGAAGGTTTCCTGCGCTCCGCCGGTTCGCTGATCCAGACCATTGGGCGGTGTGCCCGCAATCTGAACGGGCGGGCGATTCTCTATGCCGATCGCATGACAGACTCCATGAAAAAGGCGCTCGACGAAACCAACCGGCGGCGCGCTATCCAGCAGGCTTACAACGAAGAAAACGGAATTACGCCAGAATCGATCATTCGCCCGCTCGACATGACGCTTGTCGCCATCGTCGCCGCCGACTACACCGACCTGACCGGCCCCGAAGCCGATGGTATTCCGGATCTGAAATCGCAGGAAGAGTTGGATGCCTACATTGCGAAGTTAGAGAGCGATATGCGAGAGGCTGCCAAGCGGTTTGAATTCGAGAAGGCGGCCAAGTTGCGGGATACGATCAAGGAACTGCGGACCAAGGAATTTCTGTTCGCTTAGAGGTTGCAGGGGTAGTACAAAGTAAAGTCAAAGTTCCCACCCTAGTCCTTGTCCCTCGCAGCGTCTATTACGGCGCGGCTGATTTCCCGTGGAGGCGCGGCCTGCCGCGCCTCCGGAGACGGGGCAAGTTCCGTCTCTACAGCTGGAAACTAGTCTTGCGTTTTGCCGCCACGTGTTCCGGAAGCGGCGGCGGCGCGCGGATTCTTGTGCGCCCCATTCTGGAGTGCGTCGTCGACTGCCGCTCGCAGATCGACCAGCATGCGCAGCGGCTGGCCGGAAGAGTATTCGGCGTGGAACATGACTTTCCAGGACTGGCAGATCATGCGTAGACGGGCAATCGGTTCTTCGGCGGAGAACTGGGCGCGGCGGCAATCGATGGTGGAGACGCTGCGGCGCTCGAGTTCGCGCAAGCCGTCCTGGATGGCGTTGAGATCGTCGTGCATGAGACGGAAAAATATCCGCCGGACCATGAAGCTGAAACGGGCAAAGGCGACCATGGCCGAGGGCTCGAAGTAGCGGGCCGCGTTCTGCATCTTGAGCTTGCGTCCTTGCTCGATGACGCCGCTGTGCAGCAGTTCGCTGAGGCGGCGGCAATGCGCCGCCGTCTGCAGGATGGCGTCGAGAGAATTCAACCACGCGGGAAGCTTCGGCTGTTGCGGCCCGAGCACGGGCTCCAGCACCTGGGCGACGTAATCGAGGTCGAGGTCGGCCTCTTCCAGGCCCGAGGGCGTGCACAGCGAAAAATACTGGACGAGCAGAAAATCGGTCTTGTCGCGGTCGCTCGCGGATTTCTTGGTCTTCCACAGGTGATGCAGGAGAAGCTGGCGCAGCATGGCTTCGTTGGCCAGAGGCGTGGTCTGCAGAAACTGGCGCAACTGGTGCACCTGGATCTGGGCGTCGACCTGCTGGAACCAGGCATCGGCGCGCTTGACCGACTCCGGCGAAGGCGAGAATGCCTCATCGACCGGGCAGGCGGAAACCTCAATCACAAATTCGCGCACCAGGGCAGCGTAAATGGGCGGCAGGGCGTAGAGCGTGGCTCCCTGCTCTTCAATTGAAGGTTGGGTGGAAGCAGTCATGATTTCACAATCCAATTGGGAACATGTTTTAGGAAACGGACGGCAACCGCAGTCCGCTCGGGATGATATTGAACCGCGACCACGGAGGCTTCGGCGCTCAGCGAGCCGTCGTTGCTTTCGAGGAGGACGCGATCGGCAAATTCCAGAGGACGGTCGACCACGAACAAAACTTCGCACGGCGTGCCGAACTCGATGACCGTGTCTTGAAAAAAAACGTTCTCGTTTTCGTGGACGGCCGGATCGCCATTGCCGTTGCCGTTGGCGCGGCTGAGCTTGATGGGAATCCGCACCGGAGTGGCCTCGGGAAAGAATCTAGCCAAGCGGCTTACGATGTCTAGTTCAAGAGCGCGAGCAGTTGCCTGGTTGGGCACGGAAACCTCAATCCCGGGGGAGCTGGAGCAGGCGAGCCTCCCCTCTTCCCGGTTTGGAAGAGCTGCGGGGAGACTCGTTGCTTTCCTTCTACCAGAATGGGCTTGTGCGCAACAGGTTACCGAGGTAAGTTTGCCCGCTACGTTTGGCCGTGGCGGATTTATTGCAGGGTGGTCGAGGTGGGGGGCTCCTCGCGGGCGCCTATGTGGTAGCGCTTCAGTTTGCGATAGAGGGTGGCGCGGCTGATGCCCAGCATCTTGCCGGCTACGGCCTTGTCTCCCTTGACCTGGGAGAAGACGCGCTCGATGGTGGCGCGCTCGATGTCTTCGAGGTTGGTAGCGTGGAGGCCGGCGCCGGAGAATTCTTGCGCGTCGAGCGGTTCGGTTTGGACTTCCGCGCGCGCGATGGCAGGCGGCAGATCGTTGACTCCGATGATGCGCTGATCGCCGAGAGCGACGGCGCGCTCCAGGCAATTCTCCAGTTCGCGGACGTTGCCGGGCCAGTCGTAGGCGAGCAGCGCTTTCATGGCGTTGCCGGAGACCTGGAGGCCGCGCCCGGGAGCCAGGCGGTCGAGGAAGAACGCCGCCAGGATGGGGATGTCGGAACGGCGCTCGCGCAGAGGAGGCAGAGAAATGGTGACGACGTTGAGGCGGAAGTAGAGATCCTTGCGGAAGGTTCCTTTCCGGTATTCGGCGTCGAGATCGCGGTGGGTGGCGGCCACGATGCGCACGTCCACTTTGACGTTTTGATTGCTGCCCACGGGGCGGACTTCTTTCTCCTGGAGAAAGCGCGAGATCTTGGCTTGCATTTCGAGAGGAAGTTCGCCGACTTCGTCGAAAAAAATAGTTCCGGTATCGGCCGATTGGAGTAGGCCCGACTTGGAACGAAGAGCGCCGGTGAAAGCTCCTTTCTCGTAGCCGAACAATTCGCTTTCGATGAGGGTGGGGACGAGCGATCCGCAGTCGACGGCTACAAAGGGGCGGTTGGCCATGGTTCCGCGAAAGTGAAGCGCGCGGGCCACCAGTTCTTTGCCGGTCCCGCTTTCACCGGAAATCAGGACTGGGGTGCGCGTGTCCTTGAGGCGGGAGATGAGGCGGAGGACGTTCTGAATGCCGGTGGAATTGCCGATGATGCCGTGGACGGCGGTCTCGGTTTCGGAGCGTTCGCGGAGGTAGGCATTTTCTTCCACGAGGCGGACCTTGTCGGCCATGCGGCGCAGGAAAAGGCGCAATTCATCGAGGGGGGCAAAAGGCTTGGAAATGTAATCGTAGGCGTCGAGCTTCATGGCCTGGACGGCGGTTTCGACCGATCCGTGGCCGGTCATGACGGCAACTTCGATGCGGGGATGGGCGCGCTTGACCCGCTCCAGGAATTCGATGCCGGACATGCGCGGCATGACCAGGTCGGTGAGCACCATGTGGACGGGCTGTTCCTCAAGCAGGGCGAGGGCGGCGTCACCGCTCTCGGCTTCCAGACAGAAGAAGCCGAGCGACTCGCCGACGGTGGTGCAGAGGCGGCGGATGGTCTGCTCGTCATCGACGATCAACAATCGGATGCGGAAGTCGTCCTTCGTCAAAGTCTGAGTCATGAAGCGGCCCTACCCATGGTCTGCTCGACGACAGCAATGAAGTCATGAACACGAAATGGCTTTTCCACGCAGGGCGCGCCGGTGCGGCGGAGCGTGGCAGCGGTTTCCTCGTTGGCGATGTCGCCGGTGATGAAGACCAGGCGGGAGGCAAGTTCGGGGCGATGAGTGGCAATCCAGGCGTAGACCTGAGCGCCGTCGACGCCTCCGGGGGTGCGCATGTCGGAGACGACGCCGTGAAAATTGCCGTCCTCGAGCAGGCGCAGGGCTTTGACGCCGGATTCGGTGGGAACGACGGCATATCCGTGGCCCTCTAGAACGGCGCGCACTAAGGCCATAACGGCCGGTTCGTCTTCAATCAAAAGCACCGGCGCACAAGCGGACTTGGTTTCTGTTTGCGTCATTGTGGATGCACTCCTGCAACTGCCCCGAAGGATGCCGCCTCGGATACTATCGGGAGACGGATGATAAAGGTGGCTCCTTCAGAGTCCGGGTTGTTGTGACAAACAATTTCGCCGCCATGTTCGTGGACAATGCCATAGCAAATGCTGAGGCCCAGACCAGTACCCTTGCCGACGTCTTTGGTGGTGAAGAAAGGATCGAAAACACGTTCGGGATCGGCGATGCCTATGCCGTTATCGCGAAAAGAAATCTCCGCAAATGCGTCGGCGCAGGCGCTTATGACCTCAATGCGGGCGGGCCGCGCGGTTTCGCGGACGGCGTCGTAAGCGTTGTTCAGGATGTTGAGAAACACCTGCTGCAACTGGTGGGAATCTCCGACGACCAGGGGCAGGGACTCGTCGAGGCGTTCGACCACCTGAATGCCGTGGCTGATGAAATCGTACGAGCGCAAGTGCACGGTGCGCTGCAGGATGGAGTTGAGTTGAACCGGCTGGCGCTGCGGCGGCATCTGGCGGGCAAAGCTGAGCAGGTTTTGCACGATCTGCTTGGTGCGCTGCGCTTCCTGCAAAATCACCCGCAGATCGCGGCGCGCGCTTTCGGGGAGCTCGGGGTTTTCCATCAAGAGGTCGGTGAATCCGAGGATGGCGGTGAGGGGATTGTTGACTTCGTGGGCGACGCCGGAGACCAACTGTCCGACGGCAGCCATTTTCTCGGCGTGCATCAGCTTGGCGCGCAGCATGGCGGAGTCGGTGACGTTGGTCATGACGACGACGATGCTGCCGACGCGGCCGTCTTCGCCGCTGATGGGGCTCAGATTGACGGAGAACTGGCCGTTGACGCCGTCGCCGCGAACCAGGGGCAGATCGAAGTTATCGACTTGCTGGCCGCGGGCGACCGCTGCCAGCACTTCGCGGAGGGCGGCGCGGCGGGACGGGATGCACAGGTCGGGCAAGGGATGGCCGAGGATCTGGTTCTGCTGAAAGCCGAGACCGCTCCAGCGGCGGTTGGCATAATTGATCACGCCATCGGTGTCGGTGACCAGAATCAGGCTCTGGGTATGGCTGAGGATTTTGCTGGAGAAATCGCGCTCTTTCTGGAGCTCGGTTTGCGATTGGCGGAGGCCGGTAATATCGAGCATGAGGCCGCGGTACTGCAGGATGCGGCCGGCGGGATCGCGCACCGCGAAAGAGTTGATGATCACGTGCACCGGCGATCCATCCTTGCGCCGGAGGATTTCTTCTTGATTGCGCAGTCCGCCCTGTAGGTCGAACAGTTCCGCCATTTCTTCCCGCTGCCGCGGAGAAAAATAAACTTCGGTGGGAATGTCGAGCTGAATGACCTCTTCGCGGCTGCTATAGCCGAGGATGCGAACCAGCGCGTCGTTGACCTCCACGAAGCGGCCCTGGGGCGTAGAGAAGAAAATTCCTTCCTGAGTGTTGTCGAACAGTTCGCGATAACGGCGCTCGGCTTCGCGCCGGTCGGTGATGTCCTTGAGCACGTGCACGGTCTGCGACTGCTGGGCGCTGTTCGTTCCTGTTTCGCCCCGGCCCATCGCGCCAAACCCGCGGGATGGGGGCCCCTGGCTGGCGGCATGAATGCGCGAGGTTGAAATCAGGTAAGTGCGTTCGAGAACGGGGTGCACGTATTCGTCGAGACCCTCGCCGGCGCGGCAGAAGGGACAGGAGTGGGGCGAAGCTCCGGCGGAAAGAGCGTCGAGCGCCCGCATATTGACGCCGATCAACTGGTCGGGGGCGATGCCGACGAAATCCGCCAGGGAGCGATTGACGCGGAGGATATTGTGCTGCTCGTCGTGGACGACGATGAAGTCGCTGATGGCATCGAAGACGTCCAGCCAGTGGCGGTTGGCCTGATGCATACGGGTGAACAGGCAGGCATTCTCGAGAGCCATGCTGGCATGGCCGGCGATGGCGCGCAGCAACTGCTGATCTTCGATGGCGGGCGGAGCGCCGCGGTCGGCGAGGCAAAGAACGCCGACGAGTTCTCCGGAAGAACCGGCCAGCCGGACCAGCGTGCAATCGGTCCATCCCAGAGTGGAGGCGAGAGCGGCGCCGAACATATCGCTGGCCGCGGCGAAGGCGACATCGGCGGGGTATCTCGGCAGGGCCGCAGCGAGGGCCTGACTGAAGCGGCGGACCAACGGCTTGTCGTCAACCTCAACGCCGACTTCGGAGTCGCCGCCGCACACCAGGACGGTATCGAGCTCGGCGGTCTGGAAAAGGCTGAGGGCAACGGAGCGGCCTCCGAGCAGGCCCGCCGCGCGCAGAGCGAAGTTGCGCATGAACTCGGGCAGATGGAGGGCGGTGTTGAGTTCGAGCGCGATGGTGACCAGGGCCTCGGCGCGGCGGCGGTGCTCCTCGGATTGGTGCAGGTTACGGGTAAGTTCGAGAGCGATGGCAACTTGCGCGGCCAGAGCGCGGGCGCGGCGGACGTCTTCGTCGTCGATGGGCCCGGGCTCAATGCGGTCGAGCACCCCGAACATCCCGAGCACATCGCCGTTCGAACCGAGTAGGGGGACAGCGAGGAGTTGGCGGATCTGGAAAGCGGCCACGAAATCCAAATTCGCGCCCGGAGTCTTCGAGGCGTCCTCGGTGAAGAACACATTTTTCTTCTTCAGTGCGCCGGTCGCGACGCCGTCGTAGAGCGGGATATCGAGGGGGCGGGCGACGCCGTTCTCCACTGCCCATCGAATGTGAAAGGCGGGTTCTTCGAGGAGGCCGATGAAGCAGCGCCGGAAGCCGAGGAAACTGGCGGCACGGACCACCGAGGTCTGCATGAACTCGTCGAGTTTTCCGGCGGAACCGAGTTCGAAGGAAATCTCGAGGATTTCGTGCAGTTCGTGGGCCTGGGCGCGGGCCATGCCGTACAGCTCGGCGTTGGCGATGGCGACCGCGCCGAAACCGGCCAGGGCTGAAACCAAGGTTTTGTCTTCCTGGGTGAATGGGTTGGCGGGACGGGGGTAGACCAGAATGGCGCCGTGCGAGCGCGAGGTGCGAAACGGCGTCGCGATGAGAACTCCGGGCGGCGAATCTTCTCCGAAATGTGAGGCGCCGTCGATGCTCACGGTAATGCGCTCGCCGGCGGCGACGGCGCGGGTGGCAATCTCGAGCGCGGAGCGGAGTGCGTTCTTCTCGAAACGCGAGCGGATGTCCAGGGCAAGCTTGGGGGCCTCGGTCGACACCGCCTGCAATTGAAACAGTTTTTCCTGTTGGACCTTCTCCTGTTGAACAAGGACGAGCACGATGGGCGAATGCAGCAGCACGCGGAGGCGGTCGGCGATGCTCTCCATCACCGACGCGGTGTCGGGCAAGCCATGCAGCACGGTGGCGACCTCGACCAGAATGCTGGCGCGGCGGCGCTCTTCGCGGGAAAGCTGGTTCAAGCGGAGGGCTTCGAGTTCGGTGCCGAGCTGGGCCGCGAAGATGGTGATTCTGGCTACGGCATCATCGTCAAAGCCAGCATCGGGCGAACTCTGCACGTAGGTGATGGCGCCGGCCACTTCTCCTGAAACCAGCAGAGGAGCGGCCATGGCGGCATGCGCGTGGCATTCCACCAGCCAGGGGTAACGGGCGACGTTGACGTGGCTGAGGAAAAAGGGGCGACGCCTCTGCACCGCCTCGATGGCGAGGGATGGATCACCGGAGCGCAGGCGCAGGCCACGAAAGGGCTCGGCATGGTCGCCGTCGGCTTCGGCTCCGACGAGTTCACCGTCGGAGGAGCGACTCCAAAAGTAGGCGCCGCTGGCATGGAAGAAGGCGCGGGTGAGAGCGCAGAACGAGAGGATGAGCTGGCTGGGATCGCTGCTCTGAAAAGCGGCCCGTGAAAGATCGAGGAGAAGCTTCTGGAAGGCCTCCTCAGATTGAGACGCGTCTCCCGGCCCCGAATTTCCGGCATGGGTTGTCAGTGGGCACCAATCGCTTAGCTAAGCGGTTGAAAACAATTGAATTACATATAGAAACTACGCTCGATTCTCAAATTGAGTCAAGGGAATATGAGGGGTGGTGCCGAGTTATGAACGGTGCAAAGTGATATCGCTGTCTCATTCTGCAATCGGGTCATCAGGTCATCGGGCCATCGGGGTGATCGAAGTTCAGAAGCTGCGCCTTTAGATCACCCGATGGCCCGATGATCCGATCACCGGATCACTCAAGGATCAATTCCTCATCGCGTGGCAGAGATCACGAAAGTAATGCAAGAGAAGAACTTTTGGTATCCGCCGGTGCGGTCCATGCACGAATATAGGGCAAATGCACAGCGGTAAGGGAGGCACCGTGTCTATTCAAACCATGAATCGTGTGTTCGCGGTGGGTCTACTGCTGATTGGCGGATGGATCGCGACCAGCGCTCCCCTGGCACGGGGACAGGAAGAAATCAGTCGAAAAGCAAAGAGCAAGGTGGCGCCAATGTATCCGGAATTGGCAAGGCGCATGAACATCTCGGGCGTGGTGAAGATCCAGGTCACGGTCGCTGCCAACGGGTCGGTCAAGGAGGCAAAGCTGATTGGCGGGCATCCGCTGTTGGCGAACGCCGCTCTGGAGGCGGTCAGGAAGTGGCGTTTCGAGGCGGGTCCGGAGACAACGGGGGTTGTGGTATTCCATTTTGACCCGGGCCAGTAAGAGGGTGGCGCAGGGCCCGACGCGTCGGCTGAGGAAGGTTGGAGCATGAATATCGAGAAAAAGTTGTACTGGAGTTTCGGCATCATTCTGGCGACGGTTCTGGTTCTTCTGGCGATCAACCTGATCGCGGTGCAGCGCGAGCATGAGGCCAAGGCGGCGGCGCAGAGTTCGATCGACATGACCGAGGCTACTTCTTCGGTCCGCTTCCTGATGATGCAGAACCGGCTTCACCTGCAGAACTACCTGCTCAGCGGGGACACCCGGGACGTGGAGAAAATGAGTGGCGGCGAACACCAGTTGAGTGACGCCCTTCGCCACGCCCAGGGAATGGCGAATTCCCCGGAGCAGCGAAGCGGTCTGGAAAAAGTGCAGGGGCTGGAACAGGCTTGGGGCAACGAGTTCGCCAACCCGCTGGTGGACAAGCGGCGGGCGGTGGACAGCGGCAACGCAACCGTGGCCGAACTGCAGATTTTCTATCTGCAAAAGGATCCGAACTCCTGGGTCGCGCGTTCGAGCGACGTTCTGGACGATATCGACCGGGAGAACCGTCAACAACTGGACAAGCGGCGGAGTAATGACGAAAGCGCAGCCACCTGGACGATTCTGATGGCGGTGCTCAGTTCCCTGGTCGCTCTGGGTCTGGGGGTGGTCATTGCTTACCGGACCGCTACCGGGATCACGGGCCCGCTGAGCCGGCTGATTCACGTGGCCGATCAGATCGGGCAGTCCGGGGATCTGGAACACAATATTGACGTTCACGGTAAGGATGAGATCGGGCAACTGGCCAGGACTTTCGATTCCATGGTGAAGTACTTGAGGGAAATGGCGACGGTTTCCGAAGCCATCGCCGGGGGCAACCTGGCGGTCGAAGTCCGTCCGCGCTCGGCCAACGACACGCTGGCGAACGCATTTACGCGGATGCTGGAAGGCCTGCGCGGGATGGTGCGCAACGTGCGGGATGCGGCCTCGCAGGTGGCCAGCGCGTCCACCCAGGTGGCCAGCGCTTCCGACGAGTCGGCCAGGAACAGCCTGCAGACTTCTTCGGCGATCGATGAAGTGACGAGCACGATGCACGAGATGAGCGTGAACGTGCAGAACATGGTGAAGAGCACGCAGACGCAGGCTTCGAGCGTCAGCGAAACCTCGGCGTCCATCGACGAGATGGTGACCTCGATCCAGCGGGTCGCGGATACGGCCAAGGTTCTGCTCGATATCTCGAACCGTTCGCGGGAAGAGGTGCACGGCGGCATCGGCACCATGGAAAAGACCACCGACGGCCTGAACCGGATCAACACCACGATCCGCTCTTCGGGCGAGATCATTGACGCGCTGGGCACGCGTGCGGACAACATCGGCAAGATCGTCGAAGTGATCGACGATCTGGCGGAGCAGACCAACCTGCTGGCCTTGAATGCCGCCATCGAAGCGGCCCGTGCGGGCGAGCACGGGCTGGGATTCGCGGTGGTGGCGGACGAAGTCCGGAAGCTGGCGGAGAAATCGGCGCAGTCGACGAAAGAGATTTCCGAGTTGATCGGGAGCATCCAGAAGGAAGCTCGCAAAGCGGTGGAAAACATGGAGAAGAGCACGACCATCGTGAACGAAGGGCTGAATCTGGGACAGGAGCTGAATGCGGCGCTGCGCAAAATTTCAAACGTGGTGACCGAGGTGTACAAGTTCGCGCAGGAAATCGGGGCGGCCACCAACGAGCAGTCGCACGGCTCGGCGCAGATCGCGCGCGCCACCACGCGCTTGAACGAAATCACGCACGAGATCAACTCGGCGGTGGAAGAACAGGCATCCGGAGCGCAGGCGGTGGTGCAGGCCATGGAGCGCATGCGCGAGCTGGTGCAGTCCAACACGTCGGGTTCCACCGAACTGGCCGCTTCCTCCGATCAGATGTCAAAGATGTCGCGGGGCCTGCTGGATTCGATGGACCGTTTTGCGTTGCGGTCGGAGGACAGGACGAGCGACAGCACGCCGGGACATGGGAACGCAGCCCGGACCGCGGCGGCGGGATCTCATTGAGGGAATTCCAATCATGAGCCGGGAAATACACATCGTGGGCTTCCGCGTAGGCCGTGAGACCTACGGCGTACCCATCACATCGCTGCATGAAATCGTCCGCGTGCCCGAGATCACCGCGGTACCCGACGCTCCCGATTATCTGGAAGGGGTGATCAACCTGCGCGGAAAGATCGTCTCGGTGGTGGATCTGCGGAAGCGGTTCGGGAAGCCGTCCACCGCACTCGACCGGCGCAGCCGCATTCTGGTCGTGGAACACCGCGGCCGGCTGGCGGGCATGATTGTGGACTCGGCGTCGGAGGTTCTGAAAATTTCCGAGAGCGAAATCGAAGCCGCGCCCGCCATGATGCAGGAAGGCGGATTGGACTGCGTGACCGGTCTCGGCAAGTACCAGGGACGGCTGATCATTCTGCTGGATATCAGCAAGGTGTTGGCGGCGCGCGAGATTGGCAGCGAAGCGTCGACAGAAAGGCTGGCGGAAAAACCGGCGGCGGCCGGCAGTGGCAAAGCGGGAGCCAAGGCGGGGACAGGAACGGGGACAGGAATAAAGAGCGCCTCGGCCGGGAAATAGCAAGAGGAACGAATCCCACATGAACACGAGCGAAACGCCCGCACTCACCGACGCGGAATTGAAACTCCTGCAAACCCTGGTCTACCAGGAGTGCGGCATGCACTTCGACGATCGGCGCACTTCCTTCCTCCAGGACCGATTGCTGCGCCGGCTGAAGGAGTGCCATCTGGATTCGTTCTACAGCTACTACCGCCTGCTCATCAGCCAGCCCGGAAAACAAGAGCTGTCGTGCCTGCTGGAAAACCTCACGGTCAATGAGACCAGCTTCTTCCGGAACAAGGCGCAACTGGAACTGTTTCAGCGGGACACGATGGAGGATATTCTGCGGCGCAAGCAGGAGCACCGCGACTACAGCTTAAGAATCTGGAGCGCGGGTTGTTCCACGGGACAGGAACCCTACACCTTGGCCATGCTGGTGGCCGATGCCCTGTCGTACTACTATCTGCGCAATCCTCTGCCGTTCGAATCGCCGGTTCCGAAGCCGCTGGTACCCGCGCCCTGGCGGGTGGAGATCCTGGCCAGCGACCTCAACTATACGGTGCTGCGCGCCGCCCAGGAGGCCTCCTATAGCGAGCACCAGATGTCGGGAGTCGACTATGGCTACCGCTTGCGCTACTTCGACAAACTGGGCGACCGCTACGCCGTGAAGAAGAGCGTCAAGGAACTGGTGCACTTCGACTTTCACAATCTGAAGACCGAATACCTGCCGCAGCGCAACGACATCATTTTCTGCCGCAACGTGATGATGTATTTTGACGAAGCCGAACAGAAGCGGCTGGTGGAGAAGTTTTATCGTTGCTTGAATTCCCAGGGATATCTGTTTGTCGGCCACGCCGAAAGTCTGCTGGGGCTGACGGAAAAATTTCAGATGGTGCATCGCAACAGCGGCACCGCGTACCAGCGAGTCGAGGTGCCGGTGTGACCGTCCCCCCCGAGGACCGGATGACCGAACTCCGCCAGCTGTTCTTCGAAACCGCGGGGGAACTCGTCCAGAAGCTGAACGACGAAGCGATGCAGTTGGAGAAATCGCCAGGCGATGCCGAGACCGCCCGCAGCCTGCGGCGGACCGTGCATACGCTGAAGGGGGACGCGGCCGCCTGCGGTTTTCGGGAACTCAGCGAACTGTGCCATGAGTTCGAGGACGTGCTGACGCTCGGGAACACCGCGGCGGCTTCGGTTCCCGAGATCGCTTTGCGCGCGGCCGACGTGTTTGCGGCCTTGCTGCAAGCGTATCGAAAGGGGACGAAACTTCCCAGCATCCAGTCTTTGCGGGCGGACATCGCCCGTCTGGCACATCCGGCGCCGGGCGGCGCGGTCAAAGCAAAAAATAGGACAAGGAAAGCCGCCGCGAAACCCAGCCGCTGGTCGGAATACGAGCAACTGGCGATCGCCCGGGCAGTGGCAGAGGGCAAGCGGGTTCATTACGTGGTGGTACAGGTGGACCCACAATGCGGCATGCCCATCGCCGCGCGTCAGATGCTCCAGTTGGCCCTGGCAGGATTGGGCGAGGTCCTGGCTCTCTATCCGCTCGAAGGCAGCCTCGATCCCATAGAGCGCATCGAAGCGGCGCTTGCATCGGAAAAACCGGCGGAGCAGATCCGAGTGAAGTGCAGTATTCCAACGATCGCGCTGAAGGTCCGAGTCACGCCCCTGCGCGCCGAAGCGCCGTCGCACCCGCCTACGCCGGCTTCCGCTGCCGGTTCCGCATGCCAGAACGAAGTCGCACCGCCTGCGGCGGCCGAGGTCACTGCCGGCGTCGCTGCCGGCCTTGCTGAAAATGACGCGCCGTCGACCGGGGAACCGGCAGCGGTGGCGTCCGCGGCACCGAGTGGCCCCGACAACCTGCTGCGCGTGGATGCGGAAAAAATCGACAGCGTACTCAATCTGGTCGGTGAACTGATTCTGGCGAAATCGATGTTGCAGCAGACGCTGTTGGAATTTGGACAACGCTTCCCGAAAGATGTCTTGCGGGGAAAGTTCGCCGATGCCATGGCGTTCCAAGGGCGGGTTTTGAATGACCTGCAGCACTCGGTCATGAAGATTCGCATGGTGCCGGTCGACCAGTTGTTCCGCCGCTTCCCGCGCATTGTGCGGGACGTTGGGCTGCAGTGCGGGAAAGAAGTCGCGCTGGTGGTCAGGGGTGGGCAAACCGATCTCGACAAAAGCATTCTGGATGCGATCGCCGAGCCGCTGACCCACATGGTGCGCAATGCGGTCGGCCATGGCATCGAGACCGCCGAGGAGCGGGTTCGCGCCAGCAAGCGGCCGCAGGGGACATTGCGGCTGGGCGCTTATCACCAGGGAAATCAGGTGGTCATCGAGGTCTCCGACGACGGGCGCGGCATCGATCCGGAAAAAGTAAGGCAGCGCGCCCTGTCTCAGGGATTGCTGAACGCCGACCAGGCAGCGCGTCTCACCGAGGCGGAGACTCTGGATCTGATCCTGCAGCCGGGATTCTCCACGGCGGAAGAAATCACCGAACTCTCCGGCCGTGGCGTGGGATTGGATGTAGTGCAGAGCGTGCTGGGACGCCTGAAGGGAACGGTGCAGATCGAAACTGCGCTGGGACGAGGCACAACCTTCCGTCTGCGGCTTCCGCTGACGCTGGCCATTATCAGGGCGTTGATGTTCCGGGTAGACCAGCGGCTCTACGCCCTGCCGCTGAACGCGGTGGCGGAGATCGCGCGCACGGTGGAAGAGGAGATCCATCAGGTGGAGCACTATGACGTGCTGCAACTGCGCAACGACGTGTTGCCGCTTTTGCGCCTGGGCGCGCAGCCGCCGAGCGGGCCGGAAGCGGCGCGACGCAAGGTCTTCGTGCTGGTGATCAACAGCGGAGACCGCAAGTTCGGTGTTATTGTCGACGAACTGGAAGGCGAAGACGAACTGGTCATCAAAGCGCTCGACGACCAGTCGATCACAACCGACCTGGTGAGTGGGGCTTCGATTCTGGGGGATGGGCGGGTGGTTCTCATCCTGAACATGATCGCCCTGATGGATCGCTTCACGCGCGGACGGACGGATGCAACCGGCACGCGGATGGCGGGTCTGCTGTCGAGCGTCGTAAAGGCAGGGACGAGCGGTAGCGGGCTCCAGACTGGTGAGATGCGGGCACGCGGCACGGCAGGGGGCCAGTCATGAAAGATCCGGTGCGGGTCCTGGTGGTGGATGACTCGGCTCTGATGCGCAAGCTGATTCCCAATATCCTCGAACGGGATAACTCGATCGAGGTGGTGGGCACAGCAATGGACGGCCATTTTGCGTTGAAGAAAATCGGGGAATTGTCGCCGCAAGTGGTGACGCTCGACTTGGAAATGCCCGGAATGAACGGGATCGATACTTTGAAAGCAATCATGCGGCACGGGCGGCCGCCGGTCATCGTGGTCAGCTCGCATAGCACAGCCGGGGCGTCGATCACGCTCAAGGCGCTGGCGCTCGGCGCGTTCGATTTCGTGGCCAAGCCGCGGGATGTTTCCGCGCGCATGCCCGAAATTGCCGACGAGTTGATCAAGAAGATCCACGCCGCGGCGCAGAGCGCGGGAGTGCACACGCAGTTCCTGCCGGGGGAAACACACGGTCAGCAGCCTAGCAAGCTGCGGCCGGTCGCACCGACGCACATCGTCGCCATCGGCGTTTCCACGGGCGGTCCAAACGCCTTGCAATATCTTTTTTCGAAACTGCCGGCGGAATTTTCGGGCAGCCTCCTGGTGGTGCAGCACATGCCGGAAGGGTTCACGGAACTGTTCGCCAAGCGATTGGACGAGAGCTGCCCCATCCGGGTGAAGGAAGCGCAATCCGGCGACTTGCTGGTGGCCGGGCGAGCGCTGATTTGTCCGGGCAACCGGCACATGAAAGTGAGGAAATTGCCGCTGGGCAACGTGGCGGTGCTGGTGGAGGAAGCCCCGGTGAATGGGCACCGTCCTTCGGTGGACGTGCTGTTCCGCAGCGTAGCCGAGGAATTTGGTCCGCAAGCCATGGCCCTGTTGATGACGGGCATGGGAGAAGACGGGGCGTTCGGCATGGGAGAGATCCGGGCGGCCGGGGGAGTCACGGTGGCGCAGAGCCAGCAGACATGCGCGGTTTTCGGCATGCCCAAGGCGGCCATCGAGCGCGGCTACGCGATGCGCATAGCGGACCTCCAGGATATGCCCAGTATTTTGCAGGCACAATGCGCGCCCAACCGCAGCCGGGGGGACACCGCCGACGTCAAGAGGGCAAGCAGTACCGGAAGTAACTAGAGTTATCTATCGAAAGTGCGTAGATCGTGATTAAGTGATAGTTGGGGAGGAGTGCCATGGAAAAGTTTGCGCCCGTAAAACGGAGCGAAGACGGACAGCCGGTGCGTTATCTGATCGTGGATGACTCCGTGTTCGCCCGCAAGAACCTGGCCCGGATGATCGAAACCTTCGGGGGACAGGTAATCGGCGAGGCGGGCGACGGAGTTTCGGCGATCAGCGAGTACGAACGGCTCAACCCCGACATCGTTCTGATGGATATCACCATGCCGCAGATGGAAGGCATCGAGGCGGCGGAGAAGATCGTGCGCGACCATCCCAACGCCCGCATCGTAATGGTGTCGTCGGTCGGCTACCAGGAGAACATCGTGGCCGCCTTGCAGCGGGGTGCCCGCCACTTCGTGCAAAAACCGGTCAAACCAGAAGTTCTCTATGAAGTCATCAAGTACGTGATGCGTGACGATGGAACGACGGTGCACGGCGCAGGCGCCGGAGCTGGAGCCTAGTCATGCGGATGGACCTGATTCAGCCTTTCATCAACTCGACTGACGCCGTCCTGGCACAGGCGCTGGAGGCGTCCATTTCCATCGAGAACCTGAGCATGGAAGAAGAGGCGTACCGGCGGAAGGGGGTCGCCGCCGCGGTTATCCTCACGGGCGAGATCGAAGGGCGGATCATTTTCGATGTGGACACGGAAGCGGCGCTGCAACTCGCCAGCCGTCTGGCCGGCGTCGAAGTGTCCGAGACTGACGAGGATCTGGTGCGCGAGGCGGTCCTGGAGCTGGCCAACCAGATCATTGGCAGCGCCGTCACATCGCTCAACGACCAGGGATTTCATTTTCACGTCCGCCCCCCTACCCTGCACACGTCCGAGCAGGGCAGCAAAAGCAGTGAAGACACCGAAGCCCTGGTGATGTGCTTCAATACGTCCAGTGGAAACGTCTTCATGAACGTGGCGCTGCGCCACCACCGCCGTCCGGCGGTGGAACATGTTGCAGTCGCGGGATAGAGACTCGGTCGTTGGTCGTTAGTCGCTCGACACCTCAACTCATCCAACCCTATCAACGCGAAAATCGCTGCATGCTCTCACATTGTGGATTTGCGCCACGAACTTCAGGACACCAGGCTACGGACCGGCGATCAGAAAAACTGGATTCTGCGGCGGGTTCTGCGGGTTCGGTGGAATCGGCGGGCGCGAGCTGACCGGGGTCGGCAGATTCAGGATATAGGTGTCGCTGGAGGTATCGATGATGTTGACATTGCCTCCATCGCAACTGGACAGGTACGCGCGGGAACTGTCGCCGCCGGCCGCCATCATGAAACGAAAACGGGTGGTGGCGCAGACCGGAACGTAATACAGGCCATTCGCGTAATTCGGGTTCGTCGCGTCCGGAAAGCCGGGGACGGCAGCGGTAGTCTTGATCGTATTCGACGTCGCCCAAACCGACGTGACCTGCGGGAAAATGTTGCTGCCCGTGCCCGAAGCTGACACGGGAGTCGAGGCGAGGATCGTGGTGTTGGGCGCCTGGAAACACGTGCCCGGGCAAGTACTCGTGCCGCTCACAATCGCCTCGACAATGAACGTTCCGTCGAATCCCATGTCTGCAGCCGGCATGCCGGTGACATTGATTGTCACCCCTGGGTTCAGGGGATACCCTGCCGTCAAGGTGTAGGCGTAAGTGCCGGTGGTTCCATCTCCCGAGACAGAGGAGATATTCAATTGGCTGGGTAGCGCAGCATATGAGGCAACGTACGCACGGCTTCCGTCGGGCAGGGCCGCGGCGGCGGTCGCAGTAGCGGGCATTGGTGGAAGATTAAGCAGGGTAAACTGCGGGATGGGAATCGTCGCTATAAGCTGCGGTTGAGATTGCGAAACATCGACGATTTCCATTTCCTGTCCACCGGGAATATAAAGCCGGTTCAGATTGGGGTCGTAGGTCATTGTGGTAGCGCCGGGCACAGCGAGCGCCGGGTACTCGGTCAGAGTGTCGGGGCCAGCGGTCGAAACTGTGCTTAGGGAAGCCAGCGTGCCGTCTTCCTCCAGCACGTACACCGCCTGGCTGTCGGAACGCGCCGACAACCAGATGGGGGGCGAAGATGTGGTCACGGGCGAACCCGCCCGCTGCGACCGGTCCACTGTGTTGAACCCGCTGATCGTGCTGTCGCCTTGGTTCGCCACGTAAAGCTTGCTGTTGTCGGGCGTAACGCCTATGGCGTCCGGATTGTTTCCGACCGTGATTGTGTTCACCATAGCGCCGCTCAGGGTGCTGACCACACCCACCGAAGGAGGAGCGTAGTTCGGCAGTGTCACATACGCGGTCGCAGCCGACGGGGCAACCGCAACGAAGTTTGGCGCGGAATTCGGCGGCAGGCTGATGGTGCTGGTGTTGGCAATGACCGTACTGCTGAAGTTCAGCCTGGTAAGGGAATCGGCCGCCGCGCCCGTCACGGAATGGTTGACGACCAAGATTCCGCTGGCGCTTTGCTGCACCGCATAGACGGGAGCGAGGCCCACATCGGCGACGCTCACGTCGGTGTTGCCGGAGACATTGATCACCATGGCGCTGCCGGGCACGACGGTTCCGCTATCGTTGATCGACACCACGGTGTGGGCCGCCGCCGGATTGGGGAACGTTGGAGGATTCGGGATGATAATCGGGCGGAAAGTTTCGCCGCATGCGGCACACATCACATAAAGAAACAGCACGAACCCCAGCCAAAGAAACCGCTTCATTCAAACTCCATGGAAAAAAGTCAGTGTTACGCGGAAACGGATATTGTATCGGGAACCGGGTCGAGAGGGGAAATCAAGTGGGGCTCAACCAGGGCTCAACCCGCCCGCTTTGGTGAGAAGCGGATAGAGGCAAGTTTGGTTGCCGGGCGGCAGGTTGCAGGTCGCAATATTCGACACGTTCTGTAGAGGCGCGGCTGGCCGCGTCTCGGTTTGAACGCGGCATTGGGAACGCGGCATTTGTGACGTCACACGCAGGAGACGCGGTAAGCCGCGTCTCTACGGTGGGGATTCACCCGCGCCCGCGGCGTACTTTCGCTTGGCTCGCGGCTGGCATCTCCGTAACCTTTTCCGACCCGGCCGGCTTCTTCGTCTGGGCCAGGCTTTCCTTGAGCGCCGCCATCAGATCCACCACCGGGGCCAGCCTCTTTGGTTGCTCGGCGGCCTGGACTTCCCCGCCCTCCAGCTTCGCCTCGATCAGCTTCTTCAGATTTTCCTGAAAGGTATCGTGATATTTCTCCGGGTCCCACTCGCCCGCCAGCGCTTCAATGAGCTGATGCGCAACCTTGATTTCGGCCTCTTTAATTTCTACCTCGGGAGCGCCAAAGCTCTCGACCTCGCGCACTTCCTCCGCATAGTACATGGTGTGCAGCATCATTCCACCTTTATGCGGGCGCAGAAAAACCGTGTATTCGCGGTTGTGCATGGTCAGTTTCGCGATGGCGACAAATTCGCTTTCCTCCAGCGCCTTGGTCAGCAGCGCATAAGGACGCCGTCCCGCTTCTTCCGGAACCATGTAATACGACGACTCGAAGTACACCGGATCCACTTCGCTCGACTTAACGAATTCCAGGATCTCCATCGTCTTCGCCGTCTTGGGCTCGATCTTCTTGATCTCTTCGGGATCGATGATGACGTACTCGTCTTTGCGATACTCATAGCCCTTGACGATATCGCTGCGCTCGAGGACCTGATTGTCGGCCGGGCAAATGAGCTGCTGCTTCACTCGATGGTGGTCCGTGCGGTGAAGCTGGTTGAAGGAGATGCCGCTGCTGCGCGCGCCCGAGAACAGACGCACCGGCATCGAGATTAATCCGAACGTTAGATAACCAGACCAGACTGAGGCCGCCATTGGTTTCACTCCCCGGTAGAGACGAGGCTTGCCTCGTCTGTGCAGACGCGGCGAGCCGCGCACCACAAAATCAAAATCCACCCAAGCGTACAGAAGTGTAACCTAAATAGGTGCGTTTGCGCCCGCCAGATTACGGGGCGAATCCAAAGGCCAAGCACTAGATGACGCGGTCCGTTGCCTGCGGATACCGAATATAGTGTTATCGAACGCGGCTCCTGCAATCCAGCCGTCAGCTGTCAGCCATCAGTTTTCAGGAACGTGAGATTCTACTGATAGCCGACAGCTGATCGCTGATAGCCGAAGGCTGCCTCTAACCATGTTGACCCCTTTTTTAGCCCATGGCTGGGCGTCGTCCCCGGAGCGGTTGGCAATCGCTGCGGCGGTGACGCTGGGGTTCGCCGTGCTGGCGCGCGCCCTGCGCGGCGTCAATCGATCCGGGGCTGTGGCGGGCGGTCTCGCCTGTTTCCTGCTTTTTGCCGGCGCCGGCCCAACCGCTTTCGCCGCGCTCGCAGCGTTGTTTGTAATGACCTGGATATCCACCCGCCTGGGATACCGCCGTAAGCTGGCGCTGGGACTGGCTGAGCGCCGCGAAGGCCGGGACGCGTGGCAAGTCCTGGCCAATCTGGCAGCGGCTGCGCTCGGCTCGGTTGTTTTCAGCGCCACCGGGAATCGGGTTTGGTTGGTCGCGGCGATGTCGGCTCTAACCGAAGCAGCGACGGACACCGTGGCCAGCGAAATTGGGCAATACCGCGGCCCTAACGCGCGCTTGATCACGACCTGGGAACGCGTCCCAGCGGGCACCGACGGCGGCATCACGATTCAAGGAAGCGTCGCCGGCATGGCAGCGGGCATGGTGATTGCGGCGGTCGCAACCATGGGCGGCTTGATTCTTCCGACTCAGCTCTGGATTCCGCTGACCGCCGGGTTCACCGGAATGCTCATCGACAGCCTTCTCGGCGCCACGCTGCAACGCCGCGGCTGGATCGGCAATCAAACCGTGAATCTCATCTCCACACTGGCTGCGGCTGCGCTGGCGGTTGCCATTTCGACGGTGATGAAGAATCTCCCGTAGAGACGCGGCTTGCCGCGTCTCTGGCCGAACGCGACATTGGGGGCACAGCACACAGGAGACGGGGCAAGCCCCGTCTCTACGCTACGTTCGCTGCTTGACGCGGTCGAGCAGCATGAAGACGAAGACACCCAGCAGCGCATTCGCCATGCCCGACAGGAGTTCGTGCGGCCAACTCCACGCCATGTGCAACCCGACCAGGCCGCGGGCAATCGTGAAGTAGACAACCTCGTGCACCACGTAGAAGAAAATCGTAAGCAGGAAACGAGCGCCGGCATGTTCCACGTCCAGCTTGATGCCCAGCGAGGACGCGCCGAATCCCACCACCGTCAGCGAAATTCCGTAGAGCCCGATGGGATGATGCGTCAGTGCGTCTTGCAGAATGCCGATCAAGCCGCCCGTCAGCAAGCCCGCCAGCGGACTGCGCCGCGCCGTCGCGAAACCGATGGTGACCAGCAGCGGAAGATCGAAGATCGTGAAAAAACGAAAGCGCAGCGGCAGCCACGCTTGCAGGAAAACGGCGGCCAGCGGAATCAGAACCGTCGCTGGAATACTGAAGCGGTAAACCTCAACCTGCTCTCCCGATGTGTAAGTAATGGCCACGTTAGTGCGGACTATCCTCGACGGCGGGTTGCGGTTTGGGTTCGACCGCGGCCTTCACGGGTTGGGGAGGGGCTTTCGTAGCAGGGATTCCGCTTGCGGTTGCCCGAGTTGCGGAAGATGCCCCGGCAGAATTCCCGGAGGAAGTTCCGGAAGAAGATGCGGAGCTCGCCGTCTTTCGCGCGGCGGGCGCGCCGCTCGCGCCCGGGGCTTCTGAGGACACGGCTTTGGGCTTGGCATCCGAGCCGGTGGTCGTTGGTGCGACGGCCCCCGGCGCGGCAGTGCTCGGCATGCCGGCTTTCTCCGCATTTTCCGGCTTGGAAGGAACGCCCGGCAGGCGCTCGGCCAGGATATCGACGGCTCGCGCTGCGCCCGTCTGATCGGGCTCGGCCTGTCTTTCATCGATCTTTGTTACAACGAGCACTTCTTCCAGTTTGCTTAGATCGGCCGCGGGACGCACATGAATGTTGAGAAAGAGGTCACTGCCCTGCGAAACCTTCGTCACCCTGCCCACCAGCAGGCCCTTGGGGAAAATGCCATCTCCGCCACTGGTAAGGACCATTTCTCCGGGGGGCACGTTTTCGTCGCTCATCACTTTTTCGAGCACCACTTCGCCCGACGGCGTGCCGCGCAGTATGCCTTGCAGCCGCGTTTTGTCGAGGAGCGCGCCCACTCCACTGGTCTGGTCGTCGATCAACAGCACCAGCGAAGTGGAGCCGTACACTCGCAGCACCTTGCCCACAATGCCGTCGGCGGTGATGACCGCCATGTCGGGCTTGATGCCGTCGCTCTCACCCTTGTCGATGTAGACCGAGCGCGACAACTCGCTGCCACTCGATCCGATGACTTGCGCCGCCATGGTTTGCGAGATGAACTGTTCCTTGAAGGCGAGCAACGCCTGCAGCCGCCGCGCCTGATCGGCGTCCTGGCTCATCCGCACCCGCTCCAGACTCATGCGCTCAATCTGCTGCTTGAGGTCGCGGTTCTCGGCTCGCACTCCGCGCAGGTAGAAATAGTCGTGCCAGGCGTTGCCGCTGGAGGTTTGCACCCACACCAGCCCCTTTTCCAGAGGAGTCACCATTCCCACTGCCCAAACGCGGATCAGGCGCGTAGGTTCGCTGTCGGTTGTCCTTTTGACATTGACCTGCACGGCCAACCCGAGTATCTGGGCGAATAACACTCCCACCAGCACGATCAGGTTGCGGTAGCGTCCGAGGACATCCATAACATCAGTTGCCAGTGGCCAGTGGCCAGTTTGTGTGGTTGTCGGTGGCCGGTGATCAGTTGCGTGTGGTCAGCACCACTACAAACGAGCCTATTTCCCCGGGGTCTTAACTGGCAACTGGCAACCGGCAACTGACAACTGTCTTTCTCTATTCGATCGAAATCTTACGCAGCAGCTTGAAGTCCGAGAGCATCTTGCCCGTGCCCAGCACCACGCTGCACAGCGGATCGTCGGCGATCGAGACCGGCAATCCCGTTTCCTCGCGGATGCGCTTGTCGAGGTTCTTGATCAGCGCGCCGCCGCCGGTCAGCACGATGCCGCGGTCGCTGATATCGGCGGAGAGTTCCGGCGGCGTGCGTTCGAGCGCGACACGAATCGCATTCATAATCGTCGAAACGCACTCGCTCAATGATTCACGAATTTCGCTGTCGTCCACCGTGATCGTCTTGGGCACGCCTTCGATCAGGTTGCGGCCTTTGATTTCCATGGTCAGCGGCTTGTCGAGCGGATACGCGGAGCCGATTTCGATCTTGATCTGCTCGGCGGTGCGCTCACCGATCAGCAGGTTATATTTCCGCTTCAGGTAGTTCATGATGGCCTCGTCCATCTGGTTGCCGGCCATGCGCACGGAACGAGAATAAACGATGCCGCTGAGCGAGATGACCGCGATGTCGGTGGTGCCACCGCCGATGTCGACGACCATGTTGCCGCTGGGCTCGGTAATCGGCAACCCCGCGCCAATGGCCGCCACCATCGCCTGCTCCACGAGATGCACTTCACTGGCCTTGGCGCGATAGGCGGAATCCATCACCGCGCGCTTTTCCACCTGCGTGATTTCCGAAGGCACGCCGATCACGATCCGCGGATGCACCAGCATCTTGCGGTTGTGCGCCTTCTGGATGAAGTAGTTCAGCATCTTCTCGGTGACCTTGAAATCGGCGATGACGCCGTCTTTCATCGGCTTGATGGCCACGATGTTGCCGGGCGTGCGTCCCAGCATCTCCTTGGCTTCTTTGCCCACCGCTTCCACTTCGCCGGTGTTCTTGTTGATGGCCACGATCGAAGGCTCGTTGACCACGATGCCCTTGCCGCGCGCGTACACCAGCGTGTTGGCCGTCCCGAGATCGATGGCGAGGTCGCTCGAAAACATGCTGAACAGCGAACGTAGACTGTGCGAGCGCGATGAGCCGTTTTTATGAAAACCGTTGTTTGACATGGCAATACTTCTCTCTTCCGGGAATTCGTCTCGCCCCTGGAACCCGGGCCTTCGTCGGTTTCCGTACGAGTCGCTCTCCGCTGGCTTCTTCTATTCTACTTGGATGTTCAGGAGAACTGCTTGTCATCTGGGCACCCGGTTGTTCCGAACCTTCCAAAAATCGAATCCTCTACTCAATTACCACCTTCTCCTGATGCGTTTTTACCCCGCCTTTCGAATTCTGCGCCGTGATCGTGACCAGGTTCTCCCCGTTCGGCAAGGGCGGCGTGAAATAGTGGAACGTACCATCGTCGCCAACGATCGGCACTTCCCTGCCGTTTACCATGACGCGCGCTCCCGCCTCGGTCTTGCCCGTCACTTCGATCACGTGCCCGTGCTGGATCAGAGGATCGATTTCAAGCGACAGCTCTATTTTTTCCTTGGCCTTGACAATGATCGTAAAGCGATTCTTTTCGCTTTCCACCGATTCCTTGCCGGCCGCATCGTAAGACTGGATCGACCAATAATAAGGCCCGACCGGCAGACCGGTCACTACCACACTCGGCGCTCCCACTTTCTTGTCCAGCAACAATGACGAAAAATACGGATTGTGCGAAATGCGCAGCCGGTATCCGGCGGCGTTCGCCATGGGCGTCCAGGCAAACTCCACTTCCTTCGACTTCTCCCCCGCGTTGATGAAAACCGGCATCATGTTGCCCGGCGTAATGGGCACTGGCGGACCGATTTCCGTGGCCCGTTCCATGGTTTTCGATTCGCTCTGGAAACTCACCTTTTCCCAGGGCGACAGGTGGGCCACTTCTCCATTGCGTTCGACTTCGCCGCTGCCTTTCTTGACCAGAATTTCATGCTGATCGTCCCTGGGATTATTGTGCACCATGGCCGACGAATCCGGAGCCAGCGATGCTTTCGCGCCCGCGACAATCACCTGCGACTTCGAACCCTGAACATAGGTCGCCGTCGTCAGGTCCACCGTGCCGGTCGTGACCGCCACCGACACGCTGGTTTGTTGCTGCTCGTTGGCCGAGTTCTCTTCGATGACGATCAACGAATCCTGTTTCACGGTGTAGTTGGTGCCGTCGTTGAAAACAATCTTCGCCATGCCTTCGGCGCCCGTCTGCACCACGTCGCCCTTTTCCAGCGGCACGTTGTAGTCGGCGTTAATCCAGCTGTTACCGTTTCCTTTCCTTACGCGGATCGTGCCATCGAGCGCGGTGAAGTGCGCCTGCTGCGAAACCGCGGCCGACGGCCCCTTGAGCGGAGGCGCCAGACCCGCAACTTTTTCCAGCAAGCCGGTGGAAAGATTTTCAGCTGCCTTCACCGTCGAGTCGGTGAATTTCGGAAACGCCTCGTGCATGACAGCGAAAAAGATCAACGCCGCTCCGACCAGCGCCATGATCACGCTGCGATACGTCACCGTCTTCCAGGCGACGTAGACTCCCGGCTTATTTTTATTCGACACGAGCCCGTGCCAACCTCACGGCAAAATCTTGAGAGTACGAGATATCTCTCTCATTGTGACCATCATATCTCTGCTGAGATGGATACAAACTTGGGTCATGAGGTAAAAGGGTTACGAAAGTGATCACCCGGAAGCAGCGCCCCAGCCAATTGGACATCCCAGCTCAGGTTCAGGGAGCGGACGTTAAACCGTGGTCCTAGGGCAAGCCGATGCGCTGCTTGAGGCGCAGGTAGCGTGGATCGGAGCGTAGAGCATCCAGTTCGGGCGAACACTGGAGCGAAAGCACATCGAGGTCGTGATTGCGGTAGGCGTCTTCCAGCGACTGGAAGGCCTTTTCTCTTTCGCCCAGCGCCGCATAGTCCAGCGCGCGGGAATAGGCGGGATGCGGATACTCCCGGAAGGCGATGATGGATTGCGCAAAAAATCCGCGTGCGCCGGACTTCGCGTAGGCACGATCTAGCGCGTCCACGGCGCTTGGATCCAACTGACTTGAGTTCAGCTTCGACGCGGCGTGCAGTTCTTTCAGCGCCTGGTCATACTCTCCCAGGCGTTGGTACGCAAGTGCTGCACCGACGTGGGTCCAAGGCCAATCGGATTCGGTTTCCGCCTTGCGATATTCTTCGAGGGCCTGAGGGTACTGCCGGGCGTCCTGCAGGATTTGTCCCGCCACATGGTGCAAGACCGGGGCAAAGGGATCGAGCGCTTCAGCCTGACGGATTTGCGCAATAGCGTCGTCGTGGCGTGCCAGCGCAGTGAGCATTTCCGCATACCACTGATGGGCGGTCGCGAAGTTGGGATTCAGTTGCAAGGCACGGCGAAACTCGGCCTCCGCGCCGGCGAAGTCCCAATCCTTGAAGAAACGAATGTAGGCGGCGGAGCAGTGAGCCTCGGCCAGCGAATCGTCGAGCGCGATCGCATGCAGTGCTGCCTCGCGAGCCTTCTGGCTTGCCTCGTCCGGTGGCATATTGATCGCGAACAGCGCATCGAGCACGTAGGTGTCGGCAAGACCGGCGAAGGCGAGAGCATTCTTAGGATCGCGGCTGACGGCATCCTGAAAATAGCCCTCGGCTTTGGCGAGCGCGTCGGGCGTGCGCTTGTTCCAGTAGTAGCGGCCGAGCAGATAGGCCTGGTACGACGCGGGGTCAATCGGATGGCGTCCAGAGAAGTATTGTTTCTCCAGCGGCGTGAGCTGCACTCCAATCTGGTGCGCGATGGCTTCGGTCAGTTCATCCCGCATCGAGGAGGCGCCGCCCAGGTTCCTGCGCAGCACGTCGGCCCAGAGGTGACGGTCGTTGCGGGCATCAACGAGCTGCACGTTGACGGAGACAATGTCTCCTTCTTTTCTGACTGATCCTTCTACGACTGCGTCCACATCGAGCTCATTGGCAATCTTGGGCAGCGACTTGTTGGTGTTCCGGTAGTACTGCGCTGAGGTTCGTGAGACGACGCGCAGGGAGGAAATGCGGGCCAGGTCCGTGGTCAGCTCATCAGTCATGCCTTCGGCGAGGTAGTCCTGAGAGGGATCGCCGGAGAAGTTCGCGAGGGGCAGCACGGCGATGGAATGAACGGAGCCCGGGCGGAATGCGCGGGCATCGCGGCGCATCACGGAAACTAAGGCCGCGGCGACCACGGCGAACATTGCGGCTGCGATGATCCAGCGGTTGCGTGTGGCCCAATGTTGCGGCGCGGATAAAACCGGTGCGTCTCCGCTTTCCTCGACGTGGGCAGATGGAAATCCATCAGAACTTGGGTCCGGCACGGGAAAGGGCTCGGCACTTGATATGGGACTAATCCAGCGGTAGCCGCGGCGTTCAACGGTCTCAATGAAGACTGGGTTGTCGGCGGCATCGCCTAACGCGTCGCGCAGGCGCTTGACGGCGCTGCTGATGCCGCGGTCGAAATCTACAAAGACATCGCCTGGCCAAAGCGCCTGGCGTAACTCTTCGCGGCTGACGACATCGTTGGGGCGGCTCAGCAGAACCGCCAGGGCGCGAAACGGCAGGTCCTGGATCCGAACCCTGACCCCGCTCCGGCGCAGTTCTCGGGCACGAAGGTCGGCCTCGAACACACCAAAGCGAACAACCGCCGGAGACACGTGTGTAGAGGGCATAGGACGACGCGCTTGCGGGGAGAAGAAGTATTTTAGCACCCGGACGAATCTCTTCGAACTAGCACTTTCGGACCACTCTCGCCAGTTCCGTCGCCGGACAATAAGCCTCCCTAACATTATGCAAGCACGGATGTTATCGCGTTGCGAACGCGTCGCACACACGTTGCATCCAGACCATTGACCGCACGCCAGCCTTAGCGTCAAAGTCGGCGCGGATACGTACGACCGTATCTCCTCAAGAACGACAGAAGCAGTCTGATTCCCAGGAGACCTAATATGAATTCAATCTATCGGCAAGTGAAGTATTCGGGCATGGCCGCAATCGCGCTCACCATGCTCGCCGCTGTAGTTCTATTGGCCGGAATTTCGATTCCGGCGCAGGCACAAACCGAAACTCTGCTCCACCAGTTCACCGGCAGCCCCGACGGAGCCAACCCTTATGCGGGCCCGGTTCTGAAGGGCACCACGCTCTATGGCACAACTGTGGAAGGCGGTACCGGTCCCGGCAGCACCGGCTACGGCATCGTGTACGCGGTAAACACGACGACAGGCAAAGAGACGATTCTGCACACATTCACCGCCAACACCCAACCACCCTATGACGGGACGGAACCACTGGGGGGAGTGGCTGTTTACAAAGGCAATCTCTACGGCACAACCATCGGCGGTGGTTTATACGACGGCGAGGGATACGGAACCATTTACGAGATCGCTAAGAGTGGTAAGAAGTACGTCGAAACCGTCCTCTATGCGTTCAGCGGAGGGACAGACGGGGCGTACCCAGAGTATGGCACTCTGGTTTTCGACAAGGCAGGCAACCTCTACGGCACATCATTGGGCGGCTATTATGGCAATGGCAACGTGTTTAAGCTGGCGCCGGACGGCACGTTGACCACGCTCCACAGCTTCGACCAAGCCGGTGGCGATGGCTACGATCCCGACTCCGGCGTGGCCTTGGACGCGAAGGGCAACATCTATGGCGCGGCCCCAGGGGGTGGCGCCTATGGCTACGGCATCCTGTACGAAATCACGGCTGCCGGCGAGTACAGCATCCTCTACAACTTCACGGGTGGGACCGACGGTGGCACACCCCGGAGCGCTCTCGTGTACAAGGGGGGCAAGCTTTATGGCACGACGCAGTCAGGCGGCGCCGGCTGCACTTGGGGCTGCGGCGTGATCTTCGAGTACACCCTGGCGAAGGGCAAGAAGGCCGGCAAAGAAAACGTCCTGCACATCTTCAACGGCACGGACGGGCTGTACCCCTTGTACGGGGCTTTGGTCTTCGACAAGCTGGGCAACATCTACGGCACCACGTCGGATGGCGGCCCTACGAACCTAGGCAACGTGTACATGCTGGCTCCGGACGGAACCCTCACTACCCTCTACAACTTCGATCAACAGCCGGACGGATACGCGCCCTTTGGCGGCGTGGCACTCGATACGAAGGGCAACATCTACACCACGGGTGCCTATGGCGGCAATTACAGCGGCGAATATGGTGGCGGCACGGTGATCAAGATCACGCCGTAACTCAGCTTGCATCTGGGAAGGGCGGGCGAGCCATGGCGCGGACTCGCCCTTCCCGAGCTTTTCGGGAACCTGATCATCAGGAAACTTTCTGGCCGGCTTCCCGCAAGAAGAAACAGGTTTACCGCAGCTGGTCTCCTGGCTGACGGCGCCGGAGCGCGGAAGAGCAGCCCGCGCTCCGGATTTCTTGCGTTCTGTGTTGTCCAGAACGTGATTAAGTGCGATGACTGTCGCGCGGCATGGATCCCGCAGGGCACGCTGATCTCTCCGATTCCGTGTACGTCGTCGGCAATCCCGAAGTATCTCAGTGGCGCGAGCACATAATCCGCTGTCCGCCGTGCTCCCTTCGCTTGCCCGTCCTCACCTCGAGCGTTAGCATGAGTGTTCCGCACTATTCCCAGGAGGCTTCTATGGCGACCGATACCCTGACCGGCCCGGCGATCGCGGGCGGCACGACCAAGACCAAGGTTTGCAAGAATTTCATTGACGGCGAATGGGTCGAGTCCGTCAGCGGACGGACTTTCGAAGACCGCAACCCCGCCGACACGCGCGAAGTCGTCGCCATCTTCCAGCGCTCGAATAAGGCAGATGTGGACGCCGCCGTGGATGCGGCCAAGCGCGCGTTCGCTAAATGGCGTCTGGTGCCCGCGCCCCGCCGCGCCGAGATGGTCTTCCGCGCCGCCGAGCTCCTGATCGAGCGCAAAGAGGACCACGCCCGCGACATGACCCGCGAAATGGGCAAGGTGCTGAAAGAGACCCGCGGCGATGTGCAGGAAGCCATTGACGCCGCTTACTACAACGCCGGCGAAGGACGCCGCCTGTTCGGCCCGACCGTGCCCTCAGAGTTGCCCAACAAGTTCGCCATGGCCGTCCGCCAGCCGATCGGCGTCTGCGGCATGATCACGCCCTGGAATTTCCCCATGGCCATCTCCTCGTGGAAACTGTTGCCCGCCGTCGTCTGCGGCAACACCTGCGTGATCAAGCCCGCGCAAGATACTCCGCTCTCCACCTTCAATCTGGTGCAGGCGCTGACCGATGCCGGCATTCCGAAAGGTGTCATCAACATCGTGACTGGCTTCGGCGCGGAAGTCGGCACGCCGCTGACCGAGCATCCCGTGGTTCGCGCCATCTCGCTCACCGGATCTTCGGAGGTCGGCAGAATCGTGGGCGCGACGGCGGCCAGGAGTTTCAAGCACTGTTCGCTCGAACTCGGCGGCAAGAATCCGATGATCGTGCTCGACGACGCCAACCTCGACCTAGCCATCGAAGGCGGTCTGTGGGGCGCTTTCGGCACCACCGGACAGCGCTGCACCGCGACCAGCCGCATCATCGTGCAGAAAGGCGTTTATACCGAGTTCGTCGATCACTTCGTGGCGCGCGCGAAGAACATCAAAGTCGGCAACGGTCTCGATGAGACCGTCGAGATGGGTCCGGCGGTGAACGAGAACCAGCTCAAGACCGACTTGGAATACATCGAGATCGGAAAGACCGAAGGCGCAAAGCTGGTCACCGGCGGCAACCGGCTTGACCAGGGCGAATACCAGCATGGCTGGTTCCTCGAACCCACGGTTTTCACCGAAGTCGATCCTAAGATGCGCATTGCCCAGGAGGAAATCTTCGGGCCGGTGGTTTCGATCATCCCCTGCGACGGCCTCGATGATGCCATCGCCATCGCCAACAACATCGAATACGGCCTATCGTCGTCTCTGTACACGAAGGACGTGAACAAGGCATTCGCCGCCGTCCGTGACCTCGAGGCCGGGATCACCTACATCAACGCTCCGACCATCGGTGCGGAAGTACACCTGCCCTTCGGCGGCACCAAGGCCACCGGCAACGGACACCGCGAGGGCGGCATCGGCGCGATTGATTTCTACACCGAGTGGAAAGCCGTGTACGTCGATTACTCCGACAAACTGCAGAAAGCGCAAATCGACCGCGCCGATTAGAGAATTCTTAACCGCACAGGACGCAGAGAGCGCAGATAGTCTTTCTCCGTTTTGTCATTTCGACCCTGAGTGCAGCCAAAGGGGAGGGATCTGCAGTTCTGGGCGCCTCGGCCGTGATTGATTCCGTTGGACTCGAGCGCACAGTTCTTCGTGGGTGGGGACAAGGTCTTCTTGCCGCATCCCTTCGCCAACCGCCGATCATAATCTATCGGACGACTCCATTCGTAATCTTGCTGCTCGATTTTCGCAAGCCTTACCATTAGTCCCTCGGGGTATTTATTCGCTTTTCGGCGCTCCCGGAGAATACACGGATGCCCAATGATTTCGGTGCCGATTCTCGGACCAGGTGCGGCAATCGGAACAGGCTCGCGTTGGTCAGGCTCACGCTGGCGTGGCTGGTGTTCTGCCTGGCGCTCGGCTCGGTTTCTACGGTGCAAGCCCAGTCCGAGGAGCACTCCGGTCGCAAGGTCATTCGGAGCGAAAAGCCCGACTATCCCATAACCCTCAAGAACGCCGGAATCGGCGGATTAGTCCGCCTGAGTGTAAAGGTGCTTGCAAACGGAACCGTTGCCGAAGTCGAGGTCCTGGGCGGCAATCCGGTTCTCGCCGAGAGCGCGGTCAAGACCGCGAAGAAATGGAAATACGTCCCCGCCGCGTCGTCAAGCAATGAGATCATCATGTTCGATTTCAAGGGCCGCTGAACGACAGATTATTCCGAACACGATTTCTTTTCCGCCCCAGTCCAGCAAACGTCCAGCCATTTCGGCCGAGCGAGCTCTTGTACAATCTAGACGGAAAGCGAGCGCTCCTCATGATGCCCGTATCGCAAGCCCGTGAAATCGCCCCTGCCGCCCGTCTGGAAAACGTCCGCTACGCCATTCGCGACCTGGCCTGCATCGCCGACGAAGTCGCTCGGCAGGGACACAGAATTCTGCCGCTCAATATCGGCGACCCGCTCAACTTTGATTTTCAGACGCCCGCCCACATGATCGAAGCCGTCTATCAGGCCATGCGTAACGGCAAGAACGGCTACTCGCCTTCCTCCGGCATCAAGCCCGCGCTCGAGGCGATTCGCGGCGAGGCGGCCCGCAAGGGCATCGCCAACATTCAGGACGTCTTCGTCACCTCCGGCGTCAGCGAGACGGTCGACATTTGCCTGGCCGCATTGCTCAATCCCGGCGACAACCTGCTGACTCCCTGCCCCGACTATCCGCTTTATTCCGCGGTTCTGGCGAAGTTCGAAATCGGACTGAATACTTATTACCTGAACGAAGAAGACGGCTGGCAGCCCGATCTCGACGACATCAGGAAAAAAATCACGCCGCGGACGCGCGGGATTGTGCTGATCAATCCCAACAATCCAACCGGCTCGGTTTGTACGCGCAGGACGCTTGAACAGATCGCCGAGCTTGCCCGCCAACACAATCTGGTCATCTTTGCCGATGAAATTTACGACAAGCTGATTATCGATGACGACCCCCATGTTGCCATGGCCTCGGTCGCGTCCGATGTGCCAGTCATTACTTTCGGCGGACTGTCCAAGAATTACCTCGCCCCGGGATGGCGCATGGGATGGGGCATTGCCAGCGGCGAAGCTTCCGTCATCAAGCCGTATCTCGAAGGCGTAAACAAGCTTTTGCGCGCTCGCCTCTGCGCCAACCATCCCGAGCAGTACGCGGTCAGGCCCGCGCTCGAAGGCCCGCAGGGTCATCTCGTCGAAGTGAAGCGCAAGCTGCGCAGCCGCCGCGATCTGACCATGAAATGGTGCGCCGAAACTGCGCGCGTAAGTTGTGTCGAGCCGCGCGGGGCTTTCTACGCCTACCCGCGCATCGAGATCCCGGAAGGCGACGACGTTTTTGTCACCGAACTGATTCGCCAGAAGCATGTGACGGTCGTGCACGGCTCCGGTTTCGGCCAGCGTCCCGGGACGAAGCACTTCCGCATCGTTTTCCTGCCCGACGAAAAAACGCTGACCGCCGCGTACTCGGCGATTGGCGATTTCATGCGCGAGCGCTACGCGTAGAATGAATGCGGAGAAATGGGCGTCCCCGCCCGTCCGTGCATCCTCCGGAACTTTCGTAACTCCACACTGACACGCCGTATTTCCTATACTTGTTCCAGCACTCGTTGCAGAGATCCGCCCATGCGTCGAACCATTCTGTCCCCAATTCTCGTGCTATGGAGCACCATGGCCTTGGCGCAGAGTAGTTCTCCGGAGGCTCTGTACGACCGTGGCATGGACGCTATTACTGGCGTTGGGCCGTCGCAAAATGACGCGCTGGGGATCGACTACTTTCGGCGCTCCGCCGAACTCGGCTATGGACCAGCCCAGATCGCACTGGCTTACTATTACGAGACCGGAACCGCAGTCGCCATCAACCAGAGCCAGGCCGTCGACCTGTATCGCAAGGCGGCTCAACAAGGCGACCCGCTGGCGGGTTGGCTCGCCGGACGACACTACTTTCTCGGCAACGGGGTGCCGCGCGATCCCGACGCGGCCCAGAAATGGCTCAAGCTGTCCGCCGGCCAGAACAACGCTTTCGGCGCCTACTACCTGGGCCGTCTGATGGCGGATCGAGACTACGCCAAGGCTCCGGCGCTCTATAAGATTGCCGCCGATCAGGGACTTCCCCAAGCGCAATACTTCTACGCGAAAACGTTGAAAGATGGCCGCGGCATTCCGCAGGACCGCTTCACTGCCTATGTCTGGTACACCATCGCAGCCGACGCCGGTTATGCGGCCGCGGGCGCGGACCTCAGCGAACTCGACAGCGGAGGCTCTCTCACGCTGGATCAGATCACACAAGCGAAAGCGAAAGCCCGCGATCTGGAACAGGTTGTGATCCGCGCCGTAACGGCGCGCGGATGCTCCGGATGGGACGGAGAGTTTGACGAGTTCCCCACCCCGCCTCCTCCCAAACTACAGCGCTTCTGCCACTAGCGCGTCAGGGCATGACTACACCATCTCCGTTCCCCATAGATCGTGCAGGTGCACGATCCCCCGCACGCGCAGATCGTTGTCCGCAACTCTGTCCACGACGACGAGCGAAGTAATCTTCATCTCTTCCATGCGCGCCAGCGCGGTGGCTGCGAACTCCTGCGGTCCAATGGTCTTAGGAGCCCGCGTCATGCAATCCCCCGCCGTCAGGTCGAGCGTGTCTTTGCCGCGCTGCTCGAGCAACCGCCGCAGATCGCCGTCGCTGATCACCCCCAGCAACCGATCGCCGAGTAAAGGATCGCCTTCGACCACCGCCGTCATCCCCAGCGTCTTGCGCGACATTTCGTAAATCACGTCCGGCATCTTCGTTTGCGCCGTCACCCGCGGGACGGCGTCCCCCGTGTGCATCAGCGATTCGACCCGCGCCAGCCGTTTGCCCAGCTTTCCACCCGGATGCAGGTTGGCGAAATCTTCTTCCTTGAACCCGCGTTTTTCCGAAAGCGTCACCGCCAAAGCATCGCCCAGAGCGAGCATGGTCGTGGTGGAAGCGGTAGGAGCAAGCCCAAGCGAGCAAGCTTCCTGAGAAATCGAACAATCCAGAGCCACGTCGGCCGAAGATGCGAGAGTAGAAGCCGGTGGTGTGGAGCGGACCTGCCCTGAGCGAGAGTCGAAGGGGCCTTCGCCCGCTATGTTTGCAGCAATGTCGTCGCAAGTCATGCTGATCAGCGGAACCTGCAACCGTTTGATCGTCGCCAGCAACTGCAGAATTTCTTCCGTCTCGCCGCTGGCCGAAAGCGCCAGCACTACATCGCCGCGCACGATCATCCCCAGGTCGCCGTGCAGCGCCTCCACCGGATGCAGATAGAGCGCCGGCGATCCGGTCGAACTTAATGTAGCCGCGATCTTGCGAGCAATCAACCCGCTCTTCCCCATCCCGGTAACCACCACGCGCCCCCGGCAGCCGAACATCAGCTCCAGAGCCCGGTTAAAGTCCGCCGCCATCGGCCCCGCCAGCCGGTCCGCCAGCGCCCGCAAAGCCTCCGCCTCAATGCGCACTACGTTCTCGCCTACATGTTTCATGAAGAAGGAATGTTAGCAGAAGGAGGAGAGCATCGGTTGATCTCAACCGCAGGCCAACGCTATTCCACCAGCAATTCTCAATTAGCGAAATCTGATCGCGCCAATCATGCTGTTTTGGGAAGATAATCGGTCCATGATGAGGCTTCAATTTCGCACCCTACTCGCTTGCGCCGCAATCGCACTGGCAACGGAAGTTGCCATAGCGAAGATCGCGCCTCTAAAACCTGTGGCTCCGGTTGAATCTAATGGAGTCAGATATGCGGCAGACCGCGATGGCAGAGACCAGTACGTTATAGCAACCGACATTGCAACTGGAAAACAGTTGTGGAAGGTGAGAGTTTTCCATACGCACATCAAGTTCTGGATCGAAGAAGACGTGCAGTGGATCTTCATCACTGACCTAAAATTGGTGGACAACTCACTATTTGTTCGGGACGGAAAGGCACGTTGCTATACCGTTGACATCAAGACCCGTCGGGTCCGCAAGATAATTTGTCCCGGCGTCTTTGGACAGCAGGAAAGCTCGACGCAGTGGCGCCGTCAACTCAGGAGTGCGGTCAACTGTCCACTATTGATAAATCGCCTCTCCAACAACCTCAGGCGGCCCGCTCAGAAGTGGTCGTCCGCCGCGCGCCCCGGCCGTTCCAGCGCTCGCGCCTGAATCGCGCGATCCCATGGACTGCCCTGCCAGTTATCCTTCTTGCGATCCGTATGGATCCACGGCGGCAGCGTCATCAAAAGCCGGCGGCTGAGCGCGTGCAGATAAGGTTCGTAGAGGACCCGAAGTTCCGCCAGCCGCTCGGGCGCCTCCGCGCCGTCATTAAGAGTCACGCCATGCCCGGCAAGTTCCGTCCGCAACCGGGTTAGCTCTGCCGCCGTGAGCCGGCCCTCGTCATGTGGACTGTATTGCGCATTCACCACCTGCGCCAGATCGACGACGGCGTGCCGCGCCATGGCAAACGTGAGCTTCGCCTGGTCCGGATGGATGCCGTCCACGCCGGTCATGACCAGCGACGTGACATCGAGCATCACCGTCACTGCGCTCAACCACGATTGATTGCTGTGCTGCGACCGGAAGAAAACCAGCGCCGGATATGAAATGTGACTCGACAGAAGCTCGGCGCACCAGCGTTCCCAGTCGCGAAAAATTTCGTCGAGCACGGTTTGCTCGGGACAGCAGCCCAACCGGCCCAGAAACTCGGCGGCGCTCGGCGGCGATCCGGCGCGCGCATCCAGCAGCGAAATTTCAGTCTCGCGCGCGGCAAACGAATTGTAGATCACCGGCAGATATCCGATCACGACTCCAAGAAACGCGAAGCCCATCCCCGCTTCCATCACGGCGAGGGCGCGAGCGGCGGCGTTATTGGGCGTGATGTCTCCGTAACCCAGCGTGAAGAAAGTTTCGCCGCTGAGATAGATCACTTTCCCGAACGTGATTTTTTCATTGGCCAGCGACAGATGTTCGCCCAGTCCGTACTGCACGCAGGCGAATCCAAAAATCAGGCCGAGCGCCCAAAAACCCATCAGCGGGATCAACGACAGCGGCCCAAAATATGCCAGGAACCCTTCGCGCCGGTTCCCCGACTTGATATGCCGCCCCGCTCGGGTCCAGAGGCCCCAGCTATTCCGATAGAACCACCCCGTGATGCGAAAACTTCGCTTGATACGCCGCGGCAACACCACGGTCTCAAACGCATCCATCAGGATGACGAAGATCAGAACAATGCCGAAGATCGATGCCCACCAATGCATAGGATGACTTTGAGATGACGCGGGAATGGTAGCAGATTCAGAAATGACGTTGATGACGCTACGGCGTCGCGTGCGCCGCGTCCAGCGCCTTTTTCACCGCCTGCAATTCTTTCAGCAAGCCGCGCAGGTTGCGCGTGTCGAGCGCGTTCGCGCCGTCACTCTTCGCTTCCTTCGGATTGTCATGGACTTCCATGAACACGCCGTCCACACCCGCCGCCACCGCCGCTCGCGACAACACCGGGATAAACTCCGGCTGGCCGCCGCTCACCGCGGGCTGATCTTCGTCACCGTGCGAAGCCGACGGCAACTGCACGGAGTGCGTCGCGTCAAATACGACCGGCGCGAACTTGCGCATGATGGCCAGCGCGCGCATGTCCACGACCAGATTGTTGTAGCCGAAACTCGAGCCGCGCTCGGTCACAAACACCTGGCTATTGCCGGCATCGCGGCATTTGGCGACGGCGTGCTTCATGTCCCAGGGCGAAACGAACTGCCCCTTCTTGATGTTCACCGGACGCCCACTCAACGCCGCCGCCACAATCAGATCGGTCTGGCGGCAAAGGAACGCCGGAATCTGCAACACGTCGACGACTTCGGCAACGGCGGCGACGTCGGCCGCCTGATGCACATCGGTCAGCACCGGAATGTGCACTTCGTCTTTCACCTTCTTCAGAATGCGCAGGCCTTCCTTCAATCCCGGCCCGCGATAGCTGCGAATCGACGTGCGGTTCGCCTTGTCGTAGGACGCTTTGAAGATGAACGGGAAATTCAGCGAGCGCGCCACGCCCTTGACGATCTCCGCCATGCGCAGGGCGTGCTCTTCGCTCTCGATCACGCAGGGCCCGGCAATGAGGAATAGATCGCCGGAGCCCACGCGAACGTTATCGATTTGGAAAGACAAGGTCAAGGAATTTGGTAATTGTGTAATTTGTAATTCTGTAATCTAAATCTGTCCCAAGCTGCAAATCCGGATTTCCAAATTACCAAATTACCCGATTACAAAATTACAAAATTATCTTCTTCCCACTTTTTCCGGCCGCAGGAACATCTCCACCTCGGCCGCGTCTTTCTGCTCTTTCCTCTTCTGCCCGTGTTCGTACGCAGCGCCCACGAACGCCTTAAACAGCGGATGCGGCTCCAGCGGCTTGGACTTGAATTCCGGATGGAACTGGCATCCGATGAAATACGGATGGCCGGGAATCTCCACCATCTCTACGTAAGTGCCGTCCGGAGTCGAACCGGAAATGCGCAACCCGGCCGCCACCATCAGCTCTTCATACTCGCGGTTGAACTCGTAACGATGCCGGTGGCGCTCGCTGATCTCCGTCTGGCCATACACTTTGTAAGCCAGCGTTCCCGGCTCGATCTTGCACGGCCATGCTCCCAGCCGCATCGTGCCGCCCAGTTCTTCCACGCCACGCAACTCGCGCAGCTTATAGATCACGCGATGCGGAGTCGCTGGATCGAACTCGCTCGAGTGGGCATCCGCCAATCCGCAGACGTTGCGCGCATATTCAACGCAAGCCGTCTGCATCCCCAGACAAATCCCGAAGTAGGGGACATGTTTCTCGCGCGCGTACTGGATCGCCTTCAGCATGCCTTCGATGCCGCGCTTGCCGAATCCGCCGGGCACCAGCAAGCCATCGTAGTCTTCTAACTGCGCTTCATAACTCTTGTCGGCTTTGTCCGCCGTCTCCAGACCCTCGGCTTCGATCCAGTTCAATTCCAGCTTCAGGTTGTGCGCCAGCGCGCCGTGCACCAGCGCTTCTTTCAGCGACTTATAACTGTCCTCATACTCGACATACTTTCCGACAATGCCGATTCTAACTACATCTTTCGGGTTGTAGACGCGGTGCACCAGATCGTTCCACTTCGATAGATCGCGATCTTTGGCCTCAAGTTTCAGACGGCGCAGGATCAACGTGTCCACTTCTTCATGCGCGAAAACTATTGGCACTTCGTAGATGGACGCAACGTCCTTCGCCGTGATCACCGCCTCTTCTTCGACGTTGCAGAACAGCGCAATCTTGGCCTTGATGTCTTTCGAGAGGAAACGGTCGGTGCGGCACAGCAGGATATCCGGCTGAATTCCGGCGCTGAGCAGCTCTTTCACGGAGTGCTGCGTCGGCTTGGTCTTCAATTCCTGCGCCGCGGCGATGAACGGCACCAGCGTCACGTGCACAAACAGCGTGTTATCGCGGCCCAGTTCCTGCCGCATCTGGCGGATCGCTTCGATGAACGGCAGCGATTCGATATCGCCCACCGTGCCCCCGATTTCGGCGATCATTACGTCCACGTCCTGCGCCACTTTCTTAGCCGCCGCCTTGATTTCGTTGGTCACATGCGGAATCACCTGCACTGTCTTGCCCAGGTAATCGCCGCGCCGCTCTTTGGCGATGATCTGCTCGTAGATCTTGCCGGTGGTCCAGTTGTTATCGCGAGAAAGTTTGGCGTGGGTGAAGCGTTCGTAGTGCCCGAGGTCGAGATCGGTTTCGGCGCCGTCGTCGGTCACGAACACTTCGCCGTGCTGAAACGGCGACATCGTCCCGGGATCGACGTTCAGGTAGGGATCGAACTTCATCAGGTTGACTTTGAGGCCACGGCTTTCGAGCAGGCATCCGATGGAAGCCGCCGCCAGTCCCTTGCCCAATGAAGACACCACACCGCCGGTTATAAAGATGTACTTGGCCGACATCGCTTCCTCGCTCTGATTTTGTCTGGAAAATTGTGCGGGCTGGGGTGCACAATCAATTATGGCAGAGATTTTTCCGGAAGGGAACGTGGAAAAAGAGAAAGCTTTCAGCGGTCAGCATTCAGCCGTCAGTTCGAACCGATGCCGGCAGCGGATGAAACCGGGTGCCCCACCCTTCGTTTTTTGAAGGGTGGGATTCCACGACCGGCGCGAGCCGACTCTCAATAGTAGGCCCAGTCTTTCATGTGGGCCGAAGACCCGACAATGCACCCTACGGGTTCCTGGAGCCGAGCTAAGGCATATGCGGTCGCCCGACAGTGACCTTCGATCAATATTATTCCGTTGTCACCGTCGATAACCCCGATTAAATCCGGGTACCGCTTTCCTTTGCCCAGTTCAACGACCAATGCCCTTATGTTGTCGTTGGCGTCCCCAGCACTGATCGAGTCAATATTTATCGCCCCATCCGCTACGACACGTGTGCCCCGTGAAAGAGTTACCCAACCCGAGTCATTCATGTACCTGACCCTTACCCAATCGGCAGGTTCGACGCCGACCCGGCGCCACATCACATCCTTCGGAAAGGATCTGAACGCGGACCCGTCCGGATAGCCACGAACAGCTTGCAGCAGCTTAATTCGGTACGCATTGTCCCGTGAGGAACTCGGGTCAGCATTGTCGATCAGCCTTCCCCGAGTAATCCCGACAGTGTTGAGATTGGCGAGATGCGGGCCATATCTTGCACCGAATCGGGGAGACCCCAACTCGGCTCGCAGAAAGGCGAGGACCATGTCGTTTTCGGTAGCTGGCCCCAGTTCAATCATTGCGATTCTCGGTCACGTCTGTCATCTTTCACTGAGACCACGAGCCGGTCGAATATCGCTGCAGCATTCGGCTGTACTGTTCTCCGTCTCGCCGCAGCTGCTCCAGAAATCGCTGAGTGTTTAGCTGGTCGAGTTGCTGGTTCAGCCTTTGAAGTTCCCATACCTGTTGTTGTGCGGCGGACGCTTGAGATGCCTGGGCAGCGGCGGCTTGTTCCAGGAGAATGCGCTGTTCCTCGACCGGCCTAACCGTCGTGTAGTAGTTCGCCATACCTTGCAGCGCGCCTTGGGCGACCGTACCCAGTACCCGAAGGAAAATGCTGAGTTTTTTCTCCTTCTCAGGAGAGAGTTGCTGAGACTTCTGGGCCGCGCCAAAGTATTGCTGCACGACTGAGATTACGCCCTCGTATGCACGTCGCGTCATGTAGAAGTTCATTACCGGCGTAGTTTCGCCTAGGACTTCATCTTCCCAATAGAAGACGGACGTCAGCTTCTCAGGCGATGGCTGTTGATTGATCCACTGTCCAAGCTGAAAGGTTGGAGGGTGGTAGTTTGTCTCAAGAACGCTAAAGCCCGACTTCACGGCGGTGTTGGCGCCCCGCACTTCACGCAGGATGCTGAGCACGCCTTCATAGGCTCTTGCGGTTACAACCGTTTCTATGACCTGAGCACCCAGCTGTGGTTGGTCTTCATCAAACCAGACAAAAAGAACCGATTTTACTGCATCCTCGCTCGTTGGGGACGCTACTGTCGCAGTCTGAAGATCATTCCCAGCGTGTTTAAGTGGCGCGGCGGCAGTTGGTCGCTGGGCAGCTACCGGCTGCCGAATCAGCGCCCAGTCTGATCCAAGAGGGGTATCGAAGTTGATGTTGTTTACCTGCCGAAGCTGATTGGCGTCCTGCTGGTAGAATCGCGCACCTGACCACGACCTCGACAAAAGCGACTTCCATCTTTCCTTGCCCTCGTAAACACCGGCTGCGCTGGTTCTGTTGAGATATATATGCACCTCGCCTTTCTTAAAAAGGGGCCAGGGGCGCAACAGCACGCCGACAAATTCGTAACCATCCTCGGCTTGATTCGGGTTTTTCAATATCGCTGTCTGCCACGTATAGCCGCCAGCTGCGCCGTTCCAGACTCCAATAACCGGATCTTCACCTTGTTGTTCGGAAACAAGTTGTATTGCGGCAGAGGCGTCAATCCTTGCTTTGTCTCCCCCATATGCAGGCAGGATAACGAACAGTAATATCGCTGAGCACACGCAAAGGACTCTATTCATACTCGGCCTCCCAGCCAACAATCGGAAGAGCAACTTGCTTATTGCATTCCCCTCCGATTGGGCGTCTTTGGCAAGTGCGGGCATCACCTAGCATTTGTGATGAATCGAGGCCGGGTGCATCTAACTTTTACAGGGGCATAGAAAAGGCCGATAATGTTCCGCGGCATGAAATCACCCACTTGCAGGACGGGCTTGGGCAGGACAGGACTTCTCGCAGCAGTGAGCGCTGCGTTGGTCTTCCTTTGCCTGTTGCAGCTTCCGGCCGCAGCCCAGAACCAGGCCCGCCGACTCATCCTGAAAGACGGCTCCTACCAGGCGGTCACCAAGTATGAAATTCACGGCGAGCGCGTCCGCTATTTCAGCGCCGAGCGCGGCGAATGGGAGGAAGTTCCGAAAGCGCTCATCGACTGGGACGCCACCGAAAAGTTTGAGCAAGGCCGGGTGCAGGGCGCGCCCGCTCCGGAAGCGGCCGAACTCGACAAGGAACTGGAGGCCGAACGAAAAGCCGAACAAGCCCGTTCTCCGCAGGTCGCGCCCGGTCTGCGCCTGCCCGACGAAGGCGGCATCTTCCTGCTCGACACCTACGAGAATCAGCCGCAGTTGGCTGAACTGCAGCAATCGGGCGGCGACGTGGATAAGAACACCAAGTCGAACATTCTGCGGGCGGTGATCAAACCGCTGGCCGGCGCCAAGCAAACGATTGAACTCCCCGGAGCACATTCGAAGATTCAGTCGCACACCACCGTGCCTTCGCTCTACATCAACATCGACTTGAATGACAGCGCGCCCGCAACCGCGCAGGCCGCCACCGGCGAGCCGCCGCTCGCGCCCACCGAGCGCTTCAAAATCATTCGCGTCGAGGCCAAGGGCGGCAAACGCGCTGCCGGCGCGGTCAAAGTCGCGGTAACCGGAAAGACAAAAACCGACGAACGATTTGTCGCGGCCACGGTCACCGCCATGACCGGAGGCTGGGTCAAGCTCGCGCCCACCGAGCCTCTGGCGGCGGGCGAATACGCCGTCGCCGAGATGCTGGGAAAAGAAGGAATCAACCTCTATGTGTGGGACTTCGGCGTGAATCCTGCCGCGCCCGCCAACGCTTTTACGTGGAAACCGGAGCCGACCGAAGCTCAACCGAAAACAGACCAGCCCGCGGAGCTGCAGAAACGAGAAAAGCAGTAGCAAAGCAGCGTAGGGCACTGAGGCCGGCTGTCCCTGGCAGTGGTGCGCCACCCTGAGACCTGAGACCTGACACCTGACACCTGAGACCTGTTCCCCTACTGTTCCAGCACCCCGCGCGAGGCAACGCCGATATTGTCGCGGGTCGTGTTCTTCACCATATACATCATCTCGTCCGCCTGACGGATGATGTCGTGCGGCGTCCGCGCGTCGTGCGGAAAAGTCGCCAGCCCCATGCTGGCGCGCACACTCAGGTTCAAGCCCTGTTCCACGCAGAAGGTTCCCGAGCGCAGGGAATCCTGCAAACGTTTCGCCACCACCACCGCCTGATCTTTGCCGGTTTGCGGCAACAGCACCACGAACTCGTCGCCCCCGTAGCGGAAAGCAAAATCAATCAGCCGCAGCTGCGCTTTGATCAGGTATCCGACTTCGGACAGCAGCCGGCTTCCTACCAGATGTCCATGGGTGTCGTTGACCAGCTTGAAGTGGTCGAGGTCGATGAAAATCGCGCTGAACTGGTAGCCGAAGCGCGCCGAGCGGTAAACCTCGGTTTCCAGCGTTTTGTAAAGATGGCGCGCATTGAACAGGCCCGTGCAATCGTCGGTGATGGTGAGTTCCTGAATCTTCTCGACCGCCCTGGCATTCTCGATCGCAATCGCGGCGTAATCGCACAAGGCCTGCAGGAAGAACATCTCCTGTTCGCTCATTTCCACATTGGCGTTGACCAGTTGGATTACGCCCAGCACGCGGTGTTTCGAACGCAACGGCACGCAGATGACCGAGCGAGTCTGCAACCGCGTCATCTCGTCCAGCCGGGATGAGAAACGCGGATCGCTCTGCACGTCGGGCACAATCAACACCTCTCCGTGCTTGGCCACCCAACCGGCGATTCCCTCGCCCACCTTCAAACGCGCCTTCGCCAGAACCTCTGCCGCCGCCCCCACCGCGATGGCGAAATAGAGCTCATCCTTTTCCTCATCCACCATCAGCAGCGACCAGGTATCCGGGCGGAAATATTCCGCCATCTTTTCCATGATCGTCTGCAAGATCGAGTCGAGGTTGAGCGAGGATGTCAGCGCCTTGGCGACATCGTGGAAGATGGTCAGCTCTTGCGACAGGCGAATTGGAGATGTGCCCGCTGCCTCCGGCATGAACTCCTCGTCCGAGTGGTCGGATAGGAGATTATAGGTTTGGACGCACCGCTGGGGCAATGAACGGAGGTAACCGGTAGCCGTCAAGCCAACCCAGCGCTGGAGAATCTATAATCTGGTAAGCGGGCAATTTGGCAGTGGAAACCCAGAGCATAGCCTGGGATCGGTGTCAAATTGCCAAATTGGAAATTGCGCAATTATCAATTTTCTATGATCTTGCTTCTCGACAGAGTAGAATTCCGTTCGCCGGCCGGCGAAAGCGGGAGACTGGTGTGCCTTCCTTTGGCGAAAAACTGAAACAGGAGCGCGAGAAGCGCAAGATCACACTGGAGCAGATTTCCAGCTCCACCAAGATCGGAACCCGCATGCTGCGGGCGCTGGAAGAGGATAAGTTCAACCAGTTGCCGGGAGGCATCTTCAACAAGGGCTTCGTCCGCGCCTATTCCCGTTGCGTTGGCCTCGACGAAGATCAAACCGTCGCCGAATACCTCGAAGCTTCCGGCGACGCCCCTCCCGTTTCGACGGAAATCGCGGTGCGGGAAGACGGAGCGCGTCAAGAAAGAGAACAGGAAAACTCAGAGAGCGTCAGCCGCCTGGAAGCGATCTCCGACTCCCCTGCTCGCCCACTCCCCTGGGGCCTGTTCGCCGCGGTTCTTCTCGCAGTCGCGCTCGCACTCTCCCTCTGGAGCCATCGCCGTCAGGAGCACATGAGACAGTCAGTTCGACCGGCTCCAACCACGGCCGCGGGCCAGTTATCGGGCGAAGTATCGAAAGAAGATCGTGGCGCCGGTTCGCCGGCAACTGGTTTGCCGACCGAAGGATCTGCCCCGTCTGTCCTGCCCGCGCCAATCCCAGCCGGCGCATCCAGCGGAAAGACCTCATCCGTCGCCCTCAAAACACCTCAGGGTTTGGCACCTCGGGAATTGGCGGTTTCCGCCTCCGCCGCAACTGCGGGCGAGTTTACGGTCGTCATCCAGGCCCGCGAGGAGTCCTGGATCTCGATCACCGCCGACGGCAAAACGACCCCGTCCGAAACCTTGGCCGCGGGCAGTGAGCGCACCATCCGAGGCCGGAAGGAGATCATCGTCAAGGCCGGAAACGCCGGCGGCGTCGACTTTCAATTCAACGGAACGAAGCTCGACGTCGGAGGAGAGTTCGGGGAGGTCAAGACCGTTACTTTTGGTCCCGAAGGAATTCTGCCGAACGCCCCCGAACCTCCTTCGACACCTTAAGCTCGTCTCTTTCTTTTGTTTCATTTGCCGCCCGTGTTCCGCCGTTCAATGCCAACTGGCTTCCGCTCGATGATCAACTCCCTCCGTCACCGGCCAATGCCGTTGCGCTTGAGTGGTCATCTCTGTTACCGTTTTGAGGAAGATTAAACCAAACCCCGGTCAAGAGCTCTTGGCTCCGTAAGCCTCCCTTATCGGACGTAAAGGCTCAAAGTCACCTTGAAGGAGATACCAGCTTGCCAGCAACCAATCGTTTTCTGTTTACCTCGGAGTCCGTAACCGAGGGACATCCGGACAAGATCGCCGACCAGATTTCCGATGCCATTCTCGACGCCTGCCTTCGTGAGGATTCGACCAGCCGCGTCGCCTGTGAAACCCTGACCTGCACCGGCCTGGTCGTGATCGCCGGTGAGATCACCACCAAAGCTTACGTCGATTTCCAGAACGTGGTGCGCGGCGTGGTGCAATCGATCGGCTACGACAACGCGGTGTACGGCTTCGACTCCAACACTTGCGCCGTGATTTCGAGCATCAACAAGCAGTCCGGCGATATCGCCATGGGCGTGGATACCGGCGGCGCCGGCGACCAGGGAATGATGTTCGGATACGCCTGCAATGAGACGCCGGAACTGATGCCGCTTCCGATTTCACTCGCCCACAAGCTCTGCTTGAAGCTTTCCGAAGTGCGCAAGAATGGCGCCTGCCCCTACCTGCGTCCCGATGGAAAATCCCAGGTCACGGTCGAATACGACGCGCCGGGCAAAGTGAAGCGCGTGGATGCCGTGGTCGTCTCCACCCAGCATTCCGAAACTGTCCTCAACGACGAACTGCGCGCCGACATTTTGAAGTACGTCATCCAGGCCGTAATTCCCGCCCACCTGCTCGATGAGGACACCAAGTACCACATCAATCCCACCGGACGCTTCGTCATCGGCGGACCGATGGGCGACACGGGACTGACCGGACGCAAGATCATCGTGGACACCTACGGTGGCATGGGGCGTCACGGCGGCGGCGCGTTCAGCGGCAAGGATCCGACCAAGGTCGATCGTTCCGCGGCGTACATGGCGCGCCACATCGCCAAGAACATCGTGGCCGCCGGCCTGGCCGATCGCTGCGAAGTGCAGCTCGCCTACGCCATCGGGGTTGCCGATCCCGTCAGCGTCCTTGTGGATACTTTCGGAACTGAGAAGGTTGATGCGAAGCTGATTCCAGATCTGGTGCGGGCAAACTTCAAGCTCAAGCCGCGCGAGATCATTGAGTCGCTCAACTTGCGCCGTCCGATTTACCGTAAAACCGCGGCGTATGGACACTTCGGCCGCAGCGACCCGGATTTCACTTGGGAAGCGACCGACAAAGCCGCCAAACTGGCGTCCGACGCCGGCTTGAAGCTGGAAACAGCCGGAGCAAGAAAGTAGGGTCAGAGGTTCGAGGTCAGAGGTCAGAGGTGAAAACCCGAACCGCAGAAAGCAGTAACGAACCAAACAAGAATGGAGAGCAGGCAAGGAACGAGATTGAGGTCAGAAGTAACCTCTGCAATCTGACCTCTAACCTCTGACCTCTTGTCCAACGCAATCATCCGGGGATTAGGAGAGACATGGCTACGACATTGATTAGCAGCGACGTTAAAGGACTTGAACTAGGCGATCTGGGCAAGAAACGCATCGAGTGGGCGAACCAGTCGATGAAGGTGCTGCAGATCATCCGCAAGGAATTCATCAAGAACCAGCCGCTCCAGGGCATCCGCGTTTCCGCCTGCCTGCACGTGACGGCCGAGACCGCAAATTTAATGATCGCGCTGCGCGATGGCGGCGCCGACGTGGCTTTGTGCGCGTCCAACCCGCTGTCCACGCAGGATGATGTGGCCGCCAGTCTGGTGCGCGACTACAACATTCCGGTCTTCGCGATCAAAGGTGAGGACAATGACTCCTACTACGCGCACATCATGGCGGCGCTCGATCACAAGCCGCAGATCACCATGGACGACGGCGCCGACCTGGTATCCGTGCTGCACACCAAACGCAAGGCCGAATTGGCGAATGTGCTCGGCGGCACCGAGGAGACGACCACCGGTGTGATTCGCCTGCGCGCCATGGCCAAGGAAGGCGTGCTGCGCTATCCCATCATGGCCGTCAACGACGCCGACACCAAGCATCTGTTCGACAATCGTTATGGTACCGGGCAATCGACCATTGATGGCATCATCCGCGCCACCAATTTCCTGCTTGCAGGGTCGAAGTTCGTGGTCGCCGGTTACGGCTGGTGCGGCCGCGGCCTCGCTTCGCGCGCACGCGGCACGGGAGCGGAAGTCATCATCACCGAAATCGACCCGACCAAAGCCCTGGAAGCGGTCATGGACGGGTTCCGCGTCATGAGCATGGACGAGGCCGCCAAAATCGGTGACGTTTTCTGCACCGTCACCGGCAACAAGAACGTGCTCGCCAAGCAGCACTTCGAACTCATGAAAGACGGCGCCATCATCTCGAACTCGGGCCACTTCAACGTCGAGATCGACATCCCGGCGCTGGAAAAGCTGTCCTCCTCCAAGCGCACCACACGCACTTTCGTCGACGAGTACACGATGAAAGACGGACGCCGCATCAACCTGCTGGGAGAAGGCCGCCTCATCAACCTGGCCGCCGCCGAAGGCCATCCCGCCTCGGTGATGGATATGAGTTTTGCCGACCAGGCCCTTTCCTTGGAATACATGGTGAAGAACCATGCCTCGCTGGAAAACAAGGTTTATATGGTTCCGGTGGAACTCGACAAGCGCGTGGCCAAGCTAAAACTGGAATCGCTCGGCATTAAGATCGACCGCTTAACCGCGGAGCAGGAAGAATACCTGGCCAGCTGGTCGGAAGGAACGTAGGACCGCCGTTAGTCGTTAGTCGTTGGTTGTAGTGGAGAGCCGGGTGTCCCCGCCCGGCTGATCCCTTCGACTTCCCCTCGGCTTAGCTCAGGGCTTCGGCAAAGCCCGGCAGGCTCGCGAAACGCCCGTTCCTTCACCGTACAAATCATGGCGTGGTCACGACTCCAATTCTTCGAGTGGAACGGACGAAAATAATGCGCTGGATGTTGCGGTCGAAAATACACAAGGCAACGGTCACGGACGCCGATCTTAGCTACGAAGGTAGCATCGCGATCGATGAAGATCTGATCGATGCCGTGGGATTGCTTGCCGGGGAAAAAGTGCTGGTGGCGAGCAATTCTTCGGGCAACAGATTGGAGACGTACGTCATCACCGGCGAACGCGGATCCGGTGTGATCTGCATGAACGGAGCCGCCGCTCTTCTGATCAAGAAGGGTGAAGAGATCGTCATCATGGGGTTCGAATTGTCCGCCGGTCCGGTCGTCCCCAAAATGATCTTGTTGGGGCCGGGGAACAAGGTGCTGAAGCGGTCGGAGTAAGAGTTCACGGGCGACAAATCACGGGCGCAAGCCCGTCCCGCTGTCACCATCCAGGTTCGCCTCTGCTATGGGGACAGCGCATCGCCCAACCCTGAGACTCGCGCTCGCGCCCCAGAAGCCGAGAACGCCCTTCAAGTTTTTCCGCCGCCTGGCCGATGAGCCCACCAGAGGGTTGCGTGTGCCCGTGAAAGCCAAAGTGCTCTTAGTCGACGACAGCAAGTTTCTCCGGATGACCAATGAGCGCGCTTTGTGCAAAGCCGGTTTCGAGGTCAGCACCGCCGCCGACGGCGAGGAAGCGTTGCGCGTCGCCAATGACCAACTCCCCGACATCATCCTGCTCGACATGATGCTTCCCAAGATCAGCGGTCCGGAAGTCCTGAAAGCCCTGAAAGCAAATCCCGCCACCATGCACATTCCGGTCATCGTGCTGACCAGCCTGTCGCAGAGGAACGAAGAAAAACTGCTCCATGAAGGCGCGGCCGCCTATTTCGAGAAGTCCACCCTGCAACTCGACAAGAACTCCGGTCGCCTGGCGGCCACCGTAGAGGCGGTGCTCGGCCGCGTCAATCACCAAAAGAACCTGGATCTTCGTTTGCAGACCTTGGCCGCAAAAAAAGGCCGCTGACGACGGAACAGCCGGCTGCTGAACCGATGCCGGAACAACCGAACTCTGAGAAATTCCACCCGCGGCGATAGAATGCAACAATGTACCACTACAATCCCGCAACCGCCCTTGAAGAACTGACCGAAGAAGCTACCCTGCCCAATCCCGTTCACGTGCGCGACATGATGCTGCGCGGCAAGCTCACCGCCGACCAGTCGCTCGAGATGAACCGGATTTTCGTCGACTACCAGAAAGCTTTCGGCGAAGCGCAAGAACTGGGCAAGGAAATCTTGCAGCGCCTGGCAGCGTAGTTCCCTGCCCCTCCAACTCGCTCCCGCGAAAGATGCGATGGTGCGCCCACCCGCCCTGGCAAAAAAAAACGCAAGGAGCAGGGCATCTCGGGTTTTCTCACCCCCAGGGTTTCTCACACAGGTTTTCTTAGGAGAAGGATTTTCGCGATATACTTTCGACCGAAGGCCGGGGCACCGGACAAGACCGTCCCGCAAGGCGCCACTGCATCGCTCGACAAACTTGACTCTCTGGTGGCCAGCGGGGTTCTCGTAAATCACCTCTGACTTGGAAAGGATCGCTAATGAACCTCTCACGTATCGCTCTCGCAGCCCTTGGCGGCTTCGTGGCCTATTTCGTCTTCGGGGGTCTCGCGTTTGTCCTGTTGCCGTCGCTCAAGAAGGAGTTCCTCAAATACCCCGCCGTGTACCGGAACCACCAAGGACAGATCAGCCATATGCCGGCCGCAATGGCCGCCATGTTTGTGGGGATACTCGTGCTTGCGGTGATTTACGCCATGCTATACCCGGGCGGCTTCGGAGTCGCTGAAGGTGCGCGTTCCGGCGCCATCTTCGGAGCATTGATCGGCGTCTTCGCCATCTGCGCCTTCGTGGTGCACAACTATGTCAACCTGAACATCGGGCTGAAGCTGACCGTCGAACAAGCCGCAGCCTACTTCGTCGAATGGACGATCACAGGCCTGGTGATCGGCCTCATCTACCGTCTCCCGGCGCCGCACTGACCGGTTTGTTGGATTTGCGGGCCGCGGACTCCCGGGCGCATAGCTCAGGCTTTGCCCTGAATCTTAGCCCACCACCAGCGCACGCCCACGAACAGAAAACGCCAGTCGTGGAAGAACTCCGGGGGCTTCCGCTCGAAGGCGTGGCCGACGAATTGGAAAACCCATCCGATGAGGAAAAGAGCCAGAGCGTACAGCCACAAGCGGTGGACGAAGATGCTGGCGATAAAAAGGGGCGCCGAGAGCAAGATGGTCGGGATTCCCAGCGTGTGACACGCGCGGTTCATCGGGTGCCGATGACTGGAGCCGTATTGCGCGATCCACTGCTCGTTACTGAGATGATCGTTGCTGCGTCCGCCCAGCACGCGGAGGATGATAGCACGAATCGAAAAAGATCGGGTCATCGGGTGATCGGGCCATCGGGTCATTTAAAGTCAATGGCCTTTGCACTTCGATGACCCGATCGCGAGATGACCCGATCAGTTCATGTTAGCGGCGGCCGTGGAACCCTCCGCGGTTGCCTGCGACCGAGCCGCGCCCTTCGAAGCCGCGCCGAGCCACCGGACCGCGTCCGACGAAACCATGTCCGGCATAGCCGCGTCCCTCAAAGCCGCGTCCGTATGCGCGTCCGTAATATGGATGTCCCCAGCCGTGGTACCAGGGCCCTGCGCCGATAAACACTCCGTTCACGAAAAAGCTCGGACCGTAGTAGCCGTAAGGCACGCAAGCATACGGATAGTCCGGGTAATAGCCGTAAGCGCAGACCGGCGGGCCAGCCACAACGCCGCCGACGCCGATCCCCACTCCGACGCCCGCTCCAACAACGACGGCAGCCTGCGAGTACGCCAGCGGCAACGTCAGTAAAGCCAGCAGTGCAACATATCTCAGGTATTTCATGGTAAACCTCCCTTTCGTTCCGCTGGGCGATTCGCGGTTGCGATCCAACGTTGCGATTCGCCGGAGCGAGAGGCGATTCAGCTTTCTGTTTTCTGAATCGCCTACTCACTTGAACTCGGACGGGCGGGAAAAGTTGCGGAAAACCGAGTGGCTGATTTCAGCCATCCTGCGTGAAATCAACCACTTGGAAGGGAGTGGGTGAGGCGGAATGTCCGCTAGCAAGGACGCTTCAGGGGGTTCTCCTTGCATCCGTCTTTCTTATTGGCCGGGTGCCCCTCGATAAGAGTGAAGGCTCTGTCAAGGACAAACTTATCCTGGGCAGCGCCGAAGCACCGTTTTTTTCGCCAGAGAGGTTGAGGACCATCGATAAGAGTGAAGGCTCTGTCAAGGACAAACTTATCCTGGGCAGCGCCGAAGCACCGTTTTTTTCGCCAGAGAGGTTGAGGACCAAGGCTCTGGAAATCTCACGCGGAATCACCTAGCGGTGGAAGATCGTTCCACCAACCATTGATTCGGCCCGAACATCGACCATGATTCTTCTATGCGAACATCCAGCCGCAGCCGTAGCCGGGGCGGTGGGAAAGTGGAAAACGGCTTTTTTGTTTTCCACTTTCCCACCGCCCACGCTGGATGCGAGAGCGCCCAATCAGTCCAGCGGTCTAGCTTGCGCCGACCAGGGGCACCCGCGGGCTGCTCTCGATACGAACGATCTCTGGATACGGTTTCCCCGTGCGCAGCATCCAGTAGAGTCGTACGGCTAACTTGCGCGCCGTCGCCACCTTCGCCACTGCTTTCGGCTTCTGATGACAACGATGCAGATACTGTTTACGAAGTCCGGGATCGAAACGCACTGCGATCTGCGCCGCTTCCACTAGCAAACTGCGCAGCATCCGATTGCCTTGCTTCGTGATGGCGCCCAGTTTCTGCCGCCCGCCCGAACTTTCCTCGCGCGGAATCAGTCCCAGATAACTCGCCACCTGCTTGCCCCGTGGAAACCGGCTGACATCGCCCAGGGTCAGCACAAAAGCCAGCGCCGTATTCGGACCGACCCCCGGCTGCGTCATCAGCAACTTCGCCTGAGGATGTTCCTCCGCCGCTTGCTGCACCGCCTCATCCAACTTTCCGATCTGCTGGTTCAACATCTCCAGCAACCCGAGTAAGTCTTCTCGCCGGCAGGCCGCCCATGGCTTCAAGGGCAGTTCGCGCAGCAACTCCTGTCCCGCCTGGCTCCACAGCTTGGCCTTGCGCTGCATGCCCTTATTCAGAGCAAGATGTTGCAGTTCGTTTTTCACCCGGCTGCGAATCTCCACCAGTTTGTGCCGGTGCAGCACCAACTGCCGCAGATCCCGTTGCTCCCGGTCCGGCGTCCACAACCGCGGAAACCGCCCTTCCACCAGCAGTTTCAGAATGTGGGCCGCATCCCGTTTGTCCGTCTTTTGTTTGCGCACGTAACTGGCCCGGATCTGCGCCGCATCCCCGATCCAGATCTCGTGCCCCAGATCCTCGACCACTTCAATAAACCACTGGCTATTGCCGGTGGCCTCCATGCCAATCAGCGCCGGTCGAGCCAGCTGGGCGTAAAACGTTTTGGCGTCCCCCGAGGCATGCACCAGTTTCTGTTCCCCGGTTTCCCCAGTCTCCGTGTCCAACCACGACACTTGTTGCCAGCTGGGATGAAAATCACATCCTATAATCATCATGCGAAGGCTCCTTCCTCCCCAGCAGCCTTAGTCCTCAAACCAAGACTACCGGGTCGATCGAGCCTTCGCTCTTATCCAATCAATCCTAACGTCGCGCTTTTTGCGACGTTAGGGTGGGATTCCACGCCGGGGGTGCGCCACTTCTCGCGCTTTTCGAGAGGTGGCAACTGTCGAGGAGGACGGCATGAAGTCCCCGTGCGCAGTAAACCTGCACAACGCAGTCACTGTATCTCAACAGCGATTAGGGAGACGCGTGGCCCAGCTGAGTGCCGCACGGATAAATGAAGTGTGTGCTGCCCTGCGGTTCTCTTTGGGTTGTGATTCAAACTAGTTACCGGGAACGGCCCGCTTGTCCCTGACTTTCTCAGGCTATTTTTGTTATTATCAAGGCCATCTAGTGCGGCTTCCCCGTCTTCTTCGTCCGCGCTGCATTGACACCGTTTGAAAATCCTTAGCCCACGAACGTTGCTCGGTCAGCAGGGCGTCAATCTCATAGAAAAACGCGTTCACGACATGGGCTACTGGTGGTATCCGTCGATAGTCCCGGAAGTCGGCATCGACGGCCATCTGGAAATTCGGGATAGTCAGACCGGCCAGATGACCAATCTTATCCTTCAAGTGCAGAGCAGAGCCACCGAGCAGCTGCGGTCCCGCGAGAAGAAGGACAGCTTCGATTACATCTGCGACGAAGACGATCTTCAATATTGGCTTGCTGGGACAGCCCCGGTGATCTTGGTCATGAGCAGACCGAGTAAGGACGAGGCTTACTGGATTTCGGTAAAAGATTATTTTAGAGCGCACCCAGAGAATCGGACCGCGCGCCGAATCTCCGTTACGAAGCAAGAATCGCAGTTTGATAAGTCAGCAGCGGGTGCTTTGTTCAGACTTGTTGCGCCCAAAAACGCAGGTGTATATCTTTCACCACGTCCGAAACCGGAGCGACTGTTTTCAAACCTTCTTACCGTTGCCCATTACGCGCAGCATCTGCACATCGCTCAAACGGATATCAGAGAAGCCCCGGCCCTTTGGGCCAAGGCCAAAGAGCATGGCGTAGAAGTCGGGCCCGAATGGATACTTTCCGACGGCAATCTGCTTTCCTTCCATGACCTGTCAGAATACCCCTGGAAGAATTTCTGTGACGTGGGGACCCACGAAACATTCGATACAATTGAATGGGCGGCGTCGGAAGATCCTGTCCGCCAGCGGCATTTTGTGTGGTTACTCAACCGCTCGTTGACCCAGCGGCTGAAAGAGTGGAACGTCCGTAAGCGCAAGGACGATGATATGTACTACTTTGCCGCTTCTAAGGCTTTTCGTCCTCGCCGAATTAATTTCTCGGGTTCTGTTTCAGAACAGTTCAGAACGGTAGTGCAGAAATACCCATCGGGAAAAGCATCCTACATCCGGCACAATGCATTTCGAGGATATTTCAAGAAGATGGACAACACGTGGTTTCTGGAAATCACGCCATCCTACATCTTCACCATGGATGGCTTTTCCCCCTCAAAATACGAAGCCGACCTCCTATCCGGCATTAAACTGCTCGAACATAACGACGCCGTTTTGATGCAATTGCAGTTGTGGGCCGATGTACTCACTCGCAAGGCTGATCTTGTCCATGCTGATTATCCGTTCTTGAACTTTTCTAAACTATTCTCCCTTGAATTGCCCTTCGGTATTAATGACAAGGAATGGCTTTCCCAGGAGGAACTCGATGTAGCTACGAGCGGCGTCGATGCGCTCGCAGCACTGCCACTTCTTAACCCATGAAGCCGCTTTTCATTCAGGAGCCAGAGCTCCAATTCGGCCAAGGGTGCCACGTCGACATTCGTTTTGGTATTTCCAACTACAAGCCGCTGGATTACAAAGATAATCTTGCTCCAAAAGCCATTCCACTCGGCATTGTAGGAACAGAACGGAGCATCTCAGACCTTCGTTCATGGCTGGACCTCTGCGCTCAGGGCATCGAAGCCAAAGTTTCGAAGCAGCCTAATCTTTTCACTCGTTTCCCAGGTTTCGGCGGCGGTACTCCGTTTGACGCAAAACTTGTCTTCGACGGCCGCCTAGAGCGGCAACTTCCATTGCGTGGTTTGCCAGAATCAGTCGATATGAAGGACTACAACACCTTCATCACGGAGCTTGCCGATACCTACATCAAAGAAGCCGAAGCATCTTCGGAGCGCGGCGCCTCGGTCGTGGTATGCGCACTGCCTATTGAAGCATTGAATCTCATCGACCCCGATGACCCGGACCCGGAAGACGGAGAGGCTTCCGACACGCCCGCACAGGATTTTCACGACCTCCTGAAGGCCCGCGCCATGCAAATTCAGCTAATCAAGCCAATTCAGATCGTTTTGCCAATGACCTACACGGAAAATGTTCGCAGGAAACGTAGGCGCAAGAAAGACGGTATCCGCAAGCTGCAGGACCCCGCAACCCGGGCATGGAACTTTCATACTGCGCTGTATTACAAAGCCGGCGGGTCACCCTGGCGACTGATCCGTGACGAGGCAGATCTTACCTGTTGCTTTGTAGGAGTCAGTTTCTACAAAACTCTCGACGGCTCAATGCTCTTTACCAGCTCGGCTCAAGTGTTTAATGAACGAGGACAGGGGCTCATCGTCCGGGGCAATCCCGCGAAATTCACCAAAGACGACCGCAATATCCACATGACTGGTGAGGGCGCTCATAAATTAATAGCCGATGCCCTTGCGGCATATCGCGGAGAGCACAAAACCAGTCCGGCGCGCGTCGTTGTTCATAAAACATCGACTTTTGACGAAGAGGAAATGCAAGGATTCGTCAAGGGTATCGAGGAACACAACGTGGAACTGTATGATCTTGTGAATGTCTCACGATCCTATACTCGCCTGTTTCGGGTGGGACTTTATCCACCGTTACGAGGTACAGCGATTCTGGTCGACGAAGATCAGGTTATTCTCTACACGCGTGGAGGCGTTGACTTTTTTCAGACCTACCCCGGCATGTACGTTCCAAGACCTATTGACGTAGTGGCAATCGACACCGACCGTTCCGTTGCCGCGTTAGCGAAGGAAGTCCTCGCATTGACAAAAATGAATTGGAACAACACTCAGTTTGACAACTCGATGCCGATCACAGTTCTTGCGGCGAAGAAGGTCGGACGCATCCTCAAATATGTCGGGCCCAACGACCGGGTAAACCCGCTTTACAGCTATTACATGTGACGCCCGGTGCCCCACTCACCGCGTTCTTTGCGATGCGTGGGATGCTCGGGCGCTCCCACTTCCGCAGTCACCCCTGACCTTTTTTCATCACAAACCATCTGTGACCAGAATCACAGACATCCAACTCACACTAAGCGATAATAAAGATCTGAATGGGGCAGCCAGAGGTGCGCCGTCCACCAAGACGGCCCTCGAAGCTGCCCCAAACCCATTTTCAGCGCTCTTTGACAACCTAAGTCGTTTATTTTCAAAGACTCTACCTGTAAGTCTTTTAGAATCAAAGACTGGACAGAGTTTTCCCTCCTAATCCCATGATTTCAATACACCGGGGGGGAGGGGGCGGTAGTAAACACGGGTTAATACCTTCGGAGTTAATAGGTACGAATTGGCGGCTTTCGCGGGCGAGGGCGCCCGCGCTACACGGGCCGCTGGATGCAGTCCTGTTCCGACCACGTGGAGGATGCGGTGTGGCCGCGATTGCGATAGACTCTTGGAACGAAAAGCATCCTCGAAGAGGAAGAGTATGACCGACGACGAGAAAAACCAACCGACGAACGAGGCGCATCCCGGAGACATCACACGGCGCGACTTTGCAGCCCTTGTGGTGGGCGCGGGCATTGCTGCATCTGTGTCATCATCCTCGACTGCGGCCGCGGATATTGGCATTGAGCTGGTCGAGACCGACGTTCGAGATCAAGACTCCGGATGGAACTTGCGACGCTGCGTTCATTCATCCGAAGTCGAAAAGCGGATCCTATCCAGGAGTACTGATCTGGCCCGACGCATTCGGCTTACGGCCGTCGATGCGCATCATTGGCAGGAATGTTGCCGCTGATGGATATTCCGTCCTGGTGCCCAATCCCTTTTATCGGGTGTCGAAGGCGCCTTTCACCGATGCTTCCAAATTCAACTTCCAGAATCCGGACGATATGGCGAAACTCAGGCCGCTGATGGCGTCGGTGAACGCGCCCGGCAACGCCGAAAAGGATGCGGCGGCGTACGTTGCCTTCCTCGACGCGCAAAAAGAAGTGAACACGGCAAAAAAGATTGGAACCCAAGGCTACTGTATGGGCGGGGCGCTGGTGGTGAGGACGGCCGCGGCCGTGTCCGATCGCATTGGCGCGGGCGCGTCGTTCCACGGCGGAGGGCTGGTGACCGACAAGCCCGATAGCCCGCATCTGCTGGCGCCGAAGATCAAGGCTCGTATGTATTTCGGGATCGCCGCGAACGACGACGCGAAACAGCCCGATGCCAAGGACAAGCTGAGGGAAGCCTTTGCCGCCGCCAGGGTGCAAGCCGAAATCGAAGTGTATCCAGCGGAGCATGGATGGTGCGTGCCCGATATGCCGATGCGCGATGGCGCGCCGATCTATGATAAGGTCCAAGCCGAGCGTGCCTGGGGGAAACTCGTTGCCTTGTATCGAGCGGCTCTCGCCTAGCCGATAGCCCCGGGTGCGCCACGTCCGCGCGGCTGCCGAGCTTGCGCCCTTCGGGCGACTGGACGGGCGTCCGCACACTGACCCCATCGTTTACAATCCTCGTCGTTTACAATCAAGGATTCTCTTTTGATTGGAAAACATAGTCATGCACCGCTGGTCTGAACTGTTTATTCCTACGCTTCGCGAGGCTCCGGCTGATGCCGAGGTCGCTAGCCACAAGCTGCTGGTCCGCGCTGGATACATTCGTCAACTGGGCGCTGGCATCTACTCGTTCCTGTTCCTTGGCAATCGCACTACCCAGAAGATCATGGGCATCGTCCGCCAGGAGATGGACAAAATTGGGCAGGAGTTCTACCTGCCGGCGCTGCATCCGCGCGAACTCTGGGAAGAGAGTGGGCGCTGGACGGCGATGGGCGAGAGCATGTTTCGCCTTAAGGATCGCAAGGGCGCCAACCTTTGTCTGGGCATGACCCACGAAGAAGTCATGACCGACATCGCGCGCAAGGAGCTGCGCAGCTACAAGCAACTGCCGCAGATCTGGTATCAGATTCAGACCAAGTTCCGCGACGAGCCTCGTCCCAAGTCGGGCCTGTTGCGGGTGCGCCAGTTCATCATGAAGGACTCGTATTCGTTCGACCTTGACGCCGCGGGGCTCGACGTTTCCTACCTCAAGCACTACGACGCTTATTGCCGCATCTTCGACCGCTGCGGCATGAAGTACATGGTCATCGACGCGCACTCGGGAGCGATGGGCGGATCGCAGTCGCAGGAATTCATGGTGCGGACTCCGGCGGGCGAGGACCAGGTCGTGAGCTGCGAGAAATGCAGCTACGCGGCGAACATGGAGAAGGCGACTTCGAAACTCGCTCCCATCGAAGACCTGGAGCCGGAAGGCGACGGGAAGCCGCTGCTCGTCCATACTCCGGGCAGAGGCGCGATCGCCGATGTGGCGGAGTTTCTGAAGATTTCCGCCAAGCAGGACATCAAGGCCGTGGCTTACATGGCGCAGAAGCTCGGCGAGGGCGGCAAGACGCTGGAGCAGCCGGTCGTGGTTTTCCTGCGCGGCGACCACACCGTGAATGAGACCAAGCTGCTTACGCTGGTGAAGGCGAGCCAGCTTCGTCCCATGCAGACGGAAGAACTGGAACTCTGCTTTCAGGGGCCCGGCGGTTTCATCGGACCCATCGGCCTGGTTGCGCGGCCAGCGGAATTGCTTGGGCTGTGGCTGGATGCAAGCAACGAAAAAATCAAGCAGCAGTACCCACGATTCATCGCGATTATCGACAATCCGCGGAACGTCAATGTGGTGCTCGATGAAGGGCTGGTTGGCCGCGTCAACATGATATGCGGCGCCAACCAACTCGACTATCACCTGAAGAACGTGACGCCGGGGAAGGACTTCCAGTACACGGTTGCCGCCGACGTCCGCAGCGTGACCGCGGGCGAAGACTGCCCGAATTGCGGCGCTCCCTTGCGTATCGACACGGCGGTCGAGATCGGACACATCTTCAAGCTGGGCTACAAGTATTCGGAATCGATGGGCGCGCGCGTGCTTGACCGGAATGGCAAGGAGGTTGCGCCCATTATGGGCAGCTACGGGATTGGGATCGAGCGCATCCTGACTGCGGCCGTCGAGCAAAATAACGACGAGAACGGCTTCTGGCTGCCGCCTTCGATCGCGCCGTTCGAGGTGGTCGTGGTGTCGACTAACTCCAAAGACGAGGCGATCCGCAGCGCATCGGAGAACATCGCCCGGCAACTGGAGGGGTCCGGATACGACGTTTTGCTGGATGACCGGGACGAACGGCCAGGGGTGAAGTTCAAGGACGCCGACCTGGTGGGCATCCCCTTTCGTATCAACGTGGGGAAGAAGGTTACCGAAGATACCGTGGAAGTCGTTCGGCGCTCGACTCTGCACAAAGAGGACGTTAAGATTTCTGCCATAACCGAGTATTTCCAAGGGCTGCGCCAGTGACTGCTCCCGGCGGCTCGCGCGCGCGGAGGGCAGCCCTTCGCGCATGATGGGAAGTTCGGGATTGGAACTTCGCAACCAGCGATTTGGGGATTGCTCCTTATGGCAACTCTGAAATTGATCTTCGTCCTGGCTATCTTCGCGGCGTTGGTCCTGGCGGGCATCAAGGTCATCCCGCCGTACTTCTCGAACTACGAGCTCGAGGATTCGATCAAGACCGAAGCGCTGCAGTCAACCTACACCACGCGCACGGAAGAGGACATTCGCGAAGCCGTCATCAAGCAGGCCCGCAGCTACGATATTGCGCTGACGGCCAAGCAGGTGCATGTTACGCGGGTGGGCGGGAACGGCACCGGCAGTATCTCCATCGAAGCCGAGTACAGCGTTCCGATCGAACTGCCGGGCTACTCGACGACCCTTGACTTCCATCCTTCGTCGAAGAACAAAGGCATGTTCTAGGCGCAAGGCGGCAGCGCAGAAAGATCGCACGACCGTCCGACATTCACAAGCTCGTCGAAAATGGCAGAGTCGTTTTGCGCATCAGGGTCATGGTGGTGTTGAAAGCCCGCGTCGCCAGCTCTTCCAGGGGCCTGGTCAACAGATCTTCCGAAAAGACCTCAACGCCCCATGGGCCTGTGTAGCCCGTTCTTTCAACCGACTCGATGAAGCCCCGGATGTCGAACTCCCCTTCGCCGCAGAACCTGCGATTCGTGATGAGTTCCCGGTGAACGCCCGCCGGCGCTTTGAAGGCGCCATCATTGAGCTCAGCGCCAAATACATACTGCAAGGGGATGCGGCTCACTTCCTCGTAAGAGATCCCCAGATTCAGAACGTGCCAGAGATCAAGAATGATGCCGCCATTTCTTGCGGCTGCGCCCTCGACCATGGTCAACACGTCCTTGAGAGTATGGACCATGGAAACCGCCATGGGCTCGAAGGCGATCCTGGTCCCGTGTTCAGTTGCCTCCGCACACAATGCTGCGAATGCGTCAATGAGCCGGGGCATGGAGCACTCTCTCTGATAGAAATCGCCAACTTTCACTTGCTTTGCCTGTAGCGCCTCGGCTGCTTCCAGCAGCTTCTTTTTCCGCACATCGGACTGTTTCTTCGGCTCGCCGTCGAGAAACCAATCCGTCAGAAATTCGACTTCTGTGTGCCTCATGCCATTGTCGTCGAGGATCTGCTTCATTTCTTTCAGGGTTCTGCGCTGGAGGATATGGTCCAGATCTGCATGCCATATTCCCATGCCGCTGAATCCCGCACGGGCCGCGGCCTCCACCCTGTCCTTGAAGTCAAACGGGCTGTACTCCGGCTCGGCGCCTGGGAAAGCTCCCGCGATCGTCCAATAGGCAACCGTCAGTTCGGGATGCGGTTTCATTTGAGCTTCCGTCTAGCCGAGCAAAAGCATTGTATCCCAAACCGCCGGGGTGTAATTCGCAGAATGCAGAATTTGAGGCACACCGGCGACAGTCGACAACTCTCATCACCCACGATTCGACCAAACTGAAGATAACTGTTACGAGGGTTATCCTCGTCATATTACCCACCTCCCCGGTGTGCGATAATTCACCTTTGCCTTTTTCATTATTTTCCGCAGAGGCACGAAGATTTGCAGAGAGTGGCTTTGCAGGTCGAGAACTGAACTTCATAGAAACGAGGCCATCCATGGCTGACAGCACTCAAAAACTTGCCTTCAAAGAAAAAGCAGGCTATGCATTCGGCGACGTCGCGACCAACTTCTTCTTCCAGTCGATGATCCTCTACCAAACCCGTTTCTACACGGATACGGTGGGGATTTCGGCAGTGGCGGTGGGCTCGATGTTCCTTGTGCTCCGGCTGGCGGACGCCGTCTTCGACCCGGTAATCGGCGCGTTGTCGGACCGGACGCAGACCCGTTGGGGCAAGTTCCGTCCCTGGATTTTGTGCACCGCCATCCCCTTCGGCTTGATTTTCTGGCTCGTGTACGTCACGCCCGACTTCGGACCTCACGGCAAGCTCGTCTATGCCTACATCACTTACACGCTGGTGATGATGCTCTACTCCGCGAGTAACACGCCGTACTCGGCCCTCATGGGTGTAATGACGCCCGATAGCAGCGAGCGCAGCAGTATCGCGAGCTACCGTTTTGTCGGCGCTTTGATCGGGCAGTTTATCATCCAGGCGCTCCCGCTCCCGCTGGTGGCCAAACTCGGCCATGGCAATTCCGCCCGAGGCTGGGCGATGACGATGGCTATCTTCGGAGCGCTCATCGTCATTTTTAACCTGATCGCCTTCGCCAGCACGCGCGAACGGGTGCAGCCTGCTCCGGGGCAGAGATCCTCCCTGCGCACCGACCTGAAGGACGTCTTCACTTGCCGTCCGTGGATCGTGATGTTCGTCCTCACGCTGCTCATCTTCACCATGCTGGTCGTGCGCGGAAGTTCGCTGAACTACCTTTTTGCCTATTACCTCGATCAACCGACGCTCAAGGCATTCCTCGGCCACCTCGGTCTTGCCTCAATGGGTACGGGCCCGGTGACCGGCTGGAAGTCCGCCTTGAACGCCCTCGGCCTGCTGGTGAAATCCGACAACTCCAATGCCGCTGCCGTTGGCTTTAGCCTCTTTTTTGTGGTTGGCAGCTTGATTCAAATTGTTGGGATCATCTTTTCCAAACCCCTCTCCGATCGCTTCGGCAAGAAGGCGGTGTTCATCGCCGGCATGGCGGTCACCACTATCGCCACGGTGCTCGTTTTCTTCGTCACGCCGACTTCCACAACCCTGCTGTTCGCGCTCGGCGTCCTCTGGGCCCTCGGATGGGGACCCACGGTTCCACTGTTGTGGGTGATGATCGCCGACGCGGCCGACTTCTCGGAATGGAAGAACTCTCGCCGCGCCATCGGCTTCATGTACGCAGGCATCCTCTTTGCCCTGAAAGCGGGGCTGAGTCTTGGTGGGGCACTCAGCGCCTGGGTGATCCACGCCTACGGCTATGTCCCCAACGTCGCGCAAACCGAACACGCACTGCTGGGAATCCGCCTGGGCGCGAGCATCTACCCCACTGTCGCGCTCGTCCTCGGCCTCGTGTGTTTGGCGATCTACCCGATCGGCAAGAAGCTCAACCTTCGCATCCAGGACGAACTGACCGAGCGGCGCAAGCAATACGCGGCCCCCATCGGAGCTACTTCATAGGAGAAAATGTGCCAGCCTTATCCAAGGGTCTTTTCACACTGATTGTTCTTCTTGCCGCGGGTCTGCTGGCGCGCGCTCAGGAGCGGCCTTTCCTCAAAGATGCATTCAAGGGCTCCTTCCTGGTCGGCACTGCACTCAACCGGGCCCAGATTTATGAGGAAGACACTCGCGGCGCAGCCATTGTCAGAGCGCAATTCAACGCAATTACTCCGGAAAACATTTTGAAGTGGGAAGCCGTCCACCCGAAGCCGGACACCTATGATTTCGAGGCGCCGGACAGGTATGTTGCATTCGGCGAGAAGCATCAGATGTATATCGTCGGGCACACGCTGGTGTGGCACCATCAGACGCCGGGCTGGGTTTTCGAGGACGAAAAGGGCAAACCCGTTAGCCGGGACGTATTGCTGAAGCGCATGCGCAATCACATTCAGACCGTCGTCGGCCGTTACAAGGGCCGTATCCGGAGTTGGGATGTGGTCAACGAGGCCCTGAACGACGACGGCACGTTGCGGCAAACGCCTTGGTTGAAAATCATCGGCGAGGACTACATCGCCAAGGCATTTCAATTTGCGCACGAAGCCGACCCCGCGGCCCAACTGAATTACAACGATTATTCCCTGGAGAACGAAGCCAAGCGCAACGGCGCGATCGAACTCATCAAGAAGCTCAGGGACCAAGGCGTGCCGGTCACAGGCGTTGGACTGCAAGGGCATGACAACCTGGAGTGGCCTACGGTCGAGCAGGAGGACGCCACCATCACGGCTTTCGGAAAGCTGGGCGTCAAGGTGATGATCACAGAGCTCGATATGGATGTGCTTCCCCGCGCGACCCAAAATCAAGGCGCGGACGTTGCTCTGAATGTTGAGGCAAAAGCGAAGCTGAATCCGTACGTGAATGGTCTGCCCGATTCAATCCAGCAGGCATTGGCAAAACGCTACGCCGATCTGTTCGCTGTGTTTATGAAGCATCGCGGCATCGTAAGTCGAGTAACATTCTGGGGAGTAACAGACGCGGATTCCTGGCATAATAACTGGCCGGTAAGAGGACGGACGAGTTACCCGCTGCTCTTTGATCGCAACGGACAGCCGAAACCGGCGTTCGATGCCGTGGTCCAGACGGCTTCCAGAAAAGAAGAGACGGCCAAGTAGGTCTGGCTGGAGATTGTCTGTCGACAATCGAGGTTGCGGCACAATTCCGACCGCCTGTATCGGGGCGGCCGATAGTGTCAGAGACGCGCCTGCGCTAAGACGACCCGACCTTTCTTCCTTTCAAACAGAGAGCGAGCCTAGATCTCAAGCTATTTCAGGTTGACCGACTCCTTCAGTGGCAGACTCTGCGAGGAGCCTCCCACCAGCAATGTATAGTCTCCAGGAATCAGCTGCCAAGCGTTTCGCTCAACGTTGAAAATGGACAGATACTCCGGGTCGACTTCGATTGTAACTTCTTTGCTTTCTCCCGCATTCAGTTTGACTTTACTCCATCCCACCAGCCGCTTGGGCGGTTCCCCGGCACTCTCCGGCAGCGCAGCGTAAACCTGAGCAATCTCGGCTCCGGCGCGATCGCCAGTGTTTGTCACCCTGAAACTCAGGTGAATACTTTTTCCCGGCGTTACTTTGAGATTGGAATAGTTGTAAGTGGTGTAAGAGAGGCCGTAGCCAAAGGGAAACAAGACCTGCTTTCTTTCAGCGTCGTACCACTTGTATCCAACCTTCAGCCCCTCGTCATAAGTTGTCTGGAATGCCGGCAGGCCGGGCGCGATTATTTTCCAGGCATCGGGATCATGGTCTTTGGTAGTCGATTTCGGGGGAGGCTTGACGATGCTGGAATGCGGCAGATCCGCCTCACTCTTGGGGAAGGTAATCGGCAGTCTTGCACTCGGGTTCACTTCGCCGAAGAGCACACGTGCGATCGCTTCTGCGCCCCGGCTGCCGCCGTACCACGCTTCCAGGATGGCGCTCACTTGATCGGCCCAGGGCATGGTTACAGGACCGCCGGTCTCGAGCACCACGATCGTGTGCGGATTTGCGGCCGCGACCTTGACAATCAGATCATCCTGGCGCTCGGGCAGCGAGAGGCTATCGAGATCCATCCCCTCGGTCTCCCATTGGTAAGCGAACACGATCGCCACGTCAGCCGACTTCGCCAAAGCGGCTGCTGCGGCAGAATCCGTACCCGGATCGTACTGAACATTCGCCTGCGGGGCTCTGGCCCGAATGGCTTTCAGAGGCGACGTCGGAAACCATATTTGGGCGTTCCATGCAGGGTTGCCTTTCCCCGGCGGCATGATCGCGTTTCCTCCCGGCGGATCGACCTGGGCCGAGCCTGCACCCGAGATCATGGCCACATCAGAGTGCGCACCGATCACCGCAATGCTCGAAACCCTAGAAACTTCGAGCGGGAGTTGCGAGCGCTCGTTTCTGAGCAGCACGATGCTTTGTTCCTCAATCTTCTGCGCGACCTCGAAACCGCCTTCTATGTCCACCACACTCTTTTCCGGGGGGTCATCGATAACCCCGCTCGCAAACATGGACCGCAGTATGCGGTGAACATGCTCATCCAGTTCGGCTCTGGGAACCTTGCCGGACTCCACCGCTTTCTTCATGGCGTCGCCATAGAAGATTTCCCCGGGTTCCTCGTTGTCCAATCCGGCGGCGGACGCCTTCGCGGTACTGTGCGTTCCCTGCCAGTCCGACACAACAAAGCCCTTGAAGTTCCAGTCCTTCTTCAACACATCGGTCAATAGGTACTTGTTTTCACAAGCAAAGTCGCCATTCACCCGGTTGTAGGAACACATTACCGCGCCAGCGTTGGACACGCGCAAGCCAATCTCGAAGGCCAGCAGATCACTTTCTCTCATCGACCGCTTATCAATGTTGACGTTGACGGCGTTCCGCCCGCTCTCCTGATCGTTTAGCGCATAGTGCTTTATGTCGCCAATCACGTGTTGCGCCTGCTCTCCCCTCATAACCTGGCCGACCATCGTTCCCGCCAGGACGGGATCTTCGCCCATGTATTCGAAGGTGCGTCCATTGCGAGGCTCACGGGCCAGATTCACGCCTCCGCCCAAAGACATGTTGTAGCCCTGGGCTCGTAACTCGCGACCAATCAGCGCGCCATATTCATACGCAGCTTCCCGGTCCCAACTTGCCGCACCCGCAAGATCGTCCGGCAACGCCGTGGAATAACGGCCATTCCTCCCGCCGACCGTCACCCCGTAAGCGGCGTCAGACATCTGAATGGCGGGAATCCCCAATCGTGGAATACCCACGACATATCCAGCGCCGCCATTGGATAGGACGGCCAGGGGGCTGACCGGGCCAAGGCCAGCTAAGCCGGTCCCATGCAAAAGCGAAACCTTTTCATCGAGCGTCATCTCCTTCACGACCAGCGCCGCTCTCTCGTCCGGAGAAAGGCTGGTATTCATCCAGGGCGCCGGTGGTTTCTTATGTTGCGAACCGGCCTGCGCGGAACCCGGCAACAGCGCAAGACTGAGAATCGCAATGCCGAGCGCCAGTGGGCTCGTGCGGAGTAAGTATATGTGCAAGGTCATAGTTCTCCTTTTATGTGTTTCAATCTCGATCACCATTATCTCGCCAGCGCGTTGGCGGCGCCCGCTGCCAGAATAAAGGTCGTCACCGTGTCGACGACATACTCGTTTTCGAACCACAGGAACGGCCAATCGTCCTTGAGTTCCGGGTAGTCCGGTTGCACGATCACCACGCCAGGGATCATACCGCCTGGGATGAAGGAATAGTCTGCCCGGTTGTTACCATAACCGATGAGCCTGGACTGCGTTCCAACCGAGGACACGTAGGAAACGTTGGACACTGGATGCGTACCGAGCACGTAATCGAGACCGCGGAGCGTGTACTCGGATCCAACGATGTCTGGAAATGCCTGGTGGAGGAAATACATGTGCGCGGCGAGCTCTGCCACCTGATGGGAGCCGCCCCATGTGCCGGTAGCGATCGGCACGCCGTAAGGGTTCTTAGACAAGTCCGCGTCCAGTTCAACCTTGTAGGAACGAAGCGCGGCGGCAAGGCCACTTTTGAACTCCGGACCCATGAAGGGAATGGCGCGCACGGCAATCCAGCCCAAGTCGCTGAATCGCTCCTGGATCACGGGCAGAAGCTCTTGCAGACGTTTCCGGTAAGTATCTCCACCGTGGGTCGCGACTAAGAGTTCAACGGCAGCCTTGGTTTCCTCGTCACTCAGCTCGCCTCCGGTTGTGTTGAAGGACTTGAACAATGCGGGAGACTGTTTATGCTCCTCGTCCCACACACGGACTGCCGTCTGAAGGCACTCTGTGGCCATCTTGTCGTCAAACCCACGAAGCACCCGGCTCGCCGCAGCCAAGGAGGAGATGGCCGCATAATTCAACGGCGTGGTATGGGTCGTGAACGCCCACCGGTCATCGGGCACGCCAGAGTATTCACCGTCCGTTTCCAGAAGGCCGAGGCGCGGTGAATAGATGCGGCCATCCGTCTTGGAGGCCGCGTCTCCCAAATGTGTGTACTCCTCAAGAGTGGGTTCGATAATTCCGGGAATAGCGTGGCCGATCACCTTGTACTGCGCCAGCAACTGCAACACGCCGTGCTCGATCTGCTGGATGACGTCCGGAATGCCGTCCGGTTTGCGGATTTGGACGTACCGGGATTTTTCGTCGACCGTTGTCTCATCCGAATCGATCCCAAAAGATTCCCAGGCCAGCGTGAGATCGGTGATTACGTCTGCCTGGGTTTGAGTGCGGATGTCGAAATCTCCCGCGTCGTACCAGCCGCCAACGTTTAAACCCGGGATGTGCTCGCCCGGCGCAAAAGGCGAGTCGGTGGAAGGTCCTTGCGCGTAGCCGTCGAAGTGCTTGTAATTCACCGGCGCCTGTCTGGCGTCGTCGAGATGGGACGCGCCATGCCAGATTCTATATCCTTCGCGCACTTTGACGTGGTCCATCTGCTCGGGCAAGTAAGTGTCGAGAGAAGGGCGCCAGATTCCCTCATAGACGTTCTTCGCGATTCGGAAAGGCCCGTTGATGCGACCTGCATATTCGATCGCGTAAAGACCGGGCTCGCGCACGGTCGAAAAGTCGAAGTGGGCGTACTGATACCGCATCCATTTGCCCCAGGGTGTTATTTCGCTGCGGAGAACCTCCTTGTAATCTCCGTCGGGTGTTATGCGGAGCACGCGGGCAGTCTTGGCCGCATTGTATAGAGGATCGAGTTCCAGAACCGCAACCTTCGTCCGCTCGGGCGTATAGCCGACCTGGTTGTAAGCCACCACGGGCGGACGCGTCCATCCCGGCACTACGTTCGGATGAATGTGCCAGACCACCGCATTCGCGGTCTTGCCGGATGGAATCAGGCTGCGAACCACAAACCATCCGTTCTGCGCCTGGTTGCGGCCGTCGAACAGCAGCAGGGGGCCATTGTCAGAAGTAATCGTCACGCGGGTCAGGGGATCCTCAGGCGCCAGCACGATCCGGTGGCCAGTCGCCAAGGGCAGCGGCTGTACGGTTCCATCCGCTTCCTTCTGCATGGGGCCGTCGGGGTGCCGTGGGAAGACGCCTGACGCGTCTTCAAAGACGAAAGACTTTCCGAAGTAGGCTGTCGGCAGGAACTCGAGGTTGAATCCGGCTCTCCCGGCGAGCGCGGCCGGCAGCGGCTGGTCAAGGTGTACGGACACGCGGAAGCCATCCGCCTCTGGCTGTACCTCGACGCGATAGCTCAAACCGCGGCCCGAATAAGTGCAGAAAGCGGTCAACTCATTTCCGGACGGTCCCCGCTTGCGTTCTATAAAGCGAGGAATTGGGTCCCACTGCGCGGGGGTAGGCGACAGGCGCACATCGCCATCCGTGGCGATCCGCTGCTCATGCAGGATGATTTCGAGCCCGCCCATCTTCTGGTCGCCGAAAACGGTATGATAAGCGTTGTGATACAGCAGCACGCTCAGTCCATGGGCCTCAAAGTAATCCTTTTCGTTCAATCGGAGATCGGAAGCACGGAGTAACGGCACACAAAGCAACAGGAAGACGATCAGGCGGGTTCTGAAAACGACGGTTCGCCTCTTCACCTATCCTCCTTCTCGATTATTACCACAATTCCGCGGTTCCTATTGAGGCAGCGAAGGCGGAGCAGCCGACATTTTGGGGGCGACGGCCTCATCTGCCTTCTCGTGCAGTTCGCGAACTCTGGCGAACTCCTTCTGAGACTCCGCTGTTTTGCCCATCTCCTGATAGACGCGCGCCAGGCGGTAGTGGGCGTCGGGCTGAGCGGGATCCAATTCCACCGCCCGCTGGAGCGCGGCCGCGGCCTCGTCGTAGCGCTTCTGCTGGGCGAGGATGGTCCCCATATCGAAGTAGGCAATACGAATGTCATTTTGCAGCTTTGTGGCTTTGCCCAGCAGCGCAAGGGCCGCCTCTGGATGGTCCCGCTTCATCTCGATATCGCCAAGATAGGCCAGCGCCTGGGCGTGGCTGGAATCGACGGACAGTTCGCTCTCGAACTCGCGCTTGGCATCGTCGTACTGGTGCGACTTCCAGTACAGGTAGCCGAGGCCAAAATGCACGTTCGGCTCTCGCGGTGAGACTTTCGCGGCCGCCTGGAATTCGGCGATGGCTTCCGGCGTCCTTCCTAATCCATCCAGTGCCTGGCCGATGAGCACATGAGCGGCGGGCGAATCCGGGTTCTGCTCCAGAATCTGGTGGAACTCGTCCAGCGCGCAAGAATACTGCTTGGCCCACAAGCAGCTCTGCGCCAGGATCTGACGGAGCTCGGTGTTGCTCGGGTCCGACTTCGCCGCGATTTTGAGGTGCGGGACGGCGTCCGCGAAGCGCTTGGCGCCATAGCAACTCATGCCCAGCAACGTCTGCGCCTGCATGTTCTTTGGGTCCGCTTTCAACGCGGCGGTCAGGGGAGGGATGGCCGCGTCGAAGTGTCCCTGCTTGAACTCGGCCAAGCCAAGATTCAACTGCACTCCGGGCAACTTCGAATTCAAAGTGAGTGCCTGCCTGTAGGCGGACGCCGCTTCGTCGTACTTCTGCTCCTTGGAAAGCACCACGCCGAGGCTCGCGAAGGCAGCGGCATCTTTCGGATTTCGGAGGGTCACGGCCCGCCAAACCTGGGCAGCCTCAGCCAGCTTCCCCTGTTGTTCGAGGGCGATCGCCTGGGCCGGACTGGACACCTGGCCACTTGCAGAGCCCGGCAACAGCAGCGCAACAGCCGCCAGTCGTAGCTTCCAGTTATTCATGACAAGTCGCAGCGCACGAGAGGTAGATTCGTGGAGGAAGACGCGAAAAACGATCCGTGCCCGGAAAACAACTTATCCGTTCTGCGGTCTTTTCGCAACCGCTTATGACGATGACTGGGCCGCGACTCATGGAGCGGGCCGGTGCATGATTTCGCCGCAAAAAATTTTGCCCCGCTCCCAGCCGTTTCTCTGGGAGCGGGGCAAGTTGGCTTTTGACGCGATCTAGAAGATCAACTTCGCGCCAAGCTGGAATACACGTGGATCGAAGGTGCCGGTTATTTGCCCGAAATTGCCCCGGCAACAGCCGGTGCTAAAGCCGCCGTTCTGGCCCCCGCCTCCGAACTGGGTGTGGTTCCAGGTATTGAAGCTCTCGGCCCGGAACTCAAACCGGGAACCGCGAGATTCACTGATGACGAAGCTCTTAAACAAAGAGATGTTCCAGTTATCGCGGCCAGGTCCCCGTAGCGCGTCGAATCCAAGGTCCCCCCACTGCCCATTTGCCGGATCCGAGAATGCCGCTGGGTTGACCCACTGAATGCCAGTCGCCTGCCCAGTGCCGCTTAAGACTGGCGTCTTGGGATAGGAGATTGTTCCGGTCAAATTCGGCCGGTTGGCGGCGTCGCCGCCCGGGAACTTGCCGGTAACGTTTGTGTCGGACACACTCAGGTTGTACGGCGTCCCGGACTCCATGGTAACGATGCCCGACAGCTCCCATCCTCCCACCACCGACTTCAGGACATGATCGGAACTGTTCTTGAAGAGCGGGATACTATACACAAAGTTGAAGAAGGCAACGTGCGTGCGGTCAAAGACCGACGGCCCATTGTCGTATTTCCAACCCAGGTAGGGATTGCTTACATAATCCAAATCCCAGCCATTGCCACCGTTTCCTGTGGTGGGATCTACGGCTCTAGACAAGGTGTAGGCGGCCTGCAGAGTCAAGTCGCGAGTGACTTGCCCGCGCAGTTCCGTTTGCAGCGAATTGTAATGGGAATCGCCACCGTTGAATGCTTGCTTGATCTGCCCGTAGCCCTGGTAGGGAACATCCCCATTCCACGCAATTGTTCCCGCCTGGATTGCGACCAAGTCTTGCTGCGGTGGCAGGTTGATCTCCTGCCAGTAGTTCAGGTGCCTGTCCAAGGTGCCGACATAAGAAACAGAGAGCACGGCCTTGCTTCCCATGGCTTGCTGTACACCCGCGCTGTACTGCGAAACCCTTGACGGGGGATATTTAAGGTTAATTCCCGTCACTCCGGCCGGCACGATTGGAACCGTAACCGTTTGACCTTGCCAGTTGGTGCCAGGATTGGACAGGACAACGTCGGTTGATCCCAACGCGTACCCATACGGGGGATTGGTGGCGCCGTTGTACATGTCGTTGCCCTGAATGCGCTCGTACATGAGGCCGTAACCGCCGCGAATTACGGTCTTGCCAGTGCCGGTCAGGTCATAGGCAAAACCGATGCGCGGCCCGAAGTTCCACCAGGCAGCGTTGGCAAGCCCCTTGGGGTTGCCATTCAAGCCTCCGGTGCCCATCCCATTTAGGTAGAACGTGGAGGATGCCAGCGCCGGGATCGAACTCGGGCCGGGACCCAACCCCGGACTAGCTGCGGCGCAGCCGGCGGGAAGCGGGTTGCCTCCGCAAATCTGGCCATAGCCAGAACCAGGTACCCACAGAGGCGCATTGGCCGAACTGTATTGGCTTGGATAGAAGTCCGACTGGTTGTGGTTGGCTTCGTAGGTGTGCGGCATGCCGTCCCAGCGGATTCCCAGGTTCAAGGTGAGCCGGTGCGTGGCGCGCCAGTTGTCCTGGAAGTAGGCATCCGGAGAAAGGGCGTTCCAATGCCCTGTGCCCTTATAGGCATTCTCATTGTAGTTGGATGCGTCGCCGACGATGAAATCGGTGTAGTCGAACCCCGTGGCCGAGCCGTCAAATTTGTAGCCACCCTGGGTTTCGGCGAAGTAGTCCTGGACCTTTTTGTAGAGCGCCCAGCCGGCGCCGAACTTGAACTGATGCGCTCCCTTTACCCAGGAAAGATCATCGCGGACCTGATAATCGTCCGCAGTGTTGTTCCAAGGCAGCCAGTTTACCTGGTATTCGGTCTTGATTATGTTAGCCAAATTAATGTCAGGGATCCGGTTGTCAACATTGGTCCCGCTGAAGATCTTGTTGAACGTGAAACCCGCGGGAGCCGTGTAGACACCTGTGGGCAGGATGTGAATGCGATTGCCGTCATAGTTGAAGGAAATCTCGTTGAGCAGGGTGGGGCGGATCTGGTGGGTTGTGTGGACCACATAGCTGCCAGAGGGGTTGCCATACGTGTTGCCTACGGCCGGCGAACCGTCGCCGCTCCACAACACAGTCCCGTAAGACTGGATGGATTGGTCGGCAATATAGTGGCCGAAGATGGAGAACTTGTCCGAGAACTGATGGTCAATACGGGCAATCTCTTCCTTGCCCCAGACGTGTGTATTAGCGCCGCCTTTAAACTGCCAGCCAACGTTCGGCTTGAGGAATATCCCCGCGCCTAGCAGGGCCGCAGCGTTGGAACTAACCAGGCAATCGGGAACATATTGAGCGCCTGAACCGTTGGTTGGAAAGGGCGCTCCCGCGGTCGGGGTAAAACCCTCGGGGCAAGTGGCGCTAAGGGTATTAACCCCCGCCAGGGATGCGACATTTATGGGTTGGGTCACAACAGGGAGCGTTGTGTTGCCGGGACCATCGTTGTCCCCTGTCGGCAGCACAACTCCGGTGCCGGCGCCACTCGCATCGGGATAGATGCTGGCCAATGGCATCGTGTTGTTAAACGTCCCGCCCTGGACGTAGCGCCGCCATTCCATGTTGTAAAAGAAGAAGGTCTTGTGGTTCCCGCTCTCATGGATTGCTACCGGTCCGCCGACGTTGAAGCCAAAGTCATCGAGGCGCAGTTCCGTCGTCGGGTGGAAGTAATAGTGAGCATCAAGATCATCGTTGCGGCCAAAATAAAACGCGGTCGCATGAAACTTGCTGGTGCCCGACTTGATGACCATGCTCACGGTGCCGGCCGAGGAAAGGCCGTATTCCGCGCTGTAGTTCGAGGTCATGGTGCGGAATTCGGCAATGGCATCCTCTGAGGGAAGCACGATAGATCCGCCGCCGCCGCCACGATCCGCCGCTTCGCCGCCATCCACGATCCACAGGTTGTGGACGACGCGCTGGCCATCGAAGCTCACGGTGAAATCGCCTGTCGATGATGTCGGAACGCTGAAATCCGCCTGAGCGCTGGACGCGCCTGGCGTGAGCGCCTCAAGGGAGAAAACGCCGCGGCCGTTGGTGGCAAGTTGTGTGATCTGCTGGCCGGTGACGACGCCGCTGACTTCGCCGGTGTCGGTTTGCACCGCGACGGCGTTAGCTTCTACCGTTATCGTTTCTTGCGCTTGACCTATCTGCATCTGGAAGTCGGCGCGGATACGGTCACCTACCTGCAAGACAATGTCTTTGCGTTCGGAGGATTTGAAGCCCTTCGCCTCCACGCGCGCGGTGTAGTGCCCGATATGAATGTCCGGCGCCACATAGTCACCTTGAGCGCCGGTGATGATCCGGTGAGCCTGACCGGTTTCGTGGTCGGTGAGGGTAACCGTCGCGCCCGCGACGGCAGCGCCCGACGGGTCAGTGACGGTTCCTACAATGGTGGCCTCCTGGCCGAACGCGCAGAGAGCGCTGGCAAGGAGAAACAGAAAAAGAACCATGCAATAAAGTCCGCTATGGCGTACTCGGACCCTGTTGGCATTTCCGGGACTACTCAATGAATTACCTATCATGCTCGTTCCTCCTCTAAACTCTAAACGCTGAAATCTGGTTGAAATTCAAAAATCGTTTTTCTACGAGTTCGGTAACGTTAACGCCTTAGTTCGAAAGTATTACTTATCTCGGCTGGTAATCCGTTGTCAAGCAAAATTTGAATGGAGCGCAGCGAATCTTTGAGTCGGATTTTGCGGATACAGAAAACCATTTTTCGATTAGGCTTGCGAATCCAGAAAATCATAGTTCAACCCACAATTCGGCCCCCTGAACGCAGGTCCAAAGCGAGTTTTGGTGGGTCCGCGCCAGGGAAAGGCCGGGAGGCCGGAATCGGGGTCCTTCTCGGTTCGCGAATCTTCTACTCGTGGGACAGGACGTTACGGTGGTTACGAAAGTTCAGCTTCACCGGCGCGAGTCTCATCTCCCGGAAGAGCTGCAGGTTGGACGACATTACGACCCCGGGACTGAGGCGAATCATGGGTGGAAAGGGCGCCTTGCTCATCAGGTGGTCCGCCATGAGGCGAACTGCGACTTGGCCCTGACGGTACGGTTGCTGGTAAATCGAGGCGGAAATCGTTCCTTCCTGGAAGTAAGGAGCCATTTCCGCGAACAGGTCGGTCGTGATTAACCTCACCTTTCCCGCCAAACCGCATGCGCCGAGGGCGCGGCACACGGGAAGACAGTTGACGGTATTCACGTAAAGCCCAGCGAGAGTTGGAATACAACCGAGAAGATCAAACGTCTTTTGGAAACTCTCGTCTTCGTCCTCGTGTCCTTCGATAACACTGGCGATCTTGCCACCGGGGCAGTTCCTCAGAAATGCTTCCGAAAAACCGTCGGTCTTCTTGCGATGATCCACGGCCTTCAGCATACCCGCAACTACGGCCACCTCGGAGCCCGGCGGCACGAACTTGCCCATCAACTCCCCTGCCAGGCGGCCGTTTAACCGCGGATCTGCACAAACGATACTCGACCGCCGGCTTTCGGGGGCATCGGTGGACACGCAGACTACGCGGATGCCTTTTTCTTCCGCGTCGTCGATAAGTGGCTTGAGACGCCGCGGGTTTCCTGCGGTGACAATGATTCCGTTGACGCCTCTCTGCATGAGTTCCTTGAACGCTTTGGCGTCTTCCTCTCCGAGTGCGTGAACGGGGCGGTTTATAACCTGGACACCAAGCTGTGCAATACGGTGAGCTTCCTCCAGCACGCCGCTCCAGAGCTGGTCATAGAAAAAATGGATCTCTCGAGGTACGCACACGCCGATGCGAACGCCGGTCCTGGAAACCGACAAGGCGCGCGCGGCCAGGTTTGGCGTATAGGATATCTGCCGTGCAATCTGCAGAACCCGTTGGCGGGTAGATTCATTGATGCCGCCGCGTCCATGCAAGGCACGATCTACGGTCCCGATCGAAACGTTAGCCATCTCGGCGATCAGGTGGATTCCGCGTCTACGCTTCTTCATCCCCCAAGCTCACTCTCATTGGCCGCGCCCCAACCTTCCAGCCTGACCCGCAAATCACCTGCCCCTGAGAGTCAAAGCCCGGTGCGGACTCTACATCCTACGCCGTACCGCACAGAACGCAATGGTAAAGATGCAATAGTCAATCGGAATTTGGTTTCTCCGTGCACTCTGGCGATACAATACTTGGTCGCTGCCGTTAACCTCGGCTGCCGGTTCGAACAATCCTGTTTGAACAATATTGCTGTAAGGAGGTCCGCCCTTATGCACGAATCTCGTGTTCGGATGTTCACCTTGCCGATCGTTGTGCTGTTTGTGGCAGTATTCAGTTCGCTCGCGCAAACCACAAAGCCTTCGAGTGTCCCGCCTTATATGAATCCCTCGCTGCCGATAAATGAGCGGGTTAACGACCTGGTGGCGCGGATGACGCTGGAGGAGAAAGCATCCCAACTGGTGAACCAGGCACGAGCCATTCCTCGACTGCAGGTTCCCGCGTACGACTGGTGGAGCGAAGCCTTGCACGGAGTCGCCAATGCTGGAACCGCCACGGTGTTTCCGGAGCCGATTGGACTGGCGGCGACTTTTGATGTTCCTTTGATTCATGAAATGGCAGTGGCGATCGGCGCAGAAGCGCGAGCGAAACATAATCAGGCGGTACGCGCTGGACGGCGAGACATCATGGAAGGGTTGGATTTCTGGTCGCCGAATATCAACATCTTCCGCGATCCGCGCTGGGGGCGCGGCCAGGAAACCTACGGCGAGGATCCATTCCTTACCGGGCGAATGGGAGTGGCGTTCGTAACCGGCCTGCAGGGCGACGATCCGAAATACTACCGGGTGATTTCAACTCCCAAACACTTTGCCGTGCATAGCGGCCCGGAACCGGCGCGACACGCCATCGATGTGCAAGTGTCGAAACACGACATGGAAGACACTTACCTCCCAGCGTTTCGCGCCACCGTCACCGAGGCAAAAGCTGGGTCGGTGATGTGCGCTTATAACCGCGTCAACGGCCAGCCTGCATGCGCCAACACTTTTCTGCTTCGAGATCGGTTGCGAGGCGCATGGAAATTCAATGGCTACGTCGTATCGGACTGCGGCGCCATCGATGACATCTTCGAAAGACATCATTTCACCAAGACCATGGCGGAAGCGGGTGCGGCTGCATTGAAGACGGGCATGGATAACGAATGCGCGGACTTCTTCAAGGTCACCGACAACTCCGACTACGTGAAGTATCTGGACGCGGTGAAGCAGGGCGTGCTGACGGAAGCCGCGATGGACGTTGCGCTCAAGCGCCTCTTCACAGCGCGCTTTCGCTTGGGCCTATTCGATCCCCCCGACAAGGTGCCCTACGCTCAGACTCCCGATTCGGAGATCGATAGCGAGGCGCACCGCGAACTCGCTTTGAAAATGGCGCGCGAATCCATCGTCTTGCTGAAAAACGATGGCGTGCTGCCGTTGAATGCGGGCGTCAGGAAAATCGCCGTTTTGGGGCCCCTCGCTCAGTCGATCCGCGTATTGGAAGGTAACTACAACGGTACGCCCTCGCGTGCGACTACGGCTTTGGACGGAATCAGGAAGCAGTTTGCTTCGGCCCAAGTCACCTACGCTCCGGGAATGAACTTCTTGCGTGAGGAAGAACTCATCCCGACTGCGGTACTGCAGGCCGGCGACGGACAGCCGGGCCTGAAGGGAGAATACTTCTCCGGGAAGGACTTCCGGGGCGCGCCAGTGCTGACGCGGGTGGACAAGAATGTGAATCTTCAGATTTTTAGCGCGGATTCGTCTGCTCTTGTGCTGCCTTCCGGTATCACGGATCTTGCCGTGCGATGGACTGGTTTTCTCACGCCCGCCGAATCCGGCAGCTATAAGATTGGCGTCGCTGGATCGATGAATCGAATCTGGCTGGATGAGAAGTTGATCATCGATGACGGGGCGTGGCACGGCCCTATGCCAACCACGGTAACAATGAAGCTGGAAAAGGGGCATCGCTACGCTTTGAAAATTGAATATGGACCAGCAGGTGTCGGGACCAGGTTGGTCTGGCTGCCTCTGCTTTCAGACCCTTTTTCAGAAGCGGTGGCCACAGCCAGGCAGGCAGACGTGGCGATCGCGGTGGTCGGCATCACGTCCGATCTGGAAGGCGAAGAGATGAAAGTGGACGTGCCCGGCTTTAAGGGCGGAGATCGAACCAGCATCGATCTGCCCAAGGAGGAGGAAGATCTTCTCGAAGCGCTCCGAAGTACGGGCAAGCCGGTCGTCGTTGTCCTGATGAACGGCAGTGCCCTGTCGGTAAACTGGGCTGCCCAACACGCCAACGCAATCCTCGACGCATGGTACTCCGGCGAGGAAGGCGGGACTGCCATTGCACAAACGCTGTCGGGCGCCAACAACCCGGCGGGCCGGCTGCCGGTGACATTCTATAAAGGAGTCGAGCAGTTGCCGCCGTTTGAAGACTATTCCATGAAGAACCGGACGTATCGGTACTTCGATGGACAACCGCTCTATCCTTTCGGCTACGGGCTCAGTTACTCCAAATTCACCTACAGCAACCTCAAGCTTTCCGCCGGCGAGTTGAACGCGGGCGATCCCCTCAGCGTCGAGGTCGACATCACGAACACCAGCGATCGAGCCGGAGACGAAGTTGCGGAACTCTACTTGCACTTTCCAAAATCGGCGGGCGCCCCGATTCGCGCGCTTCGGGGATTCACACGCCTCCACTTGGGCGCTGGTGAAGCGCGGCATGTGGCCTTCACCCTGCAAGGGCGCGACTTGAGCGAAGTAAACGAAGCCGGAGATCGAATCGTAGCCGCAGGCCCCTACCGCATCAGCGTGGGAGGAGGACAGCCAGGGACAGGCGCTGCGGCAGCGGAGACTTCCTTTTCAATTCGCGGCGAACAGAAATTGCCGGAATAGGCGGCTGCATAACCAGCTTCCGAGGGGCAGCGTACACTGGACTCCAGCAGTCTCCCCTTGTGGCCCGCTTGAGAACGAACTCGGGGATGCAGCGTGAACTGGCGATGAAGAAAAGGAAATTGGGATGTGCCGCTGCCGCACTGTTGCTGTTCGCGCCTGCGAGCCTGCACCTGCCCAGCCCACTCCTTCTTCAGGCCTTCGGACAAACGTCGCGGGCGGCGGAAACAACTGACAAGCCGCGCGAAAGCCCCATCCAGTTTTCCTACCAGCCCATCGACTTCAAACTGGACACTTGCGAAACGCCCCAGCGCCATGCACCCGAAACCATGGCCGGGGGCGTGGCGGTCTTCGACTACAACAATGATGGCAAGCTGGACATCTTTTTCACCAACGGCGCCGATATCGACACGCTCCGGAAGTCTTCTCCGAAATACTCGAATCGTCTTTTCGAAAACGACGGCAAAGGGCACTTCACCGACGTTACGGAAAAGGCGGGCCTCGCCGGCAGTGGCTATGACATAGGCGTTGCCATTGGCGACTACGATAATGACGGCTACGAAGATATCTTTGTCGCGGGAGTGTACAAAAACACGCTCTATCACAACAACGGAGACGGCACATTCACCGACGTAACGGCCAAGGCCGGGCTCAATAAGCCCGATCCCGAATACGGGCCGCTCTGGTCGGTCGGCGCCGTTTGGGTGGATGTGAATAACGATGGTCTCCTGGATCTGGTGGTCATCAACTACCTCAAGTGGGACGGAACTCACGAGCCGGTCTGTCAGGACGAGGGCCACCGCGACTACTGCCATCCCAAGATGTACAAGCCCACTCCGAACCAGCTATTTATCAATAACGGCGACGGAACTTTTAGGGACGCATCGGTCGAGTATGGATTGCGCGCGCATCCCGGTAAGGGCATGGGAGCAGCCGTGGGCGATTTTGACCTTGGCGGAAAGATGGACATCTTTGTTTCTAACGATAAGTCGTTCAATTGGTTGTTTCGAAAGAAAGACGGCACATTTGACGAGGTTGGGTTCGACGCCAACGTCGCGTTGCGAGAGGACGGCATCTTCATCTCCGGCATGGGCGTCGATTTCCGCGATCTAGATAATGATGGCTATCCCGACATTGTCATGGCCGCCCTCGACAATGAAACATTTCCGATCTATCGGAACACTGGCAAAGGAAGCTTCGTTGAAGTGACGGAATCAAGCGGCATGACCAGCCAGAGCTTGCCGATGGCCGGTTATTCTCCGACCATCGCCGATTTCGACAACGACGGCTGGAAAGACATCTTTGTTTCGCGCGGGCACGTGCAGTCTCTTTTGTATGCGCCTCGTGCAGCGGTGGAGCAACCGAACACGGTTTTCCGCAACATCTGCGCAACGAACAAGGGTGCGATGAAATTCGCCGCTTTGACCGCCGAGGCCGGGCTGACCTCACGCCCCCCTGCACGGCATCGGGGATCCGCCATCGGTGACTTGAACGGGGATGGGCGCATCGACGTAGTCGTGAGTGCAATCAATGCTCCGGCGGAGATTTGGATCAATCAGAGCCCAGGCAACAACCATTGGCTGGAACTCAAGCTTCAAGGAACCAAGAGCAATCGCGATGGCATCGGAGCACGCATCAAGGTGGTGACCAAGAGCGGTACGCAATATGATCACAAGTCAACGGCCGCGGGCTATGCATCGTCCAGCGCCGGACCGGTTCATTTTGGCTTGGGAACGGACTCCTCGGCGGATCTGGTCGAAATCCGGTGGCCCTCCGGCATAGTCCAACAACTGCGGGACGTGGCCGGCGACCGCATCGTTTTAGTCAAGGAGCCGGCGCAATAGGCTTGGCGACCCATCTGTCGTGATGCGGCTGTCGATATGCTCCGACCCAGTGCGCCGTAACCAGTTTTGTTTGTTGGATATGTGGCCAATGTATGCACATAAAAATACGTATATTATTACCTGTATAGTGTTTCACGTGAAACACTTCGACACCGGGCCAAACGCAATCCACGTTAGCGAGCAGACCCTGTGCTGCTGCCGCGATAGCTCTCCGGCGGTCCGAGGTAGCTCGGTTTCACGCCACCCACATCGACGACCAATTTCTGTAGTACGACTCCCGGGTCTACCATCCAGAACTTCAGAGTGTGATAGCCCGGTCCTGCCAGAACGTGCGTGGACGTTACCTTACGCACGCTGTCTGCTACCGATTTCTCCCAATCTGCAAGTGAATTGCGCGCCAGCGCATCTATGATCTCGGGCGGTTGGTCATCAAACGAGATCGCGTATCTCAGACCCCGCCCGGGCACAAAATTCAAGGTCGGCGCCAGGATCGCTTGAACTTCAATCGGCCCCGCGTGGAATAAATACATCCGATACTCGAGACACGGAGAGTCCGGAGGCGTCACGCTTCTGGAAGTAACTGGAAAGATCGACATGGACGACAGCGTCCGGCCGTAGTCCGCGATTTTCTCCCAGCGCACTGAATTCGCGTCAATCTTCTTGGTATAGTGCTCAGCTTCGATGGACACGTAGCCATTCGCCTCAACAAAGCCCCGCACAGAAGCTCGGGCCGGTGTCTCGGGATTGAATGCTTGCACTCTGACAACGACCTCTGCGCCGGCACCCTTGATCGTCACCGAAGCCGCGCGCAAGCCCTTCGGCGCCTTCCGCCAGTCCACGCTCACCCAGAGGTGCCGCTCTTTTTCTAGGATGTTGCGTTCTATGGAGCCCTGCGTTTTATCCAGCACAATCCACGGCGCCCCAGCCGTTGCCGTGAATTGAAAGGGTGCTGTCCCGCGATTGAACACGTCGATGTATCGACGTTGGCGGTTGAAGCCGTCAAATTGCGGGAGCGCAGGCTCGCCGGATGTACCCGGCCAAGCTGCGGTCGAACCTTCTACGGCGACGCCCAGTGCGGCGGCAACCGGGACTTCAATCTCAGCGACTTTGGGCATGACGTTCGAGGACGGCTCGTTCCACGAGGAATATCCGATATGAGTCTGGTCCATCATGTGGTCCCACTTGCCGTGCGCGAGAGTGTGGTTGTAGAAATCGGAAAGCGCAGCGTCGGCATGAAACAGCGCTTGGGCCTGCGCTGCGAGGTCGTTCGCGCTGGCCCGGCCTTGGCTGGCATATAGCTGGTTCTTCCCCGTCGTCACATAGAGCTCAGCGACTTGAGCGGAGGCTTTTGCCGGGTAGAGCACGAGTTCGAAGAAAGCGTCGCGCTCGTTCTCCGGCAGGCTGCGATAAATCCGCTCAGCCTTCGCAACAACCGATTTCCACTCTGCGACGATGCGGTCCGCTTCCCCGTAGTCCACCAGACTGAAAGTTGTCGGGTCGAGAAGTTCAGGCTTCCGCCGTCCGTTGTATTTTGTGTATGTGGAAATGATATCGGCAATCTCCGCGGCATATCTCGGTCCAAACTCTCGCTCGGCCCAACTCCTGGTATATTTCCGGATTTTCTCCTGCGACCACTGGTCGGGATCCCACGCCAATGTTAGGAAGAATTCGATGGGAAACTCCATGGGCTTGAGGTCGCCTACATTGACAATCCAAATGCGATCCGCCCCGTAGTGATGGGCCAGGTTCATCTGCTCCCACACTTTTGTAATCGGAATGGTGTTGAGCCACTTATAGGAGCGCGGATCCCCCACGTAATCGAAATGGTAGTAAACTCCGGCGCCCCCACTGCGTTTTCGCTCGTCTTCGGTTGGCAGCCTGCGGACATTACCCCAGTTGTCGTCACACCAGAGCAAACTCACATCGTCTGGAACCCGCATGCCATTCTCGTAGTACTCCTGCACTTCCTTGTAGAGCGCCCAGAGTTGGGGCACTGCGGACACGTCCGGATTCACATGATCGGCGATGATTTTTCGTTGGTCGGCCACGATCCGCTCCAACAGATTCACGTTGGCCGCCATGTCGCCCCCTTCCACCATGGGCATGTCGCCATCACCGCGCATGCCGATGGTAAAAATGCTTTCATATTTCTTGTTGCGCTCGGCACCCTCTGTCCAGAATTGGCGAAGAACTTCGGCATTGGTCGCGTAGTTCCAAGGCCCAGTGCCATGCCGCTTCCATTCCTGTTGCGCTCGCAGCATGGGCTCGTGGTGCGAGGTTCCCATCACGATGCCATATTCGTCGGCCAGCTTAGGGTTCAGCGGATCGTCCTCGTTGAAGGCGTTGTTCCACATGGCCGGCCAAAGATAGTTGGCTTTGAGCCGCAGCAGGAGCTCGAAAACTTTCTCGTACATCTGGTGGTTGAGGTTTCCGTACTTTTCGTGCGCCCAGCCAGCCAGTGCGGGAGCCTCATCGTTCAAGAAGATTCCGCGATACTTGACCGCGGGAGGTCCTTGTATGTACTTGCCGGCCTTCACGAACAAAGCGTCTTTGTGAGCGACCGGAACGTCAGCCCACCAATACCAAGGAGACACCCCAATCTGCGCAGAAAGATCGTAGATGCCATAGATGGTCCCGCGCTTGTCGCTCCCGGCAATAATCAACCCGCTTTCAACTCCGGGCACGGGCTTCGGAACCACTTGAATGAGGAACGCCTCCCACTGACCGGCGACGGCGGTTACATCAATCTTCCGCTGCTGGATGAGCCGGTCGATAACCGCATTTTTTCCAATCGTGCCGATCACAATCGCATCGGTTCCGAGACCGGTTTCGACGCCGGCAACCCTGGGGCTGCGGCCCGTGACCCTAGCTATGTCCGCTTGCAGGTCGCTGGCGGCGCGCGCCACACCCGCGTAATCGTTGGGGTCTACGTAAATGCTGGCGAGGGTTCTTCCTTGCGCAATGACAAAGCTGCCGGGCCGATGGACGGCCTCCACATACCGTGCCTGGCCAAGGGCGAAGCTGGGTTGAGTGAAACTGAGAAGACACAAGGCAAACAGAATCGTCTTAGCGAGCCACTGGGCCCGCGGGAAACACTTAGGGGAACCGGCAGCACGAGAGCATTCGTTGGCCGACAGAGAACCCATAGCCGTAACCATCGCGAACTCCCCACCGAGCCGCTTCTCTAGCGCACGCCGAGAAGAATATCGACGGTAATCTGATCGAGCCGCTCGTACGGCAGGCGTTTTTTGGCAATGCTGGATTTGTCGAAGCTATATCCCAGCAGGGCGGCAGCACCCTTTCGCGAGTACTTATCCGATGGCGGAGTATCTTCAGTTTCCGCTTCTATCTGCTTCAGAATTTCCCGGATTTCCTTGTCGGCATTCCACTGCTCCGCCTTCTCTTTGAGGATGAGATAAGTGCGCATGCAGCCACGAGCGAAATCCTTCACGCCCTCGTAGTCCTCGGTGCGGTAGGCATGAGCGTCGAAGTGGCGCGATCCTTCGTAACCAACGTCTTCCAGGAACTTCACCAGCCAGAAAGCGGACTTGAGGTTGTTCGAGCCAAAGCGCAAATCCTGATCGAAGCGTCCCGGCGCTTGGTCATTCAGATCGATGTGGAAGAGTTTCCCCGCTTCCCAGGCCTGCGCCACTCCGTGCATGAAGTTCAGACCAGAAATTTGCTCGTGAGCCACCTCAGGATTGACCCCAACCATTTCGGGATGATCCAGGGTTGGGATCAGCGCAAGATAGTGCCCGATGGTTGGAAAATAAATATCACTTCGTGGTTCGTTGGGCTTAGCCTCCAGCGCGAACTTGAAACCGTAATTCTTGTCGGCGTTGTATTCACAAATGTAGTTAATGGCATGGCGCGCGCGCTGGACGGCAACGTCAGCCCGGCGGCAACCATCGGTTTCCGCGCCGTCTCTTCCCGCCCACAGAACGAAGATCTTCGCGCCCAATTCGGCCCCGAGGTCCATCGCGCGCATCGTTTTCTGGAGCGCGTACGCGCGTACTTCCGGGTCGTTCGCGGTGAAAGCGCCGTCCCGGAAAACGGGATGGAAGAAAAGGTTGACTGTCGCCATGGGCACGACGATGTGGTTGCGCTCGCAGGCTTTCTTGAAAGCAGACACAATCTGGCCGCGTTGCACCGAAGTTGCATCGATCGGAACCAGGTCGTTGTCATGAAGATTCACGCCCCATGCGCCTACCTCACCCAAAAGATCGACCAGTTCCGGCGGCGACAGCGGCTCCCGCACAGCATCGCCAAACGGATCTCGTCCGTGGTTTCCCACCGTCCACAGGCCGAAGGTAAATTTGTGCTCCGGCCGGGGTTCATATTTTCCGCTCTTCGCCATAAGAGTGCCTCCCTCAAGATATAAAAATTATCTGGCAAATTAGTAAGCAAAGATGTCGCGCGTCGCACCGTACACGCGGCGATACGCGTCATAGTTCCTATTGAGCGCAGCCATGGCTTCTGGGCCGGGCTGGACGCTCTTGGCGACGCGCACGACCGAGGCGCATGCCTCATCCACCGAAACCCACATTCGCGCGCCCACACCCGCCAACAGGGCTGCACCGTACGCTGCTCCCTCTTCTGCCTCGACGATTTCAACTTCGTGCCCGTAAACATCGGCCTGGATCTGCCGCCACAGCGCCGACCTGGCCCCACCTCCGCCCAAACGCACGCTTTTTACCGGAACATTCATCTCGCCAAAAATGCTGAAGGTGTCGCGCAAGCTGAAGGCGACTCCCTCGAGAATCGCGCGAATCACATCCGCCCTGGTATGGGAGGCCGTAAGGCCCACGAAAGCGCCTCGGGCGCGAGGATCCAGGTGCGGTGTGCGTTCGCCCATCAGGTAGGGCGTAAACAACAGCCCATTGCAGCCCGGTGGCGCGGACGCCGCTTCTTCCGTCAATCGTTCATAAGGATCTCGCCCATCGTCGCTGCCCGCGCCAAACTGATCGCGAAACCAGCGCAGGGAGAGCCCCGCAGCCTGGGTAACTCCCATCATGTGCCAGCGGCCGGGAATCGCGTGGCAAAACGTGTGCAGTCGTCCCTTGCGATCGAGCGCCGGAGCATCGGTCGCCGCAAACACAACCCCGGACGTGCCGATGGTCGCGCTCACCGCGCCCGGCGTCACAATCCCCATCCCGGTCGCTCCGGCCGCCTGATCCCCGGCGCCCGCGACTACGGGAGTCCCCGCCTTCAAACCGGTGAGGGCGGCGGCACGAGCGGACACTTTCCCGCAAACGTCGGGTGATTCATAGAGTGCAGGCAGCAAGTCTCGATCGATTTCGGCCGCTTCCAGCATCTCGCTCGACCAGCGCCGGTTGGCAACATCCAGCAACAGAGTCCCGGAAGCATCCGCCATGTCGGTGGCGCGATCCCCCGTGAGTTGGTAGCGAACATAATCTTTCGGCAGCATGACCGAGCGAACCCGCTTCCAGTTCTCCGGTTCGTTTTCTCGCACCCACAGGAACTTGGTCAGAGTGAAGTTGGGCAGAGCCGGATTGCAGGTCAGCTGGATGAGCCGTTCCGCTCCTATCTTTTCCGTCAACTCGAGGCACTGGGGGCCGGTGCGCACGTCGCACCAGATCAGCGCCGGGCGCACCACCCGCCCGCTCTCATCGAGCATCACGGCGCCGTGCATTTGTCCGGAGAAACCCAGACAAGCAATGTCGTCCCCCCGCAGTCCGGCACGCTCCAGAGCGCGTGGCACGGCAATCGCACAAGCAGCCCACCAATCGTCAGGCTGCTGCTCGGCCCAGCCAATCTGCGGCGAAGCAAAGGGAGCATGCTCTTGGGTCGCAGAGGCAACCACACGCCCGTGCTGATCCACAATCAGGACACGCGTTCCGCCAGTTCCGACGTCAATCCCGAGTACGTAAATACGCCTTCTCCTTTGCGCTAGTTTCAGCGTCCCCGGATGTCCAGACCATCCATGGCGTGGCAAAAGACAGGTCAGGCAACCGCGCGAATCCACCGAAAGGCCGATGCGGTTCTGTGCCGATTGAGCGGCTGGGCTTCCAGCCGGAAGAAACAACTGCAGAGAGTGAAGCAGAGGAAAGCCACCGTGCGCGGAAGAGGAATCCATCTCTCCACGTTAGGGGGACTTACCGCCGCCAGCTCACAAATGTGCGAAGAATCGTGTACGTTCACGGACTGGATATAGTAACACCGATTTTCTGAAGTGCAAGCCCGCATCCCACTCGACGGAGGCTGTCATGAAAAGTGTGCCATGCCCGCAGCTCACCGGTTTGCTCGCCCTTTCGATGTTCCTTTGACAATTGAACAGATGGTAACTGTCTGAAATCTCCGCGCACCGGCCAGCAGATCGCTTGTTTGAACGTGGCTACGTGCGCTCGATCACTCGCGTTCGAACGCGATTAGAGCTGCGCTCGCTGCCGGAAGTTCGATGACCGCAACTCCGTTCTCCGCAGACAGTGTTTCTTCCCGCGTGGCCGACCATGCGCCGCCTGCGCCCACCGGCGCTCCGCCGAAGGTAGTGTCAGTTGTATCGTCCACTCGCGGCGCATGCAGACGAAGCGAACTCACGCGCTGGGCGCGCTGTCCCGCGTCGATGGTCAGGCGAACGCCGCGATCCAGGCTCTTGTTGAAAGCCGCCACTTTGATTTCTCCCGTATTGCTGCGGAGGCCATAAGCCGTCAGCAGCGGCGCTTGTTCCCACGGATCGAGTTTGGTCTCCACCAACTGCCCCGCTCCGGCCTGCGCAAATAGCAACATGCCGTAATAGATCGGCCGTGCCAGGAATCCATCTTCCCGCGTTCCGGCGATCGGGGTGTACCAGCCATAACCGCCCCCGTGAAAGTTGATCCCCATGCCCCCTTCGGACGCAAGCTGATACATGAGATCCGCACTCCAGAGCGCGGAGGCAAAAGTATCGCTGACTCCCGGCTTGCCTCCCTGGTAGCAGGAGTTCGTTTCCGCCAGCCGAAAGGGCAAGCCAGACTCGCGCATCGTCTCCTTCATTCCGTCGAACTCGGCCTGCAGCTTGGGATTGGGCCGGAGCAACCGTTCAATCGTCATCGAGGGATCCGTCGGCGGACCCTCCGCATAGTAGTGCTGCGAAAGGAACACCGCCTCGCGCTTGAATTGCCTGGCGAAGGGTACGAGCCACTCGTTGTTGTACGCCGTATCGGGTCCGGCAAAGGGCGCAGCCGGAACGCGCGCGCGGATCGTCTGGTAAAAGCGCTGCCATTCGCCGACAAATTGCCCAAAATCATAATCCGCCTTGCGAATCCCGTTGCGATAGAAAAGATCGGGCTCGTTGCATAGTTGGAATGCCATCAGCTTCGAGCCGGCCACGTCCATCACATAGGCTGCCTCATCGGCTGCGTCCTCAGCTGTGCCTGTGCCCATGTTCAGACCATAGATCAGCTTCCAGCCGCAGGCGTCGAGGAACTCCCGCAGATGGCGGATGGCGAGCGGCGCAATATTCACCGGCGCGGGCGCTCTGTGCCCAGTATCTGGACCGACGGCCAATCCAAATGCAATGGGATTCGCCTTGTCTCCCGTGTGCATGCTCTCAGTATTCGGCAGGTTCGCTTGCTTCGCGGGATTCGGAGTCCAGTAACAATACTCGCTGGTGTTGCCTCCAATCCGCAAAACGCCCGACGTCCCCAGCCGCCGCATAAAGCCGGCCAGTTCCGTATTTTCACCGGAGAAGAAATGCGGATTCCCGAGCTGCGCCGACTCGTAGCTTAGCCCGGTGAAGTCGTCGCCAATCTTGTTGCCGAGCCGGTCTGTACGAAGCGTCAGCCGGACCGAAGCGGTTGGGTTGGTCGCGGCAAAGGTGAGCGGGTGGTGCAAGGCAGCCGCAGAGGCCGCGGCAGAGAAGCGAATAAAATCCCGACGATTCATGGCAGTAAATTCCACCACACGTTGCGCGTAAGGGCAACTCTCGGCTGGCCGACATCCTTGTCTCGAGAAACCCAAGAGTCCAGAGAATATGACACATCTCCTTTCATATGTGACGTACTGCGTGGGACACGACGCTAGAGGGTTAGCGAAAAACAAGGCAAAGAAGCTCTCGGAAAAGGCCCTCCTTAACTGAGAGCTGATAGCTGAGAGCTAACAGCTAAGAACGAGCGACCCTGCTAAAATTCGAGATTCACGAATTCAATTCCGAGGCACCATGCGCACTTTTGGCCCGTTTGTTATGGTCGTACTCATGAGCGTCCTGACCGCATCCCAGAGCCTGCCTGCACCTCAGGCAATAACTGACCCGAAAGAGATCGCGTCTAAGCCCGATGCGCGGGCGGAGAAAAGTCTTTCCATCGAGAGGCTTTACATGACTCGCCAGGTGGGCGGTTCGACCTGGTCGCCGGATGGGAAGACAGTCGCCTTCATCAGCAATCTGAGCGGGCGCAATAATCTCTGGCTCGTGCCCTCCGAAGGTGGATGGCCGATGCAACTCACGGTGAGCGATCAACGCCAGACGCAACCAACATGGTCGCCGGACGGCAAGTGGATCGCCTATATGTCCGATTACGACGGCGACGAGCAATGGGACATTTTTCTGGTGTCGCCCAAGACTGGACAAGTCGTGAACGTAACTAACACGCGCGAGATCGCGGAAGAAAGTCCCACCTGGTCGCATGATGGGCGCTATCTCGCGTACATGGTCAAGCCGAAGACGTTGTCAGTGTTCGAGATCGACGTTTACGATACGGTCATGCGCGAGGTGAAGCACCTGACCACCGGAACTGCCAAAGACCGCATGAACGTTGCGCCCATCTGGTCGGCGGACGGCAAGTTCATCGTCTACACGAAGACACAGTCGAAAGCCACGGACTCGAATGTCTTTCTCGTCGACGTAGCGAGCGCGCAGAACACGATGCTGACGCCGCACGATCGAGAACACACTTACTCGGCAACCGACGTTTCGCCCGACGGCAAGAACATTCTGATCACGTCCAATGCCGGTGACGGCTACGATAATGTCGGATTACTCGACATCGCGAGCAAGACAATCCGCTGGCTCACTCACGATAAGTGGGAACTTTCCGGTGAAAGCTTTTCTCCCGACGGCAAGTTTCTGACTTATACCGCCAACGTGGACGGCAACACCGGCATTTACCTGTATGACGTCGCAGCCGGAAAGGCGCGCGCGCTGCCAGTGCCCAAAGGGGTGAACTATGCTGCGGGCCGGACTTCGCCTTTCACGCGTGACGGTTCGCGGCTGCTTTATTACCATACAGGCCCGACCGCTCCCGGCGATCTATGGGTCTATAACATTGCCGACGGCAAGTCGCATCAACTTACGCACTCGCTGGTAGGCGGCGTGCGATCGGAGGACATGGTCGAACCTTACCTTGTCCACTATCCCAGCAAAGATGGTAAGTGGACGATCTCCGCGTTCGTATATGTGCCTTATAACTTGCCACGCAACGGCGAGCACCCGGCGATTGTCTATGTTCACGGCGGTCCTCATGCGCAGACGATGAATACGTTCAATCGTTTTGTCCAGTACATGGCCAATCAGGGCTACATTGTGATCGCGCCCAATTATCGCGGATCGACGGGGTACGGAAAGGAATTCCAGCAGGCGAATCTTTTCGATATGGGCGGCGGCGATTTCGAGGATGTGCTCGCGGCCGCCGACTGGATCAAACAGACGGGCTACGTCGATCCCAAGAAGCTCATTTTGATGGGCGGCAGCTACGGTGGCTATATGACGATGATGGGCGTCACCAAGGCTCCGGAGCTGTGGGCGGCGGGGGTTCCGATTGTGCCTTTTGTGAACTGGTTTACCGAGATTCAGAACGAAGACCCCGTGCTGCAGCAGTCGGACCTTGCCACCATGGGCGATCCCGTAAAGAACAAGGCTCTTTACGAAGATCGTTCGCCGATCAACTTCGTCGACCAGATCAAAGCGCCGCTGTATTTGCTGGCGGGCGGAAACGATCCGCGCTGCCCCAAGGAGGAAGCGCAGCAGGTCGTGGATGCGGTCAAGAAGCGCGGCGGCGTGGTTGAATACAAAGTCTATGAGAACGAAGGCCACGGCTTCGCTCGCGTTGAAAATCAGATTGACGCGTACAAGCGCGTGGCCGATTTTCTGAAGGCACACGTTCCGCCGGCGGATTGCGGGTGCTCGCTGAACGAATAAAGTTCTCAGTTCCCGGTTCTCAGTTCTCAGTGACAACGACTCAGATTGTCTTGATCTGAGCAATATCGAACACATACGAGCCGCCATGTATTTTGCGGCATCAACGGCGCGGCTGAACAGTCTGCGGAAAAAGTCGCTGATTTTATTTGCGCGGCTTTTCGAACGTTCATTTTTCGCTGCGGATCGTGTTTTTGACTTCTCCCGGGCTATCTCGCCCGGCCATTTTGCCTCCTCGAAACACACTTCTCCCCGCGCTTACACCGCGGGAATCAGTTTCGCCATCCGCACCAAGTTGGCCGCGGTCGCCACGAAACGGAAAAACCAATCCACTTTCCGCGCGCCGCGCAGTTTCACTTTCCGCAGAATGCTGTGCAGCTTGCCCCAGCCAAACACGTTCTCGATGCGCTTGCGTTTCTTCTGGCTGATGGCAAAGCCGGGATCGCTCCGCTCCGCTTCGGTCAGCCAGTTCGGCCAGTGCGGATTCGGTTCATACTCGGCCACGTGAGGCGTAATGTTGCGCCGCCGCAACTCCGCGATAAACTTTTCCTCCTGATACAGCGTGTCCGCTCCCAGCGTGATGACGGGCGTTTGCGCGTTCACTCGTTCTGCGCTGCGGCCCATGGCGTCCAGCATCTGCAGCGCCGCTTCCCGCTCCGCCGTCGTGCTCGACGGCGTGGCGCGGGCCGCCACCACCAGCCCCTTGCGGTTCTCGATCACCCCATGCCCCAGATAACTCGGCTTGGCCTCACCCGCCGTGCTCTTCTTATACAGCCGCGCGTCCGGGTCGGTCGTCGAAACGTGCGTGTCGCGCAGCAACTTCTTGCCGCCCGCGCCCGTGCCCGCCGCCGGCGGCGGAAGCTTGGGCACAAAACTCCGTCGACTCGCCCACGCCTCGATCAACGTCCCATCCACCGTGAAGTGTTCTTCGCTCAGCAGACCGTGTGCGCGTGCCTGCTCCAACACCGCGCCCAGCAAGCGTTCGGAAACTTCGCCTTGCATCATCCGCTCCCGGTTCTTGGTGAACACCGTCACATCCCAAACCTCATCGTCCGGGTTCAAGCCCACGAACCAGCGGTACAACAGGTTGTAGTTCATCTGCTCCATCAGCTGGCGCTCGCTGCGCAGGGAATACAGAACCTGCAGCAAGAGCGCCCGCAACAGCTTCTCCGGAGGAATCGACGGACGCCCCCGCCGCGCGTACAGCGCCTGGAAATGCGCCCATAAGTCCTGCAGCGCCCGATCCATCATGGCGCGAATCCGCCGCAACGGATGATCCGCCGGTATCCGCTCTTCCGGGTTGAGATAACTGAACACCGCTCCTTGCTGCTCGTCGTTTCCACGCATACTACGTACATATCAAATCGCCCTGTGGAAACACCCGTATCTTTTCATGCACACAGAATATTTCCGCAGACTGTGAAGCCGCGCCCCTTCAAAACAGTCGAAACGGCCGAGCGGGAGGCGTCCGCAGAATCCCACCCTTGCGCACAGAACGCGCAAGGATGGGGCACCCATTGTCTCTACACGCGATCTCTACACATGCGATCTATACACACGCGATCTATTCGGATTCACACAAGGCGATCTATCCAGATTGCGCCGAGGGCTGCGGCGCGTGATGCTTTTTGGCCGCTTCGAGGCGCAACATCAGCATGTAAAGAACGATCAGAAGGTTGACGGCGATTACCAGCACTCGAAACCAGGATGGACGCCGGAGCAGATCGGCTGCCTCGAATGGGATGTAGAGGGCTCCGGAGGCAAAGGCCAGCCACTCCGCCCAGGGACGGATGTGCCACAATCCGTAGGCCTCGACGAAGCGAAGGATCACGTAAATCGACGCCACCGTGGCGATCTTCCACAGGCGCACATCGCCGAGCCGGTGCATGAGGGCGATAAAAACCCCAACGAAGTGGTGATGATGCGGATTAAGGTGAAAAAACTCGAAGAAGCTCTCCGTCACTCCCCAGATATCTTTGTGCCGCATGGAGAACACACCGAGGCCGGCGAGAACGACGATGATCCCTTTCGCCAGCTCAACGGTGGCTACGGTGCGCACGCCTTTGACGTGTCCGGGATCGTGGATGGTGGGAAGAATGTTGAGCATGCGAGCGGACGAGCAGCGTGTGTTGAAAGCTTGCCTCCAACGCCTGAAGACAGTTTCATTCTAAAGCGCGGCCCCCTAAAGGGGCGTTTGATTTCGAAGATCTTGCAGTATCGCTAAAGCGATACCCCGATGCGAAGCTTCCGATTCCAAGCTCCTGGTACGAAGTTCCCCGATTCTCAAGTCTGCTGGCGGACGCTGGCGCGCAACTCCTCGACGATCTCCAGAGCGGCTTTGTGGGCGGCGTCGCTTTGGGTGACGTCGAAGGAAATCGCCCCGACGCGGGCGTGGCCGCCGCCGCCATAGCGCTCGCAGATCTTGGCGAGATTGACGGTGGGCTCGCGCTTCGACCAGGGGTTCGACCCGACGGAAACTTTCACCCGGTATGAACTCTTGCTGACGCCGATGCTGTAGACGGAGTCGGGATGCAGGTAGTACGGAATGAACTTGTTGTAGCCCTCCTGGTCAAGGTCGGTGATGTCGAAAAAAATCGTGCCGTCTTTTTCCACCGTGCGCTGCCGCAAAATGTCGATGGAAAGTTCGTGGCGTCCGAGGAGCGGCGGCAGAACGGCGGCGACGAATGGTTCTTTGAGAATCTCGGAGAGAGGATGGCAGGCGAGCAGAGGGATCAACTTCTTGACGAAGTCGCGGTCACTGGAGGCTTCGATGGCCATGGTCAGCTTCATGGCCGGAGCTTTCATTTCGACCGCCGACTTGGCGTCTTCGTACATGGCGCCGTCGACGACGTTGGTCCAGTGGAGGAGTTCCGAGACCGGGCGCGGATCGAAGCCGAAGCGTTCTTTCCCGATCATGGCAATGAAACTGGTGCAGGACTTGAAAGCCGGATCGTAAAACTTGCGGTTGCTTTGATCCTGCTCGAAGTGGGCGGCATCGGCGGGGGAAAAAAAAGCGCTTTCGTGGTGATCGAACCACCAGGTGATTTTGGGCGAACTGGAATACTTGAAATCGACGATGGCATTCTCGTCGCCGTCGAACTGGCTCTCGTCGAAAAGAGCGCCGGCACGATGCAGCAGGCCGGAGTACACGAAGTCCACATCGCTGCGAATTCGTTCCAGGTAGAAACGGGAGAACAGGGCTGCCGACGAAGCCCCGTCGAAACACTTATCGTGATAAAAGACCCGCACTCGCAAGATTAGCTTTCCTTACCCCGCTTCTCCGGGCGTGAGGTGAAAAACAACTAGAGTTGCTGGTTTAGAGAATTATGTCAAGGCGGATATTGGGCCAGTGTCCGGAATTAACCAGAATGGAGCCATTTTAATTTTGTAATCGGGTAATTTGGTAATTTGAAGGCAAGATTTCCACTGTAAATTGCAGAATTACCCGATTATCAAATTACGAAATCGTATTCCGACGATCACTTCTTCCGGCGACGAATCTTAAAGTCGAAACTGACCACTCCGTTCCAGTCGCGCAGGGCCACGATCGAAATCGTGCGGGTTAGGTTGTACTCCACCTGGATGATTTGCTGGTTAGAAACGGAGACGTTGGTGCTATAGGTCAGGGTGAGATTGCTGACCACTTGCTGCTCGACGGTGACCTGCGGCCCGCGAACCAAGCTGGTTTCACTGGCCAAGCCCTGGGGATCGATTTTGACGCGGCTGGCTCCGAACAAACGCTGCAGGCGGCTGTTGACGGTGCTGTTGAGGGCCTGATTGATGAGCAGGTAGGAAGCGTCTCCGCCCAGGCCAAAGGATCCGCTCGACCCGGCAGCCGCCGACTCTTCGCGGGTGCGGCCCAGCGCCAAGAGGGCGATGACGTTGGCTTCGGGGAGCTGCGGCTCGGACTGCCAGGTGACTTTCAAGCCGTTGGCAACGCTGACGTCACCGCGGAATTGCACGGTGATGTCGTAGTCGCGCACTCGCGTGCTCGCCTGCAGATCGATGACCGGCTGAGTCTTGGCCGGATTCGCGAAGGTGACATCGCCGCGCTCGAGCTTGTACTTGGTCCCGTTGAAAGTGAATTCTCCCTCCAGAACTTCCACACGTCCGAGAATTGCCGGACGCTCGGCGGTGCCTCGCACCCTGAGGTCCGCGTTGCCAGAGAGCCTGGCGACGGCGGTCTGCATCTGGAGCTCCGGGGTCGTCACCACATGAACATCGAGTTTAAGGCGGCTCTTTAGACTATCGGCCTCGGCCAGGGCGACGGCTTGTCTGCTCCTTTCGATGTAGGCAGCGAAGTCAAATCCTGGAGTAACGGCCAGCTTGGTGACCACCACATCACCGCTCAGTACAGCGGAATTCGTACTGCCGGTCAGCCGGACGCCCGCGTTGGCGGTGGAACTTACTCCCGGCGGATAACGCAGGCGAACATCGTGCGCGGTCGCGCCGAAATCGAGGAGAAACATGCCGCGCTGGTAGGTCGCGGAGCCGGTCAGGGCCACGGCGCCGCCGCCGGTGGCGCCGCTTAGACTCTCAATCTGGATGCGGTTGCGATCGAACAGCAAGACGCCGTTCAGGCCGCTAAGGCCGCTGGGAAAGTCGTTGTGACTGACGGCGGCGTTCTTCACTTCCAGACGCCCTTGCAGGACGGGCTGCGAGAGTGTGCCGCTGGCGCTGAGGTTCACGCCCAACGTGCCGCGCGCCAGGATTTTGGGGTTGAGCGACTGGAAGAGCGTCATATTGACCGAGCCGTCGAGACGGATGTCGAGCCCTTTAGCGCCGGCTAAATGCGCCCGGCCGTGGGCGGTGAAATCGGTTCCACTTCCCGCAAGGTGGAAATTTTCGATCAGCAGGACTTGATCCGCGACCTCAATACGAATGGGATCGACATTTTGCAGTTGCACAGGCTCGGCCTCGGCGCTGAAAGACTGGAGCTCGGCGGTGGCTTTGAGATCGCGTGGAGTGCGCAGGGGACCGCGAACGTGCAGCGTTCCGTCCAGAAGAGAGTGCCCGGTGATCTTTCCCGGCAGGTAAATGCGAAGAAGCGAATTGGCATCCAGACGATGGAAGGCGAGGTTCAGATCGGCGGGAAAGTCGTGGAAATTGTTTAATCCGACGTCTAATCCGACGGTTCCTTGAATGGTCAAGCCGGCTTTATCGAAGTCCGAGTGCGCGTTGAGATCGAGCTGGCGTCCATGAGTGACGGCGTCGGCGTAGAAATCCCCGGCGCGCTCCTTGTCGAGAGCGAGATCCTTGAGATGGACGTGCGCTTCGATCGAAGGCTGCTCGGGCGTGCCGCTGAGTCGCACGGTGAAATCGGCGACGCCATCGGCGGTGAAGCGGCTGCTCTGCAAGCTTGGGAAGCGGGCGAGATCGAGGTTGCGTCCGGAAAGATTCAGGCGAAACTCATTCTTCGACAGGTCATTCTTTGACGACCCAAGGTTCGCCATGCTGACGGCGGCGCTCCCGGACAGTGGAGCATCGTAGACACTGGCTTCGATATTGTTGAACTGAAGCCCGCCATCGGCGAGGCGGAGATCGCTCTTCAACAGAGGAACGCCCACTCCGTAGGCCATTCCATTGTGGAGATCGAGATGTCCATCGCCGTGAGGATTGGCGCGCGTGCCCGAAATGGTGGCGGAGACATTCAGAGTGCCAGCGAAGGGCTGCGTAGCTCCGGCCAGTTGAACCAGCTCCGCTACATTGGCGTTGCGGAGGTCAAAGTGCAGAGTGAAAGGAGCGCTCTCCAGCAGTGCACCCTCGGCAAGCGCGGCACTGGCGTCGAAGCGCGCCGTGGTGTGGCCATGAATGAGCGACCCATTGCGGGCGGCGAAATGACTGCTGGAGAACTGGACGGAGGTGGTGAGTGCGTCCCAGTGAACCACTCGAGAGGAGACTCGTTGGGTCGCCGGCAAAGTAGTGTCGAAGTCGTAGACTTCGAGATTTCCGCCGACGGAAAGCGCAGAAAGGCTGCCGCTGGCGTTGCCGGTGAGGCTTGCCCAGCCGTGAATGGTGAAGGGCAAATCCCGGGAACCGTAGGCCGCTTCGAGCAGCGGGGCCCACTCCCTCAGGTTATGGCTGGTGAACGAGAATCGCAGGGATGGCGATGAGGCCGCGGCCAGATTGCCCGTGGCGGTGATTTCAGAGGCTGGAGTTGTGAGGTGAAGTTGGGTCACTTCCAATTCGTCGCGCGAACCGCGATAGATGCCATCAATCTGGCCGTGCACGGGGATCTCGCCCGGGGCCGGCTGCAGCGGTGGCGCAACACCAAGATTCAGGCGAGTCTCCGCGTCACGGATCGAACCCACCCAGAGCATTTCAACCTTGCCGCTCGCCATTCCGGAGAGGCCGAGGCGATCCAGTGGAAGGTTTTTTGAGCTCAGGATTTCCAGGGCCGGGAGCAGCGGGAAGCCCGCCAATTGCAGGCGCAGGGAGCCGCGCTGAAGACTTTGCGGCGAGACGCGTCCGATCACATGGCGACGCGCGGGAGCGGGCCACGGTTCGCGCGGACGTTGGAGCGAACTCGGGAGCGAACTCGGGAGCGAACTCGGGAGCGAACTTTGGAGTGAACTCTGCCAGTTCGTCACGTCGGCATCGCCGGCGAGGTCGCCGCCGAGCAGGTTTGCCTTGACCGAGGAGACGCGGAAACGGTCCGGGGTAACGGAGAAACCTGCGGTGATGCGGCCATTCCGCATCGACAGCTTGCCGTTCGACCATTCGATGTCTTTGGCCTGCACGGTTCCCTGGGTGGAAAAATCCTGCAGGTTCCAGGAACCTTTGCCCTCGAACTGGACCGTGCCTTTGCGAACCTGCGCCTGCCGAGCCAGGGATGCGAGTTCGCCGAGATCCGCGAGGCCATGATAATCACCGGTCAGATGTGGGTTGTGAAAGTCCTGCAGGCGGCCGGCGAAATGAATTTCAGATTTCCCGGAAATAAGGGTCAAGCTGCCGATATCGGCGCGTCCACGGGCCAGAATCAGCGAAGCATCTGCCCGCCACACAAACGCGGGATACTGCTGAAAGCGCGTAGCGACGCTTCCCGCGGCTACATGGGCTTCGTATTGCCGCCGCAGCAGGGAGTAGTTCAAAAGCAGCGCCAGGTCGCGGGCGTCGAGATCGAGGGGGATTTTCCGGTCTTCCCACAGGAGCTCGCCCCGCTGGACCTCGATGTGCGAAACCGAAAGCGAGATGAGTTGCTGGAGCGGCCCCTGGTCTAGGGAAAGAGTCACTTTGGGCACGGGAACGTTGGTGGCACCATCGGGATAGGCAATGACGTGGACGACAGGATGCTCGAGCACCAGAGAACGTAATCCGATAGCGGTGCTGAGGAGCGAGATGATTTTCATTTCCGCCTGGAGGCGGTCGACCCGCACAAATGGGACCTGATCGGAAGCTTCGCGGCCGTGGATGGTCAGGTTGCGAGCGTCCACGCGCAGGCGGAACGGGGTAATGTGAAGTTCCCCGAGTTCGACGCGGCCGCCGGTGATTTTCTCAATCGATGCGACCACGCGGCGGCGGACCCGTTGCTGAAAGGAATCGGTAGTGACGAACCAGCCGAGCAGGCTGAATCCAATCAGGCTGAAAACGCAGAACGCCAGAAAGAGTTTCCACAGGATACGCCGGCGCTCGGGAGGAACAGGCTCGGTTGGCGGCTCGCGCGGCGGTTCAGTCAACGGTTCGGTCGGCGGTTCACTCAAGGGTTCCGCTCTCCGGCACTGGATTCAGGAGTCAAGATATGGCTCTCAGAGCGCAGACTCGCCAGCCACACCGAGAGCAGTTCGTTCATTTTTCGCTCAGCCAGCAAATCCTTAATTCGGCCGGAGACTTCGGGCAACGGTGTGGCGCGACTGCCGGCCCGTTTCATATCGGGCAGGAGCTGATCGTTGTAGTAGGTCTCCACCGCCTGCCGATCAATCTGGATTGAGGGCCGCAGACGGTCTTCGACGAGCTTCATAAGCTGGATCTGGTCGCCCAGGCGCTTCTCCAGCGAGTTTTGGGTCAGCCCATAACGTTGCAGCTTGGCGCGCCAGCCGTCGTCGGTGGCGCAATCGGGATAAAGCTTGCGGACTTCCTTTCGCAGTTCGGCAACGCGGGCAGCGATCTGCTCGGCGGGAGCTGGTTGAGACGGCCGAACTTGTTCCCGCAGCAGTTCCTGATCGATCAAGCGATCGAGGGCGGCGTTGCGTTCGGCCGAGGTGAACGAGTCGGGATCGCGGGCATTCGAGAGGGCCTCGAAAGCCACTTCCCGCTCCCAATCGCTCTGCAATACGACGTGGCCGTTAACGTTAGCGACCACACGATCGACGATCTGACCGGCTTCGGATGAGGCCACCAGAGCCAGGCTGAGAACCATCGCCAGCGCGCAATGCTTCCCGATCTTGATGCTTGCTGGTGGAGAGCCGGGCGTCCCCGGCCGGCTTGACGGGCGAGGACGCCCGTCGCTCCAACAGATTCCGAGTTTGATGCGGCAGAGTTTCATCAGAAAGACTGCCCGACGCTGAACGAAAAATTAAAATGGCCGGCGCGTTGGTAGCCAAACTGCCCAGCCTGCTGCCCAGTCCCAATGTTGGTCGTGATGTCGGTGTAGCTGGGAAAGTAGGGCGGATTTAAATTGTATCCGAAGTCGAAGCGCAACGGTCCGATCGGCGTCTGATAGCGCACGCCCAGGCCAACCGCGTGTGAAGCGTAGTTGTAATTGCACTGCATGTGCGTGTCCTCCTGGAAGCAAAGCTGTTGGCCGGGCTGGTGAAAGCGGCCCAGGCTGGGGAGCATCTCCTGCGGCCGCGCAAAGACGTTGCCCATATCGTGAAAAATCGTAAAGCCGACGTTGTCGTTAAGGTAAGGCACCATGACGTTGGGGAAGCGCATCTCCAGACTATTGAGGAACACAGCGCTGCCGCCGACGGGATATCCGGTGAACGGGTCGCGTGGTCCTGCCTGATTTAACCCAAACCCTCGGTTGGAGTTGCCCCCGCCGCTGTAGAAACGTTCTGGCAGGGGAATAAGGGTTTGGCCGGTTTGCGGCGTTTGCGCCGGATCCAGCAGAACCGTGCTCCCGAAACGGTTCTCAACCCCGACGGTGGTGGAACGGGCGAAGACGAATCCTTGTCCCGTGCTGTGGTTACGAAAAAATGTGTGATAGGTGGAGTTCTTGATCAGCGCCCGGCTGAAGTCGGCCTCGGAACCAAAATAGCTAGCGGCAACGCCGCCTTCGACGGTGGTGTAGCTGCCGCGCGTGCTTTCCAAATCGTTATCGCGCCGGTTGCGAATGTAAATAAAATTAGGAGTTCCTACCCGGGTGGGCTCGGAGAGCAGTGGAATGAGGTTTTCGGTGACCTCAATATTGCTGGCCTCCACGCGGCGGTAACTGAAACGGTAGGCGAGCGTCGTCTTTTCTTCGTCCCGGAGTCGGTACAGCACTTGCAAGACTTGAAAAGTTTGCTCCAGGCGTTTCGAGGTAAAGGTGGAAACGTCTACGGTGTTATCGTAAAGCGCAGTGGCGGTGAAACGAAGGTTGTCCCGGTTGAGTAGTTTAGGGATGTCGTAACTGACGAGGGCTCGCTGCTGGAGGCGGCCGAGGTTGCCCTTCAGGGTGAGAGTCTGATGGCGTCCGCCCACATTGATGCGGCTGACGCCAAGAGAAACCATGGGGCTGACGCCGGTCGCTCCCAGCGGATTGGCTCCGACGGTGGGCTGACCGGTCTGGAATTCGAAACCGACGCCGTAATCGAAGGTGTAGCGATCCGCTTCGCTCGCCGTGACGAGCACGTTCTTGCGCGACTCGGTACCGTCCGGGTTCTGGATAGCCGTATTCACCTGCTTGAACAGGCCGAGGTCATAGAGGCGGCGCTGACTTTCCAGCATGTCCCGCTGGCTCAGTGGCTCGCCCGGCTGCACCCGCACTTCCCGGCGGGCCACTCCGGGGCGGGTGTGGCGCAGGCCATCGAGAAAAACTCGATTGACAAAAAATTGCTCGCCTTCATGAATCGAAAAGGTCACACCGACGCGCGGCAGGTCGTCCGGTGATGGAACCGAAACATAGGCGACGTTGACGGTGGCATTGGGAAAACCGCTATCGAAATACTTTCCCAGGATCGCGTCGCGGTCATCCGCCAGGCTCGATTCATCAAAGCCCTGTTCTTCGGCTGTGGAAATTTCGGGAAGCTGTTCCTGGGGAAGCGTGTAACTGCCCTCGATGCGGACCCAGGCCACGCGCGTCTGCGGGCCCTCTTTGACGGCCATCTCGACGGCAAGTTGCGACGGATTACCCTGGTACTTGTCAATCAGCTTGCTGGCGACTTCGGCCTGCCGGAAACCACTCGCCCGATAGAGACCCTGAATACGCTGCACATCCTCCTCGAGCCAGACTTCGCTGTAACGCCCGTGACTGAAGAGGCGGCCGGCGGCCTGGTTCTGCATGCGGGCGCGAATCTGGTCGTCGGAAAAAAATTGATTGCCGGAAATGCGAATGGCCACGAGTTTGTGGCGCGCTCCGGGACTGATGGCGTAAACCACCTGCACATTGTTGCCGCCCGGCGCGTTGTGCTGGCCCACGCTGACGGTGGTCTCGAAGTAGCCAAGGGTCTGAAGATGGTTCTGGATGTTGCGCCGGCCTTCGTTGAGCAGATCGTCGTCGACCGCGCCTTCTTCGTAGATTGGCACCAGCTTCTTGAGTACGCGCTGGCTGAGTTTGAAGCCCTCGGCGGCAATCTCCACCACCGGGCCGCGGTCCACTTTGAAGACGTAGTCCACTGTATTGCGCTCGGAATGGTAGGTGCGGTCGGCGGCCGAGACCTGGGCGAGTAGACGATCCTGCTTCTGGTAGCGGCGGCGAATTCGTTGCAGAGCGCGCGTAATGTGATCCGAGAGGACCGGATCGCCGGAATGCAGCTTGGCGATCTCCTTGAGCTGCGCGATGGAATAGCCGGCGTCGCCTTCGAGCGTAATTTCTCCGACCACCGCACGCGGGCCGGGGATGACGTGGAAGGTCAGGTTGACCTGGTGTTGCAGTTCGTCGCGCTGTTCGGAGATCGTCACTTTCGGCCGGTGGAATCCGTTTTCTTCCAGCACTCGTTGGATGCCTCCGAGAGCGCGGTCGATTTTCTCCCGAGCGTAGAGTTCGCCGAGTTGTAAGCGGGTCGCGCTGGCCACTTGGTTCGGGGATGGATTGATGGAAACGCCTTGGATCGTCACCATGCCCACGAAATAATTGGCGACGGTCAGAAAGCGCAGCCGGACGCCGGTGGTTTCGGTGCGATCCGCTTCGGCCTGAATATCGGAAAACCGTCCGGTGGCAAAGAGAGCCTGCATCGCATCGTGCAGCGTTTCGCGCGTGAGCGGCTCGCCAATCTTGAGCGGCGTGGCCGCCAGCAGCGTAGCCGCTTCTTCCGGCGGGACTCCCGGCAACTCGATCTGATCGATCGCCAAACCAAGATAGGGCGCGATGGCTCCGAAGGTTGCTGCGGCCTCTGCTCCGGACTGCGCGGGCGATTCGGCGGGTTGCTGCTGGGCGGGGGGTGAACTCTGCGCCCAACTTGATCCGTTCGCCAGCAGCAGTACGAACAGAAGTGCCAGCACCACCCGAGCGGCGCCACTTAGCCGCAAGACTCCCTCCCGAAACTCAGGCTGGTTAAACATGAAGCCTTTCGGGTTCGATGAATCGCGAAACGGCACACGTTGCTCGCAAGAACGAAGTTTACGACCGGAACCTATAATACTGGTTTGAAAGGCTGAGAAAGGTAATCGCTAAGGTGATTGCTTTGGAAATGGGCGACCGATACTCGCGGCAGGTGTTGTTTAAGGAGATCGGAGCGGAGGGGCAGAAAAGGCTGGCGCAGTCCCGCGTAGTCATCGTCGGATGCGGCGCCACTGGTTCTGCCCTGGCTTCGTTGCTCGGGCGTTCGGGCATCGGAACGCTGCGGATTCTAGACCGCGACTACGTCGAGCCCAGCAATCTGCAGCGGCAAACGCTGTTCGACGAGAACGATGCGCGCGAATCGGTGCCGAAGGCGATCGCGGCGGCGCGGCAAATCGCGCGTTTCAATTCGCAGATCGCCGTCGAGCCCCGTGTCGCCGACCTGATTCCGGCGAATGTCGATTCCCTCCTTGGCGGCTGCGATTTGATCCTGGATGGCACCGACAATTTCGAGACCCGCTATCTGATCAACGACTATGCGGTGAAGAATTCCGTGGCTTGGATTTACGCAGCGGCGGTCGGCAGTTATGCTGTGACCATGAACATCCTGCCCGGTGAAACGGCTTGCCTAGCCTGCATTTTTCCAGAATCTCCGCGCGGGACCGTGGAAACCTGCGAGACCGCCGGCATTTTGAATTCTGCGGTGAACCTGGTGGCGTCGATTGCGTCTACGGAGGCGTTGAAGTTTCTGGTGGACGCGCGTTCGAAAATGCGGCGGACGCTACTTTCGTGGGATGTCTGGACGAGCGAACGGGCGGAGTTGGCGGCGGATCGTCCGCGGGCGGGATGCCGCGCCTGCGGCTTGCGCGATTTTGCTCATCTGGCGGGCGAAGGGCGTCCTCACATAACGCTGTGCGGCAGGAATTCCGTGCAGATCCACGAGCGGCAACGGCCGGTGGATTTTATCGAGTTGAGCTCGCGCCTTCAGCCTCACGGCAACGTTCGCCACAACGAGTTTGTGCTGAAGTTCTGGCACGAGCCCTACGAAATGACGCTGTTTCCCGACGGCCGGGCCATCATCAAGGGAACGACCGACACGGCCATTGCGCGCAGTCTGTATGCTCGATTCGTTGGAAGTTAGGATCGCAGTTGGGAGTTGCGGCTGCGCCAAACGGTTGCAGGTTGTGCGCAGCGAATTTCACCTTCCCCGCGAGTGGTCCTGGCTCAAGTCTCAGTTGTTTGGCTGAGAGCGCCGCGAATCTCCGAACATTCTGGTTGTCTTCTGGCCCGGGGGAACTGGCCAGCAAACTGCACTTGCAACGCGGAGGGAGACGGGGCAAGCCCCGTCTCTACAATGGATTTGTACGTCCCCTGTGGAGGCAGTATGCGACCCTATTTGGTTCTGACAGCGGTAGTTTTGATGGCAGTAGCGGCTTTTGGGCAACAGCCCATTCCTTACCCCGGCCCTTGCTTCTATGGATGCGGCCCGTATATCCCGATGGTGACCACGCCGCAGGTGTCCTTGCAACAGTTTTCGCCGAATCCGGTGGGAGCGAGCAACGCCACCACGGGATTAATCGCGGGCGCGACCAACTCGACCCTTTCGCAGATTCAGGGATCGACGAGTTCGACTTACACCGTGGCCGTGTGGTACCAGGGCGGCGGGGCTCCGCTGATCACGCCAGAGGTCAACCTGTGGCCGGAGCCGATTGGACGCGAAGGGCACGTGATGCATGAGGCGATGCGCGGCGCGATGCGTGAGGAACGTCCTCGTGAAGAACGCGGGCCACGCGCAGAAGCGCGCGGCGAATGGATGTATTTTACGGGACGAGAGCACACTGCGAGCGCGGTGCTAACAGGGAGTGAAGCGAAGGGCGTCAGAAAGGCGGATCACGTCTACAACAACGACGACGTTACGCGCCAGAATGACAACAACGGCAACGTGAAATACGACGGCAAGACGGAGAAGATGTAAAAGGCGGCTGTTCGCTTTTCGCTGTTCGCTTTTCGCTGTTCGCTTTTCGCTCTTGGCCGTGACCTTGCGTCGGCGGCCGGGAGCCTTTTTGTTCTTGCGCCCGACTCACCGATTGGATCAGCGCCTCTTCGCAATCACCCGCCTCATTCTTTTCTTCAACTTCTTTTCGCCAACCCGTTCGGCAACTCGACCGAAATCTGCTATCTTCGTCGGTTGATTCTGTCCACACATATCATGCAGGCGCCGCAGGCGCCGAGGATAGGTGTCTTCATGCCTGAGCTTGCTCGACCGGAACCGTCTCGTCTTTACCGCTGGACCGTGCTGCTGTTCGTCAGCCTGGCGATGGGCGGCAACTACTACATTTACGACAGTATCAACCCGCTGGAGCGCATTTTTATCGACAAGCTGGGTTTTTCTGCCACGGCGTTCGGGTGGTTGAACTCGTCCTATAGCGTGGCTGCGGTTTTGACGTTGCTGATCGGCGGCATCGTCATCGACCGCATTGGCACCAAGAAGGCGATTACGTTTTTTGCGGGACTTTGCCTGTTGGGCGCCGCGCTGACCGCCGCGCGCGGGCGTCCCGGCGTGATGATCGCCGGCCGCACCGTGCTTGGCCTGGGCGCCGAGTCGATGATCGTTGCGGTGACGACCGTGCTCGCCAAGTGGTTCAAGGGCAAAGAGCTGAGCTTCGCCTTCGGGATCAACCTCACCATTGCTCGTCTGGCCTCGGTGGCGGCTGATAACTCGCCGACTTGGGCGAACAAGGCGTTTTATCCTCAGGGTCCGGCGGGCGAGCCGAGTTGGCAGAGGCCCTTATTGATCGCCGTCGGTGCTGGAGTCCTGGCGCTTGTCTGCTCGGTGGTCTACTGGGTGCTCGAAAGCCGGGCAGAGGGACGGTACGAACTTGGGCAGGCCGGTTCCATCGACAAGCTGGAGTTCGGGCGGACACTGCGATTCGATCCGTCGTATTGGTTGGTGGTTGGGCTTTGCTTTACGTTTTACTCCGCGATTTTTCCCTTCCGTACATTTGCCATCGACTTCTTCACCAACAAGATTCTGGCGACCCACGGCGGCATAAGCGCTTCGGAGGCGATGCGGGTACTGGCGCACGAACGGGCGGGAATGTTCAACAGCCTGCTTCCCCTTTCCGCCATGGTCGCGACCCCTCTTTTCGGACTGCTCTCCGACAAGATCGGGAAGCGCGCGTTTTTGATGATGTTCAGTTCCATCCTGCTGATGCCGGTTTACCTGCTGATGGGATTCACTAATGTTTCGCTCTTCGTGCCGGTCTGCATGATGGGGGTGGCCTTCTCGCTGATTCCGGCGGTGATGTGGCCCTCGGTGGCTTATATCGTGGACCAGAACCGGCTGGGTACCGCTTACGCTTTGATGACACTGATTCAGCAGATCGGCTTCTTCATCATGAACCTGCTGATTGGCAAGGCCAATGACTACGCCCACGCCGGGCTGGATAACCCGGGAGGATACGGGCTCGGCATGTGGATCTTCTCGATCCTCGGCTTCGTCGGGCTTACCTTCGCCATTCTGTTGCGGATTCGCGAGACGGGTCCGCATGGGCACGGGCTGGAGACGATTACGGCTAAGGGGTAAAGAGCATCTGATTTCCTGTGGAGACGGGGCTTGCCGCTTCTCGGGAGACGGGGCAAGCCCCGTCTCTACAGGAAGAGGAAATTCGGGTGTCACTGAGGCGGCTGAGGTTACGAAAGTGATCTCTCGGCCTGTCCGGGCCATAGATAGCCGGGCACTTTGGTCGGATAGATCATTTCGCAAGTTACGGTTTTTGGTATTCTGACGAGTTCGAAACGGTCGAGAGCGCTTTCGGGACTGCCTCGGCAAATTTGTACAACGAAAAGAGTTTAAAGCCGCATCTGAACCACTAGCGGCCGGAAAAGGCGACTTGACCGACGCGAAGCAAGGCATCACCGAACGAGAAGCGATTGAGCAGGCGAAGCAGGGCCACGAAGCTGCGTTCGAGGTCTTGTATAACCTGCACAAACGCCGCGTGTACTCGCTATGTTTGCGCATGGTCTCCAATCCCGCGCAGGCCGAAGACCTGGCCCAGGAAGCGTTTCTTCAGCTCTTTCGCAAGATCGGCACGTTTCGCGGCGAATCCGCCTTCTCCACGTGGCTGCATCGCATGACGGTGAACGTGGTCCTGATGCAACTGCGCAAGAAAGGGCTGCCGGTGGTGTCGCTGGAAGAGACTCTGGCAGCCGACGACCAAGCTCCGAGGAAAGAATTCGGCACCAAAGATGTGAAGCTGACGGGCTCGATCGATCGCCTGCAATTGCAGCGGGCGATTGACCGGCTGCCGCCGGGCTATAGAACGGTTTTTGTGTTGCACGATATTGAAGGTTTCGAGCATAACGAAATTGCCCAAATGGTGGGGTGCTCGATTGGCAACAGCAAGTCGCAGCTCCATAAGGCACGATTGAAGCTGCGGGAGCATCTGAAGTTCATGAGAGCCGAAAAGGCCAAGACTGGTTAATGGAAGTGCGGTATTGGGGAGAGAGTTGGCTATGACGTGTTCAGATGTAGAACGAGCTCTGCCGGAGCTTCTCGACGGCGTTCCGGATGGCGCCTTTCAGACTGAATTTGACGCTCATGTGAAGTCCTGTCCAGCTTGCTCGGAACTGGTCTCGGACCTGAAGCTGATCGCGAGCGAAGCGCGGCAACTGGCGGCAAGCGAAGAACCGGCGGCGCGGGTGTGGGTGCGAATTGCGGCTGAATTGCGCGCCGAAGGGCTGATCCGCGAACCCGCGTCCATGCCCGCGTCCATGCCAATGTCGGCGCCGACCCGGCCCATCCTTGTTCCAACGTCTCCAGGACGGCGATGGAGAGCGTGGTGGCTGGCACCAGTCGCGGCTGCAATCGTGGCGGCAGGCTCTTACGTGGTAAGTCATCAGCCAGCTCCGCAAGTGGCGAAGCAGCAAGCTCCGGCAACTCGCGTGACGTTCCCGGCTCCAGTGGCGTCTCCAGTTCAAGAGACCCCTGCGGCTACCTCGGCTTCAGTGCCTGCTTCGGCTCCTCAACAACTGGCGCAAAAGTCGGCGAAGCCAACGAACATGGCAGGCCCTGCGGCGGGACCGGCAGTTGAACCCGAGCCGAGCGCGGAAGACCAACAGTTTCTGAGTGAAGTTTCCACCCGTGTCCCTTCGATGAGGGCCACGTATGAAAGTCAACTGCAAGCGGTGAATGCCGACATCCGGGAAGTGCAGGCCTACTTGGATCGGAATCCGGGGGATGCGGATGCCCGGCAACATCTTATGGATGCGTATCAGCAGAAAGCGCTTCTTTACCAGATGGCGTTGGATCGTATTCAATAAATAGAAGGGCGGACCGGCATTCCCGGCCGCAGAGGCAGCGTTTTATGGCGAGTATTGACCAAACCACGGCCGTAACTCTGGTTCTGGCAACCTGTCTGTCGGCGGCGGCGTTCGCCGAGACGAAGAAGGAATACCATTACACGGTGGGTCCGAACGCCAATATTTCCGTGGATACACAGTACGGGGCGATTTCGGTAAAGCCAGGGAGCGACAATCAGGTGGTGGTGACGGCCACGCTCAAGTCGGACAATGTGGAAGTCGACAACCAGCAAAATGGCAACCGGATTAACATCGCGTCACACCTGCTGCGGGGCGCGGACCAGCAAGCGGGCCAGGTCGACTACGAGCTGCTAATTCCGGCCGACGCTACCCTGAATCTCCATTCTTCGACGGGTCCGCTGTCGGCGGAGCGAATGCAGGGAGACTTAACCCTGGAAGGCGCGGATGCGGTGGTGAATGTTCGGAACGTCGAGAACGGTCATGTGCACGTCCGGACCATGCGAGGGCCGATCACGCTGACAAATGTTCGCGACGGCCACGTTGAGATCTCTTCCATCAGCGGCGATGTCCATTTGAAGTCGGTCACGGGACGGCTGGTGCAGGTGAGTTGCGGCAGCGGGAAGATTTTTTACGACGGCGACTTCGGTTCCGGCGGCGACTATAGGTTTATCACGCATTCCGGCGATATCGAGGCGCTGGTGCCGGCGGATGTCTCGGCCGATTTCAGAGCGCATTCGGTGCTGGGCCGGGTCCGGCACGACTTTCCCCTCAAACCCAAGCACTCGCGGTTTTCCGAGGAAGTGGGACGCTCCTTCATTGGCACGACCGGCCAGGCATCATCGGAGGTCGTGCTGCGCTCTTTCAGTGGTAAAATCCGCCTCAAGCAACGCTGAACTCAGGTGTCAGGTCTTAGGTCTCAGGTCTTAAGGAAGATCTCGATTTTCCCAAGACCTGAGACCTTGATGGAGTGCCATGGGAGTGCGCGCGGTGTTTCTTGTGGGATTCATGGGTTCCGGCAAGAGCAGCGTGGGGCAGGAACTTGCGCGGCGGCTGGGCTGGGATTTTGTGGATCTGGATGCGCGAATCGAATCCCGCGAGCGGCAAACGGTTCCCGAGATTTTTCGGGACAGAGGGGAGTCCGGGTTTCGGCTTGCCGAAAGCAGCGCGCTTCGCGATCTGCTGTCCGAGCCGCTCGAACGTAACCGCGTGGTCGCGCTCGGCGGCGGGGCTTTCGTACAGGAAAGGAACCGCGAGTTGCTTCGACAGTGGCCATCGGTTTTCCTGGAAGCGCCCGTATCCGAACTCTGGCGACGGAGCCTGACGGATGGCGTGGAACGGCCGTTGCGAGAGGATCCGGAACAGTTCGCCCAGCTGTACGCGGAACGCCTTCCCTTTTATCGCCAGGCGAGCGTGGTGGTGGAAACGACGGGCAAGGCGTTGGCTTCCATTTGCGTCGAGATCGAAGGCGCATTGCAACTCAGAGAAACTCCGGAAGACGCGGGGTTGGGCTTGTCCCCGGTCGATCCGGCAAGTTTCGGAACAGGAGAATCACAGTGAAGTTGTCTTGTCGGCTGCTGGCTTTCATGATGGCGCTGGTTGGGTGCATTGCGGCGTCGGGCTCGTGGGCAAGCGCCGCTTCCACGCCAAAAGAGAAGGAGAAGGAACACGAGGGGAAGAACGTTGACTCGGGTTCCTTCGGAATATTCCAGAATGGCCATCGTGCCGGAACCGAGACGTTCTCGATCTATCAGACCGGCAACGGGAGCGTCATCCAGTCTGAGTTCAAGACGGAGAATGCTCCCACTCAGGCCGTGCAAACTTCCGAGATGCAGCTTACCGCGAACGGCGAAATCCGGCGTTACGAATGGAAGGAGCTGAGCCCGGAGCAAGCGGAATCGGTGGTGGTTCCGAATGACGATTTTCTGACTCAGAAGTGGCGCGGCGGTCCGCCGGGGAAAGAAAAAGAACAGGAGCAGCCCTACCTGCTGCCGCTATCGACCAGCATCCTGGACGACTACTTCTTCGTCCATCGCGAAGTGCTGGCCTGGAAGTTTCTGGCCACCGCCTGCAAACAGGAAAAAGGGCAAGTGCAGTGCCCATTGAGGCAGCGCACCCAGTTCGCAACCCTGAACCCGCACGAACGTTCGTCGGCGGCGCTCAGCGCGGAGTTCCTCGGCCGGGAAAAAGTGAGCCTGAAGAGCGGGCAGCAGGAACTGATTAAACTGGAACTGAAGAACGACGCGGGGACGTGGCAACTCTGGCTCGACGATCAATTAAAGGTTATGCGGATGTCCATTGTGGGGGAGAATACAGAAGTGGACCGCGATTAAAGTGCAGGTGTCAGGTGTCAGGTGTCAGGTCTTAGGTCTTAGGTCTTAGGTCTTAGGTCTTAGGTCTTAGGTGTCAGGTCTCGCGAGCGCCACGGAAGATTTCTAAGACCTGAGACTTAGCACCTGAGACCTGCTTTACCGGATCGGCTGGGATAACTCTTTGACGATTCTCGATTCACGCACGTCGCGCGTGCTGTTCACGGCTTTCCTGTTCGCCGTGGGGCTGGGCTTTCTCTATGCGGCACGGCGCACCCTGATCCTCTTCCTGTTCGCCATTTTTTTTGCCTACCTTATTAATCCCGCAGTGGGGCGGTTGGAAAAACTGGTCCGCAGCCGCGTCTGGGCGATCACGATCATTTACCTTCTGCTTCTCGTCGGTGTGGGAGTGTTCGGTTTTCTTGTCGGCCCGAGGATTGCCCGGCAAAGCGCGCGCCTGGGGGCGTCGCTGCCCGGACTGGTGGATAAGGCCAGCACCGGTGAACTCTCCGGCCAGATTCGCCAGTTTACGGCGCAGATCGGACACGAGCATGGCTGGAGCGATGCGACCCAGGCGCGCATTCGGGATTACTTGATGAATCACCGGGCAGACTTGTCTCGTCTGGCGCAGCGCATCGGCATTCGCGCGGCCGAGGCGGCGCAGCAAGTGTGGATGCTGTTTCTGGTGCCTGTCCTTGCCATTTTCTTTCTGCGCGATGGTGGCAGCTTCCATGAAGTGCTGCTGGCGCTGGTGCAGTCGCGCACACAACGGGAGTTTCTGCAGGATGTGTTCCAGGATCTGAACCAGATGCTCGCCCAGTTCATTCGCGCCCAATTGACCCTGGCCGCGCTCTCCCTGCTGGCGTACAGCTCATTTTTGGGCGCGATGCGAGTTCCCTACGCCCTGATGCTGGGCACCGCCGGCGGCGCTCTGGAGTTCGTCCCGATGGCAGGACCGCTGCTGGCGGGCTCTGTCATGATGGTCGTCGCCGTTCTCTCTGGATACCAGCACTGGGCCTTGCTGCTGTTGTTTTTGTGCGTGTGGCGGATGGTACTGGATTACGCCATCTCTCCCCGCATCATGGGAGCCAGTTTGGAGTTGCACCCGCTGGCGGCTTTGTTCGGAATTCTCGCGGGCGGCGAAATCGCCGGAATACTCGGCGTCTATCTCTCCATTCCAGTGATGGCCAGTTTGCGCATCGTCTGGCGGCGCTGGCGGATCTATGCGGAAAAGCGCAAGTTCGGACCGCTCAACGAGTACTCATTTCCGCAAGAGTCGGGAAAAGGGAAAAGCTAGCAAACGTCGGACCGGTTGATCGGGCCATCGGGTGATCTAAATTCAAATGCCTTTGACTTTCGATGACCCGACAGTCAGATGACCCGATCGTCTGCTAGGTGGCAGCCGTGGCTGTGTTCTTCACCGTTTCCACATCGACTTTGCGAAGAAACTCGGCAGCCGCTTCCGGCAGCACCGTATTGATGAACATTCCCGAGCCCAGCTCAAATCCGGCCACTCGCGTCAGACGCGGGATCACACTCAGATACCAGTGAAAGTACTTCACGCCGACGCTCTCGGCGGGAGCGCTTCGAATCGTAAAGTTGAAATCCGGATCCGCCAGCCCGTGGTAGAGCTTGGCCAGCATCGAGCGCAACATGCGCGCCAGATCGTCGATCTCCGAAGCGCTCACATCTCCGAAGCTGGCCATGTGCCGCCGCGGATAGATGTGGGTAGAGAACGGAGCCGCCGAGGCATACAGTTCGAGCGCGACGAAATGTTCGGAAACCATGACGATGCGGGTTTGTTCTTGCAATTCCTCCTCGATCATCTGACAGAACATGCACTCGCCAAAGTCGTCAAAGTGCCGCAAAGCTTGTTGAAAGCGCGCGCGCACCTGGAGCGAGATCACTGGAGTCGCGATCATCTGGGAGTGCGGGTGTTCCAGGCTGGTGCCGGCGTCGATGCCGTGATTCTTGAAGATCGTAATCAGCGCGACGCGCGGGTCGAGGCTGAGTTCATCGTAGCGAGTCTTATAGATACGGAGGATTTCCGTCACGTAAGAGTCGGACATGAGGGCCATCACCTGAGAGTGGTCGGGCGTCTCCACGATCACATCGTGAACCCCGAAGCCGTTGACCGACCGGCGCGACCGGTGTACGGTGCGCGTCGGCTGCACGTCGCGCGAAAGAGCCGCAAACTTATTCGGTATCACCCGGGCATGCCACGGGACATCCGGCGAGGTGGGTACCCGCATAACTTCCGGCGGAGTCAGCTTCTCGTTTCCCGGACAAAAAGGGCAGTTCGCAACAAACGATGCCACCGGCTTCCGTTCGCGGTGGCGCGCCATTTCTTCCGGACGGCGGGCGCGCTCGGTGGCGATCACAACCCATTCCTTGGTAGCAAAATTCTGGCGTAGTTCCGACATAGTCACTCCCAGCAAAGCGTACATCAGCGCTCGAAAGTCGAACAGTCACCGAGGGTCGTATGGCTGCGTCTCGAGGAGAGAAAGGGCGGCCGCTTGCATCGAATTCGCCTGTGGATCAGCGGCGGTTTCCCCCAAAGAAATTTCGCTGGTATAAAATCACAACTTATCATGTCGAACAAACTTGCTGTAGGAATTCTCGGCGCCACGGGCATCGTCGGGCAAAGATTTATCCAGATGCTGGAGCGCCATCCGTGGTTCGAAGTCGCATGGCTGGCCGCTTCCGATCGTTCGGAGGGCCGGCCTTATGCCGAGGCTGCGCGCTGGCGTTTGAAAACTGCCATCCCCGCCGACATCGCCAGGATGACGGTTGCGCCCGCTAAGCCCGGAGGCGCGCCGAAGATCATCTTCGCCGCCCTGGACGCTGCGATCGCCCGCGAACTGGAGCCGCAATTTGCGGACGCCGGTTGCGCGGTCGTCTCCAATTCGAGCGCGTTGCGCATGCGGCAAGATGTTCCCCTGGTGATTCCTGAAGTCAACGGCGGCCACATTCGGCTCATCGAAAGCCAAGCCTGGCGGCGCAAGTCGGGCGGATTTGTCGTCACCAATTCCAACTGCTCCGCGATGGGTTTGGTGTTGGCGCTCGCTCCATTGCATCGCGCGTTCACCCTTGACGCCGTCATGGCGGTCACCATGCAGGCGATCAGCGGCGCCGGATATCCCGGAGTGCCGTCGCTCGACATTCTCGGCAACGTCATCCCTTACATCGCCAAAGAAGAAGAGAAGATGGAAGAGGAGACGCAAAAAATGCTGGGGACGCTGAACGGTTCGCGCGTCGATCCCGCTCCGTTTGCGATGAGCGCGCAATGCAATCGCGTCGCGGTGGAAGACGGCCACACCGAGTCGGTTGCGGTTCGACTCAAGCAGAAGGCGCAACTGGAGGAGATGATCGCCGCCTGGAACGATTTTCGCGCCGAGCCGCAGCAACTGCGCCTGCCGAGCGCACCCGAGCAACCCGTCGTGTACATGACGGCGCCGGACCGTCCGCAACCGCGCTTCGACTGTGACCTCGGCGGAGGCATGACCACGGCGGTCGGCCGCTTGCGCCCGTGCAACGTCCTGGACTGGAAGTTCACCGTCCTGTCGCACAACACCATTCGTGGCGCCGCGGGCGCGGCGCTGCTGAATGCCGAGTTTCTCAAGGCGAAGGGGTATCTCGGGTGAAAACAGTTGCCAGTTGCCAGTTGCCAGTTGCCAGTAAAAGCCGTGCCGACACAGGTTTGTCTGGCCACTGGATACTGGCTACTGGCTACTACTTTGAGGAGCACACCCGCCCATGATCGTGATGAAGTTCGGCGGGACTTCCGTGCAAGACGCAAGAGCGATCGATCGCGTAGCCCACATCGTTCAGGGCCGGTTGGCGGACCGTCCCGTGGTGGTGGTCAGCGCCATGGCCAAGGTCACCGATTCCCTGCTCGCCATGGGAAAGGCTGCCGGTGGCGGCGATCGCAAAACCGCTCTCAAGATGGCGCGCGCCTTGCGCGAACGCCACTACGACACCGCCGGAGAACTGCTCGGCACCGCCCTGTTCACTGAATTTCACGGCGATCTCGGCGCCGACTTCGAAGATCTCGACGAATTGCTGCGCGGCATCGGAGCGGTCGGTGAAATCACTCCCCGCACCTACGATTACGTGGCCTCGTTCGGTGAAGTGCTTTCGAGCAAAATCGTGGCCGCAGCTTTCGTCGCCCGCGGACTGCCCGGCGCGCACGTGGATTCGCGCCAGTGTCTGTTGACCGACAACAGTTACACGCGCGCGGTTCCGCAGTTCGACGAAACCAACGAGCGCCTGCGCAAGAAAGTCCAGCCTCTGGTCGACTCCGGCAAAGTTCCGGTGATGGGCGGATTCATTGCTTCCAATCGCGCCGGCATCACGACCACCATCGGCCGCGGAGGGTCGGATTTTTCCGCGGCGATTTTTGGCGCCGGCCTCAATGCCGAGCGCATCGAAATCTGGACCGACGTTGACGGCATGATGACGACCGACCCGCGCCTTTGTCCAGACGCCCGCCGCATCAAGGTCATCAGCTTCGATGAAGCTGCGGAACTTGCCTACTTCGGGGCGAAAGTTCTGCATCCGGCAACCGTGCTGCCCGCAGTTCAGCAGAATATTCCGGTTTATGTTTTGAACTCGCTGAACCCGGCCTGCGAAGGGACGAAGATCACGGCGCGCGCCCCGCGCTGCGCGAATATTTTCAAGGCCATCGCGCTCAAGAAAAAGATCACGCTGGTCGAGGTCGCCTCGCCTCGCCGTCTGCTGGTGCACGGATATCTGAAGTCCATCTTTGAGGCTTTCGACGACCACGACGTTGCCGTGGATGTGGTTTCCACCTCCGAAGTCAGCGTCTCGGTGACGGCCGAGACCAACGAAGCCATCCCGGCGCTGGCCGCCGATCTGGCGAAAATCGCGGATGTGAAGTACGAAGGGCGGAAGGCGATCGTCTGCCTGGTGGGCGAGAATTTGCGCGATACGCCCGGAATCGCGGCCAAGGTCTTCGGCATTCTTGAGGATGTGAAGATTCGCATGATCTCGCAAGGCGCGTCCGAAATCAATCTGACCTTTGTGATTGAAGAAGACGACGCGGCTGAAGTGGTCCGGCGCTTGCACCGCGCATTTTTCGCCGAGGCCGATCCGGAGGTGTTCGCGTAACTGCATTTAACCGCAGAGGACGCAGAGCACGCGGAGAAAAACAAGAACTTGAGTAAACACTGTTTCCCAGCTTTTCTCTGCATACTCTGCGTCTCGGCGGTGAAAGGTTTTCGGCATGAATCTTCTAGTTCTCGGCTGCGGCAAAACTGGATCGCTGGTTGCGGAAGTGGCGCGCGAGCGCCGGCATCATGTCCGCACCTTGGATGTCGACGAAAACGCGAATGCCTCCGCCCTCACTCCCGCTTTCCTTGCTCCTTTCGACGTAGCCATCGACTTCACCACGCCCTCCGCGGTCATCGCCAACGCCGAGGCCTGCATCCGCGCTGGAAAGAACATCGTCGTTGGAACCACGGGCTGGTACGAGCAATTGCCGCGTCTGCGCGGAATGGTGCTCTCGGCAAAGACGGGCTTCCTCTACGGATCGAATTTTTCCATCGGCGTGAATCTGTTTTTCGAGATTGCCGCAACGGCTGGGGCCGCGCTGAAATACGGCTACTCGGGCCAGATTTTCGAGCGTCATCATGTAACAAAGAAGGACGCCCCTTCGGGAACCGCCATCACGCTCGAGAAGATTGTGCGCGAGTCCGGAGGCAAGGAAGTCGAGATAGTCTCCTTTCGCGAGGGGGACGCGGTCGGCATGCACGAGATCACTTTCGATTCTCTCAATGACCGGATTTATCTTTGCCACGACGCCAAGTCGCGCCGCGGATTCGCCGATGGCGCTGTGCGCGCGGCCGAGTGGCTGGCGGGAAAGACCGGTTTCTACGAGTTCCGCAACGTCTGGCGCGAGCTTTAGCGCAAGTCCAGAGTTGCTACGACCAGAAGCAGCTGCCGAGCTGCGCGCGGCTTGGACAGACCAGGGCGTCTGTCCCCACACGATCAACCCTGCCCATGCACGCGCGCGCGAGAAGAGTTATCCTTTACCCATGCAACTGCGAGGCTGTGGTACCGCTCTGGTCACACCGTTCTCTCAGGACGGTGCTGTCGACGAAAACGCGCTGCGCAATCTGGTCGCCTGGCAGATCGAATCGGGCATCGATTTTCTGATTCCCTGCGGCACAACCGGAGAAACGCCCACGCTCACCCACGATGAGTGGCTGCGCGTAATTGACATAACCATCGAAGTCGCCGCCGGACGCGTGCCGATCGTCGCCGGCGCCACTTCCAACTCGACGCAGGAGGCCGTCGCCAGAGCGAAGGAAGTGGCGGCGCGGCCGGGCGTCAACGCCATCCTCTCGGCTTCGCCGTACTACAACAAGCCGACGCAGGAAGGCCAATACCGGCACTTCCGCGCAATCGCCGAAGCGGTGGACAAGCCCGTCATCCTTTACAACGTGCCTAGCCGCACCTCCGCCAATCTCGAGCCTGCAACCCTGGCGCGCCTGTCGGAAGTTCCAAATATCGCGGGCGTGAAGGAAGCCAGCGGGAACATGACGCAGATCGCCGAGGTGCTGAACTCGGTGCCGGAGAGTTTCCTCGTCCTGTCTGGCGACGACGCCGTTACTCTGCCGGTGCTCGCGCTCGGCGGCGTGGGCGTGATCTCAGTCGCGTCGAACGAAATTCCACACGAAATGGCGGAGATGACTCGCGCCGCTCTGAACAACGACTGGGGCACGGCGCGCGCCCTCTACCGCAAGTATCTTCCGCTGATGCTGGCCAACTTTATCGAGTCGAGTCCGCTGCCGGTGAAGGCTGTCCTGGCGATGATGGGCAAGATCGAAGAGGTCTATCGCCTGCCCCTGCTCCCCATGCGCCGCGACACACGATCGAAAGTGCAGAAGATCGCGACCGACGCCGGATTGATTACCCGGCCTGTGGCTCCTCCGGCGGCTGCCGCGGAATTTTACATTTATGAGAATTGGGCGGCGGGCCCGCACAAGGCGATCCTGCATCGCGCATCCTGTGGACAGTGCAGTTCCGGCAAAGGACGCCCCGCCGGGCACGATCCCAATCATTCGCGCTGGCACGGGCCGTACGGCAATCTCGCGGAGGCACGCGAGGCAACGCATCAGATGCCCGGTGTGCTGATCCGCAGCGAATGCAAGTGCGTGGGGTGAGGGCAGGAGTTAGCTTTTGGCTGTTAGCTTGTAGCTGCTAGCCTTCCGTTTGATTTTCGGCGGCGCTTTCACCAACATGGACCCGCAGTGCTATTATTCTCGGCGATTCCCAAGCTCGGGAGAGACTTGCTATGAAGAACCTGTTCCAACCGGATGCGGTGGACGAGGTGGTCTCACGTATCGACAAGCTTCAGCCAGTGTCGCAGCGGCAGTGGGGCAAAATGGAGGTCGCCCAGATGATGGCGCATTGCTCGGCAACGCTCGATCTGGCTTCCGGCCGGCTCATACGGCCACGCGTCTTGGTGGGCCGGCTGATCGGACGATTCGTCCGGCCCATCTTTAGCAATGACAAACCATTGCCCAGGAACAGCCCCACCGACAAGAAGCTTGCGATCTCCGATCCGCGAGATTTCCGGCGCGAACAAGAACAACTCAAAGTCCGGGTCCGGCAATTTCACCAGGGCGGAGAGGCACAATGCACAAAACACCCGCATCCCTTCTTTGGCGCACTCACTCCGCACGAATGGAGCGCGGGAATGTACAAACACCTGGATCATCACCTGCGCCAATTTGGATGCTGATCCTGAGGCGCGCCCACGGGTACACCGGTTTCTTTTCCATCTATGTCAGACTCGCTATCCAACCTAAAGTCGTCCATTGAACGCCTATCGACGGGCGAAACGAAAGGCAGTCCCGGCGAGGCCCGGCGCACATTTCTGGAATTTCGCGCAGCGCTGACTCGCGGCGAAGTTCGTGCCGCTGAAAAGGTCGACGGACGCTGGGTCGTCAATGCATGGGTCAAGCAAGGCATCCTGCTCGGCTTCCGTCTCGGCGAGTTGCAGGAAATGTCCGACGGCGGCGTGCTCTCCTTTGTCGATAAAGACACTTTCCCTGCCCGCCGTCTAACTCTCGCCGATCGCATTCGTCTTGTGCCTGGAGGCTCTTCGATCCGCGAAGGGGCCTACGTTGCGCCGTCGGTCATCTGCATGCCTCCCATGTATATCAACGTTGGCGCCTACGTGGATGAAGGCTCGATGATCGACTCGCATGCCCTGGTCGGCTCGTGTGCGCAGGTTGGCAAGCGCGTGCACTTGAGCGCCGCGGCGCAAGTCGGAGGCGTGCTCGAACCGATCAACGCCGCCCCGGTGGTCATCGAAGACGATGTGCTGATCGGCGGCAATTGCGGAATCTACGAAGGCACGCTGGTCCGCGCCCGCGCGGTGTTGGGAGCGGGAACGATTCTGACCCGATCCACGCCGCTCTACGATCTGGTGCGCGGCGAAATCTACCGCGCGTCGGCGGAGCATCCCCTGGAAGTTCCGGAGAACGCCGTAGTCGTACCCGGTTCGCGCGCCGTGGCAAAAGGCAAAGGTGAGGAGTGGAACCTCTCGCTCTACACCCCCGTGATCGTGAAGTATCGCGACGAGAAGACCGAGCGCGGGATTGAACTGGAAGATTGGCTGCGGTAGAGTGGGCTCCGCCAACTGAAGGCACAGTTTCTTGAGGCTTGGCTCCTGGGCCACTCGCGCATTGGGCCGCCCCGTCGAGAGTAGGAGAGTCGCGAAAGTGAGGTGCCCCCCCGCCAGGAGGGAGATATCCGATGGTCTTTCTGCCACTGATCGCGGTCTTGCTTTCGTTCGCGTCGTTCGTCGGGTGCATCTTTGTGCTGTCGATGAGTATGGCAAAGTGGGAGACGTTCAAGCGCATGCTCCTCGCGCTGTTTGCCATAGTCTTGCTCGCAGTCGCCACAGGAGGGCTGGCGGCGTGGCCGTTTCATTCCACGGCAGGGGCAGTCCTCGCCGGGTTGTTTTGCGTGCCCGCCAGCCTGCTTGGCGCAGCAGTTGCGGGCTGGCATCACGATCGCTCGCTTAAAACGCTGCGGCGCACCACCCCCGGAGTTCTGCCTTGAGCGAAGCTCCTGGGCTCGTCGCTACGCCAGGTTGTTTTTGCTCACGCTTTACTTTGTGCTATAATGTAAAGCGATGACGGAAGCGACTCTTTCGGCGAAGAACCAGATCGTGATCCCACGGGAGGCTCGCGAAGCGCTTGGGTTGAAACCCGGCGACAAGATTCTTGTGGTGGTTCGGGGGGGAAAAGTCCTGGTCCTGCAAAAACCGAAGTCCTATCACGCCGCGACCCGCGGGTTAGCTCGCCGCAAATGTCCAAAGGATTATCTGCAAAAGGAACGCCAGAGTTGGGAGTAGAGCGGCTCCGCGCCTTTCTCCGGCGTCACCGGCGAATCGCTCTGGACACGAGTATCTTCATTTATCACTTAGAAGCCAACCCAAAGTATCTCGCATACACCGACGCTATTTTTTCCTGGCCTGAGCGGTCGGAATCCAGGGCGATCACATCCACAATAACGATGACGGAACTGCTGGTACTGCCATATCGCGAAGGCGACGAACAACGGGCAAATGACTTCTATGGCTTGCTTTCCACCTACCCCAACCTGGATTGGATTGCCCTGAACCTGGAGATTGCGGAACTCGCGGCCCGGATTCGCGCGCTCCATCGCCTACGAACTCCCGACGCTCTACAAGCCGCGACCGCCGCATATTCGCAGGCTACCGGCTTGATTACGAACGATGCCGTCTTTGAACGCGTGGAAGGTTTTCAAACGCTGGTTCTGGACGAACTTCTGTGAATGTCGCCTTTAGTGGCCCGCTCGTTCTGCACATGGGCTCACGACGGCAGCATCGCCGGCGGCCCGCCCGGGAGTTGCGCCTGTTCTTCCGCAAATCTGCGGCGCGCTTCGAGATGCTTCCCGCGGAAATGCGCCCTTGCCCGCTGGCCCCACGCGCGCACGAAGTAATAGTTCAGCGCGCATCCGATGGCTGAGCTGACAACCGGAATCAGGCGTCCCGCCCACTTCTCCACGACATCGGCGCCAGCCTCGACCGCAATCCGCTGGATGACGCGGGGCACAAATTTGTTGATTACTTCTTTTTCCAGCAACTCGCGGCTGATGTCGACCCCGGCGGCGCTGGCCGCGGCAATCCAAAGCTCGGCAATTTCGTCGTCGGTGTTCAACTCGAACCCATAAATCAGGCTGAGCTTCTGGATGGTGCGCATGGTAATGGCGGAAAGAATGCCGAGGTCGGGCACGATGGTGAGGATTCCACCGAGACCAAACCCCGCTCCCTCGGCCGCCGCCAGCTTCATGCCGCCGCGGATCACCGACTCGGCCACATCGTCGAGGCGTTCCACCGGCAAGGTGTAGACACCATGAAAGGTGGCCAGCGGCAAGCCGTGCGCCACGCGCAACTGCATCAGGAAGCGGTCGGGATTGACCTTGACCGTGTGGTAGGCGCGCGTTAGACCTCCGCGGATCGCACCTTCAACGCGCCGCCGCATCCACGATTTTTTCTCGTCCGCCATCTTTAAGTATGAGTTTAGCAGCCCGGCGCAACGCCGCCTCCGACTTACCGTAGAGGCGCGACTCGCCGCGTCTCCGCCGCCTCCAAAGCAGACTGGGCGAGCCCCGTCTCTACACGAACCTCACCCTGTGCTAGCATCGACTTTGATAATGCCAACAGGAAAACTGCACATTGTTCCGCTAGGCGGGCTGGGCGAGTTCGGCATGAACTGCATGGCCGTCCGCTGGGGCGATGACATCATCGTGGTTGACGCCGGCCTGATGTTCCCCGAAGCTGAGTTGCTGGGCGTCGACATCGTCGTCCCCGACATTTCTTACCTGCTCGAAAATCGCAAGCATGTGCGCGGCATCGTCCTCACACACGGCCACGAAGACCACATCGGAGCGCTGCCCTGGATCCTCAGCGAACTCAACGTTCCCGTCTGGGGCACCGAGTTCACGCTGGCCTACGTTGAAGATAAGCTCGACGAACACCAGCTCCTCGACGACTCCGACCTGCGCGAGATCCGTCCCGGAGAACGCTTCAAGGTTGGGCCTTTCACTATTCATCCGCTGCAGGTGACGCACAGCCTGGTCGATTGTGTCGCGCTCGCCATCCACACACCGATCGGCGTCGTGGTGCATACGGGCGACTTCAAGGTCGATCCGACGCCTACCGACAACCGCCTCTTCGACCTGCACGGTTTCGCCGAATACGGCAAAGAGGGAGTGCTGGCGCTGCTGCAGGATTCCACCAACGTCGAGCGCAAGGGTTACACTCCGAGCGAGCGCGCTGTCCGCCGCAAGTTTGAAGAGGTGTTTGCCCGCACCCAGCGGCGTCTGTTCATCTCGTGCTTCTCGTCCTCGATTCACCGCATCAAGCTCACGGTCGACATGGCACGCGAGCATGGCCGCAAAATTTGTTTCATCGGCCGCTCCATGAACAGTTCCTCCGAAATCGCCGAAGACCTGGGCTATGTCGAGATCCCCGAAGGCATGCTGATCCATCCTGGCGAAATGAAAAACTTTCCGCCTGAAAAAGTATGCGTGCTCATCAGCGGAACTCAGGGCGAACCGATGTCGGCGCTGTCGCGGGCGGCAGTGGACAACCACAAGCACGCGAAAATCGAAAAAGGCGATACCGTCGTCCTCTCGTCACGCATCATCCCCGGCAACGAAAAAGCCATTTTCCGCATGGTGGACCACCTGTTCCGCCGCGAGGCGTTCGTTATTTATGACGACGGCTCTTACCCGCCGATCCACGTCAGCGGACACGCCAGCCAGGAAGAATTGAAGCTCATCATCAACCTGGTGCGGCCGAAGTATTTTGTCCCGATCCATGGCGAATTCCGGCAGCTCAGGTTACACGCCGATCTGGCCGCGTCCATGCACGGCTCGGTCGGCAGCGTACTGCTGATCGAGAGTGGAGACGTGCTTGAAATCGACGAACACGGCGCGCGCAAAGCTGGACGCGTCAACGTCGGCCGCGTCTGCATCGATTCCGGCTCCCGCGCCGATGTGGTCGAAGACCTCGTCATCAAAGACCGCCGGCACCTGAGCGAAGACGGCTTCGTAATGCCAATCATCGCCATCAACAAGCTCACCGGCCGCGTCGAAACCGCGCCCGAGATTGTGACGCGCGGATTCGCGCTCGGCGAAAACGGCGTGATCGAACGCGCCCGCGAGATCGTCATGGAGACCCTCGATGCCTCCAGCGCCGAAGAGAAAGCCGACTACGGCGTGATCAAGGAAAAAATCCGCACCGATTTGAAGCGGTATATCTCGCGGCAGACGCAGCGCCGACCGCTGATTATGCCGGTGATACTGGAGATCTGAGAACCTGTTCACCGCCGAGACGCCGAGAGCACAGAGGAGATTCTGTATCGTAACCCTAGCCGACATTCACCAAGCTCGGGCGCGCCTCGACGGTATTGCCGTCCGCACTCCCCTGTTTGAATGGACGGGCTCGGCGGATCAGCGCAAGCTCTTCCTCAAGCTCGAAAATATGCAGCCCATCGGCGCTTTCAAGTTGCGCGGCGCTTATAACAAAGTCGCGTCTCTTAGCGACGAAGAGCGCCGCCGCGGAGTTATTTCGTATTCGAGCGGCAATCACGCGCAGGGTGTGGCCTACGCGGCGCGGGCGCTGGGTGTAAAGGCGATCATCGTCATGCCCGGCAATGCTCCGAAGAACAAACTCGAAGCAACCGCCGCCCTTGGAGCGGAAATCGTCATCGTCGGCCCGAGCAGTGAAGAGCGCCGCTTGCGCGCTGAACAACTGGCCGGCGAGCACGGCTACGCGATCGTGCCGCCTTACAACGACGAAAAGATTATCGCCGGCCAGGGAACGGTCGGTCTTGAAATTCTTGAAGACTTGCCCAACGTTGAAACCGTGCTGGTCCCCGTCGGCGGAGGGGGATTGATCAGCGGCGTCTCTGCCGCGATCAAGCTTAGCAATCCCAACGTGAAGGTGATTGGCGTCGAGCCCGAACTTGCCGCCGATGCGCAAGCCAGCCTGCGCGCCGGTCACATCGTCTCCTTCCCGGCGGAGCAAGTCTCGCGGACGCTGGCCGACGGTCTTCGCACGCAGAGCATCGGCGCGATCAATTTCGAACACATCCGCGCATACGTCGACGACATCGTCAGCGTGACGGAAGACGAGATTCGCGAGACCATGCGCGCTCTAAGCGCGAACGCGAAGACAGTGGCCGAACCTAGTGGCGCCGTGGCTGTAGCCGCATTTCTATTTCACGCCGACGAGTTGCCCAACACAAAGATCAACGTCGCCGTGATCAGCGGCGGCAACATCGATCCCGCGCTGCTCACCGAGTTGCGTCATCACTGATCGCTCGTCGCCCAGGGACGCACTGAAGTCCGCACCTTCCTCTATGTACCCTGCGGTTTGTCTCTGTCCGCGAAGTCAAGAGCTAAACCACAGGGGACACAGGGTCACACAGGGGAAAGCTTCCGGCTCGATTCGTCCTTCGAGGGCGGCGAATGTACAATCCTGATTTTCCACCCGAGGGCAACTTGAAGCGCTGGCTCGATTCGTTCTTTGAACTCTCTCACCACCGGACAACCGCTCGCCGCGAAGTGGTCGCCGGGCTCACCACCTTCTTCACGATGGCCTACATCGTGGCCGTCAACCCCGCGATTCTGAAAGCTGCTGGGATGCCGGTTGGGGCTTCGCTCACGGCCACCATTCTCACCGCCATTTTCGGAACGCTGCTGATGGGCTTCTATGCCAACCGGCCTTTCGCCATCGGTCCCTACATGGGCGAAAACGCTTTTATCGCGTTCACGGTGGTGCATGTGCTCGGCTACACGTGGCAAAGCGCGCTGGGCGCCGTGTTCCTGGCCGGAATCCTCTTTATCCTGATGACCCTGTTCCGCCTCCGGCAATGGATGGTCGACGCCATTCCCACCACGCTGCGGTACAGCTACGCCGTCGGCATCGGATTGTTTCTCACGTTCATCGGGCTGAATCAGACGGGCATCGTTACCATCGGATCCCCAGGCGCGGCGGTGCGGCCGGGGCATCTGACCTCGCTTTCCGTTCTGCTTTCCGTTTTCGGTTTTTTGCTGATGACGGTGCTCACCATTCGCCGGTTCCCGGCCGCGATTCTTAGCGGAGTTCTGGTCACCGCTCTGCTCAGTTTTGTGACGCGAGTCGCTCCGGCGCCGGCAGGTTGGGTCAGCCGTCCGCCCAGCCTCGCGCCCGTATTCTTCCAGTTCGATCTGCACAGTTTATTTACCTGGGGATTTTTTCCTGTCGTGCTGACGATTTTTGTCATGGCTTTTGTGGACACCATGGGCACACTTATTGGTGTGTCGGCGCGCGCGGGTTTTCTCGACAAAGACGGCAACCTGCCGCAGATCGAGCGCCCGATGATGGCCGACGCGCTGGCCACAACCTTCGCCGCCGCGATTGGAACCACCACCTCTGGCGCCTATATCGAATCCGCCACGGGAGTCGAGGCTGGTGGCCGCACCGGTCTGACCGCGGTTATTACGGCGCTGTGCTTTGCCGGGACTTTATTTTTCGCGCCATTCATCTCCGCCATCCCGCCGCAGGCCTATGGGCCGGCGCTGATCTTCGTTGGATTGCTGATGCTGACTCCGATCACCCGCATTCCCTTCGACGACCTCACCGAACTGGTTCCAGCTTTCGGCGTCATCGTTCTGATGGCCTTCACCTACAACGTGGGAATTGGCATGACGGCGGGCTTTATCTTGTATCCTTTTTGCAAGCTGGTTTCGGGACGCTTGCGGGACGTTCGCCCGGCGCTCTGGGCGCTGACCGCGTTGTCGCTGCTGTTTTTCGTCTTTTATCCGTACACTTAACGGCTTAGAGAAGCAGGTGAAATTCGCATGATTCGCTTTGGTATCGCAGGTTTCGGTTTGCACGCGGTGCGGCGGCTGATGCCGGGCTTCGCGCTTGCCCGGAATTGTAAAGTGGTCGCATTATCGCGCCGCGACTCCAACCAGGCACGCGAAGACGCCGCGGAGTATGGCATTCCGCATGTCTTCGCTTCCACCGAAGAACTCAGCCGCTGCCCCGCAGTCGACGCCGTGCTGATCACCACTCCCAATGTCTGCCACTTGCCGGACGTCCTCAGCGCGGTTGCTGCCCACAAGCCGGTGCTGTGCGAGAAGCCGATGGGCATGGACGCGGACGAATGCCGCCAGATGGTCGAAGCGGCGCGCACCGCCGGCGTGCTCCTGGGCGTCGCCCAGTGCTTTCGCTTTGAAGAAAGCACAGCGAGATTTCGCGAACGCGTCGCCGCTGGCGATATCGGCCGCCCGATCTTTGCGCGAGCGGAGTTCTCGTATCCCGGCGTAGGCCATGCCCGCACCTGGCTCTACAATCGCTCGATCGCGGGAGGTGGCCCCATCGCCGACGTGGGCGTCCACTGCATTGATGCCCTGCGTTATATCCTGCAGGACGAGCCGCGGCGCGTGACCGCTGTCGGCCACCCAGACGAGCAATCGGGCGACGTAGAAGCGGCGGCTGTCCTGACGCTGGAGTTCGGGCGAGGCACGCTAGCCACGGTGCTGGTTTCAGTTCGCGCCCACTATCGCACGCCGTTGGAGATTGTCGGCGACGCCGGAGCGCTCCGGGCCGACGAAGCGCTGAATGTCGAACGGCCGGTTAGGTTGGAGCTGTGGCGCAATGGACGGTGCGTCGCCGAAGAAACCGTTTCCAACCAACTTGCCTACGCGAGGCAGGTAGACAGCTTCGCTGCCGCGGTCGAAGGGCGGGAAGTGTTTCCAGTGCCTGGCCAGGAAGGATGGCAGAACCAGGTCATTGTGGACGCTGCCTACCGCAGTCTGTCCTCGGGAAGAAGTGAAGAGGTGGCGATGTTCTCAGACTAACCTTCTCAGACGACACTGGAGGGTAACCCTGGGTCAACAAGCGGCACAGTTTGGGAACTTGGGTTCGCTGAAAAACTTTACTACAAACTAAAAAAGCGCCCCGGACCCGAAGGACCACGGGACGCCCGAGCAGTCCTCCCCAGGAACTGCTCGGCCCAAAGATATGGCAACTCGTCTGAGACCGGAACCCCACTTTTGTGGGGGATGGGATGGCACGAACGGGCCACTTGCAAAACGCCAGGGCCGTGGTAACACGGGACCCCTCGCGACCGGTCACCATCAGTCGCGCCGGGGCTCTGGAGGCGGTCTCCCTGAGGGTAGGTTTTCTTTGCAGGACTGAGGTCCGATTCCCCACGTCGATTTGGCCCGCCTCCGGACTATCGCAACGGCTTTGGTCCCCATGCCGCGCGTGATTTGAACAGCACTTTGAAACCTGCTTTATGTGCTTCCGGTCTGTTACTGCGGTAACGGCACCAATGGGTTTGCCGTTGACCTTGCCTTTGTCGAAACCTACAGTCAGGCGCAGGGGGATGTATGAAGGATATCCATGAGGTTTTGCGGCGCAAGCAGGCGCAGTACACACAGCTGGGCAAGCAGATCGAGATGCTGCAACAGGCTGCCGAGAAATTGCGAGAAGTCGCGCCCTTGCTGGCCGAAAATGACAGCGAGGACGATAGCGCCGTGCTGGCGGAAGTGGACGAGGAAAACTCCAATGCGATGGCCGCCAAGGCCGGCGCTCAATCCTCGCCTGCCGCTCCCAAGCCAGGGCGTAGCGTAACTCCGCGCTGGCCGTAAAAGCCCGACCGTACAGGCAAAGCGCGAGGTGGGAGGCTCGGTCGCATGATATTGCAGGCATTGCTGGTGTCGAAGGATGACCCGACGGCGGAAACGCTGATTCAGGTTCTGGTGGAGTTCGGCGTTGCGGTGGATCGGTCGAGCGCGGCCGATGTCGCCATGACGCGGCTGGCGGAGGAGCGTTTCGATCAGGTCATCGTCGACTTCGACGATCCCGAAGCGGCCTCTCTGCTGCTCGAAGGTTGCCGCCGCCACGCCGGCCCGGACCGTAATCCACCCGTCACCGTGGCACTGCTAAACGATGCCTCGCAGATCCGCTCGATCCTCGGCGCGGGAGCTCATTTCATCCTCATCAAGCCCGTCACCAACGAGCAGGCGCAAAACACGTTGCGCGCTGCCACGGCGCTATTGAAGCGCGAAAGGCGGCAATCGTTGCGGGTCGCTGTCCAGGCGGCGGTCTCGATTCGTATCGACGATGGCAATACCGTGGAAGGCATCCTGCTCGACCTGAGCACTGGCGGCATGGATGTACTCGCAGCCAAGCCACTTGCATCTGCGGCGCTGGTGCGCGTCTCTTTCGAGCTTCCCGACGGTGGCGCTGGCATTGAAGTTGACGGGGAAGTTGCCTGGAGTACGGCCAACGGTCAAACCGGCCTGCGTTTTCTCGACATGGACGAGAAGATGCGCGAAGGAATGGGCGAGTGGCTGGCGGCCCGCTCGCACGATGCTTTGCCCGGAGAACCCGACGCCGTCACCCAATGCAAATTGACCGACCTTAGTCTGGGGGGCTGCTATGTGCAGACCGCGTCTCCCTTCCCTCAATCCTCAGCCGTCGATCTGTGCCTGCGCGCCGCCGGGATGGAGATTCATACTGAAGGTTTGGTCCGGGTCATGCATCCCGGACATGGCATGGGCATTGAATTCCCTGCCCGCACAGAACACCAGCGCAAAAGCGTGGGCGAGTTCATCGAGTTCCTCACCGGCCAGCCCGGCGCCACTCCGCAACTGGAAACTTCTCCTCGTTCTCTCGTCGCCAATGCGATCGACTTGAGCCAGACCAGCGGCGACGCTACCGACGCGGAGGATCCGCTCCTGGAATTGCTGCGGACCGGCAATGCGCTGGAGGAAGAAGCGTTTCTCGCCGAACTGCACCAACAGCGAACTCCGGCGAGCGTCAATCAGTAAACATCAACCCATAAACTTCCGCCAATAGAAGCCAGCCAATCGGCGTTCGCCCAACACTGCCCGCGATCCCAGCAAAATCCGGGAACGAGATCGACACCCCGTCTTTGGTGTCGGCCCAGTTCCCGGCGGTTTGTTCCACCTCATTGAACCAAGAGTACCTCGACACCTCCTCGGGAATGATTTCGCTGCGGTTAATTTTCCGAGAATTTTCCGATGCAATAGAATTGCTCTGCCTATAGAGACGGGCTTGCCCCGTCTCTGGCGATGCGGGAGACGCGGCAAGCCGCGTCTCTACGGGAAATCAGATTTAGCTTGAGGGCGGAATATCGACTATTTTACATTCGCAACGCGCCAGTTCAAGGTTAAAGGTAAATTGCTCAGAAATCCGATCTCGCGTGCGGTGGCGCTGGCTGGCGCTTGTCTCGTGGCCATTGCTCCATTTTTCCGGTGGGGCAATCCCTCCGGGCATGATTTTGAGTTCCACATGTTTTCGTGGATGGAAGTTCTCGGCCAATGGAGGCACGGCATCGCCTACCCGCGCTGGGCGGCGCTGGCGCACTGGGGATACGGCGAGGCTCGCTTCCTGTTTTACCCCCCCGCTTCCTGGACTCTGGGCGCGGTGCTCGGCGCCGCTCTGCCTTGGAAGGTGGTGCCAGGTGCGTATTGCTGGATTGCGCTCACGCTTTCCGGAGCGGCCATGTGCAGGCTCGCCCGCGAGTGGCTTCCGCCCGCGGACGCGTTGTTTGCGGCCGTATTCTATGCGCTGAATCCCTACCACTTGCTGATCGTCTACTGGCGCAGCGCATACGCCGAACTGCTGGCCGCTCCCCTGTTGCCACTTGTGCTGCTTTGTCTTCTGCGGCTCTTCTTGCGGGAACCCGAGTCTGGCTTTCGCCCGGTGCTATGGTTGAGTCTAACGCTGGCCGCAGCCTGGTTGACGAACGCACCCGCGGCCGTGATGATCTACTACTCGACGGCCGGGCTGGCGTTGCTCTTAGCCGCGGGTGAGGCCGCGCGTGAGCGATCATGGGGTCCGCAGATTTGGCGTCCCCTTATGCGGACGGCGCTGGCGATGTTCCTCGGAGCCGGCCTGGCCTCGTTTTATCTGCTACCGGCAATTTACGAACAAGGATGGATTAACCTCGGCGAGGTGCTGTCTCCGGGAGTCCGCCCACAGGATAATTTTCTTTTTACCACCATTGCCGATCCGGATCACAACCGCTTCAATCTTCTGGTTTCGACCGTAGCGATTGCCGAAATCGGCGTTCTCGCTTTCGCGATCTTGGCCTCCCGCCGCTGGCGGGCGAAACGCGCAGGAGCGGCCGCTGACCAAAACCCGTGGATGCTGCTTTCCGCCTGGGGCGCCGTCAGTGCGCTCCTTATGCTTTCGGTGAGCAATTTGCTCTGGCGGCATTTGCCCAAATTCCACTTCGTGCAACTCCCCTTCCGCTGGCTGCTATGCATGAACGCCGCTTTGGCCATGCTTCTGACCATGGCCGCCAAGCGCTGGACGTCGCGCTTGCTGGCATCTGCCGTTCTACTGGCCGCCGTTATCCTCGCGGGCTATCGTTTCCAGCCGCCATGGTGGGAAAAGGCCAGCGCCTTCCGCGAGATGAGCAATGCCGTCGCCGACGGCACGGGCTACGAGGGCACCGACGAATACGTCCCCGCCGGAACCGATCCCTACGAGTTGAACAGAAGCCTGCCTCTCGTCGGCGACGACACGGGCGCGCCGGTTCCGAGCGAGATGCTGGCGTGGGGGGAGACGGAAAAACACTTCGTCGTTCACGCGTCGAAACCCGAGAGTCTGGAACTGCGCCTTTTCAACTATCCCGCCTGGCGGGTCACGGTCAACGGCCAACCCGCGAAAGCGCAGACCGCGGAGGTTACGGGCCAGATGATCATTCCGATTCTCGAAGGCACGAACGACGTGCGGGTCCACTTCCGGCGCACAACCGACCGGACGATTGGAGATGCCATCTCATGGGTGAGCTTGATCCTGCTGGCCGCAGCCTGGATCAAAACGCGCTCCAAGCACGCCGGGCGACGAGCCGCATGAAGACATCTACCGGCCTCTGAACCGCATACCTGTCGTAAAATCCCCTTTACACTCACGACCCGGTTCTGAGGGAGTGTGGGCCTGTCTTCCGACTGTAGAGACGGGCTTGCCGCGTCTCGGGTGGCGCGAGATACGCGGCAATGCGCGTCTCTGCGTGAGGATGGCGACAACCATGAAGCTCAAAGAGATGGGCAAGAACGTTGTGGCCCGTTCCGTAAGGAATCCGATCGCATGGCCGCTGTACAAGCTGTGCGGCCGACTCTCGGATTCTCTGGGACGCATTTACGGGCATGCCCGCTGCACGCGAGAAACTGGTGAGCGGGATGAAACGCTCAGGAAACTTGCGCAAGAAATGTTCCCGGATCTGATCGTGGCCGGCGGGCCTTTTCGAGGGATGCGGTATCCGTCCGGGCAGTCATACGGCAGCGCGCTGTTGCCGAAACTCTTGGGCTCGTATGAGTCCGAGTTGCATCCCGTTCTGGAGGGGATGCTCGCGAACGAGTACACCGCCATCGTCGATATCGGATGCGCCGAAGGGTACTACGCCGTTGGCTTGGGGCTGAGAGTCGCGCGCGCCGATATCTATGCGTTTGACATCAGCCCAGATGCAAGAAAGCTTTGCGGCGACATGGCCAAGCTAAACGGAATTGACGGCCGGGTTCGTATCGGCGGCTTCTGCGACGAAGCGGCATTGCGATCAATTCCCTTGGGCGGCAAAGCGCTGATTATTTCCGACTGTGAAGGTTATGAAGGCGTGCTTTTTACGAGCGAAATCGCTGAATATCTTGCCAAGCATGACATCATAGTGGAGACGCACGATTTTATCGACATCGACATCAGCACAAGGCTGCGCGACGTTTTCGCCAGGACACATCAAGTTCGTTCCATCAAGAGCACCGATGATATTGAGAAAGACCACACCTATCGATATTCCCAACTGGACAGGTACGACACCAAGACAAGACGACTGATCCTTGGCGAAAGACGCCCGGCTATTATGGAATGGCTGGCAATGACACCCAGGTAAGGGGAACAGCGGCTGAATTCTCAGGCACACACCATGGCCCATCGCATCCTGGTCGCAACCTCGAACGCCGGCAAACTTCGCGATTTCGCCGGAGCCGCCGCGGCTTGCGGCATCACGATCACAAACATCCCGAACTTTTCTTCCCTGCCTGAGGTGGTCGAAGACGGTCTCACCTTCGAGGAGAACGCGCGTAAGAAAGCAGAGTCCTACAGCTTGGCCGTTCCCGGCGAACTGATTCTAGCCGACGACTCCGGCCTGGAGATTGACGCTCTGGGCGGCGCTCCCGGAGTGCTCTCCGCCCGCTACGCCGCCCGTAATTTGCAAAATCGCGATCTGCAAAATGACGAACCGCCCGCGGCAGAATGCAACTCGGATGACGAAGCCAACAACGCGCGCGTGCTGCGCGGACTTGCAAGCGTTGCCGCAGAAAAGCGCACCGCGCGATTCGTATGCGTGCTGGCCGTGGCGCGTGACGGCCAAACGCTGCACATGTTCCGCGGCGCCGCTGAAGGCGTTGTTCTGGATGCGCCCCGAGGCCACAACGGATTCGGATACGACCCACTGTTCTATTTCCCGCAAATCGGCAAGACTTTTGCCGAACTGAGCGCGCAAGAAAAAGCGCGGTACAGCCATCGCGGCGCAGCTTTCAGCGCATTCCTGTCGTGGTATCGGGCAACCTAACGCTGAACCAGGAAAAGTCTCGTCCTCACGAGCGCGTCTACATTGTGCCTCTCCGCCGGGACCGACTCTGACGCGCGCGATCTGATGAGAGGACTTACCGGGACGAACCTTCGCCGGTATATCATGTTTTTTCTGGCCCTTCTCAATGCCGAGAAAAAACATCCTTCTTCTCCTCGCAGGAGGGGATCGACGGACAATCGGCCGTTCTGACCAAGCGGTGGCAATTGTGTCCAGGGATCCGCGACTGTTTCCTGGACTGATCGCAGGTTTGTGGTCCGAGGACCCCCTCGTGCGAATGCGTGCTGCAGACGCGATCGAGAAGGTCACGCGGGGAAATCGCGAGCTCCTGCGGCCCTACAAGAAGGAACTGCTGGGTTTGATGGTGGAGGCGAAGGAACAGGAACTGCGTTGGCATCTAGCCACATTGGTTCCACGGCTTCTGCTGAACGCCCAGGAACGGCAACTCGCGACATCTTTGTTGAACGGTTATCTGGAGGATCGTAGTTCCATTGTCAAGACCTTCGCTCTTCAGGGGTTGTCCGACTTGGCCCAGGATGACCCAAGCATGCGACCGAGAGTGGTGGAGATTCTGCGGGAGGCTAGTCGAATCGGCACGCCTGCGATGAAAGCTCGCAGCCGCAAGCTGCTGTTTCGTTTGGAACGTGTTTGATCGTCCGTATCGTCACCTTTGAGCCTGGATCACGTCGCACCTGGAAACTGGCCCCCCAGCACCTTGGATCTCTCCTTGACTTCCCTTCCCATGCAAAACAATAATAGGCACTTTGCACATCGGACCACGTAAGGAGCAGTCATCGTGGCGTCAACTGCCAATCCCGTCGCTCCAGTTCCAAAGATCAAAGCGGGCGTCGCTCCACTGCGCGCTGGCGAGGGAACCTCGTTCCTGCTGCGCCGTCTGCATTCCCTCACCGGCGTTGTGCCCATCGGAGCCTTCCTGCTCGAACACTTCATCTCGAACGCCGAAGCCTTCAAAGGCCCACTGGCTTACGGCAAGCAAGTCGAGTTTCTGAACAGCCTGCCCTTCGTTTTTCTCTTGGAGCTGTTCTTCATCTGGATTCCGATCCTCTACCACGGCCTCTACGGCCTTTGGATCTGGTATCAAGGCGACACCAACGTCGGCGATTATCCCTGGACCGGCAACTGGCTCTACACCTCGCAGCGCTGGACCGGCATCATCGCCCTCGTCTACATCGTGCAGCATACTTACTTCCTGCGCTTCACCGGCGTGCATCTGCCGACGCATCCCATGCAGGCGTTCGCCAAAGTCCAGGGAGAATTTCAGAATCCGTGGATGATCGTTTTTTATGCGGTCGGCATCATCGCCGCATCCTGGCATTTCAGCTACGGCGTGTGGCTGTTCGCCGCGAAGTGGGGAATCACCACCGGAGAAAGGGCGCGCCGCCGCTTTGGCTATCTCTGCCTCGCGCTCGCTCTCGGCCTGGTTTCGATGGGCGCGGCCAGTATGTACGGATTCCTGAAGACGCCGCCGCAGCCTTTGGATTCGAATGCTTCGGAAAATATCGTGATGCGATAGATAGTCGTTGGTCGTTTGTCGTTAGTCGTTCGCGATGCAGGTTGGCGAATCGAGAATCACCGAAGGCTCTTGCTGATAATGTTTGCTAACGACCAACGACTAGCGACCAACGACTGAAAAGGATTCATACAGCATGGCAGCAACTCCGAAAATCATCGTCGTGGGCGGAGGCCTGGCAGGCCTCGCCGCCGTCATCAAGATCGCCGAAATGGGCGGTGAGGTTGACCTGTTCTCCATCGTCCCGGTAAAACGCTCGCACTCGGTGTGCGCGCAGGGAGGCATCAACGCCGCCAAGAACCTGAAGGGCGAAGGCGATTCCACCTGGATACATTTCGACGACACCATCTACGGCGGCGACTTCCTCGCCAACCAGCCGCCGGTCAAGGCCATGTGCGAGGCCGCGCCCGGCATCATCGATCTGCTCGATCGCATGGGCGTTCCTTTCAATCGCACGCCCGAAGGCCTGCTCGATTTCCGCCGCTTCGGCGGCACGCTCTATAACCGCACCGCCTTCGCGGGCGCAACCACCGGCCAACAGCTTCTCTACGCGCTCGATGAGCAGGTGCGCCGCTACGAGTCCGAAGGCAAGGTGAAGAAGTACGAGCATTGGGAGTTTCTCTCGGCCGTGCTGGACGGAAACCGCGTCTGCCGCGGCATCTGCGCGATGGATCTGCGCACCATGGAAGTCCGCACCTTCCCTGCCGACGCCATCATCATCTGCACCGGCGGCATTGGCGCCATCTTTGGCAAGTCCACCAATTCGGTGGTGTGCACGGGATCGGCGCAGTCTGCGCTTTATCAGCAGGGTTGCTATTACGCGAACGGCGAGTTCATACAAGTGCATCCCACCTGCATCCCCGGCGAAGACAAGCTGCGCCTGATGTCAGAATCGGCGCGCGGCGAGGGGGGCCGCGTCTGGGTTCCGAAAACTCTGGGCGACAAGCGCAATCCCAAGTCCATTCCTGAGAGCGACCGCTGGTATTTCCTCGAAGAGTGGTATCCGAAATACGGCAACCTCGTCCCGCGCGACGTGGCCACGCGCGCGATTTTCAAGGTGGTGTACGAGCTCAACCTCGGCATCGACGGGAAGCCGATGGTCTACCTCGACCTCACGCACATCGACCGCAAGACTCTCGACCGCAAGTTGGAGGGCATCCTCGAAATCTACGAGAAGTTTGTCGGTGACGATCCGCGCGACGTGCCCATGAAGATTTTCCCCGGTATGCACTACACCATGGGCGGACTGTGGGTGGACTACAAGCAAGCCACGAACATCCCCGGCATCTTCGCGGCGGGCGAATGCGAATACCAGTATCACGGCGCAAACCGCCTGGGAGCGAACTCGCTGGTGTCGTGCATCTTTGGAGGCTTCATCGCCGGGCCGAATGCCGTGCAGTACGCGACAAATCTGCTAGCCGCGCCCGGCAACGGTCATTTTGAGGCAGAGCGTAAGCGCCAGCAGGAAATCAACGCCGGGCTGATGAAAGCCGACGGCAGCGAGAATCCGTTCCTGCTCTGGCGCGAACTCGGCGAATTGATGACCGCGAACTGCACCGTCATCCGCTACACCAAGAAGTGCGAGGAAGCGGACGCCAAGGTAGTGGAGCTGCTGAATCGCTACCAGAAGATCAACCTAAGCGACCGCTCGCAGTGGGCGAACACGACCATCGCCTTCGCGCGGCAACTTTATAACATGCTGCAATTGTCGCGGGTCATCGCGCAGGGAGCGGCCATGCGCGATGAATCTCGCGGCTCGCACTATAAGCCCGATTTTCCCGAGCGCGACGACAAGAACTGGATGAAGACCACGAGAGCAATCTACGCGCCCGAATTGGATGAGCCGAAGTTCGAGTTCGAGCCGGTGGATGCGGCGCTGATTCCGCCGAGACCGAGGAAGTACTGATATGGCAGTGGCGACGAACGATTTTGACGCAATCCTTCCTCCTGAGATCACCAGCGTGGCAATTCGTTCCGGGAACGAGTGGCTGATTCCGCTGGCTCAGGCTAAAGAAGCGATTGGGCTTGCCACTAAGCACAGGATTGCTGTGCTGGGGCTGGAGGTTTTTCGGGTTCATGGGCTGATTACAGAAGGATATAGCGGCTATGAATTTAAGCTTGGGAACGATTGGATTGAATTCGTTTCTTTGAACAACGAAGCTGCCTTGCAGTACATCGTCGAAAATGAGTTTGGTAGTGGCTACGCCTATATATTGACAACCACCTCTGCAAAAGAGTTCGAAGCACTTAAGACAACCAATGGCAAACAATAAAACCGTAATCCTAAAGATCAAACGCCAACTCACCCCCGACGCCAAGCCGTCGTGGGAAGAGTTCGAGATTCCTTACAAGCCGAACATGAATGTCACTTCGGCGCTGATGGAGATCGCGGCCAACCCCGTCACGCGCGACGGCAACAAGACCACGCCGGTCACCTACGACTCGAACTGTCTCGAAGAGGTCTGCGGCTCCTGCGCCATGCTGATCAACGGACGCGCCCGCATGGCCTGCTCCGCCCTGCTCGACCACCTCGATCAGCCGATCAAGCTTGAGCCGTTCTCGAAATTTCCCGTGGTGCGCGATCTGTCGGTTGACCGCAGCGTGCTCTTCGAGAACCTGAAGAAGATCAAAGCCTGGATTCCAATCGACGGGACTTACGACCTCGGCTCCGGCCCGCGCATGAGCGCCGAGGACCAGGAAAAGGCCTATCCGCTCTCGCGCTGTATTTCCTGTTGCTGCTGCATGGAAGCTTGCCCGCAATTCAACGAAGACACCGGATTCGTCGGCGCGGCCACTATCTCGCAAGTGCGCCTCTTTAACACGCATCCCACCGGCGCGGCCCTGAAGCGCGAGCGGCTGACGGCGCTCATGGGCGACGGCGGCATCCAGGAATGTGGCTACGCCCAAAACTGCGTCGAGATTTGTCCGAAGGACATACCACTGACCACGTCAATTGCCGAAGTCGGCGGCCAAGTCATGAAGCTGGCGCTCGGCGACCTGCTGCGCAAGTGAGACTGTTCTTTTGCCTGTGGGGACGGGGCGGGCCCTGTCTGAGACGCGGCAAGCCGCGTCTCTAGAGGAAATAGGGGGCTATCGACATCCTGATTTTTCCCGCAATCCTCCAGAGCACGACTTTGCCATCCCGAAACGGCGCCTTTCCCGGACTGACACGTGAATGCAACAGATTGCCCGCCGGTAACCACCGGCAACTCCCTTTAGTAAGGGGGTTTAGCCGGAATTGCTTCACACGTTTGTTGACCTGTGGTTTACAATCGTTCTTCCTCTCGGGAGATGGGCACTTTTCCACAGCCTGCGAGGGTGGTTTCAAGTTACGCAATGATGCCCTCATAATGACGCGAAGATTCATAACGCCAAGATTCCTAACGCGAAGACTGAAAACCTCAAAGCCAGCGGGGGCGCTGGCGTTTGCGCCGATCATGCTTGCGATTTTCGTTACGGTCGCGGCGTCCGGAACCGCCTTCGCGCTGCACCGCGTCGACCATCGCCACCACCGGATCCTGCACTCGTATCACTTCCGGGGCCTTCGTGGATTGCTCTGGAACCCGATGTTCCGCCCGTCGCACGATTCCCTGGTCCGGCAAAACGACGAAATCAACCGCCTCGATCTGCCGCGCATTCAAGACGATGCTCAACTGGAAGCGCTCAAGGCCTCGGGTGAGCTGGTGCCCATCGAGGCGAGCGAATCTTTGAAGATTGAGCGCAGTCTCGATCCCTCGCGCCGCTATTGCCGTCCCTGGACCCGCGATTTCGTCACCGACCTTGCCGAAGTTTATTACCGCGAGTTTCACGCGCAAATCCAGCTAAACTCCGCCGTCCGCACCGTTAAGATGCAGAAGAAACTTCGCCGCCGCAATCGCAACGCGGCGCCGGCGGAAGGCGAAATCGCGTCTTCTCACCTTGCCGGCATCACGGTCGATCTTCAGCGCCGCGGCATGACGGTCGAGCAGATGCGCTTCGTCGAACACTACTTGTTTTACCTGAAGGCGCTCGGATTGGTCGAACCCGAAGAGGAGCGCCGCCACTGGTGCTTCCACGTGATGGTTTCCAGCCGCTACAACGACTGGCGCCAGACGCAGACGATTTTCCCGCGTCCGCCGGTGGAAGAGCCGGTCACCGCGCCGGGCACTGTCGCTGCCGCTGCCACTGCGGTAAGTGCCTCCAACTGAGACTCCAGCCAGACTCCGTCGTCGCTGCAATCTCCGCAGAATGATTGTCCTGATGGCCGGTCTCCCGGGAACCGGCAAGACCACGCTGCCGCATCGTATAGAATCCTTGTTCACATGAAGAAGCTCGCCATGAACAAGCTCACATTCGCCGTCGCACTCTCACTCGTCTTTGCTCTTCCCGTCTACGCGCAAACCGTCGTCAGCGCCAAGGCCCGCGAGATTCACGACTCCGCCATCGTCATCGACACGCACGCCGATACGCCGCAACGCTTCCTTGACGAAAACTACGACATCGGATCGACCGACCCGAAAGACCCCGGCCAGATCAGTCTCGACAAGGCGAAAGCCGGCAATCTCGGCGCCGAGTTCTTTTCCATCTGGGTGGAACCGGAAACCAACCAGGGCCACTTCGCCCACCACACGCTCGATCTCATCGATTCCGTGTACGAGCAGGCAGCCCGCCATCCCGACCGCATGATGATGGCCTTCAGTGTCGCCGACATCGAGCGCGCTCACAGAGAGCACAAGCTCGCCGCGCTGCTCGGCATTGAAGGCGGCCACTCCATCGAAGACGATGTCCGTTTGCTGCGCGATTTCTACCGCCTCGGAGTGCGCTATATGACCCTGAGCTGGTCGAACACCAACGAGTGGGCCGACTCTTCGGGCGACATCGACAATCCCAAAGTCGAGCACCACAATGGCCTCACCGATGGCGGCAAGCAGATCGTCCTCGAAATGAACCGCCTCGGCATGATGGTCGATATCTCGCACGTTGCCGACAAGACGTTTTACGATGCTATCGCTGTCAGTAAAGCGCCGCTGATTGCCTCGCACTCTTCCGCACGCGCCCTCACCAATCATCCGCGCAACATGACCGACGACATGCTGCGTGCCGTCGCCAAGAACGGTGGCGTGGTCCAGGTAAATTTCTACAACGCCTTCATCGACGAGAACTACCGCAAGGCCGCCGAAGCGCAAGCCACAGATCGTGACGCCGCCGTCAAGGCCTACACCGATCAACTCAAGGCCGCCGGGAAAGCCGTTACCTACCTCGACTCCGAGCGCATCGAGCACGAATGGGCCGCCAGAATTCCGCGCCCTCCGTTAAGCTCGCTGATCGATCACATCGACCACATCGCCAAGGTCGCTGGCGTCGATCACGTCGGCCTGGGCTCGGATTTTGACGGCGTCAGCGGCGCAACGCCCGCAGGCATCGACTCCGCCGCCGATCTGCCCAAAGTCACGCAAGCCCTGCTCGACCGCGGCTACAGTGCCGACGCTATCCGCAAGATTCTCGGCGGCAACCTGCTCCGAGTCTTCCGAGAGGCCGAACGTGTCAGCCGCGAGATGCGAGCCAGCAAATGAAACGTGGAGCGACTATCGTACAATCCGTGTCGTACAATTAACGTTTGCCAAAACACTTACAGGAGCATCCATGCGAACTCTAATCCACACCCTTGTCCTGATCATCTTCACGTCCCTGCTCGCCGCCGCGCAGGCGGCCTCAACCCCATCCGCCCAAAAGGCAGCCGCAGAGCCCACGGCCATCATCCACACCACGGCTGGTGACCTCCATTGCACGCTTCTTCCGAAGATAGCCCCGATCGGGGTCGAGAATTTCATCGGCTTGGCCGAGGGCACCAAAGACTGGACCAACCCTGTCTCTCACGACAAGAAGCACGGCGTTCCACTTTATGACGGCACCATCTTCCACCGCGTGATTCCCAGTTTCATGATTCAGGGTGGAGACCCGGCCGGGACTGGCATGGGCGATCCCGGCTACGCATTCAAGAATGAGACTTCGCCCACGGTCAAGTTCGATCGCCCCGGGCGCCTCGCCTACGCCAACGCCGGACCGAATACCAACGGCTCGCAGTTTTTCATCACCGAAGTTCCCTACCCCAGCCTCAATGGCGGCTATACGATTTTTGGCCAGTGCGATGAGGCCGCCGTAGAACTGGTCAAGAAAATCGCTCGCATGGCCACGGACGGCGAACGCCCGCTTCGTCCCGTCAAGATCACGCACATCGAAATCCATGGCGCACCCAAACCGTAGGCTGGCGTGAAGCAGTCCCTACAGAGACGAGGCTTGCCGTGTCTGAGACGAGGCAAGCCCCGTCTCTGCAGCAAGAGTTAGGAAGATCAATTAAATTCGAGGACACTATGACCCGCACACCCGGAACCTATGCCGTGTTCGAAACCAGCGAGGGCACCATCGTTTGCCGCTTGTTTGAGAAGGATGCTCCCAAGACTGTCGCCAATTTCGTCGACCTCACCGAAGGCAAACGCGAGTGGACGCATCCCGCCACGCGCAAGAAAACCAGCGATCCCCTTTACCACGGGACTGTCTTTCATCGGGTGATTCCCGACTTCATGATCCAGGGCGGCGACCCTCTGGGCACGGGCTTCGGCGGTCCCGGCTACCAGTTCGAAGACGAAACCAAAGGTTCGCCGCATCGTTTCGACAAGGCGGGAAAGCTGGCCATGGCCAATGCCGGTCCCAACACCAACGGCTCGCAGTTTTTCATCACGGTCGGCAACACCGACTGGCTCACCGGCAAACACACAATTTTCGGCGAGGTAGTCGAGGGCTACGAAGTCGTGGAAAAAATCTCGAAAGCCGCCCGTAACAAACAAGACCGTCCCCACAAAGACGTAGTGGTGAAGTCAGTAAGAATTGAACACTAGTAAAGGACCGGTGGTAGAGACGCAGCTTGCTGCGTCTCTTTTCCGCGGCCGGCGACTAATTCAACCAACCTCCTTTCCCGTGTCTAAGTTTTCTTTATAATGATTCGGTTCCTTCCCGGCTTCTGGAGGCCAGTGTCATGACGCAGTTCAACGGAATCCCCGTCCCATCCAACGGGCAGAAGATCGAATACAGCAACGGCAAGTACCGCGTTCCCGATCACCCGATCATTCCTTTCATCGAAGGCGATGGCACCGGCCGCGATATCTGGAAAGCCTCCGTCCGCGTCTTCGACGCCGCTGTCGAAAAGGCGTATCACGGCAAGCGCGCCGTAGTCTGGTACGAAGTCTTTGCCGGCGAGAAAGCCAAGGCTCGCTTTCAGAACTGGCTCCCCGACGACACCGTCAGCGCCATCCGCGAATTTCGCGTCGCCATCAAAGGTCCGCTGACCACGCCCGTCGGAGGCGGCATCCGCTCGCTCAACGTCGCCCTGCGCCAGATCCTCGATCTCTACGGCTGCGTGCGTCCCGTGAAGTATTACGCCGGTGTGCCGTCGCCCGTGAAGCATCCCGAGCGCATGAACATCGTCATCTACCGCGAAAACACAGAAGACGTTTACATCGGCATCGAATGGGAAGAAGGCACGGCCGATTGCGCCCGGCTGATTGAATTCCTCAACAAAGACATGTTGAAAGGCGGCAAGAAGCAAATCCGCCTCGATTCCGGCGTCGGCATTAAGCCGATTTCCGTGACCGGGACCAAACGCCTCGTGCGCATGGCCATCCTGCACGCGCTCGACAACAAGAAGAAAGCGGTCACCCTCGTCCACAAAGGCAACATCCAGAAGTTCACCGAAGGCGCGTTCCGCAAGTGGGGATACGAACTCGCCACCGAGGAATTCCGCGACCAGGTCGTCACCGAGCGCGAGAGCTGGATCATCGACAACAAGGATAAGAATCGTAATCTCACCGTCGAAGAAAACGCGAACCTCATCGAACCCGGCCTTGAGTTCGCCCAGGACGACTTCCGCCAGACTATCTACAAAGAAGTGAAAGGCTGTCTCGATACCATCTACGCCACGCACGGCAAAGGCGCGTGGAAGAAAAAGCTGATGATCAACGACCGCATCGCCGACTCCATCTTCCAGCAGGTTGTGACCCGGGCCGACGAATACAGCGTTCTGGCCACGCCCAACCTGAACGGCGACTACATTTCCGATGCTTGTGCGGCGCAGGTTGGCGGCCTCGGCATCGCTCCCGGAGCGAACGTCGGCGACGGCTACGCCATCTTCGAAGCCACGCACGGCACTGCTCCCAAATACGCCGACAAAGACGTCATCAATCCCGGCTCGGTTATTCTCTCGGGTGCTATGATGTTCCGCTTCCTTGGATGGACCGAAGCCGCCGATCTGATCGAACAAAGCCTGGAGCGCACCATCGAACAGAAGAAAGTGACTTACGATTTCGAGCGCCTGATGGAAGGCGCGACCAAGGTGAAGACCAGCGAGTTCGCCGCTTGCATGATCGAAAACATGAGCGCCGCAGTGGCAGCGGACTGAGGCGTCGCTTTCACGTAGAGACGGGGCTTGCCCCGTCTCCGCCGCGGGAGACGCGGCAACCCGCGTCTCTACAGGAAATTGTTTGCCCAGCATTCAGAAAGGAAACGTTATGCGCAACAAAGTAACGATCGTCGGTTCCGGAAACGTGGGCGCCACCGCCGCTCATTGGATCTCATCGAAAGAACTAGCCGATGTCGTCCTCATCGACATCATAGAAGGCGTTCCCCAAGGCAAAGGTCTCGATCTGCTCCAGGCCATGCCGATCGAGAAACGCGATTCCGCCATCCTCGGCACGAACGACTACGCCGACACGGCCAACTCCGACATTGTCGTCATCACCGCCGGAGTTCCGCGCAAGCCCGGCATGAGCCGCGACGATCTTCTGAACATCAACTTCAAAATCATGAGCGACGTGGTCGGCAAGGTTGTGCAGCACTCGCCGAACTGCATCCTCATCATCGTCTCCAACCCGCTCGACGCCATGGCGCAGGCCGCCTACAAGCTCAGCGGCTTTCCGCGCGAGCGCGTCATTGGAATGGCCGGAATCCTAGACTCCGCCCGCTTCCGCGCCTTTATCGCCCAGGAACTCAAAGTAAGCGTCGAGAACGTAACCGCCTTCGTTCTCGGGGGACACGGCGACACCATGGTCCCGCTTCCCCGCTATTCCACCGTCGCCGGCATTCCCGTCACCGAACTCATGGACAAGGCCACGCTAGATCGCATCGTCCAGCGCACCCGCGACGGCGGCGCCGAAATCGTCAAGTATCTCAAGACCGGATCGGCGTACTACGCCCCTTCGGCTGCCGCTACCGAGATGGTCGAGGCCATCCTCAAAGACAAGAAAAAGATTCTCCCGTGCGCTGCCTACCTCAACGGAGAGTACGGCATCCACGGACTTTTTGTCGGCGTGCCGGTGAAACTCGGCGCCAAGGGGATCGAGCAGATTATCGAGATCAAACTCACTCCGGAAGAGAAAGCGGCCCTCGACAAAAGCGCCGCCGCCGTGAGAGAACTCATCGCGGTGATCAACGTCTAGAGAGAGCATCTGTAGAGACGGGGCTTGCCCCGTCTCCAACAGTGCAGAGTCAGCCGGAATGAGCTTTGGGCGTCCGATCTTGAGGGTCAGCGCAGTCGTCGTATTCCTGTGCGCGCCGTTCGCAATGGCGCAGACCGCGGCCCCTCCCACATCATCCACCCCTGCCTTCAGTGCGCAGTCGAACTTAGTGCTTGTTCCAGCCATGGTAAGAACCAAGGCTGGAGAACTTGTCTTCACCCTTGCCGCCAAAGATTTCGTGCTTGCCGATGATGGGGTCGAGCAGAAGGTTACGCTTGAGGAGGACACGGACAGTGAACCGCTGGCCCTGGTTATTGCCGTTGAGACGGGTGGCGCTGGCGTTGAGCAACTCGACAAGTATCGCCATCTGGCGACGGTGATGGAGTCGGTAGTGGGCAGTGTCAAGCGCCAAGTTGCCGTAGTAGGCTTCGATAGCAGACCGAGGCTTCTTCAGGACTTCACTCCCAACCTAAATGTAGTGGACTACACAATTCGTGGACTGAACCCGGGGAGCCGGAACCGCGGGGGCGCGATCCTCGATGCTCTAGCCTTTTCGGTTGACCTGCTGCGCCAGCAGCCGCCCGAATATCGGCGCGCGATTTTGCTGCTCAGCGAAACCATCGACCATGGAAGCCGCGTGAAAATGGATGAGGCGCTACGCGCCATCAGCGACACGAACACGGCCATCTACAGCCTGGGGTTTTCCTCGCCTAGGTCTGACGCGCGCCACTACGCCTCTGAAGAGCTCCCGACGGTATGGAGCAGCGGCACCAGCCTGTCGAACCCAAATCCTCAGCATCCCGGCGGCTGCATGGCGAAGGATCCCGACGCCGATCCCGGAACATCTCAAAATAAACTCTCGCAGGCACATGACTGCCTCGGTCAACTCGCGCCTCCGCTCGCAGTTGTAAGAATGGCGGCCATTGCCGCCGTGGAGAGTTTGCATCGCAACGCCCCTGAAACCGTCGCGCATCTTACCGGCGGCGAATATTTTGGATTCAGCAGCACTCGCAATTTGGAGAAGGCCTTACTCACGATCTCCAATCACATTCCCAATCGATATGTCCTGAGCTTTCAGCCCAAGTCTCCGCATCCTGGTCTGCACTCGATCCAGCTACAGCTAAAGGAGCATCCGAATCTGGTCGTGACCGCCAGGAAGAGTTATTGGGTGGATAGTGAAACGACTGGCGAACCTGTCCCTTCGCCGCGCCCTTGAACCCTATAACGATGCCCTTTCCATCCCAGCGACTTCCGATTTCGCTTTCGTGATCGCCCCAGGCTCGCTATAGTGTCTGAGGTCGGCACACGATGGACTTCGATCAGCTAGAAATCTTCCTGGAAGTGGCGCGCCTCTCCAGTTTCTCGCGCGCGGCGGAGAAGCGTTTTCGCACCCAGCCCGCCATCTCCTCGCAGATTCGCGCGCTCGAAGAAGAAGTGGGCGCTCGTCTGCTCGACCGCTCCGGAGGCCGCGTCTCGCTCACCGCGTCCGGCAAATTATTTTTCAAGTATGCCGAGGAAACGATTGAGCGGCGCAAGACCATCCTCACCGAGATCGCCGAGACCGAGCGCGTGCCTCGCGGCGAAATTGTCGTGGGAGCAAATGAAGGCACCTGCCTGCACATCCTGCCTGAGGTGTTCGCGCAATTCAAACGCGATTATCCGAAGGTCGCCGTGAGCATCAAGCGCTCCGACTACGCCAAGATACTTGAGTCGATCCTCGAGAACGTGGTGGACTTTGGCGTGGTCTCGCTGCCCGTGACCGATAACCGGCTCGAAGCGCAGATGATTCACCGCGACGAACTCGTCGTGATCACGGCCCCGCAACATCCGCTCGCGGGGAAGAAGACGGTCACCGTGGCCGAGGTCTCGACCTATCCGCTCGTCCTGCCAAAACTGGGGCACACCCGCGACGCACTCGATGCGCTGTTCTATGACCATCACTTGAAGCCGAACCTGGCCATGGAGCTCGATTCGAGCGAACTGCTGAAGCGATTTGTAGCCGCGGATGTTGGCGTCGGATTTATCGCCCGCTCCAATATCGAGGAAGATATCCGGGCCAAGGCGCTGGTTGCCATCACGCTCGCCGACGCGCAAATCCGGCGCGACCTCGCGCTCGTGTTCCGCAAAGACAAATCGCTCAGCCGCGCCGCCAAGGCCTTCATGGACATCGCACTGAAGCAAAAGAATTTCTCAACGTCCGTGGCCGGGGCTGGGAAGCGATCCAAATGAACAGGGTTACAAGTTTCATCCTCTTCATACCCTTGCTTCTTTCGGATGCCGCAGCCCAGAAGCAGTCCGCCGGCGGCAAAGCTTCCTCCGCCACCGCCTACAAGCTCATCGTGCTGAAAGTCACAGGAACGGCGCGCTATACCGACAAAGAGATCCTCGCCGCGAGCGGCCTTCAGATCGGCCAGAACGCCGCCGACGGCGATTTCAAAGAAGCGGTGCAGCGCCTGGGCGATTCCGGTTTGTTCAGCAACGTTGTCTATTCGTATTCCTCTTCAAGTGCGGGAACAAGACTCGAACTGCAACTCGCCGATACCGACTCGAGCAAGCTGGTTCCCGCGCGGTTTGAAAACCTCGTCTGGTTCACCGACGACGAACTGCGCACCGCCTTGCAAAACCGCGTTCCGTTGTTCAAGCAGTTGCTGCCGATTGCAGGCAACCTTCCCGACCGGGTCTCCGAGGCGCTGCAAGCCATCCTCACCGAAAAGGAATATCCGGGCCGGGTAGATTACCTGCGCGAGGGAGAGGAGTCGGACGACGCCCTGACCGCAATTGATTACCGCGTCGAGGAAGTCGCCATCCGAATTCGCGGCGTCGAATTCCCAGGAGCTTCACCGGAGCAGTCGGCTCTGCTCACAACCGCAGCCCGCCGCCTCACGGGAGCGATCTACGAACGCTCTTCTCTCGCCGCGACCGCGAAGTTTGACCTGCTGCCCGTGTACCTCCAGCGCGGATATTTGAAAGCCGCGTTTGGGCCGTCAGACGCCCGGGTTGTGCCTCAACCGGCTCCAGCGCCCGACGCGCAAGGTCCCGCCGAGCTTCAGGTGGATGCGATCGTACCGGTAACGCCGGGCAAGATATATTCAACCTCCGGCGTCGACTGGAGGGGCAACTCTGCAATCGCCACGGCCGAAGTTGCGTCTTTCCTGCACCTGCCGAACGGCCAACCCACCGACGCCGTGCGCCTTCTCCGCGACATTGAAAGCGTGACCAAGCTTTACCGCAGCCGCGGCTACATGACGGTCCAGATCAAGCCCGACGCCCAGTTCGACGACGAGAAAAGCACCGTGCACTACGAGCTGCACATCGTCGAAGGCGACCTCTACAAGATGGGAGAGTTGCAGATCGCAGGACTCGACACGCAGGCCACAGCTCGGATGGTGGCGGCGTGGACTCTGCGCGAAGGTCAGCCCTACAATGCCGACTATCCCAAGAAATTTCTGGACGATACCGGACAGCTCGTCCCCCGCGGCGTGCGGTGGAACATCGCCGTTCATGAATCGCTGGACGCGAAGGACAAGACCGTGGATGTGGAGATCCGTTTCAAGCAGCAATAGCGCTGAAAGTGGCGGCGTCTAAACCACAAATATTTTGTAACCCGAAGGCGCCGCGCGAATCCTTATTACAAGCGTCACGTGGGGTTTCACTCTTGAACTATCACTCCGTTTCACCTGAGAGGAAAACAATATGAAAGTGAATCGAATTGCGGCTGCGATTCTTGGAATGCAGATGTTGGCCGGGTTGGCGGTTCCGGCGCTGGCTGCCGGCAAGAACCAGACCTTGACCGGCGAAGTGAGCGACGCCATGTGCGGGGCAAAACATGAAATGGCCGGCAGCGCCGCGGATTGCACGCGCGGCTGCGTGAAGCATGGATCGAAGTACGCGCTCGTGGTCGGGGACAAAGTCTACACCCTGGAGACCTCGGATAAGGCCGCGCTCGATAAGCTGAACAATCTGGCCGGAGCGAAGGCAAAGGTGACCGGAGACGTGGACGGCGCCACGATCGCGGTAAAGTCGGTGGCCGCGGGATCGTAACCCACACAATCGCAACTTAACTCCAACAAAAAACCGGCGGGCTGGCCGCCGGTTTCTTGTTGTCTCCGCAATTCCCGTTACTGTTGTTGAGTAGTCTGGTCCGGATTGTCGTCCCGCCGCTTCAGCGTCGGGCGATCGTCGTCGCCGGTGTTGTCCGTGCCGCTGGTCTTGTCGCTGGTTGAAGTGCGGCGCAGGCTGGGCTTGCTCGCGTCCTTCTCTTCGATGACCTTGTGCCGGTTCTCGATAGTGGCCAGCCGCGATTTCACGTCATCAAACTCCGACGTGGTGACGATGTATTGCGCCTTCGCCGGAAGAATGGTTGCGATCTCTTTTTGCGACGCCTCAATGCGGTCGGGCGTCTGCGGGTGCGAAGCGAAGGCCTTGGCGATCGTGCCCGGCTTCTTCTTTTCTTTCGCCTGAATCTTCTCGAAGAAGCTGATGAAAGCCTGCGGATCGTACCCGGTCTTATACATATATTGCAGGCCGAGGTAGTCCGCTTCCGCTTCGAAATTGCGCTGGAACTTCATGAACGTGAGCGGCAAGGCCAGACCACTTGCCTCGTAGATTCCGTAGCCTATGCCACCGCCAACGAAGATCAGAGGAAGAGTGGCGATTTGCGCCATGTTCATTCGCGTCATCTGGCGCATCCCGTGGCGGGCACAAACGTGCGAAATCTCATGCGCCATCACGCCGGCCAGTTCGGCCTCTTCATCCGCCGCCAGAATCAGACCGGAGTTCACGTAGAAAAATCCGCCGGGGAGCGCAAACGCGTTCACTTCGTCGGAGTCGATCACCTTGATGGTGAACGGCACCTTCGCGTCGGAATTGCGCACCAGGTTCTGGCCGATGCGGTTGACGTACTCGTTCACCACCGGGTCCTGAACCAGCTTTACGCTATTTTCGACCATCATCGCGTATTGCTTGCCGATCTTGATTTCGCTTTCGAGCGAATACCAGTCGCCGAAGCCGCGGCCTCCGACGTTGCGGTTGCCGATGGCATCGACATCGTCCTCTTTGCCGTCGTGCTTGACCTTGCTTTCGTCGGGCTCCTGGATGGGAGGCGGCCCACTAGGCGCCGAGTCGCTGCCGGCGCTGCTGCTCGAAGAAACGTCCGCGGGCGGAGCCGGAGTCGAGCTGGGCGTTGCCGAGGGATCCTGCGGCGGAGCTGGCGTTGCGCCAGTCGTCGGTCCACTCGTTGTGCCACTCGATGGCTGCGTGCTTTGAGGTTGCGCGGTCTGATCTTTCGAGGTTTGCGACTGCGAGGCTTGCGGCTGCGCGCTTGGAGTCTGGGAAGCTTGGTCCTGCGCCAGCGCCGACACCGCCATCAACGCTAGTAGACTCAGGGAGACTAGCAATCTACGGAACGACATTTGGACACCCCGTGGAGACCCGGTTGGCTGAGAAGATTATACCGCAATTCGCAAGTCGTGTGAGCGGAGTTTCCCACCCGGTGGAGTGTCCCCAGCAAAGCTTTACCACGATTCACCTTCTCGACAACTCCACCGCTGCGGCCAATCAAATCAGGCCGCAGCGGTGGTTGCCGTCATGGAGGCAAGTGGGCAGGCGCGGGCCTATGCGCTGCGGATGATTACCGTGCCAGGGCCTGGGTTGTTGACAGGGTCCACGACCGTGTAGCTGTATGACCCAGGGCTGGTCCCAGCTTTGACCGGGTGAGAGCCATCGTTCGTAGTGATCGGTGGATTGAATGGGTTGGTTTGAAAGCCGATGCCGAGGCTGCCGCTGGTGGCGTTGGGGCCTATGCTCAGCTTCCCAAACCCCGTGAGTATGTTCCCGAGAGGAACCGCCACCGTCGGAAAGTTGCAGGTTACGGGGCCGGTAAGGACGACATACATCGGGCCGGCGCCCACCTGGATGACCCAGGGGCCGCTCTCTTGGGTCGCCCCCACGTAAATACCATAGTTAGCGGCGGCGGCGGTCGCCGGTGCAACGAAGCCAGCCTCATCTCCATCGGGGATGTCCAGGTTGGAAGACAGGGCCGGGCTCGTATAATTGGGTGCAAACTGAATGGTGATCTCGACTCCGGAATTGTTTTGGAACATTACTGTATCTCCCGGGTTCACGATGAGACCTTGCGGCGTGGGCGTGAAGGTATCGTCGATGGAGATGGTCCGAGTAACTGCTGCATCGGGCATTGGAAGGTTGGGTGCTGCGGCCATGGTTGGCTCCTTTTTCAAATTGAATTTGCTTACTTAGCGCTGGGCCGAAAACCGGGATCCGAGAGCAAACCTTGCAGGTCTGGAGTGCTCTTCAGATCCGCAAGGTCATAACCTTTCTGCAGACTCTTTTCGATGTACTGCAAGGCCTGGGCGCGATCACCCAGGTTTTCGTAGGCTTCGCCGACGGTTGCCAGGACATTGGGGTCGTCTGGCGAAAGCGCGAGCGACGATTGTATGCGAGAAATGGCTTTTTCGCGAAGCTTTTTCTTGGCGTAGAGCAGCCCGAGGCTGGACTGCACCGTGGCATCGCGCGGGGTGTCAAGAGCTGCCGGTTCGAGCAGGGCCATTTCGCGGTCCTGCGCCTTGCCCGCTTTTTCTTTGTCTTTGAGGCATTCATAAGCAAATGCCAGGTTGAACCATGTCGTGTAATCCTTGTCGTTCAATTGCACAGCTTTCTCAGTCGCGGCTGCGGCTTCGGCGAACTTCTGCTGCTGGATGTATAGATGTCCAAGGTTGGCGTAGGCGCCGTAGCTGGGCTCCAGGGCGAGTGATTTCCGCAGCATCTGCTCGGCCTCGGGGTAGTGCTTGTCTCCCATGTCGGAGTAAACCGCGCCTAAATTGAGATAGAGCGCCGCGTTGTCCGGAGTGAGTTCGATGGCGTGGCGATACTGCGCAACGGCTTCGTCGTAGCGCCGGTGGTCATACAAGAAGCCCGCGAGCTGGTTATATCCGTCCCAGGAATCGGGACGCAGCGCGATAGCCTTCTTATAGGCAGCTTCGGCGTCGGCGGGGCGTCCCGCGCTTTCGTACGACCTGGCCAGGCTGACGATCGCATCCGCGTTGCGCGGGTCGAGTTGCAGCGCGCGCTGGCTCTCCTGCAAGGCAAGATCGTAATTCCCCGTGTAACCGTGGATTCTCCCCAGTGTCACATAGACCATGGGCAAGCGATCATCCAGTTGCTCCGCTTTCTGGCAATTCGCCAGGGCTTCATCGATCCACTTCTTGTCTTTGTCCAGCCGGTATTTCAGGCGGTAGGCTTCGCCGAGCTGAGCGAATCCCAGGGCGAAGCGCGGATCCGCCTTCACCGCATTGTCGAGCGCCGCGATGGCCAGATCGAGATTCCCCGCCTTGTCGTAGCGCTGCGTGTAGCCGAGCGCCTTCAGGTACAACTCATACGCGCCGGCATTGACCGCGCCGCCCGTCGCTCGCAGCATCTCGGGCGTCACCTCAATCCGCATCAGCTTGGCCACGCGTGCCACCGCCTCGTCTTCCAGCGACGAGAAGTCTCCCGCACGGTCTTCCAGCGTCACCGACCCGATCTGGCGCAGGTTCCTGGTATTCACCAGATTCACCATCAGGTGGATCGTCTGCCCGTCGCGCTGCAGACTTCCTTCTACGGCAACCGTCGCTCCCAGTTCACGCAGCGCCGACGCCGGATCTGCGATCTTGCGCCGCCGCACCTCGCTCGCCGGCACCACCCAGAGCGGCTGCTTGCCCGCTTCCAGGTTCGTCAAGCGGCTGGCCAGGCTGTCCATCAGCCCGGCGGAAACCTCTTCGTTCGCCGGATCATCCCCCACATTCTCAAACGGCAGCACCGCAATGTGCTCTTCCTGGCCGGCAAACCATCCCGCCATTCGCTCTCGCACCGGCGGCAGAAACGAGAGCCCTGCCAGCACCACCAGCGCCATTCCCAAACCCGCCAACCACCGGTGCCACCTTTGCCCCGGCGCGACCGCCGAGCCCCACACTGGACGCGATGCTTGCTCAATCTGCGCCCTCAGATCCGACGCGGACAAAGACGACGATCGGGACGACGGCCGGCTCGCGTTTGACGCCGCCATCGCCTCCGCGTCGAACCGGCTGCGGAAGTCCTTCAGGTCGGCCAACATCTCGCGGCAGCTCTGATAGCGCGTGGCCGGCTCTTTCGACAGCGCGCGGTAGATCACGCGCAGCAGATCCAGCGGGATCTCGTCCAGGGCCCGCGGCGGCTCGTTCAGGATCGCAAAAATGGTCGCCGCAGGCGTCTCCCGCAAAAACGGATTCTTCCCCGTAACCATCTCCGCCAGCACGACCCCCAACGACCATATATCGGTGCGCTGGTCCACGAACTTGCCGATCGTCTGTTCCGGCGACATATAGCCGACAGTTCCGGCGGTACTAATGCTCTGTGTGCTGCCTGTCGTCGACGTCAGCCGCGCCAGCCCGAAGTCCACGATCTTCGCCACTCCATTCTGCGTCAGGACCACATTGGAAGGCTTGATGTCGCGATGCACCACCGTGCCCGCATGGGCTGCCGCCAGGCCTTCCCCCATCTGAATGGCGATGTCGACCGCTTCGCCCACCGGCAGAGGACCGCTGCGCATCTTCTGCTCCAGCGTTTCCCCCACGTAATACGCCATCACAATGAAGGAGCGCCCGTCGCCGGTCTCCTCCAGCCCGTGGATCACACCAATGTTGGCATGGTCGAGCGAAGACGCCGTCCGCGCTTCTCGCAGAAACCGCTCTCTGTCCTCGCTGCTCGCAACAACGTGCTGGGGAAGAAACTTCAGCGCCACCGTCCGCTCCAGCTTCACATCGAGCGCGCGATACACCACGCCCATGCCCCCGGCTCCGGCCATGCCGAGGATTCTGTAGTTGCCGACGACATCTCCCGCGGACAGACTGGCGCTTGGATTAGACACCCAGCGTCCCCCCATGGCGATCGACCCCAACGCGTGCGGCGATCGTCGTTGCCACGACGAAGATAGGATGAATCCGATTCCGAGTCACGAAGATACGCTACCGCATTTTCCACCGCCAAGAAAGTGGCTGGCCCTGCACTCCAATGCCGTCGGCAGAAAAGAAAATCAGGGTGCCGCGCTTCTCGCGCTTTTCGAGAATTGGGCCGCCCGGCCGCCAGCACCGGAGTGGACCCCCAGCAGGCTGCGGAAAAAACCTGATTCGAGCAGGTTTTGGGAAGGGCGCGGCTTCAGAGGTGCCGCTAAGCCTGGCGGACCCAGGTATTTCGTACCCTCGCGTAGGAAGTCTACTTTTCCTTCGCGACATTCAGACGCGTTTCCGCGCGCTGCAATGCGTCTTCCGCGCGCGTGTAGTCGACCTTGAGATCGTTGCTCTTCAGGCGCTGTTCGGCCCGGTCTTTGGCTTTTTGCGCGCGCTCTATGTCAATTTCCTGCGGACGCTCCGCCGCCTCCGCCAGGATCGTCACCTTATTCTGCAGCACTTCCGCAAACCCCCACGCCACCGACAGCGTGTGCATCGCGCCACTCGCCTTGTAAGTAATCACGCCGACGGCAAGCTCGGTAATCAAAGGGGCGTGCCCAGGAAGAATTCCCAGATACCCGCTCAACCCCGGGATCTGCGCTTCCTCAGCCACGTCCTTCACCAGCAGCCTGGAAGGAGTAACAATTTCGAGTTGGAAAGTGTCAGGCATTGGTCGTTGGTCGTTGGTCGTTGGTCGTTGGTCATGCGTCGCCAGCTTACAACGCCAGCCGCTGGGCACTTGCCAACGACCAGCGCCTAACGACCAACGACAGCTCTTACGCTGCCACCCCTTTCATCTTCTCCGCCGTCTCCAGCACTTCCTCGATCGTTCCCTTCATGTAGAAGGCCTGCTCGGGAATGTCGTCATACTTCCCTTCCACCAGGCCGCGGAAACCTTTCACCGTGTCGGCAATCTTCACATAGCGTCCCGGAGTGCCCGTGAACGCCTCCGCCACAAAGAACGGCTGCGAAAGGAACTTCTGAATCTTGCGCGCGCGAGCCACCGTCACCTTCTGGTCTTCGCTAAGTTCGTCGATGCCCAGAATGGCGATGATGTCCTGCAGGTCCTTGTAAGTCTGCAGCGTCTTCTTGACCATCTGCGCCACATCGTAATGATCCTGCCCAACAATTCGAGCATCGAGAATCCGCGAAGTAGAAGCCAGCGGATCCACCGCCGGATAAATCCCGATCTCCGTAAGCGCGCGCGAAAGCACAGTCGTAGCATCAAGGTGAGCGAAGGTTGTAGCCGGCGCCGGATCGGTCAAGTCATCCGCCGGCACATAAATCGCCTGCACCGAAGTCACCGACCCCTTCTTAGTAGAAGTAATCCGCTCCTGTAACTCCCCCATCTCCGTAGCTAAGTTGGGTTGATAACCGACGGCGCTGGGCATGCGTCCTAATAGGGCGGACACTTCGGAGCCGGCTTGGGTGAAGCGGAAAATGTTGTCGATGAATAACAGCGTGTCGCTGCCTTCTTCATCGCGGAAATATTCGGCTACGGTGAGCGCGGTCAGCGCTACTCTTAGACGCGCTCCGGGGGGCTCGGTCATCTGGCCATAGATCAACGCGGCTTTCGACTCGTCAGGCTTGCCGGGCTTGATTACTCCCGACTCGCTCATTTCCAGCCAGAGGTCGTTGCCTTCACGGGTGCGCTCGCCCACTCCGGCGAAGACGGAAAATCCACCGTGCTGCTTGGCCACGTTGTTGATCAACTCCATAATGACGACGGTCTTGCCGACGCCAGCGCCGCCGAAGAGGCCGGTCTTCCCGCCTTTCAAAAACGGCTGGATCAGGTCAATCACTTTCACGCCAGTCTCGAACATCTCGGCGGTGGTCGATTGTTCATCAAACGCGGGCGCCAGGCGGTGAATCGGCATTCTCTTTTCATAGGCAATCGGGCCGAGATTGTCCACGGGTTCGCCGATGACGTTCATCACGCGGCCGAGCGTGCCGCGGCCGACGGGGGCGGAGATAGGTCCGCCTTGATCGATCGCTTTCATGCCGCGCACCATGCCTTCGGTGGCTTCCATGGCAACACAGCGCACGCGGCCTTCGCCGAGATGCTGCTGCACTTCGAGAATAACGCTGATGGGGGAAGGCACGGTGAAGCCGTCGCTGACAACCTTCAGCGCTTGATAGATGGGAGGCATGGCGCCTTCGGTGAACTGGACGTTGACGGCGGGGCCGGCGATTTGGATTACGTGTCCGATATTTTCTGACATAGATGAAATCTCAAGGTCTCAAAGTTTCAAGGTTTCAAACTTTCAAGGATCAACAATCTCGAATCAGCACTCTTATGCAGCCCCTAAAAGGGGCGTCTGATTTCGAAACTTGCGGCATCGCTAAAGCGATGCCCTGATACGAACCCTTACTGCGCTGCTGCCGCGCCGCTTACTATTTCGATGATTTCTTTTGTGATCTTGGCCTGGCGCGCGCGATTCATAACTAGCGTCAGCGAATCGATCATATCGCTGGCGTTGATGGTTGCCGCATCCATCGCGGTCATGCGGGCGGCGTGCTCCGCGGCCACGGACTCGAGCAGCGCGTGAAAAATCTGGATGCCGATGTACTTCGCCAGAATACCCTCGAAAAGTCGCTCTGGCTTCTGCTCGTAGATGTAATCCACAGGCAACGCCCCGAATTTGGCGGCGGCTTCGTCGACGGCTTTGGTATCGGTTGGACGCAGACCGACGCCCGCCGACTTCGCCGCTTCGATGCGCTTCTTGCGTTCCTCCACCGAAGGCTCTTCCGCCATCTGGACGTTGACTTCGCCGATCTCCTTGATGGGCAGCAGGCGCTCGGCGACGAGGCGTTGCGCGATCACCGATTTGAATTCGTTGAACAGAATGTAGACGCCGTCAATCTCGCCGCGGGTGTAGCGGGCGATCACGCTCTGACTAAGCGTGTTTGCGAAATTATGGTCGACCTTGCTCAGAACTCCGACATATTCGCCTGCGATCTGCACGAGACCGGCGCGCGGTGGAGCGACTTCCGTGTCTGGCTTGACGGGCGAGGCGGCCGTTGCTCCATCGGCAGTCGCTCCATCGCCGGAGATTCTCTCCGGGGCTAGTGGATAACGACGGCGCATGAAGTCGCGGCCTTTGCGTCCGATGCATTCGACGTCGATATTCCGATCTGGATTGGACTCGATGAATCTTGACACCATCTTCAGGATATTGGTGTTGAACGCGCCAGCCAGGCCCTTGTCTCCGGTGACTACGATCAGGAGGATGTTCTTTTCGGGGCGCTCGGCGAGCAGGGGATGACGCGGCAGTCCGGTGACCGGGTCGTAGATATCGGCGCGCGACACGAGCGATTTGAGGACGTTGGTGAGCATCTGCGAATAGGGACGCGCGGCCAGCGCGCTCTCTTGCGCGCGGCGCAACTTGGCCGCCGAGACGGTCTTCATGGCCTTGGTGATCTGGCGCGTGTTGACCACGCTGCGGATGCGGCGCCGGATGTCGAGAATGTTTGCCATAAGTCAGTTGCCAGTTGCCAGCTACCAGTTGCCAGTACCCAGAGACGCTTAGACTGGCAACTGGGTACTGGCAACTGGCGACTGATTTTGCCTTGCATCTACGAACTGCTGTTTTGCTTCTTTGATTACTTTTGACATCTCCGCTTTCAGATTGTCGTCCAGAATCTTCTTTTCCATGATGGTATTTAGCAAGCCTGGATTTGCGGTTTCCACGTACTTGTAAAGATCCATCTCGAAGTCGCGGAGTTGGTCGACCGGCATGTCATCCAGCACTCCGCTGGTGCCGGCGAAGATGATCAGAATCTGTTTCGAGAAAGGGAGCGGCGAGAACTGGCCCTGCTTCAGGAGTTCCACCAGGCGCTGACCGCGATTGAGTTGCGCCTGCGTGGCTTTATCCAGATCGCTGCCAAACTGGGCGAAGGCGGCTAACTCGCGGTACTGGGCCAGTTCGAGCTTTAGCGTTCCGGCTACCTGGCGCATGGCCTTGATCTGGGCGCTGCCACCTACTCGGCTTACGGAAAGTCCTACGTTCACGGCGGGGCGGACGCCCTGGTTGAATAAGTCGGTTTCAAGATAAATCTGGCCATCGGTAATCGAAATCACGTTGGTCGGAATGTATGCCGAAACGTCGCCCGCCTGGGTTTCAATGATGGGCAACGCAGTTAGCGATCCTCCGCCGTTCTTGTCGCTCAACTTAGCGGCGCGCTCCAACAGACGCGAGTGAAGATAGAACACATCTCCGGGATAGGCTTCGCGGCCGGGAGGGCGGCGGAGTAAGAGCGATATCTCACGATAAGAGGCGGCGTGCTTGGAAAGATCGTCGTAGATACAGAGGGCGTGGCGCCCCGTATCGCGAAAAAACTCGCCCATGGCGCAGGCCGCGTAGGGCGAGATGTACTGCATGGGAGCGGGTTCGGAAGCGGAAGCGGCGACCACGATGGTGTACTCCATAGCGCCGGCATCTTCGAGAATCTTGACCACCTGCGCGATCGAGGAGCGCTTCTGACCGACGGCGTTGTAGATGCAGATGAGGTTATTGCCCTTGTTGTTGATGATGGTGTCGAGGGCAACGGCGGTCTTGCCGGTCTGGCGATCGCCAATGATCAGCTCGCGCTGTCCGCGGCCGATGGGGATCATGGAGTCGATGGCCTTGAGTCCAGTGGCCATGGGTTCGCGCACGGGCTGGCGCTCAACGACGCCGGGAGCAAGGCGCTCGATGGGAATGAATTTATCGGTCGAGATGGGACCCTTGTCGTCGAGGGGCAGCCCGAGCGAGTTAACGACGCGGCCAATCAAAGCGTCGCCCACGGGCACGCTCATGATGCGGCCGGTGCGCTTGACTTCGTCGCCTTCTTCGATCCCGGTGTATTCGCCGAGGATGACCACGCCCACCTGATCTTCATCGAGGTTCATGGCGATTCCGGCGATGTTGTGCGGGAAGCTGAGCAACTCGCCGGCCATGACCTTGTCGAGGCCGTAGACACGGGCGATGCCGTCACCGAGGGTGATGACGGTGCCAACCTCGTCGACCGCGATCTTGGATTCGTAGTTCTCGATTTGTTCGCGGATTAGTTGGGTAATTTCGTCTGCTTTGATTTGTGCCATAAAAATCAGGTCTCAGGTTCTAGGTCTCAGGTCTCAGCTTTCACTCTTCGGTGACGCGCTTGCGGCATCGCTAAAGCGATGCCCTGATACGAGTCCCGAGTTCTTCCGCAGCTCGCTTACCGTTCGGATTCAAGCTAAGAGCTAACGGCTAGCTCTCCACCAGTTGCTCCCTAATGTTCTCTAACTGGCCTTTTACCGACCCGTCGTAGATGGTGCTGCCTACTTGCACTACCGCTCCACCTAACAGCGAAGCATCTTGCTCGTAGCGGGCTCGGACTTTCTTGCCGGTCAATCTTGCGATCTCGGCTTCTAACATCTGCTTCTCCGGATCGCTTAGTTGGCGCGCGGTGCTTACTTGCGCTTCCGCAAAACCCTGGCGGTCGTCTAATTCCTGTTCCAACTGTTTCAGGATTTCGCTGAACAGCGGCAGCCTTCTGTGATCGATGAGTACGGCGATGAAATTCCGGACTTGTCTGGTCGTGCCCTGGCGCATGGTGATGGCGTCGAGCACGGCGCGTTTGCGGTCGCCGGGAATGGACGGGTTTTCCAGGACGCGGCGCAACGGATCGCTTTCCTGGAGCAGGGCCTCGATGCCGTGCAGTTCCTGCAGCATGCGCGCGGGATCGAGGAGGTTGCTTTGGGTCATCACTACGTCGGCGAAGGCGCGGGCGTAGGTGCCGACGACGGAAGCCATGGCTAGCGGCCGTCCTTTCCGTCGTCGTTACCTGAAGCCAGCTTCGAGGCAAAGGTGCGGACCAGTACCTGGTCGGTATTGGAATCGACGTTAATCTGCTGGCGGGCCAGGGCGATGGCCAGTCCGGCGGTATGGGTGGTCAAATCGCGGCGGGCTTGCTTGGCGGCGGCGGTGATTTCCTGTTCGGCGGCCAGCACCACTTTGCGAATATCTCCTTCGGCGGCCTTCTGGATGCGGCCTTCCTCGGCTACCGCTTCCTTTTCCGCAGTGGCCTGCATCCGTCCAATTTCAACGTCCAACTGGCGCAGACGATTCTCGATGTCGGCTAAGCGGCGATTGGCATCCTGGCTGGCAGCGCGCGCTTCTTGCAAAGCGCGCTGGATGGAGGCGTTGCGGCTGCGCAGCATGCCGGGAAGGGACTTACGCGCGGCCCAGAACACGATGACGACAATGGTGGCGAAGTTCAGAGAGAGCAACAGGAGATACGCCTGACGCACGCTCAGACCCGTTTTACGCGCCAGCCAACGGACCGGGGCGGCGTGCTTAAGACTTGCGTTTTCTTCCTGGTCTTCTCCCTCAGCCTCGCGGGTCTCATGGGCCAGGTCGCCACCGATCGTGTTTTGGCCGGGAGCGGCGGATGTGGGTGCGGACGACGGCGGCCCGGGTTGATTCTGCGCGCTGGCTGGTGATGGAACCGCCGACAAGAATGCCAACAGCGCTAGCGCCAGCAGCGGCATTTTCATTGGCCACCGACCTGGCTGGGCGATGCCATGGGGCGCATGACGATGCGGACGATATCGGTGGCGAGTCTGGCCGCGTCCGATTGCAGCTTAGACATGGCTTGCTGCTTATCCTCTTCCATGGCGGCGCGGGCCAGCTTGACCTGATCCTGGGCTCGGGTGCGGGCTTCGTTCACCGCCTGGGTGCGGACCTGGGTGGCTTGCTGGCGGCGGGCTTCCTGGTTTTTGAAGAGCTTCTGGCGGGCTTCGCGGAGGCGCTGCTCGTAGTCGGCGGTCCGAGCTTCGGCGGCGGCGATATCGGCGCGAGCTTTTTCCAGGGCACCCTCGGTGCGGCTACGGCGTTCGGCGAGGACGGCGGTCAGCGGACGATGGACGATGAAGGTATAGAGAATGTAAAGCGTGGCCAGAAGAATGACCGTGGGCACGGCTCCGAGCAGTAGTTCGCCTAGTTGTTGGAGTGTTTGGCCCATTTTGTGATGATCCTACTGACGATCGAATCCTTGCTGATTCTGGCCTATCCTGCTGGAAGAAGAACCGCTTCTGAAACTAACAAAAATAACACTGTGGCGCGGAAGGTGTCAATGGTTGGAGCGCGATCTGGCGGGGAAACTTCCCAGATTGAAACACTGTTTGAGGCAGAAGATGATGCTTGACAATCGAGTCGGAGGGTCTACGATAGAGATATCACCTCCGATCCCAGTCCGGATCGAATGGGCCGATAGCCAAGGAAGAGTCACCGCTTCTTGGCTGGCGGCCCATTTTAAGTTTTGGGGACTTCCACGCGGACAAAATCAGCGGAAAAACATGACGACAAGTTGACAAGACTGTGACAAGTGCTGGGCTGGGCATGGCGAGAATGATGGCTGTCAGCCTGGAAGCGGTCTGGCGGGGTGCAACTCTCTCCACCCCAGCCAGACCTTTTTTGTTTTTGTGGCGGAAAGTCGATTGGCGGTCAGCGGACGGGCTCAGGCCGAAGCAGGGCCGCGATGCGCTCGAGGATCCGGTGCATGCTTAGGTTGGAATCCACGGCGGCGTCGACTTCGTGATGGTGCGTGCCGGCGTGCATGACCAGGACCTTGGTTCCTGCGTGGGCCTTCTTCACCATGTAGGGCAGGTGATGGCGATCGTCCTTGGACAAGGTGGCGCCGAGGATGACGAGGTCGAAGGCATCGCGGCGCAGGGCTTCCTGAACGCCTTGGCGATTGAGGGCAGCGGTCACGTGATGGCCGGCTTTTTTCATTTCGGCGGCTTGGGCGGAGAGAGTGTGTTCGTCCGACTCGCCGTAAAGAATCTTGATGGTTGATGGGGAAGTGGACGGGTGAGCGGGTTGGTGAGCGGTCGCGGGCACGGGGCCTCCTGGAACTCAGTCGGAGCTTAACAAGTGCGGAGCATCCTTCCGAGGTCACGGAAGATCAGGGACTGCCGGGGCGACTCACCCAAGCAGGGCACCGGCATGTTGGCTGGCGAGCTAAAGCGACTGCCCGATAGGAAGTTGTGCGATCGATTAGTTGGGGAGGGCGAAGGTCAGGGTTACGTCCGTCTGGAACTGGGCGGGGTGGTCGCGGAGGCGATAGGGTTGGTAGCGCCAGGTGCGGACGGCTTCGGCGGCGGCGGCGGCCAGGAGGGTGTCTCCGGTTAGGGTGCGGACGGAGGAGACGGATCCGTCTTCGGCAACTTGGACTTCCAGGACTACGGTGCCGGAGCGGTGGGCGGCTACGGCTTCGGGGGGATATTGGGGCTCGGTGCGGCTGAGGAGGCGGGTTTCGGCTTTCTCGGGAGACAGCCAGACGCTTTGGGATGCGACGATCTTAGTCGTGGAAGATGCTTCGACGATCGAATCGCCGGCATGCTTGATCCGGTCGGGCTTGGCCTGGGGGTGCTTCGCCTGGCCGGTCTTGGTTTGGTCTCGGTTGGTGGGAGCGGGCTTCATGCGGAAGATGACTTTGCCTTTTTCGTAAACGACTAACTCGTCTTCGGCGGGAGCGGCGGTGGGAGCCGGAGCCGTCTGCGTGGACGCTTTTGCGGGCGCTTTTTCCGGCGGTGATGGATTGGCGCGGTGGGCTGTGGCCGTGGTCGCCGAGTTGCTCCACCCCGTCAAGCCGACACCGGGCTTGACGGGGGCCCCGGTGCTGTCGGCTGGACAGCCGGGGCCGGCTGTCCCTACGCAAGACTTCGGTGGAGCGCTTGACTCTGCCGGGATGGGCTGCTGGATCTGGCTGCTGGACGAAGTTCCAGGTGGGCCTAACCATCCAATGCGGGAGCCAATCAGGAAGCTGACGGCGATGGTGGCGAGGATGGCTAGAGATCCGAGGACCAGGGTCCAGGCTTCGTACGGAGAACGGCGAGCGGGCAGAGGGCTGGGTGCGGCGGAATCGGATGGGACGGAATCGGACGGAATCAGCGCTGGCGGGACGAGTTCAGGCGATGCGACTGCGGCAGCGGGCTGGCGCTGGCTGAATTCGATGGCGGCTTGGCGAACGCGGGCGCACTCCTCCGCGAAACTTTCGAGCAGTTGCTGGCCGGTTTGGGAGAAGGCGGCGGGAGAAGTCGAAAAGACTTCCAGGACTCCGGTGAAATGCTCGTTGTCGTTAATGTCGAAGACGGGAACGATGAGGATGGAGCGAATGCCGAGGCGCCGGGAGATGGCGGGGTCGACGCGTGGGTCGAACTCGGTGTCGACGGAAAGCTGAGGTTGACGGGTCTGAAGACAGGCGCCGGAGAGACCGTCGCGGGGGTTGAGAGGAACGCCAAGATCCGGGGCGACGTGTCCGGTGGCGGCTCGGCAGACCATTTCATCTCCGCGGACGAGGGCGAGGGCGGCAGCGCTGGCGTGGGTGGCTTCGGCGGCGCGCACTACGAGTTCATTGAGAACTAGATCGAGAGCGAGGCCGGGCGGAAAACCGGCGCGGAGGTGCTGCTCGAGAAGGCGGGTCAGGTCAAGATGCGAATCGTCAGGGCGGAACTCGGGCCTCGACATAGATTGCGGGAACATAATTTGTTCCGGCAGCCTGCCGTGATGTGGGGGGAAAGCAGGCTCTGAGCCGAGTTTCCCGCGAAATGACGGGGAAGTCAATCGGTGAAAAGATTTGGTAATCGGTTACCCAATTACGGATTCCCTCACGAGCTGCCAATCCAAATCCCCACCGCAAACACCAGCACTCCGCCCACCACCACCTGAAACGCCGCTGACAGCAGTGGAGTATCCATGTACCGATTTCGAATCCACGCAATCGTGGCCAGCTCCATCGCCACGATAATCACCGCTGCAATAAACGCCACATGGAAATCTTTAATCAAAAATGGAAGCGTATGTCCAATCCCGCCCGCCGCCGTCATCAATCCTGTCACCGAACCGCGCAGCACCGGACGCCCGCGTCCCGTCAACGATCCGTCATCCGACAGCGCCTCCGCGAACGCCATCGATATTCCCGCCCCAATCGATGCCGCCAACCCCACGAGAAATGCATCGTTGCTGCTCCTCGTCGCAAACGCCGCCGCGAATACGGGAGCGAGCGTCGACACCGACCCATCCATCAGCCCGGCCAGGCCCGGCTGCACAATCTGCAACACAAACAGACGGCGCTGCGCTTCATCCTCCTTTTTCTCGACATCCGGCGTGATCCGCTCTTCCAGAGCTTCCGCCGTCACCTGGTGCTTGCGCTCGACCTCCTCCAGATCTCCCAGCAGTTTCCGGACTCCCGCATCCGTCACCTGCCCCATCGCCTTCTGATAGAACTGGCGCGTCTCCAGTTCCATGATCTCCGCCTGCTTCCGCACCTCCGAGATCTTCAAAGGACGCGCCAGCCAGAACGGCCTGCGCTGCACAAAGCCCTTCACATCCTGCCGCCGGATCAGCGGAATGTGCTCCCCGAAGCGCGCCCGATAAGTTTCAATCAGTGACGCCCGGTGCTCCGACTCCTCCGCGCCCATGTCATCGAACAGCTTCGCCGTCGCCGGATAGGTCTCCCGCAGGCCGTCGGCAAAATCCGCATACACTCGCCCATCTTCTTCTTCCAGTGAAATCGCCAGCGCCAGAATCTCGCGCTCCGACAAATCTTTGAAGTTTCGCGCCATGCGACAAGTTTACTGTTTCCAAATTCGGTTTCAAGAATTTCCGTGCGTCGCGGACACTCTTGTCCGCGGGCGTTGACTTTTGTGTGGGGACGGGCGTCCAAGCCGTGCGCAGCACGGCAGCTCACCGCCCGCGCCCCGGCAACTCTTGCCTCCGCCAGCCCTGCAAGCTTTGCCCACGCACCCCGCACCGCGCCATCTCACCGGACACCATTCCCCGCAAGCACCACAAAATGCTCCGATATTTCTTGCGCACGTCCCCGGGGCCAGATGGAATCGGGCGTGCTTCAACACGGCCAGGTTCACTCGGAATCTCGCCGGCTGCCAGCATCGATCTTTCTTTCGCCAGCGAACTCCCCGCCGAACGCTTCTTTAACTTTCACATCGAGGTGCATCAATGTCCGTCTCCGCGATCTTGAACAGCAGTTACAATCAAAACCAGTTCAGCCCCGTCTGCTCTCCTTACAAACAGGACATGCAACAGCTCAGCCAGGATCTCCAGTCCGGCAACCTCTCCGCCGCGCAGTCCGATTTCGCCGCCTTGCAGGCAGCCTTTTCGCAGCCCGCCGCCACTTCTGCCTCCACTTCAACTGCCTCCACTTCTTCTTCTTCCTCCACTTCCAACCCCATCACCCAAGCCTTCAACCAGCTCGCCTCCGATCTCAAGTCCGGCAACCTTACCGCCGCGCAAAAAGATTACTCCACCCTCCAACAGGATCTCCAGAGCCAGGGCACTTCCTCGACCGGCCACCATCACCATCACCACATCAGCACTGGAAGCGGGGACTCAGGCACCCAGAATCCACTGCTCCAGGATCTCAACCAGGTCGGCCAGAGCCTCACCTCCAGCAACCTCTCCGGCGCTCAAGCGGCCTACGCTACCCTGCAGCAAGAACTGCAACAATTCGCCCTCGGCGGCGGATCCCTCTCCTCATCGCAGACGAGCGCCCTGTTAGCGCAGCCGCTAGTCTCGCTAGACGCCTGATCGTATGGGCGCGAGAGCCCTCGCCCGCGCGGCTCCCTGATCGGCGCTCGCGGAGAAGCGCGACACACCCTCCGCATGCCCCAGCGGAGGGTGCCCTCCCTCATTCCGCCTTCATGAGGATGAGTGTGGGGGACTGTTGCGGGGAGAAAGTTGAGAATCTTCAGCACTAACTTCTGCCTTCCCGCAAGAACCGCTCGCGGCCCTTTACAATATCCCCATGGCAAAGGTCCCCGCTGAAATTCAAGGCCAGCGCTACATCAGCCTCGCGACCTTCCGGAAAAGTGGCGTTGCCGTCTACACGCCCGTCTGGTTTGCCGAATACGACAATAAGCTCTACTTCATGACGAACAGCAAACTGGGAAAGTGCAAGCGCATCCGCAACAACCCGCAAGCCAAGATTGCCCCCTGCACCATGCGCGGAAAAATCACCGGCCCCGAATTTCCCGCGACCGTCCGCATCCTTCCGCCGGAAGATTTTTCCCGCGTCCGCGAGGCCATCAGAGCAAAATACTGGCTCGCGCGTGTCCCCTTCCTGTGGCGCAACACGGACACCTCCTTGGAAATCACGCTCGCATGAATAGGGAGGCATGAACAGAACTCCGCGAACGGGCTCTCCGGGCACAGCGAGCAGCTTCCAATTCGGGAATATGAGGACAGCTCTCTGCGGCGCAGGACATTTACGCTGGCCGCTCGACCCTGTTACCATCGAATGTTGTCCCAGGCCCCTGGGTATTTTCTAAGGCAAGTAAAATTTCTTTTGGAGGCACCATGGCTGTGAAAGTTGGCATTAATGGATTTGGACGCATCGGACGTAACGTTCTCCGCACCGCGCTCACCGACAAAAACATCGACTTCGTCGCCGTAAACGATCTCACCGATCCCAAGACCCTGGCCCACCTGCTCAAGTACGATTCGATCCTCGGCAACCTGCCGAACAAAATCACCGCCGGCCCCGACAGTATTTCGATCGACGGCAAGACCATCAAAGTCTTCAAGGAAAAAGATCCCGCTGCCCTGCCCTGGGATTCCGTCGGAGCTCAGATCGTCATCGAGTCCACCGGAAAGTTCACCGACGCCAACGAAGCGAAAAAACATCTGCGCGGCCCCGTGAAAAAAATCATCATCACCGCCCCTGGGAAGAACGAAGACCTCACCGTCGTTCTCGGCGTGAACGAAGACAAGTACGATCCCGCCAAGCATCACATCATCTCGAACGCTTCCTGCACCACGAATTGTCTGGCCCCGGTGGCCAAGGTCATCAACGACAATTTCAAGATCGTCAGTGGCACCATGACCACCATCCATTCTTATACGAACGATCAGGTGATCCTCGACTTCCCGCACCGAGATTTGCGGCGAGCCCGTGCCGCGGCGCTCAACATGATTCCGACCACCACCGGCGCGGCCAAAGCGCTCAAGCTCGTCATACCCGAACTGGGCGGCAAAATCGACGGCTTCTCCATGCGCGTGCCTACGCCCAACGTCTCGGTCGTCGACCTGGTTGTCTGGGTGGAAAAAAAGACCACCAAGGAAGAGGTCAACGCCGCCCTGAAAAAAGCCTCCGAGTCGGGCCCGCTGAAGGGCTACCTCGGGTTCGAGGAGAACGAACTGGTCTCGTGCGATTTCAAAGGAGACGCCCGCTCTTCCATCGTCGACGCGAAGATGACGCTGGTCGTCGGTGGCAATTGCATCAAGGTGATCTCCTGGTATGACAACGAGTGGGGATATTCCTGCCGTGTCCACGACCTGATCAACCTGATGGCGGCCAAAGGACTGTAGGTTCGTGTAGCGTCGAACCTGAACGATCAATGACGGACAACCAACGGCGGAGAAAACCAACGCCGAACGACGGAGCGCTATCCATGCCTAAACTTTCTATTCGCGATCTGCCTCTCAACGATCACCGCATCTTCATGCGGGTCGACTTCAACGTCCCGCTCGACGACGGACGCGTCATGGACGACACGCGCATCCGCGAAACCCTGCCCACCATCGAGTATGCCCTGCGCCACGGCGCGCGTCTCATCCTCGCGTCTCACCTGGGCCGCCCCAAAGGCAAGCCCAATCCAAAGCTGAGCCTCAGGCCCGTCGCCGAGCGTCTGCGGATGGTGCTCGATAAAGAACTGTCGCGCGGCGAAAACGTCGGCTTCTGCCCCCAGTGCGTTGGGCCCGAAGCCGAGGAAATGGCGCTCAAGCTCGAGAAAGGCCAGGCGCTGCTGCTCGAAAACCTCCGCTTCCACGCCGAGGAAGAAAAGAACGATGAGAATTTTTCCAGGCAACTCGCCAAGCTCGCCGACTTCTACGTCAACGACGCCTTCGGCACCGCCCATCGTGCCCACGCTTCCACGGTTGGCATCACCCGGTTCGTGCAGAAATCCGCCGCCGGTTTGCTCATGGAAAAAGAGCTGCAATACCTGGGCCGCGCCCTGCAGAACCCGGAGCACCCGTTCGTCGCCATTCTCGGCGGCGCCAAGGTCAGCGACAAAATCGGAGTCATCCAGAACCTGCTCGGCAAAGTCGACGTTCTCATCATCGGCGGCGGCATGGCGTACACCTTCCTCAAGGCGCAAGGCGAGTCCGTCGGCAAGAGTTTGGTCGAGGAAGACAAGATCGAACTCGCCCGCGATCTTTTGCAGCAGGCGAAAACGCACAAGCTCAAATTCCTGTTGCCCACCGATCACGTCATCGCCGACCGCGCCGAAGCCAACGCCTTGACCAAGATCGTCGGCCCGGGCGAGCCCATCCCCGCCAACATGATGGCGCTCGATATCGGCCCGCAATTGATCGAGGCGTTTTCCGAAGAAATCGCCCGTGCCCGCACCATCGTCTGGAACGGCCCCATGGGCGTTTTCGAATTGCCGCCCTTCGCCAAAGGCACCTTTAGGATCGCCCATGCCGTGGCGGAAAATGCCGGAGCCATAACCATCGTTGGCGGCGGAGATTCCGTAGCCGCTGTCAAAGCCGCGGGCGTAGCCGACAAGATCACTCATATTTCAACCGGCGGGGGCGCCTCGCTGGAATTTCTGGAAGGCAAGAAGTTGCCCGGAGTAGAAGCGCTGACGGATAAGAAATAAGCTTCGGGCTTTCGCCTTTGGGTTTTCGGCATTAGGTTCGACTGAACAGACTTCACAACGTTGGAGGGTAGCGCCGGCGTCTCGCACGCCACTCTCTCTGTTTGGATTTCTCCGGAGGTGCCAAATGAATTGGAAGACGGGGCTCATAACACTTCTGCTGCTGCTCGCGTTCTCCCCGGTGCAAGCTCAGCAACCTCGACCCAACCAATGGAAGGACTTCGATTTTCTCCTCGGTGAGTGGACATGGTCTGGTGGAGGCCAGCCCGGCCAAGCCAAGGGCACGTCGACCTTCGAACCCGACCTGAACGGCACGGTACTACTTCGCAAAGTCCACCTTGATTATCCGGCGAGCAAAGACCGCGCAGCTTTCTCCCATGACGATCTCTTGTACGTGTATCGCGATCCTGCGGACGACTCTCTGCGTGCCATCTTCTTCGACAGCGAAAACCACGTCATTCGCTATGCAGTCAACGTCGCCCCGAGCGGCGACTCGATTCAGTTCTTGAGCGATGCCGCGCCCTCCGGCACCCGAGCACGTATGACTTACACTAAAGTTGGGGCGGATTCCGTGACCGAAAAGTTCGAGCTCGCCCCTCCTGGCAAGCCAGACCAGTTCGCAACCTATGTCGAATTCGTAGCAAAGAAGATCGGCAAATAGTGAAGCCACCGTTGCAGGCCCGTAGCGCTGGCGTCTCGCCGGCTGTCACGGCGGGCGTCTCGTCCGCCACTCGCCACATGACAGCTGATCAATTTCTTAACCGCTATGTCTAACTTCGCAGCCCGACTGACTTTCTCGAACGGCAAGACGCTCGAACTCCACGGCCCCGCCGACATTACCAAGGAGACGACAGAAGCCATCGTCAACGCCGCCAACTCGTCCTTGCTCGGTGGCGGAGGCGTCGATGGAGCGATCCACCGCGCTGGCGGCCCTTCGATCCTCCAGGAGTGCAAGCGCATCGTGGCCAAAATCGGCACACTCCCTGCCGGCAAAGCCGTCATCACCACCGGCGGACGCTTGCCCGCCAAATATGTCATCCACACGGTTGGCCCAGTGTATCGAGGAGGCCAGCAGCACGAAGCCGAAACGCTCGCCAGTTGTTATCGCGAATCTATTCGCATCGCCGACGATCACGGAATTCGATCCGTGGCGTTCCCTTCGATATCGACCGGAGCCTTCGGCTATCCTGTTCTTGAGGCCGCTGTAATCGCCGTTCGCGCCATCATCGAAGCTCAGCCAGCCTGCGCCCATGTAGAGCACATCCGTTTCGCGCTCTTCGACATCGGCACATGCAAAGCCTACGTCCAAGCCGCCGAAAAATTATCCCAGCAGCCGCTCGCAAATTCCGCTATCTTCGAGAAAGGTCCCTCATGAGAAAAAAAATTCTCGCCGCCAACTGGAAGATGTACAAAACGCCCGACCAGGCCCGTGACTTCTTCCGCGAGTTCCTCCCTCTGGTCCACGGCCACGACCGTGACGAAATCGTCGTCTGCCCCACCTACCTCTGCCTCGACGCCGCCGTGGCCGCAGCCAAAGGCTCGAACGTCGCCATCGGCGCCCAGAATCTCCACTGGGAAAAAGAAGGCGCGTTCACTGGAGAAGTCAACGCCTCCATGCTGCTCGCCGTCGGTGTCACCCACGTCATCATCGGACACTCCGAACGCCGCCAGTACTTCGGCGAGACCGATGACACCGTCAACCTTAAGCTCAAGTCCGCCCTCGAAGCCGGACTCATCCCCATCGTCTGCGTGGGAGAAGTCCTGGAAGAACGCGAAGCCGGGCTCACCGACGACGTCCTGCGCCGCCAGTGTCTCCGTGCCTTCCACAAAGTTTCGGCCAAAAAAGCCGTCAACCTCGTGGTCGCCTACGAACCGGTCTGGGCCATCGGCACCGGAAAAACCGCGACGCCACAGATGGCCGCCGACGCCCACGCCATCATCCGAGCCGAAGCCGCCGAATCCTTCGGCCAGGAATTCGCCGATAAACTCCGCGTCCTCTACGGCGGCTCCGTCAAACCAGAGAACGCCCACGCCCTGATGTCCGAAGAAGAAATTGATGGCGCGCTGGTCGGCGGAGCTTCGCTCGATCCCAAATCGTTCGCGGCGATCGTGAAGTATTAGAAGGCCGCTGAAGAACCATGATTCGGGCGGGTTTTGGGAAGGACACGGCAGGCGTGCCGTAAGTGCCGTTGAATGCGCAAGGGATGACGGCGGACGAAACGTACAATTGGGAATTTGTTTTCAGCGGGCAGCGCTCGAACTCTCTTGCCGGATCAGCAAGGCAAGCCGCGGAAACAGGAAGTGCCCGCCGGCGTCATCGATCACATTTACCTGGCAGGTGTAAAAACCGGGTTTGAGCGATGTGAGTGGCACGTCTAACTGGAAGACGGCAGCCTTTCGCTCGCGCGCATTCAATTCCGTCAACTCCACCAACGAGCTTTCGTAGGCTTTCGACTTACCCTGGAAGAAGGCGACGTTTGTCAAAAGCCGGATGCCGGGCTTGTTGTCCCGGTCTTTTGCGGAATCTGCGGCAGCCCTCCGCGCCGGATCGTACACTTCGTAATAAAGAAGCAGGTGCTGCGCGGCCGAGAAAACATGGGTGACGTTCGGGATAATCTCGGAACCGTCGCGCACCAGCGGGTTCAGATTCGCAGCCTTCTTCACCGTTTCAATCTGGCTGGCGAGCACCACGGAACTCATCTTCAGCGGCATTGCCTTCAACTCCGGCACCTCGATGTCGGTTTCGAACGATCCCATGCGGCCGGTCTGATTCTCGCGCACCACAAATTTCAGGTGATACTTGCCGCTCACGAGGCTCATGCCGGTGTCGTACTGCACATTCTTTTTTCGCACCTCGGCTGACGTGCTCACCGCGAGTTTCACCGTGTCGCGAATTCTGTTCAACGGGTGGCGTTCGTTGTCCTGCACCATGCCAATCACATCGAGCGTTGCCTTGTCGCGGTCGCTGCTGCGGACGAATGGAATCTGCGAGCCTGGCACCACCAGCGAAATGGGAACGAAAAACTTGTTGCCCTCCAGCCGGAAGTAGGCGACGCCCAGATACAGCGGGAAATCCGTGGCCGGCAACTCGGATGCGAGTTCCTCCTCCAACTGCCGCTCCTTGTCGTCCTTGGTGGAATGCTGATAATCGGCGGGCGCATAGTAGCCACGGCGGTAGTCGATCTTCACTCCGGGGACATCGCTCTTCACGACGATGTGACGGTAACGCCCGTCGCGCGCGGTGTTCGTGCTGTGATAGCCGAGCAGATAGTAAGTCGAGGTGTCCTGCTGCACTCCTTTGAAAATCTTGCTGAAGTCGTTGGAGTCGAGAAAAGCTCGGCCGCCGGTATCGCTGGCCAGCGTCACCAGCGTTTCCTGCGTGGTGAAATTCGAATTCAACGCATTCAGCGTCGCCTGTCCTGAATACGCCGAAACCCCGCGCAGGCTGGCGTTCTGCGCCTCACCGCCCGCCACCAGCGCCTGCAAGCCGCGCATGTCCATGGTGTAAATCGCCAGGTTCGAACGCACCGCCGCATTCACCGCCGCGCGCAGTTCCGATTGATTCTCGATGCCGGTGCGGTCCATGCCGCTGGAAAAATAAATCAGCGACTTCTTCTGCTGAACGTGCGCCAGCCTTTCCGCCACCGAGCGCAATGCCTCCAACCGCCGGTCGGTATTGAAGATGTTGTACTCGGTATCGTCGGCGGTAAATGGCTGACCGGTGTCGGGCGTCCCCTCGGTCGTGCCGGTGGTGCCTTCCTCGAAACCCTGGCCGCTGCCCGTGCTGAATGCGTCCAACTGTTTTTTCAGCAACGCGTGGTCTGTAGTAAAGTCCTGATTCACCAGCAGTGAACTTCCCAGCGAAACAATCGACACCAGATCCGCGGGCGCCATTTGGGTATCGACATAGCGTTCGGCGGACGTAACCGCGCGGTCGATTTCATCCGGCTCCATGGCCGAGAGATCGAAGAACAGAACAATCAGACGCCGATCTTTGAACTGGGCTGACAAATCCGCCACGGCAGCCGCCGGAGTTGTCTGCCCAGATGCCGCTTCCGGCAGCGGCTTCGCCTGCGCCACTTCTGGCGCGGGCACGGCATCGACGTCCTCCACATCAAAGGAAACAATTTTCTGCGGTTTGTTGTCCTCGAAAATCGTGAAATCTTGCGGCTTCATTCCCGGCACAAACTTTCCGCTCTTGTCCCTCATCGTCACATTCACCAGCACGAGATCCGATTCCGCGTGGAACACATATCCCGTCTGCTGCTGCGAAGGCAAAGCGGCACACAGGAGCACAAGCACCACCAGCACCGCTGCAGTCTTATCGGCGAATCGGTTTGGAGTGAGAGTCATGGCGATCCTCTTCGAGAGCGTCTTGTTCCGGAGCATCTTTGCGCAGCAGCATCCTCCTTAGAAACGAAAGCGTGAAGTAATCGTGAACTGTCGCATGCCCCCAGCCGCCGTAACCCGGCCAAAAGAGGGCGAGTTATAGTTCGTATCAATCGAGGAGTAGTTCGGTTTGTTGAAAATGTTGGTGGCCTGCGCCCGGAACTCCAGCACGCGCGCTTCCCTCAAGGGAAAGATTTTCGTGAATGCCATGTCAAACACTTTGCTGCCCGGACCGATGATGCTGTTGCGCCGCGCATCGCCGTAGGTGCCCGAAGGCGGTTTAGCAAACGCGGCAATATTGAACCACTCCGCAATCGAAGGACTCGGCAGGTTCACCGATTCCCCGGAAACCAGGTTCGGCCGCAGTGTGCCGTTCGTTCCTCCGTTCACGTCATCGATGTTGCCCACCAGTCGCGGCGTGAATGGCAGCCCGGATGCGATCGTCCAATCGCCGCTCCATTGCCAGTCGCCAAAAATCGAGCGCAAAGGAACATTTCCCGTGAGCCAACGCTTGTCGTGGCCAAAGGGTAGCTCATACAAATAATCCGCGGTGAACTTATGGGTCTGGTTGAAGCTGGATAGCCCGCGCTCCGCCGATAGATCGAAAGGATTCTGCGCCACGTTGGCCGCGCCTCCTCCCGACGAACCGCCGCCGCCCGCGCCGGTGCCGCCCCCGCCCAGTCCAGGGGTACTCGCTCCCGAGGTTGCTCCCGCGCCGATGGAAGACGCATCGTCCAGCGACTTGGAAAACGTGTAGATGCCGCCGATCGCGACTCCTCTCGACAAGCGCTTACGCAGACGCACCGATGCCGCGTTGGCCTCCGAATCCGCCACTGAGCTTTCGTAGGTGAAGGCGTCAACGCCGGAAATACGAATCCCACTTGCGGTTCGGTTCGGCGCTTCCAGAATGTCGAGATCCGTTCCCTTGGTCCCGGTGTAGTCGATATTCAGCAGCAGGGTGGGGCGAATCTGCTGTTGAATGTCCAGATTGCGAATTTGCACATAGCCCAGCCGGTAATTCGGATTCACCGCATAACTGTTGGTGATGCCGGTAGGAGGCGGGAATCCGTCTTGCAGGGTCAGCGTTGCGGGATACGTTGGAGGTAGCGGCTCAACGTTAGTTGCCGTAGTGGAGAACGGCGGCTGATAGGCTAATTGCTGCGCGATGCTCTGGTACGCGCCCGTGTTGTAGTTGATGCCATATCCGCCGCGCACCACGGTTTTGGAAAACGGCTTCCAGGCAAAGCCGATTCGCGGCGCAAAGTTGTTGCGATCCGGGCGCACCAGGCTGTTCGGCAGGCTGCCGCTGTAGGGCCCGGCTTGCCCCGGCTGAATCGGCGTCACCGGCGTCAAGCCCAGCGGCAGCGCGGGATTTAGCACTCCGGGAGAAAGATCGAGGTTCGCCATCAGATTGTTCACTTCCGTCAGCGGCGAAACGTACTCGTAGCGCACTCCCAGATTGAGCGTCAGGTTGGCGCGCATCTTCCACTCATCCTGTGCATACAAATCCCAGAAGTTGCCGCGGAAGTGGTCACTTTGTCCAAACTGCACAGAAGTCTGCTGCGGCAATCCGAGCAGAAAGTCGGCAAAGTCATATCCTGTGCCTGGCACGGGCTGGCCACCACTCATCTCCGAAGTATTGACGCCCGTGAAAACAAACGAGCCGCGCGGGTTACTGTCCGTTTCCGGATTCACCTGCACGCGCCGGAAATCTCCGCCCCAGCGCCAGGTGTGCTTGCCGTGGTTCCAGACCACATTGTCGGAGAACGTATAAGTCTGGCTTCGGTTAAGCTGCGGATTCGCATCCTGAAGGCTGGCGAAGTTTGTAAAGGAGAGATTCGGCAGTCCCCAGTCGAACGGATTTGTTGAAACTCCCGTAATTCCCAGCGTGCCGGCAATGTTGTCATTGAAAGCGTATAGATTCTGCGTGCGTGTGCGGTTGCGGTTAAAGTCGGCGCGAACAATGTTGGTCAGCTTTCCGATGCTGCGTGTGTAAGACACGGGAACGTCAAAGCTGCGGACCGTCGTGCTGCCGCCTACACTCGGGAACGGATTCGTCAGAGTGGCGCTCGATTCGTGGTAGTGGAAGCCGATCTGCAGGCTGTTGCGCGGAGCGTTGCGGCCTCCACCTCCGCCGCGGCGTCCGCCCGCAGGCGCTGCGCCAAAGCTGTGGTTCAAGCGTATGTTCAGATCGTCGCTGTCGCTGTTGGCGGAAGTAACGTAGTGGAAGTTTTGATAATTGCTGCCCTGAAAATTCGGCAGTGGAATATAGTTCAACAATCCTAGCGCCGCCGAGTTGATTTGCGGAATCGTGTTGCAGGGTTGCTGCGGAGGGTTGCAAGGGAAAGGCGCGTTGGTCGCGGGATTGAAAATCTCTACCGGTTGCCCCGCTTCTGCTCCCGATGTGTATGTCGTCTGGGAAAAGTTTCCGTGCCGCTCCAGCAGCGTCGGCACCGTCGAAAACTGATCGAAAGGATTGTCCGCGCGCCTGCCGTTGTAGTTAATGAAATAGAAAGTCTTGCTCCCGCCGTGATAGATATGAGGAATATTCAGCGGCCCGCCCACGGAGCCGCCGAAACTATTCTGCAAATATGCCGGTTTTTCCGTCGGCTGGCCGGTGAGCGCAAACGGCGATGCATTCAGAGCTGAATCGCCCACGCCGTAATATAACGACCCATGCGGGCGATTGAGGTCAAAACCCCGCCGGCCAAAACCGATCGGGCCCCCGCCGCCGAACCCTCCGCCTCCACGACCACCCCCCGGACCGCCGAATCCGCCTCCACCTCCGAATCCTCCCCCCTGTTGGCGGGCGTCGTTGAAGCGCTGCTGCATTTCGTCGGCGCTCATGGCATTGAACGAATTGGAAGTGTTGCCCGAAACCGCCACGGATTCCGTTGCGCTTTCCGGCGCGATCCCCGGAACCGGCATACCGGAGGGCGCTACGTCGCTCATCGAACTGCCGGCCGAAGCACCGGCCGCATCCTGCCCCGCTTCACTCTGAAACACGGAAAGACTCTGAAAACCGCGTCCGGCAGCATTCGCGCGCCGCTGCTGGTCTTTATCGGCGCCAGCCTCGCGTGCCCGCGACAGCAGCGCCAGTTCAAAATTCGCCTGCGCGTCCTGATGGGTTGAGTCCAACACCACTTCCTGCGCGCTCCCGGCAAACGCCGCCATCTGCACCCGCACGGTATAGTGCCCGTCGGCAGGAATCCGCAACCGGTAACTGCCGTCCACATCCGTCGACGTAACGACTTGTTCTTTCGTGGCCGCATTCGCGGCGGAAACTCCAGCGCCGGGAATCGGCATATTCCCCGACTTCACCACGCCGTGAATGGCGCGTCCTGCAGCCGCAGGCGCAACCGCCTGCCCGCGCAGCAGGTGCGGGTGAAACACGACAACATGAAATAAGAACAGGAACTGAAAGACGAACTGCGGGCGCAGACTGCCCTTGATAACCGGAAATTGAAGAGCATGATTCCTCATGGCGTCGCGCAGACATTCGGCGCTGTCTTAGTCGGATGATACCGTTCTCGCCCGACTTGTACTGTAGAGTTTTGTGACTTTGCTTTAAAACTCTGTCCCCACGAGTGCGCCATTCTGAAAGCAAATAGCCGCCCGGTTTGGTATGCTATTCGGAATCTTCCTGGGTGTTCGTACCTTGGGGTATGGGGATCTCGGCATGCTGGCTGGTATTCGGACTCGCGACTTACGCAAAATCTACACTTCACCGCCGCCTCTCGCTTCCGGCGGCGGCTTCGGCTTCGGCGCAGCGCCCGGCAAAGGGAAGAAACAGCCCAGGCCGCAGATCGTTGCTCTGGATGGCCTCTCGCTTGAGATCTCCCCCGGAGAGATCTTCGGACTGCTGGGGCCGAACGGCGCGGGCAAGTCGACGACGGTTGGAATCCTGACCACCCGCGTGCGGCCGACGAGCGGCCAGGCGTGGATTGGCGAGCACGATGTGTGGGCGGAACAGGTCGTGGTCAAGCGGTTAATTGGAGTGGTGCAGCAGCGTCCGAACCTGGACTTTTCTCTCACCGCTCGCGAAATTCTGCTCTTTCACGGCGCCTATTTCGGCCTCGACTCCGAGGAGCGAGCGCAGCGTGCGGAGGCGCTGCTCGATCGCTTCAAGCTTCGCGACCGTGCCGATCAGATGGTGCGCGGATTCTCCGGCGGCATGATGCAGCGGCTCTCCATCGCGCGCGCCATGATGCACGACCCGCAAGTACTTTTCCTGGACGAGCCCAGCGCCGGCCTCGACCCGCAAACCCGATTGCTGCTCTGGGAAATCATCCGGGAATACAACCAGCGCGGCAAGACCATCCTTCTGACCACGCACAACATGGAAGAGGCGGACGCCTTGTGCCAGCGTCTGGCCATCATCGATCATGGCCGCAATATCGCCCTGGGCACTCCTCGCGAGTTGAAGGCTTCCGTGCCTGGCGGCTTTGTGCTGCGCTTGCGCTTCGGGCAACACTCTCCGGAACTGCTGCAGCGCCTTCAGACCCTGGCGGGCGTGAGGGAGGTGCTCACGCATTACGAAACGAGCAACGGCGCAAACTCGGATGCAGGCAGTGACAACTCTGCCGACGTGTACGCCGATCGTGGAGGCTCGCTGGTTTCTGAGATTGCCAATCTTGCCTCCAGCGCCTCGGTCGAATTGTGCGACGTGCACATCTCGGAGCCCAGCCTGGAGAATCTCTTCTTGCACCATACTGGAAGGAGTTTACGCGATTGAACTGGAAAACTTTTCTGGCCCTGCTCGGGCGCGACGCTCATGTCGCTCGCCGAAACCTCATTCCTTCGCTGATGCAGACCTTTCTGCAGCCGTTGATGTTTGTGTTCATCTTCGGCCGGGTGATGGTGTCGAGCGGCTACATGCCTCCCCAATACAAGAGCCTGCTGTTGCCCGGGATCATGGCGATCAGCATGGTGTTCACCGGGGTTTGGGCGGTCGCGATGCCTCTGATTGCCGAATTTCAGTTCACTCGCGAGATCGAAGACCGCTTGCTGGCGCCGATTGAAATCTCGTGGCTGGCGATTGAGAAAGTATTTTTTGGCACGTTCCAAGCGCTGATCGCCGGACTGGCTGTGATCCCGATGGCGTGGCTATTGCTGCGACCGGGAGTGGAGTTCAACGTTCACTCTCCACTAAGCTTTGCCTGCGTCACGCTGCTTGTGTCGCTTTTCTCGGCCTGCGGCGGTCTTGCTCTTGGTTGCAGCATGAGCCAGACTCACATCGGACTCATGTTCAGCATGGTCCTGACTCCAATGATTTTTTTTGGCTGCACCTATTATCCCTGGAGCGCGTTAGCGCACTTTCCCATCCTCCAGCGAGTCGTCTTGGTGAACCCTCTGGTGTACGCCAGTGAAGGCCTGCGAGGCACGCTCGTACCTCAGTTCCCGCACCTTCCAGTGCTGGCGGTGTTTATAGCGCTGGCGGTCTTTGACGCGCTGTTTCTGGGCATCGGGCTGAGGCAGTTTCACCGCAAGGCGGTCAGTTAGGCTGACTTCACTCAGTTTGACAACGGAGCTCTAATACCGCAGATACCCAATCCCCACCCGCATGTGGTGCAGCAGGCTGTCGGGCGTAATGAGCGCGATGGTCAGCCCGAGCATCGCGTGGACGATCGCGAGGGGATAGATGCTGCGGTAGCGGCGGAACATTTCGCAGAAGAAAAGGGCGCCGATGAGCGTAGCGGTAGTGAGAACGGGACTGGGCAGGTGGGCGGAGGCAAAGAGCGTGGACGCTATCCAAACCGCAGCCGAGCTTCCATACAGCTCTTCAAAGCGGTTGAAGAAAAACGATTGCAGCATGAATTCCTGAATCAGGGCCCAGATCGCGTACCCCCATGCCAACCGTAGATTCGGCCACCAGGCGGGATTGGCGGGAATCTGGCCGCCCAGCCAGTGCACTAGAATCACCATGACCGCAACGGTTGCAAAACCGATCCCCAGCACCAGGCTGGCGCCGAACATCTTTGGCAATCCGAGGCCGAGGCGCTGGAGCGAGGGCCGGTCGGTCAGCACCAGAACCAGAATCGTGATGGCTGCGACGGCGGCCCAGCGGTTCCGGATTGCCATCGTCGGCGCCCAAATCGCAAATTCCAGAAACAGAAACACGATGACGATCTGGGCCCAAACAAAGTACCGGCGGCAAGCGGCCGGAACCGCGGGGAAAGCTCTCGACTCAACCGCCATTTTGCCCATGGCTGCAGATCCTCCGGTCCCGCGCTAAAACCAAAACGACCAAATGGCGTCCACGCTGGCGTGGGTGATCGCCGAAGCTGGCACTCGCCGTCGCCGGCGCCATGCCCGGCCGTAGAAGATCCCGGCGACGCTTGCCAGCAAGACGTAGCGCCAGTTGAAGTGCGCCGAGCTTTTACTGAAATGCTTGTTGAAATGTGAGAGCCCAAACAACACCGCCGTAATCCCGAGCGCCGCTCGCCGTCCCACCCGCCGTTCCAGCAGGTTCTGTACCCACGCGCGAAAGAAAAGTTCCTCCGGAACCGCAATGAAAATGAAGATATAGATCCACACCGAAATCATCGAGAGCCGCAGCGCGTGGCCATGCGGATGGAGAAAGCCCAGCGCCAGCCCCAGCCCCAGAACCAATGGTGTGAGGAAAGCCAGTTCCCGCAACCCAGTCTTCCAGTCGCTCCAGCGAAGGTGAAAGTCAAAACCGGCTCCGCGGAGCCGCCGGATCGCCACGAATCCATACAGCGCCGCATCGACAAGGAGCAGTTTCCCCAGGCCCGTAAGCCCGCTCGGCCACGCCGGCTCGAACCAGCGCAAATCGACCGCCAGCCCCAGCGTTAGAAGAACGATCGCGTCTCGCCAGTTGCCACGTTGTTCAGGATCGGCGATTGCGGCCTGCCCCAGCAGCCACGCGATCGCCACCGGCAGCGCCGCGTACAGAGCGCACCATCCCCACGAAAACATCTGTTGCGACGAGGAAAGCAGGACGTAAGGCAGCGCGCAGAGTACCGGCAAGGCGGTTCGCACAGTTGCCGGCCAGCGAGCGCATGCCCGCCCAACCCGCTCCCCTGCAAATCCAAACGCGGCTGCCGGCGTAAGCTCCAGCACAAGCACCGCAATGGCCGCCGGCGTTACGTTTTGCATGGCAATTATCTTAATTCGGAGGAAAGATCGGCACCATCCCGGCGATCGTGAGCGGGACGGTGGCTTTGTGCCGGATCTGCCGGAGCAAACAATCTGTCCCTGCTGTCCGCGGTTTAAGTGAGATTCGTATCAGGGCATAACTTCAGGTATGCCGCAAGTTCGTTAGCGTCAACGCGGCTTTAAGGCGCTGGATTTCGAACCGCCAGCTTCACCACAGTCTGCTAAGCTTCCACCAGGAAGAACTGCGCCATGTTGCGGAATTTTCGATAGCGAGCTTCGAGCAACTCGGTGAGGGGCATGCGCTTTAACTCGGCCAGATGCTGCTGCAGCGCTCGGTCCAGCAACTTCGCCGCCTGCTCATGGTCGGTATGCGCGCCTCCAGCGGGTTCCGGAATGATGTCATCGATGCAGCCCAGTTCGTTCAAATCTTTCGCCGTGATCTTCATGGCTTCCGCCGCCAGACCTTTCTTGCTGGCGTCGCGCCACATGATCGAGGCGCAGCCCTCCGGCGAAATCACCGAGTAAACCGCGTTCTCCATCATCAACACGCGATCGGCCACGGCAATCGCCAGCGCCCCGCCGCTGCCGCCGACGCCAATAATGGTCGCGATGATCGGCACCTCCAGCCGCGCCATCTCCAGCAGGTTGCGCGCGATGGCTTCTCCTTGGCCGCGCTCTTCGGCGTGCAGCCCTGGATAGGCGCCGTCGGTGTCCACGAACGTGAGAATCGGCCGCTTGAATTTTTCCGCAATCTTCATCACCCGCAGCGCTTTCCGATATCCTTCCGGGTGCGGCATGCCGAAGTTTCGATACACGCGCTGTTTCGCGTCGCGCGCTTTCTGTTGGCCCACAATGAGGACTTCCTCGCCGTGAAAGCGAGCCATTCCGCAAATAATCGCCGGATCGTCGCGGAATCCGCGGTCCCCGTGAATTTCGCTCCAATCGGTGAAAATGCGCTCGACATAATCCAGCGTGTAGGGACGCTGCGGATGCCGCGCCAGTTCGGTGCGCTGCCATGCGTTCAAGTGCGAAGAAATCTCGCGGCGGAGGCCGTCCACACGCTCGTGCAATTGCTGGACCTGGCGGAGCGTTTCCGCATTCTGCCCCTCCAGCGCCCGTAGCCGCGTGATCTGCTCCTCGATTTGTTCCAGTTCCTGCTGCGCCTTCAATCCAGAATCCATCGTATTGACGTTTCCATTCCTTAGCGTATGATGCGCTTCCACCATCGAGAGCATAAGGTCCGCGACGGCGATGGCGGCGTTCTCCGCGCGATTTTCCGCGCCATGATCCGACTTTTGCCCCCGCTTTATTTTCGCTCGTCTCATTGGCCGCATCGGTTAGCCGGCACGGATCAACTGATTCCGCGCACGCTGCCGCGCCCGCACAGCTCTTCCACACGACCCAGGAAAGCGCGGTCCGGCATCACATTATAGCTTGCGGCTTCCATCACGACCATGAAATCGCCTTCACGGTCCAAGTCGAATAGCACCTTGGCTTCGCCCTTGCGCTCGCTGCAGAGCGCGTGCAGTGCATCGACCGTGCTGCTGGTCGCGCTGTCGAGAGGAATCCGTATCCGGAGCTCTTTCCACAGCGGCACGCGCGCCTCGTCGAGCGGAATGATCTCGTTGGCGGTGACTTTTGGATTTGCGCCTTCTTCAATGCGCACGCCACCCCGAATCAGAACGGGAACCTCGAGCTTCACTTTCTCCGCGAGTTTCTTGTAGGCCTCGGGAAAGACCAGCAGTTCCACTTTCCCCGACATGTCTTCAAGCGCGGCTTGCGCCCAGAGATCGCCTCTTCTTGACTTTGCGACTCGCAGTCCCGAAATCAAACCCGCCGTCGTGATGTTCTCGTCCTTGCCCGTGGATTTCTTCATGGCGGCAATATCTTCGGTGGAGAGCGCATTCAGGTCGGCGAGCTTTTCTTTGTACTTTTCCATCGGATGCCCGGTAATAAAAAACCCGAGGATTTCCTTTTCTGCCGACAACCGCGTTTGTTCATCCCAGTCGGGCACGTTGGGGAGCGCGTCGTTCGCCGCCTCCGCGGTTTCATCGGCAAACACGCCAAAGAGGCCGTGTTGTCCCGATTCTGCGTCCCGCTGCGCTTTCTGGGCCTGCTCGATCGCCGTATCCAGCGCCTGCATGATCTGCGCCCGGCGCCCGAAACGATCCATGGCGCCGCTCTTGATCAGCGACTCCAGCACGCGCTTGTTCAACAGCCGCAGGTCCACTTCCTCGCAGAATTCGTAGAACGACCGAAAATTCCGCCCTAGCTTCTTCCGCCCCGCGACAATCGACTCGATGGCATTGCCGCCAACGTTCTTCACCGCGGCCAGTCCAAACCGGATCGCCTGCTCGTGCGGCGTAAAGTTCGCATCGCTGACGTTGATATCCGGCGGCTCAACTGAAATTCCCATCTCGCGGCATTCGTTGATGTACTTCACTACGTCATCCGTGCTGCCCGTCACCGAAGTCAGCAGCGCCGCCATGAACTCGATCGGATGGTGCGTCTTCAAGTACGCCGTGTGATACGCCAGCAGCGCGTAGGCCGCCGAGTGCGACTTGTTGAACCCGTATCCCGCAAACTGCGCCATCAGATCGAAAATCTTTTCGATCTTCCGCGGCGGGAACCCGCGCTGCGTAGCTCCCTGCACAAAGCGCTCGCGCTGCGCCGCCATTTCTTCCGGCTTTTTCTTGCCCATGGCACGCCGCAGCAAATCGGCTTCTCCCAGGGAGTAGCCCGCAAGTTTGTTGGCAGCTTGCATTACCTGTTCTTGATAGACGAAGACGCCGAGCGTTTCCTCCAGGATTTCTTTCAATGCGGGCACTTCATATTCGATTTTGCGGCGCCCATGTTTGCGCTCGATGAAATCATCAATCATCGCCATTGGGCCGGGACGATAGAGCGCATTGAGCGCTGTCAGGTGTTCGATCGAGTTTGGCTGGTAACGCCGCAGCACATCTCTCATGCCCGAGGATTCAAACTGGAACACTCCCGAGGTCAGCCCCCTATGGAAAACTTTCTGATAAGTCTCCTCGTCCTCCAGCGGAATATCGCCCAGCCTAAGTGTCGTCCCCTTCTGCGCGATCAGTTTCAACGCGTCGTCGAGAATGGTGAGCGTCGTCAGCCCCAGAAAATCCATTTTCAGCAGGCCCATCTTTTCGATGGCCACCATGTCGAAGGCGGTGACGATTTCGCCGTTCTTGGTTTTGTGCAGCGGCACCAGTTCAATCAGCGGGCGCGGCGAAATCACGACGCCAGCGGCATGTACGCCGGAATTCCGCACCAAACCTTCCAGCTTCCGCGCCGTGTCGAGCAACTGCCGCACCTGAGGATCTTTCTGGTACGCCTCCCGCAGCGCCACGGACTCCTTGAGCGCGTCGTCCAGTTTGATATTCAGCGTGGGCGGCACCATCTTCGCGATGCGGTCCACGTCGCTGTAGGGCATGTCCATCGCGCGGCCCACGTCCTTGATCGCCGCTTTGGCCGCCATCGTGCCGAAGGTGATGATCTGCGCGACATTTTCCCGCCCGTACTTTTCAGTGACGTACTTGATCACTTCGCCGCGCCGGTTCATGCAGAAATCAATGTCAATATCCGGCATGGAAATGCGTTCCGGATTCAGAAAGCGTTCGAACAGAAGTTCATGCTGCAGTGGATCGATGCCGGTAATCCCGAGCGAGTACGCAACCACCGCTCCCGCCGCCGATCCGCGCCCCGGGCCCACAGGAATGCCGCGTTCGCGAGCGTAGCGGATGAAGTCCCAAACGATCAGAAAATAACCCGAGAACTTCATCTGCTGAATGATGGCGATTTCGCGCGCCAGTCGTTGCTCGTAGTCCGCCAGAGAATGCTTCAGGCGGCCGCTCTCCGCCGAGGTCCGCAGGTTCTCCATCCGCCGCGCGAATCCCTGCCGCGTGATGTGCTCGAAATAACTGTCGAGAGTAAATCCGTCGGGAACCTCGAAGTGCGGAAACGGGCTGGGCACTTTCTCCAATCGCAGGTTGCAGCGCTCGGCAATATCGAGCGTGCGCGAAAGCGCCTGGGGCGCGTCCTTGAACAGGCGCAACATCTCGTCGCCGCTCTTGACGTAAAACTGCGTGCCCTCGAACTTCATCCGGTTCGTGTCCTGAATGGACTTCCCCGTCTGAATGCACAGCATCACATCCTGGGCGTGCGCATCGTCTTCGCAAAGGTAGTGGCTGTCGTTGGTCGCAACCATCGGAAGCCCGAGATCTTTTTCCAGTTGGAACAAGCCGGAATGGATGCGGTGCTCCATTTCGAGGCCCTGATCCTGAATCTCAAGGAAAAAGTTTTCTTTGCCGAAGAGGTCGCGGTAGAATCCGGCTGCCGAGCGCGCCGCGTCGTAATTTCCTTCCATCAGCCGCTCGGCTACTTCGCCCTTCAGGCATCCGGAAAGCCCGATCAGCCCCTTCGCATGCTCGGCGAGGAATTTCTTGCTCACCCGCGGCTTGTAGTAGAAGCCGTGCAGCGAGGCTTCCGACGTGATCTTCACCAGGTTGCGGTATCCTTCTTCGTTTTCGGCGAGCACCAGCAGGTGGTTATAGGTGTCGCCATCGGGCGGAGTGCGCGCAATGACGTGATCGTCCTTCTTGCAGATGTAGAGTTCGCATCCCACAATCGGTTTGACGCCGAGCCTGTTCGCGGCATTTACAAAATGCACCGCGCCAAAAATGTTGCCGTGGTCGGTCATGGCCACGGCGGGCATGCCGAGTTCGTGGACGCGGTCAACGAGTTTCTCAACGTCGCAAGCGCCGTCAAGCAGAGAATAATCGCTATGCAGATGCAGGTGAACGAATTGGTTTTGGCTCATGCAGCTCTTAGGTTCCTATTTCCTGGTGAGTTTCACCCGCGCGAATTCCGACACTTTGCCGCCGGCCTCGTTATCGATAAACCACTGCCATGTGTCGGTGGTTTTGCTGTATGCGAAAGTGTTGTGGATACTGCTGTCTTTGTCCTTGAACAGGAACGCGATTTCGTCGCCGCTACGTTTCCCATGGCCGATGGCCTGCGCTGAGAGGCCGCCACCGCCGGTCGAATCAAGCCACAGGCATTGATATTCGCTCGACGATGCGTCCCACTCGATGAAAATGATCGCTTCATGCGCGGCCTGGCCCTGGGCATTCTTCTCGCGCGACGTTTCGTGCAGCCGTACGTATTCATGCCTGAGCAGCCACTCGGCCTCAATGTCGTGCGTCGTCTCGTGTCCCGCAATCGTGCCCTGTAGGATCCAATTGCCGGTCAGACGATCAAGTAAGGGATCTTGACTTGCTGGTTGTTGCGCTGAAACTGAGAATGAAACCATGACAATCAAAGCGAAGATTGTAAGAGTTGTCTTCATTGGGTGATCTCCGAATGCCGTGACGTCTCGCACGCCTAACTGATGGTCAGTAGCTTAGCTCTTGGCTCTCGGCTTTTAGCGGATCGGATTCATTCTACCGGCTGGAGAAATTCGCGCAATGCCAGAAAGCGGTGCAATTTCGCGGGGCATCGTCGCGGAATGACGGCGCTATCTCGGCACCTGAAAATCCACGCCGCGATCGTCATTCATCTTGACTGTGGCAGGAATATCGAGCTGGGCGAGTGGGATTTTCTTTGCGGCTTGCTCGTTGAGCACCCAGAGCGTTCCACCGGCGATCGCATAATTCCGCACTTCTTCCACATGCTGATCGCGGAAAACCAGCGCTGTCGCCGGTTCCGCATCTGGCTTCGGACGATTGCGCGCTTCCAAATCCGCTTGCAGCCGGTCGACTTTTCCGTTCAACGCTTCGACATCGCGCTGCAATCCTTCGTCCTCGCGGTAGGGGGCGGGGCGATATTCGTCCGCATACGAATCCTGATCGCCAGTGTCGTAAAGAGGATCTGCAGACCAGCCGTAATAGCCGTAGGGATAATATCCCACGTACGGGTAATAGCTCCGTCGCCCGGAGAAGGCCCGATAATTGTGGTAGGGGTTCCCAGTCCGAATACGAATGCCGGAGCTGTGACTAAAGCTTCCGCTGTGAAACGACCCGGAGGAGTGTATGGCAGACCCGCCACGCGAGGCGAAATGGGCACCGCCGCCACCGCCGCCGTGCCGTTGTGCCCACACCGGCAGCGTGAGCAAAATCAGGCTAAACGCCGCTATCGACAACCAGCGCCACATGCCCACATTATAGCGCAGTTTGACTTGTTTCCCGGCGAAGAAAAATGCGCTCGGCCGCCGGAGAATGAAGCCCATGGCCGAAGTTCACCGCAGCCCAAAACCGCCTTATTTGCCCCTTTTCTTCGGCTTGGCTTTGGCTTTTGCCTTCTTCTTAGCGGCCGGTTTCCTGGTCTTGGCAGGTTTGCCCGGCTTCTTCACGGCAGGAGCCTTGGCTGGCTTCCTGACCTTGGCGGCTGCGGCGGGCTTCGCTAGCTTTGCAGGAACCACAGGCTTCGCCGTCACTACAGGCTTCGCCGCCGGGGCAGACTTGTCTTTCTGCCTCACCTGGATCGGGGAGACCGCTGTTGCCGGGGCCGCCGCAACTTTTCCTTTCCCCTTAGCACCCAGCTTGCCGGTCGCCGCTGCGGCAATCGCAGCAGCGGCAGCAGCCTTGGCTCCTCTGCCCCGCTTGGCGGATGGAGGTGGTGGTGCCGGCGGAGGTGGCGGCGCCAGCGGCTTCAGAAATTTCAGCGTCTCCGTCCGCGAACGCAGCTTGCCATCCAACAACAGCATGTACACATCGTTCGCGATCTTCGGATACGCCGGCATCTGCGGCGTGATGTGGAGTTCCGTCATCTCCGGCAGCGGAATCTTCTGCTGCACCTGCCGCCACTTGGTGAAGAAATTCTTGATCTTCTGCGCCACCGCCTGCTGCCGCGCCGTGATGGCAAGAAATAGAATCATCTCGGGACGCGCCGACGACAGCAATCGCCACGTCCGCGACGGTGTGGCCGCTTCCTTGCCGGTCAAACGCTTGGCGAGGCTGTGGGCGTTCGAATCCAGATCCTTCCATGCCTCGACCAGATCCTTGCGCGGAATCGCCCGGCGCAAATCCGCAATATCCTTTTCGCCCAGCCGCTCGGTCAGGAAATGAAGCACCAAGGGCGCAACCTCCGGCGTATAGCCCAGCTCGTTCATTTGCTGCCGGGTCTTCATCAGCGCGCCCAATCCGGCCGTGTCCACTTTGGCCGTGCTCCAGCGCGGATTCAGCACTTTCAGCCATCCCTCTTTTTCGTACGCCTTCAGAACGCCGTGCGGATCGTCCTCGTAAGCCAACTGTTCGATCTCGTATCCGATGCTCGAACTCCGGATATACTCGATGTAACCGTTTTCTTTCCCCGCTTCATAACGCGCCTGGGTCCGCTCCTCGAGCGGCCAGTGAAAGCGCGTGGTAAAGCGCGTGGCGCGGATCATCCGCGACGGATCTTCGAGAAACGCGTAGTTGTGCAGCACGCGGATCACTTTAGCTTCGATGTCGGCCGCACCGTTGAACGGATCCATCAACAGCCCGCGCGATCCTTCATTCAGCGACAGCGCCATCGCGTTCACGGTGAAATCGCGGCGGCGAAGATCTTCAATGATCGTGGACGGAGCCATCTGCGGAGGCTTGCCTTGCTTGTCATAGCGCTCCGAGCGCGCCATCGCAATCTCGGCGCGAACGCCACCAGGCAGCGTCAGCAGCAGCGTCCGCGTCTCGCCGTCGGCGTCGCCCACCACCGCTCCCGCGCGCTCCAGATCTTTCTGCAGTTTGAGCGCGTTGCCCTGAACCGTGAAATCCAGATCGCGGATGGGAAAGCCGGTGATGAGGTCGCGGATGGCGCCGCCGGTAAGATATAGATTCATCCCCGCCGCTTTGGCGGAGTCTAGGACGAGGGTGACTGCCTTCTGTTGGTCCGGCGAGAGCCGGGTTTCCAGCATGTATATGTAATCGGCCATGCCTTCCTAGTCGCCTTGCGGTGGCCCTTCGCTGGGCTCGGCCGGGGCGTTTTTCACAGGATTTCCACAGTGGGAGCAGGCCGAAACTTCACCCGCTGCCGGCCCACGGAATCTAACTCCCTCTAGACATTAGACTTATACCGCAAACTTGCAATTTCAGTAAACTACAAAAAATAACACAACGTTTACCGTTTGGCTACTGCGAAGGCACAAACTGTCCGAATTTATCGGGAAAGTGCGAGAATCGCATCTGGAGCTTCCATCGCTGCGGGTGTCCCACTCGTTCGCGTTTTTTGCGAATGAGTGGGAGTGCCGAAACTTTGAAAGCCCCCCAACCCCATGCCTTCGACCCACAAGAAAGTGATCGTGCGGAAACAGGACCGCGACTCGGTCAGTGGTTACGTCGCTCCCGCCGACTTTGTCGTGGATGGCAAGCTCGAACTGCTCAACACTTCCGGCAACGTTGTCGCCATCGACCTGCGCGATATCAAGGCCGTTTATTTTGTCCGTGAGTTTTCCGACAGCGACCTGATGCTCCGCAAGACCTTCACCACCCGCCCGCGCACCGAAGGCCTGTGGGTGCGCCTCAAGTTCAAGGACAGCGAAGTGATTGAGGGCATCCTGCCCAACGACCTCACGCAAAATCCCGCCGAAGGATTCCTGATGAACCCTCCCGATCTGCGCTCGAACACACAGCGGGTGTTCGTGCCCCGCCTGGCGCTGACGTCGGTGACGGTGCTAGCGGTAATCGGCGCAGCAAACCGCCGCCGCAAAGGTGGGCAACCCGATGCCAGGCAGGTCACGCTGTTCGAGCAGTAGCTCGTGTTAGGGACGGGCGCCCTCGCCCGTCCAAGCCGAGCGCATCTCGGCAGTTGCCTGCGCCCCACTTCCGCTACAATTTCTCCGAGACACCGCCATGAAACTATCCGACATTGCTACCGCCCTAGACGCTCGCCTCGACAACGCCTCTCCCGAAACCGAAATCACCGGCGTCGCCGGCATCGAACACGCTGGTCCCGGCCAGCTCACCTTCGTGTCCAACCCCAAGTACAACGCTGCCGCGAAGACCACCAAGGCCTCGGCGGTGATCGTCGCCGAGAGTTTCCCCGCCCTCTCCACGGGGATGCTGCGCAGCAAGAACCCGTATCTAGCCTGGGCGAAGGCCATCGAACTTTTCTACCAGCCGCCAAGCTACGCCCCCGGAATCCATCCCACCGCAGTAGTTCATCCCAAGGCCAAGCTAGGCAAGAACGCGCACGTGGGCCCTTACGTAGTGATCGACGAAGACGCCGTCATCGGAGATAACGCCGTTCTGCTAGCCCACGTAGTCATCTATCGCGGCGTAACCATAGGCAACAATTTCTTCGCGCACGCCCATGCCGTGGTCCGAGAATTCTGCCGACTCGGGGACAACGTGCTGCTGCAGAATGGCGCCATTGTTGGCTCCGACGGATTTGGCTTCGCCAAGAATGAAGAAGACGGGCGCTGGCATAAGATCGTCCAGTCCGGCAACGTGGTGGTTGAGAGCGACGCTGAGATCCAGGCCAATGCCTGCATCGACCGCGCCAGCATTGGCGAAACCCGCATTGGACGCGGCGCGAAAATCGACAACCTGGTTCAAGTCGGCCACAGTTGCACGATTGGCCACGACACGCTGCTCTGCGCCCAGGTCGGCCTGGCCGGCACCACCGACGTGGGCAACAACGTGATTCTGGCCGGGCAAGTCGGCGTCTCCGGCCACGTCAAGATCGGAGACGGGGCCATCGCCATCGCGCAAAGCGGCATCCCGCACGACGTTCCCGCCGGAGCCATGGTCAGCGGCGCTCCCGCCATCGACCACAGGTTGTGGCTGAAGTGCTGCGCCGCCTACGCCAAGCTGCCGGAGATTGCCAAGGCAGTAAGAAAGTTGTCGGAGGGTTAGTTCTTAGGCGAACATTTTGGAAAAGTGTTCCACGTGGAACACTTTGTGCTGGCTATATTGTACTTACATCTATATCCATACATTCCCCGGTAAACACCTCGAAACTGGCCCATGTAAATATTACATTGCCGCAGGCGGTGGTTTTAAGTTGTTGATAACGCTCAGGGTCGTTTGTGGTTAAATAGACACAAGCGGGTAATTATTACACTGTAATTATTACACTGTCATGATTTGGTGGCGGATGGCCCGTCCTATCGCGAAGCGAAGGTGGGTGGCCCTACGCCAACTTTGGCAACCCGCAGAGTCTGAACCTGTATGCCTACGTGGAGAACAACCAGGGAAACGGCGCCAGATTGACGAGAAAGGAGGCAACTGGGAGTACAATACTGACCGCTTGGCAATCCAAATAAGGAGATGCCAGTTACTATGTTCCGGTTAGGCAAGTGGGTGGTGTTAGGGCTTGCGGTCTGCATGTTGGCAACGCAGCACGCAAAGGCGGGTATTGGCTTCCAGCCGGTTTCGCCCGATGAGCTGAAGATGACGAGCGAACCCCTGGCCCCGGGAGCCCCCGCGATCATTTTGTACCGGCAGGTGGACCAGGATGACAATATCCACACCCCGCATGAGGACCATTACGTTCGCATCAAGATCCTGACCGAAGAGGGCCGGAAGTATGCCGATGTCGAGATCCCGTTCTCGAAAGAGAATGAGAACATCGTGCACGTGCAGGCCCGGACCATCCGGCCAAACGGCTCGATTGCAGACTTCGGTGGCAAGGTTTTTGACAAGAATTTGGTCAAAGGGAAGTTCGAAGGGCGGCAGATCAAGTATCTGGCCAAGACTTTCACCCTTAGCGATGTGCAGGTAGGAAGCATCATCGAATATTCCTACACGAGGGATTTCCATGAATACCGTTTCAGCGATTCTGTTTGGCTCCTCAGCGACCAGCTGTTCACAAGAGAAGCACGATTCTCGCTGAAACCCACCGACAACATCTATTACCCTTCGCTGCGCTGGAGTTGGAACACCCTGCCTGCCGGCACCGACCCTCCCAAACAGGCGCCCGATCACCTCGTGCGGATGGAAGCGAACAACATACCGGCCTTCCAGACCGAGGAGTACATGCCTCCTCCTGACGAATTGAAGTCGCGCGTGGATTTTATCTATGAAGGAGCTGTCGTCGAGCAAGACCAAGCCCGTTACTGGAAGGCGGTCGGAAAAACGTGGAACGGTTGGTTGGAAGGCTACGTGGGAAAGCGAAAGGCCATGGAGCAGGCGGTAGCGCAGATTGTTTCGCCGAGCGACCCGCCAGAGGTGAAGCTGCGAAAAATCTATGACCGGGTGCAGCAGATCCGTAACACGTCCTACGAGATCAAGAAAACCGAACAGGAACAAAAGCGTGGAAAAGAGAAGTGGGACGAGAACGTAGAGGACGTTTGGAAGCGGGGCTACGGGACCGGCATTCAGCTAACGTGGTTGTTTGTGGGATTGGCGCGTGCCGCTGGTTTTGAAACCTACGGGTGCTGGGTTTCGGACCGCGGAAGATATCTCTTTAATCCGGTTACGAGGCAAAGCGCGAAATTAGGTAACAACGTTGCGCTCGTGAAGCTGAATGGCAGAGATCTCTACTTCGATCCAGGCATTGCCTTCACGCCATTTGGGATGCTGACCTGGTCGGAGACGGGCGTGATGGGGTTGCGGCTAGATAAGGACGGCGGAGACTGGATTCAGACAACGCTCCCGCAAGCTTCGGAGTCGCGGATCGAACGGGTGGGGAAACTGAATCTCTCGGAAACGGGTGACCTCGAGGGGAAAATAACTGTAACTTACACCGGCTCGGAAGCGATGTCCGCGCGGTTGGAGGAGTTGAACGCAGACGAAGTGGATCGGAAGAAGTTTCTGGAGGAATCGCTGACGGATCAGATTCCGGTGGCGGCAGAGGCAGTGCTGACCAACAAGCCAGACTGGACCAGCTCGGAAACGCCGCTCGTTGCCGAATTTGATTTGAAGATTCCGGGTTGGGCCGCGAGCGCGGGCCGGCGGACCGTGGTTCCTGCTGCGATCTTTACGGCTGTCGAGAATGGATTGTTTGAACATGCCAACCGTGTGCATCCTATTTGTTTCGCTCATCCCTACGTAAAAGAGGAGGATGTAACTATCGAGTTTGCTCCAGGGTGGCAGGTGAATAGCGTGCCGAAGCCGCGCGAACAGGACACGAAGGCTATCGCATTCAACTTGAAGGTCGAACAAGGTCCCGGGACATTTCGGCTAATGCGAAAGTTAACGGTCAACGTTACGCTGATCGAGCAGAAGTATTACGCGGCGTTGCGCAATTTCTTTCAGGGAGTGAGGACTGCCGATGGGGAGCAAATTGTCGTGCAGCCGGGCGAAATACATGCGAGGAACTGATCGCCGCGCCCTGGCATTTTGCATTTGCACTCTATTGGTCGTAGCAGTTGTGCCGCGGGTGGCGGCCGGTGGGGAAGCTCCGCAGTGGATGCACTCACTGGCTGGTGCCCCATTGCCTGCCTATGACGAGAAGACCGACGCGGTGCTGTTGTATTCCGAGACCAATGTGACCGTTCTGTCGGCCGATAAAATCAAGACACACGTGCGCGAAGCTTACAAGATTTTGCGGCCCGAAGGACGGGACCATGGCACGGTGCTTGTCTACTTCAATCCAAACCGGAAGATCACAAGTCTGCATGGCTGGTGTATCCCGGCACAAGGCAAAGATTACGAGGTGAAGGAGAAGGACGCTATCGATGTGGCGGCACCGATTGAAGGTGGTTATTTGGTCGAGGATACAAAGTACAGAGTGCTTCGCATTCCGGCGCCTGATGTGGGAAACATCGTTGGCTACGAATATGAAGTGGAGGAGCGGCCCTTCTGGTTGCAGGACATTTGGTACTTCCAGGGAACCGATCCGGTGCGCGAGAGCCATTATTCGCTGCAACTTCCTCCCGGCTGGGAGTACAAGGCCTCCTGGCTTTCTTATCCGGAGGTGAAACCAACCGGAGGGGGCGGCAATGTGTCGCAATGGGTGCTCAGCGACGTGAAAGGTATCAGGCACGAGCCGGACATGCCGCCGCTGAGTGGTGTGGCGGGCCGGATGATCGTGTCATCTCTTCCAGCGGGCGGGACGTCGCGAAAGAATGAGTTCGCCAACTGGCAGAGCATGGGGAGTTGGTACGAAAACCTGATTAGCGGACAGATGGACGCGTCTGAAGCGATCAAGCAAGAGGTAAACGTTTTGACGGCGGGACAGACTTCACTGCTAGCCAAGATGCAAGCCATCGCCGCCTTCGTGCAGCACGACATTCGTTATGTCGCGATCGAACTGGGCATCGGTGGCTGGCAACCCCATGCCGCTTCCGATGTTTTCTCGCACCGCTACGGAGATTGCAAAGACAAAGCGACCCTGATGCGCACCATGCTGCGCCAGATTGGCGTCGACTCCTGGCAGCTAGTAATCAACGCGCAACGGGGCGTGGTCACGCGTGAGATGCCGGCTCACAACGGGTTTAACCACGTGATTCTTGCGATCAAATTGCCGGATGACGTAAAGGACCCGTCCCTGATTGCTGTAATGCAGCATCCCAAGCTGGGAAGGATTCTGTTTTTCGACCCGACCAACGAGATAACTCCCTTTGGGCAGATCGGAGGATATCTTCAAGCGAATTACGGCTTGCTGGTGACGCCCGAGGGCGGCGAGTTGGTCGAGTTGCCGCAACAGCCGTCGGCGATGAACAGTATTCAGCGTGTGGGCAAGCTGACGCTCGACGCCAACGGGAAGTTGAAGGGAGATGTCGAAGAAGTACGGCTGGGAGATCGAGCTGCGTACGAGCGGTGGCGTTTCCGTACGGTAACGAAGAATGCGGACAGGATCAAACCGATCGAAGACCTTCTAGCGGGATCGCTTCCCAGTTTTCAAATTGTGAAAGCGAGCGTGGTCAACTTCGAGCGTACGGATCAGCCCTTCGGCTTCAACTATTCTTTCGAGTCCCGCAACTACGCAAAAACTGCGGGCAATCTGCTGCTGGTGCGGCCGCGGGTGCTGGGAAGCAAGTCGTGGAGCGTGCTGGAGACGAAGGAGCCGCGAAAGTTCCCGCTCGAATTCGAAGGGCCGTCGCGGGACACCGACAGTTTCGATATCGCGCTGCCGCCAGGCTATGAAGTGGACGAGCTGCCGCCTCCGATGGATATGGATTACAGCTTTGGCAGCTATCACAGCAAGACCGAAGCAAGCGGGAACGTCTTGCATTACACGCGCAGCCTGGAAATTAAGGAGTTGAGCGTTCCTGTCGGCAAAATGGACGAGCTGAAAAAGTTCTACCGCATGATCGCCACGGACGAGCGGAATACGGCGGTCCTGAAACCAACTGCGACCGGCAAGTAGCGGAAAACTGGCGGGTGGGCCGCCATATCGCGGGAATGTTCAGCCGCAAGCCTTCTGGCGGGCGCGGTACTACGATATTGCGGTCGATGTTAAGAGACAAGCCCGCGTTATACTTCCCCGTTAAAATGGCCCCGCCAAAACCGATTATCGCCAATAGTCGGTTTTTTCTCAGGGCATTCACGTTGGTGTGACGCACGATTAACAATCTGCGGCTATCGTCTTATATTCTGAGTATGACGCAGATTGATACTTGTGCGAAGGATGATAAACCGATGAAGCTAGATGGATGCCCTGCCTCTCTGCTTTTTACCCACATTCTTAAAACCATCCTCCCGCCAACCAGGAGATTTCCAGCGGTCAATTCTCTGGCCGCCGGCAGCATTTTGGTCACATTAGTGTTAGCGTCCCTTTCGTCGGCGCAGGTGGACCGCGCGGGATTGAACGGCACGGTCACCGATCCCTCCGGGCGGATTTTGCCGCAGACGCACATCACTGCCGTCCAAACCGCTACCGGACTGCGGCGGGAAGCCACGTCCTCTTCCAGCGGGACCTATGACATTCCCGAGTTGCCGCTCGGGGTTTATACGATCACGTTCGAACACGAGGGGTTCAGAACGCTCACCTTCGTTGATGTCGAGGAGGTCATCGGCCGCACGCGAACTCTTGATGCCACGCTGCAGGTATCCGGCGGTCAGCAGAAGGTGGAGGTTTCGTCCAGTTCGGCGCTGATCGACCGCAACACCAGCGCGGTGACCGGTTTGATCGAGAGCAAGCAGGCGGATGAATTGCCGCTGAACGGCCGCGACTGGTCGCAGTTGACGGCATACATCCCCGGCGCCATCGACACCGGTGGCAGCAACCAGCGGTCGGTCCGGTTCGCCGGAAGGGGTCTCGACGACAGCAACTTCACCTATGACGGCGTTGACGCAACCAACATCGTGAATCAGACGCAGCGCGCCTGGGCGCGGCTCGCCATTCCACTGGACGCGATCTCGGAGTTCCGCGTCGATTCGCTGATGGCATCCGCCGAGGAAGGCGCGACGGGCGGCGCTCAACTGAATGTTACCTCGCCTTCGGGCACAAACCGCTTCCACGGGAACCTGTTCGAGTACTTGCGCAATAACGTTTTTGACGCGGCCGTGCCAGGATGGGCCTCGAACGGCGAAACGCAGCAGCCGCTTCGGCTGAATCAGTTCGGCGGATCGGTGGGTGGCCCCATCAAGCGCGACAAGACTTTCTTCTACCTCGCTTCGGAAGCCTACCGGCAACGCTGGGGCTATCCGGTGAGCGGCGACGTGCCGAGCCCGGCGCTGATTGCAACCGTTCCGGCCTCGTCGCCGATCTACCCGATCATCAGTGCCTACCCGGGAGCAGGTCCAAACACAATTGAAACCTCGACCAGCGACCCGGACATCGACCTGCTGACCTGCGCATGCACTCAGGTGGTCAACGAAAATTCGGCGATGCTGCGCCTCGACCAGCATTTCTCGGCAAAGACCACGGCCTTCATGCGCTTCAATTACGACCGGTCAGTGAATACGCAGCCGGCTTCGGCTGCCGCCACGGACTTGCAGCAGAGGGTGTCCACGCCGGTCAATGGCGCGCTCGAATTGCTGCACATCTTCAGTCCCAACCTGGTGAATGAGGCCAAGTTTGGATTCAATCGCGCGACCTCCAACACTTACAACCTCAACAAAACCGGCATCCTCTATTCTATTGCGATCGGCCATGACGATGCTGGCCCGGGATTCGTTACGCAGAACGTCGCTGAAGACGCCATCTACGTGGGCAACTCATTTTCCGGAATCGACAATCTGACGTGGGTTCATGGCCGGCATACCTTCAAGTTTGGAGCGGAGATCCGCCGCATTCAATTGAATCAGAGTTCCAGCGAACATGGAAAAATTACGTTTTCCACGATCGAGAACCTGGCGAATAATCTAGTGCAAAAAGCCAGCCTGACGGGCGCCTTGCCGGTCAACCACTTGCGCAAGAACGATTACTCCGGCTACGCGCAGGACGAGTACAAAGCGCTGCCCAATCTCACCCTCAACCTAGGCGTGCGCTACACCGTTTTCGAGCTCTTCAGCGAGGCGCAAGGGCTGGCCAACCCGTTCGATTTCGACAGCTGCGGGGCGCAGGGATACTGCGGCGTGGGCGCCAGCTTCGGCCAGCAGAACTATGGCGATGTCGATCCTCGTGTGGGTTTTGCCTGGTCGCCGCGGAAAGGCGGTCCGACGGTGATTCGAGGCGGATTCGGCATCTACCACGAAGACGGACAGTTGGACGATCAGAATCTGCCCGCCAAAAACGAAGTGCCCTCCTATACGGTGACGGGCGGTTCGTATCCGGTCGATTTTACCGGCCCCGGCAGCCTGCCCACGCCGAACGCGGAGCAACGGAACCGCAAGGACTCCCATGTCGAGCAGTGGAGTTTCTCGGTGCAGCAGGAACTGCCTGCCGGCTTCGTAAGCACGTTCTCCTACCTGGGAAGCCACGGCGTGCATCTGCTGGAGCAGAACGCGGTGAACCTGTACCTCCCTCCGACCTACACGACTCTGCAATACCCAGCCTTTGCTGCCGCCATCAACTGGCGCGGCTCAACCGGCATGAGCACCTATAACGGTCTCTCGGTGGGGTTGCGGCGTTCGTACTCCCACGGCTTCCTGGTGGCGGCCAATTACACCTGGTCGCACGAGATCGACAACGGCTCCAACGGCAGCGGCGATGGCGACGAAATACAGCCGCAGAATCCGTTGTGCCAGACCTGTGATACCGCCAGCGGCGCCTGGGATGCCCGCCATGTGTTCAATGCCAATGCGGTCTACCAACTGCCCTTTGGCCAGGGCAAGCCTATGCTGAACAACGGCGGGATTGCAGGCGCGATCGCGGGCAATTGGGAACTGACGACCACCGCCCTGGCTCGCACCGGCTTCCCGGTGAATGTGCTGGCGAGCGATTACACCGCGCCGGATGGGGCCTACGGTACGGAGCGTCCCGATCTGGTTCCGGGCGTTTCTCTCACTCCGCCAGGAGGCAGAACCATCGCGGAGTGGATCAATCCCGCCGCATTTGCTTACCCGGCTGGGGAATTCGGCACCGCGCCGCGCGACCTCGTTCGCGGACCGGGCACCTGGCAGGTCGACATGGGTTTGGCGAAACACATTCCGCTAACGGAGCGGGTGGGGATGCAGTTCCGTGCTGAATTCTTCAACATCTTTAATCACCCGCAGTTAGGTCCGCCGACGGCTACGTGTGACGTTACGGCCTCAAATCCTACGGGCTGTCCAACCGGGTTCGGCAGCATCATCACTACAGTGAACTTGAACACGGCCATCGTATCGCCGATAACCCCGGTGGGCTCGGGAACCCCGCGCGAGATTCAGTTCTCGCTCAGGTTTGCGTTCTGATTGTGCGGTGGGTGGACCGTCCTGTCGCGAAGCGAAGGGCGGGGATGTTCATCTACAACCCTTCTGGCAGGCGCGGTGCGGAAGACTGGCTGTGGAGCAGCTTCCGTCACTATCTGACCGGAGAAGAGGGAGTGGTCGAGATCGAATCGCACTGGACAGCAGCCAGACGCGAAAAGCAGGGAGTCTATCCCACCGTCCGGCGCCGCGATCCCGCGAGCCCGCCCTTCGCTTCGCGATAGGGCTTCGTCCCGACTCAAGCCAAAAGTTGGCTGGGCCACCCGTCCGTTGCCTCGGCCCTAAATATGCCTTGACACGTATATGCTCTATGGAGTATACACAAGGAATGGAATCTGTGTTCGAAATCATTGCGGAGCCGAATCGGCGCGCGATATTGAGCCTGCTGGTCTCGTCCCAACAGTCGGTGGGAGAGATCGAGCGGGAGCTTCGGATGTCGCAGCCGGCCGTGTCGAAGCACCTGCGGGTGCTGCGCGAGGCCGGTTTCGTGGAATCCACAGTGGACGCACAGCGCCGTCTCTACCGGCTGAAACCCGAACCATTTCAGGAGATGGATGGCTGGCTGGCTCAGTTCCGGCGGTTCTGGTCGGCTCACGTGGATGCTCTCGAACGCCACCTCGACCGCATGGATCCGTCAACAGCAAAGAAGCCAACATCGACGAAAAAGAAAGCAAGAAAGACAACGCGGCCCAAACCGCGACATCACAAAGGAGAAACGAAATGAAAATCAAAGTGACCAGCATCTATGTGGACGACCAGGCCAAGGCCCTGAATTTCTATACCGACGTACTGGGCTTTGCCAAGAAGTCCGATTTCAGCAACGGCCCGCACCGCTGGCTGACCGTGGCCTCGCCCGAGGAACCGGACGGCACTGAGTTGCAGCTGGCGCTGAATAACAACCCCGCGGCGAAAGCGTATCAGCAGGCGATGTTTCAACAGAATCAGCCCGCAGCCATGTTCTTCACCGACGACATCAAGGGCGACTACGAGCGGATCAAGGCCCGGGGCGCCGAGTTCACGATGCCGCCCACGGACGTGACCGGCTCGACCATTGCGATGGTGAAGGACACCTGCGGCAACCTCATCCAACTCACCCAGCTGGCACGCTGGTCAAGCTAAGGAGGAGAGAGTGACCGATCTCGCGCAGTACGAACCAGGTCCGGCGAGCGGGGCGCAGGTACGAAAGGAAGGCAATAAGTGGACGCTCATTCTCGTCCGCGATCTGCGCCACTCGCCGGAGAAAGTTTGGGAGGCGATAACCGACCCGGCGCATCTGCGGGAGTGGGCTCCCTTTGTGGTCGATGGCAGCCTGGGCACGGTGGGAACCACGGTGAAGCTCACCTGGGTGGGAGCGCCCACGCCGCAGGAAACTAGAGTGACGCGAGCCGACGCTCCCAAGGTGCTCGAGTACAGCGATATTCGGTGGGAACTCGAAGCCCTTGGTGGCGGCACGCGCCTGACGCTGTGGCACAGCATCGATCGCCGCTTCATCTCGTGGGGCGCGGCGGGCTGGCACATCTGCTTCGACGTGCTGGATCGGTTCCTCGCGGGCACGCCGATTGGAACTATCGCAGGCGTCGACGCCATGAAGTTCGCGGGTTGGCAGCGATTGGTCGCCGAATATTCAAAGCAGTTCGGCGTCGAGGCCCCTGGTTGGACGCCCAGGGCGGCGCAAAAGTCGCGAATGGATAAGTCCATGGAGTAACATCATGGCCGCATCAGCCACTGCAAGAAATATCTTTCGATCAGATCGGGAAAGCTTGCCGAGTAAAACTACTCGCATGAAAATGCGACAAGAATTTGGAGGCATAGAGAACCAATGAATCCACCGGAACGTATTGACCAACTGATCGCAGGACTCACGGACTGGCGCGGCAAAACGCTGGCCAGCGTCCGCAAGAGCATCCTTGAGGCCGACCGGGAGATCATCGAGGAATGGAAGTGGATGGGAAGCCCAGTGTGGTCGCGCGACGGAATCATCGCGGTTGGCAACGCGCACAAAGATAAGGTGAAGCTTACCTTTGCCCACGGGGCGAGCCTTCCGGATCCTGACAAGCTGTTCAACGCGGGCCTCGGAGGCAACCAGTGGCGGGCGATCGATCTTTTCGAGGGCGATAAGATCAATGAGCGTGCTCTAAAAAATCTTGTCCGTGCCGCCGTTGATTACAATCAGGCCAAGTTAAAGAGGAAAGCGCCTGCGGGTGCTCGAGCGAAAGTACATAAAAGTAAGAAGTGAGGAAACAACTGCTGTTGGGGCGCCCTTGCGCGATCCCGCCCTTCCAGCGGCTTTGGCTGGGGCTGAGCAGCTCGTATCTCGAGATCCCTTTCCCTTTTTCTGGCCGGCGGTGTACTATGGCGCGTTTTAGAAAGGTGGAACCCTGCATGCTGAACCGTCGCAGCTTTTTATCGTCGTCTTTCGCTTCGTCGCTCGCGGTGGGCGCCGGCCTGGCCTGGCGCGGGAATTTGTGGGCGCAACTGGAGTCGCTGCCATCGAAGCTGCCGGCTCGCTCCCTTTTCGATTCGAACGAAGACGCCTACTGGCGCGAACTGCGCCAGCAGTTTCTGATTCCCGCGGACGAAGTCTACCTGAATAACGGCACCGTGGGGTCGAGCCCGGCTCCCGTGCTGCGCGCGGTGTTTGAAGGCTATGAGGCGTGCGAGAAGCTGAACGAGGCCGATCCCGAGGACTATCCGATCTGGGGATACGCGGCGTGGAATCAGTTTCGCGATCCGCTGGCGGCGTTTGTCGGCTGCGATCGCGACGAGATCGCGCTTCTCAGAAACGCCACCGAGGCCAATAGCTACATCGCGAACGGCATCGATCTGAAGGCGGGCGATGAAGTGCTCATGACCGACCAGGAGCATCCCGGAGGCGAGCACCCGTGGAATTTGCGGGCCAAGCGCTACGGGATCGTGGTGAAGAAGATCACGCTGCCAAGGCCGGTTATAAATCCTGCGCAGGTGTTGGATCTCGTCAGCGCCGCCATTACTGCGCGTACGCGAGTCTTGTTCTTCAGCCACATCCCCACGTTCTCTGGAGTGGTGCTGCCGGCCAGGGAGCTTTGCGCGCTGGCTCGCAGCAAGGGAATTATTTCCGCAGTCGATGGCGCGCACGTTCCGGGAATGATGCGGCTGAACCTGCACGAGTTGGGCTGCGACCTGTATTCATCGAGCCCGCACAAGTGGCTGCAGGCGCCTAAAGGCTCGGGATTTCTTTTTGTGCGCGACGAAATGATCGACCGCGTGTGGAACACGATCGCCACCGAGGGCTGGGACGACGTGAAGCTTCGCGCCGAACGCTTCCAGCGCATCGGCAGTTCGAACGTGCCCGCCCTGTGGGGATTGCGCGCCTCGATTCAACTGGCCAACGACATCGGAATGGATCGGATCGAACGCCGGCACCGCCAGCTCTGCGACTACATTCTGGCGGCGATGATCAAACGCGGCGCGGTGTCGTGGACTTCTCCGGATCCCGCGATGCGCTGCGCGATTGCGACCGTAAATGTGCCGCCGCTTGTCCGGGTGGATTTGGAAAACTGGTTGTGGAAGGAAAAGAAAATTCGCATCCGGGGAGGCGACCCGCACAAGCTGCGGCTGTCCACGCCTTACTACCTGTCGAGGCAGGATATTGACCGGTTTTTGGATGCGTTTGACGAGTATAAGAAGGCGAAGGCGTAAGGCCCGCGTCAGCTACTCTACGTCCAGCGAAACCAGCGCAACGCTAGGATGAACGAAACTCCGCCCCAGATTGCTAGGACTAGCAGGCGTCCGGATTGAGAACCTAGCGTCGCGCCTTCTAATATGGTGGCTCTTAGTGCGTCGTTGAGCGCGGTTAGTGGGAGGGCTTTGATGAAGGGGTGGGCTATGGCGGGAAATCTATCGTAGGAAAAGAAGACGCCGGAGAAGATCCACATCGGCATCATGACCAGGTTGATGAGGCCGGAGACGCTTTCGATTTTCTGCGCCCGGCATGCGGTTAGAAGGCCTACGCCGCCAAAGGCTACCGCTCCCAGCGAAGCTAACAGGATGACCGAGAGGATCGATCCCTGCAAAGGCATGTGAAACACCACTACGCCGAAACCTAAGAGCAGTCCTACTTCAATCACCATCAGCACCAGGCGGCTGCTGGTTAGGGCTAGCAGGAAATCGCTGCGGCGCATGGGAGTGGCTACGAACCGCTTCAGCAGTTTGCGCTGGCGCATTTCTACCAGCGCGAAACCTACTCCCCACATGCCGGAGTTCATCAGGTTCATGCCCAGCAGTCCGGGGATCAGGAAGTCGATGTAGCGGGAGCCGGGCTCGCTGGAGGATTGGGAGGAAGTCGGGAGCGCATCTTTGCGTCCGGCGGCGGATTGCAGCGTGGCGTCGATTTCGGCGCGGGAGAGAACGCTCTCCGGGCGCGCGGGATCGTAATAGTAAGTGTAACTGCCGTCGGGATTGGACTCGATTGCCAGATCGAACTTGCCGAAGTGGAAGGCCTTGAGCGCGGCATCGCGATCGAGCACGGCGGCTCGGATGGTGGAGTTTTTCCTGGACGAGCCTTTGTCGGGCGAGCTTTTATCGGACGAGCTTTGAAGCATGGCCAGCGTTTTCTCTGCGCCATCGCCCGCGATCACGACGACCGACGTGATGTCCGCGGGCTTGTCGCGAAAGGCGATGCCCAAGCCTGCCGCCAGCAGCAGCGGAAAGATGAAGACCCAGAACACGACTTCGGGCTCGCGTTTGAGTTCGAGTATGCGCGCCCAGAGTAAGTGACGGTATCCGGACCACCGGCCATTGCGGCGTGCGGGGAGGATGGGCTGCGGCTGCCGATTCTTATCGGCGTGGAGCGCGGGCGCGTTGGTTTCTGTGGTTGCCATTCAGTCTTCTCGCAGGTGGCGGCCGGTGAGCTTCACGAACACATCTTCGAGGCTGGCCTGGCGCGTGCTCAGGTGTTCGAGTTGATGACCGTCGTTGGCTACGACATCCAGAAGCGCGGGGATGGTGAGGTGCGGCTCGCGGACACTTAGGCAGACGGACGAATCCTCGCGGCGAACGGACTCCACGCTGGGCAGGGAGCGCCAGCGCTCGAGATTGTCACTGTCGAGATCGCCGTTGCCGGCGTTGGCGTTCTTACTGGCGTTCTTACTGGCGTTGTTACTAACTTGGAACTCGACCACGTGATGGCCGCCCAGGCGGTCGATAAGGTCGGAGGGAGTGCCTTCGGCGATGATCTGGCCGTGATCGACAATGGCCAGGCGGTCGCAGAGGCGCTCGGCCTCGTCCATGTAGTGAGTGGTGAGCAGGACGGTGCCACCTTTTTTCTGGAAGGTGCGAACGATGTCCCAGAGCTGGCGGCGGCTTTGCGGATCGAGTCCGGTGGTGGGCTCGTCGAGAAAAAGGATGCGCGGATTGCCGACCAGAGCGGTGGCGACGGCCAGGCGCTGCTTCTGGCCTCCGGAAAGCTTGCCGACCCAGGCATCGGATTTCTCGGTGAGTTGCATTTCTTCAAGGATGCCGTCGGCGGGGCGCGGCTCGTCGTAGAAGCTGGCGAAGAGTTCGAGGGTTTCGCGGACGGTCAGTTTTTCCGACAGGCGCGTTTCCTGGAGCGAGATACCAATCCACTCGCGCAACTGGCGCGGGTTGTCGGACCAGGTGTGTCCGAAGATGCGGACTTCTCCGGAAGTGGGCGCGAGCAGGCCTTCGAGAATTTCGATGGTGGTGGTCTTGCCTGCTCCGTTCGGACCGAGCAGGCCAAAGCACTCTCCGGCCTCGATGCGCAGACTAAGGCCGCGGACGGCTTCGACTTTGCCGTCATAGGTCTTGCGCAGGTTGGTGCACTCGATCGGAGATGCCATCCGAGCATTCTAACGCATGATTACGGCTCAGAATGTGAATGGCTTGTAACCGAGTCTTGGAGTGATTTTCCCCGCCATTATACTCCGGACAGTCCTACAGGTGATCCTTCTGATTCACTCTCGAAATTACCTCTCAATCGGCTAAATATGCGGCTAATATGGATGTGTGATCCAAGCCCGAAAGGGAGAAAGGGTAACGATAAAATGTCGGTATTTCACTCTGTTAACGAGACGAAGAAGCCGCCCGGCAAACGTGTGTATCACAACAACAATGATTGCCCTTCGGGACGTGAGATTCCCTTGAATGAACGCGTGTACACGACCGCTGGGTATCGGCTCTGCCAAAACTGCAAGAAATTGAATAAGTGACGCTGTTAAGGAGCCTCAGGTTATGACAGATGCTACAGGGCACATGAACAGGCCCGGAGCCGGGCCGTTCTCATCAAATATGTCCATTGATGGAATACCGCTCAATCGTTACATCAACCGCAATCCATCAACAGGTAGGGTAGAAATTGTAAAGCCAATGCCGCCTGGTACACTGGACGAACTGGTGATGGATTTCCCCGATGAAGTGTCAGCTTGGGCATGGGCTAAGGCCGAATATAGTGCTGGACGATTGCCGTAGTTCCTACTTGTCTTCCGTGGCTTCCCTGACGATCCGCAAGGTGTATGCAATCTAAAGCACCACTACCTTGTAACCGGCATGGGCGCGTCTCCTTTTGCATCCTGCCAAAGGATCGCGTTTAACTTTTTCGTATCGACGGCATCGGGCTTGGAAAAATTCATCTGCGACGATTCTTTCGCGCCCACAGCTTTCTTGTCGTTCATCCGATAGATCAGGCCGCTGCGCAGATTCTTGTCGTCAACCTGGTAGGGCGGCTGCGTTCCCGCGCCGGAGAAGAGCGGCGCCATGAGCGGGGCGTGCGCGTCGAACAGGTTCATCGGGGGAAGTCCGAGCAGAGCTTCCATGGTGTGAATCATGCTGACCGTGGTGTAGAAGTTGCGATCGACGAATGGTTGCGGCGCGTGCGGCGCATACTTGCTGATGACGAGGGCGATGGATCGATGGGCGTCGATGTGATCGGCTCCGTTCTGAGCATCGTCTTCCACAACGAAGATCGCGGTGTCGTCCCAATAAGGACTATGCGAAACGGCATCGACGACACGGCCGAGCGCGAGATCGTTATCGGCAACCGAGGCTTGCGGCGTGGGCTTGCCGGGGCGCGTGCCTCCGGTGTGGTCGTCGGGCAGATAGAGCAGCGTGAACTGCGGAAGCTCCTTCGCCGTGCCCTTCGCTTTCACAAACTCATCGAACTCGCGGAGGAATTCGTCGGCGCGGAGTTGGTCGGGATAATCGGTGTTGAAGTCGGGAAACTTCGGATCGTAGTGGCCGCGCAACGCTGGTTTCCCCGGCCGCACCTCTTTGAACAACGGAAACGGCCATGGCCACGGACTTGGGGCCCCGCGCGGATTTCCAAGGTTGTCGGGCAGCGGCTCACCTTTCTTGACGTCGGCATTCGGACACGTGGCCGAATGCGCCGGCGGCGGCCCTTGCGTCGGCGATTGCGCCTTCTCGCTCCGGCACCACACCGCCTCGACGAACTCGCCATAGATGCGATAGGTGAGGTTGCGGCGGGCCAGGTTGTCCCAGAGGAAACCGGTGCCGGGATCGTCGACATCGGGAATTCCGCGGTCCAAGGGCAGAACATCGGACACAGCGCCACCGAAATCGTAAGTACGCTCTTTGCCGCGATAAGCGATCGGCCATGTCTTTTCGTTGTAGTCGCTCGTGGTGGCGGCGGTGGACCAGAGGTGGCCGTCGCCGGAAACTTCGCCGCTGTCGTAGAAGTTATCGAGCACTCCGAACTGGAGGGCTAGCTTGTGCTCGTTCGGCGTGATGTCTTTGCCATACATTGTCAGCGAGGGGTCGCCGTCGCCTGCGGGTAGGTCGCCGAAGATCTGATCGTAGGTGCGATTTTCCTTTAGGACGTAGATCACGTGGCGGATGGGATTCGTTCCACCGGCGAATTCGAACTTGCCACCGTCGGAGTGGAGAAGGTTGTCTTCTTCGACCTGGCGGGTGTAGGCAGCGAGATTCTTGTCGATATCTGCGAGGCTTAGGCGTTGGATGGAGCCTCCGATCAGAGTTGCGATGTAAGGGTGCTCTTTTCTTTTGCCTTCGCGCATCAACTTACCCGGCATGTTGTTGGGGCCGCTGCCTTCTCCTTTGGCAGTCGCGATGAGCAGGTCGTTGCCGGCGATGGCTAGTGCGCTCGGGTACCACTCGGTGGGGATGAAGCCGATCGGAAGCGAATCCGACGTGCGGGCCATCACCGGTGGTCGATTGGAATCCTTGACGTCGAACACAGCGATCGCATCAAGCGAGGCACTGGCGGCGTAGAGATACTTGCCATTCAACGAGAGAGCAATGGACTGGAAGACAGATCCGGGGTTGCCTCGATCGCTGCGATACCGAATGTATGTGACAGCGGAACTCAGATCGACAGCCGCTACGGAATCGGCGTTCGCCAGCGCAATGTAAAGACTATTCTCTTTATCATTCAGCAGCATCGCGGTCGCGTGCGAACTCGGACCCACGGAATCATTAGATGTCCCCACTTCTATCCAGCGTGCGGCCTTGCCAGTTTGAAGATCGAGCTCGACAACTCCGCTGCTATTCCACAAACTGACCCACGCTTTCGTTCCGGCTTTGTTGGCGATCACCGTATAGGGATAGGCGCTGGGAATGTAATGGTTGCGGCTTAGATCGAATGACTTTTCGATCTTTCCGGAGGTGACGTTTAGCAGCACGACGTTGTCGGAAAGATTATTGGCTACGAGCAGGCGGTCGCCCTTCGCACCGGGCAACACTGCGAATCCGGCGGGGAATGGCGGCGCGGTTCCGGCGGGAGTCGCGCGCAGGCCGAACGCTACTTCTTTGCCTTCGGCGATGGGCTGGGGTGGGATCTTGATGAAACGTTCGGGAGTAACTTGTCCGTCCGCGAATTTGTACACGGCGATGCCGTTGCCGGTGCTCTTCGGCTTCTCGCCGGTGGGGTCGGTGATCGAGCCCATCGAGGCGTAGAGATGCTGGCCGTCGCTCGAAAAAGCGAGGCCGATGAAATAGCTTTGGCGCGTGGAATAGTCGTCGCTCAGGCGGTCGTCGGGAAAATCGTGCAGTTGATTGTTGCTGAGATCGAGAATGGCGATCGACTGGCGCGCACCGCTTTCCTGCGTGCCGTAGCCCTGGTTGAGCAGCGCGGCGTAACGGCCGTCGGGACTGAGGGCGATGGTCGCGGGAAAGCTGTTGGTGCGGGCGAGATAGCCGGGGACGGGGAGGGTGAGACTCTTGCTGGTCGGAAGATTGATTCGGCGCGCGCGGTCGGCGGCGCGCGCGACCACGAACACGATAAGCAGCGAGCAAAGAGCGAGAAGGGAGACAACGGCGATTCTTTTCACGAGCTTTTTCACGCGTGGAGGCCTCGGGAGGGTTTTATCATCCGCGCGGCAGATCAGGCAAACCGGCAAGCTTGCCCTGAGCGCAGCCGAAGGGATGCCCTCGCTGCGAGGTTCACCCTGGTCTTTGTCGTTGTACAATCGATGTCCCTCATTTCACGAAGGCGACGATAAGGAGCTTTCTTCGTCATGAACCGGAAAATCATAAACAGGCAACTCGTAAATCGCAGAATCGCATTTCCAACTTTCTTCTGTGTGCTCGCCTTGTCCGCGGCAGTCGCGCAGGAAGTGCCAGTGGTCAAGCCGGAAACCGTCGGCCTGTCGCCGGAACGGCTGGAGCGGATCGCCAGCACGGTGCAGCGCAGCATCGACGACAAGCGGATCGCCGGTGCGGTCACGCTGGTGTCCCGTCGCGGTCATGTGGCGTGGTTCAAGGCGCAGGGCATGGCAGACCGCGCAGCAGGCAAGCCGATGCGTCCCGATACTATGTTTCGGATCTGCTCGATGACGAAGCCCATCACTAGCACAGCGGTCATGATGCTGTACGAAGAGGGCCGCTTCCTCCTTGAGGACCCGGTCTCAAAATATCTGCCCGAGTTCAAACATCCGAAAGTGCTGGTCAAGCCGGCGTCCGGCGCACCGTACACGATCCCCGCCACCCGCGAGATCACCATTCGCGACCTGTTGCGCCACACCTCTGGAATCACCTACCACTGGAATGAGGACCTCGGCCCCATGTATAAGGACGCGAATGTGGCGCACGGACTCCTGCCTTACGACGGCACCATCGCAGACAGCACCACGCGCCTCGCGGGCCTTCCGCTGCTCTTCAACCCCGGCGAGAAGTTTGAATACAGCCTTGGCGTCGATGTCTTGGGACGGCTGGTGGAAGTTGTGTCCGGCAAACCGCTGGACGAATTCTTTCGCACGCGCATCTTCGAGCCGCTAGGCATGAAAGACACTTATTTCTATCCACCCGACAGCAAACTGGAGCGGCTGGCTACGGCCTACACCTACTACGACGAGAAAGGCCTGAATCGCTTTCCTGACACTCCGATCACGGAGGGCGCCTTCACATATTCGGCGGACTACCCGATGCGTGGACCCAAGAAGCTGTTTTCTGGTGGCGCGGGACTCGTGTCCACGGCGGCCGATTACGCGCGCTTCTGCCAGATGATGCTCGACGGCGGCAAGGTGGGGAACACTCGTTTGTTGAGCCGCAAGTCGGTTGAACTCATGACCGGCGACCAACTTGGAAAGATCAGTTCCGGCGAGGATTTCGGCTTCGGACTTGGTTTCGGCGTCAATGGAGTGAAAGCTCCGCTTTCCGAACTTGGCTCGGCGGGGGAATACAATTGGGGAGGCTTCTTTTACACCGCATTTTCTATCGATCCAAAAGAACAGATGATCGTGATTTTTATGGGGCAACTGCATCCGACCGGCGATTTGACCCTTGACCGTCAAGTGAACGAACTGGCGTATCAGGCGATTAACGACTGAAGGTGGGGACTCCGGCGGGCTCGACTTGTGTCACCGAAGCCCGAGCAGAACCGCGACGTACTGGCGCACTTTGCCGACTAACGCGGGCTCGGCCTTGGAGTGGAATTTCGCGTTGCGGCCAGACCAATCCATGCTCTTCAACTGATCGACGAGAACCGCTCCCTCGACCTCGTCAACGGTAACGGGCAGAGCGAAGGGGTAGGGTTTGCGCTTGCTCGTGAGTGGACAAACAACGGCGAGGCCGCTGGCGCGGTTGTAGCGCCGATCGGTAAGCACCAACGCGGGACGCCGCTTGGCCTGCTCGCGGCCAACTTGCGGATCGAAGTCCATCATCACGATGTCCCCGGCTTCCGGAGCGTAGGGAGTCACCATGTCACCATTCAATAACTTCTTTCCCCACTTCCGCGCCGGTTGAGATCTCGGCGTAGCGGTTCTCTGGAGTGATCCGGGAAACGAGTTGCGCGAGCGTGGGAATCTTGCTTGCCCGGCGCAGTTCGACGCGGCCTTCGGCGGCGGCTTCGATTTCCAGCGAATCGCCTTCCTTCAGCTTGGCTTCCGCAACCACGGGTTTGGGAATGCGCACGGCAAGGCTATTGCCCCATTTCACCATCTGCGTCTTCATAAACGGAAACTCCTGAATAATATACAGTGTAGCACCATGTATCTACATTGTCGATACCCTGGATGGCCCTAGCCACGAACGCGTTTTATTTCGTTCCCACCAAATGCACTTCCGACACCGGCGGCCCGGTTTGCGATTTCTTTACGCCGATCAGCTCCACCGCCTTGGCGGCGATGTGTTCGGCGGAGACTTCGAATTCCTTGATTAACTCCCAGGGAGCGCCGGAATCTCCGAAGCGGTCTTTCACTCCGATGGCGCCGGTGATGATGGGGATGCCGTAGAGCTCGGGAGATTGGGTGATGGCGCTGGCGACGGGCCACGCCAGCGCGCCGATCTGATGCTCTTCGGCGGTCAGGACCACGCTGGTGTCGCGGGCGGCGCGGACGATGGCTTCGGTGTCGAGCGGCTTGAGGGTGTGCATGTTGAGGATGCGGGTTTCGTAGCCGAAGTCTTGCTTGAGGATCCATGCGGCGCGCATGGCTTCGGGCACCATCGGGCCGCAGGCGATGATGGCGAGGTCTTCGCACTCGTCGCGGTATTCGGATTCCAACCTGGTCTCGAACGCTTCGATGAAGTTGGCGGACTCGTGGCGCAGGCGAATCACGTTGGCTTTGCCGAAGACGAAGGGCGTTTTTTCGCCGGTGACGATGGGCGTGGCTTCGCGCGCGAAGCGGATGTACTTCGGGCCAACGTGCTTCAGCAGCAGATAGTCGGTGGCTTTGCGGGTTTCGACCATGTCGCAGGGAACGACGACGTTCATGTTCGGCAGTCCGCACATAGCGAAACAGTCTTCGAGCGCCTGGTGAGTGGCGCCGTCGGGGCCGACGCTGACGCCGCCGTGAGCTCCTGCGATCAGGACGTTGAAGTTGCCATAACAGATGGAGGTGCGGATCTGATCGAGATTACGGGCGGCGGCGAAGGTGGCGTAGGTGCCGAAGACGGGGAGCTTCCCTTCTTTGGCGAGACCGGCGGCAGCCGACGTGGCGGACTGCTCGGCGATACCCATGCTGATCCAGCGCGACTTGCGCTCAGGTTTATTTGCATAGAACTCGCTGATGGTGATGGAGCCGGAAATGTCCAAGCCGAAGCAAACGATGCGCGGGTCGTCGCCGTTGGCGGCGAGCGACTGGCCGAAACCGAGGCGCGTGGGCTTCATCTGGACCTTCATGTTCTCGGCGGCGTTCCACCAGTAGTTGCGGTGAAACTTGGGCATCTTCGCGTCGAGTTTGCGCTCGACCTCGGCTTGATATTGCTTCGCGCGGGCGAAGAACTGCTCGAGCGGAATCTGGCCTTCGAGACCGAGTTCCTTCAGGGCTTTGTCCAACTCCTCGCGGGTGGGCGCTCTGCCGTGCCATCCGGCAACGTTTTCCATGAAGCTGACGCCTTTGCCTTTGACGGTGTCGGCGATGATGACGGTGGGCTTGCCGGATCCGGCTTTCGCTTTGGCATTCTCCAGCGCCTCGACGACCTGCTTCATGTCGTGTCCGTCGATGGTGACGACTTCCCATCCGAAGCTGCGATATTTTTCTTCGAGCGGCTCGACGTTCATCACGTCTTTCACCCAGCCGTCGATTTGCAGGCGGTTGCGATCGACGATGCCGATCACGTTGTCGAGCTTGAAGTGGCCAGCCTCCATGGCGGCTTCCCAGATCTGGCCTTCCTGCTGCTCACCGTCTCCCATGATGCAGAAGACGTGGTGATTCTTCTTGTCCAGCCTGGCGGCGAGCGCGATGCCGACGGCGATGCTCAGGCCCTGGCCGAGCGATCCGGTGGAGACTTCGACGCCGGGGAGCTTGAGCCAGTGCGGATGACCTTGATAAGGCGAATAGAGTTTACGCAGGAGCGCAACGTCTTCTTTCGGGCAGAAACCGGCGAAGGCGAGGCCCAGATAGAGGCTGGGCGCTTTGTGGCCTGTGGACCAGATGATGCGATCGCGGTCGGGCCAGTTGGGATTTTTGGGATCGTGGTTGGCGACGCGAAGGTAGAGCGCGGCGGTGATGTCCATGATGGAGAGCGTGCCACCGGCGTGTCCGGACCCGGCTGCGCATAGGGCGGCGAGGTCGTAGCCCCGCATCAACGTAGCCTGCTGCTTCAGTTCGTCGATGGTGTAGGAACGCAGGACTTCGCCGGTGGTCGAATTCTGAATAGACATGGGGTTGCTCCTTCGCTTACGCCGGGCGTTAGGCAGGGCGTGAAACGGCGCATAGGCTTGCAGCATTTAACTTGCAAGATGAGCGTAGCTGGCGCTGTCGCAGGGTTCAGTGAGCGGGGTCACAGGAGCGGGTGACGGATGGCAGAATTCCCGTCCGAGCGGTCGGTTTTTCACCGCCGAGACGCGGAGGACGCCGAGAAAACTCTTCAGGAATATGGAGTGTCATCCTGAGCGCAGCGAAGGACCCATGCATTTCGGCGCGGCGAGAAAATGCATAGGTCCTTCGCTTCGCTCGCTCAGGGTGACAGTGTGGACTTATTCCATGCAATTTCGCGACAACGCCCTACCTCGCCGACTTGAAGATCGCGAACACCGCGCCCTGTGGGTCGGCGACCACAGCCATGCGGCCAGCTCCTTCGATCATCGTGGGCGCGAGACAGAGTTTGCCACCCAACTCCTTGGCCTTGGCCGCGGCAGCATCGACGTCATCGACCTGGAAGTAAGCCATCCAGTGCGGCGGCACTCCGGGGGGACGAAACGCTGCCGGAGGAATGCCTCCGATGAAATGCTCTCCATTCTTAATGTGCTCGTAGCCGGAGGGATCTTTCGTGCCGTCGGTCCGCTGGTTCTCGATCTGCCATCCAAAAAGGCCGGAGTAAAAGTCGGCGGCGCGTTTAGCATCGGGCGTGCTCAGATCGGCCCAGCAGAGCGTGCCGTGGACGTGGGCGATTTTGATCCCGGGGTTCTTGTTTGCCTGCCAGACGCAGAAAACCGCGCCGGTGGGGTCCTGGACGACTGCCATGCGGCCGAAGTCCATGACGTTGAAAGCCGGGGCAAGAATTTTGCCGCCGAGTTGCTGCGCCTTCGCGACGGTTGCGTCGGCGCTCTCGACTGCTATGTAAATCAACCAGTGCGGAGGAACGCCCTGCGAGCGCTCCTCGGGGCGCAGGGTGCATCCAGCGGCGGCTTCGCGGCCCTGGAGTTTGAATTCGGTGTAAAAATCGTTCGGGCCCATCGGACTGTCGTGGGCTTCCCATCCGAAGAGCGAGCTGTAGAAGCTCTTGGCGGCGGTTTGGTCGGAGGTGTGGAGTTCAATCCAGCAAAAGGAGCCGGGGGTGTGCCGATCGATGTTTGCCATAGCGGCGGAATTTTACACCAATTCGGGGCGGCGGGTTGTCAACGGGAGATGAAAGCGAAACGGCATGGGACATCTGGTTGGGCAGACTTAAAGCGGCTTAAGGTGTTGACGGATCCAGTCGAGTATGTGGGCAAAGCGGAATTCGTGGCGCTCCATCGAGCCCACGATGAACGCGTGTCCGTCGAGGCCTTCGACCTCGATGTAAAAACCGTTGCGCCGCAAGAAGACATCGGCGGCGGTGAAAGCGATGCGCTTATTGCCGTCCAGGAAGCCGTGGTTGTTCGCGAGCGACTCCATCAGCGCGGCCGCTTCTTCTTCGATGGAGTTGTAATAGCCGATTTGCGGACGAAAGACGGCGGCCTCGACCGCGCCCTTATCGCGGACGCCATGGAGACCGCCGAACAGCTCGATCAATCGATGCTGCATCCGGTAGACTTCGGCTACCGTAAGATAGTCCGCCATTGGGCTCTTTACTTTGCGAGACGCTGCAACAAGTCACGGTTGCGAGCTACCGACTGCTCGAAGGCATCCATCACCTCGGGGCGAACCAGATGCTGGGACGGAACCACGTTATGCAGGTAGAACCCCAGAGCCTGTTCGAGAACGTGCCGCTTCGTTTGCCCATTCCGCTCGGCAACCGCAACGAACTCATCGTAGAGCTGGGCGTCGATCTCGGGAGTGAACTTCTTGGTCTTGGCTGGCATTGTCCCCGCCCCTCTTCGACTCCTATCTTACCCCTTGACCATGATGAATCAAGATAAATCTGTAGCTGTCCATGTCATTGGAAACACATCCATTACTGGATAGATTCCGCAATCTGCGGATCAACTTCATAGAGTGGGCGGGACATCGAGGAATTTTTCATAGGGACGCTTGTTTATTCTAAACGAGCGGCGCGCCGACTTGTGGCAATCATGCTAATTGTTAAGCTACCGTCCACGGCACTCCCGCCGCAACCGTGTTAGACACATTCAGAACCAGCGGGTTTGGGTCGATGGCCCTGACCAGTTGTCTGAGTTTCTGGAGCACGTTGGCAGCAAATGCCCTAGGGAAAAGCGCCGTGTGTGCGCCAATGTGCGGCTCCAGATGCAGCACGACACGCTTGGCAGGGGCAGCGATGGCGAGTGTCGCATGGTTCCTCTCGGAGGCGACTGCGCCCTTGGCGGAGGCATCCGCCAATCCAGCTAGTGTATTTGATGCCTTGTCTGCTACGGTCCGTGGCAACCCCGTAATGTTGGAGGGCTTAGGCGGAGAAGTGATAATGCGGAAGTCCTTCGCTTCAATAAGCCAGGTGGTAGTCGGAGCCGCCGGGTTTTCAACAGCTACCACGTCCACGCCCTTCTGTCCTCCAGATGCATTCCAAACAGTTGTGTAGTGTTGCCAGGTATCGTAGCGCTGGGCGACCACCGCCGGCGTGAAAGTGAAGAAAAAGGAATCGACTTGCAGTGCGGGCATGCTTGATCTACCCCTCGTCAACGTCGGCTGTGGGTGTCAGCGGTACCTTCAGTTCGGTGTCCACGTAGCGTTCGGATTGTTGCAACTCCTCGTCCAGGGCGGTGATGTCGCCCACATCGTCCATCGTCTTGCCTTGGTTTACGGTCACCGCGCCGTCAGTGCCGATGTGGAGACCGAAGCAGCGTCCATTAAGCTCCTTAAAGTCGCGCTGCTGTAGGATGTGCAGTTCCCGCAACAGAAAAAGGCTGTGAGTCGCGACAAAAACCTGAATTCCGCTCTTAGCGATTTGCAAAATCGTCTTAGCCACGGTTTTGACGACCTTGGGGTTGAGATTGGCTTCGGGCTCGTCCCAAAAAAGATAACCTTTATCGAGAAGCGAACCTGTGGCAATCAACCGGGCGACGGTCGCGAGCTTTCGTAGGCCCTCGGCGACAAGATGCATCTCCATGGTGCCGGAGGGGATGCGAAGGTAAAATTGATCGTGATCAAAAACAACGCTTCCGCCCATCGACTTTTCGAGGGGAACCAGCAGTTGCTTGATGCGGCTTTCGCGGGGCCCTCGTGCTAGGGGCGCGCCGAGGAGTAGGCAGGTGTCCCGCCACGTTTCCTCGAACGGGAGGTGCGTCGTCTCGTAGAGGGAGACAAAGCCAGGATAAATTGTCAACAGCTCCCGCGTGGGGAGGAAAACCGGCAGCTTTTCCACCCGCGCCGATGGCGCTGTAACGACGGTCACCTTGGTTTTGGCCACCGTCGAAAACGTGAACCTCATGTTCAACTTCTGCGAGTCGAACCTATAACTCAACCGGCATTTGCCGCGGCCCACTTTGCGTCGGACTAGCCGCCCTAGTCCATCTGGACGAAACACCGCTTGCAGCTTCTCAGCCAACGCCGCTTCTAGCTTGGATTTGTTCGGAGGATTGGCTCCGCCATCTTTCGCCCGGCCGGCACTCACTGCGATGGCGGAGTAGGCCGCCTTCAGGATGTGGGATTTACCCGTCCCATTTTCACCAATGATGACGTTAAGGTTCTTTCCAAATTTGAGCCTTACGTCCGGGAAAACAGTGAAGTTCACAAGATGAAGTGATTTCAGCATGAGCGATTTCGATTCATCCAATCTACACGAAAAACAGAAATGCAGAAGGTTGTTTGGAACCCCGTTGAACGTTAGCGACTCTCGAACGCCATAGGTTACACAACCTTCATTTTCTCGGCAACAGACTTCTTTGAGCTAGATTGACGCTAAAGCCGCTATGATCAGAGGGCAGCTTGGCCAAATTGCGCTTGCGGACTTCCGACCAGGGAACGGTCTTCACTTTGCCCGAGTCCAACTCCGCGACGCGCTTCCCGATCTCCGCTTCCCAGGCCTGTTGAACGCCCTCGTCGACCTTGCCCCCGAGGTTGGAAATCAGGGATTCCGCCAGCGCTTCCTGTTCCTCAACCGAGAGCGACAATGCCCGCTCTAACAACTTGCAAACTTCCGAAGTCATCTGCGTCATGCTCACCCCGCTAGGCCTATGGTAACGCAGTTGGCAGCGCGGACAGGAGTGTCCGCGCCACACTGAATCAGAGGTTCTTCCCGACCCAGTCTTCGATTCGCAGCAGCGCGGTGACCAGGTTCTCCAGCGAGTTGGCTACGCTGAAGCGGAGATAGCCTTCTCCGTATGCGCCGAACGCGGCGCCGGCTGCCCCACTCATCGCGCACTTTGCGATGAGTGGGATTCCGCTGCGGTGTCATCCCGCCCTGCTTCCACGAAGAATGGCATCACCCTTTTGCGGCGGTGCCGGGATGCTTGCCACAGATCATACTGTGTCTGCATGCCGGTCCACAGTTCGGGGCTGGTGCCCAGGGCATCCGCCAGCTTTAGCGCCATGTCCGCCGAAATTCCCGCGCTGCCATTCAAGATGCGCGACAGGGCTACCCGAGTCACCCCGAGGTGCTTAGCGGTGTCGGTGACCGACCTCGTCCCCAAATACTCTCGGAGGACTCTTCCCGGATGTGGCGGATTGTGCATACGCATAAAAACCTCTCAGTGGTAATCCCGATAGTCCACCAACACGGCGTCTTCTCCTTCAAAGGTGAACGTCAGCCGCCAATTGCCGCTGACATCCACCGACCAGTGGTCTTCGAGATCGCCGCGCAAGGGATGCAGCCTCCAGCCGGGCTGGTTTGTCTTTTAACATTGACCACAACATTCACCGCAGGTTCTTCCCGACCCAGTCTTCGATCCGCAGCAGCGCGGTGACCAGATTCTCCAGCGAGTTGGCTACGCTGAAGCGGAGATAGCCCTCTCCGTATGCGCCGAACGCGGTGCCGGAGAGAGCGGCTACACCGGCCTCTTCGAGCAGCGCGTCGGCCAGTTTCTTTGACGGCCAGCCGGTTTTCGTAATGTTGGGGAAGGTGTAGAACGCGCCTTTGGGCATGCGGCAGGAGAAGCCTTTGATCTTGTTCAGGCCGGCGACGAAGGCATCGCGGCGGCGCTTGAACTCCGCGCTCATTTTGTCGACCGAGGACTGGTCGCCGCGCAGCGCCGCAATTCCGGCAACCTGCGTGAAGCTGGCGGTGCAGGAAATCGAGTTCGTGTTCAGGCGCGCGATTTGCGCGGCCAGATCGCGCCGCATTACGCCGTAGCCCATGCGCCATCCGGTCATGGCGTAGGTTTTCGAGAAGCCGTCGAGCAGAATGGTGCGCTCCTTGAAGCCGGGTACGCTCATGATGGAAAAATGCTCGCCTTCGAAGATGAGGCGGCTGTAGATTTCGTCCGAAAGAATCATGATGTTGCGGTCGCCGATGGCCTCGGCGATTTCGAGAACGTCTTTCCTGGTCAGCGTGCCGCCGGTGGGGTTGTGCGGCGAGTTCAGGATGATCAACTTGGTGCGGTCCGAGATGAGCGACGCCAACTCGCTAACATCGAGCGAGAAGCCGCGCTCCTCGCGCAGCGGAATTGCGACCGCGCGTCCGCCGACATATTCGATCATGGACTCGTAGATGGGGAAGCCGGGGTTGGGGTAAATGACTTCGTCTCCCTCATCGATCAATGCCAGGATGGTAAAGAAGATAATCGGCTTGCCGCCTGGAACAACCACAACTTCGTCGCTTGAAACCGGGACCTTGCGGGTGCGGCTGATATAGTCGGCAATCGCCTGGCGCAGGTCGGGCAGACCGGCGGCGGGACCGTAGTGGGTCCATCCCATATGAAGCGCGTCGACTGCGGCCTCGACGACATTGGCGGGCGTGTTGAAATCGGGCTCGCCAATTTCGAGGTGAATGATCTCTTTACCTTGCTTTTCAAGCGCGCGGGCGCGGTTCAGGACTTCAAAGGCGGTTTCGGTGCCGAGCCGCGACATCCGGCTGGCAAGGCGCAATTTGAGTTCAGTTGTGGTTGGCATGCCATGTGGAATTATAACGCGTTGGCTAGGTCAGAGGTGAGAGGTCAGATTGCAGAGGTAAAAACCGAAGTCTCCCGCAGGCCGTCATCTGCAGATTTTTACCTCTGCAATCTGACCTCTCACCTCTGACCTCATTCCGGGATCGTGCTCTCTTCGCTCTGCGCGCGCACGACGCGATCGACGGAGTACGGGGCGCGCTGGGTGGGCTCGTGGTAATGGCGCACCTGCATCTCTCCGAGCAGGCCGACGGCGAGCATATTCAGGCCCGCCAGCAACATCACCGCGGAGAACATCATCAGCGGGCCGTGCTGGGTCATGACATCGGTGTGGTACACGACCTTGTCGAGAATCAGCCAGCTCGAAATTCCGCAACCCGCCAGAATGCTGAACATCCCCAGCGTGCCGAAAAAATGCAAGGGGCGCGACAGATACCTGAGCAGGAAGCGGATGGTGATGAGGTCGAAGAAGACGCGGAAAGTGCGCGAGATTCCGTAATGCGAAGAGCCGCGTTCCCGGTTCACGTTCCTGATGGGGACTTCGACGATCGACGCGCCGTGCCACGAGGCCAGCGCGGGGATGAAGCGGTGGAGTTCTCCGTAGAGCGGAATCTGCCCCAGGATTTCGCGGCGGTAGGCCTTGAAAGTAGTGCCGAAGTCATGAATGCCGACGCCGCTCAACTTGGCCATCAGCCAGTTGGCGCAGTGCGAAGGGATGCGGCGCAGCCAGAAATTGTCGACGCGATGCTTGCGCCAGCCGCTGACGATATCGTAGCCCGCGGCAATTTTTTCGAGGAACAAAGGAATGTCGGCGGGATCGTGCTGCAAGTCGCCGTCCATGGCGATGATGTACTCTCCGCGAGCATGGTCGAATCCGGCAGCGAGGCCGGCAGTCTGGCCAAAATTGCGGCGCAGCTTGACGACGGTCACCCGGCTGTCAATGGCGGCAATCTCGCGCAGCAACTGGAAGGTGCCGTCGATCGAGCCGTCATCGACCAGCACCATCTCGAAGGTCTCGCCGCTCGCCTCCATCACGGACTTAAGCCGCGCGTACAGGTCGGTGACGTTCTCCTGCTCGTTGTGCAGGGGAACTACGATGGAATACTTGAGCACAGTGCTTTTTATTATACGGCAACGGAAGGCCGGGTTTGTAGTGGCTTGCGTGGGGCGACAGCTCCGGCCAGCGCCGCTCCGGTCACGCCCGGGCCGCTGCGGGCGGACCCATGTACGTACAATAATTGTACGTACAATGTTCCACGTGAAACACTTTTGTGCTTTGTTCGCCTTACTGTATTTACACTTGTATACATACATTGGCGGCTGGATGAACCATGTAATAAATTCCTGCCGCGCGCGAGGGGTCTTAAGTTGTTGATAATGCTCAGGGGTTGGGTGTGGTTAAACAGCCACAGGCAAGTATTTCTTACACTGTAATTATTACGCACTCGTGATTTGGCGGACGGCGGGACGGGGCCGTGGAATTCCCTCGAAAAGCGCGAGACCTGGGGCACCCGCTGGTTCGTAAAACCCGCGAGGAGAAAGGACCGTTACTCCCCGGCCTTCTCCACCACCTGCTTCACCGTTCTCGAGCTGGCTTTGCGGAAGGCGTCGCCGGGATAGCTGGCCTTGATCGCGTACTTGCCCGCCTTGGAGAACGATGTGTTCAAGCTCGCCACTCCATTCGCCGTCGCGCCCGTGCCAATCTCCGTCTTGCCGTTGTAGAAGGTTACGACTTCCCCGTTTGGGACGGGCGGATTTGAAGTCATCGTCGCCGTGAAAGTGACCGTCTGATTGACCAGCGATGGGTTGGGCGACGAGGTGAGCGCGGTCTTCGTGGCATATACAGTTTCGTTCAGCAGCACACCCACTCCGCCATCGTCGGCTACCGCCAAATCAGGCCTACCACCCCCGGTCAGGTCGCCGATCGCGACCGAAGCGGAGGCAATTCCGCCCGAGCTGTAACCGACGACGGGTTGGAAGGTGCCATCGCCGTTGCCAAGCAGCACACCTACCTTAGACACCCCCCAGCAGTCGCCGTATTGGTCAGTGAACTGACACATATTGGCCACGACCAGATCAGGCTTGCCATCCCCATTCACATCTCCGATCGCGACCGCCGCGGCCCAGAGCCCACCCGTCTTGTAACTGAGAGCCGGCTGGAAGGTGCCATTTCCGTTCCCCAGCAGCACGCCGACAAGGCTGCTTTTCCGGCAGTAGTTGTAGTAGTCGTCAAGGCATGTACTTGTGACCACAACATCCGGAATGCCGTCGCCATTCAAGTCACCGATCGCGACCGAAGTAGGCTGCGCCCATCCGCCCGAGCCGTAACTAACAGGCGGTTGGAAGGTTCCGTCTCCATTGCCCAGCAGCACGTTCATACAGCTAGGGGGGTTGTTGCACCCGCCGGCGAGGACTAGGTCCGGTTTGCCGTCGCCGTTCAGGTCAGCAATGGCAACCGAGGCCGGACCAAGGCCCGCATTCGAGGTTATCGCTGTCCGGAAGGTCCCGTCGCCGTTGCCCAGCAGCACGCCTACCGTGCTATAGGTGCAGTTGCCGGCGCTCGGGCAAAAGTTAATCACGACCAGGTCCGGAATACCGTTGCCAGTTAGGTCCCCAATCGCGACCGAAGTGTAATAGATGTCGCGCCCGCCCGAGTCATAGCTCACAGCCGGCTGGAAGCTTCCGTCGCCATTCCCCAGCAGCACACTCACTACGCCGTCGCCGCCTTCCATGCATCCGTAGTTCTGGCACTCGTTGGCCACGACCAGATCCAGGATGCCGTTCCCAGTTAGGTCTCCAATCGCGACCGACCCAAGCTCATAACCACCGGAGGCGTAAGTCACAGGCGGTTGGAAGGTGCCGTCGCCATTGCCCAGGAGGACGTTTATCGTATTTAGGTACCAGTCCACGACCACCACGTCGAGGTTGCCGTCGCCGTTCAGGTCCCCGACCGCGATGGAATCCGGAGTCATATTCAAGTTGATGAATTCAGCGGGGCCAAATTTCACCGGCGGCACCTTCCCAGCCGGGACCAGTTGCTCAGACTCAGGCAGGCTTTGAGCCGTTGGCCGATCAGTGTACGCAGGTTGGCTGGCGTATGCCGCAGGATTCGATTGGGCCGATGCAAGCGCGACTACGAGTGCGCCGTATGCGAGGATGGGGGCGAAGGAGAAGGGGCGGAGAGACCTCATAATACCTCCTGCCAGATGGCAATTCCGGGAGAGGGGGACGGACAAGCCAAGGATACTAGCTCGGCTCGGCTAATCCCAGTTAATTCTTAAAGGCCGGTTGAGCTCGCGGTTCGACCGGCCATTCGCTTCGGCTAGATCTCTGCCCTACGGCATCGCTGTCTAACCGCTTCAGTCCTGGGGGTCGATGGCATCGTTGTCTGGGTCCATAACCGGCCCACTGTAGTTCATGAAATAGTTGAGCGTGAAGGAGTTGTTTGTGGTCGCAATCTTTTCGAAGGACTTAGGAGCGGTCAGATTGAAGAACTCGATCAGCGGAATCCAAGACGGCATGTGCACGATCTCTGGCGCATAGGCGTCCGCGAACATGTACTGGGGATTGATCTGCCCCATGTAGTCCGGGCCAAGAAAATTGTACTCGATAAACGCCAGGATGCTGCCGAAGTCATGCTGATGGGGGAACATGTTATTCGGGCAGGATACCTGACCCGGTCCCCCGCAAGCGCCGGAAACAGTACCGTCCTGCGTATACGCAGAGACCACCAGGAGGGGTACACGGAACCCGTAGGTATAGCCGGTGCCCCAAGACGTGGTACAGTTTGGCCAGCAGGTTGACCAGTCCACCTCGTACCCGGCGCTCATGTGGTCGTACCAGCCGCCCCAATCGTCCCAGACAACGAAGATCACGGTGTCATTCCAGTAGTTCTCGCCACTCGGGCAGGTCGGATTGTTTCCTACCGCATTGACGATGTCGGCCACCCAATTGGGCCCGCCTTCGATCAATGTTGACGATTGGGTACCACTTAGTGAGGGATGGTCAGACCAGTGGCCATCGGGGATCACCCAGCTCACGTTCCGCAACGTGCAGCCGCTTATATCTGTCAAAATCGGCTGGGTGCTGTTGAGGTGTTTGCCGTTCAGCACTACGTGATTCGCGAAATCCGATCCCGTGCACTGAAGCTTTTGGTTAACCACTCCCGGCACGCAAATGTGATTAATTCCATTGGGCGCGGTCCAGATGTCGCCGACCGAATTGGTGTAGTACATCCAAGTCAGGTTTGCGCCTTCCAGCAGGTCCGATAGTGTGGGATGGTCGAAGCACGGATAATAATATTTTGTGAAAATCTGGCCGCCGGGATTGGTCAGGGAGCGATACTGAGTCTGTGGGGCTAGGCACCCCGTGGGGTTGGTAGGCGCGGGGCTGGGATTGCCGACGGCAAAGTCGTAGAGGTACTGCCCATTAGGGCCGCTCGACGAGCCCGTCGGCGACGAAGTCCCGCCGAACAGGAAGTCGTGCGCTGATTGGCTCGGTCCCTGGTTGGTTTGGTAAAAGTAGTTTGCAAATCCATACTGAGTGGCGATACTGACGTAAGGGTCGAGCACGTGCTGGGTGCCGCTCATGTCGTAGGTATAACTGACGTAGGTGTCCTGCGGGAACTGCGGCAGTTCTAAACCCCCGCAGTTCTGTGTCCCGTACTGGCAGACCGGCTGACCGTTGCACTTGGTGGCCGACGTGGCGGTCGCGCAGCTAGCAACAGTAACCGAGTTCCCGTGGGGGTTGTACTGCCCCCCGTTGTATTGGCCCTTCCAAGCGGGGTTTCCATGGTTGGGATCAAAACACGCGCCCAGACACCACTGCGTTGCATCCGGCGCTTGTTTCAGGTCCACACCCGCCTCAAACGGGGGAACCCCTGAGGGCCCCGGGACCCCTCCAAACAGATTGTCGGGCGTGCGATTTTCCTGGATCACCAGGATGACGTGTTGAAATTGGCCTGGGACAGGCTGCGCATGGGCGAGCGTCGCCCCGAATAGAGTGAACAATAGAGTGAACAACACTACAGCCTTCACCGCGGATTTCATCTCAGATCCTCCAAAAGAGTAGTTTGTGGAAACCAGTCAACACGACTGGGTGGTACCCCGGGGTCATTCGGACGGTGACAGTGAAAACAGAGACGCATGGCGCGACCCAAGCCTCGCGCCAACAGAACCTGTGCGCGGATCATTGGGTCAAAGACGGCTGTCGAGGCGAGTGGGGCTGCGAACAGCAGCGAAAAGGAGGTAACGAGCTTCATAGGCCCTCCCTAAGGCGGGTTGTAGCTCACGCTATGAAACCGGGCCCGTCGAGCAACATCTGCAAGGGTAGACTTACTCTCGGTCGAAAAATCGTTCGGTGAAAATATGAGCCGACCATCGGCGTGTGTCAAGCGGAAAGAAGGAACTTGGGGGGAGCCCGGGGCAGACGGGACGTTTTCTGCTGGTAGCCCCGGCAGGAATCGAACCTGCATATTCAGTTTAGGAAACTGAAGTCCTATCCGTTGAACGACGGGGCCACGCGAAATCAGGTTAGCAGGTTGAGAAACGGGTTGCCAGACCCACAATCAGTCTGCCTTTTGCGGCGAACTGCAGATCCCCATGAGTTCACGAATCAAGTGCAACACCGTACAAAGGTGTTGCGATGGAAAAAAGAAGGTATGAGCAGTTGGGCCTCAGAGAGCGGATTGAGATTTACCGTCTGCATGCAGACGGTAAATCTCTGCGCTGCATCGCTGGCGTTCTGGGGCGGAGCGCGGCGACGATCAGCCGTGAACTGAAGCGCAACGGCAAGGCGTCCAAGCAGTGGACCGGGGGTTACGATCCGGAGCGCGCGCAGCAGTTGATGCTGCGTCGTCATGCTCGCGGTCGAGCCCATAAGCTGGAACGTCAGCCGGAACTTCGTGAGAAAGTTTTGCAACATCTCGCCGCGGGATGGTCGCCGGAGCAGATTGCCGGGCGCATGGCCCAGGGACCGGGCAGCGACCGCATCAGCTACGAATCGATCTACCGTTACATTTATTGGCGCAGTGGGTCCTTCAACGAAACCCTGCATCGCTGGTTGCCTCGCCAAAAGTACCGTCGCGGAAAGCGTCTGCCCAATGGCCGATGGTCGACGGCGTCCATAGTGGACAGGGTTTCCATCCATGATCGTCCGGCGGTGGTGGAGGCCAGAACGCGCTTGGGCGATTGGGAAGCCGACCTCATGAGCTTCAGCAAACCGGGACAGTTCTTGCTGGTGGCGCAGGAACGCAGGTCGCGGCGCGCCCTGCTGGTGCGGCAGAAGGCGAGAACGGCGCAGTCGGTCGCCGACAATCTCAGCGCCATGGTGGAAGCGATGCCCGCGCGTGTGTGCCAATCCATGACCTTCGATAACGGAACGGAGTTCAGCAAACACTATCTCCTGAGCCGACGGTTTGGCATCCAGACCTGGTTCTGCGACACGCACTCGCCGTGGCAAAAGGGCGGCATCGAAAACGCGATTGGCCGTTTGCGCCGCCAGTTGCCCAGAAACACCGACCTCGATACCCTGCCCGCCCATCGCCTCGCCCTCTGTCTCGAACGCTATAACGACACACCCAGAAAATGCCTCGGCTTCAAAACTCCCAACGAGGTATTCTTGGAACACACTGTTGCACTTCAAACGTGAATTCATCCCCTCGCTGCGCTCGGGATGACAAAATCGTAATCGGGATGACAATTGTTAATGAGGGGAGTCGAGGCGGGATGACAAAATCCTAATCGGGACGACAATTGTAAGTGAGGGGAGTCGAGGCGGGATGACAAAATTGTAATCGGGACGACAATTCACAATTGGACGACAATTCACAAAATGTGTTGCGCTGATTCCGATCCGCCGCCGACGAACTGGACGATCTCCAGCCGGTCTCCGTCGTGCAATGGAGTCTGCGGCCATTGGTCGCGGGGTACAATCTCGCGGTTCAGTTCGATGGCCACGCGGTCGGGCTTCATGCCGAGCTGTTCGACCAGCGCGCCCAAAGTTTCGGCGGACGAGACCTGAGATTCGCCGTTGATCGTGAGGTTCATGGGAGCCATTGTCGCATGCTAAAAGGGTAAGCGGAATCTTCTGTAGAGACGCGGCTTGCCGCGTCTCCGGGGGACGAGATTCCCGCGCCCGGGGAGACGGGGCAAGCCCCGTCTCTACAACGATGAGCTCTTAGATAGCGGCGCGCAGTTGAAACTTGCGGGTGGCTGTGCGTCCGTCGAAACTGGCTTGCACGAGCACGGAGGATTCGGCGAGTGACTTTTCATCCACTTGAACGCTCATCTCGGCTTTGCCCTGGGCGTCGGTGAGAACCTGCGCGTAGTAGGGCGCGGCGTCTGGCCGGGCGAAGCGGAGGGTGAGGCGAGCGCCTGCAACCGTGGCGCCTCCGTCGGTGACTCGGATCTGCATCGTCAAGGAGCCGCTCGCATGCACCGACCCGGCATTGATCCAGTCGAGGTCAAGCTCCTTTACCGCCGCCAGCGTTTCCGGCGTATCCCGTTTATCGAAAATGGAATCGAGCTTGCCATCGCGGATGGCGTCGAGCACTTCGCGATGCAACTCGCGCAGACGCTTCTCCATATCCTGATCGTTGCTCTGAAAACCTTTCCCCACCCCCGGCCCATAAGAAACCGCGCGCTTCCCGATGCAGTGTCCCCGAACGAAGATTTGCGTCTGCAGCAACTGGTCGCCTTCGCGCGCTTCGCTCTGCACGTGGTAGACGGTGTCGTCGTGCCGAATGTCGGTATTAAAGCCAAAGATCATCGGTTCAGGCTTTCCCCGGTCCTGTCGAGACAGGCTCGCCGGATGAAACTACTGTTAAAACGCGCACTTAGCTTGACACATTCGCCAGCCAAAACTAACCTAGAAAGTTCACGGTTGCGCTTGCCGGAAATTATATATAGCTCCGCCTATGCCGGACAATTATTTCGCTCGCTACCTGCCTCTCCTGATGCATTTCGGCATCGCCACGGCCCTGGCGGGCGCGATTGTGATCCTTTCCCAGTTCGTTGGCCAGCATAAAGCGGGCCGGGCGAAGATGTCGCCCTATGAGTGCGGGGTCCAGCCCATCGGCGATGCCCAGGGACGATTCTCCGTCAAGTTCTACCTGGTGGCCATGCTCTTTATATTGTTCGACGTGGAAGCCGTTTTCCTTTACCCCTGGGCGGTCATCCTGCGCGAACTGAAGATGTTTGGCTTCTGGGAGATGATGGTGTACCTCGCGATCGTGCTGGTCGGCCTTTTCTATGCATGGAAAAAGGGCGTGCTCGACTGGGGACTGACGGCCGCCAAGCGGGGAGACGTTTGATGCCGCTGGCTCCCGCAATCACCGATATCGAGCAGTTGAAGCCGCATCCCGCCGTGGGCCGCCTGGTGGAGTGGAACGCCGCCGTGGTCGAGGCGGTTAGGTTCGATCGCGACGAGCTTACGATCTGGATCGCGAAAGACGCAATCCGCGAAGCTTGCGCGATTTTGCGCGACTCCGCAGATTGCCCATTCAATTATTTATGCGACCTCACCTGCGTGGATTGGTATCCCTCGGAGCCGCGGTTTGAGGTGGTTTACCATCTGCTCTCGATTCCAGCGAAAGAGCGGGTGCGTTTGAAAGCCCGGCTTGACGGATCGAGCCCGGCGATCGAATCGGTCACTTCGGTTTGGCCGGCGGCAAATTTCTATGAGCGCGAAGTGTTCGATCTGTTTGGCGTGCGTTTCACCGGACATCCTAACCTCGAACGCATCATGATGCCCGACGACTGGGAAGGCCATCCCCTGCGGAAAGACTACCCGGTGGAGGGTTACCGCTAGGCCATGACGCAATTCCCCATTGCTGCCGCTGAGTCTGGCCGGGAAACTATCTCGGGTGACCGCACCCTGGTCCTGAACATGGGGCCGCAACATCCCTCGACGCATGGGGTGCTGCGGCTGGTGCTCGAAATTGACGGCGAGACCGTTGTGCGGCTCAAGCCGGTGATCGGCTATCTGCACACGGGCATCGAAAAAACCTGCGAGGCGAAGTTCTATCAGCAAGTTGTGCCCCTGACGGACCGCATCGATTATCTCTGCCCCCTGACGAATAATCTCGCCTACTGCCTGGCAGTGGAGAAGTTGCTGGGGCTGGAAATTCCTCCAAAGGCGCAGTGGATGCGGGTCCTGATGAATGAGCTGAGTCGCATCAATTCGCACCTGGTCTGGCTGGGAACGCACGCCATGGACCTGGGCGCGTTCACCGTCTTCCTCTATTGCTTCCGCGAGCGCGAAGACGTTCTGCGCTTTTTCGAGATGGTGAGCGGACAGCGGATGATGACGTTCTTACTTCCGCATTGGCGGGTTGGCGCTGGAGCCGCCGCTGGGATTCTTCGAAAAGGTCAAGAAGTTCGCCGACCGCTTTCCCGGAAACGTGGATGAATATGAAGGCTTGCTGACGGGGAATCCGATTTTCATGATGCGCACCAAGGGCGTCGCTCGCCTGAGCGCGGAAGACGCGATTGCTCTGGGCGCAGGCGGTCCAACCTTGCGCGGCAGCGGGGTTGATATTGATCTTCGCCGCGACGCTCCTTATTCGGGCTACGAAAATTTCAAGTTCAAGGTGCCGATCCGCACGGAAGGGGACGTGTTCGCGCGATACCTTTGCCGCGTCGCGGAGTTGCGGGAATCGATTGGCATGGTGCAGCAGGCGCTGGCGGGAATGCCGGAAGGTCCCATAGAGGCCGACGCACCTAAAGTCGTGCTGCCCGATCGCGAAAAGATGAAGACGCAGATGGAAGCCCTCATCTACCATTTCAAGATCGTCACCGAGGGCTTTGCGGTTCCGGCGGGCGAGGTTTACCAGGCGATCGAATCGCCGCGCGGCGAGATGGGATACTACGTCGTGAGCGACGGAACGGCCAAACCGTATCGGGTGCACATGCGCGGGCCGTCGTTCGCGAATCTGCAGGCGCTGGCCAAGATGTGCGAGGGCGGGCTGATCGCAGATGTGGTCGCGGCCATTGGGAGTATTGACATCATACTGGGTGATGTGGACCGGTAGGGATTAGTGGGATTTTGTAATTTGGTAATCGGGTAATTTTGTAATTTAGGACCGTGCGGGTTTTAAAATTACCAAATTACCCAATTACAAGATTACAAAATTGTTTTTTCGACTTATGAAGTTCTCCGACGAATTCGAAACGCGGTTTGCCGAGATGCTGACGCATTATCCGACCAAGCGGTCAGCTTTGGTGCCGACGCTTCTTTATGCGCAGGATGAAGCCGGCTCGCTGACCGACGAAGTAATTGCTGAGCTGGCACAGCGGCTGGATCTTACCGAACTCGAAGTCCGCAACGTGATCAGTTACTACTCGATGCTGACCACCAAGCCGCGCGGAAAGTACAACGTACAGGTCTGTACTAATATCGCTTGCATGTTGCGCGGCGGCGAGGAGCTGCTTGCCCACTGTAAAAAGAAGCTGGGCATCGGCCACAAGGGCACGACCGAAGACGGTTTGTTCTCGCTGGAAGAAGTCGAATGTATTGGCGCATGCAGCTGGGCTCCGGCCGTGCAGGTGAATTACGATTTTCATGAGAACCTGACGAACGCGAAGATGGACGAACTGTTGGACGAGTATAAGAAGAAGGGAACGCAGTAGGAATTTTGTAATTTGGTAATCGGGTAATTTTGTAATTTAAAATCGCGCGGTTTTGGGTTTTTCAATTACCAAATTACCCGATTGCAAAATTACCAAATTGTTTTATGGCTTCTCTAGTTTCCCATCCCGACGAGGTACGCGTGATCTCGAAGCGCTTTGGCCAGGGCGCTACGGATATTGATCGCTATCTCCAACTGGACGGCTATAAGGCCGTGCAGAAGGCTTTGGGCATGGACCCGGACGCGATCATCAATGAGGTGAAGAATTCCGGCCTGCGCGGGCGGGGCGGCGCTGGATTCAGTGCGGGGATGAAGTGGTCGTTTGTTCCGAAGCAATCGGCCAAACCGAAATACGTGCTCTGCAACGGCGACGAGAGCGAGCCCGGCACCTGCAAGGACCGTCTGATTTTCGAACACGATCCGCACTCGATCATTGAAGGCGTGATGGTCGCCGCAATCGCGGTCGGTTCGCATACGGGATACATCTACATCCGCGGCGAGTATCGCTACCTGTCGATCATCATGCAGAAAGCCATTCAAGATGCCTATGCCAAAGGCTTCCTCGGCAAGAACATCTTTGGCAGCGGATACGATCTTGATATTTATTGGCACGGTGGAGCGGGCGCTTACGAAGTGGGCGAGGAATCGGCGCTGATGGAGTCGCTCGAAGGCAAACGCGGCATTCCGCGCATCCGTCCGCCGTTCCCAGCCGTCGTCGGCCTGTGGGGCGGCCCGACGGTCATTAATAATGCGGAGACGCTGGCTGCCGTGCCGCACATCATTTTGGGCGGCGCGGATTGGTACGCGAAACTTGGCTCGCCGAAGAATGGCGGGACGCGACTGTTCTGCCTGGCCGGAAATCTCAACAAACCGGGCGTCTACGAACTTCCCATGGGCTATAACCTCAGGAAGATGATCTATGAGGTCGGCGGCGGAATTTCCAACGGGCGCGATTTGAAAGCTGTGGTTCCGGGCGGATCGTCTACGCCGGTGTTGCTGCCGGAGGAAATCGACATTGCTATGGATTTCGACTCGGTGGCCAAAGCGGGATCGATGCTTGGATCCGGCGGCGTGGTGGTGCTCGACGATACGACCTGCATCGTGAAGTTCGCGCTGCGCACTATGAAATTCTACCGGCATGAAAGTTGCGGGTGGTGCATACCCTGCCGCGAGGGCACAGACTGGCTGGAGAAAACGTTGACTCGCTTCCATGCCGGCGCGGGGTTAAGGAAGGATATCGACAACATTTATTACCTCGCGGAAAACATGTTGGGGAAGACATTCTGTCCGCTCGGAGACGCGGCAGCAATGCCCACCATGGCGTTCGTGAAAAAATTCAGAGAAGAGTTTGAAGACCATTTGGATGGCAAAGCGTGTCCGTTTGAGAAGGCGGGAGCGGCGGAGCCGGCAATGGCCATTTTGTAAATTGGTAATCGGGTAATTTTGTAATTTGTGAACCTGATGCCTTCGCAGCGAAGAAGAGCTTCGTGACCGAACTAAGAAGTTTGCGGTTCGGATTGTGCGGGTTTATAGGGCGTTGCCGTTTAAGAACGATGCACAAGTACTGGGCAAACAGCTCATGCGGTCTGGGACATCAGTCGCAGCGAACTACGGGACAGCTTGCCGCGCCCGATCGAAGGCTGAATGGATCGCGAAGATCGGCCTTGTTGTGGAGGAGGCTGACGAGACGGTCTTTTGGTTGGAAATGCTGTCGGACTGCGACATAGTCCCGCAGAAGAAGTTAGTATCGTTACTGGCAGAAGCACATGAGTTGAGCGCAATATTTACGGCGTCGGAATTCACCGTACGCCGAACCCGATAGAAGTTAAATTGCAAAATTACCCGATTACAAAATTACCAAATCCACAATGGCTGATGTAACACTCACTGTCGACGGCAAGAAGATCACGGCTCCCGCGGGGTCGCTGCTGATCGAAGCCTGCAAGAGCGCGGGCATTGAAGTGCCTTCTTTTTGCTACTACCCCGGGCTCTCGTTGCAGGGCGCTTGCCGCATGTGCGTCGTGAAGATCGAGAAGATGCCCAAGCTCCAGACCGCCTGCACGACGGGGGTGAGCGAGGGCATGATCGTTTCGACTGACAGCGATGAGGTGCGTCAGGCCCGTAAGGCGATGGTCGAGTTGCTGCTCGGCAACCATCCGCTGGATTGCCCGGTGTGCGATGCCGGCGGCGAATGCGAACTGCAGGACATCGCGTTCTCCTACGGCGCATCCGAATCGAAATTCATCGAGGCAAAGAACCACCGCGAAGAACAGCAGTGGTCTCCGGTGGTATATTTCGACCGGCCGCGCTGCGTTCTGTGTTACCGCTGCGTGCGCGTTTGCGGCGAGGGCATGGACGTTTGGGCACTGGGCGTGCAGAACCGCGGCGTCAGTTCGATCATCGCGCCCAATCAGGAAGACCATCTCGATTGCGAAGAGTGCGGCATGTGCATCGACATCTGCCCAGTCGGCGCGCTCACCTCCGGCGCCTACCGCTACAAGACGCGTCCGTGGGAGATGAACCACGTGGGCACGATCTGCACCCATTGCGGGGATGGTTGCAAAACCACGCTGGGGGTGCGCCGCTGCGAGACCGGCGCGGAGATTGTCCGCGGCGACAACCGGGACAAAAGCGGGATCAATGGTGATTTCCTTTGCATCAAGGGCCGCTACGCTTTCGACTTTGCGCACCACAAAGAGCGCCTCTCCGAGCCGCTCATTCGCAAGAACGGCAAGCTGACGCCGGCGACCTGGGAAGAAGCTTTTGAGCTGATCGGCAAACGCTTTCGAGAAATTCGCGATCAGGATGGCGGGAGCGTGATCGGCGTGGTCGGGTCTAATCGCACGACCAACGAAGAAAATTATCTTCTGTCAAAATTTGCCCGAGTGGTGCTCAAGACAAATAACGTGGATCATCATCGGACAGCGGATTTCCCTGCGCTCGCGGCAGCGCTTCATGGCAAGCCCGGAAAAACGGCTTCCATGCGCGAGGTGCTTACCGCGCCCGCGATTCTGCTGATCGGCAACGACCCTACAAATCAACATCCGCTACTGGCTTGGCAGATTCGGACGAACGTGCGGTTACGCCGGGCGCGGCTCTATGTGATCAACTCCGCGCCCATTAAGTTGAGGCGGCAGGCGGCGGGATTTGCCATGGTCACGGCGGGCGCGGAAGCCAAGGCAGTCGCATTTCTCGCTGGCGACGATTCCCACATGGATCAGCTTGTCGGCGAACATATGACGGGTGACGCCTGGGTTGCGCTGCGCGAGAAGATTCGCGGCGAACAGGACCTGGTCATCGCCTTCGGTTCCGAACTGCGCGGCTATGATGTCGAGAAGTTGGTGAGTTATGCGGAGGGCTTGACTGGAGCCAAGCTGATCTGTCTGGGCGATTACGCGAATTCGCGCGGAGCCAGCGAAATGGGACTTTATCCCGATCTTCTGCCGGGATACGAACCCATCGCCGACGCAGACAAGTTCCAAAAGGAATGGGGCAATCTGCCGGCCGAAAATGGCTTGAGCTTGCCGGAGATGGTGGAAGCGGCGAAGGCCGGCAAGCTGAAAGCGCTTTATGTGGTGGGCTCGAATCCGGTCGGCCGTTTGAAGGTTGATCCTTTTGTGCTCTCGAAGAGCTTTGTGGTGGTTCAGGATATGTTCCTGACCGAGACTGCGACCATCGCCGACGTGGTTCTGCCGGCAGCGAACGCGTACGAGAAAACGGGAACTTATACGAACACCTGCGGCGATCTGCAACTGGTGAAGAAGGCAGGCGATGTCTCGAATACCAAGCCGGACTTCGAGATGATCGTGCGCATCGCAGACGCCATGGGCTCGGACGTAAGCGGCCTGGTGCCCTTCGGGAGCGGGACGCACGCCGACATGGGCCAGACGCGCGGCGCGCAATCGGGCGAGGCGGACCGTCATGCGGTGTGGCTGGAAGCGCACAACCTGGAACCGAAAATGACGCCGTTCGACCCCATGGCGATTCTCGACGAAATCCAGCGCGTGGTTGCCGGGTATGATGTTTCGCGGGTCAATCTGCTGGCGGGCAACGATCAGCATCTTGAGATTGCCGAAAGCGGCGCGAGCGCGATTCAGAACCCGGAGCTCATCGTTCCGGCGAACGACGATTTGTTCAGCTCGGGAACGCTCGGGCGTTATTCAAAGACTCTGAATTCGGTTTTCGAGAATAAGTCGGTGGATTCTGAGGTTGCCGCCGATTAAGTGCGGACTAACTAAGACGTACTAACAGACTTAAGATCAGAAGCACGCGGGCGAGGGCGCCCGCGCCACTAACATCGATGGGCATAACGACGTTCATCATCATTTCGATTATCAAGTCGCTGGCCGTGATCGGCGTTCTGCTGACGGCGGTGGCGTACAGCGTCTGGCTGGAGCGCAAGGTGTCGGCGCACATCCAGAACCGCTGGGGACCCACGCGGGTCGGGCCGTTCGGCCTGCTGCAGCCGGTCGCCGACGGCGTCAAGTTCATCTTCAAAGAAGATTTGACCCAGCCGCATGTTTACAAGCCGCTCTACATCGCGGCGCCAATCATTTCGATGGTCTTTGCGATTACGTCCATTTCGGTGATCCCGTTTGGTAACTGGGTCGACATCGGGCCCTGGGGCACGTACCTGCAAATTACCGACTTGAACATCGGGCTGCTGGTGGTTCTTGGCATTACTTCGATGGGCGTGTACGGTGTGGCGCTTGCCGGATGGTCCTCGAATAATAAGTACTCGCTCCTCGGCGGACTGCGCGCCAGCGCCCAGATGGTCAGCTATGAAGTTTCGCTGGGCCTCTCGCTGGTGGGAGTGCTGATCATGGCTGGCAGTCTCAGCCTGCGCGAGATCGTGGATGCGCAACGCCATTTGCACTGGAACATCTTCTTCCAGCCAGTGGCGTTTTTCATCTATCTGATTTCCGCCTACGCGGAGACGAACCGTACACCGTTTGACCTGCCGGAAGCGGAGTCTGAGTTAGTCGCCGGATATCACACCGAATACAGCGCGATGAAGTTCGCCATGTTCTTTATGGCCGAATACGCCAACATGGTGACGGTGGCTTGTCTGGCGACGCTGATGTTTTTCGGTGGCTGGCTTGGCCCGGTGTTCGGACCGACGATCCTGCAAATGATTTTGCCGGTGCTCTGGTTCTGCCTGAAGGTTTTCTTTTTCATATTTCTGTACGTCTGGGTACGTTGGACGCTACCCCGTTTTCGCTATGACCAACTCATGGCGTTCGGATGGAAAGTCTTGCTTCCCCTGGCGGTTGCGAACGTTGTGGTTACAGCGCTGATTGTGGCGTGGAGAGCTTGAAAGCAGTTGCCAGTTCCCAGTTGCCAGTTCAGACCTGGGTTCACTGAGAACTGAGAACTGAGAACTCGCAAATGTTTCATTTAATTCTATTTCTATTCTTCGGAACGATCTGCGTGGCGGGGGCGATCAACCTGCTGGCGCAGAGTCATCCTATTAACAGCGCGTTGTCGCTGATCGCGGTGATGGCTTCGCTCGCCGCCGAGTATCTTCTATTGGGCGCGGAGTTTGTCGCCGCAGTGCAAGTTATCGTCTATGCCGGCGCGATCATGGTGTTGTTTGTGATTACCATCATGCTGCTGAATGCCGGCAAAGAAGAGCGCAGCAAAGGCAGCCGGGTCGCGATCCTCATCGGCGTTCCCGGAGTGCTGATCGGCGGAGTGCTCGTCGCCTGGACGCTTCTCTATCGCTCCAACACGCAGTCGGTTCCCATCGGCGCGTTAAAGGGCGATCCACATGATATTGCGCGGCTTCTTTTCCATCAGTTCCTGCTGCCCTTTGAAGTCACGTCGGTGCTGATCCTGATCGCCATCATGGGTGCGGTCGTGCTCGCCAGCCGGCCCGAGGCCGTGGCCCGCGGCCCGAGAAAGGACGAAGGATAAAGATGGTCCCTCTTTCTTACTATCTCGTGTTGAGCGGAATCCTGTTTGTGTGCGGAGTGCTCGGGTTCCTGATCAAGCGCAACATCATCACGATTTTCATGTCGATCGAGCTGATGCTGAACGGCGTGAACCTTTCGTTCGTGGCCTTCGCCGCGCAATGGCACGCGCTCAGCGGACAGGTTTTCGTCTTCTTCGTGATGGTAGTGGCCGCGGCTGAGACCGCGGTGGGCCTGGCGATCATCATTGCCGTGTATCGCACGCGTGAAACTCTGAATGTGGACCGGGTGAACCTGCTCAAGTTATGACGCCGAATCCTTATCTCTGGCTCGTCGGCCATCTCTGGCTCGTCCCGCTGCTTCCGCTGGCCGGGGCGGCGATCAACGGCTTCTTTGGCCGGCGGTCGTCGAAGAAAGCGATCACGACGGTCGCACTCGTCTTCTGTGGGGCTGCGTTTGCCGTGGCGTTGCTGATTGCTTGGGGTTTCTCTTCCTCATCCGCGCCTTACTATTTCAACCTCGCGCACTGGATCCGCTCGGGAAGCTTTCAAGTCGACTTCAGCTTCTATCTCGACCAGTTATCGCTCGTCATGCTGCTCGTGGTTACGGGCGTCGGCTTTCTTATTCATATCTACTCAGTCGGGTATATGTGGGACGACGACGGTTACTACCGCTTCATGGCGTACATGAATCTGTTCATGTTCTTCATGCTGACGCTGGTGCTGGCGAAGAACTATCTGGTGATGTTCATCGGCTGGGAGGGCGTGGGCCTAGCGTCTTACCTGCTGATTGGCTACTGGTTCACAAAAGATTCGGCGGCGGCGGCGGGCAAGAAAGCATTTATTGTTAATCGAATCGGTGACTTTGGATTCTTGATTGCGCTCTTCCTGATGATCAAGCATTTCCACTCGCTGGATTTCACGAATGTGTTTGCGCAGGTTAGCGCGCGGCCGACGGAGAGCGCGGGCTTCGGGCTGCTCACGGCGATCGGGTTGCTGTTGATGGTGGGCGCGGCGGGTAAGTCGGCACAGATCCCTCTTTATGTCTGGCTGCCGGACGCCATGGAAGGGCCCACTCCGGTTTCCGCGTTGATCCATGCGGCAACCATGGTGACGGCGGGCGTTTATATGGTGGCGCGGTCATCCGCGATCTTCGAGCGCGCGCCGATGGCGATGACGGTGGTTGCGATCATCGGAACGCTCACCGCTTTGTTCGCTGCGACCATCGGCATTGCTCAGACCGATATCAAGAAAGTGCTGGCCTACTCCACCGTCTCGCAGCTTGGATATATGTTCATGGCCTGCGGCGTGGGAGCGTTCTCGGCGGGCATCTTTCACCTGATGACGCACGCGTTCTTCAAGGGCCTGTTGTTTCTTGCGGCTGGTTCGGTGATCCACGGCATCGGCGGCGAGCAGGACATGCGAAAGATGGGCGGGCTGCGGGTTTACATGCCCTGGACGTTTGCGACGATGGGGATTGCCACGCTTGCTATTACGGGCATCCCGCCGTTCGCCGGCTTCTGGTCCAAAGACGAGATTCTTTGGAGAGCCTTTGGCGCAAGCTGGGTTTATTGGCTGATCGGAGTGATTACAGCGTTCATCACGTCCTTCTATATGTTCCGGCTGATGTACATGACATTCGGCGGCGACTATCGGGGCGTTGCAGCGCAGGGAGCGCACGGTCATGATGCTCATCATGGTCACGATGATCATAGTCATGGACACGGCGAGCCGCATGAAAGCCCCGGCGTGATACTGGGACCGCTGACGATCTTAGCCGTGCTCTCGGTCTTTGGAGGATTTGTAGGCTACGGAAACCGTTTCGAAGATTTTCTGGCTCCCGTGTTTCAGGGTTCGACCATGGTAGTGGCGCAGGAAGCTGCCCACGAAAGCGGTGGCCGGGCCCTTGAGTATTTGCTGATGGGCGTCTCCATCGGCGTGGCTGGCCTGGGATGGCTGCTGGCCCATTTGCTCTACGGCCGGCTTCCGCAACTGCCGGCGCGCATCGCGGCCAGCCTGGGCGGGCTCTACCGGGCGGTCGCCAATAAGTACTACATCGATGAACTTTATGCGGTCCTTTTCGTCAAGCCGCTGATCGACGGTTCGACCACGATTCTGTGGCACGGCGTCGACCAGGATGTGATCGACGCCGCCGTCAACGACTCAGCCGACGCTGCCCGCCACGTTTCCGACAACGCGCGCCACATGCAGTCGGGCAATCTGCGGTCGTATGCCGGCTGGGTGGCCGCTGGAGGCGCAGTGGTGATCGCCTACATGGTCTGGATGGGAGTGCGATGAATATGGGTTCGGTGAACCTGGGTCCGATGAACGTGGAAAGCCTCAATCCCATCATGCTTTCGCTGGTGACGTTCATCCCTGCCGTGGGCGGGCTGCTGATTCTGCTGATCCCGCGCCGCGATCGTGACATCAAGTTATTTGCTTTCGTTATTTCTTTGCTGACATTTGCGGCCTCGCTGCATTTGCCGGTACACCTGCATCGCGAACTCGGCGGGTTTAAGTTCGAGATTGACAAAGTCTGGATCACAACCCCCAACATTCATTACCACATGGGCATTGACGGAATTTCCGTCTGGCTGGTGGTGCTGACTACATTCCTCACGCCCCTGTGCGTGCTGATTTCGTGGCATTCGATTCACGAGCGGGTGAAGGAGTTTTTCATCCTGCTGCTGCTGCTGGAAACGGCTCTGATCGGCGTTTTCACATCGCTCGACTTGTTCCTGTTCTACTTTTTCTGGGAAGCGACGCTGATCCCGATGGCGCTGCTGATCGGCATGTACGGCCACGGGCGCAAGGTTTACGCCGCAGTGAAGTTTTTTCTGTTCACCATGATCGGCTCGATGTTCATGCTGGCGGCGATTGTGTGGCTCTATGCGAAGACCGGCAGTTTTGATTTTGCCGTGATTCAGAATGCGATTCGCAACGGAGGTGTGCCGGGTTTCGAACAGGCCTCGCTTTGGCTCTTTCTCGGCTTTTTCATCGCTTTTGCGGTAAAAGTCCCACTCTTTCCTCTGCACACCTGGCTGCCCGACGCGCACGTGGAGGCGCCCACTGCTGGATCGGTGCTGCTGGCCGGCGTGCTGCTGAAGATGGGCACCTACGGACTGCTGCGCTTCAACGTTGGCCTCTTTCCCGAGCAGGCGCATCGCAACGCGCCCTGGATCATGGTATTGGCGCTGATCGGTATCATCTATGGCGCGCTGGTCTCGCTGGTGCAGCCGAATATGAAGAAGCTGATCGCCTACTCCTCGGTCAGCCACCTTGGCTTCGTCGTCCTCGGAATCTTCAGTTTCACCGCGGCCGGGCTGAACGGAGCCGTCTTCGTCATGCTGGCGCACGGAGTCGCGACTGGCGGGCTCTTCATGCTGGCGGGCATCCTCTACGAACGACGCCACACGTACGAGATCACTGAGTTTGGCGGGCTCGCGACACCCATGCCCAAGTACGCCACCTTCTTCCTGGTCACCGTGCTGGCTTCGATTGGACTGCCGCTGCTGAACGGTTTCATCGGCGAGTTCCTGGTGCTGAGCGGGGCGTTCCAGGCGCGGCCAATCTATGGGATCCTGGGCGCGACCGGCGTGATCTGGAGCGCCTGCTACCTGCTGTGGATGTATCAGCGCGTTTTTTTCGGCAAGGTAAAGCACGACGTCAATAACACGCTGCCCGACCTTAATCTGCGCGAGAAGGCTGCACTTTGGCCGATTGCGATTGCCGCTCTGGTGATGGGCGTCGCGCCCCTGATGTGGCTTAGCGCGATTGATCCGGCAGTGCAAGCGGCGCTCGCGCCCTTCACACAATTGGCCAGCAAGGTGGTGGGCCAATGATAGTGATGACGGCGCTCGCGCACTCATCCTTATTGCCGGGTCTGCTGGCGCAGGTGCAGACTTCCCTGCCGCCGCCAGGCGCCGACTACATGCGCATCCTGCCGGAGCTGGTGCTCTCGATCTTCGGCATGCTGGTCATGGTCGTCGACCCGCTGCTCGACGAGGAAAACAGTCACCAGGCGCTGGGCACGATCGCTCTGGTCGGTACTCTTGCCGCGCTGGCGCCGACGTTCTGGATGGCACAGTATCCCGGAACCGCGTTCTGGAACATGGTTCGGGTCGACGGCTTCAGCGTGTTTTTTCACGTGCTCGTCATCGCGATTGCCGCGGTGGTTATCCTCACTTCCTACGAATATTTGGCGGTGCAGCGCATTCGCGCCGGAGAATATTGCGGACTCATTCTGTTCGGCACGGTTGGCATGTGTTTGATGTCGTCCGCAATCGAACTCGTACTTATTTTTATCGCCCTGGAAATCTCGTCGATCTCGACCTACGTGCTGGCGGGCTTCCGGCGGCGCGAAGCCTCGAGTAGTGAATCGTCGCTGAAGTACTTTCTGCTGGGATCGTTCGCCACGGCGTTCTTCCTCTACGGCGTCGCGCTCATGTTCGGCGCGACCGGTTCCACCAACATCGACGCGATCAGCCAGGTGCTGCGCTCCGGCAACGTACCGGTTCTGGCGTATGTTGCGACGGCGCTCATGTTTGTGGGCCTGGGCTTCAAGGTCGCTTCCGCGCCTTTTCATGTATGGACTCCCGACGTTTACGAAGGGGCTCCGGCCCCGGTCGTCGGACTGATGTCAACCGGCCCCAAGGCGGCGGCGTTCGCGGTTTTGCTGCGCGTCATGTTCGAAGCGAACGCGCCCGGACGATTCTGGCTGATCTGGGTCTCGGCCGCGCTTACCATGACGCTGGGAAATGTGTGCGCCCTGGTGCAGGACAACGTCAAGCGCCTGCTCGCTTATTCTTCGATCGCCCACGCCGGATATCTGCTGGTCGCGTTTGCCGCACGGCCGGAACTGGGCGCATCCGCGGCGATGTTCTACACGGCCGCCTATGCGGCGATGAACGTAGGAGCGTTTGCGGTCGTCAGCCACGTAGCAAACGCGGGCGAAAAGTACGTCACGCTCGAAGATTACGCGGGCCTCGGCAGGAAGTCCCCCGTGCTGGCCGCGACTTTCACATTCTTCCTGATGTCCTTGATCGGCATTCCGATCACGGGCGGCTTCTTTGCTAAGTTCTACGTATTGAGCGCAGCGCTGAAGTCGAATCTGGTGGGCTTGGCAATCATTCTGGTGCTGAATAGCGCCGTGGGCGCCTATTATTACCTGCGTATTATCGTCATGATGTACATGCGGGAGCCACGGGGCGAGGTTCCAGTTACTCCTGTGCCCGCGGCGGCAGGGCTGGCCATTGCAGTTTGCGTGCTGCTTACTCTGTACCTTGGCGTGTTGCCGGGACGCGTTCTCGATTACGCCGCCCATTCCGCACGCCAGCTCGTGAGCGATACGGCGGCGCCGACGGCGGCGTCAGCTTCGATCGCGCCGGAACCGTAGTTCTGGTTTGCCAGAGAAAGAAAACGGTTGGCACGGTTCGGCGCGGGACCTCTAATGAGAGGTCAGAAGCCGCCCCTGGCTCAGGTTCTAGCTTCAACCGTGAGCTTCGGTAGCGGCAAAAAAAAACGGCTTGCGGCCAATTGACAATCGCCGTCGGAGTCGGCATTATTAGCTACACAACTTTTCCGGGAAAGTTTATTCCTGGGGCTGGAGGATATATGGTTCAGTTTTTCAGCAATATTTGCAGGGACGAACAAGGGCAAGACATTGCTGAATATGCCGTCATGCTCGCCGTCATCCTGGTATTGGTGATCGGCACCGTGAAACTAATCGGGGGCAATGCCAACAACGCGTTCTCCAGTGTTGCCAGTTCTATAGGGACGCAGTAATCCTGGTTCCGTCAGTTTTGGAAGACGTGGTATTTTAACGGTCCACCATCTCTATGACACGATTTAGCATCTTCCGCCTGTTTAGCCGCTATTGGTTTTCATTCGCGGCGGAGGTGCAGGATCGGAGCCAGTCACCAGGGCAATAGAGACAGCTCAAAGATTCCGCCAAAGCCGCGATAGAATCGCGGCTTTTGTTTTTGGCGGCAAGTAGAAAGGTCATCGCCATGATTGTGAACATGTCCGACAGCGCCACCGAAGAGCAGATCGACCACATCATTCAACGCATCCGCGAAGCCGGCTTCCAGCCTCACGTCACGCGTGGCACTGAGCGCACCATCGTTGCGGCAGTCGGCAGCGGTGGGCGCCGCCATGAAATCGAGGCGCTTTCGGTCGCGCCCGGCGTGGACAACGTGGTCGCGATCGCCCAGCCTTTTAAGCTCGTCAGCCGTCAAACGCGCCAGCAAGGGTCGGTGGTCAGCGTTGGTGAGGGAAAGGCCGGCGGTGTGAAGATCGGCGGTCCCGAAGTGGTCGTGATTGCCGGGCCCTGCTCGGTGGAATCGCGCGAGCAATTGCTGGAGACTGCGCAAGCGGTGAAGCGCGCGGGTGCCACCATGCTGCGCGGCGGAGCCTATAAACCGCGCACCTCCCCGTATGAGTTCCAGGGCCTGGGACTTGAAGCGCTGAAGATTCTGCGCGAGGCGCGTGAACTCACCGGCCTCCCGGTTGTGACCGAGGTCATGAGCACGGAAGACCTGGACGTGATCTGTGAGTACGCCGACATGCTCCAGGTTGGCGCGCGCAACATGCAGAACTTTGCCTTGCTGCGAAGGCTGGCGACCGTCAAGAAGCCGATTCTGCTCAAGCGCGGCCCCTCGGCCACGGTGAAGGAGTGGCTGCTGGCGGCGGAATACCTGCTTTCCGGAGGAAACGACCAGGTCGTCCTTTGCGAGCGCGGAATCAAGACCTTCGAAACCGCCACGCGCAACACCCTGGACCTTGCCGCCATCGCCCTCGCCAAGGAACTTTCGCACCTGCCGGTGGTGGCCGATCCGTCGCATGGCACCGGCAAGCAGAGCCTGATCGGGGCGGTTTCGCGCGCTGCGATTGCGGTCGGAGCGGACGGCATCATCGTCGAGGTGCATCCTTGTCCGGAGCGCGCGCTTTCCGACGGGCCCCAGTCGCTTGACATCCCACAGTTCGAGCGCGTGATGCGCGGATTGAGCGCCCCTTTACGCCCCGTGCTCGCTCCCGGCCAAGGGCAGGCATAACAATCGTTGCCCTCGGATTGGGACGCGGACTTAGAGGTTCTCAGTTCCGGTTCTCACCTCTCAGTTGAAGGACTTGGACGGTGACTGAGAACTGAAGAAATGGCTCACGGGCCATTTTGTCCCGATGCAGGCTTCCCGGTCTGCCCGTCCTTTGTTTCTAATGAGTTGCGGATTTTATAGCACCATTGGCCCACATTTGCTGGGCCAAGTTGTCCCTTCGCGCACAGCAACCGCCCATTTACAAGTCATTGTAAATACAAAACTTAACCAGTTTGCGATTGGCCTCGCGATTGCCAACTATACGCTAGGCACGGAGGATGCGTTTATGGCGCGTACCTCGGAAAGGGCCGCGAAAAAAACTCTTATGAACATTAACTTCAAATCGCAGATCACAAACGGACGCAAATGCCGTCTGTTCGATTCCCCAGTGTTTAGCGCTGCTTGGGGCCGGGCACTCGGATTGGCATTGCTGATGCTTTCAGCAGCACCGTCCTTCGCCGGCGCCAAACCAGTTCTGGACAACGGCACACCCACTGCCAAGTTTTCCGCAGATCTCCACCAGCGCGTGGACGCGAACGGTATGGTGACCGTCATCGTGCAACATCGCCAGATGCCCTCTAACGCGCATTTAAAAGGCATGCAGGGCCGTGGCGCAACGATCAAGTCGAAGTTCCGCACCGTCCGTGCGGTGACGATGCGCGTGCCCGTCAGCATGCTGGCGGAATTGGCGAAAGATCCCAACGTTACCTACATCACGCCCGACCGTACGCAAAAAATGACTGCCAATCCCTTGACTGAAGAGTTCGCGACTGCGATCGAGGCGGATGTCGCGGCGTCGCAGTATGCGTTGGATGGCACCGGCATCGGCGTAGCTATCATTGACAGCGGAATCGCCGATCACGGCGATCTGCACAACGGCAGCGGCGTCAGCCGCGTGGTGTATAGCCAGAGCTTTGTGGCTGGCGAGACTACGACTTCCGACGAATTCGGGCACGGAACCCACGTGGCGGGCTTGATCGGTGGCACGGGTGCAAGCTCCGGCGCCGGCAATGGCTATGCGGCAACGTATGCCGGCGTGGCTCCTAACGTCACCCTTATCAACCTGCGCGTGCTGGATGAAAACGGGTCGGGCACGGACAGCCAGGTGATCGCCGCCATTGAGCAGGCGATCGCGCTGCAAAGTACTTACAATATTCGCGTCATCAACATGTCACTGGGACGTCCGGTGTTCGAGAGCTATACCCTCGATCCGGTTGACCAGGCAGTGGAAGCCGCCTGGAAGGCTGGAATCGTGGTGGTGGCGGCTGCGGGCAACGATGGGCGCTACCTACCGACAGACGGTTTCGGCACCATCGTGGTTCCAGGGAACGACCCCTCCGTAATTACGGTGGGAGCGGCCATGACGGAGCTGACGCCGACGCGGGCCGACGACCAGATTGCCAGCTACAGTTCCAAAGGTCCGACCACGCTCGATCACATTTGTAAGCCTGACCTCACCGCGCCGGGAAACCGGCAGGTCTCTTTGCGGGTTGCGGGCAGCACACTCGACACAACCTATCCGCAATATGAGATTGGGCCGGCCAGCGGAACCGCCATGTACTATGAATTGAGCGGCACCAGCATGTCAGCGCCGGTCGTGAGTGGTGCGGTAGCGCTGATGCTGCAACAGACCCCATCGCTGACCCCTGATCAAGTGAAAGCGCGCTTGATGAAGACCGCGTGGAAGGGCGTCGGGCAGTTTACGTATTCCCACGACAGCCGCGGAAACCTTTACAACAACGAGTATGACCTCTTCACTTATGGAGCGGGGTATCTGGATATCGACGCCGCTCTTGGCAGCACGGACCTCGCGACGGGAGTAGCGCTTTCCCCGACCGCAGTCCTTAACAAGAACGGTAGTGTCACGATCACGAATACTACCCCCGATTCAGTATTTGCCGGCAGCAGCGTGGTTTGGGGCGCCACTTCGGTGGTGTGGGGAACTTCAGTGGTTTGGGGTTCGAAGGTGCTTTCCGCCGATTCGGTAGTGTGGGGCGCAACCAGCGTGGTATGGGGGGTAACCTCGGATACTAGCGACAGCGTAGTCTGGGGTTCAACTTCTAACGTCGCCAGCGCGACGTCAGCACTTAGCGACGGCGACCCAGGGGACGACTAAGACAACCGACTGAGACCATATTCGGAGACTGCCATGACAAAAACTTTACCAATTAAAGCCAAGGTCATGATCGGAATGGTAGCGGTTGCGAGTCTGTGCTTTCTGTCGTTGGGCGAAGTCAGATGGCAAACGCAACCCTGGGCACAGTTGATGCTCTTGTTAGCGGCAGCGGCATTGAGTTCGCGCTTCAAGGTGAAGCTGCCTGGGATGACGAGCTCGATGTCGGGAAATCTGCCCGTCATTCTTCTGGGAGTCACGCAACTGGGACTGTTGGGTAGCCTGCTCATAGCCGTAACGGCGGCAATCGCGCAATCCTATTCCGGCAGGAATCAAACCAAACCAATCCATTTTGCATTTAACGCATGCACACTGCTGAACGCTACCGGACTTGCTTACCTGGCATACCACAGCCAGATATTCTCCGCTCACGCGACAGCGCACACGATGTCTCTGTTACTGGCGGCGGTCATCTACTTCCTGGCGAATACGGCTCCGGTGGCCAGCGTCATCGGTCTAACGGAAGGCGGCCATCCTTTTGCCATCTGGCACAAGGTCTTTTTGTGGTCGTTCCCGAACTACGTAATCGGCGCGGGATTGACTGCGATCGCCTCCGCCTTCAGCACACTCAGCGGGCTGGCCACGGTTGCGGCTCTGTTGGCAGTGCTGTTCGCCGTTTACCGGTCGTACAAGATGTACGTGGCTCGAGGCGAACAGACGAAACCACAAACGATGGCCATGGTTGCCGGCCAATAACCCGAGATGCCTTCTTCCCGCGAGCAGCCTGCCCGCTGCGCGCATTTCTTTTTTGCCGAACATGTCTGCCAGCGGGTGCCACACTCATAGCGTTCTTTGCGATGAGTGCGCGTGTGTGCCATCGCATCTTCGCGAACTCTACTTGACGTCTCCGCAAGCCGCGCCGAGGTACTTGGAACTGAAGGTCATGTCGATGTTCCTCTTTTGATCGCTGCCGCTGGAGGTGAGATGCATGGTGCCCTTGGTGGCATCGGAACCGACGGCCTCCACCACGAACGTTCCATCGGTCGGCCCCTGCTTTCCTTCGCAGTGAATCTTCATTGCGATTTTGCTGCCCGTGGAACTCACGACGGTGCGGGCGCATTCTGAGTTTTTGTTAACGTTGAAAGCGGAAGCTTTTCCGAGTTTCTCTTTGGTGATGCATTCTTTTTGGACAATGGGCTTGTTGTTCATCATGCCTTCGATGCGGGCGCGCTGCTCCGGAGTCATCTTGGCGAGAGCGTCGGGAGGAATCGCGGGCATGGCTGGCATTCCGGTCATGGAAAAAGTCACGGTCATTTCCCAGAGACCTTCCTTGATGTTGAGGGGCGTGATATTGTCGGCGGCCCAGAGGGTCAGCGAGCAAAAAACAATCAGGGCAACAAGAAGCTGGTTTCGCATTAGCATTCTCCTGGTGCTGTTCGATCTGGTTGCATCGAACAGTTGAATAGGATTACACACCGCGAATGGCGGAGCAAATGGATTGTGCGGCAAATCTTTGCCGGCAGCCCGGAACACTGGATGAAGTAATGTATTACAAGCACCGAGACGGAGAGTGGGATGCAATCTCGCGACTTTATTTTTTGGGAAGTGGATGTGCAGGCCGATTTTATGCTGCCCGGCGGCAAGCTCTACGTTCCCGGAGCCGAGAAACTTCTGCCTAATATCCGCAAGCTGACGGACGCGGCGCGGCGCGGCGAAGTGTTTCTGGTTTCGCATGGAGACTTTCATCCGGCCGACGATCCGGAGTTCAGGCACTTTCCGCCGCACTGCCTGAAAGGCACGGCTGGAGCGGAGTTCGTTCCAGAGGCGCTGGCGGAAAATTTCGTTCGGGTCGAAAACGATGTCAGCGCCAAGTTGCCGGACGATCTTTTCAAGTATCAGCAGATCATCCTGGAAAAGCAGACGCTGGATATTTTCGAGAGTCGCCATGCCGGCGCTTTGGTGGAACGGTTGGGGAACGCCGCGGAATTTGTGGTGTTTGGAGTCGTGACGGAATACTGCGTCAGTTGCGCGGTCAAGGGGTTGCTAAAGCGAAAGCGGCGCGTAGCGGTGGTGCGCGATGCGATTGAAACCTTGGCGCCGGAGGCCGGGAACAAGGCGCTGGCTGAATTCGAGAGCCTGGGAGCGAGGCTGGTTACTACCGACGAAATTCTCCACGAACTAGAGCAAACTGCCGCATCCCCCAGGGGCTAAAGCCCGCGTCTTTGCTGGCTCTGTACGGCATGGCTGAAGCCATGCCCTACCCAAACCGATTTCCGCAGCAGAAACTCCGTCACAGCAGCATGCCGGCAATCGAAGCCGACATCAGGTTGGCCATGGTTCCGGCCAACATGGCGCGAATGCCGAGACGGGCTAGTTCGCCGCGCTTGTTGGGAGCGAGCGCGCCGATGCCGCCCATCTGAATTCCGATGGAGCTGAAGTTGGCGAAGCCGCACAGCGCGAAAGTCGCGATGGTAAACGAGCGCGGATCAAGGACGGCCTTTTGTGGTCCCAGCATGGAGAACGCCACCAGTTCATTCAGCACCATGCGTACGCCCAGAAGATTGCCAATCAGACGGCAGTCGTGCCAGGGAACTCCAATCACCCACGCGATGGGCGCAAACAACGCGCCGAGTATGGCCTCGAGGCTCGCGGGAAACCACGCGATGTGGGCGTGAATTCCGCCCATGATTCCATCGAACAACGCGACCAACGCCAGGAACGAAATCAGCATGGCGGCGATGTTCAGCGCCATGTGCAAACCATCGGTGGTGCCGCGCGCAATGGCGCCCAGCAGATTCTGATTCTTTTCCAGCTCTACTTCTTCTTCACTCATCACGACGCGGCCCGCCGTTTTGGGCACCTCCGTCTCCGGCACCAGCATCTTGGCCATGAGGAGCGTGCCGGGAGCGGTCATGATGACGGCGCTCAACAGGTGTTTTGGCTCGATCCCGAAGGCGATGTAAGCCGCCATGATGCTGCCGGAAACGTGCGCCATGCCGCTCGTCATCACCGTCATCAACTCCGAATATGTGAGGTCGGGCAGGAAAGGACGAATCGTCTGCGGCGCCTCCGTTTGGCCCATGAAGATACTGGCGGCCACATTCAATGACTCCGCGCCACTCACTCCCATCAGCCGGATCATCAGCCACGCCGCGGCCTTGATGATCACCTGCATGACGCCGAGGTAATAGAGCACCGCGAAGAGCGCGCAGATGAAGATCACCGTCGGCAAAACCTGGAATGCAAAATAAAAACCGAAGTGCGATCCCTGTTTACCGAGATCTCCAAAGACAAATTGTGACCCGGCGAAGGCGTAGCTGAGGAGCCGGGTCACCGCGTCTCCGGCCTTTTGAAAAAGCGTTCGGCCGAGGTCAATTTTCAGAACAAAAATGGCGAAGGCAACCTGCAGCCCAAGCCCCCAGCCCACCGTCTTCAGGCGAATGGCGCGCCGGTTCGTGGAGAAGGCGTAGGCGAGGCCCAGCATGGTTAGAAGACCGAGAATGCCAGTAAAGCGTCCCATCTTAGTGTTCCCCTTTATAAATCGCGCGATGAATCAAGGATGTTTTGTGCGCGGGCGCGGCGGCTGCGATTTGATAACTCTCTTCCAGCAACGTTTTTGCGCGCGCGGCCTGTGCGTCGGAGTGGCAGTGGATGGTGCAGAGCGGCTCGCCGGCGGAAACTTTGTCGCCGATCTTTTTGTGAACGACGATGCCGACAGCGGGATCGACGGAATCTTCTTTGCGTTCGCGGCCTCCGCCGAGGATGACGCAGGCGGTGCCGACCTGTTCGCATAGGATGGCCGTCACATATCCGGATTGTGGACTGCGCACGTCGACGCGGTGATCGGTGCCCGGAAGGCGGGCCGGATCGTCGATCGCGCTGATGTCGCCTCCCTGCAACTCGACCATTTGGCGAAACCTCTCGAAAGCCTGGCCAGAGACGATGATTTGCTCGGAGAGTTGCTTGCCTTGCGCGACCGTCTTTGACGCGCCGCCGAGATAGAACATCCAGGCCGCCAACTCGAGACATAACTCGCGCAGATCGGAAGGTCCGCCGCCGTGTAGTATCTCGATGCACTCCTGCACTTCGAGCGCATTGCCAACCATGCGGCCGAGCGGCTGGTTCATGTCGGTGATGAGCGCGACCATCCGTTTGCCCATGCGTTCGCCGGTTTCGACCATGAGTTCGGCGAGGAAGACGGCGTCTTCCTCTTTTTTCATGAACGCGCCTGAGCCGGTCTTCACGTCGAGCACGAGCGCATCAGTGCCCTCGGCCAGCTTCTTGCTCATGATCGAGGCGCAGATAAGATACGGACTCTCGACGGTGCCGGTGACATCGCGCAACGCGTACAACTTGCGGTCAGCGGGAGCAATCTTCTCGGTTTGGCCAATCATGGAACATCCGCAGGCTTTGAGAACGCGATGGAATTCGGGCGCCGTCAGACCTACGCGAAATCCGGGGATGGATTCAAGCTTGTCGAGCGTGCCGCCGGTGTGTCCCAATCCACGGCCGCTGATCATGGGCACGAAGAGGCCGCCGGCGGCGACCAGCGGGGCCAGCACGAGCGAGGTCTTGTCGCCGACGCCGCCGGTCGAGTGCTTGTCCACTTTTTTTTCGGGAAGAAAACTGAGGTCGAGAACTTCGCCGGAGTGCAGCATGGCGTGAGTGAGGGCGGCGGTTTCCTCGCGCGTCATTCCGCGCAGCACGACGGCCATGAGCCACGCGGCCATCTGGTAATCGGGAATGCTGCCTTGGGTGCAGCCCTCGACGAGATACTCGATTTCAGCGGCGGATAATGCGCCGCCATCGCGCTTTTTGCGGATGAGATCGATGACGCGGAACGGCGATTGCGAAACATTCGGCTGGCTCACTTGAGGCGGAAACCCTCCGGCAGAAGATCGGCGATGAGACTTTGCTTCGGGCCTTTTTCGCCCTGGTAGAAGATGATGGCGCGCGGCCCGAATTCATAGATGACCTGGCGGCAGGCGCCACAGGGTGAGCATGGAACTTCGTGATCGTTATCCGGAGAGCCGACGACGGCGACGGCGTAGATCTCCAGGTCTGGACCATCTTTAGCGATCGCAGAAAAGATCGCGGTACGCTCGGCGCAGTTGGTCATTCCGTAGGAGGAATTTTCCACGTTGCATCCCACGAAGACTTTGCCTTTCGAGGTGAGGATGGCTGCGCCCACTCTGAAGTTGGAGAAAGGCGCGTAGGCATTCTTCATGACTTCGCGCGCTGAACCGAGCAGGCGTTCGCGCATGGCAGCAGGCACCTTTATCTTTTGCATACCCAAACCAATTTTGCTGAAGATTAAGTGGGCAATTGTAACGCCTGACCGGCTTCGACGGTGGAGATTTTCGCGAGGTGGAACATGGGAACAGGCCAAATCACGCGCATGCAGCGAATTCAAACACATAGGTCCTTCGCTTCGCTCAGGATGACAACTAATTTAGTAGACTGCAATTTGTATTAGGGCACTCCGTCGCTAACGAGTTGAAGGCTTGCCCGGCGGCGGCGTCGGTGCGGTCAATAAGTCAACAAACAACTTGTAGAACTTATCCGTATCCAGGTCGAGCTGCACTTCCACCGACTGGACATCGCGCTTGGGCTTATCCCAATCTGCCCAAGTGAGGGTGTCTCCGTAACTGTAGCCGCGATCCAGATTCACGTCCATGTAACGGTTTTCTTTCTTCGTAATCAGGCTTGGGTCAAGCCACGCCGCCGACGCGAGTTCGTCCCACAGATAGTTATAGGCGCCATGCAGGCGGGCATACTTGCCGATATATTGCGCTGCCGGCGAGTTACCCGCCTTGATCTTGTCGATAAGTTCATTGGTCATTCTTGTCTTCACGGAAATATCTACCGTGGTGCAGACAATCTTTTTCCACGGAGCCCGCAGCACAATGTGAGCCGCTTCGGGATCGAACCAGAGATTGAATTCGCGGCGGGGCGTGTTTACGAATTCGGGATCATCGGTCTGCGGATTCAGACTGGCGCCCATGAAGACCAACTCTTTGGCCAGGCCGGCAAATTCCGGATCGATGGAAATGGCGAGCGCCAGGTTGGTCATGGGGCCGCCTTCATAGATAGTAACTTCGTGCGGATACTTATGGACCGTACGCACCAGAAAGTGGGCCGCATCTTCGTCGGCGGCCTTGGTGGTGGGCTTTCCTTCCGGCATCGCTCCCAGTTCTCGGGGCGCGTGATACACGCTTGGAGTCCACGCCCCCAGCCACGCCACCGAACCATAACGTTGCTCCCACTGCTCCGTATCTTCTTTTGTTCTGATCAGCGGATACTCGGCTCCGCGCACGACGGGAATATCGGTTCGTCCGATGAGTTCGAGCATGCGCAAAGTGTGCGCGACTTCTTCGGTGAGCCACGCATCGCCCGTCACCACGGTGATACCCAAAACTTCCGTCTGCGGAGACTGGATGAGCAGCAGCATCGCTTGCTGATCAGTGCCGGCGGGTCCGGCCGCGTCCTCATCGATGACGATCTTGCGCTTGTCCTGGCTTTGGGACGCAAGACACGTCGCTAATATTGCGACCGTTATAAACCCCAGGAATCGGCACAGCTTCATTCATGCACCTCAGAATGTTGGAACTTCCCGCAAAGAACTTCGCCTAACTTGACGTAATCGCGCTGCCGGAAAAGAATTCCGTCTCGCAATAATGTGGGAAGTTAAGGGCAGACTGAGCGGCGGCTGGTGATTCCAGCTTGCTCAATCTGCCCGAAGTTGAACGCATCACTGAGAACGCCCTTAGAACTTGAGCTTGAGGGCGAACTGAACCAGGCGCGGGTTATTCACGGTGCTGCTGATCACCCCGAAACTGGAGGTCGTACCTATATCCTGTTCTCCAGTGCCGCTGATACCGGGCATCCAGTACTGCGGATGGTTGAAGAGATTGAAAAGCTCGGCCCGGAATTGCAGACCCATTCCCTCGCGGAAGGACAACGGAATGTCCTTGATTACGGAGAAATCGGTGTTTACAAAGCGAGGACCGTAAACCGGCGCACGTACGCCAGTGCCGAGTTCCCCGGCCGGAGCACTGGCGAAGGCACAGGGATTGAACCAGGATGAGAGTGTGTGTATCTGAGCAGGGCAATCCGTCCTGCCACCCTCCGGCCCTGGCTTGTTGGGGTCCCCGACTTGGTCCGGACGCGAAACGGTCAGACCGTTGTAGGAGAAGTTCACGCCTGATGGATTGGTGCTATCGACCACGAACAGCGGGAACCCGGAGGTGGCCCTTTCGATCAGATTCACGGACCAATGTCCAAGAGCCGCGTCCACTGGGCCGCTCCAGCCGCTCCCCCAATACTTGCCTTTGCCGAACGGCAAGTCGTAGAGGACGCTGGCGGTAAAACTGCTGTTGAGGTTCAGCTGCGACAGGCCCCAATCCAGCTTACTTGTTCCAGGCAGTGGCCAATACAACGCGCCGGGGTTGGTGCCCAAGCCATCGGGCAAGCCGGAGTCAAAATTGCGGGACCAGGTGTAGCCGAACAGGGCGTAGATTCCGTGCCGCGCGCTCTTGGTCTCAGCCTTGATCTGGAGCGAGTCGTAGCGGGCGGCGCCGATGCTGTTGTTGCTGGAGACGGACTGGCCATATGGGGCGTAAGGATAGGGGGCGAAAGGGTAGGCGGCACCAAGATTACAACCGAGCGTGTAACCTGAGGTACCGCCGTGGTCGGGGCAGGCGGCGGGGTCCTCGATGTTTTCGTCCACCTGGCTGACGAGAATGTGAGCGCTGCGGGTACCGGCGTAGCCCACGGTCAGCACGACATTCCCCGGCAGTTGACGCTCGACGTTGAGGTTGAACTGCTGGATTATACCCTGTTTGAAATTGCGGTTCATGGACTGAATGGTGCCGCTGTAAGCAGATGGGTTCACGGGCGCATTATAGATGGCACCGTTCCCCACCGGCAGGGTAGAAGCCGGGCAGGTTGGCGCGCACTGAAGAAGGAAGCCAAACGACAGGCCGCAGGTCGGGTCGCCGAAGGCGCAAACACCTGAATAGGGGATTACATTCGGGTAGAAGGCGGGGTCGACCTCCGCATAGTATGGCGGGTTCTGCCACAGCCCCTGTCCGCCCTGATCCCAGGAAGAGTCATGGTAGATTGAGTAGCCGGAGCGAATCACCATCTTGTCGCCTCCGAAGGGCCTCCATGCCAGGCCGATGCGAGGCTCTAATGCGGTCTTATCGAACTGGATGCCAACGCGGCCGTCGGTAGCCACGCAGTTCGTGCAGCCGGTAATTCCGGGGCTGCCTGCGGGAACGTACCATGTAAGGTTCGTAACATCGAAGTTCGCCTGGCGGTTCTTGACTTCGGTTTCGGGAGTCACCAGGGCCCAGGCAAAGCCGAGGTTCAAGGTCAGATTGCTGGTCACGCGCCAATCATCCTGCACGAAGGGGCGAACCAGCTTAAAGCGGCGACCGACGGTAGCGCCCAGGAAAGTCTGATCGTGGGCGGCAAAAACACCCATTGCACCAATGAGTAAGTCGCCGATGTTGTCGTTGGTGCCCAAACCAAAGTTCACGATATAGCCATCCTGGAACGCATTGTTTCTTATATTCATCTCCTCGGCGCGATAGACGGCGCCGACCCGAATGTCGTGTCTGCCGCGAATCAGTTCGATGGTATCGCCAACGGAGTAGACGTTAGTCCCGCCCTGATAAGGCGCGTATCCGCGATCGCCGATAGAAAAATACTGGCTCATCTGGAAAGAAGTCAGCCCGCAACCTTCGCAGTCGTTGGTTGCCTGGTTCAGACTGGCGGGATAGCCGGTGATGCCATCGCACTTGCTGCCTAAGTCGGCGCCCGGAATACCGAGAGTTGCGGCTTCGCAGCTTCCGGTGCCGTAAGAGAGGATGTGGTTGAAAATCCGATTGAACCCAGCGTTGAACTGGTTGATGGTGTTGGGGGAGAAGACGTGCGTTTCGGAGAACGCGGCGTTGCGCCCGTGGTTGCTGATGTATTGGTTGCTGCCAAAAGCGTTTTGTTCCGACCAGGTCGGCGAGCCTCCGGGGACGAAGTTGGTTGCCTGGTCGTAGCTGAAGCGCCCAAACGCGGAATCCTTACTGGAAAAATTGTGGTCGAGGCGGAAGTCCCAGGTTCCTTCGTTGAGTTTGCGAACGGGTTGGTTGGCGTAGTTATAGGAAGAGTTGCCTGTAACGTTGGGAGCCGGATAAAGCGCAGCCACCTTCGCGCCGGCCGAGCTGATGAAGGCCGCTGGGATGATGTCACAGGCTGGGGTAGCGACTGTTGGCGGTCCCTGACTTCCAGCGCCATAGGAGCTGCCAACGGGATTCGGGGTCACGGGAAGGCCAGTCGCGGCCGAGCATATGAAGGGATACGTCGTGGAGGTGGTGACGCCGCCGACAGTAGTGATATAGGGATAGGGGTTGTTGAGCTGCGTGTCAAACGGGTTAGAGCTCTCGTCGTAGCAGCCTGGACAGTTCGTCGCCGCCGACATCTGCGTCGTCATGGCGGTGGTCGGAACAAACCCCGTGAACGGCACGCCCTTACGCTGCATTTTGGCTTGATAATCGGCAAAGAAGAAAGTCTTGTCTTTCTGGATGGGGCCGCCGAGCGAGCCGCCAAACTGGTTGAGATTGAATTTCCCCACGGTGTTGACGAACGGAGTCGATGCGTCGAGATCGGTATTCCGGAAGAACTCAAACAGCGTGCCGTGAAACTGATTCGAGCCCGACTTAGTCGTGACTAACACGGTCGGACCCGCGCGCTCTCCATATTCCGCGGAGTAGTTATAGGTCAGCACCTTGAATTCCTGGATGTCGTCGATGGAAGAGAAAATTCCAATGCCGCCTTCATCGAGTTGATTGTTGTCGTTGCCATCGAGAAGCCAGTCGGTGCTTTGTTCGCGCGATCCGCCGACAGAAAGAGAGAAGGCGCCGCGCGTGGCGGCCTCGCTGCTGGCAGCAACGGTGAAGAAGCTGGCCGGGTTGGTGGATTGAGTTGTGCCCGGGGTCAGCGTCGCGAGCTGAACGAAATTGCGGCCGTTAAGCGGAAGGTCGGCGACTTCCTCCGATGTGATGACCTGGCCGAGAGTTGGGTTGGCGGTCTCCACGGCCACTTCGGTGGCGCTGACTTCAACGGTCTGGTTGACCGCCGCCGGGGCGAGCGAGAAATTGATTTCGAGATGCTCGTCGACTTGCAGGCGAATGTTTTTCTGCTCGGTGGTCTGGAAGCCCTGGGACTCCACCCGGATGGTGAAAAACGCTACCGGCAACAGCGGCACGAGGTAGTGTCCCGACCCGTCGGTCTTCGTCTCGCGAGTGAGACCGGTGCCCTGCGAGGTGATCTTCACCGTCGCACCGGAGATGACTGACCCGGTCTTATCGGCAACCGTTCCGGAAAGACTGCCGTTCGACTGACTGTAAAGAAGTGGACAGAGGGAAAATACCAAACACACAACCGCTATGAGCAGTGCTTTTCTTTTCAGCATCCTTTTTCACCTTGGCGGCCACTCTAACGGAGTGGCGTTTTGGGGCTCGACTCCAGCGGCTGAAACCTCGCGGCTGAAGCGTGGAGTATCCCTTTTTTATGATGGGGTCATATAAATAGATTTAGGTATGCAAAGTCAAGGGTTATTGTGCTAATTGCGCGAATGTTCGGCGGCGAGGTGCGAATTTACTTTTCCATAATGCCTATGCTTTCGCGGATCTTTACGACAGTTTCCGTGTTCGCCGAGATTTTTCAGCACGCTGGGACGATCATGACTGTGGTTCACTAGAACCTCGACGGCTCCGTCGTTGCCGGAATCGGCGGCTGCGCAAGCTCCGTCTCTACGAGCAGAAGATTCTTGACGTTGCCAAAGCGGCTTAGCCATTCGCCCTTGCCACCAGCAAGATCCCCAGGCAGTAGAAGACAAACATGAAGACGAGGTACATCCTGGCTTTGCCGGGCGCGCCTGCAAATTCCTTCCAGGCAAGAATGCCCCAGAGAGCGGCGACCATGGGCGAGGATTGCCCGATGGCATACGAAATTGCTACGCCGGTGAAGCTGGCAGCGACCAGATTGAAAACCATGCCAATGCCCCAGATGAATCCGCCGAGCAGTCCAAGCGCGTGGCCGGAAATGGGCCCGCTGAAAAAGCCGGCGAAACTCACGGGCTCACCGACCAGCGGTCTCTTCATGAAATAAGTGTTCCAGATCAAGCACGAGAGCAGCGCGCCCAGCGTGAGGAAGACGGCAATGCTGTAAGGACCGAGTGTGTTGCCGTGGGTCATGGCGCGCGCCACGAAGGGAGCCCAGAGCCCCATCAGAACGCCCGAGACCACGGAGAGGACGATGCCCTTCTTCGAAACTGCGCGGCCGGCAATCGCCAGACTGCCATAGGCTTTTCCGTCCATGACGACGGCGATGAGGGCGCAAAGGACGCCCGCGGCGAGGAGTGGCGCGTTTCCCTTCGGCTGGAGGGCATAGCTCGAAATGACGCCGACGACGAGCGCGATTCCGATTGAGACTGGGAAAGCGACGGCGAGTCCAACCATATCCATCGCGGCCACCAACAACAGGTTCGCCAGATTGAAGATGGCGCCGCCGACCATGGCAGAGACGATGTTGTTAGTGTCGGCGGAACGCACATTGTTCAAGAAACTGGAAGCGTCGTTGCCCGTGCTTCCCATGGTGAACGCGAGGATCAGCGACACCAGAAAAGTACCGACGGCGTAGTCCCAGTAAAACAACTCGAAGCGATAGTTCTTGACGCCCTTGTAGGTGTTGGCCCAGGAGCCCCAGCAAATGGCGCTCACGATCATCATGAACAGCGCAATACCCAGACTGTGGGGTGTGTACATCGCTTCTCCGTGGATAAGAATCGCTGGATAAGAATCGCGCCGTAGCGTAGCCGTGGCAGAGTGCCGGTGTCAAGGCGAAAGCGGAATTCATCTTTCGTCGCATCTACCGTACAATTGCACCGCGAAGGGCAGGTTGTGGAGAGCACCTGATGCCGGTCAAACACACGGAGTTTAGGAGCGTTGCGCGTCACGAGCCGCAGGGCGGCGCGATTGCGATTCTCTCCGGGCGGCCTCTGCTGCGGAATGTCGGCATTCCTCTCAACCTGGATTGGGTCCGCGAAGTGCGCGTCAACACCAGCGCGGTCGAGCGCCGCGCGCAATCGCAGGTCGCGCGGCGAACGGTGAAAAAAGAATGGCAGGCGGCGTGGCTTCTGCGGGCGATTACCTGCATGGATCTGACGACTCTTTCCGGCGATGATACCGGCGAGCGCGTTCGCCGTTTGTGCGCGAAGGCCCGGCACCCGATCCAGCAGGAAATCGAACAGAAGCTTGGGATCGAGGAACTTGAAATTAAGGTCGCCGCCGTCTGCGTGTACCACACGTTTGTGGAAACGGCGCTGCATGCGCTCGAAGGCAGTGGAGTGCGCGTCGCGGCCGTGTCCGCCGGTTTCCCCGCAGGTCTATCGCCGCTGGCGGAGCGGGTAGCGGAGATTCGCCAATCGGTGGAGGCTGGCGCTCGTGAGATCGACGTTGTGATCACCCGAGCGCATGTTTTCGGCGGACGCTGGCAGGCGCTCTACGACGAGGTGGCAGCTTTCAAACAAGCCTGCGGATCCGCGCACATGAAGGTGATCCTTGGCACCGGGGACTTGCTGACGCTCCGCAACGTGGGGCGCGCAAGCGTGGTGGCCATGATGGCGGGCGCCGACTTCATCAAGACCTCAACCGGCAAAGAGCCGACGAATGCGACCTTGCCGGTCGGCTTGGTGATGACTCGCGCCATCCGCGACTACGCGCAGCAAACCGGAATGGCGGTGGGCTTCAAGCCAGCGGGCGGCATCCGCACGGCAAAGCAGTCGATGGATTGGCTGGCGATGATCAAAGAGGAGCTGGGGCCTTCATGGCTGCGCGCCGAAATGTTTCGCTTCGGCGCCAGCGGCTTGCTCGGCGACATCGAGAGGCAATTGGAGCATCATGCGACTGGGCGTTATTCCGCCGAGTATCGGCATCCGATGGCGTGAGGACAGAAAGTTACGAGTCAGTTTTGTTAAAGAAATTCATGATTTGTCATCCTGAGCGCAGCGAAGGGATGAATTCACGTTTGAAGTGCAACAGTGTGTTCCAAGAATACCTCGTTGGGAGTTTTGAAGCCGAGGCATTTTCTGGGTGTGTCGTTATAGCGTTCGAGACAGAGGGCGAGGCGATGGGCGGGCAGGGTATCGAGGTCGGTGTTTCTGGGCAACTGGCGGCGCAAACGGCCAATCGCGTTTTCGATGCCGCCCTTTTGCCACGGCGAGTGCGTGTCGCAGAACCAGGTCTGGATGCCAAACCGTCGGCTCAGGAGATAGTGTTTGCTGAACTCCGTTCCGTTATCGAAGGTCATGGATTGGCACACACGCGCGGGCATCGCTTCCACCATGGCGCTGAGATTGTCGGCGACCGACTGCGCCGTTCTCGCCTTCTGCCGCACCAGCAGGGCGCGCCGCGACCTGCGTTCCTGCGCCACCAGCAAGAACTGTCCCGGTTTGCTGAAGCTCATGAGGTCGGCTTCCCAATCGCCCAAGCGCGTTCTGGTCTCCACCACCGCCGGACGATCATGGATGGAAACCCTGTCCACTATGGACGCCGTCGACCATCGGCCATTGGGCAGACGCTTTCCGCGACGGTACTTTTGGCGAGGCAACCAGCGATGCAGGGTTTCGTTGAAGGACCCACTGCGCCAATAAATGTAACGGTAGATCGATTCGTAGCTGATGCGGTCGCTGCCCGGTCCCTGGGCCATGCGCCCGGCAATCTGCTCCGGCGACCATCCCGCGGCGAGATGTTGCAAAACTTTCTCACGAAGTTCCGGCTGACGTTCCAGCTTGTGGGCTCGACCGCGAGCATGACGACGCAGCATCAACTGCTGCGCGCGCTCCGGATCGTAACCCCCGGTCCACTGCTTGGACGCCTTGCCGTTGCGCTTCAGTTCACGGCTGATCGTCGCCGCGCTCCGCCCCAGAACGCCAGCGATGCAGCGCAGAGATTTACCGTCTGCATGCAGACGGTAAATCTCAATCCGCTCTCTGAGGCCCAACTGCTCATACCTTCTTTTTTCCATCGCAACACCTTTGTACGGTGTTGCACTTGATTCGTGAACTCATGAGGACCTGCTGTTTCCGCGCTGCCAGGAAAGCAGGTCCTTCGCTTCGCTCAGGATGACAATTGATCAACTAGGAATCGAGCAAACGCCAATGAGCATTGCTGAAAAATTTGTGAGCATGGCATACGGCCCCGCTCCAGAAGATTCGAAAGAAGCAGTGGCATGGCTGGAGCGTCATGGCCGCCGCTTCCAACATTTCATCGGCGGCGGGTGGCAAGCGCCCGCGGCGGGAGAGTACTTCGACACCGTCGATCCTTCGAACGCGGAGAAGCTCGCCTCGGTCGCACAAGGATCGGCGGCGGACGTTGACGCTGCGGTCAAAGCCGCGCGGGCCGCGTCTTCCGGATGGCGTGGGCTGACTTCGCATGCGCGCGCTCGCTATCTGTATGCCATCGCGCGGCTGGTGCAGAAGCATTCGCGGCTGCTCGCGGTGCTTGAGACGATGGACAACGGCAAGCCCATCCGCGAGAGTCGCGACATTGATATTCCGCTGGTAGCGCGACATTTCTATCACCACGCGGGTTGGGCGCAACTTCTGGAGCAGGAGTTCCCAGAGTACGTTCCTTGCGGAGTCGTTGGCCAAATTATTCCCTGGAATTTCCCGCTGCTGATGCTGGCGTGGAAGATTGCTCCCGCTCTCGCGACAGGAAACACGGTCGTGTTGAAGCCGGCGGAATTCACGCCGCTGACCGCGCTGGCCTTCGCCGAAATCTGCCAGGAAGCTGGCTTGCCCGCCGGTGTGGTCAACATCGTTACCGGAGACGGCGCAACCGGCGAGGCACTCGTCAAGCATCCGGACGTGGACAAGATCGCGTTCACGGGATCGACCGAGGTCGGACGCGCGATTCGCGCCGCCACGGCCACGAGTCACAAGCGCCTTTCGCTGGAGCTCGGCGGAAAATCTCCATTCATCGTGTTTGAAGACGCTGATCTCGATAGCACGGTGGAAGGACTGGTGGACGGCATCTGGTTCAATCAGGGACAAGTATGTTGCGCGGGCTCGCGGCTGCTGATGCAGGAGAGCATTGCCGAAACTCTGATCGCCAAGGTGCAGGATCGAATGAGCACCCTGCGTATTGGCGCCCCGCTCGACAAAGCGATTGACATCGGCGCTATCGTGGCGAAGGTGCAACTCGACCGCATCCGCAAGCTGGTGGATCAGGGCGTGGCCGACGGCGCGACGTGCTGGCAGCCGCAGGTTACGCTGCCTGCGCGCGGGTTTTACTATCCGCCGACGCTGCTGAGCAATGTGCATCCGACGTCGATTGTGGCGCAGCAGGAAATTTTCGGACCGGTGCTGGCGGCGATGACGTTCCGCACGCCCGCGGAAGCGGTCGAGTTGGCGAACAATACGGTTTATGGCCTCGCAGCCTGTGTGTGGAGCGAGAGCGCCAACGTTGCCTTGCATGTTGCCGCGCAGCTTAAGGCGGGAGTGGTCTGGGTGAACTGCACGAACCTGTTCGACGCCTCCTGCGGTTTTGGCGGCTACCGCCAGAGCGGTTATGGACGCGAGGGCGGACGCGAGGGGCTGCTCGAATATTTGGAGCCGGCATGGTTCAAGAACGCCGCAATGCTTCCAGCGGGGAAGACGGTCGCGCCACCGGAGGCGGAATCGGAGGAGCGCTCCAGCAGTTCGGCCGGCACTCCAGCCATTGATCGCACCGTCAAGCTCTACGTCGGCGGCAAGCAGGCGCGGCCCGACTCCGGCTACAGCATCGAAGTGCGCGCGGCCGACGGACGATTGCTGGGTGAAGCGCCGCTGGGCAATCGCAAAGATATTCGCAACGCAGTCGAGGCGGCGCGCAAGGCCGCATCGTGGGCCAAGGCTACGGCGCACAATCGTGCCCAGGTTCTTTACTACAGCGCGGAGAATCTTTCCCAGCGGCGCGACGAAATTGCGCATCGCCTGGCCGCCGTGGTTGGCGAAAAGCAAGCCGACGCGGAAGTAGATCTCAGCATCGAGCGCATCTTCTCGTATGCAGCGTGGGCCGATAAGTTTGACGGCGCGGTGCACAATCCTCCGTTTCGAAATGTCGCGATCGCGATGAACGAGGCGATTGGGACGGTGGGCATCATCTGTCCGCGGGACGCGCCGCTGCTTGGTTTGCTTTCTCTCGTGATGCCCGCTCTGGCGGTGGGAAACACGGTGATCGCCGTTCCTTCAGAAGCCTATCCTCTGATCACGAGCGATCTCTATCAGCTTTTCGACACCAGCGATCTGCCTGGCGGCGCGCTGAATATCGTGACCGGGTACTCGTCGCAGCTCCTGAAAACGCTTGCCGAACATGACGATGTCGATGCCATCTGGTGCTTTGGCGATGAAGCCAGCGCCGCGGCGGCTAAGGCGATGTCAGTCGGCAATCTGAAGCAGGTTTGGACGAACGAGGGCCGCGCCATCGACTGGTTCAACCCGAAGCTCGCCGAGGGCCGGTGGTTTCTAGAGCACGCCACTCAGGTAAAAAACATCTGGGTTCCCTATGGCGAATAGCATTTGTAATTTCAAATTTGTAATTTGTAATTTGAAACCTGCGGTCGCTGAACTAAATTGCAAATTACCAATTACCGATTACAAATGAAGCCTACGCGCACGCCACGAGTAAAAATCTGCTGCATCGGCAGCGTTGACGAAGCGGCTCTGGCCATCGAGTGTGGAGCGTCCGCGCTGGGCCTGGTTTCAAACATGCCGAGCGGGCCGGGCGTCATCAGCGATGAGCGGATCGCGGAGATTGCCGCGACCGTTCCGCCTGCCATCGGGGCATTCCTGTTGACTTCGCGACAAAGCGTTGCCGACATCATCGAACAGCAGCGCTTCTGCCGGACGAATACGATCCAGATCTGCGATCATCTCACCGTCGGCACACATCGCGATCTGAAGGATGCATTGCCTGGGATTGCCGTGGTTCAGGTCGTCCACGTAACCGGACCGGAGTCCGCCGAGGAGGCCGCGCGGGTGGCGCCGCATGTGGATGCCATCCTACTCGATTCCGGCAATCAGAAACTCGCGGTCAAGGAATTAGGCGGCACGGGCAGAACTCACGATTGGACCCTCAGTCGCGCGATCCGGGAACGCATCGGCGTCCCGATGTTTCTGGCGGGAGGGCTCACGCCGGAGAACGTAGGCCAGGCGATTGAAGAGGTGGGCCCGTTCGGGCTCGATGTGTGTTCGGGCGTGCGGACCGAGGGCAAGCTGGATGCGGCTAAGCTGAAGCGGTTCTTCACAGCCGTGCGCAGTGCGGGCACAAAATGAAATGTGACGGCTGGGCGCTGCTCATGCTCCAGAGTTTTCCTGCGGCCCCACCGCGACATGGATTGTGCACAATGCGAGGACATTGTCTAATGGGGCAGGACAGACTTGGTGGGAGAAACGTGGGGTACCCGCCTGTTGAACCACATTGAAAGTGTCCCCATGAAACCACATTAGAAATGTCCCCTTTTAGAGTTCCTGTGGTGAGGAGGAACTCAGATTGGGGAGAACGGGATTGAGCAGGAAAGAGCTGAGCCGGGTGGAAGCGATGGGCCGAGTGCAGGCGCGGAGCTTGCGATTGGGCGAGGCGGCCGAGTTGCTGGGATTGAGTTATCGGCAAGCCAAGCGGATCTGGGCGCGGTATCGGGAGGGAGGAGCGAAGGCGCTGCAACATGCGAACTGCGGGCGGGGATCGAACCGGGCCTACGCGGCGAAGTTTCGAGCGGCGGTGCTCGAAGCGGTGAAGGCACGCTATGAGGATTTCGGGCCGACGCTGGCGGCGGAGCATCTGGCCAGCGATGACGGGCTGGTGGTGCATGCCGAGACGCTGCGGCGGTGGATGAAGCAAACCGGGATGTGGCAGCGGCAACGGCGGCGGAAGCCGTATCGGCAGCGGCGGGAAGCGAAGGCGCACTTTGGCGAGTTAGTGCAGTTGGATGGAAGTTTTCATGAGTGGCTGGAAAAGCGTGGGCCGCAGGGCTGCTTCCTGAACATGGCCGATGACGCCACGGCGAAGGCGCTGGGGCGATTCTCGGAGCAGGAAACGACGTGGGCGGCGGCCGGTGTGTTGCGGCGCTGGATCGAGCGCTACGGCATACCGCTGGCGCTCTACACCGACTGGAAAAACGTGTACGTGCGGCCGCCGAACGCCGGGGAACGAATGCGCGGAGAAGCAGCCGTGACGCAGTTCGGGCGCATGTGCGCGAAGCTGGACATTCGTATCATTGCCGCCAGTTCGCCGCAAGCGAAAGGGCGGGTGGAGCGGGCGCATGGCACGCACCAGGACCGGCTGGTGAAGAAGCTGCGGCTGGCCGGGATCGCCAACTACGACCAGGCCAATGCGTATCTGGAGGAGCACTACCGGCGCTACGCACGCCCGGCGGCGGCGGCAGCCGACTATCACCGGCGGCGTCCGACGGCGCCGCAACTGGACGAAGTGTTCTGGCTGGAGGAGGAACGAGTGGTGAGTGAGGACTGGGTAGTGAGTTATAAGAACCGTCGGCTGCAACTGGAACGGCAAAGCCAGCACTGGGCGCCGGCGAAGAGCCGCGTGCTGGTGCGGGAAAACGAAGCGGGCGAAGTGGCCATTCACTATCGCGGCCAGCGTCTCGGGTTCCGCGAACTGACGGCAGCTTCTAAAGCGCTGGGCGAGGGCAGGGGCGCTGCCCCTTCCCCCGCGCCCCCTTCCCCGATATTACGTCGCAGCCTTCCTCCAGCTTCGAATCATCCCTGGAGAAAAGGCTTTTCCGCAGGGGCACACGCTCGCTATTCCGGGGCAGCGTGAAACCACCACCAGGGGACATTTCTATTGTGGACAAGACGGGGACATTTCTAATGTGGTATGACACACGTGGGGTACCCGCGTTGACTTTTCCGAGCCCTACAGGCAAACTCTCAGTTCGCCCGTCCCACGCATTCGGGCAAGCACGATGAGCCCGGCGTCACCGTCGCAAGCGAGGCGAAGGGCCGACTCAGGAACCGTTCGCTCTATGTGCGCAGACCGCGTCTCCTATACGCTCGATTCGACGCTGGAGACGGTGAACAACGCCGAAGAGACGGCTAGCCGCATCGCCGCCGAAGCCGGCTTTGACGACGAGGAGGTCATGAAGATCTCCATGGCGGTGCGAGAAGCCGCCGTTAACGCAGTTTTGCATGGCAATGCCTACGACCCGAACAAGAAAGTTACACTGGCGTTTGAGCGCACGCCCCGCGACCTTGTCATTGTCGTCCGCGATCAAGGCAAAGGGCTCGACGCCAGCAGGATTCCGGATCCTTTGGCGCCGGACAACCTGATGAAGACATCGGGGCGGGGCATTTTTCTGATACGCTCGTTCATGGATGTGGTGGAAATCCACCCCTCCAAAACGGGCACCGAACTTAGAATGATCAAGCACGTCCACGGCAACCCCGCGGACTCCAAGGAGGTTTTTCAGTGACAATGAAGTCCAGTACTCGTCAGGTAAATGGCGTCACGATTATCGATCTTAGCGGCCGGATCACCCTCGGCGAAGGCAGCGTGGTTCTGCGCGAATCGGTGCGCGACCTGCTTTCCAAGGGACAGAAGAAGATACTGCTGAACCTCGCCGAGGTGAACTACATCGACAGCTCAGGGATCGGCGAGCTGGTGAGCGCCTACACCACTTGCAAAAACCAGGGCGGCGACCTCAAGCTGCTCCACCTCACCAAGAAAGTACACGACCTGTTGCAGATCACGAAGCTCTACACCGTCTTCGATGTCAAGGAGGACGAAGCAGCGGGCATCAAGTCTTTCAGCACGTAGCGGGGCGCGGCGCTTGTCGCCGTGAGAACTGTGGCAGGCCGGGGCCCGGCCCCGGCGCTCCACCCCATCACGTCAAGACCGGGCGTGATGGGGACCCCGGCGCTTCCCCTTTCGGGAAGTTGCCGCGAAAATTTCCGCGCTGCTTGGCGTAGGACCTCTCCGCCACGCCTAGAATAAAACTGAAGGTGCACTTCTCAGCGCCCTCAGTCATTATGCGTTTTCTTACTCTGGCTTACTTTTTCGGAACCGTTCTCGCGATGAGCGGGGTGTGCTCCGCGCGCAATTCTTCACCGAGTAACTGCGTCTCATTCGCCGAAGCGAGCAAGCACGTGGGCGCGACCCAGTGTGTCACCGGAACCGTGCAGCACGTGGAAAATGGCGGCAAAGGCGTCACGCTCCTCAACTTCTGCAAAGACAAGACCTGTCCCTTCACCGTGGTCGTGTTCCCGGCCGATCTCAAAAAGATGGGCGACGTTCGCCAGCTCGAAGGCCGGCAGATTGAAATCAAGGGAACGATCCAGGACCACGACGGACGTGCCGAGATCGTCTTGCGGCGTTCGCAACAACTGGGCGAAGGCGCTTTCCTCTTGTTTCCTGAGGTGCCAACGGACTACGACGTTCGAGCGCGCCGGCCACCACAGCGCCGGGAAGTCCACGCATGCCAAGGCCGCCAAGAAGACTTATACAGAGCAGCGCGCTCCGATGTCGATCGAAGATCCAGGAGAACCGCAGTAGCCGGCCGCTCATCACGAGCCCCGGATGTCACACCATCCCCTTGCGCAACTCTTCCAGCGGATACTTCGTGCCCCTCCAGACGATGCCGTCGTTCGAGAGCGTGTGGACCATGGAAAGCAGCAATGTATACATGAAGAGGCTGGTGCTGACCGGATGCAGAAAAAAATAATATGGCGGGATTGCCGGCCGGAGCGACATTCCGTAATAGATCGCAAATAATGAAGCGAGCGCGATGGCGTAAGGAACTCGCGCCCATCCATGTGCCAGCCAGATGCCAAGAAATGGCCCGAGATTCAGAAAACCCAGACCCACTATGCAGGCCACCGTTCGCGGCCACTGGAAAGAAAGCACGGCAAAGAAGTTCTTGGTGAGATTGTCGACGATGCCGAAAGCGCCCTTCGCCCAGTGCAGGGAAATCAGGTCCTCGCCAAAAACATTGCGCTGAGCGAATCCCGCATTCTTGATTACCTTGCCCAATTTCATGTCGTCGACCACTTCCATGCGCAAGGCGCGATAGGTGCCGACGGCGTCATAAACCGGGCGCCGAACCAGGTTGAAGGCGCCCACGCCCATGTGATCGCGCGCTTGAGGATCGGCAACTTTCCACGGGCGGTGTCCGAAAACGAAAAGCACATGGAAGAAGGCGATCATCATTTTCTCGCCCGGCCGCTTCATGATCATGCGCGGGAAAAGGACGACGTGATCGGCTCGCTCGGCTTCGGCATAGGCAACGGCGCGCCGCAGAGAATCGGGCTTGAAGAGCACATCGGCATCGGTGAAGAGCAACCACTCCCCACTCGCCTGCTGGCCGGCCGTCCACATGGCGTGGGTTTTGCCTAACCAGCCGGGCGGAAGTTGCGAAATGTGGATCGCCTTCAGCAGGCCGCGCGCTTGGGGACTTGCGGCAATCTCATCCATGATCTGCCCGGTGCGGTCCGTCGACCGGTCGTTGACGGCAATGATTTCGTAGTTTGAATAATCGAGCGCCAGCAACTGTGCGAGCGTCTCGCGAATATTTTCTTCCTCGTTGCGCGCGGGAACAATAATGCTGACTCCAGGCTCGCCATTTGGAGTCGCCGGCTTGCGGTCCCATTCGGGCCGCGCGATATCGGCGATATGCCGCATGCCGAATGCCGCTTCCACGATGCGCGAAAACCAGGCCAGTGCGAGGATGCCGCCCGCGATCCAGTGAACTGTCTGCCAATGCATTCTGCTTAGGAAGATGCTCCTGAGGGAAGTTGCGATGCCGCCGATTCTTCACCGAGCCCCAGTGCTGGCGCAAATCGCATGCCGTAGAACAAGATCGCCGCGGAAATCACCATCGCAATCACGGGCAAAACGAAAGCGGCCTGCAACGAACGCCGATCGGCCACCCAACCCATCATCGTTGGCGAAGGAACGTCGCCCAGAATGTGAATGATGAAAATATTCACCGCGATGGCCGTAGCGCGAATATGAGCGCCCACCGAGTTGATCACCGCCGCATTCAGCGGCGATGTATTCAGCAGCAAAAAGAAAGCTGCCAGCGCGATGGCCGGCATCATGACGCGGCCCTTCGCAAACAGCGCCACAATCATGACGGGAACGCCCAGCGCCATGCTGGCGGCTGAAACCAGGTAGTACGAACTTTTCGTCCGGCGCAGCAGATAATCGCCCAGCCATCCGCCGGCCAGGGCGGCAACGATTCCATCCACCACGATGATGATGCCAAAATCAAAATTCGCCCGGGCGAGCGAGTAGTGCCGCTCGCTGTAAAGAAACTGCGGCATCCAGACCTGAATCCCGCCCAGCGAAAACGTCATCGCCGCCATGCCCAGAGTTGACGTCAAGAATGCCGGGTTGCGCGCGAGACCAAAGATCGTCGCGCGTTCCGGGGTCTCCTCAAGCGAGTCAAATTGCCCGCGCTCCGGCTCCTTCAGGAACAGCACCGCAATCGCCAGCAGGAACCCCGGCGCCGCCGCAATGTAGAAGGGGAAGCGCCATCCATAGTGCGGGGCCAGATTGCCACCCAGCAGATAGCCCGCCGCCGATCCCACCGGAATCGCCAGATAGAACACGCCCAAAATGCGTCCGCGCATTTCCTCCGCGAATAAGTCCGCCACAAAGGTCGGCGCGATGGTAACGAATGTCGCTTCGCCAATGCCGACGAGTGTGTGCCGAACCAGCAATTGCGCATAAGTGTGGGTGACCGCCGTGAGCAGTGTAAGCGCGCTCCAGAAGATCGCACCCAGCGCGATGATGAGCTTGCGCGAGTAGCGATCCGCCAGCGGCCCCACGAAGGGCGCGGCGATCATGTAAAAACCCAGAAACGCGCTGGTCAGATATCCGATCTGGACCTTGCTCAGATGGAATTCGTCCTGCACCAGAGGCTGTACCGCGAACAGCACATTGCGGTCCGCATAATTAAGCAGATTGAGCGCGGTGAGCACCAGCAGCGCGGTACGGGCGTGAAGCCTTTGCGGGGTCACAGGTCGAACGAATATAGCACGGCGGAGGATTGCAGAGGTTAGAGGTTAGAGGTCAGATTGCAGAGGTAATAACAGAGAGCGTCACGTCGGTTCTACTTCTGCAATCCGACCTCTTACCTCTGACCTCTCGCTCGCGGCCATCGCGCGATGACGACGGTCGAAATTCCACCGCGCGGACGGAACTCGCCTTTCACCTCGGCCCACACCGGCTTGGCCCAGCGCACAACATCCTCCAGCACTTGATTCACAATGTTCTCCTGGAAGATGCCGAGGTTGCGATACGACTGGAGATATTCCTTTAACGATCTCAATTCCAGGCAGTGGCGATCGGGCACGTAGCGGATCACGATGCTGCCGAAGTCGGGCAAGCCAGTCTTCGGGCAGACGGAGGTGAATTCGGGATCGTCCACGACAATCTCGTATCCTGCCTGGCCAGAAGCTGGAAACTGGTTCGGCCAGGTTTCAATTTCGGGGAAATCGTGATCGAGCCCGGCGCTGGCGTGCTCCGCAGTGTAGCGGGGAGATGTGGGACGGGACGACGTGGAACGAGACGCTTTCGGCATCTATCCATTGTACCGAGAGCCGCGAGCGCGTGGTTCTCGCTGGACGGGCGAGACGCCCGTCGCTCCATCGCTGGCAAAATTCCGCGCTCTCGCTGACGCAAACGGCCGGCGCGATGCATCTAATCGGGTAAGACCTCAGCGTGCATTTGCCTGCGCCCCGCAGCGCGTGGATGATGTACATTAAACTTGCGCCTATCTCCGCATGCCATTGAATGGAAATAGTTCGGGACGCCGGCCGTGGCGCTGGTGGGAAACGGCGCTTGCGATCCTGGCAGCGGTGGTCGTGCTGGCTGCTTTCGTCTCCCACCGCAATGATCCGGTGCCGGTGCGAACCGCCGTCGTCGAGCAGAGCGCGATTCGCAGCCTGGTCTCCACCAACGGAAAAATTGAGCCCGTCAATAACTTCGAGGCCCACGCTCCGGTCTCGGCGAGTGTGCGGCGCGTTTTTGTCAAGGAAGGCGACTCCGTCAAGAAGGGGCAAATGCTTCTCGTTCTGGATGACGCCGACGCGCGCGCGCAAGCGGCTCGTGCCGAGACACAATTGAGAGCGGCGCAGGCCGACCTGGACGCCGCAAAACGAGGCGGGAATCAGGAAGAGGTGTTGAGCCTCGAAGCCCAACTGGTGAAAGCCGGCGCCGACCGCGAGTCGGCGCAGCGCAATTTGGACGTGCTGAAAAAACTTGAACCGCAAGGCGCGGCGTCGGCGGGAGAAGTGCGAGAAGCGGAAAACGCTCTTGCCCGCGCCGATGCCCAACTCACCTTTCTCCGGCAAAAACAGACAAAACGATATTCGAATGCCGAGTTGGCGCGCGTCGATGCGCAGCGAGCGGAAGCGCAAGCCGCCTACGATGCCGCCGAGGACGTGCTGGCGAAATCCAATGTCCGCGCTCCTGTCGATGGCATCGTGTACTCGCTGCCCGCCAAGCAAGGCGGCTTTGTCGCGGCCGGAGATCTTCTGCTGCAAGTGGCCGACCTGCGCAACGTGCTGCTCCGCGCTTTCGTCGATGAACCCGACGTGGGCCGGCTGGCTCCCGGAGATCCGATTGAGATTACCTGGGATGCCGTCCCTGGACGCGTGTGGCGGGCAACCGTGACGGCCGTCCCATCGACGGTGAAATTACGCGGCTCGCGCAACGTCGGCGAGACGACCAGCATCGTAGATAACAAGGATTTGAAACTCTTGCCCAATACAAACGTCGGAGTGACCATCATCGCCGCCGAGCGCGATAACGTGCTGGTGGTGCCGCGAGAGGCGGTCCGAATGGACGACGCCAAGCCTTATGTGTTGCTGGTTGCCGACCACGAACTCAAGCGCCGGGAGGTGGAGACTTCCCTTTCCAATCTCACGCAGGTTGAAATAACACGCGGCCTCTCCGCCAGGGACGTGGTTGCGATCAATTCGACGAATGGCAAACCCATCGGCGACGGAACGCGGGTCAAGTTTTAAATGATCATGCGCGCCGGCAGAATTCTTCCTGTTTTAATAATGCTCATCGCCTCGTTGACCGCCAGCGCAGCCGACTCTGCCCAGGACATGCTGGCAGCCGGACGGGTCGATGAAGCCATCGCCGAACTGAATGGCCGCCTCTCTTCAGCTCCGGCCGACGCGGAGTCGTCCAACCTGCTCTGCCGCGCTTACTTCGCGCTCGGAGATTGGGATCGCGCGGAATCCTCGTGCAGGAAAGCGGTCTCACTCGATCCGGACAACAGCCGTTTCCATCTTTGGCTGGGGCGCGCGTACGGCAAAAAGGCAGAAACCGAAAACTTCCTGGCCGCGGTTGTCCTGGCCGCGAAGGTCCGCGAAGAATTCGAGCGCGCGGTGCAACTGAATCCGAAAGACATGGATGCCCGGCTCGATCTGACGGAGTTTTATATTGAAGCGCCCGCCATCCTCGGCGGCGGCGAGCCGAAGGCGCGCGAGCAAGCGCATTTCATCGCCACGGTGGACCCTGCCCGCGAACGCTGGGTTTACGCGCGCATCGCCGAACAGAAAAAAGACGCGGCCACCGCCGAGCGGGAGTATCGCCAGTACATCGACCTCAGCGGGGGTGACGCGGAAGCGTGGCTCAGCTTTGCTCTTTTTTTGCGCCGCCAGAATCGCCTCGACGAAATGGAGCAAGCCATCGTCAAGCTCAGCCAGGCGCCTATGCCCAGCCTCGATGTTCTGGTGGAAGCGTCCGGCACCCTCTATAGCGCCGGCCGCAGCTTTCCTTTCGCCACGGAACTGCTGCGCCGCTATCTCGCCGCGGGTCCGGTAGAGGCGGCTCCGGCGTTCAAGGCTCACTATCTGCTGGGCACGCTGCTTGAAAAACAAGGAGACAAGGCAGGCGCGGCGCGCGAGTACCGTGCCTCCTTGTCATTGGCCCGGAACTTCGGCATGGCCCAGCAAGCGCTCAACCGAGTTGCCCACTGAGGATGGCGAGATTCCTCCTGCTCCTGGTGGCGTCCCAGATAACTTCCAAAGCTACTGCCCGGTTCCCGTCCGGCGCACTACAATTTGTGCGTCGCGGCGGAGCCGCGGCCTGATCCATATTGTCCGATCCATGTTTTACGATCCATGGATGACGAGATGAAGGTGACGAGATGAAAATCCGATTGCCGCGGTGGTTGCGCTGCACAAATCTGCCCGCCTTATTTACGGCCGTACTGATGATGGCAACGCGCGGCCACGCTGAACCGCTGCCTCTCGAGCGCGCCATTCGGCTCGCGCTCGCGCACAGCACGAGTTCGGCGATTGCGAATGCCGACGTGCAGCGGACCTTCGCCTCCTACCGGGAACTCCGCAACAACTACTTGCCGCAGCTGGCCGTCGGTTCGGGCCTCGGCTGGTCTTATGGATTCCCCCTCACCATCGAAGGGGCTGCACCAGCGCTGGCGAATGGCGTGGCGCAGAGTACGGTCTTCAATCCTGCGCAGCGGCAGTTCGTGAATGCGGCGAAAACGGATTGGCATGCTTCCGAGTTTCAGGACAAAGACCAGCGCAATGCCGTCATCCAGGACGTCGCCTTGACCTACGCCGAACTGGCGAAGTGGGAGGCGCGACTCCTGCGCTTGCAGCAGGACGAGGCCCAGGCGCAGCAAATGGAGCAAGCCGTGGCCGAGCGCTTGCAGGAAGGCGTGGACAGCGCCGTGGACTTGAACAAAGCAAAGCTAGTCGCAGCCCGAGTGCGTCTTCACCGGGCTGAGGCACGTGGCAACGCCGAGGTCCTGCGGCGCCATCTCTCAACCTTGACCGGTTTGCCGGTTTCCTCCATCGAACTCGCGCCCGAAACCATTCCAGCCCTGCCGCCCGTCGCTGCGGAAGAAGATCTGCCGGAAAAAGCGATTGCCTCCAGCCCCGCCATCAAGTTGGCCGAGCAGCATTCTCTGGCGGAATCGATGCGGGCTTTGGGCGAGCATCGCGCTTTGTACCCATCGCTCGATTTCTCCGCTCAGTATGCGCGGCTTTCCACCTTCAACAACTACAACCAGTACTACCGGAAGTTTCAGCCCGACAATGCCACCATCGGCTTTGCTCTAAGAATCCCGGTATTCAACGCCAGCCAGCGCGCCCGAGCCGAGGCGGCCGAGGCCGAAGCCCTCAAGGCGAAGAAGCAAGCGGAAGCGGCTCGCAATCAAGTTGCGGAGGAAACGCTGAAACTTCAGCGCGCCGCCGAGCAACTCGAGGCCGCCCGCGAGGTGGCGCAGTTGGAATATCAACTGGCACAGTCGGGCCTGGAAGCGGCCCAGACCCGGATCGACGCAAAGACTGGCACCCTGCATGAATTGGCGGATGCACGGGTGCAGGCAGCCGAACGCTATCTGCTTTTCCAGGATGCCGATTTTGAGTACCAGCGGGTCCGCATGAACCTGCTGCGGGCGACGGGAGATCTGGAGAAGTGGGCGCTGCCAAATTCGGCTGCTAAGTGACGCACATATCAGCTGTGCGAGCCAAGACTTGAGCTTTCAACACGTGCTGTCGGGACGGGTCGCACCGGCGCAGGCTCTTGGCAGGCGTTATGAGTGTAATCGCCTGCTAGTGTCAGTTATTCATTGACATTCCTCGCCGATTGTGCTCCATTTTATCCTGTATTCGCGTGGCGCCCCCGCTCATCGCCTCCACCGAATACCGAGGAAGGAGCGCCCCATGGATAAAGCAGGTTCCCCACTCACAACTATCGTCCCGAAGCTGCAGTTGGTCGTTGTTCTGGGCCTGCTCGTCATGGCGGGCCAAATTGCACGGGCGCAAACTCTCACAGTGCTGCATACGTTCACCGGCGAGAACGGCGATGGGGCAACGCCGTATGCGGGTATGATCCTCGACAGAGAAGGCAACCTCTACGGCACGACTGAGCTGGGAGGACAGGGAGACCGCGGAACGGCCTTTAAGCTGGCTCCGGATGGAACTCTAGTGGATATCTGGCCTCTTACCGCAGGAGGAGCCGAGCCCTTGGCCGCCTTGCTCAAGATCAAGAACAGCATTTACGGCACCGCGATCGCCGGCGGGACCTAATGGTGGGGGCACAATTTTCGAGCTAACGTACGTTCCAAAGCTGAGTCGTTATCAGGGAAAGACACTGTTCAATTTTTGCGCTCTAAGTTGCGGGTCCGGCCTCTATCAATGGCCGGATAGCGATTTGGTCGCCGATGCGGAAGGCAATCTCTATGGCACGACTCGCTACGGTGGCAATGAAGTCAATGAAGTCGGGACGGTATACGAGGTAAGTCCAGAAGGCACAGAGACGGTGCTTTATGCTTTTTGTCCGGACCCGCTGAACGGCTGCACGGACGGATCTGAACCGATGGCCGGTGTAGTACGCGACGCCGATGGCAACCTTTATGGCACAACGCACTATGGGGGCGCTTACGGCGGGGCCGACGGCTACGGAACAGTGTTCAAGGTGACTCCCGATGGGACGGAAACCGTGCTCCATAGCTTCGAAGGCTACCAAGACGGAGAGAATCCCTCAGGTGATTTGCTTTGGGATAAACAGGGCAATCTGTATGGCACTACGCTGGGCACCGTTTTTGAATTTAAGGCGGCGGGAGTGATGGAAACGCTGTACGTTTTTCAGGGAGCACCCGACGCGATATATTCCCGGGCCGGATTGACTCGCGATGCCAGAGGGAATCTCTACGGCACGAGCGTCTACGGTGGCGTTTACGACAACGGCGCGGTCTTTAAGCTGACCTACTCGAAGAAGCAGAAGACCTACGTTGAGCAAGTGCTCTATAGCTTCACCGGTGGCGCGGACGGAGCGAATCCTTATAGCAAGCTGGCCATGGATAAGGCGGGCAACCTTTATGGCACGACCGAGCAGGGCGGCGACCTTTCCCTCTGCTACGGAAGGGGCTGCGGTACCGTGTTCAAGTTGACGCCGTGATAGCCGTTGCGGGACCCTGCGCGCTCCCAGCTCCGTTGGTGGCGTAACATCGCGATAACTCTCAAATCCCCCAAGTCCGTCGCCACTTGGCGCGTCGGCGAAAACGGGGATGCGGAGGGGTGGGGCAGAATATTGCCTCTATCCGACAGATGGGGCCTTGCCAACGTAGTGCCCAAGGTCGAGTTCAAACTATTACGAATCAGCTCCTCCAGCCGGGACCCGATTCTCGCGTCTTAATGCGCAGAAGCGACGTTCGGCGAAGGCTCTTTGCGGTTTGAGCCCCGCTAAGGCATACTTGAATAAAGGCTTCCGCGTTTTCGACACAGTTCCATGCGCAGCTCGGGGCGCATCTGAATGGTAGCGGCGAGTGGGGATCGTGCGCTCCCGAGAATGCTAATATAGAGACTCCCAATATGCCATTAAAAACGCTGTTTTTGAATCCGCCTTCGTTTGAGAATTTCGATGGGGGCGCAAGCTCGCGCTGGCCCGCTACGCGTGAGATCGAGTCCTACTGGTATCCGGTGTGGCTCGCCTATCCGACCGGAATGCTCGAAGGCGCGCGCTTGCTGGACGCACCGCCTCACCACATCACGGCGGAAGAGACGATCCGCACCTGCCAGGACTACGAACTGCTGGTGCTGTTCACGAGCACGCCGGGGTTTGCGGGCGATGTCCGCGTCGCTGAGGCCATCAAAGACAGCAATCCTCACATCAAGATCGCCTTTGTCGGACCTCACGTCAGCGTGCAGCCCGAAAAGTCTTTGATGGACTCCAAGGTCATTGACGTCGTCTGCCGCAAGGAATTCGACTATTCCATCGTCGAATACGCGCAGGGCAAGCCCATCGAAGATATCCTTGGCATTTCCTACCGCAAGAATGGGCACGTGGTGCATAATCCCGACCGGCCGACGATCCAGGATCTGGACTCCCTGCCGCATGTGACCGACGTTTACCGGCGCGACTTGGATGTCCGCCGCTACAATGTGCCGTTCCTGCTCAACCCCTTTGTGGCGCTCTACACGTCGCGCGGATGCCCGGCGCAGTGTACCTTCTGCCTCTGGCCCCAGACGCTTAGCGGACACCCCTGGCGCAAACGCTCGACTGACGACGTAGCGCGTGAAATGGCCAAGGCAAAAGATTATTGGCCATACGTGAAGGAATTTTTCTTCGACGACGACACCTTCAACCTGCAAAAGGCCCGCACCGTCGAATTGTGCGGCAAGTTGAAACCGCTGGGTCTGACCTGGTCGTGCACCTCGCGAGTCACCACCGACTTCGAAACGCTCAAGGCCATGAAAGAGGCGGGATGCCGGCTCCTGATCGTGGGCTACGAATCCGGCGATCAACAAATTCTTAAGAACGTCAAGAAAGGCGCGACCGTCGAGCGCGCCCGCCAGTTCACCAGGGATTGCCACAAGCTGGGACTGGTGGTCCACGGAGATTTCATCCTCGGCCTGCCCGGAGAAACTCGCGAGACCATCAAGAACACGATCAAATTCGCCAAGGAACTCGACGTGGAGACGATCCAGGTTTCGGTGGCGCATGCTTACCCTGGAACAGAGCTGCACGAATTCGCCATGAAGAATGGCTTCATGACCAGCGAATCGAAAATGGTGGACGACGGCGGCCACCAGATGGTGCAGATCGAGTATCCCGGCCTGCCCGCCGCCGAACTTATGGAAGCCGTCCATCACTTTTACGACGCGTATTATTTCCGTCCCAAGGCTGCGTACCGCATCTTGAGGAGGGCCATGTTCGACAACTCCGAACGCAAGCGCCTGTTCAAGGAAGCGCGGGCCTTCCTGAAACTGCGCGCGCAGCGCCATAAGTGGGTCAAGGATAACCGCAAGGAAGAGACTCCTGCCCCGGCGCCGGCCAAGGCGTAGGCCGGAGTTGGATCGTAAGTGACTTTTCGAAAATACCTCGTCCTGGCGGGAATCACCGTATTCAGCACGATGGGCGATTCCCTGCTGGCTCGCGGCATGAAAAATCTCGGCAGTGTTTCCCTGCACAACCTCTCCGGTCTGCCGTTGGCGATTCTCAATCCCTGGGTAGCTGCGGGAATCCTGTTACTGCTGACGTTCTTCGCCTGTTACATGTCCGCGCTTTCGTGGGCTGACCTCACCTATGTTCTTCCTGCCACGTCGCTCGGATACGTGTTCGTCGCTTTGATTGGTCACTTCGGTTTTCATGAAGTAATCTCGCCGGCGCGCTGGCTGGGCATTGCCCTGATCGCCGCAGGCGTGGGCTCTGTGGCCGCTGGCCCCTCGGTCACGCCCGTTGGCCACCATGGGGATACACGGGACGGTTCACGCGACACAGTGTCCCAGGGGGTGGACTCATGAATGACATCTACGCCTGGGCCGCGATTGGGCTCATCGTTCTGGCCTCGACCACCGGAGACGTGCTGCTTTCCTACTCCATGAAACGAGTGGGCGACGTCGGTGAACTCTGGAAGCGGCGCGGGGTGCTGGCGGTGGTTGGGCGCATGTTTCGAACCCCTACGTTTGCTCTCGGCTTGATGGCGATGGCGGTCGCGTTCTACAGCCTGCTCTTTGGCCTTTCGTGGGGAAATCTTAGTCTGGTCGTGCCCGCTTCGGCCTCGCTCACCTTTGTGGCCAACGCGGTAGCGGCGCGCATCTTCCTGCACGAACGAGTGGGACGCCGGCGCTGGATCGCGGCATTGCTGGTAGCGTGTGGCGTGGTGCTGATGGCGGTCTGAATCTTCCGTAGAGACGCGGCTTGCCGCGTCTCCCGCCGTGTATACAGGAGACGGAGCAAGGTCCGTCTCTACATGAGGTTCTGCCTAACCGAACAGATCGACGGAAACCAACCGGCGCTCTTCCACGCTCGCTCGTTCAAAATTCCCGTTGGAACCTGTTCTTCGTCCATTCGCCCGTGAAACGATTTTGGGCCATCTCGTATCCAGCATCTTCGAGTCGGTCCATCGTGGCCTGCCACCTCGCCATCTCTACGATCAGGTCCGCGAGCGCCTCTTTTGCAATAGCGCTCAAGCGAAGGAACTCGACGCAACCTTCGGACTCACTCCGAATCGCCTTCACATCACCCAACACCCGGAACGAAGCGCCCTTAACCTGCACCTGGAGCTCGATTCGCTCACCGCAACTGAGCCTCAAGGAAGAATAGACGCAGCATCCGCCCAGACTCAAATCAAGTATCTTCGCTGGAACAGCGCTGCATTCCGATGCTAGGCGAATGACTTTTGCGTCACAACTGCACATAAATCGTCGCGTGGTGCGACGATTTTTCTCTGCCTCGATGTGCTTAGGCATACTCTATAAATCGTGCGTCGGTCGCGAATACTTGAGAAGAGTGTCAAGGTAACCCGAGAATGGAAACTTAGGTAATTGAAGTCGAGCAGGATTCTCATCCGAACAATTTCATAAAGCCGCTCGGAACTAGATCGGGGACGAGAAAGCTGGCGCGTTTGCCGCTGGCGAATCGCGACACAGCTTCCGCCGCAAGATAGCCGCTGCGAACCGCGCCCTCCATGGTGGCGGGCCAACCGGTCGCGGTCCAATCGCCGGCCAGAAAGACTCGTGGCCATGCCGTCTCGGGCTTGGGCCGGTACGGGTCGATTCCCGGGCGCGGCGAATAGGTCGCATGCACCTCCTTGATCACGGTTGACTTCAGCAGTATCGCGTCGGGCGCGCCGGGAAAGAACTCTTGCGCTTCTCTCATCGCCACCTCAACGATTTCCGCCTTCGACTTATCAACCAGGCTTCGGGAGCAGCTCACAACCAGCTCAATGTAACTGCCGCTGCTGCCGGCGTTCTCCCTGGCTTCGTGGTTGCGAGCTTCATGGGCGCGAGATTCGTTCCTCCGAGCCTCAAGGATCCGCGATTTATGAAACATCCACTGGATGGTGCGGTCGAGCAGCACGGCGTGATCGAGGCCGCTGATCTGGCGATCGAACCAGAGATGGATGCCAGTGATCGGTGACGTTGAGAACTGGCCAAGCGCCGCGGCCAAAGGCGCAGCGGACGCGGTGTCCGGCAATATGCGCCCCAGCGCATCGAAAGGAACGGCCAAGATCAGGTAATCGAATTTCTGTTCCTCTCCATTGGTCGTCACGCTTACGGCAAACGGCACTGTCCGAAACGACTCTACGCTGGCGCGAAATTGGATCTCTCCACCACGAGCGCGAATGTAGTCTCCGGCTGTGCCATATAAGTCGGTGAGCGGCACGGTTGGAATTCCCATGCGCCCGCCAGCGGCCGATTTAAGAAACGACTCGCGCACCACCTGGGCCGCGTAGGGGACGGAAATCCGATCGAGATCTTCGTTCAAGGCGCTGACCAGGATTGTCTTCCAGAAACGCTCGATGGCTTGCCCGGTTTGTCCGTGGCGTTTGAGCCAGTCGAGGAACGACGCGCCACCATCCTCCGGAATGGAAGGAGCGAGCGCCGCCATGGCGCGGCTGATGGCCAGCTTGTCGCGAAGACTCAAACAGTCGGCGCGGAGAAATGCCCAGGCGGTATGCAGCGGCGCCGGCAGCGCTGACGGGGCAATCACCGATGCGCGTCCTCCGGGCTCGAGGAACGTCAGCTTCTCATACCAGCGAATCTTGCCCTGAACTCCCGCGCGACGATAAAAATCGAGCAGGTTAGTGCAGCAGCCGAGCAACACATGCTGGCAATTGTCGACGATTTCGCCGGTGCCGGGATGCTGATAAGAAGAGGCGCGCCCGCCGAGATAAGGGCGGCGCTCAAATAGCGACACGCGAAACCCGGCTTCCGCCAGGGCGCATCCAGCGGCCAGGCCGGCCAATCCGCCTCCGGCAATAGCGACTGTAGGAGGATGTGTCGTGTCAGGATGGGTCGAATTAGGATCGATCGTATCAGGACGCATCGAGGGCGGCATCACAGCAGACGCTTCAAAATTCCTTTTCCCATGACAGTGAGCTTTTCGGGAACCGATAGTCGGACGCGCTCACTGAAGACGTCGTACTGGTTCGCAGCAATCTTTTCGAGCAGGCGGCGGTAGATGGTAATGAGGACCCACAAGGCGGGCTGACTATCTTCATTCACCAGCGGGATCAGCTCTTCTCCGTCGCGGTAGCCCTCGCGAGCGCGGTCAGCCTCCATCGCCAGCAGCGGACGGATGCGCGCAACATCAACTTGCGGCGCGGCCAGATCGGCGGCAGAAAGTCCACACTGCGCCAGGTCCTCTTGCGGAAAATAAACCCGGCCCATGGCGACGTCTTCTTTGACATCGCGAATAATGTTCGTAAGCTGAAAGGCCAGACCGCAGCGTTCGGCCAGCGGCTCGGCGGCGGGACCGCGATATCCGAAAATCTTGATGCACACCAGGCCGACGACCGATGCCACGCCGTAGCAATACTGACGCAGCTCTTCAAACGTCTGGTAACGCGCGACCGGCGGCGCTGCGGCGGAGGGCTCCAGCGGGCTGTAATCGAGATCGGCCGCGGTGCCGAAGGCAAGCTGATCCAGAAGCCCAATCGGAATCTGGTACCTGCGCTGCGCATCGGTCAGCGCCAGCAGCACCGGATCGTCCGTTGGCTGTGCAGCGAACGCACGGTGGACTTTGTCCAACCATTCCGCCAGCTTGTTATAGCGATCGCCGGGGCTCAGCGTCGTGTCGTCGGCAATGTCGTCGCAGCGCCGCATGAAGGCATACACCGCGCTCAACGCATTGCGTTTCCGCAGTGGAAGCACCACAAACCCGTAGTAGAAATTTTTGGCAGCGGAGCGGGCGATACTCCGGCAGACGGAGTACGCCATATGGAGCTGCGAAGCGGTGGGCGCAAACTGCGCGGGCGCATTTTCCACGGCGGTGCTCATCGCAGTTTCCCCAGCGCGGCACGAGCAACCAGGGCCAGCTTCCGCGTTTTGGAAATTGCGGGACGCCTGCCCAGCACAGCATAATGTTGGCGCTCGATTGCGTTCAGAATTTCCTGGCCGCCGCGGCTGAACAGTTCAATGTCGATGGCCAGCGCGCGGTCGACCTTCGCGATCAGCGGCAGGCCCTGCTTGAACCATTCCCGCGCGCGCTCGACTTCAAATCTCATCATCTCGCGGAACGCGGAAGTGTTTTCGCCGTCGCGGATTTCTTCTTCGCTTACACCGAAGCGGCGCAGGTCTTCGAGTGGAAGATAGATTCGTCCTTTGGCAAAGTCCGCGCTCACGTCCTGCCAGAAGTTCGCAAGTTGCAACGCGGTGCAGGTGGTATCGGCAAGCATCTGGCGCTCGGAATCGCGGCACCCGCAAAGGTAGAGCACCAGGTGGCCGACCGGATTCGCCGAATAGCGGCAGTAGCCCAGCAGATCGCTAAACGTCTCGTAGCGGCGGACGCTTTGGTCCTGCCGGAATGCGGTCAGCAAGTCCGCGAATTCATGTTTCGGAATTTCGAACTTGCGCACGGTCTCGGCGAGCGCGACAAATACGGGATGCCTGGGGTGCCGGCTATGATCACCGTCGTAGCAGGCGTTTAGCTCGTTCTCCCACTGATCGAGCAGTTGCAAAGACGCGCCGCTGTCCCCCACCTCATCGCCCAAATCGTCCGAAATGCGGCAATACGCGTAGACGTTGAAGAAGTGCTGGCGCAGGCGCTGGGGAAGAAACCAGGACGCGACCGAAAAATTTTCGTAATGCGAGCGCGCCAGGCGGCGGCAGTATTCGCGCGCTTCCGCCTCCGAAGGCGCGTGGCCGGGGATGGCATACTCCGGCGGCAGCCCACTCCAGGCGGAGGCGAGCGGCGCAGTCGGGGGATGGCTGGCAGCAGTTGTCATCGATAATTCTTTTGGCAAATTGTTTTAGTTGTCATCCTGAGCGAAGCGAAGGCCCCATGTATTTGCTTGCTGCGGCGGAATGCATAGATCCTTCGCTTCGCTCAGGATGACAATACGATCTATGCCACGGCTTGCAGGATGCGCTAGTGGCCCGGGATGATCGCGGTCTTGATATCCCCGTTGCGGTTCACCATGTGGCGCAGCACATCGTGCAAACGCGAAAGCGGCGCTTCGCCGGTAATGTAGTCGGTGCCGCACACTTTCTTCTCGGCAATCAAACCGAAGGCCCGGCGCACCGTCTCCGGAGTGTGATGGAAAGTCGCCTTCAAAGTGATTTCCGAGTAGTGCAGGCGGTTGGTATCCAACTGCACCTTGGTTCCCGCGGCGCACCCGCCGAAGAAATTCACCGTGCCGCCCTTGCGAGCCATCTGCACGGCCCACTCCCAGGCTTCCGGACGGCCCACGGCTTCGATCGCCACATCCGCGCCCCGCCGATCCGGAGTCAACCCGCGCACCGCCTCTACCGGATCGTTCACCTTGGTAATCTGAATGACCTCGTGCGCGCCCTTTTTGCGCGCCATTGAGACCTGCGAATCGCCCTTGACGACCGCGATCACATTGCAGCCCACGGCTTTGGCCACCTGCACAAACATCAGGCCGATCGGTCCGCCGCCGATGATCGCCACGGTGTCGCCGATCTCGACTCCAGTTTCATGCAGGCCCCGGAGAACGCAGGCGAGCGGCTCGGTCATCGCGGCATCCTCGAAGCTCACATTCGAGGGCACGACCAGCATATTGGTTTCCACAATGCGCCGCGGAATCCGTATGTACTCGGCGTAGGCGCCATTGTTGAACAGCAGATCTTCGCAGAGGTTCAACTGGTGCTTGGAGCAATAGAAGCACATGCCGCAGGGCGCCGAGTTGAGCGCGACCACGCGCATGCCCTTCCTGAAGCCGCGCACGCCCTCTCCGACTTCCTCGACCGTGCCCGCCAGTTCATGTCCGAACAACGCCGGCGGCACAATCATGCGGGCATGATAGCCCCGCTGATACACTTTCAAATCCGTGCCGCAGGTGAGCGCCACGTGGACCTTGACCAGAACTTCGCCCTCGCCCACGCGCGGGATCGGCACCCTTTCAATCTTGATATCTTCTTTGCCGTAGAGGACGGCGGCCGTCATCTTGCCATTCACAGTTGATGTCCTTCCCCGGCGCTCGACCCCATCACGCCAGAACCGGGCGTGCTGGGGACCCCGACGCTGCCCGGCTGGATGACAATCTTCATCGAGTCCGGTTGAGGATGGGCAGCCAGCTTCAGCGCTTCCACACTGCTTTCGAGCGGGAAACGGTGGCTGATAAGCCGTTCCAGATCCATTTCACGGTTCATGACAAAGCGCACTGACTCCTCCTGCAACTCAACCGACGCACTATAGGATCCCAGCAAAGCCTTTTCGTCCACGCACACTGCCGCCGGGTCGATCGTGGCCTCGCCCCGCGCGGTCTGCGCAAAGAGCAATATACGGCCTCCCGGACGCGTCGCATCCATGGCAGGCCGGATCAGGCCGTTCTCGCCGACTGCCAGAATTACTGCGTCAGCCCCGCGCCCTTCCGTCATTCCGCGCACCGTCTGTCCGGTGTTAGCCTTGGAAGCATCAATTGTCAGATGGAGGCCGAAGCCTTTAGCTATTGTAAGCCTCGCCGGATGTAAATCGGAAGTGATCACCCGAGTCCCCGCCCGCTTGGCCAGATTCGCCAGGATCAGACCGATTGGACCCTGCCCAATCACCAGCACGGTCTCTCCCGCTTCCAGACGAAGGGTCTCAATTCCTTTGATGCAGGTATTCACCGGCTCGGCAAAGCAGGCCTGCTCAAAGCTGGTGCCCTCCGGGATGCGCACCGTTCCCTTCTCGACAATCCAGTCCATCACCCGGACGTATTCCGCAAATCCTCCGCCCGAAGGCTCGAACCCAGCCGTGCAGCCAACTTTCTTGTAGGTGCCGCACTGCGCGAACGTCTTGTGGCGGCAGTAATAACACTCTCCGCAGGGGATGTGATGAAACACAACAACGCGCTCGCCGACGGTGAACTTTCGAACACCTTCCCCGACTTTCGCGACGACACCCGCGGTTTCGTGGCCGAAAATACGCGGCGCGGAGTGGGAGCCGGTCGCGATCTTCTTAAGATCGGTTCCGCAGATCCCGCAGGTGTGGACCCGAACCAGAATCTCTCCGGGCCCAATTTCCGGCACCGGCACTTCTTCCAGCCACACATCGTCCACGCCGCGATACACGGCTGCCCGCATCGTGGAAGGAATCTCGCGCCTTTCGCTTGCCATAGTCAATGTCTGAGCAATTGCCATAGTAGAATTTATTTCTTCCTAGCGATTCCCTTTGCCAGCCCCTAAAGGGGCATCTGATTACCCGTAGAGACGCGGCTTGCCGCGTCTCCGGAGACGGGGCCAGCCCCGTCTCTACAGGTTAAAGCCTCACGACCGAGGTAGCTCGCGAGCGCACCGCAAAGAGCCTGGCTTGCCTTGGAACTGTTCCGCGCCAGAGCAATGGTAGTCCTCCACAGCCACGGGCGCAGCGCCACATGGCACGCAAACCTGACGGAATGAAAGCTCCCGTCGTCCGCCACAAAGCGATCCAGCGCGGGCAAACTGAAATCGGCGGCATCGGAGATGGCTTTCAAAGCTGCGAACTCGACTCCCCGCGCTTGCGCTCCTTGGGCCACGGCCGCGGCTTCCATGTCCACCGCACTCGCGCCATAAGCTTTGCTGAATCGAATCTTCTGCTCCTTGCCGGCCACGGTTGGGGAACTCACCAGTATTCCCTCACCCGAGCCGACTTCCGTGCGGACGCCGTCGGCGGCATTGATCACCGTGCGCGGCTCCAGAACATGCCCGACCTCGAGCGAACCATCGAGCGCTCCGGCAAAACCGACTGAAATTACCCGCGCGGGATTAACTTCCCGGATCACCGCCTCGGTAGCGCGGCGCGCCGCTTCGGCTCCAATCCCGCCGCATACCAGAGCTGCTTCGCCATTTTCAAAAAGACGATATCGCCGTCCGCCCTGTTCCATCGTCCTGACCTTCCAGCTTCGGATCAGCGGCGCCACTTCTCGTTCCATCGCGGCAATAATCGCAATCCTCATGCTTCCCCAACTTAGCTGCGTTCGCCATCAGACACAGTGACAACAGGTTCCAATCAAGCGCATGGGTTTCCCCTGTGCCCCGGAGCCTGCCCTGAGCGGAGCCGAAGGGTGTACCCTGTGGTTAAGGCTTTTCTCGATAGCACAACCGCACTCTCGCTACACATATCCGTTCGCGCGGAACCACTCCACCGACCGCCGCAGCGCTCCATCGACTGGAACCGTCCGCCAGCCCAGTTCCCGCTCCGCTTTCGCCGAACTTACAAACATCATCTTGCGCGCCAGGCGTACGGCGTCAATCGTCGCGCGCGGCTCACGGCCCAAAAGCCGGCCCGTCACCATCTCGTCCACAACTCCAGCCGCCAGCGCAACAATGTACGGCACCTTCACGGTCGGCGACGGCAATCCCGTGATCGCGGCCAGCCGGTCCAGAATCTGTTTCAGCGTAAGGTTCTCTCCGCCCAGAATGTAGCGCTCACCCGACCTTCCCTTCTCCAGCGCCTGAATATGGCCCCGCGCGCACTCGGTCGCATCCACCAGGTTCAATCCCGTCTCCACGTACGCCGGGAATTTTCGCTTCAAAAAATCCACGACGATTCGCCCGGTCGGAGTCGGCTTGATATCGCGCTCGCCGATCGGAGTCGTGGGATTCACGATCACCACATCGACCCCCGATTTCGCCGCATCGACTGCTACTTGCTCCGCCATGAACTTCGAACGCTTGTAGTGCCCGATCATGTCCCTGAGCGACACCGGACTCTCTTCGTCCGCCAAATGCTCCGCCGCATGCCCGTTCTTCGAATTGGAGCCCGAAGTGAAACCCATGGTCGCGACACTCGACGTGTAAACCACTCGCCGCACGCCTTGTTTCCGCGCCGCTTCGAGCAAGAAACGCGTCCCCTCGACATTCGACCGATACATCTCGTTGGAATCTCGCCCGCGCACCCACAGCCGGTAATCCGCCGCCACGTGAAATACCACGTCGCAGCCGGAAAGCGCCGTCTCCATCGAAGCGGAGTCGCGCAAGTCGCCGACGACTCGATCAGCGTTCAGGCCGTCAAGGTTGCGCAGGTCGCTGGTAGGCCGCACCAGCAACCGCAACCCGGCTCCCTGTTCCGCCAGCACGCGCGCAACATGACTGCCCAGAAATCCGGTAGCGCCAGTAACGAAAGCGAGCATTTAGCAGTTAGCACTTAGCACTTAGCCTCTGAGACGCCGACGTTGGAATCCGCTGGAGTCTTTCTCGAGATTCCAGGTCGGCCCAATGTTAAGCGCTAAATACTAATTGCTAAGTGCTAACTGCTAACTGCTGCTTTTCTCCGCCATCACCTTGGAATAAGTCGTGAGCGCGATCAGCGGGAAATACTCGCGATACAGGTGATACATCAGATAGAACACGCGCGGGAAGCCAGTTCCGGTGAAGAAAGGCTCATCCCATGAACCGTCCTTATTTTGTGTGCGCAGAAGATACGCCATGCCGCGGGCCACGCATTCGCTGCGCGTGTCGCCGACGGCCAGCAGTCCCATGATTGCCCACGCGGTCTGCGAAGCCGTGCTCTCGCCTTGCCCTCGAAGGTTGGGATCGTCATAGGATCCCACCGTCTCGCCCCAGCCACCATCGGCATTCTGCACCGATCGCAGCCACTCCGCCGCCTGCTGGATCATGGGCTCGTTGCGATCGACGTTCATCGCCTCCAGACCGCGCAACACCTGCATCGTGCCGTAGATATAGTTCACGCCCCAGCGTCCAAACCAGCTTCCGTCCGGCTCCTGCTGTTTGCGAATAAACTTGATCGCCCGCTTCACCGCCGGATGGCTCTGATCGTATCCGTAGGTCGCAAGACATTCGAGAATGCGCCCCGTGATGTCGACGGTTGCGGGATCGAGCATGGCGTTGTGATCGGCAAAGGGCACGTACTGGAACACCATGCGGTCGTTATCTTTGTCGAACGAAGCCCAGCCGCCGTCCTTGCACTGCATCGACAGGATCCAATCAATCGCCCGCTGCACCGACTCGCTTTGATAGCGTCCGTTCGGATGTTCGACCCGGCTCAGCGCCAGGCAGACCATGGCACTGTCGTCCACGTCGGGATAGAACTCATTGTTGAACTCGAAGTACCAGCCGCCCGGTTCGCCTTTCGGATTCTTGATCTTCCAGTCTCCGGGCTTGCGCACCTGCTTCTGCAAAATCCATTCGGCGCACTTCACCAGCCGCGGATCGCTCGCCGGAACGCCCGCCTCGCCCAAGGCAAACAGCGCGTATGCCGTGTCCCACACCGGAGACATGCAGGGCTGCATGCGGAAAGTGTCGCCCTCCTCGATCCCCAGCTTCTCGAACTCGTCCATCGCGCGGATGAACTGCGGATCGTCCACCGAATATCCCAGGCAGCGCAGCGCAATGATGGCATTCATCATCGAGGGATAGATCGCTCCCAGGCCGTCGCTCATCTCGAAGCGCGCCAGCATCCACTTCTCAGCCTGCCGCAGAGCAATCGAACGCAGCGGACGAATGTGCACGCGCTCCGCCCAGTGGGCAATTCGATCCGCCACCAAAAAGAAATTCCGCCACGAAATCCGCTTCTTCGCCCAGCGCAGATGCATCCGCGACTTGTCGCGCCCGCCGACAAAGAGCTCTTCCACGCCCATTTCGTCGGGAATCTTCTTGAATGGCTTTTTGGCGTAGCAGATCGAAAGCGGCACCAGGATGGCTCGCGACCACGAAGAAATTTCGTAGATATTGAACCAGAACCAGTTGGGAAAGAGCACGATCTCCGGCGGAACCGCGGGCACCGCATCGTAATCGTATTGCCCAAAGAAACAGAGATAGATCTTGGTAAATGTATTGACTTCTGTGACGCCGCCCATTTTGAGAATCTTTTTGCGGGCGCGCGCCAGCGCGGGATGATCCGCCGTGAATCCCGCCAGCTTCAGCCCGAAGTAAGCCTTCACCGAAGCGCTGACGTTTGAAGGGCCGCCGGCGTAATTGCTCCAGCCTCCGTCTTCATTCTGGTGGTTCAGGATGTAACGCGCGGCCTTGTCAAAGCGTTCCTGGCTGCCGGTGCCGAGCAGCGTATGGAGCAGGATGTAATCCGATTCGAGGGTAGTATCGGCTTCGAGTTCTCCGCACCAGTAACCCTCTTCGTGCTGCTCGGAGAAAAGATAGTTGCGAGCCGCATCGACGGCTACCGCGACCCGGCTCTCCAGGTCGTCAATCTTTCCAAATCGCATCTGCGGGGTCCCCAGCGCGCCCGCATTTGGCGTGCTGGGGCGGGGCGCAGAGGCCGAACTGTAAGGGGACGATTCTTCCATTTAGGACTCCACGGCAACGATGGCCGGCGCCGCGGCAATCGTGGCCACGATCTCCGGCGGCAATCCAAAGCGCACATTTTCCGGCATGATTTCCAATTCCTGCACGTTGCCAAAGCCCTTTCCCGCCAGGTACTCGACCACTTCCTGCACCAGATGTTCAGGAGCCGATGCTCCCGCCGTCAGGGCGACCGTTTTCACGTCATTCAGCCACTGTGGCCGAATATTGCGGCAATCGTCAATTAGATGCGCCTCGGTGCCCAAACTGCGAGCCACCTCCACCAACCGCTTGGAATTTGAACTATTGTCGGAGCCCACCACCAGCAGCAAATCCGCGTCTGAGGCCACGTGTTTCACGGCAACTTGCCTGTTTTCCGTGGCATAGCAGATGTCTTGCGCCGCCGGGCCCTTAATATTCGGGAACCGCTTTCTGAGCGCGCCGATAATGTCGCGCGTCTCATCCAGGCTGAGCGTCGTCTGCGTCAAATACGCCACGCGGTTGGGATCGGGCAGGGTCACCGACCCGACTTCCGCCGGCGATCCTACTACATGAGTCACCGTGGGCGCCTCGCCCAGCGTGCCAATCACTTCGTCATGATCGCGGTGCCCGATCAGAATCAGCGAATAGCCTTCCCTCGCGAACTTCACCGCCTCCACGTGCACCTTGGTAACCAGCGGACACGTCGCATTGATCACGCGCAGCTTGCGCAGCTTGCTCGCCTCGCGCACCTCCGGAGAAACGCCGTGGGCGCTGTAGATGACCCGTTCGCCCTCGGGCACCTCGTCCACGCTATCGACAAAGATTGCGCCCTTCTGTTGCAGCTCCTCCACCACGGAGCGGTTGTGGACGATCTCCTTGCGCACATAAATCGGCCGCCCAAAGGCCTCCAGCGCAATCCGCACAATATTGATCGCGCGCACCACCCCGGCGCAGAATCCCCGCGGCTTCAATAGCAACAAGGTCTTGCTTTCAGACAAGATCCATCCCCCCACCCTTTAGGGTACACGTTTCTATTGGATAAGATTCCGTAAGAGTATCGAAAGATGCACCCTAAGGTCAATGTAAGCCTTTGATGCTGTGAGGATTAGCAGCAGGCGGGGAAAACCGGCCGGTGAATGGAGGATTGCGCCTAACCGCCCGCAGCGCCAAGAACAAGTCCCGGAGGGGCGACCAAACTTAGCCCAGCGCTTCAGCGCTGGGAAAGGTGAAGATAACCATTCAAGTCCCGGAGGGACGACCGAATTCTCACGCACACGGGCTGGTCGCCAATTTACTGCTCGAACCCCAGATCCTCCAGCTCGCGGTCAGTCAGCGGCGCAAAAGCGTCCGGCGTGTAGGAAATCTTCCCTTTCCAAGCCCCCGGCTTGCGGTTGCCCTGAGCGTCCCGAAGCGCGACCAACCGCACCACCGGCTTCTTCCCGCGACAGATGACAATCTCTTCTCCCCGGCAAGCCCGCGCAATCAACCGCGAAAGGTCGGCCTTCGCTTTGCGGATGGTGACAGTTTCCATCGTCTCATTTTACCGGCTTTCACTTCCGAAACACATGGGATAATTAGGCTATGAAACCGGATTCGGTCCGCACCACCGTTGACATTCCATCACCCCTATACAGAAGGCTAAAAGCACAAGCGACCGACAGTGGGTGCTCTGTCCGCGAGTGGGTGCTGGCGGGAATCAGAAGGGTGCTCCTGCAAGGCCAGCGCCCGCGTCCGAAGAGAGTGCAGTTCCCGCTAATCGTCTCCGACGGCCCCAAGATCGAGCTGACCAACGAACAAATCTATGAACACGCTGAATTTCCTTGATGCGAACGTGTGGGAGATTGTGTCATTGATCAGCAGCCGGGGTTTCGTTAGGAACGCAGTCGCAAAGCGATCTCCGTGGCTATGTACACGAGAAGCGGCAACCAAGAGATCATCATGTGTCGCATCTGTTTGTCGTCGGGAATGCTGGACTCTTGAAAGAGTCCGTAGTTTGGGATTGCAACGTAAGCCGCCAGACAAAAACCCATGATCCATTTGACAACCGCATTCGGATGTAGCCATCCGATAAGAACGTCCATTCCCCAAGCGACAGCGACACCCCAACCGATCAGGTTGATGAATGAAATGAAGGCGGGCGCGGGATAGAAGATCAGCTTCGACAACCACCAGCCGAATTTCCTACCGATGACCATGAAGACGAGCGAGATGAAAATGAACTCGATGTTGTTCTTCAATTCAGACCGTGTCCGTGGTTGGCTTCTTTTTCTTTTTGTCACCCGGCCCGGGGGCTGGCCCGGCCTAAATCACTCGGGGGGGTGCCCCGCTCAAGCTTCGCTTGGGCGGGGACTTTGACTTTCCTGCTCGCCGAACGGCGGGTGGTCTATCGAAGACGGGCAAGCCACGAACCGTGACTCTAGGTTCATCGTTCAAAGGACAAGCTACTCTGACGAGGGATCAAGCGAGGGATCGATCAGCGGCCTTCGAGATTCTTGAGCCGGTCTGACAGAGACTCAACTTCGGTATCCAGCGCTCGAAGCGCTGCGGCATGGCTCCGCTGACGCAATTCGACCGGGGACGCCCACTCGTAAAATTCGGTCGGCAGGGTGGTTTCCACCTTCTCTAACCGCTCGCTAAACTCGGCGAGCAGGGTGGTTTCCACCTTCTCTAACCGTTCGCTAATCCACTGTCTGTCTTCTTCCGCGAGCACATCCCATTCTAGGGCAAAGGCCCAATTGGATCGCAACGTTTTCTCAACAGAGCGGAAGGTGGGATGATCGAAGGCGGCACAGAAGACATCGACTCGGTGAGCTCAGCTTGACACCAAATGTTAAAATAGATTCATAGCAAACAAAGTGTTTGCAGTATCACGGATTCGATCTTTGACAAAATAGCCGAAGCCCCGTCCGGGCCATGCTGAACAGCTTTGTAAGAAAGAAGAACCGCCGGATGCCGCGCGAAGATAACCGCTAACTCCTTATTCCAGAATACTTTAGTATAAGTCCTTTAAATTCAAAGACCATGGCGAAAACTTCCTCCTAACTCCATGATTCCACTAGACAGGGGGGGAGGGGGGTGGGGGGTACCAAGTAGTAACATCGACCCAAATCGGGACTTACCCGTTCGCCCGAATCATCTGCTCGGCGTGTTTGCGCGAAGTCTCGGTCAGCTTCGCCCCTGACAACATCCGCGCCACTTCTTCGGTGCGCTCTTCGCCGCTGATCTGCCGGACGGTGACCTTGGCGCGGCCTCCAGTTTCGCGCTTCTCGATCAGGTAGTGGTGATCGGCAAAGGTTGCGATCTGCGGCAGGTGGGTAACGCAGAGCACCTGATTGCCCCTGGCGAGAGCCTTCAATTTTTTCCCCACGGCCTCAGCGGCGCGGCCTCCGATGCCGCTATCGATCTCGTCGAAGACCAAGGTGCGCTGAGCGGCTGCCGATTTTTTCTTTCTTGTTAGGTCGCCCGCCGGATTCGTCCCCGCTTCGACGCTCGCCTTCAACGCCAGCATGACGCGCGAAAGTTCTCCGCCCGAAGCGATCTGCTCCAGCGGACGCATGGTCTCTCCGACATTGGTCGTAATGCGATAGACGACCTGGTTGATGCCCGAAGAAGTCCAATGCTGCTCGGCTTCGTTTTCTTCGACCGCAATACGAAAACTGGCGCGCATGGCGAGGTCGTTGATCTCAGCTTCAACTAGCTTTTCCAATTTTCGTCCCGCTTCCAGGCGTTTTCGCGAGACGCTGCGAGCGGCTTTGCGATACTCCTCGGAAGCCACGGCCAGCTTCGCCCGCAGCTCAAGCAGCACCTGATCTTTGTTTTCCATCTCCGAAAGCTTGCGCCTGATGTCCTCACCAAATGCGATCGTCTGCTCGAGCGTCGGCCCGTACTTGCGCTTCAGACGATCCAGCAGCGCCAGCCGCTCTTCGATCTCGGCGAGACGCTCGGGCGAAGCCTGGATTCCTCCCGCATAATCGCGCAGCGTCGCTCCCACATCTTCGACGCTGATGCGCGCCGACTCCAGCGCCGTGAGCGCTTCCTGAAACTTGGGCTCATAACGAGCCAGTTCTTCCAGGTGCTTCTGCGCTGCGCGCAGGCTTGACGAGGTCGAAGCGTTGCCCTCGTACAGCAGATCGAAGGCACTGATGGCCGCGCCGTAGATTTTCTCGGCGTTGGCCAGGACGCGCTTCTCGGTTTCCAGTTGCTCGTCTTCGTTCTTGCCCGCCCGCAGACGCGCCTCTTCGATTTCGCGGCATTGGAAGCTCCACAGGTCGAGCAGCCGCATACGATCCTGCTCGTCCCGTTCGAGTTCCGCGATGCGTCCGCGAATCTGCTTCCAGTGGGCGAACGCGGCGGATACTTCCTTCAACTCGATTCCGGCGTAAGCATCGAGCAAGTCCAGCCGCGCCGCGGCATCGAAGTTCGCGATGGATTCGTTTTGCGCGTGGATCACCGCCAGGTGAGGAGCAATCTGTTTCAGCACCGCCACGGTCGCTGGCTGATTATTGATGAAGACGCGCCCCTTGCCGCCGGGAGCAATCTCGCGCCGCAGAATTAGCGAGCCATTCTCCGCGTCCAGGCCGTTGGTCTCGAGGATCGCTTCGATGGACCGCGCCGCGGCTCCGTCGCTCTCGAACACGGCAGCGACCACGGCCCGCTCCGCGCCCGTGCGGATCACATCCGAGGACGCTTTCTCGCCCAGCAGCAATCCCAGCGCGTCGATCAGAATGGATTTCCCCGCCCCGGTCTCGCCGGTCAGAAGATTCAGACCAGCGGCGAATTCGATCACGACATTGTCGATGACCGCGTAATTTTCGAGTCGAAGTTCGGCCAGCACAAAGATCCTACGATCTTCAATTTACGACGATCTGCAATCTACGACGATCTGTAATTTACGCGCAGCATAGCACAGACCGCCCCAGCGGGCCGCGCGAAACCGGTTACCCCGTTCCCAAAACAGTACAAACGATTGTGACGAATGCACTTCCGATTTTGCTGCGAATGCGTGCGCTTCGTGAGAATTGAACCATGCGATGCCCCCCCCTGATCGTAATCGCATGGCTGTTCTGTTGTCTGGCTGCTGCCTCCGCCTGGGCGCAGCAACTTCAATGCGACCCTTGCAAGTATGCCTTCGGCAAGGTGTTGGTCGGCAATTCCGTTTCCTACTCCTTCCAGCTCACTAATACTGGGAACAAAACGCTGCGCATCACGTCCAAGTCGGAACAGGGAAGCGCCTTCTCATTCGGCAATTTCCCCGTGCCAGTGAAGATCAAGCCCGGGGCAAGCGTCCAGTTACCCGTTATTTTCACGCCGACTGCCAAAGGGTATGCTCACGGCATCGTCACGCTCGCAAGCAACGACCCGGATTCCCCTCTTAACATGCCTGTCTCGGGGACTGGCGTCGCCAACGCGCAGCTGGGGGTCAGCCCTGCGACCCTCAATTTCGGCAACGTCACGGTGGGATCGAGCGCCAGCCTGCAGGCTACGCTCACGGCCTCGAACGCTGCCGTAACCATTAGGTCGGACCAGTCGACGAGTTCGGAGTTTGCCATACTCGGGCTGAATCTGCCGGTGAAAATTCCGGCTGGACAGGGCATCCCAGTCACGATTCAGTTCACGCCGAACGCCTCCGGCACAGCATCCGGTCAAGCGGAGTTCGTCAGCAACGCAGCGGACTCGCCAACAGTGGAACAGTTGGCCGGTACGGGCGTGGCTCAGGCCGCCCACAACGTCTATCTTTCCTGGGATCCGGGCGACGGGAACGCGGTGGGATACAACATATACCGCGGCACCGTCAATGGAGGCCCTTACCAGCAGATCAACAGCGCGCTGGACGCTTCGACCAACTACACGGACTACACGGTTGTCTGCGGGACGACCTATTACTACGTCGCAACTGCGGTCAACGCCCAAGGTGAGGAAAGCGCCTATTCGAATGTGGCGCAGGCGGTGATTCCGAATTAAGCAGTCGATACGGCATTGAATCATTGACCGATGCGATACCCTGGCGGAGCGCGCCGCCACCCTGATCTATAATCTCGATCAGGGGATTTTCCTAGACCAATGCACTTTTCTTCCGTCCTCCTGGTGTTTGTCGGCGGCGAAATCGTTGATCTCGTCCTGCAGACCGGTCCGGTCGCCAAGACTGTGCTTGTTCTGCTCATCGCGTTCAGCGTTCTCTCCTGGGCTGTGATTCTTTCCAAGTGGCGGCTGATCCGCCGCGCGCGCGGGCAGAGCGAACGCTTCGTCCGCGTCTTTCGCAAAGCCCAGCGCATACAGGACGTTGCCCCGGTTGCCGAGCAGTTCCGTCCCAGCCCGCTGGTGGGAGTGTTTGCCGGCGCAGTCGCGGAATTCAAACGCCAGATGGGAATGACGGGCGGCATCCACAACCTGGTGGCCATTCAGCGCGCCATGCAGATCGCGTCTTCCGAGGAGATCACCCGCCTCGAACGCAATGTCCCGTGGCTGGCGATTACGGGCGTGGTTACGCCGTTTATTGGACTGTTCGGAACCGTCTGGGGAATCATCGACGCCTTCCACGGACTGGGCACGGCGGGCGCGGCGACTCTGCGCGCGGTCGCTCCGGGAATTTCCGAAGCTCTGATTACGACCGCTGCCGGCCTGGCTGCAGCCATCCCAGCGGTGATTGCCTACAACCTCATCATTGGCTCCATCCGTGAAATGGCCTCGCGCAATGACGACTTTACGCTGGAGATGCTCAACCTGGTCGAGCGCCAGATGGTCGAGCGCCAGCAGGCGCCACCGGTGGTCCCGGAGGCGCGGCGCTGATGGCCTTCACCTCCGCCAACGGACGCACGCAAACGGCGCTCGCCGACATCAACGTCACGCCCCTGGTCGATGTCGTCCTGGTGCTGCTCATCATTTTCATGGTGACCGCGCCCGTCTTGCAGTCCGGGATCGAAGTCAACGTGCCCCACACCCGCACGGTCAAAGAGATCACCGAAGAGCGCCTGGTCATCAGCATCGACAAATCGCAGAGAGTTTTTCTGGGCAACGATCCCATCAACATCAACCAGATCGGAGCGACACTGAAGAAGCGAATTCGCGATCCGCAACACCAGGCGATCTATTTGCGCTCCGACGAAGATGTTCCGTTTGGCGCCTTCGCCACCGTGATGGACGCCATCAAGCAGGCGGGCATAGGCAACGTGAGCATCGTTACGCAGCCCATGGATAGCCATGGCGGCCATCACTGACATTGAAGATGAAGAACGCCCGATACGTCGGCATTTCCTGAGAAGAAATCTATATTAGGCGGAAATGAAATGACAATCAGCACCATCGACGACTCGCAACGAACGGCTGCAAGAGTGGCGGGGTTTGCTTACCTAATCACGTTCGCAATCGTGGTCTACGTGAATTTTGGCATCCACGCCCGTCTGATTGTCCGGAACAATGCCGCGGAAACCGACCGCAATATCCTGGCGCACGAACGACTATTTCGTATCGGCATCGCCGGCGATCTCATTTACTGCGCGGGCGTAGTCGTGCTTCTCACAGCGCTCTACGTGATTCTCAAGCCGGTAAATCGAGGACTCGCCTTGCTTGCAGCAATCTGGAGGATGGTATGGGTGTTGATGTGGCTGCTTATGACACTCAATCTCTTTGACGCGCTGCGGCTCCTCAGTGGGGCTGATTACTTGCGAACATTTGAAGCGGAGCGATTGCAGGCCTGGGCAAAGCTCTATCTCAGCACGAGTTTCGACTACTATTACGTTGGCTTGCTGTTTGGTGCATTGGCATCCACAGTCTGCGGCTACCTGTGGTTTAAGTCCCGCTATATCCCGCGATCGCTGGCTGCCTTCGGCGTGATCTCGTCGGCATTTTGCGTGGCGTGCACTTTCGTCTTCTACATTTTCCCCAACTTCGACAAGATCGTTAACCTGTGGTGGTTCGATACGCCGATGGGTATTTTCGATATAGCACTGAGTTTTTGGCTTCTATTTAAGGGATTACGGCCGTCTGGGATAACTGAGCGCGATAAAGCAAGCGGTTGAGCACAGGCCGACTAACTCGGGCGCTGGGCAACGCCAGAGGCGTTACGGTGACTAGTATAGATATTTATTCCGAACACGGCCAACTGCGGCGGCCTTTGGCCTGGTCGCTCGGACTGCATCTCGGATTCGCGGCGTTTGTCGTGCTTTATACAATGTTCATTCACACCATTCGTGGCGAAGGCTGGGGCAGCGGCGGTGGCGGGGATGCCATGGGAGCAACGCTGGTGAGCGCGATCCCATTGCCCGCCAATGAGGCGCAGACCGAGAACGTGCTGGCAACCGAGTCCAAGGGACTCTCGAAGTCCGCGCCCAAGGTTCAAGAGCAGGAACCGGAAGCGATTCCGATTCCCGACAGGAACGCGAAGACAAGGTCCGCGCCGATCAAGAGCGCGACGCAGCGAAAGGCGCAACCAGAACCACCCGAGTCGAATCAGATTCCGTATGGCGAGGGAGGGCCGGTCAGCGGGCCGTACACTATGAGCGCGGGCGGTGCGAAGGGCGGATTTGGATTTACCGGAAGCGGTGGCGATTTCGGCAGCCGATTTTCGTGGTACGTTCAAGCGGTGCAGCGGAAAGTTTCCGAAAGCTGGCTGAAGTATGAAGTCGATCCGCGGATTACGGAGGGGAAACGCGTTTATCTGACTTTTGATATCGCACGTGACGGACACCCGTCAAAGCCCGAGATCGAGCAGTCAAGCGGTGTACCTTCGCTCGACATTTCGGCCATGCGGGCAATCGAGCGAATTGATACGTTCGGTCCGCTGCCGCCGGATTATTCGGGAAGCAAAGTATCGGTGGAGTTTTGGTTCGATTACAAGCGGTAGGTCAGTCGCTAGTCGTCAGACTTTGTTTTGAAGGGGCGCGGATTCAGCCGCGCCGTGAGGGCCGCGCTGTGAAGGCGCCTTCACAGTCTGCGGAAATATTCTGTGTGCATGAAAAGATACGGGTGTTTCCACAGGGCGATTTGATATGTACGTAGTATGCGTGGAAACGACGAGCAGCAAGGAGCGGTGTTCAGTTATCTCAACCCGGAAGAGCGGATACCGGCGGATCATCCGTTGCGGCGGATTCGCGCCATGATGGATCGGGCGCTGCAGGACTTATGGGCGCATTTCCAGGCGCTGTACGCGCGGCGGGGGCGTCCGTCGATTCCTCCGGAGAAGCTGTTGCGGGCGCTCTTGCTGCAGGTTCTGTATTCCCTGCGCAGCGAGCGCCAGCTGATGGAGCAGATGAACTACAACCTGTTGTACCGCTGGTTCGTGGGCTTGAACCCGGACGATGAGGTTTGGGATGTGACGGTGTTCACCAAGAACCGGGAGCGGATGATGCAAGGCGAAGTTTCCGAACGCTTGCTGGGCGCGGTGTTGGAGCAGGCACGCGCACACGGTCTGCTGAGCGAAGAACACTTCACGGTGGATGGGACGTTGATCGAGGCGTGGGCGAGTCGACGGAGTTTTGTGCCCAAGCTTCCGCCGCCGGCGGCGGGCACGGGCGCGGGCGGCAAGAAGTTGCTGCGCGACACGCACGTTTCGACGACCGACCCGGACGCGCGGCTGTATAAGAAGAGCACGGCGGGTGAGGCCAAGCCGAGTTATCTGGGGCATGGGGTGATCGAGAACCGCAAGGGGCTGGTGGTGGCGGCCCGCGCCACGCCGTCGAGCACGACGGCGGAGCGGGAAGCGGCGCTGCAGATGCTGGACGCCATGGGCCGCAGCGCAGAACGAGTGAACGCGCAAACGCCCGTCATCACGCTGGGAGCGGACACGCTGTATCAGGAGGAAAAGTTTATCGCGGAGTTGCGGCGGCGCAACATTACGCCTCACGTGGCCGAGTATGAACCGAATCCGCACTGGCCGAACTGGCTGACCGAAGCGGAGCGGAGCGATCCCGGCTTTGCCATCAGCCAGAAGAAACGCAAGCGCATCGAGAACGTGTTTGGCTGGGGCAAGCTGCACAGCATTCTGCGGAAAGTGAAACTGCGCGGCGCGCGGAAAGTGGATTGGTTTTTCCGTTTCGTGGCGACCGCGGCCAACTTGGTGCGGATGGCGAAACTGATTCCCGCGGTGTAAGCGCGGGGAGAAGTGTGTTTCGAGGAGGCAAAATGGCCGGGCGAGATAGCCCGGGAGAAGTCAAAAACACGATCCGCAGCGAAAAATGAACGTTCGAAAAGCCGCGCAAATAAAATCAGCGACTTTTTCCGCAGACTGTTTAGGCGCTGAGGCGGCCAAACCAGGGAGCACAAATTGAGCAACTCAGCTCGCCCTATCCGACATCTCATACACGAGGGACAATTTCGCTCGCAAAGCATGGGGATTACGTCGCGCCACGATCTAAAATCCCAGCTTCGGCGCCAATACGCGGTTTTCATTGTTGTCGCCTTGCTGTTTCTGCTAACGGCCGGCAGCTCCGCGCAGGACTGGATTCGCACCGGCACCGGGCTCGGCGTGGAGCGCGTGCGCCTGGCCGCATCCGATTTCAAGCCATCGACCGCAGACGCCACAAACGCCGACCTGCTGAAGACCTTCAACGACACGCTCTGGAACGACCTCGACAACGCCGGAATCTTCGATCTGGTCTCCAAGAGTTTCTATCCCCTGGAAGTCCCGGGCCAACCCTCCGAGGTCAACTTCTCCGCGTGGTATTCCCCGCCGCCCAACGCCTCCATGCTGGCGTTCGGCAACCTGGGCGCAGCCGCCGGCAAAGTTACGGTGCAGGGCTGGCTCTACGACGTCAAGAATGAGAAGTCGCCACAGGTGCTCGGCAAGCAGTACACCGATAGCGCGACCAACGACGCGGTGCGCGTGATCGCGCACAAATTTGCCGACGAAATCATCTTCCGCCTGGGCGGAGGCGTAGCCGGCATCGCCGAAAGCAAGATTTATTTCGTCAGCGAGCGCACCGGCCACAAAGAAATCTGGATGATGGACTACGATGGCGCCAACCAGCAGCCGATCACGCACCTGGGAAGCATTTCCCTGTCGCCACGCATCTCGCCCGACGGTTCGCGGCTGGCCTTCAGTTCGATCAACAAGGGCGGCTGGGAAATCATGATGTACTCCTTCGATCTCAACCGCCTGGTCGCTTTCCCGCGTTTCGGCGGCGTGAATCTTTCGCCCTCATGGTCGCCCGATGGCAAGATCGCATTCTCGTCTTCGCGCAACGGCTACCCGAACATTTTCGTCGTGGACGCGTCCGGAGGAAAATCGCTCCGCCTGACTAACGATCGGGGCCCGGACGTTTCTCCGACGTGGAATCGCAAGACCGGCTCGCAGATCGCGTTCGTCAGCGGACGCACTGGCCTGCCGCAAATCTATACCATGGAAGCGGACGGGACCAACGTGCAGCGGCTCACCGATCAAGGCTACGCGGTTTCTCCCAACTGGTCGCCGAATGGGCAGTTTCTGGCTTTTTCCTGGATGCGCAAGTACGGGCCGGGAGAACCGGGGTCCAACGATCTATACTTGATGGACGTTGCCAGCAAGCAGTGGGTGCAACTCACGCACGACGCGGGGCGCAACGATTTTCCCTGCTGGTCTCCGGATGGCCGGCACATCGTGTTTCAGTCCCACCGCTCGGGCAGCGACCAGATATGGACCATGCTGGCGGACGGCACAAATGTGAAGCAGTTGACTTTCACGGGCGTCAACACGCAGCCTAACTGGAGTTGGAAGTAGATTGTTTTTGAACAACTGGTTTTGAGAACTCGGTTTCGAAAAAAGAACGGCTTTGCGGCTGGCCCAGAGTGCGCCCTGCCGTGAATCTGTAAATTGCACGCCACAACGCGGGCGCACAGAAACAGGAGGAATCAGTGAAGCAGGCAACGAAAACGAGAATGACAACCACGACGGCAAGATGGGCGACCCTGGTATTCGCACTCGGCATGATCATGTTCCTGGGCGCATGCCACAAGAAGGTCGCTCCGCCGCCGCCCCCGCCGCCGCCCCCACCACCCGCTCCGACGGCCTCGCTGTCGGCGAACCCGAACACTATCCAAAAGGGCCAATCGACAACCCTGACCTGGCAGACCACGAACGCGACCAACGTCAGCATCGACGGCATCGGCCCGGTGGACCCAAGCGGCTCGCGTCAGGTTACTCCCGCCGACTCAACCACCTACCATCTCGTCGCCAAAGGCGCCGGCGGAACTCAGGATGCCAGCGCTCGCGTGACCGTCAACGTGCCGCCACCGCCGCCACCGCCACCTCCGCCTTCGATTACGGAGGAGGAACTCTTCGCGCAAAACGTGAAGGACATTTACTTCGATTACGACAAGTACGATGTGCGCGCCGACCAGCAGGGCTCGTTGCAGGGCGATGCGCAGTTCCTGCAGCAGCATCCCGACATCCACATCACCATCGAGGGACACTGCGACGAGCGCGGCTCGACCGAATATAACCTGGCCCTGGGCACCAATCGCGCGGACACGGTGAAGAACGCGCTCATCCAGGCTGGGGTTGGCGGCGATCGTATCAAGACCATCAGCTACGGCAAGGAGAAACCATTCTGCGCCGAGTCGAACGAAGAGTGCTGGCAGCAAAACCGCCGCGGACACTTCGTGTACGAAAAATAAGCGAGTCCTGTTTCCCCTGCTCCTTGTCCACTGAGGGCGGCTGCGGCCGCCCTTGATTTCTCAGGTTCCATCCGCTGGACGCTCAGCGGGCTTTTGACATCCAATAGAGTAACTATGAAATCCAATCGCAATCCGCTCGTTCTCGCGCTCCTCCTCACTCTCTGGATCGCTCCCGCCTATGGCGTCAGCAAGGAAATCATAGAACTGCAAACTGAGGTCCAACAGTTGCAGCAGCAGATGACCGCGATGATGCAATCTTTTGACGAGCGCATGGGCGTCATGAAGAGTCTGCTCGAGCAGAATACCGACGCCGCCAACAAAGTGACCGCCGCTATCAACGACCTGCAAACCTCCATCAACAAACAGCAGCAGGATCGCGCCGGGCAGGTCGACCAGATCTCCGGGCAGATTCAGGCGCTGAACGACACCATGGACGAGCTCAAGGTCCGCCTCGCCAAGCTGAGCAAGCAATTCGAGGACATGCAGGCGGCGCAGCAGTCCCTGGCCGCGCAGCAGGCTGCGGCAGACGCCCAACAGAAGGCGATGGCGACGGCTCCTCCGCCGGACGTGCTATACAACAACGCCCTGCGCGATTACAACGGCGGCAACAACGATCTGGCCGTCCAGGAATTCAACGACTACATCAAGTTCTACCCGAATACCGACCTGGCCGGGAACGCATATTTCTATCTCGCTGAAATTCAGTTCAAGGCCGGGGATTACGCGAAAGCAGTCGCGAGCTACGATCTGGTGCTGCAGAATTTCCCCAGTGGAAACAAGGCTGCCGCCGCGCAGCTCAAGAAGGGATTCGCGCTCCTCGAACTCGGAAAACAAGACGAGGGCGCACAAGAATTGAAGCACGTCATCCAGCGCTACCCCAAGACAACCGAGGCCACGCAAGCCCGGGAGAAGCTGCGGAAGGTGGGAGCGGGAGCCGCTCCGAAGAGCCATTAAGAAATACGGCGCGCTAAAACTCTCAGGGAGCGCAAAGGGAAGTGATCCGGAATTCCTCTGCGCCCTCGGCGTCTCTGCGGTGAATTGGTTTCAGGTTCAGTTTGCGTCCGCCACAGTCGCCTTCTCCGCCGCCCTGCCGCTGGGCCGCAGCGTGACCCAATCGGTCTGTACCCGATCCCATCCCTGAATCAGGAAGCCGTACGATTCGAATAGCTGACGGATCTGCGGCCGCTGCCAACCCGCAATCTCTTCCAGAATCGGCACCAGCGTTGCCAGGGCGTTGTCTCCCAGCACCGTCCGCTTCGCGATCTGCGCTACCAGCTTCGATTCCGACACGGCAATGGTGAAGCCGTCGCGCCGGTTCACATGCAGCATGACGTGAATGTCGGAACTGCCATCGCCCACGTAGACAATATGGTCTGCCGGAATGCCAAGCTCTTCTTCGAGTTGATCCAGTCGCGTAACTTTTCCATAACCGGCCGTGGCTCGCACCAGGCTTTCGATCTCGCCCGAGGCTTTGTACTTGAACTCGGTGCCAAAGATGTGGCCCTGCGGCACGATCCCCTCCAGCGCCGACTGGATCACCTCCACCGGCGCCGCCGAGAGCACGTAAAAATCAAAGTGGAATCCGTCGATCCTCCGGTCGAGTATTTCGTAAATCTGCTTGATGTTTTCCTTGAGGCGAATGCGCTTGCCCACCTCGAACAGGTCGTCGCGCCGGACACGCGAATGGAACTCGGGATCGTGCAAGAGTAGATAAGAAAGTTCGGCGCCCTGCTGAACCAGGTTCAGCTTCGCCATGCCTTTGGCTTTGCGCTCGAATTCCTTGACAGGAATGCCCAGCAGTTCGCTCAGTACGTAACCCGTATCGTTGAAGGTCAACGTCTGATCGAAGTCGCTGGCAAACAGATAGTGTTTCCGATAATTGCTGGCCATGTTTTATTTTAGATTCAAGATCAGGTTAATCGACTATTAAATTTACCTATCATAGTCATTACAACAACTTGCACGTGCTGGCGGACGTTGCCCGTCGCCAGCTTTCGGCGTAGCCTAATCCCATAATCGTTCTACCGAAGCACGCACCTCGAAAGGCCTGCCATGCCGAAAAGTGCCAGCGACCATCTTCACAATGATGCCGACCGCGGGAAGGGATCCCTCGAGCCCGACGAACGCGCCCAAGCCGGCAACAACTCCATGAAAGACCAGCTCTCGCACCGCAACCCCGACCCCTTGGTGGACGGCGCCGATAGCGATTTCCCCGAGCCCGGCCACAGCCCCGAGCACTCCTTCGAGGGAGAGCTAAGAAAAACCGATTAGTGGAGAGCGGGGCGTCCGCGCCCGGCTGGACGGACGAGACGCCCGATTGAGCTCTGAGTCCCGGCCATCTCCTCGAACATCTTAGTTATCTGGCGTTCGGCATTTCCATCGGCATTTCCATAAACTAGAATTCATGAGGGAAAAATTATGTCGCGAATGAAAGCTGTTCAAGTCGGCAAAGCCGGCGGTAATCTGGAACTCGTCGAAAGAAACATTCCCGAGCCCAGCCGCGGCCAGCTCAGGATCAAAGTCGAAGCCTGCGGCATCTGCCACAGCGACGCGCTCGTAAAGGAAGGCCATTGGCCTGGCATCCAGTATCCACGCGTTCCCGGACATGAAATCGCCGGCCGCATCGACGCCATCGGCGCCGACGTCGCCAACTGGAAACCGGGCCAGCGCGTTGGAGTCGGATGGCACGGCGGCCATTGTTTCACCTGCGATCCCTGCCGCCGCGGCGATTTCATTCTCTGCCAATTCGGAAAAGTTACCGGCATCAGCCATGACGGCGGTTACGCGGAATATATGGTCACGCCCGCCGAGGCGGTCGCCGCCATCCCAGACGATCTCCCAGCCGCCGAAGCCGCGCCGCTGCTCTGCGCCGGCATCACGGTATTCAACGCGCTTCGCAATGCCGGCGCGCGCGCTGGCGATCTGGTCGCCGTGCAAGGCATCGGCGGCCTTGGCCATCTCGGAATCCAGTATGCGCGGCAGATGGGCTTCCGCACTTTCGCCATCGGTCGAGGAAAAGACAAAGAAGCGCTGGCGCGAAAACTTGGGGCCACTCACTTCGTGGATACCGCCGCTGGCGATCCGGCCGCGGAGCTGAAAAAGTTCGGCGGCGCCCGCGTAATCCTCGCCACCGCTCCTGACTCAAAGTCCATCTCCGCGCTGGTGAACGGACTTTCGATAAACGGCAAACTGGTGATCGTCGGCGCCAGCCCAGAGCCGATCACCGTCACGCCTCTCCAGTTGATCGCGGGCCGCAAGGCGATCCAGGGCTGGCCCTCGGGAACCGCCAAAGACTCCGAAGACACGATGCAGTTCAGCGCGCTGACCGGAGTCCGCCCAATGATCGAAAAGTTCCCTCTAGAAAAAGCCGCCGAAGCCTACGAACAAATGATCAGCGGCCGAGCAAGATTTCGCGTAGTGCTAATAATGTAGTAAGTGTGGGGACGGGCGACTCGCCCGTCCAGGCCGAGCGAAGCTCGGCAGCAGCACGCGATCACAGCCACTTTGAATTCGCTACAAACAATTTGAGCCGGTCCCAAGCGGGGCCGGCCCAATTCTTGCCATCCGTCTTAAAAGTCTACTGCAGCTCCTCCATGCACTTTGCCAGCACTTCCCGGCTCGGCCGTGTTATCGATTCCGGCAAAGTCGCCAGCGGCTCGTCCGTCACGTTCAGCATGTCGATAAAGCTAGGCGCCTTGGCATTGATGTAGAACACGCCGGTCAGCACTTCGCCTTTCGCGTGCGATTCCATCAGCCGGCTCACCGCCTGAATCCTGTCCGTCGGATCGTACTCCCGCTCCAACTTCCGCAACCGCAGGCTCGACCCGTCGTGCATCGTGACTTCAAACGTCGTCCCGTGATCGTAGTCAACGTTGATTTCCTCAAACGACGGCACAAAGCTGACTTCGTGCAGCGGCTCGTCATGCGCCTGCATGTACTTATATGACTTAGTCGAGCCCTCATGGTCGTTGAAGGTCACGCACGGCGAAACCACATCCAGCATCACCGTCCCATTGTGCGCGATGGCAGCCTTGAGCATGGTGTGAAGCTGCCGCTTGTCGCCCGAAAACGAGCGGCCCACAAACGAAGCTCCCAGCTGAATCGCCATGGCGCAGGTATCGACCGGAGGAAGGTCGTTCACCACGCCACTTTTCAGCGTCGATCCCAGATCGGCGGTCGCCGAGAACTGGCCTTTCGTCAGGCCGTAACAGCCGTTGTCCTCGATGATGTAGATGATCGGCAGGTTACGCCGCATCAAGTGGACAAACTGCCCGGCGCCGATCGAAACCGTGTCCCCGTCGCCGCTCACGCCGAGCGCGATCAGGTTCTTGTTCGCCAGCATCGCCCCCGTCGCTATCGAAGGCATGCGCCCATGCACGGAGTTAAAGCTGTGCGAGCGGTTCATGAAGTAAGCCGGGCTCTTCGACGAACAGCCGATGCCGCTGAACTTGGCGACGCGCTCGGGCTTCACTCCCATTTCATACATCGCGTCAATGATGCGTTCGGAAATCGCATTGTGCCCGCAACCGGCACACAAAGTAGTCTTCCCGCCCCGATAGTCGATAACTTGCAGTCCAATGCGATTAGTCTTCGGAGTTGGTGTAGGAACTGGAGTAGAAGCAGTTACCGGCGTGTTAGTGGGTGTATTCCCCATGTTACTTGCCCTCCATCGTCATGAGTTCGTCGGTCACGGACCGCGCGTCGATTGGCAATCCGTGGATGTGGCAGATCGAGCGCAGACGCGGCGTCAATTCCAGCTTGATGTCGAGCTTGAGCAGGCTAGCCATCTGCCCGTCGCGGTTTTGCTCCACGACATACACGCGGTCGTGCCGCTCAATAAAATCGTGCACCTCGCGCGTAAACGGATACGACAGCACGCGGAGATAATCCGTTTCCAGTTTGTGCTCTTTCGACAATTGATCGCGCGACTCGACGATCGCCCAGTGCGAAGTGCCATAAGCAAGGATGCCGGTCTTCGCCTTGCCGCCGCCCATCAGCTCCGGTCGCGGCACAAACGACCGCGCGGTTTCGAACTTCTTATTGATCCGTTCCATGTTGCGTTCGAAATCGTCGGGACGCTCGCTGTACTGCGCCTTTTCGTTGTGTCCGCTGCCGCGCGCAAAATAAGCCGCAGCGGGATGATCCGTGCCCGGCAGCGTGCGATAGCCGACGCCATCGCCATCCACATCCTTGTAACGCGCAAAACCGCCCAACTTCTCCAGATCCGCCTTACTCAAAACCTTTCCGCGATCGATGGGCTTCTCGGGATAAGGAAACGGATCCGACATCCAGTTATTCATCCCCAAGTCAAGGTCCGACATGACAAACACCGGCGTTTGAAATCGCTCGGCTAAGTCAAAAGCATCCTGCGCCATCGTGAAACACTCGCTGACCGAATTCGGAAACAGCATAATGTGCTTGGTGTCGCCGTGGCTGAGGAACGCCGTCGAAAGCACGTCGCCTTGCGCCGTACGAGTCGGCAAGCCGGTCGATGGCCCGACGCGCTGAATGTTCCAGATCACCGCGGGAATCTCCACGTAGTAGGCCAGCCCCGTGAACTCCGCCATCAGCGAGATGCCCGGTCCGGCGGTCGCAGTCATCGACCGCGCGCCCGCCCACGCCGCCCCGATCACCATGCCCACCGCCGCCAGTTCATCCTCGGCTTGCACGATGGCAAAGGTCGCCTTGCCGTCCGTCCCGACGCGGTATTCCTTCATGTAATCAATCATGGTCTCGACCAGCGATGACGATGGCGTGATCGGGTACCAAGTTACTACGGTACAGCCGGCAAACATGCATCCCATGGCAGCGGCGGAATTGCCGTCGACGATGATCTTGCCCGCCGTCTTGTCCATGCGCCGGATGTAAAACGGATCGCGCTTCTTCAAATTCGCGGCGGAATAATCGTAGCCTGCCTTGGCAGCCGCCAGGTTCAAGGTTGCCGCCTTTACTTTTTTCGCGAACTGTTTGCGGATCGCGTTCTCGACCTCGGCAAAGTCAATTTCGAGCAATTGTGCCGCGACCCCGACGTAGATCATGTTCTTGATCAGCTTGCGCAGCTTGGCTTCCGAACACACCGCCGCCACCAGTTTGTCGTAAGGCACCGCGTAATAAATCAAATCGTCGCGCACCTTATCGAGCGCCAGCGGCTCGTCATAGAGCACGGCCGCGCCCGCCCCGAGCGTCTTCACATCGTCCTGCGCCGTCTCCGCATTCATTGCGATGAGCAGGTCGATCTCCTTCTTGCGCGCGATGTAGCCGTCTTTACTGGCGCGAATCGTGAACCAGGTGGGCAGCCCCGCAATGTTCGAAGGAAACAGGTTCTTCCCCGAAATCGGCACGCCCATTTGAAAAATGCTGCGCAGCAAAACTGTGTTGGAACTCTGCGACCCCGAGCCATTCACCGTAGCAATCTGAATGCTCATGTCATTAACAACGACGACACGCTTTTGCCCCTGTTGCCCGGACAATTCCTGGGGCGCGACATCGGTAGTGGCCATCCCTGTGCCTTTCTGGTCTAAACCGTGCAAAGTATTGACCGGGCAAACCCCGTCGCCCGGAGTCTTGCGGAAGAGTGAAAAAAACTTATTATACGCGTCTCGGTTCCCCGCAGCCTGAATTGGAGTTATAATCCCCTGATTCAATCCACGCTCGCGTTCCGTCAACAGCCAAAGGGGGCCGAAAATGTTCTGCAAAACCATCGCCGTCGCACAATCGCTATCCGCTGTCCTTCTAGCCTCCACCGCAGTGCTCAGTCAAACATCCCCCGCGCCGCCCAGTTCCATGGGAGCCCTGGAGTTCCCCGTCACCATGCGCCAAAACGTCGTTGCCGGCAAAACCCCGGTCGGCACCAAGGTCCAGGCCACTCTTGTAATCGCCACCTTGGTAGACGGCGTGGTCGTCCCGCGCGAGGCCGTCCTATCCGGAGAGGTGACCGAGTCCGTCGCGAAAACTAAAACCGATCCCTCCCGCCTGTCTATTCGCATGGACATGGCGCAATGGAAAAATGGCTCGGCGCCCATCAAAGCCTACTTGACCGCGTGGTATTACCCCGCGGAGCCGCTGCCGGCGCAAGATCTCTCCTATCAGCCACGAGGCGCGGCCACCAGCGTAAGAAATTGGAATGGAATGGGCCAATACCCCGACGAAAAGGACCCCTCGATAGACCCGCCGGGGACACACCCGTTCCCCAGCGCTGACTCGGGAAAAGAGAATGGGAACTTGCCCACGCCCGCATACATTACTTCAAAACACCGCGTCTTAATGAAAGATGTGGACGCCCAGCCCAACAATGACGGCGCCGTTACGCTAACCGCCAATCGTTCCAATATCAAGATTGATAAGCTAACGACTTACATCCTGGCCGCCCCCGGCCACCGGCCGAAGAATTAAAAAGAATGGAGCTCGTACCGGCTTGAAGGTGCACTGTCCAAGCTTCACTTGGTCGCGGACGTTAAGTTAAGCGCGCCCAACGAGCCGGACTACTTGATTGGGGCGAGGGACTTCACGTTGTCTTGCGGCGAAATCCGGCTCACATACCCCACCGCGCCGGGAGTGGCGGCTACGTATTCGATGAGGGCCGATTCGGAATCGAATGCCCTGGGCATGGCGCCCTGTCCGGTAAATACCGCCTTGCGCCATTGCGCCTGGAAGTCGCCAGGACTTTCGCCTACGTGGTTTTTCAAGAAGACTTCATGCACCGCTCCACCCTTCAAAGTGACCGGCACGGCATGGGAGCCGTCAGCGAATCTGGTTTTCTCGCCTATGAAGATGGCGCGCAGATCGGCAGCTTTGATTTTCGAAATCTGCACGCCCTTATTAGCCACCAACACTACATCCTGAGCACTAGCCGCGGACCAGCAACCGAGGAAAGCTACCAGCGTTATTAACCAGCGAGTTTTGCTCATGGCTCTCACGTCCTGAAACACTGAAAACAGCTAGAAGCTGAAACCAATCTTCGCTGCCAACATATTCGAGTTTGGCTTTAGGCCACCTGGGTTTGTGCTGTCGTAGTAACCGGTTCCAGTTCCATGAAGAAAATGACCTTCGATCTTGCCGTAAAAATAGGCGTTAAAGTCATAGCGTCCGGACACCACCCAGTCTTTCGAGTAATTTGCGGGCAGGCTCGTGTCCAGCGCCTTATTGACGTAGTGGCTGTAATAACTTCCTGCCTGAAACTTTTTCCAGAACCGATAACTCCCCATCGCGTACCAGGAGCGCGCATCCTGAGGAACTGGAATCACTGCCGGACCGATCGTCACAATCGTATTGAGCGGAAACCTCCTGTATTCCCCCGCGAAGTAGAATTTTCCTTTTTCGAACTGGGCATATTCTGCGCTTATGAAAGTGGGAGGCACGTGCACGCTCGCCATTGGCGTTGTTCCGTCCAAGGCTTGGATACGTGCGCTGGAGCCAAGGGTCAGCCCTTTCAAGGGGGCTTCCCAGCGCAGGTCGCCGCCGTAAATCTTGCCTCCCGGGGCAGTCGTGAACATGACTCCTGCGTCACCGGCCTGTTTAACATATCCGCCATTCAAATCCAGCCCGGCATATCCCGCATATGCGCGATACAACAGCTTTCCGGCGCGGTCGCCAAGGGGTAGACCGCCGTACGCTTCACCGCCCACATGCGACAGGAAAAAGCTCTTGTTGTCGATCGGGTAAGCGCCTTGTGGCAGGAGTATCCACAGGAAGACGGCGTCCACATCCTGGGAATCGTTGAATAAGCCAAGGACAGTCTTGACCTTGCCGGCTCGAATTCCAAAATAATCGTTGACTCGGTAGTCGCCCGATGCCCAATCGATCTGAACATTCGCGCCGCCGAGATCTCCCAGTTGGTACATATGCAACTGGATTCCGACCCGCAGCTTATCGGTAAGTGAGTCGGAGACGCTCACGGCGCCGTCCGTCCACTGCGCGCTGCCATCGCTCGATTTCATGGTCAAATAATTGTTATTGGAACTGAAGAGGAAGCCCTGGGTAACAAACCCGTGGATCTCAATACCCGCTAAATCCTGCGCGTACAATCTGCCCGTGCAGATACAGGCAAGAATGAACAGCGCCATTCGTCGAGGCATAGAGCGTTCTCCTACGCTTTATGTATCGGCGGTTCTGTTCTGTCGCTTTAACAAGGAAATAGCTAATCGGCGATAATAGAACGAGAGAGTCCAAAGCGCGGGAGATAATGACACTTACCTCTAAACTCGATTCCACCGGCAACAGCCCTGTCGTTGAAGCAAGCAACGCTGGCGCACAAAGCGTTGGCGCGCAAAGCTGCAACGTGGCCATCCTCGGCTTCGGTACGGTCGGAAGTTCGGTGGCGAAAATTCTTTGCGAGCGCGCCCACACCCACCTGCGCCTGACGCACGTCCTCAATCGCAACGTGGCGCGAAAAAAGGTGGACTGGCTTCCCTCTTCGGTGCGGTGGACGGAGAACATCGACGATGTTCTGTCCTCCGGCGTGGAGATCGTGGTCGAGGTGATGGGCGGCCTTCAACCCACCGAAGACTGGATCCGCCGCGCGCTGGCGTCGGGCAAATCCGTGGTCACCGCCAACAAGCAATTGATCGCGCACTGCGGCCCTGAGTTGATCGACCTGGCCCGTCAAATGAAACAGCAAATCGTTTTTGGCGCGTCGGTGGCGGGCGGCGTGCCGGTGATTTCCGGATTGCATGAGGGACTGGCCGGCGATGAACTCTTCAAGATCCGCGGCATTCTAAACGGCACCTGCAACTACATCCTCAGCCAGATCGAGACGAACGGCATTCCCTTCGCCACTGCCTTGCGGGAGGCGCAGAAACTGGGCTTCGCCGAGGCCGACCCGACGGAAGACATCGACGGCCTGGACGCGCGGGCCAAGCTCGTCATCCTGGCGCGGGTCGCCCTGCACTGCACCGTCAAACCTGAAAGCATCGTGGCGCGCTCGATTGCAGCCATCGACTCCGTTGATTTCGAGTACGCGAGCCAGCTGGGTTGCACGATTCGCCAGATTTCATGGGCCGAGTTAAAAGCCGGGCTGAACGAAAAGTCGAAAGGTGACACCCTGTTTGCCGCCGTCCAGCCGGCCCTGGTCGAACTCTCATCGCCGTTGGCGCGCGTGGAAGGCTGCCAAAACCTGGTGGTGGCGACCGGAACTTACGGTGGCGAGACCGTCTTTGGAGGCCACGGCGCAGGCGGACATCCAACCGCCGTCGCGGTCGTCTCCGACATTCTGGCCATCGCTCGCGCCAAGCAAGCCGCGATCAATTACGCCGGACAGCCGCTCGAGAAAACGCCCACCGTCACCGCCGATTTCACCACCAAGCACTATCTGCGTTTTCTGGTGAAAGACCGGCCGGGCATCATCGCAAGCCTCGCCACAATTCTCTCCCAGTGCGGCATCAACATCGATTCGGTGCTGCAGAAACCAGGCTGCCCGAAATCGCACCTGCCCTTTCTGATTACGCTGGAGGAATGCAAGGCGTCGCTCGTGGAACGGGCGTTACAGCAAATCAACTCGCTGGATTTCCTGGTGCAGCCGTGCCTGCATTTGCCCATCCTGTAGGCAGAGAAACAACGTTCCTCTAAGAAATCCGGCGGCTGGGTTAGATGGTCCAAGGTCGGAATAATCCAAGGATTGACGGGGCGTCCGCATTCTCTCCGCGCCTCGCGCCCCTCAGGGCATGCGCAACTTGAGCAGCACTTGCGGATCCAGATACACACCCTGCCAGCGCACGGCCAGATGGAGATGAGGACCGGTGGCGCGTCCTGTGCCTCCGCTCAGTCCAATCGCCTGCCCTTTGGTTACATCGTCGCCTTCTTTAATCAAGAATTTCGACAAATGCAGATAGAGCGTCAGCAGTCCCTGACCATGGTCGATCACTACACAATTCCCTTCAAAAAACAGCGGCCGCGCCAGGATGACGCGTCCGCCATTCACGGCTGCGACCGAGGTTCCGCTGGGCACGCGGAAATCGAGCCCCTGATGCGTGTTCTCGACCGAACCGTTGAAGACCCGCTCGGTTCCAAACCCATCGGAGATCTCGGCATTCACCGGAGGCGCGAACGAACCTTTCCATGCGCGGCCGGGGCTGAAGGTCTCGAAAACCCGTGCTTTTGTTTCCTTGTCTTGCTCGATCTGGCGCTGGTCTTCGGGACTGGGCGCGGTATAGCGCGCCGGAACCTTCAGCAGCACGCGGGGATAGCGTTGGCGTTCCACTCGAATTCGTTTCTCGAATGAGATCGTTTGTCCGGCGGAAGTTTCGGCGTGAAGTTGAATGGGATAAGTTCCCGGCTTGGTTTCCAGACTGACCCCGGCGAGCGCGAACCATGATTTGTGGCTCCCGTCGAAGCTGAACACGATTTCATGGCCAAGCCAGTTGCCCGAAAGCGTGCGGACCGGCTTCGGCGTGGTAACGCGGAAGAGCACTGGCATTCCGTTGACGAGGCGAGTGGGCTGGTTGACGACAGTCCAATTGCTGACACTCGAGTGCGCGGCACTTGCGCCCGATAAGCTTGCCGCCAACGCAAGCGGCAGGAACACAATGAGGGCAACGGAATGTAAAAGGCGTTCGCGCATCGCGCTTTCAGCCTAGCATTTCAAAGGAAGAGCAACTACTGCCGCCATGATTCCGCTGTTGCTCATCGGGATGCTGGCCGCGGAGCTCGCGCGATGAGGCGGATCGGCCTCGATTTTTTCATCCACGTAGAACGGCGCGGCCACGGCGAACGCATAGTTTCAGGCGAAGTTCCCGCAACCAAACGTTCCAGAAGCCCGGGTCCACTTCGAGAATTTGCGGCCAGGCTCCAGTTTATGACTTTTGGGGGTGGATTTATCGTATAGTGAACTCGAGGATTTCGATGAAATTTGGCGTCATAATTTTCCCCGGATCGAACTGCGACCACGATGCCTACTGGACCATCCAGCAGGTTGCCAGGCAGCCTGTAACCTTCCTCTGGCACGACTCGCACGACTTGCAGAACTGCGACGTCATTCTCGTCCCCGGAGGCTTCGCTTACGGCGACTACCTCCGCACCGGCGCGATTGCGAAGTTTTCGCCGGTCATGGAATCCGTCCGCAAGTTCGCCGCCGGGGGCGGACTGGTGCTCGGCATCTGCAACGGCTTCCAGATTTTGTGTGAATCGGGATTGCTGCCTGGAGCGCTGATGCGCAACATCGGCCTGAAATATGTTTGCAAGCCGGTGCACGTGCGAGTCGAAAACAGCGAGACCCCGTTTACAAACGCGTGCCGCAAAGGCGAAGTGCTGACCATCCCCATCGGACACATGGAAGGCAATTATTTTTGCGATGAGATTACCCTCGCCGAACTGAACCGCGACAACCGCATTGTGTTCCGTTATTCGAACCCGCAAGGCGAAATCACGCCGGAGGCGAATCCCAACGGATCGCTGGAAAATATCGCCGGCATCTGCAGCCCGGGACGCAACGTGCTGGGCATGATGCCCCATCCCGAGCGCGCCTCCGAACCCGAATTAGGCGGCACCGATGGATGCAAGATTTTCGAGTCGCTGGTGGAGCAGATCTCAGGTGTCAGGTCTTAGAGACCTGAGACCTGAGACCTGCTTTAGTACGCCCAGCGCAGCAGAGTCGCCCCGGACGTAAACCCGGCGCCAACGGCCGCAATCAAAACCATGTCTCCCTTCTTCAACTTGCCCTCTTCAATCGCCGTTTGCATGGCAAGCGGAATCGTACCCGCCGTGGTGTTGCCGTAGCGGTCGATGTTGACAATGACTTTCTCCATCGGCATCCCCAACCGTTCGGCGGTGGCCGTAATGATCCGCAGGTTCGCCTGGTGCGCAATGAAGCAATCCACATCCTTGCCGGTCAGATTGTTCTTGGCGAGGATGCGTTCGGTCATCTCCGCCATTTTCTTCACCGCATACTTGAAGACATTCTTGCCGTCCTGATGGATGTAATGCATTTTCTGATCGATCGTCTCGTGCGTGGCCGGGTTCAGGCTTCCGCCTCCCGGCATGTAGAGAAACTGCCCTCCCATGCCCTCGATCTGGGCAACATGGTCGATCAGGCCTAAGTCCCCATCCTGCGCCGGTTCGAGCAAAACCGCACCCGCACCGTCTCCAAAGATGATGCACACGGCACGATCGGTGAAGTCGGTCATCGACGAGTTCACGTCCGAACCGATCACCAGCACTTTCTTGTACTGCCCCGACTCGACGAACTTCACCCCAGTGTTGAGGGCATACAGAAATCCCGAGCATCCGGCGGAAACATCGAAGCCCCAGGTGTTCGCGATGCCCAATTTGTGCTGCACGAGGCATGCCGTCGAGGGATACATCATGTCGGGCGTGACCGTGCCCACGACGATCAGATCGACCTCCTGCAAGTCCATTGGATGCGACGCCACAAGGTTCTTCACCGCCTCGACCGCCAGGTCGCTGGCGGCCACGCCCTTGTCGGCGATGTGCCGCTCACGAATGCCGACGCGGCTCATGATCCATTCGTCGTTGGTGTCGACCATTTTCGAGAGGTCGGCGTTGGTCAGAACGCGGGGCGGAACGTAGGTACCGAGAGCGCTGATCTTAACGCGCTGAAGCTGGCTCAATGAGGTCTCCTGGGATGCACAGTGAAGTATGAAGTGCGATGCATAGTGAATTGATTATTTTGAACGATGAGGACGGGAATGTCTAACGGAAGAAAACAAGGTCTCAGGTCTCTGGAAGCCCGTGACGGTGAAATGAAATTGATCATGTTCTTCTTGAGACCCGACACCTGAGACCTGAGACCTTTCTACGGCAGTCTCGCCGCCAGATCGCCGAACAGCGGCACTTCAAAGCGCTCGCCTTGCCATGCCTTGAGCGACAGAACAATCCACAAGAACAACATGGCCAGCGAAGCCAGAATTCCAAACAACAGAAAAACCATGGCGGCAGCGACATTCGAAAGGAAGAGCGCGGCGATGGTCAAAACGAAAAAGACTCCCCAAAGCAAAATGCTTTGCCAGGCATGAAAGCGGACGAAGCGGTTGTTGCGAAATGCCGGCAGAAACAATATCACTGCGGCCGGAACGAAGGTGAGATAAGCGACCGCCGCAGCGGCCCGTTCCGCGGGAGGAAGCGGCGTCATCGACCATCCGCATCCTGGACAGAATGCCGTGTTCGCGGGCATCACAGTTCCGCAATGGGGACACTTCACGGAAGCTTGCGAAGGATTCGCTGGGCTTTTCTCGGGGCCTTTCTCGGCACTATTCGCTGGATTAGGCAAGTCGGCGTCCGTTCGTCTTCTTTCGGCATTCTTCGCAAACGCCGTAGATCTGAAAAGTGTGGCGAGTGGTAACGTAACGATGCTTGCGTCCGATCTCCTGCTCGATTTCTCCGACTTTCTCCGAGAAAAATTCGACCGAAGCGCCGCACTCGGTGCACACCATGTGGTGATGATTGCGGCGATTGTACTGGTGCTCGTAACGCGCGATGCCGTCGTGAAAGGCGACTTCGCTGGCCAGGCCGCAATCCGCCAGTAGCTTCAGCGTCCGGTAGACGGTGGTAAAACCGATGCGCGGATCGGTTTTCTTGACCAGCCGATGCAGTTCGTCGGTCGAGAGATGTTCGCGAGTTTCCAGGAAGGTCCGCAGAATTGCATTGCGCTGTTCGGTCTGCTTGAGCCCGACGCGTTTTAGATGCTGAAGAAAAATTCCTTCGGCTTCGCGGACGTTCTCGCGCGAGATAGTCGGCTGATCGTCGATTCGTTTCTGCAACATGTTGGGCGGCGCGGACACTCAAGATGATAATGCACGCCGAGGTTCCAAACATGATACTTGGCGAGTTCGGGTTATGCCAACCGGCCTCCTAGTTGCAGGCCTGATTTTGTTCCTGCTTTCTCTGGTATTGACTAACTGGTACCCCCACCCCCCTCCCCCCCCTGTCTAGTGGAATCAGGGAGTTAGCGGGAATTTTTCGCCTCGGTCTTTGAAAAATAAGGACTTATATCAAAGTATTCTGGAATAAGGAGTCGGAAGTATGTACTTTACGCAACCCATACTCGCAAACGGTTTGCCAGAACCATAGCGGCCTTTTCTATTTCGGCCAACCGCTAGGCGGTTTCTTCTTCGTCAGCGATTGCCTGACGGCGGTTTTCCAATTGCCCTTGAGCTTCAGGACGTTTGGCTTTGGGCCCGGGGCCTTCGGTTTCTTTGACGATTTCGGTTTACGAGCGTTATTCATTTGGACATGTCGCACATGAAAAACAAGTTGTTGAGCATTTCCTTGGCTATGTTCTGCGGGGAGGAAGGAGTTGCCCCCAAGTCCCCGGTTTCATTGAGTCGATAAAATGCTGCTCTTCCTCCGTCCCCGATGGAGACCTCATATTCTTTAGGCTTAGAGTCAACATCGGTTCTCCATTGCAATCGACACTGCTCCTGATTAAACGTAACTCTCAATCCGTTAGAGTCGTGGAACGCAGCATCGCGCACGTTAAGCCAACTGCTTGATTCGCTTTCCACGATGGCTACGTCTCGCCCCATGTCTCTATTTAGGTCATCGCAGTGGTTTTTTACTTCCTTTATCAGATTATGCCAAAGCGAAGGCCCAAAGGCCTTCTTTAATCGTTGATGTTCTAAGAATACGGAATTCTGGTTCGATTTTTCCGCCATCTGCAACTTGATATGCTCGGAGAGTTTATGTGACCACTCGCTCATTTGTGCGACACCACCTATTTCTGCCACAAATGCAAGGCTGATTCTCATGCGGACAACGATTGTTGATACATCAGCCGCTTTCCTTCGGCTGCCCGCATCGCTAAGACGGTGCGCTCTCCATCGTTTAACATGCGAGTGTTCCACATGAAATCGAACTGCCACAGATAGCGATGCAGGTATTCGCGGCTGACGTTGTGATAGATGCCTACGATGCCGCGCTTTACGAGAGCATGACTGCTTTCCGCCGTGTTCGTATGAACGTCGCCACGGGCGAATTCCTTTGTCGAGTGGGACACAGTAGCATGTCCACCGGCGTACTCTTTTCCAAGGCCACGGTAGGCCGCAAATTCATCCGTAACAATGCGCGAGCGTCGGTCCACTTCCTCGCGGATAGCGCCTTTGAGACTTGCACCTGTGACATCGGCAACGATACGGCGGCGAATCTCGCCTTGACGCTCTACGGCGCAAAACACCGGAATCTTACTGGTAGAGCGTCCGATTCCACTCATTCCTTTGTAGCGAGTCTTGCGCGGGCCGATGTACATTTCGTCGCACTCAACCGTTCCCATGAGCTTTGGGGCGTCAGGTTCGGGAGCCATTGCAAACCGGATGCGGTTCATCAGGAACAGGGCTGACTTGTAGCTGATCTGGCAATGCCGCTTGATTTCCAGAGCCGATACGCCTTTTTTGGAAGTACAAGCTCGCCAGAACGCATAGCACCAATGACGAAGCTCAATCCGAGATTCCTCATACACCGTCCCGATCCGTACTGTGTACTGATCTTTACAATCCCGGCAGCGCCACAGAAAACGGTTGTTCCGTTCTCCCGTCTTGGCATCCTTCATTTTGTACACTTCCACACTGCCACACTTGACGCACGCGGGATCGTTCCCCCAGCGCTGTTTTTCTAGAAACTCAACCGCTGCCAATTCATCGGAACAGGCCAGCGGGATGTTTTCGATTACCGCCGATTTCGAGAGATTGTGTCCTGTTTTCATGTTTACATCGTAATACTTTACGCAAGTTGTGTCAAGTATAAAATTAGTCTTTTTTCAACCAATCCGGCACTCTTACATGGCCTTCCCAGTACGAGGATATTGCCGCTTCCAAGCTAGGCACGCCATCCATGAGTTCCTTGACGTAGTTGGGGCCAATATGTCGCACAGATTTCCCGCCTTCGTGAATCAACTTCATGTCCACTTCCAACCCTACCCCAGACGAGGACCTTCCCGCCTCCCTGAAGATAAACGCCGCTAAAAGCGCCAATGTTTCTCTATAGAGGCCGTGTTTATAAAGGCGATTCGCCAAGTAGTCTGAAATCGGCTTTCCATTCCCTTGGGCTGCATAAATAGATTTCAGTTCTAGAATCACGCCCTCTGTCTGGTAGAGTATCTCCGCTTGATAGAGCAAAGGGGGAGCATTCGCCGAAGCAAAAATAATAATCAGAAAGAGTGCTGAATCCCGGTCCGTTACGTATCGGGAGCGAATTGAGTTCAAGGTTGTTTCCAGAATTGATTCCAAAAGCGTTCGATGTTCGGCTAGGATGTCCACGCCAGTATCCACAGCATCTCTTAGACATTCGTGAATCTCAATGGAGGCTTTCGTCAGGATCGCCGTCGGTCCAGCTCCCGCGATGAATACTTGGTATGGTTGGTTCGGCCTTATTCCAATTTTGCAAGCGAGATCAAAGTGGTAGATTTTATCGACTTCTCTCTTCAGAAAACCGTCATTCTCTTCCCGGTCCGCGCAGAGAAGAATGCCATTTTCTCTGCATCTGAATGCAGCAACCAGCGTCATACGCATCGACCTCTCGGTGAGCCGCTGGGGTTTTGGATGTGAAACAATGGGACGCGGCGGCTTAGGAGGGATCATAATGCGATTCCTCCCTTGCGTAAAGTACATACTTCCGTAAGGAGTTAGCTCCAAAACCAGCGCTGAAAATGGCTTTGGGGCAACTTCGAGGGCCGTCTGGCGGACGGACAAACCTCAAAACTGCCCCAATCAGATCTCTATGGTCGCGCACAACGGGTCTTAAGTCAATGGATTTCGATCGCGGTGTCATACCACATTAGAAATGTCCCCGTCTTGTCCACAATAGAAATGTCCCCTGGTGGTGGTTTCACGCTGCCCCGGAATAGCGAGCGTGTGCCCCTGCGGAAAAGCCTTTTCTCCAGGGATGATTCGAAGCTGGAGGAAGGCTGCGACGTAATATCGGGGAAGGGGGCGCGGGGGAAGGGGCAGCGCCCCTGCCCTCGCCCAGCGCTTTAGAAGCTGCCGTCAGTTCGCGGAACCCGAGACGCTGGCCGCGATAGTGAATGGCCACTTCGCCCGCTTCGTTTTCCCGCACCAGCACGCGGCTCTTCGCCGGCGCCCAGTGCCGATTTTGCCGTTCCAGTTGCAGCCGACGGTTCTTGTAACTCACTACCCAGTCCTCACTCACCACTCGTTCCTCCTCTAGCCAGAACACTTCGTCCAGTTGCCGCGCCGTCGGACGCCGCCGGTGATAGTCGGCTGCCGCCGCCGCCGGGCGTGCGTAGCGCCGGTTGTGCTCCTCCAGGTAGTGCTCCTCCAGATACGCATTGGCCTGGTCGTAGTTGGCGATCCCGGCCAGCCGCAGCTTCTTCACCAGCCGGTCCTGGTGCGTGCCGTGCGCCCGCTCCACCCGCCCTTTCGCTTGCGGCGAACTGGCGGCAATGATACGAATGTCCAGCTTCGCGCACATGCGCCCGAACTGCGTCACGGCTGCTTCTCCGCGCATTCGTTCCCCGGCGTTCGGCGGCCGCACGTACACGTTTTTCCAGTCGGTGTAGAGCGCCAGCGGTATGCCGTAGCGCTCGATCCAGCGCCGCAACACACCGGCCGCCGCCCACGTCGTTTCCTGCTCCGAGAATCGCCCCAGCGCCTTCGCCGTGGCGTCATCGGCCATGTTCAGGAAGCAGCCCTGCGGCCCACGCTTTTCCAGCCACTCATGAAAACTTCCATCCAACTGCACTAACTCGCCAAAGTGCGCCTTCGCTTCCCGCCGCTGCCGATACGGCTTCCGCCGCCGTTGCCGCATCCCGGTTTGCTTCATCCACCGCCGCAGCGTCTCGGCATGCACCACCAGCCCGTCATCGCTGGCCAGATGCTCCGCCGCCAGCGTCGGACCGAAATCCTCATAGCGTGCCTTCACCGCTTCGAGCACCGCCGCTCGAAACTTCGCCGCGTAGGCCCGGTTCGATCCCCGCCCGCAGTTCGCATGTTGCAGCGCCTTCGCTCCTCCCTCCCGATACCGCGCCCAGATCCGCTTGGCTTGCCGATAACTCAATCCCAGCAACTCGGCCGCCTCGCCCAATCGCAAGCTCCGCGCCTGCACTCGGCCCATCGCTTCCACCCGGCTCAGCTCTTTCCTGCTCAATCCCGTTCTCCCCAATCTGAGTTCCTCCTCACCACAGGAACTCTAAAAGGGGACATTTCTATTGTGGTTTCATGGGGACACTTTCAATGTGGTTCAACATGGATTTCGATCGTGGATGGTGGTGATCAAAAGATTGCACCCTGAAGAGGGTAGTGCGCACGCCCACACATTCGCAAAAAAAACGCGACTGTGTGGACACCAGACTAAGGATAGAGGTCAATGAGCGATATCGGGATATTTCAACAACAACCCTTTCGAGACACTACCAACTCCTTGCGTTTCATTGACCTGCCTGTCGCACCCTCGTAAGATTCTTTATCTGGTGCGATCGGCGCGCTCGGTGCTCGGCGGCGTGGACTTCAGCTTCTAGAATCTGTAGATTCGCAATCTGTTATTTCGTAGATTTCCTCGGTGGATTTCCGAAGACTTCCGACGATTGCTCCCAGCGCTCACCGTCCACTTTTTCCGCTGTCCGTCAGTCGGTTCCGGACGACGCAGATCCCCGTGCTGATCCTCTTCCACGAACTTCCTCTTGTTGAAGTTCGACACTGTTCTTTCGCGCACACTCGTATATAATGCCGCGCATCTCAAGTGGAACGGTATTTGCTGCTCGCGGAGCGTGGGTCTGTTCCAGTGCCCGCGACGAACTAAGACTAAGGAGGACCGGGAATGAAACTGCATTTATTGGTGGTGTTCGTTCTGCTTTCTGCAGCCTTGCTCGTGGGCCAAACGTTTCGTGGGACAATCCTCGGCTCCGTGACCGATCCCTCCGGAGCGTTCGTGGCCGGAGCGACCGTCAAAGTGCGCAACCTGGCAACTGGCTTGGAACGCACGACCGTAACCAGCGGCGACGGCAGCTACACCGTCTCTGAGTTGCCCATCGGCACATACTCCGTCACCGTAACGCAGACTGGCTTCCAGACCGCAGTCACCAGCAACGTCGAAGTGAACGTGGCCACCGAGCGGCGCGTGGACGCGCAGTTGAAAACCGGCCAGGTCACGCAGATGGTCGAGGTCTCCGGCGGAGACCTACCGCAGATCGAAACCCAGTCCAATGAACTGGGAGGTGTGCTGACCGCCAAGTCGGTCGGCGATCTGCCCATCAACGGCCGCGACTACACCAAGTTGATCTTCTTGAATCCCGGTGTCGCAGGCTCGCCCGATCAGATTACCGATTCCCCCGGAGGGTGGGGCGAGTTTTCCATGAACGGCGCCCGCGGACGCTCCAACAATTACCTGCTCGATGGCACCGATATGAACGACGGATACCGCAATGACCCCGCCATCAACCAGGGGGGCGTGTTCGCCGTTCCGTCCGCCATTCTGCCCATCGGCGCCATCGCCGAGATGAAGGTGCTTTCCAACTTCGAGCCCGAGTACGGACGCAACGCCGGCGCCGTGGTCAACATCGTGACCAAGAGCGGCACAAACGCTCTCCACGGAGAACTGTTCGAGTATTTCCGTAACGACGCCCTCGATGCGCGCAACTACTTCAACACGACAGACCAGAAGCGGGCGCCCTTCCACAACGACCAGTTCGGGGGCTCGTTCGGCGGCCCGATCGTTAAGGACAAAACGTTCTTCTATATGGACTATGAAGGTCAGCGCGAGACCGTGGGAACGGTGACCTTGGATTGCGTGCCGACGGGCACAGGACCGGGAGGATCGCTAAGTCCAAATGACGCCAGTAACCCGGTTATCGCAAACCTAATTGCACAGCACAATCCCTGGCCCGCGCCAAATATTCCAGGTAGGCCCGCGGACGATACTGGCTGTCCCGATGGGCCCAACGCATCTCTGATCACCCCTTCGTACAACTACCTCAGCAGTGTGATCGGAAAGATCGACCACAATTTCAACCAGAACAACATTTTGACCGGCCGCTATTTCTTTAGCGACAGCACCCAGTCCTTCCCGCTGGCCCTGACGGCCTCCGGCGGCCAACTCCCTGGGTTTAACACGATCACGCCGACTCGGGTCCAGTTAGTCTCCCTCTCTTACGTGCACACCATTGGCACCAATAAGGTGAATGAACTGCGTTACGGCTGGAACCGGTTTGCGGAAGGCTTCTTTCCCCAGGACTTGAGCTTTCATCCGAGTTCGATCGGGCTCTGCGCCGCCAGTTCGGTGGCTGACTGTTCGGGCTCGGGCGTGCACGATTCCGGCCTGCCCATTTTCCTGGTTTCGACCACACTAACGGGTGGCAGCTTCTTTGCCCAGCCTGGGGCCAATTCCGGCGACTCGCGGCACCGCGTGGACACCAACAACCAGTTCATCGAGAACTTTTCCTGGAAAGTCGGCAGGCACGACGTGAAGTTTGGTTTCGAATTCCGCCGCACCAGCATCGAACAGTACTTAAACAAGTACTACCGTGGGAGGCTGAAATTCAAGACCTTGTCTGACTTTCTCAGAGGCGACCCGACGGCTGGCGGCCTCCAGTACTCGGGGAACTCCCGCCGTCATACCTTCGAAAACGGCTACGGCCTGTATGTGCAGGATGCTTTTCGCATAACCCCGCGGCTCACTCTCAACTACGGCCTGCGCTGGGACTATTACGCCGTAGTTCAAGAGAAGAACAACCTGTTCGCCAACTTCCTGGTGACGAGTTTCGATCCCGTCGGCGACACCGGGACGGGTAACTATTTGCAAGTGGGCACCCCCGGACTCAGCCGTTTGTATAACCCCGACTACAAAGATTTTTCACCGAGAGCCAGTATCGCCTGGGATCCGTCTGGAAAAGGCAAGACCGTGATTCGTGCTGGGGCAGGCCTTTTTTATGACGCCTTCTCGCAGGACATCTTCCTCGGCCACTTGCCCTATCCCGCCTACTATGCCCCTGGCCCAGCCTACGGGAACTTTGGCCCCGACCCAATTAACGCCGCTTCCGTTTCCGGCGGCACGATTCAGTCTGGCGTGCCGGTCTATGGCACGGTCGGCTGCAGCCCGGAGTGCGATATCTTCGCGGTCGATCCTCACGTCAAGACTCCATATATGGAGAACTACAACATCAATATCCAGCAGCAGATCGGCAGCAAGACCACGCTGCAGTTGGGCTATGTGGGATCGCAGGGGCACCGGCTCTTCCGCTTCTACGACATCAGCCAGCCCAACCAGGCAGAAATCACCGCGTGTGATACTGGCGTCGATACCCGGTGTACCGCCGGAATAAACGACTTTGGCGTGCCGCGCGTATTCAACTACCCCGCTGGCTCGTTCTATATCTTCCAGGAAAAGTCCAGCGGGAAATCGAATTACAACTCGCTGCAAGTCAGTTTCAAGGTCAACGGCTGGCACGGTATTACTTCAGTGGTTAACTATGTGTGGTCGAAGTCGCTGGACAACTCGAGCGATCTGGAAGATTTCGTAGTGAACGCGGCCCAGCCCCAGGACAGCAACAACCCGCAAAGAGAATACGGACCGTCAAACTTCAACATCCCGGATCGCCTTACCTGGGTGTTCAGCTACGAGCTGCCGAACCGGGGCGGCAGCATGCAGCGGCTCAAGAATGGCTGGGGCTTCGATAGTACGGTGTCGCTGCAGAGTGGCCAGCCTTTTACTCTAAACTACAACGGAGAGGATGATTTCAGCGGCGGCGGTGATGGCTTCGACCGGCCGGATGTGGTCGGACCTATTGTCTACCACAGACACAATCCGGCGGACTACATCGACCTCAGTTCTTTTGCCATGCCATGCACAATCACGACGGCGGCGCTGGCAGCGCCGTCGGGCTTTGCATCCGACTGCGTGCCCGGCACCAGGCATTATGGGAACCTGGGGCGCAACTCGCTAATCGGTCCAACCTACAAACAGTGGGACTTCGCGCTTTACAAGAGCACCGCGATCGGCGAGCGCGTGAAGGTTCAATTGCGAGCCGAGTTTTTCAACCTTTTGAACCACCCCAATTTCTCCAGCCCGCTTCTGCCGGCATACATTGCCGATCCTGCTTCGAACCTTCAACCTGCCGTTGATCAGGGGGGCAACGGCTGCAATTGCGGCTTCCAGGTTGTGGGTAACAACGAAGTGGGCGGTGCCCCTAAGAACCCTGGATACAACCTCACCGCTACCGGCGACGTTGGCATCGGCAACCCGTTCCTGGGAGGTGGTGGTCCGCGCGGCATTCAACTGGCCGTCAAGTTCACTTTCTAGTGGCCTGTCGCAGTGAGTTCGTTACTGCGGATGCGGCGGGCGGGGTCAGAGTATTTCCACTGGATAGGCCGAGCATTGGCGGAGTAGGCGTTGATGTAGCGGCGGAGTTTGCGAGCCAAGTCGGAAACCGAGGTAAAGATGCCGCGCGCGATAACGTCGCGTTCGATCCTGGCGAACCAGAGTTCGACCTGGTTGAGCCAGGACGAGTACGTGGGCGTGAAGTGAAACCGGACTCGCGGATGTTGCTGGAGGAAGTCGCGGACCGCCTGAGTTTTGTGCGCGGAGAGGTTGTCGAGGATGATGTGAATCTGTTGCCGAGGCGGACACAAGGATACAACCTCTTGCAAAAAGGCGACGAACTCGCGGCTGGTGTGGCGGGCGGCGGTTTTGCCGTGGACGCGGCCGGTGGCGGTATTGAGCGCTGCATACAAGGAGAGCGTACCGTGCCGGTAGTACTCGAAGCCGTGGCGTTCGGCGCGTCCCGGCGAGAGCGGCAGGACGGGATCGAGACGATCCAAGGCTTGAATGGCGGTCTTCTCATCGACGCAGAACACGGCGGCATGTTGGGGTGGGCGCAGATAGAGGCCGAGGATGTCGGCGGCTTTGGTTTCGAACTCGGGATCGTCGCTGACCATGTAGCGTTCGAGGCGGTGTGGCTTCAGGCCCGCTTCTTGCCAAACGCGATGCACGGCGTCTTTGCTGACGCCCAGCGCGGAGGCCAGTTTGCGGCAACTCCAGTGCGTAGACCCGTCGCTGGGCTTTCTCCGCGTGGCCGACAGGATGCGAGCGTGCAGAGCCGGAGTCAACACCCTGGGCTTCTGGCCGGGATGATAGGTGTCCAGTCCCTCGATCCCCTGCTGCCGGAAACGCTGCTTCCAGCGAATGATCGTGGGCGCAGTGGTTTGCAGCCTTTGCTTGATCGCGTTGAAGGACGACCCTTCTGCCAGCATCAGGATCAACTTGGCGCGAAACACGTAACCGGCCGGCAGAGTACGGGACTGGGCGATGCTGCTTAGGTCGGAATGCTGTTGCTGGGTGAGCAAGATTTCGCTGCCAGTGGCCATAACAGCTTTGATGCTAAGAACCTAGTAATAGTTGCTCTGCGACAGGCCACTAGTGTCCGTTTCTAACGCTTCGTTACAATGCCTAATCTTGCGATTTCGATCGCGGATGGTTTGTTGTGAAAGAGGGTCAGAGGCCCCGCCTGAGCGAAGCTCGGACGGACCACCCTTCAGGGTCAGCTAACGCGATGGGTTGGGTCAGCCTCCTCGGGAGCCCCAGACGCCGACGCCTTCGGTTCATGGCCTGCTGTAACTTGGATGGAAGTGGCCACTTTCACTAAGTTGCTAAGTTAGGAGGCGTCTTTAATATGGCGTCAATCTCGTGACCGATTCGATTTTTCCCGCAGCATTGCCCGGCCCTCGTCGCTCCCATCCAATTCCAATAATTCTGATGTTAGTGATAGCAGCTTGCGGATTCGCCAACGCTAACGCTCCGAATGGGAAACCCTCGATGTGCAACCTTACCGAGGCGGAGATTGCCGGTCTGAGCGGCGACGCCGGCACGGATATTCACGCCGTACCCAACTACACAAAAACCGTGCACGGACTGCTCAAGGCGGGAAAGTTCGAACAACTGGACTGCCTCGCGGATTCGGTGCGCTCCCATAAGGAAACGTTTGCTGGAGGAATGTGGAAGATCCACGCGATTTATGGCGGCCTTGAGAAGCCACCACTACACGCAACGGAAGAAGATTGGGTCGAACACATGAAATTACTTCAGCAATGGGTATCGACCAGCCCGAAGTCGGTTGCGGCACACATCGCGCTGGCGGAAGCCTATGTCGGCTATGGATGGAATGCACGGGGCGCGGGATACGCAGACACGGTAAGCGAGAGTGGATGGAAACTTTTCGCGGAGCGTGCCACCAAAGCAAAGCAGATCCTCGATGAAGCATCGACCTTTCCGGTCAAAGATCCAGAGTGGTATGTGGCCATGCAGGACGTAGCGTTAGCCCAAAGTTGGGAGACATCCGCCACTCAAGCCCTTCTGGAACGGGCCGTTAAATTTGAACCGACTTATTATTATTACTATCGCATGTATGCCAATTCGATCCTGCCGAAGTGGGGCGGAGAAGACGGGGACGTCGAACAATTTCTGACGAAAACCGCCGACAGCATTGGAGGAGATGCAGGCGATATGCTGTATTTCCGTGTCGCAGTTAATATGTCTTGCAGTTGCAATGACGATCAAAAGCTGAAGCTATCCTGGCAGAGAATACAGAAAGGGTTTGACGTCGTGGAGAAGCAGAATGGGCCGTCGCTCGCGAACTTGAATCTGCTGGCCAATATGGCTGTCAAGTTCATGGATCCCGTGGTGGCCAACAAGATGTTTGCCCGAATTGGGGGCCAGTGGGACGAGGATACGTGGCAGACATTTTCCTATTTCGAATCGATCAAGCAGTGGGCCAAACAAGTGGAGCCTTACATGGTCGCGAACCAGGCCGCGGAACAATCCGCGGAAGCAAACCTGCATACTCCCGAAGGCCAACGCTACAAAAGCGCATTCGATGAAAAGATTCACGCCTGGATGCAGCCCTGCATCGAGCAACTGGCCGGCAGCGATCTTGGCAATTTCGAGCTTCTGATTAAGGTCGGCAAAGAGGGTACGATCGAATACCTCACGGGCCGCGGTTACAGTCCGATCATGCCATGTCTGGGCCCGAAGCTCGATGATTTCCGGATGACCAAGCAGGCCGTGTTTCCCGCACCTCCGAATCCTGATTACTGGGTCCGATTTGATCTCAATCCGGAGGCCCCTGCTTCGGCGGCATTGAAGTAAATTCGGCGGGGGGAGCGATGTGATGAATCTCCCACCCTTGCAAAAAACGCAAGGGTGGGGCAGCCTCAGTCAAAGGATGGGCCAGCACGCCCGATGCCGTAAAAGCGACGGAGACGGGCGGGCACAGACAATTCTAAGTCAAGAAGCTCAGAGAGCGATGTGATGAATCTCCCACCCTTGCAAAAAACGCAAGGGTGGGGCAGCCTCGGTCAAAGGGCTACTTCAGTATCTTGTGAGTTTCTCCCGCCACCCAGCCTCCCACAGCATGAGCGAGGTGTTCGTCGCTGCGATACATACCCGGAACCAGCTTGGCGTTCGGTGAGGCATTCGCAATCAGCGCATGGTCGCTGCGATGATAAATATTGACGGTCACCGTGATCTCCGCAGGATGCATCATGGTGTGGCCTGCCTTCTTGAAATCGGCTATCTTGCACTCGACCACGATGGAATCCGCAACAGCGGCGTCAGGCACAGCGCCGCCGTCTGCGATCACCTGCTCGGCAACGCCCTTCTTACTCAATTCCTCCCGGAGTTCATCGGAGAGAAGTTTGAGCAACTGTGGCGGGCTAATGTTATCCGGAAGCTGGACGCCATCTGCAATGGTCACTTGCTTCACTTCAGCGGTTTTGTATTTAGGGGCATCTTTGGCGAATACGCTGCCAGCCAGGAAAAGCAAGGCCGCGAGGAGGACGATTCGGTTGATAGAACGTTGCATATCAAGACCTCTCCTTAATAATTGGAAAAACGACAACCTCAGAGCTTAAGTCACTAGTAGAGGAAAAACTGGGATTTGCCACGAATGGACATGACCTAGGTAACGTTTGGTCCCGGACGGAGTAGACTCCCCCCAAAGCACAACCCTATCCCTTCCCGGAACTGATTTGACGCACAGGAATTGTCTCCATCGGGGTGCGTGGTTGTCACGGACTCCACGCACCCCTACAATCTTTCAGTAATGTCTTCTACCGCTTCCCTGCCTGAGATTCCGCGCTCCAACGTTCACCGGCGCCATCCTGCGCTCCGGGTCCTTTACTACGCCGTTTGCCTTTTGCTGGTGGCGCTTATCGTTGGCGTCTGGTGGCTCTACTGGATTGCGCGCTCGCCTCTGCCGCAACTGGATGGCAGCGTCTCGGTGCCGGGAATTTCTGCCAAGGTGCGGGTGGTGCGCGATGAGCACGGCGTTCCCACGATTGAGGCGGCTACGCTCGAAGATTTGTTTTTTGCCCAGGGGTACGTGACCGCGCAGGACCGGCTGTGGCAGATGGACATGATGCGTCGCGCCGCTGCCGGAGAACTTTCGGAAGTGATCGGCGAAGACACGGTGAAGATGGACCGCGCGGAGCGGATTCTGGGGCTGCGGGTCGCGGCCGAAGCGGCGGAGAAGAACATCTCCGCACGCGACCGGGCTTATTTTGAGGCTTACGCTCGCGGAGTGAATGCGTTTCTGGAATCGCATCGCGACCGGCTTTCACTGGAATTCCGCCTGATGTGCGCACAGTCTGGAGCGCTCTACCTCCTGCACTGTCCCCGCGCCGAGATGGCAAAGTACACGCCGCGACCGTGGACGGTGACGGATTCCCTGCTGGTGGGCGCGCGCATGGTGCAGGATTTGAATCACTACAGCTACCTGCGTGCGCTGACGCGCGAAAAAATCCTGGCGAAGCTGGGGCCGGACCTGACGGCGGACTTGTACGTGAATTCTTCGTGGCGGGACCGTCCGCCAACCGAGGTGCGGCGGATGGACGACGAACCCGCCGTCAAGAGAAGCGATAAAGATGAAGATGAGGATGACGAAGAAGAGATGGATCCGGAGGGGGGAAACGGGCGGCTGATTTCTGGGCTGACTGCTGAGCAGGTTGCGCTGTGCCGTAGAGGTTCTTGCAGTAAAGAGGAAGATCTTGAACCACAGGGAGCACAGGGGATCACAGGGGAAACCCTGGCGAAGCTGGGCGCTGGGCTTGGAATCGGCAGCCCCACTATGACTAACTTTTCGGAGGATTCGTTTCGGCCGGGGTCGAACAACTGGGTGGTTTCCGGCCAGCATACGGTTTCGGGGAAACCGCTGCTATCGAACGATATGCACATCGACCACCAGATGCCGAACGTGTGGTTTGAGGAGCACCTGAAGACGAAGAGCGGCAATTTCGACGTGGCGGGAGTTACGCTGCCGGGAGTTCCGTTCGTGATTGTTGGCCACAACCGGCACATCGGCTGGGGATTCACCAACGTGGGACCGACGGTGGAAGACGATTTCATCGAGGAGTTCAATGCGCAGGGGCAGTACAAGACTCCGGCGGGATGGCGCGATGCACAGCACCGGCAGGAGACGATCCACGTCAAAGGCAAGCCGGATGTGACGCTCGACGTGGTGACGACGCGGCATGGACCGATCATTACGGAACTGCTTCCGGGCGAGACGCGCAAGATTGCCTTGCGCTGGACGTTGCAGGACGGCATGGGACTGATGTTCTTCGACGTGGACTCGGCGCAAAATTGGGATGAGTTTCGCAAGGCATTTTCGACTTTTGACGCTCCGGGACAAAACGTGATGTACGGCGATGTGGATGGCCACATCGGTTATCAGGCGACGGGGCGAGTGCCGATCCGGGCGGCGGGCGATGGCAGCCTGCCGGCGAGCGGCAGCGACGACGCGCACGAGTGGAAAGGCTGGATTCCTTTCGACGAGATGCCGCGTGTTTACGATCCTCCGGAGGGAATTCTGGCGACGGCCAACGGGCGCATCGCTCCGAACGGCTACAAATATTCGATCAGCACGGAGTGGGATGCGCCGTGGCGCACGGATCGCATTTACCGGGTGCTGGAATCGGGAAGGAAGTTTGCGCCCGCGGATATGCTGGCGTTGCAGATGGATGTGTCGTCGACTTACGACCGCTTCTGCGCCGACAAGTTCGTGTACGCGGTCGATCACGCGGCGAGCGCTTCGGACCGGGCGAAGCGGGCAGCGGACATTCTGCGCGATTGGGATGGGCGGATGTCGGCGGATTCGGCGGCGCCTACGATTGAGACGAGGGCGCGTCAGGAACTGGCGCGGTTGCTGCTGGAGCCGAAGTTGGGCGCGGCTGCGGATGGACCGGATCGGGGCCAGTTGAGCTGGAAGAGCTATCGCTGGGCTATGTCTTCGGTCTGGCTGGAAAATGTGCTCACCAAACAGCCGGCGCGCTGGCTGCCGCCGGGATACTCCGACTACGAAAGCTTGCTGACGGTGGCGCTGGAGAATGTGGTGAAACATCCCCAGGTGGAAATCGTTCTAAATAATCGTTCAACAGTCGGTTCGCGAGCTCCTGCCGACCTCAGCCAATGGACTTGGGGAAGGAATTATCCGGTTGAAATCGATCATCTGGTGCTCAGCCAGTTGCCGGTGATTGGGCGCTTCACGGGGCCGGGGTTGCATCCGTTGAGCGGGAGCACGTACACGGTGAAGGCGGGGAGCCGGGGGTTTGGGCCCTCCGAACGGCTGACGTGGAACTTTGCGAACTTTGACGAAAGCACGCTGAACCTGGTGACGGGTGAGAGCGGGATCTTTCTCAGTCCGTATTACATGGACCAGTGGAAGGCGTGGTATGGAGGCTCGACGATCGTGTTTCCCTTCACTTCGGCCGCAATCGAGAAACACAAGACGCATGAGATGACGCTGGAGCCGCGGTAGGGAGGGCAGTCGTTAGTCGTTAGTCGTTAGTCGGACGCGTTCACTGCTTCAGCGCGGTCCCGGTGATGACCAGATTGCCGCCGCCGCCGCTCATGTTGGCGCCCAGAAACTGCAACCCTTTGGCTTGCCCTGCCGCCACCGAGTTCAACGCAAACGCCAACTGACCATGGCCGCCGGGTCCGGATGTCAGCGACATGCTGCCACTGCCGTCCGAGTTCACCGTATAGGTGCCGGCGATGGTTGTCGGATAGGGCACGCCGAGGGACATGGTGGTCGCTGAACCCTTGAGGTTCCCTTTTCCGTCAAAATCAATTACTCCGACAGCGGCGTTCTGGGCCTCATTCACGTCGGCGGTCCAGGTGTTGAACTGGAGGGTGAAATTCCCTTTTAGACTTGCCACGCTGTACGTCTCGGCGGTGGTGGACTGCAGCCAGGCGGCGCCGCTGACGACTTCGTTGTCGTTGTCGTCGGTCACCAGCAATTGCACGCTGTGCGCCACCCCAGCGGCAGTCGAGTTGAGAGCGATCGCGAACTGAGGCGGGTTCTCGCCTGTTGTGAAGTTAATCGCGCCCGTGCCATTGGAATTCACGGTGTAAGTCCCGCTCAAGACCCCGGCCTGAACCACACCTCCCTTGATCTCCGTCCCCGAGGCGGTCACATTTCCCGCGCCGTCGAAGGTCATGACTCCCATCACGGCAAACTGGTTCGTATTCACATTGGCAGTCCATCGGTTAATCAAAAAGCCGTAGCTGCCCTTCAGGCTCGCCTTGCTGAAGGCCGCAGCCTGCGCGGACAGGGCGAGCGCGATCGTCATGAAGATCAATACCCCGGCCCGCAAAAAACGCCGGCTGAAAATCTGCACAAAACACCTCCTGGAACGGAACTTTCTCTGGGGGGAGATCGCTGATCCAACTTGTAAGATTAGCGGATACTCGTGGCGGCCGCTTGTCAAGGACGTACCGCACAATACGATGTGACAAAGAGACCGGGAATGGCGCGCAGCGAAAGGCGAATCGCGGCCGGCGAACAGCGCCCCTCAAAAATCAACCGTCTTGACGTCGATGAAATTGCCTATGAGGCTGCTGATCTGGCCGGGGTTCTTGGAATTGTTCGGGTTGTACTCCAAGGCATCGATCATGGTGTCGTAGATACTGAGCGATCCGCCCTGGACCACATACACCACTTGCTGCGCCATTTTGCTACCGCGCTTAGCGATGGGCTGGAGGCCGGTCACGTCTCCGTTGGCGGGAGGAATGACGACGCCGCCAGCCGAAGCGCTCCCCACCGCAGTGGCCAGCGTGTTGTAGATGGAAAGGCAACCACGGACCTCGGCCCCTGGGGGCGGCGGGATGGGCGGAACGATCTCGGTGCAGGTGTTTGAGCCGATGAAGAGCTGTCCGTTGGCGCCGAGGGCGATGCGGTCGTGATATCCGTCGGTGATGATGATGGGGGCGGTATTGGTGACAGACATGGTGCTGAGGTCGACTATGGTGAGCAGGCCGCACGAGGTCGCCGCCGTTGTCTGGCCGGTGCAGGGCGAGGCCGGCACGGGAGTTCCCGCCACATACATGGTCGAGCCATTGACCAGGGCTACGCTGCCGGCGCACTGTGGACTTGCGCCGGGAGTACAAACTGGAACAGACGGGCCCAGAGTGTTATCCGTCAGATTGAGTTGCTGTATGCTGGCCTGAGTCCCGCCGCATTCGGCTCCGCAGTTCAATACGTACGCCGTGGTGTCGTCGGCGTTGAAGTAGGCCCAGACGGGATGGTCGAATCCGGTCACGAAAGTCACGACTGGATTCGAGGTGTTAATACTCGACGGAGTAATTACCGCAACCACATCCGCAGTCGAATCCGAAGCCGAAGGCTGACTGAAAGCCAGGATGCGATTGCCGGTGTTGCCCATGGAGAGATATGTGTAAGGCGCGTTGAATCCGGTACCTACGCCGGCCGGCCACGCGCAGACAAGATTCGCCGTATTGGCGATGGGGCAATAGATTTCGGCGGTCATCGTGCCCGAACTCAGAGAAATGACTTCAATAACGCCGGAGTCCGGCTGTCCGGTCACCTGCGCGGTGGGCAGGGCGACGTAGGCGGTGGAGCTGTCCGGGGAAACGACGAAGCTCTCGGTCATGCCAGGCAAAGTCAGGTGAGCGAAGACGGATTCCTTGGCGTTGTTGATGATAGTGAATTGGTTGTCGGAGGATGGCGTGCCGTCGCCGCTGAAGACCAGAGTCTGGGTACGGTTGGGCGTGACGACCATCATTCCCGGAGTGTTGCCGGCGGAAATCGGCGATGCAGTCGCACGCACGTCATTTGCAGCGTCGACGATATAAACGCCCGGAGACAAAGTGCCGGCGGAAACATTGTTCGTGATGAAGGCGCGGTACGCGACACCGCTGGTTCCTGTGCCGAAGGTGGAGGAACTGCCGCCGCAGCTCAGCCACATCAAACTGGCGGGCAGCAGGAATAACAGAAGAATCAGGGCTCTTTTCAAACCTGGGACTCCAACCTCATGCCGGATAATCACTTGGATGCAAGAATAAGGATTATAGCAAAGCAAGAGATGCATTTGAGGGCGCGGCTGAAGAAGCGGGCGGCTGAGACGGGCGCCGGCGATTTGAAGCCCCGCCTATACGAGATCGGACGGCTTGAGCTTCCGCCTCGCGCCATGGCGAATCGTGAGCACCCACACCGCTTGCCGCCTTTCATCGACTTCATAGATGACCCGATAGACGTGGGGCTTGTTGCCGTAAAGCAGGTGCCGCAGCTTTCGCGTCCCTTTGCGGGCTTCCGGGGCAACCGGGCAGCGGTTCGGGTGCCGTTCCAAACTGAGAATGGCTGCTTTGATCCCCCAATACCATTCCAGGGCCGCGTCCGAAAACTCGGCGTTGATTTGCCGGTACAGGCGGGCAAGGTCGCGCTCGGCATGGGGAGTGATGTTAACGACGTATGCCATGCCTGGCTTCAAACTCAGCGAAAAACTCCCTCGCTGGCCGTGTCCTTCCTTCTTTCACATCCTCCAAGCCCTGGCGAATGGCTTCCTCTTCATTGGCGCAAGCGGCAAGGTCGAGCAGGCGCTGATAGGCTACGGCGTCTTGCACCACAGCCGCTGCCTTCCCGTTCACCGTGAGCACCACGGGGCGCTTGCTCTTCTTGAGCTGCTTCATGAAGTCGCCGGAGCGGCGGCGGAAGGTCGTCAGCGACTGGATGTCCTTGGTGATGTCAAGCATGGGGCCACACCTATCGAAAGCACCTTATTAGGTGTCGTAAGAATACACTATCCCAGCGAAATGTAAAAGGCGTTCCCGGCAACCGGCGATTGCCTGGTCAAACGCGGCAACATAACCGACTAGCGCGTTTGCCACTGGAAGCAAAGGCTATATCCGTCTGGATCGCGAACGTACAATTGTGGGCGGCAATCCGCGCGGGATCAGGTTCGGGCGGCCGGGAGTCCTGTTCGTAAGCCGTGTTCAGCATCAACTCCACGCCATTCAGCCGGAGCAGCGCCCAATCGAAATGCTCTCCCCTGGGAGTGGACGTGCTCACCACCTCGAACCCCAGCACATTCCGGTAAAATGCAATGGCGGCTGGCATATCGAACACTTGCAGCAGCGGCGCCATTCCTCGAATTTCAATGCCCATACAACCTCCTCGGCTGCATTCAATCATTGAGACATTGAGGCCTCGAAAGACCGGGAGTCTTTGACCTCCAATGACTCAATCGCTCAATCGCACATGATTCAATGCCCTTGGCCTTCCATGATTCAATTATCCCGCACCTTCTAGTATTCTCAAGTAAATGCCGCAGAACTTTATTGAACGTCTGAAGCAATCGCCGGTGCTCTGCGATGGAGCTATGGGAACGCTTCTCTATGCCAAGGGCATTTTCATCAACCGCTGCTATGACGAGCTGAACTTGTCGCAGCCGGAGATGATCCGCGACATCCACCACGACTATCTGCAGGCTGGCGCCGAGATTATCGAAACCAATACTTTCGGCGCCAACAGTTTTCGCCTGGCGCGGCACGGCCTGGCGGATCGCGTGCGCGACATCAATGTGGCGGGCGCTCGCGTGGCTCGGGAAGCGGCCAAGAGCTTCGATGTTTGGGTGGCCGGATCGATGGGCCCGCTGGGCGTCCGCATTGAGCCGCTGGGCAAAACTTCGTTTGAAGAGGCGCGCGCGGCGTTTCGCGAACAAGCCGCAGCGCTCGTCGAGGGCGGAGTGGACTTGCTGATGCTCGAGACCTTCGGCTACCTCGAAGAGTTGCACCAAGCCGTGCTGGCCTGCCGGGAGGTGGATGCGAAGATTCCCCTAGTGGCCCAGGTCACGATCGACGAAGAGGGGAACTGCCTCGATGGCTCCAACCCCGAGACCTTCGCCGCCCGGTTGGCGGAATGGAACGTCGACGTGCTTGGCATCAACTGCAGCGTGGGACCGGTCGCCATGCTGGACGCCATCGAACGCGTGCGCGCGGTGACTTCCATGCCGCTGGCCGCGCAACCGAACGCCGGCATGCCGCGCTCGGTCGAAGGACGGAATATTTATCTCTGCTCGCCGGAATACATGGCGAACTACACGCCCAATTTCGTGGCCGCCGGCGTACGGCTGATCGGCGGCTGCTGCGGCACCACTCCCGATCACATTCGCGCCATGAAATCGGTTTTACGTGTGGACCAGGCACGCGGCAAGACTGCAATTTCAGAGGCGATTCGTTCCGGCGCCGCGCCCTCGGCTCCGGCCAGCATTCCCATGGCGGAGCGCTCGCGCCTCGGCGCGAAGCTTGCGGCCGGGGAATTTGTGACCATGGTCGAAATCGTGCCGCCCAAGGGCATCGACATCCGCAAAGAGATCGAGGGCGCGAAGTTCGTCAAATCGGTTGGCGTCGACGCGATCAACATCCCCGACAGTCCGCGGGCCTCGGCGCGCATGAGCAACCAGGCGTTGTCGCTGCTGATGCAGCGGGCAGTGGAGATCGAAGCCATCCTGCACTACACCTGCCGCGACCGCAACGTGCTGGGCATTCAGTCCGACCTGCTGGGAGCGGCGGCCACCGGAATCCGCAACCTCATCTGCATCACGGGGGACCCTCCGAAAATGGGGAACTATCCCGATGCTACGGCAGTGTTTGACGTGGATTCGATCGGGCTGGTGAATATCGTCCACAACCTGAACCGGGGACTCGACCTGGGCGGGAACCCGATCGGCGCCGGGACCAGTTTCGTCATTGGGGTGGGCGCAAATCCGGGGCTGCCCAACCTGGACGAGGAGATCAAGCGCTTCGAATACAAGGTCGAAGCGGGCGCGGAATACGTGGTGACCCAGCCGGTGTTCGACCTCACTCTGCTGGAAAATTTCCTGCGACGGATCGAGCACTGTCGAATTCCAGTGGTAGCCGGAATCTGGCCGCTGGTGAGCGTGCGCAACGCTGAGTTCATGAAGAACGAGCTGCGGGTTTCGGTGCCGGATGAAATCCTGAACCGGATGAGCCAGGCCGCCAGTCCGGAAGCGGCTCGCGCCGAAGGCGTGGCCATCGCTCGCGAAATGCTGGCGGCGGTCCGCGACCGGGTGCAGGGCGCTCAGATCAGCGCTCCGCAGGGAAGATATGCCTCCGCAGCGGACGTTCTGGAGGTTCTGGGCTCGACGCGGCGGACTTCGGTGTAGTTTTGGGAAAAATATGCACAAGAAATCACACGAATTAAAAAAATTCGCTGGACATTTCCCCTCGGAACCGGCATTACAATAGAGGGTAGGAGCAATTGGATTGGTGAAGTTTGAAGAATGCCTCGAGCGTCTCGAGAAAATCGTTCAGGAACTGGAAAAAGGAGAGGTTCCTCTGGAGAAGTCCCTGACGCTGTTTGAAGAAGGCATGCAACTTTCCACGACCTGCCGGAAACAACTGGACGAAGCGGAAGGAAAAGTGGAGATTCTGTTGAAACAGAACGGAAAGGTGCAAACTGAACCGTTTGAGCCCCCGGCCGAGAAAGCGTTGCGCAAGTAACGCTGTCGCGCTCGGAATGATAACGCCTGTGCTAGCAGTTTGCTGTCGCAGCCAAGGCCACCGCGAATCGCGGTGAGGTCAGGGGGGTGTATGGAAGCACTCAGTGTAGTCCTTTATCAGAATGACCCCAGAACTGCACAAACTCTGGCGGTCAGTCTTTCCCAACACTTCGATTCTGTTTATTTAGCGGGCACTTACCAAGAGGTCAGTCCCGCGGTTGCCCGGCACCGCGCCGAAGCGGTGGTGCTGGATCTGGAAACTTCAGGGCCGGACGAAGTCAAGCGTTTGCATCGTGAATTCCCCGACCTTTGCATCGTCGGCACGCACCGGTTGGCGGACGACCAACTGTGGACCGAGGCAATGAGTCTGGGCGCGTCCGACATCTGTGAGCCGCGTAATGATGACGTCGTGCGCTCCCTGTTGCAGGGGCTCACGCACCGCGCGGCCGCTTGATCGAACAGGTCTCAGGTCTTAGGTGTCAGGTCTCAGGAAAAACAAAATCAACAAAGAGTTTCTTGAGACTTGACGCCCGATACCCGCGACCTGCCCTTCCGGGTTTCTTGAGACCTGGCGCCTAAGACCTGAGACCTGCCCTGCGCCGGCTTGGTATACTGCGATGCCATGCTGAAACAAGTTCTGGAGCAGGGACGAGAAGCTGCCGACGCCGCACTCGATCGGCTCTTGCCACCGGCTACCCAGCATCCAACCTCCATCCATGAGGCCATGCGGCACAGCGTGTTTGCCGGCGGGAAGCGCCTGCGGCCAATCCTCTGCATGGAAGCGGGGCGCATGATCGGAGCGGCCTCGAACTCTGCATCGCTCGCCGGCTCGCTGCCTGCGGGCATCGAGCAGTTGGGTGCGGCGCTCGAAATGCTCCACACTTATTCGCTGATCCACGACGATCTGCCCGCGCTCGATAACGACGACCTGCGGCGCGGGCGTCCCACCTGCCACAAGGCCTTCGGCGAGGCCATCGCCATCCTGGCCGGAGACGCGTTGCAAACGCAGGCCTATGAAGTGCTGGCGCAGATCGCGTGTCCAGCCGAGGCGCGCGTTGAGATCATCCGGGAAATCGCCCATGCCACCGGCACCGTCGACGGCATGATTGGCGGCCAGGTCGTGGACCTCGAAGCCGAACACAAGAAGCCCGACCTCGCGACCCTCGAATATATCCACCGTTCGAAGACCGCGGCGCTCATCACGGCCAGCGTGGTCAGCGGGGGGATGTATGCGGGGGCAAAAGTCGCCGATATCCGCCGCCTCCGAACCTATGGCCAGTCGATCGGCTTGGCGTTTCAGATCGTCGACGATGTGCTCGACGTGACCCAAACCTCCGAGCAACTGGGGAAAACCGCGGGGAAGGACATGGCGGCGGAGAAGGCAACGTATCCGGCGCTATTCGGAATTGAGGAATCGCTCCACAAGGCCGACGCCCTGGCCGATCAAGCCTGCGCCGAACTTAACGAATATGGCGAGGCGGCGACGACGCTAAAGGACCTCGCGCGCTTCCTCGTCGAGCGCAAGAAATAGTTGCCTAGCCTTGGCTGACATCCGCATGGTTGGCGCTTCACGCATTCGTGTATCGGCGGAAGAGTCTGTGGATGACCTAAAAGCACCCCTGGTTCTCACCGCGCATGTTTCGGTTACGATCCGACGGTGAATGTCCCTGCCGAGGTGACATTGTCGGACGAGTTGCCGACGTAGACGGTGTAAGTGCCCGGTGCGGTTAGCCAACCGTTTGAGTTCACATCCCAGTAAGACAAAGGATGGGACGAGGCGTTCGCATCCACGGTCACGGTCACGGTCTGTTGCGCGCCGGGCTGCAGCAAAACCTTGCTCCATCCGACCAGGCGTTGCGGAGCTTCTCCTGTGCTGGCCGGCAAACCCAGATAGACTTGGGCGACCTCCGCGCCCGCCAGCGTTCCCGTGTTCTTCAGGTTGAAACTCACTTGGAATCCGTTGGAGGCAGGCGAATCCGGAGTGAGCTGAAGATTGGAGATTGAAAACGTCGTGTAGGAGAGCCCGTAGCCAAACGCGAACAGCGGCTGGATATTCTGCGCTTCGTACCACTTATATCCGACGTTGAATCCTTCGATTGTGTAGTCGACGTCAAAAGGTGCGGTCGAGGTGGGAGGGGATGGGATTGGGATCGTTGGGCGAGGCAGATCGGCCACGCTGGCCGGTAATGTGATGGGAAGTTTGCCGGAAGGGTTCACGCTGCCGAAGAGAATATTGGCGATGGCCTGGCCGCCGCGCTGGCCCGGGTACCAAGCTTCCAGCACGGCGGCGACGCTCGGGAGCCACGGCATTACCTGTGCGCCACCGTTTTCCAGGACCACAATTGTGTGCGGATTCGCGGCCGCAACGGCGGCCACCAGCGCGTCCTGATCGCTGGAAAAACTTAAGTCCACAAGGTCCATGCCCTCGCTCTCCCACTGATTCTCAAACACGATTGCCACAGTCGAGTTAGCCGCCAGTGCGGCCGCCTTGGTCGGGTCCGTTCCGTCGTTGAAGGTCACGATAGCGCCGGGCGCCATGGCCTCGATTGCAGTCAGTGGAGAGGATGGATCGTATATCTCAAATGCATTGGTGCAAGCGAGACCTCCCGGCGGCGGGGTGTAAGGAGGACACGCCGGTGGCAGTGTAAGAGCTGCTCCACCATATGGAACTACTTGGGCGGAGCCGCCCCCGGAAAGCACACCGACATCGGCATGAGATCCAATCACCGCGATGGATGCAAGGTTCGATGGATTGAGCGGCAGTTGTCCGCCAGCATTCTTCAACAGTACCGCGCCCTGCTCTTCGGCTTCCTGGGCGATGGCCGCGTCACCGGCCGCATCGATGGGCTGAACCGTCGCGGGGTGGTCGAAGACGCCCGCTGCGTACATGGCCCGGAGGATTCGATGCACCATGTCGTTCAAGCGCGAGATTGGCATATCGCCGTTCTGCACCGCGGTTTCGAGACTTTCGGAGGCCCAAATGCCGGCGAACATGTAGTCGCCCGGCTGCTCCTGGTCAAGTCCGGCCATCGCGGAAGCCACGGAACTTTGCGTGGCGTACGCGTCCGACAGGACGAAACCTGGGAATCCCCAGTCTCCCTTCATAACATCGTTCAAGAGATGATTGTTCCCGCAGGCATACGTTTCGTTCACCAGGTTGTAGGCGCACATCGCCATTTGCGCATTGGAATCCCTGAGAGCGATTTCAAAAGCCAGCAGATCGCTCTCGCGCGCAGAACGTTCATCGATGACGGCATTGGCCTGTGTGCGAGCGGTCTCCTGATCGTTAAAAGCGTAGTGCTTCACGCCCGCAATCACGTATTGGTCCTGGATGGCGCGAAGATGCGCGGCGGCGATCTCCCCCGCCAGAAAAGGGTCTTCTCCCTTGCTCTCAAAGGTACGACCGTCGCGCGGCTCGCGGCCGATGAGATTGACGTTGCCTCCCAGGTTGACACTGATGCCAAACGCGCTCAGTTCCTTGCCGATGACTTGACCGTAGTTGTAGGCCTCCTTCAAGTCCCAGCTTGCGGCGCTCGCGATGGACGACGGAAGCGCCGTCGCTGGCCCTACGCTGTCCCCGACTCCAACGGATCCGTCCGCCGATAGAAGATCCGGAATCCCCAGACTTGGTATGCCCAAGACCCAGAAGCCTGCTCCTTGTGGGTTGGTGAAGCTCTGCAGAGTGTCGTTGCCATGCACGAGTTGGAACTTCTCGTCCAAGGTCATTTGAGACAGGAGGAGGTCCGCGCGCTGGTCCGGATCTGTTGGTGGCGGTGGATTCGAGTTGCCACCGCCGCCTCCACCACAACCCACAGCCGCAACCAGTAGAACGAACGGGAGAAGGCGCGTTGGCCTGTTCAATATGAGACCTCTATCTGGAATTTCCACTTTGAACGCGCAAGTATAGCCGATCTCGCCCACGACCGGAATCGCCGACGCTCAGACTCGTCAACGACCAGTTGTCGCTTCGCCAGCGCCAGCCTCCGCTTGAATCTCCCGCCCGCAGTCAGATCGTGGACGATGTGCTCGACGTGACTCAGACCTCCGAGCAACTGGGGAAAACCGCGGGCAAGGACATGGCGGCGGAGAAGGCAACGTATCCAGCGTTATTCGGAATCGAGGAATCGCTCCGCAAAGCCGACGCGCTGATCGATCAGGCGTGCGCGGATCTTAACGAATACGGCTCAGCCGCGTATACTCTGAAAGACCTCGCTCACTTCATGGTGGAGCGTAAGAAATGAACTGTTCTGATCGTGTGGCGACGCGGCTTTGCCCCGTCCAAGCCGGACGCAGCTTGGCAGCCGCTGCCCTACTCCCGCGATCTGCTGCCGTTGCCGCCGTCATTCTCAGCTCCATGGCTTGCCCGGCCACCGCTCAGACCGGACCTGCGTGGCGCTATGATCTGCGTACTGGCGATCACTTGATCTACCACTACTGGTTTCACCGGCAGAGGCAGAGTAACGATGAGCAAACTCAGAGTGAGACGCGCTTCCGCACTCACGTTCTGGTAACGGGGGAAAAGGCGGGACGCGTCAGCCTGGGCTTCCAACGCAATCGCGAAGCCGCCGACCTCACTCAATTCGTCTCCAAGGGCAAGGACCGGCTGGCCCACGAGCAGCCCGAATTTCAGAAGCGGATGCAAGCGCGGCCGTCGCGCTTTTCCGAAGCCATGGAAGTCTCCGCCAGCGGAGAGCCGCGCTACCCCTGGGAAATGGCGCGCGAAGCCTACAGCGACATCATCAACGCTCTGCATGAAGTGGTGGCTCTCCCACCTGTAGCGCTGGCCAAAGGAGAGACTTGGCGCGGTGCCGCCACGCTGGGGTTCGACTTGCGCTGGGTGGATAACGAGTCCATACACGGCCAGTCCTGCCATCACATTGAGGGGACGACGCCCAATGGATCGCGGAAGCTAAGCTACTGGTGGTCGCCGCAATCGGGCGTGGTGGAGCAAGTTGTTTTCGATGGTACCTACTTCGACTTCGACACCACCGTGCATGAGACGGCGCGGATGGAACTCGAATCCCGCGCGCGGGGCGAACCCCTCGAGCACTGGCTGGAATCGCCGGACACGCGCGAGGGGGCGCTGCAATTGATCCTGCTCACTCCCGAAGTGCCCGTCTCCGCCGAGCAACTCGTGTCGCTTCTTTCGTCCCTGGTTTCGACGAACGATGCGCCGGCGCAGGCCCTGGCTTTGGCGATCGCTTCGCGGCGCGGGATCGTGGTGACGCCCGACGTTCTCCGAAATCTGCGGCAGAGTTCCAGCGCGCTGATCCAGACCGAGGTTCGACTGCTGTCCGAATCCCAACCCAGTCCCGCGAGCGCGCCCACGATGGTTGACGAATGTCACCGCCAGCTTCCTCTGAAACCGGCGCCCTCACAATTCGGGACAAGCTATCAGGTCGCACCGGCAACCAAAGACACTCCCGAGGTTCCCTACCTGTTCCGCGTTCCTCTGTCTTACCGCGAGGACCGGCCCGCGCCGCTCCTGGTCTATCTGAGCGGTGGCGCCGGATTCGCCTCTGATGCAATGAACTCGGCCGAGGCCATCGTCTGGCAAACGGACTACCTGGTGCTTTATCCCCAGGCCTCCGCCCACTGGTGGACACCGGAAGCGGCCCGGAGCTTCGATGCTGTCTTGAACGACGTCTTACTCCGCTACAATGTCGATCCCGATCGAATCTATCTGACCGGCTTCAGCAATGGAGGAACCGGCGCCCTCTATTTCGCCACGCTTTGGCCGCAACGCTTCGCCGCGGTCGTTTCGCTGATGGGTGCGGGCCAATGCAACGAGCAGGTCAAAGCTGGACTGGCCAACCTCAGAAACCTCCCGCTGCTTTTCGTTCACGGAGAAAACGACCCAGTCATAGCGCCGGATTGCTCGACCACTACCCGGGCGGCGCTGAGCGACTTGCATCCGGCGATTGAGCCAGAATTGAGAATTCTGCCCAAACGCGGACACGACATCACGCTCGAATCCGATGACGGACTGGCTCTCGCCTTTTTCCAGAGCAAACTCCGCAATCCATTCCCGCGAACGGTTGATTTGACTGAGTCCGATACACTCGCCGTCCGCGCGTACTGGGTGGAAATTCTGGACGGAAAGCCCGGCAAGTCTGACATCGACGCCCGCATAAAGGGCGACAACACGATCGAAATCCACAGCCACAATGTCAACGGCATTCGCATGCACTTGCGGCCGGAGTTGCTGCCGAAGCCCGGCGACCTCCGGATCGTGTGGAATGGCAAGAAAATGTTTAGCGGCCCCCTGCGCGATCCATGCTCACTAACGCCGGTTCCACCTTCGGGCGATCCAAAACTCGATCTCTCCGACACCCGCGATCTGGCGCTTCCCTAGCCTTCCGCGAGACAACGCGGCACGGCACTACCGGCCCTGTTGAACCACATTGAAAGTGTCCCCATGAAACCACATTAGAAATGTCCCCTTTTAGAGTTCCTGTGGTGAGGAGGAACTCAGATTGGGGAGAACGGGATTGAGCAGGAAAGAGCTGAGCCGGGTGGAAGCGATGGGCCGAGTGCAGGCGCGGAGCTTGCGATTGGGCGAGGCGGCCGAGTTGCTGGGATTGAGTTATCGGCAAGCCAAGCGGATCTGGGCGCGGTATCGGGAGGGAGGAGCGAAGGCGCTGCAACATGCGAACTGCGGGCGGGGATCGAACCGGGCCTACGCGGCGAAGTTTCGAGCGGCGGTGCTCGAAGCGGTGAAGGCACGCTATGAGGATTTCGGTCCGACGCTGGCGGCGGAGCATCTGGCCAGCGATGACGGGCTGGTGGTGCATGCCGAGACGCTGCGGCGGTGGATGAAGCAAACCGGGATGCGGCAACGGCGGCGGAAGCCGTATCGGCAGCGGCGGGAAGCGAAGGCGCACTTTGGCGAGTTAGTGCAGTTGGATGGAAGTTTTCATGAGTGGCTGGAAAAGCGTGGGCCGCAGGGCTGCTTCCTGAACATGGCCGATGACGCCACGGCGAAGGCGCTGGGGCGATTCTCGGAGCAGGAAACGACGTGGGCGGCGGCCGGTGTGTTGCGGCGCTGGATCGAGCGCTACGGCATACCGCTGGCGCTCTACACCGACTGGAAAAACGTGTACGTGCGGCCGCCGAACGCCGGGGAACGAATGCGCGGAGAAGCAGCCGTGACGCAGTTCGGGCGCATGTGCGCGAAGCTGGACATTCGTATCATTGCCGCCAGTTCGCCGCAAGCGAAAGGGCGGGTGGAGCGGGCGCACGGCACGCACCAGGACCGGCTGGTGAAGAAGCTGCGGCTGGCCGGGATCGCCAACTACGACCAGGCCAATGCGTATCTGGAGGAGCACTACCTGGAGGAGCACAACCGGCGCTACGCACGCCCGGCGGCGGCGGCAGCCGACTATCACCGGCGGCGTCCGACGGCGCGGCAACTGGACGAAGTGTTCTGGTTAGAGGAGGAACGAGTGGTGAGTGAGGACTGGGTAGTGAGTTATAAGAACCGTCGGCTGCAACTGGAACGGCAAAATCGGCACTGGGCGCCGGCGAAGAGCCGCGTGCTGGTGCGGGAAAACGAAGCGGGCGAAGTTGCCATTCACTATCGCGGCCAGCGTCTCGGGTTCCGCGAACTGACGGCAGCTTCTAAAGCGCTGGGCGAGGGCAGGGGCGCTGCCCCTTCCCCCGCGCCCCCTTCCCCGATATTACGTCGCAGCCTTCCTCCAGCTTCGAATCATCCCTGGAGAAAAGGCTTTTCCGCAGGGGCACACGCTCGCTATTCCGGGGCAGCGTGAAACCACCACCAGGGGACATTTCTATTGTGGACAAGACGGGGACATTTCTAATGTGGTATGACACACGGCACTACCGGCCCTTGAATCTCCTCGCCGTCGGGGCTACAGTATGTACGCTCTCGCGTTCTCCCGCCCTTCTTCTTCCTCACCCACAATTTGCGCGAAAAAGCTGCAGGGTGTGTGCAACTAAAGGCGGTATATGGATAGGGCCCACTATATGTGGTGTTTTATCACTTGACCCGTCCCCGTGTTCGCCGTTAGAGTTGGTCAAAAGCAGGGATGGCGTTCCCGGGTCATAGGGGACGGCATCTAAAGATGCGACGGCGAGGAACCCAGGTAGTTAACAGCCGGTTCCCCGCAATTTGCAGCGCACTCCAGCCAGCGCAAACCGAGTAGGCGGACCACGTTGTCCGCGTGCGTACGAAGGAGTTACTTTGCTCAAACTCAAGAAGCTGCAAATCCTGGGATTCAAGTCGTTCTGCGATCGCACTGAACTGAAATTCCATGGCGACGGCATCGCCGCCATCGTCGGGCCGAACGGCTGCGGAAAGTCGAATATCGCCGACGCGATTTCGTGGGTGCTCGGCGAGCAGTCGGCAAAAACCCTGCGCGGCTCGCGCATGGAAGATGTGATCTTCGCTGGCACGAACGACCGCAACCCCACCGGGATGGCGGAAGTGTGCCTCACTCTGATTGACCCAGAAATTTATGCTGGGCCGGATACGAACGCGCCCACCGAGATCGAGATTCAAGACGACCTTCCCGCGGAGGAAAACTGGGATGAAGCCGAAGTCCGCGCTCAGGCCGCCGCGGAAACTGAACGCGCCGTCGAGGAGGCGCAGCCCGGAAAAACCGAGGAGGTGGAAGGCGAGGCCGCAGCCGCAGCGCCCGCTAACGCCGCCGCCGTGGCAGTGCTGGGGCCGCAGGTAGTTCTGAAAATCCGGCGCCGCAAATTCAATCGGGAGCAACACCACGCCGGAGTGATTTCGGTAACGCGCCGGTTGTTTCGCAGCGGCGACAGCGAGTACCTGCTGAATGGAAAATTGTGCCGGCTGCGCGACATTCAGGAAATGTTCATGGGAACGGGTCTTGGGCCGGAGTCGTACGCGCTCATCGAGCAAGGACGCATTGGTCAAATTCTGAGCAGCCGCCCGACCGACCGCCGCAACATCATCGAAGAGGCGGCTGGAATTACGAAATTCAAGACGAAGAAGCGTCTCGCGGAGGCGCGTCTCGAAGACGCCAAACAAAATCTGAATCGCGTGAACGACATTTTCGAAGAAGTCACGCGGCAGATGAACTCGCTCAAACGCCAGGCCAGCAAGGCCGAGCGCTATGCCAGGCTGCGCGGCGAGATGCGCGCCAAGCTGCGGGTTGTGCTCGCCAGCAAGTTCACACAGATGGACCGGGAAAGCGTGACGCTCGATACCCAGATCCATCAACTGGGCGAGGAGATTCGCCTTCAGACCGAGAGCGTGCGGCAATCGGAAGCCGAGCACTCCGAGCGCACCGAGCGCGGATACGCGATCGAGACCGAGACGCGGCAGAATCGCGACCGGCTCAACCAGATCGCGATCGAAGGCGATCGCGGGAAGGCGCGCATCCGAACCAACGAAGAGCGCTGCGCGGAACTGATCGTCCGCACGGCATCTGCGGAAGCGGAACTGGCGCAGGCCCAACATCGGCTCGCGGCGCTTGAGGAAGAGCGCGATGGCCATCAGCAATTACTCGACTCAGCGGCGGCCGATCTCTCGGCGGCCCAGCAGGAACTTGCGCTCAGCCAGCAGGAAACGGCACATGCTGCGATTCATCTTGCGTTGCTGGAACACGAGCAAGAATCGCACCGCGCAGCCATTCTGGAGGCAGTCGGCGGAGCTTCCAACCTCCGCAATCAGCTCACGCAATCCGAGGAGCGGCTGGCGGGCATCGGGCGCGAGGAGCAGCGTTTGCGGGCCGAGATCGCAACCGCCTCGTCGCAATCGGAAACCTTCGGCGGGCAACGCGGCCAGATTGCTCTGGAATTCGAAAGCGTTTCCGAGCGAGCCAGCGGCCTGACTGCGGAGATCGCGAGCCTGCGTGAGACCCTCGAGACGAAGCGCTCTGCCGAAAACGACACCAAGAAACACCTCGACTCCATCCGTTCCGAATACGCCACGGCGCTCGGCAAGAAGGGATCGCTCGAAGCGGTCATCGCCGAGCACGGCTATTCCACCGAGTCGGTGCGGCGCCTGTTTCAATCGGGCGCAATGCAGGGAGGGAACACTCCCGCGGGTGTGCTCGCCGATTTCCTCGAAGTCGAGCCCCGCTATGAGCGCGTCGTCGAAGACTTTCTGCGCGACGAACTGAACTTCGTCGTGGTTAAGTCGTGGGACGCCGCCGATGAAGGCCTGCGCCTGCTGCGCTCCGGCGTTGATGGGCGCGCGACATTTCTGGTGCATCCCGAGGACTCGCAAGCAAAGTTCTCGTTTGTCGCGGATGAAAGCCATCACTACTCTCCGCTCAACGACACGGTCCTCCCGCTGAAGAACTCGATTCGCGTGCTGAACGGATTCGGCAAGTCGCTCGAAGTGATCCTGCCGAAGCTGGGCAATGGTTACATCGTGCCCGATCCCGCGGCGGCGCGCGAGCTCGCGCTCTCCAGCCCCGACGCGTTTTTTCTCTCCCAAACCGGCGAGTGCTTCCACAACGTGACCGTCACCGGAGGCAAGCAGCGCAGCGAGGGGCCGCTCTCGATGAAGCGCGAGTTGCGCGACGTGCTGCGCCTGCTCGAAGAACTGGAGCGGGCCCTGCGCGAAAAGGAAATGCTGGCGCTCACCTTGGGGCGCGAAATCAAGGAGACCGCTTCGCTGCTCGATCGTCTGGAAGACGAAAAGCGCGAAGCCGAGAAGCAGGCGATGACCTCCGGACATTTGCTTAAGCAATTGGACGGAGAGATGACACGGGTGCGCGAACGAATTGCAACTAGTGAACGCGAACTGCAACGGCTGGCGACGGAACGGCAGGAGCAGGAAAGCTTGATCGGATCGCGGCAAGCGGAGCTGACCGCAATCGAGGAGGCGCGTACTCAATTCGAAAAGCAGCTTGCCGCCGGGCAAGACCGCCTCGCAGCTCTGCGCGGCCAGCGCGACGCTGCCGCTGAAAACACCTCGCAGCGGGCCGCTCGCGTGGCCACGCTCGAAGAGCGCCATCGCTCGGCCACGACCCTGCTTCAGCGCATCGAGACACTTGTCGCCGAGATGCGGGAGCGGGCCGGCGCTTTGCAAACCCAAAAGCAATCGGCGAGCGCCGAAATCGCGCAACGGCAGAACGAGAACGTGCAACTGGCCGGGCAGTTCGTCGAGTTCGAAGCCGAGCGCAATGCGGGAGAAGCGCGCGAAGGCTTGCTGCAACTCGAGTCTGAGCAACTGCGGGCGCGATTGGCCGAAATCGACGAACTTCTGCGTAACACACGTCAGCAGCTCGATCTCGCTCGGGACCGCCGGGGTGAACTGTCGGCCACGGCAGCCAAGCTGCAATCCGATTTGCAACACCTCGCCGACACTTGCCTGAATGAACTTGGCATGGAGCGCGCGGCTCTGATGGCCGAGGCTGTGTCGGACAAGCCGATTCCGCTGGTTACCGGCGAGGAACTCGCTCTCGAAGATCAGGCCCACCGTGAAATGCGCGCCCGCCTCGACGCCATGGGTCCGGTCAACATGATGGCTCTCGAAGAGTACAAGGAAACGGCAGAGCGCCACCAGTTTCTCGAAACGCAGCGAAAAGATCTGCTCGATGCGATCGAAAATACTGCGGCCACGATTCGCGAGATTGATCAAGTCTCGCGGCAGAAATTCGAGGAAGCGTTCAACCAGATTAACGAGAACTTCCAGGCCACGTTCCGCAAGCTGTTCGGCGGCGGACACGGCTTCATGCGCCTCACCGACCTCGAAAACAGCGCGGAGAGCGGCATTGACGTGGTGGCTTCGCCTCCCGGGAAGAAACTGCAGAACGTGCTGCTGCTCTCCGGCGGCGAAAAGGCGCTCACGGCGCTCGCGCTGCTGGTCGGGATCTTCCAGTACACGCCCAGTCCGTTCTGCATTCTCGACGAAGTCGATGCGCCGCTCGACGAAGCCAACATCGCGCGCTTCACCGAACTGGTGCGCGAGCTGAGCGTGCAGACCCAGTTCATCCTGATCACGCACAGCAGGCGGACGATGAGCATTGCGCCGGTCCTCTACGGCGTGACCATGCAGGAGCCGGGCGTATCGAAGCTGGTGTCGGTAAGGTTCGGGGCGGCGTAGAATCAAGGAGTGTTGAGTATGAGCCGTCTTTACATCAAGACAATAAGTCGCGACGATAACCACCACACCTTTGCCTTTACTTCGGCCATAGAGGGTGCTTGGTTTTGGAACACGGAAGAACAGCCGACCCGCTTTTTCCGTGTGATTGGCGATTGGGGAGGAATTAGCGTCAAGTCGCCAAACGAATTTGGAAAGAGTGGCCTTTGCACTGACTTTCGTGTTGAGTCACGGCCGCAGGGCGGGTTTGCCGTATCCTGTGAACACCCATTTCCGCTGGGACAGCTAAGGTAGTGGTGCAGTAACCGATTCCCGTTCCCGTTTCGACCAGCTGACTGGCTTTCGGGATCAGGCACTGCGATCCATAGTGCAATGTACACATCAGATGTATAATGTACACACCATGCCCGAATCCTCGGTTCTCACCCTCCGTTTGGACGCCAAGCTTAAGAACCAGCTTGACCGCCTGTCGAAATCGATGAACCGGAGCCGCTCGTTCGTCGCCGCTCAAGCAATCCAGGAATATGTCTCCGTCAACGAATGGCAGATCGCCGAAATCAAGAAAGGCCTGGCCGAGGCCGACGCGGGAGACTTCGCCACCGACGAGGAAATGCAGCAGACGATCAGGCGCTTGACGAGACGTGCGCGTTAACTGGCTGCGAGCGGCACGCGCGAACTTGGTTGCCGTGTCCGAGTACATATCCCAAGACAATCCGGATGCTGCTGCCAGGACCGTGGCCGCAATCGTAAGAGCGGTCGAAGCTCTGGAACATTTCCCGGCTCTCGGTCGGCCCGGTCGGATCTCCGGCACTCGCGAATTAGTTGTCTCGGGAACGCCATACATTGTTCCTTATCGCGTGCGCGGCGATGTTGTACAGTTGATTCGTGTCTTCCATGCCGCCCGCAAATGGCCCAGCCGTTTTTGAAACGCTTCGGCTCGCCTCAAAACACAAACTAAGACTTATTGACAACCTCTACCGTCTCCTGCTTTTCCCTTTGAAGGTCCGCCGCCTTTTTTTCCAGAGCCTTCCTCAGTTTTTCCACATCCCGATCCCTCGAAAACCGGTGCTGGACAAGGCTTTTAGCTTACACTTGAACTGTCAACATTTTTCGGCGCCAGGATGTTTGCCGCAACCGGCCGCGTGTGATCGTAGCCGTTGACAAATTTTCCGCGCCAGCTAGAATACCCAAAGTTTTTCCCCGGTGAATTTAGGCATGAGCCCCCAAATCCTGGACCCAGTTCTTTTGCGAACCGACTACCCCGAACTGGAGTTGCACGCCAGCGGCAAGGTCCGCGACGTCTACTCCCTTGACGGCGACCACTTGCTGTTCGTCGCCACCGACCGCATTTCCGCCTTCGATTACGTTCTGGCGACCGGCATTCCGCACAAGGGCCGGGTCCTGACGCAGCTCTCGTTGTTCTGGTTCGACTTTCTCAAAGACATCGTTCCCAACCATTTCGTCACCGCCGACGTGAACCGCTATCCGGCGGCGATTCGCCGGTACGCTGACGAGCTCCGCGGCCGCTCCATGATGGTAATGCGCGCCGAGATGTTTCCCGTCGAGTGCGTCGCGCGCGGCTACCTTTCCGGCTCCGGATGGAAGGATTACAAGGCGACGGGCACGGTCTGCGGCGTCAAGCTTCCGCCGGGCCTGAAGGAATCCGGCCAACTGCCGGAGCCCCTGTTCACGCCGGCGACCAAGGCCACGACCGGGCACGACATCAACATTTCATTCCAGGAAATGTGCACGCTGGTCGATCCCGAATTGAGCCGCCAACTTCGTGACATCACCTTGCGCATCTACAAGAAAGCCGCGGATTACGCGCGGCAGCGCGGCATCATCATCGCCGACACCAAGTTTGAATTTGGGCAAACCGCTCAGGGCATCACTCTGGCGGATGAAGTACTCACACCGGATTCCTCGCGCTTCTGGCCGGCCGACACCTATCAACCGGGCAAAGCACAGGATTCCTACGATAAGCAGTATGTACGGGATTACCTCGAAGAAATTCGCTGGAACAAACAACCGCCCGCGCCTGCCCTCCCCCAGGAAGTTGCGCTGCGGACAAGCGAAAAGTACCTCGGGGCATACCGTCAGTTGACGGGACGCGAGTTGGAGATTTAGCCCGCGTGCGCTGGTGTCATTGCATTCGATCATTGAACTTCGGATCCTTGCACGATCGTTGAAGGACGATCATTGAACCATGAGCATTGCGGACTGGGTCATCTTCGCATTTCTGGTGTTTTCCGTGATTGGGGCAGCCAGCGAAGGCTTCTTCCATGAAGCCTTCAGCCTGGCCGGCTTGATCGTGGGATACCTGCTGGCCGCCTGGCAGTATCATCGCGTGGCGGACTGGTTCGCGCCTCATTTGAAATCGGAGTGGTTAGGCGATATCGCCGGTTTCCTTATCGTCTTTTTCGCGGTCCTGATCGTTGCCGGCATTGCCGGACGGACCGCGCGCTGGGCAATGAGGAAAGCCGGTCTGAGCACGATTGACCGGATTCTGGGCGCAGTTCTGGGTTTGCTGAAGGGCGCCCTGGTGGTGGCGGTTGTGCTCACCGCCATGGCCGCTTTCGCGCCCGCAGCGAAGTGGCTGGCGGGATCGGAACTGGCTCCGTACTTCCTGGTAGGCGGAAGGGCTGCGATCTGGCTGGCGCCGCCGGAATTGCGTCACCGCTTCTACCAGGGCTTGGATTACATGCGGCAGGCGCATTCGGCAACGGACAAAATACAGCCGCAATCGTCCGGGCCGTCGAAATAGTTTTCGTCAGCAATTTGTCAGGTGGAGGAATTTTAGATCGTGAACGTGCGGAAACGAGGCAGCCGGTGAAAGATCAATTGGAAGCACTCATTCTTCAGATGTACCAAAGCAATATCCTCTATTCGGAAGCGGTCCGTGAGTTTAAGAAACGCTTCATCATAACCGTGCTCGAAGAGAACCGGGGCAATCAGTGCAAGGCGGCGCGGCAATTAGGCATGCACCGGAACACCTTGAGCCGGACCATGCAGGAACTCAAGATCGATGTTCGTCCGCTGCGCGCCGGCGCCAAGCTTCCGCCCCGCAGCGCGCGTCCTATCACGCTGGAGAGAAAACAGGCCCGCTAGTTCGGGTCTCAGGTCTCAGGAAAACGCTGCAAGTCGCGTACCGTTTGTGGCACAAGCGAAGGCCGGTCCCCAGGGACCGGCCTAGTTGTTTCTGCGACAGATCTTCCCAGTCAAGCCTTTCCTAAAACCTGAGACCTTACACCTGAGACCTGAACTCTAGTGCGGGGCCGGCCTCTTGTGAACCGGCGGCTTCGGCGCCGCTTTCGCCACCAGGAAGGCTCCGTCGTTCATCGTCATCACAAACGGCTTGGCCACGTAGGAGACCGGCGTTCCTTCGAACTTGAAATCCGTATCCTCCTTCGGCATCTGCTTCGCCGGGATCGCCGCCGACATCGTCAGATTGATGTCCGCGCGCTTGGCGTCGATATCGTCCGCACTGCCAGCCAGTTTCAGTTTGGTAGGGGCATCGACACTCTTGCCGTGCTCGGTAACCTTGCTGGGCGGCTCGATGCTGATGATATGGGCCTCCAGCTGCAACGGCCTTCCCTTGAGGACGCTCCAGACCTTGTCGGCATCTTCGGGAGTGCCTTCGGAAAGAACCATCTGGTACTCGGCGAAGTTCATGTCTTCAACTTTCTTGGTCTTCACCAGATCTGCGGCTTGCTCGGCGGGAGTTGGCGGCACATACTTCTTGATCGTGAAATTGGCGGGCGGCAGGGTGGTGGTAGCCGTCAGCGCCAGCACGTCGCTCCAGCCGTCTTCGCCGTTGTGGTACTTGACATATTTGCTTTTGCCGAACTTCGTCACGTCAGCCTTGCCTTTGGGATCGGCAATGAGGTTGGCCGCCCGGGCAATGAAGAACAGTCCATCCACGGTCTTTTCCGGAGGACCGGCGGTGAGGTACGACAACGCGAGCGGGTAAATGTTGTTGACATCGGTCGGATCGGCGTCCACTGCCGCCCTTAAGTACTGCTGAGCTTTGGCGCTGTCCTTGCTTTGATAGGCGCTCATTCCCACGGCGCCATTGAAGACCACGCCGGTCTGCATCTTAAACTTCTGAAAATCGGCGTCGGACATGCCATCAGGCTTCTGCGCCGTCTGCAGTGCCTGCAAGCCCTTCTCTCCGTATTGGCCGGCTTCGATCAGGTCCTGCGGCGTTTTTGCCGTGATCCGCTTGGTATAGGCAAGCAGCGCCAGGGCTCGCAGATTGTTCGGGTTCGCCTGCAAAACCTTTTTCGCCGTTTCCAGCGTCTTCGTTTGATAAAGCGCCTGCTGGTCGGGCGTCTTCGCCTGACTGAGCAATTGCTGATAGGCGCCCATCAATAGTTCCAGCGCGTCTTCCTTCATCACGCTGTTGGGATACTGCGTCACAAACGCTTCCAGGCCGCTGATCTTGGCCGCGGCGTCGGTTTGCTGCACCGCGCCCACGTAGGCGTTATACTCGGCCGGATCTTTGATCTCTTTTTTCTGGGGCGCTGCTGGAGCCGGCGCGGGGCTCTTCTGCGGCACGGGTTGGGCTGGGGCGGACGCCGTTTGCGCGACGGCGCTAACTGCGGCTACCAGCAACATCGCGAGAACAATCTTTTTCATTCCTGTGGCTCCTTAACTCTTCGGGGAAGCTGGAGTTGACATCTTGCCCGATTCCATCCCATCCTGGTGTCGGGCTTGCACCGTGAACCAATCTCTCATCTGACACTGCCTGCACTGGCACTGCCTGCACTCACACTGACTGGTCCCGAAAGTCATGGGCCGCCGGTTGATACGCAGTCGGCTTAACATTATTCCGGTGAGCGGATTATAAGGATGTAATCGCGCCAAGGCAAGCGTCTTGCTCGTTTGCCCCCCCTGCCAATTTGGATGCCGGGAAGCGCCGCCCGGTATGGCTCCCCCTCCAGCCCATCCCGCGGATGCAAAATACCACCGACGCACAATAGAATAATGTTCTCTCGGAGGACCCCCGTCTTGACGAACACCGCATCAAACCCGCCCTTGGCCGGCCAAGTCGCTGTCATCACCGGCGCCGGACGCGGCATTGGCAGGGCCATCGCCTTGACCCTCGCCGAACTCGGCGCGCACGCGGTCCTATGCGGACGCTCGCGCCCAGCACTCGAACAAACTTCCGCCGCCATCCAGGCGAGCGGCGGCCAGAATTCGGCAAAAGGCTCCGTGAAAAGCTCCGTGATCGAATGCGATGTCACCGATCTCGATTCGGTCGAAGCGCTCGCCGAGCGCATCGAGAGCACCTTCCACCGCATCGACATTCTCGTCAACAATGCCGGCATCGGCGGCGCGGAAGGGCCGCTCCATCAGCTTGCGCCCGGCAACTGGGACCGCGTATTGAACACCAACCTGCGCGGCGTGTACTACTGCATCCGCAGCCTCGCGCCCATCATGATCAAAGCTCGCAGCGGACACATCGTCAACATCTCGTCCCTCGCCGGCAAGAACGCCCTGCCCAACGGCGCCGCTTACGCCGCCTCGAAATGGGGCTTGAATGGATTGACCTACTCAGTAGCGGAGGAACTACGCGCCCACAACATTCGCGTCTCGGTCATCTGCCCAGGGTCCACCAACACCGAGTTCAGCCCGCATCCAGGAAAGAATGCCGAGAAAATGCTGCAAGCCGCAGACGTGGCGCACGTAGTAGCCATGCTCGTAACCCAGTCCCCGCAATCCTTCGCCAGCGAAATCCTGCTGCGCCCAACGCAGAAGCCGTAGCGCGATCTTCCAGTAGAGACGCGGCTCGCCGCGTCTCCGGCGCGCGCCTCATCGGAGTCGAAGAGGTTCGGTTCCCGACGAACTCCCTGAAAACGGGAGTTGACATTCGTTGTCACATATGACAACATTAACAATACTGGGTAATGAAGCGGCAGGCGGCCAATGACCCGAGAGACTCGACCCATTTCATGGGTCAGGGCGGCACTGAAGGAATTCGAGACGTTCCCGGACGGAGCCAGGTCGATCTGTCTGACGGCCTTGACGATCGCTGCCGAGGGCGGAAAATCCGATATTGCGAAGCCGATGCATGGCCTCGGATCGGGACTGTTCGAAATTGCGCTGCCGTTCCGGGGCGACGCGTTCCGCGTGGTTTACGCGTTGCAACTCGCCGAGGAAATATGGGTGGTCGATGCGTTTCAAAAGAAGTCGACACAGGGCATCAAGACGCCAAAACGTGAGATTGATCTGATTAACGACCGTTTGAAGAGATTGAAGGAGATGTTGCGATGAAGGGCGAAAAACTGGAAGTGGTGCGCGGAAGCGGGAATGTGTTCCGCGATCTGGGACACAAGAGCGCGGATGTCGAGCAGTTCAAGGCGATCCTCGCGGCCGAAATCATTAAGGCGCTCGACCGGGAAGGCCTGAGCGTGCGCGCCGCCCACGGCCGCACCGGGATTGCGGCGGCCGACTTCTCGCGCATCCGCAATGCCGATCTGGGACGATTCACCGTTGACCGGCTTATGTCGATCATCAACCGCCTGGGATCGCGCGTCGAGGTGAAAGTCCGCGTGCGGCGGGCAGAGGCGGTCGGACGCGCCGCGACGGCATGAGGGAAGCGGCGTGGTCGGTGATGAAAATGGAGATCTCAGTCGGATTGTGGTCGAGATCACCCAGTTTGAGGACGTAAAGAAAGCCGGGCCTGGCAAGGATTGAACCGCCGCGCAACCCAAAATCGGCCCAGACACTGACGATCATCCCGTGACACAGGCCGGCAAAAGCCCGGCCACCCCGCCGCGCTACGAGCCTGCGTTATACGATTTCGAACGACGGATACGATCGGAGTCGCCGACGCCGAATCGGATCACTTATTTCTCGATGAATGTTTTGTTGACACCGGAGAGGTTGACCTCCTCTTGGACTGTGCGGATCATCGTCGTATAGTTCTGGGCCGGACTGGGGCGGGCAAGACGGCCCTACTAAATCAGTTGTTGGAGCGATCAGTAACGGCGATAAGCATTAAGCCCGAAAGCCTGGCCCTTGCGTACATCTCAAACTCGACCATCCTGCAATTTGTACACAGCCTAGGAGTCAGCTTGGATATTTTCTTTAAGCTCCTTTGGCGGCATGTGTTTACCGTGGAAGTTATCAAGGCTCATTTTCACCTCGATAGCCCGAACGCCAAGGAAGGCCTCGTCGAGTGGTTACGCGGTGTGTTCAGCGACAAGAAGCGACATCACGAAAAGGCGTTGGCATACCTAGAGCAGTGGGGGACCAAGTTTTGGGAGCAAACAGACTACCGCATCGAGGAGTTGACAACCAAACTGGAGAGTGAGCTCAAGGCTTCAATCACCGCCGAGATACCGGCAACGAAAATCAATCTATCTGGCGGTGAATCACTCTCCCAAGAGGAGAAGGCCAAAGTCGTAGAGCGTGCGAAATACGTCGTCAACCAAGTACAGATTCAAGAGCTCTCATACGTGCTTGAGCTGCTCGACACGATATTGGAAGACCCCAAGAAGAAATACTACATAGTAATTGATCGGCTCGATGAGAACTGGGTTGAGGAAGGCGTACGATATCTCTTGATCCGGGCGCTCATCGAAACGGTACGAGATTTCTGCAAGGTGCGCCACGCTAAAATCATTATTGCCCTACGTTACGATCTTATCGACCGGGTGATACGCCTTTCGAGAGGCCCTGGATTTCAGGAAGAAAAATACGAATCGCTCTACCTGAATCTGAGCTGGAGCGGGGAGCAGTTAACAGAGTTGCTCGACAAGCGGATCGGGCGGATGGTCAGGCAGTCATACACCAAACAGTTAGTCACTCACAAGGATCTTCTACCGAAAGCAGTCGACAAACAGCCCACCATCGATTACATCCTCGACCGAACTCTGATGCGGCCCAGAGACATGATCATTTTCTTCAACGCTTGTATTAGGCAGGCCCACGACAACCCCACGGTTACCTCTGCTATGCTGAAGGAAGCTGAAGGGGAATACTCTCGCCAGCGCCTGCGATCATTGGCGGACGAGTGGATCGCGGAATATCCCGAACTGTTAACGATGGTCGACGTGCTGAAGAACCGACCGGCGCGGTTCACCGTTCAAGACATCACCGATGAGCAGTGTGTGAATCTGGCGATTCGTCTTCTCGACTCCAAGAGGGGGACGGATAAGGAACTGGCGGAGGCGCTAAAGGATATCGAAAATGACCCGACGCGAACAACCGCCTTCCGCAATTGGCTCATCGTCGCTTTTTATCGCGTGAGTCTAATTGGTCTCAAGCTCGAGAGCTTCGAAACCGTCACGTGGTCCGCAACGGGACGGCGGACCGTGTCGGCTGCCGAGATAGCACAAACTACAAAAGTTGCGGTCCATCCATGTTTTTGGCGCAGTCTCGGGATAAATCCAGCGCCGGGCAATTGAAGAGGCACCTCGTTCCGGCGGGCGGCCCAGCCTGCCGCGACCGCCCGAAATTTTCGAGGGCGCCGCGTCCAAACTTCGATTGGGCGGGCTTGCGAATGTCGAAACCTCTCGGACGCTCACCTTGACCTCCGCTCTTTTTCATCACAAACAGAGAGTGCGCAGCATCACAGACTTTCAACCAGAAGTGCGCGATAATGTTGTCTGATTTGTCGCAGCCGGGGTGCGCCATACCCCAACCAAGGCCACCTTGGCTGCGACAGGACAATCGTTAGTGGCTCTTTGATAAACATAGGTTGAGGCGATGAGCGGGGGTCGGTCGCTGCCAAAAACTATGAATTTCGATAGAAAAAGCCAGAAAATCGAGCTAAGTCCTTATTCCGGAATACTTTGAAAAATAAGTCCTTTGCGCTCTAGACTTTGGAGGGAAGACTCCCCCTAACCCTATGATTCCAAAGACTAGGGGGGAGGGGGGTAGTAGTAAACACGGGTTAATACCTTAGAAGTTAACATCCAGCAAGTCCGAAGCAACTCGATTCAGAAAATCCGCCTCAACTGAGAACCGAGAACTGAGAACTACCCTCAGTCTTTAAACAGACTGTCAAACGCCGCGCGCGCGTCATTCGGACGCTGACTGCCTTTGCTGGATGTTTCCTTTTCGATCATCACGCGTATGGAATACAGCGAGCAGTCGTTGCGCTTGTCTTTGGGAGAGATTCTGGCTGGAACCGGCTGATTGCATTCGAAGCGGCTCGACGGGTCGAAGTGTTCGCACTGTTTGCAGGCGTGCAGATCGAACCCGCACTTCGGGCACTGCCCGACCGGAGCCGTGAGATTCTGCAGCAGCGCGCCGCATTCCGCGCAGCGGGAAACGGTGCGCGTTCCCGGCATGTTGATCGGCCGCGGCCCGAACGTATTCTCTTTCTTGACGGCGGGCGACGGCTTCTCGAATTCTTTTTTCGCTCCAGCACCGGAATCCTGGTATCCGTGCTGGCGATACTTGCGGTCGGACAAAAGCGCCTCCTGAAAAACGCTCTATTCTCCGCCTTTGGCGCGCCCGGCACAAGAGTTTCTTTGGCCGCTGTGTGAATTGTGTTTCACATTTCAGGGTGCTACCATCGCATAGACAGAGAGATTCAGGAGGTAGTTATGGCGGATCGTGACAGCAACAGTTTCTTGTGGTTCTTGGCGGGTCTGGGCGTCGGAGCTATAGTCGGTGTGTTGTATGCGCCGCGCTCCGGCGATGAAATGCGCGACGCAATTCGCTCCAAGGCGCAGGAAGGCGGCGAGCGGGTGCGCCAGCAGGCTCGCCGGGCACGCGAACAGGCGAATGACTGGGTGGATCGCGGACGCGACGTGCTCAACCAGCAGAAAGAACAGTTCCGCAACGCTTACGAGGCCGGCAAGCAGGCATATAACGAGACGACCGCGGCCGAGCCTTCCAAGAATACCTAGCACGCTGCGGAGAAATCGGCGGCGGCGGCCGCAGAGTGACGATGGGAGCAGCTATGAATGACAACCTCCTAATTGGTTTTATTGCGGTGACTGCTTTTGCGGTGATGTTGCAGGCCCTAATTATGGTGGCCCTCTACCTCGCGGTCCGCAAGAGCACGGCGAAGATGGAAGCTCTCTCCACCGAAGTGCGGAGCCGGGTTTTCCCCACGATGGAAACGGTGCAGAACATTTTGGTGGATCTGCGCCCCAAAATCGATTTAATGGGCACCAACTTTTCGGAGTCAAGCACCCTGGTGCGCAATCAACTCGGCCGCATCGACGTCACGCTCGCCGATGCCCTCGACCGCACCCGGCTGCAAGTCATCCGCGCCGATGAACTGCTGAATCGCACCATGGATAAGGTCGAAGAGACCAGCGAAATGGTCCACAAAACCGTGATCTCACCGCTGCGCCAGGTCGGCGGACTGATCGACGCGATCAGCACCGGAGTCGACGTCTTTTTCGGCCAGAAGAGACGCCATCCGAAAAACGGCGGGGGCGGCCCGCAAGACGAGATGTTCATCTAAATTCAGCGGGCCGATGTAAACTCAGTGGGCCGGTGCGCCCGCGCTATCGCCGTGCGAGGCGATCATGCGCTTCGTATTGTTCGGATCGATCCCCAGCCCATGATTGCCACTGTGCGAAAATTTTCATTTCATTGAAGTTGCCGCCCTCCAGCCTCCTTCCGGCGACGTACCCGCCTGGTTAACACCACGAAGAGCAAAACCGTGGTTGATTTTCGTCTCCACCGCCTAGAATGTTTCAAACATTTCTTCATCTTATTGTTTGAAACGAAACAGGGCCGGAATGCAACGAGAGTTCACCTCCAACGACGTGATCGCCCTGACCGGAATCACCGCGCGTCAACTGCAATGGTGGGACGAGCGCGGCATCGTGGCGCCAGGCCGCCAAGGGCACCGGCGTATCTATAGTTGGGACGAACTCGTCACCGTGGCAGTCATCTGCCAGCTTCGCCGGCGGGGCTTCTCGCTCCAGCGCATGCGCAAAGTAATTGGCTTCTTGCAGCAGGAATTCGGCACCAGTCTGGCCGCTACGGTCAGCGCGTCTGCGGAGTATCACCTGCTCACCGACGGCACGCATTTGTATTTGAGAACCTCGGCGCGACAGGTCGTGGATCTGCTGAAGAACGCGCGGCAGGCCATGTTCGATATCTGCCTGAGCGACGAAGTCCGCCGGGTTCGGGCGGAGATTCAGTCGCGCAAGAAAGCGGCGGTTTCGGAACGAGCGCGGCCTGTGCGCCGGGCTCGGAGGGCGTAGGACGAGCGTAAACGGAAAGCGGGGGAGGCATGATGATCGGTGAATTGAGCATTATCAGCGAGTGGATTCCCGAGCAGATGGAACCCGGCACCGTGTTCGTGCTGGAGAATGCGGGCGCAGTAGGAGAAAGAGAAGACCCGTATTGGGCGGTACTCTCCTGCCCGTCATGCGGCACACTGGGGTTGATTACGCGCAAGCAGATGGCGGGGCTGCTGCCGACGATTTGTGGGTCGGCGGTGTGTTCGGCGCAGTTCTTTATTAAGGATGAGGAGATCACGCCGCGCAAGCCGTTCTAATCGTAGAGACTCGGCTTGCCGCGGCTCTGGCAGGTCGCAGACAAGTCGGATGTCGCCGGCCAGCCCCTAAAGGCATCTGACTTCGAAGAACTTCGGCATCGCTAAAGCGATGCCCTGATACGAAACCGGAACCCTTAGCAGCCTGAGACGGGGCAGAGCCCCGTCACCACACGAGCACGCGGGTACCTACGTTTTGGGGACCGCGAACTTCACCGGAACCTGCTCGACTATCTCGATATCGAAGCCTTCGAGCGCGGCTACCCTTCTGGGGTGATTGGTTAGGAGGCAAATGCGCTTCAGATTGAGATCGAAAAGGATCTGCGCTCCCAGCCCGATTTCGCGATGCGTCTTGCGCTCACTTTCCGGCAGCGAGGGCAGACGACGTTCCCTATGAAATGTCAGGAAGGACTGCTCGCCGATTTTTTCCGCCGTGAAGCCTTTGGACGTTTGGTGCAGATAGATCAATGCGCCTCGACCCTCCGCGGCGATAATCTTGAGCGAAGCCTCGAGCGTTTGATGGCAATCGCAGCCGGTGGCTCCGAAGACGTTGCCCAGCATGCAGTGCGCGTGCATGCGGACCAGGACCGGCACCGATGAATCGCTAATATCGCCACGAATCAGCGCCATGTGCGATCCGCCGCCGTCCACTTCGCTCTCGTAGGCGATCGCGCGAAATTCCCCGTGCTTGGTTTCGACCAATGCCTCGCCCACCCGATGCACGTAGCGCTCGTGCTGCATGCGGTAGCGGATCAGCTCCGCCACCGTGAGCATTTTCATTTCGTGCGCGCGGCAGAACTCGATCAGGTCGGGCACGCGAGCCATGGAGCCATCGTCTTTCATGATTTCGCAGATGATCCCCGCCGGGACCATGCCGGCTAGCCGGGCCAGATCCACTGAAGCTTCGGTCTGTCCGGCGCGCACCAGCACTCCGCCCTTGCGGGCTCGCAGCGGGAACATGTGGCCCGGCCGCGCCAGGTCCGATGGGCGCGTCTTGGGATCGATTGCCACTTTGATGGTGTGGGCGCGATCGTGCGCCGAGATTCCCGTGGTCACGCCGTCGCGAGCGTCAATCGCCTCGCAAAAAGCTGTCCCGTATTGCGATGTGTTCTCGCTGGTCATGGGACCGAGGCGCAGGTGGTCGAGCCGCTCTTCGGTCATGGCCAGGCAGACCAGGCCGCGTCCGTGCTTGGCCATGAAGTTGATGGCTTCGGGAGTAACCTTCTCCGCGGCGAGGGTAAGATCGCCTTCATTCTCGCGATCCTCGTCATCAACCACGACGATCATTCGCCCGGCGCGGATTTCTTCGATCGCGGTGGGGACGTCGGTAAAGGGCAGATTAGGAGTCATAGGCATGCGATTCTTGCGTGGTCTTTATGATGCAGGGTAAAAGAGGAAAGGGTCGCCTCAAGCGACCCTCCCAGTAAACCTCTTCCAGTAAATCCGGTTCCCTGCGGTTACAGGGTGGATTCGATTTCAAAGCCCCAAGCTTCCAGCAAGGGCTCGGGGATGTACTTGGAGTTCTTGTTCCGGCGCGCCCATTCCCGCAGCCGTGTGGACCGCAAATACTGGTCGGGGGAGAGCTTATACTCGTGCACAACCTGCTCGAATTCCGTGATTGTGGGGGTCACCGGCCCGATGGGCTCGGGTTTGCCCCAGTTGGGGTTTCCGCGTCGCTTAGCCATGAAAAATATGCCCTCTTGTGAACGGGTTAAGGACTTCTTCTTCCTTTAATAAGTCTCTATCTTCTTAGATTCCAAGAAGTACCCAGGGGTTTCACCGGCAAAAAAAGGAACCGCAGCACCACCGGATTCAAGCCCCTCGGCTTCTATGGAAGCTATTGATAATAATAGATTTTTCTCCGTTAGTCAATGGAAAAGTTGCTCCCGCTACGGCCTGTTGTGTATCTTCTTTGTGCACAGCCACTTGCAGTTCGCCTCCGGGAGTACGCCCCACGGCCCGCTGGTCTATGGATAAACGGATGAACCCTCTAGTGAACCGCCGCCTTCCTGCCGATAAGACTAGCAGGGGCTTCGTCTGGGAGGGGTGACCGGGAGCAAGAGGTGACCCGGGTAACCGGAAGATCAGGCCATGGCGTTGACCACGGAATCTCATATACTTAGAGTGCAAACGGGGGTTGTTTCCGATCTCCCTCCCGACCGGGCGCACGCGAAGGCGCGACACAAGAAATACACCATCCTCCGCCTCGGCAAAGCCGGGACGGCGCGTAAGAACCGATCTGAATAGTAGTTCGAAGTATGGGCTTGAAGTCTCTACTACTGAGTTCCGACGAAAAGACGGTGCGCGTCCTGCGCCGGGTTCTCAGCGACCTTGAAATTGACGTCGAATATTGCTCCGCCGCGGACGACGCCATCCGCCGGGTCACCCGTCAACGTTTCGAAGCCATCATCGTGGATGGGGTGAATGCGGAGGAAGCCAGCAGCGTATTTCGTGGGGCTAAAGCCGCTTCCATCAACAAGCGAGCCCTCACCATCGCGCTGGTGGAATCTCCCGTCGGACTCAAAGGCGGTTTCGAAATGGGGGCCCATTTCGTCCTCCACAAACCCCTTGCGGTCGAGCGCGCCAAAGCCAGCTTTCGTGCGGTTCGGTCCCTGATGAAAAGTGAACGGCGGCGGCAGTTGCGGGTCGCTGTGCAAATTCCGGTCGAGTGTCATGGGTCGGGCCGGTACAAAGCCAGGACTCTTGACCTCTGCGAAGGGGGCATGGCGATCCAGTTTTCCGGCCGAGTCGCGAAAGAAAACTCGCTCCGCTTCTCGTTCGAATTGCCGGGCATGGGCCAGACGCTCGAAATCCATGGAGAGCTGGCATGGGAAGGCAACGGCGATCAGGCCGGCGTCCGTTTCAAGAACGCGACCGACGAGCAGCGCAACACCATTCGAGAGTGGCTGGGCAGCCATCTTCCCGAGCCCGAACCGGACGACCCACCGGTGAATTGCCGTCTCAGCGACCTCAGCCTCGGCGGCTGCTATCTCACGACAAACTCGCCCTTCCCGAGGGGCACGCGTGTCATCCTTTCGATCAAGATCGCCAACCTCCAAGTCCGCGCCGGAGGCATCGTACTGGTGGCGCATCCGGAATTTGGCATGGGAGTGGAGTTCCTCCAGACCACGACCGAGCAACGGGATCAGGTTCTCCGCATGATCACGACCCTGCGGGCCAACGGAGATAAATCTCCCGAACTTGAGGTCCAACCCGACGGACTGGAAACGTCATTGCCTGGCGATGGCGTGGCTATGTTCCAGTCTTCCGTAGCCGAAGTTTCCGGAACGGAAGACACACTCGTCGATCTGTTCCGGTACCAGTTTCAGATGCCGGTCGAAGCCTTCCAGCGTCTGATGCACGAGCAGCGCCAGTCAACGTCGGCGATTAGCAATTAGTTATTAGCAGTTAGCCAAGCCCTTTGAGATTGAGCTAAGCGCTAATTACTAATTGCTAACGGCTGCTTTCCTACACTTCGGGGATAAGTTCGCTTACCATTCCACGCTGCAACAAGTACGCTCCCGGTCCCTGCTGTCCGCGAATCGAACGGCAGAACTCGGCCACTAAGAATCCCGCTTTCATGGCCTCGCGGAACGCCCACCGCGTGGCGTCGCGCCACTCTCGCGCCAATCCCATGTCCGTGCGCTCGACCTCCAGAATGTCGCCGGGAATTTCAATGCTCAGGCGCTGCCGCCCGAGCGATTCCGCCAGATCGGCCCGCGCCGGCTTTCCCGCTGGGATCGAAGCGCACCAGCGGAACCAGCAGCCTCATGGCATTGATGGTTTCCGCGCGCGCACTCGTACTCTTACCCGCCAGACGATCCCGCACTCGCCTGGAATTCAATATCCACCGCACCCACAGCCGGTCGGTTCCGTTACGATGCAGCACGCTGGAAGTTTCCGGCCCGTAGAAATCCACCCTATAAATGTCGGAAACCACGCCCAGCTTGGAAAAGTTGAAGTGCGCGTTCCGGCTCTGCAACGGATCGTAGGTCCAGGTCATCTCATGAACGCCCATGGCCATGGCCCGTTCGCGCTGCGCCTGCTTCAGCCGCGTGCCCAGATCCAGGCGCCGATACGCATCGAGCACCGCCAGCATGTGCGAGTGAATCGTCGTCTGTCCGTGCTCGCGGCCGAGAAACCCGAAGGCGAACCCGACTAACTTGTCCTTATCAAAAGCCCCGACAAAAATGTTGCCTGCCGCCTTCAAGGCAATGGCCAGGGTGAGGGGCAGGCTGTCCTCGTCCGCCATCCCCCAGACTTCTTTCTCGACCGCTTTCAACTGGGTGAGGTCGTCGATGCTCTTGAGGTCGCGAATCCCAATTTGTTGCGCGGCGCCGCGGGACATCATGGGCGGGCCTTGGCACGGTGCGAGTTCTGGTAGTTGGAATTGGGCATGGCAATCTCCGCGCAGAAGTGCGGCGCTGAAGAGACACCATCGTGTACAGCACCGGTTGCGTAGTTGTCAACAGCAATCAAGTAGTGGTCGTGGGGCAGCTTGGAATCAAGGGGGTGGCGCCAGAAGGGTAGCAACAGTCTTAGCGAGACGGTCTTAGCAAGAAAAAAGGCCTACCCGAAAACGAGTAGGCCGTTCTTGGGAATCAGAATTACTTCCCGACCTTGCCATTGACGACACCTACGCCGGTGCAGAAGTCCCACCCCGCGACCGCGGAGTAGCCCGCGTACGGACCACAGTAGCCGGCCGTGACATCGCGGAAATCTGCGGTGACGCCGAGGTTGCCGTAGATGACCGCCAACTCCGCGTTGGAGGAGGCGTGAAAGCTGCCAGCCGAGTTAACGATTCCGGCCAGCGAAGGCGAAGCTACACTTGTCCCGCCCAGGATGTACCACCCACCCGCATTGGTATCGAGCACCCAAACGCCGGTGATGGGATCGGAATCGAAAGACAGGTCAGGAACGCCACGGAGATTGCCGACCAGGGAAGCGATCTTGCTCTGGTAACTGGGGCGCGCTTCGACCCCGCTCACACCGCCGCCCGCCGCATCCCAGGGATATTCGGACAGGAACTGGCCGGTCAGCGGATTGCGGCGCACGGTTGTTCCACCCGCCGCGACCACATCCGGAGAAGTGCCTGGCCAGATCGTGCCCGGACTGTCTCCAGTAGACGCGAAGAATACGACATTTTGTTTGACGAAATGGGAGTCGTACGCCTTCTCGCCGGAGAACTCGCTTCCTCCCCAACTGTTGGACACCTCTCCGCCACCGGCAGCATTGACCATTTTGCTCGCCATGTCCTCGGCAACCATCAGGTCGGCGAAGCTGTTGGAAGCGGCTTCGACCAGAACGATCTGGGCTTCGGGAGCCATGGCATGTGACCACTGAACATCCAATGATTCTTCAAGCTCCCATCCGGCGTCGTACTGCGGCTTCTTGCCGCTGGCATAGACGGTCTGGAAGTTCGCCGCAGGCAATCCGAACTGGGTCGAGAATTTTGCCAGATCGCTGGCGGCTTTCGGGGCATCGTAGGCATCCACGATGGCGATCATCCTAGTGCCGCCCGTGGGGTTCGCAGTCACCGCACCTGGCTCGCAACCGGCAACCACCTTGACTAGGCCATAAACGCAGGCCAGCGATGCCGGCGTCTCATACGCATAGCCGGAATACGGCGCGCCGAACGACCGCGCATCCTCCAGGGGCTTCGTGGGCAGGAACAAGTGGATATTGGTGTGAGCGCGCATCCCGATGTCGCTGCTCATTTCAATGCTGGAATCAGGAGTAAATACCTTCCCGCTGGCCGGCTTGATCTGAGCCGGAGCGAGGCTTGCTAAAATGAGCAACATAGTGAGAGTGGCCGCCGAAAACAACTTCATATATCAGGTTTCCTCGTTAATTTGGGAGATGGATCGGTTAGTGGCTGTTGAAAGACCTTTTTCTGGGCGTCTCAACAACGGCGTTCGTTGGCAGGTTATTGAAAGGTTGATGCGGACAAGTGTGTGCTTAAAGAACTGTCCAGGCCGTGTCCATCAGACGATGAGCCGGTTTTCCATCTCCTTCGTTTCTAACTCTAAGACTATCTCAAGCTGGGAAGATGTATAGATCACCGCGGTTACAAATATGACGGTTACGTGGAAGTGCAGCCGGGTACCTTGGCAGAGGTTACTAAGTGTTGCAGCCATGGGCTTGACAACCTGTGGCGCAAGCGAGGTTTGTGTCCGGACACGCCTTCAGGCGTGCCGGAAAACGCTGCGTTATGAGAGCGCGTTCAAAGGCTTAGGCCGAAGATCGGATTTTCACCACCGGCTGCTTAAAGCGGTTACCGCCTTGCCTCGCCTGCCACTTCAGCCCGCGGCGCCCATTCCACGCATCTTACCAGCATGCTACCCTCGAATCCGGAGACGAACACTACCATGAAACCGATTACCAAGCTTCTGTGTTTGACCGCCCTGGTGTTGATGGGAAACTCCCTGCTGCTGGCCGCCGATCGCGGCAGCCTGGTGCGCGAGGCCATCATCTACATCTCTCCCGACGCCACTTCCAACAAGCTCGGCGAGGTGGAACGCGGGCGGGAACTGATTCTTCTCGACAAGAGCCGCAACTGGCTGCACGTCGAAGCTCTACTCGGCTCCAAGCTGGCTCCCGACTCCGCGTTCGTTTTGGAGGACGAGGACGAGGGCAAAACCATCAGCGGCTGGGTGCTCGATACCGGCGTGGTTTGGGCGTCCACTCCGAACGGCGACCGCATCCTGTTCGGCGCCGCCGTCGATTCCGAAGACGAGGCCAGCCGACGCCACGGACGCCGCGGCGCTGCCCAGGACGCCTTGCGTCTCTATCGCCGCGTCTACGATATCTTCCCCGCCGCTCCCCTTGCCGCCGAAGCCCTGTACCGCGCGGCCGACATCCAATGGCAGATCGATAAATCCGACTTGCAGTCCCGCCCCTCCGCGCGCGAGAAGAAACCCTACCTTAGCGGCATCGACGAGCAGATCATGAAGCAGGTGATGAAGAAATTCCCGGACACAAAGTGGGCCCAACTCGCCGCCTTCCACCTGATCGACAATAAACTCTGCGGAGACTGGCAGGGATCTTCCAAGTGCCCCGAGAAGGAAGCCGACATCTACGAAAAGTACGCAAAGGAACACCCTGAATCTCCGGCCGCTCCCGAGGCGCTGTACAACGCCGCTTCTCGCGGAGCCGCCCTGATCGAGATTTATAAGACGGAAGAACAACCCAAGAAGTCCGACCAATCGAAGAGCCTGGCTATCTCGCTCGCCCAGGAGTTAATCTCGAAGTATCCGCAAAGCGACTGGTCGTCCCGCGGACAAACCCTGCTCTTCCTGGTGCAGGGAGGAGTACCGACATACGGAAACGCGGTGCAGTAGCTTGCGGCGGGAAGACAAATGACGGCACTGCCGAGACGCGCGCGGGCGAGCATCTCATGGCGCTGGTGGCTCGGCCGATCGAGGAGCACCTCGCAGCCCGGCGTCCACCAATCTACTTCGTGGCCTCCTGCTTCACGAAGTCAAACGTGCAGGGGCGGCCCACGATGCCGAGGCCTTTGTCGCGGGTGCCTGTGCCCTGCGTATCCTGGAACTGGGCCTTGATGTTGTAGCTATAATCCGTACCCTCTGAGGTGAAGACTCCACGGGCATATTTCCTGGAGGCGACAATGCCTGTGGCAGACAGCTTGGCGGCGCCGTCGTCCGCAATTGAGCCTTCGATCAGCAGGTAGCCGGGTTCCCCGGCGGTGCCGTGCTCTCCGCGGAACTTGCCGGCATTGACCACGCTGGGAAACTTCCAGGTGTAGCCCTCGGTCTTTCCTTTCTCAGGACATGTGAGAGTAGTGAGCCACTTGCCGTCGAAGCGCTCTCCTGCAAGCAAAATCCCCGGCGAGAGCACCAAGGCGCAAAGCACCAGAAGCCGGACCGCTTTTCGCATTCCTTTCCCTCCGTCGGGCAATTATACTAGCCCAGCTCTTGCGCAACGGCCCGCAATCAGGACACTACCCGAAACTCGGTTGCGCTTTTCTGAAAAGCGATTTCCGGGGTATACTCGGTGGGTTATCGGAGTGCTGGATCCTCGAATCCCCTCGACAAACCTGAGGCAAATGCCGCCTTTGTCGCGGGATCGAAGGCGCGCTCCCTCGCTGGCTCTCCGAATCCGGGGAATTCGGGCAACCTAATGGATGAGCGCGAACGCAGGGGCAATGATTCCGATGGCCCGACGATGCCGGGTACGCGTGCGTCCGGAGATTTTGTTGGCGCCGCAGCTCAGACACCTCCGCCTCTTTCCAACGCACCGCTCTCCGACGCTCCCACCTTGCCGCACGGGACCGCGATTCCGGGCGCGACGCCGGCGATTCCCTATGCTCGCCCGTCTTCGCCCTCAACACCTTCAACCGGCAACATCTCCGCCTTTCAGGGTCTGCAGCCGGGAGTGCTTTTCGGTGGACGCTACGAAATCCTGAGCGTGCTGGGGCAGGGCGGCATGGGCGCCGTCTACAAGGCGCGCGACCGCGAACTCGACCGGCTGATCGCGCTCAAAGTCATCCGTCCCGAACTGGCGACCGATCCCGCAATCCTCCAGCGCTTCAAGCAAGAGCTCATTCTCTCCCGCAACATCACGCACAAGAACGTGGTCCGCATCTACGACCTGGGCGAGGCCGAGGGCGTCCGCTTCATCAGCATGGAATACGTGGATGGCGAGGACCTGCGAACGCTATTGCGCCGCGCGGGAAAGTTCTCGCCCAAGGAAGCCATCGCGGTGGTGGAGCAGGTCTGCCGCGCGCTCGACTCCGCCCATTCCGAAGGCGTGATCCATCGCGACCTGAAGCCGCAAAACATCATGCGCGACAAGCATGGCCGCATCGTGGTGATGGACTTCGGCCTGGCGCGCTCGCTCGGCGATTCCGGCCTGACCCAGACCGGCGCCATCGTCGGCACGCTCGAATACATGTCGCCCGAGCAAGCTCTGGGCACTACGCTCGACCAGCGCTCCGACATTTTCAGCGTTGGCCTGATCTTCTACGAACTGCTCACCGGAAAAGCTCCCTACGAGTCCGACACTGCCATCGCCAGCCTCATGAAGCGTACGCGCGAGGATGCGCGCTCTGCTTCCGACGTTGACGCTTCGGTGCCCAAATCGCTGAGCGCGATCGTTAGCCGCTGCCTGGAGCGCGAGCCGGCCAACCGCTATCACTCCGCCGTCGAACTGTTGCAGCAATTGGCGACTTGGGAGGCCAACCCCAACATCAGCGCCGAAACCCTGTCGAAGATGATTGCGCATCCGGTCGTGCGTCCGTCGCGCTTCAGCCTCGATCTTCCGGGAAAGACCTGGATGTGGATCGCCGGAGCCGTGCTCGTCATCGCGCTGGCGACGTTTGCCGGGCGCACGCTCCTGAATCGCCCAGGAACGTCGTCCGGCGAAACGGCGCAAGGCATCCCCTCGCTAAAACAGGGAAAGTATGTTGCGATCCTGCCGCTGAAACAGATCGGCGATCCGAAGGCCCTGGGTTATGTGGCCGAGGGCATTCAGGAAGCTCTCGCCGCCAAGCTATTTCAGTTGAAGGAAGTCCACGTGGCAGCCTCTGACGTGGTCGAGAAAGCGGTGGCCAAGGATCTGCCTCTTTCCAAACTCGCGCACGAACTGGGCGTCAACCTGGTGTTGCAGGGCAGTGTGCAGGGCAATAGCGACAAGCTCCGCGTCACCCTCAGTCTCGACGATGCCGCCACCGGCGAGCGCGCCTGGAGCCAGGAATTCCCGGGCGCTCCGGGCGATGTGCTCGCCCTCGAAGACCAGATCTACGGCGCCGTGGCCACTGCCCTTGCCCTAAAGCCGACCGATGAAGAGCAGGCCCGCGTCGGCGCCCACCCGACGGAGAACGTGAAGGCGTACGACCTCTACCTGCAGGGACGGAACACCCTGCGCAACGGTCACAGCCAGGACGCCTATCGCCAGGCTGTGGGCTTGTTCGAACAGGCCATCGACAAAGACCCCAACTTCGCTCTGGCCTACACTGGACTCGCCGACTCCAGCCTCCGCATGTATGGTGAAACCAAGGAGGGTGTCTGGGCGCAAAAAGCCACTTTGTCGGCGCAGCAGGCCGAGCGGCTTTCCAACAACCTGCCCGAAGTCCTCATATCGCTCGGCAGCGTCTACGCCGCCACCGGGCAGAGTACCCAGGCGATCACGGAACTGAAACGCGCTTTGGCGCTGGCTCCAAACTCCGATGAAGCCAATCGCAGCCTGGGTGACGCCTACTTCCGCAGCGGTCAAAGCGCTGAAGCGATCGCCGCCTTCCAGAAGGCGATCGCTGCCAACCCATATTATTGGGCGAATCATAATGCCCTCGGTAATGCCTACTGGCGGCTCGGCGATAACGCCAAAGCGCTTCCCGAATATCAGAAGGTTATCGAGCTTGCCCCGGATAACCCTACGGGGTACGCAAACGTCGGCTCGGCCTATCTGCGCGAGGGCAAGTGGGGTGAGGCCATTCCTCAACTTCAGAAGGCTCTTGCGTTCGCCCCTGACGCGATTACTTACAACAACCTGGGCACTGCTTACTTCTTCCTGAAAAACTACGATCAGGCCACGAAGATGTATGAAAAAGCGGTCGCGATCACCCCAAACGACGAAGAGCTTCAAGGCAATCTTGGCGACGCCTACCGCTGGTCGGGCCACTCTGACCAGGCCGCAGTCGCCTATGGCAAAGCCATCGCACTTGCTTTCCAGGAGCTGCAGGTGAACCCGCGATCCGCTAGTATCATGGGCGATCTCGGGCTCCTCTACGCTAAGAAGGGCGATGCTGCCAACGCGCTGCAGTACATGCAGCAATCCCGCGCCATTAGTCCCGATGAAGTGAATGCGATGTACCAGGAAGTCCAGGTGAAGACAATGATCGGGAAGCCGGAAGAGGCGTTGAAAGCACTGCGGCTGGCATTGGAGAGGGGCTATCCTGCGCAGGAGGCCTGGAACGATCCCGAGCTTGCCAAGCTGCGAGCTCTCCCGGAGTTCTCACGCTTGATCAATGAATTCAAGAACAATAACCGCTAGCGCAGCGTCGCGCTCAGATCTCACTGCAGGACGAGCAATTCTTTCCCTTGGCTTCCAGGTCCGCGTAGGGTCGCCTCTTGGAACAACTCAAAAGTTGCTACGTCTGCGGTCGCTAAGGGAACAACCCACTTATCTAACTCCACGGCGTAGCCGCTCCGTACAGCCCAATCTAGGCTGGCGGATGACTTGGGCGGGCCGCCCATTAGGGCGGCTCGTGCTTTATGATGATCAACGAAATCAACCTTTGGGGCCGCGTGCTTCCACCGTGTGTCGGTCAGCATGTATTGATCTTCTTTCCATGGTGTAACCAGCAGAAATGGAACTCGGCCGTCAGTGTTCCACAACTCGCGCCACTTCCCTATCGACGCCAGCAGTTCCCGCGCCACATCCGGTCGGCGGCGGTAAACGCTGTCGTATTCCCCTCTGAAAAAATACGCTAAGCCATCCAGATCTGCGCCCTGCGGAAATGCGGAACCATACGATTCTAAAGGTGTAAGAGAACCTATCTTGTAGATGGACGGGTCGGAGAAATACGGGCTAAAGCGTTCAATTGTAAGCAGCGAACAACTCACCGGCGGCTGCAAATGATATAGAAAAGGTATGAGGGTCAGTGTCTGCTCATAGTCCGCCTCGTTGTCATTTGGGAAATCGTACAGAATATTCCAATGCGTATTTACACCAAGCATTCTCGCATAACGCAGTAAGGCAACATTTTGTCGAGCCGTAACCCCTTTTTTCATGAGGGACAGCAGAGGGGAAGAGAGAGCCTCGATGCCCGGCTGGATCTCGGTGACCCCGCCCCACCTCAAGGCCTTCATCTGCGAGAACGTAATATTCGCTTTCTGTTCGTAGAAAATTGACGTGCTGGGAACTTCGGCGGGCAGCCTTGGAATTACAGAATTGAAATAGGAGTGCGGCATTATGTTGTCCGCGACCCTTATCTGTCGGCCGGGGTAACGAAGCTTCAACCTTGAAAATCCCCGGATCACTGTGTCAGCCGATTTCTGCCGGTACCGCATTCCTGAACCGTTGACGCCGCAGAACGTGCAATGGTGCTTCTCTCCCCACCAGCAGCCGCGGCTCGTCTCGTAAGCCACCCCTACCTGTTCTGTCTCTAAGTCACTGAGGAGGGCAATCTGATCGAAGAATTCATCGAAGTCAGGCTCAGGCGAATCATCGAGTCGATCATATGGGCTTCCGCGGATAACCCTCCGCAGCGGCAATTCCTGGCCTCCCATGACCCCTTCCAGGAAATCCGGGAACGTCACATCGCTGTCGCCCGAAAAAACGTAATCCAGATGCGGCGATAAGGCCCGTATGGACTCCGCCATAACACCGTCACAGTTCGCACCTCCGATCACGGTGACGATCTTCGGATCGGCGAGCTTGATCCGCCGCAGAATGGCGACACTCGCTGCGGTCTGCTGAAAGGTTGAAGTGCACCCCACGACGCGGGGCCGTAGCGACAGCACATATCGGCAGACCTCATCACAAAATGAATGGGCATATTGCGACATTTGTCCCAGCAGATCATAAGTCAAGCAGGGGTCGAACTCGTTCTCGTAAATGCTACTCTGCTGATCTCTGGAGGGAGTCAGAAACCTCTGCAATCCTTCCTGACCTGTGCCCAGATGCGGCAATCCAAACGCCGCAGCGCTAAACACGCGCTCACCCAAGAGCAGGGTGGGCGCAGACTGCGCTAGAGCTGAATACAATTTTGCGCCGAACTGACGCGCGAAAACTACGCTGGCATAGAAAACCGAAACACTAAGGCCGCGCTGCCGAGAACTAGCTTGCAGGGTGTGAACCCCAAGCGAAGGTACAGTAAAATCCCCCCACGGCGGCACTATGATTAAGGCGTCTGCCGTCCGAACTTGCAAGCCATCTAAGGTGTCCGGCATTCCTTAAGGACGCTCACCTGGCTGGACGACTCGCGGCATTTGGGAACGGATGACGACTTGCGGCATCTGGGGGTGCGACGGGAGGGAGAGGTCCGCAGCGCTCTTCAGGAGTTCGATTCGCGAAAGTATCTCGTCCGTACGTCCAATTCCGTGTGAATTAAGAAACTTGACGGGGTCGTTCACAAGATCAGTGAGCTGCGCGGGGTCCGAAGTCAGTAGGTTTTGCAGACGATCTATGTCGGTCATATTGCACCTCGGGGCGGTATACTATCCCGCTAGACTGAAACGGTCAAGTCAAATTGGTAGACGACAAATTGTGCGACCAGGAGAACCACACACTCCGCGGAGGAGGCCTGGAACGATCCCGAGCTTCAGAAGCTCCAGGCCCTGCCACAGTTCTCACAATTGGTGAATCAGTTCTCGAAAAAGAACCACTAAGCGTGCAAGCCTAAGCCTGGGAGCGATTCTTCCACTGCTTGCGGCGCGAAACCAGCGCACCCAATCCCGTCGTCATGAGTGCAATCGTGCCGGGCTCCGGAGCGGCAAGGCCGTTAGGCTTGTTTGCGTAGCCGCCAAATGACACCCCGCCCGGCCAGCAGCCGCCCTTGCATCCAAAGCCTATCGCGAAGTTCGAACCGGGAGCGATCCCCGTACCGCCCGAAAAAATTAATTCCGGATGGCCGTTCGGGCCGTGGCCCGACAGCGCTCTCGTGCAGTTCGTAAAAATGGACGAGGTAAAGCAAGTGATGTCGGCAAGGGGCACACTGTTCCCACGCTCGACCAGGGTCAGCGAAGTCCACGTCACGCTGGTGTCATTTGTGAAATCCAGAGTTCCAGGCTCGCTCGCGGGAGTCGTGAAGTTAAAAAACAACTTGGCGCATGTGTACTCGCATCCGTCGGCGCGGCCGTCGGAGTTACCCGAGAGGCCTTTAACGATGACTGTAGGATCCTTGATCCCGTCGGCGAAGGCCATCGCCGACACCACTACCAGCAGCATAACCAAGGCACAGATCTGAGAGATCTTCATTGAAGTTTTTCCTGTTCACCAAAGGATTCTAGCTGGGTCCCATTTTCCCAGCTTTCGAAGGGTGGAAAGAAGTTACTTCGTTCAGCAGCTCTGGTCAAGCAAAAAACAACACATCCTCAAAAAAATATCTCTACGACATGCAAGTTATTGCACACACACCGCCTGCATTGTGCAAGCGTCTGCAGGTTGCCGACTTGCCGTAGATCGTCATCGGCCGCGCGCCCCAAAAAAGCCGGAGCCCGAGGGCCCCGGCTGTCCAGTTGGTTGTGTGCCCGGATAAAAAATCTAGCCTGCTAGCCCACCCGCCGTGCTATAGGGAAGGTCAGAGGTTAGAGGTCAGATTGAAGAGGTGAGGTCGCTTGTGCGATGGGTTTTCACCTCTGCAATCTGACCTCTAACCTCATCAGAGGCGCGGCTTGCCGCGCCTCCCGCTTACGCACTCCGTCGCGGCCGCACCGTCAAGTCCCGCACCTGCGCCAGAATGCTCGACATCTGCATCCCGTTCAACTGTGACAGATACGGCAAAACTTCGACCACGAACCGATCTTCCATCAACTCGCGAACTTCCTCCTGCCGGTTCCGTTCTCCACCGGAGAGCAGATCCGGCACACTGACCTCGAGCGCCTTCGCCAGTCGCTCCAGTGAAGACAGCGTAGGCGTCGCCTTCTCGTTTTCGATTTTCGACACGTAAGTCCGCGGCACCGACATGCGCAGCGCCAGTTGCCGCTGGCTCAAGCCATTGTGCAGGCGCAGCGATCGGATCGAGTGCGCCAGCTTTAGATGCCCGCGCCCATTCGAATGGACATGAACCGGCAACATTTCTGGCGCCGGAGCCATAGCGGCAATTTCCGCCTCGTCCTCATCCAGTGGCAGATGGCAACGGCGGCAGAGACTATTTGATGTGCGGAATTGCACCAACAAACAACGGTCGCATCGTACGACTTCCCGTGAGTCCACGGGAGCTAGTGTGGTAGCCATGCAGGTTTTGCGAGTGCCAGAGCGGGGGGCTACTCTCAAAGCCAACTACAGGGTAATCTGCTGCATTGGGCCTATGAAAGTCAAGACAAAAGTGCGAGAAAACAAAGCGTTTATCCAAACAGAACTATAATTGAGCGGCGGAGACCGGCGGAAGACAGGACAAACCATGAATCAGCGCGACACCGCATGGTGTTTACTAACTGAGTTCACCCCCTCGGAAAATCTTAGGAAGCACGCACTCGCCGTCGAAGCTTGCATGCGCGCCTACGCCCGCCAAGCCGGAGCCAACGAAGAATTGTGGGGCATGGTGGGACTTCTCCACGATTTCGATTACGAGAGATTCCCCACCGCCGAAGAGCATCCCTACAAAGGCAGCGAGATTCTGAAGGAACGCGGTTACTCCGAAGACGTGCGCCGCGCCATCATGTCGCACGCCGAGTACACCGGCGTCGCGCGCCTCTCACCCATGGAAAAGACCCTCTTCGCCTGCGATGAACTCGCCGGATTCATCACCGCCTGCGCTCTCGTCAAACCGGGAAAATCGGTCGCCGAAGTCGAAGCCAAGTCCGTCCGGAAGAAAATGAAAGACAAAGCCTTCGCCCGCAGCGTCCACCGCGAAGACATCGTCGCCGGCGCCGCCGACCTCGGTGTGGATCTGGAACAGCACATCGCTTTCTGCATTGAAGCGATGAAGGGGATCGCGGGGGAGCTCGGGTTGGATGGGTCGGCAGGCAAGTCCGCTTAAGCAAGAGCCGAATTCAACCCGCCGTGCAAAAAAACTCCGCCACCGAAGCACAGTGGCGGAGTTCACCTGGGCATTTGCCTTCGCGCTTCACTCACTTGTTCTTCGTCTGGCCCCCGAGCAATCCAAAGATCTGTAATTGCTTGTTGCTGGCCACGAAGACCTGGCCGTTTGCCACTACCGGAACCAGGTTCGCGTTGCCGCCCAGATTCGGCCACGCGCCCGCCTTTTTCCTAAACAACTGCTTCATCGCGGTTTTTTTCTTGCCTCCGTCCGGATTGAACGCAAACAGACTAAGCGGCGCTTTCGTCGTGTTCTGCGGACGCGACAGCGCCCAAATAATTGCATTGGCATTGCCGTTCGACGAGATCGTCGTGAAGAATCCCGGATCCTGCTGACCGCCTATATACCCGGACGCCGAAACCTGCTTTAATGCTACCTGGGGCGAGGTCAGCACCTTCCAGACTTCCACTGTACTGTTGCCGCTGCTTACTACCCGTCCGGCTCCGTCCGTCGGATCCACATAATAAGACTCGCCGCACCAGCAACCGCCCACCGAGTAACTGCCCAGCACATTATTCTGCGTCGGCGAGTAACCACCCAGGTTGTCTTCGTTCATCAGAAACATCGTTCCATACTTGCCCGCCGCCACCGCCAGATGCGGCATCGATCCCGGCTGATCAGGTAGCACCAGCACCCCGCCCGAGCCGAAATCCACGTCCCCCTGATCCAGGCTCTCCTGGTTATCCGGGGTAAACAGGTCAAGCACCGTCGTTAGGGTATTCGAAATCTTGACCACGCTCTCCTGAATGTCGGTGACGCCGTCGTACGTGCCAGCATCCGAGTTTCCGGTTACGAACAGGATGTTGCCCTCATCATCGGTCGCCGGTCCGTAGCCTGACATCCAGATTGACGACAGAAAGAAGGAATCCTTGTTAGTTGCCTGCAGGTCGTTGAGCTGGTTCGACGGAAATGGCGTCAGCGACCCCGCCGTCCACCCCAGCAGCCAGCCCCGCGATAGATTCGCGCTCAGATCGCAAAAGCTGCCAAACCCAGCATAGATGCTGCCGTTCGCGAGCAACAACGCCGGCCGCTGCCGCTGGTATGTCGCGTTGAAGTTGAATGTCGTTCCATTGTTCAGCGTGTGCGATGCGGTCACCGCCTGAGGGGTCACCTTGTCAGTCAAACTTCCCAGATCGAGCGCGTGAAGCGTGTAGGCCTTACCACTCTGAGACTGCGTATAAACGATCACGTACAACGTGTTACTGCTCGGGTCGATCACCGGTGTCGAGTTGATCCCCACATTCGGCCCATTGTTCCTGCATCCCAACGGATACGGCACCGGCGTTCCGAAATTCGGACTCAACAGCACCGTCCCGGTGTGCACGTCGATGGCATACACCGAGTTGTTTTCCGTTGCCACATAAACCACATCGTGCGTGCCCTGATAGCTTCCGGCGGTGATTAGCACCCCCGGCACAACCAGCGGCTGCGCATCCACCTGGTCATCGAGCTTCACGGTCTGCAGCAGACCAAACGTCCTTTTCCCCACGTTGGCAGGCGTCAGCACCGACTCACTCCGATTCCAGCCGGTGCGGTTGTTGTCGTAGTGATAGGTCGTGACCGCCGTCTGGCCCACAGCCAGCAGTGCACTGGCGCTGATGAAAACGAGAACAGCAAGAACGGCAGTGCCGATGCAGCGATTCCCTTGACGATTTCGTGGCATATTCTGGTCCTTAAGGAACTATCTCCAAATCTTGCTTTCTCACGGCTTCTTCAGGTGGTTTTCGATCCGGTCCTCGCCGCCATTCCGCTTCGGGTAGAGCAGAACATACGCGATAACCTCGAGACCGTTTTACTGCGCCTTGGGGGCTGAGGCGCGAGCCTGTTGAGTCTAACGCATCGGCTAGCAGGCTGTAAACGGCGTTTCCAACAATATCGCCTGTGTCAAACACTCTTAGGGCGTACGGCCAGTCTCCAACATGTGAACATAGATGAGAGTTTGTGAAAACGCGGCAGCAGCTATTTCCCGGAGTTCCTATCGCAAATTTCCTATCGAACCCCCTCGGCCAGCTTCCCGCTGGCAATCAATTCTGCGAGGCGCGCGAAATCCTGGTACATAGCTCGGTCCTTCTCCATGGTCGCGCACACCGCCCGGATCGCCGCGTGCACCTGCTGCAGCGGCTTCGAAGTCTTCAACGGCGCGAGGAAGTCAATCGCCTGCGCCGCCGCCATGGCCTCGATGGCCAGCGTGTTGCGCGTGTTCTCCGCTACTTTCTTCAGCTTGTTCGCCGCGGTCATGCCCATCGAAACGAAGTCTTCCTTATTCCCCGAGGTGGTAATCGAATCGACCGACGCGGGATGGGCCAGCACTTTGTTCTCGCTGACTAGCGCCGCCGCGGTCACTTGCGGCATCATGAAGCCCGAGTTCATTCCAGCGCCCGGCGCGAGAAATGGCGGCAGCCCTTCGCTGAGCGCGGGATTCACCATACGTTCCAGCCGCCGCTCGCTGATTCCGGCCAGCGCGCTCAAAGCGATCGCGAGAAAGTCGAGCGCGAACGCCAGCGGCTCGCCGTGAAAGTTTCCGCCGGAGAGCACGTCGCCTTCGCCGTCGCCTTCGCCGTCATCGTCCGACGCCTTCGGATTCTTTACGAACACCAGCGGATTATCGACGGCCGAGTTCGTTTCGGTCTCAAACACCGCGCGGCAATGGGCGAGCGTGTCGCGCACCGCGCCATGCACCTGCGGGATGCAGCGTAACGAATAGGCGTCCTGCACGCGTCCGCACTCGCGATGCGATTCGCGGATCTCGCTCGATTCGAGCAGACGGCGCAGGTTCGCCGCGGTCTTGATTTGTCCGGCATGCGGGCGGGCCTTTTGAATGCGCTCGTCGAAAGCGACGATGGTTCCCATGAGCGCATCGCACGCCATCGCGCCGATGACATCGGCGGTATCGACCAGCGTCTCGGCGGCGAGCAGCGCCAGAGTGCCGATGGCGAGCATGGCTTGTGTGCCATTGATGAGCGACACCGCTTCTTTCGCTTCGAGCACCAGCGGCTTGATTTGCGCGCGCTTCAACGCTTCGGCGCTTGCCATGCGCGCGCCTTTTTCGTCTTCGTCAAAGCACTCGCCTTCACCGATCAATGCCAGCGCCAGGTGCGCCAGCGGCGCAAGATCGCCGCTCGCTCCCACGCTTCCCTGCGATGGGACCATCGGAGTTACGCCACGATTGAGCATCTCGCAGATGGTATCGATGACGATGGCGCGCACGCCCGAGTTGCCCTTCGCGAGCGAGTTGGCGCGCAAGAGCATCATGGCGCGCGTGTCTGGGATCGAAAGCGGCGCGCCCACTCCGACGGCGTGCGAGCGCACGAGGTTGACTTGCAGCTCGCGGATCTGATCGCCGGCGATGTGCACATCGCTCAGCTTGCCGACGCCGGTCGTGATCGCGTAGGAAATTTTATTATTGGCGACGAGCGCGTCGACGACGGCGCGGGCGCGGTTGACGGCCTCGCGCGCGTCGGGATCGAGGAGGACGGGCCGGCGCACGTCGGGCTGCGCTACTTCGCGCACGGCTTCAAGCGTGAGATCGTTTCCGTTGATGCGCAGGGCTTTCAAGAGCCGTTCCTGGTTTCTGGCTTCGAGCTTTTCACTTGCCTTGCAAGACCACTCTGAACGGGTACAACGTTGCCGTCATCACGCCTTTCTTCACGGCGGGGTCGCCGTTCATGATCTGGCGGGCGGCGTCTTCGGATTCGGCGCGGAAGACCGCCAGCCCCATCGCATTTTCGTCGGTATTCAGGGTGCGGCCCACGAGGATTATGACGCCTTGCGCGTTGAGGTTCTGGAGATATGCGAAGTGTTCGGCCACCACTGCCTGCTCCGATTCCGTCGGGCCCGTGCGGAGCAGGTCTCCGCGCACCAGTTGCAGTCTGTAGAGGAATTCTTGCATCGGACCCTTCTTTCCTATCTCCCTTTCCTATCTCCACTATCTCCCTATCGCGGCGCGGAACACGGTCATATATTTCTCCGGCAGCGCGCGGGGTTTCATTTGCGAGTCGGCGACGATGTGCGTGGTCTCGCCTTCTGCCAGCAACTCGCCTGTTTCCGCCCTTCGCAGTTCGTATCCGAAGCGGATCACTTTCTCCCGAACATGTTTCAAATACGTGCGCACGACGACCTCGTCATCATAGTGTACGGGAGCCTTGTAGCGGCACTGGGCATCGACCACGGCGATGAAGCAATCGTCTTCGCGCTCCATATCTTTATAGCTGAAGCCAAACTGGCGGAGGAGTTCCACGCGTCCCACTTCAAACCAGATGAAGTGGTTCGCGTGATAGACGACGCCCATCTGGTCGGTTTCGGCATAGCGGACGCGGATGCGAGTCTCATTCACCGTCGCCGCGCGATTTACATTGATCGACATCGATGTATCGGAGTTGCTCATCGGCCCGTCCACTTTGGTTTGCGTTTTTCGAGGAACGACTCGATCCCCTCGCGGAAATCGGCACTCTGGCGAATGCCAGCATTTTCGCGGATGGCGGCCTCGATTTGCGCGTCGAGTTCGGCGCGAGCGTGATCGGTGAGCAGGCGCTTGGTGTGAAAAAGCGAGAGCGGACTGTTCTCTGCCAGTTGCGTGGCGAGTTCGCGGGCACGGTCGAGCAACTTTTCCCGAGGAACGATTTCGTTGATCAGGCCCATTTTCAGGGCTTCCGCCGCATCGAAGATGCGACCTGTGAACAAGAGGTCGCGAGCAATCTTTTCACCGACCTGGCGCAGGAGAAAAGTTGAGACGATAGCGGGCACGAATCCGATCTGGACCTCAGTGTAGCCAAACTTGGCGTCCGGGACGGTGAGAGTGAAATCGCAAAGCAGAGCAAGTCCGGTGCCGCCTGCGATGGCCGCACCGTTGACTGCGGCAATCGTCGGTTTGGGAAATTCGTAGAGCGCGCGAAACAGGCCGACCATGGTTCGCGAGTCTGCGAGATTCTGCTCGGGCGTGCGGCCGATCAAGGCCTTCAGGTTGTCGAGGTCCATGCCGGAGCAGAAGGCCTTCCCTGCCCCGGTCAGGATCAGGATGCGGGCGGTTGAGTTGTTCACTTCGTCCAGAGCGCGGAGCAGGTCGTCAATCAGTTCGTAGCTGATGGCATTGCGCTTCTCGGGCCGATTGAGGGTGATGGTGGCGACGTTCGAGTCGAGAGTGAGTTGGAGCGTTTTGTAGTTCATTCGTAAGCCCAGAATAGGCGTATGAGCGCTGCTTTTTAAGTGTTCGTCGTGAACAAACACTTTGTCATCCTGAGCGAAGCGAAGGACCTGCTTTCCGTCGAACCACGATTCACTCAGGTCTTCCCAAGTGGGGTTCTCTGCTTCAATCAGTGCAATTTTCTTTCGCCGTAACCATCCTTTAATGGATTTTTCGCGAGCAACGGCATTGCCGACATACTTGAACGTTTCATAGTAAACGAGACGATGAACTTTGTAATCGCTGGTAAAACCGGGATTGACGTTGTTCCTATGTTCCCAGGTGCGGCGATAGATGTTGTCCGTGATGCCAGTGTAAAGCACTCGCGATTTGCTGGATAGGATGTAAACGTAGAAATGGCGCATACGAAAGCAGGTGCTTCGCTTCGCTCAGCATGACAAAGTTGTCGCGAGTTTGGTGTACGGCGCGTCACAGTGGGTTTGTGAGGTTCTGGAACACGCTCGACGAATGGCGCGTCAGCGGCTCGCTGGCGCGAACGAAAAGCAGGTCCTTCGCTTCGCTTGATTTCATAACCACGACGGCTCCCAAAGCCCGATACTTAGGTTGTCTAAAGACCAAGCGCTCGGGACGAAAGGAGCCAGTCATGTTGATTATAGGCTGTGACTATCATCCGAGTGGGCAGCAGGTTTTTGGCATCGACACGGAGAGCGGCGAAGTATTCGCCGATCGCTGGATCGCGCACACCGGCAAAGAACTCGATGAGTTCTACAGCGCGTTGCCGGCGGGCGTGGTGGTCGGAGTGGAGAGCAGTGGCAACATGCTGTGGTTCGAGCGGCGGCTGCGACAATACGGGCATCAATTGCGGCTGGGAGATGCGGCCAAGATTCGGGCTTGGGAAACGCGCAAGCAGAAGCACGACCGGCGCGATGCGGAGTTGATGGCGCGGTTGTTGCTGGAGGGCAACTTTCCCGATCTGCGATGGGTGCCCACGCTGGCCGAGCGCGACCAGCGCCAGCTGCTGATGCACCGGCACAAGCTGGTGCGGATGCGGGCGCAGGTGAAGAACCAGTTGCAGCATATTGCCATGAACCAGGGCGAGCAGAAGAAACGGCAGTTGTGGACCAAGGCGGGACGCGAACTGCTGGAGCATCTTCCGCTGGAGCCTTGGACGGCGCGGCGGAGGGACGATCTGTTGCGCTGGCTCGATCTGCTCGACCGCGACTGCGAAAGTCTGGACCGGGCCGTGCAGCAAGCGGCGGAAGCGCGGGCCGACGCGCGGCTGCTGATGACGCATCCCGGAATCGGGCCGGTGATCAGCTTGGGGTTTGTGTTGACCATCGGGTCGATCGAACGCTTCGAGCGCAGCCGCGAACTGGTGAGCTATCTGGGATTGAATCCGTCGGAAAGTTCCAGTGGCGAGCGGCGGCGGCTGGGCGGGATCAGCAAACAGGGCAGCAGTTTTATGCGCCTGCTGTTGATTCAGGGAGCGCAGACTGCGGTCCGTGGCGATGAGGCGTTGCACCGGCAGTACCGTCGCTTGGCGAGCAAGAAACATCGAGCGGTGGCTAAAGTGATGGTGGCACGCAAACTGGCGGTGCGCATGTTCTGGATGCTGAAGACGCGAAAGACGCATGCAGAACTGGTTCGTATGCGGGGTAGCTCGAGTCATCCTGGGGTCAGCAAGACCGACCGTTTGAGTGAGCACCCCGCCTCTCTGCGGATCCAGCCGCAAGGCTAGACGGCCCGGCGGAGAGTTTGCACGAGAAATCATGGTCGCCAAGATCGAATAGATGGTAAGTGGGACCGGATTCGGCACCCACGCATGATTCAAAGCAAAGACGAGCGGCTTGGACTTAGACACATGCAACCGCAACAGCAAAAGCAAAACCCTCCACGAAGAGGGAAAAGCAACGGCAACACCGTCCTTGCCGCGCTCGCGCCTTCGTGTCGCCAAAAAACAGTTGACAGAGCCGTCGTGGTTATAGACAGGATGACAAACCTATTATTGTACGAACATCATCCTGCGAGAGAAGTCTTGTACCGCACGCCGATCTCGGCCGTCGCTCTCAGCAGCGCGTCCAACGGCTTCATTTGGGGCAATTGCGCGCCACTGCCGCGCAGGGTTTCGATTACTGTTTCAGTTGGAATATTCCCAACCAGCTCATCCTGCGCGAAGGGGCATCCGCCCAGACCGCCGATGGCGGAATCGAAGCGGCGGCAACCGGCTTCGTAGGCCGCGACGATTTTTGCTGCGGCCTGGTCGGGGCGGCTGTGCAGGTGGACTCCGATTTCGAGGTAGTCATACTTCGACATCACCGCGGAAACGACTTCGCGAATCTTCTCCGGCGGCGCTAGGCCCACGGTGTCGGCGAGCGAGATCGTGCGAATTTCCTGCAACTCGAGCAAGGCTACGGCTTCGACTACCTCATCTACGGTCCAGGGGTCGCCGTAGGGATTGCCGAAGGCCATTGAGATGTAGACGACGGTGTCGAGGCCGGCCTCGTCGGCTTTCTTCTCGATCTTTTCCAGCTCTTCGATCGCGTCTTCCAGAGTCTGCCGTTGATTGTTTTGAAGAAAAGTTGGCGAGATCGAGTAGGGGAAACCCAGCGTGCGCACGGCGTCGGTGGCAATCGCTCGCTGCGCGCCCTTTTCGTTGACTACGATGCCGATGATTTCCACGTCGTCGGGCGGGTCGAGTTCTTTCAGAACTGCTTCGGAGTCGGCCATCTGCGGGACGGCGTTGGGAGAAACGAAGCTGACGGCGTCAATGTGCTTGAATCCGGCGGAGATCAGCGCTTGGAGATAGTTGGTCTTCAGATCGGCAGGGATCTGTCCTTTGAGACCTTGCCAGGCATCACGGGGACATTCGACGAGTTTGACGGAATCGGCCGTTGGCATTTGGCTCTTGGCTGCTAGCTCCTCGCGAACGATGATGGATGCAATCAACGAAAGCAGGTCCTTCGCTTCGCTCAGGATGACAATTCTGTTTTATGTGCGCTCATCGATGTTGGCATGGTCACCTGCATTGGTCCGGAAATGGAGTCATGTTTGCAGCACTCCCACCTTGAACTCGGGCACGTCGGGGTTCAGCGACGCGGCTTCTAACGCTTGCGTGATGGCCTGGCGCGTTTCCATGGGGTCGATGATTTTGTCGATCCACAAGCGGGCGGCGCCGTAGCGGGGGTCGGTCTGCTCTTCGTATGTTCTCTTCGTTGAATCCAAAAGTTCTTTTCTTTCTTCTTCGCTCAACTTCTTGCCGGCGCGTTCCAGTTGCTTCACTTTGATTTCTACCAGCGTGCCGGCGGCGGAATCTCCGCTCATCACCGCAAATCTTGCCGTGGGCCAGGCGAAGACGATGCGGGGATCGAAGGCTTTGCCGCACATGGCGTAGTTTCCGGCGCCGAAAGAACCGCCTATGATCACGGAAATCTTGGGCACGACCGAGTTCGACACCGCGTTCACCATTTTTGCTCCCGCCTTGATGATGCCGCTCCACTCGGCATCGCGTCCCACCATGAAGCCGTTTACGTCGTGGAAAAAGACGAGCGGGATCAGGTTCTGGTTGCAGTCCATGATGAAGCGCGCGGCTTTTTCGGCGGACTCGGTGTAGATGACGCCGCCGAACTCGATGCGCTTGTGGCCTTCGTGGTCGGTTTGCTGCGCGTGGAGTTTCTGGTTGGCGACGATGCCGACGGCGAAGCCTCCAATGCGCGCGTAGCCGCAGATCAGCGTCTTGCCATACTCGGGCTTGTACTCGTCGAAGCGGCTTTCATCCACGATGCGCGCGAGAATTTCCTTCATATCGTAGGGGCGCGCGGGCGAGGCGTCGTAGACGCCGTAGATTTCCTCGGCCGGCATCGACGGGTCGACGGGTTTCTTGCGATCGAAGGGAGACTGGCGGCGGTATCCCCATTTGTCGATGAGCGAACGGATGCGGACGAGGCAGGCTTCGTCATTGGGCTCGCGGAAATCGAGGGTGCCGCTGATGGCGGAGTGCATGGCGGCTCCGCCCAATTCTTCGGCGGAAACGACCTGGCCGATGGCGGCTTGCACCAGCGCGGGGCCGGCGAGGAACAGGCCGCTGCCGTCGGTCATGAGGACGTGGTCGCACATCACGGGGAGATATCCGCCGCCGGCCACGCACATGCCCATGATGGCGGCGATCTGCGGGATGCCCATGGCCGACATTACGGCGTTGTTGCGGAAGACGCGGCCAAAATCGTCGGTGTCGGGAAAGACGTCTTCTTGCAGAGGCAGGAAGACTCCGGCGGAATCGACGAGATAGATAGTCGGGATGTGATTTTCGATGGCGATGTTTTGTGCGCGGATGACTTTCTTCGCGGTCATGGGAAAGAAGGCGCCAGCCTTGACGGTGGCGTCGTTCACGATGAGCATGACCAGACGGGTGTGGATGCGAGCGAGTCCGGTGATGACGCCCGCGGCCGGTGCGCCGCCCCATTCTTCGTACATCTTATGCGCGGCATAGAGGCCAAGTTCGAAGAAAGATCCGGGATCGACGAGGATGTCGATGCGCTCGCGGGCGGTGAGGCGCGATTTGGCGTGCTGGCTTTCGGCGGCTTTGGCGCCTCCGCCTTCGCGGATTTTTTCCTCTTCGTTGCGAACCTGGGCGACGAGCTCGGCGAGCGCGCGCATGTTGGATTCGAAGCGGAGAGAGCTGGGGTCGACCTTCGTGGGGAGGACGTTGTTGATGGAGAGAGCGGTGGATTCGATACGTTCGCGCATGAGGGCTGAGTTCGCAACAGCTTGCGAAACTACTTACTATATCAGCCGGGCGAAGTACGGAGCGCGGCGATTCAGAGCGGCGATTCAGAGCGCGGGGGGTGCGCAGGAGGCGGGCGCTACAATCTAGAAATGTTGCGGAAGTTTTCATCCCGGCCAGACTGGCAGATCGCGATGGCGCTAACCGCGGCGCTGCGCGTGTTTTATACGGCGATGGCAGCGGCGTTCTTGCCGTTTCTGCATCCGGATCCGGCGCTGATCCACAGCAACGCGCTCACTGAGAATTTGCCGGCGCCGCACGGTCTTCATTATGCGTTGCTCGGGATTTGGGAGCGCTTCGATACGCTCTGGTATCTGCGGATCGCGGCGCATGGATACGATCTGCCGGCGGGAGTGATTTTCTATCCGCTATATCCGGCGGCGATTCGGGTGGTGAGTTGGTCGATGCCAGCGATGGCAGCGGCGCTTCTGGTCTCGACCGTGGCGGCATTCTTTTTTTTCTGGGGACTGCTGCGCCTGGCGGGCGAATTATCGGAGGTGGGAAGACTCCGCATGCTGCTGCTGGTCTGCGTGTGGCCGACCAGTTTCGTGCTGTTCGCGGGCTACGCGGAATCGTTGACTCTGGCGCTGGTGGTGTGGGCGATCGCCTTTGGGCGTGAAGCGCGGTGGGAAACGGCAACCGTTTGCGGGCTGCTTGCGGGATCGGCGCGGCCATCGGGCGTGCTGGTTATCATCCCGCTGGCGGTGATGGCGCTGCGCAGCCGCCAGGCGCGGTCGCTGCTGGTGGCGTTGACGCCTCTCGGATTGCTTAGCTATTGGGGTTGGCTGCGGTGGTCGGGGCGAATTTCTGTGGTGGAAGCCTACCGGCTCTATCAGGGCATGACCATGGTCCCGCCGTGGAGGGGTTTGTGGGAGGCTCTGCGGTTGATCGTGACCGAGCACGATACTCTGCTGGCGATCAAGCTGGGGCTGGTCATCATGGTTGCCGTGATCAGCTTGCGGCGAGAAGTGCGGATTGAGGACAAAGCCTTCGCGCTGGCAGTCATTCTGCAGATGCTGATGTACACGGGGCGTCCGCTGCTGGGGGCAGCGCGATATGTGCTCATGGTATATCCCGCGTTTCTGGTCTGGGGAGCTTACGCCGAGCGTTGGAATGGGAAGCAGCTCGGGTTCTATGTCACGGCGCTTGGCCTCCTAAACCTGGCGTGGATGTGGGCATTTCTGAGCTGGTCGCTGGTGCTGTAGTTCCGTAGAGCATCTTCACCGATGTTCAGCGAGGCGGTTGCAGTTGACGCTGGGCTTCGGCGACGGGATCGGCGGCTATTGCATCCACCAATCCGATTTCGAGAGCGCGGGCGGCGGAGATTTTTTCCGCGGCGATGAAAAGCTCCAGCGCTCTGCTCTTACCGATCAGGCGCGGCAGGCGTTGCGTGCCTCCCCATCCGGTCATGAGGCCTAGAGCGGCGCCGCGATGTCCGAAGACGGCGTGGGGCGCGGCGATCCGGCGGTGACAGGCGAGCGCGAGATCGAGACCTCCGCCCATGCAGTGGCCTTCGATGGCGGCGATGACGGGGGCGGGATAGCTGGCGATTGCGTTCATGAGTGTTTGTCCCAGGGCGGAGAACTGGCAGGCTCCGGGGCCGGTTAATGTTAGTGCGGCGATTTCGTTCAGGTCGGCGCCGACGGAGAAGAATTGGCGATTGCCCGCGACGATCAGCGGTTGCTTTTTCAGCTCGGCTCTCAGTTCGTATTTGAGTTCTTCGATCGCCGCGGTCAGTGCGAGCACGCAGGCGCGGGTGAGGCGGTTGGTGCCGTCGGGCGAGGTGAGACGGAGGATGCGCGCCGGGCCGCCGGACTCGATTCGAAAGAAGAGAGAGGACACGGGAACATGATGCACTATTGGACGACTGGAAGGCGCGGCTTTACGTGCTCGCGGATGAACTTCGCGATGTCGTCCATGGGAGTGCCGGGCTGGAAGATGCCGGCCACTCCGATTTTCTTGAGGCCTTCGATATCCTGGTCGGGGATGATGCCGCCGACCAGCACCAGCACGTCGTCCATTTTGTTTTGCTTCAGCAGGTCCATCACTCGCGGAACGATGGCGTTGTGCGCGCCCGAGAGAATCGAGAGTCCGATGACCTGCACGTCTTCCTGGAGCGAGGCGTTGACGACCATCTCCGGCGTCTGGCGCAGGCCGGTGTAGATGACCTCCATGCCGGCATCGCGGAGGGCGCGAGCGATCACTTTAGCGCCGCGGTCGTGGCCGTCGAGGCCGGGCTTCGCGACCAGGACGCGGATTTTCGGATCTGATGCCACTGAGATCATTTAACCACACAGGACACGGGGGCGCACAGAGGTGATTCGCGGCTGACTGAGAAGACCTGCGGTCGGCTAGATGGGCGACACTTCGGTCTCCGAACGGCAAGGGCTAGCCCGCTACGACTTCCCGAATGTCGGCAGTCGGCTGTTTTGAATTTTGCTAGTCACCAAGCGAGAAACACGTCAGACGATTTCCCGTTATAGACCATAAGAAACCACTGTAAGAGGTCTCTGCCGACAAGCATAATCACTTCTTTGTCTTCGATTGTTCTCCACTTGAGATTGCAGCCGATGAGTCTCTCCATCGGCATATCGCTGATATTAAGCCCAGGAAAATTGACATTTGCTGGATAGATGGGAGACTCAGCTTCCCCGTGTGGAGTTGAGGTTTTTATCTTGTCAATCAGTGTGACTCCGAGGGCATCAAATATAGATTGATCTACGGCAGTTGCAGACGCTCCGGTGTCGATTAGCGCAAAGCCGGATTGTGGTGGAGGGATTGGGAGTCCTTTTCCTGAGAGATGTTCTTTTAGCGCAGCAGGAATAGAGATTTCCACCTGGACTAGCGCACCGCTACCAGTCAGCGTATATCCGTGCTGTTGTGACCAGTGGAAGAAGTTAAATACGGGCATTTAACAGCCCTAGGGAGAGGGCCTGATTTCTGTATATTTCTTCTTGGACAGTGACCTTCTTTATCAGAAAAGGCTCTTGGCCGAAGCGCTTGACTCCTTCGGCATATGCATTCTCTGCGGTATCGTAGGCTCCGCAAAATTCCTCGGTGTGGATGAGGACAAACTTCCCTTCGTATGCCTTGAGAAGATCAGCCTTCATCCGTGCGTAGGTGGCGAGTTCCTTTTCGAGAGGCATTTCAGCTCCGAGGATAATAGCACGACAGGCCATTTGGAAGGTTACCGCCGTACTTATTTTACCCCAATTTTAGGCCGCAAGGGAGTGTCTTTCTAGTAAAGAAACCAACTCAGTCACCGACCAGATGTGATCTTGTCAAACCCGCTTCCATAGCGGGCGTAACGCGCAAGGTTTGATGCACACGGCAAAAATTGTAATACGCGTGGTAGATCGCAACCATGTGGCAGCGGTTTTCAAACTTCTTCGAGAATGCGTTCGTCGGCCGCGTGAAGCGCCGAACGCCCATCCGCAGACTTAGATTTTGCCGTTCTACGAAACTGGTTGAGATGTATTGCCTATCAGGGTTCCCGCTCAAGATGCCGGTGCGGATACCGATGCACTGCGCGGGGCTATAGCGCGTCGATCCTCTGGTCGATCATGGTCTTGCCGCTGGGGGAACTTCGAAAAAACTGACACCATGGTCTTTTGGAATCATTAGCTTAGGGAAAAATTCCTGCCAGGTCTTTGAGTTTTAAGGACTTATTCGTAAAGTATTCCGGAATAAGGACTTAGTGGGAGTTCCCAGTTCTCAGTTCTCAGTTCTCCGCCTTTAGTGTTTCGAGGCTTCAAAGTGTTCTATCTCGCGAAACTAGAAAAGGGTGCGGGAATGGTCCGCACCCTCTTGATCTGATTTTTGCTCTCTGTATCTATTATATCAATTTCGACCGGTGGCCCGGACAAGTTTTCCAATTTTATTTTCCCCGCCTATTCATCGAGTTAGCGGGAAAAACGTCGCAGCGGGGGCTTGACAAGTTATCAGGGCTTGATCCCCAACTGCCAGAACAGGAACGAGTACCTATCTGTTGCTTCTTCGATCTGCTTGGTTATGGGCTTGCCCTGTCCGTGGCCGGCCTTGGTTTCGATGCGCAGCAGAATCGGCCTTTGCCGGCTGGCGCCGTTTTTGGCTTCGGCTTGCATGAGCGCGGCCATCTTCTTGGCGTGCATGGGATCGACGCGCGTATCCGTATCTCCCGTCATAAAGAGGATGGCGGGATACTCCTGGCCGGGCTTCACATGATGGTAGGGCGAGTAAGCGTAGAGCCAGTCGAACTGTTTGGCGTCTTCGGCGGAGCCGTACTCCGGGATCCAAAGTTTGGCGATCTGGAAGTTCTGATAGCGCAGCATGTCGAGCAGCGGAACCTGGCAGACTACCGCGCGGAACAGGTCGGGGCGCTGCGTGATCATCACGCCCATGAGCAGGCCGCCATTGGAGCCGCCTTGAATGGCAAGGTGATCTTTGTCGGTGTATTTCTGTGCGATGAGATACTCGCCGGCGGCGATGAAGTCATCGAAGACGTTCTGCTTTTTATCGAGCATGCCGGCGCGATGCCAGTCTTCGCCGAACTCGGAGCCGCCGCGCAGGTTGGCGACGGCGTAAATGCCGCCGTGCTCCATCCAGAGATACATGCTGCGGTTGAAAGCCGGCTTCAGCGAGACGTTGAAACCGCCGTAGCCGGTCAGCAGGGTGGGGTTCTTGCCGTTCTTCTCGATTCCCTTCTTGCCGACGACAAACATCGGGACTTTCGTGCCGTCTTTCGAGCTGTACCAAACCTGCTGCACGTCATAGGCAGAAGAATCGATGGAGGGCGCGTCGACGTTGGCCCAGAGCGCGCTCTTGGCGTTGGCCAAAGCGGCGGTCAAATCGACGCGGTAGATCGAGGGTGGCACGGTGAAGGACTCGAATCCGAAAAAGATTTCGTTGCGGTCATAGCGGCCGGAGGCGCTGAAAACATCTCCGAGGGCCGGCAGAGGAATGTCTGCGAGCTTGCTGCCGTCGAGCCCGAACAGCTTCAGTTCGGAAGTCGCGTTGTGTTCGTACTGCGCCAGGAGCTTGCCGCCGGTCACGCTCGCGTTCTGCAAGACGGCGTCCGACTGCGGGATTATTTCTTTCCAGTTCTCGCGCCTAGCGTTGGCCGCGTCGGCGACAAAGACGCGATAGTGGGGCGCGTCTTCGTTGGTGGTGATGTAGAGTTTGCCCGCAAAGAAGTCGGCGCCGTAAAGGAAATTCTTGCCGGTGGTGATTTCGATGGGAGGATTTTTCGACTGGAGATCTTGTAAGTACATTTCTGTCTTCGTCCAGCCTTCGCCAACATCAATCAGCAGCCAGCGGTCGTCTTCGGAGAGAGTAACGCTGGGAACGTCCTGCGGATTGCGGCCTTCGCCGAAGATGAGCGGATCGTTGGCGGGATCGGTTCCGAGCTGATGGTAGAAAACTTTGACGTGGTAGACCTCTTCTCCGGCTGGCACTTCGCCTTTCTTGGGATGGCGGGTGTAGTAGAAAGCGGAGCTATCCTTCATCCAGGCCACGCTGGCGAAGCGGGTGCGCTCGATGGTACCGGGCAGCACCTTGCCGGTCGCGCTCTCGACGATATGGAGCGTGCTCTCTTCCGATCCGCTGGCGGATGTTCCATAGGCCACGTACTTGCCGTCTTCGGACGCGAACCACCAGTCGAGCGCAACGGTGCCGTCGGCGGACATTTTGTTCACGTCAACGAGCACACGATCGTCGCCGTTCAGTCCGCCGTTCACGCCCTCGCGCACATAAAGGATGGGCTGGTTCTGATTGCCTTCGCGGCGGGTATGGAAGTAATAGTTGCCACCCATCTGCGGAGCGCCGACGGAGCCGATCTCCAGCAATTGCGAGAGGCGGGCATTGATCTTGTCGCGTCCGGGAAGCGGGTCGAGGATGGAGCGCGTGTAGGCGAGTTCCTGCTCGACGAAGAGCCTGGTGTCGGGATCGTTGGGATTTTCCAGGTAGCGGTAGCGATCGACGATTTTGTGCCCTTGGACAATGTCCTCGACCGGAGCGACTTTGGCTTTCGGAGGACCGGCCGGAATAGAAGGGGCGGTGGAATCTCCGGCACGGGAATCCTCGGCATAGACCAAGGCAACCGCGCCGATGAGAAGAATCAGGAAAAAAGTCAGCAAACGCGAACCTCCCAGCATAAACACCTCACTCCTAATGAGGACGAGACGCCGAGGAATAGGTTAGCAGAACGGCGGCGTGAGGGACGCACCCTCTCGGCAGGACGGACGACCTTCAGTGATCTGGGCACTCGGAGCGGGCGTCCGTAGTGTGGAGACGGAAGGCTGCGCTGAGGCAGTGGAAGCGAAGGTCGTCCAACTCTGGGTTCGACTTCAGGAAGAGGCCAATGGCCGCATTTGAATGGACGGAAGCATACGCTGTAAAAGTCGAAATTTTTGACCGCCAGCACCGGACTTTGTTCCGCACGGTGACCGAACTGCACGAAGCTCTGCGCGCGGGCCGCGGCAAGGACGTTGTGGGCAAGGTTTTGCAGCGGCTGATCGACTACACGGCAAGCCATTTCGCCGAGGAAGAGGCGGCGCTGGAGAAGAGCGGCTACCCGGACTTCGTGGCGCACAGGGCCCAGCACGCAGCGCTGGTGGCGCAGGTGCTCAAGTTTCAGAAGGATTTTCAGGCCGGCAACCTGGGCGTGGGTGCGACGCTGCTGCCGTTTCTGCAGAAGTGGCTGTCGGATCACATCATGCAGACGGACAAGAAATACGGACCGTTTCTGAACGAACAGGGGATCCACTGAGCAAGATTCGGCGACGATGCGCCGCTAAGGCCGGTGCGGTGTTTCCAATCGCCGCCGCCTCTGATATGATTTTTGTGGATAATTCAGCACGCAAGCAAGCGTGCTCCCACTCCTCAGTAGCTCAATGGCAGAGCATCCGGCTGTTAACCGGAGGGTTGTAGGTTCGAGTCCTACCTGAGGAGCCATTCTTTTGGCCGCATAAAACCTACGTAACATTGACTTCCTGTCCGAATTGTCCCTACGATTGTCCTAATCTCCTCGGACATTCGGACATTCTGGGGCACGTAGCTTCTGTGTGTCGAGATGCCGCTGTCTCTTAAGGAAACGTCGGCAGGAGGAAACATCAGCGGCAATAAATCTATCTCCTCCGGTCGTGAGCACTCCGCGTCATCGTTTGCCACGCGAACCGATCTCTTGCCACATGTCAAACTCACCGGGCTGCTTCTCTCCTAGCGTGAACTGCCGCACCGCGATTCCGGTGACCTTCGTCTCCTTTGGGAAGATTGCGTAGTCTGGAGTCTTTACACCGTCTGACGCTTTAGTGGCGATTTGCTCCCATCGCCCTCCATCTTGTGCGCAGAATTGCTCGAAGAAGATTCCCGAAGTAGTTTTCTGCGTCACCTTGAACTCCAACGTCCCGCAGTGTGGTGCAATCAATCATAGAGGAAATGCATATTCACTAGCCTTCGGAATTCCGCACGGGACAATGCTGGGAAACATGTCTAGCATGAATCCAGAAGGGCTGAAGGCTGACCCGGCTTTGCCGGATCGAGCTGATACTCTGGTTTCGAGAACACCAATTGGCACTTGGCGGGCGGACCGTCGAGGGTTAGACATGGAGGAAAACGGATGGCAAAGCCTGACGAGATTCGGCGGATCGAAAGGATCGCATGGGACCTCAGGGCCGACGTCGTGAGGATGATCGGTGTCGGCAAGGCGGGACACCTCGGCGGTTCGTGCTCGCTCGCCGAGATTGTGGCGGCCCTGTACTTCGCCAAGATGCGCTTCGATGCCAAAGCGTTGGGGGATCCGTGCCGAGACCGCTTTCTCCTCAGCAAGGGGCATTCCGTTCTCATCCAATACGCGGCCCTGGTAGAGCTGGGCGTCATCCCGAGGGAAGAGTTGGGGAAGGTGAAAACCCTAGCGGGCAGACTGCAAGGCCATCCCGACATGATGACGCCCGGGATGGAGGCGGTCACGGGATCTCTCGGACAGGGACTTTCCATAGGCGTGGGCATGGCGCTCGCCCTGCGGCTCGCAAAAAGCCCTTCCCGGGTGTACGTCATCATGGGGGACGGCGAGCTTGCCGAAGGCCAGCTCTGGGAAGCGGCAATGGCCGCCTCGCGCTACCGGTTGGATTCCATTACCGGCATCGTGGATCGAAACCGGATCCAGGCCACGGGCCCGACGAAGGAGATCTTCGACATCCCCAACCTACCGGAGAAATGGCGGGCGTTCGGGTGGAACGCGTTGAGCGTGGACGGTCACGACGTGGGCGCGGTCCTCGATGCCTTGGATGAGGCGGCCGCGAAAAAGGGGGCTCCCACCGTGATCGTGGCGGAAACGATCAAAGGGAAGGGTGTATCTTTCGCCGAGAATACGGCGACCTTCCACAACGCCGCCCTGACCCGCGAGCAATACGACAAGGCGCTCCTTGAAATAGAAGAATCCAGGAGGAGGTTGCAATGACGCCGCCGAACCTGAGAAACGCGTATGGGACCAGCCTTGTCCGGCTGGGGAGAAAGGACGGGCGGGTCGTGGCCCTGGAGGCGGACCTCGGGAAATCCACCCAGTCCGTCATGTTCCAGGCGGAGTTTCCTGACCGTTACTTCCAAATGGGAATCGCGGAACAGAACATGGCCTCCACCGCGGCGGGATTCGCCCTTGCCGGAATGATCCCCTTCATCCATTCCTTTGCCGTGTTCGCCTCCGGGAGGATCTACGATCAGCTCCGCAATTCCGTCTGCATTCCGAACCTCCCCGTCCGGATCTGCGGGTCCAGCGCCGGGCTTTCCGACTTCGGTGACGGAAAGACCCACCAGGGCGTGGAGGACGCCGCCCTCATGCGGGCCCTTCCGAACATGACCGTGCTCTGCCCTGCGGATTCCATCGAAGTTGAGAAGATGATGGACTGCCTCCTGGATTGGAGGGGGCCCGTGTACATCAGGATAAACAGGAACGATCTTCCCTTCGTGTATCCGCCCGGAGAGCCTTACTCCATAGGCAAGGTGACCATGCTCCAGGACGGGAGCCATGCGGCGATATTCGCCTCGGGGATCATGGTGTCGAAGGCTCTCGAGGCCGCGGCGGCCCTGGCGTCGGAGGGGATCTCGGCGAAGGTGCTCGACGTCGGCACCATCAAGCCCCTGGACCGCGACGCGGTGATCCGCCATTCGGGCGGAGTGGACGCCATCATAACGGCCGAGGAGCATTCCGTGATCGGCGGGCTCGGTTCCGCCGTGGTCGAGGCGCTTCGGGGAGTCACTCACGCGCCGGTGGAGTTCGTGGGCGTCCCTGACAACTTCGGCGTGTCGGCGGAGGGCTATGACGATCTACTCGCGCATTTCGGGCTCACCTCGGACGCCGTCTCCGAGGCCGTAAGAACTCTTTTGCGAGGGAGAAAGAAATGAACATAGGCTTCATAGGACTGGGCATCATGGGCAAGCCCATGGCGAAGAACCTCCTCAAGGCGGGCCACAAGCTCGTCGTATACGACATTCTCGATGCGCCGGTGAGGGAGCTGGTTCAAGCCGGCGCGACGGCGGGCTCGTCTCCAAAAGACGTGGCCTCGCGGAGCGAGCTCGTCATCACGATGCTGCCCAATTCACCTCACGTGAAGGAGGCGGTATTGGGGAAGAACGGCGTCATCGAAGGGGCGCAACCGGGAAGCGTGCTCGTCGACATGAGCTCCATAGCGCCTCTTGTGAGCCGCGAGGTGGCTGCCGAGCTCGCCAGGAAGGGAATCGAGATGCTTGATGCCCCGGTTTCCGGCGGCGAGCCCAAGGCCATCGACGGGACGCTGGCCATAATGGCGGGCGGCAAGGACGCCGTTTTCGGGAAGGTGAAGGACGTGTTGCTGAAGATGGGAGCGAGCGCAGTCCTCTGCGGAGACATCGGCGCGGGCAACGTGACCAAGCTCGCCAACCAGATCATCGTCGCGCTGAACATCGCCGCGATGTCGGAGGCCTTCGTCCTCGCGGTCAAGGCCGGAGTAGATCCGGAGCGAGTCTTCGATGCCATCAAGGGAGGCCTCGCGGGAAGCGCCGTCCTCAACGCGAAGGCCCCCATGGTCCTCCAGGGAAACTACCAGCCCGGATTCAGGATCGAGCTGCACATCAAGGACCTGCAGAACGCGCTCGATACGGCGCACGAGATCGGCGTTCCGGTTCCGCTCACGAGCCAGGTAATGGAGATGATGCAGGCCCTCAAGGTTGAGGGGAAGCAGGCCGAAGACCATGGAGGCCTCATCCAGTTCTATGAAAGGCTCGCCGGGGTCAGGGTCCGCAAGGGGGGCGCGAAGTGAGCGCGATGCGCCTTTCGGGCAAGACCGCCCTGATCACGGGCGCCGCGGGAGGGATCGGCGCGGAGATCGCTCGAAGGTTTCGGGAGGAAGGCGCTTCGGTGTTCGTGTCAGACGTGAAGCGCGCGGAGGGGGAAAAGACGGCCGCGTCCATGGGAGCGGTCTTCATACCACTCGACGTCACTTTGGAGGAAAGCTGGAAGGACGCGCTCTCCGCCGTGCTCGAGCGGACCGGACGCCTCGACGTCCTGGTTAACAACGCGGGCATCAACGTCAGGAAGAACATAGAGGAAATGGCCGTGGAGTCCTTCGACGCCATGTTCGCGGTGAACGTCAAGGGACCCTTTCTCGGGATCAAGCACTCCCTGCCGATCATGAGGGCCGCGGGCGGGGGAGTCATCCTCAACATGTCCTCGATATGCGGCCTGGTCGGCCACAGGTACACGAACGAGGTCTATACGGCGACCAAGGGCGCCCTGACCCTGCTCACGAAATCGGTGGCCGTGAGATACGCGAAGGACAATATCCGCTGCAACTCCGTCCACCCCAGCACGGTGGAAACCGCCTTCGTGCAGGTCATGCTCAAGGACCCGGAGCGCCGGGCAGAGAGACTCGGCGAAGTGCCTCTTGGAAGGCTCGCCGGCGCAACCAACGTCGCGAACGCGTTGGTCTACCTCGCGAGCGACGAGGCCTCGTTCATCAACGGGGCCGCGATTCCTGTAGACGGAGGCCTCACGGCGGGGTAGGCGGCCTCACTCCGAGACGAGTGCAAAGCTCACGTCGTTCACGTTCCGTGTACGTTGGTCCAAACCGAGGCGTCGCTGCAAAATGCAATGGTGCGGCACGCTGCCTTTGGTGGCTCCACCACCGAAATCGTAGACAGCCGCTCATACTCGGGCTTGCCGTACTGGCGGTATTCCCGCTTGCGTATCAAACGACCGACCGCTCAACCCTCCGAATTAGCACCGAAGCACTGACCTTGAGCGCAGAAGACAGATTGAATACTGTTCGCAGAGAAGGCGACTTCTCACCGCGCTCCAGTTGTACGTCCTGTGGTAGCCGGATCGCGCCCGTCGCTCTGGTCGCCGTCGCTTGGGGGATCTTGGCTTCCTGGTGCTCACAGTTCCCTCGCTCTATGACCGCCCCCACATCTGCCTATAGATGAACCCACACTCAACGCAAATCACTTAAAAATCAGGTGTCGGTTTTTCATGTACTTACGCGGACTAAGATTGCTGACCGTGCTCGGTTAAGTACTTTGTTTGACGTTTTCAGGCGGATTCGAGTCCTACCTGAGGAGCCATTCTTTTGGCCTGAGTTCCCAACCGTTTGCGTTCAATTCCGGAAATTTTGTACTGCTCTTGTACTGCCGGAGCTTGATTCCGGGGATTTTCCAGCGCATGCAGTATCAGGCAGAGGGGGAACCAACTCTTGCATCACGTTGAAGTTCGACGTTTCCAATGCCGATTAGCACTATAAGGAACTCGTGTCTTCGACTGACCACTCACCGACGGACCCACCCCGCAACCTGGCAGAGGGGCAGGAGGCGCTCGGGTTCACCGCCAAAAACGCCAGCCTGACTCTGCTCGCGGCCGCGATTGGACAAATCGGCGAAGCCATCGTGATTACCGACACGTCGGGCACGATCCAGTACGTCAACCCCGCCTTCACCAAAATAACCGGCTACAGCGCCGAGGAAGCGATCGGCCAGCACACCCGGTTTCTGAAGTCCCATCGCCAGGATCCCGCCTATTACCAGAAACTTTGGCAGACGATCGTGGCGGGCGAGGTCTGGCGTGGCGAACTGATCAATCGGCGCAAGGACGGAACGCACTACTCCGAGGAGATGTCGATTACGCCAGTTCGCGACGGCGGCGGCGCCATCGCCAACTTTATTGCCATCAAGCAGGACGTCACCGAGCGCAGGCGGGTGGAAAAAGAACTTCGGCTGGCGCAATTCTCGGTGGAGCAGGCCTCGGACACTATATTTTGGGTGGACGCACAAGGCCATTTCGTTTACGTCAACGAGGCGGCCTGCCGTTCTTTGGGACGTTCGCGCGAGGAACTTCTTTGCCTGCCTAGCTGGGACATAAATCCGCAGTTGACGGAAGAAGCCTGGAGGGCGTCATGGGCGGGGATCAAGACGCGGGGCGCGGTCGTCTTTGAATCCCAGCACAAAACCAAACAGGGACGAGTGTTTCCGGTGGAGGTAACTGCAACCTACCGGGACTTCGATGGGAAGGAATACGTCTTCGGCTTTGTGCGCGACATCAGCGAGCGCAAGCGGGCAGAACGCTACCAGCAGCTTTCCGCTGAAATCCTGGGGATTCTCAATGAACCGCTGGGCGTAACCGAAGTGGTCAACAAAATACTCGCGGCCATCAAACGGGAAACCGGCCTCGACGCTGTCGGGATTCGACTGCGCAGCGGCGGCGACGACTTCCCCTACTTTGTCCAGAGCGGCTTTTCCCCTGAGTTCTTGAGCACGGAAAATTCGCTGATGGCCCGGGACAAGGACGGCGGCCCTTGCCGGGACAAGAACGGCAACATCAGCCTGGAGTGCATCTGCGGCCTGGTCATTTCCGGGCGGACCGATCCGGCGAACTCGCTTTTTACCCAGGGCGGAAGTTGCTGGACCAATGACTCACTGCCCTTGCTGGATCTTCCGGCCAACCAGGACCCGAGGCTTCATCCGCGCAACGTCTGTATTCATCAAGGGTATTGTTCGGTGGCGCTGATTCCCATCCGCGCAGGCGGCGACATCGTTGGCCTGCTGCAGCTCAATGACCGGAAGAATGACTGTTTCACGTTGGAGACGATCCACTTTTTTGAGGGATTGACGGCAAGCATCGGCGTGGCGCTGATGCGAAAACAGCAGGAGGATGCGCTGCGGACTTCGGAGAAACGCTATCGGCTGCTGTTTGAGCGGAACCTGGCGGGGGTGCTTCGCACCACGCTGGAAGGGCGCATCCTGGAGATCAATCAAGCTGCCGCTCGCCTGTTTGGCTATGACTCGCCTGAAGAAGTCCTGGCCCTCCAGGTGACCAGTCTGTATCACACAGCTTCCGATCGGGAAGCATTCCTGACAAGACTCAAATCCGAGAAAAGCCTTACAAACTACGAGCGGAAATTCCGGCGCAAGGACGGCGAACCCGTCTGGGTGCTCGAAAATGTGAGTCTCGACGACGGGATTCTTGAGAGCACGCTCATCGACATCACCGAGCGCAAGCGGGCGGAGGAGGAAATGATCAAGGCCAAGGAAGCCGCCGAGGCCGCCAATCGGGCGAAGAGCCAGTTCCTGGCCAACATGAGCCACGAAATCCGCACCCCGATGAATGGCGTGATCGGAGTGGCCGGCTTGCTGCTGGACACAGTCCTGACCCCGGAGCAACGGCAGTACGCGGAACTGGTGCGCATCAGCGGCGAAGCGCTAATGGCGGTGATTAACGACATTTTGGATTTCTCCAAGATCGAGGCTCGAAAGTTGACGCTGGAAACAACCGACTTCGATCTGCGCACGGTGGTGGAGAATGCGGTCGCGGTGCTGGCCATCAAAGCGGCCGAAAAAGGGCTGGCGCTGGCCAGTGAGCTGAAACCGGGAACGCCGTGGCTGCTGCGTGGCGACCCCGGCCGTCTGCGCCAGATTCTGATGAACCTCCTGGGCAACGCGGTGAAGTTTACGCAACACGGCGGAGTGTCGATCTGGGCGGCCCTCGACGTTGAAGAAGGCAACGTTGAAGAAGATCAGGCCGAGGACGGCGGCACGGCAAGACTGCGCTTCAGCGTAACCGATTCCGGCATTGGCTTCCGGCAGGAACAAGCCTCCGCCCTCTTCGAACCCTTTGTGCAGGCGGATGGATCGAGCACGCGCCGCCACGGCGGCACTGGACTTGGGCTGACCATTTCGAAGCAACTGGCCGAGCTGATGGGTGGCCAGATCGGCGTCGAGAGCCAGGAAGGCAAGGGATCGACGTTTTGGTTCACCGCCGTTTTTGAGAAGCAACCGGAGAAGCAACTGCCAGCAAGAACGCTGACGATGACGAGCGCGAGCGGAAGCCTAGCCGCGGCTGCGGCCGTGCGTGCCCTTCAGCCCCCGGCCGCGGTTCCAGCGAGCCGGCAGGCGCGAATCCTCTTAGCCGAAGATAACCCGGTCAACCAGGCAGTGGCGCTGGCGATGCTAACGAAACTCGGCTATCACGCCGATCTGGTCTCTAGTGGGGTGGAAGCGCTCGAAGCGCTGCGCCAGGCCGACTACGACCTGGTCCTCATGGATTGTGGGCTGCCGGAGATGGACGGATACGAGGCGACACGCCGCATTCGGGATGGCGGGGCAGGGACGCGCAATCCGCTCATCCCCATTATCGCGATTACCGCCGATGCCATGTCCGGAGACCGCGACAAGTGCCTGGCGGCGGGAATGAGCGACTATGTGGCCAAGCCGGTGGAAGTGCGGGAATTGGGCGACATCCTGGGGAAATGGCTCCAATCCTCCAGCGCCAGCCCAGTAAATGCTCCCACGGATCGGATACCCGCAGAACTGGAACCGGTTTTTAGTCCAAGAGAATTTCTGGCTCGTCTCATGGGCGACCAAGACCTGGCGAGCAAGGTCGTTGCCGCTTTCCTGGAGGACGCCCCGAGGCAATTGCGCGCCCTGCAGGGAATGATCGAGAAAGGAGACGCGGAGGGCGCGCAGCGGCAGGCGCATACGCTCAAGGGAGCCGCGGCCACGCTTTCGGCCGAAGCCCTGCGAGCGCTCTGCGCGGAAGCACAGAAGGCGGCGGCAGCCAATGACTTGGAGCGCGCTTCGATCCTGCTGCCGCGGATGCAGGAACAATTCGAACGGTTGAAGACCACCCTGCAACAATCAGGATGGTGCAGTTGACTCTGGGGAGGGATCGCTGCTATGCGTACACTCATTGTGGAAGACGACTTTACCAGCCGGCTTCTGCTGCAAACATTTCTTTCGCGATATGGCGAATGCCATATCGCGGTTAACGGCAAAGAGGCAGTGGCCGCGTTTCGCACCGCTCGAGAGAGCGGGCAATGGTACGACCTGATCTGCATGGATATCATGATGCCGGAGATGGACGGACAGACTGCGGTGAAGGAAATCCGCGCTCTCGAAGAAGCGGGAGGCACGCTCTCCACTAACGGCGCAAGAATTATCATGACCACGGCGCTCGACGATGTGAAGAGCGTGGTCCAGTCGTTCGGGTCGTTGTGCGACGCCTATTTGTTCAAACCCATCGACACCGGGAAGTTGCTAGGCCACATGAAGGACCTTCAACTGGTCTAGTGGATGGACTCCGGCGACAATAAACCGACTGGAACAAACAACCCGCTGTAGCGGCGTGCTCCGCGGCAGCAGCTTCGCCAATCTATTGACATCCATCGGGACGGGCCGGGGCCAAAGCGGCGAGCAAGGAAGCATTGAACACAGACAATCCGGCTCCAATCGGCACTGCCGAGGAGGAGTCCACGTGTATTCGTCAATAGCGTGCCTGGTCAGACGCATACGTTCAAATCACTCGATAACGGGTGCCCCTTCTGATGGTCCGCCTTCTGTGCGCCTTTCACCGGACCCTGGCGCATGGTTGCGGCATGACCGTGATCTTTTCGGCTTGTGCGGCCTGCTGCTGCCGATAAGCTTCCGTTGCCCGCAGCGCTTCGCGCTGGTCGCGCTCGTTGCAGATGTCGGTCTCTGGAACATGGACCGCGTCTAGTGGCAAACGAAACTGAAAGCGGAACGTCTAAAATTTTATAATCTGCCCAGGAGGTAGTCGGTGATGAATCCACTCTCGCGTGCCACCGTTGTTATTGTCTGCCTATCATTCGTTCTGGCTGGGATGGCGAGTGCTCAACCGCCGTCCGGGACAGATCCACAGGCCCTTCCCAGGGTCACCATTGCCGGCTCGGAATTGAGGACGATGAAATCAACTTCAACCGGACGCGACTACGACCTTTACATCCACATCCCGTCTGACTATGGGAAGAATGCGGCCAAGAAATATCCTGTGCTCTACATCCTCGACGGCCAATGGGACTTCAAGTTGATGGACTCCGTGCTGGGGGGCTTGGTTTACGATAAGTTCGGGCCGGAAATCATCATGGTGGGAATTACATACTCGGGTGAGAATCCGGATTACAACAGCCTCCGGGCCATGGATTTAACGCCGACGGCGGTGCCGCAGGTGAAAGGATCGGGGGATGCGCCAAAATTTCTCAAGTTTTTGAAGACGGAAGTGGCGCCTTTTATCGAGACGAATTACCAGGCCGATCCTTCGCGCCGCATGTTGCAGGGCAGTTCGTACGCGGGTCTGTTCACGCTGTATGCTATGTTCAGCGAGCCAGAGTTCTTTTCGGGGTACATTTCGGGCAGTCCGGCAGTTCCATACAGTGACGGTTACGTTTTCAAACAGGAAGCCGAATATGCGCGCACCCACAAAGCGCTTCCCGTGAAACTTTTTTTGGCAGTTGGAGAGCAGGAAGAATTGGCTGCGCCAGTGCTGGAGTTCATGCAAACCCTCAGATCTCGCAAATATCAGGGCCTGAAACTCGAAACGCACGTAATCGCGGGCGAAGGCCACTCCAGCAACAAGCCCGAACTCTTCAATCGCGGACTCAAGTTCTTGTTCAGCGACTAGAGCCGGTCTCGTAAACAGTTCTCCGAGCAAGCTGTCCGGCCCTCAGGGGCTAAAGCCCGCATGTTTATCGGTCCTGAACGGCACCCTTCGGCTCCGCTCAGGGCAGGCTCTGAAGCCGTGCCCTACCCGAGACCATTTATGAGACCAGTTCTCCACTCTTTACTTCTGCTTCTTATCCCAATCCTCCCGCGATGTCACTTTGAGCGGCTCAAGGCTCTTGCCTTGCAGGGCTGTATTCAGTGGCGGAATCTGCGATGTTGCGATCGACTGAAACTGTGCTCCTGCGTCGTCCAATTTCTTCTGGAGCACGGTCGTATTCTCGATCTGCGATTGCGTCGGCCGCCCGGAGTAAGCATTCACCGCACCATATAACTCGCCCAGGTTTTCGCGGAGCTTCTTCTCTCCCGTAATCATGCCGCCCTCCTTCACCGAGACGAGCGAAGAACGGAAGTCCTCCAGTTTCTGGGCCAGGCCGCTGAGCTGCTCCTTCAACTTGTCGTCCGAGGCTGCGGCGGCCCGTTGCCGCGCCTGCTCGCGCAGTTCGCTAGTGGCATCGACAATGTAAGTCAACTGCGCCAACATGTCGTAGAGCTGGGTGACCGTCTTGTGCTGGAGCTCGCGTTCCGCCGCCGTACTCTTCGATCGCGGATCCGGCACCAGCTTAACCTCCGAAGAATAGGTCTCCTTCCCCTTGGTCAGCTTGACCGTGTAGGTTCCTTCCTGCACCTGCGGCCCATAGAAGACGTATTCGTTCTCCACCAAACCGGCAGCCGGGGGCACCTTGGGTGGCTTCCCGCGCTCGGGCCATTGCACACGATTCAATCCCCGGCGCTTGTCGCCTTGCAGCGACGTAAGCATTTGACCTTTCGCGTCGTAGATGCCCAGCTTCAGGTCGCCGAAAATGTGCCGCTTCTTCTGGTAGTAGACGATGGCTGCCGCCTCCGGCAGCGTTCGCCCCTTGAACTCCGAGTCTCCATCGAAGCGCTGTTCGCCAGCCGGGAGGGCAAGCACCGAGGGCCGCGACGGCAGCATCACCAGGTCTTTGGCCAGAAGCTCCGGCGTAAGAGCGCGGATGGGCGTCAGGTCGTCGAGAATGTAAATCCCGCGGCCATGGGTCGCCAGAATCAAATCCGATTCGCGCGGCTGGACGACCATGTCGCGCACGGCCACGTTCGGAAGGCTGCCCTTGAACTGCGCCCAGTGCGCGCCGCCATCAATCGAAATGAAAAGCCCGAACTCGGTCCCCACGAACAGAAGATTGGCATTCACCAGGTCTTCGCGGACCACGTGGGCGTAGCCGGACAAATCTGAAGTGGTGAGTGAGGTCCACGTCTTCCCGTAGTCCTTCGTCCGGTAGACATAGGTCTTCATGTCGCCCGCCGCGTGCCCATCGAAAGTCGCGTAAGCAGCAGCAGGATCGAAGTGGCTGGCCTCGATGGTCGACACCCATGTCCCCGAAGGCAGCCCGGGAACATTCTTCGCGACATTCGTCCAATGCTTGCCGCCATCGCGAGTGATCTGGACATTTCCGTCGTCCGTCCCCGCCCAGATCACGTCGCCGTTCTTGGGAGACTCCGCGATGGTGTAGATGGTTTCGAACTTCTCCGCGTCCGAATTGTCGATGGTCAGCCCGCCCGACAGTTCCTGGTGTTGCCGCGCCGGATCGTTGGTCGTCAGATCGGGAGAAATGCGGTCCCAGGATTCTCCGTGATCGCGCGAGCGGAACAGGAATTGCCCGCCCAGGTAAATCGTCCCCGGATGGTTCGCGCTCATATGAATCGGCGCGTTCCAGTTGAAGCGAAACTCCGGCTCACCCGCCCGCGGCAGCGGCTTGACGTCCTTCGATTCGCCGGTGGACTTCCGGAAGCGCGCGATCATTCCACCCTGATATTCCGCATACGCGTAGTCCGGGTCGGCGGGATCGGAAAAGGCCCAGAAGCCATCCCCGCCATCGATGTTCCGCCAGTGGCGGCTTGCGATTCCATCGGTTGCCCGCGAAGGCCCCATCCATGAGCCGTTATCCTGGAGCCCGCCATACACGTTGTAAGGATCGGCCATATCGGCGCTCACGTGGTAGAACTGCGACACCGGAAGGTTCGAGAGAAACCGCCAATGGGCGGCGCGATCCAGCGACTGATACACGCCGCCGTCGGTGCCCAGCAGCATCTGGTCGGGATTGTCCGGATTGATCCACAGCGCGTGGTGATCGCTGTGCACCGCTTCGGCGAATGACTCGCCCGTCGAGATGGCGGCGCTGAAACTCTTCCCGCCGTCATCGCTGACGGTCAGGAAAAATCCGGGCTTGTACACGCGATCCGGATTCTTGGGATCGGCCGCCAGGCGCGCAAAGTAGAACGGCCGCCCGCTGACGTTGAACGAGTTGTTGACCTCGGTCCAACTCTCACCCGCATCGTCCGACCGGAAGAGCGCCGTGTGATTCTTCGCTTCCACCACGGCGTAAACACGAGCGTGGTTCGAGGGAGCGACCGCGATGCCGATACGCCCCAAATCGCCTTGCGGAAGGCCTTTTCTCAGCTCATGCCACGTGGCGCCCGAATCTGTGCTCTTGAACAATCCGCTGCCCGGACCGCCCGAGCGGAAGTTGTGCGGCTCACGGCGCACGTCCCACATGGCAGCATAGAGCACTCCGGGATCTTGCGGATCCATCGCCATCTCCGCGCAACCGGTGCTGTCGTTTCGGTAGAGAAGCTTGTTCCAGGTCTTGCCGCCATCGGTGGTTTTGAAAACACCGCGCTCCAGGTTCGCATTCCACAGGTGACCCAGGGCACAGGCATACACCGTGTTGCCGTCCTTCGGATGCACAATAATGCGGCTGATGTGCTCGGAGTCGGGAAGTCCCACGGCTTCCCAGTTCTCACCGCCGTCGCGGGTGCGGTATACACCCGTGCCCACCGACACGCTGTTGCGCACCCAGGACTCACCCGTCCCCACCCAAACCGTCTGCGGACTGGAAGGATCAATGGCCACCGCGCCAATCGATTGCGCGGGCTGCTTGTCGAAGATGGGTTTGAAGGTGGTGCCGCTGTCGACCGACTTCCATACGCCGCCGCTGGCCGAGCCGACGTAGATGGTCAGGCGCTGGCCCTCGTGAACCGCCGCGATGTCGGCGATACGGCCTCCCATGGCTGCCGGTCCGATGGCCCGGATCGGAAGTCCGCTGAGCGTGTCGGAGTCCAGCGTCACATCCTGCGCGGGAGCGGCCAGGGCCAGAACTAAGACGGAGAAAGCAATCCAGAAAATTCGCACATGATTGAACATAATTTCCTCGAGGTGAAACGCAAACATCCGTGACCGCCGTCGCGACGATTGTTACTGCCGTCGATCCAAGTTTGCAGGTGGAGAGCCGGGCGTCCCCGCCCGGCTGGACGGGCGAGACGCCCGTCCCTCCACTGGCCAGTTTAGTTTTTCGGCGCTTCGGGCTTGGCTGGCGGCGGTGGGGGCGCAGGCGGAGGCATCTTGAAAATCGCGTCATCCGCCGGCACATTGAGTTCGATCTTTGTGATCGTCAGCTTCTGTTTCTCTTGGCTTCCCTTCACTCCGCTGTCGATCGCGAACGGAAAGATGATCCCGTTCACTTCCTTGTAGTCGCCAATCGCCGACTCGACCACCTGCTCGCTTCCGCGCACGGTGCGCTTGGTTTCTTCTTTGATCACAAGGAAGGAATCCGCATCGATGTAGACCGTCTGCACGTCGCCATTCTTGAGGCTGACTTTCAGCTTGTAGGCGTCGGTGCCTTCGATCTTCTCTTTGCCGAGGAGTTCGACCTGGTGCCCTTTGCTCTTGTAGTCCACCAGCGGGCCATCGACGTCAGCCATTTCCTCAACCTCTTTCGCCTCGTCCGCCGACATCAGCTCGGGATCTTTCTTGCCCATGAACGGCATGATCTGCCACGCATTCTTGCCGTCATAGGCCTGCACCCCCGTCAGGCCCTGGATGGTGAACTCCAGTCGCGCCAGATTCCCCCGCTTCTGGATCAACACCGCCGGCGCTTCCATCCCAGGCCCCATCGCCATCGTCGCCGTGGACTTGATCGACTGCACGCTTTTCAGCTTGTCCGATCCGCCACGCGCTTGAATGTTTTTCGCAATAATCTCGTCCGCGGTTTGCGCCCACACTACTGGAACCAGCACGGCGACCGCGACCATCCCGAAACACAGCTTTCTGAACATGAGTGATCTCCTAAGAGTTTTCCTTGGTAAGCAACGGAGTGAACACATCACAATAAGAGCCTTGGTTCGGCATTGTCAAACCAATCGTTCGCGACGGTTGAAGCAAAACACCCGGAAGATGTTGTGTTGCATGAGCGCCGACTGCGACACATCTGGGCGGTAACGATTGACGCGGTGGGTAACTTGACGGTGAACAACGCGCTCTGCGAAGGCATCAACTCGGCCCCGCTGCCGGCCACGGCTCCGCAATTTTAGTACTCGCCCAAGAGTGCGGATCGGAAGCGGATTTCAGCGATGCCTTCTACCCGGCGTGGAAACCCGCATGCAATTCCGATTGGATTAGACACACCTTACAAAGGTCGAAACGAGCTTAGGCGGAACTCAACCCATTCACAAATACGGGAGCCAGTCGTGAACATGTGCATCGGGAATTACAAACTTTCCCACCTCTTCGCTCTTTCTGTGACGGCGGTATTTCTGCTTTTCTTCTGCGGATGTGGCGGCATCGGCAGCACTCCGGCACCGGCAATTCAGGGTCCGCTGAGCGCCGCGAACATCAACCTGATCTTCGTGGTCAGCGAGGACTCGACTACCACTACGGGGGACGTCAACCCAGACACGGCCAACCTCACCAATCGGGGGTTACAGCGGTCGCTCCTGATGGCCCCTTTTCTCGAGCAGAACGTACTCGGCGGGGAGAATGTAAGCGGAATCTACGCCCTCGAACCGATGACCCACATGCAGGCGGCAGCCACCGGCACATACCCCGATATGGTGCCACTGGAAATCATTGAGCAGTTCGCCATGCTGAGTCAGTACACCCTGTCCAATGGCAGTGAGAGCTTTACCGCAAACAGTTATCCGGTCCTGGCCTCGTATTCGGCAGAATCGATACCGGAGGGAGTGGAACCGGGGCCCATCTGCGCGGCTTGCCAGGGTCTCGATTTCCAGGACCAGCAAAGCGACAACGAAATTCTGCTGAGCGACATCGTGCAGGCCGACGCTCCGGGCTTTTATGTGTTCGCGGCGCCGTGGGAGACGGCCAGCGTCCTGTTGGCCCATATCAACACGCTCGAAGGTTATAACCTGACCCCTCCGGCGAGCTACATAAGTCCCAACTATATTTATGCGCTCTCGATCGCGCCGTCGGAAAGAAGCGCCAGCCTGATTACCTACAACAGCGATGTGAGCCCGCCCTCCACCTACCCGGCGCTGCCGCCGCCCGGGATCGTGCCCACGCCCTGCGCCACGCCGGCTTTCAGCATCGCCGTAACGCCCGCCAATGAAACCATTGGGGAGGAGGTCAACAAGAACGAGACGGTTTACATGATTCGTCACGCCGAAGCGCATCCGGTGGACTGGTTTGAAGACGGCAACTACGTCGCTGCGGGCGAATGGCGTGCCCTGGATCTTCCGAACGCACTGCGCGGCAAACTCAATCCGGCTCCCACTCAGATTTACTCCATCGATCCCGCTATCGGCTATGCGGCCAGCGCGAGCAGTAGCAATTTGTCGTACGTCAGGCCTGCGTTGACCGCGGAGCCGTACGCCATCGCCAACAACTTGCCCTTCAACCTGGCCGCCAGCGTCGACGTTTTCAGTCAGAATGCGCCCGCGTTATCCACCCTCGCCAGCGCTTATTTCTTTACCGGGGGCGCGTTCTCCAACCAGACCCTGTTGGTCGCGTGGGAACATCAGCACATCCCGCCGACCATCAATGCGCTGCTGCTCAACACCTACGGTAGCAACCAGGTTGCGCCCGATTGGCCGCCCAACGACTACGACACCATCTGGACGGTAACGCTTGACGGCGCGGGCAACCTGACGGTGAACAACGCGATGTGCGAAGGCATCAACTCGGCCACGCTGCCGGCCACGGCTCCGCAATTTTAGTATCCGCCCAAGAGTGCGGATCGGAAGCGGATTTCAACGACGCCTTTTGCCGGGTGGAAACCCGCATGCAACATCGCGGAGGAGAAAATTAGACACGCGTTACAAAGCTCGAAACGAACTTAGGCGAAACTCAACCCATTTGCAAATACAGGAGCCAGTCGTGAACATGCGCATCCGGAATTACAAACTTTCCCATCTCTTCGCTCTTTCTTTGACGGCGGTATTTGTGCTTTTCTTCTGCGGATGTGGCGGCGTCGCCAGCACTCCGGCGCCGGCGCCGGCGATTCAGGCTCCGCTGAGCGCCGAGGATGTCAACCTGATCTTCGTGGTCAGCGGGGATTTGGATTATCAGGCTCCCGGAGACATCAGTGCAACCACGGCCAACCTCACCAATCAGGGCTTGCAGCGGTCGCTGCTTATGGCCCCGTTCCTGCAACAGAACATATTGGGAAATAATAATGTAACCGGCATTTACGCGCTCGAGCCGATGACCCATCCGCAAACCGCCAACGGTTACCCCGATATGGCGGCAACTGAGACCATTGAGCAGTTCGCCCTTCTCAACCAAATCACTCTCTCCACTACTGCGGCCGGGGATTTCTATGCCGGCAACAACTACCCGATCTACGTATCGTATGGGTTGGGCTCCGAACCCAGCGGAGTCCCCTCGCCACCATCCTCCTGCCCCAATTGCCAGGGACTCGATTTCAACGATGTGGGAGGCGCCAACGAGACCCTGGTTACCGGCATCATTCATGGGGACGTTCCCGGGTATTATGTTTTTTCCGCGCCGTGGGAGACCACCGACGCGCTGTTGGAAAACATCAATACTTACGAGGGTTTTAACCTGGCTCTTCCGTCGGGCTATCAGGGTCCCAACTATATCTATGCGATCTCGATTTCGCCGTCGGGAAACGCCAGCCTGACCACCTACAACAGCAATGTGAATCCGCCAACCACCTACCCTGTGCTGCCCCCGCCGGCGCTGATCAGCGCTTCCTGCAAGGTGAATGTGCCGCCCAGCATCGTGACCCTCGGCAGCCCGGGCGCCGAACTTCCGGCGGGAATCAACACCAACGAAACCCTTTACCTTGTCCGTCATGCCGAGGCGCATCCGGATGGCCTCTGGTCCGACAACAACTATGTCGGCGCGGGGCAATGGCGCGCGCTCGATCTTCCCAATGCGCTGCTCGGCAAGATCAGCCCCAACCAGGTTTGGTCGGGGGACATCTCTCAATTTACCCAGGGAACAACGACCGCTTCGGGCGAGGATCTTTGGTCGGGTATCGCGCCCGCTTTAACGGTCGAGCCCTACGCAATCGCCAATAACCTGCCGTATAACCTGGTATCGGGCTTTGAGTTATCCGATACGAACTGGGACAAGCTCATTAGTGATTTTTTCTTCACCGGCCAGACATTCTCCAATCAGAAAGTTCTTGTAGGGTGGTCGTACCAGCAAATTCAGCCGACAGTCCAGTATTTGGTGTCGACCTATTATCCGCCGACGCTCTCCCCTTTACCCGTCGCCTTAACACCGCCCGCTTGGTTGGACACCGACTACGACTCCCTCTGGACGCTGACCCTGGACGAACAGGGCAACTTGACGGCGGACTTCACGCAGTGCGAAGGCATCGACTCCGGGACGCTGCCGCCCACGGCTCCGCAGTTTTAGCAACGACCAAGAGTGCAGATCATCGGCGGATTTTCGGCGATGCCTTCTGCGGAGGTGGAGATGTGCCTGCAACCATCGAATAGGGAAATCGGCCGCCGTCTAAGAAAAGCATACCGAACTTGCGCCAGGCTATACGAACGCACTCCGAGTTCCACCATTTGACCTTAAAGGAGTCAATTGTGAACGCACGTTTCAGTAAGTTACGAATGTTCAGTTCGCTCGCCCTTTCTCTGACGACTGTATCCCTTCTTTTCTTCTGCGGATGTGGTGGCCTCAGCCATAGCTCTCCAGCGCCGGTTCAGGCTCAGGCGCCCGCGGGCCTCACCTACACCCTGGGCACGGCAGTCTACATCCAGGGCGTGCCGATTGCGGCGAACAGCCCGGCCAGCACGGGCGGAGCTGTGACTTCGTACAGCGTGACGCCGCCTCTTCCGGGGGGATTGTTTCTGAGCGCCAGCACGGGTGTGATTAGCGGAACCGCAGTGAAGGCGGCCACCACGACCATCTATACGGTAACGGCGTCGAACTCGGGCGGCAGTACCACGGCGCCCGTGACCATCACGGTGAGCCTGGCGGCCCCCGCGCATCTGACTTATTCGTCGCCCACGGCCTACTACACGGTGGGAGTGCCGATCCCGGAGAATGCTCCAAGCAGCACCGGCGGGGCGCCGACCACGTTCGGGGTGAGCCCGAATGTAACCTACGCGTACAGTGTGACCCCGGCCCTTCCAGGGGGGCTGATGCCAGTCCCTCCATCCCCGCCGGCGGCCGCGAACACGCCCAACGCCGTTTTCGCCAGCACCGGCGTCATCAGTGGAACGCCCACGTCGGCGGCCGCCACGGGCACCTACAAGGTAACCGCATCCAACCTGATGGGCAGCACCACCACCACCCTGACCATCACCGTGAGTGCCTTGGACGCGGACCTGGCTCCGGCGGGTCTTACTTATAGCACTCCAGCGCCGGTCTACGCCGCGGGGGTGCCGATCGCGCCGAACGCTCCGTCGTTTAGCGCCGCCGGCGGAGTGCCGACCTCGTACAGTGTTAGCCCGGATGTTACGAGCATCGGTTTGACCCTGAATCCCAGTACGGGAATCCTGAGCGGAACCGCCGTGGCGGTGTCCTCCACGATTGTGCCCCCGCCGCCGGTCACGACCGACTACACGGTAACCGCTTTGAATGCGGCGGGCAGCACCACGGCGCCCCTGAGCATCACGGTGTATAACGCACCCCAAGCCGTTCCCAATATGGGACAATTGATTACGCCCTTGGCAACTACCGGGTCCAGTTTTCAATTTCTGGACACCGGCATGGTCATTACCGATCCGATCGATGCGCAAGTGCCTCCGGTCGAATGGCTGGCCGGGTATGGAGCCAGCAGTGTTGTCAGTCCGGACGGCAGCACCCTGCTGGTTCTGACTAGCGGGTACAACCGCGTCTTTCAGGGTCCGTTCCCATTATTTGACCCGCCGTTCTCGAGTGAGTACGTGTTCATCTACAACATTCAATCCGGCGCGCCGGTCTTTCAGCAGGCGGTGCCCATTCCCAATACCTATCACGGGATTGTCTGGGATCCTTCCGGTACGGCTTTCTACGTGTCCGGCGGCATGGGCGACGCTCCCTACGGAACCGATCCCGTCCCCTACCCCGTGCCCAACAACGGCGACAATGTCCACATCGTCACTCAGGACCCAACCACCCATATTTGGGCGCTGGCCGCCGAACTGGACCTGGGCCAGGATCCCATGCTGGGAATTGCCGCGGGCCACCCTTCGGGCAATGGCCTTCCCGTACTCGACGGCACATTCGCCTCGGTGAACGCCGCGGTCTTCGTGGCGCCTTGCGCCGCCGGAGTGGCGATTTCAAACGATGGCCAGACGCTGGTGGTGGCGAATTATTACAACGACTCGATCACGGTGTTCACCGGAGGCTTGGCCAGTTGGCTGGGGCAATGGAACAAAGACGACCCGACATTGCCGCCGGTATCGGCGCAAGGAGGAGAAGGAACAAAGCAAGGGGTGGAACTCGATCTGCGCCCCGGCAAGGCCATTCCCTCGCCGGCGCCGGGCATGCCCGCGGCAACGCCGGGCACGCCGGGCGGCGAATATCCGTTTGGGGTGGTGGTGGCAGGCAGCGGGACGAACTGGACGGCCTATGTATCGAGCCTGCGCGACCGCGAGATCGACGTAGTAAAAGTGGAGCCGATCTGTACTAACGGTACGGCGCCGCCGTCTTGCGACGTGACGCCACCGACCGTGGCGCCGGTGCTGACGGCCCGTATTCCCGTGAAAGGCCAACCGAACAAGATGACGCTGAACCAGGCCCAGACGCTGCTGTATGTTGCCGAGGACGAGTCGGATACGGTGGACGTAATCAACCTCGGAACGAACACAGTGGTCGAAAGCATCCCGGTGATCGCGCCGCCGTCCGTCATGCAGTCTCTGTCGCTGACGCCATATACGGGGGCGAACACCAACAGTGTGACGCTGGCGGAGCCGTTGGAGAATTATCTCTACGTGACCAATGGCAATCTGAATAACATCGCGGTGGTGGCGCTCGGCGGAACGAATAGCGGCGACCAGGTCGTCGGTCTGATTCCTACCGGCTGGTATCCGAACTCGGTGAGCCTCAGCAACGGCTGGGCGTATGTAGTCAATGCGAAATCGCCGACGGGCCCGAATCCCAACTGGTGCTATGCGTACGGGCCGTCGAATTATCCCACTTGCACTTCTGCGAACGAGTACAATCCGCAGCTGACCAAAGCCGGACTGCTGAGCTTCCCGCTCTCGAGCGCCATGGCGCAGCTTCCGGCGCTGACCGTGGACGTAACCACGAACAACCGGCTCGCGAACACCTCCAGCACCAGCCCGGTGATGGCGGCGGTGCATGCGGGCGTGCAGCACGTCATCTACATCCTGAAGGAAAACCGGACCTACGACCAGATTCTGGGCGACCTGGGACGCGGCAATGGCGATCCCACGTTGGCGCTGTTTGGACAGGCGATCACGCCGAATCTGCATAACCTGGCGCAAACCTTCGTTACCCTCGACAATTTCCGCGCCAGCGCTGAAGTCAGCTACGACGGTTGGCCGTGGAGCACGTCGGCTCGCGCTCCCGACATCATCGAACACCAATATCCGGTCAACTATGCGCAACGCGGCCTGAGCCTGGATGGCGGTACGAATCGCAGTGTGAACGTTGCCCTGCCGACCGTGGCCGAACGCCAGGCCTCCAATCCCCTTTTTCCGGGCGGAGCCCTTTCGCCGAACGTACCGGGCGCTGAGGATCTGTTACCGGGCCAGACCGACACGTCTTCGCCGGATGGACCGAACGATGAAATCAACACCGGCTATTTGTGGGACAGCGCGCTGCGCGCCGGTCTCACGGTTCGCGACTATGGTTTCTTCGTCGACACGACCTGCTATAACGAGCCCGCCTGCCAGACTCCGCTGGCGCACGACCCGTTCTCGACCAACACCATCGTGGCCCCACCGGCGAGTGTCGCCCTGGCGCCCTTTACCGATCAGTACTTTCGCGGTTTCGATCCTTCATTCCCGGACTACTACCGGTTCAAGGAGTGGGAGCGGGACTTCGATGCCAATTACGCGACGGGCGGAATGGCCAACTTGACGCTGGTCCGCTTCATGAAAGATCACACTGGAAACTTCGGGACCGCGATCGACGGGGTGAATACTCCGGACCGCGATGAAGCCGATAACGACTATGCCGTCGCCCTGCTGGTGCAGAAGATCGCCAACAGCCCGGTATACAAAAACAACACTCTGATCTTCATCGTGGAAGACGACGCGCAGGATGGCGGCGACCACATTGATTCGCACCGCACCACCGCGTACGTAGCGGGCGCCTATGTGAGGGATGCGTTGGTCTCCACGGCCTACAACACCATCGACTTCATCCGCACCATGGAAGAGGTTTTGGGCCTGCAGCCGATGAACTTGAACGACGCGGTGGCCAATCCCATGACGGACGTCTTCAACGCGACGCCGAACCTGGCATGGACGTTTACGGCCACGCCGGCGTCGATTCTCTACTGCACCAGTCTGCCGCTGCCCCAGCCGGCGCAGCCCTGCAACAACCCGACTCCGGACGCGAAGTACTGGGCGCGAGTCACCAAGGGAATGGACTTCACGGATGCGGATCGCGTCGATGGCGGAGTCTTCAACCGGATTCTCTGGAAGGGGTTGATGGGGGACAAACCTTATCCGGCCGCGCCGACCGGAAAAGATCTGCGCCAAAACCGCGAGAAGCTTCTGGCCGATTACCACAGGTCTGTGACGCAAGGAGCAGCGCAGAAACCGAAGACGGGCGGGGACTGAGAACAACACTGAGAACAACGAGGAGGCCGCGAAACGGCGGTTACTACGATAGGGAGCCGCAGAAGCCCCATGCGGTATGCAGAGCCGACGAAAGTCATGGCAATGTCGGCTCTCACCGCATGTATTTCATCCAGGGATACCACTCTTTCCAATGCGATTGGAACGCATCGCCATCAATTCGCTTGAATTCGATTCGGTAGTAATGCAACGGCACGCTGTCATTGTTGTGAATGGCATGTGGCGCCTGGGGAGCCATAGTCACGCAGGTTGGCACTTTCATGTTGAAGACGCTCGGAGGCGGGCCATGGCCGGCACCCTGACCATTGAGTGGACTCTCCGGAGCCTGCTTCGTATCGACAATCTCGCGCGGATCAGCAGCAACGGCATTGAACGCCAGCACGGATGCATAGGGGTGCCCATGCATCGGAGTCGTTTCGCCTGGCCGAACCGTAACTTCCAGAAGCCGCACATGTCCGTCTTCAAATAGAAGGCGGTAGTTGTTGGGCGCAGCGAGAACCGAATCGTACGCCAGTGGGTACGGCCACTGCTCGGAGAGGTTCGGGCCCAACGCCGGTCCCGGCTGCAGGCTCGGGACACTAGTGAGCGGCATCAGCATCCACGGGTACCACTCTTTCCAGTGCGTTCGAAAATCGTCCCCATCCAGCCTGCGGAACTCGATCCTGTAGAAATGTGCCGGAACGGCGCCGTGGTTGATGGGCTTATGCGGAGTTTCGGGAGGCGCTGTGGTACAATGCGGGAACTGCAGGCCGGAAGGTGGCGGGCCCTGGCCCCATCCTTTCCCTGCGAACGGGCTCGCGGGATCAAGATGAGTATCCTCTATCAGAACACCGGCAGCGCCCTGTCCGCCCCCGGTGTCGCGCGCGAACACCGAAGCGTAAGGATGGCCGTGCATCTTCACATCAAAACCAGGAGGGTTTGTCACCTCCAGGAACATGATGTTCCCATTCTCAAAGAGCACGCGATGAACATCCGGAGCAGCGATCTCGGCGTCGTAAGATGCTGGACTCGGATAACCTCCCCATGGCGTTCGAGGATAGTCTGAGGGTGATTGGCCTCGGGCCAATATACAGAAGCAAAGCCCACATACAACCAGCACTGCGTACTTATAGAAGCGCGTTTCGTTTGTCTTCATCTATCCTCCGCCACTCGCGCGCTGGTCCCAGAGGCACACGCCGCAACGGGGACGGCATTGTACTTATGCCACGAACTTGCGGGATACGACGCTAGAAGCTGAAGGCGACGCCGCCGCGCACCGCACGCGCGGATTGCACTAGATAAAGAGTGTGTCCGTCGCGTCCCATCACGGGGACATAACCCTGCGCGAGAAGATTTCGCAGGTCCAGGAGAATTTCCATGTGTCCGGCGAGGAAGCTGGCCGGAATCGGTTGCCGGATGAAGAGGTTCAAGTAAGGATCGGACTGGCCCGCCGAACTATTGAACAGGTCGACCGGCGTGAGCGCGGGGCCGCTCATGTAACGATAGGAGGCAATCCAGCGCGTCTTGGCCTTGGGCATGGTTCCGCTGAACTTCGCGGCCACAGCCTGGCGTTGCTCGGCGCGAATCCAACTGCGCGCGTCCTCCAGTTGCACGTCGGGGCGTGACAGGTCGAGCACGCCTCCGTAAGCGTAATCCAAGGTCGCAGTCAGATCGGACAACAGCTTCCGCTGCAGCACCACCCGCATTCCGCGCGTCGAGAAATCGTTCCCCTGATAACTGAAGGTGCCGGAGTAGACATCGGGCAGCACATCGCCGGATTCGGCGATCATTTCGCCAGGCGTCATTTCGCCAACTCCGGTAAGCACGGGGTCGGCGAAGCTATCGGCGTAGAAGGCGACCTGCATATTGGTCTTGCCGATGCGCTGGGAGAGCGAGACTTCCTGGTGATGCGCCCGCTCGACTGCCGGAGTCGACCCAGTAATGCTCATACGCGGCGCGGTTTCGCTCAGGTCCGACGAAGCGGACTCCAAACGATCGTCGCCGAAACGATCCTCCAATCCCATATTCGGGACTGAACTCGCGTATTGATACTCCACGACGGTGTTCGGCGTGATGTGCAGATCGGCCGACCCGAAGGGCTTAAAGGTGTTCACCCGCCCCATAAACTGGATCGCTTGCAATTCGCTGCCGAGCTTCATCTCCAGGATGTTGCCTATGACGACCCGATCGGAACTGGTCACCGACAGGGCTTGCAGCGTGGCGCCGGGCATCGTGTTCAGGTCAGGCGAATTCAACCGGAGGGCTGTAATCGCCACCGAAGGTTCAAAGACGCCGTTAAGACGGTTGGTATAGGCGGTTCGGAGCACCGCCGCCGGGATGCCCTGGCCATCGGCTCCATAATCGATATTGCCGTTCAGCCGCAAGGTGCCGCTCGACAACAGCGAACGCTCAACCGCAAAACCCGCGCTCATATCGGAGGGGCTGCCGAAACCCTGTCCGGACGACCCGGCCAGGAAGGTGACGGCCGCTTTCAAGTCGTGGTCCGCGGCTGACTCCCCTCTCTGCGCGACCACGGTCGTACCATCTTCAAGCACGCGCAGGATGGGCCGGTTAGCGACCGAGCGCAGCGTCCACTTCCAGTCGTCATCGTCCACCGGACTGCGCAATGGAACCAGTTGGATGGCCTCGAACAGCGTGGTCAACGTGACATTCACCATCAGCTTCGCGCCGGCACGCACGCCAATCTTTTCGCGCAGCGCCGGCAGGAATGAAGGCGCGCTCACCTTGACGCTGTACGTTCCGGGCAGCAGACTCGGGACGGAGTAGAAGCCACGGTCATCGGTGAAGACCTTCAGCGTGAAGACCTTCAGCGCCTGCGCGGTCGAACCGAGTATTTCCACCGCCGCGCCCATTTGCGGCGCGCCGCTGCCATCGCGAACGTATCCAGAGATCGCGCCCGAGATCGCGCCCGAGGCAGTTCCAGACCATGCCGGAAGAGCCATGGTCGTGACCAGGACGGCGACGACTACGAGGAACCCGAGCTTTCGCAACATCTCGCCCACCACCTCTGGGAAACCAGGCAGCAGTTTACTCCACGGCAAAGGTCGCCGTCGGATCCACCATCTGCTTGGAAAGGTTGTCGTTCACTTTGATCTCGATCTTGTACAAGCCGGGCTGGAGGTTCGCGGCGGAAAGCGTCTTCTGCAGCGTGACCTGGTCGCCCACATTGCCCATCGTGTCTGTCGACTCGACGGTATGGATGACGGCCTTGTTGTTGGCGTCCGTCACATTGTATTCGAACGTGGCCGAAGGCTTGTGCGTCTTTGTGTCCACGCTGAGATTGTAAACCTGCATCCAGAAATTCAGCTTCTGATTGCGCTTGAACGAGATGGGCTTGCCATCGGAAGGGGCCACGCGCGGCCGCACTTTTGTGGTTCCGATCACAAAATTGCCCGTGCCCACGTTCTTGGTCGCCACCGGTTCCATCTGGTCGGCGATGATCAGCGTGGAACTGCTCAACTTGTCCTCGCTGAAGTCCGGGATCAGGATCGCATGGCTCCAATTCCCGGTGCGATCTCCGTTCACGTCCTTAACCACGATGTCCAGACGGTAGCGATTTTGGCTGATGCGCAGCGGCAGTGCTTTCCAGTACACCGAAGAATTTTCGGCGGTTTTGGGCAGCAGTTCCGGCGGCACATCGACCTGCACCGTGTCTTCGAAGGTTTGCACGATCTTGCCCGTGAGCGTGGTCACGCGCCCGAAGATATTGACCGTGCCACGCTCCACGCCGTCCTTGTTCTGGAAAGTAACGTCGCGGTTCTTGATCTGAATCGTGACCGGAACCAGCACCGTGTCGCTGGTGACCTTCACAAAGTCCGCCCTCACGTCAAACGGCATCAGGTTGACGCTGATGTGGTGGCTGACCACTTCCAACAGATCCTTGAATTTTATCGCCGGCGCCGCCTGGAGCTTGGCAAACTGTGACAGGCGGTCGAACTGCTTGGCCTGTATATCGGTATTGAACGGCCCGGCGCCCAATTGCTCCAGGCCGCCCTGGGTGAAACGATCCGCCTTGTTCGCCATACCCATTTGCTCGTACAACGTCAGGCCGGCATTCGGCGTCATTTTCAACGCGTCTTTCTCCGACCGGTCGATCGACATGTGATAGTCGCCGCACATGCAGGTATCGACGAACTCGATCATCACTTCCTGCCCAATGCCTTCAATGTAGCGATAGCGCCAGGTTTCAAACGGGAAGGTAGAGGTCTCGCCACCGCCTTCTTCGATGGGGCGCTCGTAGCTGCCGCCGGAGGGATGGGCGTCGATCTCATCCGCCTGCCCAAACACGATATACGTCCGGCCACGGTCGGTCCTCCAACCGGGGACGCCAGCCGCGAAGTGCTCGTTGGCGTACGCGATGCGCCGGTAGTGCTCTTCCTTAAACTCGTTCTCTTCGGTGTCTGGCGTGGGATCCCGGCGTTGCCAGAAGGCCTCGATAAACTGGTCGCGCTCTTCGTCGTTCGAGAGCTGCGTGAAGGCCGACCTTTCTTCGTCGGTGATAATCCAGCGCACGTCCTCGTCCAGCCACTTCCGGTAAGTCTTGCTCAACTCAATCTTGAGCGCCTTGGCATTGGCCTTCCTCTGTTTTTCCGGGATCGGGCGCTTGAGCGGGTCCGTCTGGCTTCCCTGGGCGGCCGCCCCTGTGTCACCGGAGCCCTTCGCGTCCTTGTCCTGCGCCGGGGCAACCACAACGAAACCCAGCGCCATCACGCCCGCCAGCACACCTACCGAGCAACGATTTCGAAAATCTGCGGAGAACATAGAAGAGCCTGCCTCACAAGAAACGTCAGTTGCCTAATTCTATGTTCATTGGATACAACAAGGCAAGAAGAAGTGGCCTGCCAAAAAAAGATTTCCCGCGGGGACCTCATCTTCTAAATCCCTTAAGAATCCACGCCTTGCGGTCGAGCAGAGGTCGAGCGACGATCGCTTCGCCGCACAGCCGCCCGGACCCTCGGCGCGATATAATGAATTGCGCCGCGGGTCCCCCCTCCGCAAGCCAGCCGGAGCGACACAGGGAGAGACATGTTTCGCGGGAACTCGGGAACTTTCCGCCTCGTCTGAACGTAACTGTTTATGCGCAACTACGGTGCGTTTTCGCCGTTTTATGACCAGGACCGAGGAAATGCGGAAGCGGGGGATTTCGAGTTGCCAAGCTGACGTGGCGGCCAGTTCGGCAGGACGGTTGTGAAAACTCATTCGTGAAGACTTAGCTATGAAGACCTGGAAAAAAGTATTGATCGGGGTGGGCGCGGCCCTGGTGCTCGGCATCATCGTCGCCGTCACCGTTTACCAGAGCCAGAAGAACCTGGTGACGGTGCAGACCGGGAAAGTGCAAAAGCAGAACCTGGCCTCGGTGGTCAGCGCCTCGGGTGAAATCAAGCCCAAGACCTACGTGAACATCGGAGCCAATGCCTTCGGCAAGATCATCAAGCTGCACGTCAAGGAAGGCGACCGGGTGCAGAAGGGGCAGTTGCTGGCACAGCTTGAGAACGTGCAGTCCTCGGCCGACGTCAATGCCACTCGAGCGTCGGTGCAGGCGGCTGAAACCGATGCCGTCGCCGCCGACGCCGCCCTCAACACCGCGCTCGCCGACCTGAACCGCGCCAAGTCCGACGCCGTCCACGCCAAGCTCGACTGGGACCGCGCCCAGGGTCTATATGACGCGGCTCTCATCGCCAAGCAGGATTACGACGTCAAGAAAGCTGCGTGGGAGTCCGCCGACGCGGGATTGGCCCAAGCCAAAGCCAAAGTGGCTCAAGCCAAAGCAGAGAAAGATTCGGCGGACAAGCACATCACGCAGTATCAGGCCAACCTGACTCGGCTTAACGACGTGCTGCAAAAGACGACGTACGCAGCGCCTTTTGACGGTGTAATCACCAATCTTCCGGTGCGCGAAGGCGAGACCGTGGTCATCGGAATCCAGAATTCACCGGGCAGCACGCTGATGACGATCGCCGACATGTCCGTAATCACCTCCGAGGTCAAGGTGGACGAGACCGACATCGTCAACGTGCATCTCGGGCAACCGGCGGACGTGACCATCGACGCGATCCCGCACAAGGTCTTCCACGGCGTCGTCAGCGAAATCGGGGACAACGCCATCGTGCGCTCGACCGGTGTCGCTACCTCTCAGGCCACCTCGACGAGCGAAGAAGCGAAGGACTTCAAAGTGGTCGTGACGCTCACCGACCCGCCGGCGGATCTGCGCCCCGGCCTCTCCTCGACTGCCAAGATCACGACCGCGACTCGCAGCAACGTGCTCAGCATTCCGATTCAGGCGCTCACCGTCCGCACCCACGCCGATCTCGCGCCCAAGGATGCGAGGAAAGGCAGCAATAATGTGCAGGCCGCCAGCAGCGCTCCCGCGGACGCATCGAAGCAAAAGGAAGAAGTGCAGGGCGTGTTCGTGATCCGCAACAAGAAAGCCGAATTCGTCCCGGTGGACACCGGCATCAGCGGCACCACGGATATCGAGGTCAGCAAAGGTTTGAAAGAAGGTGACGAGGTGATCACCGGCAGTTATAAGGTTTTGCGTACGCTGAAGCCGGGAACGAGTGTGAAGGTAGATAACTCGGCCCCGAAGAAAGAAGAAGAAGAAAGCAGTTAGGAAGACAGGTCTCAGGTCTCAGGTCTCAGGTCTCAGGTCTCAGGTGTCAGGTCTCAGGAAAACCTAAGTTCAAAGGTCTAGGGCCTGAGACCTGAGGCCTGAGACCTGAGACCTAACCTCTGCAAAGTTAGAGCGTCTAACATAGAACGGCCAAGGAGCGTGTGTGACCGAGCCCGATCCGGATAAGGAGAACAAGATGGCGACTGCCGAGGTATTCCCAATCGATAAGCCCGAGAATTGGGCTGCGCCCGACTCCTGCATGATCGCAACCCAGGATCTGTGGAAGACCTACGACATGGGCTCGGAACAGGTGCATGCGCTTCGCGGCATCAACCTGCGCATCCATCGCAACGAATATGTCGCCATCATGGGCCCGTCCGGCTCCGGTAAGTCCACGCTGATGAACCTGATCGGCTGTCTCGACTCGCCGTCCAAAGGCCAATACTGGCTCAACGGACAACTGGTCAGCGAACTCGACGACGACGAACTGGCCCGCATCCGCAATAAAGAAATCGGGTTTGTCTTTCAGACCTTCAATCTGCTGGCCCGCGCCACTTCGCTGCACAACGTGGAGCTGCCGCTGATTTATGCCGGAATCCCGGCCGAACAGCGCGCCCAGCGCGCCAAGGCCGCGCTGACTTCGGTTGGCATGGGAGACCGCATGAACCACAAGCCCAACGAACTCTCCGGCGGTCAACGCCAGCGCGTGGCCGTGGCCCGCGCTCTGGTCAATAAGCCGGCCATCATCCTCGCCGACGAACCGACCGGCAATCTCGACTCACAAACCGGCAGCGAGATCATGGCCCTGTTCGACCGTCTGCACGCCGAAGGCAACACGATCGTACTGGTGACGCATGAACACGACATCGCCGAGTACGCCCACCGCATCGTTCACATCAAAGACGGCTTGGTCGCCAAGGACGAATCGAAGCGCTAGGCCCTCTGGTAAAAGGGACTGCCGGTCGCCGGAAGGCGAGAGCTTATATAATTCGCCCGAACTTCAGTTCGGAGGAAAATTGTGCGCATCGCTCTCGCTTTGGTCCTTTTCACATTCACAACGTACGCCTTTGCCCAGAATCCTTCCGCAGTCTCTGCCGCTCAAGCCGCCTGTGGTCCCAAGGGCGTGAACTTCGACGTGAATGACGACGACTCCCAGCACGCCATCGCGCAGCCCGAAGCAGGCAAGGCGCTGGTGTATGTGATCCAGGACATCGGGGCCATAAGTTGCATCGGAGGCTGCGTCACCACGAAGATCGCTCTTGATGGCGCCTGGATCGGCGCCAATCATCACAATTCTTATTTCTCATTCGCGATAGACCCCGGCGAACGCCATCTCTGCGCTGACTGGCAATCGCACTTCGCGCGCCTATCCCGGTTGGTTGGCCTAGTCCACTTTACTGCCGAGGCTGGCAAAGTTTATTACTTCCGAACCAAGGCGTTTGAAGGTAAATACCAGGTTTCTCTCGATTTCGACCCGATCGACAGCGATATGGGAAGATTCTTCGTCGCCTCGTACCCGTTGAGCATTTCGCATCCGAAGAAGTAAAGCGATAAACTTCGACTCACTTCCCGGAGAGCAGCGACTCCGCTTCTTTCCGCGCTGCGGGAAGATTAGGCGACAGGCGCGCCGCGAGTTCGAGCATCGCCTTCGCCTCCTCGGAACGTCCCGCCTGCTGCAAAGCCTGCGCCAGCAGCAAGTACCCAACGTCGGTGGGCTGCACCGTCACGGCCAGCGAGTACTGGCGAATGGCCTCCGCCAGGTCGCCACTTTCCTGGGCGATCAAGCCGAGTCCGGTGATTGCCCTGGCCCAATCGGGCTCAAACTGCAGCGCCGTTTCGAAACACTGCTTCGCCTTCGTCGGCTGCCCCATTCCGCGATAGGCAAATCCCAGACTGCTATAGGCGCTGGCGCGCATGCCCACGTCGGTCGAGTGAAGAGCCACCATCTGATAGCGTTCGATGGCTGCGGGGAGATTGCCGCGGCTATCCTCATAGGCGCCGAGACCCAGGTTGGCGTTCAGACCGTCCGGCTTGATGGCAAGGGCGGCGCGGAAATGCGCGGCTGCCTCTTCGGTTCTGCCTTGGCCGAAGAGAAGGTCTCCCAAGTTGACCTGTGCGACGTAATTGTCCTGAGTCAGCGCCAACGTGCGGAGCCAGAATGACTCACTATCGTGCCAATAGCCAACCTGGCGGTAGGTGAGCGTCCCCATCGCCAGCAGACAAGAAATTGCGGGAACGGCAAGCCATCTGGCGGAAATGCGATGAGAGCCGGCCCAATCGGCAAGCAGCCAGGTCATCATCAGAAACAGGCCCACGAACGGGATGTAGGCGTAACGGTCCGCCATGGCCTGAGATCCCACCTGTACCAGACCGATCATCGGCACGAGGCTGCCCAGAAACCAAAACCATCCGACGGCCAGGTAGCGTCGCTCGCGCGCGCGGAGGACCAGAGCGGTGACGAGCAGCAACAAAAGCACGCTCGCGCCTACTTGCCAGACGGGATAGAGCCTGGTGGGGTGAGGATACAGCGCCACCAGCTTCGATGGCCAGAACGCCTTTCCCAGGTAGCGCACATACGAGATCACGGCCGTTTCCAAACGCAAGGGAAGGCTGCACTGGGAAAAGGTCTGGATTGCGCCTCCGGCCTTCTGGGCCTTCATCGTTAGCACCGCGCTGGCGGCGGAGAGCAGCAGGAGTGGCACCTTTTCCAATAGCAGCCATCCGCTCCACAATTGGGACGCGTTCCCGCCTTGCGCCGCCGCGCCGGGCGCAGCCGGAGCGCCAATCCGGCAAAGCGGCCAGTAATCCCACAAACAGAGCAGAAATGGAAATGCGATCACCTGCGGCTTCGACATCAGCGCAAGCGCAAAGGCGCATGCCACCAGGGCGTATCGGCGAACCCCAGGTCGGCGCGCGTACCAGACATAGGCATACAGCGCGAGCAGAAAAAACAGCATGCTCAACACGTTCTTCCGCTCGGCCGCCCACGCCACGGACTCGACGTTGATCGGGTGCAACGCAAACAGAGCGGCAACCATCAGGCTGCGCCAGCAGAATCCCGTGGCGCTCTGGAGCAGCAGAAAGAGCAGGACTGCGTTGACCGCGTGCAGCAAGACATTCACGTAGTGGGGTCCGGCAGGGTTCAGGCCGAAAAGTTCGCAGTCGAGAGCGTGGGAAATCCAGGTCAGGGGATGCCAGTTCGCCTGCTGATAAGTGGTGAAAGCCCATTTCACGGTTGCCCACGTCAGGCCCGCTCTTACATGAGGATTGCCCGTGATATATCCATTGTCGTCATAGATGAACCCGTTGTGAATTACGGGGTTGTAGGACACAAGCACAACGGCAGTCAACAGCAGACACAACAGCAGCGTGCGTTTCGCCGGCGACTGAAACAGCCTGGAGGAAGCCGAGACTCCCGCTCGCTCCAGGCGTTTCGCTACCGCGGCAGAGGAAGACGAACTCATGGATTCAACCATTCTGAACCAGACACGAACCATCGCGAGGAAGAAACTGCGAAGCGTGAATTCCCTTGGTAACTGCTGGACGGTCATGGCTGCGCGGCAAGAGGAAGCCATCGACTCGAGCGCCGCAACCGGCGGCCGCACATGTGCGATTCGTATCAGGGCGCCGCTTGAACGATGCCGCAATCTCTCGAAATCGGAGAACACTCACTCGTGGCTTATGATTACCTCGACTACCTTCCCGGCGCGGGCTGAAAGACGCCCAGTCAACTGACCCTTCTGCGCATGTACCTCGATGATCTGGCCCTTCCCCGCGTGCGCGGGCAAAACGAAATTGCCCTTCTGGTCGGTCACCGCTACCTCGGGATAATCATTGATCGAAACGGTTGCGCCAGCTATCGCCCCGAGGTCTTCGCCCACCACCACCCCACGAACCATCGCTGAGGGTTCGGCGACGAGCTGAATGGTGGCGGTCGGGTAATAATCCTGACCCAGAACCAGCGTGGACTTGCCCTTCAGAAACTCGTCCTTCACGGAAGCAGACAGTGTTAGTTTGCCGTCGGCCGGCCGGGCTTGCTGTGGAATATCGAGTTCCCACCCGCCCGCGACCATCTTCAGCTCTCCGCCGTTCGAGGATTTCACCTGGGCAATGTCGACCGTCGACTGGTCGGGTCGCAATAGAACAACCTGAACGTGATAAACGCCGCGGGTTTGGAGAAAACCAGAGGCGGCGAACGGAGCAACTCCAAGAACGATGATTCCCGCGGCCAGGATCGAGCCGATCGCAGGCCTCCTGGCGCGAAATGCAAGAGCGAAAACAGATGCCGCAATGACCAACGCAAACGCGGCAACGGCGACAGGATGTCCGATGTGGCCGGCCAGCTTTAGAAATAAAGTTAGAGCTTGCTCCTCCATAAATCAGTTCTCCCGCTTCTGAGTAGAGCTCGCGCGGCCGAGGAGTTGCAAGTTACGGGCGGGGGACGAAGGTCACCCGTGGGTTACTGGCGATCGGAAGGAATTTCGTATCGTGATCGGCGCAGGAGTCTCCGGAGGTCGAGGTCAAGAGACGGCCTCCGGGGCACCTACAGCCACGCGGCTGAGTTATTGCTGGTCGGATGCTGGGATAATTTTCTCCAGACTCGGAGCAGAAGATATACCGCCCGCCCCCGCCACAAAGAAATTGTGGTCGTAGAGATTGCGGTACATGCGGCCTGCGATCTCTGCCGCTTTGGGCCCGAACGTGGAACGTCCGCCCTGCAGGAAGACGACCGTCACAATGCGTCCGACGTTGGTGTTGGCATAAGAGGCGAACCATCCGAAGCGCGTGCCGGCGCGTGAACACGTCCCCGTCTTGCCCAGGATCGATTCCTCGCTAAAGTTCAAACGTAAACTGCGCGCGGTGCCGTACTCGACGGCTCCGGCCATGCCATCGGAGAGTTCGGGAATCACGGGCTCGATGTCGAGATGGCGCTTGACGCGGGGCTGGAAGTTGGCGACTGCCTCGGGATCCGCCGGATGTTGCAAATAGTAAAGCGTGCCGCCGTTTGAGATCGCCGTCACCAGCGCGCCCAGTTGCAGCGGAGTCATCGAGATGCCCTCGCCATACGAGCACATCTTGCCGACGCCGCCGAGTTTGGGAGAGATTTCCACTTCCGGATAAGCGCCCAAGTGCTCGCCCGGAATGTGATAGCCGGCGAGTTCGCCGAGTCCGAACTGGTGCGCGTAATATTGCACCTTTTCGAAGCCCAGCTTGCGCCCGACCGCTTCGAAGTAGGCGTTGTTCGAGTGCGCCAGCGCCTCGGTAAGATTCATGCGGCTGCGGCGCCCGAGCGCAACTTCAGTTCCCTCGTCGATCACGCCTTCGCTCAGTGCGGCCAGAGCCACGGAAAGTTTGATAGTCGAGCAGGGCTGCGCGCCGCTCGAGAGCGCAAGCTTCTGGTTGACCATGGCGAGAACGCGTCCGCTGGTCGGCTCGATCGCGACCACGGTGCCGTTCATGTTGCCCAGGGCATCGATCGCGGCCTGGCGAACCACGGGGTCTTCGCCGGCGGTCACGTCGCCGTCCGTGATATCGGATGCGAACGAACTGGTGTGGAAACGCTCGTAATAACGATGGCGGCGAGGGGTACTGGAATAAGCCGCGCCGGAGTAATGGGTTGCGGAATATCGCGAGCTCGGGACTCGGCTCCGCGCCAGGGTTCGCATGCGTTTCTTCGTATGTTGATTTTCCGTAACCCCGCGGGCTTTTCTGTGTGGCGTGAGCGCGGACGGGTTGACGCTGGCTGCGATGCCACTCGCTTCCAGCAACATGACCAGTGCAATGACAAATGCAAGACGAAGAAAACAGGCTTTCAACTTCACTTCACCATCCCCGGTAGTACTCGGCCAATCTGCTGCTCATCCATCTGTCGGCCTAGTGAATTAGATGCAAGAGCCTGGCCAAATCCCCACACCGAAGGCACGTCTCGTGCAACTGTCCGATAGTAGGCGATTTGCGGGCTTCGGCGCAATGGCAAAGTTAGAAGCCGTCCATAGCGGAATCAGCGCGATAACTATATGAATAAATTGCATTTAATGTGATTTCGTAGAAGGGACAAGCACCTTGGTAATGGGATCGGCTCGTTACCTAGCAAGGTACGGGAACCTTGCATCAATTTGCCCATCCGTGCTGCTCCCCGAACGAGGAAATCAAGAGACTCCGGTCAGCGCGGCTGACCCACCGCCGCCGCGAACCGAAGTCCAAGCAAGGTCAAATGGTGCGTGCTTTTCTGAAATTTCTCTGCCGTGCATTCTTTCAGGTAGCATCCTATAAACGGGCCCGAGATTGACATCCTTCAGGGGGGATTCTTCAGGAGGGATTATGGAAAGGCTTCGCTTCATACTTTCTTTTCTCGCGCTGGTCCTGGCTGCGTGCCTTGCGTTGTCCTGCGGCGCGAGTCAGGGGCAGAGTCAACTTCAATCCCTTACGCTTAGCCCCGCCAGCGCCGACGCCCAGGATTATCCCAACGGGCAAGTGCCGTTCACCGCAACCGGCTACTACAGCAATCCGTCCCACACGGTCACGCCGCAGTCGGCGAATTGGGTGGCCTGTCAGCAAAACGAGCCCACGACGGCAGTATCGGTCAGCCAAGGAGGCATCGCTCAATGCGTGAGCGGCGCGGCTGGCACGTACTCAATCAATGCGTGGGACACTTTGATTAGCCCCGGCATTCTTAACTGCCCCGCGACGAACACTTGCGGAGAAGGTTGCACTGTTGTCGGCACCGCGCAACTCACCTGTCCGTAGGCGGGCTGCGGTAGAATCCATCACGAGCGCAGCGTGTCTTGCGAATCAACGCTGCCGAGGTCTGCCTCTTGCGAACATCGCTCGTGCTACTGTTTGTCAACGTTTCTTTCGCCGTATCTCTACTCGTCCCACTCCTCGCCCAAGCTGCCGGGCAGACGCTCGGAGCGCGGCGAGCCGAACTCAATCGTCTGCTCGCCGATGAGTGGGAGTACCGGCTGCGCACCCAGCCCGAACTTGCCACCCAGGTTGGCGACAATCGCTACAACGATCGGCTGAGCGATTTTTCGGACAAGGCGATTGCCGACGATCTCGAACACACTCGCCAGGCGCTGGCGCGCTTCGAGGCCGTCGATGTCAGCGGATTTCCGGAGCAGGAAAAGCTCAACCACTCACTGATGCTGCGCAGCCTGCGCGAAGCGCTCGACAGCGCCCAATTCAAAGACTGGGAGATGCCGGCGACGCAGTTTGGCGGCATTCACCTGGGATACGCTTCGCTCGCTTTCGATTCACCCTTCCGCAACAAGAAAGATTACGAAGACTACCTGTCCCGCCTGCGCCAGATTCCGCGCGTCCTCGACCAGGCCATGGGACACATGCGCGACGGACTGCGCGACCACCGCATGCCGCCGAAGTATCTGCTCGAAAAAGTGTCCAGCCAGGCGCAGCAGATTGCCGACGACCCGCTCGACAAGAGTCCATTCACCGAGCCACTGCGCAAGTTCCCCGATTCCATTTCCGAGCCGATCTCCGAAAAAGATCGGAAACAACTGCGCGAAGCCATCGAAAGCGCGGTGAAGAACGAGGTCGCGCCCGCGTATGCGAAATTCGCCAAATTCGTGCGCGACGATTACGCGCCTCACGGGCGGCTCGATCCAGGCGTCTGGGCCTTGCCCGACGGAGAAGCGCGCTATCGCTTCGCCGTCCGTCACCAGACGACCACCGATTTCACCGCCGACCAGATTCACCAGCTTGGCCTGAAGAGCGTGGCGGAAATTGAAACCCAGATGCTCTCGATCGCCAAGGCACAGGGATTCAGCGATCTGAAATCGTTCAACGATCACATCCGGCAGGATCCGAAACTACACGCCAAGTCGGGCCAGCAATTACTTGACCTGTACACGCAATATCGCGACCAGATGTACGGCAAGCTGCCTGAACTTTTCGGACGCCTGCCGAAAAACAAGCTGGCCGTGGTGCCGATGGAGTCGTTCCGCAGCGCCGACAGCGTTCCCGCCGATTATTCGCTGGGCGCCGGAGACGGCTCGCGGCCGGGACGGATCAACGTCAACGAATATGCGCCCGAAAAACGATTGCTGCTCAACGTGGAAGCCATCGCTTACCACGAAGGTGTCCCCGGACATCACCTGCAATTTTCGATCGCGCAGGAACTCACCGGCCTGCCGCCCTTCCGCAAGTACGACCTCGATCTGAATGCCTACACCGAAGGCTGGGCGTTCTACTCCGAGCGCCTGGGAAAAGAGGTGGGCTTTTATCGGGATCCCTACAGCGACTACGGCCGCCTGCAGAATGAAATGTGGCGCGCCGTGCGGTGGGTCGTAGACACGGGCGTGCACTCCCAGCACTGGACGCGTCAGCAGATGGTCGACTTCTTCCACGAACACACCGCGATGGACGATCAGAACATCGAGACCGAAGTGGATCGCTACATCGCGTGGCCGGCGCAGGCGCTTTCCTACAAGATGGGACAAATGAAGATTCTCGAGTTGCGGACGCGAGCGCAGCAAGAGTTGGGAGCGAAATTCGATCTGCGTGCCTTTCACGACGCGGTCCTCGATCAGGGCCCGCTGCCGCTCGACCTGCTGGAAGCAAAGATCAATGCCTGGATCGCCGCGCAGAAGTGATTGATCGGGGGTCAGGTTCGTTCCGCTTTCCGCACCCCGTTGCATGCTTTGCCGGAACTTGTAAGCGATTCGGGCAGCTTCGTCAGCGTCCATCAAAAAGAATGCTAACCTCGGTGATCGTTCGCGACCTGCCAGCGGCATAGACCCATTTCTTCACTGCGGCCGCTGCCGCCTCGCCGAGAATCGGATTGCCTCCCAGCAACTCGACATCCTCCACGTTCCCCTTCGCCGAAATGGATACCCGCAAGCGTACCGTTCCGCCAATGTTAAGGCGCTTCAGCGTCTCCGGATAATCCGGCTCGACCCGCGTAATCAGCTTTCTTTCGGCGTTGCCGCTGGGCACTCCGATGGCGAGAATCTTCACCCCTTCCACGCTGGCTGCGTCGCTCACATATCCAATCGCACCCCGCGTCCGAGCCACATAAGCCACGACCTCGGCATCGGATCCAAGTACCTTTGGCATAAAGCCTTTGCCCGTGAATACCAGCGTGCTGTAGTAGGTCTGCAAATCGTCTTCGCTTATACCGAGATACTCTTGCAGGAAAGCTGCGTGGACTGGCCCATCTTTCTCGAGTACCGGTTCGACGTGCTTGCCGTCCCCGAGGGAGGTTTTCTCTTCCAGAAAAACTTTCTTGAGTTCTCCTGCGGAAATCGTGTCTGCCTTCACACTTGAATTGGCGATCACCTTGACGTCACTCGCGAAGGCATTCCAAGGGACGAAGATCATCAACCCGGCGGCAACGAGGAGTATTTTTAGACATTTCATTACTGTTCTCCTTTGCGTCCCTGCGCCTAGAAATTGACTTCGGTCTTGACGACCAAAGCGTTCGTGTTGGGCTTGAAGCCCTGGGGGTTTACTTCTGGATAAAATCCGTCCGGATATGTGCAGAACCCATAACCATCCATGAAGTGACCTTCCACTTTCACGTTCCAGAATTTTTTCAGATCGACCCGCGCCGTGATGACTTTGTCGTAGATGTGTTCGGCGGGCAGGCTGGTATCGGTTTGGGTGGGGGCATAAGCACCATCAGGGCCTCCCGATACGCTGGTTACCGAGTAGCGGGAGTAGTAGGAGCCAAGCGCAAGCCGTTTCATAACCCGGTAAGTTCCCGAGACGTACCAGCCGCGTACATCGGTTTCGTTGGTGAGGCTGACAGTGCCGTAAGATGAATAATATGCATTGTGCAGAAAGCGGCGATACTCCGAATCGATCCGCAGTTTCCCCACCGTGTACTCGCCGTAAAATTGGTTGGTCCAGTCCGCCTTTGAACGATCGGTCTCAGGATAGAACGCAGGGCCCAAGCCGGTTGGATTCCTGGCTGTCGCGTTGCCAGTAATGTCTTCATTCATGCGGGATGCTCCGATCAACAGACCCTTCAGTGGGGTTCTCCATCGGAGATCGCCGCCGTACTGTAGCCCCCCATAGCGCGAGTAGTAGAGTCCGTATTGAGCAGCGAGATACACGTAGCCGCCATGGAGGCTGTCGCTGCGATGTCCGGCATAGGCCGTATAGGAAAGATCGCCGAGACGGTGCTTGAGGGGAACATTGCCGTAGATGTCGCCGCCCAGGTGAGCAATCGTGGCGTCGCGGAGATCCGTGGGATAAACACTTTGCGGAAGCAGCGCAAAAGTGCGGAGAAAATCCAGGTCTTGCGTGTCGGTGTACAAGCCCAGAGTGGTTTTAACTTTGCCCCCGCGAATCCCGAACCAGCTCTTGAAACGGTAATCCGCGACGGCCCAATCCAGGGAGGGATGGTACTGCCCGAGTTGGCCAAGATTGCGGTCGTAGAGCTGCGCTCCGACCCGGAGCTTATCGGTGACGCTGGTGGAGACATTGACCCCGAAGTCGGTGAAGGCGGCGCTGCCCTGACTGCTGTTCATCGTCAGCCAATTGTTGGTATTGGTGTAGACAAACCCCTGCGAGGCGAATCCGTGTATTGCCACTTCGCGGCCAAGGAGTTTGAAGTCTTGCGCCTGTAACGTGAGTTGGCCTGCAAAGAAACAGGCAAAGACCAGTCCGAGGATTCGCCGATGCATACGGTTCTCCCTGATGATTTGTCAGGGATTACATCGGCCAAATCGGGCGGAAGCTTGAGGGTCTGCCGCTCTAAGGGAATCAGATGTCCCTTTAGGGGCTGGCCATCGGTTTGCCGCGCCTGCCGAAACGGGGCAAGCCCCGTTTCTATGGTCGGAAGGAACGCGACACTCGATGTCCTCCGCAGCGCGCTGGCCGGGAGTGCCCTTCCCCTACATCACTTCGCTGCGTTTCCGCAGGAAGGCTGGAATGTCGAGATCCTCCGCCTCGTAGGTGGGTGCGGTGGACCGCATCGCATCGAGCGCAATCACCTCGGCTGCATGCGGCGCATAGCCCGGCGCCGATTCCCGAAAAGCTGCCGGCGCGGGATCTGGCTCGAAGGCCGGTTCGGGCACAAAGACCGGCTCGGGTTCGGCCACCGGTTGAGGCTCGAGGAAGCGATCGCGCTGGCGCGAAACTTCTCGCGAAGCATCTCTCGAGGCCTCGCGCGAAATTATGACCGGATCGAAGCTCTCGTGATGCCGCGGACGGCGCATCTCGGCCTCTTTGAAGCCAGTTGCGATCACCGTGATCTTGACCGAATCTTTCATCTTCTCGTCGAGAACCGCGCCAAAAATGATGTTGGCATCTTCGTGAGCCGCGTTCTGAATGATGCTGCAAGCCTGTTGCACTTCGGCCAGCTTGAGCGAATTCGAGCCCGTGATGTTGATGAGAATGCCGCGGGCTCCATCAATCGCGCCCGCCTCCAGCAGCGGCGAGGCGATGGCCCGCTGCGCGGCTTCCACGGTGCGACCCTCGCCCGCCGCGGTAGCCGTACCCATCACCGCATAGCCCATGCCCGCCATGATCGCCCTCACGTCGGCAAAGTCGCGGTTGATGATGCCCGGTATCGTGATGATGTCGGAGATGCCCTGCACGCCTTGGCGAAGAATATCGTCGGCGATGCGGAAGGACTCGAAGAAGCCCGCGTTCTCGGCGACGGCCAGCAATTTTTCGTTGGGAATCACGATGGTGGTATCGACCGATTCCATCAGTTCGGAAATACCGCGCTCCGCCTGCTGCATGCGGCGTTTGCCTTCAAAGGCAAAAGGCTTGGTGACCACCGCAACCGTGAGCGCGCCCATTTCGCTGGCGAGCGAGGCGATGATCGGAGCCGCGCCGGTGCCGGTGCCGCCGCCGAGTCCAGCCGTCACGAAGACCATGTCGGCGCCTTCGAGGGCTTCGATGATCTTGTCGGAATCTTCGAGCGCGGCTTTGCGGCCGATCTCCGGATTCGCGCCAGCGCCGAGTCCATTGGTCAGCTTTACCCCAAGTTGAATCTTGGTGGCGGCGCGCGACGTCCGCAGAGCCTGCAAGTCGGTGTTGGCGACGATGAATTCGATGTGCTCCATGCCGGAGTCAATCATGCGGTTGACCGCGTTGTTGCCGCCGCCGCCGACGCCGATGACCTTGATGCGAGCGTCGTTGCGCGCTTCTTCGTTGAAGCAGATGCGGAGTCCGTTGTCTTCACTACTCATGCTTCACCTCGTAAATCAGTTGCCAGTTGCCAGTTCTCAGCAACTCGTTCCAACGTGTCCGTGTACTTACTTTTCCTCTGTGTTCCCCTGTGTCCTCTGTGGTTAAGACTTTTGCTCTTCCCTCTATTGCGACAACCCCTCACGCGCCCTTCCTCGCGAACATCGCTTTCATCCGCGAACCAAAGCCCGGCTCCTGCAAGCCGCGGGCAAGGCGGGCGCGGTGTCCGTAATACGCCATGCCCAACACCGTCGCGAACTCCGGTTCGGCCAGAAACGACGGCATCTTCGCCATCGGCGTTGGCCACGCCAGACGCGCGGCTTTCCGCAGCACCGATTCCGCCACGTCGAGAATGCCCGGCAGCCGCGACGCTCCGCCGCTCAGCACGAATCCGGCGATGCAGTGCTCCAGAACGCCGGCGTGGCGCAGGTTGTCGCGCAACAACTCGAAAAGCTCGCGGGCGCGCGGCTCCAGAATTTCGCCCGCCATCCGCTGCGGCATCATGCGCGACGGCCGGTCTCCCACCGACGGCACCTCGACTTCGTTGCCCTCCGGGATGAGCGTCGGAACCGCGTTGCCAAAATTTTTCTTGAGCGTCTCCGCCGCCGCCAGCCCCGTACACATGCCGACCGAGAGATCGCTGGTAAAGTGGTCGCCGCCGATGGGAATGACGGCCGTATGCGCAACTGCACCCTGCTGGAAAACGATCAGATCGCACGACCCCGCGCCGAGATCGACAAGGCACACGCCAAGTTCTCGCTCGTCCGGCCGCAACACGGAGTCCGCGCAAGCCAGCGGCTCAAAGATGGTGTCGTCCACGTGGACGCCGGCCCGATTCACCGCCGTCACCAAGTTCTGCGTAGCGCTCGAAGAAGCCGTCACAATGTGCACCCGCACTTCCAGTCGCGTGGCCATCATGCCCGTCGGATCCTGCACGCCCGGCTGATCGTCGAGAATGAACTCCTGCGGCAGCAAATGGAGAATTTCGCGATCGCCGGGCAAAGGCACGGTGCGGGCCTTGTCCACGGCCTGGCGAATTTCCTCGCGCGCAATCTCGCGCGACCGCGCGCCAAAGCTGATGCCGCCGTGGCTGTTCATCCCGCGGATGTGCGCACCCGCAATGCCGATCAGCGCATGCTCGATCGGAATACCGGCCACGTTTTCCGCGTGTTCGACCGCTTTTTGAATGCTGCCGGCGGCCTTGTCGAGTTCGGTAATCACGCCCTTGCGCAGGCCTCGCGATTCGCTGATCCCGTGGCCGCGATAACGCAATCCGTTCTCGCTCAACTCGGCCACCAGGACTGAAGTCTTGGCGCTGCCTACGTCAATGGCGCTGATGAAATTGGGCTCGTGATTTGGCATACAAACGCTCGGCATAAAAAACGCTCGGCATAGTGTTAACGATGATGCCCGCTAGTTCTGCGGAGTCTCCTTCGGAATTCCAGGGCTCGGTTTCTTTTGTCCCGTGGCAGCGGCAACGGGCGGCGCGGACGGAATCGCCGCCGGCGACGCAACCGGATGCGGCGCCGCCGTATTTTTCGCGGCCGCGACCGGCGCCGCATTTACCTTCGTCTTCAGCGCGGCTTGATTCACCGGCGCTTGTTTAACTGGAACTGGTTGAACTGGAACCTGCTTAACCGGAGCCTGTTGAATCGGCGCTGGCTTAGCCGGAGCCGGTTTAGCTGGAGTCTGCTTAGTCGAAGCACGATGAACTGCTGCCTTCGTCCCGGCTTTCGCCTTGGGCTTCGCATCCTTCTTCTTCGCCGGAGCCGCCGCCACCGGATGCGTGACATATTTTTCGTAGTTCACAATCGCCGCGGTTTTCACTCCCGCTGCCATCGCCGCTTTCGCTGCCGTTGGCGTCAAGGCCGGCTGCCGAGCCATCCCGTTGAGATCGGGATTCACGATGATCTGGCCGTCGTAGCGCAAGTCCACCGATTCGAGCTTCTCGAACTGCTGCCGCCACTGTTGCACATGCGTCAGATAAACTCTGTAGCGCTGCAGATAATTCCCCGACCCGAGATGCACCAGCACTTCGCCGTTCGAATCGGTGGCCAGCACTTTCACGTCCTCGGAGTCGCTGAGATCCACTTCGCTCAATTCCTTGGAATAATGGGCGCCGCTGGAATCGAGTTCGCGAACCAGTTCGTTGTAATTCTTCATCCGCGCCGCGCGCGTGGAGAGTGGTTCGCCCGCATTCATGCCCGCAATCACCGCAAACGAATACTTGCGTTTGCCGCCCGGAGCAAGTTCCATCAGCGTGCCTCCGGCGTCGATCAGCGAAATGTGCGAGCCGATGCGGGCAAAGGCAACCGGCGTGCGCTCATGAATCTCGATGCGCAGGCGATTCGGCACGAAGCGCATCACGCTCGCCGATTCCACCCACGGAATCTGCTCCAGTTGCTGTTGGCGTTGGGCCAGCGGAACGAAAAAAATGTTGCGGCCGATATCTCCGCCCATCACTTCCATGATTTGCGCGTGCGCCACATGCTCCGCACCGGTGACTTCGATCTGATCGCTGGAATCGATGCGAAAACGCCACGAGTGCTTGCCGTAACGGTAGAGGCCCGCGCCGGCAGCTCCCAGAACTGCAAAAAGGATGAGCGCCACGCCGGCCCACATCAGCCGCGTAGCAGTCTTTTTGGGAAGGGATCCGCGCCGGACCGAGACTCGCTTCTGCCCGCGCAGAAATGGAGATTCCTGCTCCGCTTCCAGGTCGACAAGCCGTGCGTCGTCGAAGGGCTCGCGCTCGGGAGCCTCGTGGTCGGACGCGTACCGGGGAAGCGGATACAACTCTTCCTGAACCGCGGCAAAACTTGATTTCCGCGCCACTCGTTCGAGTCAGTTGTCGACAGAAAACCGCTGAGCAAAATTACTATAACTGTTTTTTGCGAATCGAGACAGTGCCAAGTTGGTTCGTGTCTCAGCTCGTAGCTCTTTGCTCGTAGCTCATAGTCTCCAGCTTCTCCAGCAACATTACCCCCAGTTGCGAGACGCTCCCCGCCCCCAATGTCAGCACCAAGTCGCCCGGTTGGGCGAGCGCCGTAACCGTGGCGACGGCCTCGGAAAAAGAAGGAGCGTACACGACGCTCCCGTTCCCTGCCCCGGCGATGCGGCTGGCGAGCGCTTCCGCCGTGATGCCTTCAATCGGCTTCTCGCTGGCCGGATAAATATCGAGCAAGCAAAGCGTGTCGGCGTCGGCAAAGGCGGTCGTGAACTCATCCATCAGATCGCGCGTGCGGGTGAAGCGGTGCGGCTGGAAAATCACGTGCACGCGCCGAAATCCGCACTGGCGAGCGGCGGCCAGCGTGGCCCGGATTTCCGTCGGATGATGCCCGTAATCGTCAATCACGCTCACGCCCGCAGCCGCACCTTTGAGCTGGAAGCGCCGGTCCACGCCGCGAAAACCGTCCAGCGCGGAGCGGATCCGCTCCGCCGGAATGTCGAGCGCGGTGCCCACCGCAATGGCCGCCGTAGCGTTCAGCACATTGTGCGTCCCGGGCACGTGCAGCGTAAACTCTCCGAGATCTTTCTCCTTGTAAGTAACCTGAAAACGGACGAGCGGGCTGTGCTCGCCGGCCGCCAGCGCCGATCCAATCGAGGACGATCCAGCCACCGGCGCCCCCATGCGAATCAGAAAATCCGACCCGCGGCTGGTTCCATAGGTCGTCACCCGCCGATGCACGCGCGGCAACAATCGCCGGAGCGCCAAGTCGTCATTGCAACCGATGACCACGCCGTAAAACGGCACGCGCTCCATAAACTCCAGAAACGTCCGGCGGACGTTGCGCATGTCGCGGTAGCAATCCATGTGCTCGCGGTCAATGTTCGTGACCACCGAAAGAATCGGCGAAAGCTTCAGAAACGACCGGTCGCTTTCGTCCGCCTCGGCGACCAGGTATTGCGACTTGCCGAGCCGCGCGTTCGAGCCCATCGCGTCCACACGCCCTCCGACCACAACCGTGGGATCAAGGCCGCCCGCGGCCAGCACCGCCGCCACCATCGAAGTGGTCGTGGTCTTCCCATGCATTCCGGCAATCGCGATGCCGTACTTCAGCCGCATCAGTTCGGCCAGCATCTCGGCGCGCTGAATCACCGGGACATGCCACCGCCGAGCTTCGGCCACTTCGGGGTTATCGACCGGGATCGCAGAACTAGTAACCACAACATCAGCGCCCGCGATGTTAGCGGCAGCGTGTCCCTCAAAAACAGTTGCGCCCAAAGCGGCCAGCCGCTCGGTGACCGCCGATCTTCGTAGGTCGGAGCCGGAAATCCGGTAGCCGAGATTCAGCAGCACTTCGGCAATGCCGCTCATGCCGATGCCGCCGATACCCACGAAATGAATGCGCTGAATCTTGGCAAACATGAAAACTCAATCCCCGGATGAACGCTGATGATAGACCATTTCACCGCCAAGACGCCGAGTGCGCAGAGAAAGTTCGGGCTTCCCCTGTGTTTCCCCGTGTCCTCTGTGGTTAAGCCTTTCTCGGCGCTCTCGGCGACTCGGCGGTGAAGAGTTCTACGCGCCGCCAACCAGTTGCACCACCATCTCCGCAATCTCTTCAACCGCCTTCGGGTGCGCCAGCGATTTCGCCGCCGCCGACATGCTCTGCAGCCGCCTCGCATCGCCGATCAGGGCCGCAATCGTGTCGACCAGATAGGCCGCGCCCAGATTGCTTTCTTCGACCACCACCGCTGCGCCCGCTCGTTCCAGCGCCCGCGCGTTCACGTTTTGATGGTCGTCGGCAGCGGCCGGAAACGGCACGAAAATCGCCGGCTTCCCCGCCGCGGTCATCTCGCCAACTGTGCTCGCCCCCGATCGGCAGACCAGCAAATCGGCGCGCCCGAACGTGCCCGGCATATCGTCAATGAACTTGTGTACTTCACCCGAAATTCCCGACTTCCGATAAGCGGCAAGCACATGATCATAGTCGCGCTGCCCCGTCTGGTGAATGATGTGGATTCCGGGAATCCTCTCGCGCAAACCCGCCAGCGACTCGATCATTGCTTGATTTATCGCTCGCGCGCCCTGACTGCCTCCAAAAACCAGCAGCGTGGGCGTGCCCCCAGTCTTCGGAGGAATAGAGAAAAACGCCGCCCGCACCGGAACGCCCGTCACCCGGCAGTTGGGAAAATACCGGCAGGTCTCTTCAAAGTGCACCGCCGCCGCCGAAACCCAGCGCGCGATCAGCCGGTTGGCAAATCCCGGCACGACGTTAGGCTCAAAGGCAAGCGTAGGAAGACGCCGGCGAATCGCCGCCACCATAGCCGGCCCGGAGGCGTAGCCCCCGACCCCAATCACAACTTCAGGATCGAATTCCGAGAGCATCCGCGCAGAAGCCGCGATGGCACGCGGCAAGTCAAACATCGTTTTCGCCCGCGTCATGAGGCTGACATTTTTCAGCGCGCCAACCTGAATCAACTCCAGAGGAAACCCCGCCTGCGGCACCAGCCGCGTCTCAATGCCGCGAGCCGTCCCAATAAAAAGCACCTCAGCACCAAATTGCTTCTTCAGTTGCTGGGCAATAGCCAGCGCCGGAATCACGTGCCCGCCCGTCCCCCCGCCCGCGATGATAATGCGCATGGATGTTGTTTCCTGAAGGCTCTCAAAGAGTGTCGCACGGCAGCCTCGCGAAAAGCGATGGCACTGACGCAAGGTCTCGACGCGCACACCATGCTCCTGCAAGCGTCGAACTTACAAACGACTTACTCCGCAACTCGCGCCTTCCGCGCCCACAGCCAATTCAGCAAAGCCGCTCCAACCGTCGCCGCCAGAATGAGCGACCTACTCAAATCCACCTGCGTCGCCAGCGCCACAGCGATCCCGACTCCCAGCACCGCCAGCACCTGCCCGCCAGGCAGCCGGAAACCGGCGGCCAGCGGCTGCTTTCGCCGCAAAGCGATCACTGCGGCGCAAACCACTCCGTAGTAGAACAGCCGGGCGACCACCGACAACGTCACATTCCAGGCAAAACTCCCCACCATCGCCAACCCCCACACCGCCGCCGCATAGAACAGAATCGAAAACCAGGGCGCGTGAAATCTGGCGCTCACCGCGGCAAACACCTCCGGCAGATCGCCACCTTTGGCGAGCGCGAACGTGACGCGCGGCATCCCGAGTAGCTTGGCGCTCAAATAACCGTACACCGAAACCAGCGCCCCGATCGCAACCAGCTCCGCGCCACGATTGCCCATCGTAACGCGCGCCACCTCGGCCAGCGGACGATCCGTGGTCGCCCCAGGCCCCAACACTCCCACCACCACCCATTGCACCAGCGCATAAATCACGGTGCACGCGATCAGCGCCACAAACAGCGCGAAACCGGCGTCCCGCCCCGGATTCTTCGCTTCGCTCATCGGCGCCATCGCCGATTCAAATCCCCCGTAAGCGAAGATCAGCAGCACCATCGCCTTCATCCACGCGCTCGCCGGCACGGGCCCCGCCGCACCCCATGGCACCGGATGAACGATCGTAACCGCAGCTCCCGCCGATACCACCATCAGCAACGGCAGAATTTTCGCCACCGTGAACACGTTGCTCACCGCCGTTCCCTGCCGCGCGCCCCGAGCGTTGATGAGCGCCAGCACTCCCACCAGCAACGTCAGAATGACAAAGCGCGGCCACGGTTCTTTCGACGCCGGCCAGAATTCCGCCAGATAAATGACAAACAAATTAGCATTCGCCGCCGGAGCCGCCGTTTGCGCCAGGTACAGCATCCAGCCGACCATGATCCCCGTCAGCCGGCCGAACGCCGCGCGCGCGTACAGATAAGGCCCGCCCGCCTCGGAAAATTGCGAGGCCACCTCGGCAAAGCACGCCATAATCACGCCCATCGCAGCCCCCGCAATCAACACGGCCACCACGCTGCGTTTGCCGAGAAGCCCGGCTACCGTGGCCGGCAAGCCAAAGATCCCACTCCCGATAATCGAGTTCACCGCCAGTGCGGCCAGGCTCCAACGCCCAATGGCCCGCACCAGGCCAGTTTGCGGTAATGTCATCGCGAAACCGTTTGTATCACACCCAGCCCCTCCCTTGGTTTAAACTTCTTCACGGGCCGTAACTACGACTATGACTATGACTATGTACAATCTGAAACGGCCCCTGGAGCGTACCAACGCTGTGCCTGCATCCATCTCCGACATCCGGCTCTTGCTGAAAGTCAAAGTCCTGCCCAAGTCCTCCGACTCCCGGCGCGTCTTCATCACCGGAGGAACCGGCTACATCGGCGCCGCTCTCATCCCCATTCTTCTCGAGCGTGGACACCGGGTTCGCGTACTGGTCCGCGCCGGCTCGAAAGCCATGCTGCCTGCCGCATGCGAAGTCGTCTCCGGCAATGCGCTCGACGCCAACAGTTACCGCCAACTCATTCGCCCGGCCGACACCTTCATCCACTTAGTCGGCGTCCCTCATCCATCGCCGGCGAAAGCCGCCGAGTTTCGCGCTATTGACCTGCTCTCCGCCCGCCAGGCCATCGACGCTTGCGCCGAACTCGGTATGCATCATTTCATCTATCTCAGCGTCGCCCAGCCCGCTCCCTTTATGAAGGACTACGTCGCCGTGCGCGCCGAATGCGAACAGAGGGTCCAGGAACGCCATCTCAATTCCACCATCTTCCGCCCCTGGTACGTGCTCGGACCGGGACACCGCTGGCCCTACGCGCTGCTGCCCTTCTACAGGGTGTGCGAGTGGCTCCCGTTCACGCGCACCGCCGCCCTGCGCCTCGGTCTGGTTACTCTCGACCAACTGATCCTCGCCCTCGTCGAGGCCGTGGAATCCCCCGTCCGGGGCATCCGCATCGTCGGTGTTCCCGAAATCCGCTCCGCCCGACTAAACCTGTCCCGCGAAGTGGCCGGCAAGACCGCCTGAAACCGGCGCCCCCGCACGGCTTTCAACCTAAGGTAACTTCAATTACCGAAGCTCATGCACACGGGGAACCTTCCCCCTCGCGCTCGGAGATGCGATCTTAATTAGAACGCACTAATCGGGAACGCTGGGTCGGGACGGAAAGGATCTTATGGATCGCGAGAACCGGGAAAGCATGGAAGAGATTCATCTCCGCATTTTGCGCGTTACCGACGACCTGCGCGTCATCCAGCGCGAACTCAACTGCGCCGCCATGCAGGCTCCCACCGATCCCGAACTCATGGAAGCTCTCGCCGATCCCCCCGAGATGGAATCCATCCAGGTCCTCAAGTCCGCTCTCGACCAGATGCGCCACTTCCTCTGGTTCTACATGCAGGTCGTCACCAGCGATTCCGAAATGGGTGAGAAATTCCGCGAGACGCTCCGCCAGGACGCCGCCCCCGTGCAAGCCGCCGAAATAGAGCAACAGTTCCAGAGCGCGACTGACGCCATCATGCTCCGCTATCTCGCCGACAGTAAGTTCCGCAAACCCAATTAAGCCAGTGTAAGGGATGAGTTAGTGTGGCCATTCACCGAAGTACGGCTCCACAGTCTGCGGAAAAAGTCGCTGATTTTATTTGCGCGGCTTTTCGAACGTTCATTTTTCGCTGCGGATCGTGTTTTTGACTTCTCCCGGGCTATCTCGCCCGGCCATTTTGCCTCCTCGAAACACACTTCTCCCCGCGCTTACACCGCGGGAATCAGTTTCGCCATCCGCACCAAGTTGGCCGCGGTCGCCACGAAACGGAAAAACCAATCCACTTTCCGCGCGCCGCGCAGTTTCACTTTCCGCAGAATGCTGTGCAGCTTGCCCCAGCCAAACACGTTCTCGATGCGCTTGCGTTTCTTCTGGCTGATGGCAAAGCCGGGATCGCTCCGCTCCGCTTCGGTCAGCCAGTTCGGCCAGTGCGGATTCGGTTCATACTCGGCCACGTGAGGCGTAATGTTGCGCCGCCGCAACTCCGCGATAAACTTTTCCTCCTGATACAGCGTGTCCGCTCCCAGCGTGATGACGGGCGTTTGCGCGTTCACTCGTTCTGCGCTGCGGCCCATGGCGTCCAGCATCTGCAGCGCCGCTTCCCGCTCCGCCGTCGTGCTCGACGGCGTGGCGCGGGCCGCCACCACCAGCCCCTTGCGGTTCTCGATCACCCCATGCCCCAGATAACTCGGCTTGGCCTCACCCGCCGTGCTCTTCTTATACAGCCGCGCGTCCGGGTCGGTCGTCGAAACGTGCGTGTCGCGCAGCAACTTCTTGCCGCCCGCGCCCGTGCCCGCCGCCGGCGGCGGAAGCTTGGGCACAAAACTCCGTCGACTCGCCCACGCCTCGATCAACGTCCCATCCACCGTGAAGTGTTCTTCGCTCAGCAGACCGTGTGCGCGTGCCTGCTCCAACACCGCGCCCAGCAAGCGTTCGGAAACTTCGCCTTGCATCATCCGCTCCCGGTTCTTGGTGAACACCGTCACATCCCAAACCTCATCGTCCGGGTTCAAGCCCACGAACCAGCGGTACAACAGGTTGTAGTTCATCTGCTCCATCAGCTGGCGCTCGCTGCGCAGGGAATACAGAACCTGCAGCAAGAGCGCCCGCAACAGCTTCTCCGGAGGAATCGACGGACGCCCCCGCCGCGCGTACAGCGCCTGGAAATGCGCCCATAAGTCCTGCAGCGCCCGATCCATCATGGCGCGAATCCGCCGCAACGGATGATCCGCCGGTATCCGCTCTTCCGGGTTGAGATAACTGAACACCGCTCCTTGCTGCTCGTCGTTTCCACGCATACTACGTACATATCAAATCGCCCTGTGGAAACACCCGTATCTTTTCATGCACACAGAATATTTCCGCAGACTGTCCAGCCGCGCCTCGCGAGTTTTCCCGGGCCTTCTCCCCCAAAAAACGGGCGCGCCGAAGCGCGCCCAAGTTTCAAGGAGGAACGAAATTCACCAGCAACAGCGTTCAGCAGGACAAACTCAATCTCAATCCCAATCTCAGCGTCCAAACCCCGCCGACTGCATCGACTGCCGCGAGAGGTCCGCCGTCGACGCGATCCCCTGCATCCGCAGCTTGAACTCATCCGCGTTCGAGGCGCTGTCGAGAGCAGTCTCGTAATTCACCAGCCCTGCTTGGAATAAATCCCAGAGCGACTGGTCGAAGGTCTGCATCCCGTACTGCGACGTGCCGGCGGAAATCGCCTCGCAGATGGCGCGCGTCTTCTCGGGCACCAGAATGCATTCCCGGATGTAGGCCGTCGTCACCATCACTTCGACCGCGGGCACTCGCCCCTCGGCGTCCGACCGGCGCACCAGGCGCTGGCTGATGATGGCGCGCAACACCGCCGCCAACTGCAGCCGGATCTGTTTCTGCTCCGGCGGCGGAAACATCGCGATGATGCGGTTGATGCTTTCCACCGCATCCAGCGTGTGCAGCGTGGAGAAAACCATGTGGCCGGTTTCGGCCGCGTGCAGCGCCGTCGCGATCGTCTCCAGATCGCGCATTTCGCCCACCAGAATCACGTCCGGATCCTGACGCAGAGAAGCGCGCAGCGCCGCCGAGAACGAGGGCGTATCCACTTCCACCTCGCGCTGGTTCACGTATCCTTTTTTGTCGCGGTGCAGAAATTCGATGGGGTCTTCGATGGTGATGATGTGCTCGGCGCGAGTCGAGTTGATGCGGTCCACCATGGCGGCCAGCGTCGTCGACTTGCCCGAGCCCGTCACCCCCGTCACCAGCACCAGTCCGCGCGGCATGTCGCAGATCTGCTCCACCACTTTCGGCAAAAACAGCTCGTCAAGCGCCCGGATCTTCGTCGGAATCACGCGCAGCACCAACCCCACGTTGCCGCGCTGCTGAAACACGTTCACACGGAAGCGTCCCAGGCCCGCGACGCCGTACGCCATGTCGATTTCCGTGGTCTCTTTGAATTTTTGTTTTTGCCGCGCCGACATCATGCTGAAAGCCATGTTCAACATGTCTTCGGCGGACACCCGCGGCTGGTCGGTCAAAACCACCAGATCGCCATCAATGCGCAGGTGAGGATAGTTCCCCACCTTCAAATGCAAGTCGGAAGCGCGCCGCTCCATGGCGATGCGGAGCAATTCGTCGATATTCATGCAGGCAGGACTCCAGCTACCGTCCCTATCATGACCCGAACCCCCCGCCCGCACGAGATGACGGAAGTAACGGACCCACTGGCTCTCTAGCTGAGGCCTTTTGGCTGCTGACTTCTAGCGGCGGTCTTTGCCGGCTTTACAGGTTGCGGAAAAAATCTGATTCGGGCGGGTTTTGGGAAGGGCACGACTTCAGTCGTGCCCTTAAGTCGTTGGAAATGTGTCCGCGCCTTGGGGAGGCGCGCTTCTTGCGCCCTCGGCGGCTTTTTTCGCAGCTTCTTTAGCGCCTAGGGCGACTGCGGCGCGCAACACGAGTCTTTCGGCCATCTGCTGGACAATCGGCGACGGGCGACAAGCTGTAAAGTTAGACGCCCACCGGCTGCTTCGCTCCCACCGGAACCGCCGTCAGCCAGCCATAGCGGTCCGCCTTCTCGCCGCGGACAATGCCGTAAAACTCTGCTTGCAGAGATTTGGTCATGGGGCCGAGCTTGCCCTCGCCCACGGCGATTTTATCGACCGAGCGAATGGGCGTGATTTCAGCCGCCGTGCCGGTAAAGAAAACTTCGTCCGCAATGTAAAGCGACTCGCGCGGAATCTGCTGCTCCACGATCTTGATGCCGAGGTCGCGCGCGATCTGCAACACCGCATCGCGCGTGATGCCCGGCAGCACGGAATTGCCCAGCGGAGCCGTATGCAAAACGCCATTGCGAACCACAAACAGATTCTCGCCCGAGCCTTCGCTGACATAGCCGTTCACATCCAGCGCAATCCCTTCGGCGTAGCCGTTGACGATGGCTTCCATCTTGATGAGCTGCGAGTTCATGTAGTTCGCGCCGGCCTTGGCCATTGCCGGCAGCGTGTTGGGCGCGATCCGCGTCCAGGAAGAAATGCAAACGTCCACTCCCTCGCTGGCATCCGTCCCCAAGTACTTTCCCCACGCGAAATTGATTATGTAGACTTCGACGGGGACGTTGAACGGGTTGACGCCGAGGTCGCCGTAGCCGCGGAAAACGACAGGGCGGATGTAGCAGGGCGACACGCCGTTGTGCTTCACCAGTTCGATCATGGCGCGCACGATCTCGTCGCGGGTGAAGGGGATGTCGGTGCGGTAAATGCGGGCGGAGTCGATGAGGCGCTGTATGTGTTCGTGGGCGCGGAAAATCGCCGGGCCGCTGGGCAGCGCGTAGCAACGAATGCCTTCAAACACCGAAGAACCGTAGTGTACAACGTGAGACATCACGTGGAGAGTAGCGTCCTCCCAGGCGATGAACTTGCCGTTGCGCCATATCTTTTCCGTCTTCTGAATCGCCATGCAGACTCCTTAATGGTGCAAGAATTCGCGGAAGCGGCCGGGGATTCTCCGGATCGATGATCAATGATCAATGCTCGATGCTCGAAGAAAGTTCGCCTTCCAGAATGGAATTATAACGTGGAAGCGGGCTTGCCCGGCGAAATCGGGAGCAATCGGGAATTCACAGCCCACTGGAAAGCCAGGCATCCAGGGGTCCCGGCCAGGTAAATGGACGTTTCTCAGTTTTCCGTTCTGGGCAAAACTGTCCATGGCACGAACTGAGAACTGAGAACTGAGAACTGCTTCAGCGAATCGCAATCACATTGTTGGCAACGAAACCAGCTTCACCAGCCACGATCAGCCGCATCGCAATGCGTTCCGCTTTGTAGTGGTGGCTGCGATGCAACACATATGCGACTCCCACGCCCGCGCCAAAACCCAACGCCGACCCGGCAGCCTCTCCGGCGGCGCCACGCGTCACGAAGGGACGCATGATGGGATTGACTTCGCGGAAACCCTCACTCAGGCCGCGCTGCGTGGTGATGGCGTCGGCGGCCACCAGTCCGGCTAAGAGGCTGAAGTTCACCTTGTTTTCGACCGTCCAAAAAGGATGCTGGCCGGGCGCCTTGGGAAGCGCAAACTTACTCACCGTGAAATTCTGCGCCTGCATGGCAACGCTCAGCGAGAGAACGCTCAGCAAAACCACCGAAAGTAGGTACTTCATCTGGTCTCCGGTAAATGAAAGGACTAGGCACCATGAGCGTAAGCCGGAGGGGTACGAAAGTACATGGCCCAATTGCGTAGGAGAGGATGGCCTTTTGGTAAGGGTAACTATACCGTCCAGGCAGGTTGCTGGCGTTGGCTCTCAACCACAGAATGGGCTGGCAGCAGGCGGTTGCGGCATCGCTAAGGCGAGTTTCCCAAATCGGTTCTGGGTAGGACGCAGCATCCAGCCGTCCCATTTTGGGACTGGAAAAATGCCGGCTTTAGCCTTTGCGCGACGCGATGCTCAGTGGCGCCAGATTTTCTGGGCGGCGTGGGCGGTGTCGCTGGGAGACGGGGCCTGCCCCGTCTCTACATTTGTGTTAGGCGCGGCGATTTGCGCGGCGGTTGAGGCGACCGGCGTGGCTGTGGCTGGTTCGGGCTTGGAGCCTATTTCGTCTCCGCGGAAGTAGCGGCCTTTAGCGGCTTGCATTTCCGGCATGGCCGTGTAGGGCTTGGAATAGTCGTTATTGGCGTTCCAGAAAAGAAAGCCGATGCCGCCCTTTTGTTTCGCTACTTCAATCTGAACTTCAACATACTTGGGCGAGTAAGTCTTGGTGCGCCAGGCAAAGGCTTGCAGCCAGGGACGAATTACCACGCCGCTATCTTTAGTTATGAGCCTGAAGCGTTCCATGGACTCGCCGATGAAATGCTCGGGCGCGTCGCCTGGGTGGGCGATGCCGTCCATGCCGAAGAAGTGCGAGGGATAGATCATGGGCGAGAGCACGTCACAGTGCTTGGCCATGGCTACGATGTCCTGCCCGGTGTGCGAAAGATCGACGGGACGCTGCCACGCCATGACTCCGAAGACGTTGAGCGAGAACAGGGCGCCGGTGGGATGGATCTGGGCATAGGCGCGCTGCAGGAAATCGGCGATCACCTCCGAGCGCTGAACTTGTTTTGTTTTCGGACGATCAGCTTGAGGCCCGGTTGTCAGGGAGACGGGGCAAGCCCCGTCTCTACAGTTGTGTTCGGGATGATCCGTCTGGAAAGTGAACAAGGCGTCTTTCTGATCGCCTTCGGCGGGAAAGCGGACGTAATCGAACTGCACTTCATCGACACCGGACTGGGCTACGAACTTGGCCAGGGCGATGTCATAGTCTTGGACTTTGGGATTCGAGGGGTCGGTCCAGACCAGCTTGCCGTTTTCGCGCCAGGGCTGGCCGGTGCTGCGGGACTTTACGGCCAGTTCGGGATGGCTGGTGACCAGATGCTCGTCGCGGAAGATGGCGATGCGAGCGATGGCGTGCATGTTTTCGGAATGCAGGAAGTGCACGAACTTGGGCAGGTCGAAAATATAGTGGCGCTGTCCGCTGGCGAGCGGGTGATCGAAGGCGATGTTGACGATGCCGTCGCTATCCTTGATGTCGAAGACGACCGCGTTGCCGCCGACTTCCCGCCAATGGCGGATGATCCGCACTCCGTGATCGCTGCCCGCCATGACCCCGGTCAGGTAAACGGCGCGGACTTCGAAATCTCTTGCAACTGGGACGGCTTTCTCTACAATTGCTGATTCGAGCATTCCGGGAATGACGATCTGTTCTCCGGATTTGAGAGCGACCCCCTGGCGGTTGTGGTTGGCTTCGCGAATGGCGTCGGCCAGTTCGGTTGAGGTGAGGTATTTTGTCCGCCGCAGATATTTTCGGGCGACAGACGGGATGCTATCTCCGCGCTGGGCGAGGTAAAGATCGGAGCCGGGGGGCGCAATAACGGAGACGAGCGCCGGCGGCGCGGGCCTTTTCGTGGCGTCGGCTTTCACCTGCATCAACTGCAAGGCGTGCGGGTTTTGGACTCCGGAAGCGGTTGCAGAAAAGAGGCCCAAGCCGGTCAGGGCCAGTTGGACGAGGAAGACAGCAACGCTCGTTATCGAGACGCTCGGTATCGAGGGTCTGGCTGCGGAAAGTCTCGCCGTCGAGAATTGGGGCAAGGATATTCTCCAGAGAGGAAATCTGTTTCTATTGTGCGTCGGCCGCAACCTGGGCTGAAAGTTACGTCAGGCCAAGCGGGGTACGGGTTACCGGACATGGGCGCAGGGGCGGTTAGCGGCACTGATTTAAAGTTCCCGCAGTCTGCAAATAATTGCTCTTGGGGAGACTGTGGGTAACGTGGCCGGCCTACCACGAGGTGCTCTAGCCGCATCTAAAACGATAAGAAGCAGGGGAATACGGCGCTTCGGGAGGATGGCTAGCGGCTTGCACAAGGAGGAGGTGGATGGGGAAATGCAAACCTCCTCCCACTTGGCAAGCGAGTGACAAAAATGAGCAGTTTTGCGGAAAACTTGAAGATCCCGGAAAGAAAACAGGGGCCCGAAACGATGAGACCGAACCTTGCAACCGTACTTGACCCGAGCCGCCGCAGCAACGACGCCCGTGACTTTGAGACCGCCCTGCGCCGCAAGATCGTCGGCCAGGATCAGGCCATCGAGAAGGTCGCGGAAATCTATCAGATGTTTCTGGCCGGCCTGAATGCGCCGGGCCGTCCCGTGGGCAATCTGCTGTTCCTGGGGCCGACCGGTTCCGGCAAGACGAGGGTGGTCGAAGCGGTGGCCGAGGCGCTCTTCGGCGACGCCCGCGCCTGCATCAAGATCGATTGCGCCGAGTTCCAGCACTCGCACGAGATTGCCAAGCTCATCGGCTCGCCTCCCGGATACCTGGGACACCGCGAGACGCATCCGCTGCTGACCCAGGAAGCGCTCAACCAGTGGCACACGGAAAAGCTGAAGCTGTCGATCCTGCTGTTCGACGAAATCGAGAAGGCTTCCGACTCGCTGTGGCAACTGCTGCTCGGAATCCTGGACAAGGCGACGCTGACGCTGGGCGATAACCGGCGCGTCGATCTTTCGAGCTGCATTATCATCATGACCTCGAACCTGGGCTCCGCCGAGATGAACGGGTTGGTGGATGGCGGCTTGGGCTTCGCGCCCAAAGCGGTTCAGGTGGATAACTCGCTCGACGAAAAGATTAACCGCTCGGCCGTGGATGCGGCGCGGCGCAAGTTTGCGCCCGAGTTCATGAACCGCATCGACAAAGTCGTCGTGTTCAAGACGCTGCGGGCCGAGCACCTGGAGCAGATCCTGGAAATCGAACTGGGGATGGTGCAGCAGCGCGTGCTGATGGCGGCGGGCGCGCATCAGTTCGTGTTCAACTGCTCGTCGAAGGTGAAGAGCTTCCTGCTCGCGGAGGGCACCGATCCCAAGTACGGGGCGCGCCACCTGAAGCGGGCGATTGAACGGCATCTGGTGTTTCCGCTGGCGAATCTGGTGGCGACGGGACAGGTGCGGATGGGAGATTTCGTCCGCGTCGATCTGCTGGGCGAGAGCAAGCTCACCTTTGTGAAAGAAGCGGAAGGCGCGATGGTGCCCGTGCTGCTCGAGCGTTACGGAGCGGCGGCGGCCATGCCGGCGGCAGCGGCAGCCAGAGCGGCGCGTCCGGTGATTCAACGCAAGGAGTTTGGCGCCGGATCGCTCAACGAGAATAAGTAACTCAAGTTGCAGGTAGGTAGGGACACCGCGTGGGCGGTGTCCTTTTTTGTTTGCATTGGTTTATTGGGTGGCGCAACGCGTCAGCGCCGCTGGCTGCCCCACCCTTCGTTTTTTGAAGGGTGGGATTTGAGCGCCGCCAACTCCGCGTCGAGCGCGGCAACTTCCAATCGATGACGACGGAACAAGACTAGGCGCCTGTGTGGTGACGGGCCTCCGGCCCGTCCAAGCCCATTTCGTCGGTGATTCTGGAGCGACGGGCGTCCTCGTTCTCTGATACCCTCCATATACCTATGCGCCTTCACCATAGCCTGTTCTTAGTCATGATAGCCAGTTGCGTCGTTGCACAAGACGTTAAGCCAGTTGCCGAGCGCGTCGCCGCCCAGAACGCACTCTTCGAGGAGCAGTACGAATCCGATCTCCGCAACTTTCCTGAGCGTGCTACCGCTTTCGGAGACTATCGCTACAACGACAAGCTGGCCGAGTACTCACTCGAAGCCATCGTTCAGCGCCACAAGACCGATGAGGCCTTCCTGGGCCGACTTGAGGCCATCCCGAGTACGGGCTTCTCCGACCAGGACCAGCTCTCCCACGACCTCCTGGTTCGTGTCCTTAAGCAGCGCATCACCGACTTCGACCTCAAAGAGTACGAGATGCCAATCAACCAGCAGAATGGCGTCCAGACCAGCCTCGCGGATCTACCGCTGTCCGTCCCCCTCGACTCCGTCAAGCACTATGAGGACTACATCGCCCGTCTTCACCAGATCCCCCGCGTCCTCAGCCAGATCACCCAAGTCCTTCGCGCTGGCATGAAGGACAAGCTCATGCCCGTCCGATTCCTGCTAGAGAAGCTCCCGGCGCAATGTCAGGGCATTATCGATGCCGACCCTTTTCTGATCCCGACAAAGAAGTATTCCGCGAGCATCTCTCCCGAAGACCAGAAGCGCCTGACCCAGCAGATCACTGACGCTGTCAATGCTGACGTCATCCCTGCGTACAAGACCTTCGCCGCTTTCCTCGGCACGGAATACGCCCCCGAAGGCCGCACTACTCTCTCTGTCACCTCTCTGCCAGACGGCCAGAAGCGCTACGAAAACTACATCTACGCCCGAACCACGACCCGCATGACGCCGGACGAGATTCATCAACTTGGTCTCCGCGAGATCGACCGCATCCAGGCCGAGATGACGGTTATCGCCAGGAAGGCGGGCTTCGCCGACCTTGCTTTCTTCCGCGCCTCACTCAAAACCAATCCCAAATACATTCCAACGTCCCCGGAGCAGATCCTCGAAGATTTCCGCCACTACATCGCCCAGATGGAGCCTAAACTTCCGGCGCTCTTCACCCTCCTTCCGAAGTCGCCGGTCACCGTCGAAGCCATACCCGCCTTCCAGTCCGCCGCTGCCACCCATTACGTCACCGGCACACCAGACGGCAAGCGCCCCGGCCGCGTCGTCGTCGCCACTTCCGACTTCGCGCAGCGCTCGCTCATCGACGACGAGGCGATCGCTTATCACGAGGGCATCCCCGGGCATCACATGCAGCTATCGGTGCAGCAGCAACTCCAAGGGTTGCCCAAGTTCCGTCTCCATGGTCTTGGCTTCAATGCCTACATTGAAGGCTGGGCGCTGTACGCAGAGCAACTCGGCAAAGAGGTCGGCTTCTACCAGGATCCCGTCTCCGACTATGGCCGCCTCTCTTCCGAGCTCTTCCGCGCCGTACGTCTGGTCGTCGACACCGGAATTCACTCGAAAGGGTGGACCCGAGATCAAGTCGTGGACTTCTTCCGCAAGTCCGGCGCTGTTGATGAGCCCACCATCCAATCCGAGACCGACCGCTATATCGCGTGGCCGGCACAAGCCCTCAGTTACAAACTCGGCCAGCTCAAAATCCGCGAACTCCGCGAACGCGCCCAGAAAGAATTGGGCCCTAAGTTTGATATCCGCACATTTCACGACGAGATGCTCGATGGCGGGACCCTCCCCCTCGATCTCCTCGACGCTCGTACCGACAAATGGATCGCTCAACAAAGATCAAAGTAACGGTCACTGGGAAGCAGCTCCCCAGTTGTCCCGAAGTGTTCCAACTTGGCGGATGACAGGACAACAGGAAGGAACCGATCGGTCACGATGACCGTTTCGCGCTGGTCCACTCATTCCCCCACATGTCCGCTTCTGGGAAGTCCGCCTCTGAAGTGAACTGAGATCCCCCGAGCGACGGGCAAACCAGAAATTTACCCACCGATTGCGCTTGACAACAAGAGCTATAATAGAACTTAGGTGGCAGCCCAGTGCGGACGCGCCGATCTTTTACTAAGTTCTTTGAAATCTATATTTTGCGCGACTTAGTAAGTCCAACTCCTTGATTCTAAAGGCCAATGCCTCAAAAAGCGCCGAGTAACTCCTTTGTTATGAATACTTTGTAAGTTAACTCCTTTAAACTCAAAGACCTGGCGTAAATTTCCCCATAACTCTATGATTTTAATAGACAGGGGGGAGGGGGGGTACTCCCACCAGTACCAACTAGTAAACATAGTCGGAATCGGGGGTTAGTCGCCTGGAAAGGCCATCAGCTAAGGCGCTTCTACTGACAGCTTAGAGCTGACAGCTATTACAGCGGAATATTCCCATGCTTCTTAGGAGGGTTCTTATCCCGCTTAGTCTCGAGCATCGCCAGCGCCTGGATCAGCTTCTTGCGCGTCTCTCGCGGCTGGATCACCGCATCCACGAAGCCGCGGTCGGCAGCCACGTAAGGGTTCGCCAGGCGGTCGCGGAATTCTTCGATCTTCTTCTGGCGCATTTCTTCGCGGTTCTCAGCCTGATCCAAATCGCGCTTGTAGACGATATCCACTGCGCCTTCCGGCCCCATCACCGCGATTTCGGCGCTCGGCCAGGCATAGTTCACGTCGGTGCGGATGTGCTTTGACGCCATGACGCAATACGCTCCGCCGTAAGCCTTGCGCGTGATCACGGTAACTTTCGGCACGGTCGCTTCCGCAAACGCAAACAGCAACTTGGCGCCGTGCTTGATGATGCCGCCATACTCCTGTTGCGTGCCGGGCAGAAAACCGGGAACGTCTTCAAAAGTCACCAGCGGAATATTGAAGCAGTCGCAGAAGCGCACGAAGCGCGCGCCCTTCACCGACGCATTGATATCGAGCGTGCCCGCAAGCATTGCAGGCTGATTGGCCACGATCCCGACCGGCTTTCCGTTGAAGCGCGCGAATCCCACGACGATGTTTTTGGCATAGTGCTCGTGAATTTCGAAAAAATAGCCGTCATCCACGACCGTGTGAATCGCGTCTTTCATGTCATACGGCATGTTGGATTGGTCGGGGATGAGTGTGTCGAGCTTCTCATCCAGGCGATCGATCGGGTCGGTGCAGGGCTTGCGCGGCGGGTCTTCCAGATTGTTCGACGGAATAAAGCTCAGCAGCTCGCGGACCATCGACAGACATTCGGCATCATCGCGGCACATGAAGTGCGCCACGCCTGAAGTTTCATTATGCGTGTGCGCGCCGCCGAGCTGGTCTTTGGTGACTTCTTCGTGCGTCACCAGCTTGATCACGTCCGGACCGGTGATGAACATGTACGAAGTCTGGTCGACCATGAAGATGAAATCGGTGATGGCCGGCGAGTAAACGGCGCCGCCGGCGCATGGGCCCATGATGGCCGAGATCTGCGGCACGACTCCGCTGTAAAGCGTGTTGCGCAAAAAAATGTCGGCGTAGCCGGCCAGCGACATCACGCCTTCCTGGATGCGCGCGCCTCCCGAATCATTCAGGCCGATGACGGGAGCGCCCATCTTGGCCGCGAGGTCCATGATCTTGACGATTTTTCCGGCGTTGGCCTCGGAAAGCGAGCCTCCGAAGACGGTGAAATCCTGCGCAAAAACAAAGACCAGCCGTCCTTCCACGCGGCCGTAGCCGGTGATGAAACCGTCTCCGTAGTACTTCTGCTCGGCCATGCCGAAGTCGTTGCAACGGTGCGTGACCAGCTTGTCGGTTTCCTCGAAGGTGCCCTCGTCGAGCAGAAATTCGATGCGCTCGCGGGCCGACATCTTGCCCTCTTTGTGCTGCCGCTCGCGGCGCTGCGCGCCTCCGCCTTCGAGCGCCAACTGATCTCGTTTTTTCAGTTCGGCAATTTTCTCTTCGAGTTTCATAGGGAGACATTATAGGCGACGCGGGATCGCTGTTCGCTGCTCGTCGTTCGCTGTTCGCGCTTCGCTTTTCGCTGATCGGCTCTCGGCTTCGGGGAACGAATTGCGAAGGGCGAACAGCGACCAGCGAACGACGCGCCTTACGAGCGCAAGGCCGCGGAGTCAAACAGATTGAGAAATTCCATTTTCTTTTCTGGCGGCAGGAAAGACGCTTCGAAGGAATTGCGCGCCAATTCTCGCAGGTGTTCGTCGGTGAAACCGAACGTCTCCTGAACCAGACCGTACTCCTCGACCAGCGATGTGCGAAACATCGAGGGATCGTCGGTGTTGAGGGTCAGCATCAGGCCCTGGTCGAAGTAGCGGCGCACGGGATGTTGCGCGAGATCGGCGCAGCAGCCCGTCCGCAGATTGCTGGTCACGCAGATTTCAATCGGAACCTGGCGCTCGGCCAACTTCTCGATCAATTCCGGATCCTGCGCGGCGGTAAGGCCGTGGCCGATGCGTTCCGCTTTGAGGTTCAGCGCGCCCCAGATGGATTCCGGACCGGCGCTTTCACCGGCGTGCGCCGTGAGATGAAGGCCGTGCTGCGCGGCGCGCGCGTAAACTCCTGCGAACCACTCTGGCGGTCCCGCGCGCTCGTCGCCGCCAATGCCGAAGGCAACCACGTTGCGATTGCGAAACTGGATGGCGAGATCGAGCACGCGCTGCGCTTTCTCGGCTCCGAACTGCCTGATGGCATCGAATATCCACAGGAGCGAAATGCCGAAGTCTTTCTCTCCGCGCTGGCGTCCACGTTCCAGGCCCTCGAAAATCGCGGGGAAATCCTGTTTGCGCCAGAGGCAGACGCCGGCCGAAACAATAACCTCAGCGTGCAGAATGTTCTGCGATTTCAGCCGCTCCATCAGCCGGTAAGTAATCAACTCGTAGTCTTCCGGAGTGCGCAAGTGTCCCGTCACATCCTTGAAAGCCTCGAGAAAACCCGCGAAGTCCTTGTAGTTATAAAGTCGCTCGACTGCGGCAAGCGAAGCGCCTTCCATCCCGTGACGCTGGCGCAGTTCGAGCAGCGTGGACGGCTCGATTGAGCCTTCGAGATGCAGATGGAGTTCGGCCTTGGGGAGAGAGAGAACGAAGCGGGATGGCTCCGAAGGCATGCAGCAATTCTAAAGGATTGGGGATCGAGTGATCAGGTCAACCGATCTTGTTAGGGTTCTTGGATTTAGTGACGAACGCATTACCCAGCAACTTACAGCCAATCACAATCCCAAAAAGCCCAAATAGCATTATGAATAAAGACGGCCCGGAACCACCTCTGGAGACAGCGATGTAAACAACCGCGAAACCCGCTGCGAGGAACGCGAGCCCGAAAATTGCGCTTCCAGCTCTTTGAACTGGAGTCGCGTCGGGGGAACCCTTCCAGAGAAAACCGTCCATAGTCCGCCCGTTTCGCAAGGTATCTGGCCAGACAGTGTTTCTCTGCCTAGCCTGGACATCATCGTTGAATTTCAACCGGTGTTTTGATTTCATAGTTAGCCGATCTTTTTGTCTTTGCAGAACTCGCTGTGGTGTCGGCTGTAGAAGACGTAAATCACCAGCCCGAGCACCAGCCAGATCACAAAGCGCAGCCAGGTAATGAGCGTAAGCCCTAGCATCAGTCCGCCGCATAGGACGACTGAGATCAGCGGGAACCACGGTACAAAGGGGACGCGGAAGGCGCGCTTGCGATCGGGCTGATTGCGTCGCAGGAAAATCACACCCAGCGAAACCAGCACGAAGGCAAATAGCGTTCCAATGTTGGCGAGGTCGGCGGCATCGCCAATATCCACGAGCCCCGCGGGAATTCCCACTGCGAAGCAGGCGATCCAGGTGGACCAATGCGGCGTCTTATATTTCGGATGCACGGCGGAGAACAGCTTCGGCAACAGGCCGTCGCGCGACATGGCGTACCAGATACGCGCCTGCCCGTACTGAAACACGAGCAGAGAAGAGACCATCCCCGTCAGCGCTCCAATCACGATCACCGAGCGGAAGAACACGTGCGCTCCCAGATACTTCAGCGCATAGGCGACCGGGGCTTGGGCGGCTTCCCCGGAAACGAAGGTCGTGTATTTCATCATGCCGAGCAGCACGACGGCGACGCCGACGTACAGCAGCGTGCAGACAATCAGCGACATGATGATGCCAAAGGGCAAATCTTTTTGCGGATTGCGCGATTCCTCCGCCGCGGTTGAGACCGAATCGAATCCGATGTAGGTAAAAAAAACAATCGCGCCGCCGGTCACGATTCCGGCAAAACCAGACGGCGCAAACGGAGTCCAGTTGGCAGGCTTCACCAGCATTCCGCCGACCACCAGGAAGGTCAGGATGGCGCCGATCTTGACCGCGACCATGATGTTGTTGGTCTCGGCCGATTCTTTCACTCCGCGCACCAGCAGCAGCGTGAGAATGAACACGATTAGGAAACCGGGCAGGTTGAAATAGGCACCGGTCCATTGCCCACCAGCCCAGACCGGACTCGCCCATTTGTCCGGCAAGTTGAGACCGAACGCCGCGAATTGCGCTTTCGTATAACCGGCAAAGCCCACCGCTACCGCGACGTTGCTGACCACGTATTCGAGAATCAGGTCCCAGCCGATGATCCAGGCAAAGATTTCGCCCAGCGTCGCGTACGAGTAGGTGTAAGCGCTACCGGCAATCGGGATCATCGAGGCCAATTCGGCGTAGCACAATCCGGCAAAACTACAGGCGATGGCCACCAGGAAAAATGAAATTGCAATCGATGGCCCGGCCGGCGGACGGCCGTGCATGAGCGCTCCGGCCGTGCTGCCGGTGCGAAGGAAATTCACGATCAGGTCGAGCGCCTGCGCATGCAGGAGAGAAGGCGCCTGGAAATATTCTCCGGCCGCCGCCGTTCCCGTAAGCACGAAGATTCCCGAACCGATGATGGCGCCGATGCCGAGCGCGGTCAGCGACCACGGCCCCAGCGTCTTACTGAGCCGGTGCTCCGGGTTCTCCGACTCCGAGATCAGTTTGTCGATGGACTTACAACAGAAGGCCTGGCTGTTGGAAGTACGGATCACGCCGGCTGCTGGCTCAGGGGATGATTGCGACAAGAGTTGGTTGTCTCCTCAAAGCGGGAGTCGGGCATGGGCGTTGGCCCATGCCCGGCACTGCTCACGGTTCAGGCGAACGGCTTACCGTTTCGCTTGACCGCGTGCCAGCTTTTTCACCTTGCGTTTCTTCGATCCGCGCGCGTAGTCGCGGGGCTTCTTCGGCTTTTCCGCTTTGATCTTCTTGCGGGCGGCTCGCTTGGTTTTCTTGCGCTCTTCCTTGGTCAGCTTCTTTGTATTTGCCATGAATTCTTTCTCTTCTCGATTTTGTAATTTGGCAATCGGGTAATTTTGTAATTTGTCCCTAACGCGGGTTGAAAATTACAAAATTACCCGATTCCGAAATTACCAAATTCCGTTCAAGCTTTCTCCAACTGCGCGTACCGCTCCACCAGCTTTTTCAAACCGAAGCGAGGAAATTGTACCGTAATCTTGGCGTCTTCCCCATCCCCTTCGCGCCGATACACCGTCCCTTCCCCATATTTCGGGTGCTTGACCTTCTGCCCAGGACGGAATCCACGCCTGCCTTTGGGCTCCTCGGACGGCATTTTCGGAACATTGAACTTCTTGCCGCGCGAGGCAAAAAATTCGGCAATGTTGTCGATGGAGTTGTAGTTCGCGAGCGGAGTCGGCGTCTTCGGTTTGATCCGCGCCGGGTTCCAGGCGGCGCTCTGGTCTTCGTCTTCGTAGGAGTAATGGGTGCTTTCGGCGGCTGCGGGCCTGCGCCCCGCTGGACGAGCGAGGGCGCCCGTCCCCACACGGCCTGTTCCCATACGTCCGGCGCTGCGTCGCGATCCGCCCAGCTCTTCGACCAAACGCGGCGGAACTTCTTCCAGGAACCGCGAGGGCACGCTGGCCTCCGGCATGTCGGTGCCATAGCGGCGGCGATACACGGCGCGCGACAGAATCAGCGTGTCCATGGCGCGCGTCATGCCGACGTAGCACAGCCGCCGTTCCTCTTCGATCGAATCGGGCTCCAGCATGGTGCGCGAATGCGGAAACAGACCTTCTTCCATTCCCGCAAGCACCACCAGCGGAAACTCCAGTCCCTTGGCCGCGTGCAGCGTCATCAGCGTGATCTGCGCGTGCTCGTCGTACTGATCGGCGTCGGTAACCAGGGCAGCGTGATCGAGAAACTCATCGAGCGTCTCCCCACGATCGCGCGAGTCCATGGCCGCGTTCACCAGTTCGCGCAGGTTCTCGATGCGCGAGTAGGCTTCCGGCGTGTCTTCCTCTTCCAGTTGCTTGATGTATCCAGTGCGGTCGATCAGGAATTTAAGAATCTCGGCCGTATTGGCGGCTGCGGCGGGAGCGCGGAAACCCTCGACGGAGCCGGAAATTGAAGCGCCGGCGTCTTGCCTGCTGCCGCTCTCGTCGGCCTCATCCGCGTTTGCTCCGAAATGGAAGTTGAAGTTAGTGGGATCAAAGTCGGTATCTGGCAAGTCCTCGGTGGGGGAAGGGTCACTCTCGTGAGCGGGCGAGGACGTCCGCTCGACAGCCGGCGGGACGCCGGCGCTACTTTCTTGGGCACTTTCTTCCAGTCGTTCGACGAGAATCCCCGCCAGCATCGAGCGCCCGTCTCCGATTAGCTGGCGGAAGCTCTTCAACGCCGCCAGAGCCCGTGCCGGCAACAACTGCCGCGTGATCGCCTCGCCAACCGCGGCCCACATCGACAGTCCCGTCTCGAGAGCGAGCCGCTCGATCGCCTCGATGGTCGTCTTGCCGATCCCGCGCACCGGCGTATTGATCACGCGCAAGAGTGAAACCGAATCATCCGGGTTCTGGATGACCTTCAAGTACGAGATCATGTCCTTGACCTCGGCCCGCTCGTAGAACGAAAACCCGCCCACGACGTGATATTTCAACTGATAGCGGCGCATCGCTTCTTCGAACAGCCGCGATTGTGAGTTCGTCCGATAGAGCACGGCCGCTCGCGCCGTTTCGCCGTTCTCGCCCGCCTGCCGCACATAGCGGTTGATCGTATCGGCCGCAAACAGCGCCTCATTTTCGCCGTCGGGTGCCTCGTAGTAACCGATCTTCGCCCCGCCCTGCCGCGCCGTCCAAAGAGTCTTGCCCTTGCGCCGGACGTTGTTCGCGACCACCGCCGACGCCGCTTCCAGAATGTTTTCGGTCGAGCGATAGTTCTCCTCCAGCCGCACGATTTTCGCTTCCGGAAAATCGCGCTCAAACTCCAGAATGTTGCGAATGTCGGCCCCACGCCACGAATAGATCGACTGATCTTCATCGCCCACCGCGCAGACATTGTGCCCGCCGCCCGCCAGCAGCCGCATCAGTTCGTATTGCGGACGGTTCGTGTCCTGATATTCATCGACCAAAAGATACTGAAATCGCCGGTTGTAATATTCGCGCACCGCCGCCACCGACTGGAGCAATCGCACGGCTTCGAGCAACAGGTCGTCGAAATCCATCGCATTCGCCTTGCTCAGTTCTTTGCGGTACTCCTCGAAAATGTGCGCAATGCGCTCGGTCTTCGGATCGCCCGATTGCAGATAGATTTCCTGGGGATCGAGCATGTGATTCTTGGCCCAGGAAATCCGCGAGAGCACGTTGCGCGGCGTCAGTTGCTTGTCGTCGAGGCCCAGCCGCCGCATGACTCCCTTGACCACCTGCTGCTGATCGCTCTCGTCGTAGATGACGAAATTCTTCGTGAGCCCGATGGGAGGCTGCCCCGGCACGGTCGAAGGAATCCGCAAAACCTCAATGTCGCGCCGCAGCACGCGCACGCAAAACGAGTGGAACGTGGAAATCACCGGCTTGGCAACGCTGAGCCCGCCGACGAGCTTTTCCACGCGCTCGGCCATCTCGGACGCGGCCTTATTGGTGAAGGTCACGGCCAGGATCGATTCCGGCATCACGCCCATCTTCTCGATCAGATATGCAATGCGGAACGTGATGACGCGCGTCTTCCCACTGCCCGCCCCGGCCAGAATGAGGACCGGGCCTTCGGTAGTCTCGACCGCTTCGCGTTGTTGCGGATTTAGATCGTCCAGAAACGACAAAAGAGAATGGCTCCGAATGGGCTCTGGTTGAATTTTACAGGAAGGGTGTGTGGGGCGGGCATTCCTGCCCGCCCAGAAATACGTCACAAAACTGATGTGCCAGTATCACGGAAACCTCCGGCCGAACGAGCCATTATTACGCTCTATGATTCGGTTCAAGTCGAACCGCTACGACTACCGCCGCAAATTGCTACACTATCAGAAATTCGACCGTCCCCACGCCCCACACGCCCGTGACTGAAGCGCGATGGGCTGTATAATTAAGGATTGCGCCCATGAGGAAGAACACACTTGCAGCCACGGCCGTCAAGAACGCCGCTGAAGCCTCGGCTCCCCGCCGAACCCGCTCGACGACCGTCCTCTGCGTCCGCCGCGACAACAAAGTTGTCATGGCTGGCGACGGCCAGGTGACGCTCGGCGAATCCGTCATCAAGCATGGGGCAAAGAAGATTCGCCGCCTCTACCAGGACAAGATTCTTGCCGGATTTGCCGGCTCAACCGCCGACGCTTTCACGCTGTTCAGCCGCTTCGAGGCCAAGCTGGAGCAGTATCACGGCAACATCGGCCGCGCCGCCGTCGAACTCGCGAAAGACTGGCGCACCGACAAATTTCTGCGGCACCTGGAAGCCCTGCTGCTGGTTACCGATAAGGAAACTACCTTCCTGCTGAGCGGCCAGGGAGATGTGATCGAGCCCGATACCGGCATTGCGGCGATCGGCTCCGGCGGCCCGTTTGCCCAGGCAGCAGCGCAGGCCCTGGCCGATCACACCCAGCTCTCGCCGCGCGAAATCGCCGAAGAAGCAATGAAGATTGCCGGCCGGATGTGCATCTATACCAATGACAAGGTGACGATCGAGGAGCTCTAGCTGTTGGTCGTTCGCTGTTGGTCGTTCGCAACACCTACGCATCCCGGCGCAAACAGCGAAAGGCGAAGAGCGAATAGCGAAACAAGCATTTATGGCCATTTACTTACCCGGAACCGCCGAAGAAGAGCAAGTCACGCTCGACGAACTGACGCCGCGCGAAATCGTCACTGAGCTCGATAAGTACGTTGTCGGTCAAAAGGACGCGAAGCGCGCGGTCGCCATCGCCCTGCGCAACCGCATGCGCCGGCAGAAGCTCGTGCCCGAAATGGCCGAAGAGGTCATCCCCAAAAACATCATCATGATCGGACCCACCGGCGTGGGCAAGACCGAAATCGCCCGCCGCCTCGCCAAGCTGGCCAATTCGCCCTTCCTCAAGGTCGAAGCTTCCAAGTTCACGGAAGTTGGCTACGTCGGGCGCGATGTCGAATCCATGATCCGCGACCTGGTTGAGATCGCCATCGAAATGATCCGCGAAGAAAAGCTCGAAGACGTCGCGGATAAAGCGGAGCTGAACGCCGAGGAGCGGCTGCTCGACATTCTTCTGCCCCCGATCTCGCCGCGTCCTGCGGAATCCAGCTCAAGCGGTGGCGTGGTCATCGACGCCAGCACGACCCTGACCGAGTCCTCCAGCCGCACCCGCGAGAAACTGCGCCAGCAGTTGCGCGAAGGCAAACTCGACGACCGCACCGTCGAAATCGAAACCCGCGAACGCAATTTCCCGTCGTTTGAAATCATCTCCAACCAGGGCGTCGAGGAGATGGACGTCAATCTCAAGGACATGTTGCCCAACATCTTCGGCCAGCGCACCAAGAAGCGGAAGATGAAGGTCAACGAGGCCTTCGAGTACCTGATCCAGGAAGAAGAGCAGCGCCTGATCGACATGGAGCAGGTCACGCGCGTCGCCGTCGATCGCGTGGAGAATTCTGGCATTATCTTCCTGGATGAAATCGACAAGATCGCCGGCCGTGAAAGCGGCCATGGTCCGGACGTTTCGCGCGAGGGCGTGCAGCGCGACATCCTTCCCATCGTCGAAGGCACCACGGTCAACACGCGCTACGGCATGGTCCGCACCGACCACATCCTGTTCATAGCCGCGGGCGCGTTCCACGTCTCGAAGCCGAGCGACCTGATCCCCGAATTGCAAGGCCGCTTCCCCATCCGCGTGGAACTGCAATCGCTCACCATGGAAGACTTCGTCCGCATCCTGACCGAACCGAAGTCTTCGCTGACTCGGCAATACATCGCGCTGCTCGAAACCGAAGGCGTGAAGCTGGAGTTCACGCCCGACGCGCTCGAAGAGGTTGCGCGCTTCGCGTTTCGCGTGAATGAGGGAACGGAAAACATCGGCGCCCGCCGTCTGCACACCATCATGGAGCGCGTGCTGGACGAAATCAGCTTCGAGGCGCCCGAAAAGAAAGGTCAGCAGTTCGTGGTCGACGCGGCGTACGTGCAAAAGATGCTGAGCGAGATCGTGAAGGACCAGGATCTGTCGCGCTACATACTGTAGAGGGTTACTGCTATCGCAGACGAAGGTCCATTATTTCAGCCCCTGCGCTACCTTGCTCGGGTGCCACGCTATTGATGCTCTCCATCGCCGACTCAGGTCCTAGGCGATTCAGAATCGCCGCCGTGAACTGCTCGCCCCAGGCATGTTCCACATCCAAAGCCAAAGCCCATGCCCAGTATTTGTCTGCCGCCGGAGAAGCTGCGGTAGGCGCATTCATGCGATTCACCCGGTCCGAATCCACCTGCGCCAGAAACATTCGGAAGTCGCTTAGCCGCGCAAGCAGGGCATGACCGGCCGCAGTGGGCGCGCGAAGCGCGACGATGCCAACCAGATTGACCAGAAGGAAGGCTCCGAACTGCAATGCCAGTTGCAAGGAACTGATCCAGGCAAACACCGCCAGCGACGCGAGCGACAGCGCCATCAGAATGAGAACCATGCCATCGCGCTTGACCAAAGGCAATGGCCGTGGAGCGCGCCCCGGCAAGTGGCTCATAAGCTTATAGACGGTTGCGGGAAGCGTCTTGATCGTCGATAGCAAAGCCCAAACCACAAATACCGCCGACATGATTAAAGCTGGAGGCGGGGAGTTCGAGAGGCCGTCCAAATCCGCATACAGGGCAGCGAGAAAGCACCATAACGACAACGTGAGTCCTGGAACGACCCACGCAAAATGGGACGAGAGCAACTCCGGTTCCACCGCCGATCCCAGCGCATTGCGCACGCTGCGAGCTGTCCGTCCCAACGTGAACAGTTGAGACAAGCACGCCGAATCCGTCCGAGCGTTGATAGTTGAGACGAGGACGCCGTCGACGTAATGTTCGGACGTAAGGCCGCGAAAAAGTTCCTCGGCAATCACTTGTTCCTCATCTTCCAGTTGCACCGAAGGATCTCCACGCGACACGAGATAATCAGCTGGCCCTTGCTCGATCTTCAGCCAGCCCTTGGAGGCCATATGCATCAGAGCCACCACGAAAGGCTTGTCGCTGACACCGCGCTCCCACAGGTAAGCTGCCACGGCTGGCGAAACCCCCGGCGGCGGATCGTATTGCGTTACGCGCACGCCGCTGCGATGTCGCCAGCGCAATGCCATGCTAGCCAGAAAATAATAGACAGCTACGACGACGAGGCCGTACCAAGCCAACGCGCGCATCTGCTCTTCGGGATGGGAAGCCAGAATCACGGGTTTGTATATTCTCCATCCGCCAACTTTTCCGGCCAAGTTACGTCCGTGCGCAGCGTGGTCCAATCGCACGGCACCGCATGTCTTGCCTGTGTCCTGCCAATGTCCTGCCACAAGAGTGGCCTCAATCTCGCGGCAACTGATACTCTTTTCTGTTCCGCATGAAACTACATCTTGGAAAGTTCATCGCGCTGACCGCGCTCTGCGTGCTGCTGGCGGGTTGCGCGCAGATGGGGCCGCCGCTGCCGCCGTCGCTCGAACTCCCTAAGCCGCCGACCGATTTGCGCGCCGTCCGCAAGGGCAATCGCGTTACACTCAGCTGGAGCGAGCCTAGGCTTACCACCGACCGCCAGAGTGTGCGCTACCTCGGCCCGACGCTTGTCTGCCGCAGCCTCGAATCTGAAATCACCACATGCGGGAATCCCACCACCACGTTGCCCGCGCCATCTGCCGCGCCGCAAAAGTCGGCATCCGCGCGCCGGGCCACGCAGAAGTCAGGCTCCCTGCGCCCCGGCCCGCAGATCTGCACCGACATTCTGCCCGCAAACATGCAACAGCAGGATCCAGGCGCCGAAATTACCTACGCCGTCGAGGTCTTGAACCGCAGTGCCCGCGGCGCGGGATTGTCGAATCGCGTACACGTGCCCGCCATCGTGACTCTGCCTCCGCCCAGCGATCTGGCCGCCGAACTCACCGGCGACGGCGTCGTGCTCACCTGGACGAGCGCAGGCGAATCCCAGAATGTTCCCGGCGTTCAACATCGTTATCGAATCTATCGGAGCGACGAAAGCTCCGGCAAAGATGCGATTGCCGGCGAAGTCCCCTTGGCCGAGTCGGGCCCTGCACATTTCACCGACTCAAGCTTCGAATGGGAAAAGACCTACCTCTACCGGGTCACCGCCGTGAGCATCGTCAAACGGCCCGACGGCGAGGTGCAAGTTGAGGGGGACGACACTCTGCCGGTGCGCGTCATCGCCCACGATGTCTTCCCGCCCTCTGTACCCGCCGGTTTGCAGGCGGCGTACTCGGGCGAAGGACAGAAGCCATTTATCGATCTCATCTGGGCGCCGGTCACGAACGCCGACCTTGCCGGATACAACGTCTATCGCAGCGAAGCGAACAGCGCGGCAATCAAGCTGAATTCCGAGCTGGTGAAATCGCCGTCGTATCGCGACAGCGCGGTGGCCCCAGGCAAAACCTATAGCTACGCAGTTTCCGCCGTGGACGTGCGCGGCAACGAAAGCCCGCGCTCCGGGGAAACCAGCGAACCCGTCCCCTAGGAGGACGATCGTGTGCGGACGGGCGCCCTCGCCCGTCCAAGCCGAGTGCAACGCGGCCTCGCCTCACCAGCCTGCGCTCCAGATTTTTCCTTCGTGATCTTTCCTCCCTTTGTGTTTAGATAATGCTCTGATGAAATACTGCCGATTTGTTCTCAACCGTTCCGCCCACTACGGCCTGGTCGAGTCTGTCGCGGGCAACGACGAAATCACTCGCCTGCTCCTGCAGGCTCCGCAGATGAGCGAAGGCGACGTGGAAGGCCTGCCCAGCCGGCGCATGGACCGCATCCCGCTGGCGCAGGCATCTCTGCTGGCGCCGGTGCGCCCTTTGAAGATCGTCTGTGTCGGCCGGAACTATCGCGAGCACGCTGCCGAACTCGGCAACGAAGTTCCGCGGGAGCCGCTCTTATTTCTCAAACCGCCTTCTTCGCTGCTGCCGCCGGGCGGAACGATTCTTCGGCCCAAAGTTTCCGAGCGTACCGACTACGAGGGCGAACTCGGAGTCGTGATCGCGCGGCACTGCCACGGGCTCACCGAGGACGACGATGTGAGTCCCTACATTCTCGGCTACACCTGCGTCAATGATTTCACCGCGCGCGATCTGCAAAATAAAGACGGTCAGTGGACCCGCGCCAAGGGCTTCGATACTTTTTGCCCGGTAGGCCCCGTGGTCGCCGACGGCCTCGACCCCTGGATCGGCGTCCAGGTCGAAACCCGCGTCAATGGCGAGGTGCGGCAGTCCGGCAACACGCGAGATTTTATTTTTCCGCTCGACGTTGTCATCCGCTACATTTCGCAGATTATGACGCTCGAACCCGGCGACCTGATCGCGACCGGCACGCCCAAAGGCGTCGGACCAGTGGTCGCCGGCGACGCCATCGAAGTTTCGATCGAAGGCATCGGAGAGTTGCGCAATCCCGTTGCCGACCAACCGTAGAAACCTGCCTTGGCTTGTGGAGAAACGACCGTCCTCGCCCGTCCCAGACCAAGCGCAGTTCGGCCAAGCGCAGACTCTCACTTTCTTCCGCTGCCTTGGCGCAGAGCTCGCTCCAACAATTCCGCCGCCCGGAGCAGGGTTTCCATTTCCGGCTCGCTCAACCCGCTGAGCGTCTCCGCCAAAAGCCGTATCCTCCGCGCCCGTGCCTGCTGCAGCAGCCGTTTCCCTTTGGGCGTCGCCGTCACTCGAATGCGCCGCGCGTCTTTTGCGTCGGTCTCAATCTTAGCCAGCCCCGAGCGGCGCAATCCCGCCACGATGTGGCTCATGGTGGGAGCTTTCACTTGCTCGGCGGCCGCCAGTTGTCCGAGCGCCATGGGCCCGCCGAACGCCAGGACGGAGAGCACCGACAGCCGCGCCGGGCCCACGCGGGCAAGAACGTCCTGCTTGCGGGCATGGCGCAGCAGGTGAATGGCCGCCGAGTGCAGGCGGTCCGCGACTTCCAGCCGGGACGACTTCTTCGAACGCGGCATACGACACAGCTTAGCACCGCCAACGCTTAGCACTGCTAACATTTCTCTTGACAATCTGGACGGAATTCTATAATTAGTTAGCAGTGCTAAGTAATCAAGAGGAGACTCCCATGGAAAACTTTCAGCATTGCTTCCAACTTCTGCAGGCAGGCGATGCGGACGGGTTGCGGCAACTTCTGGAACAAGATCCCGCCGCCTCCGAGGCCCGCGACTCGAACGGCGTGAGCTTGCTCATGCATTCCATCTATCGCGGCCGCCGCGACTTGGCGGAATTGATCGCCAGCAAAAAGAAGGCGCTGGATATTTTCGAAGCGTCCGCGATCGGCCGTCTCGATCGCCTCAAGCAGTGCCTTCGCGATGCTTCCGCCATCAACTCCCGCTCGAAAGACGGCTTCACCGCCCTGCACTTCGCTTGTTTTTTCGGCCAGCCCGAATCCGCCCGTCTGCTGATCGAAAGCGGAGCGGCGGTCGACGCCGTGGCGGCGAATCCGACAAAGGTTATGCCGCTGCACTCCGCCGCCTCCGCGCGCAACCTGGAAGCCGCCCGCCTCCTGCTCGAACGCGGAGCACGCGGCATTGTGAATGCCCGGCAGCAAGCAGGCTGGGTTCCGATTCACGCCGCCGCCCAGAACGGAGATCGCGCCATGGTCGAACTGTTGCTCAAGCACGGCGCCGATCCCAAGCTAGCCAACGACGAGGGCAAGACCCCAGCTATGGTGGCAAAGGAAAAAGGCCATGAAGAGATCGCTGCCATGCTGGGAAAGTAACCGAGCTGTGTGAACGGCGCGTGTGGGGACGGGCGACCTCGCCCATCCAGGCCGCGCGCAGCTCGGTCGCGCGAGCTTCGCTACGGGCCGCTAAATCCATGATTTTAATAGACCGAGGAGGGGCCTCCCATGTCAGTTGCTAACCAGTAAACATCTTTTGAACACTGCAACCGTTACCCGCGCCTCTTCTCAAGTTACCCGCGACTTCGCCCCTGGAATCATGCTTTCCGATCCATGCATCAAACCGTCTATAATGGTGTATTGGTTCCTCGAAATCCTTGGGGCTAAGAATCACCTGGGGCTAAATCAAAAAGATTGCAGATCAAAATTATGTCGACGAAGTTGAAGGTCACCGTTATTGCCAGTTCGCTGGCTATTCTGCTGTTCACCATTGTTGGCGGTTATGTCAACGTTCGCGCTTCCTCGAATGAGGGCGCGTATCGCCAGATGTCGGTTTACAGCGAAGTGCTGTCGCGCATCCGCAACGATTACGTGGAAGAGCCCAACATCGCCGGCGTCACCGAGGGCGCGCTGCACGGCCTGCTGGAGTCGCTCGACGCCAATTCGAGCTACCTGTCGGCGGAGGAGTACAAGCGCTACAAGACGATGAAGAGCGACGGCAAGGCCAATATCGGCGCCGCCGTCTCCAAGCGCTTTGGATATGCGGCCGTGGTGGCGGTGATTCCCGGAGGCCCGGCGGACAAGGCCGGGATCGAGAACTCCGACATCATCGAGTCCATCGAAGGCAAGGGCACGCACGAGATGTCGCTGGCTGAGATTCACGCCATGCTGTCGGGCGAGGCCGGATCTACGATCACCGTGGCAGTGGTCCGGCCACGGCGAGCGGAACCGGAGAAGATTGTGATCACGCGTGACGTGGTCGTCATCCCACCGGTTGGCGAAAAGATGCTGGCGGACAACGTCGGGTATATCAAGGTGGACGCGTTCCCCGAGGGCAAGTCGCAGGAAATCGCGGGCAGGATTCGCGACCTGCAGAAGCAGGGAGCGAAGAAGCTGGTGCTCGATCTGCGCAACTGCGCCAGTGGCGAGGAGTCGGAGGGTGTTGCCACCGCCAATCTTTTCCTCGACCATGGCACGATCACGTATCTGCAAGGGCAGAAGTATCCGCGCGAGGCTTTCAACGCCGATCCCGCCAGGGACATCACCAAGCTTCCGGTGGCGGTGCTGGTGAATCGTGGCACGGCGGGCCCGGCCGAGATTGTGGCCGCCGCGATTCTGGAGAACGCTCGCGGTGACGTGGTCGGAGACAAAACCTTCGGCGACGGCTCGGTGCAAAAACTGATCGAGATGCAGGACAGCTCCGCCCTGATTCTTTCGATCGCGAAGTATTACTCGCCGGGCGGAAAGGCAATTCAAGATGCGGCCGTCACCCCGAACGTCCTGGTCGCCGATACGGCGGAAGACGACGGCGGATTGCCCGACGAGGAGCAACCGGCGGCTCCCGAGGAAAGAAAGGACCAGAAGCCGAAGAACCAGCAGGACGACCAGCTCAACAAGGCGTTGGAAGTGTTGCAGAACCGGGAAGCGAGAAGTTAGAGGGTTCAGGGTTTCAAAGTTTCAGGGTTTGTGATCGCTCGCCTTGGCGGGCGAAACAGCCTCCGAACGTGGAAATAAGCCGTGTAATTAAGCTACGATAAAACTGAGGGGTAAGACCATGAAAACTCTCGATTGGTCCCAGTGTCCAGCGGTTGAGAGCGTAGTGGACAGACGCAGTGGCGCGTGGGTATTTCGAGATTCCCGGATGCCGGTTGCCACGGTTTTTGAAAATCTCGAGGCGGGCTCGAGCATCGAGGAAATCATCGAGCAGTTTCACGTGACGCGGGAGCAGATCCAATCCGTGCTCGAGTTTGCCGCCCGCAGCCTCGACGCGCCGCCGGATCCTCCGAGTGCGGCGGTCCCGACCGATGCGCATACTCTTTGACCACGGCACCCCAAGCGGCATTGCCGGGGCGCTTCCGGGCCACGATATCACGGAAGCGATCGATCGCGGGTGGAACAGAATTTCTAACGGCGAACTGCTCAAGGTAGCTGAGAATGCGGGCTTCGACGTTTTGCTCACGACCGACAAGAGAATCCGTTATCAGCAAAATTTAACGGGTAGGAAAATTGCCATTGTTGTACTTAGAAACTCGACATGGCGGATTGTGCGGCTGTATCTCGACCGGATTGCCTTGGTCGTGGCCGAGACCACGCCGGGCAGTTATGCCGAAGTAGATATACCGTTCCAATAAGCCCTCCTCACGTGGAGCCGAATCATCCGCAGTTTGAAGAACCTGTAATCGAAGAACCAAAGGTTTCAAGGTTTCAAGATTTGTGATCGCTCGCTTTGGCGGGCGATTTTTTTTGCTTGTGAGGACAATGGGTGATGGCCAAGACTTTTCCTTGCGCACCACGCTGTCGGATGGGGTCGCTACCGTCAGGTTGTAAGAAGGTTCTTGAGGGTAATGGCCGAAGGGCGCGAACAAACGGCGCAAAGTTGTATAGACGCCCGACAACGACAACTGACTTGTCCGGCAAGCACACCCTTCAAGTAGCAAAGGGCGCCCCAAAGGGCCATCCTGTCGGGTAAACCCTCCGGTCTGTAGTTTTGCCTGCTTTCTTCTCAGCCATGTATTCACGAAATTCTTGGGTCGTCATTACTGATCCAAATCGCGGTGCGAGCTGAACCTGTTCCAGCGGTGCTCTCCCGATCTTGTCGACCAGGTCGCCATTTGTGTTCCAGTCGTCCATGGACACAAAAGCCACTTCCTCGCTTACGTCTGCAGCAGCGACGAATTTCGGCCAGAGTCTCTGATATGTCTCGCCAATTACGACTGCAATGCCCAGGCTTTCAGGAATTCCCGTCCACCACCATGACTTGACTGGATGCTCTTGTCCTCCTGAAACAGTTGCTCCCATCCACTCGTAGCTGCTAAGGACGCGCACGTCGCCGTAAATGGGTCGGATGAGTCTTGAGATTTCTTTCCAGAGTCGTTGCACCGCGCTGGCCCAGCCGGGTTGAGAGAGTGCGCCCTTTTCAATTTCAATGGAGAGGTGATTTGTTCGGAAGCCAAGCGTGTGTGCGCCTAGCGGACTGGGAAAACCAGCGTAGACGGATACAACCGGCCGGTGGGGATACCAGACGATCATGTCATGCCTGTTTTCATCCCAAAACCGAAGGAAGCGATCTTTCCCGGCCTCGGCATAAACATGCTCGGGCGGCTCGTAGAGACCATAGCGTTTTGGCAGAACGTCGGGCATCAGTCGCTCGAGTAAGCGGACGAACTGTTCGCGTCCTTGGCGGCTCTCGATTGGACTGCCAAGAAGCCACCACGACATCCTGATGACGTCGAATGGCTCCTTGCTACGGGGCGACAAGAACCGCTTAACCCCTGAGGGAAGCCGAATTGAACCATCCTGCTGATCAAGAACAATCCCGTGGCTGAATCGAGCTATATCACTGGCGCTGGATTGCGCCAGGCGGAACGCCTCCTTTGTAGCTTTGCCTTCGACGTTTAGGTTCGTCAGCCATTCGATTCCAGGTAGAAGTCTGTTGATTTCGTCGGGTATATCCTCCGCCTCTACCCTGTCGGATGAGGGGACAACGATCTGCCAATCCTTGCGTTCAAGAGTCCATGAAGCAGGTTGTTTCTGCCACATTTCTGGGTGCCGAAATGCATTTTGTTGCAGCGGTCGAACAGACCATATTTGTAGGTCGTAGCTCATTGCGCCCACGATTTTAGCAGTATTCACCATCCCCGCAACGACCAAGGTCTGTTGCATGTGACCGTAGTTGTTGAAACACCGCGGTTACACTCAAAATCCCCGGATCGGATACCGGTCTGTGTCCGATACGTGGAGCTTGCCAACCCTGTCCGCAAGGTCGGGGTCGAGCTATTACAGTTGACGGCAAAGACTTGATCACGACGCCCGATGCGCCTGTCGACGTTGAAACCTTGAAACTCCGAGACCTTGAAACCCTGGCCCTTGCGTTAACATTGAAATGTTGAAACTCTGAACCCTTGAGGCCTGTTCTTCAACCCTGCGCTCGCTGATGAAAATCATCTACCAACATCTTCCGACTGTAGAGATTGCCGGACGGAAATTGGTGGGACTCGTTCTGTTCGGATTGCTCGTCCTGTTCTCGGCCGCGGTGGGCGCGGCCACTGGGCTGCTGCTCGTCTACTCGACGGACCTGCCGCAGGTCGAAGAACTCGAACGTTACCGTCCCAGCTCCGTCACCGAACTCTATGACGGACAGGGGCGCGTCATCGGCACCTTTGCGCTGCAGCGCCGCGTCATCGCCACGTATGACGACTATCCGGAAGTTCTTCGCAACGCGCTGGTCTCGATCGAAGACAAAGATTTCTACCGGCACTCGGGCATCAACATCTGGCGCATTGTAGGCGCGGCGTATCGCGATATCGAATCCGGCGGGAGAGTGCAGGGAGCATCCACGCTCACCATGCAACTCGCGCGCAATCTGTTTCTCTCGCCCGACCGCTCGTTTTATCGCAAGGTGCAGGAGGCGCTGCTCGCCATCCAGATCGAGCGCCGATTTACGAAGCCGCAGATCTTCACGCTCTACGCCAACCAGATATTCCTCGGCCACGGCGCCTACGGATATGAGGCCGCGTCGGAATACTATTTCAGCAAACCGGCGAAGAAGCTCACACTGGAAGAAGCCGCGCTGCTCGCGGGACTTCCCAAAGCGCCGCAATATTACTCGCCCATCAACCACCCGGAACGCGCGCTCAAGCGGCGCAACCTGGTGCTCAATGCCATGCTTGAGGACGGCAAGATCACCGCGGCTCAGGCTACCGATGCCAAGAGCAAGCCCATCGTGCTCGACTTGCAGAAAGATCCGAATTCGCTGGCTCCGCACTATGTGGAAGAAATCCGGCGCTACCTCGAAGCGAAGTATGGCAGCGACCAGGTTCACGAAGGCGGGCTGCGGGTTTACACATCGCTCGACATGGATCTGCAGAAGTCGGCGCGCCAGGCGCTGCTCGACGGCCTCGCCGCTTACGAGCGCCGGCATGGTTGGCGCGGCAAACTCGTGAACGTAATTGCCCTGGGTCAAAAGCTCGACAAATACTCAGATCCGGATTGGGATGAGGAGCCCGAAGTAAACGGATACATGCACGCGCTGGTGACACAAGTGTCGCCGGGCGCCGCAGAAATCCGCTTCGGCCAGCGCACGGCCACGCTCGGGCAGGCCGATGTGGCTTGGACGAAGCTGAAGCTCAAGCTTCCCGACATTCTTCACGCCGGCGACATTGTCTACATCAAAGTGCTCGCGCTGGATGCGGGCGGGAAGGCGCGCGTCAGTCTGGAGCAGGATTCAGGGGCCGAAGGAGCGCTCGTCGCCATCGACAACGCGACGGGAGAAATCAAGGCCATGGTCGGCGGCCGTGACTTCAATCTCTCCAAATTCAACCGCGCCACGCAGGCGCTGCGCCAGGTTGGGTCGTCGTTCAAGCCGTACGTCTATACCGCCGTGATCGACCAGGGCGGCAGCCCCGACGACACTATTCTGGATGCGCCGGTAACTTTTCCAACTGCCTCCGGCCCATATTCGCCGCACAATTACGACGAAAAATTTGAGGGCACCATCACGCTCCGGCGCGCGCTCGCGCAGTCCAGAAACATTCCCGCGCTCAAGCTGGCCGACCGCGTCGGCATTAAGACGGTGATCGACTACGCGCGCCGCTTTGGCATTACCTCAACCATTCCCGCCTATCTTCCGGTGGCGCTGGGCTCGGTGGAAATCACTCCGCTGGAGCAGACCTCGGCCTTCAGCGTGTTTCCGAACGACGGCGTGCGCGTCGCTCCGCGCTACATCACGCGGGTGACCGACTACGAAGGCCGCGTTCTGGAGGAGGATTTTTCCGACATCAAAGACGTGGTCAGTTCGCGCACTGCGCGCGTCATGACCTCGATGCTGCGGGAGGTGGTGCTGCATGGCACCGCGATTGCCGCCGCGAAGATGCCTTATCCGCTGGCCGGCAAGACGGGGACGACCAACGATTTCACCGACGCCTGGTTCGTGGGCTTTTCTCCGTCGCTCACCTGCGGCGTCTGGATTGGCTACGATGAAAAAAAATCTCTCGGGGAAAAAGAAACTGGAGCCCGCGCCGCGCTGCCCATCTGGATGCAGTTCATGACCGTCGCGCTGGCTGGGAAGGAGCCCGGAGAATTTCAGCCTGCGCCGGCGCAAGGGAATTCGGCTGTAGCGCGAAAAGTCGACACCCCAGACGTCGCGCCCGGCGACGGGGAATTGCACTAGCGGAGAGCCGGGACACAAATTGGGGAGCGTGGAAGAAAGCTTCTTAGTTGCAGCCGGCCGAGGCTTGGGCGGTGGCGGAGGAGTTGGCCTCGCTGCCGGTCGCAGTGTTAGTCTGCTTGTTTTGCTCCCGCACGGAAACGGCTTCCTTAGTGGTCACGACGATCTTCACACCTTTGCTCTCAAGCTTCTCAAGGTCTTTTTTCTTGTACCTAGCCTGAATATCCTTCATAGGAAGATCGCGGGACTCAAGATAGTAGAAGTAAGTCCGCAACGGACCCGAACCCGAGTACCCCTGAGCATCATTGGGAGAAACGGCTAGACACGGCTGCGTCGGTTTGGCCTCCGTTTGCGGTTTGGAGTTCTGAGCAAACACCGGGACGCAGAGCGCCAGTCCCAGCGTGACGGTTGCAATGGATATGAGTTTCATTGCTCCCTCCACACCTATGTATACACCAAGACTCGTGAACCTCATCAGAGCAGCTTCCGCACTAACCGGCCAACCCGCACGATTCGATAGAACGGAAAAAGCGCTTCCGGCAATCGCACCGCCGCAATATCTCCCGCGCCCGGCGTCCAGAACAGCCGCCAGAGATATTGCAGGCGATCGCGGCGCCGCTCGCGCAGTTTCAGGATGAGGCGGAAGTATTCGGTGGATTCAAAATCATAGGAAGCGCCGTGAGCGAGACGCTCGGCGAATTCCGCGCCCAGAGCGGGCACCCGAGGATCGGCCGCGATCATTTCTTCCGCGGACTTCGGAAGCTCCGCCCGAAGCACGTTCTTCACCAGCCAGAAACTTACGCCGAGAATACGAGCGATTCCCAGCGCGCGCGCCTGGGAAAACACCTGCGCGTAGTCGAGGGTCTGGGTTTGCAAAGTCTCGGCAATGTCCGCAAGCCAGATCAGCCGCGTCCAGAGATGCTTGGCGGCGTGCAGGCACAGCACCAACGCGGAATCTTCTGGAGACAGGCAAGGCACTTCGCAGCCGCCGACAACTGTGCGGCCGGCGCGCGCCTGCAGGTCTTCCACGCGCAGATCAATCGCATAGAAATGCGGCAGCAGCGCCCACTGCAGTTCGACCAGGTTCTTTCCCGCCGCGCTGTCAAACGAGCGCTCGTAGCCTGTGCGCAACCAGAATCTCTCGACGGCCGGAGTAAGATCCGCAGAAGGGCGATATCCGATTTCGGCAAGAGCTTGCTTCGCTCGCTCGACGTCGGCGGAAGAGATCAGGAAGTCGAGATCCCGAAAGCTTCGCAGGCCTGGATTGCGGTAAACCGATTGCGCCAGCACCGGCCCTTTATATGGGATTGCCCGCAACTGCCTGCGTTCGAAGTGCTGCATGATGCGCGCCAGTTCGGCGGTGAACCACAAGCTTCTCCGCAGGTTCGTTTCGTACGCAGATACCAGCGAGCGCTCGACTTCCGGCGGAAGCCCGCGACCGTGTTGCATCAAGTTGCGGGCAGCTAGCGGAAGAATTCCATGGTGCTCAGCCAGACGAAGGAATTCGCTCCAGTCGAGGGTCGCGAGATCCCAATTCGCAATGCGATTGATACGCTCCCGAGACAGCTCTGCTCCGGCCAGCGCGCACAAGAGCGCAAATTCGTTCTCGCTTTGCAGCGCAGTGTTCGACGCGGCCGACGTAGCCAAGGATTCGGTCATGGGGCGTATTCCGGCAAATCGACAAAATGGCCTGAGCCGGAATCAATTGGGATCGCGAATCGCCACTATAATACAGAGTCTTCGGCGCGCGTCCGAAACTTCGTCGCAGTATCGTCTTTCCACTTTCATGGATCGAGTCGTCTTCGAATCCGTTCGCAAGATCTTTCGCCATCGTCCCGCTCTGTTCAATTGGCTGGGAAGGGAGCGGGGCGGCGAAACCGTTGCCTTGAAAGACGTTTCTTTCTCGGCGGCGCGCGCCGAGGTCTTAGTGCTGCTCGGCCCGAACGGGAGCGGAAAGACCACGGCCCTCAAGCTGATCTCGACTATGCTTCTGCCCGATGCCGGATCGGTGCGCGTGGGCGGCTGCGATGCGCGGCGCGATGCCGGTGAAGTGCGGCGGCAGGTTGGGATCGCCGTCGCCGCCGAGCGCTCGTTCTTCCCTCGTCTCTCGGCTCGCGAGAACCTCGAATTTTTTGCCAGCCTCGACGAAGTTTCCCGCAGCGAGCGGGCGCAGAGAATCAAAGAAGTTCTGCGCGATACCGGCCTCGAAGAGCAAGCCGATACGCTGGTCATGAAGTTTTCGAGCGGCATGTATCAGCGGCTGGGGATCGCGCGCGCCCTGGTCAAGCGCCCCAGCGTGCTCTTGCTCGACGAACCGACGCGCAGCCTGGACGCCGGCACCACGGCACACTTCTGGGCCACGATCCGCGCCTTGGCGCGGCAGCAGACCACGGTTCTGCTCGCCACCCATAACTTCGCGGAAGCGGCCGCGGTCGGGGATCGGCTGCTGCTGCTCGATCGCGGCGAATTGCTGGCCGATCGCTCGGTGGGTGACGGCGAAAGCGCTGACGCTCTACGCTCTTTTTACTTTCGCATGACCGGCGAGATCGATGAGAAAGATTTGTAATATGGAAATTTTGTAATGTGGTAATCGGGTAATTTTGCAATTTAAAAAGCGCAGGGGCTTATTAGATTACCCAATTACCCGATTACAAAATTACAAAATTGCGTTCTTATGACCTCGACTCTCGACAAGCTCTACGCGATCCTGCGGCGCGATCTGCTTACGGCGATCCGCCACCGCAGCGGTTTCGTCGTGACCCTGGTCGGAGTGTTCACGGAATTGGCGGCTTTTTATTTTCTATCCCGCGCCATTGGCCCCGGCTTTCGGCCCAATGGCGTCGAGTACTTCCCTTTCCTTCTGGTGGGCACCGGCGTCTACACTTTTTTCGTAATGAGCGCGCAAGCCTTCCTGAGCGCGGTGCAGGAAGCGCAGCAGACGGGAACGCTGGAAGTGCTGATGACGACCTCGACTGCCCCGGCGGAGCTCGTCGTCCTCAGCTCTATTTCTGCGTTTGCCGGAAACCTGGTCAATCTGCTGGTCTATCTTTTCGCGGGAGTGGCAGTTTTCCGGGCGGCGATCCACGCCAACTTTTTCTCGTGCCTGGCGGTATTGATCTTTTCTCTGGCGATCGCCTTGGCCCTGGGGATCGCCGCAGCCACGCTTCAGGTCGCATTCCAGAAGGGCTCGGCGCTGCTGTGGCTGCTGGGCTCCGGGCTCTGGTTTCTAAGTGGAACCATGTTCCCGATTCAGAGCTTGCCTCGCCCGCTCGAACTTCTCGCGCGCGCGGTTCCTCTCACTTACGCCATCGATGGAATGCGCAGGGCGCTGCTGGAGGGGCAGTCGATGATGACGATGGCTCCAACACTGGCTGTCCTGGCCGGGTTTGGCGTGGTCTTACTTCCACTCGCCCTCGCCGGCCTGTCGCTAAGTTTGCGGCGCGCGCGCCAGGATGGAACGCTGTCATTTTATTGAGGATGTTGGTTCGCCTTCTTTGGATTGCGGCCAAGTTATATTGGCACCGGGAAATCCGTGTAGTACACTGCCTTTACTCTTATCAAAACTGGGGGAAAGGCAGAATTTTTGTACCGCTTCCCAATGCCTGTTCTCGCACAAAACTTCGTGACTCTGGAGAGCGACGCAAGTGCGGCGCGTTCGATTTGGAGCGCGGAACGTTCGGCGTTGGCTGCGGACGTTTTGCGTCGCGGCGGCCGTTTGCGTCTGCGCGTTCACGGGGAAAGCATGCTGCCGGCTCTTTGGCCGGGCGATGTGGTCGAGATCGCAAGCTGCTCGCTCGAAGACGTCCGGCCCGGCGAGATCGTGCTGGCGCGGCGTGAAGGCCGTCTGTTCCTGCATCGCCTCGTCCGGCGTTGCTTGGCCGCCCCCGGCACACTGAATGGCTTCCTGCTGCGCGGCGATTCCATGCCGGGTTCCGACCCTCAGTTTCCTCCCGAAGCGCTGCTGGGCCGGCTTGTGCGCCGCGCGGACAAAGGGCGCACCGTCTCCGCTGCCGCTCTGCGCCCATGGTTTGGCGGGAAGTGGTCGGGCGCTGTCGGAATGTTGTTCTGTCATTGCGGAGTAGCACGCCGTCTTGCTCTGAGGCTTCACCACCGCTGGAAGGCATCGGCGCGCGAATTGCGAAACGCGGAGCCCGGCGCGGATCTCACTTCCGCGGAGTGGGGAGATCTCTGATGGCCGCGCCCCGAAAACTCGCGTGTGTCGAGATCGGAGGGATTCCGATCGCTTTGTCCACGACTGACGAGCGATTCCTCGATCTGCTGCGGCAACGCTATGAAGGGTTCCTGAGTTCTTCGTGGCCCGAGTTTGAGCTGGAGTTCGATCTCACTGACACGGGCCCGGTTTCCGATGACGACGTTCGGGTCCGCCGCGAAGGCAACGAATGGCTTCTGGAGCGCGGGGACTTCCAAGCCCGCTGGGATCCGCGGACGGGGCGAGGCAGCGTGCGGCAAAATGCCAATCCGTATTCTCTCGATTCGGTGCTGCGCATTGTGCACAGCCTGATTCTTGCCGGGCGCGGCGGATTCCTGCTGCACTCGGCCAGTGCGATTTGCGATGGCCGGGCTTATCTGTTCTCGGGCGTATCGGGCGCAGGCAAAACCACGATGGCGCGGCTGGCGCCAGCGGACATCACTCTTCTTACCGATGAGATTTCCTACCTGCGCCCGAGCGCCGGCGGGTACGCGGCATTCGGCACGCCTTTCGCCGGAGAGCTGGCCAGGGCCGGTGAGAACTGCACGGCTCCGGTCTCCGCTCTGTTTTTTCTGGAGAAGGGTGCGGAGAACCGCGTCGATGAGTTGACCTCCGCGGAAGCCGTACGCCGCCTGATGCGCAACATTCTATTTTTCGCCGAAGACCGTGGTCTGGTGGAAAAACTTCTCGCCACAGCGTGCGATTTCGTTGCCAGGGTTCCCATTCGCCGCCTGACGTTCTATCCTGATGCCAGGGTGTGGGACCGGGTGCGAAATTTCGACCACAACTTCGCACGCGACTTCCAGGGGGTGGCCGAGCATGCCTGAAAATTGCATTTACATTGCGCGCAGTTCCGCCATTGCCGCCCGCGCGCTGGCCGGCGAAATGATGGTCATGAACTCGGCCGATTCGACGTTCTTCACGCTGAATGAGGTGGCAACCGCCATCTTTCAAGCTGCCGACGGCCACACCCCTCTGCGGGATATTGTTCGCGACCGGGTCTGCGAGCAATTTGACGTCGATCCCGAACAGGCCCAGGCGGATGCCGAGCAGTTCGTCGCCGAGCTTTCCGGCCACGGAATTCTTCTGGTCTCGAATCAACCTCTGGCCTCGGAGGCTCCCTGATGAGCCTGATGAGTGAAGTCGGCCAGAGAGCATTCAACCTGGGCGTGCCCATCGCCGTGCACATGGACGTTACGTACCGCTGCAACGAGCGCTGCGTGCATTGTTATCTCGATCACGACGACCACGGCGAGATGACGACCGGCGAAATCAAGAACGTGCTCGATCAACTGGCCGAGGCCGGCGTTTTCTTTCTCACTTTCAGCGGCGGCGAGGTTTTTATGCGCCGCGACTTCTTTGAGATTGTCGAGTACGCGCGGCGGCTCATGTTCAACGTGAAGATCAAGACCAACGCGGTCATGATCCACGAAGAAGAAGCGCGCAGAATCCGCGAACTGGACGTGGACACGATCCAGATCAGCGTCTATTCGCATCGTGCGGAAGTTCACGATGCCATCACCAAGCTGCCGCACTCGTTCGAGCGGACCATCAAGGCCATTCGCTTTCTGCGGGGACAAGGGGTGCGAGTCACCATCGCCAATGTGCTGATGACGGTGAATTCTTCCGACCATATGGGCGTGCAGAAACTCGCCGCCGAACTCGGCGCACATTACACGCTCGACCCCACGATCACGCCTATGATGGATGGCGACACATCCGTTCTCGCGCTGCGCATTCCGGGGGAAGAACTCACGGAGGTTTTCCACAATACCGCGCTGGTCGGCAGCCAGGAAGAATTCTGCGCTCCTCCCAAGCCGCCCTCGGCGGAGGATCTTGAAGGTTACTCGTGCAGCGCGGGCCATTCTTTCTGCTACATTTCGCCCTATGGCGATGTCTTTCCCTGCGTGCAGTTTCCACTTCCCACGGGAAATATTCGCCGGCAGAAGTTTTTGGATATCTGGAATTTTTCTCCGCAGATGAAAGAGGTGCGCTCGATCCAGGCGAAGGACCTGAACGTCTGCTCGTCGTGCTCGCACGTCGCCAGTTGCACGCGTTGTCCGGGCTTGGCTTATGTGGAAGGAAGTATGCGGGGGCCATCTACCGCGGATTGCGAGAAGTCGTTCTACCGGACGGGCGTGCCGACGGCGAACATGCTTCGGCAAGGGCTAACGAAACCGCGCAGCATGTCAGGCAATAGCGCACCGCTGATCCAGATTCGGCCGCTTGCCGTTCCCGCGTAATGAATTGTTCGGTGGAGAGGCGGGCGGGAGCGCCCGGCTCTCCATCGGCAAACGCGGTTGCCGCACTAGAGTTTGCTCCCCGCAGCCGCGCTGTGGCTGCGTTTTAGATCGACCACCGCTTCCAGGCCGGCCAGCTGTTCCAGGATGCGCTGTAAGGCGGCGCGGACCTCGTGCGCCGGTTCATTGAACTTCAGCGCCGCGCCAATACCCATGTCCATGCGCACGACTTCGCTTTCAATCGAGACGTTCGCATGCTCGTGCGAGAAGGAGAGGTTGAGCCGCGATCCGGGCAACAGAATGCCGCTGGTTTCAACATAGCATCCGCCCAGGCTCAGGTTGGTCACGATGCCCAGCATCGCCCGTTCGCAATCGTTTCCAGAAATTTCCGTTCCAAAAATTTCGGTGGTGAGCCGGCCCCGCACCCGCGGGTACAGACGGCGGTTCTTCGGGGTCGACTGACTCTGCTTGTGCAGGTACATGCGCTTGTCGGCTTCCGACAGGAGCTTCTCTGCATCCATCCCGTCTTCGGGATATACCGCCTTGCCCACGCTCAGCGCCAGGATGTCCTCTTTGCAAACGTCCATTCCAGCTTGTCTTGCCAGGTCCCGTATCTGTTCCGCTTTGCGCGCGGCGGCTTCCGGTGTGAGTCCAGGAGCGATGACCACGAATTCGTCGCCGCCCATGCGCGCGACATAATCGTACTCCCGGCTGGTTTCCTTCAGGGAGCGGGCAAACAGCCGCAGTACGCGGTTCCCTTCCAGGTGTCCGAAGCGGTCGTTGATCTGCTTGAAGCGGTCCATGTCGGCGACCATTACGGTCAGGGTTTGGCTGTCGCGTTTGCAGCGCGCCAGTTCCCGCTCGAGTTGCAAGAACAGCGAGCGCGCGTTGGGAAGACCGGTGAGGTAATCGGTCACCGCCGAATTCTCCGCCTGCTCGTACTTCATTGCGTTCTCGACGGCGAGCGCCATTCTGGAACTAACGGCTACCAAAATGCGCAGGTCGTCGGAGGTAAAGAAATCTTTTTCCGCGTGGTACAAAGCGACCACGCCGACCACGCCCTGCAATCCCTCGAGCGGAACGGCCAGCGCCGAGTTCAGCGTGCTGTACTTCGAAGCATCATTCAGATAGCCGGGCTCGACCGAAGGATTGCCATTCAGGATCGGTTTCAGGTTTTGCGCTACCCAGCCCGAGAGCCCCTGTCCCATCGGAATGCGCAAGGAAGCAAACAGCCGGAAGTTCTCGCCATTGACATATTCCGGCACCAGTTCCTCGCCGTGACGCACGTAGATCGCAATCGCATCGTAGGGCATGGCCCGGCGCGCCTTCACCGCGAACACCGAGAGGGTTTCGTCCAGACTGAGCGAAGCCCCCAAATCCTGGCTGAGTTCGAAAAGAGTCTGCGCTTCCTGACGCGCGGCCGCGATCGAACCCAGAAAACTGCGCTCCGGCAATTGCCGTGTTCCTTGCGCCTCAAACCCGGCTGCCGGCTGGACGGCCCCCCCAGCCTTCGCGTCTTTGCCGCCTTTGTCTTTGTCTTTGACTTCGGTGGATAATTTCTGCTTACTTAGGCTGTCCGTACGTTCGTGGACCAGTTGCTCCAGCTCCACGTATTTTCGTTCGAGCACCCTGACCACTTCCGGATCAAACGACTTTCCCGATTCCTCCACCAGGCGCGCCATGGCTTCCTGCAGAGGCAGCGCCCGCCGATATTGGCGATCGGAAGCCATCGCGTCCAGAAAATCCACCGCCGCCAGGATGCGGGCGCCAATCGGAATCTCGGTCCCGCGCAATCCCAGCGGATAGCCCGTCCCATCGTACTTTTCGTGATGGGCGCGAACGATGGGAACGACCGGGTATGGAAAGCACACGCGTTCCAGAATTTCCGCTCCCACCAGCGGATGAATCTTCATTTTCTCGAATTCTTCCGGCGTCAGGCGGCCCGGTTTCGAGATGATGTGCTCGGGAACCGCCAGCTTGCCGATGTCATGCAGCAAGGCTGCGGCCTGCAAGGCATCCATTCCCTCCCGGTCAACCTTGAGTTCCTTCGCCACCTCGACGGCGTAGACGCGAACCCGCTGCAAGTGGTCGTGAGTTGTCTGATCCTTGGCCTCGATGGCGAGCGCGAGCACCTCGATGGTGCGCATGTGCAAGTCGGCCATCTCTTGCACGTGCCGCTTCTCGTCTTCCAGTTTGCCGAGGTAGAGGCGGTAGGAACGGTAGATGAGGTACACCACCGGAAGTGTCAGCAACGAGGTCTGCCAGTCGGTAAAGCCGTGCAGCCAGCTCATCATGCCGGCTACGCCCGCGCCCACCAGGTAGTAGGGGAAGCTCCAGAAGTAGCAGTCTGCCCAGATCTTTCGCAGCGACTTGCCCTCCGTCAACGAGATGACGGTGGCAACCGGAAGCGTGTTGGCCACGAAGTAAACGCACGCCGCCAGAAATAGCAGTGCGGAGGGGTTATTCACCGCGCGGTGCGACCAGGAGTAGCGATACGCGGCGAAGGTCCCAGCGATGGCCAGCGCGGTCGAGCAGACGTTGAAGGCAACTTGAATCGGAATCGGACGATCGCCCAAGCACTGCACCACCACCGCCGCGCAGCCCAGCGCCATGGCTTCCGGAAAGCTCAGTTCCAGCACGCCCAGCAGCAGAAATAGAAAGTTGACCGACATCGTCCCGGTAATACCGGGCAGGTTCACCTTGAGCCGCGAGGCCGCCAGCGCAATCACCAGATAACAGATAAATTTGAGCGGATTCTCGCTCCTGCCGTGCATGACCGTATAGGTCAGGACGGTGGTCCCGCAGAGCACGACCACGGCAACAAAAAAGCGTGGCGCTGCGCTCATTTCCCTCCAGGATTGAGGGCGAGTTCTCATTTCGGACGCACTCCTGCCCGGGAAGCCGGGTCGCAATTCCCAGGCGCGAAAAACACGGGTACACTCAATTGATAACAGGCACTGGACGGGGCACGAAAGGATTCAGACATTTAGAGGTAAACTTCCGTAACGGGGGCAGGTGACCTCTTGGCACTCTTTTGCCTTGCGAGCGCCGGGAATACGGCTCATCGGGTCATCGGGTCATCGGGTCATCGGGTCATCTAAGTTCAAAAGCCTCAGCGTTTGACTTTCGATCACCCGATGGCCCGATGACCCGATCACCCGATTTCTAGTTTCCTTCCGTGAACATGGCCTTTGTCCAACAGTTTGACTTGCCAGAACCCTCGGGCCTAACATTAATCGCTCTCTCCCAGGAGTGATCCCCGGAATGATCGGCCAGAGTGTCTCGCACTACCGTGTCCTCTCGCAGTTGGGCGGCGGAGGAATGGGCGTTGTCTACGAAGCCGAGGACATCAACCTCGGCCGCCATGTCGCGCTCAAGTTCCTGCCTCCCGAGACGGAAAAAGATCCGCTCGCGCTCGACCGTTTTCAGCGCGAAGCGCGCGCGGCTTCCGCTCTGAACCACCCTAATATCTGCACCATTTACGAGGTTGGCGAGGACGGCGGACGCCACTTCATCGCCATGGAGTTGCTGGAAGGGGAGACGCTCAAGAACCGCATCCACGGGCAGTCCCACGGCCAAACAATCGACCTTGAGCAACTGATCGATCTCGGCATTCAGATCGCCGACGCTCTCGACGCCGCCCATGCCAAGGGAATCGTCCACCGCGACATCAAACCCGCCAACATTTTCGTGACCAGCCGCAACCAGGCCAAGATTCTCGATTTCGGCTTGGCCAAGCGTTCCGCCAAGCCTTCCCTCCAGTCGGCCGCCACCATCGGTTCCGCCGCGACCGTGGACGAACCCTTCCTGACCAGCCCCGGATCGACCGTCGGCACCGTCGCGTACATGTCTCCGGAGCAGGCGCGCGGCAAGGAGCTCGACGCCCGCAGCGACTTGTTCTCTTTTGGCGCCGTGCTCTATGAGATGGCCACCGGCGCGGTGCCCTTCCGCGGAGACACTTCCGCCGTCATTTTCGACGCCATTCTGAATCGCCCGCCGACTCCGCCGCTTCGCCTGAATCCCGACTTGCCTCCGCAGTTTGAAGGCATCTTAAACAAGCTGCTCGAAAAAGACCGCGACCTGCGCTACCAGAGCGCGGCCGACGTACGCTCGGACTTGAAGCGCCTCAAACGCGACTCCGAATCGGGCACGATTGCTGCCGCGACTTCCTCCAGTTCTTCCATTCGAAAACCCCCGGCGCTGGATCAAAGCCGAAAGCTGCCCCTGTGGCTGATCCCGGCTCTGATCGTCGCGGTGGTCGCCGCCGGCATTGGCTTCGTGTTTCTCAAGCGCGGCCACGCGCTCACCGAAAAAGATTCGATCCTGATTGCCGATTTCGTAAACACCACCGCCGACCCCGTCTTCGATGGCACGCTCAAGAAAGCGCTGGCGGTCGATCTGGGGCAATCGCCGTATCTGAACGTCTTCCCCGATCAGAAGATCCGCCAGACATTGCAGTTCATGGGCCGCAGCCCCAGCGACCGCATCACCAGCGACGTCGGCCGCGAAATCTGTCAGCGCGATGGCATCAAGGCCATGCTGAACGGCAGCATCGACAGCGTTGGCGGCCAGTACGTCATCACTCTGGAAGCAACCAACGCCGCTTCGGGCGACTCTCTCGGACGCGAGCAGGCGCAGGCCGACCGCAAAGAAGATGTGCTGAACGCGCTCCATGGCGCCGCCACCAAACTGCGCGGGCAACTCGGCGAATCGTTGGCCATGGTGCAGAAATACGACATGTCCCTTTCCCAGGCCACCACTTCCTCGCTCGACGCGCTGAAGGCGCTGAGCCTGGGCGACGCCAAGCACAACATGAGCGACGAACTGGGCGCAATTCCCGACTACCAGCGCGCCATCGAGCTCGATCCCAATTTCGCCATGGCCTATGCCCGCCTGGGTGCGATCTACAACAACCTCGGGCAGACCGCGTTGTCGGAACAGAACCGCCAAAAGGCGTTCGAACTGCGCGACCGGGCCAGCGAACGCGAGAAGCTCTACATCATGTCGCACTACTATTCCGACAGCGGCCAGTACGACAAAGGCATTACCGCCTACGAACTCTATCGTCAGACCTACCCGCGCGATGCCACGCCTTTTACGAATCTGGCAAATATCTATAACCAACTCGGACAGTTCGATAACGCGTTGGACAACGCCAAGCGTGCCGCGGAGATCGACCCAGATTCGACGGCCGCCTATTTCAATGTCGCCATGGCTTATGGCGGACTGAACCGGCTTGAGGAAGAACGCACCACCCTCAACGCCTTACTCCAGCGCAAGGGGACCAGTCCGGCCTTCCGTGTGATGCTGGCGAATTTGGACTGGGCCCAGGGCAAAGACGCCGACATGGAGAAGGAGCTGCAGAGTTCGTTGGCGGCTCCGGAAGGAGAGTTAGGCGTTCTCCAATTCCGAGCCAGCCTCGCCGCCACTCGCGGGCAAATGCGCCAGGCGCGCGAGTTTGCCCGCCAAGCCGAGGAGGCATTGGATCGGCTGCACCTGCAAGGCCGGACAGAAATCGAGGCAGGAATGACCGGCGACGAAGCCTTAGCGGGTAATTCCGCCCAGGCTGAAAGCGGGGCTGGCGACGCGCTTCGGCAATCCCGGACGCTTTCCGTGATGGGGAGTGTCGCCACAACGTTCGCCATTTTGCGCCAGGACCAGAAGGCGCTCGCGTTGGCCGACGAAATCCAGCGCACCCATCCGAACAATACCATGGCAGTGAACGTGACCGTCCCCATGATTCGCGCGGTCGCCGCCCTGCGGCCGGCAAATCCTGCCAAGGCCGACCCGGCCAAGGCCATTGACTTCCTGAACACTGCTGCCCTCTACGCTCGCGCCAACGCCGGAGTTTTCTACGCCCGTGGCATGGCCTACGAGCACGCTGGACGCTACGCCGAAGCCCAGCAGGATCTTCAGAAGGTCCTGGACATGAAACCACGCAATGGCCCCGACCTGGTGTTCGTCGCCGCTCAACTGGAGTTGGGTCGAGTGTTTCAGAAGCAGGGCGACACCCCCAAGGCGCGCATCGCCTATCAGGACTTTTTCGCCGCCTGGAAAGACGCCGACCCCGACCTCCCGCTGCTCCACGAAGCCAAGGCGGAATACGCGAAATTGCAGTAGAGACGCGGCTTGCCGCGTCTCTACCCGTCAGGCAGCCAAATCACAATCCGCCCGTCCTCACACGAGCCCTAGAAATGGAACCCGAGCTGAGCCGTCAGCGCACGCGGCGTCACATAGTGCGTCCCGCTGAAGGTCGAAAGGAAGTTATACAGCGCCAGTTTGTTAGTCACGTTGATGGCGGTGAGTGTAAGGCTCCATTTGTAATGATCGCCTTTGAACAGATTATCGTGGCCTACCGAAACGTCGAACAGGCTACGTGAGGCGATGCGCGGAGGATTGTGGTCGTCGTTCTCGGCTCCATTCGCCGGCACTTGTATAAGGCTCGATCCGAGCGGTGCCGGGCACGGGGAAGGCAGCGGAGTGGTCGGGGTTGCGCGGACGCCGTTGCAGGTGAACCCGGCCTGGTACTCCTGATCGGCGCTCAGGGGGTTTCCGTAAACATCTTGCAACAGGACGGCTGGCGGCCCGGTCGGGACTGATTGCGGGCAATCGTTGTTTGGGTTTAACCCGTAACACGGTGCGTTGCCAGCTACCAGTCCGCTGTCGTACCGCCAGTTGAAGCCGAGCCATGGGCCGCGCTTCCAGGGTTGGTATTGAAAGTGGGTCGTCTGGTTGAACTTTTCGTCGTGGTCAATGCGGAACGGGACACCGGTACCGGTGATGGTTGCGCCGGCGCCCCCGATTTGGGGAGTGAAGAAGCGGGCCGCCACACTGGAGAAAACCATGAGCGCCGAAAAGCCATGGAAGTTCGGCACGCTCACGCGTCCCGCATATCCGGGAATTTTGGAGTTGTGCCATTCAATCGGGAAAAAGATTGGCGTGTCGCCGAGCACGCTGAAATCGTAGCCATTGTGCGTGTACTTGGTGATCCACTCGCCGGAAAAGACCAGGTACCGCCCGAAAGCTTGTTCCATCCCAGCGTGGAATTCATTGCGGAAGCCGGGACTCAACGGGTTCGTTGCCTGCGAGGAACAGAGGAGAAGCGGGTTGAGGACAGCATTGCTGCATCCGACACTGGAAAGCACCAGATTCTCATTGAAGGGGGATTCCAGGGTGCGAGCGTAGGAAACGCGCAGGATCGTGTTGGTCTTCTTCACGTTGTAGGAGATCCCAAGACGAGGCTCGGCTTGCCGCGCGATGGTGATCCCGTTGTAGAGATCGCCGCGCATACCGAGGTTCAAAGACCAGTTTCCCGCTGTGATCACGTCGCGAACATAGAGAGCAAGCTCCTTCACGTCGGTGTGGCCGTTGAAAGTGTAGAGGCCGCCGCCGCGCGTCAAGTCGTAGGGAAACAGGGCTGGATTGAAAGCAGGGTAAAACGCGGTGTTGGGTGCGTTGGGATTGAAGTACGGGCTTGTAGGATCGGTAACGTTCGGCGCGTAGCCGAAGCCGCCGCATTGCGAGGGATCGGTGTAACCCGCGACAGGAACATTGGGGGTTGCAGCCGTGGCCAGGGTCAAGCAGGGCGCGTTGAAAGCTGGATCGACGATCCCGAGAGTGTCGTTTTCATTGAGGAACGTTTGTTCGTAGGTGACTCCGGCCTTGATTTGGTTCACCCCTTTGACGTAGGAGAAGTCGGATCGAAGTCCCGCGTTGGTGAGCGTGCGGTTCTGACCCACCGATTGTCTCTGGAGACTCGGCGGCCCGAGGTCCGCGAAACGATCGCTGCTTGGGTAGTAGTTGTAATCGTCGCGGCGCACAAATGCGCCCAAAGTAAATACAGAGTTCGTACTCACCAGATGCGTCCACGAAGGCGCGATGTTAAAGGTCCCAATCTTGGAGCGCTGGTCTGCGGCTCCGACGGTAACCCCCGGGGTAAAGCCGGTGGGAGTACCGATGGGAACTACACCGCCGTAGTTCTCCAGCGTTCCTGGCGTCCCAGGAAGAACCCCGTTCAACCCGCTCCAGGGCGTCGCGTTTTGGGAATCGAACGAATTCGGCGTCTGGAACCAGCTCCGGGTGTAACCGAAGTTCAGGTGAATCGAGTCGGCGGATGAGAGTTGGAGGTCCACGCGGTCGAACAGGTTCTCTTCGTTACCCTTGTCGTGTACTACCGAGAATTCGGGCGGATCCAGGAATCGTCCGCTGTTCAAACCGCCGATGGAGACGAAGTTTCCCCAGTTCTTACCCCCGTAAGCGAGATCGGCGGCCACGTTGGAGGAACCGAATGCTCCGTAGGAGGCGGTTACGCTGCCATGGGGTGTGGTTACGCCCTGGCCCGAGCGTGTAGTGGCTACAATCACCACGCTCGTCTTGCCTCCGTATTCCGCGGGCGGTGCGCCGGATATGACTTCCATGGATTGGATCGATTCGAGCGGGATCTGATTGGAAAACACTTTGCTTTGCTGGTCGGTAATCGGCTGGCCGTCGACGGAGAACGAATTCTCCGCGTGGTCGCCGATCCCGTGGAAGAGGCCATTGGAGTCGGCCGCGATTCCCGGCGTGGAGAGAGTCACCAGCGAACTCAGTGACGACGACGCACTTTCCAAGGGAAGTCTGTCGAACAGCTCCTTGTCGATGTCGGAGTGGAAGGTCGGATCGTTCTCCACCAGATCTCCCGCAGACTCGACCGTAACCGTGTCGGTGCTGCCGGCCACCGTCAAACTGACTTTCACAGCCACAGGCACCACCGACCGGATCTCCACATCCTGCGCGTATTGAGCGAATCCCGCAGCCGTCACCGACATGTGATATGGGTTAAACGGCACGTTCGTGAAACTGAAATTCCCCTTACTGTCTGTAGTAGTCGTTCGGTCATAGCCGCTGACCGGGTTATGAATCTCGACGCCGGCAGTGGCAACCACCGCGCCCGAAGGGTCGAGGACGGTACCGCTAATCGATCCCGAACCTCCGCCCGACTGCGCGTTCGCAGTCTCGACACTCAACACCACAGCAACGGCCACAATAGCCGCAGCCAGCCAACTCTTGTAAGACAAATGCATGATTCCTCCAATAATGGGTTCTGAGCGAGTCCGATCACAGATCACATATCTGACGATCGAAAATCGCGGCCTTTTGGGAATACTCACTGGATTGGGCGCGGGATCAGAACGCAGGTGGAGGACGAATAAACTGGGCGGTGACGGGACGGAAGATGGGGGAAACTTCTGCCACCAGAATCGCCAGGGCTGCCGTAAGCAAAACCGGCTCGGGCGCAGGCGTCTGGGTATTAAGTCCGGCATGAGCGGTCGCGCAAATCGAGCAGGTATGGTGGGATGTGGTCGAGTTTTCGGGATGCGAGTGGGCCGCCTGCACCGTCCCCATCACGCACACCAGGGCGACCGAGAGCACACACACTGCTCTGACCCATGCGCCCCGATTTGCCAACATTCTCAACATGCCATCCCGATGTCGATTATCCAGATGTGTTGCTTTAGACGATTTTACCCTTAGATGGTCATCCAGGGAAATTCGATGCCCGAAAATTGATGCTTTCCCCCGCACCCGCTCCGGAACATAGCCTTCGGGCGCCTGGCCCGGGCTGACGCGGGGCGGGGCTCAAATTAGAATGTCTGCTATGCCCATCGCTGAACCGACTTCCTCCTCCTTATCCACCACGCTCGACCTCGCCTGGGTTCGCTCGCAGTTCCCTGCGCTCGCGCAAACTGTCAACGGACATCCAATGGTTTTTCTGGATGGTCCGGGCGGCACGCAGGTGCCGCAGCACGTGATTGACGCCATCGCGGACTATCTGGCGCGCAACAACGCCAACACGGGCGGCGCTTACCATACCAGCCGCAACACCGACCGCATGATCGCGGAAGCGCGGTCGGCGATGGGCGATTTTCTGAATTGCGATGCGGATGAAATCGTTTTCGGCGCGAACATGACGACGCTGACTTTCGCCATGAGCCGCGCGCTCGGGCGTGAACTCGGGCCCGGCGACGAGATCGTGCTCACGCTGCTCGATCATGATGCGAACTTCTCGCCGTGGAAAGCGCTGGAGGAGAAAGGTGTGATCATCCGCACGGTGAAGTTTAACGAAGACGATTGCGCGCTCGACATGCGCGACCTGGCGGCGAAGGTTGGGAAGCGCACACGGCTGGTGGCCGTTGGTTATGCGTCGAATGCGGTGGGCGCGATCAACAACGTTGCCGAAGTGGTACGACTGGCGCGGCAAGCGGGAGCGCTGAGTTATATCGATGCCGTCCACTACGCTCCGCATGGGCCGATTGACGTGCGCGCTCTTGACTGCGATTTTCTGGTGTGCTCGACTTACAAATTTTTCGGTCCGCACATGGGCGTTCTCTACGGCAAGCGCGAGCACCTGAAGAGGCTGCATCCGTATAAAGTCCGGCCCAGCAGCGACAACATTCCTAACTGTTGGGAATCGGGGACGCTGAACCATGAATGCATCGCCGGAATCAAAGCCTGCGTCGATTACTGGGAGGAACTCGGCCGGCGCGCGCAGCCCGCAGTCACGACCCGGCGCAGTGCGATCCTGGCCGCGCACGAAGCCATTCATCGGCACGAGCGCCAGATGACCGAGAAGATGGTCGCGGGCTTGCTTGCGATTCCCGGGCTGAAGCTCTATGGCATCGCCGATCCCCGCCGCTTTGAGAATCGCTGCGCGACTTTCGCCGTCCGCATCGCAGGCCACACGCCGCTGGAACTAGCAACGAAGCTGGGCGAGCGTGGCTTCTTCACATGGGACGGAAACTACTATGCCCTGAACCTGACCGAACAGTTGGACGTCGAGCGGCTGGGAGGGTTTCTGCGCATCGGACTGGCGCACTACAACACGATGGGGGAAGTGGAACGGCTGATCGCGGCACTAGGGGAGATTGTGTGTTGACCTGGCGAAAGCACCCGCACATCTCACGTAGGGACAGCCGCCCTCGGCTGTCCAGTCGGGCGAGGCCCGACAGCGCTAGGGCCGCAGTTCTTCGACGCGGTCGCCCCTTCCCACCAGCGCCAGCTTTGCCAGCCCGATGAACAGGCCGTGTTCGACGATGCCGGGTGTATCGCTCAGGGCAAGCGCCAGCGCGGGTGGGTCTGCGATCTTTCCGAAGCTGCAATCGAGAATGTGATGGCCTTCGTCGGTCACGAATGGCTTGCCGTCCGACTTTATGCGGAGCTTCGTGGTCGCGCCGAGGGCGGCGATCTTCTTCTCGACGACGGCTTGCGCGAAGTCGATGATCTCGACTGGCAAAGGAAATCTGCCGAGTGCGGGAACTATCTTGCCGGAGTCCGCGACCACAACCATTTTCTTGGACGCGGATGCAACGATCTTTTCGCGCAGCAACGCACCGCCTCCGCCTTTGATCAAGTTCAGCTTGGGATCGATTTCGTCGGCGCCATCGATGGTGATGTCGATTTCCGGACGTTCGTCCAGCGTAGTCAGCGGAATGCCGAGCTGGCGCGCCAGGTCGGCGGTCTGCGCGGAAGTTGGGATTCCGACGATTTTCAGTCCCGCTTTCACGCGCTCGCCCAGAGCGACGACCGCAAAGTAGGCGGTTGAGCCCGTGCCCAATCCGACAATGTCGCCGTCGCGTACCAGTTTGGCGGCAGCGCGGCCGGCGGCTTCTTTTTCCTGATCTTTTTCCTGATCTTTTTCCGGCTCATTGGCCATGAATCACCTGCATCATCCGTTATTCTATATAGATCATCTATGGCGACTTCAACTCGAAATACTAGCAGGGGCGCGATGCCTCTGAGCATGGAAAACTACGAGCGGGAACGCGTGTTTGGGCTGTTCCGGCAATTTGGATATCTGGAGGCCGAACTGGACCCGCTCGGCCTGCTGCTTCCGCAGCCGCATCCGGACCTCGATATCGACAACGAGTGGGCGCGGGAAGCGCGGCGCTTTTATTGCGGAAGCGTAGGCGTGGAGTTTATGCACATCGCCGACCCGGAGCGGCGTCGCTGGATTCAGGAACGCATTGAGATTGCGGCCGAACCGGCCGCAATCGACATCGACCAAAACCGCGCGCTCGACCTACTCGTGCGCGCCGAGCTGTTTGAGCAGACGCTGCAAGCGCGCTATCTGGGCAACAAACGTTTTTCACTCGAAGGCAATACGTCTTTGTTGCCGGCGATGGATCAGGTTCTGGACGTAGCCGGCGAGCGCGGCGCGGTGGAACTGGTGATGGGCATGAGTCATCGGGGACGGCTGAACGTCATTATTCATTTGGCAAACCGTCCGCCGGAGCAGGTTTTTGCCGAATTTGAGGATGTGGATCCACGCAGCGTATTGGGGTCGGGCGACGTGAAGTACCACATGGGCGCGACCGGCGAGTACGTCACCCGGAGCGGAAAGAAAATTCATATCCACCTGGCGTCGAATCCCAGCCACCTCGAAGCCGTCGATCCGGTGACGGTGGGACGCACTCGCGCCAAGCAGGACCGCGCCGGCGAAGGCGGCAAGGCGAAGTATCTGCCGCTGCTGGTGCACGGCGACGCCGCGTTCGCGGGGCAAGGCATCACGGCGGAGACGCTGAATTATGCGGACCTCGCCGGTTACACGGTGGGCGGAACCATCCATGTAATCGTTAACAATCTGATCGGGTTCACGACCAATGCCCGCGACGAGCATTCTTCGCGCTTCTCGGCGCAACTGGCGCGGCGGCAGGCGATTCCGATTTTTCATGTGAATGGCGAAGACGTGGATGCGGTGATGCGGATGGCGCGCATCGCAACCGAGTACCGCTACAAGTTCGGCACCGACGTGGTCGTGGACCTGATCGGCTACCGGCGCCATGGGCACAGCGAGGTGGACGATCCCACCGTGACGCAGCCGCTGATGTATAAGGCGATCAAAGAGCATCCGCCGTTGTATCAGATTTACGCCAGGCAAATCGGCATCAAGAATGTCGCGGAGCGAGTGGGGACGGTCAAGGCCGAGTACGAGTCCGCACAGAAGAGCGCGACGCAAGTCACCAGGAAGCCGCTGATGCGCGATCTGCCAAAGTACTGGGACGACTACTTCGGGGGCCGGTATAAAGCGGAGTATGAGCAGCCCACGGGCATCGCGCGCGAGGAGTTGGCGGAACTCACCGAACGTTTGACCACGTATCCAGAGGGTTTCCACATCCATCCCAAGGTGAAGAAGTTGCTGGAGCAGCGCCAGGAGATGGGGACGGGCAAGAAGCCGGTCGACTACGGCATGGCCGAGGCGCTGGCTTTTGCGAGCCTGGTCAAGCCTAACTTGGGGAAGCAGGGGATTCCGGTGCGCCTGAGCGGGCAGGACACGCGGCGCGCCACGTTCAATCAGCGGCATTCGGTGCTGATCGACACCGAGGATGAGACGGAATACATTCCGCTGCGCCACATTGCGCCGGGACAAGCCGCGTGCGGCATCTACAACTCCACGCTTTCGGAAGCGGGCGTGATGGGATTTGAGTACGGCTACAGCCGCGATTGTCCCGAGGCGCTGGTGCTGTGGGAAGCGCAGTTTGGCGATTTTGCCAACGTGGCGCAGGCGGTCATCGATCAATTTGTGTGTGCCGGCGAGGACAAATGGAACTTGCTGTCGGGCCTGGTGCTGTTGCTGCCCCACGGCTATGAAGGACAGGGTCCGGAGCATTCGAGTGCGCGCATCGAGCGATTTTTGCAACTGGCGGCGCGCGACAATATCCAGATTTGCCAGCCCTCGAATGCGGCGCAGTATTTCCACCTGCTGCGGCGGCAGGCGCTGCGCAAGTGGAGGAAGCCGCTGGTGGTGTTCACGCCCAAGAGCATGCTGCGGCATCCGGATGCGCTGTCTCCGCTGGAAGATCTGACGCATCGGCAGTTTCTGCCGGTGATTCCCGACACGGAAGCGCAGGACGCCAAGCGGATTCTGCTCTGCTCCGGAAAGATCGGACACGAACTGCGCGCGGAACGCCAGAAGCGCAGGGACAAAGACAAAGACTTGAGCGCCGCCATTATTTTCCTCGAGCAGATGTACCCGTTCCCAGAGGCGGAACTGACCGCGGAATTGGGGCGTCATGGTTCAGCGCGAGATATTGTGTGGGTGCAGGAAGAGCCGTCCAACATGGGCGCTCTTTCCTACATGCTGCCGCGCTTAAGGTACATCGCAAATGACCGGCCCGTGATTTCGGTGAAGCGCTCGGCGAGCGCGAGTCCGGCCACTGGTTCGGCAAAAGCGCACGAGGTCGAGCAGAAAACGCTGCTGGCGCTGGCGTTCACGCAGGACTGAAAACGCGCGCAGCGAGAGAAAAATAACAGCCCAGGAGCGATTTCCCTGGGCCATTTCAATCATCCTCGGTTTTTTTCAATCGCGAGCAGACGGGGCCAGCCCCGTCTCTACAGCGACGGACGGTCGGCTTGCGGCCGGCTTACGGCCAGCGCTTGGCCGCATCTTCCCAGCCGGCGACGCGGGCCGGGGCGGCTGCACCCTGGGCGGCAACCGCTGGCGGAATTCGGACCGGCTGCGGCGGCGCGGTGGCCGTTAAGCTCGGCTTCGGTACTTCAACCAAAGGCTCTTTTTCGTCCGAAAGCAGCGGGGCGGCGATGCGCAAGGCCTCAACTTCTCTTTCCAGCCGGGTCAGTTCAAGTTCTTTTTGCCGCAAAACTTCATACACATTTTTCATGCTCAGCACCTGGGTTGGAACAAGGGATCCAAGCGCAGAGTATGGTTCCACCGGCAATTTGTCAAGGAAAACAGGCGCCTGCGAGTGTATGGGTGGTTATCGAGCCACGCTATTTGAACACTACGACGGCGACCAGGGTGCCCAGGATCAGGACGATCGCCGCCAACAGATTGACGTGGTTCGCCAGCCACGATTCTGATACGGGCGCTGCGTTTGCGAGGAAGGCGGGCACAAATTCCTCCGCTACGGGCGCCGCCGAGGCGGACGATGTGTCGGACGATGCGTCCTGCTCCTGCTCGTGTTGCTGGATCTCGCGCTGCTCCTTCTCACGCTGCTTCTTCTCGCTATCCTTCTTCTCGGCATCCTTCTTATCGCAATCCAGGCAGAGCGTTCTCCCCTCGGAAACGGGGAATCCGCAGGAAGCGCATTTCTGCACGCGGAGCATGGCCTCGGGAACTGAAGCGGGCTCTGGCTCTGGCACTGTTACTGGCGTTGTTACTGGCAACGCCGATGAAATTACCGGCGGCTCGGCGGGAAGGACTGGGGGCTCGGCGAACTCCGGGTTAAGGGGAATGTCAGTGGGAATGTCAGGGAGAATCGCGGACGCCTGCGGCGCGCTGCTTGCCGTGGAGAGTTCCGGCAAAAGTTCGACGGGCTTTTCGGGCTCTCGCTTGGGCGCCGGTGCTGCCGCGGAGTTCTGGCGGTGTTCGGCCAGATCGAGGGCGGTCAAAGTGAGGCCGGCCATGCGCTCGAGTGCGACCAGATCGCGCTCTTCGAAAGCGTAGGGATGATCGGAAAACAGTTCGAACAGTCCGCAAACCTCTCCGTCACTCCGCAGCAATGGCAAAACCACGATGGATGCAATGCCCAGCGCCCGGCAAGCTTCCAGATTCACGCGCGGGTCGGTTTCCGCGTTGTCACAGCGCAGCAACTGCCGGCGGGAAATGCTTTCGCCGGTCAGTCCGGAACGCACCTGCAATCGCGCTCCGACGGCCGGCGCCGAAGCGCCAGCGCTGGCTCGGCAAACCATCTCCTCACCCTGGGGCAAAGCGAGAGCGGTTCCGGTCGCGCCCGTGATGTACTGCGCGCGTTCCACCAACAACTGGAGTGCGGCGTCCAGTTCCATTTCTTCAAGCGCGCGGCTCCCATTGGAGCGATCGCCGACTGCGCCGGCTGCACCAACTGCGAACGACTGACCCCGCCGCGCGATCGTGTCCTCGGTGCTCGCGGACGGGAATCCATCTTCGGGTTGGGGGGATCCGTGCATGGAATTGCTGTCAAAGCCGCGCTCCGGCAATCAAAAACAGCCAAAGATTCCACCGAAAGGGCTGAACCGAGTCTCGCCTTGGAGACTGCGGCTGTCAAGGGCTTGGGGGGATGGCACGGTTTGCTTGTGGAGAGCCGGGCGTCCCCGCCCGGCGGGAGTTACTGTGATTTTTCCTCTTTGTGCCGCAGCCAGTCGATAAACATCTGCTCTTTTGGTTTGTCGTAGGCCATGAGCAGGTGGCGGATGCTGCGTCCGCTGACAAAGTGGCAGACTTCTTCCGCCAAATTCTTGGCGTGGTCGCCGGCGCGTTCGAGAGACTGCGTCATGAAGATAATCTGCAGGCTGGAGTGGTGCGCGACGTTCTCCGGATTCTCGATGTGGCGCAGAAAGATGATATTGCGCAGCCGATCCATCTCGGCATCGGCGCGGAGCACGTCGATCGCTTTCTTGACATCCTTTTGCGAGAAAGACTGGCCGACATCGGCCAGCATTTTTTCCAGAACCGTGGCCATCTGGGTCAAATCGCGAGTATCCTGCGGGTCGATGCGGCCTCCCGCAGCTTGCGCGCTGGTGGCAAAACTCAAGAGCAGATCACCGATGCGCTCGAGTCCGATCATGACCTTCATGCACGCCAGCAGTTGCCGGGTCTCAGCCTCCGGAACGCGCGTGATGGTCGCGGTCACACCCGAGTCCACTTCCAGGTCGATGGCATCGAGGTCTTTTTCGCACTGCCGGATGTCGTTCAGGCGGGACATGGATCCGGTCGCAATTCCTTCGGCCGCGATGGCCGCGGCTTCGCGAGCAAGTTCGCAAGCTTCCACGGTTCGCCGCACCAAGCCCGAGTGCAAGGGCTCAGGCGGAGGTGTTCTTACGCTGGCTGTGCTCATAGGTGAAACCGCCCTGCTTCGTTGGATGCCGCATCCGCTCTGGAGGACGCAAGCAGTATCCCGCCAGAGTGTGGCACACATTCTCACTAAAAGCATAATTCCCGGCGTTCCGAGGCAGGTTACAACCCGGTGAATTCCTCGTGGCCGAATGAAAAAGCCGTGGGCCCTTACGGACCGTCACAGAAGAAGAGTCATACGGTGGAGGGACGGGCGGTGAGTTTCGCATCGGAGCCAAGGAGCTCCACAGATTCGACTCTCTCGCCACCGGGCGCGTTGCTCGCCAGAGAATGGATGACCGCTTCCCCGCTCGATGGCCAGCCGAGTTCAATCGCGTACAGAGTGTCGCCCTTGGTGGTGAAGCGGAAGTCTTCGGCGGTGTAGTCGCTGGTGTCGGCTTCGTGGAAAGTTCCGGTTGCAACTTTGGTCGGACCTTCCCCATAAATCTCGACAATTTCCGTGGAGCGGGCAAGCCAGTCGTCGGCCCATGCCGAGGAGACGTAGGGAAAAGTCATCGTCAAGCGGCGTGCCCTGCGGTCTGTCCATCCAGTTGTGCGCCGGTCCGTACCGGTCCGTAAAAGTCCGCGTACTTCGGATCGTTGATGTCGGGCCTGCCGGATACTGGTATCCGGGAGCCGGTTCCGCCCCGAGTGACAGGCTGATCGGAAACCGGCCCACCTGCCAGAGCTAACCGGCATCCGGCTCGGAAGCGGGCAGGGTGAAAAAAAAGGTCGAGCCGTGGTTGAGTTCGCTCTCGGCGCGAATCGTTCCTCCGTGCGCCAGAACGATATGCTTGGCGATGGCGAGTCCCAGGCCGGTGCCCCCGGATTCCCGCGAGCGCGCTTTATCCACGCGGTAGAAGCGCTCGAAAAGACGGGGCAGATGCTCGGAAGAAATGCCGGGGCCGAAGTCCCTGACGTAGAATTCGACGCTGCTCTTTTCCACGCCGCTCTCGGCCGCGCGGGCCCCGAGAATAACTTTCTTTCCCGACGCCGCGTACTTCAACGCATTCTCGATCAGATTGGAAAAAATCTGGTGGATGGCTTCGCGGTCCGCATTCACATTGGCGGCTGGAACCGAGTTCTCAATCGCCAGTTCGACGCCATACGAGCGCGCCACTTCACGGAAGCTTTCCAGAGCATCCCGCAGCAGTTCTTCGGTGCCGACCCGCTGAATGGCGAAGCGATGCTCGCCCGATTCGACGCGGGCCAGAGTGAGCAGATCTTCCGTAAGGCGAGTCATGCGGGCCGCGTTCTTGCGGATGATTTCCAGGAACTCGCGCAGGTGATTGTTTTCGGGAGGACTGTCGAGCAGCGTCTCGGTGTATCCCTGAATGGAAGTCAGCGGCGTGCGCAGCTCGTGGGAAACGTTGGCGATGAAATCGCGGCGGCTCTTTTCCATGCGCTCGGTCTCGGTGAGATCGCGGAGCACGGCGACGGCGCCGCCTCCGGGCATGGGCGCCGCGGTGACGTCGAAGGTGCGGCCGGAAGCGATGGTGTTCGAGCGCGCGGAAGTGACGACCTGGCCGCGCGCCGCTTCTTGAATCGCGGCGAGAAAATCCGGATCGCGGACGCTGTCGATCAATGGCGCGTTCAGCCGGGGAGCGCGCAGGAGCAGACGGGCCATGCTCCGATTGGCCCACTGGATGCGCCCGTCGGCATCGACCGCAACCACGGCGTCCTGCATGCTGTTGAGAAGAGTTTCCAGTTCGCGCTGGCTGGTCTGAACGCGAGCGTAACTTTCTTCCACGCGGCGCGCCGTCTTATCGAGCGCTGCCGCCACCTGCCCGATCTCGTCCGTCGCAGTGGACGCGATCCTGGCCGCGAGATCTCCGCCGGCCACGCGCTCGGCAAAACTCACGATCCGCTGCAAACGCCGGCCAACATATTGGGAAGCAACCGAGGCCACCAGCACCGCGAAAATGAAAGCGCTGAGCGATCCCCAGAACAGCGCCCTGCGCAGTGGACGATCCGTGATTTCGATCTCGGGCAGCGGATAGGCCAGGCGCACTGCTCCTCCAGAAATCGGCGCCGCCACGTACACAAAAGGAACGCTCACGGTTCGACTTTTGCGATCATCGACACCAATTTGGCCGGCGAGCGCGGCTACGAACTCCGGGCGATGCGCGTGATTCTCCATCGTGCTGGGATCGGCTTCCGAATCGGCCAGCACTTTGCCGGTCGGATCGATCACGGTGGCCCGCGCCCCCGCCGCCTGGCCTTCCTGGGAGGTAATGACGGCGAGGGAGTGCTGCCGGTCCGTCTCCACGCGATGGGCGAACATCAGCGTTTTCTCTTTGAGATTGCGCTCGATCTGCTCGCGCAGCGTGCGTTCCCAGACCCTGTGCACGGTCAACTGCAGCGTGATCGCGGTGGCGCCAATCACCAGCAGAAACACAAACATCAATTTAAAAAAGATGCGGCTTCTCAACGCGCGACCTCAAAGCGGTAGCCCGCGCCACGCACTGTCCGCAAGTAACGCGGATTCTCGGGATCGGGCTCAATTTTCTCCCGGATGCGCCGCACATAAACGTCCACCGAGCGCGGCGTAACGTACGCCGTATCGCGCCAAACCGAGTCGAGCAACTGGTCGCGAGTGAAAACGCGTCCGGCGTGCCGCATGAAGTAGTCGAGCAGCCGGAATTCGGTGGCCGTGGTCGGCACTTGTTTCCCGCGAACCGTCAGCGTCATCGCGCTCGGGTCAATGTGGACCTGGTCGATCTTGGTTGGCAGCGGCGGCAGCGGCCGCTCAAAGCGGCGCAGCACCGCTTTGACACGAGCCACCAGTTCGCGCGGACTGAACGGCTTGGGAATGTAATCGTCGGCGCCCAACTCCAGCCCCAGAACGCGGTCCGCCTCGCCGCTCTTGGCGGTCAGGAAGATCACCGGAATCGACGCCAGCGACACCGACTGCCGGATCTGGCGGCAAAGTTCCAGACCGTCTTTTCCGGGCACCATGATGTCCAGGAGAAACAGCGCCGGACGCTGCCGTTCGGCATCGGTAATCACCAGATTGCCGGTCGAGTAGAGCCGCACGTTGAAGCTCGCCCCTTCCAGATGATGTCGGACCAGGCGGGAAATATCCGGATCGTCTTCCACTACGTAGATTGTCGGCTTCACGCCCCTATTGTAGCCGGAAATGTTTCAATTGGATGACAAACGGGGCATGCACTCTGCGGACGGCCAGTTCAGTCGAGAACAGGGATGTCTACGAAGGTGATTTGGCTCGTGGCTGGTTGGCCCGAGGTTGAAAACCTAAGATCAAAGTTGAACGAGGTCGCATCAGCATTCCACTTCAAGACAAACCCGAATCTCATAGGCACGGTTGGGGTCAATTCCTGAGAGGAGCCGTCTCCGCCCCCAAGGAACAATCCGGCCATCGACCCAACAACGTTTGTCGTCAGTTGGTTCTGACTTCCTTTGTCGTCGATGGCAGAGCCCCCAGTGAATTTTACGGTAAGTCTGTAATCGCCTTGGTCGACCACCGTTCCCGTGCATACCAGCCATTTGTCCTTAGTGTGCGAGCATTTGTTCATTACGAATGTGAAATCGCCCACCCTTATGGACTCTCCTGCTCGGGCGATGAGAGGCTTTGGTTTGGGGCGAGATTTTGGGATTGGCACTACCTGAGAACGATCTTCGGTGCCGGAAGGCGCATTAGCCGTATGAGAAAGCTGCGGACTCGCTGATTTCGAGACATTACTCGAGAGCCACGCAAGAATTAATCCTGCTGCAACGGCTGCAATAGTCCCAGTGACAATGAGTTTTAGAGGCGGTTCACCCATAGGTTTCAATCCTGCGAAGGTGTGACAGTGTTTTTCGCAAAAAGTATGCCAGCATAGAACGACGAGCGCAATGAACCGATTTCGGAAAGACGCTCAACGAAGAAAGGGAATACAAGTAAGGAGATGAACGCCTCTGTGGCCCCCTAGGTGTCGATGCGCCTCCAACCACATCACGCTCGTATTCTTATCGCCGACATTGCGTACCGTCATGTCGATGGCCATTACATTAAAGTACAGCGTCATGGATCGTCAACGCAGCGACATCCCCGCATCGGCGCAAAAATCCATCGCCACAAATTCGCGGCGCAGAAATTTCGGGAAGGCCGCGGCCGCGATCATCGCGGCATTGTCGGTGGAAAGCGCGCGCGCCGGAAAGAAAACGGGAAGGCCCTCAATCCCCCCTTCGCGCTCAAACGTGTCACGCAGTTCCCGGTTGGCAGCCACTCCGCCGCTCACGAAAACACTTCGCACCTCATACTCGCGCGCCGCCGCCAGCGTCTTCATGACGAGATCGTTGACCATCGAGCGCTGGAAAGAAGCCACCAGGTTGAGGGTTTGCCGGTCCAAGAGCCTCAGAGTGTCTTCGAGCGCCGGCTTGTCGATTTCCGCAAGCGCCCGGCGGCGAGCCTCAATCGCAGGCTTCAGGTTCTGCGTCTCGACATATCGCAAGACCGCCGTTTTGATTCCGCTGTAGGAAAAATCGAAGTGCGGCCCGTCCTCTTCCGCCCGAATTTGCCTATGATCGCGTTGCTTGTGATCGCGCCGATCGCGATGCTTGATCTGCGAAGTTTGAAACTTGACCGCCTGCGGATCGCCGTGCGGTGCCAGCCGGTCGATGATGGGTCCTCCGGGATAGCCGATCCCGAGCAGCTTCGCGACTTTATCGAACGCCTCTCCGGCGGCATCGTCGCGAGTGTGGCCGATGTTCCGGTAGGTCCAGAGATTTTCCCGCAACTGGGCAAGATAAAGATGCGTGTGGCCGCCAGAGACCACCAGCGCGAGCACCGGAAAATGAAGGTCTCCATTTTCGCTTTGCCGTTGGTCCATTTGCAGTTGATGCAGCAACACGGCATGGATGTGTCCCTCAAGATGATTCACGGCGATCAGCGGCTTCTCCAGCGCGAAGGCCAGCGCTTTGGCAAAGCTGATGCCAACCAGCAGAGCGCCCGCCAGTCCCGGCCCTTGCGTGACCGCGATGGCATCGACGGACTCATAAGTCTGTCCCGCTTCAGCCAGGGCCTGGCGCACCACCGGCACAATAGCGCGCAAGTGCTCGCGAGAGGCGAGTTCCGGAACCACTCCGCCATAAGGCTGGTGCGTGGCGATCTGCGAGGCAACAACGTTCGACAAAATCTGCTGCCCCGAGCGCACCACGGCCGCGCCCGTCTCATCACAGGAGCTCTCGATGCCGAGTATGTGCGCGTCAGGCATAATTAGCTCTTAGCTGTTGGCTGTTGGCCGTTAGCTCTTGGCTCCTGGCCGTTAGCTCTTGGCTCCTGGCCATTAGCTTCTGGCTCTAGCTTTCCAGTTTAGACGATTTGAATGGACCTCCAGCGTTTGGCGTTGCAATGACTAAATGCTAAATGCTAAGTGCTAAGTGCTAAATGCTAAACGCCAAACAACACGCCGCCGAAATCGTCCGCAGCCTGCGCGAATGCGGATACCAGGCCTACTTCGCCGGCGGATGTGTCCGCGACCTGCTGCTGGGCCGCGAGCCCGCCGACTACGACGTTTCGACCGACGCGACTCCGCGGCAAGTCATGCAAATCTTCCCGCAGACCTTCGCCGTAGGCGAGCAATTCGGAGTGGTGCTCGTGCCGTTCAAAGCTGATACCACAAAGGACACGAAGGAACGCGAAGGCGACGAACCTGCGCGAACAGAATCCTTCGAGGGGCGAGTCGTACCGGGCGCGATGGGCGGATCGGGGAAACAGCGCTACCTGTTCTTGCCGCCATCTCTACGGAAGTCTGTCGAGGTAGCAACCTTCCGCTCCGACGTCGGTTACTCCGACGGCCGTCATCCCGACGAGGTTCGCTTCAGCAACGACCCTCGTGAAGACGTCGAGCGCCGCGATTTCACCATCAACGGCATGATGCTCGATCCGGCAACCAACGAGGTTTTGGATTTCGTCGGCGGGCGCAACGATCTGAAAGCCGGAATCGTCCGCGCCATCGGCGAGCCCGAACGCCGTTTTGCCGAAGACAAATTGCGCATGCTCCGCGCCGTGCGTTTCGCAGCGCGCTTCGATTACCAGATCGATCCCGCAACCATGGCGGCGATCCAAAAGTTAGCGCCGAAAATTCATCAGGTTTCGTGCGAGCGTGTGCGCGAAGAACTGACCAAGATGCTCACCGAGGGCCGCGCCCGCCGCGCCTTTGAATTACTGGACACGACCGGCCTCTTGCCAGAAGTCCTGCCCGAAATCTCCGCCATGAAAGGAGTCGAGCAATCGCCGCAATACCATCCCGAAGGCGACGTGTTCGTGCACACGCTGCTGCTGATCGAGAAACTCCAGGCAGGCTGCTCAAAGACGCTCGCCTGGGGAGCGCTGCTGCACGACGTAGGCAAGCCGCCAACCTTCCGCGTCGCGCCCGACCGCATCCGCTTCGATGGCCATGTAGAAGTCGGCGTGAAGATGGCTGCCGAAATCTGCCGCCGTCTGCGCTTCTCCAATTACGAGACCGATCGGATTCTGGCGCTGGTCGACAATCACATGCGCTTCGCCGACGTGCAGCGCATGAAGCAATCCACGCTGAAAAAGTTTCTGCGCTTGCCCGCCTTCGACGAGCATCTGGAGTTGCACCGCATCGACTGTCTTTCCAGCCACGGCCAACTCGACTCGTATGAATACTCGCGCGAACAGTTACGTTCGTTGCCGCCCGAAGCGATTCGTCCCACTCCGCTAATTACTGGCCGCGATCTGATCGAGGCAGGTTATGAGCCCGGTCCGCGCTTCAAAGAAATCCTAACCGCAGTCGAAGACGCGCAACTGGAAGGCCGACTCACGTCGCGCGAGGCGGCGATGGAGTTTGTGCTGCGAGATTTCCCGGTTGTAGATCGCGGATTCCTGTGATGCAATGAAGACGCGCCAACTATCTATTCGTTCCGCGGGACTTGGATATCTCGCTTTCCAAAATTCCCATGAGCGCAAGGTGCGTCTCTGAGTCCGTTGGAGACGACACAAAAAAGCGCCTCTCTTGCAATGACGCCCCCAGCCTGGGCTCGATGGTCAGTGCTTTGCTGACCACGCCGACCTCGTGCTCCTCCAAGCTGCTATCGGCGGGATCATATCTCACTTCAAAGGAGAGGTTCTTGAAGCTGATCGACTTGGCCGACACGTATCTGTCGCTAAGCATCCGCTTGGCCTCTCCCTCCACCAACTTCGCAAGAGGTGGAGCAAACAGATCGCTGAAATCTATGTCTAGAGTCGCGACACAGGCCGTCTCATCATTAACGAGAATCGGCTGGAGGAGTTTCTCTCGCCTTGGATCGGGAACAAGCTTGGCTAATTCAGCTGAAAACGACTCGGCGGCCGCGTTGGCATCGGAAGTCCGACCTTGTATCTGTAAAACCATGCGACGTGGCTCCAGAATCAAGTTCAGGACGTGAATCGCGCGCTTCTCGATTTCAACCATCCCGTTGGCCAGCGTTAGCTGTAAGCCGAGGGGATCCACCGCGGCACCTGAAAAACTGTAGCTCCTTGCGAAGGCACGAAGATTTGACGGAAGCCTCAGCGCTTGAAACGGCAAGTTATCCGGCTCGTAAACTCTCACCTGAGTCACGATGATGTCAGCAACGTCTTTCATTCGTCACCTCGGAACTTGCTCTTTGCCCGTGGCGGGAGATCCACAGGGGGCAGACAAGACGGGTCGGCCGGGAACCAACTCTGGCCCACGATGAGGTCAAGCGTGGGATCGGCGTCCCATGACAGACCGCTCCGTCCGCGTGGGCCCTTCCCTGTGTACAGCAGGGCATAGCCGCCACCTGAAGGTTGCAACGTCGATCCCGTCGTGACGGGCGTCCCCAGCGGCTGCTGCGTCACCACCGGACGCGAGAGCTCCAGGCTTCTCGACAGGAGGCTGAGCTGCACTTCCAGGCCCGCCACCTTCCTTTGCAGTTGATCGATTTGCGTGCAGACGCTGTCACCGACCACCGCCCCGGACAGAAGATGAACGGCGTATTGGTTTAAGCTCGACCCCTGCAGCTTCGCTCTCTCAGCTAGCATCGCGTGCAACGACGGGGGCAACCGCAGCAGGAAGCGCCCACTATATTCCTCTGCACGAGACGGCTTTGGAATCGGAAGTCCCTGCTCGGTCGACAAACGCAACCACTCCTGCTTGGCCGTTTGAGCCCGATCGTACGCCTCCTCAACGGTCTCACCTGACGCTGAGCATCCCGGAAGGTCTAGGAACTCAGCGGTGTAAAGCTGATCCTGATCGTCAAAGTCGATCTTGACGGGGTACCTCGGATCCTTATTATTTTTCATGGTTGAATTCATTGCTGGTCCCCTCATTCTGCGTCCGTTTGTAATTCACGAAGAGCCTTCAAAACGTCGATCACCTGCTTCGCTTGGCTCTGATCGTGCCTGCTGATCCGATCGCTGCTACGTCGGGAACCGTGGGGACGGTAAAGATTCCTCGGGTAACGAAAATGGGGATCTTCCCTGAGATCCGGATGGAAATACATCCAGTGATTTGGGTCCTTTGTCTCGGCGAACTTGAAGCCGAGCGACTCCAACGCTTTCTTGGATTCTTCAAAATCCCCTCGTTGGATGACATCGCGAGCAGCTTGGAAGGGCTCTTCCCACTCTTTTCCGTCGGCCACTATCCATCTCCTAGCGTCTTCCCATCCGATTTTCGCTTTTCGCTATAGTATCATATGCGATATCACTTAGCAAGTGAGCCGGGCGTCTTCACTTCCGCAATCTGCCCTCTGACTTTTTTCATCACATCCAGCCTGTGTGCGCCATCACAGACTCCCATCCCGACCAGTGCGACAATGTTTTCTGGTTTAGAGCGGAGCAGAACCTTGTCCGTCTCCAGAGACGGTCCTCAAGCCGGCCCAAGACCAGTTTCAGATCTTTGAAAATCGACGAAGAACCGACGTTGAAGGAACCAATCGCGCAGCAAATTACCTCCAAAAACCCGCCAAAATGCGCTTACATCATAGTTAAGTCGTTATTTTTGAATACTTTGGAGTTAACTAATTTAGATTGAATACTTTGCAGAGAAATGGGGGGGGTACCCCCCCTTTTCCCGTACGCCCAAGCGCTCTCCGGTCAAGTCTCATCAAGATTTCGGACTTTTCGCGGGCGAGGGCGCCTGCGCCACACACACCTATTCCTCGTCTCTATCCTTGTCTTGCGAAGTTGTCTGCGCTGCGTCGGCCGCGCCGGGAAGCGGCTTTTGCAAATCGATCGGCGGCAACGCGGCTTTTTTCAGCTTTTCGTTCAGCTCCGGAATATCTTTTGACTTGAGTTGGGCCCACGCCGACAACTGCTCTTCCAGGGCCTTTTCCAGTTCTCCGAACATCGTGGCTTGCTGCGTTGTCGGCGCGGCGTCGGCGCTATCTAGAGCGCCGACTAGGGCGTTGAAGCCGCCGTTCAGACGAGACAGGCTGCGGCCTTCGGGCGTGCTCATGTAGCGCGCTCCGTAGTCGCCTTCTTCGCCCTCGATGGGCGCGGCTTTCGCTTCCAGCTCAGCCGCTGTCTTTGCGATCGCGGCGAGCTTTGACTTGCTTGCGGCCTGGTTTGCATCCGGCCCGCTTCCGCCGAGCGACCTCAACTGCGATCGCAGGCTGCGCACCTGCTGCAAGGCTTCGTAGTCCTTGTGAAGAGCGCCGGCAATTTTCTGGTCGAGCTCGAATTGGCGGCGCAGATCTTCGGGCGATGTCTTGACCCGCGGATCCATGCGGACTTCGAGCGGCTGCGTGTACTGCTTTCGGTTCACGGTCAGAATCAGGGTGTACTGTCCGGGCAACACGGTCGCTCCCAGGGGATAGAGTGGGGTGTCGTGGTAGATCGCCGAAATCGGGTAGTCGCGCGTCAGCACCTCAGGGGCAGGATAGGTCAAGTCCCAGATGAAACGATGCATGCCAGCATTGGCTGACAGCGTTCGCGCCGGACGCACCCAGTACATCGGAACATTGAATTCTTTCGCGTTGACCGGTTCGGGCTTGTCGTCGCTGGAGAAATGGCGCACGACTCGTCCGGATGAAGCATCGACAATTTCCAGAGTGATTGGCTCGGAAGCCGCCGTTTTCGACCAATAGTCGATCATGGCGCCATCGGGAGGATTCTGTCCCGCAGGCTCTTCCGGCGGCAGCGGCGTGTCGGTGGTGTTGTTGCGGCGCACGCGATACGTGAGCTGCGGCGCGAAAAGATGCGCCGGAGCATTCGCAACTTCGGGGCTGAACTGCCGCAGGGGCGTGATGTTATCCAAGATCCAAAATGACCGGCCGTGGGTTCCGACAACAACGTCGTCATGATGAACGACGAGATCGCGGATCGAACGTCGGCGGCAGATTCATGTGCAGCGACTGCCAATGGCCGCCGTCGTCCCACGACACATACACGGTGCGTTCGGTGCCGGCAAAGAGCAGTCCCTTGCGTTCTGGATCTTCCCGCACCGTGTTGACGGGCTCGTTATCGGGCAGGCCGCTTACGATCTTCTGCCACGACTTCCCGCCGTCGTGCGTGCGGTAGATATAAGGATGCAGGTCGTCGAGCCGGAAGCGGTTCACCGCGGCGTAGGCGGTTGGGGTATCGAAATGTGACGCGTCCAACTGCGCCAGCTTGCTCCACGGAGTCAATTCTGGAGGCGTCACGTTCTGCCAGTTCTTGCCGCCGTCGCGGGTCACGTGAATCAGGCCATCGTCGGTACCCGCCCAGATCAGATTTGCGTCTTTCGGTGACGGAGCAATCGAATAGATCACGCCGCGATGCTTGCCCTTCTCGGGATCGGCCTCGATGAACGGCCCGAGAGTCGCAGGAGAGCCCGGGTATTCGCGGGTCAGGTCGGGGCTGACGATCTGCCAACTGTTGCCACCGTCGCGCGTGGCGAAAAGAACATTCGAGCCGAGATAGAGCACGTGCGGGTCCGCCGCCGAGAAGATTAACGGCGCGGTGCGATTGAAGCGATATTGTCCGGTGCGCAGAACGACTGGCGAAACGTCGCGCGTCTGACTAGTATTGCGATCGAAGACCGTAACCTTGCCGCCGTAAATTAAATTCGGATGCAGCGGATCGGGCGCAACGTAGCCGTATTCCTCTACTCCAACGGTGGTCCAATCGCGAAAAGTGATTTCGCCGAAGTCGCTGCGGCTGGCGGTGCCGACCGAGCCGCTTTCCTGCTGGCCGCCATAGACCCAGTAAGGAAACTGGTTGTCGGTGATGACGTGATAGAACTGCGCCGTGGGCTGGTTGTACCAGGAGCTCCAGGTCTGGCCGCCATTCACACTGATGGTCGCGCCCTGGTCGACGCCGAGGGCGATGATGTCGGGGTTTTCGGGATTGATCCAGATAGTGTGGTAATCGTCGCCTCCGGGCGCGCCTTTGATGGCCGTGAAATTGTTGCCAGCGTCATCGGATCGGTAAGTCGTGGTGTTGGCCACATAAATGACATCTTTATTTCGCGGATCGACGCGCACGCCGGCGAAGTCGTCGCCGCGTCCCACGACGCGGTCTTCGGTGTTCACGAGCTGCCAGCTTTCGCCGGCATCGTCGGAGCGGTAAACGCCGCCGTTTTTCCGCGCGTCCACCAAGGCGTACATACGATCGGGATCGCTCGGCGACACGGCGAGGCCGATGCGGCCCAGCTTATCGGCCTCAGTGGGCAATCCTTTCGTGATTTGCCGCCAGTTGTTGCCGCCGTCGGTTGATTTGTAGAGACCGCTCCCCGGGCCGTCGTAGCTGCCGCCGGTCGTCCACGGCGGACGGCGCGAGGCCCACATGCTGGCAAAGATCGCCTGCGAATTTCGCGGATCGAACGCCAGGTCGATCGCTCCCGTGTTGTCATCTTTATAGAGAACCTTCTGCCAAGTCTGGCCGCCATCGAGCGAGCGGTAAACACCGCGCTCGGCATTCGGACCATAAGGATGCCCGAGAGCGGCGACGAAAACGCGGTTCGCATCTTTGGGATCGACGAGGATCGATCCAATCTGCTCGGCGTCGCGCAGAGCGCCATCGCGTTGACCCAGATGCTGCCAGGTGCGGCCCGCGTCGGTCGACTTGTAGATGCCGTTGCCTACGGAGAGATCGGGGCGGAGCAGGCCTTCTCCGCTGCCGACATAAATGGTGTTCGGATTCGACGGCGCCACCGCCAGCGCTCCAATCGAACCGGAGCGGTGGTCGTCGTTTGGTTGGTCATCCCTGGGTTGGCCATCGTTGGATTGACCATCGAAGATCGGATTCCAGGTGTGGCCGAAGTCCGTCGTCTTCCAGACTCCGCCGTTGTTCGGCGCCATGTAGAAGACATTCGGCTGGCCGGGAACTCCGGAGATCGCCACGGTGCGGCCGCCGCGGAACGGGCCGATCATGCGCCAGTGAAGTTCCTGGTACATCGCCGGGTCATACTGCTGGGCGGAAAGCGCGAAAGGAAAAAGCAAAAGGCAGAGCGAGGCGAGCAGAATCCACGACGAGCGCTTATTCACGGTTGGTCCTCGAAGAAGGGTAAGGATAAACCACGGCGGCGGGGATTGGACAGACCTTGCCCAGTTCGGGCGGAAAGGAACCGTTACAGGACTTCTTGGGTGCCCTCGGGATTGTGTTTCTCTGTACGAAACAACCTGAATTTCAGGCTGCGCTCGCGACGGCTCTCTTCCTCCAAGTGCCGCGAGCGCGCCTTTAACAGGTCATTGAGCGAAACCAGACCCAAGAATTTTCTCGTGGTACGCTCCACCACCGGCATTCGCGTGCACCCCTTTTCAACCATGCGATACACAACCACCCGCAAGGGCTCGTCGGGATAGGCTTCAGTTGCACTCGCTCGCACCATATCGCCGATCGGCCGCCTCAGGGCTGCATCTCCGTTCTGCTCCATACGCTGGCTTATGTCTCCGCGGGTGACCACGCCGACTAGATGCCCGCCGGCGCTCACTACAGGCAACAGGCGCTGCTCCTGGCGGTGATCCTCGCGCAGGGAGTGCCAGATATCGCCTAACGTACTTGCAGCTGGCAATACCACAACCTTGGTTCGCATGACCTCGCGCACAAAAAGAACTTCCAGCGGATCGACCGCATATTCGCGGCTAAGGTGGAAGCCGCGGCGCGCGACTTTCTCGGTCAAGATGGACCGTTTCAGCGTCAAGACTGTGAAACCATGGGCGATCACGCTACCTACCAGCAGGGGCAAAAACACATTTGCGTCGTGGGTTAACTCAAAGGCAAAGACAATGCTGGTAAATGGAGCGCGCATGGTGCCGCCAAGAATGGCACCCATGCTGATCAGCGGCCAGAAACCCGCGCCTTCGTTGGGAAGAAACATGGCTTCGAGCCCGCCTAGCGCTCCGCCCATCATCAGCAACGGCGCCAGAACGCCGCCCGACGTGCCCGAGCCGAGCGAGACCGCCCAGATAAACCACTTGACGAGCAGGACTCCCAGAATCACTCGGGTGGTGACGCTTCCCTGCAGCAACGCGCCAATCGTGTCGTAACCCACGCCCAGTGCTTGCGGGAAAACCAGACCTCCCAAACCGATGGCCAGGCCGCCGATGGCGGGCCACCACATCCAGTGGATCTTCAGCCGCTGGAAAGCATCCTCAGCCGCGTACACGGAGACGGTCAGCAGCGTCGACAACGCCCCGGCCAAAAGACCGACCAGGGCGCATCCTAGTAGTCCTTTTGGTCCAATGAACAGGGGGTGAGCCGGCACTGGAAACAGCGGCCCGAACCCCAAGATATATCGCCGTACCACCGCAGCCATAGCACTGGCTAATGCCACCGGGATCAGGCTTCGCGGTTTCCATTCGAAAAGCAGCAACTCGACGGCCAGCAGCGTCGCAGCTACTGGCGACGCAAAGGTTGCGGACATGCCGCCGGCCGCTCCGGCCACAAGGAGAGTTTTGCGCTCCGCGCTCGTCAAGTGAAACAGTTGGGCGATCATCGAGCCCACCGCGCCGCCGGTCATGATAATTGGGCCTTCCGCCCCGAACGGGCCGCCCGAGCCGATCGAGATTGCCGAAGAGATTGGTTTAAGGATCGCAACTTTCGGTTCAATTCGGCTACCACCCAGCAGAATGGACTCGATCGCCTCGGGTATGCCGTGACCCCGGATGCGCTCGGAACCGTACCTCGCCATGACACCGATGACGAGTGCGCCAGCGATGGGAACGAAAACGCTGTATACACCAAGATGGTTGCCAGCCGGCGATACCATCGCGGTGCTCCACCGGCCAAAATAGAACAGATTGGTGAATAGCCCAATTAAACGGAGCAACGCCAGTGCCACAAATGCGCAGACCACACCAATCCCCGTGGCCAAGAGGGAAATCGGAACCACCCGCCACTGGGTTGTGAAATCTCCCAACTCATCGTTGCGCTCCTTCTTGTTGACTGTCGCCTTGTCGGGTGACTCCGTTTTGCTATCCTTGCTCACTGGCCTTTCCGCGCCTCCTCGTCTGGCCCGTCTGGTTTTGGCTTTAATGCGTGCGCCTCTTCACTCTTCTTGATTTCGGTTTGCGTCCTAGAAGCGTATCCAGCGCATTCGCCAGCGCCACTCCTCCTGCGCGCAATTCAGTAATCCGCTGCCGGGCTACCCTTTCAACCAATTTTTCGCCCCGGGGAAGCAGTTCTACCCGGACGCATCGGCGGTCATCGCGGCTTCGGCTCCGGCGCACATATCCGTGCCTTTCCAGCCGGTCGATTAATTCCACGGTGCTGTTGTGTTTCAACAGCAGCCGCTCCGCCAGTACCTGGATGGTCGCCTCCGCACCTTCCGGGATGCCGCGAACCGCCAGCAACAACAAATACTGCTGCGGTTCGAGGCCGGCGCGGCGTGCCGCAGCATCCCCTTCGTGCAGAAAAAGGCGGATTCGATAGCGCAGGGCGGCGAGGGCACGAAAATCGGCGGTCTCAATTTTTGTCTTCATCGCTGCAAGATAATTGTATCGTAACACGATATATTATTGTGCATCCACGCGGGTCCGCTCTGGGGGATTTGAAGGCGGCCGGTTTCAGAGGCCCACGGAAGTGAGGCCAGCGGGAGCGCTTGCGAGATAGCGGCGCAACGCGTCCTGCCATTCCGTTGCCCACTTCTCCTTGCTGCCCTTGCCTATTTGTATTAACTATGGTTAACTAAACGGAATGATTGCTGGTTAATGGATCAAGACAGGGAAACATTGCCCCTTTAGGGCGAGTGCGTGGGGAAATGATGGCGCGGGCAGCTCACCTTGCTTTTCTTATGTTGACCGTGGCGTGTCTTCTTCCGGCGGAAGCGCTGGGACAAGGCGAAACCACGAGCGCCATCGTCGGCGAAGTCAGAGACACAACGGACGCGGTTGTGGTGGGCGCCACGGTGACAATCGCAAATCACGAGACCGGTCTAAAGCGTAGCGCCAAGACCGATGACGCAGGCCGGTTCAACTTCCCACAGTTAAAACCGGGTACCTATTCGGTCAGAGTGGAAGCGCAAGGCTTCGAAGCACGGCAAAATGACAATGTCGCTGCGGGCCTAGGTCAGAAGCAAACGGTGGATTTCACGCTCAATGTGGCCCGAACCACTGAGGCGGTGGAGGTAAGCGGCGAGGCTCCAATCATTAATCCAGAGAATGCCAACACATCCACCACTCGCGATGCGCCGGCGCTGGAGGACTTGCCGAATCCTGGCGGCGACCTGACCTACCCGCTGCAATTTGCGCCTGGGGCACTCATCAACACGGCGGGCAGCAGCAACGATTTCGTCGGCGGCACCAACGGGTATGGCAACGTGGAATTCAACGGCCTGCCCGCCCTCTCCAACGGCTACATCGTGGACGGCCTGGAAACGAACGATCCGCTCACCAATCTCAACAGCGGCCTTTCCACCAACCTGGTTCTGGGATTGAATTCGATTTCGGAAGTGACGGTCAACACTCTTTCTTATTCCGTGGACCAGGGGCGATACGGGGCATCGCAGATCAACTATGTCACCAAGTCGGGCACGAACCGGTTTCACGGAAATCTCTATGAACTGTGGAATGGCTCGGTACTGAATGCGGCGGACTACTTCACCAATGCGACGGCGGGAAACCACAAGCCCAGATCGACCGTGAATCATTTTGGGGGCAGCGTGGGCGGGCCGATTGCGCACGACAGGCTCTTTTTCTTCTTCGACAGCGAATGGGTGCGGATCGCACTGCCCATTGTCACACCCACGATTGTTCCCAGTGCGGCATTTCAACAATACGTTTTGCAGCAACTTTCCGGGGGGCAAACAACCGGCTGCGGGTCTCCCCCGAATGAGAATTGTTTGTTCTATCAACAGATGTTCTCCCTCTATGGAAACACCAGCGGCACACCCACCGCGATGCTCGGCTGCCCGCTTGGCGCGGCCGGGGATGGTTGCGCGAACCGGCAGAGCATCTCGCACTCCAGCGACGACCACGAGCAGGTACAGACCGTCCGCCTGGACTACAACATCAACGAGAAAGATACGGCTTGGGTTCGTTTGCAGTCGGACAACGGGCTGCAAGCCGCGTATACGGACCCCATCAACCCGGTGTTCAATGCGCTTTCACCGCAACCTCTCTATTCGTTTGCGGCAGGACACACGCACGTGTTCTCGCAAAGCCTGGTGAACTACTTCAATCCGGCGTTCTCGTGGTACGAAAGCTTGTTTGGGCCCACCAATCTTCAGAAGACGCTATCGGCGTTCCCCATCGTGTTGCAAGGAAGCGGCGCGAACCCTTTCACGCCCATGGGAGGGCTGGACAACACCTGGATTCAAGGCCGGCGCGCGTCGCGGTTTTTCATCAACGACAATCTTGCCTGGAGTCATGGCGCTCACGAGTTACGGTTCGGAACCAATACCCGTATCTTCCGCTTGAACGACTACGACTTCGGAGAAGGCACGGTTCCCACTGTGACCTACGCGAACTTGCAGCAATTTATCGATGGAGTCGCGAACACCGCCTCGACGACTTTTCCTTCGAACGCAAATGAGCCCTTCAACTTTCTCAATATTGATCTGTACGCGCAAGACACCTGGAAAGTGACTCGCATACTGACCTGGACGTTCGGTCTGCGCGACACATTCAATTCCAATCCGCTGAATCCGCATGATCAAGTCGCCCGTCTTCGAGGTCCCGTCGGTTCCAATGTCAGTCAACCGCTGAACGAGGCCATCCAGACCCATCTTGGCAATCTGTTCCCGGCCACGCCGCTGGCCATTCTGCAGCCGCGAATGGCGATAGCGTGGCAGTTCGAGCCGAACTCCGTGCTCCGCACCGGCTTTGGAATTTTCAGCGACATTTTGCCGGGCACGGTGGCCGACTTGATCGGCACCAATCCTCCCTACGATAAGACTTTTCAGGGAGGACTGCTGGGCAGCGTGGGCGGCACAGCCATCGCGCCGGGAGCGCCTAACAGCGCAGTGAACGCAATCGTTACCGCGAATCAGACCTTCACTTCGGGATTTCCGCAGGGCCAGTACTCGCTTCCGCCGGTAGCGATGACGGCAGTGCCCAACGGCAAGCTGCACGCGCCGTACTTCATGGAGTGGAGCTTGGGCATGGAACATCAATTCGGAACGACGGCCAGCCTGAAAGCGCAATACGTGGGCACGCGGGCCGTGAACCAGCCGTACTCAACACAGGTCAACGGCTACCAAACCGTGTGCCAGGGGTGTTTTGCGCCGTTCCCTTACATGCAGCCTGCCGATCCGCGATTCGGCGCGGCGACGCAGTTCTCCACCGGCGCGAACAGTCACTACAACGGTCTTCAATTGACCGCGATGAAGCGGCTCGGCCATGGTCTGCAAGGACAGGTCAACTACACCTGGAGCCGATGCATGGATACGGTCTCGAACGGAGGGTTCCTTCCGTTTTCCGCAGGAGGGATTCTCTCGCCTTTGCCGGGAGAGCTGACCCGCGACTACGGGCCGTGCGACTATGACATCCGGCACAATCTCAACGCGCAGTATGTGTATCAGTTGCCGGTTAAGGTGCACAATCATTCTCTGGGCTACGCGCTGAATGGGTGGCAGATTTCCGGAACAGCGTTTTGGCACAGCGGAGTTCCGTTCTCGGCGCTGAGCACGCCCTACTCGGCAAACGGAAACGGCATCGTGCAGGGCAGCGGGCCGCAGTTCGCGAGTCTGGTGCCGGGATTAGATCCCTATTGCCGCCATTGCAACCTTCCCGCTACCCAGCCGGGCACGATTCAGTGGCTCAACCCGGACGCATTTGTATCGGCGGTCGATCCGAGTACCGGGAAGTGCTATGGCGGTGACAGCCCGCAGAATTGCCAATTCGGAAACCTTGGACGAAACTCCTTGCGCGGTCCCGATTTCCTCTGGAGCGACTTCTACCTGACAAAATGGTTTCCCTTGACCGAGCATTTGAAGCTGCGGTTTGAGGGCCAGTTCTTTAATGTCTTCAACCATGCGAATTTCGGCCTTCCCAGCGTGGTGCAGGCCGGCATTCCAGGAAATCCTTCCACGCAGAGTGGATTTGGAGCGCTCACGTACACGACCTCTCCGCCGACCGGCTTGCTGGGCGTCGGTTTGGGCGGCGATAGCAGTCCCCGCATGATCGCCCTTCAGGCGCGCCTGGAGTTCTGAGCCTACTCAAGATGATCGACGAAGGGCCTTGGTTCTACGGAACGACGGAAGCGGAAGCAGCGGGCGCGCTGGCGAGATAGCGGCGCAACGCATCCTGCCAATCCGGCATGTGGATGTTGTAGGCGTGCAGGCTGTCGGGCGACAGAACAGAGTAGGCGGGGCGTCGCGCTGGGCGCGGAAATTCGGCTGTGGTCACGGGCTTGACTTTGGCCGGCAGTCCGGAGGCGCGCACGATTTCGGTGGCAAACTCGTACCATGTGCAGTTGCCGGAGTTGGTGACGTGCACGATGCCGCGGGCGGACGCTCGGCAAAGTTCGACGAGAGCGGATGCGAGATCGCAGGTGTAGGTCGGGCTGCCACGCTGGTCGTTTACTACGGAAATCTCGGGACGGGTTGCGGCCAGCTTCAGAATGGTTGCGGGAAAACACTTTCCTCCGTGGCCGAACAGCCACGCCGTCCGAGCGATGCAGATCTCGGGCAGGATCTCGATGAGGCGTTCCTCGGCCCGCGCTTTACTCTCGCCATAGACGCTGGCCGGATTCCTTGGATCGCTGGTTTGGTAAGGCGATCCCTTGGTGCCGTCAAAAACGTAGTCCGTGCTCACGAACAGCAATCGCGATCCGGCTTCGCGGGCGGCCTCGGCCACGTTGACGGCGCCGTCGCAATTTACCGCGAAGGCCAGGTCGCGGTTGGACTCGCAGCCATCCACATCGGTGTGGGCGGCTAACAGGAAAATCCATTCGGGACGGGACTCGCGAATCACGCCGCGAACGCGCGCGTGGTCGCGCAGATCGGCGTCTTCGACGGACAACGCGGTCAATTGATCGTGCTCACCGCTCAGCGCCGGAACCAGATCGTGGCCCAGCAAACCCGAGGCTCCGAATAGCGTGACGCGCATTATTGAATTGTAAATGGGGAACTCAGTATCGACTGCTGGGACCTCAGGGGCTAGTGGCACCCTTCCCGACAAGACCTGCGCGAACCAAGGTTGTTCAGCAGCCTGAGACGGGGCAAGCCCCGTCTCTACGAAAGTTTTGGCGCAGCTTATGTCGCCTTGCCCGTCCCAGGACGAATGTCTTGTGCGTCTCGTTTCTACTCGGCCGCGGGCGATTGCGGTGTTCGCAGCCTCCGCCGCAGGGCGCGCAGGATGAGCGATCCGCTGATGCCGAAGCAGAGCACGGCGGCAAAGGCCACCAGATCCAGCACTGGGCGCGTCATCCGGAGGTAATCCGCGAACAGCGATACCATGGCACAGAGAATGCCGAGGACGTTAAGCCAGAGGGGAGAATGAATATTCGGAAGATCGCGGCGAAACCGAACCTGGAGCAGCAGCGCAGCCAGTCCGATGGCAGCCACCGTCACCAAAGCGGCGGGACTGAGAAAAGCATTCGGCCCGGTATAAATCACGACCAGGGCCAGCGCCAGCAGGAGCAGCCCTGATGCGATCACCGTCCATCGGCGTGTTACGCCGGATCCGGAACTGGTCACCGCGCGATCTCCTCGCCTTTCCGCATTTTGCCATTGTACGTCGGCCTTTCCTTCCGCGCTCAGGCGTTGCTCGTCGGCATCCATTCCGCCGGGCGATGCTCGCCGTGCGACATGGCGTAGAGGACGAGTTCGACCCGGCTCGAAATTCCCACCTTATCGAAGATGCGCAGCAGATATTTCTTGATGGTGTGTTCGCTGAGCCCCAATTCGGCGGCGACTCCGCGGTTGGTCAAGCCGTCGGCTACGAGCGCGACCACCTGCTCCTCGCGAGGCGTCAACAAGGCCCCCCCGTGCGCGTTGAAGACACGCAGCGTGTGCACCTCCGATAAAGCCTCCACCGCGTAATTCATCTGCTGGCTGTTGATCCAAATCTCTCCCTGGGCGACGCAATGAATGCACTTGCAGAGCATGGGAAAAGGAGTGTGAGCAAAAAGGAAAATGCCCTTCGCGCCGGCGCGCAAGGCATTCACCACCTGTTCGCGGTCATCGTTCTCGACCAGCAGCACCGGAGCGACCTTCGGATAGGAAACTCGCAACCAGCGCAGCAGGCTGCAGTCTGCCAGGTGTTTTCCCGCAATCAGGACCACGTCGACGGGATTCGACTGCATGAAGCCGTGGAGGGCGGACGACTCTAAAGCGACAGCGGAAACCCGAAAGTCCCGCCGGCTTTTCAGGGCCCGGGTCAAGAGTTGAGACAGGATAGGGCCCGAATCGGCGACCAGGACTTGCACTACTTCGGTCCCGACCGGTCGGGTTCCCGCGGACTGTTTCGCAGAGCTCATATCTTTCACGCCCACCATTTTGCCCAAAGGTCCACGAAGCGGATGTAGCCCCCGTCACACCGTTTTGGTGATGAATTCCGCGCGCCCCATGTCTACTTTCGCAGGGGTCACTCTTGCGCCCGACTTTCGCATCGGGACTCTCCCACCCCGCGTGGGTTCGAAGCCGGAAACCCAGCCCTGGCGGCCCCGCTGGTCGTTTCATCACTTTTTCAATGGCTGGAACGCTCCCCTGTACAGCAGTGGACAGTACTTTCCATGTCTTGTTGTGTTCGGTAGGTAACGTTATTTTGTACCCAACAGCTCAAATGTCCGAGCTGCTTGATTCGCCGTTCAGAGCAACGGTGTGAGTCTGGAGATGAATGCAATTACCAAACACGTCGTTTTGGGAGCTGCGGGAATGCTCATCCTACAGCGAGCCGTGGTCACTTCCGCTCAGGAAACTGTGCCGTCGCCGGCTTCGGCGCCTGTGTCCTCTGCTCCGCCAACCGGCAAACTTGCGGCGGCGGAGAGCTCGCAGAGCCAGGACCGGTCGGGCACGGACGGCTCCACCCACGGAGCGATCACACAACCCGGAAAAGCGGGTGGCATGGGAGATCCTGCATTCGGAGGGGAACGCCACCCGCTTTATCGGCTTTCGAAATCGGACACGGTGGACGTAAATTTCACTTTTTCTCCCGACTTCAATCAGACCTTGACCGTGCAGCCCGATGGCTTCGTGGCGCTGAGAGGTGCGGGCACTCTGTTAGCGGAAGGACTCACGATCCCCCAGATGCAGCAGGCGGTTGCCTATGCCTACCGCGGCTTTCTGCACGAGCCCGAGGTCACCGTGACCTTAAAGGATTTTGATAAGCCTTACTTCCTCGCTTCGGGTGAAGTGGCGCGGCCGGGAAAGTATGAGCTGCGCGGGGATCTGACGGTAAATGAAGCCGTGGCGATTGCCGGCGGCTTCACGCAGCAGGCCCGTCATTCGCAGGTCGTTGTGTTTCGCCGGATTTCCGCGTACGTAGCCGAATCCCACGTGATTGACCTGAAGAAGATGCTGAATTCTCGCGATCTTCACGAGGATCTCCACCTTCAGCCCGGCGACTTTATCTTTGTGCCACAAAGCCGGATTTCAAAAATACGCAAATATGTTCCGACCAACTCCATGAGCTGGTACGTGAACCCATTGCAATTTTAGTGGAAAGGAGTAGCAGCATTTACTGATTGCGTCTTCAAAATCTGGCGAGTTCCCATAAGGCCCGCCGGGTGTGATCGGCTTTGCTGTACGATCCATGTCCGCGGAACGGAACCGAAACTCGCAGACCCCTAACTCCCCCACGCCCCGCGAACTTGCGGCCACGCTGTTCCGGCGTCCGCGGCTCGTAGCCGCTTCTTTTGGGTTCGTATTGCTGGCGGCGATGCTCTTCGTCGTCTTCTCGGCGCGATATGAATCGCACTTCAAGGTTCTGCTGCGGCGGGGCCGCTATGACCCTGTCGTCTCTTCTCAGCCTGCCAGCCCCATGGATTTCACCCGCCCCGACATTACTGAAGAAGAACTCAATTCCGAAGTCGAACTCCTGCGCGACGAGGATCTCCTGAAGCACGTTGTCAAAATGGCAGGACTTGTTCCTGCGGACATGCCCGATTCCGATCGCCCGGCCGAGATCGAACATGCCGCTCGCAAGCTGGCGCGCCGTCTGGATGTCGAAGCTCTGAAGAAGTCGAACCTTATCCAGGTGAGCTACAAGGACACCAGTCCGGAGCTGGCCGCCCGCATACTCTCGGCGCTTTCCACCGTCTACATGCAGAGGCACACGAATCTCCAGCGGCCTCCGGAAGAGATCCAGTTTTTCGACCAGCAAACCGCGGAATACGAAAAGAGACTGCATCGGTCCGAAGCCGAACTCGTGCACTTTACTCGCGCTCGGGGCGTGGCTTCGGCGGCGCTGGAACGCGATATCGCGCTTCAGAAGCTGGGCGAGGCGGACGCGGCCTACCGCCAGATCGATCAGGATCGTATCGAGACCGAGCGCCGGATTGCGTCGCTCGGCGAACAGCTCAAGTCGTTTCCCTCTCGCTCGGTCACGCTCAAGCGCTGGGCCGACAATCCGGAGGTTCTCGAAAAGATGAAAACGCACCTGCTGGAGCTCCTGCTCAAGCGCACCGAGCTTCTCAGCCGTTTTGAACCGTCCTACCGGCTGGTGCGGGAAGTGGAACAGGAAATCGCGGAAACTCGCTCGCAGATTGCCGCCGAAGCGCTTACCCCGGTGCGCGACGAAACCACCGACAAGGATCCCAATTACGAGTGGGCCCGCATGGAACTGGAGAAGGCCCAGGTGCAGCGGGACGGCCTGCGGGCACGGCAATCCGACGCTTCAACCCAAGTCACATCCCTGCGCACGTTCGCCCAGGAGATGCAATCCGACGCGGTGGATCAACAGGATTTGATGCGCACCGCCAAGGCCGAGGAAGACAACTACCTGCTCTACCTTCGCAAGCGCGAGGAAGCGCGTATCGGCGACGCGCTCGACGAGCGTCGCATCCTCAATGTAGCCATTGTGGAACCTCCCGTAGTCCCGGCCCTGCCGGTGCATTCCGCACTCCTTTACTTCCTGCTCGCTTTCGGACTGGCCATGGCATTCAGCGTCGGCGTCGCCTTTACGACGGAGTACTTTGACCCTACGATTCGCACTCCCGACGAAGCTCAATGCCTGCTGGAAGTGCCGGTGCTGGCTTGGCTGCCGGCGCCTGAACGCGCGGTCTTGCGTCCTTCTATCATTTCTCGGATCGGCCGGCCTATGGGGGTAATCCAGTGAGCACTCTCCTTGGGCTTCTTGCCGAAACACCAGTTACCGCCGAGCGGCCGCGCGTAACTCCGATTCGCGAGCAAATCGAGCGCACAGCAGTTTCTCCGGCGGCTTCGGTTCACGATGAGCAGATCCATTCGCTGGTGCAACAACTTTTCTTCCGGCATGAGTCGAAGCCGGTACGGCACGTCGGATTTGCCACGGTCGAAGCATCGACTGAGACTGCGACCCTATGCCTCGAGGTCGCCAGAGTTCTGGCTGAAGAGGACAGATACGATGTCGGTCTGATCGACGCTCACCCGGACTCGGTCCCTCTCGAGACCCAGCTGCAGATTTCGTCCCCCCACCGTGCGGAGGCCACCTGGCCGATCGCACCACGTCTCTGGATGGTTCCTCGCCAGAGCTGGCTGCCGGACGCGGGCGGGCAGCGGATCACCGACCAGAATTTATTGCGGCTCCGCGAACTCACGACCGAGTTCGATTTTTCCATTCTGTCTTGCGCTCCGGTCTCGTGGCTCACGGCGAGCATTGGCCAGATCTGCGACGGCCTGGTGCTGGTGCTGACCGCCAACAAGACAAGACGCCTCGTCGCCGCTCAAATCAAGGAGCAGATGAGCAAAGCAAAAGTTCCCCTGCTCGGGACCGTCCTCGCGGAGCGTCGCTTTCCTGTGCCGCAAGGCCTGTACCGGAGTTTGTGAATCCCATGAGCGAATTGACCACAAATCGACTATGGGACACGGGACCCAAAGATCGCCCGTCGCAGTACGCCCGCATGATTCTTGGGACGTTTGCTATACCGCCTCCCAGGTTCGCGTCGACGGCCGGCTCCGCGCCCACGCTCCCAGTCAGCGCGCTCGACGAAGCCCCCGCGAGACACGCTCAGGCGCGAACGCCGACTCAGCAACCCCTATCGCAACCTGCCATCGATCGATTCACGCTTTGGGAGCTGATGGCAGCCGACTTGATCGTTCTCGTGGTGGTGTGCGGCGCGTTATCGCTGTTCTCTCCCGCGTGGGGCCTGCCGTGGGCTTATCTGCCGATTTTTGCCGTTCTGGTGACGCTCTTCGGCTTCTGTGAGGGAATCTACAAACACGCCGGGGATCCGTCTCCCGTCGGGATCGTCCCCGCCCTGGCGAGGTCAACCCTGTTCGCGATCGGACTGGTCTTCATCGCCCGGTGGGGCGGAATGCGTCCTCTCGCCGCCTCCAGAATATTTGCCAGCAGCCTGGCCGGTCTCGCGCTGTTGCGCTGGGTGAGGCAGTTTGTGTGGAAGCTGCGACGCCGCGAAACAGAGTCGCGCAAGATCCTGATCATCGGCGGCGGTCCGGTCGCTCGCTCCATCGCCCGGGCACTGCGCAACGATCCTCTCCATCGCTCCACCGTCTGCGGCTTTGTGGATGACGACCAGCCTCTTTCCCCGGCGGTATTGGGGCGAATCGCAGACTTGGACTGGCTCGCTCGCGCCGAATTCATTGACGAGGTTATCCTCGCTATCCCCGGTCAGCCAGCCCAGACGCGAGAAGCTGCCGAGGCCGCGTTCCGTAACCACCTGGACATTCGTGCCGTGCCCGATCTGCCCCCGGGTCCGTGGCCCGACTCAGGCATTGATCGCATCGGAGAGGTGCCAGTCATCACCCTGCATCGCGAGCCATCGCCCAGTGCCGCCCTATTTCTGAAGCGTTTGCTGGATGTCGCCGTTGCGGCGTTCGGTCTGGTGCTGGTCAGTCCTCTAATGGCGATCGTGGCCTTGCTGATCCGGCTGGACTCGCCCGGTCCGGTCGTTTACTCCGCGGAGCGTACTGGAGCCAAAGGCCGCCGCTTCCGTTGCTACAAGTTTCGCTCCATGGTGAGCGACGCCGCACACCTCAAGGAAGACTTGCGCGCCCGCAACCAGAGAGAAGGTCCCATCTTCAAAATCGACGCCGACCCCAGAATCACCCGCGTCGGCCACATCATCCGCCGCTACAGCCTCGACGAGCTGCCTCAGCTCTGGAATGTGCTGCGCGGGGAGATGAGCCTGGTTGGACCGCGGCCTCATCCCATCGACGAAGTCAACCACTATGAACTTCACCAGTTCCGGCGCCTTGACGTAAAACCCGGCATTACGGGTCTCTGGCAGATTATGGCGCGCGGCTCTCCGTCGTTCGAACTCAACATGCACCTGGATCTCACCTACATCGAGAACTGGAGTCTGCGCCTGGATCTGCGCATCCTCGCCCGCACCGTTCGCGTGCTGTTCGCGCCGAAAGGAGCCTGACTCTCGCCATGGGCACACTAACCATGACCAGCCGCGCCCTAGCCCTAATCCGGGACAGTGACGACAACCCGCTTTGGCGCGCTGCCGCTCTGCTGCTTCGTCCCCTTCACCTGGGATTGGCCTTTCCCTCCATTCTTTATGTGGCCGCGATGACCGTTTTCCTGTTCCGGCCACCAGACCTTTTTTCTTATTACGCCGACCGAATCGCGTTCGGCATCCTGGTCTTCTTCGTTGCTCTGCGTACCATGGCGCTGCGCGATAAGATCCCGTTCTTTGCCGGACTCAGTTTGCCCATGCTCGGTCTCACGGCGCTGGCCGTGTTCCGCGCGCTTCGGGAGCCGTTCGACGCGCAAAACTGGAGCATTGTCGCCAGCAAGTTCATCGTCCCCTTCGCGCTGTTTCACCTCGCCGTGCTGGTCTTCCGAGGCGCATCGCAGCGAAAACACTTCGAAATCTTCGTTATCCTGGCTCTCGCCTACCTCGTATTCATTGCCATTGCCTTCCTCGCGGACGCCCGCTCGCTCATCTTTCCGCGCTTCATTCTTGACGAAAGCCTTGGCTTTCATCCCGACCGCGCGCGCGGCCCGTTTCTCCAGGCGGTAGCCAATGGCGTTTCGTTGAACATCCTTGGGATTCTTGTCGTCGCGCTCTCCCAAAAACGCAAAACCATCGTCTGGTTGCTCTGGCTGGCGCTCCCCCTGGCCGTGCTCGCCACCATGACGCGTGCCGTTTGGATCGCGTTCGCCGTCTCCACCATCGTTCTCGGATTCCGCTTCATCAAACGCCCCCTGCCGGCGGCGTGCGCTTTGTTGGCGGTGGCGGCGCTCGTTGGATCCCTGGTAATCGCTTTCAGCAATCATTCGCTGAAGTCCGCTCTTTTGGACCGCACCGCAGAACGCGGTCCGGTGGAGGCGCGCCTGGCCGTGTACGACGCCGGCTGGGCGATGTTCCGGGAGCGGCCGCTCACCGGTTGGGCTGCCGGTGGTATGTACGCCGAACTTGGCCGCCGCATGGAGGGCTACCACCTCCGCACCTTCTACGTCCACAACACTTACCTCGCCTTGCTGGTTGAGTTCGGTGTGCCGGGGTTGGCCCTGTACGCCATTCTTTTCTTCAACCTCTTCGGTCTCTCCTGGCGCCGCCCGCCCGTTGAGTCCGGCCCCGCCGCTTCCCTGCGCAAGGTCTGGCCCATCTTGCTCAGCGTTTATCTCTTCAACGCCTTCTTCGTCGACATGGCGTACCAGTTTGTCATTGGACTCATGTTCACCGTTGCCGGGATGCTGTGCGCGTCCGAGGAGTCCGTCGTATGACCACCATCGCTTACATCGCCAACGAGTTTCCTTCGCCCCTCGAACCTTACGTGATCGATGAAATCACAGAGCTGCGCCGCCGCGGGGCGCAGGTGATCTGCTGCAGCGGCAAACGCGTCTCGCCGAACGATCTCAGCTTGGCGGAACGCGCTTTCTGGGAAGAGACGCGCTTTTTTCAGCCGCTCTCCGACGATGAGCTTATGCGAGCCGTGCGCCGGCTCGCCTCCGATCGTCACCACCTCTGGCAGTTGTTGCGGCCCCTGCTGTGGGAGCGCGGCCCTTCTCCGGCCCGCCGCATTCGTACGCTAGGTCACACCGTGATGGGCGCCGCACTGGCAGAACAACTGGCGCCGCTCCATGCCGAGCACATCCACGCTCATCACGGATATTTCGCCTCATGGATGGCCTTAGCCGCTGCCCGACTGCTCGGAATCGGCTTCAGCTTCACCCTGCACGGCTCCGATCTGCTACAGCGCGGGGATCTGCTCTCGGCCAAGCTGCGGGCTTGCCAGTTTTGCGTAACCGTCTCCGATTTCAACCGCCAGTACATTCTCCGCAACTATCCTTCCACGCCCTCGCACAAAATCCTCGTGCAACGTCTCGGCGTCGATCGCGTTCTTTCCTGGCCCACACCCGCCGTCGCAGCCGAGGCCGACCACCGGCGGTTCTGTCTCCTTTCCGTCGGACGCCTGCATCGAGTGAAGGATTATTGCTTCCTCATCCGGGCCTGCGCCGCGCTTCGCGATCAAGGCCTCGATTTCATCTGCTGGATCGTCGGCGAGGGGCCGGATCGCCCGGCTCTCGAAAGCCAGATTATGGCGTCGGGGCTCCAGGGGCGTGTTTACCTGATCGGTTACGTGCCCCGCACCGACCTTCCCGGCTATTACCGCTACGCCGACCTGGTTGTCATGACCAGCAAGAGCGAAGGAATCCCGCTGGTTCTGATGGAGGCCATGGCTCACGAAAAACTCGTGCTGGCCCCTGCCATCACCGGAATTCCCGAGCTGGTCGAGCACCAGCGCACCGGATTTCTTTACCAACCTGGCTCTTTGCCCGACTTCGTCAACGCTGTCAGTTGGATTCATGACCACAAAGATTCCCTGACCGGCATCCAGCATGCGGCCGCGGCCAGCATCGCCGCTTCCTATGATCGCCAGCGGAACCTACGCGCTTTTGCGGAGCAACTCCTGGCCCGTATTTCCCAATCGGACGGTAATTATGCGCATCCTTTATTGCAACAAGTACGACTATCCGTTTAGCGGCACTGAAGCGTACCTTTTCGACCTCATCCACCAGATGGATCGGCGTGGTCAGGAAACCGCTCTGTTCAGCATGGACCACGGCCGTACTCCCGCTTTCGCAGGCCGCAGTTATCGCATTCCATACCTTGATTTCAAGGATCCAAACGCCGGTTTCCTGAAGAAGGTCAAGATGGCGGCGCACGTCCTCTATTCACCTTCGGCTCGTCGCGCCATGCGCAGTTGCCTTGCCGATTTTTCGCCCGATCTGGCTCACGTCCGCGGAATCTACCACCACTTGTCGCCTTCGATTCTTTGGGAACTGAAGCGCCAGCGGATCCCTGTGCTCTACCACCTGAACGATTTCAAGATTTTGTGCCCTACGTACAATTTTGTGGCCGATGGCCGCCCCTGCAAAGAACACTGCAAGAACGGCGCTTTCTACAAGGTCGTCACCAAAAGTTGCTATGCCGGTCCGCGTTCCATCGCCGTGGTTCTTGCCGCCGAAGCCTACCTGCACAAATGGTTGCGAACTTACGAACGCTGCGTGGACATGTTCCTGGCTCCCGGCGAATTCGTGCGCAACAAGCTGATCTCGAGCGGCTTCCCGGCCGAACGCATCGAAGTCCTGCCCCACTTCCAGGCTGTGCCCGGCGACGAACAACTCAGCTCCGACGAAGGGTACCTGCTCTACTTCGGCCGGCTCTCGCCAGAGAAAGGCGTCTATGAGCTCTTGCGCGCCATGGTGCGCCTGCCACACATTCCTCTCGTGATCGCGGGAGACGGGCCCGAGCGTTCCCGCCTCGAGGCGCTGGCGCAAGAATTGAACTTGAACCAAGTCCTGTTCGCGGGTATGGTCCATGGCGAGCAACTCCAGAGACTCATCGCCGGTTGCAGCTTCTCCGTGTTTCCGTCCCACGCCTACGAGACCTTGGGAAAATCCATTCTGGAATCCAATGCCTGGGGACGGCCCGTCATCGCCAGCGATCTGGGTTCGCGCCGCGAGCTCGTCCAACATGGCGTCACCGGCCTGCTTTATGCCGACGGGGACCGCGAACAGCTCGCTCAATCCATCGGATTTCTGTTCGACCGCCCCAATCTGATCGAGAAGATGGGCGCCGCAGCTCGCAATCGCGTGAAAGCAAAGCACGACCCCGATCAACAGGTGGAGAAGCTGCTCGAGATCTACCACCGGCTCACATCCACAAGAAAGCTTCTGTCCTTCCCCGCCGGACCGGAGCCCCCGCGCCCGCGCCGCAGCGTCCGGGTCGCTTTTATCGGGGGCCGCGGGGTGGTCTCTAAGTACAGCGGCATCGAATCCTATTACGAGCAGGCGGGCCACGAACTGGCGCGCCTGGGGCACGAAGTCACCGTATATTGCCGCAGCTATTTCACTCCTCCCATCGACACGCACAATGGCATGCGGGTGCGGCGGTTGCCGACCATCCGCTCCAAGCATCTGGAAACTGTCGTCCATACTCTGTTGAGCACAGTGGATGCCATGACGTCCGACTACGATGTCGTTCATTACCACTGCCTGGGGCCGGCGCTGTTTTCTTTCCTTCCACGGCTTGCCGGCAAGAAGACCGTCGTCACCGTGCAGGGTCTCGACTGGCAACGCGGCAAGTGGGGCCGGATCGCCTCGCGCGTACTGCGCTGGGGAGAAGCGGCTGCGGTTTCCGCGCCCGATGCCACCATGGTCGTCTCACGCACCCTGCAGCAGCACTACCGCCAACAGTACAAGCGCGATACCATCTACGTCCCCAACGGAGCCGCGCTGGCGCCCCGGCGTCTCCCTCGTAAACTGATCGAGTGGGATCTCCTCGCGGACAATTACGTCCTTTTCTTGGGCAGGTTTTCGCCGGAGAAAAATTGCCATCTCCTCATCAATGCCTTCGAAAACCTCCACACCGGCATGAAACTGGTGCTCGCCGGGGGGTCGAGTCACTCCGATGCCTACGCCGCGAGCTTGCGCCGCCACCAATCCGACCAGATCCGTTTCCTTCCCTGGGTCTCGGGAAGCGATCTCGAAGAGCTTCTCTCCAATGCCGCTCTGTTCGTGCTTCCGTCTGAACTTGAGGGCCTGTCGTTGGCTCTTCTCGATGCCATGGCAGCCGGTGTCTGCGTCTTGACCTCCGACATTCCGGAAAATAATGAAGTGGTCGATGGCGCCGGCTTCACTTTCCATCGCGGCGACCAGGCTGATCTTGAGCGCATGTTGGACTTGCTCATCCACAATCCCGAACTTCGCCGTCAGTCCGCCGCCCGGGAACGCGAACGCATCCATGGCCAGTATCTCTGGCCCATAATCGCCCGCTCCATCGAAAAAGCCTATTACAACGTGCTGGGCTGGAGCCCGGCCGAACAAATGCCGAATGAGCAGACCCAGATGCGCATTTCCGCAGCCCGGTAGCGCCGCTGGATCAGTCCCGTCCGTCTGCCCCCAGCCAGACCGGACTCGCCTGATCGGAGTACCCGCCCAAGCCGGGCACGATTTCGCGCTCGGCTGCGATTCCGATTAGAATCGGAACGCGGGTGTGTTGCACGGCGCGCCCTAACCTGGCATGGAAGATCTCATCCTCGTCACCGGTGGTGCTGGCTTCATTGGCTCAAACTTCGTTCTCCAATGGATTGACTCGGAACGCCCGCGCATCCTGAATCTCGACAAGCTGACCTACGCAGGCAATCTCAACAACCTGCGTGCCGTCGAAGCCCACCCGCGCTATTGCTTCGGGCAGGGCGACATCGTCGATCGCGAGCTATTGAGAGACTTGCTGCGCTGCGAAAAACCGCGCGCCGTCGTTCACTTCGCCGCCGAAAGCCACGTCGACCGCTCCATCCACGGCCCCGACGATTTCGTCCGTACCAACGTCAACGGCACCTTCAGCCTGCTCGAAGAAGCGCGAGCCTACTGGTCGGCGCTTGCGGAACCCGATCGCTCCGCGTTCCGTTTCCTGCACGTCTCCACCGATGAGGTCTACGGATCTCTCGGCCCTAGCGACCCGGCCTTCAGCGAGACCACTCCCTACGCTCCCAACAGCCCATACTCCGCGTCCAAGGCGGCTTCCGATCATCTGGTCCGCGCCTATTACCACACCTATGGTCTTCCCGTTCTGACCACCAACTGCTCCAATAATTACGGACCGCACCAGTTTCCCGAGAAACTGATCCCGCTCATGATCCTGAATGCATGCGCCGGCAAACCGCTCCCGGTGTATGGCGACGGCGAAAACGTTCGCGACTGGCTCTACGTCGAGGATCACTGCCGCGCCATTCGCACCGTGCTCTCCCAAGGCCGCGTCGGAGAAACTTACAACATCGGTGGGCGAAGTGAAAAGAAGAACCTGGAGATTGTCGCATCCATTTGCCAACTGCTGGACGAACTGCGCCCGAACGACCCCGCCGTTCCCCACAGCAAGTTGGTCACTTTCGTCAAAGACCGCCCCGGCCACGACCGCCGGTACGCGATGGACACGCGCAAAATCGAGCGCGAACTGAACTGGCGCCCGCTGGAGACGTTTGCGAGCGGCATCCGCAAAACCGTCTGCTGGTATCTTGAACACGAAGACTGGGTCCGTGACGTCACCAGCGGCAGCTATCGTCAATGGATGGCGAAACATTACGCCACCGAGCATTGAGACAGAAAGCCGAAGCGCAAAGCCGGGACTGAAACTCGACATGACAAAAACAAGAACGAAGACCGCGCAACCAAATTACAAAGGCATCATTCTCGCGGGAGGATCGGGCACGCGCCTCTATCCCGTCACCCACGTACTTCCCAAGAGCCTGCTTCCGGTGTACGACAAGCCGATGGTGTACTACCCGCTCTCCACGCTGATGCTGGCCGGCATCCGCGAAATTCTGCTCATCTCGACGCCCGAGGACCTGCCCCGCTTTCAGCACTTGCTCGGCGATGGTTCCCGGTACGGCGTGCATCTTCAATACGCGCCTCAACCGAAGCCCGAAGGTATTGCCCAGGCATTTCTGATCGGCAGGGAATTTATCGGCTCCAGCGGTTGCGCGCTCGTGCTCGGCGACAACATTTTCTACGGACACGACCTCGTCAAGGAATTGCGCGCGGCTACGCTCCAGCGCAAAGGCGCCCGCGTTTTTGCGTACCCCGTCAATGACCCCGAGCGCTACGGCGTCGTCGAGTTCGATGCGCAAGGCAAGGCGCTCAGCATTGAAGAGAAACCGAAGCAGCCGAAATCGCGTTACGCGGTCACCGGACTTTATTTTTACGATTGTCAGGTCGTCGAAATTGCCGCGAGTCTCAAGCCTTCGAAGCGCGGCGAACTTGAGATCACCGACGTCAACCGCGCGTATCTCGAGCGCAATCAACTCAACGTCTGCGTGATGGGACGAGGCACGGCCTGGCTCGACACGGGCACGCACGAAGCCTTGATGGAAGCTTCATTATTCATTCAGACCCTGCAAAAGCGCCAGGGCCTCATGGTCGCCTGCCCAGAGGAAATCGCCTATCGCTCCGGCTACATCACCGGCGCGCAACTGGAAGCGCTGGCGCAGCCGATGCGCAACAATGGATACGGCGCCTACCTGCTGCAATTGCTGCGGGAACGCGTCTTCTAATTTGGAGAAAAGTTGCCGTGATGTTCGATAAAGATCTGCCGATGAAGACCTAGCCATGAAGAACATCTACCGAGCAATATTACTGTTGAGCTGTCTGAGCGCTACCGTCTGCGCCCAGCAACAAGCGCCCGAGCTTCTACGTGAGGCTGCTCACTGCCTAGCCGCCATGGAACAAGATTGGCTGAATCTAGAGAACTCAAGAGCGACTGTGCTAAGCCTAGGGTACGTGGTCGATACCAAGTCCTATCGAGGCGAAGAAGTTCTCTACGTCGTGGATTACGCTGGCCACGGCCGTACTGAAGGTCTGGTGTTTACTATCTTCCTGACGCGGCACGACCGACGCCGAATCTTCGACATCCAGAACAACGCCAAGTTTGTCAGATCAAAGGATGGGATAGAGGGCGTAGATTTCGTCGAACCTCCATTAGGCGGTACGGGGACGCAGGAGGACCTTGTGGCAGCCATCAAACGAATAGAACGGCAGCCAAGGTTCGAACTTCGCGTCAAGGACCTGCTGAGGCCATCCGATCCCACTAACTGCGAGTCTTATGCGGACAGAAAGTAAGCGCGCAGGGAACGGTCCCGGATCAGGGTCTTACTTATGTAACGAGTGCGTCCGATGAAAAAAATCGCCACTAGCCTCACCGGACTTCTGCTCCTCGAACCGCGCGTGTTCGGCGACGACCGCGGCTTCTTTCTGGAAAGCTACAACCAGCGCACGTTTGCCGAACTCGGCATTCCAGAGCCTTTCGTGCAGGACAATCATTCCTATTCCGAAAAAAATGTCGTCCGCGGCTTGCATTATCAGATTCGCCAGCCCCAGGGAAAGCTCGTCCGCGTCGTCACCGGCGAGATTCTCGATGTCGCGCTTGACCTCCGCCGCAGTTCTCCCACCTTCGGAAAGTGGGAATCCTTCAAACTCTCCGGCGAGAACAAACACATCTTATGGATTCCGCGCGGACTTGCTCACGGCTTCCGAGTCGTGTCCCAGACCGCCCATGTTCTCTATAAGACGACGGACTTTTATGCGCCCGAGCACGAACGTACGGTGGCGTGGAACGATCCTGCGTTGAACATCGGGTGGCAACTCGACGGCGAAGCGATCATTTCCGCAAAAGACCAGCGTGGCGTGCCTTTCGAGCAGGCTGAAAAATTCGAGTAGCGTCGCGTCAATTCAGCCGGAACTCGACCGCAATCGTGGTTTCCACCTCAACCGCCTTGCCGCTGGACAGGTACGGCTCAAATTTCCAGGACTGCACAGCCTCCGTCGCCGACTGCACCAGCAGAGCGGGTCCAGACACAGGCCGCAAGCGTTTCACACTGCCATCCGGCGCAATCACCGCATCCAGCACCACCAGTCCTGCGGTCCCCGCCGTTCGCGCCGCCTCCGGATAAGCCGGCTCCACTTTCGTGACAATCCGCTTCTCCATGGTTTCGGGAGAGACGCGCAACCCGGACTCCGCAGCCGACGCGCGCGCTTCCAGTTCGTTCCATGACCTCTGCCACTGCCACCATCCCAGAATGGCCAGCGCCAGCATGCAGGCGAACAGCGCATTAAATCCGCGGCGCCCGATGCGGATTCTGCGCCTTGGCTGCGCGGCTGGTTGCGCGGCGTCCACGGGCGCTTCCGTCTTTGCAGCTACGCTTTTCTCTTTGTTCTTGAAATCGCTCCTCGAGTCTTTGAAATCCACCGGCTGCGCAGCGGAGCGGCAAACCCAATAGCGGATCATCTTCCGCTGATCCCCCGTCAGCCCTACAAACTCAAGCCCGCAACGGAGCCGTGACTGATAACGCACTAGCGCGCGCGCCCGGACCGGCACGCCAACACTTGGCAGCCGCAGTTCGACCGCGACCTGTTGGCCCGCAGTCAGTTCTCCGGCCACCACCGCGCCCACACCGGCTTCGCTGATGTCGGTGCAACGCCCCGGCAAATCTTCGGGGACCCCGAATCGCAATGCGACCAAGTCCAGGGGTACGTTGATGGGGTGACGGGGGAAAACGCGCTGTGGCTTTTCGTCAAACACCGGCGATGGAGCTGCACTCATCAGACTACCTCCGCAGGATCGAAAATCTTTGCCATGCGGCTGGAATCAACGACGAACGCGGCGCTTGCGAGGATCTTCCACCGAGTATATCGGATGCTGGAACAGACACGCTGAAATAGTTTCCCCCAGCGTCGAGTGCCATTCCTCGAAATGTTCCCCCTACTCCATGTCGCGCCAGTTTGGCCCGACTCCGATTTCCACCAGCAGCGGAACCGCGAGCGCATGCGCGTTCTCCATGTGCTCTCGCACCAGCGGCTTCATTCGGTCCAGTTCGCTCTCCGGCACTTCGAACACAAGTTCATCGTGTACCTGCAAAGTCATCCGCGACTTGAACCCGCGCATCCGGATTTCGTCGTCGATCCGGATCATCGCCAGCTTGATCAGGTCGGCGGCCGTTCCCTGCAGCGGAGTGTTCACCGCCGTGCGCTCCGCAAACCCGCGCTGGGTGGCGTTCTTGCTGTTGATGTCGGGAATCGGCCGAATGCGCCCGACGAGCGTCTTCACTCTCTGATCGCGCCGCGTCTGCTCAATGGTTGCGTCGATAAACGCCCGCACTCCCGCATATTTTTCAAAATAGGCATCGATGAATTTCCTGGCCTCGCCCGGATCGATGCCCAATTGCTGAGACAGTCCAAATGCCGACAAGCCATAGACAATCCCGAAGTTCACCACTTTCGCCTGCCGCCGGTGTTCCGGCGTCACCATCAGCGGCGGTACGCCAAACACCTGTGACGCGGTCAGCGTGTGAATGTCGTCCCCACGCCGAAACGCCTCCACCAGCAGCCTGTCTTTCGAAAAATGTGCCAGCAGCCGCAGCTCGATCTGCGAATAATCCGCGGACAGCAGTACGTGCCCCGGCTCCGCGATAAACGCCGCCCGAATCTCTCGCCCAAGTTCCGTGCGAATCGGAATATTCTGCAAGTTCGGATTCGCCGACGACAGCCTCCCCGTCGCCGTTCCCGTCTGCCCAAAAGTCGTATGCACGCGGCCGCTCTGGCTGCGGATGAGCGCCGGCAATGCATCCACATAAGTCGACTTCAACTTAGTAAGTTGCCGGTACTCGAGCACAAGCCGCGGAACCTCGTGATCCGCCGCCAGTCCTTCCAACACGTCCACCGCCGTCGAAATCCTTTTCCCTTTCCCGTATTTCGACGGCATCGGCAGGGCCAGCTTGTTGAACAGCACATCGCCCAGTTGTTTCGGCGAATTGATGTTGAACTCCATGCCGCAACGCTCATAAATGTCCCGCGCCTTGGCGTCGGCCTCGCGCTGCAACTTCACCGACATCTCGCCCAGCACCGCCGGATCAATCTTCACTCCAGCGTCTTCCATGCGCGCCAGCACGGGCACCAGCGGCAAATCAATATCCTCGTACACCGAAGTCAGTCCAAAATCGTCGACTTCTTTGCGGAGCGCGCTCCCGAGCCTGCCCGTTACATCCGCCGCTTCCGTCAGATTGCCGCTCAGCTTCAAATTGAATCTTCGCAGCGCAACCTCCGGCAACGAATGCGACGAGTAAGTCGGGTCGAGCAGATAGGAATACAGCATCGGATCATGCTTCACTCCGGCCAACGCAATTCCGCGCTCGCCAAAATGCTCCGAAAAATAATGCAGCGCGAACTTGAGATCGTGAACTGTCTTCGGCACAGCGGCATCTTCGAGCAGGTTCTTCACTCGATCGGCGAGTGTCCTGTCTTCCAGCGCGACCATTGCCCCCGCCCCCGGCGCATTCGAAATCGCAATACGATTCACACCTCCCGCACTCTGATCCTCCGCATCCGCGGACTGCAAAGCCAGAAACCCCGACTGCGCAGGCTCAGGCTCGTCTTCTTCCTCTGCGCTCTCGGCGCGAATATTCTCAATGTGCTCTGTCGGAATCGCCAGCGCGAGCGGCGCGCTCTCGCCCAAGCCTCTCAAATACTCCTCGAATTCAGCCTTCGATTTAATCTCCCGGTAGTCGCCCTGCTTCACTTCAACCACGGGAAGCAGTTCTTTCAACAACGAAGTAAATTCGAGCTCGGCAAACAGCGCGCGCAGAGATTCCACGTCCGGTTCGCCCACTTTCATTGCCGCAACATCCAGCTCGACGGCAACGCCGGTATCAATCGTCACCAGTTGTTTGCTGCGCAGGATGTTGTCGCGATTGTTCTGGAGCGATTCTCGATACGTCTTCTTCTCCACTTCCGCGGCGCGTTCCAGCGCCTGTTCCACGCTTCCAAAACGCTGAATAAGCTCCACCGACCCCTTGTCGCCGATCCCAGGCGCCCCGGGAATGTTATCCACCGCGTCGCCGCGCAGCGCCATCACATCCACGACTTTCGACGGAGGCACTCCGAGAATTTCCTCCACCTTCGCCGCATCGCAAATCAGGTTATCCTTCGGCGGATTCAAAACCTGCACCTTGTCGTTGACCAACTGCAGCATGTCTTTGTCGCTCGACACCACAAACACGGGATACGATTCCGCCGCCGCCTTCCGAGCCAACGTTCCTATTACATCGTCGGCTTCGTAGCCTTCGAGTTGCAAAATTGGGATGCGATATCCCTCAAGCGCCCGCCGGATGTATGGAATCTGCTGCGCCAGGTCCGGCGGCATCTCGGCGCGGTTCGCTTTGTAGCCGCCATACTCCGCTTCTTTGAACGTCTGCGTCTTGATGTCGAATTTGCGGATCGTCGTGATCGCTTCCGCCTGCTGATTGCGGATCGTCGGCGCGCCCACATCGAACACCGCCGCCAGATACTCAGGCGAAAAATCGTCGCGCAGCTTGCGCAGCATGTTAACGAAAACATACGTCGCCGCCGTCGGAACCCCCGTCTTCGTGGACATCGGCCGCTGCCGCGCCATCGCGTGATAGGCGCGAAAAATGAACGACATCGTATCGATCAGGAAAATCCGGCCCTCGCCCTGAGCGCAAGCGGACGGAAGCGCAGGCGAGGCACTCACTTGCGGCGGCGATTTCTTTTTGGCAGGCAACGAAGCCAGTTTAGCAGTTAAGGAACTCTACGCTCTTTACCGGTGAGAGATATCTCGGCAGCTCCAAGCCGCGAACCGTTACTGCAAACCCGGCAATCGCGTATGATATGAAGTTTTCGGCTCTCGCCCCGCTGAGTGCCGAATGCTGAGTGCTGAATGCTTCCCTTCAAGCTCGTCTACAGCGACGACTATTACCTGCCCATCGGCTCCCACGTCTTTCCCGCCGAAAAATACAAGTGCATTCATGACCGGCTGCTCGCGTCCGGGATTGCCGAGCCTTCCGATTTTGTCGTTCCTCGTCCGGCAACCGACCAGGACGTGCTGCTGGTGCACACTCCGCGGTACGTCGAAAAACTGAAGACGGGCACGCTCAGCGCGCGCGAACAGTTGGAGATCGAAGTGCCGTACTCGCCGGAGTTAGTGCGCGCCTTCTGGCTTAACGCCGGCGGCTCCATTTTGGCCGCCGATCATGCCCTCAACGACGGCGTGGCCATCAGCATCGGCGGAGGATTCCATCACGCGTTTCCCGATCACGGCGAAGGCTTCTGCATGATCAACGACGTGGCCATCGCCATCCGCCGCATGCAGGGTGACGACAGGATTCGCACCGCGATGACCGTCGATTGCGATGTCCATCAAGGCAATGGCACCGCCGTGATTTTTTCCGGCCCGCGTGTTCCCAGCGATCCGCCGCCCTCGACGTCTGCTTCTGCTTTCAATCCCGCGCGCAACGCAGCGCGCCCAGCCTCGCCCGGGACAAGGCCGCGCAGCATCCACGCCGAGGACGTCTTCACCATCTCGCTCCATCAGCAAAACAACTACCCGGTGTTTAAGCCGCCTTCGTCGCTTGACCTGAATTTGCCCGACGGGATCGGCGACGCCGACTATCTGGCGTGCGTCGGCGACGCGCTCAGTTTGGGATTGGGTATGTTCAAGCCGGAACTCATCTGTTACCTCGCCGGAGCTGATCCTTATCGCGAAGATCAGCTCGGCGGATTGTCGTTGACGATTGAGGGATTGAAGGAGCGAGATACTCTCGTGTTCCAAATCGCCAAGGCCGAGGGCATCCCCGTGATGGTCACACTCGCCGGCGGCTACGCCCTGAAGCTCGAAGATACAATCACGATTCACTGCAACACGGTAGCCGCCGCAAAAGAGGTGTTCGCCGGGAAGGACTGACAAAGCGCTTCGCTATACTTGACGCTATGGACGTCATTCCTTCTCAACTTGCGCACCGCGAGATCTATAACATTCTGATCAGCGCCGTGGGGCCGCGGCCGATCGCGTGGGTCTCGAGCCTCAGCGCTTCCGGACAACCCAACCTGGCACCCTTTTCGTTTTTCAACGCGGTGTGCGCGAATCCTCCGCTGCTGGCGTTTGCGCCGTCCATGCGATCGCCGAAGAAATCGGGAGCGGCGGCGGGAGAGCCCGCCGGAACGTCCGCTGGTCAGCCTAAAGACACGCTGCGGAATATTCGCGAGACCGGAGAATTCGTAATCAGCGTGGTCACCTACGAACTGGCTGAAGCCATGAACCTGACCAGCGGCGACTATGACGCGGCCATCAATGAATTCGAAGTGGCGAAACTCGCGTCGGCGCCTTCAAACCTCGTACGGCCGCGGCGCGTGGCGGAGTCTCCCGTAAGCTTCGAATGCAAGCTGCATCAGATTCTCGACTTCAATCCCGGACCCGAGGGCAGCAGCCTGGTGATTGGTGAAATCGTTTCGGTTCACATCGACGACCGGCATCTGAAAGAGGGCCGCCTGGACCGGAACTCGCTCGATCTGATCGGGCGCATGGGCGGCATCCAGTACACGCGAACCACCGAGCGGTTCGAGATGGCGCGGCCGAAGGTGGAGTAAATGCGCGTGGATTTTAAAATCCACTCTCGGTTGGCATCTGGAGCGGTAGAATATGCTGAACCGAGAGGTAAGACATGGCAGAACTAACGCCGGAAGTCTCGAAGTTACTGGAACAAGCCTTGTCCCTTTCGCCTGAGGAGCAGGAAGCCTTGGCAAACTCGCTGTTCGCGAACTTGGACCGCGAAATGAATGAAGGTCCGGACGAAGAAGGTGTAGAACAAGCTTGGGCCGCAGAAATCAAGCGCCGCATCGACGACATTGAATCCGGCAAAACCAAGATGATCCCGTACGAAGAGGTGCGCCGCCGTCTGGCGGCCCGGGCCAGCCGCCCTGGAAGGTGCACCCCCAAGAGTTAGAATGGGTAAGGTGGTTCAGCACCCCATGTTATACTTCGCGGCATGAGCGAACGATATAGGGACCGGATTCTAGACCCTAGAACATACGAATTGGCTGATGGTTCTGGTTGGACAACCGAAGTATTTATTGACGAGAATGTTGGCTCTGAAACTGTTGAAATTCCGATTCCTGTTAAAGGCGTATTCCCAACCAAAGAAGCAGCGCGTAATGCTGCCATAAGTGCGGGGCAAAAGGAAGTTGATAAGAGGATTAAATCGCAGGAAATCCGTTCTGTAATTGAAAAAGAAACTCTACTTCCATCGACGCACAGGCACGGATTTGGGCATCAAGCAGATGATGTTGCCGCTGGGAGAGATGGTAGACCTACGAAAGTACCTGGACCTGAGAATCCGGAGGATCGTTTCAATTAGTCGAATTCGAAACTGCAACGCCCCCAGATATCCCTGTTCGAATCCCTACTTATCGCCCTCGCCCCAGTACGTTATCCCCCGATAGTACTCACGCGTTGGACTGAACCCATCATCGATTCCCTCCCTGAGCGCTTCGTCGTGCTCCCTTATCCAGTCGCCATGCTCATTATCCTCATACGCGTAATGCATGACAGTTACCAACTCACCCTGAAAATATATCAATGTCTCGATTTCCCTCCCAAGTGAGTCATATTTCCGTACTGTCTTTTCGTCTAGATCGGGGTGTGAAGAGGGTAATCTGTCTAACCTCTCTTTTTGGTAGATGTGGCCGTGCCATGTTTCGAATTCGGCACGAAACGTTTGGGCCCACACTGCAAATTCGGCGGAATATTCATCAGGAGACTCCCGTCGGCCTTGACTGTCGATGTCAATTTCACGTTTTATCAACCCGTCATCTGAATATTCCCAAAGTCTTTTATTATCTTCCACACCACCGTGGATATTTATGATTTCCTCAATTTGTCCGTCTCGATTGTACTTTGAAGTCGCCTTAAGCACAGCCGGCCCTTCAACTTTAGTATGTGTCGCCTCATTGCGAGTGTAAGATGCCTCACTTTCCGTGACCGACCTCACTGGCCCGTGAAATCCGTCTCTTTCCAAATCAGGCACCGCCAATACACCAACCGTCTTGACCTCCAGAGTCCAGACAAGCTTCTGTCTGCGCAAGTATCGGACCGGCACTGCGAAATTTAGATTCTGGCCCTCAACCAAACTCGAAACGGCGAGACCGACAACCTCTCCGCGCTGATTGACCACAGGGCCTCCGCTTGAGCCATGGGAAATCGCCGCGTCCATTTGAATCAGGCCGGAACCAGATCGAATGCCGCTAACGATACCTTTGGAAAAGGATGCCTCAAGGCCTTCGGGATTGCCCGCCACGAGAATGTCGTCCCCTACGGCGACCTCTGCAGTGCTCAGAGGAAGAGGCGCTCCGGCCGCGTTGGCCAATTTCAGTACGCAGATATCGTGCTTTAGATCGAATCCGACAACAGAGGAGATTTTGTAGGACACGCCGTCATGCAACGATTTCACATAGCCCTGCGAGGCCCGTTTGAGCACGTGAAGATTGGTTGCGACAAGTCCCGGCTTGAAGAAGAAGCCGCTGCCTTGGGCGACATCATTGCCTTCGTCGTCTTGAGTCATAATCACAACGAGCGATTTACGGACTAGGGTGGCGAGATCGCGAGTTGCAAGAGGCGGTTTTGGTGGTACCTGCGTTGCGGGCTGGGCAGCGGCGAGGGATTGCACAATGCTCAGGAACAGCAAGAGAATCGACGCGCACAGCTTACACTCTCTGATGTTCATGGCCGCAATTGTGCCACTTCAATAGAGCCGATAACAATAGGAAATGCTATCTAGTTGCAAGGTGGTTCGGGCCGCGCTCGTATGGATGAACGAGGAACAGCAGATCCTCATGAGTTCACGAATCAAGTGCAACACCGTACAAAGGTGTTGCGATGGAAAAAAGAAGGTATGAGCAGTTGGGCCTCAGAGAGCGGATTGAGATTTACCGTCTGCATGCAGACGGTAAATCTCTGCGCTGCATCGCTGGCGTTCTGGGGCGGAGCGCGGCGACGATCAGCCGTGAACTGAAGCGCAACGGCAAGGCGTCCAAGCAGTGGACCGGGGGTTACGATCCGGAGCGCGCGCAGCAGTTGATGCTGCGTCGTCATGCTCGCGGTCGAGCCCATAAGCTGGAACGTCAGCCGGAACTTCGTGAGAAAGTTTTGCAACATCTCGCCGCGGGATGGTCGCCGGAGCAGATTGCCGGGCGCATGGCCCAGGGACCGGGCAGCGACCGCATCAGCTACGAATCGATCTACCGTTACATTTATTGGCGCAGTGGGTCCTTCAACGAAACCCTGCATCGCTGGTTGCCTCGCCAAAAGTACCGTCGCGGAAAGCGTCTGCCCAATGGCCGATGGTCGACGGCGTCCATAGTGGACAGGGTTTCCATCCATGATCGTCCGGCGGTGGTGGAGACCAGAACGCGCTTGGGCGATTGGGAAGCCGACCTCATGAGCTTCAGCAAACCGGGACAGTTCTTGCTGGTGGCGCAGGAACGCAGGTCGCGGCGCGCCCTGCTGGTGCGGCAGAAGGCGAGAACGGCGCAGTCGGTCGCCGACAATCTCAGCGCCATGGTGGAAGCGATGCCCGCGCGTGTGTGCCAATCCATGACCTTCGATAACGGAACGGAGTTCAGCAAACACTATCTCCTGAGCCGACGGTTTGGCATCCAGACCTGGTTCTGCGACACGCACTCGCCGTGGCAAAAGGGCGGCATCGAAAACGCGATTGGCCGTTTGCGCCGCCAGTTGCCCAGAAACACCGACCTCGATACCCTGCCCGCCCATCGCCTCGCCCTCTGTCTCGAACGCTATAACGACACACCCAGAAAATGCCTCGGCTTCAAAACTCCCAACGAGGTATTCTTGGAACACACTGTTGCACTTCAAACGTGAATTCATCCCTTCGCTTCGCTCAGGATGACAACCGGGATTTTGCTGGCGACGAACAGCGAACGACGAACAGCGAACGACTAACGACAATCGACCAACGACTCCCGCTCCGCCCCGACTGCTAAAATAGCTGCTTAGCCTATGTTCGAGAATCTCCAGGAAAAACTTCAGCGCGCCTTCAAGTCTCTCCGCGGACAGGCCGTCCTCACCGAAGAGAACATCTCCGAGGCGCTGAAACAGATTCGTCTGGCGCTGCTTGAGGCCGACGTTAACTTCAAAGTTGTCAAAGAGCTTATCGACCGCATCCAGGCCAAGGCGGTCGGGCAGGAAGTGCTGACCGCGCTTTCGCCGGGCGAGCAGGTCATCAAGATCGTCCGCGATGAGCTGGTCGCGACGCTTGGCAAAGACACGGCTAAATTAAAGTTCGCCTCGCAACCGCCGACCGTCGTGCTGATGGCCGGGCTGCAAGGCTCCGGCAAAACTACGACCTCGGGCAAACTCGCCAACTGGCTCAAGAATGGCGGACACCGACCGCTGCTTGTCTCGGTCGACGTCTACCGTCCCGCCGCGCGCGAGCAACTTAAAGTCGTGGCGGCGGCGATCAAGGCCAACCTCTACGAAGGCGAGGTCGGCGAGGCGAATACGGCGACCGTCGAGCGCCTCGCCAAAGAAGCGCGCCGCGAGGCGATCAATTCCGGATGCGACGTGCTCATCGTCGATACTGCCGGGCGTCTCCACATCGACGACCAGCTCATGGAGGAGATGCAGTCGCTGAAGCGCCTGCTCAATCCGCAGGAAATTTTATTCGTCGCCGATTCGATGACCGGACAGGACGCCGTCCGCTCGGCCGACGAATTCCATAAGAAGCTCACGCTCACCGGCGTCGTACTTACTAAGATGGACGGCGACGCTCGCGGCGGCGCGGCGATTTCCATCCGCCAGGTTACCGGACAGCCCATCAAGTTCATCGGCATCGGCGAAAAATACGACGCGCTCGAACCCTTCCATCCCGACCGCATCGTCTCGCGCATTCTGGGCATGGGCGACATCCTCTCGCTCATCGAAAAGGCTGAGTCGCAGATCGACAAGAAGAAGGCCAACGAACTTGCCTCCAAGGTCCTCAGTGGCGACGGCTTTTCCCTCGAGGATTTCCGCGACCAACTGCGGCAGGTTCGCAAAATGGGATCGATGCAAAGCCTGATGGGCATGCTGCCCTCGATCGGCGCGTTTTCCGGCCTGCAGAAAGCCGCCGACAAGGTTGACGAAAAACAGATCAACCGGGTCGAGGCCATCATCAATTCCATGACCGGATACGAGCGCAACCATCACGAAGCCATCAACGGCAGCCGCCGCAAACGCATTGCCCGCGGGTCCGGCACTACCGTGCAGGAAGTCAACAACCTGCTCCGCCAATATGCCCAGATGAAAAAAATGTTCAAGCAGATGGGCAAGCCCAGCTTCGCGCGAAGAATGGCGGGGATGAAGTTTCCGGGGATGTAGTCGGTCGTTGGTCGATTAGCCCGAGAAACTCGCTGCACCACAAGTCACATTAGCGGGCGACCTCCCCGCCTGTTTACTCTTAAGCTATTAACCCGTGTTTACAAAACACCCTCCCCCCGGTCTTTTGGAATCATGGGGTTAGGAGGAAATTCCCGCCAGGTCTTTGGGTTTAAAGGACTTGCGGGTAAAGTCTTCCAGAATCAACGATTTAGGTTGTCAAAGAGCGCTGAAAATGGATTTGGGGCAGCTTCGAGGTCCGTCTTAAGTTAACGGACATACCTCGGAACTGCCCCAATCTGTCTCTAACAAATCAGTCTCTAATAATTATGGTCGCGTGCTGTAGGTCTTAAGTCAAGGAAATTCGATTACACATGGTTTGTAATGAAGAATGTCAACGGCTGGCTTCAATACGGGCGTCCATTTCTTCTTCGTCGATAAACTCGCCGCGTTCGGCTGCCGCTAATCCTTTTTCCACAGCGGCCAGGAAGCGGGCTTCTTCGCCGAGATAACGTACAACAACATTCGTCACCAGCCGCTCGGGGACGGTCCCCGCTTTGGTGGCGACCTGCGCGATCTGCGCTTGTTGCTCGGGGGTGAAGTGCACTTCCATGGTTTTCAGAGTACGAAAAAACCTCGCTGGTGGCAAGGGAATGATGGGGGGAATCCCACGTCTCGAAAAGCGCGAGACCCTTCGACAAGCTCAGGGCAGGCTCTGGGGCACCCCCGGCTTTCGTCTGTCAACATGTAAGGCGTAAATACTCGGCGCCGCAGATGTCGGCCACCCGCCGAATATCGCGAAAGGGTGGGCCGTCCCTCGGGTAAGAATTCGGAAATTCGGGGGGGGTACCCCCCCTCCCCCAAAATGAGTTAAGTTGTTAATAGTAAAGCAGTTATAAGTAAAGTATTCAAAAGATTGGACTTAGCTGCGAATTCTGCGATTTGGCGTGCACTTTAGAGTGCTCGGACAGTGACTCATTTTGCCAAAAACGTCCACCACAAAGGGCACTAAGGTTCACGAAGGAACGGCTAGAAAAATGTGGCAGTTTATGGCGTTCGCGTCCGAGCGAGCATCGTCAAACTGAGCCGTCGCTCACTGCTTCCATATGGTTGTCAAAGAGCCGATGGTTTGAGGCGGATGATGCGCTCGTCTCTGGAGACGGGCGCACTTCTCGATGGTGCACGGTCGAGGAATCATCGCACCGATTGTGGTGCAGGTCTGTGATGGCGGTACGAGAAAAATGTGATGAATATCTCCGAGGCACCCCGCCTTTCAGATTACGTCAGGATGGTCCACCCGCAGGCCCGCCAACTTCATCTAGTTCCTCGGGCAGTCGTTCTGGTTCTGACTCTACTCTATCCGGTGTGAGCCAATCACTGTCCGGACGGCACACCAAGCGGGCGTTTTGATAGGCCCACTCTAGTGGAAGGACAGTTCGGCCCTGGTATGAACCTGATGGGTTGCGCGTGACGACTAGCGCGATATCGACTTTCTCGTCACTAACGAGCGCCAAAGGAAGCAACAAACTCATTTCGTTGCGTGTCGGATAGTATTGCGGAATCGCAGTTTTGAAATTCCAGCGAGTGCGCTTCTCAGCAAGGGCCTTGGCGTCTTCCAGGCGATTCTTGATAGCGCGCGTACACTGTAAGTCCTGCGCAATCGCAGTGCTCAGTCTCACAAGGTAGCTTTCCTTTTCCGCACGTTGTAGCCTGGTGTAGTCTTCCCAGATGAATCCCTTGGGAACATTGTGGGATAGGAATTCTGACGGGAATCGATCCCGATTGACCCCATCTATAATCACGTGCTCGTAATCGACGTGAATGTCCTTGGTGGTGTCGAGAAGCATGTCGAAGTTGCTGCTAAAGTAAGTGGCTGGTTCAGGCAGCGGATCAAAAATCTCCGTTAGCTTTTTGCCAGCCTGTCCTTTTCCCGGCACGCAGAAGTCATAGAATTTCCATGCCGGTCGCGGGTGATCGTTGTGAGCAAATAATGCATAGATAGGGTCATATAGACGATCGACGAGCCCCGTGTTGAAAGTCGCCCATCCGACACTCCTGTCTCTGAACTCCAAAACCCGCTTTTCTTGTTTCAATTTGAAAAATGTATACCTCAGGTGGCTGTCGAGTATGGGGAATGCATTCTTTGGATCTGCTTTCTTACCAAAAAACCATGGTTCGTCGATGGCCAGTTCGGCTAGCAACTCTAAGGCGGAGCTATATTGTTTATTATTTCTTGCCTTGAACTTAACATACGGAACGAATGACCAGTGCTTCAGCGCTTCACCCGGACGAACTGTTTGCGGCACCTGTATGGACGGCATAGTGAACTCCTGCATCCCCATCTTATCACAGGGCATCTAAACCTTGACAACGATTCGCTCAGGTTATAGCATGGACTTGAGCGTAATCATCATCGCACTCATTATAAAGCACTTATTTGTTTTGGAGGATGCGCTATGGGAAAGATTATTGGAATTGACCTTGGCACTACCAACTCCTGCGTGGCCGTTATGGAGGGCGGTGAGCCGAAAGTTATCCCTAATGAAGAAGGTGGCCGGACTACGCCTTCGGTGGTTGGATTCACCAAGACCGGCGAACGGCTGGTGGGGCAGGTCGCCAAACGGCAGGCCATCACCAATCCTGAAAACACGGTTTACTCGATCAAGCGGTTCATGGGACGCCGCTATGACGAGGTGAGCGAAGAGTTGAAGATGGTCCCTTACAAGGTTGAGCGGGACGGCGACAACGTGGTGATTGTGGCGCAGGGCAAGAAGTTCACTCCGCCCGAGATCTCGGCCATGATTCTGCAAAAGCTGAAGAAGGCGGCGGAAGACTATCTCGGCGAGAAAGTCACCGACGCGGTGATCACCGTGCCGGCGTATTTCAACGACGCGCAGCGGCAGGCTACGAAAGATGCCGGGCGGATCGCCGGGCTCGAAGTGAAGCGAATCATCAACGAACCGACGGCGGCCGCGCTCGCTTACGGGCTTGACAAGGGTAAGGACGAGACTATCGCTGTGTACGACTTCGGCGGCGGCACGTTCGATATTTCGATCCTTGAAGTCGGCGAAGGCGTGATCGAAGTGAAAGCCACGAACGGCGACACGCACCTGGGCGGCGACAACATCGACCAGCGGCTGGTGGATTGGCTGATCGACGAGTTCAAGAAAGATGAAGGCCTCGATCTGCGCGGCAAGGGCAATGAGATGGCTTTGCAGCGTCTGCGCGACGCGGCGGAGCGCGCCAAGATTGAGCTTTCGACCACCATGGAGCACGAGATCAATCTGCCGTTCATCACGGCGGACGCTTCCGGGCCGAAGCATTTGGTGAAGAAGCTGACTCGGGCCAAGCTCGAAACCATGGTCGAAGATATTTTGCAGCGGTCGGTGGGGCCGTCGAAGCAGTGCTTGAAAGACGCGGGTATCGATGCCAGCAAAATCAACGAGGTGGTGCTGGTCGGCGGACAGACGCGCATGCCGCGCATTCAGCAGATCGTAAAAGAGCTGTTTGGGCGCGAAGGCCACAAGGGCGTGAACCCGGATGAAGTGGTGGCCATCGGCGCCGGCATTCAGGGCGGCGTGCTTGGGGGAGAGGTGAAAGACCTGCTGCTCCTGGACGTGACTCCGCTGACGTTGTCGATCGAAACGTTGGGCGGCGTGGCTACGGGGATGATCCCGCGGAACACTACGATTCCGACGAAGAAGACGGAGACGTTTTCGACCGCGGCCGATAGTCAGACTTCGGTTGAAGTGCACGTGTTGCAAGGCGAGCGTCCACTGGCGGCGCAGAACCGGACGCTGGGCAAGTTCCACTTGACCGGATTGCCGCCGGCGCCTCGGGGAATACCGCAGATCGAAGTGACGTTTGACATTGACGCCAACGGCATCCTGAACGTGACCGCGAAGGATATGGCCACGGGCAAGGACCAGAAGATCACGATCACGTCGTCTTCGGGCTTGTCGAAGGAAGAAGTCGAGCGTATGGCGAAGGAAGCCGACGCGCACTCGTCCGAAGACAAGGCGCGGCGCGACGAGATCGAAGCCAAGAATCAGCTCGACTCGATGGTTTACAACATCGAGAAGATGCTGAAGGAGCATGGCGACAAGATCTCCGGCACGGAGCGCGGCGACGTGGAGAACGCGTTGGCGGACGCGAAGAAAGCCATCGAAAGCGGCGACAAGAAGCAGATGGATTCGGCGCGCGAGAAGCTGACCACGGCATCGCACAAACTGGCGGAGCAGATGTATAAGGCCACGCAGGCAACTCCGGGCGCGGCGCCGGGGGCTGGCGGCGCGGGGCCGGGCGCGGCGTCAAGCGCACCGCCGGGCAGCAACGGTGAAGTGCAGAAGAAAGATGAAGGCGTGATCGACGCCGAGTACGTGGATGTGGACGAGAAGAAGTGACGGCGCTTTGCGGGCGTGAGCGAAACCGGGGTCCCCGGCACGCGCGGTTTTCGCGTGACGGGGTGGAGGAGCGGGAGCCCGCAGCCGTCATCCCGAGCGTAGCGAGGGGATGAATTCACGTTTGAAGTGCAACAGTGTGTTCCAAGAATACCTCGTTGGGAGTTTTGAAGCCGAGGCATTTTCTGGGTGTGTCGTTATAGCGTTCGAGACAGAGGGCGAGGCGATGGGCGGGCAGGGTATCGAGGTCGGTGTTTCTGGGCAACTGGCGGCGCAAACGGCCAATCGCGTTTTCGATGCCGCCCTTTTGCCACGGCGAGTGCGTGTCGCAGAACCAGGTCTGGATGCCAAACCGTCGGCTCAGGAGATAGTGTTTGCTGAACTCCGTTCCGTTATCGAAGGTCATGGATTGGCACACACGCGCGGGCATCGCTTCCACCATGGCGCTGAGATTGTCGGCGACCGACTGCGCCGTTCTCGCCTTCTGCCGCACCAGCAGGGCGCGCCGCGACCTGCGTTCCTGCGCCACCAGCAAGAACTGTCCCGGTTTGCTGAAGCTCATGAGGTCGGCTTCCCAATCGCCCAAGCGCGTTCTGGTCTCCACCACCGCCGGACGATCATGGATGGAAACCCTGTCCACTATGGACGCCGTCGACCATCGGCCATTGGGCAGACGCTTTCCGCGACGGTACTTTTGGCGAGGCAACCAGCGATGCAGGGTTTCGTTGAAGGACCCACTGCGCCAATAAATGTAACGGTAGATCAATTCGTAGCTGATGCGGTCGCTGCCCGGTCCCTGGGCCATGCGCCCGGCAATCTGCTCCGGCGACCATCCCGCGGCGAGATGTTGCAAAACTTTCTCACGAAGTTCCGGCTGACGTTCCAGCTTATGGGCTCGACCGCGAGCATGACGACGCAGCATCAACTGCTGCGCGCGCTCCGGATCGTAACCCCCGGTCCACTGCTTGGACGCCTTGCCGTTGCGCTTCAGTTCACGGCTGATCGTCGCCGCGCTCCGCCCCAGAACGCCAGCGATGCAGCGCAGAGATTTACCGTCTGCATGCAGACGGTAAATCTCAATCCGCTCTCTGAGGCCCAACTGCTCATACCTTCTTTTTTCCATCGCAACACCTTTGTACGGTGTTGCACTTGATTCGTGAACTCATGGGGATCTACTCGCTTTTTGACGAGTGGCACTTCAGTGGGGGCGCGAATGCGCCCCCAATTTGCATCACACTTAGCGACTTGTGATCCCGGGCCCAGGAAAGAGGAAAGCGAATTGAGATTTGAAGTTAATGGACAGATGTTTTTTGTGAACTTCGTCCCCGAAGAGGGCCGCTGGTACTGCTTCGCGCCCACCGCGACGGGAGTGCAGCGGATTCCCGTATCGATGGACGCCTCGCCGTATGAGGAGTTCACCGTGTCGCTGGACGAGCAAGCGAAGGAAGTGGTGAATTAGGTTGTTGGTTGTAGATTGGGGGCTGTAAATTGGGGGTTGCCGGTCGGCGGTTGGCACGAAAAGCATCCGTTCAAAACTGTCATCCTGAGCGGAGCGAGAGCTTCACGGAGTGAAACTCTCGCGGAGTCGAAGGACCCCGAAGAAGCCTGCGCTACGATTAATGTTGCAAGGCGTTCTCACCATGTTCTCTCAAATATGCAATTTGAGTCGGCGAAAACACATCGGCGTTATCGGGAAAACTCCCTGCGACAGCATTGCCTGAACTAATGGCACCGGGGTCTTTCGACTCCACATGATCATCGGCTTCGCCGATGATCATGTTCCGCTCAAGATGACAGAGTTTAGAGATAGTAAGAGAGATCAGAGATGACAGACCACAAGAAGTACTGGGTCTACATCGTCGCGAGCCGCACGGGCACTCTCTATATCGGGATGACGAACAATCTGTACGTCCGCGTTGGGCAGCACAAGAGTGGTGAGATCGAAGGCTTTTCCAGCAAATATCATTGCAACCGTCTTGTGTACTGGGAAAGCTTCGATGATGTTCTCAAGGCAATCGACCGGGAAAAGCAGCTTAAAGGCTGGCGGCGGGCGAAGAAGATTATTCTGATCGAATCCATGAATCCGCGATGGCAAGACTTAGCCGAGAAGTGGGGCGCGGAAATGGCGTTTGCGGGACAGTCAATTACAGCACGATGAAAACGCCGTTCCGCTCAGGATGACAAAATTGAGAGTTGCGCCGATGATACTGATAGCTGAGAACTGACAGCCAGACCATGGCCACCCAAACCAAAGACAAAGACTATTACGGCGTTCTCGGCGTCAAGAAGACCGCGTCCACCGACGACATTCGCAAGGCGTTCCGCAAGCTTGCGCGCAAGTATCATCCCGACGTCAATCCTGGCGACAAGACGGCTGAGGAAAAGTTCAAGACGCTTTCCGAGGCCAACGACGTCCTCAGCGATCCCAAGAAGCGGAAGATTTACGACCAACTCGGGTTCTACTCCGACAACATCGATGCGGCTACGGCGGACGCTTACGCGCGCGGCGGCGGCCAGCCCGGGGCCGGCCCCGGCGACTTTGGCGAAGGCTTTCCCGGAGGGCGCCATCCCGGTGGGCCAAGCAACGTTGACTTTGGCGGCTTTGACTTTTCGGATCTGTTCGAAGGGGCCCGCGCTGGCGGACGCAAGAGTTCGAGCGGCGGGGGCGGTGGCTTCAAGGATATATTCTCCAGCATTTTCACGGGCGGCGGACGCGGTGACGCGGCCGAGGAGGGCCCGGAGCCGGGCAGCGATCTTGAGTACCAGGTCAACGTGCCGTTCTGGACGGCGATACGCGGCGGCGTGATGAAGCTGAATATCGCGCGACGCGATGTTTGCGGAAATTGCCGCGGCAACGGGTATGTCGAATCGCCGGGAGCTTGTCCGCAGTGTCATGGCAAGGGAACGATCGAACAAACCGGCGGCCGCATGAAGTTCAACGTCACCTGCCCGCGCTGCCATGGGACGGGCAAGAATATTTCGACCTGCCCGGTCTGCCATGGCGAAGGCAGCGTCGAGCGCACCGATCCGCTCGAGATCCGCATCAAGGCCGGAACCCGCGACGGGCAGCGCATTCGCATCGCGGGCAAAGGCAATGCCGGAGTGCGCGGCGGCGGGGTCGGCGACCTCTACGTCATCATCCGCATCGGCGAGCACCCACTCTTCCACCGCGAGGGCGACGACATCCACATCACGGTGCCGGTGACGGCGGTGGAGGCGGCGCTGGGATCGAAGATCGAAGTCCCCACCATCGATGGCCGCAGCATGTTGAAGATTCCTCCGGGAACCCAGTCCGGGCAGAAGCTGCGCCTGCGCGAAAAAGGCGTGCCCTCGGCGACACAAGACGGCGTGCGTGGCGATGAGATCGTGGAAATCACAGTAACCGTACCCATGCCGCGCGACGAGCGGACGAAAGAACTGCTGCGCGAGCTGGCCAAACTCAATCCCGAAGATCCGCGGGAAGAACTTTGGAGTAAGGTCTAACGCCCAAAATCTTAACCACAGGGGACACAGAGGAACACAGGGGAAATCATGAGGTGAGGGTTCGCCAGTGTTCCTCTGTGCTCCCCGTGGCAAAGAATTTCCCCCGCGCTCTCGGCGTCTCGGCGGTGAATCCATTTTGACGGCTGACTGCGCCTAACAGTACCATCGGTAAGCCCGGAGGATGAATGGCGTCTGCGCCCGTCGTTTCGAATCCAACTTCTTTGTTGCCCTTGCGAATTGAGGGGCTGGTCAAACGCTTCGGCGAGTTGATTGCGGTCGATGGCATTACGCTCGAACTAAAGAGCGGAGAATGCCTGGGACTGCTCGGCCCCAATGGCGCGGGCAAGACCACATTGATTCGCAGCATCGTTGGCCGCGTCATTCCGGACGCGGGCACAGCGTCGGTCTTCGGCGACCCGGCCGATTCCGCCGGCGCGCGAGCGGCGCTGGGATGGGTTCCGCAAGAACTGGCGCTCTACCCAAAGCTCACGTGCCGCGAAAACCTGGAATCGTTCGGCCAATATCACGGCCTTCGCCGCGCCGCCCTGAAAACGGCGGTGGAATGGTGTCTCGACTGGGCCGCGCTCACCGACCGCGCGCAAGAACCGGTGAATAATTTATCGGGCGGAATGAAGCGGCGGCTGAACATGGCAGCCGGACTGATCCACCGTCCGCAGGTGATCCTGATGGACGAACCCACGGTCGGAGTCGATCCGCAAGCCCGCAACCGCATTTTTGAAATGATCGAGAAGCTGCACGGCGAGGGCGTCTCCATGATTTACACGACCCACTATATGGAGGAAGCGGAACGGCTCTGCGATCGCATCGCGATCATCGATCATGGACGCATCATTGCGCTCGGAACCAAAGACGAACTGGTGCGGAACGCTTTCGCCTCCCGCAATGAAGTGCTGGCGCGATTCGCGAGCGTTGACGACAGTGTGGCCGCCTGGGTGCAACAGCGTGGAGGACTCTACGAAAACGGAATGGCACAGTTCACCATAGAGCATGCGACTGAAATTGCCGGGTTGCTTGACGCCGCGACCAAGGCGGGACACGAACTGGCGGACATCTCGCTGCGGAAACCCAACCTCGAATCCGTATTCCTGCACTTGACCGGAAGGGAGTTACGCGATTGATTTTCCCCATTGTGCGCACCGCACTGATCGGGCTGCGCCGCGACCGCGGCGCTCTAGCGCTGAGCTTCATTCTGCCGATCGCGTTCTTCACCATCTTTGCCGTGATCTTCGGCGGGCGCCATGACACCACGCCCAAGGTAAGTGTGCTGGTGGTGGATGAAGACCACAGCGCCACGTCGCAGAGCATGATCCGCGGCCTGGAGCGCGAAGGATCGCTGTCGGTAATGCGAAGGCCGGCGCCGAAGCAAGGTGTGGAGCAGCCGGAATACACGGCGGCGACGGCAGAAGCTGCGGTGAAAGCCGGCACTGCGCCGGTGGCCCTCATCGTCCCGCATGGCTTCGGAGAAAATCCAATTTCATTCGGCGGCGCCAATCCGAACCAGCCGACGATCCAGTTGCTCAAAGACAGCAGCGACATGATCGCGCCACAAGTGATCGCCGGGATGCTCCAGAAAGTTGCCATGACCTCGATGCCGGACGTGATGGCCGAGCAGGGATCGAAGTACATGGATAAATACGCTGGCGGCTTTACTCCGGAGCAGAAGAAGAGAATCGACGCCGGCCTCGAGGCACTGCGCCAGCGGGAAAGCGCGGAGAGCAGCGGCCAGCAAACCGCGCCTGCCGATCCCAACCGCGGCATGCCCATTGCCGTAACCACTCGCGACGTAGTCGGCGAGAACAAGAACAATCCCATGGTGTCTTTCTACGCCGCCGCCATCGGAGTTATGTTCCTGCTCTTTACCGCCAGCGGTGCGGGCGGTTCCCTGCTGGACGAAGCCGAAAGTGGAACGCTCGACCGGGTGCTGAGTTCGCGCGTGACCATGGGAACGCTGATGACCGGCAAGCTCTGCTACTGCGTGTTGCTGGCATTCTCCCAGCTGGTCGTCATGTTTGTCTGGGCATGGCTGGTTTTCAAACTCGATTTTCTTCCGCATATTCCCGGCTTTGTGGTGATGGGGCTCTCGACGGCCTTTGCGGTGGGAGCCTTCGGCATGTTGCTGGCCAGCATCTGCCGCACGCGCGCGCAACTCGGGCCGCTGTCGACGCTGGTGATCTTGCTCATGTCGTCGATTGGGGGAAGCATGTTCCCCCGTTTTCTGATGCCCGAAGCGATGCAGAAAGCGGGCTTGCTGACCATCAACGCCTGGGCCATCGACGGCTTCACAAAAGTCTTCTGGCGCGATGAACCGATTTCGCACCTCTGGCCGCAGGTCCTGGTGCTGCTCGGAGTGGGCGCCGTGCTGTTCGCCATCGCTCGCCGACTCGCCCGGCGGTGGGAGTATTCCTAGAACGGCAAATTTCTTAAAAATACTCTTGCATCTCTGAAAATTTGCCGTAATCTCACAACTGCGAACTAACTTCACCGAAATGCCCGGGAATCGCTGTCCACCCCGGGAACCGCGAGAGCAAGTCAAGGGAGACGCGGTGGTGAGAGTGAGTCGCCTGAACCACCCCAGCCGGCGAAAACCGCGCCGTCTGGGGACCCCGGAGGAGGAAGCCATAGAAATTGGCAACAGCTACCGCAACCGCTAATATCCCGCAGACCGCTCTCGCCGTCGCTTCCGATCTCAAGAAAACGAAAAAGTCTATTCGTCTCACCCTGTGGCCCCTGGTCGCCGCGACCTTCTTCATGGTCTCGGGCGGAACCTATGGCACCGAAGACATCGTGCATGGCGCCGGGTATGGCAAAGCGATTCTCATCCTGCTGCTGACCCCGCTTCTCTGGAGCCTGCCGACCGCGTTCATGATCGGCGAGCTTTCGAGCGCGCTGCCTTTCGAAGGCGGCTACTACGCCTGGGTGCGCCGCGCCATGGGAAATTTTTGGGGATTTCAGGAGGCCTGGCTGTCGCTGGTAGCGTCCATTTTCGATATGGCGGTGTATCCCACGCTGTTTGTCGCCTACCTCACGCGCATGTTTCCGTGGTTCCAGGAGAACCATCGCGGCGTGGCCGTGGCGCTGGGCGTGGTAATTGTCTGCGCGGCGCTCAACATCATGGGAGTGAAGGTCGTCTCGACGACTTCGCTGTGGCTGTTCTTCGCGCTGTCGGCGCCGTTTGCGGCGATTTTTGTGCTGGCGCCGTTCAAGTTTCACGCGCTGGCCAGTGCGGTGACCAAGCCGACTACTTCAAACGTCGACATTCTCGGCGGCCTGCTCATCTGCATGTGGAATTACATGGGATGGGACAACGCCTCGACCATCGCCACCGAAGTCGAGCGTCCGCAGCACACCTATCCCCGCGCCATGCTGGCCGCGGTGGCCATCGTTTGCGTCACTTACGTTCTTCCCTTTGCCGCCATGTGGATCACCGGTTTTCCCGCCAGCGCCTGGGAAACCGGCGCGTGGGCCGATGTGGCGCAATTGATGGGGGGCCCGGTGCTTCGCATCGCCCTGGTCGCGGGCGGCATGATGAGCGGCTTTGGCATGTTTAACGCGCTGGTGATGAGCTACTCGCGGCTGCCGCTGGCCATGGCGCAGGATGGCATGTTGCCGAAAGTTTTTGCCAAGCTGCATCCGACGTCGCGTGCGCCCTGGGTTGCGATTCTGGCGCTGGCGGTCGGTTGGGGACTGGCTCTGAATCTCGGCTTCGAACGCTTGGTCACGCTCGATATCATGATTTACGGCGCCAGCCTGACGCTGGAATTTGTGGCTTTGATTTGCCTGCGCATTCGCGAGCCGGGATTGAAGCGTCCGTTCCGCGTGCCGGGCGGGCTGTTGGGAGCGATTGCGGTTGGCATTCCTCCAGTCTTGCTTTTGGGCTTTGCCATTCTCCGCGGCGAACGCGAAGTAGTGCTCGGCGTGTCGGCGCTCTGGTTTGGGTTGATCGTGATCGGCGCTGGAGTAGTCTCCTATCTGATCAACCACGCGCTGAAGCCGGCGGGATGGACAGCCGCTTCGCCAAGACCGGAGATGGCGCCGTAGCTGCAATTTGACGCGAACAGTGGGATGACGAGAGTTGTCCCGCTTTTCTTTGCGCTCGGTGCTACATTAGTCTCAGCATGAGCATCCAGAGCGCTTATCGAAGATTGCCGAATTACGTCGCGACACCTCTGGCTCTTCTGGCTTCCGCCGTCGGGGCCCTCGCGCTCGCAGCTCTTGGTGCAGCCACCCTGGATTTCCTCCTTGGGAGGTTCCATGGGCCCGGCGATCTCGGTGATGCAATTCTCGCCTGGTTCCGTGCAGCACCAGGCATTTCTGTTCTAGCCTTCGTTCCCTGCTTCTCTATCCTAATCAATTGGCACCGCGCGACCTCTTGGCGGGCTCCAACGTTCGCGTTTGTGCTGGGCACTGTTTTGGTTTGGGTGTGGGCCCATGATTTCGGTGGGATCGGCTTTGCATGGTACGTACCGGGAGCCGTCGCTTGGCTTGTCAGCTGTTGGTTCTTACATCGAAAATCGATTTCTCACTCTGAACATGTCCTCCAAGCGTAAATCCAAAGGCGCGTACATGATCTCGGCGGTGGCTGAGATGTATGAGATTCATCCCCAGACCCTGCGCCTCTACGAGCGCGAAGGGTTGCTCAAGCCGAGCCGCACCGAAGGCAACACCCGGCTTTATACCGATGAAGATTTGCAGCGGCTCGAGTTCATCCTGTCGCTGGCGCGCGATCTGGGCGTCAACATCAGCGGCATCGCCATCATTCTGCAGATGCGCGAACGCATGGAAGAAATGCAGCGCCAGATCCAGGAGTTCGTGCACTCCATCCAGCACGAAGTTCTCGCGCGGGCCTCGGCCGCCGCCGATCCATCCAAAGGCGCGATCGTGCCGCTGCGGCGGCCACTCGTCCCAACTGTGGATTCATTCCGGCGCAAGGATTCCTCCAAGTAGTTAGGGTTCCCGCTGTGTTCCTCCGTGACCGTCGTGATTTAGAACTCCGAAAGGAACCTTTAACCGCCGAGGTCACAGAGGAACACAGGGGAATTCCACAGGGGAATTCCACAGGGGAATATCGCCCGGCGAATTTACTGAACTTTCATCTCCGCGCAACCAACGTTTCTTTATCAGCATCTAGCCTGTAGCCATGAAACCCGAAAATCCAGCCGCGATGCCGGACGCCGCGATTGCGGGCGTGCCATCGGCGACCGACAGGAGGGACAAGAGAACTAATGAGAAAAAGCTCCAGTTGACCCTGGAGGCCGGACATTCGGGCAGCGCCGTGGTGTTGCACTGCCAGGGCCGGATTATCTTCCGCGGCGAGGCCCGGGCGCTTGCGAACATCGTGGCCCAGGTGCTGCCCTCCGCGCGCCGGATGGTGGTGAATCTGGCGGGAATCGATTCCGTGGACAGCAGCGGCTTGGGCGAACTTGTGCTGACCCACATGTGGGCGGAAGCGGCCGGATACACGCTGAAGTTTGCCAGCCCCAAGAGATCGGTTCGACATCTCTTCGAAATCACCAACCTGGTGTCGGTTTTCGATGTGTACGCCAGCGTTCCGGAGGCGATGGCGGCGATGGTTCAGGAAGAAGTGCAGTCGGCCTAGACGCTATTTTTCCCGCTGGAAGCGATAGCGCCCGCCTCGGTCTTTTGCCACCTGCTCCGCCACTTTCAAAAACGCTCCGCCCGCGTGCGACAGCCCGGATTCCTGCCGATACACCAGGCGCAGCTTGCGCTGAAAATGCAGATCGCGCACCGGAACGCGCACCAGGTCTCCGCGGTCGATCTCGCTTTCCACGCTGATCTCGGGCACCAGCGCCACTCCGTTCCCCATGCACACGAAACGCTTGATGGCTTGCAGCGTGGGCAATTCCACGTCCATGTGCAATGGAGTCTTGTGGCGGCGGAACGCTTCGATCACTTTATCGCGATACGGAGACGCGACGATGTGGGCCACGAACGACTCCGCGCCCAACTGCCGCACGCTGACTTCGCCCGCCGAGGCCAGCGGGTGGCCCGGAGGAACGACAAACACCAACTCGTCCAGATAAACCACCGCCGATCGCAACTGTGGCTCCTGCGGATCGTAAGAAAGCACCCCGAGTTCCACGTTGTGCTTGAGCACATCGTCGGGAATGCGGCTGCCCAGCGAGCGCCGCACCGTGATCTTGATCGTGGGATGCAGGCGCCGAAACTCGGCCAGCACCGGCAACAGGTAGAGCGCGGTGAATTCATTGGCGGCGATCGCCAACTGGCCCTTCTGTAATTCGCGCATCTCCACCAGCGCCGTCTGCGCGTCCTGGCGCAGGTTGAGCAGCTTCTCGGCGTATTCCTGCAAAACGCGCCCGGCGTCGGTGAGCACTCCCTCGCGCGAAGAACGGTCGAACAGCGGCTCGCCGATCTCCAACTCAAGTTTCCGGATGGTCTGGCTGACCGCCGATTGCGTGCGAAACAGCTTTTCGGCCGCCCGCGAAAACCGCCGTTCGCGAGCTACCGTGAGGAAGACTTCGAGTTGCGATAGGTCCATAGGGTCAGGTCTCAGGTCTCAGATTTCCGTTCCAAGCCTCATCCACGCTGTCATCCTGAGCAAAGCGAAGGACCTGTGCACTCCGTCGCTGCGAACAAATGCATAGGTCCTTCCCCTTCGGCTGCGCTCAGGGCCAGGATGACAATTTCGAGGCTGAGGCCATTTATCAGTTGCGAACTCTACATAAGTTTATCTAATAGTATCACAGTGCCTAATGATTCTGTAAACATAATAATCTTTTCTTTTAGCCCAATCCGCCGATAGAGTAGAAGAAGCAATCTTCGCAGGAGGGACAGAATCCATGGATCGGCCGCGCATCACTATCTTCGACACCACGCTTCGTGACGGCGAGCAGTCGCCGGGTTGCAGCATGAATGTGCAGGAAAAGATGCACCTGGCCCAGCAACTCGACCGCCTCGGCGTCGACGTCATCGAGGCCGGGTTCCCGATCGCCTCCGATGGCGATTTCGAAGCCGTACGACGCATCGCCGCATCGCTGCGGCGCCCCATCATCGCCGGCCTGGCTCGCGCTTGTACCGGCGACGTGGACCGCGCCTGGCAGGCGTTGCAGGGAGCCGCGCACCCGCGTATCCACGTTTTTCTGGCAACCTCCGACATTCATCTGAAATACAAGCTGCGCATCACGCGCGAGCAGTGCCTGGAGCAAGCTCGAGACGCGGTCCGGCACGCGAAGTCGTTGTGCGCCGACGTTGAATTCTCGCCCGAAGATGCCACCCGCACCGATGTCGCGTTTCTCTGCCAGGTTGTCGAAGCCGTGATCGCAGCCGGCGCAACCACCGTCAACATTCCCGATACTGTCGGCTACAGCATGCCCGAGGAATACGGAAATCTCATCCGCACGCTGTGTGAAAGAGTCGCCGGCATCCGCAAGGCAACGATCTCCACGCACTGCCACAACGATCTTGGTTTAGCGGTCGCGAACTCGCTCGCCGGAGTGCAGCACGGTGCGCGCCAGGTGGAGTGCACCATCAACGGCATCGGCGAGCGCGCCGGCAATGCATCTCTGGAAGAAATCGTCATGGCCATGCGGGTGCGCCCCGACCGCTATCCTTACGAAACCGCAGTCGCCAGCGAGCACCTGTACCCTGCCAGCCAGACGTTGGCGGAGATCACCCGCGTTCCGGTGCAGCCCAACAAAGCCATCACCGGCCGCAACGCGTTTGCGCACGAGGCGGGAATTCATCAGGATGGCATGCTCAAGAATCCGCTGACCTACGAAATCATGACGCCGCAATCGGTGGGCGTGCCCGATTCGCGGCTGGTGCTGGGCAAGCACTCGGGCCGCCACGCGCTGGCTCTGCGCTGCGAACAACTGGGACACCAGTTCGAGCGCCGCGAGCTCGACGAGATCTATCGCAAGTTTGTGGTCCTTGCCGACCGCATCAAAAAGGTTCAGGACAGCCATTTGCTCGAACTGATCCAGGACGTGAGCAGAGTCGGCGTCAACGGCAGCACCGTCAGCAACAGAGACGACGCCGGCCAAAGCAAGAAGTTTCCGCCCGCCACGGCCACTTTACCCTTCCCGCGTGCCGCCTCCGCTACCGCCGGAGCCAACACCAACGTCAATGACGCGCATCCAGCTCAAGTATCCGGCAGCGCCGGCCCGGCACAGGCCCGGCCGGGTTCTCCTGCGCCTACGAACTGGTTCGGCGGCGGAGCGGCGGCGGTTCCCGTCGATTATCACAGCGAGCAGGAAGACTCTCTCTGGGGGGTATGACAACGACGTGTAATAACGGCGTGTATTGACAACTATGGAACGCCCTGAAACCGGGCTACCACAGCGGTGTCTCCTCGTATATACTGCCGGAAAAGAAACGAAGGGTTCCATGCAACTCCGCGTCACTTCCCTGCCCGGAGACGGGATCGGCCCTGAAGTTACATCCCAAGCCATTTGTGTTCTAGAAGAAGTGGCCAGCGGCTTTGGCCACGATTTCGAGCTTGACGAAAAAGAAATCGGCGGCGTTGCTCTGGCAAAGTTCGGCAATCCCTTGCCGGACGCTACAATTCAGGCCTGCCTCGCCTCCCAAGCCGTGCTGCTTGGAGCCGTCGGCAGTCCGGCCTTCGATCATAATCCTCGCGAACTTCGCCCCGAAGCTGGACTGTTGCGCCTCCGCCAGGAGCTCGGCGCTTTCGCCAACCTCCGTCCCGCTGTCTATTATCCCTCGCTGGCTGCCTGCTCTCCGCTGCGCGAAGAAATCGTCAAAGGAACCGACATTCTCATCGTGCGCGAACTGCTCGGCGGATTGTATTTCGGCCAGCCCCGTTCCATTGATACTGAGAACGACGGCGTCCCCGGCGCGCGCCAGGCCGTCAACACCATGCGCTACAGCGAGGCGGAGATCGAGCGCATTGCCCGCGTCGCATTTCAACTCGCGCGCACCCGCCGCCGGCGCCTGCTCTCGGTCGACAAGTCGAACGTTCTGGAGTGCTCGCGGCTGTGGCGCGAAGTCGTTACCCGCATCGGCTGCGAGTTTTCCGATGTCCATCTCTCCCACATGTACGTGGACGCTGCCGCCATGTCGCTCGTCCTCAAACCCGCCGAGTTCGACGTCATCCTCTCCGAAAACATGTTCGGCGACATCCTGTCCGACCAGGCAGGCGGAGTCGTGGGATCCCTCGGCCTGCTCGCTTCGGCCAGCATCGGAGGACGGGTCGGCCTCTACGAACCCGTTCACGGATCGGCTCCCGACATCGCAGGTCAGAACGTCGCCAATCCGCTAGGCGCCATCCTTTCCGTAGCCCTGATGCTGCGCCACACCTTTCATCTAACGAGAGAAGCGGAGTGCGTGGAGGCTGGCGTCACCTCAACCTTGAAGGGAGGCTTCCGCACTCGCGATCTGGCGCGCCCCGGCGAGCGCACCGTCTCCACCATAGAAATGGGCGCCCAGATCGCCCACTTTGCGCGCTTGGCCGCTAGCGCAAACAATCGAGCTGCCTCGTAGGAATTAGTTTGATTCTTCTGCCGCGAACTAAAGGGTGATCACTTCTCACAGTTTTCCCGGAGAAGCCACTTCGCCCGCCGCGTACTCCCCAGTCATCGCATTCCATCGGATCCGCAAGACTTCCACGAACATTCGCATTCCGTCCCGAAAAGGATGCAGCCGCGTTCCCTCGCTGTGCGCCCACAGCACCGGAACCTCTTCCACGCGCAACCCCGCGCGCCGGGCCAGAAATAAAATTTCGGGATCGAATCCCCAGCGTTCAATTTTCTGCAGAGGAAAGATGCGTTGCGCGGCTTCCCGCCGAAAAGCTTTGAATCCGCATTGCGTGTCCGCAAAATGCAAGCCCAGAATCACGCGCAGCACCAGGTTGAAGATTCGTCCAAACGCCTGCCGGTACAGGGGCTGCCGCTCGGTCTGGAGTTCCACCCGCAGCCAGCGCGACCCAATCGCGATGTCGGCGCCTTCGCCAATCGCGTCGAAAAGTTTCCGCGCCTCCGTCATCGGTGAAGAAAGATCGGCATCGGTGAACAGGCAAATGTCGCCGCGCGCATGCAGCATCCCATTGCGCACGCTATACCCCTTGCCGCGGTTCCCGGGGTTCTCCACCAGCAAAATCTGCGGATGCGACTTGCCGTATTCGCGCAAGATTTGCGCCGTATCGTCCGTCGATCCGTCGTTCACAACCAGAATTTCCGCATCCCACTGTTGTTCCTTCGCATAGCGCAGAAGTTCATTGAGCGTCGGCCGGATGCGGGCGCTTTCGTTATAGGCGGGAATGACGAAACTGTAGGTCATCGGGTGGTCGGGTGGTCGGGCCATCGGGCGATCTAGACTCAAACGCGAAAGCTCTTGACTTTCAATCACCCGATGGCCCGATCGCCCGATGGCCCGATTTTCTCACGCCACTTGGCGGCGCTTGTCGAGCATGCCGAAGAACTCCGCGACCAACTTTTCGTCCCAGAGTCCGCTTCGCGCTTCGGCCCGCATGGTCACCGCGGCCTGCTCATGGCCGAGCGCCGGCTTATACGGACGTTCCGTGCGCAACGCATCGTAAACGTCCACCACCTGCAGAATGCGCGGCAGAAGCGGTATCTCGCCCTCCCGCAGGCCATCGGGATAGCCGCTGCCGTCCGAGTGCTCGTGATGATGCCGGATGATGGGAAGCACCAGCCGCAACGACTTCAACGGACGGCAAATCGTCTCGCCAGTCACCGGATGCCGCTTCATGATCTCCCACTCCGCCGGCGTCAGATCGCTGCCCTTCTTCAGGATTTCATCCGGCACTGCGATCTTTCCCAAATCGTGCAGATAACCGCCCCGCTGCAGAGCCACAATGCTCTCTTCATCCACTCCGAGAAAACGCCCCAGATCCGCAGCGTCGCGCGCCAACCGCTCACAGTGGCCTTCGGTGTAAGGGTCGCGCGCCTCCACGCTCCGCCCCAGCGTGCACAGCACCGAATCCGCCGTCTCCAGTTCGTCGGTGAATTCTTTCAACTTCAGCAACGAACTCACGCGCGCAAACAATTCCTCGGAACTGATTGGCTTGGTCAGGAAATCGTCGGCGCCCGCTTCAATTCCCTTCACGCGGTCTTCTCGAGCGCTCAGGCCGGTAATCATGACGATTGGAATCAACCGCGTCCTGGAATCCTCTTTAAGTTCGCGGCAGAGTTCGTAGCCGCTCTTGCCCGGCATGATCACGTCGAGCAAAATCAGGTCCGGAGCCTCGCGCCCGATCTCCGCCTCCGCCGCATCCGCACTGTGCACCGCAACCGTTTGATAGCCGCGGCTCGCCAGCAGCTCCTTCAGCAACGCCGCGTTCACCACATTGTCTTCGACTACCAGAATCGACTGCTTGCGGCGCCCTGTCAGCAGATCACCCATACCCGAATAAGAACTCGACGGCGGAGAAAAAGTTGTCCGGCGCGGCCGTTGCGGAAGACTCATAATTTTGCCTTGCTCAATTCGCAGCGATATTGCAAGCTCGCCAGCGGGAAAACATGCGCCAATCGACTACTTCCCCGCAACTTTGGCTTTTTCTCCCGCGACCGGCGCCGCGCTCTGGCCGGTCTCGCACTTGTGCGCGTTGAACTGGTGCTGAACTCCCGCCTGCCCAAGTTGACGAGGGTCTGCCGAGAACTGCGCATTGCAGGATTCACAAATTCCCCGCGACGGGACGTTGCTCACTCGTTTCAAGATCCTAAGACTGCGCTTGGCCATGACCCAAGTCTCCCACACCCCCACAAACTACGCCAGCACGGCAGGTGTCAGGTCGCAGGTCTCAGGTGTCAGGAAAGGCGCCGCCACAAAACCGAACATTTTCCGTGTTCAACCGTCATTGCAACGCCTTCCGCGCCCGTGCCACTCTTCCATCATGCTGCGGAAACTCTCGCTGATGTTCGTCCTGATATTCGTCATGCTCTGCCTGCCGTGGAGCGAATGCGCCGCCGTCCCGAAACCGCATGTCATCACGTTCGGCAAATGGATTTCCGCCAAGTGGCCCAACGCCACCGGACAGAAGCTCCTCGACCTGAAAGTACGTCCATTGTTTGTGGATACAAGGCTCAAGGAATACACCACCGGAACTCCGCATGAGCTGACCGACCGCCTGTTCGTGGTCCGCCGCGCCTTTCGCGTGAACGATGCGCTGCCCACGGAGACTGCCAACTCTAACGCCAGTGCCAACGCCCCGCGCTGGCAGTGGCAACGCGGAGGCTGGCTGCTCGTCGACCGCCTCACCGGACGCGTCTCCCAGCTCAACCTGCCCGAGTTCGATCCCTTCTATTCGACTGCAAGCTGGTATCGCGACTACATCGCCTACTGCGGAGTCTCCGAAGACGGCAAGAAACTCTACGCGGTAGTAGCCCAGGTAGGACGTAGAAAGCCGATCCTGAAAAAAGATGCAGGCGAACCCGCGGGAGCGGATGATCCCGACTCGGAGTGTCCGCCCCCAGTTTGGGAGCGCACCCCCATGCGCGTAACCTTTCAGCCCGGAGACAAACCGAAGTTAGTCTTCTCCATAAGAAGCCGAGTAGTGGACGTAGTAAACGACGCCGAAGAACCAGAAGAATAGACCGACGAGAACCCCTTTGCGCCTCTCCCGGAAGCGGGTATTCTAACGATGAGCAAATCAACAACGGTCATAAGACATGGCGATTCAGCTATTTGATCATGCGACCCCAGTTCGCCGGGAGATCGCGACGCAGGTCACCCGGAAACGCAAATCCGAGCTAGGTCAGTTCATGACTCCCGCGACCGTAGCGCGGTTCATGGCTTCCCTTTTTCCGGCAAGTACCATGCAGACCTGCCGGTTGCTCGATGCCGGTGCCGGACTAGGGGCGCTGTCCTCTGCCTTCCTTGATCGTTGGGGTTCCGCAGGCGGCCTGGATTTTCAGGGCGTAGAGATTGCGGCCTACGAGATCGACAAAAACCTTCGCCCACATCTCGAAGCCCGTCTGGCAAGCTATGCGGAGAGGCTGCCCGTCAAATACCAGATTTCAGGCGGCGACTTCATCTGGGAGGCGGCCTGCCAAAGCCTGCGGGGACCCGGACGGTTTACGCACGCGATCCTGAATCCGCCCTACAAGAAGATCAACAGCGCGTCCGAGCACCGGTTGATTTTGCGACAGGCCGGGATCGAAACGGTCAACCTCTACTCGGCGTTTGTGGCCTTGGCCTTAGCCTTGATGAGATCCAGTGGTCAGCTCGTGGCGATCATCCCGCGAAGCTTCTGCAACGGCCCTTATTACCGCCCGTTCCGCGAATTCTTGTTGAGCAACGCCGCGTTGCGGCAAATGCACCTTTTCGCCTCGCGAACGAAGGCTTTCAAGGATGATAACGTACTACAAGAAAACGTCATCATTCGGCTTGAACGCAGCGCGATCCAAGGCAACGTAACTGTTTCCAATTCGACAGACGACAGTTTTACCGATCTAGCCACGCATGAGCAGCCTTTTGAGCGGATAGTGTTTCCAGACGACCCGGAAAGATTCATTCACGTCCCAATCTCGCTAGGACACGACGCCATTGAGTTGTCGGAAGGCATCCGCTTTTCTTTACGCGAGATCGAGATTGGAGTCTCGACCGGCCCAGTGGTCGATTTCAGGCTGCAAGAGCACATTCGACGAACGCCCGGAAAGGGTACGGTTCCCCTGCTATACCCTGGCCATTTCAGCGGGCAGAATGCACAATGGCCGAAAGACGATATGAAGCGAGGTAACGCGATAAAGCTGAACGCGGACACGGTGAAGTGGCTTTATCCGAACGGGTTCTATACCGTCGTGCGCCGCTTTTCCTCAAAGGAAGAGCGACGGCGCATTGTCGCAAGCGTGGTCACACCGACCTCCTTCCCTGACGCCACCATGCTTGGTTTCGAAAATCATTTAAACGTCTTCCACCAGGACAAGCACGGCTTACCTGAAAAACTCGCGCGTGGCCTTGCCGCATTCCTGAACACGACGGCGGTTGATGAGCATTTTCGTCGCTTTAACGGACACACCCAGGTCAACGCAACGGATCTCCGTCTAATGAAATATCCAAACCGAGAAACCCTGGTCGAGTTGGGACAATGGGCGCGATCCCACGATGCGCCAACCCAGGAGATGCTTGACGATCAACTGAGGAAACTCACCCAATGAGCACCAAACGCCACCTCAAAAACGCCCACAAGATATTGCTTTCTCTCGGTTTGCCGCGCGCGCAGCAGAATGAACGGTCCGCTCTTTGCCTGCTCGCGTTGCTGAATCTTACGCCCCAAAAGACGTGGACTCAGGCTCAGAATCCCTTGATGGGAATCACGCCGATCATGGATTGGATTCGCGATCACTATAAAAAGACGTATGCGCCGAATACCCGCGAGACCGTGCGCCGTCAAACGATGCACCAGTTTGTTGACTCGGGCATTGCCCTCTACAACCCCGACAAGCCCGACCGGCCTGTGAACAGCCCCGCCGCCGTGTACCAGATCGGTCCCGCCGCGTTAGCCCTGTTGCAAAGCTTCGACACACCTGAATGGCATGACAAGCTGGCGGCCTATCTTGCCGGGCGGCAGACACTGGCTGCACAATACGCTCATGAGCGCGAGCAAAACCTCGTTCCCGTGCATATCTCGTCGGGCAAAAAGATCACACTCAGCCCGGGTGAACACAGCGACCTGATCCGGGCGATCGTCGAGGACTTTGCGGCGCGTTTCGCCCCCGGTGCTGTGTTGATCTATGCGGGCGACACAGGTGACAAATGGGGTTACTTCGACGCACCGTTGCTCGCCAAGCTTGGCGTCAGTGTTGATTCGCACGGCAAAATGCCCGACGTGGTGCTGTACCATCCCGCGCGCAATTGGCTGCTTCTCGTCGAGTCCGTCACAAGTCATGGTCCAGTGGATGGAAAACGCCACACCGAACTCTCCAGACTGTTTGGCGGATCGTCAGCCGGACTCGTTTACGTGACCGCATTTCCAAATCGCGCCATCATGGGTCGTTATCTCGGCGACATCGCATGGGAAACGGAGGTCTGGGTCGCGGATGCCCCCTCGCACTTGATTCACTTCAACGGCGAACGCTTCCTAGGCCCCTACACGCTTGAAACCAGTCCTGCCTAACGGCGCCAGCAGGCGACTATTGAAAAGCCAATTTTCGTCGGCCTCTCGCAACCAACAACTTTAACTTGACATCATCAGCTATAATAGAACTAAGCCTATAGCCCAGAGTGGCCGTACCCGCATTTCACCCTAAGTTCTTTGAAATCTGGGCCCTGCGCGACTTAGTAAGTTGCAACTCCTTGATTCCAAAGGATCAGAGCCCTCGCGCCTCCTGGACAACAGGCTCTAACTCCAATGTTGTCAAGACTTTGCGCGACTTAGTAAGTTGTAAGTCCTTTGTTTTCAGCGCACACTACAAATCCGTCCCAGGAAAATGGCTCTAATTCCAATTTTCTCAAGACTTTACCCATAAGTCCTTTGAAACCAAAGACCTGGGAGGAAAAAGTTCCTAACCCTATGATTCCAAAAGACCGCCTGCGGTGTTTTTTTCTGGGTAGGCTGCTATGTTTACCATATAGTAAACAGTCCGAACCCAAGGCGACCCGCTCCCAGAAAAATCCGCCTTAACTGAGAACTGGGAACTGAGAACTGGGAACTGAGAACTGCAACTTCAGTCTCCCGCAGCTTCGACCGCGGGAAGCTCTTCCGCCGCTGCCCGCTTCGAGACCTTGGCGCTCGTCACCAGCACCACCGAAGCCACGATGATCGCGCTCCCCATCAGGATGTAGCGGTCGATGCGCTCGTGCAGAACCAGCCATCCCAGGAACACCGCGACCACGGGATTGACGTAGGCGTAAGTAGAAACCTTCGAGGTCGGAACGTGCTGCAGCAAAAAGATGTAAGCCGTGTAGCCGATCCAGGAACCGAACACCACCAGATACAGAATCGCGCCCACTCCGCGGAAGGTCCAAGTTACGCTCGAAGGTTTCTCGACGAGCAGCGCGAAAATCAGATTCCCGATTCCCGCGAAAGTCACCTGCCACGCCGTGGCGCTGAACGGATCGGCAGCCGCGGTCTGCCACTTTTTCGAGAGCACCGAACCGAACGCCCAACTGAGGGATCCGAGTTGCAGCCCGAGCGACCACCAAAGTTCGCGATGGCCGATGGAATTGGAGTGGCCCAAGCTGGGACGAAGATCGGGCCAGATGAGCACGATCACACCGGCGATGCCGATTCCGAGGCCGATCTTTCCGCGCCGCGCGATGTGATGGTCGCCCAGCAAGAGGCTGTCGAGCACCAGAAACCAGAGTGGCGAAACCGCAATCAGCAGCGCGGCCAGGCCGGTGGGGACGATCCGCTCCGCGTAAGAAAGCGTGAGATTGCCGCCCATTAGAAGCAGAATGCCGACCGCCGCCAGATGGCTGAGCTGGCGCGCCGAGAAACGAATGCGGCGTCCGGTCAGCGCGCAGTAAGCGAGCATGACCACGCCCGCGGTCAAAAAGCGCGCCGCACACATGACGCCCGGAGGAATCTGCTCCACCGCAATGCCGATGCCTAGATAAGTCGAGCCCCAGAAGACATAGACGAGCCCGAAGGCAACAACGATTTTCCATCGGCTCGCGGACGCAGCAGTGCTCATGGGAGTAAGAGTTGGAAAAATTCAGAATATCAGAGTGCGGCAAAGAGGCTGCGAGCTGCGGGCTTCGAGGAAACAAATTCGCGACATAAATATGGGCTGTCATCCTGACCCTGAGCGGAGCCGAAGGAGAAGGATCTACGCATTGCGCAGCGAACTGCATAGGTCCTTCGCTTCGCTCAGGATGACAGTGCAAATCTATGGCACGAACTTGCGGCATACGACGTTACGCAGACGACCACATGCCCATCTCGGCGAGGATTTTGCCGGCCGCTTCGGCGCCGGAGCGAACGCAGTCGGGAACGCCGATGCCGTTGTAACCGTTGCCCGCGAGCGCCAGACCGGGAAGTTTCTGGCGGATCGATTCGATGCGCTGCAAGCGTTCGAGGTGTCCGACCGAATACTGCGCCATGGAGGATTTCCATTTGTAAACGCGCGCAAACAGAGGGTCGGCATGGAGGGCGATGATCTGCCGCAATTCGCCGCGAACGATTTCGAGAATTTCTTTTTCGCTCGTTTCCAGGATCTGTTCGTCGCGCGCGCCGCCGAGAAAGCAGCGGACGAGAGCACGATCTTCCGGCGCGCGATGCGGAAATTTGTTGTGGACGAACGTCGCCGCGAGCACGCGATGGCCTTCACTGCGCGGCACCAGAAATCCAAAGCCCGGTGGAAGCGTGCGGCGAACTTTCTCGTCGTAACCAAGCGTAACGGTCACCGAAGAGCTGTACTGAATCTCGCCGAGTTCGCGGGACAGGTTCTCATCCGCACTTTGCAGCACGTCGGCAGCGGCATGCGCCGGAGTCGCGATGATCACTGCGTCGAATTGGTCGCTCTGGTATCCGGCGGAAACAGTCCAGGCGTCATCCTGTCGAACCACTAACCGCACGAGCGAAGACGTCTTTAGCGAGTTCGCATCCAGACGCGCGACCAGGGCATCGACCATCTGCTGCATGCCCTCTTTGAGCGAAGTGAACAGCGGCCGCGCTGGGACGCTCGCCGCTGCGCCCACTTTCTTGCGGGCTTTAAGCATGGCGCGGCCCAGACTGCCGTGTTTCGATTCCATGTCAGCGAAGCGAGGCAGCACAGCGCGCACGCTCAACCCCGAAGCTTCGCCACCGTAAACTCCGGAGAGCAGGGGATCGGCAAGCAGTTCGACCATCTCGCGCCCGTAGTGGCGCTTCACCATCTCGGCAACGGTTTCGTCCTCGGCGGCCTTGTGTGGCGGATGAAACCACTCGAAAGCCATGCGTATTTTTGTGCGCCAGGAAAAAAGCGGCGACAACACGGTAGGCATGATCATGGTGGGCACCATGAACATGAGCCCATCGGGCATCACCACCAACTTGCCCCTGGCTACGATGTAGGTCTTGCGCTCAGAGTCGTTCGAGCCGATGAGTTGGTCGCCCAACCCGATCTCGCGGCAGAGGTCGGAAGCCCAGGGCTTCTCGGTGAGAAACGAATCGGGTCCGGCTTCAACCAGGCAGCCGTCGACGCGGTCGGTGACGAGCACACCACCCAGGCGCGGGCTGGACTCGAACAAAACGTACTGAACGGACGTGCCGGACTGGCGCTTCTCTTCGATCGTGTACGCGGCCGAGAGGCCGGAAATTCCGCCGCCGATGATGGCTATGCGTTTCATCGTGTGCTGCGAGCTGCGAGCGAAGCTTATCGCTCTTCGCTCTTCGCTCTTCGCTCTTCGCTCTTTGGCTCTTGGCTAAATGCCCAGCGCTTTCACGCGGCTGCTTACTACTTCCGCCAGGGCTGCCGTCAATGTTCTTGAACCGTTCAACGACTCGGCTCGCCACAGGCGCATGCCTTCTTTTTCCGCGAACTGCTTGAAGGCGATGTCGATATCGTAAAGCACCTCGACGTGATCGCACAGAAATCCGATTGCGTGCAGGAAGACACCGCGATGGCCTTTTGCTTTCAAATTCTTGATCGTTTCCTCCACCGTGGGGCCGATCCATGGTCCTCCGGACATGCCCTGGCTCTGGAAGGCGAAAGTCCAGTCGTCGGCTGACAGGTTCGCCTGGTGCGCTACCAACTCGGCGGTTTCCTTGGCTTGCCTCTCGTAGGGATCGCCTTCAGTAATCGTGCGCTGTGGGACGCTGTGTGCGGTGAAGATTACGGGCAGTTTGACTCCGTTTTCGGCGCTGGCTTTTTCCCAACCGGAGCGCAGTTTTTCGGCGAAGGCTTTTACCAGCAGCGGTTGATCGTGCCACTCATCGACGAAATCCAACTTGAACGGAAATTTTTCGTTGCCGCTAACCGCGCTGCGGTAGAGGCCAACGCTGGTGCGCGAATTCTGCGGCGCGAGGCAGATGGCTATGACGCGCTCGTATCGTCTACTCGCAATTGCCTTCACCGCATCGGCGATGAAGGGCTTCCAGTTGCGCATGCCGATGAAGACTGGCATCTGCAATGACTGCGAAAGTAGATCGGCTTGCAGAAGAGTCCAGCAGGGGAGCGGCGAAAAACCGATCAGCGAATAGCGACGGCGGATCTCTTCGACCACCGGTGGCGGCAAGGGCCGTCCGCCGGTGACATAACTTAGAAACTCGGGAACCTGATCGGAGTTCTCGGGGCTGCCGTGGGCCAGGAGAAGCACGGCGGTTTTCGCCGACGATTCCGAGGCGACAAACGAACTTACCCGATTGGCGCAATAGCACTGGCTCGCGAGGCCCAGCGGGCAGGCCGTCATTTTCGGCTCCATTTCAGCGACTCGCTAATGGGATTAAAGCCAGTGACCCGCATTTCGCGGCGAACAGCAGGTTCTTCGCTTCGCTCAGGATGACAATTCATAAAAGTGGCCATCAACTCTTGCTTTTGACCGCTGTCTTGAACTCTGCCGAGTGCTCGCGGATGAAATCGCAGAGGGCCTTCACATTGCCGACCGGAGTTTCGGGAAGAATGCCGTGGCCGAGATTGAAGATGTGGCCGGGGCGTCCGGCGGCTTGGCGCAAGATGTTTTCGGCGCGCGACTTGAGTTCTTTCCAATCGGCGAAGAGCAGAACCGGATCGAGATTGCCCTGCACGGCGCCTTTGAGGCCGAGGCTCTGCCATCCCGTGTCGAGCGGGATGCGCCAGTCGAGGCCAATGACTTCGGCTCCGGTTTCCTGCATCGAGGGCAGAAGAGTCGAGCTGTCGGTGCCGAAATAGATGACGGGCGCGCCGGCCTTTTGCAGGCGTTTCACCAGGTCGGTCACATGCGGCAAAACATAGCGGCGATAATCTTCGACGCTCAGGCAGCCCACCCAGCTATCGAAAATCTGAATGGTATCGGCTCCGGCGCGCACCTGCTCGGCGGAATACTCCGCGGTCACCGCGACCAACTTCTGCATCAATTCGTTCCACGCAGCGGGCGCGGAGTACATCATCTTCTTGGTGAAAAGATAATTGCGCGAGCCTCCGCCTTCGATCATGTAGCTGGCCAGCGTGAAGGGCGCGCCGCAGAAACCAATGACGGGGAGTTTGTCGCCAAAGTGCTTGCACACCAGCTTTACCGCATCAGAAACATAGCCGAGGTCGGCGGCACGATCGGTGCGCAGGTGGGCAACGTCTTCGCGTGTGCGCACGGGCCTTTCGATTTTCGGCCCCTCGCCGGCGGAGAAGTGAAAGGGAAGTCCCATGACTTCGAGCGGAAGAAGAAGATCGGCGAAGATGATGGCGGCATCGACCTTGAGGATCTCGGCCGCTTCAATGGTGACTTGGGCCGCGACCTCCGGCTTCTTGCAGATCTCGATCAAGGAATATTGTTTGCGGACCGCGCGGTACTCAGGCATGTAGCGTCCAGCCTGACGCATGAACCAAACCGGGGTCCGTTCGGTGGGCTGAGCCTTGGCGGCGCGAATGAAGAGAGAGTTTGGGGCGGACATGAACGATCTAATTTAGCATTTTCGAGCGGAGCGTGGCCGAATTGAACGGGCAAATGGAGGGCAAATGGTCGCCGCAAGCTGCGCTCACCAGAGGTGCCCGTTACATCTGCTTACCAGACGCGACAGCGGTTTTCGCGGATCATCGGTTGGCCTGCTTTGCAGCTGAAGGCCTTCTGGAATGGTTCCATGTTCACCATCAATCCGTTGACGCGGTATTTGCCCGGTGAGTGTGGATCGGTGATGGCCGACATGCGCAGGTTCTCGGGGCGCTCGTTTTCGCAGGCCCACTGTGCGTAGCCGACGAAGAAGCGCTGTTCCGGAGAGAGTCCGTCGCGCGACTCGAGCTTCGTGTTCTTCGTCTGATCTTGCCAGGCCATCCAGGCAAGGATGAGTCCGCCGAGGTCGGCGATATCCTCGCCTTCGGTCAGCTTGGAGTTGATCTTGATGTCGTCGACGACGGTGTACTGCGCGTACTGATCGACGACACACTGCGCACGATCGGTGAAGTTCTTTGCGTCTTCCGTGGTCCACCAGTCTTTCAGGTTGCCCTGCGCGTCGAACTGGCGCCCTTCATCGTCGAAACCGTGGGTGAGTTCGTGGCCGATGGTTCCTCCGGTGTTGCCATAGTTGGGTGCGTCGTCCATCTTCGGGTCATACAGCGGAGGTTGCAGCACGCCAGCGGGAAAGTTGATGTCGTTCATTTGCGAGTTGAAGTAGGCGTTGACAGTGGGCGGAGTCATGCCCCACTCGCCACGGTCCAGCGGTTTGCCGATTTTGTTCAAGTCGCGTTTCGACTCAAAGATGGTGGCACGTTCCACATTCCCGGCAAAGTCGTCGGGCTTGATGTCGACGGAGCTGTAGTCGCGCCATTTGTCGGGATATCCGATCTTGTTCACGACGGTGTGCAACTTCTTGAGCGCCTGCCGCTCGGTGGCCGGGCTCATCCAGGCGAGGGTTTTGATGTCCTCTTCCATGGCGTGCTCGATCTGCTGGGTCATGAGGCTGGTTTTCTGCTTCAGCTCCGGGCTGAACGCGCGGGCCACGAATTCCTGACCGAGTGCCTCGCCGAGTTGATCGTCAACCAATGTGACGCAACGCTTCCAGCGCGGACGAAGCTGCGGAACGCCGCGCAACGTCTTGCTGAAGAAGTTGAAGTTCTCGTTCACGAAGTCGTCGGAGAGGTAAGGCGCGTCCGCGTGCGCGATGTGCCAGCGCAAGTAGGTCTTAATGTCCGCCAGGTTGAGCGCCTTCAGCTGTCTGTCGAGTTCCGCGTAGAACGCAGGTTGCGTGACGTTGAAGGTATTCTGCGCGGGTAACCCGATGTCCTTGATGTAAATGGTCCAGTCGAAATCGGGCGTCATCGCCTGCAAGCCTTTGAAGTCGACCTTGTGGAATTGCTTGTAAGGATCGCGGCGTTCAACGCGGGTGAGAGATGCCTTGGCAAGCGCGGTCTCGATCTCCAGGACGTTGGCGGCTTCGGCCTTGGCGATGCCGGGTTTGTCGCCGAGCAACTCGAACATCTTCTGCACGTGGACGACGTACTGGGTGCGGATGTGAACGGACTTCTCGTCCGTCTTGGTGTAGTAGTCGCGGTCGGGCAGGCCAAGGCCGCCGGCTTCGGCGAAGGCGATCACATTCTGCGAATTCTCGTAGTCCTGGTTGGAGCCGAAGTTGAAGAAAAGACCTCCGGTTTGCAGCGAGGTGTGCAAGCGGGCGAGCAACGCGGGCAGGACTTTCGTAGATTGCAGGGCCGCGATCTGGTCGAGATAGGGCTGCAGCGGCTTGGCGCCGAGCCGGTTGACGGCCGCTTCGTCCATGCAGGCGCCGAAGTAGTCGCCGATCTTCTGCTGGTTGGGGTTGCGGCCGCTGGTCTGCTTGGACAGTTGATCGAGAATGCCCCACAGGAATTGCTGGTTGTCCTGATAGAGCTTGCCGTAGACGCTCCAGCGTGCTTGGTCGGCAGGAATGGGATTGTTCCTTCTCCATCCGCCACAGGAGTACTGGTAGAAGTCGACGCAGGGGTCGGCGGTCGTATCCATGGAGGTGACGTTGAGTCCGGGTGTGTAGGGGAAGGAGGTGAGGGGTTTCTCGGTTTGTGCTGAAGTGGTGAGGGTGATGGCAATAACGATGATGAGCAGCGGCAACCTTTTCATTTGTTTCTCCGGGGCACGGGAGAAGTGTAGCCGGAAGCGGGCAGGAAGGGCAAAGGCGGAGGAACGAAATGCCTTACCTCTCGGAGAGTCGGCAAGCAGGAGAGCTATGGTTCATCGCGCCTTGGCCAGACGAGTTTACGCCAAATGCCGATGGATTGCCGTGGCGTCCGTTGTAGAAGCATTTACTGTCGATTCATGGCGTCGAGAAGGGAGGAAATACCCCGCTCTCCACCGACCAGCGTCTCCGGATTCGTTTGCAAATAAGCATCCACACTCGCCGCCGTTTTTCGGCCTTCGGCGATCGCCCACACAACCAACGACTGGCCGCGCCGCATATCGCCGGCCGCGAAAACTCCCGGCACCGATGACATATTGTTCTGGTCCGTGGCCACGTTACCGCGCGGATCGAGATTCACTCCCAACTGGTCGATCATTCCATTCCGTGCCGGTCCCACAAAGCCCATCGCGATCAGCACTAGATCCGCTTCCATCGTGAATTCAGTGCCTGGAATCGGTTCGAACTGTGGCGGGGGGCCGACGCGGACGGCGTGGAGTCGCTGAACGCGACCGGAGCCGGTGAGTTTTGTGGTCGCGATGCTCCAGTCGCGTACGCCGCCTTCTTCGTGTGCGCCTTCGGTGCGCAGTTGATTGGGCCAGAGAGGCCAGGGCGTGAGGGGCGAGCGGTCGTCTGGAGGCTTCGGCATGATCTCGAACTGGTGCACGGATAGAGGCTTTTGCCGATGGCAGGTTCCGAGGCAGTCGGCGCCGGTATCGCCGCCTCCGATAATGACCACGCGTTTGCCAGTCGCCAGAATTTCCGTTTCCGGTTCGACGGTGTCGCCGAGGCAGCGGCGATTTTGCTGCGGCAGGAATTCCATCGCGAAATGGATTCCTTTCAGCTCGCGCCCGGTGACGTTCAGATCGCGGGGCTGCTCGGCTCCGCCGGCGAGCACAATCGCATCGAATTCGCGCCGCAGATCCTCGACCGCGACGTTCTTGCCCACCTCCGCGCCGGTAACGAATTTCACGCCCTCAGCGGACATCTGTTCCAGGCGGCGATCGATGATGTGCTTCTCTAACTTGAACTGCGGGATGCCATAGCGCAGCAAGCCACCGATGCGGTTCGATTTTTCGTAGAGGACTGCGGAGTGTCCCGCGCGGCACAACTGCTGGGCGGCGGCCAATCCCGCGGGCCCCGAGCCCACGATCGCGACCTTTTTCCCGGTGCGAACTTTTGGCGGCTCGGGATGGATCCAGCCTTCGGCAAACCCGCGCTCCACGATATTTTTCTCGACTTGCTTGATGGTGACCGCAGGCTGATTGATCGCCAGCACACAAGACGCTTCGCACGGCGCGGGACAAATCCGGCCGGTGAATTCCGGGAAGTTGTTGGTCGCGTGCAGTTGACGAACTGCCTCTTTCCAACGCCCGTGATAAACCAGATCGTTCCAATCGGGAATCAGATTGTTGACGGGACATCCCGTCTGGCAAAAAGGCACGCCGCAATCCATGCAGCGCGCACCTTGGGCGCGAAGCTCCTCTTCGGGAAAATCGAGATAGATCTCGAACCAATCGTTGACGCGCTGAGCAATTGGACGCCGCGGGGCAAGCTCGCGCTCGTATTCCAGGAAGCCCGTGTCCTTACCCATGTTGCACCTGCTCGGGCAGGGCCAGAACGGCGAGCGGCGGACTCGGGATATAAGGCTGGCGACTGCGGCTCACTCCTAGCACTCGCTTGTGTTCGTGAGGAAAGACTTTGATGAACCGGGACAGCGCCTCAGACCAGTTGTCGAGAATCCAAGCTGCGCGCGGGCTGCCGGTCAGTGCCAGATGCCGCGTGATGAGATCTTTGACGAGATTTGTTTCGACAGGCTGGCCTTCGGCGAGCTGGGCATTCTGCGCTTCGAGAACTGGCTCGAGGTCAACCGAGTCCAGATTGCAGCGCTTTTCGGTGAAGTCTCCGCGCTCGTCAAAAACGTAGGCGACGCCGCCATTCATGCCGGCGGCAAAATTTCTTCCACAGGCTCCGAGCACCAGGACCAAGCCGTTGGTCATGTATTCGCAGCCGTGGTCGCCGACGCCTTCGACTACCGCGGCCGCTCCGGAGTTGCGAACGGCAAAGCGCTCGCCGGCGACCCCGTTGAAAAACGCTTCGCCGCTAGTGGCGCCGTAGAGGGCAACGTTGCCAATCAGAATATTCTTTTCGGGGGCAAAACTGGAGCGTCGCGGCGGATAGACAATCAAACGTCCTCCGGACAAGCCCTTGCCTACGTAATCGTTGGCTTCGCCTTCGAGCATGAGCGTGACTCCCTTGGCCAGAAACGCGCCCAGGCTCTGCCCCGCCGATCCGTCGAGGTGAATCCGGATGGTATCGTCGGGCAGGCCGGCGAATCCGTGGCGGCGGGCAATTGCTCCGCTCAGCATGGTTCCCACGGAGCGGTGAACATTGCGCACCGGCAGTTTGATCTCAACCGGCGCCAGGGTTTCGAGTGCAACCTGCGATTCGGCAAGGAGCTTATGATCCAGCGCCTGCTCCAAGCCATGGTCTTGCGCCTGCACACAGTGGCGCGCCACGCGCGACGGCATAGACGGATCATGGAGAATGGCCGATAAATCCAGGCCTCGCGCCTTCCAGTGATTCACGGCTGGCTGCACGTCGAGCATGTCGACGCGCCCGATCATCTCGTCCACGCGGCGGAAGCCCAGTTCGGCCATGTACTGCCGCACCTGCTCCGCCAGAAAGAAGAAAAAGTTGATGACGTGCTCGGGCTGCCCTTGAAATCGCTTGCGCAGCACGGGGTCCTGCGTGGCGATGCCCACGGAGCAAGTGTTGAGATGGCACTTACGCATCATGACGCAGCCCATCGCGATCAGCGGCGTGGTGGCGAAACCGAATTCTTCGGCGCCGAGCAGCGCGGCGATCACGACATCGCGGCCGGTCTGCAGCTTGCCGTCCGTCTGCACGCGGATTCGGCTGCGCAGATCGTTGAGCAAGAGCACCTGCTGGGTTTCCGCCAACCCCAGCTCCCAGGGAATGCCGGCGTGCTTGATGGAACTCAGCGGTGAAGCTCCCGTACCTCCGCTGTCGCCACTGATCAGGACAACATCCGCGTGTGCCTTGGCCACTCCCGCCGCCACCGTGCCGACTCCGACTTCCGCCACTAACTTCACTGAGACGCGGGCTTGCGGATTCACATTCTTCAGGTCGTAGATCAGTTGTGCGAGGTCTTCGATGGAATAGATATCGTGGTGAGGCGGGGGCGAGATCAAACCCACGCCGGGAATGGAATGTCGCAGGCGCGCAATGACCTCATCGACCTTATGCCCGGGAAGTTGCCCGCCTTCACCGGGCTTTGCGCCCTGCGCCATTTTGATCTGTAACTCATCCGCATTGACGAGATAGTTGGTAGTTACTCCAAAGCGCGCCGAGGCGACTTGCTTTACCGCGCTCCGCCGCAGGTCGCCGCTCGCATCCGGCTTGAAGCGCTCTTCATCTTCGCCACCTTCGCCGGTGTTGGACTTACCGCCGATGCGGTTCATGGCGATGGCCAGAGTCTCATGTGCTTCTTTGCTGATCGAACCGAATGACATCGCGCCCGTGGTAAAGCGCTTCACGATCTCACGGGCTGGCTCCACTTCTTCGAGAGGAACTGGCTTGGCGCTCTTCTTCAATTTCATCAAACTGCGCAGTGTCGCCAGGTTGCTGCTTTGGTTGTCGATGAGATCGGTGTATTCCTGGAACGTCTGGAAGCTCTTCTGCCGCACTGCCTGCTGTAGTTTGCCGATAGTCAGAGGGTTCAGCAGGTGATACTCGCCGTTGACTCGCTGGTGGTAAGTTCCTCCGACCACGAGGTCGGTTTCAGACTCGGTCAGGGAGCGGAATGCGTACTCGTGCTTCAACTGCGCTTCGCGGGCGATCACTTCCAGGCCAACGCCATCCAAGCGCGACGCCGTCCCTGCGAAATAAGAATCGGCCAATTCCTTGTTCAGCCCAATGGCTTCGAAGACCTGGGCTCCTTGGTAACTCTGTAAAGTCGAGATACCCATCTTGGCAAAAGTCTTCATCAAACCCTTATTCACGGAATTGATGAAGTGCTTCACGGCAAGTTCGGGAGTTACTCCGTCCGATAACTCGCCGCGCCGCGCCAGGCTTTCCACGCTCTCCAGTGCAAGATAAGGATTGATGGCGCTCGCCCCATAGCCACTGAGCAGGGCAAAGTGCATGACCTCGCGAGGTTCGCCCGATTCCGTAATCAGAGCGACCTGGGTTCGCGTCTCCTCCTGGACCAGCAGGTTGTGCACGGCGGCGAGCGCCAGCAGGCTGGGGATGGGAGCGTAATCCTTGTTCACCCCGCGATCGGAAAGAATCAGCAGCGTGTAGCCGGCTTTCCCCGCGAGCGACGCTCGTTGGCACAACTCGTCCAGCGCGCGCTTCAGTCCCGATTCTCCTTCACTGACACGGAACAGCGCGGGCAGCGTGATGGCCAGCAGATCTCCGGTTGAGACGCGGCGCAGTTTTTCCAGATCGAGGTTGGTCAGAAGCGGGTGGGCGAGCTTCAGCATGTGACAGTTCTCGGGCTCTTCCGAGAGAATGTTGCGCTCGCTTCCGATATAGCTGGTGAGCGACATCACGATCTCTTCGCGAATCGGATCAATGGGAGGATTGGTGACCTGTGCGAAGAGCTGCTTGAAGTAGTTGAACAGCGACTGGGGCCGGTCGGAGAGACAGGCGAGGGGCGTATCCGTCCCCATTGAGCCCACCGGCTCCTGACCCTTCGAAGCCATCGGGGCGAGGATCATGCGCAGATCCTCGTCGCTGTAACCAAACGCACGCTGCCGGCGAAGAAGCGTCTCCACATCCGGACAGTGCATGCGCGTGGGTTCGGGCAAATGATCGATGGTGATCTGATTGTCCTTGAGCCACTGCGCGTATGGCTGCCGCGAAGCCAGCCGGTGCTTGATTTCTTTGTCGGGGACGATGCGGCCTTCGACCGTATCGACAAGGAACATCTTCCCCGGCTGCAGGCGACCTTTCATCTTTACCTGGTCCGGTTCGATGTCGAGCACACCGGCTTCGGAGGCCATGATGACAAGCTCGTCATTCGTGACCACGTAGCGTCCAGGGCGCAAGCCGTTGCGGTCGAGAATCGCGCCGATGACTCTGCCGTCGGTGAACGCGATGGCCGCCGGCCCATCCCACGGTTCCATCAGGCACGCGTGATATTCGTAAAAGGCGCGCTTCTCCGGCTTCATGTGAGGGTTCCCTGCCCACGCTTCTGGAATCAACATTGCCATGGCGTGCGGCAGGCTGCGCCCCGCCTGCAACAGGAGTTCGACGGCGTTGTCGAAATTCGCGGAATCGCTGCCATGCGGCGCAATGATGGGAAAAAGCTTCTGCAGATCGTCGCCAAACAAGGGAGACTGCAGCAGCGACTGGCGAGCGTGCATCCAGTTGACGTTGCCCCTGAGCGTGTTGATCTCGCCATTGTGCGCGATGTAGCGATAGGGATGCGCGCGTTGCCAACTGGGGAAGGTGTTGGTGGAGAAGCGCTGGTGCACCAGGCACAACGCGCTGGTCATGTCGGGATCGGAAAGCTCGCGGTAGAAATTCGTGATCTGCGGGGCTAGCAGCAGACCTTTGTAAACGATGGTCCGGCAGGAGAGCGAAGGGATGTTGAACACATTCGCATCCGGGATGCCAGAGACTGCCATTTCACTTTCGGCGCGCTTGCGCACCACGTAGAGCTTCCGCTCGAAAACGTCTTCATCGGTGAAGACGCCACGACCCACAAAAATCTGTTGGATGTAGGGCTGCGAACCACGCGCCACGCGGCCGATGGCGGTAGGGTCAACCGGCGTATCCCGCCAACCGAGTACGGTCAATCCTTCCTCGCGGATGATGCGCTCCAGAATGCCTTCGCATTGCAAGCGCTCATGTTTCTCCACCGGCAAGAATGTCATGCCCACGCCATAAGCGCCGAGCAGAGGCAGCTCGAAACCCAACTTGCCGCATTCCCGCACAAAAAACTGGTGTGGGATTTGGAGGAGAATGCCGGCGCCGTCGCCGGTTTCGGGATCGCATCCGCAGGCGCCGCGGTGCGTCAGGTTGAGCAGCACCTGGATTCCCTTGCTTAAGATCGCGTGACTCTTGTGGCCGCGGACGCTGGCCACGAATCCGATCCCGCAGGCGTCGTGCTCTTGCGCAGGATGGTACAGGCCCTGAGCGGGCGGAGGACCGTTCGTTCTTTCCAGACGCGTCGTCATGGGCACTTGCGGCATTGGCATCGTTGCGGCGCGCTTGGCCGCTTCCGGGTCAGTTGTTCTTGAGTTGGGAGTTGGGACTTCGCCGCAAGGGCTACGGCGGCGGCGCGCACTTCGGCTCAGGAACACACCTCTATACATTCTTACTTACTGCCCAGCGAGGGGCAAAGTACAATTCAGAATTTCGATGCTAAGGATGCAAATTTCGGAGTTTCATGGTTCTACGGTAAGTTCAGTCTAATTTCCCGCGAGACCCGCGGAGTCCGTTATAATCCCCGCATAAACTCAATGGATTTCGATCAGCTCATCACGTTTCTGGAAGTGGCAAAACAGGGCAGCTTTTCTCGCGCCGGCGAGAAGGTTTTCCGTTCGCAATCGGCGGTCAGCGCCCAGATCCGCCAGTTGGAGCAGGAGTATGGGGATCGGCTGCTCGACCGCTCGGGCAAGACCGTGAAACTGACCCCGGCCGGACAAGTGTTCTATGACTATGCCGTGCGGCTGAAGCTGCTGCGCGAGGAATCGCTGATCGCGGTGGCAGACCATAGCCGCACGCCCCGCGGCACGCTTCGCGTCGGCGCCAACGAGGCCACCTGCCTGTACGTTCTGCCGGAAGTGTTTGCGGAATACTGCCGGCGCTACCCGCCCGTGCAGATCGACATTTACCGGAATTTCAGCTACAAGATCACGGAAAAGCTGGAGAACGGCTCCATTGAAGTGGGCATTGTGACTTTGCCCATTCAGTCTCCGAGCCTGGAAATCCAAACTATCTTCCGCGACAAGCTGATGTTGATGGTGAGCCCAAGAAATCCCCTGGCCAAGCATAAGACGGCGGCCGTTCGCGATATCGTCAAACATCCGCTACTGCTCCCAAAGACGGGCCACACGCGCAGGCTACTGGACAAGCTGTTCCGCCCGCATCGCGACGAGTTGCAAGTGCGAATGGAACTGCCCAGCGTCGGCATGATCAAGAGCTTTGTGGCCGCCGATCTCGGAGTGTCTATCATCAGCGCGTCGTTCGCCCGCGATGAAGTGGCGTCGGGGAGAGTCAAACTGATCGATCTGGAGGATGTGGAGCTTTTTCGCGAACTGGGGCTGGCCTATCGCCGGGACCGGACGCTTTCCTGCGCCACCACCGCATTTATTGATGTCTTACGGCAATTCGCCACGTCAGCGAAAAGAAAGCAGGTTCCACCACCGGCGTGAGCAGCCATGCTCGATCAGCCCAAAAGCCGCTTGAGCCGCGGTGGAAGCTATGTAGTTAGCAGCCGATCCACCCCGTCAGGCGTTACAATTGCAGGCGGTAATTCTGAGGACGCGGGGCCTTGCATGGCAAACCTCAACGTGCTGGTTTCACTCATCACGGCTGACAATGACTACCAAGCATCACAAGCCACAGCAGCCGCAGATGCCGCCCGGCGCCTGGATGCCGATATTCAGGTTGTGTATGCCGGCAACGACGCGGTCAATCAAACCCAACAAATATTGAAGATCATCCAAGATAAGTCTAAGCACCCGGATGCAATTCTAGTGGAACCGGTTGGTACCGGAATGCCTCAAGTGGCTGCTGCCGCAGTCGCTGCGGGCATCGGTTGGGGACTGGTCAATCGTGAAGGGGATTACGTTGCCAGACTTCGGGAAACCAGCCGGGCCCCAGTTTTTGCCGTTTCCACCGATCAGGAAGAGTCTGGAAGAGTCCAGGGAAGACAGTTTGCCGCGTTCCTGAAGGAGGGTGGATGCGTCCTATATATCGAGGGACCTTCCGCCGGCGGGGTTAGCCGGCCACGCACGTTGGGGATGCAATCCACCAAACCTGGCAATGTGACCCCGAGAATGCTCAGGGGAGACTGGACGGAGGCTAGCGGGTACAGAGCCGTCAAGTCGTGGTTGGCGCTGGGTACATCCCATCAAATGGGGATTCGCCTGATCGGTAGCCAGAATGATGCCATGGCCATGGGCGCCAGGAGAGCATTCGAGGAGGTGCCGGACAGCAAGGCCCGAAAAGACTGGCTAAGCCTACCGTTTACTGGCATTGACGGCGTACCGAAGACTGGCCAGGAATGGGTACGTCGCGGTCTCCTCGCAGCGACGGTTGTCACGCCGCCCACCATGGGCCTGGCCTTGGAAATGATGACGAAGGCCATTCGCTTCGGCGCACAGCCGGCGCCATTCACTTCTGTCAAGTCCACTTCCTATCCCTCTCTCGAAGAGATAGCCGCAAGACTGAGCTAGAGCCGCGACCGGGCGATTGTTGCTGCTGTCGATCCAAGCTTGCTGGCGGAGAGCCAGGCGTCCCCGCCTAGCTGGACGGGCGAGCCGCTCGTCGCCCCACTCTTAACGGGTCAGGACCCGCCTGATGCCAGCGTCAATGGCTTTCGCAGCCGATGCTCAGGCGGCCTGACCCAGCCCGGTCTGTGCGCGTCGCCATGTTCGTCACACTGAGGTGTGCCGCGCGTCACAGATCGCAGTAACGACCAGTGTTGTACTGACTGCGCGGAGAGTTGCCGTGTGCCTTGCCATACCAGGGAAAATCCTCGAAATTCAAGAGGTGGGTCCGTTGCGGACGGCCCGCGTGCAGTTCGGCGGGATCGTGCGCCAGGTATCTCTGGACTTTGTCCCCGAGGCTGGCTTGGGCGACTATGTGGTCGTCCATGTGGGCTTCGCCATAAGCCGTATAGACTCATCCGAAGCCGAGCGTACGTACCAGCTTTTGCAAGAAATGGGAGCGCTGGAAGCGGAACTGCCGCCGCCGGAATCGTAATTTTCGTGCGCACTCGCTCCAAGGCCACGCCGGACTTTCCTGCGCACCCTTCCAGTTCTGGGTCACATCAAGGTGTGATCTTTATCACCGATAGGCTGTTCGCCTCTGGTTAGAGTCTTGCCTGCGGGTTTTGCGCCATGAAATACCTTGACGAATACCGTGACCAGCGCATCGCACGGGCCTTGGCGGCTGAGATCGTTCAGCGTACAACCCGGCCCTGGGTGCTGATGGAGATCTGTGGCGGTCAAACCCATACCATCATGCGCTACGGTATTGACGAACTGCTGCCGCGCGGCATCGAAATCGTGCATGGACCGGGATGTCCAGTCTGCGTCACGCCGCTCGAAACCGTGGACAAAGCGATTGCGTTATCGCTGCGGCCGGACGTCATTCTCGTTTCCTATGGAGACATGCTGAGGGTGCCTGGGTCCCGTTCGGATCTGCTTCGGGCCAAGGCCCAGGGCGCGGACGTTCGCATCGCGTACTCCCCGACTGAAGCGGTGAAGATCGCCCGGTCGAATCCCGATCGTAAGGTTGTGTTTCTGGCGATTGGTTTCGAGACCACAGCTCCCGCAAATGCGATGGCCGCATGGCAAGCCCGGCGCGAAGGTCTCACCAACTTTTCCATGCTGGTTTCGCACGTGCTCGTCCCGCCGGCGATCCGCGCCTTGATGGTTTCGAGCACAAACCGGGTGCAGGGTTTCATTGCGCCGGGGCATGTCTGCACCGTGATGGGGTGTAAGGAGTATGAGAAGCTGGTTCGCGATTTTCGCGTGCCGATTGTGGTCGGGGGATTCGAGCCGGTGGATATTTTGGAAGCAATCCTCATGCTGGTGCGTCAACTAGAGGCAGGGGAGGCGCGGCTCGAAAACCAGTATGTCAGGTCGGTGAGCTACCAGGGGAACTTGCCGGCACAGCAGATTATGGCCGAGGTGTTTGAAATCGCAGACCAAAAGTGGCGCGGCATCGGCCCGATCCCGCAGAGTGGTTTGCGTTCGCGCGAAGAATATGCTGCCTTTGACGCCGACCTCGTCTTTGATCTGGGAGAAATTACAGTAGACGAGCCCGCCGAGTGCATCAGCGCCCAGGTTTTGCAGGGATTAAAGAAGCCGACGGATTGTCCCGTGTTTGGCATGCGATGTACGCCGGAAAATCCCCTGGGAGCGCCCATGGTATCGAGTGAAGGGGCATGCGCGGCGTACTATCACTATCGGCGCCATGCGGTCGCGAGTTAGGAGGGGGCGTGTCAACGAAAACCGGCGTCGAAATAAATTTCGAGCTCAGTTGCCCGGCGCCCCTCGCGGCCAAAGACACCATTCTGCTGGGGCACGGCAGCGGCGGAAAGTTGAGCGCCGAGTTGATTCGCGACATCTTCCTGCCTGCATTCCAGAATCCGGTGCTGGCGCGTCTGGATGACCAGGCCATCGTGAATGTGAACGGCCAGCGTCTCGCCATCACCACCGATTCCTTCGTAGTAAAACCTCTGTTCTTTCCCGGCGGCGACATTGGCTCGCTCGCGGTTCACGGCACGGTGAACGATTTGGCGATGGGCGGAGCCACGCCGCTGTTTTTGAGCGCCGCCTTCATCATCGAAGAGGGCTTCTCGATGGACGAACTCCGGCGCGTGGTGAATTCGCTGCGCCGGGCTGCGGCGGAAGCGGGCGTGCCGGTTGTGACTGGCGATACCAAGGTCGTCGAGAAAGGCAAGGGCGACGGGCTGTTCATCAACACGACAGGAATTGGACTGGTGCCCGAAGGACTCGAGCTTTCCGCCGACCGTGCCCGTCCCGGGGACAAGGTGCTGCTGAGCGGTTCGATCGGCGATCACGGCATCGCGATTTTGGCGCAGCGCGAGGGGCTGGAATTCGAGACTCAGATAAAAAGCGACAGTGCCGCCTTGCACGCGCTGGTGGCCGACATGCTTGGAGTGACTCGCGAGATTCGCTGCATGCGCGACCCGACGCGAGGCGGCGTCTCCAGCACGCTGAACGAAATCGCGGAGCGTTCGCGGGTCGGAATCGAACTGGAAGAGAGTTCCCTTCCCATCCACGAAGAGGTTCGAGGAGCGTGCGAGTTGCTCGGGCTCGATCCCTTATATGTTGCTAACGAAGGCAAGCTGATCGCAATCGTAGCGCCCAAGGCCGCCGACGCGGTGTTGCAGGCGATGAGGCGTCATCCGCTGGGAGCGGAAGCGCTGATCATTGGCACGGTAAAGAAAGAGAACCCGGGGCTGGTCACGATGCGAACGCCGTTCGGCACGACCCGCATTGTGGACATGCTGGCGGGCGACCAGTTGCCGCGCATCTGCTGAAATATCGCTCCTGTAGAGACGGGGCTTGCCCCGTCTCCTTCGGAAGCGGCGGGAGACGCGGCAAGCCGCGTCTCTACGAGAGATTTATGCACGAGATGGGAATCGCGAATTCGGTGCTGGAAGCGGTCAGAACCGAGATGGGCCGCCATCCGGGAACCTATCCGTGCAAAGTCGGAGTCCGGATTGGCGAAATGGCAGCTATCGATCAGGACGCATTGCGCTTCTGTTTTGAAGCGATCGTTCACGAGACCGATCTGGAGTCGCTTGAGCTAGGGATCGAAGTCTGTCCCCGCCGTCATCGTTGTCAGGTCTGCGGACGCGACTTCATCGTGCGCGACTACGATTCTCGCTGCCCGCAATGCGCGAGCCTGGAAACCACGTGCATTAGTGGAGACGAGTTGGAGTTGGCCTATCTGGAGGTGGAAGAATATGGACCGAGTCCCGTTGGAGCGAAAAGTACTCAGTGAGAACGACCGCATCGCGGCTGAGTTGCGTGCCCGATTTCAGGAGCACGGCGTTTTGTGCCTGAACCTTATCAGTTCTCCCGGTTCCGGCAAAACCAGTCTTCTGGAGTGCACTCTGGAAACCCTGCCGCGGCATGATCGCGTGGCCGTATTGACGGGCGATATTCAGACGGAAAACGATGCCAACCGGCTGAAGCGATTTCACTTCCCGGTAAAGCAAATTACGACCGGCGGTACTTGCCACCTGGATGCTCGCATGATCGAACGGCACTTGGCCGACTGGCGTCTCGAAGACCTCGATCTTCTGTTCATCGAAAACGTGGGCAACCTGGTTTGCCCCGCCAGTTATGATTTGGGCGAGGCGGCCAAGGTGGTGGTGTTGAGCGTGACCGAAGGCGAGGACAAGCCGCTGAAATATCCTTCCATATTCTTCAAGTCCGACTTGCTGGTGCTAAGCAAGATCGATCTGCTTCCCTACGTCCCGTTTGACATCGACGCGGCAGCGGAGAATGCCCGCAAGGTGCATCCGGGGATGGAGATTGTGAAGGTGTCCTGCCTGACTGGCAATGGTTTGCACGAATGGATGATGTGGCTGGCGGAGCGGCGCCGGGCTCATAAACCGCTGGCGCAGGAGACTGCGAGCTGACGATGTATGGAGGTTCGGCGCCAGATCGAAGTCTCAGGCATCGTGCAGGGAGTTGGATTCCGGCCATACATCTATCGTCTCGCAACCGGCAGGCGCCTTCGAGGCACGATTCGCAACACACCTGCTGGAGTAACCATCGAAATCCAGGGGCCGGCAGAAGCCGTTCAGGATTTCGTTGAGCACTTGCCCGCCGAAGCGCCGCCTCTGGCGCGGATTACGAGCCTGGCCGTCCACGACGTGCCCTGCGTTGCTGTTCAGATCGGTGACGATCGGGACTTCCGCATTGTTCATAGCCACGAGGGTGAAGAAGTTCGCACGCTCATTTCGCCGGATGTCGCGATATGTCCGGATTGCCTGCGTGAAATGTTCGACTCGAATGACCGGCGCTATCGCTATCCGTTCATCAATTGCACCAACTGCGGGCCGCGCTTCACCATCATTCGCGATATTCCTTACGACCGGCCGAGCACCTCGATGGCGGTGTTTCCCATGTGCCCGGCGTGTCTTGCGGAATACGAGAATCCACTGGACCGCCGCTTCCACGCCCAGCCCAACGCCTGCTGGGAGTGTGGGCCTCGGGTGGAACTCTGGGATAAGTCTGGAAAGCGGGTCGAATGCCGCGATCCAATCGTCGAAGCGGTCTCCGGGCTGCACGCCGGACTGGTCGTTGCGGTGAAGGGACTGGGCGGTTTCCACCTGGCGGTCGATGCCACGAACCCCGCGGCGGTCGCTCTGCTGCGGCGACGGAAGCGCCGGGTCGAGAAGCCGTTCGCGGTGATGGTTCCGGATTTGCGGGCTGCCCACGAAGTCTGTGAATTAGACAGTGCGGCGCAAACGGTTCTGCAGTCGATGCAGCGGCCCATTGTTTTACTGCCGAAAGTTCTGCTTCCGAAAAAATCGCCCAGCGTGATTCCCGGCGAGGTTGCGCCCTTCAACCAGTACCTGGGAATTTTTCTACCCTACACACCGCTTCATTACCTCCTGCTCGCTCAAGGAGGATTCAAGGCTTTGGTGATGACCAGCGGCAACCTGAGCGAAGAGCCGATTGCGATCGACAATCGCGAAGCAATCCACCGATTGAACGGCCTCGCCGACTATTTCCTTGTGCATAATCGCGACATTCTGCTGCGCTGCGACGATTCCGTGGTGCGAGTCGCAGGCGGCATCACACGGCAGTTGCGGCGTTCCCGCGGTTTTGTCCCAGTGCCGGTTTTCTTGAAGGACGATCAGCCTTCGGTGCTGGCCGTCGGAGGCGAACTCAAGAACACCATCTGTCTCACCAAAGGAAAGCACGCCTTTCTGAGCCAGCACGTCGGAGATTTGGAGAACGTAGAAAGTTACAGTTTCTTTCACGAAGCCATCGAGCATCTAGAGCGAATTCTCGAAATCCGGCCGGAGATCGTCGCCTACGACCTCCACCCCGACTACTTCTCCACCAAATGGGCGCTGCAACAGAGTGGAGTGAAGTTAGTTGGCGTGCAGCATCACCACGCACACATTGCCAGTTGTATGGCGGAGAATCACCTTGAAGGCCGGGTGATCGGGTTCGCCCTGGACGGGACTGGCTACGGCACCGACGGAAATGTTTGGGGCGGAGAAGCGCTCATCGCCGGGTATGAAGACTCTGAACGCGCCGCACATTTCGAGTATGTGCCCATGCCCGGTGGAGCTGCCGCCATCCGCGAGCCATGGCGGATGGCGGTGAGCTACCTGGCACATCATTTCGGGCGCGAGTTTCTGAATCTGGATATTCCCTTCGTGCGCGAACTCAATCGACCGAAAGTCGACCTTCTCCTGCGCATGATGGATCAAGGCGTGAATTCACCTCTCACGTCCAGTTGCGGGCGTCTGTTCGATGCCGTGGCCGCGCTAATCGGAATCCGTCAAGAGGTCAATTACGAGGCGCAGGCGGCGATCGAACTGGAGATGGCGATGGCATCGTCAGAGACTGCATCGTCGGAGGCTGCATCGTCAGAGGAGGACACTGCCTATCCGATGAAGCTCTTGCCGGAAGATGACCACTGGATCATCGGCACTCGGCCGCTGTTTGAAGCGCTGCTGGATGATCTCGGCCGCAACCTCCCTGTCGGAGCGATCAGCCGGCGTTTTCACAACGGATTGGTTGAGGGGTTCGTCAAGCTGGCAACGCTCCTGCGAGAGAAAACCGCTCTCAGCCGTGTGTGCCTGAGCGGCGGGACCTTTCACAATGTCTACCTGTCCGAACGGCTCGAAGCACGGCTGTCCGAAGCTGGGTTTGAGGTGTTCACACAGAAAGAAGTGCCAGCCGGGGATGGCGGTTTGAGCCTGGGACAGGCGGTAGTCGCGGCCGCAAGATTTGCGCGCAGGAAGGCGTGACCGCAAGCGCGCGCAGGGTTCATACTTCCGTGTTGGTGGAGGCGTCCATGACGAGCGGACAAACTGGAACGGAGAAAGATCCAACTCGGGGCACGCACTGGCCGGCAACCGCCGCTTCCCTGGCGGTGGGCGCTGCGTTCTTTGCGCTGTGGTTCTGGTTGCTGCCGTCGTGGCTGGGCTTTCGCGTCAACGCGGCCGGTGCGGCGCCATGGCGCTGGATTGCGGCCGTGCCCTCGGTGCTTGGCTTCGCGGTGGCACTACGCTGCGTGTGGGACTTCGGATGGACGGGACACGGAACGCCGGCGCCAGTTGCTCCCCCAACGAGACTGGTGGTGGTGGGGTTCTATTGATACGTCCGGAACCCGATGTACTTGGGGTTCTTTGCGGGATGGATCGGGCTCTGGGTGGTCTTCGGACGCGCGAACTTGGCCGCGATCGCGGTGGCGTGCGTGGTGGTGCTCGGCGTGAATTTATTTGTGCTGCTGTACGAGGAGCCACACCTGCGAAAGACATTCGGCGCGGATTATGAAGAATACTGCAGAAACGTCCGGCGATGGGTACCGCGAATGCGCGCATGGAACAAGTAATGGCGGCGTCCTCGAAACGCTGCGCAAGATGGACGCCAGTTACTTCTTTTCCAACGGTGGTTGTGCCATATCCTGCGGGAAGCTTTTCATCTCAACCTGGCGCGAGCGGGAAGAAGTTTTCTTCGCTTCGTCGGTGGTGTTCTCGACGAGGGTTCCCTTCAGCACGTAATACGCTTCGTCGCCCCGGCTTTTGCCCTCGCCGCGCTCGAACGTTCCCCGAAATTCGAACGACACGCCATGCACGGTCTCGGTGGTAAACGCGAGTTGATTGCGGTCGAGCTTACCCGACTTAAAAAAGTGATCGAGAAACCCGCCATCGCCTCCCGCGTCGGCGTAGCGCGAAACAAAACCGATGACGTGACCCTGGTCTTCGACGGTGATCTGCACAAACTCGCCTTCTTGCAAAAAGCTGTACATGCCGGAGTAATCCGCGCCGGGCGAGGCTGGACGCGGGGCCCCGGTCTGCCCATCTTTGTTTTGCCCTTCCTTATTCTGCTCGTTCGGCTTCGCCTGCGCGCCAGCCAGCATCAGAGCAAAGACAATGAAACATGCAACTTGCAGCGCACGGAAGCGATTGGTGTAGATCGGCATGGTCACCTCGGAACATTCAGTATAGCGGCCATGATTAGGAGTTGCGTAAAATGCAATGGTTGCCACGCGCGTCTACGCCATCGTCACATCACGAGCTTGGGGAACTTTTCCCTTGGCATCTCCGTACTTTTTCTTGCAGGCGGAGAATCGCCCAATTGCGGCCGCCGTTTCATACCGGAGGATCATGATGCTCAAATTCGCTGTCTTAGGACTCCTTTTCAGTCTGCTCTACGCACTGCCTGCGAACGCCGCTGCTTCCGCGCAGGAAATTCTGGACAAGGCAAAGCAGGTGTCGGGTGGAGACGCCTGGAACTCGATCCACACGACTCATGCGACCTTTAAGCTGGCAACGAGTGGGCTGAACGGCAGTCTCGAGATATGGGAAGACAATCTTGCCGGGCGCTCCGTAGTTCATTATCAAATGGGGCCGGCGTCGGGCGCCGAAGGTTTCGATGGGAAAATAGTGTGGTCGCAGGACTCGTCCGGCCAGCCAGTCGCGGACGGAGGCGATGAGGCGCGCCAAGGCGCTGCGAATGAGGCCTACCAGCACGCCCGAGCCTACTGGTTTCCCGAACGGTGGCCGGCGCAGATCGAATACTCCGGCGAGAAAGAAGACACCGGAAAACGCTTCTTCGTTTTGCGCATCACTCCCAAAGGCGGCCGGCCCTTCGATCTCTGGATAGACGCCGACACTTACCTGTTCGACCACACGGTAGAGAAGGCAGACATTGAAACCCGCACTTCTTATTTCTCCGACTATCGCAGCGTGAATGGAGTCAAGATTCCTTTCGCCGGGCGCACCACCAATGGGGACACGAAGTACGACCAATTCGTGACGATGGAGAAGATTGAGTTCAATCCGCCGATTGAGGATGCGCAGTTTCACATGCCTGCGCCACCGCCGCCCGATTTCGCGATTGCAGACGGCAAGACTTCCACCACGGTTCCGTTCGAACTGATCAACAATCACATTTACCTGCAAGTGAAGCTCGATGGTAAAGGACCGTTCCGGGTTCTTTGTGACACGGGCGGAGCCAATATCGTGACCCCAACCATGGCGCGCGACCTGGGCTTGAAATCCGAGGGAGCGTTGCAAGGCAGGGGCGTTGGCGAAAAGTCGGAAGACGTCGGGCTGGTGAAACTGCAAAGCCTGCAGGTGGGCGATGCGACTCTGTCGAACCAGCTTTTTGCGGTCTTCCCCATGGAGTCTTTGTCCGCCGCGGAAGGCGTGCCCGAGAACGGCATGATCGGCTTCGAAGTCTTCAAGCGCTTCGTCGTCAAACTGGATTACGAACATGAAATGCTGACACTCGCCATCCCGTCCGCGTTCGCCTATCACGGCGATGGCACGGCTGTGCCCTTCCAGTTCAACGATCGCATTCCCCAGGTCGAAGGCTCGATTGACGGCATCCCCGGCAAGTTCGACATTGATACGGGCAGCCGCGCTTCCATTGACTTGTTGAAGCCCTTCGTCGAGAAAAACAATCTGGTCGCGCACTACAACGCGAAGATCGAAGCCGTCACGGGATGGGGAGTGGGCGGCGCGGCGCGCGCTTTGGTAACCCGCGCGGAGGTTCTTCGTCTGGGAAGCGTGGAAGTCACTCGTCCCGTTACGCAGCTGTCGCTGCAAAAGCAGGGATCGTTCAGCGGCGTCTACGTTGCCGGAAACGTGGGAGCGGGCGTGCTCAAGCGCTTCAACATCACATTCGACTATCCTCACCAGCAACTGATCTTCGAGCGCAATGCGAACTATGACAAGCCCGACGTTTTCGATCGCTCTGGAATGTGGCTGAACCAGACCGGCGGGACTTTCGAAGTTGTCGATGTGGTTGCTGGCGGCGCCGCAGCCGGTGCTGGTCTTCGCGTCGGCGACAAGATACAGGCCATAGACGGCCGGTCCGCCGGTCAACTCTCGTTGCCGGAGATACGTCATCGCTTCAAGTCCGATCCGGCGGGCACGAAGCTGCATGTGACCGTTCAATCGGGTGATCAGAGGCACGAAGTTGAGCTGATCCTGAGGGATCTCGTCTGAGGAACGCCAGCAGGCAACCCCACGAGGTCAGTTATAATCTTTCTATAGAGCAGCCGTCCGTGGCGAGCCAGCGCAGGCGCCTCGGATCCCGCCTTCTGGGGGCACCGTAGTAGTAGCAAATGGGAGTTGGCTAGAGCGCAACTTGGAGCGAGATGGAATCCCCGGGGAAAAGACTGTTGAAACTTTTGGTGGAACGCGATCCGGCGAGCCCGGAATTCCGCAGCGAAGTTCGCGCGGCTGTTCGTCCGGCACTTGTCCCGGTGGAGTCGCGCGGCAACGACGAATTCGGCATGTGGCGGGACGTCTTTGTCCAGCAAAAGTTGCCCTGGGGACGCTTCCTGCAATCCGCGCTGCTGCACGCGGCGGCAGTTGCCCTTACATATACGATTTCGCTCGCGTGGATCCGACAGCAACAGATTCTGGATCGCGCCGCGTTTGACCGGGCGTCATTTGACCGGGCGTCGCTAGTAACTTATTCGCCGCAAGAATATCTGCCGCCGCTCGACACGGGCGCATCCGAGGCGCCGAAGGCGCAAAAGGGAGACCCCGTTTACGCCAAGCAGCCCATCCTTTCGGTTCCGCGGGAACCGGACAACCGGTCGCAAACCATCGTCGTGCCGCCCGATCTCAAGCTTGACCATGACGTCGCTATGCCCAACATCATTGCCACGGAAGCGATCGTGCCGGCGGTTCCGCTGGACGCGACGAGAGCGTCATCGAACCGCATAGTCGCGCCAGAGACGCAGGTCGTGGCGCCCGCGCCGGACGTTGAGTTTGCGCCGGACCGTGTGGTTCGAGCAGCAATGAAGTCGGATGTGATTGCGCCGCCTCCGGAATTGACGCCATCGAAGAAGGGACATGTCGGGATCATGAACATTGGCCCGAGTGAAGTGGTCGCGCCCGCTCCACAGCTCACGCTGACGGAACAACATTCGCTGGCGGCGCGCGGTAAGGGACCACTGGCGGGCGGTGGCGTGCAACCGGTAGACCCTCCGCCGAGCGTGGCTGCGGCGCGCGGTAGCAGTGCGGGCGGACGGCTGGTCGCATTGGGGATCCATCCTGTCGCGCCGATCGGACCAGTCGCTGTTCCCGCAGGCAATCGCCGGGGAACATTCGCCGCGGCGCCGCGGGGAAAACCAGGCGCTTCGGGAACGCCGGATTTGGCGGGATCGAAATCGGAAGCGAAGAACTCGGGCGTTCGAGGAAACGGCGGCAGCGGTTTCAACGCGCGCGACAACATCCATGGCTCTCTGCCGGCTGGCCTGCATGTCGGCGCGGCGGATTCCGGCGCGGACGGCGCGCGAGAGACGGCTAACCTTTCGACAGCGGGAGCGAAGCCGGGCGCGCGCGCTGCGTCTCCGGTTTCCGACGATAAAATCACCGAGGTGGACCGCAAGGTTTTTCGCGGCAAGCGCGTCTATGGTCGGACGCTGAACATGCCGAATCTGAATTCCTCGACAGGGAGCTGGGTAATAAAGTTTGCCGAACTCGACGGGGGGCGGAAAGAAGGGGAACTGCTGGAGCCGGTTGCCACGGAAAAATCGGACCCGGGCTATCCGCTGGAATTGATTCGCGCCAACGTGCACGGCATGGTCACGCTCTATGCCGTGATTCACGCCGATGGGAAAGTGGGCGACATTCGCGTCCTCAACAGCCCGGACGAACGTCTGGATTCCTATGCGGCGAGAGCCCTCGCCCGCTGGAAATTCGTGCCCGCGGAAAGAGCGGGGAAACCGGTGGCGCTCGAAGCCGTGGTGGAGATTCCGTTTCTGGTTCGGCGCAGTTTCTGAACGGGTGTTACTGCTTGCTGGCGGAGTGCCGGGCGTCCCCGCCCGGCGGGACCCTTCAACTGTCGCTCAAGGCAGGCTCGCGAAACGCTCGTCCCTCCACAAACCTAACGCGGAGCAGACGCGGATTTTTCTCCGGGCAGGGCGGCGTACACGGCGGGGTTTGCACAGACTTCGTAGTAATAGCTGCCGGTCCAGCGCAAGATGGATAGATCGCGGACATCGACCTGGGCGATGCGGTTCTTGCGGATGGCAATCTTGCGAAACACTCCATTGGCGATGGGAACGATGCCGACGAAGAACTCGCGCTCGTCGTCGATCCAGGGGCTATTAAACCCAGACTCGCTCGGATCCGCTGCCCAGGGGGAGAGCGAAATTTCCTGCTGCAGTTTGCGAAAGGCCGCTTCACTCAGGCAGATTCCGCCGACGTTGTAGTTAAGGCGCATTACTTCCGCTCCGTCATCGTTATTGCCGCCGCCTCCGATCTGAACCGAGTACACCTGGAAGACGCCGGCATCGGGCGCGATTTTCTTGCGGACGCGCTTGTTGCAGGAGGAGAGACGGTCGCTGTCATTGATGGCGTCGGAAATCATGATGCGGTGCTCGCCATCCATCAGGTAGAGCGGAGGCGAATCCTGGTAGGCGATGCCCAGGCCAACTTCCATCTGGGGCAGGCCGGAGCTTTCCAGAAGTTGGTTGTACTCGCGCAGCAGGCTCACAATCTCCCACGCCAGGACGCAGGCGCGGCCGACGCTGAGCATGGCTTCGCCCTCGCGCTCGAGCAGCGCCACGATGATGGCATCGCCTTCGAGAAAGACTTTGGTGGCGCCATATTTCGCCAGCAACTTGTTTACCGGATCGTAGAAATTAAGACTGAAATACGATGCGGCGTTCATGCCTCTTTCCATCAGCGAGCGAGTGAGGCGCGACGAATCGCGCACGTCGGCCTTCAGGATCGCGTGGTGAACCACACGATCCTCGGCGGGCTTCTGGTCTTCCGGAGGCAGGAACTCGTAGAGCATGCCGTTGAGCGTGGAGAGTTGGCGGACTTTGTCGTCGCTGACCAGGTTGATACTGTCAAAAGCGGCGGTGAGGGTATCGAGCCCGCGCAGATCGCGGTGATAACAAAAGAGGTCGTGCAGAAGACGCGCGGCAAATCGGCTGCGCTCCGAGCCGCGGCAGGAGGCTACGCGTCCGACCGCGGCAAAGAGGCGGTCGGAATGGAGCCGGCCCTCGGCAATTATTTTTTCGACGCGCTCCGCTTCTTCGCGGAAGATCAGCGCGTTCTTGAGCTGCTGCGGATTCACCCGCGGCGCATATTCGGCGAGCAGAGGAACGGCTTCATAGGAAGCAACGACGTGCGAAAGAACCCCTTGGCGCTGCAGCAGGCGGGTCCAGATGTCGAGGCGGTCTTTTCGGTTGCGATCTTCCGGCGTCGCGTCTTCGCCGTTGCCGGTGCCAACCAGAGTGGCGGCGTTTTCGGGAACATTGAGCGCCTGCTCCAGATGTTCATCGTCAATGGCTTCGCCGTATCCGAGTTCGCGCAAAAAACTTAGCGCGAACTGGCGGAGATTGGGAAAACGGTCGGGATCTTTGTCGAAGTTGCCGAACATGTAATAGTGCTCGGCGCAGAGATAATCGTCGCGTCCATCGTCGGTGAGAATCAGCGGATTGAGGAACAGGCGATAGCAGTCGGCGGGCAATTCGCCGAGCAGCGAGCGGCGGGTGCGGGCCAGCGTTTCTTTTTCGATTTCGCGAAGCAGACGAAACATCTCCTGGCCGGCGCGGCGGAGGATGATCTTCTTGCACACCTGGAAAGAGGAGACGAGTTCCTGCGTCTGCACCATTTTCGCTTGCCGCACGCCCTCGAGCGACTTCGACTTCATGCGGCATTGTTCGAGAATCCTGGCAAACTGCGCTTGCAGTTCGGTGCGTATGAACTTGAGCACGGCCACGCGGCCGAGCATATCGACCGAGGGATTGCCTTCTGCCTTGGCGCGATTCAGGATCGCGAGATGAATCGAGACCAGCAGAGTTTTCAAGTCGGCGGGACCGGGCTTGCGCAATTTGGTGGCGCCCTCGGCGGCGCGTATGAATTTAGTTTGGGTCGCGGAGGGAACGTCCATTTCGACGAGCGATTCCACCTCGCCGATGCGGCAGATGTAACGCGCGAGATGAAAACTTAGATCCGCGGTGATGCGCGGGCTGAGAAAAACGTCGTAGCGGAGATTGTCGACGCCCAGTTTCAAATCGCTGAACGCGAGTGCGGGCCCGTAGTATTGCAGATCGGGCCTGGTGGGCGGTTCAGAACTGCGCAACCGGAAAATCGGGAGTTTGGGCATCGGGCGACGGTTGTCTCTTGTCTATTACGCTGCTGGCAAATTGCTGAGACTGCAACACCAAACAGCAGGCTACCACGCCGCCGGGACGAGTCGAAAGTTACGCTGGTGCAAGCGCAGAAGTATCGTGGTAACGGCTCTTGTCCCGCGACCGCGGGGTCAGTTTTTCGAGCCTCAACCAGCGCGGAAATCGCTTACGTCTTCTCCGGGTCGAAAGATCGGAGGGAGCGGAGTTTGCTGCGCGGCGGCGAGCTTGCGGTTGACGTCCTCCACTTCCTGCTTGACCCATCCAACGCTGGTGATTTCGATCTGGCCGTCTTGTCCAATCAAGAACAAAGTAGGCACATTGGTCAGGCCGTAAGCATTCGAAACAGCGTAGCCATTCGGATCGTCGAGCAGCGTGCGGAAGGTAACACCGTACTCTTTCAGAAAGGCGGCAGTGTCACGCTGGTTGTCCTGCGAGATGCCCACGATCGTGATCTTCTTGGCGCCGTGCGCCTTGTAAATGCGTTCGAGGTAGGGGAACGCGTATTGACAAATCGGGCAGGAAACCTTGAAGAAGGCGGCGAGGACCGGCCCTTGTTTGAGAGCGGCTTGCAATGAGAATTTACCGTCGTCTTTGCCGCCAAAGACGGCGGGCAGCGAAAAGTCAGGCGCTTTGGTTCCGGCCGGCAATGCAGCCATATCTTTCGGACCTCCGAACAGACGATTGAGCCACTTCATGGAAGAAATGCCTCACAAGATTAGATGATACCGCCGGCCTTCAGGATTTTCCGCGTCAACCCGGTGATGGGGATCTGCGGGATGCGATCGATTGCGATCCACTTGCTTTTCGCGGCGGGCAGAGCCTTCAGCAACGGCGTATTCCGTAACGGCGAATTCCGTAACACATGAACCGTGTAGTCGGTGATGGTAATGGAATGGCGAAACGTGCGCCAGTGCGCTGAAGCCGGCAATGGGCGCGGCGGCGCGGACGATTGCGGCAGTTCCCACATGCCCGGCATGAGCGAGGCCTTTCTCGGGCGTTGCACGAGCCGAACTTTGCCATTGCCATTGATCTCGCCATCGCGCCGCTCAAGGACACACCAGATTTGTTTCTTTTTCTGGCGGGACAGTGGCGCGGGGCGCGGAACTTCTCCCTGCGTGACACACCACTTCCGGACGGGACACACCATGCAGCGGGGCGCGCGCGGCACGCACACCGTTGCGCCGAGTTCCATCATGGCCTGATTGAAATCCCCGGGCCGGGAGCTGGCGAGAAACATTTGCGCATGTTGCCAGGTTTGCGGCGTGGTGAGATTGATGCCGATCAATCTATGCAACACACGCTCGACATTGCCATCGACAACGGCTATGGGCTCATCGAACGCGATGCTGGCGATGGCGGCGGCGGTGTAGCGTCCGATGCCGGGCAGGACGAGCAAGGCTTCAGAATTCCGCGGGAAGCATCCGCCGTGCTGTTCGGCGATCTGCTGTGCGCACCGATGCAACATGCGCGCTCGCCGATAGTAGCCCAGACCGCTCCAGGCGGCGAGGACCGCGTCTTCCGCCGCCGCAGCTAGCGCCTGGACATTCGGAAAACGCTTGAGGAAGATCCGGTAGTGGTCAACGACGGCGCTCACGCGCGTCTGTTGCAGCATGATTTCGCTGAGCCAGATGCGGTACGGATCGCGAGTTTCGCGCCAGGGAAGGTCGCGGCGATGCTGGCCGTACCAGCGGAGCAGCGCGCGCCGGAAGCGGCCGAGATTCTTCCCGGAAACGGCGGAGTTGACCCAGGCCCGAGAAAGCGGCGGCGATTCGACGGCTATCCTCGGACGCATGGCGCGATTGTACCGTGACGCGGCTTGTGTGGGGACGGGGCTTTGCCCCGTCCCGGCGCGGCGGAGCCCCGTTTCCACACAAAGCCAATTGACCGCTGCGAGCGAGCCCACGATAATGAGGAAGCCTGGTAACCGCGACACACGCGTGAATATTAACCCGAACCGGCAGGATGGGTATGACCGAATTCGACCGCAAGGTGGAAGAGGCTTCCGCGCGCTTCAATCGCTCGGTAGCGAATATCGCCGAGACTCTGGAAAAAGAGACGGCGGAACTGGTGGCGTATCTGAACGACGAGGTTGTGCCGGCGGTGCGAACACACTCGTCGAAGGCGCTGCGAACGGCGGCGGGAAAGCTCGCCGAGTTCGCGGACTTTCTGGAAACGCAGCGCAAAGATTCTTGAACTGCCTCCCTTCCAGCTACCCGCCCCAGAACGCGCGGCGGCCGTTGTGGCGGCCGGCGGCATTCCCGCTGCCATGTCTTCTATTCCTTCTATTGCTGGGCAGCGCGCTTCTGGGCGGCTGTGGCGGGCACAAACATACGCAGGCGCAAGTTCCGCCGCCGCCCTCCCTTCCGCAGGAAAAGCCGGCCGAAACTCCGCCGCCCGCCGAGACGACGGGCGCAAACGAAAAGATCGAGGTTCCCGCCGGTGCGAAGCCCATCTTGGAAGAAACTGGGGTTGCGAGCTGGTACGGCGCTCCCTATCACAACCGGCGCGGATCGAACGGCGAAGTTTACGACATGAACGCGATGACGGCGGCACATCTTACTTTGCCGTTGGGCTCGATCGTGCGCATCACGAATTTGAAGACCGGGCATTCGGCGGTGGTGCGGATCACCGATCGCGGCCCATTCGTTGCAGGACGCATCGTCGATCTTTCGCTGGCCGCCGCGAAGGCGCTCGATGTGTACTTGCCGGGCACTGCGAACGTTCGGCTGGAGGTACTGCAAGCGCCTGTGCCTCTCGATACGGGAGGACGCTGGGCGGTTCAGATCGGCTCCTTCACCGGGGAGAAAGCGGCTGCTAAATTGGCGGAACACATGCAGAAGCGTTACCAGACCGCCAAAGTCCTGAAGTTTGTCAGTCCCGTGGGAGACTGGTGGGTGCGGGTACGAGTGCTGGACGACGACCGCCAGCGCGCGAACGCTCTGGCCAACGAGACGGAGACTCCAGAGGGGTCGGTGTTTCTGGTGCGACTCGACTGAAAGCGTTTCTTGCAGGAAGTTCTGGCGAACGGCGGCTCCCTCACGCCGCTTGGGATTGATAATTTCTGAAATTGTCCGGCAGTCTGTTAACTGGAGTGATATCGTTTCTTCCAGAGATATGAAGCACCTATCTCTGTGTATTACTTGCGGGGTGATCGTAATTCCAGGCGAGCGGAGACTAACCTATGGCGGACTGTCTATTCTGCCGCATTATTCGCGGCGAAGTACCATCCAAGAAAGTCTATGAAGACGAGCACACGTTTGCGTTTGAAGATCTGAACCCACAAGGCCCGACCCATGTGCTGGTCGTCCCGAAGAAACATATTGCCGGCTTGAAGGAAGCGGCGGCGGAAGACGCGGAGTTGGTGGGACGCTGTCACTTGGTGGCCGCGCACATTGCGCGGGAGCGGGCGATTGAAGATGGCTACCGCACGGTACTGAATGTGGGTCCGCGCTCGGGGCAATCGGTTTTTCATCTGCATGTGCACCTGATCGGCGGGCGCTCGCTAAAGTGGCCGCCGGGATAACGTCAGGTCGCAGGTGTAGGTCTCAGGTCTCAGGAAAATCAGTCTCGGTGCTCGGCTTTGGGTTTTCCTAACACCTGACACCTGGCACCTGAGACCTGAGACCTGACACCTTTCCCGGCCCCGAAATCTCCCCTCACCCTCTCTGGCTTACAATCGTGGCATGGCAAACCTGACATTGGTGTACGGTCTGCGCCTGCTGCCCTCTGATGAGGTCGCGGAGGTTGGCGCGGCGACGATCAAACTGAAAAATGGGCGGGATGCGCACATCGCCATGCACATTCTCGAGGGCGGCAAGGACGAGATCGAAAAGCAGCTCAAGACGAGTCTCGCTGCCTTTTTCGACATCTATCCTGAGATATGACGCCTGAGATATGACGGCAGGCGCGGCGTCCTATAATCAGGCGGCGAATCGGGCAACTGGATGAGACTGATCTCTCTGGAACTCGAGAGCAAGCTGCGCGACAAAAGGCTCTGGCCGCAGAGCTGGATCGCGTGGGCGGCGCTCTACGTGCTCGCGCTCGACCTGCTTATGCTCGCGGTCGAGTGGCTGACGCGTCGTGCGAGCCCGGCAACGTCGGCGAGCCTGAGCGGCTGGGTAACTTTTCTCAGCGTGCTGGCGATTGTGCTGCTCGCGATTGCCGGATTCCGCTGGCTGCGCTCGCAACTATTGTGGCGGCTGCGGAACCGGCTGATAGTCACCTATGTTTTCATTGGCGTGATTCCGGTTTTTCTGCTGGTGATGATCTCGCTGATCACCCTCTATCTTTTTGCCGGGCAGTTTGCCAGCTTTGTCGTCACTTCCGACATCACCACTCACCTGCGCAGCATGGAGGCAGCCAACCGAACCATCGCCCATCACTTATCGATGCACGTATCGGACGGTGGAAAGCTGGACGCGGAAATATCTCAAGCTAGACCGCGCCGCGCGGAATGGGCGAGGCGGCAAGTTTGCGCGTGGTATCAGAAACAGCGCCAAGCTTACTGCTCGGGTCCGGAGGGCGCGGATGCCGTGGGCTCTCCGGCGTTCATTAGCGAGGATTTTGGCGACATCGTAAGCGACCACGGCAAGCTCTACCTGCGCACGGCGACCGTGGTCGCGGCCAATCCAGACTCTTTGCGCGTTGTCTTGAGTGAGCCTCTCGACAAAGAGTTTGTCGAAAAGATCGCGGGCGGATTCGGCCGGATTACGTTCTTTGGCACCGAAAGCCCGCATGGACGAGCGATGGCGCCGGCGCAGCCGGGCGACTCAAAGCCGTTCCTGACGCCCGACTACGGGACGCTGCGTGAGCAGCTTTTTGCCGCCGGTGCGAATCCCGCGGCGAGCAACGCGCTGGATGTCGAGATTCCATTAGTGCGAATCCAATTGCCGGTGGTGGATTGGGCGACGGGAGAACGATCTCCGCTGGGAGCGCTCGCGCTGGTCGAGACGCGCCCCTCCGTGCTCTCTGCCCGGTTGTTTGCCGATCGCGGAGAATACGCCAAGGGCGTCGAATATATTTTGTGGTCGATCGCGGGCTTGTTCGCTCTGATCGAGGGGTTGGCACTGATTGTTGGTATTAAACTGACGCGCAGCATCACCTCGGCGGTCGACCAACTCTACGAAGCGACCACGCACGTCAATCGGGCCGACTTCAGCCACCGCATCACGGTGCGGTCGACCGACCAACTGGCAACGCTCGGAAATTCCTTCAACTCGATGACCACGTCGATCGAGAAACTGGTCGAGGAGCAGAAAGAAAAGCAGCGCCTGGAAGGCGAATTGGCGATCGCTCTGGAAGTGCAGGAGCAGCTCTATCCCAAGGCGATCACGCAACTCGAGACCCTGGAAGTGCACGGCTTCTGCCGTCCCGCGCGGACGGTGAGCGGGGACTACTACGATTTTCTGGCGCTGAATTCCGACCGGCTGATGCTAGCGGTCGGCGACATCAGCGGCAAAGGAATTTCGGCGGCGCTGCTGATGGCCACGATCCACTCGGCGGTGCGCGCCTACAGCATCGAAGACGTACCAGTGTTGCGCGAGTCGGTTGCGGCCGGTGCGGCGGGGGGCTTGGGGCTGATGCTCGCTTCGGAGTCGAGGGGGGCGGACGCGTCCCCGGCAACGCTGCTGACGCTGCTCAACCATCAGCTTTACGAAAGCACTCCGGCGGCAAAGTACGCGACTTTATTTTTGGGAATCTATGACGGAGCGACGCGCCGATTCACGTACGCGAACGGCGGTCACCTGCCGCCGATCCTGATTTCAGAAGATGGGTCGTCTCAGCTGCTGAGCTGCGGCGGAACCGTGGTCGGCCTGTTCGACAACTTGAGTTTTCCGGAAGCGACCGTGCAGCTCCGCCCCGGCGATTTGCTGGTGGCGTACAGCGATGGGGTGACTGAGCCGGAAAACGATTATGGCGAGTTCGGCGAAGAGCGGCTGATCCAACTGGTGCGCGAGAATCGCCGCTGGCCGCTGGAGCGCATCACCGAAATTGTCACCGCCGCCGTGGCCGACTGGATCGGCGACAATGAACAGCCCGACGATATAACGCTGGTTCTGGCGCGAGCGAAGTGATGGAGAGCCGGACTTAGATGGTCTCGATTTTCAGAGTCGGAAATGCGGCCCGATATAGATGTACGTCTAGGGTCAAAAGCCGATAATCATGAGCAGCGGCGTGAGCTCCAATCAGAAAGTCGGCGAGAATGCGTCGAGCGCCGAAATCGTGATGCTTCCGGCGCCTTTCCGCGTAGTCTCGAAAAGCTCGTCCGGCAGATCGCCATATCGCTTCATCCAGTTCCCAATCGATCGCGATTCCGGTATCCGCAAAGAACGCGCCGACGAAGTTTTCGGTGCGCCCCGGGGCGGCAATCAGTTCGGCGAAGACCGGAGCAGCCACGGTGAGGTTCCCGCGTCTGAAGGCGGCTTCGAGGGCAGTGCGAGCAGCTAGGGTCGCTCCTGGATCCTCGTCCCACAAGGCGACAATGACGTTCGTGTCGATCACTGTTGTCATGATCAGTCGTTGTGACCGCGCATCTCCCGAAGCCATCGATTGATGGCCTTCTTGCCAGAGGGAATTCCTGGATTGCCGATGCCCGCGTATTTGGCGAATACGCTTTCTTTGCGAACGGGCCGGATATGTACGCCGTTGCTGTCGCTCTCGAATAGCAGCCGGTCCCCCGCCCGTACGCCCAGCAGTCGCCGGACCTCGATGGGCACCGTGATCTGTCCCTTGCTCGTTATTTTGGACTGTTTTTGCATGGCGAGTTCCCGATTCCTTACTTTAGCATAATTTCCTTACTTTTGATACGGCCCTATCTTCGGGAAGGCGCGTGCCCCGCCCTTGTCGCGTTTTCTGCGACAGAGCCTGCCCTGACCGAAGCCGAAGGGGCGGGGACTTTGACCTCTTTCATCTTCGCCCGGACAACGGTCCCTTCGCTGTCCAAAGTGGCCCGCCCGCCGCGAAAGTGGATGGGCGGACTTCCCGTTCAATGGTGCGTGAGAGCTTGTCTTGCGCAACCTCGAGGTCGTAAGAGGACTGAAGATTCAGCCAAAAGCCGGGACTGGTATTGAAGTACCGAGCCAGCCGCAAAGCCGTATCTGGAGTAATGCCGCGGCGCTCGTGGACGATCTCGGCAATGCGCGTCACCGGGACGCGCAGATCGAGCGCCAGCCGATTCATGGTCAGGCCGTGTGGTTCCATAAAATCCGCGCGCAGAATCTCGCCGGGATGGATGGAAGGAAGAAGTTTTTCGCGCTTAGCCATGGATGCCTCTAGTGATAGTCCGCGATCTCAACCTCGTAAGCATTCCCCTCGCGCCAAACGAAGCAAAGACGCCACGGGTCGTTAATTCGAATGCTATTTTGCCCCCGTCGGTCGCCGTGCAGTACCTCCAGGCGATTTCCGGGCGGCGCCGCCAAATCGCGCATTTCCGTGGCGCTGTCCAATTGCCGGAGTTTGCGCCGCGCAATGCGCTCGATAGCCTGAAAGCGGCGGCTCGGCTGCCTGCGGTGAAGTCGCCCAGTCTCCGCGCAGCGGAACGACTTGATCACGGACTCAATGGTATTCTGTTCAGCGTTTAACGTCAACCGGAAAGGGTTCTATTCGGGGGCTGGCCCACCCTTTGACAACCGAGGCTGCCCCACCCTTGCGCGTCTTGCAAGGGTGGGTGGTTCGGGTCCTCGGCCGAGTCGGGGACAATAGTCGGCGGAATCGGTGGTTCCCAGGTGTCGGAAGCGTAACGCGTGTTTCTCCCTGAACGTCGACTGGATCAATCCGTGGGTGCGCCTCTTCTCGCGCTTTTCGAGAAAGGTTGCCCTGAGCGATATCCGAAGGGTGGCCGCGATTCCCGGGCAGAGTCTTTCATCACTCATTGGACGGTGTGCGCCGGGCCCGAGCTCTCGCGCCTTTCGAGACCTGGGACTCCACCGCTCCCCAAACCGGAACACCCGACGAAAGCGTCCCACCCATCAAATCATAAGCTGTGTAGAAATTACAGTGTAAATATTGCCCGGTTGTGCCTCTTTTGCCACACAAGACCCCTAGCATTTTCAATGACTTGGAAGTCTGGCTCGGATGAAAAGCCTGACCGCAGGTCACCAAAACACCCGGGCGAGCTCCAGCATTTTCGCTTTTTGTGCGCCGGAGCCTTGTTCCCGCTGCCCGCTTGATGTACGTACATATTTGCCATGTTCCACGTGGAACATTGTACGCACAACGACTGCGCCGCACAAAAAAAGCGGGAGGGACTGCTCCCTCCCGCGCCGTTTTTTCGAAATACAGTTGTCAGCTACACCAGCCCCTGATCCAGCATCGAGTTCGCGACCTTCAGGAAGCCGGCTATATTGGCGCCGTTCACCAGGTTGCCCGGCGTACCGTACTTCTCGGCCGTTTCGAAGCAATTCTTGTGGATGGCGATCATGATGTTGTGCAGACGCTCGTCGACTTCTTCGCGGGTCCAGGAGATGCGCATACTGTTCTGCGACATTTCCAGTCCGGAGGTGGCAACGCCGCCGGCATTGGCGGCCTTGGCCGGTCCGTAAAGGACTTTGGCGTCGAGGAACGCTTTGGTGGCATCGAGGGTGCTGGGCATGTTGGCTCCCTCGCTGACCAGCTTCACGCCGTTCTTGATGAGATTGGCCGCGTCTTTCGCGTTGATCTCATTCTGAGTGGCGCTGGGGAACGCGCAGTCGGCCTTGATGGCCCACAGCCAGTTGTGGTCGAGCTTCTTGTCGGTGGCGTTGTAGATGGCGCCCTTGAATTCGCCGGTGTACTCCTGGATGCGGCCGCGGCGATTGTTCTTCAGGTCCATGATGAAGGCCAGCTTCTCACGGTTGATGCCGTCGGCATCGTAGATGGCGCCGTCGGAATCGGACACGCTGACCGGCTTCGCGCCCAGATCGAGCAGCTTCTCGATGGTGTACTGCGAGACGTTGCCGCTGCCGGAGACCAGACAGACTTTGCCTTCCAGCTTGTCTCTGCGGGTCTTCAGCATTTCCTGGGCGAAGTACACGCAGCCATAGCCGGTGGCCTCGGGACGAATCAGCGAACCGCCCCAGGCCAGGCCCTTGCCGGTGAGAACGCCGGTGAATTCATTGCGCAGCCGCTTGTATTGGCCGAACATGAAACCGATTTCGCGTCCGCCCACGCCGATGTCGCCGGCGGGAACGTCCGTGTCGGGGCCGATGTGGCGGCAGAGCTCGGTCATGAAGCTCTGGCAGAAGCGCATCACTTCGTTGTCGCTCTTGCCCTTGGGATCGAAGTCGGAACCGCCCTTGCCGCCGCCCATGGGCAGCGTGGTGAGCGAATTCTTGAAGACTTGTTCGAACGCCAGGAATTTCAGAATGCCGAGATTGACCGAGGGATGGAAGCGCAGTCCGCCCTTGTAGGGGCCGATGGCGCTGTTCATCTCGATGCGGAAACCGCGATTGACTTGCACTTTGCCCCGGTCGTCGAACCAAGGCACGCGGAACATAAGGACTCGTTCGGGCTCCGTAATACGCTCCAGAATCTTGGCTTCGTGATACTCCGGGTGGCGCTCCAACACGGGCCTCAAGGACTCAAACACTTCGAGCACGGCCTGGTGGAATTCCGGTTCGGCTGGGTTCTTGGCTTTTACTAGGTTGAGAATCTGATTGGTGTAGTCCGCCGCAGCATTAACCTTGGGCGGTTCCATGACAGTCATAGGCTTTCCTCCGAATTTTAGGTGACGAACGGATTATCAAAAAAGGACGCTGCAGAAATTGCAGCTGGAACCATTAGATGCCTGTGGGCGAAGCTGTGCCGTGACTGGCGTCACTGGATTCCGTGATAATTGGGCACAAGGCTGTGGTCGTAGGTCACCGTGCGCAGAACGCAGTAACCCCCGTGTAATGTGTCCGTTAGCGCAATAACGATGATAACGTTACCGCTCGCCGGCAGGTTTCACCACCGTTACCTTGGAGGTAACCTGCTGGCCTTTTTCCATGCCTCCCACAATGACCAGGCCGCGGCGCGTGACCAGCAGGCCGCGATGGTCCATGGTGGGCTCGGGAGTGTCCTCGTCGATTGTCTCCCAATCGCCGGTGTAGTCGTTGAACGCAAAGGTCACCGGAGAAGGTTCGGCGGGCCGGCCGTTATAGCCGACTCCGTCGTAGTCGTAGGGGGTGTCGGAACCGCCGGAGAAATAGATTCTGCCGGCTCTTTTTTCCAACGGTCCAGCCCCGGCCGCGATGCGAAAGCGCGCGTTACCGGGATGGGCTGTAAGTTTTGTCCATTCAATTTTCGTGATGTCACCCTTCTTCGAATCTGGAAGCGTGCCCATCCAGCATTCGTTGGACGCGAGGATCTTGGGACCTGTGCCGCTCTTGTTCGTGTAGGCGCCATCCACATAAACGATGGTGTTGTCGATGATGGCGCCGGCGTGTCCGAACACGGGCGTGCCCGGAATCGGCGTGGCTTGCATCCAGGTATCTTTATCGGTGTCGTAGATCTGGACGTTGCGGACGGCGCCGGGCTTTGACCCAGGGCCTGACCCAGGGCCTGACCCAGGGCCTGACGATGACCATCCACCGATGAGGAAAATGTAACGGTCGCGATAGAGGCCGACCACGGCGTCAGCAACGGGCACAGGGATGTCGCGGCCGCGATAGTAGCGATTCTCATCCGGGACGAAAATGTTCAGGTCGGGGACGGTGGTCTGTCCACCCTGCGCGTCGACGATGTAGCCTCCGAAGATGAAGACCTGGTAGTGGAGCGCGATCGCCGACGCCGCCAGGCGCCCGGCCACGCCCGGCACGGGACGCTTTTCCTTCCACTTGCCGGTGCCCGGGTCCAATTCGTAGGCGCTGGTGGTGATTGCATCCCATGTTCTTTTCGGACCAATGCCCATGAAGGAAAAAATCCTGGGTCCGCCTTCGTCATGCGAAATGGCAACCGCATTGTTCGAGAGCGGCGCCGGAAGCGGGCTAAGCTTGGGTTCCTCGGCGGAGTGAAGGCGGGCCACCAGAAGAATACAGAACAATGGCGGGAGCAGTTTGGCCGATGCTGATTTCATTGGTGAAATGATAACAGCGAAAGGAAGGTCTCAGGTGTCAGGTGTCAGGTGTCAGGTGTCAGGTGTCAGGCCTCAGGTGTCAGGTCTCGGGTTCTAGGTCTTGGGTTCAGGTCTGACAGCGATGTCTTCCCTGAGACCTGAGACCCTAAAACCAGGTGTGCTTGCGGTATTCGCGATAAGCATCGCCGAACTTTGCTTCCAGGACTGCGGCTTCGCGGCGCGCGCGGACGATCTGCATCGGAATGAGCACCGCCAGAATGACCAGCAACTTAGGCCGCCCCACGATGAGCGCCAGCCCTATCAGAAAAATCACTGCAAAAACATAAATAGGATTGCGTATCCGCGAATAAATTCCGCTGGTGACCAGCGCGGTCGCCTTGGGAGCGATGGAGAAGGACCGGCCCAGCGTGTAGCGGGCGAGAATCACACCTGCGAGGCCGATCAAAGCGAGCAGCAGACCGAACAAGCGCGCCGACCCGCGCGGCCCAGGGCCGGAGTGAAATACAGAGCCGAGAGCCAACAGGCCCCCGGCCAACGGCAGCCAGACGCGCCATATCGTTCGACGATCCATCGTTAATAAATGTACATGAAGGACCGCGATGGGACCGCTATGATAGGCTGTGCGATCAATGAAGCGATTTGCCCTGTTTCTTTTCGCCGTTGTTGCAATTGTTCCCGCCTGGGGCCAAGCCCCGGCCAGACGCGCGCCCCACAAAACTCTTCTCCCCCGTGTTCCTTATAGCAGGCCCGCTCGTGGAGAGCCGGGCGAGACGCCCATCCCTCCAAAGCACGACTCGCCACGCGTGGAACGTACTAGAACCACGTCCGCTTGCGGCAATGACAATCGCTCATCTTTGAAAACGGCTGCGGAGCGGTCGGACCGGCTAAGTTTTCCTACGGAAGATCGCTCCGTAATGTATCAATGTACTGAATTTGGTAGCCTCCCGACGCTTGATCTGTGGTTACTCATACACATTTCGCCGCCCCACTCGTAACTCCTTGAAACATAAGATGCTGCCTTTTGGTCCGACAAATGCCATGGCTGCACCCAACAAGCGCCACTTTCATTCATTGTTCCGGCGGAAGAGTGTTTTCAGGAACTATCGCTTGGCTCGATGCGAAGGATCAGAAAGTTAGCTGTTGAACCACATTGAAAGTGTCCCCATGAAACCACAATAGAAATGTCCCCTTTTAGAGTTCCTGTGGTGAGGAGGAACTCAGATTGGGGAGAACGGGATTGAGCAGGAAAGAGCTGAGCCGGGTGGAAGCGATGGGCCGAGTGCAGGCGCGGAGCTTGCGATTGGGCGAGGCGGCCGAGTTGCTGGGATTGAGTTATCGGCAAGCCAAGCGGATCTGGGCGCGGTATCGGGAGGGAGGAGCGAAGGCGCTGCAACATGCGAACTGCGGGCGGGGATCGAACCGGGCCTACGCGGCGAAGTTTCGAGCGGCGGTGCTCGAAGCGGTGAAGGCACGCTATGAGGATTTCGGTCCGACGCTGGCGGCGGAGCATCTGGCCAGCGATGACGGGCTGGTGGTGCATGCCGAGACGCTGCGGCGGTGGATGAAGCAAACCGGGATGCGGCAACGGCGGCGGAAGCCGTATCGGCAGCGGCGGGAAGCGAAGGCGCACTTTGGCGAGTTAGTGCAGTTGGATGGAAGTTTTCATGAGTGGCTGGAAAAGCGTGGGCCGCAGGGCTGCTTCCTGAACATGGCCGATGACGCCACGGCGAAGGCGCTGGGGCGATTCTCGGAGCAGGAAACGACGTGGGCGGCGGCCGGTGTGTTGCGGCGCTGGATCGAGCGCTACGGCATACCGCTGGCGCTCTACACCGACTGGAAAAACGTGTACGTGCGGCCGCCGAACGCCGGGGAACGAATGCGCGGAGAAGCAGCCGTGACGCAGTTCGGGCGCATGTGCGCGAAGCTGGACATTCGTATCATTGCCGCCAGTTCGCCGCAAGCGAAAGGGCGGGTGGAGCGGGCGCACGGCACGCACCAGGACCGGCTGGTGAAGAAGCTGCGGCTGGCCGGGATCGCCAACTACGACCAGGCCAATGCGTATCTGGAGGAGCACTACCTGGAGGAGCACAACCGGCGCTACGCACGCCCGGCGGCGGCGGCAGCCGACTATCACCGGCGGCGTCCGACGGCGCGGCAACTGGACGAAGTGTTCTGGCTAGAGGAGGAACGAGTGGTGAGTGAGGACTGGGTAGTGAGTTACAAGAACCGTCGGCTGCAACTGGAACGGCAAAATCGGCACTGGGCGCCGGCGAAGAGCCGCGTGCTGGTGCGGGAAAACGAAGCGGGCGAAGTGGCCATTCACTATCGCGGCCAGCGTCTCGGGTTCCGCGAACTGACGGCAGCTTCTAAAGCGCTGGGCGAGGGCAGGGGCGCTGCCCCTTCCCCCGCGCCCCCTTCCCCGATATTACGTCGCAGCCTTCCTCCAGCTTCGAATCATCCCTGGAGAAAAGGCTTTTCCGCAGGGGCACACGCTCGCTATTCCGGGGCAGCGTGAAACCACCACCAGGGGACATTTCTATTGTGGACAAGACGGGGACATTTCTAATGTGGTATGACAAGGATCAGAAAGTTAGCTTGACAAAACGTGGTTCGAGGCGCAAAATTCCGCGCACTTCACAGTCGAAGCTAGACACCGGTGCCTGCACGTGACCGGTGATGACTTCGAGACGGTTTGATCTCTCGGTTGGGAGGAAAAGAAATGCACATCCGCAGCGTGAAAGTCGCTTTGGTTCTCCTTTTGGTGGTTTGTGTGGCAAGTGCTCTCCCCGCGTGGGCACAATCATCGTCAACCGGCAGTGTTGTCGGCGTGGTTACTGACCAGACGGGGGCTGTGGTGGAGGGTGTCGAGGTCACGCTTACGGATGTCTCGACTAGCACCCCGCGAACCACTACTACCAACGCCAACGGGCGCTACCTCTATGTGAACGTCAACCCGGGCATCTACACCATTGCTGCTGCTAAGGCGGGGTTTGCAACCTCGAAGACTGAGCGCCAGGAGGTAAAGGTCGGACTCACTCTCACGGTCGATTTGTCTCTACAGGTAGGCGCGACGAATGTTGTAGTGGAAGTACGAAGCGTTGGCACCGAAATGCAGACGCTGAATTCCACGATTGGCAACGAGGTCACGAGCGAGGCGTTGTCGAACTTGCCGGCCCTTGGCCGCGATACCAGTTCATTCGTCACCATGCAAGCTGGCGTGAGCCCTGATGGCAGCGCTGCCGGCACGGTGGTGGACCAGACAGTTTTCTCGCTCGACGGCGGCAACAACAGCAACGACATGGACGGCAGTTCGGGCGTTTACAATAAAAATTTCGGCAACGATCCCGCCGGTGGGTTGTTCGACAATGCGAATAATCCCATCAGCGGCGCCAACGCCGGGATCAACGGTGGCCAGCCCTCGGGCGTGATGCCCACCCCGATCGACAGCGTCGAAGAGTTCAAGGTCTCTACCACCAACCAGACCGCCGACTTCAACAACTCGTCCGGCATGCAGGTGTCGATCGTCACCAAGCGCGGCACCAACGCCTGGCACGGTACGGCTTACGAGTATTATTGGGACAACAACTTCTCGGGCAATACCTGGGAGAATAATCAATCGGGAACGCCGGTACCGGACTGGCACAGAAGTTGGTTCGGAGTCGCGGTTGGCGGCCCCATCCTTCCCAAAGAGATTCTCGGCGGCAAAACCTACCTCTTTTTCAATTACCAAGGTGCGCGTTGGCCCAACTCGGAGACCATCACCAAACTTGTCCCCAGTGCTGACATGCGCAACGGGATCCTGCACGATACATCCTGCCCCGATCCGCTAGCGCCAAGTTGTACTTACAACCTGGGGACTGGATCGACCCTTGATCCACGGGGCATTGGGATCAATTCCTACTCGCAGCAGTTGTGGACCACGTATATGCCGGCCCCCAATGCGGGGACGGTTAACCCTTGTGGTGGGCTCACGGGCGACAATTTCTGCGACGGGGTCAACACCCTCGCCTTCACGGCGAATATGGCTATTCCACAGAACGACAACTTCGCGGTGGCGCGCCTTGACCACGACTTTGGACAGAAGTGGCACTTCACGTCGAGCTACCGCTTATACCATCTCAAACGTGCCACTGACGATCAGATTGACATCGGAGGATTCTTCTCGGGCGATAAGTTGGGGACACCGGTCTCCCTTACCAACCGCCCGCAAGTGCCCTGGTATCTTGTCATGGGGTTGACTACGAACATCAGTTCGCGCGTAACCAATGACTTCCACTACAGCTTCCTGCGCAACTGGTGGCAATGGGGATCGCACGGAGATCCGGCGCAGTTTTCAGATTTGGGCGCCGCTCTCGAACCGTTCGGCGAGAAGCGGAACGACGTAGCCGCTCCCTACAACGTCAATACCCAGCAGACCCGCACGCGGTTCTGGGATGGAAAGGATCATTTCTTCCGCGACGACATTTCCTGGCTGAAAGGCAACCACCTGTTGCAGTTTGGCGGTCAGTACCAGCATAACTGGAACTACCACCAGCGCACCGACAACGGCGGAGGTGTCAATTACTACCCCGTGTACCTGCTAGGAGATAGTAAAGGCTCCGGCCACGTGGACATGACGTCCTTAGGTGCTGCGTTCAGCGACCCCATCCTTGCCCGCGAGGCGGCCGCGGTCCTGGGTATCGTAACCGACACGCAGCAGGCGTATACCCGCTCCGGCTCTGCTTTAACCCTCAACGGGCCGCTCGTACCGGCATTCGATAAAGTCAGCATTCCTTACTACAACCTGTACCTCAATGACACGTGGCATATGAAACCGTCCCTCACCGTCACCTACGGCTTAGGGTGGGCGTTGGAGATGCCGCCCACAGAGGAGACTGGTAAGCAGGTCATGTTCGTGGGTCCAGACGGCCGGGAGGTCGATACTCAGTCGTACCTGGCGCAACGCAAGGCAGCGGCGCTCGCCGGGCAGGTTTACAACCCCCAAATCGGTTTTGCCCTGATCGGCAACGTCGCCGGCCACCCGAGCTACGAGTACAACCCCTTCTATCACGCGTTCAGCCCACGCATTGCCGTAGCTTGGAGCCCATCTTTTAGCAAGGACACGGTGATCCGTGGCGGCTATGGGCGAATCTATGGGCGCTTGAACGGAGTGGGCCTGGTGCTGGGCCCCCTGCTCAGCCCCGGCCTGATCCAGGCGGTAGGTTGCAGCTATGTTCTGAAACCAGATACACAAAATCCAAATGGATCGTGCGGTGCATCGGGAACACTGGTCAACGCTAGTAACGCTTTCCGCATCGGAACGGATGGCACGACGGCTCCGATTCCGCCCGCAAGCACGACGCTGCCGCAACCATTTTACCCGGGGATCGGCGGGAACTCTGAAGCCCTTACCGCTTCGCCCACGGACCCAAAGTTCCGGCCGAATTCGGTTGACTCGTTTGATTTGACGATTCAGCATCAGTTTTCCCGCAAGATCTCTGTGGAATTTGGCGGCATTAGCCGTTGGGTCCACAACGAGCTTCTGTCGGTCAACCTCAACTCCGTGCCTTACATGATGACCTTAGGCGGGCAGCAATTCAAAACGGCCTACGCCAACATCGAAAAGGCAATGGGTTGTGCGACCTCAGTCACTGCCTGCAATTCTGCAACCGTGGCGTCAACTCTCGCTAGCCTCTCCCCACAGCCTTTCTTTGAGGCGGCGCTGGCCAACACTGGCTACTGCACTGTCGGGAATTGTACTGCCACTGTTGTCGCTAATGAATTCGGCAACCTCCAGAGCCAGGCCGTGTGGTCCCTGTGGACTGACTTGGACACCGGAGGTGCTACGCCGGGATTCAACTTTCCTGCCAGCACGATGACGGGTACGGGGCAAATCGGGAGCAACGTCGCCATGACTACGAGTCTGGGGCATGGTAATTACAATGCCCTTTTTGCGACCGTGAAATTCAATGACTGGAACGGCATCACTCTGCAGAACAACCTCACCTGGAGCAAAGATCTGGGGTTGGGAGGCGTCGTTCAGGCCACTAGCGAGCAAGCGGCCGTGGACCCGTTCAACTTTGACACCCAGTACGGCCCCAACCCTTCCGATCGCAGATTTGTGAACACGATGTTCGTGGTTTACGCGCCGCCGTTCTATAAAGGCCAGCAAGGCATGCTGGGCCGCATTTTAGGGGGCTGGACCACTTCATTTGTTTTCGCAGCCGGCACCGGTGATCCGCTGAACTGCGGCACCGCTACAGGTTCGGGCGGCGAAGGTTATAGCGGCGGACAGGACTTTGGCTCTGGCGATGGCAACAACATGTTTACCGATGCGAACTGTATGCAGACGGTACAGAATACGTCGGCGTCGGTTCACCATCTCAGTAATGGGACTTTCAACATCTTCGCAGATCCAACTAAGGTGTTCGGCACCATTCGTCCTCTGATCCTGGGGCTGGATAACCGGAGCGGTGGGTACGGGCAATTCTACGGCCTGCCATACTGGAATCTGAGCATGGGGATAAAGAAAAATATCCGAATTACGGAACGATTCAGTGCTGAGGCCTCCCTCAATGTCAACAACGTTCTGAACCACAACCAACTACTGGATCCAAGCCTCTCCGTCTTAACTCCGGGGACGGGTTTCGGGCAGCTCTCGGCCGAGGGAACTCTCCCACGGGCGATGGAGTTCGGAATCCGGATCAACTTCTGATCGGGTGGGTGTTTTGAAAATTGATGCAGCCTTGGCCGGGAGCAACACTCCCGGCCTTTTTCTTCAATCATGGAGTTCGGCCCCCTGTGATACGCTGACGCAGATGAGATCACTCTCCGGTCGCAGGGCAATCATCCTTTTTGCACTCATGCTCACCCTGGCGTCCCTCCAGGCTGCTTCCTGGGCGCAGGCTTCGCCTGCCGCCGCGGCCGCCTCCGCCCAAAATCCCGACGTGTTCCTTATCACGATTGACACGCTGCGCGCCGACCATGTCGGCTGCTATGGATACAAGCAAGTCGAAACCCCTGCCCTCGACGCGCTCGCCGCCGATGGTATCCGCTTCACCGAGGCCTTCACTCATAGCCCGATCACGAACACCTCGCACATTACGATCCTGACCGGCCTCTTGCCGAGTGTGCACGGCGTCACCGATTTTGGCATCCCTCTCTCGCCCCAGCATGTAACCGCCGCGGAACTGCTGAAGAAGCACGGCTACCAAACCGCAGCTTTCATCGGAGCCGTGATTCTCGACAGCAACACGCTCGCTCCCGGCCTCGATCGCGGCTTCGATTTCTACGATAACTTTCCCAAAACCGACAGCAAAGACGCCGGTGGCAAGAATAAAGAGCGCTGGGGACGCGTCGAGCGCCGCGGCATGGAAGTCGTCGAGCACGCCGAAAGTTGGTTCGACAAACACCGCACCGGACCTCACTTCGTCTGGGTACACCTGTTCGACCCGCACGATCCCTACGAGCCGCCGCCCCCGTTCTCGGAGAAATACAAAGACCATCTATACGACGGCGAGATCGCCTACGCCGATTCCGCTGTGGCCCACTGGATTGCATTTCTGAAAAAGGCTGGCGTCTACGACAACGCCATCATCGTAGTCACCGGCGATCACGGCGAGGGCCTCGGCGAGCACGGAGAAGAAACTCACGGCCTGTTTCTTTACGACTCGACGCTCCACATTCCCCTCATTTTGAAAACGGCGGGAGCCGTTCATCGCGGCGCCGTCGTCGATGCCCAGGTGCGCACCACCGACATTCTTCCGACGATTCTTTCCGCGACGGGCGTGGCTGCACCGGCAGAGCTGAACGGCGAGTCGCTGTTTCCTCTCATCGAACAAGCTGCCAGCGCGCAAGCCCCGTCCAATCGCGAACTCTTCGGCGAGACCGACTATCCGCTCCGTTGGGGATGGGCCTCTCTGCGCGCCCTGCGCACCGAGAACACGAAGTGGATCGAAGCTCCCCGGCCTGAACTTTACGACCTGCACGCCGATCCAAAGGAGCTGAAGAATCTCTACGCTCCCGACAACGCCAAGGTGCAGAACATGCAAGCCGAAATGGCGAAGTGGAAGGCCAAGCTCCCGCCGCCGAGCAACTCCGCCAAACCCGGAGAGACTCTGCCGGATCCGAAAGACAAGATCGAAATGCAGAACTTGCTGCACAACGCCATGCTCGCAGCGGACGACAATCGATCGAGTGACGCGCACCAGTTCCTGGAAAAAGCGTTGCAGATCGACCCGGCCTCGCCGACCGCGCTGCGCCAACTGGGCGAACTCGAACTCGCGGCCGGAGATTTCTCGAAAGCGGCTGTCCACTTGAAGCGGGCTTGTGAATTGCGTCCCGACGATTCCAGCGCCGCTTTCGAATTGGGCGAGGCGCGAGAGAAGTCCGGCGATTGGCCCGGGGCGCGCGATGCGCTCGAAGCGAGCCTGAAGCTGGCGCCCAGCCAAATGTCCGCTCGGCTGCTGCTGGGCCACGTTTACCTGCAACTCAAAGACGCGAAGAACGCGGCAGATCAGTTTGAGGCAGCCCTGCTGGTGGATTCGAACAACAGCGACGGGCGGCTCGGATTAGCCGAAGCGCAAATTCAGCAATCCGATTTTGCCGGCGCCTTGCCCGATCTCGAAGCGTTCACCAAAACCGATCCGCGAAACGCCGCTGCCTTGCGCTTGCTCGCGCAAGCCTATCGCGGACTCGGCCGAGCGCGAGACGCTAAGCGAGCTGAAGAGCAAGCCGCAGCGCTGGAAAAGAAGTAAGCGGAGAAATCATCTCCGGCTCTGACACGCCGCTTCCACGCGGCGGCAGCACCGGTCATTTACATTCCTTTCACATTCCCGCTTTATGCTAGCTTATTCATAGTTACTAGCTCGTCCCGAATTGCGCGAGCTCCCATGGCCCGAAAACAACCGTCCCCGGCTCCACGACCGAAGCGCCGCTCGATTGCTCCGCGATCCCGCGCCGCGGAAGCTCGCACCCGCCCGCCTCAGATCCGCGGCGAAGATCTGGCGGAAGATGAGCTGACGGCCCTGGTCGTCCGCGGCTGCCTGATCGCCCGCGACGCGGTCTTCAATGCCAGGGACTTTCTCGCGGACGGTTCGCGCCTGGCATTTCTCGCGATCAAGGATTGCGAAAAAGAACTCGACCAGATCGAGCGCAAGATTGATGACCAACTGCCCGAAGCCATCACCCGTGTAGGGGAAGCCAAGGCGCGCGAGTTGCTGGCGTGTCTGAAGTTCATCACCGACCTGGAACGCATCGGCGACCTCGCCTACAGCGCGGTCATGCAGCTGCAAGCGCGCCGCGAAAAATTGCCGGCGGCGGACTCCCGTCAGCTCGTGGAGATGGCTTCTCTGCTTTGCGCAATGCTGGAGCAGGTTCATCAGGGCTTCCTCAAGCGCGACGTGTCGCACGCGCAGAGCGTTTTGCAATCCGATCCGGAAGTGGACCGCTTGTGCCATTCCTTGTTTCACAGACATCTGGCCGAGCCGAACAGTCCGAGCGGACAGAAGAATTTCGACATCCTGCTCGCCGCCCAGGCGCTGGAGCGCATCGGCGATCACGCCAAAAATCTGGCGGAGGAACTCTACGGCCTATCGGAAGGCCGCTCGCTGCGCCACAATGCCAGGAAGCTTTCGACCGCCTAGGAAGGTCTGCAGACCCGCTCAATGAAAGTCGTGCGACGCCGTCTCCGCCCGCGTGACGCGCAGCGGCGAAACTTTTTCCGCGCGGATGTGGATCACGTTGTCCTGATTCTGCAAAATTCCCTCGATCATCAGAAAGCGCTCCGAAATCAGCAGCACGCGATTCTTCTGCAACAGATCGGGAGCGACGATCGCATTGGCGATCCCCGTTTCATCTTCCAGGCTCATGAACATCATTCCCTTGGCCGTCCCCGGACGCTGGCGGGCAATTACGCATCCGCCGATTCGCAAGCGGCGTCCATTTGGAAGGTGCGCCAGATCGGAAGCGCGATAAATTCCCATCCTTTTCATCTCTGCCCGGCGGTACTGCATGGGATGAGGGCCAACCGTCAGCCCGGTAGCACGAAAATCCGCCACCAGCCGCTCTTCGTGCGTCATGGCCGCCAGCGGAGACTCCCCATCAACTTCCGGCAACTCGTCCAGCAAAGGCCCCGACCAGCGCACTGCACGCTCCACCTGCCAAAGCGCATCGCGCCGATGAAAACCATTTTCACCACGGAGACACCCTTCGGCTGCGCTCAGGGCAGGCTCCGGCACGGAGGAATTCTTTTCATTCTTCTCTGTGTCTCTGTGACTCTGTGGTGAATCCCCGATTGCATTGAGCGCCCCAATCTCCGCCAGCGTCGTCAACTCATCCTTGCGCAACTCGGGCACACGGCGAGCCAGATCCTGAACCGAAGCGAACGGCGACAGGCTGCGCTCCCGAACCAAAGCCTGCCCCGCTGGCTCGCGCAACCCGCGCGCATATTTCAAACCGAGTCGTACGGCAAGATTTTCTTCGCCCGGCACGGCATAGCTTTTACTGGCCGCTGGCAACTGGCAACTGGCAACTGTTTCTAAACTGCACTTCCAATCCGACCGCGTTACATCCATGGGCAGCACTTTCAATCCGTGCCGCTGCGCATCTTTCACAATCGTCGCCGGATGATAAAACCCCATCGGCTGATTATTCAGCAGCGCCGCCGTGAACGCCGCCAGGTGATGGCATTTCAAATAAGCGCTGGCATACGCAATCAAGGCAAAGCTGGCGGCATGAGACTCCGGAAACCCATAAAGAGCGAACGATGTAATCGACTGGATAATCTGCTCCTGCGTTTCGCCGCGGATTCCGTTGCGCGTCATGCCGGTGCGCAGCTTTTCTTCGATCACTTTCATTCTCGCCTCCGAACGTTTGAAGCCCATGGCGCGGCGCAACTCCTCCGCTTCGCCGCCCGTAAAGTTGGCGGTGATCATGGCCATGCGCAGCAACTGCTCCTGAAACAGCGGCACGCCCAACGTGCGGCCCAGCACCGTTTCGAGCGACGGATGCGGATACGTGACCGCTTCCCTGCCCTGCCGCCGCTTGAGAAATGGATTGACCATATTCCCCACAATCGGTCCTGGCCGTATGATCGCCACCTGCACCACGATGTCGTAAAAGCGCTGCGGCTTCAGGCGCGGCAGGCACGCCATCTGCGCCCGGCTCTCGACCTGGAACATCCCGACTGTGTCGGCCTTTTGCAGCGCGGAATATACGACCGGATCGTCCGGCGGAAGATGTGCCAGATCCACTTCTTCGTGATAATGGTCGCGAATCAGTTCGAGAGAATCTTTCAGCGCCGCCATCATTCCGAGGCCGAGCAGATCGACCTTGATGATGCCCATGTCGGCGCAATCTTCCTTATCCCACTGCACCACCACGCGGCCCGGCATGGAAGCGGGCTCCAGCGGCACGACGGAATCGAGGCGGCCCTCACAGATGACCATGCCGCCCGAGTGCTGGCCTAAATGCCGCGGCAGATCCTGCGCGGCGAGACATAACTCGAAATATTTTCGAATCCGCGGGTGCGTAAGATCGAGCCCGGCATCGCGCAGACGGCGGTCGAGCGCATCGTTCTCGTCTTTGAATTCCCAGGTTGCGACCGCCGCCGAAATTCGCTTCAGCGTCTCCGGATCGAATCCCAGCGCCTTGCCCATTTCGCGCGCGGCCATGCGATTGCGATACGTGATCACGTTGGCGGTCATCGCCGCTCCACGCTGCCCATAACGCTGATAGACGTACTGAATTACGCGCTCGCGCTCGTCGCCACTGGGCAAATCGAGATCGATGTCGGGCCACTCGCCGCGTTCCTCGGAAAGAAATCGTTCAAACAACAATTCCATGCCGATCGGATCCACCGCCGTGATGCCGAGTGAATAACAAACCGCGCTGTTGGCGGCCGATCCGCGGCCCTGCGCCAGAATTTTCTGTTCGCGGCAGAAGCGCACCAGGTCCCACACAATCAGAAAGTATCCGGCGAGTTTCAGCTTCTCGATCAAACTCAACTCGCGCTCGATCTGCCGGCGGGCGCGCTTCTTCAGTTCCGCATCCGCCCGCCCATAGCGGCTCTGCATCCCTTCCCGCGTGCGCTCCCGCAGAAACGACATCATGGTTTCGCCGTCCGGCACGGGATAACGCGGGAACTCGTATCCCAGATCGTTCAGCGTAAACTCAAGCCGCGAAGAAAGTTCAACCGTGTTTGCGATGGCATTCGGAACATCCGCAAGGAGCGCTCGCATGGCCGCGGGAGATTTGAGATAGCGCTCCGCATTGCGCGCCAGCAGACGTCCGGCAGTGGCCAGCGTGCGACGATTCCGCAGCGCGGTGAACGCGTCCGCCAACTCGCGCTCCCGGGGCGTCGAATAGTTCACGCCATTGGTTGCCACGAGCGGCAGTTGCAAAGCTTCCGCAATCTCGATCGCAACCCGGTTTCGATATTCTTCCTCGCGATGAAAATGCCGCTGCAATTCGACGTAGACATTGCGCTTGCCAAAAGTTTCCGTCAGCCGCTTCACCGCTTCCAACGCCGCTTGCGGTCCACCTTGCGCGAGCGCCGCAGCCAATGGCCCTTCTTCTCCACCGGTCAGGCAAATCAAACCGCCGGCATGATCGATAAAATCCGAGCTCGAAGCGCAAGCTCCTTCTTTGCGCCCAGCGCGCAGTTTCATTCTTGTAATCAGGCGGCAGAGATTTTGATATCCAGCGCGCGAAGCAACCAGCAGCGGAAGACGAAATTCACCACGGAAACACAGAGACACAGAGCAGTTCTTTTCTGAAGGTTCCCAGCATTCCTCCGTGTCGGAGCCTGCCCTGAGCGCAGCCGAAGGGTGTCTCCGTGGTGAAAACGCGGCGCATGTTACTTCCGCCCCAATATGCGCCTTGATCCCCGCCTTTTTTGCGGCGAGATGGAAGCGCGGCGAGCCGTACACTCCATCTCGATCGAGCAATGCCATCGCCGGCATTCCGAGGTTCGCGCACACCGCGATTAGCTCCTCGGGAATCGAAGCCCCTTCGAGGAAGCTGAACGCGGAGCGGGAATGGAGTTCAACGTACATCAGTTGCCAGTTGCCAGTTCCCAGTTGGCTCTCATAAGACTGGCAACTGGGAACTGGCAACTGGCAACCGCTCTTAGTCATACGTTCCTTCTACAAACCAGTTTCCACTTAGCTTGTCCTGCACTAAGCGATACAACACGAGTCCAGTTGCCGGTTGCCGGTTGCCAGTTGTCGGTTCTCTTTCATTAGACTGGCAACTGGGCACTGGCAACTGGCAACTGCTCTTGGCGGGGACGGCGATGTCCCACTCCTCGCGCGACCAGCCTTCCTGTTCCGACCAGTCGCCGGAAGAGCGCCAGGGGCCGGCGGTCCAGACGATTTCGCCGGCGATGTCCTCGCGCTCGAGGCATCGCAGTCGCACCGGCTTCGCTTCGCGCACAGTAACGCTCGCGCCGAGCGGCGGACGAAACAGGCGCAGGGCGATCACGGCGCTCATTTTTTCCTCTGCGTTTTCCTCGAGCTTTTCTTCGACCTGACATGTGCTGTCATTCTCTTGCATGGACATATCCTTCTTTCGATTTCCAGCCCGCTTCACTTCGGGCTCTACGGGCGCAAAGTGCCGCACCGCAAACGCATCTTCGCGATGCGTATCCAGTAACTCCGCCGACCCCACTCTGCCCTCGCCGACAATTCCCGCGATGCGCGCCAGCGTCAGCTCGAGTTTTTCGGGCTCGGGAAAAACCGGCTGGAACAATCCACTCTGCAGGGCTCGCGGGCGCGCCGGTTCCGCCGACAAATGAATCTTCACGATGGGCGCTCCCGGCGGATGCACCTGCAAATCAAGCTGCAACAATTTGAGAAACACTTTCGCGTCCAGCATGGGCGTGGGCAGCCGCAGCATGCGGGTGAACTTTCGGGTAAGTGTGCGAGTGAAAGATGCGCAACCGTTCGACTGCGTCACTGCGAGTTCGAGATTCAGATGCAGCTCCTGCGCCGCCAGCGCTCGCTGTCTCAATCGCGCGCACACTTGCTCCAACATGCGGTTCAACAAAAACGCCAGCGGTTCCAGCAGCACGATGGGATTTTCCAACTCCACACTCTCGGCAAAAATCAGTTGCGGTTCCAGCACGCGCAAATTGCGCGACGCCGCGCCCCGCGCCAGCTTCTGCAAACGGATTCCCTGCTGTCCCAGGCGCTCGCCGACCGGAACTTCGGGAAGAGCCGCCAACGCACGCAGCTTGCGGATGCCCCAGCGGTCAAACGTTTCCACCCAGCGTGTGGCCTCCTCCACATCGGAAGAAAAACTTTCCAGCAACACATCCACCGGCAGATCGCCCAGCCGCCCGGCTTCGCGCCCTTCGGGAATCAAGGTCACGCCTGGAAAACCGCGGGCTGCGAGCAATGCAGCATCCGGATTCGCGGCCACGGCGATGTTCGCTTCCAGTCCCATCTGAGAAACCCGCCGCGCCAAATCGCGGGCAATCTTCGGCAGCGGACCGAGCAACGGCTCAAGGCCAGCGAGGTTCAGCAGCGCGGTGCCGGGCGACGTGTCTTCCACTTCCGGAGAGAACGATTGCGCACAATCGAGCAGCGCGGCGTGCGCCGATGCCTCCTGCGAATCGGAGCGCGCGCGCAGCACCAAGCGCTCCCATGCTTCCAGTTGCGATTTCGTTGCGCCTACTTCAACGCCCATTTGCCGCGCTCTTTCGTTGAGCGCCACGACTTTTTCCAGCGGAGGCCGTCCGGTGAGCACCGCGACAGGACGGGCGCGCAACTCGGGCTCGAAGCGAATGATCGCTTGTGCAGAAAAATCGGGGATGAAGATGCAGGTAAACATGGAACACCAGGTCTCAGGTCTCAGGTCTCAGGTCTCAGGTCTCAGGTCTCAGTTTCAATCGACCAGATTAAAGGTGTCGGCTTGCGACTATCCCGCCCATGCGGCTCGACTTTTGAAACTGGCCGTCGAATGCACCGGCTTACGTTCCAGGCGCGAGTTCAACAGCTCGACCGTGATTTCGTAATGATCTAACAATTCCGAATGCGGCAATTTCGAATGTATCGGCGGAGATCCTGAGACCTGCGACCTGACACCTGACACCTCCACCAGCACCGACGAGCAACTCCCTGCAATCGGCTGCTGCTCCAAAACCAGCAGCGCCGTTGGCGTGTGCTCAATCGCGCGGCGGAAGCGGAACCAGGACGCCAAAGGAATCCGCAGCGCGCTCTCGACCGGAACATCGCCAAGATCGAGAGCGATCATTCCGAAACCATTGCTCTGCAGCAGCAGATCGGTGACTTTCAGCATTTGCCCGAGCCGCGATTCCCAGCGCCGGCCCTCGGGATGGTTCCATCTGATAGAACCGCAGCGGCTAAAGCCACGCTCGTTTTCCACGACTTGCGGTATGCCTGAAGGCATACCCTGATACGAAGCGCCGGAAGGCATGCCTGGATGCGAATCGCCCGTTTTCCCGCAGCTTGTTAGCGCAGCCGAAGAATGTTTACGCGAGGGATATTTTTCTTCGCATCGCACCCACAGCAAACGGCTCATCTCCATGCCCGCAGCCAGCGCTGATGCCGGATCGAACGCATCGCTTGCATCCACGAGCGCACAAACTTCTTCGCGTTGGGTAGCGCGGGCCAGCGCGAAAAGCAACACGCTGGTCCTTCCCGATGAAGCCGTGCCGCAGATTTCCGTGAGGCAGCCGCGAGCCAGGCCGCCGGTCAGCAAGTCCAGTTGTGGAATGCCGCTCGAAACCATTTCCGGCGCCGGACGCACATCGAGGCGCGAAGCGGGAACGACCGCGGCCAGCTTGGGGATTGCGCCCACCTGGGCCAAAATATCCGCGGTCTTCTTTGCGGTCTTCCCCGCAGTTGAGCACGGAGAAAACGGCGGAGAAAAAATAAAAGGGCGGCCCATGGCCGCCGATGAAAAAACCGGAGAGGCAGACATACTTTTCTCGCAATTGTCAGGGAACGCGGCGGGCAGGATCAGCCCGGGCGAGGTCTGTAGTTTCGCTTTTTATTCGCCTTTGTAAGTATCCCTCTCCAGCCTGCCGTTGTCAAGAGAGTTCGGTGCGAATCATGACCAGAAGTGCAACTTGAAGACTCACAATACTTTGCGGGCTACTCCCAAGCCTCGAAAAGCGCGAGACCTGGGGCGCCACTGGGGCGCCCGACACCCGGCTGGGTTAGAACGAGCATTTGCTATAATCAAATTTTGTGGCAATCCACCCGCGTGGCGCTATCGTCTAGGGGTTAGGACGGAAGATTCTCAATCTTCAAACCCGGGTTCGATTCCCGGTAGCGCTACCAACCCTCTATTTTCTGCACGATACAAGCTGGTGTGTCCAATTTGTGTCCAAAAAACAAATTCCTGAGTAATAGTTGAGTGGCTCCCCCCTGTAGTCCAAGACCCCTCCCGTGCAGAAGGAGAACTCGTGGCCAAACCGCCGTTGCTGGCTCACCAAAGTCGTCAAGGTGAATGGGAAGTGGACAACCCGCCCGGTTGTCTTCACCCCCATCGGCACCCTACTGACCGACCGGGTGCTGGTTGAGGATCGCGAGGTGCCCATGAAAGGCATCTTCGTTCTGGAGTGGTGGGAGAACGGTCAGCGCCTGCGCCGTCGTATCGGGAAGGACGTCACAAAGGCGCAGACCGCGCTTACCAAGCGGAACATGCGATTCCGAGAACCGCCAACGGCCAAAATAAACTGGAGAATCTACAGGCCGGCCGCTGCAATTTCAACGAGGATTCGCTCCGCTTCATGAATCGTGACGATGTCGATTTCTGGATGATTCGCGAGAAGCTCGGCAGTGGCACATGAGGCATAGTGCCCGCCCGCAACAGCTTCGTTGGATCCTCCGCCTTAATCAGCCGGGCGAGGTGAAGAAACTCTCGGGCGCGAGATTGGAAACACATCGACAGGCCGACGATGTTGGTGTGTCGTGCCAACTCGGTAACGGAGCCGATATCCGCCGACGAATTGAAGGTGGCCAAATCTGTTTCGTGACCAGAATTGAGAAGTGCAGCCGAAAGGTGGCGAATCGAGAGATTCTCTTCGTAATCGGGACCCGCCAGTAGGACGCGCACTTGAATCCTCCCGCCGAGCTTCTCGCCGCAGACAATGATCTTGGACTGAGGTCTTTTGCATAGGCTGCTGGCGAGAGTCGAACTCCGTCAGTGATCGAGATCACACACTGGAATTCACCTCCACTTAGGCAGGTACATCCGCAGGTTTCTTTCCAGTAAACAGCACTCGTGCTCCAAGGCGGAGGGCTTTCCACCCCAGCGCAGTTCCGACAAGGACCGTGACGAGCCACAGCAGGATCGCCGGCAGATAGAAGACGAACGAAAACATGGCCGTAGCGTAGTCCGCTAGACCTTCAAGGCCCTGCATCACCGCCAGCTTGAGCTCGTAGGCGGGCCGCCAGCGGAACCCGAACCAATTCGCTTCTGCTTCGGAATGCAATGACACGGTGATTGCAACTGTCTCCACTTGTTTGGAGAGTGTTTCAAATTCCGCTTGCTGCTGCTCGATCTCACCCCGCACTCCATTCAGCTTTTCGCTGACATCGAGCGTGTCCTTTACAGTCTTCGCTTGCTTCAGAATGGCCAAGTACTGGGCCTCCTCCGCGCGCAAATTGCGCAAATGGGCTTGCTGGTCGACATATTGCCTTGTCACATCCTCCGCCTCCATTTGCTCGTTTTCCACCCGCAAGCCCAGCTTGCGAATTTCGGCTTCCACTTCTACAAAGCGAGCGGCCGGCACGCGGATTGTTAGCGAGGCGTTCGTAGCATCCTGGGCACCGTTGGTTTGCGACTTAACGAGAAATCCTCCAACGTGCTCGGTCAGTGAGCGGATTTTCTCGGCTGCTTCCGCGGGATGTTTCACGAGCAGGTCGATTGACGATGTGCGGACGAGTTTGCGATCAGCTAGTCCATCGGATGTGGACAAATAGGTCATCGGAGCCGCGTGGGTTCCGATTCCTCCCGGAACTCCCCCGACGATACCCGCTGCTAGTGTGGCGTTGTCCACTGATTGCGGCAGCGGTACCAGCCAATGGCGGTTGCGTTCAATTGCGGCCAGTGCCGTGGTTCTTTCCATCGCAACGCCACGAAAGGCCTGCGAAGGCCGGATGAGGCCGCCATAAACTGCGACTATGACAGCTGTAACAAGCCATCCCGTTTTCAGCCATCTCTTCTGACTTGCCAATAATGCGTGCCAGTGGATCTTCATAGTCTGCCTCTGCTACTAACGTTAGAGCCGTCGGGTGGTTATTTTGTTCCCGGCATTTCGGCGGCGACAGACAAAGTAAATGGCTGAGAATCTTGCCGAAAGAGTTGGAGGCAATATTTCTTTGGTGAGTGACAAATCAGTTCTCGAGTTGCCGAAGTCACCTTCAAAAGAGCAACTCAGGGGGCGAAACAGTCTTGCGTTGCTGTGAAAGAGAATCGGCGTCCGTTTGGACGCTGACGATGGCGGTGTTCGGATAGTAGTGGCTGAGAATCTGGCGGAAATCTGCTCCGTCGGCGGCCATGGCTTTGGCTCCCGACTGGCATAGGCCGATGCCGTGGCCCTGTCCGATCCCTTCGACCAGGATCCGACCGTTTTCCTTTTTCACGATGAAGTCATTGCTGGGAATCGTGTTCCAGCCAAGGCGGCGCGCAGCGCGGAGGCGGGCGGGCTCGCTGGAGCTGCGGAGCGCTGCTGCATCTTCGGCAGAAATTAGACTCGACCAACGCACCGGATGCTCGCGGCAGTACTTGCATTCGACAGGGTAATAAGGATACGTGCTCGCGGGGAGGCCCAGTTCCGTGGGCGTGCGCGTGCGTCCGGCGCAGCTCCGCGTGTACATGGCGGCGAACGGCTCGGATTCGTAGGCGAGAACCATGCCGCGCGTGGCCTCGACGGCTTGCGCGACTGGTGTGCCGGGTTCGGGCGGCTCGCGCAGGAACTGGCAATGGGTGGTGTCACAGAAATCGAAATCGCGGTGGCGTCCGCGACTGGCGACCAAGTACGAGCGAGTCGCAACCGCCTGCGCTTTGAGTGCCTCGAATGGCGTCTCAGCCGTGCTCTCGGCGGCCACGATGGAGGCGACGGCAGTTTCACGGTCCATCGTAACTATGGCAAGTAGATGGCCGGCCGACTGGCGAATTTCAAGGGTGCCGCGATAATGACGAGTGATTTTCCTTGGAACAGCGAGAATGAAGTCGGAGGTTTCGTTCTTGCGTCCCGCGACCGTGAGAGTCGATGCGCGCACAGTCCGCAGTCCCGATTGCAGAATAATCTCGCTTCCTGAGAGCCGGACGCTTGCGGTATGCACGCCGGAGCTAAACTCCAGCACAATGCGTTCGTCGCCAGCGCGCACAACGAGCGTGTGCCCCGGGGGCGCGCTAACCGTGAGTTGGCGTGGATGAAAAAGTCCAAGTACTCCGATGCGGACGCTACGAGCCGCCGAGTCAGGAGGCGCAGTTTGGGAGAAACCGAGTGAGCAAGACGAGATGAAAACGAGAGCGGTGACGAACGCGAGGACAGGCTCGCGAAATCCGCTTGGAGCTGATTCGAGAGTGGGATTGACGGCGGCCTTCATGCGTATCTAGCGGTCATTGCTCATTCCTTGAACCTGCCCTCGATCCGGCGCAGCATCTGGCCGGCAGTTTTCGCAGCCTGCGCGCCGGGAACTCCGTGGACGCGGACCATCAGCAGGATTTGGGGCTGATCGGCAGGCGTGAGGACCACGACGAAGCCGTCGCCGGGCGCACGCGGCGAGTGCGTACAGGGCGCCGTGCCGGTCTTTACGAGTGCGTCAGGAAACGGAAGAGCGCGGTCAACATCGGTGCCGGTTCCGTGTTGCGCCGACTGCGCCATTCCCGCCAGGATCTCGCGAACACCCGGCTGTTCGCGGCGCCGAATGAGTTCGAGGTATGCCCGCGCCATCCGAGGTGGAGAGATTCGCCAGCGGCTGCCAATTCCCATAAGGGCGGGGCCGGTCGCGTCGCGGTCCGGAGGATCGATTCCGAAACGTGCCGCAATTGGCGCGACATCTGTAGCGGTCAGATTTGCGGTGAGCATTCGGAAGTACGAGTTGCAGGAGTAGGCGATCGCCGAAGTGAGTCCGACTTCACCGTGCCCGCGAGGAAGCCAGCATCCGGTGGCAGTGCCACGGCAGGTGTGGGCAGGATAGTGGAAATCGTGCTGCTCGCCGTAGGCCAGCGCGGTGAAAGGCTTCACGAGCGAGCCCAGCGGAATGGGCGAGTCGAGGCGATCCCAGCGCGACGTCAGCACGCGGCCAGTGCGAGCGTCGAGCAGGAGGAAAGAAATGTCGCGGCTGGGGAAATCGCGGTTCAGCGTTTCTGCGGCGGATTGCGCAAACAGGCTCGACTCCGCGCCTTTGGCGCGATCAGGCGCAGCAGGTCCGGCGCGGCCGCTTGAGGGGAGTAATGCCAGCAGCAACGCACAAGTGAGAAGCGCGATGTGCCTCATTGCGCCCACTCGTAGATCACGGTCTGTCGTTCTTTGTTTCCCTCGGTGCGAACTTCGATTTTTTCGGCCGAAACCGCGGCTAATGTCGAGCTAACGCTCGCCAAGTTACTGGAGAAGAATTGCGGTTCACCTCTGCGGTTCTCAGCGTCGGCGACGCTTGCACTGGGCCGGTCGACAACATTGGAGAAGCGCGCAAAGTTGGCGCGTTCCTGTTGGTGATTGAATCCCGCGAGCAAGTCGGCAGGCCTGCGATCGGACTTACGGCTGAAGTTCGCGAGGATGGCTTCCGCCAACCGCGTGTCGTCACTGACCAATAAGTACTTGCCGCGGACCGACACAACCAGTGGCCACAGGCCATCGAGTTCCTGGTATCCGGCCCTCTGCTGCCAGCCGACGCCGAGTTGGCTCGCGGTGAGACCGGGACGAACGAAATCCGTGAGCGCAGACTGGACGGCAGCTTGGTTCCACTCTGATCCCGCGACCAGGATCACAGCGGAGTGAATCCGGACGAATACACCTGCCTGGTCGGGCGCTGTGGATTGCACCTGGAGCGACGCCAACAGAGGAGTTTTGTCGAGCAGTTCCTTCAGCGGCGAGACGGATTGTTGAGCAACGGGGCGCTCGCCGGGAGCCTGGTCAATGCGCGTTTCGAGATCGGAGCCGCCGCCTTGTTCGCCCGAAGTGAGCTGCACCTGCGGCGCAACCTGCGACGGTGGCACCGGGCCCAAATGCGGTGCCAGGAGCTTGGTTTCAAGCAAAGCCAAACCGGCGTCGGAGGTGGGGTTTGCTTCGGCCTCGTACACACCAGCCTCGCTGGGCACAAGGCGTACAACTTCGGCTGCGGCCGCCGGGCCATCGGGTGAAGACGCTTGTTTTGGCTCTTCTTTCTTGATCAAGACGCGCTCTTCCCGATATTGCTTGCTTGAACGAAACAGATCGGAAACGGATGCCGAATATTGTTTCAGGCCGGTAATGTTCTGCTGCACCCAATAGGTGCGGAAATAGCCGTTCGGAACCAGTTCTTCGAGGTTGAGCACCATGCGGAGATCGCCGGCTTGTCCGGCGGCAGCGGTTGCTTGCGCCCACCACCGCTCGCCTTCGACGGTACGGTCCTGCTTGCCGGACATCAGTTGCAGCGCGCCGGCCATGAGATCTTCACGCGTCGAGAGCAGCAAGTAGTCTCCCGAGACTGCGAAGGCGACTTCGCGCTGAGACTGGGGATCGCGGCGCAGATAAAAGCTCACGCCACCGGCGCTGCGCGGCTCGAACTTCGAGCGTGCTTGCCACAACGTGGTCTGCATGGATTTGGCCGAGGGCAGGTACGTGATGTACAGGAATTGCAAGTTGCCGATATCGTAGAGCGCGAAAACGCTGCGTTCGCCGGCAACTTGCGAGAGGAAATTCATGTCGGGTGGAAGTCCGGCTGCGGCGGCGAACTGGTCGCTGGCGCCTTTGAGACGCAGGAAGAGGCGCGAGCGCGAAAAGACTTCGTAGTTGTCGCTCGTGAGCCACTGCTTCTTCTGAGGAGAAGAATTCCAATCGCTGAGCAGCGCGGAGAAGTCGTTCGCCTCCAGATAGACGAGCGGTCCCGCGGGAACATATTTCGAGAGCGGTGGCGGCGCAGGCGCGGCGGCGAGATACGTTATCCAGCCAATTGCGGCGCAGGTCACGGCGATGCCCGAGAAAATGAAGAAGCGCTTCATTGTTTCACGCCTCCTTTCGAAGTTGCGGCTTTGGGCGCGGGAGTGACGCGCGCGACGAGTTGAGGCCGAACGACGCGGTCCTGTTCAAGCGGTTCATGCAGGATTGGCTGGCGCGCCGCGTTTTGCTGTTGAATGCGCAGCGATGCCTTTGCGTCGGCAATCTTGCGGTAGAGCGTTTTGCGGACAGCGGCGGCGCTCTCGAGTTGTCGCGCAGTCTGGTAGTAGGAGACGGCGTCCGCGAGGCGGTTGAGACGGATCATCGTGTCGCCGATCATCTGCGCGATCTGCGCCTGCTGCGCGCGCGAGAGCTTGACGGCGGCGGTTGCCGGCGCGCTGGATTCTTCGCTCGCGTCTTCCTCATCGCCCGAGCTGACGATCTGCTCTTCTTCGGCGCCCGCAACGCCGCCCTCGGGCACATAGGTACGCAAGAACTGCGTCTGGAACAGAGGCTCCATGACTCCCAGCGCGTATTCGTTGGACTGCGCGGCTGCCGCAGCCTGGAACAACGGGATGCGAGCTTCGTCACGGCGCGGGAAATCGATGACACAGTGACTGAGCAGCTGAATCTTGGTTTTCGGGTCGGCGACGTTCTGTGCAGCTCGAACACGAGCGTCATAGAAATAGAATTTGTCGGCCGCAGCGGTGGTGATCGCGGCAGCGGGACCGGCAAGCAGATTGAGTTCACCGCTGCCGAGATCGGAATGCGAACGGCCAGCGAGCGCGACAGCGGCCTTGAGGCGCAGGTCGTATGGAGTGGATGGACCGGAGGCGATCGCCGCGAGAGAATCTTGCGCCTGGGTTGAAGCTTGGGAGGCCGCAGCATCCTTGGCCGCAAGTTTCGCCTTGGCGAGGCGCAGGCGATACGAAGGCTCCCAAGGCGCGGATTTCACGAGCTGGTCGAGGAATTCGATGGCTTCCGCGTTGTGGCCGGTTTTTTCCAGCAGGGCAGCCGCCGGATCGAGGTTTTCAAACGGATTGCCGACCACCACGACCAGGCGGCGCAACAGATCGAGCGCGCCGGCAGTGTCGCCCGCAGCAAGGCGGATTTCAGCCAGGCCGAGGAAGTTGGTGGCGACCAGGTTGTGGCCTTCGATCTCGCGGGCGAAGACGAGTTCGAGAATCTTGCGCGCCGATTGCTTATCACCGGCCTCAAACAGCTTGCGCGCGGCATTGCGTAGGACCTCCGCCGCTGGAGCGGTTTGCGGCTCGGCGCGATAGGCGGCGAGCATCGAGTCCAGCGTTCCAAGCTGCGCCGCCACCCGCAGATCGAGCGGGACCAGCGTGGCTGCTTGCGCATCGCGAGTCTCTTTGGGGAGCGCAACAATTGCGGCAGCGGCAGCCTGGTACTGCTTGGTGCGAACCAGGTATCGAATCCAGCGCACCTGCCACGAAGCCAGATCCTCCTCGGCATATTGGCGCTCGAAGCCGGTGAGCTTTCCGGCCGCGTCTTCCTTGAAATGCAGAATGCGCTGATAGATTGCGGCGCGCTGCGCCAGCGGGATCCAGGAAGCATCGGCAACATCGGCCAGGACGTGCGCCGGATCCTGCGCGGAGGAGGCGGCGTCGAGCAACCAGGCTGTCGCAGACGCTGGGTCCCCGATGGCGGCGTAGGCGGGCTGCAGCATGGCGTTCGAGCGCCACGTTCCGTTGCGACGGAGATGCGTGCGAACGATTGCATCCGCATCGGGCTTGAGTTCTGGGAAGAGGTGCCTCGTGCGAAGTTGATCGCAGGTACGTCCGAAGTCCCGCCAGAAACTCTCAGGAACCCGCTTACTGTCGAGTTGCTTCGACAGTGTGGCAAACGCCAGCTTCCACTGCGCCAGGGCCGCGGCGCGGTCGCCTTGCTTGTAGTAGGCAACGGCCAGGCTGTCGTACACATCGGGGCGGTTGGGAGCGAGTTCTAGCGTGTGCTCGTATTCGGCGATAGCGTGCTTGGTTTCGCCCGCGCTGAGGTAGTAGTCGGCGAGGGTGAGGTATCCGGAAGCGCTCGCCGGGCTTTCCTCCAGAATCGCAGGCAGAAAATCGTCAGGATTGCCGAGTTTCGACATGCCGAGGTATTCGCCGTAGCGCGAGCCGTAGTAATACCAGGTGTTGCCGGCGAGTTGCTGCGCGCGATCGACGGGCTTGGCCAGGCGCACACCGATTGGATCGTCCCCAAGCGCGGCGAGGAAGGCGTTGTTGATATCCGGCGTGGGCTCAGAGAAGTAGAGGCCGACCAGCGCATTGTAGGACTTGCTCCAGACGGGCGGACGGGATTGTCCGCGCATTTGTACGACCGTGTGCGCAAGTTGGGCGCTACCGTGTGCGACGACATAGTCGGTGGCCGGCTGGCTGTAAGGACTGCGCCAATTCGATGCAACGTGGACGAGCTCCTGCGGCTGGCGCGCCAGCAGCAACTGGAAGTAGCGTTGCGTCCGGGTTGTGTCGAGGCCACCGCTGGAGAAGTTGGATAGGATGCGAAGTTCATTCTGTTCGTCGCCGGCGGAACGATAGGCGTCGGCTGCGGCGAACAGCGGCGTGCTTCGCTGCAGAGGCGGCACAGCTTGTGCAAACTGCTCCATTTGCGAAGCCAACTCGGCGAAGCGGCCGCGGCGGCGCTGCAAGTCGACGAAGGGTCGCACGTTGCTGTAGAAATTCGGCATCCCGGTCTGCTGCATGATCAGATCAAACCGCCAGTGCTCTTCCTGGTCAGCGAGGGCGGCACTTTCGGCGAGCGGGATGGCGAACTTCTCGAGATCGGCAGCGTTCATGCCGGCACGTTTCGACTCGGCAAAATGCGAGAAGGTAAGCCGCTCTTCCGGCGTGAAGTAGGTGTTCACGGCGCTGCCCAATTCCTGCAAAGCCCCGGTCATGCCGTTTCGCGCGGTTTCGGTGCGCATGCGCCGCTGATTTTCGCGCCACTGCGCGTCGGTGATGCCCGTGACTCCCTCTTTTTCGATCTGTTCCTTGAGAACGGGCAGAGTGGCAGTGGAGTCGGCGAGCGCCTTCTGCAGCGTGGTATATGCCTGTTCGTGCTGACGCAAACGCGTCATGATGCGGACGTAGATTCGCGCCCCCGCGTGGTGTTCGGCGCTGGCGAGCAGGTCCGTTCCGGCCTTGTTCACGCCTTGTTCGGCGAAGCTGCGCGCCTGGTCAAGCATGCCCCAGTTCCCCAAGCGGCGCGCGACTTCGAAGTAATTGCCGGCATTTTCAGGACGGCCCTCGATCAACGCCGTTTGCAGCGCAGCGACTGCTTCCTTCGTCTTACCCTGACGAGCGCGCACCGTGGCAACCTTCTCCATCCATTGCGGATCTTTGTAGGCGAGCTGATAGATGCGCTCGTAGTCCGCCGCAGCTTCGTCGAAGCGCATCAGGCGTTCTTCGAGTCCGGCGCGCGCGGTATAGAGATCCACGCGGTCGGGGCGGATCGCGATTGACTTCGCGTAAGTATCGATGGCGGCAGGATAGTTTTCAAGATTCGTTTGTGTGCGGGCCAGCACCATCGACCAGCGATAGTCGCGCGGAGACTGCGCAACGGTCTTGGCGTAAAAGTCGATAAGCTGCTGCTGCCGCTCATAACGCAACGCGTAGAGCGCGGCCTCGGTTACCAGCGTGTCGTCTTCCGGAAAATTGTTGATGAGTTCGATGTATTGATCGACCGCGCCGGAGTAGTTGTTCATGCGCGTGAGCGCGGGGATGACGCCGCGGCGCAGAGTGGCGATCTCCGCCTTGCGCGCGTCGGCGGGAAGCGGCGCGTTGCGGAAGAGCGCGATCTTGTCGAGATAGAACTGCTCGAGGCCCTTGTCGTCGCCGGCCTGTGCGTAAGTGTCGGCCATGGCGGCGAGGTACTCGCCGTTGTAGGGAGAGTCTTTCAGCAACCCGGTGAGCAGGTCGCGCGCCGGCTGGAACTGTTTCGCATCGGTCTGCTTGCGCGCGGCTTCATACGTGAATTGCGTGCTGAGTGCGGGGTAGGCATCCTTTGCGGCTTGCAGCAGCACGGCAATAGCTTGCGGCTGCATCTTCATACGCCAATAGAAATCGACGGTGGAGCGCACGACGCCGAGAATCTTGGGATTGTCGTGGTAGAGCGCTTCGACGTTCTTCTGGGCCGCGGTGAAATCCTTGCGGCCCTCGTAGAGACGGATCAGTTGATAGCGAAGTTGCAAGCGCGTGACCGGGTCGGTGGTCAGCGCGGCTTGCTTTTCGAGCGCGTGCTGGCGGACGCGTTCGAGCGATTTCTGCTGTGCCAGGGTTTCGATGTCCTCGGCCTGCTCGATGGAGGTCGTCGCGTTGGCGATGGAGTCGAGGAACTCCGCCATCTCCTGCTTGCGATTCTGTGCCTCAAGAACTTTCACGCGCAGATTGACTGCGGCCATGGATGGATTCGGCGGCAATGCCAGCTTGGCCGTGCTCTGGTCGACCAGGTCGCGGAATTTCGGCCGGCGCGCCAGTTCGAGCAAACGAAGTTCAGCCGAAGATTCGGGAGCGCCGCTCAGCGCACCCTTTACGTACTCGTCGATGGCGTGCGGATAGTCGCGCTGGTTTTCGTAGATGGCTCCAGCCTCGTAGGCGTACAGGCTTGGGTCGGCGAGACGGTCGCGGCCCTTGCCGAGCAGTCGCATGGCGTTGTCGAAATCGAAATAGTCCCAATAGATGGTGGCGGCTTCGAGGTAGCCTCCGGACTGGCCCGGAGCAACCTGCGGAATGCGCTCCCAGTATGGAGCGGCTTGTGCGAACTGTTCACGGTCGGCATAGATGTCGCCGATGCGCGCCATGATTTCCGTGTCGGTGGGATTCGCCTGCAGCAGGTTGTCTTCGATCTTGGCGGCAATGGCGGTATCGGCCGCCTCAAAGTAGGCGAGCGAGCGAAAGACCGACGATGCAGTGTGCGCGATCTCCGCCTCTGCCGGATACTGCGCGGCGAGCGACTTCAGCACCGGCGCGCTCTCTTCGAAATGCGAGCGCCATAGGTCCGCGTAGGCAAGAAAGTCGGCCGCGGCGGGATTCTTCTCCCAACTGGCGGCGTCGGGCGCGCTCTGGCGAATGGCGCCGAGTTCCGATTCGAGCTTGCCGGTGCGCGATAGATACTCGAAGAACTCGTTACGGAGCGTGGGCTCCTCGAACCAGTGCTGCCGCAAGAGTGCTTCCCATGCGGCGGGATCGCGGGTGGGCGGCGCGTCATACGCCGAGAGCAGATTGCGCACGAACACCGGGTTGTGCGGGAAACGCTGGTGGGCGTACTGGTTCAAGCGCAGGAACAGTGCGGGACTGCCATAGACCACGTTGTAGAAGTACCGCTCCAGTTCGCTTCCCTGGAAACTCTTGATGGCGTCTTTCGTCAACTGCTCGAATTCGGAATCGCGCTTGTAGCGCAGGTAGTAGCGAGCCAGCTTGTCGTACCACGACTTGTCGGAGAAGCGGGCGATGGCACGCCGATAGACTTCCTCCTGCTCGGTGCCCAGCCTGTTCTGATCGAGGAAAACCGCGAGACGCTCGTAAAGGCCGGGGTCGTCGGGATTGCGATCGATTTCGCGGCGCAAGACGCCGAGTGCAGGCGGGATTTGCTTCATTTCCACTAAGCGCGCCAGGTAACGCTCCAGCACACGCGCGTATTCTGGCGAACGCGCGCCGGGCGCCTGCGTGGGCTTGGCGGTTGCGTTCACCTGGAACGATTCGCTGGCACGATGGCGCGGAGCTACGTTCTGGTCGGCTGTTTCGGCTCCCTCACCTTCCTCGCCTTCACCGGCTTCCGCGCTTTCGTCGCCTGCCGATTCGGGCGCGTTCATCGCGTTCGTGTTGGCCGCGGGCGGCGTGTAGTTGTTGGTGGAATCCCAGGCTCCTTCAGCCGACCCGAGCGGGACGTTCTGCGCTTTGGCGGAGAGTTCCTGCAGAACCGAATCGTAGATCGCAAATTCGTTTCTCGTGTCGCCTTTGCGCGCGTAGGCGTCGGCCATGAGCAGGGCGACGGTCGTGCGTTCGGAGGCATCGGGAAAGCTCGCGAGGAAGTCGCGTCCGCCTTGGATGACGGCGACGGCGTCGCTCTCGCCCGCAGTGGCGTAGTAATCGAGCAACTGCGCGTGCAGCGCAGGGCGTTCGGCGGAGTTCGGAAACTTGTTATCCAGCAAAGCCAGCAGCTCTGCGGCGCGCGAGCGGTGAAAGTACGGCACAGCGCGCTGCTCCTCCTCGGAATAATGCGACGCGGGCTGGGTGGTATTGAGGATCAGCGAAAGAATTCCGTTCAGGTAGCCGGGGCCTTGATCGATAGTGGCGATATCGCGATACATGGAAAGCTCGCCGGAGCCGAGACGGATGGGCGTTTCCGGCGCGGTCAGCAGAAGACTGGTAAGGCCGGCGATAGCCTTCTCCTGCGCGTCCGGCATGCCGTTGCTGTTGTAAAGCGCAAAGTAATAGCGCGCCGACTCGGGATAGAAATGAATGTCTTCGAGCAGGCGCGCGCAGACATAGAGCTCCTGCAACGTCCACGGAGACTTAGCGGCTTCCTTGTGCAGGCGGTAATCGGCGATGGCCTGCTGCGCGACGTCGGTCTTGCCCTGCTGCTGGTAGTAATAAAAAGTGCGGGCGGTGGCGTTCAAATCCTCGGGGTTGGCAAGGAGCGCGGCGTGGGCATCGTCGCGAAACTTGCGCAAGTTCTGCGTATCGCGCAGGAGATCAAAGTAACTTTTGACGAGCTGCGGATCCCACAACGGCTGGAAACTCTGCTCGTAGACTGAGAGGCCTTCGCGCACGGAGCCGCGCCGGTACTCGACCATCGCCTTTGCTTTTACCGGAAAGATTTGGTCGTTGGGAAATTGCTTGCGATAACTGGCGATGAGGTCTCCAGCGGCGGAATATTCCTTTTCGGAGACAAGGAACTGCAGGAAGCGCGCGTAGAGCGAAGGCTCGTCGGGATAACGAGCGATCCAGGCGCGATATTGCGCGATGGAAGCTTCTTTCGGCAGTCCCTGCGCTTGAATCACGCCAAAGATGCGCTCAAACGCCTCCCAGGAATGCTGCTGGGCGGGAGCCGTAAGCTTCTCGGCCGCGAGGGGCGCGGCGTTTGCCACGAGCGCAAGCGTCTGGATTTCGTCGGCGGGGCGAAGGCGGCGGTGATAGAAATCAGCCAGCGCGAGTTGCGCGCCGATTTTGTCGGAAGCGTTGTCCGCGTATGCCTTCCAATCCGACTCGGCGGCTGTGAAGTCGAGCTGCTGTTCGTCTTCGAGAGCGCGCAGAGAGTAAAGGTCCGCGTCGTGCGGCTGCGACTTGATCAAGTCGCCGAGCGCCGGACGCGTCTCGCGCGGAGGCCGGCGAAATGCCACGGCGCCGTTCGGCAGCGACATCATGCGGAAGAAGACGCCTTCGAGCGCGGTGCTGGCGTCAATGTTGCGAATCCACGAGGGCAGCTCGCCGAGCGCGGCGACAGCTCCGAAGACGGCGGCAAAGAAGACGGTGAGAGCGGTAACCCGCATGCGCCGCGACGATGATTCAAGGAAGTACTTCAATCGGCACCTCCTGCGTTCCAATGTTGTGGGCAATGTCCTCGGCGGTCACGGTCAACTTGTAAGTGCCGGGAATGGCTTGCTCGGGAATGGTGAGCGCTCCGGTATTGGCGCCGGCCCTGGCGTCCCAGTGCAACGCGACCGGCACGGCGCCGTCCATGCGCGCGACCAGGGTGCGCGTGCTTTCCGAGGCGCTGACTTTCAAATCAATGGTCTGCCCGCGCTGGAAGCGCTTGCGCTCCAGTTTGACCTGCACGACCGGCGGCTTGCTGGCGATGACGAACGTCTTCGACTCGCGATAGGTATGGCCAACTTTGTCGCGCAGGATAAGGCGCACGCTGTAGGTGCCGTCCTGCATGTCGGTTGGCGCCAGAAAACGCGTTTGCCAGACATCTTCCGCTGAGAGATAGCGGAGCGGCTGCACCAGCCCGAACGGAAACAGCGCGACCACGGAGACGATGGACTCGTCGGTCTTGACGCGGAGAATCGGGTCGCCGGGGCGTATGACGCGGGGACGCAGCAGCGCCCGTGGCACGGCCAGAAACGAAGTGTAGGGCGTGACGAATTTGTACTGGCGCGCGAGGCGGATGATTTCGTCGATCGTGGCCTGGTCTTCGCCGTCACGCTCGATCTTTTCGAGCAGGGCATCCACGCGGGCCCGGGCCCACAGACGCGGCAGCTGCGGGTGATCGAAGGATTCTTTCGGCAGATTCGTTTTGCCCGTCATCTGCAACGCCGCTCCGTCGCGCACGCCATGAACCGTAAAGCTGACGTTCTGCTGCGGCGTCCGATACCGGCCCACCCACGAGGCGAGCGATCCGGAGAACGTGGCGGCTTGCAGCGGGTAGACGGTGTCTACCGCCGGCTCCGGCGAAACGGAGAGTTCAAGCTGGCCGATAGGACTGCGGCCGATCTTGGAGAGGAACGAGTTCAATTTGAATTCCATCGGCTCGGTCGAGAGCACGTGTTCGAGCAGGCCATCCTGGCGAGCGAGCATGCGGAAGAGCGGCAGGTTCGCGTCGTCTCCGACGGCGAGGATGTAAGTGCGCGGGCGTTGCGTGTCGGGGAGTTGCTTCCATGCCGACGCGTACCACGAGGCGATCTTGCCATTCTGAATGGGCCCGCGCGTCGCTCCGCCGTCGCTCAGGATGACAAGATAGGTATTGCCCGCACCGGGCGCCGAGGCCTGCTGCAGCCCGGTTTCGAGAGCACGCTGCAGGTCGGTGCCGCCGCGAAGACGGCTGCCGCGAACCGCATCAATGGCGTGCTGAACACTGCTGGCATCGGCGGCGCCGACGGGCACTACCTGTGTTTCGGTATTGAACAGCACCAACCCAAAGTGATCGGCTGGACGCAGCGTGTGCAGCAGAGTCTCCAGCGCCTGATAGCTGCGCTCCAGCTTTTCCCACTGCATCGACAGTGACGTGTCGAAGAGCACGATCACCGTCTTTGGCACTCCGCTGGCCCCGCCAGCCGACGGCGCACCCGCAGAGCCAAAGCCCGACAGCGCCTCGGCTTCAAAGAAGCCCGGTTCGTTGGTTCTGCGGACCGGCGCCATTTCTGTCGGCGAGGGCCGGCCGCTGATGGGGTTTCTGTAGGTCAGCAGTTGCAGCGTGTCGGACGCGGCAGGGTCGAGATCATAGGTGGCGACGAAGTCCTCGCCAAGGTTGACGTTTTCCCCTTCGAAGTGTCCCTGCACCAGATGGGCTGTGTTCTGATCGAGCTGCAGAGGGAACGTCTGGGCTGCCGCCTGGAAGTTGCGAATCGCGTGCGCCGTGTGCAACTCGAAATTGATTTTCAGATGCCGCGCTGCCTGGGCTTGATAGGCGTCAGGGCGCAACGGAATCGCGAAGTACGACTTGAGATTTTCAACCGGGATGGACTCGTGATACTCGATTTCCAGTCGCTTGGTTCCATAGGCCGGAATGGGCACAATGCGCGCACTGAACACCGACGTTCGCTTGGCTTCTTCCGAGCCACGCTCACCCATCTGCAGAAGGCCGGGGTCGATCGACTGCTGCTTGAGCTGGTTATAGATTTCTTCGGCGCGCTTGCGTTCGAGGATCACGGCAGGCAGGCGCACCGGGCCGTCCCAGGTGGCGAAGTCGGAAATGGTGGCGTGGCTGGGCAGCGCAAAAATGTAGTTGCCTTCCTCGATCGCGCCGGTGTGGTTGGCAAAGACCTGGCGCACAAACACGCGGGCATCGCCGTTATTGATGTGAACCGTGATCTCCATTTCTTCGAGCGAAAGGATGGCGGCGTTGGGCTGCTGTTTGTCGCGCGGGATGAGGATGCCTGCGTCGCCGAAGAGCCGCGCCGTAGCCGCGATCAAGACAACAATAAGGACTGGTAAGAACGCTTTTTTCATAGGTGCAGCTTTTGCTCTGGTATGCGGACCAGACCGTTATCCGTACCGATGTAGATGTAGCCGTTAGCGGCGGCGAGCGCGGTGACGTTCGACGACGGCAGGCCATCGCGAATCGCCGACCACCGCGCAGATTGGCGATCGTAGAGATACAAACCCTGTCCCAGGGTTCCCGCGAGCACGTAACTCGCAGTGACGAGCATGGCGTTGGGATTGACTTCAAACTGGCCGGAGCCGACTTCAAAAGAATGAAAATGCCCGGAGCGGTCGAGGCCAAGAACGCCCGCGCCGTACGTGCCGACCATCCACTCCGAGCCGACAGGAACAACGGCAGTGATCCAGTTGTGCTTCAGGTTTGACGACGTGGTGGTGTAGTTGGCGGTGACGTTGCCTTTGTTCAGTACCGACAGGCCGCCCAGCGTGCCGGCCATGAGTTCATCCCCGGAAACGCCGAGCGCATAAACGTGGTTGTTGACCAGTCCGTGAAACGCGTACATGCTGCGCGCACCGCTGGCATCGAGGAAAGTAAGGCCGGCGGGAGTCGCAAGGACGAGCCCGTCGCGGTAAGCGGCGACGTCGGTGACGTGGTCGGCGATCAGGCCGTCGGCGCGCGTCAGCACCTGCTGCTCGCTTCCGGAATCGTCGAAACGAACCAGCCCGTTAGCGGTGGCAACATCGATGGCGCCATTCTTGGCGTCAGGCAGGATCCGGTTCACGCAGAACACGTGCTCATTTTCTATGTGAGTAACGCGGCTGTCGGCGGGCAGAAGATCAAGACCGCGGTCGAAGTAGCCGACCCAGAGGCGTCCGGTGGAATCGGCGGCAAGTGCAGAGATGTTCCGGTCGGTGAGGACCGCAGAGCCCGTTTCCAGAACGCGCTGCCATCCGAAAGCGCGCGGATTCATGCGATAGAGCCCGTTGCGGGCGACGGCAAACACCATATCGCCCGACGCGAAAAGCTGGCGTACTTCCGGCAATTCCGCACCCGGGCCTTGATTCGGGTTCGGTCGGCGGCCTTCCAGAGGAATCACGATCACGCCTTGATCTTCAGACCCGACATAAAGCTGGGTGGGCGTGGCCAGTAGCGCGGTGGCCATGACTCCGGAAGCGAGCACGCGCGAGAACCGGCCGTTGTTGAATACGGCGACGCCAGTGGCTGTGCCGGCGTAGGTCGTGTCGCCCGAAATTGCGAGCGACTGCACTTGGCGATCGGGAAGCCCTTGCGCTTCCGAGAAGCTCTCCGTTGCGCCGGCGTGGAAATGCAGCACTCCGTTGTTCAGAGTGCCGACCCACAAGTCCGACTCATTACCAGCCAAGAAGGTTACGTAGACGGCATCGAGTGTGGGATGGAGAACGGTGATCTTCTTGCCGTCGTAGACCAGCACGCCGCGCTTCTTGGTTCCAAACAGAAGATGCCCGGAGGGAGCAGGCAAGATAGCGGTGATAGCGCGGGCATCGCCGTTGCTGGGCAGAATCTGGCGGAACGTGCGGCCGTTGAAGGCGAGCAAACCATCGTTAGCGGTGGCGACGACCAGTTCAGGCTCGTGCGCGTCGGCGAGAACGCCGGTGGCGAGGGCTATCAGCGGCGAACCCGGCAGCTCGCGGCCAACCGCATATTGGTGAAGCAGAGCGCCTTCCAGCGTGTACTCCAGCAGTCCGGCAGGACCAGCAATATAAAGGTGATCCTCAAAGCGGGCGGCCTGAAAAAAGACGGCTGGCGAGCTGATCGGCTCGAAGCCCGCATTGACTGGTTGTGGCAACGGCTGCACGACAAATCGAAACTCGCGTTCGGCTCGAACATCCTCAGAAGCGGAGCGGATTGCCTGTGAACTGCGCCAGACCACCAGCGCACCCACACCCAGAACCGCAACGACGCTGGCCACGGCTAGGGCACGCACACACACAATCGACGACCGCTTCATAATTCCTCTGGCCGGGAAACTGAACTATAAATTGTGGACCCGGCGCTGCAAATTGAGAAGCAAGGTGTGGACCAAACCAGCTAATGGCCAGACAAAGCGTTTCCGTGCGAAGCATACGAAGTATAGCGTGTGCGGCAGTACACACTGTCTCATGCGGGACACGAAGGCAGAAAAATTCGCGCCGAGCGGCTCGCTGTTCCGACTCGAGATGGATCGTCGGCAAATGGGAGGCGATCCGATCACATCGGGCAGCAGCAAATGCGCCACCTCATGAACTGTACTGTTGACCACCTCTGGCAGGAACGCGCTCATAGCATCGAAGAAGGCAAGAAGCGGATTCGCAGCCTCGCTGGCCGGAGAAAGCGGAAGGCATGGAGACACAGCCAAAACCCCGCCAATACGTGTGTCCGAACCTCACGCCGAATTTTTGACTCGCTTTTTACAATCCAGTGACAATCTTTTTGCAGGCTAGCAGTATGGTCATGGCTGAGGTTGCCAAGGTCGACAAAAGCCTCTGACCACCTCACCTCACGAAGTACAACATTGAAGTCGTGCCGTTCAATCACAAGCACGCCCAAAGCGGCGGACAGCATTTGCATCTGCAAACCAGGAGATCACCATGAACTCGAAATTCCCCAACACGAACGCCCTACTGTACTGCTGCGCAATCCTGCTCGCCGTCACGGCCTCAGCCTTCGGACAAGCAGGCCAGCTTGACTCGACGTTTGGCAATGGAGGCATCGCCTCGCAACAAGCCGTGATTGCAATACCACTAACTCCTATTCTGTCGGTGGTGTGGCCATTCAAAGCGATGGCAAGATCGTAGTGGCTGGAGGAGTACCAGGTGGCAATGATTTTACGGTTCCAGCCGTGTTGCGCTTCCTGTCAAACGGCAGCCTCGACAAGACCTTTGGCGCAAAGGGCGTTGCTCTCCTCCCCGTCAGCTTCGGTGGGTTTGGCGCACTCGCAATCCAGTCGGATGGCAAGCTCCTGGTGACAACGAACGCCGTCAGTAGCGCCAATGGCGAGGTAGTTCGATACACCACCGCAGGCAAGCTCGACTCGACCTTTGGCAGCGGCGGCGCGGTCACTTTCAGCCTTACCGCCATTAGTGGACTTGCGCTGCAACCGGATGGCCGGATTCTGGTCAGCGTGCAGCCGCTCATCAACACAGAGTTCGAGGTCGCGCGATTGCTTACCGACGGCGCCGTCGACACCACTTTCGGAGCGAACGGCTTCGCGTTTCCTCCGGGGGGCAGCGGTGCGCTCCAGGTTCTCGCGAACGGGGAGATCCTCGTGTTTGGCGGCCTTATCTCGCGTCTGACGAGTTCAGGGGCGATCGACGCACAATTCGGAGTCAATGGGCAGTTGTTGGCGCCGGACAGCGGCCATGCCTTGGCCGCCAGCGGTGACATCCTTGCCGCCGGTTCGCTCGTTAACGATCCGACGGTTCCAAGCTCCGGATTGGCCACGTTTGCCTATCAAAGCGTCGGCATCGGCGATCCGGCGTTCGGCACGAACGGTGGGGTGTCAACGCCATTTGTTGGTTTTCCCAGGGTCAGCGCTGCGGGCATGGCTCTCGAATCGACCGGTTCGATTGTCGAAGTTGGGACGGTGTCCAGCACAAGCCAGGGAGCATTCGGCTTGGTGCGCTACACCCCGCAGGGGCAACTCGACAATGGTTTTGGATCCGGTGGTACCGTCACGACATCGTTTGGCAGCGGAAGCACGCCTATGGCTTCGGCAATCACGATCCAGTCCGATGACAAGATTGTTGTAGCGGGAACGGTGGAGTCCTTCGCGCCTCATGGACAATTGAACACGGCCCTTGTTGTCGCGAGGTATCTAGGCAAGTAACACTCAATAGACCGAGGAAAAATCGAGCGGTAAAGAAGAGACGCGGTCGATCACCGCGTCTCGCTTTATGCGGGAAAAGAAGCTAGCTTAGCGGTTTGACATCATAGGGAGAGGGACTACTTGGTATCGGGTTCACTCCGGGTGCCCCAACGTTTGATCCGATACTTGGCGCAAAATCTCGGTTACACTCAATGACCGCAACGGTCAAAACATGCAATCTGATTTCAACAATTAGAATCCCTGCGCCCGCCCTTGAGACTCTTCAACATTCGTATGATCGCAATTATTGTGTTCCAATTCCGAGTCGTAGCGGGCACGCCGTACAGTTTGTCGATCTGGCCAAGATAGCCGATTGTCTTCATGTGACGACGGTACATTCCGAACACGAACTGCCCTTCGGACGCAATCACCCGCACCAACCACTCCCCGTCTGAGGGAAACGTGACCGGAAGCGACGCCCTGACACCCCCGGCTTTCGACAGGATACTGACAAACCGGACAACATCGGGGGGTGATGGCTGAGCTCCAAACGGATTCTCCATCTCCAGTCGCATAAGATCGCGGCCTTCGCACAGCACAATTTCCGCTTCGAACGGCAGCTTGCGAAGCAATGCAGTACGGAATTTTGCTCGAGATCCAGGTTTACGAACAACAAAGGTGCCCGCAGCACCCACGTTCAGGACATCATAGCCGCTCAGTTCTCGCGCGAGGATGCTTGGGCGAAATGTCCTGTGTCCGCCAACATTGACACCCCGGAGGAAGACTACAAGGGCCATACCCCGGATTATGAAGAAAAAAGCTAAGGTGCGCTATAGCAGCAATCACAGCACCGACATTGGGTTGCGCCCCGGATCGGAAGGCTCCCAGCCTGCGGGAGTTTTCGACCGGTTCCCGCAAGCCATCCATGTCGACAGGCTGGTCCAGCGACAGGCGGCTTGAAGCCGCGAGTTCTCGTGCGGTCCAGCGGAGGACCTACTTGACCAGCTTCTGCATCACCGCAATCAACTTATCTGCATCGAAAGGCTTCACAATCCAGCCGGTTGCGCCCGCCTTGCGCCCCGCATCCTTCCTTTCCGCCTGCGACTCGGTAGTGAGCATCAGCATGGGAGTGAATGAGTACCCGGGCAGCTTGCGGATGGCGGCCATCATTTCGATGCCGTCCATGTTGGGCATGTTCAGATCGGTGATAATCAAGTCGAATTTTCCGCTGCTGACTTTGCCGAGGCCATCTTTACCATCGACCGCCTCGACCACTTCGTAGGCCGCCTTGCGCAAGGTAAAACTGACCATCTGCCGAACGCTGGCTGAATCATCCACGGTTAAGATTCGTTTCATGGTTGGCCCTCATGCCCCATCGTGTGAAAATTCCGTCACTTCCGAAACCCCAGATTCAATCTCAAAGGTTCAACCTCAAAACAGTTCAACGCTGTTCCCCGCGGCCATTTGTTGAACCACCGGCAGGGCTCCTCCACGGAGCGCTGCACGCAGAACGTCGCGCTCCAGTTCGGTTGTGTAAGACGCGGAAAACAACTGTTCAACTTCTGCCGCGTCGTACCGTTCCTTTACATCCGGTTGATCGATCTCCAACTGGCGCCTCACGGATTCAATCTCGGTCAGCACCGCGTCGACACGGCCAAAACAAGCATCGAGGAGATCGCCGGTCTTGCCGACCTGCGCAATCTTCACCTGCATTTTCTCAGTGGCGGCCTTCATCTCCTGGGCCTGCATGCCCGCGAACTCGGCGGCGGTCCGTAAGTTGTCAAGACCGGCCCTGGTTTGCACCTGAGCTTCACGCAAGCCCTCATTGCGGGCTTGTGAAAAGACCTCCATCACTTTGTTCGTCTGCTTCACCAGATTCAGGATCTCTTGCATGGCGTGTCCGGATTGATCGGTAATCTGGCTCCATGCCGCCGAAATTTCCTTGATACTCTTGGATATCGCCAAGATCACGTCGGCTTGCGTGCCCAAGTGGCTGGTTTCAATGATGGCGTTGAAGGCGAGCAGCCGCAGGCGATCACGGATAGACTTTGACCTTTGCAGAAGTTCGCTGACCAGTTGCATGAGGTTGGAAAGCCCTCCGAGAGTGCGCTGGATTCTCTCGCTGTAACCCTGACTCTCGCGTTCGAGCAGTTCGATGCGGGCAAGCTGGGACGACACTTTCTGCTCCTGCTCCAGGACTGCGGGGCCAATCCCGACCACCTCGCCTGCGCTTACTTTCAGGATACCGCTCATGCACGCCCTGATTTGAGATGTCCAGTTAGCGACGGTTTCCTTGATACTCCGCAGCTGATAAATCTGGATCGTAAGGCCGGCGTAGGCCCGAGGCAGTTCCCGGGCGACTCCATCTTCCGAGTCCTCAGCACCGCGCATTCTCGCGGAAATGAGCGCAAACGCCTCCTGCACATGTTCATTCATCTGGCGATTGATATCGTGCGTTTGGATGGCGGCCACCACGCCGGCAATCTGCCGGGCGATATCCTCCACGCCCGTCCTGAATTGCATGGGCGTCCTCGATAGTTGGGCCAGGCTGGAGTCCACCATTGCCAAAGCATTACCCAAGTCGACTTCAATGCGAGCCAACTCCTCCCGCAGGCGTGGAAGTTCGGCCGAAAGCACGCGTCTCGCATCTTCGATCGCAGCCCTGCCGACATCCGTGTGGCTCGCGAGTTCTCGAGTATCCTGGGCCACCGACTTCGAGAAGTCAGCCAACTCGCGCGCGAGGTACTGGAAACCGCTGCCAATGGTGCCGAGGCGAGCCACCTCAATATTCGTAAGCACACTCAGCGCCTTGATCTCAAGGGCAATCGTCTCCTGACTCCAAGCTACACCCGTAAGTTGACCCAGCAGCTTCACTTCCGTGGTCACCATCTCCAGGATCCCGGTAGTCGCCTGCAGCCTCTCTGCGATGAAGCCTCTTGCCGCAGCACCCAGGGTTTGCACCTTCGGCAGAATGGAACTGACACCTTCATCTTCGACCCGGCCGACAATGGCTGCCGCCAGGTCCAAGATCGTATCGGTATGCCCGGCAAGACCTTCAAAGGCTCTCGCCACCGATCCGATCTCGCTCTCGACAATGCGTGCCATCGCTTCAAGCTCGCCCTTTGCCTTCTCCAGCGTGGAGACAACTTCCCCTGTGGTTCCAACCCTCATCGCGACTTGTCCTGCCAGCTTGAAAACATTCTGACGCTGGCGACCACCCTCATTGCTTTCATGGTTGAGTACACTCCATGCCTTCGTTCCCCCCGTTTGCCTGGCGCAGCTTTTTCATCGCGCATGGGTGAGGATCGCCCCCGCCACTGCCTCCAAGGGCAGAACCTCATCGACCGCGCCCCGCTTAATGGCCTCATTCGGCATACCAAACACCACGCACGTGGCCTCATCCTGTGCGATCGTTATCGCCCCCGCTTGTTTCATTTCGAGCATGCCGCGGGCGCCGTCATCCCCCATTCCCGTCAGAATCACGCCTACGGCGTTTTGTCCGGCGTAGCGCGCGGCGGAACGAAACAGCACGTCGACCGAGGGACGGTGGCGGCAAACCAGAGGCCCATCCTTGATATCGACGTAATAGCGAGCACCGCTCCGCTTCAGCAACAGATGATGATTGCCCGGCGCGATCAGCGCACGTCCGCGCAGGACGGTGTCGTTCGACTCCGCCTCTTTGACCGTGATGCTGCACATGGTGTCTAACCGGTTGGCAAAGGCCCGGGTGAACAGCTCGGGCATGTGCTGTACGATCACGATGCCCGGAGTATCGGAGGGCAGCGTTTCCAGCACGGTCTTGAGCGCCTCCGTCCCCCCGGTCGAGGCCCCGATCGCCACTACCTTCTCCGTGGTCTCAGCCATGGCGTGGGTAGCGGGAGAAAGAATGGCATCCGCAGTCAGCTTGGGCTCGACCACGCGCTGGGGCTGGATCGGTTGCACGCGCGCCGCAGCCGCCGCTTTGACCACCTGGCAGAGTATGGTCCGCGACTCCTCCAAAAACTGCTTGCTGCCCAAGCGAGGCTTGGTGATGATATCGACCGCCCCATACTCGAGCGCCCTGAGCGCGCTTTGCGCGCCTTCCTCGGCCAGGCTGGAACAGATCACGACCGGGATTGGATGCTGGGCCATGATCTTTTGCAAGAAGGTGAGCCCATCCATGCGCGGCATCTCGATGTCGAGGGTGATCACGTCCGGCACCTCCTCGCTGATCCGCTCCGCTGCTACAAAAGGGTCGGCGGCGGTTGCCATGACCTCGATTTCCGGATCGCTCGACAGAACTTCGCTCAGAGTCTGCCGGACCACGGCGGAGTCGTCCACGATCAGTACGCGAATTTTCGGTCGGCTCATAGGCTTAGACTTGTGATGTTTCTCTTTCGTCCTTAACTTCCCCGAATTTCATTCAGCCGAGGCGGCGCAAGCGCACTTCACCCGTTCTGGTGTCGAAGCGGATGTTCAGCCCGCAAGTGCCTCCCAAACTCGACGCGCTTACCTGAAAACCCTCGGCGCGTACAACCTCGATTGCCGCTTCGCAATTCAGTTTTCCAACGGTGGGTTTCGACCACCCGGTTTCGTTGACCAGAAGCACATCGGCGCCGCCGAACAGTTTGACTTGCAACTCCGCGCGCACCGCGCCCAGTTGGTCAAACTGCCGAACCAGGTCGCGAATGGCGAAATCCACATAGCGGCGGCCCTCGGCCAGGCTTAGAGCGGCGGACGAGTTCGCCGGGCAGCGGGGCAGTTGGGAGTGGGTCAGGCCGCCGACGCCAAGCCTCGCGCTCCACAACGTGGCGCCGACGCAAGAGCCGAGAATCGTACGAATGATCGCCGGTTGGCGGGCAAAGTACGACTCTCCGGGGTGCAGATAAACTTCCGACACTTCGGTGTCAATTTCTGGCATTTTGTTTCCTGTAGAGGGTCGGCGCCACCTGCACGAACGGGAGGTCCATATCGTGCAGGGTCTCGGAGTGTCCGACGAAGGCGTACCCTCCGGGCACAAGTTGCGCGGCGAGCTTTTGCATGATCTGCTCCTGGGTGGGCCGATCGAAGTAAATGATCACATTCCGGCAGAAGATCACGTCCACTTTTTGCGCCAGGCCAAAGTCGGCGTCCATGAAGTTCAAACGCCGGAAATCCACCAGTTGCCGCAATTCCGGAACGATCCGCACGGTTTTGGAGTCGCGATCGCGGCTCCGCATAAAGTACTTTCGCTGCAACTGCGCCGGCACCGGACGCACCACTTCGCCGGTGAATACTCCCCGGGCAGCCTTCGCCAGCACGGTGGTGGAGAGATCGGTGGCCAGCACTCTAAAGTGGAAGCCGCGGTGCGTTTCTTCCCACTCCTTCAGCACCATCGCCAGGGTATAGGGCTCCTCTCCGGTGGAGCAGCCGGCGCTCCACACCCACAGGGGCCGTCCGCTCGCGTTGCGCGACATGAGTTCCGGAATCGCCTTCTGCGCCAGAAACACAAAATGCTCCGGCTCCCGAAAAAAATCGGTCTTATTGGTACTTACAACGTCGAGTAAGTGGACGAGTTCTTCCTTCTCGCCGTGAGGCCCGAACAGATAGTCGCAGTACTGGCCGAACGAGTCGAGATTCAGGCTCCGCAAGCGCCGCTTGATGCGAAGCTCGAGCATCGTCCTCTTGTCATCATTCAAGGTGATGCCCGACCGCTCGTAGATCAGACCGCGCAGCCGGGCAAAATCCGCCCTGGAGATACTTTCGTCGCGAGCGCTCATAAGATGAGCGGGCGGGACTCGCGCCCCGCCCGTCCCCTCTCTTAGCCCGCCGCCACAGCGACCGCTTTGCCGCTTTCCGGCGCGGACACCGCCGCTGCGGCAACTGCTTTGCTGTTTTCCGGCGCGCGCACCGCCGCCATTTCCTCGGCCGAAAACACGCGGTCGATGTCGAGGATCATGACGAACTGCGTGTCGCGCTTACCCATACCCTTGATGAAATCCGTACGGATATGGGTCCCGAGCCGGGGTGGCGGCTGAATCTGCTCCGGCTCCAGGTCGATCACTTCCTCCACCGAATCGGCCAACACGCCGAGCACGGTGGACTCGCTGTCCAGCACCACCTCCACGACGACAATGCAGGTGTTCCTGGTTTTTTCGATTTTCGACATATCGAGACAGAGCCGCAGATCGACCACCGGGACGACGCTGCCCCGCAGGTTGATCACGCCGCTCATGAAGTCGGGTGTCCTCGGAATTTCGGTGATGGTCGTGAAATCCAGCACTTCCCTCACCTTGGCAACATCGGTTGCGAACACCTCGTTGCCGAGTTTGAAGGTGAGATACTGCCGGGTCTCCGTGATTTCGCTAACGCTCATAATCGGCTCCTTTTCTCAGTTTGCAGGCTTCCGCCCGCCGCCAGCGGCGGGCGCTGGAGCCGGTTAGAAACGCTCGAATTCTTTGTCGAGGTCATCGGCCTTCTCCTTGTCTTTGAGCCGGAGGTTGACCCCGGCCCCGGCCTTGGCCGCCATCGTTTTCGCCGGTGGGGCTGCGTGGCCCGCCGGCTTTCCGGCCTTGGCCGCCGGAGCTTCAACGTGCCTGACCGGTTTTGCGACTGCGGCCCGAGTCGTCGCAACATGGCCGCTGTCTCCGGTGCGGAAGAAGGACAGAGCGCTTACCAACTGTTCGGACTGGCTGGTAAGTTCCTCGGTCGTCGAAGCCATCTCCTCGGAGGCAGATGCATTCTGTTGAATGACCTTCTCCAGTTCCACCAGCGCCTTGTTGATCTGCTCGGCCCCGGTGTCCTGTTCCTTGCTGGCGGCGGCGATTTCTTGCACAAGTTCCGCCGTCCTCTGGATGTCGGGCACGAGTTTCGTGAGCATCTCGCCCGCCCGCTCCGACACCTTGACCGTGGTGCCCGAGAGTTGATTGATTTCGGCCGCCGCTTTCTGGCTGCGTTCGGCGAGCTTGCGGACTTCGGCGGCGACCACGGCAAATCCTTTGCCGTGTTCCCCGGCTCGAGCCGCTTCGATGGCCGCATTCAAGGCCAACAGGTTGGTCTGGCGCGCGATTTCCTCGATGATCGAGACCCGGCTGGCGATCTCTTTCATGGACGCCACCGCTTCCACCACCGACTTGCCGCTTTCCTGCGCGTCGGCCGCCGACTTGTTGGCGATCTTGTCGGTCTGCTGCGCGCTGTCGGCATTCTGCTTGATGTTGGAAACCATCTCCTCCATCGAAGACGACGCTTCCTCGGCTGAGGCCGCCTGCGCACTGGCGCCTTTCGATACCTCGACCGATGTCGTGCTGATGGCCTGACTGGCCGACGCCACCTCGCCGGCGATCGAACGGATGTCCGATACCACCCGCGTAATGCCGCTCACCATCGAAGTGAGCGCCTGCATGAGTTTGTCCTGCGCCGACCGGTCTCGCAGGCTTACGGTCAGGTTGCCGTTCGCGATCTCCTCGGCGGCATTGGTGATGTCGTTCATGGCCCCGATGAGCATATTCAGATTGTCTTTGATCAGGTTGAAATCGCCGTGGTAGGTGTCCGTGATTTGGGGCGGAATATCGCCCTTGCTGATTCGATCGATGTACCCGGCGGTGAACTTGAGTGGAGTAATGACGGCGTCGAGGATGGAGTTCACACCGCGCACAATCTCGGCATAGGCGCCGCGGAACTGATCGTGTTTCCCACGCTCCGTCAATTGCCCGGCGTTCGAAGCGTCGGTCAGGCGAGCCAGTTCCTTCTGCAGGCTCTGCAGGACGATAGCGATATTGTTGATCGCCTGCTTCATTTTCTCGTGGTCGCCCTTATACGTCTGGGCAATCAGTTCGTCGATTTTGCCGTTCGAGACCTGGACTAGGATGCGGTTGCCTTCCCCAATCGGCAGCAGGATGGCATCGAGCATGACGTTCACACCGCGCACAATCTCCGCGTACGCTCCCTGAAACTGCTCCGGCTTGCCGCGGTCGGAAAGCTGGCCCTCTTTCGAAGCGTCGGTCAGGCGGGCCATTTCCTTCTGTAGGCCCTGGAGGACGATGGCGATATTGTTGATCGCCTGTTTCATCTTTTCGTGGTCGCCCTTGTACGTCTGGGCAATCAGCTCGTCGATCTTGCCGTTTGAGACTTGGCCGAGGATGCGGTTGCCTTCCCCAATCGGCAGCAGGATGGCATCCAGCATGACGTTCACGCCGCGCACAATCTCGGCGTACGCGCCCTGGAACTGCTCCGGCTTGCCGCGGTCCGAGAGCTGCCCTTCTTTCGAAGCATCGGTCAGACGGGCCATTTCCTTCTGTAGGCCCTGCAGGACGACCGCGATACTGTTGATCGCCTGCTTCATTTTCTCGTGGTCGCCCTTGTACGTCTGGGCAATCAGCTCGTCGATCTTGCCGTTCGAGACCTGGCCGAGGATGCGGTTGCCTTCCCCGATCGGCAGCAGAATGGCATCCAGCATGGTGTTCACGCCGCGCACAATCTCGGCGTACGCGCCCTGGAACTGCTCCGGCTTGCCGCGGTCGGACAGTTGTCCGTCCTTCGAAGCGTCGGTCAGGCGAGCCATTTCCTTCTGTAGGCCCTGCAGGACGACCGCGATATTGTTGATCGCCTTCTTCATCTTCTCGTGGTCGCCCTTGTACGTCTGGGCAATCAGTTCGTCGATCTTGCCGTTCGAGATCTGGGCGAGGATGCGGTTCCCCTCACCGATCGGCAGCAGGATGGCGTCCAGCATGACGTTCACGCCGCGCACAATCTCCGCGTACGCGCCCTGGAACTGCTCCGGCTTGCCGCGGTCGGAGAGTTGTCCGTCCTTCGAAGCGTCGGTCAGGCGAGCCATTTCCTTCTGCAAGCTCTGCACGACAATCGCGACATTGTTAACCGCTTGCTTCATCTTCTCGTGGTCGCCCTTATACGTCTGGGCAATCAGTTCGTCGATCTTGCCGTTCGAGACCTGACCGAGAATGCGGTTCCCCTCGCCGATCGGCAAGAGGATGGCATCCAGCATTTCGTTGACGCCTTGCACGATTTCGCGATAGACGCCGTCAAACTGGTCGGGCCTGCCGCGCTCGCTGAGACGGCCATCGCGGGACGCGTCCACCAGGCGCATAATTTCCTGAGAGACGAGTTGCATCTTGCCGTCTCCAGACTTTGAGGCGCTGCCACGTCCGTTCCCGCTGCTGCTCTCATCGGCGCCGCTCGACTTCCGGCTTTCATATACAACTTTGGTTGGCATAACTTCTAGCTCCTTTTTGATTTGAATTCGTTCACCCGTTGCTCTGGGACCGTTCCAGTAAGACCTTGCAAGTAACGAGATACGGTTAGTTCGAGCGTTGCTAAATAGCGCTAGCAGTTATCCGCAGCACCGACGAAACTTTGAGAAGACTTCACGGACCCGCTCCGTTTCCCGCCGTGGCGCTTCCCGCCCCCACAGCCTGGGCGCGCGGTCGCGGCGCCGCGCGGACGTCTGCGTGTTTGCCGAGCGACCGTGTACCGAGCGAAATGGTTCGGAGCGCGTCCCGCACCAGCCGCTGCGGATCCAGGATCAAGGCCACGCTTCCGTTGCCGAGAATGGTGGCGCCGGATATGAGTTCGACGTGCCGGTAAAACCGGCCCAAATTCTTGATCACCGTCTGGTGATCCCCCAGCACCTCGTCGACGACGAAGCCGTAGTGCCCATCTTCGGTCTCGGCCACCATGATCTGTTCACGCTCAAGCCGTTCTATCGGCATATTGAAATATTCCCGGAGGCGGATATAGGGAATGATTTCCCCGCGCACGTTGGCCACATGCTTGCCGTTGGCCTGCTCAATGTCTTGCCGCGTCAACTCGATGCATTCCAGAGTGGTCGCCAGCGGCAGCACAAAATAGGCAGGCCCGACCCGCACCAGCAGCCCGTCGATGATCGCAAGAGTGAGAGGAAGGCGCAGGGTGACGCTGGTTCCGCTGCCGGGCTTACTGGCGATGTCGATGCTTCCGCGCAGGGTCTCGACGCTGCGGCGGACCACGTCCATCCCGACTCCACGCCCGGACACGTCCGTCACCTGCCGCGCCGTGGAAAAGCCGGGCGCCAGTATGAAAGCGAAGATCTCGGCCTCGGTAAGCTGGGCGTCCGCGGCCACCAGACCTTTTTCGATGGCACGCTCCCGGACGGCTTCGGCATTGATACCACCCCCGTCGTCGGCGACCGAGATAAGGACGCTGGCGCCCGAGTGCCGCGCCGAAAGGTGGATGGTTGCGCTGGGGCGTTTGCCGGCGGCGAGGCGGGCCTCTGACGGCTCAATGCCGTGATCCATGCTGTTGCGGATCAGGTGCATCAGCGGATCGTTCAGCTGGTCGATCACGCTTTTGTCCAGTTCCGTATCGGCGCCCTCGATGGTGAGATCGACCTCTTTGTGCAAATCCCGTGCCAGGTCGTGGACCAGCCGGCGGAACCGTTCGAAGGTAGCTCGAATCGGCAGCATGCGGATGCTGATCGAACTCTCGCGCAGGGCTGTGGTCAGACGCTCGACCTCTTCCGAAACCGCCGCTACGTCCGTATCTTCGCGGCGAGCGGCGACCTCAACCAACCTGGCCTGCACCGTGACCAGTTCACCCACCAGGTTGACAAGCTGGTCGAGCTTGGCAGCGGGAACGCGAATGCTGGTTGCGTTGTCGGGCGTGTCACTGGCGCGGCGTCCCCAGGGAGGAAATTTCGGTTTGGGCTCCGCGGCGGCGCTCGAGGCCGCGTCCGAAGCCGGCGCCGCCGCCGTCGCTTCGATCGCCGGTTCGATCGTTCGTCGGGCGGTTAGCTCGATCGCCGGCCCGGCAGCAAGCTCGATCGTCAGCTCACAACTATCCGCCACGAAGATGAAGACATCCGAGATCGCCTCGCGCGCGGCCGAGGTGGTCAGCACCATATCCCAGCTTATGTAGCAGCGTTCGGGGTCCAATTCGCCGATCGGCGGAATCGCTGCCATGCTAGCCTTGACCTGAAGGCTTCCCAATTGCTTCAGCTCGCGCAACAGCAACAACGGGTTGGTGCCCGTACGCATGAGATCGGCCCCGGGGCTAAAGCGGATTTGCCAGTCGCGAGCGGCGCCCCTCGCATCCGCGGCAGGGGCCAATTCCGGAGAGGACGCCGCCTCCGCTTGGCGCGGTTTAGCATTGCCGGTCAACTGCCGCAATTTCACCAGGATCTCGGCGGAGACCGCGCTATCTGCCTCGCCGCAGCCGCCGGCTTCATCCAGCATGGCCTTGATCTGATCGAGCGCCGCTAAGGAAAGGTTAATGAGCTCGGAGCTGACCTGGAGTCGTCCGTTGCGCACTTCGTCGAAGGCGTTTTCAAGGTTGTGAGTGAACGCGGCGAGCTCGTCAAAGCCGAACATGGCCCCGGAGCCCTTGATGGTGTGCAGAGCGCGGAAGGCTCGTCCCACCAGTTCGTTGTCGCCGCGATTCTCGTTAAGCGCCAGGAGCGCGGACTCCAGTTCGACGAGGATCTCGCGAGCTTCTTCGAGGAATGTCTGCTTGAATTTGTCGATCGTCCGATCTTCTGACAAGAAACACCCCTGACACAAACCGCACCGCGTTGACCTACTTCGGAGCCACCCCGACTGGAAACTTTCCAAAACCGGCATCGAGAATGGCGACCGAGATCTCCCCGGGAACCCGCCCCGCAAGCGTGAACCCGCGGCCCGATCCTCTGGCTTCGCGGTCGGTCGCCCAGAGCAACTGCAAAGCGGTCACGTCCAGTTCTGTCGCCCGTTCCACGTCCACCCGCAGTTCTTTTCCCGACCCCAGTGCCTGGAGCAGAAGCTGTTTCATTTCCGCCGCACAAGCTATGTCGACCTCACCCTCCAGACGGAGGATGCACACCTCTTCGCTTTGGTCAAGAGTTACTGGCACACTTTTTTGATCGGCCTTGGAGAACGGAACTTTAACCTTGGTTTGCCGGATCCAGCCCGCTTTGATACTTTCGTTTGGCTCACTCCGAGTGCTGATTCCAGCTCTCGTTCTTCTTTCCTGTGCTTGTTTCAATCTGGCCCAGCACAGAAGTCTCAGGCGCTTCTCCGCTTGAGAACATCGCGGTTGTCCGTCGCACGTTAAGGGCCGCGCTCTTACACAGGATTCTTAGAGAAAATTAGTGAAGACTACCTGTGGTGCCCTAAGTCAGAAATTCAATTACAAAGCGCTCCAAGACGGCTGGCGGTTGATACCGGAATTCACTCGATGGGATGGACGCAGGAGCGGGCCCAAAAATATTTGAAGGCGCACGCTCCTGCGCAAGCGCATTCGGCGGTGAATCGCTACATCGAAGAGGGCAGAAACGTACGAGTAAAGGAATAGCGGGGCTGTCTCTTGGGTAGGTCTGCTGCCACGGCTCGTAGGTCTGCGCCGCCTTCTCTGAAAAATTGTTTCACACTATCGGCGAACAGCGGGATGGGTGTATGATCAGTGCCGTTTTTGAACCAAAGAGGAGATTCCGGTCTATATCGTTTGTGGAGCTGCCGTCTTCTCCCATTCTCCCAGGAGCCAATCCGCGTGACCTCCGGCCACTTCGGACAAACTGGAATTCATATCGCCGCTTGCGTTTTGGCGGCGATGGCGGTTCTCGCTCCGGCTCGAATACATGCTCAAGAAACGACGGGCACCGCCGTTGTGCATGGATATGTGCGCGATTCCACTGGCAAGCCGCTGGCAAACGCGACTGTCTTCTTGGTACATGGCACTCTAGAGCAGGCTGTCGCTGCACCGGCCGAGACTACACACACGGATTCTGAAGGAGCGTATCGCTTTGCGGCGCTTCCATCGGGAACTTACAGCCTGCGGGTGGAAAAGAGCGAATATGGCGCGGCCACCCTCGGTCCGGTGAGCCTCGCAGAGAAAGAAACAAAACAAATCGATCTCGCGCTTGGCTCTCGGAAGACTTCCGAACCGCCAAGCGCTCTTCCAGGAAAACCGGCGACTGGAAAGCCCGCGCCAGCGCCCGAGTTTTTTGACGAACCTCAGTTCACGGTGGCGGGCGTGACCCAAGCCACGAATTCCGGCGGACACGGTTCCGATATCGTGTTGCGAACCGCCGAAGCGCTCGCCCGGGCAACGGTTTCATTGAGCAAGGAATCGGCGCCGAGTTCCAGTGCGGCGGCATCCGCCGCGACCGAAAGTTCGTTGCGCGACGCGGTGGCACGCGAGCCGGAAAACTTTGAGGCGAATCGGCGGCTTGGAAAGTTACTCGTCGATAACGAAAAGGCTGCGGAGGCAGTTCCCTACCTGGAACGGGCTTCCCGCCTCAACCCCGGCGATGACGATAATTCCTACGAGCTGGCGCTCGCTTATGCCGGCGCGGGGAATCCCGAGCGTGCGCGCACGCAGGCGCGCGCCCTGCTCGTTCATCAGGACAAGACGCATTCGGCCGAGGCGCATCAGGATCGGGCCGAACTTCATCACCTGCTGGGCGATGTCGAGGAGAAGCTCGGCAATCCACTGGAGGCGGTTCGGGAGTATCAGCGCGCGGCGGAACTTGACCCCAGCGAACCGAACCTGTTCGATTGGGGAACCGAGCTTCTGATTCATCGCGCGCTGGAACCGGCCATCGAGGTTTTCACAAAGGGCGATCGCCTGTTTCCAAAGTCCGTGCGGATGCTGGTCGCGCTCGGAGTAGCCCGGTACGCTCGCGGTTCCTACGATCAGGCGGCGCAGTGTCTGGTGAGCGCGTCCGATCTCGCTCCCGACAATCCCACTCCGTATCTCTTTCTGGGAAAAATGCAAAGTGTGGAGATCACTCCAACCGGAGAATCGGTGGAGAGATTGGCGCGATTCGCGCACTTGCAACCGGACAATGCGCTGGCGAACTACTATTACGCCGTCAGTCTTTGGAAACAATCGGAGGATGCGGCGGATGGCGACATGGAGGGTTCGGCGCGCGTGGAGGCGCTGCTGCGGAAGGCAGTGCATCTCGATCCGAAGCTGGGAGCCGCATATTTACAACTGGGGATTCTTTATGCGCAGCGCGCGGATTTTTCGCCGGCAATTGCCGCGTATCAAAGGGCGATCGAAGTCAGTCCCGAAGGAGTTAGTCTGGAGTCCGAGGAGACGCTCGAAGCATCGCACTATCGACTGGGGCAGGCGTACCTGCGGACTGGCGACAGAGCGAGGGCTCAAGAACAACTGCGGCTCCACGATCAATTAGCCAGGAAAAGAAAGGAAAATACAGAGCGGGAAAGGCGCGAGATTCAGGAGTTTGTGATTTCGCTGCGGAGCAAAAACTCCGTCTCGCAATGAGGCGCGGAGTGAAAGGCAGACTGAGCGGCGGCTTGTGATTCCAGCTTGCTCGGTCTGCACAGAATTGAAACGCACAACCGGGAACGCCCTTCGAACTTGAGCTTGAGGGCGAGCTGAACCGGGCGCGGGTTATTCACGGTGTTGTGGAAAGGATTGTGGAATGAATCTTACGGCCATTGATTGGGTCATCATGTTTCTGTACTTCGCCTTTGTTTTGGGCATTGGGGTCTTCCTGAAGCGGTTCATGAAGACGAGCACGGACTTCTTCCTTGCCGGCCGTTCGCTGCCGGCCTGGGTTTGCGGCATCGCGTTCATGGCCGCGAATCTGGGCGCGGTGGAAGTGATTGGGATGGGAGCGTCGGGCGCGAAATACGGAATTGCCACCAGCCATTTCTATTGGATCGGCGCGATTCCGGCCATGGTGTTCATCGGTTTATTCATGATGCCTTTTTACTACGGCTCGCGCGCCCGGTCCGTGCCGGAATTTCTGCGGCTGCGTTTCGATGAAAAGACGCGGGGCTTCAACGCCATCTTGTTCGCCGTGATGACGATTCTCTCCTCGGGCATTTCGATGTACGCCATGGCGAAACTGATCCAGGTGCTGCACATCCTGGACGTCCCGCTGGCCAAGATGGGCCTGCCCATGTCCTGGTCCTTTCATCTGAGTGTTTTCATCTCTGCTCTGATCGTGCTGGGGTATGTTTTTCTGGGAGGGCTGACGAGCGCGATTTACAACGAAGTCCTTCAGTTTTTCCTGATTGTGGCTGGATTTTTGCCGCTCGTCTATCTCGGATTGAAAAACGTGGGCGGGTGGACTGGTTTGAAAACGCAACTGCCGTCCGCGTTCACACATTCATGGCAGGGCATGACGAACGCCCAAAACAATCCCCTCGGCGTCGAGTGGTTCGGGCTGGTCATGGGCCTCGGATTCACTCTCTCGTTCGGCTATTGGTGTACGAATTTCCTGGTGGTGCAGCGCGCCATGGCGGCGGGCTCGATGCTCGACGCGCGCCGCACGCCCCTGATCGCGGCGGTGCCAAAGATGTTCTTTCCAGCTCTTGTGATTTTGCCCGGAATGATCGCCTTGGCAGTGCCCACTCAGCAGGCGGTCACGGTCAATGGCGTGGTCCACATGCAGACAGTGAACAACGGAGGGAAAGGGCTGATTCCTCAAAAGATCGACGTGGCGACTGGCAGGCCAGCCGTCGACCGTAATGGAAAGCCTGTCCTCGACTATGACCTTGCCATCCCGAACATGTTGCTGCACTACTTTCCCACGGGGCTATTGGGGCTTGGCCTCACCGCGCTGCTGGCCAGCTTTATGTCTGGAATGGCCGGGAATGTGACCGCTTTCAACACCGTCTGGACCTACGACATCTACGGGTCGTATATCCACAAAGGCGCTTCGGATAAGCATTACTTGCACATGGGGCAGTTCGCCACTGTCTTTGGGGTTCTGTTCTCAATCGGCGCGGCCTATGCGGCGACGCGTTACAACAACCTGATGGACTTCCTGCAATTAGTGTTCGCGTTTGTGAATGCGCCCTTGTTCGCCACTTTCCTGCTGGGCATGTTCTGGAAGCGGACGACGGGCCACGGGGCGTTCAGCGGGTTGGTTTCCGGCACTGCGGTCGCGCTCCTGCATCACGGATCGACGCTGGCGCGCGGCGACTTGCCGGGGATTAAAGGCGGCTTTATTGCTGTCCTTCATGAATATCCGAGCGAAATGGCGCAAAATTTCTGGACGGCAATTTGGGCCTTTTCCGCTTGTTTCGTGATCACGGTCGCGGTCACGCTCATTACCAAGCCTCGCGAGGAAAAGGAACTCGTCGGGCTGGTTTATTCGCTGACGGATAAGCCGAGCGAAGAGCACCTGTCGTGGTACCAGCGGCCTGCATATCTCGGCGGACTCGTCCTTATCCTTGCCGTGGTGCTGAATATTATCTTCAAGTAGACGGGAGACGCGCGATGAATTTGGATATTCGTTATCCGATAGGATGGATGTTCAGCCTGTTTGGTGTAATTCTGGCACTGTTTGGTCTGCTTGGCGATAAGCAGATCTATGCGCGCTCGCTCGGCATCAACATCAATTTCGATGCGGGCGTGGGATTGCTCGTCTTTGGCATCTTGATGCTGCTACTAGCTTGGCGCGGATCCGCAAAGGCAAAGGCTGGGCCGCAGACGGGAACCAAGAACTGAGCGCTTAGGGTCCGCGCTAAGAGTCCCATTTTTCTTGGGACGCTTCTCCGGGCCGTCTCAGGCGACCTCGCCAACCCCATCGGCAGCGGTGCAGACGTAAATCTCCGGTTTCGAGCCGGTCGCGCGTTCATAGCCTTCCCCAACCGTCCGCCGGAACGCTTCGACGCAACCGGCCTGGAGCAGCGTGATGGTGCAACCGCCAAACCCACCTCCCGTCATTCGCGTTCCGTAAACGCCTTGCGCTTGCTCGGCGAGTTCCACCATCCGATCCAGTTCCGCGCAACTCACTTCATAGTCGTCGCGCAGGCTGCGATGCGACTCCAGCATCAAGTTCCCGAATGCCTGCAAGTCGCCTCGTGCCAGCGCCGCCGCGGCCTGGAGAACACGCGCGTTTTCGCCGATTACATGACGGCAGCGCCGCATGACGATCTCCGGCAGTTCGCGCCCGTAGGCTTCCAGATCCGCTGGCGTCACGTCGCGCAGCGCCCGCACCTTCGGCAGATGCTGCGACAGAGCGCGCACACCTGCTTCGCATTCGGCCCGGCGCTGGTTGTATTCGCCTTGGGCGTGGCTGTGCTTGACCATGGTGTTGCAGATCGCTAGAGCCGCGTCGTCAGGCAGGGGCAACAGCCGGTATTCGAGAGACCGGCAATCCAGCAGCAGCGCCTGACCGCGTTTCCCGTGGCTGGCAATAAACTGATCCATGATTCCGCAGCGCGCGCCGACAAACTCGTTTTCCGCCTGCTGGCAGATCAAGGCGAGCTTGGTTCGATCGATCTCTGCTCCTCCCATCGCCCGATTGGCTAGGTCAAGCAGCGCATAGCCAACGGCGACTTCAATCGAAGCCGACGAACTCAATCCCGCACCCTGTGGCACGTTCCCATCCAGCAAGAGATTCGCCCCGCCCAGCTTCCGACCGGACCGCACCAGCATTTTCACAACGCCAATCACATAATCGCTCCAGTGCCCGGCGCGCGTCGCCGGCCAATGATCGAGATCGAACTCGACCTGCTCGGAGTAATTTTCGGAGTGAATCACGAGTTTCCGGTCAGGGCGCGGCGCAACCGCGGCCTGCATATAGAAACCGATCGCCGCCGGCATGACAAACCCATCGTTGTAATCGGTGTGTTCCCCAATCAAATTCACTCGCCCCGGCGCTTGGTAAATCCGTGGGGACTCTCCAAAAAGCTGGACGAATCTTTGCCGCAGGGCCAGAGCGCGATTTTCGACCGCTAGATTCGAGTCAGGCATAAGAATTTGCCGCAAGCTCAGGTTCGCTGAGACTATTTACGCGCAAACGCAACCGCTTAGTCTTGAACCACGTGTTGTACAGTGCGTATAAAGTGTTGTCAAGAACAGAACGCTGCCGTGTATCAATTCGGAATCGTCGGACTCATGACCAATAATGGCCAACTAAGCACTGCAACGCTTCGGGGAATGCGAGATTTGCCGCTTGAGAGCTTTGAGAGGATTCGAGTCCTAGATTTGCATGTTCACCTTGCGAAGGGCGAACTCGGACCTAAGGGGATGGCCGAGAAAAATGTTTTTGACATCCTCCAGGGAGCAGCAATCCGGCATCCGATCAGCCCTGGCTCTGGTTTTTTTTTAGCGCGTCCTAATCTCCGCCTCCGGGACTTGAAGAGTGCGATGAGGAAAACCTGATAGTTGAACCGTCAGAATTGCTGATGGTTGATCACAACTCCCGATCATGCGCGCTGAGCAAATGCGAGATAGGTTCCGATCTTTGAACGGAAACGTTCGTTCCCCTAAACCCGCTCTATAGAGCAGGGACTCCGTCGACCTGCGCCGGTTGCGCTCGCGCATCCGTGTGCTCTGCTCAGGAAAACGGGGCGTGCTAGTGTTCGGCGGTGTGTTCGCCCGCTAGCCAGTGAGCGAGCACAGCGCGAAGCCGGTCCAGGGTGACTGGCTCGGTCTCATGCCACAGGGCAAACTCCGGAGGAGCGACCACATACGCCTCCGACAGGTTCTCGGCCATACAGAGGCAGACCGTGCTACGCCGATACTCGTCATAACGACTGGCGGCCAGCCACACATACAATGCAAGTTCCTGCGCGTCCAAAGCGCTGCCCGGCAAGTCGTCGACGGCAGGAAGCGGGTTCACCTCATCCGGATTCTCGAACACGGCCACGCTGGTGAACGGCTTGGGCTTGCTGCGCACCCCGAACTGCGCCATCAGGAATGAAGGCCGCGCGCGACGAAACGCTTCCGCGGCGCTCCACTCCACGAAGGAATTTCCGTAAATTAGCGCTCCGTTGCCGCTGAGGTAGAGCGTCCGCAGGAACTCGCGAATCACCGGTACTGACGCCACCTCCGGAGGACACCATGGTGTGACATCAGCCTTGCGCAGATGATCGAACACGGCGTCGGCATCGGCCAGGTCTTTGCGCATGGTGTTCACTTCGCGCGAGAAGTTCTGGCGAAAGGTGGCGAGTCGCTCATGGCTGAGCAGAGTGGCGGATGGAGCGCCCGTGCCGGAGGGTTTTTGCTTCAGCGCACAGTCCACCAGACCCGTTCCAGCGTCCACGATCCAGGCGTCCGCCGGGGAAGCGTCAGGCCGGCGCGACACAACTTCCAGCAGGCCTCCACCGTCACCTGCGCCGAGAAGCGCTTCCGCGGGACTCCGAGTCTCGCCGGGCGACGCAGGCGATGCGAGATCGAGTCGCACCGGACGACCGATCCCGTGCCATCCTTGCCAAACCTTTGAGCGGTCGAGTGGAAGACGCTGGGGCATCGCCAGCAGAATAAGTCGATTGCCCCCGGTGTCGCCGGGCTTCTCTTTCTCGGCATGTCGATCGGCCGCATCGAAAACCTTCTGCACCGCTTTGCGCCAATCCTGATAGTAAGGCGAGCGGGCAAGCAGCGAAGCATTCAGAATGGTCTGCTCATCGGTAGAGAACTGCCAGCCTCGCACCCCCATCTTCTCCTCAAGTCGAATGACCTCCCGGAAAAGCAACGCGACTTGCTCGTCGTTCAAACTCGCCAGATAGAGAAGTAAGTGCAGAATCGACTGGCGTTCGTAAGGAAACAGGGAGTCCCAGTCGCGGAGTTGCTGGCGGGTAAAGGGAAGGAAGGTGATGGGCAGGCGCTTCAGCAAGCCCTTGTTCAAGGCATCCTGAAGTGGCTCTGGCAGCTTTTCCTGGACCTGCGTGGACACTCGCCAACCTCTTCCTGCACTGCTTGTTACTGCGCCGCGTAAGTTTGTGGCGCAAACAGAAACAAGTTACATCAGACCCGCATCTCCGTCAGGCGCGCGCCCTGCGACTCCATGGGCGGGCACCCCAGCAGACCCGAGAGCGTGGCGCAGAGATCCACGTGCCGGATGGGCCGTTCAACGATCCGGGGCTTGTCGACCGCCGCGCCCAACGCCATCATCCACGTGGACCGGGTTGAGTCGGTGTCGCCGCGATGGTTGAAAAAGCCGTTGGTCGTCGATCCATCCGGATCGCGCCCGAACTCGGGCAGAATCACCATCGTGGTCTTGCCCTTGTATTCGGCGTTCGCTTCTATCTCCTGCCATAGCTGATAGGCAAGCCGGTCTCCAGTGCGAATACCCCCGACGTGGAGCGCGTAGGAACCGAAGTGCGCCACTTCCACATCCGAAAAAATGACCACTAAAAGGCGCGGTGAAAATTTTCGCATGACCTCGCGGCTGACCAGGAACGTAAGTTCGTCGCCCGAAGTCGGTCCGCCATCGCGCACAAAAGTGGTGATAGCCTCCTCAATGATGCCGCGCACGCGCGGATCGAGCCGATCGGCCGCATCGAAGACGGTCCATCCCAAGCCTTCATAGTTGCCCGCTTCCAGCATGCTTTCCAGCTCAGACTCGATCTTTGCGCGATCCGCCAGGTTGCGGCTGCGTCCCGCGCGCAGTGCAGTGGCCACGGCCGCTACCATGAGTTGCTTCGGGAACACAACGTTAGCGCCGTAGACCGGCCCATAACCCGAGGCCGAACTGGCGCCGATCAGGCTGGTGAGCGCTTTGTTGCTGGCGACAACCCAAGTGTCACTCTGCGCCGCGCCCAGCCGCTTTCGAAAATGTTCGAACAGGGTTGGCGTGGTGGGAGCGATCTTTCCCCAGTCGTCCACGCGTTGCCAGTTGCCCGTGAGGATGCTGGAGATGGCGTTGAAATGGGCGGTCACACCTTCATTGCGGGTGTCGGGATAGAACAAGGACTGGGGAAGCAAGTCCCGCGACAAGTGCGGAATGTTTTCCAATCCTTCCGGCGAAAAAGTTTCGGAGCGGCGCACACCGCCAAAAATGACGACCACCGCGCGCTGCCCGGAGCCGCCGGCCCCGTGTTGGCCTCCACCGGCCAGGGACGTTCTGAGGCAAATTCAGGCCGACGAGCAACGTTGCCGCAGCGCGCAAAAAGTCCCGCCTGGATCTGTCTACTGCCGCTTCTGAACCACCGGCAATGACGCGCGAGACGAAATCTGGTGCTGGCTCCATTTGCTGCGCACGCTCCGCGCTGACCAAGTCTAACTCACTCACCTTCTCCTCGTCACGTTCGTGTCAACCATGGATTTATGATCGCACAGCACAGCGATCATTTGAATTGCGCCGGGCGCACGAGTAAGATTCGCTGTGCCGCGGCGCGTAACGCGTTGCGCGGAAAGGTGACGTGATGAGAGTGCTGCCTATTTTTTTGCTGTCGCTACTCGTGTCCGCGATTATCTTGGCCGGAAATGCCGCAGCCCAAGCCAGCTACGACGTGCGCTCGCCCGATGGTCGAATCGAAATCAGAATTCGCACTGCCAACCAGGTTCGCTACGACGTCCTGCTGAAAGGCCGGGAGTTGCTCGAAAACTGCACGCTTTCGCTCGACGTGGAGCACAAGAAACTGGGCGAGGATCCGAAGGTCATCGATGCCAGGGAGCGCTCTTACGATCAGACTGTTGAACCCACGGTCCGCCAGAAATTTGCCAGGATTCGCGATAACTACAATGAATTGCGCCTCACCATGGAAGGCGGCTACGCGGTTGTCTTCCGCGCTTACAACGAAGGCGCGGCCTACCGCCTGGAAACCTCTCTGCCGGAGAAGCAGGTGAAAATCTACGGCGAAGAAGCCAGCTTCAACTTTCCCGCCAACTTCATTGTTTATTATCCGCAGGAGGACAGTTTTTTTTCGCATAATGAGCGGAAGTATCTTCCCCAGCGCCTGCATGAAATCGCTCCCCAATTCATCGCTTCGCTGCCGGCAGTCGTCGATGTGTTAGAGGGGGCCAAGGTCGCCATTGCGGAATCTGATCTGGAGGACTACCCGGGCTTGTTTTTGCGAGGAACGGGTGGAAACGGAATTGCCGCAACTTTCCCTCCATATCCGCTGGAAGAGAAACTGGAAGGCGATCGCGATTTCCGAGTGGTGAAGAGCGCGGATTATATCGCGATAACGTCAGGCACGCGCTCGTTTCCATGGCGCGTCATCGGTGTTGCCGAGAAAGATGGCGACCTGCTTACCAACCAAATCGTCTATCTACTCGAAAAGCCGTCGCAACTGCAGGACACTTCCTGGATCAAGCCCGGCAAGGTCGCCTGGGATTGGTGGAACGCAAACAATATCTACGGAGTTGACTTCAAAGCCGGTATCAACACGCAGACTTACAAGTATTACATTGACTTCGCGGCCAAGTACGGCATTCCCTACATTATTCTCGACGAGGGCTGGTACAAGCTGGGCAATGCGTTGGAAGTGGTTCCCGAAGTCAACATCCCGGAGCTGACCGCTTACGGGAAGCAGAAAAATGTTGGAGTTATCTTGTGGCTGGTTTGGAAAACGCTGGACGATCAACTTATTCCCGCTCTCGATCAGTACGAAAAGTGGGGCATCAAAGGCATCAAGGTCGATTTCATGCAGCGTAACGATCAGCTCCTGGTCAATTACTATTACAAAGTCAGCCGCGAAACCGCAAAACGCAAGATGCTTGTGGATTTCCACGGCGCTCAAAAGCCCGCCAGCATGACTCGCACCTGGCCCAATTTGATCAGCACGGAAGGTGTGCGCGGGATGGAATGGAGTAAGTGGAGCGCCGATTCCGAACCGAAACACAACGTGACTCTCCCCTTCACGCGAATGTTTCTGGGCCCCATGGACTACACTCCGGGCGCGATGCGAAATGCCACGAAGCTGACCTTTGCGCCCATCTTCGGCCAGCCCATGGCCTTGGGCACGCGCTGCCAGCAACTGGCGATGTATGTGGTGTATGAGAGCCCGCTGCAAATGCTCTCCGACAGCCCGTCAAACTATTTGCGCGAGCCGGAGATTATGGATTTTCTAGCGCCGGTGCCAACCGAATGGGACGAAACGAAAGTGCTCGACGCGCGCATCGCCGACTACGTCGTTGTGGCCAGAAGAAACGGCCATGACTGGTACGTGGGAGCCATGACCGATTGGACACCGCGCGATCTCGAAATCGATCTGTCGTTCTTGCCCGAAGGAAGCTTCACGATGGAGGCTTACCAGGACGGCGTAAATGCCGACCGTTACGCCAGCGATTACAAGAAAACAACCACCAAGGTGGACAGAACCACGAAGCTGAAGCTCCAGCTCGCAAGTGGAGGTGGCTGGGCGGCGAGAATCCACCCGTAAGTTGTTTAGTAGATCGAGAGGGCGCCGCAGCGCGAATCAAACTTCATCTCGTCAGGCTCAGGGAGATGACGAAGTTTCCGGCAGCGCTTTCACTTCGCCGATTTCGTTTGTGATTTGGCCGGGTCGACGATGCCGTCGCCCTCGCGGATGGTGAGGATCTGGTTTGCCTTCACCTGGCTGAAGCGTTCGACCTTTTGTGTAGTCGGCCATTTCACTTCAATCAGGTCCACGGTCTGCGCTTTTCCCAATCCGAAGTGCAGACGGAGGTCGCTCTGCGACATGACGCTTCCTCCACTGTGGACTTCATCTATCTGGGCGTGATTGCCCGTAACTACACGCGCGCGAGCTCCGATTGCGGTGCGATTGCACTTAGTTCCGACCAGCTTGATCTTGATCCAATTCTGCTTGTTGCCGCCATCGTTGTGCAACAGCGAAGGCAAATCGTTCATGTTCAAAATCAATGCGTCGATGCCGCCGTCGTTGTCGTAGTCGCCAAACGCGGCGCCGCGGCTGGAGAATCGTTCCGTGATGCCGGGTCCCATGGAGGACGAAACATCTTTGAATTGGCCATTGCCCAGGTTCTTATACACGAGGCGAGGATTCTTGAAGGTCTGGCCAACATCGTGTCCGGCAATCTCCGGATAGACGTGTCCGTTGACCTGGATTATGTCCGGCCAACCGTCATTGTCATAGTCGACAAAACCGCACCCCCAAGCGACGTACTGGTTGTTGATTCCAAGTCCCGAGGCAAAAGTCACATCGTTGAACGTGCCGTCTCCGTTATTGTGATAGAGGTCGCAGGTATCGTCGGAAAAATTGGTCTTGAAGATATCGAGCCAGCCATCGCAGTCGTAATCTCCAACCGCGACGCCCATGCCTGCCTGCTCGTGCCCATTCTCGCTGTACGCGCATCCCGCCATGACGGCCACATCGGTAAAAGTGCCGTCGTGATTGTTGCGGAACAGGACGCTGGGTTCGGAGTCCACGGCCACATAAATGTCCGGCCAGCCGTCGTTATCGAAATCATAAGAGACTGCGGTAATGGAATATCGCGGACCCGGCTTCAGAATGCCCGATTTCTCCGAGACATCGGTAAAGGTTCCGTCGCCATTGTTGTGATAAAGGATATTGGTGTCGCCAGGAAGCCCGCGTGGGCCGCACATCACCGGGATACCCATCCACTGGCAAACCGCGGGATCGCTGGCCGATGGCGTGTTTGCAGGATCGAGTTTGATGTAGTTGCATACGAAAAGATCCAGGCGCCCGTCGCGGTCATAATCGAGGAAGGTGCAGCCCGAGCCCCAGCGGACACGTTCATCGTAAAGGCCGCAGTTGTGAGTAACGTCCGTAAACGTCCCGTCGCCGTTGTTGCGAAAAAGAATGTTGTGTCCCCAGAAGCAGCAAAAGAGATCGTCCCAGCCGTCGTTATCGTAGTCGCCGATGCAGACGCCCGTCTGCCAGCCCGTGCGCGCCAGCCCCGATCTTTCCGTGACGTCAGTGAAGGTCCCATCGCGGTTGTTCTTGTAGAGATGCGGAGTGGGCGCCTGCCCGGCGGGCCAGTGCTCGGCCAGTCGCGTTCCATTGCTCAAGTAAATATCCAGCCAGCCGTCATTGTCGTAATCGAAAAAGCCCAGCCCGCTGCCTTTGGCTTCGATGATGTAGCTTTTGTGACCGACGGCTCCCCAGACGTTCGGGATGTTGAGTCCGGCCTCGCGAGCTACGTCCACGAACTGCACCGGAGATGGGGGAATCGCGGCAGGAGCGGACTGAAGCACAAGACGGTGCTGCCATTTCCAGAGCGGAGTGGTGAGTGCGTCGAGCAGCGTGCTGCCGAGCATAACCAGGGAAGAGCCGAGGAAACGCCGCCGCGGATAATTCATTTTCCACCCGCGATCTTCTGTACCTGGGGAAACCGGGGAAAATTGCGCGGCACAATTCCTGTCCCTTCTTTCACCGCGATGATCTGATCGATCGGCACGTTCGTCAATTGATCCACCTGTCCGCTCGGCCAAGTGATCTCCAAAGAATTGATCTTGGTGCGATTTCCCAAACCAAAATGAATGCGAGGATCGCTTGCCGACATGTAGCTCGTGCCGCCCTTGGCCTGTTCGACCTGCGTGACCCTTGCCGAAGTCAATTTGAGCGAAGCGCCGATGCCGTCGCGATTCGATTTTGTTCCGATCAACAAAACGGTCAGCCAGTGATTGGCATTGCCCCCGTCGTTGTGCAGAAGCGATGGATAATCGCCGCGATTGTTGACGACGATGTCGATGCCGCCATCATTGTCGTAGTCGGCGGTCGCGAGGCCGCGCCCCGCGATCGGACGCATGAAATCGGGGCCCAGCGACTCCGACACTTTTTCGAATTGGCCCTTGCCCAGATTGCGATACATCAGCAGCGGCTCTTTGTAGGAAACCTCGCCGTGATAGAGCTGGACATTGTCGACCATAGCGCCGTTGGCCTGCACGATATCATTCCAGCCATCGTTGTCATAGTCCAGGAATTTCATGGCCACGCCGCTCATCAAGACCGCTTTGTTTCCGATGCCGGACCGATATGTGTCGTCGGTGAAGGTACCGTCCCGATTATTGTGGTAGAGACGATTGAGTTCGAAGTCAAGGTGAGTAACGTAGGCATCCAGCCAGCCATCGCCGTCCACGTCGGCGGCATCGATACCCATGCCGGCCTCGTAGCCTCCGTCCTCGCTCACGGCGAGGCCGGAGATCAGTGAAACATCTTCAAATGTTCCATTGTGCTTGTTGATGAAGAGAAAGTTTGGCCACGTGTCGTTGGAAACGGCGATATCGGGCCAACCATCGTTGTTGAAGTCGGCCAGGACCACGCCCATGCCCTTGGCTTCGGGCTTTCCCACTCCGGAGGCGTCGCTAACGTCGGTGAAGGTTCCGTCGTGATTGTTGTGGTAGAGCTTGATGTGCTGCCCTCTGTAGTTGTTGGGATGGCAGTAGGAACGATAGCCCGGCCGGCGCTCGCCGCAATAAAGATTGCTTTTTGGCTTCCAATCGATGTAGTTGGTGACGACCAGATCGAGCCAGCCGTCTTTGTCGTAATCGAACCAGCCGGCGCTGGTCGACCATTGGCCTTCATCGGCGACGCCGGCTTTGGCGGTAACGTCGGTGAAAGTGCCGTCGCCGTTGTTGTGATAGAGAATGGCGCGGCCATAGCCGGTCACATACATGTCGGGATACCCGTCGTTGTCATAGTCGCCGACGGCAACCCCCTGGCCGTAGTGACCTTCACCGCCAACGCCAGCTTTCTCGGTAACGTCAGTAAATGTGCCATCGCCGTTGTTATGGTAAAGCGCGCAGCGCAGGGGATGCGGCGGTTTGTAGATGTCGGTAGCGGCGGATTGGACAAAAAACAGATCCATGAGACCATCCTGGTCATAGTCGAGCCAGGCGACGCCGGTGCCCATGGTTTCGAGGTAGTACTTTTCTTCGGTTTGAGTGGAGTCTTGTTGGAAGGTGATCCCGGCGGCCTGACGCATATCGGTGTAGTGGACGGGAATTCCGGGGTCCTGCTTCGTTGGCGCCTGTGCAGCGACGACCTTTGCATGTACTAATAGGCCAACGAGAATGCCTAGAGTGAGGATCATGCCGTACACGGCTTTCGACACGATCGGAGATGCGCAACCAACCTGCATGTTTTCGAGATTGACCGGACTTTGCATTTTAAACCAGGGGGACCTTTGTCCGATTCTTCACAAAGTACGGTCGGCGATCAGCAGCGCTAACTGAAGCAACCGCTGGCGGGCGGCCATCGGGATCGCCTGGCCTGCGGGGGAAGGGCTGGCTGGAGTCTTAGCCAGGGTTTCTTCGATCCGGCCGACGTCCAGGCCTCCAGCGTTGCTTCCCTTGAAACGGTTGAGCACTTCGCGTGCTTTCTCAATTTGTCCCGTCTCGTAATAAAAGACGCCGAGCGTGGAATAACTGCCGACCCACTCCGGCAGTAACTCGACGGCGCGCTCCAAGCGCTCGGTGGCCTGTCGGGCATTCCCTTGCAATACAGATACCAGCCCCAAGCCCCACGAGAGTTTCCCCGAGGCGGGGATTCGCTTGAGTCCGCTCTGCAGTGTCTGCTCCGCGCCGTGGAGATCGTTTTCGCGAAGCTGGACCAAAGTGAGCGAGAGATAGTACTGGTCGTTGTCGGGATTCTGGCTGATGGCATGGCGGAAGATTTCGGCTGCTTTGGCGGTGTCACCCACGTGAACCTGGATGTCTCCCAACAGCGCGAGGAAGGCATCATCCTGCTGGCCGGCGGCTGAAACCGTCTGGGCAGCATCGAACGCCTGATGGTAGAGACCTGCGCGGAAGTAAGCATCGGCCAAATCGAATTTCACGTCGTCGGAATCGGGATTGGATCGCAGCGCGGCCTGAAAATGCTGGATGGCGTCATTGTACAAACGGTAACGCGCGAACAATACGCCGATGCCAGTCTGGGTGCGATAGTCATCGGCGCTGATTTGATCGAGCTGCGCGATTGCTTGCCGGGCCTCGTCGCGTTTCCCGAGCCTCAGGTAAGCTTCCGCGAGCAGATAAAAGTTTTGCGGCTGGCCCGGGTTCTTCTGGATCCGCTCCTGCAGTTCGGTGACGTTGAGCTGAGTGCGCTGTTGAGGAGAAAGCTGGGAACGGTTGTCGAGGTAGTCGAAGAGGTGCTGATAGGGATAAGGCCCGGTCGAAGCATTCTTCGAGAGTGTTTGGAAAACATTCAAGTCTCTCTCGGCGGCCGCAGTCTGATGGAGGCTCCTTTCTACCATGGCAAGTTTGTAGTAGCCGTTCGCGGGATCGCGGCTTACTTTCACATATCTCCGAAGAAGCTCAGCGGCTTCCACGAATTTCTTATCTTTGGTTCGCAGATTTGCTAACTCCAGCAGCGCATCGGCGGTATCTGGATGCGAGTCGAGCACCTGCTTAAACAGCTCTCCGGCGCGCGCATAATTTCCCTGGCGCTCCTCGATATAGCCGATGTTAAACAGGCACTGGGCATCGTGCGGGTCCCGTTTCAGTCCTTCCTGGAAATATTTCAGGGCCTCATCGAACCGTCCCAGATGCCGGTAAGACAGTCCCATGGAAGCATAGGAGCGCGCCGACGGGTCGAGAGCAATCAACTGCTTGAATTCGTCGACCGCTTTTTCCGCCTTGCCGGACATGAAGTAGCTTTCGCCGAGGGCGGCGTGGAGATCGGCTCGCTTCGGCGCAATTTTCAAGCCCGACTCGAGCAGTGGGATGGCGTCTTCGAAGTAATGCTGCGTCATGCTGACGCGAGCCATCAAAAAAATAATGTCGGTATTCTCCGGCGCCAGCTTATGGGCGCGCGTCAGCAGTTCGAGTGCGTCCACGGGCTTTGCCTGTTCGAAATCAACCTGCGCCAGCAGGTTAAGGGCTTCCGCAGAATCGGGCTTCAGCTTAATCGCACGATTGAGCGCGAGATCGGCCTTCGCGTTTTCGCCTCCCCGGAGATATGCCTGCCCCAGGTTATAAAGAATTTCGAAGGTTTCAGGTTGCAGCGCGTTCGCCTGCTCCAGTTCGAGTTGCGCCGCCTTGTACTGCCTCGCGGAGGCCAGCAACACGCCGAGCGTGAAGTGCAACTGAACGGCCTTCTTGTTTTCCGCGGAGACCTGACGGGCCGTTCTCAATGCGTCGGCAGTCCTGCCCGCCTGAAGGTACGCGCGCACCAGGTTCAACTGAGGTTCGACGGTCAGGGGGCGTACCCGCTGGAGGCGCTGTATGGCCGCAACCGGCTCTCCTCTTGCCATTAGAAGCAGCCCAAGGTTGTAGTTCGCATCGCGATCTGCCGGAGCTACGCTCAGGACCTTTGTGAATTCTTTTTCAGCGAGGTCGAACTTCTGCTGGGCCACATATAGATTGCCCAGGTTGTTGTGAGTAACGGTGGAGTCAGGAGCCAGTTGCAGCGCGTGCTGGAACGCGTCAGAGGCGCCGGTGTAGTCCTTTTCGTAGGTGCAGGCAATTCCCAGCAGGTTGTAAGCATCCACGTTGGCGGGATTCAGCTTGATCTGTTCCTGGATCTTTTGCTTGGCTTGCTCGAAAAGGCCTTGCTTGATCAGCGTCTCGGCTTCCTGAGCAGGGGAAGCGATCCTGGCCGGTGGCGGTGCGCTGTGGCGCTTAGCCGGGGGTTGTTGAGCCAGACCAGGGCTGGGAATCGCAAGCACAGCCAGCAGGAGCATTCCGGGCAATCCCAGCCTGCTGCTGGCGTTCCGGATTTGAAGTGAGGCGGGACCCAACATCCGTTCTTGCCTCTTCGCGGGTTCAATATAGCATTTCGAGCGCTTGCTGAGCCAGCTTATGTTGCGGCTGTTGCCGCAGCAGCGATTGCAAAACCGCCCGCGCTTTTTCTTTGTCATTCAAAATGACGTAGAGACGGGCGAGATTGAGATACGCCTGGTCAAAATTTGGGACTGCCTGAATACAGGTCTTGAATTTCTCTGCCGCTTCGGGGTAGCGCCGTTCTTGAACCAACAGCACGCCCAGGTTGTTGAGCGCTTCGGGATATTCCGGGCGCAGGGCCAGCGCGTTCTCCAGATATTGCTCGGCGCGATCGGGTTGATCCCGGCGGGCATAGAGCATTCCCAGACTGTAATTGACCTCTGGATTCTGGGGTTCGTTGGCGAATGCGCGGTTGAGAAGTTTTTCCGCTTCGTCAGAATTCCCCTGCCGCCGATAAAGATTCCCGAGATTTAGAAGCGCGGTGGCGTAGGCGGGCCGCAGCAGCAGGGATTGTTGAAAGTTTCGAATGGCTTCGTCGCTTTGACCTTTCTGCGCGGCCAGCATTCCCAGATTATTCCAAGCTTCGGGATAGTTCGGGCGCAACTTTGCCGCTTGCTGGAGATATCGTTCCGCCTCCGGCAGAGAGTTTCGCTGAAGATAGAGCGTTCCCAGATCGTAATAAGCCTTGGGATCATCAGGGGTCGCTGCGATCACTTGCTTGAACGCCTCCTCGGCCTGATCGAAATAACCGCGCTGAAACAGAGCCACGGCGTAAGTAAAGGCGTTGCGTTCAAACTGGGTCTGATAGAGAGTCCCCGCGAAGGGAAGCGCTTTGACCATGCGCTGCTCCGCAGTGCGCGGCATCGATGCCAGGTCGTGCAGCAGGGATTCGGGACTCACGGTTCCCTGGTACAGCTTTACGATGCTGCCGGATTCGTCGATCAGGAAGGATGTTGGGAGCAAGAGATCGCGGTGACGATCGAAGAGATATTGATAGAGGATGTTGTAGATGCCGGCGACTTCTGAAGTAGCCAGCAGAACGGGGAAAGGAAATTGTTCCGGGGCCAGAGATGAAGATGGCGCCGTTCCCGCATCCGTCGATTTTTCGCTCGTGGGTGCATCGACATTGAGCGCGACAATGCGAAGACCGCTGGCAGCCAGCTTGGCATGCGATTGACGAAGAATCCGCAACTGCTGGCGGCTGGACGGAGAAGCGGCCGCGCCCACGTTAAGCAGCACGAAGCGGCCGCGAAGCGCCTGCAGATTCCACGTCTTGCCTGACTTGTCGGACAGGGAAAAGTCAGGGGCGCTCAAGGGTTCGACGAGCCACGTCTCGACCGATGAGGGTAAAGGTTCAATTTTCCGGGGTTCACCCGCCTGCAGCCACGCGGAAGGCGGAGCCTGGAAGGCCGTTGTTAGGAATTTGTCTGAGCCTTCTTCAATCTCGATGCGATGGTTTACGGGCAAAGCTTCGAACGTCTGGGTTAGACCGCTGGGCCAGTGAATCGTGGCGCGAACTGTTCCTTCCGCTTTTCCCAGCCCGAAGAAAAGTTCTTTTGTGTGCTGCGACAAAAATCCGGAGCCGGCCTGGAGATATTTGGTCTGCCGTTGTGCGGCGGCCTCAACCGTTACCGCGGTCCCAATCGCGTCGCGATTGCTTTTCGTTCCATGCAAACGGAGGGCAATCGCGTTGCCGAGATTCTTCATTACGTTGTGCGCAATCCGGAGTTGCGGGGCGTTGCGATTCTTTACAACGACCTCTAGACGCCCGTCGCAATCGAGATCGGCAAGCGCGAATGAGCGGCTGTCCTCAATGAAGTCCAGTCCTACCACGCCGGAAACGTCGGAAAAAGTTCCGTCGCGATTATTGGCAAAGAAAACGTTTCTCTCGTGACCGTTCCAGGTGCAGTCGGAACGAATGAGCTCATTGATGGCATTCCATCCCACCTCGTAATTGGGTGAAGGGCTGGCATTCTGCGGCGATTTCGCGACGACCTGGCGCCAGAAGAAGCTCGAGACATCGGGACCACCGACGCCGGTAATATAGCCATTCGCTACGTACAGGTCTGGATTGCCATCATGGTCGAAGTCCCACCCGTCGGTGGACCACGACCAGCCGCCCTTATCAACCCCTGCGGGTATGGCCACATTCTGAAACCGGCCGTTGCCCAGGTTCCGATACAACGAATTGCCGAGCATGTGCCGTTGGTAAAGCGCGCGGATTTTTTCCGGGTCCTTATCGTGAAAATGCGGTTGTCCAAATGCTCTCATGCCGGCCGCAACCCACATGCCTGCGGCATAGATGTCCTGGTTTCCGTCGTTGTCGAAGTCCAGCCAGCATGCGCTCATGCCGGCTCCGGCCTCATCCACCTGTGCTTCTTCAGAAATCGTAGCGAATGTCCCGTCGCCATTGTTGCGGTAGAGATTGTTACGGCCAAAGTCGTTCACCACGTACAAGTCCGGCCAGCCGTCCGAGTTGAAGTCGCCCCAGTTGCAGGCGAAAGTGTAACGACCATTGTCGACATTCAGGCCGGCAGCTTCCGTCCGGTCTTGAAAGACTCCGTTGCCTTCATTGTGGAACAAAAAGTTTGGAGGTCCGTTGCGCGCGTCGAAATAGGGAACGGGATAGTGATATTGGTCCAAGCCGAGATAGTAGGTGTAGAGACAGAAATAAATGTCGAGCCTTCCATCGCGATCATAGTCGGCGACGGCGGCGTGCGTGAAAGTCCCCTGGGGAGGTTTCGCAAATTTGAAGGCATCGGGCTTGAGGGAAAATTTTCCCTTCCCCTGGTTCAGGAAAAGCAGCGGTCCGCTAGCGCAGACCACGAGCAGATCCTGCAACCCCTTGTTTTCAAAATCCGCGAACAGAGCGCAGGCAGTAGCATCGACCACGCCTACTCCGGACGATTCGGTTACGTCCTCGAAGGTGCCATCTCCGCGGTTGCGATAAAGCCGGTTGGGAAGCCCCGAGGGCTGGCAAACGTAAATATCGTCGAAACCATCTTGGTCGAAGTCGCCCACCGCGACGCCGTTGTTTCCGTAGACGTCAACCCCGCAAGCTGCGTCCATGACGGTTCGCCAGTAGTCGACGCTGCGCAGCATCTGATCTCTGTAGGATTCAACATCGCCGAGAGCCTGAGAAGTAACGTCGACGAAAACCGGGCCGTCCGCGCGGCTGAGTGTTTCTTCCGTCGCCTCCCACCGGGTGGCTCGCCATGGGTCTGAGCCGTTGCGTGACCAGCGCATCAGCCAGTTCCCAATGCGTTGTTCGCACCTCGCGCCCGCTCCGGCGCCCACGAAGCAATAGCGGACTGCGATCCCGACGGTGAGCGGGGAACTTGCGATTTCTTCGATTCCAGCGATTTCGAACTCTGCCGTCTCCACACGCGGCATCTGACCGAAATAGGTCTTGCTTTCGTCGAGAAATCGCTCGTGGCCGAGTTCGGTTTTGGAGTTAAACCATCTGCGAAACACCTCGATCCCTCCGGCTGCGCGCACGGGGACCTCGTGAGCGGGAACCAGCGAAGTGGCCTCGATGAAAGGATCGATGAATTTCGCCAGAGCGGCTGTCGCGGGCAGCCCGGCTTTAAGGGCCCGTCCCCACTCACTGAGTATTTGCGCGATTTCATCGGCGTACTTCTCAGCGATGTACTCATCCGTGCCGGGCGCAACCCGGCTAAGAACGTCATCCAGGGGAGATTTCGCCGGATAGTGCGGCGTTAGACGAAAATCGGCGAAGGGGAAAGGTGAAGACTGGGCTGCGGCGATCCGTCCGGATCCCGGCCTGAGAAAGAGACCCTCCATCGGCGCCGAAAGGAAAAGCACGGGCGCCCACTGCATCTGCTTGAGGAACGTGCGGCGTGAAGCACTGTAATTTCGGTCTTTTTGCCCCGGCATCCCAAGAATGTCCGCTCAACCATGGCCCAATCTTCGGATGCTAGCAGCTTTGACGAATCTGTCAACGGAGAGGTCGAGGTCGCGCTTCGCAAGGAGCAGGTCCCGAGGAATCTCCAATCACCAACTCGACCGCGATCTTATATTCCTTGCCCTGAGGGTTGGGAGAGCTGGAGAGTTCGTGCAGCGCGTCGGCGGCCAGCCGGCCCAGAGTGTCGCGATGAATGTCCACGGTGGTGATCGATGGGTTGCTGTATTCGGCGAGGCGTATCCGATCGAATCCGGTAACGGAGATATCCTGGGGCACGCGGCAGCCCGCATTCAGTAAGCCTTTCATGACGCCCACGGCGGTCAGATCGTTCACGGCAACGACTGCGGTGGGCCGTGGAGACAACTTTGCAATCGCCGCTCCGGCGGCCAGTCCGCCCTCGAAACGCAAGTCGCCCGCCAGTACCGGCCCCGGTTCCAGTCCTAGAACGCGCATGGTTTTTTCGTAAGCATGCAAGCGCGCGAGGTTGGATTTGAGGCGCGGCCTTCCGGCAACGAAGGCAATGCGCCGGTGTCCATTCGCGTGCAGGTACTTCACGATTTGTTCAATTCCAGAGAAATAATCGACGCCCAGATTGCTCATGTAGGCGCGGACCGGCGCGAGGTCGAGGAAGGTTACGGCAATCATTCTTCGGGCAAGTTCGTGGACCAGGCGCAGGCTGATCTCCGACGTCATAATCGCGACGCCGCGAACTTTATTTTCCATCATTCTCGCAGCCGCCTCGCGAGTTTTGCGCGGATCGTAATTCGTGTCGCTGAGGATTGCGTCGTAGCCAAGTTGGGCGGCGCGAATCTCGAAACTCTTGATCACTTCCGGGAAGAAGGGGTTCTCGATATCGGAGACAATAATCCCGAGCGTGCGGCGCTCCCGCGAAGCCAGGCGGCGCGCATGAACGTCGGGAATGTATCCCAGCCGCCTGACTGCCGACTGGACGAGGCGGCGAGTCTTGGGCCCAACTTTGCCGGTTCTATTCAGGACGTTAGAAACAGTGGCGGTCGAGACATTGGCCGCTTTCGCAACATCGCGAATGGTTAGACTCATAGCTGGCAGCACTCGGCCGTTCTGAACCGGCCCCAATGGATATTGATATGGTTGAAATCGTTCATCCCCGAACGGCCGGGACTGTGCGGAGTATAGACCACAAAAAACAACTTGACAACGTTCATCTCGCCGTGATATTCCCGCGTGTACTAGTAGATTTGGATTAAGCGGTTAATTCGTTGCAGGCGGTTTTGCGACAGTTGTAGATCGGTTATGGAAGTCATACTTTCTGTAGTGCGAGGCTTGCCGGGACGCAGGCCTTCGTAGCTCAAAGGAGAGCTCATGAATCGACGATCCGTTTCCTGGATACTGCGAGGCCTTCTGGTGCTGGCAGTTTGCGCTATTCTCAACGTCTGCCCGCTCCAGGCTCAAGTTGACACCGGTTCCATTACGGGAACTATCACGGACACCACGGGGGCTGTCGTCGGTGGGGCGAAAGTCACGCTCACCAGCGAAGACACCGGTGCCACCCTCTCCACCACGGCTGGAGCGTCTGGAAACTACGAGTTCAGCCCGGTGAGGATTGGGAGTTACAAGATTGACGTTGCCTCAAAGGGCTTCAAGACAGAAATCCAATCGCACATCACCGTGGACGCGAGCGCGAGGGTTCTGGTCAATTTCAAGCTCCAACCCGGGAGCGTGAACGAAACGGTTGAAGTGACCGCTGCCGCTCCTGTGCTCCAGACCCAGGATGCGTCGGTGGGCCAGGTGGTCGACGAGCGCACCACCAGCAATTTGCCGCTGAATGGCCGCAACTTCACCTTCCTCGCTCAACTTTCCGCCGGCGTGAGCACGCCTGAAGCGGACACCCGCGGCAACGCGGCATCCGGCGCTTTCACCGCCAATGGCAACCGGCCGGCGCAGAACAATTACATGCTTGACGGCATCGACAACAATTCCGATACCGTGGACTTCCTGAACGGCACCAACTACGTGGTGCTGCCTCCGGTCGACGCGATTCAGGAATTCAAGGTCCAGACCTCGGACTTCAGCGCCGAATTCGGGCGTTCAGGAGCTGCCGTTCTCAACGCGACCATTAAGTCCGGCACCAACGCTTTCCACGGCACGGCGTGGGAATTCTTCCGCAACGACATCTTTGACGCGCCCGACTATTTTGAAGATGCCGGTCACGTAAGGAAGGGCGAGCTCCGCATGAACCAGTTTGGCGGATCCCTGGGCGGCCCGATCGTCAAGAACAAGGCCTTCTTCTTCGCCGACTTTGAAGGGCTGCGCCGCATTCAGGGAACGATCTTGACGGGCTCGGTGCCCACGGCGGCGGAGATGGCCAGCTTGAGCACCCCGACCGCCGATTTCTCGGACCTCATCACCCTGCAGTCGGGAACCTTGTTGACTGACCAATTAGGCCGAACCGCCCCCTATGGGACTATTTACGACCCCGCAACCACACGTGTAGTTACGGCGGGCGTGCTAGATCCCGTTTCGGGCATCACGCCGACGAGCGCGATGCTAAATGGGGCGACCACAGGCTATGTCCGCGACCCCTTCGGCACTTGCCCTGCCAGCACTTCTGCCTATACTCTCCCTGCCTGCGGACTGAACCAACTTCCTACTACACGGCTGGATCCCAACGCCATCGCGCTGCTGAAGCTGTATCCGGCCGCCAGAGAAAGTACTACGCTTTTCTCGAATTACGCCAATTCCCCGAAGCTCGATGAACACCGCAATCAGTTCGATACCAAGTTGGACTTCAACTTCAACGACAAGAACCAGGCGTTCATTCGTTTCAGCTACGAAGACGACCCCCAGTTCATCCCCGCCATTTTCGGAGGCTTGGCGGACGGCGGCGCTTTCCAACAGGGCACGCAGACGGCGAAATCCGAACAAGGTGCCGTAGCCTGGACCCACGTCTTTTCTCCCAACACGGTGAACGTCGCCCGCGCCGGGCTCAATCACCTCCACACCACGCGCAATGTTCCCGAGGCCAACAATCTGACCAACATTCCTGGCAACTACGGCATCCAGGACATTCCCCAGGGGCCGGAGAACGGCGGACTTCCCGAATTCGGAATCAACGGACTTTCAACTTTGGGAAGCAACAACTTCCTGCCCTCGGATGAAATCACTTCCACCACGCAACTTACCGACGATCTCACCAAGATTTACGGGAAGCACACCTTTAAGCTGGGTGTGGAGTGGCAGCATGTTAACTTCTCCACTCTACAGCCCTCGTGGTCGCGCGGAGAATTCGATTACAACGGAAACTTCACGGAAATACCAGGTACTGGCGCGCTCAAAGGCCAAGGCGAACAAGGCAACACAGGGCGGGCTGCTATGCTGCTGACGCCCATCGCTCCGACTTATGCTGGAGGAGCGCCGGTACCGCAGTGTGGACCAGTCACGGGTCAGTTTGACTGTTGGGAAGGGGGTACGACCCAAATTTACGCCTCCAACACTTATACAACCGATAACGGAAAGAACTACTACGGCATGTATATCAACGACGACTGGAAGATCACTCCCAAGCTGACCGTCAATCTGGGCGTACGCTGGGACTTCTTCGGCCTCGTGTATGAGCACCACGGCGCCCAAGCCAACTTCATTCCAAACGGACCGCCCCTGGGTAATCCCACGTACCTGGTCCCGAACCCGCCGACGGTCTCTGCGAGCTTTACCCAGATGCTCGCTGCCGATGGCATCGGTCTCGTGGTCGGGAACGAATACGGGAAAGGGCTGGGAAACTCACAGAAGGCGAACTTTGCGCCGCGTTTTGGTTTTGCTTACCAGGCCACCTCCAAGTTGGTGGTGCGGGGCGGGTTCGGTATGTTCTACAACGGCTTTGAGAACCGCGGTTATTCGCCGAACATAGGCGAAAACTATCCCTTTCAGTTCGATTTCGCCTATTCTCCTGTGGATGACGGCACCCCGCATACGTTTGTGGGTTGCAGCGGCGCGGCAGTTACAAATTACACTCCAACCTTTGAAACAGGGTTCTCCTGCACTCCGCTCGCTCCGAGCCTGGTTCAAGCCAACGGTTTGCAGTTGCGCGGGATTCAGTTCGATTACAAGACTCCCTACTCGATGAGTGGCAACCTCACACTGCAGTATCAGCTCACCCCCACGTTAAGCATCCAAGCGGCCTACGTGACGTCGCTGTCGCGCCACTTGGAGTCGTTCCCCGGTAACAACAATCCTAGCGGGATCGATCCTACTGGCACGCAATTGACAAATACGGCCGGACCCGGTGGCACTCCCGGATCGGGCGGCCTCGCCTTCGCCCAAGGTGGCCTCCAATTTCCGGACTTCGGGCAAGGCGCCAGCCAAGCAGAAACCATTGGCAACAGTGTCTACCATTCGCTTCAGGCTAAAGTGGAAAAGCGGTTTGGCCACGGCCTGAACTTCCTGGGTACGTACACGTGGTCGCACGCGACAAGCGACGCCGGAGACCTGCTTAACGGCGGCAGCACAGCCGGTTACCGTGCTCCGGGCGTTACGGGAATCGGGATCAAGTATGACTACGGATTGGCTGATTTTGATATTCGCAACGTCTTCCACCTGAGCGCGGGCTATGACCTGCCCTTCGGTAAAGGCAAGCGATACTTGTCCGACGAGAGTGGAATCGGCAGTAAGGTGTTCGGCGGTTGGAGCGTCAATACGATTATCGTGCTGGAGGGCGGCCAACCGATTACCCTGTCTTGCCCTGGGACCTCGAGCATATCCACGGCGGGTTGCTATGATCTCGTCGTCTCCAGGAACTTCGAAAGAGGCAACCACATCGACGCCAACGGGAAGCTGAGTTTCTTCGGCAACCCCGCGGCATTCTCGGAGCCGGCACCTTGCTCGGTTGCCCCGTGCAGTGTGGCCGCATTAGGCGGTCCCCCAACGCAGCTTGCCGGAGAGCCCTTCAAGAACATGGACTTCTCTACGGCCAAGCAGATTCCGATCAACGAACGTTTCAATCTGCAATTCCGGGCGGAGTTCTTCAACATCCTCAACCACCCGAACTTTAACAACCCAAATTTCGGAGGGAACGGAGTGGTGGCGGTCTCGGGCTCGGGCGATTATACCCAGAAGAGCTTTGGCGAGGTCGGGTCCACGCGCAACGCGCCCTACGATCCGCGACAGATTCAGTTCGCTTTGAAGCTGTTGTTCTAAGCTGTTCTTCCTCCAGGGAAGGCGTTCGAACAGAACGCCTTCCCTTGTTGTTTTCTTCGGCAAGCGCTTCAACCCGCTCACCACGGTGCTAGCATACGAATGCTGTGATCCTGCTACGTCGGCTCATAGGTGTTGTCTTCGTCGCCCTCCTCGCGTGCTTGCCGAATCTTGCGGCCGGCGCCGGGCAGGACCAGCCTGCCGGCGTGAATCGTCCGCAGCTTGACCGGCAATTCCGAGCTGCCTCCGCCGCGTACGACACGGGACACTTCGCCGACGCCGCCGCCCAACTGGAGAAACTTCTGCTTGAGGTTCCGGAGAGCTTTGAGGTTCACGAACTTCTGGGGTTGACCTACTCCGCGGAATCGCAGGACGGGAAAGCCAATGAGCACCTCGAGAAGGCGGTGCGCCTGAAACCGGATTCGGCGGCGGCGAGGACGAATCTGGCCGCCAATCTTGTGCGCCTGGGAAATCCGGAACGGGCGGAACGGGAGTTTAAGCGGGCGCTCAAGCTCGAACCACGCAACTTCGATGCCAACCACAACCTCGGCGAGTTCTATGTTCAATCCGGCAAGCTGGCCGAGGCTGCGCCCTTACTGGCGCGCGCGCAGAAGATCAAACCGGCCTCCTACGATAACGGCTACGATTTGGCTCTCGCCGACCTCGAACTCGAAAAGCTCGCCGACGCCAGGCAATCGGTGCACGATCTTCTGCGGCGGAAAGATACGGCGGAGTTGCACAATCTATTGGCACAAATCGAAGAAAAGGACGGGAACCCTGTCGCTGCGGCCAACCAATTCGAAAACGCAGCGCACATGGACCCGAGCGAGACCAACCTGTTCGATTGGGGCAGCGAACTTCTGATTCACCGAACCCTCGAACCGGCGATTGAAGTCTTCCGCCAGGCTGCCGAGCGCTATCCGAACTCGCCGCGGGTCGCGATCGGTTTCGGGATGGCCCTTTACTCTCGCGGCAAATATGACGAAGCGATCCAGTCGCTCATGAAGGCGGCAGATCTAAATCCGTCGGACTCGCGTTGTTATCTCTTTCTTTCGAGGGCGTTTGACAGTTCGCCAGTCCACACCGACGAGGTCATCGAACGATTCCGCCGTTTTACCGAACTGCAGCCGCAAAACCCTCGTGCGCTCTACTATTACGCGATGAGTTTGTGGAAAGGAAAGCGGGCGCAGGATGCGAGCCTCCAGCTTCATCAGATCGATGTTCATCAGATCGAGTCGTTGCTCAGGAAGGCGCTCACCCTCGATCCGAACCTCGCCGAGGCGCATTTGCAGTTGGGGAATCTCTACTCGGACCAGGGCAAGTATGCCGAGTCCGTTCCCGAGTATACGCAGGCTCTCGAACACAATCCCGATCTCGCGGACGCGCACTACCGGCTCGGCCAGGCCTACGTTCACACCGGTGAGAAGGATCGGGCTCAGCAGCAGTTCGAGGTTTATCAGCAAGTCCGCGCGCAGCACCTGGCGGAGGTCGACAAACAGAAGGCGGAGATTCGGCAGTTTGTGTACTCGGAAATGGGCGGAACGCCGGCGAAGCCTTGATCGTGGTTGTCCACGAGTCTGGATCGCGCGTAAGCCTTTTCTGGATGATGGGAACGGCGCGTGGCGCTTTTCGATTCGTAAGCCGCGGGCTGCGAGCTGCGTGCAATCGACAATTACCGGAGAGGATGGATAAAAATGGACCGACGCAGGTTTCTGCAAAACACAAGTACGCTGATCGCTGGAGCCACACTCGCACCCTATGCGTTCTCGGGCGAACGCACGCCGCCTGGAACCTCTACCACCGCCGGGCGGCTCGTCCTCCCGATGAATCGAAACTGGCGCTACAGCCGAAAGTTCGTTGAAGGCGGCCACGCCAAAGAGCTCGACGACTCGGGATTCGAACGAGTCGTGATCCCCCATACCAATGTCAGCCTTCCATGGCATAGTTTCGATGAAAAGACTTACGAATTTATCTCTCTTTACCGGCGCCGCTTCAAGCTTCCGCCGTCAGCTCGGGGGAAGCACGTTTTCGTTGACTTTGAAGGAGCGATGACCGCATCCACGGTTTGGATCAACGGCGTGCGCCTCGGGGAATACAAAGGCGGATACACTCCATTCTCATTTGAATTGACGCCGCACCTCGACTTTGACGGAGAGAACGTGCTCGCTGTGGACTTGGATTCCACGGAGCGCCCCGACATTCCTCCCTTCGGTTACGAAATCGACTATCTCACCTTCGGCGGCATCTATCGTGAAGTCTCTCTGCGGATCGTGCCGGCTACCTTTATCGAGAACATTTTCGTGCGACCGAAGGATGTCCTCACGGCGAGTCCAGGCCTCGATGTCGATTGCTTCATTCAGTATCTGGAAGCGGCGCGTGATGCTCTGACCGTCGAGGTCGAATTACTCGATGGCGAGCGCGTTATCGCAAAAGCTTCGCAACCATTGCCTCCCCCTGGTCCCACCAATGAGCCGGGCGCGCACACCGTTCATCTTGCCGGCCTGAGCGGCATCAGATTGTGGGATCTGGAAAAACGGAATCTTTACTCCGTCCGTGTGCGCTTGCGACGCGGGAACCAGGTCCTGGATGAAGATTCCCGCCGCTTCGGTTTCCGCGAGGCCCAATTCACCGATCACGGCTTCGAGCTAAACGGCAAGGTCGTCAAGCTGCGCGGCCTCGATCGGCATCAGACTTTTCCCTTCGCCGGACAGGCGATGCCCGGCCGCGTTCAACGCCGCGACGCGCAGATTCTGCGTGGCCAGCTCAAGTGCAACATCGTCCGCACCTCTCATTATCCGCAGTCGCGCCATTTTCTTGACGCCTGCGACGAACTCGGCCTTTTGGTTCTTGAGGAAATTCCCGGCTGGCAACACATCGGCGATGAACCCTGGAAGCAGATTTCCATCGACAATGTTCGCCGCATGATCCGCCGCGATTGGAACCATCCAGCGATCGTTCTCTGGGGCGTGCGCATCAACGAATCCCTCGACGACCACGACTTTTATGTGCGCACCAACGCGGCGGCCCATCAACTCGACCCCACCCGCCAGACCGGAGGCATCCGCTACTTCCAGGAATCTGAATTCCTGGAAGACGTGTTCACGATGAACGATTTCGGCTTCCCGCTGAAACCGCCCAATCACCCGCGCTATCTGAATACGGAATTCGTTGGCCACACCTATCCGACGAAAACCATCGACAACGTCGAGCGCCTCACCGAGCACACGTTGCGCCATGCCCGCATCCACGACCAGCTTGCATCCGATCCCCAATATGCCGGCGGAATTGGATGGTGCGCCTTCGATTACAACACCCATGGCGATTTCGGCTCTGGCGACCGAATTTGTTACCACGGGGTCACTGACATCTTCCGCGAGCCAAAACCGGCCGCTGGATTCTACAAATCGCAATGCGATCCGGCGGAAGAGGTTGTGCTCGAACCCGCGTTTCATTGGGCACGAGGCGACGAATCCGTTGGATTTTCGAAGGCGGTGATTTGTTCGAATTGCGACCACATCAAGTTGTACATCAATGACGAGGTAGTCGAAGCCGATCCAGACCGGAAACAGTTCCCCCACCTTCGTTACGCGCCGTTCGTCATCCAGGTGACAGAGCGTTTCCACCATTGGGGCGACCTGCGGATCGAGGGGTATATCCAGGGGAAACTGGCGATCACCAGGAAGTTCTCTGGGAAGGGTATCGATGCGAAGTTCATGCTCCTGCCCGACGATACCGAGCTGATTGCGGATGGCGCCGACTCCACTCGTCTGGTTCTGCGCGTCACCGACGAGTTCGGCGCGGTTCAGCCGTTTGCGAACGACGCGATCAAGTTTGAACTGGAAGGCCCAGCCTCGATCGTTGGCGATAATCCGTTTGCGCTGATCGGAGGAACCGGAGCGGTTTGGATTCGAGCCCAGGAGAAACCGGGAAAGGTCCGGATCACTGCCACCCACCCGCGATTGGGAAAACAGCAGGCGGAAATTGCGGTTGTCGCCAGCACTGGGGAGACTATCTAGTTATACAGGAATCAATAAGCGCCATTGGGAGCAGGTTCTACTGCCGCCGTATTTTTTCGTCGGCCGTCAATCGCTCCAAGAAGCGCCGTGCAGTCACAGCCTCCGGGCCATCACTGTGATTCTTTAATAGTTCTCGCAGTACATTCGCCGAGTCCTCGTACCGTCCCACGGCGGTGAGCGCCCGTGCAACCAGCAAATCGACTTGCGGCACCCGCCCATTAGACTCCGCTTCCGCCTGCTGCGAGACCTTGAGGGCTTCGTCGAAGCGTGCGCTGCGATAATACGATTCCGCCAGTGACCAATGCGTCTCCCAGCCGCTGGACGGATCCAGTCCCAAGGACTTCTCAAGTGGTGGAATCGCTTCTGCGTATTTCTTCTGGTTGCACAGTGCCATTCCCAATGCAGCCAAAGCGCGCGGGCTATTTGGTTCCATCTGCGTGGCTTTTTCCAGAACACTTTGCGCTTTTGTCCACTCGTATTTTTTCAGATCCAACAAACCTTGCACATAAAGCACAAGCGGATTATTGGGAGCGAGTCTCATAGTCTCGTCAAGGGCTTTCTCCGCCTCAACCAGTTTGTCGTCCCGCAGAGCCTGCATTCCCCTGTCCAAGGCTGCTTTCGCCTTAGGAGCGAGTATCCAATTTTCCCCTGCCCCAGGGGCGGAACTCGAGGATGTCTCCCGCTGCAGGCTTATCTCTAACTGGATCGTATCCGGCTCTTGCACTTTCACGTCGTCTTGTCCCGGCTTGTATCCAGCCGCTTCCACAACGACGGTGAACTTGCCTAGATCGCTCAGGATGAATGAGATCCGCCCGCTTGATGTCAATCCCTGGTCGCACGGCGTTCCGTTCAAATAAAGTTTCACGTTCGCCGGCACGGAGAGGATCTCTCCAGAACTATCGTGTATGGTCACGTCGATTTCTGCACGGTCACCGCACCAGGCAACAACTGAGAACAATAAATTACAGAGCAGTATCGGCAGTAGGAATGCCCCGATTCGCAGCAGCACGCGTTGGTTTGGCTGGCGCATACGTGCTCGGAAAAGCTGGCCGAATCCTGGCCCTCCAAGTCTGGGAGGCAAAGTCTTGTTTCTCTTTGGAGCCAGGGGACTGGATCTGCCTCGATATTACCGCTTCCAGCCTTCCATGAGAAGGCCGGTGAGTGTCAAGCATGTTTTTCTTCTTTTTCTCCTTCTTCCCTGTGGGTTCCTTCCGCTTGAGCCAAGCCGCTTCTGCCGCCAGCCTTCAATCCGCACTCTTTTAGCGCTACCAACCTTTCTTAAGCTGTTTCATTCCCACGCGCATCCCCGCGCCGACCTACCACACCCGGCATGCGTTGGCGCGCACCATGGGTTGTCCCGCCTTGCATCCGAAGGCCCGCTGAAATTCCGGCATGTTCGATTCCACGTTGTTGACGCGGAATTGCGGCATGGAGTGCGGATTCGTCGTGATCGCGGTTCGCGCCAGCTCGGGACGCCAATTTTGACACCAGGAAAAGGCGTGCGCCAGAAAGAAGCGCTGCCGGGGCGTCCAGCCGTCCGGACCTTTCTCGTCCAGCGACTTGCCTTGCTGGCGATACAACTCCTCCAGCGCCATGAACGCCAGACGCTCCCCGCCGTTGTCGGCCGTGTCCTCGCCCTGGGTCAGCAGCCCATTCGTCTTGACCCCCAGCTCAGGGATCTCCTGCGTGTACTCGTCGGAAATGCACTTGCCACGCTGCTCATACGCTTTTGCGTCCTGCTCCGTCCACCAGTCGCGCAGATTGCCTTGGGCATCGAACTTGCGCCCCTGATCGTCGAAACCGTGCGTCATCTCGTGGCCAATGACCATGCCGATGGCGCCGTAGTTCGCCGCGTCATCGAAACCCGCTTCGAAGAATGGCGGCTGCAAAATTCCGGCTGGAAAATTGATGGTGTTGGTCTGCGGATCTTCGTAGGCATTGATGGTGGGAGGCGTCATGTTCCATTCCATGCGGTCCACGGGCTGGTTGATCTTATCGATCTGGCGCTGATACTCGAAGCGCGCGGCGTTCTGCACATTCTCGACGAAGCTGTCGCGGCCGATGTTCACGCTGGAATAGTCCCGCCACTTGTCCGGGTACCCGATCTTGTCCAGAACCGCATTCAACTTCAGTTGCGCGCTCTTCTTCGTCTCGGGCGACATCCAATCCACCTGCTGAATATCCTGAGCCAGCGCAGCCTCAATCGATTTCACCAGCTTCTCCGTGCGGACCTTGCTCTCCGGCGGAAACGCCTGCGCCGCATAAGCCTGCCCCAGCGCTTCCCCCAGATCCCGGTCGGCCCAGCGCACGCAACGGCGCCACCGCGGCTGCATCTCCTTTGCACCGCGCATCGTTCGGCTCCAGAAATCGAACTGCGCTTCCTGGAACGGATGGCTGAGGTAACCGGCATTCTGGTCCAGCACCCAGAACGTCAGGTAGGTCTTCCAACTCTCGAGATCCTCGCTCTGGATGAGCGTTTCCAACTCGCGGAAGAACTCGGGCGCAGACACGATATAGTGTTTGGGCGTGGTCCGCTGGACGACGGCAAGATAGTCGTTCCAATGGAAAGACGGGGTCAGCGCCTGCACCTGCTGCAGGCTCATGACGTTGTTGATGTTCTTCGGGTCGCGGCGGCTCACCGAATCCATCGCCGATTTTGCCATCGCGGTTTCGATCCGCAAGACTGTCGCCGCGTCCGACTTTGCTTTCGCTTCACTCTCGCCCATCAGCGCGAAGAGTTTCTCCACGTGCTCTTTATACTTGTTGCGCACTTCGGTGAGCTTGGCGTTCTCGGACAGATAGTAGTCGCGACCGCCCAGGGCAAAGCCCCCCTGGTCGACCCCTGCCACCACCAGCGTTGCGTCGTTGAAATCGACGCTTGAGCTGAAGCCGAACATGGGCGCTGCCGTCTCGTTGTCGCCGCCTTCCCACGAACCCGGCTGGCTCAGGTGAATCTGCGCCAGCACGCCGGCGAGTTGCGACTTGTTCTTGAGCGCGCCGATCAAGTCGAGTTGCGGCTTGATCGCTCCGACGCCGCTCTTTTCAATCCCGGCCTCATTCATGCACGCGTACCAATAGTCGCCAATCTTCTGCTCCACGGCCGTGCGGCCGGGGCTGGGATTGGCCGCGCGCGTCATGATATTGCGCAGCACGCTCTCATTCCATAATCGCAGATTGGATCCTGTTCCCCAACTTGACTGATCCGGAGGAATCGGATTGGCCGCCTGCCACTTGGAGCAGACAAACTTGTAGAAATCGTTGCACGGATCAAGCGTGCGATCCACAACCCCGGGATCGAAGTGGCTCAGCGCCGGCAGATCGTCCGCCTTCAAAGGCGAGCTAGAGTTTTGAGCGAAAGCCGGCAACATCACGCCGAGCATCAGAACAACGAACTTGATGAATCGCATGAAATGATCCTTTCTCCCTGCCCTCGAAGTCAGGCAAACGGGGTATTATGAGTCCCCACAACCGCCAAGTCAACCGGTCAGCGCCCGAGTCGCGGCCAACTCTTCCCCAACCCTGCTATGGAAGAGCTGCCGGCAACACGTTCGCAATCCTGTTGGGAGTTTGTGCGTCATTAGAAACCTCATGACGGCTGGGCGTTTCAGAGACTTGAGCGGGGGCGCTACATGAAGAATCGGCATTGCCGGGCATTCCGGTTGAGTTGCGCCGGCAAGTCAGGAGATTTGCGGAAGTACTCTGCCTAATCCTTCAGCGGTACCATGGTACGATCGCCACGGCAAAAAGTCGCAACTCTTAGCAACCCTCCTTGCGCCTGGAGCATGGTCATCACTGGCCCGTAGCAATACACGGCGTGCCCGCTTGCGGCGAAGTACCATTGCCCTCCCTTTCTCTTTGCGGGCTGCTGGGTGGGGGTGGGAGAGGGCTGAGCTGGTGGCGCCAACCTGGGGACGGGAAGAGACAAAACTAGAGCTAGGGCCAGGGCCTTCATGATTGGGTCTCGCTTGCATTGCGGCCCCACAGAAGGCCGCGTTCACAGAACCGTTTCTCTTTATTCTTCTTAAAACCCGAATCGCTTTCACCGATCCGTATTACTTATGCCAGCACCCCGTTAAATCACGTGAGTGGAGCGCCGCACATCCTCTAAATCCGCGGCCGGCTTCCCGGGAACTTCCTGCGTGGAGCGGGCCGATTTACCGGGCCGTTTTGTTTCTTTGTCCGATCCTTTTGCCCCCGCCGCAGGATTGCCGGATGGCGCGGCTTTCCGATCCGCCTGCGCCGGCGCCTGGTCGTGGAGCCGCTTGCTGTCGTCGCGGGCCAGCTTGTCTTTCAGCGCGGCCAGTTGGGTGCTGTCCTTCAACATCTCGCGGATTAAAGTGCGCTGCGATTCGATGGTCTGGCCCTGCTCGAAAACCAGCGTGGTCAGAATGCCGTAGGAGACGATGAACAAAATCACCAGCAGCGGCAGCATGGCTGCTGGCCGCGACTTTGTTGGAGGAGCTTCGCACTCAGCGCTGTATATGACGGTCAAAGTTGCCCCCGTGCTCGCCCCATACGCTGCGAGCTTCATGAAGGCATAGTGCACCCGTGAAACCATATCAAAGGGAGGGCGTAAGTGTTTGTTGTGACTGGAGTTAGTAAGCCGAAACCGGATCGGGCTGAGGCCGCGGGTGCAAGCCTCTGCACTTTATGAGTAACGATCCTAGCGTTACCACGGTAAGTTCGCCCCGAAACCAGCTCCGGTCAGGGCCTTTGGACGATCCAAAACTCAAGCCCCACCACGGAGACACGGAGAAGATCAAATTCTGGATTTTCTCCGTGGCTCCGTGTCTCCGTGGTGAAAAACCCTGCTTCACTTACTAATCCGCTTTCACGACCACATACATCCGCCCCGCATACAGCCGGTACGCAGCTCCGTCTTTTTCGAGTTTCAGGGGAACCGGGTGTTTGAGCTGATCGTCGTTCCGGCTGGCGATCGAGAACAGGTCCGTTCCCGCCACGTTCATCACCGTGAACTTGCCATCCTTGAAGCCGAATCCATAGGCTCCCGGCTCCAGCGCAGCGCCGTCAAAGCTGAGCTTGGTTTCGGCGATCAGGAAACCCTGGTATTTCTCCGCGATTGCCGTGGAATACCCCGCGGTATCCACCAGCCCCGCCAGCACTAACTTGCCGGCGGAGTTCTTCAAGCCAGCCGTATTCCGCAGTTGCACGGTCGCGCTCTGCCCGGCAAAGAAGAATGAACTCGGAGCGACTTTCTTCACTTGATCGCCCGCAAGAATTTGTGCGCCGGCTTGCGCCACCAGCGCCGCCAGGACAACTAGCCACATCATTTTGCGATTGCAGTTCATAGAGGGTCCTTTTCAGATTCTTGAATTTGCTTCTCTGCGTTCTCCGCGAACTCCGCGGTCCGCCGGAAAAATCGTTTGACCGCAACATTCGGATAGCCCGCGCGCCGCGACTCCCCTATGTTACATGCATGGCCACCAATGCGATACTTTCACAAGAAGAAGCGATGAAGCCAACTCCAGAACGAACCAAAGAACGAACCCCGGAACGCCGCTGGCAAGCCGTGCTCGATCGCGACGGCTCACTCGACGGCGCCTTCGTTTTTGCCGTTTCGAGCACCGGCATTTTCTGCCGTCCTTCGTGTCCCGCGAAGCGCCCGCGCCGCGAGAACGTGACCTTTTTCGATCGCGCCCTCCAGGCCGAGCAGGCCGGATATCGCGCCTGTCTGCGCTGCCGTCCGAAAGCGGCGGATGGAAATCCGCAATCCGCGCTGGTTCGATCGATTTGCCGCTATATCGAGCAGCACCTCGAAGACCGCCTGACGCTCAGCCTGCTGGCCAAGGAATTCCGCCGCAGTTCATTCCATTTGCAGCGGACATTCAAGTCGGCGCTCGGCGTGTCGCCCAAGGCTTACATCGACGCCTGCCGCCTGCGGCAGGTGAAACAGAATTTGCAAGCGGGCCACTCCGTGACCACCGCACTCTATGCCGCCGGATACGGCTCCAGCAGCCGCCTTTACGAGCGCACGGCCACACAACTCGGCATGACTCCCGAAAAATATCGTCGCGGCGCTTTGGCCGCCGTAGTCCGCTACACCATCGCCGGCTCGCCCCTCGGACGCATGCTGATCGCCGCCACCGACAAGGGGATCTGCGCCATTCAGTTCGCGAACTCCGATCCGCAACTGCAGCAGGGCTTGATCCGCGAGTTCCCTTTCGCGGTTCGCCGCCGCGACGATGCCGCCATGGCCCCATGGCGACAGAACCTCACCCGCCTCATTCAAGGACAAGAGATCAATGCCTCGCTTCCGCTCGACATCCGAGCCACTGCTTTTCAACGGCGGGTCTGGGAATGCCTGCAACGAATTCCCCGCGGAGAAACGCGCTCTTACAGCGCCGTAGCAAAAAAAATCGGCATGCCAAAAGCCACGCGCGCCGTAGCCCGAGCCTGCGCAACCAATCCCGTAGCGATTGCAATTCCCTGCCACCGCGTAGTGCGGCAGGATGGCGAATTGGGCGGCTATCGTTGGGGCGTAGAGCGCAAAGAGCACTTGCTGGAGTTGGAAGGCGTAGAGCGAAGAGGATCTTCTTCCGGCGACTGCCACCGCCCTTGAGTAGAAAGGTCTCGGACGGTTGGAAACAACGATGACGTGTAGTAGGCGATGTGCAAGAAAGTGCGCATAAGAACACATTAAATACGGTCTTATTGCATTTATTGCGAGCGCATCGGCTTAACATTCTTTTTACAAGAATTTGACATGGTTTGAGTTTTTGTTCGGTGTATACTCCAGTGAACATGCACAGGAATTGCGTGCGTGATTCGGTTCGTTGTTGCGAGCAACGGATTTGCTTCTCGTAAATTCTCTCCCTCTCAGAAAGGATGTTCTATGCGTCGTGAAATGTCTTGCGTGTGCTCTCTGTTGGTAGTTCTGGCTTCTCTTTACTTCCTCGCGGCTCCCGCTGCGCGAGCTGAAAGCGTCGTTCCCGTTCTGATCACACAAAATTTGGATGAAAGCAAATTGGTAACCCTGGGGGGCAATACACGGCCCGAGGCGAAAGCGAAAAACGATCGTGGGCCGGTGGCCGACGACCTTTTGTTGGAGCACATGCTCCTCCTGTTAAAGCGGTCCCCGGAGCAGGAGCGAGAGCTGGAAAAGTTGATTGATGAGCTCCACGACTCATCCTCACCCCAGTTTCATCGTTGGCTCACGGCCAAGGAGTTCGGGGAGAGATTCGGGTTGGCGAAACAGGACCGCGACACGATTAAGAATTGGCTGCAGTCCCATGGTCTCAAGGTCAACGTGGACTACACGGGCGGCCAGTTCATCGACTTTTCTGGAACGGCTGGCCAGGTACGACAGGCCTTCCACAGCCAGATTCACAACTTAAGCGTGAAGGGCGAGAAGCACATCGCCAACATGAGCGATCCGCGGATTCCGGCCGCTCTGGCGCCGGCGATAGTGGGAATCGCGTCATTGAACGACTTTAAACCCCATGCCATGTACAAGCCGCGGAGCGAGTACACCGTCGCTATAAGTGGAACGACCTACTATCTGGTGGTTCCAGGCGATCTGGCGACGATCTACAACCTGAATCCACTTTTCAGCGCCGGCATTTCCGGACAAGGCCAAACGATTGTGGTGCTCGAGGACACGGACGTTTACACGACCAAGGATTGGACGTCGTTCCGTTCCGTATTTGGCCTTTCGGGCTACACCGGCGGCTCATTCACGCAGATCCATCCCGCTCCTCCAAGTGGCCACAATAACTGTACCGACCCGGGGGCGAATGGCGACGATACGGAAGCGATCATTGACGCCGAGTATGCCAGCGCCTCCGCACCCAGCGCGGCCATTGAACTGGCGTCGTGCGCCGACACGCAGACCTCTTTCGGCGGCCAGCTTGCCCTGCTGAACTTGCTAAACGAAACGAGTACTCCGCCCGCGATCGTGAGCATGAGCTATGGCGAGTGCGAAGCCGAAAGCGGCGCAGCGCTCAATGCATCTTTCAACTCCACCTTCCAGCAGGCAGTCACGGAAGGTGTTTCGGTTTTCGTTTCTTCGGGCGATGCCGATGCGGCGGCCTGCGACAGAGGAAACGAAAATGACACCCATGGCATCGGAATCACCGGTTGGGGATCGAGTCCCTATGACGTGTCCGTGGGCGGCACCGACTTCGGCGATACCTATGCCGGAACCAACAGCACCTACTGGAATTCCAGCAATTCGTCAACCTATGAATCGGCCAAGTCTTACGTCCCCGAGATTCCCTGGAACGATTCCTGCGCCAGCGTGTTGCTCTCGAATTACGAAGGCTATAGCGAACCTTACGGATCGAGTGGGTTCTGCAATAGCAGCGAGGGAGCGAATTTCCTGGATCAGGCTGGAGGCAGCGGCGGGCCAAGCGGCTGCGCGACGGGAACGCCCTCCAAAGCTGGCGTGGTCAGTGGAACGTGCGCCGGGTGGCCAAAACCTTCGTATCAGTCGCTGCTCGGAAATCCCAGCGACGGTGTGCGCGACATTCCCGATGTCTCACTCTTCGCCGCCAACGGACTCTGGCTGCACTTTTATCCATTCTGCTTTAGCGGACCCGGAGGCACTTCCTGCTCCCAACCGCCGGTAGACTGGCCGGGGGCGGGAGGCACTTCCTTCTCCTCACCGATCATGGCCGGCATTCAAGCTCTGGTGAATCAGAAAGCCGGCGAACCCCAGGGCCAGCCCGATTACGTCTACTACGCCCTGGCGGCCACCGAGTATGGCGCCAGCGGCAACTCGGCTTGCAATTCAACCCTGGGAAATGCCGCCGGCAGTTCGTGCATCTTCTATGACGTGACGCAGGGCGACATTGATTCGAATTGCACCGGCACCATCGACTGCTACTTGCCCTCGGGTACGATTGGTGTGCTCTCCACCTCCGACGGTTCCTATCAGCCGGCCTACAGCACGCAAACTGGCTGGGACTTTTCAACCGGAATCGGCAGCGTAAACGCCTACAATCTGGTGACCAACTGGCCGGCAGGCACTCCCAATTTCACGCTTTCAGCCAATCCGAACAGCGTGACCATCACGCAGGGAAACAGCGGCACGAGTACCATCACCATCACTCCGCTGAACGGCTTCAGTGGCAGCGTTACGTTGTCTGCCTCGGGTCTGCCCAACGACGTGACTGCCGGGTTCAACCCGAATCCCACAACCACGACCAGCACGCTGACCCTGACGGTCGGTGCCGGCGCTGCTACCGGAACGTCGACGATAACCATCGGCGGCGTGTCGGGCAGTTTGTCAGCGCAAACGACCTTGCAACTCACGGTGACAGGCACCGGTCCAACCGTCACTCTCACGCCCGCTTCACTGACCTTCGCTAAGACCGTGGTGGGCGCGACCAGCGTGGCGAAGACCGCAACTCTCGCCAATACCGGCACCGCGACGCTGAGCATCAACAGCATCACGGCTTCGGGCGACTTTGCCGTCAGTTCGACCACCTGTGGCAGTACGCTGGCAGGGGGCAAGAAGTGCACAATCAAGGTCACCTTCACTCCAACTCAACTGGGAACGCGCAATGGGACCCTGTCGGTGAGCGACAACGGCGTAGGCAGTCCGCAGACCGTGGCGCTGTCTGGCACGGGCTCTGCGCAGGCCACGTTAACCCCTGCCAGCAAGACATTCCCGACAGAGAAGGTGGGGACGAGCAGTCCGGCGAAGGTGTTTACTCTTGCCAACAAGCAGAGCGTAGCGCTTACCAGCATCGTGATCTCGACGACCGGGGACTTCAGCGTCTCGGCGACGACCTGCTCGACGAGCCTGGCCGCCAAGTCCAATTGCACCATCAGCGTGGTGTTCACGCCGACCCAGACGGGCACGAGGACGGGAACGTTGCAGGTGGCCGATAGCGCCATCGGTAGTCCGCAGACTTCGAGTCTGACGGGCACCGGCAAGTAACCCTAACCAGGAAACTGAACCAGCGGGCGGGACTTCGGTCCCGCCCCTTTTTCTTGGACAAGCTGGCAGGCGGCAGATCACGGCAGCAGCAGGCCGAGATCTTTGTAGTACTGGATGAGTGGCGCTGTGCAGTTCACCACGGCGCTGAGCGAAAGCTTCTCCTTCTCCATCGAGGCGGGTTCGCCTGACGTGGACAGGCTACGTTCTTGCCGTATTTCTGCAAAGATTTTCGCCCAGTATCCATGCGGTAAATTCGTTGCGTCCAGGGCAGGAGAAGAGTACTATACGCACGCTGAACGTTCACCCCCCTGTGAATGATCAACCAAAACTGAAAACGAAATTCCGGCCAAAGGAGAAATCATGAGTCAAAGATTAGGCGTATTTTTGCTCATCGTCGCCGCGATGCTGTCGGCGGTGAGTATCGTCTGCCAGGCGGAGCCGCAGCCCCTGTTGACAAGCCATGTGCCTGAAGCGGTTCTCAATGGGGAAGCAAAATTAGTTGGACAGCTCCCCGCAAGCCAAACCATTCACTTCGACATCGTTCTGGCATTGCGCCATCAGCCGGAGTTAGAAAACTTCCTGCAACAAGTTTACGATCCTAAAAGTCCCTCGTACCGGCACTTTGTCACGGTAAAAGAATTTACCGCGCGATTTGGTCCCAGCCAGGAAGATTATGACGCCCTAATCGCGTTCGCGAAAGCGAGCGGCTTTACGCTGCTGGGCGGCTCCCGCGATTCTATGGACGTGCAGTTCACGGGTACGGTCGCGAGCATCGAGAAGGCCTTCCATGTGACCATGGGCCTCTACCAGCATCCCACCGAAGACCGCACCTTCTACTCTCCAGACCGCGAGCCCACCGCCGATCTGCCCATGCAGCTCTGGCACGTTACAGGTTTGGACAACTATTTGATACCGAAGCGCGCGCTCGTGCATAGAGATCCCAAGGCGCAGGGCGAGGTCCCCCAGGCAAAAACCGGCTCCTGTCCCGGACACTCCTTCTGCGGCAGCGACATGAGGGCAGCCTATTACGGCGGAACGGCTCTCACCGGCGCCGGCCAGAACATCGGGTTGTTCGAGGAAGCCGGATTTGATATCGCCGACGTAAACACCTACTACCAGGGCGCTGGCCAAACGTATTCCTTCAATGTCGTTGGTATTTCCACGGATGGGACTCCGATAAGCTGCACCGAGCCCAGTTGTGACGATACCGAACAGACCCTTGACATCACTCAGGCCGGGGGCATGGCTCCGGGCGTAAGTAACATATTCGTGTATGTCGGCTCCAGTGGTACAGCTATATTGAGTGCCATGGCTTCGGATACGCCGTTGCCTTTGAGCTTGGGCTGTTCCTGGTACGACTTTGGTGGACCCCAAAGTGATGATCCCTACTTCGAGAAGATGGCAGCGCAGGGCCAGACCTTCTTGATCGCCTCCGGCGATAGCGGCGGATATACAGAACAGTCTCCATGGCCGGAGAATTCTCAATATACGATCCCGGTCGGCGGCACGAGCTTAACCACAACCGGTGCGGGCGGCGCCTGGGCTTCGGAAACCTACTGGTCTTACGAAGGTCAATCCTACGGCGGCGGCGGCTGGGGGACCAACGTTGATATTCCCTCCTGGCAGTTGGAGGCAGCCACCCTATGCGCCAATGAGGGTGGAGAATGTTCCACCACCTATCGGGACGTTCCAGACGTTGCGGCCAACTCGCAGTTCAGCTTCTACGTCTGCGCCGATCAAACTGGCTTGGGTGGATGCACTGAAAACGAAGAGGGGGGGACCAGTTTTGCCGCTCCCATGTGGGCTGGATACATCGCTCTGGCCAATGAACAAGCGGCTGCCAATAACGATCCGCCGCCCGGGTTCTTTTCTCCGTACCTCTATCCGCTGAGTCTGGGCAATGGCGATGCCGATTTCCACGACATCACCAGCAACGGCGGTGCGAGCAGCTTTCCGTGCGTAGCCGGTTACAACATGTGCGCCGGCTGGGGTAGTCCGAACGGCGCCGCTGTGATCAACGCACTGGCTCCTACCAGCCCGGATTTCACCTTGTTAGCGAATCCGAGCAGCGTGAGCGTTACGCAAGGCGGCCAGGTAACCAGCACCATCACCATTACTCCGCAAGACGGCTTCACTGGCAGCGTCACTCTCTCTGCCTCGGGGCTGCCCAGCGGCGTAACGGCGAATTTCAATCCCAATCCTGCCACCGGCACCAGCACGCTAACCTTGACGGCCACTGACTCAGCCGCCACCGGAACCGTCACAGTCACGATCCAGGGCCAGTCGGGTAGTGCGACCAACAGCACACTGCTCGTCCTCACCGTGAATCCTTTGGTGCAGAGCTTCACCCTCTCGGCCTCGCCGAGCGCAGTCACCATCGTGCAAGGCCAAGTCGGCGGCACGAGCACCATCACCATCACTCCGGTTAACGGATTTTCCGGCAATGTAACGCTGGCCGCTTCCGGACTGCCGAAGGGTGTAACTGCTTCTTTCAACCCCAACCCGGCAACTTCAACCAGCATCCTGACCCTGACCGCCAGCAAGACGGCCAAGAAGGGGACGGCGACGGTAACCATCAAAGGAACCTCCGGCAGCCTGAGCGCAACCACAACCATCGCGCTTACCGTGGATGCGCTGGGGAACTTCACCCTGGCGGCTTCGCCGAAGACCTTGACGGTTGCTCAAGGCAGCAGCGGAACCAGCACGATTACCATCAAGCCGACGGGCGGCTTCGATCAGGAGGTCACTCTGAACGCGACTGGAATGCCCACTGGAGTAACGGCGTCGCTCAGTCCCAACCCGGCCACTTCCACCAGCACGCTAACGCTGACGGTAAGCGGCTCGGCAGCAAAGGGGAAGTCGACAATCACCGTCACCGGCACGTATGGAAGCCTGAGTCATAAGGCAACGGTCAAGCTCGATGTCGTGGTCCCGTAAACTTGAACTCGTGAAATTCAACCTGGGGAGGGCCGAGAAATCGGCCCTCTTCACTTTTGGCGACGCCCTTCCTTGATTTGTCGTACAACGATTTCCAGAAGCCCGGGCAAATCCTCAAGAAAAGTTATGCAGTTGCCGCGACGCTGAAGCCCTCCACCCCATCACGCCAAAACGGGCGTGCTGGGACCCCGCCGCTGTGCCACCCAATAACAAGCGCAACCTCGAGTTTTTCCGCAGCCTGCTAGGATATTCCCCATGAGCGTGCGCCGCATCGCCGAGTCGGTTCTGGACGCCGAAGAGCGCTTTGAAGGCTTCGAAAACCTGATGCCGTTCAAAGTGCGGAACATTCTCCTCGTCTCCAGTCTCTACGATTCTTTCATCCTCCGCGAGGATGGCCGGCTCAACGAGTTGCTCATCGACGAATCGCTCGAACTCAATCTGCGGCAGATTCCAGGGATTGCGCACGTCTCCAGTTGCGCGGAAGCGGTTGAGCTTGCCCGTTCTCAGCCGCAATTCAATCTGATCGTGACCAATCTCGCCGTGGGCGACGTGGACGCGGCGCAGTTGGCGCGGGAGGTGAAGCGGGCCGGGCTGGATGTTCCCGTCGTGGTGCTGGCCTATGACTATCGCGAGATCAAGAAGTTCGTGGCGCGGAATCCAGTCACCGAGATCGAGCGCATTTTTCTGTGGCAGGGCAACGCTCGCATCCTGATCGCGATCGTCAAATACATCGAGGATAAACGCAACGTCCAGCACGACACGCGGGCCATCGGCGTGCCGGTGCTGCTGGTGGTGGAAGACAACATCCGCTATTACTCGTCGTTCCTGCCCGTTATCTATACGGAATTGATCAAGCAATCGCGGCGCGTGATCCAGGAAGGCATCAACGTGGCGCACAAACTGGTGCGCATGCAGGCGCGGCCGAGAATTCTGCTGAGCTCGAACTTCGAAGAGGCGGCCAGGCTGGTCGAGGAGTATAGCAACTATCTGTTCGGCCTGGTATCGGACGTGGAGTTCCCCTGGGAGGGCAAGCTGAGTCCGGAGGCGGGCTTTGAGCTGGCGCGCATGGTGAAGAGCCTGGTGCCCGACGTGCCCGTGGTTTTGCAAACCAGCCGCACCGAGTTCCGCCCGCGGGCGCACGCCGCCGGCTATTCCTTTCTGCGCAAACGTTCGCCCACGCTGCTGAAAGACTTGCGCCGGATATTGACCGAGCAATTCGGGTTTGGCGACTTCGTGTTTCGTCTGCCGGATGCCAGTGAAGTGGGACGAGCGAAAGACTTGAACGAACTGGAAGAGCGGCTGCAAACGGTTCCGGCGGAAAGCATCGTCTACCACGCGCAGCGAAACCACTTCTCCCATTGGCTGGTGGCGCGCACCGAGTTTGCGCTGGCGGCGAAGCTCAGGCCGCGGCGCGTTTCCGATTTCAACGGTCCCGAGCATCTGCGGCGCGATCTGATCGAATCGATCCACGAGTATCGCCGCGAACAAAGCGAGACGCTGATTGGCGATTTCAGGGCCGATACGTTCAAGCCTTCGGAATCGGGTTTTCTGCGGATCGGCTCCGGGTCGCTGGGGGGCAAGGCTCGCGGCCTCGCCTTTGTGCGCCACCTTTTGCGCAAGAGCCGTCTGACCCGCCGCTTCCCCGGAGTTCGCATCTCGGTCCCTCCCGCCGTCGTCCTGGCCACGGATGTGTTCGATCAATTCGTAGCCGAAAACAACCTCCTGGACTTTGCCTTGCAATGCGAAGATGACGCTGAAATTCACCGCAAGTTCCTGGCTACACCGCTGTCCGCGTCGCTGAGCGAAGACCTGAAATCGTTTCTGGCCGAAGTGAAACATCCGTTGGCGGTGCGTTCCTCCAGCCTGTTGGAGGATTCGCAATACCAGCCTTTCACCGGCGTGTATGAAACGTTTATGCTGGGCAACCAGCAGGCCAGTCCGGACGAGCGGCTGGCGGCGCTCAGCGAGGCCATCCGGCGCGTCTACGCCTCCACCTTCAGCCGCCATGCCAAGGCCTACGTGCGGGCTACGCCCTACCGCCTGGAAGAGGAAAAGATGGCGGTGATTCTCCAGCGGGTTGTGGGCACGCCCCACAGGCAGCGCTTTTATCCGGATTTCTCCGGAGTGGTGCGCTCGCACAATTTTTATCCCGTGCCTCCGATGACCTTCGAAGACGGCATCGCGGCCGTCGCTCTCGGCCTGGGCCGGGAGGTGGTGGATGGAGGCAAGTGTTTGAGTTTCTGCCCGCGCTATCCCCAGAACCTGGTGCAGTTTTCCTCGGTCGAAGACATACTGGCCAGCTCGCAGTCGGAATTCTGGGCCTTGGAGCTGGATGGCGCGGCCGACGGCCGTCCGGGGCATTGGCACGAGAGGCGGTTCAGCCTGGGCGCCGCCGAGAGCGACGGCACGCTGCAAGCGGTAGCCTCGACTTACTCCAGAGACAACGACGCTGTCTACGATGGAGTGAGCCGGCCGGGCACGCGCGTCGTGACCTTTGCCCCCATGCTCAAGCACGGCACCTTCCCGCTGGCTGAGATTCTCGATGTCCTGGTTCGGGCGGGCGAGGATGCGCTGGGCAATCCGGTGGAGATCGAATTTGCCGTGCGTCTGCCGCGGCAAGCGGGCCACATTGCGGAGTTTGGCTTCCTCCAGATCCGCCCACTGACTCTTTCCCGCGACACCGAGGACTTAGCTGTCGGCGATGTGCAACCCGAGCAGTTGATCTGCCTGAGCGGCAAAGTTCTGGGCAACGGCCGCATCGAGAACCTTCACGATGTCGTAGTGGTCGATTCGCAGCGCTTCGAGCGCAGCCGCAGCCAGGAAGTAGCCAAAGCGGTCGCGCAGCTCAATCGTCGGCTCAATGAGGAGAACCGCCCCTATCTGCTGATCGGCGTGGGGCGCTGGGGATCGACCGAGCCCTGGCTGGGTATTCCGGTCGAATGGGACGAAATCTCCGGCGCGCGCGTGATTGTCGAGGCGGGATTCCGCGATTTTCGCGTCACCCCATCGCAGGGCAGCCATTTCTTTCAAAATCTCACTGCCTTTCAGATCGGTTACTTCACCGTGAATCCAGACGCCGGCGAAGGCTCCGTCGATTGGCAGTGGTTGACGGAACAGCCGGCGGTGGAAGAGCAAGGCTGTGTCCGCCACTTGCAGTTTGCGGAACCAATCCGCATCGTGATGAACAGCCGCACCAGTCAAGGCGTAATCTTCAAGCCCCAAGCGCGCCCGAACCAAGTCGCGAACTGAGGGCCCTGTCGTGACCTATTCGCCGTATTTCTCTTTTAGCGTGCGGGTCATTTCGTCGCGGAATTGGCGGTAGTCGGAATGGACGGTGGCGCGCAACGCGGCTTCGGTGGAGCTGCCTTGGGAGAGCAGTTCGAGAATGCGGGCGATTTCGCTCATGCCGTAGGCGTCGCGGACGTATTCGGCGGCGGCGAGAGATTCGGCGTAGGCGAGGGTGGCTTGCGGGGCGGAGAAGTTCATGAAGCTGCCTTCCAGCACATTGAAGGGAATTTCATTTCCGGCGGCGAAGAGTTGCGCGAGCTGGCGTCCGTTGGAAGCGGACGACTTGCCCTCTTCGAGTTGCGCAATGCCTTCGTTCAGCCAGGTGGGGCAGCGGTTGCTCGACATCTGCGAGACGAAAGAGTGCGTCAGTTCATGTTTGAGGACGCGGGCGAGCTCGGGCGTAACGCTCTGTACGCCGCTGATCGGGATGCGCAGCTTGCCATCGTTAAGGGCGCCGGTCCACGAAGGCGCGCGGGTCACGTCGAAGAACGCCTGCTGCGTGTAAAGCGTGACGGCGATGTTGTTGCGGGGCGAGTAGCCGAGATCGCGCACCAGGTCGTCATACTCGGAGTCCAGCGTTGCGAGCAGGTCGCGGCGGAAGCTTTCGGAGGTGTCTTTCCCTTCGAAATGAAGATTGAAATGGTTGCTTTCGCGTTGCGAAAAATCGGATTCGGCGCTCGATTCGCGCTCGGCGCGCGCCAGATACTGGCTGACGGTGGGATCCGGACGCATGGCCAGCGACTTTTTCCAGGAGCGTATGGCATCGGGCGTATGATCGCTGGCGAATTGAACGAACCCGAGCATGGCAATGGCGTCCGGTGAGTCGGGAGCAATGCGGGCGGCGTGTTCGGCGTAGGACAGAGCTTCGGAGGCATGGCCGGTGCGCATCAGGGTAGCGGCGTAATAGATCAGCAAGGTGGAGTTGTCCGGCTCAAAGCGGAGCGCCGATTCGTAATAGCGCTTGGCCTGCGGGAAGTTGCCGTGATCGGATTCGTGCTTGCCGGCGAGGAAGTAGGCGGTGGCGGCGAGTTCGGGATTGGAATCTTGTCCGAGGCTGGCGAGGGCGTCGGTATCCACCTTGCCGTCGCGGATGACTTTTTCGGCTACATCGGCTTCGTGGTTGAACGAGGGCGCGGGCGGGGTGATGTCGGGGGCATTGGAATTGCCAGGCGCTCCGGAACCGGCGCGAACCGGGGCAATACCGCCGGCCTCGATGCGCTCGACGGAGGATTTTGGGATGGCGTAGGTGTCGTCGCCCAGGTCATACTCGATGCGGTCTTTGTCTTTGATTTCGCGGACCTGGTCGGCCCAGATGGTGCGTCCATTCTTAAGATGAATGACGTCGGCGGGCGCCGGAAGCGCCGCGAGAAGCACTAGAATGAGGACGAGGGTGCGCACTGGGCTGATTCTAGCAACGGCGCGATGGGGGTGGTAAGGTGACCAAGGTGCTGGTTCGGTCGCGGCGCATGATCGGGTTGGCATGGTGCCTCGTGGCCGCGGCGGCTTGCGCGCAGCCAGCCCCGCCCAGCCCCCAGTGTCCGCAAACGGCGAGCGAGCTTTACGCGCGAATTCGCTCGGTGGGACTCGATCCGCAGCGCGTGTACCGCGTTCGCGACGCCTCCATTGACCGGCCCAATCTTCATCTTGATTTCGACGACGGCACGCTGGCGTTTACGGAAGACATTTGCGGGCGGATTACGGGCGCCTTCTTCGAGGGTGAGGGAGAGATTCGGCTGCGGCCTCCGAACCGGGTGGAGCGTGGATCGCTGGCCCTGTTCACGGGGATGGCGATTCTGGAAGAGCAGTTCACCTCGGCATATCTGCGCTTCAACGACGACACGGCGGCGGTCCTGCAGCGTTTTCTTACGCCGGCGGCCGAGGGCGTTGAATTCATAAAAAAATGGAGCGACACGAGCCGCGCGTTGGCGGGCCTTGACGCTCTGCGCCTGCTGCTGGACTTCAGTCATTTTCTTCCGGCGCCGGGTGGAAGCGAGCCCGATCGAAAATTTCCCCCGCTGCTGCACGCTCATTTGCAGGGCAAGAAACTGGGCGGGTTCGAAGTGTTCTGGGATGCGGCCGACGCCGAGCCGTTGCGGGCAGGGCAGCCGCTCGTGAAGGACGGCACCCTGTTTTTCGATATTTGGACTTCGTTTGCGCCCAGTGCGTCTGGCAGCGCAGCCACGGCTTGGCCGGCCGATGACGTGTCCATCGCGGATTTCAAGATTCGGGCATCGGTCGAGCCTCCGACGCGGCTGCAAGCATCGACGGAGATGAATGTTCGAGTTCGCGGCGGAGGAGAAAGGACGCTGCTGTTTGACTTGTCGCGTGATCTGAGAATTGATGCGGTCGAGGCGGCCGGGCGGCCGGTGGACTTCATCCAGAACCAGGCGCTTGAAGGAACCGAACTGCGCCGCAAAGGGAACGATCGGGTGGCGGTGGTGTTTCCCGCTCCGCTCGCGGCTGGACAGCAATTGAAACTGCGCTTCAGTTATGCCGGCGACGTTCTGTCGCAGGCGGGAAGCGGATTGCTGTATGTGGGCGAGCGCGGCACGTGGTATCCGAATTTCGGTTTGAGCCCGGCGCAGTTCGAGATGGAGTTTCACTATCCGGCGAACTGGACGCTGCTGGCGACTGGGAAACAGGTTTTGCGTGCGGGTAGCAACGAAGACGAAGTGGAAACAAACCGGGAACGGGGGGCGGAGAAAGTCTCGCGGTGGAGCTCAGAGCGGCCGATTCCGGTGGCGGGGTTCAACCTGGGCAAGTACGTTCGGGCCGAGGCGAGGACGACGCCGGGCAACATTCTGGTCGAGGTGTACGGTACGAAGGGGGTCGAGAAATCGTTTCCGAAGCCGGAGGCGCAGGTAATTGAGCCGACGGCTAATCCGGACTCTTCCTCGCCGAGATTGAGATCGGTAGCACCGATCATGGTGGCTCCGCCTCCGCCGTCGCCGGCGCACGATGTGCAGGCGGTGGCGGACAGGGCGGCGAAGGCCGTTGCCAGTTTCTCGCAGTGGTTTGGGCCATATCCCTATAGTTCGCTGGCGCTGACCCAGATGCCGGGGAGATTGAGCCAGGGATGGCCGGGGTTGGTGTTCCTGTCGAGCTTCGCGTTTCTCAGTCCGCAGGAGCAGGAGGATCTGCGTCTTGACCCGGTGATGCGCGTGATCGACAGCCAGGTTCTGGTGCACGAGACGGCGCATCAGTGGTGGGGCGATCTGGTGGGGTGGAAGAGTTATCGGGATCAGTGGTTTGTGGAAGGTCTGGCAGAGTATGCGTCGCTGTTGACCCTGGAGCAACAAAACCCGGCGCAATTCCAGCAGGTTCTCGAGAAGTACCGGCGGGATCTTCTGAGCAAGAACAAAGATGGAGAGTGGCTGCGCGATGCGGGACCCGTGACGCTGGGGCAGCGGCTGGACTCGTCGCATTTTCCCGGGGGATACGAAGCGATCAGTTACGAAAGAGGGGCGTGGCTGTTTCACATGCTAAGGTCGATGCTGCGCGATTCCGAAGCGGCATCCCGTTCCCGGAAAGAGCGCGCGAATCCGATGTTGAATCCCGATGAGCCGTTCTTTCGCGCACTGCGGAGGATCAGAGATCGGTACGCGGGAAAGGCCATCAGCACCGAGGAACTGGTGCGGGTTTTCGAAGAGGAACTGCCGCGCCCACTTTGGTACGAGAAACGTCCCAAGTTGGACTGGTTTTTGGAAGGTTGGATCGAAGGCACGGCAATACCGGAGCTGAAAGCACGGGACATTCGCATCACGGAGAAGAACGGGGTGACCACGGTTACAGGCGTGATCGTACAAAAGGACGTGCCCGACGATTTGGTGACGGCGGTTCCGGTCTATGCCACGGGCGCGGGAAACGCGCTGGTTTTTCTCGGCGAAGTGCTTGCCGATGGCGCGGAGACTGGGTTTCGGCTGACGGCGCCGAGCGGCGCGCGCAAGATTGTGCTCGATCCGAAGCAGACGATTCTTAGCGCAGTGAAGTAGATTCCGGCAATGTTCCGAACGATATTCCGAATAACAGACATTGGCGGGGAGCGCGCCGGTTGTGCGGAGGCGGCGAGGCCATGCGATTGCTAGGAGAAGAGAAGAGTTGTCGGGAAAGTGAATCGGAGAATGGTATGACTCTTCAGCCCTATGTATTCGCAAACGATCGGCCACCGCGGCGCACCATTCTTCTGGTTGAGGACGAGCCTTTTGTGCGGGAGGCGACTTGCAGCATTCTCGAGAGCGCGGGCTTCGAAGTTCTGCCGGCTGAAGATGCGCGAGCTGCGATGAAGGTCTACGAAGAGTGCAAGCGGGGAATTGATCTGGTGATGACGGACATGGTGCTTCCGGGACGGACGGGACTGCAACTGGGGCAAGATCTGCGGCAGCATTCACCAGAGGTTGTCGTGCTGGTCACCTCGGGTTACGGAAACCCGGAGTACGAGACGGAGGCGCCCGAGTCGCGCACATATTTTCTGGCCAAGCCGTATTCGCGGCGGACGCTGGTCGACAAGATTGAAAAGATTCTAGGCGCGGAGTCGCTGGGGCGGGCGGCGACGCAAGCGGGCTAGTGAGGCTCCGGGTAACCGAGGGCGTCGAGGATGTGGCGCGGAATATCGGGCAGAGGCGCGACCCAGCTCAGCACTCCCATTCCCGCACAGGCGCGCGGCATTCCGTAGACGACGCAGGTGGCTTGATCCTGGCCGAGGGTGAGTCCGCCCTCGCGGAAGATGGCCTGCATTCCCAGGGCGCCGTCGTCGCCCATTCCGGTCAAGATGATCCCCATGGCGGAGGAACCAAAAACTTCAGCGACGGAAGACATCATAACGTCCACCGAGGGGATGTGGGCAAGGTCGCTGGGCAACAGCGAGAGGTGCAGAGCGACCTCGGAGGACGAGCGGCGGCGAACCGTGAGGTGCTTGCCGCTCGGAGCAAGATAGACGTGGCCGGCAGTGATGAGGTCGCCTTCTTCGGCTTCATGCACTTTCAGCGGGCAGAGATCGTTGAGGCGCTTGGCAAACGGTCCGATAAATCCGGCCGGCATGTGCTGCACGATGAGGATACCGATGGGGAGGTCGGCAGGAAGCGCAGAGAGGACTTCCTGCAAGGCTTTGGGGCCTCCGGTGGAAGCGCCGATGGCGACGATCTCAGGCACAGTCACGGTCGTGGCTGGCGCTAAGTCGACGGGCGGGCGATCGCCAGGGCTGGAGAAGCCAGGAGCGGGCACGCGCGGACCGGCGGCAGCCTTGATCTTGCTGACGAGTTCGCTCTGCACTTTGAGGACGTCGCCGGAATCGTAGCTGAGCTGCTTGGCGATGCAGTCGAAGGCGCCCAGTGCGAGCGCTTCAATGGTGTCTTCGGCTCCGCGCCGGGCGGTCGAGCTCACGATGATGACCGGCCGCGGCATTTCCGACATGACGCGCTTGAGGGTTTCCAGGCCGTTCAGGCCGGGCATGTCGATGTCGAGGGTAACCACGTCGGGCTGCAGTTCGCCAATCTTTGCCAGCGTTTCGAGTCCGGTTTCCGCCGTGCCCACGACGCACAGCGACTCGTCGGATTCGACCATGCGCGAAAGCGCGGCGCGCATGAACGAGCTGTCGTCCGCGATCAGCACTTTCACCGGCGAATGGGAACTGGGCAGGCTCATGGCGCTTCGGAACCGGCGATCCCTTTCATCTGCAGAGTCATGGGTTTCGTCCCGAAGGCTTCTAACGCGGAGCCGAATAAGCCCGATGCCATCCCGTCAACCAGCGATCGCAAGAGTCGGGCACCCGAAAGCACTTCTCTGCGAACATCGGCAAAAGGCAAGTGGACTTCAGTGGAGGAAGTTCTCGTTGGACATAGACCCGCCGCAAGCTGTCAGCCGTCAGTGAAACCCGCCCTTGCCCTGACTGAGATCTGATCGCTGCCAGCCAACAGCCGCGACCCGCCCCTCGCGCTTCCGCAACGTTTATAATCTTCCGTTCCCAACATCGGTTCCCAAGGAGCACGCATGAAATTCGAGGGGCGAGTCGCGCTGGTTACGGGAGCGTCGCAGGGCATCGGTCATGCCTGCGCGCTGGCGCTGGCGCGGGAGGGCGCGACCGTCGCGCTGGCGGCGCGCAATCGGCAAAAGCTCGACGAACTGGCCGCCGAGATCGCGGCCGCGGGCGGCAAGGCGGCAGCCTTCGTTATGGACGTGGCCGACGAAGACCAGGTGAAGTCCGGCATCAAGTCGGCGCTAGCGCAATTCGGCAAGATCGACATCCTGGTCAATAACGCCGGCATCACCCGCGACCAACTGGTGATGCGCATGAAGCGCGCCGACTGGGACGCCGTGCTCACGACGAACCTGACCTCCGCGTATCTCTGCATCCAGCAAGTAATCGGTTCGATGCTCAAGCAGCGCTGGGGACGAATCATCAACATCACCAGCGTCTTCGGCCAAACGGGTCAGGCGGGGCAGGCGAACTACGCCGCGTCAAAAGCCGGACTGATCGGCCTGACCATGGCGATGGCGCGCGAAGTGGCGTCGCGCAACATAACGTGCAACGCCGTGGCGCCCGGCTTCATCGAGACCAGCATGACGGCAGTGCTAAGCGAGGAATTCAAGCAGAACGCGCTCAAGCAGATCCCGCTAGGGAGGGTAGGCAAGCCAGAGGACGTAGCCAGCGCAGTGTGCTTCCTGGCATCGGAGGAAGCGTCTTATATAACCGGCCAAGTCCTAAACGTAAACGGTGGCATGCTGATGGGCTAAATGTAGGGCGGACACTCCTGTCCGCCGCCCTTGACCTTGTTGTTGATGTTGATTCTCTAAGCCCGCCAAGAACCAACGTCAAGCTCGTGGCTTCTTCCATCTCTAACATCGTGTCATCGAGAAAGCTCGTGGCTCTCTCCATTCTCGAACACCCTGTCATCCCGAAAGCTCGTGGCTTCTTCCATTCCCCAACACCCTGTCATCCTGAGCGCAGCAGGAACTTCACGAAGTGAAGTTCCTGCGAAGTCGAAGGACCCCTACACCCACGACCTCACCCAGGACGCTTCAGGGAATTCTCCCCATGCAGTCCCGGTTTCGTGGAAGGCAGTGGAGCGAACCTCATCGTCTTCAGCCGCGAAGCGGCGCAAGAATGCAGCCCACGGCGTAAGCCGTGGGACAAGGCGGAAAATGAACAAGCCCCAACGGGGCGAAAGATGAGTTCTCTCACACTCTCTTTAGCCCCCGAAGGCCCACGTCCCCCAGAGCCTGCCCTGAGCTTGTCGAAGGGTTCGCGCCCGTCCTTTGGCCGCTAACCTGGGAGGAGCGCCGCAGCTCCCAGTTCCCAGTCTTGGGCGTACTTACTGAGAACTGAGAACTGGGCTCAGAGGTCTGCGATGGCTCTCACAGTTTGGGTGCGATAAAAAGGGGCGGGTGCATCACGCTACGCGGGGCTGAGTTTGCGTCAGCCGATTGACCCGCGCAAGGATCCGATCCGTGTCGGTTGGAACGTCATGTTCCCACACGCGAAGTACCCTCCATCCGAGGCTCTTGAGAGACCGATCCACCTGCTTGTCGCGATTTTGATTCCTCAGAATCTTGGCGGTCCAAAAATGAGTATTGGTCTTTGGCACCGTGCCGTGGCGTGGGCAGCCGTGCCAAAAGCATCCGTCAACGAAGATGGCGAGTCGAAATCGTCGAAGCACCACATCCGGTGTCCCGGGCAGTCCGCTGCCCCCATTTAGTCGATACCGATAACCCGCCCGATGAAGCGCTGAACGAAGGGCAATCTCCGGTGTCGTACCTGATCGTCTGACCCGCGACATCAGAAGGCTTCGAACACGGGTCGGGGATAGGGGAGCCACGCTGCTGCCCGTCCGCATTTTGCTCACTATAGTTTCCCGAGAATCTTGTCTATCTTGTCCGCTTTTGCCGACTCTGAGAGAAAGTCGCCATACGCCGCTCGGGCTCCGTCGATGAGGGCCTCATAGTGCTTCACTCTGCCGTTGATGGCGTTTAGCGTCTTTTCTATCATTTCGTGGCCACCCGGGCCCGCTTCCTCATACAGAGGCGAGCCGACGACAAACACGACTGAGATATGCGGGGCTTCAATGCCCATGGCTGCTAGGCACTTGACCAACGCCGTCCTGTAGTTGTTCCCCTGCTCAAGCAGCTCGGACACCTTGAGCTTCCGCCTTGCTCTCTTCAGTTCGACAATGATGTGCTGGCCCGCATTAGTCCTATATCTGATATCTACCCTGCCCTTGCTCTCTCGTTCGCTGAGTTTAGGATTGAAGTCTTTATAGTCCCTCTTCAAAATCTTCTCGATCCTCTCGCTACCCGCAGCTCTCTCCCAACCTGGGTCTAGGAGCCATAAATGGGTAAAAAGGTGCTTCTGGAGCACCTTTTCCTTTTCGTCGGCATCAACGACGTTCTCGAAATCTTTGATGACCTGGAGGCGGACCTTGACAATTTCGCGGTACAGGGAACCCTCCAACGTGGAAAGGTCGGAAAGCAGCGGAAGTAATTCAGCCGCGGTGAGCTGTGACGCCTGTGCCAACAGATGTCCTTCCTCACGCAGCCGCAAACGCTCGAACGCCAGCATCCCTGATCGGTAAAGTTGCTTGCGTCCCTCGGGGTCCTCGATTTCCAGGCCACGAATAAGACCGAGCAGCTTTTCTGCGGCCTTGCGCTGGGTCGGTGGAAGGCCCTTAAGCCACTCCGCCAAAGCTGGAATCTCATCTACCGCCTGCTTGCCTCGTGCTTCGTTACGCAGCTCGGTCCACCTATCCTGGATGGAAACCAATGTGCGCCGCAGAAAATCCGTGAGCGCCAAATAACGTTCGTCATCTTCAATAAGGCGCTGCCGATCACTCGTGGCGATGTCGTCCCCGCCTTTGATATCCAGAAAATCGGCCTCAACCTCGCCCGTGAGGTAACTCACGAGAATGCGGTTGTAGCCCAATTTGTCGAGTATATTCTCTTGGATGAGGCGTCCACGGGCCAAGACGACGATACCGTTGAGAGATCCAGCCTCATCGTGCTTGAGTTTCTTGGGCCCTTCGGCGGCGCCCAACCAGCCTCTGACTTTCCACTCGGGATGTTCAGGGGCTATGACGTCCTTAAGCACGAACCGCTTTGATACACCAGGGCAGTCAGAGTCCGGCAGGCGCTTCTCGCCAAATTCCCACAGAAACTCTAACGCCTTTAAATCTTCTCTATCTGCTGGACCTACCGCCTCACCGTTTATTTCTACAGCGAACTTGTCACCACTCGCAGCTTTCAGCCCAATCACTGAGAAACGCCGTGCGATCCGCTTACGGAGCGCGGCAACTGAAGCTCCGGTCCGTTTCTTCTTTAGACCCCGAAGGATAATCTTGGTCCCCTTCGCGGGCCCGTCAAACGTTATGGGCATTGGGTAATAGTCGTTCCGCGCCGCGATTGTCTCCCTAATCTTGGACGTTCTCATCTCGAAGGCATGGGTTTCCTTGCCGCTGCGGGTGTGAACCTGAATCACCTCGGCAATCGAAAAAAGCGCCAATTTGCCGATCCCTTTTCGTCCCATGAACGGTCGCCCCGCAGCCGACGTTTCCCCTTCCTCTGCCCGTTTGTCATAGCCGGCCTTGAGAAACCGGTCATTGATCTGTTTGAGGTTCATACCGATGCCGCTGTCTTCGATGGTGATCTCCGCGTCACCTATATTGACTTTGACCAATTGGGCGTCTGCGTCCCAGGCATTGGCGACAGCCTCGGAAAGCACTGCGGCGGCATTGCTGTAGAGATTAATCCCAAGGTGGTCAAGCACGCGAAGATCAAGCGTTAATACATAAGGCGAGGTCATTGGATCACTCACTCCACACGGCTATGGGCGGTCGCAACCCGGATGATTTCCTTACCAACGAAAAAAGCCAGACGAGGAGGCACGGCGTTGCCGATTAGACGACCAACGCGCGCCATGAACAATTTTTCGCGAGGATTCGCAAAGCGGAAGTGCCGAGGGAAGGTTTGGAGGATCGCTGCCTCTCGGGGGGTTATTGAACGGTCCTGCTCCGGATGCCCGAATCGACCTGTTCCGAAGTTGTAGGCTTGAGTCGTTATCGTCGGCGACGGCTCATCCCAGGCCATCCGGGCGTACACGCTGCGGTAGCTCGAGCCGGTCTTCTTGCGATGGCACTTCGCGCGGAGCTCCAACGGCCAGTCTCTCCACGTTCCCCCAGGTTGCGACGCACGGAGCCTGAGCAGATTCGTCTCTGTAACTGACCGCGCGCGGTGGAGTCGGTCGGCCGGGTCAACTTCGCCAGCGGCAAGTCTCGGTAATGATCCGATCGCATCCCGAACCGTCCGATAATTCTCAGGCTTCAAACAGCCGTAGGGCACCTTCACGGAGCCAATCAGTGAGGCGATCAGTACCAGCCGTCTCCGATGTTGTGGCACTCCGAACCTCGGGCAGTACACCGATTTTGTGTCTACGTCGTACCCGAGTCGTAGCAGTTGTTCGACGAAATCACGAAAAATGCGTTTGGAGGCTAGACCGGGCACGTTTTCCATCGTCACCAATTCCGGTTTTAGCTCGGCCGCCAGTCGGCTAAACTCTCCCAGCAGTCCCCATTCCTTGTCTCTAGAATTGTTTGTGCCTCGCCGGAAGGGCGAGAAGGGCCTGCAAGGCGCACATCCCGCAAGTAGCCGGATCGCTCCCGATGGATAGAGCTTCGACAGATCCCTCGCTTTGAGGCTTCTTACATCGGCTCTGATGAACGTCGCACGGTTGTTCCAGGTGAAGGGAAACTCGGACGTGGGGTCGAGGTCAATCCCGGCAACGATGGAAACTCCGGCTTTCCGCAGTCCGTACGCCAGTCCTCCCGCGCCGCAGAACAGATCAACTCCGTAAACGTTAGCCTTACGCATCGCCCCTACTTTAACGCCTTGAGCATGATAAGCAAAGCGGCCGGACACCCTCCTAGCGAAAAAGGGCCACGAGTATCCCCATGGCCCCCTCGGTCGGAATCATTATCTACCACTCTCGACTAAAGATACATAGGCCACTCTGGTGCCAGGTGGGTCGGCGACGGGAGGAAGGCGCCAAAAGCGTTCGCGTCCCTTCAAAACCATGTCAAACCCCCAGGTGAGCGGAGTCCGTGGAATCCCTCCCTCCGAAAGTTTTCGACCCCTGGGATGCGACTCTCGACCGGAGTGCCCGCCCACCCCAAAATGAGCTGTGTAAAAATTACAGTGTAATAATTACCTGCCTGTGGCGATTTAACCACACTCGACCCCCAGCATTATCAACGACTTGCAGCCCCACCCCGCAGCCCCAGGTTGAGCGTTCTCTTATCAAGACATACGTTTCTATATGTACAATTAAGCCAGTACAAAATGTTCCACGTGAAACATTTTGTACATACAATTTGGGGAGCTGCCGGATTGCCGGCTCTAGTGCCCGTCGCGGACGACGAGAATCATGCCGGGCCGCAGCGAAGCGATATTGCGGTTGTCGTGCTTCAGCGCGGAAACTGTTGTCTTGTAAGAGTTTGCAATCGAATACAGGGTCTCGCCCTGCTTGACCGTGTGATGCTTCACCGTGGGATGGGGAACCGCGCCGGCCGAGGCGGTTTGGGTTGCGGCGTGGCGATGCGATCCGGCGGAACGCTTGGCAGCGACCTGTGTTTCGCTAGCCCCCGGAGTCACGGGCAGGTGGAGATACAAGACCTTTCGTCCGGCTAAGCTGCTTCCTTTCAAGTGGTTCCAGCCCCGAAGCATCTTGGCGGAGACGCCGAAATTCTCGGCGACCGACTCGACCGTATCGCCTTTGCGAACTCTGTAGCGCGTGGTCGTGTGCGCGTAGGTGCTGGTATCGCTCTGTTTGCCTGGGGCGATCGGGATGATGAGACGGGTTTCGGGCGCGAGCGCATCATTATTCAGACCGCCGTTCAGGTCATTGGCTTCGGCGATGGCCTTCGGAGTTGTGCGATAGGTCCGGGCAATCGAGCCGAGCGTTTCTCCGCCTTGCACCTTGTGATATCGCCACCAGACGCGCTTGTCGGCTGGAATCGAGGCGACCGCAGTCTGAAATTTATCGGCCGTTCCGGCAGGCAGGTGGAGATCGAATTCCCGATCCTTTGGAGTGGTCAGGCGCAGCAGGCTGGGATTCAGGTCGAGCAGGTCGGAGGCGCTGGCATCCACGCACTCGGCGGCTAAGCGCAGATCGATGGGATAGCCGATCGTGACGGTATCGTAGGGAACCGGCTTTTCCTTCACCACCGAATCCAGTCCGTATTGCGCGGGATTCTTGGCCATGATGGTGACGGCCACAATGATGGGGACGTAGTTGCGGGTTTCCTTGGGCAGCACTTTGCGATTGTAGAGTTCCCAGAAATCGGCGTAGCCGGTGCGCTTGACCGCGCTCTGGACCGTGCCTGGTCCGGAGTTGTAGGCGGCCATGGCCAAGTACCAGTCTCCGAACTGGTTGTAGAGGTCTTTCAGATGGTGAGCGGCGGCGCGGGTTGCTTTTTCGGGATCCTGACGGTCATCGACCCACCAGCTGCGCTCAAGTCCGTAGCCCTTGGCACGGGTGCCCATGAACTGCCACATGCCGCGAGCGCCGGCGCGGGAAACCGCCAGGGGATGGAATCCGGACTCAGCCTGGGCAAGATAGATCAGGTCCTGCGGCACTCCTTCATCACGCAGGGTGCGGCGGATCATGTCTTCGTAACGGCCGGAGCGGGCCAGAGCGCGCTCGACGGTGGCACGGCCGCGGGTGGAAAAGTAATTGATGTAGCCGGCGACCTGGTCGGTCATCATCAGGGGCAAGTCGGAGTGGGTGGATTTGATCTCGGCTTCGGCTTTGGCCTTAACGTTTTGGTCGACTGTGGGGGTGAGCTCGTTGGCTTCGTCGATCGGCGCCGGTTCCGACTTTTGCTCGGCAAAGCCGTCGCCTTGCTGCAAGGCCGCGAGTTCGAGGCCGTTGATGCCGTCGAGAATGCGGTCGAGTTCGCGCTCGAGGCGGTCGTCGGAGCGGAGATCGAATCCGCTGCCGAGCAGTTGGTTGAAAGCGGAGTCGAAATTCTGTTTCGCGGCTTCGAGGTGCCCGGCGCGATAGTCATCCTGCCCTGACTGGTATTGCTTTTCGACGCGTGCGATCAGGTCGCCTACGGGATCGACCTGGAGCGCCTGCGGCACCTGTGGCTTCGATTGGGGCTCAGCGGCGGGCGCTTGTTTATGCGGACCAGGCGCGGTGCTGGCTGCGATCAGGGCTGGGGCCTGGGACTGGGCGGGAGGCATGAAGGAAGAGGGTTTCTGGGCGCTCTGGCAAGCGAGGGTCGCCGCCAAAGTTGCTGATAATGCGGCGGAGAGAATGATCGCCAGACATCGGTGAGAATAAAATCTCATATTTTCAGAAATCTGCCGCAACCGCTCCCGGGTGTAACCCAGCGTTAATACTTGCTGAGATGTTACTATCGCAAAATTCGTTTGGTCAACGCCACTGAAGACACCTAAACTCCATTACTTTGGGCACCGGGTGAGGATGTTACTCCAAGCTTGCGAGGGATAGCAAACGGGGCAGGGGCGCTCGAGCGGGACGGCGTCGGATCTTTGCAGGGAACTCTGCAAAGAACTTTGCATAGAATTTAGGTTGCCGGCACCGAGTCTTTCGCCATTCCGCATTCATCGAAAGGAAATATGAAAGCCATACAGATAAAGCAAACAGGTGGGCCGGAAGCGATGGAACTGGTGGACTTGCCGGTCCCGCAGCCGAAATCGAACGAAGCCGTGGTGAGGATCCAGGCGGCGGGCGTCAACTTTATTGATGTCTATAACCGCGAAGGGCGTTACAAGGCGCCGCTGCCGTTTGTTCTGGGACAGGAAGCGGCGGGCGTGGTTTCGGCCGTCGGCGGCGATGTGCGAGACGTTGCGGTCGGGGATCGTGTGGCTTACACCATGGCGCTCGGGAGCTATGCCGAGTACGCCGCAGTGGCGGCGGACCGTCTGGTGAAGATTCCGGCTGGGGTCGGAGAGCGCGAGGCTGCGGCCGCCATGTTGCAGGGGATGACGGCGCACTACCTTGCTCATGACACTTATCCGCTGAAGAAAGGCGAGACGGCGCTGATTCATGCCGCTGCCGGCGGCGTGGGATTGCTGCTGGTGCAGATGGCGCACAACCTTGGGGTGCGCGTGATTGCGACGGTTTCGACCGAGGAAAAAGCGAAGCTGGCGCGAGCGGCGGGAGCCGACGAAGTCATTCTTTATACGCAGGTGGATTTTGAGGCGGAGACGAAACGCCTGACTACAGGAGAAAGCGGCGGCGGCAAAGGCGTGGATGTGGTCTATGACTCGGTGGGCAGGACGACGTTCGACAAGGGGCTGAACCTGTTGCGTCCGCGCGGCATGATGGTGCTTTATGGAGGGTCGAGCGGGGCCGTCGCGCCGATTGATCCGCTGGTGCTGACGCAAAAGGGATCGATTTTTTTGACGCGGCCTTCGCTGGGAAATTACATTGCTACCGCGCAGGAATTGCAGCAGCGCGCCGGAGCGGTCTTCGGAATGATTCGCGACGGCAAACTCAAGTTGCGGATTGAACACGTGTACCCGCTGAGCGAAGCGCAGCAGGCGCACCGCGACCTTGAGGGGCGGAAGACGACGGGGAAGTTACTGCTGCTGCCGTGAGCGATTGGCGTTCCTATGTATTTGTCATCCTGAGCGAAGCGAAGGACCCCTGCATTTTGCCCGCAGCGCCGGAATGCAGGGATCCTTCGCTTCGCTCAGGATGACAGTCCTTCTAATGAGTCCTTAAGCAACGGCAACTCGGGAGATATGCCCCTTACGGTGCTGGCTTGCGCGAATAGTTCTTTAAGTACGGGGGCAATTCCTGCTTGCAGCGGTCGTCGCGAATCGCGGCGCCGGCCGTCATCCCTAGCGGAATCACTCCCGCCCAGGTCGGGAACGAGCAATCTTCTTCTTCGTCCACCGGAGGGCCGACGCGGACTTTCGCGGAAAATTCATTGATCGGAAGACGTAGGACTGACGTTGCCTTCAGCTCTTTTTCGTTGGGCTGACGCGAGTCGTCCCAGCGATGGGGGATTATGTGCTCGACGATCGCGCGCAGGGCCGCGAGTTTTTCCGCCGGATCGTCAACCAGCGTTGCCGTGCCGAGAATTACCACCGAGCGGTAGTTCATCGAGTGATGGAACGCTGCGCGGGCGAGCACTAACCCATCGAGCAGCGTGACCGTGATGCAGACGGGGACGCCCTGCTCAAGGTTGCGCACCATGCGGCTGGCGGGCGAGCCGTGGAGGTAGAGCGCGTCTCCGTCGCAACCGTAATTCATGGGGATGACGAAGGGTTGTCCGCCGGCGACGAAGCCGACGTGGCAGAGTAAAGCTTCGTCGAGAATCCGGTTGACGGCGTCGCGGTCGTAAACCCCTCGCTGCGGCAGGCGAACAACGCGGGTGCGTGGAGTTGGATTTCTGGGTACTGAACTGATGGACATGAGCTGACTTCCTTGAGGCAAGCGCCAAGAATGGTGACGGAGAATTCTAACAGGCTGCGGGAAAGCCGGAGCCGGCAAGCATGCTCAAATGACAGCATCGAGGCGGGGCATAGGTAGACATAAGTTTACAATTGCAATTGTTACCAGGAGTTAGGCATCTTATTCTCACTAAATAGACTCCCACCAGGTGGAGGCGTTCATTGAAGAAGAAACTCTGCTTCATTCTGCTGGGGATTTCGCTGATGTTGGGGTGCACGCGCACGGCGCACTTCTACCCAGTTTCTGGCCCGCTGTCTTCTCAAACTCCTTTGCCGGTTCCCACCGCCAAGGTCACGTTTGGAATCAATCCCGGAAATCTTTCTGTCGTTTTATCTGATGGCGAAGTTTGCAAAGGGCGCTGGGCAGTGGTGCCGCAGGGTCAAGTGCCCAGGGATGCAAGTGCGACCAACGCCCCAACCACGATTGGCACGCAATCTGAGTGGGATACCGTTTATGGATCGGGGTTCTATGTGGCCCACGTCCTGGGCGCAAGGTTCTATGCCCGGACCACGGCTACCGGAGACCGAGGGACCGTACTCAATGTGGAAATGTACCATCCGGAGAACGTGGCGGCGGGCGGCAATGTCATTGCGTCCGTGAAAGGCGTTGCCAAAGACAATAAGGGCAACATCTATAAGTTGGTTTTGCAGTAAGAGTGATGTGGAATTGAGTTGAGCCGCGGGCCGCCTCTGCGGCCGCACTCGCCACGGTCGAAATAGACGCTCGTGGCTACAGCAGCCCGCCGGTCTTTATCGCCAAAATGTTGAGCGCCATCTCCAGTTTGGTTATGGCTTCGCCGAGCTCGGGATGATCTCCAACCTTCTGCTGCAGTTCCTTCAGAATCTTGTGAGCACTGGCAACATGCTCTGCCGCCTGGGCTGGATCTTGCTCGGGCTTTGGTTCGCTCGGTGTTGGCATGGTCATCGCTCCCAGTACATTTCAATTCTATAACGGGGTCGGCGCATTTCTTAGAACCAGAGAATCCCAAGTGCGGATGACACGGCAGCGGTCACTTGCGGCGGCTTTTTCCCGACGGCTTGGGTTGCTCTTCGAGCACCGCGAGCTGAATCTTCTTTTCTACCGGATCGATACGGTCAACCAACACACGGACGCGGTCGCCGAGGCTGTAGGTTTTGCGCGTGCGCTGGCCGATGATTTGGCGCGTATTTTCGTGATAGGTGTAGCGGTCATTCTTATCGGAGCTGGTTAGCGTGTTTAGCGGCACCAGGCCTTCGACGAAGAGGTCGGTTAGCTCCACGAAGAAGCCGAACTTGGTTACGCTGATGATTAGGCCGTCGAAATCTTCTCCGATGCGGCGCTCCATGAATTTCACTTTCTTCCATTCCATGAGGCCGCGCTCGGCTTCGTCGGCGCGGCGCTCGGACTGGCTGGATTCCTCGGCGATGTTGTGGAGTTCTTCGAGCGCGATGGGGCCTCCGACGGGCGCGAGTGCCTGTTGATGCGCGTCGCGGTCGCGGCGCTTGGACCAGGGGGTTGGGGGCGGGCCCTCCCGGTTTTCATTTTTGTGCGGGCGAAAAGCAGGTCCTTCGCTCCGCTCAGGATGACAAACATTTGAGGGATGACCAATGTGTGGGGATTGCGACGTTCCTACCGGCACTTCTCTATCCATTTTTTCAGGCGAGTCTTGCAGGACTTCTTTCAGGATGCGGTGCACGATCAGGTCGGGATACCGACGGATGGGCGAAGTGAAATGGGTGTAGGTGGTCGAGGCCAGGGCGAAGTGTCCTCGATTCTCTTCGGAATAGCGGGCCTGTTTCAGCGAACGCAGCATCAGGAAACTCAGGATCCTTTCTTCCGGCTTGCCCGCGATCTTATCCGTGAGTTTCTGATACATGCGCGGCGTGATGTGGATTTCCCTGGGCACCTCGATTTCGCGGACGCGCTTGCCGGTGCCCCGCGCGTCGCGGCGGTCGGCTTTCAGTTGCACGCGCTGAATGGGCAATGCGCCCACGCCTAGCGAGTATCCGAAGGTGGCGGCGATGACCTCGAAGTCGTAGACGCGTTTGGCGTCGGGCTTTTCGTGGATGCGGTAGAGCGAGGCGATGCGCTTATTTTCGAGATAGTGCGCGACGCAGTCGTTCGCCGAGAGCATGAATTCTTCGATGAGGCGGTGAGCGACATTACGCTCCGATCTTGTGATGCTCTTCATCATTCCGAATTCGTCAAATTCGATGACCGGTTCGGGGAGATCGAAGTCGATCGATCCGCGGCGTTTGCGCTTCCGGTTCAGGATCATGGCCAGATCGCGCATGCGTTCGAAGTGCTCGACCTGGGCGGCGTATTCGCGGCGGGCTTCGACGTTTCCAGGGGCATCGGCTTCGATAACGGCATTCACGGCAGTGTAGGTCATGCGGTTGGCGGAACGGATCACGCCTTCGTTGATTTCGTAGCCGGCGATCTCGCCTTGGTGATCGATCTCCATGGTGCAGGAGAGCACGAGGCGATCGACCTCGGGGCGCAGGCTGCAAATGTCGGTCGAAAGCTCCAACGGAAGCATGGGGACGGCGCGGTCGGGGAAATAGACGCTGGTGCCGCGCAGACGGGCTTCCTGATCGAGCGCCGAGTTCGGCGTTACGTATTCGGCCACGTCGGCGATGTGCACTTGCAGTTCGTAGTTGCCGTTTTCGAGTTGGCGGACGTGGACGGCGTCGTCGAAATCGCGCGCAGTTTCGCCGTCGATGGTGACGATGGGAAACGCGCGGTAGTCGCGACGGTGACGCAATGCGTTGGCGGGAATGACATTCTCGATTGCCTGCGCTTCTTCGATCGCTTCGGGTGGGAAGCGATGGGGCAGGTGAAACTTGCGGATCATGATCTCGACGTCGACTCCGAAATCTTCTTCTTCGCCGAGGATTTCGATGACGCGTCCGCGCGGGTTTTGCGTCGCGCTCGGCCAGTCCGTGATCTCCACGTCGACGACTACGCCGTCGAGATCCTGCCAGTCGGTGTGGACTACGGCTTCATCGCCTATGACGCGGTGTCGCGCGGCTTTTGCTCTTCCTGATTTGTCTTTCTCGGCGTGCTCCGCGTCCTCGGCGGTTGAGGGTTTGGGGTTCTCCATCCCCGGCGGAATGACGATTTCCTGCGTTACTTTTTCGTCGATGGGCTTGACGTAGTTGTGGCGGTGTCCGCAGTGGAAGATGCCGACCACGGTTGGATGGGCGCGAGACAGGGAGCGGACGATGCGGCCTTCGGCGCGGCCATCGGGGCGGACGGCAGAGACTTCGACCAGGACGCGGTCGCCGTGCATGGAGGATGCGATGGCGTGCGGAGGAATGAAGACATCGCCGGCGAGGCGGGCTTTGAGATTCGGATCGAGTGAAGTGGCTTCGGGGATCACGAAGCCGAAGCCGTCGCGATGCATGGTGAGGCGGCCGATGAGCAAGTTCATTTTGTAATTTTGCAATCGGGTAATTTGGTAATCTGAAAATCTTTTCGAGAGCTGGATTCAAATTGCAAAATTATTCGATTACCAAATTACAAAATTTCTATTTCAGATACTTCCGCTCGATAATTCTTCGATGATGCAGTTCGTGTCCGGCGATGATGTAGGCTAGGGCGCGCACCGTCACCTCGTTCTTGTTGGCCACGCCGCGGCGGATCCAGGCGGGCTCGTCGAGATTGCGGAATAGCGAGACAGTGGCTCGTCTGACGGCGATGTAGTCCTCGATCAAGTCCGCCAGCGGACGCCGCGCGAATGGGCCATTACGGACGTAGTCGTCCTGCTCGTAACCTTCGATGGGAGTTGCGTCGCCGCGCGCAATGCGCAGGGCGCGGTAGCTCATGATGCGCTCGGTATCGTTGATGTGGCCGAGCACTTCCTTCAGGCTCCACTTCTCCGGCGAGTAACGGAGATCGCCGTCCGCCTCGGTACGTCCGGAGAGCAGCAGAAGCATCTGGCGGCGTTGTTCGTCGAGCGCGGCAAGAATGTCGTTGCCCTGGACCAGCGAGATGTAACGGTCGTAGTAGGGAGCATATTCTCCGGGTTGGGGCCGGACGGAGGCGGTCGCCGTCGAATTCGTCGTCATCGAAGTCATGATTCCTCGTCTTTCCTTGTCGGGGATGGCACACGGTTTGGTCGTGCCCCCACGGCTCCATACTATCGCGGAATTACCGCCGGGCGGGCAGGGCTTACATGACGGGAGGCACGACCGATAGTGCGGTGCTGCGGGGAATCACGAGGGGAACTGCGAAAATCAATGGGGAAGATGGATTTCCACAGGCAGGAGGTTTACTCAGGAGTACAATTCGATTTGGCCCCTGAAATGCGGCAATGATTTAGAATCCGTTAATAAAAGGATTTAGAATCCGTTAATAAAGAAAGGATTGCGACGACAATGTGGAAGCCCACGAATCAACCTGCGACACCGAGCCGGCCAGTTGAGCCGGAGCGTCCGAGCACGTCCACGGCGACGACGGCGCCGCTTGTGAGCGAGCCCGGCACTATGCCCCGCCCGGTTGTCACCACGACTTCGGACCAAGCCACGATTGGCAAGTCGTTGGTGATCAAAGGTGAAGTCACCGGTTCCGAATCTTTATATATTGACGGCCGGGTGGAGGGATCGATCAACCTCTCCGGCAATCGCGTCACCATTGGTCGCAATGGAGTGGTCTCGGCGAACATCAGCGCGCGGGAAATCGTGGTGCTCGGCAAGGTGCGGGGCAACCTGACCGCGAGCGACCGGGTGGATATCCGCAGCGACGGCTCGCTGACCGGCGACGTGGTGGCGGCGCGCATCTCGATTGAAGACGGCGCCTTCTTCAAAGGCGGCATCGACATCCGCAAAGTGGGGAAGGCAGATATGAGGCCGGAAGAAGCGACGAAGAGTGTTTCGAATGCGTCGTCGGAATCGGCGATTGCGGTGCGGGCGTAAAACCGCTGTTCGTCGTTCGCGTAAGACGCTGTTCGCTATTCGTCGTTCGCTTTTCGCCGATTTTGCAGCGGCACAAACAGGATCGTGAAACGGGCCCTCGTGGGCCCGTTTTCTTTTTGGGCACAGCAGCGGCATCGAAGGTCTCGTGTTCTCAGGATTTCAGAGGGAAGCGAGGCGGGGAAACGCAGACGCAAATAGCGAACGGCGAATAGCGCTCTCACGGCTCTTTGCCGGTTGCCATCGTTTCCGCGGCTTGGCCCTCGGCCAGGCTGGGGGGAGTAGCGGGCCCTTTCCTGCGAAGATCTGCCGGTAATTCCGAACGCAACAACCAGAGTCCTGCGGCGACGGCTGCCGCCCAGGTTAAGGAGCCGAGCGCCAGGGCGGCCAGATCGGCGCGGCGGCTGCCGTCGAGCGGAACGCTGCGCATGACTTCATAACTCAATCCTCCGGAAACGGCACCCACCAGCGCAGCCTTCCCTAATTCTTTCCAGTTCAAACCGGAGAGCGGCACCATCCCGCGAATGTGCAGGAGCAGGGCGATGGCCACCGCATTCGCCGTGATGCCAACGTCCGACACGATCGCGAGGCCGGTGACGGAGAGAGTGTGGAACAGCAGTTTGTAGAGCGGCAACGAGGCGAGCGTGATCAGGCTGCTGGCTACCATGGGCGTGAGCGTGTTGCCCGAGGCGTAAAACGCGCGAGCATAAAGCGCCTGACTGGACCACAAAGCCAGCGAGAGCGAAAACACGAAAAAGTAGAGGGCCGTGGATTCGGAATCCGCCAAGGTGAAGCGCCCGCGGCGATAGACGAGATCGATCAGAGGGAGGGCAATGGCCATCATCCAGCCGGTCATGAGCAGAGAAGCAGCCGTGATGCGATAGACGGAAGCATTCACGGTGGCGGCGAATTCCGCGAATTTTTTTTCTCCGAAGAGGCGCGAGAAAAAAGGGAGCGACGCCTGGCCAGCAGCCTGTCCGAGAATGGCGATGGGAACGGCGAAGAGGCGCTTGGCATAGTTCAGCCGCGCGATGTCGCCGATGCCACTGGAGGCAAAGTAGCGGAGAATCCAGTCGTCGGCGGTGACCAGCGAGACGCCCAGCATCAGCGGGATGGAGAGCCGCACCCACTCGCGGAATGCAGGATTCTTCAGATCGAACGAGGGACGGTATCCGGTGCCAATTTTGGCGGCTCCGAGCGCGTTGATCAGAAATGGTCCGGCAATGCTGCCGGCGAGGGCGCCGAAGGCGAGGGACGCGATTCCCATGTGGCGCCCGGCGACAACTCCACCGGCGATGATGAACACGTTGTAGATCAGCGGACCGAAGGCTGGCAGCAGGAACAGACGGTGCGAGAGCAACACCGCCGAAACGACTCCTCCAACATAAAAGAAAATCTGTGCCGGCAGCAGGATACGTGTCAGATGAACACAGAGCCGCATCTGTTCGGGCGTGAAGCCGTGGAACATCCAGTCGGCGAACTGAGGTGTGAAAATCTCGGCCAGGATGGTGCCGGCGACGAGCACCGTGGTCATCACGGTGATGATGATCGAGAAAGTCTTCTGCGCATCCTGCTCGCGCTTGTCGGCCAGAAAACGCGTATAGATGGAGATGAATGTGATCGAGGCGGTACCGCCGGCAACGATGTAGTTGAGCCAGTCGGGCAGGGTGAACGCGGCAACGTAGGCGTCGGTCTGCTGCCCGGCGCCAAAGGCGTAGGCGATGTAGGCCTCGCGGATATATCCGATCACGCGCGAGAGCGTGATGGTCGTCATCAACAGCAACGTCGCCGAAAATGCGGTGTGCTGGTGCGATGGCCGGAAGAAACGCAGCAGACGCATCTCTCGCAGATTAACGCATCTTGCGCTTGATGGGCGAGTTATTGGAGGGCTGGAATCGGAAATGGCAAGTGGCTAGCGTGGAGCGTGCGGCCAGCACGCGGGCGGGGTCGCCCGCGTCCACACGCTATAATCCGCTTGTGAGCGAACCCGACTTGACCGCGCCGCGTGGCTCCGACTTCCAGCAAGCGACGCGCGTTCACGGAAGTTTCCTAGCCGCCGCCGAGAAGCGGGCCCTCGTCTGGATGGCCGAGCGCATGCCGGCGTGGGTCAATTCCGACCATTTGACTTTGCTCGGGTTTGCCGCCCAAATCGCGACCGGCGTCTGCTATGCGCTCGCGGGCCACGATCGCCGCATGCTGCTCGCCGCCATTGTTTGTCTCGCGGTGAACTGGTTCGGCGACAGCCTCGACGGAACCTTGGCGCGGGTCCGCCAGCAGCAGAGACCGCGCTACGGCTTTTACGTGGACCACATGGTCGATTCCATTGGCGCAGTGGCGATGATGGGCGGCCTGGCTCTTTCCGGCTACATGCATCCGGCGATTGCGATTGGGTTGCTGATTGCGTTTCTCTTGCTCTCGATCCAGTCGTATCTGGCGACCTATACGCTCGGCGAATTCCATCTTTCGATGTGGCGCTTCGGCCCGACCGAGTTGCGCATTCTGCTGATCGTTGGCAACCTTGCCCTGTTCCGTTGGGCGTGGGTGATTCATGGGCGCTATAGGCTGCTTGATATTGGCGGCGCGATTGGATTGGTTGGAATGCTGCTGATGCTGATTGTCGCCAGCCTGAAGAATACGCTCCGCCTTTACCGCGAAGAGAGAATTCGATGATGCCGGATAGTTTCCAGTCGCCGGTTCTCAGTTCTCGGAGAAATCGGACCTTCATTCGCTGGATGAAGTTCAACACTGTTGGTGGGATCGGCATCGGCGTGCAGTTGGCGGCGCTGGCCGTTTTTCGTTCCTGGCTGAAGCTGGATTATCTGCTAGCCACGGGGCTGGCGGTTGAGATCGCGGTGATCCACAACTTCGTATGGCACGAGCGCTTCACCTGGGCGGACAGGCCGGCTGCGCGGCTGGCTCATTCTTTGATAAGGCTGGCGAAATTCAACGCCAGTAACGGCGCGGTTTCGATTGTCGGGAATCTCGTGGTGATGCGGCTGTTGGTGGGCAAACTGAAATTCAACTATGTCGTATCGAATTGTGTTGCGATCATCATTTGTTCGCTGCTGAATTTTCTGCTGGGCGATCGGTTCGTGTTCGATTCTTCGACGGCCTGTTAAATTTAGAGTATGCCTGCTGCCAAAACCGCACTTCTCGTCATCGACGTCCAATGTGGCATTCTGGATGACCCCAACCTTGCCCGCAAGAAGGAAATCGACCAGGCTCTCGACGAAACGGTCGCGCGCATCGCGGCACTCATCGAGAGAGCCCGGACGGCTTCGGTGCCCGTGATCTATGTCCAGCACGATGGAGGTCGCGGCCACAGGCTCGAGCCAGAGACTTCAGGATGGCCGCTCCGACCTGAAATTGCGCCTCAGCCCGGCGAACCGGTCATCCGCAAACGCGCTTGCGATGCGTTCTTCGAGACGACCCTCGCGGCGGAACTCGCAGCCGCTGGCATCGAGCGACTTGTGATCTGTGGATGTATGACGCAATACTGCGTTGATACGAACGTGCGCCGCGCGGTCAGTCTGGGTTATGACGTTGTCCTCGCTGCCGACGGTCACATGACGGCGGATACGGGCACGCTTGGCTTCGAGCAAATCATTGCCCACCACAACGCGCTTTTGGACGGTTTTGACGCCGGCAAGCACGAAGTCCGCGTCTGCCCATCGTCTGAGATTCGGCTGACCTAGAGCCGATCCAAAGCTGATGTGGCCCCAGGCAGGTGCCGAGCTGCTCCACCCCGGTGCGCTCGGCTGGAACGGGGCAAAGCCCCGTCACCACACGACCCACACGGGCGCGTCTTTTGGGGGGTTACGCCGCGATCAAACGCGAGATATAATGTCGACAGTTGCCATGCGCTCGAACAGCTACATTTCGCCTTTCCAGACGTGCTGGATTGAGGGACGCGCCTGTCCCCGCCGGTACCTTTCCGTTCTGCCTTCGCACGTGCGCGCCAATCTCTTTGGCTGCGACTGATTCTCTTTCCTGTCTGTTGCTTCGCTAATTGCCGTGGCGCTGTTCGCCATTCGCTTTTAGCTGTTGGCCAAAGCAGCATATCTCCGTGGAACTGCTCGAAACCCAGCCTGCAAAACCACTGAGAATCAAGCACTGATTCTGGAGGATCTCATGACTACCAAGACTTTGATCGCCGGCCCCAAGCTTAAGACTGCGATTCCGGGCCCTAATGCCAAGCGCATTCTCGCGGGCGATGAGACATACATTTCGCCTTCCTACACACGCTCGTATCCGATGGTGGCCAAGCGCGGACGCGGCATTGTCGTTGAAGATGTGGATGGCAACGAATTCTTCGACTTCTCCGCCGGCATTGCCGTGACCTCGACCGGCCACTGCCATCCGGAAGTGGTCGCCGCCATTCGGGAGCAGGCGGGCGAACTGATCCACATGTCGGGCACCGACTTTTACTACGAGGGCATGGTGACGCTGGCCGAGCGGCTCTCAAAGATCGCGCCAATGCCGGGGCCGCACAAGATTTATTACGGAAACTCCGGAGCCGAAGCCATCGAGTGCGCTTTGAAGCTGGCGCGCTATCACACCAAGCGGCAGCACATCATCGCCTTCCTGGGCGCGTTCCACGGACGGACCATGGGCGCGCTCTCGCTGACGGCCTCGAAGCCGCAGCAGAGGCGCCGCTTCGCGCCGCTCGTGCCCGGGGTTACGCACGTGCGCTATCCCGATGTGTACCGAGGCTGTGCGGGCGGTTCGCAGGATGCCGAGAAATTCGCGCTCGGCTGCGCCCGCTACATCGAGGACAAACTGTTTAAGACTGTCCTCGCGCCGGAGGAAGTCGCGGCCATTTTTGTCGAGCCGATCCAGGGCGAAGGCGGATACGTCATCGCGCCGGCGATCTTCATGCAGGAACTGCGCCGCATTTCGGACAAGCACGGCATCCTGCTGGTGGTGGACGAAATCCAGACTGGCGTCGGCCGCACCGGCAAATGGTGGGCCGTCGAACACACCGGCGTGCATCCCGACATCGTTTGCATCGCGAAGGGAATTGCCTCCGGAATGCCGCTCGGCATCACCATGAGCAAGGCCGACATCATGGACTGGATACCCGGCTCGCACGCGTCGACTTTCGGTGGCAACCCCGTCTGCATTGCCGCGGCGCTGGCCACGCTCGATGTGATCGAGAAAGAAGGGCTGCTCAGGAACTCGCAGCAGGTCGGCGACCACATGCGGAAGCGCATGGCCGACTGGCCGAAGAAGCACAAGATCGTCGGCGACGTCCGCGGCTGCGGGCTGATGATCGGCGTCGAGATCGTGAAAGACCAGGAGACCCGCGAGTACGGCGCCGTTGAGCGCGATCGCATTGTGGAGCTGGCGTTCGAGCGCGGCATTCTGTTTCTGGGCTGCGGTCCGAGCACGATTCGCATCGCGCCGCCGCTCATCGTTACCAGGGACGAAGCCGACGTTGCCGTCGATGCGCTGGAAGAGTCGATCGCAATCGTCGAAAAGAACGCGTAATCGCCGGAGGTGCGCAATGTGGAACGGAACTGTCGAATCGATTCATATCGCCCCCGCGGCTCAAGGGCCGATGCAAGCTGTGGCCCAGGTGGTGGCGATTCCGGGCGCGGGGCTTGAGGGTGACCGGTACGCGCTGAAGCTGGGCACTTTCTACAAGCCCAAGCCGGATTACGAACTAACGCTGATTGAGGCGGAGGCGATTGAAGCGCTGCGGCGCGACTATCAGGTCGAGCTTGCGGCCGGCGACGCTCGCCGCAACATTGTGACCCGCAACGTTCCGCTGAATCACCTGGTGGGCATGGAGTTTGCCATCGGCGATGTGCGCATTCGCGGCATTCGCCTGTGCGAGCCTTGCGATCACTTGCAGAACGTAACCGGGAAGCCGGTGCTCAAGGGCCTGCTTCACCGCGGGGGATTGCGGGCGCAGATTCTCACGCAAGGTACGATTCGCGTCGGCGACGTGGTTAGCTTCATCGCGTAGAGACGCGGCTTGCCGCGTCTCTGCACTTGCTCAGAGATTAGCAGGGTGCTCAAGAACTCGTGTTGCGCGATCGCAGTCGGCCTCAGCGGCACGTACGGCACGATTGAAGTCGCGCCCTTCTCAAAACCCGCGTGATTTTGGATTGCTCACGCAGTCACTCTTCACAAACAGAAATTCCTACTGGAAGGAGGCCTCTCGATGCCACGCTTTACATCTCGCACTTTCGTCGCTCTGGCGTTCGCGCTGGTGATCTGGGCCTCCGCCTTTGCCGGCATTCGCGCCGGCCTGCGCGCTTATTCGCCTGCGAATCTCGCTATCCTGCGTTTTCTGGTTGCGTCTCTGGTGCTCGCCATCTATGCCGGGATCGCACACTTTCGCCGTCCGGAGTTGCGCGATCTTCCGGGGCTTGTTTTGACCGGGGCCATCGGGATCACCTTTTACAACCTGGCACTCAATTACGGAGAGACCCGCGTGACCGCGGGCGCAGCCAGTATGTTGATTGCCTCTGTTCCGATCTGGACCGCGCTGGCGGCTCGGTTCTGGCTGCACGAGAAACTGAGTGCGATCGGATGGTGTGGAGTGTTCATCAGCTTCGTGGGAGTCGCGCTGATTTCGAGCGGAGAAGGGGAAGGCATCCGCCTTTCGCCGCAAGCGCTCATCATTCTTGCCGCTGCGGTAACATCGGCGCTCTACATGATTCTGCAGAAGCACTATCTGGGCAGGTATAGCGCGCTCGAATTCACCGCCTACTCGATCTGGTTCGGAACCGCGCTGATGCTGCCCTTCGGCAACGGCCTGGCGCATACATTGCGCGCCGCTCCCGCCTCGGCGACGCTGGCGGTGATTTATCTGGGCATCTTTCCGGGAGCGCTCGCCTATGTAGCGTGGGCCTACGTGCTTTCGCACGGCGCCGCCGGACGCACGACGACGCTGCTCTACGTGATTCCGATCGTGGCCATTGGGATTGCGTGGATCTGGCTGGGCGAGGTGCCGAAGCTGATTTCTCTGGCCGGCGGCGCGGTGGCGCTCGGCGGCGTGGTGCTGGTGAACATGTGGGGAAAAAGAACTTGGACAAAGTGAAGCCGGCCGAAGAAGTCGCTTGCTTGTTTTGGAGGTGGTGAGCTGACGCGCTCAGCGGAAAACAAGAGCGCGAACGACCGAATTGTACCGGACGCGCCGTGATCAGCATCACATAACGCACGGCGTGTTCCACGCTAGGGTGAAGATGGAGTTCCCCATGTTTGCCGGACGCCTGACGCAAGCCACATTACGCGCACTGGACTGGCTGGCAGCAAGAACGCTTCGGCCCGAGGACATGCCTGCGCATCAGCGTACCGGCCGGCGCGGCGAGGAGGACGCTTATTTCTACCTTCGCCGGCGGGACTACACCATCATCGCCCGCAACTACCGCTCCCCGCATCATCGCGGCGAACTCGATCTCGTCGGCTGGGATCGGGACGTCCTGTGTTTTATCGAAGTGAAAACTCGCACGAAGCGCGACTTTAAGCCCGCCGAAGCCGCTGTAGATCGCGATAAACAAAGGGAGTTATCGCTGGTCGCCCACGACTTCCTGCGCCAGATGCCCCGTTCGTGCCAGTGGCGTTTCGACGTGCTCGCCGTATACTATGATCGCGGCCACAGCCGGCCCTCATTCGAGCTGTTTCAAAATGCGTTTGGCGTATCGTACAATCGTAGGTTTGCTGGCTCCAACTGAAAGGACTTAGTACGTGCCTGAACTAAGAAAAGACCCCATCGTGGGCCGGTGGGTAATTATTTCCACGGATCGCGCCAAGCGGCCTACCGATTTTGTGCGCGAGCCTGTGAAGATCAAGGGCGGATTCTGTCCCTTCTGTTATGGCAATGAAAGCAAGACCCCGCCGGAGATCCTGGCGTATCGCCCCAGCACCAACGGCAATACTCCTCAGAGAGACAGTCCCGGTTGGACGATTCGCGTCGTTCCCAACAAGTTCCCGGCGCTCGGCATTGAAGGCAATTTGAATAAGCAGGCCGAGGGCATGTTTGACAAGATGAATGGCATTGGCGCCCACGAAGTCGTCATCGAAACGCCCGACCACAATGCCACCCTGGCCTCGCTACCCCCGAAAAGAATCGAAGACGTTCTGTGGGCCTTCCGCGATCGCATCCTCGATCTCAAGAAAGACCGGCGCTTCAAGTACATTCTGCTCTTCAAGAACCACGGAGAAGCAGCCGGCGCCTCGCTCGAGCACGCGCACTCGCAGTTGATCGCGTTGCCAATTCTGCCCATTTACGTGACTGAGGAACTGGAGGGAGCCAAGCAGTATTACATTTACAAAGAGCGCTGCGTCTTCTGCGACGCTATCCGCCAGGACCTCGACAATGGCACCCGAGTCGTGGCTGAGAACGAAGATTTTCTGACCCTCGCCCCGTATGCTCCGCGGTTTCCCTTTGAAACCTGGATCCTCCCCAAACGCCACGAATCTGCCTTCGAGAACTCGTCCTCCCAGTTGTTCGAAAATCTCGCGAGAGCGCTCAAGCTGCTGCTGATGAAAGCGGACCGCGTGCTCGACAATCCGCCGTACAACCTGGTTTTCCACACCTCGCCGGTGCAGGATCCCACCAACGAGTATTACCACTGGCACATCGAATTCATGCCTAAGCTGACCAAGACGGCGGGATTTGAATGGGGAACCGGTTTCTACATCAACCCCACGCCGCCCGAAGAGGCGGCAAAGTTTTTGCGCGAGGCGAGCGTGGAAGATGCGGCTCCGAGTGTGGTGGCCGTCCGCTGAGTCTATCCCTGGGTTCGGTCGAGGACCTCGGCGTGCCACGCCATCTGGATCGCTTCCAGCTTGGCTTCGTTCGACTTCGCGGGATCGTCTTGGAAGCCGGGGAGCGCGATCACATATTTGTGCAGGTCGGTGAAACGCACCGCGAGCGGATCGAGTTCCGGATGCGTTTCAGAGAGCAGAATCCCGATGTCTTCAGCATCGCTCCAGGTCAGTTCTTTTGGCATAGTAGCCCCGGTATTCGTCGTTAGCGATTCGCTGTTCAACTTCGCTTTCGCCCATCCGCGCCGTCAAGCGAACGACGAATAGCGAAAAGCGGCTTCTCAATGCTCTTCCGAAACGTAATTCCGGTTCCACGCCGGGATTTCCACGACCACTTTGCCCGGCTTCTTGATCACGGCCTGGCACCCGAGGCGCGAGTTTAGCTGAAGATCGGCGGCCATGTCGAGCTTGTCGGCTTCGTCATCTTCCATCTCCGAGATCAGGTCCGCGCCCTCTTTCACCCAGACGTGGCAAGTCGTGCAGGCGCAGTTTCCTCCGCAGGCATGATCGAGATGAATGCCGAAGTTCAAAGCTACATCGAGCAGCGACTCTTCCTTGCCATGGTATTCATAAGGCAGCTTGCCGTGTTCGAAGGTCACCGTCTTGCCTTCGGGAAGAAAGGTGACCTCGACCGTGTTTTCACTGGGAGCATCCACTGCGGTTGTTCCGGTTCCCTGCGTTTTTTCTTCGGACATAAGACCCCTGCAAACTGATTTATTCGAAATCTGCCTTCGCCACCGGATGGCCGACCTGCGGCACGTCCTCCAGATCGGCGTCGGCTTCGTCCATGGCCTTTCCCTTGAGCGCGGTCGAGACGGCCGTATCCATCATTAGTTCCGCCAAACGCATCGTGGCCTGGTTCAGCGCGTCGATGCCCCCGCGGATCGCGTGATAATCATTGCTATCGCCATCCTTCACCGCAACCAGAGCTTTCTCCAGTGTCTGGACATTGCGGCGTTCCTCGGCCGAGAGCTCCTGCCAAGCCGGATTCTTCTTTCCTTTGGCGAGCGCCGTCAGGATCGTATCGGCTTCGCGCCGCGCTTCAATCACCTGCCGCTGCCGGAAATCATCTTCCGCATAGTCGAACGATTCGAGCAGCATCTTCTCGACCTGTTCGTCGGTGAGGCCGTAAGTGGGCTGGACGTTGATTTCTGCTTCTTTTCCGCTGCGCTGCTCGCGCGCCGAGACGCGCAAAATGCCGTTGGCGTCGATCAGAAACTTCACCTCAATGCGCGGCATGCCGGCGGGCATGGGTGGAACGCCCTTCAAGTCGAATCGCGCCAGCGACCGGCAATCCCGCGCCAGTTCGCGTTCGCCTTGCAGCACGTGAATCGCGACGTTGGTCTGCCCATCAACCTGAGTCGTGTAGTACTGCGTTGCCGAGGCCGGAATCGTCGAGTTGCGCAGGATGATCTTATCGGTCACGCCGCCCGCCACTTCAATTCCGAGAGAAAGCGGGGTAACGTCGAGCAACAGCATTTCTTTCGTGATTTCGGAGCCGCCGCCGAGAATATTCGCCTGCACGGCCGCGCCGAGCGCAACCACTTCGTCCGGATTCAAATCCGTGTGCGGCTCGCGTGCGAACAGATCCCGCACCAACCGCCGCACTTTTGGAATACGCGTCGAGCCCCCGACCAGCACGACTTCGTCGATTTGTTCGGGCTTCAGGCCTGCGTCTTTGAGTGCTTGCTTGCACGGACCAACCGTGCGGTCAACGATCGGCTGGATCATCTGCTCGAAAACTTCGAGCGAAATTTCCCGCTGATACTTCTTCCCACCGGGCAGATCGACATCGAGCTTGGCCGCCGACTGCGACGAAAGAGCAATCTTGGCCTCGATCACGGCCCGGCGGATGCGAGCCACCGCTTCGCCGCTGCGCCGAACTTCGTTCCCGAATTCGAGTCCGAGCTCGCCGCGAATGTCGTCGAGCGCGATGGCGATCAGCAGATTGTCGATGTCGTCTCCGCCGAGATGCGTGTCGCCGTTGGTCGAAATCACCTCGAAAATGCCGTCGTGCAGCTTGAGAATCGAGATGTCGAACGTGCCGCCGCCCAGATCGTAAACCACCACGATGCCGTGCTTCTTCTTGTCCAGACCGTAAGCGAGCGATGCTGCCGTCGGTTCATTGACCAGCCGCAAAACGTTCAGTCCGGCGATGCGGCCGGCATCTTTCGTCGCCTGCCGCTGCGCGTCATTAAAATATGCGGGGACAGTGATGACCGCGTGAGTTACAGGCGCGCCGAAGAATCGCTCGGCATTGCGCTTCAGTTGCCGCAGGATGAAGGCTGAGATTTCCGGCGGCGTGAAGGTTTTTTCACCCAGCTTGATACGGATAACTTCCCCTGACTGCAAGTCGTCCGCCAACTGGAAGGGAAACAGCTTCAGCTCGTCCTGTATATCGTCGACGCCGCGCCCCATCAGGCGCTTGACCGAGTAAACAGCCCGCTCCGGTGTTTCGATCAGATACTTGCGCGCGGCGTTGCCCACTACGATCTGGTTGTTCTCGTCGAGCGCCACCACGGAGGGCACGAGGTTCAGCCCGTCTTCTCCGGGGATGACGACAGGGGAATCCCCCTGCATGTAGGCCACGAGCGAGTTCGTGGTGCCCAGATCGATGCCGACGATGTAGTCAGTAGCCATTTTGTAATTTTGTAATCGGGTAATTTGGCAATTTGAAGGCAAGACTTCCGTGGGTTTTAAATTACAAAATTACCCGATTACCAAATTACAAAATCCTATTCCATTGCCTCATTCACGTCCCGCACCAGGTTGCGGACATAATTCCTTCGGTTCAGCACATCCAGCATCTTATCCAGGATTTTCCGCTGGTCTTCGTCGGTTCCGCTGTCCACGGATTTGTCCCACTTGTTCCACTCGGCCTTGAGTTCGTTGAACAGGGCATCGTATTTTTCTTCCAGCGAAAGCTTGGCCTTGCCGATTTCCTCCAGTAAAGCGGGGTCGTCTTCGCCCATCTTCTTCTGGTTTCGCAGTTCTTCCAGATGCATGTTGAGTTCGAAAACTTCCTCCAAGAGATCAGGAGGCACGACCTGCTTCTTCAGTTCTCCGGTAGCGCGCGCCTTTTCCGTCGCCTGTTTCGATTGCTCTGTCAGTTCGACGCCTTCTAGGCGTAACAGGTACTCGGTGCGCTTGATCGGATCTTTCAGCGTGCGGTAGGCGTCGTTGAGCATGGAGCTTTGCTCCAGACTCCAAGCGCGTTCCCGGGTTTCAGCCTGTCCGAATACGTCAGGATGAAGCCTTCGGCTCAGCGCGTAGAATTCTTTTTCCAGCTCGGAGGTGTCCAGGTTGAGCTTGCGCGGAAATCCAAAAAATGTGAAATAGTCCACCGGGACCGGCGGCTGCACCTTGCCGCACGAACTGCAGAAATGCACGGCGCGCATGGTGCCGCACGACCAGCAACTTGGGGTTGCATCTTCGGGCGATTGTCCGGGAATGATCAACGACGATTTGGATTCAGTCATTTTGTAATTTTGTAATCGGGTAATTTCGTAATTTGAAGGCAATCGGCCTTGGGGGTTTTAAATTGCAAAATTACCCGATTACCAAATTACAAAGTCATCGCTACGAGAAAGAACTCCCGCAGCCGCAGGACTTGGTCGAGTTCGGGTTTACGAACACGAAGCCCTGCTGCATCAGGGTTTCCTGGTAATCGAGAGTCATCCCGTGCAGATAGATGAAGGACTTCGGGTCCACGAAAATCCTCACATCCCCAAACTGAAACACACGGTCGCGCTCGCGCGGTTGCGTATCGAACCGTATGTTGTAAGTCAGGCCCGAGCATCCGCCGCCCTGCACGCCCAAACGAAGCCCACCCTGCTCCGGCGAAACGTTTTCTTTCACCATCGCAGAGCGAATCTTCTTGAGGGCGTTGTCGGTCACCTGGATGCCCTTGGCCGGGGGCACGGCGGGTTTGACGGGTTCGTCTTTGACTGCTTGATCCATGATTTCCCGAACTTGTACGGCCCTCAGGGGCTAAAGCCCGTATCTCTTCGGTTCTGGGTGGCACGGCTGAAGCCGTGCCCTTCCCAAAACCTACCCAGGCATTAGTTTACTGCGCCGCCCGCACTTCCGCCGGTTTCGCGGCTCCCTGCTTCTTCTTCCAGTCGCCGATCGCGGCTCGGATGGCGTCCTCGGCCAGCACCGAGCAGTGAATTTTCACCGGCGGCAAGGCCAGTTCCTTCACGATCTCGGTATTCTTGATCTCGAGGGCCTGGTCAACGGTTTTACCCTTAACCCACTCGGTCGCCAGCGATGACGACGCAATCGCCGAACCGCAGCCGAAGGTCTTGAACTTGGCGTCTTCGATGATGTTGGTCCGCGGATTCACCTTGATCTGCAGCTTCATCACGTCGCCGCACTCGGGCGCGCCGACCAGGCCGGTGCCCACGTCGTCATCCTTCTTGTCCATTGAGCCCACGTTGCGTGGATGGTTGTAGTGGTCGATCACTTTATCGCTGTATGACATCTGTCACCCCTTCAGGTTTCAAAGTTTCAATGTTTCAAGGTTTCAACGACTGTCCCCACTAGGTCGTCAGAGTTCCAGGATTGATCAAGGCACCTTGAAACCTCGAAACCCTGAAACTTTGAAACCTTGCTGCTAATGCGCTTCCGCTGCCCACTTCACACTCTTTAAGTCCACGCCCTCTTTCGCCATTTCGTAGAGTGGCGAGAGTTCGCGCAGACGCAGTACCGTTTCGACGACGCGGTCGGCCACGTAATCGATCTCGGCTTCGGTGTTGAAGCGCCCGATGCCGAAGCGGATCGAGCTGTGCGCCAGATCGTCGCCCGTGCCGAGAGCTTTCAGAACATAGGATGGCTCAAGGGTCGCCGAGGTGCACGCCGATCCGCTCGAAACCGCGATATCGTTGATGCCCATCAGCAGCGACTCGCCTTCCACGTAGGCAAAGCTGATGTTCAGATTGCCGGGCAGGCGATGCTCCATGGAGCCATTGATATACACCTCGTCAAGGCGGCTCATGATGCTGTCTTTCAGCCGGTTTCGCAGGCCCGCCATTTTGCAGGATTCCTGCGGCATCTCTTCCTGCGCGATGGCGCAAGCCTTGCCGAGGCCCGCGATGCCGGGCACGTTGAGCGTTCCAGAGCGCATGCCGCGCTCGTGGCCGCCGCCGTCAATGAGCGGCACCAACTGCACGCGCGGATTCTTGCGGCGCACATAAAGCGCGCCCGCGCCTTTCGGCCCGTACAGCTTGTGTCCGGTGATGGACGCGACATCGATGTTCATCTTGTTCACGTCGATCGGAATCTTGCCGATCGCCTGCACCGCGTCGGAATGGAAGATCACGCCGCGTTCGCGGCACAGTTTGCCGATTTCCGCGATCGGTTGCAGCACGCCGATCTCGTTGTTGGCGGCCATGATCGTGACCAGAATCGTCTTGTCGTCGATGGCGCGCTTCAGGTCGTCGAGATCGATCAGTCCATCCTTTTGCACCGGCAGATAGGTCACGCGAAAGCCGAGTTTCTCAAGATGCTTGCAGGTGTCGAGCACCGCCTTGTGTTCGGTGGTCGCCGTGATGATGTGGTTGCCCTTTTCGCGGTACATCTCCGCCACGCCCTTGATGGCGAGGTTGTCGCTTTCGGTGGCGCCCGAGGTGAAGATGACCTCTTTCGAGGTCGCGCCGATCAGCTTGGCAATACGTTCGCGCGACAACTCGACCGCTTCTTCCGCCACCCATCCGAAGGGGTGATTGCGGCTGGCGGCGTTGCCGAACTTCTCCATGAAGTAGGGCAGCATTTCTTCGAGAACCCGCGGATCCATCGGCGTGGTCGCGTGATTATCCATGTAGATGGGCAGCTTGATCCCGTGGGGGACGGCGTGTTGTTCCGCGCGTTGTTCCGCACCATGATTGGCCGGGATCGCCTTGTTGCCATTCGTGCTCATGATTGCTTTTCTCCTTAAAAAGCCTTAACTCACGGCCGATATGCCGTCGTTAAGAAACCGGGCTACAAAATCTTTACCAACTCCGTGGGCTTCTGGATCTCTCGTTTCTGGAGATCGATGACTTCCGGCTGTTCCTTCATCTGCGAAATCATGATGTTCCTCAGCACCTGTTCGATGCTTTCATTCACTTTGCGCAACGGCTCGCGAATCGTGCAGCGATCGCTCTGGCCGCATTCGCCGCGAACGGTCACGCACGAAGTGATGAACAGCGGCCCGTCAATGGCCTTGATCACTTCGAATGCGGAAATCATCTTCGGATCCCGCGTCAGCGTGTAACCGCCGTTCATGCCATGCTGCGACCGTATCAAACCGACCTTCGCCAGCCGTTGCAGGATCTTCGCCAGCGCTTCCTGCGGGATGCTGTAGGCCTCGGCCACATCCTTGGCGCTGCATGATCCCTGATCGGCGTGCTCAGCCAGATGCTTCATGGCCATGAGCCCGTAGTCGGCTTTCTTTGTGAGTTTGAGCATGGGGCCAAATGGCGACCTATATAATCGGATTAAACTCCGACTGTTTCGGTCGCATTTTAATTCTACCCGCAGCGGCGACTTCGCGCAAGGCCTACCAGGGGTCGGTCGGATTTCGCAATTGAACGGTAAGTTTTGGCAGGTAAACGGGTTAGGGGATGGGATCCCAGGTGTGGGCGAGAGAGCTTGCTTCTGGGCAACCCGACGGAGCGAAACACGGGGGGATCCAGGCCCGCACTGGACAATTCAGCAGTCACAGACGGTGACTTCAGAATAGCCATCGGCTGTCCAAGTGCTTTTGACCGTTGACGTTCACAACGCGCTAGTGTCACCAAGACGCGGGCGCAGCGTACAATGATGCCGTTGTCGGCAGTCAAATTCGCAGTCCGAGGTTCACGCATAATTCCCGAATCGGAGGTTTTCGCTTGCCTGACCGTAATCTTCATCGGTCCGTTTTTTTAGCTGCCCTGATACTCTGCTGCGCTCACCTGGTCTGTGCACAAACTCCTGGCGTTAAGCAGCCCGCCAAGGAGAAGATCAGGATCGGTTTGTCCATCGACGACATGCGACTCGAACGCTGGCAGACTGATTGCGATGCCTTTCAGCAACGCGCCAAAGCCCTGGGCGCTGAAGTCATCGTAAAAGATGCCGCAGGAGACCATGACAAATGGGTGCGGCAGTCGCTGGAAGTCCTGGCCTCCGGTATTCAGGTACTGGTACTCGGCGGAGGCGAACCCAAGACAGAGGCCGAGATTGCGCTCGCCGCAAAAACCAGGAATGTGCGCGTCGTCCTTTACGAAGCTGCCGTGAGCGGTGCGGAGGACCTCTATATTGCCACCGATGAAAGTATGATCGGCCGGCTGCAAGTATCCACCCTTACCGATCGCGCTCCCGCTGGCAATTACGTCATCCTCGAAGGCCCTGCCGACCAATCCGGCGCCTTCCACGGTCCTCAAATCGAGGCCCTGCAGCCATTCCTCAAAGATGGCCGCATCAAGCTGGTTGCGGATCTTAACGTTCCCGGTTGGTCGGCGGGTGAGGCCTACATCCATATGACGCGTGTGCTTGAATCCAGCCATGACAGCATCACGGCTGTGGTTGCGATGAACGACTCGATCGCCAGTGGCGCGATTCAGGCCCTGGAGGAGCACGGCCTTGCCGGCAAGGTGCTGGTTTCCGGGCAGGATGCCGATCTCTCCGCCATTATCCGCATTCTGATGGGTACACAGACCATGACCCTCTACAAGCCGATTGCGCCTCAGGCTCAGGCAGCAGCGGAGGCTGCCGTCACCCTGGCCAGAGGAGAGCCGGTAAAGGCGAACGGAGAATTCCGGTTCGGCACCATGCATTTGCCCGCGATTTACTTCTATCCGGTGGTCGTGACTAAAGACAACGTCAAAGAAACCGTCATCAGGGATGGTTTTCAGAAGGTCAATGAGATCAAACAAGGTCTGCCCAAAGAAAAGTGGAGTCTGATCGAATAGCTGCTGCGAATGGCACCTAGAAGTTCGCGTCGAGTCGGGCTCGTCTCAGCGCGGCGCTTGGCGTTTCAACCCTTGCAGCACCAGGGCGCAGATTTCGTCGGCGAAGCTTTCTTTGAGTTTGTCGTGGCGGATCAGGAAGCGCATGTAGATCGGGCCGTAAAGCGAGTCGAGGACGAGGTCGAGGTCGCTGTCGGCGGGTAGTTCGCCGCGGTCGATGCCACGTTGCAAAGTTCTATACGCCTGCCTGCGCCTGGGCCACAGGAATCTCTCGCGAAAGGCCTCGATCAGCTCCGGGTCCGACTGGCCGCCGGCGATCAGCGCCGCGACAACTTTGCCGCGTTTGGAGCGGAAGATGCGAATTAGCTGCCTCATCTGGAGGCTCATGTCCTTTTGTACGGAGCCAGTGTTCGGGAAGCGAAGTTCGTCGTCGGCGCTGGCGGAGAAGGCGTCGGCGACCAGGGCGGCTTTGGTCGGCCACCAACGGTAGACAGTTGTTTTGCCAACATTGGCATCGGCGGCGATGGCTTCAATGCTAAGTTCCGGGAATCCACCATCCTGCTTGAGCAGTTTCAGAGTGCTGTGCAGAATCGACCGACGCGATTCCTCACTGCGTGGCCGCCCGGGCGCGCGCTTTTCGCCGGCCCCATTACTTCCGTTCCGGGCCACGGCTATTCGAGCATCGGCGCGCCGGGTATGATTTTGACTCATGGCTAAAGTCTAATATAATTTAATTCCGAAACGTACTGTTTTGAATCTGATTTGGAAGGTCGCCGGTCGGTGTGGGGGCCGCGGCTTCGGCAGTATGGTTTCCGCCAGTATCGGTTCAGCATTACCAGTTTTTCGCCAGTCTTATGTGGATTGTCGCATTAGCGCTTCGCCGGCCTTATACGTTTGTGGTGATGGCCCTGCTCATCATCATTCTTACGCCGATCACCATCCTGCGTACCCCGGTCGATATTTTCCCCGACATCAACATTCCCGTGGTCAGCGTGGTGTGGAACTTCGACGGCATGTCGCCGCAGGAGATGGCGGACCGGATCGTGACCAACTCCGAGCGCGGATTGACGGTCACGGTCAACGACATCGAGCACCAGGAGTCGCAGTCGCTGAACGGAAGAGCCGTGATCAAGATCTTCTTCCGGCCTGGCGTGAACCTTTCCATGGCGGTGACGCAAGTGACGGCGATGTGCCAGACCGTGTTGCGCGGACTGCCACCGGGCACGACTCCGCCGTTGGTCATTACTTACTCGGCATCCACGACGCCAATTGTGCAACTGGGCTTGAGCAGCAAGACGCTGCCGGAGCAGCAGGTGTTCGATCTGGGGCAGAATTTTCTGCGCACCCAATTGGTGACGGTCCAGGGCGCGGCCACTCCGTATCCTTACGGCGGCAAGCCGCGCCAGGTGCAGGTGGACCTCGATTCCGCCAAGTTACAAGCCTACGGTTTGGCGCCCATCGACATCGTCAATGCGGTGTCGGCGCAGAACCTGATTCTGCCGGCGGGCACGACGAAAATCGGGCCGACCGAGTACTACGTGGAGATGAACGGCACTCCACAAACCATCGCCGAACTGAACGATCTGCCGGTGAAAACCTCGAACTCGTCCACGCTTTACCTGCGCGATGTGGCGCACGTGCGCGACGGATTTGCGGTGCAAACCAACATCGTGCGGCAGGACGGCGTGCGCGGCGTGCTGATGTCGATGTACAAGCTGGGCGGATCGTCCACGCTGACCGTCGTCGATGGCATAAAGGCGATGGTGCCGCGGGCGGCAAAATCTCTGCCGCGCGATCTTAGCATCAAGGCCCTGTTCGATCAGTCGCTTTTCGTCCGCGCGTCGATTCAGGGAGTCTTGCATGAGGGCCTGACCGCCGCCTGTCTTACCGCCGTCATGATCCTGGTTTTCCTGGGCGATTGGCGTCCGACATTGATCATTGCGGTCTCGATCCCTTTGTCCATTTTCGTCTCCGTGATTCTGCTGGGCGCGCTCGGCGAGACCATCAACATCATGACCCTGGGAGGACTGGCCCTCGCGGTCGGCATCCTGGTCGATGATGCGACGGTGGAGATCGAAAACATCGAGCGCAATCTGGCCCTGGGCAAGGAGATGAAGAAGGCCATCCTCGACGGCGCGCAACAGGTCGCCGTGCCCGCGTTCGTATCCACGCTGAGCATCTGCATTGTGTTTGTGCCGATGTTCTTTCTGACGGGAGTCGCGAAGTTTCTTTTCGTGCCGCTGGCCGAAGCCGTGTCCTTTGCCATGCTGGCGTCGTACCTGCTGTCGCGGACCCTGATTCCGACGCTGGTGATGTTTATCATGCGCGGGCACGAGCATCGCGCCGCCGAGCCGACCTTTGTCTTGGCGAAATACCAGCGAAAATTCGAGCGCTGGTTTGAAAGGTTCCGCGGCAGCTACCGGCAACTGCTGGAGACCACGCTCGAGCACCGGAAGTTGTTTTCCCTAGGTTTTGCCGCTTTCTGCTTCCTGTCGCTGGGGCTGGTGTTCTTTCTGGGGCGCGATTTCTTTCCGCAAGTGGATGCGGGCCTGATTCGGCTGCACGTCCGCGCCCGCCCCGGCTTGCGCGTGGAAGAGACCGCGCGTCTGTGCGATGCAGTGGAGCGCGTGCTGCGTAGCGAGATTCCGAAGGAAGAGTTGCAGACGGTGCTGGACAATGTCGGCGTTCCGTACTCGGGCATCAATCTTTCCTACAGCAGTTCGGGTGTGATTGGGACGGGTGATGCCGAGATTCTGATTTCGTTGAATCCGGAACACCATCATCCGACGGCGCAGTACGTGCGCCAGTTGCGCCGCGATCTCCCCGCGCGTTTTCCGGGAGTGGAGTTCTTCTTTCAGCCCGCCGATATCGTGTCGCAAATTCTCAATTTTGGATTGCCCGCGCCGGTCGATATTCAGGTGATTGGCGCCGATATGCGCGGAAACTACGACATCGCGCAGGGAATCGCCAATCGACTGCGCCAGATTCCCGGCGCCGCCGACGTGCATGTGCAACAGATGATGAGCTTGCCCACTCTCCATCTGGATATGGACCGCACGCGCATCAATCAGGTCGGACTGACTGCCCAGGAAGTCGCCCAGAGCGTGCTGATCAGTTTGAGCGGCAGCTTCCAGACGGCCCCCAATTTCTGGCTTAATCGCAAGAACGGCGTGAGTTATAACATCGCCATCCAGACGCCGCAGTATCACATGACATCGTTGCAGGACTTGATGAACACGCCGGTGACGGGCGCGAGTGCGCAGCCGCAGGTGCTCGGCAATCTGGTTCAACTCACGCCGGTGGCGCGTCCCGCGGTGGTCAACCACTACAACGTGCAGCCGGTCATCGATGTGTATGCCAGCACGCAGGGACGCGATCTGGGCGGGGTCGCCTCGGACATTATGAAGGCCCTCAAGCCCTTCGAGGACCATCTGCCGCGCGGAACGCAAATCGTGGTTCGCGGGCAGATCGAGACCATGGAGTCCTCGTTCTTCGGCTTGGGCTTTGGCCTTCTGGGAGCGATTGTGCTCGTCTATTTGCTGATCGTGGTCAACTTTCAGTCGTGGCTCGATCCCTTTATCATCATTACGGCGTTGCCGGGAGCGCTGGCGGGAATCTGCTGGTTCCTGCTGATTACGCGCACTACGCTGAGTGTTCCGTCGCTGACGGGCGCGGTCATGTGCATGGGGGTGGCGACCTCGAATTCGATCCTGCTGGTTTCGTTTTCCCGCGACCGCATGAATGCGGGAGTTCCCGCGCGGCAAGCGGCGGTTGAAGCGGGGCACACGCGCATACGGCCCGTGATTATGACGGCGCTGGCCATGATTATCGGCATGGTACCGATGGCGTTGGGCTTCGGAGAGGGCGGCGAGCAGAACGCGCCGCTGGGACGCGCCGTGATTGGCGGCCTGCTCTTCGCAACCGTAGCCACATTATTTTTCGTGCCCAGTGTGTTTACGATTATTCACGGACGCCGCGAGGCACGGCTGCAGCCGGAACAGAAGTAGACCGCAGTAAGAGTAGAGAAGAGCAGAAGCAGAGAATTTTGTGGAGACCGCAATTATGCCAGTACAACCGCCGCCCGTAGCGACCGAGCAGAACGAGACGGAGGCCGTGCGCCCAGATGCCTATCAGCCTTCCGATCTGGGGATGGCTCCGGTAGGCCGGGCAAAGCTTCTGATTGGCGCCGCGCTGCTCGTCCTGATTACCGCCGGCGCAGTTACGTTTCTGAACCGGAAGAGCGAAACCGACGCGCTTGCGAAAGAAACCGAAGCCGTTTCGATTCCGACCGTTGCGGTGGTGCAACCCCAATCCGAGCCGGGAAACGAAGAACTGGTGTTGCCCGGAAATTTGCAGGCCTTTGAAGAGTCCCCCATTTTTGCCCGCACTAACGGCTACCTGTTGCGCTGGTACAAAGACATTGGAAGCAAGATTGAGAAGGGAGAACTGCTGGCAGCGATTGATACTCCGGAAGTCGATCAGGAACTCTCGCAGGCTCGGGCCAGCCGCGAGCAGATCAAAGCGGCGCTGGGGTTGGCGAAGATCTCCGCCGACCGTTGGGCAAATCTGCGCAAGACCGACTCGGTTTCGCAGCAGGAAGCCGACCAGCAAGCGAGCGGCTATCAGCAGGCGCTAGCCAACCTTGCGGCAGCAGACGCGAATGTTCGCCGCCTCGAAGAACTTGAGTCTTTCAAGAACGTTTACGCTCCATTTTCCGGTGTGCTTACCCGGCGCAATGTCGATCCGGGCGCGCTCATCAACTCCGGAGCCCAAGCGGCCGGCAAAGAACTGTTCGACGTCGCGCGCGTCGATCCGCTTCGCGTTTACGTCAGTGTGCCGCAGGCGTATGCGCCGAACATCAAAGTTGGGATGAAGGCAAACGTCACGCTGCAGGAATTTCCCGGTCAGAAATTTTTGGGAACGGTGGCTCGCACCGCCGACGCCATCGATCCCGCGACACGCACTCTGAACACGGAAGTGGATGTTCCGAACAAAGATGGCAAGCTGCTGCCGGGCTCGTTCGGCCAAGTGCATTTTGCGACCGGGACTTCCGTTCCGCGGATTACGATTCCGGTAAACGCCATGCTGTTCCGCGCCGAGGGACCGCAGGTTGCGGTCGTCGACAAGGACAGCACGGTGCATCTGCGACCGATCAGCATAGGGCGCGACTTCGGCGCTACGCTTGAAATTCTTGGCGGCCTCGACGTCAGCGATCAGATCATCATCAACCCGTCCGACTCACTCGAAGAAGGGCAGCAAGTGCGCGTCGCCAAGCCGAACGCAGGGGATGCGCACTCGTGAAGCGATTGCCCGCAGCGATCAACAGTGCCTTGCTGGCCGCGGCATTGCTGGCGGGCTGCAGCTTGATGTGTACTCTGGGCTGCACGGTGGGGCCGGGATATAAACGTCCCACCGCGCAGGTTCCCGACACGTGGAAAGGCCAAGGGCCGTGGCAGACGGCGGCTCCGAAGGACGCGATTCCCAAGGGCGCGTGGTGGCAGCTATTTCATGACGCGGAACTCGACCGGCTGGAGCAAGAGTTGCTTCAGGCAAACCAGTCGCTGGCGGCGGCCGAGGATCGCCTCTCGCAGGCGCGGTCGCAGGCGCGGATCGCATCCTCGGCGTACTTTCCCGTGGTCAGCGCCGATCCCAGCGGTCAGCGCCAGCGTCTCTCCGGCAACCGTCCGCTTTCGGGCAGCACGGTTCCACTTACACCCGTCACCCAGTACGATTTTGTCGTCCCGTTTTCCGTCAGCTACGAGCTTGATTTATTCGGACGCGTGCGCCGCAATCTTGAAGCGGCCAACGCTTCGTTGCAGGGGAGCGCGGCCGACCTGGAAAATGTGCGCCTGGTGTTGACCGCCGAACTCGCCGCCGACTATTTCAACCTGCGCGAACTTGATCGCGAAGCTGGAGTGGTGCGGCAGTCGGTCGAAATCCAGCAAAGAGGTTTGGACCTGGTCAACCATCGTCACGAAGGCGGAGTCGCGAATGGGTTGGAAGTGGCGCAGCAGGCCGCGTTGCTCGATTCGACTGCGACCCAGCTTCAGCTCGTGCTGCAACGGCGGGCGCAATACGAACATGCCATCGCCGTGCTGATAGCGAAGTCCGCCTCGGCTTTCAGCCTGGCTGAGGCGCCGTTCGACGCCGCCCCTCCGGCGATTCCCACCGGAGTTCCATCGGAGATTCTGGAGCGCCGGCCCGACGTTGCCACCAGCGAGCGCCAGATGGCGTTCGAAAATGCGCAAGTCGGTTTAGCGATGGCTGCGTTTTATCCGCATATCACGCTGGGTGGGAGCGGCGGTTATGAAAGCCGCGACATCGCCACACTGGTAAACGCTCCCAGCGCTTTCTGGTCGCTGGGCGGCGATCTGCTGCAGCCGATCTTCAATGGCGGCCGCAATCGCGTCAACCTGGCGGCCACCCACGCCGCCTATGACGAATCGGTCGCCAATTATCGCGAATCCGTGCTGGTGGCATTTCAGCAGGTGGAGGATGGGCTCTCCGGTCTCGCGTTGCTCGATCAGGCTGCGAAAACTCAGCAGGCAGCGGTCGCCGACTCGCGCCGCGCGCTCGACATCGCCAACGACCGCTATGTGGGCGGTGTCACCACGTACCTCGATGTGATTACCGCACAATCCACGCTGCTGGCCAACGAACGCCTGGCAACGCAGTTGCTCGGCCAGCAAATGGTCACTTCCGTTTACCTGGTGAAGGCTCTGGGCGGCGCGTGGGACGCCTCCGAAATTCAGCGCGAACAGGTGAGGCCGGCGCTGGTTCAGGCCGTACAGCAGTAATTCCGCCGCCGGCGTTCAAACCGGCGGTTCGAGCGGGGGGTTGTATCGCGTCCGGCCCTGGCCGGCAGGCGATCCTCAGAGGGCACTCTTCGGCGCTCGCCCGAATTCAAGCTCGGACATCGCCAGATCTACGCCGTCGTGTGGCGTGTCAATCTGCCGTAGCGCATGCGGATCTCGCGCTCCGCAAGCAGCCAATCCTGATTCTGGTCGCCGTTGACGTTCTCATTGCCCGCAGTCGCTCGGCGCTGCAAGTAGAGTTCGTAGGCGCGGCGGCGAATCTCCTCTTCCAGATTGACAGGAACGAGGTTGAAAGGTTTCGTATTCTTGCGAACTTCGGGCGCAGCCTCCACCACGGCAGGCGGAATGGAGGCTCCGGTTTTCTTGCTGCGAGTGGTGCTACCGTTTCCGGTTGTCTTGCGAGCCATGCAGTACTCCTTACAGATACCCAATTCCAGGAATGGTCTCACGTAACGAATAAGCGACAAACGTCTACCCCGATAGCGCTATCCGATTACTTGCACGGAGGATGCATTCCAATATAACGCGAATGCCTGTGGAAGAGTGCCTCAAGACAACGATTTTTTTTCTCCGTACAAGAAAAGATACCGTTTTGGGCAGGGATAAGCTCCCGTTGCCAAAAAGGCAGAAAAAGTACTCCGGTAACTTGTCGAAAAGTCGCTCGTGCCCGCAGGATAAAAGAGCAAGGCCTAGAGAACAGAACTATGTCATCGACTGGAAATGAAGGTTTCGCAGCCAAGGCCGCCAAGGCCAGCGTCAACGATTTGGAGAGCATGCTTTCGGAATCTCCGAGTACGGATAAAGTCTGCCTGAAGCTGGCGCAGGTCCTGCATGTGCGCCGCAACGAAGTGGCGCTGCTCAGGCTGGAAAAGGGTAGTCTGCGATTTATCTTTCCACCTGAGCTGCGATCTGCGGGCGTACTGCCGCTGACCGGAACGGCGGTTGCGGCGCGGACTGCGGCGACTCGGTCTCCACTGCTGTCGAATACCTTCATGCGCGTAAGACATGTCAGCCTGTTTGAAGCGGTCAAACTGGGCGCCAGGGAAGAAGATCGAAGCCAGGAGCAAATGCCGATTCAGAAAATCATGTCCGTTCCCGTGATGCACTCCGGAGGAAACGTGATGGGCGTGGTGCAGATTTCGCGTAAAGGGCTGGATGCTTCGCTCGCGGGCGCGGACTTCACCGGCGAAGACCTGAAGCAATTGGAGCAGGCCGCGGAAATTCTCTCCCGCATGCCGTTCATGCAGGAAGGCGCGGAGATTTAAAATCTGTGATTGGTAATGTGTAATTGGTAATTGAAACTCAAGTGGCCGTTTTGACATTACAAATTACAGATATTACAAATTACTAATTACCAATTGGCTCACGCCGCCTGTCCGGCGCAAAACCCCGACGCCCATGCCCACTGGAAGTTGAATCCGCCGAGTTGGCCGGTGACGTCGACCACTTCTCCGATGAAAAAAAGGCCGGGCACTTTTCGGGACTCCATGGTCTTGGCGGAAAGTTCGCCGGTATCGACACCGCCCGCGGTGACTTCCGCTTTCCCGTATCCTTCAGTTCCTTCCGGCTTGACTTCCCATGCGTGCAGTTGACGTTCGGCGTCGGCGAAGGCGCGATCGGAGCTGCCGGCTAAAGGATAAGTTTCGAGCCAGCGATCCGCAAAGCGGCGAGGCAGGACTTCTCTCAGCAGCGTTTTCCAACTCGACGGGTCGCGATGTCCGCGCGTTCGCAAATCGGCGGTGAGATTGCGGCCGGGCGCAAGGTCGAGATAGATAGGCTCCTTGCCATCCCAGTAAGAAGAGATCTGGAGAATCGCGGGCCCGCTGATGCCGTGATGAGTGAAAAGCATGTTTTCGCGGAACGCTTGTTTCGTGTTGCGCTTCGTGCCGCGAGTGGAAGCAACCACCTCGCTGGAGACTCCCGCCAGATCGCACCAGCGCTTGCGATCCCGTTCGCTAAAGATGAGCGGGACCAGCGCGGCGCGCGTGGGCACGACCTGCAAACCGAATTGCCGGGCCAGATCGTATCCAAATGAGGTGGCGCCGATTTTCGCGATGGACAAACCTCCGGTCGCAACCACCAGGCGGGGCGAGCCGAAACTGGCGTCTTCGGCTTGCACGGTGAACTGATCGCTCTTGTGCACTTTGTTCTTGCGCACCTCGCTCACTTTTGTGTTGCACCGAATTTCTACTCCGGCGTCGCGGCATTCCTGCTCGAGCATCGCCGTGATGTCGCTCGCCGCTCGATCGCAGAACAACTGGCCAAGCTTTTTCTCGTGGTAGGGGATGTGATGCTTTTCGACGAGGCCCACGAAGGCGGCCGGAGTGTATCGGGCGAGCGCCGACTTGGCGAAGTGCGGGTTGGCCGAAAGGAAGTTCTCTGGGCTGGTGTGCAGGTTGGTGAAATTGCAGCGGCCGCCGCCGGAGATCAGGATTTTCTTGCCGATTCGATCCGCGCGTTCGAGCACCAGGACGCGCCGGCCCCGCTTGCCGGCTTCCATGGCACACATCAGGCCGGCAGCGCCGGCTCCGAGAATGATGACGTTGTATTTCCGATTCACGCAGCCCTGTTTACGCAACACTGTTTGCGCAGGAATGAGCTTAGCAGGGCTGGCAAGCGCTGGCGCTACGGAATCGGCGTCAATGGAATCAATGACGCGCCGGTTCCACTGATTGTGAGTTCATTGATTGTGAGGCCGCCGGTTGTAACTTCAACGACTGCAAGAAGGTGACAATCTGCCACCGCTCTGGTTCCGGCAGCTTCGACCAAACCGGCATGCCTCGGCGGACAACTCCATTGGTCAGAATCCAGAACAGCGTGCCGGGCGTTGCCTGCCCCACTTTTTCCGGCAGTAAACTCGGGCCTTTCCTCGTGCCTCCCGCCTTTCTTCCGTGGCAGTCGGCGCAGTGTTGCTCAAAAAGCTTTCCTCCCGCAACCACGGCCTGAGTATCACCTTCGAACGGGTTTGTCCTCTCTCTCGCTTTTTCGGGAGCTTCTGCCAGCGCGGCGTACGTTGACTTTCCGTTCCTACGTGCGGCAGGGTCTTCGTTCTGCGCCAGGGCCCGAGAAGTCCCCAGGACGACAATCCCCAGGACGCTGATCCCGAAGACGACGGCGCCAATGGTCGCAAGACCACTGCGTCCGGCCGAGCGGAACGAAGCGAAGGTTGCCTTCATGGCCGGCCTCCGAACAAACGCCCGACGATCTCGCCAAAGCTGGAGAACTCGCGCGAAAGCCCCCAGCGCAACAGCAGCCGATGGCTATTGTCGTTCAGACCGAAGCCACTCGAAAAACGAAAGGTCCAGTCCGACGGAAGATTCCACGCGACCACGGGTGCAAGGTAATGAGATGTGTCGTGCAGACCGGCACTCTGTGTGTCGCCCAGGCCCCCGTATATTTCCACTCCGGCAATAAAATTCTCCAGACAGAAATTACAGCGGTTGGGTAAAGCCTTAAGCGCGAGCGGACGGCTTGCCCCGATGGCGTACGCAAACTCCCACGGTTCGCTCGGCAACAGGTTCTTGGTAACGATCGGATTTACGGCGACATTCCAGCCTTTGAAAGTGCTGGAAAGGAGAAGCTTGAGCTCCAATTCGTGGTCGTGCTCCTTCCGCAATACGGCGTTGGAATCGGCGTAGTCGGACTCTACGTCGTGACCTTCCACCTCCTTCAGAATCTTGTCGGCCCCGCTGGTGTTCTCGTACTCGATATAGAGCACCGGATTGACAAGGTGCTCGCGCGGCAGCAGGCGAAAGCGGTTTTCCCAGCGAAACCCTGTAAAAATCGTGCTGTCATTGAAGGTCGTCTGCCCGTCCACATAAAACTCGGCCGTCCACCATGCAGTGGCGCCGTATTCAAATTCCGTCCAGAAGGCATCGGAGCCGTTGCCACCGCGCTGTGTGCCAAAAGTAGAAAAATATTCCACCTCCAGGCTGCCGGGCTCTTCGAGGTAATGGTCGTAGGTGACGATGTACGGACTCTCCTGCGCCAAAGATGGACGGCAAAAGAGCAGAGAGAAGACCAGGATAACGAGACCGGGAAACTTCTGCCGGATAGGCTTAGATATAACGCGCACGACCATCGGCTCCCCTTTTTGACATAGTCTTTGTTGCGACTCAATCGCAAGAAGCGTTAGAATCTCAGCGTAGAGTGCGCCTTCATCGACTGTCAATGGGGCGCCCGAAGATTTCGTCGCAGGTTCTTTGCGATCAGTTGCGACATGAAATGGGAGACTACGAATGCCGTTTCCGCAAACCGAGATTCCGGGCCGCTTGCAGACGCAACTTGCCGAACGTGGGATTCGCATGACCGGTCAGCGCCGGGCGATTCTAAGCGTGATTGAGACTGCGACGAAGCATCTCGATGCCAGCCAGATCCTGCGCAAGGCGCGGACTGTGGATGCCTCGGTAGATCGCAGCACCGTCTATCGGACGCTGGACCTGCTCAAGCGGCAAGGACTGATCGATGAGCTCGACCTGATGCATCTGAACGGCGAAGGCCACTATTATGAGCGCAAGCTGGGCCGCGATCATATTCACATGGCATGTCTCCGGTGCGGGAAAATCACCGAATTTGTCAGCAAGACTTTCGAGTCCTTGAAGAAGCAATTAGAGCGGGATTGCCGCTTTCACATCCTCGTGGCGCGGCTCGAGGTCGGCGGATACTGCTCCGTTTGCCGGCGCTAGCGTTTCGCGCGCGAATTCCGATTGGGATATTCTCTTCAGGACTTGCGCATCGGGACTTGTGCGCCGCGAACTTCGGACATAGCATCTGGTCGGTGGCGAAAACATCTCCGAATCGGTAGGTTATGCTGGATAAGGGGATTGCTCGATGTCAGGAAGCTCCGTGCGAAAACGCGCTGCATTAACCGAGCCGATTCGCAATTTTCAGCAGTTGCGCGCCTATGCACGCACGGTTGGCCCGAAACGCGTGGCCGTCATAGTGGCCGACGATGAGGTGGCGCTGACGGCCGTGGCGGGCGCGCTGGAATCGGAAATTGCCGTACCCGTGCTGATCGGCGAGACCGATAAAATTCGCGCCATGGCGCAGTCGCTGGGTTTGGATCAAGTGCTTGCCAAAGCGGAGTTTGTCTCCGGAGGCGCCGATGCGGCTGGAGTCGCGGGGCGGTTGGCCGGCGAGGGCAAGGTCGACGTACTCATGAAGGGCCACCTCCGCACCGACCAACTGCTGAAGGCCGTGCTGGACAAACAGAATGGACTGCGGACCGGCCGCTTGTTGAGCGACATTCTTTTCTATGAGGACGTACTGAGTGGCGAGCGCCGGCTGGTGGGAATGACCGACGGCGGACTCAACGTCGCTCCCAACCTGGAGCAGAAAAAGCAGATCGTCGAGAATTCGATTGAAGCGCTGCGTTCGATCGGCTGCACCCGGCCCAAGATCGCCGTCATGAGCGCCACCGAAGTGGTTTCGGAAGGTCTGCCTTCTACTATGGACGCCAAAGCGTTGACCGAGATGGGAGCCGCGGGCGAATTCGGCGATGCCGAGGTCTATGGCCCGCTGGCGCTGGATAACGCGCTGCTGGAATCCGCCGCCAAGGCGAAAGGCATTACCAGTCCGGTGGCTGGCCACGCCGATTGCATGGTTGTGCACTGCATCGAAGCCGGCAACCATCTGGGAAAATCGACCAAATACTATGCCAATTCGTCGTGCGCGCACGTCATTGTGGGCGCCAAGGTACCGGTCCTGATCCCGTCGCGGGTGGAGAGCGCCGACGATAAATTGAACTCGATCGCGTTGGGGGTGATTTTTGCCAGCCGCTGATTTCAAAGTGTTAGCCATCAATCCGGGTTCGAGCTCCACCAAGTTTGCCGTGTACAAAAACGAGAAGCCAGAATTCGTCAAAAACGTACGGCACAGTGAAGAAGAGATGAACCAGTTTCGGGGACGGCCGGTGCTCGACCAGAAGGATTTTCGTCTGAGCATGGTGGAGCGCGAGTTCCACGAAGCTGGGTACAAGTTGGAGCAGTTGAGTGCGGTTGCCGGTCGCGGGGGGCTGTTGCCGCGTTTGATCAGCGGTACCTATCGGGTCAATGCGAAGATGCTGGCGGATCTGCGCGAGGCCAAACAAGGGGAGCACGCTTCCAACCTGGGCGCCGTGCTGGCTCATGCGATGGCCGGCGGGGCGGGCTTGGAAGCTTACATCGTCGATCCAGTCAGCGTGGATGAGCGGCCCGACCGCTCCCGGTTGTCCGGTTCGGCCGCGATCCAGCGTCCCAGTCTTTCGCACATGTTGAACCCCAAGGCAATCGCCAAGCGCTATGCTCGTGAGCGGGGCACGCCATACAAGTATTTGCGTTTGATCGTGGTGCACATGGGCAGCGGCATTTGCGTCACCGCTCACGAAGGCGGCAAGACGATCGAGTACAACGATTCGCGCGAAGAAGGTCCTTTCGCCACCGAACGGGCCGGTACCCTTCCCTCCGGGCCAGTCATCAGGATGTGCTTCAGCGGCAAGTACACGCAGCAGGAGGTCGAGAACATCCTGTTCAATGAGGCGGGACTTTATTCGTATCTGGGCACCAAGGACCTGGTGAAGATCGAGGAGCGGATAGACGCCGACGATGCCAAGGCGAAGCTGGTGTTCGATACCATGGCTTACCAGATTGGACAGGAGACAGGCGCCATGGCTGCGGTGCTCAAGGGCCGCGTCGACGCCGTTCTGCTTACCGGGGGCATGGCGCACTCGACCAAGTTGATCGCGGAAGTGCGCCCCTACGTCGAGTGGATCGCTCCGACCCTGGTGTATCCGGGCGAAGACGAATTGTTGGCCCTGACCGAAGGTGTACTGCGTGTCCTGCGCCAGGAAGAGGCGGCGATCGAATACTGCGGAGAATACCTCGGCTAGCCCGTGGAGTTAGGAGCCCGTGGTGACGGCGCAGGCAATTTTCGGTAGTATCGGAAAGCTGCGGCAGTATCCTCACTCAGCAGAGGGCCCGTAGCTCAAGCGGATAGAGAATCGGATTTCTCCAGAAAGTCAAGCAAATCAGTGTTTATTGTTGTAGCTTTCTTCTGTCCCCCTCTAAGCCCTCTAATTTTCGAGGCTCAGAAAATATGGCGGAGAGAGTGGGATTCGAACCCACGTTACCCTTTCGAGTAAACACGCTTTCCAAGCGTGCGCCTTCAGCCACTCGGCCATCTCTCCGGCGCCGTGCGAAGTGCATGAAGTGACGGTTTGATTCTAGCAGCCAGTCGGCCTGCCGACCTCGACGCACGAGTGCGAGAACCGGCGGCTGGCGACCGGCAACTGGCGACTGACAACTGTTGCTAGCTCTCCTCGGGCTTGTACAACTGCTGGGCCAGGTAGTTCTCGAACGTCATCTCTTTAATCGCGTGCAGTTGCCCTTCCAGCCAGTCGATGTGGTGTTCTTCATCGAGCAGGATCTTTTCCAGCAGCTCGCGCGAACCGTTGTCGCCGGCTGCCACGCTTGCCTTGATCCCATCGTTCAGGCGTTTCACGGCCGTGTATTCGAGCTGCAGATCGCTCTCCAGTTGCTGCTTCAGGTTTTGCCCGATATTGATCTTGAAAGTTTCGGTCATGTTGGGACTGCCATCCAGCAGCAGGATACGTTCCATCAGAATTTCGGCATGGTGCATTTCTTCGATGGATTCCTTGCGGGTCTGCTTGGCCATCCGTTCATAGCCCCAGTTCTCGCACATCTCGGCGTGAAGGAAATACTGATTGATGGCGGTGAGCTCGGCTTTCAGCGCTTCGTTCAGAATGGCAATGACTTTTGCGTCGCCTTTCATAGGTTGCCTCTCTTGGGGGATAGTTCTTAGATCCCGGTTCCCAGCTCTCGGTGAAAAAGCTCAACAGTTCTAACTGAGAACTGGGAACTGAGAACTGAGAACTGGATTTGCGCGCCTGAACATTCTCCGGCCCACACGCATCGGGCCGGCAATCAGGCCGCAACAAGGAATTGTACTAGAAGAAAAGAATCAGGAGCGGGATCCCGAAGCAGCCGCTGCGGCGTTGGGTTTTTCCGGCGCCGCTGCAGCGTGACCGCTGGTTGGCTGGGCGGGCTTTGCCTGGCCCACGCTCTCAATCACGCGATGATTCAGGCAGTACAACGCGAGTTCCAGACGGTCGGCCACTCCCAGCTTGTCGTAGACTTTGCGGAGATAATTCTTGACCACCTGTTCGGTGGTGCCCACCCGCAGGGCAATCTCTTTGTTCTTCATCCCCTGCGTGACGCAGGAGACGATGAGCGCCTCTTTGGGCGTGAGCGAAACTTTGGGACGCGACCCTGCCGGACGCACGCCTTGGGTGCGATAGGCCTGCATCACCCACCCGATCGCCCGGCTGTCGAGCCAGGGTTCACCCTGGGCGACTTTGCGCAGGCATTCCACCAGCATTTCCGGCTCAATTTCGCGCGAAACGATGCCGTGGGCGCCGCGCCGGAATAATTCGAGGGTCATTTCCTGGTCGGGCTCCTGCAGCACGACCACCAGGCGGCAGCTCGCACTTTGCCGGAGAAGATCGGAAACAGCGTCCGCTGGATTCGGGGCCAGGGCCGCCTCAAAGATCACAATGTCAGCGGAAAATTTTTGAATGGCGGCAACGGTCTGATCGAGGCTCTCGGCCTGGCCGACAACCCGTATGTCATCCTCGAGCGCAAAGATCTTGCGCAGTCCGGCGCGGAAAATGGCTTGCGTATCCGCCACAATCACGCGGATCGTGCCTTTGCCGTCCTCAGGCTGAACGCCGTCGCCTGGCTCAATACTGACCGAAGTGCTGCCCATCCGTCCTCTTTTCGCGTACTACCTGTCGCCCTGCCCGCGCGGCCGACTGCGAGACGCGGCAAGCCGCATCTCTACGTCAAAACTACCTGCGCTCAAAACGGTACTCATCAATGACCACGCCCACTCCACGCCGGCCACCATCTTCAAAACTGCGCACCACTCGTCCGCGACAATCCACCTGCACGTCGACTTCTGCGCCCACCACATCGGCGGGCAGAGAAATCGTAAAATCGACAGCCGACCCTACAGGCACATCGGCATCCATGCGAAACAGGACGCCGTTCGCGGAAATGTTCTCGGTCTCGACCGTCTTTCCCTCGACTTCAGACTGGTTGGCTGCTGACGTCGACTTTAATGCCACTGGCAGTTTGATGGGAAAGCGCGGCGCGCCTTGCACGTCCGTATAACCCCTTCGATTCCTGCTGACTTCATCAACGGTTCCCTTGGTGGCTTCAGACACTTTTGCGTCGCCCTTCCTTCCGGTTCGTGCCGTGCACCACTCCGAGTGAGCATGTGCACATTTCAGGGCGAGATTACACCCCAGCATCGCCCTTGCAAAGTTACGGAAGTCATGGAACAAAGGCGGCGAAGTGCCACTGGTACAGGGACTTAGGGGCGTAGCTGGGATACTCTTTGCGCGGTCGCCGCAGGCCCGCACTTAGCGTTTAGCCGTTAGCCTTCGCGAATGTACAATGATGGCGTTTCAAAGTCGAAAAGGGGAACCGCGTTGAGAAAACTCTTAATGGCCATTTCGTTGCTCTCCATCGTCACGCTGGCGCCTGCGCAAGTACCGGCAACTCCTGCGAAGCCGATGCTGATCAAGGCCGGTCGTATTCTCGACGTGCGCACCGGAAAATTCCTCACCGGCCAAGGCATTCTGGTGGAAGACGGCAAGATAAAGCAGATCGCGGCGTTCGCCGACTTGCAGGCTCATCTACCGAAGGACGCGGTCACCGTCGATCTCAGCAAGGCCACGGTGCTTCCCGGGCTGATCGATTCCCACGCTCATCTGCTCATGGCTGCCTCGGTGGCGGTCAATCCGAGTAACAACATTTTGGACGCGGTCGCTGGCACGAGCGCCTCCCAACGTGTTCTGCTTGGCGCCCGCATGGCCCGCGAGGATCTGGAGGCCGGCTTCACCACCGTTCGTAACGTAGGCCACTCCGGCGAAGATGGCGATGCGGCGCTTCGCGACGCCATCGACGCGGGCTGGGTGCCGGGACCGAGGATCCAGGCCTCCTGCCGCAAGCTCACTCCACCGGGCGGTCAGGCGGTGCGCCTCAACCCCGCAATCGCCAAGAAGATCGTCGATCTTGAGTTTCTTCCGGTTAGCAGTCCAGATGACGGCCGCCGAGCCGTCCGCGAGAATCTGCTTTACGGCGCGGATTTCATCAAAGTTGTCGCCGACGATGAGCCTCGGTTCGTAACTACGGAAGAGATGAAAGCTATCGTGGAGGAGGCGCATCGTTCGAAGGTGAAGGTTGCAGTGCATGCCACGACCGAAACCGGCATTCAAACGTCGATCGATGCCGGCGTGGACTCCATCGAACACGGCGATGCCATCACCGACCCAATGCTCAAGCAGATGAAGGACAAGGGAATCTTTTTCGATCTGACTGAGACTTTCGCGGGCGGCCGGTTGCGCACGCTTGTGCAGAAATCGCTTGTTCTTTCGCCAGAATACGAGCAAGGGTTTGCGCAATATGAGGAACTTTCGAATAGAGAAGCTCCGCTTCGCGTGCAGCGAGTTCTCAAATCCGGCGTCAAGTTCGCCATCGGATCCGACATGTGGTTCGACTATCCGGGCAAGACTCGCGGCCAGGCAACGGCCATCATGTTCGGCTCGCTGCGCGACCTGGGAATGCCTCCGCTGGATATTGTCCGTGCCGCCACGTCGGGCGCGGCAGAACTACTGGGCTGGCAGGACCGCATCGGTGTTATTGAAGCAGGTAAGCTTGCTGATGTTGTGGCCGTCTCCGGCGATCCTCTGCAGGACATCACCGAGCTTGAGCGAGTGAAGTTCGTGATGAAGGGCGGAGTCGTGGTCAAGAACGAGATCCAGTAATCCTGGGTCCGCCATCTTGGTCCGCTATCTCCTCGCAGGCCGTGTAATCGCAAACTTCGCACGGGCAAGTCGGTCTCGGGAAACTCGCGTCCGTCGTCTCCGTGCTGATGCCTTAAGTGACAAATGCTAAGCGCTGAATGCCGCCTGCTCAGAATTTCGTCGCTTCGGTAAAATTAAACTCCCTTACCTTCATCGCCGGCACCACCATGTCAAACGATTCCTCTCCGCTGGCGCGAACCGAAACGCTCATCGCCTCGACATTCGACAGCATCGAGATCAGGCTTTGGTTAAAGCGGAAATTGCGCAGACCGCACTGGATCTTGCCGTTCTCCACCAGAAATGTTCCGTCGCGGGTCATGCCAGTCACGATCTTCTCGTACGGATCCACTTCACGGATGTACCACAGTCGCGTAACCAGCACGCCGCGTTCGGTCGACGCGATCATTTGCTCAACGCTCCGCGGGTCTTCCACCTTTCGCAGATTTTCTGGGCCGCCGAAAACAATATTCATCGGCATCTCGCCCACCTCGTTCGGCAGGGGAAATCCGTGCCCTGTGGGCTCAATGGGGCCGACCTTCGCCGCATACTCCGAATTCTTCATCTTCTGTGCCGTGGCGCGCGAATACACTACGCGCTTCACCACGCCGTTCTCGACCAATTGCACGCGCTGGCGCCTCATCCCCTCGCCATCGAATGGAGAACCCGCTTGCAGAGGATGCCCGGCATCATCGCAGATGTTGATGTTCTCGCCAAAAAGTTTGACGCCGATGCGGTCGTTGAGAAACGATCGCTGATCGAGAATGGCCACGCCGCTGAAGTCCCAGAACATGAAGCCAACCATGTCGAGAACAGCCGCCGACTCAAGAATTACCGTGTACTTCCCTGGCGCAATCTCTCGCGGATGGGCGGACTCGACCGCCTTTTGCGCAGCCGTCTCCGCCAGCCACGCAGCATCGAGGTTCCTCACATTGGGCGAATTCAATTTCTGCCATCCGGAAGAATCATCGGCCAGCATGGTGATGGAAGTCTCCGCCAGCGTCTGGTGATGCCAATTCGCTAATCCACGACAGTTGAAGATTCCTTCCCGGGATTCCGAGTTCGAGTAGATACCCGCTGTCGTCAGCTTGTGTTTCGCGGCAATGGACACGATGCTCTTCACCGCCTCGGCGCGATCGGCGGGAGTGATGGCTGCGGTCTCCTCAAAAAAACGCGTGGCGCGGGCGCCCTCGCCCGCGGCATTGGCCTCGTCTGCCGTGGGCATCGGCAGCAAATCTGGGTCCGACGCCTGCACTCTCGCGAGACTCTCCGAAGCTGCAACTGCTCGCTGCAAACTCTCGTCGTCAAACTGATTGGTGGTAGCGCGCGCCGTCCGGCCGGCAAAATTGGTGCGGATCGAAACGATGGAGTTCTCTTCCTCCACATTCTGGTGAATGGTGCTGTTGGCAAACCGGGTCAGGGCGAAGTGGGAGCCGGTAAAGATCGCTTCGACCTCGTCGGCGGACGAGAGACGGCGAATCCGGTCAAAGATGTCCGCGGCTTGTTCTTTGGTCAGCATTCTTAAAATTTGGTAATTGGGTAATTTTGTAATTTGGTAATTTGAAATCGATCCGATGCCCCTTAATCCGAAGGTTCTAAATTGCAAAATTACCCAATTACGAAATTACAAAATTTCACTCAGCTTCCCTGGTACGCCGAGCCCACTCGAATACTCCGGAACCGCGCCGGACTCGCGCCATGTCCCGTGCCCACGACCTGCTGCGGCTGGCCCTTGCCGCAGTTCGGAGTTCCCCACAGCGTCCATTCGTCGCGCGAGCAGATCGCGTCCATCGAATTCCAAAACTCGGTGGTGATGCCGGAATACGAAGGATTTTTCAGCATCCGGACCCGCTTACCGTTCTTGATCTCCCAGGCGATCTCGCATCCAAACTGAAAGTGGTATCGCTTGTCGTCAATCGACCAGGATTTGTTGGTCTGCATGTAAATGCCATCGTCGGTCGCGGCAATGAGCTGTTCCAAACTCAGCGGCTTCTCTCCGGGCAGAATGCTGACGTTAGTCATGCGAATCATGGGCAGCCGGTTCCAACCCTCGGCGCGCAGCGTTCCACCGGACCGCGCGGCGCCAATCATGTGGGCGGTTTCGCGCGAACTCAGATATCCGGTAAACCGTCCATTCGTGATAATCGGCGTCAACTGCGCGGCCACGCCTTCGTCGTCGTAGGCGAAGGTGCCGAGGCCGGGTCCGTGTTCCTGCCGAGCGTCAGCCACGACGTTGACCAGCTCGCTGCCGTAGCGAAGATTGCCCAGTTTCTCGAGAGTGAGAAATGAAGTGCCAGCAAAGTTCGCTTCCATGCCCAACACACGATCAAGTTCAATCGGATGCCCGATGGACTCGTGGATCTGCAAGCCCAATTGCGAACTATCCAAAATAATTGTGGCCACGCCTTCCGGGCACTGCCCGGCCTTATGCAACGCGACGGCTTCTTCCGCCACGCGCCGGGCATTCTCCACCAATTTCATTTCTTCGACCAGTTCGTAGCCGCGGTTTTGCCATTGTCCGCCGAATGAGCTCGGATAAGACCGCTTCTGAATTTCGGAACCGGCAAATGCGTACGCCGTGTAGCCCGCGCCGGTCGAGTATTTTGTCTGATGGATGCGAGCGCCCTCGGAAGAAAGAAACCACGACTCTTCGCGTTGGAAGTTCATGCCGGTTTCGGCGAGCGTGACGCCGGACACGGCGCGCATCTCCGCGTCAACCTTCAGCAGCAGATCGAGATTCTGCTCCACTGACGTGGTGAACGGATCGACCTTGTATGGAGTCGTCCACTCCGCCACCGCCGCGGGTTCGGGGGCCAGTCGAACGTCTTCCCGCTTCACCCGCGCCGAGGCCTTCGCAATTTCGACCGCCCGCGCGGCCGCCGCTTCCACCGACGCGCGGCTCAAATCCGCAGATGCGGCGAACCCCCACCCACCGTCCGCGATCACGCGCACGCCGATGCCGAGCGACTCGGATTCCGAGGCATGGCCCACCCGCCCGTTCTTGGTGGTCAGCGAGCGGTTGCGGATCGCGACCACGCGCGCGTCGGCATAAGTTGCTCCGTGCACGGATGCGGTGTCGAGAGCGAGGTTGGCAGCAGTCTTCATTTCAGATTTAACGTATCACGAGCATCGCTCGGATCAGCGATCGTAGATCGTAAATCGTAGATCCTCGATTGACTATTAACGATCAGCTGAGTACTGCGGCCCGCTGAAGAAGCACAACTCAGTGCATGCCGGGCGCGGCAACCGCCAGCGGAGCCCTCTTGCGCGCAACATCGATCAGGAAGCGGCCGCCTTGCAAACGGTCTTCGTTCGCGTTCGTGCCGTCTTCTTTAGTACCGCCAGGATCGGTCCACAGGCTGCCGACTTCCACCTTGCCCGAACCCGTTGCCATCTTGGTGGGCTGGCGCCGCTGCTTATCGACGTAAGCCTTGATCACCTGGGTCGCCAAACGCGCCGCCAGCCTCCCGTGCTCGCCGCCTTCGAACAGCACGCACACAATGACGTCCGGATTGCGCCTGGGCGTGAATCCCACGAACCACCCGTTCTGCGCGAACTCATCGCTCTTGTTATGCTTCGCGCGCAGGGCGAGCGAAACCACCTGCGCCGACCCAGTCTTGCCGGCGATGTCGATTCCCGGAATGTGCGCCGAGGGAGCCGTGCCTTCCGGCAACAGAACCCGGCCCAACGCATCGGTGATGGTGTTCCAGCCGGTCGGGTCAATCGGAATGTTTTTCACTTCCGTATAGTTCGTGGTCTCAACGAACCCCGGCGGCAGATTCGTCGGATTGATCACGTGCGGGACCACCATGCGGCCATCCATCGAGATGGCGCCAACTGCGCGCATCAGTTGCACGGGAGTGACCGCCACCGCGCCCTGGCCGATGCCCACCGAAATCGTTTCCCCGGCGAACCACTTCTGCTTAAAGTTGCGGATCTTCCATTCTTCCGAGGGCATCACGCCGCTCGCTTCGTTGGGCAGGTCGATCCCAGTCTTCTGCCCCAATCCAAGGGCGGTCGCATATTTTGCGATGCGATCGATGCCAAGTTTTTCCGCCAACGTGTAAAAGAAAACATCGCAGGACTGGTAGATCGCTTTCGTAAAATCGACCGGGCCGTGGCCGCCTTTCACCCAGCATCCAAAGCGCCGGCCATAAAACGTGGCGCCCCCGGTGCAGTCTACGTGGAGGGTCTGGGCAATCCCTTCCTGCCACCCGGCGGTCGCCATAATGACCTTGAACGTCGAGCCGGGCGCGAGCTGGGCCTGGATCGCTTTGTTCAGCAGCGGTTTGTCGGGATCGTCGATCAGCTTGCTCCACTCGTCCCGCGAAATCTTCACCGCGAAATCGTTGGGATCGAACGTCGGCCGGCTCACCATGGCCAGGATCTCTCCGGTGTGCGGATCCATGGCCACAATCGCGCCGTTCTTCCCTTCGATTGCCTCTTCCGCCGCGATTTGCAGATCGAGGTCGACCGTAAGCTTGAGCTGCTTGCCCGGCTCCGCGGGCGTTTCGTCCAGGCGCCCGACCTCGCGCCCATGGCTATTCACAATCGCCCGCCGGAATCCGTTCTTGCCCATCAGAATGCCGTTGTATTGTTTCTCGACTCCGCTCACGCCGACCACGTCGCCGGGGTTGTAGAGTTCGAACTGCGGCTGGTTGAGCATGTCTTCGGTCACTTCGCCCACGTAGCCGATCAGGTGCGCCATAAAGCCATTGCGCGGATACAGCCGCCGGTGCGCCATGATGGTTTCAAGCTCGGGAAGCTCGTTCTTGTGCGACTCGATGAACGCCAACTCGTCCGGTGTGATGTCTTCCTTCAAAAAAATCGGCTGGTACTGCGGCATCCAGGAGGCGCGCCGGATGCGCTGCCGCACTTCGTCGGGGTTCAAGTGCAGCCCCTTGGCGATGGCATCCGCGTCCGCGTTCAGATCGCGCGTGGAATCGCGCAGCAGGAGCGCGGAAAACGAGGGGTAGTTATCGACAATGACGCGGCCTTCGCGATCCAGGATTTTGCCGCGCGGGGCCAGAATCGGTACATTGCGAACGCGGTTCTGCTCCGCCAGTTGCGCGTACTTGCCGCTTTGCATCACCTGCAGCCGCCACAGCCCGTATGCCAGAAGCAGAAAAATGAACAGTACGAAGTACTGCACGGCGGTGAGCCGGAGGGCGGAAACTTTTTCTTCGCGGCCGAACATCAATCCTCAGTTCTCGCAATCCTCAGTTCGCAGGCGTGGGCGCCCCAGCCTGAATCGAAATCGGCGATTGCGATGGGCCTGGAAAGCTACTGGAAATGTTAACTCTATTGTAACCTGCGGCCCGACCTGCCCGAAATATTGAACCGGAAACGAAAGTTTTCTACTCGAATGCTGATAGATCCCAGGGGGGACGGGCGGGAATGCCCCGCTCTCCACCGGCGAGCATTTGGAGCCAATCCTTGGGTCATGTCCAACCGTGGATTGAACTTGGCACCCCCCACGGGCAACAATACCGGCAGGACTTGCGTCTTACTTACCTCCAGCTAAGGAATTGAATGCGGATTCGCAGTTTCATCATCGCTTACGCGCTCGTGCTCGCCATTCTGCTGTTCGCCGACCGCCGCCCCGTTTCCACGCAGCAGGATCGCTATTCGCGCGTGGTGGACCTGACCGATGGGCTAAACGCCGCAACGACACATGCCACGGCCACGGAGTCCAGAACCCGCATCATTGCTCCCGACGCGCTTATTCCCGGGACTTGGGCCGCCGGCCAGATTCCGCCTGAGCGCCTCGTGGCTCCGCTGGTGGTTATGGACTTGAACGCCGCGCTCGGCAACAGCTCGCAGATTTCTCTCGACGATATCGCCGCGTGGGAATCGCGCCACGGCATGATTTCGCAAGGGGCCGTCGTCGCCATCCGCCGCACCGGCGCGTCCGATGATCTGTCAACCAAGCCGTTTCCCATCGCTCGCGACGCGGCCGCGTTCCTCATGGACGCTCGCTACACCATTGGCTTTGCCGTCGAGACGCCCGTGAACTTGACCTCCGACCGCGCGCTGGCGCGGCAGCTCGCGCTCCACGGAAGTTATGTAGTGGAAGGAACCGCGCGCTTCACCTCGCTGCCCGCGACCGGCTCGCTCGTCATCGTCGCCCCGGCAAAAAACAAAAAACCGGGCGCGGCCCCTGTCCGCATCCTCGCCATGGTGAGATAGTCGCCGGTCGCTAGTCGTTGGTCGCCAGCCGGTCGTCGTTCTTTTTCTGCACCACATGTCACTCCGAAGTCATCTACCTATCCGGAGGAAAGTTCATGTCTGACCCGCGCTATCCAATTGGAAAGTTTTCCTACACTGGCCCGCTTACGGCAGAACAGACGCAGCAATGCTTGACCGACATCGAGCAAACCCCCGCCCGGTTGCGCGCCGCACTCCGCGGACTTTCTGACCGGCAACTGGATACTCCTTACCGTGATGGCGGCTGGACGCCGCGCCAGGTGGCCCATCACTTCGCCGATAGCCACATGAACTCTTACATTCGTTTCAAGCTGGCGCTCACCGAAGACGAGCCCACCATCAAGCCGTACATGGAAAATCTCTGGGCCGAGTTGCCCGAAGCCAAGCACGCCCCCATCGAAGTGTCGCTGGCCTTGCTCGATTCCCTGCACCAGCGCTGGATGCTGATGCTCCGCGAGTTCACCGGCGCGGAATGGAAACGCACCTTCCGCCATCCTGAGATGGGCCCGATGTCGCTGGAAAAAACTCTCGCGCTCTACTCCTGGCACGGACGCCATCACGTGGCGCATGTCACGAGCCTGCGAGAGAAGATGGGATGGTAGGAGGGCAACTCCTGGCTCCTGGCTGCAGCGAATGCCCGAAGCTCGAACCGGTCTGATAAATCCCTATCCCGCACGGCAGGCAGCCTCTATCGTTGCTTTGGCGGCATTCAATGTTGCCTGGGTCTCGCGGGCGATCTTACCTTTTGCGATTAAGTTGAGGAGCTTGGCTTTCAGGGTTGTCGTCGAGTAATAGTGGCTAATTTCCACCTTGGTTGACCGATGGCCGAGCGTTTGGAACGTCGTTTCCACTCTGTAATCGCTGAGAATCTTGCTGATACCGAATGTGTCCTCCGGCAACACGGTGACGATCTTCTGCAGCGGGATAATTTCGATGTCTTTCTCGATGCACGTGTGCTTCCCGCCCGAAAGATGACATTGATATGACGCGCCTGGTTCGCGGAGGGTCTTGCCAGAAAGAAGATCAACTTTGACCACGCGAGGATGGAACTCCGGGATCTTCGTGAGATCCATACAGAACGACCACACCGCTTCCAAAGGGGCGTTGATGATGACTTCCTGCTTGGATCGGAACGGTGGCTGCAAATCTTGCCTCCAGACTAATGGGTGAGTAGCTAGAAGCCAGTAGCTGTTTTTATGTCATCCCAAGCTTCCACGCCAGATAGCTCATCGCCTCGTGCATCACCGCCGAGAACCGCTCCCAGAGAGGGTGCGGACGCGACTCTGGCCTGGGCGCCAACTCCACTTGCACGCCTTCGTGCTCGAGCAAGGCGCGAATGCGAAAAACATGATACGCATCGCTTACCGCAATGCAGGTGCGCATGCCGTTCGCGCGCATGATGTTAGCCACCCGCGCCGCCGACTGCGCCGTATCGGAGCCTTGCGTCTCCGCGATCAGAGCCTGCTCCGGGACACCGCGCCGCAGAAGATAGTCTCTGCCAACGCCGCCCTCGCTGAAATCCGGGTCCTGCCCCGATCCGCCGGTCGTGATCACCACCGGCGCCATTCCCTTCTGAAACAATTCGTAACCGTGGTCGAGCCGCGCCCGGTACACCGGCGAAGGATGGCCCGCGTACTCGGCAGCTCCAAAAATGGCGATCACATCGGCTTTCTTCGTGGGTACTTCGGCGGCGGCGCGCACGATGCGCGTGCCCGTAATGCCGAAAAACAACAACAGCGCTCCCACCACCGCCAGCAACAACAGCGGCCACGGACGGATCCACAAAGATTTCTTTTGGTTAGATGGATTGTCAGCTTCGGCCATCTTAGTGCTGCGATCTCAGGGCTGCCCTCTCAAGACTGTCGTCTCAAGACAAGGCTTCGATGATGTCCTTGGCGGGAATCGCGCCTTCGCGCAGAATCTGCCAGGTACCGTCTTCTTTGAACTGCACGATCGTCGATGAGATTGTCCGCGGAGACTGCCCGCCGTCCACGATCATCGCGATGCGGCCCTGCAACTGCTCCAGCACCTGCTCCGCGGTGGTGCATTCCGCAGCGCCGCTCAGGTTGGCGGATGTCGCCGTGATCGGAATTTTCGCCGCCCGCACCACCGCCAGCGGGATTTCGGCCGCCGGCACGCGCAGCGCCACGTTCTCCGTATTCGCGGTCACCTTCAGCGGCAAATGCGACGCTGCCGGCACAATCATAGTGAGCGGCCCCGGCCAGAAACGCCGCGCCAGAAGATGGAAATCGTCCGGCAAGGGGCGCGTAAACTCTTCCGCCTGGTCCACGCTCTCGATCAGCAGCGAGAGCGGTTTGTGCCGCAAACGCGATTTGATCTCATAAACTCGCTCCACCGCGCGCAGGTTGAACGGGTCCGCCGCCAGACCGTAAAACGTGTCGGTCGGCATGCCCAGCACCTGCCCGGCCTGGATCTGCTCGGCGGCATACTTGATCAGCGAAGCTTCGGGCGTTACGGCATCGATTTTCAGGATTTCCGCGCGCACTATGGTCCCTTCCCGATTGCCGGCGTGAACATTGCCGGCGTAAGCATTGTCGGCGTAAACAATGAAATGTACCATACCACGAGCTTCGCCCGAAGCCCGGCCGGGAATTCGTATTATCCTGATCTCATCCCGATCTTGGGACCGACCTAATGAAGCAAGACGCGAAGGCCGCTCGAACGCGCAGTCAAGCCGACCGTTTGCGCCCCGTCGCCGGCCGCCACAACCAGAGGCTGAAAGAGCTGCGGCTCGCATTCCGCCGCGCCGAGCTGACTCCGCAGGGTGAGTGCGCCATCGAAGGCGTCAAGCTGCTCGAAGAAGCATTGCGCAGCGGCCAGCATCTGGACAGCGTGTTCTTCAGCGAATCGGCGCGTCCTCTCGCCGAAAAACTTCTGCCCCAGATCAATGCCCGCACCGAAACGCTCGTCCTGCCGAATGCACTCTTCAACTCGATCGTGCCGAGCGACGCGCCCCAGGGCGTGGCGGCCCTGCTCAAGCTGCGGGCTTTCTCTGCCGTGCAACTGCTCGACCGCTCGAGCGACGGCCCGTTCGTCGTGGCCGCCGGCCTGCAGGACCCGGGCAACCTGGGCACGATCCTGCGCTCCGCCGAAGCCTTTGGCGCTGCCGGAATTTTTCTGACCGAAGGAACCGTCAGTCCTTACAACTCGAAAGTCCTGCGCGGTTCGGCGGGTTCGATCTTCCGCTTGCCTTTCTTACAGATTTCTTCTGCGGAACTGATTCCGCTTCTGCGAGCACGCGGCGTTCGCCTGCTGGCAACTTCCTCGCACCAAGGAACTCCGCTGCAACAGGTTTTATGGACACTGCCGCTCGCCATCTTCATCGGCAACGAAGGCGCGGGACTCTCGCGCGAACTAGCGCGCCAAATGGACGAAACGCTCGTGATCCCGCAAGCCTCGCAAGTCGAATCGCTCAACGCCGGAGTCGCGGCCAGCATAGTATTGTACGAAGCGGCAAGGGCAGGTCAGAGGTGAGAGGTCAGATTGCAGAGGTCAATACCTCGCTGTTGAGATCGTCTGTACACACTCCAGAGCATTCACCTCTGCAATCTGACCTCTGACCTCTAACCTCTTATGAACTTGTTCGCGCCCATCCCGAACGATCCCGCCGCCCAGGGCGCGCGCCCACTGGCTGACCGCATGCGCCCGCGCACGCTCGATGAATTCGTCGGGCAAGACCACCTGGTCGGGCCGGGCAAACCGCTGCGCGTGCAGATCGAGCGCGATGACCCCACCTCGATGATCTTCTGGGGCCCTCCGGGCACCGGCAAGACCACCCTCGCCAAGATCATTGCCCGCATCACCAAGGCCGACTTCATCGAGTTTTCCGCCGTTCTCGCCGGCATCAAGGAAATCAAGCAGGTCATGAGCGATGCCGACCGCGCCCGCCAGTACGGTACGCGCACCATCGTCTTCGTCGACGAAATTCACCGCTTCAATAAAGCGCAGCAGGACGCCTTCCTGCCGCACGTCGAGAAAGGCAGCATTCGCCTGATCGGCGCCACCACCGAAAATCCGTCCTTCGAAATCAACTCCGCGCTGCTTTCGCGCTGCCGCGTCTATGTGTTGAACCCGCTCACCGAAGATCAGATTGTCGTGCTTCTGCGCCGCGCACTCAGCGACAGCGAGCGCGGTCTCGGCCAGATGCATCTCGAAGCGTCCGCCGAAAGTTTTAGCAAGATTGCCGCCTACTCCAGCGGAGACGCCCGCGTCGCCTACAACATCCTAGAAGTGACCGCCGCGCTTACTGTAGAGACGCGGCTAGCCGCGTCTCCGGCCGCAACCGTCGCAATCACCGAACAAATCATCCAGGAAGCTCTGCAGAAGCGGGTCCTGCTCTACGACAAGGGCGGCGAAGAGCATTACAACATCATCTCCGCGCTGCACAAATCGGTTCGCAACAGCGATCCCGACGCCGCTCTCTACTGGCTCGCCCGCATGCTCGAAGCCGGAGAAGATCCGCTCTACATCGCCCGCCGCGTCGTCCGCATGGCGGTCGAAGACATCGGCCTCGCCGAACCAACCGCGCTCGCCTTGTGCATGGCCGCTCGCGACGCCGTCGATTTCATCGGCATGCCCGAGGGCAATCTCGCACTGGCGCAAGCCATCGTTTATCTTTCAATAGCGCCCAAATCGAACGCGCTCTACACCGCGTACGGAGCGGTCCAGCAGGACGTGGAGCAAACCGCCGCCGAGCCCGTCCCGCTGCACCTGCGCAACGCCCCCACCAGCTTGATGAAAGACCTCGGCTACGGCAAGGACTATCAATACGCCCACGACACCGAAAAGAAAGTTACCAGCATGCAGTGCCTGCCCGACAGCCTGCGCGGCCGCGTGTACTATCGCCCAACCAATGAGGGAGTGGAAAAGCGGATTCGCGAACGTCTGGAGGAAATCAAACGGCTCAAGAAAATCTGACGCGAATTGCGTCCCCTACCCGAATCGCGCCCGGTGCTCTTTCAAAATGCAGCGGTCCATCACCACAAAGATTCCGGCCCGTCGAGCCTTCTCCGCTGCGCGTTCGTTGATCACGCCTTCCTGCAACCAGATCGCCGGAATCTTCAACTGGATCGCCTGCTCCACAATTTCATCGACGTGCTCCGGCCGCCGGAACACATCGACCAGATCGATCCCCTCCGCCACTTCGAGCGGCATTTCGAGTAATGAGGGATACGACTTTTCTCCGAGCGCCTCCGCGATCTGCGGATTCACCGGGATAATCTTGTATCCGGCGGCCTGCATGTAAGCGGAAACGCCGTGACTCGGCCGCATCGGACTCTCCGACAATCCCACCACGGCAATCGTCTTCGCCCGCGATAAAAGTTCGAAAATGGGATCGGATTGCCTCATCTTGGTTCCACTGGTTACTGAGTACCGGGTACTGGGTACTTTTTCCTCTTCCAATCAGGTCCTCGAATCAATCTGCTCGCGAATGGAACCAATTAGGCCATTCAAGATGCGTCCCACCTCGTTCACTCGCTGGAGTATTCGCTCGACTGAGGTCGTATCGGCATAACCCAGCCTTTCGGCGATATGCAATTGGGTTTCAAGCTCAGCAAGCGAGCCTGACGAGTGGCGCAAAAAATGTACGAATTCACGGTTATTATGGTGCGCCTGTCCCTCGGCAATATTGCTTGGCACAGATACGGCCGCACCGCGGATTTGGTCCGTCAGGCTATACACCTCCCTCTTTGGAAAGCTGTCCGTAAGTTTGTAGACCTCCGTGACCATCTCCATAGCCTTCTGCCAAACCACCAAATCTTTGAAGTGTTGTCCCATGTCTTTTCTGGGTGCTGGGTACCGGGTACTGGGTACTAGCCTTTCTTGTCCATCTTCTGTCTAAACATGCGCAGCGCCAGCTTGCGAATCGTGTCCGAAACCTCTTTATTCGCCGAAAGGTTCTTCAGGTCATGGATCAACAGGTTCTTCATCAATCCCAGCGAGAGATCGAGCGGCGTGCGCGGGTTCTGAACCAGGTTCCGCGTGATACTGTAATTCTTCGCAAAGCGCCGTTTCATCGGAATCGCGCGCAGCACCGCCTCCAGCACATTTTTCTGCAGCGCAATCGCTTCCACTTCGCCATCCGTAATCTTGGGCGATTCCAACACCGCTATGGCTACCAGCTTCGTGGAATCGCGGATCAGGATCGTCCGGTCCTCCTTGCTGCCGCGCATGGCCAGCGCAATCCGGCCCTTGATATCGAGCTTGGCAATCTTCTGCAGCGTGCTGTCGCGCCTTTCCACAGCCGGAGGTGCCTGCTTCTTGGCATGGATAGCGGCTGCGGCTGCCGCCGCCGCTGATTTTCCCGCTGCTGCCGCCGCCGATTTTCCCGCTGCGCTTTTGGCCGCGGCAGCAGCGGCCTGCGGCCCAATTTCACCCGCTGCCTCACCCCCTGCCTCTTCGTGCGCCATTCCTATGGGCTGGAACGGCTTGTCTTTCTCGGCTGCCAGCTCCGCCGCGTTCTCTTCCAGATACTTTGCGACTGTACTCTCGATCGCTTCGTCCGGTGCGTCCGCGTCGCTTCCGGCCGCCTCTGCCACCGGACGAGTTTCCATAGCAGCCAGCTTCTTCCCAATCTCGGCGAGCTCATTCGGACGCAGGCTGACATTCGACTGCAAGGCCTGCAACAGGCGCGGAGAGCTCATCACTCGCCGGCTCACCAACAAAGCTTCCACGACCGGACGCGATCCCGACACCGCAATCGCATCCAACGCCTCTTCGCCCACCGACGCATTTTCCGCCAATGCCGGCAGCAGAGAAGTCCTCAGGTTCTCCAGAGAAACGAAGTATCCCAACACCTCCGCACTGGCCTTTGGATCGGCAGCCGCGGCCAGGCTCGCTTTTTCATCCCAACCGGCCAACGTTAGACGCGCCTGCGGACCGAACAATTTGTGATGGAGCGCCAGATAGACCAGGATCTCAATCGTCTCCCCAGGCGGCAACGAGAGGGATCCGCGCGCCGCCGATTGCATCAAGTTCGACGGCACCTGCGAATTGCGGATCAGATCAAGCATTCGGGGCATCATTCATCTCCCAGAATTGGCTGCGGCTTTTTTCCTGGCGGACTTCTTCGCGAACTTTTTCGCAGACTCTTTCGAAGCCCGCGATTTCTTGCCCACCGCCCGCTCCAATTCCGCGACTGCAATCTCGAGTTCGCGCGTGATGCGGTTCGGGCTCCGCCGCTGATATTCGTCGCTCAAGGCGCGATAGTACCAGAGCGTGCCTTCCTTCCTTCCAGAGAACCGCGCCCAGATCGCTTCCCCATGCTGCCGGTAATCCGCCAGAATCGTTCGGACGTTATGCAGCTTGTCTGAGGCCGAAACCAGCCGCGTCTCAACGCCGGCGTGTTTCACTTCGCGCAGATAATCTTTCTTCCGTTCGATCCACTCCGGCTTCGGCTCGCCGAATGAATCCGTACAACCCTCCACGATCTTCGCTACCCGCGGACCAAACCGCTTTCGGATTTCGCGCAGCCTCGGCATGCCGCCGCAATCTTCCACCACATCGTGCAGCAGCGCCGCGATCGCCATATCTTCATCGCCGCCGGCTTCCAGCACCAGCGACGCCACCGCCATCAGATGCGAGAGATAAGGCACCGCCGACTGCTTTCGCGTCTGTCCGGCGTGCTTCTCGGCGGCATAGCGGAAGGCGCGTTGCAGGCGGGGTCCAAGATGCGGCGCCCTCAGCGAAATCTTCCTTCTCATTTCCATAAAACTGCAGCTCGCGCAAATCAGCGGTTTTCCCTGTGTACCTCTGTGTCCCCTGTGGTAAAGATTTTCGCCGTGTCCGTATGACAATTTAGCGTGTGCCTAAGCTTTCTTCTCGCCCCGTCGCATCCGCAGATACGCTTGCATCAGCGGCTGCAGATCGCCGTCCAGCACACGATCCACGTCGCCAATCTCCAGTTTCGTGCGGTGATCCTTGATCATGCGGTAAGGTTGCAGCACATACGAACGGATCTGAGAACCGAAATCAATATCCAGTTTCGAATCCTCAATTTTCTTCGTGACCTCGCGCTTTTTCTCCAGTTCGTATTCATAAATTTTCGAACGCAGCATGCTCATTGCCTTCTCGCGATTCTTATGCTGCGAGCGCTCATTCTGGCAACAGGCCACGAGGCCGGTCGGAATGTGCGTGATCCGCACCGCCGAATCGGTCGTATTCACATGCTGTCCGCCCTTGCCGCCCGAGCGGTAAGTATCGGTTCGAATATCCTCTGGCTTAATGACGACCTCGATGCTGTCGTCAATCTCGGGTGAAACGTACACGCTGGCAAACGACGTATGCCGCCGCTTCGCCTGATCGAAGGGCGAAATCCGCACCAGCCGGTGCACCCCGATCTCGCTGGTCAAATAACCGAACGCGTACTGGCCGAGCACCGAAAATGTCGCGGACTTGATCCCAGCTTCTTCTCCGGGCTGGTAGTCGTACATCTCCGTCTTGAATCCTTGCCGCTCGGCCCAGCGCAGATACATGCGCAGCAGCATCTCCGCCCAGTCCTGCGACTCGGTGCCGCCCGCTCCGGGATGAATCGTCATGATCGCATTCAGCCCGTCGTTGGGGCCCGAAAGCAGCGTTTCGGTTTCGACCCGATCCACCAGTTCGCCGAGAGCGTTCAACTCGCGCTGCAAGTCGGCGGTAACGTTCTCACCTTCGCCCGCCAAATCGAAATAGGCGGCGATGTCTCCGGTGCGGCGCGCCAGGTCGCCTTCCAGCGCCAACGAGTTTTCCAGGCGCTTCCGCTCGCGCATTACTTGCTGAGATTTCTCGGGATTCGACCACAGATTCGGATCCGCCGCCTGCTTTTCGATTTCGGCGAACTGCTGCCGCAGCTTACCGGCGTCAAAGATACTCCCGCAGGCCGTGAACCTTGCTCTTCAAAGAAGTGTATTGCTGTTCCAGTTCATCCAACATCGCTCATCACCCGGCTTGTCCTACTCGGCTAGCCGTTAGTCGTTCGCAAGCTCTTGCCAACGACTAACGACCAAAGACTAACGACCCAGTCTTTATCGCTCGCGATCGCGAATTACAAAACGCACAATCAGCGCGCCTGCTGAAATTATCGCACACAGATATGCGAACCAGTCGCCATGCCGCGTGTAAAACGTGGTGCCCGAACTCAGCGCGTAAGGCGCCGCCAGCGCGGTGCGAACGTTGCGCTCGGTGGCCGCCACGATCCGTCCATAAGGATCGATCGATGCCGTCATCCCCGTATTCGTACCCGCCAGCAGCCAGCGCTCATTTTCGATTGCCCGCATCTGTGTCTGCTGCAGGTGCTGTTTCCAGGCGCCGCTGTCGCCGTACCAGCCGTCATTCGAGATATTCAACAAGACCTGGGCGCCCTGCAGCGGTCCCTGCCGCACTTCGTCGGGGAAAATCGATTCATAGCAGATAAACATTCCGAGCCGCTGGCTTCCCGCATCCAGCGGCGTGCGCGACGCGCCACGCTGAAACTCTCCCACTTCTTTGGTCAGCCCTCCGGCAAACGCAAAGACCTTCGGAAACGGCAAATATTCGCCGAAGGGCACAAGATGCACTTTGTCGTAGTGTCCAACCCACTCGCCCTGCGGACTGACCAGCGCAGCAGAGTTGAAAATCTCTGAGTTCTCTCCGCCGCTGTGCATCGCGGGAGCGATTCCAATCGAGCCCGCCACCACCCACGTTTCCGACTGCCGCGCCAGCGCGCTTAGTGCATCTCGAAACAGAGGATCGTTCGTGTAAAACGGCGAAGGCGACTCCGGCCACACAATCAAGTCGTAACGCCGCCCTGCTTTTTCTGCGGAGGCTTCTCCGGCGCGACGTTCTCCGGCGGGTTGCAAACTCATCGCCGTCAAGTCCCGCAGCGTGCCCTGAAAATATTCCTTCGTCCACATCGCCCCTTCCTGAATCGGAATATTCGGCTGCACCAAAAGCGCGGTGTGATCCGCCGCGACCGGAGGAGGCGCCAGCCATTGCCCCGTCTGCAAAATCACAACCGCCGCGCACGCCGCCCCGAGCAGCCGCTTCCGCCGCTCCTTCGCGACCAGAAACGCCGCCGCGAACACGCTGTTCACGAGCACGATTTCAAACGAAAGCCCATAGACGCCGGTGAGGGTGGCAATCCGCGTGAGCGCAAAATTCCCGGCCTGCGAGCATCCCAGAAGCTCCCATGGAAACGCGGTAATCCGCGTCCGGGCAAGCTCCACCGCGACCCAAAGAAACGGAGCCGCCACCAGCGCGCGCCGCATCGAAGCTCCCGATCCGGCGGGCTTCGATTCAGCGGTCTTTAGTCCGGCGACCCAGGCCAGCAGCAGCCCGAACATCCCGTGATAAAGGCCGACATACATGCAGAACAAGATCTGCGCCAGCACGGCCGCCGGAATCGGCAGCCCGCCATAGCGATGCATGGTGTCGAAGATCCAATAGCAGGTCCCGGCAAACCAGAGAATGCCGCACACGTAGCCCAGTACGAACCCCTGCCACGGCGTCGCGGGCAGCAAGCGCGCCTGACCATGCCCATCCAGATGCAGAGTCTCCGCAGCGCGCGCCCGCAAGATCGCGACCATCAGCGGTGCCACCGCGACCCAAGCGAGCGCATACAGCCCCAGCAGCGGAAAGATCGCAACCTGTAGGACTGCCGACACCAGCACCAGTCCCCACGCGCGTCGGTGGATTTTAGTCACGCATCAGGATAGCAAACAGAACGTGAACCGCCGCAAGCGGCCTCAACAAATCTAGCAGGCTGCGGAAAAACTCCGATTCACGCGGTTTTGGGAAGGGCACGAGTTTACTCGTGCCACAAGTCGTTCAAAATGTGCTCGCGCTTTAGCGCCTGAGGTGAGCTTTTTACACTCTAGATGAGTCTTTCCGCAGCCTGCTAGAGCGCATTCAGCGTCGCTGTAGTCCGCTCGTGTGGGAACAGAGCTCAGCCCCGGACAGCCGGGAGCCCGCCCTGAGCTGTCCCTACGTACCTTACCGACCGGGCATCGCCACCCGATCACTGCACTTTCGGCGAATCCAGATCCGCGGCCTTCTGATCGTCGGCGTGAATCACGCCATTATCTTCCGCATAGAACGACCGGTGTTCACTGTCCATGTGCTTGGGCGTCATGGTGAGCACGAACCCGTCTTTGTGCGCGCGGAAACTGGCCGTGTAATCCCCGCGGTCGGTGGTCTGCGCCATGCGCTTGGTGAAGGATCCGGTGCCCGCCAGAGCTTCCAGAGAATCCGCAAACTTGTCGTGCCGTTTCTTGTATTCGTGCTGCGCCCGCAGCACCACCCGCATGTAGCCGAGCGCCTGCGCTTCCGATTCCGACCGCGCCGGATCGCCCGCAAACTTCGGCTGATATTGCGGCGAAGGCGGCGCCGGAGCCTGCGCCGGAGCCTGCGCCGGAGCCTGCGCCGGAGCCTGCGCCCACCCCATCCCCGCTCCCATCATGCCCACCGCCAGAATCCCTGCACCATACCGCTGTATTCGCCTTCGGCTCACGGCAAGACCCTCCTCGGATGCCTGATTTTGGGGGTTACCCCCGTAATTTGTCTCGATCACCAATCGTTCCAATTCTCTGCTGGTTCAGGCAAGCTTGAACAGGATGCAATCCTAACAGGGAAACCTCAATGAAAGCTGCCGTCGCCGTCGCCAAAAAACCGCTAATACGTGTCGCCGTAGTGGAGAGCGATCCGCTGCGGTTTGTGGGATTCCGCGCCCTCTTCGATACCGAGCCCGATCTGGAGCTGGTCTCCGCCTCGCTGGCCGAACTGGGCCAGTTGCAGGCCATCGATCTGGTCCTGCTCGGCAATCGTGGTGGCCAGAACCTGTACGACATCATGGCCAGCATGAAGGCCATCCGGCCCGACCTGCGCATCATCGTGACCGGCTCCGGCATGGACGATGAAAGTGTCCTCAAAGCCATCGCCGCCGGCGCCAAGGGCTACGTGGACGAGGCTGCCTCGCCCGCCGAGTTTATCCAGGCTCTCCGCGTCGTCAATCAGGGTTCGGTGTGGGCTCCACGCCGCGTGCTCTCGACTTTCATCGAGCGCGTCAGCGCATCTCCGGGCCGCATCTTTCCCGCCGGCCGCATTACTTTTACCGACCGCGAGAAGGAAGTTCTCGAGATGCTGGTTGCCGGCCGCTCCAACAAAGAGATCGGCTCGGCCCTCGGCATCGAAGAGCGCACGGTGAAAGCGCACGTCGCGAAACTGATGCGCAAGGTCGGAGTGCAAAACCGCATCGCCCTCTCCGTCCACGCCATCACGCATTCGCTGGTAACGGCGAGGTAGTTCTTCTTTGGCAGAGAATGTTCGGTAGAGCAGGCTCCCAGCCAGCCGTCTGGCCGACGTCCCCGATTTTCCAGACCGGGTGCTGATCTCTTTACGGCCGATTCCCCTAACCGAGTTCTGAGCGCAATCGCCGGTTTACAACAATCAACCTTCACATCGAGAGCATTGCGACTCGCAATCTTTTCGCGCATCATATCGGGATAGTGACTCGGCTCGGCCCAAAACTCGTTGCATTATTTCTGCTATGCTCAGCGCTGATTTTAGGCGACCCAATCGTCCTGCCTTCGGCTGCTGAGGCATCAGCGATTCCAGCCTGCTGTCACAGTCACGGGCAACCAGCCCGCACACCAGCAAGCCATCAGTGTTGCTTGGTGGGTCACAGTCCCTCAATTCTGCCAGCGAAGACATTCGTTCAAGATTTGCATGAGTTTCCTTCTCATGTCGTGACAGGGCCTGGAAAAGGCAAGCCCTCGCTCAAATGGTCGTTCTTTCCCTCCTCGCTTTCTTCAGCCTCTCCCCCGATTACGCCCCCGATTCGCGTCTAGAAGCGAAAACTCACAGAAACAGTTTTGTCTCTGCGTTCGGAGGAATCTGCACGCTGAGGCACCGTGGAATGCGTTTCTTCAAATCACACTCAGGGGTGACGAATGCGGTCGATACGAAACACTGTGTGGGTTTTCTTGTTTTCCGTCGGGCTGTCGGCTGGGCAGGATACTCACCAAGGCATGGACATGTCGGCACAAGAGAAGCCGACTCAAACGACACACAACATGGCGAACATGAGCGGGAGCAAAGATCAGACGATGAGCATGGAGTCCCATTCTCTTATTGGACTTCTGCAACAGCACGCAACCGCTGGCACAGACGCAGAGCCAAACTCCACGCCGTTTGAAATGCTCATGACGACGAAGGGTAACTGGACGTTTATGTTCCACGGCGTAGCATTTCTCAACGACATTCAGCAATCGGGCCCGCGTGGCGGGGACAAACTGTTCTCCACCAATTGGCTCATGCCGATGGCTCAACGGAAGCTTGGCAACGGAAATCTCACCCTACGATCTATGCTCAGCCTCGAACCTTCAACTATCTCCCAAAGACGGTATCCCGAACTGTTCCAGCAGGGCGAAACTGCGTTCGGCCTTCCCATCGTGGATGGTCAGCATCCCCATAACTTCTTCATGGAACTGGCCGCGCTATATGACTACAAGCTTGGCGAAAACACGATGCTTTCCTTCTACGCTGCACCAATGGGTGACCCCGCAATGGGGCCAATCGCCTATCCCCACCGGGCTTCCGCATCGGAAAACCCAATTGCTACGCTCGGGCATCACCTTGAAGACTCGACGCACATCTCGGATGATGTCATCACCGTCGGTGCCACTCACCGAATTTTCAGGCTGGAGGTATCCGGCTTCCACGGCCGTGAACCGGACGAACACCGCTGGAGTATTGATTCAGGCAAGATTGATTCCTGGTCTAGTCGCTTGACCCTGAATCCCGGTCAGAATTGGAGCTTTCAATATTCGATTGCCCATCTTCACAGCCCAGAAGCCCTGTTTCCGAACGAAGACGTTCGCCGCATGACGGCATCCTTGATGTACAACCGACCGATGCGAAAGGGCAACTGGGATTCAATGATCCTATGGGGACGCAATCAGAGCCTCTCGGACGGAAACGTCGGAAACGGCTACTTGTTGGAATCCACCCTCCAATTCTTGAACAAGAACTACCTTTGGTCTCGCATCGAGAATGTTGATCGCACGAATGAGCTTTTGTTGGGTGAGAATCCATTGCCACCCGGCTTCACGGAGCGATATTTCACCCGCGTCCAGGCGTACACGGCGGGCTACGAGCGCGAAGTTGGTCACATTCCGCATCTGTCAACGGCCATCGGTGGTCAGATCACGTGTTACGGGGTGCCAGACGTGCTGAAGCCAATCTACGATTCACAACCCCTCGGTGGAGTGGTTTTTCTTAGAGTCCGCCCCCATTGAACTCAGAGACTGTCGCAAATTCCCAATTACACCAATGATCGGAGAGGGCTGATCAAACCCACCCTTCGGTTACCTAGGTACAGTGACCCTCGTAATCTTGTCCCCATCCTCCACCTGCCCCATACTCGCTTCACCTACCACAGAACCTGGGAGACGGGGTTGGAAACGGAGATTAGGGTCGCCGATTTCAACCCCGCATTTTTTTGCCTTACCGCCTGACTCACCCTGATCACTCCCCCAGTATCCTCCCTTCCGCGCCCCGCATCGAATAGAATCAGAAACAACAGAATCCATACTCCGATCTCCCAGGTGAGGCATGATGCGAAATCTCCTCGTTCTGCTGCTGGTTTGTTTCCTGACATGTTTCCAAACGACGGTTCTTTCCGCCACTGCTCAAGACGACGCCAAGCCCACCGCAGCTAAACCAGCTGATACCAACACCGCGGAGGCCAACACCAAGGCTTCCGGGCGTATCGAGGCCGCCGGCACGGTGCTCGACGAGATCCAGGGGGCGCCGGACCAGCGCATCCCCGAAGAAGTGCTCGCTTCGGCCGAATGTGTGGCCGTGGTCCCGTCGCTGCTCAACGGAGGCTTCGTCTTCGGCGGCCGCTATGGCAAAGGCGTCGCCAGTTGCCGCACCCCAAAAGGCTGGAGCGCGCCCGCTTTCTTCACCATCGGCGGCGGCAGTTTCGGCATGCAGATTGGCGCCCAGGCAACCGATCTCGTCATGCTCATCATGAACAAGAACGGCATGGATAACCTGCTCTCCAGCCAGTTCAAGCTCGGCGCCGATGCCAGCGCAGCGGCCGGCCCGGTCGGACGCCACGCCTCCGCCGATACCGATTGGAAGATGCGGGCGGAGGTTCTAACCTACTCGCGCTCCCGCGGCCTCTTCGCCGGACTCGAACTCAGCGGCGCTGTCATCAAGCAGGACAAGGGCAGCACCCGCGAATTCTACGGCCGCATGGTGCCCTTCAAAACCTCTCTCAAGGGAGAGATCGAAGCTCCCAAATCCGCGTATCCTTTCTTGAGCACGCTAGCCAAGTGGGCCCAGGAAGCAGCAAAATGAAGTACCCAGTGCTCAGTAACCAGTACCCAGTACCCGGATAACTGGCAACTGGCAACCGGCAACTGGCAACTGCATTGCGAGAACGCCTTGAGTACGCTCTAGTCTGGCCCTGGGTAAAGATTCTGGGCGTGCTCCCCCGTCCCGTGGCGCGCGCCATCGGGATCACCCTCGGGTTAACTGTCTACGCGGTTCACCGGCGCCTGCGTCGCGTTGGCCTGCGCAACCTGTCTCTCGCCTTCCCTGAAATGCCGCAGCGCGAGCGCCGCCGCCTGGTTCGCGGCGAATTCATTTCTCTCGGACGCCAGCTTGCCGAAGTCTGCCTCTTCCCCCGCTACACTCGCGAAAATGTTTCTCGCATCGTCGTTTATGACGGATTTGAAAATTTCGAACGCGCCTATGCTCGCGGCAAAGGCGTTCTATTTCTTACCGGACACCTCGGAGCTTGGGAACTCTCCGCTTTCGCGCACTCGCTGCAGGGCCATCCGCTGTCGATCGTCATGCGATCCCTCGACAATCCCTACATCGACGCTCTAGTCCAGGGCTACCGCACCATGCACGGCAACCGTACCGTCGACAAAGACGATTTCGTCCGCGGCCTGCTCTCCGCCATGCGCGCCGGAGAAACCGTAGGCATTCTCATGGACACCAACATGACCCCGCCGCAAGGCGTGTTCGTCGATTTCTTTGGCGTCCCCGCCTGCACCGCCAGCGGCCTCGCCCGCATAGCCCTGCGCACCGACGCCGCCGTAATCCCCGGCTTTACGGTATGGGATTCGACCCTGCGCAAATACATTCTGCGCTTCGATCCCGCCGTAGAGTTGATTCGCACCGGCGACAACGAGGCCGACATCGTCGCCAATACCGCAAAATTCACGAAGGTTATCGAAAACTTCATTCGCAAATATCCCGACCAATGGCTCTGGGTGCATCGCCGCTGGAAAACGCGCCCCCCAGGCCAGCCGCCGCTCTACTGACGCTCCACTTGCCTTTCGCGCATCTCAACTCCCGCGGGTGCCCCGCCCTTGTGTCTGCGTTCTTTGCAGACACAGAGCCTGCCCTGAGCGGAGCCGAAGGGGCGGGAATTTTGACGTCCTTGGAGTTGAGTGAACGGCCCAGCCCCTCACCTTCCAAATCTCGATTCCCAAGATCCTGTCAACCCCCCATTTCCCTCATTTTCCCCGTAACTCATTGCACCGCCACGGAAAATAAATCCCCAAAATCTGTCCCTGTGCCCCCCTCCAATTTGATAAAATAGATTTAGAGATCAAAAAGGGTGCGGATCACTCGCACCCTTTTTCCTTTTTGTTTGCAGCCAGGCTTTTTCTGGTTACTGGGTACTGGGTACTGGGTAGTGTATTTTCCCACTTTTCACTGCCCATTTCCGCTAAGTCCTTATTCCGGAATACTTTAATATAAGTCCTTTAGATTCAAAGACCAAAGTAGGTAAGTACCCCCTCTCGTCAAGTATGAGTCGAAGGACAATAACATGAACGTTGCTATTGATAGGGCTTCCCCGTTTGAGGGGACTGAAGGAGAGATTTGCCCGCTTTTTGAAGTTTCTCCGCAAGCTCTAGCGCTTGTTGGGGAGTCAAGGCGATTTGCGCTCGAAGAGATTCGTCACCTGTTTGGGCTTCGCCTAACCCCGGCTGATACTCAAGTACTAGAACTAAGGCGATTCCGGCTGCCGAAAACACATCCCATCCGGTGAGTGGGCGCATTACGATATTGCCTTTTGCGTTGAGTTCTAGGTCATCTCTCATCTTTCATCCCCCTAGAAGTGACTGATATAGGCTATGTTCTCTGGTGTCAGCTTCGTTGCCTTTACCTCGACGTTGATAATGAGGCGCACGTTGTTCTGCTCCGATTCCGAAACGGCTGGCTCCAAGAGTCTGTCGGCCACTACGCGAAACCCGGTTATTAGCTTGTCGTCTTCAGTGAGGCACAGAAGCACTTTCGTCTTGTCGGCAGGTTCTAACCCTCGGAGCTCATTGTCATCTTGAGGGATGCGGAGAGCATCGAACAGAACCTTAATCCGGTTATCGAGATCACCGCCGCCGGAAATGAGCTGGCCCGGATTCTCGCGTCTCAAAAAAAGAATGTCGAGATCGCACACCAAGTTAAGCTTCTCGCGCACGAGTGCCATACACAAGAACTGCCCACGTGGTACCGGACGCGGCGGCGGAAATTCTTGTGAGTCCCACTCGGCAGCCAGAAATTCAGCGTCCCGGATTGTGTAGAGTTCATTCAATTGACGACTAAAGACACATCGAATCGCGTGCTTTTCGACCCTGCGAGTGTCGCTCTGACTGGCGGCCTTCAAGGGTCCGTCATAAGTGAGGCGAAAATTCACTTCATCCCCCAAACACAGCGGATAGAAGAAACCCCGTTGACTTTTAGACACCACTGCGCCACACTCCCATCTAGGCGCAAAGCGCCCAACAATGGGGATGCTGCGCGAACTAAATCATGGCGAACCACCCTAAATCGTCGGCCAAGACAAGCGAGGGTGAGACGCGCAAAAAGCCTTTTACATTCGGTGATTTTGACCGAATGGTGGAGCGGGCGATTACGACGCCCGCTCGAAAACCCGCTGCAAAATCGAAGTGAAAATCAAGTTGCCCTGATCCCGCCGGTTGTAGCGGAACGAATACTCATCAAGGTAGGTCTGCAAATATTTCTTGCTGACCGAGTGATACACGCCGCTGATTCCACGCTTCACCAAGCTCCAAAAGCCTTCAATGGTCTGAGTGTGAATCTGGCCCCGCGATCCGGTGACGTACACTTTCTCGCTGTGACGGATGCGATAGTGTCGATAGTTCGGACCTTCGACTCCATCGTAAGACGGGTAATCATCGGTGAACACCACGCTGCCCGGAAGCACGTATTCCTTAATGAATCCATGCAGAGTCGGCTTGGTGGTATCAGCGGCAACGCGGGCGATCACACGTCCGCCCTTGCGCTCTACCGCTCCGAGAACGGGAGTCTTCGGCTTCTCAATCGCCCGGTTGCGCTTGACGCGCCCGCCCACGTACATCTCGTCAACCTCAACCGTCGTCGGCCCCTCCAACTGCATCCCCTCTTCGCTAAGCAGCGAGCGAATCTGCCGGAACATGCGCCACGCGGTTTTGTAGGTGACCCCAGTTTCGCGCTGAATCTGTTTCGCGCTGATCCCGCAGCGGGTCGATCCCATGAGGTACATCGCGTAGAACCATTTCTTGAGCGAAGTGCTGGAATGCTCGAAGATGGTTCCCGCCATCGGGGAGATCATCGAACCGCAGTAGTCGCAGGCGTATGCCGGACGCCCGGTGACGCGATGGTGCTTACGCTGTGCGCCGCACTTCTCGCAGTGCGCCATGCCGTTTGGGTAGCGTTTTTCTTTCAGGTACTCAAGGCAGGCTTCATCGTCAGGAAACCGATCAAGAAAGGTTTCCAGGGTGAGTCGTAAGTGTTTTGGAATGCTCTGTGTAGGCTTCATTTGCCACTCTCTCAATAAAAAGAGTAGCAGAATTCGTACTTGATGTCAAGGGATATTTACCCCAAAGTAAAGCACCCCCTTTAACCCGATGATTCCATAAGACCCAGGGGAGGGGGGGGTGGGAGGGACCAAATAGTAAACAAATCGTCCCAATCTCCCACTTCTTCCATATTTCATGTCAGACAAAAAACTAGAAGGAACCAATGACGCCGCGTCTCGTACCAAGAGTCGGTGCCCCAGGTCTCGATTTTGAGACCTGGGAGACCACAACCCGTCAAGTGCAAATTCACGCGGTCAGAGACCTAGGTTCGGCGCTCGTGTCTGCACTGTAGATTCTGGATACTCGGTACTGGCAACCGCGTACTGACTACGCGACAATAGACAGCCATGAAACAAACCCTGCGCGATCTCGCCGAGAAGCTCGGCTGCCGCCTCCTCGGAGACAGCTCCGTCACCGTGACCACCGTCTCCAGCCTGCAATCCGCCACCAGCCGCAGCCTCGTCTTCGTGGATGACGCCCCGCATCTCGACACCGCGCTCCGCTCATCTGCCGCCGCCGTAATCGCAGGAGAATTCGCGGTCGGCGCTTCCGCGGCCGCCGCAGCCTCCAAGCCGATCCTGATCTCGGCTCAGCCGCGCCTCACCTTTGCTCGAGCCGCGAAGCTGCTCCGCGATCCCGATCGCAACCGCGTCATTCATCCCTCCGCCATCGTCCCCGCGTCTGCCGAGATCGGCGAGAACGTCGCCATCGGCCCCGGCGCGATTATCGGCGAACACGTCAAGGTCGGTGACGAGACGACCATCGGCGCCGGTTCGGTGATCGGCGATGATGTGGCGCTCGGAGGCCATTGCCGCCTCGATCCGAACGTCGCCATCTACCCGGGCACAACTCTCGGCGACCGCGTCATCGTGCAGGCCGGCGCTGTCCTCGGCAGTGCAGGCTTCGGCTACGTCCGCGATTCCCAAACCGGACGCTACGAGCAATCGCCCCAACTCGGACGCCTGGTGATCGAAGACGATGTCGAAATCGGCGCCAACTCCACCATCGACCGCGGCGCCCTCGACGAAACCCGCATCCGCCGCGGCACGAAGATCGACAACCTCGTGCACATCGGCCACAACGTCCAGATCGGCGAGAACGTCGTCATCGCCGCTCAAACCGGCCTCTCCGGCAGCGTCACCATCGAAGACAACGTCGTCATGGGCGGACAAGTCGGCATCGGCGATCACGCCCGCGTCGAAGCTGGCGCGATGCTAGGAGGCCAATGCGGCATCCTGCCAAAGAAAGTGCTGCGAGGAAAAGGCGTCGTCTTCTGGGGAACCCCGGCGCGTCCGGTGCGGGAGTATCTTAAAGAACTGGCGTTTGTATCGAGGTCGGCCAAGAAGGACACGAAACGCACCTAATGCCAGACCTAAGACCTAAGACCTGAGACCTTTCTCCGCGCCCTCTGCGTCTCGGCGGTGAAACCGCCTCACCCCGCGTACATCCCAATCACCCGCTCAATCGCCCGCCGGCACACCGCGCAAAACGTCTTATGCCGCGTGAACATGATGCAGTCCAGTTCCGGACGGTAGTAACCCTTGGCCTCATAGTTCGCGCCCTCAAACGCTCCGACCTTTCCGGCGTACTTCTCGGAACCGAGCATCGCATCTTCCTTCTCGCGTTCCGTGCGGAAGAGTTCGTCGATCTCCGCCTCGGGTTTCCCCGCCGCTCGCAGCTCTTTCCGCTGCCGCTGGATGTCCCGCTCAAAGCGATCGAACTCCTCTTTATCCCACGGCGTCGGCACCGGAGTCCCCACCGCGACCAGATCTTTCCACTTCAAATTCGCCGGATCGAGTAACGCGGTCACATTCGGCTCCCACGGCTCCGTCTTCTTCTCCGCCGGCAGATACGCAACATCCGACGTGTAGTACTCATCCGCCAGCCCCGCGAACTGATGTCCAAACTCATGCACGCCCACATATCCCGCCCACAGATTGTCGATGGCCACGGTCGCGTACTGATTGAAAATTCCGCCGCCTCCGTAAGTCTGCCCGTTCACCAGAATTTCGATGAACTCATACGGCGCGAACGACGCCACATCCCGCAATGCGCGGTTCTCCGTGGTCAGCACATAGCGCTCGGTGCCGAACGTGTCGTAGGCAGCGCCCACCGGCGACCGCCGGTAAATTCCGCTCGAAGGCCGCGAAACGCCCGACTCCTCCGCCGCCGGACACAGCCCCCACACGTTGAAATCGTTCCGGTGCTCGCGAAACGGCGATGTCGAAAACAGCGCCTCCATGAATCTCCGCGCGTCTCGCTCAAACTTCCCGCGCTCCGCCGCCGTGTAACCGTCGCCCAATACCAGCAAGTCCACCTTGGTCGCCGGATCGCCCATCTTCTGCAATTCCAGCAACGCCCCCGGCGAAGGTGGACGCGACCGGTCCACAAACTTATCCTTCGGATCCACCACCGTCTTCCAAACTTCGTGAAAGCCGCTCCCATCGCGCTCTTTCAGCGACACTTCCACCGGCGCGTCGGGCGTCGGAAAGCGCAGCGACTCCGAAAACGTCCGATTCCCGTGGAGCGCCTCTTCCGTCGTCTTCCACTCTCCAAACACGGAATTGAATCCGCGCGAGTAGAGCAACTTCCCGCTGCCTCGCTCGCGCACCTCAAACAGATAATTTCCGAGATGACTTTCGTCGATAGCCTTATTCAGATTCCCCGGCCACTCCAGCGGCTCAAGTACCACGCGATCCAGGCTGAACCATTCCTCATGCGAGTTTCCGGTGTGGTAATAATCCACGCGCAGCGTGCGCGGCGCAGCGAAACTCGGTGTGGAAAAACTGAAGAGGCAAAATAGAAGAGAAGCAACAACAACGCCAAGCGCTCGTTTCATGACCGGAATTGTACGCTCACAATCCCGCCTTGATCTCATCAGTTAAACTATGAATAAGCTTTCCAAGTATTCAGCGAGCCGCAAAGGAAATTCATGCCACTAGCCCAGGATGACGTTTTGAACGCGCTCAAGCAGTGCTACGATCCGGAAATCCCTGTCAACATCGTCGATCTCGGCCTGATCTACGACATCCGCTTCGACGACCTACCCGAAGGCCAACAGGACGTCACCGTCGAGATGACTCTCACCGCCCAAGGCTGCCCCGAGCACGTCAACATCAGCGCCCAGGTCAAGTCCCGCGTCGAGCAACTCCCCGGCGTCCGCAACGCCAACGTCAACGTGGTTTGGAGTCCGCCCTGGACTCCCGAACGCCTAAGCCCCGACGCCCGCAAGCAATTGGGAATCGAGTAATGCCCGGCGTTCACTGATCGCTATTCGTCGTTCGCTGTTGCCAATCGCTGTACCTGGCGCTGCGAACAGCGAACAGCGAACGACGATCAGCGAACAGCTAGTACTCTCCCAGTTCCTCAAACGCCCGCGCCGCGCGCTTTTCCGCCAACTCCTCGATCTTGTCGCCGATCTTCATCGCCAGATCCAGAAACCGCGTCCCCGTTCGCACATACGAAGGCAGTTCTTCGCGAATCCGTACAAACTGATTCGGATACTCTGACGCCAGTACCGCGAGTCCAACGCTTCCCACCAACACCGCCGCCGGACGTCTCCCCTTCAGCACCAACATTGCCGCCGCGCCCACCGATCCCGCAATCACCGCCCGCTTCCAGTTCTCCATGTCATCTCCTGACCGCGACCGCTTTTTCCTAGCAGGATTCTAAACCAACGCTTCCATGCTTTATACTGCCGCCGACGCTCCATCTGCCGATCTATCGAACCACACCTATGATGCGATTTCGATGGCACACCCGGCGCTAACAACGCCATCACCGACGTTAAAGGCGTAGAAGTCGGACACGCCACGCTCCTATAGCGACGGGCTGCCCTTCGGCCGCGCTCAGCGCGGGCTCTCGGCCGTATCGGCGCTTTGCCCTCGTTACTTTCGTTGCCCAACCAACGCGTGTCCGCTCCCGCTTGCAGAGGGACTACAATTCAGGTAGTGAAAGCCTACAGAATCCAGCGCATCAAGGGCGGCATGAAGTTCACCTGCATGCAGTGTGAACACAGCGTCAGCACGCTGGACTTCGACGCCAAAGCCGGCAATCTCCGCACCCAGGCCGCAACCGTGATCAACGATCACGCCACCAAAGCCCACCACACACCCATGATAATTTCCCCCTCCGATAGTCAGCAGCGCACCTGGCGCTAGTCTCTGAAGTCAGCGGAAACACAGCAATCTGCGCCTCTAGGAGAGTTACGAGGGAACACCCGGCGTGATACCGATGGACAGCCGCTCGGCCTCGACAGTTCCGGCCAATCCGTAGCAAGCGCCAAGCGTCAAGCGAAAACCCGAATCGGCTTTCTCAATGTCAAGCCCTGAAATGACATTCTGCCCGCTGAAACCGTTCAGACTAAGTTCAAATACAGTCTCCAAAATAAACTCGACCACAAGGTGCTTTGCCATCACGTTGTAACCATCCTTGTCTACCTCTTTGGTCGTTTCCCATATGTGGACGCGCAGGGACGAGCTTCCCTTACGATTCAAGTGCAAGCTGACAATTTCGGCATCATGGAAATCAGGCCAATATCCAAACCACTCGTGAAGTTCTTTGGCCCCAGGGATTTCTTCAACTTCAATCGGCACAGCCATAGTATCCTGACCCCGCTTATATCATTGCTAGTCTTTCACCGCCCTATCCGTAATCTCAAGCCCCTTGTCGATGATCGCGAAGCCCTCCCGCAGTTGCTGCTCGTTGATGCACAGCGGAGGATTGGTGAAGAAGGTATTCCAGCGGACCAGCGTATAGAGCCCGTTCTCTCTGAAGAACTTCCCGAGCGCGACCATCTCCTCCGAGGTGCCGTTGAACGGCGCCATAGGTTGCCGCGTCTTGCGGTCCCGAATCAACTCGACGATGCCGAACAGCCCGATCGAACGCACCGCGCCCACCGAGCGATGTTTCGCCTGTAACTCCGCGCCCAGCGTCTTCATGATGGCGCCCATCTTCCGCGAATTCTCGATCAGGTTGTCTTCTTCGCAAACGCGAATCGTCGCCAGCGCCGTCGCGCATCCCATCGGATGACTGTTGTAAGTAAGTCCTCCATAGAACACCTTGTCGTCGAAGTGCCTGGCGATATGTTGCCGCATGCCGACCGCTCCCAGAGGAATGTAACTCGAAGTAAGTCCCTTCGCCATGCACAGCAGGTCGGGAACGACTTTCCAGTGATCGACCGCAAACCACTCACCCGTGCGCCCAAAGCCCGACATTACTTCGTCGGCAATCATCAGAATCCCATACTTATCGCACAATTTCCGCGCCCCTTCCAGATATCCATCCGGAGGCACAAGAATGCCGTTCGTCCCGGTTACCGGCTCCAGAATGAATGCGGCAATCGTGTGCGGGCCTTCCATCTGGATAATTTCGTCGATCATGGCCAGCGAAGTTTCCGCCGGCTCCCATCCGCGTTCGATGCCGTGATACGGATCGAGCACGTGCACCACGCCCGGAAGTCCGGGCTCAACGGCCCATCGGCGAGGATCGCCCGTAAGGCTGATGGCGCCCGCCGTCGCGCCGTGATACGAGCGATAACGCGCGAGGATTTTGTGGCGTCGGGTGAAGAAGCGCGCGATCTTGATGGCATTCTCATTGGCTTCAGCGCCGCCGTTCGTAAAGAAAAACGTGTCAATATCGCCCGGAGCGATCTCCGCCAGCTTCGCCCCCAGCCGCGCCCGCGGTTCCGTCGCCATGAACGGATTGGCATAGGCCAGCGCCGACGCCTGCTCGGCAATGGCCCGGATGACGCGCTCATCGCCGTGTCCTATGTTCACCGACATCAACTGGCTGTTGAAGTCGATGAAGCGCTTCCCTTCCGGCGTCCAGAAATAAATGCCCTTGGCTCGCGCCACCGGGATGGGATCGACCTTGGATTGCGCCGACCACTCATACAGCGTGTGTTTCTTCGAAAGATCGACCATCTCTTGGCCGGTCATCGTGGGAACGGTAATTGAAGTAGTCATAAGTTCTTCCCGTTGCACAAATAAAATGTGGGGACTGTACCGCCCGGCGGCGATCGTCACCAGGCCATGCTCGCAACCGGCCACCCGCCATAGTAAAGTAGTAGTAAGCCCCGATTCTACAACCTTGAGGAGTTTTCGATCTGAATCCGAGTATTCGCAACATCGCCATTATTGCCCACGTGGATCACGGCAAGACCACGCTGGTTGACGCCATGCTCCGGCAGAGTGGCACTTTTCGCGACAACGAGACCGTGGCCGATCGCGTCATGGACTCGAACGATCTGGAACGCGAGCGCGGCATCACCATTCTTGCCAAAAATACGGCGGTGTTTTATGCCGGCGTCAAAATCAATATCGTGGACACGCCCGGCCACTCCGATTTTGGCGGCGAAGTGGAGCGCGCCCTCAAGATGGTGGACGGCGTCATGCTGCTGGTCGATGCCAGCGAAGGACCGCTGCCGCAGACTCGTTACGTGCTTAGCAAGGCGCTCGAAGCGAATCTCCAGCCGATCGTCGTCATCAACAAAATCGACCGCCCCGACGCTCGTCCGCAGGAAGTGCTTAACGAGATTTACGACCTTTTTATCGATCTTGACGCCAAGGAAGAGCAGCTCGACTTCCCTGTTCTCTATACGAACGCCAAGGCGGGAACGGCTGCCGTGCATCAGGGAGCGGCGGGCGAGGACCTGCGTCTCCTGTTTGAGTCGATCATCGACACCATCCCCGCGCCGCAAGGAGACGCCGACGGGCCGCTTCAAATCCTGGTCGCGAATCTCGATTACAGCGACTACCTCGGCCGCCTGGCCATTGCCCGCGTTTTTTCTGGAACCATGAAGACTGGAGAAGACGTTGCTATCGCCAAGCGCGACGGCTCGCTGCATAAGACGAAAATCACCAAGCTCTTCAGCTTCTCCGGGCTCAAGCGCACCGACATTACGGAAACTTCGCTGGGCGACATCATTGCCGTCGCCGGCGTCGAGGGCATCACGATTGGCGAGACGATTACCAGCGCGGAGAATCCCGCGCCGCTGCCGCCTATCGTCATCGACGAGCCGACGATTGCGATGTTGTTCACCATCAACACGTCTCCGTTTTGCGGACGCGAAGGCAACTACGTCACGTCGCGCAATCTGCGCGAGCGGCTGGACAAGGAGTTGCTCACCAATGTCTCGCTGCGCATGGAAGAGACGGGCAGCATGGACTCGTTCAAGATTCTCGGTCGCGGCGAGTTGCAGCTTTCCATTCTGATCGAGATGATGCGCCGCGAAGGTTACGAACTGATGGTCGGCAAGCCCGAGATCGTCACCAAGCGCATCGACGGCAAACTGATGGAGCCGGTCGAACACCTCACCGTCGATGTTCCCGAAGAATTCGTCGGCGTGGTCATGGAACACGTCGGGTCGCGCAAAGGGGAAGTTGCCAACATGCACAATCACGGCTATGGGCGCGTGCGCGTCGAATTTCGCGTTCCCAGCCGCGGGCTGATCGGGCTGCGCAGTACGCTGCTCACCGACACGCGCGGCACGATCGTCATGAACGCGCTTTTTGATGGATATATCGAGTGGCAGGGCGAGATCCCGCATCGCCCGACGGGCGCGCTGGTCGCCGACCGGCCCGGGCTTACGACTTCCTACGCTCTCTACAATCTTCAGGAGCGCGGAGTGCTTTTTGCCGGCCCCGGCGTGGACGTTTACGAAGGCATGATCATTGGCGAGAACGCTAAAGACACGGACCTCGACGTGAACATTGTGCGCGAAAAGAAGCTGACCAACATGCGCGCCTCAACTTCCGACGAGGCGATTCGCCTGGTCCCTTATCGCAATCTCAATCTTGAACAGGCCATCGAATTCATCGCCGACGATGAGTTCGTCGAGGTCACGCCGAAATCGCTGCGCCTGCGCAAGAAGATTCTGCAATCGAATAAGCGGAAGAAAGGCTCGCTGGCAGCCGTCGAAAGCTGATTGCGGGAAGAGGCTGCGGAAAATTCCAGCTATTGATTTAGCTATAGCGGCGATGCCCTGATACAAAGACGAGTTCTTCCACCCCTACCAGAAGTACATGCCCTTTAAGGATGTACGTATACGTAATAGTTTTGTAATGTGATCTCAGATCACCGCAAAGAACCTCTGCCGCGCAATATTCTTTACGCATGGAATCTATAGAAACTCATCCAAAGGGAAGTCACGCTCGCATCTTGCTCAGTTCGGTTTTCGGGCCTTATGCGCAAGACGATGAATTTGGCAGCCGGTCCATCAATCCGATGGAGCTCTATCACAACCAGGTCACGCGGGCGCAGGGCAGCTTCTCGCTGCGCATGTTCCATCGCTCCTGGGGCATCATGATGATTCAGGAAAATATTTCGGCGCCGTGCAGCGTGCTGGATTTCCCCACCCGCAAAGCCTTCGCTCGTGAATTGACCAGGAACCACTACGACATCGTGGGCATCTCTGGAATCATCGTGAACTTGGGTAAGGTGCGCGAGATGTGCCGCATGGTGCGAGAGCTATCGCCGGATTCGACGATCATAGTGGGTGGACACGTAGCCGCCATTCCCGGGATTGAAACGATGATCGACGCCGACCACATCGTGCGCGGAGAAGGCATTTCCTGGATGCGCCGGTACCTGGGAGAGGACGAGCACGCGCCGATTCGCCATCCCGCGATTGTTTCAGGCCTGGAGACACGCATCATGGGAATCCGCCTTCCGAACCGGAAAGGCGGCACGGCGGCAACTATCATCCCGTCGGTGGGCTGCCCCATGGGGTGCAACTTCTGCACCACGTCCGCTTTTTTTGGCGGCAAAGGAAAATTCGTCAACTTCTACGAGACCGGCGATGAACTGTTCGACGTAATGTGCGGAATCGAAACGAAGTTAAAAGTAAATTCGTTTTTTGTGATGGACGAAAACTTCCTGCTTCACCGTACGCGCGCCATGCGCTTGCTGGAGCTCATGAAGCAGGCGGGCAAGAGCTGGGAGCTTTCTGTCTTTGCTTCCGCCAATGCGATTCGCAAGTACACCATGCTGGAACTGGTCGAACTCGGCGTTTCCTGGATATGGATGGGGTTGGAATCTCCAAGATCGAGCTATAGCAAACTGCAGGGCGAGGAAGTTGGGCAACTTACGCGCGAGCTTCGCAAACATGGTATACGAGTGCAAGGCTCGACGATCATCGGACTCGAGCATCACACGCCAGACAACATCGTCGGGGAAATCGAATCGGCGGTCGCCTACCAGACCGACTTCCACCAGTTCATGCTCTACACGCCGGTTCCGGGCACGCCGCTTTACCAGGAAATGGCCGATCAGGGCCGTCTGCTGGCGGACATTGACCCCGCCGACATCCATGGGCAGTTCAAATTCAACTTCCGGCACGCCGCCATCTCCCGCGAAGATTCGAAGAAGTTCCTGGATTGGGCCTTCTGGCGCGATTTCGAGAGTAATGGACCGAGTCTTTATCGCATGTGCCAGACCATGCTCCTGGGCTGGCAACGCTACAAGGACTGCTCCGATCCCCGCGTCCGTGAGCGCTTCACGCGAGAAGTGAAGAAGCTCAGCAGCGCTTACAATGCGGCGCTTTGGGTGATGGAGCGAGAATTCAAGAAAGTCAATCAAGGCGTGAGTGAGCGGATTCACAAACTGCGCCGCGAACTCGAGGGGGAATTCCCGGTCGTCGCCCGCCTCACCGCCGCATCGCTCGGCCCTATCCTGTTGTGGTCCACACGCCGGGAGGAGAAACGGCTGGCAAAAGGACGCACCTACGAACCTCCGACCTTTGTCGAGCGCAGCAATTGGGTTCCGGCTTCGTAGCCGTCTTGCGTCAAAGTTCGGCGATCGTTTTCTCGTCACTTGCCGTGGTTGCTACACCGTCTGCTGGAGGAGCGGCGAATCCGCCCATCCTCCATTCCTTTCCACGTTTGTCCCTCCATTTTTTTGTTCGTGACTCCGCCTACTCTGCACAGCCCCGGCGATGCGGTATGCTTCCGGCATGTCTTCGCGGAGATTGCCGGCTGCGGATGGCGCGCTCATCCAGATCGTGGACGCTGCTCTGGCCGATGCCTCGCGGCGTAGCGGCGAGTGGTTGGTGTGCCGTTCGGGATGCACGCAGTGCTGCGTCGGTGTGTTTGCCATCAATCAACTGGACGCGGTCCGGTTGCAGCGGGGGTTCGCTAACCTCGAAAAGACGGACCCGCAAAGGGCGAGCCGCATTCGCGAGCGGGCGCGAGATTCGATTCAGCGGTTGTCGGCGGATTTTCCCGGCAACGCGAAAACGGGCGTGCTCGACGCGGAAGTGCTTCAGAAAGGTTCGGAGGCGGAAGAGCGCTTCGCCGAATTTGCGAACGATGAGCCGTGTCCGGTGCTCGATCCGGAGACGGGATTGTGCGATCTTTACGATGTTCGGCCGATGACGTGCCGCACGTTTGGTCCTCCGGTACGAGTGGAAGGCGGCCTTGGAGTCTGCGAACTGTGTTTCCACGGCGCGACTGACGAACAGATTGCCGCGTGCGAGATGGTCGCCGATCCGGACGACCTGGAAGCGAAGCTGCTGGCAAAAGTGGAGAAGACGCACGGTCTGCGCGGGCGAACGATTGTGGCGTTTTGCGTTCTGCGTGAAATGATGGCCAGGCGTCTGTCCTGAACGAAGTCGAGGGAAGCGCATTGGGGCGGTTTTTTGTTTGGAGGACAGCGATGAGCGAGACGCGGATTCGGACGGCGGAGCGGCGGGACTTGGCGCGGATCACCGAGATCTATAACTACTACGTTCTGAATACGCCCGTGACCTTCGACGTTGAAGCTTATACGGTGGAGCGGCGGGAGACTTGGTTTGGGCAGTTTGGTTCGACGGGGCGGCATCGGCTGTTGGTCGCCGAGGAAGATGGGGCCGTGATGGGGTATGCGGGGACGACGCGGTTCCGTCCCAAGGCGGCGTATGAGACGACGGTGGAGACCGCGATTTACTGCGCGCCGGAGGCGGTTGGGAAGGGCATGGGAAGGCGGTTGTACACGGAGTTGTTTGAACTGCTGAGAGGAGAGGATATTCATCGCTTTGTGGCGGGGTATGCCTTGCCGAATGCCGCGACCGAAGCGCTCCATCGGCGATTCGGATTCAAGGTGGTGGGCGTGTTCAGCGAGAATGGACGAAAATTCGGGAAGTATTGGGATGTGCGCTGGGTCGAGCGGTGGGGGTGAAAACCCGCGCGGAGATGGGCTTACGGTTATTCTTCGTCCTTTGTGAAGGAGGGGTTAAAATGGATGGATTCCGGCCCGCTTACTCGAGATACTGCGGTCGGCGCCGGATGTTGATTCGTGGAACCTGTGAACAATCTCGCCGGGGGACCGACGCTGACGTCGCTTGACGCCAGCGCGTCGGCTCCGTCCACAGCCTCGCCATCCGGGCGTTCGCGGCCTTCGTCGCCCGTTTACTGGCGGGTCGAGGGAAGTCTGCTGGAACTGACCACGGTTCGTCCGATCGCCTTTTTTACCTGGAACAGCCAGACATTTATCGCGCGGGCGGCGCGCCGCGTCCTGGTGCTTTTGATGGCGTTGCTCCGGCCATTTTTGTATGCGGCGAACCGCATCGCCGCGACTCGGATCGTGCACTCCGTGCTCCGCGGGATTACGCGCGACCGGCTCGATTTGCTCGGCGAAGAAGAATTCGAGTACAAGCTGAAGCCGCTGCTCAAGGAAGAAGGAGTGCGGCACCTGAAGGCGTTGCAGGCGACCGGCGTGGACGTGGTGCTGGTGAGCCAGGGGTTGGAGCACGTGATGCGGCCGCTGGCGCGGCATCTGGGGGTGCGGTGGATTATTGCGAACCGGCTCGATTTCCGCGATGGCGTTGCAACCGGACGTTTGCTGAGTCCGGTGATCCGGCCGCGGGGACTGTTTGCGCGGATTCGCGAAGCGGGCCCAGATGGACAGCAGAGTCCGGCGCGCTGGGTGCGCGCACTCGGTTTGCGCGGTCCGAAGGCGCTGGCGTCGGCGATTGTGCCGGCCGTGCGGGTGGAGGCTCCGCGGGTTCGCCCGATTGTGTATTTCGACGAAACCCGGCACCCGGCGCCCTTTTCGGTGCGGAAGGCGCTGGGCGGAAAGCGCGTGATGCTGATCGGCGTCACCGGATTTATCGGCAAAGTCTGGTTGGCGAATACGTTGATGGATCTCTCCGAGATCGGGAAGCTCTATCTGCTGATCCGGCGGCAGAAGTCGACCCCGGCACAGGAGCGCTTCGAGAAGATGATCGAAGGCTCGCCGGTTTTCGATCCGTTGTTTGAAAAATATGGCGACCGGCTGGGCGCCTTGCTGGCAGAGAAGATCGAGGTGGTCGAGGGCGACGTTTCGCAGCCCGGCTTGGGGCTTGACTCTGAGACTGCCGCGCGGTTGCGCAAGGATCTCGATCTGATCATCAACAGCTCGGGGTTGACGGATTTCAATCCGGATCTGCGGGACGCTTTGGCAGTGAATGTGGATTCTACTTATCACCTGATCGAATTCATCCGCGGGTCGGATCACGCGGCATTGCTGCATCTTTCGACTTGTTATGTGGCCGGGCAGCGCGATGGCCGTGTGAGTGAGCGGGTGCGTCCGAATTACACGCCGACGCACTTGAAGGACTTCGACGCGGAAAAAGAGTGGCATCGCCTGCATGAACTGGTGGAGTCGGCGGAGGCCCGGGTAGAAGGGGCGGAAGTCGCCGAGGAATTAAGGAAGCAGGCATTGGGGAAAGAGCACGCGGCTAAGGGGCTGAGCGGGCAGGCGCTGGAAAACCAGATCCGCAAGAACAAGGTTCGCTGGCTGAAAAATTATCTTACGGAAGAAGCTACCCGGCGCGCGCAGGAGTTGGGCTGGCCGAATACTTATACGTTCACCAAGAGCCTGGCGGAATCGCTGATTGCCAAGCATGGCGCGGGGCTGCCGATTGCGATTGTGCGTCCGGCAATTGTCGAGACTTCAGTGGCGAAGCCGTTTCGCGGGTGGAATGAGGGAATCAATACTTCGGCGTCGCTGTCGTATCTGCTGGGGACGGCGTTCCGGCAATTGCCATCGAACGAACGCAAGCGGCTGGACATTATTCCGGTGGATGCGGTGTGCGCGGGCATGACGCTGATTGGCGCGGCGCTGGTGGAGCGGCGGCACGATCCGCTGTACCAACTGGCAACGTCGGTAACGAATCCCTGCGACATGGGGCGGTCGATTGAGTTGACCAGCCTGGGACACCGGCGGCACTATCGCGCGCAGGAAGGTCTGGAGTATTGGCTGCGACTGCGGATGGATGCGATTCCGGTTTCGAAAGAGCGTTATAACCGCATGTCGGCGCCGGCGCAGAAGATGATTATCAAGTCGATTCAGCGCGTGATGTCTCCGCTGCCATCTGCGATGACGAAGCCGCTCGCGAAAACCGAGCGGAACCTCGAGCGCGTGGAAAAACTGATCGGCCTGTTCGAGCCGTTTATTCTGCACAACGAGCATGATTTTGTCGCGGATAATGTGGAGAAATTGTCGCAGGCGCTGACGCCGGAAGAGAAAGAGATCTTCGGCTATGACACGGCGGGGCTGGACTGGTGGGAGTATTGGATCGACATTCATATTCCGGCATTGCGGCGGTGGACGTATCCGTTGATTGAAGGGCGTCCGCTGGAAGCGCGCGCGCCGCGTGTGCTGCAGATGCCGCCGCCCACGACGACTACGACGCGCGAAAATGGCGACGACATGAAGACGGGCACAAACGGAGCAACGTGGCAATTTTCCTGACCGGTGGGACCGGGTACATCGGCGCGCATGTCGCTGCTAATCTGCTCGACCAGCATGACGCGTCCTTGAATCTGCTGGTGCGCAGCCGCGATCCGCGCGAAGCGGAGCTGCGGCTCTGGCATGCCTTGCAGTTGCACCTGCCGTTTCCGAAATTCTACGAATACTTGCAGCTGAAAGTCCGGATTTTTTGCGGCGATCTCACATCGCCACAGTTCGGGCTCGGCCCCGGAGATTACGACCGGCTCGTGCACACCACCGATTCGGTGATCCACTGCGCGGCTTCGCTGAATCGGAAGTCGGAAAAAAGTTGTTTGAACGTGAATCTGCGCGGGACGCTTGAAGTGGTGCAGTTGGCGCGGCAATCGCAGTACTATCACGGGCTGCGGCGGTTTTCGAATGTGAGCACGGTGGCGGTCGCCGGGAAACGCAGCCACGAACTGGTTTTGGAAGACCGGGCGATTGAGTGGGAACGCTCGGATTACGATCCCTATGCGCGGACGAAGAAGTTCTGCGAGCACATGGTGCGCGAGTTGCTGCCGGATGTGCCGCTGACCATTTTCCGGCCCAGCATCGTGCTCGGAGACAGCCGCTATCCGCAGACGACGCAGTTCGACATGGTGCGATCGTTCGTGTTCCTGGCGGGACTGCCGGTACTGCCGTTTCGTCCGCACGACAAGATCGACATTGTGAATGTGGACTTCGTGGCGGATGCGATTTCCACTTTGCACATGAAGGTAGATCCCGAGCACGATACCTATCATCTTTCGTCGGGCAACGATGCGCAGACGTTTCAGGAATTGACCAAGGCGCTGGCCGCTGAGCAGAACAAGCGCGCGCCGCTGTTCTTGCCGATCCTCGAAAAACCGTTCGGCTCTCTCGTCGGCACGCTGGCGAACCGCAAAGGACCGGTGGGATACGGAGCGGCGCTGATGAAGGTCTTCCTCCCGTACTTGACCTGGAATACGGTGTTCGACAACACGCGCGTGACAACGGAAATGGGACGCAAGCCGGCGCCGTTTTCGCAATACAGTTTTCCGCTGCTCCGGTTCAGCCGCGAGCACAATTTTGAATATCCATATCAAGCATGGCCGGAGAACGCCAGAGCAGGAGGGTCCGCCGCATGATGGACTTCGTTCTGGAAGCGTGGGTATCGAGCATCATCGAGGGCAAGAAAATTCAGTGGATGATGGGCAAGCGCGAGCCGTGGCAGCCGGGCGAGAAACTGAAGCTGCTTTTTGCGGGCTACAACGGGACGCGCAATACGGGGTCGGATGTGCGAGTGGAAGAAATGCTGCGGCAGATCCGGCGGATTCTTGGGCCGGAGAATGTCGACTTCAGCATGATGACGTTTAATTTTGACCGGTCGCGCGGATATTTTGAAGGCACGTCGCAGGTGCGGCTGCCGGATATTTTTCCTCCGTTTCTGGCGAATGAAGTGCCAAAACATCACGGCGTGGTGGCGTGTGAAGGTTCGATGTTCAAGTCAAAATTTGCGAATGCGCTGGCGACGATGATGATCGGGTCGCTGGGCATTGCGGCGGCGGAGAACAAGTTGTCGGTGGGCTATGGCGCCGAGGCGGGACAGATGGATCCGCTGGTCGCGAAGATGTGCGGGCGCTATTGCAAGAACTCGCTGGTAATCACGCGCAACAACGAGTCGCGGAACATTCTGCGCGAACTGGGCGTGCCGACGGAATTAGGCACGGACACGGCGTGGACGTTTGAGCCGCTGGGCGCGGAGTATGGGCAGAAAGCGCTGCGCGATGTGGGTTGGGATGGGAAGACGCCAGCGCTGGTGGTGTGTCCGATCAATCCGTTTGAGTGGCCGGTGAAGGCGTCGGTGGCGAAGGCCGCGCTGCACAGCCTGACGGGCGCATACAAAGAGAGCCACTACCGCGGTCCCTACTTTCATAATGCAGGACCGGCGGCGGATCGCGCTTACGAACATTACTTGAGTTCGATTGCCAATGCAGTGGCCGCGTTCCGGCAGAAGAAGAATGTGTTTGTGATCATGGCGGCGACCGAGCGCATGGATGCCCGGCCTTGCCGGCGCATCTCGGAGAAGCTGGGCGGCGTTCCGGTGCTGACCTCGGACGATTACAACATGTACCAGATGGTCAGCATTCTGCGCGCTTGCCGCATGATGGTGTCTTCGCGCTATCACGGGATTGTGACTTCAATGCCGGCGTTGGTGGCGTCGGCGGGGATCACGATGGATGAGCGCATACGGAATCTGATGAACGAGCGCGGGCATCGGGAGTTGCTGATGAATGTGGACGACCCGGACCTGGAGGCGCGGACTCTGGCGGCGCTCGAAATTCTGGATCGCGACGGTGAACGGATTGCCGACGGGATCGCGCGGACCGTGGTGAGGAATTTGAAATTGATGGCGCGCATGGGCGTGTATTTCGAAGAAGAAGTGCAGCGGCGGTATCCGAAGTTTCCCACGCGGCGCGGCGAATGGAGCTGGGAGGATTATCTGCCGCCGATGAGCGACGGGTTGAAGCAACTGGTGGCGGCGTACGGTTAGAACGGGCGGGGAGAGCCCCTTGCAGCGGCGGTGGTGAGTTTAGCGTGTAGGGGTCCTTCGACTCCGTGGGTGATTCGCTTCGCGAATCATCCACTCCGCTCAGGATGACAATTCGTAGAAGAACGACGATTCACAAGCGCGGATGACTTTTCTTGAAAACATTTTTGCCAGCCTGGAGCGCAGCGGCGATGCCGTTGTGCTGCAGGAACTGCGCGACGGGCAGGCGGTTTCGCTCACTGCGAGGCAGTTGCTGGCGCAAGTGCTGGTGGCGCGGGCTTATCTGCGGCGGTTGCGGCTGAAGAAGGGCGACCGGTGCGCGCTGCTGGCGCATAACTCGATGCAGTGGGTGGCCATGGATCTGGCCGTCATGGCGGAGGGGCTGACGGCGGTGCCGCTGTACGCGCGGCAGGCACCGGCTGAGCTGGTCACGATGATGAAAGATTGCTGGCCCTCGGTGATTGCTTGCGGCGAGCAGTCGTTGGCTGACGCAATCGTTCAGGCGTGGCCGGAAGCGCCGCCGTGTTTCTGCTTCGAAAATGTTTTCATGGCAGGGCGCGGGCCGGTGGAAAATCCAGCGCTGACGATCGCGGAAGAAGATGTCGTCACGATTGTGTACACCTCGGGTACGTCGGGCGAAGCGAAGGGCGTGATGCTAACAGCGGGCAACGTAGGATTCATGCTGCAGCGCACGACAGACCGGCTGGACGCGCTGATGAAAAGCAGATCGGGCCAGGACCGGATATTTCACTATCTGCCGTTCTCGGCAGCCGCGTCGTGGATTGCGCTGCTGACGTTTCTGCAGCGACTGAGCCTGGTGTCTCTATGTACGGACTTGACTAAGCTGGCGGCGCAGATGCGCGCAGCCCAACCGGATTATTTTCTGAACGTTCCCGCGCTTCTCGAACGCATGCGCAAGGCGGTCGACGAGCAGCTTTGGAAGACAGGTGGATTCCCGCTGAAGGTTTACACCAAGGCAAAGGGCGCATGGGTGCGGCGGCAGGAGGGCAAAGCGCGCGCCGGGGACGGAATCTGGCTCGGGCTGGCGAATCGGCTCGTGTTTCCGACCATCCGAAAGAAGATGATCGGCGGCAAGCTGCGCGCTCTGATTTGCGGCTCGGCGCCGCTGAGTGTGGAGACACAACTGTTTTTCATGATGCTGGGCATCCCGGTTTTGCAGGTGTACGGACTGACTGAGACGACGGCGATTTGCACCATGGATGATCCGGATGCTCCGGTGATTCCAGGGCGCGCGGGGCCGGCGATTGCGGGTGTGGAGATGAAGGTCGCGGAGAACGCGGAGATCGTGGTGCGCGGGCCGAATATTTTTCCGGGATATTGGAATCGTCCGGAGGAGACGGCGAAGGTGCTGCGCGACGGCTGGTTTCATACTGGCGATCAGGGCGAAGTGGACGCGAACGGAAACTGGAGGATTGTCGGACGCATCAAGAACCTGATTATTCTTGGGTCGGGGCATAACATTGCGCCGGAGCCGATTGAGGATAAGATTCTGCAAGAGTTGCCGGGCGCGATTCAGGTGGTGCTCGTGGGCAATGCGCGCGGATATCTGGCGGCGCTGGTCATGGGCAAGGTGAGCGGCGAGAAAACGCAGGCGGCGCTGGACCTTGTGAATGCGGGCCTTCCGCATTACAAGCAGGTGCGGGCGTTTCATCTGGTGGAGGAAGCGTTCACCATCGAGAACGGGCTGCTGACGGCGAACGGAAAGCTGAAGCGCGACTTGATTGCAGAGCGCTTTCGAAGCGAAATTGACGCGATGTACGAGGCCTCGAAGAACCAGGCGGTGAAGAAGGAATGAACGAATTCAAAGGGCAGACGCTTTCGTGGCAGATCGTGAATGGAGCGATTGAACTTGCATTGCATCGCGATCCTTGCAACGAGATAGGGTCGCTCACGCTGGACGAGTTGGAGAAATTTGCCGCGGCTCTGCCGGGTCTGGCGAATGAAGCGCGTGCGTTGATTGTCCATTCGACGTTGAAGGCCGGGTTTTCGGCAGGAGCGGATTTGCGCGAGTTGTTTCAGCGCGGGCAAGAGATGGAAAAGACCGCGGCCTTGCGCGGGGTGCGGGAGTTTCTGGAGCGTATTCACGCCGTGATGAACGCACTCGATGCGGCGCCGCTGACCACGATCGGGGCGGTGCATGGGGTGACTTTTGGCGGCGGGTTCGAGCTGGCGCTGGTTTGCGACATTATTATTGCCGACCGCATGGCGCGGTTCTGCTTTCCGGAACTGCGGCTCGGGCTGATTCCGGGATTCGGCGGGATTCCGCGGCTGAAGCGGGATTTGGGCAATGCGGTGGTGCGCGACCTGCTGCTGACCGGGCGCAGCTTCAATGTGATGAAGGCGCAGCAGATAGGCCTGGTGAGTCAGATTGCCGCTGAAGGCGAGGCGTTGCGAGTGGCGCGCGCTACGGCCAGCCAGGTCGGAAAGTTTGACAAGCGGACTGTAGCGGCGGCGAAGGAGTTTGTGAAGCCGATCCCGTATGAAGAGTTGAAGCGGGAGATCGATATTTTCTGCGACCTTTATTCGCGTCCAGCGGTGGAAGAAGGGCTGCGCAAGTTTGTGGAGAATGAGGGGCCGCAGCCGTACTTGCCGTAAATTTGTAATTGGCGATTTGTAATTTGTAATTTGAAGGACGTTACCTTATGTCAGCGCCTACTGCCGATCACACGCTCGACGAAATTCTGAATCTTGCGGCTTTGCATTTTAAAGTGCCGCGGGAAAAGCTCGCGCCCGACGACGACTTCTTCAAGACGCTTGGCATCGACAGCCTACAGGCGCTCGATCTGCTGACGCGACTGGAGCATCACTTCTCGATCGAGTTGCCGGACTATGAACTGCAGGGCGTGTCGGATTTTCGGACCCTGGCGAATCGGATTCAGGCTCGGCTGTGAGATCTTTTTACCACGGAGGCACGGAGACGCGGAGGAAACCATCTATTTTCTTTTCTCGCGACTCGTGGCCGTCGGGATGCGCTCTTTTTATGTTCTAAGACGCTCTTGCTTTCCTCCGTGTCTCCGTGTCTCCGTGGTGAGATAAGAAATGCTTGATCTCCGACAATATGCCAGCCTGGGCGCGGCGCTCAAAGATGCGCTGGAGCGCTGGCCCAATGAAACCTGCCTGATTGAAGCCGATCGCGACCGCGAAAAGGTGCGGCTTACCTATTCTGACTTTAGGGAAATGGCGCGCCCGCTTTGCCGCGCGTTTGAGGACGCCGATTTCAAGCCGGGGGACCGCGCGGCGATCATCATGACGAATCAGTCGAAGTGGTTGATTTCGGCATACGCGATTTTTTTCTGCGGCGGGGTGCTGGTTCCACTGGACTACAAATTGACGGCAGCGGAGCATCTGCAACTGCTGGCGCATTCGAAGGCGCGGTTTCTGGTGGTTGAATACTACTTGTGGCGGGCGATCGTGCAGTCGCCGGAGTTCGCGAAACTCACGGCGGAGATTGTGCTGGTCACGGAGGCGCCGGCGGGCGCGGACTTGCGCGGTGCTTACCGCTGGGAAGAATTTTGTCGCAAGGGCGAGCCGCAGTTTGTGGCGCGGCAGCGCGCGGACACGGCTTGCATCGTCTATTCGTCGGGGACGGGCGGGCGCCCGAAAGGGTGCGTCCTCACCCACGACAGTTATCTGGAGCAGTGCGCTTCGCTGACGGCGTGGTATCCGTTTTGGCCGGGCGTGCGTTATTTGAGCATTCTGCCCACCAATCACGCGATTGATTTCATGGTCGGATTTATCGGGCCGTTCGTGTGCGGAGCTTGCGTCGTGCATTTGCGCACACTGCGTCCGGAGTTTGTGCGCGATGCGTTTGTGCGCTATCGCATCACCTATGTGAGCCTGGTGCCGATGGTGCTGAAGAATCTGGAGCGCGGACTGCGCGCGAAGTTCGATGAACTGAAACCTCGCAGGCGGTGGATGCTCGACCGATTGATCGGGCTGAACAAGATGTTGACGCGAGGGCGTCCGCGCGTGAGTCTCAGCCGGCGGCTGCTGCCGCAAGTGCACAAGGCGTTTGGCGGCGAACTGCGGGCGTTGATTGTTGGCGGAGCATTCACGGATCCTTCGACCCTGCAGTTCTTCTACGATCTGGGAATTCCGGTGACGTGCGGGTACGGGCTGACGGAAGCTTGCACGGCGGTGACGCTCAACGATCTGAAACCGTTTCGCGCCGATACGGTGGGCAAGCCGCTGCCCGGGGCCGAAGTGCGCGTGCTGAATCCGGATGGCGACGGGATCGGCGAAGTCGCGGTGCGGAGCCGCGCGGTCATGTCGCATTATCTGGACGACCCGGAGGAGACGGCGCAGACGATCGTCGAAGGCTGGCTGCTGACGGGCGATCTGGGGCGCTTCGATGTTGACGGGCGCGGGCACCTGCAGCTCGTCGGGCGCAAGAAAAATATGGTCGTCACCGAGGGCGGGAAGAATATTTATCCCGAGGACATTGAGGCGGTGTTTGACGATCTGCCGGTGAAGGAATGCTGCGTGTTTGCGGCGAATTATTTGTGGCCGCAGAAGATGCTCGGCAACGAAATGCTGGTGCTGGTGCTGCGGCTGGAGCAGAATCAGCAGTTCGACGATCGATTGCGCGAGGAGATTGTGACCCGAAACCGGCGGCTGGCCGACTTCAAGCGCGTGGGCGGATATTTGGTGTGGGAGAAGGATTTTCCGCGGACGACGTCGCTGAAAATCAAGCGCGGAGAATTGGCGGCGGAGATTGGAGCGGGCGCGGTGCGGGCGCAGATCGTTGAGATCTAGTTCTCAGTTCCCGGTTCTCAGTTCTCAGTAGAGCCAGCCTAATTGTTTTAAGGTCGGTCCTGTCCATGCGGGATTCCGACTGAGAACTGAGAACTGGCAACTGAGAACTGTTCTTATGAACGAAACTTTTCTTGCGATTATCAATCCGGCGGCGGGTGGCGGGCGCTGCGGCGAGCGCGTGGGAGCGGCGCTGGATCGCCTGCGGGCGGCGGGGATTGTGCTGGAGACGGCGGAGACGCGCGCGGTTGGACACGCCACGCAGATCGCGCGCCAGGCCTACGGGCGCGGCTATCGGAAGTTTCTGGCGGTCGGTGGGGATGGAACTTCCTATGAGATCGTCAACGGGCTGTTTCCGGACTCGCTGGCAGCGGCGTCGGCGGGCGCTTCATTAGGCACACCGGAAGACGCCGTCGCCACGCTGGGATTTCTTCCGCTTGGCACCGGCAATTCGTTTCTGCGGGATTTCGCGGGTGGAGTTTCCAGCCGAAACAGTTTGGAGCATGCGATGCAGGCGCTGGAGGCGCGGCGGTCGCGCCCTTGCGATGTTTTGCGATTGGCGCACAAAGACGGAGCGATCTACTACACGAATCTGCTGAGTGTGGGGTTTACGGCGGACGTGGCGGCGCTGCGCCATCGGCGGTTTTTGGCGCTGGGGCGGTTCGGGTACCTGCTGTCTATTTTTCTTTCTCTGGCGCGGCTCGATCGACGTCCGTTTCCGGTGCGGTTGGAGGGTCAGGGAGAGTTTGACTCGCGGCGCTGCTTGTTTCTGACGTTCAACAACAGTAAGTTCACGGGCGGCACAATGATGATCGCGCCCGACGCGGTTACCGATGACGGATTGATTGAGTATGTGAGGTGGGGGCCGATTGGGCGATTGGGGCTGATCCGGAACCTGTCGACGCTTTATGATGGCACGCACACGCGGCATCCCTTGGCGGAGCGGCAGGCGGTTCGCCGCGTCGAATTTCAACTCGACCGGCCGGTGGATGTGATGGTGGACGGCGAGGTGCTGACGCTGGAGTGCCGGGCGATCGAAGTGCTGCCTGCGGCGCTGCGGGTGGTAGTCTGAAGAACGATTCTCCGTAGAGACGCGGCTTGCCGCGTCTCTGCTCGTGATATAAAAAGTCCATGTCGCAAGAGCGAAGAGAACGGCGGAACGAAAGACTCGGGATCAAGACTTCGAACCGGAACTGGGGGCGCATCGCGATCTATGCCGTGCTGATCGTGGCCGCCTTCGGGTTGGCCTACTATCTCGGCAACCGCATGCAGCACAAGCACGACGCATTCGCGCGCTGTCTGACCGAGCGCGGCGTGAAGATGTACGGGGCGTGGTGGTGTCCGCATTGCGTGGAGCAAAAAGAAAAGTTCGGCGCGTCGTTCGAGTATGTTCCTTACGTGGAGTGCGGCATCAAAGGCCAAACGCACGGGCAGTCGCCGGTTTGCAAAGACGCAAACGTCAACCATTATCCCACCTGGCAGTTTCCGCCTACAGGCGAACGAGTGGAGCGCGTTTTCACTCTGGAAGAGCTGAGCGACCGGACGGGTTGCGCGCTGCCGTGAGCCAGTTGAAGAATCGTCTGATGATTCTGGTCGCCATTCTGGCGGTGTGCGGAATCGCGGTGTCGTCGGTGTCTCTGCAGCATCATTACGCGACTTCAAAGACGGCGTACTGCGATCTCGGGGAAACGTTCAATTGCGACATCGTGAACAGGAGCGAATATTCGTCGCTTTTTGGAATCCCGGTCGCGCTGATTGGAATGCTCGGGTACGCGGCATTGGCCGGGCTGGCGACGGTGTATCGCGAGCGGCGCGAGACTCCGGTGATGCTCTTCGGCGGTGCTGCCGCGGGCCTGGCGTTTGCTTTGTATCTCACCTACATTGAAGCGCGCGTGCTGGGAGTCTGGTGCATTTTATGCTTGAGTTCGCTGGCGTTGATTGCGACGACGACGATGTTGGCGGCGGCGATCTGGTGGAAGAGCAGTCGCCAGTAGCCAGTGGCCAGTGCCATGTGCTGGCTGAATGTTTTTCCTGAAACCTGACGGCTGAGAGTTGATAGCTCCATTCCGGTCTGGCGCAGAACGCGCCGCAATGTGACAATAGGTGAATGCAAAGATCTCTCACTACAGCGCTACTATTGGCCGCAGCGATGATGCTGGCCGGAGATGGCTATGCCCAGCAGACTCCAGCAGCAAGCACTCCGGCGGCGACGACACCAGCGGCTCCAGCAGCCACAACGAAAGCTCCGGCGAAAACAACAGGAACGGCGGCGAAAAGCGCGGCGCCTGCTCCGCTCACAACCCGAAAACAAAAGTTCAGCTACGCGCTGGGAATGAACATTGGGACCAACCTTGGGACCCAGCTGAAAAAACAGTCGGTGGAAGTGGACTGGAGCCTTGTGGCCCAGGGATTAAAGGCGTCGACGTCAGGCGGTAAGACGCTTCTGACGGAAGACGAAGCCAAGGCCGTGCTTACCGAGGTGCAGAACGAAGTCCAGAAACAGCAGCAAGAGAAAATGCAAGAGATTGCTGCGAAAAACAAGAGCGACGGCGGAGCCTTTCTCGCCGCCAACAAAGATAAGGAAGGCGTCGTCACCTTGCCCAGCGGTCTGCAGTACAAGATTCTGAAAGCGGGCGACGGACCGAAGCCGACCGCGAGCGACTCGGTTGTGTGCAACTACAAGGGCACTCTCATCAATGGCACGGAATTTGACAGCTCCTACAAGCGCGGGCAACCGGCGACGTTTGGGGTCGGTCAAGTCATCAAGGGGTGGACGGAAGCTCTGCAGCTCATGCCCGTGGGATCGAAGTGGCAGCTCTTCATTCCGTCGAGTCTGGCCTATGGCGAGCGCGGGGAACCGCGCGGCGGAATTGAGCCCAACGCGACCCTGATCTTTGAGGTCGAACTGCTCTCGATCCAGGAAAAAACGAAAGACGCGAAGAGTAAGGACGATAAGAGCAAGGAACTAAAGAGCGACAAGCCCGAAGAAAAGAAGTAAGGGAATCTTTGGCCGGTGGAGAGCCGGGCGTCCCCGCCCGGCTAGACGGGCGAGAAGCCCGTCCCTCCACCGCATTACCCATTACGCAACCGCTCTACATTCCCAGATACATCACGTGCACGTAGGTTCCGAGCCTGACGTTATAGGCTAGGTACCAGCCGATGTGATCCGGATCGTCGTAGATGACGATTTCGTCCGAATCCCAGAGCCAGCCGTCACAGAAACCAAAATCGTAGGGAGCTACGGAGAAGTAGAAACCGCCGAACCAGAAGCGGTTGGGACCACCGCCTCCGAGGCGCCAGATGTGGCCGCGACCGATTCCACCGGTGAAGCGGCCATGCTCCCACGGATGATCCAGATGGTAATGGGGGTCGTTGCGGCCGGTATCATGGCCCACCCATTGTCCATTGGCATGTACGTGGGGAGCTTCAGGATGTCCTGTCTTGTCGTTGAACTTTCGGTTTTCCTCGGCCGGATGCGGAGTGGTTACTCTCGCAGGACCGTGCGCAGGAATGTTTTGATGGCCGCCACCGACCTCCGGCCGGGCGCCGCCTGGATATTCTTCGCGTTGTGCCAGGGCTGAGAGAGAAAACACGAAACATATCACGAGCAATCCAATCAGCTTTTTCATTTGGTTGTCACCATCCTCCAATAGCAATAACACAACTTCCAATAACGATAACACCACTTTCATTTGAATGTTTCTGTGGGTTTTCAAGATTTTTCGCAGGGTGAAAAGCAGCCGAGCAGGCTGCGGAAAAGTATGTTTCGCTCCCCGGCCCCTAACAGCCCACACTTCTATTCGTAGCGTAGCGCTTCGATCGGGTCGAGGCGCGAGGCGCGGATGGCCGGGACCATACCACTGATCAGTCCGACGGCGGTGAGGATGAGGACGGCGACGATCAGCGTCACGGGGTTGATCATGAGGCGGATGTCGCCGGCTTCGGCGTGTTTGGCCATGGCGCTGTAGAGCGTAAGTCTGCCGACGGTGAGCGAAACGACGTACGCGAGGATGATGCCGAGGAGTCCGCCGATGAAGGTGATGGTGAGAGCCTCGGCCAGAAACTGAAGGAAAATGTGGCGGCGGCGCGCGCCCAGCGCTTTCTCCACGCCGATTTCGCGCGTGCGCTGGGTGACCGAGACGAGCATGATGTTCATCAGGCCGACGCCGCCGATGCCCAGCGTGAGCGTGCCGATGAAGCCAAGCAGAATCTTGAGGCCGATGGTGATGACCTCGAACTGGTGAACCTGCTCCATAAGATTGAAGACATAAAGGGCGCGGCGATCGGCAGGATTGAACTTGTGCTGCTCGGCCATGATGTAGCGCACGGATTGCTCGATCCGTTCATAGTCGTTGGTCTCGTAATTGAACCAGATCGTATCGAGGTAGTGCGTGTCCTTGAGGTCGCTCATGGTGGTGAAGGGGACGTAGATGACGCGATTGATGTTGTCGTCCCCGGCTTGCATCTTGGGGGTGAGCACGCCGACGACTTCAAAGCTGATGCCATCGACACGGATGTGTTCGCCCAGGGCGTTACGTCCGGAGAAAAGTTTCTCTTTGGTGTCGGAACCGATGACGGCAACGCGCGCGTGCTGGATCTGATCCTCGGGGTTGTAGAAGCGTCCTTGCGCGAGCGTCAGAGCGCGGATGTCGAACGTGTTGGGATATTCGCCGTCGACGCTCATGGTGTAAGAGCGAGTGTCGTACTGCACGGTCGCATCCTTGCTGCAACTGGGAGTGATGTGCGTGATCTGCGGGATGTTGGTCGAGAGCAGGTCGAGGTCGTCGAGTGTGATGTGGAGCGGCACGCCAGCCTTCTGGCCACCAGCCTGCATGGTGGAGCGGCCGGGAACCACGATCATCAGTTTGGTGCCAAAATTCTTGAAGATATTGGCGATGGCCTGGCCGAACCCGTCGCCGTAGGCGAGAAGCATGACGACGGTTGCGATGCCCCAGGCCATGCCCAGCATGGTGAGCGCGGTGCGGCGCCGGTTGTGGCGCATGGCGTCGTAGGATTCGTGGAGCAGGTCGCGCATCATAAAATTTGCAATTTGTGATTTGTAATTTGCAATTTCAAGACTTCACCGGAGCCGAGGAAAGTTGACGCGGTGATTTGGTAAACAAAGCCGTCTCGGCCACTCGCGTCGCGCCTTGATCCCACACGAACTCCGCCTATTTTCTCTACGGCTCTCTGCGAGCGCAAATTCTGCGAACCAATAATAAAAATAACGCTGCTCACAAATTTGAATGCGTGCCGCAGCATGAGCCGTTTCATTTCCCGGTTGTAGATGCCACCCCAACGAGACCTGGCCAAGAACGTCCAGCCGATTTCGATCTCGCTTTTTTCTTTGTCGTATCCGTGGAATCGCGACGACCCGATGATTTGGCCATCCTTGGATTCAACGATCAACGCACCACCGGATTCCAGGGCCTCACGGAAAAATTCCGTGAAAACTTCCCTCTTGTAACGGTCGTTGGCCGGATGTTGCTCCCAAATGAGCGGATCTGACGCTACAGCGTAAAGATCATCAAAATCCTCGGGCCGAAGCGGCCTGAGTTCGAGAAGCTCGCCTTTCAAAATGGGCTGGAGATCAAAGGACATTATTCCTGCCTCAAAGCCTCGACCGGTTCCAGGCGGGCGGCCTTGCGCGCGGGATAGAGTCCGGCTGCGACGCCCGCGAGAGTAAGGCTGGCGATAGCGAGGATCGCAGTCTTGAAAACCAGCCGCGGCGGATCGAAGCCGGCGGGACCGTTGTAATTGCTGAGCAGCGCCATGAAGCCGCCAGCCAGGCCCATACCGATCAGTCCGCTGACCAGCGTAAGCAAAACCCCTTCGGCGAAAAATTGCAGCATGATGCTGCGGTTGGTGGCGCCCAGGGCTTTGCGCAATCCGATTTCGCGGGTGCGCTCGGTGACGGCGATGAGCATGATGTTGATGACGCCGATGGCGCCGAGTGCGAGCGTAACCAGGCCGACGGCGCCGAGGAATTCGTTCATCGCATCGAAGATGGTGCCCATCATTTTCGCTTGCTGGACGAAGTCTAAGCCCTCGAAGGCGTCTTCATCGTGATAATCGAAGTGGTGATTGCGGCCGATCACCCGGCGAGCCTCACTCTGAGTGAGTAGGTGCTCGTCGGCGACGCGAGGCTGATAGTAGATCATCGAAATCGCGTCGTACGACTCCTCGCCCTTGAGCGGAAAATCGCTGCGCATAACCTGGAAAGGAATATAGGCGCGCGTGTTGGTCATGTTGTCGTCGCCGCGGCCGACGCGCTTGAGAGTGCCGACAACTTCGAAGCGATAGCCGTTGAGCAAAATGAACGAGCCGATGGCGGGACGCCCGGGGAAGAGGTGGTGCGTCATCTCATCGCCGAGAATGACGACGTTGCGCTTCTGCGCTTCGTCGAGGTCGTTGATCCAGCGTCCCTCCTTCAGCGGGAGAAAACGGATTCCATTGTACTGTGGTTCGACGCCGTTGAGTTGGCCGCTGGCGCTGGCAAACTCGCTGACCGCATGCACGTCGTTGCTGGTGAGGACCGGCGCTATGGCGCGAATGTGCGGAGCTTCTTTGCGGATGTCGAGGTAGTCCTGGTAGGTGAGCCGGTATTCGCGGGCGGAATTCATGCTGCCCGGAACGGCCGGTGCGCGGCCGGGGAAAATCATGATGATGTTTTCGCCGTACTCCGCGAGGTTGCGCTGGTTGCCGGTTCTGAAACCTTCGCCGAGGCCCACCAGCAGCAACAGGGAACCGACACCCCAGGCGATGCCGAACATGGTCAGGAACGAACGCAGCTTGTGCGCCCAGAGGGTGCCGAAAATCTGCGCGAAGACGTCGATCACCATTTGCATGAGGTCGATAGCGCTTGGCTTAGCTCTTCAGCTTCCCGCTGAACACAAGAATACTGCTTGAATGGGGTTTTAACCGCGTCCGCCCACCGCCGCCACTATCCACTATGATAACCCTAAGTCACGAGCATCGTCTTCCGCCTTGGGAATCGCTGGCAATACTTTAGAGTTGTCGTCGGTCGGTGTGGTAGGGCATCGCTGGGCGGTCTTTCAGCGTCGCCTGAATCTGCCTGCGCTGCTCAGCGCTCAGCGCTGTGAACTGAAATCCGTATTCTGTCCCCAGCGCACGAACAACTCTGGCTGGGATCGTCTGTTTGCCGGAGTTCCCCATGGGGATTTCAAGCGTAACCGACTCGCCTGGCAGCAACGCTTCGGCAACGAACGCCGCGATGCCACTTTCGCTGAGATCGCGCGTCCAGCCCTGCAGGCCAAGTTTCCGGCTGTCCCGCTGGAGACGAATCTGGATCCTGGTCTCGAACACATGCCTCGCTGCAATCCGATCCGACGGATCGGTTGCCCTGTCAGAATGAGGAGTTATCATTTTGCGCGGCCCGTCTTGCACACAATCCTCTACGCGATTTTACGCATTACAGTTGGAGCAGAAAGAATACCGGATAGGGATTGCAGCTAAGTTACAATGAAGGGAGGTATCCTCCCAGTAACGGCACCGCCTTAGGTGATGTAGATCACGGCAGGTTGAAACACCAAGACTCAGAATGGAATCATGATGGACATAGAGGAAAAACGGGAAACCGGCACCAGCTTGATCTTCCTTGGGCTGGGGGTCTGGGTGATGGATTTGCTCGTGGTCTTCTTTCTGCCGTCCGGCATTGAGTTTGGGCACTATGCGGCGTTCCTCAGCATCATCATCGCGATGGGCGTACTGGGCCTGCTTCTGCTGATCGTCGGCTATAAGGTACGGGGCAAGTCCAGCGCCGAGTAATCTTTCGAATTCCTAACACGACGAAAGGAAACTATGGCTTATTCATACTTGGTTCTAGGAGCCGGGCGGCAAGGCATCGCCGCGGCATACGATCTGGCGCGTTTTGGCGAGGCCTCGCGAGTTACGCTGGCCGACTTCGATCAGGAACGAGCGCAGGCTGCAGCGGACAGAGTGAACCAACTTGCGCGCAGCCGAATCGCCGATGCGATCGGGTTGGATGTCCGCGATGAAAGTGCTTCGCGCCGCGCGCTGAAGGGTTACGACGTTGCGCTGAGTGCGGTGCCGTACCGTTACAATCTCGCCCTGACCCGGGCGGCGATTGAAACTGGCGTGTCGTTCTGCGATATGGGCGGCAACACGGAAATCGTCCGGCAGCAGCATGCGCTCGATCCGGAGGCGCGGCGCGCCGGGGTGCGCGTAATCCCCGACTGCGGCATGGGACCCGGCATGGGCAATAACCTCGCAGTCTATGCCATGGAACTGGTGGGCGTTGCGGAGGATGTGTATCTCTACGACGGTGGCCTGCCGCAAAAGCCGCAGCCCCCTTGGAACTACGCGCTGACGTTTAACATCGAGGGTTTGACCAATGAGTACTACGGAGGAATGACCATCCTGCGCGATGGAAAACTGTTCCACGCACCCTGCTTCACTGAATTCGAGATGATGGATATTCCGCCGATCGGCAAGCTGGAGGCGTTTCTGATCGCCGGCGGCGCCTCGACCACGCCGTGGACTTTTCAAGGCAAGCTGCGCACCTATGATCTCAAAGTGTTGCGATATCCCGGCACCTTCGCGCAATTGAAGGCTTTCTCCGACCTCGGGCTGTTCGACCTCAAACCGGTTCGTGTGAACGGAGGTGAAGTGGTTCCGCGCGAGCTCTTCAATGCTTTATTCGAACCTCAAGTGCGAGTGGACGACGTGCGGGACGTGTGCATTATTCGGGCGCATGCGAAAGGAAAGAAAAACGGGCAGCCCACCGAGGCGGTCGTGGAGGTCATCGATTACTACGATGAGACTACCGGATTTACCGCGATGCAACGCATGACGGGTTGGCACATTTCAATCGTTGCCGCAATGATGGCGAAGCAGGAGACGCCAATGGGCGCGACACCGTTGGAGCTGGCAGTGCCGGGCGGAGCTTTTGTGCGCGAAGCAAAAAGGCGCGGATTCAAAATCACGGAGCAAAGTGGGCCGGCCGGGGTAGTCGAAAAGGCGCCCGCTCGGATGGGTTAACCACACACCGCAATGCGGCGGGCGAGATTGCCTCGTCGCCACCTCTTCTCATGAGGGTGGCTCGTCCATGGCCCGGGCCACCCGCCAGTCATCCTGATGCAGCAGTAGATTCCGGGGCGATCTGTGCTGAGCTGTCGTTTTGGTCACAGTTCCAGACGCAAAAATGCCCGGGATTCTTGCGAATCCCGGGCACTGGTTGTTGCTCAGCGTCTTACCCTAGACAGCGGTAACGTTCTCCGCTTGCCAGCCCTTGGGGCCCTTGGTCACGTCGAACTGCACGGTTTGGCCTTCTTGCAGGCTTTTGAATCCGCCCGCTTGAATGGCTGAGAAATGCACGAAAACGTCTTCGCCATTTTGACGGCTGATAAAGCCGTAGCCCTTGGCGTCGTTAAACCACTTCACTGTTCCTTGTTCTGCCATTGATGTTCCTATTCTTGTTTCTTGAAATATGCTGAGGTGATTCGCTGCTGTAGAGGGGGTTGACGCTGGTTGGCGGTACCGACCTGCAACTGCTTGTGAGTCAAACTTAGCAAGCACAGTGTAGCACAATAAACGGGAAAAAGGGTGGAAACTTTGGTCGGGGGCGGTTTCGGTGGCTGAATTTTCCGTGGAGGCGCGGCTGGCCGCGCCTGAGACGGGGCAAGCCCCGTCCCTACCGGCATTGGATCGCTTGTTTACTATGGGTTACGCTATACATCATTCATGATCGCTTTCCTCACCCTCGAACTCCGCATCGAAGCGGCGCACTCGCTCAAAGACAAGCGTCAAGTCACGCGCAGCCTGAAAGATCGTCTCCGCTCCTCCTTCAATATCGCGGTCGCCGAACTCGACCCCGGCCCTCTTTGGAATCAGGCGACCATCGGCGTGGTCAGCGTCTCCCACTCTCGCGATTATCTTGACGGCCTGATGAAAAATGTGGAGCGCCAGGCCACCCGCATCGCCAATAACGCTGGGGCGGAAGTCACCGACGCGTTCGTCGAGTTTCTGTGATGAGATCAAATCGGGTCATCTGACCATCGGGTCATCGGGCGATCGAAAGTCAAGGGCCAAAGGCAATGACCCGATGACCCGACCACCCGATTTTCCGGGAGCGGCGCGACGCCCCCGGATCTGACTTTTCTGATATCCTCAAAGGTTTTCTCCATTCGAGGTGTGGCTTGGAGCATCGTGGGCAGAAATATCATCGGGGACGACTGAGCGCGGCCATCCGCGAAGAGATCGAAACCATGCTCGAAGGCGAACTGGGCGATCCTCGCATCGGCCTGGCCAGCGTCAGTTCGGTGCGCATGGCCGAGGACGCGCGTTCCGCGCACGTCATGGTCAGCGTTGCCGGCGATGAGGCCGAGGCTGAGCGCACGCTCGAAGGCCTGGCCGCTGCCAGGAACTACCTCCGGCACGAACTCGCGGAACGCCTGCGCCTGCGCCACCCTCCGGAACTTTATTTCCAGATCGATCGTGCCGATGAATTAGAGAGCCGAGTGGATGAGCTTCTCGGCCGCGCCAGGAAGCGCCGCCGGAAGGATGCAGAGCCCAGCCCCTAAGAGTAGTTCTCAGTGAGAAGCGCCAGGGTGCTTACTGAGAACCGAAAACCGAGAACTGAAAACTGAGAACTGGGAACTGAGAACTTGAGAGCGAAGAGCACTTCATGTTAGACCGGGTTCTACAAGAAATTCGGGCGCGTCGCCGCTTTGTCGTGACCTCGCACGCCCGGCCCGACGGAGACGGCATTGGCTCCGCCCTTGCCTGTGGCCAGATCCTGCGCGTCATGGGGAAAGACGCCGAAGTCGTCACGCACGACGGCGTTCCCCGTATCTACCAGAACCTTCCCTTCGCGCACCGCGTCATTCAGGCCGATGTTGTTCCCTCGAACGATGCGGTCATCCTGCTCGAATGCGACAGCATCGGGCGCACGCTGCTCGAGGGCCTCGAAAACTGTTTCCTCATCAACATTGACCATCACGCCAGCGGCCGCAATTTCGCCCACATCAACTGGATCGATTCGACGGTGATGGCCACCGCCGAGCTCATTTTCCGTCTTGCCCGCCTTGCCTGCGTCCCGGTGGATCGCGATATTGCCACTTGCCTCTACACCGCGCTCATGACCGACACGGGATCTTTCATGTTCGAAGGCACCAACGAGCACACTTTTCACCGTGGCGCGCGAACTCGTGCTTGCCGGGGCCGACCCCGCGCATTGCGCGCGCCCTATCTATTTTGGACATTCCACCGCCAAGCTTCGTCTGCTGGGCGCCGCGCTTTCCAACCTGCATCGCGAAGGCCCGCTGGCCTGGATCTGGGTCACGCGGGAACAGATGCAGCGCTTCGGCGCCCGCGAGGAAGATTGCGAGGGCCTGGTGAACTACGCGCTCTCCATGGCCGACGTGCAGGTCGCCATCTTCTTTCGCGAACTCCCCGATCGCCGCTATCGCATCAGCCTACGCAGCAAAGGTGAGGTGAATGTCTCGACCGTGGCTGAATATTTCGGCGGGGGCGGCCACAAATGCGCGAGCGGATGTTCGATCGAAGGACCTCTGGCCGTTGCCGTGTCCCGAATTGTGGATCGCCTGCTCGCAGAATCGGCAGTCTTGAACGCGAACTCGTCAACCCCCTAATGAACCGGACAACGAACGCCAGCGAAGCAGTCTGAGATCGCTCAGCCCGAGATAACTATGGACCTGACCCGCCAACTCATTTCTTTCGTCGGAGCGCTCCTCATCCTGATCGCTTACGCTGGCCACCAAATGGGATGGATCGACGCCCGCCGTCCCGCCTACAACATTCTGAACGCCGGCGGGTCCCTGATCCTCTTGGGGATCGCGATCCATCCTTTTCAGGTGGGCTTCGTCGTGCTCGAAGGCGTCTGGACTGTCATAAGCCTTTGGGCCCTGGCCAGACGCCGCACTGCCCGAGATTCCCTGGCTGACATTCGGTGAATGAGCAGAGAATGAATAAGCAAAGAACAAATCCGCGCACCCGCACCGACGTGCTGCTGCTGGTGGCGTTCTGCGGATTCCTTTTCTTCTATGGCCTCGGGGCCTTCGGCCTGCTCGGCGCCGACGAACCCCGCTACGCGCAAGTGGCGCGCGAAATGCTCGCTCGCTCCGATTGGGTTACGCCCACGCTGCAAGGCAAACCGTGGCTCGAAAAGCCAGTGCTGTATTACTGGCAGGCGATGCTGTCGTTCCGTGTAGCTGGGGTTAGTGATCAGGCTGCCCGCCTGCCCGCTGCCTTCGACGCGGCCATGCTCATCGCAGCCATCTATTTTTTTCTCCGGCGCTTCCGCCCCGGCAGTGAACTCGACGGCGCGCTCATCACGGCCAGTTGCGCCGGAGTCATTGGATTTGCCCGCGCCGCCGCGACCGACATGCCGCTCGCCGCCTGCTTTGCTATCGCATTGCTCGGCTGGTACGCCTGGTACGAAAGCCGCCGGAACATCTATCTTGCCGCTTTTTACATTTTTCTGGCGCTCGGAACTTTAGCCAAGGGACCTGTCGCACCCGCCCTCGCCGGCGTCATCATCTTTCTCTTCGTCGCCATAAAGCGTGACTGGCGCACCATCCCGCGCACCCTCTGGCTCCCCGGCATCGTGCTCCACCTTGCAGTCGCGCTGCCCTGGTATATCGCCGTCCAACTGCGCAATCCGGAATTCTTCCGTTTCTTCATCCTCGAACACAATCTCTTACGCTTCTCGCAGGACGTCTATCACCACCGCGAGCCTTTCTGGTATTACGTGCCCGTATTCTTGCTGGCCACGGTGCCTTGGACGCTCGTGCTCATCCTGGCCGTCGGCGAACGCGCTCGCCTGATCTGGTCGGAGGGTAAAGAGGCTTTCTCAAGTTCGGAAGATTCCTGGGCCCTGTTTCTTACCGTCTGGATGTTGGTGCCCGTTCTGTTTTTCAGCGCATCGCAATCGAAACTGCCCGGCTACATCCTGCCCGCCGTCCCCGCCGGAGCGCTGTTGGTGGCCGAGTATCTGGCTACCCGCGGGGGCGTTAAATTCTTCAACGCAGAGGGCGATGAGGTCTCGCGGGGGTCGCGGGACGAAGGAAGGTTTTCGCCGCTGTTCGCCGCCGCTCATGGAGTTCTCTGCGGGCTGCTGATCTTTGCCGCTCTGTCCGCCGCCTCGGTTGCGAAGAATCACCATTTGCTGTGGGGAACCGGAACTTACGTTGCCGCCGCCATTGCGGCCGTCTTTGCGCTCGCCATCGCTGCCGCTCTGCTCTCCCGCGCCGGACTCCTCCTGTTGAGCCGCGTAACCCTGTTCGCCGTGGTCGTCAGCGTCGCTGCTGTCATTCGTTTCGCCGCGCCCGTCATCGATGCCACTCAGTCCGCGCGTCCCATTGCCGAAAGCATTCAGGCCTTTTCGCACGAGCCGGTCCCCATCGCTCTCTATCACGTCAATCGCGAGCAGGAATACGGACTGGAGTTCTATCTCAATCGTCCGGCGCAGCCATACGAAGGCGGAAACGTCCCCGCCGCAGCTCATGTCCTGGTTGCCGCACAAGGTACGCAAGCGCAAGTTGCCCTACTCGTTGCCGGACGCCGAGTATCATACTTAACCAGCATCCCCGAGCAGAAATTGGATCTGTACTGGGTGGGAAAGGAATAGGAGGCAGGTGTCAGGAAACCAGGTCTCAGGAAACCAGGTCTCAGGTGTTAGGTCTCAGGTCTCAGGCCTCAGCCTCGACAATGGAAGCAGAACCGCGCACCTATGTTTTTCCTGAGACCTGACACCTGAGACCTAAGACCCTCTTATATGGAAATCCTCGATCTCCGACATTTCTCTTCCGCCGACCTTCGCCCGCTGCTGGAAGATGAGATCGCCATGTGGGGGCGCACGCTCTCCTGGGACTACACCACCTCCGCCGAGATGATCCTGCGCTACATGGACGCCAGGATCCTCCCCGGCTACGCCGCCATCGAGCGCGGCAGTATTTTTGGCTACTCCTTTTTTGTTTACGAGCAGAGCAAGGGTGTCATCGGCGACCTCTTCGTCCGCGATGGAGCCCGCAGTCCCGACCGTCACGAGGTCGAAGAACGCCTGCTCACCCACGTCATCGAAACCCTGCAACAGTCGCCCGGCATCCATCGCGTGGAGGCGCAGTTGCTGGCGCACACCACCGGAGAAGTCTCGCGCCCCTTTCTGCAACAGGGCTTCAGCCGCCATCCCCGCGTCTTCATGAATTTCGAGATCGGACGGCATGTGCAAGCTTCGCTGCCGCCGCTTCCGCCGCAGTTCGAAATCCGTCCCTGGTCGGAGCAGGAATACCAGGCTGCCGCGGCGCTGATCACCGCCGCCTACCGCGGCCACGTCGATTCCGACATCAACGATCAATATCGCACCCTCACCGGCTCGCTGCGCTTTCTTAACAACATCGTGCGCTTCCCCGGGTGCGGCACCTTCGATCCCGGGGCATCCTTCATCGTCCTCGAGCGCCGCACTCGCTTGCTGATCGGGCTCATCCTCTGCTCGCTGGTGCGCCCCGATGTTGGACACATCACCCAGGTCTGCGTGCTTCCCGAGCACCGCTCCGCCGGCCTCGGCGAAGCCATGCTGGCCGCCACAACCAGGAATCTCCGCGGACGCGGATTCCGGTTCATCTCGCTGACCGTCACCGAAGCCAACGATCGCGCCATCGCGCTCTATAAGCGCATCGGATTTGAATCGACTAGGGTGTTCGATGCGTTTGTGTGGGAGGGGTAGAGGAAAGCCCGGCTGCGGAGACGGCTAGGAAGGATGTTGCGGTTGGCGGTTCTCGAGCCTTTCGACCCGTTTGTCCAGCTCGAGAGAGCTTTTTAAGCCATCGAGCTTTGCCAGAATCTCGTTGTGACGTGCCGTGGCGATATCTTCGATAGCGGAAAAACGGCTCTTTACGGCGTCAAAACGGGTGTCCATTTTTTCTTCAATCGCTTCAAAACGAGCGTCCATCTTTTCCTCGATGGCATCGAGGCGGACTTGAACGGCGCGCAGCTCCGGCGCCAAGAAGTCCTGGAGAACCTTCCGCATGTCTTCGACAACACTCATCGTCCACTATTGTACGCCTAAACAGGCCTCCGCTTTGGCCAGTTTTTGAGGAGCTAACCGCTAACCGCATGTGGCAAAAGCGAGACCCGCTCTTTGACGCTCAATTCGCCAAAGTCGATGAGGTGGATTCAGCTTTACTGTGCCCAGCTCGCGTAAAGACCGGCGTCCTCGCGAGCCTCCCTTGAGCGTAGCGAAGGGTCCAAGCCGAGCGAGGCGCGGCAGCTGCCTGGGGCCACAGCAGCCCTAGATTCGCTATAGACCCAGCGCATGGGCCAGCTCCGTCTAAAGCGGGCTGGGGTTGGTATTCCTGGCGGCGGTGACGTTTGACGGCTTATCGTCGAACGTTTTGCCGGGTTCATAGGCAAACTTTTCGTGCTTCTCGCCCACCTTCCGAATGGCATCGTGCCAGCCGTCGTCCCAGCTAATGCGCGCTTCTCCATCGACCACGGTCCAGGTGCCATGAGCCGCGCCCCGCGTCTTGCTAGCCTCGCCGTCGGCTTCGAGGGTGATGTAGAAATTGAATCCGTTGCCGTCACCCACCTCCCACTTGCCCAAAAAGTGGTTCCGGCCGGGGGTTGAAGCGCTCATGGGGGTTTCGAATTCAATGCGCGCGATGTCCGCTGCGGGAACGTTTTGCTGGCGTCCATCTTTGAAGACGATCATGAGTGGAGTCTTGAATTCAATGCGCGCGATGTCGGCCATGTCGAGATTCTGACGGTGTCCGTCTTGGAAGACGATCACGATCGCTCCATGGCGGTCGGCGGCACGGTGGTCGGCGGGCGCAGCGCCGGTTTTCGCGAGGCTGCCGGCAGCGGAAAAGATGAGTATGGCAAGAATGCAAACTGCTTTGACAGTGCTGCGCATGGCCTTTTTCCTCCGAACTACAGGATCCTAAATACACGCTCCCTGGAATATGGTACGCTGGGCGGCGCGAATTTGTTCCACGCAGGACTCCGAAATTCGGGCACCGGGCGCCGGGCGGCGCCGCGATCTCTTCAGCCTGAAGCCTCCGACAGCCACAGGATTTACTGCCGCAGAAGATTCTTCGCGATGAACAGCACATTGGCCGGGCGTTCCGCCAGCCGCCGCATGAAGTAGGGATACCACTCGGTGCCGAACGGGATATAGACGCGTACCCCCCAGCCATCTTTCACCAGACCCTGCTGCAGGTCGCGCCGGATGCCGTGCAGCATTTGGAATTCAAAGGCGTTGCGCGGAATGTTCTCACGCGTGGCAAAGGCCTTGGCCGCTTTAATAATGGCCTCGTCATGGGTCGCTAAACCATGATAGACGCCGCTCTTCATCAGGATCTTCATCAGCTTCACGTAACTCGAGTCAACCTCGGACTTCTTCTGAAAGGCGATGTCTTCGGGCTCTTTGTATGCGCCTTTGCAGAGGCGGATGCGGATGCGCTCGGAGAGCAGCTTCTCGATGTCGGCCTCGGCGCGCCGCATATACGACTGGATCACCGCCCCCACGCTGTCCTCGTTCCCCGGAACCCGGTGGAGCTCGTGAACGAAGTCGAGCGTGCGCTGCGTGTGTGCCGATCCTTCCATATCGACGCGAACGAAATTCCTGGGCGACATACTGGCCGCCTTGGCGACCAGTCCGCGGACGATTTCGTAAGCCATGTTCTCGTCCACGTCCAGGCCCATGTGGGTCAGCTTCAGGCTGATATTCGCGTTCAGTTTGTGGGCGGCAATTTCGTCGAGCAGGTGGTTATATAGCTGGGCGCTGGCACGGGCTTCATCGGCGTTGGTGACGTTCTCGCCCAGATTGTCGATGGAGACGCCGGCGCCCATTTGATTCATCGCGGCGGCGGCGCGAATCGCGTCCGCGACCTCGGTGCCAGCGACGAAGCGGGCGGAAGTGCGTTGGCCAAGCCGGGAGTGTTCGGCGACCGCGCGCAGCGACCGGCTCTCCGAGAGCGCAATGAAGATTGCCCTTAGCATGGTGTGCCTGATTTTTGCGGATTAAGACTGCCAGAGGCGTTCGTTGGCATTACAGTACTTTTTACCACAAAGGGGGGCAGCTTGCAGTGCGGCGCAATCGTCTTTTCTAGACGCCGCTCAACCCTTCGCCGCGAGGTCATAGTTGACTAGACAGATGACTAGTCAGTATAATGGAACTGTGGGCAGGGGGTGACGCTTGGCTTCATGGCAAGTGCAGGATGCGAAAGCGCGTTTTAGCGAGTTTTTGGATGCAACCATCAAGAAGGGCCCCCAGGTCGTTACCCGGCGCGGAATTAAGACCGCCGTTCTGGTGCCGATCGAAGAATGGGAGAGGCTGCAAAAGGCTGCCCGGCCTAGTCTCAAGGAATGGTTGCTCGCTCCCGAACCGCGCTGTGACGACCTCACCTTTGAGAGAGGCAAGCTGCGCAGCCGTCCCGTAGTGGAGTTCGAGTGAATCAATACCTGCTCGATACCAACATAATCTCCGAACTGCGGAAAGTGCGTCCCCACGGAGCGGTGACGGCCTGGATCAGCGCCATGGAAGAAGCTAGTTTGTTCGTTTCCGCCGTAACGCTGGGAGAACTGCAGGTGGGGATCGAGCGGACACGACGTCAAGACCCCTCGAAGGCGAACGAACTGGAACGCTGGGTTGGTCGTGTGCCGACAGTCTACCGTGTGCTCCCGATGGATATTGCCTGCTTTCGAGAATGGGGCCGCATTATGGATAAGAAGCCCCCAGAGTTGCTGCAGGACGCCATGATCGCCGCTACAGCCCGCGTCCATCGTCTGATTGTCGCGACCAGAAATGAACGGGACTTCAAGCAACTCGGCGTCCGAACCTTCAACCCATTTAAGAACTGAGTCCCCGCGTCGCGTGACGCGCAGGCTAGTCGGGGCAAGCCCCGTCTCCACCCGAGCGAAATCCGCCGACGCCAGCGGTCGTGTAGAATAACCGTTTGTATATGGATCTGTCCGCCATCCAGCACGCTTTGCGCGATCGCAACATTGACGCCTGGCTTTTCTACGATCATCACCATCGCGACCCGATCTCTTATCGCGTTCTCGGGCTCCCGGAAGGGCTCATGGTTACGCGGCGCTGGTACTACCTGATCCCCGCCAAAGGCGAGCCCGTCAAACTGGTCCACAAGATCGAGTCGGGACACCTGGATACCTTGCCCGGAGCGAAAAAACAGTACGCCGGATGGCAGGAACTGTTTGACGGCTTGAAGCAGATGCTCGGCCCCTATCGAGATGTGGCGATGCAGTATTCACCCAACAATTTTGTCTTCACCATTTCCATGGTAGACGCCGGAACGGCCGACGTGATCCGCGGGCTGGGCAAGAACATTATCAGCGCGGCCGACCTGATCGCGCAGTTTGAAGCGACCCTGACGGACGAACAGATCGAGTCGCACTTCGCGGCGCGCGATGTGATTGACGCGGTCACCGCCGAGGCTTTCAAGGAAATAGGACGGCGCGCGCGCAGCGGCGACGGCGCGTACGAGCATGAAATTCAGCAATTTTTCATGGAAGCGTTCCAGCGCGCGAACATGGTGACCGACGATCCGCCGATCGTGGCCGTGAACGCCAACAGCGGCAACCCGCACTACGAGCCGAGCGCCAGCCGGCAGGCGCCGATCCGCGAAGGCGACCTGGTTCTGCTGGACGTGTGGGCGAAAAAGAATACGCCGGGCGCGGTTTACTACGACATCACGTGGATGGGATTTGTGGGCAGGACTCCGACGGAGCGGCAGCGCGAGATTTTCAAGATTGTGAGCGAGGCCCGCGATATCGGCGTGAAGACGGTGCAGGACGCCGTCTCTGCCCATCGGCCGATTGCGGGATGGGAAGTGGACCACGCGGTGCGCGGCCACATCCAGCAGGCGAAATACGGAGAGTACTTCATCCACCGCACCGGCCACTCGATTTCGACCGAGGTGCACGCGAATGGCGCGAATATGGACGATTTGGAAATTCACGACGAGCGCTGCATTCTGCCCAATTCCTTGTTCTCGATCGAGCCCGGCATCTACCTGCCCGAGTTCGGCGTGCGCTCGGAAGTGAATGTGCTGGTGCGGCCGGGAAGCGCCGAGGTTACTGGTAAAATTCAACGAGAGATCGTGACCATCTGAATGGCCAAGCCAACGACGAATAAAACGACAGATAAATCAAGAAATGCAGTTTCAGTGACGGAGCCGGAGTATCCGCTCACGACCATGGCGGTGGTCGCGCCGATTGTGGGCTGGCTGATTCCGGGCGGCGGGCACATCCTGCTGAAGCGCTATGGGCGCGGTATTCTGCTGCTGGTGTCGGTGGTGGCGATGTTCCTGATTGGCCTCGGCATGCAGGGGCGGATTTACAAGCCGAACGGCGGCGACATCCTCGACATACTTGGCTTTGTCGGCGACGTGGGCTCGGGAGCGCTCTATTTTCTGGCACGCATCATGGACTGGGGCAACGTGATGGCGGCGAATGCCGCGGCGGATTATGGCAAGACGTTTCTGATCGTGGCCGGCCTGCTGAACTTCATCGCGGCGGCGGATGCGCATCACATTGCGCTGGGGAAGAAACCGTGACCATCAACTTGTCGCACTTCTCGGCCGCGGTAGTGTTCGCGCTGTTTGCCTCGATAGTCTTCGGCATCACGCAGCGCAGTTCGACGAAGGAGCAGGTGCGGTATGGCCTCTACTGCTTCGCCCTGTTCGTCGGTGGAGTCTTCCTCGCAGGATGGGTGATGGCGCTGATCAGAAGGTAGGTAGCTGTCAGCTATCAGTTATCAGCTTTTAGTTCTTAGTTTCTGACCTCCTGCAGACAACCACTCGGCACCCGCTGGGTGTCGCTTGTTCCGTGTCTTCTGGTCCAATTATTCTTCGGGCGGACCGGCTTGCAGGCCGTCGCCGGGGGCTAGCGGCAGATGGGCGGCCCCGCTGAGGATGACGCGTTCCTGCAGCGAGAATGAGTGCTGATACTGCTGGGAGTTGATGAGCCGGTCGCGCTCTGCGGGCGTCAGGCCGCGCATGCCGCGGATGGCGCGGTTGACGGCCTCACGGCGCCCGGGCGGCAACTGCTTGAACTGCTGAAAGAGCTGGCGCGCGCGCTGCTTCTGATCGGGAGTCAGGTGCTCCCAGGTTTCCATGCGGTTGAGCACGCGCTCCTGCCGCTCTGGAGGCAGGCTGGAAAAATGCTGCAACCGGCTTTGCAACCGCGCTTGCTGTTGCCGGGGAAGCTTGCGGAACTGCGGATCGTTTTCGAGCGCGCGGTGCTGCTGCGCGGGCGGCAGATCCTTATAGCGGCGGAGCCAGTTTCCAGCGTGGCCGGGCTGGTTCTGCGGCGGACGGACTTGATTGGGACGGCTGGGGCTGGGACGGCCTTCTTTCTGAAAGTGGTGCCACTGCCCGTCCGCGGGTTGCGATTGCGGATGCTGTTGCTGTGGACGTTGCGGTTGCCAGTCTTGGGCGAACGAGGGTTGGGCAAGCCAGGGCGTCAGCAGCAGCAACGCCGCCAGACAGCTCGCAGTTTTTACCCGGCCCAACATACTTGGTCCCCTGTTACTGGTCTTACATTGCCCGCGAATCTTACGGATTCGCGGTTACGTCGTCCTGCACCTGAAGTTCGTCGAGCATATCGAAATCGGCGTACAACTCGTCGTTGCTCTCCAGCGCCTGCAAGTCGCCGACGGCGGTCCCTGGCTCAACCGGCAGGCCGAGAGACGGAGGGTTGGTCGGCATGGCTTCGGTCTGAAAAATATACGACTTGTTGCCGATGCCAACCGCTAGCGCTCCAGCAAATACTACGGCAGCGAGCGACATGGCCCACGCCGGATGCCGCAGCCAACGGAACCATCCTGCCTGCGGCCGCGCCATTTCTTCGGTCATTTCTTCGCGGAGCCGCGCCTGCAAGCGGGTGTCGAAATACGGCGACGGCTCGGGCGCTTGCCATTCATCGAGCAGCGCCATGGTTTTCTGCAAGTCTCGCAGATGGGCGGCACAGCCGGCACAGGATGCGAGGTGTTTCTCGACCTCCGGCTGCACTGTTGCGGCGTCCATGCCGGCGGCCAGATCCGGCAACAGCTCGCGAATTTCGTTGCAATTCATACTGCTTTCCTCTACTTCCCCGAAACGAATTCTTTTAGCTGTTCGCGCAACGTTTCGTAGGCGCGAAACAGCAACGACTTGGTGGCGGATTCGCTGAGCTTCAGCACGCCGGCAATTTGGCGGTAATCCATCTGCTGATACTTGTGCATGATGACCGCCACGCGCTGGCGCTCGGGCAGCGCGTTCACTTTGCTGCGGATGGCCGCCAGCCGTTCCCGCTTCAAGATCTGCTCTTCGGCGGTGAGCGACTCGTCGGCCAGGTCGGGCGTCGAGCCCGTTTCCCGGTCCGGCTCATCGAGGCGCAGCGTATTCTCCGGACGCTCGTGGCGCGTATCGCGCGCGTGGTTGACGGCCAGGTTGGTCGCAATGCGATAAAGCCAGGTCGTGAACTTGGCGCTCGGCTCGTAAGTGGCGCGCGAGCGGTACACGCGCAGAAAAACTTCCTGCGCCAGTTCCTCGGCGGTCGACGGGTTGTGGCACAAGCGGTGCATGAAGCCGACCATCGGCCGGCGATATTTCTGCACCAGGTAAGCGAAGGCGGATTCGTCGCCCGTCTTCACCCGCAGCATCGCGTCGATGTCGGAAACGGCATGGTCTGAACTGTCGTCTGCATGAACGACGGAATTTGCCATGGCATCGGGCGCTGACGGAGACGCCGACGCTCCGGCAAAGTTCAGCAGCCCGCGATCCAGCGGTCCGCGATCAATGGCCACGCTGCTCACATCAGTAGAAACCCCGTTTGAGGACGAAAGTTGCACGTCTTCGGGGGCAGGAAGGCGCGCAGAAGTGTTTTCCCGTGAATCAGTTACGGATCGAGCGTCGGGAATGTCGGAAGCGGCCATGAAAGGGCGACAAAAAGAGGCTACCGGGAGCGGCACAGGCGGTCAAGAGGGTGAGTGAATGCCGGAACGGCAGCCGCGATTTGTTACAATGAAGAAACCGCGTTCACTGGGCGCATAACTCAGCGGTAGAGTGCCATCCTCACACGGTGGAAGTCGTAGGTTCAAATCCTACTGCGCCCACCATTCTTCCCGGTCCAACCCGGAGACATGAGTTACAGAGTGTACCGGCTACATGGGTGACAACCTCGGGCCGAACGGCTGGGCACTTCATGTCCAGAGCTTCGTGCGGGCGCTGGTGTTGAAGACTTCTACGGCTCAACAAGCCCCTTCGGACGGGATCGTCCGAGGGGCTTTTTGTTTTTTTGCGGGTAATCTCAGATGGTGTGAGCGGAGACTCTTTCCGGCTTTTTGACGATGGGGATTCGGCTGTGCTGTTGGCCCGGCTTCGACGGTCCGCTCGGTGATAACCTTATAAGATGACTCACGATCCCGATGCGGGACTTCACTCTTCTGAATCTGCTCCTGGACTTGGTCGAACCTCTCCGACGGTTGGGTTCGCGCTCATTGTCGGGCTGCTGCTCGGGGTGCTGTTTGTTGGTTCGCTTGGATGGTTGATGCTGTCGCGGAATTCCGGGAGGGCCCTGTTGAGCCATATGTTGTCGGCGGTGACAGGCAGAACCGTCAGCATTGATGTAAGCCAGCCCACTGTGGTCAACCGCATTCAGCGGCTGCAGCGGCTGGAGACCGTGGTCTACACCATGGACAAGTTGGTGACCGGCGCGAAAGACAATCCCCTTCTACCGGATTTTCTGACGGGAGATCGCCTCTTGATGATCGTGCATGGCGAAGTGGTCGCCGGCATTGATTTTTCGAATCTAAAGCTGGACGACGTCAGAGTGGATGGCAAGCAGATTCACTTGCAGCTTCCCGCGGCGCAGGTGTTCAGCACCCGGCTCGACAGCGCGAAGACGCGGGTGTATTCCAGGCAAACTGGGTTGCTGGTACCGACCGATCCGAATCTGGAAACGCAAGTGCGCCAGGAGGCGGAACGTCAGCTGCAAGAGGCCGCGTTGGCCGATGGAATTTTGCGAACAGCGCAGGAGAATGCAGTTTCGACGATCCGAGGTCTGTTGCAGGGTTTGGGATTCGAGAAGATCGACTTCGACTAATGGCGGTGCGACGGTAGCGGGTGGGGCGGATTAGTGTGCGGCCTATGCTAAGCTGGTAACTTGCGGGCTGTCACTTAAGCAACCTCGTCATTCGGCCCCTGCTGCAACTAATCTTTCAGCGGGGGTTTCTATCTGCATGAACAATACATTTCCTAAGTCGCTGTTAATCCTGGCGGTCGGGGGACTTATGCTTGCCGGTTCCGCCTCTGCTCAAACCTCAGCCGCCTCGGGCGCGGGCCCTGGCGTTGTCGATCCTGGCCATCCGCGCGTCAATCAAGTGAACCGCCGCGAGGAAAACCAGCAACAGCGCATTGGCAACGGCATCAAGAGCGGGAAATTGAACTCGCAGCAAGCGTCCAACCTGGAGAAGCGCGAGACCAGCGTGCAGAACCGTGAACAGAGGGACATGGCGCAGCATAACGGCCATCTGACCAAGGCCGAGCAGAAAGGGATTAATCGTCAGCAGAACCGGATCAGCAAGAGCATTTACAAAGACAAGCACCAGTAATCCGGCAAAAGGGCGCAAGAGTAAGACTGGAGGACAGCCGCAGGTTTGCTGCGGCTTTTCTTTTTGCACACGTGGGCTTGTAGGTTGGAACGGAACGACGCCCCGCCCCTAAAGCGGCGTCTGGTTTTGAAGAGCTTGTGGTATCGCTAAAGCGATGCCGTGATACAAAGCCTCCTGATACTCCCACTCAAAGCATTCCTCGCGTAACTGCCGCAAAGTGACTTTACCAGTTCAATTTCAGCGCGAACTGGAACTGGCGTGGGTCATAGGCGGCGGCGGGCTGACCGGCGTTGCTAAAGAGCGGACTTACGGCCGCCACGTTGTAACGGTTGGCGATGTTGAAGGTGTCGGCGCTGAGATCCATGTTAAAGCGCTCACCGAAGTAGATGCGCTTGGTGACGCGCAGATCGTTGAAGATCGTCCAGGGTTGAATCCCGCCGTTGCGCGGGAAGCTGCCATCGAGTAAGACCAGGGCGTCGGGCTGGGCGAGCTGGGCGGGGGTCAGGTCGGCGAAGCAGGGCTCCTGGAAAAAGCCTGAGGGCGAAACCTTTGAGGCGTACGTCGGGTACCCACACCCGTTCGTGGGCGTGCCTGCGGGCACGATGTTAGGCCGCCCGCCGCTGGTCACGAACTGAAAATTATCGTCCCCGCCTGTGGTGAGGTTAAAGGGGCGCCCCGAGGCCACTTCGATGATGGGCGCAAGGGTCCAGTTACTGAAGAACTTGCTGGCAAAACCATTGCCGTCCAAGTGGCCGCTTTGGTAAACGCCGCTGAAGACGAAGCGATGGCGTTGGTCAAAAAGCGAGTTGGAACGCTCCAGCTCTGGATGGAAGCTATCTTGGGGCGCGAGCGGCGACTCCAGGTCGGTGGAATCGTCAATGGCATGCGACCAGGTGTACGACGCGAGGAATTCGTAGTGGCGGTTGAAGCGCTTGCGCAGGTTGGCACTAAGGCCATGATAAATGGAGCTGCCGTTGGAGTAATTGGCGTCCATGTCGCTGAAGGGCACGCAGTTGGCGAGGGTAGCGGGGTTGCAGGCGGCGTTGAGGCCGGTGGCCTGCAGCAAAGCGGTTGCGGTGGGCACACAAGGACCGAATACGCCCATCAATGACGGGTTGAATCCCGAGGGGCGGAAGAAACTGACCAAAGCCGCCGGCACATAAGCCGGAAACTGGCCTGGTACACCCGCCGCTGGATTGGCGCCGCAAGGTGCGAATACTGTGGGGTCCTGAGTGCCCACGAAAAGTGGGTTACTAGGGAAGTTCGGGTCGCTGGGCTGGATGCCTGCGACGGTAGCGGCCGCCACGGCCGCTTGCCAGTTCTTCACCAGCAAGTCGCCGCGCACCGGGTTGGCATTGATAGGCCGGTTCAGGTGGCGTCCGCCGTTGAAGTTGTAGGCCAGGTTCAGGGAAAAACCACCGCCCAAATCACGCTCCACGGAGAAATTGGCTTGTTGCGAATAGGCGTAGACGAAGTTCTTGGCCACCGGGTAGCCAAAAGGCTGTTGAATGAGAGGAAATCCCCCGGATGGTGACAAATAGCCCTGGTTGAGGAACGGCGAATTAGGAAGACACGGATCGAAGCGTTGGGGGTTGGCCTCCCCGCGGCAAGCCGACGACGGTGGAGACGCGGCTTGGTATCCCAGCGCCCCAGCCAGTCCCCCAGGCAGGCAATCGGGGGTTCCCAAAATGCCCTGGAAGATATTGGTGGAGCTTATGTTCAGCGGGCTGATATTGGCTGCATTCTCACCGCAGGGGCCGCTTAGGAAGAAAAGCAACTGGCCGCTTCTGGAGCCGTCGGAAGCATCGCCGAGAAAATAGAGGCCCAGCAGCGGGTGGTCATAGAACATTCCGTAGGAGGCGCGGATCACCGTCTTGCCGTCGCCCTTCGGATCGAACGCCAAACCGATACGAGGCTGGACGTTGTTAGCGTCCGTCTTGATCCCCTTTTGCAAGCCCAAAGAGTTGTACGCGGCCAGAGCCACTCCCGTAGGCGCCGCCAGTTGCGGCGGGAACTCAACGTCGTAACGAATGCCATAGTTCAGAGTGAGGTTAGGGCGCACCCTCCAAGCGTCTTGCCAGAACACTCCGAGGGGTTTGTTCGAGAACGAATCCCGTGGATTTCCGAAGCCTTGTATGGAGTCTTCCGGGACTCCCAGACCATAGGACTGGACGGCGGAAAAACCGGGGACGTTGCCGATACCCGGGATGCTTGCGGGAAAGCCGAAAAGCGAGGCCGGGAGGGCGTTAAAACTGTACACGCCGCCATAGTTGACCGTGAAAGTAGCCCTGATGGGAATGTAATTGAAGTCCACGCCAAACTTGGTGTCGTGACGGCCCAGGGTCCAGGAGAAGTTGTCCGCAAATTGGTAGCGTTGTTCGGTGCGCTGAATGTAGGAGTAGGGTTCGCGGCCAAAGTAGGCGAGGCCGTTGATGTCCACCCCTATATCGGAACCACCCGGCGAGCTGGAATAAAAATATGCAAGGCCACGGCGGGCATACTGGAAGGTGAACTCGTTGATCCGGTTGTTGCCGACGGTCCACGTGTCCTGAAACATGCCGGCAGCATCGCGATAGGTCTGCTGGGACGTTCGCGAAAACGCGTTCTGCCCAAACACCTGGTTTTCGCCATTGACCTCGATTCCGGTTACGGTGCTCGGACTCACATTTGCTCGCAGGGTCAGGCGGTTGTTATTGGCCAGGTTGTGGTCAAGACGGAGCGAGTAGAGGCTCGTTCCTTCGAACACCGGGAAATTCCCCACTTGCTGATTGAGTTCTAGGAACGAGGCTGGCAGCCCATTGCAGAGCGTGTTAGTACTGTTGCAGGAAGTAGGGAATTGCGTAAGGGGGCTGGTGCCGTTGGCAGGCGTTGGGATAGCGCCTGATTGCGCCAGCAACGCAAAAGACGAAGGGTAGGCTCCGGTCAAAGCGATGCCAGATGATCCTCCAGCTAGAAAGGCGTACTGCTGCGCTACAGGGGACGGCAAGCCCGGTGTTTGCAAGAACTGCGCTTGCTGCGGCGTCACGTCGATGGTAAACGTTCCCGCAGGGGCGCCCGGAGCGAAAATACTCGTGGCGTCAAATGGCTGAAGCTGCCAGTAGGGAAGTCCGCCATCACCGATGCTGGAGAATCCCGTCTCGTGGCGTCGCGTGATTTCGTAGGAAAAGTAATAGTAAGTCTTGTCTTTCTTAATCGGCCCGCCGAAGGCCGCGCCAGCCTGGACGCGCGTGTAGGCCGGGTTGGAACAGGGCGGAGTGGGGCAGGCTGCGAAGGGGTTGATGGCCTGGAAATCGCGATTGCGCAGGTATCCGTAGACGTTGCCGTGGAAATCGTTCGATCCGGAGCGGGTGATGATGTTGACCACGCCACCGGCGGCGCGGCCGTATTCGGCGGCGTAGTTGTTGGTAATGATCTGAAATTCCTGCACGGCTTCCTGCGAGACGGTGGAGCGCACGCCGTTGGTGGAATTGTCGGTGGCATCGGCGCCATCGACGTTGACCAGGTTGGAACGGCCGCGCTGGCCGCTCATGTTGAGGCCGGAGGTGGGCGCGGCGCCGGTGTTGGGCGTGTTATCGCGGACGACTTGCGAATCCGTGAGCGTGAAGTTGATGTAGTTGCGGCCGTTGGTCGGCAGATTGTCGATGCGGCGCTCGCCGACGGTGTCGGTGGTGGAACTTCGCGAAGTTTCAACGAGCTCGGCTTGGGTGCTGACTTCGACGATTTCCTTGCCGCCCGCGACCGTGAGCGCGACGGGTAACTCCACCAACCCGCCGACGGTGAGCGTGACGCCGGTGACTTCTTGCTTGGTGAAGCCGGGCGCGTCCACGATGACGGAATACGTGCCGGGAGACAACTGACGCACACTGTAGCCGCCCTGGCCGTCGCTGCTGCCGGCCCGTTCCACGCCCTTGGCCACATTGCGCGCGGTGACCGCGGCGTTGGTCACGACGCTGCCCTTCGGATCTTTCACGCTGACGTGGAGGTCGCCGGTGGCGGCGCCCTGGGCAAAGCCAAGTTGGCGGGCAAGCAAGAACATGACCGCGAAACAGAACAGACGCAGAGTCGCTTTCATAAAGCTCCTGGGATCTTCCGCATCGTGGCGGAAGGCGAGAATCAAAGTGCGCGTTTTGTGACTCGCTGCTTGAACTTTGAGCACCTTGTTGGGACGAAGTACCGCTGATATGTACATCATAGGAGAGTGTTTAGGCAAGCAATAATGTAGATTACCGGCTGGGGAGGCCGACAGCGGAAGGCTGTCTTTGGTTCTGGCCTTTGTCCCCGCCTGTCCCCGCATTGCGTTTTTGGCTGCCTTTCTTTAGATTTCTTAGCAGGCCGCGGAAAAGTCGGATTTCGATGCCCAGCCTCTAAAGGGCGCTGATTTCGAGAGCTTTACGGCATTGCTGCAGCGATGTCCTGATACGAAACCCGAGTTTTTCCGCAGCCGGTTAGAGCGAGACTACCGTCGTGCCAGAAATATTTCTTGTGCCCTCGCTTGTGCCTTCCGAGAATTTCAACGGACATTCCACGACTGGCGAACTGCTGCGGGTGATGGTGTGTCCGCCGGGCAATGCGGGGTGGGGTGTTTCCAGGAAAGCCGCGGCATGGCAGGAGCTCGGATTTCAGCACGCTCCTGATTTTCAGGCAGGGCAGACGCAGCATGAGATTCTGTGCCGGATGCTCAGCGAGGGCGGCGCCGAGGTCGTGAGTCTGCCCCCATCCGAATCGCTTACGCTCGATGCCATCTATGTGCACGACGCGTCGCTGGCCACGGATTATGGTCTGGTCCTGATGAATCCGGCAAAGAGGAGTCGCGTGGCGGAGGCGCAGGCGCACGCGACCTTTTGTGGGCAACTGGGCATTCCGGTGTTCGGCGAGATACGGTTGCCCGGGACTACCGAATCGGGCGACATGGTGTGGCTTGATTCAAAAACGCTGCTGATCGGGGAGGGCTATCGGACCAACAAAGCGGGGATCGAGCAGATGCGGACGCTGCTGTCTTCAAAAGATTCCCTGAAACATGTTGAGGTGCTGTCCGCGCCGCTGCCTTACGGACCGGGGCCATCTGCGTGTCTACACCTGATGTCGTTGATGAGCATGCTCGATGACGAGACCATTCTCGTCGATCTGCCGTGGCTCGCGGTCGAGACCGTTGAACTGCTGAAGGAGCGCGGGTTTCGGCTGATTGAGATTGAATACAGCGAGCGCGAGACGCTTGCCTGCAACGTGCTCGCGCTCGGCCAGAAGCGCCTGATTGCGATTGAAGAAAACGCCAGGACAAATCAGCGTCTGCGCGACGCCGGCTTTGACGTGCGCACGTTTCCGGGGTCGGAGATCTGCATCAACGGGGCGGGCGGGCCGACGTGCCTCACGCGGCCGTTGCTGCGGAAGTAGCGTAACAGTCGTTGGTCGCTAGTCGTTCCGGCTTCGTCTACACAGTCCTATTCCTTCCGGCTTGGTAGAATCAAGAGGAAATGCTTTTGCCGTTCGTCCGCGAAATTTTCGCGGACGTTGAACAATTACCTGCCTTCACGCGTGCCGCCTCCCATCTGCGGGAGAGCGCGGGGCGGATGAGTGTCACTGGACTGTCGGCCGCGGCCAAGGCGCTGATCGTTGTTTTATTGCGACGCACGGTCGAGCGTCCGTTTGTGCTGGTGGTGGCCGACAACCGCGCTGCCGAAGAGTTGCTGCCGGTGCTGCGCGCATTCTGCGAATTGACCGGAGCCGCCGATCCAGACTCGGTTGTGACCCTTCCGGCGCGCGATGTGCTGCCCTTCCAGAATTTGTCGCCGCATCCCGAGATTCAGGAAGAACGCGCGACGGCGTTGTGGAAGATTGCGACGGGGCGCGCCGCGATCGTTATCTCGCCGGTAACTGCCACCACAATTCTTCTTCGTTCCCCCGAGTACTATGCCGACCTGGCGCGGGTTCTGCGTCGCGGTGAAACTTTCGACCTGGAGAAATTGCTGGAGCGCCTGAACACGGTTGGCTACACCGCGACCGATGTGGTGGAGATGCCGGGACAGTACGCGGCTCGCGGCGGCATTCTGGATGTGTACTCGCCGGAAGCGGACCGCCCGGTGCGCGTCGAGTTCTTTGGCGATGAAATCGAATCCATGCGCAAGTTCGACCCGGCGAGTCAGCGGTCTTCAAACCCAGTCGATGAAGCGTTGCTTCTGCCGCTGACGGAAACGCCGGTCACGGAAGAACTGCTCGGTTCGATCAACGCGCGGCTCTCGGGGAAACGCATTACGGGATCGCCGGAGATTGTGGAGCAAGCGGTGCGCGACTCCGGCGCTGGAGTCTTTCCGGGCTGGGAGTTCTACGCGCCGGTGGCGGGCGCCGACCGCAGTATTTTCGGGCTGCTTCCGGAAGCGCGGGTGATTCTCGACGAGCCCGAAGCGCTCGTGCAGGAGCTCGACAAAGTCTGGGCCCGGATTGAAGAAGCGCACGAGCGCAGCGGAGTGGGAAATCTGGTTCGTCCCGCCGATCTTTATCTGACGCCGGAAATCTGGCGGGAAAAAACCGCGGCGCTCTCCGGAGCCGATTTCGAATATCTGGCGATGGCGCGCGAGGCCCACCAGGAAAGCCCGGAAGCGGCTTTTCTTTCCCAGCCCGCCACGCGCTTCCACGGCGCGGTTCCAGCCATGATCGAGCAGGTTCAAAAGTTGGTCGGCGGCGGCACGCAGGTAATTCTTGCCGTGCCCAACACGGGAGAGGTCGAGCGCCTCGCCGATATGTTCACCGAGTACAACACTTCGTATCGCCTGGGAAGCCGCACGCGCAGCGGAGAAAGCTATGCCGACGAAACTTCCTATTTTGCCGGCGACGTTTTCACCACAACGCTGCTGAAGGCTTACCTTCCCGACGGCTTCGTATTGCCGGAAGCGCATCTCGCGATTTTTGGGGCGCGCGATCTGTTCGACGAATCGGATCTGGTCGCGTCGCGGCCGCAACGGCAGAAATCGAAGGTCTCGGCCTTCCTCTCCGACTTCCGCGATTTGCAGGTCGGCGACTACGTGGTCCACGTGGAGCACGGCATTGGACAGTATCAAGGTCTGAAGGAAATTAACCAGGGCGACGGCGCTGCGGAGTTCATGCTGCTGGAGTACGCCGAGGCTGCCCGGCTCTACGTTCCGCTGACTCGGCTCGATCTGGTTCAGAAATATCGTTCGTCGGAGGGCGCGAAGCCCGTTCTGAATCATCTCGGCAGCGCCGCCTGGGGCAAGACCAAGGCCCGCGTGCGCAAGGCGATGAAGGACATGACCGGCGAGTTGCTCAAACTCTATGCGCAGCGCCAGGCCGCGCAGGGTCATGTCTTCCCAGCCGACACGGAGTGGATGAAGGAGTTTGAGGACGCCTTCGAATACAACGAGACCGAAGACCAGGCGCAGGCCATCGCCGACGTGAAGCGCGACATGGAATCGCAACTCCCCATGGATCGCCTGCTGTGCGGCGACGTTGGTTACGGCAAAACTGAAGTGGCGATGCGCGCCGCCTTCAAGGCCCTGAGCGACAACAAGCAAGTCGCCGTGCTCGCGCCCACCACCGTGCTCGCATTTCAGCACTGCGAAACCTTCAAGCAACGATTCGCGCCGTTCCCAATCACAGTCGAAATGATTAGCCGCTTCCGCACGGCCAGGCAGATCAAGGAAATTTTGCAAAGAGTGGAAGCCGGCAAAGTGGACATCCTCATCGGCACCCACCGCCTGCTCTCCAAGGACGTGAAGTTCGCCGACCTCGGCCTGCTGGTGGTGGATGAGGAGCAGCGCTTCGGCGTGCGCCACAAAGAACGCATCAAGCAGATGCGCACTGAGGTTGACGTGCTCACCATGTCCGCGACGCCGATTCCGCGCACTCTGCACATGTCGCTGGTGGGGCTGCGCGACATGAGCGTGATCGAAACGCCTCCTAAAGATCGCATGGCAATTCAGACCGTGGTCGCGAACTGGGACGAAAAGCTTATCCAGTCCGCGATCGAACAGGAACTCGATCGCGGTGGCCAGGTTTATTTCGTGCACAACCGCATCGAGACGATCTGGGAGATTGCGGCCAAGATTCAAGCCATGGCTCCGAACGCCCGCATCGCCGTGGGTCACGGGCAGATGAGCGAAGGGGAGTTGGAAAAAGTGATGCTGAAGTTTATGCATCACGAAGCCGACATCCTGGTTTCGACCACGATTATCGAGAACGGCCTCGACATCCCGCTCTGCAACACGATCGTCATCAATCGGGCCGACCGGCTTGGTTTGTCGGAGCTTTATCAGCTTCGCGGACGGGTTGGCCGCTCGAACCGGCGCGCCTACGCCTACCTGCTTTTGCCCGCGGAGATCGAGTTGACTCCGATCGCGCGCCGCCGCCTGGCCGCGCTCAAGGAGTTCTCCGATCTCGGCGCAGGCTTCAAGATCGCCGCGCTTGATCTCGAACTGCGGGGCGCGGGAAATCTTCTTGGCGGAGAGCAAAGCGGCCACATCGAAGCGGTAGGATTCGAACTTTACACGCAGATGCTGGAGCGCGCCGTGCGCGAAATGAAGGGCGAAGCGGGCGTTGAAGTCACGGAGATCCAGCTCAATCTCGGTCTCAACATCCGCATTCCGTCCGACTATATAAAGGAAGAGAACCAACGCCTGCGCATGTACAAGCGCGTCGCGGGAGTCGAGACCGAGTCGCAGTTGCACGACGTGCGCTCGGAACTGATCGATCGCTACGGCGAGACGCCCAGCGCGGTGCGCAACCTGCTCGATTACGCCGCGCTAAGGCTGCAGGCGATGCGGGTCGGCGCCAACGCCATTGAGCGCAAGCGCGAATTCGTGAACATCAAGTTCAGCCCGAATGCTTCAGTTGATCCGGGAAAGCTGGCGCGTTTTGTGGCGTCGCAGCGCGGCACGCAATTTACTCCGGACGGTACGCTGAAGTTTTCGATTAAGATCGACAGCGCCGGAGGAATACTACAAACGCTGCGCGATTTGCTGGAAGAACTGGAAGCGCAGGAAGAAGCAGTCCAACTATAAACTCCAGCGGTTACAATGATTCCGCAAGGAGCCCGATGGACGAACGACGAAAGAATGGCGACCGCCGCAAGATCCGGAAAGTTCGCAAAGCGATTTTTCCCGCCGCCGGATTGGGGACCCGCTTCCTTCCGGCCACCAAAGCTCAACCGAAAGAGATGCTGCCGCTGGTCGATAAGCCCATCATTCAGTACGGCGTGGAAGAGGCGCTGGCAGCCGGATGCGACCAGATCATCATCATCACCGGGCGCGGCAAGAGCGCCATCGAAGATCATTTCGACGTCAGCTACGAGCTGGAAAAGATGCTCGAAGAAAAAAGCAAGCACGACTTGCTCAAGATCGTGCGCCAGATTTCGGACATGATCCACGTGGCCTACGTGCGTCAGAAGGAGGCGCTCGGCCTGGGCCACGCGGTGCTCACCGCGCGGGAATTGATTGGCAACGAACCCTTTGCCACGCTGCTCGCCGATGACGTCATCGATGCGAAAGTGCCGGTGCTCAAGCAGTTGATGAATGTGTTCGAGGAGAAGCATTGTTCCGTGATCGCGACGCAGGTGGTCGATGGGGCGGCGATTTCTTCTTACGGCGTGCTGAAGGCGAAAGAGGTTGCGGGCTCCGGTGGCAAACTTTTCGAAGTTCTCGATCTGGTGGAGAAGCCGAAGCTCGCGGATGCGCCTTCGAATCTGGCCGTGATCGGGCGCTACATTTTGACGCCGGCGGTCTTCGAAACCCTTTCGGACATCAAGCCCGGCGCGGGCGGCGAGTTGCAACTCACGGACGGGCTGCGCGGGCTGCTCCGGCGCGAGAAGATGTACGCCTACGTGTACGAAGGCCGCCGCTTCGATGCTGGCGACAAACTCGGCTTCCTCAAAGCCACGGTTGAGTTCGCGCTGAAACGCGAGGATCTGGGCGGGGATTTCCGGGAATATCTGAAAAATCTGAAGCTGTGAGTGTGTCGTGACGGGGCTTCGGCCCGTGTTGCGGGGCAGGCCGCCACCACACAAACTTCGGTCAGTCCTTCAACGTCGCTTTCATCTTCTTCGACTTTTCTTCCACGCCGCGCGCGAGCTTCTCTTTGTGAGCTTCCAATTTCTTCGCGATGGATGCGTCGGCAACGCCAATAATTTGCGCAGCCAGGATCCCGGCATTGGTTGCGCCTGGCTTGCCGATGGCGACGGTCGCTACCGGAATCCCCGCGGGCATTTGCACGGTCGCCAGCAGGGAATCCATGCCCTGAAGAGAAGTGGAAGGGATGGGGACGCCGATGACCGGCAAGGTTGTGTGCGCCGCGATTACGCCCGCCAGGTGCGCCGCTCCGCCCGCTCCGGCGATGATCACGCGAATGCCGCGTCCAGCGGCTTTGCGCGCGAAATCTGCCGTGCGATCGGGCGAGCGATGGGCTGAAGTTACATCGATCTCGTATGCGATTCCGAATTCGTCGAGGACTTTTCCGGCTTCGCGCATGATCTCCAGGTCGGAGTCACTGCCCATGACGATTGAAACCAGTGGCTTGGTCATGATTGCTTTGCGCCCATTCCCATCAAAGTAAATTAAAACCTCAGTTGTCATCCTGAGCGAAGCGAAAGACCTATGCATTTCGGCGCCGTGAGCAAATCCATATGTCCTTCGCTTCGCTAAGGATGACAACTTAAGATTGATAACATGGCAAATTGCATGCGCGCCGTGCTAGTTCTTCTTCAGCGCCCGCGCCGCAATATCTTTGCGATAATGCGCCCCCTCGAAGCCGATCTTCGCACACGCCTCATAGGCCCACTGCACGGCCGTTTCCAACTCCGCCGCCCGCGCCGTCACTCCGAGAACGCGTCCTCCAGAAGTATAGAAAGCTTCGTCATGTTTCGACGTGCCCGCATGGAAGACTTTTACGTCTTCCAACTTGGCTGCGTCTTCCAGGCCCGTGATTTTCTTGCCCACCTCGTATGCCCCCGGATAACCGCCCGAAACCATCACCACACACACCGCCGCATCGCTCGACCACTTGAAATCGCCGTCGCTGGTGCGTCCGCCGATTGACGCCTCGATCGCCTCGACCAAGTCGCTTTCGAGGCGCATCAGAATCGGCTGCGTCTCGGGATCGCCGAAGCGGCAGTTGAATTCGAGCACCATGGGGCCGCGCGCCGTCATCATCAGGCCGCAATAGAGAACGCCCTTATACTCCGCGCCTTCGGCCTTCATGCCGGCGACAACGGGGCGCACGATGTGGGCGAGCAGCCAGTCGCGCATCTGGTCATCGACGATGGTCTGGGTCGTGTAGGCGCCCATGCCGCCGGTGTTGGGGCCGGTGTCGCCGTCGCCCACGCGCTTGTGATCTTGCGCCGCGACCAGCGGCGCCACCCGCTCGCCATCGCTTACGACCAGAAACGAGAGTTCGTCGCCGTCGAGAAATTCCTCGAGCACTACACGCGATCCGGCTTCGCCCAGCATCCTGCCGCTGAGCATTTCATGGGCGACGGTCGAAGCCTCGTCTTTAGTCTTGGCGATGACCACGCCCTTGCCGGCCGCCAGTCCGTCGGCCTTCACCACGATCGGAGTATGGAAGTGCGGGAGCGCATCGCACACCTTTTCCGAAGAATCGCAGATCGCATAATGCGCCGTTGGGATGCGGTGACGTTGCAGGAATTCCTTGGCAAAGCTCTTGCTGGTTTCAAGCTGCGCGGCGGCTTTGGTCGGGCCGAATGTGGGCCAGCCTCGTCGCGTGAATTCGTCCACCAAGCCGAGCATCAGCGGCAATTCCGGCCCCACGATCGTAAGGTCGGGCTGGATCTGGTTGGCGAGTGCGACCATGGAGTCGAGGCTCTTGACGTCGGCCGCGACGCACTCGGCCTCGTCCGCGATCCCGCCGTTTCCCGGCGCGCAGTAGATTTTCGTGACCCGCGGCGACTGCCGCAGCTTCCACACCAAAGCGTGCTCGCGTCCGCCGCTGCCGATGACGAGGATTTTCATAGTCGAGAACATTTAAGGGTAGGAGCGGGAGAAGATGATGTCAAACAGGAACAGATTGCGAGAACTGATTGCAGAAGTTAGAGGTCAGATTGCAGAGGTAAAATCCCGCGAATCGCCGATGCCGTTTGAACGATGGGTTCTTACCTCTGCAATCTAACCTCTGACCTCTTACCTCTCACCTCTGCAATCTGACCTCTGACCTTTTACCTTTGACCACTGCAATCTTTCGGTTAACTACGTTTAATCCCGCCGTATAATCTGCTCACGTGATCACAGTTTCCAAAGAGGACTACCTTAAAGCGATTCTCGAGGCCGAGAGCGAAGGGGAGCCGGTCATTTCGGCCACGCTCGCGCACTGGCTCAAAGTTTCGCCCCCGGCCGTAACCATGGCTGTGCGCCGGCTGAAGAAGGACGGCCTGGTGCGGGTGAATGCCGACGGACGCGTTCGCTTAACCGCTGCCGGACGGAAGATTGCCCGCAAGCTGACCGTCCGCCACCACCTGATCGAGCGCATGCTTGCCGAAATTTTCGGAATGGAATGGTACAAGGTGCACGACGAGGCGGAACGTTTGGAACACGCGGTCTCGCCCGATTTCGAGGCCAGGCTGTTCGCCAAGCTCGGGCGTGGAGTCGCGTGTCCTTGCGGCAATCTGACGGAACTGGAGAGTCCCGCCAGCCGGCGGCGTCGCGGCCTGCTGCTGCTGGCTCAGGCCGAACCAGGGGAGAACTTTCAGGTGAGCGGTATCTATGAACGCGATCGCCGCCTGCTGGAGTTTCTGGAACAGCGCGGCATCCGCCCCGGAGCTAAAGTTCATGTCGCGCATCGCAATTACGACAACACGCTGACCCTGACCACCGGCGCCGGCCGAGTTTCCCTGGGTGTATCCGCAGCTGAAAAGGTTTGGGTTAAAGCGACGGACGGGAAAGCCGTGTCCAAAGGGTAAAGGCTCGTCCGCTCGCTGATCCGCAATTTCGCGATTTAATGCCTCGAGCTTGCGGGATCCAGCACTCGTCACAAAAGTAATTAACCACGGTTTATGTCCTGATGTATACTCACGCTAATACAGCGAGCGGCAGCCCCGGCTTTTTCTTTTGAACTGCATCGATTGAATGAAAGAACCAAAGACAATATCGGAGCTGGGCGGGAATGCCGTACTCCCATCCGGCCTCCCGAACGATCGGCAAAAGTCTGGCAATGACGTTGTCATCACGCATGAGGACATTGATCGAGCGCACGACCGCGAGCGGGTTTCGGCGACGCGGGCGCGGCACGGATTCCGGCCACGGTTGCGGTTGTTCTGGTTGCTGATTGGTCCCGGCATCCTGGTGATGCTCGGAGAGAACGATGGTCCCAGCATGCTGTCGTATGCGGCGACCGGGGCACGGTTCGGCATCGGTTTTTTCGTGCCGTTCGTTGTGCTCACATTCCTCATGGCTTGCGTGGTGCAGGAAATGACCGTGCGTTTGGGCGCGGCCACTCATCGGGGACACGCGGAGTTGATCTTCGATCGCTTTGGTCCGTTCTGGGGTTGGTTCTCGATGATCGACCTCATGGTGGGCAATTTTCTTACGCTGGTCACAGAGTTTATCGCCATCCGCGCCGGGCTGGGATTCTTCGGAGTGCGCCCGGCGGTTGCGGTCCTGGGCGCGCTGGGAGTGCTGTCGGTCGCGCTCATGACGCACCGGTACTGGACGTGGGAGCGGATCATTTTAGGTGGTGCCATGTTCAACCTGGTGTTTGTGCCGGTGGCGCTGATGACGCATCCGGACTGGGGGGCGGTAGGGCGCGCATTGGTGACTTGGAGACCGCTGCCCGGCGGGCTCACGCAGGAGACAGTTCTGATCCTGCTGGCTGATATCGGAGCGACCGTCACTCCATGGATGCTGTTCTTTCAGCAAAGCGCGATTGCGGATAAGGGTCTCACCACGCGGGACATCCGCTTCGGGCGCGTGGACACGGTGCTGGGAGCGGCTTTGGCGACGGTCGCCGCGCTGGCGACGATGCTGGCGACGGCCCCGCTGTTTATGCACCACATGTCGGCGGCGAACTTTGAAGCCGCCGAATTCGCCCAGGCACTGCAGCCGTTTATTGGACACTGGGGAGCGGCGCTTTTCGCACTGGGCATCTTCGAGGCAGGGATGGTCGCGGCAATTACCATTTCGACGTCATCCGCGTATGCCTTCGGAGAAGTCGCGCGACGCCCGCACAGTTTGAATCTCCCCTTTAAGCAGGGGAAAGCGTTCTATCTCGTTCTGCTGGTCGAGGCCGCGGCCGCGGCGGGGCTGGTCTTGATCCCGGGAATTCCACTGGTATACATCGTGCTGCTGGTGAACGTGATCGCCGTGCTCGCCATGCCTCCGGCGCTGCTTTTTTTGTACCTGCTGGTGAACGATCGTGAAATCATGGGCAAGCTGGTCAGTCCGCCGTGGGCGAATGTGCTGGCACTGGGGGTCGTGACCATACTGATCGGCGCCGGCCTCTTGTTTGGGGTCAGCGTGATCGCACCCAATGCGCTGGCGATTCTTGGAGGCAGGTAGATGGAAAAACAATTTGATTCGGCGCCCGAAGCTGAAGTGAGCCGCGAAGATCTCACCTCGGTGATGACTGCGCTGGAGCCTGACCAGCTCATTTCCACGAAGGAGCACCATCATTGTCCTCGACGGCGGCTCACTCGGACCGAGATGATTCTTTTCTGGGGGCTCAGGATTTACCTGGTCTTCATGGTTGGTGTGGTTGTCTATCAGATATGGACAGGAGTGCGGTAGAAAGCGTTGAGCGACAGGAACGAAGAATCGACAGTGTTGCCGATTCCTGACAACTGCAGATCCCTCGCTCCGCTCGGGACGACAACTCCTGCTGGGTCTCAAAACGAATTACACTAGTAGTTCCGGGGTCCGCAATCGCCCTCCGGTCCTGTGCCGGAGCTTGAAGGAAGGCCATCATGTCATCGAATAGTTTCGGCGCTCGTGCAACTTTTAAGGTCGGCAACAAAGAATACGAGCTCTATCGGCTTGACGCTCTCGATAAGCAGGGCATCTCCACCCGGCACCTGCCGTTCTCGCTGCGCATTTTGTTGGAGAACTTGCTCCGCACCGAAGACGGGCGCAACGTGACGCAGGACGAAATTCGCGCGCTGGCGGCGTGGAACAAGAATTCGAAGCCGGAAAAAGAAATTGCCTTCACCCCCAGCCGCGTTTTGCTGCAGGATTTTACCGGCGTCCCCGCGGTTGTGGATCTTGCCGCCATGCGCGACGCCATGAAGCGCCTGGACGGCGACCCGAAGCTGATCAATCCGCTGCAACCCGCCGAACTGGTCATCGACCACTCGGTGCAGGTCGATGAATTCGGCTCGCCGAGCGCCCTCGACGTGAACGCGCTGCTTGAATTCCAACGCAACAAAGAACGCTACGCGTTTCTGCGCTGGGGACAGACCGGCTTCCGCAATCTCGCCATCGTGCCGCCGGACACCGGCATCGTCCACCAGGTGAACCTCGAGTATCTGGCTCGCGTGGTCTTTGTGCATGAAGAAGGCGGCAAGCGTACCGCCTATCCCGACACACTCGTCGGCACCGATTCGCACACCACCATGATCAACGGGCTCGGCGTGCTGGGCTGGGGCGTGGGCGGCATCGAAGCCGAGGCCGCCATGCTTGGACAGCCGGTCTCCATGCTGATCCCACTCGTGGTCGGGGTGAAACTCACCGGACGCCTGCGTGAAGGCGCCACGGCAACCGATCTCGTCCTTACCATCACCGAGATGCTGCGCAAGCGCGGCGTGGTCGGCAAGTTCGTCGAGTACTTCGGCCCCGGCCTCGAAGACCTGCCGCTCGCCGATCGCGCGACGATTGCAAACATGGCTCCCGAATATGGCGCCACCTGCGGCATCTTCCCGATCGACAAAGAAAGCGTGCGCTATCTGAAACTCACGGGCCGCAGCGACGAGCAGATTGCGCTGGTCGAAGCTTACGCGCGCGAGCAGGGACTTTTTCACGATGCCAACACGCCCGAAGCCGAATACTCCGAGCTGCTGAGTCTCGATCTTGCCACCGTCGAATCGAGTCTTGCCGGACCGAAGCGCCCGCAGGATCGAGTCGTGCTGTCGAAAGCAGGCGAATCGTTCGAGAAAGCTTTGCCGAGCTTGGTCAAGGTTACGAAAGGCGAGGCCACGAAAGGCGAGCCGAAAGCTCCCGCCAACGGGCGCCTGCATCACGGCAGTGTGGTGATTGCCGCGATCACCAGTTGCACGAACACATCAAACCCATCTGTGATGCTGGCCGCTGGACTTCTGGCAAAGAAGGCGGTGGAGCGCGGGCTCGACGTTCCCGCGACGGTGAAAACTTCGCTCGCTCCCGGTTCGAAAGTCGTGCTCGACTATCTCGAAAAAGCCGGCCTGATGCCGTATCTGGAGAAGCTGAAGTTCCACATCGTGGGCTACGGCTGCACCACCTGCATCGGAAACTCGGGCCCGCTGCCGGTCGAAGTTTCGAAAGAAATCGAGGACAAAAATCTGGTTGTCGCTTCGGTGCTTTCCGGCAATCGCAACTTTGAGGGCCGGATCAATGCCGAAGTCCGCGCCAACTATTTGATGTCGCCGCCGCTGGTGGTGGCCTTCGCTCTTGCCGGCCGCATCGATATCGACCTGCGCAAGGATCCCGTCGGAAAAGGCAAAGACGGCAAGCCGGTCTTCCTCGCGGACATCTGGCCCTCGCAGCAGGAAGTCGAGCAGGCGATGGCGAGCGCGATTACGTCCGAGATGTTCCGCAAGAGCTATGCCGAGGTGTACGCGGGAGACGAGCGCTGGCGCGGGCTGCCGGTTCCGAAGGGCGAGACTTACGCCTGGGAAAGCGATTCCACTTACATCCGGCAGGCGCCTTACTTCGATGACATGGCGCTCAAACCGTCAGCGGTCGAGGACATCAAGGGCGCGCGCGTGCTGGCTGTGCTTGGCGACAGCGTCACCACCGACCACATCTCGCCCGCGGGTTCAATCAAGAAAGACGGACCCGCCGGCAAATACCTGATGGCTCACGGCGTGCAGCCGGCGGATTTCAATTCTTACGGATCGCGTCGCGGCAATCACGAAGTCATGGTGCGGGGCACGTTCGCCAACGTCCGCCTGCGCAACAAAATGGTGAACACCGAAGGCGGATTCACCCGCCACCTGCCCGATGGCGCGGAGATGTCGATCTTCGATGCGTCCGAAAAGTACCATGCCGAAAAAGTGCCGCTCGTGATTCTTGCGGGCAAGGAATACGGCTCTGGATCCTCACGCGACTGGGCGGCCAAGGGCCCGCGGCTGCTCGGCGTTCGCGCCGTGATTGCGGAAAGCTACGAACGCATTCACCGTTCCAACCTGGTTGGCATGGGCATTCTGCCACTGCAGTTTCTGCCCGGAGAAAATGCCGAGACGCTGAAGTTGACCGGCGAAGAAGTGTTCGAGATCGCGGGCATTCGCCATCTGGTCGAGAAGTTTTCTTCCGGCCGCAAAATTACGGTGCGCGTGAAGGGCGGGAAGACGGCGGGACCTCAAGCCGCCGAATTTCAGGCTATCGTTCGCATCGACACTCCGCAGGAAGCTCTCTACTATGCCAACGGAGGCATCCTCCAGTACGTGCTGCGGCAACTGCTGGCGGGGAAGGCGCAGCCGGAAGCGGTTACGGCGTAGCTGCCGAGGTGTGCTCGGCTGGACGGCCGGGGGCGGCTGTCCCTGCGTGGCATGCTAATCTCAAAGTCCAATGTCCGTCGCGGCCCAATACATTCCTGCTGCTTATAGCCTCACCGCAGTCGGTGCGTGGGGCGCGAGTGATTTTCTGGGTGGGGTGGGCGCCCGCCGCGTGAACGCGTTTCTGTTTACGGCCATCGTGCACATCAGCGGCCTGGTCGTGGTCGCCACTCTCGCTTTGATAACCCACGCGCCATTTCCGGGAAACGCCAGCCTGGTTTGGTCGCTGATCGCCGGGTCGCTCGGGGGCATAGCGCTGGCCTTGTTCTACCGGTCATTGGCCAGCGGAAATATGGGACTGGTCGCGCCGGTGGCGGCCGTTCTGGGCGCCGGTATTCCCACCATCGTGACTGCCTTCTCGGAGGGCTTTCCGGGCTATCGGCACGTGCTTGGCTTTATTCTGGCCGGAATCGGCGTCTGGCTCATCTCACGGACCGAAGCTGGCGCTGGCCGTCCCGCAGGCTTAGGCATGGCCGTGCTGGCCGGAATCGGCTTTGCTGGTTTTTATCTTTGTATTCACCAAACGGGCAACGCCTCGGCATTGTGGGTCGCCGCCTGCTCGCGGTCCGCTGCCTTGCTGGTCACGGGATCTATCGTTTTGTTCGGAAGACACCTCCGCGCGGTGCCCACGCCGGTGCTGGCCATTGCTATGTTCGCCGGAATTCTCGACATCACCGGCACCACCACGTTCATCCGCGCGAGTCAAATCGGGCGCCTGGACTCGGCGGTCGTGCTCAGTTCGCTCTATCCCGCTGGTACCGTCGTGCTCGCGCGTATCTTTCTGCACGAACATTTCAGCCGCGCGCGGAGCATCGGCATGGTCGCCGCTCTTGCGGCGGTGCCGATGATTGCTGGCTGAGAAAAATAATCATGCTCCATATTCTGGAATGTGAAATGTAATATGATGTAAACATGTAATCTATTGTATAATAATCATATTCCATATTCCAGAATAGGGAACAGTGCCCATGAATTTGAGCCCACAAGACGTGGTGGTTGTGTTGAAGTCTCTTATTGACGGATCCGAGAGGGCGGCCCAGCAGCAGGCCAAGGACGTTGCCGAAGAGATGGAGGCAAAATTTCTGGCCGCCGGTTGCAAGAGTTCGACCTACGCCGAACTGGGGGAAGAGTTGGCGATGAGCGCCTCCCAAGTTTTTCGATCCGTGGTTCGCGCCGAAGAGGCCCGGTTGCTTTATCGGTTGCCGGTCAACCCCGCCCCTGGACATACGAAGGATCAAACTAGATTTTGGCCATACCGGGAGAACTTAAAAGAGTTCCTCATCCACGGCGTGAAATATGCCTTTCCCGTTCATCGCGGCGGCATCGTGCGCGGAGTCCCGACCGCTTACGCGGCTCCCCCGCTCAAACAGCACTTTTCGGAGTCTTTCGATCCTCCACCAGTTTGGCCCGATGCCGAGGGTTCGGTGCGTGGAGTAGAGTTCTCGCCGCTGTACAGGAATGTCCCTGAGGCGGCGCGGCGGGATCCCAAGTTATATGAGCTACTGGCGCTGGTCGACGCCATTCGCGATGGCAGGGCGCGCGAACGAGAGATTGCAATCCGCGAACTGCGCGAGAGAATCGACAAACCATGGAACTGGACCGCGAGAATCGACGGACAGTGAACCCATCGCAAAACCCGAATGCGGCGCTGCTGCTTTCCGCAGTGCATAAGCTCGTCCCATTGCTCGATCAGATTGTTTTTGTGGGCGGATGCGCTGCCGGTATGTTGATTACCGATCCGGGCGCTGCACCCGTCCGTCCGACAGTCGACGTCGATGCTATCGTCGAAATTGCGCCCTACGCGGAATTGATGGCACTTGAGGGCTGCTTGCGGCAGTTAGGTTTCGAGCAACCACACGTGGAAGGTGCCCCGCTTTGCCGGTGGATTCATGCAGATGTAATTCTCGATTTGATGCCCACAGATCCGACGATCCTCGGTTTCAGCAATCGTTGGTATCCCCAGGCCCTCGAAAGCGCGGGAACTGCAGCGGTTGGTGGCCACCAAATCCGGCTGATTTCCGCTCCATATTTCCTGGCGACCAAACTCGAAGCTTTTCACGGTCGGGGGCAGTTCGATTACGGCATGAGCCGCGATGTCGAGGATATCGTTACTGTAGTTGACGGTCGGGCGGAAATCGTCGCAGAGGTGAAGCAAACCGCGCCTTCTCTTCGGCAATACCTTAGCGCTGAGTTTTCGAGGTTGCTGTTAGAGCGAGATTTTCTGGAGGCCTTGCCGGGACACTTGCTGCCAGATGCTGTAAGTCAACAACGCATCCGAATTGTCCTAACCCGAATGCAGCAAATTGTTAGGAAAAGGTGAACTGTGCCTTTGCTCGAAGTCCGCAACCTGACCAAAGTATTCGATCTTGCCGAATCCCCGTTCGGCAGCCGCCGTTCGGGCGAAGTGCGCGCCGTGGACGATGTCTCGCTCGACATTCACGAAGGCGAGACGCTTGGATTGGTGGGCGAATCCGGCTCTGGCAAAAGCACGCTTGGACGCCTCATTCTCCGCCTCATCGAGCCGACTTCGGGTGCCATCCTTTTCGATGGCATCGATCTGCTGAGAGCGAACGGCTCCGAATTGCGCCGCCTTCGCCGCGATATGCAAATCATCTTCCAGGATCCGTTCGGTTCGCTCGACCCGCGCTACCGCGTAGAGGATGTGATCGCCGAGCCGCTTATTCTTCATCAGAAGATCATGCACGAAAGCCTTAGCCGCGCCGCTCGCCGCCAGCGTGTGAAGGAACTTTTGCGTGCCGTGGGAATGGATGAATCCGCCATGCCGCGTTATCCGCACGAGTTTTCCGGAGGACAGCGCCAGCGCATCGGCATTGCCCGCGCTCTCGCGCTGCGGCCGAAGTTCATCGTCGCCGATGAACCGGTCTCCGCGCTCGATGTCAGCGTCGGCGCCCAGATCGTGAATCTTCTGCAGCAACTGCAACGCGATTTCGGCCTCACCTATTTGTTCATCTCACACTCCATGCCGGTCGTTCGCTATCTCTCGACCCGCATCGCGGTGATGTATCGTGGCCGGATCGTCGAGATCGGAAGCACGGAACAGATCACCGCCCAACCGCAGCACGCGTACACGCGCAAATTGCTGGCGGCCACGCCGGAGATGGCGGCGCTGTGATTTTGGGTTTGTGTGGGACGAGGCTGTGCCCGCCAGCCAAATGGTTGTCGAAACGGCGCGAACCCGGCTACAATGCGCATGTTCAAGGAGCCGATCATGGCCGCTGCAGTTGTGCCTCCTCAGGAATCCGCGCCGCTGTCGGAAGGGCAGCGCCTCATCTACACTTTTTTCGCGCCCAGCAGGACCTTCACCGACCTCCGCCGAAGCGCCAGTTGGTGGGCGCCGTTCCTGATCATTGCGATCGTGTCCCTGCTGTTTATTTACGTTGTCGATCAGAAGGTCGGCTTTCGCAAGGTGACGGAGAATCTGATCCAGTTGCAGCCGAAGCAGGCGGATAGAATTGACCGCTTGCCGGCCGATCAGCGCCAAAGGATTATGCAGCAGCAGGTCACGGGCACGAAAATATTTTCCTACGGGATTCCTGTTATTGCGCTCGTCGTGTACGCAGCCTTCGCCGGTATTCTGTTTGCGACCCTCAAGTTTGGCGTGAGCGCCGACGTGAAATACAAGACTCTGTTTGCGTTGGTTGTTTATAGCCGGCTGCCGGAACTGTTGATGTCGCTTCTGGCAATCCTGGGGCTTATGGCGGGAGCCAGCGGCGACGGATTTAATATTCAGAACCCAGTGGCTACCAATCCCGGATATTTCATAGGCCCGGATGGCTCTCCGGTGCTGCGCGCCCTGCTGACACCGTTGGATGTCTTCACCATCTGGACATTGGTTCTGACCGCCATCGGCATCAGTTGCATCAGCAAGGTCAAACGCGGGACCGCGTTCGCCGTAGTGTTCGGATGGTTCGCCGTCGTGGTACTGGTCCGGGTTGGCCTAGCCGCGGCATTTGCCTGACGTGTCACGAAAGTCGTTGTCTGCCTCCGCGCTCTGATACGGCGTAATACCTTCCGCCGGCGGATTTCGTGTTTCGCGATCGCAGCCATTTACAATTGCCTCGCGCCATTACACCGCACTATGCGCACTGCAGACGTCGTTCTCATCGGCGGAGGGATTGTCGGCTCCAGCATCGCCTACCACCTGGTCGCGGCCGGCTGCAAAAACGTTCTCGTAATTGAGCGCGAGACCGCGCAGGGCAAGGGATCCACCGGCAAGAGCATGGGCGGCGTGCGCGCGCAGTTTTCCACGCCGGTCAACATCCAGATGTCGCTCTACTCGATCCCGTTCTATGCGAGCTTCGAAGAGCGTCTCGGGTACCCGTGCGACTACCGCCCCCAAGGGTACCTTTTTTGCGCAACCAACGAAAAGCACATGGCCTACCTGCGCGCCAACTACGAAAAGCAGGTTGCCATGGGGCTGAAGAACGTGCGTCTCGTCGCCGGCGACGAAATCCGCAGCCAGTTCCCGCAACTCCGCGGCGATGATATCGTCGGCGGCAGCTTCTGCTCTACCGACGGCTTTGTCGATCCTTACAGCGCCATGATCGGATTTATGACCTGGGCAAGCGATCACGGCGCCAGGCTCTGGAAGAACGCCAGCGTAACTGGAATCACGCGCAACATCACTGGCAACGACGGGAGCTTCGAAGTCGCGACCACGCGCGACACGGTCTCGACCCGCACGGTCGTCAATTGCGCCGGACCATGGGCGGCTTCGATCGCGAGGATGGCCGGCATCGATCTTCCCGTTGAACCTTTGCGCCGCATGCTGGTTCCGACCGAACCGTTCGACCAATTTCCGCACACCGCGCCCATGATCGTCGACATGTCCAACGGCTTCCACTTTCGCCCCGAGAGCCGCGGATTCCTGCTGGCGTGGAACGATCCGGAAGAAACGCCCGGCTACAAAACCGATTTCGACGCGAGCTTCATCGAGAAGATCCTGACCCACGCTGCCGATCGCGTGCCCATCTTCGAAAATGTCGAGGTCAATCCCACGCGAGCCTGGGCCGGTCTCTATGAAATGACGCCCGACCATCACCCAATTCTCGGCGAATCGCACGAAATACCCGGCTTTTTCTTCGCCAACGGCTTCAGCGGACACGGCGTGATGCACTCGCCTGCGACCGGAAAAATTCTTAGCGACCTGATTCTGACCGGGAAGACCGATTTGATCGACGCGTCTCTTCTGAACTTCTCGCGCTTCGCGGAAGGGCGGATGATTCACGAGACGGCGGTGCTGTAGGTTCCGCGAAATCGTTTATCATAGCCGCGGACAGAAGCCTAACCACGGGATCACAGAGTTGCACAGGGCAATTCCATGGTCTCCCCGGTGCGACTCCGTGACCCCTGTGGTTAAGCTTTTCTTCAACGCGCCCCAGGAACTCAACGACTGGCTCACTACTGGCCGAATGCATCAGTTCTATAATCGTTGGACGTGAATCAGGACGCGAATCAAAATGCGAATCGTCAGACGGGGATCAAGAATCGAAATCACTGGACGCGAATCATGAGTGCGCTCGAAAGAGGTGAGTCATGGCCAGGATGACGGTGACTCCGGTTGCAACCCACGGTTTTTTGCGGGACGGGAAGTGGCTGGGCGACCTATGCCATTTCGCCAGTTAACTGTTATACTTCTTTGTTTTAGTAACGTGCATCACAGCAGTACGTGACGTACATCATAAGAATGCGGTCGGCCGCGAGCGGCGCAATCGAATTTCGCAACACCAAGAAATTCACAATCAATATCAATGCAGATCTTTCCACGCAGCAGCAATGCTATCGCCCGGGCCTCTATGGTCCTGACCGTTTTTGCCGTGGCCGGGCTATTTTGGGCGATGGCGCAGATTGAGCGCTCACCGTACATCACCTATGCGGGAGTGAGGAAGTCGCAGCCCGTCCCGTTCAGCCACCAGCACCACGTTACCGGGCTCGGCATCGACTGCCGGTACTGTCACACCTCGGTCGAACAATCCAGCTTCGCCGGTATCCCGCCCACCAAGACCTGCATCAACTGCCATGCGCAGATCTGGACCAACGCGGCTTATCTGGAGCCGGTCCGCGAAAGTTACCGCACCGGGCGCTCGCTAGAATGGACGCGCGTCAACCAGTTGCCCGACTTCGTATATTTCAACCACAGCATCCACGTGAACAAGGGTGTAGGCTGCAACACCTGCCACGGTCCGGTCGACCAGATGCCGCTGATATACCAGTACGCATCGCTGCAAATGGAATTCTGCCTCGACTGCCACCGGGCCCCGGAAAAATATTTGCGCCCGCGCGAACAAGTGTTCAACATGCGCTATGAGGAGCCTTCCACGGATGAGCCCGTCATTGTGAAGGGGACGGCGTATTCCGATCAGGAAGCGCTCGGCAACGCTTTGAAGCGGGAATACAATGTGCGGCCGGTCAACGACATCACCAGTTGCAGTACCTGCCATCGCTAGCGGTGGATTGGCAGACCTAGTGACGCAAAGAGAGGCGAGAAGAAATAAAGATCGACGATGAGCATGGACGAGCAAAAAGCAAAACCGGCGGGAACCGATGTCTGCCCCAGCAAGCGAAGGCAGCTTGACCTGCCGACGGTCAAGGCGCAGATCGAGCGGCAGATCGAGCACGAGAAAATGACCGGCCCCGAGTACTGGCGCAGCCTCGAAGAGCTAGCCGGCAGCGAAGAGTTTCGTGAGATGCTGCACCGCGAGTTCCCCAAGGGCGCTTCAGAGTGGCTCGACGACTTCTCCCGCCGCGGCTTCCTCAAAACCATGGGCGCGTCGCTGGCGCTCGCCGGTCTGACCGGCTGCACGAGGATGCCGATCACCGAAATCGTGCCTTATGTGAGGCAGCCGGAAAACGTCGTTCCCGGCCGCCCCATGTTCTACGCGACCGCGTTCACGCTCGGCGGATACGCCTCGCCGATTCTGGTCGAGAGCCATCTTTTCCGTCCGACGAAAATCGAAGGCAATCCGCAGCATCCCGCCAGCCTCGGCGGCACCGACGTGTACGCGCAGGCTTCCCTGCTCGATCTCTACGATCCCGACCGGGCGCAGAACGTCACCTACATGGGCGACGTGCGCTCGTGGAATGCATTTCTGGAAGCGGTTCGCGGCCCCATGTATGTGCAGAAGAGCCTGGCGGGCAGCGGCGTTCGCATTCTGACGCAGACCGTTTCCTCGCCCACGCTGGCCGCGCAGATTCGCGATTATCTCGAAGCGAATCCGCAGGCGAAGTGGCATGTCTACGAGCCGGTCAACCGCGACAACGTTTACGAAGGTGCGAAGCTCGCGTTCGGCGAGCCCGTCGAGACGCGCTACGACTTATCGAAAGCCGACGTCATCGTTTCGCTCGACGCCGACTTCCTCTACGCAGGGTTCCCCGGATCGACGCGCTACACGCGCGATTTCGCCGCACGCCGCAATCCCGACGCGAACATGAATAGGCTGTATGTGATCGAGAGCACGCCGAGTTCGACGGGAATGAAGGCAGATCATCGGTTGCCGATGCGGGCGAGGGATGTCGACGGATTCACGCGAGCCTTGGTGCATTCCCTGGCTATTCCTTTGGGTAATTCTGGCGATACCATGGCGAGCGCTTTCCCAACGCTGCCACCCGAGCACTCGGAGTTCGCGAAAATCGCTGCGGACGATCTCGCTAAGCACCGCGGTTCCTGCCTTGTCGTTCCTGGCGATCATCAACCGCCGGCGGTCCATGCGTTCGCTCACGCAATAAATCAGGCTCTCGGCAATGTCGGCAAGACGGTCTTCCATAGTGACCCCGTCGACGCAAATCCCGTTAATCGTAACGAGTCGCTGCACGCGCTGACGGAAGACATCCGCGCCGGCAAAGTCGACCTGCTGCTGATTCTCGGTGGCAACCCAGCCTACGACGCGCCCGCCGAGCTCGAATTCGCTTCGGCTCTGAAATCGAATGCCGTCAGTCTGAAGGTTTTTCTCGGCACACATCGCAACGAGACGGCCGAGCTTTGCCACTGGCATGTGCCCGAGGCGCACTATCTCGAATCGTGGAGCGATGCGCGCGCCTACGACGGAACGGTCAGCATCATTCAGCCGCTCATTGAACCACTTTATGGTGGCAAGAGCGCGCATGAATTGATCACTATTCTCGCGGGACAATCAGGATTAACTGGTCACGATCTGGTGCAGCAGTACTGGCAGAAGCAACACTCTGGTTCAGATTTCGACTCGTTCTGGCGCAAGGCGCTGCACGACGGCTGGATCGAAGGTACGACCTTCGCTGGGAAGTCGGTGGCACTAAAGACTCCGAATCTACCCCCGTCGCATCTCGATGCTGCCAGCGCCGTCGAACTCAACTTCCGCCGCGACCCCTCCATCTACGATGGGCGCTTCTCGAATAACGGCTGGTTGCAGGAACTCCCGAAACCGCTGACCAAGCTGACTTGGGACAACCCCATCATGATCGGCCCCGCGATGGCCGAGCGGCTGAAGCTGAATTTCAAAGACGTTGCCGAACTCGAATTCAACGGAAAGAAAGTCAAAGGCCCAGTCTGGATTCAGGCCGGCCATCCCGACAATTCGATCACCGTCTTCCTCGGTTACGGACGCACCCGCGCCGGCCGCGTCGGCACTGGCACGGGCTTCGACGTTTACCCGCTGCGCACCAGTCAGGCCCCATGGTTTGCGGGCGGTGCGCACCTTCGTCCTACAGGCGAAACTTACGACCTCGCCAGCACGCAGGGCTATCAGACGATGGAAACTCCCGTCGGCGAGCGTCCGCTAGTGCAGGAGCGCAGCCTCGAGGAGTACAAGAAAGAGCCGAACTTCGCGAAAGAAGGCGAGCCACCGCAGGAGCTCACGCTCTACAAGCCCTTCGATTATTCAAAGGAAACTTACTCTTGGGGCATGGCGATCGACCTTAACGCCTGTGTGGGATGCAATAACTGCATCGTCGCCTGCCAGTCGGAAAACAACGTCCCTGTGGTCGGCAAAGAACAGACCCTCAAAGGCCGCCACATGCACTGGCTGCGCGTTGACTCTTACTACAACGGCCCGCGCGACAATCCAAAGGGCTTTTTCCAGCCCGTGCCCTGCATGCAGTGCGAGGATGCGCCCTGCGAATTGGTTTGCCCAGTGCAGGCAACCACTCACAGCAGCGAAGGCCTGAACGACATGGTCTATAACCGCTGCGTCGGCACCCGTTATTGCTCGAATAACTGTCCCTACAAAGTGCGGCGGTTCAATTTCCTGCTTTTCCAGGACTGGGAGACGCCGCAATTCAAGCTCATGCGAAATCCTGACGTGACCGTGCGCAGCCGCGGCGTCATGGAAAAATGCACGTACTGCGTGCAGCGCATCAGCGAGCGCCGAATCGACGCCGAACGCGCCGACTCCACCATTAAAGAAGGCGATCTGCAGACGGCTTGCCAACAGTCCTGCCCGGCCAACGCCATCGTCTTCGGCAACCTCAACGATCCGAACAGCCAGGTCAATAAGTGGAAAGCGCAGGCGAGAAACTACTCCCTGCTGGGTGAATTGAATACGCGGCCGCGCACAACGTATCTGGCGGAGGTTCGCAATCCGAACCCAGAGTTAGAAACTAAGTTAGAAGCCGAGTTAAGAGCAAAGTCAAAAGCATAAGTGGAGTGCAGTTAAGGCATGGCTACCAACACGCAAATACCCGTGGCAGACAGGCGAGTGCCGGTGATCGCGCCGGGCCACACCTTCTCCACCATCGGCGAGAAGATCAGCAATATCGTGCTGAGCCGCCCCGTCTCACTGGGATGGATCTTCGGCTTTCTGATCGTGTTCTCGATGATGAACATGCTGATGATGGCCCTTGGGTATCTGTTCATTAAGGGTACGGGGATCTGGGGCATCAACATTCCCGTTGGTTGGGGATTCGCCATCGTCAACTTCGTCTGGTGGATCGGTATTGGCCACGCGGGTACGCTGATTTCAGCGATCCTTTGCCTGCTCCGGCAGACTTGGCGCAACTCCATCAACCGCTTTGCCGAAGCCATGACGCTGTTTGCCGTGGCCTGCGCCGGCGTCTTTCCGCTCGCTCACATGGGACGCCCATGGCTCGGGTACTGGCTGTTTCCGTATCCGAACACCATGAATTACTGGCCGAATTTCCGCAGTCCGCTGGTGTGGGACGTGTTCGCGGTTTCGACTTACTTCACGATTTCACTGGTGTTCTGGTTTGTGGGATTAATTCCCGATCTCGCGAGCTTGCGCGACCGCGCCGAGAGTCCCTTGGTCCAGCGCATCTACGGACTGCTTGCGATGGGATGGCGCGGTTCCGCCCGCCACTGGCACCGTTATGAGACGGCCTACTTACTTCTCGCGGGGCTCGCGACGCCGCTGGTGCTCTCGGTACACACGGTCGTCAGCTTCGATTTCGCCGTCGGTATCGTCCCCGGCTGGCACACTACGATCTTTCCCCCGTATTTTGTTGCGGGCGCCATCTATTCCGGTTTCGCCATGGTGCTTTGTCTCGCGATTCCGATCCGCGCGATCTACGGACTCCAGGATTTCATCACTGCGCGCCATCTCGAGAACGCGGCCAAGGTCATGCTCGCCACCGGCCTCATCGTTGCCTACGGCTATGGCATGGAGGCGTTCATGGGTTGGTACAGCGGCAGCCAGTTCGATTCGTTCCTGCTCTGGAACCGGTTCCACGGGCCGTACAGGTTGTCGTACATGGCGTTGCTCGGCTGCAACATTTTGATCCCTCAGGTTCTCTGGCTTAAGAAATTCCGCGTCTCCACCGGCTGGCTCTGGCTCATCTCGTTCGTGGTGCTCGTTGGCATGTGGCTGGAGCGCTTTATTATCGTTGTGGTCAGTTTGAGCCGCGACTTCCTGACTTCTTCGTGGGGCATGTACTACCCGACTAAGTGGGATTGGATGACTTACCTCGGCACCATCGGCATGTTCCTTACCGCCATGTGGCTGTTCGTACGCATCCTGCCCATGATCTCCATCTTCGAATTGCGCACCTTGCTGCCGGAATCGCAGGTGCACGAGGCGGCGGAGGTGAAGCCGTGAGCGATTCTCCCGTGCATGGTCCGATCTCCGATTCTCCGATTTACGGATTGATGGCCGAATTCGACTCGGCAAAAGAACTGGTAGCCGCCGCTCACAAGACGCACGAAGCGGGCTACCAGAAGATCGACGCTTACAGCCCGTTCCCCATCGAGGGCCTTGCCGAAGCGATCGGCTTTCACAAGAACCGCGTGCCCCTCGTCGTCCTCATCGGCGGACTTATCGGCGGGATATCGGCGTACGCGCTCCAGTATTGGGTGGCCGTGATCACTTATCCGGTCAACATCGGCGGACGCCCGTATCACTCCTGGCCCTCGTTCATTGTTGTGACCTTTGAACTGACGATTCTTTTTGCGGGGCTTTCCGCCGCTATCGGCATGTTGGCCCTGAATGGCCTCCCCATGCCCTATCACCCGGTGTTCAACGTGCCCGACTTCGCCAAGGCGTCGGAAAATAAATTTTTCCTGGTCGTGTTTTCGAGCGACCCGAAGTATGACGCCGCGCGCACGCGCTCGTTTCTTACGGGCCTCGCTCCACGCATGATCGCGGAGGTGCCAAGCTAACCATGGGTGCCACGCGTGACCTCCGAAGAGTTCTGCCCGTGCTGCTGGCGTTGATCGCCATCACCGCCGGATGCCGCCTCGACATGCACGAGCAGCCGTATTACCGGCCCCTGGCGAAGAGCGATTTCTTCGCGGACGATCGCTCCGCCCGCTTGCCGGTCGAGGGCACGGTGGCACGCGGCGATCTCCACGAAGACACTTACTTCTACACCGGAAAAATCGGCAGCGCTCCCGGCGATTATCTGCCGTTCCCGGCGACCGCGGAAGTTCTTGCCCGCGGACGCGAGCGTTTCAACATCAACTGCACGCCTTGTCACGGACGCGTCGGCGATGGCAATGGCTTTATCCCGTCGCGCGGATTCCAACGTCCGCCGTCGTATCACATCGATCGTCTGCGCAAAGTACCGATTGGACACTTTTTTGACGTCATGACCAATGGCTACGGCGCGATGCCGGAATATGGCACTCAGGTTGCGCCGCGCGATCGCTGGTGCATCGCCGCTTACATCCGCGCGCTGCAACTTAGCCAGAATGCAACCTCGAGCGACGTTCCCGCAGGACAAAAAGTTCCGTCACCTCCGCCTCAGTTCCGCGACATTGGCAACGGAGCCACGCTGCCCGAGGTCGCGCCCGCGCCGAGCAGCAGCGCAACCGAAGGGGAGCCCAAATGACCACGGCCACAGTGAAGATGACTAAGTCGGACCTGATGGCCCCGCCCGTGGCCCAGACCATGCAGCAGCGGTCGCTCGTCATTGGCGTGATCGCGGCCATTGCTTCCGTCGCCGGCGCTTTCCTTGCTCCCGGCAGCTTTTATTCCGCCTACCTCACCGGCTTCATTTTCTGGCTTGGCCTTTCGCTTGGATGCATGGCCATCCTGATGCTTTATCACCTGGTCGGCGGCGCTTGGGGCACCGTGATTCGCCGCATTCTGGAATCGGGCATGATGACGCTGCCCCTCATGTTCGTGCTCTTCATTCCGATTTTGCTGAATTTGCCGAAGCTGTATTTCTGGGACCGGCCGGGGCTGACCGATCCAAAGATCGTGGAGATCACGCACAGCTACCTCAATTTCGACGGCATCCTGGTGCGCTACATTGTTTATTTCGTCATCTGGATCGGGACGGCGTACTTTTTGAATCGCTGGTCGACCGAACAGGACTCGATCGCGAGCCAGAGCACGCTGCGTTTCCGCGCGCTGAGTTCGATTGGACTTGTCGTCTACTCGCTCACGATTTCCTTCGCGGTGATCGACTGGGTGATGTCGCTGCAAGCGCGCTGGATCTCGACCATCTACGGCCTGCTCTTCATCGCGGGTGAAGCGCTCTCCGCCTTCTGCTTCTGCGTGGTCATCGAGAGCATACTAGGCAAGCGCAAGCCGATGTCCGAGTACCTTACGGATACGGAAGTCCACGACCACGGCAAGTTCATGTTGGCCTTCGTCATGGTCTGGGCTTACTTCAATTTTTCGCAGTGGCTCATCATCTGGGCCGGCAACCTGCCCGAAGAAATTCCGTGGTACGTGCGCCGCATGAATGGCGGATGGGAAGCGGTCGGCCTGTTCCTCGTGGTATTTCACTTCGCCGTGCCGTTCGCGCTCCTGCTATCGCGCCAGTTGAAGCGCAAGGCGTGCACTCTGGTCTGGCTCGCTTCCTGGCTCATTTTCATGCGCATCGTCGATATTTTTTGGCATATCGAGCCGGCGTCGCATCCCACGTTTCACGTTAGCTGGCTGCATTTCACGATCATCGCCGGTATCGGCGGCCTTTGGATGACCTACTTCTTTCACAACCTGAGATCGCGTCCGCTGCTCGCCGTCAACGCGCCGCAGACGCTGAAACTTATGGAGCCGTCGCATGGGTAACGAAATATGACTGACGAACTGAGGAACCACGGCCAGTCCGGCGACGAAGCCGGTTTCGAACGCGAAGACCTCGGCACGCGCGGCGTATTCGCCTTCATGATTGGCCTGGCGATTGTTGGCGTAGTCGTTTATTTCATCATCGTCGGTATGTACACGTTCCTCGACAAATACGAGCGGTCGAAGATGGCCACCGCTAGTCCGTTGGTTACTTCCAAGGATGCAATGTCGCGTGTGGTCACGCAGGCGGACATGGATAAGGCGTTCCAGGACAATGGCGCCCCCATGCTCGAAATCAACGAGCGCGGCCAGTTTCGCGACTTCCTCGTCAATCAGGAGAACCAACTCAACAGCTACGGCTGGGTCGACGAAAAAGCTGGCGTGGCGCACATTCCGATCGAGCGCGCCATGGAGTTGACGGTGCTGCGCGGATTGCCGGTATGTCCGCAAAGCTGCGCGAATTTGAAAACAACGGCGGCAAGCAAAGCGCCGACGCCAAAATCGGTAGCAGCGAAGCAGTAGATGCTCAGCCACTAAAGGGGCGTCTGACTTCGAAGGAATTACAGTATCGCTAGAGCGATACCCTGATACGAAGCAACCGCCCCGGCCGGACAGCCGGAAAAGGAAAAGGAAATGCTTAGTAAAAGCAGTTTCGCCAACTCGATCACGGCAGCGACTTTCCTGCTCATGCTGTTGACCTCTCCCCTCGTTGTCTCTGAGCAGGTTCCGCAGGGTCCTATTATGGGCGGCGGCATCATGAGTCCGCCGGCCAACCAGCGTCCGCCTGGCCTCGAATTCGTCGGCATCGAGCAACATCTCAACGCCCAAGTTCCCGGCGATCTCGAATTTCGCGACGAACTCGGCAACCCGGTCAAACTTGCCGATTACTTCGGCCACGGACGCCCCGTCATCCTGAACCTGGGTTACTACCAGTGCCCCATGCTTTGCAGCGAACTTCTGGAAGGGCTGGTTGGTTCGATGAAGACGCTGACTTTCAATATCGGAAAAGATTTTGACGTTCTCACCGTGAGCTTCGACCCGCGCGAAACCACGGAAATGGCCGCCGAAAAAAAGCGAGATATGATGAAGCGTTACGGCCGCGCGAACGCCGGCCAAGGCTGGCACTTCCTCACCGGCAAGCCGGACCCAATCAATGCGCTCACCAAATCGGTCGGCTTCCAATTTCAGTTCGATGAGAAGACCGGGCAGTACGCCCACGCCACCGCGATCGTTATGCTCACGCCCGACCGTCATATCTCGGGATACTTTTATGGCGTCGAGTTTTCCCCAAAAGACCTGCGGCTCGGACTGGTGCAGGCCTCGCAAAACAGGATTGGCAACATCGGCGACCAGGTGCTGCTCTACTGTTATCACTACGATCCCAGGACCGGAAAATACGGCGCTGTCGTCAGCAATATGCTGAAACTCGGGGCGCTCGGAACCATGCTCATCCTGGGAACATTTATGTTCGTCATGTTCCGCGCCGATCATCGTTCCGCGCGGCCCGCGGCCCATGGCGAATCGGGGCGAGTTAAGTAACTATGTCGAAATTTCTACCTTTGTGGCCCGATCGGGCCTCGACCATGGCAGGCCAGGAGGATGCTCTCTACATCTATCTGCTGCTGGTCGCTGGCGTCATGACCGCGCTCATCTTTGTCGCCATCACGGTGCTGGCGATCAAGTATCGCCGCGTGCCTGGCCGCGAAGCCCAACAGATCGAAGGCTCCACGTTCCTGGAAATCACCTGGTCGGTCATTCCTTTTTTTGTGATGCTGACCTTCTTCATCTGGGGCGCCGTCCTCTATTTCAAAGAACGCACTCCTCCCGCCGACTCCACCGAAATCTACGTCGTCGCCAAGCAGTGGATGTGGAAGTTCGAACACATGGAGGGGCAGCGCGAGATCAACGAACTGCACGTCCCCACGGGTCAGAACATCAAGCTCATCATGACCTCGCAGGACGTGATTCACAGCTTCTTCGTCCCCGCATTCCGCCTCAAGCAGGACGTGTTGCCCGGCCGCTACACCACGCTCTGGTTCAAGGCCACCGTTCCCGGCCACTATCACCTGTTCTGCGCCCAATATTGCGGGACCATGCACTCCGGGATGGCCGGCGACATCGTTGTCATGACGCCGCAGGATTACGCGCAGTGGATGGCGGGCGCAGCGTCCGCGCCCTTGCAGGAAACCGGCAGGCAGTTGTTCTCCACGCTCGGATGCGCCACCTGCCATCGTTCCGACGTGCAGGGCCGCGGCCCAGATCTGACCGGTATCTACAACAAGCCGGTCCTGCTCGAAGACGGACGCACGATGATTGCCGATGAGAACTATGTTCGCGAGTCCATCCTCAATCCCACCGCAAAGATCGTGAACGGTTTCAAGCCTGTGATGCCAACTTTTCAGGGCATCGTCAGCGAAGAGCAGTTGAACGCGCTGGTGGCCTACGTCAAATCGTTAAGCCAGCCACCCCCTGGAAACGCTGGGCCGCAGGATCAGCCCGTTACTTCCCCGCCACAAACACAGAAGATGCAGGTGCAATAGTCATGGCAAGCAGCGTAATTCCGGCGAATCAGGCTCCAAGCTCGGCTCCGAAGCTGAACTATCTCAACAACGGGCACAGCCTTAGGTCCTGGCTGTTGACCACAGACCACAAGCGGATCGCGGTCCTCTATCTGATTTCGGTGACGACGTTCTTTTTTCTCGGCGGCTTCTTTGCCATGCTCATCCGGCTCGAGTTACTGACGCCGCAGGGCGACCTGATGCAGGCCGACACCTATAACAAGGTGTTCACCATGCACGGCATGATCATGGTGTTCTTCTTCCTGATCCCGGTGGTGCCGGCGATCCTGGGAAACTTTCTGGTTCCCCTCATGGTCGGGGCGAAGGATCTCGCCTTCCCGCGCATCAATCTGCTGAGCTGGTATCTCTACATCATCGGTGGCACCCTGATGATACACGTCATGTTGACCGGCGGCGTGGACACGGGCTGGACTTTCTATAGCCCATTTAGCACCGAGTACACCAACACCAAGATTGTCGAGGCCGGACTCGCGGTCTTCATTGCCGGATTCTCCTCGATTCTCACGGGATTGAACTTCATCGTCACCGTCCACCGCATGCGCGCCCCCGGCCTTACCTGGGGCCGTCTGCCCCTGTTCATCTGGTCCATGTACGCGACCAGCATCATCATGGTTCTCGGCACGCCGGTCATCGCCATCACCATCGTGCTCGTGGCCGTGGAGCGCCTCTTCCATCTCGGCATCTTCGATCCCAGGCTCGGCGGAGATCCTCTCCTCTTCCAGCATCTCTTCTGGTTCTATTCCCATCCGGCGGTGTACATCATGATCCTGCCTTCCATGGGAGTGGTCAGCGAGATCATACCGTGCTTCTCCCGCAAGCGCATCTTCGGTTACAAGTTCGTGGCTCTGTCGAGCGTCGCCATTGCCGTCTTTGGCTTCCTTGTCTGGGCGCATCACATGTTTGTCGCCGGTATCTCGCTCTATGCCGCGATGATCTTTTCCTTTTTTAGCTTTGCCGTGGCTGTGCCCTCCGCCATCAAAGTCTTCAATTGGACAGCGACCCTTTACAAGGGTTCTATCTCGCATGCTACTCCGATGCTCTATGCCTTTGGCTTTATCGGGCTGTTCACTATGGGCGGATTAACCGGGCTCTTTCTCGGCACGCTTGGCGTCGATGTCCATGTTCACGATACTTACTTCATCGTCGCCCATTTCCACTACATCATGGTGGGCGGCGTCTTGATGGGGTATCTAGGAGGCATGCACTTCTGGTGGCCGAAGATCAGTGGACGCATGTATCCGGAAGGCTGGGCTAAACTTTCGGCGCTGTTCATCTTCGCCGGTTTCAACCTGACGTTTTTCCCGCAGTTCATTCTCGGGTACCTGGGGATGCCGCGCCGCTACTGGCAGTATCCGCCGGAGTTTCAGGTTCTAAACGTGCTCTCGACTGCCGGCGCCAGCGTACTCGCCGTCGGCTATCTTCTGCCGATGATCTACTTCCTGTGGTCGCTGCGTTACGGGCCAATCGCCGAAGCCAATCCGTGGCACGCCGCCGGCCTGGAGTGGAAGACTACGTCTCCGCCACCTACTTTCAATTTCGACGAGACGCCCGTCGTCACCTGGGAAGCTTATAACTACGACGAGATTCCAGCCAAGGAACTGGAGGCTCCCGTTGCACGATAACCAAGCGACCACCAGCCCATCGACGACCCAAGTTACGACCATGGAACACGAAGCTCACAATCCAGCGCTGCTTCACCACTTCGCCGACGCTCAGCAGCAGAAGAACGCTGCCTCGCTTGGCATGTGGCTGTTCCTGGTGACGGAAATCATGTTCTTCGGCGGCATGTTCTGCGCCTATCTCATCTATCGCCTCGCCCACTTCAACGCCTTCGCGGCCGGAAGCCAGCAGCTCAGCATCGCAATGGGAGCCACTAATACCGCCGTCCTGATCGTTAGTTCGGTTGCGGTTGTATTGGCGGTGAAAGCGGCGGAGGCAGGCCGCCGCAAAGTGCTGGTCGGCTATCTCGTCATTACTGTACTGCTCGGCATGACCTTCCTGGTGGTCAAGGGTTTCGAGTATCGCGAAAAATTCGAGAAGCACCACGTACCCGGCCCCACGTTCAAGTTCACGGACACGTTCGACGATAACGGCAAGCAAATCCCGGTCAATCCGAAAGAAGCCGAGTTATTCTTCTCGCTCTATTTCGCCATGACCGGCATGCACGCTCTGCACATGGTCATCGGCTGCGGCCTTTTTAGCGTGCTGGCTGTCTTGGCATGGAAAGGACATTACTCGCCCGGCTACTTCACACCTATAGAAAACGCCGGCTTGTACTGGCACTTGGTCGATATCATCTGGATTTATCTGTTCCCGTTGTTGTACCTGATAAGCAGGCACTCGTGACGCAGGAGGCAGCGGTCAGCCCTTAAAGGGGCGGTCGATTTCGATGGATGCATGAGTGTGAATTGTCATCCTGAGCGAAGCGAAGGACCTGTGCATTCCAGCGCCGCGAGCAAATGCATAGGTCCTTCGCTTCGCTCAGGATGACAGTCGGGTTTTGAGAACTGAGAACTGATAGCTGCATTGAGGATTGCCATGTCGGACAACGAAGGACACACTAGTCACTCGCAAGGTTTTTACATAGCCATTGGCATCGGCCTGCTCGTCGGAACGATTACTACGGTCGGCGCCGCCTTTGTGAACCTCGGTCCTTTCAACCCCGTCATCGCGCTCACGATCGCCAGCATCAAAGCCACGGTCATCGTGCTCTTCTTCATGCACGTCAAGGGTGCAAGCGAAAAGCTGACCGGCGCCATAGTTGTCTCCGGCTTCTTCTTTCTCGCGATTCTAATATCTCTGTCCCTGGCCGACTACCTGACTCGATCCTGGCGGTAATGAGGCAGGTCAGAGGTTAGAGGTCAGATTGTAGAGGTAATTCCCATGCGATTTGCGTGCTCGCAAGCAAGAGCGCTGGACATTACGGAAAGCGCCCAACCTCTTCAATCTGACCTCTGCCCTCTGAACCCTGACCTCTGACCTCTGCAATCCCCTTGCGCCCAACGCCCGCATCCGCGAAGATGTTCTTTAACCTATGCCGCAAGATATCGCCCCACCTCCGGCCCATTCCGCGCAACTCGACGCCTCCGCGCTTGAAGCCTCGCTCCGCCGCCACCTTCGCGGAGAAGTTCGCTTCGACTCAGGCAGCCGTGCCCTCTACGCAACCGACGGCTCCAACTACCGGCAAGTTCCGATCGGCGTCGTGGTTCCGCGCGACAAAGAAGACGTGCTCGCCACCGTCGCCCTCTGTCGCGAGCACGGCGCTCCGCTGCTAGCACGCGGCGGAGGCACGTCCCTTGCGGGACAATGTTGCAACGCCGCCGTCATCCTCGACTTTTCGAAGTACATGGCGGGCATCCTCGAAATCGATCCTGCGCGCCGCATCGCGCGCGTCGAACCTGGCGTCGTCCTCGATCGCCTCCGCGCCGAAGCCGAGAAGCACCACCTCACCTTCGCGCCCGATCCCGCCACCCACGACCGCTGCACGCTCGGAGGCATGATCGGCAACAACTCCTGCGGCGTGCACTCGATCATGGCCGGCAAGACGGACGACAACATCGAGTCGCTTGAAGTTCTCACTTATGGCGGGGAGCGTATGCGCGTCGGCGCGACCAACGAAGAAGATTGCGCCCGCATCGTGAGCGAAGGTGGGCGCCGCGCCGAAATCTACGCCGGCCTCAAGTCCATCGCCGACCGCTACGGCGAGCAGGTTCGCCGCCAGTTTCCCAACATTCCACGCCGCGTTTCCGGATACAACCTCAACCACCTGCTCCCCGAAAGTGGCTTTCACGTGGCGCGCGCGCTTGTCGGTTCCGAAGGAACTTGCGTCACGATTCTTGAAGCGACTTGCCGTCTCGTCGAGAGTCCGCCGGCGCGGGTGCTGCTGGTCATCGGATGGCCCGATATTTATCTCTGCGCCGACCACGTCCCCCAGATCATGGAGCACCGCCCCATCGGCCTCGAAGGTTTTGACGACATCATGGTCGAAGCGAGCCGCCGCAAAGGCGTAAACCTCGAGGGCCTCGCGCTGCTGCCCGAAGGCGGTGGCTGGCTGATGGTCGAATTCGGCGCCAACACCGCCGACGAAGCCGAATCGCAGGCGCGCAATCTGATGGAGGCGCTCGACCGTTCCGCCAATCCGCCCGAGCTGCGCCTCTTTACCGACGCACGCCAGGCGCGCCGCATTTGGGATGTCCGCGAGTCCAGCCTGGGCGTGACTTCGCACGTCCCCGGCGAACCGCTGCGCTGGGAAGGCTTCGAAGACTCCGCGGTCGCGCCCGACAAACTCGGAGCCTACCTCCGCGACCTGCGCCGGCTGATGCAGGCTTTCCACTACGACGGCTCGTTCTATGGACACTTCGGTCACGCCTGCGTGCACACGCGCATGGACTACGATCTTGAATCCACCGAAGGCGTGCGCAAGTTCCGCCAGTTCATGGAAGAGGCCGCCGACCTTGTGGTCCGCTACGGTGGCTCGATCTCCGGCGAACATGGAGACGGCCAGGCCCGCGGCGAGCTTCTGCCTAAAATGTTTGGGCCCGAGCTCATGCAGGCCTTCCGCGAGTTCAAGTCGCTTTGGGATCCGGATTGGAAGATGAACCCGGGCAAGCTTATCGAGCCTTATCGCCTCGACGAGAACCTCCGGCTCGGCGCGGGCTACGATCCGTGGCAGCCGGAGACTCATTTCAAATTCCCCGATGACCACGGCAGCCTGGCGGCAGCCACCTTGCGCTGCGTCGGAGTCGGCAAGTGCCGCCGCGACGAAGGCGGAGTCATGTGTCCCAGCTTCCGCGCCACGCGCGACGAAGAGCACTCCACTCGCGGCCGTGCCCACCTGCTCTGGGAGATGACGAAAGCCGACGTCATCAAAGACGGCTGGCAGAACGAAGCGGTGAAAGAATCGCTCGACTTCTGCCTTGCCTGTAAAGGCTGCAAGAGCGATTGCCCCGTCGGCGTCGACGTTGCAACTTATAAGGCGGAATTTCTTTCGCACTACTACGAAACGAATCGGCGTCCGCTGAAGGACCTGGCGCTTTCGAATATTGACCTGTGGCTCAGAGCCGCGTCGCACGCGCCGGGGCTCGTGAATCTTACAACGCAACTCCCCGGGCTGCGCGACCTTGCCAAGCTGGCCGCCGGAATCCCCGCCCAGCGCCGCATTCCGGCGTTAGCTCCGCAGACGTTCAAAGAGTGGTGGGAGCGCAGGTGGAGCGACGGGCGTCCTCGCCCGTCCAGCGGAGCGAAGCTCCGTGCAGCTAACTCCGTGCTCCTCTGGGCTGACACTTTCAACAACCACTTCCTGCCCTCGACCGCCAAAGCTGCCGTCGAAGTGCTCGAAGCCGCCGGCTTCGAGGTCACCGTTCCGCGCGCTCACCTTTGCTGCGGACGCCCGCTTTACGATATAGGCGCGCTCGACCGCGCCAAGAGCCTGCTCCTCCAGATCATGGACGAACTGCTCCCGGAAATCGAAGCGGCGACGCCCATCGTCGTCCTCGAACCCAGTTGCGCCGCCGTTTTCCGCGACGAACTCACGAACCTTTTCCCCAAAGACGAACGCGCGCACGCCCTCTCGAAACAAGTCTTTCTGCTCAGCGAATTTCTTGAGCAGCGCGCGAAGGATTTTCCGCTTCCGAAACTACCGCGCCAGGCGCTCGTCCACGGGCATTGCCACCACAAGGCCATCATGAAGATGACGGCTGAAGAAGCCGTGCTCGAACGCATGGGGATCAACTTCACCGCGCCCGCCCCCGGATGCTGCGGTATGGCCGGAGCCTTCGGCTTCGAAAAAGAAAAATACGAGATCTCGAAAAGCATCGGCGAACTCGAACTGCTGCCCGCCGTCCGCCAGGCTCCCACCGACTGGCTCATCGTCGCCGACGGTTTCAGTTGCCGCGAGCAGATCGCCCAGGAAACCGATCGCCACGCGCTGCACCTGGCCGAAGTTCTTCAGATGGCCCTGCGCGAAGCCACCGAAACCCCCGAAGGCTTCCCGATGTTCGACCCCGCGCCGCAACACTATCCCGAAGACGCCTGGGTTCGCCCGCAAGAGGCCGCGATCAAGAAATCCATGAAGCGCGCCGGGCTGGCCGTGGCAGGGATCGCGGCAGGAACGGCACTGCTGTTGGCGCTTGCGAGAAAGCGGTAGCAGAAGGCCCTTCTCAGGCTATTTTTTTCGGGGAAAGATGGGGAGGCACTGACTCCGGTGCGATCTTACCAAGGCGGACCAAGCGGATCCAGATTGCGCCATTAGTTCGACCATGAGATCTTGCCATCTCCGCAACCGGTATTCCCTTCCCCAACTCATCACAAACCTGTGCGTCTTCCTCAGGTGTCCAAGGTCTGCCGGCGTTCTGCGGGAGTTTTCGCTTTCTCTCTTGACTCCTGCCTTCGCAGTGCTCAAGCGAGAGGACTAATCGTGCTAGGGCGCGGATCACGGTGGGTGAATGAAGTATTGAATCAGGAGGCAGGAGCGCACCGGTATCAGGATTCTTGCCGTCAAGCAGTGCCTGTAAGACCTTGAGTGACTGTTGTGTGTCCAAGACTAGCGACCTCGGCTTTACAGTAATGAGGCTTCTGGGAGTACCGCAGTGATCGCTGAACACCCGATATGTTCAGTTTAGGGGTTTATGAAGAGGCAACCGTAGTGTGGCTTTTGAGGGTTTGCTCACATGCGGCAGTAGCGTAGTTGGGAAGAGATTCCCTGGCGAACGTGGTTTTGCCCACGCCGTTCGGCCCAGCAATGATGTAAAGATCCATCCAGCTTCTATACTATTCCATGCTGGCGATGATCGTCGTGGTTCCGAGATGGAAGGATGGAGTATCCAGTAGCCCATAAGCCACTTCGTTCCAACGATTTGTCGTACATTCCCCCATCCCGCCCGCTTTCTGGGACAATAGATATAGCCAGCAGGCCTCGCTATGGAAACCTCAAATCCAACCGTCTTAGCGCCAGCCCAAACGCCGGCTCAGTCCGCAGTCGGTGTCATTGCCCAGGACAAAGCCCTGCAAGGGTCGGTGCTGGTGCTGATCCAGTTCGACGTTTGCGAGGAGATCAATCTCGACGCCCTGCGCGACATTTTCGGAGCCCGCCGTCAGGAGGCCAGCTTCAAGCATCCTGCTCCGGGATACGTCCGCTTCCAGCGCGCACCGGTCGTCGAGCCGGTCGAGCCGCTGATCCTCGAAAGCGGCGAGCGGCTTGACGTGCAGATCAAGTACTACGATTACGGCGTTCTGAGCGTCGTCTTCGAGCTGCCGTTTTCCGGCGACTGGGATACGCTCGTCCGCCTCGCCAGCCGCTGGGTTTGGGACACGGACTTCACCAGCTTTGCCCAGAAGATCGTTAAGCAGAAGATCGAGCGAGCGCGCCCCGCGCTGGTCAAGCTTTACGAGAGCTGGCTGCATGAAGATTATTTCGTCTTCCACGTGCGAGACATCGCGGGCAATCCGTCCGCCGCCGAACTGCTCTCGACCCAGGGCGGACGCATCGCCCAGATTGTCCGCGGCGAAAACGTTCCGCTCTCGGACGGCGAGCAGCAGGAAATCATGCAGTCGAGGATCTCGTATTATCCGAACGACCTGGCCGTGATCAGTTGGAACGGAGCGTTTCTCTACGACTCTGCGGCAGGCGCGGAAACCGTCATCCAACTGCTCGAATACGCCAACTCGCAGCTCCTCGAATTCCGCCACTACGACGAGCTGCTGACCCGCGAACTACAGAGCGTTTACGATTTCATGGAAAACGGCTCGATGGGCATCGCCGCCCGCTGGCGCACGGCGAAACGCGCCAGCCGTCTGCACACCGTGCTGCTCGATGTCGCCGAACTGACCGAGCGCGCCGACAACGCCATCAAGTTCCTGAGCGACATGTTCTCCGCCCGCCTCTACAGAGTTGCCGCGTCGAAGATCGGCGTCTCCGACTACAAGAACCTCGTCAACCAGAAAGTCCACACCGCCGAAGAACTATACCGCTTCATGGTCGACCAATTTCACCAGAGCCGGGCGTTTGTGCTGGAGGTGATGGTGGTGATTATCCTGGTGATTGAGTTGATCTGGCTGTTTAAGGGATCGATTTCGTTCTAGGGGTAAGGCTCAGGTGTACGTACAATGTTCCACGTGGAACATGGCGAATTTGTACGTACATATCCACAGACGGCGGGACAGGGCTCCGGCACGGTGCCCCAGGTTCGTGCCCGTCTTTTGGGCGCTAACCTGGGAGGAGAAATCCCCGAGGGCTGGGGGGTGTCCGCAGTAATCTGTGCGTGTAGAGCGGACACTCCTGTCCGCTGCCGTTGACTTTGACTTTGCTTTTGACTTTTTCAAACGAACCAGATCGGGGGTGCCCCACTTCTCGCGCTTTGAAGCTGTGAAGAAACCATTGATAAGCGGCCATGGGTGCTGGCCGCGCTCCTGGTTTCTCGGGCTGTCACGGACGAAAGCAGAAACGGTCAGAGACCCGTCCCTGCACTTACTTTTCGAAAATGGTCGAGGATGGCTTCGGCTTGAGACTTAGTTACCACTGCCGAGAGCGCCGCTACGTCGGCTTGCTTCACGGCTTGCAGGCTGCCGAAATGTTCGAGCAGGCGGCGGGTCGTGGATTCTCCTACGCCGGGAATTTCTCGTAACTCGGTGGCTCGGTCTCTTATCTGGCGGCGCTTGCGATGGAAGGTTACGGCGAAGCGATGGGCTTCGTCGCGGATCATCTGCACCAGATGTAGGACTGGAGAATGATGGTCGAGAACCACGGGGTCGTCTTCCTGTCCGTGGACGTAGATGATTTCTTCTCGCTTGGCGATGGCGGCCAGGGGCTGGTTGATGATTTCCAGGGCTTCGAGCGCCTGGGCGGCGGCGTGGAGCTGTCCGAGGCCGCCGTCGATCAGCGCCAGGCTGGGCATGGGCTTCTTTTCTTGCTGTACGCGCTGGTAACGGCGCGTGACTACTTCGCGCATGGAGGCGAAATCGTCCACGCCGGCTACCGTCTTGATGATGAACTTGCGGTAGTCTGATTTTTTCATCTTGCCGTCTTCCCATACGACCATTGATGCGACCGTTTCCGCTCCCTGAATGTGCGAAATGTCGAAACACTCGATGCGCTTGGGCAACTCGGGAAGGGCCAGCGCGTCCTGGAAGGCTTCTTGAATGGCGCGGGCATTGGGCTTCAGGACTCGGAAACGCTGGTCGTAAGACTGCTTGGCGTTAGTGCCGGCCAGATCGATTAGCTCGCGTTTTTCTCCGCGCTGCGGGACGGTGATGTGGACGCGGGTAGCTCGGCCGCCCCTTCGACTTCGCTCAGGGCATGCCTCTCCGGCTAGTTGCTCGCTTAGGACTTCTTCGACTTCTTCGCGGTCTTCGAAGTCAACGGGAACGTAGATGTTGCGCGGGACATAGGGCTGCGCTAGATAGAGCTGCTTGACGAGAGCGGAGAAGAATTCTCCGGGATGGAACGAATCAATGGAATGACGGGCGCCTCCCGTCATTCCATCATCGTGTTGCGAGGCGAAGTCGGGCAGGTCTTCCCAGAAAAATTCTCGGCGGTCCTGGACTTTTCCTTCTCGCATGTGGAAGAGGTTCACGGCTAGCATCTGATTCTCGTAGTGATAGCCGAAGACGTTGGCGTCGTCGCCTTCGGCGGTGGCGATGCGCTGCTTCTCCTGCAACTGCTCGACGGTGGAGATCAGGTCGCGATAGCGGGCGGCGCGCTCGAACTCTTGCGCTTCGGCGGCTTCCGACATGCGCTCGCGCAGAGATTTGACCAGGTCGGTTTGGCGGCCTTCGAGGAAGAGCTTCACGTCGCGCACGGCTTCGGCGTAGATCTCGGGTGTGGTCAGTTCCTTCACGCACGGACCGAGACAACGCTTGATATAGAACTGCAGGCACGGGCGCGGATGGTTGCGGGTTAGATCGACTTTGCAGGATGGGACCAGAAAGTGACGGTGGATGAGGTCGACGATGCGATAGGCGAGACTGGTGGGGAAGTACGGGCCGTAGTAGGCGCTGCCGTCCTTGCGCAGGCGGCGCGTCACGTACACGCGCGGGAAGCGCTCGGCTAGTGTGAGCTTCACGTAGGGGTAAGTCTTGTCGTCGCGCAGCAGGATGTTGAAGCGCGGCTTCTTCTGCTTGATGAGGTGGTCCTCGAGGGCGAGCGCTTCTTTGTTATTGGCGACGACGATGTAGTCGACGTTGACGGCCTCGCGGACCAGCGTGCCGGTTTTCGCGTCCTCCGAGCGGCCTTCGTGAAAGTAAGAAGAGACGCGCGAACGCAGGTTCTTGGCTTTGCCAACGTAAATGACGTCGCCTTCGGCGTTCTTGTAGAGGTAGACGCCGGGGGAAGCGGGCAGGGTGCGGATTTTGGCGGGCAGGTCCACGATGGTTTGATGAGCGACTTAACGGTTTCGGAACACGCTGCAGTTCGGCGGCCTATAACTAAGGATATGGGATCAGGCGCTTCCGGGTCACCTTGGCTAACACTGCGTCGACCTGGCGCAGCGAGTGGTCCTCACTGCGGCTCGCCAATGACGGTGATTCTAGTATCCGTACGGAATTTCTTGTAGTCGTGGAAAGTCAGCTCGACATCTTCGTCGTAGCTCTTGAACAGCGCAACTCGCGCGTCGAGGTGGAACTGAATGTGTTTGGGCAGCCAAACCTCATCGTTCACCTTAGTCACCTCAACGAGAACGCGCGTGCCTTTGTGGATCCTGGCGAGTACGAAGCCGACCGAGATGGTGTCGATGGCGCTGATATCGAGCTTCATCCATTGCGCCTCGGACTTGTCGATCCAGACACGGCCTTTGAACTTGCTGAGCATCCTGGCCCCGCGGTTTTTGGGTTCGTAGCCGGGACGAGGTTCGCCCTCAAGCACCCAGGTGTCGCGCCCGTCGAGCACTTCGGAGCCGGCCAGCCGGAAGTTGAACGCGTCGGCGACCTCTAGAACAAATTTGTGATCCCCTTCGCGGCTCTTCTCTTCATGCTCCAGCCGTTTGCGGCGGTCCTCTTCGGATTCGTTCTTGCGCTTGTCGATGACCTTCTGAATTTTGTCGTCTTCTTTTTTCGCCTCGCCGGCCGACAGCGGTTTGTCATCTTTAGCGGTCAGCCGCTCTACTTGCTCCCCATAAATCTCAAGGATCTCGGAGGTTCGGGATTCGATTTTTTTTACCCCGCCATGACCGTCGAGTTTGTGGTCCTCTTCGCGTTCGATGTAGGTGTAATCGCGCTCTTGCTTTTCGTTTTGCAGTTCCTTTTCTTCGGCACGAAGCAGAAGTTCCCGAATTCGCTCGGGAGGGACGGCGCCGGTGGCATCGGGCTTCAGATCGATGGGCTTCAGATCAATGGGCTTCCGATCGACAGGCGCGGGAGGAGCTTGCTGTTGCGCGAGCCCACAGGCTGCGATAAGGAGGAGCAAGGCCACCGTGATTTGGCGAAGACACATACCCATGCTTTACCTGCGAGACGAAAGGAAATTCAGTTCCCGCTACTTCTCGGCCCGCTCCAGACAGCCGGCGCGGAATGAGCGTCCGTCGAGCCGATGCAACCGCTTCGCCTGAGCGGGCGTGATCAGCGAATAGTGAGAAATCGTCAACAGATATTCTGCCACGAACCACACGGGCTGATCCGTGGTCATCCAGTGGAGAGGATCGAAGCGCCGCATGTGGACGGGCCGGGAAAAAGTCCGCAGCGTTCGCTCTCCCCGCAGATTGAAGTAGGTGTCGAAATAACTCATCGCCAATTCGCGCAGCGAACGATAGACCGGCTCGCGATAGCGGCATCCGGTGTAGTTCGATTTAGCGACGGCGCCCCAGTGTCCGTCTTTGGAATTGGAATCGCGGTACACGGCAATCACGTGGTCGGTATCGCGCTCGGCTTCGAGATCGAGAACGAGCGGAGGATATCCGATGACGCGCAGCGCGGCCGCCGCAAACAGCGCTCCCTCATAGCAATGCGAAGTGTTCTCGCGCAGCACCCGCCGCGGAGACCAGGCGCTGTCCTCAAGGTGGTAAGGCATGTCGTCAAGCAAGCGCTGAATGCCGTGCGGAGTTTTCAAGCTGCGCAGCTTGCGGAGTTCGGCAGGGGTCAGGCCCCAGGAGTTGACGTTGTTCTTCATCCCAAATTTTCCTGTAGAGACGCGGCTTGCCACGTCTCCCGCGGATTGCGGAGTTACTTGAAGGTAGCAGGATGGCGGGAGGGTTGGGAATAGAGGAGCGGATTCGTATCCTTCGCATTCGCCCTACCGCAACAACTCGCCCAGTTCGCGAGGAGTCTCGATCAGCACATCTGGGGGCACCTCTTCGAGCGTGCGCGGAGCGAACCCATACATCACGCCGCACGTCCAGAGGCCGGCGTTGCGTCCGGTTAAGACGTTGATTGCGGAGTCTCCAATCATCAGCGCCTCGTCCGCCGCCACGCCGGCTTCCTGGAGGATGGTCCGCACCCCGAGCGGGTCGGGCTTCTTCGTCGTAAAGCTGTTGCCGCCGTATACGCGCACGAAGAAATCTCCCAGCCCCAGAGCCCGCAGAATATCGCGCGAAGGATTGACTGGCTTGTTCGAGAGCACGGCCATCGGCCTCGGCACGCCATTTGACGAATTGGCCAATCTCGCGAGCACCTCTGGAATCCCCTCATACACGGTGGTGTGGTCGAGCTTGTGCACGCGATAATAGCCGAGAAAATATTCCAGAGCCCCCTGGAACAGCGCTTCGTTGTCCGCGTCCGCGTCGCCGAGCGCGCGGCGCACCAAGGCGGGAGCGCCGTCTCCGACATAGCTGGCAATGATGTCGCCGTCCAGTGCGGGACGGCCGAGATGGCGCAACATCGCATTCACGGAGTGAATCAAATCAAGGCGCGAGTCAATCAGGGTGCCGTCGAGATCAAACACCAGCAAGCGGACGCGACGCGGATCGAACGGGCGCAGGAAACGAATCATGGAGAGTTCAGGATAAACCAGTTGTCAGTATCCAGTTGCCAGTTGCCAGTATGCAAATGCGGGTTCTCATCCTTTTTTCTGGGTACTGGGTACTGGCTACTGGCTACTGACAACTGACTTCCTGGTTTACAATGTTGCGGGGCTGGAACTCTGTGGGGTGAAGAACACGGCATGGCCACGACCAAAGTCGATCCCAAGCTGGACGAAAACGACATTGCGAAAAAGGCCCAGAACTATCAGGGCCTGACGAGCCGGCAACTCGTCGACGCGTATCGCATCATGTTCGCCTCGCGGCGCGTGGACGATCGCGAGATTCTGCTCAAGCGCCAGCAAAGGGTTTTTTTTCAGATTTCGGGCGCCGGGCACGAAGCCCTGGGCGTCGCCGCCGCCTTTGCGTTGAGGCCCAGCTACGACTGGTTCTATCCTTATTATCGCGACCGCGCGCTATGCCTCGCCCTGGGCGCAACGCCGTACGAAATGCTGCTCGGCGCCGTTGGCGCGGCCGACGATCCCAATTCCGGCGGGCGTCAGATGCCTTCGCACTGGGCCCACAAGCGGCTCAATGTGGTCACCCAGTCGTCCGCCACGGGCACCCAGATTCTGCAGGCCGTTGGATGCGCCGAAGCCGGCCGCTACCTGGCCCGGCATCCTCAGGCCGCGGGCAAGGCCGAAGGCGACTATCGGCAATTCAAGGATGTCCAGTTCCAGGGCGATGAAATCACTTACGTTTCGCTCGGCGACGGCACCACCAGCGAAGGCGAATTCTGGGAGGCGCTGAATACGGCCTCCAACCGGCGTCTGCCGGTAATTTTTTGCGTGCAAGACAACCAATACGCGATTTCCGTGCCCGTCGAAGTGCAGACTGCCGGCGGCAACATTTCGCGCCTGGTCTCCGGCTTTCCCAATTTCCATTTCGAAGAGATTGACGGCACCGACCCCGTCGTCGCTTATGCGGCGTTCAAGCGGGCGGCCGACCATTGCCGCGCGGGCGATGGTCCGGCGTTTGTCCATGCCCATGTGATCCGTCCTTATTCCCACTCGCTCTCCGACGACGAGCGCCTTTACCGCCCCGACGCCGAGCGCCGGGCCGATGCCGCGCGCGATCCAGTGCCGCGCCTGCAGATGTTCCTGCTGCGCGAGGGAATCCTCGACGAAAATGGAATCACCAAAATCGAGCGGGAAATCGAAGAGCAGGTTCAGGCCGATGCCGACCGCGCGCTCGAAGCCGCGCTGCCGCAGCCGGAGACAATTTACAACTTCGTGTACTCACCCGATCTCGATCCCAACTCGGCGGCGTTCGAAACTCGTCCCGCACTTGCCGTCCCCGAGCCCGGAGGGGATGGCAAGCGCCCCGCGGCCTCGCAGAACAAGACGTCGTCGAATAAGACCATGGCGGACTTGATCAACACCACGCTGCGCGACGAGATGCGGCGCGATGAGCGCGTCATCATCTTCGGCCAGGACGTGGCCGACGCCAGCCGCGAAGAGTACGTCAAGCAGAAGCTGGTCAAAGGCAAGGGCGGAGTCTTTAAACTAACGGCGGGCCTGCAAATCGAGTTCGGCTCCGACCGCGTCTTCAATTCTCCGCTGGCCGAAGCCAACATCGTCGGCCGCGCCACCGGCATGGCAACGCGCGGATTGAAGCCCGTGGTTGAGATCCAGTTCTTCGATTACATCTGGCCGGCGATGATGCAGTTGCGCGATGAACTCCCCCTCATCCGCTGGCGGTCGAACAACGCCTTCTCGGCGCCGTTGGTGATCCGGGTGGCGATTGGCGGGTATCTGACGGGCGGCGCGATTTACCACTCGCAGTGCGGCGAGAGCATCTTCACGCATACTCCCGGATTGCGCGTGGTGTTTCCTTCGAACGCGCTCGACGCCGCGGGCCTGCTGCGCACGGCGATCCGCTGCGACGATCCGGTCTTGTTCCTCGAACACAAGCGCCTCTACCGCGAAGCCTACGGACGCGCGCCCTATCCCGGCGCCGAGTATATGGTTCCGTTCGGAAAAGCGAAAGTGGTGCAGCCTGGAACCGACCTCACCGTCATCACCTACGGCGCGGTGGTTCCGCGGGCGCTGCAGGCCGCGCAAAAACTGGAGCGCGAGCATCAGGTCAGCGTCGAGCTGATCGACCTGCGGTCGTTAAACCCATTTGACTGGGATGCGATTGCCGCATCGGTCGAGAAAACCAACCGCGCGTTGATTGCTTACGAAGACTCGCTAAGCTGGGGATACGGCGCCGAAATTGCGGCCCGCATCGCCGACCAACTTTTCCTTCACCTCGATGCCCCGGTGAAGCGAATCGCGGCCACGGATACCTTCGTTGCCTATCAGCCGATCCTCGAGAATGCCATCCTGCCGCAGGCGAGCGATCTGTTCCGGGCGATGAAGGAACTGGCGGAATTCTGAAATCAGCTCTTCGCTTTTGGCTCTTCGCTTTCCGCTCTCGGCTTTCCTGTAGAGACGGGGCCTGCCCCGTCTCCGCGGAAAACGACAAGAAGTCCCGGAGGGACGGCCCAGGTTCCCACCCCGAACATTGTTTTTGGATCCGCTCTAGCTGTTCAGCAGCAGAAGGTCTTTCGCTTTGCCGCGAAATGCCTGATCGAAGGTAACCAGCCTTGAACCGGATACTGCAGCGAACGCCAGCAGGTACGAGTCGGCCCACTCCTTGGGCGCTGGAATCCGTCGCCGTGAGTAGCTGCGAAACGCCTCTTCCAGCCCATTGGGTTCGTCGAGGAAGGCAACGCGTGGATCCTCCAGCCAGCGGTCATAGATCTGCCAAGCTTCTAGCTGGGTCATCACCTCCGTACCCATCACGGCTGGCGTGGTAAGCAGCCGCAGGAGGCTGAGTTGAGTGATCCGGCAGAAACAGAGACGCGCGTCCTCATCGAGACTCGCAAACCAACGCGCAGCGACGGCATGGTGGGCATGCCTGTCCGACGTGAGGGCAACCCAGACGTTCACATCAGGGAAAAGGAATGATCTCGAAAATCTTGGCATTGTCGAGCGCAACCGTCCCAGGCTGCTTCGAGCGGACCAACGGAAGCGTCACCGGCCGCCGGCGCCGCTTCGGCGTCAACTGCAGTTCGATTTCGACGCCGCGAAGAATCAATTCCTTTACGCTTCGCCCTTCCCCAGCCGCCTTGCTTTTCAGGTCGCGGTAAAGGGGATCGGGAATGTCCACGGTAGTGCGCATCGGTTCTATTCTGCCATATTTATGGCTCAATAGCTAGTGGAATATGAACCCAAACCTATGAAGCCTTCTTTCCTTTACGACCGCCTGCCCTCCCGCTAAACGTCAGTCCCCACGGGCCGCCGTCAAAACAAACGAGCGCCAATGCGATTGTAGCCAGTGTCAGCGGAAACTCGTAACCAGTGCTGCCCGTCAGCCCGTTCTTGAAGTGCACTTTCCAGATGGCTACGGCCATCTCGATCGCGAAGGCGAGCGAGAAGAAGCGCGTAAACAATCCAAGCACAATGGCGATTCCACCGAAGAATTCCGTCCCCGCGGAAAGATATGCCATCCAGTGAGGAATGCCGAGCGAGCCCACGAACTCCATGTGATGATGGAACCCGCCCCACACCTTGTGATAACCATGCGCAATCATGATCGCTCCCAGAACGAGCCGCATCACGAGCAGCGCCAGGGGCTGCAGCCGATTGAGAAATCCCACGCTCACCTCCAGAGCAGGTCTCAGGTCTTAGGTGCCAGGTCTCAGGCGCCAGGCTTCCGCTTGACCTGAGACCTGACGACTGAGACCTCATCTACCAATCCGAGTACGGCTTGCCGTTGCTGCCAATCTCGTTGGAGCCGCTGTGGACGCCGATGATGCCCTCATCGCCTTTGTCTTTTTGATCTCCTTGATTCAGCGACATGGTTAGAGTCATCGACGCGATTTGATCCAGCGACAGGTACGCGTCTGCCGGCTCTGTTTCCCAGGTATTGCTTCCCGTGATGTCATCCGGGATGTCGGTCAGGTATTTCTCCGTCCTCAGATCATCCAGCGACTGCGGCGCTTTTTGCTTGTCGAGCGCGTACTGGAAGATCAACTTGTTCAGCGTTTCCAGATTCTTGCGCAGATTTTCCTCGCGCGCCCGCCTAACGCTGTGGCTGTAGACGGGCATGGCGATCCCCAACAGGATCAGAATGACGCTAATCACGATCATCATCTCGATCAGCGTGAATCCCTTGTTCCGTCCTGAAACGTTCCGTCCTGCCGCCCTGCTGTTCATCTCCCGGCCTAGTGTTTCCAACTCGAATAGGGCTCGCCGCTGCTCGATGTCTCATCGGAACCGCTGTGCACGCCCTTGATGCCCGTTTGGTTCGGATCCCACGCATCTTCGGAGTCTTCCTGATCCGTCTGCCAGGTGTCGGCGCTGCCGGTGATGTCTTCCGGAATGAACTTCATGTATCCGGGCACCAGATCGCCAAGCGATTGTGGCGCGTGCTTCTTGTCGAGCGAATACTCCTCGATGGCTTTGTTGAGCGTCGCCAGGTTCTGATGAAGTTTGGCTTCCTTGGCGTGAAGAACCATCTGGTCGTATCTCGGCACCGCGATCGCCAACAGCACCATCATTATGGTGATGACTATCAGCATCTCGATGAGCGTGAAACCCCGATTGCAGACTTTGGGACTGCGGCCTTTGGACCTGAATCTCATCTACCAGTCCTTGTACTTCGTGTCGTCCAGAGCGGTCTGTTCCGACTTGGTGTAAACATCGAAGACGTTTTGCCCACCCCAGGAAGTCGAGTCCTTCTCATCCTGCATGGAGCGCATTCCCCATTCCTGTGTGCCAGTCATGGGATCAACCGGGATGCGGCGGAGGAACTTCAGTTTCTTGCCGGCAATATCCACGCCGGTGACCAGCGTATCGAGGTCGGGAGGATAGCCTTCGCTCCCCAACTTGATCTGGAAGGCGCCCAGATCGGCGGCGGCTTTGTAGCGATCGATGGCGTCGCGGAGCATCCAGAGGTCTTCGCGGAGTTCATGCTCGCGTTCACGCTTCAAGGCGACCCGCGCCATGGGGACGGCCATTCCCGTAAGGATGACCAGGATGGCGGTCGCCACGATCAGTTCGATCAGCGTGAAGCCGTGTTGTTGGCGGGCAGCCACGGACGTAGCCTTCCGCAGGTTCATCGACTGGTTCATAAATCAGTTCTCAGTTCCCGGTTTTCAGTTCTCAGTCAAAAACCACTCCAGGTTCTCCACTGAGAACTGAGAACCTGGAACTGAGACCTCTTCAAACGCGATCACTGAATCGTAACGGCCGCCTGCGCTCCGCTCATCGCGATCGGCTGCATGGCCGGATCCCGCGCTCCTCCGCGAGTGATGGTGAGAGCAGACTGGCCCGGCCCCTTCGCCATGAAGGTGAGCGTCACCACCGCGCCCTGTCCCGAAACTCCGCCGGCGCCCGGAGGCCGCGTGGCCGTGACTTGCAGCGTGCCGGTCGCCGGATCGTCGCGATGCACCAAGGCCACCACTTGCCCGTCCTGCGACAGGAATCCGCCGTTCGAAACGTCGACAACCTGCAACTGATTCGGATCGTAGTTGAGTTGCACGGGCACGGAGTGCACGTTCTGCCCGCCGGAAAGCATGACATTCACCGTGAAGGTCGAGCCCTTGGCTCGGCTCAACGTGGGCGGATCGAACAGGAACGTTGCGGCGCCGGCGCCAGCCTGAGTTTGAGGCTTCTGACTCTGCGGAAACTGGGCTGGCGGAATCGAGTTCTGGGGAGCCTGGCCCTGGGGGTTTGGCGGCTGCGCGATCGCCGCCTGCGGTTGCGGCGAAGCGGCTGCGGGCGCGGCCTGTCCCGGTGAAGAAGCCGGGGTGGGCGCCGTACTCGCCGGCGCTGCCGGCTTGCTGTTCGATCGTCTCAGCGAGATCGCGTTGGCTGTACCCACGTCGAGCACGTCCATACTGCCACGAGAAGTGTCAGGCCCGCGAATAATGTGCGGGGTGATCATGAATACGAGTTCGTTCTCCGAGTGGTCGGTCTTGCTCTGCGAAAAAAGGTACTTCAAGATCGGGATTGAGGCCAGACCGGGAATCCCCGTCAAAGCCTTCGTCCGCTGGTCATCCATCATTCCGCCCAGCAGGCTCGTTTCGCCATCTTTCAGGCGAATCTCGTTCTCAATCTTGCGCTGGCCGATCACCGGCTGGCTCAGACCCCCGCCAAGGTCTTGATAAGAATCCACGGCCGAGACGTCCATCGACAACTTCAACGAAATTTCCCGCCCGGCATGCACCCGGGGCGTGATGTCGATGTTCACGCCCACATCGAGGTATTGAAATTGAGTGTTGGTCAGGGGGCTGATGCCGGCGCCGACGCTGCCAATACCCGACGAGAACGATCCCGTCGCCACGGGCACGCGCTCGCCAATCTTCAATGTAGCCTTCTGCCCGTCCAGGGCGCGGATCTGCGGATTCTGAATGAGCTTCGAATCGCTGGCGGTCATCAACGCCGTCGCCGTCATCGGCGGAAGCGTCACCTGGAAGTCGGTGGCGTTCAGATTGGCAAGGGTATTCAGGCTGATGCCGTTCGACGACGAAGAACTTGTGCTTGAGCTGCTCGAACTGCTCGAACTAGTAGTGCTGACATTGGGCTGGAGCGCAACCGAGATGCTGGTCGGAGGGCTGATGCCCAGCGTGTGCGCCTTGTCGCGGCTCACCTGCATGACCGCCACTTCGATCAGCACTTCCGGTTTCGCCTTGTCGAGATCGTCCATCAGTTTCTGCGCCAAGGCCACCTGATCCGGCGTGCCGCGCACCACGATTGCTCCCTGCGAGGGCAACGACTGGATTTTGCTCATTTCGAGGACGGTGCGCATCGCGTTGACCACATCCTGCAATTCGGTAGGCTGAGAAAGGTTGGAAAGATAAAAAGTTTTGATGACGTTTTGTTCCAGTTCTTTCCGCTTCGCGGGATTGTCTTGCGCGACAAAAATCGTATTCGGCGTCACCGGACGCCAGAAAGTCTTGGTCTCAAACGAAATAATTTCCAGCGCGTCTTCCAGGGTCACGCCGTTTAGCTCGATGCGCACCTGGCTCGGCTTGTAATCGAGGTCGAAAAGCACGTTGATGCCGGCCAGTTTGCCCACCGTCTGGTAGATCACGTCGGATTTCTCCGTCACCTTGAGCGTAATGGGCACGTTCGAGATCGGCGCCAGCTCCACCGGGCCCTGCGCCGATTCGAGCCGTTTGCGCAACGCGGTCGTGCCCGGCGCCGAAGCCTGCGGTGGCGGATTCTGCGCCTCCCGAATCATCTGCTCGGTCCGCTTCAGCTCTTGCAGCCCAATGAACGAAGAAGGGTCGGTTTCCAACGCCTTCTGGAATTGCGCCAGCGCCTCGTCGAGTTTGCCGGCATCGCGCAGGATCTGCCCGCGATGCACCTCCGACGAAGCCGCATAGAAGCGGGTCCGCTCGAACGCAGTTCGATATCTCAAATCTTTCGGTTTTAGATTGTAGGCCTGCTTGAAGTAGTCGAAGGCCTGCTCGTAGTTCTGCCGCGCCTCGGCTTCGGCGCCCTTTTCGTAGAACGCTTTGGCAGAATCATCATGACGAGCAAGAACAGGAAGCCGCAAGCAGAGCAGCAGCAGAACGAATAGAGCCGGACGGATCAGGCGTCTCATCAAGCAGTCCTCATGAAAATCTCTCGCGCTGGCGGCGGCACCAGCCAAGACTCATCCAGCCAGGAGTCGTCCAAGCAGCCGAAAAAGCCAGCAAGCCGGACATCCCAAGGGCCGTCACGCGCAAAAAGTACCGGAAAATTGGATTATAGCATCGCATCAAGTGGCACCCGAAGTGATTGGTAGGGCTGTGTTTACACTCATTAGTACAGGTCCTTTCAGGTCTCAGGTGTCAGGTCTAAGGCCAAACCCGGAACTCGAAAGGTAATTGTAGTTTGCCTTTCCTGAGACCTGAGACCTGACACCTGACACCTGCCTTCGTGATACTTTCTCCTCAGCACTATGGCCAAGCAGACCACGCACCAGACTCAGCCCAATCGGGAGAAGAATCCTCGCCGCCAGCCCACCGCGTCCGGCGAAAAGGACGCCGCTGTAAACAGGAACGCCAGTCACAACTATTTCTTGCTCGAAAAATTCGAGGCCGGGGTGGTTCTCACCGGAACCGAGGTAAAGTCCGTCCGCACCGGCAAGAGCAGTCTCAAGGACGCCTACGGGCTGATCAAGGACGGGGAACTCTGGCTCCTCAATTGCCACATCAGCCCGTATGAGCACGGCAACTACTCGAATCATGCCGTCCTCCGCACCCGCAAACTTCTCGTTCACAAAGAAGAGATCCGCAAGCTCATCGGCAAGACCCAGCAAAAGGGACTGACGCTGATCCCCACCCGCATGTATTTCAAGAACGGCAGAATCAAAGTCGAACTCGCCCTGGCCAAGGGCAAACAGCTCTGGGACAAGCGCGAAACCGAGCGCCGCCGCACCGCCGACAAGGAAGCCCGCGAAGCCATCTCGAGAGGGAGAAAACAGGCGTAGGCTGGGCAACTATACAGCTTGCCGAAGAACTCCGGTGGCATTGCACAAATCTTCAATTTGACAGTCAAGATTTCTCTTCAGATTTTTCTTCAGATTTTTCTGTTGAACCACATTGAAAGTGTCCCCATGAAACCACAATAGAAATGTCCCCTTTTAGAGTTCCTGTGGTGAGGAGGAACTCAGATTGGGGAGAACGGGATTGAGCAGGAAAGAGCTGAGCCGGGTGGAAGCGATGGGCCGAGTGCAGGCGCGGAGCTTGCGATTGGGCGAGGCGGCCGAGTTGCTGGGATTGAGTTATCGGCAAGCCAAGCGGATCTGGGCGCGGTATCGGGAGGGAGGAGCGAAGGCGCTGCAACATGCGAACTGCGGGCGGGGATCGAACCGGGCCTACGCGGCGAAGTTTCGAGCGGCGGTGCTCGAAGCGGTGAAGGCACGCTATGAGGATTTCGGTCCGACGCTGGCGGCGGAGCATCTGGCCAGCGATGACGGGCTGGTGGTGCATGCCGAGACGCTGCGGCGGTGGATGAAGCAAACCGGGATGTGGCAGCGGCAACGGCGGCGGAAGCCGTATCGGCAGCGGCGGGAAGCGAAGGCGCACTTTGGCGAGTTAGTGCAGTTGGATGGAAGTTTTCATGAGTGGCTGGAAAAGCGTGGGCCGCAGGGCTGTTTCCTGAACATGGCCGATGACGCCACGGCGAAGGCGCTGGGGCGATTCTCGGAGCAGGAAACGACGTGGGCGGCGGCCGGTGTGTTGCGGCGCTGGATCGAGCGCTACGGCATACCGCTGGCGCTCTACACCGACTGGAAAAACGTGTACGTGCGGCCGCCGAACGCCGGGGAACGAATGCGCGGAGAAGCAGCCGTGACGCAGTTCGGGCGCATGTGCGCGAAGCTGGACATTCGCATCATTGCGGCCAGTTCGCCGCAAGCGAAAGGGCGGGTGGAGCGGGCGCACGGCACGCACCAGGACCGGCTGGTGAAGAAGCTGCGGCTGGCCGGGATCGCCAACTACGACCAGGCCAATGCGTATCTGGAGGAGCACTACCTGGAGGAGCACAACCGGCGCTACGCACGCCCGGCGGCGGCGGCAGCCGACTATCACCGGCGGCGTCCGACGGCGCCGCAACTGGACGAAGTGTTCTGGCTGGAGGAGGAACGAGTGGTGAGTGAGGACTGGGTAGTGAGTTATAAGAACCGTCGGCTGCAACTGGAACGGCAAAGCCAGCACTGGGCGCCGGCGAAGAGCCGCGTGCTGGTGCGGGAAAACGAAGCGGGCGAAGTGGCCATTCACTATCGCGGCCAGCGTCTCGGGTTCCGCGAACTGACGGCAGCTTCTAAAGCGCTGGGCGAGGGCAGGGGCGCTGCCCCTTCCCCCGCGCCCCCTTCCCCGATATTACGTCGCAGCCTTCCTCCAGCTTCGAATCATCCCTGGAGAAAAGGCTTTTCCGCAGGGGCACACGCTCGCTATTCCGGGGCAGCGTGAAACCACCACCAGGGGACATTTCTATTGTGGACAAGACGGGGACATTTCTAATGTGGTATGACATTCTTCAGATTTTTCTTGACATTTCGTCTCACTGGAGGAAAATGAATTGGTTTCGAGCCTAGGTTTTCGCAGCACTTCCCGGGGAAATTCAGATTCGTTGTTTCAGATACAAGGAGAAGTGTTCTCCTTTACCGGACAACCAACGGTGTGGGTATGACCGGAGCGGTTCGATGGGTCATTTGCGGCCCACCTCCCCCAACCGTTCCAGGGGGCTTGGAAGCCGGGTACGTCATCCGTGACATTCTTTTGTCAAGGCCGGGATTCCTCGGTTGTGTGCGACGACGGTTGTATGGGAGCAAACGGCGCTTTGAAAATTAAGGAGGGACTTCCGATGAAAAAACGTCTCTTTCGGCCTCGCGTTCTGGCACTGCTGGTCCTGCCAGTCCTTCTGCTAACGTCAGTCGCCTGTGAACAGGAGCGACTGGATCAATTCAGTACTTTCGCGACAGCTGGTTCGCAGTACGTGCAAGCGTTTCACAAGCTTATAGCGGCAGCAGGTTCAGCAGCGATTGCGGCCAATTCGGCGGTGTTGAGCGAGGCACGAATCGACGCCGCCAGAGGGCAGAAGATGATCCCCGCCAGCGAAGTCGTTTCGGCGGATCAAGACCTCGCCCTCACCCTCAAGAACCTGGGGATTATCGACCAGCATGCTTCGGCGCTGGGTTCCTATTTTGATGCCATCACGAAGCTAACTGACAATAAACTGAATACTTCGATGGAAACCTCGGCGACCGGCCTGGTTAGTTCAATTGGGGATCTGTCAACGACGGTCAAGGGATTGTCGATAGAAGGCAAGCCTGTGAACAACTACGTAAAGAGCGTCACGGATCTGGCAGTGACAGCCTTCAAAGTGAAGGCTCTGGATGATCACCTGAAGACTGCCGTTCCAGCTATCGACAATGCACTCATGTTACAGGAAGCCGCAATTGATTGTATTGGTACCGTAATGCAAGCTGCCTTGAAGGTGGCCTTGGAAAATCAAGAGAACACCGAGGTGATCGCTCCCTACACCGCGCCTTTCGACTTTGCGAAACCTCCGTCCCTCCCCGCCTCTTGGAACACTGATCGGGAAGCGTACCTGCGAGCCAAGGTGACGCTCGACAGTCTGGACAGCGCGAAAGCTGCGATAAAGGCGCTGCGCACGGCTTTTCAGCAGCTCGTTACGGCCAAGGCGTCGCCCAATCTGGCATCGATTTTGACTGACATTAACAAGATGGCCGAATACGCCAGTGCGGTTGAATCGTCGAAGTCTTTTGCCACAGTTACATCACCCAAGCCCGCTCAACAGTGATCAGATTGCCATCGCAGGCTATGTTTGAAGAAGAGGGACGGGTCGAAAGCTACATATCAATAAAGGGAGGAGAAATCAATTGGCTACACTAACTGATGTCTATTCCAGCGCTTTGAGCGCGCTTACAGGAGCACGAGAGCTGATGCTTTCAGCGCAATGGCAGTCCGCGCTAACGGACGCCCAGGGGCCGGCCGCCGCCCAGTCGCTGCTCGATGTGGAGCATGCCATTCTCGCACTTTCGAATGCAAGCCTCACGGATATTGCCAACGCCATGCAAACGAACGCCACTGATCTAACTAATCAGACGAAAGTTCTCAATTCAGCGGCGGCTAAAATAAATCAAGTTCAAGGCGTGATCGACGCTGTCACCAACATCGTCACCACCGTGGGGAAGATTGTCCCGCTGCTGTGAAATTGAGAGTCTGGCGAGTTCTTTGCCGAGTTTCCCCGCCAGTCTCTCAAAGCCAGATTCGCTCGGCTTGCCCGACGCTTTTGTCATCTTTGGGCGCCCCATCCGTGCGCGTTCTATGCGCAAGAGCCTGCCCCGTTTTGCCGAAGCCCCGAGCGAACCGGGGCCCCCATCGCGCCCGCTTTTGGCGCGATGGGGTGGAGAAGCCGAGGGGGAAGCCGAAGGGGCGGGATTCGACGTTCGTATTTTCGCTGGGATTTTCGCCCGTTGAGTTGCGCGTTTCCCCTCCCACCGTGGATACTGAAGAGAATCCGTCATGAATACAAACCTCTCTTCCTCTGTCCCGTCTCAACTGGAAACCGATTGCCTGGTCGTAGTTGTGCTCGACCGTAGCAAAAAAGACCGTAGCGAAAAAGACCGCGCCGAAAAAGACAAGCCCGCCCCAACCGTGGAATCGAGCGATGCCGCCGTGCGCGAAGCGGCCCAGGACGTGATTTCGAGCGGCGAAGTCACTGGCAAGGCGTTCGAAATCACCCTGCTGCATCGCCCCGCAGGCTTGAAAGCGAAACGCCTGCTCCTCGTTGGCGGCGGCAAAGCCAAAACTTTTTCCGCAGCGGAATTACGCAAGCTCGCTGGCGCCGCCGTGCGCACGCTGAAAGGGAAAAGCATCCGCAGCTTCGCCTTCGCTCTGCCTGAAAACGGAGCCGCTGCCGCGATCCCCGCCAATGACGCCGTGCGCGCGATTGTGGAAGGCGCCTTCGTGGGCAACTTCGATCCCGATTATTACAAGAGCGATCGCAAGGACGAGAAAATCGACGCCGTCACCATCGTAGTGCCAAGTGATGCCCCAGGCGATACAAAATCCCTCGAAAGCGCCCTGCAAGCCGGCCGCATCGTCGCCGAGTCGCAGAACTTCGCGCGCGACCTGATCAACGAACCCTCCAACCGCATGACGCCGACCATACTGGCCGAGCGCGCCAGGAAGATGGCGGCGGAAGTTGGCCTGAAGTGCGAAGTCTACGGCGCCGACAAGATCAAAGAACTGAAGATGGGCGCATTCTGGGGAGTGGCCCAGGGATCCGACGAACCTCCCGCGCTGATCGTGTTGCGCTACGAACCCGAGGGCGCGTCCGGCGAAGTGCCCAACAAGGTTCATCTCGGCCTGGTCGGCAAAGGCGTTACCTTCGACACCGGCGGCATCTCCATCAAGCCCGCCGACGGCATGGAGAAAATGAAGTACGACATGGCCGGCGCCGCTACCATGATGGGCGTCGTGCGCGCGATTGCCCTGCTGAAGCCCAAAGTCAAAGTCACCGCCATCGTCTGCGCCACCGAAAACATGCCCTCCGGCAAAGCGCAAAAGCCGGGAGACGTGCAGATCGCCATGTCCGGCAAGTCCATCGAAATTATCAACACCGACGCCGAAGGACGCCTCATCCTCGCCGACGGCCTCTGCTACGCCCGCCAACTCGGATGCACTCATCTCGTTGACGCCGCAACTTTGACTGGCGCGGTCGTCATTGCCCTCGGCTACGTGAACGCCGGAATCTTCGCCAGCACCGACGAGATGTATGAGCGCTTCGCCGCTGCCAATCGACAGGCGGGTGAAAAGATGTGGCGCCTTCCGCTCGACGACGAATACAAGGAGATCATCAAATCCAACATCGCCGACATGGTGAATTCCGGCGCACGCTGGGGCGGCGCCATCTTCGCCGCCATGTTCCTCAGAGAATTCTCCGAAGACACTCCCTGGATCCACCTCGACATTGCGGGTACCGCCTGGGTGGAAGAGGCCAAGCCCTGGATCGCCAAAGGCCCCTCCGGAATCGCTTTGCGCAGTCTGGTGGAGTTCGTGAAGGGATGGGAGTCGTAGAGCGCGGCCGGCATTTTCCAGAATCGGGTCAGCGTCGCGGCGGGCACACGATCGGAATCACGTCTCTCTTGTTCCGCCGATAGACACGGAAATCGCTTTCATCGACCGTGAGCACAGGCAGATTTTCATACAGTTCGCTCATGCGAATGAGGCACAAGTCCGCCAGATCGGGTGTGCGATCTCGATAGCGCTCGGCCAGCGCCAGGATTTCCTCGAAATTCCCTGGAAGATCAAAGGCAATCCTCAGCAGTCCCTCCTGCACCAGCGCCAGGACCCGGCCCACCGATCCAACCTGGAAGGCGGTTTCCGCCAACACCGCTTCACAGGTCAGCAAGGGCTGCGAAACACCCTTCGCGATCTCGGTGGCCCACTCGTGATGCCGGTCGGAGCGGTTCAGAAATGCCACCACAAAGCCGGTGTCCGCGATGCCCTTCATTTTCTCGAAAATCCCTTACGCGATGAGAGGTCGGCGGGTCCATTGATCGACCCGCAATAGCGCATGAAGGGCTTATTCCCCGTCTCCCGCTTCGCGCGCTCCAGTTGCTCACGAACCAGCCGGCCAACCGGCACTCCCGTCTTGCGGGCAGTGCTCTTCAGCCAAGCCGCCAGTTCCTCCGTAAGACGAATTGTAATTGTGTCACTCATATTTCATCATTGTAACACACATCTGTTCGTGTGTTTTACATCACCACAAAACCCGGCGGCGCAAGGGTGGCGCCGTGGCCAAACCGTGGATGGTAAAACTATGGATCGCCAAGGCATGGATCGCCAAAGGCGCTCCGGAATCACCTGCGCCGTTCGGCTGCCTCTCGAACCTCTTCAACGTCGGGCGGCGGAAGGAAAGTCTCGCAAGCTCGTCCGTCACCGGCACTTTGGATCGAAGAACGGCGGCATTGTTCCTCGCCTCGTCAGCCGGCTTCCAGCCTCGAGGCCTCGGTTGAAAACGCGAAGCGACAGCTCCGATCCAATCGCGAGCAGCAGGCACCGCGTGATGTTCAAAATTGGCAAGCGAAAAGTTGAATCGGGAGCGCAATTCCGGACGATCGCAAGCGAGCTTCGTGTGTTTATTTTCAGAGGTTTGCGCGCCCGTGCAAGTACTTCCGTACCGTCTCTAGTACCTTAGTTACTCCCACTCCGGTGACCGGCGTCCTACTTGCATGGAGACTACCATCCATAGCGGTAGGAGTGCGCCATAATACAATAGGTAGAAATAAACTACAAGTCCACTTTTTGTGGAATCCAGAAAAACCCCATAAAACCCAAAGAAACCGGGAGATTCACGTGAAGACGCCCGCGCTTCCGGTTGAGATATGCTCAGCACACGAAAATGCACTCGACGCATCTGGATCGAGGACTTCGTTCTCCCATCCTCAGCGTGGCCGGAAAGAAAAGGCGAGGCTGAGAGCTGGATTCTGAGGGAGAGGGGAAACGTTATGGCCGACTCGCGAGAAGTGATGAACATTCGCCAAGCTTCGCAGTATCTGGGAGTGAGTCCGGACACGTTGTACAAGTACGTGAACGAGCAGAAGATTCCGGCCTTCAAGTTGGGCAACCGCTGGCGCTTCAAGAAATCGAAGCTGGATCAGTGGATGGAAGAGCAGTCGATGGAGATGGAATCGCGGGGCAAGAAGAAGATCAAGGCAGCGGTGAAGGCTGCCGGAACTCCGTAAACGAACTTCGCAAAAAGAGGCGGGCACATGTTTGGAATGGGATCGAAGACGATAGTGGGTCTGGATGTGGGCTCTTCGAGCATCAAGGCGGTCGAGCTCAGGAAGACGCGCACTGGAATCGAAGTGGCGCACCTCGGCCTGGAGCCGATCGCGCCCGACATCGTGGTCGATTCCATGATCGTGGACTCGGGCACGGTTTCAAGCGCCATCTCCAAGCTGTTCACGGACACTCAGATCAAGTCGAAGGCGGTGGCCACGGCGGTGAGCGGACACTCGGTGATCGTAAAGAAAATCTCCCTGCCTTCGATGAGCGATCAGGAACTGGCCGAGACCATCCAGAAGGAAGCGGCGCAGCACATCCCGTTCGATCTGGCGGATGTGAACCTCGACTACCAGATTCTTTCCGACGACGCGAGCAGTCCGACGATGGATGTGCTGCTCGTGGCCGTCAAGAAAGACAAGATTCTGAATTACACCAACGTACTCTCGATGGCGGGCAAAACTCCGGCTATTGTGGATATTGATGCGCTGGCCCTGCAGAACTGCTACGAGTACAACTATGAGCCCGCGCCGACGCAAGTGGTTGCCCTGCTGAACCTGGGCGCGAGCGTGATGAACATCAACATTGTCAAGGGCACGACGCCGCTGTTCCCGCGCGACGTTTCGGTGGGCGGGCATCAGTACACCGACTCGCTGCAGAAGGAACTGGATCTCAGTTTCGATGACGCGGAATCGCTCAAGCTGGGGCACAAAGTGGGGACGGTGCACGACGACGCGAAGACGCCGATCCTGCAACAGGTCACGGAAATTATCGTGCTCGAAATTCAGAAGACGTTCGACTTCTTCCGCGCCAGCGCCGCGGGCGAGCACATCGAGAAAATTTATCTGGCCGGCGGTTCGGCCAAGGTACCGGGCCTGGTGGAAGCTCTGCGCCAGGAGTTCTCGATGCCGGTCGAGTTGTTCAATCCCTTTCAGAGAGTGGTGGCTCCGGTGGAAGGCGCCGGGGCGGAGCTGGTCGAACAGAACGCCGGCCAGTTGGCCGTGGCCGTGGGTTTGGCCCTGAGGAGCTTTGAAAAGCTATGATCCAAATCAACCTGCTGGGTTCTCCGAAACCGAAAGGCAAGAAAAACGTCGGCGTCACCATGCCGAGCTTCGAACTTGGCAACTTGGGCGGGCCCGTGATTCAGGTGGTTGCCGTGTTGCTGATTGCCGGCGCCGTCAATGCCGTGTACTGGTACCAGCTCGACCGGGAACGGAAATTGATCGAGGTGCAAACCCGGGTAGCGGAGCAGAAGAATCGCGAACTGGCCGACATCAAGGTGAGGTACCTGGAGCGGCAGAGGCAAGCCGAGGCTTATAAGCGGCGGGTGGATGTGATTGACCAGCTGCGCGCGGGCCAATCCAACGGCACGGTCAACCTGCTCTCCACGATCGCCGATACGGTCAACGGCACCGAAGCCGTCTGGTTGAACAGCATGCAGGACCAGGGCGCGAGCGTTGCCATTGACGGCACGGCGCTATCCAGCGATGCCGTGGCCAACCTGATTTCCAATCTGCAGAAGACCGGTTTCTTCCGCAACATCGAGATGAAGGAAAGTTATCAGGACGAAGGGGTTAAGGACATGCAGGCGTTTCAGTTTACGCTGACCTGCGAAAAGGCGAAGTCGTAAAGGCGGAACCGACTATGAATCTTGGCGAATTAACAGGGATAAAGCTGCTGGGGGTTCTGGTGCTGGTGGCGGTGATGGGGACGGGCGCCCTCTATTACACGGTCTACAAGTCGCAGAGCGACCAGAATGACGCGGCGCGGACCAAGCTCCAGGCCAAACGGCGCGAGAATGCGGAACTCGAAGCCTACCGGCCGAAACTGGCCGACATCGAGCGCCAACTCGCGAGCTTGAAGCAGCAGCTCGACATCGAGCGGCGCATCGTGCCCGATGAAAAAGAAGTGGACAATTTCATGCGCATGGTGAGCGGAGAAGCGCGCAAGGCGGGAGTGGAAATCCGCCGCTACACGGCTCGTCCGTATGTGGCGAAAGAGTTCTACACCGAAGTGCCTTTCGAAGTGGAGCTCGATGGTCCGTACTACTCCATGCTGGGCTTCTTCGACCGGTTGGGAAAAGTGGAGCGCATCGTAAACGTCTCGAACCTGCTGGTGGCCTCGACCCACAAGCCGGCTGACGCGAAGACGAAGCATGTCTACCAGTACGCGCCCAGTGAGAGTGTTGTGGCGACTTGCATGACCACCACATATTTCAGTCATGACCTGGATCCGGCGGGTCCGGCCAGCCAGCCCAAACCAGCGGTGAAGAAGTAGGAGGGACAGGATGAAGATGAAGCCAGCGATCACGATAACGACGACAATTCTGGTTTCGGTACTGGCCGCGGGCTTGGCCTGGGCCCAGAGTCCCCGCATTATCCAGAACACGCGCAACACGATGAACGCGGTCAGTACCCGTGCCACCGCCGCCTCGAATGAGGCCCTGGGCATTCGGCAACCTGCTCCAGCGACCGCCACGCATGCTCCGGCCAAGTCGAGTAGAGCCCCGGTGGTTACGCCGGCGAAATCTGCCCCGGCGCGTCCTGGTTCGGAGGGTGCGAAACACAAGGACGCGCGTAGGCGGGTTTGGGCAGTCGCGGTCACCAGCAGCGCGCCCGAGAAGCCATCCGCCGAGGTTCCCGAAAGCAATCCCGCGGCACAAGCTAACCTGGCCGGCGAAGGCGTTTCGGGAAGCAGCGGAGAAGTCGGGAACGCGGAGGGCGAGCAGCAGGCCGCTGCGGACAGCAAGTACAACGCGAACGGGAGACGGGATCCTTTTATCAGCCCGGTGGTGAGCCACGCGGGCGGTTCGGGTTGCAGCACCGGCAAGAAGTGTCTGGAAATCGGGGCCATCAACCTGCGCGGTGTGGTGCACGCCGAAAGCGGTTTCATCGCCGTGGTCAGTAACAGTCTGAACAAAGCGTATTTTCTGCGGGAAAACGATCCGGTGTTCAACGGTTACGTGATGAAAATCACGGGCGACTCCATCGTTTTCCAGGAAACGCTGCAGGACCGGTTGGGCAGGACCTTCACGCGGGAAGTGGTGAAGAAGATTACGACTCCGGCAGTGTAGGCCTGGAGACTAAAGACTTCGAAGAACACATGGAGGCGAAACCGCCTCCCATGGGGAGATGTGGAAATGCGAAAGCAACTGCTGGGTCTCTTGGTTCCGCTGATGGCGTTTGTGCTGATCGCCGACGCGGCTGACATGACGGGCAAGGGGGTGACCGCGAGCGCTGGATTGCAGAGGCTCGAGGTTACGAACAGCCAGGACGGATTGCAAGTCGAGTTCAGAGGGAAGGGCACATTGGCGCCCACAGTGACGACGCTCGATTCTCCGGCACGCATCGTCATCGACTTTCCCAACACCGTGATGGCCACGGCGCAGAGCCGCATCAGCGTTGGCCGAAACGGCGTGAAGGACGTCCGCGTCGGGATGGACGGGCAAGTGCCGCCCACGACGCGCGTGGTCATTGATCTCGTGAACCGCGATCTGGCCAACGCCGGTCTCGCCGGCAGCCCTCGGCATGAACTGGTGGCGGGCCCGGACGGCAGCTTCATTCTCAAGATCCACGACGCCGTGCTGGCCGATCGCCAACCGGCGCCGCCGGCGGCGAAGCCGGTGGCTGCGAGCGTAGCGCCGAAACTGGCGCTGGCATCGGCTCCGGTGGCTTCGGCTCCGGCAACGGCGGTTGCGCAAACTCCGGCCTCGGCAGAGATTGCCGAGAACGCGGTGAACTTTGCCTTCGTCGAACCCAAATTTTCGGTGAAGGCCGACAAGGCTGCCCAACCGGCCACAAAGGCCCAGGAAGCGGCGGATCGCTTTGCCGACAAGACGGCGGCAGAACTGGTTGCCACCAATACCAATGCCACGATGGGTCAAGCTGCCGGCAACGGGCAAGCCGCCCCGGCCGTCCTGCCCGTCCAGCCGGCCGTGAACCTGGCCGCCGAGCAGAAGGTCCAGTTGGCACAGAAGCCGGCGGTGAGCAGCGGGGCCAAATACACGGGCGAGCCGATCTCGGTGAATCTTAAGGATGTGGATCTGAAAGATTTCTTCCGCCTGATTCACGAGATCAGCGGTCTGAACGTCGTGCTCGATCCCCTGATCCACGGCAACCTGACGATCGTGCTCGATGACGTGCCGTGGGATCAGGCGCTGGACATCGTGCTCAAGAACAACGACTTGTCGCGGCAACTGGACGGCAATGTACTGCGCATTGCCACGGTTGAAACGTTGAAGAAGGAGGCCGAGAACCGGCGCGCCCAAATCGATGCCGAGGCGCTGGCGGTGGACAAAGTCAGCATCACCCGCTTCCTCAGCTACGCGCACGCGAAGGACCTATTGCTGCCGATCAAGAAATTCCTAAGTCAGCGTGGCGACATAGTCGCCGACGAACGCACCAACTCGCTGATCGTTTCCGACATTCCGGCGGTCCTGCCGCAGATTGACCGCCTCATCCAGCAGATGGACCGCAAGACGCAGGAAGTCGAAATTGAAGCCCGCGTGGTCGCGGCCACGCGCAACTTCGCTCGCGACATCGGCACGCAACTCGGCGTGGGCTGGGCCAATGGCGTAACCTCCGTTGGGGGATCTCTGACCCCCACCACGGGCAAGATTCCTTTGTTTTCGAACCTGGGAGTAACCTCGCCGAGCAGCGGCTTGTCAATTGTCAACGCCAGCAAAAACTTGCAGCTCGACCTTATTCTCACGGCGGCCGAGTCGCGCGGCTTGCTGAAAGTTCTTTCCCGTCCGCGTATCGTCACCCAGAACAACATTCAGGCGGTGGTGAGACAGGGCGTGCAAATACCGATCGAGACCCAGGCAACAGCATTCACTCCGCCGACTATTACCTATGTGGCTGCTTTCCTGCGGCTGACGGTGACTCCACAGATCACGTCGGAAGGGACCATTTTTCTGAATGTGGACGTGGAGAACACGATACCCGACTTTAGCGCCGCGACCACAGTAGGCGGCAACCCAACCCTGGACACGCAGCAGGCGACCACACAAGTGCTGGTCACCGACGGCGGCACGGTGGTGATTGGCGGCGTGATCCAGACCCAGAATAACGTGAGCGTTTCGCAGGTACCATGGCTCGGGGACATCCCGTACCTGGGCAACCTGTTCAAGCATCGCACGGTATCGACTACCAACCAGGAGCTGATTTTCTTCATCACTCCGCGCATCGTTCAGACCTAGGCGCGAAGTTAAAACAAGCCATAGCCGCCGGCTTACTCGGAGAACCCGCCGAGAGCCGGCGGCTTTGTTTTTGAGGTGCAGTTGCCAGTTGCCAGTATCCAGTTGCCAGTGGCAGAACCCGCGCTGCCGCGGCTGGTCACTGGCAACTGGCAACCGGTAGCTGGCAACTGCTTCTTGTTACACTCCTCCTATGGATCACGCTGGCCGCCTGGGTCGTCTCCGAACTGGCCTCGAACAAAACGATCTGGACTCGCTTCTGGTGACGCACCTCCCGAACATCCACTATCTCTGTGGCTTTACTGGCAGCGCGGCTGCTTTGCTGGTCGCCGATCGTGGGTCCATCCTCTTTACTGACGGCCGCTATCGTGCCCAGGCCAGGGAGGAGGTCAAGGGTGCGAAGATTGTCATCGCTCGCAAGTCGCCGCTGGTGGCGGCTGCGGAGTGGCTGGCGGCGCAGCGGGGAAGTTTGACAGCGTCTTCGAAGGCTGAATCCGTGGGCATTGAACCGGAGTCGATCACCGCCGGGATGCGCGCCCGGTTGGCTTCGCTGCTGAAAGGGAGGGCGCGCCTGCGTTCCGCGCCGCCGCTGGTCGAGCGCGCCCGCATGGTGAAGGATGCGGCCGAGATCCTGCGCATCCGGCGGGCAGTTGAACTCGGAGCGAGTCTGTTTCGGACTGCCTGCAAGAAGATCCGGCCGGGAGTGACGGAGGTCGAAGTCGCCGCCGCTATGGAATACGAGGCTCGTTGTGCCGGGGCCGAAGGCATGTCTTTCCCGACGATACTTGCGTCTGGAATGCGCTCGGCGATTGTGCATGGCCGGGCCTCTCTGGCGCGCATTCCGCGGCGCGGGTTCGTGGTCTGCGACTTTGGTGTTATACTCGCCGCTTATTGTTCGGATCGCACCAGGACGGTGCATGTTGGAAGGCCGTCGGCGGAGGCTCGAGGGCTGTACGAGGCGGTGCTGGAAGCGCAACTGGCGGCGATCGCGGCTGTCGCTCCGGGAGTGACTTGCGCCGAGGTCGATGGCGCCGCCCGGCGCGTGCTTCGCAGGCGGAAACTGGTGCGGTACTTCACCCATTCGACCGGGCATGGTTTAGGATTGGAGATTCATGAGGCTCCCCGTTTGGCGGTGGGGCAAGGTCAGAAACTGGAGCCGGGAATGGTCATTACGATTGAGCCTGGCGCTTACGTTCCCGGGAAGTGGGGCGTGCGGATCGAAGATGTGGTGGTGGTTACGCCTGCGGGCTGCGAAGTGCTAACGCCCACAGATAAAGAACTGGTTATTATTTAGCAGGTATCTCGTAGAGACGCGGCTTGCCGCGTCTGAGACGGGGCAAGCCCCGTCTCTACTTAGAATCTAAACCGGAACTCGCTGTATCCATGAATCAAAAAGAGCTGAAAGAACTCATCGAATTCTTAATCGAAAAGGACATTGCCGAGTTTGAATTGGAGCGCGGCGATGTCAAGGTGAAGATCAAGCGCGCCGCCGAACCGGCGCCGGTGGCGTTGCCGGACTCGCGTTACATCGCGGTTCACCCCACCCCGTCCCCGGTTCCGCCTGCCGCGCCCGGACGAGTTGATCTGGCTGCCCCCGCCGCTGCGCCTCAACCTGAGGAAGTCCTGCACATTGTGCGGTCGCCGATCGTGGGTACCTTCTACGAATCGCCGTCGCCCGGGTCCCCGCCCTTTGTCAAAGTCGGCGATGTCCTGGAAGTGGGCCAGGTTCTGTGCATTGTTGAAGCGATGAAACTGATGAACGAAATCGAATGCGACGTGGCGGGAGAGTTGGTCAAAAAGCTCGTCGCCAACGGCCAGCCCATCGAGTACGGCCAGGAACTGTTCGCCGTCCGGCCAACAAGATGATGGAGGTCGCTCCACTGGTGTAGTGTCCCGTAAGTTCGCGACCTAAGTAGGTTGTCATCCTGAGCGAAGCGAAGGACCTGCTTTTTCGCGCGCTCGCAAAGAACAGGTCTTTCGCTTCGCTCAAGATGACAGTGTGGCTTTATGCCACGAATTTGGGGGATGCCATACTAGCTTTCGAATCCCAAACAAACCATGTTCAAGAAAATTCTGGTAGCGAATCGCGGAGAGATTGCGCTGCGCGTCATTTGCGCATGCAGGGAACTCGGCATCCGCTCGGTGGCGATCTACAGCGAGGCGGACCGGAATTCGCTGCATGTGCGCTTTGCCGATGAGGCGATTTGCATTGGCCCGCCGCAACTGGCGCTGAGTTATCTCAACATTCCCACCGTGATCAGCGCGGCCGAGATCGCGAACGTGGACGCCATCCATCCCGGCTACGGCCTGCTTTCGGAAAATGCCAACTTCGCGGAAGTCTGCGAAGCCTGTCACATCAAGTTCATTGGGCCCACTCCCGATGTCATACGGCTCATGGGCGAAAAGGAAAAAGCTCGCGCCGCCATGAAGCAGCACGGGGTGCCGATCCTTTCCGGCTCGGACGGCGTGGTCGCTTCCGCTGAAGAAGCGCGCGAGTGGGCGCGGCAGGTGGGTTTTCCGGTCATGCTGAAGGCCACGGCCGGCGGCGGCGGGCGGGGCATGCGCATTGTGCGCGATGAAGATGAATTGCCCGGACTTTACCGGCAGGCGCAGTCGGAGGCCTCGGCCGCCTTCGGCAACGGCGATCTTTACCTGGAAAAGTATGTCGAGCGCCCGCGCCATATCGAATTCCAGGTGCTGGGCGATGAGCACGGCAATGTCATCAGTCTGGGGGAACGCGAGTGCTCGATTCAGCGCCGCCACCAGAAGCTGATCGAAGAGTCGCCGTCGGTGGGAATGACGCCCGAGCTGCGCCAGGGAATCGGAGACGTCATCGGCAAAACGCTCAGCCAGGTCGGCTACCACAATGCCGGCACCGTCGAATTCCTCATGGACACGGACAAAGATAAAGATAAAGACCGGCGGCTTTACTTCATCGAGATGAATACGCGCATCCAGGTGGAGCATCCGGTCACCGAAATGGTCACGGACGTGGACCTGGTCAAGAGTCAGATCATGATCGCCGCGGGCGAAAAGCTGGCCGACGTGTTGCAAGGCCCCATCGTGCATCGCGGACACGCCATCGAGTGCCGCATCAACGCCGAGCATCCGGAGAAGTTCACGCCCTCGGCGGGCAAGATCACCACGTTCAATCCGCCGGGAGGAACGGGCGTGCGCATTGATACAGCCGCCTACGCGGAAGGCACGATTCCTCCATACTACGACTCGCTCATCGCCAAGCTGGTGGTGCGTGGCAAGGATCGCAGCGAAGCCATTTCGCGCATGAGCCGCGCTTTGGGAATGTTTATCGTGGAAGGAATCCACACGACGATCCCGCTGCACCGGCGGATTCTGGCGGATCCGGATTTCCGCGCCGGGGATTTCGATACCGGCTTCATTGAGAGATTTTTAGCGAAGGCAAAGTGAGTTGATGGTGCTATCGCGATTTGGCAACAACTGACTCCGAAGATTCCTGCTCATTTCCCGGCCGCTGATTACAATGGGGAGGAAGCCACCAATAATTGAAAGGCCTCAATCATGCAAGTACTCCTACTACTAACTATTGCCATTGGATCGTTGGCGGTTGCCATATTTTTCGCCATCAGGTACTTCCGTTTGACGGAACGCTTCAAGCCTGTCATTTCTCTTGATGACGAAGCGGAAAGAGTTCGGAAGGAAATCGACCGACAAAAGACAGAGGCCGAGGAATTGCTGAGGACAACAAAATCCAAGGCGGCTGTTCTGGGCACTAACTATGAGCAGGCCAAGCAGATATTTGACCGGCTTGAACATGAGACTGCACTCTTGCAAGAGAATCTGGACGACCTATCATTCGGGCTGTACAAGCCCCATTACTCCTTCGATACCCCCGAAAGCTATAAGGCAGCCCTGGAAAAAGTCTACGAACAAAAGAAAGCGTTGATTCATGCTGATAAGGCTGCGGACTACTCCAAGGAGTGGACTGTAAATGGCAGTAAGCGAGAAGGTCTTCGCATGACGAAAGGTCAATTAAAGCTCATGTTGAGGGCCTTCAACGGGGAGTGCGATGCGGCTATCGCTAAAGTTGCCTGGAATAATATCGTAAGGATGGAAGAACGAATCAACAAGGCCCATGAGGCCATCAATAAACTAGGGGCAGTTAATAAGATCTGCATCACAACCGAATACTTGGAAATCTGTCTTGCTGAACTCCGCTTGGCCCACGAGTATGAATTGAAAAAGCAAGAAGAGAAGGAAGAACAACGTGCAATCCGAGAGCAAATGAGGGAGGAAGAGCAGGCCCAACGTGAATTCGAGAGGGCTCAACGTGAGGCTGTGGCCGAGCAGGAACGGGCGGAAAAAGCACTTGCCTCGGCCCGTGCAGAGTTGCTGAAGGCATCTGGTGAACATCTTGAGGCCATTCAATTGGAGGTGAAGAATCTTGAGCAGAAGGTTGCTGATGCCCAAGCCAAACAGGAACACGCGGTTTCGATGGCTCAAGTCACTAAGATGGGACATGTCTATGTCATTTCAAATATTGGGTCGTTTGGGAATGATGTTATCAAAATTGGAATGACCCGTCGGCTGGACCCGGATGACCGCATTCAGGAACTGGGTGGCGCTTCTGTCCCATTCGGCTTCGATACTCATGCAATGATTTTTTCGCATGATGCTCCCGGTCTAGAAATCGCATTCCATCGCCAGTTTTCAGCCAGGCGATTGAATCTCGTCAATTCCCGAAAGGAATATTTCCGGGTCACTTTGGATGAAGTTGTGGATTTCGCCAAATCCCAGGGTGTCACTGTTGAGTTCACTAAGCTTGCTGAAGCTAAGCAGTTTCGGGAAAGTGAATCCATTCGACTCAAGGCTCAGTATGTAGGTGAAGTACCTCAAGCAAAGGAACAGGCCTTCCCTGACAAACTTTTTGCAGAAGTTGATGAGGACTGAGTAAATAAGTCCGGCGAAGCCTGTACCCTTACAATTTGGATCAGAACACGACGGTATAGTCTGTTGGCGGATTCAATTGTTAGTTGGTGAGAATAGGCAGTAATATCAATTGTCTCGTTTTCGCCTAATGTGATCGCTGTGCTGACGTATGGCTCGGAAATGCATAGACTACGAAGTGGACAATGCTCCTTCCTCGCCTATACCCGATTCTCGACGCTGCGTGTTTCGCCGCCGCTGCCGGAATGTTCGCCGCCGCCGAGGAACTTGCCGTTGCCGGTTGCACTCTGCTGCAGTACCGCAACAAGTCTGGCAACGCTCGGCAAATGCTCGACGAGGCGCGTGAACTTCGGGCGCGGCTGGCGGCGAGCGTCAAGCTCATCATGAACGACCGCGCCGACCTCTGTCTGGCCGCCGGTTTCGACGGCCTGCATGTCGGGCAGGATGATCTGTCTCCCGAGGCGGCTCGCAAGATAATCGGCCCCGCTCGCTGGCTCGGAGTATCCACGCACAATCCTGAGCAACTGGCGGAAGCAGATAGAACTTCCGCCAACTACCTCGCCGTCGGCCCCGTCTTTGCCACAGCCAGCAAGGCCAATCCTGATCCTGTCGTGGGACTCGCTGGCGTTCGCCGGGCAAGGAACCTGACGCGCAAGCCGCTGGTTGCGATCGGAGGCATAACCCGCGCCAACGCCCGCTCCGTCATCGAAGCCGGCGCCGATTCCGTCGCTGTGATATCCGACTTGTTACGGGATCCGCGCAAATCAGCGGAGGAATTTTTGAAGATATTGAGGTAAAGTCGTGATTCGCGTAGCGCCGGCATCTTGCCGGCTGTCGCGACGGCGTCCCGCCGTAGCTGCGGGAGCGAGGACGCTCCCGCGACAGCCGCCAAGCCTGCCCTGAGGCCTTGGCCGAAGGGGCGGCGCTACAAGAAGCTAGGAGGGACGTGAGCACGAAGGTTCCACCACCAGTTCCCGCTTCAAAAGTCGCTTCGAACAACAGCGATTGGGAGCGGCATACTCATCAGGACCAAGAGCTAGTCAAAGGCCTCGGCCTGACCAGCGCGACCATGCTGGTGATGGGCTCCATGATCGGCTCGGGCATCTTTATTGTCTCCGCCGAAATTTCTCGCGAGGTCAATTCGCCCGCGCTGTTGATTGGCGCGTGGCTCATCACCGGCTTTCTCACCATTGTCGGCGCGCTCACCTACGGCGAACTGGCTGCGATGATGCCGCGGGCGGGCGGGCAGTACGTCTATCTGCGCGAGTCGCTCGGTCCACTCTGGGGCTTTCTCTACGGTTGGACCCTCTTTCTCGTGATTCAAACGGGCACCATCGCTGCCGTGGGCGTCGCCTTCGGCAAATTTCTCGGGGTTTTCTGGCCGGCAATCTCTTCCGGTCATTGGATCGTTCACCTGTGGAAAGTGCCGAAGTTTGCGGTCGGACCCATGATTCTGGGCGGCATGGATGTTGGGCTGAACACGCAGAATCTCGTCGCCATCCTGATCGTGATCGCGCTCTCGGTCATCAACATTTTCGGAGTGAAGACGGGCGCTTTCATCCAGAACATCTTTACGACCGCGAAAGTTTCGGCGCTGCTCGGCTTGGTTTTCTTCGGAATCTTTCTCGGCCGGAACGCGCGGGCAGTGGCTGCGAATTTCGGCGCGAACTTCTGGAACAATTCCAGCCTTGGCACTTTGCATGACGTTGGCATGGGCGTTGGTGGAAGCGTGCTGGTCTCGACGCTCACCGTGCTGGCGATTGCGCAGGTCGGGTCGCTGTTTTCCGCCGATGCCTGGAACAACGTTACGTTTACTGCCGGCGAGGTGAAGAATCCCCGCCGGAATCTTCCGCTGTCGCTGGCGCTCGGCACTGGCGTGGTGATCGCGCTTTATGTCGCGTGCAACTTTATCTATCTGAGCGCGCTGCCGCTGGTGGGCAGTCCGACCGGAGCGACGCTCGTCGAGCGCGGCATCCAGTACGCGCGCGAGGAGCGCGTGGCCACCGCGGTCATGACGCAGATGTTCGGCTCGATTGGCGGCAAGCTGATGGCCGTCGCCATCATGATTTCCTGTTTCGGCTGCTGCAACGGCTTGATTCTCTCCGGAGCCCGCGTTTACTACGCCATGGCGAAGGATGGCCTGTTCTTTCGCGGCGTAGCCCGGCTGCATCCCGGCTACAAGACTCCCGCGGTTTCGCTGATGGTGCAGATGGCGTGGACGTGCGTCCTCTGCATCTCCGGCAGTTACGGCCAGCTTCTGGACTACATTATGTTTGCGGTGCTTGTGTTCTACGTTCTCACCATCTTCGGACTCTTCGTTTTGCGCCGCACTCATCCCGAGGCTGAGCGTCCGTATAAGGCGGTTGGATACCCGATTTTGCCCGCCATTTACATCGTGATGGCTTTGTTTATTGATGTGGTCCTGTTACGCTACAAACCGCAATACACTTGGCCGGGACTGTTCATCGTGCTGCTTGGCATCCCGGTGTACTACATTTGGCGGCCGCGAAGTGCGAACGCTTAAGTTTTAAGGAGAAATCCACGAAAATGGCCAATTTGCTGGCTACCAAGCCACTCGACATGATCCTTGATGAGTCCGCCGAAGGTGGGGAACATTCGCTGAAGCGGGCGTTGGGCGCGACGAACCTGATCACGCTTGGCATCGGCGCCATCATCGGGGCGGGCATTTTTGTCCTGACTGGAGCGGCGGCGGCGCAGTATGCCGGACCCGCCATCGTGCTGTCCTTCATTCTTGCGGGCATTGCGTGCGCGTTTGCGGGTCTCTGCTACTCGGAGTTCGCCGCGCTGATTCCGATCGCCGGTTCCGCCTACACGTACGGCTATGCGACCTTGGGCGAGATTTTTGCCTGGATCATCGGATGGGATTTGATCCTCGAGTACGCCTTTGGCGCTGCCACGGTGGCCTCTGGCTGGAGTGGCTACGTAAACAGCTTCCTTCAGGACTATGGCATTCATTTGCCGCCGTCCCTGACCGCAACTCCCGGCACGGACATGGTGATGTACAACAACCGATGGGAGCGGCTGGCCACCATCCTGCCAACTCTGCAAGCCCGCGGCGTCGATCCGGCCACGCTTGCGCACGTTCATGGTTCATTCAACCTGGTCGCCTTTATTGGTATCGTTGCCGTGACCACGATTCTGGTGATCGGCATTCAAGAATCGGCGAACTTCAACTCGGCAATCGTCATCGTTAAGGTTGCCATCGTGCTTACGTTTATTGCGATTGCGGGTGTTTTTCTTCTGAAACACCCGGAGATCGCCGCCCGGAACTGGCATCCGTTCATACCACCGAATAACGGGGCATTTGGACATTACGGTTGGTCCGGCATCGCGCGCGGGGCCGGAGTCATTTTCTTTGCCTACATCGGCTTTGACGCAGTCTCCACCGCCGCCCAGGAAGCAAAACATCCACAGCGGGATATGCCGATCGGCATTCTCGGTTCGCTGGTGATTTGCACGATTCTCTATATTCTTGTTTCTGGACTTCTCACGGGAGTTGTTTCCTACACCACTTTGAACGTCCCCGATCCGGTTGCAGTTGGCATCGATCACACCGGCGTGCGCTGGGGAAGCGTGCTCGTGAAGCTGGGGGCGATTGCCGGCCTGGGCAGCGTGATGTTGGTGATGCTGCTGGGGCAGTCTCGCGTGTTCTACTCCATGTCGCGCGATGGCCTTCTGCCCAAGTGGGCGGGCGCGGTGCATCCTCGCTTCCGGACGCCGTGGATCTCAAGCATCACCGTGGGAATCTTCGTGGCAATTTTTGCGTCTTTGATTCCGATCGGCGTTCTCGGCGAACTGGTTAGTATCGGCACGCTGCTGGCGTTTGTCATCGTGTGCGCGGGCGTGTGGATTCTGCGCGTGCGCCGGCCGGAACTGGCTCGTCCGTTTAAGACGCCGTGGGTTCCGTTCGTGCCAATTATGGGGATTCTGGTGGCTGGGCTCATGATGGTGAGTTTGCCACGCGATACGTGGCTGCGGCTGATTATCTGGCTCGCGATCGGTATGGTGATTTACTTCGGCTACGGGCGCTATCACAGCCGCGTGCAAGCGGCACTATCCGCTCGTAAGACGCCATAGTGTAAAGACGCGGCTTGCCGCGTCTCACGGCGCGCCGCGTCCCGGCGGACGGGCGGGGACGCCCGTCGCTCCATCGACGACTACTGCTCCTGTATCTTCCGCGCCATCGCCGTCACGATCCGGCGTGGGGAGAAGCGCACCGATTGTGCCACCAGCCAATTCTTGAATCCCGAAATCACCACCGGCTTCCCAGCGATCAACGCGCGATAGCCGTCTTCCGCAACGGTGCGCGCGTCCATCGCTCCGAACTTCAGCAGGCGCTGGCCGGTTGCATTCGCGCGCTTGTGGAACTCCGTCGCCGTCGGGCCCGGGCACAGGCAGGTTATGGTGACACCTGTCCCGCTGAGTTCATTCGCCAGCGCTTCGGAAAAATGCAGGACATAAGCCTTGGTCGCGAAATATACGGCCATCAGCGGTCCGGGCTGAAACGCCGCCGTGGACGCCACGTTCAGGATGCCTTCGCGTTTGCGCTCAGTCTTTGTTTCGACCTTTGCCCTCTCAATCATCGCCGGAAGATACAGCCGCGTGAGGTGGGTGAGAGTCGTCACGTTCAGTTGGATCTGGCGCAGACATTCTTCGAGATCATTTTCGGCGAACATGCCGTACTGTCCGAATCCGGCGTTATTGACCAGCACATCCACCTGAATGTCCGCGCGCGTGGTCTGATCGAGTACATACGCGGAAGCTCCAGGCTCGGTCAGGTCGGTTGCCAGAATCAACGAACGCGTGCCGTGGGCCTTCTCGAGTTCGGACGCGAGTTGCCGGAGTTTGTCCGCGCTGCGGGCGACGAGAACCAGGTTGTAGCCTTCGCGCGCGAAGATGCGCGCGAATTCCATTCCGATGCCGAACGAGGCGCCGGTGATGAGAGCGGTTTTTGGTTCAGCAGTCAGCATTCAGCACTCGGCGTTCACCATTGAGGTCAGGCAGGAAACAAAGGCGGGCCCGAAGACCCGCCTCAAGTTTACATGCGGAATGGCTGGTCCGGCGCCGCTTACACCTCGTAAATCGAGTGCCACGAGGTTGCGGCCTTCAGTTTTTCGTTGATGTTGCGGATGTTCTTCACGCCCTCGGTTTCCAGCCACTTGCGGAAAGCATTGGCGCCGTGTTTCACGTAGATCGGGATACCGTCTTTCCAGGTGGCGCGTCCGCAGAGGATGCCATTGAACTTCACGCCCGATTCTCCGGCCAGTTCGAGCGTCTCGCTGAATTCCGCGTTGCTGACACCGCCCGAGAGATAGATGAACGGCTTGGTCGCGACGTTGGCAGCTTTGTGGAACAGGTCGATGGCTTCTTTTTTCGTGTACGCCTTATGGCCTCCGAACGATTTCGTGCCCTCGACGAACTTCATGTTCACGGGCACTTCGACTTTGAGCACGTCCACGCCGTAGCGGTCCTTGCTGAATTCCCGCATGCTCTCGGTGACGATGTGCGGTTTCTTTTTGGCGTACTCGAATCCTTTCTCGTTCGCGCCTTCTTCGTAGCCGACTAACTCGAGGAAGTAGGGGATGTCGTTGGCGCGGCATTCGTCGCCGATGCGCTCGACCCAGGCGTGCTTCTTGTCGTTCGTTTGTTTTGGATCGAACGGCGTGTAGTAGAGCAGGATCTTGATGCCATCGGCGCCCGCTTCTTTCAAGCGGCGCACCGACCAATGCTCCAGCAGATCGCCCATTCGTCCCAGGCCGGTCTTGTTATAACCAGTCTTTTCGTAGGACAGCAGCAGGCCGGCGTTCTTGGCGCGGCGCTTCGAAGCCGGCAGTCCCCACTCGGGATCGAGCAGGACGGCGCTGGCATGTGGCGTCAGGACCTCGCTCAATAAAATCTTGAATTCCTCCATCATCGCGTCGGAGACGGCCGAGCCTTTTTCCTCGGCAAGAGATTTTTGCAATGAGCCGCGCTGGTCCATGGCGGCAGCGGCGATTACGCCACGTTCATCGGATACAGCCTTCACTCCGGCGAGTTTGCCAGGGGTAAGTTTCATAAGTCCTCCGATTTGGCATGGTCGAAAGCGGTGCGTTCACCAAAAAAATGATACGAAATCGTGTGATGCACATCACCGGAGTTGCGCTCATCGCAGTTTACACTGAAAATGTAATCGTCTATTTCATTCGAGAGGAGAAGCAATCCATGCCTTTAGTATCGATGCGACAACTGCTGGACGAAGCGGCCAAAGGGGGGTATGGCGTTGGAGCTTTCAACGTCAATGACATGGAGCAGATTCAGGCGATCATGGAAGCGGCCAAGGAGACGAACTCCCCGGTCATTGTTCAGGCCAGCCGCGGCGCGCGCGCTTACGCTCAGGACAAATACCTGTATCACCTGATGCTGGCGGCGGCGGAACTCTATCCCGATATTCCCCTGGTCTTGCACCAGGACCATGGCAACAGCGCCGAAACCTGCAAGTCCGCCATCGATCTGGGCTTTACCAGCGTGATGATGGACGGCTCGCTGATGCCCGATGGCAAGACTCCCTCCAGTTTCGATTACAACGTGCAGGTGACGAAGGAAGTCGTCGCATACGCTCACCCCAGGGGTGTGACGGTGGAGGGCGAGATCGGCGTGCTCGGCGGAATTGAAGACGGACACGGCGCCGGCGGCACCGGCCTCGAGCATGTCACCGATCCCGACCAGGCCGTCGAATTCGTCGCGAAAACCGGCCTCGACGCTCTGGCCATCGCCATCGGCACCAGTCACGGCGCTTACAAGTTTTCCAAGAAGCCCGACGGTTCGGTGCTGAAGATGGATGTGCTGATCAAGATCCACGAGCGGCTGCCGAAGACGCACCTGGTGATGCACGGCTCTTCCAGCGTGCCGAAAGATCTGCAAGACATCATCAACCAATACGGCGGCAAGCTGAAGCCGACCTGGGGCGTGCCGGTGGAGGAGATCCAGCTCGGCATCCGCAACGGTGTGCGCAAGATCAACGTCGATACCGATAACCGCCTGGCCATGACCGGCGCCATCCGCAAGGTGTTTGTGGAAACGCCGGAGAAATTCGATCCGCGCGATTATATGAAACCGGCGCGCGATGCCATGAAGAAAGTCGTGGCCCAGCGCATGACCCAATTCGGCCAGGCCGGACATGCCCGCGACTACCAACCGATCCCTCTCGCCGAGGTCGCCAAGCAGTACAAGTAGGGCGCTGCTGGAAGCAACTTGGTGTGTTGATCATAGCGGACAGAGGCTTTGCCCCTGTCCGCTTTTCTTGGCGCTCAGCGTGGGATGTGATCAATGGCCGGGAAACTGATAGCGCAACCCGATGCGCGCGAGGATGGGGGCGCCAAGACTCGGGACCGGTGGAAGGTTCGGTACGGTGGTTAGAGCCGTGTCGTAACGCTGATTGAATATGTTTTCGGCAGCGGCGAAAACTTCAACTCCATGACCGAGCGAGCGGCCGAGGTACAGGTCGACGGTAAAGAACTTTTTCAGCAGCAAGGTGTTCTGGTCGTTATCGAATTGCTGGCCGACAAACGTTCCCAGCACGTTGGCGGTGCCGATCTTGGGATTGACGTAGCGGGCCTGCAGCGTGAACTGCTGGTGCGGCACCTCGGGTATCCAGTTTCCCACGAGCGACGGGTTCAGCGAATTTGGCGTGTAGCTGGATACCACGGCGTGAGCGAACTGGTAGCCTCCTGCGAGCTGAAACGTACTGCTGATGCGGAATTCGCCGTCGAGATTGACGCCGGTCGAAAGCGTGCGGTCGACGTTCTCCTTCTCGGCCAGAATCGGCATCGACGTGTTGTTGATCGTGACGTTCACGATGGCATCGGTGATGTCGTTCCAGAAAAATGTTGTCCGCAAATGGAGGCGGTCGGACAGCAGGCTTTGCCGGACGCCCGCTTCCACTCCCGTCAATCGTTCCGCATGGAGATCGGGGTTGCCGTCGGTCAGAGTGTTGCCTTGACGGAAACTGCGATAGAGTTCGTTCAAAGTCGGCGCGCGGAAAGCGCGGTACCCCGAAGCCGTCAGCGAAGACCCATGCCTGAGGCGGTAGAGCAGCGAGGCGCGCGGATTGAGAGCGTCGGAGCTGCGATCCGCGTATGGGGTTAACGTCGGGAAATTGGAGCGGATCGTAATCAGCCGGGCATTGAAATCGCTCCAGTGATCATAGCCAAGCGATAGATTCGCAATCAGCCGCGGTGTAATCTGAAGAATATCTTCCCCGAAAAGCCGCGTCGTGCGCTCTCTTCCGCCGCTCAGGTTTTCGCCGGCGCTGACGAAGTCATTGCTCGAGCCATGCACTTCCCGCATCTCAAAGCCTGCGACCAGCGTCTGCATCCGGCCGATGGGCCGTGACCATTGGGCGCTGCCGCCCAGCGCCTGCGACGGAACATACTGGTCGTCGGTAAGGGTTTCGGAATTGCGGCCCGATACGACCGACGAGAAAGTCTGGTGGTACGACTCGAAGAGTCCGAACAGCCGCGCCGAAATCGCTCCCACATTCTTCGTTTCATAGTTCCATCCAGTTGCGAAGTCCGCCAATCCAGTGGTGTTCAACTGGAGTACCGTTCCGTTGTGCCGATCCTCGTTGAAATAGGACCCGCGAGCAAAGAATCGGCTGAAGTCTCCAAAATGCCGGCCCAGTTCGAGCGCGGTCAGTTCGTGAGTGGAGTTGGCGGGCGCATCGACCGTGCCGCGCTGCGACTCAGCCACCGGGATATAGCCGTTCGTCCGGAAAACATCCGTAGCAGCGGAGCCTTGCCACGCGCCCAGGCGAGTGCCAGCCCAGAGCGACAACTCAGGCGTGTTTTCACTTCCCCACGAGCTTTCAGCGGAGACCGCGGTTTGTTCGGGCTCGCGCGTGCGGAACTGGATCACGCCGCCCATGGCCGTCGAACCGTAGAGGCTGGCGTCGGCGCCTCCGCGCACCACCTCGACGTCGCTGATGGACTCGCGGACGACGCGGTCCCAATAGACCCAACCGCCAAAAGGATCGTTGAGCGGAATGTCATCCACCAGGACGAGAGCGCGGCTAGCCCCGCTGGCGCCGACTCCGCGCATGGAGACTCCCTGCGTGCCAGGATTTGCGGTGCGACTGCTGGAGCGGCGAAACAGCGTGAAGCCCGGAACCTCGCGCAGCACATCGTCGAGCGCAAGCGCTGGCGTGGAGGCCAGATCGTTGTCCGAAATGGTTACGCTGTCGGCAGGAGAGTCCTCCAGAGCGGTGTTAATCCGATTGGCCGTGACTAGAACGTGGTGGCTGGCGTAATCCGATTCAAATTGCGGATGGAGAACGAGCTTGAGTTGCGTTCCATGATTCCAGGCGAGTTGCAGGGGCAGAAATCCCGCGGCTCTCGCGGAAATCGTGCCGGAAGTAGCGGCGATTTGGAGTTGAAATTGTCCGGCCGAATTCGTTTGCGCTGCAACGTGGTAGTTACCACTGGTGAATTCCACGCGAGCGCCGGCGATTACGGCGCCGGAAGGATCTTCCACCACGCCCGTTACCGGCGAAGGCGCGGTCTGCCCGCGAGCGCAAAGCGCGGCGAGCACAACATACACAGTTACAACCCAGCTGCGAACCATGGAGTGCAAATTCGGCATACGGTCGAATCAAGGCGTTCCCGCTGACGGGATGCGGGTCCGGCGTAGGGTGTAGAAGAGTGTACCCTTTGCACTGCGAGGTTGCCAAGTAAGTCTCGCTGCCAGAGGAATGCGTTTGCCCCGCGCGATTGCTGTCACCGAAGTCACTGCCGCAGAGCGAGCTTTCCGAGCAGTGTCTGCTGCTTGGCAATCAGCGACTGGATGCCCAGCCGCCCGAGCGACATCATCTTTGCGAGCTGAGCGTCGTCGAACACCTGATGCTCCGCGGTGGCTTGCAGCTCAACAATCTTGTTGCCTGCCGTCATGACGAAGTTCATGTCCACGTCGGCGCGCGAGTCTTCTTCGTAGTTAAGATCCAAAAGAACTTCGCCGTCCACGATGCCGACGCTGATCGCCGCCACAAAATCCTTGATCGGCGCCGCAGTCAATGTTCCCGCGTCGATCAGGCGTTGCAGGGCCAGGCCCAGCGCGACGAATGCCCCGGTGATCGAAGCCGTTCGCGTGCCTCCGTCCGCCTGGATCACGTCGCAATCGATCCAGATGGTGCGCTCACCCAGGCGCTTCAAATCGGCAACCGCGCGCAGCGAGCGTCCGATGAGCCGCTGAATCTCCTGCGTTCGCCCGCTTTGGCGTCCCCTAGCCGACTCCCGCGCGGTGCGGGTCAGCGTCGAGCGCGGCAGCATTCCGTACTCGCCGGAAATCCACCCCTTGCCCGAATTGCGCAAGAACGCGGGCACCGATTCCTCGACCGATGCCGTGCAGATGACGCGAGTGTTCCCCATCTCAATCAGCGCCGATCCCTCCGCCGTCGAGATGAAGTCGGGAATGATGTTGACCGGACGAATCTGCTCAGGAGCGCGGTTATCGCTGCGGAAGATCATTGGAGGGAATTCTAACAGCCTGCCCCGCCCGTGTAGAGCGGACACTCCTGTCCGCTGCTCTTGCCCTTGCCCTTGGTCTTGCCGTGTGCGTGCGGAGACTGGCCTACGGCACTCTCAAAATAAACTGTCATCCTGAGCGCAGCAGGGACTTCACGAAGTGAAGCCCCTGCGGAGTCGAAGGACCCCTGCACCCTTCGCGCTCAACAAGGACGCATCAGGGAGTTCTCCCCCATCCGAGCCCTCACAATATACCCTCGACAACATATACCGTCAAAGGTATAGTTGCGGTATGATGGCAAAGAACTGGAAAGAGATTCGGAAAGACCTTGGGCCAGAACGGGAGGCTCGCATCAAGGCGCGGGTGCATGACGAGATCGGTCGGCTCTCATTGAATCAGCTTCGCGAGGCGCGCAGCTTGACGCAGACGAGTCTGGCGGAGTTGCTGGGGATTCCGCAGGGGGGCGTTTCGCGGTTGGAGCGGCGCACCGATATGTATGTGTCCACTCTCCGGAACTACATTCGTGCCATGGGCGGAGAGCTCAAAATTACCGCCGTGTTTCCCAATGGGGCAGTGGAGATTTCGCAGTTTCAGGACGTGGAACAGCGGAAGAATGGTTGAGGGCACCCGACCACTCACCCAGTCTGTCATCCTGAGCGGAGCAGGGACTTCACGAAGTGAAGTTCCTGCGGAGTCGAAGAGCCTGCCCTGAGCGAAGCCGAAGGGACCCCTACACCCTTCGCGCTCAGCAAGGGCGCACCAGGGAGTTCTCCCCATCCGAGCGGGCTGGCCTTTTCTCGCATCTCAGTCCCGAGGGTGTCCCGTCCTTGTGTCTGCGTCCTTTGCAGACACAGGGCGGGGGTTTTGACTTTCTATGCGCTAGAATTTCTCACATTTCTTCCGAGATCGGGAAAGTCAAAGTCCCCGCCCCGTCGCAGAAAACGCGACAGCAGCGGGGCACCCGCGAGGGTTAGAATGGTGGAAAGGCTGGGCCAGCCCCCCACCCTAACGGTTTGTCAATCGAGCGACCAAAGATAAACGCGCTGGACGATTCCGACCGTTTCGATCTTGCTGTGCGTCAGATCGTCGGCAAACGGCTTACGTGTGCCGAGTTGACTGGTAAAACCGGAGAACCGCGCCCGATTTAATCCGCGTCGATTAAAGCGTGGGAAACGGGCAAATTCCTAGGAGTGATTTTTCTACCATGATCCTTATGTCAGATCCCATCTGACAACGATACGATATACACGAAATTTCAACGCTGCCCATACACACCGAAATAGGCACAACTTTAGTAGTGCTGTCCACCACGATCGCTTCATGTACTGAACAGCCACCCCATACTGCCCTGCTGTGGCTGCAACGTCTCCTTCAACGGCTTCTACTTCTAGATGAAAGATGTCTTCTTCTTCTCCGAGTTTGCTAAGCCAACCGCGACCCCAAAAATGCTGTCGAGCCATATGTGTAGCGCCGCGCATATTCTCGTAGATCGCCACTCTCTGATACCCAAGTTCAAAACTAGCGCTGGCGCACTTTTGATAGCCAAACAGTTTCTCAAATACCTCAACGAAGTCTGAGACGGGAACTGGCGAATTAACGGGGTGCTTGCGGAATCCTGGTGGCCAATAGAATCTTGGGTGGTCCCATGGCCACCAGACACGATCCGTTCTACACGCGGCCCAAGCGATACACTGGTATTCAGTATCAAGTGGACTCTTGATGCGCCATCGTTTGGTTCTGAGTGTGGGCAGCTCTTGGTGCAACTGATCGCGAGCTTCAGCAGCGCTGCGGAACGTGATCATTGAAGGTTATAAATATCTTTCTTTTTCTCCCCATCTCACCCATGCTTGAACAAGCTTGCTCGTTTTCCCGTAGTCTTGGGGGTCGACTGGATTATGCTGTGTCAGATAACTGAGGGCCAAAAACCAATCACGATGCTTAGTCTTAAGGTCACGGAGCATCAGCCGAATAATGGCTCTCTTATGCTCTGGACTCTCGGCGCTCATGCCCATGATGGCCTGATAGCTCGGATTCTCCATTCTCTGTAGAGGAGACGATAGATGCGCAGTCTCTCGTTCCCACTTATCCGCCTGTTCAAGAAATCTCTGCTCAAAAGTCTTCTCTGCCGCTGCTTGGTCTGCACCAACCGCATTGCCGACCGCTACGGTCGCGACAGGCAAAACTGCCTGCTCTTCCGTTAAAAGCAGTGCCATCGCCTCTTCGTAAATTTTTCTGCGGCGCTCAGCTAGAACCTTAGCGACATAGCTACGCTTGGCATGATGGTGACGGAGCCTTTCCTTAACTTCATATCCTCGTACACCTCGCGTTCTCACAGGCTCTGATTGTGGGCGGTACCAGTCCTGTGACTCTGAAAGCGGAGACGCGTGAGGACAGGGTATTGTTGCCATTAAACCGCTCCTTTCCTATTCCACAGGATCGAGAAGCTTTATCTGCGTTGTCGCAAAAACATCTCTCAAACTCTTCGCCTTCGCTTCCGCACGATCTAATGCAGCACGAATTTCGGCAATCTCAGATGATCCAAAAGAAAGATAGATTTCGTTGATATTACCGCCAGCACCTTCGTGATAACCGACCTTCATCGTGTGAGTAATTACCATAGCTGCCGGAGGTCCTGACGGACCGTCAGCGTAGATCGGACGCGCATCGGTAATGATGCGGATGCTACAGAAGTTCCGTTCATTCTCTTGTCGCAAAACAGCGGCTTTAGTGGCGACGGTCAAGGCATCAATCTTCAAGAGTTGAGTCAAACGTTGACGGAAGCTCGGTTCGTCAACCGGATTCAACTCTTTGTGTTCCCGCAGTGACTCACAGATGTCGTTTATGAACGTCTCCAATTGAACATCGTGGAATGCACGTATCCCATACATGCTATCGAGTGCTTCTTTCGCCTGCGCAGAATCTTCAGGGGAAACACTGGGGAGCGCTGGTATGGAATCGGGGGCCTTCTGGACCGCGAGTAGAAAGGAGGAAAGTGCGGCCTCTGGCATAACCCGCAAAATTGCGAGGCCGGCCCGATCACTCTTAGGTATGCTTAGATCAGACAAAATTCAAATCTCGAATGCGCCTCTTTGAACAATGCGCCCCAAGACGCAAGTCAAGAGAAAAATAGCACGAGTTGTCCGCTGTCTGTGCAAAACCTGTGGAAGTATTTGCAAATAAAGGCTCGGACGAACCACGTACATCAATAGTTTACCGCAATATGCAGTATCGTGCTTTTTCGCTTGACACAATGGATCGTGTAGAGTCGCACAGGAGTTGCTGTACCTGTAGTGTGCCGGGTGCCCCATCCGTGCGCGGTTCTGTGCGCAAGGGCGGGATTCGACGCTGTAGCCCAGCGGTAAGCTTCGCGTCGATGTCTGACGGCAGTGATCTGGATTGTGTTCTCGTCCCTAAGGTCGAAGAAAACCCGGTAATCGCCACAGCGGAGCCGGAAGCCGTGGGCGGAGGCTTGCAACGAGCAACGACCAACGCCCCCCACGAATTTCATTGACTTAAGACCCACCGCGCGCGACCATAAAGGTCTGATTGGGGCAGTTTTGAGGCTCGTCCGTCCACCAAGACGGCCCTCGAAGCTGCCCCAAACCCATTTTCAGCGCTCTTTGACAACGTAAGTCGTTGGTTCTGGAAGACTTTACCCGCAAGTCCTTTAAACCCAAAGACCTGGCGGAAATTTCCTCCTAAGCCTATGATTCCAAAAGACCGAGGCAAGAGTTTTTTCAGACAAAACCCGCGTTAGTACCTCAAGAGTAAACATGTAATCTCATTCTGAGATTACTGATTGCCCGCCCGCTCAATACTCAAGCGTCTCTTGTGTCGCCGTTACGTTCAGACCATAGTTGCAGTTCGGGCTCGTGCCCTGACCCGGGGGAACTCCTGTCCAACCCGGATTCGAGATTAACTTCCGCTTCTGGTCGTACAGTTGGACTGTGAATACGGCACTCGCATTGGCGGGAAAATCGCTGCATTGTTTCACACCGTAAACCTCGAGCACAGCGCCGAAGCCCCAATTCCAAACCTGCCCCTCGGCGGGACTCTTACTCAGCCTTGTCTTCTTACCCGTGGTCTCATCCTCACTTACCACTCTCCACGTGGCACAGTACTCCAACCCCGCCTTGCAGGGGGAGATAATCGTCCCAAGGATGGTATCGCCCGGGCTGACCTTCAGCAGATGGCTATACCACGCAACGCCGGTTATGCAGCAGTTCCAACTGGCAACCGCCCAGTAGTTCTTACCGCCCGCAGCGGAGTTTCCAAACTGCAGCACCGGCTGAACAATGCTTATCACATCGCTGTAGTCCTCCAGGCCAGGGAAGAAAAACAGCGTCTGTCCATCATTGGTAGTGGGCGCCGGCGGCACAGTCCAGGTCGCCTTGATTTCGCCGTACGATGTACTTGTGGTGGCCGATACATATTCAAGCCAGCCGTTAATGATTGGCATACTTGCTCCGCCCGCCTCTCTGGCGTCTGTTGGCGCCAGCAATCCCGTGGGCGTGTAGTGCGGGTAACTGCAAACCGGAGCGTTCGCCTCTACCGTGCCATCCGCATGCTCGACGCGTCCATCTGCCAGCAGCGTCTCTCCTTCCTCGATCCCAGACACGCAGGATGGATGAAAGTAGCCGAACGGTGTGATCACGTAGCCCTCCGGCACTTCCGGAGGCCGGTCCGGCCCTGCTATAGCAGCGTTGCTGGCGAAAGCAGGCGCGGTCCCCTGCGCGCTCAGTGACGCAGAAAACATAAACAGGACGGCCAGAACAGCCAAGCCAGCGAGAGAGCGATTATTAAATCTCTGTATGCACTTAGACATAGTGGGATCTCCTATCGAAGCCAACCGGGGGAATTTCCTTCTTGGCCTCGGGATAAGGCCGTCGCAATTATATACCCATCTTGCTTGATCGCAACATTGCGAAACGATTCTTCTATCGGAGCACATCCGGCGGTCCGCCATCCGCACCAGGCACGGCTAGAATCGCACTATCTTGCGCCTTTTATGCAATACTCTTCCTCGCCCAGCCTCCCAATAAGACCGATTTCCGATGCAGATAGTGGGAAGTTTCTTGACTTAGTCAGAGGACACTTACTGATTAGCCGCCTGCTCAACCGTCGTTACATCGAACGATTCGGACAGGTCGGCATGGCCCGCGAGCGTGTCTCGCGTCTTACCCTCGACCAGGATGTTGACCCGCTGGATGCCCGGCACGTTGACGGCCAGCGTCTCGACCAGCGAATTCACGGTGAGCTGCTCGCTGAGAATGCCGGAGCGGTGCTGGTCGGCGAAGGCAGCATTCAGATCGATGACGGCGGCGCCCGGATCGACCAGGTAGATGCTGCGGATGTCGGCCGCCGGAGCCAGAGGGTGGGCCGCGTCCGGTTGCTGGTAGATGCGCAAAAGCGCGCGCAACAACTCTTCCGCGCGCTGCTGGCGTCCTCCGGGAAGAGGAATCTGGGCCGATCGCGCGCGGAGCATGCCAGCGGCGTCATCGGCCACGTACAGAGTCACGGTCTCGGTCGGACCGGAAGCTGGGGGAGCGACGGGCAACGCGTTGGCTGCCGGAGACTCCAGTTCGCCCGCCTGTCGCCGCATGTGGCGAGCGTAGATTCCCATCGCCACCACCAGCACCGGCAGCGCGGCTACAGCGATCAGAAGATGGCGGGGGATCATGGTTGGACCCCTGGATCGGGTGATCGGGGATCGGGTGATCGGGTGATCGGGTCATCGGGCGATCTAGAGTCAAAGGCCTTTGACCTTCGATCACCCGATGACCCGATGATCCGATGAACCGATTCTCCTATCATTGCTGTGCTCCCAAACGGTCGCGGACAGAAACGACGGCATCTGCAATCGCCGACGCGGCCCGTTGTTGATAATTGGCAGAGGTCAAGTCGGCGACGCCATCCGCTCCGGGCGCCAGTTCCACCGCGACTGCGGGCATGAACACATTGTTCAACGGCCGCAGCGAAGCGGAAGACGCTCGAACCGGAAAGTCCCTCTTCTGCATCTCGGCAACAATGGCCGTCGCCACGATCCGGCTGACGGGCAAAGCCGGCGCCTGGGCCGCATTCCACGCATGAAATACTCCTTTGCTCGTTCCCTCGACCGGAAGCAGCGCGGTGTAGACACGCGCGCCGCTGCCCTGCGAAACCGCGTGCAGGCCGATGTAGATTCCGGCGCGCGCCACATTGGCCGCCGCGGCGCGCTGATCCACCGTGGAACTGGTATCTCCGTCACGCAGCAACACAACCGCGAACCCCCGAATCTCCAGCTCATGCCGCAGCAGCCGCGCAAATCCCAGCGTGACATCTTTCTCGGCCAGCGTATCGGTCAAAGCCGCGCCTCGTTCATCGCCACCGTGCGCCGGATCGACGGCGGCCAGAATGCGATGGACATTACTATTGCTCGCGGCGATGTTTGCCGCCGGTGAGGCCTGCGCCGGATTTTGCGGTCCGGCGACACTCGGTGTGGCGGGTGTTTGCGGGACAGCCGAAACCGTGATCGTCCTTCTGTCGCTGCTGAAGGTCGCCATCAGGGGCTCGGTCGCAGCCACGTCTAATTCCGCGTCACCGTTGTTCTCGGAGTAACTCGCCAGGGTGATGACCTTGTTGGCAAAAGAAATGGACTGGCTTCCCGGGGACACGACCGGATCCCGCTTAAAGACCATCCGCAGCTTGCCCGGTTCGGTGGAGATAGTCGGGTTTACCGGAGCGCTAAAGTTCAGCGCCAGCCGCGGCGGGTTTCTCGCGTCCAGCTGGAAACTGACTTGGATGCCGACATCGCCGACGAATAACCGGCGCGCGCTTTCGCGAAAATTAACGGGCGTTCCCAGGAAGCGCGGCAGCAACGCGTTCAGCGAGTTTAGCGGAACCAATCCGCGCGAGTTTTCAATAAGGAAGGGCGCCACGAGATCAAAATTGTGCCCGCGGATCTTGGCCCGCGTCTTTCCTGCAACAAACTCGGCCTCGACGGCGTTATATCGAAGTTTCCAGTGCGGCCCTTCCGACGCGGCGCTTACTCGTCCAAGCGGTTCCAGAAGTTCGAGCAGGCCGACATACTCATGGCCGGCACGGTCCAGAACCGGGAGCGTGTAAGTCGCGACGGGAGAGTAGACGGAGATGTGCTTTTCGTCCGCGGAGGGCGCCGCAGAGGGCATCGCAGATTGGAGCAGCACGGCCAGCAGTACCCAGTACCCAGTACCCAGTACCCAGCGCCCCACTTTCCGACGGGAACTGGGTACTGAGTACTGGGTACTGGGTACTTTAGTCCAGCGCATAAATTGTGAGCCCACTTAGTAACTTGGGGTAGAAATCGGTGGACTTCTGGGGCAGGACTTCGCCGGCAAATGCGATATCGCGAACCTGCTCCATGCGCACCGGATTCATCAGGAACGCCACCTGGACCTTTCCACTTTGCACCTGCATCAGCGCTTCAGCGGCCTCGCGACAATAGGAAACGTTCTCCTGATTGCGAATGGCTTCCTCCGAGATTTTCAGGGCGCCTTCCAGCAGACACTTGTGCAATTGCACGACGTTCGAGCGCTTGCTGGCGCAAAGAGAGCTTTCCGAAGAAGCTGGCGCCAATGGCCTTCGGTGAATGCAGCAGAAATGCACGTTCGGCGGTGACTGCGAGCAGCGCCGTTCCTGCGTGCCCTGCCTGCCGCAGAATGGCGGTTGCGCGCGCGGCATCGATTCCGGCATCGGCCTCTTCAACATTGAAGAATTTCCGGGCCTCGGCTTGAAATTGTGCAGCCGAAAAAGATGGCAAGCCGAACACGACCCGGTGCGTCGGCAGAATCACCAAGCCCGGGCGATCTTTATCAGGGCGATCTTTATCGGGGCGATCCATGTCAACGAAGGTCATCATCACCGAGTCGTAGGGAGCGGGAACGCCCGACCCGGTGCCGGCCACGGCTCGCCGGTCTTTATCAGCGTCGGCTCGCCGTTCATTGCGATAGGTCACGGCAGTCTCGTAGCGGTGATGGCCGTCGGCGACGATCAGCTTCCGATCCCGCATCTGCTCCTGCACGGCGGCGATGACCGAGCGATCGGAGATCTTCCAGACGCGGTGCACGACGTCGTACTCGTCGGTGACCTCGATGTCTGGGGCGATGTCTGGGGCTGCCGCCGAATCGAGCAGGGCATCCACCTTGCCCGCCCCGCTGTAGAGCATGAAGATTTGGCCGAAGTGGGCGCGATTCGCGCGGAGCAGGTCCAGCCGGTCGGCTTTCGGCTTGGCCAGCGTCTGCTCGTGCCGGAACACGATGCCCGCGGAATAGTCCTCGATCCGGCCGAGCGCGATGAAGCCCCGCCGCTCAACCCGCGCCTGATCTCCTAAGATGCCTCCCGGAACGCCTCCCGGGACCAGGAACGTCTGGGAATAGCGGTAGATCGAAGGCTCGGGATCCCGCCGCAAAACGCCCGTCTGGCGCCAGTTCTGGAAAGACGCCGCCGCCCGGGTGTAGACGTTTTCGGCTTCCCCGTCCTCCGGCAGGCGTTTCCCGAGAACGATCCGCACCAGGTTATAAGGACTGGCCTGGTAATAACGTTCCTGCATTGCAGGGGTGATCTTGTCGTAGGGCTGGGTCACAACCTGCTGGATCGGCACGCGCTCGGGGGCGTAGCGCCAAGCTTGAAATGGGGAAATAATTGCCATAATGAGGAAGCCAGAATTGTAGCAGGGACGATCCGGCCCCGGCCCCAGGAGCAAGAAAATTGCAATAGAAGAAAAAAGATGCGCAGGTTCGAGGCTACCTTTGGACCGTCCGCCGAATCTAAGGGTCGCGTTACGAAAAAATTGACAACAGTTTTTCGGGATTGTGCTAGTATCCGCCTTAGCAAGAGCTTGTTGTGGCCCGCTTTTTGGAGATGCGGGTCGCCTCCCTTCACGGCGCGGATATAGTGGGGCCTATGTTGTACCGCAAACAGTTCTCGACTCGATTCTCCTTCGCCGTTCTGCTGGTGATTACTGCGTGCGGCGCGCTTCCACTCCCCGCCCAGAATTCGACTGGGGACGTTCACATCCAGCCCCGCATTCAGCCACCGGCTCCGAAAGGGCCCGACATTGATCCGGCGCTCAGGACCCACACCAAGCCCTACAAAGTAGACGTGGACATGGTTTTGGTGCCGGTCACCATCACCGATCCTTTGAACCGGCTCGTAACCGGCCTCGACCGCGAGAACTTCAACCTTTTCGAAGGCAGGGACCAGCAGGAGATCAAGACTTTCTCCAGCGAAGACGCTCCAGTTTCGATCGGCGTGATCTTTGACATGAGCGGCAGCATGAGCAGCAAGATCGAGCGCGCCCGCGAGGCGGTGATCGAGTTCTTCAAGACCGCCAACCCGCAGGACGAGTTCTTCATGATCGCCTTTGCCGACAAGCCGGAGGAGATCGCCGATTTCACCAGTTCGGTGGATGACATTCAGGGCCGGCTGCTGTACACGGTTCCCAGGGGGCGCACTGCGCTGCTTGACGCCATTTACCTCGGCGTCACCAAAATGCGCCAAGCCAAGTATCCGAAGAAGGCTCTGCTGATTATTTCCGACGGCGGCGACAACCATAGCCGCTATACGGAAGGCGAGATCCGGTCCATGGTCAAAGAGGCCGACATTCTCATCTACGCCATCGGCATCTACGATCATTTCTTCCCGACCGAAGAAGAGCGGCTAGGACCCGGCCTGCTCAGCGATGTCACCGAACTGACCGGTGGCCGGGCTTTTACCATTGATAACCCGAACGACCTGGCGGACGTTTCCACAAAAATTGGCATCGAGTTGCGCAACCAATATGTCATCGGATACCGTCCAAGGAATCCAGTGCGCGATGGCAAATGGCGTAAAATAAAGGTGAAGCTCATACCGCCAAAAGGATTGCCGCCGCTCCGGGTCTACGCCAAGACGGGTTACTATGCGCCGACGGAATAATGTTCCGCTGCTGATTTTCTTCCTCCTGACAACGGTGTTTCTGGCGAACTCGCAAGCGCAAGGGGGAGCCCCGAACCAGTCGCCCGCGGCCCCGGTCGCAAGTCCCCAATCAGCGGCCCAACCGGCACCGACCAGCGTCAGGCCTCCGTCGGCCTCCACGGGACAGGTTGCAACTCCGAACGCCGGACAGAATCCGGATTCCTCCGACAGCGGGGTCTTCGTTTTCCGCAAAGATGTCGAAGAAGTCGTGCTGCATGCCACCGTCGTCGACGACAAGCAACGCATCGTCACCAGCCTCGATAAGGGCGATTTCAGCGTCTACGAGGATGGGCATCTCCAAACCATCACCTCATTCCGCCATGAAGACATTCCCGTCGCCATGGGCATCGTCGTCGATAACTCCGGTTCCATGCGCGAGAAGCGGCAAAAGGTGAATGCCGCCGCCCTGAATCTGGTGCGGTCTTCAAACCCAAACGACGAGGTATTCATCGTCAACTTCAACGACGAGTACTACCTTGACCAGGATTTCACTTCTAACATCAAGAAGCTGCAAGAGGGGCTGGAAAAAATCGAGACTCGCGGCGGTACGGCGCTCTACGATGCGGTCGTAGCCTCCGCCGACCACTTGAAGAAAGACGCGAAGCTCGAAAAGAAAGTCATTTTTGTAGTTACGGACGGAGAGGACAACGAGAGCGCCGAGACGCTCGAGCAGGCCGTGCGGCGCTTGCAGGCCGAGAATGGCCCAACCGTTTACGCCATTGGTATCCTGGAGAAGGAAGAGCACCCGAAGCACGCCAAACGCGCCCTGCAAATCATGTCTGAGAGAACTGGCGGCATCGCTTTCTTCCCCCAAACGCTGGACGAGGTTGACGCCATCAGCCGCAGCGTCGCGCACGACATTCGTACCCAGTACACGATTGGATACAAACCGACTACGCCGAAAACCCAGGGCGGCTATCGTCAAGTAAGAGTGGACGCCCGTTCGCACGGCCGCAGCAAACTCACCGTCCGCACGAAAAGCGGTTATTACGCAGGAACCGAGGCAGCTGCGGGAGCGCAGTAGAGGGGATTTTGTAATGTCGTAATTTGGTAATTTTGTAATTTGGTAATTTGAAATCCGATTCTTGCTAGGAGCGGTCGCGGCAGCCGTCCGAAATTCACCGAACATTACGCGATTACCAAATTACCAAATTACAAGATTCCCAAATTACAAAATCCTCGCATTGACGCTTCATGTATTCCTTCCTTACTCTGTAGGGTGCCGATTACAACCTCAAACTCTCGCCTGCGCGTTAGCGACGATATATCGAAGCTCGTCGGCGAAACGCCGATGCTGCAAATGAAGAAGCTGGCCCCTCCGGGCTCGGCCGATATCTTTGCCAAACTCGAATACCTGAACCCAGGCGGCAGCGTGAAAGACCGCGCCGCCATTGGCTTGATCGAGCGCGCCGAGCGCGAAGGCAAGCTGAAGCCGGGTGGGACCGTCATCGAAGCCACCGCGGGAAACACCGGCATCGGCCTCGCTTTGATCGGCGTGAGTCGTGGCTATAAGATCCGGCTGTTCATCCCGGAAAGATTTTCGGAGGAAAAGGCCATCATCATGCGGGCCCTTGGCGCCGAGGTGACCCGCACCCCGGAAGCCGAGGGCATGCAAGGCGCCATCCAGCGCGCCAAGGACCTGCTGGCAACCGACCCCTCGGCTTTCCTGGCCGCGCAGTTCGACAACCCCGCCAACGCAGACTACCACTACGAAACTACGGCCTGCGAGATCTTTGAGCAGATGGGCGGGCGCATCGATGCCATTACGGTCGGCTGTGGCACGGCGGGAACCTTTACTGGAATTGCGCGCTTTCTGAAAGAGCGGCTGGCGAAAGTGCACGCCGTGGCGGTGGAGACCCAAGGCTCGATCCTGGGCGGTGGCAAGCCCGGTCCACACAAGGTGGAAGGCATCGGCAACAACTTTATTCCTGGAAATTTCGACCGTTCGGTTTGCGACGAAGTGATGATGGTCACCGACGATCAGGCCTTCGGGATGGTCAAAGAGCTTGCCGCCCGCGAAGGCGTACTCGGAGGTTCAAGCGCAGGCGCCAACGTCTACGCGGCCGTGGAAATTGCAAAACGCCTCGGGGCAGGAAAGCGCGTAGTGACGTTGATCCCCGACTCTGCCGAGCGCTATCTGTCGAAGAAAATTTTTGAAGGCGGAATATAGAGACGCTATTCGTCGTTCGCTGTTCGCGCGAAAAGCGAATAGCAAACCGCGACTGGCGAACGCAGGAGAACCCTTTGACCCCTAAACCATCCGGCTTCGCAACCAAAGCCATCCACGCCGGCCAAGAGCCCGACCCCGCTACCGGGGCCGTCACTGTCCCCATCTACGCGACTTCCACTTACGTTCAGGAAGAAATCGGCAAGCATAAAGGTTACGAGTACGCGCGCGTATCGAATCCTACGCGCGACCGGCTGGAGACGAATTTGGCGGCGCTCGAAGGCGGAGCGGCGGCGCGCGTTTTCGCCAGTGGAATGGCGGCCATCAACGCCATCGCTACCATGCTCAAAGCAGGCGACCACGTCGTTGCCGGCCACAATCTCTACGGCGGGACGCCGCGCCTGTTCAATCAGGTCCTGATTAACTTTGGTCTCACATTCACCTACGTCGATACATCCGACGTCAACAACGTCGAGCGCGCATTCCAGAAGAACACCCGGCTGGTGTTTCTGGAGACGCCGACCAATCCTCTGATGCAGCTTTGCGATCTCCGCGCCATCGGCGAACTCAGCCACCGGCACGGCGTTGAGGTCGTCGTCGACAACACTTTCATGTCGCCATACTTTCAGCGTCCGATCGAATTCGGCGCCGACATGGTCGTCCACTCCACCACGAAATTCCTCAACGGACACAGCGACGGGCTGGGAGGGGTCGTAGTCTGCACCAAACCCGAGCAGGCGGAAAAACTCGCCTTTCTTCAGAAATGTGCCGGCGCCATCCTGTCGCCTTTCGAGTGCTGGCTGATCCTGCGCGGCGTGAAGACGCTGGCGGTGCGCATGTTGCAGCACGACTGCAACGGCCGCAAGGTCGCCGACTATCTTTCGAAACACAAGAAGGTGGAGAGGGTCTTTTATCCCGGACTGCCGGATCATCCGCAACACGAACTGGCTAAGCGGCAGATGTCAGGCTTCGGATCGATGATCGCCTTCGAGACTGGATCGCTCGCGAACGCCAACCAGATGCTGCGCAAGGTGCGCGTCTGTTCGCTGGCCGAGTCGCTGGGCGGAGTCGAAACCCTGATTTCGCATCCCGCCACCATGACGCACGCGGCCGTCGGCGAAGAGGGTCGGCGCAAAATCGGCATCACAGATGGCCTGGTTCGCATCTCGGTTGGTATCGAGGACGTGGACGATATCCTCGCCGATCTCGACCAGGCGCTGGCGGCGATCTAGGCGTTTTCGTATGGGGACGGGGCTTCGCCCCGTCCAAGCGGGGCGTAGCCCCGCTTCCACACAGTCGCTTTCAGCGCACCGACTCCCCAATCCACTCCAGGTACGCCGCGCTCCCATCTTCTATTGCAATCTCGATACATTCCGGAAGCTCATAGGAATGCAGCTCACTCAAAGCCTCGCGCACGCGATCGAAAGCGTCCAGCGTCGTCTTGATTACGAGCAGCCACTCCGTTGCCGTCTCGACCTCGCCTTGCCAGCGATATACCGATTCAATCTGGGGAGTAATGTTGACGCATGCCGCCAGTTGCCGCTCCACCAGCGCCTGGGCGATGCTGCGGGCTTCTTCGAGCGAACCGCACGTCGTAAGAACGAGCCTTTTGTCAGTCATATAAAATCGGTCATATCAAAACAAGGATTCGAGTTTCACTGGAAGCATACGAGGCAAGCCGATGGCAACGCAAATCAAGTTTGGCACATCTGGATGGCGGGCCGTGATGGCCGAAGAGTTCACGTTTACTAATGTCCAGCGGGCCGCGCACGGCATCGCGCGTTATGTGTCGTCGCAGAAACCGGACGGGGCAAAAGTCAAAGTCATTGTCGGCCGGGATCCGCGCTTTCTGGGCGAAACTTTCTGCGCCCTGGCCGCCGGTATCTTATCCAGCTATGGCATTACGCCGCTGGTCATCGCGGAGCCTGCGCCCACGCCCACGATTTCCTATGCCGTGATCCAGTCCAAAGCCGACGGCGCCATCAACTTCACCGCCTCGCACAATCCGCCGGAATACAACGGCATCAAGTTCTCGACGCCCGATGGCGCGCCCGCGCTTCCCGAAGTTACGCAAGCCATCGAGCGTGAGATCGCAGCCTTCGACCCCAATCCGCAAACCCCGCGCATGAGAAGAGCTGAGGTGGTGTCCATCGATCCTCGCCGGATGTATCTTTCGCGCCTGCGCGAAATCGTCGATCTCAACGTCATCAAAGAAGCCGGCATCAAGATTGCCTTCGATCCGATGTGGGGCGCCGCCCGGGGCTATTCGGACACGTTCCTGCGCGAGGCGGGCGTGACCGTGGCCACCGTCCACGACACCCGCGATGTGCTCTTCGGAGGCCACGCCCCCGAACCCGCCGATCATTTGCTCGAAGACCTGCGTCAGAAAATGCGTGAAATCGGCGCGGCGATTGGCATTGCGACCGATGGCGATGCCGATCGCTTCGGGATTGTCGACGAGGGCGGCACGTTCCTCCAGCCCAACTACATCATCGCTCTGCTTTTTGACTACCTGGTCGAAACCCGCGGCTGGAGAAACGGAGTCGGCAAGTCTGTTGCCACCACGAATCTCATCAACGCGCTTGCCGTAAAACACAAGATCGAGCTTCATGAAACGCCGGTTGGCTTCAAGTACATTGGCGAGCTTATCAAGCAGGATAAGATTCTCATCGGCGGTGAAGAAAGCGCCGGCCTCTCCATCCGCAAACACGTGCCGGAGAAAGACGGCGTGCTCGCCGGTCTGCTGTGCTGCGAGATGGTTGCCCGCCGCGGCGTCTCGCTCGGCAAACAACTGGCCGACTTATTTGCCAAAGTTGGTTCCTACTATTCACTAAGAGAGAACTTCCGCTTGACGCCGGAAGTGAAACAGAAGTTTACTGAGAAGTTACGGGGCGATCCGAGCGAGTTTAATGGCATGAAAGTTGCCAGCGCGGTGAGGATCGACGGACTCAAACTCGTCCTCGCCGACGGATCGTGGGTTTGCTACCGGCTCTCGGGCACGGAGCCAGTAGTGCGCGTATACAGCGAGGCGAGCAGCAAGGAAGACCTCGCAAAGTTGAGTGCGGCAGCCAAAGCATGGATCTTCGACTAGGACCACCGAGAGTGCGCATCCTTCCACGTCCAGAGGAAGGCCTCCGTGCGGCGATCGATCAGGCGATGGATCAAGCAATCGAGCAGGCCAAGGATCAGGCTCCCAGGGCAGAGGCCGCTGCGGCGCGCTGGGTCGAACGCACGCGCCCGGTCTGGTCGTGGCTCGCCCGGGAGTGGCGTCGCCTGGGAACCGCGGCCGCTATCCTTCTTATCGTCGGATTGTTTCTGCACGCTATGTTTGGGGCCAACGGCATGGTCGTTTATCGGCAGAAGCGCGCCGAGATGAAGTCGCTCAAGAGTGAGGTCGAGCGGCTACAGAAGGAAAATAGTCAGTACGTCGACCAGATCAAATCGCTCAAGTCCGATCCTGCCGCCATCGAGAAGGAGGCCCGCGAGCAGCTTCACTACACTAAGCGTGGCGAAGTTATCTACGTCGCTCCCGATCCTCCGCAGAAGCCACCCACCGGGCGCGCCAAGAAAGAAAGATAATCGCTCGCCGGATCCCGCCTTGCTTCCCTTTTTCACCGCCCACGCAAGCCTCTCCTGTGATAGAGTGCGGAGATCGCATCACGTGTGGGAACCAATCTAAGGAGGGTGACATGCGGAAATTTCTCTCGTTGTTACTTGCCGGCGCGATGGTTTTATCGGTCGCCTCGGTGTCATTTGCCAGCGATGCACAGACGGTGAACGGCTGGGTCAGCGACTCGATGTGTGGAGCTAAAGGCGCCGATGCGAGCCATGCCGCTTGCGCGAAGAAGTGCATTAAAGGGGGCGCCAGCCCGGTCGTTGTTACCGACGGTGATAAGAAGGTCCTGACGGTGGACAATCCCGACGCCCTCAAGGATCACTATGGACATCACGTTGCCGTCACCGGTCACATCGACGGCGGCAAGATCCACGTTGATAGCGTCAAGATGCTCTGAAGTTGGGTCCCGGAAGTGCGCAGCTTAAGTCAACTCTGTCATCCTGAGCGAAGCGAAGGACCTGCTTTGTTCTTCCTGTGAGAGACAGCAGGTCCTCATGAGTTCACGAATCAAGTGCAACACCGTACAAAGGTGTTGCGATGGAAAAAAGAAGGTATGAGCAGTTGGGCCTCAGAGAGCGGATTGAGATTTACCGTCTGCATGCAGACGGTAAATCTCTGCGCTGCATCGCTGGCGTTCTGGGGCGGAGCGCGGCGACGATCAGCCGTGAACTGAAGCGCAACGGCAAGGCGTCCAAGCAGTGGACCGGGGGTTACGATCCGGAGCGCGCGCAGCAGTTGATGCTGCGTCGTCATGCTCGCGGTCGAGCCCATAAGCTGGAACGTCAGCCGGAACTTCGTGAGAAAGTTTTGCAACATCTCGCCGCGGGATGGTCGCCGGAGCAGATTGCCGGGCGCATGGCCCAGGGACCGGGCAGCGACCGCATCAGCTACGAATTGATCTACCGTTACATTTATTGGCGCAGTGGGTCCTTCAACGAAACCCTGCATCGCTGGTTGCCTCGCCAAAAGTACCGTCGCGGAAAGCGTCTGCCCAATGGCCGATGGTCGACGGCGTCCATAGTGGACAGGGTTTCCATCCATGATCGTCCGGCGGTGGTGGAGGCCAGAACGCGCTTGGGCGATTGGGAAGCCGACCTCATGAGCTTCAGCAAACCGGGACAGTTCTTGCTGGTGGCGCAGGAACGCAGGTCGCGGCGCGCCCTGCTGGTGCGGCAGAAGGCGAGAACGGCGCAGTCGGTCGCCGACAATCTCAGCGCCATGGTGGAAGCGATGCCCGCGCGTGTGTGCCAATCCATGACCTTCGATAACGGAACGGAGTTCAGCAAACACTATCTCCTGAGCCGACGGTTTGGCATCCAGACCTGGTTCTGCGACACGCACTCGCCGTGGCAAAAGGGCGGCATCGAAAACGCGATTGGCCGTTTGCGCCGCCAGTTGCCCAGAAACACCGACCTCGATACCCTGCCCGCCCATCGCCTCGCCCTCTGTCTCGAACGCTATAACGACACACCCAGAAAATGCCTCGGCTTCAAAACTCCCAACGAGGTATTCTTGGAACACACTGTTGCACTTCAAACGTGAATTCATCCCTTCGCTTCGCTCAGGATGACAAAACTTTCTCAGATTTCTACTTGACCACGCCTTCCAGCGGAGAACTGGCGGTCGCATAAAGCTTCCGCGGCATGCGCCCTGCCAGGTATGCTTGTCGTCCGGCCAGCACGGCGTGTTTCATCGCTTCCGCCATCAGCACCGGTTCCTGAGCGCCGGCAATGCCGGTGTTCATCAGCACAGCGTCGTAGCCCAGTTCCATGGCAATGGCCGCGTCGGAAGCTGTGCCCACGCCCGCGTCCACAATCAACGGGACCGCTGTGATCATCTCGCGCAGGATGCGCAGGTTGGCGGCGTTCTGAATGCCGAGGCCGCTCCCGATCGGCGCGCCCAAAGGCATCACCGCCGAAGCTCCCGCGTCCACAAGACGCTTGGCGAACACGATGTCGTCCGACGTATAGGCCAGTACCGTAAATCCCTCTTTCGCCAGCACCCGCGTGGCTTCGAGGGTCGCTTGCACATCCGGATACAGCGTTGCCTGGTCGCCAATTACTTCCAGCTTGATCCAGTCCGAGAGCCCAACCTCGCGCGCCAGCCGGGCGGTGCGGATGGTGTCGTCGGCCGTATAGCAACCGGCGGTGTTGGGCAGAAGGAAGTATTTATTCGGATCGATATAATCGAGCAGAGATTCCTTGCTGCGGTCGAGATTCACCCGGCGCACGGCCACAGTCACCATGTCGGCGCCGCTGGCCTCGAGAGCGCGGGCGGTCTCCTGAAACGACTTGTATTTCCCGGTCCCAACGATCAAGCGGGAACGGAACTGCCTGCCAGCGATAATGAACGAGTCCGTCATGACCTTATTGTACGGCTCCAGCCCGCTGTTAATCATCCGCTAGCCACCGATGCCAGCGTGATTCGCGATCCCGTAGACCTTATCCTGGGACACCATGCCAGGATCGTCGCGCCAGTTCGCCGCTGCAGTCACTCTTACTGCTTCATGGCGTTCGGCCTCACCTGTTTCGTAAGCAGTTCCAGCGTCACTTTGAGCGATTCCACGGAATCCTCATGACCGGTGCCCGGCACACTGATAAATTGCTTCTGGGGCGCTTTGATCGTATCGAGGTAGGCCTTGGCAAGTTCTGGCAATGCGTTTATATCCTCTTCGCCCTGCACAAAGAAGATTGGGATGGCGAAATCCGTTCCCAGGGCCGGGAGGTCGACTGTCTCCATGGGGCCTGACATCGTCATCCCGAAAAAGTGAACCCACGAGAAATCATCGGCTTCGTCGTATTGTGCGCGCTCGGCGGCTGAAGCATAGGCGGGGTCCATGGTTATCGGGGGCGAGACGGCGGTGACCCGCTTGGCCTGATATGCCAGCAGGGCCTTGTGGAACACCGGCCACTTGCGGAGCGAATCCCACGGCGGTGGGCCGAGTGCTTCCAGCGCCTTTACGGTCTTCTCATCGTTGTCGGCGCGCGCAAGCTGAAGCACGCGCGCGTAACTCGCGGCCTGATTGGCTCTTTCGTTTACCAGTTGCGCCATGCCAATGTACGCGTAAAAGAGATCGGGCCGTTGCTTGGCCATGTAGATACCAAGAATCGACCCCCATGACCCTCCGACTAGGATGATCTTTTTCTTTCCCAAGTGTTTCGTGAGGTACTCGCTGACTTCAATGCCATCTTGGACCATGCGCTCAATTGTCATGGTTGCTTCGATCGAAGGCCCCGTCTTTCCATACGTTCTGCCGGCGCCACGCTGATCCCACTGCACCACGGTGAAGTCCTTCTCCCAAGTGCCGAACAAGGACTCCGCATAGGGACTCCATGCGTCTCCGGGCCCGCCATGGAGAAAGAGAATGACCGGATTGCGCTTGTCATCTCCCTTGATCGTGATCCATTGGCTCATTCCGCCGATCTGGACGAAACCTTCCTCTTTCAACTGCATCGTGGATGCTGTTGCGCCCGAGCTTTGAGCCAGAGCCGTGCCGGAGAGGCCGACTGCCATGGCGATGGCAGCGAGACCCAGCAGCGTTGACGCACACGCTCTCTTTCTTCCAATCCCACCCAGACCTCGCGCACCGGATGTCATCCCGAAACCACCTCCGACTCTGCCTTCGCGTACATCTCATCAATCAACGTCCGGTACCGCTCCTCAATCCCCCGTCGCCGCACCTTGAAAGTATGGGTCATCGTTCCATCCGCCGTCGACAATTCTTCGGGCACCACCAGCACCCGTTTTAGTTTTTCGAAGCGCGCCAGGTTCTGGTTCAGATCCTCGATGATGCCTTCATATAGCGCCTGCACCTTGGCGTTCGCGACGAGTGCCTGGCGCGAAGCAAAGACGACCTGGTTCGCCCGCGCCCAATCTTCCAGCACAGGGAAGTGCGGCGCGATCAGCACCGCGGGAAACTTCCGCCGGTCGCCGAGCACCACCGCCGTGCCAATGAGCGGGTTCAGCTTCAGCGAATTCTCAATCGGTTGCGGCGCGATCAACTTTCCGCCGGAAGTCTTGATCAGGTCCTTCTTGCGATCCGTGATCGAAAGGTATCCCTCGCCGTCGAGGTGCCCGATGTCGCCTGTCTTGAACCAGCCGTCCACAAACGCGTCGCGCGTTTCCTCCGGACGATTCCAATAGCCCTTGAATACCGAGGGCCCGCGCACCAGCACCTCGCCGTCCCCGGCAATCCGCACCTCGACGTTCGCCAGCGGCTTGCCGACAGTTCCCAGTTTGTGCGCTCCGGGCGTGTTCACCGCGATCACCGGTGAAGTCTCCGTCAGCCCGTACCCTTCGTGGATGGGAATGCCTATGTCGGCATACCACTCCACCAATTCCCGGCCCAGCGGCGCGCCTCCGGAGATGAACTCTTCCACCTTTCCACCTATGCCAGCGCGCACTTTGGAAAAGACCAGCCGGTCCGCGATCTTCCAGGAGAGTGCCGCAGGCCGGGTTCCGGCCAGAGTCTCGGCGCGGTGAGCGCGCCCCACCGAAAGCGCCCAGCGATAGATTGCGTTTTTCGGAAAGCCGGCAGCCTTGAAGATCACCTGCTGGTGAATCTTCTCGTACACCCGCGGCACACCGACAAAGATGTCGGGTCGCACTTCCGCCAAAGCCTGCGCCAGTTGCGCAATGTCAGGACAGTACGCCAGCGCCACCCCGCGGTACAGCAGCGCGAAGTCCACGTGCCGCGCCGTGACATGGGAAAGTGGCAGAAACGATACGCTCACCTCTTCTTTTGTCCCGAAGCCGAACGACTCCATCGAACACGCGACATTCGACGCCATGTTCCCGTGGGTCAGCATCGCTCCCTTCGCAGTTCCCGTCGTGCCTGAGGTGTAAATAATTGTCGCCAGGTCGTCGGGCCTAATCGACCGCAGGCGGGCATCGAATTCCGGATCGAAGTCGGCCGGCCCTTGCAGCATCAGTCCCTGCATGTGGACCGCATGCGCAGTTTCGACCGCGTCCATCACCAGGATCCGCTCCACCGGCGTGTGCCGCTGGATGGTCAGCACCTTTTCCAACTGGTGCTTCGTGGACACGGCGATGATTCGCGCCCCGGAATCGTTGAGGAGGAACGCAGTCTGATCCGCCGTCTGGGTGGAATAAATGGGAACCGTGACCGCGCCCAGGGCAAGCGCCGCGAAATCAGTGATCGTCCACTCCGGGCGATTTTCGCTGAGGATGGCGACGCGATCGCCTTTGCCAACACCCCAGGATTCAAGGGCGCGAGCCACACCCACGACGCTGCGGTAAATCTCCGCGGAAGAGATCGGAACCCAGCCTAAGGCCCCTCTTTGCAGCATGACGCGGTCGCTGCGGTTATTGCAGATCGCCAACAAAATGTCGTTCAGAGTCTGAAGGCTCATCCAATCCGATCAGGGTCCCACAATCATTGTACGCAGCCATTGTACGCAGCCCCTGTACAAAGTTCGCGGAGGCGCCTCAGTATTGCCGCTCGTGGAATCATTCTTGGCGCTTCGACCGCGTTCCCAGCCGCAGGGTGCGCTTTAGCAGACTGGGGAAGAGCTCGGGCTTCGTATTGCAGCATCGCTTCAGCGACGTTACCCGTCAGTAGGGCATCTATGTCCGGCAAATACAAAGCCGTGCGCCGCGTCAACTTCGTGATCGGCAAAGACGAAAAATCCTGGAAGAGCAGATTGACCGGGATGCCATCGGTCCCAAGAAGATCGCAGATGCCTGCGAGCGCAAGGATCTAAGCCGCTGAATCAAGTGCAAGCAAGGCAGAGAAGCGCCAGAAGCGGGTTCGCTTGGAATTCAAGACGTGCATGAGACCGCGAGAATTCAAGCGGACCCGCCACCGAAGACCAGTCACCGGATGGAAGTGGGAAGCCATTCATCTTCTGATCTGCCCGCTACAGATCTGCTCGCCGCCGAAAAGCCAGTTTGACCCCGCTTCACTGCACTGTTATGATTTTTCTGCGGGGTGGAGCAGTCTGGTAGCTCGTTGGGCTCATAACCCAAAGGTCGGTGGTTCAAATCCACCCCCCGCAACCAAAGGAATCATAAGCTTACGGGAATTTGGGTTAAACCGAGAAACCCCCAAAAACCCCCAATAAGAAAAACGCAGTTGATCAGGGAGCCGCAACGTCGGCTCCTTTTTCATTTGTCTGCACCGAGACTGTCGGCTTGAGCACCATCTGAACGACTTTGCTGTTTGCTTGGCGCTTCGTACTCGATAGAGCCTGCCCATAAACGTTCATGGTCGTCTGAATACTGGCGTGCCGCATTAGCTCCTGCTGCACCTTCATCGGCGCTCCAGTTTCGTCGAGGAGCGTCCGATATGTGTGTCGGAATGTATGCCAACCGATTCCGGTGCCCAGGCCAGCCGCTTCTGCAGCGGGTTTGATGTGCTTCTTCTGGATTTCTTCCTGCCAGTAAGGCTTCTCTGTGGCGGGATTTGGGAAAACCCAATCCTCATCCCGTTGGAAGCAGCTCTGCTGTTTCCAGTTGAGCAACACTTTTGCCAGATCATCATCGAGCGGAACAAAATCGTGTGAGTATTCGGTCTTGACGAAATCCACACGGCAATGGACCGCGCTTCTCTGAACGAGCAATACCCGGTCATTGAAATTGAAGTCGCCCCACTTCAAAGCCACAATCTCGCTGACTCTGAGCCCCAGGCACTGCGCTACGATCACCATCGTCCTGTAAGGTTGTTTCAGGTGCGGTAGCATCGCGCAGAACTGCTCAACCGTGAGCACTCGCGGGCGCTTCAATCGTTTGGTGCAATCTTTCACACGAACCAGTGCGATGGGGTTCTTGCCCATTTCAATCAGGCACCATCGCTCTGCGCAGGTGAAGACCAGGTGCATCAGACCTCGGACGTGCGCCTTGGATTTCGGAGCCAGCTTGAGTGCCCGAAGCCATTGTTCAACCGGCATCGGCTTGATCCGGTCCAAGGGATAATCGGCCCACTTCGGTCGAATATGCGTTTTGATGTTTGACTCATACGACTTGCGAGTTGAATACCTGGCCGGCATCTCTTCTTCGGCGTATTTGTCGAGAAGAGTGCCAAAGCTTGGTACTTCCAACTCGGCCCGTGGGGCCTCTGCATTGAGGTTGAGAAGAAGGGCTTGAACGGCTTTTCGAGCGAGGGCTTCGGTCGGATACCGCTTACATGTGCCGATCGTGACGTGCTGACGTTTCCGTCCGCCGTCCGATTGGTCCACGTAATACCGAAACTCCCAGGCTTGAGATCCATTCCGCCTTTGCTTCAGCCGTAAACTTCCGAATTGATATCGTGTCCGCGTTAACAAAAGGTGTTGCTCCTTTCGTCGATACGGGCACGAGTGGCTTTGGGCAGCATAGCTTGAGTTTCGGGTGGAGTCTAGGCTGTTTTGAGACTACCCGGCGAGTCTTGAAGCGAGCCAATCGTTGAGAGTGGACGCACGAAAGCGCCAAAGATCCCCAATTTGGACGCCGGGGACCTCTCCGCTGCGTGCCATTCGTTGCAAAGTCTTTTTGTGGATGCCCAGAAGGGCTGCGGCTTCGTCGCTATCAAGCAGGCGCTCGAACTGTCCTGAAGTGGACAATTGGAGCGTCGCAACACTTTTGTGAGTGGCTGGCTGCTTCCTTGTATTGAACACAACTGCTCCTAAATGGAAATGGCTGGATCTGTAAGTAACCGTAACGTGGAATCGAGGGACAGTCCAAGACTTCGTTGGCGCGAACCGATGCTGCATTGGAATAGCTGAGGTGATTGGAAGCGATTTCGGGAACGGACAGGAGTGCTCGGCGCTAGGAGGATCAGGTAGACCCGCGCGGGAGTTTCGTTTAGAGACCGCTCCGGCGCGTCGGATCAAGCCTCATGATTCATGCCTATCGCGCATCGATTATCGCGGAAAAGGAATCGCCGTCGTGATCCAGGGACGCATCTAAATTTGCACAAGATGTTGAGCAAGAGCCCTGGTGCCCAAACGCTTGAATAGCTCGGTCGGAGAGGCTTATGTCGATAAATGTTGATCTCGACAGGCTGAAGAGTTTCGTTGCAGTGGGCGAAGAGCTGCACTTTACGAGGGCGGCCCAAAATCGCTTGCACGTTTCGCAACCTTGGTTGAGCAGGTCTGTAAAAAGCCTGGAACAGAAGCTTGGTGTGCAATTGTTCGAGCGGCACAGCCGCCACGTGGAACTCACTCCTCCGGGACAACGTTTGCTCTATGGAGCCCGGAAGATCCTTCACGATTTCGACCGGACCGTTTCGGCGGTGGTGCGAGATAGAAAAGGAAACGGGCATCTGACGGTTGGCTATTCGCCTTATGTTGATTTGCGTTTCATGACCGAACTGAAGGAAATGGCTCTTGGCGAGTCACCGACAGTGAACATTAGCTTTGAAAGCTCGTCCTCTGAGGAAACAGTGTTTCACGTAGACCATGGGGACTGGGACTGTGGAATCATGATTCTCCCGGTCGATGCGCCACATTTGGACATCGTTCCGCTGTTCAGATTGCCGCTGGCGGCAGCAATGCAAAAAACACATCGACTGGCAAAAAGGCGAGCGCTAAGACTTGAGGACTTGCAGAACGAGAGATTGATACTTGGCGGAAAGCGTTTTGATCTTCAGTTTCGTGGCTGGCTGCTCAGTCGTTTTTCAGATGCTGGTATTACACCAAGGATCGCGGCGGAGGCCGCGAGTCCTCACGAAGCACAGTATTTGGTCACACGGGGTACCGGAATTGCGCTGGCAAATTCGGGGGCGTTCAGAACCTCCCCAGAAGGAGTCGTTGTCCGGTTGTTTCCTTCCGAGCTTGTGCAAACACAAACGGCGATTGTACTTCGCAAGGAAAGGCATTCGTCTGTGATTGAAGCGTTTGTTAGTCGGGTCGTGCAAATAGCAGAGACACGCGGGAGGACGCGCTTACCCGTGCACTCCGCGGCATAGCCGCTGCCTGTTCGTCGGAAGCGCCGAGAACACAGAATGCAGATTCTTCACAACGGCAGCTGAAGGAGTTCCCAAGATTCCATTGCAGCCGCGAGCAAATGGGAGTTTGTGTTGATTCTAGGTAGATCGGTATAAAGCCAGTTTTGTTCGAATGCTTCGCGTGTGCTCCACATTTGAAAGAGAACAAGCGTATTCTCGTCTTCGGCGCGGCTGAACAATTCGTAGGAAAGACATTCGGGGGCGATCCGGGAGCGTTCAACGATATCGTAGAGCATACGTAGGAACTCGTCACGATGGTTGGCATCGAGTCTTAGCTGCACAACGACAATGATTTCTCGCGTATTCATCAGAGTGGATCGTCCACTCCATCGATCTAGCTGTTTCCATGCACACCTGTAGATAATCTTGTCGCCCGCCCGAACGGACTATTGGCATCGGTCGATTCCGCTAATGCCCCGTTTTCATGATAGGAAAAATGAAGATTGTGGTGCTGGTCAAGTCTGGCAAGTTGTTGGCAAAGCGCAGGTGGTTGGGAGTGGTCAATCGCTGGGTAGCCCTGGTTACGCTCAAGTCTTGAGCCAAGACGATGCCTCAATACAGATGACGAAGTTTGACCGTCGGGGAACACCGCTCGACCCCCAGGAAACTACCGTACGACAAACGTGCTTCGCGCCACGAAAATGGCCGCGATACACGAATGGCTATGTTTGAAGAACCCGGCCAGCCCCGAAAAGTTTCCTCCTAATACAAATTAAAGTCAGCCGGCGCCGGGGCGAAAGCCGCTTGGGGCAAGGATTCTGAGGGTTTGGGGGGGCAGGCTGGCTCTAAAAGGGGGAGAGATAGCTGTTAAAACATCTCAACCTACTCCTAGATTGAGAGGGTTGAGCCGTTCCAAAGTCACTTTGTTTATTGCAATGCGGAGGTCGGTGAGTGAGTGCCAAACGGGGTTGGGGTCAGTTTGGCGCGAAACCGGCGCAGTCCGAAACGCCCGTCCGAGCCGCGGCCGAGCGGCGTCCACCCGGAAGACGGCGCAGTGGAAAAGAGACAGCGTAGCTTTCCGCTTGAGGATGACGGATGGCTCTTAGGAATGGGAGTTCAGGACACAGCAGGCACACACGAGAATTAGCAGCGGAACGCATGTTCGGCACCGGCAAAGTGATTTGCATTTACTGGCCCCTCTCAGTTACCGCCGTGAAAGTCGTCCTAGAGTTCGTAACCGATTGAAACTAAACGGTACGGATAGCCCTCTAGGGCACTTATCGGACTGTGGAGACGGGTTATCGGACTGTTAACGGACTGTGATGCCCAGGTGCCAAGGAGCCTGAAAATCATGGACCCGACCCTTCTTTCTCTGCTGGATTCCATCCCGCAGAAACCACCTCGCTCCAAACTCGAAACTCACCGCGAACTGATTCGCCAGTTGCGACGCAAAGGTTGCACATATCGCGATGTCGTTCGCATCCTTCACGAGCGTGTCGGCCTCGACGTAGCGGTCAGCACGATCCACTCGTTCATCAAGGTTCGCGCAAAACACCGAAAGCAGGTGCAGTACGAACTGCCACCGCTCGAACCGGAATCGTCCGTGAACACTCGCATGGGTCCCGACGATGTTGCCTCCCGAATTGCGGCGCTCAAGGCAAAGCCAATCGAGCAGAAGCCAAAATCGAAGTATTTCCACTTCGAAGAAAGCGAGCCGCTGAAACTCGTCAGCCAAGGAGGATCGCGATGAACGCCGAAAAGAAAATCAAACGCGTCGTCTTCACCATGGGTGGCAAAGGCGGAGTTGGCAAAACCGGCCTGATGGTCGCCCTGGCGGAGTGGTTCGAAGCCAATGAGATTCCGTTCACGCTGCTCGACCTCGATACGGAAAACAAGGCACGTGGATCGCTCAAGCACTTCTTCAACGGGTCAGTAGCCAAAGTGAACATTCACACCCCGGCCGGTCTCGACGCGTTCGTAGATCATCTCGAATCCGGCGCGGCGATCATTCTCGCCGACATGGGAGCCGGCTCCGGGCAGATAGCAAGTGACTGGTTCGACGCGATGTATGACGATGTCGCAGCCACTGGCGCACGTTTCACTGCTGTTGGAGTCGTTACGCCGGACCCAGCAAGCGTTGAGAGTGTCCTTGCATGGGCCAATCGACTGCAAGATCGGACCCAGTATGTTGTCGTCCAAAACGCCACAAGTCCCCAGTCAGACTTCAGTTATTGGGATTCGGCTGAGCAAGCAATTCGTTTTCGCGAGGCACTGTCGCCGACCGTAATTCGAATGGAATTTCGCTTGGCAGAACTGGAGAACCCAGCCCGGCAACACGGTATCCGCCTTGGCCAGGTTGCCACGCGGCAGAATACAGTCACGGAGTTGAAACGGGCTTCCATCGTGATGCGTGCCGAAAGCTATCGGCGGCGCCTCTTCTCCGAGTTCGACCGGGCAAAGGAAATGTTCTTACCATGAGCCCCGATCAGGAACTCCTCAACTTGACAGGGGCAGAGTCCGAGAGCAAAACCCTGTTCGATGAACTGGCAGGACTAGTGCCCGCTGAACGGCAGGCGGAATATTACAGAGTCATCGCTCACACACGTACACTCAGCCCAAACGATGAGATGCTCCGTCTACTGGAAGCAATGGGCATCCTTGCGTTGATCACGCGAGAAACGCCCGCGGAGATCGCCGCAGAACGGAGATCTTTGCAGAAGATTCTAGAAAATACCTTATCTAAGGCCGATGAAGTTGAGAAGCGAATGGCAGCGTATACGTCACGCATTGAGTCACGCGTTGCGCAACTGCCGAAGGAGTTGGAATCAGGGCTGGACCCGCCTCGAATCGCGAAGTTGTTAGGAGAGAGTCTGCGACAGCGTTTCCAGCAGTCTGGTTTGCCGGATGCAGCAAGAACGCTTGACCAGTCTTGCTCTGAAATGAGCTCCGTTCAAAAACAACTTGTGAACGTGCTGCGGGAAGTAGCTCACCCTGACATCGGAGTGATCGAAAGGGTCAGAAGCGCCAATGACTCGCTCCTACGGAGCATGACTACCAGGGCGCAGCAGATGGACGATTTCCTTGTTAGGCTGGAAAAGCAGGTCTGGGCGGTTTGGCTGCCTGTCGTTGCCAGTGCTGCTCTAGTACTGGGATTCGCGTTGGGTACTTGGTTTGCCAACCTGCGACAAGGAACGCCTGAAGCCTCAAGTGCCGCAGAGTCGCAGCAGATGCCAGTGCCGGAAGCTCCTGCGCAGCAAGTGGTTCCGCAGCGGAACTCGAAGCATCATTGAGACGGAGTTAGGTCGCCAGGGAGTTCACAAGGGATATGCCGAACATATGGTTCACGGCGGATTTTCATTTTGGGCATAGCAACATAATCCGCTACTGCAATCGACCGTTTCGAAGCGTCGAGGAAATGAATGAAACGATCCTCGAACGGCTCAACGCCTCCGTTAAGGTCAATGACATCCTGTATTTCCTTGGGGATTTCTGTATCGGGAGCAAGGCGAAAGCGCTGGAGTACCGTAAGCAGATTCGCTGCAAGAAGACCTTTGCGGTCCCGGGAAATCACGACAAGCAAGTTCGCAAGCTGACCGAGGAGTTCTCCTGGCTCAGTAATCTTGCGGAAATCTCCATACATGGCCAACCCATCGTGATCTGTCACTACGCCATGCGGGTCTGGAATCGCTCCCATCATGGAGCGTGGCATTTGTACGGACATTCTCATGGTAACCTCCCTGACACGCCTGCTTCCCTTTCCATGGATGTCGGCGTTGACACTCACGATTTCCGCCCGTGGCATTTCGACGAAATCAACTTGCTGATGACTGAGAAGGCAAAGGGCTGGCCTGAACGAGCGACGCCGCAATGATCGATTTAATATCCAGTAATTCAGGGTTCGTTCGGGCTATAGGCACTCTCCTGCTTTGGGCTATTCTGGTGCGCTTTCGCAATCGGCAGCAGCACGTTTTCCTGAAGCCGACTTATGGGTGACTGTGAACCCCGCAGGTCTTAGCCCAGATGCCGATGTTCGCGCGCGCGCGCCGCCGCCGCGCGACCCTGGTCGTACGCCGAGGCCAGCGCGCGATAGGCAGCGTCCTTGGTCGCCAAGGGGGCGACGGCTGGCGTCCCCGCTGCGAATGGTGGGTGTGGATCGTATTCGTTATAGAGCTGCAATACTTCCGCCGCCTGACGACCGCGAAGGCGCGACGCGAGTACCAGCCCGAAATCAATTCCGGCGGTCACGCCACCGCCCGTGATGCGATTGCGATCGGTAACCACACGCTGCTCGACAGGCGTCGCACCAAACATAGGGAGAAGGTCGCGAAACCTCCAATGCGATGTCGCCTGGTAACCCTTGATGAGTCCGGCTGCTCCAAGTATCAGGGACCCGGTGCAAACACTTGTCACGTAACGGGCGCGGCTGCCTCGATCAGCAAGGAACGACAAAATCTCGTCGTCATCCATCACCGCGAATGTGCCCGACGTACCGCCAGGCACAAACACGACATCAAGATCGCGGGGACAATCCCTGATCGAGGTGGTCGGAACAATGCTGTATCCCAGCGAGGAGGCGACGGGAGCTTTGTCTTTCCAAAGCAAATGGACCTGGCTGTTTGATAATTCCGCAAAGAAAGGGTGGGGTCCGACGAGATCGAGCGCGCTCAGACCAGGATATAGGAGCATTCCAATTTGAAGGCGCGATTCAGCATGAGCCGCAATATCGGCGTCGTTTTCCTCCGTACGTGTGGTGCGCTGTTCCTGCGCAAGACCACCTTCAAAGAAAGCTGAGGCAGCTAACGCTGGACCAATTGCCTTGGCAAAGGAGCGCCGGGAAATAGCATTCTCGTCCATACGAATATTCTTGTCATAGATAAGCAGCAGTCGGTTTACCGATTGTGGCAGTTTGGCCATTTGGCGTAAATGCCAATAGTAGGCTAATATCCGCCAATGCCGAAGCCGGTCAACCTCGCCATCCTCATCTTCCCCGGCTGCCAGGTGCTCGACGTCACCGGGCCGGCGATGGTGTTTGAGGCAGGCAACGTTGCTTCGGGAAAAGCGCACTACAACGTCCACATACTTTCCTCCAAGGGCGGCCCGATTCAGACCAACAGCGCGGTGGCCCTTGTGACCAAAGCGATCCGCGACCTGCCGCCGCGAACGATCGACACTTTGCTGATCGCCGGAGGCGACTTGTCGGGGTTGCAGATGCTGGTGGCCGACAGGTCGGTGCGCAAATGGGTCGTCCAGGCAAGCGCGAAGGCACGTCGCTTCGGCTCCGTTTGCACGGGCATATTCGCCCTCGCGCACTTCGATCTGCTGCGCGGCAAGCGGGTCGCGACTCACTGGTCAGTTTGCTCGGAGCTGGCGGAACTCTGCCCCAATGCGCACGTCGACGCCAACGCCCTATTTGTCAATGATGGCCGGTTGTGGACATCGGCCGGAGTTACCACTGGAATAGACATGAGTCTGGCCATGGTGGCTTCGGACCTGGGAGACACCGTCGCCAACGCCATCGCCAAACGCCTCGTTTTGTATGCCCGACGTCCGGGATACCAATCTCAGTTCAGTCCCGTGTTGAGTGCCCAAAGTCATGCGGAGGCGCCGTTCGCCGACCTGATCGACTGGATTCGCGAGAATTTGGCTATGCCGTTAGAAGTGCCCAAGCTCGCCGCGCGCGTTGCGATGTCGGAGCGTACGTTCCAAAGAAATTTCACCCGCAGCATCGGAGTAACGCCGGCACACTTCGTCGAGACCTTGCGGCTCGATCAGACTCGCGTTTATCTGGCGGCGGGCCTGTCACTCAAGCAGATCGCCGCGAAAGTCGGCTATCGAACCGGCGCACAACTATCGAAAGCTTTTGATCGCCGCTTTGGCATGACTCCTATCCTCTTTAGGGAGTTGCACGGCCGCGATCGTGGCGCTGTGTGGCTGAAAGCGCAATCCTGATTTGCATTTATGACACACGCCGACAAACTGAAAGAAATCAGCAAGGTCGCACGATTCGTTCGAGCGGCTGAAAAAGAAATCAACGCGATTGGAATTGCTCCGCGTAAGCCTTATAAGCATCCTTTCGATATCGTAGGACTAGCCACGCTGTCAAAGGCGTTTTCTTTGTCTAACGCATGTCTCAAACTCCTGCGTTCTGACCACCCTGATGAAGCGTTCGCGCTCAGTCGCTCTATTGTTGAGTGCGCCAACAATCTCCGTTACATGACTGAGAAGTCGGACACGCAAGACAAACGTGTTCGCTATTTCGTAAACCAGCACAAGGCGGACAAGGCATATTGGGCACACTACTGCCTTGAGCTTTTTGGGGGACGCCCCGAAGAGCAAGAAATTAGAGACTACATGCAGCGCGAAGGAATCACGCCTGACACAAAGCCAGCCGGTCGCCATTGGTCAGGCGAAAGAGGTTTCATGTGGGACACGATGACCGTTGACCATCCACTGGACGGGCCTGTAACTGAGAAGCACAAGAAACTCTCTTATGCGGCTGACTACTTCCAAACTTCTACGTTCGTGCATTGTTCGTTACCTGCGATTGACAATCATGCTGTCGAGGAAGGAACACCGTTTCGGGTCTCTACGGCATCAGGTTTACACGAGACCACGCAATCAACACTTTTCACTGTTCTTGTATATCTGCACGGCACGATCTGCTATGCCATGTACGGCATGAACTTAGAATCGCCGAAGACGGCTGCGTTGTTTCAGCAAACCCTGAATTCCATGAAGCCTTACGAACGGCAATACAGCAAAATCAAGCACAGCCCATAACCGACCGAGTTATCATGATGCTGTGAAAATGCATCAGCAAGGCACTATCTACAATGCTTACCAGCAATCGTTCCCTGTGGTGTTGGACTTGGACGCCACAGACGACGGTCATCTATCAGGCTTCGCCAATTTCCACGGAGAGAATCTGCGACCGGATGGTTTTCCGGTCGGACAGAAGTTCTCGGTCATTACTGACGATCCAAGAGGCGGTATTGTCTCGGACTTCATTCATCTGACTATCAAGTTTGTGCATTCTCAAACTGCACAAGTGACTGGATACATCGACGGTAGCCGTGCGCAGTTCCAGAACGTCAACACGGTCGCAAACGTTCAGGCTGAACTGGATGACCGCTTCGCTCGGATGGCCATCGAAGAAGCCAAGAAGAGCACGCCGGAAGATGCTCAGCCACGTCCCAAGGTTGGGGCGGTCGCAGCGAAACATGGTCAACTGTTGGGGAAGGACTGCCGTACTGCCGTGATGTCAAACGGCAAGATGAATGGTCAGCACGCAGAATTTCGTCTCAGCACTGCGCTCAGTGGTGCTGATCTTGATGGTGCGACCATCTACACAACGCTGGAACCGTGCCTGAACCGTGGCGACCCAAAGGTGTCGTGTGTGGACAGGTTGATTTCAGTGAAGGTCGCTCGTGTTGTCATCGGTGCGTTCGATCCTGACCACCGTGGGAACGGACTACGGAAACTCGCTCACGCACCGAGCATCGAGGTATCGCTGTTTCCGTCGCATCTTCGAGCAGATGCACGGCTCTTGATTCAGGACTGGAAGGAACACAGCGAAAATCAACAGAAAAAGTTAGTCACCAATCCCGAACGGGATGCTCTGCGTGAACGCATCCTCGAACAAAAAGGCAAGGAAGTGATATGGCTGAACAAAAAGAGCAACAGCCACAGTTCAGGAACAATCGTGGACTGCGATGATGAAGTCGCGGTGCTGCGTTGCGGTACTGCTGAGCCGTTCACGTACTCACTGTCTGAGCTTGAGACCAGCAAACAGTTCATGCACGGGCGGATGCAATTCGCATTGGTGTTCAAGGACAGGTAAGCTAATTCCAGATTTCTTCCACTTTCTCACGCATTTCAGGGCGCCGTACAGGCATAGCTCGTCGCCAACTTGGCCGCCGCGGCATCATTGGCCGGCCCTGTGTATTTGGGGTACTGCGGGTACCGGCACAACGGCAACGTGCGCGTCACCGCTCCCTTCCCATCCAGCTTCTCCGCCGTCAATGTGGACGGAGCGATCCCCTTCGTTACCCATTGGTCCAACGCCGTCAGCAAGTCGGTCTTGTCCGGTCCTACCCCGCCTTCGCAGTGGTTGACTCCGGGAGCCACGTAGAGCCGAGTTGACGCAGCGGCGCTTTCTGCGCCGACGGATTTCTCCATGTTCGTCATGTACTCGATGGTCGAGTTGACACTGAGGGCCATATCAGACCCGCCATGCCAGACAATCAACTTGCCGCCGGCTTGGATGAACGGACGAATATCGCTTTGCGTCGCGTCATTGAGCGCGGCCATTGAATACAGCGCACTCTGATTCTTATCCCAGGTGTACTTCAGTGAGTCGGCGCTGGGGTCACGCGCAAGGACGTATTTAACGGAAGTATCCTGAAACATGTACTGCCCGGCTTTCTTGACATCGCCATTGCCGGAAACCCAGATTCCAAAGCCTCCCGGATCGTCTTCGTTGCCAGTCAGGTTGTATCCTTTACTGCGATAGGCGCTGCTGCCCTTGAATACCGCGTCGGTCGTCCACGACTTGACGACCGCGAGTTGCGCATCGGAAAGGCAGGTATCGCCGGTATCGGCACCGCCGGCACAACGCAAAGCGGCTACGTTCACGACCTTTGCCGTGCACGCGGCAGGATTCGCGACAATGCCGTCGACAATACCGTCGAGCCCATCGCAGGCCTCCCGCACATGCTTCGCCAGCAGCGCCGTTTTGGCAGCACTGAACGCGCCTCCGGGAGCAGCCAACGCCTTGGCCGTGCGGTTGAATGCGCCCATGAAGCCCACCCAGTTGTAACCGGGTGAGCGCGCAATGACGCCATCAAAGAGGTTCGGATTTCGCTGCACCGCCATCAATGCCTCCCGTCCTCCGTTGGAGCAGCCTTCGAAATAGGACTTGGCTGGCGGTACACCATAAGCCGCAGGCAAGATCTTGAGGGTTGTGGACATGACCGTGGGCACGGAGAGGCTGCCAAAGAGCTGGGCAGCGAAGGTGTCGTTCAATGCAAAGGCGGCTGACATTCCATTACCCTGATGTCCCGAATCACTGACGACTTCTGCATAACCCTGGGTGAGCGGTGGAACGACGAGTTCTGTCATCACTCCGTCGTAGCCGCCGCCACCGGCATAGTAGAGTTTGCCGTTCCATGCGTCCGGCAGGCGAATTTCGAAGTTCAGCGCAGGCGCGAGAGTGCCGCTGACCTTGCAGTACGTTGGCACAGTTCCACTGGCCGAGATGACTGCCGTCGTGAGCGTTGCGCCTCCGATCGTTTTTCCCGACAGTATCGCGCAGGCCGTGTGTGCATTGACCACGGAGGAGTTCGCGCCACTTTGCGTGGCCGCCTGTCGTGACGCAGTATTGCCTGCGCCACCACATGCCGCCATCAGCAGCGAAGCGCTCATGACTGCGAGCGCCGCAGCTCGCGTCACCAGGGGTTGAGAGTTCTCAGCAATCATGGGGAGTTTTCTTTGGCGCTATTGTTTCGACGGTATCGTAAGTTGGGCGACGGGCTGCATACACTAGCCTTAACGCCCATGCCTTAGGCATCCAATTCTCTGCATCTGAGGGTTTGGCGTAAATGACAAAAGCAGGCTAATATCCGCCACTGTTTTCGAGCATCACTTTGCGAGGGTGGATCATACGTTAGCTCCTTGTGACCCAACTCTATTCCTGACACCAGTGCTGCCGACATCACGCACGCGAAAGCACCTGCCGCAACCGGCTTCGTTGAAACGGATTTGTGGGATGTACCGTATGAGCCCGTTCAACAGCTGGTGACTGGCCACGGTGTCGATTTAGGGATTTAGGCTGGCCTCGACTTTCACATTTTCATCGCGGGGTGGTTTTTCGCAATCCAGTCTTCGACTTCAACGTAAAACTGTTTTGCTTGAACGACGATCTCTTTTGCTTCTGTGTCGGTCGCAACATTGGAGAACGTGTAGTCGATAGTATTTCGCTTCCGTCGACACGTCTCAAAATAGTCGGCGTACTTGTGCGACGCTTTACCCAACACCAGTTTCGTGCTCTCCAAGGACACCCGGTGATGTCCGACCTTGCTTACGATCCGATACCCCGCACAGGCTATAGCCATATTCGCTGCCTGGAGCGCAGCGTTGTATGCGGTGGCGAATCTTCGATCTGCTGAAAGACCAGCAAGACTAGCGTCTGCGAGGTCGCGAGCGACAAGCGCCCGCATGTTATCCAGTTCCTTCTTGGAGGTCTTGTGTTTCTGGGCTTCCTTATTTGCCAGCAAGTTCGTCCAAGTCACTCTGACTTCCTTTCAGAAACTGTTTCCGCCCTCGCAACACTGCGGCGAGAAAATGGTCGTGCGATTTGATTTTCTCCCGGAACTCCTCTTGTGAATAGGTCGTGACGTTGACCTCTCTGCCGAGGCGCTGCTCGGCCTTGCGGAGCGACGGAGATAGGTCAGCGATACCTGCTCTGCCAATGACCATCACATCCACGTCACTCATGGCCTGTTCCTGGCGTCGTGCCACGGAACCATAGATAAAAGCACTCTGAATCTTGTTGCCAAACGGCCTTAGTATCTGCTCCAAGATCGGAGCCAGCCCTGCAGTTTTGTCGAACAGTTGCTGCAGGTCTCGGAACACCGGGGACTGGGTCTCCGCCTTGAAATAAGCCCTTGTGCCTTCCCGACGATGCGCCAATATTCCGCTTGCCACCAAAGATGATAACTCCCGCTGAAGGCTCGACGGGCTCGTGCCCAAACGGCCGGCGAGTTCCGAAAGATACCACCACTTATCTGGCTGGCCGAGCGTAGCCGCGAGCACGCCCTGCCGTACCTGTGGGAACAACGCAGTCAGCACGGAAGAGTTACGCATAATGCGTACATTATTACGCATATTGCGTAAGCGTGTCAACCGCTAAAGGAACTAGGGGTTGGTTGCGGCGTGCGTTGAGCACTCTAAAGTAGCAGTTCAGATTACTCATATCCGTTCGAATGAGAATCGGATGCAATTCGAACGGACTCGAATGCTGTTCGACTTCGTGCGAGCAGCGTTCGCTAGTCCCCGGACGGCCCGGCACCGACCTAAGCCGAAGGCTTAGGGATGGTGTCTCTCTTCACGCCTCTCTTCACGCCCGATGATTCCAAGGTAACAGCAGTAGCCGTCCGTCCAACGGCTGCGCACTTCTCTCGGTCGAAAAAGTGACGGAGAATGCAGCCAGAATAGCCTCAGCGGGATTGCGCTACCGCCTTTTCGAGCTCATCCGCGGGACATTGCAATCGCGTGACGCCCACAATCGTGCCTACCACCAACACGGCACCGATTGTCCACGCAAACATCCTGTTGGTTCTCACAGTGCTCCTCCAAGGGAAAGGTGATCATTCCACCGCATCTTACATCAGCGCGGAAGCGAGTTTTATTGATTCGAGGCGCGAGTGCAGGGCGAGAGGTCGATCCGTATGGAAATACTTCTTGTAGGCCGCAATCCAATCCGTGGAGATGTCGCGTTGTGCAGTAGATAAATCTAGCTGACCACCACAGACCATTTCGTGAAGACGTTCTTCCAAGTCGTCCTTGACGTGCGCATTCCACGGTCGCGATGTGTAGGGTTCGGGCCACAGGTTGCGGACGTCTTCCGCACCACCCAATCCCGGAGCAATCAGATAGTCAACCTCGTAGTCGTCGGGATGAGCATTCACGATGCCATATTCCCGAAAGACCTCCTGACGCAACGACGTTGATACCTCTTCGTCCACTTCCTCGTGAGCCATCGAACAAACGTCGCTGATCGCAACTCTCCTCGTCGCCCCTGGTGTAAGTCTGCGGTCGGGAAGAGCGCCGCGTTCGAATGCATCAACGATTGAGTTTGCCGCAGGCTGCGTGGAATGGTGGACGAGTATCCTGCCAACCACAGTGGCAATGAGAACCACCGCACACAAAAACGCCGCAGCGCGTGTGGTCGAAGTGAAGTGGAGTAACCGCCGCCAAGAATTAGATTTGTGCTCAGACACTAGTTCGGCTAATTGCGCTCTCAATAGTGCACGCGGTCCGGCGATGGGAGATAATTGCGGATCGAGAGTCTGTCGGTGAGCTCGCGCGAAATCGGCAATCGTCTCTTCGATTTCTGCCATCCGAGCGCGACAGGCCCAGCACTCGGCGAGGTGGGAGTGAACTTGAGCGGCCCGACGGGTTGAAAGTTCACCGTCCGCCGCCAGAAGCATTTCCTGATCCGATAAGTGCTTGTCCGACAGGTGAAGGTCTTCGCTCAACATAGCTTTATCTCCCGTCCGCACGGATCAACCGTCCCAGTGATCGTGTCAGCGATATCGAAACGGCTCCCAGAGACATTCCGAGGACGGCCGCTATTTCTCGGTAGCGGAGGCCCTCCGCACGCAGCCGGAGGCAGCCCTGATCCGCTTCCGGAAGAGCCTGAACTACCGCCAGCAGCCGGTGGCGTCTTTGAGCCGATGACAACTGTTCTTCAGGATTAGGTGTTGGGTCAAAGTGCTCTTCCGCAATCGCCCGGTCGGAAGTTGTTTTGTACGATCTTTGGTTCGCGTAAAGCTGTTTCAGCGCGAGATTGTGCGCGACGCGGAAGAGCCAGCCGCGAAGGTTTTTCCGGGATCTGCGTAATTGGAGATGTCGGAAGAGAGACAAGAAGACTTCTTGGATGACTTCCTCCGCATCATGCACGGAAATGCCAAACGAGAGTGCATAACGCAGAAGCGGGTCGCGAAACTGGTCAAAGAGCTCGATAACCTCGCGCTCGATTTCCGATGGCTTCGCCGAATGCGCCGCTTCAGCGACGTTTGGGAAGGGCAACTCGTTGATCGAATCCGTGGGAGGCATATTCTCGGGTCCCTAAAACGTATATTCCATTCCCTCCACTTCTGTTCAAGGTTTTTTCAAGCGCCTCCTTTCAACTTTCCTCAGGAGATTGAAAAAAATACTGAACAAAACTGCTGGAAATGGAATTTTTAAATCGAGGGGCGAAAAAGCTGCTATTGCCGCACCTCAAGGTTAGCTATCCCATATAGGGTAACAATCAAAGATGAAAAAGACGCTGATAACGGCCGTACTTCTCTGGACTCTTCCCATAGTCGCGCAGAGCAACACTGGAGAGTTGCGTTTGACGGTGACCGATCCCTCTGGATTGGGCCTGAAGAGCACGGTTGAGCTTGTCAGCGATGCCAACCAGTATCGCTATACGCTCACGACTGACGATAAGGGCTACGTGGATTTTCAAAGACTGCCTTACGGAATTTATCAGATCCGGATCGAGGCACCGTCTTTTGCCAAGGTGTCCGAGCCGGTAGAAATACGTTCCGCTCTTCCCTTGGACCGCACGGTTCGGCTGAAAATAGCTCCAGTTTCGGAATCGTTGAACGTGAGCGCGACCGCCACCCTGGTCGATCCCTATCGCGCAGGTTCGGTCAATCAGATCGGGTCAGAGATGATTCAGAATCGATTGACTGCGCTGCCCGGACGCGGTATGCAGGACTTAGTGAACTCTCAGCCAGGCTGGCTCTACGAGGGCAATGCAGTTCTTCACCCACGAGGATCGGAATATCAGACTCAATTTGTAGTGGACGGCATACCGCTCACTGACAACCGTTCGCCCAGCTTTGGCCCGGAGCCTGCCGAAGCCGATGACGTCGAATCCCTCACGATCTATACCGCCGGCATTCCGGCGGAATTCGGTAGAAAGATGGGCGGCGTGGTTGAGATCAATACTCTTAAGGACCAAGATCCCGGATTTCACGGGCAGCTCACTCTTTTCGGCGGGACCTATGATACGGCTGGGATCAATACCCAGGACCAATACACATGGGATAAAAATACGTTTGGCCTGAGCGCCTCCGGCAACATGACCGGCCACTATCTCAACCCGGTGGTCCCCGAGAATTACACCAACAACGGCACCACTGGCGATTTTTCGCTGAGCTATGAGCGGGACCTCACTCCCAAGGACCGTCTCACTCTGATTGTCCGTCATGAACTCGCGCGCTATGAGATCCCCAACGAACTGGTGCAGCAGAACGGAGCGTACTTGCCGAACTCGGACAACACCGTCGGCTGTGCGGGACAGGCGCCGCCTGATTGCGTGTTCATTCCCGGGGGACAACTACAGACGGGCGATAACTTTGAAACCATGGGCAGCATTTCCTACCAGCACATTTTTTCCTCCGACTCGATCGGCGTGCTGCGGGGAATGTCCCGCGATACCTCCACTGACTTTTATTCCGACCCTGCCTCATGGCCCCTCATTGCCGCCAATCACAATGACTTCAAAGAAATCTATTTCAATGGCAGCTTCTCCCTTCATCATGGCAGGCAAGAATTTAAGGCGGGTGTCGAATCCGATGCCATCTTCCTGCACGAAAACACCAGCTACGAGATACCCGACTGTGCAGATCCTAACGATCCGCAATGTCCGATCAATCTGGGGATATTGGATTCCGGTGCGATAACCTTTGCCTTCACGGGCAGCCGTCCCGATCTCGAACAATCGGCCTATGTTCAGGACTTAGTCCGCCTCGGCAATTGGACGGTCAATGCCGGCCTTCGCTGGGATCACTACCAACTGTTGCTGAATCAGAATGCCGTCAGTCCGCGCCTTGCCGTCTCGCGTTATTTCCCCGCCATCGGCTTAAATATGCACGCCTCCTATGACCGGATATTCCAGACGCCATCCTTCGAAAACATCCTCTTAGCCAGTTCTGCGGCTGCAGAAGCCATAGACACGAGCGTGCCCGCACTGCAGCTGCCGGTCCAGCCGTCTCACGGGAACTATTATGAATTGGGAGCCACGAAAGCATTCTTCGGGAAGCTTCGGCTGGATGCGAATATGTTCCGTCGCCAAGTGAACAATTACGCTGACGACTCCCAAATTCTGAGTACTGGGATCAGTTTTCCCATCGCATTTGACCACGCCATTCTCTACGGCGCGGAAGGCAAGCTACAACTCCTGCAATGGAAGGGATTTTCAGGCTTCGCTGCCTATTCCTATATCGCCGGGAATGCCTGGTTCCCGGTGACCGGCGGATTGTTCTTGGGAGATGATGCGATCAACCCGACCACCGGACATTTCCCCGACTCACAGGACCAGCGGAATACCGTGCGCACCCGTGTCCGCTATCAGGTCGTTCCTCGCTTGTGGATCGCCGTAGGAGCCGATTACAACAGCGGGCTGCCGTTTCAACCTGATTTAACCCCGCAGCAATACGCCACGGAATACGGTCAGGTGGTGATCAATCACCTGAACTTTAATCGCGACCGCATTGATCCCTACTTCACACAGAATGCTTCGCTGGGCGTGGATCTCTATCAGCGCGACAAACGCTCGGTACGCTTTCAGGGCGATGTCGCGAACCTGGGCAACACGCTCGAAGTGATCGACTTCGGAGGACTGTTCTCCGGCAACGCGCTCGGCCCGTCGCGCCAATATTCCTTTCGCCTTGTAACGACATTCTGATCCGTTATGGAAGAGTTCTCCGTTGGTCGGGAGGAATCCTCCTTAGCGGTACCCGCGCGTCGCCATTTCTCCTAGTGCTACACCTTTCAGCCAGTGTGCTACGCTAATCGTTAATTGTCTGGATTTCAAAAGGTGCTTTATGGGAAATCTCAGTCGCATTGGTGTGTCGATCGATTCAGAACTTCTACATCGCTTTGATTCGTTCATAGCAGACCAGGGCTATGAGAACCGCTCCGAAGCGTTCCGTGATTTGATTCGCGACCGTCTGGTCGGCTCCGTGGTTATCGCCCCGACTGCTCTTGTCGTAGGCACGGTCACGCTCATTTACAATCATCACACTCGCCTGCTGCCGGAAAAGCTTACCGATCTCCAGCACGAGTCGCATGCAATTGTCATTTCCACTCTGCATGCTCATCTCGATCACGAAAACTGCCTGGAGGTAGTGCTACTTCGCGGCAAGTCGAAAGACGTTCAAAAGTTGGCAGACCGCCTCATCAGCACAAAAGGCGTGCAGCACGGGCGACTGGTCATGAGCTCTCCAGAGACCGTGTCGCACCATCCCCACCCACATCGGTGAGGCACCCACCGGGAATCCCCGTAGCAGGAAGCAGCGAAAGTCTCGTGTAGGCCATAGACTTTGTTAAAAAAGAGCAATCGCCTTTACAATTCGTCCATGCTGTAGCACGATTATTAGATTCGTATGATGCCATTTAATAGCACGAATGGATGGAACGTAATATGCGCGAAATTTATGGGTTGGGCGACACGAGACGGGGAGTGGTTGCCACCAGAACTCTAGGGCTACTCTTAACCTTTATACTTTCGCTTTCGCTTCCGACGATCGCGCAGGAGAATACGCCGGTTGCCACGAGTGATAAGGCGTATCCGGTTCAGCTGTCGGGAACTGTCGTCGACACTTCTGGCGCAGTGATTGCCGGGGCTACCGTTCAGGTTCGCAGCGCGAACGGTACTGTACAAAAAACGGCACAGTCGGACAGGAACGGCTCCTTCATTATTTCTGGACTCGCGACGGGTAATTATCGACTCGTGGTATCTGATCCCGGTTTTGAAACCAAAGAAATCTCCGTCACCATAGGGAGCACAGAGGCGCCGGCCCCGCTGCGCATCTCTCTGGAAGTGGGCTCCCTGAGCACCACTGTGAACGTGCAAGGCCGACAGGATGACCTTGTCGGAACTGCCGCTTCCGCCGGCCAGGTAACGGTGGGCGCAGAGGAACTCAAGAACCGTCCGCTGCTTCGCTCGGGAGAGATTTTGGAGACGCTTCCCGGTCTCATCATCACGCAACACGCCGGCGGCGGCAAGGCCAACCAATATTTCCTTCGCGGCTTTAATCTCGACCACGGTACAGATATCGCCATTTTCCTCGACGATATGCCGCTGAACCTGCCGTCGCACGCGCACGGCGAGGGATACTCGGACATGAACACCGTCATCCCGGAGTTTGTGGAGCGGGTGGATGCCGAGAAAGGTCCCTATTACGGCGAAGTCGGCGACTATGGCTCGGCGGGAAATGCCCACGTGGTGTATTACAAGACATTGCCCCAGAACTTCTTCCAGGTCGACGGCGGCATGTACCAGTTTGCACGATTCGTTTTCGGCATTTCGCAAAAGCTGGGCAAGGGCAACTTGCTATACGGCGGAGAGGCGTATCACGACGGCGGCCCATGGGTGCATTCGGACAATTTTTACAAATTCAACGGCCTTGTGACCTACAGCCAGGGCGGAAAGGACAACGGTTTCAGCATCACGACCCGCGCTTACGATGGAGCTAGATGGAACTCGAGCGATCAGATCCCCTATACGGCCATACCCGTTGTCGGTTTCTTCGGCGCGCTGAACCCAGAGGACGGTGGCCATTCACATCGTTATAGCTTGCAGTCGGAATGGCATCGCAAGGGTGAAAATTCCGAGACCACGATTTCGGCCTACGGGTTCTATTACGATCTCAATCTGTGGTCCGATTTCACCTACTACCTGGTCGACCCATACAAAGGCGATCAGTTCGAACAGCAGGACAGGCGCTGGGTGGCTGGGTTCGACCTACGCCATACGATTTTCGGCCACTTCTTCGGTCGCAAGACGGAAACCACGTTCGGCATGCAGCTCCGCAACGATTGGATCCACAACGGCCTTTTCCGGACGGAAGATCGTGTGCGTACGGACAAAACTTACTATTTAGCTAACTATCTGGATGAACCTTCTTCTCTTGATCAGGTCGCGGTCTTGCCCGCGGATACGGATTTGAATAAATTTACGGAGACGATAGGAAGTCCGTGGGTGACAAATAAGACTCAGTGGGCGAGCAAATTCCGCACGATCCTGGCCCTGCGCGGCGACGACGGCAAGGGTGTCATCACCAGCTTTACCAATCCCACCAACCCCAACTACCCCAACTATCCCAATAACTACCCTGCCAGCTACAATCCCAATACTAACCAATCGGTCAGCAAGTTCCTGCCCAGCCCCAAAGCAAGTTTGATCTTCGGTCCGTGGGCCAATACGGAGTTGTACGTGCAGGGCGGAGCCAGTTACCACACCAACGACGTGCGGGGCTCAACGCAACTGTATGAACCGGTTTCGCCGGACTATCCTTACTACAACACGCCGAACCCCATCAGAATTCCCTTCCTCGTCCAAACCAAAGGCGCGGAAGTCGGTGTGCGCACCTCGGCCGTCCCAAATCTGCAAAGCACCGTTGAAGTCTGGTATCTCCACAGTAATTCCGAACTGCTGCAGGACGGCGACACCGGAGGCACGAGTGCCTCACTTCAGTCGAGCAACCGCTACGGCATAGAAGTTGGGAACTACTACACGCCAACGGAACATTTGGTCTTTGATGCTGATTTTGCGGACTCCCGCGCCATCTTTACCCAAAACGACCCGGAGGATTCGACGTTCTTCCACACCTCGACCCCTACGGGTCCTCAGCTTTGCGCAAGAAACTCGAATTGCTTTGGGCTGATTCCGATCGGGGGCGGCACGTTCCTGCAAAATCCGTATGGCAAGGAGGTGCCGGAAGCAGTTCGGTGGGTGGTTGCAGCGGGCGCCACGCTGCAGGATTACAAACGCTTTTCAGCGAGTTTGCGCCTGCGCTATTTTGGCCCGCGCCCTTTGACTTCCGACGCAATTTACAACTCACCCTCAACGACGTTGGTCAACCTGGGAGCCAGTTATAAAATCAACAAGAACTGGAGCCTTTGGGGCGAAGTTTTGAATTTGTTCAACCGCCGAGATCACGACGTCGACTATGCCTATGTATCGCAAATAACGCCAGCAGCTGGGCTGGGGCTACCAGCCACACCGCCAACAACCTTAGCAGGGCAGGAGCAGGTTGCGAGTGTTGTGAATGCTAACGCTGCATTCACAAGGGTTATGCACCCCATGGAACCAGTTCAGGCACGATTCACTTTGCGTTACAGTTTCGGTCGCTGACGCAAAGACGTTGCGGCTGACTCCTTCTTGAACTCTGTCGGCTTGAAATGATCAAGTATTTATCCTAGTAGAACAAGCTCACCTCCATAGTCTCGACAAAACCGCGTTTACACCTAAGGCTGACGCATAGGCAACCGCAGTCATGTAGGCAAATTGGATCATGGGCCACTTCCAACTGTTAGTCTCGCGGCGCACGACGGCCAAGGTCGACGCGCATTGCATGGCAAATGCAAAGAAGACCAGTAGCGCCATTGCCCCGGCGGGAGTGAGATCTTGCCTTAGCGCATTCTGCAGCGTCATCGATTGCGTTGCCGGGTCAGTTCCATAAATCGTGCCCAAGGTGCCGACGATGACTTCGCGCGCGATCACGGATGTCAGCAGGCCGACTCCGATCTTCCAATTAAAACCGAGAGGCCGGATGAGCGGCTCAATTCCATGTCCGAGATAGGCGATCGCACTGTGTTCCAGTTCCGGAGAATGGCCATGGTTCAGTGGGAGATGCGTGAGGACCCACACCAGTAAAGAAACTGCCAGGATGACCGTTCCCGCCTGCCTCAGAAAGACCCGTGAGCGGTCGAGCAGGCGCAGGCCGACAGACTGCAACGTCGGGCACCTGTACTCAGGAAGCTCCAGCATAAATGGAACGGCAGCGGATTTCAGTATCGACGACTTGAGGAGTTTCGCGGTGGCGATGGCCACAAGAAAACCGAGCACGTAAAGTGAGAGCATGACACAAGCCCTGGCACCGAGCAGTACGCCGACCACCGGGCGATCCGGAATAAATGCTGCAATGAGTAATGTGTAGATGGGCAAGCGGGCCGAACAGGTCATGAAGGGCGCGATCAGAATGGTCGCGATGCGATCGCGCTTATTTTCGATGGTGCGCGTCGCCATGATCGCGGGGACAGCGCACGCGTACGCGGACAAAAGAGGAATAAAAGCTTTCCCGTTCAATCCCACGCTCCGCATAGTGCGGTCGGCGATGAGCGCCGCGCGGGCCAGATAGCCCGAGTCTTCCAGTATCCCTATAAACAGGAATAGCAGAAGGATCTGGGGAAGGAAAACCAGCACCGAACTCACGCCCTTCCACAGGCCATCGAGCAGAAGTGACCGGAGCAGACTATTCGAAATGAAAGGTGCCGCTTGCTGCCCCAGGCTTGTGAGCAGGTCCTGAAACGCTGTGCTCATGGGCTGGCCGAGTCCAAACACAGTCTGGAAAACGGCACCCACGACAATCACAAAAATGAGCGGCCCCCAGAGCTTGTGCAGAAATATGTCATCCAGCCGGCGGGTCCACACGCTCGGGAGTGGACGCTGGTAGTCGACTCGGTGGCTAAGCTGGTTCGCCCATTTCCGGCACTGCGGAAGGTCTTGCAGAATGGGAAGCAACGCTCCTGGCCGCCGATCGTGAGCTTCTCGCAAGAAGCGTTCCACAGCGTCCAACCCGCTGCCCTGTGTTGCACTCACCATCGCAACGGGTGCGCCCAATTCCGCAGCGAGTTTGAGAACATCGAGCGACCCACCGCCTTTGGTAAAGACGTCCGCCATATTCAAAAGAACGAGTATGGGCAAACCCAGAGCAATTACGGGTGCGGCTAGTACCAGTTGGCGGGAGAGATTGGTTACATCGAGCACCAGCAAAATCGCATCCGGGCGAGGCAGTCCGTCCATTTTGCCGGTCAGCACGTCCACGGCGACGCGTTCGTCTTCGGAATAGGGCGTCAGACTGTACACGCCGGGGAGATCAATCAGTTTGATCTCTGGTCCGCCGGCAGTGAGCAGGCCAACGCGTTGTTCGACGGTAATGCCTGGGTAGTTGCCGACCTTTTGACGGAGGCGGGTCAGGCGATTGAAGAGCGTCGATTTCCCCGAATTGGGCGGGCCAATCAGGGCCACCGTGTGAATTTCACGTTTCGGGATCTCCGAAGATTTTCCGGGACAGGCGACCAAGGGTTGGGTGCGAACAGCGGTCATGCCATGTCACCCAACCGTGGAAAGTGTCCCCGCTGAACGAAGATGTAGTTCGCAGTCTCCGCCCGCAATGCAACTTCGGTTCCGTCCACTGAATACACACTGGGGTCTCCCAAGGGCGCGCGACGGGAGAACGTGATCTCCGCTCCCGGAACAATGCCGATCCGCGTCAGAAATTGCTGATGGGTTGGAGGCAAAGCGATATGGGCGATAGCGCCTCCCTCCCCGATTTCGAGATCCGTGAGGGCGACCGGCATCTGGGTCATTAGTTCCATTCGCTTTCGGTCTCCATTCGAACCCGCGCCATCAACTCCGCTGGCGCACGAGGAAGCGGGGAAGCGACGCGCGCAACCATCGAACGCAGACGCAAAGTTGCGAGGAAGAAGAAACCGCAGAGCAGCGCAAACGGAACCACGTACAGCCACTGGCCTGCCCTTCCCGGAGGGTCTGCAAGGATTCGGACGCCGTAACGAGCGACATAAATGGCCTTGATCTCCTCTTCCGAACGCCCGGCGAGCACAAGTTGTTCAACCTCGTTCAGCATCTGCAGCGCTTCCTCCGAGCGATGAATGGCGATTGCCTCTCGCCAGCAACACGGCGCGATCAGCTCGTGTGTCAATTTGTTGTAGCGCTCCGCTTCAGAGCGCGTGAAGGGCCGATCTCCGGCCGCGGCAAGAATACTTCCGCCAAGCATTAGCGCGACGATGGTCATGCAACAAATACGACCCATGAATTGCCTCATTTCAGCTTGTGAAGGTATGCCACAAGTTCCCTGGCATCGGCTTCACGTAGACGCTTGTCGAAGGCCGGCATCGTGCCGCGGCCTTCGATGATCGTCTTGCTCACTTGTTCATCGGTCGCTGGAGCGCCGCTCGGCAAGGCCTTTGCCAGAAACAATCCGTGCAGATTCGGAGGCTGCTTGCGCAATTCAGGGTGAGGGTTTTCGTGACACTCAGCGCAGTGGTCGTCGTAAAGCCACTGCCCCTGAATCTCGGTGTTGGTGAGCTTTTCGCTCGGCGAGCACGCCATCAGCGACAACAAAAGAAACGATCCGGCCATGAGTTTGCCCCATCGAACCATCGGTGATCTCCTTCGATATCAGTTCAAGCGGTGCAAGTACCGCACAATGTCGTCCGCATCCGTGTCGGTCACAAGCTGGTTAAAAGCGGGCATGGTCCGCAATCCCGCAATAATCGTGTGGTGCACCTGTTCATCAGTGGCGGGTGCCCCGCTAGGCAAGTTCTTGCGAGAAATAGCCCATGCAGTTTCGGCGGCTCCTTCCGAAGATCTGGATTGACAAACTCGTGACAAGACGCGCAAAGGTAGCCGTAGAGCGCCCGGCCGTGGATCTCGCTGCTCTGCCCGCTGGAATGGAGGGTTTGCTGCATGCTTTCCATCAATTCCGTCCATGTCCAATCGGTAGACCAAAGCTTGGCTACCGTGCCATCGGGCCCAATCAGCACGATGTTCATGGTGTGGGAAATCTGATTGTCCTCTTCCTGATACTGCAGGCCGAATGCCTGGGCGATGCGGGCCATATCGGCAGGATTCGTGGAAGCGAAGTCCCACTGAGAAAAGCCATTCGCGTCGTCGTCCAGATATGCCAGACCGTATTTGCGCAAGACAGGCGGAGTGTCATACTTCGGGTCGAAGCTGATGGTCAGCAGGTGTGTCTTGCTGTAGTCGCCTGGGTTCTTCTTGAGTTCATCGTGAATCTTCGCAAATTGGCTGCTCAGCCGCGGGCAGAAATTCGGCATGGGGCAGCGTGTGTAGATGAACGTCACCAGCAATGCTTTTCCCGCAAAGTCAGAAAGATGGATGGTGCGGCCGTCCTGGTTGACAAAAGCCATGTTCGGAACCCGCTCGCCGGGAATCAGCATGTGAGGTGCAACCGGCGTCTTCGCTTGACTTCGTCCTGATTCATCGGTGATGCGCACATCTTCCAGCCAATATTCCTTCGTATCCTTGTTAACGAATCCCTCCGCCGCGATCTTGTCCCCTGGCTGAAGTTCCTGAACAACGGCGGGGTCCTGAACGTGGTAAGGCATCGCCATGGCGGGCATGAACCCAGGAATGTCGCCATGCTTCACCGTAATTTCGTTGGTCGCGACGTTCTTGCTAACGATTTCTCCCTGCAGGGGATACTTCTTTGTGCTGGCGCAGCCCACACTCGCGGCCAGAAAAAGAACGAATCCTAAGGTCCCAAGAACCTTCGACCTAACTCGTGGTTCCTCTAAATGCATAGATATTCTCCTTGCCCATGGAAAACCAGCAGCGGAGCGCTCAGAGACCAAACTGAATGCCGACGCAGTACACGGTTCGAGCGCAACTGTGAGGTGTAATGATCGAGACAACGGCATTCACGACACGAGCCGTAACGCTCTCTCTAGATTTCTGCGCTCAAATTGTTTTATCGGGGACTGTTCTTAGGCAGAAAACTGAGGGGGTCCGCGCTTGTGGTGGCTGTCGGTGGAGCGGGAATATTGGTTGGTTCTGTTCAGGCATCGAAGCACCGGGCCGTGACTACGGGGACTGTGGTAGGTGAAAGGAGTCTGACCAAAGATGTCGATGCGACCCTGGACCGCCGTAGTGCGGGGAAAGAACGGGCACGTTTGGACCGGGGTACTGAATGTCGGACTAGCTGGTGAACTCCGTTTGCTGGCACCGCAGCGGTGCTTTCCGTTGCGGCGGCAGCACGCCGGTAGCGACCGATCCGACGATGCGAAGACGGGAGCTGTCAGCCAAAGGCCGAAGACCATCGTCAGTAAGATCGCTACTGTTCCCCGCATTAGAATCATTGTATCCCGACCTATTCGCTTGGTTCCGGCTTTCAGACTCGCGTTGCGTGATATCGTTCGCTGATGTAGTCCCAATTCACGACGTTGTAGAACGCGGCGATATACTCGGCTCGTCGGTTTTGATATTTCAGGTAATACGCGTGTTCCCAAAGATCAATGCCTAACACAGGTGTATGGCCTGTCAAGATGGGGCTGTCTTGATTCGGCGTGGATTCAATCAGCAGTTGCCCATCCTTCGCCTGGTTCAACCAAATCCATCCACTTCCGAACAGGCCAGTGGCAGCGGCCGTGAACTGATCCTGGAACGCCGCGTAGCTGCCGAACCGCTTGCTGATGTCGGTCGCGAGTTGGCCCTTGGGCGCCTTTGCCCCAGACTTGCCGAGCCGAGGCCACCAGAAGCTGTGATTGGCGTGGCCTCCACCTTGATTCCTGACGGCGGTTCGGATACTTTCCGGTACGGCGTTTAGATTTGCCAAGAGATCTTCCACGCTGCCTTTTTGCAGTTCAGGGTGATCCTTCACGGCAGCATTCAGCTTATCGACATACGCCGCGTGATGCTTATCGTGGTGAAGCTCCATCGTTCGCGCGTCGATGAACGGCTCCAGAGCGTCAGTTGCGTACGGAAGTGGCGGCAGTTTGAAATATCCGGATGAGCTCGGGGTAGGTGAAGTTTGTTGTGCCGATGCAAATTGCATTTGTAGCGATTGAGCGCAGAGCGCCCCTGCGCCGATAGCAAAGGTCTTCAAAGCGTTACGTCGATTCATAGTTTCCTTTCTTAGGAGTTAAGCCGCGTTCGGTCCTTCCGCTTCGATCAAGCGACTGCGTGACTCTGAGAGCTTTCGCCAGCTACGCTTCTTCCCCCAGATGTAGACGCCGGTGCAGGAGAGCATGGCGATCACGATACCCAGCACGCAGAGAAAGATGCGATACGGCAGACCGAACACCCAGGCCTGGTGCAGGCCGACGAGCCAGGTGAAGACCGTGTTGCCGGTATGTTCGCCCGTCGGTAGGTTCAGGGATCGCAGGGCGCCAGTGTCGGCGTTGAAGGTAAGGGTCGTCATCGATGTGTGGTCGCGGTCCCAGACATCGCGACTGCTCTTCACGTTGTAAAAGTAAGCGTGATGATCGTACTCGTATTGGAAGACAACGGGCCGCTCCACCGAAAAGCCGTGGCTCGCCGCCTGTTCCGCCATCAGGCGCTGGGCGGTAGAAAGCCCCGCACGGAAATCGATGAGTGGCGGGAGATCTTCGCCAGTCGGGGACATGGACATGCCGTCGGCAGGCGGCGGCCGATAGTCCAATATGGCGTCTGTGAGCCGATGGTAGACGTCCGGGAGGTTGAACATCACGCTCGACAAGGCAAGGACGAACAGCGCCGGCCATAGCCAGAGGCCGCTCGCCCGGTGCAGGTCGAAGTTAACGCGAAAAGCGCTGGCCCGCCACTTCACCTGCCACGCCTGCTTCCAACGCTGCCAGAATCGTCGCATGCTTGCCGGCAAAGTGAGATAGAAGCCGACGAAACAATCGAGTGTCCAGACGAGCGCGACAATGCCCAACATCCAGAAGCCGGCGCCACCCAGAAAAAGCGTCGCGTGGAGGTTGACGATGGGAATTGTCAGCCACGATGGCCCGCTTTCGCCCGGTTTGACTCGGCCGAGTTCCTGTCCGGTCCATGGATTGAGATACAACCAATCCAGGTCGAGTCTGTACGGCTTCCCCGTTGCGGGGTTCTTGCGTGGGATGAACGCCACAGTGATTTGATCGGGGGCGGCGACTATCCAGTACGCCTGGCCTTGCGGTACTAAGGCCTCCGCCCGGTCGGTGAGAGTGGCGAAGTCGAGCCGCGCCACCCCCGGCTGCGGTTTGGCGAAGAATCGCGGGCTGGCCAGGCGATCTATTTCATTACGGAATGCGAGCAGACTGCCCGTCAGCCCCACAATAACAAGGAAACACGCCATCGCCAGGCCCGCCCAGCGGTGCAGCCAAACGAAGAAATGACGATTCAACATATCGGTACCTTTCCTTCTGAGCGACGCCATCGCGGCTCGCCCACGGCGCGCTCAAAATAAAAGTTTCAGAGCAAGTTGAATGGAGCGTGGGCCGCCGATTTGATACAGGGGACTGAGGCCGCTGGCCAAACCATAACCATTGCCGCCACCGCCGAGGTATTGTCCCAATGTTTCGGCGGAATAGCCGAACGAACCGTTGGAGATGTCACCCAGCGGCGGCCCGAAGTTGGGATGATTCAAAACATTGAACATTTCGGCGCGGAACTGTAGCTTCAGCGATTCATGGATGGGAAAGTCGCGATGAACAGCGAAGTCCCATTGCATTAAGCCAAAACCTCTCACGGCGTTTCGTCCCAGGTCTCCCTGTCGTAACGGGTTTCCGTTGGAATCGGTAGGCGGCGGACAGAAAGGTCCAATGCACCCCGGCCCACCCTGGTTGGGAGTGTTGTTAAGTATCTTTCCCCCAGGGTATTGCGACCCATAAAGGTAGAGGGGAATTCCCGGAACGAGATCGGGCCTAACGTCCGCTGCTCGGTTGAGAATCATAGAAAACAGTCCGTCATCCACGTCAACCGGTGAGGCGGAGTGGACCTGAACGATATTCTGAAGGGACCAACCACCCAGAATCGTGCGAGTAAGTCGATCCAGTTTCGGCACTGGGACGTCATAGGTCACCGCAGCCGAAAACGCCTGACGAATGTCGAAGTCCGAAGGCCCACGGTTCTGATTCGGATTGATCCCGGGCCCGGGCAAACTAGACGGACCATTGAGCGAACCGGAGGAACCCGTATCGATGGAGTGAGACCATGAGTAGGAAGCGAGGGCCTGCAGGCCATGTGACAACCGCCGTTGGAATTGAATCTGGAGGGCGTTGTAGTCCGATGTGCCCGTGTTGCCAACTAAAATTGCCTGCGCGAAATTCTGGTTCGGGGAGACCACGTCCGCCGACTGCAGCAAACTGTTTCCGGCCGCGCCAACGTAAGAAACTGACAGGGTCTGCTGGTTTCCCAAATCCTGCTGAACCGCCACGTTCCACTCAAGCGTGTAAGGCAACCGAAGATGCGGGTCGAAACCAACGAGCGTCCCCCCGTTGGCAGCATTGGGGGCTTCGATCTGAGGCGGCGCGGGGCTTGCAGGAAAGGTGCCCCCAAAAATGAAATTGTAGGCGCTATAGGGATATCCCTGGTTGAGATTGTTGCCCACCTCTGACGTGGCCAGGTCGTGATAGACGCCGAATCCAGCACGAAGCACCGTAACTGGCGTGCCGTTCTTCTGAGAGAGCTGATACGCTACGCCGATCCGGGGCGCGACATTTCCATACCGAGTGCTGAAGGGCGGCGTTCCCGGCGGTGCGAGAGCCAACTGGGAGAGATTGTTGTAGTTGACTACAGCCGGGAGGCCCGGTCCACTTAGCGCGGCGGGCGCAAAGTCTACATCCCATCGCAAGCCATAAGTGAGGGTCAGGCGAGGCGCCGCTTGCCATGTGTCTTGCGCAAACAGGCTAAGATTTCGGAATAAAAGGTTTGCGCCGACGCTGGAGTATACGAAGGTGCCGCCGTCAGGGTTTCCAGCTTCGGCAGTGGGTATGCCGGAAAAAAACGGAAGTAAGAAATATTGGGCCTGATCCAATTGGGGCGACAAACGGCGGAAGTCAACACCAAAAGCCAGCCTGTGCGTACCTCTCTGCACCGCCACGTTGTCAACCAGGGCCAGCTGTCGCTGCACGCTATGAGTCCCGGCTCCCGAAGAAAAGTCAGCGTTAGTCAGTGTGTAAATATCAAAACCAAAAACGGCATCCTGCGTGGTAAAGGGGCTGGGAAAAGGTGGAGTGACGGGAACCGCCCCTCCGAAATCGTCCAGCTTCGAAGAAGTAACAATATTTACCCTGCTGTAGTTGAATCGGAAGTCGTCGCTTATGGTCGGAGAAAGGATCCAGGTGGCTCCCAGGGTTCCCGTCTGCAGGGTTTGCTGAGCGGGCGTGACGGAATTCAGGGTGCCTCCTCCCAGAGCACGTGCGGTAAGACTCGAAGGAGAGTAATTGTATCGGCCAAACAGAGTGAGCTTATCGGTCAGTTTGTGATCGATGCGGAGACTGTAGGCATCCAGGGAACTAGGATTAGAATAACTGGCGTTGAATTGGGCAACGCCACCGCCAAGATCGGGTTGGTTGGGGTCGAACGGAAACGCGTTAAGGAACGGCTGCATAGCCGGTATGGCATTTTGTCGTGCCTGAAGGTCGGGGACTTGCGTCAGCGTGGTTTCTGGCAGCCGCAGGCGGAGGCCCTCATAGGAAAAGAAAAAGAAAGTGCGGTCCTTCAAAATTGGGCCGCCTAAGGTCCCTCCGAAGTCGTTCTGGTGTTCCCCAGCCTTGGGAAGCGGAGGGTTGTTTGTATAACCGTTGAACCAGTCGTTCGCGTCCAAAACAGTATTTCGAAGATAGTCGAAAAGAGCACCGTGGAACTCATTCGTGCCGGAGCGCGTTACGATGGAAATCTGTCCTCCCGGTGTGCGTCCTGTATCCGGGGCGAACGTTGAAGTGTCTATCCGAAACTCCTGCATCGCATCGACCGAGACCAGACTATTGGTCCCTCCTAAAATGGTGGTAGCGCCGACCGCCCCTCCGAACCCGTTGCCCGGAGGGTTATTTGTCGAAGAACCTACGCCACCGGTTCCAACATTTGCGCTCACGCCGTCCACCGTCCAGTAGTTTGAACTGGCTCGCTGCCCGTTCACGCTGAATTGACCAGTGTCGTTGGGGCTGGCGGCGGTGAGTACCACCCCAGGCGTAAGTTCAATCAGGGTTTGAAAGCTGCGCCCATTCAGCGGAAGATTCTCTGCAAATTGACGATCAACAACGGTGCTCACGGTGGCATCCGTCGTGTTAACGTTGAGCGTTTCCGCCGTCACCGTGACGCTCTCGCTCCCCGAGCCAACCTGGAGCACAAAGTCGCGCGTCACCTGGTCTTGCGCGTTCAAAATGAACTCCGTCACTGTCACGGTCTTGAAACCAGCTTTCCGCGCGGAAAGCACATAACGGCCTGGACGCAAAGACGGAAACGTATAGATCCCATCCTGATTTGTTTTGACCGGGGTCGACAGATTCGTGTCAACGTTCTTGATTTCCACTTCCGTGTCTACGACTACGGCACCAGATTGGTCGGTCACCCGGCCATGAACATGGGCGAGTTCTGTTTGGGCGTCGCTCGGAGTGAGAAACGCGAGGCAAAGCAGGAACAAAGCGAAGGTAGACTTTAGGTATCTTCGAAAGGGCATAGTCATTCCTTTGATCGATTCTGTTGTGCCTGCCACGTGCCAAGTGCGATCAACGTCGAACTAAGTGGGAATAGTTTCATCAATTTCCTATACCTCTAGTCAACGGCTCCGGTGGTAGCCGTCTGCTGACTTCTCAAAGTCAGCAGATGTCGGGAGGCTGCGAGCTTCCTGACGGTGCGTTTTTTCCACCAGATGTAAACTCCAGTGACCGAGATCACGGTGAGGACCACGCCAAAGAACGAAACGAGAATTCGATACACGAGAAAGTTTCGAATATCCCCGTAATGCAGGCCCCACAGCAGGGTGCTTATCGTGTTCCCAGTGTGTTGGCCGGACGGTAACGAGACGTCTCGGAGAGCGCCTGTGTTGCCGTCGATCCAGATGCTCGTGTCCCATCCTTCTCCGCGAATGTCATTGCTGCCGCGGACGGCATACGTGTACACGCCAAACTCGGGGATGTAAGCCATCCCGTAAGGGCGCGTGATTGTGAAGCCGTGCTGCGCAGCTAACCGTTGAACCAATCGTTTGCATCCAGCACATCGTTTCGAAGGTAGTTGAATATGGAGCCATGAAACTGATTGGTGCCCGAACGCGTAACAATCGAAATTTGACCCCCTGCGGTAAGGCCTGAATCTGGAGCGGCTGTCGAGGTCTGTATCCGGAATTCCTGCAGGGCATCTACCGACACGAGACTGTTCGTCCCGCCAGACAAGCTGGTGGCACCAGTCTGTCCTCCAAGTCCCGCGCCAGGATTACCGATGTTCCCTCCCATTCCGAAATTCGCACTCACCCCGTCTACCGTCCAGTAGTTCGACGTCTCACGTTGCCCGTTTACGACGAAAGTATCTGTGTTACCCTCCCCGCCAGTGGGTAGCACGCCCGGCGTCAACTCAATCAAACTTTGAAAACTCCTGCCGTTGAGCGGAAGGTTATCCGCGAATTGGCGGTCCACGACGGTGCTCACGGTTGCGTCCGTCGTGTTGATGTTCAGGGTTTCTGCGGTCACCGTCACGCTCTCGCTCGCCGAGCCAACCTGCAAAACAAAGTCGCGGCTTACGTGGTCCTGCGCGTTCAGGGTAAACTGCGTCACCGTTACCGTCTTGAAACCAGGCTTCCGCGCGGAAAGTTGGTAGCGGCCAGGGCGCAACGAAGGAAAGGCATAGAGGCCATCCTGATTTGTTTTGACGGTGAGTGAGAGATTCGTGTCCACGTTCTTTATCTCCACTTCCGTGTCCACGACCACGGCATTAGATTGATCGGTCACCCGGCCATTGACATGGGCGAGTTCTGTTTGAGCCGCGCTCGGAATAAGAAAAGCCAAGCAAAGTAGGAACAAGGTGAAGATGGACTCCACATGTTTTCGAAAGGGCATAATTATTTCTCTTGTAGAAATCCGTACTGCTGACCGCTTGCCAATTAGCAACTAGCATCTAACTAAGTCGGAACCGTTTTCGTAATATCGTTCGCGTCTAGTCAGCCGCATGCGCGCTGGCCTCCCTCTATTCGGCGGGCTTCTCAGCGGCGAACCGCACTACCCTTGCCGGCTTCGGCGCAAAGTCCGGCTTCGCGATCGGCTCTTCGTAGCGCAATACTCTCAGGCCTTGAAACGCGTGGGGTAACTCTCCCGGCCCGCACAGCGACCCACCGATCTTCATTGTCTTTAGCGCATCCGTGTGGAACGCCTCTTCCACCAAAATGCCGCCCGGCTTGAGTGCCTTCTCCACCTGTTTCGTCAATTGGCTGCAGCCTGCATACGAAAGCACGATCAAGTCCCATTGGTTCTCCCCGAAATCAAACTGCTCATCGTGGTGACCTCGGTGTGAATGGTCACGCCGAAGCGCTGCGCCGCCTCGTTTGCCTCAGTCACCGCCTGGTCGGCGGGATCAAACCCCGTCACGTCCCAGCCTTGCTGAGCCAGCCAGACCGTGTTTCGCCCCTGCCCCATCGCCACATCCAAGGCCCGGCCGGGCTTTCGACCCTTGACCATCTCCACCAGGAATCCGTTCGGCTCCGAGTTGAGCCATTGCTTCCGGCCGGTAATAAGATAGGTATTCCAGAACTCAGCATCGTCCGCAGGGCCGCGTTTCTTCAACAGCGTGATCTGTTTCTGCACGTCACCGGAGGTGAAGCCTCCAGCGGTCAGCCACGCAGCATATTTGCCCAGCAGAGCTTCATGCCATCCCTGCTGATCCTTTCTGTCTGATTGCCGTTCACTTTCGGGCAACGCCGCGAACCAGAACCGAAAGCGCTGAAATGTCCGCTGCTCCTCCGGAAGCGACGCGATGTGCCGCTCGTGTTCCGCCCGTGAAATCTCCTGGCCGAACCCAGGCGGAATAGTCCACATCAGGCATGCAAGGACGATGCCCGTTATCCGAATGGCCTTTCTCTGCGGCATTGTTTATACCTCCCTCACGATTGGCGAGACGCCATCGTTCAACCGCGATCCGACCTCAATGTGTTTCAGGAACGGGCTTTGCCGATCCGCCGATCCTGACTTCTGTCGCGTGCAGCGTGTTTCCTTGAGGTTTGGCATGAATGACAACCCGGTCTCCGACCTTTATGTCTTGCTGTGTGATCGCTGACGCCCCCTTTTCGAATTTTGTATCCGCAGCGATCATGACGGTCTTGACTTCGCCCGTCGTTGTCTTCACGGTGATGGATGTGGCGTCGATTTGTGTCACCGTCCCCATCACATGCTGCTGGTCGCCATGTGCAAAAACATTTGTCGAAAGCGCCAACATGGCGATTGCGGCAATGATGCAGACTGTCACGATCCGAACTTCATTTGGATACTTAGTGTTCATGTGTCACCTCCTTTGAAGTCGTTCCATTCAAAAAGTCCTCTTCCCGTTGTTCTTCTTCCCGGTCCGCAGCGGTCTTGGGATTCAGTTTCTGCATCTCGTGCTCTTCCTCCGATGTCACTTGTGGCAGGTGGCGAATAAACAAGACAAGCATCCATGTCTCGTGATCAAGGTCTCCATCTTGTGGATTACCCCACGCGGGCATTCCGGTCATGCGCACGCCGTTGCGAATGATGTAGTACAGTTCGCCGTCGGTGAGAGATTGCGTGGGCGGCAGGCGCATGTCTGGCGCTTTCGGATAGAAGTTCTTGCCGATCATCGTGTCCCCGCTCTCGTTGTTCGCATGGCAGGTCGCGCAGTGATCCGCCCAGTGATTCCGGCCATGCTCTAGCATCTCTGGAGTCGCGGGCAGCGGATTCTTCAAGCCTTTCGCTGTCGCCGGAATTGCCGCGTGCCGCAGCGTGCGAGCGACGAACCTCTCGACGGCGGTTGGCTCCTCGCGCGCGCTCAGTCCGTACTCCGTCAAATGCGAGCCGTAGATGCCGCCTGCGATAATCAGCGCCGCCGCCACAACCGTCGTGCACATCCATACCGCTTTCATAATCCGCCCTTATTACTGCAAGACCCCAAACTGCCGCGAGGTCAAATTCTGGAATCGGAGGGGTGCTGGTAGCAGCGAATTGATCGTCCTCCTCATTGCACAACCTCATCGAGATGGACCTCGGTCTGCTTCGAGTCTGAGTCACCACGGCTGATCACGTTGACGGAGACTCGCTTGTCACCGAAGACCAACTCCACGCCCCGAACCGACACGTTCCCGCTGTCTGTGGTGCGAGCTTCGATACTTGCTTTGTTCCCTCGCTCACTTGTGAGCTTCTCCAACAGATCGCAGAGGCGCTGGGCAAGTTCGACCGAATCGTCGTCCTGCGTCCATTTCCGGAAGCGCGCAACTCGTCGAATTTTGCCTGCTGCAAAACTGACAACACTGACGTAGTTGTCTGAGTCCTGTTTTTCGCTAATCAGCCACGAGTCCTCTTCACCCTGTGCACTCTTGAGCTTCTGGAGTTCGTAGAGGTGAGACAGCTGGCGCATTACCGATTCGCGTGAATCTCCCTTTGTGACGGTCACACCGGGGATGCCGAGCGATCCTTGAGCTGTTGAAATGGCTGGAGTTGAAGAGCGCGACTTCGCTGTTTCGCTGCCCACCGCCGAGTTCGGCCCGCTGCATATCAGGGCCAGCAGCATGACCGCGAGCAGTCCCTGTTGGCCCCAATGCTTCTCATTCATAGTGATGGCTCGTCCTTCGACGCACACGTCTGCAGAGGCAAAGCAAGTGGAGAGAACGGGTAAACATAACGAGAGCACTCGGCGTGCATAGGACGCGAGACTCGCCCTGTTCCCTAAAACCTAGAGCTGACTAGAGGGAAAATGCAGGCGGACCACGTTGCGAAATACCGGTGGGAGATTGCGAATATCGGAGGCCAGAGTCTGAGGCGAAAACAAAATCTGTGAGAGGTAGTTTCTGAGCCGAGACGGTCTCAGTATGCGGCGCGGCAGTACCTGTGGGTGTGGCTTTCTGCGAGCGATAAGGGCAATCAGAGGGATGAGAGCTGAAACTGGGAATTCCATCGCCAGACAGTGCCGCTATCGCGGCCATTCCCGCCATTTGGCAGTGATGCTTCCCGTTACGACGACAACAGGCTGGCGCATCATTCCCCGTGAGTGCCAAGGCCATCGGAGCCACAAAGCTCCAGGCCACTAGCGAAAGCACGAGACTGGCAACGAATCGCCGCATGATATTCCGTGGAGGCTAGCACATCACGAGCCCATGTGACAAATGCGAGCCTTAGAGTAATTGCCAAGACATCTCATTGAACTAGCAAAAACAGCCCGGTGTCCCGCACCCTGACGCCGCAGCGGGTTTCTTCGGGGTTGATTCCGAATTTCGAACAGAGCTAGCGTCGGGCAATGCTGACGATCCGTGCCATGACGGGTGGGGAGGGTTACGCGCAACGCCATCTGCGACAGAGCGATTATTACGACCAGAATCGCACCGTTCAAGGCCAGTGGCATGGGCGCGGCGCTGAACTGCTTGGCCTGAAAGGAGAGGTTACCTCCGAGGACTTTGAGGCGGTAAGGGAAGGTCGCGACCCGCACACTGGAGAATTCCTCCGACAGCGCCACAGCGCGGATCGCATTGCCAGCAATGGCATGGAACAAAGCAAGGCCCGGTCCCTCTATGACATGACATTTTCGGCGCCGAAGTCCGTCTCTGTCATGGCCATTGTTGGCGGTGATGAGAGATTGGTCGCCGCGCACGAAACCGCTGTGCGCGAGGCCCTGGAAGAAGCCGAGAAATACTCGGCCACTAGGGTTCGCCTCGCCGGCCTAAACGAAAATCGGACAACCGGAAACTGGGCCGTAGCTTCCTACACTCACGACACGAGTCGTCAGCTAGATCCTCAGCTCCACACTCACGCCGTCGCCGCCAATATCACCTACGATGGCGTCGAGGGCCGTTGGAAGGCGATACAGGCTTCCGGCCTGTACGAGCATCGCGGCTACCTGACCGAGGTCTATCGCAATGCCCTAGCTCGCGAGGTACGAGCCCTTGGTTACGAGATCGAAAACCGTCACGATGTTCGTGGTCGTGACAAGGGATTTGAAATTGCAGGTTTCTCCCAAGACCTGCTCGACAAGTACAGCCAACGCAGTGCCCAGCGAGATGCGGCCATTCAGGAGTTCACCAATTCACGTGGTCGTGCTCCAACAGACAACGAGGTTGCGGTACTCGTCCGGGAAACGCGGCCCGACAAGCTTCAGGAGATATCGACCGAACGAGTCCGCGACCTTCAGCAAGATCGGTTGACCCCGGACGAGAAGCAGACACTTCGTGAGGGGTTAAACGAAGCTCAGGCAAAACCTCACTCACCTAAACTCAATCGCGGTATGCACGAGGCTTCGCTTGCATACTCCCAGGAGCACATCTTCGAGCGTCTCTCAGTTGCCAGGGAACATGAGGTTCTAACCGAAGCTCTTCGTCACGGGCGCGGCAACGTCGAACTCAGTGACCTTCAGGGCTCGCTCTTCCTTGAACGTTCGAAAGGGGTTCTCATCTCCTCCGGGGACGAAATTGCGACACACGCGAGCCTCCAACGTGAGCGTGACATGATCGCGGTCGTTAACCGCGGAGTGGATCGCTACGACCACCTCGGCAAGGGGCGTGACTTTGAGCTTTCGGGCCAACTCCGTCCCGAACAGAGGCACGCCGTCGAGGCAGTGCTCGATTCTCGCGATTTGGCGGTTAATATTCGAGGCGCTGCCGGTACTGGCAAGACTGCCACGCTCCGTGAGATTGACCGTCGTCTGAGAGACGCCGGACACGAGGTTCTTGCGGTGGCTCCTACCAGAAGTGCCGTGGACGAGCTAGCAAAGGTGGGCTTCCGAGATGCAATGACTGTCTCTCGACTGCTGGTGGGTGAGGAACCACAGGAGGCGCTGCGCGGCAGGGTATTGATTATTGATGAAGCAGGCATGGTCTCTGGCAGGCAAATGCAAAGCTTGCTGCACCTCGCCGAGGATCAGGGAGCCAGAATCGTCTTTTCCGGCGACACGCGACAAATTCCCAGCGTCGAGGCCTCGGATGCTTTGCGTATCTTGGAACGGGAGTCTGGCTTGAAGAGTGTTTCTCTTACTGAAGTACAGCGGCAGACGAACTCTGTCTATCGCGAGGCCGTAAAGACCATGAGGCACTCACCGGAGGAAGGGTTCGCACAACTGGAAAAGCTCGGAGCCATCCGCGAAGTATCCATCTTCGACCGAGGCCAGATTGTGGCGGAGCTGCATCGTGAGTTTCGAGCCGAAGGGCGCGATCCGCTGGTAGTTGCGGGCACTCATGCTGAGATTTCGCAACTCACCGACGCGATTCGCCAGGATCGGAAAGATCGCGGCGAATTGGGAGTCAGCCACTCTTTTGATCGGTACGTCTCGCTCCAGTGGACGACAGCGCAGAAACAAGAACTGTCCAACTACCAAGAGGGGCAGGTTCTGCAATTCCACAGAGACACAAAACTAGCAAAACGCCATGAGTCTCTGGAAGTCGTGTGTGTTGCGCCTGAATCTCTGGTTGCGCGAAAAGAAACCGGTGAAGAGGTGAGCATCTCGCCGAAACAAACGCGGGCATTTTCCGTTTATAAGCGTCAGCCCATTGAGGTTGCCCCTGGCGACAGCCTCATGCTCACAGCAAACCGTCGAGGGTCGGAACTCCGGGCGACCAACGGAGAGCTGGTCAGAGTGAGTTCCCTAGATGGTGGTGCCATTCGCCTCGAAGACGGAAGAACGCTCCCTGCAAACTATCACGAATACACACACGGATATGCCGTCACCGCCCATCGAAGCCAGGGCAAAACCGTAGATACAGTGATCATCTCGGCAGACGCCATGAAAAAAGAACTGTTCTATGTCGCCGCCAGCCGCGGTCGGAGCGAGATCGCTGTCGTCACCAGCGACCGCGAGCAACTTCGTGAATCCGTCGGCGTATCCACGATGCGGCAGTCCGCAATCGAACTGGCTCGAAAACAGCTATCCGCGCACAGTGTGGAAAAAGGACAGGGTGTTGACCTCGTGATTGGCGTTAACCGGCAAGCTGGACAGCAGATCGGAGAGCAGCATTCATCCGTTCCAACTCACACAGCGGAACCGGAAAGGACTCCCCATGTCGGCATCGACCGTGACCTCGGCGGCCCGAGTCTCGGTCTTGGACTTTGAGGTCTCGCGTATGGCCACACCTGCAGATTCCCCACATGACGGAGAAAACGGACCGGGAGTAAGGATTGTGTCAAGGCCGCGTCTTGTGCGCCGCGAAGCGGTCGTGAGCCTTGACACGAGCCGCACCCCGGTCATGCTTAGCGCCGTGGGGAGACGACATTTTCAGAGTTACTTCCAGGAACTCACTCTGTCCGCACGTTTCTGAAAAGCTCCGGAGAGTGAGTGATTGCGAGCACGGAGCAGCAACTTGCGGCCTTCAGGAGTGCGCGTGTATACAAGTTCAACCGGTCCCACGAGGCGTTTCCAGCGTTGTGTGAATATCTCAGCAACTTCCTTCTTCCGCGCCAATGCATCTGGAACCGCGAAATAGTCCTCTCGGAGAACCCTCCAAATCTTGCGTCGTGCGAGTAAGTATCGTGGGTTGTCAATTGGGCTCAGTATCTCTCGTAAAGCACGAAGAAATGTTGCCTGTTCCTTGCCTGTGCCGCCCCCTATCCAGCAGAAGACGGTCCCGTCGCCATTCCTGTCGGCATAGACTCGAAACACGCCGGCGTGCTGGTCAATGGAGCCCTCGTACTCCAGGGCTTCGAGAACCGCACGCCCGATCTGCTTGATGCTTCGCTCGGGAGTGCCGTGCCGAATGAAGCGCCACAACGCAATCAGGCTCCAAGGCAAACTCACAATTGCAGCAATTCCCAGCAACAATGCGGCGAAGGTCCAAAAGTCCTGAGTGGTCCGAACTCGACCTAGCATCCGTCCGAAATATTCGAGGATCGCGACGATAATATAAGCAGCTTGGATCAGAAGCGCCACAATTGTGTTTGTGAGAACGAACCCGCGAGGCAGCGACTCGTCCGGTGCCTTCAGGCCGTCCGTCATCTGCTTGATGGAACCTGCACCCAGCGCATCCTGCCACTGCTGGCGAAGGCCTGCGCGGTCGAGAGCACGCTTGCAAGTCTGGGTATTGATCTGTGCGATCTGATCGCGGCTGAATGGCGGATGTCCGAATCCCAATCGCTCGGTTCCGTTCTCGATCACTGGCGCGGCAGAATTCACACCGGCGAATGCGGAGCAGCGCCGAACCAGAAGTTCATAGTCGTCACCTGGGCCAAATAGACCCGGCTCGACACAAACGAGATGCCAGATATTGGCTGTTTTCTGTGGCTGAGCTGAGTCCACTCGGATCGAGCGCCCCCTCATCTGGTTCGAGAGAACAAAGGAGCCGACAAAGCTGGCAAGTACCAGCGTGTTGATGCATGGCGCGTCCCAGCCTTCCCCCAGCAAGGATTTCGTTCCGACTAGCACGGTTATACCGCCCTGCTGGAAAACCGATGTGATCAAGCGAACTGAGCCGCGATAGTATTGTCCGCGTATTTCGACGCTCGAATAACCCGGATCATGGCTTAGCGGAGAGATCGAGAGGTCTCGCGGTTCAATTCCCAATGCTGTCGCAGCCTGCCTAAGGGGTGGCTCCGCGCTGCTGGGAATGATCACCAGCGACCCGCTTAAAACACCCAGCCGAATATCCGACAAGGCAGCGCGGCGCAGATATTCAAATATCGGAACGATGCCAATGTCTTCGCAGACTGCAAGCTCGTCCTTGGATTTCGGCATCTCTGCCTTGCGAATAAAGTCAGTGAGAATGACGCACCGCAATTCGGCGCACTGACTGCCCGATTCAAGTCGCACGATCTCCTCAATAGATTTCAATTTGGTGATCGATGTGGTTAGCAGCTTTAGATGGTCTGACGGATCGCGGAGCTTTACTCTTCGCCGTTCAATTGCGCCGATCTCCAGCAGCTCACGCCGGAGCAACTTGAGAATTTGTTCGCTCGGTTGGAAACGCTCGACGTCGGAGTACAAGCAATGCGAGAGCAGCACCTCCAGCCATTCGAATTCTAGCGTAGGAACTTGTTTGTGAGACAAGCCCAGCGTTTTCAATACAGCGCGTGGGATTTCCCGTCCAGCGGCGTGCAGAAAGACGACCATGCTGGAGAGATATTCAGGGTCTTCAAGAATCTCTTCCGTGTGTTCGTCGGGCGTCGCAATCCACGGGTGGGTAAGGATCGCATCTTTGAATCCCTCGTTTGACCGGAGTCGCTCAACAAACGAGTCCACGGCAGTGCGGAAATCCGAGATCACCTTCTGTTCTTTCTCGGTAGGCGTACTGAAGTAGACGTAATCCTGATGCGGACAGAGGTCACCTTCGAGCACCAATTCAGGGACCGAAACCTCCGCATCGACCGGTCCGCAAAGCTCCTCGTATCGCTGCCATTCGAACGGAGAAACATCGTAAGGCGGCGTTGCGGTCAACGCAACTATCGTTGGGTTGTCGAGTTGCCCTGCTACGCAAGTCAGAGTTTTCCACCACTCGGAGCGGAGATGATGTGCCTCGTCGAGAACGAGAGTGCCGAACTTTGCTTGGGCAAATGCCTCTGGAAGCGGGACGTGCTCTTGAACGACGTGGTTGGCATCAAAGCCGTTGGTCGGTCGTTCGGAGACGTGATTCTTGGGGTCACCGTTTTCCTCAGCTTCAATAGGTTCCTCTTGCTCCTCCGGTTCCCCCGAGCAGAGCGCGTGCAAAGCCTGATAGGTCGCAACTGTCAGAAACGCAGGGCTCCTCAGTTCCGTGGAAACCCACGCGCGTCTGCCGCTGCCCGGAGGCAGGAAAAGGTCGACAAGACGATCAACCCACTGATCCCGGATAGTGATCGTCGGTGCCAGCACTAAGGTGGGCTGATTCGCCCGCTTTATCACTTCGAGACCCAGAACTGTCTTGCCCGATCCCGGCGCTGCTACCAAATGCAAACGTCGGTTTTGCAGGTACCCATCTAGGTGACTCAATAGACGTGATTGATAGGCGCGCCAGGTCTTTCGGAACGTCATTACGTCCGGGAGACTCTCCCTTTGCGTGTTAGGCGATGCCAACGGCATGAACTGCTGAATTATATGGTTGCAGGCGGTTCGGAGCTACTGCCGGGTCTGGTCCTACGCTCCCAAGAGATCGTTCGACCGCGTTCGAAAATATTTTCGATGCTTTTTCCCTGCTAGATGTTCCTTACATACATAGAGGGGAAAATATCGCGGTGGATCAATGGAACCGCGTCGCTAAGGATGCGGGCGACTGAGTGCGGCCATTGCTCTGTTCCCGTAGATTCCCTAAACGCACCTAAAAGCACTTGTAGGCGCTTTAGGCACTTTAAGCACTTCTTGAGAAGTTTGTTCGAAGTCAAAAAGAAAAAAGATTCTTTGAAGGGAAGCAACAAATGCGTCTTGTACGGTTTCTATACGAATAATGTTCTCGTCCGCCCATGACGCGAAGACTAACGCCAGCCGAGTAGTGAATGGGCTCGAAATCTGTCGGACGAAGTCGAACGCCAAAGCCGACCTTCAGACGACGCGGTGATTTCAGCCCGGTCTCGACTCTCGCTGCAGGAGATTTTATGAGCGAGATGCACGAAGTAACGCCAGTCAGCCAGCCGTTCCCTCATTTCGAGAGGTTAGTCGATTCGCGCGAGGCGGCAGCCTTGCTGCAGATCCACCCGAAAACACTTCAACGACTCGCCCGTAAGGGGGAGATACGCGCCATGCGGATCGGAAAATTGTGGCGCTTTCGCACATCCGATCTCGACGCGTGGGTGCATTTGAGGTTAAAGTTAGCCAGCTATCCGTGCCGTCCCTAACCACGGAGGATCGTGATGAGACGGACGAGATTTCAACAAGGCAGCCTTCAGATCGTGAAGCGTGCCCGCGGCCGGAACGCTTGGGAGTATCGGTGGTACGAACTCCAGGCAGATGGCTCTCGCAAGCGACGCTGTCTGATTGTTGGTTCGGTCGAACAGTACCCGAACGAAGCGTCGGCGCAGAAGGCCGTAGCCGCACTTCGGGCAGACATCAACGCTGAGAGTCCGCGCACTAGCTTGACCCCGATCAGTGTTCAAACGCTTATCGAACACTACCGGGAAAAGGAACTAGGCGCGAATTGCAGCAAAACCAAGAAGACGCAGGTGACCTACGAGGGCTATTTCAAAAAGTGGATTCTGCCTCGTTGGGGAAGCTATCGCGTCACCGAGGTTAAGGCAGTCGCTGTCGAGCAGTGGCTTCGGTCGCTCAAGTATGCAAATGGGAGCAAAGCCAAAGCTCGAAACATCATGAGTGCCGTTTTCAATCACGCTGTCAGGTGGGAATGGCTCGGTGTGAATCCCATACGCATGGTGCGTCAAAGCGCCAAGCGGACCAGGATTCCCATTGTGCTTTCCATCGACCAGATCGCGGCACTGCTTCGAATCCTGAGGGAGCCTACGCGCACGATGGTATTCCTCGCCGTGTTCACTGGCCTTCGGGTTGGGGAGTTGCTAGGCCTCAAGTGGAAGGATGTCGATTTTCAGAAGATGGAGGTCCATGTCATCCGCTCGATCGTCATGCAACACGTGGGCGACTGTAAAACCGAAGCCTCTCGCAAACCGGTTCCGCTCGATTTGCGATTGTCCAAGGTCCTGTGGAACTGGCGACTGCAGAGTCCATACCCAATCGACGAGGACTGGGTATTCGCCAGCCCACACAGCAAGGGCAAATTGCCGTACTGGCCAGGGTCGCTCTACAAGGCGCACTTGGAACCGGCGGCCAAGGAAATCGGAATCGTAGGCCACTTCGGTTGGCACACATTCCGCCACACGTACGCGACGCTCCTCAAAGGGAACGGCGAAGACGTGAAGGTTGTGCAGGAGTTAATGCGGCACGCAAACATCTCGGTCACTCTGAACATTTACGCGCAGGCGATCACCCAAACCAAGCGAGATGCGCAGAGCCGAGTTGTGAGCTTGTTGCTCGACAAAAACGAAGAAAAACCAAGCACCGAGGCTTATCGGACGTTAACGGACGTACAAAATTCTGGAGGGGACTTGCAAGTGGTTGATAAAGTTGGCGTCCCCGACGGGATTTGAACCCGTGTTACCGCCGTGAAAGGGCACAGCTTCGCAGTAAGTTATTGAAACTACGCGACACGGATGGCTTCCGAAAGCAGTTTCAGTAAGGCATAGAAACGTTTCGTGGATCATGAATGGATCAAGATTCAATGCGGCTGAAGCGATACACCGTGTGTCACCTCTTGTCGTCAACCGGGATCAGCTTGACCGTATGGCTCATATGGCTCGGAACCTCTGACAGGAACGGCGCTGTCGCATTCCAAGATAATGGACCAGACGTTGCGTTGCCCTATAATTCCAGCGGGAGTGGTCTATGCCCTTGTTCATCTGTCGTTGGCAGGATGGAGATTTTTCCGCTGTGAGCGCAGCTTCACGAGACGAAGCTATGGAGCTTCTCGATGAAGTCGGCAACGCCGATGTTGCCGACCTGTTCACGGTGAAAAACTTCATGGTGCATTTTCAACTGAAAACAGAAGCCGACAACATAGAAGAACCAGTGCCCGTCGAACTCGAAGGTTTCGGAGAAGGCACCTACGAGATGCTCTGCGAGCGCGTTTACCCCGTTTACAGCAAGGCGTCAGGGAAGGTGGTTGACGACTTGCCCACCACCGGTGAAATGCCCACGGAGAAGCGCGACGCTGTACTGAAGTCGTTGAACGAAGCTCTCGTCACTGAACGTATGCGGAAATGCGATTCCAAGAAACCCAAGGTCTCTGACGACCCGGATGTTGCCGAACTTCAGGAGGAACGCGATGTGCCTAGGCTGGTGGCAGAGAAGGCAGTGAAGGAGCGTCGCCGGCGTGCAATCACTGAAATGCCTTCTCACGGCGACAAGGTTCAGTGAATCTCTACTGCTAGGACGCGTCAATTCCTGCCACGGATTTCACGAGCGCATCGTCATTCATGCGAGTGGATTCTACACCTTGACTCTCAGCGCTGAGGAGGGGCACAATGCGGCCAACAAGCTAACGGCTGAATGCCCAGCGCCCCGGACAGTGGTCTTGGGGACTGCCGTTCGGATGTTGCTGGGCATTCTTGTTGTCACCGGGCTTACCCGATTCACCCGTTTGGGAGTGAAGCCATGCTTGAAGTCAAACCCTGTCGAGCATGTGAGCAGCTGACCTGTTCCCCTCTTTCCGAACAAAGCTGAGTATGATTTCAGCGAAAGAAAGGGGAAGCGGGTATATGTCGAAGAGCAGGCACACAGAGGCGCAGATCATAGGCGTGTTGAAACAACTAGAAGCGGGACGTAAAGCGGAAGACGTGGCACGGGAGGCGGGAGTGTCGAAGCACACGATCTATGCCTGGAAGTCGAAGTACGGTGGGATGGATGTGAGCCAGGCGCAGGAAGCCAAGCAACTGCGCGACGAAAACACAAAGCTGCGCAAGCTGGTGGCAGATCTGAGTCTAGACAAAGAAGCGCTGCAGTCGGTGATCCGAAAAAACGGCTGGAGCTCGTAGCGCTGAAGGCAGCTATCGAGCAGATGAAACAGGAGTATGCCTTCAGCGAGCGACGAGCGTGCCGGCTGATGATGCTGGCGGTGACGACGTACCGCTATCGCAGCCAGCGAACGGATGAGCCGTTGCGGACGAAGCTGGTGCAGTTAGCGCGAGAGAAACCGCGCTTTGGATATCGTCGCCTGCATGTGTTGCTGGCACGAAGTGGAGAGCGGGTGAATCACAAGCGACTGCATCGGATCTATTGCGAGGCTGGGCTGAGGATTCGGCGAAAGAAGCGGAAGCATTGCGTACGCGAGGGAAAGCCGCTGGTGGCGCGGACTTCGGCGAACCAGGAGTGGGCGCTGGACTTTGTGCATGATGCGGTGGCGTGCGGACGAGCGATCCGGGTGCTGAGCGTGGTCGATGCCTATACGCGGGAGTGTTTGGCCTTGGAAGTAGATACGAGTTTTGCCAGCCGGAGAGTGACGCGTGTGTTGGAAGCGATTGTGGCCGAGCGTGGAGTGCCGCAGGCGATTCGCTGTGACAACGGGCCGGAACTGACGAGTCGGCATTTTCTGGCGTGGTGTGTGGAGCGGCAGATCGAGTTGCTGCACATCCAGCCAGGAAAGCCGACGCAGAACGCGCGCATCGAGAGCTTTCACGGACGATTGCGGGAAGAATGTTTGACGGTGAGCTGGTTTCAGAATCTGTTCGATGCGCGACGCAAGATCGCGGCGTGGCGGAAGGAGTACAACGAAGAGCGTCCGCACAGCAGCCTGGGATACAAAACGCCGAAAGAGTTTGCTCAAGTGCAGGCAGCAGGCTTCTACACAGCTGTGCGAGAGGCAAGGGATTCAAACGCCATCCCTTGCCCCTCGCGCTCCCCCATCCCGGCTAAAACCGGACAGGGAGTAACTGAAACTTGTCGTATTCTTACGTGAACGAAAGCAGGGGGCAGGTCACAGCAAAGAGGCGACTCAACTCTGCGAATTGCGCTCTGACAACAAGCTGCTCGTGACGTGGGGCTCCGTGCCTCTTTAGGAACTTCCTGTAAGCCCGCTCCGTCAAGTCGCCCCATTTCTTTCGGTCCACCAACTCAGCACACTTTCTGCAGGTAGCCCATGCGCCAGTAGTACGTCCCGGAAATACCGGAAGACCATTATGAAGGAAATTCGAGCAGGGATAGACCGTGAACACTGGCGACGACTGGCAGAAGTCGCAGTGGTCACCGCCGAGATTGGCACAAGGAACGAGGGTCATACGACAGGTATCATGCGGCAGGCGTCGTGTAGGCGAAGTCGGTGAGGATAGAAGTCGTCTTACCGTGAAGCAGAACGTCTTTTCTCGCGCACTCGGGGCAACGCCACTCAAAGGGAGTTTCCGCATCGCAGGCCGTGAGGCATCAGTGTTGCGTATTCTCTTGTGAGTTCGACTTGACAATCGTAGTTGCGGCTGCACACAGGACAGAAATGCTGCACACCTTTCCCTCCATGAAGAATTCCGGGGGAAGGAGACCGTGCTCGGTGCAACCTGACCGCACAGGCTGCTTGTATCCCCCTCACGAGCACGGTCTCAAAATCGGAACTACATCTTGCTCTATCGAGCAATACGCCGAACAGCTTACCTGCAATCATCCCCGCATGGCAAGAGGAAAATCTGGGAGTCCGGTCAATATGCGATTCGGGAAGAGACTCGGGGCTTTACGGAAAGAGCGAGGCTGGACCTACACGTATCTGTCGGAGCATTCTGGGGTTGCAACGACAGTTCTTCATGGATTGGAGCACGGAACAAAGGAGCCGTGCCTGAACACGATCGACATTCTTGCAAAGAGTTTCGAGTTGAGTATCTCTGAGTTGATGCGCGGAGTCTGAGTCAGCACTTCGGCTCGAATAGGGACAGCGTATCGCCCTTGCTAGATGCGACGACCAAGAATCCCTCATACTTGTCAGCGGACTCCTCGTCTCGAAAATCGCCATACTCGAAGACGCAATCAGAAAGTCGAAACTTGATTTGGTCTGACTTGTTGTCGTCTTTTCCGACCGCCAGATGCGGACCACTCCCGTCTACAGAAACACGAATCACCCCTGTCACTCTGGCGAGTGACCGCGAGGGCGTCACAAAGACAGCAAGCAAGAGCGTTCGCCCTTCTACGTACTTGCCGAGAAGGGACAGTACGTCGTTTTGAGTGACTCACATCAGGCTTTCCTTTCCCACCGTCTATTCATAGGAATAAGTCGCAATCGCGCGACCAATGGCTCTTGTGCACACTTTGCAAAATCGATCAGGTTTTACCCCCGAAAGCGCCCGAACAACAGAATAGCCCTCCGCTGGTGGCAACTTCTGTAGTCCTTAGGATATTCTCCGTAACGGTATTGCGCGATGCTGACGGCTACGCGGATCAACGAAAACGCTTGACATAGGAGACTCTATCTGCTAATGGTCATTAGCGAATCAGATTTGAAGTCAACGCGGGAGGCGGCTGAGCAACTTGGAATACATCACATCACTCTCCAGCGATATGTTACGTCGAAGAAGGTGCCAGCGCCCAGCCTCCGCAGGGTCGGCGGCGTTAGTGTTCGACTTTGGAGTAGCGACGATATCGAGAGAGTTCGCAAAATGTTGCCGACGATAGCAAACGGGAGACGGCACAAGAAAAAAGCAACGAAGTCGAAAAAGAAAAGATGATCTAGCGGGACACGCAGGTGTTCGAAGCACCCGCGCGTCCCTGACCAGCGTGCCTGTAAGGAGGCGACGGTGGCTGCAATTGAAATTATAGATTTCCGATTTCGAGCGCAACCGCGCTCACATACTGCAATCGCCTCCGGTAATTTCCTGCCCGCCAGAGGAAAAGTTTCTACCTCCGCAGGAGCAAACTCAACACTTCACTACTGTCATAATTGCGGTCGGCGTTCGTGGTGTCGCTGGTCTGAAGCGCTTCTGTTTTATGGGGCACATTCGCAACAGCAGACGCCATAGACCAGAGGAGAAGAAAAGATGGCAAAACGTAAAGCTGACAAATTCCCGGAGCGCCCTGTTCCTCCGCCTGCCGATCATTATCCTGGACTAAACGGAAAAGTTGTTGACTGGGCCGCCCATCGTTTCGAAGAGGGCGGGTTGCTCTTTCTCCGCGTCCACTTCACAGATCACACGGAATTGTGCTGGACCGTCCGAACAGCTACGGTCATCGCGGAAGCAGACCTGTGTGATTGGAAAAGCGGCGACGAAAAACAGCTCAAAGTGTTCACGAAAGGTGAAAGTGACTGGGAGTAGAGGTTCAAAATGCAAAAGGCTCACTTGTACGAGGCAATACATCTAGTCAATCGTGGAATCGACGATGCGATCCGAGGGTTGGAGCGCCTGAAGCGGGCCAAGGTACCGTCGCTGAAGGCTGCATACTTCGACGAAAAACTGACTCTGTTTGAGACGCATCGTGCGCTTCTCAATGGCTACTTCTGCAACAACATGGATAGCTCGGAGCAGTGGGACGAGGCACGATTTGCCAAATTGCACCGGGAATACGAGAAAAAAGCTCTCGATGAAGTGCAGGTCTATCAGGATGTCCACGCCGTCGAGGAGAGCCGGCGGCTTGAGGGAAATCCGCCAAAGATCAGGTTCCTGACAGAGCAAGAGCAAAGGGAATGGCAGCGGCAATACCCAGGCGCTCCTTCTGGAGCTGGATTGGCAAGATCCGAGAAGGCCATTGGAGGAAATCCGGGATGACGAGACGAAGTGACCGCAAAAAGAAGCTTGATGCTCTCGACAAACGGATAGAGCAGAAATACGACCGTTTTCGCAAGATGTATCCCGAAATTCGAGGGAAAAAGGTGGACTTTGTTAAGCATTGGATGGAAGAGGGCATCCTGTTCTTTTCTATCCGCTTCATGGATGGAACAAACTTCGGCGTTCAATACGAGCCCACTGCCAAACTCGTGGGCGTCGAATATTCAGACATGAAGAGTGGCGATATGGTGATTCTGAAAGAGTATTTTAGAAGGCGTGATTAGTGATGCTCGAAGTACCAGACGATCCCGAAGTCCTGCGCGAAGAAATCAGAAAGATGGTCGCGGAAGTGGAGGATCGAGACTTGCTCCTGTTTCTGCTCTGGACGATGAGACGTGTATCCACGAATCAGCCGCTGCCTCCGCTTGATGAGATCAAGCCTCTTCGAGACGCGTTTATTCGGGTAGCGAAGGCAATCCGCGAGCGAAAGAAGGCGAAAACTGCCGACATAGACTTGGTCATGAAATGGATAGGGTCAGATGCCGTTGACCTAACAAGGCCGCTCGCGAAAACGGTGAAATTCTATCGGGAACAGATGGGACTTTCCCGCCTCCAGTTGAGCAAACGTTGCAAATTACCCCTCAGAGCCATACTCGCAATCGAGCGAGGGCAGGTTAAAGACCTGACACTGCCCCGACTTCAGCGCTTGGCCGATGGTGTTCATGTGCACCTGGGCGAGTTTATGGACAAAATTGTGGAGTTCGAGCGTGAAGAGAATGCAAAAGAAGAATAGAGGAGCACAAATCCAGCAGCGCCGCCGTGCAAAGTACGCTGCACTGCGCGGAAAGGTTGTTGATTGGGTCGAGGACTCGCAGGAGGACGGCTTCGTCTCATTCACCATTGGGTTTACAGACAGTACTCACTTCGATGTCACGTGCGGAACAAAAATCGTACATGCGTACTACGCTGACATGTCCTCAGGAGACGAAGTCAGGCTCAAAGAGTTTCGGAAGTTTAAGCCATGAATCTCAATGCTGTTCGTCGCGCACTCGAAGAGGGATACGAAGACCGTGGTGTTTTTGAGCCGGAGGAGAAGTTCTGGCAGGCGGTAAAGCAAGTCATAGATATGCTCGGGAGAAAAGATCGGCAGAAGCTATCAAAAAAAAGCCGCACACAATTGATCTCAAAAAGGGATAATCAAAAAACTCAGCTGTGGCGGCTCTCCTCACCGGAATTCTTCCGACTTGCATATTGCAATTCTTGTCGGTGTGACCAGTAAAATTCCAGAGCCGCCATCCTTATCCCCTCGCGACAACCCAATTGCTCGATTTCCCTCTTGCGCCATGACGCACAATCCTTCGGTTCCGTTGTCAGTTGTTTAGCTATTGCTTTCTCAAGCTCGTCAAGGTCGGTGATTCCAGCCTTGAACTGAGCTTCGAGTCGTGCTCGCGTAATGTTGTGGCCTTCGATTCGAGCGAAGCGATACTGTTGGAACTCGGCATTCATTGTCTTTTCTCCTCACTTGGTATGGTTTAAGGGACAAAAGGAGCGGCGCCAGCGTCGAACCGACGCTGGCGCCGCAAAAAATTTGGGAATAGGGGCACGATAACGACGTGCCCCTAATGATTGGTCAGCAGTTCAGGAACAATCTGCCGTCCGCGTTGAAGACATCGCGCAAGATGATCCTTGCCTCGCGGAGATTTCGGTGGACCGTCCGCCGGTCGGTTCCCATAGCTTCGGCGATAGCGTCAGGATCAAGGATCGGCCGTCTTCCTCTTTCACGTTTCCACTTGTCCGGGTCACCCGACGCCGTGTATGCGTGTTCTTTCAGAGCTTGATCTGGACCGAGTGCTCGGATGCATTGCAGGGTTTGGAAGACTTGCGGGCGCAAGTGCGGGAAACTGGTCACCTGATCTAGCAGTTCTCGCGTGATAATGTCCTGCTCGATTTTGTTACGGAATGGCCTCTTGGGCGTCGGCACCGTGGCGAGATTGGCGACAGAGCGAACGTTGTCGTTTTCCTTTCGCATAAAATACGAACGCACCGTGCCTAATGCCAAGGCGCGCACAAGATAGCGCCGAAAACAGTCGGTCCCCGGCTTCAAAGCATACTTGCGCTGAAATACGTCGATCATGGTTGTCACCGCACCGTCGTACATCAATTCCAGCTGCCAATCGGAGGGGTAGAGGAATAGCTTGTGTGCTCTGCGGCGTGCAGCCTTTTCAGCCAAGGGCAGGGTACAGGCAAGAAATACGTCCAATGCCTTCGGGTGAGCGTGATCGTCGCGGTACACGGCTTCGGCAACCTGAATGCGGAGCATTTTTTCGGCGGTGGTGAATAGATACTGCAATAGATCCTGCATCTGTACAGCATCGAGAGGTGGAATTTGTTTGTTGGCGAGTAAATTGTTTACGGTGTTAAGCATGGCGGCTGATCTCCTTTCGCGGTTTTGTTCGGGGTTCTGGGCCTACTAGGGCCAAGAAAAAACATTCGTTTCATAACGGCGAGGGTTGAGCGCAGGGAGGCGCTGTCAATCCCCGAAGCGCAGCGGCGCCGGAACGGGCGCGGAAGCGAGCACGGCGCGCATTTGGGGTATGCGCCGCGCGGAGCTGCACAAGCGGAATTGACAGAAGGAGCCGAACGTAGCTCCAAACTTCGCCATGAAACGAAGATGGAATGGCAAGATCAGCCGGAAGGCTGGACCTAGAGTTGGGGGTGGGATTTTGAACGCGCGGGGAAGATTGATTGAGGCTTTGAGAGAACCTGGAACCCGAGGTCTTCTAGTGCTTGGTTTTCGAAAAGGAGGAAGAAGATGAGCGCCGGGGCCGTGTGTCGGAATTGGTAGGTGTGTTCATTCGATTGAGCTCGGCTTCGATATTGTCACGACTTTGCTGGTCTCCGAAATAGCAAAGGCCGACCAACTCCTCGCCGGCCTCGGCGACGGCCAGTAGACGCCAGTAAGCCCCCGATGCAGGCACTCGCTGCAAAATCCGGTGCAGTTCTTTGTACCGGTTGTGGTAGTGCCTGAAAAGTGTGCTTGGCCGTCTGGTCAACTGAGCGCGTTTATCAGGACAACTGGGAGTTGGAGCCGGTGTACCGTATGGCTGCATGGAGATTCAAGCGTGGCGAAATCTCCGCCCGTTTTATACCCAAAGAGACCTAACCGACGCAATTAAGGCCGTGGTAGAGGATGCGCCCTTGCTATGCCTGCACTGCGAGAAAATGCGGAATGAGGATTAGTCAGGCGTGGGCACAAGTGGCTTGTTCGAGAACTCCCCTGATGCCTTCAATCGTGCTGCCACCAGCCGCGTTCTGAGTTCATCAGGGATCACAGCACAGACAAACTCTATCTCGGGCGGAACACGCCCGCCAGCAAGCTCTTTGCCACATTGATCGCACATGTCCTGCTCCGTTAGGACAATGACGCGCCGTTTCGCTTCGACCATCGTGAGGAAGAGCATATCGGAGCGGAGTTTGAGGATTTTCCCCACAGCGTGTTTCCCACCAGAAGTCTTGGAGCCACTCGTCGAGATCGTTGCTACGATGGAGCGATCTTCGCTCACGGCGTCAAAGTCGAACACACCACCGGAGCGTAACGGAAGCCGCTCTCGGGAAAACGTCGACCCATATTGCGTCGGCATCCAGTTGCGCCTGACCCAATCTTCAACCTCAAGCTGCATTCGAGTGTCTGCCATCGTTCAGTACCTTATCTTCGGGGTCGATCCTGCGCCCAGCGCAGCTTAAGTCACGAGTGGGTCTAGTTTCAGTTTCTTGTGAAGCACGCGCATGCATTCGTCAATGGCTTGCGCCTCGGGAACGAGATTTGTAGTGACCGTGCCAGTGGACCCTGCGCCCTTAAAGGCGTTGTCCAGAATCTTCTGTCTGAGGATTATCACTTCCTTGAGATCGGTGTACTTGATCAAATCGCTGAGGAACGCCGTCCGGTGATCTACAAAATCTCGGTCGGCACCGAGCGGTGCCACGTCTGGTGTTTGAATCAGTTCTTTCCCTCCCGGTTGCTGTTGCATGCGAATCAGGTACGCGGCATTCATGTCGTTGAGCACCGGGTAAAAGGCCGTCCGCAAATCCCTCTGACGATTCCGCCACTGGTAGGCGACGTTTATCAACCCACCGACGGCTCCGCCGCCTATCAACGACACCACGAAAGCACTCAGGTCCATGATGCGGCCATCTTAGCACCGACATAATTGGTTCTCCCTCGTGAAGAGGATTTGACCAAACTTCCGTAATCTGGCAGCACTCAGCTGACCTACCCGACAATGGTCTTTTCCCTTTGGAGGAAATGTGATGAAGCAGATGGTCACGCTGTTCGTGCTGATCCTTGCGAGTGGAATATATGTGAGGGCACACGCTCAGGATGCTGCCGCACTGGAAGAGCAGTACAAAACATGTGCCAAGCACTACATCCCGACAGACAAATGCACGCCAGAAATCTACCAGCAGTTGAAGGACAAAGGCAACGCGCCGCTGGACCCAAATACCACAGCGGCCTTACGTGCTGCGAAGGAATATCAGAGCAAGCTGAAGAATCCGGAAAGCATGCAGGTCCACACGGCTTACGTGACAGAGAAAGGCGACGTTTGCCTAGAGATAGGTGGACAGAATGGAATGGGCGGTCAAACGGTTTCTCGCGTCGTATACACGGGCAGAGGGAAATGGCTTGACGAAGGCGGATTCTTTGGATCTTGGGATCAGCAGAACCGTGGCAACGGCAGTGTTGACCGATGGCTTGGCGTATGCACGAAGGGTAGTTTTCACCCCAAGCTCGTGCCCGGAACCGATGTGACCGAGAAGGTCAATCAAGCGTTGAAGGATGGTAAGTAGGCGCGTCAGGTGGGAGAGAGATTGTGTTCTTACAAATCGACATGGTTGATTCGCAGGTTAACGATAGGCCGGATGGCTCCGTGGAGATACTGGGTCAAAGCGGCTACATCGTGGTCAAGGCTGAGTACGCCAAAGGCGTCAAGGCTGCGTACCAAGACTTCCTCAAAGCGTATCCGGGCAAGGACACCTTGAAAATCGCTGTGAACATCGAGGTTTCTCAGCCGGTAGGACAGATTGTTAACGAGGGCCGAAAGCAATGAAACGGCTAATCTTCGGAACGATGGCTGCACTCGTATCTTGGTCGATGGTTGCTGTATTTCACGCTCAGACCACAACCACAAACTGCACTTTAATCGGTAATCAAGCCAACTGCACCTCTACCAGTGACGCTCAGGCACAGGCTCAGCAGCAAGAGCAGCAACGTGAGAACGATGAAGCCATGCGGAACGCAGGGACCGCGATCGGGCAGGGGTTGGGCAACATGATGGCCGCCAGAAAGAACCGGAAGACTTTGGAACGCTATTGCTCTCAGCATCCCGGTGAGTACTGGACATGGGGTAATCAGCATGGCGAGTGTCCCGGCACGATGTCCGAAGCCTATGCGCGGCAGCATCTCATTGACGCGTCGAAGTTTTCTGCGAGAAAGACTGGTTTAGCAATCTACACAACAGTTGACGGTCCAGTTCTTACGACTCATAGTGAACGAGCGAGCGAGACCAGACTCCATATGGTAGTGGCTGACGACAATTGGAACCGGGCAGTCACAGCAGCTCACATCACTACGTTCGTCTACACCAATGATAAGGACGTGAACCTGACCTACGATCTGAGAACAAATCAACTCGTGAAGCCAGACGTAAAGATAGGAGCGAATAATGCCCGATAAAAGAATGTACACGCAAGAGGAGGCCGATCAAATCTGCGATGAGTTCCACGGTTACCTGACGGCGGACAAAGTCCGTCTTGTGGTCCCTCCTCTTCAAGATTTGGTGGACGCTCTTCCGAAGGTTAGGCACATTGGTAAGCACGTCGATATGTCCACGATCTCCGACGAGAACCTTCAGAAATTGAAGACCATCAATCTCGGAGTCAGGTCGGCTCCGACGGATGGAGAAATCGCCGAACACCTTATGAGCCACGATCCGCAGGATCTGAAATGATTTTGTCATGAGTGCCGATGGTCTGGTCAAGAATCTCGTCTCTTTTTTCAAGACAGCGCGTCATCTTTGGGGTCGCTGCCCGGACTGCGGTACGTTCTTCCGGCTGTCCGATGTCGCAATATCGTCCAGTCCCAATCCGCCAAGATGACGTAGCCCCCGAAAACTGGACCGCCTAGAATGTGAGTTCTCCCAAACCCAGGAGAGGAGAACAGCCATGAAAGGCACGCGACACAGCGAAGAGCAGATCATCGGGATCCTGAAGCAAGGCGAAGCAGGATTGACGACGGCGGAGTTATGCCGACAGCATGGGATCAGCGAGCAGACTTACTACCGCTGGAAGGCGAAGTACGGAGGGATGGAAAGCGGCGAGGCGAAACGGCTGAAGCAAGTGGAAGACGAGAATCGAAAGCTGAAGCACGTGGTGGCCGAGCTGACGCTGGATAACCGGGCATTGAAAGACGTGCTCTCAAAAAACTGGTAGCGCCTGCGGGACTTCGGGCAGTCGTGAGCTACGTCGAGGTGCAGTATCAGATGAGCGAGCGGCACGCCTGCAGGCTGCTGGGGTTGGGACGATCGACGCATCGCTATCGGGCGCGGAAAGCGGAGCGAGACGCGGTGCTGCGAACACGGTTGAAAGAGCTCGCCGCCAAGCGCATGCGGTTCGGGTATCGGCGACTCACGGCGATGCTGCTGCGGGAAGGAATGGCGGCCAATCACAAACGCGTGTACCGACTGTACCGGGAGGAAGGTTTGGCGATGAGGATTCGGCAGCGGCGGCGGATTCGCTGGAATGGCGTGGTCACCAGCCCAGCAGCGACGAGGCCGAATGAACGCTGGTCGATGGATTTTGTGAGTGATTGTGTAAACACGGGGAAGGTGATTCGGATGTTGACCCTGGTGGACGATTGCACGCGGGAATGTCCGGCCATTGAGGTCGATACCTCGCTGGGTGGATTACGGGTGCGCCGGGTGCTGGATCGGATGGCGAGTGAGCGCGGACTACCAGAAGCAATCGTTCTGGACAACGGACCGGAGTTTCGCAGCCGGACGTTGGCGGCATGGAGCGCAGAACGCGGTGTGAGGCTGGAGTTCATTCAACCAGGCAAGCCGGTGCAGAATGCCTACGTAGAGAGCTTCAACGGTCGCCTGCGCGATGAATGCTTGAACGCGAACTGGTTCACCAGTCTGAGCGACGCACGACGAAAAATCGAAACTTGGCGGCAGGATTACAACCAGCAACGTCCGCACAGTTCGCTGGACTATCTGCCGCCCGCAGAGTTTGCCAAAAAAGCAGCGGAGATAATGGCATGAGGAAAGCTAGTACAGCGCTGCTGGAGCAGGGGATTCAAACGCCATCCCCTGCTCCAGACCTCATCCCCGCTGGAACATCAACCGAGAACTACATTGGGATTGGTACAGTAAACGGGGGCACTTCAAAGAGACTGGATACGTCAGTTAGAGAGAGAGCAAGCCGCCTTGCGAAAACGGGAAGAAACTCTGGATGAGCGCGAGTCCGACATTGATGATCGGGATTCGGAATTGGATGACCGGGAGTCGGAATTAGAGAACCGAGCAGAGGAACTGGGCTACACCGAGGACGAACTCTCCCGGCGCGAACTGCGACTCGACAAGGACGCGCATATACGTGTTCAAGACATTCTACGCAACAAGACCGAACTTCAAGCAATGATTAGGAATGAACGGAAAGCCGCCGTGACGACTTCACGTGCCACGCTTCTCGGGAAATTGCTGGAGCGGCTTGCACCCTGTCTGCCGACGTTCTCTAAATACGATCCGCGTGACATGCGTTGCATTTGTGACCCATTTGATTATGTTCTGTTTGATGGGCTGACAGTTCAGCGGCACGTGAAGCAGATCGCGTTCATAGAGGTGAAGTGCGGTCGGAGCCGCCTGTCCAGTGTCCAGCGCAGCGTGCTCGAGGCCGTAGAAAATCACAAGATACACACGGAAGTTTGGAAGATCGGAGACCCAGACATCCCCATCGCGAAGCAATTGTCCAATGGCCGCTCACGGTTAGAGCTACCGGAATAACCCAAATTTTCCACAGCGAAGGAATCAAATCCACAATTCCTCGCACCTTCTCTGGCGTGCTAATGTTTCACGCAAGGGACAGGTATGAAGATTTTGAATTTCCCAACTCAACAGACACAGGTGGACTGGACCACAAAACCCAGCACGTGGCATCCAGAGGACCGGGGGCTTCCCGGAATTACCGTGGAATGCGAGGAGGTTCTTCAGATATTGTTGTCGTGGGCATGGAAGCACCCTGAACGGTGGGTGTCCGCTGCTATTCGTAGCCGTCCAACGGTTTATGGAGGCGCGTACATGGCCCAAGCAGAACTCGATGAACACTGGCTTCCACATATTGAGTTCCTGATAAGACTCGGACGGATCACGCCGAAAACGATTGATGGTGAGGATGGATGGATTGTGCCGTCCGCAAAGGAATGGCGGCTGTTGCACGGCAGACCAAGGAGAGCGTAGCTGTGGGTGGATACAATAAAAAGACAGGCATCTTCAGTCTTACGCAATCGAAAGCGGGTGTCTGGTGTCGTAAACCAAATCCTGACAGACAGGGTTTGATGGAACATTGTGCGCGTCTGTTGCGCGAATCAGGCTTGGAAGTTACGTCGCTCCATGGGAACTTTCTGGAAGTGAAAGCGCGACCGGGCGAAGTGTGGGAGGCACTTAGCGGACAGCCCTCTGATCCAAAGTGCGAGGCACTTCATTTGTGAGTTCAACAAGCGTCATTCAGAGTCCAGGATTTGCCAGTCCGCGACCTTATTGTCCTCATTGACGTAGACGAGAAAACCTTCCGAGAAGATCAGCTGCTTGCCGCCTTTTCCCCAATCGTTTTCTTTCTTCGGGAAACCCAACGCCAAGCGAAGTGCGGTCGTGCTCATGACCTGCCCCCAGCTTTCGTTCACGTAAGAATACGACAAGTTTCAGTTACTCCCTCGCCGGTTTGAGCCGGAATGGGGGAGCGCGAGGGGCAAGGGATGGCGTTTGAATCCCTTGCCTCTCGCACAGCTGTGTAGAAGCCAGTCGCCTGCGCTTGAGCAAACTCTTTCGGGGTTTTGTATCCCAGACTGCTGTGTGGCCGTTCTTCGTTGTACTCCTTCCGCCACGCTGCGATCTTGCGCCGCGCATCGAACAGGTTCTGAAACCAGCTCATCACCAAACACTCTTCTCGCAGTCGACCATGGAAGCTTTCGATGCGGGCGTTCTGCGTGGGCTTTCCCGGCTGAATATGCAGCAGCTCGATCTGCCGTTCCACGCACCACGCCAGAAAATGCCGGCTCGTCAGTTCGGGCCCGTTGTCGCAGCGGATCGCTTGCGGCAATCCCCGCTCGGCCACAATCGCTTCCAGCACTCGCGTCACTCTCCGACTGGCAAAGCTCGTGTCGACCTCCAAGGCCAAACACTCCCGCGTGTAGGCATCGACCACGCTCAGCACCCGGATCGCTCGTCCGCACGCCACCGCATCATGCACAAAGTCCAGCGCCCACTCCTGGTTCGCCGAAGTCCGCGCCACCAGCGGCTTTCCCTCGCGTACGCAATGTTTGCGCTTCTTTCGCCGAATCCTCAGCCCAGCCTCGCAATAGATCCGATGCAGTCGCTTGTGATTCACCCGCTCTCCACTTCGTGCCAGCAACACATGCAGGCGACGATACCCAAAGCGCGGTTTCTCTCGCGCTAACTGCACCAGCTCCGTCCGCAACGGCTCATCCGTTCGCTGGCTGCGATAGCGGTACGTCGTCACCGCCAGCATCATCAGCCTGCACGCTCGTCGCTCGCTGAAGGCATACTCCTGTTTCATGTGCTCGATAGCTGCCTTCAGCGCTACGAGCTCCAGCCGTTTTTTCGGATCACCGACTGCAGCGCTTCTTTGTCCAGACTCAGATCTGCCACCAACTTGCGCAGCTTTGTGTTCTCGTCGCGCAGTTGCTTGGCTTCCTGCGCCTGGCTCACATCCATCCCACCGTACTTCGACTTCCAGGCGTAGATCGTGTGCTTCGACACTCCCGCCTCCCGTGCCACGTCTTCCGCTTTACGTCCCGCTTCCAGTTGTTTCAGCACGCCTATGATCTGCGCCTCTGTGTGCCTGCTCTTCGACATACCCGCTTCCCCTTTCTTTCGCTGAAATCATACTCAGCTTTGTTCGGAAAGAGGGGAGCAGGTCACTCCTCTACTGAGAGTACGCATTGGAGGTCACCAAAGTAACCCTGGTGGTGCCGCCACTTCATCTTTACTCTGAGAGATGACTTCCGTAAGCTCCTCATCGTATGAATGTGGTGGGAGACTATCTCGGGAGCTTTGCATGCAACAACGCCTCATCGTAATCGCGCTATGTTTTTGTGGGACTCTGGCCTCGGGACAGACTCAGCAGCTCGAATCTGCGAAAGATCTGGAGGCGACCTGCACTTCTGCCATGAACGTGTTCGCAAAAGAAGGTGTCGCTTCGTCGCAAGATGCGGCACAGTACGGAAAGTGTCTCGGTTACGTCGAAGGAGTCCTCGACTCGATGAGAATTCTCAACCAGACCGACAAACAGGGTAAATCCTATGCCTTCCACCTGCACGGCGAGGGGTTCGCAGTAAAGGACGCAGTCGCGTTCTTTCTGGATTTCATGAAGACTGACAAGGAGCACGACCATAATGGGCCGGCTGCGCCTCTAATAATCCGAGCTCTTATGACGAAGCGACTTGTTACGACCTCCGCGGTTGAGCATCACGACGACTACTCGCACTGACGGATTCACAGCATGTTTCCTCCTTCTGCTACTCGGTTACCCAGGTAATCTGCTCTCTTTCACTTTACTAATACATACTTTCAGGCTAGGCGGTCGTGTGCTCCACCGCAAATCGAGCGTTTCGAATCGAGAGATGATATGCGAAAGCGGGTCTTAACAGTCGTGTTAATAGCGATTTCTTCAGCACTCTGGTTCGGGAGTGCTCAGGCCCAGCAAACTACGACATTCACTTGGGCATCCACCTGCTCGAATTGCGAAAGTAGCATAAGTAATCCGGGCTGGTACTCGGACGGCTCGGGGATCTTTATGGAGGGAATTCACGGCAGCGGTGTTGGAGCGATGGCGGGGTTATCGATGGTCGGCGGCTACTTCTGCGTCGAGGTAGGTTTTGGTCTCGAAGGACAAGGCAATGTTGCAGTTAATCCGAGGCGCTCAGTAACGCTGGAAACAGATTCCGCCGCGCACATGGTTCTCTATCCGATCGACCACCCTGACATGAGACCCATAAAGGGTACCGTAGTTGAGAAAAAGCGCCTTAAGGACGAGACTGTAAAACTAACGGGACAGGCTGTAGCTGCTGGATATTTGCTCTTCCCCGCGGATAACAATGCTTCCAGTGTCACCGTTATCGTCGTCGTTGGCAACGAGACTTTCCGTTTTCCGTTCGATAGAGATCCAAATGCGCGTGCGAAGTTTGGAGCGTCGGCTGTAGCTCACGCCACACGTGCCGAACAGCAAGCAACCGGCCCCGTGGCAAGCGGTCGCGAGCCCGCCGGAACGTCTATCGGCGTGCCAGGTGCTCTGTCGACCCAAGCCCAATTTGACGAGTGTAAGAAACAACTTGATCTGGATATCTACCCACCCGACACTTGCTCGGCAATCCTTGGCTATTTCGGTCCAAAAGACAAATTAGGCCTGGGGCCCTTTGAAGATGGGTCATTCATGGTGATTACACAAGATGCTGCCGGAAAGCCGACGGGGAAAACTCTTTACCTTCCTCCAAGAATTCGCTCGGAGATTGCATTGAAAACGGTCGCACAGACAGTTCACGGTATCCAGCCACTTGCTGACAAAGAGCCGAACGGCATTTTTGCGGGGATGTTACCTGATGGAAGCAATCTGTGGATGCAACTTCTGGACGTGTATTGCTACTACCATCCGGACGAGCGGTACACGGATCTCTTGGGGAAATCAGCCATGTGCGAAAAGAGAGACTCGTTACCTGACGACAAGACGATGGAAAGTGAGTTCGACGGTGCCCTGGTCTACAAGAACAATTACCTAACGTTTTTGAATGCGAGAGTTGCGCAAAGGCTCGCCAACGAACCATCGACCCCTCCCGTGTCTGAGGCACGGAAATCAGTCCCACAGACCGCTGCTGTGCACACCGCACCTAGATTGCCCCATCCCGTAGTGCAAACAGGTGACGAGTGCGACAAGAACATATCGTTTGCTGTGGCCGAAGGCGGACAAATCGTACCGCGCGTTCCTGCTTTTGCGGACAAGTGGATTTCGAAGAACCAGAAGAAGTATGCAGGGCTATGCTTTTCGCAGGCGCCCAATTCCAGGGCGGCGAATTACCTGTTGGTATTTTCGACCTCGCAGTCTGCGTTCAACGGAATCTATCCGGTCGTAAGAACCAGTACCAACACGAATACCAACACAACGCCTGTGTCCGGAAGCGGAACTGTCACTGACAACTACGGTGGCATGTGGAATTACACCTACGACGGTACCGTCACCACGACAACGACAACCACAACCACGACGCACGATGATTTGCCATACACCGACACGTCGAGCACGTTATACCTTCGCAGCTACGACCAGAACGGAAGAGTGATCTCGGAACGGTGGCGCACGATTACAACACGGCAAGGTGGCGACGGCGCGAATACGCTTGGCTACAACCTCGGGGCCGCCCTAGGAGCGATTCACATGAAGCAGCACCTTCTAAAGAACGTGGTCGAGGACGTCACCAAGGGGCCGAAATAAGGTCGCTATCGAGAGATTTGCGCCGCGACTTTGCCACACTGGTCAGGTTTCGCTAGAGTGAGAAAACTCCGTTATTGATGGGCACACTCGAATTGACCACGAATTGTACGGAGATTGGGCGAAGGCTCCGGGCCGGTGCATTTGTAGTTCACCTAGCTAAACTCCCCGCACCTGTTGCAGACAAAATGAATTCTCAGGAGGCCGGGTGTACTCGCTGTCGCCTGAAAAGAAAAGCGGAGTGCTCAAGGCACTCCGCCCTAGGACCAAAATGGTCTAAGCGGTCGGCTTTCTTGCTCGTTCCGGCTTCACCTTTGGTTTCTTCTCCCGCTTAGCAACGATTTCCGCAGTCACGGCCTTCTGTAGCTTCTCCGTGTCTACCCGGTAGCGTTTGGCGGCGTCCATGAGAACGTCGTCGCGGCTGGCGATGGAACGTTGATACGCCGAATCCAGCAGGCTGATTTCCAGAAGCAGCTTGCAAAGCTCGACCTCGTCGTAGGTGCCTACTTGCTTGGCCAAAAGCTCCTGCGCGGACGCAGAGTCTTTCTTCGCCTCTACCTTATGCCGCTTCGCCAGAGCCGGAACTTGGCTGTAGGAAAGGTGGCCGATCAGGTAATGGGCGACCGCCAGCAAGTCCGCCTTCTTTAGTGGAGCCGATACGCGCTGGAGGATCGTAGCCAACACACGATGGCGAGTGGTGATCGCCAGTTTCTCCTTTTCGATGCGCTTCCGTTCCTCCGCCCGCTCCCGCTCGACTAGCTGCGGAGAAGGAGTGTTGGGACGGTGGGTGCGGCAAGCTGGATCGGCACAGACCTTGACGACCTGACCGCGCTTGCCGCCGTCTATGACGATGGCGTCGGTCATCTTGTCACAGGGTTTCTGAACGGGTGAGAGCTTGCTGCTTGCGCCGTTCGGCTTGAGCTTCTTGATCTCCAACTCCACATAGTGATTCCGCCCCAAGGGAGCGCCCTCGCGGGAGTTCCATGCCGCCGAAATCTGTATTAGCTCCGGCTTGGCTTCCAGAGTCTTTTTCACGGAAGCGTCGATCTTGGTTCGGAAGCAGTCGGGGGAGGTGCATGAATCCTTACGCACGTCCGGGAAAAGTAGCTTGTTGAATCCCGTTCGCTTCGGACAGTTCGCGCACGAACCCGCCTCGGGAACGAGAGTTTCATCCTGCTTATCAAAGGGCGCGGACGCCAGTTGCAGCAAGATGTTCGATTCAATCCACGCTGCCAACTCGCGCACTGGAATCAGGACTTGGGTGTTGCCTTCGCTTGTCCACTGTCCACGAAACGCAGCTGCGAAGGCTTCCTGCTGTTGCGAAGCCGGGAGCTTAGCGATCAGCAAAGCGTGGCCAATGGTGATCTCGTCTTTCAGAAATGCCTCGGCCACAGGCGGTATCAGGTCAGCTAGTCGAATGCGACCATAGACGTAAGCTTCGCTCTTGCCAGCGCGTGAGGCGATGGTGGCGATGGTGTAGACAGGTTCTCCGAGTTCCAAGAGTGATTTGAAACCCAGAGCTTCCTCTAGCGGGTGGATGTCCTCGCGTTGTAGGTTCTCAACGCACTGTGCCTCGATTGCCTCCGCATCGGTCAGCTTGACTACGCGCACGGGAAGTTTTTCGAGTTCTGCGAGTTTCGCCGCTCTGAGGCGACGTGCCCCGGCGACAACCTCGTACTTGCTTTCCTCCAGTTCGCGTACCAGAAGAGGGGCCAGAATCCCTTGGGTCTTGAAGCTGGCGGCCTTTTGTGTCGTTCATCATTTTGTGGCCGAGGACGCCAAACGGCGCGTGGGAATGGGCGGTTCACGTTTCAAAAGGGCACATAACGTGTGATAGCCGAGACTCGATGTACATACGCCGCTGTGAGACCCGTTGAGGCTGTCAGACTCCGCTAAACCTCAATTTCTGGTTTGCCCGTGATTTGTCCGCAGACAATAAAATCCCTTCGCTTTTCAAGGCGAATGGTTATCATTTCGCTATTCCCGAGTGATGCGCAACCCAACTTCGCACGAGGTCGAGGTACCCAGGGTCATACCGCAACCGCTGCTTCGTCAGTGTCGCCATATAATCTGATTCCCCAATAAACAAGTTGTGCCCGGCGTTTGGAAAGACTTTGATTGTGCCCTCTCTATTTCCGCTACTTTCAAACCACGACCTTAGGTTTGCCTCGTTCTCTTGCACGGCCTTTGGAGTATCGAGATCGCCAAAGATGAAGAGAACCGGACAGCGCAAGTTCTGGATTGCGGGGGCAGGATCGTAGAAGTAAAACGATCGTGTCACGGCCCAGTAAGGATCATCCTTCGATTCCGGTCCCCAGGCGTCTGTAGTTTCAAACCCATACCATCTCTTGTCCTTATCTGCCTGAAGCAGGGCTTGGTATTCGTCCCAGCCGCTCCCTGTGCGCATGAACGTGTTTTTTGCATTTTGAAATGCCAGAGCCTCATCAATGTCGGCGGCTGAAAAATTCGCGTCACGAAGGGCTGATTCAGTGTCCAGGATTTCCTGACGCTCAGGAGAGAGTCCTCCGCCAGATACAGCCACTACGAAAGCCGCGTGCCCAAATCTGGAAGCGGCCAATGGTGCGATCCACCCTCCTTGACTCAGGCCCCAGAAGCCAATTCTCGCTGGATTGATGTCGGAGCGAGTTGTGAGCAAGTCTGCGCCGGCTACAGCATCGTCGGCCAGATCCGTGAAACTGGCGCTTTTCCAATCGCCGGTTGACTCGCCCATGCCCCTCTTGTCATACGTCAGAACGGCAACTCCACGACGAACTAAAAGCTGTTCAAGCACCCCGCGCTGCCGCATTTGAGGACCCGACCCATGCGTGAAAACCACTGCCGGGTGAGGCCCTTGGCCAAGCGGCACCACCAACGTGCCCGCCAGGGTCACATCTTTGTTGCGAAACTTGACCTGTTCTTCGCGATACGGAGCTGTCTTGGTGGCATGGATCTCCGTGGCATCTCCTTCATGCCAAACCAAGCCCGTTATTTCACCTTGCTGATTCCTTTCGAACGTTACTTCGAGTTCGATCGGAAAAATCCGAGCCAGCGGACCCCCCGAAACGAATTTCGTCGCCGAGACTGGAAACAGAGAACCAAATTCGCCGGTCTGCGTGTCGGTGTATTGCAAGAGCAGACGAGTGAGATCAATGGACTGTTCTGGCCATGCGGAAAATGTAATCAGCCTACCTGAACCTGCGTCATATCCGCCGACGTACGCACTAGCGTTGATCTTGGCCAGATGCACCAACCGAAAAGACCCGGCCTGCTCTCCCGACTTCGAGTTCTTAACCGCGCCGAGCAATTCCTCGTCTTTCAATTCGCCCCTAAATTCCATCTCTCCGAATGGAGTCGAAGCCTCAAAGGCCACCTCTGAAGCTTTCCAATGTAAGTTCTTCAATTCGATTCCGGTCGCGCCTTGGAGCGGAGCATCCAAAGTCCCCTTGATCGCATCCTGCGCACTGTCGACGTGAAGCTGCAGCAGTTGCCAATCCTTTGCGAGTGAGACCTCACCCGCCCATTCGCCAGTTGCTTCTTGTTCAGCGAGAGTGGACACTAACGTGAGGTCCCCCGCAAAAACGTGAGCACGAAGCTTGTACTTGCCGGCCCCTTCCATCTTGAGCGCGCCACCGAGCCAGCCCTTGGGATCACCGAACGCATCCCCGTGAACATCTCCAAACCGGACCGATGCATCAACGAGCGCGTACTCTTGCGGTTTACCGACTCCAATCGTCAAGTTTCCGCCGATTAGTTTGACATCCTGATCCCCCAGAATGCGGTTTACATTCAGATCGCCGCCCCGCATTCGCACCGTGATGTCGGTGGCCTTCGGGATTTCGACAGTCACCTGAAGCTCGTTTTTCGGGCCCCCAAAAATACGCAAGTCTCCATCGTGGTCGGATCGCTTGAGTTGGACGGTGAGGTTTCTCGCTTTCTCGGCGTTCTTACCCTCGAAGTGGATGAGGATTCTGTTGTCGTCGCAGCCAAGCACCCGAAAATCGCCGGATTGCAAGTGCATCCGGAGGCGGCTGCCCGAAGGAAACTCGACATTGAAAGGGTGGTCCTGGAGGTCCTTTACTTCCACCTTCTTCTGGGCAACCCCCGTTGTAGCTAGCATCACGGCAAGCAGACCGGTAGCCAGAATTCGCATAGGCACATTCCTCCCGTGCAATAGTTTACGCAACCGATACTCCGAGAGTTCCCGATTCTGAACGCGAGCCGCATGTGGTCGGCGGCAATCTCGTGGATGGTCGGCAGCACTGAGGTTCAGTTTCTGCGAACCGGCCGTCGGACAACTTAAGAGAAACTCAATGTTGCCCAGCAACTGAAGTGCAGAGTATTTCACATAACGGGTGCAGTTGGGCGGATCATGGACCTCCATCGGAGATTTCCGAATGGAGGTTTTTCATGCTCGAAGACTATTACGTTAAGCCCTCAACCATCGACAGAGTCCGTAGTAGTTGGCTTGCTCCGCAGATTGAGAGCTACTTGGAATGGCTGCAAGCACATGGTTACTCTCGCCTTGTTGTGTATCGCCGGTTGCCGCTGCTTTTTCACTTTGCCGAGTTCGCACAGAAGAAAGGCTGCAGAGAAATTGCTTCTTGCAAGGCTTATATAAAGGAGTTCGTATCGCAGTGGTTGGACCAGCACGGAGCCAAGGCAAAGACACCTGTTGCGGTACGCAAGCATACGATCGATGCTGAGTGCGGCGTACGACAGATGCTGCAGCTGGCTTGCAAGGAGCCGGTAGCACGCAATCGCCGGCGAGGCCCCTTTCCACTCGAATCAGCGGTCCCGGGGTTTGTTGAGTATTTGCGCAGCGAACGTGGATTCGCTGAAAGTACCATTCGAAACTATCGTCGTCACCTGAGTGAGTTTGCTCAGTACCTCAGGCAAACTGGCGTCAGTTCCTTTAGCCAGTTGTCCCCGCCAGTTCTGGCCGCTTTCGTCGTGAAGCACACGCCGAAAATGGCTCCCCGCACGCGTCTCGGCCTCTGCTGTCATTTGCGCGTGTTGTTGCGGTTCTGTCACCGCGAGCAAATCACGAGTCGGGATCTCAGCGGAGCCGTGGGAACTCCACAGATATATCGACTTGACGATGTGCCACGTTCCATCACGTGGGATGAAGTCCGCCGCATGTTGGAAGCAGTGGAGCGAAGGACGATTCGGGGACGCCGAGACTATGCGATTCTGCTTCTTTTGGTGACCTATGGCCTGCGGGCGCATGAGGTCGCAAGGCTGACTCTGGACGATGTTGACTGGAAGCGCGAACGACTTCAGGTCCTGGCGCGCAAAGCAGGACACGCCACAGTTTATCCTCTGGCGGGAGTTGTCGCAGAAGCGATCATCGACTATCTCAAGCATGGCCGGCCTAAAACCGAGGATCGCCATCTGTTTTTCCGCATCTACGCGCCGCAAGCTCCGATCACCTCCGCGGCCGTGTCATCCAGTGTTGCGCTTTATCTTCACAACGCGGGGATTCAAGTACGCAGGCCGGGATCGCACACGCTTCGGCACACCTGCGTGCAACGTTTGATCGATGCTGAGTTTCCACTAAAGACAATCGGCGACTATGTGGGACATCGCTCGCCGGAGTCCACTCGCGTGTACAGCAAGGTTGCAATCGCATCCCTGCGGGAAGTCGCCATGGGCGATGGGGAGGAATTATGAACTCTCCCGTTTTCCTGAGCTCTCTGGCTTCCTTCCTGGGCCAGTTTGTGCAGTACAAGCGAGCCTTGAATCGCAAGTATCGCGCCGATGCCGAAGTGTTGCGTCTCTTCGACCGTTACCTCCAGAGCCGCCATATCGCCGATTGGTCAGCAATCGACGGCGCCTTAATCAATGACTTTCTGAAATCTCGGCCCCGCGTTAGCCCACGCAGCTACAACCATCTTCTTGGAGTCGTTCATCGCTTCTTCGCCTTCGCTGTCATGCAGCAATGGATACAACGGAATCCCGTTACTGCCTCTCCTCGCCCTGAAACTGGAGGCCGGATTCCATATCTGTTCGATCTCGACACTGCAAAGCAATTACTCGCCGTAGGACGAAGTCTGCCGGACAACCCAATGGCAAGGTATCGAGGCCTGGTTTACGAGACGATCTTCGCTTTGCTATACGGCCTGGGACTCCGAGTAGGCGAAGTAGTTCGGCTGACGCTGGCCGATGCCGACTTCAGTCGTGATTTGCTCTTCATCCGGGAAACCAAGTTTTGCAAAAGCCGAATCGTGCCCTTGGGCCCGAATCTGGCGCTCCGTCTCAGGCGCTACGTGGACCAACGACACGGCAGCAATGCTGCGCCCGAACGGCCGCTGTTCTCTTTCACCAAGCGCGGCTGCATTCACGAGGGGACAATCAGCCAAACTTTTCACAGCCTTCTACCCAAACTTCAACTACGCATTCCACCAGGCGTGTCCCCGCCCAGACTCCATGATCTGAGGCATTCATTTGCCGTAGCCACGCTGCTTCGCTGGTACCGTCAGGGCATCGATCCTAACTGCCGCCTCATGCACCTCGCTACGTTCTTGGGGCATGTCGATCCCAACTCAACGGCTGTGTACCTGACCATTACTGAGGAACTGTTGCATCAAGCTGCTCAACGCTTCCAGGTTCTGGCTCCCAAAGGAGGCGGCCGATGAAGAGCGTGGGGCAGGTGATATTTGCATTCTTTGAAGACTACCTGAAGACGCAGAAGGGGCTCCGGCCGGGGTCCGTTCGAAGTTATCGCGACACGCTAAAACTGTTCCTGGCCTACGCAGCAAGCAGTTGTCGGCGCCCGATCACACGGCTGATCCTGTCAGACCTGTCAGCACAGCGAGTGCTCGACTTCTTGCAAATGATCGAGGTCGCGCGTGGAAATCACGTGAGCACACGCAATCAGAGGCTTGCCGCTCTGCATACTTTCTACCGGTATGTCGGCCTCCAGTATCCCGAGATGCTAGCGGAAGCTCAACGCGTGGAGGCGATTCCGATGAAACGCGCCGCGCCGCCTCAAACTGATTACTTGGAGCACGACGAAATCGAGGCTCTGTTCAAGAGCCTGCCGCGGCAAGGAAACCTTTCGCTTCGCGATCGAGCTATTTTTATGGTCCTCTATAACACCGGAGCACGGGTGCAGGAGATCGCCGACCTGCGCATTCCCGATGTGGATCTCGATGGGCCCTTGCGCATCCGACTGCATGGGAAGGGCGATAAATGGAGAAGTTGCCCGCTTTGGCCCGAAACGGCCGAACTGTTGAAGAGGTTAATCGCTGACGTTCAGGGAAACCAGCCTTCTCCTTTATTTATGTCTCGCCAGCGAAAGCCGCTGACACGATTCGGGATTTACAAAATCGTTAAACGACACACTGCCGGCTTACGCCGCTCCACTCCGGAAAGGAAATATCGTGGGGTTTCTCCTCATGTCTTCCGCCATTCCACAGCAGTCGGACTTCTGGAGCAGGGGGTCGATGTCAATGTAATCCGGGCATGGCTGGGACATGTCAGCTTAGAAACGACCTACCGCTATGCGGAAATCACCCTGAGAGGAAAGATGGCCGCAGTTGCGGCTTGCCTTCCGCCCGCCGCAACTTCGGTGCCATCGCGCCGAAGTGATGGCTGGCGCAAAGATGAGGAACTGCTGAAATGGCTCAACTCCCTGTAGTCGTTATGTGTCCTTCGGCGCGGGCACCACCAGTTCCCGTGCGCCGTTTGGGGTTCTCGGCCACAAAATCACCAACGACACAAAAGGCCGCTTATGTGCTTGGGCACATAAGCGGCCAGTTCTTCAAGGCTCTTGGCATCAAAGCGTTTGCGGGGATTGGTGGGTGACTCCGCAAGCGCGGTGATGGCAACGCTGCGGTATTCGTGATTGTTGACTGCATTTTGCGTACTCGGCATGATCTTTTCTCCTCTCATGTGTCTTTGGTTAGGTGTTCAAGGACTCAGCGCACACGTCGGGCCTAAAAACCAAACGGTGCAGGGGTTGGCGTGTTATGCGGCTGCCGCGAGTGCCGCTGGCTCGGGGGCAATGCCCCCGAGGATCACGGCAGCGGTTTGTTGAACGGCTTCCAAGCTCTCGCGCAGGAGATTCGCGTCTCCATGCCAAAGCTGGATGTAGTCCTGGGATGAGGTTCCGTTCTCAAGCCCGACAGACTGGCAAACCACAAAGGCCACGGCTTCGGCTTCGGTCTCGCGGACTTGTTTGGTGGTAAGGGTGCGGCGGTCGCCACGATGCAACATTTCGTGAGCGATCTCATGCACAAGCGTCGAGAACTCCTCGGCTGGCTGCATCCCGGAAAGCAACTTGATCTTGCCGCCATACGAGAGACCTTTTGCGGGAGCAATTCTTTCGGAGAAACTAATCTCGATGCTTTGCGCTTCAACGAACTTGAACAGGCGTTCGCGGTATCCGCTCACGTCGCCGTTGACTTCGGTCAGTGTTGGGAGTTCCTTGCCTTCGGTTTGGCTGACATCTTATCTCGTGATTTGCGGCCGAGCCTCTGCGCGCTCGATGTAGTACGCGAGTAGATGTACTTCTCGATAGCAGTCAAGCGAAGATGGCTGCTATGTCGATTTACAAGGTCCTGAGAACAACCGAACGATTCGGCGCCTCATTCGGTGTTTGCGACTCGAAGGATGCCGGCGTTGGATCGTGCGACCAGTTTCTAATGGAGCTGAGCTTGCGTGATTGTTCTGTCTACACGCAGCGCGCTTACGCGATTGGCCTCGCGCATTTTTTCAGTTGGCTGCACGCTTCGGGAGGAGATCCCGACCACGTCACGCGTCAGGCTGTCGGCATCTACATCACCGAGTTCGCGCGAGGCACGACACAGGGTGCAATCGGCGCGCGGGATACACAGAAGCCCCGACAGCCACGCACGATCAACCATCGGCTGAGCGTGCTCGCGTCATATTTTGAGTACTGCATTCGCCGCGATACCGAAGATGGGTGCGGTCCATGGAAAGGCCGCATCAACCCAGCCTCCGGGAACCCTCTGACCCAAGTGCTGAGTCACGGGATGATCGGGCGCGACTTGCCGCCGCGCAAGCGACAACGTGATGGCTTCCGCCGCCGTATTCCGCGGACACTTCCGAAGGTTCTAGAGCCTACGGCGATTCAGAAGCTGATCGACATCGCGGTGTCCTATCGCGATAAAGCGATTCTGATGTTGCTGTCTCGCACCGGACAGCGCATCGGCGATTGGAGTGCAGTCGCCGGCCGACACGGGATTTTGGGCATGGAACTGGAGGATGTCGATCGCAAGCGGCGCTTCATCACCGTGCGGCTGAAGGGTGCGCGCGACCAACACCGTGTGCCCGTCACCGACGACTTCTGGCCGATTTACGAAGAGTACTTGCGCACCGAGCGCCGCGCAGCGCCGGACGTTCATGCCGTTTGGATCGCATCACGGAAGGGTCAAGGCAAGCCGCTTCGCTATGCGAGCTTTGAGTCGGCCCTGCGCTACATCGGCCGAAAAGCAGGTATCTCGGTTCATCCGCACCTGTTCCGTCACACGCTCGCGCAAGGCGTACTCGAAACCACCGGCAACCTCAAGGTCGCGCAGGAGATTCTCGGGCATTCACACCTAAGCACGACAGCCGATCTGTACCTGCGCGTCGATCAGCATGCGATGGTCAGTGCCTTGGCGGCGGCGAAGTCCAGCACCGAGCGCACCGCGAAGCAACGCTCGTGGCCCTCAGCTAAAGCTGCACAGTACGCCTTCGCTTATGACGATGAAACGATCGTGGAACTAGAGCGTGTCATTGCACAAGGCGCCGGTTCGCCCGCCGAAGTTAGGCGGGCTCCCAGGACGCGCCGTGTCGAGCCGGCCGATGGAGATTCTTGATGTCAGCGATGATGTCTCCACCTACCTCACGCCGCGCAAGTCGTGGTGACTTGCGCGGCGGCCTGCGTGGCTCTGCTGTTGATAAACTCGGCGGCACGTTGTGCGTGGGCTGCGGCAGTGAACACAGCTCGGTTGTCAGCTGCCAGCACTTTCAACCACGTTGCGATATAGGACGCGTGATCTTCGCGGGGCTCAAGAGCAAGCTCCAGGTCGGCGCACAGGAACGCGGCCCCAAGTTCGGCAACCAGTTCCTCGACAGCGTAACCTTCGCTTCCGAAGCGATGCCCGCCGAAGTCACGGTCGAGCCGGGTCTTGCTGCCTGTCCAGTGGGTGCATTCATGGGCAAGCGTCGCGTAATAGCTGTCAGCGTTTTGGAAACTCTCGAATGGCGGCATCTGGATCGCATCGGCGGCGATACCGTAGAACGCTCGATTTCCGCCGTGTCGGATGGTTGCTCCCAAGGCTGCGAAGTACTTTTCCGCGTGATCGATGCGGACCACAGGGTCGAGTGTAGGTGCGGCTTTCGCGTAATAAACTTCCGGCAGGCCTTCGATCTGCTCGACATTGAAAACGGTGTACCCCTTAAGGAATGGGATTTCCCGGTCGATTTCGTCGCCAGTCTTTTCGTCGGTCTCCCTCCGCGTGATGCTGTCCGCGTAGACGACGAGCGAGCCTTTCTCGCCCTTGCGAATGTGGGCGTCAAGCTCCGATGCCTGTTTGAAGGTCATCCAAATGGGCGCCGCGAAGTTCTGTGCCATGGCGCTCGCCCACAGAGAGAGAACGTTGATTCCGCTGTAAGGCTTCCCATTGTGGCGGAGTGGGCGCGTAATCCGTCCTGCTGCATGTTCGGCATTCCACGGTCTAACCCAAGGCCTGACACCTTTTTCCAAGTGGCTGACGATCTGGTTGGTAATCCGGATGTAGACGTCTTGTTTTTCGGTTCGCTGCATTGTTTTTCTCCTTTACGAGCGTTTAAAAAACTTCATTCCCTCGTAATGGAGAGGTGTTGTGCAGAGCGGCCCGAGCAGTCACAGGGCAGCCGGTTTGTGGCTGGCGACAGCTTTACCCTTGACGGCGGAAAGGGCCGTCTCTGCTATGGGTTTCGAACGAGGGAATGAGGGGTTTGAAACGCGGAGAGAACAAGGAGCGTAATAAAAAAGATGACGGCATTCCAGAAAGCAGAGGCGCTGGCAGGTCAACGCCACGACCGAGATACGCTGCTCGCGGTGGTTCACGAGGTCACAACCCATTTCCGCATGCCGAACAGTTTCGAGAGATCGAAGATGCGGGCAGTCTGTCGGTACTTGGCCGATGCTCTCGATCGCTGCAGCGGATCAACCCTGCAACAGCGCTGGAACGATTTCGAGAAGGGGGTTTGGCCGAAGTGGAAGGCTGGGGTCAACCGTCCCGGCGGTAACTATTGGACTTGGGGTGCACGCGTCCTAATATCCGCCCGGATGATCGTTCCGAGTCTGGACATGCTGGCCGACGTACGCGTTAACCAGTGGATCGCGCACTTGCCAGAAGATCACCCGCTCGCGCAGCAACACCGTGCGCTCCTCAGCGCAACCGCTACGATTACCTGGACTTCATCGTTTAATCGTCATCTCGCTGTTTGCAACGGGCTGCGGCTCCTGCTCGCTCGCGGTTACGACAGCCTCCACTATATAAAGGATGACGATCTGAAGCTGCTGTCCGCTCGCTGGTCGAAAGGGACGGACGCGCTCGACGCCGCACTCTGCTCCGTCGGCGTGTTTTCTCGGACGCCGAAGCGAGGCTCTGCCCGCCACGGCAGGAAACAGCGAATGACGGCGTCGGAACTGGTTGAGAACGCCGGCCTACCGGATCGTTTCCAGCAGGTCGTCATTCTCTATCTGGAAACGTACGAAGCCCGAGTCAGCGATGTCTATCGGACGCTGCGACATAAAGTCATTGCCCTCGCACACTTTTGGCGGTTCATTCGGGATAAGCATCCCAGTGTGAAGCGCTGCTCCGAGATTCTGCCGCGGCACGTCCGCGACTACATCCCGCACGCGATTACACGCGCTCGCGCCGTTCAGCGCGGCCCCGGAGCCGGCGAAGAGGTACGTCCAACCGCACACAGCTGGCTTGTGGACCTGCGCGTTTTCTTTTCCGACCTCTGCGCCTGGGCAACCGAACCCGACTCTCCCTTCAAGCACTTCGCTCCGCGCACGATTCCGGTGACGCGGCACATGTTTCTCGGGTACGGCTTCGAAAAAGCACGCGAACGCACCCGAGCTCGCATCACCGCGACGGTGCTCGATCTGGAGCGCGAGATGCCGAAGATTCGCGCCTTCGCCCTTCAGCGATGGAAAGCTGCGCTCGCGGCAGCACCGAAGGTCACAACCACGCGCGGCTACCCGTGGTCAGACGAGGTGGATACGTTCTGGGATTGGGCCCTCCTGGAGCTGCTCGTACAGAGCGGGTTGCGCATCGAAGAGGCGAGCGAACTGACCACATTCGACATTCTTAAGCGAAAGATGCCCGACGGCCGCATCTATTACCTCCTGCACATCAAGCCGTCGAAGTTTGATCGCGCTCGTGTCATCCCCATCGGCGACGGGCTCGGTCGTGTCCTGGCCGAGATCATCCGATACGTAAAACGCTTCTACAACAGCGAGTCGGTCCCGGTTTGTGATCACTGGGATCTGCTGGAGAAGCGTCCTCGCCCTCCAGCGCCGTACTTGATCCAGGGCATTCGCCATCCCAGCACCGCTGGCATTCAGACCATTCGCAGCCGCATCCGCGAGGTCTCGATCACCGCGGAAGCCCGCCGCTCGGACGGTTCTCCTCTCGCGTTGCTGCCGCACGATTGCCGGCGCGTCTTTGCATCCGAACATTTGAACAACAACACGCCCGTGCACATTATTCAAGCGCTGCTCGGGCACGCCTCTCCGGACACCGTGATGATCTACGCCAAGCTCTACCCTAGTCAGCTCATCGAGGAGTATCGCAAGACCGTGCGCAGTCTCTATAACGCCTATTACGGTGAGGACGGTCTGAAGAACCCGACTGCAGAGGAATGGGCGGTCTTCGCCACGAACTGCAACCTGCGAGACATGGGCACGCACCTCTGCGCTTTGCCCACCGGAGAGCACTGTCCGAAGGGATTGATCTGCCTTGGCTGTGCGCATGCGCAGCCGAAGAAAAGTGCGGTGCCGATCTTTCGGCGCATGCTCCTCAGCCACGAGCGCAGCCTGGTGGCTGCGCGAAGTCACAGCGAACCTGCCGGACAGATCGCGGCGCGCGAGATGGAGCTCGTGAGGATCAGGGGAGCGTTGCAGAGAGCGGAGGAATTGAGCGACGATGTGGCCGCTGCCATCGAACGGGCTTTCTGAAGTCGGGTAATTGTCGACTGTGCGGCATGCCGTGGGAGACGCGCGTGGACGGCGTCAAGATGATTCATGCGGATCTCGTCAATCACGCCGCGACCCGATCGATGAGTGTAACGCGATGTTACAACAGTAGGGCGGAGCGGCCCGTTATCTTGCGCATCAGGGCGGTGTCGTGGTTTGCTTATGCTGCAATGACCTCTACACGAAAGAAGCAGCCGCGCACGTTTCGTTTTCGAGAACTGACAGTCTGGAGTACCAAACTGCCCGACGTGAAGTTTGGTGTACTTCCGCCCTCCAACAACCGCCCGAATCCACTCGCAACCCAAGACAAGCTTTTCGTTTCAGTGTTTGCTCCGGGCGCAATCTGCGCATTAGACCGAGAGAGTGGGAAGCTAATTTGGCGACGTGAACTGCCGAAATACGCGGACGCCTCGGTTCACCTTCACGGGGGAAAACTATTCGCAAAGACCTCCAATACGCTTTTTGCTTTCCGCCCAGACTCCGGAGAAACGCTCTGGTCATTCTGTCCGCACGGCACTGAAGGTGAGTCAATTTATTCCTCTCCGTCGGCGGACGACAATCGCGTCTACATTGGGGACAGAAAGGGTTATTTACACTGCCTGGACGCCGAAAGCGGCAAGATAATTTGGAAACGACGCACGAACAGAGCAGTCAACGATGATGTCAACTCCACACCGGTCCTGATGCATGGCATGGTGATAGTTTCAACGAATGCCAAAACCGCTGTTGCATACGAGGCCCTGTCGGGGAAATTGGCATGGAAGCAAGAATTGGACGGCCCTTCGACCTTTGGGCCGCTGGTTCACCAAAACTCTGTCTTAGTAGTCTCCGATTCGCTGTACTTACTCAATCCAAGGACTGGAAGAGTTCGACGTCGTTTCTCATGGAATGACCTTAAGGCCCAGCAAGCTGATACCACTCCTCGAAGTATGATCGTCACGTTTTGGCCCGACCTTCCCTGCGCAACGCTGCCGTCCGGGAAAGTCGAAGCAGAAAAAATGGCGGCCTTGGAAAAGAAATCCCAAAAGATGGCTTTCATAGCAGCGTCGGGCGTTCAGCGAACCAGAGCGTTTGTCGCATACTGCCACTGTTTTCGATATGCGCCGACTACGAGGCTTCTGTATTTGTCCCATCTGCAGGGAGTAGATATATTTCGTCCAGCGACGGGAACATTGCTTTGCCGCCTTAGCGTAAGCAACGACACCTGTGGTGGCATCGCACCTGTGGACGTAAGGGACGAGAAGATTTATGTGTTAACGGGTGACGGGTGCGTCCATGCGCTTCGGCACCCGGCGCAACTCCACCCAGTTTCGTCTTAGTTGATGAAATCAGGCCTTCGCGCTCAGAACCCGGATTGGTGGACAATAGCTGGAACCCCTCATCAGGGAACATTGCACAGGGCAAAGGAGTTGAGCGATGATGTGCTTGCAGCTATCGAGGGGACTTTCTAAAGTGGCACTCGCGTACTACATCGAGCGCGCAAAGGCTCGGCCGCAAATCACGAGATAATCTGTCGAAAACATAGACGGCCCGGAAGCCGTACAGCGTCCGCTTACCATCCGTTGTTGCGTCTTCACTCGGCTCGTCGGTCGCTACGTCCTTGGTGCTTCGTCTTCCGACCATCGGGGCGAGAATGAAAATGCCTTTTTCTCCCCGTTTAACGAAGCGGCCAAGCGAGTTCCATGTCCGAAGTCCGGCCACGTTGGTAGCGTCGGGCTTCTGGCGTGCGATGAGCATGATGTTGCCGAAGCTGTAGGTGTGAAACTTCGCCATTGCTCCGAGGTAGGTGGTGAGGACTTCACTGTGACCGGACTCCAATGCTGCAACGAGGAAATCCACGGCCTCTTTCGTTCGTGTGTTGACTTCTTCTAATTTCATGTTTTTTTCCCTTTCCGCCGTTTCCGGCTTGTTTCTTTCTTCACTTGAGCGGCAGCGGGAAGAAACAAGGCGGAACGGTGAAAGGGACAGAACGGAGGCCGAAGGAGGGTGGCAGGGCGTGAGTGAAAGCGCGGTGAGTGACAAACCGCTTTTGATTTATGGTTTGGCGCGAAACCGGCGCAGTCCGAAACGCCCGTCCGAGCCGCGGCCAAGCGGCGTCCACCCGGAAGAGGGAGGAGTGAAAAAAAGATGGCGTAGCCTTCCGTTTGAGATGACAGATGGCTGTTACGGATGGGAAGTTAGCACACAGTAGGCACTGACGGTAATTCTCAACCCAGCGCCCGTTGCATTTTCGAGTGACCGACCGTCAGTCGACAGATGTCACGGTGGCCAGCAGGCCTGGGAGACCGGCGGCACACAAAGTCTGCTCGTCATCCCTGAGCCGCTATGGCCTTACTCTCTCCCTACCACTGTGTCATAGAGCCCATAGTGTGTGAGCCCTTCGTGGCTCTCGATGCCCATGTACCGCAGGGAGGCATCCTCGTAGCGTCGGAACGCGAACACCGCCTGGTTCATCTGCTCAGTATTGAACACCTTCAAGCGCACGAGCAGATGGAAGTCCTTCACCGTCAGGCCGGTGACGGCTAGGAATAAGTCCGGCTCTAGCTTGGTGATCACGTCCTGCAGCGTGTTCTCGCGAAAATCGGTCAGATACATGAACGCAGGGATGCGGGTCGCGAACTTGATCAGCTTTTCTTGCACGAGCTTGCGCTTGGACTTGTATTCCTTCTCCTCCTCGGTGAGCTGCTTCTCCTGTTTCTCGGTCAGGTCCGTGCCTTTGGCCTTGTTCTTGAGCTCCTTGACCTTCTCGCTCTTGTTGATGATGGTCTCGATGATGTTGTCGCCCAACGAGCGCCACCCCTCAATGCGTTCCACAGCGGCCATTGCCTCGGGGTTATCAAGGACTCGTCGCAGCGTTTCGTTGTCCACGTTCACCAGCAGTGCGCTCTCCCATTTGCGCGCCAGCAACGTGGCCGAGGTGCCTGCTATCGCGATGTCCAGGATGCCGCCAGCATCGACCTGAGTCATGTTCGCGCCATCGTATGCCAGCACGGGCAGGAACGAGACGAGGTCCTTGACGGCGGTTTCGGGATTTGATTCGTTGGGCGAAAGTCCAATGCCGTAGTCGGAGAGCTGACGAAGCGCGCGTGTGGGCGCAAAGTCGAACACAATGCAAAGCGGTTTTAAGATTTCTTCCTCGTTCGGGTCGTCACCATTCGGGTTCTGAATGGACCATGGAGACTGCACGCGGAAGGCGGCCTGAAAGTAGGTTTCAGGGCTTTTTAGGTTGCGCAGCATCAGGATCGAAGACCATTGCGGCACTGTCACACCAGTGGTGAGTTTTCCGCACGACAATGTGATGGTCTTAGTCGTGAACCCACTCCCAATGGCCTTGCGCACAGGCGGCAATGCTTCCAAGCCAATACCAGCGTCCACGCCGGCTGCCGTGACGACCTTGTACTCATGCCAGAAGACATTGTGTTTCTCGGCCAGCAAATTCGCCATTGCCCGGCACGCTGCGACGTTTGGCAGAAACCAGAAAGAATGTTGCAGGTATTGCAGAAGTCGCACGTTGGAATAAGGGAACGGTGCACCCGAGCCCGTCTTGAGGCCCTCCACCTCCTTCGGCATGTACTGGCCTCGGATAATCTGCAACCATTTTTGTACGTCGCTCTTGTGCTTGAACTGCGCGCCTTTTCCTGTGCCCGTAGCCGCAAAAAACTCGTTAAGGTCGAATTCGTTGAACTCTCCGGCGCTCGCGACCGCGAGCAGTTCGTCCGGCATCCGGTAGGTAAGCAAGCGCATCTGCGGTAATGCGCCGTATGGATTCCACTTGTCTGGGTTTTTATCGGCGAATTTTTTCTTTGCTCGCTGTTCGTCGGTATAAGTCCAATTGAAAATTTGTTCTTCGATGAACTCGCCCGTTGCCAGCGCCCTGAACGGTGTTCCGGAGAGGTAGAGGTAGGCTTTGGTTGTGATCGGTAGAAACTCGGTTTCCTTCTCCGAAAGCACTCCCAGGTCTTCGTTCACATCTCCCAGCGCGGCCCCGTATTCGAGGTTGGCTTCTTTCTGCGCAACGGCTTCTTCCTCGCCCTCAAACAGCTCCTTCGCAGTATCCCGCCAAGCGCCAAAGTGGTATTCGTCAAATACCACGAGGTCCCAATTCACCGCGTGCAGCCATTCGTTCTTCGCCTTGATATTTCCCGTCTTGTCGCGCCCGAGCAGGTCTTGAAAAGAGCCGAAGTAAACGACCGGTTTTTTTGAATTGATTTCCGTGGGATCGAGCTCGGAGTTGCGGGAGAGGTACTGCCAGCCTTCGAAATCCACATGACTCTCAAGGTCCGTCTGCCAGGCGTCTTCCACCGCAGGTTTGAAGGTCACTACCAGTACTCTCTTAGCTTCAAGTTTGCGAGCGAGCTGATACGTAGTGAAGGTTTTACCGAAGCGCATCTTCGCGTTCCACAAGAAACGCGGGACGGCATGCTGATCCTCAGACCAAATTGAGTGAAAATAATCGAAGGTCTTGCCGACTGCCTCGGTCTGTTCTCGACGCATCTTGAACGTCTGGTGATGCGTGCCGGTAAAACGGTGCCCCGTGCGCAGTTCGGTGAGTGCGGTTCGCAGGTCTTTGAGGGAGCAGCGCATCCACTCCAGTTCGGGGTTCGCGAACTTCTTCCTAACGAGCGCGGCTCGCACGTTGTGGTCACTGAAGATGGTGCCGTCGTCACGCTCGGCAGATTCGTCCAATTCAATCTTGTAATTCTTGATGGCGGCGGTCTTGACCTGTTCGGCGATGCGCTGCTTCACATTGCGTGTTGTCTGGCCTACCTTGAGAAGGCCTCTGTGTGCCTTGTCATTGATTGAATAAGCGTAGATGCGAGGCGGCCGAGCGCCCGGCTTAGGTGCAAGGATTTCCTCGATAGTCTTACTCATCGCCCTCTTCCATCGGGCGGATCATACTGTTTATGAACGTGACTTCGCTCGGCGTGATATCGAATTTCTTGTATAGCTTCTCGTCAGTCAACGTATTACTCATTGGTAGATCGGGAACGAATGAGAAGCGATCGCTGTATAGGTGCTGCGTGTACTTTTGGAGGGATATCAAAAACCTTACAAATCGGGTGCGAAGGTAATTCGCGAACATCTTAGCTTTTGCCTCATTTTCAAAGCGGTCAATGACTAAGTAGGTCTCTGTGCACGCAGTCCCTGGGCCGAGAATTTCAGGCGATGAGGTAATCCAGTAAGGGAAAGGCCCGCGCTCGCCATATGCAAGCCCAAGAATTACTTTCCACTGATCGATCCATTCCTGATTCCTAGGAATGTCAGCACGGTCGATCCACGATTCACCCTCGCTAGATCGAAGCACGACTGCCTTGCGCAAGCCTTTCGCTGTAGGCATGCCACGGTAAGAGGTTCTCAGGCCAAACGGCTGCGTGGGAGACACCTTGACTGCAAGCGATTTATTCAAATCGAGCCCGTTGGGCCACACTTTTTCGAGAATAGAAACACCCGCGTTGTAGCGAACGAGCACGTTGTACGCGTCTAGACGCCGCGCAACAATACCACTAGACACTCCCGCGCTCAACGTCTGTACATTGCAAGGGCCATCGTGCGAACGATCCCAGATAAAGTACGAGACCCCACCTGAAATGTCCATGCCTGGAAACGCGTCGGTCGCGTCTGGAAAATCGACAAGTTCACGTAAATGAGTATCCGAAAGCATCTCGGAGCGGTAGTCATCAAGCCCTCGCCCACCGGCGAACCATCGCGATGGCGTCACCATGACGACGTATCGCGGGTCTAGACTCTTCGCGGTCTGGACGAACTTCTGATAGATAGGCATTGCGAAGCTGCCCTGGGAATCCCCGCCGCTTGAGCCGAGTTGATACGGTGGATTTCCGATGATTACGTCGAACTGCATATCGCCTCCAAACAACTCGGCTGCCCGAGTCTTGATGTTGTCGGTGTGGATGAAAGCATAGGCGTGGGTTTCGAGGCCTTCGCCACGCTCGTAATCCTTCGCATTCGCTCCGCAGTACCGGCACTTGCCGTTCACCCAAGCGTGTTCCGTGCGCTCAAACCAGACGTTGCCTGCGTCGCTGGCGAAGGTAGTCGCGATAGAATGCAGGCCTTTTGCGTGCTTTGAGCAGTAGAGACTGCGGCGCGCCAGCAAGCTGGTAAGCTGGGTAGTGCCGATACCGAATACCTGCTTGGTGAGGATGTAATCAACGCGCTCTTGTAAGTCGGGAATCTGTGCGGCTAGTCCCTTGTTTAGGCGACTCGCGATCTCGCGTAGGAGCACGCCAGACTTCGTGCACGGGTCGAGGAATTTCACTGTGCTATCAGCCCACAGGTCCGCTCCACCATTGTTCGTCCCCCAAGCCTCGGCAAGCGTGTCTAGCATCCGATTGGCAAACTCAGGTGGCGTGAACACCTCGTCATTGGAGAGATTCGCGATGCAGGTCAAAACATCGGGGTTGCGCCCGCGAAGCGAAAAGCTCGCCTGATCGTTCATATGGCCTTCCCCAAGCCATTGTCGAAAGTCGAACGAGCAAGCTCACGTGCAGTCATTGGCGGATATGCCTTGAGCGGCGTGAAGATCTCATGCTTGCCGAGATGGGCGAAGAGCGAGCCTTCCCGAGTGAAGGAAGACATTTGCGTAAGAACTTCAAAGCGGAAGTCGCGCCGCTGGAACTTGCCTTTGCCTAGATAGCCCCACTCGGCAAAGGTAATGGGCTGTCCGTCATACATGAGCATCGTCAAGGCGTCACCGTGCACGAGATTCTGGGACAGGACATAGGAAGCGGCCATATAAAGTTCATCCGTTTCATCCAGATTCAGGTAGTCGGCAAAGACCTCAAGCATGTTCGCGCGGCACTCAGCGATATTGTCCGCCAAGAGTTCAATCCCGTAGGCGCACATAAGCGCCAACAGGGAGTACTGTCGCCGCTCGAACTCGGTTTTCCCAAACTTTATCTCTACGGCGGCCAGTTTACGCTGCAAGACTGGGACAAGGAAATTCCCGCTTCCGCACGCAGGCTCCAGGAAACGAGAGTCAATGCGCTCGGTCTCGCCCTTGACCAGGTCAAGCATCTTTTCGACCAGCCACTGAGGCGTGAACACCTCCCCGTGGTCTGCAACGCGCCTTTTGGACTTAATCAGATTCATAGGTGATGGCCCGACCTCTGGCACATTGTATCGGCATACACACGATATCAGTTTGCCCGTGTTTCGGATGGGCATCGCTTTCATAGGCTACGCTCTTCTCCTAGATTCGGAAGGATTGTAAATCTTCGGTAGAGAAGCCATTGGATTCTGCGCCGGAGCGAGCTGCGTATCTCCCCAGGGATGATCACGGCAAAAAGTGGTATGGTTTTGAGAACTCATGTGTGAACTCAGTGTAATCGAGGCTATGCTCCGAGCCCATGAGGAAGGCCTGTGCTCAAGCATCATGCGTAGTCTCGGAAGTTCAGCGGTAACACTATTCGGAGTCTTTGATGAGAAGGGGAAGGATCGCTTGGAGTTAGCCGGCTCCGGTACCCTTGTCCTTTGCGGAGGGTCTCACTACATATTGACCGCAGCGCACGTGTGGGAGAAGGTTCTTAAGTCTGCGGTGAAGGTGGGAATCACTATGACCGACAACATAGATCATCAGCATCTTACAGACGTTGCTGCAATCATTCCCACGACCCTCCCGCTTGATGATGCAGGATGGAACGAATGGGGACCCGATCTTGCGATGCTTCGTATTCCCCCAGAACGCGTTGGAGGCATCAAGGCGTATCACGTTTTCGAGGACGTGCAGGCCCCACCCAGGCTTTTGGGTGTGGACTGTCTGGAGTGTTGGTTCGTCATGGGCACGCCGAAGGAACTCGGAGTCTTCACTCAGAGTCACGCTGATGTCCAGACACTTATGTGCTCTGCCGATCCGCAATCTCAAGAACGCGGTGAGCACGATTATTTTGATCTGCAATTGGACACCAATGCTCTAAACATGCCAAAGAGTTTTGGCGGACTGAGCGGAGGAGGCCTGTGGAGAGTCATGGTGTACTGCTCGCCCACGACCGGCGAAGTTGATTGGGCACAGCGTCTGAAGGGTGTTGCATTCTGGGAGTTTCCACCAGAAAACGGTCATCGGGCTATTCGGTGCCACGGACCAAAGAGCATCGCGGCCTTGGCAGGGTTAGTAGCGACAGGATGAGTGGTGGAGAAGAAAAGAAGTTGTGCGTTTTGCGACGGCACCACGGACCTGACGAATGAGCACGTCATTCCCGAGTGCTATGTCAAGACGCTAGGACCAACGATTTCAATCGTCAAGACTCCGACCGAAGACAAAGCAATTCCGAATGCTCAGGAAATAGGTGATGTCTGTGCTGTTTGCAACAACGGCCCTCTGTCACTGTTGGATACATACCTAGCTTCGCTGAGCCAGCAATATTTCTCGAAGATCGTTCACCCTGGGGATCGGATTCGATTCAGCTATGACTTCGATCAACTCTTGAGGCTAGTCCTGAAGCTTGGGTACAACGTAGCTCGAACAAGAGGTTGGCCGCTTGCGGTGTTCAAGGAAGCTCGGCAATATATTCTCGGCAGAGAGAAGTGCCCTCCAGGGCTTCACCTTTTTCTCCAGTTGTTGATCCCGACTCCAGCGAAGGATTGCAGATATAGGGTCCCGCCAGGGACCCAGGAAATTCCTCCGCTTCCTTGGCATGCTGAACTCAGGGATGTGAGCGGCTTTCCAGGGCTTGCTTCGGAGTTTTCAATCTCGTTCATGTCGTATCGCTTCTTCGCAGTGCGAGAAGAACCCAGCGTTTCCTCGGCTATTCGCAAAGCCTCATTGAAGGAGTGGCTGAAGGACAACAAGGGCACGCATCAACTGTCTGATGTCGGCCACTCCGTTGTGCATTCCTCCAGCGTCACTGTTGTAGAGGTGCTAGAAAAGGACCCGGCCTTTGAGAACCAATTAGCGAAGGCAATAGAGCTGAAGAAGAAGAGGGCTCGGGGATAACGCCGGAGCGAACATCCAGGGCGGTCGTAGAAACACGAACCTTGCGCCTTTGCTGCCTCGTCGAGTTTACGTGCAGTTCCGAAACACGGAGGCTGATGGGCCGTGAGTCGTCTAGGAGTTAGAAGAAAATGTTTGCGAACCTGATCGTTTTTCCAGTTCCAGGCGGGAGCGTTCAAGTTCCTCGGCGATGAGTTCTTCGTTTGGAAGGACAGTCCGATACTCGGCGGCGAGCACCTTATTGGGTAGATTGTCGAGTGCGTAATGGGCCTCAGCCGTTCCCTTTTCGGCGCACAAAATGAGGCCGACTGGCGGGTTCTCGTCGGGATTCATCCAGTGCTCGCTGGCGTAGTTCAGATAGAGGTGCATTTGCCCAGCGTCCGCGTAACTGAATCTACCGACCTTGAGGTCCACGATTACAAGCGCTCGCAAACGGCGATGAAAGAAAATAAGGTCGATCCGAAACCATGTGTCGTCGATACGAAGCCTGCGCTGGCGGCCGATGAAGGCAAAATCATCGCCCAACTCCAAGAGGAAGTCCGTGAGGCGATGGATGAGCGCTTCCTCCAACTCTGACTCGGAGTATTCGTCCTTGAGGTCGAGGAATTCGAGAACGAACGGGTCCTTGATGGTTTCTTCGGGTGCCACCAAATCGCTGGGTTCGGAGTTCTCCGCTTTCTCCAGCATGGCGGCTTTGTTCCGCGAGAGCGCTATACGCTCGTAGAATTGACTGGCGATCTGGCGGTCCAATTGCCGGACGGACCACCCCAGCCGCAGAGCCTCGGTCTCATAGAAAGTCCGAGCCTCTGGGCTCTTGACTGATAGCAGTCGCACGTAGGCGGACCAGGGTAAGGGAAACTGGTTAGCAAGGTCTTGAACAGGTTGAGGTTGTCCTTGTATCTCATTGAACAGTATAGGTGTTGAAGATTTTGCAGACAGTGTCTGCAAAATCTTACCGTGCGACCAAGCCAGGTAGAAGCTCCTCATCTGGGCGAGATTGCGCGGTCCAAAGCCTCTCCCAAATGAGGCCGATAGGTCTTTGGCCAATCGCTTGATAAGCAATTCGCCGTATTCAGCCCTCTTCTCTCCAGCTTGCTCGGACTGGACGATCCTTCGCCCGATCTCCCAGTAGGTGGCCGTCATGAGGGCATTCACGTTCCGGGCCGCAGCCGAGCGGGCTGTTTTGAGCAGTTCGACGATCCCGGCACGGATGTTGTTGTAATTCTCGGGAATGGTGGCCATCTTCGTCACCGCGATTTCTGCAGCCTAATGGTTGGCACTGTCAGATCCTTAGCCCAATTCCCTGGGCGATGGATGAAGCTTGATTGATTTCCAGAGCGGATGTCTTCGAGACTTCAGCTCCTAATTGTGGACCGAGTTTTGCCAAGTCGTCAGTGAAGAGCGTGGCCTCGTGGCTGGCGCGGGAGATGGAGACGTAGGCGAAGCGGGAGTTGAGCAGGTCCGGGTGGACGCTGGTATCGGCGTGAACGAGGACGCGTTCGGCGGTAAGGCCCTGGGAGCTGTGACTGGTAACGGCGTAGCCGTGGTCGAGATGACGATGCTCGTTGGGGTTGAATTCGATCTGGCGGTTGTTGTCGAGGCGGACGGACAGGCGACCATCGGGATGGATCGCCTCGATCGCGGCCATGTCGCGATTTGCAACGCCGAGTGATTTATCGGGGGCAGTAAACTGGATGCGGTCGCCTACGGAAAGCTCGCGTTCGATCTCTTGGTAGACGCTGACGCCGGTGAGGCGGCGGGGATCGTAGGTCGCAAGTTCGTGGTTCGCTTTCTCGACCGTGAGCAGGTTTGCGGCTGGATTGATCGCGACGACCGATGCATAGGCGGCAGCCTCGATTCCGATGGCTTTGCTGCCACGTGTGTAGCGAACCACGTCGTTGATCTCGTAGTGGCTTGCCCATGATCGTTCGGCTCCGGTCATGTCCTGACGCTGAACCAGGACACGGAAAGTATGATCTTCCGGCGCAAGGCTTCCATTGGCCTTCAACTCCTGGCGAACAGCGACGTTCAGCTCGCGGCGGGAAGCATTGTCCGGAGAGACGATGAGAGTGTTCTCGGGCGATTCGACGTAGCTCTTTGCGATGGTGCGGACGCGCTCTTCTGCGTTGGGAATTTCCTTCACACGGCCCTGCTGCTGGAGTGCGTCGAGCGCAGCGGAGACTTGGCCCGTCGCCAGCAGTTCGACGGCTGATTTCAGAGCCGGGTCCTTCTGGCGCACGATCTCATCGAGTCTGGCCGTACGCATTCCGGCTTCCTGCAGTTGCTCGAAGGGGCGGCCCGCTTCGACGCCCTGATGCTGGCGGGTATCGCCGATCAGAAGCACGCGGTCATTGGGACCGAGCCGCGAAAGAAACTCGCGGATCTGATTGGTGCTGGCAAGGCTCGATTCATCGACAAGGTAGAAGTGCTTTTG
>CAWJSL010000001.1:0-315524 GCA_963845585.1 uncultured Acidobacteriaceae bacterium | reverse complement strand
TGCCGAAAGGCGTTTTGTTGCTGCAGACCGTGCCCGACAATCCCGCGTCCGGTGGGATTTACCTGTACGACCGCGAGCTGCAAGTCTTCTACTTTGTGGTCTTCGACGAAGGACGTGACGACAGCCTAACTGCGGCAGAGTTCGACGACCTTGTCACGGAGTACAACCTTGTCTCATGGACGGCACATCCGGCACTTCTCCGGAGGGCCATTGGAAAACCTGGGATGGCGTGACGGCGAGCTTAGAGAGGGGACTTTTATGAAAGGAGTAGGCCAAGCGAGCGCGGAAATGGCACAGAGATATTTTGCATTGTTCGTAAATCGCCTGGCCTACACCCTGCAGTCTCACAAACCAGGTGCGAACGGGAAGCACTACTACTATCGTCCGAAGCAGGATCGGCGCTTGTCGCTCCAGACCATTCGCGAACATCTGAACGGTCAGCTGACCGCTGGCCTGTACGCGCTGAATCCGAATACGCAGCGCTCCAAGTGGGTGGCAATCGACGCCGACTACGACAATGCGCTGGAGGATCTTCTGAAGTTGCAATGGGAGCTGCGTCAAGATGGAGTGGAGGCGGCGCTCGAAAAATCCCGCCGTGGTGCTCACCTCTGGATCTTCGCGGACAAGCCATTACTTGCAAGACACTGCCGGATCTACATCTACAACCTGGCGCGTCGCTTGAAAGTGCCGGTAAAGGGCGGCGCTGGTCTGGCGGAAGGAATCGAGGTATTTCCGCGTCAGGATCAACTCGGCCCGGACGAATTCGGCAATGCTATTCGTGGGCCGCTAGGAATCCATCGTGCTACCGAAAGGCGCTACTGGTTCTATGGCGCGGACTACCAGCTCGATGCGCAACTTGACTATCTGGAGCGCCTCCGAAAGATCACGGAGACCGAGATGGGCGGCTTCATTCATGGACTCGAAATGCCGGAAGAATTTCGTCCCAAACCAAAAGTAGAGCTGCCTCCATACGACCCAACGCGCCCACAGTTCCGCATTCTCGATCACGTTCGGCCGACGTTGAAGCGTGGCGGAAACTACTGGGCACGTTGTCCATCATGCGCGGAACATGGACGAGATCGCGGCGGCGACAATTTGGCCATTTCAGTTTCGGATCCGCGCAAGTACAAGTGCTGGGCCGGATGTACCAAGGAAATGATCCGAGCGGCCTTGGGACACCCGATTCGAGTCAGGAGGCCGGTTGAATATGGAATCTCAGCTCACAATCCACAATAGGCATCTGGAGGCCGAGATACTGGCACGGCAGGGACTGCGGCTCCCACCGATCACGTTGAAGTGTCTGCGGACTGCCGGCATCTACTGCCAGCCCTCGGTTTCAATCGAGCATCAACACCTGGCGAAGAAGTATGTGCTTCGGGGAGTCGAATCAGGCGGTGCGGTCGCGGAGGTTGGCGCGTACGCGAGCTTCGTAGATGAACAAGGCAACGCATTGCCCTGGCTGCAGCGCGTGGACAGCATTGGCGTAAACGGCGTGCACGCGATCGTGGTCGCGCCAGTACTGATCCGGGTGCAAATGCTTCGGATAGAGCGGACCTACGATCTGCTCATTACCCGGCACCAACTGGCAAAATCGGGGGATAGCCAGAGGCCACGGCTCGAAAGCTCGGTCCTCTTTTATGGCCGAAGGGGCGGCCTGGAGATGGATCTGTGGGGAAAGGACGCCGCGTTCCGCGGCACCGTCTGTCCGGTTTTCTACACCCGGGCGGGGGAACGTGTGGTGTTGCCAAACGACTTCCAAGATGCTGCCACTCGAACCACGTCTGCCGTGTGCTGTCTCGGCTGCCGTCATTGTCATTTGCTCGGACCTAGGGTGACCGCTCCGGACCCGACGGAGAATCCCAACGCTCTCGATGTAACCGAGGAGCGGGGCGCGAGCGTCGATGCAGTTGCGGGCGGAGCGGCGTGAGGAGTCTTGGATGAGCAATGGCCCTACAGCAGGCGACCTGCCCAGCATTGATGAGGTTCTTGTAGACCCTGCCGCCTCTTTTTGGCTTAAAACGGCGTTGCGTTCCGCCTTGTGTCGCGACCCGGTAGATGCCGCCCACGATTCGGAGATTCTGGCGCGACTGCTGGAAGAAAGGTGCGACAAAATCCTGTCTGCGAGTTGACTACATCTGTTTCGCTCATCCTGCCAGTCTTTCCGAGTCGCCGGTCACGGCTTCGCGAGTTGTTCTACCCCTGCGCATGGTTGTATTGTCGGCATCGGAGCACGGTCCACGAAATTCACAAATCTGTTGTCCTTTATAATGTGCCGTCCACAACTCGGGCAGCTCTCGTGGCCGCACAACCCGGAACCACCCAGGTCGCCGGGAAAGAGGGATCAATATGCCTGATACCGAAACCGGAGATCGCGGACGGAATAGACAGAAAATCCCCCGCATCGGACCGAAAGAAGCGGCGCGAGTCTTTGCAGAGTGTGAACAGCTGCTGGACAGTTCTCCTGTCTTCGTTGAGAACTTGCGGCAGCCAGGTTTTGCCCGCTTCCTGGCCCCACTGCACGAGCAAATCCTGGAGCTTGCGGTGCAGCCGGACTCATGGGGCGAGCGAACCAGAGCCCGTCTGATCTCTGAAGTCTTTGCCGGACTAAGAGGGATTCCAGCTGAAGATGCGCGTGTGGAGGAAATCGTGCAGGTCTCAAACGTTATCGTGCCCTGCTTCCTTCTCGAACTGGGACGCCGAAGACAACACATTGAGATCGAATTTCCTGCTAATCCTTGCGATTCCGCCGCACGCTTTGGGCTCCGTGCCGGGCCATCCTGTCCGGTCTATTCCATCAACGGCGAGCAGCTACTCCGGCTAGTCGCCGAGGCCGGCGAGGAACTGGTCGGCCTTTGCTATTTCGGTGATCAGCGAAGCCGTGAAAACATTGAGGCGCAGCTGGCTTTCACGGGTGCAACGACCGATTCCTAAACACGGCCGCGCCGTTCTTCTTCTTCTTCTTCTTCTTCCAACTATTTTCCTTTGACTGGATCCCCGACGCTGTCGCCGCCAGATCGCCGCGCGAGTGATTGACGCTGGAAGTCGCTGGAGACGCGAAATCCCGGCTCGACATGGGCCGATCAGCACAATCACTCGCGGGACAATCTGACGGCAAAGAGCGAGTTTCTCTCGTTTTTGCAGATGTCCTTAGATCGGAGGTAGAGAAATGCCAAAGAGCGTAAACAAAGTCATCCTCGTCGGGAACGTTGGCAAGGACCCTGAGGTCAGGTATTCACAGAGCGGCACTCCGGTCGCCAACTTCAGCCTCGCTACCAACGAAAGGTTCAAAGACCGAAACGACGAGTGGCAGGATCGGACGGAGTGGCACAACATCGTGGCCTGGCAGCGTTTGGCAGAGATCGTTGGGGAGTACGTTGCCAAAGGCTCCAAGGTGTACGTCGAAGGCAAGCTCCAGACGACAAGCTGGGAGGATCGGCAGAGCGGGGAGAGGAAATACCGCACTGAAATCGTCGCCCGCGACCTGCTGCTGCTCGGCCCGCGGGAAAACAGCGGCGGTGACCATCAACGTCCGACGCACAACGAGAATCAGAATCAGGACCAGCCTTCCCACGCTGGCTCCGGCGAAATTGTGGACCAGGGTATCCCATTCTGAACCGTTTGGGAGATTCCTGCACATCCTTACGAAGGGAGAGCTGTCATGAGCCCAGTCAACGGACACGCCAATGACTCCGCAAATAGCCCCACCACGGCAGTGCAGCAGTTTGCTCCACCGGCTAGCGACATAAACATCCCCACTGCCCTGACACTGACCGCGACAAAGATCAAGGAGTTGATCGCTAATCTGGAGGTACCCTTTCATCCGTCAGTGATCGAGTGGCGCGTCACCAACACCAGCAAGGGCGGATCGCCGCGTGGCCAGGTTATGCCCTACGCCGACCAGAGAGCTTACACAGATCGACTCAATACGCTGGTTACTCCGGCGGGCTGGACACGCCGGTACACAATTCATACCAGCGCGACTTTTGAGCGGAGTAAGGATCAGAAGATTGTCGCGAAAGTGCTGGTCACTTGTGAGCTGACCATCTTCGGTTTGGGTTCGCATTCGGCCACGGGAGAAGAGTGGGCCGACGATGATAACGCTGCCACGGCTGCGGAAGCGCAATCTTTCAAAAGGGCCTGTTCCTGTTTTGGACTCGGGCGGTATCTGTATTACTTCACGGGGACGTGGGTCGATCTGGACGAGCGCAAGCGGCCTAAGACTGTTCCGAAACTGGACGGCTGGGCAACGCCTGAAGGATGGCGCCGTGGTCTTCGGCCCCACGCAGAGGAGGATTCGAAGCCGGCCGAGCGAACAACTGCTGGAACCGACGGGAATGGCGATGGCCATCGCAACGGCAACGGTGCGAGCGACCAATGCGCGAGCCTAGTGCGCGAGATTGAGCAGATGGAACAAGCGCTGGGGAAACGCATGTATCGCGGGTTATTGAAGACCCTAGCGAGAGTGTGGAATCCGAAGGATATTCAGGACCCGGCGATCCAACAGAAGGTGCTGGCACACATGCAAGCCGCGGAACGGGGCTTCCGCCGACTGGATGCGGCGCTAGAACGTGTCGGGCCAGAAGCGCTGACACAAATACTCCGCTCTCTGAAGTTGCAGTCAATCGACGTGGTAGACAACCTTCAAACCTTGCGTGAGATCGTGCTGGCGCTCGAAGCAGCCGCACAACGAGAAGCAGTAAAGCAGTAGACTCTCCACCACAGGAGGTTTGCTTCGCTACACGAAAAGCGCCTCACTCGCGGTTGCTCCGGTGCACTCTTTGGGAGGCGCGAGCATCTCAACTAAAATTGGCGGTAGAGACACGAAATGACAAACGTTCCGCATGCACATATCAAAATTGGCGCGATTATTTTTCCGAACATGGACCAATGTGATTTCACCGGCCCGTTTGAAGTGCTGTCCCGTCTTCCCGATTCGACCTTTCATGTTGTCTGGAAGCGAAAAGAGCCCATCCGGGACTGCCATGGCCTAATCCTGACCCCAGAAACCGATCTCGGCGAGTGTCCTAAACTCGATTTGCTAGTTGTACCGGGCGGACATGGGCAAGAGGCCCTTATGGATGATGAAGACGTCCTTTCATTCGTCCGCTCCCAATGGCGTAGCGCCAAATACGTGTTCTCGGTCTGCACCGGTGCTCTGATTTGTGGCGCTGCTGGTTTGCTCCGGGGTGTGAAGGCGACAACGCATTGGTCGGCATTTCACTTGCTTCAATATTATGGGGCCATTCCGACGAATGCGCGCGTCGTGGTAGATGGCAAGATGGTGAGTGCCGCGGGCGTGACGGCGGGGTTTGACGGAGCACTCGTCATCGCGTCGCTCTTGCGAGGCGAGGACATTGCCCGGGAGATCCAACTCGCAATCCAGTACGCGCCAGAGCCGCCTTTTGACAGTGGCAGCCCCGAAAAGGCTCGGACCGACACTCTAGAGGCGGCCAAACGCTATTCGAGCCGGATTACCGAGGCCCGTCTCGCCACCGCGAAGCGTCTTTCTGCGAAACTCGGTATTCAGTAAGGAGATGGACAAGTCTATCTGTCCAATCAACAGAGCCTCCATCAACCCCGCAACGGAGCACAACGAGCGAGTTTGGATAGGAGTGTCCTTTTGCTCTCAAGGTGGTCTGCGTGAAATGGGCTTGCAACCTCGATAGGACTCACTGGACCGGCAGGATTGCGTCCGGTTCTGCGACCACGGCGCGCTCCTTGATTTCAACGCTTGCTCTTTGGAATGCCTCTGGACATCCGCCCTCAGACCTAAGCCCCTTCACTTCACCGCTTTCATCATAGGCCCAGGACGGTCCTGGGTCGCAGCCTAGTATCCCATGTTGAAAGGAAACCCCATGGAACCCGAGCCATCAAACGCAGAACAAGCACTTCCACCCGAGCAAGCCGCAGCCAAGGCAGCCATCCTCGCCGAATGCGACCGATTGACCGAAGCGGGAATCACATTTGTAGCCGTGCACTTTGACGGCTCAGGCGATGAAGGCGTGAGCGAAGACATCAAGTGCTACGCCACTGAGGACTACGCTTACGAAGAAAGCGAAGTTCCGAACGCCAACTTCTCGTATCTTCAGGAGCATTTTGAGACGCTTGTCCCCTACGGATATGAGGACGGCTGTGGCGGCTTTGGCGACGTGACCTTGAACGTGAAAACCCGCAAGATCACGGTTGAACGCAACGATCGCTTCGAGGACTACACAACCTCGACCTACGAGGTCTAGCCATGGCCCACCCAATCAAGCACGCAGAAAGCAGCGCCAGGAAATTCGGCGGCAAGGCCGAGGACTATCTGCGGGTCCATAACTGGTTTGATGAGTCCAAAGCCTACCTCCCGGATTTCCGGCATCGCGCTCTTCGGCACCACGCCGAGGGAATCTTCTTGTGTGAGCGCATCTTCGGTGTCGCGATCACCAACAGCGAAGGCAAACAGGTGCCGGTGCGCTACATCGGAGAACAGCATGTGCGCGAGGATCTGGGGCGCATACCCACTGCACAAGACTGGCTATCGCAAATCAAGCCCGCCCGCTGGATGTACGGTCAGCGTTTCACCGATTCGGGCGGCAGGACATGCCCGTAGATGTCAGCCGCAACGACGGAAGCCAAGCGACCTCAACTCGACACACCTGGAACAATGGCACTTGAGGTCGTCCTTCCCCGGTATTTCCAAATGGCCGCACTTGGCGCAGACAAACGCCCCATCCGCGAGCGCAATCATCGGCATGAACTCGTTGCCTACGACACAATACGGGCACCGAAGTACTCGCTCCGTCATCGCTGCAGCTCCGCTGGCAGTAGAGGTTAGAAACGAAGGTACAAAGACCCGCGCCTCAAGGAGCCATCCGAGAACGACGCGGGTCGCGCGGAATGTTAGGAATGACACTTAGTCTACTCGCCAGCAATGATTGAAGCAACGCAGACACGCTCGATGTCGTACGCCGCCTTGACCGTCGCGTCCTGCGACAAGTACGGTTAGTGGGTTGCCATTTTCATCACCACAAAATGGAATTCAACAACCTCATTCCCGAGTATCAGAACGGCAACCTGATCGGTTGGACCTGTTCACGATGCGGCTGGTCATGCGAGCGAGACGCGCAGCTTGCCGAGATAGATGCTGCGGCGCGCGTGCGCGCTGAGTTCTTGGACCACACTTGCAGTCTCTCCGGGGGAACAGCTGAGGCGAAAAAGTGGTCCTACTTCCTGCTGAGCAAAGTTCGCGTATTCGAGTCTGCTGGAATGCTCGTGGTTGACCCTCAGACTGTACGAGAATACGGGACGGAAGACGAAGTGGAAGACGCTTTTAACGCTCTCAGCCTAGCCGATTTTGCGGGGGAGTGCCGCGCCAAAGTGCAGCCGGGGGAACATCTGATCTCCGTAAGCAAAGTCGTATCGCAGTGCGACGAGCTTGGCAATACCAGCGAAGTCATGCGCGATGACCTGAAACTCTAGGTTCAGATGCGGACGGCTGGCGACTCACTGAGTCTACAGCTACGCGTTCCCGTGCAGTGGGATCCGAAACCGGAGAAGGCTCCGCAAATTCCTAGCCTTGGCCGCGGCGCCCCGTAACGAGTATCTCGCCCCGTGGGTCGCAGTCTGCCATGCGCTCCACCACCCGTTTTACGCGTTCTCCAATCCAATTCTTTGTGGTTCGTTACTCGTTCTTTGTTGGTTCCCCCAAGTTAAGAAAAACGGAGGTGCTTGTGAATACATGCATCTCCGCCATCCAACATCTGCGACCGCTTCGGGGTGGCGCGCAGGCTCACCTGCTCAAGGCGTCTGACGGTTTTTGCTACGTGACCAAGTTTCAGAACAATCCCCAGCACATCAGAGTGCTGGCGAACGAAATGCTAGCTACTCGCCTGGGGTTGGCACTCGGCCTGCCCGTGCCGCGCGTGGAAGTGATTGAAGTGTCCGACTCGCTGATTGAGTACGCAGAAGATCTTCGAATCCAGCTTGGCGGTGCCAAGGTTCCGTGCCGGAGCGGCAAACAATTGGGATCGCTGTACGTGGGCTCCGAGAGTCCGGGCATGACATTCGACTACTTGCCTCGCGAGCTGCTGGAGCGAGTTCTTAATGTTGAGGACTTCCCTCGAGTTCTTGTCCTGGATAAATGGACGTGCAACAGCGATGGGAGACAGGCGATCTTCTGTCGCAAGACCCTGCGAAGCCAGCGCCACCACGCCACCTTCATCGACCAGGGCTACTGCTTCAATGCCAGCGAGTGGACTTTCCCCGACTGTCCGTTAAGAGGAGTGTACGGGAACAATTGTGTGTACCAGAGTGTTACGGAATGGGAAACATTCGAACCAGCACTGTCGAAGGCAGAAGCGATGGATTCAGACACCATCTGGCGGTGCGCTGCCGAGATTCCGGAAGAGTGGTACGAAGGAGATCGAGACGGTCTGAACCGGTTGGTGGAGGCGCTGCACAAGCGCCGTGGGGCGATTCGGAATTTGATCACCGAATTTCGTAGGTCGAGCCGGAACCCATTTCCGAATTGGCGTGAATCGCCGGCGGATTCTGCCATGCCTCTCCCGGCAAGAGATCGATCGCTTGAGGCACAGCGTTTGTAATTGCCACCCGCGCAAGCGACGGGCTTTCGGCACAAAGCACGAGGGAAGGAGGATCAGGCCCATGGTCGAGCACAATCCTCCGGCTTCTGCCGGTAGCGCCCGCGCTCCAGTGATTCCCCTGCCAGTGGCGCTCTATGTCTCCGATGAACTCATTTTTGAGCTCTATGACGGGGGACAGCCCTGCCGTAACTTTTCGATCTGTTGGGAGAGGCTCGTTCCAGCGAAGGAAAACAAACCAGAGGCAGCCCCTCAGAGTTCCCCAACGGGCTTACGCACACACCAAGATTAGTACCCGCCTAACGCAAACTTCCACCTGATCGCCAATGGTTGCGAAATGAGGATGGCAATGAGAATTCGTGTGACCACGAGAGCCGACTTGTTTGAAGAACGAAAACAACAACACATCGAGCGCGGCTACCGAATCGAAGATGAGCGGCCGATCCCCGTGAACGGTCTTTGCTCGTTCATCGCCGTGAGCGAGATACCCGAGTCCGACGGAGTTGGCGACCTCGTGGCACAGGCACCCAATGGGATGGCGAGATGAGACCACATGGAAAAGCCAAGCTGGGATTTTTCCCGTTGCCCGTGGCGGAAGCCGTTCGGCTGAGAAATTGTCTTGCCTTCGCATCGGAGTTCTCGGCACTCGATCCCTGCGTGGGAGATGGCGTGGCGTTCACTCGTTTGCTTGATGGTGTAACCGCTCATCGCTATGGCATCGAGATCGACGCCAATCGGGCCGAACAAGCGAGAGCCTCGGGAATCGAGACTTTGCAGGCTAACGCCATGGATGTCCGGTGCCAGGCGGAAGCCGTCTCCTTGCTTTACCTGAATCCTCCGTACGATTGGGAATGCGGAGAGAGCAACAACCAGAGATTGGAAGCGGTGTTTCTAGAACACACCTATCGCTGGCTCAAGGCTGGCGGTGTGCTGCTTTTCGTGATTCCGCAGCTGCGATTGGCGAAATGCGCGAGGCTGCTGAGCGAACATTTCACGGACTTGCGCGTGTTCCGACTCACCGAGCCGGCTTGCCTGCAGTACAAGCAGATCGTAGTGCTGGCAACGCGCCGCAAACGACACTCTAGGGTTACCGATGCGGTCTTGCTGGATGGAGTGCGCCACCTCGAAGTGCTGGCAACGAAGAGCGAGCTTGAGCCTCCGGGCGACACTGCTCAGGTTCGTTACGAAGTTCCTGCCTCGGAGTCGGCTGTACTGACCAATGTGGGTATTCCATTGGACGAAGTGGAGGACTTGTTACTGGAATCCGCCGCGTATCGTCAAGCGGGCCGTGTGCTTCTGCCTAAGCTGAATGACGTCAAAGGCCGCCCGCTTACACCGCTCCATGGTGGCCATGTCGGACTGCTTTGTACCGCGGGCATGCTGAATGGAGTATTTGGCGAGGGCGAGACCCGGCATATTGCCCACTGGCGCTCCGTGAAATTTACTGACCATTGGGAAGAAGAGGAAGAGGACGGAACCAAGATCCTGCACGACCGGGAGCGGTTTTCGCATGAGCTGACCCTTGTCTTTGCCAATGGAAAGACCCAGGTTCTCACGCACGAAAAGAAGGAGTCCGAATGAAAAATGCTCACCTTCGATTCGGCTGGCTGACCTACGTGAAGAGCACGGAGAAGACTACCACCAGCATCAAACTGCGCTTGGATCGCTTCATAGGAGAGGTTTTGCCTGATCCACCGCGACAGGCGAAAGCCCACCTCATTTCCGTGATTGGAGGGGACACGCAGATTGCGGCGGTTAGCGCGGCGATTTCCATGGGAGATAGGTTCATGGTTGAGGGCCCAGGCGTCCAACCGATCCGCGTCTGTCTGGAGCGCAATCCCCAGTGTTTCAAAGGCTCGGTACAGCTCGCCGGGCGCAAAAAGCCACTGCGTCACCTTATCGCTTTGTCGGAAGAGTTCGCTTCGAGCAACATATCGGCGGGCTCAGGAAGAACCCTGCTGGCAAGCTCGGAAAACGGATTCATTTGGGCCTCTCTCGCTCATATTCACGGGATCCCCGGAATGCCGGACTGGGCTGACTGGTTTGCCGGCGAACTGGACTCGCACAAGGCCATCGTCCGAGCGATCGGGATCGGATGCAATCCGGTACTGGTCAAGGGCGAGAAAGAGCAGTTTCTTGACTGGCTCAGTTGGGGCGTTGAGAGCGGAGCCGTCAGTCTTCCGGCTGCAACTGGTTCGATCCGCTGGCCGAGCTTGAGTCTCGAAGACCTCTTCCTGCCAGCCAACTAGCCTTCCGCATCACCCATCTTCTCTCTTCTCTTTTCGCTTTGTTCTCGTTCTCTTCCGCAAATCCCTTCCCCCGTGCCAGAGGACTTCCATGTCAGAACTGTCCACCATCTACGACTACATGAGAGCTCACGCGAATCTCTTGGGAGATCGCATTCTGAAGGAGTATCCAGCGCTCCACCAATTCGACGATGCACTGTCACCTCGGATTGAAGGGCTGATACGAACGCCTTTCCCTGCACAGACCATCGCCATCATGGGAGTGGCCAAACGCTGGCAGCAGGCGCGGACATCGATGGTGGTCGCGGAATGCGGTACCGGCAAGACATTGATCTCGCTCGGAGCCATTCATGTCCACGGCCAAGGGAATCCGTTTACCGCATTAGCGATGGTGCCGCCACACTTGGTAGAGAAGTGGGCGCGGGAGGCGTTTCTGACATTGCCCGGGCTACGCGTGTTCCTGATCGATGACTTGCGAAACGGCGGCGACGAGAACAAATCCCACGGAGTGAACGAGGTGCGGTTGAGGCAGGGCCGCATCGTGCGGGAAGGCTTGCATACAACGTTGAGCGAGTTGCGGCTGCGCAAGGATTCGCCGAGTTCGCGGAAACGCTGGCTGTCGCTTTGCGGGAGACCATCGCTGTTTATCGTCGGACGTGAGAGAGCGAAGCTGGGTTACTTCTGGCGCCATGCTTACCGGGTACCACATTCTGGCCCATACGTTGGCTGCGTGGTGAATTCCGATACTGGCAAGCCGGTGATCGTGGACGAGAGCCGATTGACCGCAGGTGAGTTCGAAAAGGTCAAAATCGCCGAGACCATCGAAACCAGGGGCGAGAAGTCTTGTCGCCCGCTGCACAGCCCGCTGTGGCAGGCGGACGCGGACAAGATCCGCCGCATGGCCCCGATCGAGTTCATTGGGCGCTACATGCCGGAATGGTTTGACTACGCGATCTGCGACGAGATTCACCAACTGGCTGGCGATACGGCGCAAGGGAATGCCTTGGGCACGCTGGCCTCATGCACCGACCGGATCGTCGGGTTGACCGGCACACTGCTGGGCGGCTATGCAGACGATCTGTTTAATACGCTATTCCGTCTCGAAGCGAGACGGATGAAGGAGCACGGCTACGAATGGGGCACAACGGGACGCAGTTCCTTCATTCAGGATTACGGCGTCCTGGAAACCATCACCAAGGTCGAACCCGCCAACAATGCCTGCTCCAAGGCGAAAGCGACTAGCACGGTCCGGCGCAAGCCCGGAGCATCACCGCTGTTGTTCGGCGAGTTCCTCATGCAGCTGTGTGCCTTTCTCTTTCTGGAAGACATCTCGGGAGAACTCCCGCCCTACGAGGAAACCTATCTGAGCGTGCCGATGGACGCTCCGATGCACGAAGCGTACCGCGAGCTCGAAGAGGACATGCGGAAGGCGCTGAAAGCTCACAGGGGCAACCGTTCAGTATTGAGCATCATGCTCAACACTCTGTTGCTGTATCCCGATCACCCATACGGGATTGGGACGCTGTACGGTACTGAGTTCGATCCTGAACTCAAGCGCAGGGTGAGATTTGTCATTGCAGAACCCCGTGACCTTCCCCAGGACCGTATCTATTCCAAAGAACGCAGGCTGATCGAAGAGATCAGGAAAGAGCTGGCGGAGGGACGGCGGTGTCAAGTCTTTGCCGTTTATACCCAGAAGCACGACGTTACAGCCCGGCTGCAACGAATCCTGGGCAACGAAGGCCTCCGCACCGCAGTCTTGCGCGCGAGTGTGGATACCTCGAAGCGTGAAGCTTGGTACGCCAGGCAAGTCAAAGAGGGAGTCCAGGTGGTGATCTGCCATCCCAAGTTGGTGGAGACCGGTCTCGATCTGCTGGACTTTCCGACGATCATTTTCTACGAGTCTGGATACTCACTGCACACTTTGCGGCAAGCCAGCCGCCGGTCGTGGAGGATCGGGCAACGCCGACCGGTGCGCGTGAAGTTCCTCTGCTCGGAAGGGACCATGCAGACATCGTGTTTGCGCCTGATGGGGAAGAAGCTCCTCGTGGCTCTCACTATGGAAGGCAAGTTTGCCGGCGAGGGACTGCAGAGCATCGATGAAGACGATGACATGCTCTCGGCGATGGCGCGGGAATTGGTGGAGAGAAACGGCATCGGCGATACTGCCGACTCGGTTTGGAGAGCCCTCACCGCAGAACATCAAAAGCTGTTTCCAGGGAGATCTCATAGCGACGATGATGCCTCCTCCATCGACGTTCCGGGCATTCTGCTGGATACTCGGTCTGACCCCGCGAGTCTTGTTGAAGGCGCCATGGACACTGCGTCGATCGTCGTCTTCGGACAGCGACCGCAATCGTTGTCAGGTAAGAGGCGCCGCGGACGGCCGGCTGTCCCGGAACAAGCGTCATTATTCGGCTTCAGTTGACCTGAAACAATCGGATGCCGGGTGCCCTCGCAGTCCTCGTCACTCCTGAGGGAAATCCCCTCTCCTGAAATCGCTCAACCCTCGCCAGCAATTCGGCGGCATTCGTCACCGCCGTGGTTCTCTCGCCTTCAAGAAGTTTGTTTCAAATCAACGAGGAGGAAAGAAGTATGTCAGAAACTAGTACGCTCATTGGCTACGGCGGTCGAACGATTGGCCGCGAAGAACTAACATTGGTGCCGACACCGGCCGCAACCGAAACACACCGCCCGGTCCCACATCACGAGATCGTGCAAGCATTGGTCGAGACGCTCGGCTTTCGGCACATCGGAGTCGTTCACGATGAGTATGCGGTCTCTCCCGACGGCATGAAAGCCTTCGGCGTTCTCGATCTCGCAACCGAGATGGCAGGGTGCCGTTTCTCCATCGGGTTGCGCAACTCCCACGACAAGAGCATGCGTTTGGCGATGACCTGTGGCTATCGTGTGTTCGTGTGCTCGAACATGGCGTTCGCGGGAGATTTTACGCCCGTGCTCGCGAAACACTCGAAGTCGTTTTCGCTCATCGACTGCATCTCGGTTGGTGTTGATCGAATGCAGAGAAACTTCGAACCCATGCGAAAGCAGGTGGAAGCGTGGCAGAGAAGCGAGTTGACGGACGTAACCGCCAAGGTGGTCATCTACGAGGCGTTTGTGGAAGGCAAACTGGAAGCGCCCAAACACCTTGCGCGGACGGTCCACGACCTTTACTTTGACCCCAGGTACGAGGATTTCAAGCCGCGGACGATCTGGAGTCTCTCGAACGCGTTCACCTCGGCATTCAAGGAACTCGATCCCGTCCCACAATTTAAGGCTACCGCGAAGCTCGGGGAGTTTCTGGAGACTCGCTTCGCGCAGTCGTTTTAACCGTTCTTTTGACGGTACCGGCCGGACCGCCGCATAATTTGTTCCTGAAGATGGGATTCGTCCAGGCTTGGGAGCCGTCGTCTCGCCTGCAAAAGATCCCACTCGCATAGTGCCTGGCTTCGGCGCATTTGGTATGCCAACTAGGTTCACTCGTGACTCTGGAATCATCGCTGCGTCGTGTGTCGGGAATGGGATACGCTAAGATGAGTGTATGCGGCTCGCGTCGGCTCGATAATGAAGTGTACCGGTAAGCAACTGGGCATGTCTGATCCCCTCTTTAGGGCAGCGTTTCGGAGATACGGAGAGCCCTGGCGCGTCCCGGACGAAGAGTCCGAAGATGCCAAAGTGTCGGGGTGTCTGCTGCAGGCCTTTAGGTCGGCCGTCTCGAATCAACGAAGAGCTATCGGCCCGAAAGGCCCGATTTATTGCGACCTGATCCTCAACCCGAGCTTCAATGCGATGGCTACGGTCGAGGGGCAACATGAGTTCGTTACGCTGTTCTCAGGCGCAATCAACCTCATTTATACGGCGTATTTCGACCTGCTGTCGGATCCACGGTCGTTGCCATGCATAGGAGATCCCTCGCACGAGTCAGTTCCCGACGAGGCGGTGGCGAGGTTGCGCGCCAGCGTTGGGCGGTATAGACCCAATCATCTGCCCAAAGACGCCCAACGCGCACAGGCGGCGCGAGACCTGGCGCTGCTTACCTGCTTGTTCATTCTGCTTCACGAGGTCGGACACATTGTTGGAGGACACCCAGTATTTATTCAGCGCCATGGAATGGCCGTCTACGAGGAAATTCCCCTGTCGAGCATAAGTGAAAACCAATCGAGGATTCACTTGGCTTGCGAGTGGGCTGCCGATCAGTATGCAGCGTCGGCGAGTTACCAGACGGCGCGCTTGATCCTCGGAAATCCTGAAGGCTTTCCTGCACTTGCGCCTCTGCATCCCGATTTGGTTTGGGGCATTTGTGCTGCGATGACATTTATCCTGATTGGCTATTTTACCGGTGGGCTGAGGCTGAGTTCGGTCACGCACCCATGCTCTCTGTATCGATACGTATGGGCAACAGTCACCGTGGGAGAAGACCGTGAATGCCAGCGCTTTGCGCCGGACGCGGGCATTTTGGGAGAGGGATTCGGCGAAGTGGGGACGTGGTTTGAAAGGAACAATCTAAAGCTTGCTGGCGGGCGTCCTTTCGTCCGGGAAATGACGGATCTCAAGAGAGTTTATGGGGAATACCTGAGTGTGAGGGAGACATTTCTCGATGAATCAGAGTTGTTGAGCGCGATTGAAACCGAGCGCCGCCTCGGCGCCGATGCGTGGCGGAAGAACAACCATATCGATTAGGGTTCTCTGATGGGGCAGCTGTAGCCGGACTCAACAGGGTGCCAAACGCAATGCCGACTTCCAAGGCGGCGTGGCAAGTTTCTTGGAAAAGGGCCACAGCTGGCCTGGGGGAGGAATCCAAACCCGGAGGGCGCGAAGCGAACTCGCGACGTTTGCTTGATATTGTCGTTTTCCTCCCGTTGGTCGTTTGCCGCTGGTCTTGGGAGATGGAACAAACCGATGCGGCGAGCATGACGACAAGGTGCTCATCTACGAGGCGTTTGTGGAGGGCAGACTCGAAGCTCCAAGCACCTTGCCCGCACCGTGCGTGACCTCTACTTCGAGCTTCGAGCCAACATACGAGGAATTCCGGCCGCGGACGATCTGGAGTCTATCGAATGCCTTCACGTCTGCATTCAAAGAACTGGAGCCGATGCCGCAATTCAAGGCTACGGCCAAACTGGGCGAATTCCTTGAAGCCCGGTTCTCAGAATCTTTCTAGCCCCCGAATCGGCGTCGCGAAAGGAACCTGGAGCCAGTCCGGGGATGCCCCCGGGAATACCGGGTGCAGTGGACACATCAGGCGCGAAGCTCTATGTGTGTGAGACGGCAGCTTTCCAGATCACGTCAGCTTGCTCGATCCGCGCACGGGCTCCGCGAACCGTTCATCACCGCAATTCCTCAGGGTCCGACCGGCTTCCTTGCCCAAATCTCTCACGACCAAAGGGAGAGTCATGCACGTCGCTACCAGCGAGTGCTCAGCACGGTATACATGGCCCATGGGTTCGCTGATTCTCCGTAGGCTATAATCGCGATCACTGATGGTTCTCGCTTCGTGTACGAGACTCGGCCCTTACGAAATTCAATCCCCCCTGGGCGCTGGCGGCATGGGTGAGGTGTATCGCGCTCGCGACGGTCGGCTCGGCCGAGACGTCGCGCTGAAAGTGCTGCCGGTAGCATTCGCTGCGGATGCAGAGCGGATGGCGCGCTTCCAGCGCGAAGCACAGGTCCTCGCCTCTCTGAATCATCCGAATATTGCCTCCATTTATGGGCTGGAAGATTCCGGCAATGTCCGCGCATTGGTCATGGAACTGGTGGAAGGCCCGACGCTTGCGGATCGACTCACACAAGGCGCCATTCCGGTTGACGAAATACTGTCCCTGGCGAAGCAAATCTGTGAAGCGGTTGAATACGCCCACGAGCGCGGGATCGTGCATCGCGATCTTAAGCCCGCCAACATCAAGCTCGCCAGCAATGGCTCGGCAAAAATTCTCGACTTTGGCCTGGCGAAAGCGCTCGAGGGCGATGCAGTATCGTCAGACATTTCCAATTCCCCGACCCTCAGCCGAATGGCCACGCAACAAGGAATCATCCTGGGAACAGCGGCGTACATGTCGCCGGAACAGGCGAAGGGCAAATCCGTAGACCGGCGCAGCGACATCTGGTCGTTCGGCTGCGTGCTGTTCGAAATGCTGACGGGGAAGGTGGCATTCAGTGGCGAGACCGTCACCGATACGCTCGCGGCGGTGATTCGAGGAGAGCCGGACTGGTCTCTGGTATCTGAGGCGACACCGTCGCGCATTCGCGAATTGCTGCGGCGTTGTCTGCGAAAAGATCCCAAGCAGCGTCTGCAATCCATTGGCGACGCACGCATTGCCCTCGAAGAATCTCTCTCTGGAGCACAACAGGATTTCCCGCGGATCGCTGCTGAGCCAATCCAACCGGCCTGGCGGCGAGTCTTGCCGTGGGCCATTGCCGCTGTCTGTCTTGTCATCGCATCAATTCTTACCGTTGTACGCCTTCACCGTGATGAGGTAACGACACCATCCCTGAGACTAACCATCGATCCGCCTCGCGACGCGCAATTCGGAACGGCCCTCGCGCTTTCGCCGGACGGAACGCGCTTGGTCTTCGTCGCCACGTCCAATGCGAAGCAGATGCTGTGGCTGCGGCCGCTCGACTCCGTGCAAGCTCAACCGATCCCAGGCACAGAGGATGGCGACTTTCCCTTTTGGTCTCCCGACAGCAAGTCCATCGGATTTTTTGCCAGCGGACGATTGAAACGGCTTGATCTGGGCGCAGGCTCAATTCAAAACCTTTGCCCTATCGGGGAACCGCGGGGTGGGACGTGGAGTTCGGATGGAACCATTGTCTTTGCCCCGGAAATCAACGGCGGACTCATGAGGATGCCGGCTACGGGAGGCACGCCGGTTCCGGCCACAGTTTTGGATCCTGTGCGCCAGGAGCGCAGCGACCGTTGGCCTTATTTCTTGCCGGATGGAACGTCATTTCGTTTTCGTGGAATCCGGCAATTCGCAAGCCCAGGATGCCATTGGCGTCGGTTCCCTCGATTCGACCAAAACCCAACTTCTGTTCACTTTGCCCAAGGGATCCGCAGTCATTTACGCCGACAATTTTCTTCTGTATTCGAACGGCGGGTCCTTGATGGTCCAGCCGTTCGATGGTGACCATCTGAAAGTTGCCGGCGATCCGGTTCGCTTGGCCGAAAATGTCTCGCCCATAGGTGTTCTCGGGCCCACGGGTTATCTTTCGGCCTCCGCCTCTGGAACCGGCTTGCTGGTATATCGAAATGATGTTTCGTCGGTGTCGCAACTCGACGTATTGGATCGCAGCGGGAAAACGCTACGCACGATAGGACCACCGGGAGCGTACGGAGAGCCAGATCTCTCCCCCGATCAGAAAAGAATTGCGGTGGAGCTACCCGATTCCCACGGTGCTGGAATCTACACACCGCTCTGGCTCATGGATGTGGCGACCGGTGCGATCAGCCGTTTTACCTTCGACAACTTTGATTACCTAAGCCCGCTCTGGTCGCCGGATGGTCGTTGGATTTATTTCAGCTCGAATCGCGGCGGGCCTTATAACATCTACCGCAAATTGACAGACGGGTCGGCGGATGCGGAATTGGTAGTGAAAGCCCCAAATACTGTATCTCCGAATGATATTTCCGGGGACAACCGGTTCCTCCTCATCGAGGATAATTCGCCGGTGACGAACCGCGACCTGTTGTTCCTGCCGCTCGCTACAGGCGGAACCCCCCGACCCTTTCGCGCGACACCAGCATCGGAGTCGGACAGCAGATTTTCTCCGGACAGCCGCTGGGTGGCGTATTGTTCCGACGAGAATCGCGCGGGTGATTTTGAGATCTTCGTCTCTTCTTTTCCCCCGAACACCAGCAAGTGGCAGGTTTCTTCCGAGGGTGGGTTTTGGCCCATGTGGAGAGATGATGGGCGGGAACTCTACTTCATCTCAGGCACAAACCTGATGGCGGCAGAGGTGATTCCCGGTTCCACGTTTCAATTCCGCCCGCCACATCCTCTTTTCCAGGTTCGGCTGGCACAAAGCGTTTTCACGCAAGCGCATTCGGGCTACTTTGCCTTTTCGGGCGGACAGAAATTTCTGGTCAATCAACTCGTCAGCAGCGGTGAGGTACCGCCCATTACAGTGGTCGCGAATTGGACCTCGGACCTGAAGAAGAAATGACGCGACTGGCGAGCTGTGTCGGGTGGCCGAACGCTGCTGGAGCAATGCGGAGGCGTTACTCCAGGTTGCCGGTCCCCTCTGGCGAGAATTTGACCGGGCAGGATTTGAACCTCCGACCCCCTGGTCCCGAAGTAAGGAGTTTAGTCTGTAACTGATTGGTCTGGTTGCGCTTACGAATCAGTGATGGAGACTGAAATGCGCCCTTGCGCCCCAGGTGATTTGCGGTCGCGAGTGTAGAATTTGCGGAAAGAGTGAATGTGAAGATGCCCCTTGACTCGCTCTATTCCTGAAATCGGATTTTGATTTTCCTACAGATCGGGCACAATGGCCACGCCGTACGGCGGCAGGTCGACCGAGTCTGCCCGCTTGGCTGTCGCCCTGAACCGCGGGATGGGATCCAGTTCCTTGAACGCCGACGTAAATGCATTCGAAAACCTCCAAATTGTTCGCGGTCGGAATTCTGCGTACCTGCAGTCAGCCTTTGGTTGCCTCGTAGTATTTCCCGTTAACTTCGGTGCCCATCACCGCGAAATCACACCTTGAAGTGTCTGACGGATCGGTCTTGAAGGTGAAATTGATCGAAGGCACGCGGACAGTAGCTTCCAGCTGTGCATCTGCTTCGAAGCCCTGGAACCTATACTGCCGACTTGCGTCCTCATACCTAACGGGTTCCTCGGTGGACTTGATCACCAGTTTGAAATCCAGAAACGCTGGCGTAGTTTCAGCATCCATTGCGGGCCACCGTGGCTGGTCAATAATGGAGACGTTGGTCATTAGAAGCGTTGCGATTTTGCCGTCCATGCTGAACGTCAGGCCGCTTAAAGGTACCGGTGTGACCCAATAGAGGCCTTCCGGCGAGATGGGTGAGTGGAAATCGTGAATCTGATTTGCAGGGACCGCCGGTCCCTTGAATACGGTGAGTCAGGTGTGCGCGAAGACGGCTTGGTGCGCCTGGCGTCCCGCCCAGTACTCGCCCGCCATGTAGCTGTAGTCGGTGGTGGGAGTGCCCCAAGCAAGACGGTTGCCCTTGTTGTCGGTCCCCATGCCGTGAAAGCCGCTGCAGCGCGCAAGCTTCCCTTTGAAGTGATAGATACTTGAAAGCTCGACATTCGGCATGGCGATTTGATTGTGATTGCCGTTCTTGTCGAGCCATGGAATCGGGTAGGGGCACGGGCCACCATTGGACGGCTGGTGATCCTGCGGGATGGGAGGAGCGCAGCCTTGCGGTGCGGATTGCGCGCGCAGAAGTGTACCCCGCAGCGCAGTCGCCACGACGGAAGTGACACCGAGTTTCAGCCAACTCCGACGGTCTAATTCCAACCGGGAAACCTGATCACGAACCATAGAATCTCCTTTTTGATTCACGATGCGACTCTCTTTCGGACCTTGTCTTCGGATAACCAGGCATGGGGGCCCTTCCGATATCGAACCAGGATTGAAGATGCTGCTTGCGGCTCCGAGGGCCCGACGCTGCCGGTCAGTCTTACAGGCCCAATTCAGTCAATCAGTCAATCCTGGATGATCATCAGGGCGACGGCCTAAACGCCAGTGAAACAATCGGTCTTGTTCCTTGATTGGAAGATCGTTGATGCTCGCGTGACGGAATTTCATCAGGCCGCTGGGCGCGAACTCCCAGTTCTCGTTTCCGTAGGACCGATACCATTGGCCGGAGTCATCGCGGGACTCATACGCGAAGCGAACAGCGATCCTGTTCCCATCGAAAGACCACAGCTCCTTGATGAGGCGATACTCCAGCTCTTTGGACCATTTCCGCGTCAGAAACGCGAGGACCTCTTCTCGACCCCTGAGAAATTCCGAGCGATTACGCCAGTAACAGTTCTTCGCATAGCCGCCTGCTACTTGCTTGGGATCACGTGTATTCCATTTATCCTCGACAACACGGACCTTCAGGATCGCCGTCTCTCTTGAGAACGGTGGTACGAGGCTCGCGATCGTTTTCGGCTGTGCATTCATAATGTCTCCTTTGGTCTATACCGCTTGATCAACGAGCTCAGAAAACTCTGCCGTGTCGTTGAGCCCTGAAGTTAAGAACAAAGCGAAAACTCTACGCTGCAATTCTCTTTCGGATCTTGCTTTCCTGGTACTTGAGATTCTTTGCGGATTGCGCTCGGTGCGAAAGTTTATGGTCAATCTTTACGACCGGTCACGCGCTGGCTCGCAGGCATTCGCCGCTTTCCAGCACCTTTCTTGTAGTGGTTCCAAGCTTTTCGAGGGCACGTGCTTTGGCTCCGCTGACTGTCCGCAGGTTGCAGCCCAGCAGCAGCGAGCATTCCTGACTCGAATACCCCTCCAGGACCGCCAGAACAAGAACGAACCGTTCAAGATCATCAAGCTGCGCCACAGCGTCGACGTACATGCCGGCATTTATGTTTTCGAACCAGCCTTCGCGCCTGATGTCGGGGCGGAAAGGCTGTTCGAAGACACTGCCCAGGGCACACTCGGCCAGCCTGCGCCGAACCCAGGTTGAGACGCACGGCTTAAGCATAGTGTTGTCCATCGGGACTTCTTCGAGAACCCGGAGAAAACACCCCTCCGCTAATTTGTGATTGGCTGTCAGGAGGAAGGCCAGCAGATACAGTCGGTCCATTTCGCTTTCGAACGCCTTACAGAAGTCCGCGTAGGTTGCGTAAGTGCTCCGGAAGTTATCCACTGGCCACCCTTTTTCTGCCACGCCACGTCGCTCTCTTGCGACAGCAACGCAAGGGGTTACGCTGCCGCTTCGTTGCTTGCCGTGAAGAACGCGACCAGTTCTGCGTTAATCTGCTCTTTCAATGTGGAGCACATGCCGTGCGGAGCACCCGGCACAATTTTCAAGACCGCATTCTTGACGAGCTTCGCCGACAACAGCGCCGCGTCGCTGATCGGGACGATCTGGTCGTCGTCTCCGTGCAGAATTAGCGTGGGGATGTCGATCTTCTTCAAATCCTCGGCAAAGTCAGTTTCTGAGAACGCCTTGATGCAATCGAATACCGCCTTATGTCCGGCGAGCATTCCTTGCATCCAGAAGGAGTCGCGCAGACCTTGCGAAACCTTGGAACCGGCGCGATTCGCTCCATAAAACGGCGCACTCAGGTCTTTGAAAAACTGCGAGCGGTCGGCCAGAACCGACGCGCGAATCTGATCGAAAGCTTCGATCGGCGTGCCGCCAGGATTGGCCGCCGTCTTCAGCATCAACGGCGTAACGGCACCAATCAGGACAGCTTTCGCGACACGTTTCGTACCGTGACGGCCGATGTACCGTGCTACTTCGCCGCCACCCGTCGAGTGGCCGACATGTATCGCATTCCTGAGGTCGAGCTTCTCGACCAGCGTGGCCAGGTCGTCGGCGTAGGTGTTCATCTCATTGCCTTCCCAGGGCTGGTCTGAACGTCCGTGACCTCTGCGATCGTGAGCAACGCAGCGGTAACCCCGCTCGGCGAGGAAAATCATTTGGTCTTCCCAGGCGTCGGAGCTGAGCGGCCATCCATGACTGAAAACCACGGGTTGGCCTTTACCCCAGTCCTTGTAAAAGAGTTGAGTTTTGTCTTTTGTCGTAATGAATGGCATGTTGCGTCTCCTTTTGGTTGGTGGTGAATTATTTTGGATGAGTCGCCAGACTCGATCCCCTATCTTGTTATCAGTTCTCCGCTTCCCGTTAGATCCAATCCCGGATGTATGGCGGCGCCGGCTTATACTAGGCTTCCGCACTGGGCAACTTGCAATCAAACTCTCCCTCGATAGACGCCATGAAGGGATCCTCGCGTCTCAGCAACTGAGTCCGTATTCCCAATCTGCGGAACCAAAGCAATCGTAATCACCGCGTGCAAGATCACTACTGGCCACAACACAAAACCCCGAAACGCAGTTGCCGCGGCGACCCATGCAAAGAAAATTGTCGCCCCGAGGTTGAAGACGAAAAGGCCTCGCAAGGCACCCCGCTGGTCCATAGGCTGCCGTGGCGACTTTTTCGCACAAACCGATTCCTACGCTGCAGAAGCCTGCACTTCTCCCGTAGCATCGGGAACGTACGGAAACCTCTTCGAAGGCTTAGAGGTGACCGACTCCTTGCCGATCCCGAGGCGGATGGGAGTGTTCGCCGCTATGGAAAACATGACATCGGGCGCATTGTCCGTCAGGGAACGGCCATTCCATTCCGCGAAGCCAAACACGGCCGGCGTGCCCACCACGTAGGGCAAGATATTGGGGCAGAATCGGTGTGCGACTTTCTCTGCATACGCCACAGGATCTTCCGCGGTACCGTTTGCCGCCACCGCCCCTGCGACAGCATTGATGATGGTTTTGCCAAAAGTCGCGAAATCGTCTGCCGGGATGCCGGCATTAAGGCGATTGCCCAGATCTTCGTTGTACTGCGTGAAAAGTGGGTGGATCATTGGAAATCCGATGCGATTGATGGAGCGCCATCCTCCGGCATCGGTTGCAAGCGTCGATACTGCCCACACGCCAACACGGCGATTATCGCCTCGTCCATCGAGCAACTCCTGATCGGGTACTTCCAGAACAATCGAGTGCACGGTGTGGCCGGCGAAGAGGTTCTTCGCGCGTTTCGGATCCCAGCCAGAAAGGTCCACGACTTTGCCGTCTTGGAAAGCGTGACCTACCGCATGCAGCACATCCGGCTCGATCCAGAACGGGTCGCCTGCCTTGCCAGCCCACACGCGCAGGCCGGATTTGGCGGTTACGATCTCATCCGTTGTTCCCCCGGCGACGATGACGCCAGGCGCATGCGGATCGGGTGCTGCCGCTCCTTTTATGCAGCGCACAGTGTAGCGCTGTTTCCCCCGTTCATCGCGCTTGTCGAACGTTAGACGGTAAGTAACATCCTCGACCGCATCTCCGTTGAGGTCGACCTTGAATTCGTACATGCCCTCCGGATGGTAGCCCGGTACAGGTATGGGACCGAAAATTGAGTGGCACACGTTGATCACGAAGACGGTGCCCGTTTCGCCCCGGAATACATACAGATCGGTAATGTCGAGGCGGATATCCTGCCGAGCAATTGGGGAATCCAGATGATGAGACATAGGCTTTGTTCTCCTTTTCGTTACGGTGTGATGAACTGAGCGGCTCCCATAATACGGAATTCTTCGACTCGCATGGCCCGAAAAAACGAACTGCTTCGACGGGTATCAACATCTCGACGGAGCGGCGGCGTCGAAAAGATGTCGCCGCCCCGTAAGCGGTTAGGGCTTCAATGTATCACGAATTGCATCATTAGCCTGTCGGATTGCGGCCTGTACTCCCGGCACGTCGTGGATGGCATTGAGGAGCACGAAGTCATGGATCATTCCGTTGTAGCGAGTCGCAGTAACCGCAACACCAGCGTCCTTGAGTCTGCGTGCATACGCTTCACCTTCGTCGCGAAGTGGGTCATTTTCGGAGGTGATTACAAGCGCCGGCGGGAGATCCTGGAGTTCCTCGTTGCTCGCTCGAAGCGGTGACACATAAGGGTTGTTGCGCGTCTTTTCGTCCGGGGCGTAGAGGTCCCAGCCGTACTTCATGAAGGCACGCGCGAGGAATCGACCCGTTCCAAATTCATGATAGGAATCAGTATCGACACGCCGCGAAACTCCCTTCCCCCTAATCGGTAGTCGGGTCAGGCTTTTTTCTGCCTGATCAATACAGCAAGTTGCCTTTGAGCTTCGAGGCAAACCAAGGGCAGACCGATACACGGGTGAAGTTTCTTTTGCGCAGAAGCGGCAGGTCCGCGGGAATCCGGTTAATTTAAACCGACTTATGGAATCTGCAAGTTTCATACGTTATGACAAGTAGGGCACAAACCCCGTCGGTGATTGCGGATGAGGAGATCGTCCGCCGCTTTCAAGAGACCGGCGACGAGTTGGTTGAAAATGCTATCCTCGCTTTGTACGGCAGGGATACGTACGATGGCAAAGATTTCCAAGACAAGTTTCGTCATTGCGGATCCCGATTTGAAATCATCTGCATCACTGGTGGTGTTGGTCTTTCCAATGTCACTTCGTAGCGTGTACCAAGGGCGATGTTGCGGAAGAATCCCAGAGAATGCGGCCGCATAGAGGATGCAACGGGCCCTCTTCGCCTAAGATAGGTTCTGCGGATTGATTCCCAAATGCTTCAGTTTCGATTGCAGCGTTGTCCGCTTCAATCCCAACCGCATGGCTGCCCCTCCGACGCCGCTAATCTGTCCGTGGCTCTCCCGCAAAGCGCGCAGAATGTGCTCGCGTCCCGCCGCCTCCAGACTTTCATCCACGCTTTTCTCCTCCGTGCTAATCGCCTGCAGTTCGCTTAACGGCGACACCAGGACCGAACCTTGCGTCAGAATCACCGACCGCTCGATAAAATTCTCCAACTCCCGCACATTCCCCGGCCACTCCCACCCCATCAGTGCGTCCATGGTTCTCTTTGGAATGCTCGTGATTGACTTTTTCATCCGCCGGGCGAACTTCTGCACAAAATGTTCCGCCAGCAACCGGATGTCCTCCCGCCGTTCCCGTAACGGTGGCACGCGGATCGGAAACACGTTCAGCCGGTAATACAAATCGCTCCGGAACTCATTCTGTCGCACGGCATCAGCCAGATCGCGGTTCGTCGCCGCAATCAAACGAAAGTCCACCTTCAAGGTTTGCGTTCCACCCAACCGCTCGAACTCCTGATCCTGCAAAACCCGCAGCAGCTTCGGCTGCAACGCCAGCGAAATCTCCCCGATCTCGTCCAGAAACAGTGTGCCCTTGTCCGCCAGTTCGAGTCGTCCAATTTTCTTGCTCACCGCTCCGGTGAACGCGCCCTTCTCGTGACCGAATAACTCGCTTTCCAGCAGCCCCGTGGGAATCGCCGCGCAATTCAATTTGATGAAACTATTGCCGGTGCGCAGGCTCAACCAGTGGACCGCCCGCGCCACCAGTTCCTTCCCGGTTCCCGTTTCGCCCAGCAGCAGCACGGTGGCATCGATGGCCGCCACTTTCCCCACATTCTCCATGACGGCTTCTAGGGCCTTGCTGTGCCCGATGATATCCCCGAACCCCAGTTCTGTGTTGATTTCCTGCTCCAGGTAAAGCTTTTCTTCGGTGAGCTTTTTCTTGGCTTCGCGCAACGCTTCGCTCATTTCCCGGAGTTCAGTGACGTCCATACTGGCGCCGGTGATTCCAATCACCGCGCCCGCCGAGTCCAAAACCGGCTCGATCGTCGTACTGAGGTACTGCTTCCTGCCACCGAAAGTGACCTGCATTTCATCCCGCGCTCCCACCCCGGTTTCCAGCACCCGCCGCCGGACTTCCGTGATGCGCGCTGCCTCTGCCGGCTCGAAGATCTCGCCCACGGTTTTTCCCAGCTCGCTCGCTGGCAACGGCAGCTGCGAATTGTACATCCAGGTGTAGCGCAAATCCCGGTCCTGGCTGAACACCGCAATCGGAGAATGCTTGAGTGCTACCCGGAAACGTTCCTCGCTTTGCCGCAAAGCCTCCTCGGTGCGCTTGCGCTCGATCTCTGCTGCCGTTCGCGTCGAGAACAGTTGCAGAATCATTTCGGCAAATTTTGCATTCGCCAGCGGTCGAGTGTAGGCCGCCACCATGATGCCAATGGCCCGCCCTTGTGAATCGAGCAAAGGCGTCCCGGCATATCCCTCTATGTTCATCTGCTTGAGCCGAAGGTCCTTCGGGAACATCTCGGATACACCGGCAGCATAAGAGCAGGCGCCTTGCCGCATGACTGCTTCGGAGGGAGTATGAACCAGATCGTAAGTGAAGTTTTCCGCGATCAAGCCATGATCACGGACACCAATCGTTCTCACCTTCCATTCTTCGCCTTCGATGAGTTCTCCGATAATCGTATAGTCGGCCTCCAGGCACTTGGCGAGCTGAATGGCCATCGAGTTAAAAAAGTTCTCGCTGCTGTCGGCTCGCACCCGTTGCACCAGGGTGGCGATCGCCTCCTCGGCCCGCTTGCGCTCGACGCGGGCGCGCATGACGGTGATGCCGAACGCCAAATCGCCTGCCAGTCCCTCCAGAAGGCGGATTTCGTCCGGCGTGAAGGCATTGGGCTCCGCAGAATAGATTGCAAGCTCGCCGAATGTGTTGGCGTTGTCGTCCTTGAGGGGCACTGAGATAGCGGAGCGATAGCCGCACTGCAAGGCATTCTCGCGCCATGGGGCGAATCGAGGGTCGGTCGGAAAATCCTGGATGTAGACACTTGCTCCGTTCCGGATGGCTGCTCCGCCTGGACCGCGTCCGCGTTCCGTGTCGGCCCAGCTTACGTTGGCGGCTGCGAGATACCCATCTTCGACCCCAGCCCAGGCGATAGGACGCACGGTCTTGGCTTCATCGTGCTGGGCATATCCGACCCAAGCCATGCGGTAGCCAGCCTCATCGCAAACGATGCGGCAGATGTCGTTGAGCAGTGTCTGCTCGTCCACCGCCCGCAAGAGGGTCTGGTTGCAGTTGCTGATGGCTCGCAGTTCGCGATTCAAGCGGCACTGCGCCTCCTGCGCCCGCTTCTGCTCGGTGATGTCCTCCACCAGACCCATGTGCCATCGCCGCTTCCCTCCTTTACCCCACATCGGCACCACCAGAATCCTGACCCAGCGCACCGATCCATCCGGGCGAAGATACCTTTTGTCCATCTTGTAACTTGCCAGCTTTTCCTCGGCCAGTTGCCGCAGGAATTCGCTGGTTTGCCCAATATCATCGGGGTGGGTAATGCTCCCCACGTCGATCCGCAGCAGTTCTTCTTCCCTGCGTCCGGCGATTTCGCAGAACTTCGGATTGACTTGGAGGAATCGCCCGCTGCGCGAATCCACCAGAGCAATGCCAATCGGAGACCGCTCGTACACTGCCCGGAATCGCAGTTCGCTTTCCCGCAGCGCTTTCTCCGCCCGCACCCGTTCCGTCACATCGTGCCCGATCGTCCGCACAATCGGCGTCACCACGCCTTCGGTGCGCAGCGTGCTGTGATACTCCCAGATCCGCTTTTCTCCCGATCGCGTTACTACCGCCATCAGGCCGCGAGCCTCCGCCGCGCGCTCGATCTCGCGCAGATAGGCATCGAACTGATCGTGGAATTGCGGATCAACAAAATCCCGCAGCGGCTTCCGCATCACTTCTTCTACGCTGTAACCCAGCAGACGCGCTGGAACGGGATTGACCGACAGGATTCGGCCTTGCAGGTCGTGAACGCACAGCAGGTCTTGACTGTGCTCGACCAGATCGCGATACCAGTCTTCGCTTTCTTCCAGGGCCCGCCGGATCGGGTCCCACGCGACTGGCAATTGTTCCGGAACGTGGCGCTTCCGTTCCCCAGGGTGCAATGCCATGGCTCACCCCTAAGCGAGCCGCCAGGAATCGTGCACTCATGATCGGCCAGATCGATTCCAGCGACCGCCCCAATTCTTATTCCCAGAGATTCTTCGAGAAACTCTTCTAGATGGCTCCACAGAACTGCTCGCACCAAAAGATAGGGTAACTGGCCTGAGAGCGGAATCCCACTCTTGAGCGATTGGATAGCACCAACGAGCGGTGAATAATGGATCGACTCGGGACCTTGGGTCACCTTTACGAATTTGAGAGGCTGGGTGGGGTCCCGACCATTCGGGTGAACATACGCTTGATCGCCGCTGCCAATCGGGACCTCGCGAAAAGCGTTGCCGCGCGAGAGTTTCGCAGTGATCTTTATTATCGCCTCCATGTTGTTCCCGTGCACATGCCGCCTTTGCGGGAGCGGGGGAAAGATATTGAGGTGCTGGTGCGTTATTTCGTCCAGAAGTTTTCCCACCAAATGAAGAAGCGGACTGAAACCATCCCCACGGAAACCATGAATGCGTTAACACGCTGGGGAGTGGCCCGGAAATGTAAGGGAGTTGGAGAATTTTATCGAGAGATCGGTGATTCTCTGCGAGGTGACGACTCTCAATGTTCCGTTGTCAGAGTTGAGACCGGTTTACGAGGGGGCTCGCCACGATGCCACCTTGGAAGGTCTGGAACGGGAGCACATCCTTCGCGTGCTGCGCGAAAGCGGCGGAGTGATTGCCGGTTTGCGCGGGGCTGCGGCCCGGCTGGGTATGAAGCGCACCACTCTTCAGTCCAAAATGCAAATGCAGAGGATGGGGATCTGCCGCAAAGAGTATGAAAACTGAGAGCATCGCATTGTCCACTTTCTTCAGAAATACCTGTTCAACCCGCCGATCAAGGCGGTGTGGCTGTGTTCAAAACACCACGAGGAGTATGCTGGCGTCAGCGTCCCTGTGTGTAATGTTGTGGAAAAACAGGGAAATATGATTTTCACATTCTATAAACACCGTCTCTTCAATGAGCTGCATTCTGCATGGTCGAGGTTATTGGATTCGCAGTTTGCACCAGTAATCGGCATTGACAAATATCAGCTACCTGTTTATCTTTGGCCCCGTCGACGGCTGAGAGGGTTGGCTAAAATAAACGTTGGCCAGTCCAAAGTAAGCTGAGTGGTGAGTTCGCTGGGGCGACCCGGTGAACGACGAGACTCGAAGAAACCGACTGCTCTGCGAGGGCATACTCCACGCTGTTGGAAGAACCGGGGTAGAGTAAGCTTGTCTTGCCAAGCCTCCACCGCGCCTTCCGCGTGACGGTCTGTTGTGAGAACAGACGCTCGCCTTCCGAAACAATGTTGCAACGGGGGTCACCAATGGGACCCAAGCGTTCTTCGCGTTTTCCGGCATGGCAGGATCATTATGACACTGCTTTGCGCGAAACAGACAGAAGTCGGCTCGCCAAGTGCATAGAGGTGGCTGAGGCAAACATTTTGGTCCGCCGTGAAGCGATTGGGGAAGACGCCAACCATCGTGCCGAACGCAAAGCCATTGCAGATGCATTGACTCATGTGGACCTCCTGAAAAGAAAGCGATTGGGCTTTTATAAGTATAAGTAAAGGAGCCCGTGCCCGTTAGTTGAAGCCTCCGGGCTGATTCGGATTCTGTTGTCGGCGTATAGTGTGGGCGCGTTCGCTTCTGCAGAGGGGCAGAGTTTAGCCTTCTCCTCGATTCCAGTAATCATTTACGGTACGCCGTGAAAAGGCGCTGGTCCATAGCGGGATGAAAGACCCGCCCCAAACCGGCCTCGGAATTCCTGAGAAGCTCGATCTCCCTCCCGGCAAATATGAAGTGGAATTCCCCGTCCGAGACAACTCCAGTGGGCTCCTTGGCACCGTATCCCGGGGGGCCCGGGCCTTACGATGATGCCGGGGCCTCGTTCACTCCAGACCAGGAGGGAAGTTGGTCTTGTACGATGACTTACGATGGAGATGGTATCCTTGCTGCAAATTCGTCTGAGGTTGCCATTGAAGTAACAAAACCAGGCAAACCTGAGAGATGCTGTTGTGGCGGTTAGGTCGGGACATTGCTGTGTTCGTGGGTCCCAAGCCGCGCGCCCCCTGGCCCTCGCACCCAGTGGGCTGGACTTGTGCGAGCAGCAGATGTAGATTACGGGCAGATTGAATGCATAGTCTAGTGGCCCCGGTTCCTTTGGGGCCATTTTTGTTGCGTTGCCCACTCTCTCGCTCTCGATCGCCCCGCGTCGCCGGCACCTTCTCCGTAGCTCAGCATCCCCAGAATTGTCCTAGCCGTGCAGCCCCGCTGGCAGACGTTTTGCGCGCATCCGTAGGAGCTAGTACAGGCCCGTGCGAAGAAAGTCTCCCAGCGTTTCCAAATTATCGCTTATCAAACCTGTGAATCCGGTGGTGACTCGCGTCCTGTCGGGGTTCTGAAGAGGGTCTTGGTTCACTCCATACGGGGCGAGGTTTTTGACGGTCTGCTCGGCCCCATCCTTGCTCCCCGTGACAACTAGTGGCCTGTCGCAGAGCAACCATTACTAGGTTCTTAGCATCAAAGCTGTTATGGCCACTGGCAGCGAAATCTTGCTCACCCAGCAACAGCATTCCGACCTAAGCAGCATCGCCCAGTCCCGTACTCTGCCGGCCGGTTACGTGTTTCGCGCCAAGTTGATCCTGATGCTGGCAGAAGGGTCGTCCTTCAACGCGATCAAGCAAAGGCTGCAAACCACTGCGCCCACGATCATTCGCTGGAAGCAGCGTTTCCGGCAGCAGGGGATCGAGGGACTGGACACCTATCATCCCGGCCAGAAGCCCAGGGTGTTGACTCCGGCTCTGCACGCTCGCATCCTGTCGGCCACGCGGAGAAAGCCCAGCGACGGGTCTACGCACTGGAGTTGCCGCAAACTGGCCTCCGCGCTGGGCGTCAGCAAAGACGCCGTGCATCGCGTTTGGCAAGAAGCGGGCCTGAAGCCACACCGCCTCGAACGCTACATGGTCAGCGACGATCCCGAGTTCGAAACCAAAGCCGCCGACATCCTCGGCCTCTATCTGCGCCCACCCCAACATGCCGCCGTGTTCTGCGTCGATGAGAAGACCGCCATTCAAGCCTTGGATCGTCTCGATCCCGTCCTGCCGCTCTCGCCGGGACGCGCCGAACGCCACGGCTTCGAGTACTACCGGCACGGTACGCTCTCCTTGTATGCAGCGCTCAATACCGCCACCGGCCGCGTCCACGGCAAAACCGCCGCCCGCCACACCAGCCGCGAGTTCGTCGCCTTTTTGCAAGAGGTTGTATCCTTGTGTCCGCCTCGGCAACAGATTCACATCATCCTCGACAACCTCTCCGCGCACAAAACTCAGGCGGTCCGCGACTTCCTCCAGCAACATCCGCGAGTCCGGTTTCACTTCACGCCCACGTACTCGTCCTGGCTCAACCAGGTCGAACTCTGGTTCGCCAGGATCGAACGCGACGTTATCGCGCGCGGCATCTTTACCTCGGTTTCCGACTTGGCTCGCAAACTCCGCCGCTACATCAACGCCTACTCCGCCAATGCTCGGCCTATCCAGTGGAAATACTCTGACCCCGCCCGCCGCATCCGCAGTAACGAACTCACTGCGACAGGCCACTAGTAACTCCACGGTCGGGCGAATACCGGCGATCACCGCCGACCTGCTGGCGAGCAGCATCTTCAGGAACTCTTCTCCCGTTGCTCGCCAGCCAATTGTGATCATCTTGGTCACTTTCGGTAGTATTGCTTCCAAAGCGGTTACGTGCTCGGAAGGACACGAGAACTCGTCTTTTTTCTCGACCGGGATCGAAAGAGCGGGATACAACATCCCGCCGGTATCTGGCCTGGGTCGCATCTCAAAGTCGCAGGCCACGTATCCGCCAAGCGCGACGTCACCTGGATTGACCGTGTTCATAAGGTATGGATAGTAATTGCTAGGGGGGTACCGGCTAATCTCGTTATGCTCTCAACGATACGACCCCAGTCTATCGAGCCGTGCAACTTGAAGAGCGAATAGTTTTCCCAAGTGTGGTAGCTGTTCATGTCTCGAACTCCTAGGCGGAGGACTTGCCCCATCGCTTCTTCGAGCATGGTGTCGTAGTCGAAGGTGACGAAGCAAACACATTCGTTCTTCTCAACGCGCCAGCGTTCAATCTCGTCCAGCAACACTACATAGTTCGTAATTCCGTGATGGACTCCGCGCCAACGATCTTGGCAGTCCCATAATGCACGGCGAAGTTAATAGCGAATAGCCGCTAGCTGTCGGTGTCGTTCGGGATAGGCACCGGCCTCTGCCTGAAGCCTCGCTAGCTCCTGCTCGACCGCAACACCCGACTTGCGCAACCGAGGTATAAGTGGCTTGCACTCTTGAAACTGATCCATCGCGCTCAAGAACTGAGGTCTGTTGTCAAAGAGGCGATTTGCGAGCGGGGGGCGATTGTGCTCAAGCACGGGGAGTCTCTCCGCGGGAAGATTATTGGGATTATCAAAAGGACGGTGATCTGGATCGGAATCGTAAGACGTACCGGCACCGAAGACGACGAGCAGCACAAGTTGATGTTACCAGTATCTGTTTTGATTTGTCGTCGTGCGCCTCCCGTGCCCTTTTGCATAGAAAATAGGGTGCCAACTAGATGTCACGTCATTGCGCCGAAACCTTTTCCGGAGAATGCGGGGACTACTTTTCGACTGTAATCAGCCAGTCAGAATTTATGCCGCTACGGTTTCCGAAGGTTGTCTCAGTTTTCTCAAAGCTTACTTGGGCAAACTTGGCAAAGTACGCGGGCACCTCATCTGCAGCAAGGAAGTGTTGAGTGCTGTGAAGCTCGTTGGTCTCAGTGATTCTGAGTTGAAACGTATTGTGCCCGAGTCGTACCCCCTTGCCAAAACGGTAGTCGTCGGTAGTCCTCAAGACTGCAAAAGCTTTCCCTCCGGGAACAAGGATTCTGTGTACTTCCGCAAGGGCTTGTTTCATTTCATCTGCAGTGCCGTAGTAGAACACTCCATAGCTCAAGACGACAGCAAAACTGCAATCCATGTAGGGAAGAGCAAGCATCGAAGCTTGCGACAGGCTGCCCTGCAGACCCGCGGTGAGCAGCCGTTGGCGAGCGTGTTGCAGACCAACGAAAGAAAGATCCATTCCAAATGCCCGGAAACCCAGCTCGGCGGCAAGTTTCGTATGCCGGCCAGCTCCCGATCCAATATCGAGGAACCGCGCCGGATGGTGTTTCTCCAGCAGTTCACGACTGGTCATCAAAAAACGGACGACATGATCGTTCGGATAAATGGGACGGAAACGGGGTTTTTCATGGAGCTGGTCCCAGTGTGAGGAGGAATCGAACATGTCAGGAGCATAACTGATTAAATACGTAAGATGCACACGTCAATCGGCAGCGGCCTGAATTTCAGCGTATGCTCGACCAGAATCCGGCGACACGATCATCCATCTGGAAACTGGACCGGCTTGTTTGCAGAGATTCGGGCAGATCACGAGTGATTTGGTACGTTGAAACTCCATCGGCTTGGCCACATCGCGCAGCGCGTACTAGACGAGGGAGCCACTGCGACTCTCCCATGGAAGCGGCCCTAGCTAAAGCCAAACACAATTGATCGGTAAAAACTCTCCTTACTCCGCTGCTACGGTCCATGCGCTGCCGTCACAGTAGGCTAGGACGTGCTTCGATCCGCCGCCCGTGATGGTCGCTCCCCAAGTGTTTGCCGTAGAATCGCTCACCGCTCGCTGCATTCCTTCCGTGCCAGAAGCGCAAGTCGGTAAAGTGGAAAACGCACCCACGGTGAGCTGGATGCCTTTGTCGAACTTTGCCGGCACGTTGAACTCTTTCAATGATGCAGTCAGCCTCTCTAGCCAGCTCATCCCGTCGCCCGAGTTCGCAATGTAGTTGGAGATTGAGATTGGAGCGCCGAACGCCAGCCTCGCTTGCGTCAATACGGTGTTGGCGACAGTAACATCTGTGCCGATATATGTGTCGCTTGCGTTGGCGGTGGGACGGAAGTTCGGGGAACTCATGGTCAGGCCGGGATTGGAATCAATCAGTGTAACGATATGGTGCGGTCCCAGTAAATTCCCCGGCACTGTCGCGAAGTTGAGCCTGCCCTTGGTAAAGGCGTATGGCTGCCCAACCTGCCCGTCAGGCATAAGCGTGGCGGTCTGGTTGACGTTTGAGCCCAAAGTGGAGAGACAGACAACGTAGTTCCCGGCGGCTGTTTGGCCGCTGTTGTCGCAATACTTCGCAACAATTAAAGGGGCGTTGGACACACCCACTCCAACCATATAGAGGGGGTCGTGGAAGGTTCCGACAGTCTTCATCACGCTAACAATCGACCCAGGCCAAAAGCTAAGCTCGCCGCCGCCAGTGGAAGAGTAGGTTCCGGGGTTTACCGGGTAAGCGGACGTGTTAGGAGCTCCCGTGTCAGTATAAGTGCAGACCAACCCGGCGCATTGAGCAAGCCCAGTTGCCACTGACCCACAGGCCGTGAGAGAGCCGCCGGGACAGTTACCGTAGCTGGGAAGAGGGGAGTTCGTATTGACGACCCCCATCCGGATCACGTCGTAAAGGATGATGTCTGCCCGCTGGGCAACTCGGGGCCAGTTGATGACCGGATTGTCGCCTTTTGTGTAACCCCACTGCAGAATCGGGAGGGGAGAGGAATAGGTACTCCGGGTCGTATCGTGGACAACGATAAAATATTCGAGTGACGTGCTTCCGCTTCCGCCAGTCGGAAGCCACCCTTGTGGGTCCGGGCCTTCTACGGTGTTAGTAGCCGCCGAGCTTTCATTCCCCACGATCAATCCAGCGACGCCGGTGCCGGGGTAGGGCGTCCTAGCTCCAGTTGGACATGAAGGAGAACAAGGCGGGTTCAGGTAGGTGCCGCTTTCAGAGTAAAGATTGCTAATCGCTACGCCCTGATAGTTCCCCAGGTCGGTCGAAACATGCACCTGCCACAAGCCGCTCGCCTGGATGACGGTGTTGTTGATATACACTCCGTTGGAGTCAAGAACCGTAACGCCGCTGGAGTAGTTGGCGGTGATGTTGGAATCATTGAGAGTGATAACCGGGGCGCTGGGAGCGTAGCCGTGAGACCCCATTGAGAAGATGTAGGATCCCGACCACGTGGCACTGGCATTCAAATGAGTTGGGGCGTTGTTGAAGTGGTCGATGGTCGCGTTCTCATCGTCCCAAATGTCAAAAAACGTGTTGAAGCTCCCGCTCGCATCGAAACTGCTATAACTGATGTCGTAGAAATGGGTGGCCATTGCGTTGTCCAGGACGGCTGAGTAAGCCAGCGCAACCACTCCGGGAGTAGCTTGGGCGCCGACGCTGCCAGCGTGGACATATCGAAAGGTGGTTGACGACGAGGTACAGATTGCAGATGACGATCCAGAACCACAATCCGTGACAAGCGCATCACCCCAGTAGCTTGCATCGTCGGTAAACTGGATCGTCACCCAATCGCCGGGACGGAAGTGATGAGCAACAGCCGTTGTGATCGTATCGTAGCCGCTTGATCTTACCGTGTTGGTGACGTTGACGCCCGCATAAGCGGCGTCTGATGTCGGAGCGACCGCAGCGCGGAAGATTAAGCCCTTGACGTTATTGTTTGGCGCGTCGTTAGAACTGACCAGATCTCCAACCTGTAAACAAGGTCCGCGCCCGAGGCAGTTAAGTATCACCCCATAACCATCCAGTTCCGATGAATTCATGTGGAAGAAGATGGTCCCGTAGACGTTATAGGTGTTGTAGAGGTGGGGATCGCCGGGGCCAACGGTCGCGATAATGACGTGGCACTGCCCATTGTCTCCCCAGTTCGGTAACGGAGTAGTTCCACATGCCGCGTTCAGCGTCTCCTGCACGCCAGAGGAGGCCGAACCAATTGTGTATCCAGCCGCATAGGAATAGAACGGAGTGAACTTGATCGTTCCTGACGCTGCTCCCGAAGTACATCCCCCGAGGGTAGTAATTACGCTGACAGCCTCACTTTTTCCTCCGCCAGAAACAAGAACCTGATAACCGGCTCCGCTCGTTGTATCAATGCCAACCGGACAGGGAGTGAGCGTGACTGTTGCTTGCGACCCACTTCTTAATGAGCTGGAGATGGTCTGCGTCCAATTCAGCGCCGTCGTCACGAAAGTGATGCCGCGTGGGACGAGACTCTGCGCTCTTGCGACCGGCATCGGCAAGAAGCCGAACCCAGCGAGTACATCCAGGAGAATCCCCAAGCAAGGGAAGAGCCCTAATTTCCGCATGACGTTACCGTCCTCACCTCACACTAAAACTTAAAAGCCTGATCACCATCGCGGCCAAGGAATTAGGCTGCCGCCCGTCGCCGCCAGCGGCACCTCGACAGAGCAAGTCTCGCACCGGAATCCGTCCGTTAAATTCCTCGGGAAGTCGGCGAGTCGAGGTCCCTCGGACGAGAAGCTTAACAGCGCCTCTCCTTTCCGTTCGCCAAATTGTCGATCACGATATGTCCTAGATTTGAGAATGTCAAGAATTTCTTCAACGGAACTTCTTCAACAGGGCTTCGCCTGACCTGTCACCGCTTCCTGGCCAAAGTCTTCCGCCTGCTAATACCCGGAGGTATCGAGCGACTGGGACATTGCTCATGGGACTCTCCTTCTAGCAGGTCTGACATAAAAATCTGCCTTGGACTAAAATGGCGCTCATGCTGAGCTTTGGCCGCGAGCACACACTACCCTGATGAAATAGTCGGGTTTGGGTCGCGCACGTTGTATAAACAGGAATTGTTTGGATTGGTTGAGTTGCTGGCATCGAAAAACTAGCTCCATTCTCCAATTCAAGATTTCGCGCAGATCGAGGGTCGAATGAATTTGCAAACTAGAAGCGAGTGTCGAAAGAATTCTCCAGAAACTGTGCCCTTGGTGCCCGCCGCACAGTATGTGCGTATGTCCACCGAAGACCAGCAGTTCTCGATCGACAACCAGAAAACTGCTATTCAGGATTATGCCGACCGTCACCGCTTTTTGATTGTGAAGACATATGCGGACGCCGGGAAAAGTGGCGTGATCGCCAGGAACCGCCCGGCACTTCGCGAATTGCTGAAGGACGTTGTGAGTGGCAATAGCGGATACAAAGCGATTTTAGTTTACGATGTTAGCCGTTGGGGTCGGTTCCCAAATAACGATGAGGCCGCCTATTATGAATTTCTGTGCTCCAGTTCCGGGATACCGCTTCACTACTGTGCCGAGTCGTTTACAAATGACGGTACAGCATCCAGTTCTCTTCTCAAGGCTTTGAAGCGTAGCATGGCGGCCGAGTTCAGCCGGGAGCTTGGAGAAAAAGTATTTCGAGGAAAGACTCGAATAGTGCAACTTGGATTCTGGGTAGGAGGCCCTGCCGGTTACGGTTATCGACGGCTGATGATCTCCGCAGAAGGTAAGCGAAAACAGATTTTGAAATGTGGTGAACACAAGAGCCTCACCACGGATCGCGTAATACTGGTTCTAGGGCCGCGCCTGGAAGTGAAGCGCGTGCGCGAAATGTTCTCGATGGCTCTTGGCGGACTGGGCTGCACCGCCATAGCGCGTGAATTGAATCGAAGAGAGAAATTCAAAAGTAGTGGGAAGCCTTGGTACAGCCGAGATATCTACAATATTGTTACGAACCCGAAGTATGCCGGTTGCAATGTTTGGTATCGTCGTACGCAGCGACTACGTGAGACGCGATCCGCTGTAGAGCCTCAACACTGGATAAGTAAAACGGGTGCGTTTGTGCCAATCATAGATCGCGAAACCTTCGACCGAACTCAGGCCACGCTGCCGCGAAGAGCAGATTCGCTCTGGTCGGACGAGGAAATGTTGAAGAAGCTGCGCCGTCTGCTTGCGTCCAAAGGATATCTGAGTGAGAGTCTCATTCTAAGAACTTCCGGTATGCCTGCTACGGCCACTCTTCACAAACATTTTGGAACGTATAGGCAACTTTACGAGGCGGTTGGGTATCAGCTCCCGCCTTACGATTTGTACCGTGGGGAACCTTCCGAACCCTCGATGCGGTTACGAAGAAAATTAGTGAAGCAACTGGGTGAGATGTTTCCAGAGCACGTGAGAGTCACAAGCCTGCCCCATTCAGGTCGGTCAATTGTGGAAGTAGATCACAGCTTCGTGGTCTCCATCTTACTTTGCGTGAGTTACCAACGCGCCGGGCAACAACGGCTTTGGGTAGTCCGCCGCCAGAATGCTGCCGAACGTGAGCACATTACCTTGCTTTGCAAAGTGAGCCCTGGCAAACACCACATTGCAAGTTATCACGTAGTACCGAGAGTTGACGTTCCGGGAAGGACTCATAAGACCCACCTGCATGACGATGATCCATTACTACAGATGGGTATCCCCTTGCAAACGTTGTCTGGGTTTTATGCTGCGGTGAAAACGCTCAGGCATAGGGAACGGGTGACCCACCTTCCCGCTTCACCGTAAGCCGCTGGTGTGCGTCACCTGCTTTCCGAAACGCCTACAAGTTGCGCCCGCCCAGCCAGTGCCGAGGATGAGGGCGGTAGCCTTGCCGAATCTTTCCTGCATACCAACGCGAGACACCAATTCGTGACCGAATCGCAGAGGTTGGAAAAGCTTCGTCGTGGCAGCATCTATCTTGCCGGTCGGGGCCCGGCCGGGCCGGGTACCGGATCGTGGCGGACGATTGACGCACCAATCCCGCTGAGAAAGGATCCAACTACCGCGTCAACTCCTCTACAGACGTTTCAGTCAAAGTGTTGGCGACATTGTAAGCGCGAAGGAACCTTGGCTTAGTCCAGAAGACAAACTTATTATGAAAACGTCGATTCGAGTGCTAGAATCCTGCCAATGGTGCAGCAGAAGTTTCAACTAGAGTATTTTGTCCTGCGATATGCGCCAAACGTGGTGGATGGAACCTTCATCAATATCGGCCTAGTGATGATTGCTCTTGGTGGCGCAGATTTTGGGGATGTGCGCTTTCTGAAAGATTGGAGACCCGTCTTGGACTTTGATCCGGATGCAGATATGGGTTTCCTAAGGGCGTGGGCGAGGGACCTCAGAGAGCAGATCCGCAGCCGCGAGAATCGCGAACCGATGTTGCAGCAGATGAAAGAATCCTTTTCGAACAGCATTCAGCTTTCGACACCCCGGATCTGCGTTTCCGAGGACCCCATGGCTGAACTTGAAAGACTGAGCGCGCAGTACCTTCCCGGTGAGGATCATTTTACGTAGGCGCGTTTCCGGCCCACTGTCGCGGTAGGGACGAGAGGGAAAGTAATCGACTAAGCAGGAAGCCGTACACGCTCGCTTTCACGCGAAACGCCGAGCATAGACGTTCCTGACAAACTACCCCCAAGAACGTGGCAAAGCAACTGATCGGCACTCCATGGGTTGTCAGCCAATGCTGGAGTGCCGATCAGTTTCCTGCAAGGGACTGCCACCCCTGCATCTCCGTATAATTAACTGGTTGACAGCACGATTCATACCATTGTGGCAAGTTGCCTTCATCTCTATGGGATCTATGATCTTTCGGCCAAATTGAGCCAGAGAGCGATTTCATGGCGTTGCCCAACTGTAGGCAACATCGCTGAGATTCTGGCACCCAACCCGCCTTTAAGCTGGCCAAACGGTTTGCGACTGTTGCAGCAGGCACAACGGGATTCGTCACAATTTCCGCGTGATCGTTCGCACATCCAGGCTGCCGACAAGTTGGTAGACTCACAAACAATCTATGTCCACTCTGTCCACTGCACCCACAGTCCGACCCTTGACCGCTGGCGATCCGCCGATATCACCGCTCGCCAAGATGTACGAAGCATACTTCGCAACACTAGAGAAACAGGCGGTGCGATTCGAGACTGTTGCCTCGAAGCTGGAAGACGAGGATAAGCGAACTCTGTTGGACTGCGTCGCTGGACTGCGGAAAGAAGTACAGACACTCCGGGAGCAGGTACGTCTGTACGCTGAATGGGACTAGTGGCCTGTCGCAGTGAGTTCGTTACTGCGGATGCGGCGGGCGGGGTCAGAGTATTTCCACTGGATAGGCCGAGCATTGGCGGAGTAGGCGTTGATGTAGCGGCGGAGTTTGCGAGCCAAGTCGGAAACCGAGGTAAAGATGCCGCGCGCGATAACGTCGCGTTCGATCCTGGCGAACCAGAGTTCGACCTGGTTGAGCCAGGACGAGTACGTGGGCGTGAAGTGAAACCGGACTCGCGGATGTTGCTGGAGGAAGTCGCGGACCGCCTGAGTTTTGTGCGCGGAGAGGTTGTCGAGGATGATGTGAATCTGTTGCCGAGGCGGACACAAGGATACAACCTCTTGCAAAAAGGCGACGAACTCGCGGCTGGTGTGGCGGGCGGCGGTTTTGCCGTGGACGCGGCCGGTGGCGGTATTGAGCGCTGCATACAAGGAGAGCGTACCGTGCCGGTAGTACTCGAAGCCGTGGCGTTCGGCGCGTCCCGGCGAGAGCGGCAGGACGGGATCGAGACGATCCAAGGCTTGAATGGCGGTCTTCTCATCGACGCAGAACACGGCGGCATGTTGGGGTGGGCGCAGATAGAGGCCGAGGATGTCGGCGGCTTTGGTTTCGAACTCGGGATCGTCGCTGACCATGTAGCGTTCGAGGCGGTGTGGCTTCAGGCCCGCTTCTTGCCAAACGCGATGCACGGCGTCTTTGCTGACGCCCAGCGCGGAGGCCAGTTTGCGGCAACTCCAGTGCGTAGACCCGTCGCTGGGCTTTCTCCGCGTGGCCGACAGGATGCGAGCGTGCAGAGCCGGAGTCAACACCCTGGGCTTCTGGCCGGGATGATAGGTGTCCAGTCCCTCGATCCCCTGCTGCCGGAAACGCTGCTTCCAGCGAATGATCGTGGGCGCAGTGGTTTGCAGCCTTTGCTTGATCGCGTTGAAGGACGACCCTTCTGCCAGCATCAGGATCAACTTGGCGCGAAACACGTAACCGGCCGGCAGAGTACGGGACTGGGCGATGCTGCTTAGGTCGGAATGCTGTTGCTGGGTGAGCAAGATTTCGCTGCCAGTGGCCATAACAGCTTTGATGCTAAGAACCTAGTAATGGTTGCTCTGCGACAGGCCACTAGTGATGGACAATTCACAGCATTTATGAACAAGATTACCCTTTCGCTTTTTTGCCTATTGCTAATCGCGGCTTCTGCCGCCGGGCACCGGGTATCAGCGGCATCGCCGGATGTAGATTTCGCCATTAGCGGCAATGCTTTCCTTCGTGTGTGCGAACCCGCACGCCAAGAGAGCCACCTAGTTCATATAACCTGCATGGCCTATGTCACGGGGGTCGGCGATGGCGCGGACATGATGGGCGAGCGATTCCACGAACCGCCCTACTGCCCTGGCCCTGACGTGGAGAACGGGCAGAAATATCGCGTCGTCGTGAAATACATCAAAGACCATCCCGAAAGGACGGATCTAGAGACTTGCGTTCTCATCGTGGACGCTTTGAGAGCTGCCTTTCCGTGTCATGCAATTAAATAGCCCGCTGGGCGAGCGGCAATCAGCACGGCACAGAAAGCACAGCTAGCGCCAGAGTGCCAAAGTCATTGTTTCACAAAGCATGAGGTCGTCAACTCCTATACCGAAGGACAGATTTACGAGATGACAACCGCAATGACTACGTGCGCGTTTCTCATTTCCAGAGGCTATTTCGGTACGGGCGCCTCTCGTACCACGGTGGCTTCGTGAATCTGCGGACAGGTCGGACAACTTCACTCCCCGTCAGCCCGGTTGTCTGGGGACGAATGATAGCGGCGCCACTTCGTCGCCCAAGCTCGAAAGCAAAGGGAAAAAAGTGCTCACCCAATGAGTCCCAGTTTTTCGGCGCGTGAAGCTCCGCTGCTATGACTCCACGATTGCGCCCCGCTCATTGAGGGATACCCGCCGCACCGCACGCAACGGTATGCCGAGATGATAGCGAGCGTGTCTGCGCTCGCCCGCTCGAACCAAAGCACCTTTGGCTATCAGGTCGACCAGATCGCGCGTCGCCGTCGCCGGCGAAGCCCCGGTGATCGTGCTGTAGTTGCCGGCGCTAAGCCCACCCTTGAATCCCTCCGGGCCCTCGCGAAACATGCGCAGCAGCACCTTCTCTTGCCTGTCGTTAAGCTGGCCCCTCAGCCGATCAAACAGCTTCGCTTTGTCGATTAAGAACTCGACAAGCGCAATGGTCCGTCGCTGTGCTTCGATGGCTACAGCGGCAAACCACGCTAGCCAGACGGTGATTTCGTTGTGCTTGTTGGCCGCTTCGAGCGCATCGTAATAGCTCTTACGCCTGCCAAGAATGGTCGCCGCCAAGGCGGTTAGCGTCGGTTGTCCCAAGGTCTGTGCCAGGCATTTTTCGGCGATCGCCCGGCCAAGGCGCCCATTTCCATCCTCGAACGGGTGGATGGTCTCGAAATAAAGATGCGCTATTCCCGCTCTTGTGAGCGCGGGCAAAGGCTCTTGGCCGCCGGGCGCTGTTCGGTCAAACCAGTCGACAAATCGTGCCATCTCTGGCGCCACCTGCGAGGACGGCGGCGCCTCGAAATGCACCTTGGGCTCATCGATAGCGCCTGAGACCACCTGCATGGGTTCGCCACCGCTTCGATACCGCCCGACATCCCTTAGATTCCCCCTGCCGCCGACTAGCATCCGGTGCCATCGAAACAGAGTTTCATCGGAGAGAGGCGCCGCAAATGAGCGGTAGAGATCCACCATCACCTCCGCAATGCCTTGTTCAGCCGGCCGCACGCGCCGATTGTCGGTCGACAGTCCAAGTTGTTTGCGTATGGAGGATTGGACGCTCGCACGGTCCAAAGTCTCGCCCTCAATCTCCGAGGTCGTCACCGCCTCAGTACTCATCGCCTCGATCGTGAGTTGATCACGCTCGTCGGTCTCAAGATGTTTGACCGTTCCCACCAGCACACCGCCCCCGACGAGGAACTCCTGTTCCGCCGTTACGAGTCGACCGCGGTCCCAGGAGAAGTTGGGCCAGTCCGGTTGTTGCCAATTCCATGCCATGAGCGATAGCGGTCCTCTGCATCGCTCATATTATCATGATTGTTGAGCGATGGCCGCATCTGGTATCGCTCCCTGGGGGGGAAGGGGCTCGCTAATGCTCAGATTACAGAGCACTCAGCGACATTGAAGATCCGAATTACGCCTTTCGCATCGTCAATGTATAAATTGACATCACAAGGCATAAAGTGTATCTTTAACTTGTCATCAAACAAGAAAACGTAAATCTATAAACTGTCGCACCCTGGGACCGGCGATGCGCAACGAATTCCGCAATCTACGTGTTAAGCAATTGGATCGCACGCTGGAGATATTCCGCGCCGCAAGGAAGATTCCACGCCCGCCGAGAGGTTGGCTTCGTGCAGTCCGCGAGGCGGTGGGTATTCCTGCCAGCGAGGTTGCACGCTCTCTAAAGACAAGCCGGCAACTTCCGGTACAGTTCGAAAAAGCCGAGGCTGAGGATCGCATTACCTTGAAGAGTCTCAGAACCGCTGCTGACGCGCTCGGGTGCGAATTGGTCTATGCCCTGGTGCCCAAGACGGGTACCTTGCAGGATTTGGTGGAGCAACGCGCGCGCACTCAGGCCAGGAAGCACGTCCTCGGCGTCGAACACTCCATGGCACTCGAAGATCAAGCCGCGGGCCGCGTCGATGAAGCAGTGGAAGCGGAAACCAAGCGACTACTCAGAAAGCGTGGCCTCGGGTGAGTCCCTTCACCGAGGGTGAGGGGAACACACCACTGTCCGCCGATGAGCGGGCCGATCTTCTTCCCAATTTGGCGAACCAGGAAGAGCTGAATGAGTGGGAACGACAAAACATTCTCGAAGCGTATGCGTGGGCACTCGCGCCAAACAACCTTCGTCGGCGTGATCCTCTTGTCGAGTCATACCTAAGAGATCTCCATCGGCGTATGTTCGACCAGACTTGGAGATGGGCTGGAGTCTATCGAACCACCGAGAAGAATATCGGTGTCCCGCCCGCTGAAATTCGCGAGAGACTCGCCGCTTTGCTTGCCGATGCGCGCTATTGGCTGGAACACGAAACCTATCCTCCCGATGAACTCGCTGTCCGGTTCCATCACCGCTTAGTCTTCATCCACCCTTTCGCGAACGGCAATGGCCGTCATGCGCGCCTCATGGCGGACGTGCTGGCCCAGAGACAAGCCAGACCGGTTTTCGCTTGGGGTGGCGGGGATCTCGTGCGCGCCGGCGACTTTCGTCAGCGTTACATTGAAGCGCTGCGCGCGGCCGACGCGCACGACATCCGCCCCCTTCTCGCGTTCGCACGCTCCTGATAGCCTCGCAGCAGAGCTTTGCGCACTCGTTCCTCGTCGCTCGCAGGTCAACACACTTTTGTCAATCTGAGAGCCAGTCCCCTCGAAAACGCCTGTCGACCGCAGATCTCCTGACGCGGCAGCGGATGCTGAAGCGTCGGAATTGGTCCAAGCACAAAAGAAAACGAAAGAAGGTCGAGCCCATGAGCCACAGTTTTCGCCCCGTGAAAGAAACCTGGAATATGCACTCCTCCTGCTTCGTTGAGTCTGAAGAATTGGCCGCGCTGCTCCACGACCTTGCCGCGAGGGTGGGTACGGCCAGCGATGAACACGAATACGGAGACAACAAGGCAGTCTGGCTCGAAGACGGCACCAAGGTTCTGGACTACATGGAGGCCGATGAACGCTTCAATGCCGCAAGCTTCACGGACAGCCTGGAAGAGCAAGGAGTGGTCATCAATAAGAATGACCTTGCCACTCTGATCGACAATATGCGGAGCTTGGCAAAACAGTGGCGGAGTTCCATCGGAGAACACGGGGAACTGGTGTTCTACATTGATGCTTGTTGAACCCAGCAGACGTGACATTCCACGACACAGGGGCGTTTCTCGTTACCTATGTGACGGCACGGCGTACATAGACTATGGTCTGCCGACCCCCGCTGCAACCCGCAAACATGGCAGTCCTAAGCTAAGCGATTTCCTCTGCGGCCAAAAGGCAGGATGGTTCAACAGATCTGAAATAAACGCTAATGGGAGGTTGCATCCACCGGTGTCGCGCCGCCCGCGGTTATGCTCCGCTTCTTTCGGTTTTTTGTCACCGCGCTCATCAGATTCTTGCCCAGGATTGCTGAGGTCGAAACGACTCCTCCAAACAGAGCTCCAGTTACGCCGAGCGAGGTTACATCCTGACCGGTGAGAAACAGGTTTCTGATTGAGGTGTGCGGCGTCAGCGCGCGCGTGTGAAAGCGTTCCGGCGTGGCTGCAAGCCCGTAGGCCTCGCCGCGTTCGTAGTTCATGAAGTGGCGGGTGCTGAGCGGGGTCGAAAGCTCCGCATAGCCGATCTTTCCTCGTACTACCGGCACATGCTTCTCGAGTTCACCCTGCAGGCGAGCGGCAAGCTCTCGTTTGAATTCGTCATAATCAGTGCCCCGTTTCTTCCAGCGCGTACTCTCCCACCGTGCGAACCAGTCATAGGAGGCCAGCGTGACCACTTCGATGGTCGCACGGCCGGGATATCGTTGCGCGAATTCCGGATCCTTGGCCGACGGAAACGAGATGAACAACAGCGGAAACTCCGCCGACGGATTCTCCAAGAAACGCTTCGCATTGGCATCGTGATCGAACGACGGGCAGATCCAAAGGTTGGTGCCGCTGAGCCCCAATTCTGCTGCACTCTGTTCCACGCCGACATACAGACTCAGATAGGCCATGGATGACGGAATTTTCTGCAAGTCCTCGCGGATCGGCTGCGGTGTGCGCACGAGACGATGGAACGTATTCCTCGCGCCTGCATCGCTGATCACCAGCGGCGCATACAGGTTGCGTCCGTCACTCATGCGCACGCCCACAGCCTTTGCATTTTCGACGAGAACCTCTTCCACCTCAGCGCTCACTACGACTTTGCCGCCGTGTCGCTCGATCGCCGGCGCAATTGTTTCGGCAATCCGCGAAGCGCCGCCCACTGGATAGCTGGCGCCATTGAAGTAGTGGGCAGCAATCATGGCGTGAATACCGAAACTGCTCTGCGCTGGAGGCAACCCGTAATCACCCCACTGTGCTGTAAGGACCCCGATTAACTCTTGATTTCTGGTAAACTCGCGCAATACCGCAAGGGTCGTGCGCTCGGCCCAGCGCAAGAAGGACGAGCGCATTATTCCGCCAGCAATCCACGAGGCCGCCCGCGGAATTGCCTTCTCCGCGAAGAATGCCCCGCTCGCCCGGCGGGCGGTGTTCACGGCTTCGAGATAACGATCGATCGCTGACTCTTCCCTAGGGAAGTAGCTCACCAGTTGGTCACGCAGCCGACTTTCGCCCGTTGGGAACTCGAATGTACTTCCAGCGATCATCGCCCGGTCGTACACGTCCGGCAGCGGCTGCCACTGTAATTGCTGATCAGTCAGATAGTCGAAAGCTGCACGCACCGGCGACGCCGAATTCTCACACTCGCCGATGTAATGAACCCCGACGTCCCATGAATAGCCCGGACGGTCGAAGGCATGTGTATAGCCGCCGGCCGTGTAGTGCCGCTCCAGCACCAGCACTTTCTTGCCCGCTTCCTTCGCCAGCAGCGCGGCCGCGGTCAGTCCGCCGATTCCCGAGCCGATCACGAGCGCATCCCAATGTTCATCCTTCAGTTGCTTGTAGGGAAGCATTGTAGGACCTCCAATGTTGTCACTGTCAACATACTCTATCATTAGATGTTGTCAGTGTCAACATGCTCTGATATAAAGGTCCTGTGAAACGAAGGGGCTCTTACCACCATGAAAATCTGAAAGAAGAGCTGCTCAACGCCGCTATTCGTCTGATCGCTGAGGTTGGCACGGAGGCGTTCACATTACGAGAGGTTGCACGCCGCGCTGGTGTCTCGCACAACGCGCCCTACCGCCACTTCCAAGACAAGAATGATCTGCTTTCTGCCGTCGCAGCCCAGGGCTTCGAGCGCCTGACCGCATCCATGCACCGGGCTATGTCGGAAGCCCGTACTGCAGAAGATCGTCTAAGGCTGTGCGGTCGTGGTTACGTGCAGTTTGCGCTGCGCTGGCCCCAACACATCCAAGTAATGTTCGATTTGACCGAACCGAAGAAAATCAGCGCCGAATGCAAGCGGGCTGGCGATCGTGCCTTCCAGACGCTGCTCGACTGCGTGATCGCGCTTCAGGCCGAAGGCTCTCTGCCAGTGGGCGATCCCCACACGTTTGCGATCATTGCCTGGTCTTCCGTGCACGGTTTTGCAAAGCTGGCCATCGCCGGGCGCTTACCTTTCACTCAATCTCAAGCGCTCGACTTCCTGAATCTCGTCTCAGTGGCACTTAAGGAGGGCATGCTCCGTCTCCCTCCCGGCCTTGCTCCGGTGCGCTGGGGAGTCGCCAATGAATGACCCCAAGCGCGTTTGAACTAAGCCGCTAGCGCGGCGGACGCTACCGCGTGGTCGTCGCCAGCATTGTTGCGCGTGTAAGGTTTTGGGTCACAAGGAGGTTTACTGTGACCCGACTCAGGAAGTTGATGCTGGACGAGCTCCAGCGTCGCAACTACGCCCAGAACACCGTCCGTGCCTATATCCACGCCATAGAGGATTTTGCGAAGTACTTCCACCGTTCGCCAGATCGCCTCGGCCCAGAACATATTCGCGAATACCAGGTTCACCTGTTTCGTGATTGCAAACTCTCCGCGGGCACCATCGAAGGTCGCACTGCCGCTCTGCGTTTTCTCTTCGTCAAGACACTCAGGCGACCGTATCTTCCCGATCACATTCCGTTCCCGAAGCGTCAGAGGCGGATGCCCACGGTACTGAGTCAGGAAGAGGTAGCGCGACTCATTGATTGCGCTCAAAACCTAATGCACCGCACCATGCTGATGATGCTGTACGCAACCGGTCTGCGCCGAGCCGAACTGTGTCACCTCAAGGTGTCCGATATCGACAGCGAACGCATGGTCATTCACGTTCGTCAGGGCAAGGGCGGCCGTGATCGCGATGTCCTATTATCCCCGAAGCTGCTGGAGACCCTGCGCGAGTACTGGCGCTGGATGAAACCAAAAACATATCTATTCCCCGGCACGGTCGACAACTGGCGGGCCGATGTACCCATCACGGAGAAGATTGTCTGGACTGCCGTGGCCAAGGCCGCGAAGCATGCAGGCATCGCGAAGCACGTCGCTCCCCATACGCTCAGGCACAGCTTCGCCACCCACATGCTCGAAGCCGGCGCCGATCTGCGTACGATCCAGGTCCTACTCGGACATGCCAAGCTGGCTGACACAACCGTCTATCTGCACTTGTCCCGACGCCATTTGCAGGCGGTTCCCAGTCCGCTGGAAACCATCGAGGTCTCCGGACCCAACGGCGTGAAGCGTTCCAGGCTGAAGAAGAAGCGATGAACCGGCCCACCCTTGAGGTGGCCGACATCGTCCATGCAGCAGGAAACAGATTCTGGGAACACCACGGATCACATCTTGCATGGCAGCATCGCAAGGTGCTCGATGCCATCGTCCGCTGTCGCACTGCGGCCTTGGGTGGTCATCGTGATCAGTGTGTGCGCTGCGGCCATCAGGCTATCTCGTACAACTCATGCCGGAACAGGCATTGTCCCCGATGCCAGGGAAACGCACGCTCCCGGTGGCTAGCCGAGCGCCGGGCGGAGCTGTTGCCCGTCTCTTACTTTCACATCGTCTTCACCCTGCCGCACGAGCTTTCTGTTCTCACCTTGCAGAACAAGCGACTGCTTTATGATCTGCTTTTCCGAGCTAGTGCAGCGACGCTCCTCGAACTTGCTCGAGATCCGAAGCACCTGGGAGCAGATATCGGGTTTCTTGGCGTGCTTCATACCTGGGGTCAGAACCTTCAGCATCATCCTCACGTACATTACATCGTTCCCGCTGGCGGCCTTACTCCCGATGGCTCCAGATGGATCGCTTCTTCCAACCGATTCTTCCTGCCCGTCGGTGCACTCAGCCGCGTCTTCCGCGGCAAGTTCACAGCCGGACTTCAACAACTCTTCCAGCAGCACAAGCTCCAGTTCCACGGCTCACTCCAGAGCCTTGCTGAGCCCCGCCGATTCCACGCGTTCCTGCGACTCCTCTTCCGCGAAAACTGGGTGGTCTACGCCAAACCACCCTTCGGAGGTCCTGAACGTGTTCTGAACTATCTGGCGCGATATACACATCGCGTCGCCATCTCCAACCACCGGCTCGTTGCTTTCCAGAATGATCGCGTCTCGTTTCGCTGGAAAGACTACGCACGGGGCGGTAAGCAGAAGATCATGACGGTTTCCGCAGATGAGTTTCTGCGACGATTCTTGATCCACGTTCTCCCGAAAGGGTTGGTCCGCATCCGCCACTTCGGACTTTTCGCTAATCGCAGACGTGGCGATAGGCTGTCACGTTGCCGCGACCTGCTCAGCGCGCACTGCGCCAACGAGCGTGACGCACCAACTCATTGGCGCTGTCCGGTTTGCGCCGGTCCGATGCTCATTATTGAACGGCTGACCAGCAGCCAGCTTTATTTTCAATCGGCCCTGACCATGCCTGATCCCCAGAGGTGCAGCCTTGACTCTTCCTGAGATACCGATGGCGCAACTTGTTTCGATCAACGTCGGTTGTAGGTGTGTTCCAGCACGCCATGCCCTCGTATGCTCACGCGGCGACGGAGTCCTGCAAACACCACCCTTTCTGTCACAGGTCAAGACTCCAATGCAATGTTCAAAAACAACGCCGCCTCTGTCCGTCTCGGTTGGTTGCTTTAGAGACGCCCTGCAACCAGCACCGACGGATTGAAATCCCATAGCCCACCGCGTCCGCCGCAAACGCCAGCGGCTCAGTTCAAACGACCCTATCGAAACTGCCCCGACCACACGACCTGTGCACCCCCACACTTCTTCTTTCGGGGCAGTCCCGATAGGGCCCTAACGTTTAGCGGTACTAATCCGGGTCATTCACTCTCCGGACGCAAGTCGGATGATTCCCTGCCCGCAAGGAGGGCCATTCGGCCATGTGGCGATGCAATTCAGGATTGTTTCAGTTAAGGCAGGTTTAATCAGAGCAAGTCTCTGTAACGCTCCAAAGCTACGCGAACCAGTTGACTCCGAGTTCGCACTTCCGTCTTGCCAAACAGCTGCTGCAGCGTGTTCTTGACCGCGCTCTCCGAGATGTTCATGCTTGACGCAATTTCTTTATTCGATAAGCCTTGAACAACCAGCCGGAGTACGTCCATCTCCCGGCTATTGAGAGAGGGCCGCTCCTTCTGATCCAGGGGCGCCGAACCCGTTCCCGCCGGGACGGTCTGTTCCTCACTAACGTCCGCGATGATGGCTGCTAGCTTGGGTGTCGCCCCTTCCTTGTAGCTGGAAAACCAAACCTCGGCCAGAAAGGACTCGCCATTACCGCGATGCCCCCGGCACTGCATCGAAGCCCGGAATTGAGGTCCTTCTTCGGGGCGTAGCGCGCGATGCAGCTCGGGCAGGAACGCCGCGATTGGTTCCCCGATCAGATGCCCATCGCGGGGAGCCAGCAGTTCGTTCGCGGCATGGTTGGCTAATTCGATCAGACCTCCCTCATTGACCGTAAGAATAGCGGCCGGACTCGTTTCCACCAATATGCGCGTTCGTTCCTGCGCTTCCTGGTGCAAACGCTGGTTACGCAGCACCTCGGAAGTCAATAATCCGCAGCCGCAAAGAGCGAGGGCTTCGAATCCCAGCCGGATGTGCGCATCCGCCGGGTCGAGGTTGCTGAAACGTTCACTTAGCACTGCGCATACAAGTCCCAACAAAACAATTGCCCAACGCGGCAGAAATCCAGCGGCCATCATGATGGGAAGCAAATACAAGAAGCCCAGGGCGAAGTAAGGCTTCGTCCACCAATCGACTGTTGCGATCACCACGACAAGGACAGCACTGGCCAGCAGAATCGCGATCCGGTTCCGGCGATCCCAGATTATCTCCAAGTGAGGCATAGATTTAGTCGCACATCCCTTATCTCACGCGAGCTCCTTTGCAAGGAACCCAATCAAACGATTTGTCCATAAGATTGGGCTAGCAATCAAATTATCCCGGTCCAGTGACAACAATCAAACGATTGGCCGTGTAATTCCCGCGATAGGAATCGAAATACTATTCGCCCTGGCTCTTATAGTGGCTCCCCTAAACCGAACACTTCCCGTACAAAGGACTTCACGGTCTACGTTTTTCTTTCACGGAGAGTTTGAAGACGGGCGTACTCCGTGAAACTGTGAATCAAGTTGAGACGTAGCGCGCTGGACGCTGGGGCGACTCCTTGAATTATGAAGCATGGAACGGCTACGTCTTAATGGCAATTGGTCTTTTCGGAGTGCTTTTGTACGTCTGCTTGCTGTACGCGGGCGTGGTTGAGTTTATGGGGCGCATATCAAAGAAAGATAACCGTAAGAGGCGGCGTCGGAATGCGCGGGGTCGTGGATTTCGAAATCAGCGAGGGTCCGGTTGACCGGCTCTCGGTTAAAGGGGAGCGACGTTCGAGTGAAAATTATGAAGTATCCGGTTCACATTCGCAAGAAGGTCGATGCGGCGGTCGTTATTGCGGTGGCGATGGTTGTTGCCGTAGCTCTTCTGGAATCAGGCTGTAGTCGGGGAGAAGCTACAAACGCCAAGGCCGCGCCGAGCACGAATTCGACCGCTGATCCGACGCTGGATCTTTCGCCGAGTCAGCTGAACTCGATCAAGATCGAGAAAGTGGGCAGTTATCAGTTCCCGGTCGAAAAGGAAGCGGTGGGAACCATCAGTTTCGCCGACGATCTTTCGGTGGATGTTTTCCCAGCCTATCAGGGCACGATCATCAGGGCTTTTGTTGAACTCGGCGCCAAAGTCCAGAAAGATCAGCCCCTGTACACGATCAAGAGTCCCGATCTGATTCAGGCCGAGTCGAACCTCATCGGAGCGGCGGCCACATTCGATTTGACGAATAAGGAACTGGCGCGCGTTGAAGGCCTTCCTGGAGTTTCCCAGCGAGAGAAAGAACAGGCGATTTCGGATCAACAGACGGCGGATGGCGCGCTCAAAGCGGCTCGGGACGCGGTGCTCGTCTTCGGCAAAACTCAGGCTGAAGTTGATCAGATGATTGCCTCCCGGAGAATTGATCCTGCTTTGGTTGTGCGTAGCCCGATTGCCGGCAAGGTTACAGCTTTCAATGCGCCTGCCGGACTCCTGGTGCAACCGGGAAATCCCCCCGCGCCTTACTCAGTGGCCAATGTTTCGGTCAAGTGGATGCTTGCCAACGTACCTGAAAGCGAAAACGGTTTCTTTCAACTGGGACAACCTGTCACCGTCAAGGTAATGGCCTTCCCCGATCGCACCTTCAAGGGAAAGGTTTCGAAGATTTACGAGACGGTTGATCCAAACACACATCGAGTGACGATCCGTTCAGAAATAACAGATCCCAAAGACGAGCTGCGTCCGGGGATGCTTGCCAACTTCGTTATTCGCGTTCGAGGGCCGGTTGAAGCCACTGCGATACCGGGCAACGGCGTGGTCCGCGAGCCTGACGGCACCATGGCGGCCTGGGTCACGACTGATCGGCGCCGATTTACCGAGCGCGTCATCAAGACCGGCCTGCGAACCGATGGTCAGGTTCAAATTCTCGATGGTTTGCAGCGCGGTGAGTGTGTGGTCAGCGACGGAGCGGTATTCCTGAGCAACATGCTGGAGGCGCCACCCTCGGACTAGATCGGCAAGACCAGACGGGTCAATGTTTCATTAAAAGACAACAATCATGTTCAAGTCTCTCCTTGCATTTTGCCTGAGCCGCCGGACGATCGTCGTATTGGGCCTGCTGCTGTTTACCGGCGCCGGACTCGTCGCTTTCAAGATGTTGAACATCGAAGCGTATCCCAATCCGACGCCTGTGATCCTGGAGATCACCGCGCAGGCGCCCGGCCTCTCTGCCGAGGAGATGGAGCGTTACTACACTCGGCCCATGGAGATTGGCCTCTACACCACGCCGGGGATCGAGGTCATACGCTCGACATCGTTCTATGGACTCTCTTTCGTCCGCGTGAGCTTCAAATACGGTGTCGATTACTTCTTCGCGTACAGCCAGGCCGCGGTGGCATTGGCGCAGAACGTGAACTTGCCCGGCAATCAGGTTCCGAGCATCCAGGCCAACAGTTCGACCGGAGAAATCTATCGTTATCAGGTTATTGGTCCGCCGCATTTTGGAATCATCAATCTCCGCACGGTTCAGGACTGGATCGTCGCGCGGCGTTTGTTAACCATCCCAGGCATTGCAGCCATCAACAGCTGGGGTGGACCGACGAAGGAATTTCAGGTCGAAGTTGACCCTCACAAGCTGGAAGCCTACAGCGTCACCGTGCCTCAGATTCTGACCGCACTGGGCAACGCCAACATCAACGTCGGCGGTCGAGAAATTCGCATCGGCCAGCAATCCATCAACATCCGCGGCGTGGGGCTGATCGATGACGGCGGCAGTGATGACTTAAGGGAAGGGTACAAGGTTGACGATATTGAAAACGTCGTTCTGAGCCAGGAGAACGGCGTCCCCGTGTTGATGAAAGATGTCGGGAAGGTCTCCGTCGGCTACCGGCCAAGGCTGGGCATTCTCGGCCGTGACACACACGATGATGTGGTCGGGGCCATCGTCGTACAGCGGCGGACGGAAAAGACCGCCGACATGATTCCGAAGGTGAAGGCGGAAATTGACCGGATCAATCGCGATGGAAGTCTGCCACCCGGAGTTAAAGTTGTTCCTTTCTACGACCGGTCGTCGCTGATCGCTTTGACCACGCACACGGTTCTGCACAACCTGATTTTCGGGTGTGTGCTCGTCTTCCTGATCCAGTGGATTTTTTTGGGTAATCTTCGCAGTGCGCTTATCGTGGGAATCAACATTCCATTTGCCTTGTTCTTCGCCACGATCTTGCTGGTGATTCTGGGCGAAAGTGCCAACCTGCTTTCGGTGGGCGCTGTAGATTTCGGCATCATCGTGGACTCTGCCGTAATTCTCGTAGAGAACATCTTCCGGAATTTCCAGCGCAATCACGAAGAACGTCAAGAGTTGCTAGATCGCCTGGCTCAAGGTGCCTGGGGGCCTGACCCAACGCAAATCGCGGATCCCGCAATGCCAGGGCATGGCTGGACGCACCGCCTGCGCTTGATCCTGATTAGTGCGCTCCAGGTGGACAAGGCGGTTCTATTCTCCGCGCTCATCACGGTCGCCGGTTTCGTGCCCCTGTTCACCATGCAGGGCGTCGAGGGTCAGATTTTCGGACCCATGGCCCGCACCTACGGCTACGCACTGGCCGGGGCTTTAATTGCCACGTTCACCGTCACTCCTGTGATCGCTTCGTTCTTGCTCCCGGCGCGAGTGAAAGAAGTTGAGACGATCGTCGTCCGCACGTTACACCGCTTGTACGATCCTGCCTTGCGTTTTGCTTTGTCCCATCGCGCTCTGGTCGTTGGAATCGAGTTGGCGATCTCCTTGGGAACCTTCTTCCTGATTGCTCCCCGCCTAGGCAGCGAATTTCTTCCGCACCTGGAAGAAGGCAACTTCTGGATTCGTGCTTCCATGCCCATCACCCTTTCCCTGGAGGACGGCGAGGCAGCCACGCGAAAAATGCGCGAGATTCTCCTGCGACATCCCGAAGTCCTCACAGTCGTTTCGCAGCATGGCCGGCCCGACGATGGCAGCGACGCCTCTCCATTCTCGAATGTCGAATTGTTTGCTCCGCTGAAACCTTTTGACGAATGGCCCCGAGGCCTGGACAAAGAGAAACTCACCGAACAGATTCAGACCGAGTTCAACAACGAACTGCCGGGAGTCGTCTTTAATTTTTCGCAATACATCGAAGACAACATTGAAGAAGGGATTTCGGGCGTAAAAGGCGTGAATTCGGTCAAGATCGTCGGCCCCAATCTTGAAGTCTTAACAAAGCTTGCCGAACAAGTCCGCGACCAGATGAGCCAGGTTCGTGGCGTTACCGATCTCGGCATCTTCCCGGTGCTCGGCCAGCCGAACCTGAATATCAAAGTCGATCGTGAGAAGGCCGCACGCTATGGCCTGAATTCCGGCGACGTAAACTCGGTCATTCAGGCTGCGATGGGCGGCGCGGTAGCCAGCGAGATCCTGGAAGGCGACCGGCAGTTCGATCTCGTAGTCCGCTACACGCCGGAATACCGGGACAGCATCGACAAAATTCGCAACGTTAAGGTCGCGTACACAACCGCCAGTGGCGCTACTGCCTACATCCCCTTGAGCGAACTGGCCACCATTAGCCTCGACACAGGCGCGGCATGGATTTATCACGAGAGCGTGCAGCGCTTCATTCCGGTCAAGTTCAGCGTTCGCGGCCGTGACCTGGGTGGCACTGTCGAGGATGCACAACAGCGAATCACGAACAACGTGAAACTTCCCTCTGGGTACCACCTGATCTGGGCCGGCGAGTTCGGTGACCTTCAGGAGGCAAAAAAACGCCTGGAGATAATTGTGCCGATCAGCTTCATTCTGATTGCCGGGGCGCTGTACAGCTTGTTCAACAATTTCCGCGACTCCATTCTGGCGCTCGCAGGCATTCCTGACGCGATCGTCGGCGGCATCCTCGCACTCTACGTCTCCGGCCTCAATTTCAGCATCTCCGCCGCCATCGGTTTCGTCTCGCTGTTCGGCGTGTCGGTGATGGACGGGATCCTGATGATCACTTTCTACAATCAGGAGCGAGCGCACGGCTTCGCGCCCGCAGATGCGATGTACCGTGCTGCCTCCACACGCATGCGGCCCCTGCTGATGACGGCTCTCTCGGCTTGCATTGGTCTGCTGCCCGCAGCAATCTCAACGGGTATCGGCAGCCAGGTGCAGCGCCCACTCGCAACCGTGATCGTGGGCGGAATGTTAGTTGGCCCAGTCATGCTGCTTCTCGCCGTGCCTGCACTGAGAATGATTTTTCTGGGCGGCGAGAATCACTTGGGCGCAAACCACTCGGAGGCGAAGGAATCGCAATGAAGATTTCTTGCCTTGTTTTCTTGGTGATCAGCAGCGCGTTGACGCTCGCTGCCAGTGATGCGACTGCGTCGAGTCCAGCGCCACAGAGGTTAGAAGGCGCCGCGAGTACAGTGCCAGCTGGCAAACGCCGAGTCCAGCATCGTGCTGCAAAGGCGAATCAAGTGCCCAAACCTCCCCACGTAGCGAACACGAATCGGCTCAAACGCCCTGCGAATGGCCAGGCGAGGTCTACGACTGCAAGTCCTCGCGTTCAGACCCCGTCCCGACTAAGCCAGTCCGTCGTGGTTGAGAAAAGAGGATCGATCCAGAACAAGTCCGTGACCAGCGTTTCTGCGGTTCAGCGGCAGAGTATGTTCCCGTCCTCCTCTCCGTCGCTCGACAATCTGCGCCATCGCGGTCCCAACCCGGCGGTACTTGGCGGACTCGGAACTTCAAAACCCGGCGGCACAGGAGCGATCAACGGAAGCCGGATGAGCCGCAAGCCTTAAGGAACAGATTTTGATGATTCTGACTCGCAAATCGCGTCTCTCCCGCTTCCTGACGACCTCGGTGTCGCTCATTACATTGCTCTTTGCGTCCGCTTGCGTAGTTGGGCCGAAGTTCAAGAAGCCTGTAGCGCCCCATGTCAGCGGCTATACTCCAGCTCCTATTACGACGACGACGGCCACGCCCAACGTTGCCGGTGGGGAAGCACAACATCTCACGGAAGGGGCCGACATTCCCGGAGATTGGTGGACCTTGTTTCATTCCAAGCCGCTCAACGACTTGATCGAACGCGCGCTGAAAGCCAATCCCGATCTCAAGGCAGCCCAAGCGGCATTGCTGGTTGCAAGAGAGAATGTGCTGGCACAACGGGGCGCCTACTATCCGAGTGTGTCGGGCAGTTTCTCCGCGACGCGCGCCAAGACTTCCAACGAACTTTCGCCCGTGCCGAACGCCAGCGTTTTTCAGTACAGCCTCTTCACGCCGGAGGTCAGCGTTTCGTTCGTCCCGGATGTCTTCGGCTTGAACCGGCGAACGGTCGAGTCTTTGAAGGCGCAGCAAGAGCAGGCCCGCTTTGCTCTGGCGGCAACCAATATCACGCTCAGTTCCAACGTCGCCGCCGCAGCCATACAAGAGGCCTCGCTGCGGGCGCAAATTGATGCGACCAACGAGCTAATCAAGATCAACACGAATATGTTGGAGATCTTGCGCAGCCAGTATGCCAAGGGATACGCCAGCGAACTTGACGTGGCGGCCCAGGAATCGCAGCTCGCACAAATGGCCGCCACGTTGCCTCCGCTGCTGAAGCAGTTGGCGCAGCAGCGGGACTTACTGACTGTGTTGGCGGGCGGGTTTCCTGATAAGGATATGGCAGAAAAGTTTGAACTTTCGAGTTTGCAGCTTCCCCAGGAACTCCCGTTGAGCATTCCTTCGAAACTGGTGGAGCAGCGCCCAGATGTACGTCAAGCGGAAGAGAACCTACATTCCGCCAGTGCCTTGATTGGAGTGGCGCGTGCCAACCGGCTCCCGACCTTTAACCTGACGGGCGACATCGGCAGCATGGCACTTGCTTTCGGCAACATATTCTCAGCCGGCAACGGCTTTCGCGACATCGGCGCCGGCGTCACGCAGCCGATATTTGATGGTGGAACTCTAAAGCATCGGGAGCGCGCCGCCCGAGCGGCCTATGTTCAGGCCGACGAACAATACCGCAGCACATTCCTCACTGCGTTTCAAAATGTGGCAGATACGCTGAATGCACTCCAACAAGATGCCGACGGCCTAAAGGCTGCGGCGGCCGCGAAAGACGCAGCCGCCGTTACTCTCGACCTGGCAAAAAAGCAGTTTCAGGCCGGCTACATCAACTATCTGGGCCTATTGAGCGCGGAGCAAGCGTATCAACAAGCTGTGATTACTCTTGCGCAAGCCCAAGGCAATCGTTACGCCGACACCGCCGCATTGTTTCAGGCGCTTGGTGGTGGATGGTGGAACCGCTCGGATGTCCCGCAAAACTAATTGGAAGCAAAATCAACGGATGTCAAGTGCGAGATTTGTTTGCTAAATCCTGCATAGGCGGCTGACCACATAGCCACCAGCCGTTCGTGGCGGGGTTCGAGGAAGTTCGCCGGATTTGTACCCAGAAGTCGGCCAGCGATGACGGTTGTTGCGGATCGTGTCGGGATAAACTACGCGGCTGGCTGATTCTCGATCCCATCTCCTGTAGTCTGTATTCGGCTGTCGGAGACCTGCACCGTTCAGATCGGGACGCTCACATCCTATCTGTGGCCAATGTCTCCACGGAAAAATCCGAGCAAATGGGTTCGAGCCTCGTCTGAGGCCGGAAGCTGACTGGCAACACGAACCGCCACGCCGAAAGATTCGATGAGTGGGGCAAGGCAGTCCTTCAGCCTTTGGCTGCGCAGTCTGACTTCCTTGGGCAGTGTCCGGCTGGCTTGAATCGCCTTGAGAAACACATTTGCCAGCGCTTCTCCGGCCGCGACTCTGGAATCGGTTACTTCCGGCGCAAGGACCGTTCCACTCTCCGCATCGACAGCGATCGCAATCGAGGCACAGGCGTTGCGTTCGCACTTCTTTCCAATCGCTGCCCCGCTCTGTATGTGGTCGAGTTCCATCACTCCCCGCACGGCATAGTCGTGAGTGCGTATCGCCAACAGCGTCTCTTCAGCCAACTGCACTGGCGCAACAAGCGCCTCGGGGGGAAGGGTCGAATGGAACATTTCCACGTGGTATCGAGGTTCCGGCCCCTCCATGCGGGTGACCATCGGGTAGGCATCGGCCAACTCCCAAAACTTCACGCTCTCCTGGCTGGTAACAGCGGTGCAGACCACGATCACGGCACGAATGCACTCGGCCAGCGTCCGTGCCTCCTCCTCTGTGACAAACCACGGGAGAAAGCCGGGGCGCATCGTGCGGAAGATGGGCGAGGCCAGGCCTTTGCCCTGCGGGTGTCCCAGCGTAGCAAGTAACTCCCGGTCCTGCCGCAACAACTCGGCTCTGGGCACGAACTCCACATAAACGCAGTGCGTGGATGCGAAGAATTCGCCGGGATCGGCGATCTGTTCGGCTTCCATCTTGCGAAACTGGCGAAGTCCCTCTGCTCCAATATAGGCGTGCATAGAAAAGACCTCACCGAGCGCGCCCATGACCGAGCAGTAGCAGAGCTCGCCGCTGACGCTGTCGCGGATCACGATCAAGTTGTCCTCGTCCAGGACCCGCCACGGGCGCATCCCGTACAGGTCGGAGGCCAATCCATAAAGCCGCTCCATCGCCGGGAAAGATGGCGGTGTCTCACCTGCAAGTTCTTTGACAAAGCATCGCTCGGTTGGCACTGGGGCGGAAGCGGTTCGTTTCTTGGGCATGATTGTGGGTCAACGCTCCTGTTGGGATAGACGCTGCTATGTCTTCCGTCTTGAGCTTGCTGTCTTTTTCGCGGATAAACGTCGGAAGGCTCGAAGGTTCCGGTACGTTAGCCAAGAGCGTCTCGATCCGCTCTGCTTCGCGCCGCCGCAGTTTGGTCCACTGCTCCGTCTGTTCGCTATCAGAAGAGAACCCGGGGCACACTTCCATCCACCTGCGCTCGTTCTCGTGGGCCGCACCGAGCGCAGACTCAAGTGCTTCGGTGCTTTGATTCCTTGGGGGATTCATTCAAAATCAGTCTACATTGCCATCCCCGAATTGATTCGCGCGGGAGGGCCAGCAGACAGTACCGTGACCAGGAAATCATTACCACAATGGATGAGTTGTAGCGCCGGCATCTTGCCGGCTGTCCCGAAAGCGTCTCGCCCTCGACACATCTGGCGGGGACGCCCGCCGGACGGCCACCGAGACGGCGGCGTTACGATCACGGTTCATCGCTCACTCATCGGTCACCAAGCGGTAAGAACCACGCCGTCACGGTACTAGAGTCTACTAAGATTCCAAGGGATTTGGTTCCAGTCCAATGCGATCATTTACCGCATTCCGGAATCGTTGTTTGCATCCGAGATAGCGCTCTGTCGTTTGCACGGAAACGTGGCCGAGCAGGAACTGAATCTGCTCCAATTCGCCGCCGGCCTGGTGACAGAGCCGAGCGCATGTCCTCCGAAGGTCGTGCGGTGCAAGGGATGGAAGCTCGCACTCCTTGGCCTTCTCCTTTACGACTCCCCAAATGACTTTCGGGGTGAAGCCGGTTCCCCAAATCCTGCCAGCCTTGTTGATCGAACGCAGGAGCGTGCCGGCAGTAATTCCAGCCGCCGTTGTCCACGCGTCGATCCCATCTTTCACCCAGTCTGGAACTGGAATGGTTCTCATGTGGCCTCCCTTGCCGACGAGATCGGCTATCACCCAGTGTTCCTCTCTCTGCTGCAAGTCTTCAACGCGTAACGCAGTCAGTTCCGCCCTACGAAGTCCACAACCCAGCAGAATTGCCAACGTGGCGTAGTCACGTTTGCCTCGTAGGCTCGTGTCGTCTACCGCCAGCAAGAGGCGCTTGCCTTGTTCCGCAGTAAGCCAATTGCCAACATGCACACCCAGTCGCTTGGCACCCTTAACGCGGCGAATGCCGGCAGCCAAGTCAGCACTCAGTAGACCACAATCCGCAGCCTCATAGGCCAGCCTTCGGACCGCCGCCAGGCGCAGGTTAATGGTAGATGACGCGTAGTTCCGTTGTTCGAGAGATACCCGGTACCGCGTGACCACAGTCTTATTGAAAGCAAGCCTTGGCTCTGAACAGTACCACTCGATGAATTCTCTGATCGCGTGATTGTAGGATCGTTGGGAACTGGGAGATGTCAAGCTATTCAGTACCGCTGACTTGGATTGTTCAAGGTCGGGCAGTTTTAGGACTGCTTTGGGCGTCCGCTTGCGCTTGCTCTTTGTCATGGAGACGGCCTCCACTCGCCGTGGCAAAAAGCATGGTCCAAATCGGCAAATCAGCCCATTGCACCCTGGCGCGTTTATCGATCCTAACCTGGCCACATCTCCGAGAAGAGGACTTCTGGGGCGGAATAGCTTCTGGCTTGCTCGTGATCCTCCCGGAACCATGCCTTCACGGCGTTTGGCTTAGCAGGTAAAGGTCTGCTTCGCCGCCGGGACGTGAATAGACAATGGAAGAAAGGTCACGGGAGAAATCAAAGGCGTTGCCTCGATAAGACAAGCGGAAACTGAAGGGAAGTTTCAAAGCCGCTTCTGGTTTGCCTACCAGTTGCCCGTCATGCCATCCTTGGCGATAAAATACCATCCCTGCTTGCGACGCAATGGGATAGATAAAGGACTTTCCGTCCCGTGCAAAATAGAGGCCATTGGTTACGACGCCTGGGATTAAGGGAATGCATTTTCTGTCGCGGATAGAGATTTCGTAGACGCCGACTTTGTCGCCCGCGGAGTTAAATCCGATCAAATACTTTCCGTCCACGGAAGCATCCAGCATATCCGCGCAATCCTGCATAAAAGGTTGTGGGTTGGAACCGTCACCGTCGGCTTTCCATGTGGATGCCGGGTGTCCGGGTGTGCTTGTGGAGAGGTACATTGCTTTTCCGTCGGCCGACCAAATCATAAAACCAGACAAGCCTTCAACCTTCCCTATGCCATGAAGGCCCCGCCCGTCCGCCCCAACCACAAACCCCATCCTCCCTTGACCCGTGCGATCTTGAAAGGCCACTTTCGACCCGTCGCGCATCCACAAACCCGTGTCAAAATTCCCCGGCGCCGCTAACCTGGTTTTGTTGCTGCCGTCCATTTCGGACACCCAAACTTCGCTTTGGTTAGGTCCGGTAAGTTTGAGGTACATCACTCGCTTGCCATCCGGCGAAATCGCGGGTTGCGAACTGTTTTCGGAGGCGATGTCCACGGACTGCCGGGATTGGGGGTGGTAGACCGTGAGGAAGCCAGACTGCTTCCCATTCACGTAGTAAATCCCCTTGCCGGAGGGGTCTGGCAGGGGGGAGTAATCGGGGCCGGGGCCGAAGGTTACCTGCGTCAAAGCTTGATTCGCCAGGTCAAGTTTCCAAATGTTGGTGAGCCCATTGACATCGCGGCTGAAGAGCACGGATTTTCCCGGCTCCGCCCAAACTGGTATGACTGGTATTCCGAATGTCGCGCCCAAGTCTGTTGCTTTGCGGCTGGGCAAGTTCACTCGATAAAACCGAAATTCGTTGGATGAGGGCTGGAATGATGTGACCAGCAGGTTCTCCCCATCGGGGTACGGCAGAATAGACGTGGCTATACGAGAGGGGCCGTCAAAAGTAAAGACCGTTTCTTCATTCAGGCCGGATTTGCTTGCGCGGAAGACGGCCTGGGGCGCATCTGTTTTGAGGTAGAAGAGTGAATTGCCGTCGGGCGAAGGTACCAGGAAACGTCCTGAAACCACGCGGTGCGGAGAGCCCCCCAAGGTGGGCACGGCCCAAACTTCATCGCGTCCGAGGTTGCGCCTGTAGTAGATTTCGATACCGTCAGCCGAAAAATCTTCGACAATCTTGTCTCCCTCATCGTGAGTCAACTGGAGCGGTTCGCCGCCCGAGGTAAGCATCAGAAAAACTTGTTCAATTCCTCCCGCAGCCGAACTGAAGGCAATGGTGTGCCCGTCCGGTGATATCTTGGCGGAATCGATCAGTTTGTTCCAGTGGCTGATTTGCGTGACTTTGCCCGGTCCAACAGGCACCTTATCTCCCGGGCCCGTGCCATTCCGCGACCGGTAAAGGACGAACCCGAACGCAGCCAAAATGATCAGCACCGCACCCAGCACTAGGGCAAGGGTCGTCTTGTGGCGGGAGGCAAGACCGGCAATCTGCTGAGAGTCGCTGATCGAAGCGTGTCCCCGCGAGATGTCGCCGGAGGCCTGCGCTGCGGGTGGTTCCTGGCGCTCGGGCAGTGTTTCTGAGACGGTGTGGCGACCAGAAATCGCGGCCGCTGTCGACGTTCGCCTGGATTCGGTGTCGCGCTTCAGTCGCTTCAGTTCGCTGCGCAGATCGGCGGCACTCTGGTAGCGCAGGTCGCGATCCTTCTCCAGTAGGCGATGGATGACGTCTTCCAGCTTCGGCGGTATGTCAGGGTTCAAGCGGATGGCTGGGGCGGGAGCTCGATTCAGAATGGATTCGAAAATGACACCGCTGGTGTCGCCTCGAAATGGCAGCGTGCCCGTGCTCATCTCGTAGAGCACGGCGCCGAAAGAGAACAGGTCGGTGCGCACGTCCAGCTCTTTACCCCGCACCTGCTCCGGAGACATGTAAGCGATGGTGCCCAACGCAGTACCGGGACTGGTGAGTTGCTGTTGGTCCACCGTGGCCATCGCCTGCTCTGCCCGGGCGGGGTCGGCAGAGCTTGCGGTGGACATCACCTTGGCCAGTCCGAAATCCAGAATCTTGCCGTGCCCGTGCCTGGTGACAAAGATGTTGGCGGGCTTGATGTCGCGGTGAATAATCCCCTGGCTGTGCGCGGCCTCCAACCCTTCCGCGATTTCGATCCCCAGCGTCAGCAGGCTCTCCACTTCCATGGGACGCCCTGCGATGCGGTGCTTCAGCGTCACGCCATCCAGAAACTCCATGGCAATGAACGACTGCTCACCGTGCTTGCCAATTTCGTAGATGGTACAGATATTGGGATGATTGAGAGCCGACGCTGCACGCGCCTCGCGGCGAAACCGTTCCAGTGCTTGCGGGTCTCGCGACAGTTCCTCGGGCAGGAATTTGAGGGCCACGAAGCGGCCAAGGTCGGTGTCCTCAGCCTTGTAGACCACGCCCATGCCGCCGCCCCCGAGCTTCTCGACGATGCGGTAGTGCGAGATGGTCTGGCCAATCATTCGGAGATCCTTGGTTTTCGGGTCGCTTCATCTTAAGGAGCCGACAGCGTTCAGTCAACGAATGACGGCTCTGGCAGGAGAATGTGGAGCCCAGAACACCTGCTTTATGAAGGGATAACCGTGGAGGCGGCGAGACAACTCCCGGTTTGTCGGCCAACAGAAGTTGGCCAGAAACGCTAGTGCTGTATCGGATGCGCCCCGCACTCATGCAGATAGCCTCCGAGCTCCGAACTAGGGCGCATTCGATACAGCCGTTTGCAGGAAGCCGCTAGCGGTGGCGGCGGATGCGGGATTCCTTATGGGATTTCAATCGATTTTCGCTTGGAAAGCCTTGCCAGAAGCGGCTTTTGTCACAAAGGCAGTTATTTATGCTCATCGATCTAAACATGAATCCATCGCCTCAGGGTGGCTTCATCGTAGCGCAAGACCGATCCTTCATCAAGCCTCGCCGGTCTGGAAAGTTGGAACCTCCAGATTGTTTCCTTCGAGCACGCGAAAGCGTCCGCCGCGCTAGCGGCTTCGTGCAAACGGGCTTCGAGGAAGTTGGCCGGATTTGTATCGACAAGTCGGCATAGCGCCACAATTCCAGGATCACATGGACGCGGAAATGCATGGCTCCATGCGCCTTTCCCAGTACCGATCCGGTATCCTTAGCGGCCAACTTCTTGTTTGCCCGTTACTCGGGCGGGGTCGTTGGAGGGCCTGGCTCAGGCTCGGCAATAAGCAGTTGTTGAACCGCACGTTGTTCTTTTTCGTCGCTCCAGGCACCTTGCCCCGCGGCTCGGGCCAGAGCGGCAAGGGCTCGTGAATCGTAGACGCGCCTCAGGTTGTCGAGGTTGAAACCAGTGTTGCCCCCCCCCAAAGTCTATCCCGAAGTCTACGAGGAACCCACCGACCAGCTTCCCTATGTGGGATGGAGTCTGCTTGCATAGCTTCAGGGCGTATTCGTTAACCATCTGCTTCGACTCGGCGTTCCAGGTTCCTATTTGGAAGAGTACATATCCGGCGTGGGGGCTCGCATTGAACAAATCAACGCCAGCGTCGATTACTTCCTTCCGCACACGTTCGCTGACGACCTGCTTAGCAGCCGCCTGATCCGTTGCAAGTTGAAGCGCGTGGATTTGGGCAGTCTGGCTCCCCGCAATAGCACTGACGATATAAACGGCGAAATCCAGGGCTGGCGTTTCCCGCAGCATTTGTTCGACCCGCCGCTGCTTCTCCGCATCCTTCACCCTGTCAATTTCGGTCGGCTCGGCGCCGATCAGCGCTGCCACTTGCGCGCGCGCAGTCTCGACGGCCTCGCGGGCAACGCGACCCTCGCGATGCAGGCTCGATGGGATTTCCGAACGCGTCGCCAAGGAACGGCCCCATCGCCGTGAGCACCCGAGGGTCGAGCGGCGTCGTGGCGGAATGATCAAAGTAAATTCGCGAGTTCATTTGTGCTTCTCCAGTTGGGCTGCGCTGGGCCGTGCGCACCCTAAAAACACGAATGCCTCATCCGGGGATTGAGGGGACGAGGCAAATGCTCACCGAGATCTCATGTCCCCCGCAAACCGGGCGGGAATTGGCACCAGATGATCAGGCTGTTTCCTGATCCGGTTGTCGTGGCTTCTACGGGCCCGTTACCCTCAGCCACTCTGCATGAGACTGCGGCTTCGTTCAAGCACGAATGCCTGGACACATTCACGATAGGGTCGGGAGAGGGCGGTGTCAAGAAATAATGTGGCAACGGCAAGATCGGCGACCGGCCTCTTGGCGCCGTCGATGGCAGTCACAAACACCACGGCAGCATCAGATCTTAGCTGACAAGACAACGGCGTACAGCACTGCCAGGTAATGGCAGAAGCTTCCCGCCATCACGAACCCATGCCAAATGGCGTGGTTGTATGGAACTTTTCGGGAGGCGTAGAACACCACACCTACCGTGTACATGACGCCTCCAGCGATCAGCCATCGAAGTCCAACCGCCGAAACATGTGCCAGGAGTGGTTTGGCAGCCACCACTACGAGCCAGCCCATCACCAGGTAGAGCACCGTAGACAGAACCTTGAAATGATCCACAAACCAAAACTTGAAGACGATCCCCGCCATGGCGCATCCCCAGACGATTCCGAGGAGTGACCATCCCCATCCGCCACGAAGATTGACGAGTAGAAATGGAGTGTAGGTTCCTGCAATCAGCAAATAGATTGCCGAGTGGTCCAAGATTCTCAGTCCACGTTTTAGGCGTGGCGAGGGGATACCGTGGTACAGCGTTGAAGCCAAATAAAGGCAAATGAGGGTGCTGCCGTAAATTGCGCAGCCCACCACATGCCATGCCGTCCCATGCCTGATCGCCATCGCAAGCAAGACCACGAAGCCCGCAATACTCAGCACCAGGCCGACTCCGTGGGTAGTGCTGTTCACGATTTCTTCGAGAGAGAGCCGGCAGGATGATTGCTCCACTTTCACCTCCTGTACCATTGTTTCTTTCGATAGCCGACTTGGCAAGAGCAATGCAGCGATGCAGGGTAGTCGTCGCCGCATGGCACGCCAAGGCCACACTCGGACGCCATATAATTTGGTATGGCCGATCGCATTGCGTGCTCGTGCGTTACTTGTCCGAAATGTGGGACTTGGGTTGTTGTCAAACAGCGATCCGTGCCTGGGGCGACCAAAGAAAAGTTCAGAGCGAAGTGTCCCGTGCTGGAGTGTGGAAAAGAATTTGAGTTCGAGGCCGGCGAGACCCGGCTCTTTGAGGTGCCCCTGCCCCTTTTTGAGCGTCGCCACTTCTACCGATCTGAATTGTCCTGAGGTCGGCAAAATGTGAGCAACGGTTGTGGAGAGAACGCCGCACACGATCTTCCGAGACTCGCCGCACTGAGACCCTGCGACGTCTGTGGGGGTTCTCCTTAGTGCTATTACGAGTGCCATTACCGATGGTATTGGACCAAGGCGTTGGGACACGTGTAACTTTCTTCTAGTGCGACAAGTTTTCCTGGTGGCTGGAATTCCGATAGGGCTTGTGGGCCTCCTTCTGCTAATCAAGGCGGGATTCGATAGCTTGGAGGCTCGCGCGGCCCTGCGGAGAAAAGCAGGCCGCGATAGGTCGCGGAAGGGTGAGTGGTTATAAATGCGCTGGCTAGGAAGATCCGCAGCACAGGGACGGGCACGGGGAAAGACGGATGCCGGAGAGATCCTTTAAGGCAGCAGATAAGGTTCCCACTACAGGCGTTTACAAGACGGTTCACGCAGGGCAGCACGTCCCGGCGCACTACGTCACGGCGTTGTTTGGAGACACCTTTCTGCCGTGCCTGGATTGCTCCGACAATGTCCGGTTTGAGCTAGCACTGTCTGCTGTCCATCTCAAAGCTCACCCTCAGTTCAAGCGGTAGCTTATTCATGTCGGCCACGGTTGTCACGTCGCAGCAAGTTCCCGTCATGCTGTGACCATCTTCGCCGACCAGCTCTTTACGAATGCGCCGAAGCGGTCGAGCGCCTTGGAGAAATTGTCTCCGGCGGCGGCAAAGCCCAGGCGGAAATGCGAGGGGGCATCGAAGCAATCGCCGGGAGCCAGCAGAATTCCACGTTCGGTGGCGGCCTGGCAGAACGGGCGGGAATTTTCTACGTTAAGCAGCTCTCCGCTCACCAGCCAGGGGAACGCGGTCATGCCGCCCTGCGGCGGAATCCAGCCGAGCAGGTCGCGATGGTCCGCCATGAAGCGCTCGAGGAGCTGGCGGTTTCGGGTGGCAGTTTCCTGGGCCTTGCCGAGTACTACGTCACGTTTGCGGATTGCGATTTCCGAAAGAATTTCTCCGGTGGTGGTGTTGGAGATGGAGAAGTTGGCGCGCGCGTTCCAGTATTGCTGGCGTCGCTGGGCGTCGTGCTCGATGATCCATCCGGTGCGGACGCCGGCAAGCGAAAATGCTTTCGACAGGTCGGCGATCACAGTGGCGCGGGGCAGGCGCGCCGCCGATTTCGTTGGCCTTCCGTGGTAGATGGGATGGTAGACCTCGTCACTCACCAGCTGGATTCCGCGCTCGGCGGTGAAGTCGTGCAGAGCTTCCATTTCGCCGTCACTGATAGTCGCGCCGGTGGGGTTGTGCGGGCTGTTGACCAGGATCAGCTTGGTCTTCGAGTCGGCGAGCCGCTTGATTTCGTCGGGATCGATGCGGAAGCCGTTCTCGCGCCGCACGCGATAGAAGCGGGTTTCGAGGCCGAGAGATTCGGGGAGAGCGGAGAAAGGAGGGTATCCGGGCTGCGGGATGATTACGTTCGCGCCGGGCTCGGCGGCCAGCCACATCAGGGCCACGAGCGCCTCGGAGGCGCCGGTCACGATCTGGACGGTCTCTACCGGGACACGCTGCATTTCAGCGATCGCCTCACGCAGACTGTCGGCACCGGCGGGGCGGCTGTAGACCAGGTTGTGGTTCAGGAAGCGGTGGCGCGTTTCGTCGTCGGCGAGGGCAAGGATGTCGTTTACGGTCCAGGTCGGTCCGGTGCTCGCAGCGAGGTTGAATTCGATGTCGTGTTCGTACTGGTCGAGCCAGGCATCGAGCAAGAAGGGCTTGAGTTGCATGCGAGCACCTCGAAGGAGAAGTTGGTTCCTGTTATTGATTCTGCGAGTCGGCGCACGGATGATTTATTAGTTTACGAGCGATGAGAGTCCAGCGCCTAAACGCTTTGCTGAAAACCCACGTTGGGCGGCCTCAGCCCCTAAAGGGGGCAGTGAATGCGGACCAGTTACGACACCACCAAAGCGGTGCCCTGATACAAACCATGCCTTTTTCAGCAAACTGCTAGGGTTCAAGGTGAGCACGGATGTGTAGGCACTCGTCAGAAGCCCCTGTCGACTCTTACGATCATTTTGGAGGCGTCCGCCGAGCAAACATTTTATTGCACAAAACCCCCTTAGAAAGGGGGATTCATGCAATTCTACAAACTTCTCCCACCCTACTTGTCCCGAAATCGCCGCCCTTCGCTGGCCCGTGCCGATCGGACAGGCAACCGGGGGTGGTACGACCCAAAGAGCATCCTTTACAAGGTTCGCGCTGATGACGGGAACCTTTATATTCTTCGGCAGCTAAGAACGAAGCCCGACGGGTGCTGCGCGGCTGCGATTTGCTGACGCGCTTAAAATATTTCCCTCGCTTATTCGTCTACAAGGGTGGACGGACGCGGCGCTGAGAAAACAGTGGATGATGGTGCAGCCGCGTTCGAATGACGAAGGAACCATCGGGTTTCACGGATTGGAGACGTAGAGATGAGAATGACTGCAATTGAGAAGCACTTCGTCAATAGTTCTGGGCATACGCTCGAAGTCGGGCATCGTGCGCAACAACTGCTGGATCGGATCGATATCAAGCCTTCGTGGCGGTATCTGGATGTTGGATGCGGCGTCGGCGCTGGGGCATGCGAAATTGCCAGAGGATCCGGCTTGGACGTCACCGGAATCGATGTCGATCCTGGACAGATTGAGGCAGCCCGAGCAGGCTCGGCGCACCCACACGTCCACTTTATCGTGATGGACGCGACAAAATTGCAGTTTCAAGACGCTGAATTCGACATTGTGGCGAGCAGCATGGTCACCCATCACGTGCCGGGTTGGGAGTCGTCTTTCTCTGAAATGATTCGCGTGCTGCGCCCCGGAGGATATTTGATCTATAGCGACTTTATGTTCCCGTCTTGGTTAGCGGCCGTCGGTCGTCGCCTCATCCCTTTTGTCGGGATTCCTTGGAGGAAGCAGGTCGAGTCTCTCGCCTCGAAAGCAGGCTTGACCAAGGTTCATGAGGCGCGCGCGGCTTTGCGATTCGACTTCATCTGGCTCAGGAATTAACTGAAATCAGGTGACGTAGCCATACGGCGAACCGTAAGCCAGTCAAGTTGCATTTGGAGGCTAGTTCGGGGGCCGGGAGGGCTATTTCGTCGATATGGTTTGGCGCAAAACGGTGAAACCTGATGGCTGAGCGACAAATCGAAACCAGCATCGACATTGACGCATCTCCGAAACTGGTATGGGCACTCTTGACGGATCTTGCACGGATGCCTGATTGGAATCCTTTCATCAAATTCATCTCAGGGAGACTGGTGCAAGGGGCTCAGCTCTCGATTCGCATTGTCCCGCCCGGCAAGTCCGGGATGCGGTTCAGGCCGACTGTCCTCTCGGTCCGGCCCGAACGTGAATTACGCTGGTTGGGGCACGCGTTCGTTGCCGGCCTCTTTGATGGCGAGCACTATTTTCTGCTCGAACCCATCGGCGAGGACCGAACCCGCCTGACCCAAGGCGAGAAGTTCTCCGGCATTCTCGTCGGCCTTTTGAGCGGTACACTAGTCGTGACGGAAGCAGGCTTCAAAGACATGAACGCAGCCCTCAAGCAGCGGGCCGAACAGAATGACGTGCAGAAAAATACCCCGAGAACCTAAAGGCAATAGGAGCGAGAACTTTCAAACTGAGATACTACCCTCTTTGTGTTGATGTTCGCTTTATATTCGCCTATGATGGAACAACCTCGCGTGCCACGCGGGGGGCAGCGAATGCCAGGAGACGTGAAATCGTGCTGACCGTAAATGTTCAAAACTCGGGTGAGGTGGTGATTCTGCGGTGTCGGGGCAGAATTGTATGTGGCGAGGAGACCGCTCTTTTGTGCTCCGCCGCGCAGCAGGAGTCGCGGAATGTCGTTCTTGACCTAACCGAGGTTGAGGCAATCGACGCAGCGGGAATCGGCGCTTTGGCTTCGCTGCAAGCCGCGGGCATTTATCTGAGACTAATGAACCCGACCCCGCAAGTGAGGGAAGTATTGAAAGTCACCCAAATGGACTCGATCTTCGAGATCTGTGAATCTCAATCGATTCCCGAGACAGCGGAATCCACGCAGGCAGGTCTATCGGACAATCGGCCTGAGGAGTTTTCCGAACCCTTCGTCTGAACTCGTGAGGGAGTGTGCCCAGGGCGAATGAGTGCGCATGGCGACCTCCGAGCGGCGTCGGACGTCGGGCAGGTGAATCGCCCGGCCACCCTGTTGCCCATGAACAAGTGACAGCGATGCGATTCCATTGAAGCAGACTTCCAATATGGAGTGGGACTATTCATATCGGTGGACAGAACTCCGCAGGCTGCAAAAACGGGTTTGGCGTGCTGGGACTGCCGCGATAGTACTGTTGTTTCTCGTCTACATAACCAAGTTCGCATCACTGGTCTTTGATCATGCTACGCACCACGACGAATTTGTAGAAGGATACCGCGTTCACGGCGACTGCGTGTTTTTTTCGGGGTTCTCGAAGCCGACGGAAAGATTGCAGCACCAAACTGATACTGAGGACCCCCAATGTGCACGTGGCCTCTCACGGCTCCAGCAGAGTGGACGATTGAGCCCTGTGCCTGCGCGCTATCTGTGGCAACCTCAGCTTCGATCGACAAGGTCAGCGATCAATTGTGGCGCTGCGGACTGGGCTGAGAGCTTCTCGCCGGGGGCTGAAAGCACCCGCGTCGATCCAGTCCACCACACCACCGCGGATTAAAGTCGATGCAATGTCGCCTACCGCTAGACTCGTGCTCATTCCAAAACCACCGAGACCCGAAACGTGGAACAGGCCGTCGATGTCCGGATCCCATCCGATGATGGGTAGCCGGTCCGGCGCAAAGGTGCGAAGGCACGCCCAGCCGCGACGTAGGGTAATGTTCGCCATTCCGGGAGCGTACTTCAAAAGCTTATCGACAAGGAGATCCTCGGCTTCAGGGTCAACCTCTGGTGTTTCGGGTGGACGCTCGGTCTCATCGCAGGGACAAAGAAGGAGCCCTGCTCCTTCCGGCCGCACGTAGTATCCGACATCGAGATCCCACACCAGCGGAGCATCGTGAGGAAGAAGCCCCGTGTCGCCGGAGACAAACAGGTGTCGACGAAGCCGTTTCATCGGGAGTGGAACGGATTCGCGGCCAAGACACCCTGCCCACGCGCCCGCGGCGTCGACGATGATGCGAGCATTAACATCTCCAAGTGGAGTTCTGATGCCCCGCACCGCTGATCCCTCAAGGATCAGGGATTCACAGGCGCAGTCGGTGATGACGTCAAAGCCGGCGTGCCTGGCCTCGGCCAGCAGATCGCTCAGCAGGGCGTGGATGTCAACGATTCCATCGGTGGGGCAGAAGGCCGCGGAGTCAAATTCAAACATGCTCAGAAACGGGAAGCGTTGCCGGGCTTTGCCAGCGGATAGCAGTTCGGCGGACACACATTGTTCCTGCAGTTGGGCGCACCATTCGGCGGCTAGGATTGGCTCTCCGTGAGTCAGGTACAGGCCTCCGCTCTGGCGGAGGACGGGACATCCAGCAACAGCCTTGGCACGGAGCCGCTGAACGCCTTCGATGGCGAGCTGCCGAAGGAGAGGATCTGCCTCCAGTTGGCGCGCCATCGCCGCATTGCGCCCGGAAGCGTGGGTTCCGGGCAGCAGCTCCCGTTCGAGAACCAAGCCGCTCCTTACACCAGCTTGTGTCAACGCCGCGGCAACGGAGGCACCCGCAAAACCGGCGCCGATCACAACAACGTCCACCTCAGATGGAAGGCGACCATGCGTTGCCATACCTTTCAGTATACGGAGGTCGGCAGCAATCACTATCTTCACCAACCTTGGGCGCGTATGCTCCCATTTCCGCGTATTGCGGGACGCAGTGGAATGCTGGCGATGGGGTCTTTTTCAACTCACTGGGCTGTGAGCGACAGGTGTCCTGCACCGGAATCCTGCGCCGTACGGCCGAACTTCATGGATGCTGGGTTCGCCGGCGCAGTTCTTTCAGCTCATCAAAGCAGGGAGCGCATTGCCGGATGTGGGCGAGCAGGAGCGCGAGCTGAGCGTCCGCGGGCCGTTGCGCGAGTTTCAGCAGGACATCGGGCCCTGGACAGGCGATGCGCTGAGGATTGGGAAAGTCTTCATGCACTACCCTGTCAAATGCGTCAAGCAGTTCTTTTTCCGAATCCATTCTGCACGCCCCAGTCGAGCACGGAGTCCAAGCCCAACTGCCATGTTGCCCTCAGCAGAATCCCACGATCCATGATCGGTGTCGATGAAAATCTTTGTGTGCATTCGCCTATCGTGCCGACAGATGCGGCCGCGTATCCGAACTTGGCGATGAATATGGCGGCGCCCGCGCCCAGTTAGTGTCTGTGCTGTTTGCCTCCAGATCAAGTGAAAAATGCCGCATAACGTCCCGACATCCGGGTCAGCGTCCGCCTCGTTCCCTTAAGAGAAGCACATCCAACCAACGCCACAATCGCACGATGCCAAAAAGTGCAATCCCAGGTGAGACACATTCCTGTTTCGAAGCCATATATAAGTAGGAGGGGATGTGGGGTCCGGCTTCCACAGTCTTTGCGGAACATGGGGGAATTGAATCAAGCAGCCCGCCGTCGCACCTTCCGCTGGCCTGGGGCGGCGCGAGAGATGGTGAGGACCTATGTGAGCACCATATCATCCAAGGTCTTAGGTCAAGATGGGCACAACCCGCAAATGGCGTTGCCGGGGCTGATCACAAGAATCGCGGCGGTGTCGGGAAACCCGCGTGCAGCCTGCTGGAGGTTCGTGCGCCAGATGGGAATCACCTCGAAGCGAAGCTACCGGCCATGGACAAAAACCGAGCAACAGAAGTTAGTTGACTTGATCGCGTCACACTCTCTCGAGGAAGTTACGGTATTGCTCCGGCGCTCGCGGACCTCGGTGCAGGCCATGTTGCATCGGCTCGGAGCCAGCGCGCGCATGGGACAGGATTGGTTTACGAAACATAGTCTGGCTCGGGCTTTGCATGTTCGTGCAGAGGAAGTGCAAAGATGGATTGACCGGGGGCTCTTGAAGTGCCGAATCGTCGAGGCTAGTGGAATTCATCGACAGGTCATTGACGCAGAAGCCTTTTGTGAGTTCTGCAAGGAACATAGCCGGGAGATTGTCGGGCGAAGGTTGAACCCCGAGCGACTGAGCTTTGTCCAGACGTTCGTATTTCCTCCGAGCCATATGCAACTTCTGCCCGTGAGAGAAGCGAAGAAGGAGCAGGCAGCTTATGCGGCACAGATGAGGAACGGAGCAGAATCAGAGATGGATGATGACGACGATCTGGGCGCCACTGCGTAGGGTCGTCAGCTGCACCCGATCTGGACATGGAGATCCGCGAGTTTCCGGGTCATGGGCGGCGGATGTCAGAAGGCCACCTGATTCTCTCTATCTCACGCCAGAAACTGTTACGGATGGCCGCCGGCGATTTTCCCAATATTTGCGCAACGTCCTTCCACTCGTATCCGGCAGCCCTGAGCATCAGAACGGTGCCATTCTTATCGCTGAGTTTTCGGACCATCCGCGCGAGTTCCAGACGCGCGTTCACCTGGGCGATCCAACCCTCGCCTAAGGTGCGGCTTGACAGTTCGCCGGACCCTCCCACCAATTCAAGGCGGTTTAACCTGGTCGCATAGCGCCGCAGCCGGCGGCAGAAGGCCACCATGAGAAGCGCCCGCTTTTGTGAGGATTCAGGAGCCCCAATGCGGTCGAGGTAACGCGATACCTGCGCAACCGTGTTTTCCATTAGCTCGGCAGCGGGACCATGATCGTCAAGAAGAGCTTGCGTCCGCCGACATGCCTGTTTCCAGATCTCATGGCCGGCCAATCGCACATCCGCCCGAATCGGTCTTCCCGCCTGATCGGCCTCCCGGTCCCACCAAAGAAGTATTCTCCCCGCACGCGCCATACTGCACCCCACCCTTGAGCAAAGACTAAAGATCGAAGTTGGGAATCACATCCGGGCCAGGCGGAGGTGTTGAACTCACGAGATGAGAAATGCGGGGAATGTCCTCACGCGCCAGAGGCATTTGTCTAGGTCGCCGATCGTGTACCCCTACAAAGGGAATGGGACCGGAAATCGGACATGGTGAGAAAGACGGAGTCGTGATGGTCGGAAAACCGGACAAAATGGCCGCCCGGAGCGCCACGCAATTGCACTCTCGCGCCATTATGAGTCTCCGGGACCACCCCGAGCTTAGGCTGCAGATTGCGCGACCGTGGTAGGGCGCACTCCCAACGGGATTACCGTCACGGTGCCAGTGCCGTTTCGTGGTCAGCCAAGTCCAACCTTTGCTAAGGGTTGTGGACGAAGCACGCTCGGGTGCCTGACCTCCTCTCGGCTGGACTGGTTGAACTACCGGCTTCCGATCTACCCCACTTCTCTTGTGCACAGCGGCTTCTCGCGGAAAGGATGATCACTATCGTGGCGTATTTCCGCGCCCAGGTGGTGAATTTTATTTTTGGTGGTCGGAATACTGGACAGAACAGAAACGAAGGCGACCCGACCAGCAATTCAGACGCTCGCCAAGCCAGCAGATTCTGCCTTGTGGCCCTTTTGCTATGGTGCACACTCGCCCTAATTAATTGCCAGCCTTGGGATCATACGTAACGACATCTTCGGAGAGCGCAAGGATGCACGTCTGTCCGTCGAATTGGATTCGGTCGGCAGAATACGCGGTAAGCTTGATTTCGCCGGATTTTGTCCGCAGCCGGGTGATGACGTTCCGAATCGGACCTCCCCGCCGGAGCTGCGTCATCAATAATCTTCGGTCGGCAGGATCGTCCCAAATGCTGAGCTCGTGTACGGTACGCCCCAGCACCTCCTCCCGGCGATATCCATAGCGGCCTTCAAAGGCGGCATTCACTTCCAGAAAACGTCCCTCCTCAAGGGTCGTGATCGAGAACGCGATAGGGCCCGAATGGAATATCTTCTGAAATTTCTCCTCCGAGACCCGGCGGCCGGCCTCTGACTGGTTGAGCGCCTGCTCGGCTTTTTGGAGGTCCGCCAATCGCTTTTCCAGCTCCGAACCGTAGATCTCGGCGGTTGAATAAAGACGGGCGTTTTGAATGGCGACTGCCGCAGGTATAGCCAGCAACTCAGCGCGCCGGAGGTGGTCCTCGGTAAAGTGTTGCGGTTCGACATGTCCAATGGACAGAAATCCCAGGAACTCCTCGGAGGCGACGAGGGGGACGCTCAGCCAGGAACGGAACTGTTTGTGTCCCTTGAAGGTTTGCCATCCTTCTTGCTGTCTGGTGTCGGGGATCAGGATGCGCTTCCGCTCGGACCAGATACGCTGAAAGAACGGAGACTCATCGGCAACGAATGTCAGCGGGCTGCGGGGAGTTTTCTTCGCGAGTTCGGGACACGATTTTTCACCCAGGGCCAACCAATGCGGACCTCCTTCGGGAACCAGCACCCGGGCGCACGTGTAGGGAACCAACTCGGCCAGAGAGCGGAGCAATGCATCCAGAACGCAATCCATGTGAAGGTCTTGCGTAAGCGCAAGAGTGGCCTTGCGTAGGGCCTCCTCCTCCGCCCATGCCGAGTTCGCCTTGGCGAGATTGGCTGCAACCTGATCTTCCGCTTCCTTGAGCGCGGTGATGTCTAGCGCGGTTCCGCCCAGGCGGGTGATCTTTCCGTTAGCATCTCTCCGGGGAAAGCCGCGGACCCAAACCCAGCGAAGCTCACCATCTGGCCTGACGATACGAAATCTTTCGTCGAAGTGTCCGGTTTGGGCCGCTTGCTCAAGCTTTGCCAGCACGTGAGCTCGATCGTCCGGATGAATGACCTTCTCATACGAGGACGGTTCTTCGAGCAGGGATTGGCAGGAGCGGCCAGTGATGGTTTCGTATGCCGGATTGACAAAGGTGGCTTTCTTCGTCTCGGCGTCGATCACCCAGAAGATTTCCTGGATGTTGTCGGCCATTTGGTGGAATTCCTGCTCCCTGTCTTCAAAGACAGTCCTTGCCTGGCGTTCGGTCCTGTGCATCTGGCGGAAAACGCCAGCCAACAAGAGGGCAAAGACTAGCAAGGAACTGATCAATGAAATCAGCAGCGCCAGTGCCACTCGCGGCGACTGAAGGTTGGCAACCAGAACGGCGATAACCAGAACGGTCGAGGCGACGACGAGAGCGAGCGAGGCAATCTTCCACTCTCGTCTCTGGGCCCTGGCGCGACCCGGTTCAGAGCGGGGATGGTCGGATTGATCCACGGGAAGTGCCCACGTATTTGCCGTATTCTATGCCCGTTGCAGTCACAAATCGATTCAGACTACGGCAATCAGCAATGATCGCCTTCGGCAAAAGTGGCCCCGCAGGTGGCGCTCCTTTGCCGTGAGCCAATAGCGTCCGTACACAATCGTCCGCTTACTTGTTCCGCTGTGCTGCTTTCCACTTTGCCCAACGCGCGCGCTGGGCTGCTGCAATTCGCTTGCGGGCCGCCGATGACATGGTTCTTCGTTTCATGCCTGGCGTCTGAGCACGCCCGACTCTTGCGCCCCTTCCGCGCACCGGGCCGAGACCGCCGAGGGCCTTCAAAGCCTCGTCCAGTTGTTCGATACTGCGTAGTGCCTGATTCCGTTCCTTCCTTAACTGCTGGACCACATGAGCCAGGGTCGACATTGATTCTCCTCGGGCAGGAATTGTAGCAGGCCGTATGACCTCGACGTGGTTTCCGCCGCAAATCACCACCAACTTATTTCTAACTTCGATCGCTTTTCCAAGAGGAATGCCATGAGACTCCGCGGCAATGAATTGTGCCCTATCCATAACTCCGCTTCTTGCTGTGGCCGGAAACTCATGCCCAAGCCCAGGTTGATAAGACTCGGGATTCAGAGGGTCGAAGACCCACATCACCCGCGAGGATATCGGGAGCTGCGCTCACCGGCCGAGATGCGGAAACTTCTGAACCGAAAGATTGTCCAGCAGGGCGGGATATGCGCCATCTGCCACGAAGACTTCACGGATTACAACGACGTCGTCCCGGACCACAAAAATCCGAAAGGAATGGGAGGAGCGTGGCGGGATGATCACCCGGACAATATCCAGGCAACGCATTGGTGGTGTAACGAAGAAAAGGGATCAACTAGAGTAGCCGAATGACGGCCCATCAGTCGTACAGGTGGGAAAACCCGAATAAAACCTCATCCTTATTTATATGCTGTGTGCCAGTTGTGTGCCGGATTTGAGGATCAGGCGCTCGATTAGAATGCTGCCGAGTCAACAGTTTCTATAATGATCTTGCATTTACCAAGGCGTTGGCAGCTAGTATGGTTCCCCATGCCACCCGGCACCTGCAGGACGGCATCGAAATCCGCACGCTGCAGCAGTGGATGGGCCACGGCAATATCGCCTCGACCGTGGTATATCTGAAAGGCGTCCGCAACGCGGATATTCAGAACAGGATCAACAAAGGCAGCTTCGCGGCTTTTGCCCGCCGCTTCGCCGTTGTTCAGAAAACTCGGGAATATGCCGACCCCCAAAATTCTCTTGGCCGGATTGATCCACGCCTATCAATGGCTCGAATCACCGCGGCCCACTCCCTTGGAGCGCGACCAGCGCCGCAAGTTGACAGACAGAATCCTTCAGGAAATTCAAACGTTCCAGCCGAACATCATTGCAGACGAAACTCCTGACACGGACAACGTGGATTTGTTGGCCACACTGCCTTCGGCCCCGATTCCCATTGATATTGCCGACGCACGAAAGCAGCAGCGGGGATTGAGCCTCGACAGAAGCATGCATTTCGTTTGTCCGTTTGTAGATTCCATACGCGAGCGCTATTGGCGGTTTCGCCTCCACTGTTTGTCGAAGAAACAGCCGGAGCCGCGCATACTGATGCTGATCGGGGCGCTCCATTTAGAGGCATCCTTCGAGCGCATTTCATTTCCCGATTTGCTCACGAGAGCGGGTTACGATGTTTCCACCTTCAATATTTACAGGGAATCGGGGTGGGATCACACTTGGATTCACGACTGGCGACATCCGGTGACTCCCACGACTGGATCCCCCCCAATTTTTCGATGCTGCGTCGCCACAGGCTTGTATCAGCGCGATCATCATTGCGACCACAAGATTTACTGGAAAACATTCCTGGCCAGCAAGGAACAGCAACCCCAATAGACCTCAATCCCGGGACATCCGCAACTGGTTCGCGGTGAAGCAGCCCGGCGAGCCGCTGTCCGAGGGCATGGAAAAACTGATGATCGAACCCGCGGCCGTGGAGATCCAGGCCGAAGACGGCCGTGCCGACCTGTCGAAGGTCCAGCTTGAATCTGTGATCGTGTTGTGAAGCAGAAGTTTCCGCCGCCGTCGGCGGCAGTCCGGCCAAGACGAACTATTTCGGTTCCTCAAATTCCAGAAGGATGCGAAACGTGTCTTTCTTGTCGCGGACCATCGCGGCGGACACCCTGACCGCCTGAATAAAGGCCATGGCCGCCGGCCCACTCGTGGTCACATGCGTGGAGAAATCATTGCTCCGCCACCACACCTCGTTGCACGAAGGGCATTGCTGCGGAACCTCGCGCAGAGAACTTACTGCAATCGGGGTTCTGCCGCCGCACTTCGAACACTCAAACGTGACGGCTTTGATATCGTCGATCCCTACGATCATTCTGCGTTCGATCGTCATGCGGGTGCCTCACTCAGATTCTAATTTCTCCCTCGATGCTGCGAACTGACGGTCTCTCATTGGAATAGCGGCTAGGCGCTTCCCATGACAGGCTCAGGTTACGTCGTTCCCGGATCGCCACGCCGAGCCGGTACCTGACGACGCTCCGCGCCCGTCCCGTGCCGACCAGAAGTTCAGTGATCAGTAATTCCGAAAGCGGACGAATGATTTCCTCGGATACACGGTTTTCGCGCAGCGGCGCCAGCGGATCGTTAATCTCGCTGGCGAATCCCATATATTGATCGGCGAGAGGATTGGGCTCTCCGAACAAAACGCTTCGCAACGAAAGTTCCGTCAAATCGGCAGGGGATTTTCCGCCAACGCTCACCTCCATCATCTGGTCTCGGGGAGCCTCTTGGATTTCGAGCTCCAGGCGGAACATTTTCGACCGCGCCGTTGTCGTGGTGACGTGGACCTCTCCGACCTTTACGTACTTGCTGCGGCCAGCCCACGTGAACTGCGCGTTCGTGCCGCGGTTGTAACGATCTCCGCGCATCTCTTCGAGTGCGCGTGCCACGGTATCGTCCTTTACGCGCGCAGAGACGTGGATCGTCCCACCGCGATCCTCTACCTCCCTGGCGCGGAAAATCACATTCCCTAACTTGCACCAGGGCGCCAGATCTTCGGCGGCGATCGCTCTCAACCTCTCCTCGATCTGCCGTTGCAAATCGTCGGCCGTGCGAAATCCCGGAACGACATGAAATGTGCGGACCTCGTCCAGAAAAGATTGTTCGTGGCCTTCGCGCTCCGGCGCCGAGGATGTCCATACCGCCATCCGCAAAGCATGCTTCTCAGCGTGAAGGTATTCCGCATGCGTCGCCGAAAATCTCGATTTCAGCGGCTTCCCGTAGCGCGTTCCCAGGATGCCGATGTAAATGTCTGAGCCTTCAACTTCCGCAAGGTAGGCTTCCTCCGGATCCGCGTCGCGCCCCCCGAATTCCTCGAACATGACCGCTCTCAGGCCGGTGGCGCGAACTCCGGCGGCAGCAGCTTGCCGCTCGGCGGCCAGTTCTGCCATCACGCTCGAAATAAAGGCGCGCTTCTCGCGCGCCCATTCCCGGATGCCCTCGGCTGACGGTAACTCCGCCGCTGCCGCCCGATCAATCAGAAGCGGCTCGAACTGATTACTGGATTGCCTCGGCATAGATCTATTGTACGAGGGCTTTTGACGGTAGAGGAGACAGACCAAAGAGGATCATGCAATGAATATCTCTAACTAGTGGCCTGTCGCAGTGAGTTCGTTACTGCGGATGCGGCGGGCGGGGTCAGAGTATTTCCACTGGATAGGCCGAGCATTGGCGGAGTAGGCGTTGATGTAGCGGCGGAGTTTGCGAGCCAAGTCGGAAACCGAGGTAAAGATGCCGCGCGCGATAACGTCGCGTTCGATCCTGGCGAACCAGAGTTCGACCTGGTTGAGCCAGGACGAGTACGTGGGCGTGAAGTGAAACCGGACTCGCGGATGTTGCTGGAGGAAGTCGCGGACCGCCTGAGTTTTGTGCGCGGAGAGGTTGTCGAGGATGATGTGAATCTGTTGCCGAGGCGGACACAAGGATACAACCTCTTGCAAAAAGGCGACGAACTCGCGGCTGGTGTGGCGGGCGGCGGTTTTGCCGTGGACGCGGCCGGTGGCGGTATTGAGCGCTGCATACAAGGAGAGCGTACCGTGCCGGTAGTACTCGAAGCCGTGGCGTTCGGCGCGTCCCGGCGAGAGCGGCAGGACGGGATCGAGACGATCCAAGGCTTGAATGGCGGTCTTCTCATCGACGCAGAACACGGCGGCATGTTGGGGTGGGCGCAGATAGAGGCCGAGGATGTCGGCGGCTTTGGTTTCGAACTCGGGATCGTCGCTGACCATGTAGCGTTCGAGGCGGTGTGGCTTCAGGCCCGCTTCTTGCCAAACGCGATGCACGGCGTCTTTGCTGACGCCCAGCGCGGAGGCCAGTTTGCGGCAACTCCAGTGCGTAGACCCGTCGCTGGGCTTTCTCCGCGTGGCCGACAGGATGCGAGCGTGCAGAGCCGGAGTCAACACCCTGGGCTTCTGGCCGGGATGATAGGTGTCCAGTCCCTCGATCCCCTGCTGCCGGAAACGCTGCTTCCAGCGAATGATCGTGGGCGCAGTGGTTTGCAGCCTTTGCTTGATCGCGTTGAAGGACGACCCTTCTGCCAGCATCAGGATCAACTTGGCGCGAAACACGTAACCGGCCGGCAGAGTACGGGACTGGGCGATGCTGCTTAGGTCGGAATGCTGTTGCTGGGTGAGCAAGATTTCGCTGCCAGTGGCCATAACAGCTTTGATGCTAAGAACCTAGTAATGGTTGCTCTGCGACAGGCCACTAGCTGCGAATAGACATCTGAGAATCACGTCCCCACGAATGTGGCATGGGCTCGGATTAAGCTGCTGCGGTTTCGGTGTGCCCGGATAAACGACGCTGCGGAGGACGTATCAACAGACCAATTCGATGGAGCGTTTTACAATGGAGGAGTATGGCTAACGAACATGAAGCGTGGCTGGACCAAGTCCGGGCCGCCTTGCACTCCATCAACATGTCGATGGACGACTGGCAGCCTTTGTGGCCGTTTGACTTCACGGGAGAGCATGACAAGGGCACGGATCCCGGCGCAGCCGCCATGAAGGCGAACCGCTTCTGGTGGTACCGGCAGAACAGATCGATAGGACGCGAGTGCGATACGGTACCCGGGTGTTGGCTTCCGCGAGGGCACAAGGGCGAGTGCCAACCCCAGTACGAGGTCGGCGACTATATCAAAGTCGAGTTCGAGGGCGAGGGTGGAATGCCAGGCGAGTGGATGTGGGTAATTGTACGGAGACAAGACCAGACAAGGCGTATTGTCTATGGGATTCTAGATAATGAGCCCGTCAACGATTACGCCGGAAAGGTGACGCTCGGCTCGGAGCTTGCGATCTCCTACGACAAGATCCGGGCCTACCGGGAATCAAAGCGTTCCGGGAGATAGCATGCCATCAATCAGCTCCGCTTCCTCCTTCTGCTGCCGCCCACCGAACCTTGCGTGCCGAGTCGGAGCGTTCAGCCTGAACGAGTTGCCAACGTTCGGGTTCTAGGACAAACTCCTCCCACCCGCGCAGGTTCGTTCCTATGATCACGTTCCACCAAATTTCCTGCCGAGCCGCCGCAAAGAATCGGACATTGATTCACCGGCAGGCTTCAAAACAGGCCGCTCGGCGCAGATTCGATCATTCGATCCGAAGGCGGTGCTGGTACAGACCGAACCTTTACGACGCCGGGTCCGGGGGACACTGCTGCCGAACTTGGGTTACCTTGGTGCCATTTCCGGGCCAGTAACTGGCTGCTAGCGTTGATGCGAACGGGTATCTTTGAAACCAGCAGAGGCTCAGGAGCTTGTAGGGCAGCTAAATTCTGACGCCGAGCATTTCACCTCGCTATGCCGAGAGAAATACCTTCGCTAAAAGGGGATGCCAAAGCCGCTGTATTCCACAGAGGCTCGCACGTGCAGATCCTCGCTGGCGCGGGAACAGGCAAAACTGAGGTGATGAGGCAGCGTATTACTGAGCTACTGGCCGAGGACTTTCCACCCGAAGCCATAGTAGGTGTCACGTTCAACGTTGAGGCCGGAGAGCAACTCAAGAAGCGTGTCGAAGAGGCCGTCGAAGCCCATCCAAAGCTAGGCAGCAAATTCCTCGACCGGATGAATAATTGCTTCATCGGGACACTGCACAGTTTCGCTTTCCAGTTGCTTCAACGGTATGTACCGAAATATGAATCCTACGACGTCCTTGATGACCATCGTCTCGCCGCCATGCTCTCCCGCGAGGCCAAGCGGATCGGCCTGAAGAGTTTGACAGGCAAACTCTACGATTCAATCGAAGCTTTTATTGCAAACTTTGACGTGGTTCAGAATGAACTGATTCCGCTCGACTCTCTAGATGAACCCTTCAAATCCATGCTGGCCGCATTTCTTGAAAGACTTGAGTCTTACCGGCTCCTCACCTACGGCCAGCAGATTGCTCTTGCTGTCCGTGAACTTGAGCGCCCGGAAGTCTTCGAGCAGGTTCATTCACCACTTCGCCATTTGATGGTCGATGAGTATCAAGACATAAATCCTGCACAAGAACGGTTTATCGAATTGCTGGCGACACCACCCGTAGAGCTTTGCGTGGTGGGTGATGACGACCAGAGCATTTACCAATGGCGTGGAACGGATGTCGAGAATATTGTTAAGTTTGCTGAAAGGTATCCAAATGTCGCGACGTACCGAATTTCCACGAATCGTCGCAGCGTGGCGAACATTGTCGACCTTGCGAACAAATTTTCAAAGAGCATAAAGGGGCGGCTTCCAAAAAAGATGGAAGCGGCCAGGCCGGCAGCGGACGGAGCAGTTTCGATCTGGAGTGGTGCGACTGAGCAGGGAGAAGCCAACCGGATTGCACAAACGATTGACGACCTCGTGAATGCAGGCCACAAGTACCAGGAGATTGCGGTCTTGTTCAGAGGCTGGGTTTCCTACTCGGCAATTTGGGAGGCTCTCAACAAAAAGAACATCCCCGTGTTGCCTGGCGGCAGAACCGGACTCTTCAAACATCCGGACCCCTTGTTGTTCGGACGCACGCTGGCGTTCCTCGGCGACATCGAATGGGCTGACGAACGGTACGCAAGGCGAGAGAAAGTAACCATTGAACAGCTTGAGAAGGACTATGTCCGCCTTTTCAATTTGGGACAAGGTGGCCGGCGAACTGTTCGTAACGCCCTAGTGCAATGGTATGACAGGGCTGGCGATGATGTGCCTGCCAATCTCGTGGGCGACTACCACAAGCTGCTGAGTCTATGCGGAGTAGATAAGTGGGATATGAATGCCCCGGCCGTCGCAGTAAGGGCTGGTGATCTTGCCAGATGCACATCGCTCCTGACGGATTTTGAGAGTATTCGCAGGAGAGCGCGCCCTGATCCGGCTCACCATGGTGAGCAATTGGGAGGACTGGACAGAGGCCGTTTCTTCTATTTTCACCTAGCGACATTCGTCCAGAATTGGGCACACGGCGCTTACGAAGGCTACGACGGCGGAGACAGGTTCGAAACCAATGCAGTTGAACTGACGACTGTTCATACGGCAAAAGGTCTTGAGTGGCCCATTGTGTTCCTCGCCAGCCTGTCAGCTAATCGTTTCCCCTCCTCTAAGACTGGGAAGGCTGGCAAATGGTTTATCCCGCCAGAGCTTTTCAACCGGGAGCGATACGAAGGGACAGAAAACGATGAGCGCCGGCTGTTCTATGTCGCCATTACAAGAGCTAAGAATTGGCTGAGCCTCTCCACTCACGATGCGGTGAAGAAGAACTCGGTTCCGGTGTCGCCTTTTCTCTTTGAGGCCGCAAGCGGTTGGCCGCCAAAGAAGCAGGAAATGCGTCTGCCGAGCTTGTCAAACGGGACTGCACCTGCGGATGAGGTCTTGTCACTGAGTTTTTCTGAATTAGCGGCGTTCGCAGATTGTGGCTATTCATACCGCCTTCGCTCCGACCTTGGTTTTGAGGCGCCACTCGCGCAAGAATTAGGTTATGGCAAAGCAGTGCACCACGTCCTCCGCGCCGTCGCTGATTACGCGCGAAAGAAGAAAGTACTTCCCACGAAGGAACAGCTCGAACTTTTGTTTGATGAAGATTTTTACCTTTCCGCTGCAACCAAACCTGCGCATCTCCTCATGAAGTCCTCCGCACGCAAACTTGTTGGGAGATTTGTGGATATTCATGGCGTAGGGCTCCTTAGCGTGTACGCGGTTGAGCGCCCCTTCGAGCTCCATCTGTCAAATGCGATTGTGAGCGGGCGCGCTGACGTTATCATTCGGAAAGATGGTGGAGACGAAGAGAAGTACGAGATCGACGACTACAAGGTCTCTGAAGGCGACAACCTCGAAGTATATGACCGGCAGTTGCGGACCTACACTAGCGCCGGGCGGCGGGAAGGACTTCACATCAGTGAAGCCAATGTGTTTGACCTCAAGAAGGACGCACAAAAACGCTCCGTCGACATAAGCCCAAGCAAGATCGTCGAGAGCGAAACAGAAGTGGTCGGACTAGTCGAACGTTTGAAAGCACGCGATTTTGTCCCTTCTCCGGGTTCCCGCTGCCGCGAGTGTGACGTTCGCCAGCTTTGTAAACACAAGAAGTGACGGCTGGCGTGGCGCGAGGGCCTTCGATTCCTCTGTCCTATGTTGCATCGGGTCGAGGCGGACAAAATCGTCTTGAATGCGGACCTGGAGCGGGTGGCAGCAGCCGTCACGACGCAGCTCGAACAACCGCAATAGGCCGATGCTAATGGATCCTGTTATGCAGGCGGGCCGAACGACGCTCGCCACGTCGCGGGAGTAAGCCTAACAGCGTTCTCCAGTGGCGGCTTAATCGTAAAGATACGGGGTTCCTTTGCAAACAGATGCAGGCGGTAAATCCGCCAGTCGGTTGGCCGTTCGTTCGCCAAATCACATTCGTTTCGCGTCAGAAAAAATGGCGTGCGGGCAGAACCTTTTGTGGTCTTGACTTCGATTAGCCGCTCGTCCCCTCTCCGGCTGAATGGCAGCACATCGTAGCCTGCTCCATCTCCATCCTCGGCGGCGATCCATCGCACTTTCCCCGCCAAATCTGGAAGGCCTGCGTCTGTCAGCTGCCGTTTTTCAACATCGATGACAAACTCCTCCCCGGCCCTGCCAAGACTGCGATTGCGGTAGTCCCTTTCTACGGGATCAAATTTCTGAACGAGCCTCAGAAGCCGTTCGGGGGCGGGTTCGTTGTCAGCACTCAGAGGAGGCGTCTCGACAAAGATCCCAGTGGACAGTAGCGGCTGGGGCGGGCTTGGAGAAGCCACAAGAACGGCAGGATGGACAGTCAGATACCTGTCTATCGCATCGAATATGGCATTCTGATAGTTGCGTTTGGGCTTGTAGCCGGGAATCCAGGGCATCCCCAGTTCATCCAGCACCGCCGAGATATTCTGGTGGTTGAATTCAACCGAACGGTGGGTCCGGCCAATCCGCGCCATGAGTGCTTCGCTATGCTTCAGCTTGATGTAGGGCTGTCCGGCAAGGTCGGCCGCCAGCATGTCGAAATAATCGGCGACGATGGCATCAAGCTCATCATCCTGCCAATCTTTTCCGAGCTTTGATTCGTCAGCCATGAGCCGTTGCCAGAAACCGCTTAACTCTCTTTAGTGCAGCGGTTATATCCTTCAGCTCGCATTCCCATACGACAAGATACCGCCAGCCCTGTTCCTTAAGGCTGGATTGTGCGAGTGCATCGCGTTCCTGATTACGTCGCAGCTTCGGACCCCAGTATTCCAGCCGCGAGCCGGGCACCCTACCCTCTCTGCACTCTGTATGCTGATGCCAAAAGCAGCCATGCACGAAGATCACTTTCTTCCGTGATGGAAACACCAGGTCGGGTTTCCCGGGCAGGTCGTTACGGTGCAGGCGGAAGCGGTAGCCGAGGCCGTGAATCAGCTTGCGCAGAGTGAGTTCGGGACTCGTGTTCTGGCTGCGGATGCGCGCCATGTTGGCACTACGGCGCTCTGGTGAAAGCTTGTCCATGCTGCGGCCTAGCTAAACAGCGAGATCGAGGGGAAGGTCGGAAATGTCTTTAAGCCGCTTACCGGCAATCATGATGTTCAAAGACTCCACGGAATCCCCGTGGCCAATGTCCTTAACCGCGGAAACCAGCTCAGGCAGCGCAAAGTGATAGACACAATCAATGTCACCCGTGCCGAGTGCAATCGCTGACAGGCGGCTTGGAAGAGGCTCGCCAGTCACGACTGCAACGTGGGGCAGCCTGCCTTTGCGGTTTCGGATTAGATTGAGCGCTTCAGATCGGGCATTCTGCACGCGGTCGCTTCGAATCGTCCATTTGCAGGAGATGCTCGCGTGCAGAATGGGCAGCCCGCCATTGGATTTGCGCAGGCTCGCCAGACGGCTCACCTCGTTGTCAACGATGGCTTCCGGGGCGTTGATTCGTTCGTCGGTTTCCAAACCGCGGACGATCACCACGTCGGGTGTAATGGTGTAGTCGTTGCCCAGAGCCGCTGCAAGCTCGGGGTCTTTTTGTGCGGCTTTATCGAGCGCGATAAGGTGATGGTATTGCTCGAACCGTGCAATCGCAGTTCGGTCACGGCCGGTAATCTGTTGGATCGTCCATTCGCCAGGCCGCAAGTGTGCAAGATGCGGGAAAGTCTGGCTAACAAAATTGCATGTAATGGCTTCAAATTGATTGCCGGACATTTGCCCGGCAAGTCGTGCGCCGGTTGCTTCGGCCCCAAGCCGCGTGAGAATACCTTTGGCAATTGAAACACTTACTCCGTTATTGCCGTCGGCGTTTGATGGTATTCCTTCTGCATTGGCTCGCAGCACTTTTTCAAGCAATGCTGCGTGAAAGCTTCGTCTTGCCTCGGCGAAAAATGCTGGCTTGTTCTGTGCCATCTCATCCCGCCATGCTAGCCGTGAGCCGCCGGGAGGTGAGACACGCGACGAGTTGCTGCGCCACAGCAAGCGCGACCGGAGGCGGGAAGGCATTTCCCACCTGCCGGTAGGAGTTAGTCTTGCGGCCTGAAAACTTCCAGTCATCCGGGAAACCCTGAAGCCGGGCAACCATCGGAACGGTGAGGCACGGCATGCCCACGAAGTTGCGTTCTGGCGGTTCATCCGCTACAAGATGCGCATTCACGCCTAATGCTGCCCATGCACGTTTGGCACGCGTTGGACCAAGATCCGGCCCGCCGTGCTTCTTGCTGCCGCCGACTATAGTAGGGGCAATTTCACTCGCGCGTTTCTTCCAGGCCTTAACCCCCTTCCAGCCACGCTCTGCCATCAGGTCGTAGAGCACCTCTCCGACGGACGGCGCAGTCATACCGGATGGCTCCGGCCAGGCGAAGCGGTCCGCATAATCTGACTGGATGGCTACGAAGACGACCCGGGGGCGCAGCTGCGGAACGCCGAAGTCCGAGGCGTTGAGGAGCCGCCAGTCGGTGACGTAGCCGATTTTCTGGAGCTTGCCCGCGATGTATTTCCGGTAGTCTTCAAACACCGCATCGAGGATGCCGCGCACATTCTCGATCATCACCGCGCGCGGCCGGAGCTGATCGACGATGTCAATTGCTACAGGGAAGAGATTGCGCTCGTCCTTGTGCCCGAGCTGTTTGCCGGCCTTTGAGAAGGGCGGACATGGCAGTCCGCCGGAAACAATGTCCACGCCTTTGAAAGCGGAAGCATCCGTCAGAGTGGTGAGGTCTTGCTCCAGCACATTCCAAGCCGGGCGGTTAAGACGCAGGGTGGCACAGGCGTGCGGGTCGATTTCAATAAGGCCGGTGTGCTCGATGCCTGCCTGTTCAAGGCCAAGAGACTGACCACCCGCCCCGGCGCACAGTTCCAATGTTGATAGAACCGGTTGCGTTGTTGCAGTAGTGAAGCTGCTCTCCGCTTTGCGCATCGTGACGCCGGAACACGCCCTCTCAAGACACTCTTGCAGATTAATAAGCGAGGATACGGTGCAGGGCGTTCTTCGTCAATCAGATACGGCTGTGGAAAACTCGGGTTGAACCCTTGCCATTCGCAGCCTCGCGTGACGGGCCGCGTTAGTTCTTGCGGAATTGCCAGGGTCTTCCGTGTTCGCGGATCCGGCCGTAACGGATCGCGAGTTCCTGGCCCGAAATGCAGGCCATCTGGGTTCAGCTCGTTGTTCAGTGTGCCGAACAGTATCTGGCGCTCCACGTCCCAGTGAAGCACTCGCATCCAAATCCATTCGTTCGAAAGCCTGTGCCCTTAGGCAGCGGTCAGGCGGAAACTGAGTTGTATTGCCGACTGAGATTCCAACAGCCGGCAGTTCTCTGGGGCTTGCATGAAATCATTGGGGTTCTAGAACCAGTGCGCCAACAGTGTGCCGGACGGTACTGCGACGCGAGACCGGGCTCAACCGTAAATCGCCAAGACACCCTAAATAACGGTGCCTCGTTACCTTGCCTGATACACATGCCTAAGGTTGATTGTGTTGGCTTTTCTGCTCAACAATCTTACTCGCATCGGCCCAAACGCTCCGAGCTCGTGGATGCGTGTTCTCGATCAGGACTGGATGGGCTACTCTCCTGCGAGGCGCTTGTGCCAATCCGCAACGACAGCCAACAAATACACAGCCGAAAGTGGATCGGAAATCTTATTACCGGAAGAACCGTAGGCGAGACCGCCCAATTGAACCAAAGCGAAATCAAAGACCATCAGCGAATAGACATCCCAATCATTCCAGCTTGCGGCGGCCTCCCGAATGGCTCGAATAAATTCAACGACCTTCCCTCCCACGGGATCAGCTATCGCAGACGCACTGTCTGTCGTCAAAGTATCTGAAGAGCGATATACAGCGGAGCAGACCTTAGAAATTGTCTCGAAACTGATTTCCTGATGCAAAATAGCCGATACTTCCAATACTGCAAGATCGCGGCCCGCTACATTTCGCGTAACGACGCCAGGATCGAAAATGTAAGCTTCCCCGCTGCCGTCGGACCCGACATCGAGAGCAACGTTGCTGAGATGAAGATCGCCGTGGACGAGTGATCTCTCCCTCACTCGTATCTTCACTTCTCTCGCCGCCAATTCCGCATATAACGCAACAGGGTCGACGGCCAACCCTAGTTGTTTCTGTATGTCCGCTCCCTTGAATCGCTCCCATTGTTCCCTCAAAAGGGCGACATCGTGAGCTGCCCACAAAATCTTGTTTAGCGGTTTGCTATCGGGCAGCAGATCTCCGAGCTGCTGAACCTGTGTGACGATTTGACGACCGATCTGGTAGGTCTGTTCCGTGCTAGCGTGCCTAATAAATTCTTGGAGCGACTTCGGTCGGGCATCTTTTGCGCCCACCTTCTCCGTGACGATCAGTCCAGTACTTCGCGACAATATCGTGCTGGTAATTTTTATGTGATTCAGCTTGTGTTCGATGTGCCGAGCACTCTCGATGACAGGCCGTGCGTCGGACCCCGGTAGAAGTTTGAAGAATTTCGGTCTCGATGCTCCGTGCCCACTATCCAGCAGATACCTGCCCATCAGGACCTTGGTCCATGGATTCGCCCCCGGGTCAATCCCAGGCTGCGGCTTCTTAGCAGACCACCAATTCAAATCGAGTCCGATTGCACCCTGTTGCTGCATCACTGAACGACGAAGTAGGTCCTCCTCGCGAGGCGTGACCACCGGATACTGGGCATCACCGGCACTGCGTATGTGAATCCCAACTGAGCAATAACGAAGCGCTTCTTTGGACGCTCTCCGAATCTCTTGCTCCAAAAGCCCGTAGTCGCCTTTGGCAAACAGTCGTCCATAGTGAAAACCCTCCCGGAGTGTTTCCTGCATCCGTGTTTGCTCAGTCGACCCAATGTGCCCACTAATGACGAGCAACGCGGGAATTGGGAAGCGATCGCGCTCCAAACAGCGGGTAAGGAGATTCATCCCCAACTCAATATCATCAACCGGCGGAAGCTTAGGTTTTTGAGGAAGCCTTAGGTCCAGAATGACTACGTGAAAGATTTTGCTGCTCTCCAAGTGTGCGACCGCTTCCTCGTGCGAAAAGGCGAAGCATGGCTTGGCAGGCGAAAAAGGAAGCTCAGTAAAATCGGCGGCAATTGTCTCAAAGATGTTCTCGTACGCATCTTTTGCGCCTTCCTCATCTTCGACCACTAGGGGTTGCAAGATCAGTGGGTAGCTCATTCGATCTCCAACGGCAAACGAATCCGAATTCGATGTTCGGCCGGCCTAATTGCATAAAGGTCGACATGTCCGCCGAGACGTTCGACGGCATCCTGTATTTCGAGCATCCCCCGGCCTCGGCCGGCGCCCTGTGTCGAAAACACCTGTTGGAAAAGAACGTCTTTCAGCTCTGAAGAGAAACCTTCACCGTTGTCCAAGACCAGCAGCTCCACTTCTCGTCCCACCGACTGAAACTGAATCGTGATTTCGCACTCCGCGCCAATGGCCTGGTGGGCATTTAACCAAATATTCCAGAAGATCGTTTCGAGAAGATAGTCGTTGGCCAATATGCGATGTTGTTCTCTATCTGCACCAATTAGTCGCAATGTGATTGGACTGAACGTCGCGACGTATCGGCCGTGGAGCTGTTCGAGCCAATCGGGCAAGACAACGCATCTCTGCCGAAAATACTCCGGCGCTACATCGGTCGCTTCCAGCTCGCGACCCAACAGCATCATCGCGTCATTCAGCTTGGCAATAGTCGTTTGAACGTCCGCCGCTGGATCTGCTGCTAACAGCCTCCTTAATCGATTTGCCTGCCCTTGCGCCGACAACATAGTGTTGCGTAACCGATGTCGCAATCGGCCTGATACGTACCGGTATACGTCAGCGAGTTGACTCGGTCTCGTGCTGGCCTCGGATATCTGGTCCTGTGGTGCCGCTCTGATATCAACATCTGCGAGAGCCCCCTCGATTGCCCGTCGCGTGAATTCGTCCGTTTCGGTGGCTCGCCACCGAAGCAACTCTGGCACTATCCTATTCTTCTCTGAGTGACTGCGGATGGCATTGGCAACCACCTGACGCAATCGTCCTTCGTCCGGCTTCCGAAGCTGCGTCAACAACTCATTAAGTTCTTCGGAATTCGCGTCAAATATCTCAAGGAAAAGTGTCTTGGCCTCCTTCGGATCCTCCATCGCCAACTTCCGAAGGTGCTCGTATACACCTTTACGCGCGGGCATATCGTTTCCTTCGTAGCTCAAACGCCTCCTTCCCGCCTTCGAGAAGGTCCACAATCTGATCTCGACAGTCATCGACTGACCCGAATCTCTCCACGTAGCCGATTTTGCCGTCTGAGTTCAACACAATCACGAGGTCCGCATCCGCGAGCACCGGTATGTTCGCATTGTGCGTAATGAAAATCATCTGACGTCGGGACTTCAATCGTTGTATGGCATTGACAACGGTCGCGTAAATGAAATGATTGTCGAGATTGTCTTCGGGCTGATCAATGATCAGTGGGTTGTCCGTGCGCGCGAGCAATAACGGAAGCAGAGCCGTGCATTTCTGTCCACGTGACAACTCTCCGGCATCCTTGAATATCGGTTCGTCGCTCGTGGCCACGTTCAGCTCAATCCGAACCTGATCGTCAATCTCTACGACTTCCAATTCGAGCGGATCCACGTTTTCTCGGAATGCATCCAGGATCTTCCGCGCTCGTTCGGGACCAAAATTACAAGATTCATCAAATGCCGACACGTCATCAGATTGGATGAATTGTGCAAGTTGCTCCGGTCGCAGCTGCAAAAGCTGCTGCAAAATTTCGTCGTGATTTCGGACTCGTGCTCCTTTTAGACCTTCCGTCAGCAGGGTTCGGTATGACAAATCGTCGGCATTGCGCAGCACCCGTATTCTGACCTTCTTTCCAGATTCTCGCTGCAGGGCCTTGGCGACCGCGTCGCGCAGGGCCGAGACTTGCTCGCGCTCAAGCAGAAACTTCGCCTTTAACGACTTTCGTGTCGCCAGTAATTCGGTTAATTCTTGTCTTCTTGCGCTCTGTGCTTCCTCTATCTCGTCCAACGCAGCCAAGCGCTGTTCAAGGTCCAGCCGAACACGATAGCGTTCGTCGGCGGCTTGATGGAGCTGCTGGAGCTTTGTAAATTCTGCCTGCTGCTTTCCGTGCATGTCTACTAGTTCCGTCCGCACCGTTTCAGCAACCGCCTTCGTAGTTTGCAAACTGCTAACCAATGATTGGATTTGAGCTGAAACGGCACCAAACGACCTCTGCAATTCGCCTTGGTGTTTGTGCAATAGTACTGAATTTGCCGAGGCCTCTTCGACGATCGCATAACTCTTTGGGTCAGTCGTCCGCTTCTGTAGTGCTTCCGAGTCTGCCTGGAGTGTTGCGAGAAGCTCCAAAACAGAATCAATTTTCTTTCGCTCCCGGGTGTTACATTGTTGCTGCTTGCTCGCTTTGGTGTATTCGGCTGATGGCCCGCTGTCAGGCAACGGCCCAAGGCTGTCCAGCTTTCCGCTGATATCCCCAAATTCTTCGATTCTCTCTGAGAGATCATCGATGGATCTTCGTGTGGCGCGAATGCGATCGGCATTCGCCTCCAACGCTCGCCTGTGCTCCCCGAGTGAAAGGTGAATCTTGGACAACTCTTCAGCCCGCAAATCGTCCAGGAGTCCTCGACGCTTCTCCCCCAGAGTCTCATCAGCAATGGCTTCGATTTCTGGACCGTTGTAGACATCGATCGGCAAGAATGTGCCACGGTCGAGATCAACGTTTGAGATACTGCGGCCATCTGCTGAAAGCAGGACGGCTGGTTGCTTGTAGCTTCGCTTGACGGTGTACAAAACGCCTGCATCAGTGTTTGCAACTAGCGTTACGAGACCGCTACTGCCAAAATTGGCTTGCAACAAATCGAGCCGCTGCTTCGAGGCGCCGAACGTTCCCCTGATCGCGAACCGCAGGGCCTCAGCGAGGGTGGACTTACCGCTCCCTCTAGGTCCGATGATGCAGACTAGGCCAGCAGGTAACTTCAACTTCAGTCCTGGCAGAAACCCGCCGTTGATTTCAAGCTGATCAATCTTCCACATTCGTGCCTCCAACGAATTTCGCGTGCTTCGAAGACATATTCTCGGTCCGGCCCTTACCGTCGATCAGTTGCGATTTCAGTCGCGCTGGATTCGGTGAGCTGCGCGAACGGCCTCGATATTCTTCCTCCGTGTGCAGATGCAATCGATTCGGCGGCCCTGAGATAATTCTTGACCGTAAGCCGGCCCCGTCAAGAAATCAAATTGATAACGAGGTGCTAGTACAGAAGGCCACCCACAAATGTGCGCAACCGCTTCCGAGATGACCATGCAAGCGCTAAAACAAGCCACGAAGGGGACCGACGGTTGAAATTCGTCTTGCTGTTCTTCGAGAGAGATTTCGTGAGCAATCCCTTCCTGTATAACCGAACACACAGGCCGACCGATACGTGACCGAAGGAACTCCTGCTTTTGCGCAGGGGCATTGTCGACATCGACTTGAGTGACCAGCGCAGCGGGGGCATGTAGAGCCGCGATGGAAAGGCCAGTCGCTTTACTTTGGATATCCTCACTGCGTTCGGCATCTGCTCTACGAAAAAGACAGATAAGGCAGGCCACATCATCCGGCCACGGATGCCGACTAACCTGGCACGTAAAGTCCCCGATTGCGCCGTCGATGATCATGTCGGGCCATAGCCGTCGCTGCACTTCGTGCCGCACGTCAATGTCGTCCAAGCCATTTATCACAATAGCCGGAATATTCGACGTTTCATTGGCGAATTGCTCAAAGGGCATGTGAAATCCGCGAGCGTTCTTGATGGCCTGCTCAAGGTGTTCGGCAAGCACCTCCGCCTTGGGCTTTTGTAAGTCTCCCGGACCAATGAGAATGCAGGTTCCCAAGTTCTCCGTTCCGTATGCCTGCGAATCGACGATACTAATCCGGGAGCGAAAAGGTAGCTGCGCGATAAGATGAGCTAGCCCGTTGCCGATCGCACCCGCGCCAACAACAAGGATGTCACCTCTTAAGTCTTCAGGCATCGCTGGGCCGTAATCCTCACATGCAATTTCACGATATTCTCGTAGCGAGTACATTAGCCCATTCAGGAGCTCGCCGCGTTCCGGTCTTAGCCCGATCAGCCGCTTAAACACGTCGCCAGCACCGAGGCACGCCGCCGCCAATGCGCCAATTGGGTTGTGGACGTTGCAGGTGCTGGGCAATTGCTTATCACCAGAGCTGACTCGTGCAATCCAGCCGTTAGAGTTGACGGCGGTCCAGGGCAGGTCGGGCCGCACTCCGGAACCGACCGACAAAATCGCGTGATATCCCGCGAAGTCCAGACTCTCATCCAGAAATACGATTTCCTTGCCGAATGCGACACGCTGAGCGACCATCCCTGCCGCTTCTCGGAGCCTGGCGCAAGCGGGCGGAATTGCCACCGTGACGTTCGGGCAAATTCTGACTAGCAGCCTGATTGAATCAAGGAAACAGCAGTTTCCGTTTTGTGTCAGCAAGACAGGCGTCTCGCCCGTTAGCAAGACCGATTTCGTGAGAAAACGGTGGCGGTCATGGGCAACCTCGCCCAGCGCGTTCGCCGTTCCCTGAGGTCGACTGTATGCGAGTTCCAGGTTCATTCTCGCCCGCCGACAGTCAAGAATGGAACTTCTGACCCTCGCGTTACCTCTATGCGGCGCTGAGCCTCATGGTGGGGCAGGCGCCAGTATGCGGAATCAGTAAAGACATGTATGCCCCAACAATGGATTGGAGTTGTGGTAGTTCCATAGTCGGGTGCGACAAGGGAAAGGTAGCCGGGGGCCTGGATGCCGTAGTCGCGGTCCGTCGGGGAGAGATCGAGCGAGTACCCGTGCCCGTGACTATGCACCTGGCCAACCAGGCGTACATTGTTCTCTATAGCGACGTCAGCAACCTCGTTAAGCAGCACGGGATGGATATTGATCAGGTCCGGGAACTTTTCCACGAGCGGCCCCCGAAGTCTGACAAGGTGGGTGACCTTCGCGATATCGCCATCGTCACAACCCAGCCACAAGACAATCCCTTCGTTGCCATTGTTGCCGTCAATGGCCATTTCCGCCAAAGAATCTGCAATTGCTGGGGCCGGTACGCGCCACACGTCGGTTTGAGAGAAATACGCATTCATCACTTGTATCGTCCCTGGTAGTACTGATCAAACTCCTCCTGGAGTTGTCGTAGCACCCATAAAAGAGGATTACCGTTTGAATTCCATCTCCAGCGCAGATCTGTCTGCCACTCGGGGTGAAGACCAAATCCCTCAGCGCACCAGTTCACGCAAGCATCCAGACTCTGCGGTCTGAAGCCGCGCACAAGTGGCCACGCTTGCGGTAGATCAAGACGGCCGGTTGTCGGATCGCGGAACTTGAGGGACGGAGCTTCATCAGGATATTTCTTCCAGAGGAGCCTGGCCTGGAAATATTCGTCCTGCGCAGTTGCGGCCGACATGGTGGCGAGCACCTCCAGCTCTCCTGCTAACTCCAATTTCCATCTGCTGGCATCCGGCACGCCTGCAGCTTCCTCGAAGTCGTCCCTCAAATTCAGTTTTGAGAACTCGTCGCTCATCCCTGCGTGACCTGCTGGCTAAGCTTGAGTTCCAGCGTGTTTTCCTCACCTGCAACCTGACCGAGTGTTTCGTTCAGGTTTTCCAGAGGTGTCTTGTGATGGAAGAGAGTGTAGGTAAATGTCCTGCCGTCAGCGCTCTGTCCCTCGGTGAGTCCGAACGCCGCAAGGACAGCAGACTTCAGCGTGCCGACAGTTTCTTTCCGGCTGGTGTGGTCCTGTTCGAAAGGCTTCTTTGCCGCCGGATAGTGGACGATGACTTTCAGTGTTCCCTCTGCTTTTAGTGTTGTTTGTGACATCTTGTTCCTCTTCTCCACCTGTTAACCCGGTGGCGGATCATTAGTCGGGATCATCAGTCACTTGCTTCAGTGAATGTAATGAACGTCTGCGTAAAAAATTTTTACCTCAGCACGCGGTAGACATATTGTTCTCTACCAGTGGCAGACGATCCTTTTTCGCGTCGCACCACGCCCAGATTAGTGAGCTTTGAAAGCCGCTCGTTCATGGCTGTCAGATTCACATGGAGTTTCTTGCTCAGTGCACCAGCGGAAACTGCTTCTCCGGCGCTGACGATTTCTGCAAAGGTCTCATGGTCCGCAGGATGAGCCTTACCGAGCAGTTTCAGTTTTCCATGGCTTCTCTCAATCATCGTAAGATTCAAGCTTTCAAGTGCTTGGCCGAGATTTTCGTTCGTGCACTCGGTTAGATTCTCCGCTATAACAAATCTGCCCGGATACTCTGCACCAAGTGTCAGCAGTGTCTTGCCAAAGAATTCGCTTGCGAACGAAAAATCAAAGGCTTCAACTCCGGCCGCGTCGACAACTAAGACATCACCAGTCCCAAGCGTTTCGAGAACAGCGGCAAAACGGCCTCGAATCTGACGTCCCTTGTCTCTCGTCCAGAGATGAGACCCGTGCTGCCCTAGCTTGAAACGCTTCTCCATCAGATTCAGTGTATGTAATGAAACAGGAACTGTCAAGCCCGTCCGTGAAGGCATGTGGGCCGCTTCCCTGACCAGAGGAAGGGTCTGTGGGCAATTTCCAGGCATGTACCTGACCCCTGGAACGGCAGCGAACGCGTCCGGTTCCGGTGTGGGTCGATAGGGTCGGCTGGCTCAGACCTTCTTAAACACCAAGAGCGATTCGCTCTTGACAGGGCCCGCGTTACGCGGATGAAGATAAGGGATTTTGGGAAATAACATTTGACAAACGGAATGGAGCCTGAACCCTGCGCGTGCCGCAAGTTCTTTGACATGACCGGACGATGGCAAGCGGTTCCCGTTTGATACATTCAGGACTAGATAGCCGGCGCACCTCAGCACGCGAAAACTCTCTGCGACGACTGGCCAAAGGAATCGCCCCTGCCACAGGTGATACTGAGGATATCGTTTGAAGCTCTGCGTACTTGAGTGTGAGTAGTGTTCCCAGTTGAAGAACGGGGGACTGGAAAAAACGAGGTCAGCAGACGCACCCGGAATCGTCGGCAACTCCCGCTCCGCGCGACCATTGAGAATCCTAACCTGAGGTAACGAAAAGTCTGCTGATGCAAGGGCCCGGAGCATGCGGTGGAACCCCGAAACCTGGGCTCTATTTGGCTCGATGCCCAAGTAAGAGCGTCCCGCGGCCAAAGCACCGAGCAAACGCCCACCATAACCAGCTGAAAAGTCAAGCACCCGACCGTGCGGTGGACTGTACTTCGTGATCACCGCTCTCGCAATCATAGGTCGGTAGTTGGAAACGCTGGCGGCACCAGGATAGCTTTTCAGCATCCTGCGAAGACAACTCGCGTTTGCCCCAAAACGATCAGGCCATATCGTCAGCGAGCGCTCTATTGCCGAGCGCAGCAACTGGTCATCGCGAAAGATCTCTGTGGGGCTCCGATAGCGATTCACCTTAGCTTCCCACATCGTGGGCTGAAAGGAATTAGCTAGCCGCAGTCCGACGTTGGATGCGCGTAAATCGTCTCCATCGAAAACCGCTCGCCAATCCTTCGCTGCGAGTCGGGCGAACTCCTGGGTGAGCTGTCTCTCACTGATTTCATAGTGCGGGAACCCTCGTATTCTCCAATAGTGAAAAACCTGGTCTACGATCGAGGCGCGTTTCTTGGCCGGGTACCGCGCCCAAACCGAACCACGCATACCTGTGACTAGGACTTCCGAAGATGTAGTGGCTTTCGTTATTTGCATTTTCCGTTCAGGAGTGCGTTTCACTGAAATTTGCACTGCAGGAGAGCGCTCCTGGCACTCCAACTCTGCGAGAAATCTCCATGGATCTGCCCGAGTTCGCGTGCGAGACTCCGGTCGATCAACTCGAAGCCATGTTTCTTAAAAAACCGGACGTTCCAAAACATCGCCAGGACATAGGCTGAATTGGCAGCTTCATTGCGCAGCCAGTCGAGACGTTCCTGTGTCAGTGCATGTCCGACGCCTTGCCTACGCCAAGCCTTATCAACGGCAAGACCGTACAGATAACCAACATCTTCATCTTTTCGTACAGCGGCGCAGCCGATCACAGATTCCTCGGTCGATGCGACGAAATACTCGGATGTGCGGGAATCTCCCCTTGGCGGACGATTTAGAGCCTTGTGTAACGCAAGGATAGCGGGATGGTCACTGTCCAGCGCACGCCGGATCTTCCATTTCAAAACTGGTGCCAATTCCACAGTCGGATACCGCCATGAACAGTCAAATATATAATCAAACTGTGGAATCAGATGACAAGTCGAATCTCGAAAAGCAACAGGAACGCATGGATCAGCTTCGTGCCCGCGTAAATGCAGCTAAGATCGCATACCTAAACGGTACGCCTTTGGGGGACAAGGAAAAGATTTCGTACGAGGACTTGAAAGAGATTGCTCAGGAGTTCATTCGCGAAACATACGATTTCCAGAAGAAGAAGTACGGAGCCGTTAAGGTGAAAATCTCGGTGGCGAAGCTGCTGCGGCGTTAGCTAGGGACGCCTGCGAGTGCGGAGCAACTCCGCTATCGGAGAAATGTCTCTCTGGTGTATCGCGTCCTTGAGTCCACTAACCTGCTTTTCCGCGACTTCTCCAGGCTCCTGGAGGATCTTTTCCGCGATGCTCATAGCTTCGTCCCATTGACCCAAGAAAGCACAAGCCCGTGCCTGGTTATAGTGACGAAACCGATCATGTGGGTTGTATCCAATCGCCAGTTGCGCAGTGCTTTTGGCGCAATCGAAAAATTCGCGCGCACGCTCGTCGTGATCGCCAGCAAGCGAATCGCAACCTTGAATTAGCTTTAGGGTGGAAATGTTATCCAAAACCCTGACATCCCGAGGATGTTTGCCGAGAGCGGAATCGTAGTGGGACTGGGCGAGCTTCCAATACTGTTCTGGCGACTTCTCGAAAAGCACCGAGTATTGTCCCATCCTCATATATGCGATGCCGGCTGCATTGTGAGACTCCACTTCGACCGCCAAACGGCTGTCAGAGGAAATTGATGGCAGGCGTGAGTCTGCGAGGACCGAATTAGCGGTTTCAACTGCCTTCGGCAAGAGCGTGCGCTGGCGCTGCTCGAAATCCTCAGGGTGCTTGTAGTCTCGTCCAGCAAACACGGCAAATGTCCAAGCCTGCATTGCCTGAACGAGGAGGACAATATCGGTTCGCTGTTGCCGCTCGGCGCTGCTGTACGCCTCGCCCAGAATCTCGATGGACTTCTTGAGAAGGTCGTACTTGTATTTCTTCGCATAGGCAAATGCGAGGTTATACAAAATCTCCGCTCTGTAAGGCTCCCTCTTCTGACTCAGCGGCTCCAGTAGCCCTATTGCCGCGTCCGGTTTTCTGGCGTGCGTTAGAACAATGGCCTGATAGTATTGCGCCGGCGCAAAGTCTGGATCTGCCGCGAGTGATTGATTAAGGAACTCTTCTGCCGTGGACAGCCGGTCGCCGTCGTTTGAACGCAGGTAGTCCTGAAGGTTGTGAACCCCCTCCACGAAACCTCGGAAGGCTTCTGGCTTCGGCGGTCTGTATTCAGAGGGTGGCATGAGTGCTCAAGTAAACATCATAAACGAATAGCTCCAGCTCGGCACTCTGGGGAGCTTGCTTCGGGATCTCCCGAGTGACGGAGGTGGCAAGCATCGAACCAAACCACATCCTTCGGCGCCATACCTCCGCATACAACAGGTTCGAAGTGTCCCCACTTAACACTCCGCCGCGCACCTCAAAACGCGGACGAGCGAACAAACCAAGGAACTTGCTTAGATTTGGGACCTTCACCCCGGCAACCTCAAACGCTTCGTCAGGAAGCATTTCGCCTAGCTGCGGCGAAACGAATGGAAACACGATTTGCACCACGTCAGGTAGAAACACTGTTCCGGTGGGGCCAACCGCGGAGGCAACACGGGCTCTCACTGCGGGAAATGCTACAGCGATGCGCTCTGCAAACTCCTTTTCGCCGTCAAATGGAAGGATGATCAGGGCCCGCCGCCTACCAAACGCAGCGGCAAGTAGCATCAACACAACCCAGAGGAGAACGGCGACAGCCACCAAGCGCGCTAGTATGGATCCCAACGTCGGAATGGCGTCAGTATACCCAAGCAGCCGGTGCAGGCGAGGCTTTTGAGCCTTCCGCACGCGCCACAGACCGTCCAAGGCGGCCCTGCGCACTTCGGGTACCGACGAATTCTCGGCAGACTTTGAGAAGTGCGCTTCTGCCTCCGTCCACAGCCCTTGGCTCTCGTAAAAGCGGCCCAGTTCGAGCTCCTGGTCTTCGGGAGCACTCCATAGCTGGCGCAAGCCATCCAGCGCCTGCTTTCGGACATCAGGGCAGGCACTCTCTCCTGCTGCCAAATATTCCTTTTCAGCCTTTTCAAAAAGCTTTTGGGATGCATACTGTGAGCCTACGCGAAGGTGAAATTCCTTCGGGCCGTCAGGGCACGGCGCCTTCAGTTCCTTCTTGGCCGCAGGGGACGTACTGGAGACGAAAAACATTGACGCGACCAGCAGCACCGTCAGCAGACGTGGATGGCAAGGGACGTTCATGAGAATTGGGGCCGAATGCTAAGCACAAGACTATATCGTGGGCCACGCAAAACAAAACAGAACGCGCTTCTTTAGGCTTTGATCGATATCCCGACTGACTGTCGGTCAGACTGCGAGCCCTTTCAGCGTGCGTTTGGCGGCGCCCTTCGCTATCCACTCCGGTGGGTTGGTTTTGCGGTGTGCCACAAGTGTGCGTATTTCCGGACCACGCAACCGCTACTCTACCGTTATGAAGAATGAGAGATTTTTGCGGTAAATCCTGGCGAGTAATTGCAATTCAACAAAGTCCACACGTCTTTCGCCAAGTTCGCATTTGGATATGAATGTGCGCGGCTTTCCCATCAAGTCGTTGACCTCAGATTGCTTCATTCCTGAGTCTCGACGAGCCCTGACCAGTTGCTCGCGAAAGGCGTTGTAGGCTCTCTGGTATGCCTTGTTTTTAGGATTCACGTCCGGCAGGTATAAGCAACTTGACGTTGGTTCCCCAAAATAGGGATTTCTCGCCCGTGGGGCAGCACCGAACTAGAACGCTTGTTCTAGTTTGAAGGCAGATTAAAGAATGAGACTCGCTTCTGATAGATTCGGGCTAGTTTTTGGAGCTCCACATAGTCGACGCGGCGTTCCCCCAATTCGCACTTCGATATGAACGAGGTACTCTTGCCCATCTTCGCGCAGACTTCGCGCTGCGTAAGGCCAGCGTGCTTCCTCGCCTCCACCAGGCGACGGCGAAATGCTTTGTACGCTTCTTGATATTCCCGATCTCGGGGATTCACATCCGAGGTATAGCGACCTGTTGACTGATTCCCCAAAATAGGGAATGATCTGCACGAGGACAAATCCCTAATACAGGGATCACCGCCACGCCAGACCCAGGACTCCTTGTGGATTCACTTGCCACAATTCGCTTGCCCGCTCTCGATACGCTGAAAGAGAAGGTAACGAACTCCGAGATCTCAAGCGAGAGTTCAGTGGTGCAAGCCGAAGTCTCCGATGAGGCTCTGATCTCGAGGCTCTCCGACGGCGATAAAGAGGCGCTCGGATTGTTGTTTCGCCGACATGCCTGTCTTGTACGCGGAGTAGCCTGCCGGGTCCTGAGAGACCGATCCGAAGCAGAGGATCTGCTCCAGGACATCTTTCTCCTTGTTTATCGTCTATCCGGAACCTTCGACGCTTCTAAAGCCTCGGCCCAGTTCTGGATTCTGCAAATGACCTATCGTCGCGCCCTCTCACGGCGGCGTTATCTGAATTCCCGCCATTTCTATACGCGGGTGGAACTCGATGAACAGGCGGTCCAGGTTGCGGAACCCAAATCCAGACCGTTGGATGACTCAGTGGACCAAATCCTGGCTGAATTGGACCTGCAAAAGCTGCTTGGGACCCTCTCGGAAGACCAGCAGCGGACGCTCCGTCTGCACTTTATCGAAGGATACACACTCGACGAGATCGCGAACATGCTCGGTCAGACCAAGGGCAATATCCGGCACCATTCATTTCGCGGGTTGGAACGGCTGCGAAAACAGATTTTTAGTAGCAATTTGCCGGGCGCGAGAGCAGTATGATACAGGGTTTGCCCAAGCTAGGAGCAGGGGCGTTGTCTCAAAACGGACCCCATGACGAATTCCTAGAGCTCTGCGCCGCTTCGACCTCTGGCGACCTCACCGATGACGAGCAGAGACGGTTGCAGGAGCATCTTGCCATTTGTGCGTCTTGCCGGGAAGCCCTTCGACAATACGAATCGATTGTCAGTGATGTAATTCCCGCCATCGCCGCCGGCGAAGAACCTGAACACGCACAGCCAGCTGAGACTTGGTCCCGGGAACAGCAAGAACAAGCTGAAAGGGCATTGTTCGACCGCTTAGAGGGTGAAGAGAAGCATCCATCCGCAAAAACCGGGAATAGGAGTGGTTCAGCGATCGTTCCCCATCGCATGTTCCCATTCTCAAGCGAGTCCGCGTGGCGGAATGTCTGGATGCTATATGCCGCCGGAATTCTTCTTTTCTGCGCGCTCAGTTTCTTCGCCTACCGCGTAGGCATGCGCCGAGGAACGGACATCGCCAAACGCCCCCAACCAACCCAGCAGGAAGCCGCTCCCGCCCAGGCCTCACTCGAGGAGCAACTGAGCGACGCCGGCCATGACCACGCCGTTGTCAATGGAGAGATCGCTCAACGCGACAAGATGATCGCGGATCTTCGCCGCCAGCTGGTCCGACAGTCCGTGGAAATAAACGAAATGAAAGCGGCGCAGGATCAGCTTGAGAGCAATCTGCGCGCGGGCGATGCAAGCCGACAGGATCTCAGCCAGGAAAAGAACGGATTGACCGAAAAGCTGGAATCCGCGCAGAACAATTCCCGCTCGCTGCAGGAAAAGCTGGACTTGCTCGCCCAGGAGTCGACTCAGGATGCTGCCCGTGCCAAGGCATCAGAGACTAAAGTCAGCGATCTCACCCGTGAGCTTCAAGAGCAGCAGGGTGCACTCGAGCAACGAGACGAACTCCTGGCCCATGATCGCGACATCCGCGAGCTAATGGGTGCCCGCGACCTGTATATCGCGGAAATCTATGACGTGGCTGGTACCGGCGAGACCAAGAAGCCGTACGGCCGAGTCTTCTATACCCGAGGTAAGTCACTGATTTTCTATGCGTACGATCTGGATCAGCAAGCCGAGCTGAAAAGAACGAGCACGTTCCAGGCGTGGGGCCGGCGGGGTCCAGACCGGCAGCAAGCCGTAAACTTGGGCGTTTTCTACGAGGACAATGCCACGAAAAAGCGCTGGATTCTAAAATGTGATGATCCGAAAACGCTGGCGCAGATTGATGCGGTATTCGTGACTGTCGAGCCCAACGGCGGCAGTCATAAACCGAGCAACAAGACTCTTTTGTTCGCCTATTTGAAGGTTAACCCCAACCACCCGTAGCCCGTCTTGTCCGGTATACCGGCCATTCGCTTCATCCTCTCCGTCCTAGAATAAAGAATGAAGTCTCGTGGTGCTCACCGCGGATCTTCCTGCGAATTAACGGAAGGAGTGGCTTGAAAATCCGTTGCTCGCTGGAGAGCCCAAATGCGCTTCCCCCGTTTCGTTCCGGTTCTTGTTTGCATAACGCTGAACACGTTCTCTCTGTTCGCGCAGTCCCCCAACGGGAACATAAACGGCTCGGTTTCAGACCCCTCGAGTGCGGCAGTGGTCGGAGCCGAGATTATCGCCGTGAACGATTTGACCAGGGTGCAGTACACGACCAGAACCAACAATGAGGGCATCTACCTTTTGCCGGATCTGCCTCCCGGTCCCTATCGGTTACAAATTTCCAAGGTTGGGTTCAAGACAATAATCAAACCAGACATTATTCTCAACGTACAAGATGCATTGTCCATCAACTTTACTCTGCCGATCGGTGCACTGCACGAGATCGTCACCGTTGAGGGTGGTGCCCCGCTTGTGAACATGACAGATGGTTCGGTCAGCACAGTTGTTGATCACAGCTATGTGACCAACATGCCGCTCAATGGCCGCAGCTTTCAAGATCTGATCTTGCTAACCCCGGGCGTGCTCACGAACACCCCACAGCAAGCCTCGTCCGTAGGTCTAAGTGGAGAATTCAATGTCAACGGTCAGCGCACCGAGTCCAATATTTACCTCGTGGATGGTGTTGAGGCGAATACCGGCATTGCGCCAAACGGTGCTGGGGAAGTCGGTCCCGTCGGCGCAGTGGCGGCGGCGACAGCGGTTGGCACTACCCAAGCGCTGGTATCTGTGGATGCAATGCAGGAATTCCGCGTTCAGACCTCTACATACTCAGCCGAATTCGGTCGCAGCCCTGGAGGCCAATTTTCGATCGTGACGCGTTCAGGTACGAACGACATGCACGGTATGGGCTTCGACTACTTACGTAACAACATCTTCGATGCCAACAACTGGTTTAATGATTACTATTCGCAACCGCCATCGGCTCTGCGCCAAAACGACTTCGGAGGAACCCTCGGCGGCCCAGTAACGATACCGGGACTGTACACGGGTGCCAATAGAACCTTCTTCTTTGCATCTTACGAAGGTCTGCGGGCGGTCGTGCCCCAGCCCTCAACGGTCAACTATGTGCCCGATCTCACGCTGCGTCAGTCGGTGCCACCGGTGCTGCAACAGGTCCTCAACGCCTATCCCCAACCGACCGCTGGAACTCCGGACTTAGGGAACGGAATGGCGGAATACATAGGGACATGGTCTAACCCAAGCTCTCTTGACGCGTACAGCATTCGTCTCGATCACACTCTTGGCAATAAACTGAGTCTCTTTTTCCGCTTCGCCGATACCCCCTCGCGAGCCAGCACTCGTGCGAACAGCAGTAACATCGGCAACCCTGGGACGCCGTCTGTGGTGCAGTCATTTGCCACCAAGGCTCGGACGTACACACTTGGGGCTACAAGCTTACTGTCCCCCCGGTTAAGCAATGAGTTTCGGCTGAACTACAGTTCGTATCTGGCTGAATCTGATAATTCCATAGACAATTTCGGCGGAGCGCAGCCAGTAAATCTTGCGCAAATTCAGCAGCTTAGTTCAGCCAGCCCCTTCCAGGTGGTCCTAGGGCTGTATTTGTTTCCATATCCTGCGCAGCTTTCTCAGGCGAACTATTCAGCGCTTGAGAGGCAATGGAATCTGACCGATGCGCTGACCCTGCAACTTGGCCGTCATCAGTTGAAGTGCGGACTTGACTATCGCAGATTGGCGCCTTTTTTCGCGCGGGGCCCTCAACTCTATTACTTCTATTTTGAGGAGCCTTCGGTTCAATCCAACAATCCCGACGAAGCCTTAGCTTCCACGTATCTAAATGGGTATCCGCTCTACACCAATTTTTCAGCTTTTGCTCAAGATGAGTGGAAGATCGGGACGAGGCTCAGTCTCTCGATGGGCTTGCGGTGGGACGTAAACCCGGCACCCGGTGTGAGACATGGAGCCGACCCATACACCGTACAAGGTGTTAACGATCTCAGCACAATGGTTCTTGCACCTCAAGGCACCCAACTTTGGAAGACTACATGGTGGAACATTGCGCCACGCCTTGGCGCAGCATACATTATCCGAACGTCGCCAAGTCATGAGACGGTGCTACGGGGCGGCGGAGGTCTCTTTTTTGACACGGGCCAGCAGGCGGGCTCCAGCGGCCTTAGCGGACCTGGTTTTAGTGCTTCGACCGTTGGTGGTTCACTCTTTGGAAATCCGATTGCCTTTCCGATGGCATCGCCGCCGGTCATAGTCACGCCGCCTATTCCTCCATATACGACTACTTACGCATACCCCAGCCATCTACAGTTGCCGTATACGCTCGAATGGAACGCAACTGTTGAACAAGCCCTCGGCAGTGCTCAGACCTTCTCTGTTGCGTATGTTGGGTCGCATGCAGGGCGGCTTCTGGAACTGAGCGCAATTAACGCGGCCCCCTTTAATCCAAATTTCACTTATCTCTATTTGTATCGAAACGGCCTCACAGCCGATTACAACTCACTTCAGCTGCAGTTCAAGAGGAGAGTCGCTCGCGGTTTCACTGCCCTGGCTGCATACACATGGTCGCATTCGATCGACTACGGCTCACAGAATTACGACTACCAATATTTCCGCGGCAATTCTGATTTTGATGTTCGACATAACTTCTCCGCAGCATTCTCCTATAATTTGCCGGGCGTTGGTCGGGATCGAGTAACCGATGCATTGTTCCGGCACTGGGGATTGGATGGTCGCCTTTCCGCGCGAACTGCGTTCCCTGTCACCTTGCGAGGAAACACAACGGTGGACCCGGCGACCGGGCAGTCCTACTACAGCGGTCTCAATCTTGTGCCGGGCGAACCCATTTACGTCTACGGATCGCAATGTGCCGCCATTTATGACAATGGCCTTTCGTGTCCAGGAGGCAAGGCCATTAATCCTAACGCATTCGCTATCCCCACCAGCGGGTATGGCGATGCTCCTCGCAACTCTCTGCGCGGTTTTGGCGCGTGGCAGATGAACGCTGCCGTGCGTCGCGATTTCTTCCTGAGTGAGCGCCTGACGCTCCAATTTCGCGCGGAAGCGTTCAATCTGTTTAACCATCCGAATTTTGGTGTCGTGAATTCGGCGTTCGGAGCCGCAACCTTTGGACAGGCCACAGCAACGCTTAACGCAAGCCTTGGTACGGAAAGTTCCCTGTACCAAATGGGAGGCCCCCGCTCAGCGCAATTTGCGCTGAAGTTGACTTTCTAGTTGCCGTCATAAGCAGACCAGCGGCCACCTCCAGACAAAGCATCTTCACCTACCAAATGGAGTGGAGGTCTTCGTCTTATTCCTTGGGAACAATCCGACCAGAAGGATATTCGTTGAAGCACAGTCGCAAATATACATCTCGCTGTTCGGCATTTGCGTTGATCATGGTCTCTTTCCTATGTACGCAAACGCAAAGTCAAGCCCCTGATCCGGGACGTTCTGCCAAACCCATGAGTCGTCTGTTTGGCGTCAGGGAATTGATCGAGATGGCGCGTTTCGACCGTACAGAAGGAACGCCGCAATTCTCGCCTGATGGCCGGTATTTTGCCGTAGTGACCACGCGAGGTATCGTTCGGTCCGACAAAATCGAGTCTACTTTGCGAGTATTTCAGTCTCAAGACGTACTCCAGTACTTGCGGAGTGACCGCTCGCAGATGCCCAGAGGGCGCGTCATCGCCAAGGTGACTGTTACTCCTGAAGCGGACTACGCCAATTCGTATGAACCCGTTATTTCGGGTCTTCGATGGCTGTCCAAGTCCAGGGCCATTTTTTTCTTAGCACAGAACTCACGTGGAAACCGTCAGCTGTGCCGCGTCAGCCTAGCTTCCGCGTCGGTGCAGAAGCTCAATCCGGAAGACCACGACGTAAGCCAATTCGATGCCAATGGCGATGTCATCGTTTATCGGAGAACTTCTAGGATGACTCACGTACCAGGTGTGCCGATCAACGCAGATGCCCGCGACGTAACCGGCGTGCCTTTGCCACAAATCCTTTTCCCGCAGCGGAACCCTCGACCCGGGCTCAGCGATTTGTGGACAATCCGCGGAACTCGGATTGCCCGCGTAGTCGACGCGAAGACCCACCACCCAGTCAGTCTGCTCGATCTACCGCCTCCAATTCCCGAGTGGAGTCCCCTTTCGCTGTCTCCTGATGGTCAAAGAGTGGTGGTTCTCTTACCCGTCCGGTCCGTTCCGGTGTCTTGGGAGGCTTATGAGCCCGCCCTTGCCTCATTAAAGCTACGATCCAATACTTCAGAACTGGCTCAGGAGTTTGCAGCTGTCTTGCCCACGCAATATGCCTTGATCAACTTAACGAGCCACGAGAGTGTGCCCTTGGTGAATGCACCCAACGGTTACCTGCTTGGCTACGGCAGCAGGAATCTGGCGGTATGGTCATTGGATGGAAGGGCATTGCTTCTGACAAACACGTACCTTCCGTTGGGGTCATCGGAAAGATCCAGCAACTCCAATCTGCTTCGGCCCTGCGCCGCATTGGTGATGAACTTCGTTTCCAAGAAGAGCGCCTGCGTGGCGTTCGACAGAGGAGAGGTGGCTCCGCTGCTGGATGCTTCTATTAGTGATGCTGGCAATGTCTTTCTGCGCTTCGCCAATGCCCAAACTGAGGAGCATTTCCAATACCGCCAAGGAACTTGGGAAATAGTCCCTTCTGCCCACGGCCAGGAAGATCATGAGAAAGTTCATGTTGGTTCCTCCAAGTCGAGTTCCACTCGAATCCTGTCAGTGGCTATAAGACAGGACCTGAACACTCCTCCGACGCTTTGGGCCATGGACTTGGAGTCACGGCGGAGCAAACAAATCTGGGATCCTAATCCTCAACTGGCAAGGATGGCTTTGGGCAAGGCAACCATCTACCGCTGGAAAGACAAGGCCGGGTATGAGTGGTGCGGCGGGCTGGTAATTCCGCCGAATTACAAGCCTGGCCGACGATATCCGCTAGTCATACAAACCCACGGCTTTGAAGAAGACGAGTTCATGACGGACGGCTCGTATACAACGGCCTTTTCCGCTAGGCCACTTGCTGCTGTCGGCATTATGGTGCTCCAGATGGCTGACAGGTTCGATGACCTTGAGAGTGCAAACGAAGCGTCGAACCGAATCCTCGGTTTCGAATCTGCCATCGACCATTTGGCCTCTGATGGATTGATTGATCGGCACAAAGTTGGGATCATCGGGTTTAGTCGTACTTGCTACCATGTGGAGAGTGCATTGATCAAGGATCCCAGCCTTTTCGTCGCCGCGACAATTGCCGATGGCGTAGATGAAAGCTACATGCAATATCTGCTCTCGAGTGTTGGGGAACGCAGCAGTGAGTCTGAGGGACTCTACGGCGGAAAACCGTTTGGCGAAGGATTGGAGCGTTGGATCAAGCGTGCTCCCGGTTTCCACCTGGATCAGTTACAGACGGCACTTAGAATCGAGGCAATAACGGCACGGAGTATTTTGAGTGAATGGGAGATATACGCATCCTTGTGGAGACAAGGGAAGCCGGTCGACCTAATTTATCTTCCGAAAGGCCAGCACATTCTGCAAAAACCTTTGGAGAGAATGGCCTCTCAACAAGGCAATGTTGACTGGTTCAGGTTTTGGCTGAAGGGCGACGAGGACCCTAACCCCGCCAAGACTGAACAGTACGCCAGATGGAGAACTCTAATGAAGCTGAGCAGAAAAAAGAACAGTCCTGAATGACCGCACAGCGTGCGCTTTGAGCTCAGAACAAGTGGCATCCATGCGAAGCTGCACTACCAATATTTCGTTATACGTGATCTCGGTGCCGGGCCTGAGGAAAGATGGAGGAGGTGCCCGACGCGTACGGGCATCTCCTCCCAATATCGACCTTATTCATCTGCCTCGTAGGCATTCGCGGTGGCGATCAGGGGAGAGCCAGGAGCGTCCGAGACAAATCTCACTTTGACGTTGTGACTCTGAACCGCGTCAATCGCGTTTGCCAATTTCTTCAGTTCAGGTTTTTGATATTTCATCATTGTTCACCTCCTTTCTTTCCTAGAGTGTCTTCCACAGTTAGCTAACTGATTCCTCTCCATATCGCGTCGATTGCGTGGGTCATGTCTGAAAGAGACAACAGAGTTGCTGCCGCCTTCACGAGATTCCAGTCAACACACGTTGCCTCCCCAGAGACCTCAGCCAGACCTCCACGCCAAGCGTGCGCCTCAACTGCAACGCTGGAATTTCCTTGTCGTAGCGGACACTTTCCAGCACTTGGACAAATGCGCTGGAATCTACAATCCCCAAGGACGCGAGGACCATATGTTTGGTCATTTGAACTAGCTTTTCCCATTGCGCCGACAATGCGACTAGTGGCGACCGAGCTACAAAGGCTTTGCGATTCCTGTTTAAGACCTCGTCCGGCACGATATCTTTGAGCGCGCGTCGCATCAGAGACCGTCGCTGGCCCGGGCGGACAACTTGTTCCCGCGGAATTGAATACATGAACTCCAATAGGTCGCGGTCTAGATAGGGGTAACGCTTCTCACGTGGCGGGCTTGACGCCAGAGGCAAGCACGCAAGTTGCCTTCGCAGCATCTCCAGAGCGGACAGATTCTCCTGAAAAGTCGGCAGCGGGTCGAACAACTTCACTCTGGATGGATAGCCGGTCAGCGCAGTCCAATTCCTTCGCACGAAGGCAGCATGCAGCCACGGTGCGGGTCTCATGTCTATTGGTACGCCCACCAAAGACGGAGGAAAAAACGCGTGGGCGGTCTCAAGAAGTAGCTGAAACCAAGGCTTCCGCTTGTTCAATGCCCACAGTCTCAGTTCGTGTGCCAGCGTCCTGAATCGGGCTTTTGCCACCAAGTCCATTAGTTCCGGTATAGGGGTCGGTATGCCTCCTGTGACCTCATCCCCACCGGTGCCGGAGAGTACGACACGGTTGCCTTGTGACGTTAGGTAATCTGTGAATTGCTGGTCAGCTGCTGTGGACAGTCCGCTGCCGGACGCCGGAATGGCTGCGAAAGTATTGTCAGAGTCGAACTCGAAGAACTGCTCTTTATTGACATCAATGTGGCAGCCGGTTCGTCCGCGCCTTTCTTCCACCTTTGTGAAGTAAGGGCGCTCATTCCAGTTAGGTTCGGAGTCGTTGTAGTAGGAGAGTGTATCAAGGCGCAGAGTGTCGGCGGCTCCGCGGGCGATGATGGCATCAGCCATGCAGACAATAGAGGAGGAATCCATTCCGCCACTCAACTCCGCAAGAATGGGGTGATCTGAACGGAGCCTTCGCGCAACGGCGTTACCAAAAGCGTAACGGAAATGTTCCTCGTATTCCCAATCATCTCGGTATTGAATTCTCTTGCCGCCATCGAAGTCCCAATATTTCGTAACAGTGCATCTTCCGAGACGTAGCGCCACAAAAGAGCAGGGTGGCACCGAGTCAATGCCGACGTAAGGCGTTAAATGAACAGCGGGGAAGAACGACAACACACCCGCGATGTACTCTTCGTTGAGTGAAAAGGTCCGCTCTGCGAAGAGAACCAGGGGATCGAGAATCGTGCTCCAAGTAACCTGGGCCCCGCCGAACAAGTAGTAAAGATGGCGTGTGCCCACAAAATCATTCGCCAAGAGTAAGATTTGAGTTCGTGCGTCCCAAACGGAAACAGCCCAGTCGCCGATTAACCTAGCAAAGGAGTCTGTGCCCCAATGTTCAACGGCAGCCGCGACAACCGCTATGTCAGTTGAATCATTCGAGAGCTGACCTCCAAGGATATCGACAAGTTCTCTGCGATTGTCCAGACGGCCGTCCCATGTGATGACTGCACCTGAAGGCGAAACAAATGGTTGGCTTTCTAACCTAGCTTCCTTCGTCGTGTGAAACGCTCGGTAGATAATCCCAACATTGTCGGCCCGAAAAATGCCCTCAGCATCAGGACCGTAGAGGGACAGCGCGGCACGAGCCCGATCCAATTCTTGAGGCTTCACCGGTTTTCCGTCGAAATTGCACTTACCGAACTGAGCACTCATGCTGCGTAACCTTTGCTCTTGTCGCTACCTAACATCTATCGAGGACAGCGTACATCTCTGGTGTGTAAGACTTGTCGTTCACGACGCGACCGTCCACTTCGACCCACGCGTGAGCCCTGAACGGCACCTGCTGCGCACCGATGACCAGTTGAGCTCGGACTCCAAATCTTCTGAGGAGACATGCCGTTGCCGCCGAACGCTGGAGGCACAGTGCTTCCTTCCAGTACCAAATACAGGCCATGTCCACTGCCGAACAGATTTGTTCGACTGAGTTCGCCAAAACTGGTTGTTCGTCAATCGGGTAATTCCGGACTTTCTTGTAAAGCGCGTCGAAATTTCTTCGTGCGAGGTGGAAGTCGATCTGGATCAACAGCAAATACGCTCGCAGGACAAGAAACGACATGGAAGGAAACCTCCCTTACGCAGTCAAGTTCAGCTGATCGCACAGAAACGCCATTCTGTCCGTGAGTGCTTCCACTCGTTCACTCAAAGGCAGCACCGGCGAATGTCCACGATGCCGGCTGTAGTCCAGTACAACTGGGTATTCGGAGATATTGGTGGCCTGCAGTCGCGCAGTCATCTTTCTTGCATGTAACGGGTTGCAGTTCTGGTCGCAATCTCCCGACACGATCATGGTTGCGGGATAACGCGTGCCATCGCGCACGTTGTGATACGGGGAGTACCCGAGCAGGGCGGCGAAGTCTTTGGGATCATCGGCTGTTCCATACTCTTCCTTCCAGACATGTGCGTTGTCGAAGAGGTGATACCGCAACATGTCAAGCAGCGGCACCATACAGACAACGGCTCGGAACAGATCTGGCCGTTGCGTCATGGCAGCCCCAACCAGCAACCCGGAATTCGAGCCGCCAAAAATCGCGAGCTTGCTCGGTCTTGTGCGCTTCGATTCAATCAGCCATTCCGCAGCAGAAAGAAAATCGTCGAATGCAACCTGTCGGTTCCGCCGTTTGGCCGCCTCGTGCCACTTGGCTCCGAATTCCGAGCCTCCGCGGATATTCGGCAGCGCAAACAGGCAACCTCGTTCCATCAGAAAGGCGATGAATATGCTGAATTGCGGGGTCATCGCCACGCCATAGCCACCATAAGAAGTCATGACTGTCGGATGTGATCCGCCGTCCAGGACATCCTGCCGTGCGACCAAGTACATCGGAATGTGGGTTCCGTCTTTCGCAGTGAACCAGACCTGGGTATGGCCGAACTCTTTGGAATTGAAAGGAACTAGGCGGGTCGCGAAAAGGTTCATCTGGCGACTTCTAGGTGAGTAGCTCTGAATCTGAATCGGGTGGACAAAGGACTCCTGTTCAAAGAGCAGTTCGTCTGTATCTCCGAAGCTTCCAAGAAAGCGAACCGTATCGGACGCTTCAAGCGTCAGATGGCCTAGTTGCTTGCCGGCAAGGCCGAAAATATCGACTTCGGTTTTGAGTTTGCGGACGTAGGAAACAAAGAGCTGCTCGCCAGCAACCGCCCAGTTCTGGATCATCGCATCCTTCTCAGGCGCTACGTCCACAAACTCCGGTTCCTGGTTTCGTCGTAGACAAACCTCGACGATCCGAAAGTTCACTGCGTCCCGATCGGTAATCGCCACGATCCGTCCGCCCTGAAGCAACAGAGGTCCGAACTTGTACTCCGCACTCTGGACGATCGGCTCTGGATCGCTGGCGCCATCCATTGACCACAGCAAGAAGTCCGTCAGAGTTTTGTCACCGAATCGAAGCATCAGGAACCCGAGCTGTGCCGTCCCCGCAACGATCTGCAGGCGCAGTTGTGGATCCTCACCGGCGAAGAAGATCTCCTTGTCATCATCGAAGCTCATGCCCAAGACGTGGTGATACGCCGCGTGGTAATGCGGCCGCTCAGCCGTCAAAGGTTCGTGGACGTAATAGAAGCTGTCCGAGTCCGGCGAAAACGCGAAACCTCGCAAATAACCGCGGGGAAGACCTTCCGGCAAAATTGCGCGGGTTTCAATGTCGAAAATCTCAAATGTCCCGGTGCGCTCGCCGCCTTCTTTTACTTCATAAAGCAGAAGTCGGCCATCCGGAGAAACTCGAAGAGGTTTAACCGCCGTGTAGGGTCCTGTGCCACGCTCGGCAGGATCGATGAGAAGCTGATCTGGTCCGTCGGTGCCCTCGCGGAAATAAATGCAGAACTGTTCCTGTCCTGGCTGCCGTTTCCTGAAGAAGTACCGCCGCCCAACCTTCTGGATCGAGTCATAGGTTTCGACGTCCACCAATTCGCGAATCCGATCCCCAATGTGGTCTCGGCCTGGGATGTTATCGAGATAAAAACGCGCGTACTCATGCTGAGCGTCAAGCCATTCGCGCGTGCGCGGCGAATCCTGATCTTCTAGCCATCGGAAGGAATCCGTCACTGGAATGCCGTGCAGGATCTCCGTAACAACCTCCGCAGGAGTGAACGGAGGAGGCGTCATCAGCTTAGGCATGGTGACCTCCGGTCGGCGAACTGGATTGCTTCGCGGTTCATCCTCCTGGCCAGACTACGGAAATAACCAGCGACTTTCGGGTCCTCCAGACGCTGTTGATCCTTCCAGCCATCGTTCCCGGCCGCATACGCGAAGACAGCGGCAAGAGGCGCCAGGGCCAGGGCCTCCGCGATGATTTCACTAGAAAACAATGGCCGCCACGGCGCGCTGTAGGACATTGCCAATCGGGATTCAAGCGCAACATCTGTACCGATCGCGCGGCGGAAGTGCTCCAACAGGTACTCGAAACTCATGAATGGATGACCCACATGGGCTTCTGCCCAGTCGACGAACGCGCATCGATCGGTTGCAACCACAATGTTTCCCGGATTCAGATCCGAGTGCCCCAGCGCTTCGGGGAGGCCCAGGTCCTCGAGAAGTGTGAGCGAATCGTCGATTCGCACACCCAACAGGCTCAGTTCCTGATGGCTCAGGACTGGGGGCGGGACTTTGGTTTGCTGCTCCATCAGCTGCGCGATAGCCGCAAGAAATGGGTGCACCAGCCTGGAGAGCGTTTTAATTCTCAGGTCATGTGCGCCCGCCTCTAGGATCGACTCCGTCTTCGCGACCGATTCAATCTGCAGCCTCGCCAATGACTCGGCGGCGCTTTCCCAGAGCATTATTTCCTGTGTTTCGCACAAGTTCGCGCCTGGCGCTTCTAGCGAAAGCCAGCCACTCCGATCCGCCCGCGTGCCGAGAAGTTCGGGAAGATACTTCGGGAATTGCTGGGACAACTTCAGTGTGATCGGGAACTCCCGCTGATTCGGTTCGCCGACGGCTTTGAACCAAACCGCTGGCCCATTCGTCTCGAAGCGGACCAGGCTGAAAGAAGGACTGGCATTGTACTGGCAAAACGGTCCGGTGAGTTCGAGTCCCAACGGCCGGATTACCTCACCAGTCCAGCGGCGCAATTCGGCAAGCCATCCTCTCCTCGCAAACGGCGAAGATGGATCACGCTCGTACCGATCCAATTGATGAAGGCACTGCTCTAATATTCGGAACTCTGCTTCGTTCTGAAACGAATCTGCGGTCAGGGAGCGGATTGGTTTCCATACCGTTTCGTCTTTGCGTCCTCTCTCACGCAAGCACTCCATGACTTCATAGTGCTGGCCATTCGAGTCCCCATCCTCCGATGAGTGGTTCGGACTGAACAAGCAAACGGCGTCACAGCCACAGTCTCTTTTTAGAGCAGCCGTGAGATTTTCGGCCCAGCGCTCCCAGCGTGGAACTTCGACGGCAGGAAAGGCGAAACCGGGTCCAGGAATCTTGAGCAGGACCTCAGTTCCTTCGCGCCCCAAGACAATCGCGCGGCAAATCTGGCGCTCGGATTGTTCTTGAGATTCCACGATCTCTCACCGATTCAGTGTTGGCCATTCGTTCCGGGATCTTCGAGCAGATGATGTTGCTTCAGGGACTCGATGAACTCTCGCACGTCGCTTTCAGCGATGTCCCTGCTCACTTCGAATTTCTGGCTGATTTCGTCGACAATGGCGGATTCGGTTGCCCCAGTCTCAAGAAGCTCCAGGACTCGTGAGCCGACGAAGTTGAGGTTGAACATCTGGCCTTGCCGGATATCCAGGACAATGGCGCCATCCTGGCCGTGTGTGCTGCGAATACCTTCTGAGACTTTGTACATCGGTAGCCCCACTTCGTCGGCGTGCAAGGTGAGTCGCAATGTCTGGGCGCACTCTGACACGCTCGTAGATCGAAAGCCAGAAAAAGGTGAAACTTTCCGGAAAAGCAACCTAGTCGCGCGGATGTTGTTGACGGACCTACAAGATTTCTTGAACGAAGGATGAGTCGAGAATCGCAGCCTGTTCGCGATTGCATCCTAATTGGCTCGCATCGAGCCGTCTGCGAGAAGGTGCGCAAGCGATAAAGCCGCGCCGCTGTTGGACTTAGGTCGATAATGGAATGATGCCCGTTGGCTTGAAACTAGTCTGTGGAAATCCCCGATTCGGGTTGAACGCCGCGCATCGCCAGAAATGAACAAGAATCTCCGTCTCTGACAATATGTCCACGCGAGAGAAGAAGAACCCGGTCAAAGGTCGAAAACGTGGAAAACCGATGCGAGATGACGATGAAGGTTGACAAGCTGAGACTGCGCCGGAGCTCTTGAAGAATACTTGCTTCTGCGCACGGATCCAGGCAAGAAGTCGCCTCGTCCAGAATCAACACCCTCGGTTGTTGCAGAATCGCTCTCGCGAGAGCGAGGCGCTGACGTTCTCCACCCGAAAGTTGGCACCCGTCAGGTCCGATTCGCTGACGAAGGCCGCTAGGTAGCGATCGACTCAAAGCGGTCAGTTCCACCATCTGCATGGCTTCTTCGAGTTCCTGTTCCGAAGCGCTGGGCCTCACAAACAGCAAATTGGAGGCGATCGAGCCATCGAACAAAACCGGATCGCGTGGGAGATAGCAAACGCTCTGACGCAGGCTCTTGAGATGAATATTCCGAATATCTTCGCCGCCCAGGCGCACCGCGCCGGAAACCGGATCATAGAGCCTGGCGATGAGTCTGACCAGCGTGCTCTTTCCCGCGCCATTCTCTCCTGCGATGGCTATATGTTCGCCTGCCGATATGCGAAGCGACGGGACGTGAAGCAGACCCTTGTTTCTGGAGTAGCCGAACTCGACTTCAGAAAACTCAACATCCGCTGGATGTTGTCTGGAAAGCATGAGCGCCCCCGCGGCATTTTTGACGCTCGGTCGCAAGCTCAATGCGGCCTGGACTTGGCGAATGCTGGCAAAGGTTTTCTGCGCCCTGGCGTAGAGCTCGGAGGCGCCGCTGAGCGGATCAAAAAGTTGGGTCACAAAACCGTAGAATGCAACCAGGCTTCCAATGCTCAGCGTGCCCGCGAGCGCGCTTTTCCCGCCATATCCGATAACTGCGGACATCGCCAGAACAATGGCGAGAGAGCTCCAAACCGTGAACCAGGTGGCGGTCCGATAGAGTCGCTGCTGCGATCGTAGCGAGCGCACCAAGAACCGGAAGGCCCTTCGCTCCTGCCGCTTTTCCTGGCCCAGAAGCTGAATCGAAATCACTGACGACAGATGTTCTTCGAGGAAATTACTCCACGCCAGGCGATCATTCTGTGCGGTGTCCGCATCACTCGCAAGCTTTCTTCGGAAGTACTGCCTGGTGACCAGGAAAGCGGGAATCAGGGGAAGGACGGTCAGCGTGAGCACCGGGCTGAGCGCGGACATGGTTGCCAGTGTGAATGCGGTCGTGAGCAGCATCCGCAAAATGGCCGGGAGAAGATCGGATCCGAAATATGCGATCTCCTCGATCGGCTCCTTGAGTGGATACATGACCACGCCCACGGGTGTTTCTTCGTAGTAGTCCGCAGAAAGGGTATCCAGATGTTCGAGCAGAGTCACTCTCAGCGTGAGCGTCATTTTCTGTGAAGCGCTCAGCATCAGGTAACTGCCCAAGCTGGTAAGTGCCACCCTGCCCTGATGACCGAGAAAAATCAAAGCCACCGCGAGCAGCAGCAGTCCCATGCGTTTTTGAGGAATGATCCCGTCGATGAGCCATTTAAGCAGGAGTGGCGAAATGAGAGCGAGCAAACTGCCAGCAGTGATGCAAAGAAAGCTGGCCAGATGCCAATGGAGTAGCGGCCGAATCTGCTGGATGAGCCAAAGGAACTCGGTCGGCAGCCGAAACCGGTGAGACCCTCGCTGCTGTGTGACAGAGGACAACGTGCGGCCACCTGAATGCCGGCGTGATCAAACACTCAGTGTCGAGCCTAGGGACGCGCATTTGATTTGTCCAGAAAATCCATGCGCTGTGCAATTTTCGATCAATTCGCGCAGATTTCCCCGAAAAGTGTTCAATTTCCGGGCAAACTGGGTTGGAGATCTGTCCGGAAACCCATCAAGAAATCGGGTATTTGTCTTTGCGAACTGAGGATTTTTAGTAGGACTCAAGGAATCCTCCTCGCGATCGCAACGATTTGTCCGACAACCTCCGCATCCTGGTGATTTCGAAACTCTGCGGTGCTATGGAAATCCCGCGAACACGGATGGAGAACGAGTTTGTCGTTTTCGACTCCGCAACATGCTGCTAGGTGCATCCCATCGCGCTTGAGAACAATATAGATTGGCTGCTGCCAAACGGGTTTCGATACAAAGTGGAAGGGTGTTTTTCGCCGGCGGTTGACCATGACAAGCAACCCCTTCGCCAGATAAGGGTGAAGCGGATCGTCGTCGCCGCCGACCCAGAAGAAATCATCCAAGGAGACGTGTGCAGAACCAGAAAAGTATCCCAGTGAATGACGCAGGAAGAACGGGATTTCCCGGCACTCTTCCAGCAACTTCTCAAGAAATCCAGTGGGGACAATGTCTGCGTCGGCGCTTTTGGCTGCCACAGGAGGCTCAGTACGGGACAAGTAGCGTTCCGGCATCGATTCTGTGCCAGCGTCCGCGACGTTAACTCCTATTCGTTTCGTTACTGATTCAAACTGCAGGCCGTAGATGGAACACAGGGTAATGACCTTGTGGAAGTCCCGCGGAGGAGTGTTGCGCAGTTCGTAATCGCTGAGCGAACTTGGCGAAATCGTGTATTGATCGTCCTGCAGGACTTCAGCAATCGTGCGACTCATTTGAGCCGCTTCGCGAACAGAGAGGTTCGTCCTTCTACGTGTTCTGATGAGCAGTTGCCCAAAGTCTGCGCATGCAGCAAGGGACTCAGGTTTCCAGCGCCGGGCCAAATCTTTCGGGACTTGGGGTTCCTCTCGGCACAGCAACGGTCGGAACTCAAGATCGACGGGGCCCCAGAGCCTTGCTTCTTGAGGACAATGCAACTCCACCTGCGCATAAGAGAGTCCATTGTCGAAGGGTACGATGACGCCATTGCCCAGGACTCGTACGCGACAGCAACAGAATCCCTTGCTGTGCTCAACTAGAAAGATACGATCAGAAATGGAGGAGTTCTCTGCGAGGGCAGCACCGTCCCCGATGTCTGGATTTACTCGCACGATGCTTCCCGGGGCGAGATCCGGAAAGGCAAACGCGTCTTCACGGCCGACCTTCGCGTAGAGAAAATGCCGGGGGCTGGGGTCCTGGAGAAAGCCGATCTGCCGCGCAGGGGCCTCTCTAAGAAGTTTTGCGAGCGGTGCGATCGATGGGATGGAAACTCCGAGGGGCCGGTTCTCGAGCCAGGGAACCCATTCGTTGGGGTCGGTGAGCGAGGTGTCCAGGACAATAGTACGTTTCGACGGCAGCAGGACCTGCAGCCGTGTAATGTCCTCAAGGTTATAACCAAACACTCGAAGCCAGTCGGCTACTCGATAGCCAGAAATGCGGCTCAAAGCCCAGATCTGATGAATACTGGGTCTGAATGACCCGGCGCGGAGATCGTAGTAGAGATTGTGTGGGAGGAAGTATAGGGAGGACCGGCCATACAGTGCAACCGATTGCTGGGATACTCGATACAGCGTGAGTCCCTTCCTCGCGAGGATGGCTTGGACTTTTTCGGCGACTGCGACGCTTGTTGACGAAGCCTCCCTCGGACGCGACGGCACGGTCTCTCTCGCTCGGTCGTTCCTGCGAGAACTTCTGGCCCGCGCCGATCACTCGACAAGCGCCCCTAACTCTCAGTAGGTCGCGCGTAGAGTCCCCCTCTCGGATGCGCTCAAGAATAACTGCTCGCAGATTGCACCTTGTATAAGCGGTGAGCCGAAGCGCCGCCACAAATATCTGCGGGCTGTCCCAAGCCTCGGCCAGATCTATCGGGTTTGCTAGGTAAATTAACAACCTACAGCGGCAGGACACGCGAAAGTGCTGCCGACCTCGTGGTCGGAATAGCGGCCAGACAATGGGCATTTTGTCCGGCTTTCAGAAACAAATTCAGAAACTTGTGGAAACGTGCCGTGTTTGCTGTAACATGTAACAATTCTTTCGGGATGGCCGTCAGATGTTGGCCTCGTCGTGGAACCCGGAATGGGGTAAGCGGCTCAGAGCTGAGCGCGAGCGTCTGGGTTTGTCGCTGCGTGATGTAGAAACTTTGAGCCACAGTATCGCCGAACGACGGCAGAGTTTCGATTACCACATAGCGCGAACTTCTCTCGCTGATATCGAAAACGGAAAGTGGGCGCCTACCCTACACAAGCTCTACACGCTGAGTGTCGTCTACGGGCGCGACTATGATCGACTCGCGATCATGTGTGGCATCCCCGTCAGCGAAGCCCTGAACGAGCACAAAACCCTTGGTTTGCCCCACACCTACCTGATTGGGCCGGGACCCGAGGCCTACAAGTCAACGATGCAGTCGGCGGCCGAACTGCGAGAGAAACTGCGGGCGGAACGGACCAACCTGGTGCCCAAGATGATTGAAACCTGGGACGAAGTTCCGCTTGTGCTTCAGCTGATGGACGGCTCCAATCCGCTGTACGGATATGTCGGAATGGATGACTACACGTTGTATCCGTTCGTCCGGCCTGGGGCGTTTGTACGCATCGATCCCCGCCAAAAGAAGATTCCCACCGTCCATTGGCATAGCGACCACGACCGGCCGATCTACTTTGTGGAGCTCCGCGAACATTACGTTTGCACTTGGTGCGAAATGCTTGACGGTCGGCTGATACTCGTTCCGAGCCAGCAGTCGAAGCGGAGGGCGCAGCAGCTGCGCTATCCAGCAGAGGCCACGATCGTTGGCCGTGTGACGGGGATTACCATGGAGGTCGTGGAACCCTCGGCATACGAAGTGCGGGCCTGATTCGCGTCGCCGAATGATCTGCGATCCACAACAGCAAAGCCGAAGTTGCCCCGACGCCCACTCACTTTTTCGACATCGTTCCTCAAGTCTGAGCGGTTACCGGGTTTTGGGACTTGTCACACTTCTTGGTAACGTGCTGAGGCTGGAGGGAAAGTGGATGTGAAGCTACAACCGTTTCGCTGAGACGAAAGGTGCCGCTTCTGTGCTGAAGAATTGATCTTTGACTTGGGGTAGCGCCTGTCTGGCTTCACTGTAGCCAAATCCTCGCAATTCGCTAATTGCTTTGACTCCATCGAGTGAAAAACGCCCCGGTGCGACCGGGGGATTTATGCGAAGGACGTTTTCCAAACCTTTGTCTCTTCCGGTGAGGTGAAGAGCCATGCCCAGTGAAGAGCGTGATTGTCCTCTCATTGCAGCTTCGATAGCACGGCGTACCCAGAAGACTCCGCCGTGCCCTTTCCGTTTGAAGTCAATCGTCTCCTCGGTGCAACCAAGGCTCAGCACGTCCAATTCATTGCCGTCCCACCCCAGGACAGTTACGGCTTCGACCACCGCAATCGCCACCGGGTTGTTCGCCCAAAGCCCACCGTCGACGAGCGTGATGCAGTGTTTCGAATCGTATGCAGGCAGATACGTTGGAGCCGCCGCTGTGGCCATGGCGACTTCCACCGCAGTGAGTCGATAGTCCATCCCGAGTCGCTCGTGATGCGCGGTCTTATAAATGTGAATATCAGCCTTTGTGGCATCGAATGACGGAATGAGTAAGCGAACGGTCGAATCAGCGAGAGTCTTCGAACCGAATACCCTTTCCAGTGCCCGGCGGAGATGGTCAGGACTATAACGTTCCATCCCACAAACCAGTCGCAGTGTGCTGGTCGGGAAGGGACTATGCGGGAAAATATTGGGGCCATCACGGAGGAGAAACTCTGCCATCTGCTGCGCGCTCAAACCGAGCCCTAGACCGAGTGCGATGATTCCCCCGGCCGATGTGCCGGCAATGAGATCGAAGTAATTGGCGATGGAACGAAGAGAAAGTGCGGCTTCGATCTCGGCTAGAAGCGAAATCGGGAAAACGCCCTTTATGCCGCCACCATCAATGGACAGGATGCGTCTTTTCATTTTCTCGTTCGTGGTTCATGACCTCCACCGAGCCATTCGCCGGTGGCTTGCCACACTTCGTAGTAGTAGAGCCACAATGTGAGCCAGGGAATGATTGTATCCGCGATAGACATCGCCGGCGCCCAATCCTCGTGAAGATGCAAGCACACACTTCCATCGTGGAAGGTGTGGGGAATTCTCTGGCCGGGACGGCGTGGGCGCAAAGGGGGACTGAGAATCCAGATGCGGGGCCGTCGACGCAGCGTGTACTCGATCCGGACCATATAGTTCTCGGACATTCCCGAAGGCTGCAGTTCACCTGTCCAGCTAACCACATTGCGGGTGAGCCGCGCGCGAAATCCGGAATGGATATGCGACATGCGGCCGATCTGCTGGCCAAATGTGAGAGCCGCAGAGTTGAAGAACTTATTTCGCATCTCCGTAAAAGGTGTTACGGGGAATCGGAATGGCCGAGCCCGCGAGGCTGGTAATGATTCCCGAGCCTTTTTTCATTCCCAACTCTCGCCGCGAACGTGCTGCCTCAATGTCTCGGGCCTGCTTCTCGACGACTTTCTGCGCAACATCTTCCCCGAACAATCGCTCCAGCATTCTGCTCAGTTTGTCGATGCCTCGGGTTTGGAACAGAGTCTTCCACTGCGTCTCAAGGTCCGCGATCGCCCGGACAAACTCCCGGTACGCTTCTGGTTTGGAATCCCAGCGTTCGCTCAAGTCTTCTTCCTGGTTCGTGGGATTCAGCACAATCAACCGCGGGTAGCTTTGTTGTGCGCGAAGCGAAATCTCAGCGAGGATATTTCCGACGGCGCGAGCAATCGACCGCTCACCGCGATAGATGTCTGCAGCCAAGGTGGTGAGAACGATTGAAATGGGCGCTATGTCGGAGTTGGTCTTGTAACGAACATCACGCCAGCGTTTCAGGAGCTGCACGGACAATTTGAGCGGAGGCTTTTCCTCGGCCGCTTCCTGGTCGGGAAGGGGCTCTGCCTTTTCCAGCAATTGACCAACCAGCAGCTGGCGCGAACGCGAGTCGAACCACGCTGCGTAGCCCCTGGGATTGCTGGGCTTCCAGTCTTCGAGCTTGCGGTCTGGCACGAGAAGGCAGGTTCCGCCATTCTTGGGGTCGCGGCAGGCGGGAAGAATATCCAAGTGAAATTGATGCTCGTAGTTGAGACGGATGCAGCGGTTCATGCGCTGTACCATGGGCCGGTAGGTTTCATTGTCTAGCAGCCGCTGCTCGATGAGGTCCAGAGCCTCTACGGGATGCCCAAAGAACGAGGTTTGGCATATCAGTTCGCAAACGAAATCGAGGTCATATTCGTCGCGTACCAGCGGCTTTACGGTGGTATTGAGACGCATGGAGCCTTGCGAATAGATGATCGGCTTGAGAACAGCGACAGGGCTGCCTTCCGTTTCCAGCCATTTCCCAACCGCCTGATAGTGGGTCTCAGCGAGTTTGTATCGAGTCTCGTCGAGCTGTAGCTCGATGCAGATGCGCATGAGCAAGTCATCGAGCTGCGCTTCAAAAGACTCGGTTAAGAGCGGAGCGGGGCTAATTGACATTTTCTGGTCCCTCCCAGGTTGAGATTTGTGGTTCGTTGTTGGCCGCACAGCGCTGGCACGGAGTACTCTCAGACGGGATGAAACTTGCCCAAAACCATAGCTCATGGGGCCGGTTACTCGACTGGTGCGGCAAACAAATCTCCTTGACTTTCGTTCCATCATACAGGATAATCGTATCATGTCAAGCGATATTCGTTTCTTAAATGAACTATTTCGTATCGTAAGCGGAGCACTTCGTCTCGACATCGATAAGGTGCGGAATTATACTGCATTCCTGGCTGACAATCTAGAAAAGGCCGGGGACAGAGCCGCGGCGGATCGGCTTCGGAGAATGTTGGCGGAAAGCGACCATCAATTGCGTCCGACAGGAGTCTCTATGGGGGCAACGGTTCCGGTCGACGGCGAGACGAGATTCCCGCTTCTGGAAAGGCTTGATCTGCGACACTTGGTCGAACCACCGCCCTATTTGCCGCAACATCAACTGGACGCAGTATCCGAGTTTGTCAGTGTGGCAAAGAGTCATGCTCAACTCGAGGCGCAGGGGGTTTCAACCTCCCTCGCGCTGCTGATGCATGGTCCACCAGGATGCGGAAAGAGCAGGCTCGCGAGATTCATTGCGACGGAGTTGGGACTGCCTCTTTACATCGCGAGATTGGATGGTCTGATCTCGTCGTTCTTGGGCAGCACCTCCAAAAACATCCGTTCCGTTTTTGAGTTTGCGAGCAAAACGCCGTGCGTATTGTTTCTAGACGAATTCGACGCGATAGCTAAGCTCCGTGACGATAATCAAGAGTTGGGCGAGATCAAACGAGTTGTTAATAGTTTTCTCCAGAATCTGGACATGCTGGGGACACAGACGGTTGTGCTGGCGGCAACGAATCACGCGCAGCTCCTCGACAAGGCAGTTTGGCGACGGTTTAACTACCGAATTGAACTGGGCTACCCCAATGAGCATTTGCGGAGTGAAATGTGGAGATCATTCCTGGCGCCCATCGAGTGGCCAGACCGCGACATTCGTCTTCTCACGAATCTCTCGGAAGGTTTTTCGGGTGGAGATATTCAAGAAGTTTGTGCGCGCCTAAAGCGAAAGAAAATCGCCGCGAATCTGAATCCTGCGTTACATGATGCCTTCTCGGCACTAGCTCAGCTGGCCGCTGGAGATGCGGAGCAGGGCCGGTTCATGACGGCAATGCGGGACGTAGAACCAGAGCACGCTGCCGCCGTGCTTCGCAAAAGGGATGAGAAGCTATATAGCCATGCCAATATTGCTGCCTTGTTGGGCGTTTCGAAAGCGACAGCTTATCGGTGGGGGTTCGGAGGCGAAGTAGATGCCTGATGGTGAAGGCCGGCCCGAGCGACTGTTCATAAAGCTGATCTTGCCGCGGCAGGGGATGGAACGTCGTGTTCCTGGCGGAGGGGGACCCGTGCGGCCGTTCCGTAACGTCACTGCAGCGTTCAGGGGAACACTATCGAATCAGGTACATGCCATTCAACGGGCGATTAGGCCGTTGGTCCAGCGCACGGGCGGGGCTCCCGTGCGCGTGCGTCTGCTGCCGAAAGCTTTCGCAAAGAGTCATCGTCCCGAGCATCTTTTCTCGGACCAAACCTGTCCGATCATCGGGGCTGGGAGGCTTGGGGAACTGTTTCTCAAAGCGACGCCCCCGGGTCTGGACGCGTTGGATGAGCTAGTGAGAAGAGGGCACACCGGCCGTATCGTTAAGGAGTTATCGACCGTAGAAGCAATTGAGCCGATAACGCCGGATTTCCGGCGAAAAGGACTGCCAGCAGAAGAGATCTTGAGACATAGCCCAAGGCGAGGGGACAGTTTTGCCACTCAAGTCCACCTGTTTGATTTCGGGCCTGGACATGGTCAAGAGGCTCTGGTGAGGGATTTTGAGGGAGCGTGCCGCGCAAGTAATTTAAGAGTGAGCAGGACCGGCTACTCTGAAACGAGCTATCGCTTCGAGGTTGATTGCAGAACGGTCGCTGACGTTGATGCACTTTCGAACGTAGTGGGAGTTCGTTCTATCCAAAGGATGCCGGCAATCCGGACAGTCCGGCCTCAAGGTGTGAACTCACAGCCGCTCCCCGACGGACTACCCGTCCCTGCACAGGAGGCGGACCTTCCCGTAGTTGTCGTAGTTGACAGTGGCGTGATCGAGACCAACCCGGCGCTTAACAGGTGGATCATCGGTCGAGAGTCGCATGTCGCGCCAGCGTATCGGAATCCGGAACACGGTACCTTCGTTGCCGGCTTGGTGTGTTGGGGAAAACAACTCAACCCTGCACTGGGCGGAATTGACTCAAATCCTTGCGGCGTCTTTGATCTTCAGGTGATTCCAAACTGGGACCCGGCTCACGGTCCAGTTGACGCATTGTACGAACCAGAGTTTCTCCAACTCTTGGATAGTGCGCTTCAACAATACGCAAGTCGCTACAAAGTCTGGAATCTGTCGCTCGGGCTGGATCAAGTCTGTTCGCTCACTGAATTCTCAAGTCTTGCGGTCCAGCTTGATGAACTCCAGGAGATGTATGGCGTTTCTTTTGTGATCAGCGTGGGTAACTATGAATCCTTGCCGCTGCTGAGCTACCCGCGGACGGCGGATGAAATGGATCCCGGTCGCATCACGAGCCCTGCGGACAGCGTCCTGGGTGTCAGCATCGGCTCGATTTCTCACTACACACATGCGAATAACGGTCCGTTGCCCGGCGAACCTTCCTCCTTTTCTAGACACGGAGCGGGTCCTAACTACGTCATCAAGCCGGATCTCGTTCACTACGGCGGCACATGCCGGACGGATGGGGCGGATGTTAAGGGTGTTCGGTCGGTCACCGATACCGGCTCGTCCGAAGCGATCGGTACGAGCTTCGCAGCGCCGCTAGTGGCTCGCATTCTGGCGAATATCTATCATCAGGTGACTCCGGCTCCGTCGCCCGTGCTGTCGAGGGCAATCTTGACTCATCATGCCCGCGACGCGCGAACAGGCGGGCGTGTTGCCGACACGGAGGAGAACTTTGTGGGATTTGGGTTGCCAATGCCGCTCCCGTATTGCCTGGAATGTACGCGCTACACATCGACTCTAGTCTTTGAGGACGTGCTGCGGCCTGGATACTTCCTGGAGTGGGATGATTTTCCGTACCCAGATTCTCTGAAACGCGGTGGACGGTATTACGGCGACATCTGGATGACCGTAGCGTTCTGTCCCGCAAGAAACCCTAGATGGGGCTCAGAATATTGCGAAACACACATCGACGCTCACTTCGGTGTATGGCACCGGCAGCGCTCCAGGGAGACGAATCGTGATGTCGTCAAGTTCAAGGGACTCGTGCCGCCTGAACATAAGAATACTGGCGTTCTCTTCGAGTCGTTCCAGGTTGAGCATCTCCGAAAATGGGCGCCAGTGCGGACCTACTTTGGGAGTTTGGGAGAAGGAGGAGTTAAAGGGGAGCGGTGGAGGCTCAAGGTTCAACTTTTGGCGCGACACGGTATTGCTGCCAGTATGTCGCAGAGCTTTGCATTGATCCTAACGATCGCTGATCCGAAGGGGACAGCGCCTATCTATGACGAGATGACGCGGCAAATTCGCAGCAAGTATCGGGCGCAGAATCTCGTTGTAAGACCGACAGTGCGTGTGCAGCAGTAGACTATCTGGCGATGAGTACAAGGATCAGCGTCGACGAGTTGCTGCGTGTCGTCGAGAAAACCCTGTGTTCGATCGATATCCGGACCGCTTCAGTGCTGATTAGCGGCGTGTGGCGTAATGTACTGACGGTGGTTCGCACGTCGTCCAACTCGCCAGAGCACGTAAACGCAAGCGTCGCACATATCTGGCGAGAGCACGGCCCTATTCATACGGACGAGTTGAGAATTGACTACCAAGTACTTCCATTCAGTGGCTGGGCTCACCTTGCAAGCGGCTTGAGGGAGGGGAAGCTTCGTTTCGCGGAATCGGAAGTGGAGTACGGACATTCGATTGATCTGGGTGTGTCTCTCGGATATGTACAAACAAATCATAATTTCCTTTTCCCTGAGGTGGATTGGCCGACACTAGAAGTGTCCGTGCAGACGGTTTCGATGCCTGATGCAACAAACAACCCTCAATACAGGATCCATGCCGAGCAGATTCAGCGTTCCGTCAGTCGGCTCGGTTATTCGGGAACTCTGGATGCAATTGCGGCGTTGCTGGGAGCCAGGGTCCGCCAGGGCACAATCATCGCCGACGTTTACGCCGTGATACCGGTGATGGCGAAAATTACCGAGGCTTCCATTTCGTTGTCCGAAAATCTGGTTCAAATTACGGGCCGCTGCCATTCGGAGTTGCGCTCAAGCCTTCGCGTATTTGGTCTATCGTGTGGCCGGAGTGACGATTCGCGACTGCGAGTAGAACTGAGGATGGGAGATGGAGACAGCACAACATTTGTGGCATCAGGACATTTTGTTCCAGAGGACCGCAACGAGCGCATGGAGGCAAGACTGGTTCACAACGAGATCGGAGAGATCAGTTCAGGCAGTTGGCGGGTGCGAGATTTAATTCCGGAGCAGTACGTGAACCCCCTTTACTTTTTGTTAACGAAGTTTTGTTCGCAGGCCCAGTTTCACTCGTTGTTGGTGCGCCCGCATTTTGTCCCGTCAACGAAAACAAAACCACAGAAGGAGTTTGAACAGCACGTCGCTTGGCTGCTTGGATGCTACGGTTTCTCGACGATTGTCCTGGGAGCATGTGAGGATTTGATAGCAGAAAACACGAAAATCAAGCGTGCAAGCCTAGACCTGCTTGCCTATCATCCTGTTCGAAAGCTCGTTCTATTTGGTGGGTGCACGTTGAACGTGCCCAAAGAGGAAGACTACGTTCAGCTCTTGAGTGTCCGGTCAATGCTTCTCGAGGATTGGAAAGGTGATCTCCCGTTTTCATGCGAGACCGTGATGTTCAGCGGTGTGCCCGACTGTCCTGCACAATGGAATACGCCAAACGGGAATGACTTCATGCCATTCATGATCGGTGATCGCGTGACAGTCATTGACGTAAACCGGCTCGCCGAGGGGATTAGATTCCTGCAGGATCGTAATGAGGAACAGTTTTTTAACAACCTGGGTTTTGTTGGGCCGCCATAAACCACCAAGCGTCGTCAGTGGCGTGACTCGGTGCCACATGAGTCACTAGAGCTCATCTAGGGCACAATGATATTTCCAGTTCGCCAGAGAAGTACGGTACTGAGACTTGGTTAGATGAGCCCATGACGCAGATCACAATATCGTTCGAGGGTCATGCCAAGTCCTACTCTGCTCAAGTGGCTTTCCCTCTTGGCTCGTGCGCCAGCGATAGCTAACCTTGCTTCGCATACTTGCTCAGCTTTCCGCTCAAGGGCGCAAAAAGAACTCGTCGGTCTCGAACTGCCCCGTATGTAGGACTCAGAGCGTGGTGACCGACGGAAGGAAAACTTTTACGGAAGACTTTATCAACGTTGTTTGTACGCCTCGACGCGCTGAGCAATGCCTAGTAGCTGCTTGCGCTGCATGATGAAATGAGCCGGGCGTCCGATCGGTAATGCTACCCATTGTGGTAAGCCGTAGGGGCGATAGCCAGATGCCACTCGGCCCCGCACGATGAGCCGTGTCTCGTCTGGCTGTGGTTGCTGCAAAACAAATGCCCACGTGGTTTGATAACCGCCATCCGGCTGTCGCCAAGAAAGAACAAGGCTGCGCTCTTGCTCATATTGCGCTACGACAAAGACGTCCCTTACTCCAGGGAGCGCCGGAAATACGGCTCCTACTGAGACGTTTTGATATTCCTGCATGATATGGTCGGCGCTGTTACGGCCACCATTGTCGATGAAGTCGTAGGCGTACCATCCCGCGCGGCCGCCGCCCATCTGGACCAACCAAGGCCAAACCTCGTGGGGAGGAACACGAAGCGTGATAGCGTGGTTCACCGAGCCAATGGGATCTGGAATGAGCTCATCCCCCGCCAGGTTCTGGGCACGTTCGGTAGCCGTGGCGCGGATCTGCACATTAGCGTAGATCGCCAGCACCGTCAGCAGCGCCACAATCCCAGTCGCTATGAGGAGCAGTTCTATTGAAGACATCTCAAAACAAAGTAATCCGGTACAGGCGACGGTTCAGTGATTGAAGTCACGGACACGAGCGTCATTGACCCACGACGATCTGTCCGGTGGATCGTCCTTTTTCACATTCAGGTCGTGTGATTACTGAGGATCGCACCGCCGCGGGATGCGAGTTTGTCCTAATTTCTCCCGGCGACCTGCTGATTCCGCGTGCATGGCTCGAAAGCAAGTACCGGTTCAAGAAACCGTTGATTCCGGTCTAACGGCCAATGCCGAGCGTCATGAACAGGAGTATCGTCTGAGATGACAAGTTTTGCCCGGTGTGAAATGCCGGTTTTCAACAGTTGCCATGGGGCTCCGACCTGCCATGTGCAGGATTGGAACATTCGTGAGCATTCGGCCACGAACGCAGTGATTTGTGGTCTGGGCAGGCTGGGTCGGATGAGTGTAGTTTGAGGGCATGGCTGCTGGAGATACATCATATGTCGAAGATTCTCGTCGCCGATGACTCCCGCTTCCAAGTGGCGCTACTCACAAAAGCTTTGCAAGAAAAGGGCTTCGAGGTGGTGGCGGCCCAAGATGCTTTGCAGGCAGGGATGGTCGCCTTGCGTACTGCGCCTGATGCAATACTTGCCCGTGATGTATTGCTCGAGACCCTCGCGTACCAAGGAGGAGCCTATTGCGAGGGACGTCTTCGAGCTACTGCGGTCTGTGGTGTCCCCCAAGGAAGGCACGGGCGTAAAGGGCGAGATTCAAAGTACAAACAACTACGCCTGCAACCGTAAGCAGGACGGGAGGCATATGCGGATAAACCAACGCGTCCAGATAATGCAGCAAGAAGCCGCCCTGGTACGGCTCGACGCCAGCCCGGCTCTCCAGCCAGTTTTCCAGCACCGTCAAAGGGCATGGCCACGGAACGACTTCTATCAGGATTCCCCAGATCAGGCAGGTAATGTGTACCCACTGCAGCAGAGGATGAGAGCGAGCGATCAGGGCCCCGAAAATCACCCAAAACTCCTGCAGTCCGTCGCCCCAGCGTGAATATCAAAACCAACGCTATCGCAAGGCTGATCGCCATGATAAGAGGAACAACACCCTGCGCCGGTGGACGAATCAGCGACACCGCCACGAATGCGGGACCATAGACTGCGACGAACAGTCCGAGGGCGATGCCTAACGCTCGCAGCTTTGGAAAGCTCATCGACTTGCTTCGGGCAAAAAGAAGATCGCCGGCGAAACACAAACAGAGTTTTTCATCCAAACGCGCTCCTTCCGGGGGCATGGGCAGGGAGAACATTGTGCGCCCTTTGGATTTTGTATAGTAAACGCAGAGCGCCCGTAAACTGGTGTGCGAGGCGACCCGGACTTCGCCTTAATCGGTGCACGGTGGGTCCAACGATTCTCGCCTGTGGAATGGGCTGATTCCCCCCAAAACGAAAACTCCCAGACTCCAATCTGAGTCTTGGGACATTCGTCGAACGGCCCTCCCCCGAAGTCTGCTCACAACAACCCTAACCTCTCGCTCGACCCATGTGAATGGCCCGATGGGCTACTGTGGAAACGTTTTTAGCCCAAATGGGTTGTGAGCGTAACCCATCTGTTAGGCTCCACTGCAACTGTTAATCTGATGTAGTAAATGATGAAGAACCGTGACATCCGAGTGGCTTGGAAGTATCACGATGGCACGAAGCACTCCTATTGGAGTATTCGTAACAATCCTCACTTCCTGGACTGGGCGAATCGTCCGCAGCCTTTCAAAATCTATCCGAAGCTAGAGCCGCTTCCGCTGCCGCGGGACGTGCCACAGACAGGCGTGCCCGCGCTCTCCGCGATCTCAGAGCCAGTGCCCTCGTCGCGGACCGATTCGGTCCCTGACGTTCGGGATCTGGCGCGCATTCTCTATTTCTCGGCGGGGATTACCAAACAGCGCGCACATCCAGGCGGAGAAATCTACTTTCGCGCTGCAGCCTGCACCGGAGCCCTCTACGAGATCGAGGTGTACGTCGTGACTGGCGATCTCGCGGGCCTGGATGCCGGCGTGTATCACTTCAATCCGGGGGATGTATCGTTACGTCTTCTGCGAAAAGGTGATTTTCGCAGAAACCTGGCTCAGGCAACGGCGATGGAACCAGCGGTGGCTCACGCGCCCGCGACCATCATCTGCAGCGGAACATACTGGCGGAACGCCTGGAAATACCAGGCGCGCACCTATCGTCATTTCGGTTGGGACAACGGCACGCTGCTGGCAAATATGCTGGCCATCGCTACGGCTTCGGGGCTGCCGGCCGAAATCGTGCTCGGGTTCGTGGATGCCGAGGTGAACCGCCTACTTGATCTCGATACGCGGCGCGAGGTTTCCTTGTGCTTCGTACCGATCGGGCGCACATCGGAGAGTTCGCTGCCAGCCCTGAGAGAGGCTCCGGCGCTCGGCCTGGAGACGATCCCGCTTTCCGAGCGTGAGGTCGACTATCCCGCCATGCTTGAGATGCACGACGCGTCTTCGCTTCAGTCCGAAGAGGAAGTAGCTCAGTGGCGCGGGGAGCAACAGGTCTTCCCACCTTCCGCTCCAGCAGGCGAGGCAGTTCGCTTCCAGCGACTGCCGGAAGAAGAACAGCCGAAGGATACCATTGAGCAGGTGATCCTGCGCCGGGGCTCTACCCGAGGGTTCGATAAGACTGCATCTATTACGCTGGCACAACTCTCAACCATTCTTGACCACTCCACGCGAGGTCTTCCGGCTGACTTCCTTGAGGCCCCTGGCGCGCAGCTCAACGATCTTTACCTGATCGTGCATGCGGTACAGGGGCTCAAGCCGGGCGCTTACTTCTTCCGGCGTGAGCAGAACACTCCGGAGCTCTTGAAGGTGGGGGAATTCCGCGCCGAGGCCCACCATTTGGGACTGGAGCAGGAGCTCCCGGCGGACGCCTGTGTGGACATCTTCTTTCTCGCAGATCTTAAACGCATCCTGGAAGAATACGGGAACCGCGGCTACCGGGCCGTCCAACTGGAGGCGGGCGCAATCGGCGGGAGGATGTACCTGGCTGCGTATGCCCAGCGCCTGGGTGCAACCGGGCTGACCTTCTTCGACGATGACGTAATTAACTTCTTTTCGCCGCACGCGAAAGGCAAGAGTGCCATCTTCCTGCTCGCGATTGGCAAGCCGCTGAAGCGCAAACCAGAGTAGAGCCTCCACAGAAGTTCGAAACCAGAGATTCGCCCTTGTCGGAATGGCGCGAGGATACCAAAGTCGCGAGGGCCGTCTTTGAATCTGAAAGGGCCAAACGTTTTTGGGCGCATAAGCTCAAGCTACGGAAGCCGAGCCATGTCACAAACCAGCCAACGTCGTAGCGCGACCTAGGACATTCCGACTTGACAACACTGGGATTCGGTATATGGTGTTAAACAGAGCGAATTACGTCTTCTCCTCTTTCAGATCCCCTGAACTAAGGCAGCCCATCTGAAGTTCTCTCCTCTTAGTCGCACCAAAACCCAGGAGGTTGACATGTTTGCTCGTCACGTTTCCATGCACCTGAAGCCCAATACCCGTGCAGAGTTTACCCAGACAATCGAGAACGAGATTCTTCCCCTGCTTCGGAAACAGCACGGGTTCCAAGACGAAATCGTATTCGTCGCACCCGGATCCGGAACGGAAGGAGTCGCTATCAGTCTTTGGGACAAGAAAGAGGATGCGGAAGCTTACCTTCGCGGCAGCTATCCAGAAGTGCTGAAGGCCTTGGCGAAAGTGGTCGACGGTACTCCTGAGGTCCGAAACTTTGAGGTGGCCAACTCGACCTTGCAAAAGAGGCCTGCTCTCGTAGCAGCCTGAGGCAAGGAGACAGGCTTTCGCGTTCGGTGGGGGCGGCCGATCCCCGCCCACTCCCGAAAGAGACAATGCAGAGTCGAGTTTCAGATCTTTCTGGTGACGCCCGCTTCTCAAAGGTAACCCTGCTTTCCGAAACGCCCGCCTCCAGAAGGCCTGGAGGTGTTCAGTGCCCCAGCAATCGCCGATTTTCTTTCCAATGGGCACGAAAAACGTGCTCATCATCGATGGCAACGAAGCGATGCAGAACCTGCGTGCCCGCGTGCTGAGAAGCCGCGGAGTTCGCGTGCGCACGGCCAAAAACGTCACGGAAGCAGAGTTGCTCTGGGTGCCTGATTTTTTCGATTTGGTACTGCTGGACGTGCGCCAGAGATCCAAAGAAGCAGTGGAGTTTTGGAGAACGATTCGGCGCCAGCATCCAGGGCAGCGGATCAGTTTCCTGGTTGGACCCCCAACGTACCTGTCTCCTACCTGCGCCGACGAGGTCATTGCCCGCGACCAGGTTCCTGAAAACGGCGTGCAGAGGCTAAAACTTCTGCCTGTCGCGTAGGGCCTTACACACCGATAGCCACCGGCTGTACGCCGATCGCACAACCGGGTGTTTGACACTTTCAGACCGGCTTCGGAAACGAAACCCGGGGGAATCATGAATACCGGCAGCTCTATATCTCTAAGCAGCAGAGCGTGGAGGGATTTGTACAAGGCTGCGCTCTTTGAGGTTGATAACGCCAGACTCCCGGAGCGCATTGCGCAAGCAGAGGAAGCACTCGTGGTAAGGGCACGGGAGTTGTTTCGCATGGCCGGAGACAACATCGAAGAAGAACAAGCTCTGGATGACACGATGTACGCGTTGCATGCTCTGCGGAACACATCGCAAACCAGCCACTGTATACCGCATCCGAGTGAGGCTGCCTAGGCCAACTCGCAGATGCTGCGCCATTCCTTGCCTGGGTTCTCCCAGCGTGAACGTCTCGCCCTCGGCGTTATTCGTGCACGCCGTCGAGAAATAACCTGAGCTTGCTGGAGCGTGAAGGCTGGCGCAGTTTGCGCAGAGCCTTGGCTTCGATCTGGCGAATGCGCTCGCGGGTGACGGCGAACGCCCGGCCAACCTCCTCCAGCGTGTGCTCCGAATCGTCCTCCAGACCAAAGCGCATCTTCATGATCTTCTCCTCGCGCGGAGTCAGAGTGTGCAGCACCTGCCCAGTCTGTTCCTTCAGGTTCACGTTGATGGCAGTCTCGTCCGGTGCGAGCACAGCAGTGTCTTTGATGAAGTCGCCGAGATGGGAATCCCCCTCCTCCCCAATTGGCGTCTCCAGCGAGATCGGTACCTGCATGATCTTGCGCACTTTGCGCAGCTTGGCCACGGGAATGTCCATGCGTTGGGCAATCTCTGACGAGGTGGGTTCGCGGCCCAACTCCTGGACCAGTTGCCGCGAGACACGAATCAGCTTGTTTACGATCTCAATCATGTGCACTGGGAGTCGGATGGTACGCGCCTGATCGGCAATGGCTCGGGTGACTGCCTGGCGAATCCACCACGTAGCATAGGTGGAAAACTTATAGCCTCGGCGATAGTCGAACTTGTCCACCGCCTTCATCAAACCGACGTTGCCTTCCTGGATCAGATCCAGGAACTGCAGTCCGCGGTTGCCGTACTTTTTGGCGATGGAAACCACGAGGCGCAGGTTGGCTTCAACGAGCTCGTGTTTGGCCTGCTCCTCGTCCATCTCGCCCTGGATGATTTCGCGCTGCGTGCGCCGCAGCTCCTGGAAGCTCACGTCGGCATCGCTTTCCAGCCTTTCCAGGTCGGCGCGATGCTGTCGCTGCGTCTTGCGGTAATCTCGCTTCAGTTCTTGGCTGCGCGTGTTCTCAATCTTCGTTTCCAGGTTGCTGACCTGGCGGTCGTGCGAGCGCATGATGTCCGTGGTCTTATTCATCTGACCGATCAGGCGTTTGCGCTCGAAATTCGTAAGACCGAGTTTGCGGATGATGAGCGAAATCCGCACAATCTCGCGGCCCAGCCTGCACCGGCAGCGACTGTATTGGTATGCTTGCTTTTGTGACGGAATGGTCGGTAACCGTTCGGCCAACTGGCCCGCTCGTTTGTAATGCTTTTGCAGCTCGTCGATGCGGCGCGTAAGGTCCTTGACGCGGTTCTGCAGAATCTCTTCGGTAACCTCTTCCTCATTGAAAACAACAATGTCCCTGATCGAGCGCACGCCGCGCTGCAAATCATTGCCAACGGTCAGGATCTGTCGGATCACAATAGGAGAGCGGGAGAGCGCCTTCAGTGTGCGCAGCTGTCCACGCTCGATGCGCTTGGCGATATCCACTTCCCCTTCTCGAGTGAGCAGAGGTACCGCGCCCATCTCACGCAGGTATATCCGCACTGGATCGTTGGTCTTTTCAAGGGCCTCACCGCTGGGATCGAGTTCGACTTCGCTGCCGCCCTCCACTTCCTTATCAGTCTTTTTTTCGAAGGCCGAGAAACGAAGCTTGGGCTGCCCCTCAAGCACATCAATCCCCCGCGTGCCGATTGTGGCGAGCAGGTCGTCCAGGTCCTCTGGGGAATTGACGTTGTACGGAATCAGGTCATTCACCTCGTTGTAGGTGAGATAGCCCTTTTCCTTTCCTGAATCAATCAGTTTCGCAATGTGGCCAAGAGCCAAGCCGAATCCTTTCAGCGCCGTCCTGCATGGGGCAAAGGGTGCTTTGGTTGATCTGCAGCGGCAACTGCGGACTGAAAGTGCGAGAATCCAAAACTGAAGGGATGCTAGCACGGGGTCCTAGCAATTTCCAAACTGAGACACATTCCGGCTCACCATGTTGTGGGGAAGGCACAAACAACGGCCCGTTCGGTTCGCTGAAGCCCACCGGACGCCGGATGTCACTGCAATTCTGCGAAGTCGGGCATATCCAACCGCTCGCTGCGGCAGCCAGCAACTTTGCAAAGCCGACACATCTAGCGAGTGCGCTCCGGCCCGTCCGTTTCTCCTACGCCAAGAAAATGGGCGCAGATCCCTGGAGCGACTCGTTCCTCAAAGAAACTGTTGATCTCGCACATTGAAAAGAGCGGTATTATTGGGGCGAGAAAGCTGGCTTCATCTTTAGGCACATGGGGAGACCGCGAGCCGGCAGTTTCTATGCTGGTTGTCCACCGCACCGGTCTGCCGGTCTTTGAAAGGGGAGCCATGCGTGATTGGATCACGCCCACCGCGTCACTCGGCTTGCACAAGATTCTTCTTCTTGCATGTCTTTTGTGCGCCTTGCCGCTGGTTGCGCAAAACAAGCAACCGCCAAGCGCTCCCAAATATGATCTGCAGGCCGAGACGAAGCTGAAAGGCACCATCGAGGAGATGAAGCTGCCGCCAAAAGGCAGTGAGAAGGAGGTTGCCTACCTGCTCCTCAAGAGCGGCGCCAACACAGTCAATGTCTACCTCTGCCCAGAGTCTTTTCTTGCGGAGATGGGAGTGAGCTTCAACAAGGGAGACGAGATCTTTCTCACGGGTTCGAAAGTCAAGCAGGGTGAAGCCGAGCTCGTGCTGGCGCGTGAAGTGGTGAGGGGGAACGATACGGTGGTGCTCCGAGACGACAAAGGCAATCCCGTCTGGAGTTGGCGTCGGTGACCTGTGCCGCTTCCGTGAAACCAGAGAGCATTATCCGTAACTCATACGGCAGCAATTCTTGACCCGCGCCGCCTTCCAACATGGCGATGACGTAACAACGCCCTCAGGTGATACCTCAGGCACAGGAGCGAACTTGCTGCATCTTACGATCGGGGGACGTCTGGATTTCGCCAGGTGCTTCGCTGCTGCGGTCCGCTTGTTCTTTCTTTAGTGCAACCAGTGGTTTGCCGTCGCAATTCGACCCGTGTGTGTTGATTTCTGAGCCAAGGCCACGCAGGTCAGCTGCCCTCGCACTAAACTCACACTCTCTGCAAAAAAGGACGTAGAGCACCATCACAACCCATCTTCGAGTAAGTTGCTAATTACCTTCTTTGGCTAGAATCTAAAAGATCCAAGGTTGAAACGTGCTGAAGAAGAGGGGAGGGCTGATGAAACTGATCGAATGGGAGAATCGAAGTTCTGCCCAATTCTTCTCTAGCACGGATCGGTTTAATATAAGCCGTCATCGATAACCGATCTGTGATCGTAGTCACACACCCGTGTTACGGGAAATAGCAGGTGGGTCTCAGGAAGGCCTTTATCTAAAGGACGAACGGCACGCCAGGAAGATCTGCGACATAGCCACATGACCACGACGCTCTAGAAAAAGAATTTCGCAGCCAACTGAACGAGCCTGGGAGGCGCTGCACTCACTACCTGCCCGAAACTAGCGCTGCTGATGTTGCCATTCACGGCAGAAGGACCGTAGAACTGCGCGTGGTTGAAAACATTGAACCCTTCCAGCCGGAATTCCAGAGACTTCGATTCGGACAGGCGCACATTCTTTTCGAGCGCCATATCAAAATTGCTGATTCCTGGCCCGTAGAAGAAGCGCCTCCGCGCGGTACCGATTTGGCCCAGCACCGGAAGACTGAAAAGCGAGGTGTTGAAGGCTGGGTTTCCGTTGCGCGGGTTGTTATTGATTTCCAGATTGCCGTGTGCGACGTTTGGGGTGTCCACACCGTTGTTGTTGATGCCGTTGGGGATCGTGCCCAGCAAAGAAGTGTCGTTGTTGTTGAAGAGTGTGACCGGAAACCCTGTACTGAACCGCGTAATTCCGGAAACTATCCAGCCCTTGGTCAGCCGCTCGCAATCTTCGAACAGACGGCCGAAGGGTAACTCGTAGCGGTAACTGGCGACAAAGTTGTGGGTCATGTCAAATGCGGAAATCGCTCGGTTAAGGCTGGGACCAATCTCCGTGCCGGAAGCGTCAACGGCCACAGGGTAAACCGGTTCCGCCAAACTTGAGGACTGGTCGATGGACTTGCTGTAGGTGTATCCAACCATAAACTCCAGTGCTCTACCTTTGTGGCGGAGATTGACTTCAAGCGCGTTGTAGTTGGAATTCCCGATGGTCTTCTGATACGTGACGGCGGCAAATTGCGAGCTGAACGGTCCTGTTACACCGGTCTCGTTGAACGGTCCGCATCCAGGTGTCTTGAGGCATAGTTGCGGGTTGCCGGGATTTGCCGATTGCAGTACGAGAAGATGGTGCGCCTGATTCCCGACGTAGCCAACGCTAATCAGAGTATCCGCCGCAATCTGTCGTTGCAGCGACAAAGTGTAGCTTTCCGTATAAGGCGACACATTCCCCGGGAAAAAGGCCGGGACGCCCGTGATCGGATCATATTTGGACCAGTCCACGGTTGTATTGGGATGGCTTGCCGAAGCTCCGTGCGCCGGAATTGGCGACGGAAACGGCTGGCCCAGCTTTTGGCCGGTTGCAGCTACCACGAAGGGAGTGGTTAACAAAGGCGGCGCGCTGCTGTTGTAGTCATAGCCGTACGGTGGATTGGCGCTCATGATGCCGGCCGAAAGCCCTTCGATCGCCGTATAGAACGTGCCATATCCGGCGCGCACGCTGGTTGTTCCAGAGCTGCCAAAGATCTTTTCCAGCAAGCCGCTCTGAAACTTTGGCGAATACGCGAGGCCGATGCGCGGAGCGAAGTTGTCGTACTTTGTCGGAGCGAGCGTTCGCGGAATTCCGCGATCGCCTGGGAAAACCAGCCCCTCGGGCGCACCCGGGTAGACGACCGACTGCTCGCCCAATACGAGGGTCTGCACCTGATTGTATTTTTCGTACCAGGGTGGCAGCACATCCCAACGCAGACCATAGCTGAGCGTCAGGTTGGGTTTCACTTGCCAACTGTCCTGGCCAAACAATCCCACGTATTTGTTGCGCAGGTAAAAGCTCTTGGAATCGCCCTGCCGATAGTAGCTGGCTACGCCCAATAGAAAGTCGGCAAAGTCCGAGCCGGTCTCGGTTCCCTCAAACTGGAAGGAGCCGTTGAAAACCGCATCTGGATTGACGTTGACCTGATCGAGATGCAATCCGCCGCCCACCTTGAGGCTGTGCTTCCCAAGCACTCTGGAGAAGTTGTCCGTCCACTGATATGTGTTGTTGACCTGGGTCTCGCCGGTCGTGTCCACGCCGAAGGTGTAGTTGTTGAACGAAACGTTCTCGATGCCCTCAATCTTCGGGTCCAAGGGAACGATGCCAAGCGTGCCTGCGCCCTCGACAAACCCTTGCGCACTCAGCTTGGGGCCGACGCCACCCACCGGCTGACCGACATTGTTGGCGAATCTCATGTAGCTGAGGTGAAATTCATTGAGCGTATTCGGGCTCAGCGCCTTGGTCATGCCGAGGCTGAACAACTGAGCCCGCCCCGGTGATGTGGCGCTAAAACCGGGGACGTTGGCACCGCCTTGTCCCATGGGGTATGGATTGTCCTGAAAGAAGTCGTCGAGGGAGTAGTACGCGGCAAGGGCTCCCCAACTTGTGTTGGCATCAACTCTGAGCGCTGCTTCGTTGTCGCGAAGCGTCTGGTTGTATGCCGAGGTCGAAAAGATGTTTCCTTCTTGATCGGGTTGGGGAATGTATTGCAGTAAAGCTTTGGCCGGAGCCGACCAGGCATTCTGCGGGATAACTCCATTCGGGAAAACGGAGGAGTAAGCTTCTCCTGAAGCGGCAGGATAGCCTAGCCCTGTCAGCAAGGATGCAAAGTTAGGGCCACTCACCTTTCCAGTGAGTAGGTTCTCCTCCTTGTTCGTGACGGGGTCGAGAACGAGAAAATCACCGCTGCGTTCAGCGGTGGTGGGAACGGAAATCCGCCCAGTGTCGACTCCTTGAGTCATCCGTGTACCCTGATAATCGGCAAAGAAGAAGACCTTGTCCTTCTTAAGGGGACCACCCAAGGTGCCCCCAAATTGATTGCGGTCGAACTGCGCGCGCTCGGAGGAGAAGTAGTTGCGCGCGTCAAGGTTCGTGTTGCGGAGAAATTCAAAAGCACTGCCGTGCAGAAGATCGGTCCCCGACTTGGTGACCACGATGACTTGCCCGCCGCTGTAGTTGCCGTATTCGGCGTCCGCGTTGCTGGTTAAGACCCGAAATTCCTGGATGGAGTCGAGATTGGGGACAATGGCCGTGCCCATATTAAAGTCTTCTTCGACGTTGCTGCCGTTTAGCACGAACCCATTCGCAGTTTCGCGCTGCCCGCTCACCGACACGTTCCCAGGATTCAAGTCGCCGGAAGGAGGAGTCGTCGTGCATCCCGACATCACCACCGCATTCGGCTGTTGCGAGCTGGCGGGAATAACGCCTGGTTGAATCGCCAGCAAGTCCGTGAAGCTTCGCCCGTTCAAAGGAACGCCGTCCATCTTTTTGCCGCTGATGGTTTCACCTATCTGGGTGGTTGAGGTGTCGATCTGGACGCTGTCAGCGCTAACCTCGACGGTTGTCGCTTCGGACTTCAGTTCAAGTTCAACGTCTACTTTGAGCGCGGTCGTCGCAGCAAGCTCCAGACCAGTCTTCACGTAGGGCTTAAATCCAGGAGCAGCCACCTCGATCTGGTAGTGCCCTGGGGGAAGCACCGGGAAGGTATAAAGGCCATCGCCATCGGTGGTGCGACTCTGCTGTACGCCGGTATCCGAGTTGCGGACCATCACGATCGCCGCCCGGACGACAGCACCACTAGGATCGACAACTGTTCCTGAAACGCTTGCTGTGTCGCTCGCGAAGCTCGACGAAGACAAGATGAGAAGGAGCACGGCCCAGAGACCGGCCAGGACCCGCCTTTCTTGCGCGAACACGCTGCCTTCTTCATTCACGTTGCGCCTTCTGTCTAGATGCGACTGAGTCGCATATAAAATCGTAAAAAAAAAGAGAATTTAACCTCAAATCCAATCTAGATGAAACTGAATTTCATTTTCATAATGCCTGCGGCAGGACTTAAAGGCTGTGATTTAGGTCACACCTCCGTGTGCGTCGTCTGAACCCGCCCATTCGCCTTTGACGGCCGCAGAGTTCGACAGCCAGTTCAAACACCTCGATGTATTCATCTTGACTCAGGATCCCATTCCTCAGTTCAAAGCTACTGCCAAGCTGGGTGAATTCCTGGAAGCCCGGTTCTCACAATCCTTCTAGCCTGCGGGGCGGTCTCGGCCCGATGGCCCCAAGGCGAGACGAAAGTCACGGCATACTGTGATTGGGATCACTTGCACCCAAGACACTGTCGGCCTAGACTCACATCATGCGACGTCTCGCCGCCATAGCTCTCGCTTTCTTGATGATCTGCTGGACTGCGGCGCCGCTGTTGGCCTGCATGATCCCGGGCAGAGCGATGACAGCCCAGGAACACGAATGCTGTAAGCATATGACCCAGATGTGCGGTTCCGCCAACATGCCGCAATCGCACTCTTGTTGTAAGACAGAAGTTCGACCTGGCACGATGATGGTTGGGACGAACAACCAGCGGTCTGGTCCGGTATTACAAATAGTTGCGGCCCTCCCCGTTCCAGGATCGCTACAGCCCTCGAGCTGGTTTGACAAAACCACTCCCCATCATCCGACAACCGAATACCTACCTGACACGACTGTCCTGAGAATCTAGGCAGATCTCCGTCTTCCTGTTTTGTTGTTGGGCGTAAGCCCGAAGTGTTTCTACTGACGGAGAAAATTATGAGAGTTCTATACGCACTGTTCGTAGTGTGCGCGAGCGTGCTGGGTGCTGCAGCCGAGGACCCTTTTCCCGCTGCAGACGCATTGTTGCCACAGCATCAGCATTCTGCCGCATCCGGTCCTGCCTTCACGCTTGATGAGATCGAGCAGATGGCCCTGCTCGGCAATCCGGACATTCGGGTCGCGGTTCGGCGACTAGTTGTGGTTGAAGCCCACGTACCCGCGGCTGGTGCCCTCGACGATCCCGTCCTAATGTATCGCGGCTGGGGTGTTCCTCTGCGCCGACCCTGGGATTACAACGCCGCTCAAAACATGTTCATGGTGGGGCAGACGTTTCCAGGGTTCGGAAAACGAGGGTTACGCACTGACATTGCCCGAAGCGATGTAGCCGAAGCAAAAGCGGCGCTCGATAACACGCGACTCGACGTTCGGGTGCGGGTGCGCAAGGCATTTTATGATTTGCTGCGCACTCAAGACGAGCTTCGCATCCACGACGGGCACGTTGCCATCGGCCGGCAGGCAGTAGAGGCGGCCAGGATCAAATACACGGTTGGCAAAGTGCCTCAACAGGACATCCTGAAGGCACAAGTCGAACTGACTCGCCTGGCCGAGCACCTGATTCGCTTCGAGCAGGACGCCGAAATTGCCCGCGCTCGTCTGAACACGCTCCTGGGGCGCGATCCCGCCGAGCCTATCAACGTACACGGAGACTATGGTGTTCCTCAGCACTTGCCGGGGACAGAAGCACTGGAAAAGTTGGCGCTTACCTCGCGGCCTGACTTGGCTCAGGCGCAAGCGGCTCTGCAGAAGAGTCATCAGCAGCAAGCGCTGGCCGAAAAGAATCACACGCCGGATTTGACTTTCTCAGCGGGTTACATGCTGATGCCGACCGGCTCGACCTACCGCAACGACTACATGGTGGAAGGCTCGATCAACCTGCCCTGGCTGAATCGGCGCAAGCATGATGCCGAGATTTCCGAGGCCATGGCCCAGGTCAGCGAACAGGATGCGGAGCTTGCCGCGTTGCGGAACTCTGCTTTTGGCCAGATTCAAGAAGCACTGGTACAGGTGCGGTCCGCGAAAAGGCTCGCAGACCTTTATCAGAGCTTGCTCCAGCCCCAAGCCGAAGCCACTCTGCGCTCGACGGTCATAGCTTACGAAAATGACCGTACGGACTTCCTTAATCTGCTCGACAGCCAAATGACGGTCGTGGACTTCGACCTCGCTTACTTCCAGGCGATGGCGGACTTCGAGACGCGATTCACCGACCTGGAACTGGCGGTCGGAGCGCCGATTGACAGGACAGGACAACCCAATACGCCGGAGGTGACGAAATGAGCGAACGCACTTATAAGCAAGCTTTTGTGATTAGCTCTGTGATTTGCCTCGGGTTGGCTGGCATGCTCGCGTATACCGTCTGGGGACGACGTTACCTTGCGACGGCGAGCGACAATTCCAGCCCCGTGATGGCCAAAGGCCCCGATGTTTCTGAGCAGCCGTCAAACCAGCCTGTCTCTTCTTTAGATACATCCGTGCCCCTCGTTCCGCTGCAACTGTCTCCGCAGCGCATGCAGGCCATTGGCGTGAAGACTGCGCTGGTTGAGATGCAAACCACCAGCAACGAGCTGCGGGCGCCAGGCAACGTGGATATGAATCAGAGGCAGCTCGCCTACGTCCAGACGCGTTTTCCGGGCTGGATTCAGAAGGTGTTTGCCAATGCCATATACCAGTACGTACGAAAGGGGCAGCCGGTATTCACGATCTACAGCCCTGAGTTGGTCAGTACCGAGCAAGAGTATCTACTGGCCAAGCAAAACCAGCACACCTTCGCAGGCGATGCGCATGGGAGGGCGGCCCACGAGAGCGATTGGCTTCTCCAGGCTGCTGCCGACCGCTTGCGCCAATTCGGCGTGCCGCCGAGTGAGATAGCCAGGCTGGAGCAAACTGGCACGGTGCAGCACGACGTGAGCATTGACTCCCCTGCGTCAGGCTACATCACTGAATTTAACGCGCTTCCCAATCAATACGTGCAAGCGGAAACGAAGCTCTACACCATCGCCGATCTTTCCACAGTTTGGGTGAACGCCAACGTATTTCAAACTGACGTTGGTGCTTTGAAGCCGGGGATGCCCGCCTCAGTGACGGTTGATGCCTATCCTGACCGTACGTTCAAAGGACGGATTGATCAAATCCTGCCGCAAGTCGACGCCACGACACGCACGGCGCCGGTGCGCTTCGTTTTCAACAATCCAGGAATCGCACTCAAGCCTGGCATGTACGTCAACGTCAGCATTGCAGTTCCTCTCGGCCGTCAACTTGTCATTCCTGCTTCTGGCGTCCTGCATTCCGGCACGCGCGAGATTGCCTTTATCGACCATGGAGACGGCTATCTCGAACCCCGCGAGATCGAAGTCGGACCTCGCCTGGATGATCACGTCGTGGTCCTTTCGGGTCTGAAGGTTGGCGAGCGTATTGTCAGCTCAGCCAATTTCCTTGTGGATTCAGAATCGCAGCTGCAGGCAGCGATTGGGTCGTTCACACCTCCTCCGCCGGGGGCAGGAGTGGCAGCGGCGATGAACGGGCCGGCCGAGCGCGTGACCGTCGATTTCGGCACCGATCCCTCACCGCCTCACAAGGGGTCGAATACGGTCCGGGCAAAGCTCACCGGCTCCGATGGCAAACCAGTGGGCGGTGCGGAAGTAACGGCGACCTTCTTCATGGCAGCCATGCCGGCTATGGGCATGGCTGCTGTGCGAAGCGAAGCGACGCTCCGCGAAAAGGGTGATGGCGTCTACGAGGGCGCGCTCGATCTCGAAACAGGCGGGACCTGGCAGGTCACATTAGTAGTGAAACGCGGCGGTCAGACCATTGCCAGCAAACAGCTCAGCGTGAGCGTCGCCGGAGGCATGTGATGATCTCCCGAATCATTGAATGGTGCGAACACAATCGGTTTCTGGTCTTTACTGGGGTCGTGCTGCTTACCGTCGCGGGGGTTTGGAGCCTTCGGCACATCCCGCTGGATGCGCTTCCCGACATCAGCGATGTGCAGGTGGTCATTCACACCGAGTGGCCCGGCGAGCCGCCCAATGTGATCGAGGACCAAGTCACTTATCCAATCGTCACCACTTTGCTGGCAGCACCTCACGTAAAGTCCGTGCGGGCGCAGACCATGTTCGGGGATGCGTATGTTTTCGTCGTATTTGAAGATGGAACGGATCTTTACTGGGCGCGTTCGCGGGTGACTGAGTACTTGCAGCAGATTGGAGGACGGCTGCCATCTGACGTGCATCCCGCAATCGGACCGGACGCGACCGGCGCCGGTTGGGTATATGAGTACGCCGTCATTGATCGTTCCCACACCAAGAGCTTGGCTAATCTGCGTGCCCTGCAGGACTGGTATCTGCGTTATCAGCTAGAAACCGTTCCGGGGGTAGCCGAGGTTGCAAGCATTGGTGGCTACGTCCGGCAATACCAGGTCAAGCTCGATCCCAACAAGCTGTTCTCGTATGGCATTCCCGTCTCTACGGTGATTGACCGCGTGCGCGACAGCACGAATGAAGTTGGCGGCAACGTCCTAGAGATGAGTGGCGCCGAGTACATGGTGAGAGGTCTTGGCTACCTGCGCTCGGTGGCCGACTTAGAGAACGTTCCCGTGGCAACAAAAAATGGAACGCCTGTGCTGCTACGCGATCTGGGCAGCGTAGATTTCGGGCCGGAGGTACGCCGCGGGGCTGCCGATTGGCAGGGTGAAGGGGAGACCGTTGGCGGCATTGTGGTCATGCGCTTCGGTATGAACGCGCTTGACGTGATCAGTGGTGTGAAAGCCAAGCTGCGACAGATTGCGCCGTCACTTCCTCCCGGAGTGGAAATCGTGACCGGCTACGATCGCTCCTGGCTGATCAACGAATTGATCAAGACTCTGAAGCGGGATCTGATCCTGGAAGCCATCATCGTCAGTTTCGTATGCATTGCATTCCTGTTCCATCTGCGTTCAGCGTTGGTGCCGATCATCACGCTGCCGATCGCGGTGCTGGCGGCCTTCATCCCCATGTACTGGCTGAACGTTAGTTCCAATGTGATGTCGTTGGGCGGACTCGCATTGGCTATCGGAGTATTGATCGATGCCGCGATCGTGATGGTCGAGAACGGCTACAAGCATCTGGCGGAACGTAGCGGCCTAAAGGCCGGCGAGCATACAGAGAACCTCAGCTCCCAGGAACGCAGATCGATTTTGCTGCGGTCGGCAAAGCAAGTTGGCCCTGCTTTGTTCTATTCGCTGGTCATCATTCTGGTGTCCTTTCTTCCCGTGTTCTTGCTGGAAGCGCAGGAAGGCCGAATGTTCCGTCCGCTGGCCTGGACGAAGACCTCGGCATTGGCGTTCGCCTCGCTGCTTTCCATCACGCTGGTTCCAGTGCTCATGCCGTTGTTCATTCGAGGCCGGTTGCGTCCGGAATCGCAGAACCCTGCAGCGCGAGTCACGCAAGCCATTTATCTGCCCGTGCTGCGCTGGTGTTTGCGCCACTGGAAATTGCTGATTGCGGTCAATCTGATCTTTCTGGCTGTGACCATTCCCTTGTACTTCAAACTGGGCAGCCAGTTCATGCCCGCCTTGTACGAAGGATCAGCCCTCTACATGCCAACAGCCTTGCCGGGCATTTCCATTCAGCAGGCAACGTCGCTGATGCAGGAGCAGGATCGCATCATCCGTTCCTTCCCGGAGGTGGAAAGTGTGTTCGGCACGGTTGGCCGTTCCGACAGCGCCACCGACAATGCTCCGCTCGATATGTACGACACAACCATTATGTTGAAGCCTCAGGAGAAGTGGCGACCGGGCATGACCTACGAAAAGCTGATCGGGGAGATGGATGCCAAGCTCCAGTTCCCTGGTCTGACCAACACCTGGACCATGCCGGTGCGCAACCGGCTCGACATGGAACTGACTGGCATCAAGACTCCAGTTGGGCTGAAAATCCAAGGGCCGGACTTGGCTCACATTCAGGATATCGGCGCACGAATGCAGCAGATTCTCACTACCCTGCCAATGACCAGTTCTGTATTCGCCGAGCGAGTATCGCAAGGGTTTTACTTGAACATAGAAGTCAATCGATCCGAAGCTGCGCGATATGGACTTACAGTCGGAGACGTGCAGCGAGTCATCACGTCAGCTATCGGCGGCGCGAATGTTGCTCAGAACGTCGAGGGCCGCCAGCGCTTTCCAATCAATGTCCGCTACGAGCGAGATTTCCGTGGCGGCCCTGAAGATTTGGGCCGGGCTCTTGTCGGCACTCCGTCAGGGGCGCAAATCCCCATCCATGAAGTAGCTCGCCTTTCATTTTCGCGGGGACCAGCAATGATTCGTGATGAAGACGGGGCGCTCACTGGCTACGTCTATCTCGATCTGAACACCAAGGATTACGGCGGGTTCGTGAATCAGGCAGACAAGCTTTTGCAGAGCAAACTGGATCTGCCTGCGGGCTACACCTATCGCTGGGCAGGCGAATATGAATTCGAACTGCGAGCGAAAGAACGCCTGAAAATCATCTTGCCGATCGTGTTCTTTGTCATTTTTCTCTTGCTCTACATGGTGTTCAAGTCCGTAGCTGAGGCAGCGGTCTTAATCATTCCGACCCTGTACGCCATGTCGGGCGGGCTTATCCTCCAATGGGCGTTGGGCTACAACTTCAGCGTGGCTGTTTGGGTGGGATACATCGCCCTGTTTGGCATCGCGGTCGAAACCGGGGTGGTCATGGTGGTGTATCTACACGAAGCGCTTCAGCATCGGCTTGCCATCGGTACGCCGTTGACGGACGGTGATGTAGAGCAAGCCACAATCGAAGGCGCAGTTCAGAGACTGCGTCCCAAGCTGATGACCGTGACTGCGGTGATTCTGAGTCTTGCACCGATCTTGTGGGAGTCGGGCATCGGATCGGATGTCATGAAACCGATCGCCGCCCCCATCGTGGGCGGGATGATTACATCGACCATCCATGTCTTGATCCTGGTTCCCGTCTTCTTCTTCTTGATGAAGCGCCGTGCGCTGCGGCGTGGGGCCTTGGCAACACAACAGGCAAGAAAGCAAGCGTGAACGAAATCATGATTGGAGGAGTGATTGCTATTGTTAGCCCTGGATTGGTCTCATTGCGGAAATCGTCTCACCTTAACGCTCGGACTTCGGCGGCAAGCACCTGCGGATCTTTGGTTCGGGCGTTACGGCACTGCCTGAGAATGACCGCCTCAGAGAATCCTGCTTCCTTAAACTCGCGCAGGAAGGCAACTCCTTCCTTCGCACCGGCAATTCACGCAAACCAATTTGTCTCACTGGCTCGGGCTTCCGGTGGCAATGGGATCGAAAGAATCAGTTCCGCAGCAAAGACAGTTCCACCGTGCCTGACTACCCGTGCAAGCTCGTGGAGAATGGCGTCTCTTGAAGTGTTCAGATTAAAGATACCGTTGACCATGGCAACGTCGATCTCTTCGTCGGCAATGGGCAACCGCTCGGCGTCTGCTTCTCGTAGTTCGAGATTACTTAGGCCAGATGCAGCCCTGGCTTGCCGAGCCCTGTCTAGCATCGCCGTGCTGAAGTCGACAGCGATTACTTTCCCTTCCAGGCCGACCCTCTGCGCTGCGATCAGAGCGTCCAGGCCTGCGCCGCAGCCTAAGTCAAGAATCGTTGCGCCAGATGGAATCTCCGCAAATATGGACACATTCGAGACTCCTGCAAAAGCTTCGGACGCGACCGCGGGCAACCGGTCTAGCAGATCCGTGGGATAGCCGAGGCTCTCAGCGAACGCTCGGCCCACGGGGAACGCATGTTTCTCTTGAGGCCTGTCAGCGGCAACAGAGTAAGCCGTCCGAACTTTGTTACGCAGGCTGGTTCGATCGGATCCAGTCATCGAAGTACCTCCGTCGGGGATTGTCAGCGGCATTCGCACGGTCTTCCTTTGAGAGCCTGCCAACCCTCCTTCATAACCAGCGGTATGAGGCACAGGGCAGCCACAGGATCAGCCCACGTGATTCCCCAAAAGGCATTCGCAACCAGGCCTGCGAGTGCGATGATCGAGAAGTAGCCACAGAGGGCGGACTCCGCTGCATCTGCTCTCAATGCGGCGCTGGCAGTCAAGGCGGAGAGGCGGCGCTTCTGCTGTGCGAGCAGGGGCATCACAACCGCAGCCGCGATCAATACAACGATCCCAAGAAAGCTTGGCTTCACTTCACGATGTCTAAGTAGCGCCAACGTCGCGATGAGCGCTACGTAGGCTGCCAATGCGAACAGAAGACCTCCGGTGATTCGGGCTGCCCAGTGTTCTGATGTCTCATGCGACTTTGACCGAAACTGCCGATAAACAACTGCCGCGGAGAGGAGTTCGATGGCGCTGTCACCGCCGAAAGCCAGCAGCGCGGGGCTGTGAGCCATCCATGCTGCCGAGAGGGATACAGCAGCCTCAGCACTCATCCAGGCAATCGTGATTGCTTGAATCCGACGAATGCGGTGCAGGGTAGCAACTGCAGGGACTGGGAGTACGGAATCCATTGGGGAGCATTATGACACCATTGCGGAATCAGTAAGTCCGCGAGCACGTGCAGCAGTGGTATGACGGAGCCAATCAGCGGGATCTTCCGTGCTTACGGTCAACTGGATGCGTATCTTCGGCGCCTGCGGTAATGCGAACCTGAGGTTCCCAAGTGCAACAGGGTTCCTCGGCAAATATGTCTCCCGTGAGAGCGTAGGCCCTCGCCCTCGATCCGCCGCAGATCTCGCGGAATTCACAAATGCCACACTTTCCTTTCAGGTTCTTGCTGTCACGCAGAGAGACAAAAAGCGGCGAGTGGCGGTAGAGTTCGGCAAGTGACTGTTTACGTACGTTTCCGGCGGAGACCGGCAGGAACCCGCTGGGGAATACTTCGCCGAGGTGGGAGATAAAGACGAAGCCTTTGCCGTCATTGATTCCGCGGGCGCGGCCGATTCCGTCTACGGCACTTGTGTCAGCCATCGGCCGGAGTGACTGGCCGTTGCCTTTGCGCTTCTCTTCCGTCCGGCGCTGCAGCAGGAAGCGGCGATAATGCTGCGCTTCCGTGCTCTTGATATCAAATTTCACCCGGTGCGAGGTCTCGTAGAGTTTTTCAAAGACCTGCTCGAACTCCTCGGCCGAGATCAGGTCGGTCGTCGAACCCCGGCCGGTCGGCACGAGGAAGAAAACACTCCACAGCACGATATCGAGGTGCTCGAGCAGCGCGATCATCGCGTCCAGGTACTGCAGGTTGTGTCGGGTGATTGTGGTGTTGATCTGAACCGGCAGCCCGATCTCGCGTGCCCAACGCACCGCGCGCAGTGTTCGGGGACAGATGCCACCATGGGAAAGAAGAACAGTACCTGTTCAAGCTCCTGGAGAAGAAGGGCGTACCCGTGAGCGGCTGCCCCCTGGCAGTTCTTCTTCACGAGCATGAAAAAGGTCGAAGCCTAATGGCCGATCTTAAGCTTACGTCCGAAACCTATGTACGTACCCCCGGCGCAGGCAGGGAGTCGCTAATTGGCACCCTCCGAAGGCTCATTGAGCTCTATCCGGCACATATCTGGAAAGAGGATTACCTGCTCTTCCCGATGGCCGAGAAGATACTAAGCGCTGGCGAGCAGGAAGAATTGTCGACACAATTCAGGCAGCACGAATCTGAAATTGGCATTGACGTTCACGATGGTTTCGAGCAGTTGGCCGGGCGGATTTTGGAGATGGTCTGTGGGGGAGCCAGCACCTGCCACGCGGCTTAGTCAAGGTAGGTTGCGATACGTGTCTACGTTCTTGAGGCGCACGGTTGCCGATCCGCAAGGGGCGGTATCGTATGTTCGCGCGGATGGGGCAGTCTCCGGTGAACTGGCTTGAGGAACAGGGCTGATCCGCCACTATCAGCCCTTGGCCCAATTTGGTGTCAAGTTTGGTGTCAAATCGACCGATTTTTCCGGTTTTTAGCGCCTCAGCCGATTTTTTTGCCCTTTGCCGTCAATGACTTACGTGTTTCATACTTCCATGGCATGGAAGAGGTCGTCGGTTCGATCCCGACCAGGTCCACCATCATTCTCAATGGATTAACGTCAATCGCCATTTTGATCCCGAAGTTCTTACCTGTGATTTCTTACCTGTGTTGCCTGTTTCTACCCGTGTTTACTGCACCAAGCGCGACTCGAACCGTTCCAGAGCTGCCCGCTTGGCGAGGTCCTGAGCGTGTGTGTAGATGTTCATGGTTAGGCCCGCGTCGGTATGGCGCAGGAGGCCCTGAGCCGTCTTTGGGTCTACCTTCTCCTCTACGATCAGCACGGTTGCCAGCGAATGCCTGAAGGCATGGAGGCCCGCCCGTCCCGCGTAGTCGGCATCAATGAGGCCGTGCTCTACGAAACGGGGCCGGATGTAATCCTTCACAGCGCGGGCCGAAACCGAGGAGGGCGGGCGGAATGGTTCCTTCGTCGGTTCGCCCAGCCCCAGCCCAAGTCGGTTCGAGGAGCTGACGATATGAAGTTCGGCGGATACATCCCACTCCGACGCGGCATCATCGAGCACCTCTACACGGGTCGCATGACCAAGAACGAGTTCATCGCCTACCTGATCGTGCTGATGTTGGCAGGAGCTGGCACGGGGGTCGCTATTACGAACGCCCCGGCACTCGTCACATTCCAGGAGTGGGCGTTGGATTTCCTGCACGATGCGGTGGAGTGCGGACGGGCGATCCGGGTGCTGAGCGTGGTCGATGCGTACACGCGAGAGTGTTTAGCTTTGGAAGTGGATACGAGCTTTGCCAGCCGGAGAGTGACGCGAGTGTTGGACGGGATCGTGGCCGAGCGCGGACAGCCGAAAGCAATTCGCTGCGACAATGGGCCGGAACTGACCAGCCGGCATTTTCTGGCCTGGTGCGTGGAGCGGCAGATCGAGTTGGTACACATTCAGCCGGGGAAGCCGACGCAGAACGCACACGTCGAAAGCTTCCACGGACGGCTGCGGGAAGAGTGTTTGACAGTGAGCTGGTTTCAGAACCTGTTCGATGCGCGGCGGAAGATTGCAGCCTGGCGGACGGAATACAACGAAGAGCGTCCGCACAGCAGCATGGGATATCGGACGCCGAAGGAGTTCGCGGAGCGGTCACGGGCAGCGAGCTATGGAAAAGACGGCGATGGAGCCGCCTTGGAAAACGCCTCGGCATTCGCCTCCGGCGTTTCCCACTTTCCCACAGCTCCAGCGACGGCTGCGGCTGTTGGAATGGAGAAACTTTGTCGTATTATCTCGTGAACGGAAACAGGGGGCAGGTCACTGTCAAGGACGTTGACCTGCGCTTCGGTCACCACGACAGGACCAGAGTCCGAACGCCGCCATCATCCGGTGCACTACCTTCTGGGTAGTAAGCCCCATGAAATGTCGGGAGTAATGCCGTTGAAATGAGACGATTTCCCGCTCAAACACCTGGCGCCACCAGGCTCAACGGGCGTGTGCTTTCCGATTGACAGCGCTCCGTAATCTCTAAACGACCCTTGGCCCCGACCTTTCGCAGAATGCGATGGACGTGGTTCTTCACCGTATACTCCGATAGCTTCAATTGGTTTGCGATCTCCTTGTTCGAGAATCCACCGCGAAGCAACCTGACCAGTTCCTGCTCCCTCGGGCTCAACCCAAATATCGCTTCCCGCCGCGGTTTGAATGAAAAGCAAACATCACGGGCGGCACATCGAAAGAGGGAAAATGCAAATCGAGGCGGGCAAACGGCCCCACCGGCCGCCACTTCCCGAATCACGCGAACGACCTCAGTGGCCGAAGCATCCTTCAGGACATAGCCCACCACTCCTTCGCCCACGGCCCGCAGGAACGTTTCCTCATCTTCGTCCATGCCAATCATGACCGCCCTCCGCTTCTCCGCGACTTTGAGGATTCGGGAAACCAGGCGGGGACCGGCCAATGCGAGACTTGCGGTGTCAAAGAGAACCACATCGGGATACATGGCCGCGACCTGGTCTAGAGCGGAGGACGAGAAAGAGATGGCACCGACGGTTAGCAGGTCCTCTTTGTTGCGCAGGACTCGCAGCAAAGCATCGCGAAGCAAGCGATTCTCTGTAAGAAGGAAAACACGAACCGGTTCTATCGATAAATCCGATCTCATCGGACATAGCCCGATCCGTGATTGGCTGGATAAGAGACAACCATCACTGGGATCAAACGTAGAACATTTCCCACCCCCTGGGAAGCCTACTTCGAAGGGGGCTACTTTCGTAGATCGGTCTGGCGAAAAAGGGAACAATACCTGCGTTCCCCTTTTCCGCCAATGGCATATGCGCGTAGATAAGGCGATCTTTGCTGCGGCTACTATAGGTTTCATGAACTGATTCCACGTTTCCAATCCACGCGATGGTAGCACTCTTGATAAGTCTCAATATAGTAGTCTTTCCGCTCAGCAGATCTTGTGTCATCGCCGGCCCATTACTGTTAAGTTTGCGATTCATGAACGGAGTGCGTACCAATTTGGTGTTTTGCCCTGCTGTAATCAACGTCCTGTGATCCCAGGCAGTCTGTGGGTCTTTAATGAGTTTTCTCTAACAATTCTGCGCAAAGCGTGGCCCTTGACTTGCTTACCGAAGACCGCTGCCCCGGCACGCGAAGAAGCCTTTGAAACCTCTGCTCTCGGCGAGGTTGAAAGAAGAACAGGAATTGAAAGAAGCAAAAGCATGGTGATTAGTCTCACTCTAGCACTGCGTTAGTCCAGATGTTGAGCCTGCTCTGGACATCCAATTGAGTGCTTAATTGATTCTTGTCCGCGATGTCGAGAACACGTAGAAGTGTATTGGTACGAGGAATGCTAGTGAAACGAACGCGAGTTTTGGTTGCAAACCGTCCCCGATTGATGCGTGAGCTCGTTCTCGCGGTGGTCGTAGACCAGCCCGATATCGAGGTGGTTGGTGAGGTGAATGATGAAAGTCAACTGGTAGCAGCAGTTGAGGAGACGCGGCCCGACGTCGTGATTCTAGCGCTTGAAGAGGGAGAACAACGGACCACTCTATGCGGCTTTCTGCTTGGCCGGAATCCGCACATGAAGATTCTTGCACTGGCGCCGGAGCAGAATCGGGGGTTGTTCTATTGGGCGTTTGTGGATATTCGGTCCAAGGCACTGGAGAGTTCCGAGGCCGGAATCCTGAACGCATTACGGGAACATTCATCGGTAGTCGGCATGCTTCCAAACTGATTTGAGTGTCAAGTTGGATGTAGCCAACTGATAAGTAACGGTTTAAGAGCCAACTCCCAATGTAACTGGAATGGCGGAGCTGTGGCCGGGAGCCGAATCGCGATGGCGAATACAAGGTTCGAAATGGGAATGTTAGAAGTTGCGGTTCCGGGTTACGTTCCAACTTTCCCCGAAGAAGCTCTGCGGGTCGAGCACTGGTATGCGCTTTCGGTGCGCCCGCGGTACGAACGGCTGGTGTCCCGGCATCTCGAACAGCGTGGGGTGAACTATCTTCTTCCCATCTACCGCAGCATGCGCCGCTGGAAAGATCGGCGCAAGGAATTGGAGATGGCCCTTTTCCCGGGCTATGTCTTTGTCAACATCGATGCTCGCGACCGTTTGGGTGTTCTCATGGTGCCCGGGGTCTTGCGATTCGTGACCTTTCAGGGGCAGCTCGCGGCGGTTGCGGACTCCGATATCCGCGCTCTGGAATCGAGCATGTCGGCGGGTCTCGGCGCGAAGCCTCATCCTTACCTGCGCGAAGGCCGGAGGGTGCAGGTAAAGCGCGGACCTCTCGCCGGCGTAGAAGGAATCGTAATTCGGCGCAAAGAGCGCTTCCGCTTGGTACTCTCGATCGATCTGATCATGCGATCAGTGGTGGTCGAGGTGGACGAAAGCGACGTCGAACCTCTCTGAAGACGTGTTGTCATTCCACGAAAGGTAATTCCCATGGCTAAAGCCATGCCCCTTCAAAGCTTCTTGAAGAACATTCTGAGCGCCCTGCCAAGCCAGTGGGCCGCGAACGGACCGAATGAGTTAGTGTCCGGTTTCCCGAGAAATAACCTATGTTCGACCACAAACAATTGAAGCAATTGAGGAAGAGTATCGCTTGTTTTTGCTGGATGCTGTTGCTTTGCGCGGCCGCCGGTTCGCAGCAGGATCCCCGCCAGGGTGCAGCGCAACGGCCTGGATCGGAAACTCCCGCCCGCGCGCCCGGCCGTCCTCCCGATATCGTTTCGGACAATCTTGAAAGGGTGGCGGCTTCGGCTGACCAGATTCTCGAAGTGTTGACGAAAGAAGTTGGTTTGATGGTCGAGTTGAAGCGCCTTCTCGCCCAAGATGCCGGTGTGAGCGGGCAGATTATTGAAGAATCCGATCTGACGGATGTAGCGGTCGGCGAACGCTTGCGATCGGACCTGCGCGCTCGCGTGTTCGCAACCCGGCTGCTGCAGCGATACGGATATCTCGTGCCCCGAGTGAATCCGGATTCCGATCTCGCGGCGGAGCAAAAACTGGTGCGGCAGGACCGGGCGCAGATGATGGCGCGCGCCGCCGAGCGCCGCGACGGTCTGGGTGAAAATTCAGGCGCTGGCCGCAACGCCGCATGCGAGGCGCAGAGCGTAGAGGAATGTGGGCTGTCGCCCGCTGTCCCGGAGGATCGTGAAAGTTTGCCGTCGAGCCCGGGGCCACCCGGAGAGGCGTCGCCTTCGCCGGCGCCCGTGCAACGGACCGAGGATACTTCACCGAGCCCGACGGCAAGTCCGGATGACAGCGGCCCTTCGCCGGACCAGCGCCCGGGAAATCCAGCCACCATGGCGGCGCCCGAGACTATGCTGACGGCGGCGCGCCTTGATACCAATCCAGCGCCGAACTGGACTCCGCGCACGGCCGCGAACGGGAGCAGGGAGAATCCTGCGCTTCCCTCCACCAGCGAGGCAGATCAGCAGTCGCGGTCCGGGTCACGGGGGGATCAATCATCGAGCGGTGCCGAGACGCCGCGGACCGGGCGGCGCTCGGAGCGATATCCAACTGGGCACGAGTCTGATCGGGCGCGCACTCCCGAGGCGGAGCAAGGGCAGATGGTGCATCGACCGAATCCTTACGCCGATGTGCCCTCCTTATATGACCTCTATGTGCAGGCGGGGACGAGCAATCGGCCGCTGGTGAGGTTTGGCCTTGATGTTTTCCGCAAAGGAGCGGCAAGTCCGGATTATATCCCCATGGATCTTCCCGTCGGACCGACTTATGTCGTCGGTCCCGGTGACAGTCTCTCGATTGATCTCTGGGGAGGAGTTTCACAACGACTCCTGCGCACGGTGGACCGGGAAGGGCGACTGGCTCTGCCCGAAGCGGGACCGGTGCTTGTCTCCGGGCGAACCCTGGGCGATGTACAGGAAATGGTGCAACGTACCCTGAGAACACAATTCCGCGATGTTTCCGCGGACGTTGCACTGCTTCGCCTGCGCTCGGTACGTGTGTATGTGGTCGGCGATATCAATTCTCCGGGAGCGTACGACGTAAGTTCGCTTTCGACTCCATTGAATGCACTGTTCGCGGCGGGTGGCGTGACCGCGCAAGGCTCTCTCCGGCGGCTGCAACACTATCGGGGGAAGCAGTTAATTGAAGAAGTGGACGCGTATGACCTGCTGCTCCACGGTATTCGTGGCGATCTGCAACGACTGGAGAACGGCGATTCCCTGATGGTGCCGTCGATCGGTCCGGTAGTGACGGTGGAAGGCATGGTGCGCCGGCCGGCAATCTATGAGTTGCGCGAGGAGAAGACACTGTTGGATGTACTCGATCTGGCGGGAGGAATTCTCCCGGCGGCGGCCTTGCGGCACATTGAAGTCCAGCGCCTGGTGGCGCATGAAAAGCGCACGATGTTGAGCGTCGAGATCAGCGACTCGAGCGATGCCGAAGTCATTCGCGCGCAAATGAGCGGGTTCGCAGTACAGGATGGCGACCAGATCCACATCTTTCCGATTGCGCCTTATAACTCGGAGTCCATTTACCTGGTAGGGCATGTCTTGCGGCCAGGCCGCTATTCCTACAAGCCGGAGATGAAGCTCACCGACCTGGTAAGTTCGTACGCCGACCTGCTTCCGGAACCTTCGACCCGCTATGCCGAGATCATTCGGCTGCAGGCGCCGGACTACCGTCCCGTGGTCGAGACCTTCGATCTCGCAAGCGCTCTCGAACATCCCGAGCAGGCGCCCAAGCTGGAGCCGCTCGATACGGTACACATTTTCGGACGTTACGACTTCGAACCCAATCCGGAAGTGTTCATCACCGGTGAGGTCCGCGCCCCGGGGTCGTATCGCACGTCCGGCCAACAGCATTTACGCGATGCGATCTATCAGGCTGGAGGTGTGACCCCGGATGCCTGGCTGGATTCGGCACAGCTCTTCCGCCGGCAGCCGGACGGGAGCACGCGAGTCCTGAGCATCAACTTAAGCGAGGCACTCGCCGGAGATCCTTTAAATAATGTTCTGGTCCAGTCGCGCGACCGGATTCTGGTGCATCGCCACCCCGAAGAAGTTTCGCCGCGCAGTGTGTACGTAAGAGGGGATATCGCGCGGCCGGGGCGCTATCCTCTGGCGGTGAATATGAGCGTCGCAGACCTGGTGGGTTCTGCCGGTGGATTGCTGCGCAGCGCGAATCCTGAGGGCGGCGACCTGACGCATTATGCGCTGTCGAATTCGTCCGGGGAGCGCGTGCCGGCCGGTCACCAGGACCTGAATCTGGCGGCTGCTCTCTCGGGCAAGGAAGACCAGAATTTGCCGCTCCGCGACGGCGATGTGTTGACCGTGCCCCAGCAGGCGAACTGGAACGATATCGGCGCGAGCGTCACCCTGCGCGGCGAGGTCCGCAAGCCGGGGGTTTATGGCATCCGGCCCGGCGAACGCCTGAGCTCGCTGTTGAAACGCGCTGGCGGGCTGCTGCCGACAGCCTGTCCGCGCGCAGCGGTGTTCGAACGGACCGAGGTTCGTGAACTGCAGGAGAAAAGCCGCCAGGAGTTGATCCAGAGGCTGGAGCAGGAATCCACGGTGGTAAAGACTTCGGCATCCACGTCGGGAACGGAGGAGGCCGCGTTGCAACAGGCCGCCACCCAACAGCGCGAACGTGTATTGGATGGGCTGCGAAAGGCTCCTATCTCGGGGCGGCTGGTCATCCATCTTCGCCCGGACCGCAAAGACTTTGCGCAATCGCCCGACGATATTGAGCTTCGCGCCGGCGATTCACTCACCATCCCGAAGCAGCCCGGAGAGGTCCTGGTCATCGGGCAGGTGTATAACGCCAACGCGCTTACCTATGCGCCGGGGAGGAATGCCGGTTGGTATTATTCGCGTGCGGGAGGCGCAACCCACCTGGCCGACAAAGGGGCAATCTTCATCGTCCGCGCCGATGGTTCGGTCATAGGCCGCAATGGAGGCGGCCTTTGGTCCGGAAGTGTGCTCTCGGCGGCAATCGGTCCGGGCGACACGATTGTTGTACCGGAAAGGCCGGTACTTGGCAGCAGCACTTTGAAGAACGTTCTGGCCATCGCCCAGATCGCATCTTCGGCCGCGTTGGTAGCGGCGGTTGCGATTCCGTAGGGCCCATGACGATACGACTGGCAGCCAGGATTCTCGCAGCGGCCTTGCTGTTTGGCGTTGGCATCCGCGTGTCTCCGGCCCAGGCGCAGGGAGCCGGGCTCTCGATCTCAGAAAGCGAATCTGCGCCGCCCGAGTCTTCCTCACCTTCATCGACTAGCGCGACGCCAGAAATCAACCAGGCAACGGAGACACCGGCGGAAACGCGAAACGGATTGGGATTGCCCGGAAGGTTCCTGCTCGATCAGAAAGAAATATGGACCAGTCCGGCGAAGATCCGCTGGGCGGACGCCCGCTGGATTCTGCCGCTGGCAGGGCTTAGCGCCACGCTGTTTGCCACCGAAGCCTCCATCAGCAAGCCCCAGTCGAATACGCCGGTGACTATCCAGCGATACAAAACGATTTCGACAGCGGGCGTGGGCGCTCTGGCCGGCGTGGCGGGCGGGATGTGGCTGCTGAGTTATCGCCCGCACGGTTTTTCGGACGGTGAGCACTGGCGCGAGACGGGATTTCTGGCGGGCGAATCGGCGCTGAACAGTCTGGTGATGGTGGAGACGCTGAAATATTCGCTGCGGCGCCAGCGTCCCTTCGAGGGCGGCGGCAGCGGTCCATTCTTCCAGAGCGGCGGCACCTCCTTTCCCTCCGAACACGCAGCGGCAGCCTGGTCCATCGCCGGCGTGGTGGCGCATGAATATCCGGGGCCGCTCACCAAGATCACGGCCTACGGCTTGGCGGCGCTGGTGAGTTTTTCCCGCGTAAGGGCGAGCCAGCACTTTCCGTCGGACGTGCTCATAGGGAGCCTGGCGGGTTACATGATTTCCCAAAACATCTATTCGCGCCGAACCCGCACCGAACCGCGTGGAGAGGAACCCGGCGGCGCGGACTGGCCGTCTTTCAGCGAGATGTTCCGCAGCGGCGAGGACCTGTCGATCGCCAGCATGGGTTCGACGTATGTGCCGCTCGACAGTTGGGTATATCCGGCGGTCGAGCGCCTGGGTGCCTTGGGCGTTGTTCGGGACGATTTGCTGGGGTTGCGGCCTTGGACGCGGCTCGCGGTCTCTCGCATGCTAGAGGATGTCGACGACGAGGAGCTGGATACCTCCGCTGCCGTCCTGGTGAGGTCACTGCAGGCGGAATTCACGCGGGAAGCGAAGCTCGATGCCGGGAAGCCGAATCAGGCAATTTCACTGGACCAGGTTTATAGCCGCGTCCAGTTTATCTCCGGCAGGCCGCTGAATGACGGCCTTCACTTTGGGCAGACCATCGCCAATGACTTTGGCCGTCCCTATGGACAGGGCTGGCAACAAATCAACGGTTTTGAGACTCGCGCCGAGCAGGGGCGATTTTCCTGCTTCGTGCGCGGCGAGTATCAGCATTCGCCCAGCCTTCCCGGATACTCCGCCAATGTCGCGCAAGTTATTGCCACGCAGGACAATACTCCGGTGCAGAGTTTCAACGGACGAGCCGCGTTGAATTCCTTCCGGTTATTGGATACTTACGTCTCGATGCATCTGTTGGGTCAGGAATTTTCTGTAGGGAAGCAAAGCTACTGGTGGGGCCCCGACGATGGCAGCGCGATGATGCTCAGCGACAATGCCGAGCCCTTCTATTCGCTCCGCATCAAGCGCGCGACCCCTCTCTATATTCCCTTACTGTCGAAGCTCCTCGGTCCATTTCAATACGACAACTTCTTTGGCAAGCTTTCCGGCCATAAGTTTCCCCGGCAGCCGTTTTTTTACGGCCAGAAGATCAGTTTCAGCCCGACCAAGAACCTGGAGCTGGGTTTCTCCCGCGACGCGGTCATTGCCGGCGACGGAGTAGCGCCGCTGACCTTCGGCACCTTTTGGCACAGCTTTATCAGCGTTTCGAGCGGGACCTGCGCCGGATGCAGCCTGCGGAACAATCCGGGAGCCCGCCACGGCGGCTTCGATTTCCGCTATCGCCTGCCCGGGTTGAGGAACTGGCTCACGCTGTATGCGGACTCAGTGGTCCACGACGACGTGTCCCCGGTAGACGCGCCCCGCCACGCCGCGATGACTCCCGGAATTTACCTTGCGAAAGTTCCCGGTCTCCCCAAGCTCGACTTGCATGTCGAAGGGGGATCGACGGACATCACCCACCGGGCAGAGGGGGGAAAGTACTATTTCTACGAAGGAGTCTATCGCGACGGTTACACCAATAAGGGGTATCTGCTCAGTTCCTGGCTTGGCCGCGAGGGCACGGGGGGACAGGCTTGGGCAACGTATTGGCTCACGCCCGAGAGCACGATTCAGTTTGGCTATCGAACTCTCAAGGTTTCGCCGCACTTCGTGCCCCAAGGCGAAAGCCAACTGGACGGTTACGCCAGGTTGCGTTACGGCTGGCGCAATGGCTTGGGTTTGCAGGTGCTGATCCAAGGCGAGCGTTGGCGGGCTCCTGTTCTTATGGCCACGCCGCAAGTCGATGTAACCACCCAAATCCAGGTGTCGTTCAGTCCCAAGAGCTGGAGTCTGTCGAAACGGTAGCGAAGCAGGGTCCCCAAACGGGCTTGCAAGCGTGGGCAGGGAATCCTCATCCGCGGACTTCTGAATTTTCGCCAGGTTTCGCACTAGGGCGCGCGCATTGAGCGCCGGCCCACACAAGTAAGAAGAGGAACAGGTGTTGAGCGAGAGCCATAGACTTATCGTCCGCGAATTCGAGACAGAAGGCCGCTGGTTCCACCGTGGGCGCTTCGCGGAAGCCGGCGCGGAACGAGGAGACCGGGCGTGAGCGCAACCGGCAGCGTTCCGGTGCGTGAGATCCCGCCTGCGGTCGAAGACCGCAGCTTGCCCGAAACCCCGATCCTTCGCCGGCCGGTGCGCACGCAACCGAATGGGCTCGCCTATTTGCGGCTGCTCTGGGAACACCGGAGATTCCTTTTGCGCGCCGCTGTCTGCGCCGTGCTGGCCAGTACGCTCCTCGCTTTCTTCATTCCCGCTTCGTACGAATCGGTCACCAAGCTAATGCCGCCCGAGGGCCAGTCGGGTTCCGGTGTGGGGATGCTGGCCGCTTTGGCGACACGCGCGGGCGGGGCCGGCCTCAGTGGAATGGCCGGCGATCTGCTGGGAGTGAGGAACTCCGGAGCGCTCTTCGTCGGCATCCTGGGAAGCCAGACGGTCGAAGACCGCCTCATCGAACAATTCAACCTTCGCCACGTCTACCGGGTTTCGAAGATAGAAGACGCGCGAGACAGACTGGCACAGCACACCTCGCTTTCGGAGGATCGCAAGAGCGGCATCATTACCATCGCGGTCACGGATCACGACCCGAAACGCGCGGCAGCGATAGCCCGCGCTTACGTGACCGAACTCGACCGCCTGGTCGCGGAAGTCAGCACCTCGTCGGCGCGCCGCGAAAGAATCTTCCTCGAGGAGCGGATCCACGGCGTCAAGGGCGACCTGGACGTGGCAGCCAGAAAATTCAGCGATTTTGCCAGCAAGAACACGGCCATCGATATTCCAGCCCAGGGAAAAGCCATGATGGAGGCCGCCGCGACCCTGCAAGGACAGCTCATCGCCGCCGAGTCCGAGCTCAGCGGACTGCAACAGATGTACACCTCCAACAACGTGCGGGTGCGCTCGCTCGAAGCGCGCGTCAATGAGCTTCGCCACCAGCTCGACAAGCTGGGCGGCAGTGACATGTCCGGTGACGCCAAGATTGACAACGCGCTCTATCCATCGATTCGCAAGCTGCCCATCCTGGGCGTGACCTACTCCGACTTGTACCGCCAGACCAAGATCGAGGAGACCGTCTACGAGCTTCTTACCGAGCAGTACGAGCTGGCGAAGGTCGAAGAAGCCAAAGAGATTCCATCGGTGAAGGTGCTCGACGCCGCGGTGGTCCCGACCAAAAAATCGTTCCCCCCCCGCATGGCAATCGTCCTTTTAGGAACGGCCGTGGGGATGACCTTTGCCGTGATCTGGGTGTTGGCGAATGCGACATGGCAGCAGGCGGATGCCGCCGATCCGCGAAAAGTCTTTGCCCAGGAGGTTTTCCGGACGGCGGCCGCGCGGCTGCCCTGGTTTTCCAGGAACGGCAACGGCGCCCATCCGGCGGATGAATCGGCTGCAGTTGGAGACCCAGGCGAGAACCTCCAGATGCAATAGAAAAACTGCAATAAGCGCCTGATGTGCCGACTGACTTGTAACTGGGTCAAGTCATCGATGCGGGTGGAAGTGACAGGAAAAGGATGGTAGCTGAAGATGAAACGAGCGTTGATTACCGGCATTACGGGACAGGATGGTTCCTATCTTGCGGAGTTGCTGCTCCCTAAGGGCTACGAGGTCCATGGCATCAAGCGGCGATCGAGCAGCTTCAACACCGCCCGCATCGACAATATCCTGCCAGATTGGCACGAACGTGAGGCTCGGTTGTTCCTGCATTTTGCCGACCTGTCCGATTCGACCAGTTTGATCAAACTCCTCTGCCAGATTCAGCCGGATGAAATCTATCACTTGGGCGCTCAGAGCCATGTGAGAGTCAGTTTTGAGATCCCCGAATACACTGGCGACGTCACCGCCCTCGGGACCATCCGGCTCTTGGAGGCAATCCGCGTCGTAAACTTCAAGACCAAGTTCTACCAAGCCTCCAGCAGCGAGATGTTTGGCACAACCCCTGAGTATCCACAGTCCGAGACCACCCCTTTCCGGCCGAGCAGCCCTTATGCTTGCGCCAAGCTCTATGCCCACTGGATGGCGGTAAATTACCGGGAAAGTTACGGCCTCTTTGCCTGCAACGGAATTCTCTTCAATCACGAATCTCCACGGCGCGGAGAGACCTTCGTGAGCCGAAAGATCACCCGGGGAGTCGCGCGCATTCGCGCTGGCCTGCAGGAGAAGCTCTACATGGGCAATCTCGACGCCAAGCGCGACTGGGGCTACACCCCGGAATATGTCGATGCCATGTGGCGCATGATGCAGCTCGACAGCCCTGACGACTTTGTCGTGGCCACCGGCGAGACCCATAGCGTTCGCGAATTTCTGGAGACCGCTTTTGCCTGTGCCGGTCTCGATTGGGAAAGGTATGTCGAAATCGATCCCAGATATTTCCGCCCGGTTGAGGTCGATCATCTTGAGGGCGACGCCAGCAAAGCCGAGCGCATCTTGGGCTGGCGTCCCAAGGTCAAGTTTTATGACTTAGTAACATTGATGGTGGATTCCGATACCCAACTACTTGAAGACCAACTGAGTGGCCGTTTGGCGCGCAGCGCCTCGGCCCGCGACTGAACCGTCTTTCCTGAAATCCCGCGCTTAAATTGGAAATGCCTACTGCGCTCATTACTGGAGTCAACGGCCAAGACGGCTCGTACCTGTCCGAGTTTCTCTTGGCGAAGGGATACCGCCTGATCGGCACAACCCCGGATCGATCTTCCGACCAGCAGCTCATTCTGCAGATTCGTGACCGGATCGAAATTGTCGAGACTGATCTGCTGAGCCAGGAGTTCGTCGAGGATCTTCTGCGCAGGTACAGACCGGATGAGGTATACAACCTGGCAGCGCGCGCGTCGAGCCGCGATCTATGGACGCAGCCCGTTTCGACCGGAGATCTCAACGGACTCACCGTCGCGCGCCTACTCGACGGCATCCGCAAAATCGATCCCCGCATGCGCTTTGTCCAGGCATCCAGCAGTGAGGTGTTCGGGAACACGCTGGAAACGCCACAGACCGAAGCGACGGCATTCCAGCCCCGGAATCCATACGGCGTTGCCAAGGCTTACGGTCACTGGACAACGGTCGTTTACCGGGAGCATGAGGGGTTATTTGCCTGTTCCAGCATTCTTTACAATCACGAGAGCCCGCGGCGCGGACTTGAATTTGTCACTCGCAAAATCAGCCGGGCAGCGGCCATGATCAGCCTGGGGAAGGAAAAGGAACTCCGTTTGGGCCCGCTGGACGCCCGGCGTGACTGGGGGTTCGCGGGCGACTATGTGCGGGCGATGTGGCTGATGCTGCAGCAAGCGCAGCCGGATGACTACATTATCGCCACCGGGGAAACCCATTCCGTGCGCGATTTCTGCGCGGCGGCGTTTGCCCACGTAGGGTTGGATTATCGGGACTTTGTGATCGAGGATGTCGCCGATAGTCGGCCAGCCGACACTGGACTGCTGGCGGGGAACCCAGCCAGAGCCCATCGTGTTCTGGGTTGGAAACCGGCGGTTGGGTTTCAGGATCTGGTGCGAATGATGGTGGACGCCGATCTGCAGACGGTCCGCTCCGGAAAAATTCACGCTCGCCACACTCTCTCGAATCAATCCAGTTCTGCGACCAGTCAAGGGAAGACCGCAATTCAAGACAGTCTATCGTAACCAGAGGTGCGTGCGTGAATATCCGGAATACTTGCCGAGTTTGTGCAGGACAACTTACCCCCATTCTTTCTCTGGGCGAACAGTATATCTCGAACTTTCTTTCGCCCGAGCAACCCGATGGCCTCAAGGCTCCGCTCGAACTGGTGCTCTGCAGACGATGCGGGTTACTGCAATTGCGACACACGGTCCCGGGCGAAGCCATGTATCAGAATTATTGGTATCGTTCGGGCACCAATCAGACGATGCGGAGTGCTCTCGCCGATATCGCCAACACGGCCGAGCGGCTGCTGAACCTGCAAGCAGGAGAGGCGGTCGTCGACATCGGGTGTAACGACGGCACTCTGTTGGCCTCGTACCTCACGCCGGGCATCTACAGAATCGGCTTCGACCCTGCCGAAAACCTGGCAGTTTTTTCGCGAAAGATCGCCGACAAGGTAATCGGCGGCTTCTTCGAGGCTGACGCTTTTCAGCGGGATCCGGACCTGAAAGGCCGGCGGCCCAAGATCGTGACTTCCATCGCGATGTTCTATGACCTCGAAGACCCGAACAAATTCGTTTCCGATATTAAGAAGATCATGGATCCGGATGGACTGTGGGTGGTGCAAATGAGTTATCTGCCGCTCATGCTCAAACAACACGATTTTGGCAATATCTGTCACGAACACCTGGAGTACTACTCCTTGGAATCACTCGAGTACTTGCTGAAGCTGCATGACTTCTCGGTTTCGGATGTCGAGTTGAATGACGTCAATGGAGGAAGCTTTCGGGTTTTTGTCCGGAATTGCGGCGCCGCTGAAACTTGCTTCGGCGACGCGGCGTATCGCAGGCTCGCCACAGAACGTGTGAACGCGCTGCGCGCCCGGGAAGCCAAGATGGGGCTGGGCGAGGTCGCAACTTACCGGGAGTTTGCCGCTTGGGTGGAACGAATCAAGGATGACGTCTCCAGGTTCATCGGCGAGCAGGTGCAGCGCGGCAAAAAGGTGGCCATCTATGGCGCATCCACCAAGGGAAACGTCATGTTGCAGTACTTTGGACTGGACCACGGGCTGATCACCGCGGCTTCCGAACGCAATCCCGACAAATGGGGGAAGGTAACGGTCGGAACCCGCATTCCCATCATTTCGGAAGAGCAGGCGCGGGCTGCCAAGCCGGATTACTTCCTGGTTTTGCCCTGGCACTTCATTGAGGAATTCCGCGATCGTGAGAAGAACTACTTGCTCGGCGGCGGGAGGTTTATTGTTCCCCTGCCTCACTTCACCCTGATCTGACGAATTACGATCCGACGATTCACGATTTGACGTTTCCCCCAGCACGGTTCCCCGAGAACATCATGATAGCGGCCATGCCGGAACAACCCAGCGGCGCTCGCAACCCGGCGAGTCTGAACCCGGCGAGTGCGAACCCGGCGAGCGTCCGAGTGTTCAAGAACTACTCGTTTCTCGCTTCCTCGTATGCCGCAAGCCGGCTCCTGACCTTTGTTTCGCTGGTTTACATTGCCCGTCGATTGGGCGTGCAGTCCTTTGGACAAGTCAATTTCGCGCTGGCGATCTTCACCTATTCGACGCTGCTGACTCACCTCGGCCTGATGACCTTCGGCACCCGCGAGGTGGCTCGGCATCCCGGTCAAATTCAGCGCCAAGTTGCCGCCATTCTATCTCTCCGCATGGCCCTCACGCTGGCGTCCTTCTTATTGCTGCTTGTATTTACTTATCTGGTGACGCTTGACCGGCAACTCAAAATCTTGATCGTCCTCTTTGGTTTCTCTTTGTTCCCGACGGCCGCGCTGATGGACTGGGCATTCAAGGGTGTAGAGCGGATGAATGTGGTGGGCGTGATCGAGATTGTCCGGGCAATCCCCTATCTTGCCCTGATTCTATTTTGCGTCAAGCAGCCAGCTCATGTCCTGCGGATACCCATTTTCTTTTTCTTTGCTACCGTCCTGGCCGCCCTTCTGGGATTGGCCCTCTTCCGGCGAGATTACGGATCTCTGCGGCCTCAAGTCGAGCTTGCCTTCTGGAAAAGGGCGATGCGAGAATCCCTGCCCCTCGGATTTGCTTTCATGCTTTTGCAGGTCTACTACTTGACCGACACCGTGGTGTTAGGCTTCCTGCGGGGCGCCGTTTACGTCGGCTGGTACAGTGCCGCCTACAAATCGGTCGCTTTCGTCTTAGTCATGGGAGGGCTGTTTTTTGAGAGCACCTTCCCGGTCATCTCGCGCTACTACAAGCAGGCCAGCGAGAGGCTGCCCTGGCTCATAACATCCTCTCTCCGACTAACCATCCTTTTCGCGATTCCCATGGCGGTAGGCGGAACAGTTTTGGCCGGGCCCATCCTGATTAGTCTGTACGGGCCGGAGTACCAGGCCGCCACGATCGCATTCCAACTTTTGATCTGGGCTGTCGCCATCGAGCTCATCGGGATGAACTGGGGATTTGCCTTGATGGCCTGCGACCGCGCAACAGAATACATGAAGGCGATGGGATTGGGCGCAGCCCTGAGCGTCGTTTTGAATCTGGCGCTGATTCCGAAGCTAGGCCTGATGGGCGCGGGTTTGGCTCGTTTGACGAGTTCGGCGCTCATCACGCTATGTCTTTGGTTCCAATTCCGGCGCGTTTCACGGCTCCACTGGGTGCAGTATCTGTTCAAGCCAGTCCTGGCCAGCGCTTTGATGGCAGCGGTGATGGTTCTCCTCGGCCGTTCCTGGATTCTCCGCATGGCGCTGGGGACCGTGGTCTATGGCGGCACCATCCTCCTCATCGGTCCATCGGAACGCACCCACGTGCTGAGGCTCGCCCATGCCATCTGGGCTCCGTCCGCGGCCATCGGCATTCCCATTGCAGGCTCTCCAAGAGCGAGCTTTCACGCGTCTGAAGAGCCGCGCGCAACCGAGACAGTGTAGAGATGACTCGCGCAACCGTTTCCGAAAGCCCGTTCTTGCCGGGGTGGGTCTGGTTGATCCCCCTCGCGCTGATCGTTCTCTTTCTTGAAGCTTTGCAGCCGGTTCACAACCCAACGGAACGAATCATCCGGTACTCGGTTCTGATTATCGTCGGGGCCACCGCCTTGACGCGGGTATGCCGAATCGAAAAGCAATTCGACTTCTTCGAGCCCTTGCACCTGACCTTCGCGCTCTTCATGATTTTCTATCCGGTTCGCGCTCTCTTCGCCGCGTGGCTGGACGACGCTTGGTTTGACCCCGCCCAGGCAGCCATCTGGAGAGGTCTTTCGGCTGCGATGTTGGGCTTCGTTTGTTTTGCCCTAGGCTATAAGTTCAGCTCGAAAAAGTTCGTTATGCGCCGGAGGATTTGGCTGGATCGTGGCTGGAACCTGGAGCGGGCCAATGTCGCAAGTCTTCTCTTTCTGCTTCTCGGTCTAGCTGGTTTCGCGGCTATGCGTTTCTTCGGTGGATCTCTCCTCTACTTCCTCTTGGTAGATCCCGACATCAAGGGTCCCCAGGAGATGACGCCCTGGTTCTTCTACTTACTTTGGACTTGCCTGCTCCTTCAAGTGGGTGCGCTGATCCAGCTTGGCGCCTGGCTCTCTAATGGCCGCCGAGCTCTCTGGACGGCGCTCTATTGTATCTTGGCACTATTGTCCACCTTTTTCCTCGGCCGATACTTTACCGTGCTCTCCTTGATGATGTTGACGCTCAGTTGGCATTACAAGAAGAGCAGAATCAAAGTCTCCCAAGTCGCGATCCTTTTCTTGTTGGTGCTGTCTTACCTCGGAGTCGCCGGCTTTTATCGGGAATGGATTTCCCCAGAGAATAACCTGGAAGAGACCGGCGAATTGGTCCAACTCGCCGGTGAGCAAGACAAACTTGTTCTGCGCTATGTGGTATCCAACTTGGAAGAACTCTCCAACCTTTCCGAAGTCATTTCGATGACGCCAGCGGAACTTCCTTATCAGTTCGGCTCGACTTTCACCCCTGTGATTTTCAAGCCGGTTCCCCGTGTTTTGATGCCATCGAAGCCTCTGGGCGCCGATGCTCTGTTTACGCGGCAATCCTCCCCCGGCTCATATGACAGCGGCTTAGTGACTGGGCTGGGAGCTTGGGGGGAGTGGTATTTGAACTTCTCCTGGCTGGGACTCATTTTGGGTATGGCGCTGACTGGCGCCCTCAGTTCTGCCGTGTATAGATCCATGAGAGCGACGACCGAGTTCGGCCGGGTCATATTGTATGCCAGCTGTGTCGTCGTCTTGTTTACCTGGCTGCGAAGCGATTTCAACGCGGCCACGTCCCTTGGCCTTTATTACTTTATTCCTGCCCTCGTCGCCCTGGCGTACGTCAGTCAGCCCAAACCTGGGACGCAGATCGGGCACATACAGTCGAGGCCTTATGGCCGATGAGGGAATTGGAGGTGCGAATGTCGCTGGGCCAGTTACGTAACCGCACCAACTTATTGAAAGGCTACTTCGCGGCGGGAAAGGACTTCCCGATCGCTTTCGGGGAGACCTTGGCCCGGGGTGTCTTGAAGCCTCGATGCACCGCGATTGGGCCGCGTTATGTTTCCCGGATTGTAGAGGCGGGCGAATATCAGCAGGTTTATTTTCGGGGGATTGAATCCCCCTTATTCTGGCCCACAAAATTAGGACTTTTCGACTTGTACAAGGCCGCAACCGACTGCTTGCACGAAGAAGACTGGCACCACTACGAAGTGCCCGAAACCAGAGTCCGAGCGGGCGATGTGGTGCTGGATTGCGGAGCCGCGGAGGGCCTATTTGCGCTGAGCGTACTCGAACGGGCCGGCCGGGTAGCGATCTTCGAACCATCCCAGGACTTTGCCGGCAGCCTTCAGCGCACGTTCGGTAATGCTCCGAACGCGACCGTCGTTCCCGCTGCACTGGGCAGTCGAGAGGGAAAGGCCTTTCTCTCCGGGAGTTCGCTGTATGGATTCGTCAGAATGGACGACGGAATACCCATCGACATAACAACCGTGGACGCCTGGGCGGCCAGGACAAACACACGGGTCGATTTTATGAAGGGAGACCTGGAGTCGTATGAATTCGAAGTGCTGAAGGGGGCACGGACGATCATCCAAAGAGACCGGCCGAAGATTGCATTTACCGTTTATCATCCCGGAAACAATTGGAAAGAGATGGCCGCTTTTCTGCGAGGACTCGTGCCCGAGTATAAATTTCGGATCAAAGGTCTTTCCTATAATGCTGGCCAACCGCGGCCAGTGATGCTTCATGCCTGGACGTAGAGTCGAAACCAGGAAGATAGGGCATTACCTAGGGTGGAACATCTGCCATCAGTTTCCGCACGTTGCTACTTAGGTTCAGGCTTGGCATAGTCCTCTCGGAGTCGGCGAAGCCAGATTCTCTTGCGGGCGATGAGGGCGAGCGGAGTATTCGATTTCAGCCAAAGTTTGGAGTCGAAATATAGCGGGTACAGAAAATTCATGAAACGCACGGGAAGGGATGAACGCAGCTCTGCGGGCGGCGTTTCGAGTACGTATCCGGTGTCGACGAGCAGGTCGCCGATGCTCGACTCGAGGTTGCGGACCTGCTGCGGAGTGAACATGCGCCTCCAACGGCCGATGGTGGCGGATTCAATCTCCTTGCCATCGCCGCGAAACGAAGAGTTCGGATTGCGAACCGTTCCCAGCGCGACCTGCTGGATGCGGTCATAGTCCAGATCTTGTTCAATGAACTTGCCAATGCGCCCGAGCGTTTCGCGCGGATTTTGCACCAGATCCTCGTAATGAACTTCCAGGTAATCGCCGCCCAGCGCCTGGCCATAACGCCGGCCTTTGCTCACAATCCATCGCCAGAAGATGGCGCGCGCCAGGAAGGCGCGGTTGCGGTCCCAGGGCAGCGGACGAATCCAGCCGATGCGGTGCATCGAGGCGGTAACGTCGCGACCGTCGCGAATTATGTGGACGACGAGCGCATTAGGAATCACTTTCTTGATCAACGGAAGATAGAGCAAGTGCTGCGGCGTAGTGTCGGCCCAGCGGTGAACGCCTTGCCTGCGAGCGATGGCTTCCATTACGACGCGAAGGAAGTCGCCGGCGTTGCGGCAATCTGTCATCACGCGCTCTTCGATTTCCTTGGGGTCTAGTCCAGTCAGATGAAACACACCGCTAGTGTAGAAGGCGTCGAGCAGATGACGTCGGTTGCAGCGATGGGTTAGGTTGCCGAAACACGGGCCGAGCAGATTGAAGGCTTTACTCTCCGCATGGAAGACGGCGAAGCCTCCTGCGGAAAGTAATGTGTCGTACAGGAACTTGGTTCCCGAGCGCCCGCTGCCCAGCACAAACACGGGAGCCGTGGAACGCGCGCTCGACGCTGCCGCGCACTCTGCGAATGGATTCTCAGCTAAGGTGGTGGCGCTTTCCATTACATTTGGCACGCTGTTGGCCCGATTCACAACAACACTCAAAAACGAGAGGACGCGACCACCTGCGCTATCGTCTAGCTAGGTAAAGGGCAGAGTGGCCTTCGGCCCTCCGTGTTGCAATCTAAATGGTGCTATCGAACTTGGCGGTGATGAGCAAACCATGCTTTTGTGATGAATCCTGTGGTTGGCAGTTTCGGATCAAGGGTCTTTCCTACAATGCCGGCCAACCGCGGCCAGTGATGCTGCACGCATGGACCTAGAATCGGAGTCGGCCCCAGGCAGACAGAGACCCGGATGAAGATTCTGTACACAACCGCACGCTTCCCATATCCGCCACTGCGCGGCGACCGATTGCTGCCGTATTTTCGCATCCAGCACCTGGCGCGAAAACACGAGATTACGCTGCTTTCGTTTGTCGAAGGGCCCGAGGAGATGGCATACGTACGCCACTTGAAAGAGCACTGCGTGGAGGTCCATACCGTCCCTCTGCCGCGGTGGCGCTCCTACGCCAGCATGCCCGGCGGCGCCCTCAGTTCCTTGCCGCTGCAAGTGCTCTACTATTCGTCGCGCGCGTACCAAAAGAGGCTGCGGGAGATCCTGGCGAAACACAAGTTCGATGTGATTCACACCGTATTATCGCGCGCCGCGAATCACACCATCGGCCTCGAAGGCATGGTGAAGGTGTGCGAGATGATTGACACCCTATCCCTGACCATGAAGCGGCGAGCGGACAAGGCGGGGTGGCCGGTGCGAGGAGTCTGGAGGATGGAAGCAGAGCGCATGCGTCGTTTTGAGCAACGCATCTGCCAGAGCTTTGACGGCGTCGTTGTCGTTTCCGAGGCCGATCGGCAAGGACTGAATGCGCCGAACGTGACGGTAGTCCCCGTGGGTGCGGATGTTTCCCTGCGCTCGAGATCAGCCCCCAACGGGCGCAAAGTAATCATCTTCACCGGTAACTTCGCTTATCGCCCCAATCAGGACGCCGCCATCTTTCTGCTCAACGAGATCTGGCCCCAGCTGCGGCAAGTCTTGCCGGAGGCACGCCTCCGAATCGTTGGCACCAGTCCCGGCCCGAGCCTCCGGCGGGTGGCGCGCCAGTTTCCCGAGGTGGAGGTGACGGGATTCGTATCGGATCTCCGTCAGCACCTGCTCGAGGCGGATGTGGCGGTCGCACCCATTCGTGTCGGAGGGAACGGAATGCATTGCAAGGCCCTTGAAGCCATGGCCTGCGGCACCCCGGTGGTGGTTTCTCCCATGGTCACCGGCATCCAGGGAAAGCCAGGAAAAGATTTTCTCGTAGCCCGGGACGTGTCCGAGTATGTCCAGGCCGTCCGCAGCGTGCTGGAGAATCCGGCGCTGGCGGCGGCGTTATCGGAGCGTGGGAGGCGGCTGGTCGCGGAGAACTACAGTTGGGAGAAAACCACTGAGCGACTGGAATTGTTCTACGAAGAACTGCTCGATCGCCGCTCCGAATCCGCCAACTCCGAATCCAGTGACTCGCAACCCGCTAACGCGCAGTCCAGCAACCATGCGCATCGGAATTGACGCCCACTTTGTGTCCTATGAGCTTCGCGGGATCGGGAAGTATATCTTGCAACTCGTCTCACGGCTGATCCAGGCTGACGAATCCGCTGACCGGTGCAATGACCGGTCCAATGACCGATCTAATGACAATGACTATGTCATTTATGGCGATCCGCAGATGTTCCTCCCATGGCGAGGCTGCCGCAATAACAAGATTCAGTTTCGCAATCCTGCCGGCCTGCCGTATCCTCTTTGGGAGCAGTTGGTGTTGCCCTTGTGGGCGCATCAAGATCGTCTTGAGCTTTTGCATTGTCCGGCCAACACCGCCCCCAGCGCTCTCCCCAGCCACATCAAGCTGGTTATCACTATCCATGATGTAATGTACCTCCTCCCGGGTACCGTCCTATCGGCCTCCAAAGTAGTCCGCCAACGATTGGGGAAGTTCTACCGCAGGATGGTGGTGCCGGGAGTGGCGCGTCGCGCGGACTGCATCATTGCAGTCTCGGAATTCTCCAAGCAAGAGATCGTCCAATACCTGAGGATTATCCCGGATCGCATTCGGGTAATCCATGAGGGAATTGACCCGCGCTTCGGCTCGTGCGACGCGATCGCCTTGCCGCCCAAGGAGATTGGCGGTCAGAGCCTCGAATCGCCTTTCATTCTGGCTCTGGGCGCCGGCGATCCGAGGAAGAACACAATGGCGGCGATCCGCGCGTACGCGTCGCGCTGGCGCGAGCTCCCCCATCAGGAAAAACTGGTAATCGTCGGGCTCCGCGATTGGCGCTCCTCCGCTGCGTATGGTTTGGTTCGTCAACTGGGTCTAGACCAAAAAGTGTTGTTCGCAGGGTACGTGCCGGAGAAATTATTGGCTTGGCTTTACTCGGCGTCGCGCTGCTTCCTATACCCCACTCTCTACGAAGGATTTGGTTTCCCAGTGCTGGAGGCAATGGCCTGCGGAGCCCCGGTCATCGCCTCCAACTGTACCTCGGTGTGTGAAATTGCCGGTGACGCCGCAATGCTCGTTGACCCCTCTTCCGAGGAAGCAATTGGCAGCGCGCTGGTGCGGCTCCTGGGGGACGAACCCCTGAGGCGCCAATTGATTCAGCAGGGAAGAGCGCGGGCCCAGAAGTTCGACTGGCAAGACACGGTCCAAAAAACGCAAGGAGTTTACGCGGAACTGAGTGAAAGGCGCGAATGAGCTGGCCTTGGTTCCATCTTAAGCTCTGGCCGGATCATCGCCGAAGTTAAGTTTGTGCCCCTCAAAATGGAATCTGGCAAACATATTTCGCCGGCAATGACGAATAAGGTGCTGGTCACCGGCGCCAATGGATTTGTTGGTCGCGCGACCTGCACTGCGCTGGCTGACCTGAACATTCCGGTTCGGCGGGCAGTTCGCAGTCTGCCGCCCGAAGCTTCGCCGCCCGTTCCATGGCACGGAGCCCACCCGCCGTCGCAAGAGATTTGCCGGGTGGGCGATATCGGGGAGTCGACGGATTGGTCTAAAGCGCTGGATGGGATCAGTGTCGTGGTTCATCTGGCGGCCCACGTCCATGTGATCGACAAGTCTTTTGCCAGGGCCGTGAGCGAATTTCATCGCGTCAATACGGCCGGCACTGAGCAATTGGCCAGGGCCGCCGTAAGAGCCGGAGTGAGGCGGTTCGTCTACCTGAGTTCCGTGGGCGTCAATGGAAGAAGTACGAATGGCCGTCCGTTCACGGAAACCGACGTGCCGCATCCTCATGACGCTTACACCATGTCCAAGTGGGCGGCAGAACAGAAACTGCGGACCATAGCCAACGACTCGGCCCTCGAGATCGTGATCATTCGTCCGCCGATCGTCTATGGCCCGGGCGAGCCGGGAAACTTCGTGCGGCTGGTTCAGCTCGTCGACAGCGGGCTGCCACTTCCCTTGGGGGCCATATCCGGGCGCCGCAGCTTAATTTATGTGCGTAACCTGGTGAACGCGATTGTTACTTGTGCCCAGCATCCGGGCGCCACCGGGCAAACGTTCCTGGTAAGCGATGGCGAGGACGTTTCCACACTGGAGTTAATCTGCCGTATAGCCGACGCTTTGGGACGACGAACGACGTTGATCCCTCTTCCCCTCGGTTGTCTGCGAGTCTTGGGAAGACTTACTGGAAAATCAAAGCAGTTGAATAGCCTGCTCGGGTCACTCGTCATCGACAGTTCCAGAATTCGCCGCGAACTCGCATGGAGTCCGCCGTGTTTAATGTCGGACGGACTGCGGGCAACAGCGGACTGGTACTTGGCGGAAAATTGATCCCGAGCGTCCCGCCGTCTGGTCCCCGTTCACAAGTAGGCCCCGGGGCGCGCAGTCCCTGTCGGCTGTATTTGGGGATGGCTCAATCGTCGGGATTGCTTCAAGCACGCGGCATACTGCCTGAGTTCCGACAAGCGCGCAATCAAGGGACCGGGGGCCTCCGAAGGCGTTCGACTTCGTCAGTCTCGGATTTTCTGCCTACGACCCTCCGGACGCCTCCCTCGACCCGGTGGTTCAGGTTTCTTGGAATTAGGACGATAGCTAGAACGACAGGCAAAACCATGGGCACAACCACCGTCGCGTCGTCTCCCTCGCTTTCGGCACGCCGGCTGCCCGCATGGAAGCGCAGTATTGATCTGGTTCTGGGGGGAACGCTCTTGGTCCTGTCCAGTCCTCTATTCCTGCTCTGCTGGCTAGCGGTACGGCTGACGTTTCCCGGCCCCGCCCTGCATTGGTCCGAGCGTGTGGGAAAAGACAATCGTCTTTTTGTCATGCCCAAGTTCAGGACGATGCGCGTCGACGCGCCGCAGGTAGCGACCCATTTATTGCAGCAGCCGGAGCGCTATCTAACCCCGATCGGAGCCCTGTTGCGTAAGACCAGCCTCGACGAATTGCCCCAACTGGTCAGCGTCTGGAGCGGCGATCTGAGCCTGGTGGGGCCTCGTCCAGCGCTCTTTAATCAGGACGATCTGGTCGCGCTTCGTACCGCTTACGGAGTGCATCGTCTGGTTCCCGGAATTACGGGCTGGGCTCAAGTCAATGGCCGCGACGAGTTGGCGATTCCCCTCAAGGTTCGTTACGACGCCGAATACATGGCGGCGCAGTCGCTTCTCCTGGACTTGAAGATCCTAGCTCTCACCCTGTGGAGAGTGCTCAAGGCGGAGGGCGTACAACACTAGGACTCCATTCGTTCCCCATTCGATTCCCGGGACGGGGTATCCGCCGACTTGAGGTCCGGCCCGCCCCGAGCTGGAAATCGTCGCGCCGTTCCATCCCGCTCATGAAGTTGCGCCATCTGCTAAAGGAAATGCCCACAAATGACGATCAATCAAGAACAGTTCAAAACTAAGGAAGTGTCCTAGTCGGAGTATGAGAAAAATCGGCAAGAAATCCCCGGCGCTGTTCCGTTGCCGGTCTCTGTTGGTGCTCGTATCGCAGATTGGTCTGATCCTCTGCTCTCTGGTATGCGCCTGGCTCCTGCGCTTCGAGTTCCGGCTGCCGGACTCGAGCCAGCTGTGGACGGCGGCTCCCATACTCATTATGGTTCGCCTGGTGGTCATGCCATTCTTCAACCTTATGCACGGGTGGTGGCGGCACACCGGGATGAGCGATGCGGTGGACGTCTCTGAAAGCCGTGGTCACCGGTTCGTTTGCGTTCCTCCTCATCGTGCGCTACGGCTTGGGGATGAAAGGCTTTCCCCTATCCATTTATGCTTTGGAGGCATTGATCACTTTTACGCTCTTGACCGGCGTGCGCGTACTCTCACGCCTGCTGGCGGAAACCGTACGGCGAGACTCGACCTCGAAACGTCTAATCCTGGTGGGTGCGGGACATGCTGCCCAGATGATCATTCGCGAAATCCAGGAAGTGGAAACCGGCTATAAAGTAATCGGCTGTGTCGATGACAATCCCCTGAAGAAAGGGCTGCGAGTTCTGGGCGTGCCTGTGCTTGGCCCGGTCGAGGCTCTGGCCAGAGTGGTTGGCCAGCAGAGAATCGACGAAGTCCTGATTGCGATTCCCTCGGCTACTCAGGACCAGATGTGCCGTCTGGTGGCGATCTGCAAGGAAGCGGGCACTGCCTTCCGAACCGTCCCGGCAATGGCGGAATTGATCGCCGGTCGAGTCACCCTGCAGCAGGTTCGAGAAGTCTCACTCACGGATCTGTTGGGACGCATCCCCGTCGACCTCGACCTGGAATCGGTGCGCGAGCATATTCGGGACCGCGTGGTCATGGTCACAGGCGCCGCGGGGTCGATTGGCTCCGAACTCTGCCGGCAAATCAGAACCTACAAACCGAAACTGCTCGTGTGTCTCGACCAGAATGAAAACGGGATCTTCCACTTGCAGCATCAGCTTGCCCGGGACGACGGCGACGACAACAACGATGTCAACGACCACAAGGTATTCTGTGTCGCCGACTTCTCGAACCCGGAGCGCATGCGCAAAATATTCCTGACCTACAGGGTCGAGATCGTCTTCCATGCCGCCGCCTACAAGCACGTGCCGGTCATGGAATCCAATGTGGACGAGGCGGTCAGCAATAATGTCTTCGGCCTGCTGGCATTGTTGAACGTGGCAGAGAGTTCCAACTGCTCGACGTTTGTGATGATTTCGTCCGACAAAGCCGTGAACCCGGCGAACGTTATGGGCTGCACCAAGCGGGTGGGGGAATTGATTCTCGCCGCTTGGCCGGGAAGACGGATGCGCTGCGTGTCGGTCCGCTTCGGCAATGTCCTCGGATCGAGCGGCAGCGTGATTCCGCTCTTCCAGGAACAGATTCGTCAGAACCAGCCCATCACCATCACGCACCCGGAAATAACCCGGTTCTTTATGACCATTTCCGAGGCCGTCAGCCTGGTATTGCAGGCCTATGTCATTGGCCGCAACGGCGACATCCTGGTGCTCGATATGGGGAAGCCGGTGCGGGTCGCGGACTTGGCGAAGACTCTGCTGCGCCTTTCCGGCAAATCCGGCCAGGAATTTAAGTTTATCGGCCTCCGTCCGGGCGAAAAACTCTTCGAAGAGCTCTTCTATCCCGATGAGCGCGTCTTGCCCAGCTCCTGTGAAAAAATAGCCTGTACCGAAAGTGTCCGGCTCGCCTGGCCGGCGTTGAAACGTGGCCTTGACCAGCTTTATGCCGCCGTGTCGCTCGGCACACGAGACTCCATCCTGGTCCAACTCAAACAGATCGTGCCGCAATTCACCTATGCGTGTTCAGATCAGCCCGGAAGCATGGAGAACGTGCCGTTAAGGCCGAGTGCGGCCGATGTGCGGCATGAAGTCCCAACGCTTGTGGATATGCCGGTAATGCTCTATCGAACCCGGACGGCGAAATCTTTATTGGGACCACCAGCCGGTGGCAGTCCTGGGGACTGATTCCGTTCTGTCAGCGCCGGTCGTTGTCGCTATCACTGGACCAGCTCTAGCCCGAAATTATCAGGCCATGATCGCTAAGCCTCGGGCCGGAGTGGTCCCGATAATGGAGTGTGGGCGCATCGCGCAAGGGTCGGCCGCTCGTTTAACATTCGGACATACAGCTAACCGGCAAGGACAAGAGGTCTTATCATGTCCTGTCAGGCGTCTTCTGAACGCACCATAAACGGTTCTCGTCGGCAGTGGCGTGCTATCTACACGCAATTCAACCATGAAAAGAAAGTCGCGGAGAGACTGCAAGCCGGAGGAATCGAATTCTTTGTTCCGCTCTGCCGTGTCGCGCGGCACTGGAACAATCGACAAACTCGCGTAGTTGGCTTCCCGCTGTTTTCCTCATACGCATTTGCTCGTATGGATTTAGCTGATCGTATTTACGTATTGACAATTGCGGGCGTCGTGGGCTTTGTGGAGGATGGCGGCGGCCCCGTTCGCATCCCTGAGAATGACATTGAACTAATGCAGGTCAATATGAAGGAATACCGAGTTGAGTCGCACGTGACCGGAGGCAACGGATGCCGGGCCAAGGTCATGCACGGACCTCTTGCCGGGCGTCTGGGCACCGTGTTTCCCGAGCACCATAAGGCGCGCATGGTGTTTTCGATTGTTGCCATTCAACAGGCACTCGCGGTTTACGTAAATGCCGAAGATTTGGAGTCACTGAACTAACGTAACTTCGCCCGACGGTGCCGTCTTGGCAGTCGGATAGGTCGCTGTTGCGTCCGGGCACACTCTTCAGATAGTGGGCGTTGACTAAATACACTTTGAACCCGCGCTCCTCCAGGATCTGAAACAACGGGATCCAGTACACGCCCTGTCGACTCCATCGCCACGGTCTGAATCCGGCACCGCCCGAGCCAATCGGCATGTGCATGTACGTCGCCGGTGAAGCTGCTGAATCGACGCGTCGACTCCTCATCACGATCCGGTGGTACCGCGACGTAAGTCTCCTCCGCGCCAATATCGATGCCCGCCGCGTCCGGCTCCAACATCATCGATCTGCGCTCTTGCTTCTCTTTTCGCTTCGCCATGATCTTCTCCTTGTCGCCGGAGAACACGGCCCGAGGGCGCGAATCCTAGCAGTCTCCTGATCGAGATCGCTGCACTGCTCCGCAGTCGTCATCACTAACCTATCCGCAACCTCAGACCCATGCTTGGAGTCGGGCTCATCAAGCACCATTGCCCCTTTCGGGCCGTAGCTGCCGCGGTCTCCAGCACATCTATCTTCGCTCAAACGCGACTAGTGGCCTGTCGCAGAGCAACTATTACTAGGTTCTTAGCATCAAAGCTGTTATGGCCACTGGCAGCGAAATCTTGCTCACCCAGCAACAGCATTCCGACCTAAGCAGCATCGCCCAGTCCCGTACTCTGCCGGCCGGTTACGTGTTTCGCGCCAAGTTGATCCTGATGCTGGCAGAAGGGTCGTCCTTCAACGCGATCAAGCAAAGGCTGCAAACCACTGCGCCCACGATCATTCGCTGGAAGCAGCGTTTCCGGCAGCAGGGGATCGAGGGACTGGACACCTATCATCCCGGCCAGAAGCCCAGGGTGTTGACTCCGGCTCTGCACGCTCGCATCCTGTCGGCCACGCGGAGAAAGCCCAGCGACGGGTCTACGCACTGGAGTTGCCGCAAACTGGCCTCCGCGCTGGGCGTCAGCAAAGACGCCGTGCATCGCGTTTGGCAAGAAGCGGGCCTGAAGCCACACCGCCTCGAACGCTACATGGTCAGCGACGATCCCGAGTTCGAAACCAAAGCCGCCGACATCCTCGGCCTCTATCTGCGCCCACCCCAACATGCCGCCGTGTTCTGCGTCGATGAGAAGACCGCCATTCAAGCCTTGGATCGTCTCGATCCCGTCCTGCCGCTCTCGCCGGGACGCGCCGAACGCCACGGCTTCGAGTACTACCGGCACGGTACGCTCTCCTTGTATGCAGCGCTCAATACCGCCACCGGCCGCGTCCACGGCAAAACCGCCGCCCGCCACACCAGCCGCGAGTTCGTCGCCTTTTTGCAAGAGGTTGTATCCTTGTGTCCGCCTCGGCAACAGATTCACATCATCCTCGACAACCTCTCCGCGCACAAAACTCAGGCGGTCCGCGACTTCCTCCAGCAACATCCGCGAGTCCGGTTTCACTTCACGCCCACGTACTCGTCCTGGCTCAACCAGGTCGAACTCTGGTTCGCCAGGATCGAACGCGACGTTATCGCGCGCGGCATCTTTACCTCGGTTTCCGACTTGGCTCGCAAACTCCGCCGCTACATCAACGCCTACTCCGCCAATGCTCGGCCTATCCAGTGGAAATACTCTGACCCCGCCCGCCGCATCCGCAGTAACGAACTCACTGCGACAGGCCACTAGGCAACTTGTTGTGTGTAATTGAGACGGCCGCTACCATCGATCCCGAAATATACTGATGACCAGCGAGACTGGCAAAATCGGGTCAGGACCGCTGTAGACTCCCTCCCTCTCCGCCAGGTGTCGGCATGCCTTAATGTTCTTTCTCGTCATCCTTCACAGCCGCTAACCGTGCCAGCTTCTCCCAGTGCAGTGGATGGGGGCGGTAGCCTTCGCGAATCCGACCCGCGTACCAGCGCGACACTCCGATCCGTGATCGAATGGCGGAATGTTGAGACGCCCGCGAGCAGCGGCTGGATTTTTTGCGAGAACACTTCGCTCGTAAGCCAAGATGGTTGCATTGATGCGTCCCATGCCGAGGACGCCTGCGCGTGCCGTCGGCGCGACATGGTGGCTACGGGGTCCCGTGGATGGTTAACGTGCCTCTCTCGGCATCTGAGCAGCAGAGCGGGTGGGTTCTACGTGGTGGTGCGAGGGGTCGTGCGGCGACTGCGCAGGGCAGCGCGCAGAGATGTGGCTCACCTGCGCTCTTTACCCGTGATCCTTACCTGTGTTACGGGTACAAAACCCCAAAAAGACGGTCCTCTGGGCGTTGTAAGTTGTTAGATTTCTTAATAGGGGTTAAATGGCATGGAAGAGGTCGCCGGTTCGATCCCGGCCAGGTCCACCAAATTTTCAACTGTTTGCAGATACCCCGCTTTCCTGGCCAAGCTGGGCAATGTTGGCGGGACAAGGCAGTCTGAACCAGCCATCCGCGACGTTCTCATTTCTTCTTACGATACTCTTCCATTATCGCCCGCAAGTGGTCCATGGTCGGCTGCATCTGCTTCGGATCGCGAATGCATTTCGAGAAGATTGAACGCGGGTCGAATTCTGGCATGCCTCCGAGATGCCGGTAATCCGCGGGCAGCGGCGGCCCGCCGGGCTGGCCTGCCGCAGGAATGATCTGGGGAAGCTGGACCGCGTACATACTGCCACCGGCGAGAACCTGGTGCGGATACTGCATGAGCCAGATACAGTTACCCGCGTCCGCCATATAGTTGGCGGAGACTACGGCCCATTGGCCGCCGTCATGCGATGCAGGTTGCTGGCAATCCCAAAACAGCGCCTGGGGAACGTAAGCCTCAGGCTCTGCGAATCCATACTCATCGAGCAGGACCTGCTTCAGACCGCGCTGGCGCACGAAACTCTCCACTTCGGGAAGAGCCTGGTCCCAGTCGAGATTCGAGTCGTTGACCAAGGTGTAGCCCGGCCGTCCCATGCTGAGAATGTTCAAGTGAGGGAAATAGTTCGGGTAGACGCGTATTGCCGAAACGATGGACGTGAGCACGAGCACAATCGTGAGCCAGTTTCCGATGCGTGCCGCTTGCGGGCTCGAGTCGCGCAGCAGTTCCAGCGCGCGCGGGAGGGGAGCTAGCAACAAGACAATGAGCACCAGCGCGATCGAGAAATGCCGGATGCTCAGGTCCAACCGGTTCAGCATGCAGGCAGCGACGAAAACCACCAGGGAAACCCAGACGCTCCGCCAGTGCAGGTCCATGCCGGCGGGTATCGCCGAACGCGCGGGTGAACGCCGCTTCACAATCAAGGCCGTCGCGGCGGCCAGAAGAAGCAGCAAAAGGAACGCCAACAGCGATTTCAAAAGGAAGAGCACGGGGAAGTAGAACCAGACTCCGTGCGGATAAGGATGGCCGAGAATGTAAGTGGGCCGGCTGCCTGCGCTGAAGGCAAAGAAAACCAGACCGCGCAGGTAGATCCACAGCGGCATGAGCAGCCGCCGCAGGACCAGCGAAGCGGGAAAATGCGGGATGATCTGGAATGAATCGGTTGGCTGGTTCCAGGAGAGGACGAAATACACGATGTAAACGAACGATGCGGCCCAGAGAGTCCCTTTGGCAAGATTGCGCCATGCCCGCCGGCGCCAGCGGCGCAGTTCGGTTTTCTCCACCGGTTGCTCCCGCAGAGGCTTCAATCGCAAACTCACGGCAAAGAAAACAAACACGAAGAACAACAGCCCCGAGGAGAACTTCGAAAGCAAAGCGCCGGCCAGCGCCAGGCCAAATTTCACAACTGTTCCCGGCGTGGGAGAACGCCACATATTCGGGAGTTGCCAAACTGTCAGCACCCAGAACAGTGTGACCGCGATGTCGGTAATCACGAGCGGGCCAAATGCAATAAAGGCCGGCATGGTCGCGAAGGCGGAGAGACACAGCAAGCCTCCCCAGGCACTGCCTAACCGCGAGCCATAAATATAGAGAATGAGACCCAATAATAAGGTCATCAACAACATGGGCGCTCGCGCCCAAAGAATCGTGGAGTAAGGATCGTTCCACCGCATGAGGAACCAGTCACCGAAGACCCACTCGCCCAAAAACTGGTAGAGCACGTCGTTGCTGAGCGTCCAGGAGAGATGGGAATAGTCGGCATGCGCTCCTCGCAGAACCAGCGGCAATGCGGCCACCACTTTCGCCAACGGGGGATGCTCTTCGTTCAGCCGCATGTCCAATTTCTGGAGATAGCTCACCCCAGCGCCGGTATGCGCGAGTTCATCAACGGTTACGGACTCACGTCTCGCGGCCCCGCCCGCAAGCACCGCCATCAGGGCAAGAAGGAGGACCGCGGCGAAGAAAAATCTTCCAGGTGTTTTCAATTCCATTGACCTCGTGCGATGAAAGGGCAATGCCCCCATTTTGTTGGACGCCTGCGAAATCGAGTCCTTTCGCGAGACTAGACTGTCGCCGGCGTTGTTTCTGGCGCGGCATTGGCCGGGCCACGGTATTGGTTGATGTGTTCGAGTTCCTTGAGATGGTTGTACCAGGTGAACTTCAGGATGATCGAAGTAATGGCGATAATGCCAAACGCGACTGCCGCGGTCCGCAGCCTCCACGTCACGATGTAGATGGGCAGGGCTACCAGGGCGATCTGCCAGACGATGCCCACCACGACGTTAAACATGTCGCGGAAGAAATCGTTGTTCTTCTGAAAAGATGGATCTTCCTGCTGCACTTTCTTCAGGATCGGTCCCCAGAAGCCCCAGGGCCGCACCCGCCGGTAGAACTCCTTCAACACCGCTTCATCTTCCGGCGCGGTCAGCCATGTACCCGCGAAGCAGCCGATGAGCGATAGCAGGAACACAACGCCAAAGCCCACCGAGACTTCCAGGTTCAGCGAATGGGCGTGCGCGAAATTCTGCAACGGCTCGATTCTTGTGAGCAGCGTCGGGATGGTCAGTGCAGAAGAAATGCCCGCCACCATGCCCCAGAAATAACCATAGCCGTTGAAGCGCCACCAATACCACTTCAGAACATTCGAAGCCGTGTAGCCGCCCCACAGCGACGTCACGATCCAGATCACCACGTTGTTCACGCTGTTCACGTACCAGCCGAGCAGCACGCCCAGCAGAACGACCACGAACGAACTCAGATAGCTCAGCCGCACGTAGGTTTTCGGGCTGGCATTCGGATTGATGAAGCGCTTGTAAATATCGTTCACGAAGTAGGGTGGCGCGGCGTTCACGGTGGCGGCGAAGTTGGACATATACGCCGCCAGCAAACCCGCGATCAGCACGCCGAGCAGGCCGGCGGGCACAAACAGCGCCAGCGCAAACGGAAGAATCCGCTCGAAATCCATGTTCGTGCCCATGGCGCGAATCTGGTCGCCGAAAAACACCAGCGCCAGCACGGTGAGCCCGGTGATCAGGAAGTACCGCGGGAAGGTCAGCACCACGTTCACCCACCCGCTCATCATGGAGGCTTCGCGCGGGTTCTTGCAGGAAAGGACGCGCTGCATGTCGTAGTTGGGCGCGGGGCCGGCGGCGCTGATCAGGATGCCTTTAAAGAGGAGCATCATCACGAAGAATCCGAACAGCCCGTAGCCGTCCTGCGCGATTCGCGCATTGGCCGACGGTACCAGAGTGGACCAATCCAGATTCAAGTGCCATCCAAAGAAGATGTTGCCCCAGCCGGCGGGCGTGAAGCGCTGTAGCGTTCCCGGCGCGACCTTCATCATCGCGATGATCCCCACCGCGAACGACGCAACCGAAAGGATGCAGAACTGCAACACCTCCGTGATCACCACGCTGAACATCCCGCCCTTGATCACGTAAATCGCGGTGATGGCAATCAGCAGGAGGGCGTACTCGTTCACGCTGAGGTGCCAGGGCAGGAAAGTCGCGGCAAATTTGCCGATGCCCTTGAACCCGTAGGTAAAGAATCCGATGATGCTGATGAAGGCGTAAATCACTACGATAATGTGGGAAAGTTGCGCGCCTCGGCCTTTCCCGAATCGCGTCTGAATCCACTCCGCGCCCGTCATCACATTCGAGCGCCGCAGCCAGGTGGACATATACACCATCAGGATGACCTGGTTGAAGGTCGGCCAGAGCCATGGGATCCACACGCTCTTGACCCCGTACACGAACATCCAATAGACCAGCAGCATGGTGCCGCTGATATCGAACATCCCCGAAGCGTTGGATATTCCGAGGATGTACCAGGGCATGACGTTGCCGCCCAGGAAGTACGCCCTCATATCGCGCGACGCGCGGTGGGAAACCCAGTAGCCGATCAGGACCGACAGCGCCAGGTAGGCAATGATGATTGCAATGTCAATTCCATGTAAGTGCACGCGCACACCTCGATTGGGGTGACCTGCCGCGCTATCCCTTTCCTTCGCGCGGTCAGTTTGTCGTTCGTTACGGTACGCTCTATTTCTACAAACTAAAGCAGCGACAACCTGATGCAGCGGCCACGCCAGGAATTCACGCGGCCGTCTTTCCCGTTCCGGTCTCTATCCTATTCCCGGCTCTGTTCCGCGCAAACTGCTGCGCGGCCGCGCGACCTCTCCATCAAGGAAGCGTGCCCGCCAGCAAAAACACGAGCGCCGCTTGCCAGTTGATGGCAATCTCATTGCTCGCATACGAGGCTTGGTCATCGACGTAAATTTTCGCCGGTGGCAATCCCTCCGGCAGCTTTTTCAGCGCATCGTCTTGCCGCCCGGCATTCGGACCGCCGGACAACAATCCCGGCCACGGTTCGGAGTTCTTGCCCGCCCCGCTCGGCCGGTGGTGCGGGTGGCGATACGGATTCGCCCCCACCTGCGTCACCCACGAAAGCGAAAACGCATTGCGCCCCAGCAGGTAATGAAGATTGTCCAGCGCGCTTTCCACAAAACTCGGATCGGGCGCCAGCAGATTCGCCACCAGCAATTCCATCCCGTAATTCGCAACCACTCCGTTCGAACCCCACACGTAATCTTTCGTCAGCAGGCTCACGCGATACGGATTCTTCCCCGTGCGCTCCACAATTGCTCGCGCCGCCGCCGCCGTTCGTTTTCGAATGTCCGCCACCGCAGCGGCATCCGCGCCCGGGCGCGTGCTCAGCGCATACGTCCAGAGCCCCATGGGCGCAACTTCCTTCCAGCCTTCCGGCGAGGGCGCGTCCAGGCTCGATCGGAAATCGGGATAGTGCTTCACGAAATAGTCGTTGTAGGCGGCTTCGCCCGTCGTCCGCCAAAGCTCCGCGGCTGCCCACAACCTCTCGTCACCGCAATTGTTGTCGCCGTATTCGCCGGTGTTAACTCCCGGCGGGTTCTTGAACGCCGCGTTCGGATACCTCTCCGTCCAGAGCCATGCCTTGCGTGCTGCTTCCAGGTTGCGCGCCGCAAACTTTGCATCGAAGGGCGCGTACACGCGCGCGGCGATTGCAGCCACCGCCGCCAAGTCGGCCGTAGCGCAGGTGCTTTTGTACGGCGCCTGTCCGGTTCCAATCACTTCGCTCGCCAAGTGGTCGTCTTCCGGCATCACGAAACCGGGGAAATGTTCGCTGGTCTGCTTGTGCCACGCGCCGCCATCTTCATCCTGCATTTTGAGCATCCATTCCACGTCCCAGCGCGTTTCATTCAGGATGTCCGGCGTCCCGTTCCCGCTCTCCGGAATATTCAGCTTGATGCTCTTCACCTTCGGCCCGTAAATCTCCCACGTCCACAGCAGCGTCCCCGTCGTGATGCCGGAGTTCACGACGTACCGGCCATAATCCCCCGCATCGTGCCATCCGCCGATGTTGTCGCGCTCGCCTTGCTTCCCCGAGGAGGAGTGGAACTCTCCCTTCAAGTGGCATGCCGGATGGGTGTGCCCGGGAAATTCCGGTCCCATGTCCACGGCTGTGCCGCAGCGCTGCCCGTAGAACGCGCGCATCGCCAGATAGTAGGTGCGCAAGAACACGTCCGGCCGGATCGAAAACGTCCAGCTCTTCCCCACTCGCGGCACGTCGAGATAGTAAGTCCCAGCCCCGTGCAGCGTCGTGAAGTCCGCAATCCGCACGGAATCGCCCGTATCCGCATCCAAGCTGGCCGGTCCAAGCGTGCCCTTAAACACCGGGACATTGTCCGAAGCGCGTTTCACTTCAAATGTCTTGGCCTCCGCCGTAACCACGGCCACCTTCGCGGCGTTCGGCAGGTATCCCACCTGATCCACCTTTATCTGTATGCTTCCCGCCTCCGCTGCATTAGCCTTTCCCATCGCTCCCAACAAGAAAACCGGCAGAAGAATCAGCGAGACAGGCAGGCCTCTCATGCGACTGCTGTGGCGGCTCGTGGATCTGGTCATGCCGTTTCCCCTCCGTTCCGGGCGTGTGATCAATGGTGCAAGCCTCTCGTCTCGCCGCCAACTTCGCCTGTGATTGCCCTCACTTGAGGACGTGACTGTCAGCACATCGCCCGAGCTACGCGCCCTGCACGTTCCTGCGGACAAGTTACATATCTACACCTCAAAGTTGTTCCGTGCCAGTAAAATATCGTTATACTAAAAGTTCTTGCCAGTCCGGAGCGGTCCGTTCAGAAAGCTGCCATCATGAGATATGGGTACTTCGACGACCAGAATCGGGAATATGTAATCACGCGGCCGGATACGCCCCTGCCCTGGATCAACTACCTCGGCTGCGAGGCCTATTTCGGAATCATCTCCAATACTGCCGGCGGCTATTCTTTCTACCGCGACGCGCGCCTGCGCCGCATCACGCGCTGCCGTTACAACAACGCTCCCTTCGATCTTGGCGGACGCTACATTTATCTTCGCGACGATACCTCTGGCGAATTCTGGTCTCCCTCCTGGCAACCCACGCAGCACAAACTGGAGCAGTATTCCTGCCGTCACGGCATGGGCTACACAACGATCGGCTCGAAATACAGCGGCATTGAAGCGAGCACCCGCTACTTCGTGCCGCTCGACGAGAATCTCGAAATCTGGCAACTGACCGTCACCAATCATCGTCCACAGGGCGCCGACCTCTCCGTTTTCTCCAGCGTCGAGTTCTGCTTGTGGGACGCGCTAGACGATTCCACAAATTTCCAGCGCAACTTCAACATCGGCCAAGTCGAAATCGAGGACGGCGTTATCTACCACAAGACCGAATACCGCGAGCGCCGCGACCACTTCGCATTCTTCGCCTGCTCGGAAAAAATCGCCGGCTACGACACGCAGCGCGACGCCTTCCTCGGCCCCTATCGCGGCTGGGACAATCCCGCCGCCGTCGAGCGTGGACACTGTTCCGATTCCGTTGCCCACGGCTGGGCTCCCGCTGGCTCACACCACGTCAAGCTCTTCCTCAAGCCCGGCGAATCCCGCCAAATCGTTTTCGTTCTCGGCTATCAGGAGAACCCGCGGGACGAGAAATTCGATCCGCCCGATTCGCAAATCATCAACAAGAAAGCGGCCAAAGCCACCATTGCCAAGTATCGCGTGGCGGCCAATGCCGACGCTGCGTTCGAAAAGCTTCGTGTTTACTGGAGCGAATTGCTCGGCCTCTGCCAGGTTCAGACGCCCGACATCCACACGAATCGCATGGTGAACATCTGGAACGCGTATCAGTGCATGGCTACGTTCAACATATCCCGCTCGGCGTCCTTCTACGAGTCTGGCATCGGCCGCGGCCTCGGCTTCCGCGATTCGAACCAGGATCTGCTCGGCTTTGTGCACATGGTTCCGGGCCGCGCCCGCGAACGCATACTCGATCTCGCCGCCACGCAACTGCCCACCGGCGGCGCCTACCACCAGTACCAGCCGCTCACCAAGCGCGGCAATAACGACGTGGGCAGCGGCTTCAACGACGATCCCCACTGGCTGATCATCGGCGTTGCCGCCTATCTCAAGGAAACCGGCGACTGGAGCATCCTGGCTGAGCCGGTGCCTTATGACAATGCACCCGGCTCGGAAACGCCGCTCTACGAGCATCTCCAGCGCAGCTTCCGCTATACCCTCGAGCGTATCGGGCCCCATGGCCTGCCGCTCATCGGCCGCGCCGATTGGAACGACTGTCTCAACCTGAACTGCTTCTCCGATACGCCGGGGCAATCCTTCCAGACCACCACCAACAAAGACGGCAAGGTGGCTGAATCCGTTTTCATCGCCGGCCTGTTTGTGCTCTCCGGCCGCGAACTCGCGGATATTGCCCGGCATCGCGGCCTCGCTGCCGAGGCTGCTTCATACCTGGGCGAAGTCGCCCAGATGGAAGCCACGATCCGCCGGCATGGATGGGATGGCGAGTGGTTTGTCCGCGCTTACGACGATTTCGGCCGCAGGGTCGGGTCAAAAGAAAATACGGAGGGCAAGATTTTCATCGAAACGCAGGGCTTCTGCACCCTCGCCGGGGTCGGCCTCGAGGACGGTCTCGCCGTTCGCGCCCTGGAATCCACGCGCAGCCTGCTCGCCACCAAACACGGCATCGTCCTGCAGCAGCCTGCCTACTCGAAGTATTACCTCGAGTTCGGCGAGATCTCCTCTTACCCGCCGGGCTACAAGGAAAACGCGGGCATCTTCTGCCACAACAATCCATGGGTCATGATCGGCGAAACGCGCGTCGGCAATGGAGACGGCGCCCACGACTACTACACGCGGATCAATCCCTCCGCGCGCGAGGAAATCAGCGACGTTCACCGCTGCGAGCCCTACGTTTACGCCCAGATGATCGCCGGCCGCGACGCTCCCACGCACGGGGAAGCCAAGAACTCCTGGCTCACCGGCACGGCCGCCTGGAACTACTACGCCATCACGCAGTGGATTCTTGGCATCCGCACGTCCTACGATGGCCTGCTGATCGCGCCGGTCATCCCGAAGAGTTGGCGCGGCTTCAAGGCCACCCGCAAATTCCGCGGCGTGACCTATGACATCGAAGTGCAGCGCGCCGGAAAAGGCAACCGGGTTTCTCTCGAAGTGAATGGCGAGCCGTTGCAGGGCAACCTCGTGCCGCTGCCCCCGCCGGGCACCAAAGCCGTGGCCGTCAAGGCGACGCTGCGCTAAGCGGCCGAGCGACAACCCTCGGCCGGGGCGAAAGCGCGCGGCAGTGCGCGGCTGTCGGTGAGGCGCGTCCGACACGACCGTCACCTTCCGAATTCCATATCCCAGAGCCTTGTTTCTATGGTTCGCGGGAGCTTGAAAAGGGCAAAAGGACGCCTTTTGTGGCATTAAGAGTTTGGCCACCGGATTGCCATAAGAAATCTAACCGATAGGCTAGTTTCTCTATGGCGCAGGAAATCTCAGTCTCGTACCACGCGGTCAAGAGCAAGGTTTACCGGTTGATCGACGCCCTGGTAGCCGATGAGAAGAGTGAGGCAGACGTACAGGAGTCGATCCGGCGCTGGTGGGGTCTCATTCATCCCGCGGACCGGCCCATTGCTCAAAAATATCTTCTGACCGTGCTGGGGCGCTCTGTGTCCGCTTTGGGCGCTATCGAGGACGGTCTCACCTCTTCCAACGGTCGCGAAGCCACGTATGAGCCGTTGCCTTCCGAACGGATGAAGGTGGTGGAACGAATCGTCAAGGAGGCAGGGGTTTCCTCGGCGGTTTGAGTCGGCGGCCACTGGTACGCACGGCAGTACAATTCTTGCCGGCGTGTTGTCACCGCCGCCCAAGGTGGAACCTCCCCGCCCGGCTCTGCTGGACCAGCTTCCGCATTCATCATCTCAGTGAGCAGACATCGCTTCTTTTGCGCTGAGTCCGGGATGGAAGCCCGCCAGTGTCAAGATTAGATAAACGTTACTGTAAAGGGAAATTGCTCTCACTTGCTTCTTTCGTTGCACCGTTCCCCGCAAAATCGCGCTAGAATGGTTGTACTTCGCTCCGCAGGGCCTTGAGCGAAGTCATGACCCCATGAAAAAAGCCGCTAAGGCACTCTCCGCCCCGAAGGTGCCTGCCGTCACTCTCAAGTCACTCGCTTTGCATCTCGGCCTCACAGCGGGAACCGTTTCCAGTGTTCTCAACAATTCGCCCGCCGCACGCTCCATCCCCGAACACACCCGCAACCGCATCTTCAAGGCCGCCGACCAGTTCAACTATCGCCCTAATTTCCTGGCGCGTTCTCTCCGCGTCCAGCGCAGCTATACGGTCGGCGTCATCGCCGAGGAAATCGGCGATGCTTACGGCGCAACGACCATCAGCGGTATTGAAGCCTTCCTCCGCAAGAATAATTTCCTCTTCCTCACCGTCGCCCACCACCATGACTACAAACTCATGCGCTCTTATTTCCAGTTGCTTCTCACCCGCGGCGCCGAAGGCATCATTACCATTGACACCTCCGTGGACGAGCAGCACACGGTTCCTACCGTCGCCATCGGCGGCCATCAGCGCGTCCCCAACGTTACCAACATCATCCTCGATCACCATCACGCCGCGCGGCTCGTCCTTAAGCACCTGTTCGACCTCGGCCACCGGCACATCGCTTTTTTCCGCGGGCCTTCCCTCAGTTCGGACTCCGTCCCCCGCTGGAACGCCATCCAGGAAGTTGCCGCCGAATTGAATCTCCCCATCGACCCGAAACTCGTCTTCCAACTCGAAGATAGCCCGAACATTTCCAATATCGGCTGTTTCCACGCCAAAGCGCTGCTGGCCAAAAAGCTCCCCTTCACCGCTCTCTTCGCCTATAACGACAATTCCGCCGTGGGCGCCATGGTCGTCTTCCACAAAGCCGGCCTCAGCGTCCCCCAAGACGTTTCCGTCGTCGGCTTTGACGACATCGCCTTCGCCTCTTTCGCCATCCCTCCTCTTACGACCATCCACCAGCCTCTCCTCGAAATGGGCTCTGTCGCCGCACAAACCCTGCTCGACCGCATCGAGGACCGCGCTCCCTTTATTCCGGAAATCGCCCTCACCCCGGAACTCATCATCCGCGAGTCCACCGGCCCCGCGCGCCGGCTTTGACCTCACGTTCGCACCTCTGATCTGCGAATCTATTGAAAATGAGCAATATTGAGCATTCTCCAGCTACGGAATGTTGCATTATGTGGTGGTGAAAACCAAGGAACTCACCCCGGAACAGATATTATCCGTGCCTTGTACTACCTGTGGTGCAGCGATCGGGGAAGCTTGTGAACTGCACTCGGGTGCCCTGCGCACCGAGCCCCACCGGGATCGGAAACTTTCCGCGGCCGAGGTCGTGGAAACGAAGCCCAGCAAGCGATAAACAGCTCGGTGGGTTCACGGCGCTCCTTTGCGCAGACAGATTATCCCGCACCAAGAACGGGTAATGGGGAAACTGCGTCAATTGGCCGGGCCCATCTGCCACGCCATCACTCGATCTCTGCTTCAAGATTCCCTCCTTCTGCATTGAAAAGACGAGAAAGCCATCGAGAATATGAACACGCTGCGAACCGAATCCCCTTACCGGCAGAGCGCATCAAGCTCGGCGGAGGGATCCTTGGAGTGTTGAGGTTCCGGAATGTGTTTCGCAATTCTCAGTTGGTCGAGGAAGGTCCCCGCCCAGTTGGACTGCAAACCCGGCTCGATCGCGTAGGCAGGATCACTCGCCGCCTCGGGCAGCGTAATCAATTTGAAACCGCGCTGCTTGAGCAGTTCCAGCAACTCGGGGAGCATGACCGTTTCAAAGCCGCCAATGTGCAAGAGCATGATGTGTTTGATGTCACGCCCCAGGATCTGCCTCGCCATTTCCTGACCAAGGGAAAGGTCTTCCGTTGCCCCATTGATGTAGCTCTGTTTCAGCCATTCGATCGCCTTGGTGTCGTTCTTGGCGAGGCAGCGTGCATAGGGATCGTTGTAAGCATAATCCGCAAAACTGAGCGTGACCTCCGCCACTTTGTATCCGTGTTCCTTCAGAAAAGTTCGGACTGCGTGGTACTTTTCACTCGTGTCCCCTTCGCGTAGATACGGGAACCGCAGCCAACGCCAATCTCCGTCACCCATGTAAGTCTTAAGCGTTGTCTCGTCGGCAAGAATTTCCTGCTCGAACGCATCCACTGAATTTGTATGCAGGTCCATGTGCGAAAACGTGTGGTTGCCGAGCGGGAAACCCGCGTCGCGCCAAACCTGCAAAACCTGCGCGCTGCCGGGGTCCTCTTCCATTCTCTTTGCATTCACGAAACCGTAGGTGGGAGGCGCTTGGGCAGCTTGAAGCGCGTGAATAATGCTCCGGGCAATGTCTACGCGAGAAAGCCCCTGGGGTAAGGGGCCAAGCACTGGAAGATCGTCAACCGTCAGCGCAACACTTGCGGATGCGCCGACAGCCGGGCCTTCTATGTAGCGGCCGGCAAACTCCAGAAAAGTCGGCCAGTTCGGGCCGGTAGTGTGGCCGCCGCTGTGTTGGCGAAAGGCAATGTCTCCGCCGATTAGTGCGGTCTCGATTGGAGGAAATTCGCTAGTTGCCAGACCCTTCTTACCCAGGAGCCTGTACACCGGCCCGGCCCCGACCGCGCCCAGGAACATACCCTTCGCGTCGACCCAACCCCCTTCCACCGGTTGCGAACCACTACTGATGAACACCGGCCGCGGGGCGCACAGAGCGATTAGCCCATGGGCGTCCACCGGCAAGTCGTTCGCAGTGAGCGGGCCGGCATACCTCAGGAAGTTACCCGCCATCCAGTGATATTCAGCCGTCGAAGCGATGTTTTCTGCCTGCTCGCCAAACTTCCGCCGGAGAATCTTGGCGCCCCCTGCGCCGGACGAACCAACAAAAGCAATGGCTAGGCGTGGCTCGTAGGCCATGGCGACCAGTGCCGCTTTGCCGTAGTGCGAAAGGCCTTCAATGCCGACTCGTTTAGCGTCTACGGATTTATCCGTTTCGAAATAATCGAGCGCGCGGCTCGCACCCCAGGCCCAGGCGCGCAAGGCGCCCCAATCATCCAGTCTGCGCGGCTGGCCATGGTTCACCAAACCAATGATGCCCTGCGTCAGTCCTGCGCCGCTGTCCTCCTGGACGCTAGTCGCTACGAGCGTTGCATAACCCCAACCTTTGGCAAGAACTTGCTGCTGCCAAGTGGGCCCGCCAGGTTGGACGGCTAACGGGAAGCGCTTTGCCAGATCTGCTCTTTCCGCAGGACTGAGGCCAATCTCCATGATCACCGGTACCGGGCCTGTCGCCATAACCGGAGTGCTGAGCGTGAGCTGAATGTCAACGGCGATAAGCGGGTAGCCGGAATTATCGACGTGACCGACCAGTGTTTTCGTAATGACCGGAATCGCTCCGTTCATCTCCGTCGCGGTGTTCTTCACTTCCCAATTCACTTTGGGGGTAACCGTGGGGACTCGGCCATAGATTTCTTTGTCGAATTCCTCGACAATCTCCGGGCGTCGCTCCTTCCACCACATCTCGGCCGTCGTGACCCTCTGCCCGCTGTTCAAAACCAATGCGTCGGGGAGCAAATAAGGACTGACCCTGGACTCATCGAAATTGGCGGCATTGGGGGATTTCGGGTCGCCGTCCGGACCTCGCCGCAGCGAACTGATGTGCAAAAGCTCCATTGTCCTGCGGTGGTCCTGCTCGGCTGTCAGAGTCACTGTGGATGTGGCGGCCGCAACCGGTCCTTCGCGGCAGTATGCGAGTGGGACAAACACGAACGCGGCTAGGATCAGACCGCAGGCTGGGAATATTGGAATCGACGTTGGTCGCAATGAAACCGGCATGATGTTGAGGTATTCAAAATGTTGCATCTTGAGGTAGTGCGCAAATCGTGCACTTGCGTTCCGACGGCCCCATGGTAATACAAGCATTCGTTAACGTACACGATATCATCCATCCCGACCGTGACGGTTTTTCCACGCAAACGGCTCGGGAGTATTTGGAGCGGGAAAGAAACGAGAGAGGCGCGGCAGGAGAGCGCCGAACGCGGCAGTCCCACTGGACGTCAAGAAAGTTCTACGATCCATGCAGAGGATCGCCGGCTTTCGATCCACGAGGGTCGGTCTACCCATCACAAGCTGCCTTTAACTTTTCAGTTAACATTTCGGCAACACGACAATATCGTTGACTGTACCGAATTCGAAATCAGGATAGCAAATGCCGCTAATAGTTTCCCCGTCGCGAAAAGATAATTCCCGGCCGCGCGGCTGTCTCAAGGAAATAGGACAGTCGAAGAGGGTAGGGCGCCGGATTCTAGCTTGAGTATCGCATGGGTGGCAAAGTCCGGACCCGTGGCTTCGAAGACGCGGGGTTGGCGGCACGACGCTGAGTCGATCGGCGCACAACAAGTTCCGGCTGGAGCACGACAGTTTCAGGCTTGAGTGGTGTATTTGAGCTGAGAATCCCGAGAGTAACACGCGCAGATTCTTCCCCAATCCGCCGGCTGTGCTGGTCGATGCTTGAAAGTGGAACGCGTAGAGAATCGTCGTAGTGAAGATTTCCGCAACCAATTACCGCGATGTCTTCCGGAATGCGCAATCCGTGATCCAGCGCGTAATTCATGGCTCCCATCGCGAGCGGATCATTGAAGCAGAACACCCCGTCGGGTCTTGGCTTAAGACGCAAAAGCTGGCTCATAGCCTCAGCCCCGCGTTGTTTCGTTCCCACATCTCCCTTCCGTTCGGTGATGATGTAATCGTCAACGACTCTCAGTCCGGCCTGCGCCAGTGCTCTTTTGTATCCTTCCACGCGGCGAATGCCCGGACTTGTTTCCGGCCCACGAATGTGGGCGATTCTCTTGCAGCCGATATCGATCAAGTGCCCGATGGCAAGCATTCCGACCGCTTCATCGTCCACGCCGACGAAGTTCGCGGAAAGACCAGGTAAACTTCGGTCGATCAAGACATAAGGCGTTTTCTGATTTTCGATTCGGAAAAAGAGGTCCACGGTTGGCCGACAGGTGGCAATGATCAAGGCATCGAGCCGCCGCGCCAGAAGTTGATTGATCTCCTGTTCTTCGAGATCCGGATCTTCCTCAGAGGACGAAACGATTAGATAGTAGCCACTTTCTCTCAAGACGTCGGATATAGACTTGGCAATCTCGGCGAAGAAGGGATGCAGCAGATCTGGAACAACCAACCCTACTAGATACGTGCGTCCAGTGACGAGACTGCGAGCCGCCAAGTTCGGGCGATAATCCAGCTCTTTGACGCGGGCAAGAACTCGTTCGCGGGTTTCATCTCCCACATCGGGATGATTGCGCAGGACTTTAGAGATCGTAACGACGGATACGCCAAGGTCCCTGGCGATGTCCTTCATCCGTGTGCTCATAAGAAGACAGTATACCGAAGGCCTCGGCTCGGCTCCAGCAGTACGATTGACATCGATTACTTTACCGATTATTGTATCTCAGACGGCAGCACCATGCTCCAATCGGAGAAGCTTGCATCCGCGCGGAACGTACTCACAGATCGCCTGGAATTGAGGCGGTCGATTGCCACCGTCAAGAAGTAGGGGCACGAGTGACATCCACAACTATACATAAAAGTGGGAGCGTTTCGTAGAAAAGGACTTTGAATGAACGAGCATGATCGGATTGTCATCACGGGCGCTGGCGGTTTCATTGCCGGCAACCTTGTCCTCTATTTCAAGAAGAAGGGGTTTGTTAATATTCGGGCGGTCGATAAGAAGCCCTTATACGACTGGTACCTGCGCATTCCCGGAGTCGAAAGTCTTTGTCTGGACGTGAGCGTCGAGAGCAATTGTCGACGTATCTGCGAGGGGGCGAAAGAGGTTTATAACCTCGCGGCGGACATGGGCGGTATGGGCTTCATCGAGCGCTTCCGGGTTGAGTGTCTGCGCTCGGTGTTGATCAACACGCACATGACCGAGGCGGCATATAAGGCGGGCGCGGACCGGTATTTCTTCTCGAGTTCAGCCTGTGCCTACAACACGCTGCTGCAGAGCGATCCCAACGTTCGCGCCTTAAGAGAGTCTGATGCTTATCCGGCGATGGCAGAACGCGGTTATGGGTGGGAGAAGTTGTTTTCCGAAATGGTCTGCCAAGAATACTGGCATGAGCGCGGCATGAAAACGTTTATGGCCCGCTTTCATAATGTCTATGGACCGCATGGCACGTGGGACGGCGGCCGCGAAAAAGCACCCGCGGCGATATGCCGCAAGATGATCGAGGCGATCGACAAAAACGACTTCCAAATCACGATCTGGGGTGACGGCAAGCAGACTCGCAGCTTTATGTATGTTGACGACTGCGTACAAGGCATTGACAAGATCATGCATTGCGACGAGCTGATCGCGACACCGATCAACCTGGGTTCAAGCGAACTCGTGTCTATCAATACATTGGTCAGCAAGGTTGAGAAAATCGCGGACAAGAAATTGCAGCGCAGCTACGATCTCAACGCTCCACGAGGCGTCGCGGGCCGCAATTCAGACAATACCTTCATCAAGAAAGTCCTTGGCTGGGAACCTGACACGCCACTGGATAATGGGCTGGCAATAACTTACGGATGGATCAAAGACCAATACGAGCGTCGCAAGGCCGGCGAGCACGTAGGCATCGGCTGACGGACATGAAAGGGCCTTCGTCGCTCAACACGGCGTTTGGTGCCATTCCCAGCCGGCTCCAGCTTGCGGGTGGTTGGATTGACCAGCCATTTGTCTCGCAACTGAATCCCTGCCCGCCCGGCGCCATGGTTGTCGTTCAGATCGAGCCCAATTTCCGACCGATGGACCGGTCAGGTCTCGCTACAGGTACACGAGCGGTCGCGAGTCGTCTGTGGAGAGGCAGGCCGCCCAAGCGCCCGTTGGACGAACTCGTGCGCGAGCTGTACGAAGCGGAGAACCAAGGCCAGGCGGAGCCAAGCGGTTCGCAGGACATGATCGGATTGATTTATCCCGGCGTGAACCGGCTGGACTACGATTATGCGGCGAACGGCGGTGTCTTTCCGGCACACATTGAATCCATCACGTCTGCCAGGCACGCTCGCTGGCTGGAGAAGGTGCTTTACCTGCTGCCGATCGAGCCGCGGCCGCCGGGCTACAACCCGCTCGGTGTAAAGCGATTGGAGCCCAAGTGGGTGGCGCGTCTCGGGCGGACCGGAATGGATTGCTTCGATGCGATCAAGAAGATGAACGCGGATGCCCTCGGTGCATCGCTCAATGAGACGATGCGATGTTGGGAAAAGCTGTTACCGCACATCATCGCCCATCCATTGATCAAGATTGACGTGAAGGCAATTCTGCGGATCTACCAACGCCGCTTTCCTGGCGCAATGTTCTCAGGATGCGGCGGGGGATATCTGATTGTTGTTTCCGAAGATCCTGTTCCCGGCGCCTTTAAGGTCAAAGTTCGCACCAAGGACACAAACCACGCTTGATGTCGCGTTCACAAGTCGTGGCCAGTGGAGGGTTTGACGACATCACATCGCGCGATATTCGCTTCTTCGAAAAGGCCGCGGAGCTTGGTGAACTCACCGTGTTGCTTTGGCCGGATGCTGTTATTCAAGAAGTCACCGGCAGGCCGCCGAAGTTTCCGCTCGCGGAAAGGAGCTATTTCCTCAACGCCGTGCGTTACATCAGCCAGGTCGTGGAAGCGGATGCGTCCACTGATGGGGATTCGCTGCCAAGAGATTTATGCGTCGATGTTTGGGCAGATTATCGGCCAACGGCAAATCGGGCGCGTGAGGAATATGCCCGAGAGAACAAGATTCGCTACCACATGTTTTCATGTGACAGCCTGAATGGTTTTTCGGAAGCGCTACCGATACCGGTTGCAGCAGGGGAAAGAAGGGTGGTCGTCACTGGCTGTTATGACTGGCTCCACTCCGGCCACGTGCGTTTTTTCGAGGAGGTAAGCAGCTATGGCGAGCTTTACGTTATTGTGGGTCACGACGCGAACATCCGGCTGCTCAAGGGCGAAGGGCATCCGCTCTTGCCGCAAGAAGAACGCCGTTATATGGTTGGCTCCGTCAAGTACGTAAAGGACGCGTTTATTTCAAGCGGCAATGGCTGGCTGGACGCCGATCCGGAGATCCGCCAGTTGAAGCCTGAGGTCTATGCAGTAAACGAAGATGGTGATGTTGGCGGCAAACGGGACTACTGCACGGCGCTTGGGATCGAGTATCTTGTCCTCAAACGAACTCCGGCGCCGGGCTTACCCAAACGAACTGGCACCGATTTGCGTGGCTTTTAGATTCGGCTCAAGGCTCTGTCATGATCAAGACTGGAATTTTGAATCCTCAGATTAACTCTCTTCTCAGCCGCGTGCGCCACACGAACACCTTGGTCATTGCCGATCGAGGCTTTCCGTTCTGGTCCCAAATCGAGACCGTGGATATTTCGCTCGTAGATGACGTTCCGACCGTGCTCGAGGTCCTGCGAGCAATCCGAGGCAACTTCGTCGTTGGCAGAGCATGGATGGCACGAGAATTCATCAAGGCTAACGACGCGCAAACCCGCTCGCGATTTGCGGGGGCTTTGCAAGGCATTCCGGTAAAGTACGAGCCTCATACGCAGTTCAAGCTGCGGGTACCGAAGGCTGTCGGCTTGATTCGCACCGGCGATACGATCCAATACGCAAACATCATTTTGGAGAGCGCGTAGAGAGCCCACGGGCTACGGCATTGTTCGGACGTGCGGGTTGGATACACGGTTTCTGATCCCAAGGTGAGCTGCATTCTCAGAATGGAATATCAACAGGATGAACACTTCCACGAGCCCGTCAAGAACCACAGTCGATCGGACTAGCGAAGGCGGTTTGTTTCGCACAGCAGACGGTAAGAACCTTGCCGTCACCTTCGTATTGATCACATCGCTCTTCTTGTTGTGGGGCTTCTGCAATGGGATGATCGATATCCTCAACAAGCACTTTCAGGACACCCTTCGGATCAACAAAGAACAGTCAGGCCTGGTTCAGGCGGCCAACTATCTTGCCTATTTCCTAATGGCAATCCCCGCCGGTTTGATTGCCAAGAAATTCGGCTACAAAGGAGGGATTCTCGTCGGCCTGTCGTTGATTGCCGCCGGCGCCTTCTGGTTCATTCCAGCCACCAGCATCGGCAGGTACTGGGCTTTTCTGCTGGGCTTGTTTGTCATTGCGGCTGGCATGACCTGCCTGGAAACCATTGCGAATCCCTACGCGACGGTTCTGGGAGCGCCCGAAAGTGGCCCTACGCGCATCAACATTGCCCAGACCATCAACGGCGCCGGCTGGATCATGGGCCCGATTGTCGGCGGCTACTTTGTCTTTTCCGGCGGCGGCGGAGCGAATGCCAACGCCGGCCTTTCCACTCCCTACCTGGGCATCGGCATATTTGTGGCTTTGCTGCTCATCGTGTTCGCCATGTCCCGGGTTCCGGATTTGCGCGCTGAGGATGAAAACCGCAAATCGGCCTCGGAGCAGAGTCGGCTCAAACCCTCGACTGCTCAAGTGGCCGGTATCGCAGTCATTTTGGCGATGGTTTGCGGCTTGCTGTATTTCTTCATAGCCCCGATTTTGGAACTCATGTGGACCCTGCTGGCCATGAACCAGGCCTTGTTCCAGCCGACGAAATACGGCCTGCTGGCGGCCGCATATTTGGCGGCGTTCCTTCTGGTTTCCATGAACTGGGATTTGTTCCGGCGCAAGCATTTCACCCTGGGCATTGCCACCCAGTTCCTCTATGTCGCTGCGCAAACTGGTATCTTCAGCTTCTGCGTCAATTACATTCTGGAGAACGACCCGGGAGTGACCCGGTTGCAGGCCTCCAAATGGCTGGGCGCGGTGGGTTTCGGTCTGTTCATGGTCGGACGCCTGTGTGGCAGCGCTGTGATCAGCCAGTTCAAGCCGCACCGGGTGCTGGCGGTCTACGGCGTCATTAACCTGGTGCTGGTTGCGGTGACGATAGGCGGCGGCAGAGTGGGACTGTTTGCGATGTTCGGCACGTTCTTCTTCATGTCCGTCATGTTCCCGACGATTTTCGCGCTGGGCATTCGCGGGTTGGGGGACTACACCAAGCTGGGCTCATCGCTCATCGTCATGTCCATCGTCGGGGGGGCAATTGCGGCGCCATTCATGGGCCACATCGCGGACCTGCACTCGATGCGCACCGGCTTCTTGGTGCCGTTCGTTTGTTTTGTATTCGTCGCTCTCTATGGCTTCACGTGGCCCAGACTCAGCAGCCTGGACTCTTGATTGCGGAACGCGCATTTGCCAAAGCAAAGGCGCGCAATACCACAGAAACGCTGCAAATGCAGTCTCGCGGTGAACGAAAGGACACTATGCTACTGTATCGCTCACTTTTCTCAGTTCGCAAGATCGGCAGTTTCCTGTTGGCGTTGTCTACGTTTTCCAGTCTGCACGCCCAGAATGCCACGGCTCCGACTGCTTCGCAGGACCCGGGGAGCATTGATCAGATCTGGCAGAAGGCCACCAGTAAATACGACGCCCAACGCGCCGCCATTCTCAAAGACGTGGATAGCGCGAACAACCAAGGCCCGTTCCGGCCCGACTGGGAGGCGCTTCAGAAGTATGAGGTGCCGGAGTGGTACAAGGACGCAAAGTTCGGCATCTTCATTCATTGGGGTGTCTACTCTGTCCCTGCTTTCAGCAACGAATGGTATCCGCGAAGCATGTACGAGCCGGGATCCGACGCCTACACGCACCACATTGCCACTTACGGAACTCAGGACGAGTTTGGGTATAAGGACTTCGTGCCCATGTTCAAAGCAGAACATTACGATCCTGCTGCATGGGCCGAGTTATTCAAGAAAGCGGGCGCGAAATACGTGGTGCCCGTCGCCGAGCACCACGATGGCTTTGCCATGTACGACAGCGGGGTGAGCGACTGGACGGCAGCCAAGATGGGACCACATCGCGATTTGATCGGGGATCTGGCTAAAGCGGTGCGGGCTGAGGGATTGCATTTTGGCGTGTCATCGCATCGAGTGGAACACGATTTCTTCCTGGGCGTGGGCCGCAAGATCCAATCTGACGTTAACGACCCGCAATACGCGGCCTTCTACGGCCCGGCCCATAACTGGCTGGCTAACCCGTGGGGGCTTCCTCTCAACGACGACTTCACCTACGTTTCCTCAGCGTGGGCGGACGATTGGCTGGCGCGTAGCGCCGAACTCGTCGAAAAATATCATCCTGATATCGTGTACTTCGATTGGTGGATCGGGCAGGCCTCGATCCGGCCCAATCTCACGCGCTTTGCCTCCTTCTACTACAACAGCTCTCTCAAGTATGGAGATCACGTCGGAGTGATCAACTACAAGGATTACGCCATGCACGAGCACGCCGCCGTCCTTGACTTGGAGCGCGGCCAGCTCGCCGACACCCGTCCTCTCTATTGGCAGACCGATACGTCCGTAAGCAATAAGTCTTGGGGCTACATTAAAGACGACACGTTCAAGTCACCGGAGTTCATCGTGCATCAACTGATTGACATCGTCAGCAAGAATGGCAACCTGCTGATGAACGTCGGCCCGAAGTCTGACGGCACCATACCGGATGAGGTTCAGCAAATCCTCCTGGATGTCGGTGCATGGCTGAATGTGAACGGAGAGGCAATCTACGCGACTCGCCCGTGGAGGATGTACGGCGAGGGTCCGACGAAGGTGGTGGCTGGACTGTTTCATGATACCGACACCACGCACTACACATCGGAGGACTTTCGCTTCACCACCAGGGGCGACGTGCTTTATGCCATCGGTCTCGCGTGGCCCGCAAATGGAGAAGCCGTAATTCACTCGCTCGCGCAGACGGCGGGCGGCAAACCGGTGCAGAGCATCGCGTTGTTGGGCAGCGATGCAAAACCACGATTCGAGCAGCGTGCCGACGGCCTGCACGTGCAACTCCCCGCGCAAGCTCCGCCCAAGTATGCTTATGTGCTTCGTGTGACATTTGATCGCGATTTGCATTAGGCGGCAGGGCCCAACTCTCGTTTCCAAAATGCGCGCACGTCTTGACGCAAGGAAGTTCCTTAATTCAAAGGTGATCCAATGAATAAGACTTTGATTGGAATCGTTCTCACGAGCTTTCTAGGCGCAACTCTGACCTTTGCACAAACGTCAACCGTCGGTCGGCCGGCGCCGCCGTCTCCGGATAATTCCGCGACAGCACTGGCGAACGCACCATTTCGCAATCCATCGTTGCCGATTGCCGAGAGAGTTAACGATCTCGTCTCGCGCATGACGCTCGAAGAAAAAGCGGCGCAAATGATGCATGCAGCGCCCGCCATCTCGCGGCTTGGGATTCCTGCGTACAACTGGTGGAGCGAAGGGCTTCACGGCGTCGCGAATACAGGGTACGCGACGGTCTTTCCTCAAGCGATTGGCATAGCAGCCAGTTTCGATCCTGATCTGCTTCACACCGAGGCCGGGATCGTTGCCACCGAGTTTCGCGCCAAATACAACGAAGAATTGCGCGCGAAGGGATACAGCGCATGGTTTCGCGGTCTCACGGTCTGGTCTCCTAACATCAATATTTTTCGCGATCCCCGGTGGGGTCGTGGCCAGGAAACTTACGGCGAAGATCCGCTCCTGACTGCGAAAATGGGGGTTGCTTTCGTCACGGGATTGCAAGGTGATAACCCAAAGTACCTTGAAGCGCTGTCCACCCCTAAACATTTCGCAGTGCATAGCGGGCCGGAATCTACCCGTCACATTGCCGATGTGCTGGTTTCCAATCACGATCAGGAAGACACGTATCTGCCAGCGTTTCGCGCGACGGTGCTTGCGGGCGCGCGCTCGGTGATGTGCGCCTACAACTCGATTAACGGAAAACCCGCCTGCGCCCAACCCACGCTCCTGCAGGAGCATCTTCGAGATGATTGGGATTTCCAAGGCTATGTAGTTTCCGATTGCGGAGCTGCAAGTGACATTTTCCGTAATCATCACTATGCGGAAACAATGCCGGAGGGCATGGCGGAGGCTGTGAAGGCCGGAATGGACATCATCTGCACATGGCCGGAGTCGGAAGTCAAGCGTGAAAGCGAAGCGCTCCGGGACGCCGTCCAGCAAGGCTTGCTCCCTGAAGCCGACGTTGACCGCTCCGTGCGCCGTCTCTTTACGGCTCGCATGAAACTGGGCATGTTGGATCCGCCAAGCATGGTTCCGTACTCCAGCATCACCGTTGCGCAAAACGACACCGAACCATATCGAGAGCTGGCGTTGAAAGCCGCCTGTGAAACGCTCGTATTGCTCAAGAACAAAGGCAACCTCCTTCCTCTGGGTTCCAGGTATAAGAACATCGCCGTCATCGGACCGAATGCCGATAACGTGAACCCGTTAGTCGGCAGCTACAACGGGACTCCCTCACACCCTGTAACCGTGCTCACGGGAATTCGAAAACGCTTCGCCGGATCGACGGTCCTATACGCGGAAGGCTCCTCACTCACCGGTCCGCCAGTCACGCCGGTTTCTCCCCAGTTCCTGAAGACCAACTCCGGAAACCCAGGACTCGATGCAGAGTATTTTCAGGGTCGCGATGTGCAAGGCGCTCCCGTCATCAAGCGCACTGACGAGGAAGTGAATTTTGACTGGCATGACGGAGTTACTCCGCAGCTGAAATCCGATTTTTCCGTGCGCTGGACGGGCACGCTCAGACCTCCAATCGCCGGGGACTACGAAGTTGGGTTCAGTGGTACCGACAGCTTTCATGTTTGGTTTGATAACGAACTCATCGGTCTGGCTCTTTTTGCGGGAGGGGGAAGAATCCAAACGAAGACCGTTCATCTCGAAGCCGGGCGTGAATATCCGGTGAAGATCGAGTGTTCGCAGGAGGGTAGCGCGGGCCACGCGAAGTTCGTGTGGCATCAACCGGGGACCAAGAAGGACTATCCGGAGATCGTTCGCAAAGCCGACCTCGTTGTTGCCGTGCTTGGATTGACCAGCGGACTCGAAGGCGAGGAGATGCCGATCAACATCCCAGGTTTCGCCGGCGGTGACCGCACCAGTATCGACCTTCCGCAGGTTCAAGAAAATTTGCTTGAAGATCTTGTTGCCAGCGGCAAGCCAGTCGTCCTTGTCCTGATGAATGGCAGCGCTCTCGCCGTTAATTGGGCAGACGAGCACGTTCCCGCTATTTTGGAAGCCTGGTATCCGGGGCAAGAAGGCGGGACTGCGGTTGCCGAAGCGCTGGCGGGAGATTTTTCTCCCGGCGGAAAGCTGCCGCTCACTTTTTACAAATCGGTGGACCAGTTGCCGCCATTCGACAGCTACGACATGAAGGGCCGCACTTATCGCTACTTTACGGGCGAGGCGCTGTATCCATTCGGCTATGGCCTGAGCTACACGAATTTCGCGTTCAGCAATTTGAAATTCGATAAGGACTCGCTCGGCGCGAATGATGACCTGATTGCAACCGTTGAAGTGAAGAACACTGGGAAGGTGGCGGGCGACGCAGTTGTGCAGCTGTATCTTTCGCATCCCGGGGTGGACGGTGCGCCGATTCGATCTTTGGCAGGGATACAGCGGGTGAGCCTGAATCCGGACGAAAGCAAATCAGTGTCGATGGAGATTCCGAATCGCAATCTGAGCGTGGTCACGCCGGATGGCACAAGGAGGATTGTCCCTGGCGAGGTGCAAATCTGGGCCGGCGACGGTCAGCCCGTCGCTCGTGCGGGCTTGGCCAAGGCCGCAGGGATCGCCGGATCGGTCACCATTCAGGGCAGCGCGATTCTGCCGAAGTAGAACTACATTTTCTCCCAATGCATGCCGGCAATGTATGAAGGTGCCAACGGATTGCCGACTATTCGCCGGGCCGTCTACCAGGGACGAGAACGTTCGCCCAACTACGATCAGAATAGCCGGGCGCGCGTTTGATCGGTGGCAAACCCTGTCGGTCATGGTCGATTAAGTTATCGCTATCGTCCTTTGGGCGGCGCGCGCAAGAAAGTTCTTGACAAGGCATACTGGCTTTGAGATTAGAAGTCGGAGATATCGGTACAGTTACCGATAACGTACACGTTGGCAAACAAGGAGGCGTGTCGACGCCCGCCAGTCAAATCATCGCGTTGAAGATCGGTACGACCACGGAAATCGAGGTTGCGGGGACGTCCCCTCTGCTGCAAACGGAAAATGCCAACATCAGCTCCGAAGTTTCCCCCAACTTTGTGGCCGAGTTGCCCCTCAATCCTCGCAACGTGTTCAATTTTGTCGAGTTGAACTCGTCAGTCAATAATCAATCGCAATCGCAGGTCCTTAACGGCGGGGGAGAGCAAGGCTCCGCCGACCCGGACGTGTCGTTCTTTAACTTTGGCGGCGGTTTCTTTGGAACGACCGCATTCTTTCTGGACGGGGCCTGGGACACAAGCCAGGGCTGGGGCAGGACTATTTACTTCCATCCCCTGACAACACGCAGGAGTTCAAAGTCCAACAAAACTCATTCACCTCGCAATACGGCTGGAGCACTGCAACGCATCTTGGAAGCACAGGAAGCAGCTGGGAAGCACGGGAAGCAGATGGGAACATTTCGCAAGAAGGTGTTTCCCTTTCGCAGTGGCTGCCCGGCGCATGGGTGACGCAAGCAGCGCGGTCCCACGGTGTGAACGCCAATCAGCCTGCCACCAAAGCAAATGGAATTGTGGCTGTCGGCCTGAGTTGTCAGCTTGCAAAAGGCAATCCCGGCAGCCGCGCCCTTGAACAGCACCGCGTGGACAGTGCACCGATCGACGCCGCTCCCCCAAGTAGTCGTGTAATAACGGCATGCTCCGGAGTTAGCATGGACGCGAAGCCCGGCGGCGGACAGTTTCCGTAATAGAGCGATGCTCTGATGACGCACCAAGACAAATTCGTTGTGTTAAGATAAATCTCGCATGAGCGCACAGACATCTATGAGCGGTTTATTAGCGGTTTTGGCAGGGAGAGATGCCATTGCAGGCAAGACCGGCGACACGTGGGTTGTATGCAAAACCTGCAAAGGCCTCGTCCAGCAATGGTTCCTGGCAAATTGTTGATTTTGGCGAGTGGGGACGTAGTTCAGTTGGTTAGAACGCTGCCCTGTCACGGCAGAGGTCGCGAGTTCGAGTCTCGTCGTCCCCGCCATTCTTTTGAGTAGCTTAGCAGCGATTCCCCGTTGGCGTGGTACACAAGAAGGTACACATTAAGCCGTACCTCCTGTGGCCACCGCCACATGGGCCTTCCGATCCTGTGGCAGAATCATCTCCACCACCCTGCTTTGAGCCCGGCGCTTTTTGCTGCTTATGGCATGGGTGTAGATGTTCGTAGTTATTTTGCTGTTGGCGTGGCGCATCAGCGATTGCACGGTCTTTACGTCCTCGTCGTTCTCGGCCAGCAAGGTCGAGAATGTGTGGCGGAAGACATGCCAGTTGATGTGCTTGGTGATGCCCGCGCGCTGAGCAGCCGGAACGATGTAGTTGCGCATGAGGGCCTCAGGCCAGAGTGGCTGACGGCCCCCCAGAGAAGCAACCCGGCGGTCTAGCGTCTTCCGACAGGTCGACGTTGATGTTGAGATTCAAACCGTCGAGTACCTCTCGCGCAGCCGTCTCGTTGCGCAGATCGCGCACCGAGCCGACCACAATCTTCCGAGCCCTTCGGGATCCGTCCGATTCGGTCTCGCGCCAGCGAAAGGTCCAAACCCTGCGGCCCCCTTTGCGCGTAATTTGCTTCAAACAGCCCTTCTGGTATCGTGTTCTCGTCACTGCATATTCCTCCTATTCGGAGAACACGGACGGCGGGCTGAGTTTACTCGATCACGCATCCACTCGTCCAACTCCGATAACAGGAACCGCCAAAGTTTTCGCCTCCCGTCGCCCAGGGGATGAGCCGGGATCACGCCGTCCCGAGCCATCTGCAGCAGGGTACGGCGCTGGATCCGCAAGAATTTCGCCGCTTCTCCCGCATCTTCGTAATACTCGGGACCTTCGCGGTGATGCCGGCGCTGTAGTCACTGTGCCGGCAGTGCGGGGGACTCGACCAACGCATCCACCTTAGCTGTTTCGTTCATCGTTCCTCCCCGCAGATTGAGTGCTTTCGACCTTTACCACCACACCGACCTGTTCCAGACGATCGACGAGCTCTCACAGGGACCAATTCCCCGCGAGAAGTCCTTCCCTTCCAGCCGCGCCTGAAACTGCAACAAAGTGTTCGCCACGAACTCGGGCACGTTGGTAACGATCCCCATGCGGACGATCGCGATGGGCGGATTCTTCGGCTCCCACCTCAGCAGCCGAACACCAAGCGGCATCTGTGGAGGAGTTTCCCCTTCTCTTAACAACCCGATCAGCTCCTCTTGGTGTTGTTTGAGTTCGGTGACCAGCCACGCTGCAGAATCAGGCAGGGTGTACTGAATGCGTTCGCCGCTCAGTGTCAGTGACCCGCCGAGGTTTTGGACGGCTTCGAGGAGTTCCGGTGCGTTCATAGTTCACCTCGAATCATGGAAGGTTGCGTCGGTGCGTCCGCTGCGTCCGATGCGTCCGCAACGCACGCTTTCGGCGGGCTCGATCGTGGACACAACTGGGATGCTGCGTCCGAAGGACTCGTCGAAGCGTCCGAGTGCGTCCGTACGCTGGGTTGACTTTCTGCGATGGTGGACGCGCTGGACGCATCGGACGCAGTACTGCGAATTTCTATGATGCGAGTACGCTTGTGGTCCGGCGCTCTGTCCCCGATTTAGGGGTGCCTAGGGACATCGTATCCCCCCGGAATCGTTCAAGTGATAATCCAAAAAGACAGGTGGAAGCAAGCAGAGTTGGAGAGGCCAGCGGGGTTGCAACTGCTCGACGATTTGCCAGGGGCTGAGGTTTTGTTTGTGGGAGTTGGGGCGGACGAGGTTGAAGTAGAGCTGATAGGTAAAGGCCTTGGCGAGGAATTCGCCGCGGCTGGTGAACGATTCCAGATCGAAGAACTCATCTTCGACGAGGCGGTGGACGGTTTCCACATCGCTTTGGAAAGTGTGGGCGGCGGGCGGGATGCGGACATGCTGGCTGTCGCCTAAAGCGCTGGGAAAGCCGGTGGGATGGCCGCGGCGATCATGGCCGCCGATGAATTCGGACCCGTTGTCGGTTTGCCAGACCAGGTCGCGGAGCGAGATGCCGCAACGGTCGAGGTGCTGCTGAATGCGGGCGGCGAAGACGGAACTGGCGGCGGCAGAGCGGCGCTGGGCAAAGGCCCAGAACAGCAGTCCGCTGCGCACTTCGCGAGCGGTGTACTCGACGGCGGGCAGAGCGAAGGCCTGGGCCTGCGGCCAGTAGCGGGGAATATCGTTGAGATCCTTGGTGTCGGCGGAGATCTGCTGAAAGACGCGCCAGGTGGCCTTGATGTGGGCGAGGTCTTGTTTGCGTTGATATTTACGCTGACGTTTTTTGATCAGACCGTGCGCACGCCAGATGCGCTCCAGCGCACGATGGCTGAGCGGGAGATCGAACTCGCGAATGAGGCGGCGAGCGCCGAAGGTAAACAGCCGTTGGCGCAAAGCAACGACCTGCTGCTCGATGGCGGCGGGAGTTTTGCCGGGCTGGTGATGGGGAGCGCGGGAGAGTTCGATCAGGCCGCGTGGTCCGTGATGTAAGGGGCAGACATGCCGGTGGTATGGTAGGGCACGCCGGCCGGGGAACGAGGGTGGCGGAAAGGTGGAAATCCCGCCAAAAGAAACGGCGCGGGATTCCCACCTTCCCACCACCCCGACGACGGCTGCTAGGGACTGCGTCAGTAACCACGAGACTACCTATTCCTTGGGTCCTGCCCGCAAGCCATTCGGAGACAATCGAAGCGCCTGCGCCCGTTTCTAAGATGTCAACTCCACGCGCTGCTGCTCAGTAACCAGAGCCGATCAATTACAATCCCTTGCCGAGGGGATTCATGGCAAATCTAAGCGGGCTGGCGTCTTTTGTGTCGGAGTTGAGGGTGGAGCGAACGAATCTAGTAGATCGGCTTAGGCACGTTGATGTGGCTCTTTCAGTTCTTAGCAAGTTGAACGGTGGGAGTTCGGGGCACACGGTGTCAGCGTCGGCTCGCAGGCGGATGAGCCTCGCGCAGAAGGCGCGCTGGGCAAAGAGAGCATCGAAAAACCAATCGGTTCCGATCAAACCCAAGCGCACCATGTCGGCATCAGCCCGTAGAAAGATCGCGGCAGCACCGCGGACACGATGGGCAAAGGTCCATTCGTAATACCATGCCCATGCCATCTAACGTGTGAGGGCGTGGCTTCAGGAGAAGAGCTTATGTCGCGCAATGCGCCGATCATGCGGAATGTTGACATCGTACTGGCCTCGATCTTCGTGATCGTCCTGCTGCTGGCGCAGTCACTTGCCGGACAAATTGGGACTACCTACTTTGTGTCGAAAAAGGGCAGCGACAGCAATCCCGGCACAATCGGCTCGCCTTGGTTAACCATCCAGCACGCGGCGAATTCGGTCTCGGCAGGCGCCACCGTAGACGTATTCGGGGGGGTCTACAACGAGTCTGTAAACTTTCCGGCGTCTGGAACGGCGTCGGCGCCGATCACATTCCAGAGCTATCCCGGCCAGACTGCGGTGATCGACGGGACCGGCTTGAGCGTAACCGGCACACAGGGTCTCATCAATATTGTGGGAAGGCGAAGCTACATCACCATCAACGGATTTGAAATCCGCCATTACACTACGAGCAACGAAAACGACGTTCCGACCGGTGTCTGGATCACCGGATCGGGCACGGGAGTCCAGATTCTGAACAACCGTGTGCACCACATCACGACCAGGTCGGAAGCGAACGGCAACGCTTTTGGCATCTCCGTTTACGGCACGTCAAAGACTCCCATCACGCAGTTAGTCATCAGTGGCAACGAGGTTTACGACTTGAGGACGGGGAACAGCGAATCCGTGGACGTGGATGGAAACGTGACCCATTTTAAAATTACTAATAACCTCGTTCACGACAATGACAACATCGGCATCGACGCGATTGGATACGAAGGCGTCGGCCCCGTCGGCTATGACGAGGCTATGTATGGGGAAATCAGCGGGAACACGATCTACAACATCAGCGGGATCACGAATCCCGGCGAGGGCTACGGATACGATGCCGACGGACTCTACTGTGACGGCTGCGCCTATGTCACGTTCGAGCGAAACGTGATTATGCAGACCGACTACGGCATCGAGACGACCAGCGAAAATCAAGTCTGCCAATCGAATGGCACCGAGTGGTCTGGCCCCAACAATACCGGGACCGCCGCCAGAGGCAAGTTCCCCTGTTATGGCAGGTACGTTACGGTGCGCAACAACATCTTCTACAACTCCAATGCCTGCGGTAACTCCATTGGCGGTTATGCGCCCGCGTCCAAAAACGGCGGCCATAGCAATGGAGGAGGCAGCAGCTACCACGACGTCTTCGTCAATAACACTCTGTATAACAACGCTACCCAACCCGGCAACGAATCGGAAGGCGGTTCAACCGGCGAATTCCAGATTCAATACCAGGTGGGCAACGCTCAAGGGAACATCTACGAAAACAACGTTGTCTACGCCGGCGCCTACAATACCTGGATCTTCAGCTACGTCCCATTTTCGCTGACGTACCCTGCCCCGCCGGCGACGCTCAATTGGAACCTGTACAACTCGGCGGCGGGTTACGTGGAAGGAACGTCCATCTGGTGGGGTAACGTGAGTAGCTATACGAGTTTCTTAAATTGGCAGACTTCCAACGGCGAAGACGGAAACTCCCTCAATGCGGATCCCCTCTTCGTCAATCTGGGAGACGCGCCGCCAAACTTCGACACCATCCCTGCTTCGCCGACTGTCGGTGCCGGCAGCAGCAGCCTCCCCTGCAGCGTCGGCTGGTGTGATCCCAACGGCAGTTCCCCCAACTCCATCTATGGCAGCACCGACTTCATCGGGAATCCTCGAACGCATGGCTCGAACATTGACATTGGCGCCTACGAAAACACCGGAGTCGCAATCGCCAACTCATTGACAGTGCACCTGACTGCCGGGAGGCATACTCTCCGACCAGGTCAGGCGACCACTCTGGCGGTCACGGTGTCGGCCAATCCCGGTGGCGGCGGCGTGCCCAGCGGTACGGTGAACTTCATGCGGGGGTCAACCTTGATGAAAAAGCGACCGCTGCTGCCCACCAGCGCCACGGAATCCGCGGCAACTCTGCCGCTCCGTGCCTCGCAGCTCGCGCCAGGCGCCAACACGCTAACCGCAGTGTACTCGGGGAATTCGATTGCGCCGTGTTGTCCTGTATCAGGACCACCGGTCACGGTCTACGGAAGCTCAACCTCGGCGGCAATCACCGTGACGAAGAAGCAGTAAGTCGCCTGGCTTGTTTCGACAACGATCCCTTTGAGAGGAGAACCTCGCCCTTCGAGTTCTTGATAATAGACTTTGCGAGGCTGTGAAAATCGCGGAGCATGGCCAGTTCCTGCTTGAGTTCGTTTAACTGTCCGGGCGAAAGCTGCTGGGTGGCCGATGACGGCGTCTCCGATTCGTCGTCATCCTCCAGCCATTCGTCCTCTATTTCTGGGAGATCCTCGGAATTGTCGGCGAGGCCCTCCTGGGGACCCGGTACATGGTCGGCAGCGTTTGCGACGAGCTGGAGACGGTTGGCCAGCCCTTCTAACGTGTCCGAAATGGCATACGTGGAGGATGCGAGCAATTTACGCAGGATGAGTGTCATGAGCTGACCTTGGCTCGCCGGAAGCGCGTAAAGCGTGTCCTTCTGCAGGTAATCGGAAACAAGGTTGTAAAGCCTCTGTTCGTCCGCGCTCGGTATGAACTCCCGCACCAACGCATGCCGATTGGTGAACTTGATGTATTCGAGGACTTGCTTGCGCAATGTCGGCTTGCAGATCGGCTGGAGCCGCCGCTTGAGTTCGGCAAAATCCGCGTCGCCCGTGAGCCGCGCAAGCTGAGCGCGGAAGCTTTTGAGGTCGCCAAAGGTGGGATCGTGGTCACTTACGAAATTTCCTGTCACACAAACGCCGATCCTATTCGTTCTCTATGTACAAGCGCTTTTATGAATTCCACTGAGTAAGAGCGAACATCCTGAGGATGAGGAATGCAGCGGACGACCGCAGTTTCGGCAGAAGCAAGTGTCGTTTCCCGGTTTTCCGTCCTGCTCCAAGCGCGGCCGCCCATGGATGTGAAACAAGAAGGTTACGGGCCTATGAGTCCCTCCGGTATCTCCTGCGCCAGTACTTGGCAGCAGTGCTTGGCGATTCATCGGAAGTCGAAGTATTCTACGCAGGGAACGTTTCTGCTGCTTTTTGTTCATTGATCTGGCCGTGGGACGATGGCCCTGAACAACTTCGGTCGTGGGTTTTTCGGTTGATATGGATTCAGGAAATCGCTTGGGGTGCTTCTGTCGGCAGAAAGTATCCAGCAGAAGCGTGAATCTCAAGCGGTTGGGGAGCAAGGCCATCAGGCAATGGGATTGGAAGGCGGTGGTTTGGATCGGCAGCGGGCTGAGTCTGCTGATGACGGCTTGCGGCGGCGGCAGCTCTCGCTCCACCATCACTTCGGTGATGGTGACGCCGAACTCCGCCACGGCAACCATAGGAACCCAGGTGCAGTTCACGACTAACGTAGCCGGAACGGGCATCTATAGTGGTTCAGTGACGTGGTCGCTGGCCGGGCCTTCCGGCAGCTCCCTGAGCCCAGGGACGCTCAGCTCGAGCGGTCTGTACACTACACCGTATCCGGCTCCTCCGACCGTGACGGTGACGGCCACCAGCACCCAGGACACGAGCAAGAGCGGCAGCGCGACCGTGACTCTCACGGCTCCTGCCGCGGCCGCCGGGCCGGCCCTGACCGTGGATGTGGGCAACCAGACCCGCGCGATCAGCCCCTACATCTACGGCATGAACGATTACTTGTTAGACGCCGACACGATTACGAGCGCAAACCTCACGATAACCCGCTGGGGCGGTGACAATACCTCACGCTATAACTACCAAACCAATACGTCCAACTCCGCCAGCGACTGGTACTTTGAAAACTCGAGCGGCTCCGTCGGCCAGTGGCCTGACGGCAACTTCAACGATCTTGTCACGGCCGCCAACCAGTACGGTATCAAGACCCTGGGCACGGTGCCCGTACAAGGCTATGTGGCCAGCGGCAATCCGACCGCCTGCAGCTTCACCGAATCGTCGTATCCCGGCCAGCAGTCGTACAACGGCGTCTGCGGCAATGGCGTATATCCCGATGGGAGCAATGGCTGTAGTAACACGCAGGGGTGCGACCTATTCGGTCCAGGGACGTTGGCGTTTGACGAGATTACCAGCATCTCTGAGCCTCCGCCCGTCCCGCCCGCCGCCAGCGCGGCAACGACAGCGTGGGCGGAAGCCACGTGGACCGGCGGCTGGGTGGGTTACCTGGTAGGCAAGTTCGGCACCGCAGGCAGCGGCACAGGAGTCGCCATATACGATCTGGACAATGAACCCGACTGGTGGGATTACCAGCACCGCGACGTGCATCCAGTGGCCTCCACTTATGACGAGGTGACCAATGGCGGCATTGGCACGGCGTTGGCCATCAAGGTTGCCGATCCGAGCGCTGAGGTCAGCGGGCCTGTGATCGCCTTTTGGTGGAATTACTTTTACTCCAAGAAGGACATCGAGTCCGGATGGGATTCGGGAAGTCCCTGCTATGCTCCGTGGAGCAACCCAACCGATCGCGAGGCGCACGGCGGAGTTCCCTTTATCAATTACTACCTTCAGCAGTTCAATAACGCGGAGATCACCTACGAAAAGCGCCTGCTGGATTACCTGGACGTGCACACGTATTTCGCGGCCGACTATCCCAACCCCACCGACAGCGGCGACTCGGTTGCCTTCACCACTGCCGGCGATACGGGCACACAGCAGGCGCGGTTGAACTCGACGCGTGTCTTCTGGGATCCGACCTATACCGATCCTAATTACTCGCAGCCGAATTACATCACGGACCCGAACTATACTCCAGGCTGTTCGACGCCGTTGCAAGCTCCGCAGCTGATTCCGATGATGCGCAACTGGGTTGCCGCCGACTATCCCGGCACCAAACTGGCCATCACGGAGTACAACTGGGGCGGCCAGGAAGCCATCAACGGTGCGCTGGCGCAGGCCGACATCCTGGGCATCTTCGGGCGCGAGGGACTTGATCTGGGGACCATGTTCCCGACTGGGACAAACCAGCAAACCGACTCCTACACGCAGCGCCCCGTCAATTTTGCTTTTGCAATCTACCGCAACTACGACGGCGCAAACTCGCAGTTTGGGGATACGGCCCTGGCATCGACCAGCGCCAATCAGGGCCAGCTCTCGGTCTACGGCGCGATCCACAGCTCGGGCTCCGCGAATGGCACAGTAACTGTGGCGGTGATCAACAAGACTTACGGCGATTTGACTTCAACCCTGTCGCTGGCCAACCTGACGGGTTCGAGCGCCATGGCCCAGGCGTACCTCTACAGCAACGCCAAACTGAACGCAATCGTTGGGCCGGCCAGCGTAACCGTGACACCGCCCGCATCGGGGAGCACGACCAGCACCATCACCAACTACACCTTCCCAGCGCAGTCGATCACCCTCTTCGTTGTGCCCAACTAGCGTAAGCGCTGTGTGAACCACGGGCTGATTGCATCTACTGACACCGATAAACGCGCAGTTGCCTCGCCGTTGACTTCCGGCTGACGCAGGTGGAAAATTCAACCGATCTTTGCAGTGCGGCCCGAGACGCTCCCGCAAGACCTTGGTGTTCTTCCTCTCCTCGTCAAAGAGCCAGGGCCCAGCTCTCACTTATTTCAATGAATAGTTTTGCCAGGAGAAAACAAGGAAGGAGGCCACAAAATCCGCCGCATTGCTGAAATGTTAGCCACCATTACCAACCCATTTGGCTCATCCGCTCAAGGATGATAGCGCTGTACTTGTTCATGCGCTCGGGCCGTCGCTTCAGGGGAGCCGGCAGAATTGCAGCGAGCCGTGCCGCCTGTTGCCGGCCGATATTCCGGGCTGAGGTTTCGTCGTAGTACCGACACGCCGGCTCTGCACCATAAATACCAGGGCCCCATTCGACCACGTTGAGGTATATCTCCAGAATGCGCCGTTTGCCGAGGACGAATTCGGCCACCGGTACCAGTGTGACCTCTGCGCCGCGTTTCACAAATCTTGTCTCGTAAATCAGTGGACAACCTCTCCGTGTAAGACCGGCGATTACAGATTCTTGTTAGGCGGCGAGTGCCCGAATCTCGTCCGTAATCTTCTGCTTTAGGCTATGAGCGCTGCGAGGCATGTCGGCATCAAAGACCCTGCTCTTTATGACTTGCGATGCACGTGTGCACGGCAGTGCCACTTGGCGGGCGGAGAACTTGAGCTGATTCAGTTTCTGCTTGGGCACGCATCAGTTCAGACAACGTTGTGGTTGGGCAAAAATACCCCGTTCGAAGACTTAGTTCACAGGAGTGTCGAGCGCAGGCAAAAGGACACGTCCCACAGAACGTACGCTTTACCCCCCGCCAATTTAAGGCATTCGACTCCCCAGTCGATATCTACCATGAGCGCATAGCAACCTTCGAGGTATTCGTGATGGCAGAAGCTGGACTCTCCGTGTTTGATGACGAAGGACGCATGCTGGTGAAGATTGAGGGAAGCGCTCGCGTGGAGATGGCGGTGCTTCTCAAGCAGAAATTGGAGGAAACGCAGATCGCACATGAAGTGGCGATCGACTGGGAAGGAGCGGAGCATGTCGATGCCTGCGTACTGCAGGTGTTGCTGGCACTGCGTCAGACGTTGGCCGAGCGCGGCGTGTCGTTGATGGTAGAGAAAGACAACGCGAAAGTGCGAGGGTACCTGAAATTATCGGGCCTGTCGGAGTTTTTTCCAGTGCGCGACCCGGCGTCGCCAGCAGTGCCGAGCGAGGGCAGCGATGCCTAAGAAAATTCTGATCGTGGACGACTCGGTCACCATCCGGCAGATGGTTTCATTCACCTTGCGCGCGGCACAGTTTGAGGTGGTGGAGGCGGAGAACGGAGCGGACGCGATCAAAAAGCTCGGCCAGCTGACTCCGGACCTGATCGTGACCGACCTTAACATGCCGGTGATGGACGGCCTGACCTTCGTACGCAACGCCAGGGCTATGCCGGCAACGCGTTACGTTCCCATCCTCATGCTGACGACGGAGAGTCACGCTGAAAAGAAGGCGCAGGCGAAGGCAGCCGGAGCGACCGGATGGATTGTGAAACCGTTCGATCCGCCCAGCCTGCTGGAGACCATCGCTAAAGTGCTGCCCTGAGGCAATGAGATATGAAGATCGATCTGAGCAGATTCCGCGACACGTTCTTTCAGGAAGCGGCCGAGCATGTGAACAACATGGAGGCTGCGCTGCTCGGGCTGAAGGACGCGCCTGCCGACCCAGAAGTTCTCAATTCGATTTTTCGGGCCGCGCACTCGATCAAAGGGGGTAGCGGCACATTCGGCTTCGACGACGTCATGCGATTCACGCACAGGCTGGAAGAACTGCTGGACGGGATGCGGGAAGGAAAGTCGGAGGCTAGCCCTGCGCGTATTGAGTTGCTGCTGCGGGCCTGCGACATGCTGCGGACGCTACTGGCGGCTGCCGAAAGCGGCTCGATTGCGCCACTCGAAGCCGCGACCCTGTTGGAAGAGCTGGCAGTGGCACAGCGCGCGGGCGATTTCGTGGCCGAAGAGCCCCATCGGATGCGAGCGTGGGACCCAAAAGTAAAGTTCGGCGGAGAGACTACCTACTGCATTCGCTTCATACCCTCGCCCGACATTTTCCGCGAGGGCATGGATCCGCTGATCGTGCTGCGCGAACTGGCGGCGCTGGGCACGATAGACAAAGTTGCTGCGGATCTTTCGAGCCTGCCGGCATTGAGTGTACTGCAACCCGACACCTGCTACTTGAGCTGGGACATCCAGCTTACTTCGGTACGAGAACGAGAGGAAATCGACGACGTTTTTGCATTTGTTGAAAATGGGGCGCACCTCACGATCAAGGTGCAACCGCCGAGTGGTGAGATGGCGGCGAGCAGCGATGTGGCGAAGAGTATAGGCGCGGCTGCAAGCGTGCAAGCTCCACGCCAGCGCGGCCGCGATTCGGCTTCCATTCGAGTGGCCACGGAAAAGGTGGACCAGCTTATCAACCTGGTGGGCGAACTGGTGATCGCGCAATTGATGACGGTAGAGATCGTCAACCGGTTCACCGCCGAGCGCTTGCCGGAACTGCAAGTGGCTTTGCACGAAGTGAGCCGGAACACGCGCGAACTCCAGGAGCGTGTGATGGGGGTGCGAATGCTGCCGGTGGGAACGATCTTCTCGCGCCTGCCGCGCATTGTGCATGACATTGCGACCGCGGCCGGTAAAACCATCCGGGTCGAAGTCACGGGCGAGGACACGGAACTGGACAAGAGCGTGCTGGAAGGCATGACAGATCCGCTCACGCATCTGGTGCGCAACGCCGCCGACCATGGGATAGGGACCCCGGAAGAACGCCGCGCCGCGGGAAAGCCGGGAACCGGGACGATTCATCTCCGAGCGCGGCACGAAGGCGGCAACGTGGTGATCGAGGTCGCCGACGACGGCAATGGGCTGAACACGGCGCGGATTCGCGAAAAAGCGATCGAACGCGGACTCCTGGGCGACACGGAGGAAGCGACGACGCAACAGATCCACGCCTTCATCTTCCATCCCGGTTTCTCGACCCGGGACGTTGCGAGCGAGGTGTCGGGACGTGGCGTGGGAATGGATGTCGTGCACAGAAACGTCGAGGCCCTGGGGGGAATCGTGACGCTGAAGAGCGCCGAGGGCATCGGCACGACGGTGGGCATCAAGCTTCCCCTGACGCTGGCCATACTGGACGGCCAGTTGGTGCGCGTGGGCGGGCAACGGTACGTGCTGCCGCTAGTTTCGATTGTCGAATCTATCCGCCCCTCGCGAGAGCATGTGCGGTCGGTAGCGGGCGAAGGGGAAGTCGTAATGGTGCGGCACGAACCGCTCCCGCTGTTGCGGCTGCACCGGCTCTTCGATGTTGTGACGGATGTGCTGGAGCCAGCGAGCGGACTGGTGGCGGTGGTGGAGCACGACTCGCGCCGCTTTGCCCTGATGGTGGACGAACTTCTGGGGCAGCAGCAAGTGGTGATCAAGAACCTGCAGGCAAATTTTCGACGGGTTGAAGGCGCGATGGGGGCGACAATTTTGGGCGACGGACGGGTGACGCTGATTCTGGACGTGGCGGGCTTGGTGGAATTGTCGCGCAGAAAAGAACATCGGGTAACGAGCGTGGCGGGAAGTCCGGCGGCGATGGCCGAGGCAAGCATCGAAGCGTCGACCGCGATGGGCGCGGCAGCAGCGGCTGGGTGACGAGTTTGAAACAAAGGCTTCGGCAAGAGAAATAGTGGACGAGGTCATGCCGGAGCAGAGCGCAGGAGCGAGTCCATGACGCGATTGCAAGAGCGTGGTAACAGCAGAACTGCTGGCAAGACGGCACTACGGCAGGCGATGAACTCTAGGAGGATGCGATGAACTGGTTTAGGAATCTAAGAACCGTAGTGAAGCTGCTGCTTGCTTTCGGTCTGATGGCTGTACTGACTGCCGTGGTTGGCTACAAAGGCGTGGTAGCGGCGGGCGATCTCAACACGATGCTCGCCGGACTCTACGACAGGGAGTTGATGGGGATTTCGGCGATCCAGAACGCAAATGTCACTCGCCTGCAAATCGCGTACTGGGTGCGCTATGCGATGGGCATCAAGGACAAAGCCAAGAAGCAGCAGCTCGCTGCCAGCGTCGCCAAAGGCTTCGACGATCTCGACGAAGCCTTGGTCCCGATTGACAAGACGCTGGACACAGACGAGGGTAAGGCGCTTCTGGCCAAAATCAGAGAGACAGTGCCTCTCTACAAAAAAATGTGCGAAGAGTCAGTAGCGCTTACGATCGATGGCAAGGACGATGAGGCGGCCGAAACCCTGCGGAGTGGGCAGAGTCTGGTCGAGCAGATGCCTGCGCAGTTCAAGTCGCTGGTGGAAGCCAAAGAGAGGGCAGGCAAGAAAGCCTATGACGCAAGCGCCGCCGCTTATGCCAGCCTGCGAACCACTCTCTTCACGATCATTGGCGTGGGCATATTGTTCTGCGTCGGGGTCGGGTATTTCATCGCGCAACTGATTGCCAAGCCGCTACTGGCCACCGTTGGCGTGCTGGAGAAAGTGGCAGAGGGGGACCTGACGGCGCAACTGGACCTGGATACGGAGGACGAAGTCGGCAAGATGGCGGTCGCGCTCAATCGAGCGACAGAAGCCATACGGGCAACGCTCGCCGACGTTCGAAAATCCGCCGACAACATGTCGACGAGCGCGCAACAGTTGGCGTCGGCATCGGAAGAACTGGCGTCTGGCGCGCAGGAACAGGCTTCGAGTCTGGAAGAGACGAGCGCCACGATGGAGGAGATCACCTCCACGATCAAACATAATGCGGACAATGCCAAGCAGGCGAACCAGGTGGCAAACGGTTCGCGGGATGCGGCGGAGAAGGGTGGTCAGGTGGTGGCGGAAGCGGTGGGGGCGATGAGCCAGATCAACGAGTCCTCCAAAAACATCGCCGAAATCATCACCACGATCGACGAAATCGCATTTCAAACCAATTTGCTGGCCCTGAATGCGGCCGTGGAAGCGGCGCGGGCAGGGGAGCAAGGACGGGGCTTTGCCGTGGTGGCGACGGAAGTGCGAAACCTGGCGCAGCGCAGCGCGACCTCGGCCAAGGAAATTAAACGCTTGATTCAGGACTCGGTGCGCAAGGTGGAGAATGGGTCGGGGCTGGTGAACAAGAGCGGAGAGACGTTGAACGAGATTGTGGGGTCGGTGAAGCGAGTGACGGACATCGTGACGGAAATTGCGGCGGCGTCACAGGAACAATCCGTCGGGGTGGAGCAGGTGAACAAAGCGATGGCGCAAATGGACCAAGTCACGCAAACCAACGCATCGCAGACGGAGGAGCTATCGGCGACGGCCCAGAGTATGGCCGCCAACAGCGAAGAACTGCTGGCGATGGTGGCCCGTTTCCGGTTGGACAACGGTAGCAGCCGGCAGGGAGTAGTTAGTGGGGCAACGTCCGCGCCAACTTCCAAACCCAAGCAGGGGGATTCGCAAGGCAGGAAACCGGCGCGCAAACTTCTGGCCCGTCGCGCCGCCGCGGCGGCTGGGGCAGGAGCAGCGACCGTGCGGGTGGGACACAGCGAGGAAGCACGCGATCAAAAAGAACAGGCGCACGAATTCGAAGATTTCTAACCGAGCGAGACAAGAGATCTTTCCGCGGTAGGTCCGCAAAGGAGGACGAAATCATGGGAGCATTGGCAACCGCTGAAGCACCGAAGAAGCTCGTGACCGCCAGCCAGTTTCTGACGTTTTCGCTCGGCCAGGAGGAATATGGCATTGAACTGCTGAAGGTGCAGGAAATCAAGGGATACTCCGCCATCACGCCGATTCCCAACACTCCGCCGCACATCAAGGGTGTAATGAATCTGCGAGGAGCGGTGATACCGATTGTGGACTTGCGAATACGGTTCGGCATGGAAGCCATCGAGTACACGAAATTCCATGTGATTATCGTGATCAATGTCGGCACAAAGGTGATGGGGCTACTGGTGGACGCGGTCTCGGACGTACTGAATGCGGGGGTCGAGGACATACGTCCGGCACCGGATTTTGGGGCCCATGCCGATACGCGGTTTATCAGCGGAATGGCCTCGACTGGAGACAAGATGGCCGTATTGCTCGACCTGGACACTCTGTTGAGTGAGGCCGACCTGGCCGTGAGTACCGAAGTCAACGGCGATGCGCCCGCCGCGATCGGCGAGGTCAGCTGAACGAAGCGTGGATGCAAGCAAGCGTCGGTGGAAGATACGCGACATCTACACCACCCCAAGTAAACCTCCATGGCCATCGAGACGATCTCGGGAATCACGATGACGGACGCGGAATTCGCTAAGTTGCGCTCCGTCATGTTTGAGCATTCGGGCATCCACTTAAAAGAAAACAAGCGAGAGTTGCTGAAGGGGCGATTGGCGAAACGCCTGCGGCACTACGGTTATGACAGTTTTTCGCAGTATTACGACCACTTGAAGAACCAGGACGCTCAAGGCACCGAATTGCAGGAGATGATCAATGCGGTGACGACCCACAAAACGGCGTTCTTTCGGGAAGGGCACCACTTCGATTGTCTGCGCGAGCGGTTGCTGGTCCCCGCCAACCAGGCCGCCGCTCAGGGCCGCCGGGAGAAGATTCGAATATGGAGCGCGGGGTGCTCGAGCGGGGAAGAACCCTATTCCATCGCCATTACAGTTGTCGCCAACCTGGACCGGATCAATAGCTGGGACGTGAAAATCCTGGGTTCCGACATTGACACGGGCGTGCTGGAAACCGCGCGCGCTGCAATTTATCCGCGCGAGGCGATCGACGATGTGCCTAATAACCTTGTCCGGCAGTGCTTCCTTTCGGGCCAAGGGAAAGATAAGGACTTCGTGCGGGCCAAGCCGGAGATCCGCAATCTGGTCCGGTTTGGACGGGTGAACCTGCTGGAAGAACCGTGGCCGTTTCACGGTAAATTCGACGCGATTTTTTGCCGCAATGTGATGATCTACTTCGACCGCGAAGTGCAGCGGTTCGTGCTGGGAAGGTTCGCAAAACACTTGAAACCCGGCGGTCTTTTTTTTGCTGGGCACTCGGAAAACCTGTTCTGGCTAGGGGACTGCTTTGAACCGATCGGCGGCACTGTTTATGTGGTTGGAGGAGCGCGAGGGAATGTGTAATGAGGCAGACGCACGAGCTCCGGATCGTGCAGCTTCCCATCGGGGGCGTCTTTGCCAGCAGCGCGCACCTCAGGATCGTGACTTTGCTGGGTTCCTGCGTGGCCGCATGTTTGTACGATCCCGCGGCAAAGATCGGCGGCATGAATCACATCTTGCTACCCGGCAGCATGCAGGATCGAGACGACGGACTGGCAACGCGATACGGAGTGCATGCCATGGAATTGCTCATCAACCGGATCATGAATCTGGGCGGATCGAAGGAAAATCTGCGGGCCAAAGTATTCGGAGGGGCAAGAATGCTGGCGTTTGCGTCGGGCACGATCGACATAGCCGCCCTGAACTCGGAATTCATTCTGGAGTTCTTGAAGCGCGAGCGAATTCCGCTGGAGGCTTACCGTTTGGGAGGTAGCTGCGCTGTTACCGTAGGGTTCGAGCCGGTGACCGGTAAAGCGCAAATTCGACGGATCCCCAGGCCGGAAGGTCGCGAGGTAGCTTTGCATGAAGAAACTTGCGAGGCCCGTATTTATCGTGCCGCGTCGCGCCTGAGCGAACATAACGTCACATTGTTCAGAGACCTATGAATAGAATCCGCGTTCTGATTGTCGACGATTCCGCGCTGATGCGGCAGGTGCTGACGGAGATTCTTTCCCATGACCCGGAGATCGAAGTGGTAGGCGCTGCGGCCGATCCATATGCCGCGCGCGAGAAGATCATTCAGTTGAAACCGGATGTGCTGACGCTGGACGTGGAAATGCCGCGCATGGATGGTCTGTCGTTTCTGGAGAAACTCATGCGAGGGCACCCGATGCCGGTGCTGATGGTCTCGTCGCTGACAGAAAAGGATTGCGATACGACCATTCGCGCGCTCGAACTCGGTGCGATCGACTACGTTACCAAGCCGCACCTGGACATACGAACCGGCACGCTGGAGCAGGCAGAGGAGATCGTGAGCAAGGTCAAAATCGCCGCGCGCGCGCGGGTGCAGCGGCACACGCATCCGGCGCCTATGGGCGCGTTGTGCGGAACGAAGGGTGCACCCGCCAAACTGAACTCCGTCGGATTTAGCACCACGCACAAGATCATCGCAGTCGGCGCCTCGACCGGTGGCACCGAGGCATTGGTTCATTTTCTGGTGCCGCTGCCCGCGGATTCCCCGGGAATCGTCATCGTGCAGCACATGCCGGCCGGTTTTACGACGTTGTTCGCGGGCCGTCTGGATTCGCTTTGCCGCATGAGTGTTCGAGAAGCGAAGAATGGCGATCGCGTATTGGCGGGTCACGTTCTGCTGGCACCGGGCAACTTCCAGATGGAGGTGAAACGCAGCGGCGTCGAGATCTCCGTCAGGGTTTTTCTGGGCGAGCCCGTGAATCGGCACCGTCCTTCCGTGGATGTTCTGTTTCATTCCTGTGCCCAGGTGTTAGGGCCAAACGCTGTGGGCGTGATTTTGACCGGAATGGGCGCCGATGGGGCCCGCGGCATGCTGGAAATGCGGGAATCGGGCGCATACACCATAGCTCAGGACGAAGATAGCTGTGTGGTATTCGGAATGCCGCGCGAAGCCATTGAGTTAGGTGGAGCCGAAAAAGTCGCTACGCTCGACGACATTCCCGCCATCGCGCTCAAAGCTGCCGCACTACCCTCGGGACCCTCCAGAGAACCTCTTCGCGCTTCGCTCCCGTGATCAGTCGATTTGCGAGTTCCAGCCAGAAGTTCGTCTTTCCCGTGCCCGGTTCGCACAGGATGAGCCGTCGGCCTTCAGCAGTCTGTTTGAAGATGTCCGGGATCGGCCCCTGGTTCATTACTTTCGGCGCTCATGGGGTCCAGCGGGTCAAGTCGAACCCCGTCCCCGGCTGTTAGAAAAACAAACCAGTCCCGAAGATTGGCGAGAGAGACGACGCAAACGCTACTCTGAGCTTCCCCTTGCGGAACGTAATGCCCAAGGCCGCCGCATTGCAGCCGCCGTGGTGAAACGCTGGCGCAAGAAGGGACTGCCCTAAGCGGACTTGATCCGCCGCGCAGTAATCGCTGAGGCTCTCACACGCGGGAACAGGCGCAGGGTCACGCGAGTGCGACGGGCGGCAGTTGAGCTGGCGTCGGTATACCGACCGAAGGCATGGTCATCTTCGGGGCTGCAGGTTCAGGGAAAACTCTTTGCGGTAACGTCAAACTTTCAAAACCATGGCTGCTTCTCGCAGTGCTAGCGCTCGGGCTCCGAGCCCACTTCTTCTAACTGATGAACGGTTGCTGGCCACGTTCAATTGACAGCCGCGACTGGGAAACTCACTCCCTGACGGGTACCTCGCTCCGGATTTTGAAGTGCACCAGAATCGACGCATGTCCGACAGGGCATCCCAGCAGTAGGCCTCTCCCTTGTCCTTTGAACGAGTAGAAAAGATGCGCGATTCCGGCCGGATCAATTTTCTTCACTTCCGGCGGGACTGGGTCGCGGGTCTTATCCGTATCGACGAATTCGGCTGTGGCGGAAAGGAGTTGCTCATGCAGCGAAGGATCGAGCGCGATCGGAACTTGTAGGTCATCGGAGGAATTCGTGCGGTTGCAGGCGACACTTAGGCCGGACAGTTTGTTGTCTCGAACCGATTCGACCACATCGATGATGGGGTGGTCGCGGTAGACCTGGGCGAAGAACGTGTAGGGAGCGGCCGAGCGGTTGGCGGGCTTCACGATATCGAGGTGGTCGGCGACGATTCTCTGCGGCGGCGTATCCACGTCGCACCCGTAAGTCGCGCTGTAATAAGTGACGACTCGCGTGTGGGCACTCAGGTAGCGGCCGACGCCGGCTCCGGCGGCGGTGTCGAGCGTCTCGCAGGCGCAAAAACGATGGATCCTGGACACGGATTGCGTGCTTCTCCAGCGCTCTTCGAGGTCCATCAAAAAGCTGTTGTCGTTACTTTCCCGAAGATCGCTGAGGAGAGGATCGCTATCGTAAATTTTTGCCAGGTTAGCGACAAACGATCCCTGATGCGGGGTGGCGTAGGAAACAATGAACGGGACGTGCACGGCATCGGCGGGATGCGTGAGCAGCATTTCCTCGGTGAGGATTCCGCCCAGACTGTGGGCAATGAACACAACTTCTCTGTGCTCCCAGACTCCTTGCCGCTTCAGCCCCTGCCAGAGAATCTCAGAGAGTTGGACCGTGGATAGCTGTCCGTGACGCGAGGGCGTTGGATATTCGGCGACCACGACATCGGACTTTTGGAAATGTGGATCGGTCTGGATGAGTTGCGGCCAATCGGCTCCATTCGATGCCCGCCACGTGTCGCGGCCGCCATGAATGCCATGGACAAATACGATCACCCGCGGCTTGAGATCGTCGGCGCGGGCCGGGAAGCAACCCGGGCCGACTGCAACATAGCTCAAGAACAAGACCCAAAGAACGACGAGGGTGCGCACGACCAACCTTTCTCCGGTGCCCGATGCTGACAATTGGACGATGCTGATTCAAGCTTAGCTCTTTGGGATAGATTTGATGAAGAGCGCTTTGAAATCGAACCGCACTGTAAGACTGTAAGAAGACAGGCAACCTGCTTCGCGGATCTACAAGGAGTTGAGGTACACACATGCCACCCGCCTCCCGTGGATTGCTCGCCGTCTCCCCGCGATACGCCGACTTCCCCTGTCCGACGACTCACGACGGCTCGAATGTCTTAGCGTGGAGGATGGAAATTGACGAGCGTGTTGCGGACCGCGAGGGAAAGAAGAAGCGGAGCAGAAATAGACTCCGGGTAGAGATCAGTGCGATTGTTCCGCCGCCTGGAGGCGGTTTAGTCCTTCGCGCGCCGTGGTATTGCTGCGGTCAAGCTTCAGAATAAGGTTGTACTCATAACGTGCCAGACGATAATCGCCGCGTCCCGCTGCGGCATCGGCCTGACGCAGCAGCTCCGGGACATCCTGCCGGCTGAAGCCGTCAACGGTCAGGGCGGTTTCGGGCCTTGGCTTCTTCACAGATTTGGTTGCGGGCGCGGGTGCAGTCGGGCTTTCGCCGGTACGCGAATTAACGAGAGATTTTGCGCGTGCTTTCGGTGCAAAAGGTCCCAGAGCGCTAGCGCTCTTCGCTGCGGGCTGGGTTTCAGCACTCCGCTGAATTGCTGGTGGAGATGGCGAAATCACTGGCTGGTCAGGAGCGCTGGAACTTTGAGGAGCCTGCGCCGGTCCGGATGCGGAAGGTACTGATGTTGCTGCCGCGGGCACGCGAGCGCCGTCATTTGTTGTCTGACTGCTTGCCGTCTGACTGCTTGAAGATTGCCCGACGGCCTGTTCTTGCGATGCCGCAGTGGAAGCGCCAGAGTTCTGGGGAGTCGCCTGTGCCGTGTGCGCGTCGCTGGAATTGGGCGCCTCTGAGGCTGGCGTACCGGAGCTCGTCCCAGCACTGGCAGGATCGTTGACGGGGCTGTTCTTCTTCCGATCGTTCACGCCAGCGCTGGGCTGCTGCGGGGCAGGTTCCTCAGGCTTCACATTGTTGGAAGGTGGCGGCAATATGCGATGGAACGTACTCACGAGCTTATTCACCACCGGAGGGAAAGAACCCGTGAGCGACCTGTTGTAGAAGGCCCAGCTTGCGATCCCAATGAGCGTTAGCTCCAATGCCACGACCATACTCGGCCAGATACGCCGTGACCGATGCGAAGCAGTATGTTGGAGATGGGAACGGGGAGAGACTGCAGGCGGACGAGACGCCGGCTTGGCGACCGGCGCACCGGCTGGGACACTTGCCGCCGGTGTAATGTTCAACAGCGCGGATTGTTCAAGGAAGGCATTGCGCATTTCCTCGCAGGTCTGGAAGCGTTCTTTGGGATCCTTGGCCAGAGCTTTGCGGATGATGGCGTCGATGGAGCCCGGAAGAGCCGGATTGATGAGCGATGGCGCTACCGGATCTTCCTCCATGATTTTATAAAGGATGGTCGCGACATCGCCCCGGAAGGGCTTTTCACGAGTCACAAGCTCGTAGAAGACCGAGCCCAGCGCGAAAATGTCGGCGCGATGGTCAACTTTCTTGCCCGCCACCTGCTCGGGAGCCATGTAGCTGGGTGTGCCCACCACCAACCCAGTTTGCGTGAGCGAGGCATTCTCGATTTTGGCTATGCCGAAATCCAGTACCTTGATGACGCCCTGGTTGGTCAGCATGAGATTGGCGGGCTTGAGATCGCGGTGAATCACGCCGTGAGCGTGAGCAAAACCGACCGCACTCGAAATCTGGTCGACCCAGGAAATGAAGGTTGGCAGCGAAGGCACACCCTCTTCGGCCAGTAACGTGAGCAGCGTCTTTCCTTCCACGAACTGCATGCTCAAGAAGACAACGTCGTCCTCCTGGGCCACGTCGTAAATGGTGATGATATTGGGGTGATCGAGTTTTCCGGCTGCCTTGGCTTCCTGCTTGAGCCGCTCAATCAGGTCATCGCCGTCAGGACTATTGCGATCAATCGAGATGGTCTTGAGCGCGACGGTCCGTCCAATGATGCGGTCGTAGGCTTTATAGACGGCGCCCATGGCGCCGCGGCCCAGCTCCTCCTGGATGCGGTAGCGGCCTACGTTGTCGAGGCTGGTGCGAGTTGCCTGCCGCAGGTGCCCATAGGTCGACTCATCCGTCCAGAGTAACTCGTAGATGGCTTCGGGGCAGAAGGTCTCTCCCGCTTCACGCACCGGCTTGTGATTGAACTGAAGGCCCGGCACGCTCTTGACCAGTTCATAAATACTGTTCGAGACGAGGATTTGCGCCGAAGTGACGTTCTCCAGCATGTCCTCAGGAGCCGTGGTGTCGGCGCCGGGAACTCTTTCATCTTTGGTGCAGTAAATCAGGATCGATGGAACTACCTGCTGCGGTTCTGCCTTCCGGTGGAAAGTGAGGAAGTGCCGCTGCAGTGCCTTGGCGGCTAACAGGGCGTGCAAAGCACTATCGAAGCGCGCCGACAACAATTCGGGCTGGCGTTCAGCGATTGCTCCCTTGCCATCGCGAATGATCCTGCGAGTGAGTTCTGCGATCTCGGGGTACTGCTCCAAAGGCAGGCCGTTTGGCGGCTGCGATGGACCGCCATAGCTCCAAAGGCGCATGAAGAGTGACACACTGCCGCCCAGGATCTCCCGGTCGGAAGGAGAGCCGTATTGCGCACGGCGATTCTGTGGAGACCCCGGCAATTCCATCGCAACCCAGTTGGCCTCGCAAACCTGTGGGGACACGCAGGTTCTTCAGGCCTGGGACCACAAGCCTATGATAGTCGCAGCACTACAATTCTCGCCGGTTACCTTGGTGTCTTAACGGCTTGACCAGTCTAACGAGGGTGCCGTCTGGCGCGAGAAAATAGCCTTCAGGTTATGTCATGAAGCTGCGGAAACCCATTTTGTCCCGGTTATCCGTGCCTGGCCGGCAAGGCATCGTTTTTGCTCGCTTGGGACGGCTTTGCTGGTTTGTGATCGTCGTCATAGGCGGCTCGGTTTTTGCTCTCGCCAAGGATGCTCCCGCTACGGTGGTCGCCTTGTTTGATGGGACCGAAGGCGCGGCTTATGTTCAGCTTGTGGGAATGACTCTGAACGGCAAGACGGAAGTGCGCCTGTGCGACGGGGTTTCGAGATTCGACAAGAACGCCTACAACGCGCTGCCTCGCGTCCCCTTCGCCGGAGCCTCATCGCTGCAACGCAGGGAGGACGGCGTGCTCACCTTGACCGTCGATGCCAAGGCACTCTGCGTCGTCCCCAGCAACCTCAAGTTCGACAAGAAAGCCGAACTCACGCCGGCGGAGGCGGCCGAGCAGGCCGTGCTCCAGGGCACTCCCGTCTCTTCATCATCTGCTCCCGATTCCGCAATACCCGCTTTGAAGCCCGGTGTACAACTGGTGTTTGTTACCGCACCGGACGCTGAATTTGCCGACTTTTTACGTGCACAGCGGGCGAATACTGGCAAAGACTGGCAGGAGTTCCTGGCCCGGTATCCGTCTTCCGGACGTTTAGCCGATGCGCGAAACGCAATGGCGGGCATCCACCTCCAGGACGCGGAAGCTGCATTCGCGCAATACCAAAAGTCAAGCAGCGCCGGCAAGCCGGACATTGCCATATTGCGGCGGGCCAGTATCGAGGCACAAGCCGCGAACCAGGCATTTGCCGGATATGCGCCAGCCATCAAACTGATGGAAGCCATTGGCCGAGAGCTCAATAAGCTGCTGGAACCGGATCGCGCGCGCCTGCAGGCGTTTCAAAAGGCCCTTCAAGACCACGGTTCTGGATACCTGCAACTGGTTGCGGCTAGAGTGCATGTGGAACAGTTGTTGGAGGTCTGGCCAGACTACGCGCCTGTGCTCAATCTTCGCCGCGAAATCGCCGCGGAGGAACGGAAACTCGAAACGGCTATCGCCACTGCCGAATCATTGGCGGGGTCTGCGCGCTACGACGATGCGTTGTACTGGCTGAGATCCTACATCTCCTTTGCATCCGAACTGCCACGCGTGAATGCGGTTGTAAATGCAGCGTACAAGCACCACTTTGATGCCGGACAAGAACTGGCCGCTCGGCAGGACTGGGAGCAGGCCGTCGCGGCGTTTCGCAAGGCGGTGACCATCCGGCCCGACAGCAAGGAAGCGGACGCTGCCCTCAATAACGCCAAGATCCAACTCAGCGCCAAACATGATCAGCAAGAGGCCAACCGTGCTCTCCTCCAGAGCAACGATTACGCAAGCAAGAACCAGTTTGTCGAAGCCTATAACGTACTGGCCGACTTGCCGGATAAGCAGCGCGCTCTGGTGGCATCGCAGCTTTCCGCGTTGACCAGCAACTATGTGAGCGCCGCCCCGCGACGCGCACAGAAACTTCAGGAAGTACACATACCGATCAAGGGCCGGACCGATGAAGATGCAGTGCGGGAAGCCTACGCTTTGCTGGACCGCGCCAGCTCTCTAAGCGGCGACCCGGCGATCACTCTCAAGCGTGATTTTCTTTCCAACAAGATCAGCGCTTACTACGTTGACCAGGCCAATCGATATCTGGAAAAGCCCTCGGGATCCGGCGCCGGCGTTGGATGGCTTTATCTTAAAGAGGCGGAACGCTACGGAGTTACTAATCTCAACAATCTCAAAGATCAGATGGCCCAGTATGCTTCCGTGTATCAACGCCGGGCCCGGGTTTCGGTCGGCATCATGCTCCGCGATCAGACTTCGAGGAGCGACAGCCACGGTTTCGCCGAGCAATTGGCGGACGCCATAGCCAACGGCCTGGAATCTTCCGGAGCGTCGGTTGAAGTCGTGCGCAAGCCCTCAGAGGCCGCTGACGCATTGCAGCCTAACTTTATGCTGGTCGGAGAGGTCCTGGACCACCGGGTGGTCAAGAATGTAAGTCTGGAGACACCGCCATCGAAATACCGGACAGGCACGCACGAAATGAAGAATCCGGCGTGGCTGCAAGCCGAGAGCGACTATGAATCCGCGCAACAGCAACTCGCGGCCGCCCAGCACGCGCTAGCGGATGCCCAGTCCCAGCACAAAAAGAAGGGGATCGTTGCGGCTGCGAATGACGCAGTGCAGGAAGCGCAGAAGCATGCGGACGAGTTGCACAAAAAAGTAGATACGACCGATCAGAACCGCGTGGAAGCGGTCGTTGAACCTTATCACTATACAAAAAGGACCATTGATCTCAGCGCATCAATCGAACTCAAATTCCGCCTTAATGATCGATCAGGCGTTGTCATCGGCCAGCCTATCGACGTTCACAAGGACAACCGCAAGGGCACAGTTGTCGTGCAGGATGTCAAGCCGGAAGATACCGAAGGAATTACCAACCAGGGTGTCGAGCCGGAGGAGGCTCAGTTTCTCACCGATCTGGAGATTGAAGCCCGGAGGGCCGTGGTCAAGGCTGTCCGGGAACAAGCATCGGAGCTGCCGGCCGATGTCCTTAAGGAAGCGCGAAACCGCTCACAGAGTGGAGACGCGGATGGCGCTGCCGAACAGTACATCATGTACCTGAATTCCACTCCCGAAACTTCGTCTCCGGAGCGTGACGAAGCGACCAAGTTCTTGCGGGATCGATTCAATCTAGGTGTGCCCGCCGCTGCAAAACTTTGAAACGTGGCGCCGACTCGCGGTCTCGAGCACCGTCGCGCTGCCCGGTACGATGCCGGACCGGCGACCAGCTAACCCAGGCCACAGGATCGTACTCCGGTAATATCGACAACAGTCAGACATCGCATTACGCTATGCAAAGCAGCTGTGCCGGGCTCAGCCCTGCCCGGCTCGGAAGGATATTGCAGTTATGGCTCAAACTCCACCACAAGATCCCGAACTTTCATCACGTCTGAAAAAGACCAACGAAGAACTCAGGAACCTGCAAGATTCGGTGAAAACCGGAATGATCAATGTGAAAGTTCTCATGGACTTCCGGAGCGCGGCCGAACGGGCGCGGCAAGCCAGCGCAGCCGTGCAGCAGTGGTTGGAGACGCAAGGGAAAGGCAACGATCCGTACAAGCTGATGCCGCAGGTCATGCGCCAGCGAGTGGAAATGGCGACCTGCCTCATTAAGGACGTCACGCGCGACCTGGAGAACTTGGACGTGGACTACGACACACCCGGGCTTCCTGAATTAAACGAGGCGGTGCGCACCCTTGCGGAACGGTTGAGCAAGCTCTTTCCCCAACGTTGGTAGCGGGAGTCTGGCCGGCAAAGCCGAAGCTATCCCCAAACGGGCTTATAGGAAGCTAGTCGTGAAGTTGCGGATGTGTAGTCGGCAAACTGGCCTCCCATGCCTTCCGGTATTGAGAGCTGAGCCGCTGCCGGCGGGCCGGCCCCGTTTCGGCCCGCCAAGCCGAAACATAAATCTGAAAGACAGGCCGCCCAAATCTGTCAGCATGTAGAGGACACTTCACCTTAGCGGCTGCAATTTCCTCGGATGGCGAGCAGAAAAAAGGCGGCTCCTTTTGTGGGCTTGATTTGCTTCCCGACAACACTCCCCCCGGGCAGGATGGCATCCACGAGTTTCGTTTGCGCCCGTCCACCGAAAAAGGCGTTCCGCGCAGGTGCTATCCCCTGTCAGTAGTGAACCAGACTGAGGGACAGGGCACTATCTTGCCGGGGTGGAGACGCCGCCCATCGGGGTCTGGCCGTGGGTGATGCGCTCTGCGATCCTGGACATAAACTTCGGTGTGAAGCCCTTCACCATTTGCCGGATGCCAGGCCCAAACTCGTGGAGGACGTTGATCCCCGCGTCGCTGCCAATCGTCGAACCAAAATTGTTGAATGTCCCCGAAGAGGAGCGTGCCCAATATGGACGGTAAGCAGTGGCGCTAGCGACCGAACAAAGCACCCCGAGGAAATACGAAGTGTTCAGCCTCCCCTTTCCCGAGTCGTCGCGCGTGATAAAAATGCGCGAAGCCGCGTAAGTGGCTCGGCCCATAAAGCTGCTGTTGGTCGAAGGGAGATAACGCAGGTTCTGCTTGAGCGACGGATACGCGTCCTTACCAACAAAGTTGCTCGACTCTTTTTGAGTAAGCGCCGCTTGATAATGAGCAGTTAAGTTGGGCTGCGGTCCCAGAGCAACGCGTCCCAGTTCTGTTTCGCGCACCACGCCCGACCTGGCCCCAACCGCGCCGAGTGTCAAACGCGAGCCTGCTTCATTTACGAACGGGCGAAATCTCTCGGCTTGTGATGGAGGCTGTACCGACGACGGAGCATCAGGAAGCGATTTCCACTTACGCACCTTTTGGTCCTGCACTTCGGGTGAGTTTGAGCCGTCAAACTGCAATTCCTGAAGCAAGTCCGCTGAAGGACGTTTCTGGCACACGGCCCCGCAGGCAGCCAATAGAATAAAAGAAATGACCAGGATTGGTGCATCTCGCGTCATAAGCTCGGTCCTGCAAAGCGGCAAGCGACTTTTGGGCTGCTCGGCGATTCGGCTGGAACCACGCCTTGACGCTAGCACTCGACGGAGCATTCGTCTGAGCAAGAGTGCTCACCCCAGGAGGCGGAGACTTCGCGATTACGCTAATTGAGAATGGTTAGCGAAATGGGCGATTTTGCAACAACTATCATCTGGCGATAACGCCAACCCCAAGGCTTTCATGTTGAACCACATTGAAAGTGTCCCCATGAAACCACAATAGAAATGTCCCCTTTTAGAGTTCCTGTGGTGAGGAGGAACTCAGATTGGGGAGAACGGGATTGAGCAGGAAAGAGCTGAGCCGGGTGGAAGCGATGGGCCGAGTGCAGGCGCGGAGCTTGCGATTGGGCGAGGCGGCCGAGTTGCTGGGATTGAGTTATCGGCAAGCCAAGCGGATCTGGGCGCGGTATCGGGAGGGAGGAGCGAAGGCGCTGCAACATGCGAACTGCGGGCGGGGATCGAACCGGGCCTACGCGGCGAAGTTTCGAGCGGCGGTGCTCGAAGCGGTGAAGGCACGCTATGAGGATTTCGGTCCGACGCTGGCGGCGGAGCATCTGGCCAGCGATGACGGGCTGGTGGTGCATGCCGAGACGCTGCGGCGGTGGATGAAGCAAACCGGGATGTGGCAGCGGCAACGGCGGCGGAAGCCGTATCGGCAGCGGCGGGAAGCGAAGGCGCACTTTGGCGAGTTAGTGCAGTTGGATGGAAGTTTTCATGAGTGGCTGGAAAAGCGTGGGCCGCAGGGCTGCTTCCTGAACATGGCCGATGACGCCACGGCGAAGGCGCTGGGGCGATTCTCGGAGCAGGAAACGACGTGGGCGGCGGCCGGTGTGTTGCGGCGCTGGATCGAGCGCTACGGCATACCGCTGGCGCTCTACACCGACTGGAAAAACGTGTACGTGCGGCCGCCGAACGCCGGGGAACGAATGCGCGGAGAAGCAGCCGTGACGCAGTTCGGACGGATGTGCGCCAAGCTGGACATTCGTATCATTGCGGCCAGTTCGCCGCAAGCGAAAGGGCGGGTGGAGCGGGCGCACGGCACGCACCAGGACCGGCTGGTGAAGAAGCTGCGGCTGGCCGGGATCGCCAACTACGACCAGGCCAATGCGTATCTGGAGGAGCACTACCTGGAGGAGCACAACCGGCGCTACGCACGCCCGGCGGCGGCGGCAGCCGACTATCACCGGCGGCGTCCGACGGCGCCGCAACTGGACGAAGTGTTCTGGCTGGAGGAGGAACGAGTGGTGAGTGAGGACTGGGTAGTGAGTTAAGAACCGTCGGCTGCAACTGGAACGGCAAAGCCAGCACTGGGCGCCGGCGAAGAGCCGCGTGCTGGTGCGGGAAAACGAAGCGGGCGAAGTTGCGATTCACTATCGCGGCCAGCGTCTCGGGTTCCGCGAACTGACGGCAGCTTCTAAAGCGCTGGGCGAGGGCAGGGGCGCTGCCCCTTCCCCCGCGCCCCCTTCCCCGATATTACGTCGCAGCCTTCCTCCAGCTTCGAATCATCCCTGGAGAAAAGGCTTTTCCGCAGGGGCACACGCTCGCTATTCCGGGGCAGCGTGAAACCACCACCAGGGGACATTTCTATTGTGGACAAGACGGGGACATTTCTAATGTGGTATGACACAACCCCAAGGCTTTCATTGACTTGCCTGTCTCACAGACGTACCATTTGCGCCTGTGATCAGCCAAACCATACCACTATCGCATCTTTGAGAACCTGGGAAGCGGCAGGATGGGTGTCATTTATAAAGCCGGACGGCAAAACGGGCGTATATTGCTTCCCGTTCTTGAGTTCTTTGTTTGGATGTTGGCGCTTTTCACCGCTTTGGATTCTGCCGGCCAGGAGGATGTCCAGGCGATCATCCAGCGCTCGGTTCAGGCCGACAATAGAGACTGGCAAGCCGCCCCAGCATATTCCTATTTTGAGCGCGATGTGCAAGGTGGGGGAACCCGGACTTCCGAAGTGACCATGATCCTCGGTTCCCCTTACTATCGCCTCGTCGCAGTCGATGGCAAGCCGCTAACGCCGGAAGAACAGGCAAAGGAACTACAGAAGCTGGAAAAGGTTACGGCTCGGCGCTGCGGCGAATCGAAACAAGAGAGAGGAGAGCGGATTGCCAAATACGAAAGCGAACGCAGCCGTGATCGCCAGTTGCTGGGCGAAATGACGAAGGCTTTCAACTTCAAGCTTGTGGGCGAGCGACAATCGGGTCCGTTCGACGTTTATGTACTGAAGGCAACACCCCAGCCGGGCTATCAACCCCCCAGCAGAGAAACCAAGGTGCTGACCGGGATGCAGGGAGAGCTCTGGATCAATAAACAGACTTTCCACTGGGTGAAAGTCGAAGCAGAGGTTATACATCCCGTTTCGATCGTGGGCTTTGTAGCTCGCGTCGAGCCTGGCACCCGCTTCGAGTTGGAGAAGATGCCCGCCGATAACGGAATTTGGCTCCCGGAACATTTTGCGATGAACTCACGAGCAAGGATTCTCCTCCTCTACACCAGCGAGAATCAAGAAGATGAAACCTATTTCGATTACCACAAAGCGGGTCGCAATGAAGCGGCTGATTGCGGCTTGCTCCTTGGGAAGTGAAACACCCCCGCTTAAGACGCAGGAAGTGCGCTGAATGCAGGCGACAATCTCCAGGGAATTGCGGACCTCGCCGAGCTTTCTCTCGGTGAGATGATTGTTTTGACGCCGGAGTTCGCAGTAACAGAACCGCGACATGGTCTTGACGCGGGAAAATCTTTAGCCGCCTGGGGCACGCCATCTTTTGCTTTAGGATGTCAACAGAGCCAAACAGATTCTGGCCGGCCCGGCGATCTTGAGGTTTGTGAGAAACTGGAAACAAGCAAGCAGCAACCAGCTGCTCATTCCGTGCCAAAGCGATCTCACTTAGCATGAGCCATAGAATCCGCGTTTTTGCCACCTGCGACATCGGAGATGCCCTCAACATTCTTCGCCACAAGGGATACGACCTCGAGGTCTATCCCCAGCCCGAAGCTCCGCCGAAGAGCTTGATCGTCGAAAAGGTGAAGTCGGGCGTGGACGCCCTGATCACCACCCTGCGCGATGAAATCGATGCCGAGGTTTTCGCCGCCGGAGAAGGCACGCTTAAAGTGGTCGCGCAGATCGCCGTCGGATTTGACAACATCAACCGCGCCGACGCCAACAAGTACAAAGTCCCGTTCACGCATACCGCCAACGTCCTCACCGAAGCGACCGCCGAGTTTGCCTTCTTCCTGATGGGTGCGCTTGCCCGCAAACTCTGGTCCGCCGAACATCTGACGCGCGAAAATCGTTGGAGCTATTGGCATCCCTACCTTCCATTTCTGGGCGACGAGGTCACGGGAAAAACCGTTGCCATCATCGGCACCGGCCGTATCGGGCTTGCCTTGATCAAAAAGTGCACCGGATTCGACATGAACATCCTGTGCTTTGATCCGACCTTTGAGCGCCACGACTACATCCAGGCCATTCAGGAGATGAAGGACTTGCGCTTCCAGCGCGGCATCAGCCGTGAGAAGACCTCAATTCGTTACACCACCTTGCACGAAGCGTTAAGCAGCGCGGACTTCATCAGCCTGCACGTTCCCCTGGTGCGCGAGGGCGAGAGCGCCACGCCGACTTATCACATGATCGACGAAACCACGCTGCGCATGATGAAGCCCACCGCCATGATCGTCAACACGTCGCGCGGCCCGGTGGTGGACGAGATCGCCCTGGCCCGCGCCTTGCGCGAGAACTGGATCGCCGGCGCCGCTCTCGATGTTTACGAAGAAGAGCCTCTGCCCGCCGATTCGCCGCTGCGCGATCCCGCGATCGCCGACCGCTGCCGCCTCCTGCCCCACTTCGCCAGCGCCGCCCGCATCACCCGCCTGTCCCCCGATCCCAATAAAGGCATGGCCGGCCGCTGCGTCCAGGGACTGATCGACGTGCTGGAAGGGAACTACGGCGGCGATGTTACTAAGATGCCGCATGTGGTAAATAAAGAAGCCTTCGGAAGGTAGCCTGTTGGGAGACGGTGTGTGGCACGGGCTATTCCCTGCCTTGGAGAATGGCCGCGATCACGCGAGGGCTGCGGCGACCATGGAGCACGGCAACTATTAGGAGGGGCCTTTCATCCGGTGCATAGGCGATGAGGTAGTTGTGCACCGTCCGAAAACGAAGCGGTCGCGAAGTAAGATCCGTCCTGTGGTGGCCCTGGCGTGGAAAGGGGACGAGCCTGCGAATCGCGTCCAGAATGTCTTCGCGGACGCGCCCGGCTGCATGAAGGTCGTCCTCAGCGATGAACTCCCAAATGCTGGTGATATCCGAAGCTGCGCCAGGGTGCAGCTCAAAGCCCTGGTCGGCGGTCATTTCAAATTTCGCTTGGCGAGCAGTTCGTTCTCACGCTGGCGCAGGTTGTCAAAGAAAGCTTCGCCGTCGATAGGCTTAACCCGGCCGCTCTTGATCTCATCGTAACGGTTATCGAGCATTTCGCGGACTTCGGCCACTTCCGCCAGATATCCAGCCAGAGCATCTTCCACAAGATCGTTGGCGGCACGGCCGCTCTTGGAGGCCAGCTCGGTAAGGCGCGATTCCGTTTCCGGCTTAAAGTGCACTTCCATGAAAGCAAGTGTAGAGAGGCATGTTGGGCTCTGTCAAAACAATTGCGGGGATTGGATATGAGGATTCAATCCGCATTATTTGACTGCGTTCGCCAAAGCCCTGTACTTCCGCTCCAGACGATTCAGTACTTCGTTGACCGGAGCGCCTGGGGTCTTGTCTGCCATCGCTTGCCGCCACACTTGGCGCAGTTCGTCGATGCCCTGCCGCCGCAAACTGCGCTTCTGCGTCCAGTCCCGCAGCGCATCGCGCACCACCTCGCTGCTGGAGGCGTATTCTCCGGTCTCGACGGCCTGACGCAAAACGGCCACCATCTCAGGCGGCAACGCGATGCTGATCTTCTCGACGTTAGGCATAGACCAAACTCCTCGCTACGGTAGGAATAATTCATACCATAAAGATATTGGGGTCATAAAAGCAAGGCGAAATGCCGGTGCTTTCGAGCAGCCGCCATTCGGAGCAAACCGAAAGTACAATGGCGTCATGAAGAATCACGAGGTCTTCACGCACACGACTCCCGATCTACGTTCAGTGCTCGAAGAGCTACGCCGTCGTGAGCCCATTTTTCACACACCGGAATTCGGCGCCGCGCTCGCCGACTTTGAAAAGGTCACCGCACCCGAATATTGGGAAGTTGGTGCATCGGGTCGCCGGTACAGCCGCGAGTTCATCCTCCACACTTTGGCTCGTAATCTACCCGCCGACGCCGCCTCTGCGGGGTGGCAAAGCTATGACCACGGTCTTCGACGCCTCGGTCCCGACACCTACCTTTTCACGTACACTCTTCGCCAAGCTGAACGCCTCACCCGTCGCGCCACCATCTGGCAGACTACTTCCGAGGGATGGAGAATTCTCTATCATCAGGGCACAGTCGTCTCCGCTAATGAGGACGACACTGTCCCGCCTCGGCAGGAGTTAGAAAAATCATTTCCCAGTGGCTGGTTTCAGGACAAATAACGGAAAGCCCTATTCAATCGGCGGGGTGCCCCACTCATCGCGTTTCTTGCGATGCTGGGATGCGGGTGCCACATCCTCGGTTCTTTCCGCAAGGGTGGACGGCAGTCCGATCGTACCAAGGGACAGGCCCTTTCCCCCCGCCGCTCATCGTCGCTCATAGCTTCCGGCTTGGCCGATTGCCTTCTGCATCTCTAGCAGGGACGCGATCACGCCACCCGGTACGCCGGCCTCTTTCAGTTCATCAATCGAACGGAAGAACCCTCGCGCATCTCGCGCCGCGATGATTCGTCTGGCCATCGGCAGATCCACACCCGGCACGGTCATCAACTCCGCGACACTCGCCGTGTTTAGGTTGATAGTTAAAGGCTCGGTCCGTTTCGTGTCCCAAACAGCTGGCGCAATCTTGAACCCCGTATTAGCCATCCAAAGCTCCGGTCCCAGGTTCGCGTCGAGCGTCCGCTTGCCGCCCGCAATCTCGGCGATCAGCGCATCCAACAATGGAAACGGACGATCCTGCCGAAAGAGAGCGATGTCGCCGCGCCGCCCGTCTACTGCCGCGCGCCGCAACGCCGTTGCTACCTCCTGCGATGCCGTCCCACCCCAGGTCGTCTCAATGAATAGCTCGTACACGCGCTTCGCCTCATCGGGGAACAGCCTCGCATACTCGTCGATCAAGTCGATGACCGGAGGCCGAACCATGGTCGAGCCTCGGAGTTTGTCCATTGCCGCAAAGAGCTTCAGGTTCACGTTTTCGTAGGGCGTAATCGCCTGCGCGGGCGCCTCGACCGGCTCACGCAGGAAGGCCTGGTAAAAGGCCGGTTTGCGGTATGACATGCCCAACTGCCGGTCGTTCACCATGCGGTAGAAGAACGTCGCGATGACCCCTTCGCTCGCCATCATCTCCTGGCCGTTCTTCAGTTCAGTTGGAAGGTACGTGGTTGAGGTTTCATCCTCCAGGAACAGCCGATACAGATCGGGGTTCGCATCAAGCGCCATCGCCGGCAACGGCTTGCGATGGATGAACAGGTTGCGCTTTGCGCCGTCGGTGCGCAGTTGGCCATCCGCCGCACTCAGCCACAACAACTCGAGATCGGTTGCACCCGTTCCGATGGTCATCTTTTGAAGGTAGGCGTTCTTGGTGGCATCTCGCGCCAGCGGCTGGAAGTGCTCCGCGTAGCCTTCGTCGAACGCGGTCTGGTAGTCGGTCACGGTCATGCTCTGGTGCATCTTGCGGGAGGAGCCGCGCGGCACGCCGCCAGTCATCGCCTTTAAGATCAGATGTCCCAGCTCGTGGGAAAAGATTTCCTCGAAATCGCCCGCCTCCACGCTGTTTTCGCTGACCACCAAGTCTACGTAGCCCGCCCGCACCAGCCTGCGCTTGCCGTTCGCATCCTGAAGCCAGAAGCCGAACCGCGCAAACCCGCCTTCCTCGGTGGACATCAGCAGATACATGGGCGCAGTCAGCGCTTCGTCAAGCGGAGCGCCCGCTGTCTCACGCCTGGCCATTAGCAGGTTGCGGGCATACCGATCCAGTTTCAGCACCTCCTGTGCGAAGCTCGCCTCCAATTCACTGCGCACTTGGTTCACAAGCTTCGACTCCGTCGCCACGCGAAATACAGGATAGGATTTCCCCTCCGGTGCCATCGCGGTGATAACGGACTGCTGGGCGTCCACTAGAGGAACCAGCACTTCGCACGGTACCGGCGCGCGCTGCGGAGCTGCCCAGATGAGGGCACTACAAAGCGGCAATGCTGCCAAATAATGAAGTTTCATGGGTGTCGTCCGTGACAAAGTATACGGCGAGTGCTGCACATCTGCAGCGGGCCAGTATAACGCGCGTTGCTCCCAGGAACTTGTCGCCGGCTGAGCTCACCTGCTACTCTCGCCATTCGCACCATCGTTCGTCCATCGCTGGAGTTTATGTTCTCCCACCGCACAAACTGGCGGCTCAGCCCGAACGCCCTCACACGCGCGATCGAGGAAGCGCGCGCTTCGGGACAGGAAATTCTGGATCTCACGATCTCGAACCCAACCGAAGCCGGAGTCCGTCCCGATGCTGAAATCGTGCTCGCCGCGCTGGCGAATCCCGAAGCGATGCATTACGACCCGCAGCCCCGGGGCCTGCTCGCTGCGCGCCAAGCCGTGTGCCATTACTATCGCGAGTCGCATGAGGTTTTCGATCTCGATCCCGAGCGCCTGATTCTGACCACCAGCACCAGCGAGGCCTACTCGTACGTCTTTCGTCTGCTCTCGAATCCCGCCGACGAGATCCTTGTGCCGAAGCCGAGCTACCCGCTGTTCGAGTTTCTCGCCGATCTCGCCGACGTTAAACTTGTTCCGTATCCGCTGCTCTACGATCACGGCTGGCAAATCGATTTCGATTCGCTCTACAAAGCAGCCACCGCCCGGTCGCGAGCCGTGATTCTCGTCCATCCCAACAACCCAACCGGCTCCTACGTCTCTGCTTCAGAGACCTCGGCGCTCAACGCTTTCTGCGGTGACTACGGTCTGGCGCTGATCGTGGACGAAGTTTTTCTCGACTACGCGCACGACGGCGCGCCGCGTCCCAGTTTTGTCACCAACGCCGACGCGCTGACCTTCACGCTCAGCGGAGTTTCCAAGATTTCCGCTCTCCCGCAGATGAAATTTGCCTGGGTGGCCGCCAGCGGCCCGAAAGAAATGGTCGCCGAAGCCGGGGCGCGGCTCGAAATCGTCGCCGATACTTATCTATCGATGAACGCTCCCGTGCAGCTAGCCGCGCCGGTGCTGCTCGATCAACGCAAACGGATCCAGCCCATTCTTCTCGATCGTTTGCGCGAGAATCTCGCCGAACTCGATCGCCGGCTCGCATCTCATCCCTCGTGCACGCGACTGCAAATCGAAGGCGGATGGTACGTCGTGCTGCGGGTCCCTGCGATCGAGAGTGACGAGGAGCTCGCGATTCGCCTGTTGCGCCAGGCAAGTGTGAGCGTCCATCCCGGCCACTTCTACGATTTTCCAAACGAAGGCCATCTGGTGCTGAGCCTGATCACCGAACCCGCCGATTTTCGCGAAGGCGTCGCCCGCCTGTTGCAGGTGGTTGGGGTCTGAATGTGGGTAGTGAGTCAGTTGTCGAATTGCCCGTGATCCGAGCGGAACCCGAACCCAGCCAATCCGGATCGTGAGCGCCGTCGCCTGTTAATAACAGCTATCAACGGGCATAATGAGAAAAGATGCGTCTAAGATGTCCGCAATGCAAACTTGAAGTTCCGATTAAGCACGTGCCCGGGCCATGCCCGCACTGCCGAGAGAAGGTGTACTTTTACGACAGATGGCGATGGCTGCGGGGGATTGCCTGCGGTTTCGTTGCGCTATTTCCGATGTATCTGTGGTATCACTTCGATGGTACATTGGTTCTCCTTATCGAGTGGCTGGCCATTATCTGGATTCTGTGGTTCGTGTTGTTCTTCTTCGTGTCGTATCGCATAGTTCCGCCAGAACTTGCACCCGCTCCCCAAGATGGCCCGATACGGCTAGACGTATAAGCGGAACGGAACCAGTCTGCACCAATCGTCGGTAATTGTTGATAGATCCCCATAGCGCTTACAACTCCAGAATCGTCCGTTCACCGGCAAGCACTCAGCGACGCGGAAACCCACCACGAATCCGGCCCTCCGCGCCAGATCAGCTCTTCTTCGTGCTATCCTTCTCGCCGTCCCCTGCATACGGAGAATTCATGTCCATAAGCCGTCGTGGATTTCTAGGTTCCGCAATCGCTGCATCGGTGGGCACTGGCCTGAATGCGCGAGGCCTCAACGCGCAAGACAAAGCTAAAGACGATGCGCCCCGTCCCGCCAATCCGTTTGGCGCCGGCAAGCGCCCGATCATCGTCTGCGCCCATAATGGCGTCAACTACCTAGACGACGCCTTCGCTTTCCTGAAAAACGGCGGTGACACGCTCGACGCTGCCATCCGCGTCGTCAAGGGCCCGGAAGACGATCCCAACGACGATACCGTCGGACTCGGCGGCCTTCCCAACGAAGAAGGCGTAGTCGAACTCGACGCCTGCTGTATGCACGGACCCACGCGCCGCGCCGGATCGGTGGGCGCCGTCCGCAACATCAAGAATGTTTCCCTTGTTTCCAAAGCCGTGATGGAGCACACCGGCCACGTCATGCTCGTCGGCGAAGGCGCGGAACGGTTTGCCGTTGCTGTGGGCTTCCCGCGTGAAAATCTGCTCACCGAACGCTCGCGCAAGATCTGGCTGCTGTGGAAGGAGCATCACTCCTCCGGCGACTGGTGGGGGCCAGGGCTGGCCGACCCGAATTGGAAGCCGCCATCGCCAATGACAGCACCGCAATCCGAACTGTGGGAAGAACGCATCCGCCGCCTCGAAGAGCAAGCTGCCCAGCTTGGCATCGAACCGGAATTCCGCATGGCCGCCGTCCGGCGCGTGCTGTCACCACCGACCGGAACCATCCACTGCTCCGCACTCAACGACAAGGGCGAAATCTCCGGCGTCACCACCACCAGCGGCCTTGCCTTCAAACTCCCCGGACGCTGCGGCGATTCGCCAATCATCGGCGCCGGTTGCTACACCGACCAGGACGTAGGCTCCGCGGGCGCGACCGGCAGCGGAGAAGAGAACATCAAAGTCGCCGGAGCGCACACCATCGTCGAGAACATGCGGCGCGGCATGCCGCCGCTCGAAGCCGGCCTGGACGCCCTCAAGCGCATCGCCCGCAACTACAACAACGACATGAGCAAGCTCAAGTTCATCGACATGACCTACTACGTCCTGCGCAAGGACGGCGCCTACGCCGGCGTGTCCCTGTGGGAGGGCTATTCGGAGCGCCCACACCAGATCGCCGTGCACGACGGCGCCAGGCGCTTGGAGGTTACTGTTTCGCTATTCAAAGGCATCTCGCATGAATTCCCGCCGTTCCCGGTCGCCATGCCAAAGGAGTTAACGCGAGATTCCGTCTACGTGAAATAGGTGGGTGAAATAGGAAGAGCGGAACCGCCGCGAACGTCGCTTCCACCCCTTGCCTCCGGGTGTAGAATGGTCTTTGGGGATCGCAGCTTCTCGGGACTCTTCTTCCCGCGTTCGAGGCTCGAACAATGAACGTTCACGTCAGTTACAAGGTCCACAAAACCCCCGACATCGAAAAAGAAATCAGCCACCAGATCGAGAAGATCCAGAAGCGCCTCCAGGTCTTCCGGCCCGAACTGGTCCATCTGAAAGCCATCGTCGATCAGAATTCAGCGCGCGAGGGAACGATCGTCTCCTTGAATCTGCACTTGCCCTCGGGCCAACTGAGCGCCCAGGCGAAAGCTCCCAGCCCCACCGCGGCGATCAAGGCTGCCTTCGATGAACTCACCCAGCAGATCGGCCGGCACAAGGAACTGCTGCGCTCCAGCCACAAATGGCGGCGCTGGCGCCGAGGGCCACAGGAATCTCCCGAGCCCGGCGTTCCCTTCGAGCAGACGCTGGCCGCGGTTCCGGTGCCCACCATTTCCGCCGACGACATCGGCTCTTATGTGAATGCGAATCTTGGCCGGCTCGAACGTTTCGTCGACCGCGAACTCCACTTCCGCCGCGCCGACGAGGAGATCCTCGAGGACGGTCTCTCCACCCCCGAAGTCGTGGACGAAGTCATCGCCCGCGCTCTAGGCGACCACGACCGTCCGGAAAAGCTGGCGCTCGAACCCTGGCTTTACCGGCTCGCCCTGCAAGCCATGAACGAGATGACGGCGCGTCTTCACGAACTGGAGTCTCCCGTTTATCTGGAAGACAGCCGCCGCCGGCAAAATGTGCAAGCCTCCGACGAGGTCGCCTTGCAATTCCATCAGCCCGACGAGGGTTGGACCCGCGAAAGCGCCATCCCCGATCGCCGCGTGTCCACTCCGGAACAGAACGCTTCCTCCGACGAAATGATTGCCTTGGTGCAAGCCGCGCTCCGCGGCGCCGACCGCACCGACCGCGAAGCTTTTCTCCTCTACGGCATGGAGGGCTTTTCCCTCGACGAAATTGCCGCCATCACCGGCCGCCATGTGGAGGCCGTGCGCGAGTCCGTGCAGAGGGCGCGCGACTGTGTTCGCAACTCGCCCTCTATAGCCAGCGAATTCCACCATGAACTCTTAGTCAAAACTCGAATCTGAATATCTCAGCACCGCATCTCTCTATCGAAGGAGCCTCGAGATGATGACCCGGGACGAAATCCGTGAGTTAGCAGCTTTTCAAGCGGACGAAACCAAAGGGGCGTGCGCCCTGAGTTTTTACTTTCAGCCCGATCCTCCCCAGGATCGTTCCCATCGCCGCGAGGCGATCGTTGCCAAAGATCTCGTCAAGCAGGCCCTGAAGAGTGCCGTCGCCAGCGGCAAGAACGGATCCCTTCGCGCCGACCTCGATCGCGTCCTCGATCTGGCCACGAACCTGCGCGGCCATGCTCGGGGAAGAGCGGTCTTCGCCTGCTCCGCTCAGAATTTCTGGAAGGAGTACGAACTGCCCCCGCATCTCGTAGCTACGCAAATTTATCTCCAGTCTCGCTTTCAGTTGAAACCGCTGGCCGCTTTGCTGGGAGCCCAGCCCGCACTGTGCGTCGCCGTGGTCGACCGCCAGCGCGCCCGTTTCTTCGATCTTCGCCTTGACGACCTGCGCGAACGCGGAGCCATTGTCCACATGCTCTCGCGCAACGCCTCCAGTTACGGCTTCAACGGCTACGATGCCGGCCATGCCGAACGCCGCGTGTCCGAGGAAGCGCTCCAGCACTTCAAGGCAGTTTCCGAGCGGCTGCGGATCGACTTCGAAAAAGGCATCTGGGAGCGGCTGATCGTCGGTTGCCAGGATGCCAGTTGGTCCGAGTTCGAGTCTCACCTCCACCCTTACGTCAAACAGCGATTGATCGGCCGGTTCTCAGCCGACGTAGCCAGCGTCTCGAATGAAGAGATTCGCGATCACGCCGCCGCCGTCCTCAAGCGATGGATCGCGGAACGCGCCTCGACGAAAGCCCGCGAAGCCGTGGATTTCGCCAAGTCCAACGGGCGCGGCGTAACCGGCCTCCGCCGCGTCCTGCGAGCGCTCGAAACCGGGGAAGTGCAATCCCTCTTCCTCACCGAAAACTATTCCGCGCGAGCCGTCGAGTGCCCTCACTGCGGACACCTCGACGCCCGCCTGTCCCCAACATGCGTAGCGTGCGGAAGCCCCACCCGCGAACTCGCCGACGTCTGCGATGCCATCATCCCCATCGCCATCCGCCGCGACATCGAACTGTTCTATCTCAAGGAGCACAGCGATCTGGATAGCGCCGGCAACATAGCCGCGCTGCTGCGCTTCCGCTCCGATCAGACCACAGGGCAGATCGCGGCGGCTTCGTAAGAGGCCGGTTGTACGTACAATGTTTCACGTGGAACATGGCAAATCTGTACGTATATCAATGTACATATTCGGAGGCGGCGGGGCAAAGGCGAAAGGCGAATGACGAGCGAACAAACAGTGGTTAGTTGACACTTGTTAGTGACCTGTAGTCAGGAAAAATGCCCGATCCACCCGCGTAAGTCATTGATAACACTAATCGTCAAATGTGGTGAAAAAGACACATGTGGGTAATATTTACACGGTAATTATTACACGCGGCATTAATTTGGCGGGACGGCGGCCTCGTGAGCTCAAATGATGGCGATGGCCCGGGCCACCCGCCAATCACCGTAGTTGGATGCACAGGGTTTCACAAACGACTTGCGCGGGAAACTGAAGTCCTTGATGAAGGCGGCAAAGAACATGAAATGGAGATCGTCAAGAAGACGCTGAGGCTGTCGGATCAGCAATCGAAATGGCGAGTTTATAGTGATTTTGGACCCTAACCGCCCGCTTTGTGACAAGCCCCGGTGCGTATTCATTGACGATACCGGTGAGTTCGGCCTCGTTCTGGCTTTCGCAGCCGAGGATAATTGCCGTGAGAGCTCCATCGGGCAGAGTAACGTAATTGTCGTCCAACTTCGCGGGACCCTCCGATGACGTTGCGATGATGCGAAATTCTCTTTCGTAGCACCAATCCATAGCCTTCGTGAGGACAAGTGCCAACGGATCGTCCGCAACGCCTTGCGGGGTCCACTCGGGATATTCCTTCTTGTATCTGGCAGGTCGGGCTTTTTCGATGAGGGGATTGTTTTTGTCAAACTCAAGGCAGATTCCACTGTGATTTTTTGAGTAGTGAGACCACATCAGTGTGGACGCGGGAAAGGGCGTTAAACAGTAGATGCGCCATTTGCCGATCTCCTCAATCAGGCCACGTGAATACTCTTCGACACTCTTCATAAGAGCGTCATCGTCTGTGCGGAGGCGATTTTCGTAGGCTGCTCGGTGTGGATTGGCGAGGTTCTCCGGTGTGGCCAAACGTAGAAACGCTATCGTTTTCTCGCGCTTCACGGCATCTTCGAGCATCGGGCGATAGTCGAACCAGGGCTTGCAGTCCCACGGGTCGTTGACATTGTGGGGATCAGAAAAAAAGAGTTTCTTGTTCCGCAGAAGGGTTATCAGATGGTCTTTGCAGAAGGACTGGTAATGGTAATACTTCTGGAAAGTCAACTGTTTCGCCGTGGGATCAATGAGGTGCATTTGGCGTCAGAGTAGCATCTTGCACATAAAGGTGTTAGCGCAACAGGGAAAATATGGGAACAGACGGAACGTTCACCACGCTACAAACCCTCAGATCAGAAGAACCGGGAACGTCCCGTCTGTCCCCGGTTTTCCCTTACTTCGGCTCAACGGGGTGTTCGGCTATCCATTCCTGCGCCCGCCCCTGAGCCCTGGACAACGCCTCTGGGGTGAGACTGGTTGCGGCAAGGTTGAGCAATGCTGAAAAGTCTTCCTCAGTCAGCAAGCCCTTCACTTTCCCGGCAGATGATGCAACCTTGTACCAAAAGTACGCCTCGCTTAAGTCCCTGGGCACGCCAATCCCCGCCTGATACGCCGCCGCGAGATCGGCTTGGGCCACTGCATTGCCCTGTTCCGCTGCACGGCGAAACCACATTGCGGCTTCAGTGTCATCCTTCGGCACGCCTTGATGACCCTCGCTCAGTAAAGTGCCGAGAAAAAGTTGGCCATTTGGAGATCCTTGCTCGGCTGACTTTCGGAACCAAGCGGCGGCTTGACCGTAATCCTGCGGAACGCCCCTGCCCAATTGGTAAAGCGCTCCAAGAGTCGCCTGGGCTTCTGCATGGCCCTTGTCTGCTGATTTGAGCAGCCATTTTGCTGCTTCAATGTAGTCTTGTGGCACGCCTCGGCCCTCGTAGTAGAGGAGCCCCATGCTAAATTCCTTGTCGCCGAGTTGAGGGAAGTGTAGATCTCCACTAACTGCCCGCGCTCGCCGAATTGCGATGGCCAAAGTGGGAGCAGGGACAGCGAAGTTGATGTTCTGAGAATCAGCCATGAAGCTGGAATTAATGCCCAACAGTTCTCCATGCGCGGAGACCAGTGCCCCTCCACTGCTACCGGGCGAAATCGGTGCCGAATGCTGAATCCAAGATGAGTCGTCAAACTCTCGATTGCCGGAAATTATGCCTTCCGAAATAGTCTGCTCAAACCCTCTTGGATTGCCGATGGCGTAGACTCGCTCGCCAATTCGTGCCTCACGCGCTGAGACTCCAAAATAGTCGAATCCTCGGCCTGGGATCTTCAGCACGGCCACATCATTCCGCTCATCGTAGTATTTGAGTACCGGGATATAGGGCCGCCGAGACTTTTTGTCTATTTGGGTTGCTGTCATGTTTCGGCACCCCTCGACTACATGGGCATTTGTAAGGACGAAGCCATCCGGAGAAACCAGGACGCCGCTAGCCAGTAAACTCTCATCCGCCGACTCATCACAGACTAAGAAAAGTACCCTGCTGGCAAAGCGTTCGAAGATCGTCTCGGCAGACATCTCATGCACGGCGCTGCCAGCATGAGCGGGAGATGCTTGCTGCGGTGCGGGCTTAGAGTTCGGCTGTTGAGCCGAACACACACCGGCTAGTATCGCCGTAAGCAGCCAAGCACTCTGGGTTTTCATACCCGGCATTATAGGCTCGTGAAAGCTGGGGACAGACGGGACGTTCCCAGTGGCTGGTTTGAATCGCCGGGTGCGCCCGCCGCACCATTTGTGGTCAGAACTCCCTGACGCAGTCAGAGAGCACAGGAGGTGAAGGGGTCCCTTCGGCTGCGCTCAGGGCAGGCTCTTCGACTCCGCAGAACGATCCGCTTCGCGAATCGCTCTGCTTCGCTCAGGATGACACGGCGGTGGGGCGACATTAACGGCTACTCGTAGCGCAGCGCCACCATGGGGTCGACCTTCGCCGCGCGGCGTGCCGGGATGTAGCAAGCCAGCAATGCGGCCGTTACCAAGAGCAGTATCACTGCGGCAAAAGTTACCGGATCGGTTGCCGTCACGCCAAAAAGCAGCGACTGCAGCGTGCGTGTGATGGCGAGGGAACCGACGAATCCGATGGCGATGCCGATCAGGATGGTGCGCAGCCCCTGGCTCAGGATCATCGTGAGAACATCTCGGGAGCGGGCGCCCAGAGCCACCCGCACGCCTATCTCGTGGGTGCGGCGGCTGACGGAATAAGCCATCACTCCGAACACCCCGACCGCGGCCAGCAGCAATGCCAGCATTCCGAAGCAACCGACGAGAATCACATTGAAGCGGCGTGAACCGAGTGAGGCCGAGTAGATTCCAGACAAGGTTCGAAACCTCGGCGGAATCTCGGGATTGAGCTCATGCAGGATTTCGCGGGCAGACGAAGTGACCATCCGCGTGTCGGCGTCGGCCAACATGGTCACAGTGATCGAGGGCTGGGGACGCTGAAACAAATCTGCGTAAACGGTGGGGCGGGGCGGAACATCGACGCCGTATTCGTGAACATCACCGACGATCCCCACGATGGTCAGCAGGCGCAGATCGCCATCCATATTTCCGAATTCAATGGTGTGACCGATCGGATCCTGGCCCGGCCAGCGATCGCGCGCGAGCGACTCGCTGATTACCGCCGCGTGCGGAGAATCCGGGGTGTCGCGATCGTCGAAGATGCGTCCGCGAAGCAGGGGAATTCCGAGAGACGGGAAATATCCCGGCGTGGCGGCGCAGAAATCCGCTTCTCGCTGGTTCTCCTTATCTTGAAACAGGGTATCGAACAGGCGACTCATGGCGTCCAGGGTGCTGGGAGTTTTGGGGGCTTCATCCGGCCTCATGAGCAAGAACATGCCGTCAGGAAGGCCACCGTCCAGAGGAAGGCCGCTGGTCGCGCCGACTCCGCGCACGCCCGGAATCTGCTGGAGGCGGTCGAGCAGGTTCCTATAGAAGACTGTCTCCGCCGCTCTTGCTTTAGAGTCGTTCCATGCTGGCCAGGGCAGCGCAACGTCCATGGTGACGATCTTGTCGACGCGAAATCCGGGATCGACGTTGAGGGCTTTGATCAGGCTGCGGCCCAGCAGTCCTGCGCCGATGACCAGGACGAGGGTGATGGCGATCTGGCCGGCGACGATTCCGGGGCCGATGCGGAGGTTGTGTGAACCCGCCTGCCCGCGTCCGCCTTTCTCCAGTTGATTGCGCAAGTTGTGGGAAGTGGCGCGCCAGGCGGTAAATGCGCCCAGCCCGAGGGCGACCGCCGACGATAGCACGAAGGCGAACCCAAGCACCGGAAGATTGACCGAGACACTGCCGGAGGAGGGAAGGTTCTCGGGCGCGAGCGCCAGCAGGGCCGAGACGCCCCAGAAGGCCCCGAGCGCTCCAAGTCCGCCACCGAGCAAGGCCAGGCACGACGCTTCGGTAAGAAACTGCCGGAACAGGCGTCCGCGCCCCGCGCCCAAAGCGCCGCGGATCGCCAGCTCGCGTTCTCTCACCGAGGCCCGCGCGAGCAGGAGGTTGGCAATATTGGCGCACGCAACCAGAAGCAGAAATCCGACCGCCCCAAGCAAAATCAGCAATGCCGGCCGAACCTGGCCCGTCATGGAATCCTGCAGCGGGACGACCGTCGCATCTTTGAGAAGATAGTCGTTTTGCTGGCTGGAGGCGTCATGGATGCGACGCCCAATGGCGCTGATTTCCGCGATGGCCTGCGCGACGGTGGCGCCATCTCTGAGACGTCCGACCGCGCTGTAGTTGTGTGAGGTCCGGCTTTGGTTCTCGCCGTCCCTATCGGCCGCTACCCACAAGTCGGTCTCGGCAGGGAACTGGAATGCCGGCGGCAGCACGCCAATCACGGAGAATTCCGCCTGATCGATTTTCACGTGCAGCCGCGATAAATCCGGGGATGACCCGAGGTACTGCTTCCAGTATCCGTAACTGACGAGAGTGACCGGAGCAGCGCCTTTCGTGGAGTCAGCGGCGGTGAAGTCGCGGCCGATGATGGGCTGAACACGAAACACCGGGAAAAAGTCAGGAGTGACATGGGCAACCATCGAACGGCTCGGCTGCGCAGCGCCCGAGACTGCGGCAATGTAGGCGGTGTACTTTGCCATCTTCTGAAAACTGTGGGTTTGGTCGCGAAAGTCATCGAAGTTCGGATCGGCGAGGCGGTTCAATGTTCCCGTGTTAGTGACCTCAAAAATGGCCATGATCCGATGGGGATCGCTATAGGGCAGCGGTTGCAGGAGCACTCCGTAGACCACGCTGAAGATGGCTGTGGTGGCGCCGATGCCGAGGCCGAGCGTAAGGATGGCAACCGAGGTGAATCCTGGGCTCTTGCGCAACTGACGCAGCGCGTAGCGAAGATCCTGAGCTAATGCTCCCATCTCGAAGTTCCTCCTCCTACTGCCACAGGGCTGCCCCGGTGCGCGGGCCAAATGCCAAGCGCAACGATCAGGGGTTGGTCTCTTGAAGAGCAAGCTTCTCTCCAATCTAGTGCGAAGCGTAACCCCTTGGCGGGAAAGGCTCGGAGAGTATCACCTTCCGAACGAGCGTGTTTGAACGTGTCCGTTTCCGGCCTTAGATGTCCGGAAGCGAACAGGCAACTATCGGTCTGCTGGCGTATATGAGACGGGTTCAGAGAATATGTGGGACCAGCGCTGCCACATGTCGAGAATAGGCTTCGTAGGGTTCGCCGAAGTGCGCGCGCATCCATCGTTCCTCAAGCCTTAGTTTGTGCCAAAGTACGGCGAAAACAATGGCTACAGCCAGTAGCCCGCGCCATTCGCCGAGCGCTACTGCGCAACCTAACAATCCCAGGAGAAGTCCGGTATAGATGGGATGACGAACCAGAGCGTAGGGGCCGCTGGTAATAAGTTCGTGACCTTCTTTCAGCGTGACCGCTTGGCTCCAGTTGCTTCCCAGGTGACGGCGCGCCCAGACGGAGAAGAGCAGCCCAGCTGCTGTAACGGCCGCGCCGGTCCAGAAGCACCAGGCGCCGCGCGGAAGAAAGCGTTTTTCCAGGAATGGAAGCGGAATGTGTGGGCGCAACAGAAGCGCCGCCGCACAAATCATCGCAACCAGACGCAGTAGCCGCGACGGCGCGGGTTCTCTGCGCTCGGCTGCCTTGACCTTGGTCGACATCGCCGACCAATAGACGATGTAGCTAAGCCACATCGCAGGGAAAAGATAATCGTGGATGAGTTGCATCAACGTTCCTCGGTACGCTCTTCGGGCTGGCTCCAGAAGTACGCTCTAGGGGCTGGGGTCGTAACAGGGAAGTATAGCGCGAGGCTGTGCTGCGACATCTTCGCGCGCCGCGCCGAAGGCGAGACGCCTTCGGGACAGCCGGCAGGATGCCGGCGCTACGCGTTTTCGGCGGGCGTGGGTGCTGGTGAAGTGGTGAATTGTCGCGGGCTGAGCGAAAATCAGATCATGATCCACAAGATCCTCCCCGTAGGCCCGCTGCAATGCAACTGCTCCATCATTGGCGATGAGACCACGCACGAAGCCATGGTCATCGATCCTGGCGACGACATTGAAGACGTGCTCGCCATCGTCCGCCAGCACAAGCTGGAAGTGAAGCAGATCGTCATCACCCACGCCCACATTGATCACGTGGGCGGAGCGATGAAGCTGCGCGCGCTGACGGGCGCGCCAATCCTGCTCAATCAGAATGACTACGCGCTGCTGAAAATGCTCGATGTGCAGGCTTCCTGGCTCGGCATGGCCGCGCCGGGCGAAGTTGCCATCGAGGCGAGCATCGGGGATGGCGAATCGTTGCGGACGGGTAATCTGACGGCGAAAGTTCTCCACACTCCGGGACACACCGAGGGCAGCGTCTGCCTCTATTTTCCAGCGGAGAGATTATTGATCGCCGGCGACACCTTATTCGCCCGCAGCATCGGACGCACCGATCTTCCCGGAGGATCGTTCGAGAAAATCATGCGCTCCCTGCACGAACGAGTCCTCACTCTGCCCGACGATACCCTCGTGATTCCAGGCCATGGCCCGCGTACAACCATAGGAGAAGAAAGGGAAGGGAATCCGTTCCTGCAGGGCTAGGTCTCAGGTCTCAGGTGTCAGGTCTCAGGTCTCAGGAAAAACAAAATCCTCTAAGCGCCTTTGTTGGGCGATTGAACCCTTGGTAGGGAAGCAGTTCCTGACACCTAAGACCTAAGACCTGAGACCTTACTTTTGTGGCGCCTGGTTTTGCGGGACGGTTGGCGGAGCGGACGGCGCGACCGGTGTCGCCGGCTGCGACTTCGTCTGCGATGGCCTTACTCCCGAAAGCACGGACGTGGGCCCGGTTCGCCGCGCTGCGAAAATCGAAAGCGTGATCGACGTGAGCATGAAGATGATCGCGGACCAGGTCGTCGCCCGGGAAAGAACGGAAGCCGCGCCCCGCGGGCCAAATGCCGTCTGGCTGCCCTGTCCGCCGAAAGCCGCGGCCAGGTCGCCGCTTTTTCCGCTCTGCAGCAACACGACCGCAATCAGAAAGAAGCAAACGATAATGTGAACCAGCGTGATCAAAATAGTCATTGCAAAAAACTCCGTCCGGGAGCGGCCCGCTTCAAATTCCAATCTCTCTTGGATCGACGCGATGTAAAGATGGCGAAATGTATTCTTGTCCAACGACAGTTTGACATCTGCGCCTCCTATCGGTCAAGGGGACCACGCTTGGAGCGGTAGATACTGTCCATTCTCGGACACCAACGTCCAGTTTCGGATAAAGATACGTCTCTTCCGGCCCACGCCATCGTCAGTATCCACCATGTTCCTGAATACTTACCGTTCTGCGGAAGATGGCATCCCAGTTGCCCCTCTGCAAGCGAATGGACATCGCTCGGCCCGAGTTCAAGACTCAAAAACGGCGTCGCCAGACGATCATCGTAATAGCGGCAGTTCTAGGTGTGGCCGCAGTCTCAGTAGGAGTCTCGCGGCTGAAGCCCGCGGCGCCGACGGTGGAACGTGGGACGGTGTGGACCGACACGGTCAAGCGCGGTCCGATGCTGCGCCAGGTGCGCGGGTTGGGGTCGCTGGTGCCGAGCCAGGAAGCGGTGCGTCAGATTCCGGCGGAGACCGAGGCCACGGTTGTGCGCATTCATATGTTGCCCGGCTCGCAGGTGACTGCCGGCACGATCCTGCTGGAGATGAGCAATCCGCAGACGGAGCAAGCCGCGGTCGACGCCGAGCTGCAGTTGAAGGCCGCCGAAGCCGAATACCAGAGTCTTCGGGTGAAACTCGAAAGCGACCTGATGAACCAGAAAGCCGGCGCCGCTACCGTGCATGCGGACGACGCGCAGGCACAGCGGCAGGCCGACACCGACAAGGCGCTGTACGAACTCGGAATCATCTCGGGCTTGGCCTATAAGTCTTCCAGGGACAAGGCGGACGAACTCACCACGAGAAACGACCTTGAAACGCAGCGGCTCACCGCTAATCAGCGAGCGATTGCGTCGCAGATGGCAGTGCAGCAAGCCAAAGTCGATGAGATGCGAACCCTGGCGCAGCTCAAGCAAAAACAGTTGGACGCGTTGAAAGTTCGAGCGGGGATCGATGGAGTGCTGGTGGATCTGCCGTTGCAAGTCGGCCAGCACGTCCTGCCCGGGACCATGCTCGCGAAGGTGGTGCAACCCGATCACCTGATGGCCACACTGAAGGTTGCTGAGACGCAGGCGCGTGACGTGCAGATTGGAGAGCCTGCGTCGGTCGACACGCACAACGGCGTGATTGCGGGCACGGTGATGCGAGTCGATCCGGCGGTGCAAAACGGAACCGTGACGGTCGACGTCAAACTCACTGGCGAACTGCCCAAGGGTGCGCGGCCAGACCTGAGCGTGGACGGGACCATCGACCTGGAGCGGATGGACAACGTGCTCTATGTTGGCCGTCCGGCATTCGGGCAGGAAAACAGCACCATCAGTTTGTTCAAGCTCAGCCCGGACGGGCAGGGGGCGTTGCGTGTGCCCGTGAAGGTGGGACGAGCCTCGGTGAATTCGATCCAGGTGATTGAAGGGCTGCACGAGGGAGACACTGTCGTCTTGTCCGATATGTCGCGTTGGGATAACACCGATCGCATCCGGCTTGAGTAGCCGGATTAAGCAAACTAACGAACTCAAAAAGCGAGGGAGTCAGCAATGACCGAAGCAGGACAGCCACTCATCCAGATTCAGGACCTGACCAAAATTTTCTATACCGATGAGATCGAAACGCATGCTCTCTCCGGCATCCACCTGTCGGTGAATAAAGGAGAGTACGTCGCCATGTCGGGCCCGTCGGGCTGCGGCAAATCCACGCTGCTGTCGATCATCGGACTGCTGGATACACCGACCGGCGGACGCTATTCACTGAATGGGAAGACGGTCGAGAATCTCGATTTCGCGGAGCGGTCGCGCATCCGGAACCAGGAGATTGGGTTCATCTTCCAGAGCTTCAACCTGATTGGCGATCTGACAGTCTATGAGAATGTCGAACTGCCGCTGACCTACCGGCAAAGAATGCCGGCGGCGGCTCGCAAGGCGCGCGTGATGGAAGCCCTGGAGCGCGTCGGCATGGCGCATCGCATCCGGCATTATCCGTCGCAACTGTCGGGCGGTCAGCAGCAGCGCGTCGCCGTGGCGCGAGCGCTGGGTGGGAAGCCGTCCATTTTGCTCGCCGACGAGCCTACCGGAAACCTCGATTCGCGAAACGGCGAAGCGGTGATGGAGTTGCTCCAGGAACTTCACCGCGAGGGCGCAACCATCTGCATGGTGACGCACGATCCGCGTTTCGCCAAACACGCCCAGCGCGAAGTGCATTTGTTCGACGGCAAAGTCGTGGCGGAAGAAGAACTGAAGAAGCTTTTGCAGGAAGTCCACTCATGAGCGGACTGCTTCAAGACCTGCGCTATGCGCTGCGGCAATTGCGCAGAAGCCCGGGGTTCACTGCGGTGGCGGTGCTCACCCTGGCGCTGGGCATTGGCGCGAACACGGCGATGTTTTCGATCATCCATGGCGTGCTGCTGAAGCCTCTGCCCTTCCGAGATCCCGCGCGGCTGGTGTTAGCCCGCTGCACGTTCGGTGACGCAATCAACCCCTTGGTGTCTGCCCCGGACTACTACGATTATCGCGAGCAGGCCAATGATTTTGAAGGTTTCTCGGCTGTGTTCCCAATCCCACTGAAAACGACTGTCACGGGAGATGCCGAGCCAGAGCGTGCCACTTTCACCTACGTTGCGCACGATCTTTTCCAGACCTTGGGTGTCGCCCCGGCAGCCGGCCGTTGGTTCACACCGGAGGAAGGCCGGCTTGGAGCCCCTGACGTCGTCATGGTGAGCGATCACTTTGCGCAGCGCCGGTTCGGCTCATTTCGCAAAGCGGTGAGAACTTCCCTCACCATGGATGGAAAGCCGCATGAGGTGGTTGGCGTTATGCCCGCCGGATTTCATTTTCTCGATGACGTTGATGCTTGGGTACCCATGCGTCGCGGCGAAGCTGTCGCCGGGGCGCCACGGCAGTTCCACAATTGGCTGATCGTGGGGCGCTTAAGGCCCGGCGTGTCGCGCGAGGGCGCGCAGCGTCAAGTTGACGTCGTCTCAAAACGCCTTGAGGGGGAGTATCCCGCTTCCAACGCGACTAAGGCATTGCGGTTGGATCCCCTTCAATCCGCGCTCGCGGAACAGCAGACGCCACAACTCTTAGTGCTGATGGCCGCGGTTGGCCTGGTCCTTCTTATCGCATGCGCGAATGTAGCAGGCCTGTTGTTGGCACGGGGTTCGGTACGCCGTCCGGAACTGGCAATGCGAGCGGCGCTGGGCGCCTCTCGGGCACGGATAGCCGGACAGTTGCTGGTAGAAAGCGTGACGCTTGCGCTGCTCTCAAGCGTTCTGGGCGTGGCGCTCGCTTTCTGGCTCCAACGATTGTTGCCGATAGTGATTGGTCTGAACGATCCCAATGGAGCACCTCGAGGTATGGACTGGCAGGTGTTGTTGTTCGCCCTGGCGCTCTCGGTCCTGACAGGCGTGCTCTTCGGAGGAGCGCCCGCCCTGCGTGGGTCCTCGTCCCATCTGATCCAGGATCTTGCTGCCGGTGCACGCACAACCGATACAAAGACTAGAATGTCGCTGCGCAGTGCCCTGGTGGTGGGGCAGGTGGCCGTGTCGTTGACGCTGCTGATTGGCGCGGGCCTGCTGATCCGCAGCTTCGTGCATCTGGCCGGGACCGACCCTGGATTCGAAATCGAGCACCTGCTCACCGGTGAAGTTCAGCTACCCGCAGCGCAGTATGCGGACCGGAACAGTCGCATCCAGTTCTTTGACCGCCTTCGTGATGATCTCGCTGCAATTCATGGTGTAAAAGGGGTCGGCTTCACCAACCACCTGCCCATCCGCGATGTGGGGGGCGACCTTCCAGCTTGGGATGCCGATCACCCTCCGGAGAAACTGGCCTATCTGCGTACAGCGTATAGCCGTATAGTGCTGCCCGGTTACTTCGATGCCGTTCACATCCCGCTCCGGATCGGGCGTGACTTTGGGAGGAGCGACAGCGACAAGGCCCCTCTCACCATGGTCATAAACGAACGGACGGCACGCACCCTGTTTCCAAATCGCAACCCGCTCGGCCGCCGGGTATCGGTGGACAGGGGCGGACCGCAGCCGACGACCTTTGAAGTGGTGGGAGTGGTGGGAGACGTTCGCCTTAATTCTGTTGGCGATGACGTGCCCATGACCATGTACATGTCTTACTACCAATTTCCGGACACGACGCTGCGCTTTGCTATCCGGACCGATCAGGACCCCGAGCTTATCACCCAGAACGTCCGCCGGCTGGTTCTAGCGCGCGACCGGACTGTTCCGGTGGAGAACCTGGTCAGCATGGAGAACCTGATCGGCGACTCGCTGGTGCCCCAACGCACGATAGCTGCCACGCTCACGCTCTTTGCCACAGTTGCCCTGATGCTGGCGTGCATCGGTCTTTATGGAGTCTTGGCCTACTCTGTCACTCGGCGCACGCACGAGATCGGGGTCCGCATGGCATTGGGCGCGAGTCGCCATGAAGTTTTGCGGCTTGTGCTGAACCAGGGCATGACGCTGGCACTCATCGGCATGGCCGTTGGCGTGGTTGCCGCCTTCGGACTCACACGTTTGTTGAGCGACATGTTGTTCGGCATTGCGCCGAACGATCCGGCGACCTTTGCGGCGGTCCCGGTATTGCTGACGCTGGTGGCGGCCCTGGCATGCACGATCCCCGCCCGCCGCGCCGCCAAAGTCGATCCCATGGTGGCGCTGCGATATGAGTAGGAGCAGGAGAGAGTGATGACCGGATTGCTTCAAGATATTCGTTATGCGCTGCGCCAGCTTCGCAAGAGCCCTGGCTTCGCCGTGGTTGCGGTGATCACTCTCGCGCTCGGCATCGGCGCCAACACGGCGGTGTTTAGTGTGGTCGATCAAGTACTTTTGCATCCGCTTCCTTACCCTGATTCGGATCGCATTGTGAAGGTCTCAGAGACGTTGGAGGGCATATCGACCGACGACGCTTCTCCTGCCAACTATCTGGATTGGGTTTCACAAAACCAGGCCTTCGCCCAGATGGCAGCGTCTCGCGGATGGCAGGGAAGCCTGTCGGCTGGAGATCGTCCGGAGCGGATCAGAGGCACGATGACCACGCCAAGTTTTTTTCCTCTGTTCGGAGTAAGTCCGATCCTCGGTCGCGGTATGGAGGCGAGCGACGCGCAGCCTGGCAATGATCATGTTGTGGTGCTCGGCTACGGCCTGTGGCAGCGCTATTTTGCCGCAGATCGCACGATTGTCGGCCGGAGCATCCAGCTCAACGGAGAGCCGTACACCGTTGTCGGCGTGATGCCGCCGAACTTTTCTCCGGACGAGTACGGTGAGCTATGGCTGCCTTCTCCCTGGGGCGTGCCGACCCATCCTCTGGCGCCTGACAAAGATCCACGCCAATTCAGGGACAGAAATTATCTCGACGTCTGGGCGCGGTTGAAGCCAGGAGTGACCGCGCAGCAGGCCCGCGCGGAGCTCGATACCATCGGCCGCCGCCTGGAGAAGGAATATCCGGATTCGAACGACAAAGTTGGCGTGAGCTTTCTGCCGTTGCATGAATATGTGACCGGCGACATCCGTCCGGTTCTGCTGGTTCTGCTGGCTGCGGTAGTGGTCGTGCTTCTGATCGGGTGCGCCAACGTTGCCAACCTTCTTCTGGCACGAGCCACAGCGCGCGCCAAGGAAATCTCGATACGAACGACTCTGGGAGCGAGTCGTCCGCGTTTGCTCCGCCAGTTGCTCACCGAAAGTATTCTGCTCGCGTTATTGGGAGGAGTCCTCGGGCTTCTGCTGGCGGTCGTAGCCGTTCCGTCGCTGTTGGCATTGAGTCCACCGGATATCCGTCAGTTCAAGCAGATTGGAATCAACCGGGAAGTGTTGGCGTTCAGTTTCCTGGCTTCCATGGTTTGCGGAGTTGTTTTTGGCCTGATTCCGGCGCTGCAAGCGTCGCGATCGAACCCCAGCGAATTCCTCAAGGAAGGCGAGCGCGGCAGCACAGGGAACCGGGGACGAACCCGTTCGGCGCTGGTAATCGCCGAAGTCGGACTCTCGCTGGTTCTGCTGGTTGGGGCCGGGCTACTGGTCAAGAGTTTCGTGCGACTCATGGATGTGAATCCCGGCTTCGATCCGGATCGTCTCCTGACCTTCAATCTGGGGCTTCCGTCCTCCACCGATCCTGCTCGTCAACTCGCGTTTTACCAACAAGTCCTGCAACAGCTTCAGGCGTTGCCAGGCGTGCGCGCTGTGGGTGCAGTGAGCAGGCTGCCGCTGGCTGGAGGCAACAGTTCACGCAGCTTCAACGTTCCCGGAAACGAAAATGACTACAACGCGGACATTCGCGTCAGCACCCCTGACTATTTCCGCACGATGGGGATCCCGTTGCTGAAAGGCCGCAGCTTCAGCGAGAGCGACCTCGGCAGCTCGCTTAAAATCGCGGTCGTGAACGATGCGTTCGCGCGCGCCGTTTTTCCTGGACAGGACCCGATCGGCAAACAGCTCACCCATTTCGGCCCCGACAACTTGACGCTGCAAATCGTAGGCGTCGTCGGCAATGTCCGGCACGTTGGACTCGACACAGAGCCTAATTCCGAGATCTACCAGTTGCTTGGCCAGGCGCAATGGCCGTCGATGTTCGTGGCGATACGGAGCGCCGCCTCCGACGCTACGAACGTGACTTCGGCGGCGCAGAATGTGGTCTGGAGCGTGAACAAAGACGTCCCTCTCGCCAACCTCCGCACCATGCAGGACGTCATCGCCAATTCCGTTCAGCGGAGAAGGTTCAGCATGTTACTGCTCACCGTCTTTGCCGCGGTGGCGATGCTGCTTGCGGCCGTCGGACTCTACCGTGTCATGTCTTACTCGGTCGCACAACGGACCAAGGAAATCGGTATCCGCATGGCTTTGGGAGCTCGGCGCCCCGATGTGCTCGCACTCGTAGTGAAGCAGGGAATGGCGCTCGTTCTCCTGGGGATCGCAGCAGGCACCCTGTTATCGCTCGGAATAACGCGGCTGATCTCGGGGATGCTGTTTGGGATTACGGCAACCGACCCCCTGACTTTCGCCGGCGTTGCCGCGTTGCTAGGCGCCGTGGCGTTGCTCGCGAACTACCTGCCGGCCCGGCGAGCGGCGTCTGTCGATCCCATGGTGGCGTTGCGGTATGAGTAGGAGGAAAAATAGAAAATGACCGGACTACTTCAAGATCTTCGTTATGCGCTGCGCCAGCTGCGCAGGAATCCGGGCTTTGCGGCGGTGGCGGTGCTCACGCTGGCTCTGGGGATTGGGGCGAACACGGCGATTTTCAGTTTGCTCGATCAAGCACTTCTGCGCAGCCTTCCCGTAAAAGACGTGGATCGTCTGGTGATTCTGAAGTACGAAGGCAGCAACACCGGGAACCTCCAGTCGCGGGCGGACGGGCGTTTCTATTTCTCCTACCCTATGTACCGCGATCTGCGTGACCGTAACTCCGTCTTCAGTGGCCTGATTGCCACGGATTGGACGCAGGTCGGAGTGCAGTGGCACAACCAGCCCGATCTGGTCGCGGCGGAACTCGTCTCGGGCAATTACTTCGATGTTCTCAGACTGCGGCCGGCTCTGGGACGGTTGTTCGTTGCCGCAGACGATCTGGCGCCGGACGCGAACCCCGTAGTCGTGTTGAGTTTCAGCTATTGGCAGCGCCGCTTTGGCACGGACCCGGGAATCGTGAACCAGAGCATCCTGGTGAACGGACATCCCTTCACGGTGGTCGGAGTTGCGCCGCCCGGCTTTCACAGCGTCGTGATGGGCGACACCCCAGATGTGTTCGTGCCCATGATGATGAAGTCGGAAATCATGCCGGGAAGCAAAGATCTCGATGACCGCCGCTCGAGTTGGCTGAACATCATCGGAAAGCTGAAACCGGGGATCAGCCGCGAACAGGCGGAGGCAGGCATCGGCCCTCTGTGGTCTTCGGTCCGGTCCGATGAACTGAAAGAGATCAAAGGCGTGTCGGAAAAATTCCGCGACCACTTTGTGGCCAAGTCGCACTTGTCCCTTCTCGACGGCGCCAAGGGGTTTTCTCCGCTCCGCGGCGACGTCCAGATGCCCCTGCTGATCGTGATGGGCATGGTTGGTCTGGTCGCGCTCATGGCATGCGCCAACGTAGGAAGTCTGTTGCTCGTCCGGGCGTCCGGGCGCATCCGTGAAATGTCGGTGCGTTACGCGCTGGGCGCAAAGCGCAAGCGGGTGGTGCAGCAATTACTCGTGGAAGGACTGCTCCTCGGCCTTGCCGGAGGATTGTTGGGCATGCTGCTGGCGCCACGAGTCTCGGCCCTGCTGATCAACATGATCTGGAGCGGAGGCACGGGCGATCTTCCTTTTTCCTCCAAACCCGATCTGCGGATCATGCTCTTCAATTGTGCGTTGGCGCTGTTTGCCAGTCTGCTTTTCAGTCTGGCTCCAGCGGCACAGTTCTGGCGCCCCGATCTCGCCCCTGCGCTGAAACAGCAAGGGATGACCGCCAGAAGTAGTTCGCTCCGCTTCCGCCGCGTTTCGGTAGCACTGCAGATCGGGCTGAGCCTGATGCTGCTGGTTGGCGCGGGTCTGTTCGTGCGCACGTTGCACAATCTCAAGTCGCTCGATGCCGGATTTGCGACCGATCGTCTGCTGACGTTCGGGATTGACCCCAGGATGGCCGGCTACGAACCGGCGCGCACTTTTGCGCTCTATCAAAGAGTCTTCGAAACCTTGAAGGGCTTGCCGGGAGTCCGTTCCGTGGCGGCGACCGACGATCCCGAATTGGCGAACGACAACGAGATTGGGAACATCACCGTCGCCGGATATAGCGAAAAACCAGACGAGGACATGAACGTCGAGCAGCCGCACGTTAGCGCGAACTACTTCTCGACCCTTCAGATGCCCATGCTGGCGGGCCGCGCATTCACCGAGCAAGACGCCGCGAGCTCGCAAAAAGTGGCAGTAGTGAACGAAAGTTTCGCCCGACACTTCTTCGGAGATCCCCAGCAGGCGGTTGGGCACAACATCGGCAAAGGTGGCGGCACGGGAGCAAGAACCGATGTTGCCATTGTCGGAGTAGTGAAAGACGCGAAACATACCAGCCTTCGAGAACCGGTCTCGCGCACCGTATTCGTGCCCTACCTCCAGTCGCCGGAGGCCCGCTCGATGAGATTTTATGTCCGCACCTGGCAGCAGCCCGAAAGCGCGGAAACTACGATACGCCGCGCCATGCAGACGCTGGACTCCAACCTGGTGCTCGACACTTTCCGCACCATGGACGAGCAAATCGACGATAACCTGACGGCCGAGCGCACGGTTGCCCTGCTGGCGTCGAGTTTCGGCGTACTCGCCGTTTTCATGGCCGCAGTCGGGCTCTACGGTGTCCTTGCATACTCGACCGCGCAGAGGACGCCGGAAATCGGCCTGCGGATCGCGTTGGGGGCATCTCGCAGCTCTGTCATGCGCATGGTGTTGATCGAAGTGCTGTGGCTCACCGGCGTCAGCGTTGCGCTTGCTTTGCCGGCATCGCTATTGCTCGCGCATGTGATACGCAACCAGCTGTTTGGTATTTCGAGCAGCGATCCGCTAACGCTCTGCCTGGGGGTTGGTCTGATCGCGGCAGTTGCGTTGGCGTCAGCCCTCGTGCCCGCACGGCGAGCGGCGAAGGTCGATCCTATGGTGGCATTGCGATACGAGTAGGAGAGAATGATGAGCGGACTCTTTCAGGATTTCATCTACGGACTGCGCATGCTGCGCAAGAGTCCGGGGTTCACGGCTCTGGCAGCCATTACGCTCGCGCTCGGCATCGGCGCCAACACCGCGATCTTCAGCAACGTGAATGCTCTGGTTCTCCGGCCGTTTGCGCTTCCGGATCTCGATCGTGTCGTTGCTATATGGGAAACCGTTCCCAAGCAGAACGCCACCATGGTGGGACCTGCGCCTGCGAACTTCCGTGATTGGAGGGAACAAAGCGCATCGTTCGAATACCTGGCAGCCGCGCACGGGTGGAACGCCAATCTTACCGGCGACGGAGTTGCCGAGCGAGTGGAAGGCTACCAAGTGACGCCTGACTTCTTCGCGTTGCTCGGCGTTTCGCCGCAACTCGGACGGCAGATCGGTGCGATCGATTTTCAACATGGAACCGCTCCGGTCGTCGTCATCAGTCATGGCTTTTGGCAGAGGCATTTGGGCGGCGATGCGAGTGTTGTCGGAAAGAGCCTGTTGCTGAATGGCCAGAAGTTCACCGTGATCGGAGTCGCCGGTCCCGACGTTGATTTTCCCGCCGGGGCCGAGATTTGGACTCCTCTCGATTTGAGTTCTGCCGCGGGCGCCGCGAGTGAGGATCGCGCCAACCACTATCTGCTGGTGCTTGGACGGCTCAAGAAAGAAGCCTCCGTTGTCCATGCCGCGGCCGACCTGCAGTCCGTAGCCAACCGCCTCGCGCAGCAGTTCCCGAATACTAACGGCGGTCATGGAGTCAGGGTTGTGCGTCTGGCGGAGGATGCCACGGCTGGGACTCGGCAGTTTGTGATGGTGTTGATGGGCGCCGCCGTTTTTGTTCTCCTGCTCGCCTGCGTCAATGTGGCGAACCTGCAATTGGCCAGGGTTTCCAGCCGTCAGAAAGAGATGGCGGTACGCATCGGACTGGGCGCGAGCCGATGGCAACTCGTGCGACAGTTGCTGGTCGAAAGCACACTCCTGGCGCTGGCTGGAGCGGCTGGCGGAGTTCTGCTTGCCAATTGGGGAATGGGGCTGCTTCGCCGCGATCTCCCGCCGTTCATCGTGGCGCATGTCCCCGGACTGAAACACCTTGAAGTGGATTCCCACGTGCTCTGGTTCACTCTGGCAGTTGCGCTCGTGACCGGAATCGTGGCCGGACTCGCGCCGGCTCTGCGCTTTTCGCGCTCCGAGCTCGGTAATGCATTGAAAGAGAATACGCGCTCGGCCAGCGCCAGCGCAGGCGCCGGACGGCTTCGCGCTCTGCTGGTGGTTTCCGAGATCGCGCTGGCATTGGTGCTGTTGGTGGGAGCCGGGCTCATGGTGAAAGGCTTCCGCAATCTCATCACGATCGAGATGGGATTCGATCGGACTCACGTGCTGACCTTCCGCGTGGTTTTGCCGGAAGAAAAGTATCAAACGAAAGCTCAGGTCCGAAATTACTACGACCGAGTTATGCGCCAGATACAATCCCTGCCCGGGGTTAGCTCAGTGGCTTGCGCGACCAGCCTGCCTTCCGGTTGGACTTGGAACTTGACAGAATACAGTGCCGAAGGGCAGCCTCCGGCGTCTCCTGGAGAGATGCCTTCTACGGTCTCGCAAACTGTTACCCCGGACTTCTTTGCGACTTTGCGCGTGCCTTTGCTCAAGGGGCGTTTTATCTCTGCTCAGGATGGCCCGGATGCGCCAGCAGTCGCCGTGGTTAGCGAAACCATGGCGCGTTATAACTGGCCCGGGCAGGACCCAATCGGAAAACACCTGAAGCTCGGCGCTCGCGAAGGGCCGGAACCGGAGCGGCAGATCGTGGGTGTTGTGGGCGAGGTTCGGGCGTCCCCATTCGATTTCAAACCCGAACCGACCACCTACACACCCTTTGCCCAATTGCCGCAGGCCTCCTCGGCGCTCGTTGTCCGCACCTCAAGTGACCCTCTGAGCCTGGTCGCGCCCGTCGCAGCGCAACTGAGGAGTATCGATGCTGACGTACCCGCTTACGACGTGCGGAGTCTGGAGCAGGTGATCTCGGACAACCTTAGCGGTGTGGAGTCTTCCGCGCGCATGATGCTGATCTTCGGATTCATCGCCCTGGTACTGGCCGCCGCCGGGATCTTCGCCGTTATGTCTTACTCGGTAGCCCAGCGCACGCACGAGATCGGAGTGCGCATGGCGCTGGGGGCGCGCCGTATCGACGTTTTGAGGTTAGTGGTTACATCCGCGATCAAGATGGCAATCGCCGGGCTTGCCATCGGAATTTGCGTTGCGCTGCTTCTGACGTACGCAGTATCGAGCATGCTTTTCGGCGTAATTAGGATCGACGCGATCGTTTTTGCTTTATTGACTCTTGTGCTGGCCAGCGTCGCGGCGGTGGCAGCCTACATACCCGCGCGCTGGGCCACAAAAGTCGATCCCATGCAGGCGCTGCGCTATGAGTGAGGATAAATATCAGATGATCCAACTGAAGAACATCGAACGCAGTTACAAGACCGGCGCCGGGCAGACGTGGGTTCTGCGGCGCATCAACCTGCAAATTGGGCAGGGCGAGTTCATCACCATTATGGGACCGTCGGGGGCGGGAAAATCGTCGCTGCTCAACGTGCTGGCCATGCTCGACGATGGCTGGCAGGGCGAGTTTTGGTTTGGAGAGGAGGCGGTTCATGCCATGAAGCGCAAGGAACGCGCTGAGTTGGCGAAGAAGAATGTCGGCATGGTTTTTCAGAGTTATCACCTGCTCGACGATCTCACGGTGGCGGAAAACATCGATCTGCCGCTTTCCTACAAAGACATTCCACGCAGCCAACGTCAGAGCCTTGTCGCCGACGCCCTTGACCACTTTCAGATTGTGGCCAAGAAGGATCTCTTCCCGAGCCAACTCTCCGGTGGACAACAACAACTGGTCGGGATCGCGCGAGCGGTTATTCATAAACCGGCGCTGCTGCTCGCGGATGAGCCAACCGGCAATCTGCATTCCAGCCAAGCCAAGGAGATCATGGAGCTCTTCCGGGAATTGAATCAACAGGGAACAACCATCGTGCAGGTTACTCACTCCGAAACGAACGCCGCTTATGGAACTCGCACCATCCAGCTAAGCGATGGTTGGCTGGTTGGCGATACGGCAAATCCAAATCCACATCCACTTCCAACGACGGAGCCAAGCGGCTTGGCGGTGAATCGATGAATATCTGTTTCCGTGAAAGGTGTTGTGATATTCGACGAATGGCAGCGCTGCTCGCGCTCACGGCGGCCATGGTGCAAGCCCAGGTGCGTACTCCCGCTGCATTGGAGATGCCCCAATCGCACAATCCGCTGAGCCCGTACACTGCCGATTATGTGCCCGAACCAGTACTGACAAATTCGCCGCGTCTCGATCGGATGATTCGCGATGGAAAGTTGTATCTGTCCTTGAAGGATGCGATCGACCTCGCGCTGGAGAACAATCTGGATTTGGCGATCGCCCGCTACAACTTGCCGATTGCCGATACGGATCTACTGCGCACCAAGGCTGGCGGAAGCTTTCGTGGCGTCAACACCGGCGTGGTGCAAGGAACTCCCGGGGGAGGAATCGGGGGTTACGGGGCGGGAGCGCCGGGAGCGGGCGCAGGCGGCACGACGAGTGGCGCCGGCGGCGCGGGCGCGGGCGCCTCAGGGCTGGTGCAATCCACTTTGGGTGCAGGAACCCCCGTGGCATCGTACGATCCGGCTCTCACTGTGAACATGGGGATCGAGCACCTCGCATTGCCGCTGTCGAGTCAGCAAGTTTACGGTACTATCTCGTCCCTGCAACTGAATACGGCGCAAGTAAACGCCAGCTACACACAAGCCTTTTCCACCGGCACTTCGATTTCTTTTGAGTTCAATAACAATCGCCAGACTACCAATAGCCCCGACATCTTTCTGTCGCCGGCTTTGAATACTTACTACCGCTTCAGTTTCCAGCAGCAGCTTCTCGCGGGATTTGGTTTCGGGCCGAACCTGCGCTACTTGCGCATCGCCAATAACAACAAGAAGATTTCCGATATTGCATTCAAAGACCAGGTGATTGCCACCGTCACGCAGATCGAGAACATCTATTGGGATCTGGTCGGCGCCTACGAGCAGGCGCGTGTGAATGAGCAATCTCTCGCCTTTGCCAATCAGACTCTCGAGAACGCCAGGAAACAGTTGCAGTTGGAAAGCGTTCCGGAGATGGACGTGATGAAGGCCGAAGCCGAGGTTTCCAGGCGCGACCAGGATTTGACCGTAGCGCGGACAAGCCTCCAGTTGCAGGAATCGCTGATGAAGAATGCGCTCACCAAGAGTCTCGACGATCCTACCCTGGGAGAGATGCCCGTCGTGCCGACGGATCGCATGCAGAGCGCCAACACCGAAACCGGATCGAGTGAGCCGATACTCGATCTGATTGCGGAAGGACTCCGGAATCGGCCGGAACTGCTGGAGACCGACGTCGACCTGGCGAACCGGCAAATCAGCCGCCAGGCGGCGCGGAACGCGCTTCTACCCACGCTCTCCCTGGTGGGCTACTACGGTGGCAGCGGTCTCGCAGGAGTGGTGACCCCCGGAAACTCGTCCAGCGTCCCCACCGACCTGCCGGGCGCCTGGCAAACCGCTTTCAACAATTCATCGCCAGACTACTTTGTAGGGCTCAACCTGAATATCCCATTTCGCAACCGCGTCGCCAAGGCCGACCAGTACCGTTCCGAGTTGGAGTACCGGCAAGCGAGCCTGCGCAAGGAGCAATTGCGAAAGCAGATTCGCATCGAGGTGCGGAACGCGCAGTATGCGCTGGAACAATCGCGCGCCCGGGTTGAATCAGCCCGCAAGGCGAGGGATCTGGCCGAACGCACATTCGAGATCACCAAGAAGGAGCAAGAACTGGGAGCGGGCTCGAGTTACCAGACCATGACGGCGCAGCGCGATCTTTCGGTGGCCGAACTGGACTTGGTTACCGCCATGACCATCTACCAGAAAGCCCGAGTCGAACTTGATCGCGCCACGGGCGCAACTTTGGAACATAATGGAGTGCTAATTCAGGATGCGGTCAGCGGGACGGTCGCCGCCTCCTCTCCATAACCCATGCCGACTCCTGGGAAGTACCCTACTTCTTCGGGTAGCCAACAGACTGCGCCAGCATTATCTTCTGGTTTGGCGCCAACTTCATGATCTTGGCTAGCGCGGCGCGGTCCACAGAGCCTCGGACGACCGTTGCCAATCCCTCTGAGGTGCAGAATAGATAGACATTTTCGCTGATGAAACCTACATCGGCGGCAGTGTACAACTCTGCCTCACTCCCCGCTTGTCCCGTCTTGCTGATGTCGGCGACATAGACGAGGTTCACAGGCGCAGCGCCGGCAAAGGCTTGCGTTCCAGTGGCGGCGCGCACATCTTGCGCCAGGATCGGTTCAAGACGGTTTGCTTTCGCGTTGTACAGAAACAAGCCATCGCTCATGGCGACGTAGATGTCAATTTCCTGCCAGTTCATCGCCGAAGGCGCGGTGCGTCCGCCCTCCGGACGATTAATGCCGAACCCAGCCCAGAGGAGATTGGCTAACACCTGCATGGGCAGCTTCTCGGGACTAAACTCCCGCCGAGTTTTTCGTTCCTTAAGCACCTGCATCAGCGGACGGCCACCCTCGGTCTGTGCCGTCGGCAGTTGAATCGGTTTCAGATCCTGGGCTTGGATGGCGATGCTGGCAACGAGAATGAATAGTAAGCCCGACTTGCGCATAAAGATCCTCCGTGAGAGATACTTTCAGAAACAGCTTCACTGCTTAGCTCCTAACTGAAGATGATGGTCCCGAGCCAAAACCTGTGTCAACTGGCCATCGGCCAAACCGTGCGCGTACAAAGCTCGAAGCAAGGCTGACGCGCTCGGGTGAGTTTTGTCGCTGCCGCGCGGAATGAACATCCCTTATACTAAAACGACGACACGGGGGGCAGAATGAACTATCCCGTTTGGCAAATTGGATTCCCTGGCGGACTGCTGATCGCCGCTGTAGCCGTGCTTCACGTCTTCATCTCCCACTTCGCGATCGGCGGCGGCGCATACCTTGTACTAACCGAGCGTCGTGCGTACTCACAGAACGATTCGGAGCTGCTGGCGTACGTGAGGCATCATTCCAAGTTCTTCGTGCTGCTGACCGTAGTTCTTGGGGCGGTTACCGGCGTGGGCATCTGGTTCACGATCGGATTGGTCAACCCAGAGGCAACTTCTTCGCTCATTCACACCTTCGTTTGGGGATGGGCGATCGAATGGGTCTTGTTTTTCGTCGAGATCGCTGCCGCTCTCATCTACGCCTACCACTGGGACACGCTGGACCGGCAAACTCATCTTATCGTCGGCTGGATCTATTTCGTCGCTGCCTGGGCGAGCCTGGTGGTGATCAACGGCATTATCACTTACATGCTCACGCCCGGACGCTGGCTCGAAACCGGGAACTTCTGGGCCGGCTTTTTCAATCCCACTTACTGGCCCTCGTTGTTCATTCGCACCGCAATGGCGATGGCTCTTGCAGGTATCTTCGGGCTGGTCACCGCGATGTATGAGGCTTCTCCTTTGCGGGAACGCGTCGTGCGTTGGGCGGGCTGGTGGCTGGTGCTGGGAATTGCATCTTTGCTTCCCTTGAGCCGCTGGTATTTCCACGACTTTCCCGCCTACTCGCGAGCGTATTTCAGCGGGATGTACCCGGCAGTCCAACATGCCCTGGTCGGAGCGGTCGTTTGTGCCGAGGTGGCACTGATCCTCGCGCTGGTGTGCGCACTCCTCCGGCCGAAGATGATGAACCCAGTGGTTGTGGCAGTGCTGCTGGTTACCGGGATTGGCGTCATGGGCTCAGGCGAATATTTGCGCGAGTTCAGCCGCTATCCCTACGTCATCAACAGTTACATCTATGCCAACGACATTAGGATAGGGCAGGTGGAGGCTATCGCCGCGAATGGTGTCGCCAAAACTTCGCCGTGGGTCGAAGGCAGCGATCGTGACCCACGTGCCTATGGCCGGCAACTCTTCGCCATGGAATGCGGATCTTGTCACTCGGTCGCGGGCTATCGAGGGATGCGCAAGTTCGCCCGCGGATGGGACGCAAAATTTGCCGCAGAGATTCTGCTGCACCTGCCTGTAGTTCGCGAGACTATGCCGCCGTTCGCCGGCGATGCGCATGATCGCGCGGCCTTGGGCAGCTATCTTGCCTCGCTCGAGCCGGCAACGCCCTCCGGCGCGAACGAAAAAGAACTGGGGCAGCAGGTGTTCGCGATCCATTGCGCCATGTGTCACAGCGTCGGCGGTCAGCGGCGTCCGCTGGACCTCAAGGGAACCGATCCCGACGCAATCGCCGGAATGCTCGGAACGCTCGGGGACATCAATCCAGACATGCCGCCCTTTACCGGCACGGACGCGCAGGGTCACGCATTAGCCGTCTATCTGAGCAATCCCAAGCAGTAGTCAGCAGGAGGATTCATCGTCATGAACTTGCCTATTCCTTATCCCGATCCCATGCCGTTGCCGGCGCCAGTCTGGCTTCTGCGCACGCTGCTCCTGCTCACATTCTTTCTCCACGTCTTGTTCATGAACTGTCTGTTGGGAGGCACAGCCATCGCCCTGGTCTGCACCATGCGGCGCAAGAGTTCGGCATTTTCTGCGCGGCTTGCCGGCGATCTCGGCCGCCTCCTGCCCTCTGTTTTTGCCTTTACCATCACCCTGGGCGTGGCGCCGTTGCTGTTTCTCCAGGTGATGTATGGGCAATTCCTTTACGCCAGTTCGATCCTGATCGGGGTGCCCTGGCTTGCCATTATTGGGATGGTCGTTCTCGCGTACTACGGTGTCTACTTTTTTTCCATGAAGGCGCATGAGCAAAAGGGCAAGACGACAGTAGTTCTGGCTCTAGTGGTTTTGCTGCTTGCATCCATTGCCTTCGTCTATAGCAATAACTTCACCCTGATGCTGGCGCCCGAACGCTGGCTCGACCTTTATCGCAGCCATGCCAGCGGCTGGAACCTGAATTGGTCGGAACCTTCTCTTCTGCCACGCTACCTTCATTTTGTATTAGGCGCTTTGGCGGTTTCCGGACTCGGGTTGGTAGTGTTGGGTCTTCGCCAGCAGGAAGACGCATATCGCCAGTGGCTCATCGAACAAGGATCATTGCTCTTTACGGGCACCACGCTTCTCAATTTTGGCGTGGGGTTCTGGTTCTTAGTGAAATTGCCCGGCCCAGTGCGGCTGGCCTTTGTCGGCGGCAATGGATTCGCGACCGCACTGTTAGGAGTTGGACTGCTTCTGCCACTGGCTGCGGTGGCGCATCTCATCATGGCGAAAGCCAGCAAGTCTCCGAAGCGGCAACTCGCGATCGGCGTAAGCTGCGGCTTGCTGACCGTGGCAGTTATGGTCGTCATGCGCGACGTGCTGCGAAACCTTGCGCTCGCTCCCTACTTTAACCTCAATCAACTGCCGGTTTCGCCGCAGTGGGGCATTATCGGGCTTTTCGTGCTTCTCTTCGTAGCCGGGCTGGCAACTTTGTATTACATGCTGCGCAAGGTCGCGATCGCCACCAGGATGCAGGTGACGGCAGCCCCAAAGCTTCAGTAGATCCTATGTTGCTCACGGCAAGGATCTTGATGCTGTTCGGTTTCGGACAGCGATTTTCGATTTCGGACAAAGACCGTCTTCGACGGAATCGCTTCATGAGCGTATTTCTCTGGAAATGAACCACCTACATCCGAGACAATTTGGCACGGAACGTGCGCCGCTGAGAACGCACGATTATGTGTGTGGAGGCCTCCATGGAGGTTTTGTTTCAGGACTTGCGCTACGCCTTGCGCCAGTTGTGCAAGTCGCCCGGGTTCACGCTGACTGCGGTGATCACACTGGCTCTGGGCATCGGCGCCAACACGGCCATCTTCACGCTGGTGCAGGGCATTCTATTGCGCTCGCTGCCGGTGAGCGATCCGGCGCGGCTCTACCGCATTGGAGACACCGACGATTGCTGTATCGACAGCGGCTTTGAGAACGACAACGGCGATTTCGACATCTTCTCCTACGAGCTTTACCAGCACCTGAAGCACTCCGCGCCGGAGTTCGAACAACTGGCAGCGGTGCAGGCCGAGCGGCCTGACTTCACCGTGCGCCGTGAAAATGCCATGGCCAAGTCGCTTCAAGGTGAATTCGTCTCTGGCAACTACTTCTCCACCCTGGGGCTGGGCGCCTACACGGGGCGCGCACTGGGCGAAAGCGACGATGCTCCCTCGGCCGCTCCTGTAACGGTGGTCAGCTACAGTGCATGGCAGACGGAGTTCGCCGCCGATCCCTCGCTCGTCGGATCCACGATCTTCATTCAGGCACGGCCCTTCACGGTCATCGGCATTGCCCCGCCCGGCTTCTTCGGGGACCGAGTCTCTACCCGCCCGCCCGATTTCTGGATGCCACTGGCGAGTGAGCCCTACGTCCGCGGATCAAATTCCATTCTGCATGATGCGGACTCGAATTGGCTTTATCCACTGGGCAGGGTGCGTCCGGGAACCAATGTCGGCGCATTGCAAGCCAAGCTTTCCGTGGTGCTGCGGCAGTGGCTGGCCACACGTCCGGCTTACACCGAGCATGGCAGGGCAGCCGAGATTCCCAAGCAGCATGTGATGATCGTGCCCGGTGGCGGCGGAATTCAGAACCTGCAGCAGCAGACGGGCGACGGCCTGAAGATGTTGATGATCCTCTCTACCGTTGTCCTGCTCATAGCCTGCGCCAACATCGCCAACCTGCTGCTGGCACGCGCCACCACGCGGCGTTCGGATATGGCCGTGCGCACGGCTCTGGGCGCAGGGCGGCGCCGGCTCATCCGCCAAATTCTCACCGAGAGCATCCTGTTGAGCTGCCTTGGCGGATTGGCTGGATTGGCCGTCGCCTACGCCGGCGCGCATACGATTCTCGCCCTCGCTTTTCCCCATGCCAAGAACATGGCCATCGATGCAAGCCCTTCGCTGCCCGTGCTGGGATTCGCGTTTCTCGTCTCGCTGGTAACCGGCGTCCTCTTCGGGACGGCCCCCGCGTGGCTGTCGTTTCACGCCCAGCCTGCCGAGGCGCTGCGTGGCGTGAACCGCTCCACCCGCGACCGCTCTTCGCTCCCCCAGCAGGCGCTGGTTGTCATGCAGGCGGCATTATCGCTGGTGCTCGTGGCGGGAGCGATCCTGATGACCAAGTCGCTCGCGAACCTCGAGCATCAGAATTTTGGCATCGCGACCGCCAATCGCTACCTGCTGAACCTCGATCCGGAAGGCGCCGGCTACACCGTTGATCGGCTGCCCGCGCTCTACCACGAGATCGAAGATCGGTTTTCCGCGCTGCCCGGCTTGGCCAGCATCGGCATGGCGCTCTACGGCCCGTTTGAAGGTAACTGGAGCTCTAGCGTCATCCAGCAGGGCCATTCCGCGCCGGGACCCAACGACAACTGCAGTTCCACATGGGACCGAGTAAGCCCCCATTTTCTCGACGCCATCGGCGTGCCAGTTGTGCGCGGCCGTGGATTCACCGATCAGGACATGGCAACTTCGCAGCCGGTCGTCGTGGTTAACCAGACCTTCGTCAAGCGTTTTTTCCCCAACGAGGATCCGGCGGGTAAGCGCTTCGGCATCCGTCTCCCGCAGTACTCGGGCAGTTTTGAGATCGTGGGCGTCTTTGCCGATTTCAAGATGAACGACCCGCGTGGTCCGATCCACCCGGTCTTCCTGCGCCCGCTCACCCCGCGCTTCGGCGGCTACCGGGAGCCGGAGATGATTACGAGCGAGACGCGATCGATGTTCATCAATGCCATGCTTCTCAACTTCAACGCCCCACAGCAGAACGTTGAAGAGCTCGTGCGCCGCACTCTGGCAGGCATCGATCCTAATTTGACCGTGGTCGATCTTCGGCCTTTCGATGCGCAGGTGGCCGGCAACTTCAACCAGGAGCGTCTGATCGCGCGGCTCACCAGTCTCTTCGGCATCCTCGCGCTCATTCTGGCTTCGGTGGGACTCTACGGCGTTATGTCCTACTTCGTGGCCCGCCGCACCAGCGAGATCGGCGTCCGCATGGCGCTGGGCGCCACGCCATCGAGCGTAGTCGCCATGGTGCTGCGCGGCGCGCTCTGGCAGATTCTCGTCGGCCTCGGCCTGGGCATTCCCGCCGCGATGTTGGCCGGCCATCTGATGGCTAGCCAACTCTACGGAGTCGGCGCCTACGATCCGCTTGCGCTTGTCGGCGCGACCTTGGTGCTCGGGCTTTGCGCCACCGCGGCAGGATTCATCCCCGCCCGCCGCGCAGCTTCGATCGAACCCATGCAGGCGCTGCGCACGGAGTAGCTTGCTACTCTGAGTCTGAACGAGGCGCCCCTTCAACCGACTGTCTGTCGGTCAGACGCGCCCCCGCATAGCCGGACTGGCTGGACGTGGCCAGTGGGCCTGTTGTATGCCGGGGTTCGGAGGTTGCGCCGGGGCACAGCGAGATGCTAGGCTTGACGCGAAGAAAAGGCGAATACATTCGCGGAGGGTTGCATGACCTCGTCCCAGCAAGCTTTGGCCCCACGATTCACCACGACGCTCGATACCGTTCAGGAGATTCTAGGGACGCTGGTGGCGCGCTACCGCCCCGACGAAGTGCTGACCTCGGTGCGACAAATCCCAGCCCGCGAGGCCAATTTTCGGCCCCTGCCGGACTGGGTGAGAAGTGAACTGTCTGAGGCGTACCGCGCAAAGGGGATCAAAGAACTGTATTCCCACCAGGCCGCCACAGCCGAGCTGGTCCACAGCGGCAGGAACGTTGTGGTAGTGACGCCAACGGCATCCGGCAAGACGCTTTGCTACAACCTGCCCGTGTTGAATGCGGTGCTGGAGAATCCCGATACCCGCGCTCTTTACCTGTTTCCGACCAAAGCGCTCGCCCAGGACCAACTCGCCGAATTGCACGACCTTGCCCAGCGGCTCGATGATTGCTTTGGAGTGTTCACCTACGATGGCGACACGCCGAGCGACGCGCGCAAGGCGATCCGGGAGCGCGGACATATCGTCCTGACGAACCCGGACATGTTGCACACCGGAATCCTGCCGCACCACACAAAATGGATGCGGCTGTTCGAGAACCTGCGCTACATCGTGCTGGACGAATTGCACACCTATCGTGGCGTGTTCGGGAGCCATCTTGCGAATGTGCTGCGGCGCTTGCGACGCGTCGCGCAGTTCTACGGTTCGAATCCGCAGTTCATCTGCTGTTCCGCCACCATCGCCAATCCCGGCGAGTTGGCCTCGCAGCTCATCGAGAGCGAAACGGACGTGGTCGAGGAGAATGGCGCGCCCGCCGGGGAAAAGCTCTTCGTTTTCTACAATCCGCCGATGGTCAACCGAAATCTCGGCATTCGGCGAAGCTATATCAATGAAGCCACACGCGTAGCCAAGGAACTGCTTGCCCGCAAGTTGCAGACGATTGTTTTCGCCAATAGCCGATTGCATACCGAGGTCCTGCTCACCTATTTGCAGCAGGCGAATCCGCCGAAGCCCGGCCAGGCGGAACCGGTCCGCGGCTATCGCGGCGGTTACTTGCCCGGCGAACGGCGCGAGATTGAACGTGGACTGCGCGACGGCCGGATCCGCGGAGTCGTGACCACGAATGCCCTCGAACTGGGCATTGATATTGGGTCACTCGACGCTTGCGTGATGGCAGGTTACGCAGGCTCGATTGCTTCCACCTGGCAGCGCGCGGGGCGTGCCGGGCGCCGCACCGGGTCATCGTGCGCCGTGTTTGTTGCGTCTTCTGCGCCGCTTGACCAATTCATCGTGCAGCATCCGGAATACTTTTTCGGCAGTTCGCCCGAGCACGCGCACATTCAGCCAGACAACCTTGAGATTCTCGTGAACCATTTGAAGTGTGCGGCGTTCGAGCTGCCACTCGCGCCCGATGAGCGCTTCGGCAACGTGGAATTGCCTGAGTTGTGCGAGCGACTTGCTGAAGCAGGGTTCCTGCAGCGCAGCGGAGGCAACTGGCACTGGGTTCAGGAGAGCTATCCGGCGGACGCGATCAGCCTGCGTTCGGTGACGTTCTGATAATTTCGTCATCATCGACATCACCGGAGACGATGACGGAGAGCCGGAGGTAATCGGAGAAGTGGATTTTTCGTCCGCGCTCACCACTGTTCATCCCAAGGCGATCTACATCCATCAGGGGCAGCAGTACCACGTCGAGCGGCTTGATTTCAGCCAGCGCAAGGCATACGTGAAGCGCGTGAATGTGGACTATTTCACCGACGCCATCCGCTACACACAAGTGCGGGTGCTCGAAATCGCGGAAGAGCAGAGCATCTCCGCCCCCGCAGCACGCGCCCATGGTGACGTGCTCGTGCGATCGCAGGTCGTCGGCTTCAAGAAAATCAAGTTCTTCACGAATGAGAACGTGGGCTCGGGAAAGCTGGAGCTGCCCGAAAACGAGATGCACACAACTGCATTCTGGTTGACACTCGACCACGAGCTGCTGGCAGCGCTTCCGTTCACGCTTTCCGAGCGGCAGAATGGCATCTTCGGGCTAATCTATGCGCTCGCGTCCGTGGCGACGCTGCTGCTGATGTGCGACCGTCGCGACCTTGGCACCGCGGTCGGCGAGCGGCCGCCGAGCGCGGGCGCCGACACTAATATTGACTGGCAGGACTTCGCGACCGCGACGCCCGAGAAGGAATTCTTCGAGCCAAACTTGTATTTATATGACGCGTATCCCGGAGGCATTGGATTCAGTGAACCGCTCTACCGCGCCTGCCCAGTGCTTTTGACGCGCACGCGTGAACTCATCGCGGCCTGTCCATGTGACAACGGATGCCCGTCGTGTGTCGGCCCCGCCGGCGACAAGAGCGAGCGCCCCAAGGAAGTAGCTCTAACGATCCTTGAGCGGCTGCATTCCTGAGAGTCCTGCGGCGCGCCCAGTACTGGCAGCCTGTGGTGTAAGTACGATTTGTATCAGGGTATGCCTTCAGGCATACCGTAAGGTGCCGTGTTGTGAGAGCGCCTTTAGGCGCGACTTGAGGCGCTGGAAGGCTCACCGCAGGCTGCTAGTTAAACGGCGATTCCATTTGACATGAGTTTTGCCACACCAGATCGCTTTGCCCGGTTGAAGGCGCTGCAACCTCCGTCGACCCTGGCCCTAGCAGGACGCGAGGTCGCGCCGATGCGGAATCCCGCCGAAGCAGAATCCTTCGACAGCTCTGCGGGCGTTGCCATCGGATCAGAGAGGCTCGCGCTGATTCTGGGGGCCGCGGTCAAGCGCAACTGCCATGGCGAGCATTTGTCACTGCACTGTTGGCATGGTGACCATGCCCCGTGCGCTCCCGATGCCGCGGCACTGCGCTTGCTCGCGCCGGATGCTCCGCAAGATGTCGCGGACGCTCGGCAGTGGCTCTTTCTCGATACCGAGACAACGGGTCTCGCCGGCGGGACGGGAACGTATCCGTTTCTGGTCGGCCTGGCATGGTGGGAAGGCGGGGGCCTCGAGGTCGAGCAGTTGTTCATGCGTGAGTACAGCGAAGAACGTTCGCTGCTCGCCGCGCTGGCAGAGCGGTTGGCGGAACGTCCGGTGCTCGTAACGTTCAACGGCAAATCGTTCGACTGGCCGCTGCTAGAGACACGTTTCCGTATGACGCGAACCATTCCTCCGCCGGCGCCGCGAGCCCACCTCGATTTCCTTCATCCGGCGCGGAATCTCTGGCGCCTGCGGCTCGGCTCCGTAAGATTGTCCGAACTCGAACGTCACGTGCTCGGGTGGGACCGCGGCGCAGATGTATCGTCGGAGTTGATCCCAGGAATCTATCTCGACTTTGTGCGCGGTGGGCACGCCGACCCGCTGGTCCCTGTCTTCCACCACAACCAGATGGATCTGCGCGGGCTCGCCGGACTCTCGGGCCGCATCCTGTCGCTCCTCGGCGATGAGGAGGCAACTAGCCAGGATGGATTGGAACTGTACGGTGTGTCGCGCATCTGCGAGCGGCGTGGTGAGGTAAAACGTGCGCGCAAACTGTACGAGCAGTCGATTGGCTTGGTGCTGCCTATGGAAACCGATCGTGCTGCTCGCTCGGCGCTGGCTCGACTGGCAAAGCGCGACGGGGACTTCGCCAGCGCGCGTGAACTTTGGGAAAGCACGATGGGAAACTCTCGCGAAGGCTACGAAGCTTACGAGCAGTTGGCAATCTACTACGAGCACGAGGCCCGCGAGCCGCGGCGGGCGCTCGAGATCGCGCGCGAGGCGCTCGCCCAGCTCCGTCGTGCGAACCAACTTGGGACGATCGCTGCGGCCACATATCGCAAAGCGAAGGCGCGGTTCGAGCATCGGCTCGTGCGCCTCGAACGCAAGGCTGGCCAGACACTGCTCGTCACGTTTGACGCATAATGGCCTCATCGCCGGAGCGGGGCCGAGCTGCGTTCGGCTTGAACGGAAACGGGCGCCCGTCCCCACACGAGCCCGTTCCCAGTCTAGTTTCCCTGGGGAGATTTCTTCTTGGCCTTCTTCTTGCCGGTTTTTGGCGCTGGTTCCGCGTCTTCGCTCCAGAAGCGGTGGCCGGTGCGATGGATGAAGACGTCTTCGAGCGTGGGCTTGCTCACGCTTAGCGACTGGATTTCTCCGGGAAAGGCTTCGACTACGTCGGGCACGAAGCGATGTCCATTTTCAATTTCCAGGCGGACCTGGTTGTCCATGACAGTGGCATCGACGTGAAACTTGTTTCGAATGTGGTCGGCCAGGGACTGCGGGTCGCGCGCTTCCAGCAAAATGACGTCGCCGCCGATTTCGCGGGTGAGGGCCGCGGGCGTGCCTAACGCTACCAGGTTGCCTTCATTCAGGATGGCGAGGCGGTCGCAGCGTTCGGCTTCTTCCATCAAGTGGGTGGTGACGATCACGGAGACGCGCTCCTGATCGCGGAGGATCTGGAGATATTGCCAAAGGTCGCGCCGCGCGCCGGGATCGAGGCCGGTGGTGGGCTCGTCGAGCAGCAGAACTTCGGGATGATGGAGCAGTCCTTTGGCGAGTTCGATGCGCCGCTGCATTCCTCCCGAAAAAGTTTCTACGCGATCGGCGGAGCGGTCGAGCAATCCGACGCGGGTGAGTATCTCGTTGATTCGCTGCTTGAGTTCGGGGCCGCGCAGGCCGTAGAGGTGTCCCTGATGCCAGAGGTTTTCGTAGGCGGTGAGCTTGAGGTCGACGCTCTGGGCCTGGAAGACGACGCCGATGTGGCGGCGCAGCGCTCCGGGTTGCCGAACGGCGTCGAAGCCGGCGATGGTGGCGCTGCCTGAAGTGGGCACCATGAGCGTCGAAAGAATGCGGAAGAGAGTGGTTTTGCCGCTGCCGTTCGGCCCGAGGAGTCCGAACAGTTCGGCGGGACGAACGTCGAACGAGACGCCGTTGAGCGCGGTGCGGTCCTGGTAGCGATGGACGAGGTCGCGAACCGCAATGATCGGTCGGCCTGCATGTTCGGCGGGCTGCGCGGGGGGAGCGAAGTCGATGGCAGTTGGGTTCGGCGTCACAAGCCATTCTACGACGGGAAGGAGGCGATTATCATCCAGAGCCGATCGGGTCATCGGGCGATCGGGTGATCCGGTGATCGGAAAAACAAATCCCTGCTGGGTTCAGATGACCCGGTGACCCGATGACCCGATGATCCAATCCAACCTATGCCGCGGCGGGCTGATCCTGGCCGGGGACGCGCTCTTCGAAAGCCACCGGGACGTGGCGCCAGACCTGGATGGCGAGAATAACGGTGGTGGCGAGAAGCAGCGCTCCGACGGCGACGTGCATCACGGTCGAGATCACCATGGGCAGTTCGGGCTGCGCCGCGTCCGCTCCCCACATGACGCGAGTGACGAAGGCGAGAAAGCCGAGGCAGAGCTGCGTGACCATGAGGCCGAGCATGGCGATTGCCGGACGGCGGACGGCCTCCAGTTTGGGGTAGACGGAGATGGCGCGAACGGCGGTCCAGGAGAGGACGATGGCCACGACGGCTGCGTTCATGACATGCGGCCACCAGCTCAGGCCATGGTGGCGGAACATGGCTCCGAGGATCAGTTGCACATAGAGCACAAAAATCGAGAGCACGGTCAGAGTGAAAAGAGTGGGGTGGCGCTGGTCGAACTCGGTGCGCGGCTGCTCTTCGACCCAGCGGCGGCCGGTGAAGACGGCGATCGCGACGGCGATGGAGAAGAACGTCTGGGCCACGGCGGCGTGCGCGCTCGAGATGGGAGCGGGTAGAAAGAATAAGACAGTCAGTCCGCCGAGGATGCCTTGCGCGATCACGGTCGCGAGCGCGGCCAGGCCCAGAAGGCGCAGCCACCGCCGTTTTTCGACGCTCCAGGTCCAGACGGCCAGGATGATGGTGAGCAGTCCTACGAATTCTGCCACCATGCGATGGCTATGTTCGTATTTAATGCCGCCAACCATGAGGGGCATTTTATAGAAAGAACCGAACGAGGTCGGCCAGTCCGGGACGGATAAGCCGGCGTCATTGCTGGTGACGAGCGCTCCGGCGACGATGAGGACGAGGGTGACGCACGCGGTGAAGATGGCGAAGAGGTGCAGTCCGCGATGGTACGGAATTTCGATACTCTTCACGATAGCCCCCATGGAAACCGGCGATACAGGCGACGCCCGGTGCCTTTCCCGAAACGCATTAGTTTACCACCGCGGCAAGCCGCGTCTCTACGGGAGCGACGGTTCCGCCGCGGCGGCACTCTGCGACTCCATTGCCTGGATGATGGCGTCGGCGAATTCGGAGGTGCCAGCGTTGCCGCCAACGTCGCGGGTAAGTTTGCTGCGGTCGCGGTAGACCTCGTCGATGGCGTTGCGGATCTTCAAAGCAGCGTCGTGCTCGCCGAGATGGCGCAGCATGAGCAGGGCGGATCGCAACACCGCAGTGGGATTGGCGATATTCTTCCCGGCGATGTCGGGTGCGGAACCGTGCACGGCTTCGAAGATGGCGCACTCGTGGCCGAAATTTGCGCCCGGGACGAGGCCGAGTCCGCCGACCAGCCCCGCGCACAGATCGGAAATAATGTCGCCGTAGAGATTCTCCAGCAGCAGCATGTCGTACTGGTAGGGGTTCATCACCAGTTGCATGCAGGTGTTGTCGACGATGTGCTCGCCGTGGGTGATCTCGGGATACTCCTTCGAAACGTTGCGCGAGCAGCGCAGAAATAGTCCATCGGACAGCTTCATGATGTTGGCTTTGTGGATGCAATGAATCTTCTTGCGCTTGTTCTTGCGGGCATATTCGAAAGCGAAGCGCGAGATGCGGGTGGAAGCCTTCTCGGTGATGATCTTCAGGCTCTCGACCACTCCGGGGACAACTTCGTGTTCGATGCCGGAGTAAAGTCCTTCGGTATTTTCGCGGACGACGATCAGGTCCACGCCCGGATAGTGCGTGGGAATATGCGGGAGGTTGCGGATGGGCCGGAAGTTGGCGAAGAGTTCGAAGCGCTTGCGGAGTTCGACGTTGATGCTGGAGAAACCGCCGCCGATGGGCGTGGTCACGGGACCCTTCAGTCCGACGTGGGTGCGCTCGATGGATTCGCTGAGTCCTTTGGGAATGTATTCCCGGTACTTCTCGAAGGCTTCGGCGCCGGCGGCGAAGCTTTCCCAGTCGAACTTGACGCCGGTCGCTTCGAGCATGCGAACCGTCGCCTGGACGACTTCGGGGCCGATGCCGTCACCGGGGATGAGAGTTACTTTGTGGGAGATCATTGAGTCATTGAATCATTTAGACATTGAATCATTTAGGCATTGAATCATTGAAACATTTAGTCATTGAGTCATTTAACACCATGCTTGGACGTGCGCAAAGATGCCCCGAAGATCTTTACCAGCTCGTTGGCTTCTTTCAGTAGATCTTGTGTTCTTTCCTGACGGATTACTCCAGTCTCGCCCAGGAGTTCTAGCCAGAAAACGGACTCGTCAGCCTCTTCGATCACTATGCCCATTCTCGCGATGAACTCAGCTTGGGAACGGGCGCGACAGACCGCACGATAGTTCGCAGCAACCGAGGTGCCGGAGCGCAGGAGTTGCTTTCCCAGAGTCTGTGCGTCTGGAGAATGAGGCAGAGACCGAAACAGGTTTACGATGCGGATCGCAAAACTCTTCGTTCGTTGCTTCAGTTCCGCCGCTTTGTCAAGCGAGTTCATGGGGCGATTGAGTCATTTAGGCATTGAGGTATTGAATCATTCAAACACAATCAGTCAATGACTAAATGATTCAATGACTAAATGACTCAATGATTCAATGTCCTTTGCCCTTCGACTCCGGCGCGTCTTTGGCTTTTAGCAGATCCTTCAGTTCGGTCATGAATTCCTGGACGTCTTTGAAGTCGAGATAGACGGAGGCGAACCTCACATACGCGACTTTGTCGTAGCGGCGCAGGCGGTTCATGATCAACTCGCCGATTTCGCTGGTCTTGCGCTCGCGCTCGGCCGACTCGATGACGAAGCTCTCCGCTTCATTGACAATCTGCTCGAGCTTGCTGATGGGCACGGGGCGCTTCTCGCAGGCGCGCATCAGGCCGTTGAGAACTTTTTGACGGTCAAAACGCTCGCGGCGTCCGTCTTTCTTCACCACCATGTAAGGGATTTCGTCGATGCGCTCGTAGGTGGTGAAGCGCTTCTCGCACTTCAGGCATTCGCGGCGTCGGCGGATCGAATCCGCTTCCTTGCTTTCCCGCGAATCCACGACTTTGTCGTTTTCAAACCCGCAGAAGGGGCATTTCATGCGCTTGGCTACGCTTCGGAATTCAAGATGATTGTAGCAGGCGATGTGGGAGCGGGGGCGCATTCTGGTGACGCGCCACAGTAAGCCAAGGTCAAAACAAAAGGCCGCTCTTTTCGAGCGGCCTCTGAGAACCGAGAACTGAGAACTGAGAACCGGGAACTGAGAACTAGTCTCCCGCCACCGGCTCTTCCACTTCCTCGTTCTCTTTCGCGGCGCCGTTTCCGTTTGCCGGAGCGATCGCCGAAGTGATCGCGCCCAGCGGAATGAATCCACCTTCATTCGACGTTGCCGGCTTCTCTTTCAGGACCACTTCCCGGTAGAGCTGCGCCATGCGCGCGTCGTAGGCCGCGTCGTTCTTGATCTTATTGTCCTGGGCCTTGTTGTCGCGAGCTTTGTTGTCGCGGGCCCGCAACTTTTCTTCGCGCGCCGTCTTCGCAATGCCCAGCTTGTCCAGATCGTGCTGCACTTCGTTAGTCACGATTTCGTCGCGCAGATACAACGCGTGTGTTTCATCTTGCATCTTGACTTTCTTGCCGCCCGCGAAAATCTCGTGACGCCCGTGCTCTTCATACCACTTGCTGAGCGTCGACGTCATGTGCATCTTCTCGATGATGTTGCGCCAGCCCACGCCCGTGTTGTAAGCGCAGAAGCTGATCTCGCCTTCCTGCGTAGCATAAGGAATGATGCACTGCTCCGTCCGCCGGAAGTCGTAGTTAAACAGATCCTGGAACCACATCCCGGCGATGAACAGAAAATTCCACCGGTCCTGTCGCCGCTTCATCACGTCTTCAATCGTCCGCTCCGGACCGACCTTGCCATAGTTCCTGCCCGTGGCATTGAAGTTCTTGTCGAACTTCTTCAGCAGATCCATCAGCTTGAAGTGCGTAGGCGATTGGAACGGATCGTAGTTCTTCATCAAACAAAGCGCCATTCCAAACGCAGTCCAGAATTTCGAACGCGCCGCATCATTGACCTTGGCAATATCCTTAGCCAGTTGATCGCCCTTCAAGAAAGCGGTAACCGGAACCGCCTCCTTAGTCTCCTTATCGATCATCATAGCCATCCCCGTCCCGCAGTTAGGATGGCATCCGCAAGAAAGTTGGCCCCAATCGTTGTTCTTATCCTGGGCGTGCATTACGTCGGCCCAGTCGGAGAAAGTGCTCATGAAACTGATTGGGAACCAGTCGCGTGTAGGCTCGCCGAAGCCGGTTTGATTTTTTACGTCGTGGGCTAAGTGCGCGAGTGTGTAACGCTGCGCGATCCGGCGTTCGTCCGTGATGGCTTCGTCACGCCCGGTGAATGACACCGGCTGGAAGCTTAGGAAGCCGATCTTCTTCGGATTGTCGAGCGCGAACTGGACGATGCGTCCTACCTGCTCGTTGTTGATGCCGTTGATGATGGTGATCACGGGCACGATTTCGCAGCCGGCGCGATGCAGGTTGTCGATCGCCTTCAGCTTTACGTCGAACAAATTGCCGACGGCGCGATGATCGTTGGCGGCGTTGCCGATTCCGTCAAACTGCAGGTAGGCGTAACGCACGCCGGCTTCAACCGCCTGTTCGCAGAATTCAAAACTCTTGGCGAACTCAATGCCGTTGGTTGCGGCCTGCACACTGTTGTATCCGACTTTGCGGGCGTAACGAACCGCGTCGAGGAAGTAAGGCGACAAAGTAGGCTCGCCGCCCGAGAACTGCACCGACATTTGCCGCTTGGGCTTGACGGTGATCGCGTTGTCGAGCACGGTCTTGATTTCTTCCCAGGTGAGTTCGTGGACGAAGCCGACCTGGTTCGCGTCCATGAAGCAGGGATCGCACATCATGTTGCAGCGATTGGTGAGATCGACGGTGAGCACGGCGCCGCGTCCGTATTTCACGGTCGAAGTTCCGTGATGGTGCAGATGTTCGTCGCTGTGGGCGCGGATGTCGCGGCCGGGGAAGACTTCTTCCAGGTGTTGCGTGAACTCCGTGTCAATCGACATCAGGTCTTCGAAGTGCCCGTGCTTGGGGCAGTCCTTGACCATCCAAATCTTGCCGTCGCGCTCGATGATCTGGGCCTTGATCTCGCCGACTTTTTCGTTCATGAGAACGTCGACCGGCAGGTGGCCGTCGAGAATCTGCTGCCGTATTTCCGGGATGCACCTGGGACAAAGCGAATCGGTCGAGCGCGGCCAGCCCAGCGGCGGCTTCGACTTTTCCCACGACTTGAGCAGGGGCTTGTCCGACCACTTCGGAGTCGGCGCCACATTCGGAGCAATGCGGTTCAGGCGTTCAAAGACTCCCCATACGCCTGTGGCGGCAACGGTCACGGCCTTCTCGACATACTTAATCGGCTTGTGCATTCTGCTCTCGCTTTCCTCAGCTCAAGAGTTAGACCTATCCCCGCGGTCCCGCGTACGGGAGCCTGGGTAAATAGACTTGTCCACGAAGAAACCTACCTGAAACCCAGAAGTTTCGATGCGTGGAATGAGTCACGGTGATCCTATTGAAACCGTGAACGTTACGCACGAAGAAGGCAATGAAGGGAAGAAAATCGGGGTTGAGCGGGGAAATAGGGCATTTTATGGAGCTAAGTTATTGAAAAGGCAGGGGCAGCTTTCAGCTCTCAGCCATCAGCTCTCAAGTTCTTTAGCTCCCTCGTCTCGGGTGCCCGGCTCTTGTCTTGCTGTGATTTATAAGTTACAATGACGGAGTGATCGAAGTTCGCCGTTACCTGACGAAAACCGGCAGAGATCTATTCGGCGAGTGGCTGGCTGGACTGAAGGACAACCGTACAAGGGCAAAGATTGTGGCCCGGATTGATCGGCTCTCGGCAGGGAACTTCGGAGATTGCAAGTCGTTGCGCGGGGGATTGTTTGAGCTGCGCATCGATTGGGGACCGGGCTATCGGGTTTATTACGCGCTGGACGGTCAAACTTGTGTTTTGCTGCTGTGCGGCGGGGATAAGCGTAAACAATCCTCGGACATCAAGCGCGCAGCGGAATACCTCACCGACTATTTGGAAAGGACACGGACACGATGAAACGCAAGGCCAGCATTTCCCACGACGAGGCCACCGTTCGTGAACTGCGCGACAATCCCGACTTTGCCGCGGAGTACCTCAGAGCTGCATTGGAGGATGCCGACGAACCGAGCGTGCTCCTGATCGCCCTGCGCCGCATCGCGGAAGCCAGAGGCGGCATCGCCAAGGTGGCCAAAGCCGCTGGCATCGAGCGCGAGAGTTTGTATCGCGCCTTATCGCCGCGTGGAAACCCTCGCCTCTCCACCCTCGTTGCCGTGACCAAGGCGGTGGGGTTGAGGCTCACGGTGGAAGCCGCACCGTAAGGGAACGACGCTGGGCGCGGTCGCCCGAACTTCCCACCGAAATGATCCGGATTAATCTGTGTACCAAGCGCCGCGGAAAAAATCCTTCCTTTTTGCGGGGGACGATTTGTTGACTACCGTGTAGTCGCCGTTATGTTCGACCGCGTAGGTCCGGACATCTTGGCGACGGGGATCAAAGTAGTCACTGTGGCTCGTAATGATGATCTGGCTGGCAAGATCTGTGGCCTTGTAGACGTGGTTCTTCAACTTTTCAAAGAGTACCTTCTGGAGCATTGGGGAAAGGTTGATTTCGAGTTCTTCGATCCCCAACATCTTCCCCTTGTTGAGAATCAAATTTGCAATTATGTACAAAATTTGTTGATAGCCCGATCCCAGCCTCCCTATAGGTAGACGAACCTTCGGCTCCTGAACCATGATCTCTATCTGACCGGATTCCTTGCCGAAACCGATTTCGCCAATCAAGAACGGTGGCTTTCCAAACATTGCCTTTATCTCTTCGAATGCCACATGCCCTGCTCTTGTGAGGGAAAGCTTAAAGAGCCAATTCTTGAAGGTCTTGGGCGAGAGCGCCAACTGCTTGTCCTCTTCGCCTGCAGCTTCCGTAGTGAGGTAACGGTCCGACGATAGAAGCACGAAGGAGTCGGCAAGCAGGTTCATCAGCTGCTCAAAATAAGCCAGCCGCTGCTCCGCTGTCAGCTTCGAAAGCTTCGGCAAGAAACTCTTTTTACCCGTCCCGTCAACTTCAAAAACGACATGCGATTTGTTGAAGACCACCCGCTCCAGGGCCATGTCCGCCGTGTCTTCGTCAACGTACCCAATCTTCCCGCTCAGCGTTAAGACCTTGTCGTGTCCGGTCCTGCCGAGGGAGGGGTGGAGCTCCTTGAGAATCTCCTTCAGGAAAGCTATCTCCTCTTCCGAGAACGTGACCGACACTGAGAACGTGATATCGCCTTTTCCATTTCCGTAGAAATTGTCGCGGAAATCAGTTATCTGCCCTTGCCACAGGCTCCCCCTGCGTTGATGCCTGGCAACTTCGCGTGGGGATGTGGTCTCCTCTACTAGCAATTTGCGGCTAAATATCATCTCCATTGCCGAGAGGATATTTGATTTGCCGGAGTTGTTAAGGCCATGGAAAATACATATCCTGAGCATGCCAGTGATTTCCACATTCTTAAGGCTTCTGTATCCGGAGATAGCAAACGACGAAATATACATTCTGTCTCTCCTCCGAGGGATCTACTAGAACTCTCTGAATTCCTTCTCGATTTGCGAAAGGATGAAGTCCAGCATAGCTGCTGGGGATCTGGCCTCACTTTTCGCCAATGTGGCTATGATATACACCTTCTTGAATATGTCGCCATAACGTTTTGACCGAAAGAGCGAGTAGCGGGTATCGATTTCGATGTCGCCTCTTGCATTTACGCGACACGCGCTGTCATGCGAAGGCTGGCTCCCCGGACCGCTAACATAGAAGATACGACGCTTCTTGCCGGCAACGAATATCGCGTCCTCTAACCCCGGGTGTTCCTCGTACACAACGATTTCTTTCCTCGTTCGATCAACAAAGACAGGTTGTTTGGAGCTATCTCCTCGCTGGTCCACATGCCGCACCGCGAAACCTCTATCCACGAGAGTCTTGATGTTCTTATCGAGAACCTCCCTCTTGGCAGCGACGGCTATCTGCTTCCCGCCTCGCAGGTGCTTGGTCATATCGCGCGCGGCAACGTCGATTGTCTCGACGTTGTCTGCCGCTTTTCGAAGTATCGAGGATAGCTTCTCGTTCACTGCTTCATACTCAGGTGTGGCAAGGAACGCGTCACGGCTGAGAGTGATTGCGCCGTCCAGTCCGCTCACAATTTGCACCTCGCCTGTCAGCCAGTGCAGCCGGCTGTAGCTGCGCCCAGCATCGAGGTTGAAGACCTGACGGAGCCCGACTCCAACGTTATTGAGCCTTATCTTCAAACCACGGAGTTCGAAGGGTTTGACGCCCTTCCAGTCCGTCACTACGGCGTATCGAAGCTTGACACCTTCAACGTCCAGCTCTCCGCTTGCGATGATTTCCCCCCCGGGACAATTTCTCTGAAGCTTTGCACCCTGAAGATAGACGTCCATTCCTACGGGTTCGGGGTATGCCACCTTGCTGTTCAATATGCAGCCTTCCGGAAAAGCAAGGGGAAGGTCTTCCTGCATTTCCCAGCGGAGCTTCTTAAGTGGCGGCCAGCTGGACACTCGATTCTTTTGGTCCGCGCGAGGTTTTTCTCGAAAGTAACGTTTTGCTATGTCGCTGAGCCTGAGTAGCGTGATCTGAGTGAAATGTTGCGGCTTAAGCTTTTCGCTTCTAGTAATCTCGCCCGTAACCTCCACTTCACCCACGTCGATGGCCTTGCCATCCTGTCTGAAGAATTTCCAGGCTGGAATGTCGGCAGTGAACAGTTCCTCGGAATTTTCGGTGGTGGATGTGATTTGGAGTGATTCGCAGAACGGCAAGATGGCCAGGAAACCTACCCCGAATTGACCAATCCTCTTCCGTCCGAACTTGGGAGTCTCCCTCTTCCCCCGCTTCTGGCCTGCTATGCGCAAGTAAAAGTCAAATTCGTCGCGGGTCATCCCCGTGCCGTTATCGTAGATGGCGACCCTCCCAGCGTTCACGTCTACGTCGATTCGTGTCTCGGTCGCGTCCGCGTCGTAAGCATTGCTTATGACTTCGCGAAGAGCGTAGGGGAAGTTCCGCTCATAAGTGAACCTGCTCAGCAGGGAGACGATCGTTTTGTCGACGGTTATTTGGGAAGTGAAGGGCTCAGCCATCGTTCATCCTGTCACTCGGCGATAAGAAGCACCTCGCGGTTCAGCGCAGCCGTTCCGTTTTGATGGTTGAGGGCATACTTGTAGTGGCGACTGTGTGAACGAACTTTTTTCCCGTGCCGTTTTAGCATCCGGATCAGGGTATTGATGCTCGGCGCTCCAAACTTCTTGTAAGACATCACTATTATGCTCTTCCTGAAGGTCTCGATAAGGGCATTCAATGCATCACGCTGTTTGGTCGCGTCGATCCACTCGTTGTCGCCCAGGTCTTTCAGCCGAAGATTCACTGTCCCATAGTCAATCAGGTCCCCCCACCGCTTGTATGAGCAAAGCCCCTCTAGGAAGTGGTAGCACCTCCTGTAATCCGACGTCTCGTTGTTCCCCTCCATCGTCAGATATGGTGGGTCAACATATATGAGGTCGTAACTCGTGTCCGTGAGGGCCGAGGCATTCTGTCGGATTGCCCGACATCGTCGGCTTCCTTTAAAAACACTCCGGTTGGCCTCCTCGCAAAAGTCGACGAAGCGTTCGTTGAAGGTTTTCTCCCAGCTATACCCATTGCCGAACTTTCGCTTCACGTCGGCAAGCCGCAGATATAGGTTCCGGCGGTGAAACAGGTTAAACGGGCGCTTGATCAAGCAGCTTTGAAAAAGAGCGTAGTAAAGGAGAGCCCGCCTGTACGGCAATTCGGAAGGGGCAGCGGCAAGGCTAGCGATTCGCGCTACGACGTTGTCGATCCAGGCGTTTTCCCGCGACGTGAAATATATGCCCTTGAAGACATCACGCACGAAGCGCTCCGGAAGATGCGGAACGGGTGCAAGGGCTGTTGCGACTTCCTGCGGCGAGAGCGTGATTTCGTCGTTCTCGATGAGGGCTAGGCCGACTTGGTGGTTGAATCGCAAATAATCGTTGTAGGTTACCGCTTTCCCCATTCCCTTCAGCAGGTAGCTAACCGATGCTGTCCCGCCGAACACGTCAAGCGCAGTTGTAAAATCCAGCTCGCGGAGATGGGTCCAGAGCCATGGAAGTATTTTTCTCTTACTTCCTTGGTACCGTGTGGACGGAAAACTGCAAACGTTGACACCCTCCGCACTCTGCGGAGGCTCCAAGTAGTCCGGCAGCATCAATCGCTATGCCCCCTTTCTCTATAGAGGCCCAGCGTATCACTTAATCTTTCGCAACGCACTCCCGCCCAGGCGGCGACTCTGACTTCTGCAATCTCACAAACATCCTGTGATCACCATCACAGACATCCCACCCCAGCCTGCGCGATAATGTCATCAACAATTAGGGCAGCGAGGAAGCGTGCGTGTCTCGATCCCGCATCGAGACGGACCCTCCTTCGCTGCCCATAACCGTTTTGGGCGCCGTTTTGGAGCTAAGTCATTGATTCTGGAAGACTTTACCAGCAAGTCCTTTAAACTCAAAGACCTGGCGGGATTTTCTTCCTAACCCCATGATTCCAAAAGACCGGGGACGAGTTTTTTTTCGGCCATATATTAACTGGTTATTACCTTTGTAGTTACTGCGCCGCCGGGCCAGCCGCCAAGTCACCCGGGGACGGCACGCTGAAGCGATCCCCCCAAAACCGAACATATTGCAAGTGCGTGCGTCACATTCCGGCGACCGGCACTTTGGTATACACATTGGCAGGGTCTCTGGAATCCCCTCCGATTCCGAAATCTCGGACACGAGGGGATGGGTATGCGCCGATGCGGTGAGCCGTTTCTGGATACGATTCGCAATGCCTTTCGGGTTGTCTCACGGATATTGCTGCTTCAACTCATTCTTGCTGCCGCCGTGGCTTGGGGGCAGGATGCGTCCACGGGCGCGTTGCGGGGCGTGGTATTGGACGCGCAGGGAGCGGCGATCACGACCGCGGACATTGTGGCGATCCGGGTGGAGACGGGAATCCGCTATCACTCGGCCACGGATTCGGCGGGACGATTTGCGGTGGACCTGCTGCCACCGGGGCATTATTCGGCGCGGGCGGAGGCGGAAGGGATGTCGCCCGAGATTTCGCCGGTGATTCGGGTGGAGATCGGAGCGGCGGCGCTCGTGACGTTCAAACTGAAGGTGGCGGGGCCGAAGGAGACGATCACGGTGTCGGAGGCGCCGCAGATGGTGGAGATGGATCCGAGTTCGTTATCGGCGCTGGTGGATGACCGCGAGATCAAGGATCTGCCGCTGAATGGGCGCAGGTTTACGGATCTGTTGTTGCTGATGCCGGGGGTGACGCAGGATCCGCGAGACTTGACGTTGGGATCGAACGGGGATCTTTCTTATGGCGGGATTCGCGGATACAACACGAGCTTCCTGGTGGATGGAGGGGATGACAATAACGGGTTCTATGGGCAGGCGATGGGAAGGTATCGCTCGCCTTACCAGTTTTCGAATGAGTTGGTGCAGGAGTTCCACGTGCAGTCGAGCGGTTATGGGGCGGAGTCGGGACGGGCTGGAGGAGCGGTGGTGAATGTGGTAACCAAGTCGGGCACGAACCAGTGGCACGGCAGCGCTTTCTATTACTTGCGCGACAGTTCGCTGGGGGGAGCGGCGCCTCCGTTTGTGGGCTTCGATCCCCACAATGAGCAGCATCAGTTTGGCGCGACGATGGGAGGGCCAATCCAGCGCGGCAAGACGTTCTTGTTTGCGAGTTACGATCAGCACATCTTCAATGTGCCGGCGGTGGTGGAGTTTATGAACGGTTCCACAACGGTGGTGCCGCAACAGGGTACTTACCCGAGTATCTTGGACTACGAGGTCTGCGATCCCGCTATAGGTGGGTCGGCGTGCGATCAGGCCATTGTGCCTGGCTGCCCTCCTCCCAGTGCAGGTGGGCCGCCCTGTGTTGCGCCCACCGTGTTGCCGGCGGCAATGCAACTTTCGCAGAATGGGGGGACGAAACGCGCGCAGTTGCTGGGGGAAACTGGATCGTTGAGGCTGGATCATGTGCTGACGCCGCATCAGTATCTTTCGTTGCGGGTGGGCGCGGCGCGGTCTTACGGGACGAACAACGTCACCTTTGATTCGGGGAGTCCGATTACGAACGATGCGCTGAGCGCGAATGGGGAAGAGGACGTGGCGACGGAAACGGCATCGCTCAGTTTGTCGAGTGGCATTACGCCGCGGCTGACGAGCCATCTGCGAGTGCAGTTTTCGCGCGACCTGGAACAGCTGTTTCCGAATACGACCGGAACGCAGGGGGACATCTACGGTTGGATGGAGGATCTTGGGCAATCGTCGACATTGCCGCGGCAGACGCGGGAACACCGGCTGCACCTGGCGGAGACCTTGAGTCTGAGCCGCGGGCGAAACCAGTGGAAGTTCGGGGCCGACGGGATGCGGACCTGGGATTACAACTACTTTCCGTCGATGTTCGGGGGGAAGTATGTTTTTGTCAGCATTCATGTGGATCCGCTTACGTTTGAACCGGAGCCAGCGAGTGGGGGCAGCCTTAAGTTGACGCCGCTGCGGGCGTGGGCGCACACAGTCATGCCGAGCTGGGATTGGGATGCTGGCAGCTGGACTGGGCCGCCCGCCAACTTAGCGCGATATTACGAGCAGAATTTCGGGAATCCGGTGTCATATCCGGACAGCAACGACTATGCCGCGTTCGTGCAGGACACGGCGCGATTGACGCCGCATCTCAGCTTGAGCATGGGTGTGCGCTACGACTTGCAGACGTTTTCAAAAAAGGGGATGGTGAGCAATCCGCTGTGGCCGCAGGCGGGGAGGATGCCCTTGCTCGGGACGAACTTCGCGCCGCGGGTGGGAATTGGGTATGCGTTCGGCAACGACCGGCCGGTGATGGTGCGGGCGGGATTTGGAATTTTCTACACCCGTATCCCGGGGATTTATCAGTCGGCGGTGATCGATAACAATGGACTGACCGATAACTTTCTTTCCCTGGACAATGCGGATTACTACCAGCACCAGGTGTTTCCTACTTATCCGAATGCGGCGTTCAGCTGCCCGCCGGGTCCGGTCCCGTGCGCGCTGCCTGCTTCGTTGCAGCAGTATGCCACCAGCGAGGTGTCGGCATTTGCCCCGGACTTTAAGACGCCACGAGTGCAGCAGGCAAGTTTGAGCATGGAGCGCGAGCTGGGCGGCAACGTCATCGGGACTGTGTCTTATTTGTATGTTCATGGAGTGGATATGATCCGGGCGGCAGACGTAAACTTGCCGCCGCCCACTTATTACAGTTATCCGATCTACGACCCGACTGGCTATACTTTTCAAAATCAGTTTTATAACGTGTGGTCGTTTGCAACTTGGCAGACGAGTGGCAGCATCGGTTGTCCGTATCCGCCTTGTATCAACCCATTGGTGCGCCCGATCCCGCAACTGGGGGCCGTCAACCAGTATCAGAGCGTGGGCGCGAGCTATTACAACGGCATGACAGTGTCGTTGCGCAAGCGGATGTCGAAGGGCACGGATTTCCGGCTGGCCTATACCTGGGCGCACGCGATCGACAATGGGCAGGATGCGCTGACGACAACACAATCCACGGTGCAGAATCCGTTTGCCCCAAAACTTGAGAAGGCATCGAGTGTGACGGACCAGCGGCAGCGGCTGTCGATTTCGGCGATCGAGGAGCCGAATCCGTTTGCGGGGGGACAGAAAGCTTTGGCGGCGTTGTTCGATCACTGGAGAATCTCTGGGATTATGACGTATGGCAGCGGGCGCCCGGCGAACGCGACGGTGGAGGGCGATCCGAATGAGGACGGGAACACGGGCAACGACCGCTTGTCGGGGTATGGGCGCAATTCATTTATTGGTCCGGACTACGCGACCATGGATATGAGGATGGTGAGGATGATAAATCTGGGCGAACGGTATCATCTGGAGTTGACTGCGGAGTCGTTCAATCTGTTCAATCGTGACAATAAGAGCTACGAGGTGAGTGACAACGGCTACTATAATTTGGCGGGACAGTTTATAAAGTACACGCAATATCCTGTGTCAGGAGGAGCCCCTTATCCGGCTTATTATCAGCAACCTACAAGTCTTATGCAGCCCATGAGGGCGTTTGCTCCGCGACAGATGCAATTGTCGATGCGATTGAATTTTTGAGGCGGAGTGAAGATTTCTGCACATTCCGCTTGACTTAGGGGTGCAATGCTTGCCATAACTAATAAGTCCACTTAGGACGAGTGGGGGGGTGTAGTCCGTTGGCGGAAGTTCGACTTCAAGAGGGTGAGTCCCTCGAAAACGCGCTTCGGCGGTTCAAGCGGAAGGTACAAACCGAGGACATCATCAAGGAAGTGAAGCGTCACTCGTTTTACCTGAAGCCCGGCGAGAGGAAGCGAGTAAAAGAAGCGCTGGCTCGCAAGCGTAGCCGCAAGAAAGCACGCAAGGAACAGGACTAAGGAAATATGGGAAAACGGGCCGTTCGCTGACGCGGACGGTCCGTTCCCCATAGATACGACTATGCCGATGATGTCCTCTTGTTCGGAAAATGTAACAAGATCGGTTTGGTTCCTCTAAGATTACAAGACAGGCTAAACTGTATGCCTATGAAAGTTGGAGACGCGGCAAGTCGCATCTCTACGGATCAGTAAAGCAGTAACCATGCGGTGCACACCGCGTGGCGGGCCGAGTCCATGGGGCAGTACGAGGGGGATGTAATCTCCTGCTCACGTTGTGAACCGGATCCTTCCCTATTCGGGTCTCCCGTGCAGAGCAGGGACGCGGAATGGGAGCGCCTCTTCAATGGAATACCAGGACAAGGTTTTGAAGTGCATCGATTGTGGCACGGAATTCGTGTTCACAGCGGGTGAACAGCTGTTCTTCCACGACAAGCAGTTCAAGAACGAACCCAAACGCTGCAAGGACTGCAAAGGCAAGCGAGGAGCAGTCGTTGGAGCCACGGCGCGCGGGCCGACGCGCGGGCAATCGTACGCGAAGACGGAAACCCGGACCAACTGTTCGCAGTGCGGCAAAGAGACCACGGTGCCGTTCCGGCCGACGCAAGGACGACCGGTGCTGTGCCGCGAGTGTTTTCAGCAGGGGCGACAAGTGGCGAGCGCCTGATAATCCTCTGAACGTTGCAGGGAAGCGGGGCCAGCGGGATGCTCATCCTGCTTGTCGCTTGGCTTCTTGCGCCTTAGACGTGGGGTTGCGCCGGCGGAGTTGACGATCGGCGTGGTGGATGAGTAGGGCTTCCAGTTGACGCAGGAGATCGCTGGTACCGAGCGGTTTGATGAGCAACGAGTCAGAGTTTTCTCCGGTCCAATCTTGCCCTTCCCGATGTTTTTCGTCCTGCTGTTCGCCGGATGGCGGATAGGCGGTGAGCAGAGCGGTCGCCGGATTGTAGGCTTGGCGGCGCGCGGTGCGGATGACGTCCAGGCCGGCCTCTTCGGTTTCCATGCGCAAGTCGCTGATCACCATCTGGTAAATGTTCGATTTCATGCGGGCAAAGGCCTCGGCGGAACTGCCGGCGGTGTCGACTTCAAAGCCGTGGAGTTCGAGAACCGCTTTGAGGGTCAGCAGCACGGCGAGATCGTCGTCGACAATAAGAATGCGGCGTTTCATGTGCACCTCTTACGGGGGAGTTGGAGATGCAGTGCACGGTGGCATCCGCTTGCAGCGGTCCTCGATATGTCGAATCACCGAGCTTCAGCAGCATGCACTCGTTTAGTATAGGAGTGTGGCTCGCTTCTACATAGAGAATTTTGGCTGCCGCGCTGCACAAGCGGACGGGGCGGCACTGGAACGGCAGTTTCTGGAGCGCGGAATGGAGCGCGCCGGGGCTGCTCGCGACGCCGAAATTGTTGTGCTGAATACCTGCACGGTAACCGATGGCGCGGATAAAGATGCGCGCGCATCGATACGGCGGCTGCAGCGGATGAATCCGGATTGCCGCATTCTGGTGACCGGCTGCTACGCGCAGCGGGCTCCCGAAGAGTTGGCCGCGCTGCCGGGTGTGACGTGGGTCGTGGGCAATTCGCATAAGCACCAAGCGGCGGAGATTGCGACTTCTTCCTCGGCGGGGTTTGTTTCACTGGCACAGCTTTTTAGTGCCCAGCCGTTGGTCGGTGGAGAAGGGGTCGTTGGTCGTCAGTCGTTGGTCGTTGGCGAGCAAGAACCGTTCAGCGCCGCGCTTTCAAGCCAGCAGTCCGAGTCTCCCCCCGACCGACCAACGACTCACGACCTCCGACTGAATCCTCCCCGCGAACGCCCCCCGTGCGATGCCAGCAAGGTGATTGTGGGCGATATTTTTGCGCATACCGAGTTGCTGGCGGCTCCGGTATTTGACGCGGCCAACCAGAGGACGCGTCCCAACCTGAAGGTGCAGGATGGATGCGACAACCGCTGCTCGTTCTGCGTGATTCCGTACGTTCGGGGACAGAGCCGTTCGCTGCCGATGGAGCGCGTCGTCACGGAAGTGCGGACGCTGGTGGAGGCGGGCTATCGCGAGGTGGTGATTTCGGGGATTAACTTGGGCCGGTGGGGAAGGGACCTAAAAGAAGTCGACGGTCGATGGTCGTTGGTCGTTGGCGAGCAAGACCCTTGCAACTCCATGGATTGCAGCCAGCAGATGGAGCCGAGCCCCGAACGACCAACGACGAACGACCAACGACTGCATTTCCCCCGCGAACGACCAACGACCAACGACCGTCGACTGGTCGCTCTGATTCGCGCCATTCTCGATCGGACATCTCTTGAGAAATTACGGATCAGCTCGGTCGAGCCCATGGATTGGAGCGATGAGCTGATCGGGCTGGTGGCGGCGTCCTCGCGAATCGCCAAGCATGCGCACGTGCCGATGCAGTCGGGGAGCGATGCGGTGCTGCGGCGCATGCATCGCAAGTATCGGCCGTGGCATTACCGGGAAAAGATTCTGAAGATTCGAGCGGCCATGCCCACTGCGGCGATCGGCGCCGATGTGATGGTGGGGTTTCCGGGCGAGACCAAAGCGGAGTTCGACGAAACGCGGCGCATGATCGACGAGATGCCGTTCACTTATCTGCACGTGTTCACCTATTCGGCCCGTCCGGGAACGGCGGCGGCGGAGCAGCCTGGGCAGGTTCCGGTGGCTGTGGCTCGGGAAAGAAACCGCGTGCTGCGCGAGATCGCATTCGGGAAGAAGGCGGCGTTTATGCGGTCGCTGGTGGGGACGGTGGTCGAGGCGATCACGCTGCAATCGGGCGGCGCGGATTTCGCCGAGGCGCTGACGGTAAATTACCTCAAGGTGAGAATTTCCGGGCATCATGAGGCGAACCGCTGGATGGATGTGAAAGTCCAAGGGGTGAATGGCGAGATGCTTCTGGGGACGCCGGTTGTGGGAAACGATCGGGAGCCAGTTCGGCGCGAGCGGTGGAACGTGGTGCCGGCAGCCCGCGAAACGATAGTAACTCAGGAGTACACGGAAGCGAACAAACGCATTGACCTGTAACCGTTTACGGCTTACGATAAGAAAAATCCATAAATCTGGGAGTGGTCCGAACCCATGTCACAGTCAGCGTTGCGGTCAGCTGTGTGCTGTTTGCTGGCGGTCCTGTTTCCGGCGCAAATGATGCTGGCAGGAGAGACGGCGTCGGCCATGTTGTACACGAACGGCGCGGCCTGGTTGAACGGGAGCGAGGTGCCGAAGTCGGTGGCCGTGTTCTCGGGAGATATGTTGCAGACGCGAGCGGATTCGACGGCCAGCATTCAATCGAACGGATCGAACGTCATGGTGCTGGCGGATTCACTGGTGAAATTTGAGGGCCCGGCAGTGGAGCTTGAGCATGGCTCGGTGCGGGTGACGACCTCGCGCGGACTGGCGGCGCGCGCCGGCGATGTGACCGTGACGCCAGCTTCCAGTTCGTGGACCGAGTTTCAGGTGACCGACGTGGATGGGCGCGTGCAAATCGCGGCCAACAAGGGCGATGTGACGGTGCAGGACGACAAGGGGACGACAACCGTGACGCAGGGGCAGCAGACCACACGCGACGACACGGCCGATACGGAAAAAAAGAAGAAGAAGCGGCGCCGCGGAACTGGGGCAGCGACGGCGGCGGGTGGAGGTATCATGAGTTCGACGCCGGTGGTCTACGGCGGATTGGCTGCCGTGGGCGGGGCTGCGATCTGGATATGGACGCGTAATGAAAGCCCGGTGAGTCCGTCGTGCCCGACGAATCCTTGTCAGTAGTTTCCTTGCGAATGAGTTGTTGTGATCGGTTCTTGCCGATGAGTTCTGGGGTGGGCGACTGAATTCATGTCGCGCTACGTTTCCTTCCGAGATTTCGACTGGGTCCTGATGGGCTTCGTGCTGGTAATCTGCGCGCTCGGCGTAGTGCAGATTCACAGTGCGACCGAGCACACGAAATTTGCCGGATCCCACATCAAGCAAATCTACTGGATTCTGGCGGGCTTGGGCGCGATGTTCCTGGTCAGCCTGTTCAACTATCAAGCCATGCTTGAACAAATCCACTGGGTGTACATGGCATCCCTGGCGTCGCTCATTGCGGTGATTCTATTCGGGCAGAAGTATCTGGGCGCGCGGCGCTGGATCAAGATGCCAGGCGGCGGCCATTTTCAGCCATCGGAGTGGGTCAAGATTATCCTGATTCTGACGGTGGCGAAGTACTTTGCCGATCTGCCCGATCGGGAACTGTCGTGGTCCGACTTTCTGAAGGCGGGCTCAATCGTCGGTTTTCCGATGCTGATGGTGTTGGCGCAACCGGACTTGGGGACGGCGCTGACGTATCTGCCAGTGGCGATCATGGGCTTGTTTCTGGGCGGGTTGCGATGGAAGCAGGCGCTGATTGTGCTGATGATCGCGGGGTTGCTGGTTCCGGTGGCTTGGATGAAGGTGTTGAAGCCGTACCAGAAGGAAAGGCTGGCGAGTTTTATCAACCCGGATGCGGATCGGCAGGGCTCCGGGTATCAAGTGAATCAATCGCTGATTGCGGTTGGGTCGGGGGGTATCTGGGGGAGCAGCCAGGGATCGCAGACGCATCTGGCATTTCTGCCGGTGCCGCAGACCGACTTTATTTTTGCCGCATTTGCCGAGGAACACGGGTTTGTAGGAGCTCTGGCGCTTCTGCTGTTATACTTTATAGTGCTGATGCGGTTGACCCAGAATGCACAAACGGCGCCCGACCGCGCCGGGGCATTTCTGGTGATGGGTGTGGTGGCTGTGCTTAGCTTTCACGTTCTGGTCAACGTCGGCATGGTGGTTGGCTTTATGCCAGTCACGGGAATACCGCTGCCGCTCATGAGTTACGGTGGGTCTTCCGTTCTTTTCATGTTTTTGGCGCTGGGGATGGTCATGAACGTCAGGATGCGCCGCTTCGTGAACTGAGACGGTCGGCAGAAGTTGGGGCGCCCTTGTCAACTGGTCTTATCGACAATGAGAACGGCGCCAGGAAGCAAGATTAGGCAGAAAAAGATTAGGTAAGAAACAAGATTTCGAAGGCCCTCGCGAAAAAGGAGGGCAGAATGCCGGCAGAAGTCGAAGCCGGACAGGATTGAAGCCAGTCAGGCGGGGAACGGCCCCCTCAGCGGAACCGGAGAGAGTGGCCACAGACCTGACGGAAGGCTTAACGCGATCAGTGCAGACGAGTACGAACAATTCACTGCAGTGCAGGCCCCGGGAAGAAGTCCGGGACCGCGCCCGCTCCTACCCGGAGCGGCGCTGAACGCTATCGATCCCCTGGTCCGCCTTGCGCTTCTGGTCCGGTGAAGAAAACCGGAGTAGCGATGAACAAGGAATTGTTTGTATCGACCACCCCCCACGAAACCAAAGTGGGGATCACGGAAGACGATCAACTAGCGGAAATCTACCTCGAACGAGAAAACGAATACACCTTAGCGGGCTCGATTTATAAGGGCCGAGTAACGCGCGTGCTGCCAGGCATGCAGTCGGCCTTTGTGGACATTGGGTTGGAACGCGACGCGTTTCTATATGTCTCCGATTTCATGGATCTGGAACAGCAGGACGAGGACCTGGATGAAGCGATCCCGGCAAATCGTGTGGTGATTGAGGCGCGTCCGCGCCCCGGTTTGGAGGCGGGAGGGCCGGCGATCAACGGTGACGGACAGTTTGCCGACGGCGGAAGCATAGCGGACGAGAGGGAGGAGCCGGCAGCGGCCTCTTCGGAAGCGCCGGGCAACGCTGCGGGCATGGGCGTTGCGCGCGACTTTCGCGGGCGTCGTCGTCGTCGCGGACGTCGTGGAGAGATTGGGCGTGGACCGAGTGCAGAGCGCGGCGAGCGTCCGGAGCGCAGCGAAATTCGAAGTGAACCACACGGCGAAATACGCGGCGAAGTACGCAGTGAGACCGGCAGCGAACCAAGGAACGAACCGCGGAACGACCGCTTTAACCGCGGCGACCGTTCGGGACGCAGCGGGTCGGACTCGCGATTGCAGCGGCCGGCGCCCTCGACCGCTCGTGCCGGTCGCGACTACGATTACGGACCGCCCCCGGGGTATCAACCGATCCTGCTTCCTGGCGAATCGATCTCGAAGTACCAGCGACAGGGTCTGGGTCAGGGACCGGCCTTGCCGGTGGAGAGTGCCGCGGCGGAGCGGCCGGCGTCAGCGTCAGCATCAGCCTCCATCGTTGCGAACTTTCCCGAAGATGAGCCTATCTTCGCGGCGGAGGTTGCCGAGCCACTTCACGAACAGCACGAGCACGTGCCGCACGCGGAAGTTGTTGAGGATGACAAGGTCCATCTGACCGCTCCCAGCGCAGCGCCCGAAGGTCTGGAGGATTGGCAAATCCGGGACGAAGTGCGATCCGTGTTGTCCGAACTGTCCGAACCTCACTCTGCGCCCGAAACAACTGTGTCCGATACGCCGCACGAAGCGGACTTCGTGGCAGCGCCGCAGGTTGCACACGATGTTGCGCACGATGTTGCACACGGCGACGTGGAGGAACAGGAGATCGAGGAAGAAGAAACCGACCTTACGTCCTACGGGGAGGAACCGGGAGATGACGACGGTTTCGAGGAACTGGAAGAAGAGACGCGGGCGGCTGGTGGAGAGTTGACGCGGTCCGGGGTTGGAGAGAGCGCTCCGGTTCTGGCAGCGGGCGGCGAGCCGGCGGCGAACGGCGAAGCAGTTCCCGAAGCCGTTCTGGAAGACGAAGAACGAGAAGCGGAGGAGTTGGAACTCGAAGAGGCACAAGCGGAAGCTGAGGCGCTGTTGGAGGCGGAGGCGATTGGCGACGGTGCCGTGGATGCGAGCGCGGAAGTTCGCGGACCCGCGCCCGAGGCGAGGTTGTTGCAGCGGACGCAGCGTCGCGCGCCGGATCGCGGGTTCGATCGGGGGCGCGGACGGCGCGGTGGACGGCGCTTCCGCAGCCGCGAAAACACGGTGGTGCCGCAGATCAGCGAACTGCTCAAAGAAGGGCAGGACGTGCTGATCCAGATTGCGAAGGAGCCGATCGGGAAGAAGGGAGCGCGCATTACCAGTCACATTGCGCTGCCGGGACGATTCCTGGTCTTCATGCCGACGGTGAACCACACGGGCGTGTCGCGCAAGATCTCGTCGGAAGAAGAGCGGCAGCGGCTGAAGCGGATCATCCAGAGCGAGCGCGAAAACGGCGGCGGCGGCTTCATTGTGCGAACCGCGGCGGCCGGCGCCACGGACGAGGAACTGCGAGCGGATATACGCTTTCTGAAAAATCTTTGGAGCGAGATCAAGTCGCGTTCCGATAGCAGCAAGTCTCCGGCACTGATCTATCACGACCTGAACGTGGTCGAGCGGGTGCTGCGCGATCAGGTGAGCGCGGAGTTTTCGGTCATCTGGGTCGACACCGAGCAGGAATACGAGCGCATTGTGCGATTTGCGAATCGCTTCCAGCCGGGATTGGTCAAGCGCGTCAAGCTCTACACGAAGGAGACGCCACTCTACGATCAGTTCGGACTGAACGAGGAAATCAACAAGGCGCTGAAATCGAAAGTCTGGCTGAAGAGCGGTGGGTACATCGTGATCAATCAGACCGAGGCATTGGTCGCGATCGACGTCAATACCGGCAAGTACGTCGGCAAGACGGCCCGCCTGGAAGACACGATCGTGAAGACGAATGTGGATGCGATCAAAGAAATCGTGCGCCAGGTGCGGCTGCGCGATCTGGGGGGCATCATCATCATCGACTTCATCGACATGGACGAGCGGCGCAACCGGCAGAAAGTGATGCAGGCGCTGGAAGAGGCGTTGCGCCTTGACCGGGCGCCGTCGAAGGTGCTGCAGTTCAACGATTTCGGTCTGGTGGCGATCACCCGCAAACGGGTGAAGCAGTCGCTCGAACGCACGATTGGATCGCCGTGTCCTTATTGCCAGGCCACGGGCTTTGTGAAATCGGTGAACACCATCTGCAACGAGGTGTATGTCGAGATGCGCAAGATCTCAAAGCATCTGGAGCATAGCGACGTGATGTTGCGAGTGAACCCGGAGGTTGCGAAAGCCCTGAAGGCGGACAACGCGCGGCTGCTGAATGAGATGGAAGAGCTCACGAAGAAAACGATCATCGTGAAGTCGGACCCGGCGCTGCACCAGGAGCAATTCGATATTCACTAGGCGCTGAGTTTCAGCGCCATCGCACGAGAGAAAATGAGGTGCGAGCGAACTGCTCGTGCCTCGTTTTGTTTTGCCGTTTCAAATATCGTAAGGGGTATGGCAACTATGACGATCGTATATGGTCTTGTCATCATGATGCTCACAATGCTTGGCAGTAATCAAGTGCCGCCGGATTTTAGCGGAGTCTGGCAGTTGAACCTGGGGGAAAGCACTATACTCGGCAGCAAGCCACAGTGGATGTTGGTCAAGATCGAGCGACAGGGTGCCAATCTCGTTCAGGACATGCTTGTAAAGCACGAGAATGCCGCCGAGGAGCGCATCGTTTTTACCTATGACATGGCAGGCAAAGAAACCGTCAATTCGCTTCGCGGTGCACCTGTGCGTACCCGCGTCCATTGGGAGGGATCTGTGCTTGTCATTGAAGCGGCCATGAAAGTAGCTGATCGCGAAGTCCGTCTCCGTGACCACTGGTCGTTATCTGCTGACGGTCAGACGCTCACAATGGCGCACCCGGATGACGATCTGGCAGGACAAGTATCCGTGTTAGAGAAGGCTGGACCCGAGGCGGCTGCGAAGTTCGACAAAACTGAAAAGTAGGTGCTTCATCAACGACGATGCTAATCTCACCTGTTCCCTGGAGCAGCCGTCGATCAGCCAGTGTTAGGCCGCGGCGATGAGCTTTGCAGCCTCGGCGGTGCGCTCGCGCAATTTTTCCAGCGAAGTGCGGAGAGGCTCACTGTTTGCCTGGATCTCCGGCTGCTCGCCGATGGTCAAAGCGAGCCGGTCTACGGCTTCAGCGAGGCGCTTGGCAAGGTCGATCAGGATTACCAAAGAATCGGCGTGCAGCTTCCAGACGGAGCGGGAATTCTGCGAGCGCTTGAGTTCCTCCATCTCGGTCGACATGCGGGCGGTTGCAGCGACGATGCGGAGCAGCATTCTGGCAGCATCCGCACGCGGGCCCACTTGTTCGAGATAGTCGGCGGTGTAGGCCTCAATCTCGGCGGGACTGAGCATCAGGTTGAAATAGCGCATGGGCACGATCTGGCGGAACTTGGGATCGGCGACGCGCACAAAGACGCGGATTGATTCTTCCACTCGACGCAACTTGGCTTCTTCGACCGAGAGCGCCTGCGGTGTGATGGCGGCGGGCAGATACTTGGGAGCGAGCGCCGGAGCGGCAGCCGCGCCGCCAGCGCCTACCGCATGACCGGAAGGCGTGGGGTCTGCGTGGGCGCGCCGGATCGGCGGCCTGCGCTCCAGTTCTCTTTTCAGCCGGGAGACGCGCCGGAATTTTTCCAGGGCCGTGCTGTAGTCGACTTTCATCAAGGCTTCCTGGTTCATGGCCGCGACATGCTCGACGGTGACTTCGACGCCGTCGACTGTACTGAGGATGCTGCCGCCGAGTTCTTCAAGACGTTTGGCGAAGTCCTTGATCTCTTGCGCGGCGGCGGCGAACAGCGTTTGGAAACGATCGCCGAATGCGGCATTGTAAGGCGCGAGCGTGGCCAGCACTCCGGGATGATATATCGATTCGCCGAGCGAGGTTTTCAACTCACGAACCCGCTGGATGATGCCGGAGTCCATGAGCGCGCTGAAGTCCTGGAAGCGATTCGCCTGGTCGAGCAAAGGGCCGAATTCGCGCAGCAGTTGCACGTCGGCATCGGAGAGTACGGGAACGTCGGACTCAGACAGGATTTCCAGCAGCGCAATTTCAAACGGGGACAGAGGAATCGATCCATCGAGGCCGTAGCCGCGCTGCTCCCACTGGCCAGGCACACGGGGATGGCGAAACAGAAAGGTCGCGACCAGATCGGTTTTGTCACGATTGGCGCCGGAGTCGTCACGATGGCGCGCGAAGTAGCGCAGCAGCGCTTCGGCAACCTCGGGATCAAGGTCAGATACGCCCAGTCGCAGCATGGCGGGAGTGATCGCCATGTCGAGGAGCTGGATCCAAAGATGCATTTGATCGAGGGTGAAGCGCACATCTTCGGTGCGGCTGATGACGTTGGGGGCGAGTTCGGCGGGCGCGGGCATTTCTCCGCCGAGTTGGTCACTCAGCAGCCGCTGGTAAAAGCTCTGCACCGTGGCCAGCAACGCGAGTTCCCATTTGGGATCCTCAACCAAAGTCCACTCCTTCGAGATCGCGCAGTAAATTTTCCAAATGGGGGCCGTCTTTAGTAAAACCGAAAGGGAACCGAAGCGCAATTGGTTACCTGGTTACGGAGGTGCCTGTACTCCTACCCAGTGCCCAGTTGCCAGCACCCAGCACCGAGAGCCCGGGCGCGTCTAGCTTCGGGCTTGGGGGTGGGCCTTCGTGAGATGGGCTATTGAAAGACGACAGTCTTGTTTCCGTACAGCAGAATGCGGTTTTCCACGTGCCAGCGGACGGCCCGCGACAGGACGACCTTTTCAATGTCGCGGCCCTTCTGAATCAGATCGTCGATGGTGTCGCGGTGGTAGATGCGGACGACATCCTGTTCGATGATGGGGCCATCGTCGAGTACTTGAGTAACGTAGTGAGCGGTGGCGCCGATCAGCTTGACGCCGCTTTGAAACGCCTGGTGGTACGGCTTGGAGCCGACGAACGCGGGCAGGAAAGAGTGGTGAATGTTGATGAGGTTTTCGGATCCCAGGGCTGCGATGAACTCGCCCGAGAGCACCTGCATGTAACGCGCGAGAACGACGAGACTGCATTTGTGTTCGCGGACGAGCGCGATCTGCTTCTGTTCCGCTTCCCGCTTGTTTTCTTTCGTGACCGGCACGACGAAATAGGGGACGCCGTAGAAGTCGGCGATACGCTGGCTATCGGGATGGTTGGATACGATCAGCGGGATTTCGCAGCGGAGTTCGCCGCTCTGCTGGCGGTAGAGCAGATCTTGCAAGCAATGGTCATACTTCGAGACGAAGATGGCGATACGCGGCCGGTCGGTCGATTGGGCGAGTCGCCAGTCCATCTGGAAGTCGCGGGCGATGGGAGCAAAGCGCTCGGAAAACTGGACAAGGTCAAAATCGAAATCCGCGGGATCGAACTCGACCCGCAAGAGGAAGAGATTCGATTCCTCGTCCCCGTGCTCATCGGCACAGAGGATGTTGCCGTTGTGGCGATAGACAAAGTCGGCAACCGTGGCCACAATCCCTTTGCGGTCGGGGCAGGAGACGAGAAGAATGGCGGAGGTGTGCATGGCCAACTTCGCATTTTACCAGCGCCCCTTTGATTCTCTGCGTCCTCTGTGCTCCAAAGGACGGCAGTACCGGTGTGGGCTTTCACCGCCAAAGCGCGGGATGAGCAAGGTCAATTTCAGTCGGCGGGTTTGCAGCGGCTCTTGCGCTTCCAATACCAATATCCCGGCACTCCGATCAGCACGATGGTCGCGCCCCAGAAGGCTTCGGTTGGCCGCTGGATAATCGTATTGAGCGTCCAGGCGACGCCGACCAGAACGTAGATCGCGGGCAGCCACGGGTATCCAGTGCAGCGATAGGGACGGGGAACGTCAGGTCGCTTCCAGCGCAAGACGAACAGGCCGATGACGGTCAGCGTGTACGAGAGCACCATGCCAAAGATGACGTAGGTGTAAAGCTGGTCGTAGCGTCCGCTCATGATGAGCACCGCGGCCCAGATGCCTTGTCCGATCAGGCTGAAGGCGGGCGTGCGCCATTTGGGATGAATGGCGGCCATGCGGCGGAAGAAGACGCCGTCCTGCGCCATGGCGAGGTAGACGCGCGCGCCCGATAGGGTGCACGTCGCGGCCGCGCTGAAACAGGAAATTGCGATCATTGCCGACAGCCAGACTGCGGCAGCGGGCGAGAAGAGTTTTGTCGCAGCGGCGTGGGCGATGGTTTCGTACTTTGCGACCTCATTCAGCGGCAGCGCGTAAACGTACGTCATGTTCATTGCGAGATAGATCGCGCCGACCGCGAGCACGCCTAAAACCATGGCGAGCGGTACATTGCGTCGCGGGTTCTTGACTTCTCCGGCCACCCACGTGATGTAGACCCAGCCGTCGTAGGCCCAGAACACGGCGATCAAGCCGACGCCGAGAGCGGAGATCAATTGCGCTGGGTCCAGCCCCATACTTATGCCGCCCGGTGCCTGCGCGCTGAAGTTCGACCAATGCCCCTTGCCGATGGCGAATCCGAGAACAACGAAGACGGCCATGGCGGTGAACTTCGTCCACGTCGAGACATTCTGGAGGAGTGTGCCCCATCGCAGTCCGACAACATTGACGTAAGTGAGGATGGCGATCAGCGCCAGCCCGGCGGCGTGCGCGCGTGTGAAGGGCATGCCCGCCAGCGAAAAAATCACATGCTCCTGCGAAATCGCGGGAATGATGTTTCCCATGTAGGCTGCGGAAGCGACGGAGAGTGCCGCGATCGTGCCGCCATTCGCGACCGCGAACAACATCCAGCCGTAAAGAAACGCAACCAGGTCGCCATACGCTTCGCGGAGGTAGATGTATTGTCCGCCGGAGTCGGGATACATGGAGCCGAGTTCGGCGAAGGCGACGCAGGCGCACAGCGAAATCACTCCACCGAGGACCCACACCAGGAAAAACAACGTCGGATTCGGCAAAGGTCCGGCAATATCTTTGGCGGTAAGAAAAATAGAAGAGCCGATGATGCCGCTCACCAGCAGCAGCACCGAGTCGAGCAAACTCAGCCCGCGGACGAGACTCGGCTTTTGACCGGATGTGTCGGCTTCGGTCTTCATTCAATAGTCCAGTTCTTCATCCGCAGATCGAGTCGTTGGTCGTTAGTCGTTGGTCATTCGCCATTCGTCGTTCGCTAATCGTGGCCGCTCGTAGAAGGCGAATGCCATTCGGTTGCTAACGACCAATAGCGAAAAGCGAACAGCGAATAGCGAACGACTGCTTCATCCCATGCCCAGTTCATCCGAAGATTCCAGCGGCGTTCCGCAGCGGCGGCAGATGACGGACGAGCAATCGCCGCAGGTCAGCGGATCGCTGACTTCCACGGCGCAGAACGGGCAGTAGAACACCACTGTGGATTGCTTGGCGGCTGGCGTTGCTTTCGGATCGATCTCCATGAGCACGAAACTTTAACACAATTTTCTGGCGCGCTTGCGCCCCACTTACTCGGGCGGCTTCCGCAGGATCAGGTCGCCTGGCGCCGGTGGCAGCGAGAAGGGAAATTGCCAGACCTTGTCTTTCATCCAGACGCCGAGAATGAAATCTTCCCGGTCCTTCCACGGGCCGATCCACTTGTTGCTGGTGGCGAAGAAGACCCAGCCGTGGGCTTCGGGATTGCCCGGGCTCAGGATTACCGTGTTGGGGTCGAGGCTTTGCGTGCTTAGAAACTCGATGAACTCGGCAGCTACCTTTTCGTATTCGCGCAAGAGAGCCGTCTTTTCTTCGGTGATTTTGGGATTCTTCTTGATCTGGCGCTCGGTTTCGAAAACCTTCGTATCGATGTCGTTCTGCAATTTATTGGAGAGTTGCGTGGGATCCTCAAAGCCCTCATGAACGTCGTGATGACGAACGAAGTCGATCCGCAAATCCGCCGGAAACTCAAATTTGCCCTGACCAGTGTACGTCACACTCACATACACGCCGAGCAGGTGATAGAAGCGGTGACGGCTTTTCGTAAGTTCCTGTGAATCCACCACGAGCGCTACGCTCAGGTCACTCCCGGTCATCGTCCAGCGGTAGTGTCCGTCATCGGTGCGTTCGAATGTGCAACCGGGCGCTCCAGAGGTCCAGCGCACGGTGGGCATTTGCTTTTTCTTTGCCGCGTGGCTAAGCGCCGGCGACAGAATCGCGCAAGCTGCGAACGCAAGTGTTGCCCAGAAGAAACGGGATGGCTGCATGAAAGCAAAGTGTATCGCTTTTGCGCTGGCGACGTCAGGTTGCAGTGGGCGCAGGATGGAGGCCACGTCGAGTCGAGCGAGGATGCGATGCTGTCTCCAGCAATGGCTTCCGAGAAACGCATGCCGGCCAAATGCGCGCAGAAAATGTGTTAGATTGAAATCGGTGGGGCGCGTAGCTCAGTTGGTAGAGCAACGCCCTTTTAAGTCCTTCTAACCTCTTCCGCTTCAAACAAGCAACAAAACGCACTGAGAAGCAAGACCGCGCAAACCTCAATAACTACGCGGGTTTCCACTACTAGCCCAGCCACCCATTCTAAGCAGCTGCACGCACTGAAGCGCACCAAGAAACAAAACCAACTGACACCAGAACTGACACCGGAGGTTCTGGTCTCCAATGCGGCTGGCTCAAACGTCCTTGTCTGATCCCACGGACTTGGACGGTCTCTTCATATCCAACGTGGACGCTGACCAAAGGAACCCCTGCAGAATCCGGAAACTGGCGGAGTCCTGCTGCCGTCGAATAGGCAGAATCTCATTGACAAATCGTAAGGGGAGTGACGTATAGCGTAGTTATACATGAGTGCGAGTGAAAAGAAGGCTTGGGAACAACCAGTTGTTTTTCGCCCCTCCGAAGAAGACAGGGCGATGCTCGACTGGCTGTCCCGTCGCTTGTATCTAAAGCCGTCGCAGGTTTTGAGGCAAGGACTGAAGAAGATGTACGACGCGGAGAAACGTACCACGCGGGATAAGAAGGGTTTTCTCTGCGAACAGTATTCAATCTGTCTTCTGCGCTCAAAGTCAGTGCTTCGGTGCTAATTCGGAGGGTTGAGCGGTCGGTCTGATCTTTTCCCTGGGCGCAGCTTAAGGCAGTCCTTCTTGCGCCAGCGTTTCACGAACCAGGCTGCAATGCGGCAGTCTTGGGCATTACGCTCCGCAAGGGGAAGCTAAGAGTAGCGTTTGCGTCGGTTCTCCCACCAATCTTCGGGTGGGAGTTCTTCCGATAGTCGGGGACGGCTTTCGACTTGATCCGCTGGACCCCATGAGCGCCGAAAGTGAATCAAGAGTCCTACGATGAAAACAGCACAAACGGAAGTGCCGCCAAAAGAGAAAGCAGGACTCACGCGCGACGAACTGCGAGGAAAAATCCTGGAAGGGTTACGCGGCTGTGGAATAGGCACATGGGCAGCGGGTTCATCCGTCCCGATGCCGGACTGGTAAGCAAGATACAGCGGCTAACTGACGCTGGGGCCGAGTTTGCTGTCCTCTCGCATTCGTTCAAGCAGGGCGAAGGACAAGCAATGGAAAAGTTGGAAAAGCTTGGCCTCAAAGGGGTGATTCCTGAGCACAACATTTTTGGGCAGAAGAGATTTCTCCCTATAAAAAAGGCAAGAACCCGGAGGTTTTTGAGAAAGCGCTTGCGGCCATCAACAACATGCGCGACCCGGCGGACCCGATCAAGCCGTGCGAGACAATCATGGCAGAAGATACGATCGGCAACCTGCGGGGTGCCAAGAAAGCAGGCATGCAAACCGTTTGGGTACCGCGCAGGAACAAAGACATGCCCGATCATGCCTCGCAGAAGCTACAGAAAAAGCTCGCGTCAGTCGATCATATCTACGCTACGCCGCATCAATTTTTGGACGCGCTGGATGCTGCGATCCGTGCTTCCAAAGAAGACCTGTAAGGGCGGAGTTGCTCGCGGGGCGGGAGTAACACTTTCCGGACGTTCTCAATCCAGATCTCATTCCCCATAAAACCGGGCTGTCGTATTCCTCAACTCGTTCCGCGACTCGCCATCAAGCCTGCCTTGCTCGCTTTGGCAAGCCCCCAGGCCACCAGTTCCAATCACCTGCAATACGAAGGAGCGCGGGACCGATCACAATACGAACGAGTGTCGCGTCAATCAACACGGCGACCGCCAGCGTAAATCCGATCATCTTGACCACCAGGAAACTTCCGAAAGTGAATGCCGCAAATACCACGATCATGATCGCGGCGGCGCTCGTGATCAGGCCGGCGGTTCTAGCCATACCCTCCGGGATCGCATCCATTTCACTTAGCCCGCTCCTTCTGGCTTCGAGAACGCGTGCAACCAGAAATACCTCGTAGTCCATGCTTAATCCGAAAACGATGGCAAAGGCGACAATCGGAACAAGAGGAAACACGCTACCGGTTCCCCCGGGAACTCCCAGGAAGCTGCTTCCGTGCCCGTCTTGGAAAACGAGAACCAAGGCTCCGAAGGATGCCGCGACCGAGAACAGGTTGAGTGCGATGGCCTTCAGGGCGACGAAGATAGATCGGAATCCACAGAGCAGCGCAAGCAGCGTCCCCCCCACTATAAGCGCCGTCACCGACGAAAAGCGGTCTCTAATGATCGTTTCATAATCGGCGTTGAGTGCCGGGATGCCCCCAACCAGAAGCGTTGCGCCAGGAACTCCGGTGAGAACTAGCGCGCCGGTCTTCCGAAGCTCCCGCACCCAGTTCACCTGGTCGCGCAGGGAGACCGAACTCGCGGGAAACACCTCAATCAGCGCCGCTCGTCCATCACTACTCAGAAATGTTCGACGCGTCTCCCGCGAGAGGTCACGGAGGGAAGACCGGTTGCTCTCCGCAATCGTAGTGATAGAAATCACGCGGCCAGAACGAGGATCGCCCGCGAGGCGCTTGGTGAGACGATCCAGCACATTCCACCCAGCGTCGGTCTGCGCGATAGAGTCGGTTGGAAGCTCGACAATGATGCGCAACGACTCCACGACGCCTTCCCGATCCATCTGTCTCAAGGTGTGGAGGGCACCGACTGATTCCGCCGCCTCCGGAAGCCAATCTCCCCGGGGGACACTGGTATCCAGTCGTCTGACCTGCCAGGCGAGCAGAAGCAAAGGAGTGCCTGCCACAAAGAGGGCAAGCCAGGGATGCGCGACAATCACCTTTCCCCATTGCCGCCAGCGCTTTCCCGTACTCGCGGCCCGATGCGCATCCAACTTTGGAGTAAAAGGCAATCGGCCAAGATTAATCCGCGGACCGAGCCACGCCAGCGCTGTCGGAACGATGGTATTCGTAAGCAACACACTCATTCCCGCCACCAGGAATCCCGCGATACCAATGGAGCGGATTTCGCTTATCGGCACCGTCAAGAGTGCTAGAAATCCGATGGCGACCGTTGAGGCTGAAATCAAGAGCGTGCTACCTGCCTGACGTGCCGCGACGACCGAGGCCGCGGGTCCGTCGTTCCCGGCGGAAATCGCTTCCCGGAAGCGGCTGACCATGAGGAGCGCGTAGTCGATGCCTAAGCCCAGGCCAAGCATGGTAGCCAAATTCTGAACCAGAATGGACAAGTGCCAGCGCTGGGCCAGGAATCCCGTAATCGCCAGAGTGGTCGCGATGGCAAGCTGGCCAACCGCCAACGGAATCAGGGAGGCGATCAGGCTTCCAAAAGCCACCAGCAGAAGTGCGAGGGTCGCGGGGATCACCAGACTTTCGCCGCGTTCGACGTTGTCGGAGCTCGCTTTCCGAATGTCGAAATTCAGTGGAATCTCTCCGGTGAGTTCGAGCTGCACCGCCGGATAACGGCCCCGCAGTTGATTTTCAAGCGAGCCTGCCAACTGGTGCAGCTTCGGAACCAGCAACTCCACGGGACCGTCGGTCGACGTGAGTCCCACGAGAACAAACGTTCCCCCTCCCCGGCCCTGGAAGATGGCATCGCGCGAGTCGAGATAGGACACCACTCCCGAAACGCCGGATTGGTCTCTCAGTCCCGTCACAATGGGTTCTAATGCTTGCCAGCCTTCCTCCGAATCTGCAGACGGGAGTCCCTGAATCACCAGGACCACTTGGTCCACGAACGGCGACCGAAAACGGTTGGCCAACTCTTGCCGGACAGCTCCCGCCTGGCTCCCTTCGACGCGGGTCGCGGTCTCCAGGTGGCGCTCGGCATGAAAAGAGAATGGAAGAAGTGCAATGGCTGCCGCGAGGACGATCCCTGACACCCATAAGCGGTTAACACCCATGGCACTTATCATGTCATACAAGATCGTCGCCATTAAAGCTCTCTTGCGGAACTTATGTACCACTCCCAATAACAGGCAGTGTGAATCTGCTAAACTTTCGGCATCACCGTGGCAGGATCAATTCGCACTTTACTGTTGTTTGCACTACTTGCCGCCGCGCAACCTGCCGTTGCGCAATCCGGAGCGCCAGACCCTCGCGTTGGCGTATGGACGCTCGTCTCTGCGCAGTCTAGCCTGGATCCTCCGAACCGGCTCTCCATTACACACGTGCAGGGCGGCGGAGTGCATGTAGTCATGTCCGGCGAAACCCATTTCGATTTCACCGCGAATCGGAACGGACACGATTCTCCCGCGCCCGGCAATCTCGGCTTCAATCAAATTGATCTGCATAGGATCGATAAGCGACAAAATGAGGTCATCGAGAAAAAAGACGGAACTCTTGTGGCCACGGTTCGCGATCAACTTTCGAAAGATGGAAAGGAACTGACCGCCACCACTATCACCGCAGGCCATCCCGATCGAATCACCGTGTGGACGCGAAGCGGAGGTGCGAAGGTCGCCACTGACCTGTTCGTAGGGGAGTGGACCCAGGATCTCAGCAAGACCCGTTTGCGGCAAGGGCAAGGACTGGTGCTCAAAATCGAGGCGGACGCGAGCGGTGGGATCCGTTTTCTCGGTGACTTCAGCTATACCGCCCGTTTTGACGGAAAGCAATACGATCTAAAGAACTCGCGCAACGATACCGTGACGCTCGAACTCGTCGATCCTCACACGGTGGATGCGATTTACCGGCGGGACGAGCAAGTTGCTCAAAAGGATAGGTGGGTGGTTTCCGCGGATGGGCAGCAGATGACGCTATCCACCACAGGCACGTTCGAATCGGGCCAGCGGCTAACGGAGAAGCTCGTGTTTAAAAAGCAGTAGCGCACAATGCGTCTGCGCAATGCAGAGGAAGATCGTTCCGGGGTCGATGAGTGTAATCGGGATTTATCGACAGCTACGCAGCAGATACCGACTTAACTTGTGTCTTGGCCTGCATCTAGGGAAACTCTTTTCATTATGGTCAGAGCCTTCGGCATAGGAATTCTGGTCTGCATCTTCGACCGGCCTTCGAAAAGACCTCCAGCGGTTGGAGGCAAGTGGATTTATCGTCCTTACCTACCCGTATGAACTGGACCATCGCCTTTGATGGCAAGATCCTTGGCTCAGTCGAAACTCAGACAGATTCCGATGAAAACGGGCTCACGTCTGTTCAGAAAATTCTGACTCCACCATCAGGCATTCCTCTGGTTGGATCGGCTTCGAAGCACTTTGCCGGACTGTTGGCTGATGGCCCAGCCAAAGTACGCCGCCCCCTTGTGGCTGTCTCGGAACCTTACCTCCGCGATCCCGATGGATGGAAGAGGACAAAACTGCCAGACGACGTAGCGGCATTAGTCCGCACGACCTTTCGCCGGGAATACCCACATGTTAACCGTTGCAAGGATGAGCAAACAGCGGAGCGGGACTGGAAATTCCCAGACTCCGCCCTAACATTCCCGACTGCCTACGCTTCCAACAAACACTCTTTCATAGTGAAGGCTAGTTTGAATGCAGGAGAGTGTGGGTGGGTCGATCAGCCTGACGACCCAGAATCCGAGCCTTGGTTCTTCGTGTCAGGAAGCGGAAACGTTCTGCGAATCGGTTCTTTCATGTCGCTACTTGACGCGGGTGATTACGACAATGATGGCGAATCGGAACTCATTTTCTTCGTGAATCAGGGCGAAAATACGGACGGTTTTGTGCTGTTTGACGCCAGCTTCAAGAGTCACGTATCCCTCCTCTGGCACTATCACTGACCATTTGCCAGTTGACGCTATCAGGCGACTACACTCATTGACCTGCGACGACTCACACCTGCTC